>OZ241991.1:0-4800000 GCA_965204095.1 Bryobacterales bacterium | reverse complement strand
AGCCCGCCGCGCAGGCGGCACTGCAGCCGCATCTGCAAGCTGTGGTAGATCGAGCTCGCGGCCGTCTCGATCTGTTCGACGTTGAGAAAGAACGGATTCGGCCGCAGATTCGGCATCTGCGGAGAGGCATCGGCTTGATTAATGTCGCGGGCGCTCAGCAGCCGGGTCCCTTTGGCGCCGAAGTAACCCACGTCAAGGATCAATCCGTGGCCGAGGTCGGTTTCGACGGTCGAGCTCCATTGCTGCGCATATCCGGTGCTCAGGTTCCGGTCGTAGGTAAACGCGCTCGGGGGAAGCGGCGCCTGCAGCTCGCGGGGCCAAGGGTTGTCAATGGTGATGATCCCCTGGGGGCTGGGGAAGAAGAGCTGCAAGTTGAAGAAGGGCGGGTTGAAGTAAATCCCTTGTCCCGGCGCGAGCGGGGCGACGTTGTAATAAATGCCGTACCCAGCCCGGATCACCGTTTTGCGCGTGCCGAGGGGACTCCAGGCCAAGCCGAACCGCGGCGCGACGTTGTTGGCGTCAGGGTGGTAACCGGAGGGAGGGACACCGTTCTCTCCCACGCGGACGATCGATTGCGAGGCCGTGTCAAAGATCGAGGCGGCGTTCCGGGCGTCATGCGCGGGCGTATTGAACTCGTAGCGGAGACCCAGGCTGAGGGTAAGATCCTGCCGCACCCGCCAGCTATCGTGGACGAACCCGCCTGAAGTCGACGTGCGCAAGGCCTGCGGGTTGTCGGAGACCGCACCTCCGGTCAGCGTGGGCAGGCCCAGCAACAGATCGGCCAAGGCGTTGCGGGTGAAAGCGAAGTTCGTGAAGTTGATCAAGCCGCGGGCCTGAATATCGCGAAAGGCGTCCTGGCTGATCCAGCGGTTCTCGAAACCGAACTGCAGTAGATGATTGCCGCGCGCGTGGCTGATGGTGTCGAAGATCTGATAGCTGTCGACCGTGCTGTCCTGGGGGTTATTGTATTCATCGCCAAGAGAAGAGAAGCCCGTGACATTGATAAAGCTCAAACCGAGGTCGCGCCTGCGCGTAGCGAAATCGGGGAGGCCGACCTCCTGGTTGATGCTGCGACCGTAGTTTTCATGGAAGGTGCGGCCGGAGATGCGGTTGAATCCAAAACGGAACTCGTTGATCCACGCGGAGCCGATCGAATGGGTCTCGCCCAGCATCACGTTCCGGCTCAGGCCGGAAACATCATTGCCGAAACCGGGGACCGAGGAGAAGGATGCAGCCGCGAAGGGCTCGAAACGGTCGCGGTCCGAGAAGCTGTAGCGTCCGGTCAGCGTGCCGCTCTTGCCGATCGACTGGTCGAACCGCACGTCGAAGCGGCCACTGCGATCACGCTGAGTAGGCGCTCCGACATAGTTCTGTCCGATGACATCGCGATTCGGCAGCGGATACAGATTCGCAATGTTCGCGCCCACGGGATGGAAATAGGGCAGCCGCCCGTTGGGATACGGCTGGAATCTCGTGAAATCGATCGGCGGCGGCAAAACGCTCTGCGAGAAGTCACCCGCCCGTTCCGCGGCTGTCGGAACATTCGTGGTCCGTGTAATGACTCGCCGTTCCCGGAGCCCTTCGTAGTCCGCGAAGAAAAAACTGCGGTTCTTGCGCAACGGTCCGCCGAAGGCGAATCCGAATTGATTGCGGCGCAAGGTGGGCGCGGATTGAGAGGGATCGGTGAAGAAGTTGCGAGCGTCCAGAGCGTCATTGCGGAGGAACTCATAGAGAGATCCGTGGAACTCGTTGCCGCCGCGCTTGAGCAGGATGGAGACTTGTCCGCCACTCTGCCGGCCGAAGCCGGCATCGGCGTTGCTGGTTTGGATACGGAACTCCTGGATGGCGTCGACCGAGGGACTCAGCGAGATGCCGTTCAGAACGGGGTCGATGACATAGACGCCGTCGAACAGATAGGAGTTGGCGTCTTCGCGCCCGCCATTCGACTGAAAGGCGAAGCGCCCGCGCTCGGAACCCGCCGAGCCGGCGGCGCTGGGGAATACGCCCGGCACCAGCAGCGCCAAGTCAATGAAGCTCCGGCCATTCAAGGGCAGGTTGACAATGTAGTTGTTGGGGATGACGGTGCCTTGGGCGGAAGAGTCAGCCCCCAGCGTCATCAGCGGCGCGGTCACGATGATCTCATCGGAGACGGCGCCGACGGTCAATTGGATGTCGTGGCGGGCGCTTTCGCCGACGGCGAGTTCGATGCCCTCTTCGCGCAGCTTCCTGAACCCGTCGATCTCGACCTCGAGCCGATAAGCGCCTGCAATCAACGCCGGAGCGGCATAGTATCCCCGGCGATTCGTGCGGAGGGCGCGCACGCTACCCGTCTCGAGGTGCGTAATCGTCACGAGGGCGCCGACGAGAATGCCCTCGGAAGGGTCCGTCACCTGTCCTCGCAACGAGGCTGTGGCGGTTTGCGCCCGCAGCGAGACGGTCAACAGAAACGGAAGGACGAAGAGCGCGAGAACACGGATCGACATGAGAATTTGCAACCGCCGAACAGCAGAGATCTGATCATCGAGCACCGCCATCTTAATGGCGGCACTCTGGAGGTGTCTAGCCTGCATGTCTCACCACCCGACGGCCGAAGCAGGCGATACGACCGCCAGGACTTCGTTGCGCTTGCTTGCCGTGCTCAACGTACGGTTCAAGTACGCCTGCGCGCGCCAAGCGGCTCGCGCCTCGTCCTGACGGCCCTCTCACGCACTTCGCCTCGCCACGTGGTGAGACATGCAGGCTAGGCTGCCTTGGCGGCGGCAAGCGCCGCATCGTAGTCGGGCGCCTCGGCGACCTCCGGCACGTACTCGACGTACGTTATCTCGTTGTCGCCGTTCACGACGAAAACAGCGCGCGAATGGATCCGGAGGGGCTCGATCATCACACCCCAGGCTTCACCGAACGATCCGGTCTTGTAATCGGAGACGGTAGTGACGTTCTCGACGCCGGCGGCGCCGCACCAGCGAGACTGCGCGAAAGGCAGGTCGCAACTCACGGTGTAGATCGATACGCCGCCGAGACCCGTTGCCTCTTCGTTGAACCTGCGCACCTCAGCATCGCAGACCGGGGTGTCCAAAGAAGGGACGGCAAGGAACACACGCGTTCCTCCGCCGGTGGATGCGAGCGTCACATCACTCAAGTCGTTGCCCGCGACCGTGAAGTCCGGGGCGGCGTCTCCGACCGCAAGCTGCGGTCCGATGAGCGCCAGAGGCGAGCCTTTCAACGTTGTCGTCCGTTCCTCAGCCATGCTTTGTTTTCCTCAGGAGTCCAGTGATTGGGAATGCGCCACGAAGGAGCGAATCTCCCAAGCTATCAGGCCGCTCCCAGCCCCGTCAAATCGCATCGCCAACAGCCCAGCGGGCATGCTTCAGCAGAGCACCCTGGCTGTCGCAACGGAACGCCGGGAAAAGCAGGGGTTAGCCTGCATTTCTCACCACCCGACGGTCGAAGCACACGATACGACCGCCAGGACTTCGTTGCGCTGGCTTGCCGTGCTCAACGTACTGTTCAAGTACGCCTGCGCGCGCCAAGCGGCTCACGCCTCGTCCTGACGGCCCTCTCACGCACTTCGCCTCGCCGCGTGGTGAGAAATGCAGGCTAGTCCTGCCCCCGCGCAAGTGCGGATCAATCACGGCTAAAAACCCACGTCGTGCCTTTCGTCCTACCTCTTCCGTATCGTCTCACCGGCCCTGTTTCGACCTATCCGTCGCGAGGATTAGGGGTTTTCACATCAGTGGTTAGTGAAAAACATAAAAGCCGTGTTTCGTGACTCGTGTCTCGTGTTTCGTGAAAACCGTGGGAGTGGGCCTGGTTCGCTTCTGAAGAAATGTCTGGCGGCCAGTGAACCGTCAAGGGTGTGCCGCCGGCGCAAGGCGGCGCTCTCACGCACTTCGCCTCGCCGCGCGGTGAGAAACGCAGGCTAGAAAAGCAGGTTAGACTGAGGGCCGCATGCCCGCCTGGTCAGAGATCGTGTTGTCACGTTCGGAAAGCGCGGCTTCGAAGGGCATGCAGGCACACCTGGATCAACTCACTCACGGATCAAACCTGCGCGGCGGCCTCGAACTCCTTCACCGCGAGCGTAACTGGATCAACGAACAACATCTGCGAATTTGCCGCGTGCCGGCCCCGACGTTCCGCGAGCAGCTTCGGGCCGAATTCCTGTGTTCGCTCTTTCGCGAACTGGGTCATCGGGCCACGATCGACGATGCCGGCAACGTGGTCCTGCCGATCATGTTCGACGAGGAGCTGCCCTTTGTCGCGGTCAGCGCGCACATGGATACCGTACTGGCGCCCCAGGCCGAGGAGGAAATCTCGGTTCGGCCCGACGGAACATTCGAAGGACCGGGGGTTACGGACAACGGTCCAGGACTGGCAGCGGTGGTCGCCCTGGCTCGCGTTTTCACGAACGGCCCGCCCGTCCATGAACCCCGCTGCAACGTCCTGCTGATGGCGAATGTCGCCGAGGAAGGCGAAGGCAACCTGCAGGGCATGAAGTACTTCTGCAGCCATTCGCGGTACGCTTCATCGGTCCACGCGTATCTCGTTCTGGACGGGGCCTCCACGGGGCATATCACGGCGGAAGCCCTGGGAAGCCGCCGCTTCGAGATCGTGATCGAAGGCGCCGGCGGTCATAGCTGGAATGACTACGGCCGGGCCAATCCGGTACACGCCCTGGGGCGGACCATTTCCTCCCTCGCTGAACTGCCGCTGCCGTCAACTCCGCGAACGACGCTGAACGTAGGGGTGATCGAGGGCGGCTCGGGCGTGAACTCCATAGCTCCTATCGCCTGCGCCAAGGTGGACATCCGATCGCGCGACAACGAGGCGATGAACGCCGTAGTCAGGTCAATGGAAGATGGCGTCCGCTTTGGCGTAGACGCAGAAAACCGGGCATCGAGGGAACGGCTGGCCGGCTACAAGATCCGCGAGATCGGCCATCGGCCGGCGGCACTGTTCCAAGCCGATAATCCGGTACTGGCATGCGTTCGCGGCGTCGACGCTTATTTGGGAATCAACTCTCGCCTCGATTGCGCTTCCACCGACGCCAACATCCCCTTGGCGCTGGGCCGGCCGGCTGTCGCCCTGGGCGCCGGCGGCCGCGGCGGAGGGGCGCACTCTCCCGGTGAATGGTATCACCCGGAGGGCCGTGAATTGGGCTTGCAGCGCATCCTGCTGTCGCTGGCGCTGCTGCTGGAAGATTCGTCCCGGATCGACTGATGCAGAAAGGCCGTGGTTAGTTTTTAGTTTTTAGTTTTTAGTTGTCAGTAATAGCCTTTGGCTGTGCCTGATTCGCTCCAGGAAGAAATGTTTGACAGCCGGTGAACCGTAAAGGCCGTGTTTCGTGTCTCGTGATTCGTGTTTCGCGCGGTTCGGTTTTTGCGGGCTGGAAGCCCGCGCTCCCAGGGACTTGCTCCGCCCGTGTGTGGATCCTGCAAGGAGACCCTTCGGGCTAGCCTGCATTTCTCACCACCCGACGGTCGAAGCACGCAATACGACCGCCAGGACTTCGTTGCGCTTGCTTGCCGTGCTCAACGTACGGTTCAAGTACGCCTGCGCGCGCCAAGCGGCGCGCGCCTCGTCCTGACGGCCCTCTCACGCACTTCGCCTCGCCACGTGGGTAGAGTCGAGGGGAGGCGCGCCGGCCGTAGGTCGAGGGAGTAGCTGTTGCTGGCGGCTTTCGCCCTTTGCCAGTGCCTCATTCTCTCCCCTAGCCACGTTTCCTCACCCCCGCTCGTCAAACCGGACGTGCGGTTTTCCCGCATCCGGCTTTCCGATGGGGTCATGCTTTCCTCCGCATGTAGCATGGTCTGGCTTTCCCGAACCTCTTCCGACCCTGCTAGACCTTTGTCAGTGGTCGTGCCCTGCGTCCGTTCCATCCTGCCCCCACCGTAAGGCCCCTTCCCTCCACCGGCATTACCCCGCTTCCCCGGTACTACGGGCCTCTCCGCCACCCTGCCGGCCCAACCTGTCCCTCACGGGCTGTCAGTTGGCGTCTCTCTCGCCACCGACAGGGCTTCCCATGTTGCTGCCTTCTTCCTCTTCCCTGCGTGCCAGCGTCACTACCCCGGCGGTCCCAAAGGGGTGCCCGCGTCGCTCGCTTCCCCCTCCGGCGTCGGCCTTCCCCATTTCTCAGCTGGGTCGGCTCCCGCATTGCCTGTTTCGAGGCCTGCTCAACGTTCACTCGCGTTCCGGCCCGCAGGTTCGCTGAACCGCTCTATCGCGGTCCTTTGCCACCAGAGTGCTTCAGACCATGTCGTTACCTCCATGTTCCGCCCTGGCTGCTACCAACCGGAGCGACAGTTGTTGGACGGGTTTCGCACCCGCTGGAAGAAGGCGCCTTTCCATGGCGCACTGAGAAATGCAGGCTAGTGTCAACGCTGCTTACATCGGGGGATGTTTCAGGCCAGTGGCGCCGGTGATTCGATCCGCGCCGAGGTCGTTGCCGGAGACTTTGCGTTCCGGGCCGGACCCGGCGCGGCAGCTATAATCTTTGATGGGAACACGTAACCGGGTGAACAAGGGATGAGGTAAAAAGATGGACCGCACTGAGAAATCGGGATTCGGGAGCCAACTGGCGCAGCGCAAGCTGCTGTCTCTGACGTTGTTGCTCTTTACCCTGGCGATTGGCATCGTCATCGGCACGTTGGTATCGCGAGACGTGAGCGCGGCTCGCGAAGGGGTACCGGCCCCGGACGCCAAACCGCTCGTCATCCCGGCCGCCGAGCCGCTGGAGAACGAGTTCACCCGCATCGCGCGGCAAGCCCGTCCGGTGGTGGTCCATATCCGTGTCGAGATACTAACCGAGGAATCGCAGTCGAGGTCACCCGACCCGCGAAATCCTTTCAGTGAGGAGTTCCGGCGCTTCTTCGGCTTTCCCGGTCCGTTCGGAAACGAGGGCTTTCCGCGCCGCCAACGCCCGGGAGAAGGATCGGGCGTCATTGTCGATGAAAACGGCTATATCATCACGAACCATCACGTCATCCAGAATGCGGACCGCATACGAGTCCGGGTCTTCGATAACGGAGCCGACGAAGATCTGCATGATGCGAAACTGATCGGATCCGATCCCGAAACCGACCTTGCGGTCATCAAGATCGACGTAGACAAGCCACTGTCGGCCATCCCGATCGGGAATTCCGACGCGGTGCAGGTCGGGGATTGGGCCATCGCGGTCGGTTCGCCCTTCGGCTATGAGGAAACCGTGACGGTAGGGATCATCAGCGCCAAGGCGCGCGAGGTCGACTCGTCCCAGCAGGGCCAGTTCAAACGCTTTCTCCAGACCGACGCGGCCATCAATCCGGGCAACAGCGGCGGGCCGCTGCTGAACATCCGCGGCGAGTTGATCGGCGTGAACACGGCGATCGTTTCTCGCAGCGGAGGCTCGGAAGGCCTCGGGTTCGCGATGCCTTCGAAAGTCGTTGTGAACGTCTACAACCAGATCATCAGTCACGGCAAGATGCGAAGAGGCTCGATCGGCATCACCTTCAGCAGAGACCAGCCGCCGGCGCTGCTGCGCTCGTTCGGCGCCGATAACGGCGGCGTTCTCGTGACTCAGGTGAGAGAAGACGGACCGGCCGAGAAGGCGGGCCTCAAGGTTGAAGACGTGATCGTCGAGATTGCCGGCAAGCCCATCAAGAACGGCGATGAGCTGATCAGCGTGGTCGCTTCGCAAGAAGTCGGTTCGACAACGCCGATTGTCGTGATCCGAGACGGAAAGAGAAAAACCTTCGATGTCGAGATTGCCGACCGCTCGGTGCTCTTCGCCAAAGAACTCGGCTACGACCTCAGCGAGCAGAAAGAGAGCGCCGAAGAGACGGAAGTCATGTTCGGTATCGAGGTGACTTCACTGACTCGCTCTCGTCGGGAAGAGCTTGCATTCGAGGAGTCCGACGGAGTTCTCGTCACATCCGTGGTCCCGGCATCGTTCGCCGATGATATCGGAGTCCAGGCCAACGACATCATCGTGATGATCAACCGCAAGCCGGTTGCCTCGATTGACGATGTCCGGGACATCCAGGCTGACCTCAAGCCCGGTGATGACGTTCCCTTCAAGGTGATGCGGCGTATTCCGAGCCGCAACCCAGACCAGCAATCCGCATGGACGGCGCTCTACCTGGCCGGCGTCCTGCCTCAGGACAAGGGGCGCTTTTAAAAGCCGTGATTCGTGTTTCGTGTCTCGTGATTCGTGAAAACCGTTGGCGGCTTGGTTTGCTCCAGTAGAAACGTCTGACGGCACGTGAACCTTACCAGCCGTGTTGCGCGCGCCTTTTTCCTCCGCCCGGCTTGCGCCTCGTCCTGACGGCCCTCTCACACACTTCGCCTCGCCGCGTGGTGAGAAATGCAGGCTAGCGACAGGCGGGCCACTGCGGACGCCAGCAGCAATCCGTAGACGGGCAGGTACTCGAATGACCGAAACTCATCGGAGTACTCCCATATGCCCGACGCGGAGTAGCCGATCAGGACGTGATAGGCGAGGCTGACCAGGGCCGTCCAAAGCAGCAACGCGGCGTTGGGACTCACCGCCAGAAACGGAAGGAACCAACTCAAGTACCACGGGAAGCAATTGGCCGAGAAGAACAGCAGCACGACGATGGCCCACTTGACGGACTCGATCAGAGGCCTCTGCAAGAGCCAGAGCAACGCCAAGGCGGCCGCCAGGTAGAGCGTGACGCCGCCGGCTTCGAGACCGACATTCCCGCCGGCGCTCTGGCTGATGACGCCGTACAGGCTGTCATTGTTTCGCCAGCCCCCCAGAAACCCCCCGAGCAACTCCGGCACATTCCGCAAACCGTCCCAGTACGGGGCCACGACCAGCGCGATCAGAGGCAACGATGCGAGCGCCTGTTTCCAGCGGAGAATCCAGCGCCCGTCCTCGCGACGCAGCAGGAAGAAGGGATAAAGAATGACCGGCCAGAACTTGCTCAGCGCCGCCATCGCGAGCGAGGCGAAGGCCCATTTCCAGCGGTCCGCGAGCGCCGAGGCGACAGCCGCCACAACGAACGCCAACGCCAGCGTGTCGTTATGCCCCTGAGCCCAAAACTCGACAACGACCAGGGGCGACCACAGATAGATCAGCAGCCACGTACACGGTTTGCCGGCCGCGGCCAACAGGCGCATGACGCCCAGCGCGACCCCCAGCTCCAGCAAGGCGAAAGGAATCTTGAACCACCAGACCTGACGCAAGGCGTCCGGCTGAACCGCTGCCACGGCGCGGTACCAAACCGCGAAAACCCACTCCGTGACGGGCCCGTAGGCAGAAGGCAGGTCCTTGCGGTTTACCTGACGCCAAGTCGCATCCCTCAGCTCCGCCAAGCGCGGGTCGCCGGGAGCCGCCGAGTAGGGATTCGAGCCGGACGCCTGGACCTTGCCGTGCCAGCGATAGCGGTTCAGATCTTCGGACAGCTCGGGCGAAAGCGGAAGAACCGTGAAGCGGAACACCAAGCCGCAGACCCAGATGAACGCGATCAGGCGTGGGCCGGATCGCTTTGCGCCGAAGCGCGTGATGACGAAGCAGCCGATCAGATAGAATATGGAAGTTCCCAGATAGAGCCCGGTGAACTCCACTACCCGCTGTTCGAAATTCCCCAACACAGCCAGAGCGATGAACCCGGCTTCCATCGCGCAGGCTGACGCCAAGAGCATGAGATAGCGTCCGCGCTTCATTGGCCGCAACACACTGAAACGCCGGTGAGGGAAAATGTTTCCAAAAGCCCCTCCCTCCGCCCTCAGGGACGCCGCCTCGCTTTGGAACGAGGCGGTTGGATGGTTCGAGCAGATCTCGCGAGACGCTACCCAGAGTAGCTCACTCGACTGGGGCCTGGCCGCCCTGTACCTGGCGGCGATGCTCGCGCTCAGCGCGTACGGGTTGCATCGCTATCAGTTGGTCTATCTCTACTACCGGCATCGTGACCGGGCGACGGGAGAACCGGCCGCGCGCTTCACCGAACTTCCGGCCGTGACGGTGCAACTCCCTCTCTACAACGAACAGTTCGTCGTGGAGGAATTGCTGGACTCCGCGTGCCGTTTGAACTACCCGAGGGATCGGCTTCAGATTCAGGTTCTCGACGACTCGACCGACGAAACCCGCCGTGTGGCCCGCGCCGCGGTCGAACGCTGGGCGGCTCGGGGATATCCGGTGGAATATCGTCACCGGAGTCATCGCCAAGGCTTCAAAGCCGGCGCCCTGCAAGCCGGACTTGATGCGGCACGAGGTGAGCTGATCGCGGTATTTGACGCGGACTTCCGGCCTCTGCCCGACTTCCTGCATCGGACGGTCCACCATTTCACCGATCCGAATGTCGGCGCCGTCCAAGCGCGCTGGACCTTCCGCAACCGGAACCACTCCGTCCTCACGAGTGTTCAGGCGATGCTGCTGGAAGGGCACTTCGTCTTCGAGCACGGCGCGCGAGCCCGGTCCGGACGTTTCTTCAACTTCAACGGGACCGCCGGCGTCTTGCGGCGCGCCATGATTGAAGAAGCCGGTGGATGGCAGCACGACACACTGACGGAAGATAGCGATCTCAGCTACCGCGCTCAAATGAAGGGTTGGAAGTACGTCTACCTTCCCGATGTCGAAGCGCCCTCGGAGTTGCCGACGGACCTCACGGCGTTTCAAGTGCAACAGGCGCGCTGGGCGAAGGGTCTGATTCAGACCGGCCGAAAGATCCTTCCGGCGATGTTCGCTTCTCATCTACCGGCGAAAGTAAAGCTGGAGGCGTTCTTTCATCTGACCTCGAACGTCTCATACCCCTTGATCGTATTGCTGTCCATTCTATGGCTGCCCTCAGCGATCGTCCGCTTTCACCAGGGCCACTTCGGGTTTCTGTTGCTCGATATCCTGCTTTTCCTCGGCACGTTCAGTTCGCTTTCGACGTTCTACCTGCTTGCACAGAAGGAGTTGTTCCCGTCCGGGTGGTGGTGGAAACTCTTGCTGATTCCGGCGTTGGCAGCCACGGGAATCGGACTGACGATCACCAACACCCGGGCAGTGCTGGAGGGGATGCTCGGCATGAAGTCTCCGTTTCAACGAACCGCCAAGTACACCACCAATCACGAGCAGGCACGGCTGGCGAGGTTGCGGTACCGTCGATCAAGCGGCTGGCTGCCCGTCGCGAACTTCGTTGCCGGCACGTACTTCACTTGCTGCATGGTGTACCTGGCGGGCATCGGACATTGGACGACGATTCCCTTCACCGCCCTGTTTGTGACGGGGTTCTATTTCACGGCGTGGCTCTTGAGCTTCCAAGCCTGCAAGTTCCGCTGGGAGGCCGGGCGCGCCCTGGCAATCAAGAAGGCCGTGTTTCGTGATTCGTGATTCGTGTTTCGTGAAAACCTTAAAGGCAGTGGTTAGTTTTTAGTTTTTAGTGAAAACCATTGGCAAGGCCTGGTTTGCTCCAGTAGAAACGTTTGATGGCCGGTGAACCGTTAACCTGCATTTCTCACCACCCGACGGTCGAAGCATGCGATACGACCGCCAGGACTTCGTTGCGCTTGCTTGCCGTGCTCGACGTACTGTTCAAGTACGCCTGCTCGCGCCTTTTTCCTCCGCCCGGCTTGCGCCTCATGCTGACGGCCCTCTTACGCGCTTCGTCTCGCCATGTGGCGAGACATGCAGGCTAAGCCGAGCGGGCCGCGCCGACGACCGCGGCGGAGGCACCGTAGCCTGTCTCCGGCTCCCTCCCGACAGCAGCGTTCCCCCTCAGCCGGGCGGTATCATACAGACAGCCGGACCGGCCGGCCGTCTCGCCCTGGCATGATCGTTCGAACGCAAACCGCTCAATTCGAGGAGCTCCCGCTCGACTGCGGCGAGACCCTGCGCGCAGTGGAAGTCGCCTACGAAACGTATGGGACGCTCGACGCGGACAAGTCCAACGCTGTCGTGGTTCTGCATGCCTTCTCGGGCGACGCCCATGCCGCGGGCATCAGCGAAGAGGACGGCAAACCGGGGTGGTGGGACAACATGATCGGCCCCGGCAAGGCCTTCGATACGAACAGGTACTTCGTGATTTGCAGCAACTGCCTGGGCGGCTGCCGCGGCACAACCGGTCCCTCGTCCATACGTCCCGACACCGGACGGCCCTATGGGTCTTCCTTTCCCTACGTGACGACCGCCGACATGGTGCGGCTTCAAAAGCAACTTACGGATTCCCTCGGCATCGAGCGGCTGTTGTCGGTGGCCGGCGGCTCGATGGGAGCGATGCAGGCCCTGCAATGGGTCGTCGACTATCCCGAAGCCGTGGCTTCAGCGATTCCGATCGCGGGCACGCACCGGCATTCCGCGCAACAGATCGCTTTCAACGAAGTGGGGCGGCAGGCCATCATGGCCGACCCGGATTGGGAGAACGGCGACTACTACGAAGGAGCCGGCCCCACGAGGGGACTGGCCGTGGCCCGGATGGTCGGTCACATCACCTACATGAGCGACGACTCGATGCGAGAAAAGTTCGGCCGCCGCCGCCGCGAACCTGAACCGGATTCGAGCAGCGCTTTCGAAGTCGAGAGCTACCTGCGATACCGCGGCGGGCAATTCGTCAGCCGCTTCGACGCGAATTCCTATCTGGTGATCACGCGCGCGATGGATTCGTTCGATGCGACGCAGGGGTTCTCATCGATCGGCGAAGCGATCGGCCGCACGGAGGCGCGCTTCCTGGTGTTGAGTTTTACTTCGGACTGGCTGTACCCGAGCTACCAGTCGCAGGAAACGGTGCGCGCGTTGCGCAGCCGCAATCTTGACGTCGCTTATGTCGAGATTCCCTCGAACTACGGGCACGACGCCTTTCTGATCGAAGTCGGGGAACAGACGGAGTTGATCAAGAGCTTCCTGGAAAACACCTACAAACGCCTCCCGCTTCCCGCTTCGCAAATGGGAGCCTAGCCTGCATTTCTCATCAATCCGGTTGGCTGCGGGCGTCAGCGAGGGCTGATTCGGGGAAATCGACGATCACTATAATGGTCAGAAATGGCGAGCGCCGAAGCCACGCTCAGCTCAATCGTTCCGCAAGTTCTCGGCCGCGAGGACTACGCCATCATCGGCGAGATGGTCGAGGAGGGCGCGAGCGTGCTCGATCTCGGTTGCGGAGAGGGTGAACTGCTCGGCTGGCTGGAAGACCAGCGGGGCGTCAAGGCGCGCGGTGTCGAGATTGCGCCCGAGAAAGTCCGCAAATGCGTGGCGCGCGGATTGTCCGTTTACCAGGGGGACATCGACAAGGGCCTGGCCGACTATCCCCCCCAGTGTTTCGACTACATCGTTCTCAGCCAGACCCTTCAGGAGACCCGCCATCCCCTGAACGTGCTGCGAGAAATGATTCGAGTGGGACGGCGCGCGATCGTGGCGTTTCCGAACTTCGGCCACTGGTCGGTGCGCGCCTCGTTGCTGTGCAGCGGCAAGGCCCCCAAGACCGACCACCTTCCCTACGAGTGGCATAATACCCCGAACATCCATTTCCTGACCGTGCTCGATTTCGAAGAGACGGCGCGGCAAGAGCAATTGACGATCGAGCGCTCGTACTTTCTGCGACGAGGCAAACGTATCCGCTGTTGGCCGTCACTGCGCGCCGACATCGCGGTGTACCAACTCAAGGGGTCATGCTCGCCGTGACGTGGCCGTGGAGTTCCGAAACCCGCCGCCAGGCTTTGACAAGGGCCGCGCGACATAGGATAGTAGTAGCGGGTCGCTGCATGCCGTTGCGGCGTCCCATAGTCCGTTGCAGCGAGGAATCCGCATGATTCCCACCAGGGTTGCCTTACCTGCAACCGTATTGACGGCCGGCCTGACGTTTGCGGTCTTCAGCGCCGGCGCTCCGCGTACGGAAGACCCGTTCACAGAGCGGCAGCGCTCCTACTGGGCTTTCCAGAGGGTTCAGCGCCCCGCGGTCCCCGAAGCAAAGCGCCGGGACCGGCTGCGCAATCCCGTTGACGCCTTCATTCTCCACAAGTTGGAAGAGAAACAGATCGAGCCGGGCGAGCCAGCCGACAAGGTTACACTGCTGCGCCGGGCGTACTTCGATCTGATCGGGCTGCCCCCGACGCCGGAGGACACGGCCGCCTTCCTGCGAGACGACGATCCGGACGCCTTCGCGGGAGTCGTTGACCGTCTGCTGGCTTCGCCGCAGTACGGCGAGCGCTGGGGACGCCACTGGCTCGACCTGGCCCGCTACGCGGAAAGCGAGGGCTTCAAATCCGACGAAACGCGCCCCAATGCCTGGCGTTATCGCGACTACGTCATCCAGTCCTTCAACCAGGACAAGCCTTACGACCTCTTCATCAAGGAGCAGATCGCCGGCGACGAGCTGTGGCCCGATCATCTCGACGCTCTGGTCGCCACCGCTTTCAACCGCAACTTTCCCGACGAATCGAACGCCGCCAATCTCCGCCAGCGCCGCCAGGAGATCTTGCATGACATGACCGATACCGTCGGCGCTACCTTCCTGGGGCTTACGTACGGTTGCGCCAAGTGCCACGACCACAAGTTCGACCCGATCCGCCAGAAGGACTACTATCGTCTGCAAGCCTTTTTCGCCAACACCGCCGAGGACGACGACATCATCCTTCTGGGGGCCGAGGACCGACGGGAGTACGAGGCCGGATTGGCCGAATGGGAAGAGGCAACGAAAGACATTCGCGCCCGGATCGAAGAGCTTTTTCAGCCCGCCAAGGAAAAGGCCTGGGAGCACCAGGTCGCCCGACGCGCTCCGGAAACCCGCGTCATGTTGCGCGGACCGCTTGCAGCTCAGACTCCCTACGATCGGCAGATCTACCGCAAGCACCTGTGGGAGATGCGTTTCCTCAACACCGAAGCACGCCTTACCAAGGGACTCAAGGATGAGAAAAAGGAAGAGTACGAACGGCTGCGGGCCCAGTTGGATGCGTTCGACCACCTGCGCCCGGGCGAACCCCCGAAGACAACCGGCGTAAGGGATATCGGGCGTCAGGCCCCGCCGACGCATATCCTCGGTGTCGGCTCTCACGAAGCGCCGGGTGAAGCAGTGCGGCCGGGCTTTCTCTCGATTCTTGATCCCGAGCCGGCCGAGATTCCCCATCTACCGCATGTCGACTCGTCCGGCCGCCGCACGGCGCTGGCCCATTGGCTAGCCGACCCGGAAAACCCGCTGACGCCTCGCGTGATGGTCAACCGAATCTGGCACTATCACTTCGGGCGCGGCATCGTGGCGACACCCAGCGACTTCGGCCTGATGAGTGAGCCGCCGACGCATCCCGAGCTGCTCGACTGGCTGACCGACGAATTCATCAAGAGCGGCTGGAGCGTCAAGCACATGCACCGGCTGATCATGAACTCGGCAACGTACCAGCAGAGCTCGGCTTATCGCGACGACGCACACCGGGCCGATCCGCTGAACCGGCTCTTCTGGCGTTTCCGGCCGCAGCGGCTGGAGGGCGAGGTCATTCGGGACGCTGCGCTCGCCGTGTCCGGCATGCTGCATAGCCAAATGGGCGGGCCGGGCGTGTTTCCGCCACTCCCGGAAGGGGCGCCCACGCCGCGCGGTGGTTGGGACACGCCCAAGGACCCCAAGGACGCGCAGAGGCGAAGCGTATACGTATTCGTCCGGCGCAATGCCCGTTATCCGATGCTGCTGGCGTTCGACATGCCGGACACGCACGAAAGCTGCGCCCGGCGCACGGTAACAACCACCGCCCCGCAAGCCCTGCTGATGCTCAACAACGATCAGTTCCTTGGCTGGGCCCGCGGCTTCGCCGGACGGGTTCTCGATACGAACGGAACCGACTGGGGAGGAGGCATCTCCGACGCCTATACACTGGCGTTCTCGCGCGAGCCGGATGGCTGGGAAAAGGACAAGGCTTTGACATTTCTCGATGAGCAAGAGCGCCTGATCGCGGAGCGGCAGGAGAACGGCGGCACGCTGGCCTTGCCGTCGGTCGTTCCCGAAGGCGTGAGCGAGCCGCGCGCCGCGGCGTTCGTCGATTTTTGCCACACTCTGTTGAACTCGAACGAATTCGTGTTCCGCTACTGATCCCCTCGACCGATGACGCCACGGATGTCCGGACAACAACCCTGCCGACGCCCGATCGAGTCGCGCCGGCGGTTTCTCACGCGGGCAGGCAGCGGACTTGGCGCCCTGGCGCTCAGCCATCTGCTCGACGGCAACGGCGTGTTGCCCAGGGCGTCCGCCGCCAACGCCCTGGCCGCCAAGCCGCCGCATCACGCGCCGAGGGCCAAGTCGGTCATCTGGCTGTTCATGGAGGGCGGCCCCAGCCACATCGACTTGTTCGACTACAAGCCGGAGCTCGACAAGTTGGCCGGACAGCCGATGCCCGCGTCGTTCGGACGACCCGTGACGGCGATGGGGACATCGGACAACACCATCCTGCCCACGAAACGTGTCTGGAAACAGCACGGCGAGAGCGGACTGTGGATTTCCGACTGGTATCCGCACATCGCACAGCATGCCGATGACCTTGCGGTGGTCCGCTCGTGTTGGGCCGACGGATTGAATCACGTAGGGTCGGTCTCGCAAATGAATACGGGCTCGATCCTCGCAGGCCGGCCGTCGCTGGGCTCCTGGGTCACCTACGGGCTCGGAACGGCGAACGAGGACCTGCCGTCCTTCGTCATTCTCACGGACAACAAGGGAGTGGTCGGTGGAGCCAAGACATGGAGCTCGGGCTTCCTGCCCGCCGTGTACCAGGGGACGCCGTTCCAACAGGAGGGCCCGCCGATTCTCGACCTGGCGCGGCCGGAGACGATAGGGGACCGGCAGCAACGCCGCAAGCTCGATCTGCTGCGGGACCTGAACCGGCATCATGCCAGCACGCGTCCCGAGGACACCGATCTCGAAGCACGCATCGAGTCGTTCGAGCTGGCCTACCGGATGCAGTCGTCGGCGCCCGAGGCGGTGGATGTCGAGAGCGAATCGGAGGCGACGAAGCGGCTCTACGGCATGGATGAAGAGGAAACCGCCCGGTTCGGTTCGAACTGCCTGCTGGCTAGGCGGCTCGTCGAACGCGGCGTGCGATTCGTCGAGTGCTATTGCGGAAGCGGCAGCGGTTGGGATGCCCATGCCGACATCGAAGGCAACCATGAGGAGTGGTGCAAGGTTTCCGACAAGCCGATCGCCGGCCTCCTCACGGACCTCAAATCGCGCGGTCTGCTGGACGAGACCCTCGTGGTATGGGGAGGAGAATTCGGCCGGACGCCGTTCAACGAGAAAGGCATCGGCCGCGACCACAACCCGTGGGGTTTCACGATCTGGATGGCCGGCGGCGGCGTCGAGCCGGGACAGGCCATCGGCACGACCGACGAGATCGGATTGCGCGCCGTCGACAAGCCCTACCACGTCCACGACATCCATGCGACGATTCTGCATCAGCTCGGACTGAACCACCTCGATCTCACCTACCTGCACAACGCCCGCGCCGAGAGGCCGACCGTCAACGGCGGGAAGCTGATTGCAGAAGCGGTGGGCTGAGCGACCGGAAGCGGCGGCGGCCCACCGGCCTGCTTTTTGCACAGCCGTAGACGAGAAAGGGACTCGAACCGGTCGGCCGGCCCCGGTACAGCACTTCATCCCCCACGACCGGGTTCGGGGCGCACCGATTTCGTGTAACCGCTTATCCTTCGTTTGCGTTCATAAGAACCGAGGAAGCTTTCATGAAAAAGACCATTGATGCGCGTTTGGTGGTTGTTGCCGTTCTGGGGGGTTTCCTGGGGGGCGTGCTGTCCGACATCGCGCTGCCTGAACATGCCCTTGCCCAGGCAGAGCCAGCCCCGCAGGTCACGGCTCAGGAGTTTCGCGTCGTCGACTCCCAAGGCAAAGTGCTCGCCTTAATCGGGGCCGAAGTCCTGATGGAAGTGGAAGTCGGCGACAACCAAGTCCTGTCTTTCAGCGAAGGCCATATTCAACTCTTCGATTCCGGGGGGCGAATCTTGTGGGCCGCACCCGGGCCGTTGGTCCATCCGGCCGCCAGTGGGGGCGCCGCGAAGAGCGGCCTGCGATCGGCAGTCGCCATTTCCGAGTAGAATCCCAGTCCGGCCAGGACCTGCTCTTGCTTCCCTGCCGTTCGTCGGCTAGACTGACCGCGTTGTCGGGAGGCGCCCCTTGTCGGTCTTTACCAAAAGCATCCTCGGGCTCGTGGCGGTTCTGTGTTTGACCGGAGCCGCGCCGGGCGAACTGGTCCGCGTCGAGGTGGAAGAACGCAGCGACGTTCTCGCCGGAAAGCCGTTCGGCTCCACCGGAGCCTACGAGCGGATCGTAGGAAAGGTTCATTTCGAAGTGGACCCCAAGCTGGAGGCCAATCGACGGATCTCCGACCTCGACTTCGCCCCCCGCAACGCGCGCGGGCACGTCGAGTTCTCCGCCGACCTTTACCTGCTCCTGCCGAAGGACCCGGCCAAGGGCAACGGGACCGTGTTTTACGAGGTCGTGAACCGCGGCCGAAAAGGTCTGCTGGGGCGGTTCAACGTCGGCGCCACGGGCTCTTACGACCCGCGCACGGAGGCTCACTTCGGAGATGGATACCTGCTCGAAGAGGGCTACTCCGTAGTGTGGATGGGCTGGCAGTACGACGTGGCGCAAGAGCCGAACCTGATGAGGGTCCATGTGCCGGCGGCGCGGGACGGCGAGCGGCCGATTACGGGGCTGGTGCGGTCCGATTACGTTCCCGACAGGAGCATCTACAGTTTCCACCTGGCCGACCGGCAGCATGCGCCTTATCCGGTGATCAGTCCCGATGACCCGGAGGTGCAACTCACCGTCCGGGACCGGATCGACGCACCACGGCGGATCATGCCTCGAGACCGATGGCTGTTCGCACGCGAGGAAGACGGCAAGCCGGTCCCGAACCGCACGCACGTATTCGTCAAGGCGGGCCTGGAACCGGGCAAGATCTACGAGATCGTCTACAGGTCGCAGGACCCGGCGCTGGTGGGGCTTGGGCTGGCGGCGACAAGGGACCTGATCACCTTCTTCAAGCACGGCTCGAACGGCGGCCGAGGCGAACCGCTGGCCGAGTATCACAAGCACGTCAAGCAGACGCTGGCGCTGGGGTCGTCACAGAGCGGGCGTTTCCTGAGGACGTTCCTCTATTTCGGGTTCAACGCGGACGAAAAGGGCAGGCAGGTTTTTGACGGCGTGTGGTCCCACGTTGCCGGCGGAGGCCGCGGCAGCTTCAATCATCGATTCGCGCAGCCTTCACGCGATGCGCGCCCTCACTTCAACTTTCTCTACCCGACCGACATTTTCCCCTTTACCGACGAGAAGCAGACCGACCCGGAGACCGGGCTGAGCGAAGGCATCCTGGATCGGGTGAAGAAGGCGGGCGTGGTCCCGAAGATCTATTACACGAACTCGTCGTACGAATACTATGGACGCTCGGCGTCCTTGATCCACACGGCGATTGACGGCCGGGAGGACTTCCCGCCGTCGGAGAAGACACGAATCTATCTCTTCGCGGGGGCTCAACATGGGCCGGGCCGCTTTCCGCCGGGCGGTCAGGGCGTGCAGAACCTCAGCAACGCCAATGACTTCACGTGGGGCATGAGGGGTCTGCTGGCCGGCATGCAGAAGTGGCTCGCCGAGAACAAGGAGCCGCCCCCCTCGCAATATCCGAGCATCGCCAACGGGAGTCTGGCGCCGCTGAGCAAGGTCGAGTTTCCGAAGATTCCCGGTGTGGCCATCCCTGAACGCATGCACCACGCTTACCGTGTCTTTTACGGCCCGGAGTTTCGATCGAAGGGCATCGTGACCATCGAGCCGCCCGAAGTCGGCAGGGCATTCCCGATGAAGGTTCCGCAAGTGGATGGCGACGGGAACGAGACCTCGGGAATCCGGTTGCCGGTGATCCGGGTTCCTCTGGCGACGTACACGGGCTGGAACCTGCGTGATCCGAGCATCGGCGCTCCCAAGGAACTCTACAGCATGCGGGGGTCCTACATTCCGTTTGCCAGGACCAAGGCGGAACGGGAGAAAACGGGAGACCCGCGGCTGTCCATGGAGGAGCGCTACGGAAGCCGGAAGGAATACGTGAGCCGGCTCGAAGAAGAGGCCCGGAAACTGGCGGAGGAAGGTTACGTACTCAAGAGAGACGTGCCGCTGATCGTCGAGCAGGCCGCCGAGCAGTGGGACCACTACATGGTTCCGGAGTAGAGTCATTAGCCTGCAATTCTCGCCACCCTCGCAAGCGGACCGGGAAGCATCATCGATGGCCATGCCCAGCCTGCATATCTCACCAGCCGACGGTCGAAGCACGCGATACGACCGCCATGACTTCGTTGCGCTGGCTTGCCGTGCTCAACGTACGGTTCAAGTACGCCTGTGCGCGCCAAGCGGCTCGCGCCTCGTCCTGACGGCCCTCTCACGCACTTCGCCTCGCCACGTGGTGAGACATGCAGGCTAGGTTCGCACCCGCCAGTGCAGCGTTGGCTGCCGTCCTCCTCGCCATACCCTGGGCCCGGGCGCAAGTTCCTTCGTACTCCGGCCCGGGCCTGCGACCGAATGCGCGAGTGGAACGCGCGTTCCGAGAAGTCACGGAACTCACGACCGGACAGCGAGAAGACGATCACCCCTCGGTCGCTTCCAACGGCGACATCGCCTGGACGGCATGGGTCTCCTACTC
Source organism: Bryobacterales bacterium (assembly GCA_965204095.1). GTDB lineage: Bacteria > Acidobacteriota > Terriglobia > Bryobacterales > UBA6623 > JAPPLB01. The sequence goes on along the minus strand of OZ241991.1, from coordinate 4,779,411 downwards.
CGAGACGGACCGCAACAGCCTGATCCTGGTCCGCTCCCTCAAGAGCGGCGAAACCGCCTGGGCCGCACCGGAACCAGTCACGACAGAGGGCGGGGACTATTACAAACCCGCCATCGCCGTGGATGGGGAGTCGCGGGTCTGGGTCGTCTGGCCCGCACAAGCCGAGGGCAATTGGGATCTCCATGCGAGAGTCCGAGAGCCGGATGGCCGGTGGTCGAGGACGGAGCGGCTCACGAATCATCCCGGACCGGACCAGATTCCACGTCTCGCGGCCTCGAACGGGCGGGTCATGCTCGCTTGGCAGGGCATGCGAAATGGAAGCCTCGATATCCTCTACCGGCTGTTCGCGGACGGGAAGTGGGGCAAGGAAGGCGCCGTCACCTCCAACGCCGCGAACGATTGGGAACCCGCCGTCGCGGCGACATCGGACGGCGCTTTTCACATTGCCTGGGACAGCTTCCGCGGCGATTACGACATCTTGCTGCGGAGTTTCGTGAACGGCGAATGGGACGAGGAAACGGCGGTAGCTTCGTCGCCGCGACTCGAGAACCGTCCGAGCCTCTGTGTCGACCCGCAAGACCGTCTTTGGATTTCGTGGGAGACCGGCCCGGAAGCATGGGCGAGCGATTCAGCGACCAAGGGCCTGCGGGCCGAAGGCCGGAAGATCGGCATCGCCTGTCTTGCGAACGGCAAGCTGCACCGGCCGGCGGAAGCGATCCGGCAACTCGACGCCATGGCCGGCTGGGAGACGATGGAGGCTCCCGAAATTGCCGTCGGACGAGACGGCCGCATGCGGCTTTTCTTCCGCCACCACGTTCGGCCGCCGTGGCTTTCCATCGGCACGACGACCTGGGAGGGCAATCGCTGGTCGGCGGTCGAGACGGTGTTCAATACCGAAGGCCGCATCGATCAACGCCTGGCCGTCACCCAACTCGGCGACAGCACGCTGCTCGTCTACCCCATGGGCTCGCTGCACAACCTTTTGTACGCGAAGCCGTTCAAGTCCGGTCCGTCCGTCAGAGGAGCCGACCGGACCCCTTCTCTTGAAGCGGCGGCCCCGCAAAGACCGAAGGGAGCGGCGCGGCGCGCGGCGCGGCACGCCTTCGGGGGGTTTCAGCTTTATTGGGGCGATCTGCACCGCCACACCGACATCTCCCTGGGCGGCGGCCAGCAACAGTACCTGGACGGCTCGCTCACCGACAACTACCGCTACGCCATCGACGCCGCTGATCTTGATTTTCTGGGCACGACGGAGAACACCCGCTACCTCACCCGGCCTTACAACGTTTGGCGCTCGCAGCAGGCCGCGGAGCTTTACACCCATGCCGGCGCTTTCGTGGGCATGCACACTTACGAGCGAAGCCAGCATTCCCCATGGGGGCATCGCACGATTCTCAACCTCGCTCGCAACTACATCCCCGTGCCGGCTTCGTATACCCTCGGTGATGTCGGCGTCAGCCCGTGGGGACTGTGGGCCGCCCTGCGGGGCAAGAGGGCCATCACCATTCCGCACCATATCGCTTTCATCGACAAGCAGGTCAGTTGGGATTACCACGATCCCGAGTTCGAGCGCCTCGTGGAAATCTTTCAGGGCTTTCGCGGCAGCTACGAGTACGTCGATTCGCCGGATGGAGTTTCGCGGCCTGAATACCTCAAGTACTCCGAGCACCGCGGTTTCCGCCGCAAGCCCTACGAGCGGGACAGCAAGAGTTTCGTATGGGATGCCCTGGCCCGCAAGCGCAAGCTCGGCTTCATCGCCAGTTCCGATCACCTGGCCACGCACAACGCCTTTGCGGGCGTCTATGCAAAGGGCTTCGACCGCGAGTCACTCTTCGACGCGCTCTACAACCGCCGCACCTATGCCGCCACGGACAAGATTCTCGTGGAGTTCTCGATGAACGGGAAGTACATGGGCGAGGAGGCGGTCATTCGCGGCAAGCCTGAATTCAAGGTAGCCGTTCAAGGGACTGCGCCTCTCAAGCAAATCGACATCATCAAAGAAGGCAAGTTCATTTTCACCACCAACCCCAACTCGTCGACGGCGGATTTCACGTTTCGCGACGAGGAGTTCGATGGCAAAGAGTGCTACTACTACCTCCGCGTCATCCAGACCAACAAGCACATGGCCTGGGCGAGCCCGATCTGGGTTCGAGGCGAGTAGGCTGGATTTGCCGGGCGGACTTCTCAGGCGCGCGAGTCCACACCCGCGCCTCGGCTCGTTGTCCTTGGAAGTTCGCCGCCGTGAGCCGGCTGTTGATCAGTCGCCGGCCAGGGGTTGGTCGACCGGGACGGATTCTGGAGTTGCTCCGGCGTAGCCGTTGGCGGCGCCCGCAGCGGCTCCGTTGACGATCGGCAGCGGCGACGGTTCAACACTTTCCTCGACGCGGCTCGTGCCATAGATGCTGAAGGGCTGCTTGTCATTGATCTTGCGCAACTCTTCGAGCGACTGCTTGCGGTGCTTGCTGATCAGCCGCGGCTGCTTGATCGGAACTTCGTTCTCCGCGCTCCAATCGAGATAGAGGTGCTTGTTGAGCGTTTTGTCGGGGAGGCCGGCGAAACGCATGGCGGGCCACTTGAATTGCTCGCCGTGCACCCACTTGCCGCGGAAGTAGTAGAACGCGCGGGTACCCCACTTGAAGTACTTTCGGGAGCGCTCCCGCATCTCGCCGAAGTCGCGGCTCTGCATCCAGGCCGTCATCATGAACTCCCACTGCAACTGCGTGAGCTGCTTGGCCTTGAGACCTTTGCCATCGGCCATGCGGGTGTCTTCGAGCGGCGTGAAGATCGAAGGAACGTAGAGGACCTTGGCCTTCTTGAGGCGGTGCAGCAGGTCCAACGTCTGACGCATGTCGTCCGGGGTCTCGTTGGGCAGGCCCACGATGAAGGTGCAGACCGGGAACCAGTTGTTCTCGTTGAGGATGCGGATGCCCTCGACGACGATCTCAGGCCAATCGCGAATATCGAAAGGTAACGACTTGCCCGACATGGTGAGGGCCGCGAGGCGCGGGGAGCCGGTCTCGATGCCGATGAGCGGCGCCAGAAACTTGCCGTCGGGATGCGTGGAATTGCGGTTCCGCAAGGCGCTCTTGTCGAGCAGAATCTTCGACATCTCCTTGATCAGGTCCGGATTGACCACCGCCGGAGCGATCGTGGCGTGCGAAAGGGGCAGATACTCGACGCCGGGCTCGCGGGCGATCGAATCGTAGAAGTTGATGATGGCGTTCGGATTCGGGATATAGAACGGAGCGGCCGCGCCGTAGATGAAAATGTCTTCGGTGACGGGGAAGATAATCTTGCCACCGTTTCGGGTGTTCGCCCTGACCGATTCGAGCGCCTGCTCGGGAGGGACCGAGATGCGCGTCTCGAGCGTCGGCGAGCAGAAGGCGCACTGCCGCCCGCAGCCGCGGTTCATCTCGACGATGCCGTAGGTCGAACGTTTCCCAGGGACTACCAATTGCTCGACGGTGGGCTCGGGAGCGTTGACGATCGGTGGAAGCTCCTCGCCGGCTTCGGCCTTCTGGAACAACCCAAGGGCCACGCCTTCACAGCGTCCGTTGATGATGCAATCGACACCGAGCCGTTCCATCGAACCGGTCTTGGGAATCTGCCAAGCGCCCGCGCCGCCGACGATGACCTTCGGGCGATACTTGCGCAGCGCAGGATGCTTGTAGACGCGCTCGCTTTCAGCCGCGTTCACCGGCCGCGCGGAACTGCCGAAAATGTTGCTGTACACCCCGGTCGAAAAGGCCGTGCCGATGGGGTTGTGGGCGCCGACGCCGACGGCGACGGTCTTGGGGCCGACGAAGCGGTCCAGGTCGTCGGGATGGCAGACGGCAACGTCGTCGGGGGAGTAGTGCTGCAGGAGAATCTCTTCGATGACCCGGACTCCGTATGGCATCACGACCGCCGTGCCGTCCGGGTACCTGGGCTGCTCGAACTTGTTCTTGTACATGTACCGCGGCACAAAGCGAGCCGGAGCCGAGGCGTAGATCATCTGCTTCCAGGGGCTGAAGGCCTGTTCAGTGCTCTCGGTATCCGGCGCCGTGAGGACAAACTTCACCCCGCGCGAATCGTAACCCATAGTCCTTCTCCAACAGAAGCTCTTGATTGTACCTCAGTTTCGCTGATCGATCAGACCTTGCCGATCTGCATCGCGGTACATCCAGCAACGATTATAGTCCTGGCGACGCTGCTCGCAGTCATCGCTTTCCTCACACAGGAAGCACACCGCGCGCCCGCAGGCGCAGAGGACGCGGCGGCTGTGCCGGCGACCGACATTCCGGAATCCTGAAGGGCTGGATGTCGGATCCCGGCCGGCTCAGCAACGTTTCTTCGGCGTCCGGCGGCGTGTTACGGTGGTGAGTTTCGGCTCTCGTTTCTCCCTCTCGTGCTTCTCGCCACCTGTTGCACAAAGTGGGCCAGGGTTCGTCCATGACTGCCGTCACCGAAGAATACGGCATGCGAAATCGCATCGGGCTCATCCTGGGCCTGGTTCTCTTTTTCGGGATCCTGCTACTCCCCACACCGGACGGCCTCACGCCCATGGGCAAGAAGATGGGCGCCGTGGCCGTCCTGATGGCGACCTGGTGGATTACCGAGGCGACGCACATCGCCGTCACCGCCCTTTTGCCGATCCCGTTGCTTCCGCTGCTGGGCATCATGCCGAGCAGCAAGGTGGCTCCGAACTACGCCAACCACATCATCTTCCTCTTCATCGGCGGCTTCATCCTCGCCCTGGCCATGGAGAAGTGGAACCTGCATCGCCGAATCGCGCTCGAAACCATCGCCACGGTCGGCACGCGGCCGGCGCGGCTGATGCTCGGCTTCATGATCGCCACGGCTTTTCTTTCGATGTGGATTTCGAACACCGCTACGACGATGATGATGCTTCCGATCGCCATGGCCGTCGTCAATCAACTCGCTGAAATGGCGGAAGTCGAAGGCAAACGCGGCCCCGACACGCCGGTGCGAGTTCAGCGAACCTTCGGGGTCATGCTCCTGCTCGGCATCGCATATTCGGCCAGTGTAGGAGGTCTCGGAACCATCATCGGCTCGCCGACAACAGTCGCTTTCCTCGGTTTCGCCCAGACGCGCTTTCCTGACCAGCCACCGATCGGCTTCCTGGACTGGAGCCTCGTCTGTATTCCCCTGGTCGTCGTCTTCGTCCCGATCATGTGGGCCTACCTGTGTCGCTTTGGAGGCACCATCCCGCTCAGCAGAATCCGCTTCATGGGCAGCCAGGACGTGATCCAAGGCGAACTGCGCAAGATGGGTCCGATGACCGACCCCGAAAAGGTTGTCCTTGGCGCGTCGTCTCTGACCGCCTTTCTGTGGATTTTCCGCAGGCCGATCGAACTCGGCGGCTTCACGCTGCCCGGTTGGTCGATCATCTTCGAGGCGCCTTCCGATATCCATGACGCAACGGTCGCCATGGTGATGGGCATCCTCCTTTGCCTGCTTCCTCTCAACCTTTCCGGAGGCATCGAGTGGAAAGGCCGCCGCGAGCACTTCGTCATGGATTGGCAAACGATTCAAAAGGGCATTCCGTGGAGCATCGTGCTGCTGCTTGGCGGGGGCTTCGCCCTTGCCGCCGGTATTCAGGAGTCGGAACTCGCCCACTGGATCGGCTCAAAAATGTCCTTGCTGGAAGGCATGCCGATTTGGCTGCTGGTTCCTCTGATCTGCGTGATCGCCACGTCACTGACAGAAACGACGTCGAACATCGCCACCGTCCTGATGATTTCGCCGATCATCGCCGAGACCGCATTGCAGATCGGCGTCCACCCCTACCTGTTGTTGATCCCGGCGTCGATCGTGTGCTCGTTCGCTTTCATGCTTCCCGTAGCCACCCCGCCCAACGCCATCGTGTTCGGCAGCGGCTGGCTCACGATTCCACAGATGTTCCGGGTGGGCATTGTCATGGACGTCATTGGCGTCATCCTGGCGCCGGCGCTGGTCTACCTGCTGGGATCACTCGTATTCCCGTTCGGAACCTGACGAGATCTTCTCTTTTCCCGGATCATGCCTGAGCCGGCGCCCGCGACATTCGCAAACATCCCGCGGTCTCGCCGGTTGCGAAGGTTTTCCGGTTCCGGCTCTGTTCGTAACCCTGACCGTGATGTCGAGTATAATTCGGTCTGCTCCAGCGCCCCGCGAGGCTCCCGAGATCCACCACGCCGCGTTTCCCGCAGAGTAAAAACAACCCGACCATGCCGAACAACGAGCCAGGGCTCAAGCTGACCCCCATCCAATGGACCATCTGCGCGGTCGCCGCCCTGGGCTTCTGTTTCGACATCTACGAGCTGCTCATGCTGCCGCTGATCGTGCGGCCGGCCCTTCTCGAGCTCGCCGACGTCCGGCCGGGCACGCCCGAGTTCAATCAATGGGTCGGAATGCTCTTCTACATTCCCGCGGTCTGCGGCGGCATCTTCGGACTCCTCGGCGGCTATCTCACCGACCGGCTCGGACGGCGCCGCGTGCTGGTGTGGAGCATCCTGCTTTACGCCTTTTCTGCCTGTGCGGCCGGTTTCGTCACTTCGCCGGTATGGCTGCTGGTGTTTCGCTGCACGACCTTCATTGGCGTCTGCGTCGAATTTGTCGCCGCCGTGGCCTGGCTCGCCGAACTCTTCCCGGACCCGAAGCAGCGCGAGAGCGTTCTCGGATACACGCAGGCGTTCTCCTCGATCGGCGGACTGCTCGTGACGGGTGCCTACTACCTCGCCGTGACCTTTGCCGAATCGCTGCCCGAAATCCGCGGCGGTCATGAAGCCTGGCGCTACACGCTCATTTCCGGCGTGATTCCCGCACTGCCGCTCATCGTCATCCGGCCGTTCCTGCCCGAGTCGCCTACCTGGGCAGCCAAAAAAGCCGCCGGCACCCTCAAACGCCCCAGCTTCGGCGAGCTCTTCCAGCCCGCCTATCGCAAGACGACGCTCCTCACCGCCCTCATGTTCGCTTGCAGCTACGGGGCCGCATTCGGCGCCATCCAGCACGTGCCACGCATCGTCCCCGGCCTGCCCGAGGTCGCCGGCCTGGATCGGGCTGTCCAACAGCAGATCGTCAGCGGCGTGCAGGGCTTTCAAGAAATCGGCGGTCTTCTCGGCCGCTTTGTGCTCGCCTTTCTGGCCATCCGGATCATCTCCCGCCGACTGCTCCTGCGCATCTTCCAGGCTCCCGGGCTTATCATCCTGCCCCCTGTCTTCCTCTACGCCTCGCTCCATGACCTCGAACTGTTGAAGTGGGGCATCCTCGTCGTGGGATTCATGACAGTGGCTCAGTTCAGCTTCTGGGGCAACTACTTGCCGCGCATGTATCCCACGCACCTGCGCGGCACCGGCGAGAGCTTTGCCGCAAACATCGGCGGCCGCATGCTCGGCACCTCCGCGGCGCTACTGACGACGACGCTGGCCAACTACACTCCCGGGCTCACGGCCCCCACCAAGCTGGCGTACGCGGCGGCGATCGTGGGTACGCTCACCTATCTCGTGGGCTTCGCGGCGAGCTTCTTCCTGCCGGAACCGAAGCGAGGAGAGTTGCCGGATTAGCCTGCCTTTCGCACCACGCGGCAAGTAGAAGTGCGCGAGAAAGGCAGTTCAGGCCGTCATCGACCCGCCGGCAGCCGTCCCGTTCACGGACGTTTCCGACTTCACTCCCTTTGCTGAGTCCTTGTACAGGTACTTGATGCTGTCCTTGTAGATGATCAGGTTTGCGCCGTCCTTCCGATTGAGTTTCAGACACGCCTTGTCGTACCACTCGATCACGCCGCGAAAGACTTCACCGTCGGTCAAGACCACGACCATCGGGGTCCGGTTCTGCATCTGCTTGACGTAATAGAAGTTCTCCGCGTTGGTCTGACCCGGAGGCGTGCCGCGGCGTTCTCTCTGATGCGGTCCATTCGGGCTGCCGCCGCGCCGTTTTTGGTTGGTGAACTGGTCCCTCAGGTTACTCAGAGAAGGACGAATCAGTTTGCGATTGTTCGAGTCGTCGATGTCTTTCATCGAAACCCCTTTCCGCACATCGCGGAAGGTCTGGCGTCCGGCCGGTAAATCAACAGATCTCTGGAAGGAACTGAGCCTCGGCTCCGCCAGCAAGTTCTTGCTTTGACCTTCGAAGAACCCAAGCCCGTTCAGAAATCACAAAAAAAGGGGGCCGTACAAGTTGCCATAGGGATAACACAATCTCTCTCACCCCTGCAAGCAACTCGCACCTAGCCTGCATTTCTCACCACGTGGCGAGACGAAGTGCGTGAGAGGGGCGTCAGGACGAGGCGCGCGCCGTTTGGCGCGCGCAGGCGTACTTGAACAGTACGTTGAGCACGGCAAGCAAGCGCAACGAAGTCCTGGCGGTCGTATCGTGTGCTTCGACCGTCGGGTGGTGAGAAATGCAGGCTAGCATCGCCCAAGACGATGCGTCGCGTGTCGGGAAAACGTTCTATGCTTTGCTCTCCGGACCTGTGACCGCTTCGGCTCGCATGGTCCGTCGCAGGCCAACCGCAAGAGCTTCGAGCGCAATCTGTTTCTGAATATTCCGCCGCAGCAGTGCATCGAGTTCGGCCAACCTCGCCACCGCTCCCTCGATCCACTCGAAGGAGGCCGTCTGCGCCAACGGCGCCAACTCGCCGCGAATGTCTTCATGGATCAGCAGCCGGCTCGATCCGTGGCGCAGATGAAGCAGGTCCTGAAGCAACCCGTACAGCGATTCCGTCAACAGGTCCAACCGCTCCCGGCGGCGCTTGGCCAGACGATCCGTTTGCGCCACCAAGTCGCCGTAGGAGGCAGTACCCAGCGCACTTCGAAGCAGCGCCAGCATAGCCTCCCGCCGTTCTCCGTACGTCTCGAGATCCAGCGCGAGCGCCCGGCCCGGGCTGCCTTGCGACCAACCAACGAGTCGGGCACGGCCGGTCGTCCTGATGTCGGAGCGAGCATCCAGAAAGCGCTCCATCTCCGCGACCGAAAGAGGAGCAAAATGGAAAGGAATGGACCGCGACCGAATCGTCGGCAACAGGTCGTAGGGGTTCTCCGCGGTGAGAATGAGCGTCAATGCTTCCGCTGGCTCCTCGAGCGTCTTGAGGAGGGAGTTCGCTGCTTCCGTGTTGGCGCGATCGGCGTGATCGATCAGAAACACCCGTCGACGCGCCCCCGACGGCCGGAATTGCGCCGCCGCACGCAACAACCGCGCTTGCTCGATCGTGATCAGGCGCAACGGCCCGTCCGGCGGAAACACCAGGAAATCAGGATGTGTCGAGATCACGAGCGGGTTCTCGACGCGTTTCGCCGCCGGCAGCTTCTCGCGCTCCGCGAACTGCTGCGCGAACTCCTCGCGCGACAAATCCGCCTGCAGAATCCGCAAGCAGTTCGAGCACCCTCCGCAGATGTCACCCGGCGTGCGGTCGCAGTTGATGGCGGCCGTCAGCAAGCGAGCCAGGGTGGCCTTGCCTACTCCCGACGGCCCGGTAAACAGCAGCGTCTGGGGCAGCCGCTGCTTCTCGACCATTCGCCGCAGCACGCCGACCGTGCCGGTGTTCCCGATGAAATCCGAGAATTTCATCATCCGTCCGGCGCCGCTGCGCTCTTCGACAAAAAGAGAGCTACTTCAGCTTCGATTCTCGCAGCGACTTCATCAATCGATCCTCGGCCGTCGATCTTCTTGATCCGTTCGGGATCGGCAGTCAGCAGTGCGGCGTACCCCTTCGCGACCCGCTCATGGAACTCTCGACTTTCCTGCTCCATGCGGCTCTCGTCGTCGCTCTGTTCGGCGTTGCGATGCAAGGCTCGTCTCACACCGGTCTCGATATCGATCTCCAGCAGGATCGTAAGATCCGGTTGCACTCCCTGGCACGCGACGCTTTCCACCTGGCGAACCGCCGGGACACCAAGTTGCCGGCCATAGCCCTGGTATGCCACGGTTGCGTCGGTGAAACGATCCACAAGTACGACCCGGCCCTCCCGCAATGCAGGTTGAATCACCTCTTCGACATTCTGCGCACGTGACGCGAAGTAAAGGAGCAATTCGGGGATTGGCCTCAGGTCCGAACTCGCCGAGTCGAGAAGGAGCCGACGGATCTCGCGCCCGACTCGCGTCCCACCGGGTTCCTGGGCCAAAGTGACCGCATATCCTCTGTCCGTGAGAAACGTCTCCAAGCGGTGGAGTTGCGTCGTCTTCCCACTGCCGTCAATCCCCTCGAGTGCGATGAACAGTCCCCGCTTCAAGCTGCGATTATAGCCCTCACTCACGCGCCGCAAGCCTGCATTTCTCACCACGTGGCGAGGCGAAGTGGGTGAGAGGGCCGTCAGGACGAGGCGCGAGCCGCTTGGCGCGCGCAGGCGTACTTGACAGTACGTCGAGCACGGCAAGCAAGCGCAACGAAGTCCTGGCGGTCGTATCGCGTGCTTCGACCGTCGGGTGGTGAGAAATGCAGGCTAGGCAGCCTGCGGTCCTGAGCGGTCATTCAGGCCGCACCACCTAAAATGGTCACCATGATCGCCGACCGTCTTGCTCGGGTTCGAGAACGCATTGAGAAGGCGGCGCTTTCCGCAGGACGCGACCCCAATGCCATCACTCTCGTCGCCGTCTCCAAGGTCAAGTCTGCTGCCGATGTCCGTGAAGCTTACCAGGCCGGACAACGCCATTTCGGCGAGAACTACGTCCAGGAGTTCGACCGCAAGTCCGCGGAACTCGGCGATCTTTCCGGCGCCGTGTTCCACTTCATCGGCAAGCTCCAAAGCAACAAGACCAAACCGGCGGCGCGGCTCTTCCAGGTGATCCAAACCATCGACAGTCTCAAGCTCGCCCGCCGCCTTGACAATTGCGCCACACCCATTGATGTTTTTCTTGAAGTCAAGCTGTCGTCCGAAGAGACCAAGGGCGGGCTCGACGAAACCGACCTGTCCGCGGTCGTCGAATATTGCCGCGGACTGGCTTACCTTCGCCTGCGAGGACTCATGGGCATGCCTCCCTGGTTCGAAGACCCCGAGAAAGTCCGCCCGTATTTCCGCCGGCTACGGACTTTGGCTGAGAAACACGAGCTCGGAGAAATCTCCATGGGCATGAGTCACGACCTGGAAGCGGCCATCCAGGAAGGCTCGACGCTCGTCCGCGTCGGCACCGCTATCTTCGGCGAGCGTACAGTGAACAGATGAAAATCGCTCTCGTACACCCGCTGCCGCCCAGGCCATGCGTCCCACAGGGTGAATTCACCGCAAGCACGAAGTCATCCGACCAGCCCGCGCAGGCAATCCAACAACAACGTACCCAACTGACTCATGATCTCAGGTACGGTTATCGCGAGTCCTGGACTGCATTTTTCACTACGCGGCGAGGCGAAATGCGTGAGAAGGCCGACATGACGAGGTGCGAACCTCTTTTTGCGAGCAGGTGTAGATGACAGTACATTGAGCACGTGAGAAAGCACAATGAAGTCGTGGCTGTCTTACGGCGTGCTTCGGCCGTCAGGTAGTGAGAAAGACAGGTGAGAGTGCAGAACTTTGGGGAATACACCAAAAAGTGCTCGGTAGAGGCACTGCCGAGCTTTACATCAACCACTGCCGGAGTGGTAGAATCCAACCGGGCGAAGCCGCCCGCGTCGCCACGCGGAACAGGCTCTGCCAGACGCCGAAGAATGGCATGGGAAAGGAGGAGGCCATGAAACCCATTCGATTCATCCTCGCGGTACTGCTGGTGGCTGCGCTTCCGTTCCTGACGGGTTGCGAATCGTCAGAGAGCGAGACTGCGAGCGCCGAGCCGGAACCGAAAGCTGAGGAAAAAGAAGCACCACCGGAACCTCTCACCGGCAAGCATGTCGTCATCATGGAAACGACCAAGGGCGACGTGACGATGGAGCTTGACGCCGACGCGGCACCGAAGACCGTCGAGAACTTTCTCCAATACGTTGACCGCAAGTTCTACGACCAGACCGTCATTCACCGTATTCGCAAGAACTTTATGGTCCAGGGCGGCGGCTACCAGATTGATACCTTTGATACCAACCGGCTCCGTTCAAAGTGGACGCGCGACCCCATCCCCAACGAATCGGATAACGGCCTGAGCAACGTCCGAGGCTCGGTGGCGATGGCTCGGGGCGAGGACCCTTCCAGCGCGACTTCACAGTTCTTTATCAACGTGCGGAACAACAGGCAGTTGAATCGGGATCACCCCAAGAGCGACGGCCATGGTTACTGCGTTTTCGGCAAGGTGATTGACGGCATGAGGGTCGTCGATGAGATCAGCCGGGTCAACACGACGGAAAAGGGCAGCCACAAATACTACCCGGCCGTTCCGATCTTCATCAAAAAGATCCGGCGGGCGCCGGCTGAAACTGCTGCCGAAGAAGTTTCCGGCGGTTAGCCCGCATTTCTCACCACGTGGCGAGGCGAAGTGCGTGAGAGGGCCGTCAGGACGAGGCGCGAGCCGCTTGGCGCGCGCAGGCGTACTTGAACAGTACGTCGAGCACGGCAAGCAAGCGCAACGAAGTCATGGCGGTCGTATCGCGTGCTTCGACCGTTGGGTGGTGAGAAATACGGGTTAGTAGCAGAACCGACGCCGAAGCTTCGTAGAGAAGCAAGGGAATCCCGCTCTATCCGGCCGCCCTGATCGGGAGAGAAGGAGTTCGGACGCTCGACCTCATCGGAGTGTGAACGTGATGAGCGCCGGAGTACCGATCTGCATGGGTTGTGGTGTGTCGGTGGAGGTTCGCGCGGGGGCTTTCGTCGTTCTTGCAAGTGTCGACTCGCGGCTGACGGCTCGGTGTGGCGTGGCCGCTTCTCTCGCGGTCCCGTCGAGACCCCGATGCGGCATCTGACGAACGCACGGCAGGACATGCCGCTCCCTCATCTACCCAGCAGAACAAACCGCTTTCCAGAACAACGGCGAGACGTCAATCCAACCGCACGGAGTAAAGACCAAATCACTTCGTTACACTTGGGAAGGTCTTTGGATGCGTCGCAATACCGTCGCAGCGTGGCTGGCCGCTTTGGCGGTTCTGTATGGACTGTACTTCTGGGGCATGTCCGGGCGGGGCCTGGTTGGTCCTGACGAGCCTCGTTATGCCGCAATCGCCCGTGAGATGGCCGTGTCGGGCGACTGGATCACACCGCGCCTGGACGCTGAACCCTGGTTCGAAAAGCCGGCACTGCTTTACTGGATGGGCGCCGCTGCGGCCCTCCTCGGCTTTGACGATGACCGCGCGACCCGACTGCCCGTCGTCCTGTCGAGTGTCGGCTTTTTGATTTATTTCTACTTCGCCCTGGCGTCCTCATTCGGACGCAATGCGGCCGTTTTGGCGACGATGATCCTGGGCACTTCTGTCGGTTGGGTCGCGTTCAGCCATGCCGGCATCTTCGACCTGCCCCTGGCGGTGACCGTGTCCGTGGCCTTGATCTCGTTGTTGCCATGGATCGAGCAAGCAGAACGGAGAGAACGTCCGCCGCCTTTGATCTTCGGCGGGTTTCTCGGTCTGTCAGTGCTTGCCAAGGGCTTGGTCGGCCCAGCCGTAGCGGCGCTCGCACTCTTGCCCCTGCTGGCTGAGGCAGGTCTGAGAAACCGTCTACTTTCGCTCGCGCGCCCCGGCATTCTGCTTGCCTTCGCGGCCGTAAGCCTGCCTTGGTACGCACTTTGTTACTTCCAAAACGGCTCCGTGTTCGTCGAGGACTTCATCTGGAAGCACCACGTGATGCGGTTTGTGAGCGCTGAGCTACAGCACGTTCAGCCGGTTTGGTATTTCGTGCCGGTCTTGCTGGGTGCGCTATTGCCCTGGACACCCCTGCTCGGCCTCATGCCCCGCCTCGCAATCGGCGGCGATGCCCGCCTGCGCTTCCTCGCCGGCTGGGCGGCAACGACTTTCCTGTTCTTCTCGCTGTCGGTGAACAAGCTGCCGGCCTACATCCTGCCTGCGCTGCCGCCCCTCGCCGGCCTGATGGGTGTTGGATTGGCCAAGGCTCGCCGCCCGGTGATTTTGCTCACTTCGGCGGCCCTGCTCCTGATGTTGGTCCCCATTGGAGCCGCTCTGGCTCCCGAGGCGATGTCGCACGGGTTACGACGGGCTTGGCCCCCCACCAACGTATCGTGGGTCTGGGTGGCGGGTGTTCTGCTGGCCGCGGCGGGCGTTGCGATTGCAGCGGCGAGAGGAACGACCGCCGCCACCACTGCCGTTGCCGCTGTCGCAGCAGTGAGCCTCGTCCTGCTCAAGATCGCGGCTGTACCCGAAATCGACCGCCAGGCAGGGACGCGACCATTGTGGCAACAGATCAAGCCCCGGCACGAGGCAACTTGCCTTGGAGATGTCCGACGCCATGTCGTCTATGGGTTGAGGTACTACAGTACGGGCCGCCTGCCCGATTGTTCCGCTGAACCCCGCTCGTTCCGGGTTGAGTCCGACCCACCGCGCATCGTGCACGTTGGGACCGCAAGTGCACCATAATTTTCGTCCCTGACCCAAGTCCCTTCAAACCGAAAACTCGAGACTACACAGCTTCGTCCGGTATTCCCGATTGGGAAAGAACGCGCAGCGGGCGGGTATAATCTCCTGGATGGCGGCGTCGCCTGTGCAGTCGAGCGAACTCACGATAGGCGATCTGCGCGAGTACCGTTCCGACATCCTCGAATCGCTTCTGGCCGAGCAGGCAGCCTACTGGAACCGGCATCTGCATTGGGACTTCAGCACTTCGAAGGAAACCCTATTGCGCTATATCGACTCGCGGAACCTCTATGGTTTCGTGTTATTGAAGGACGCCGCCCCGATCGGCTACAGCTACTTCATCCACGAAAATCACAAGGCGCAGCTTGGAGATCTGTTCGTTTCCGAAGCGCACCGCGAGTCGTATGCCGAACGCATATTGCTGAATCACACACTGCGCACTGCTGTGGTTTTTCCAGGCGTACGGCGCATCGAAGGCCAACTCCTGGCGCTGTCCGACGATCTGCCTGAGACGGAGGTTTATGGAAGCAGGGTGCGGGTGATTCCTCGCCATTTCATGATCGTCGAAGGATTGCCGGCGTCCCGACCCAAAAGCGCTTCCACGGGATTGATGTATCGAACTTGGACTGAACGTGATCTCGAATCCACCTCGGACCTGATCTGTCGCGCCTACCAGCACCATGTCGACGCCCGTATCAACGATCAGTATCAGAGCAGGGCGGGCGCACTCCGCTATCTGCGCAACAGCACGCAGCATCCCGGATGTGGTCTGTTCTTCCGCAAGGCTGCTCGAGTCGGGTTCGACCGTCTGACGAACACGGCGGCCGGCGTTTGTCTGGGAAGCCTGGTGCAACCCAAGGTCGGCCACATCACACAGCTCTGCGTCGACCCTCGATTCCGCTGTTCAGGCGTTGGCCGTGAACTGCTTGGCCAAGCACTTGACGCCTACCGCGTACACCGTTGTGAAGCGGTCAGCTTGACGGTCACGGCCTCGAATCAACATGCCATCCAACTTTATGAATGCGCAGGTTTTCGCTTGCTGAAGCGATTCCCGGCCTTTGTTTGGGAGTCTTGCTGAAGGGCAAGCCCGCTCCTCTCTCGTGAACGATCTCCGCAACAGGCTCGTCCTGATCCTCGGTCCTCTTTGCCTCCTGCTTCTATTGCTGGGTTGCGTCGGGTGGAAGGGCTGGTTCGGGATGGGGACGTTTCTGCTCATCTTCCTCTGCGCGGCGTTGGGGTTCGGCGGCAGTGCGGCTCGGAGAGAGGTCTTGCCGGCTTTACTGGCGATGTTTGCAGCCGGAGTCGTGCTGATGGGCGCGACCCTGCTGACGGATCGAACCGACAGCTCACCCGACCTCGTACTGGGCGTCCCTGTCGCGACGGCCTTCCTGGTCTACGGTATCTGGCCCCTGGGCGTCTTCCTCGGTGTCCTCTATTTCCGAGTCTTCGATCGGCTTGTGCTGCCGAGGTGGAAGCTCGACAAGTTCCTGTCCGAGTTCGGCCGGCGGACTTCTTCCGACTGATGCCCATTGCCGACTCCCCCGCGATTATTGTATGCGTAATCGGCTACCTGGTTGCCTGCTTCGGCATCGGCATCTGGGCGATGCGGCGGACTCACAGCAGCGCGGATTTCTTTCTGGCCGGGAAGAGCCTCGGGCCGATGGTCGTCGTGCTCGCGACGATGTCGAGCATCATGAGTGGCTTCGGCTTCGTGGGCGGTCCGGGGCTGGTCTTCGAGTCGGGATCGACATCCTTCTGGATCACTTTCGCGGCGACCTTCGCAATGCCCTTGGGAGCGGTGATGCTCGGGAAGCGTCTTCGGCTCTTGGCCGAAGTGCGGGAGATCCTCACATTGCCGGACGCGGTGGAAGCCCGCTACGGCGGTCGCTGGCCTCGCGCGACGATGGCCGTGGCGATCCTGTTGGGCGTGTTGGGCTATCTCGGAACTCAAGTGATGGCGATCGGCGTCGTCCTGGTGGCCGTGCTGGGTGTCGACCTGCCCGTCGGCTTGGCGATCGGCTTGGGTGTGCTGGCCTTCTACAGCATCGCGGGCGGCATCATGGCGGGCGTCTACACCGACTTGTTCCAGGGCCTGCTGATGATCGGTGCATCGCTGGCCGTGTTCTCCTTCGCCGTCAACGCGGCCGGAGGACTGAACGCCATCGGCACAACGCTTTGGGAGATGGATCCGGCGTTTCTCGGGCCGTGGGGCTCACGCGGGCCGCTGACGTCGCTGAGTTGGTTCCTGCTTTTCGTCATCGGCGGTGTCGGGCAGCCGCACGGCATCACGAAGTTCATGATGCTCAAGGACATCAGGAACCTGAAGTGGGCGGGCTTGCTGACGGGGCCTTGCTATGCCCTGCTGAGCCTATTGTGGGTGAGCATCGGACTCTCGATGCGGACTCTGGTCGAGAACGGCGTACAGTCGCCGCTAGCTTCACCGGACCACGCGGCGCCGGTCTTCCTGCTCAACTACGTGCCGGAACTGCTGGCTGGTGTAGTCTTCGCCGGTCTGCTGGCGGCGATCATGTCGACCGCGGACAGTTTTTTGAATCTCGGCGCGGCATCGGTCGTGCGGGATATCCCGACGGCCTTGCTCGGCCGTCCTCTCGAGCGCGAACTGCTCTGGTCACGGGTCGCGACGGGCGTGTTGCTTGTCTCATCGGCACTTTTTGCCCTCTACATGGAGAACCTGATCGCGCTGCTCGGCACTTTCGGTTGGGGCACGTTTGCCGCCGCGATCTTCCCGAGTATCGCGATCGGGCTCAACTGGAAGCGAGCGACTGGAGCGGCGTGCGTCGCCTCGATCGTGACCAGCGTAGCCCTGAACTTCGCGCTGGAGATATCGGCGCGGCACGGACTGTTCCAGCTTCCCTACGGAATGAATGTGGGGGCGTTTTCGCTGCTGGCGTCGTTGGTTATGTTCATTGGGGTCTCGTTGTGGCACACTCCCGCCGTTCGACGGGATCTCCCTGCTGACGTTAAGGCAGCGATGGAAGTGTAAGAGAACGCAACTCCTGGCCGACCGGCTGGGAGCCTCTCCGTGGGGTTGGGAACGAACGCCGGTTGCCAGCGCCACGGGATGCTGCAGAACGCCAGCCCAGAGCGGCGCCGTGTGCTCCGGGCCGCGATGTATCCTGAAGTGACGCGTGGGCAAGCCCACCGACCCTCAGGCGTTGTCCAACCACCCCACTTACGATGAAGCGGGCAATCGCGAGCGAATCGCCGCGCTGGCCGCGCGAGGCGTCGACGTCTGGGGACCCGAGCGAGTCTACATTGCCGCCGATGTTCCCCTCGGAAACATCGAGCCGGGCTCGTCTCTCATCAATGCAACTCTGAGCGGACCGGAAACGCGCGTCGGGCGTGGATCACGCATCGGCGTATCCGGTCTCGCGAGGATTGAGAACTGTCAGATCGGCCGTGATGTCGAACTTGGCGCGGGTTCTTACCAGAACGCCACGCTACTCGACTCGGTTCGAGTACGCGGCTTCGCGGAGATCCGCGAAGGAACACTGTTGGAAGAGCAAGTCGACGTTGCCCACTCCGTCGCTTTCAAGAATACGGTGCTCACGGCGACCGTCGTCACCGGCTCACTCATCAATTACTGTGACCTGTTCATGAGTGGCGGCACGTCGCGCAAAGACCACAGCGAAGTGGGCTCCGGCGCAGTTCACTTCAACTTCGACCCACGCGGTGACAAGTGGAGCAGTATGATCGGTGACGCCACGGGAGTGCTTCTGGAGTCGGCCCCGATTTTTGTGGGCGGTAACAGCGGCCTCGTGGGACCAGTCGCTATCGGCTTCGGCGCGGTCATCGCAGCCGGGTCGATTGTCCGGCGCAACGTCGGCCCGAACTGCATTCACGTCGAGGCAATGCGGTCACAACTGGCGCAGCCCTTCGACCCCGAGCGATACACGATGCTGGGCGGCAAGTTCGCCCAAACGGCTCGCCTTGTCGGCTCCCTGCACGCGCTCGACTCCTGGTACGAGCAGGTGAGGCTGGCCTTCGCGGCGGATTACCAGAAACCTCTCTACTGCGCGGCACGCCGGCAGATTGAGCGACACATCGTTGAGCGCGCCGTCCGCCTTCAGAGGATCATCGGGAAGCTCGATCGCTCTATCAGGAAGTGGGAGCAAGCAGCAGGAGGCAGAGGCGAGGCCTGCATCCGTGAGCATCGGGCGCTCATCGAAAACCAGGAGCAGATCGTCAAAACTCTCGTCGAGCCGGGTCCGCCTCTACCTGCGCCTCAGCAGGCCGTCGAGGACTACCAGAAATGGGATGCCAAGGCTGGCCATGTCTCTCGCGTCAGCAACCTCGACGAGTCAGCCGGCGGGGCCTTTGCCGACTGGCTGCGCCGCATCACAAACCGAACCGCCGAGAAGATGGGCGCGTTGCTCGCAACCTGAGCCAAGAGGCAAGAACTCCCCATCCGGCTCGGCTCCGAAATCTGGCGAAAAGCCGGAGATACGGAGCAGTTCCAGTTCAGTGGGATACGGCCGCCGCCACAGGTGACCCCCCGGGTCATTTCTGGAATAGCGCAATGGCCCGGTCCAGGCTTTCCCGGTCACCCACCAGCACAACCGTGTCGCCGGCTCGGTAATGGAATGCCGAGTCGCGACGGTAGATCGGATGACCCTCCCTGACCACAGCGATCTGTACGGCGCCTGTACGGCGCCTCAACTTCAACGACGTGGCGCTTGTTCCGATTACCTCCGCTCCGTCCCTGATTTCCAGCAACTCCAGGGCATCGTGAATACCGAGATGTTTCAGCGCATCGAGTCGCAAGTCGGGCTGCCCTGTTCCACGCAACAGAGCGTAGTGCTCCGTACGCACTGTCTCGGCTTCCTGCCATATCCGGTTGATCGGAATCCGGTAGCTTTCGAGAGCCTTGGCGAACAGCTCGATGGAGGCTTCGAACTCCTCCACCACCACGTCCGTGGCCCCCAGCGCCATCAACTCATCGATGGCACGCGTGTATCTGGTGCGCACGACGATCCGGGCTGCCGGATTCAGGTCGCGAGCGGCCGCGACACCTCGCCTCTCCTCGGTCGGTGAGGATATCGCGAAGACGACAACCCGAGCACGGTGCGCGCCGACATGCTTCAGGACTGCCGGTTGAGTGCCGTCGCCGAACTCCACCGGAATCCTGTCCTCACGTGCGTGGCGAACGAGATGCGCGTCGTGTTCGACGACGATGCACTTGATGCCCGCCGCATTGAGCACACGCGCCAGGTATCGCCCGGCAACACCATAGCCGACGATGATCGTGTGGTCGGACATCGCATCGGCTGAGGCTGCATCGGAGAGTCGCTGCAACCCCCTGCCGGATGGCGCGATGCGTTCAGCGATGGGCCGTGCAACAGAAATCAGAAACGGCGTGGCCATCATGGACAGGACGGCGGCACTGAGAAAATACTGGTAGTCGCCTTCGCGGAAGAGCCCCAGGCGCAACCCCTCCGAGGCGAGCAGGATGGAGAATTCACCGACCTGTGCAAGGCTGAGGCCGCTGATCAGGGCGGTCGACGTCATCCCTCCCACCGCCAGGACCGACACCGCCGCCAGCGCTACCTTCAGTACAAACAGGACCGCCAGCAGGGCAAGGAGCAAGCCAAACTCCGTCATCACGGCGGAAACGTCGAGCAGCATGCCGACCGAGATGAAGAAGATTCCGCTGAACACGGCCCTGAAGGGCAGGACGTCCGATAACGCCTGCAATCCGTATTCCGATTCCGAGATGATCAGACCGGCGATGAAAGCTCCAATGGCGATGGAAAAACCCGCCGATGCGGTAACCACCGCCGTGCCGATACAGAAAAATGCGACGCATAGGGTAAACAGCTCGCGGTCTCGGAACAGCACGATCCTGTCCAGCGTCTGCCGGACGATGAACATACCGCCGACCATCAGCACGGTGATGATCACGAGTCCGCGCAAGAACTCCATGCCCAGCACTCCGATGTCAGCAGTTCCCAGGCCGGTGAGAACTGGCAGCACAAGAATAAGTGGCAATACGCACAGATCCTGGAAGAGCAGGATGGAGATGACGGAGCGCCCCTGCGCCGAGTCCAGTTCACCCCTGTCTGCATAGGTCTTGGTGACAATGGCGGTCGAAGAAAGCGCGGCCAGAGCTCCGTAGAATGTCGCCTGGCCGGGTGGCACTCCGAAGGCGAACGCCAACGCCGCCACCCCAAGCAGTGTGCAGCCCACCTGCAACCCACCCCCCATGAATACCGCGCGCGCCCACTGGAGCACGTGGGACAGGGACAACTCAAGCCCCACCTCGAAGAGCAGCAGGGCGACGCCGAGTTCGGACAGGAGTTCCACCTCGTCCGTGGCGCTGATCAGGCCGAATCCGTTGGGACCCACCAGGACGCCGGCCACAAAGAAACCCACCAGGGGTGGAGCCGACAAACGGTGCGCCAGCGCCACGATGGGGATCGCCATGCCGACAAGCAGCGTCAGGTCGATCAGCAACCTTGCTTCAGACACGGTTCTTCCTGCCTCAGTTCCGCGGGCGTATCGATAGCCGGGGCGTCATGATTGAGTCCATCACCAATACCTTGCCCATGGAGAGTACGTTCGGGCCCGGCTTTGGGTGAAAGCGGATCAGGCTATGACAGGGTCGCTGTGCGCCGACACCTGATCAAGCCTGTCGGCCAGGCGATCCTGTTCCCTTTCCAGGTCGTATTGGCTCTGGAGTCCCATCCAGAACTCGGGAGAGTTGCCAAAGTAGCGCGAGAACAGTAGGGCTGTCTCCGGTGTGATGGACCGCTGGCCGTGGATGATCGCATGGATCCGGCGAGCATCCACACCGATCGCCTGGGCCAGTCGGTACTGGGTGATCTTCAGGGGGCCGAGAAACTGCTCATTAAGAATCTCCCCGGGATGAATAGGGGATAGTTTTTTGCGGCTACGCGGCACTGATCTGCTCATGTCTTTGACTCCTTCTTGCTTCTGGGTCGTTGCGCTCTCAATGGTAGTCCACGATCTCAACCTGATAGGCATTCCCTTGCTTCCAGGAAAAGCAGATCCGCCACTGGTCGTTGACGCGGATGCTGTACTGGCCTTTCCGGTCTCCCGAAAGCGCCTCCAGACGGTTCCCTGGAGGCGCCCGCAGATCGTTCAAGTCCTTGGCGTTGTTCAAGATCATCAGTTTGGCCTGGGCGCGGCGCTGGATGTCCGCGGGGAATGTCCTGCATCGTTCTCGATTTGCAACTGCTTCGGTGTCGAGGTTCTTGTAACTTCGGATCACCCTTAAACCATGGCGCATTACACTAATAGTGTCAAGAGCTATTAGTGTCCATTCGTGGTCGCGCCAACCCACGCTCCCGTGAGCCAAAACGCCCCCCACTCTTCGTCGCTGTATCAGTATCATAGTTGGCAGTGCCCATCAGCCATTCCATAGCCCAGTCAGCGGCCCGGCTTGCCGCCGCATCTCTTCTCGCCGTTGCCGGCCTGCAAGCCGGCGAAGCCCCAACCGCGATCGATTTCAATCGCGACATCCGTCCCATCCTTTCCGACAAGTGTTTCGCCTGCCATGGGCCGGATGAAGCTCAACGTCAAGCGGGATTGCGCCTCGACTCCAGAGAGGGAGCCTTCGCCGACCGCGGCGGCTACATGGTCATCATCCCCGGTGACCCGGCCGCCAGCCGGCTCTATCAGCGCATCAGCCATCAACAGGAAGTGGTGCGCATGCCCCCGCCCCATGCCGAGCGAAAACTGACCCGGGACGAGATCGGCCTGATCCGTTTGTGGATCGAACAGGGCGCTCCCTGGGAAACGCACTGGGCATTTCGGCGCCCCGAGCGTCCCGAGGCGCCTGCCGTCGAAAACGCCTCATGGCCGCGTAACGCCATCGACAACTTTGTCCTTGCGCGGCTCGAGGCGGAAAGACTCGAACCTTCGCTCGAGGCCGACAAGATCACACTTCTGCGCCGCGCAACTTTTGACCTGACCGGCCTGCCGCCCACCCCCGAGCAAGTCGATTCCTTTCTCGATGACGACTCCCCCGATGCCTACGAGGAGCGTGTCGACGATCTCCTGCAATCGAAGCACTACGGCGAGCGCATGGCGATGGAATGGCTCGATCTGGCGCGCTACGCCGACACCCACGGCTATCACATCGATTCCCACCGCGACATGTGGCACTGGCGCGATTGGGTGATCGAGGCGTTCAACCGAAACATGCCTTATGACCGGTTCACCATCGAGCAGCTTGCCGGAGACCTGCTGCCCAACCCCAGCCGCGAGCAGCTCGTCGCCACCGGGTTCAACCGCAATCACATGATCAACTACGAGGGCGGCGCGATCCCCGAGGAGTATCACAACGAGTACGTCATCGACCGCCTCGAGACTACCGCCACCGTCTGGATGAGCATGACGGTGGGCTGTGCACGCTGCCACGACCACAAGTATGATCCCATCACGCAAAACGACTTCTATCGCTTCTACGCCTTCTTCAACTCCGTTCCCGAGAAGGGGCTCGACGGACAACGCGGCAACGCCGTTCCCATGCTGCAACTGCCCAGCAAGCCGGAGGAGAACCTGCTCGCGGCTATTCAGCGCAAGATCGCCAAGACCGAGCGCAAGCTGCCGAAGCCGGAGATCGATCGGCTGGAATTCGCATGGAGGGCGAGAGCGCTCTCCGAGATTCCGACCGCCCCGGCAGACGGCCTGAGGGCACACTTCGCCTTCGAGGACAATCTCGCAGGTCTCGCCAAAAGCCGGGAGGTCGAAACCCGCCGCGGCGAAGTCACCTACGTTGACGGGCAAGTCGGACGCGCTGTCCGCCTTAGCGGTCAGACGCACGTCACCTTCGGTCAGGAGCACTCCGTCGGCGACCATCCCTTCTCCATCGCGCTTTGGATGCGCGCCTCCCGGCCCTCCGCGAAGAGCCTCTTCCACAAAATCGCCGATGCCGAGAGCCGTACCGGCTTGGAACTCTTCCTGGGCAAGTCCGAAAAAACCGGCGCCTACCGCCGCGGGCAAACGCTCTATGTCCGGCTCGTTCACCAATGGCCCGACAACGCTGTGCTTCTCGAATCGGCGCAGAAGCTCAGTCTCAATGACTGGCATCAAGTCACGGTCAGCTCCGATGGTTCTGGGACGGCGGGCGGAGTCTCCGTCTATCTCAACGGCAAGGCGGCAGAGATGAAGGTCACACGCGACAGCCTGAGCGGCTCGATTGCGAACAGTCGACCGGTCGGCATCGGCGACGCATCCTTCGGCGAACCTTACAAGGGCGACATCGATGACCTGCGCGTCTACGACCGCGTGCTCGGAGAAGCCGAGGTCGAGCAGTTGGCCGTCCACGAACCCATTCGCGCCATCCTCTCCTCGCGCCAACCCGACGATCCCTGCGCGCAGTTCGGTGACCTGCTGACCGAGAAGAAGGGTGAAGTCCAAGTCGCCCAAGAGAGAGAGTCGAAGGAAGAAAGCCGCTGCCGGTCGCAAGACCAGACACTGCGTCATTACTACCTCACGCACTATGCGCCGCAGCGTCATCGCGACGCCTACACGATGCTTCGCGAGCAGCGCAAGCGCAAGAGCGACCTGGAAGAACACATCCCGACGACCATGGTGATGCGCAGCATGAACGAACCGCGTGAGACGTTCCTGTTGGGCCGCGGAGACTATCGCAACAAGGGCGAGAAGGTAACGGCAGCGGTGCCGGCGGTTCTTCCGCCGCTTCCGGAAGACGCGCCAGTCAACCGGCTCGGTCTCGCGAAGTGGCTGGTCTCAGGCTCGAATCCGCTCACCGCGCGCGTCGCCGTAAATCGTTATTGGCAGATGTACTTCGGCGTCGGCCTCGTCAAGACAGCCGAAGACTTCGGCTCGCAAGGCGAAGCGCCATCCCATCCCGAACTTCTCGACTGGCTGGCGATTCGGTTCGTCGAATCCGGTTGGGACATCAAGGCCTTGCAACGCCTGATCGTAACTTCGGCGGCTTATCGGCAGTCCTCGCGCACCACCCCCGAGCGACAGGCCGAGGACCCCGAGAATCGACAGCTTGCCCGTGGTCCGCGTTTCCGGTTGCCCGCCGAGACGATTCGCGACAATGCCCTCGCCGTCAGCGGTCTGCTCGTGCCGACAATCGGCGGCCCCAGCGTCTATCCTTATCAACCGCCGGGCCTGTGGAAGGAAATGTCGTTTGGCGACCGCTTCACCGCGCAGCAGTACTTCGTCGGCAAAGGCGATGACCTCTACCGCCGCAGCATGTACAACTTCTGGAAGCGGACCGTCCCGCCTCCAACACTCGTCACCTTCGACGCACCCGACCGCGAGAAGTGCACCGTGCGGCGTCCTCGCACGAACACGCCGTTGCAAGCTCTCATCCTGATGAACGACCCGACATACGTTGAAGCGGCGCGAGTCCTCGCCGAAAGGACCCTGACGGAAGGCGGGTCAAACGACTCCGAGCGGCTCGCATTTGCTTACCTCCGCGCCACGGCCCGAGAGCCTTCGCCGAAAGAGAAGGACATTCTGCTCACGCTGCTTCAACAGCTAGCCGAAGATTATCGCCGGCAACCCGATGCGGCCCGCGAGCTCCTCGCGGTGGGTGACTCGCCACACAATCCCAATGTTGACGAACAGGAACTCGCCGCATGGACGATGGTGACCAGCACCATCCTCAACCTCGACGAGACGATCACCAAGGAATAGCTCGCCTATTACACTAATACAAGGGTATGCCGAGTGGAACGTTGACCTCCGTGCATGAGTACCGGGCGACGAGTTACCGCCCTGACCGAGAGTACGTTGACGGTGTTCTTTGGGAGCGCAGCTTGGGAGAGCGGGACCACAGTGAGCTACAGACAGAGCTTGCCGCTTGGCTGAATGTCCGCAGGCGGCGACTCGGTATCCACGTGTTCGTCGAGCAACGAATTCAAGTTTCGCCGACGCGCTATCGGGTTCCCGACATCTGTGTCACTCGCGGCGATCGCCCGACCGAACTCGTTTTCACGAATCCGCCTTTTGTCTGCATCGAGATTCTGTCGAAGGACGATCGCGACTCGGACCTTCGGGAACGGATCGAAGACTACCTGCGCTTCGGTGTGTCCCACTGTTGGGTGATCAATCCCCGCAGCCGGCGAGCATGGGCTCATACCCGCGACGGTTCAATGGAAGTGACAGACGGAGTGTTGAGAACCGATGGTCCGGCGATCGAAGTGCCCTTGCCGGAAATCTTCGAGGAACTCGAAAGCTAGTCGAGCACGGCCGCTCGTCTACTCATCGCTCAGTTGTCGCTGGAAGTACGCCACCGCTTCCTCCTCGGAAAATGACTTCCTCCCGGAAGGCGGCCTCAGCGCGGCGATGGTCTGCTCCAACTCGCCGCCGACCGCGCGGGATACACGATACAGCAGCGGGTAATGCCGCGTATACGTCAGGTCGAAAGCCAGCCCGGCGTTGTTCAACGCGCTGAGATGCTTGTTGAACGACCGAGCGTCCGGCAACTCTGCGCATTCGCCGTGCAGGAGAGAGAAGATCGCTTTCTTCTGTCCAAGGGTCCTCGTCTTGGCGATCCGACCATCCCGGCTCTTGCGATAAAGCTCGGCCAGGCGAGCGGCGTGCCTGTTGACGATCTCCGCCTTGCGCAAGAAGATTCCCGGTTCCCGTGAAAGCCTGAGATGCTCAGGCGACGACTCCCCATATTCTTTCTTCGCGAACGCAGCCGCCGCCAGAAACCCTACCAGCGTCGAAGCTGCCTCACGGATCGCCGTGGGCCAACCTTCCATTCTCGAATCGTTGTGGAAGTCCTCATGGGGAACCACGACCAGTGTCCGTTCGACACTCGCCTTCCCGAGACTGGGTGTGATGGGCGTATGCCCGCTCGCCACGGCTTCGACCCGATAGAAGAAGACGTCGTATTTGGCCTCGTCGATCGGGCAGCCTGTTGGCGTTCCGTGGCGCAGCTTGAGTTTGTAGTAGTCCGAGGGGAGCTTCAGCTTGCCCGTGAAATAGCATCGGTAGTCGATGTAGGCGCGGCTCGACAACTGCGAGAAGTTGTCCGTCTCCTCGAACCCCGCCTCGAGCTCGAAGTCCTTCAATGAACGGATCAACTCCTCCCGCGATGCATCCGCCGCGCGAACGAGCTGCCCTTTCGCCGCACAGCCCAGGCAGGCAGCCGCCAAGGAGAGCACGCCAACAATCCTTCCGTGCCGCATCAGCAAAACAAGACCGTATTGTCCCGGAAAGTCGGCGTCCGTTGCAGCACGAAGTTAGCTGATCAGTCAGCTACACTACATGGACTCGTGCGGCAGTTCACTCGCCAGATCACCGTTCCAACGCGCGGCAAGGGTTTCTACGAAGTCACCCGAGAGACCTGCTCCTGGGTCGAGAGTCTCGGTATCCAGGAAGGTCTCCTCACCATCTTCCTCCGACACACCTCCGCCTCCTTGCTCATCCAGGAAAACGCCGACCCCGATGTCGTCAGAGATCTCGAAACCTTCTTCAGCCGCCTTGTCCCCGAGGACAACAACCTCTACACCCACACCATGGAAGGTCCCGACGACATGCCGGCTCACATCCGGGCCGCCCTCACCCAGAGTCAACTCTCCATTCCCATTCGCCGGGGCCGCCCCGCACTCGGAACCTGGCAAGGCATCTACGTCTTCGAGCACCGCCGCCGCGCGCACCAGAGAATCCTTGCGCTGCATGTTCTCGGCGAATAGATAACCGCAGGCCGAGGCTTCGCAGCAAGTCGCGAGGCGACGGATGCGGCCGATCCGCCGCTCCACCCCGCGCGTAACCGCGCGGCAATCTTCCTCGCCATAGGCCCGACACGCGTGGCGCTCCCTTAGCCTGCATTTCTCACCACGTGGCGAGGCGAAGTGCGTGAGAGGGCCGTCAGGACTAGGCGCGCGCCGCTTGGCGCGCGCAGGCGTACTTGAACAGTACGTCGAGCACGGCAAGCAAGCGCAACGAAGTCCTGGCGGTCGTATCGTGTGCTTCGACCGTCGGGTGGTGAGAAATGCAAGCTAGCCACAAGCCACTGCATTTAAGGTTTTTCACGAATCACGAAACACGAGTCACGAAATACGGCTTTTTTGGCACATGGGGTACTGAAGCCCTTCAGTCTTGTTTTTTCCGCCCCGGCCTGCTAGGCAACAGCACAGGGAGGCGCAGTCCGTGCGGGTCGCGAATCAGGGCCTCCCAGGCGTTCGCTAGCCGCAAGCCGCTGAATTTAAAGTCTTTACGAAACACGAATCGCGAGATACGAGTCACGGCCTTTATGTTTTTCATGAATCACGAGTCACGAAACACGAATCACGGCCTTTGTGTTTTTCACGAATCACGTGGCCCGAACGGTACCTGTTGGTACTGAAGCCCTTCAGTCTTTTTTTCCCGCCTCGGCCGGCCTAGCATGATGACAGGATATCGGCAATCACCCGGATCGACTTGCCCTCGGCGTGGCGCGGCATGGGCGGCGACCGCCCCCCGCGCCGGCAGCACGACCTGTAAGGTTTTTCACGAAACACGAAACACGGCTTTTATGCTTTTCACGAAACACGAAACACGAAACACGGCTTTTATCACCGTGGGTGCGCGAGGGGTGGCGCCACCAGAAACCTCCGTCCGGTCCACTGCGCCAGCAGGCAAGTCACTGTTTTCCTGTTCACTATTGTTCACGATTGTTCGCCATTGTTCGCCAAAAAATATTGTCCGGAACCAGTGTCCCCGCGCCGTCCACACTGGCAACGCGGCCTGTAAGGTTTTCACGAATCACGAAACACGAGTCACGAAACACGGCCTTTATGCTTTTCACGAATCACGAGTCACGGCATTTCTGGCCGCCCGGTCGCTGCTTTCCTGCGCGTTGCGGCGCGGCTTCGGGCGGCTATGGCGCGGCATGGGCGGCCGCCGTCCCCCGCGCCGGCAACACGGCTTGTTGGGTTTTCACCAGCAACGAATCACGCAACATGTTTTTCCCCTGCCCTCCGGCGACTCCAAGGAGAGCAACTCCAAGCCCGGCCTACGGGTTTTTCACGAATCACGAGACGCGAAACACGGCTTTTATGCTTTTCTACCCACGATTTCCCACAATTTCCCACGATTTCCCGGCATTTCCCGGCCCCTCCCCCCCCCACCCGATCAAGGGTCCGCGCGCCGTCCGCCGTTCTCGCTGGCAGCCCGAGGTGAAACCCCGCGTAGCATCGAGAGAGGTGAGGTGCCCGTCTGACAAGGAGCGACGAGGGAGTATATTGGACATATTCGACCGAGGAGCAACGCAGTTCAGACGGGATGCATCACCGCTCAACCTGCATTTCTCACTACGTGGCGAGGCGAAGTGCGTGAGAGGGCCGTCAGGACGAGGCGCGCGCCGCTTGGCGCGCGCAGGCGTGCTTGAACAGTACGTTGAGCACGGCAAGCAAGCGCAACGAAGTCCTGGCGGCCGTATCGCGTGCTTCGACCGTCGGGTGGTGAGAAATGCAGGTTAGTTGCCGCGTGGCGGCGAAAGAAGACTGCTACAATCCGGGAAAGTCGTTCCACGCGGCAGCCATGCTCAGGTTTGTCCCCCTCACCTTCAAGAATCTGCTTAGGAATCGCCGCCGCACGATTCTGACCGTCGCCAGCATCACGATGTCGCTCCTGCTGGTCGGCGTGCTGTTGTCAGTCTACGCGGCGTTCTATTTTCGCGGCGGCACCGAGGAGGAAGCCCTGCGTCTCATCGTGCGGCACCGCGTGTCGCTGGCAATGGAGTTGCCGCAGTATTACGAAAACCGCATCCGAGGCGTCGACGGTGTTGAAACCCTGACAAAGTTCTCATGGTTCGGGGGGAAGTACAAGGACAATCGGCCGGAGGAGTTCTTCGCGCGTTTCGCCGTCGATCCCGAACAGTTATTCAAAGTCCTCACGGAAGTCAGCATCCCGGAAGACCAATACCAGGCCTGGCTCCGCGATCGGCAGGGCATCGCGATCGGCAGTTCCGTCGTGAACCGCACCGGCCTGAAGCTCGGTGACCGCTTTACCCTTGTCGGCGACATCTACCCCATCGATCTCGATGTCGTCGTCCGAGCCATCTTCGAAGGGCCGGAAGACAACAACAGTTTTTTTCACTGGAAGTACTTCGAAGAAAGCCTGCCCGAGAGCCGCAGGGGAGAGGTCGGAACGTTCTATATTCGAGTTAGCTCCCCTGAAGACGTACCCCGTGTCGCCCAGGCCATCGATGACATGTTCCGAAATGCGCCCCAGCCGACCAAGACCGAAACCGAGCGGGCCTTTCAGCTCTCCTTCGTGAGCCAGATGGGCAACGTCAAGCTCTTTCTGTTGAGCATCGCGGGTGCTGTTGTCTTCACGATTCTGCTGGTGTCGGGCAACACGGTCGCGATGTCGGTCCGCGAGCGCATTCAGGAAATCGGCGTATTGAAGACTCTTGGCTTCACTTCGGCCACTGTCTTGTCAATGATCATCGCCGAAGCGGTGCTCATCGCGTTCGTGGGAGGGGTGTTGGGAACCGCTTTGACCTACCTGGTGACGGGCTTGGCCACCGAAATGCTGGTCGGTTTCTTCGAGGGACTCATCATGCCCTGGTGGGGAGTGTTCTTTTGCCTCGGTGTCGCCCTCCTCATCGGCCTCTTCAGCTCGATCGTGCCGGCGATCATCGCGGCGCGCACCCGAGTCACCGATGCGCTTCGCCACGCCGGCTGACAACCATACATCCCTGCAATGGCCATCCCCCTCTCCTACAACTTCCGCAATCTGTTCGTCCGCAAGACGACCACCATCATGACGGCGCTGGGCATCGCCCTCTCGGTCGCCGTGCTGGTAGGAATCAGCGCGCTTATCGGCGGCCTCAACGGCGCACTCGCGGTGACGGGCGATCCGTTGCACGTGATCGTCATGCGCCAGGGTTCGACTGCCGAGCTCAATAGCACCGTCACCCGCGAGCAGTTCCAGAACCTCAAGTTCATCGAGGGGATCAGAGAAGAAAACGGTGAGCCGATGGCGTCGCTCGAAGTGATCACGGTGTTCAATCTTCCGTTCAGGAGCAACCCTGACGAGGTCGCCAACGTGAACGTCCGCGGACTCCCTCCGATGGGAATCCGGCTCCGCGAAACGGCAGGAACGCTACAGATTTCCCGAGGCCGCTGGTTCGACCCCGGCAAACGCGAAGTGGCGGTCGGCCGCGGCATCTTCGAGACGAACGAAGGAACCTCCATCGGTGACAAGCTCAACTTCGGCCGCGGTGAGTGGGAAGTCGTCGGCGTCTTCGACGCGGGCAAATCCGCCTATAACAGCGAAATCTGGGCTGACGCCAATCTGCTCGCCGTCGACCTCGGCCGCGGCGGCACGTTGAGCACGGCATTGCTCCGGGCGGAGGACGAAGAAACCGCCGTTGCGCTCAAAAACCAAGTTGCCGACGACCAACGGCTCCTGCTCGAGGCGCTTAGCGAACGCGAGTATTACGAGAAGCAGACCATGTCCGGCCAACCGGTTCAGGTGCTGGGCGTGTTCGTCTCGATCATCATGGCCATCGGCAGCAGTTTTGCGGCGATGAACACGATGTACGCTGCGGTCGCCCGGCGCGCTCGCGAAGTGGGCGTTCTGAGGATGTTGGGCTTCTCACGAGGCAGCGTACTGCTCTCGTTCCTCTTCGAGTCGCTGCTGCTTTCCTTGCTGGGCGGGATGCTCGGTTGTCTGCTGATTCTGCCTTTGGACGGGCTTGGCGGCCGGATCGGAAACTTCATCACGTTCAGCATCACCACCTTCGAGTTCGAAATCTCGTCCGGCGCACTGCTGCTCGGCATGAGTTTTGCGGCGGTCATGGGTGTGCTGGGGGGCGTGCTGCCCGCGCGGGCGGCGGCGCGGCAGGAGATTCTCGGCTCGATGCGCAACGTGTAGCCGGCCTCACGGATGAAGCCGGGCCGAAACCGCTACACTGCAAGTTTGCGTCAGCGGCTGGGGGTCCCGGCCGACCTTCTCGACAAGATCAATGGCTAGCGACACCCGGCAAGTCGACCAGAGGCTCGCCAGCCTCAAGATCGACCGCTCACAACGCGGCGGCGAGCCGGCGCGCTGGGCGAAATGGTGGATCATCATCGGCGTTGTCGCCTTCGTCGCGCTCGGAATCTGGCGCTTCGGCTTCGCTGAGGCGGGGCTGATCGAGGTCGACACGATCAGAGTGATTCCGCAAACAGCGGGCTCGAGCGGTCAACAGGTCGTCCTCAACGCCGCCGGCTACGTCATCGCGCACTACAAGATTGAAGTCGCCTCCAAAGTTCTCGGCAAGGTGGCCTGGATCGGCGTCGAAAAAGGCGACGGCGTCACCAAGGGGGACGCCATCGTACGTGTCGAGGATGACGAGTACCGAGCCAGGGTCCGCCAGGCTGAAGGGAACCTCGCGGCCTTGCAGGCACGGCTCGCGGAACTGGAAGCCGGCTCTCGCCCCGAGGAGATTCAACTTGCCCGTGCGAACCTCGAGGAAGCCAAGGCGGACCTCGAAAACGCCCGTGTCAACCTCGATCGCGTTCGCACACTCCACCAGGAAGGCGTTGTGCCGCAGCAAGACCTGGATGACGCCAAAGCTCGCTACGATGCCCGGCAAGCCCGCGTGGCATCTCTGGACCGCGCCTACGAGCTGGTCCGCATCGGTCCGCGCCAGGAAGAAATCGACTTCGTGCGAGGCCAGGTCAAACAAGCGGAAGGCGAGTTGGCGTTCACCCGCACGCAGCTCGACGCCACGGTGATTCGCGCGCCCGTGACGGGTACGATTCTCGAGAGGAACGTCGAGGTGGGCGAGTTCATCACGACCAGTTTCGTAGGAGAGCGCGGGGCCAAGGGGTTCGTCGTCTCTCTGGCGGATCTGAACGACCTGCAGGTCGAGCTCGATATCAGCCAGGACGACTTCGCGAAGCTCACCATGGGCCAAAGCGCCATCGTCGCCACCGATGCCTTCCCCGATCGAAAATACCAGAGCACCATCGTCGAGATGTCGCCCGAAGCCGACCGCCAGAAAGCCACGGTTCAGGTGAAGGTGCAGATTCTGGAACCGGACTCCTTCCTGCGGCCCGAGATGAACGCCAACGTTGCGTTCCTCGCCGAGGAGCAGCCCGCCTACGCCGCGCCCGCGCGCCCGACGATCACGATTCCCACCTCCGCCCTCGTGAGCGGCGACAGTGTGTTCGTTGTTCACGACGGCCGCACCGCCAGGCGCGCGATCACCGTACGCAAGACGACGACGCGAGGCGTGGAAATCGGCGGCGGTCTGGCCGGCGGCGAGGAGATCATCGTCTCTCCGCCGCAGGATCTCCAGGACGGGGCGCCTATTCGAGTGAGGCAGTAATGAGCGAAGAAACCGGTCAGGGCGAACAAGCCGTCGAGCTGCGCGGCGTGGTCAAGGAATACCGCCGCGACGAGTTCAGCGTGCTGGCGCTCAACAACGTCGACCTCGACATCCCGCGCAACGATTTCCTGGCGCTGATGGGTCCCTCCGGGTCCGGCAAGTCGACGATGCTCCATCTCATCGCCGGCATCGACAGGCCGACGACGGGACGCCTGATCGTGCTCGGCGACGATATCGGAGGCATGGGTGAAAAGGAGCTCGCCGCCTGGCGCAGCGAGAACATCGGCTACATCTTCCAGACGTTCAACCTCATCCCTGTGCTCACGGCCTTGGAGAACGTGGAGCTGCCGCTGCTGCTGACCCGTCTCAGCAAGAAACAGCGCCTCGAGAACGCCAGGACGGCTCTCGACATCGTCGGATTGAGCAACCGCCTCGATCATTACCCACGGCAACTCTCCGGCGGACAGGAACAGCGTGTCGCCATCGCACGAGCCATCGTCACCGATCCGGCGATCATACTGGCCGACGAACCCACCGGCGACCTCGACGCCGCTTCCGCCAAAGAAGCGCTGAACGCCCTCGCCCTGCTCAACAAGCAGCACGGCAAGACCATCGTCATTGTTACGCACGACCCCCACGCCGCTCGCTACGCCCGCAAGACCCGCTACCTCGAAAAGGGAGACCTCCTCCCCGAAGGCCAACTCCCCGAAGACTGGTTCGCCACCACCGCCCCAACCTGACGGGCCAACTCTTTCCCGCTTTCCCGGCAGAGAGCGGCGTGCCATGCCGCGGTCCGAATCTGAGCTCATCCCGCTCGCGCACCCGAAACACCTGTTCCCGCACCTCTTCACAGCTCCCTCTGCTAGGCTGCGGGAACGCCGAATTGCTTGACTCTTCGGTTGGGCCTGTGCTATCTTGGCTCAGATTTTCTTTGGGGGTAGTTTGCCCGGCGGCTGCATAGCACCCGATCCGGGAAGTTGGTAGAGGACACGCCCCCATTGCCAGAGATCGAACTTCTTTTCTTTAAGGAAAACAATATGGTTCCATCCAATCGGAAGACAAAGCTTTCAATGTTGATCGGGCTCGTCGTGCTGCTGGGGATGGTGACGCTCCCCCTTCACGCGCAACGAACCACCACGCAGACCATTGAGGGTCTGGTTTCAGACGCCACGGGCGCGGTCATCCCCGGCGCCACAGTGACCATGACGAACGTGGACACGGGCATTACGACGACCGTGACTACGAACGAAACCGGCAACTACCGCTTCTCGTACGTGGCGGTCGGCAACTACACCGTCCGCTGTGAGTTGGACGGCTTCAAGACGCAGTCGGTGAGCGGAGTCCGCGTGGAGACCACGGCGCAGGTTCGAACCGACTTCACGATGGAAGTCGGCGACGTTACCGAAACCATCGAAGTCGCCGCCGACGCGATCACGCTCAACACCGAGAACACGACGGTCGGCAGCGTGATCGAAAACCGGCAGATCATCGAGTTGCCGCTCAACGGCCGCAACATCGTCCAGTTGGCGGTCCTGGTTCCGGGCGTGCAGTTCGGACAGCGCTCCGGCATGAATCGGGGCGACGGCGGTTACATCCCCGAGGGCAGCTATTCGGTGAGCGCCAACGGCGTGCGCGAGCTTCACCAGGTGGTCAGCCTCGACGGCACCGACACCTCGGACGTGCGGCGCTCGATCACACCCTTCGTGCCCGCCCTCGAGGCGATCGAGGAGTTCAAGCTCCAGACCAGCTCCTTCTCGGCGGAGGTCGGCTTCGGCGGCGGCGCCGTAACGAACATCTCGCTCAAGGGCGGCACGAACGAGCTGCATGGCACGTTCTACGAGTTCCTGCGCAACAACGCCATGGACGCCGAGCCCTACTTCCTGAACTTCGAGCGGCCCGCCAGCCAGCGCAGAGAGGTCAACCAGCGCATCCGCAATCAGTTCGGCTTCGTCGCGAGCGGCCCCATCGTCAAGAACAAGACGTTCTGGATGTTCACCTGGGAAGCGCGCCGGGAGCGGACGAAGAGTGTGGCGGAAGGCTTCTTTCCCCACGACTCGTTTCGCGGGGGCGACTTCTCGGAGCTGATGACGCCCACGCCTCGTTCCGGGGGCGGGATGCGCCAGCCCATCCTGATCTACGACCCGTTCACAGGCGATCCCTTTCCCAACAACACCATCCCGTCGGACCGCATCCACGCCGGAATCCGGGACAACATCCTGCCGGTGGTGGCGCGCGCCGACTTCCGCCAGCCGGACCCGTTGGACTTCACGCGCCGCCAGGGGCTCGTCTTTCCGCTGACCGTGAATCAATACTTCACGAAAGTCGATCACCACTTCAGCGAAACCGACCGCATCTTCGGACGGCTTGCGGTCTCGAAAAGTCATCGGTTGAGCCCTACCTTGAACCCGAACTTCATGACTACCCGGGGGGAGAACACCTACAACGTCGCCACGCAGTGGATCCATACGTTCAACCAGAACATGATCAACGAGCTCCGGTTCGGCTTCCAGAAGTTCAACCGGGGCAGCTTCAGTCCCCGCAGGGGCGACGAAAGCTTCAACATGCCGGGCCTCGGCATCGGGCCGTTCCACATCGTTGCGGGCTCGGGCCGCCAGCTCGATACCGACGAGCACGGCTATCCCAACCTGAGCCTCTACAACATCAACGACGGCCGTGAATACAACAACCCCAACAACCAGCAGTTCGGGAACCACCTGTCGGTCATCAAGGGTTCTCACAACCTGAAGATGGGCATGGAGGTCTACCGGCTGACGATGCACGACGGCGCCGCCAACCTGGGCCGGGGCCGGGTGCGTTGGAGCGGCAACCAGGCGGGCCTCACCCATGCCTCGTTCCTGATGGGCATCCCCTCCACGACGGAAACGCCCGAAGGGGTGGCCATCACCAGCCCGGTCGCGATCCGCCAGGGCTACTACATCCAGGACGACTGGAAGTTCAGCCCGCGGCTGACGATCAACATGGGCTTCCGGTTCGATTACAACGGCAACATCCGCGACCGGGGCGGTTTCTTGCGGACGGTCCTGTTCCCCGACGAGAACCATGCGCCGGGCACCGCTATCGGCAACGGCGGTTTTACCGATCCGGATACGGGGCGGCAAATCCCCACCATGGGACCGCCGGAGTTAGGTGAGGGCGGCGCCATCAAGCTGTTCCACCAGGACGTTCGCTTCTTCATGCCGCGGCTGGGCATCGCCTATCGCCCGACCGAGAAGTGGGTGGTGCGGACCGCCGCGGGCTACTTCGACAACCTTATGCACTGGAACAACTGGTCGATTCTGAACCTGAATCCCCCGTTGGCCGCCGCGACCGAGTTCATCCAGACCATGGACCCCGCCCAGGCCATCACGCTCGCCGGTATCGGCGGAGAGCCGGTAACCCTGCGAACGCAGAAAATCCGGGACCCCAACTTGGCGATTACGCTCGACGACCCGTTCCTGGACAACGTCGGCGCGCTTCCCAGCAACCTCGGGGACCCCGTCAACACGGTGACGGTCAATCCGGAGACGAAGGATGGCGACATGTGGAAGTGGAGCCTCGACCTCCAGCGAGACCTTGGTTTCAATACCCAGTTGACCGTGGGCTACGTGGGACACGCGATGCGCCACGTCGGCAACAGCATGCGCAACTGGAACTCGCCCCAGCCTTCGCCGGACAGCGCAATCCAGGCGAACCGGCCGTTCCCGCGATTCTACGACCCCGCCACGCCGGAGCTTGGAGTGCAGAACCTCTCGACCGTGCGCTATCTGGATACCTACCAGAACGCTTTCCACCACGGCTTGCAGATGGAGTTGAAGAAGCGCTATTCGAACGGTTTCATGTTCGGTGTCGCCTACACCTTCTCGAAAACCCACGGCGACGGCGAAGCAGGCGGCAACCAGGGCGCGCAGATTCAGCGGCCGCGTTTCTGCCGCACCTGCGACCGCGGGCGGCTGCGGTTCGACCAGCGGCACTACATGGTCGCGAACTTCGTCTGGGATATGCCGGGCAGGAACCTGCCGGGGCCTCTGAAGCACATCATCGGCGGCTGGCAGTCGAACGGGATCGTCTCGCTGCGCACCGGTTTCCCTTACTCGATCCGGGCGTCACGGGGCGATCTGAACGTCGTCGAGGAGAACCCGCGGCCGGACCTTGTCGGGGAGCCCGCGTTCGCTGGCCAGAACCGCAAGCTGTGGTACCAGCCGAACGCATTCCAGCGGGTCACCTGCCGTATTCCCGAGCGGCAGGATCTGTGCCATTTCGGCGACCTCGGCTATAACGTGCTGGACTCGCCGGGGCAGAGGAGAGTCGATTTCGGCCTCTTCAAGAACTTCCAGATCACGGAGGCGATCAAGATCCAGTTCCGTTCGGAGTTCTACAACGCGTTCAATACACCCTATTTCAACCAGCCGTCGAGCAACCTGTCGTATTCTTCGATAACGCAGCTCACGCCGGACGGCTCTCGTCAGGGAGAGATCCGAGGCACGCGGCAGGACATGAGGATTCTTCAGTTCGGGCTGAAGCTCTTCTTCTAGGGCAGAAGGCTGAACAACTTTTTAACAACGGGCCGGCCCGCAAGGGCCGGCCTTTTCCTTGCCCTCGTCCTTCTGCCGTAACGCGGACTCTCTCGCGTTTGCCTCGCGATCCGACAGGCATCTACAATCAGCCACGAGCGCAGGCGGGTGTCTGCATCATCCTGTCTTGGAAGACGCGCCTGCCGTACACCGTCGGATACGTAGTCGTGACTCACCCGGAGAAACCATCTCGCTTCCGTCCGGCATGCTTGACGGCCGCGCTGGCTATCGCCTTGTGCTGCGGTGGCACAGCCCCGACGCCGACGGAACCGGCATCCCGACCGGAGCCGGGCCGCAGGACCTTCACGCGAGACATCGCACCGGTGATCTACAGGAACTGTGCCGGCTGCCACCGCCCAGGCGAGGCCGGTCCCTTCCCGCTGCTGACCTACGACGACGTTCGCCGCCGCGCCCAGCTCGTCCAGACCGTCACGCAGAGCCGCTACATGCCGCCCTGGCTTCCCGAACCGGGCTATGGAGATTTTGAAGGAGTGCGGCAGGTGAGCGGCGAAGAGATCGCCATGATCGAAGAGTGGGTTGCCGGAGGCGCTCCCGAAGGAGACCCCGCCGACCTGCCTTCCCTGCCCGAGTGGACCCAGGGATGGCAGTTGGGCGAGCCGGATCTCGTGATTCAGATGCCGCAGGCCTTCGACCTGCCGGCCGGTGGAGAGGATGTCTTTCGCAACTTCGCGATTCCGATCCCTGTTTCCGAACCCAAGCACGTCCAAGGCTTCGAGTTCCGGCCCGGCAATGCCAGGATCGTGCATCATGCCCGCATGCTGCTGGACCGTTCAGGCCGTTCCCGGCAGCGCGACGCCGAGGAGCCGGGACCCGGTTTCACAAGCAGCATGTTCATGGACGAGATCTTCGACCCCGCCGGTCATTGGATCGGCTGGACGCCGGGCAAGCAGCCCGTTCTGCGTCCCGACGACATGGCGTGGGAACTGTTGCCGGGTACCGACCTTGTGCTCGAAATGCACATGCTTCCGACCGGAAAGCCGGAACGGATCCAGTCATCGCTCGGTTTTTACTTCACCGCCACGAAACCGTCGCGAACACCCTTCATTCTTCGCTTGGGCTCCAAGACGATCGACATCGCGCCGGGAGAAGAGCATTACGTGATCGAAGACCGCTACGTGCTGCCGGTGGATGTCGAGGTGCTCAACGTCTACCCGCACGCGCACTATCTCGGACAGCAAATGGAAGGTTGTGCCGTTCTTCCCGACGGGACCCAACACCCGCTGCTGCGCATCGAGCGATGGGACTTCGACTGGCAGGACGAATACCGCTACGTCAAGCCGCCCGTCCTGCCTCGCGGAACCACGCTGGAAATGCGTTTCACGTACGACAACTCGGAGGCGAACACTGAGAATCCGAGGAATCCCCCGGTACGAGTGACGTACGGTTGGAAGACGGCCGAGGAGATGGGGGACCTGTGGTTTCAAGTGTTGCCGCGCGACTCGAACGACTGGGCGCTGCTGAGCCGCGACTTCGGACGCAAGGAGCGGCTGGCGCAGATCGCCGGTTATGAGAAGCAGTTGGAGATTCATCCCGAAGACTACGAAAAGCACAACGCGCTGGGAAATCTCTACCTCGAAGACAATGAAACCGGCAGGGCGGTCCCTTTTTTCCGCAGGGCTCTGGCGATCAAGCCGGACTACCCCTACGCGCACTACAACCTGGGCGTCGCGAGCGAGTCTTTGGGCAAGGCGGATGAGGCGATCGGCCACTACCGCACCGCGCTCCGTCACCTGCCGGACCACGCTCCCTCTCACAACAACCTGGCGATCGCGCTGTTCGCCCGCGGCGACGTGCCAACCGCGATGCGACATTTCAAGGAAGCGGTTGCCGCAGACAAGAACAACCCGGAAGCGCACAACAACCTCGGCATCGTCTTGGGATCGCAGGGCGATCTCGACGCCGCGGCCCGCGAGTTCCGGCAAGCCCTGCGGCTCGCCCCTGAGTACGCCGAGGCTCATAACAACCTGGCTAACACCCTGGGGGCGATGGGCAAGCTTGACGAAGCCATCCGCCACTACAAGGAAGCCCTGGAAATTTCTCCCGATTACTCGGACGCCCGCCGCAACCTCTCGCTTGCGGAGCGCGCCAGACAGTCGGAACCCTGAGCCCGGCTCTGTTCGCCTGTTTGCCGATGCCAAACGGGACGGGTTTGCCAGGCGCAATACGGCCCCGTACAATCAGCCTTGAGGGCGCGGCTTCGACGGGAGGCAATCCGTCGTCAAAAAGGCCGCCCCCTGGATGGAAGGATCGTTCCGAGCGTGAACTCCAGGATGCCAATCGCCGGACCCATCAAGAAGCCGACACTCGCTCTTCACATCGTCCTGTCGGTGCTCGCGGGCCTGCTGATGAGCTTGTCATGCGGCGGGTCCGATCCAGAAGTGGTGTTGCTTGACCTCGACGGACGACCGGTTGCCCCCCTCGAAGACGCAGAAGCCGGAGCAAGTGTCTTCATCTTCAGCAGCGTCGATTGTCCCGTCTCGAACCGTTACGCACCGGAGGTGCAGCGGCTCAAGGCGGAGTTCGCGAACCAGGGCGCCCGGTTCTGGCTCGTGTATCCGAACCCCGCCGAGACGCCGGATGCCATTCGGCAACACCTGAAGGACTTCGGGTACGACTTCGACGCGCTCCGCGACCCGGAGCACCGGCTCGTGGACTTGACTCGAGCCAGCGTGACACCCGAGGCCGCGGTTTTTTCTTCCGGCAGTCGCCTGGCCTATCGCGGCCGGATCGACGACCGCCAAGTCGATTTTGGAAAGGTCCGTCCGCGCCCGACGAAGCACGACCTCGAAGAAGCCTTGCAGGTGGTCCTCGCGGGCGAATCGTTCACCCCACGCTTCACCACGGCGGTCGGATGCTACATCTCCGATATGAAGCGTTGAGCCCGTAACGCTCTCTGCCAGGGGCGGCTAGGCGGCGAGATAGCCGTCGAGCTTCTGCTTCGAATCCCGCAGGTAAGCGGGCATCGCTTCGCCTTCGCCGCCGATCTCGAAGACCAGCACGCCGGGGTACCGGATCTCCCGCAGCTTGGAAAGCAGCCGAGGGTAATCGATGAAGCCGTGGACGAGCGGCTTGTGCTCGCGCCAGGTGCCGGGCTCGATGTCGTGGACGTGCAGATGGAACAGCTTCTCGCCCAGCGCCTCGACGATCTTCACATTGACGTCGTTGTACGCCTTGATGCCTTCGGGCGTCCCGTAGTTCTCGGGCTTGATGTGCGACAGCTCATCGAAGCGGGCCTGATGCCCAACGTCGAGCGTCACCCCGACGTTGTCGTGGTTGATCTCGTCGATAAAGTCGACGAGCCCCGGAATGGAACGCGGCACGCTGGTTTCACAGGCGATCTGAAATCCCAGGTCGGCGGCCATGGACGCCCATTTGCGGGTTCGCTCGATCACCGTGGGACGTGTCTCCGCCAACTGCGTTCCGCCGGACTGAGGGTGCAGCACCGCGACCTTGGCCCCCATGAACCCGCTGGCCTCGATGCTCATCTCGAGGTCCGCGACGGCATCGTCGTCGTCGGGATTCATGTAGGGCATCGAGAAGGGCAGATGGACCGTTATCTGGTCGAACGGATCGAGCGCCGCCTTGATCTTCTCTTTCTGCTCCTCCGCAAGCTGGTCGTAGCGGAAACCCGGATGTTGGCCCGGCGTGGGTTCGAGACGCCCTAGGACGAGCAGGATCTCGAGCGTGTGGAACCCGAGGCCATGCACGATATCGACAGCCTCGAAAAACCCCTCACCCTGAATGGCAGTGTTCGCGCCGACGACGTGAGGCACGAACTCGAATCGCTGCGGGGGCGCGTCAGATGCCGGTTTCCGCTCGCCGCAGCCGAAGAGAGAGGCGGCCGCCCATCCGCCCGCGCAAGTCAGGAACCCGCGGCGATCGAGCCCATGCATGGGCTTCATTATAGGAGCCCGCCCAACTGGCTGCGTTTTCAAGGTAGAATCGGACCGGCACTGATGAAACCGCTACAACCTCCGCCCATGCTCCGGCTGCTGATACCTGTCATCGCCCTCGGCATCGTCTTCGCCTCGGCCGTCGCCTCGGATCACGGCTTCGTTCCGATCTTCGACGGCGTCAGCCTTGACGGTTGGCGCGTTGTCCCGGCCGAACGCGAGGCTGACTGGTCGGTCCATGGCGGATGGATCGTCGGCAGGACGCAGGGCGAGGGCTCGGACCTCATCTGGACCGGCGGAGAATTGAGTGATTTCGAACTGAAGCTCTCCTACCGGATCAGCTCGCCGGCCAACTCGGGGATTCACATCCGCGGCCTGCTGGGCCATTCCAAGACGCACCGCGTCACGGGCTACCACGCCGATTTCGGCCACGTCGGGATCGGACCCAGCGTGCTCGGCGCCTGGGACTTCCACGGCTACCCGCGCGGCTCGAATCTTGTCAACCGCGGGCAAGTCGTCACGATCAGCGAAACCGGAGACAGGACCTTTCGGGATCTCGAAGACGCGCTGACTCCGAGCGACATCAGCGCCGACGGGTGGAACCTGGTTCATGTCACCGTTCGAGGCGAACGCTTCTCGTTCACGATCAACGGCAAGACCGCCTCGCAAGTGATCGACCAGGAGTCCTCGAAGCGCATCGACCGGGGTATGATCGGACTGCAGATACATTCCGGAAAGCCGATGCGGGTGGACTTCAAGGATATCGTCCTCAAGTCAACCGAAGAACGCTAGCATGCATATCTCACCAGGTGGCGAGGAGAAGTCCGTGCGGGTCGTGGGAACGAAGCGCGCGAAACACGAATCACGGCCTTTTTCTCGCCCGCTCCGGCCGCCGGATGGTGAGACAAGCAGTTAGGAGGGAACAATCATGAGAAAGCCCGAGATCATTCTTCGCGGCGGTTTTGCGGTCCTGGCCACGGCGCTCCTGGCGTTCAATGTGAGCACCCATCGACAGGTCAGCGCCGACGCCGCGCCCGATGCGGACGCACGCGTCGTCCTGCAGACCGGAGAGCCGGTCGGCAAACTCAACTTCCAGATCACCGAAGCCGTCAGTGGTCGCTACTTGCCGGCGCGGCTTTATTTCGACCATGCCGGCGGCGGCGAGCCGCCTGTCGTCGGCCGCTGGGAGAATTACCTGGTCACGCACTCCGGGCGTGAAGAGAAGGTCCTGCCCGCCGGCGACTACGACGTCTACATCAGCCGCGGAACCGAGTATTCCCTCGACCGCCAGCAGATCCGCATCGAAGCCGGCAAGACCACCTATCTCGATTCGACGCTGGAGCCAGTCATCGAAACCGACGGCTTCATCTCCGCCGATTGCCATCTGCACCTCACGTTTCCGCTGCGCGAAGGGGCCATCGTCGCCGCCGCGGAGGGCATCGATCTGCTCACGGCTACCGATCACAACATCCTCAAGGACTACTCGCCCCACATCCGGCAACTCAACCTGC
This sequence comes from Bryobacterales bacterium, assembly GCA_965204095.1. Classification (GTDB taxonomy): domain Bacteria; phylum Acidobacteriota; class Terriglobia; order Bryobacterales; family UBA6623; genus JAPPLB01. The sequence continues at coordinate 4,736,722 of OZ241991.1, read as the reverse complement.
AGCAGTTCCTGCAGTCGACGATCGGCGCGGAAATCGACACCGCCTTCGGACACTTCAACAGCTTTCCGCTCGAAGTCAACCGTTGGAAGGACCGTTCCTTCCGGCACTCGATCCGGACGCCGTCCGAATTCTTTCGCCTGCTTCGGCTGGACCCCGGCGAGGAGATCATCCAGGTCAATCATCCGCGCCGCTGGGACCCGAACCCCCGCAGCGGCTATTTCGACACACGCCTGGACCCGAAAAGCGGTGACTACGATCCGGCCTTCTTCGATGGCAGCTTCGACCAGTTCGAAGTCTTCAACATGCTCACCGACCAGACCGAAGACCGCATCGGCAGGACGGAGGTCGTCGACCAGAAGCTGCTTGACTGGTACCGCTTCCTCAACAAGGGAATCCTGGTGGCCGGGGTCGCGAACACCGATGCGCACGGCTATCCCAATCATGTCCCCGGCTATCCGCGGAACTACATTCAATCGGTCACGGACAACCCCTGGGAGATCGATCCGGAAGCGGTCGTGACCGCGCTCAAGAGCCGGGCGGCCACCACTGCCCACGGCCCCTACATCCAGCTCACCGGCGACGGCACCCCGGTCGGCTCGCTGGTTCCGGACACGGATGGCTCGGTCACGCTGCGAATCGACGTGCAGGCTCCCAAGTGGGTGCCTGTGGAAACGGTCGAAGTGATTCGCAACGGCGAGGTCCTGACCACCTACGAAGTCGACGAACCCGCAGGCGAAGACAAGGCGATGCGTTTCGCCGCCGAGTTGATCGTGAAGCCGGAACGCGACTCCTGGTACGCGGTGATCGCATCGTCCGACAAGCGCTGGGGTACGCCTTTCGACAACTACAGCTCGTTCTCGTTCACAAACCCCATCTTTGTCGATGCCAACGGCAACGGCTACTTCGATCCGCCCGAAGCACAACCGCAGGCCGGCCGGCGAACGAATGGCTCTCTCCTGAAAGCGGCATCAAGGCAGTGGCTCGGCGACTAGTGTTCAGTGGTCGGTAGACACCAGCCGTGGCACAGGAGTCAGTGTCTTGAGCCACTGACCCTTGCCGCCGCTTTGCAGTAACCTATTCCTCTGCTGTTGCGCCCTACGATCTGAGGCCCGGGAATGCGGGCAAAGCGGACTCAGGTACGGCGGGCGCTTATGACCAGCGCTGATTCGATAGTCGGTACAGATGCTCGTCGATCCCGAGACGATCAAGCTCGCACAGTCCGGAGATGCCTCGGCGTTCAACGTGATCGTCCGGTCGTACCGCAGCCGTATTCTCGGTACGGTGTTTCGGCTGATCGGGCGGCCGGAGGACGTTGAAGATGTTACGCAGGATGTATTCGTACGGCTCTACTACTCGCTCAATCAGTTGCGTCTGCCGCAGGTCTTTGAACCCTGGCTTCATCGCCTGACGGTGAACACGACCTACGACTATCTGCGAAAACGGCGGAGGTCGGGCAGCGTGGCGATGGCGGAGTTGAGCGACGAGCAGGTGAGCGCGGCGGACGCCTCGCAGAGCGGCAAGCAGCACGAGGAGGATGTTCGGAACGACGAAGTGAGGCAGATCGTCGGAACGTTGTTCGAGAACATATCCGACGACGATCGCATCTTGTTGACGTTGAAAGAGATCGAGGGCATGACGCTGAAGGAGTTGCAGGAGATTTACAACGTCAAGGAAAACGCGCTGAAGGTTCGCTTGTTTCGGGCCCGGAAACGTGCGCTGAAAGCGCTCGAGAATTTGAAGGATCAGGGTAGGATTTGATAGACTCTCGACGGAGTGGACTTATGAGCCGTTTGCTGGAAGAAAAACTCGAACGGATCTGGAAGCTCTACCGGGCCGCCTGTCCGGCGCCCGAGCCAACCGCCGGCTTCATGCCGGGGCTGTGGGCGAAGATCGACGCTCGGCGCAGCCCGGGTTGGCTGGCGCCGTTGCGGGTCTGGGCGACGAGGGTGGCGGCCGCAGCCGGGTTGGCGGCGGCCTTGCTCGTGGCTGCCGTGGGAATGTGGCAGCCGCAGCAGTCGCTGGAAGTGCGGGAATGGGGCTACGTCGACGTCCTTGCGCAAGATGCCGCCGACCAGCGTGACGGCGACCTCTGGCTGTTGGTAAGCAACGGAGAATGAACGGTCAACCGAAAAAAATAGCGGCCCTCTACCTGGGCCTGGTGTTTGCCGCCGGCCTGGTGCTCGGCGCGGCGGCCCACCGCTTCCACGCCGTGCAAACCGCGGATGCCCGCGTCGTAGCTCCGGTGAGAAAGTCTTCCTCGCAATACCGTCAGGAGCTCCTCTCCAGTCTCCGCACGGAGTTGAGTCTGAGCCCGCAGCAAGTCGAAGACGTCAACGAGATCTACGACGAGATCGGCAAGCAATACCACGAAGTTCGCAAGACCATCGACCCGCAGGTCAAGGCCTTGCGCGCGCAACGCGCTGAGCGGGTCATGGCTCTACTGGACGACGAGCAGAAGGTCAAGTATCAGGAGATCCTTGACGAACGCGCCCGCAAACGGGCGGCAAAAGGCTGTAACTGACGTCTTCCCCGCGCGGCCGATCGGCGTCCGCGGTTAACCTGCATTTCTCACCACACGGCGCGGCGAAAGATACAGCTTAAATCCAGCGGCGCAGCCAGGGCAGCCAGCCCTTTCGTCCAACCAGTTCCAACAGGCTGAGCAGCAACGCCAGGGCGAGCAGGCCCGGCCAGAGGTTCATGGCGGTCGTGACCGAGCGCCCTCCCGCGTCGAAGGCGGCGGACAAGTCCGGTTGGAAGCGTCCACCCGTCCAGGCCGCGATCTTTTGCAGAAGACGCTCGTCCGAGCCATAGTCGGTGAGTTCCGAGTTGGCGCGGTGGTAGGCGATCTCGGGGAACGTATCGACGTGGGAGGCCGGACGTATCCGGAACAGTCCGAAGCGGTTCCCGATCGGAGCGCGCGCTTCGAACTCCGTCTCGCCGACGCGTTTGAGGGGAATGGACCTGCGGAAATCCGAGGGGCCCAGCACGAAGAGGTCCGGCAGCGTCTCGGGCACGGCGGAAGAACTGCGCTCGGTCACCCGGTAGCGGGCGACGATCTCGTCCGATGAGCTTTCGTACAGCGCGGTCGCTTCGGTGGCGGGCGAGCGGGGCAGCAGGTCTCGCAGCAGGTTGGTCCAGAAGCGGTCGAATGCCGGACTGCCGATCCAGTTGACCGCCCATCGCGCCTTGGCGTCGGACGCGAAGACAGCCGAGCGGCCCAGTCCGTATTGCCAGCGCAGCAGCAGGGGGTCCTTCTCGACTTCCTCGCCGATGGTGAGCAGGGTTTCCGCGTCGTCCTTGGCCTCGAACTTGACCCACCCGAGCAGCGGACCGGCGTCGTCCAGCGAGACGCCTTCCAGGATCTCGGCTTCCCCAGCGGCTTCGGGCGCCACCGAAGTTTCCATGATCGAGGAGCCGGTATGCTCCATGACGTCGCGAAGGACGATCTGCTCCAGGCTCGATACGTCAATCAGAAAGTACGAACGGCCCTCGGCGGTCGTGGCGACACGCTCGAGATAAGCACGGTTCACGTCCTGCCCCAGGCCCACGGTCGAGATCGTGATCTGCAGCTTGGCGGCCTCCCGCGCCAGCGCGATGCTGTCGCCTTCCTCCGAAATGCCGTCGGTCAACAGCAGGATGTGCTTGTAGACCGATTCGGTTTCCCGGATCTGGTTGAAGGCTTCGTGGAGCGCCGGCGCGATCTGAGTGCCGCCGTCGGCGATGATTGCGGAAATGAGTTGCTTCAGTACCTCCGGTTCGCTGTTCGGACGCAGCGGGACCGCCCATTGGAAGGAGTTGTCGAAGACAAGCACGCCGACACGATCGATCGGGCGGAGGTTCGTGACGACTCCGATGGCCGACTGCCGGGCGAGCTGCATCTTCTTGCCCTCCATCGACGACGACTTGTCAACCACGAGAACCACCGATGTGCCCTCGGGCGTGCGGGGCGGGGCCAGGCGCGCGGGGAGCGTTTCCCACAGCGGGTCGTCGCGGTCGTCAGAGGGCTCGACGTAGAGGTTCTTCTCGCCGGCGATGAACAGGAATCCTCCTCCGGCCCGGACAAAATCGGCAAGCCGGGATTTCCGCGAAGGGGGCCATGCTTCGACATCAAAGTTGTTGACGACAACGAGAGCGTACGGGTCGAGCGGTCCGTCGATGACGCCCGCTGAACGCTCCACTTCGAAACCCGCCGCGTCGAGCACCTGCCGCAGGTGGATCTCGGTGTCGGTGCTGTCGCCGGAGATGAGCAGAGCGCGGGGCCGCTTGAACGTGATGGCATGCTCGAACTGCACGGCGCCCATGTCGGCGGAAGCAATGCGGCCGATCAGGGGCGTGGCCCCCTCGGTTTGAACGCGGGCTTGCGCGCGAACGACGTTGGCGCCGGCGGCAAGCCGGATATCGGAACGTCCGATCACGCGGCCTTCCGCCATGAGCTGGACAGTCGCAGGACCGGCGCGCTCCGCCGCCACTTCCAATACGATGGGGACGTTCTCGCCCGCGAACGCCTGTGCGGGAGCGAAGGTGTTGGTAATGCGCAGTTCGGGCTCCGTCTGCCCGGCGAGAGCGAACGTATCGATGGGGATTCCCAAAGCGCTCGCCTGGTAGGCGGCGCGCTCGATGGATCCGAACGTCCCCTTGCCGTCGGAGATCAGCGCGATACGCGGCACCAGGTCGGCCGGTAATGTCCCGATGGCGTTGCGGACGGCGACTTCGAGGTTCGTGGCGGCGGTGCGCGATGTGTCCGCCTCGGATGCTCCGTTTCCGAAACGAGTGGTCTCATCGAACGGCACGACTTGAAGCCGGTGGCGCCCCCGGGCGTCGCGGAGCGCCGCGACCATGTCTTGCGTGCGGGTTGCATCGGCCTCCATGACGCTGCCCGACCGGTCGACCAGAGCGGTGAGCGCCACCTTGGTCTCGAACACCCGGAGGCGAGGCTGGCTGAGCGCGAGCACGATCAGCGCGAACGACACGGCTTTCAGCAGCAGCGCTCCGCGGCGGTACGAGCGCCGCCATTCCCAGGCAAGCCAGAGCGCCGGCAGCAGCAACAGCGTCAGGACCCAAGCCGACTCGAAAGTCACCGCGCTCCCCTGGACTGCCCGGCCGGCTCGTAGTCGCGCGCGGGAGGCTGCGCAGCAACCGGACCGCCAAGGATGCTGGGATTGAAGAGGCCGGCGGAACGAGAGACCCCCGCAACGGATCGCGGCGGCGAGACGCGGCCGTAGCAGGTCCAGTCGATCAACCAGCAGACCGCCGCCAGCAGTGCGAGCCAGGGCCAGAGCGGAAAGCCCCATCCGGCCGCTGCGGCCGAGGGCGGCGGGACGCCTCGCAACGTCCCTTCCGGCGGCTCCCAACGGGACGTGCCGAGTTCGGGAAGAGTGAGGCTCCATCCGGCCTCGCGGAAGGGTGTTGTCACCTCCACGTTGCCCGGCGTGGGCATGAAGAAGCGCAGGCGCCCGTCCTTGAGCGACCAGGGCAGGCTGCTCAGCTCCGCCGAGCGAACGGCGACTTCGCTTTCGTCTTCGGCATCGACCGGAGTTTCCACGAGACCGGGCGATCCGGCCAGCACCTGACGGCTGATGAAGAGGTCCGGCGAGAACCAGCGAAGCGTATTGGCGAACAGCAGAGGCGTCACCAGGCGATTGGCCAGCCGCGGTTCCAGCGGATCGAATCCGTACGCGACGATCTTCCGGCCCTCCTTTTCGCGGGCAACGACGACGGGGCCGTCTTGCGTTTCCGCAACGACCACGTCGCCGGGTTCGGGAGCGAATACCAGCGCCCTCGGCAACAGCAGGTCTTGCGTGCGCAGCCCCGCCGCGATCGGGTGATGGGACGCCCATTGCGTGATGCGGGTCCGCTCGACGGAGCGGCTGACCGCTATCGGCGATGCGGCGCGGGGAGGCTCGATGAAGAGCCCTTCCGGCACGTTGTCCGGCGCGGTTCGATCGAAAACTTCAAGATCCGGCTCGATCATGCCGCGGGAAGTGGCGAACACGGCTTTGACGGCAGGTGTCGAGGAAAGCAGCGGGCGCCATAGCGGCTCGCGCGGCGACGCGAAGCGCACGACCCGGGTCCGTATTGGAGGCAGATCGAGGGCCGCCCGGTTATTGCCGGCGAAACCGTCTTCCTCCGCCAGACGGGCGGAGAGAACCCCGGCGCGTTCCGTGCCCAGATGGAAAACGACCTCCTGCGCCTGTTCCGCCGGAACCATGACCGCCTTGTAGCCGAGACGCTGTTGCTCGAACTCGAATTCGAGGCGGACGGGCCGAGGCCGGTTGCCGTGGTTGTGCACTTCGGCGACAACGCGCCATCGCCTCGGGTCGGCGGGCTCGCGATGGGCGCTGACGCGGGTGAGACCCACGTCATCGACTTCTTCACCGACGGCGATGTAGCGCAAGAAGGGCAGATCGGAGGTGTCGACCCGGCCCAGAACCTCGGCGGAGACCCGGCCGCCGCCGATGTAGACGATTTCCCCGACGGCGTTCGATGTCTCCAGTCCGCCGGTGCCGTTCGAGTCCGCCGCCAGGCGCAGGACGCTCTTGGCAAGCTCCACGGCGTCCGCCAGGTTGGCGGCGGTCCAGCTTGGCTGCAGCGAGTCGAGGGATTCCCGGAAAGCGGTCCGATTGGTGGTGAAGCCCTGAACGACCATCGGGTTCGCGTCGCCCTGGATCAACAGCACGGGATCGTCAGCGGGCAGCGCGTCGAGGAAAGCGGATGCCCGGTCGCGAGCCCGGTCGAGCAGGGTGCCGCCCTGCCCTTCTCCGGCTGCCGCGCTCGTCCAGGCGGAGGTCTCGAGGATCACGACGTGATGGCGTGAGGTCGCGCTCGATCCGCTGAAGCGAAGATCCGCGATCGCCAACAACAGCAAGAGCGCCGCCAGAAGCTGCAGCAGCAGCGACCAGGGCTGTTGCAAGCGCCGGCGGCGCGTCGTCATCAGGTACACCGGACGCCGCGGCCAGAAACGCAGAGTCGAGACGACGCGGCGGCGGCGGGAGCGGTCGTAGAAATAGAGCGCGACGACCGCCGCGCTGATGGGAACGGCGAACGCCAGCAGCTCGGCCAGTGTGAGACTCAGCAGTTCCATGGCCCGCGGCTTTCTCTTACTGCAGGCTCAAAGAGCCCGTGAACATCAGCGCCCCATAGAGAGCGTCGTCGAGGTCGATGTCGGTCGTGAGGCGCGTGTAGCGTCCGCCGTTTCGGAGCGCGACGTACTCGACGTCGTGAGCATGTTGCTCGAAGGCCGCAACGTAGTCGTCGATGATGGGGCGGTCTACGCTCATCCGCAGCACTTCGCCGGACTCGGAGTCAACCAGCTCGAATTCCCCCTGGTCGAACGGGGAGGCGTCCTCCGGTCCGGCGAGGTGAATGAGCATCAGCTCCTGTCCGTAGTCGGCGAGGTATTGCAGGGCGCGTTGCTCATTGCCGTCGCTGAGGAAATCGGACAGGATGATCGTGAACCCCGAAGAAGGCGCCGCTTGCAGAAACTGCCGCGCGGCGGTGGCGAAGTCGGAGCGACCGCCGGTCGACAGCCCGCCAATGAACTGCGACGCGCCCGCGAAGCGGTGGCGGCCTCCCCCGGAGCGGAAGTTTTCCGCCATGACGTCGGAGAACGGCTGGATCACGATCGACTCGAGCCTTACCAGTCCGATGTAGCAGAGCGCCGCCGCCAGACGGCAGGCGTAGGTGAACTTCGGCTCGCCGCCTCTCTCGGAAGCTCCGCACGACATGGACTCACTGGTGTCGATCATCAGCCGCACCGGCGTGCGAGGCTCGGTGCGGAACATTTTCAGGAACAGGCGGCCGAGCCGGAGATAGGCCCGCCAGTTGACCGAGCGCAGATCGTCCCCCTGCTGGTAGTGGCGGTGATCGAGAAATTCATGGCCCGCGCCGGCGTAGCGCGAGAGGTTGTTGCCCCCCAGCAAGCCCTGAAACGACTGCTGCCAGCGGATCGCGAGGCGCTCGAGGCGCTCGAGGGTCTGGCGGTCGAGGAGCGGATCGGGCGCTTGCACGCATTTCAGACTAGCAGAGGACAGGGGAGAGGCCGGCGTTCCAACGGAAGCCGCCCGCGCACGGGGACACTTGGCGTCACGTGTGACGCGGCGACAGGAGAAGCGCCGCCGACGCCCGCGCGCGGGGGCGTTTGATTGGCGGAAGGCGCGTATCCGAATTATTCCGACGAATTGTGGGGAATTGTGGGGAATTCCGGGTCGTGAACCGAATCGGGATTCGGTAAAAGTCGTAATTCTCGTCTCGGGATTCAGAAAAACCCCTTTCCAAGCGTTTTCCCGCGCTTCGTACATCCCCCCTTGAAGCCTACGGACCTGCCGCCTTCGCGCATCAGCGGCCTGCCGACGCGCGAGGCACGCCATCACAACACCCCCCGCACGAAACCGGCCGTCGCCCGGGTCCGATACGGACCCGGGTCGCGGGTGGCGTTCGGCCCGATGTAGTCCGTCCTGCGCACGGGCCGATAGATGCAGGGCTGGGACGGCATAGCGGCTCAGCCGCAGCTCGCCCAGATCCAGTTTCTCGAGTAGGGCGTTGGTTCGCCGGGTGGCCTCTCCCTGCGTAACGTCGGGATTACTCAACCAGGCTTCCAGGGACGCGCTCACGTCGGCTGGAAGCCGGTCGATGCTGCTGGATTGTGACATGATTTTTCTCCTGTTCGGGCCTCCACGGGCCGTAAAGGCCGTTTTTCGTGTCTCGGGAAGACTTGGGAAGGGGACCGGTGCCGCTCGGGAACGCAACGCCTGGCAGCCGTTGAACCTCCCTGAGAGCCGCTGCTGGCGCCTCGGGATTTCGCATTTTTGTTTTTCGATTTTGCATCGCGCAACACGAATCACGAGCCACGAATCACGGCCCTTCATCACGAGTCAAGGCTCTTCTCTCCTCATGCTATGCAGAGCGAACAGCACAAAAAAAGACTGAAGCCCTTCAGTACCAACAGGTACCGATCAGGCCACGGAAAAAGCTTAAAATCCGTGATTCGTGGCTCGTGTTTCGTGTTTCGTGAAAGGCTCGGAACTTGCGCCGGCTTGCACCGCACGCCTGGTCGAAACCGCGGCTCTTGTTTCGTGCTTCGTGACTCAAAACCCCGGAGACAGTGCGTCCCTGGGTCTCAGGCAGCTTGGGTAAACCCTTTGTTTTGTTTCTGATAAAGCCGTGTTTCGTGATTCGTGTCCCGTGTTTCGTGAAAACCCTAAAAGCAGTGGCTCATGGCTCGTGAATGGCCTGAAAGCCCTGATTCTCGACCCGCACCTGCTGCGCCTCGCCGCCTCCCTCTCCTCATGCCAAGTGGTCTGAAAAGTGCATAAAGGGACTGAAGCCCTTCAGTACCAAGAGGTACCGTTCAGGCCACGGGAAAAGCTTAAAATCCGCGATTCGTGTCTCGTGTTTCGTGAAAACCTTAAAAGCAGTGGTTAGTGGTTAGTGAAAAACCGTTGGCCGCGGCTTGCGGTTGCTCTCGAAAGAAATGTCTGCCGGCCTCTGAACCTCCCTGAAAGCCGCTGTTGGCGCCTCGGGATTTCGCATTTTTGGGTTTGCTTTTGCATCACGAGTTACGGCCTTTCATCACGTGTCACGGATCTTCTCTCCTCATGCTATGCAGGCCGCGCCGGGAAAAAAAGACTGAAGCCCTTCAGTACCAAAAAGCCGTGATTCGTGTCTCGTGTTTCGTGAAAGCCAAAAAGACCGTGATGCGGGAGGCGGCGGCTTCCGGCGAAAGGGCCACGCCTCGACGGGCCGTGATTCGGGTCTCGGGATTTCGCATTTCCGGTTTTTTATTCTTGCATCACAAGTCACGAGATGCGGATCTTCTGAGCCTCGGGGCAACTCCTTACCGGTTGTCTTACCGGTTGTCCCGAGGCAGGGCCGGTGCGGTGTCGGCCGATTGGGCGCTCGCAGCGCTGATTGGCCTTGGCCCAAACCGATCTGAAGGCTTGACAGCCACCGACAGGAGGACCGAACGTGAGCCCAGTCCGAGAATCGTTGTATCGAAGCCGTGACCGGCTATAATTAGGCACCGGGACGTCCGAAACAGAAATCCCAGTCAAAGGGGGCGTTGTTGCAAACGTGGCGACGGTTGCCAAGGAGGCGCACACTGATCTGGACTGAGATATCATGCAGGTGATGCGGCGGGCGTTTGCGCTTGGTTGCGTCCCATTGGCGGCGGCGACGATTTGCCTAGGGCCGAATCTCGCGGGCGCCGAGGTGTTCTTCGAGGTTTTGCGCAAAAGCTGCGTTCATTGCCACGGCAAGCTCGGCGAGCCCAGCGGGAATGTCAATCTGTTCGAGTTGCGCAGCGCTGCGGATCTCACCCGGAATCCCGAGTTGATCCGCGATTTGGTGCGGGCGCTCGACTTGGGAATCATGCCGCCAGCGGGACAGCCGCCGTTGACGTCGGAGAAGCGGTGGGAACTCGTCTCCGAGTTGCGCGGATTGCTGCATGTCGCCGTCACGGCCCAGAAGGTTCTGCCGCAGTCGCCGATTCGGCGAATGAATCGGTTTCAGTACAACAACGCGGTCCAGGATTTGTTCGACTTGCAGGTCGACGTGTTCGCGCTGCCGGAACGGATGCTGCGGGAGTACGGTTACTTCCGCCCCGAAAGCGGCAAGGTGCCGGAGAGTCTCAAAGCCGGCAGCCGGCCCTTGGGCAAGTCGCAGTTGATCGACAAACGTCTGGCCGGCGTCGCGCCGTTCACGCAGGATCTCAGGGCCGAGCACGGCTTCGACAACCGCGGAGATCACCTCACGCTGTCGCCCCTGTTGCTCGAGTCGTTCTTGAAACTCAGCCGGGCGATCGTCGAAAGCGAGGACTTCAACGCAACGACCAGCGGCGCTTGGGAGGAGTTGTTCGCGCCCGGTTCGGGTGAGCGGGAGATCGAGGCCGAGGTTCGCGAAAGGCTGCGCCCATTGCTCACGCGGGCGTTTCGGCGGCCGGTTGACGAAGAGTCGCTAGGTCGCTATGTCGACTACGCGTTGACACGCATCGCGTCGGGGAACTCGTTCACCGAAGGCATGAAAGCCGCGGCCTCGGCGGCGCTGGCGTCGCCGCGTTTCCTCTATCTCTACGAGCAGGCCGGCGCGGGCGACGTGGCCGAGCGACTGAACGATTACGAGTTGGCGTCGCGTCTGTCGTTTTTCCTGTGGGGGAGCATTCCGGACCGGACGTTGCTCGATCTGGCCGGCGAGGGCAAGCTCGGCGACCCGGCCGTCTTGCGCGCGCAGGCGGATCGGATGTTGAAGGACCGTCGCGTGAAGCGCTTCTGCGACAGCTTCGCGCCGCAATGGCTGCAGCTGGAGCGCATCGTGTCGTCGGTTCCCGACCGCGAACGGTTTCCGGATTTCTATCTCGGCTTCAGCGTGCAAAACGGCGTTAAATTCCGCGCGAGCATGCACATGATGCTCGAGCCGCTGCTGCTGTTCGAAACGATTCTGATCGAAGACCGCTCGGTTTTGGAGCTGGTGGACTCGGACTTCACGTATCGCAGCGAACTGCTCGAGTCTTGGTATCGCGACGGCACGCGTCCCCAAAAGGTTGAGCGGGTCGCCATCCCGTTTCGCCGCGTAGCGGTGACGGACCGGCGTCAAGGCGGCGTGATCACCAACGCGGCGGTCATGACGATGACGTCGAACCCTGTGCGGACGCAGCCCATCACGCGCGGCGCTTGGATCGCCGGGGTCGTTTTCAACAATCCTCCCGACCCTCCACCCCCGAGCGTCACGCCGCTGCCCGAGCAGACAAGCGAAGAGGCTGACAGCGAACTCACCCTCAGGGAACGCCTGGAGGCGCATCGCACCCGGGCGGAATGCGCGGGCTGCCACGCCAAGATCGATCCTTTGGGTTTTGCGCTCGAAAACTATGGCCCGACCGGCGTTTGGCGCGACGTGTATGAGAATGGCCGCAAGGTGGATTCGAGCGGCGTGCTGTTCGGGAGGCGCGAGTTCGGCAACATCGTGGAGTTGAAGGACGCGATTCTGGCCGAGCCGGATCGCTTTACACGCGCCTTTGCCGGGCACTTGCTGGCGTTCGCGTTGGGACGCCAAGCTGAGGTTTCGGACGAACCCGCGCTCGATCGCATTGTGCGCGAAACCGCGAACGCCGACTACAGCATTCAGGAAACGATCCGCCAGGTCGTGTTGAGCGAACCGTTTCGAACCAAGTACAATCCAGTTGAGCCTGAGAAGCGATGAAGCGGCTGACCTCCAGACGGTCTTTTCTGCAAGGCGCGGGGGGCGCCGCGCTGGCGCTGCCCTGGCTCGATAGCTTGGGGCTCGCTAAGCCCAAGTCGAAGCCGCCGCTGCGTGTGGGCTTTTACTACGTGCCGATCGGCGTCGTGCGGCGGAACTTCTTCCCCGGCGAGGGGCATGCGGGGTTGCCGGCCTTCAACGGCGACTTCAGCCAGGTCACCGAGAGCACTATCCCGGTCGGCTCCCACCCGCTGGAGCTGACGCCTGCGCTCGAACCGCTCGGGAGAGTCAAAGACAAGGTCGCTCTGATTACGGGGCTGGACCGGAGTTTCCAAAACGGCACGGACGTTCACGCCCAGTGCGCTTCGTGCTTTCTGTCGAGCGCCGCGCCGTTCACCGTCTCGAGATCCGCCTGGCCGCTCGATCGCACGCTCGATCACGTTATCGCGGACGAAATCGGAGACCGAACGCCGTTTCGCACGCTGGAGCTGAGTTGCAACAGCCACCGCGACAACCTCGAGTCGATCTATTTCGACAACATCTCGTGGTATGGAACCGGGCACGCGGCCCCGTCGATTCGCGATCCGCGTAAGGTTTATCGGCGATTGTTCGGCACGGAAGAAGTTCGGGAGTTCCGCAACATCACCGACCTCGTGCTCGAAGACGCGCGTTCGCTGCGGCGCGAGCTGGGGCGCGCCGATCGCAACAAGTTCGCCGAGTACTTCGACTCCATCCGTACGATCGAAGAGCAGATGGACAAGCTGGAACGGATGAAGGGCGAGCTAACAAAGGTTTCGATGGTGGAACCTCCCGACGCGTACTTGCCGCGGGGAGATTACATTCGGCTAATGGGCGACTTGATGATCGTGGCGCTTCAAACGGGTCTGACGAGGGTCGCCACGCTGATGGTCGGCCCCGAGCGCTGGAACACTCCGTTCATGTTCGAGGGTCTGTTCGATCAGCCGGTGAGCCATCATCTGATGTCTCACAAGCCGGGGGACTACACCGACGAGCTGCTCAAGATCGATCGCTTCCACGTGGAGCAGTTCGCGTATTTGGTCGAAAGAATGGCCGGCGTCGAAGAGGCCGACGGCTCGACGTTGCTCGACAACACGATCTTCACGTACGGCTCCGGGCTGGGCGACGGAGCGACGCATCAGTACAACGATCTGCCGATCATCGTGGCGGGCACGGGCGGCGGGAAGCTCGAACTCGGGCGCCACCTGAAGTGTTCGGACGGGACTCCGCTGGCGAATCTGTGGCTGACCGAAGCTCATGTGATGGGAGTGAAGCTCGAGCGCTTTGCCGATAGCACGGGGTCGCTTTCGCAGGTGCTGGCCTGATGGGATCGGCGCCTTGAGCCGCGACCGGGAGGGAGCGGTCGTTGGGACTGTTGATCGCCTCCGTGAAGCAACCGCTCCCTCCCGGTCGCGCGCCGAGTAACTCCTCGCCTAGCCTTGAAAGCCCTGATTCGTGACCCGCACGGACTGTGCTTCGCCGCCTCCCTGTGCTCATGCTATGCAGGCCGCGCCGGGGAAAAAAGACTGAAGCCCTTCAGTACCAAAAACCGGAAAAAGCCGTCGGGCGCCTGGGTATGATGGAGCAAGTCGATGGGAGTCGTTGCATTCCAGGGCGTCAGCAAGGTCTTCAAGACCTACCCCCACGGCTCCGGCCGCCTCAAGGAGTTTCTGACGGCGGGCCGGCTTCGGCGTCACGAGAAGCACTGGGCGCTGCGGGATGTCACGCTCGACATTCAGCGGGGCGAGACGTTCTGCATCGTGGGAGAGAACGGCTCCGGCAAGACAACCCTGCTCAAGCTCATCGCCGGCATCCTGCGTCCCAGCAGCGGGACCGTGCGCGTCCGCGGACGGGTCGCGGCTCTGCTGGAGCTGGGCTCGGGGTTCAACTCGGAGTTCACCGGCCGCGAGAACGTCTTCCTCAATGGAACGCTCCTGGGGCTGACGACCCGCGAGATCGCGCAGCGGCTCGACGGCATCTTCGCCTTTGCGGAGTTGGGCCGGCACGCCGATCAGCCCTTGAAGACCTACTCCAGCGGCATGGTCATGCGGCTGGCGTTCTCGATCGCCGTGCAGGTCGACCCCGAGATCCTGATCGTGGACGAGGCGCTTTCGGTTGGGGACATCCGGTTCGCGCAACGCTGCATGCACAAGATCCACGAACTGCGTGAGCGCGGCGTGACGATCGTCTTCGTCAGCCACAACATCGCCGACGTCAAGGCCCTGGGCGACCGCACGCTGTGGCTAGAACAGGGCCGGATCGCGAAGCTGGGCGATACGAAGGAGGTGGCGCTCGACTACATGGCGGCGCTGGTCAAGAAGGATGCGGTCTATCTGCGGGGCGAGCGGGCCAGCGGGCGCGCCGGCAGGCGCTTGGATCCGCCCGAAGAAGTGATTACGCGCCTTCCCAAAGACCCCAGGCGGCACGGAGACGGCCGCGGCAAAGTGCTGGGCATCACGGTCGTCGATGAGCGGGGACGGCCTCTCCAGGCGATCGTTCCAGGACAGAGGATCGTGGTGCGCATCAGCGTGCAGGCCCGCCAGGAGGTGCGGCTGCCCATCGTCGGCTGCCAACTGCGAAACAACCGCGGAATGGATTTTGCCGGCACCAACACCATCCAGGAAGATGTCGCCCTGCCCATCATGCAACCGGGCGACGTGATCACGGCGGACTTTCACCTTCACATGCCGCGCTTCGCGGCCGAGTACATCACGTTCACGCCGGCCTTCGCCGAAGGCGCCGTGACCGAGTTCGCGGTGTGCGACATGGTCGAGAACGCGCTCCGCCTGCCCGTGGATAAAGAAGCGCCGCCGGTGGAGGGCCTGTTGAGCATCCCGTTTCGCGCGGTGAGCTATGGGAAGGGACTTGTATAAGCTACTCGGCACGGCAGAAGACTGGGAGGAGATGAAATATGCGGTCACCAAAAGGATGCTTCTTGCTCGTCGTAGCTTTCGTTTTGATGCTCAATAACTTCTTCTATGCCGTCAATCCCGCGACGGCCAAGCCCATATTCGATTGGCTCGACCCTTTTGCCGTCATTGCCCTCGTGCTTGTCTTCATCGAGAAAATCCTCGGTGCGGTGAGGGGAGAAACCGAATGGCCCCGGCTAGTGGTGGCGGTCCTGGTCGGGGCGCTGGCTCACTTATACGCCTACAACTACTTGGCGAAGATGGCGGACAGTGGGCTGGAGAGCGAGACCCTGTGGCTGGTCATAGTGCCGTTTGCAGTCTCCTTGCTGATCTATGAAGGCGTTTTGCTGATTCGCGCACCCGAATAGGGGCTTGTCTGGTAGTGCATATAAGCCTGCATTTCTCACCACGTGTCTCACCACGTGGCGAGGCGAAGTGCGTCAGAGGGCCGTCGCGCTCGCGCCATCAACACGGCCTTTAAGGTTTTTCACGAATCACGAGACACGGCTCTTTTAACGCCAGCCGCCATTGAGCAACGGCCGTACAACCTGCTGAGGTTTTTGCATCACGAGTCACGAAACACGAATCACGGCTTTTACGGCCTTTACGGTTCGCCGGCCCTCAGACATTTCTTTCGAGAGCGAACAAGGCCGCCACCAAAGGTTTTCACTAAAAACTAACCACTATCCACTATCCACTGCCTTTTCACCGCCGTGCGTGGAGGATGGTTCGCTCGTAGACATAGCCCGACGGCCGCAGGATGCCCGAGTGCCGGCCGGCGGCCTCGACTTCCCGGAACCCGAATTTGCCCAGCAGTTCCTCGAGGCAGGCCTGGTTGGGCCACCACCACGAAATCTCGTCGATCGCCGGATCGGCGCCCCCGACGTAGAGCATGGCCGGCCGCTCGTCCTTCGTCTCGGGGAAGAACTGCGAAAGAACGAGCGTCCCCGCGCAGAGGGGAACGACGGCGGCCAGGGCTTGCAGCGGATGGAGCGTATGCAGCAGTACGTCGCCGATGAACACCAGGTCGAAATCCGCTCCCCCGAGCTTTTCGGGAGTCAGGTCGTAGATGCTCGAATAGCAGCGGTCGACTTCGACATCCAGGCGCTCCCGGCAGAAGCGGAAAGGGCCGTCGAGCAGCAGGTCGTAGTACTTGGCGGCGCGGTCGGCGGCGGGCTCCTCCGGGCCGGTCCCTTCGCGGCCGGGATCGAGCATGTGCTCGATCTTGTCGATGGACTGCTCGACGGTCTGGCCGGGAAAGCGGTCCAGCGATTCGAGAGAAGGCAGCTCCACCGAAGTGACCCGTGCGCCCCGCCTGGCGAACTCGAACGTGAAGAACCCGGTCGCCGAGCCGACGTCGAGAACGCGCAGGCCGCCCATGTCCTCGGGGAACGCGAAGCGCTCCAGGCTGCCGCGGAAATCGTAGAGCCCGGGCGTTACCAGCCCGTCTCCCAGATCGACGGCGTGGTACCAGTAGTAGCGCGTGGCTTCATCGAGGCCAAGCGCCCGCAGACGTTCGTTGAAACGGCGCGTCTCGTCGGCATGCTCGACCGCGATGCGCCGCTGCTCTTCCGGCTGAAGCTGCTGAACCATGACGAACTTCCGAGTGTACAACGCCACGCTCACCCGACAGCGCGCGCCGCCCTACATGCAATCCGCCCTGGAGCGACGGCCGTATCGCCTGCCTCGGTTTTGGGGTCACGAATCACGAGACACGAGTCACGAATCACGGCCTTTTAGAAATTGGCGTCCCCAGCGGGATTTGAACCCGCGTTGCCGCCGTGAAAGGGCGGTGTCCTAGGCCTGGCTAGACGATGGGGACGCGATGGGAGCTGCTGCGGAGGGTTGCTGCTCACCTCAGTCTATCGGCGCTCCGAGTGGGCGTCAACAAGCCGCCCGGAGGCGCCCCGGAACCCCGGTGTCCGTCTCATGCCGCGAGAATCACAGGCTGGAAGGGTCCGGAGGTGGCATGTCTTCGGGCGATGCGTGCTGAGCTAGCCTGTCAGTGCTTACCAATACGCAGGAACGAATTTCCAACAAAGCCCTCGAAGCACCTCTATTGCTGAGGCAACCTCTATTCGACCTCCACCACCGGCAGCGTGGTGAAGATGCGGTTGCCGGCATCCACTTCCAGGGCCACGGCGGTAAACAGTCCCCCCCTAGGGTCGGTGCAGCGCACCGACCCCACGAAGTCCGTCGTATCGGTCGCGGGGAACTTCTGCTCGATGAACCACGATGTCTGTCCGTTGACCTCCAACCGAATATTCGCCTCTTCCAGTACCACTCCCCCGCTCATCAATCGGCAGCGCAACTTGATCGCTTTTTCTCCCACGTTGTGCAGCGCCGCAGCCGTCCGGATTCCTCCCTCCTTCCGCCGCGCCGGGAACAGCGCGTCCCGCACCGGTGGGCCGGCTCCCACCCCGGTCACCCCGACCCCCGGGATGCGATAGCGCAGCATCCCTCCGATGGAACCCTCCGATACCACTCGCACCGATCCGCTCACCAGATCTCCGCGCCCATGGGTTGAAATCGTGAGCACTCCCAGCGGCTCCATCTCCGTCCGGACCGTCAGCGCGCTGTTCTCGGTAATCTCCAGATCGCCTGTTACATCCACCATGGATTCGGCGGCAATCGGATTGCCCCAGGTGTCGTAGAAATAAAGAGTGGGACGGCCAGGGAAGGTCGTATGAAAGGGCGTGGAGCCCGGACCGCTCAGCCGGGTCTGCCGATTCACAAACACCAGCTCGGAGGTGATGCCACCCCCATTGGCGAAATGCGCAAAATCCAGGACTGTCTCCCTGCCCCTGCCTACCGTCTGGCCCACCGGCGCCACCGGCAACGTGGTGAAGATGCGGGCGCCGACATCCACTTCCAGGGCCGCGGCGGTAAACAATCCCTCCCTGGGTGCGGTGCAGCGCACCGACCCCACGAAGTCCGTCGTATCGGTCGTGGGGAACTCGTCTTCGATGAACCAGGAGGTCTGGCCGTTGGCCTCCAGGGGGATCTCCGTCTCTTCGAGCACGACGCCACCGCTCATCAAGCGGCAGCGCAACTCGAGTGCCTCCTCTCCCAGGTTGTGTATCACCGCCGCGGTGCGGATCCCTCCCTGCTGACGGCGAGCCGGGAAGAGGGCATCCCGAACGGCGGGGCCGGCTTCCACTCCGGCCACCCCGATGTCGGGGACGCGATAGCGCAGCACCCCGCCGACGGCGCCGTCGGAGAACACCTGCAATGATCCCGACACCAGCTCCCCGCCGCGGCCGTGGGTCGCAATCGTGAGCTCCTCCAGCGGCTCCATCTCCGCCTGAATGGTCAGCCCGCCGTCTCTGGTGACCTTCAGATCGCCCGTCACATCCACTACCGACTCGGGGGCAATGGGCTGGCCCCCTCGATCGAAAAAGTAGAGGGCGGGCTGGATCGGATGGGGGGCCGCGTTGAGAAGCACCAGCTCGGAAGAGGTGCCGGTCCCATTGGCGAAATGCGCAAAGAACAGGTGCGCATCCCCGCTCATGGTTTCAGTGATGTAATCGTGAAAAAAAGAAGTCCGGATAGCAAGCGCCGGAAGATTCACCCCTCCCCCACCTGAATGAATCCCTATCTGACCCCATCCGCCCCGGATAGGGACCAGCACAGGGCCACCGCTATCGCCCGGGGCAATCCCTCCCCTGATCAACACGGGATTCCCGTTGTCGTCATAACGATAGAAAGCTCTGTGTTCGTTTCCGATGCACAAGACACCTTCATCGACCCAAAATCCGGGGGGCTGACTTGTCGACGTGTCGGCCCCCCACGGGGTCGTCCGGTTGCACTCTTCGGGAGACAAGAACGTTTGGTCTACCCGCATCAGAACATCGGTACCTGTGGTGTGGGTTGTTCTCCCCCATCCCACGGAGGTCGCGGCGCTCCCGGAAGGTGGTTCTTCATCGGGTTTCAGAAGCTTGACCGGAGATACCGGAAACGGGCGGAACACTTGTAGCAGGGCAAGATCTCTCTTCACCCCACTGTTTCCCGTGTAATCGTAGTCCGGGTGTACAACGATCCTCCTGACACTTCGGGTGGCTACAGGATTGTGACGATGGCGGCCCAGAGTGACGGGATATCGGCTCGGATCGGCAATGCGGCCATTGCGATCGATGAAGCAGTGAGCCGCGGAAAGAACCCAGTTGGGAGCAATGATACTACCCGTGCAACGCACTCGTACCACGAAAGGGAACTCGCCTTGCTTGACTTCTTCCCCGCCCAGGATTTTGGGGTGGAAATCTGAAACCTGAGCAGCCAATGACAGGGCTTGCAACAAGACCAGGATGGACAATCGTGTTCGCACGTTGCTTGCCTCCAATCCGTCCGGTACATTCTCTCACGCCCCCCCAACAAGACCACAGAGGATTTGCAGGAACAGATGGAGCGGCCCGCAACACGGGTCGAGGACTTGCGGAGGCAGATGAGGCGATCCACAGAGTTGAGGGAGGACTTACAGCGACAGGTCAGGGCTTGCACCCGTGAGCCGAAGAGCAAGCAGGAGCCGGAGCGGAAGTGCGGAACGGAGCGCAAACGGTGAATCTTCCAAATGCGCGGCGGCAAGGATTGTGGGCAAGTTCGGGCAGCTCCTGCGGTAAGTCGTCCAGTGTCATAATGGCGGAAACTACCATTCCTGCTGTACTGGCAGTTTTCCTACCGACATTAGGGTCCGCACCGCTACCGAAAGCCCTGAGCGTTTCCAATTGCTCCAAACAATGAGGCCATCTACGCCAAGCCCTCCCGTTCCGCTCTCCCAAAGGGAGGCGTCTCGTCGCCTTCACCGACCGTTACGGCTGCGGGGAGCGATGTCGGGCGGCGCCGGATCAGGTGGCCGGCGGGCCGAGTTGGAGCGACTGCAAGGCAGCCACCGCAAAAACCGGATTTCGGACCGGGGGTTGCTGTCGAACCCTGACGATCGTAGGCAGGAACCGCGTGATCGTAGAGCCGCCGTTCAATGATCCGGGATTACATGGGGATGCAACACAAGCGCTGCGCAGTAGAGGCCGCAACATGGTTGCTAACGGTTTCCCTGCAGTGCCTCCTGATAGCGGATGCTCAGGCCCAGGGCAGCGTCGCGGCGGACCGCGAGGCGCTGGAGGCGCTGTATGAGGCGACCGGCGGTCCGGAGTGGAGCGATCGCGCCAACTGGCTGAGCGCCGCGCCGCTCGGGGAGTGGTTCGGGGTTGTCACCGACAGCAACGGCCGGGTCACGAATCTGGCTTTGCCGGGTAACGGGCTGAGCGGAGAGATCCCGCCCGCCCTGGGCCGACTGGCTTCTCTCGAACGGTTGGATCTGGGCGCCCGATGGGTAGACGATGCAGGGTGGGTCTACAACGATCTGAGCGGGGAGCTTCCGCCGGAACTGGCCGCCTTGACGAATCTCCGAACGCTGGAGCTCAGGGGCAATCGACTGCTTGGGACGATCCCGCCGGAACTGGCTGCCTTGGCCAACCTCCAATGGTTGGATCTCAGGAACAACCAACTGAGCGGCGCCGTCCCTAGGGAACTGTCCAACCTGAGCAACCTCCAAGGGCTGCGTCTCAACGGCAACGATTTGAGCGGGACGATCCCGCCGGAACTTGCCGCGCTGGCCAACCTCCAGACGCTTGAACTGGGAGGCAACCGGCTGTTCGGGGAGATCCCGCCAGAACTGGGCGGCTTGGCGAACCTCCGATGGCTGGGTCTCGGGGGCAACCAACTGCGCGGGGCCATTCCCCCGGAACTGGGAGGACTGACGAACCTCCAGAGCCTGTCTCTCGGGGCCAACCGACTGAGTGGGCTGATCCCGCCGGAACTGGCCGCGCTGTCCAACCTCCAAAGGCTATATCTGGGGCGCAACCAACTGATCGGCAAGATCCCATGGGACCTGATGCAACTGTCGGAACTCACGACGTTGGACATCTCGGACACCGACGTATGCGTGCCAACGCATGCCGTCATTCAGGCATGGTTGGCCACGATTGCCGATTTCCGTTCCTCGGGACTCGCCTGCGACGGATCGTTGCGGGTTTCCTTTTCCGCATCGCGCTACGTGGTGAGAGAGGGTGGGAGTGTCGAAGTGACCGTGAACTTGATCGATCAGACCAACGGTCCGGCCCTGTCGGCGACCATCCCCCTGACCGTGACGCCGGGCGGCGGGGCAAGCGAGGAGGACTATGCGGGGGTGCCGGAGCGCGTAACCATCACGGCTCCCGCCAGCACGGAGACTTTCCTGGTCACGGCTGCCGCGGACTCTCACTACGACCATGCCGAGACGATCACGCTCGGGTTCCGTCGTCCGCTGCCGTCCGGAGTCACCAGCGGCTCTCCGGACACGGCTGTGGTGACGATCTACGATCCGGGCAGCGTAGCGACGGATCGGGAAACGCTGGAAGCGCTCTATCACGCGACCGGCGGCCCGGAGTGGAGAAACCGCACCAACTGGCTGAGCGGGGCTCCGCTCGGGGTGTGGTTCGGGGTTGACACGTACAGCGACGGCCGGGTCAGGAGCTTGGCCTTGCGCAGCAATGGGCTGAGCGGGGGAATCCCGCCGAAACTGGGCGGGCTCATCAACCTCCAAGAGCTGGATCTCGAGTACAACGAGTTGAGCGGGGAGATCCCGCCGGAACTGGACGGGCTCATCAACCTCCACCTGCTGGACCTCCGGAACAACGATTTGAGCGGGATGATTCCGCCGGAACTGGGTAACCTCGCCAACCTTCAAGTGCTGTATCTCGAGTACAACGATTTGAGCGGGGCAATCCCGCCGGAACTAGGTAACCTCGCCAACCTCCAAGAGCTGAAACTCGATTTCAACGACTTGAGCGGGGTGATTCCGCCGGAACTGGGCGACCTTGCCAACCTCCAAGTGCTGAAACTCGGGTACAACAATTTGAACGGGGTGATTCCACCGGAACTGGGTAACCTCGCCAACCTCCAAGGGCTGTATCTCGAATACAACGATTTGAACGGGGCGATCCCGCCGGAACTGGGCGACCTCGCCAACCTCCAAGTGCTGAATCTCGGGTACAACGAGCTGAGTGGGGCGATCCCGCCGGAACTGGGCGACCTCGCCAACCTCCGAGAGCTGTCTCTCGGGTCCAACAAGTTGAGTGGGGCGATCCCGCCGGAACTGGGCGACCTCGCCAACCTCCAATGGCTGGTTCTCAACCACAACGATTTGAGCGGAGCGATCCCGCCGGAACTGGGCGACCTCAGCAACCTGCGATGGCTGGAACTCGCGGGCAACCGACTGAACGGAAAGATCCCATGGGAGCTGATGCAACTGTCGGAACTCAGTGCTTTTGTCATCGCGCGCACCGACGTATGCGTGCCGGCGCATGACGACTTTCAGGCATGGTTGGCCACGCTTGACAATTTCCGTTCCTCGGGAATCGCCTGCGACGGGTCGTTGCGGGTTGCTTTTTCCGCGTCGAACTACGTGGTGAGGGAGGGCGGGAGCGTTGAAGTGAAAGTGCGCTTGATCGATCAGACCAACGGTCCGGCCCCATCGCTGGCGATTCCCCTGAGGGTGACGCCGGGCGGCGGGGCGTCCGGCCAGGACTATGCAGGGGTGCCGGAGCGCATCACCATCACGGCTCCCGCCAGCACGGGGACTTTCCTGGTCACGGCTGTCGAGGACCATCACTACGACCATGCCGAGACGATCACGCTCGGGTTCCGCCGCCCGCTCCCGTCCGGAGTCACCGCCGGCTCTCCGGACACCGCCACGGTGACGATCATCGATCCGGGGACCGTAGGGATTACGGACCGGGAGGTGCTGAAGGCGCTGTACGAGGCGACCGGCGGGCCGGAGTGGAGAAACCGCACGAAGTGGCTGAGCGAGGCCCCGCTCGGAGAGTGGTTCGGGGTTGAGACGGACAGCAACGGCCGTGTCACAAGCCTGGCTTTGACGGGCAACGGGCTGAGCGGGGGGATACCGCCCGCCCTGGGCCGCCTGGATGCCCTGAAACGGTTGGCTCTCAGCGCTCGGTGGGACCCCGAGGCGCAGCAGTTGGTCGGCAACGAGTTGAGCGGCTCGATCCCGCCGGAACTGGGTGGGCTGACCAACCTCCAAGAGCTCGACCTACGAGGCAACGAGTTGAGCGGGGCGATCCCCCCGGAACTGGGCGAGCTCACCAACCTCCAAGTGCTGAATCTCGGGGCCAACGAGTTGAGCGGGGCGATCCCGCCGGAACTGGGCCGACTGGCTTCTCTGGAACGGTTGGATCTCGGAGCCAGGTGGGACCCCAGTGCAAGGAGGTATTTCCGGGGCAACGAGTTGAGCGGGGCGATCCCCCCGGAACTGGGCGACCTCTCCAACCTCCAAGTGCTGTCACTCGGGCACAACGAGTTGAGCGGGGCGATCCCGCCGGAACTGGGTGAGCTCACCAACCTCGAATGGCTGGATCTCCGGAGAAACGAGTTGAGCGGGGCGATCCCGCCGGAACTGGGCGACCTCTCCAACCTCCAAGTGCTGTCACTTTGGGACAACAAGTTGAGCGGGGCGATCCCGCCGGAATTGGGCGACCTCTCCAACCTCGAATGGCTGAACTTCTGGATCAACGATTTAAGCGGGGCGATCCCGCCGGAACTGGGCGACCTCTCCAACCTCGAAGTGCTGGAACTCGGGGGCAACGATTTGAGCGGGGAGATCCCACCGGAACTGGCCGGCCTCTCCAATCTTGAAGTGCTGTTTCTCTGGGGCAACGAGTTGAGCGGGGCGATCCCGAAGGAACTGGGCAACCTCACCAACCTCCAAGTGCTGGATCTCGCGGTCAACGAGTTGAGCGGAACGATCCCGCCGGAACTGGGCGGGCTCAGCAACCTCGAAGTGCTGGTTCTCGCGAGCAACGATTTGAGCGGTGAAATTCCGCCGGAACTGGGTGGGCTCACCAACCTCCGATGGCTGAGTCTCGGGGCCACCGAGTTGAGCGGGGAGATCCCGCCGGAACTGGGCCGGCTCACCAACCTCCGGGAGCTGTCTCTCGCGGGCAATGAGTTGAGCGGGGAGATCCCGCCGGAACTGGGCGATCTCACCAACCTCCGATATCTGTCTCTCTGGGGCAACGAGTTGAGCGGGGAGATCCCACCGGAACTGGGCGACCTCACCAACCTCTGGTTGTTGGATCTCGGGTTCAATCCGAACTTGACCGGGCCGATGCCACGTCAGTTGCTCCAGCGGGAGATCTTGATCCTGAACTTGATGGCGACCCGGGTCTGCGTTCCCTCGGATGAGGAGTTCCAGGAGTGGTTGGCGACGATCCATGACTTCACCCCCTCCGGGGCGGTCTGCGGACGCCTCCCCGAGGAAATGACTTCGATCGACGTGGCGGTCTTCTATACGCCGGCGGCGCGCAGTCGGGCCGGCGGGACCGCGGAGATCGAGGCGGAGATCGACCTGTTTGTCGCCGAGACCAATCAAGCCTACGAGGATGGCGGCGTGAACCAGCGCATCGTCCTGGCGGCCAGGGAAGAGGTGCCCTACGTGGAGGAGAATGCGAGCGGTCGTCTGGCTCTCTGGCGGTTAGCTCGGGAACAGGACGGCTATATGGACGAGGTCCACGCGATTCGCGACCGGGTCGGCGCAGACATTGTTCACTTGATCGCCGAAGTAACGGACGTGGGCGGCGCAGCGAACTTTGGGGAGGCTTTCAGTCTCACAAGTGCCGGGAGAGGCGCCGATGTCTTCGCTCACGAGCTGGGGCACAACATGGGACTTTCGCACGACCGATACATAGATTTTGGGCGGCTTGCGTACAGCTACGGCTACGTGAACCAGCGGGCTTTCGAGGACAGCGCGCCCGAGTCGTCGCGCTGGAGAACCATTATGGCCTACGCAAATCAGTGTTCCCATGCGGGCTTACTTTGCGGCATAATCATGCGCTTTTCGAATCCGAACCAGAGCTACCTGGGCGATCCGCTGGGCGTGCCCGGCAAGAGCCGGACGTCGGCCGTGAACGGTCCGGCCGATGCGGTGCGCGCGCTCAACATCACGCGGCATTCCGTGGCGGCATTCCGCCCCCGGTCGCAGAACACCCTCTCCCGAGCTCGGTCAGGGGGTAAGCAGGAGGCGCTGCCTCCTTCCGTAGCCGGGGCGCGGAGCGGCGGCCTGTTCACGGCGATCTCGCCGCCGAAGCACGGCGTCGACGAGTCCGATCCCAAGGCGCTGCGGGGCCGCGAGGTCGCCGTCGACATCGGGCAACTGGCGCAAGTGCCCGCCGACAAGCCGACGGCCCTGCCGCTGAACCTGTTCGACGACGTCATGCTGACGGGAGTCATCGTGAAGCGGACCCCGACCTCCTCGGGCGGCTATGCGCTCACGGGCCCCTTGTTCGGCGTCGCTGGGGGAACGGTGGCGCTGGTGGTCAACAGGGATGTGATTGCGGGCACGGTGCGGCTCCCCGGCGCGACCTACCGTATTCGACCCGTCGGCGCGGGTCGGCACGCGATTGTCCAGGTCGATCCTTCGCAGTCCTCCTGGCGCTGCGGGACGGAGCCGCTGCCGCGCTGACAGCCTGCCGCAAGGCTGCACTCCTTTTCTGTAAAAAAATTGAGTTGTGCGTGGCCGGCCATGCGCCCTGCCGCCGGGCTCGTGGGATGGGAAGCATGAGAGGGGACAGGGTCGAGGGTCACCGGCGAGAAGGGCCTTCCCCAGTCAAGCCGGAAGATGCGCGTAGGACTGAGTGAACCCCGGCGCGACTCCAGGGCGGATCATCCTGCGTGTGAAGACTTCCGGCGACCCCGGAGAGCAGCTCCGAACCGCGGTTTCGAACCAGGAACTTCAGCTCAGCCTGCTGCTACCATGACGTTGCCATGAGCCGACCGCGCGAGCAACTCGGCCTTTAAGGTTTTTCACGAATCAAGGCTTTCAGGAGTCAGAAGGCAACTTTCCTTGTTCCTTGAGAATCCTCACGTAGTCCGCTTTGTAGAGGCTGCAGCGTGCCAACTCAAGAGCTTGCTTCATAGTGACGTAGATTTGCCGAGGGATATAGTCGTGTCCGACCTTCTTGTTCCTCCGGATCCCAAATTGGCCGATATATACACCGTTGATTCTCACCACTGCTTTCGTGTGATTGCGGCCTT
This sequence comes from Bryobacterales bacterium, assembly GCA_965204095.1. Lineage (GTDB taxonomy): Bacteria > Acidobacteriota > Terriglobia > Bryobacterales > UBA6623 > JAPPLB01. Next base: position 4,710,527 of record OZ241991.1, on the reverse strand, counting down.
CTGAGACTTCGGCATCCAGCTTATCGGCGATCGCGAAGGCTGAATCGGCCGTAAGTATTCTACGTCCTGACAATGTATGTGCTGAGGAGCCGGAGCTTCTCAGCAGCGTCTGGCCCCAGATTCCGCTCTTCGATGAGCACGTCGAATGTTTCCAGAATCTCTGCTACAAGAGCCTGGTAGGCATCATCGCTGTCGCTGCCGGAGATTGCGATGTTCGCCTCGCGGAACGACGCCAAGAAGTCTTCGGGGGCAACCTCTTGGATTTCTACAGGTATTGGTTGCAGTGTGTGGTAGCCGGCTTCACCCAGGTTCTTGATCCAGACGTACTCAGTTTGCGGCGAAGACTGGACGGTCGAGGCGCTGGATAAAAGCTGAAGCTGTTCATGATCAGCCACAATCTGAGCCTTACCCTGCGTCAGCGTAAAAAAACGAGGATACTCTAATGTATAGCACTCCGTGTGGTAACGTTCTCATGCCTCACAAATTGAAGCGTATTCAGAATCGAACCTCACGAGCACGATTCCCGTAACAGATCGTCCAGAGGCCACAGATAGCTCGTGATCCTGGCCGTTATCACCCCGTTCCCGTATTTCCTCCCGCGTAGTCATGGTCGGATTGTCTATGCTCCGACCCTGAGCCTGCCCAGGCGCCACGATTGTGGCTCTCGAACGACGATCTCCACGTCATGCCCCAGCGCCGTCAACAGGCGCAAGAGGCGCTCCAGGGAATACTCCCGGAAGTTTCCCCGCAGCAGGCGCGAAACGTCCGGTTGGGACAGTCCGAGCAACTTCGCCGCCTCGACCTGCTTGAGTCCGCGCTGGCGAATGATCTTGTCGATGCGGATGACGAGGTCTGCTTTCAACAGGTGAGCCTCGGCGTCCGGGCGCGCCAAGTCGGCGAACACGTTTTCGCCGCCACGTTCGATCTTCATTTTCATATGGTGGTTTCACCATAGTAATACGAGCATCGTTGTGACGGCAGGTGAGACAACGCAGCCTGAATTGTGGATTCCGAAGATGGTGAACGCTCAGTGGAACAAAGCGACGAATGTCGGTGTCAGTCTCTTCCCATTCCAGTGTGCACAACTGGGACGGCGAAGAAAGTCCACTCTGCCCCGTCCGCCGCTACGTTCCCCCGCTCCGGGTTAACCTCGAACGGGTCAAGGACGACACTAGCCCTCACGCACCGGGCGACAGCTCACCGCCATACCCCTCCAATTGGTATACAATTTTCTAGTTCTAGCCCGCATTCCTCACTGCGAGGCGAGGTGAATGCTATCGCCCATCGCCGGCCACACCCCAAGGCCTATTTGCGAAGCGCTCCGGACCCCGTTCTGTTGCACGATCGAGGGTGTGAACGATTGACCTGAGTACGGCCGTGACGACCGCGTCTGCAACGCGAACCAGCGCCAGAAGCAAGCCGGAACTGAACCGGCTCAGGCCTGAAGATCGTGCCGTTCACGACTGGTACCGTTTTGTTCTCTCTTTCCCGTCGCACCTCGTGCGTGACTACCTCGGCGTTTTGGGGGTCGATTCGACGCAGTGGGTGCTCGATCCGTTCTGCGGCACTGGGACGACGCTGGTCGAGTGCAAGAAGCTCGGCATTCCCAGCGTCGGGATCGAGCGCAACCCCATGGCCGAGTTCGCGACCCGCACCAAGCTGGACTGGAGCGTCGAGCCGGACGCGTTGGTTTCCCACGCCGAGCGGATTGCCGCACAGGCGCTGGATCAGTTCCAGGATCAAGGGATGGACGACCTGGGGGTGGCGCCCCTGTTCCAGGCGAACGCCCCTCGAATCGCCGAACTCCGGACATTGCCCCTCGACCGCCAGAGCCTTCTGCTGAAGAACTCGATCAGTCCGCTGCCGCTTCACAAGACGCTCCTGCTGCTTGACATGCTGGAGCAACAGCGCGATGAAACCCTTTACCACCATGAACGGCTCGCGCTAGCCGCGGCGCTCGTCTCGGAAATCGGCAACCTGCATTTCGGCCCGGAGGTCGGTGTCGGACGAATCCGGGAGGACGCGCCGGTCATCGGCCCGTGGCTGGACCGCGTAAGAATGATGGGCCGTGATCTCGCGACGTTGCGGAAGCAAGCCGCGACCGACGCCACGGTCCACTTCGCGGACTCGCGCAGGTCGGAAGAATTCCTCAATCCATCGTCCATCGACGCCGTCATCACCTCCCCGCCGTATCCCAACGAGAAGGACTACACGCGAACGACCCGGCTCGAAAGCGTATTGCTGGGTTTCGTCCGGGACAAGCAGGACCTGAGAGGCATGAAGCAGGGACTCGTCCGGTCGAATACGCGAAGCGTCTACAAGGCGGATGAGGACGACGCTCTCGTCGCCCGACACGAGGGCATTCAGCGCATCGCGCGGCTCATCGAAGAGCGCCGGATCGAACTGGGCAAGACTTCCGGTTTCGAACGTCAGTACGCGCGAGTCACGAAGCTGTACTTCGGAGGCATGGTCCGGCACTTGGCCGGCCTCAGGAGCAGGTTGCGTCCGGGCGCGAGGCTTGCCTACGTCGTCGGTGACCAGGCATCGTACCTGCGGGTCATGATCAGAACCGGGCAGATTCTGGGAGAGCTGGCCCAAACCCTTGGCTACGAGTTGACGGCTATCGACCTGTTCAGGACACGGATCGCCACGGCTAGCCGAGAATACCTGCGCGAAGAGGTCGTCCGGCTCCGCTGGCCGGGCTGATCGGCACCCCTGAAACTTTTGCTCACCATGTCCAAGTCAAATGTGTACACCGCGATCATCGAAGAGATTTTCGTTTCGAAGTTCGAGGCAGGAATGACACGGGTCGACTTCGAGAGGTCCGATATCACCGCAGCGGCTGAGCGGCGAGGCCTTCCTCGTCCGAGCAATGTTGGAGACGTCGTGTATAGCGCACGGTATCGGATGCCGCTGCCGGCGTCCGTTCAAGCCACTGCCGCCGAAGGCTACGAGTGGACTATCCACGGTACCGGAAAGGGCCGATACAGTTTCGTGCTGACCAAGCCCATTCACTTGACGCCCAACGAGCAGATGGCCTTCACGAAAGTTCCGGACGCCACGCCAGGTGTCGTCGCCATGTATGCGCTTGGAGACGAGCAGGCCCTGTTGGCGAAAGTACGGTACAACCGCTTGATCGACATCTTCATGGGCATCACGTGCTACTCGTTGCAGAATCACCTGCGGACATCAGTGCCCAACATCGGGCAGGTGGAGACAGACGAACTGTACGTGGGAGTCGACACAAAGGGCTGTCAATACGTCATTCCGGTACAGGCGAAGGGCGGACGTGACGCATTGAACATCGTCCAGATCGAGCAAGACATGGCTGTGTGCGAATCCAAGTTCCCGAACCTGGTCTGCCGTCCTGTGGCTGCCCAGTTCATGCCTGACGATGTGATCGCGCTTTTCGCATTCGAGAGAATCGAAGGCGAGGCGAAGATACTGATGGAGCGGCATTACAAGCTGGTCGATGCGGACCAACTCACGGCGGAAGACCTGGCTGCATACCGTAGACGAACGTAACTCGAGTTCGGCGCCGTCCGTCCGAAGTTCTGCCACGCCGACACAACAGGCAGTCCATCACTTCACCCAACGGGCCGGATTGCCGCTGTTGCGATATTTCCTGATGCTCTTAACTAGCTGAAGCATCCCGCCCCCCTCACCAGGCCGCGACGAGCCCGTCTTTGCGGGGGTCGGTGCCGCCTATCAGGACGTCCCGCTCCCAATCCACCTCGATCGCCTGGTACCCGCCGAAGACGCCGGGAGCGCGCACCATGTTGTGGCCGAGGCGGTCGAGCTCGGCGACGGCGGCGGAAGGGATGCCCGATTCGACGGCGACGCCCGCGAGCGGGTTGTGCTTGATGCGCGCCGCCTCGCCCGCTTCCTGCACGTTCATCCCGAACTCGATGCGGTTCAGCATGATCTGAACGTGGCCCTGCGGCTGCATGTCGCCGCCCATGACCCCGAACGACATCCACGGCTTGCCGCCCTGCGAGGCCATGGCGGGAATGATGGTGTGATACGGGCGCTTGCGCGGCTCGATGCGGTTCGGATGACCGCGTTCGAGAGAGAACAGCGCGCCGCGGTTCTGCAGCACGATGCCCGTGCCGGGAACGGTGACGCCGGAGCCGAACCCGTGAAACAGGCTGTTGATGAACGAGACCATGTTGCGGTCGCGGTCGACCGCGGTGAGGTAGACTGTGTCGCCCGACGAAACGAGATTCCGATCGTCGGGGGAGATGCCGCTCTCGACGGCGGCCGCCGCCTTCCCGCGGCGAATGCGCTTCCGCTGCTCGGCGGCATAGTCCTTCGAGATGATCGTCTCCACGGGCAACTCGGCGCGCCGCGGGTCGGCCAGCCAGGCATCCAGGTCGGCGAACGCAAGCTTTTTCGCTTCGAGCAGCAGGTGCAGGTAAGCGGCCGAGTTATGTCCGAGCGAGCGCAGGTCGTAACCCTCCAGAATGTTCAGCATCTCGAGCGCCGCCATGCCCTGTCCGTTGGGAGGCAGCTCGTGCAGCTCGTACTGCTTGTAACTCGTGGAGATAGGCTCGACCCAGTCGGAATGCTGGCAGGCCAGGTCGTCCATCGAGACGGGCCAGCCTTCGCGGTCGAGGTGCTCGACGATGCGGCGGGCGATCTCGCCCCGGTAGAAGGCGTCGCGGCCGCCTTCGGCAATCTGCCGGTAGGTCCAGGCGAGGCCGGGGTTGCGGAACACCTCTCCGTGCCGCGGCGCCCTTCCGCCGGGCAGGTAGGCCTCGCGGAAATCCTTCCGCTCGGCGATGGGCTCCGCCCGGTCGGCCCAGTTGGCGGCGATGATCTCCGAGACCGGGAACCCCTTTTCCGCGTACTCGATGGGCGCTCCCAGGACCTCGGCCAACGGCATCGCGCCGTACCGGTCGAGCAGCGCCGCCCAGCCGTCGACCGCGCCGGGGACGCTCACCGAATACGGGCCATGGACGGGGATCTGATCGAGGCCGCGGCTGGAGAAGAAGTCGAGGTCCACCTGTTGCGGCGAGAAGCCGCTGCCGTTCAGTCCGACCAGCCGGTCCTCCTCGGCCAGGTAGGCCAGGACGAACATGTCGCCGCCGGGCCCGGTCATCATGGGCTCGACGACCGCCAGCGCCGCCGCCGCCGCCACGGCGGCATCGAAGGCGTTGCCGCCTCGTTGCAGCACGCGGAGTCCGGCCTGAGCGGCCAGCGGTTGGCTCGCGGCCACCATGCCGTTCCGCGCCAGCACGGCGGAGCGGCCGGCGCCGGCCCGGCCGGCGGGACGGTCGGCCCCCAGAACAAGGGCCGCCAAGGCCGGCGCTGCGGCAAGGATCTGCAGAAAGATGTCTGTCTCCCACATGCGACCTTGATTCTGACCTGAAACATCTCACTGATCAAGGGGTGTTGACACCGGCCCGGATGTTTCCTGCTTGCATGATCCGCACATGGGCGGAGGAAAAACCTGCATTTCTCTTCACGTGAAGAGACGAGGTGTGTGACAGGGCCGTCAGGACGAGGCGCAAGCCCCCCGCGCCGTCAACTCGGCCTTCAAGGTTTTTCACGAAACATGAATCACGGCTTGTAACGCTTTTTATGAGACACGGCCTTAACGCAAACTGCTTTGGAGCAACGGCATTACCGCCTGCTTTGGTTTTTGGGTCACGAATCACGAGACACGAAACACGAATCACGGCTTTTCCCTGCGTACTTCGGCCGTCAGACGGTGAGAAATGCAGACTATATGGTTGCCCGTCGGGGATGCGCCGTTGGGTGCGAGGCCGCGGGGCTATACTGGGGCCGAAAGGCTATCGAATCATGACTCGCATCTTCGTTCTTCTGCTCGCTTCCCTGCTCCCGGCCGCGGCGGCCGACACCCTCGATATCTACTGGATCGACGTCGAAGGCGGCGCGGCGACGTTGATCGTGACGCCCGGCGGCGACACGGTCCTGATGGATGCCGGCTGGCCCGGTTTCGAGAACCGCGACGCCAACCGGATCCGGCACGTGCTGACCCAGGAAGTTGAAAAGGACAAGATCGACTACTTCATCACGTCGCACTTCCATCGCGACCACTCCGGCGGGCTCAACCAACTGGCGGCGATCGTCGAGATCGATACGTTCGTCGACCACGGCGACAGCGTCGAGCAGGACAGGCCGCGCGGGAAAGCTCTCTGGAACGACTACCTGGAGGTCGCCGAAGGCAAGCGTCTGACCATCGGGCCGGGCGACACGCTGCCGCTGACCGGTGCCTCATTGACCTTCGTCGCCGCCCGCAGCAAAGGACTCTCTGAACCGCTCGGCTCCGGCGCCGGGAACCCCCACTGCGAGGGCGCTCAGCTCAAGGAAGAAGACATGACCGAGAACGGCAAGAGCGTCGGGTTCGTGGTCAAGATGGGCGAGTTCGAGTTCCTGAACCTCGGCGACCTCACCTGGAGCTTCGAGCACGAGCTGGCGTGTCCGGTGAACCTGATCGGCGAGGTCGACCTCTACCAGACAACACACCACGGGCTGCTGTCATCGGGCGCTCCGCAGTTGGTGAAGGCGGTCCGGCCGACCGTGGCGGTGATGAACAACGGTCCGCGCAAGGGCGGCAGCCCGGACGTCTGGAAGGGCCTGCGGCAGGTCGATGGCTTCGTGGATCTCTGGCAGGGCCACCGCAATGTCGAAGCGACGGATGCGGAGAGCGTCGATCGCAAGATGATCGCGAACTTCGGCGAAACCGAGGATTGCCAGGGCCACTGGATCGCAGCCAAGGTCAGCGAAGACGGCCGCTTCACTGTCGTCAACAGCCGCAACGGCTTCGCAAAGACGTACCAGTCGAAGTAGAGGGTGGTAATTCCATACCCGTTTAACCAAGGCAGTGGGTGAGCGTGAGCCGGCGCAGCGAAGGGCGGGTTTCCAAGCGGTTGATCCTTGATGAGAGAGTGCCTCTAAGCGCTTCTCACTTGGCGGGTTATTCGGGACTTGGGGTATCCCCCTCCGATCCCTGCTGTGGGACCATCTCGCCTTTGGGGTTCATCACCGATGCTGATCGTTGCTATTCGCCAACTCTTGTTCGATCGCTTGCATGAGATCTTCTCCAACCATCCGCCAGTCGGAGTAGAGGGCGCGTTCATCGGCAAGTTCCGGGGTTGGGCTAGTATTGAACTCTTCAAAAAGGCCCCACAGATCGATCGTCCTGCCGGCCCCTGAAGCCCAAGAGGGTCTAGCCCGGAAATCTCACCAGGGGGTAGGAAAAGGGCTGCCTGGTGTGGCATAAAACATTTATGTCCAAAACGTTAGCGCCACAAGCCGAAAGCAGCCCTATGACAACAGAGTGTACTCAATGCAGCTTCACCTTCGCCAAGCATTTTCGGCGCCAGGTGAGCGCCCGCTTCGACGGCGGGGTGATCAGTTCCGACGGCGGCGCGCTGCTGTTGCGCGAGGTGGACCAGCGCATCAACCTGCTACCGCGCTTGGCGGCCTGCTTCGAGGATGGCCGCGATTCGCGGCGCATCGAACACCGGGTGGGGGAGTTGGTCTCGCAGCGGGTCTACGGACTGGCGCTGGGATACGAAGACCTCAACGATCACGACGAGTTGCGCCGGGATCCGCTGGTGGCGCTGCTGGTGGGCAAGAGCGACGTGGGCGGGCAGCAGCGCCGCCGCGAGCGTGACCGCGGCCAGCCGTTGGCGGGCAAGAGCACGTTGCAGCGACTGGAACGAACGAGCGACGGGCTGGACCGCTATAAGAAGATCCGCTGCGACAGCGCAGCGATCGACCGCCTGTTGGTGGACGTGTTTGTGGAAGCGCAGCAGCAGGAGCCGGCCGAGATCATTCTCGATATCGACGCCACCGACACCCCTTTGCATGGGCAACAGGAGGGGCGTTTCTTTCACGGTTACTACCGACACTACTGTTACTTGCCGCTGTACATCTTCAGCGGCGAGCACGTATTGTGCGCGCGGCAGCGAGTGGCGAATCAGGACGCGGCGGAGGGCAGCGTGGCGGAACTGAAGAGGATCGTGGCGCAGATCCGGGGAGAGTGGCCGGAGGTGAGGATCATCGTGCGCGGCGACTCCGGGTTTTGTCGGGACGAGTTGATGGACTGGTGCGAGCAGAACGGAGTGGAGTACGTGTTGGGGCTGGCGCGCAACGAGCGGCTGCGGTCGCTGATCGACGAGGCCCTCGACGAGGCGGCAAGGCAGCAGCAGCAGACGGGCCGGCCGGCGCGGGTCTTTACGGAGTTTGAGTACCAGACGCTTGAGAGTTGGAGCCGGGCGCGGCGGGTGGTGGGGAAGGCGGAGCAACTCGTGGGCAAGGAGAATCCGCGCTACGTGGTGACGTCACTGGATGCCGAGAGTTGGCCGCCGCAACGGTTGTACGAACAACTCTACTGCGAGCGAGGCGAAGCGGAGAACCGCATCAAGGAGCAGTTGAGTCTGTTCGCGGATCGCATGAGCAGCGAGACGCTGCGGGCCAATCAGTTGCGGCTGCATCTGTCGTCGCTGGCGTATGTGTTGCTGGTGGGGCTGCGGCGGCTGGGGCTGGAGGGCACGCAGTGGGCGCGGGCCCAGACGGAGACGATCCGGCGGGGGTTGTTGAAGATCGGGGCGCTGGTGAAGGTGAGCGTGCGGCGGGTGCAGCTGTCGCTGGCCAGCGGCTATCCCTATGAGGAGGCGTTCGCGGCGGTGTATCGGGCACTGCGTCCGCCGGGATGCGCAACGGTTTGAGAACACCGAGTGAGCCCAAAAACAGCGTTCCTGGGGCGCTCTGCCGGGGCCGTAGGGCTAAGTGGGTCTGCTGTCGGCAACAACCCCAAAAACGGACGTTGGCGGGTCGCCGGGGGCGGTAGAAAACGCCCCGTAGCGGCCCTCGTCCCTCCTCCCCGTGAGGATTCCGAGCTTCAGACCCTATTGTGGCCCCTCTCAACCCTTCGCAATGCCGCTGGTGAGAAATGCGGGCTAGCGAAGAGGAAGTCCGAGTTCATCCACCGTCAGTATATGGCAAGCAATCTCTTCAGGCCGCAAGCAGCGCTGCAATCGCGCACACGCGATTGGCAAAGCCGAACCCCACAGCAGTCTACAGCAGTTACGGGCCCGTCACACCGTTCCCGCCATCGCGGCGATCTCGCTGATCCGGACCGGGCGGTGCTCGGCGGCGGAGAGGTAGCACGCTTCGACCACGGCAACCGTCTTGCGCAGATAATCGGTCGCCTCGGTGGCGAACTCCCGGCCGTTGGTCAGGCAATCTACGAAATGCTGCTGCGTGGCCCGGCAACTGTCGCCGCGATAGCCCGGCATCCCCTCGGCGGAGAAGGTTCGTTCCCCTCCCAGCAGGACGTCCCCGCTGTGGCGCAGTCGAATCTTGTTCTCGAGTCCCTCGATGCGGACGGTCTCCATCGCCGGTCCCGGCTCATCGGGCTCGGTGACGCGGTTGCCGTCGATCAGGCCGCACAATCCGCCGTGGTGCCGCAGCATCATCACGGCGAAGTCCTCGGCGCGGACGACGGGGTTGAGCCTGGCGGTCTTGCAAAAGACTTCGTCGATGCCGCCGAACAGAAAGCGCATCGTATCGATGTGATGGACGATCGCCTCGATGACGAAGAACCGCTCCATGTCCTTGAAATAGGGCTGCTTCGCGAAGGGCTTGCCGCCGACGCCGTCGCGTTCCCGCGTCGCGACGTGGTAGTAGAACGGCCGTCCGATGCGGTTCTCGTCCAAGAGCGACTTGATGTGGCGGTACCAGGCCTGCCAGCGCCAGTTTTCGTTGAGCATGAGACGGATGCCGTTTCGCCGCGCCGTCTTGGCGATGCGGACCGCTTCCTCCCAGGTGTCGGCCATCGGCTTCTGGCACAGCACCGCAATGCCCCGCTGGGCGGCTTTCCGGACCAGCGGCAGATGCCCGACGGGACGGGTGGCGATATCGAGGAAATCCGGCTGCTCGGCGTCCAGCATCTCGTCGGCATCGCTGTATCCCTTCAGGTCGAAGTCCGCGGTGAATGATCGCAGCCGCTCGGCATCGACATCGCAGGCGGCGGCGATCTCCGCTCCTTCGACCCGCTTCCAACTCGCCATCTGAATCCGGCTGAAGTAACCGCAGCCGACCGTAACGCCCCTGAGCATGGTTCCTCTCCCTGGCCCCGAAAACCGCCCGGGGAACTCGACCACCGTGATCGGATATCCAGGCTGCGCCCCCGGGCAATTCCTTCGGATACCGCGCCTAGCTTAGCGGATAACAGGGGCAGTCCGGGACGTGTTGCGCAGTCATGATTCGATACCGGCATTTCCGCGTGCGCCGGGACTGACGGGCGCCGGCTCGCGGACCGAGTCCTGAATGTTCGGGTACGTCCGCACCATGCCGCTACGGTCAATGGCCGCCACGAATGGAGCAGGCGTCCTTGCTGCGAAGCGGGCAATCCGGTGTCTTCCCTTCACCAACAGCTCGGCGATATCCGAGCCCGTCGCGTTTCTTGCCCGAATCACGATGACCCGCGCTGCATTCCTCATGATGGATTCGAGTTCAGCAGTTCGGTAACGGATGTTCTTGTCTTTCGTGAGCGCAACCCAACCCATCCGTCCAACCAGCGCAATCCAATCTTCGTCCGGCGCGTCCGGCGGGAGGTGCTCGTCGTGCGCCTCGACCTTCATCCCAGCCGAACGAAGCCTGTCTGCGATGATGTGCTTTCCAAGGTTGCGATCCAGGAAAAGGATGGGCTCTTCACGCTGCCAGTCTGAGCTCACATCGGATCGCTTCTTCGATTTCCGCTGCTTCGCGCTCATAGTCCTGGGCTAACTGGCTGACAGACTCACCAGCTTTGCAGCGCTCGGCAATAACCTGAGTGGCGAGCCCGGTACCGGCGATGACAGGTCGACCGGCGGATAGCTTCGGGTCGATGACGACCATTGCCGGTGCGTCTTCCATGACGGTTCGGGTAAACGGATAGAGCTTGACGGGGACGCCTTGGGGGTCACGCTCGATCCGACGCAAAGCGGCGCTGATGATTTCCCGCATCGCCGTCTGACCCCCTTGACTGATATTGATCAGTTGCCCATATTGCTCAATGAACAGATCGAGGCCGTCAGTTTCCAGCTTGCAACTGATCAACGGATGCCGCCGATCCGGCGCATCCAGAACATTCTCCACCAGGTACTCGATGGCCTTGCGGACCTTTGGCATCGATATGACATGCTTGCGCCGGATGGCGGCGAGAACATGCAGTTCCGTGAGATCAAGGAATGAAAGCAGCGTCGGGGAGAGCTGGGACGCCACAATAAGCGGCTCGTAACCGCCCTGGCCCACCGACCAGTACCGGACGGTCGCCGCCGGCACGGTGATGTAATGCGCCGCTTCCGAGATCGTGTAGGCGGGCATCTCGCGGAGATCGTCCGTTTGCGCTCGGCGTCCGAAAATCAGGTTCCCTCCCCTGCAAAAATCACGATCTTCTAAGTCAGAAACCAGTATAGCGGGCTCCTCACCCTTGATCCATACGGTTTGAAAGACACCGTCTCTGAATGACTTCACACTCCACCGGAAGTCGATCCATCTCTTCGGGATCGGCACAGAGCACTATAGGCGCAATCCTTGGTTGCTATGGAAAAACTCATGATCGGTGGAAGGGAAGACAGGATCAGGGGAGTCATCGCTGCCTGGCCCATGCATCGGGTCGTGCCGGCCCGTCGCGGGGGCGGTGTGTTGTCAGCGCGCCCCTGTCAACACACATTTTGCGCACTGGCCAAGGGCGCAAACGTCGTAGCGCACCACCGCGTTACGCTATACTGAGGCGCCAAGATGGGCAGGAGAGAACCACAACAGCGAGAGAGTTTCCCTTCTCCCGGAGTGGTGTCCGCCCTCCGCCTCTTTGCGGCCGGGTCTTTCCCGTTGACGGGTCCACGAGCTTCCACGATCTGATGACAGATTATCGAGAGTCCGGCTACCCGCTGATTCAGGCACGCGGGCAGGAAGGGCGCTTCGAATACCAGGGGCTGTCGTTGCGCCTCGGGCTGTTTCACGGCGAAGAGGGCTGGTACATCGGCGTGCACATGTCTTCCGGTCGCATGTGCGCTCGGCTCAGCCTGGAGTATGCCCGCAGCCAAAAAGAAGCGAAGGACATGTTGCGGTACGGCTTCTTCCTGCGAACCGAGGAAGTGCCCGAACTGGTGGAGCATCTGCAGTCGATCGGCCTGCTCTCGGTGCCGACGCTGGCGGCCGTGGAAGACCCGGTCGAGAACCCCGTCTAAACCTGCACTCCCCACCTGACGTCCGAAGCACGCGGTAAAAAGGCCGTGATTCGTGTCTCGCGTTTCGTTTTTCGTTTTCAGTTTCCAGTTTTTAGTACAGAAAACCAGAAACTGACTACTGCCTTGATTCGTGTTTCGTGAAAAACCTTAAAGGCCGACTTGCTGGCGCGGGCGGTTCGCGTCTCGCCTGACGGCCCTCTCACGCACTTCGTTCTCCCACGTGGTGAGAAATGCAGGCTGCCGGGACGGGCTTTAGCATTCCCTCCCGGTCCGCCAAGGACATCGTTTCCAGGCGGGGCTGTTGTACAATGCCCACGCCATGAAGAGCTACGCTCGGGGCCCGGACTGCGTGCTCATCGAGAAGACCATCGATCAGGTCTTCCGCGGCACGGTCGCGAGAGACCCCGGCCACGAAGCGCTGCTGTCGCGGCACCAGGACCTGCGGCTCAGCTACGGCGAACTTTCCGAAGAAGTGTCCCGCACGGCCGCCGGCCTGTGGGGGCTGGGCGTCCGGCCGGGCGACCGCGTCGGGATGTGGGCTTATTCCTGCGCGGAGTGGGTGTACCTCCAACTGGCCACGGCCCGGATCGGGGCGGTGCTGGTCAACGTCAACCCCAACTACCGCGCGGACGACCTGCGCTACATCCTCGATCGGTCACGCATGAAGGCGATCTTCCTCCACGAAAAGGACAACCGCGTGGACTACCGGGACGTTCTCGATCAGGCTCGGGCCGGCGCGGAGCTGCCTCTCGCGCACGCGGTGCTTCTGGAGACGAGTTCGTGGGACGACATGATCGCCGCCGGCGAACGTCCCGCGCCGCCCGAACCGGACCCGAACGACGTCGTCAACATTCAATACACTTCCGGGACCACGGGAAACCCCAAGGGGGTGATGCTCACTCACCTGAACCTGCTGAACAACGCCTACCTCGTCGGGAGCTCGATGCATTGGAGCGCGGAGGATCGCCTGTGCCTCGCCGTGCCGATGTATCACTGCTTCGGGTGCGTGATGGGTTCGCTGGCGTGCATGGTTTTTGGCGCGACCCTGGTGATGCCCTCGGCGGTGTTCAATCCGGCGGCCGTCATCGAGACGATCGACCGGGAGCGCTGCACGACGATCTACGGCGTGCCGACGATGTTCATCGCGGAGTTGGAGCATCCCAAGTTTCCCGAGCACGACATGAGTTCGCTGCGCACGGGCATCATGGCGGGCGCGCCGTGTCCGGTCGAGCTGATGAAGCGCATCGTGAGCGACATGCACTGCCCGGAGATGACCATCGCCTACGGGCAGACGGAGGCTTCGCCGGTGATCACGCAATCATCGACGACCGACAGCCTGGCGGAGCGTGTCTCGACCGTCGGACGCGTGCTGCCCGAGACGGAGGTGAAGATCATCGACCAGGAGACCGGCGAAACGGTCGAGGCGTGCGCGCAGGGAGAACTCTGCACCCGAGGCTACCTCGTCATGAAGGGTTACGACCAGGACCCGGAAGGGACGGCCCGCGCCATCGATGCCGAAGGTTGGCTGCATACCGGCGACTTGGCGACGATGCGGGAAGACGGCTACTTCCGCATCACGGGCCGGCTCAAGGAGATGATCATCCGGGGCGGCGAGAACATCTATCCGCGGGAAATCGAAGAGTTCCTGCACCGGCACCCCAAGGTCGCGGATGTGTACGTTGTCGGCCTGCCGGATGAGAGGCTCGGGGAAAAGGTGCTGGCCTGGGTGCGCGTTCTTGCCGGCGAGACCGCCACGGAGGAAGAAATCCGCGATTATTGCCGCGGCCGCATCGCCCACTTCAAGATCCCGGAACACATCCGGTTCGTCGACGAGTTTCCGATGACCGTGACGGGAAAAGTGCAGAAGTTCATCATCCGCGAGAGAGAGATCGAGATGCGGAAGCTGGGCGGCGTGGCGCAGGCGGAGACGGCGTAGGGCCGATCCTGCACAAGCCGGTCGAGTCGCGCCCCGAGCACTTGCCTATAATGCGGACAGTGGGTGAGCGGCGGCACGGAGATTGGTGATCATGAAACGACGAGAGCTCCTGAAAATGGTACCCGCGGCGGCTTGCGGAGGCTTCGGGCCGGCCGCGGACGGAGCCGCGCCGAAGTCGATGAGAGGCCCGGCGCGCATCAAGTCGGCGCTGTGCGCCTACTCGTACCGCAGGGAGCTGGCGTCCGGCGCGATGAGCTATGAAGACCTTGTCGACGTGGCCGTCGAGAATGATATCGACGGACTCGACCTCACGGTCTATTGGCTCCCGAAAACCGGTCTTGACGAATACCTGATTTCACTGCGGCGCAAGGCTTACGTTTCCGCGGTCGAGATTCCGGCGATCGCGATCCGCTCCGACCTGTGCAAAGGCGACGCGCGGCAGCAGGAGGTCGAGGTCGCCTGGCTCAGCTATTGGGTCGATGTTGCGAACAAGCTTGGCGCGAGCCATATCCGGGTCTTCGGCGGCAGAGTTCCCAAGGGGGCAACGGAAGATCAGGCCGCGGGCTGGGTAGTCGAGTGCCTCAAACGCGCCGCCGAGTACGCCGGCAAGAAGGGCGTCATCCTCGGTCTTGAGAATCACGGCGGCATTACCCTCTATGCCGAGCGCGTGGTGCAGATGGTCAAGGCGGTCGACAATCCCTGGGTGGGGATCAATCTCGACACCGGCAACTTCAAGCGCGATCCCTATCGCGAGATCGGGATGTGCGTTCCCTACGCCGTGAATTCGCAGTTCAAGACGTCGATCCGGTTCGAAGACGGCCGGCGCGAGCCGTGCGACTGGGAACGCGTGATGAAGATGTTCGCCGCAAGCGGCTACAAAGGCTACATCTCGCTGGAGTACTCCGCGGAGGAACCGGTGGAGACGGCCGTGCCGAAGTACCTCGGGCAGCTCCGGGATTTGAGCCGAAAGTATTCGGCCTGAAACCGCTTTTTTCAGCAACGGTCAAGCTAACCTGCATGTCTCACCACCCGACGGTCGAAGCACGCGATACGACCGCCATGACTTCGTTGCGCTTGCTTGCCGTGCTCAACGTACTATTCAAGTACGCCTGCGCGCGCCAAGCGGCTCGCGCCTCGTTCTGATGTCCCTCTCACGCACTTCGTCTCGCCACGTGGTGAGACATGCAGGCTAAAATACAGGGTCGCCGCGACACGGAACCGTCTTGCGTAACAACGTCGTTCTCGCCGTCATCGTCTCGGCGCTGCTCGTCTGTTTTGTCTTCGCCAGTTGGAAGCTGGGGCTGATCGGGCGCCTCAGCGACTACGACCAACTGGTCACGACGATGCGCGGCGAGGGCTCTTGGGGACCGCTGGTCTGCATCGGAATTCAGTTCGTACAGGTTGTCATCTTCGCCATACCCGGCGAAATCACGCAGATCGCGGCCGGCTATGTTTTCGGAGCCTGGAAGGGCTTTCTGTACGCGGTCGTGGGGATCATGCTGGGGTCGGCATGCAACTACTCGTTCGCGCGGCTGGTCGGACGCCCGGTGATGGAAAAGGTGTTGGGACAAAGACGGCTGGAGCGGATGGACAAGCTGTTCGGATCGAACAAGGGGAAATCCGCTCTGTTCGTCCTGTTCCTGCTGCCCGGTATGCCCAAGGACGCAATGTCGTACGGTGCGGGGCTGACTCAACTGAAGTTGGGTGAGTTTGTCGTGATCTCCGGATTGGCGCGCATGCCGGCGCTGCTGTTCAGCACGCTGATGGGTTCGCAGCTTTACGACCGCGACTACGGAGCGATGATCATGACCGCCGTCATCGGCGGCGCGGCGATTGGCGCGTTCTACTGGTACCAGAAGAAGTTGATTCGGTCATGATCCGTCTGATGACAGCGCAGGATATCCCGGCGGGAATGCGCCTGAAGGAAGCGGCCGGCTGGAACCAGACGACCCGCGATTGGGCAAACCTGTTGGCGATCGAGCCGCAAGGCTGCTGGGTGTACGAGGCGGACGGCGTCGTGGCGGGCTCGACGACAGCCGTTCTTTATGGACAGGACTTGGCGTGGATCGGCATGGTGCTGGTGCTGCCCGAGTATCGCGGCCAGGGGATTGCACGGCGATTGATGCAGCACGCGCTGCGATACCTCGACGAGCGCGGCGTGCGGTGCGTGAAGCTCGATGCCACCGACATGGGCAAACCTCTTTACGAGCAGTTGGGCTTCGTCGACGAGGCCGTGATTGAACGCTGGGCGGGCATCTCCGATGCACACGATGCCGAAGAGCCGGACACCGGAACGGAACGGCTTGCTGACACCGCGGCAATTGCGGTACCGGATCGAGCGGCGTTCGGCGCCGACAGAAGCCGCTTGTTGCAGCGGCTGCTCGAAGTCTTTCCACACGACGCAGTGCGCTTGCCGGGAGGTTACGTGATGGGCCGACCCGGCTCGAACGCGCATTTCATCGGCCCCTGTGTCGCGGACGACCCGAGTACCGCCCGCCGTCTTATCGCGCACGTCCTGGAGCGGCACGCCGGGACTCCTCTGTTCTGGGATCTGCTCCCGGACAACGAAGAGGCCGCGGCGCTGGCCCGTTCGTTCGGGTTCGAGCCCCGTCGCAAATTATGGCGAATGTTGCGCACAAGTGCAGAATCCCCCTACGGGAATGTGCAACAGGTTTTCGCGGCCGCGGGATTCGAATACGGTTAGAACATGCAGACAACAATCATTCTCAGACGCGTGTCCATTCCTTTCCGGGAACCCTTCCGCATCTCGAACGGCGTAGCCGCCGCTACCGACAGCGTCATCGTCGAGATCCGGCGTGGAGGACGTTCGGGGTTCGGCGAGGCAGGGCCGTTGCCCGGCGGCGCTTACTCCGCGGAGACGGCGGCGTCGAGTTGGATACGGCTGAAGGAGAAGCTCATTCCCCTGTGGCTGGAATCCAGCTTCGGTCATCCTGCGGAGGTGGGACCGGCGCTGGATGCCGTTTCCGGCGAGGCTTTCGCACGCGCCGCCTTGGAGGGCGCGTCATGGGATCTGGCCGCTGCGGAGACGGGAGAGCCGTTGTGGCGGATGCTGGGCTCGCAGGTGAGGCCGGTCGAGTCCGGCGTGGCGATCGGTCTATTCGACACGCTGGACGAGTTGTTGGCGCGAGTCGAGACCTACCTCGCACAGGGATATCGCAGAACGAAGATCAAGATCCAGCCGGGATGGGATATTGAGCCGGTCCGGGCAATTCGCGAGCGATTCGGGGCGATCCCGCTGATGGTTGACGCGAATACGGCTTACACTCTGGCCGACGCCGATGTGTTCCGGGAACTGGACCGCTTCGATCTGATGATGTTCGAGCAGCCACTGGCCGGACCGGCCCTCGGGGACCTGGCGGAACTGCAGCGTCAGGTCAAGACGCCGGTTTGCGCCGACGAGTCTGCGGAAGGCATGGAGGCGCTGGAGACGATGATCGGACTTGGATCGGCGAAGATCATCAACATCAAGATCCAGCGCGTCGGCGGCCTGACGAACGCTCTCCGCATGCACGACCGGGCGCGGCAAGCCGGACTGGGAATCTGGCTCGGCACGATGCCCGAATTGGGGGTTGCTTCGGCTCAGGGCTTGCATTTGGCCACGCTGCCGGGCTTCAACTATCCCACTGATGTCGAGGCCTCCGAGCGCTGGTACGAAGACGACCTTGTCGACCCGTTGATCACGCTCGGCGACGACGGCTGCATCCACATACCCGAAGGCCCAGGCATGGGTTTCCGCGTCGACCGCGCCAAACTGGACCGCTACACGACCCGGAAAATGGAATTCTCCACGTGATCGTCCAACGGCAGCGCCACGATTGGCGGATTCGCGACCGCAGCTTCACGTTGGGCGCGCGAACCCTCATCATGGGCGTGGTCAGCCTGGAGAACGAGGGCGAAGGAAGACGAATCGACCCCGGACTGGTGCTTGACAAAGCCCGCGAACTCGAACGCCAGGGCGCAGACCTGATCGAGTTGCACGCCGGTCCGATCTATATCGGCTCACGGCCTCTCAGCGCCGACGAGGAACTCCGGAAGCTCGTGCCGGTCTTGCGGAAGCTGCGGCACAACCTTGACACGCCGGTTTCCATCAATACCTACAACGCCGCGACGGCCGAGCGGGCCGTTGAGCTCGGCGTGCAGATCATCAACGATGTCAGTGGCCTGGCTTTCGACGCCAAGCTGGCGGGGGTGATCAACCAATCCAACGTGGGGCTGATTCTGACCCATCTGCGCGGCACACCTGACACCTGGAAACGGTTGCCGGCCTTGCCGGATCTGGTAGCGACGATCGGTCGCGACCTGGTATCAAGCCTGGCGCGAGCGCGGCGTGCCGGCATCGACAGGCGGCGCATTGTCATCGATCCCGGCCTGGAACTCGGCAAACGGGGTCTTGAGAACTTTCGCGTCCTGACGCAATTGGATCGACTGGGGCAGCTTCAGCAGCCCATTCTGGTGAGTCCTTCCCGTAAACGGTTCATGACCGAATCAGTGCGCGCCAGCGATGCGGAATGGACCCTGGCTGCGGTGGCCCTATCTACAATCGCGATCTACGGTGGGGCGCACATCATCCGCGTGCACGAGGTGCAAGCGGTCGCACAGGCGGCCAAGGCGGCGGATCGAGTTTTCGAACTGGAGAACTGAAAAGAATAAGTCAACACAATCATCTCGTCCTTGAACATGATGAAGACCCATCGCATCCCCACGATCTGCCTGACCACACTGCTTTCCGCTGTTGCTTTGGCACTACTTGTTCCGGGGCGTCCGGCCGAGGCCAGCGGCGAAGAAGGCCCGCCTGCTCCACGCAGCGAATACAAGGGCCGCCGCATCGCTCAGACCATGAGCTTCCACGGCGCCCCCTGGCTCATCCGCCCAGAGCGAGACCGCGAGGAGAACACCAAGCTACTCATCGAGGCGCTGCAAGTGAAAGAAGGACAAACGATCGCGGACATCGGCTGCGGCAACGGCTACTACACGTTGCAGCTCGCCGAACTTGTCGGCCCCAACGGACGAGTTCTGGCCGTCGACATCCAGCCCGAGATGCTTGCGATGCTCGATGAGCGGGCATCCGGAGCAGGCATTGAGAACATCGAGCCGATTCTCGGCGCTCCGGCTGATCCCAAGCTGCCGGCGGGAGCGGTCGATGTTGTCCTCCTCGTCGACGTCTATCACGAGTTCTCCTACCCCGAGCGAATGCTGGCGGCCATGCGAGCAAGCCTCAAGCCCACAGGGCGGATCGCCCTGGCCGAGTACCGCATGGAGGATCCCTCCGTGCCCATCAAACTGCTGCACAAGATGAGCAAGAAGCAGATTCTCAAGGAGTACCGTGCGAACGGGCTCAAACTCGTTCACGAGTTCGATGAGCTTCCCTGGCAGCACCTGATGTTCTTCGGCCGAGCGGACTGAGCGAGAGCAGAGAGAAGGTTACGTCGAGCGCATCGAGGCGCGTCTCAGCACAATACAGGCTGACCGTCACCCAAACACAGCCCGATAGGGAAAAGGGGCAACATGGCAACGCCAATACCGCAGAACTTCGAAAACCACGTAGTGATCCCGAAGGGATTGATCAAAGTGGCCCTCGCGATCCTGGTCGGCGTCATTTGCGCCGTCACGGGACTCTTCATGGTGAAGTCCACCGCGGGCATCTACCTCATTGGAGCCGGGACCGTGCTGGTCGGAGGCAGCGCGATCATCGGTCTGGGACTGGCTCGCCGCTATTGCACGAAGCTGCAAGACCGCATCATCCGTCTGAAGATGCGCATTCGATTGGAGAAGATTCTACCGGCGGACTTGCAAGCGGCGATCCCGACGCTGACGATCCCACAACTGATCGGGCTGCGTTTCGCTTCCGACACCGAGATGCCGGATCTGGTTCACAAGGTCGTCGCCGAGAATATCGAAGACCGAACCACTATCAAGAAGATGGTGAAGGATTGGCAGGGCGACTATGACCGGGTTTAGCGGAGCGTCAGCGCAGCATCTGTTCGGCGCCCGCTCTCATGAACAGAAAATCGCTGCCGAGCGTCATGAACTTTGCGCCCTTGGCGTGCCATTCTCGCACTTCCTCGAGCGACCCCGATGTCATGCCGAATGGCATGCCGTGCTCTGTCGCAGCTTCCAGGATGCGGTCACACGAGGCAAGCACTTCCGGTGTGCGGGCGAAGGTCGTGTACGAGTCTGCTCCGCCTCCGGCTGAGCTTGACGGGCCGGTGATCGACTGACCGGGTTCCAACATCGAGAACGCAAGGTCGTTCGGACCGATGAACACGGCATCCACTCCAGGCACAGTGAGCATTTCGTCGATCTGCTCGACACCGGTATGGCTTTCGACTTGGATGATGAGGGTCGCCCTGCGATCGGCATCGGCCATGTACTCCTTTGCCGCAAAGCCATAGCGGGCAGCCCGAAACGGGCCGAAGCTGCGCCTGCCCTTCGGTGGAAACTTGGCGGCGTCAACGGCCCGGCGGGCGTCGGCGACGGTGTTCACCATCGGCACGAGAACCGCGTCGACGCCTTGATCGAAGAGCCAGTTGATGTTGTGATAATCGTTCTGCGCGGCGCGGACAACGGGCGTTACCGGAGAGTCGGCGAAGGCGCCCAGCAGCGACGGAAAGTCCGACTGGGTAATCTCGGAATGCTGCAAGTCAAGGATCAGAAAATCCAGTCCCAGTTGGGTCATCACCTCGGCGGAGGCATAGCTGGAAAACGAGCACCAGCCGCCGATCAGGTCGGACTCGTTCCGAAGACGTTCAACAAAGGGTTCTCGCATGGCGCCTATTGTAAAGTGATCAGGGAACAGGTGCTGCCGCGGATCTTTTCTTCCAGGCCGGCACACTGGATGAGGGCTCGAAATTGGGGACGGATTCCAGTAATCTAGTCCATATGCGGCGAGAGGAGAAACTCGGGGCGCCAGGAACGGTGGTCCTGCTGGCCGGGCTTGTCTTGGGGCCATCGGCCGGGTTGCTTGCCGGGAGCGAGCCGGAAGAGTTCTTCGAAACGAAGATCCGACCGCTGTTCGCCGCCCAATGCCAGTCGTGTCATGACGCCAAGCAGAAGCTGGGCGGGCTGGATCTGACGCGGCGAGAGGGCTTGGATCGCGAGGGCAGCGGGGGGCCGGTGATCGTTCCCGGTGATGCCGGGGCGAGTGCGTTGATTCGAGCGGTCCGCTATGAGTCGAAGATCAAGATGCCTCCAACGGGCAAGCTGTCCACTACAGAGATTGGGGACTTGACCGAGTGGGTCCGCATGGGGGCACCCTGGCCCGGACTGAGGACCGCACGGCGAACGGACACGGCCGGCGGCGCATTCACGGAAGAAGAAAAGTCGTGGTGGTCCTTCCAGCCTGTGCTGCGGCAGGAGCCTCCTGCGGTTCGGAACGTAGACTGGGTACGCACGCCGATCGACAACTTCATCCTGGCGCGGCTGGAAAACGAGAGTTTCGAGCCTGCCCCGGCGGCCGACAAGCTGACGCTGCTGCGGCGCGTGACGTATGACCTGACCGGGCTTCCGCCAACCGAGCGTGAAATCAAAGACTATCTGGCGGACGATTCAGCCGACGCCTACGAGACTGTCGTGGAGCGGTTGCTCGATTCCTCGCGATACGGCGAGCGCTGGGGCCGCCATTGGCTCGATGTCGCGCGCTATGCCGATTCGACCGGTGTTGATGAAGACCACAAGTATCCCTTCGCCTGGAAATACCGCGACTACGTTGTGGACACCTTCAACGACGACATTCCCTTCGATCGCTTCCTGCAAGAGCAAATCGCCGGCGATCTGTTCCCGGCCGAGGACGCGGGCACGGTGAATGCGCGAGGCATCATCGCCACGGGCTTCCTGGCGCTGGGACCGAAACTGATTGCCGAGCAGGACAAGAAGAAGATGCTCTACGACATGATCGATGAGCAGATCGAGGTCGTCGGCAAGGCCGTACTGGGGCTGACGCTGCAATGCGCGCGTTGCCACGATCACAAGTTCGACCCAATCCGGCAGCGCGACTACTACTCGATGGCGTCGATTTTCAGAAGCACCAGGCAGGTGGAAGACTGGAGGGCGCATGTCTCGGAGCTATACTTCATGCCCCTGGTTCCGGAAGCCGAGTCGGAGCAGTACTTCTCTCATCAGAAAAAGATCAAGCTGAGGGATCAGCAGATCAAGAACATCGTCGAAGAACAGTCGGCGGCCTACGTGATGAGAGTGCTGCCGGGAGTACCGAAATATCTGATAGCAGCTCGGGAAGTCAAGGACGCGCCCCCAGCGCCGGTTCCCGCCACAGCGGCTTCTGCGGAAACGGCTGCGGAGCCTGATCGAGATGGGGCCATGATTCGAGTCGCGTCCAAACATGAGTTGGATGCGGTTCGGCTTGGCAAATGGATCGAGTACCTGAAGCCGACCGACGAGGTTCGGCCGCACCTGAATCGCTTGCTCGAAGCCGGCGCAACAGCGTTACCGGCAGTCGCGGAGCACTATCGAGCGGAGTTCGAAAAGACCGCTTCAAAGCGCTATGCCGATTTGGCGGCATGGCGCGTCGAGTTTGACGAGGCTCTTGCCAAGGGCGAGGAGCCTCCCGAGAGACCCCGGTTCTTCGGAGGAGAAAACCGCTTCTTTACAGAAACGACGACCAGCAATGGCCCCCTGGGCGTCAGCCGCGAACAGAGAAAGAAGGTCTTCTCCGGGGATGCTTTCGAACGGCTCACGCAGCTCGAAGCCGATCTTCGGGAACTGAAGCGAACTCTTCCGCCAAAGCCCCCCATGGCCAACGCCGTCGCCGAGGAAGACCCATTTCAGCAGCGCATTTTCGTAGGCGGCAACGTGCACGTGCCGGGAGAAGCCGTGCCCAAGGCCTTCCCGGCCGTGCTGACGCATGGAAAGCAACCTGAGATCACGGGCATCAGCGGGCGTATGGAATTGGCCCGCTGGCTTTCGAGCCCCGAAAATCCTCTCACGGTGCGCGTCATCGCCAACCGTATCTGGCAATGGCACTTCGGCGAAGGCCTCGTGCGAACACCCAACAACTTCGGCAGGTTGGGCGCCCCTCCCACCCACCCCGAGCTGCTCGACTACCTCTCATCAGAGTTCGTAAATTCCGGATGGTCGTTCAAGGCAATGCATCGCTTGATCGTCTTCTCGAACGCCTATCGCATGAGCACCGAGACAACATCACAAGCCCGCGAAACGGATCCCGACAATCGACTCTGGTCGCACTTCAACCGTCGCCGGATGGATGTGGAAGAAATCCGCGACTCGCTATTGGCGATCGAAGGCACGATCGACTTCGGGATGGGCGGCACCCTGCAATCGGGCGAAGGCCAGGGGATGACGACAACCAATCAACTTCCGCACTTCGACGCCTCGAAGAGCTACCGGCGGACGCTCTATCTGCCATTGCGGCGGGCGAACATCCCGAAGCTCCTGACGCTGTTTGACTTTGCCGACGCTGCGACGAGCACCGGCGCACGGTCGAGTACGAACGTCGCGCCGCAGGCCTTGTTCATGATGAACAGCGAGTTCGTTTCCCGTGTCACCGAGGGCTTTGCGCGGCGAGTGCTCGCCGAACGGCGGACGCCCGACGAGCAACGCGTACGTCAGGCTTGGCTTATGACGCTGGCCAAGGAACCGACCGTACCCGAAATCGAAGAAGCGCTCGACTACATCAGCGCCTTTCGAAAACAGTCTCTGGACAAAGACCTCACAGAAGTGACGAGTAAGCGCATGGAAGGCCCGCATCGATCACCGGACTACCCCGCCTACCACTACAACGCATCGACGCTCGCCGCCTGGCAGAGCTACTGCCGGGTGCTGCTGGCTTCGAACGATTTCATCTATATCCAATGAGTGCGTTCAGGAAATCACCGCTATCGCGCCGAATGCTGCTGCGCTGGTCCGCCTGCGGATTCGGGTTGCTCGGCTTGCGCGGGCTGCTGGCTGCTGAAGAATCGCGCAACCCTCTTGCGCCGAAGCAGCCCCATCTTCAAGCGCGGGCCAAGAGGGCGATCTTCATTTTCATGCACGGCGGCCCATCGCACCTCGACATCTATGACCCCAAGCCACGGCTCGAACGCGATCACGGCAAGCCGCTGCCGTTCGAGCGCCCCCTAACGTTTGCCGAAGAACAGGTGGGCGGGTTGCTGAAATCGCCTTTTCAATTCAAACGACACGGCGAGAGCGGCATTCCGCTCAGCGAACTGTTCCCGAAACTGGCGCGGCACGTTGACGACATGTGCATCATCCGCTCGATGGTCGGTGACAGCGTAGCGCACGGTGGGGCGCTGATGCAGCTCCATACCGGGACGAACACGTTCACGCGGCCGAGTTGGGGTTCGTGGGTGGTGTACGGGCTCGGTACGGAGAATCAGAACCTGCCGGGATTCATCACGCTCAAGCCGACTCTGTTCCACGGTGGCTCCAAGAACTATTCCGCCGGATTTCTACCCGCCGCCTTCGAAGGAACGGCCATCGGCTATGCCGCCCTCGGACCGGACGACCTGAAGGAACCCATCCAGTATCTGGAGCGCAAAGGACTGTCGCCGGAACTGCAGCGATTCGAGCTCGACATGCTACAGAAAATGAATCGCCGCAGCGCGGAACAGGCAAACTTCGATCCGCAGCTCGAAGGGCGCATTCAGGCGTTCGAGTTGGCAGCGCGCATGCAAACGGAAGCTCCCGAGGCCTTCGACATTGCCAAGGAGTCGGAAGTCACCCGCAAACTCTACGGACTCGACCAGGAAGAAACGCGTGATTTAGGCTGGCAGTGCCTGGTGGCTCGGAGACTGTCGGAGCGCGGCGTGCGCTACGTACAGGTGTCGCATACTTACCGCGTGGGAAATCCTGTTGGCTGGGATGCTCATTCGAGGCTGGTTCCGAACCACGTGGGTCGGGCGAAGCAGGTCGATCAGCCGATATCGGCCTTGCTCACGGACATGAAGGCGCGCGGTCTTCTCGACGACACGCTGGTCATCTGCAGCGGCGAGTTCGGCCGCACTCCGATAGCGCAATCCGGGGATGGCCGAGACCACAACCCCTATGGCTACACCTCATGGATGGCCGGCGCTGGCGTCAAGCACGGCTTCATCTACGGCGCCACGGATGAGTTTGGATACCACGCCGTCGAAGACCGCATGCACATCCATGACCTGCACGCCACCGTCCTCCACATTCTTGGCCTCGACCACAAAAAACTCACCTACTTCCACGGAGGCCGCGACTTCCGCCTGACCGACGTGGCCGGCAACGTGGCCGAGAAGCTGCTGGCCTGACGCAGCTCGGGGCGTCCGCAAAGAAAGCTAACCCTCCGCGGCGTACTTCTTTACGGCGTCTTCATCCAGCTCGACACCCAACCCGGGCTTGTCGGAAACGATGGCGAAGCTGTCTTTGATCTCAATGGGGTCGACGATCAGGTCATCGACGCGTTGATAGCTGAGGATGTCGCTCGGGTAGGTGCAATTGCTCGCCGCCGAGCATGCATGCAGGTACGAGGCATCACGGATGCCCATATCGTGCGAAGAGCCGTGCCAAACCTCATATCCCATGGCCTTCGCGATATAGCAGTTGGCGACGAACCGCGGCATGCTGGCCGGAGACGTATTGAACATGTCGACGGCGCCCGCTGAATAGGCCTTGATCATCTCCAGCGGGTTGCTTTGGTGATGGCAAACCATGTAGCTGACCTGGTCTTTCAGCTTGCGATAACCCTCATGATCTTCCTTCGGGAAAGGATCCTCCAGGACCATCATGTTGCCGATCTTGTCCAACTCCTTTGCGAGAGGCAAACATTGCTCATACGTATAGAACCGCTGGTTGGGATCGACAATGGCTTTGATGCCGGGGGCCTCATCGGCAATGGCTTCAATGACCTCCACCACCGGATCGCTCAGTTTGCACTTGATCTTGATCGATGTGAATTTCCCTTCCTTGGCGCGTTGGGCGACACGGCGCATATCCGTCGCGTTCTTTCGGCCGCACCAGTAGCCGACCAGCACTTTCCGCTGCGCAAGACCGCCAAGCAGCCGATACACGGGCCAGCCGACTGCCTTGCCGACGATATCGTAGAGAGCGACCTCGAAAGCGTCGTAGGCGTGGCGGTCCGGCAGAGCAAGATCGGTGAGGTTGAAGTCAAAGACATTCTTGCCGAGAATGGCGTCGGCCGTCTTGCGAATCTTCGCTCCGTCGGCACCGCGGTTGCTCTCACCGACACCGATAATTCCGGCATCCGTGTGGATTTTCAGGATCCATTTCGGAACCATGGAAAACAGCGGCGTCTCGACATATTCGGGGCTATAGATGATGTCGTCCTGCATCGGCACGGCGACGCGGAACATGTCGATCTTGGTGATCTTCAAACGGTCGCTCTTGCCGACGGCGCACGCAGGAAGCGCGGCAAGCCCGGCAGTGGCCCCGGCGGCCCCAATGAGATGACGGCGAGAGAAGTCTTTTTGATTCATGGGAATGCGCTCCTTGGAGCTAAGGTGAGTCGCATCCAGTCTAGCGAGTCCTGAGGCGGATCGGCAGGAGTTGTTTCGCGATGACGGATGAGGCGGTTTCAGGCGCGCTAGGTGCAGGCTACAACCTGTTCCGCAAGCGCGGAAACTCGCGAAACATCATCACACCGACGTAGAGGCCCGCCGCTACGCAGATCAAGCACGACAACACGATCCCCACTCCCAACATCAGCCCAACCTCCGCCGGCGATACCGATAGGCTACCGCCCAAAACGCCAACTGGTTCGCGACGAGGCCGGCAACGAGCGACGGCACGCCGTAAGGATTTCCCAAACTCCACTCCCAAATCGCGGCGGCGGCGGCCCCGGCAACGATACCGGCCATGCCGCACGCCTTGGGGACGCCCTTCCAGAGCAGCCCGATGACCAATGGCGCGACAACCGTCGGCGCCCACAACGTATATACGATCAACAGAGCCTGCACAAGACCCGGCACCAGCAAAGCAAAGATCACCGCGATCACGCCGATCACGACCACCGCGTAGCGGCTGTATGCGAGCAGGGTCTTGTCGCTCGCCTCCGGCCGGATCGTCTGATAGATGTCGATCGAGAACGCCACCGACGCGCTGTGCAGGCAACTATCCTGCGAGCTCATGATGATGCCGAAGATGGCGGCAAGCACCAGCCCGAGCATACCCACGGGCAGGTACATCTCCATGGTCTTGAGAAAAACCGTATCGCCCGTCATGCCGGGAAACGACGCACCGCCGATGATCCCGATCGTCACGACCACGAACATCCACGGGAAACCGAACAAGCCCGCCGCCATGAAGCCGCGTCCCGCCTGACCCGGGTCACGAGCCGCCAAAGCCCGTGCGCAATAGGGCGGCAGTAGGATCTCACCGAAGAAAAAAGCGATCACCAACCCCGCCAACTCCGTCGGAGGATAGCCCCCGTGCCAGGTGAAGTGAAGCTCCGATACCTTGCCGGCCAGCGATCCGAATTCGAACAGGTAGCCCGAGAAATATACAACCGTCGGAACCGCGACAGCCAGAGCGACGAACTGGATCGCGTCGGTGAGTATCACCGTCTTCACCCCGCCCCACGCCGCGTAGAAGATAACGGGCAGCGTCCCGACGATGATCACCGTCTCGGCGGGTATGCCGGTGAAGGTCGATACGACCTCGCCGAAAGCCCGCGCGATCAGTCCTACGACAAACGAGTTGAAGAGAAACGACAACACGCCGGTTACCCAACGCACGGGCGTGCCGTAGATCTCCCCCATCACGTGCCCGACGCTATGGCACTGCGAATACTCCCTCATCCGCGGAGCCACCCACTTGCCCACAAGAACCGTCTGGAGCGGCATCATCAGCCCGATCAGATACCAGGCATAGCCCTTCTCGGTGCCGCCGGCGGCGATCCCCAACGTATAGGCCGGCCCGATGTAGGTCGCGCTCAGCGTCGCGAAGACCATCGCGCCCGGCAGGTCGCGGGACGCCACGGTGAAGTCTTCGAGCAGCCGCGTCCGGCGAGCCTTGACGGTGATCAGTATCAGCGCGCCTACGTAGAAAGCAACGACGATCCAGTCAAGCCAATGCATCAGGGGAGGTCACAGTATGTGTGGCGTTGGAATCGAAGTCAAGAATGCCTCAGGCCATCTGCCCTGGCAGCCGGCGCAACCTTTCGGAATCAATGCCGGGAATCCGTACCGCGTCGATGCAGGGAGCCGCTACCCTACGTCGACGATCGCTTTGACGAGGCCGGCCCGGCCGGGCAGCTCCTGAAAACGCTGTGGAACCTCGCCGAGTTCGAGCCGGTGCGTGATCCAGGGTGTCGTGTCGATCCCGCCGTCTTCGATGAGCCGGATGATTCGCGGGAACTCGTGGCAACTGTTGCGGCTGGCGAGCAGCGTGATTTCCATGCGATGAAAGTGAGGATCATCGAACGAGATACGTCCCTGCACCAGGCCGACCATGACGAGCCTTCCGCCGGGCGCCACGTAATCGAAAGCCGCTTCCATCGCTCTGGGATTTCCGGTAGCGTCGAAGACCACGTCCGACAACCGTCCGTCGAATTCGGAGATCACCTCGACCCCCAGGCCGCGCACGAACTCCCTGCGAGACTCGCTGAGTTCGAGCACCCGCAACTCGGGTCCGGCAAGTTGCGCGAACTGAATCACGCCAAGCCCGATCGGCCCCGCGCCCACGATGAGCGCCGTCTCTCCCGCCTTGACCTCACTTCGCGAAACGGCGTGGGCTCCGATACCGAGCGTTTCGACGAGCGCAAGCTGATCCAGCGACAGCTTCTCGGAGGGATGAAGCAGCCTGACCGGAACGCTCAGCAACGGGCGCATGCCTCCGTCGACATGAACCCCGAGAACTCTCAGCCCGGGGCAGCAGTTCGGCCGGTTCAACTCACAAGCACGACACCCACCGCAGTTGATGTAGGGTTCGATGGCGCAACGGTCGCCAGCCTTGATGCCGAGACTGTTCGGTGGCGCTTCGAGCACCTCCACACCCAGCTCGTGCCCCAGCACTCGCGGATAGTTGAAAAACGGCTGGCGGCCGGCGAAAGCGTGGAGATCGGTGCCGCAGACGCCGATACTGCGGACGCTCACCAGAGCATTCGTTTCGGAAGAGTTGGGTGCGTCGGTTTTACGTTCGCCGAATTCACCCGGCCTGTTGAGGACGATTTCGATCATGCCGTGGAACGTTCCAGCGCCTCGCTGCGCTCAGCCCGTGTGGCGCTGTTCAAGCCTCGGCAGCTCACTGCGAGCGTACCTCTCGGCCAAGTCGCCCATGTGGGCATCTATGCGAAAACCTGTTTCCGCACGAGGTATTTCTTGACGGCGTCGTGGTTGAGCGTGTAGCCGAGACCGGGGCGGTCCGGGACGGCGTACGAGCCGTCCTCGAGAACAAAGGGCTCGTTGACCAAGGTGTCGATCCAGCAATAAGGACCGACCAGGTCGTACGCCTTCGTGAGATGAGGCATGCAGGCGGCGACGTGCAGTCCCATGGCCGAACCCGGCCCGTAGGCAACCGTCTGCGACCAGCCGTTCATGCCCAGCTCATGAGCCAGATGCGACATCTGCAGCACCTGCAGATGGCTCGCGTGGCCGACGATCGCATGATCGAGACCGCGCGCTTCGAAAACCGGCACCAAAGATTGCTGCGAAACGTGATCGGCGATGGGCAGGTGGACCGACTCGCGCAGCCGCCGCCACTCCGACCAGGAACCGCCGAACGCCGCTTTGTTGATCGGGCTTTCCAGAGAATCCATCGGATGGCCGCGAAGACGGCTCGCCACTTCTTGTGCGGCCCAGACTTCCCGCAGCCGCCATCGGATATCGGGACGGACCAGCATCTCGGGCGCTACCTTGTGAATCGCCTCGACACGATCGACAACGTAGCGAATCCTCTTCTCGTCGGTGTCTTCGCGGTGCGTGATGCACTTCATTTTGTAGACGCGAAAACCCTCTGCCCATCCCCATTCCGCTTGGTCGGCGGTGTTCTGGGGTGTCTTGTATCCGGTGGTCTGAGCGACCAGGATCCGGTCGCGGAGCTTGCCGCCGAGCAGTTGCCAGATCGGCACGCCGAGAGCTTGTCCACGGAGATCGAGCACGGCCTGCTCGAACGCTCCGACCAGACGTACACCGGGCGTTCGGAGGTTCACCCTCATCACGTCGCGGCCGATCCATGACGGCAGATCCGCTTCGATTTCGTTCGGGCGGCGGAAGACGCGCGTAAGACCGGTGAGACCCTGGTCGGTCTCGACTTCCACGATGTAGTTGTCGTCTCGCTGATGCTCCGGCTGGCCGTAGTAATCGTCCGACCACCACCATTTACGCTCGGGGACGTTGACTACGTATAACGTCAGGCGGGTGATCTTCATCGACCCCCGCTCGACCTCCTGCCGGGCGCCCCAGCCGGGGTTTGCACCGAATAGAGCCGCTGCCGACACCTTCAGCGTGGTCAGCAGAAAATGGCGGCGGTCCCATTCCTCTGGCGAAAGATTTTTTCCCGTGGTATCCCCTCTTCGCAATAGCATGACTCGACCTTCCCCCTGAAAACTCTTGCCCGCGATTATAAGCAACTCAACGAACAGAAGAGTGGATCAGTTCAAGAGCCTTTTCCGCCGCCTCGCGAAGAGATTCATCCCCGTCGCGCAGCACCTGTTTCAAATAGGGGATCGCCTCGGCAGTGCGTCCGAGAGCCAGCATCGCGAAAGCCAGGTTGTTCCGAGCCTTGAGGACACCCGGATCGATCGCCAGCGCCTCTTGGAACTCCCGGGCGGCAGCGGCATACTCCTTCCGCTGGAAGAGCAGCGTTCCCAAGTTCAGCCGCGCGTCCGCAAAGAAGGGATTGGCCTTGGCGGCATCACGGAACACCTGTTCGGCTTCCTGCTGTCGTTGCATGCCGATATAGGCCAGACCCAGATTGCTGTACGAATCCGCCGAATACCCGCCGTCAAGTTCAATAGCTTTTTTGTACAGGTCAACCGCATCGTCAAGCCGCTCCAGATCGGCGAGTAGATTCCCCAGGTTGTTATAGGCCTGTATGTTTTGGGGGTCAATCTCGATTGCCCGCAAGTAGTTCTTCTCCGCTTCCGCATGCCGCCCGAGCTTGTGTTGCATTTCCGCGAGTTCAAAATAGGGTTCGGGCTTGTCGACAGCCGCCTCGCGCAGCGCTGACTCCAGCTTCGACGCCGCTTGCGCGTTCGCGGTCTCCTTGCCATGACCGATCGCCCGATAGACGTCCCTCAGTGAACCTGACAGCTCACCTGCACTGGGGAAATACACGGTCGACCCGGCTTCCCAGTCTGTACTCTCATCCGCCTCCTCCTCGAGTGGCGCAAGCATGTCCCGATCCGGTTTCGACCGTTGAATGAAATGGTCGGTCATCACAACCCGCACCACATCCTTCGTGCGCCGCGCCGGCATATGGCACTCGGTGCAATCCGCACTCTGGAAGTGGCTCTCGACTTCATGACAGCCAAGACAAACTTGCCGGTAATGGGCCGCTCTCTCCGCAGGAGGCAGAGACTCGTGCGGATCGTGGCAGGTCGTGCAGGTCATTTTACTGCTCTGCTGAAAACAAGCTGACCTGCGAAGCCGGTACGCTGCGCTGACAATCAGGAAATCGTCCTCGTGCCCGGTTCCCTCTTCGTAGTCGAAATGCACGATATAGTCGCTGAGCGGCTCTCCCGGACGATAGGAATAAAACGAACGGCCAAATCGGAGAACCGACTTGGGAGTGCGGAACGGCGTCTCCAAGTGACATTGCATACATATGTCGAGTTGCCGCTCAGCGCCAAGCCGCGCCGGATTGATGATGGTCTTGCGTACCCGCTCGAGCGAGGTCGGGTTGTTCGCCTCACGGATGTGCTCCTCGCCCGGTCCGTGGCAGCGCTGGCAATCGATGCCCATCGGGATCGCGCCGCGAAAGCTCGGGTCGTGGTCCCAACCGGGGCGGTCCGCTTTCATCGCGGCGAACGGATAGCCGTTGTGGCAGAACATGCAGCGGTTGGTGATTATGCGGGTGAAGCCGGCGTGGTCGGGCTTGTCATAGCCCGGCGCCATGCCCCAACTGTTTTCCTGCGCATACCAACTGATCGGCAATTCCACCATGCGGCCGTTGGATGTCTGGTGGATATAGCTGCGGGCGCGCGCACCGGAGCCCATCACGTGCGTGACCTGCTTTTCGAGCTGATGGATGCGGCGTCCCTGCGCGTCGAGCTGATACCGTCTCACATAGAACTTGTCGCCGCGCCGGGCCATCTCGTAGTGACGCTGGGATGGCTCGTGATAGTAGCTGTTGTTCTCGCTCCAGTCCTCAACCATCTTCTCCGGATGAGGAAGATAGAACGCCCGGCCCATCGTGGTCTTCTGATACTCGTCATAGATGCGGTGGTGACATGAACGGCAGGTGGCTGTGTCCACATATCCGGCGGCCGCCCCGATGTCGGCAGGCAGGCGAAGCGCAGCGAGCAGGATCAGTAGTAGCAGTCGCATCCCGAACATCACTCTGTCAGCAGGTCTGCCAAAGCTTCGGTGAGCGTTTCTGCTACGAGCGCGTAACCTTTCCGCGTGCAGTGCACGCTGTCCGTAAATAAACCGTCGTCCCCGCTTGCCCGAAACACGGGGACCAGGTCCACGACCGTCACTCTCTCTTCCCGCCCGACGCGCCGCACGATCTCTTGCCGGTCCCCTTCAATCGATTCCTTGGTCTGTCGCTGCATGGGCCACACCTGAAACACAGCCGCGCTTCCCTTCTCCCTGCACCAAGCTGCGATCAGCCGCAACTGTTCCACGAACTCCTCATCGTTCAGACGCTGCCGGTTGCCCGGTGTCGCCCGGCGCCAGAGGCGTGTGAACCGCAGGCGACTGAATTCACCGCTGCGTTCTGCGGCAAGCAACTCTTCGTGCTCGGCGTCACTGAGGTGATCCCAGATGCTCCGTCCGTTCGGCCAAAAAGTAACCACGACCACGTCGGGCGTCTCTTGCAGTTGGTTCAGCAGAATCCGTCCCTGAAAGACCGAGTAGCCCGGCACACCGGCATTCACGGCGCGGATGGCAATGTCATGCTTTCGCGCAAGCCGCTCCTGTGTGCGCGCCGGGAAAGCCTCATCGTCGTCGACTGGGATGCCGAATGTGCACGAGTCTCCGATGAAAAAAACCGTCGGTTTCGCATCATTCGGACCCGGCACGCGCCGGCGGCCCCTCCGAGTCCGTCGATACCGTAAACGGATACTCAATGCCGGGGAGCTTCTCGGACGCCTTGACCTTCTTGAGATTCTTCCGAAGACGCCAGAACAGCTTCTCGTCGGGCTCGAACAACTGCTCCGTGCCCGGAAAGACATCCAGGTTCGTGACAAGAAAATTCCAACGAGCGTTCTCCGCCGCCCGTAGGCGGGAGCCGCCGGCGAATATCAGTATCCAGGCAGACCAAAGACAGACAACCGTAAATAAGGCGCGCCGCTGTGAGCCCCGCCGGCGATGCAGAGGCAAGTCCGATGTCATGGCGCGGCCGAAAGCTGTTGCAGCGCGGCTTGCGCGGCCGCGCGCAACCGCGCGTCCCCGTACTCGAACGCGATCCGATAATGGCGTCGTGCGCGAACCATATCGCCCCGGTAAGCCAGCAGTGAAGCCAGGTTGATGTGCGCCGTCGCGTATGTCGGGTCCAACGTCACCGCCTTCTCGAGCTCTTCGATACCCTCGTCGAAGCGCCCGAGGTCGCCGAGCGTGGCGCCGATGCCCGCCCGGATCTTTGCTGAACTCGGTTCCGCTGTGAGACCCACCCGATATTGCTGCAGTGCCTGCTCCGGCTTGTCGGAGCGCGCCAATGCGTCTCCCAGGTTCGTGTGGATCGTCGCCAGGCTCGCATCCCGGCTGTGGGCGCTTCCCGGCATGAGCGGGGACCGCGACGTCGCTTCCGCCAGCGCGTCGGCTCCGCCCCTCAGCGCCAGAGCATGCCTGTATTTCTCGACGGCACCCTCGTAGTCACCCATCTCGGCCAACACGCCGCCCCAGTTATTGAAAACCTTTGACGAATCCGGCATCAATTCTGCCGCCATGCGATATTCGGCAACGGCGTCGGAGTGGCGCTTTTCCTTCCACAGCGCGTTGCCCAGGTTGTAGTGGGCGTCTCCGACGTCAGGCACCGCGCCCGCGAGGGATTCCATCGCCGCGAGTTCGCGCTCGGGGCTGTTGATCTCGAATGCAGCCAGAATCACGACGATGGCGGCCAGGTATGCGGCCTGAATCATTCCCTTGCGCGCCAACCGCATCTGCCGAACGGCTCGATGCACCTGCGCTTTCGCAGCGGCCAGTTTGCTCTGTCCCGGCTCTGTGGCCAACTGAATGTCGAGCCCCTCCCGCGTTTCAGGCTCCCGTATCTTCCAGATGAAGCTGTCGTAGTAGTAGTGGAGCGCGTTGGAGGTGAATATCAGTGCGATCAGGATGCGGCTCGCCAGCTCTCCGCTGAGATAGGTCGGCAGCAGGTTGATGCTGCCATACCCGAAGATCAGCGCCGTGTAGAGAAACGCGAGACTCCACCGCGGCCGGAAGAGGAACCGTGTAAACGCCCTGACCGGACTGCGCCGGTCCACCCGGTTGCGGTTGAAAACCCACACGATGCCGTAGTACTGGATGCAGTGAAACGCCGACCAGACCGTGAACCCGACCAGAAAGTCCTCGATGCCGACGTAAAGGTAGTACGTCGCGGCAAGAAAGATCCCCATGAGCATGAGCTTCTTGAAGCTGACTGGTTTCCCCATGCGCCACAAGTTGGCGTGGTAGCCGACGTACGCGAACGAGATCAACGCGGTCGCCGCCCACAGCGTCATCCGGACCCCGTCGACCAGCTCCGGTGAGATCAACGGCAAACCGCTCTGGTACGCACGGCTCAACATGTTGTGGCTGTAGTGCGGGCTCGTGGCGATCAGCGTGATGTACCACGAAATGGCGAAGCCCCAATCGAGTTTCGAGGTGAGCTTGGCCACCGCGCCGGCCTTCGAATCGTAGATCCGCATGAAGCCGTAGTGCTGCATGAGGACGTGCCAGATGTCCCACGCCGCAACGAACAGAAGCAACCCGTGAAGGTCACGGCTGTTGAACCACATCGCCGTCGCGAACAAGATCGGCGGAGCCAGCACGAATCGCCATTTGAAACGCTCGAACAATTCCTGGTCGCCGTAGGCCCGCAAGAAGGTCGGGAAGTGGTGGCCGAACGTAAAAAAAGCCAACGACAGAATGGCGATCTGCTCAGAGCTCATCACGCCGCGCAGAGGCAGAAACGCGGCGATCACCACCAGCGGCGCGCCAATGAACAGAAAGCTGTCCCAGAAAGGAGAAATGATCCAGCCGGCCGCCGCCTTCGCGGGCTCGCCGGCAGCAGCCGGAGCAGGCCGCACGCCCCCTGATCGGACGGGCTTTTTCGACTTCTTGCGAGCCATCCGGGATACCCCCGACCCACGCCCAGCGGCGCCGACCGAGCATTTCATTGTATCCCTGCGAGCGTTTTTCCCGTGTCGCGAACAACACGAGACAGCGGGTCAGGCAAGTATCCCGTGACTGCAGGCCCGAGACAAGACAGCGAGTTGTTGCATGTGCTCCGAGTTTTTCACGAAACACGAGACACGAACCACGGCTTTTCTCACCGGAAGTTCGTATACGGCCCGGCCTGCGTGAACTCCGTCGCCGCCAGCCCCTCCGTATCCCAGACGATCTCGCCCTTGCGGACCGTCAGAACACAGAACAGTTTCTTGTTGCCGATTATCTTGGCGCGCCCCGAGTCGAGAAAACCGAACTCGCCTTCACGCAGCCGGAACACCGCGATGTCAGCCTCGGCGCCCTCGCTGAGCGTCCCCAACTCCGTTCGGCGAATCGCCTTGGCCGGAGCGACGGTCGTGCGCTCGACAATCTGCACCAGGGTCAACCCCATGTTGAGAAATTTCGACATGGTCGTCGCCATGTTGGCGCGCGGCAGCATGATGCTCCGCTTGTTGATGTCGGTCGAGATCGTGTCGGGCAGAAAACCCTGCTTGATCGCCGGAACCGCCTTGCGGAAGTAAAAGCTGCCGTTGCCGTGACCGACGTCGAAGAGGATGCCCTTCTTGCGCGCCTCCCACATGTACGACTTGACCTTGCTGTTTTCGTCAAGCCAATCGAAGCGCCGGCTGTAGACGTGCGTGTGCAAGTCTCCGGGACGCATGTGCTCGAGCAACAACTCGCGGTAGCCCCGGCCGGGCTTCGGACGGAAGTCGACCATCAGCACCGTGTTGCTTTTCTCGGCCGCTTCGCGGGCGCGATCGATCGCGATCCAATTCTCCGGTTCGTAGTGCGCCGTCTTGATGCCGACGATGATTTCCGGGTACTTCTTCACCATGCGGACCGTAGCCTCGACGTCCATCTGCTCGGGATCGTTCTCGACTTCGGGTCCGTACATCCCGGCGCCGACGATATTGAGCAGCGCCAACAACCGAGTCTTCGACTTGTCGATCGTTCCCGCCTTGAACTCCTCGAAACCCTGGTGACCCGAACTGCCCGCGTCCACGGCAGTCGTCACGCCGTTCGTCAGCGCGTGATGGTCGGGTTGCAGATTCAACCACGCCCCATAGGCATCGAAATGCGTGTTCAGGTCGATCAGGCCCGGGGTGACGTAGTACTCGCCCAGGTCGATCACCTTCTTTGCATGGGACGCCGGCAGGTCCTTGCCCACCCTGTGGATCTTCTCTCCTTTGATCGCGATATCGAATCGGCCGTTCCGCTCGTTGTGCGGGTCGATCACATGCCCGTTCTTGAGCAGGATGTCGAT
The DNA here is from genome assembly GCA_965204095.1 of Bryobacterales bacterium. Taxonomy (GTDB): domain Bacteria; phylum Acidobacteriota; class Terriglobia; order Bryobacterales; family UBA6623; genus JAPPLB01. The sequence goes on along the minus strand of OZ241991.1, from coordinate 4,673,615 downwards.
GATTTCCTGTGCTGCAAGTGGCGCGCTCGCCGTCCAGGCGGCAAGTCCGATCACGATGAAGGCATTTCGAACGAATCTGGTCATGGCGTTCTTTCACAAATCACGAGTCACGAAACACGAATCAAGGCTTTTGCAACTCCGGCCATCAGGGAATTTTGTCGTACACGCCGGCTTCGGTCCAGAGCGGAAAGCCCAGGCCGTCTTCATCAAACACGATCTCTCCCTCGCGGACGGTCATCACGGCCCGCAAGCGCTGCGAGCCCATCTTCTTCTTGCCCCAGGCGTCCTTGAAGGCGAAGCTCCCTTGTTCCATCTTGAGAACAGCGATGTCGGCGATCTTGCCTTCGCCGAGGGTGCCGATCTCGGGGAACTTCTTGATCGACTCCGCCGGAGTCACCGTCGACCGGTGAATCGCTTCCGCGAGCGGCATCCCGAGCAGCATCATCTTCGAAATACAGTTCGGCATGTCGGGCGCGCCCGTGCGTACGCTCTTCTGATGAAGATCCGTACTGATCGTGTCCGGCGGAAATCCGTCTGCCATGGCCTTGGACGCGACGGGCCAGAGGAAGCTCCCAGCGCCGTGCCCCATGTCGAACAGCACGCCGCGCCGCCGCGCTTCCCACATGTAGGGTTGTACTTTGCCCCCGAAACGGCTCACAACCTCCACCTGCCGGTCGTTATAGAAGTGGGTGTGCATGTCGCCGGGACGGAATTTGTCGAGGACTTTCTCGCGCGTCGTGCGGCCCGTGTTGGTGAGAATGCCGCTGTCGACAATGATCGGCCGGTCCGTCAGGCTTCCCGCCTCGATCGAGCGGTCAATCGCGATCCAGTCGGGATTGCTGTAGTGCGCGGTCTTGATTCCCACGATGAGATCGGGATACTCGAGGATCTTCGCGGCGGTTTTCTTCGGATCCATGTCCGTGATGTCGTGCTCCGCCTCCATGCCCGCGATGCCCTTGCCGACGATGTTGATGAACGCCAGAACGCGCGCCTTCGACCTGTCGATGATCTTCGCCTTGAAATCGTCGAAATTGCGCCAGCCAGCGTCGCCGCAGGCGACCAGCGTCGTCGTCCCCGTGGTCAGCCAGACGTCGTCGGGGAACAACGGCCCCGAGTTGCAGAGATACGGATGCGCGTGCAGATCGACAAAGCCCGGCGTCACGCAAAGTCCCGACACATCGACGACCTTACCCGCCTCCGAGGCGTCGATCGATTCCGCGATCCGCGCGATCGTTTCGCCCTTGACGGCGACGTCCATCCGGCCGTCGATCTCGTTCGCCGTATCGATTACATGTCCGCCTTTCAGCACCAAGTCGTAGACCGGCTGCGCGGATACCGGCGGCGCCAACGCGGCGGCGAGAACCACTGCCGCCAGCGGCGCTGCGCGAACGATACGTGTCCTCACGGCTGTCCCTCCGCGTTCAAGCTCGCGATGCTCTTTCCTTGATGATCTCCGTGATGCGATCCGCGATGATCACTTCCTCGCCCGGTTCGAGCAGATACGGGAACAGCCCCAGCCCCTTCCACGGAGGATTGAACCGCCGCATGTCAGAGGCTTCGATGGAGGGGTTCCCTTCTCGCAACTTCTCGATCATGCCCTTGAGCGACAAGCCGAGCTTCTGTTCATCCCACTGCACGGAAAGCCGCGGCGAGTGGCTGTAGTCGTTGTTGGGAATGAATTCCGTGTAGACGGTGGGCAGACCCTGAAGACGCGAGGCGATCCGATGCAACCGGGCGTACCACTCGCGCCGCTCGGCGGCGTGATCCTTGCGCAGGTAGATCTCGAGTGCCGCCAGCACGCCGACGATCTCTTCCTTGCCGACTTTCGCGATCCGCGGAAGATAGTTGTGCGGCGAGGCATTGGCGTAGGCCTTGTCGATCCACTCCTTCTTGCCCATCAGGATGCCGCCGCACTGCGGCCCGCGCAGGTTCTTTCCGCCGCTGAACGCCACCATGTCCACGCCCATCTTGACGAACTTGCTCAAGTTCTCGACCGGCGGAATCTCCGCGGCCGCGTCAAGGATGACCGGCAGTTGGCGCCTGTGGGCGATCTCGGTGAATTCGTCCAGCTCCACTTTGTGGCCGAGCGTGTGGTGGCTCCGCACGAACGCAAAGGCCGCCGTCCTCTCGTTGACGGCCTTGTCGATGTCCTCGGCCGTTTCCACGTCGACGAGCTTCAATCCGACCATGCGGAAGGCGTGGTCGTAGGACGTGTGGTGGATCTTCTGCATGATGACCTCGTCCTTCATGCCCGTCAGGTCGGGAAGCTGCCGCATCTTCTCGCGGTCATCACCCGCCGTGACGGCGCAGGCCGAAAGACAAAGTCCGCAGGAGGCTCCGGCGGTGACAAAAGCCGCCTCGGCGCCTACCAGCTCGGCAATGCGCGCGCCGACTTTCTCCTGCAGCTCGTGGATGCGCACGAAGTTCCGGGAAGCCTGGTTCATCGCCTGCTGGACTTCCGGCGGCATCCGCGTGCCGCTGAGCGTCGTGAGCGTGCCGACGGCGTTGATGAAAGTGCGCACGCCGAGGCGATCGTAGATGCTCGCCGTCTCGAAAACACGCGGGGCGCTCGCGGCCGCCGCGCTGGCGGCTGCCGCGGGAAGGGCAACGCCGGCTTGAACGAAGTTCCGGCGAGAGTAGTTCTCACTCATGTTGTTTGTTCCTCGTAGAGATCGGGTGATTACGGACGCCGGATGCCAATGAGAACATCACGGCGTCCATCGAATATGATCAAGCCTTCCTGGCGGAATCCAGCAGAATCTCTCGCAGCCGCAGACCGACGATGCGTTCTTCGCCGGAGAACAGGTTGTAGGAGGCCAGCTCCAATCCCCTCTCCGTGTTGTTGACCTCGATACGCGGCTCGCCGTCCTGCAACGCCTTGTAACATTCCGAGTAGCTCAGACCCAGCTTCCTCTGATCCCACTTCACGCGCAGGTATGGAATCGGATGCCCGCCCGGACCGGGGACATAGACCTCGGTGTCGATCGAAGGCACGTCGCCCACGATCTTCGCGATTCGTTTCATAAAGCCGCGCCACTGCTTCTGGTCGTATTCGTGATCGCGCTTGTGGTAGATCTCGACGGCCCGCAGCAGACCCATGATCTCTTCCTTGCCGACCTTCATGCCGCGTCCGATCGTGTCGCTGTGCGGGTTGTTGTTCATGTGCGCCCACTCGATCAGATCCTTGCGGCCAATCAACAGGCCCGACGCCTGCGGCCCGCGCAGGCCCTTGCCGCCGCTGAAGCAGACCAGATCGAACCCTTCGCCAACGATCGCCGACAGGTTCGTTGCCGGCGGCAACTCGGCCGCGGCGTCATTGAACACCGGAACGTCGTGCCGCTTGCCCGCGGCGATGAAGTGGTTGCGGTTGATCTTGCCGCGATGCTCGAAGATGTGGACGAAGAAAAGCATCGCCGTCTTTTCGTTGATGGCCTTCTCCAGTTCCTCCGGAGTCTCCACCTCGATGATCTTGACGCCCACGGCGCGCGCGGCATGATCGAAGCCCATGCGATGGCTCTTGGGCATGATGACCTCGTCCTTCATGCCTGTGGTATCCGGGATTTTGTGCACTTTTCCGGGATCGCCCCTCGTCACACAGGCAGCCGTCGCCAGCGTGATTGAACTCGCCGCGCCGCAACTCACCAGCGCGGCTTCGACCCCCAGCATCTTCGCAATGCGCTCTCCCACGGCGCGTTGCAGCTCGATCAGGGGGACAAAGTAACGCGATGCCTCCGCCATCGCCTCGCGGACTTCGAGGGGGATGACGGAACCCGTCAGCGTCGTGTACGTGCCGGCGGCATTGATCAGCGGACGCACGCCCAGGGCGCGGTAACTCTCCCCATGCCGGCCGGCCAGATACGCGCCGTAGAGGTTGCCGGGGCGCAACGAGCCCAACGTGGACGCAAGTCCCGCGGCCAGCAGAAACTTGCGGCGTTCCCAGGAACTGCCAAAGCGCTTCATGTTTTCCATGCCTCGTCGAAGGGTCGAAAAAAAGACACCTTTTCTATCGGTGCCGCCGGTATTGTAACACCGGACCGCAGGGCGGCTCCTCCGGCCTGCGTTTCTCGAATCAAGGTTTCCGGCTTTTCCCGAATCATGAGACACGAATCACGAATCACGGCATTTCCTACTCTCCGAGGCCGCAATAGTTCATTGCGGCCAGGGCGTAGACCTGCGCGCAGTGCGTCAACCGGGTAACGGAGACCTGCTCGTGATCGGAGTGGGCCGTCTGATGCGCGGGGCCGTAGTAGACCGTCTTCACGCCGCCGTCGTTGTCGTAGAGATTCGCGTCGCCGACCAGTCCCATGCCGACGATGTCCGGGGTCTTCCCGGATACCGTTTCGGCCCCGCTCCGCACGGCTTCCACCAGGGGATGATCGGCCGGCGTCTCGAAGGGCTCGCGCTCGCCCTCGATCGTGTAGCTCCAATGCAGGCCCGACTGCTCGGCGTAGCGGTCGCAGATCTCCTGAAATTCGGCGCGAATGTCCGCCAGAGTGAGACCCGGCGTCCAGCGCCGCGTGCCGGTGATGCGGAACGACGCCGGCAGCCGGTTCATGTAATCCCCCCCATGGACCATCCCGACGTTGTAGAGCTGCCGTCCGCAGAGCGGATGGGCCGGCTGTTTCTCGAACTCCTTTTCCCGCTCCTCGAGCTCCAGCAGCAGCTTCCCGATCCAGTACGCCGGGTTCGTCCGGTAGGGAATCTTGATCGTGTGGATCGGGCCGCGGTCGTCTGTGATATCGAAGTTGAAGATCCCCGAACCCAGGCTCGCCGACCAGATCGCGCACGGCCCTTCGACGATGACGATCGCGTCGGCGGGAATCCGGCGCGAACGGAGATGTTCGATCAGGCGCTTCGGGCCTTCCTTCTTGCCCTCGGGGGCTTCGTGGCCGATGACCCCCGTGAGCCACACGTCGCCCGCCAGCCGGACACCCGCTTTCTTCAGAGCCGAGGCCGCGTGGACCATCGCCACCAAGCCGCCCTTCATGTCTTCGGTACCGCGGCCGATGATCCAGTCGCCGTTGCGCCCCGGCGGCGTGCTCTTGCCGATGGGAATGGTGTCGGTGTGTCCGTTGAAGGCCAGCGTCGGCCCGCCGCCTGACCCTGGAATACGGGTGTAGACGTTCGGACGGTCGGGTTCGACCTCGTCCATCTCGACTTCGAAACCTTCGCGCTTGAGAAGATCCGCCAGGAAGCCGCTTCCCGGCCCTTCCGTGCAGGTCTCGCTCTTGACTTCGACAAACGCAAGCGTGTCGCGGGCAATCGCTTCCGGATCGATGTGGGAAAGAACGTCGCTGGTATTCATCATTTCGGCTCGAATCAGATAGGCCGCCGCCTTGCCAGCCGTGGTCGAACGGGGCAGGCCGCAGCTTCTACTACATCACAGCAAGGCGAGCATCAATAAGCGCCCGCAGCCTGCCAAGCTATCACGCCGGCAAGCAGAGCGCATCTCTCAAGGGACCACATGTGCGATCAGCTGGCTCGTTTGGTACAGGCTGGTACTGAAGGGCTTCAGTCTTTTTTTTTCTCGTCGGCCTGCTTAGCATGCGAATAGAAAGCCGTGATTCGTGTCTCGCGTCTCGTGATGCAAGAACAGAAATGCGAAATCCCAAGGCACGAAACACGGCCTTTCGAGGACTGAACAGGAGGAAAAATGCCCTTGCCTTCCAGCATTGAGAGTCTCCCGGCCGAGGCGCGTGAAGCGTTCGACGGCTGGCTGCAAGATCCCGCCATCACTCAGAAAGAGGCCACCCAGCGAGTCAATGCGCTACTCGAGAATATGGGACAGGGTGAGCGGCGGCTGAGCCTGCAGGCCGTCAACCGCTACGACCTGCGCAGGCGGGCGACCGCCGAGCGGAAGCGCCAATCGCGGATCATCACCGAGATCTGGACCGACAAGTTCGGCTCGGAGCCCGGCGAGCAAGTCGACCAACTCATCATCGAGCTGCTCCGGGCGCTGACATTCGACCTCGCCTTCCGGCTCCAGAACGGCGAGCTCGACCATGCGTCGCTGCCCGCCGTCATCGATGCCGCAGACAGGGTCACCCTGATGGTGGAGCAACTGGAGCGTTCGAGCGAGATCGCCTCCCGCCGTGAGCGCGAGATCAAGCGCCAGGCCGACGAGGAGCGCAAAGTCCGGGCCGCCCTCAAGCCCTTGAACCTCACCAAGCAGGACGGCGCGCGCATGCGAGAGATGGCTCGAAGAATCTATAGCGGCCAAAATCCTGATTGGGAAAGGCCGTAATTGGTGAGAAAAGCCGTGACTCGTGATTCGTGTCTCGTGATGCAAAAACAGAAATGCAAAATCCCAAGGAACGTAACACGGCCTTTCGAGGCTTGAATCGGAGGAAAAAAATGCCTTTGCCATCCATCATTTATCGTCTTCCAACCGAGGCGCGAGAGGCGCTTGACGGCTGGTTGCGCGATCCGGCCATCACACAGATCGAGGCCGTCGAGCGAGTCAATGCGATGCTCGAAAAATCGGGTCAAGGTGAACTACGGGTGAGCCGGGATGCCGTCGGCCACTATCACCGGCGGTTGAGGGAGGAGGACGAGACATTACGCCAATCGCAGGTCATCGGCGATGTCTTGGCCGACAAGTTCGGCCCGGCGACTGCAGGGCAGATGGGCCAACTTGTCATCCACATGCTACGGGCGCTGATATTCGACCTTACCTTGCGGCTCCGGGACCGCGAGCTCGAAGACGCGCCGCTGCCCACCGTCATCAACGCCATCGGCAAAGTCACCCGGATGGCGCATCGCCTGGAGCGTTCGAGCGAGATCGCCGCCCGCCGCGAGCGCGAGATCAAGCGCCAGGCCGACGAGGAGTCCAAAGACAAGAACTCCGGCGAAAGCGAGGCCCGACGCAAACGCAGAGGCGAGGTGTTTCGCTTTTTCGTCCGGGAAGTCTACGGCCTCGAGCTAGACGACAATTTCAAGCCTCTACCCTTGCCCGAGAATCATGAGTCACGAAAGACGGCCTAGCCTGCATTTCTCACCACCCGACGAGGCGAAGCACGCGATACGACCGCCAGGACTTCGTTGCGCTTGCTTGCCGTGCTCAACGTACGGTTCAAGTACGCCTGCGCGCGCCAAGCGGCTCGCGCCTCGTCCTGACGGCCCTCTCACGCACTTCGCCTCGTCGGGTGGTGAGAAATGCAGGCTAGTCATTCCGCCGGTGTAGATCGCCTTGAAGGCGGCCTTGTACGACGCCTACCGCCAAACCGGCCATTCGCAACGACGCCTCGCCCGCGAGTTGGGTGTCAATGAAAGCGAGCTGAGGCGAATGTTGAACCCGGAGCACGCCACCAAGGCGGCCACGATCGACAATGCCTTGCGCCAGCTCGGAAAGCGCATCGCCCTGACCGTCGACAGGGTCGCCTGCCCCCCCCAACCGTGACCGCGCCACGCATCGCTGAACACGCATGACGGCTTATTACGCTATGCGGTATTTTTCGACCGCATCCTCGTCGAGCGTGATGCCGAGGCCGGGCTTGGTGGGCACTTCGTAGAAGCCTTCCCGCATCTCGAAGGGCTCGGCGACGAAGTCATCCTCGAGCATGTGCGTCACGCTGATGGTGTACTCGATGCCCGGGAAGGCCGCGGCCTGATGCGCCTGAAAAACCTGATTGATGCCGCAACGCGTGCTGTGCTCGACCCACAGGGGAATCCCGGTCACTTCGGCCATGAGAGCGCGCTGCACCAGCGTCCGCCCCATCGGGAAACCGACGACGATCGCGTCCAGCAACCCTTCGCGTATATAGGGCATCGGGGCCGAAGGCATGTGCTCGGTCACGTCGAGCCCCACCTTCCCCTTCAGTTGCCGGTACCCTTGCAGCAGCTCGCGGCGGATCGGCGACTCGATCGCGAAGTAGTTGTGCAGCTTCTCCAGACGCTCCGTGATGTAAAGCGTCCGTCCCACCGATCCCCACCAGGCGTTGGCGTCCACCCAAACCCGGAAGTCCTTCGAGACGGCCTCGCAAATCGCTTCCGCCTGCTCGATCGGATCTTCCCACGGGCGCGCTTTGACCTTGTGGACCCTGTAGCCGCGGCTCTCCGCAAGTTTCGCTTCGGAGGCCATCAACTCGGGCTTGAAGCACTGGCTCCACCAGGTCTGGATGATGCGCTTCTTCGGGTTGCGCGCAAACAGCCGGGACACCGGCAGCTCGAGCGCCTGCCCGACGATGTCGCAAACGGGAACCAGCAGGCCCCGAATCGAGTCGTCGAACAGGTATTCCCAGGGTGAGCGACCGACCATCTTGCCGGCGAGGGCTTTCGTCCCCGCCGGGTTCAGCATCGAGTCGCCGATACCGACCAGCCCCGAGTCCGTCTTGAGCTTGACGAGGACGGGCTCGTGGTGCGTCTGGAAGCGGTTCTGGAGAAACCAACTGCGCTGCCACGCCTCACGGACGCGGATATCCATCGGCACGCGCAGCGGAACGACCTCGTAGCCGCTGATCCGGATGGACGCGGCATCCTTCCGGGCCGCCGCGAGCAGGCCGGCCGCCGAAGCCGCCACGCCGCCCGTTCCCAGTGACAGAAGAAGTTCCCTACGGTTCGGAGTCGTCAACTCGGAAGCCCTCTGCCAGACTCAAACAGCCGACCATGTCCAGCCGTTCTCTCCAGCCTGCATTTCTCACCACCCGACGGTCGAAGCACGCGATACGACCGCCAGGACTTCGTTGCGTTTGCTTGCCGAGCTCAACGTACTGTTCAAGTACGCCTGCGCGCGCCAAGCGGCGCGCGCCTCGTCCTGACGGCCCTCTCACCCACTTCGCCTCGCCACGTGGTGAGAAATGCAGGCTAGTCCCATGAACACCTAATGATAAAGGAGCCAAAGGCCACTCGGGTGTCCCATGTCCGGCTCATGAATAGGGCGGACTCCCGGCAGAGAAGCGGCGAAAACGCTGAGTGCTGAGAACGGTGACTGAGTCATTGCTCTTCAAACACCGCGCCCAATTTGAAATGCGCGACAGAGTTCAGGTGGCCGAGGGCTCAGTGCAATCTAAAATGGGACATCCTCTTCAGAGATTCCCATCGATTCAAGTTCGACCAGCCCGAACGTGTTGGGGGCAGGCCGAGTGAATATCTCGTTTTTCCGAACATAGGCCGCTAATGCGCCGCTGACGCTGAGCCGGTTCTGACGGGAGACTTCTTTACCCATCACCCCCAGGAGGTCGTCAATGTGCAGGGCTTCACCACGCTTGAGGATCGCGGCTCTGGCCAGGGCCGCGTTGCCGCCTGGGCGAAGCACCGCGTCGGCACCGCCAGTATTGACCCCGTCACGCGGCAGGACCTTGAGCGCGTCTTCGAGGGCTGCTATATAGATCTCCACCTCCCGCTCCCTGGTCCTGAGATCGTCCAGCTCGCGGCGCTTTTTCTCGATCCTCTTTTCCAGCTCTGATCGCGCACTCACTTTCGTCCCCAACTCTCCCGAGAATAGCATCTTGGTGTAACTGAAGCAAGTTGATGCAAGAGCACCGAAAAACACTTGCGTGGCATAGCTGGTACAATCACTTCTTCAGCGCTAGTCGAAACTGCCGGGGTGCGGCCCGTAGTAAAGTCGCAGGTGATCAGTAAGTGTCAAATTATCAAAAGTTTGTCGAAGATCTTGAAAGCGTCAAGCAGATCTCGCAAAAGGGAACTGAATTCTGGTGGGGGCGCGATGTAGTCCGTTTCCTGAACTACAAATCCTGGGAAAACTTCGATGCGATCGTCAAGAAAGCAGTAACCGCATGTGAGAACTCCGGGCAGCCCCCGTTGCACCATTTTCATGCCGTCATGAAAATGGTCGACATCGGAAGCGGCGCCAAGCGGGGGAGGGCAGACTGGGCGCTGACGCGGTATGCATGCTATTTGATCGCCATGAACGGCGACACCTCCAAGCCCGAAGTCGCCCATGCTCAAACCTACTTCGCCGTTCAAACGCGCAGGCAGGAGTTGAGGCAAGAGCTGGAAGGCGCGCGCCAGAGACTCGAACTCCGAGGCCGCATGACCGAGGCAAACAAAGAGCTTGCCGGGGCAGCGAAAGATTCCGGTGTCAAGAAGTTCCCTGCCTTCCAGAGCGCAGGCTACAAGGGGCTCTACGGCGGACTCACCATGGGCGAAATCAAGCAGACGAAGGGCTTGGACCCGCGAGAGAACGTTCTCGACCGTATGGGCAGCAGCGAACTCGCTGCAAACTACTTCAGGGCAACACAGACCAAAGACAAGCTGGAGCGGGAGCAAGTTCAAGGCGACCGCCAAGCTCAGCAGACCCATCAGGACGTAGGCGAAGCTGTCCGGGACACGATCAAGGACCTAGGCGGGACCATGCCAGAGGATCACCTTCCGGAGCCCCCTATCAAAGAGATCCAGTCGAAGGTCAACCAGTTGGAGAGGCTGCTTCCGGAGAAGAACTAGCCTGCATTTCTCCGACGCCCGCCAGCCGCTCTACCCGCGCGGCGATGCGATGTGTGTGACAGGGCCGTCAGGCCGAGTCACGAGTCACGGTTTTTTCTATCTGCGGCGGTATTTTTCCACCGCGTCGTCGTCGAAGTGCACGCCCAGACCCGGCTCTGCCGGCACTTCGTAGCGGCCGTCCTGCATCTCGAAGGGCTCGCGCATCAAGTCGTCCTGGATCACATGTGTGATGCTGATCGCGTATTCGATCCCCGGAAAAGCCGCCGTCTGATGAGCCTGGAACACCTGCGCGACGCCGGTGATGATGCTGTGCTCAATCCAGAGCGGGACGCCGGTCACTTCCGACATCAAGGCGCGCTGCATCGTCGTCCTGCCGATCGGGCCGCCCACGACAAGAGCGTCCAGCAGGCCCTCGCGGATAAAGGGCATCGGGTCCGAGGGCAAGTGCTCGGCGACTTTCATGGGCAGGCGTCCCTTGAGCTGCCGGTAATGTTCGATGCTCGCCCGGTGGCAAGGCGACTCGATGGCAAAGTACTGCTGGAAGCTGTTCAGCCGCTTCGTCATCTCGACGGCGCGGCCCACCGACCCCAGAGTCCAGTTGGCATCCGCCCAGATGCGGAAGTCCGGGGGCACGACCGCCGTGATCGCCTCCGCCTGCTCGATCGGATCCTCGAACGGCCGCACCTTCACCTTGTGAACCCGGTACCCCAGGTCCGCGCCCAGCTTCGCCTCCGAGGCCATCACGTCCGGAGGCAGGCACTGGCTCCACCAAGTCTGAACGATGCGTTTCCTGGGGGTGGTTCCGAAGAGCCGCGAGACGGGCAGCCCAGCCGCCTGGCCGAGCAGGTCGTACACCGCCATCAGCACGCCGCCCAGGCTGTCATCCAACAGGAACTCCCACGGCGAACACCCCACGAGCCGTTTGCAGACCGCCTCAGCGCGGGGTACGCTGCCCAGGGAATCCTCGACACTGCCCAGCAAGTCGCCTACGCCCTGCAACCCTTCGTCGGTGTAGAGCTTCACCAACACCGAATCGTAGTAGTCGCGGAAGATGCCCTGCTTGCGATAGGCCGCAGCGAACACGTCATGGATGCGCTCGTGCATCGGCACCCGCACCGGGACGATTTCGTAGCGGATGATGCGTTGCGCCGCTCCGGACGCCGGTGTCGCCGCCAGGGCCTGCCCCAGCGCAGCCCCGACGGAACCCATTCCACTGATGGACGCCACCGCCCGCAGCGCGTCGCGTCGAGTGAATTTCCTCACGGTCTAAAAGAATGACGGCTCGACGGCAAGCTGTCAACGGCGGCGGCCAGCCGGGGAGTAAGTCTCCGGGCCGGAAACAACAATCCACTTCAGGGGGACTACCGCCAGTTCAGCCCTTGGGAAACCTTCGGTGGACGTTCATCCGAGAAGTCGATCCGTCGAGGACGGAGCGCTAGTTTTCCAGGGCAGCCTGTGAACAGGAACCTTGCTTTTGCAGGAATTATGTATTATGAATGCATAATCTACATAAAGAAGACCAGAATTGCGGTCAGCATACATCAGACGCTCCCTTGAGCCGGTCCTCCAGCGGGCCGCTTCCGAGTTCCCGGCGGTGGTCCTGACGGGGCCGCGTCAATCCGGCAAAACGACGCTCCTGCAGCGCTTGTTCGGGCGACAGCACCGTTACGTTTCCCTGGAGTTGCCCGATATCCGAGCCGCTGCCCGAGAAGACCCGCGCTCGTTCCTGGAGCTGCATCCGCCCCCAGTGATCTTCGATGAGGTGCAGTATGCGCCCGACCTGTTCCCCTTCATCAAGGAGAAGATCGACGCCAAGCGGAGCCAGACCGGACAGTTCCTGCTGACGGGCTCCCAGAATCTGCTGCTCAGCGAAAAGGTGACCGAATCCTTGGCGGGACGCACCGCAATACTTCGTCTATTGCCGCTGTCGAGGCGGGAAGCGGAAGGAAGGCCTCAGCTTCCCTTGCCCTGGGAAGCCGAGCCGGCCACCTCGCCCGGGCAATCCTACACTTTTGGGGAGCTGTGGGAGGGGTTTTTGCGAGGCGGTTACCCCGAATTGGCGGCGAACCCCGGCCGGGATGAGTGGATGTGGCACGCCGGCTATGTCCAGACCTATCTCGAACGGGACGTGCGCATGCTCCGGCAGGTCGGGGACCTGTCGCAATTCCAGAGCTTCCTGCGGGCGCTGGCGGCCAGAAGCGCCCAACTCCTGAATCTGGCTGATCTTGCCCGCGACCTCGGCCTCGCACTGAACACGGTCAAGGCATGGCTCTCAGTGCTGGAAGCGACCTACCAAGTGATCGTGCTCCGTCCATACTTCAGCAATGTCGGGAAGCGGCTCGTCAAGACACCGAAGGTGTATTTCGCGGATGTCGGCACGCTCTGCTATCTCGCGGGGCTGAAGGACCCTGAACACGCCTCCTCGGGCCCCATGGGAGGGGCGATTCTGGAAACCGCGGTGCTCTCGGAAATTGTGAAGACGCTCACCCACCGTGGACTGGAGCCGCAAGTCTACTTCTGGCGGACCGCGGCAGGAACGGAAGTGGACATCCTGGTCGAAACCGGAGGGAAACTGGTGCCCATCGAGGTCAAGCTCTCGGCCACACCTCACCCGGGTATGGCTGCGGCCATCAAGAAGTGGAAGCAGGGCTTCCGCGAAACGGCGATGCCCGGGTATCTCGTGCATCCGGGCGATGTACGGATCCCTCTCGGCGGAGGAGTCCTGGCTCTGCCCTTCGCGGTCTTGTGATCCGCCTTCACCCACGATCCAACTACCTCCGAATGCAAGGCAATTGTTCAGCCATCGAGCGGCACGCACCAAGCATCAAGAAACACGAATCACGACGTTCATGAATTCGCTTACCATAGCGTTAACCTACATTTCTCACCATCTGACGGCCGAAGCACGCGATACGACCGCCATGACTTCGTTGCGCTTGCTTGCCGTGCTCGATGTACTATTCAAGTACACCTGCGCGCGCCAAGCGGCGCGCGCCTCGTCCTGACGGCCCTCTCACGCACTTCGCCTCGCCGCGTGGTGAGAAATGCAGGTTAGCGCAGCGTGGCAGGCCAGGCGGCTGCTGTGCTGTGTGGCTTCCGCCGTGCGCAGACTTGACATGACCCCGAGAAACCGACGGACCCGACTGCGGGCCGGTTGCGCTTTCGCCGCCGCGCTTGTGTGGGTGATCGCGTGGGCGTTGCGCACCGCTCCGGTCCGGGCGGCGGAGGCAAGTCCGAGCGCGCTCAAGGCGTCTTTCGAACAGCGCATCGAGCCGTTCCTGAAGAAGAACTGCTACCTGTGCCACAACACCGACACGGCTGTCTCGGGGGTCCGGCTCGACCAGCTTGACGGATCGTTCGAGGAGCGGCGCCTCCGTTTGTGGGAGGTGATTCGAAGACAGATCGGCGACCAGATCATGCCCCCCGAGGGCGCGCCGCAACCAGACGGCCCCGAACGGCAGGCGGCGCTGGACTGGATCACCGAAGCGCTGGATGCGGCCCGCTCGCGTCCAACGCCGAAGAACGGCAACGCGCGCCGCCTTACCGTGCCGCAATACCGCAATACCCTGCGCGAGCTGCTGCTGCTGGACGACGACGTGACGGACACGCTCCCTCCCGACGCCGTCTCCGAAGATGGATTCGTGAACAGCGCGGAGACGCTGGATTTTTCGCCGCTGCAGATGGAAGCGTACCTCGAAATCGCCGCGGATGCGTTGAGCCGATCGATCGTAGACCCGGACTCGAAGCCTTCGATCCAGAACTTCCGCGTCGACCTGGGCAGATCGATCAATCCCGACCCTCTCCCCGGCAAGCTCATTCTGGGAGCGAACAGCCACCTGCTGAACATCGAAGACTACGTCGTGACCCAGCTCACGCCGAGCAAGCCGTTTGCCTTCGAGCCGTTCCGCATGCGGACCAGGTACCGCTTCATCGAAGGCTACCAGGGGAACGACACGGTTCGCGGCTGGAGGGACTTCGACAGCATCTATCACGCGGTGTTCGCGGGCATGCGCGGCAGCCGCGGATATCCGAAGGGAAGCCCGTACAGCGCTGTGCCCGAGGGCCTGCTGTTGCGGCCCGCGATACCCACCGACGAGATCTTCCAGAGCGAGGGCACCTACGGGCCGAAGGCGAATTTCAAGATCTCGGTGCGGGAGCTTCCCGACTACGGACGCTTCCGCGTGACCGTCACGGCCGCCAGGTACGATGACGGGCTTCTACTCGACCCCGGCGAACCGGCCCGCGATCCGGACACCCCGGAGGCGATCTTGATTCGCGACCCGGGCAGGCCGCAAACCGTGACGATCGACCAGGGCGGCCTCTTCCAGGTCGACCTCTACGAAGCGGAGCGGCCCCGTCCGCCGCGTCCCGCCGCCCCATCGCGACTCACCGAGGGGCTGGCCGGGCCGTGGCCGGGCGACGGCGGCGGACCCGGCCGTCTGGAAGGCGACGCCCGATACGTCGATTCCCCGTTCGGAAAGGCCCTGTCTCTCGACGGGGAGGGAGACTCGGCGGTGATCCCCCGCAGCGACGCGATGGACGTGGGGGAAGGCGACTTCACGGTTGCGGCCTGGATCCACCCGAGACAACTCCGGAGGGCCGGTATCGTCGCGCTCGGAGCCCGTCAGTGGACGCATGGCTGGTACCTGGAAAGCATTGGCGGACAGGGCGCATTTCGGATCGAGACGACTCGCCCCGACAAGGTATCCAACGGCGGCGTGACCTCGCCGAAGGGCGTGATTCGCAAAGATGCCTGGCAGCATGTCGCGGCCGTCGTGAAGCGCGGGGAGGAGCAAACAAGGCTCTACATCAACGGCTACCTGGTTGCCAGCGGAACGGTCGGTCCTGAGAACCTGGACAACCCGGGCATGGATCTCCATGTGGGGCAACTCCCGGGTGGAAATCATTTCCACGGCGAACTGGACGAAGTGCGTTTGTACCGGCGGGCGCTGGATGAGGCCGAGTTGCAAGCTCTGGTGGAGCCCGGGCGGGAGCTTGCCGAACCGCCCCCCGAGGAGCCGCAAGAGGTGACGCTGAAATTGGGTGAGCGGGAATACTCGACCAAGCTGGAGCAACCGGCATTCCTCGCCGTGAGGCTGGGTGCGGGGTCGCTGAACGTCGAAACCACGCACGCCGGCGTGAAGGGCATCAGCCGGGTCGTGCTGACTCCGCTTTCCGATGACCTCGAACTCTCGCGGCGCTTTGTGGCCTTCGAGAAGCGCTTTCCCCGGCTCGGAGTGCACCTGGGGCTGCGCCGAGACTGCGGCAGCACCTTCGCTCCGGTCGGCGCCCCGCAAACGGTTCGCAGCGGCGAACTCGCGCGCTACGTGTTCGAGGGCGCCATCCGCGACTATCCCAGCCCCGACGTCGAGAAGAACAACGTCAATTATCTGGCGGGCTTTCGCGAGATCGCGGTTCGCAGCGAATACACCGACGGCCGCGACATGCCGCGCCTGCTTGTCCGGTCGGTGGAGTTCGAAGGACCGCTGTACGAAAACTGGCCGCCCCGGCCGCATCGGAGCATCTTCATCGACTCGGACCGCAAGGCCGACTCTGCGGGCTACGCGCGGGAGATCCTGAGCGCGTTCGCTACGAGGGCCTACCGCCGCCCGGTCGCGGCCTCCGAAAAAGCGACGCTCATGGCGGTGTTCCGGCAATCGCTCGAGGCGGGACGCGGTTTCCGCGGGAGCATCGCGGACTCGTTGCAGGTGGTGCTGACATCGCCGCAATTCCTGTTTCTGGTCGAGAGGAGCGCCACGCCGGAACCGGAGCCGGTCGAAGACCTCGAGCTGGCCTCGAAGCTCGCCTATTTCCTGTGGAACGGCCCTCCGGACCGCACGACGCTGGAACTCGCCGCCGGCGGCAAGCTCCGGAAGCGGCTGGATGGCGAGGTCGATCGGATGATACGGGATGCACGATTCTCCCGATTTGTCCGGGAGTTCGTGTCCCAGTGGCTCAGCCTGGACAAGTTCGACGTGCTCGAGCCGGACAGCGAGATGTTCCCGAAGCTCACGAGAGACACGCGGGCGCAGTTACGGAAGGAACCGGCCGAGTTCATTGAATACCTGTTTCGGAACAACCTGCCGGTGAGCCACCTGGTCGATTCCGACTTCGTGATGGCGAACGAGGTAGTCGCCGGCTACTACGGCCTGGGCGGCCAGACCGACAGCGGGTTCGAGTTCGTCCCCATACGCCATCGCCGCCCCGAACTCGGCGGCGTGCTGACGCAAGCGGCGATCATGGCGGGACTTTCGGACGGCCGCGAATCGAACCCCGTCAAGCGCGGGGCGTGGCTGGCGAGGAAGATCATCGCCGAGCCGCCCGACCCCCCGCCTCCCAATATCCCGGACCTGGCCGAGGACACCGAGGGATTGCCGCTGCGCGAGCGGCTCGCACGGCATCGGGACCAGCCCGGTTGCGCCCAGTGCCATACCAAGATCGATCCCTGGGGAGTGCCGTTCGAAGAGCTCGACGCGGGAGGGCGGCTGAAGGCGTCGAGCGTGGACGCGCGGTCCACCCTGCCCGACGGCACGGAAGTAAGGGGCGTGAACGATCTGAAGCGGTACCTCAGCCAGGACCGGATCGACCAGGTGGCGTTCAGCGTTCTGAAGCATCTCGCGACCTACGCGAACGGTCGAAGCCTCTCATACAATGAGCTAAACTATCTCAAGCAGGACGGAGTGAAGCTGAGGCCGGACGGCTATCGGATGCAGGACATGATCCGGTATGTCGTCAGCAACAAGCTTTTCCTCGAGAAGTAGAAGCGAGCAAACGCTGACAGCGGAGAAACCGATGAGCAAGTCATTGAAGATCGACCGGCGCGCTTTCCTGCAGGGGGCGGGAGGCGCCGCGCTGGCGCTGCCGGTGCTCGACGCCATGGGCGCCGAGGCGGTCGAGCCGCCGCCGCGCCGTTTCTGCGCGCTTTACACGGCGAACGGCATGTCGCTGCCGAAAGCGGAGAACGGCCTCGATGAATGGAGCTGGTTTCCCACCGCCGAGCGCGAAGGGGAGTTCGTTTTCGGGCGGTCCACCGAGCCGCTGAGTCCCTTCCGCAAACAGCTCAGCTTCATGGGCGGGCTGTATCACCCCAGCGGTCCGAAGGCGGACCCGCACACCTGCTCCGACATGTGGCTCACCGGAGCTCCTCTGCACAATCCGAATCGGGGAACCTACAACTCGGTCGCGCTCGACCAGGTCGTCGCCCTGCACACCAAACAGTACTGCCGGCAGCCGTCGCTCGTGCTGTCGATCGATGCCGGGACGGGCTTCCTTTCCCGGACGGGCACGATTTCCTACAACCTGGAAGGCAGGCCGATCCCGGCCGAGAACAACCCCCGCCGCGTGTTCAACCGGCTGTTCCGCGGCGACCGCGCGTCGCTCGAGTCGCAACGCGACAAGCTGCAAAGCCGAATCAAGCTGGTTGACGCGGTGTCAGAAAACGCCCGCTCGCTTGACCGGCGGCTCGGTAAATCCGACCGGCAACGGATGGACCAGTATCTGACTTCGCTCAACGAAGTCGAGTCAAGGCTGATCGCGTCGGAACGCTGGATCGACATCCCGCTCAAGAAGCAGGACTACTCGCATCTGAATCTCGACGCCACGTCTGAGGGAGAGCCCGCCGACTACTACCGGACGATGTTCGACCTGATCGCGCTGGCGTTCGACGCGGACATCACCCGCTCGGTGGCTTTCATGCTCAACCGCGAGGACGGCATGGGAATCAGCGACACGTTTCCGCTCAAGCTCGGCCTGACGAGCACTCACCACCAGCTCTCGCATGCGACCGACAAGGACGGGCAGTGGCAATTCGCCAAGTACGACCTGTTCCTGAGCCAGCAGTTGGCTCACTTCTTCGAACGGATGTCCGGCTATCAGGACCGCAACGGCAGCGTCCTGGATAACACGATCGTGCTGTTCGGAAGCGGTGCGAGCACGACGCACTACCCCAAGAACCTGCCGACACTGGTCGCGGGCGGCACCAACATGGGCCTGCGGCACGGAACCTACTGGCGCAACGGCGATACGCGGATGTCCAACATGTACCTGAGCATCCTGCGATCCCTCGGCATCGAGCAGGAAGGTTTCGCCGACAGCAGCGGCACGCTGAGCGAATCGATCTTCAGCCGTGCCTGACCTGCATTTCCTACCATCAGGGCTGCGCGCATGAGGCCACCGTGGAGAGCGGGAGAATCATACCTAAGCCCGAAGAGCCTTGTCGACCGCGACATTGACGAGGGTCTCGAAGACTTCAAGAAGGGTCGCTCGATTGGTCCGTTCGAAACCGCTGACGCCGCCGTCAAGGCGCTTCGCCGGACGACCGGACACGACGGTTGAACATTGCGTTTTCAAATCACGGCTTTTTTGAATCACGGAGTCCTGGACACTCTACGGTCCCGATTCTCGGCTCGATAGACAATATAAGTTCCCCGCACAGCTCGTACTGCAAGGCCACCCAGGGCGCCGAGTCCGGCCCCGCCGCCCCCGAAAATCAAAGTGCCTGCGGGCTGAATCAAATCGTTCTCCCCCAGGGTCAAACCAGCCATGATTGCGAACCCGGCAGCCGCCCCGATCTTTACGGCGTGGCGTATACGTCTTTTCCAAACGACCTGGCGAATCTGATCCTTGGGAATGGTGACCGTTAGGCCGTTTTCCCTTCTGACAATGAAGCTATCGGCATCACTTGAAACGTAAGTGCCGACAACCTTGGGATCCATCCCCTTGAAGGACTTGACGACTACTTTCTGACCGGGTTGCAATGCCTGAACCCGCCTCCAGTCGTGCCAAGCTTCCTCAGCGCGAAGCCCCGGCCCCAGCCATGACAGGGAAACCATCAAGCCCAAGCAGGCGCAATGCCGTCCGATCAGGAACACGAATCGCATGCCGACACCTCCTGTTGGACACGCCCCAAAGATAGTCCGCAGCAGTTCGCAGTCATTTCACCGCACTGCGCGGCCCACGGGAGCCTCCGACAGTCTTTACACGCATACGATGATACGCCACAGGGCACTCCCCGGGTTTCACTCAGCCCCGACGCGGATTTTCCGGTTTACTGGAAGCGATTGTCCTGAGCATCGGGGTGTTTCGTCACGCGCGCGCAGCCCCCGGCGACGGCGATTGTCAAGACAGGAAGCACGAATCAAGGCCTTTTCACGAAACACAGCTTTGAGACTAGCGCTGGGTCTGGAGCCGCAGGATCGCCTCCCGGGCCAATTGTTCCGCCCGCGCATCGGCGCCCTGGGCCGCTTGCTGGTAATGGTGCAGGGCTTCCTCGGCATGCCCTTGCCCTTCCAGCACGGCGGCCAGGTTGAAATGCCCGACAGCGTTCCCGGGCTGGAACTCGAGCGCCTGGCGGTAGGCCTCGACGGCCTCATCGATCCGACCGAGACTCGCCAGCGTCACCCCCAGCATGACGTGGGCCTTGGCATATTCCGGGTTCAGCTCGACGGCCTGCCGGTACGCGCCCAGGGCTTCGGAAGTCTGCCCGCGCACGCTGAGCGACTCACCCAGCCTAAGATGCGCTTCCTCAGCCCCCGCCGCCACGGTGGCCAACGCCCGATGCATCGTCAGATCGTCGTTCGGGCGCTGCGTTTCCAGGCTGCCCACCAACACAAGAAACGCCATCACATAGCCCGCCTGGTAGAGACCTTTCTTGTAACTCGGCAGCAGACGCCGCGCCCAGGTCCGCAATGTTTGAGCGGATGACTTCACCAGGCCCGGCTCTCCGGCGGTGATGTCGATGTTCAGCGGCTCGCGCGTATCCCTCTCCCGCACCTTCCAAATGAATCCGTCGAAGTAGTAGTGAAGGATCGTCGAAGCTCCAATAAACGAGCCCAGGAGCGTCCTGACGGTTCCGCCGTCGAGGAAATTCTTCAGGTAGTCCAGTCCTCCATAGGCGAAGATCAGCGAGGAATAGAGGATCGCCAGGCCAACCTTGGGACGGAACAGAAAACGAACGAATCTCGTTACCTCGCCTCCCCTTTCGACACGGCTTCGGTTGAAGGCCCAGACGATGCCGTAATACTGCAGGCAATGGAACCCTGACCAGACCGCGAACCCGACCACGAAGTCATGGTTGTAGATGTAGAGGTAATAGGTGGCGCTCATGAAAAACGCCAGGGCCGCCAGCTTGCGGATGTTGTGACGACCCTGCCTCCACAGGTACACCGTGTAGCCGACATAGGCCACCGCGCTCACCAGGGCCACCAGGTAGATCAGGTTCTGGAGGAATGTGAAGAGCCCCATCGGCAGCACGGGGATTCCGCTCTGGTAGGCCAGGTACAAGAGGTTGTTGCGGTAGTGGGGGCTGGCGATGATGAGCGCCAGATAGCCGGAGATCGAAAAAAGCCAATCCAGGCGCGCCGTGAGAGCCCCGATCTCCCGCTGCTTGGCGTCATAGATCCGCATGAACCCGTAGTGCTGCATCAAAACATGCCAGATATCCCAGGTAAAACCGAGCATCAGGATGCCGTGCAGGCCCCGATCTTCAAACCAGTAGGCCGCCGCGAAGAAGAGCGGCGGCGCCAACAGGAAGCGCCACTTGTAACGCCAAAAGAGCTCCCGGTCGCCATAGGCCCTGACAAATCCGGGGAAGTGGTGACCGAAGGTCAGGAAGGCCAGCAGAAAGACCGCATATTCGCCGGATTCCCAAAACAGGCTCAGCGGGAACAGGATTGCGATGCTGACGGCCGGCGCGCCGATGAAAAGCACGGAGTCCCAGAACGGAGATATGATCCAGCCCGACGGCGCGGGCCGGGCGCGGGCAACCGGCGCTCCCGGAGACACCAGCGCGGGAGTGGCCGTTGCGGCGTTCCCGCGCGCGGAGGACGCCTGGGTCCGCCTACGCTTCCTGATCCCGCGGCTTGCCATTGCGGACGTTCCAGCCCGACCCCTTGCGAGCTGAAACGAGTGCTCGCGGCTGCACCCGGAGCATCGTCTCGTGCATCAATGTAGCTATCGTATCACCCCACCCCCGCCAAAACAGCTTGAGGGGGAAGCAGCTTCGCAAGGAGGGGCTGAACAAGAGGGGCATCGCGAAGCGCTTGGCCACACCTGACTTATCGGCTTGCTGCGCACCAGGCAGCACCCTTAGCGCCTGAAAGGGAATTATCGACCCATGGAGGAGTGATCCCGAATCCTGTCGCAGCCAAGACGATTCCGTCCGGCAAGATTTGTCGTAACCTTTGGGTTCCAGAGGTTGATTTTCCAGAGCAGGACACCGAGGGGGCTTCATCTCCTCTTTCGCGGCTATTGTGATTCGCGAGCCTGCCTGCAACCTCCAGAACCCGCGGCGGCGACTCAAACGTCGATCGCTACAAGAGGAAGTTCCTGATGCTAATCGAACACGTTGAGGTTCTTGTCGTGGCGCCGAAAGTTCAGCGTTTTACGTGGTCTCACGATCTGCCGGAACAGTACATGACGAATACGGTCGTGCGGATCACGACGGATGACGGCAACGAGGGGGTGGGCGGCGTGTCGAATTACACCTCCTACGATTATGATCGCTACACCTGCGAGACCCTGCGGCACATGATCCCAGCGCTCATCGGCCAGGACGCGCTGGCGCGGGAGAAGATATGGCGTGACCTGTGGCCGCGGGTTTTTCCCCTTCCTCCGCAAGCCCTGGCTGCCATCGACATTGCGTTGTGGGATTTGATGGGCAAGATCGCGGGACAGCCCCTCTATCAGCTCTGGGGCGGGGCGACAGATCGAATCCTGTCGTATGCCAGCACGCCGATGCTGGACGACGTCGCGTCGTATCTGCGCTTTGTCGAAGAGATGATCAGCCTGGGCTTTCGCGCGGTGAAGTTCCACTGCTGGTGCTTCCCGGAAAAGGACCTCGAACTGGCCCGCGCGGCGCACCGGGAATTCCGAGACGATGCCGCATTCATGCTGGACGTGGAAAACAACTACGACCTGGAGAGCGCCCTGCGCGTAGGAGAGGAGTTGCACGACTTGGGATTCACGTGGTTCGAGGCTCCTCTGCCGGACTACGACCTGCCCGGCTATCGCGAGCTGACCAAGAGCGTTGACGTACCCATTGTTCCATCAGGCAACTGGATTCAAGACCAGACGGCATTCCAGCACGCGTTGGAGACCCAGTCCTGGTCGAGGGCGCGGACCGATGTCACCGTCTGCGGGGGGTTCACACCGGCCCGGAAGTACCTGTCGATGGTGGAATCCGCGGGCATGCAGTGCGAGATCATGTCCTGGGGCAACACGCTGGTCTCAAGCGCCAATCTCCACCTGATGCTGGCGACGGGACTGAGTACGTATTTCGAACAAGCCGTGCCTTGGGAACCATACGAGTACGGGATGCACGGCGTGATCCGGACGCAGGCGAACGGCCATGTCGCCGCGCCTGCAGGGCCTGGCCTGGGTGTGGAAATCGACTGGGATGCTATGGAAGCGGCGACGATTCATCGGCTCGATACCAGGTCATTGCCGTAGCGCAGAGTGATTCATGAGCAACCCCTCTTGAGAGTGTCAACTACCAAGGGCCGCGCGGATTCGGACACCATTGCGGAATTGGCGCACTGCAATGCAGTCGGTGAGGGACGGTTCACCGCCGTAGGCTTGGAAGTGGACCGCTGCGCCCGCTCCACGCATCTCGAGGCAGAAGACACGGACCGTTCAAAGTCCCAGCAC
Source organism: Bryobacterales bacterium (assembly GCA_965204095.1). Lineage (GTDB taxonomy): Bacteria > Acidobacteriota > Terriglobia > Bryobacterales > UBA6623 > JAPPLB01. The sequence continues at coordinate 4,650,569 of OZ241991.1, read as the reverse complement.
CCTCTTCGCCTCCAGCGGGTAATCGGTGGCGATGGCATCAGCCCCGGCTGCGTGCGCCGCCTTCCAGCGCTCCGGCTCGTTCTGGCGGATGTAGATCAACACCCGTTTTCGGCCCTCACGAGCTTTCTCGAAGTCGCCGCTGCTGGGCAGGTACGGATCGCGCTGGGTCAACCAGATGTAGTCCAGGTAGGTCGTCCGAAGGGCGGTCTCGACGTGGTACTTCGTATTGCCGTTTCTTCCCACCGGGAACCGCGCGTTCGCCTTCTTGAAGCGCTCGGTGGAACGCGCGTCCATCCCGAAACTGAAGACCCTCTCGATCATCCCGAAGCGCTCGGCCAAGCGAACGATCTTCTCCTCGATCCGTGGCGAGATCTTCTTCATGTTGATCGCAATGAACGTGTCCTCGTTCCTGTCGCGGTGGGAGATCATATCGAAAACCTCGCCGAGCGTCGGCACTTTTTCCGACTTGAACTTCGGGTCATACCACGATCCCGCATCGAGAGCCTTGATCTCACGCAGCGTCATGTTCATAACCGAGCCGCTGCCGTTCGTGGTGCGATCGACGGTCTCATCGTGAATCACGACCGGGACGCCGTCCTTCGTCAGGTAGACATCGAGCTCGAAACTGAGCCCCGCGTCCACGCAGGCTTTGAACCCGGCCATCGTATTCTCGGGATACTTCGTAACCATGCCCCGGTGGCCGTAGATCTTGAACGAATCCGCCGCCGCCAGCGCCGAAGCGAGCAGCAGAAGGACGGGGAGCATCAACACGAATCGAGACCGTTTCGACATGCGAACATTATATTCGTAGCGGAATGCGGAGCGTTGACCAGCAGAGCGGCGCGACCGCTTCGACGAGTGAGATGCTCATCCCCGAGATGGTCGACGTTCCCGCCGGCATGTACCTGATGGGCCAGGACGACGGCCGGGATGAAGAGCAACCCGCGCATCAGGTACGCGTTCCGGCCGTGCAGCTTGGCCGGTTCCAAGTGACCAACGAGCAATACGACGCCTTTTGCGGGGCAACCGGACGATCCGGAACCCACTTCCGCCACCAGAAAGGGTTCGACGATCCTCGGCAACCCGTTACCGGACCGAGCTGGTTCGACGCTGCCGCCTATTGCGAGTGGCTTTCTGTCGAGACGGGCCGAGCGTTCCGTCTGCCGACCGAAGCGCAGTGGGAATGGGCGGCCCGCGGCGGCTTGACAGGCAGGCTCTACCCGTGGGGAGACGAGCCCGTCACCGAGCGCGAGAACTACGCGCGGCGCTGGAGAAGCGGTCCGGAGCCGGTCGGCACATCAGCCCCGAACGGCTACGGCCTATATGACATGTGCGAGAACGTGCACGAGTGGTGTTCCGACTGGTTCGACCCGGAATACTACAGGTTCTCGCCGGTCGATAACCCGCAAGGCCCATCGGAGCGGTTGCGCAAGGCCTCACGCGGCGGCGCTTGGCGGCATCACATCAAGATCACCCGCTGCGCCGCGCGCAGCAGCATCCCTCCTCACCTGGAATACGCCGACTACGGTTTCCGCGTGGCGTGCATGTAGAGCGCCGGCTGAAAACCGGCGACGCCGCGGTCTTTCGGGAAGTACGGCCGCGCCAGCCGATGGTAGTGGATGTTTTGCAGAATCGCGGTCGTCGGGCCCGGCGTATCCAGAACGATCGCTTCCGAGAACCGGCCGCCGTAGCCGATTCGATAGTTCATCGGGTTCTTGACGACGATGAACTTCGCCGCGCGGGTGTCCATGCTCATCGACGCGTATTGCTCATCAGCCCAGTCGTAGGTGGGATGGGTCGAGATGAGGATTTCGACCGAACCGGCGCGCAGTTTGGCTGAAGGCCCCATCTCGCCGGACTGCCCTTCCCAGATGCCGCCGGTGTACGTAAAGCGTCCATCGGTCAACTTCTCTACCACGCCGGACACTTCCATCGGCGATCCCCAGCGCGGATCGACCTTGTGACCCAGCCGCAGCGTGACCGCTGCGCCCGGGCCCGCCTGATGACACATCGCCGCCGCCTCGGGATCGACCACCATCGCCAGCGAACTCTCGTCGAGCCGCGCATCGAGAAGCGCTTTGAGCGCGAACACGCTGTCGCCCGCCGCCCCGCCGCCGACGCAGTCGGAAAGCTCGAGCAGCAGGACCGGACCGCCCTCCGCCCGCCGTCCCCGCTCAATCGCATCCCCCGGCTTGCAGCCTGCCGTTTCCAGATCCGACCGCCGCTCCCACAGCATCGAAGCGATCCGGTTGGCGAGACTCGCAGCCGTCTCCGGCTCGCCGTCGGTGATCACCAGACCACCACCGCCCATGTCCGGCAGGTCCAAATGAGGATGGACCAGCAAGGCGCTCGTCGACAGGACGCCGCCGCGCCTCTCCAGAGACTTCGCGAACGCCATGATCTCGGCGAAGGCCCCCGGCGGGTCAGTATTGCCCTTGAACCCGCTCACCAACACCGGCGCCTTGGCCATCGCCATCACCGGACGAACCTTGCCATCCACGATATCCGCCAAAAGATTCGCGCCGCGCTCGCCCGTGGTGAACGTATCTCGATGCGGATACGTCTCCCAGGCCAGCAAGGCATCGCTGTTCTCGACCATCTGCCGTGTCACGTGAGCGTGGCAGTCGAGGGTCGCAACGACGGGCACATCGGTCCCGACGACCTCACGAACCGCTTGCAGGAGATCGCCCTCCAAGTCACCGATCCGCTCGACTCCCGCCGCCCCATGCAACGGCGCAAGAACGCCTCCCACCGGAAGCGCGGCTTTCAGGCGTTCGATGAACTCGTCCTTCAGCGTGAGGTAGCACTGCTCAGTGAGAATCCCACCCGGATAGGCGCTCGCCACCAGCAGCGGCACGGTCTCGACGCCGCGCGCATCGAGCGCCCACAACGCTCCGCCCACAACCCCGTCACGGATATCAAGCACCTCCGCACCCCGGCGCAGCTCGGTGCGTTCGAAATCCGCCAGCGTCGTGTTCACGCCGGCGAGATGGTTCGACTCGGTGAAGATATTGCCGAGCGCAACGCGAGGTTTCATCGATCGCTACCGTGCGACATACAGTTCGGCGCCGGTTGTCTGCAAGTGACGAATCTGCTGGACGACGGTTGAGTATTTCAGAAGGTCCGCCTGGCGTTCCATTTCCTGCACCATCTTGAACGGAAGCTTGACGCTGTAGACATCGGACTTTTCCCCGTACGCGTAGCGGGCGTACGACGGCGACTGCTGCTCGACAAGGGCCAGCAGCTTGTCCCAGAAGTTGGCGCGTTGGAGCAGACGTTTCCGGCGCGCAAAGTCGGCTTGAATCTCGACACTCCCGCGGCGCCCCCGCAGAATGATCGTGTGGCACCGTGCCGCTTCGAAAGGCCGCTCTGGCCGAGGATCCGGGAATCGTTCCAACAGCGCCGCCAACTCCCCGGTATCGGCATCGAACGCTTCCCAGCGGTAGCGCGAAGGGCCACTCACGAACGATCCTCTCCCGAGGATCGCGGCAACCCGTTCCGCATCCTTGCCGGTAACCACCAGGATGCGCTCGATCAAGTCAACGATCGAAAGCTCTTCGCGCGCAACCGGCGTCAGCTTGATGAACCCGGCTGCTTCTGAACTGATCTTTGTCGGAACGACGTCGGGAAGGGGCAACGGGGATTTTTTCTTCGCCGGCAAGGTTTCACATTCGAGTCAAGTTCACGCGGCGATCCTTGTCCTGCCTGTCGGTCTAGCCTGCATTTCTCACCACCCGACGGTCGAAGCACGCGATACGACCGCCAGGACTTCGTTGCGCTTGCTTGCCGTGCTCAACGTACTGTTCAAGTACGCCTGCGCGCGCCAAGCAGCTCGCGCCTCGTCCTGACGGCCCTCTCACCCACTTCGCCTCGCCACGTGGTGAGAAATGCAGGCTAGGCAGAGCCTCGCCTTACTACTCCACGAAGCCGAGCTCGCGCAGCTTCTCGCCCAACTCCGGTTCTTCGAAAAACGGGAAGGGTTCTTTGAGGCGGCCGTCCTCGATCGCCACGGCGTAAGGCGGGTCCTTGAAAGGGAACGCTTCCTTGAGGACATCAAGGTCCATCGTAAGCCGCACGTCCTGGAGTCCGGTATCCTCGATAAACCCGATCGCGAGGTCCTTCTCTTCCGTCGGAACGCCCACGAACGGCGCTTGCCAGGAGTGTTGCGCCAAGGCGATGCCGGCGTCAAGACAATGCATACACATCGGGTTGAAAAAATAAACGAATACCTTGCCCTCGCGCAATGAGAATTCCTGATCGCCAACCGTCACCACTGCCGGCGCCTCAATGAGCGGTCGCGGCCCGAGTTTGTCCACGGCAAGCGCTGCCAGGGTTACGGCAGTGATGCCCGCCACGGTGAGCCCCGCAGCGCGGATCTTCTTGAGCGGCGGAGCCAACCAAGCGGCGACGATCGACAACACGAGCATCACACCGTCGCTCCAGAAGAACTCCGGACCCACCGCTCGCTCCACCCAGGGGAAACAACTGCAGTCGGCTCCGCGCAGCGTCTCGTAGTTGACCGCAAAATATCCCATGAAGATGACCAGCAGCAGCGAGGAGAAGATACCGCCAAGCCGACGCCAGGAGGGGACCAGAAGAAGAACTCCCGCCGTCAAGTCACCCATGATCACGAGCACAGCGCCGACCAGGCTGAGCGAGACCGGCACCAGAATCTGTGTCAGCATGAGCTGAAACTCGCTGACAATCGTGAGCTTGTAGATGCCGGCTACAAGCCATGGAACGACCATCAACAGGGCGGCGGCGGCCCCTAGATGCCGTATCCAGGAGGCGGGAGAGGCAGGCGCCGTCTCATGCACAGAAGAGTCCGCCGTCTGATCCGATTCGAAAGCCATGCCTGTCGGACGGCTCAAGCACAGATCGGTGAGCCAATGTTCCAGTATAGGTGAACGCCAACCATCGACTTGGACGAACGCGGGGCCGGAGTCTTCACTTGGCCCCGCGAACACAAAGCGCTAAGATTCAGTGTCAACATTGCAATGACGGAGGAGCCATGAGCTTCAGCTACGACCAACTCAAACACACGAAGATCTCGGATCTGCGCGAAATCGCGGCGGACATCGATCACGAAGCGGTCCAGGGCTACACGCAACTCCGCAAGGATCAACTGGTAAAGGCCCTCTGCACGGCGCTGGGGATCGAAGCGCACGAACATCATGAGGTGAAAGGGCTGGACAAGAGCGCGATCAAGAAACAGATCCGCGAGTTGAAAGTGCAGCGGGACGCCGCCCTGGTAAAGCATGACCACAAGGAACTCAAGGTCATCCGGCGCAAGATCCACCGCCTGAAACGGTCTCTTCACCGGGCAACGGTATAACCAACGTCAACCAGAGCCGCTCCACGGCGCGATGATACAATGCGCGGGAGCACTGGCCATGTTTACCTGGGAATGCCCCGGCTGCGGCAAGGAACTCGACGTCGATGCCCGGCATTGCCCCCAATGCGGCAAGCAATTCGACGAAGCGGAAGAAGCTGACAGCATCATCCCCGCCGCCGGTGATACGGAGAGCCTCGAGCGGCCCCCAGCCCCCAAGCCGACACCGCCGCCGGTCGCGCCAAAACCGCCCAGCCCGGAGCCTGCTCCGTTAGAAGCCACACAACCGATCACAGCGTCGGCGTGGCCCGCGCCGCCCGCACCTACCTCCCCGGAGCCCCGGAGCGTGAGCGCGGTTCGCGAGCAACCAAGCATCGAGCCCATCCCGGAATTAAAACCTCCGCCGCAACCAACCGGACCTCCCTCGGCTTACGTTATCCAAGGCAAACATCTCGCCTTGGCAGGCGTCGTGTTGCTGGTGGCGATGGCAGGAGCGGTCTTCCTGGCCCGGCCGGACCTGTTTCAAGTCAGGTCGCCATTGAATCTCGAACAAGTGCCCTTGACCGATTCGGTCGGGTTCAGCACAGCGGCGTTCGGCGACCTGCAAGTGGCCGGCATTCGTCCACTGTACACGGACGACCTGAAACCCATGGTGCGCTTCGTCGTGATCAACCACGGCGATATACCGCAGGCGAATCTGCGTATCCAGGCCCACCTCAGCCCGAAGAACGCACCGCTCGATGCCCCTCCGCTCGCCAGCTTCGCCATCGCTCTGGAAGAGGAGCTTGCGCCTCGGGAGTCCCGCGATCTGGAAGCCGACCTGTTGGCTCTCGGAACGTTGGCGTCGTTTCCGCCGTGGAAAGAGCTTCGCATCGAGCTGGAAGTGGAGTAACGCCTACCTGGGCTCGGGAATTTCGGCAACAAAGAATCCAAGGAGCACCTATCCCATGATCCGTAACGCGTTGATCTGCATCTTCTCTCTTGCCTTGACGACGGCCCTGGCTCAACCCGCCTCGGCTCAGGGCGTTCGCTACTGGACGGACGCCGAAATGAAAGCCTATGCCAAGAGCATGTCGCCGAAAATCAACGAAGGGCGGTACGCGTTGGAACGTCTCGGCGACTGGGGCAGCCACTACGCGCTCATGGTTCATCGCGATGGCGACGGCCCGTCCGAGGTGCACGACATTCACACCGACTTTTACGTCGTCCAAAACGGTGAAGGAACCTTGATCGTTGGTGGTGAGATTGTCGGCGGCAAGACCACGGCCCCGGGCGAGATTCGCGGCAAGTCGGTCAAGGGCGGCAAGAGGCATCCGCTCAAACCGGGCGATATCGTGAACATCCCGCCGAAGACGACTCATCAGGTGGTCGTCGAAGACGGCAAGACCATCACCTACCTCATCCTCAAGGTGAAGGCGCAATAGGTTGTGCTGAAGACGTCGTCAGCACCCTGATCGGATTGCGGGACAGGCTCCTAGTGCTGATCGTTCGATCCTTCACATCACCCTCAGCAACTCAAAGCGGCCATACTGGTGAAGCATCACGAGCGCTGAGAGGATAGCCGTCATGCTCACTCGCCTCCAACTCACTCCGGCGTCTCCGTTCGACTTTCGCGGCACGGCGCATTCCCATGGGTGGGTTGTCCTCGCTCCCAACGAGTGGGACCACGACGCAGGCATCCTGCGGCGTGTCGAAAGGCTTTGCAGCGGCAGGGTTGTCAGCCTGCGCATCCAGGGAGGAGGGACACTTCGCAAAGCGATCATCGATATCGAAGTCGAACACCCGGGGAGGCTTTCCCTCCCCGACCGCCACGAAATCGAGCGCTCCGTGAGCCACATGTTTCGGCTCGATGAAGACCTGCGGCGTTTCCATAGCCTCTGCCGCAAGCGCGGCGCCCCCTGGACCGCCGCGACCCGCGGGTTGGGAAGACTGCTCCGCTCGTCCGGCCTTTTCGAGGACATCGTCAAGACCATCTGCACAACCAACATTCAATGGGGCGGCACGAAGAGGATGGTGACGGAGCTTGTTGAGGAATTCGGCGAGAGCCAGCCAAGCCGGCCGGAAAGGAAAGCCTTCCCGACTACGGGATCAATCGCCGCTGCCGATCGCAACGAGTTTGTCTCCCGTGTCCGCATGGGCTACCGGGCGCCTTACATCCACGAGCTCGCCACACGCATCGAGAACCGTGAACTCGACCTCGAATCCTTGCAAGACTCCCGCCTCGCCACCGCTACGGTGAAGAAGCGACTGCTCGCTATCAAAGGCATCGGGCCTTACGCCGCTGCGTCGCTGTTGATGCTGCTTGGGAGATACGACGACCTGCCGGTCGATTCGGTCTGCCGTGACTTCGTCGGCAAGAAATATTTTCCTGGGCGCAAACCCAGCGACGAGGAAATACGGGGTGTTTACGCGGACTGGGCCGAATGGAAATACCTGGCCTACTGGTTCGATCTATGGACTTCCCGCTAGCCTGCATTTCTCACCTCCCGACGGCCGAAGCACGCGGTATGACCGCCAGGACTTCGTTGCGCTTGCTTGCCGTGCCCAACGTACTGTTCAAGTACGCTTGCGCGCGCCAAGCGGCTCGCGCCTCGTCCTGACGGCCCTCTCACCCACTTCGCCTCGCCGCGTGGTGAGAAATGCAGGCTAGCCTTCAGGATGGCGATGTCCGGCGGCACGGTGCGGTGAGCGGGGCCAACGCACTCCCGCGAGGGAAGGCCGTGGTACTCACCAGAAGTTTCTCGCCAGCCCCTGAAACCAGGGCGATCCACGCAAGGGCACAACACCAGGCAGTCCAAGGGTGAGCCCGAACGACACGGTTGGGCCGGATTTCACTTGAGTTAAGATGAGGACTCTTTTTTCGGGGAGATGTAATCAAGGTGTCGAATCCTCTCAAACCTCGTAGCCAAACGATTACCGACGGCCGTGACCGTGCTCCGGCGCGGTCGATGCTGAAGGCGATCGGTTTCAACGACGATGATCTCGCCAAGCCGATCGTCGGCATCGCAAATACCTGGATCGAGACGATGCCCTGCAACTTCAATCTTCGCGAGTTGGCGGTGAAGGTAAAAGAAGGCGTCCGCGCCGCCGGCGGCACGCCGATGGAGTTCAACACGATCGCCATCAGCGATGGCGTCACCATGGGCACGGAAGGCATGAAGGCATCCCTCGTCAGCCGTGAGTTGATCGCCGATTCAATCGAGCTGACTTCGCGGGGATACCTGTTCGACGCCGTCATTGCGCTCGTGGCTTGTGACAAGACGATCCCCGGCGGCGCGATGGCGCTTGCCCGGCTCGACATTCCGTCCGTGCTGCTGTATGGCGGTTCGATCCTGCCCGGCCGTTTCCAGGGGCGCGACGTTACGATCCAGGATGTTTTCGAAGCCGTCGGACGGCACGCCGCGGGCAAGATGAGCGACGCCGAGTTGAAGCAGCTCGAGGACGTCGCCTGCCCCGGCGCGGGGGCATGCGGCGGGCAGTACACCGCCAACACCATGGCTACCGTCATGGAAACCATCGGACTTTCACCCATCGGGAGCGCCAGTGTTCCGGCCGTCGACCCCGCCAAGGCTGATATCGGATTCGAAGCCGGCCGGATCGTGATGGACGCACTCAAGAACGACCGGCGTCCCCGCCAGATTCTGACCCGGCAAGCTTTCGAGAACGCGATTGCAAGCGTGGCCGCGACGGGCGGCTCGACCAACGCCGTCCTTCACCTGATTGCGATCGCGCGCGACGCCGGGATCGAGCTCACTGTCGACGACTTCGACGAAATCAGCGAGCGCACTCCTCTGCTCGTCGACCTGAAGCCGGGCGGACAGTTCGTCGCAGCGGATGTTCACAAAGCGGGCGGCATTCAACTGATCGTCAAGCGTCTGGTGGAAGGCGGCTATTGCGACGGCTCCCAGTTGACCGTCACGGGACAGACTCTGGCGGAAGCCTGTTCCACGGCGCAGGAATCCACGGGACAGGAAGTCATCCACGCCCTGGACGACCCGATCAAGTCAACGGGCGGTCTGGTGATCCTCAAGGGCAACCTGGCGCCCGAAGGATGCGTCCTGAAAGTCGCGGGCCACGAACGCAATCACCATCGCGGTCCGGCGCGTGTCTTCGATCGAGAAGAAGCGGCCATGCAAGCCGTCACCGAAGGCCGCGTTCAGTCCGGCGACGTGGTCGTGGTGCGCTATGAAGGCCCGGCCGGCGGTCCAGGGATGCGTGAGATGCTCGGTGTGACTGCGGCCATCGTCGGCCAAGGGCTCGGCGACAGCGTGGCGCTGATGACCGACGGCCGATTCAGCGGCGCCACACGAGGTCTCATGGTCGGGCACGTGGCGCCGGAAGCGGCGCGCGGCGGCCCGATAGCGGCTCTCGAAGAAGGCGACATGATCGTCTTCGACATCGACAAAAGGCGTCTCGACGTCGAGCTCGATGACGAGACGATGCAACGGCGATTGGCCTCATGGTCGAAACCCGAGCCGCGATATACGTCAGGAGTCTACTCGAAGTACGCGGCGCTGGTCTCCTCCGCATCGCAGGGCGCCGTCACGAGCGCTCCCTAGTTTTCCTGCGGGGCGGAGGTCGGTTCGTCCTGTCTTTTCCTCAGACGATCCGGCAGGTAAGCGAAGACCTCTCGCGGAGCGGATTCGAGACTCTCCGACAACCCCAAGGAACTCCTTCACACTCGTGTCCCACGAGATGGCTGCCTGGTGTTCCCAGTCTCCCCCGGTTGACAAGCCCTCGCGAGGTCGCTAGCCTGCATTTCTCACCACCCGACGGTCGAAGCACGCGATACGACCGCCAGGACTTCGTTGCGCTTGCTTGCCGTGCTCAACGTACTGTTCAAGTACGCCTGCGCGCGCCAAGCGGCTCGCGCCTCGTCCTGACGGCCCTCTCACGCACTTCGCCTCGCCACGTGGTGAGAAATGCAGGCTAGTCTCAGCACTTCGCTCGGCTCGCGAGGGCCAACCAGCATTCGACTTTCTGAACGAACGAGGAGCACATCATGGATGGCGTTTCGGGTTTCTATGCATTGATCGCAGTCTTGCCGATCTTGGCCGTGATGTTCTTTCTCGTCGTGCTGCGATGGCCCGCCATTCGGGCCATGCCGGTGGCGTACGCGATGACGTTGCTGTTCGCGTTGTGGCTTTGGCAGGTGTCTCCCGTACACGCGATAGCGGCGAGTTTGCGAGGCGGCATCATTGCACTGTCACTGCTCTGGATCATCTTCGGTGCGATCGTTCTGCTTTTCACACTGCGGGAAAGCGGAGCAGCGGCGACGATCCGGCGAGGTTTCACGGATATCTCTCGCGACCGGCGTGTGCAGGTGATCATCGTCGCATGGTTGTTCGGCTCTTTTATCGAAGGCGCTTCGGGATTCGGCACACCCGCTGCCGTGGCCGCGCCGCTGTTGCTTTCGTTGGGTTTTCCCGCTCTCGCCGCCGTAATGACGACGCTCATCATTCAGAGCACGTCCGTCAGCTTCGGTGCGGTAGGGACTCCTATTCTGGTCGGGATGGCCGAGTCATTGAACGTGCCCGAGGTCGAAGGCGCGATCGCCGAAGCCGGCATGTCGTATACGGAATTCATCTATCAGATCGGAGTTTTCACAGCCATCCCCCACGCCATCGTCGGAACGTTAATCCCGCTGATCATCGTCGGCATGATGACGCGCTTCTTCGGAGCGAACAAATCGTTCCGGGAAGGACTGGCGGCTTGGAAGTTCGCCTTGTTTGCGGGACTGAGCTTCACCGTTCCGTATTGCGCCGTGGCCCTCTTGCTCGGACCGGAGTTCCCTTCCCTGGTCGGCGGCCTGATCGCTTTGGCGATTGTCGTGACGGCGGCGCGAAAGCGGCTTTTCGTCCCCGAGGGAGCGCCTTGGGACTTCCCTTCTTCCGACAAGTGGCCGTCCGAGTGGAGCGGCGTGTTCAGCGGGGAAACGGGCGAGGAACGTCATGGCATGACGCTGATCCGGGCCTGGTCACCGTACGTCATCGTCGCCGCTCTGCTGGTGGTGACCCGCCTGCCCTTCCTGCCGTTCAAGGCGTGGCTGGCATCGGTGCAATTGACCTGGTCGAACATCCTGGGCACGGAACTATCCCAGGGCGTTCAGCCGCTCTATCTGCCGGGCACGATCTTCATGGCCGTTTCGCTGTTGACCGCCCTGCTGCACGGCATGAAAGGAAGCGAAGTCAAGAAAGCGTGGTCAGACTCGGCGAAGATGCTCGCGATGCCGGCCCTCGCCTTGCTCTTCGCGGTAGCCCTGGTGCGCGTCTTCATCGACTCCGGCACGAACGAATCGGGCCTTGTCAGCATGCCACTCGTTCTCGCCGAATACGTCGCGTACATCGCCGGCGGCACGTGGCCTTTCTTCGCACCATTCATCGGAGCTCTGGGAGCCTTCGTTGCCGGAAGCAACACCGTCAGCGACCTGATGTTCAGCCTGTTCCAGTACGGCGTGGCCGACCGCATCGGCGCATCGCATCTGGTCGTACTGGGCTTACAAGCCCTCGGTGGCGCCGCCGGCAATATGATCACCGTCCATAACGTCGTGGCCGCCAGCGCCACCGTCGGTCTTGTCGGCCGCGAAGGATTGTTGATCAGCCGGACGATCATGCCCATGACGTACTACGTCGTCTTTGCGGGCTCACTGGGCCTGCTGTTCGCCTACGTCTTCTTTCAAGGAACGTTCTAGCCTGCATGCTGATGGTCAACGGCAGCCCCATGCCGATCTGAGGATCGAGCGGCCGGTTTGGAGAGTTGCGTTGTTGTTTGCGGCCGTCAGATGGGCAAAAAGCGAAAAGCAGGCTAGATCCCTGACTCCCATCGGAAACCCACTCGCAGCAATCTTGGATTTCCGATGGTCGGCGTGGGCACGAAGCCCACGATGAAGGTGCGGTCGAGCAGGTTCTCGGCGGACAAAAACGCCGCGAACCCATGCGCCAGCCGGCGTTTGACCATGATCTGCACCGTCGCGAAGCCCGGCAGAAGAAATCGATTCACATCATCTTCGAACTGTGCGTCATATGATCGAACGCCCGCGCTCATCAGCGTCTTTCCAGAGGAATAGAGCAACTGGAAGGAACCCTGATGGCGAGACACTTGCGGCATCCACCGATTGTTGAGCTGCGAGTCGACATAGAGATAAGCAGCCTCGGTGCGAATCGGTCCGAAGACCTTCTGCAACTCGATTTCGACACCACTTCCGGACGCCTCGCCGAGATTCATGCGTTGCCTCAGGATCGACGGTTCGAGCCGGATCGTTGCGTTGCCGATCAAGTCTTCGATCTGTTGGTGGAAGAACGTGGTGCGTAACAGGAACCCATCGAGCCGCCAATCCATCCCGGCGTCGAAACCGGTCATGGTCTCCGGCGAGAGGGTAGGGTTCTGCAGCGTCGTGATGTTGCCCACGCGGAACTGACGAAAGAACTCGTTCAGCGTTGGGGACCGAAAGCTGCGGAACGCCGAAGCTCGCCAGCGCCGCGGCCCATCAGAAAAAGCGATGCCCCCGCGTGGACTCCAGAAGTCGTTACCACGATCCGTGAAGTCGTGCCGCAGCCCTCCGTACACCTGGGCTTTCTGCCCGAGGTTCGCATCAGCCTGCACAAAGAGACCCTGTTGCCAGAGCTTCCCGCCCGGCCTGCGCTGAAAGCCGCTGAAGACAACCGTATCGCGGCTCATACCGCTCGCCCGATGCGTATCGGCGCCCAGAATCAGGTTCCAGGTATTTTGCGAGCGGCTCCACACCACTGATCCTCCCGAATCCTCCGAGGTCACTCGCTGCAGCAGCGTCAGAGCTTCCTCGTCACGAGCCGCACTCACCCGGGAAAAGGTACTCCGCAACGTTCCGCGCAAGTGATATCCGGTTATCGACAACCCCTCCCGCTGATAGTGAGCGCCGACGGTTCCCAGAGAGCTCGAGTTGTTGCGAAGAGATGTCCCGTTGATTCGTTGCTCGGCGACAATGTTCGAGCGCACTGTCAGTTGATCCTGATTACGAAAGAAATCGAGCCGAGCGTCGCCGGTTATGAAATCAACGTCTGCCTTGCGATCGATTGAGCCGCGCAAGCCCTCAGGAACCATGAAGAAGCCATCGGATCTCAAGCCACGGAGAGAGCCGGAAAAACCCACTGGTCCCCACAGGTCCGAGTAGCCTCCGCGCGCGTCTGCAATCCCCGCATCACCTGCTTCGAAAGCCCCTGTGAAATGGCGGGCCTCGGGTGTCGACGTGCGCAGCGAAACCACTCCTCCCATCGCCCGGTCGCCATAGGCGCTCGTCGAAGCACCTCGCGAAATCTCGACCGCCTCTATGATGTCCGGATTGAAGCGTGACCAGTAAACCCAACCTCCAAAAGGATCGTTGGCCGGCAATCCATCGAACAAGACCAGAGTGCGGCTGGCTGCACTGCTGCCGATGCCTCGTAGAGAGATGCCCTGCGTGGTAGGGTGTGAGGCCAGGCTCGAGCTACGCCGGAACAGCGAAAAACCAGGTACATCTCGAAGCCGGTCATCGAGATTCACGCCGGGGCGTGACAGAATCGCATCATCGGACAAATCCGTAATGTAAGCCGAGGCGGGGGATTCAAGCTTTTCCCTGACGGTAATGGAGGTCTTGATGGGCTCAACCTGAGGTGGCTCTGAAGCACTCGATGGGGCCTGTTGCGCCCGGGCACACACCACTGACGCAAAGAGTATGAAGACCCATAGCCTCATAGATTCTCAAACAGGACATAGCGTCCCTGTGTCGATTGTAGCGCGGAGTGTTGCGAGGCCTGAGATGCAAAAACGTAGCGATGTCCCCAAGGTTGCGCAAATGGGCTTCCGGACGAGGCAGCGGCGCCCTGGGGTTGAGGAAGAAGCTTGACCATGGCCAACTGCCTCAGCAGTTCGTAGACCGCGGACGAGTGGGCCGGCGCGGTGATCATCACCTCGTCGCAGGAAAACCGGATTTCCGCCTGCATGTGATGCAGGCGCCATACCAGCGCGGCACATAGCTGAACGCCTCGTTCAAACAGCAGCTCGGGGACCGTTCCTCCGGGCACCCTTGCATCGAACACGACCTCAGCGTAACGTCGGTCTTCCCGTGTGAATTCCCTGACCATCAAATCAGTCGAACGGGCCGTCGCTTTCCAATCGACAAAACGCGCCCCGTCGTCCGCCGTCGCCGTTCGGATTCGATAGAGATCCTGACTGTCGCCCCGCTCTGGAGCTTGCCAGGCCTTGGCAGCCGGTTCGATCAACTCTTCGAGCAGGGCCGATGAATCTACGGAAGGGTAAACATACACCTGCTTCGTCAATCGCAGACGCGCCCTTCTTTCGACAAAGCTGAAAGGGAACTTCGAGCGCAGCCGGAAATCTCCTTGCTGGAAGCGACCTCGACGCAGGAACGTGACCGGTACGGAGATGCGAGACTCCCCGCGACCGGTGATCATGGGGCAGTAGACTTCTTTCATCTGCAGGTGGGATCTGCCGGATGCGGACGGCGCAACACCGAACCAAATCGAGAAAGAAGGCATCCAACGTTTGAGATTCCGCAGTGTGGCTTGGGCGGCGGTCGGTTGCCCCGCGAAGAGATGAGTCGGAAATGCAAGTGTCAATTGCAAACCCGATAGGTCCAGCCGCGACACGAGTCCCGCGATGACCATTGCCGCCAGCATGCAGCTCAGAATCAGGTAAATCAGGTTGTTCCCCGACATGAGCGCCACCATAGCTACAACAATCACTGCGACAACAAAAAACAGACCCTGGCGTGTCAGGCCGATACGCCAAGGCATGCGTAAACCCTTGCCGCGGACCCAACGCACGAACAATGGTGCGCACCAATACACGACGGCGCCGCAGAACATCAGCGCGAAACCCGCGAGGGCCAAGCTCACGTCGGACATGCCGACCACAAATGCCCAGCGCGCCGCGAGCGCCAGTACGAGCGCGGTGAGGAGCAGAGCCGCCGACTGCAGCAGTCGTCGATTCACTGGATTGATGGGCATGGCAGCAGCCGAAATCGCGGTCATTGTAACAACGCCGCTAAGATCGTCCGGGCAATCCCTGATTCCGGCGAAAGTGTGCTTTGACCTACTATTTGAGAGGGGCGCTCATCCGAGAGTGCTTTTTATACGGACGCCTCTCGGATCGATGGAAGCACGCTGACCTGGATGCCTCACCACCCGACGGTCGAAGCACGCGATATGACCACCAGGACTTCGCTTTTCCTTCGCAATGCTTGCTTGCCGTACTCGACGTACTGTCAATATATGGTTCGCTCCCGGGATGTCTACTGCTTCCCTCTTGCTGAACGGTGGTCTGCGCCAATATATCCGACCTCTCGGTGGAACCGCGCGGGTTCCGGGCCATGATGGGGTCCGCACGTCCCGGTCCTCGTAAGTACGTCGACCTCTGGGGGCCATGGACAGTAACAGGATTCGGTGACGCCGGTACGACCGTTTTGTCCATCAATCGGGAATGAGCAGACGAACGGTGAGATTCCTCCTTTCCTCGCTAGCGGGTTGGGTTTGTGTCAAGCCGCCGGGGCATGCTGCGGCTGTTGACCGAAATGCTGGCCGCTGCTCAGCAAGGCCCAGGCGATGCGTGCCAGCCGCGCCGCCAGCGCGACGATCACGACTCGCCGGTCTTTGTGGAGGAGCATGCGCCGCAGCCACTGGCCCAACTGGTCGCTGCGCTTCGCCAAGGTTTCGAGGCCCGAGCGGGCGCAGTGCACCAGCAGCGTCCGGACGTAGCGGTTGCCGCGCTTGCTGATGCCTCCCAGGCGCTGCTTGCCCCCCGTGGAGTACTCCCTTGGCACCAGCCCCAGCCAGGCGGCGACATCGCGCCCCTTCTCGAAGGCCTCTCCGTGGCCGATCGTCGCCACCAAGGCGGTCGCCGTCTGGGCGCCGATGCCGGGAATCTCTCGCAGCCGCCGGCAGGCCTCGCTGGCCTTCGCTTTCCTCAGCAGGTAGCGGTTGACTTGCTGGATCTTCTCTTCCAGCACCTCCCATTCGGTCAGCATGCCGGCCAGCAGCGCCCGCATTTCGTCGGGCAGGCCGTTGTCGGCGTCCTCGAGAATCTCCGGCAGCCGGTCGGCGAAGCGCTGCTTGCCCTGCGGCACGGCGATGCCGCGTTCCAACAGAAAGGCGCGCGCCTGGTTGATCAGTTGCGTGGAGTTGCCCACCAGCCGCGAACGATAGCGGTGCAGCGACTGCATCGACAGTTGCGGCTCGCTCTTGACCGCCACGAAGCGCATGGTCGGCCGCAGACAGGCTTCGGCACAGGCCTCGGCGTCCTGCGAGTCGTTCTTGTCGCGCTTGACGAAGGGCTTCACATACTTGGGCGGCATCAGCTTCACGTCGTGCCCCTGGGCCAGCAGTTGGCGGCCCAGGTGATGGGCGCCGCAGCAGGCTTCCATGCCGATACGGCAGGACTGCATCCTGGCGGTCACCTCTAGCCCGGATATTTCACCAGGGGGTAGGAACAGGGCTGCCAGATGTGGCATAAAACATTTATGCCCAAAACGTTAGCGCCACACAAGACAAGCAGCCCTGCGATTACAGAGTGTAGCCAATCGAGCTTCTCGTTTGGCAAGCATTTTCGGCGCCAGGTGAGCGCCCGGTTTGATGGTGGGGTGATCAGTTCCGATGGCGGCGCGCTGCTGTTGCGCGAGGTGGACCAGCGCATCAACCTGCTGCCGCGGCTGGCGGCCTGTTTTGAGGACCGGCGCGATCCTGAACGCATCGAGCATCAGGCCGGGGAGTTGGTCTCGCAGCGGGTCTACGGGCTGGCGCTGGGATACGAAGACCTCAACGATCACGACGAGTTGCGCCGTGATCCGCTGTTGGCGCTGCTGGCGGGCAAGAGCGACTTGGGCGGGCAACAGCGCCGCCGAGAGCGCGACCACGGCCAGCCGTTGGCGGGCAAGAGCACGTTGCAGCGGCTGGAACGAACGAGCGACGGGCTGGACCGCTATAAGAAGATCCGCTGCGACAGCGCAGCGATCGACCGCCTGCTGGTGGACGTGTTTGTGGAAGCGCAGCAGCAGGAGCCGGCCGAGATCATTGTCGATATCGACGCCACCGATACGCCCTTGCATGGGCAACAGGAGGGGCGTTTCTTTCACGGTTACTACCGACACTACTGTTACTTGCCGCTGTACATCTTCAGCGGCGAGCACGTACTGTGCGCGCGGCAGCGAGTGGCGAATCAGGACGCGGCGGAGGGCAGCGTGGCGGAACTGAAGAGGATCGTGGCGCAGATCCGGGGAGCGTGGCCGCAGGTGAGGATCATCGTGCGCGGCGACTCGGGGTTTTGCCGGGACGAGTTGATGGACTGGTGCGAGCAGAACGGGGTGGAGTACGTGTTGGGGCTGGCGCGCAACGAGCGGCTGCGGTCGCTGATCGACGACGCCCTCGACGAGGCGGCAAGGCAGCAGCAGCAGACGGGCCGGCCGGCGCGGGTCTTTACGGAGTTTGAGTACCAGACGCTTGAGAGTTGGAGCCGGGCGCGGCGGGTGGTGGGGAAGGCGGAGCAACTGGTGGGCAAGCAGAATCCGCGCTACGTGGTGACGTCACTGGATGCCGAGCGTTGGCCGCCGCAACGGTTGTACGAACAACTCTACTGCGAGCGCGGGGAGGCGGAGAACCGCATCAAGGAGCAGTTGAGTCTGTTCGCGGATCGCATGAGCAGCGAGACGCTGCGGGCCAATCAGTTGCGGCTGCATCTGTCGTCGCTGGCGTATGTGTTGCTGGTGGGGCTGCGGCGGCTGGGGCTGGAGGGCACGCAGTGGGCGCGGGCCCAGACGGAGACGATCCGGCGGGGGTTGTTGAAGATCGGGGCGCTGGTGAAGGTGAGCGTGCGGCGGGTGCAGCTGTCGCTGGCCAGCGGCTATCCCTATGAGGAGGCGTTCGCGGCGGTGTATCGGGCACTGCGTCCGCCGGGATGCGCAACGGTTTGAGAACACCGAGTGAGCCCAAAAACAGCGTTCCTGGGGCGCTCTGCCGGGGCCGTAGGGCTAAGTGGGTCTGCTGTCGGCAACAACCCCAAAAACGGACGTTGGCGGGTCGCCAGGGGCGGCAGAAAACGCCCCGTACCGGCCCTCGTCCCTCCTCACCGTGAGGATTCCGAGCTTCAGACCCTATTGCGGCCCCCCTCAACCCTTCGCAATGCCGCTGGTGAGAAAAGGCGGCTAGCAGCTTGCCCTTCGAGTATTGGCGGCGAGTGAGTACCCGGCCGGCGGCGTCCAGGCCGACGAAGTCGACGCTGTACTTTGCAAGATCGAGGCCGATCGTGGCGACCTGCTGCAGTGCGCTGTTGCGGAGTGTTGGTTGGATCGATGCCATGGTTGGTTCCTTTCCGGTTCAGTAACGGCGGTCGCGGAAGACCGCTGTAACCAGCATGGCCGAAATGCACGACGCAGCTGGGGTGGGAGCGAACCATCCCATAAGTACGCCTGCGCGCGCCAAGTGGCTCGCGCCTCGTCCTGACGGCCCTCTCACGCACTTCACCTCGTCAAGTGGTGAGACATGCAGGCTATCACGGCAGTCCGGGCACGGCCGAATGCGCCACCGCTGGGGTGGTTGCTTTGGCAGGCAA
Organism: Bryobacterales bacterium; assembly: GCA_965204095.1. Classification (GTDB taxonomy): domain Bacteria; phylum Acidobacteriota; class Terriglobia; order Bryobacterales; family UBA6623; genus JAPPLB01. Next base: position 4,631,662 of record OZ241991.1, on the reverse strand, counting down.
ACCGGTTGGAGTGATACCGGACGTTGATCCGCACGGCGACCCATGCCGCCAAGGCCAATGACTCAGTGATGGGCGTCCGTCTCCCGAGCCGCCGCGGGGGCCTCATGCTTGGGGAGCAGCGCAATAGCAGCAGCTCCCAGCGCGGCCATGCCGAAGACGGCCCAGAGGGCGGAACTGTAGCCCCCCCAGAGCGTCCGGAGCTCTGTCACGAGCTTGGGGAACCAAAACTGCCCGATGGTGTCCGTCGGCAGGATAGCGGACATCGCCTTGCCCAGGGTGGCCAGACCGAACTGATCGGCGGCCATCAGCGGGATGAGCATGTAGTCCGCGCCCATGGCGAAACCGAATACCACCGCGAATACATAAACGAAATTGGGTTGAGCCGGAGTAACCAGGAACAGCAGCGGAATCGCCGCCGCAACAACTGCGTAGGTCACGAGCATGACGTATTTGCGGGGGAACTTGTCGGCCAAGTAGCCGGCGAGCAACCGGCCGCCGATGCTTGAAAGCAGGTAGAAAATGGAAGCCTTGCTCCACAGTAGGTCACGTGCCGACTGCTCGACGAAGCCCTGCTCCTCAAAGACGAACTTCATGAGGAAGTTGACCGCGGCGATCGAGCCGATCGATGCCGCGCTGCCGAACAGGAGGAACCAGAAGGCCGGCCGGCTGCTGAGATAACCGAAGCTCTTCGGTTGTTCTGCTGGTGCTGCTTCGGGGATCGGAGAGGGTACGGTTTCGTCGCCGTCAGGTAGTTGGAGGACGTCTTTCGGCTTATCCTTGATCGAGAAAATCGCCAGCGGCGATGCGAGCAGAAGAAGGAATCCCATCAGCTTCAGGGCTTCGGTGTAATCCATTTGTCCGGCCAGGCTGGGGGCCAGTTTACTGCCCATCGCGCCGACAATGGCTACGCCGACATAGGTAATGCCCATGGCACGGCCGCGCTTTAGCTTGTACCAGTTCGAAATGATGATCTGGTGCGGAATGGGCCCGGAGAGGAAGTAGCCGAGCATGTAGAGGCACCACGCACCGTAGTACTCGTAGGTGTTGCCCGACAAGCGGCCAAACCATTGAAAGGCGCCGAACGTCATGGCCGTACCGACAATGATCAGCAGCCGCGGGCTGACCCGGGGCACGATGACCGGGCCGGCCATGATTGTCAGGAGGACGGCGACGGGCGCACCGGTGGTCACCAGTTCTTGCGTCCACCCGTGGCCGTCGCGGAAGTAGTCGAAGAAGAAGGCGATGTTGTAGTACGGGAACCCGGTCGAGAGGCCGAATGTCACGAAACATGTCGCGATCTGGCGTGGGCCACTGAAAGGCGTAGCGCGCTTCGGGGCTCGGAAGAAGTAGGCACCGACTCCGACGAATGCGAACAGCAGAATGACGACGTTCGGCGCCACGAAGGTGTAGGCTACGATTCCGATGAACGGAAACAGCAGAATGACGACGATCCAGAGGACTTTGCGCCCGATCCTAAGGTTCGGATTTTCTATGCAGTCCGCAATCGCCCAAACCAAGAAGAAAATCTGTAGCAGAGCGCCGGCAAACAAAAGAATCATTGACATGCGATGTGTCCTCGGGATAGTCCCAGGTAGGGCCTGACAAAGTGCCAAGTGTACACGATCAGGCCTGATGTGAGACGGCTCGGACAGTTGTTGCAGGGGCGGCCCAGTATCGGACGCCTTGTTTACACCACTCCGAGTTCTCCATGATACGCTACACGCGAGGTACGAACCGATGAGTCATGGATCGAGAATGCCCGCAGCAATCGCTGTTTTGACGGCTTTCTTTGCACTTACGGCAGCTCCTTTACCGGATGAACTGATTCAGACGATGCGCAAGCACGCCTGGGCCCACAAGAATGACGAGGCCACAGCCGTATTGGAGAGCGCAAGAAAGACCAGTGATACCTCCTCACCGAAATGGCTGGCGGCCGTGTCGTGGTTGGCTCGCGGTTCGAGCTTCGTCAAGAACTGGGACCGTGCCGAGAAGTACGGAACGGAAGCCTACGAAGGGAGCCTCGCGCTACTGAATGTCCGGTCGGTGGACGAGGACAGGAACATCGAGACGGCTTTGGGCGCAGGGATCGAAGTCCTGGCCCACACCTACGACGCCCTTGGACGGCGTTCCGAGGCGGTCGTGTTCTTGCAAGAGCAGCGGAACAAATATGCCGGGACTTCCGTTGAGACCCGCATTCAGAAGAACCTTCTTCTATTGAGCCTGGAGGGCAAATCAATGCCTGCCCTGGATGCGCCTGAGCACGTGGGCAGCGCCACACTCGACCCCGCCTCGCTGCAAGGCAAGGTTGCGCTGTTCTACTTCTGGGCTCACTGGTGCGGTGATTGCATGGAGCAGAAGCCGGTTCTCGAATCGCTGCACCGAAAATATGCCGGCCGAGGGCTGGTGATCGTGGGTCCGACGCGGCTATACGGCTACGTGAAGCGTGGCCGCAAGGCGACACCGGCCGAGGAATTGGGCTACCTCCGCGGCAGCTTCAATGACCTGCATCCGTTACCGGCTTGGATGTCGACCCCTGTGAGCACACAGAACTTCGTGAAGTTCGGCGTGAGTACGACGCCAACACTGGTGTTAGTGGATCGAAGCGGCGTTGTGAGACTGTACCACCCGGGGCAGTTGCCTTACGAAGAGCTAGCCTCCCGGATCGAGAGTCTTCTCGGCTAGCAGGTTGTCCTATGTGATGTCGGGCAACTGTGCTCAAGGCGACCGTCTTTACCAAAAAAGAGTCGAATCGCGCGGCTTTAGCGAGCCATATGGAAATCTCGTGTTTGGGTTGATGGATGCTTTGTTTGTCGCCCTTGTGGCGAGACATCGAGTCACAGGCATACCGACTCTCAGTGAAAAGCAATTTCGGGATGCCCGGCGACTGCGGACAGCTCGTTCATTCTGCTTCCCGCTTAGCCTGCATGTCTCACCACCCGTCAGCCGAAGCACGCGATACGACCGCCATGATTTCGTTCCGCTTACTCGCCGTGCTCGACGTACCGTTAAAATCAGGCTCCATCAGGCCAACCGCGCTGACCCGCGTCTCCGAAAAACCACCCGTAAATCCTGGCGCCATGCCGCACCCACGCCGATTCGCTCAACATCAATGACGGGGGAAACGTACTTCAAGACCGTCTCCGTAGTCGGGTGGAAGTCCATCGCCGGGGAAACGAGAATCAACCGTGGCTCTCGTTCGGCCAGCATCACATCGGGGAAGTAGCCGCAAGCCTGAAACTCGTCACGATCGAGGTTCCATTTGACCCGCATCCAATAATCGAGAGCTTGCAGCGGGAGATGCACATCCTCGGAGGCCTTGAGCTCGATGACGGCCAACCGACCCTGACGGTCGGACGCGAGCAGGTCGATGATGCCGCGGTCGGGCCCCGCAACAGAAGGGACCTGGCCATAAAGCGGCTCGGACAGAAGGTTGCCGTCGATCAGGTCGAGCCGACGTCGGACTTGTGATTCGAGCCACGTTTCGGGATGGCGTCGATAGAGCGGGTTCTGCTTGTCCTGTGCGTCGGGAGAGCGATACCGGCCGAGCTCTCGCGCCAGTCGAAGGACCGGTGCGATTCCTTGCGGCCCGACGGGCGTCGGATTCTCAAGGCCGTACGTAAGAGAACCTCGCCCCGCTGTGGCGAAAGTGGCACCTCGGACTCGAAGCGACAACAGTCCGTCGGCACGCCGAACCGTCTCGACACCGGGAATGCTCCGGAGACTCTGCAACCATGCCGCGACGTGTTCCTCGGTAGCGGCTTCCGACAGGCATGGTCGCAACTCGGTGGCGAGATTACCGTAGTCCTGCTTGTCAAATCGACGGATACGCCCGGTACGGTCGTATTCGATGAGTTCCGACTGGAGAACATGGGGATTCAGCCAGGCGAGCCGGTTGGCGGTAGAGCGCGCACGGCCTTGGGGAACGAAGATCTTCAGTCCTGCGAAGACGTAGTCTGACTCCCGGGAACGCAGGTGGTCAAACCAGATGAGTCCAAAACTGAGGATTTGATCGGTTGCAGAGGGACTGAGGTCGGGAGGCGCAGCGATCAAGGCCCATAATTCGCGCCCCCGGTGGAGTGCTCCGCGCACATAGCTGGGCGAGAGTGTATGTTCCAAATCGGGGGCGGAACTGAAGTGTGAGAGAGTCCGGTCGCGGTACTCCCGGAAGAGAATCCGGCGCAGAAACTCGCGGAACCGGGCATGTCCGGCCTCTCGCTGGACGCGGCCGACTTGAGTGACTTCGTCGACCAGAGCAAGTCGAATGTCGGTTCTTCCGAACGAGCCGGCAAGCAGATCGAGGCGGTCCTTTTTTTCGGACTTGATCTCAACAACGCGGCGGACCAGGTTTCCTTCCTCGCCCCAAACGTGCAGGACACATCCAGAGCCGCGCGATTCCAGGTCATACCTCCCCTCGACCAAGGGGATGGGATCTTCTCCCGACTCGATCAAGATTGGTCTGCGACAGCTAGCGAGAAACCGCCTTATTACCGTGATGAGGTCTGATGAAGGGGATTGCCGCTGGAGTTGCGCTTTTCTAGCCACGAAACACTTGATCCTGAAAAGAAGGGAAGAGACACCTCCAAGACAAGCTCGGAGGCCCGGAAAGAACACGTGCAGACGAAGAAACCGGCGACCCTCGGTGGGTTATTCTAACGTCGAGATTCAAGAGGGCGCAAAAAGCCTCGGTGGCCCCTCAGCGGGGCTTGCAGTGAGATCTCCGGTCCGGGTCATAAGCAACCGCCCAAGGTGTTTCAGCTCGGGGGGTGCCGGGTCCTTCGTGTGCTGCGATACTGGAGGGTCCTTTCATGGCGCTTGATCCGTTTGCTTTTGTCCCGCTTCCCAAGGAGCGGTCGCTCGTCAAGCCGCGACTGCGCGGGCTCACGATGATGATCGATTGGGGACTCGGGCTGGCGCGTCAAAGGGACATCCTCGAGATTGCGGGGCAGTATGTCGACCTCGCGAAAATCGCCACCGGCACGTCGCGGCTCTACCAGGAACATCAGATTGGGGCCAAGCTCGAACTCTACAAGAAGCACGGCGTGCGGCCGTTCCTCGGCGGGCAGTTCCAGGAGTACGTGTTCGCCACACAAGGGGTGGGTGCGCTGCCAGTGTTCTTCGATGAGGCGAAGCGTTTGGGGTTCGAGGCGATCGAGGTATCGGACAATTGCATCCCGCTTTCGCCGACGGAGCGTCGCGAGCAGATAAAGCTGGCCCGTGGCAAGGGGTTGACCGTGTTCGGCGAAGTGGGATCGAAAACAGAGAAGAACGCAGTGGCGGAGTTAATCCCGCAAGCACGGGACTGCTTTGACGCCGGCGCGGAGTTGCTGCTGATCGAGGGCGCCGAGTTGGTCGGGAACGGCACGGTCAATACGGATTTACTGCATGCCTGCCGCCATGATTTGGATTGGGGCCGTGTGCTGTTTGAATTACCGGGGCCGTGGATCAGCGGGGTTTCGTTGTCTGAGATTCATGACATCAAGAAATTGCTGGTGCGGGAGTTCGGCGCGGACGTAAACATTGCGAACGTCATGCCGGACGACATCATCGAGACGGAGGCATTGCGCGTGGGGCTGGGGGTTGTTGGACCTGCGCGGATGGCGGACTAGATGAGGTCAGCCGGGACCGGCGTGAGCGAGCCGGTGGGTCGGCTCGCGGCTTTGCAACCATGGCTCGGTTTCTTGATGGCGGCATTGCTTGGACTCGGCTGTGGAGCCTGTGAGCGGACAACCGATATCCGTTTGATCACCTTAGCGGGAGCAGGGCCTCAGGGACGGTACTTCAAGGAGGTTTCCATCCTGTCGAAAGTGTTGACAGAGAGGATGCCGGGGGTAATCTCGAACGGAGTGATCGGCAAGGGGATGTCGGTCGGCAACGTCAAGCGCGTCGCGGCCGGGAGAATCGACGGCGGCCGATGCTTTCGCTTTGATCTCGAAAATGCTTACCGCCGTGAGGCTCATTTCGCACAGAAGGAACCGGTCGTGGTTGACTACGACAACGCCAAGGTCTGGATGAAACTCGGCACACACCTTTTCCGGGTCGTGGCCGTGGCGGATATCAAGCGCTATTCGGATCTGATCGGCCGCAGCGTCGTGATCGGCGGCCGCGGCACCGGCGAGGAAGTGATCGCGGAGCGCATCTTCAAGTACTTCGGCGTAACTCGGGAAAACACGGAGTTCCTCTACATCGAGCGCACAGACGGACAGAACGCATTGGCGAACCGGCAGATCGATGCCATCGCGTTCGCCTATTCGCGGAATAACCGGGGACACTTGTCACCGATCTTCGCGGCGCGGGAGATCGGCGAGGAGATTGATTTCGTCGAGCCCGAGCAGGAAGGCTTGGAGAGGCTGCTGGCGACCGAGTCCGCGTTTGTGTTGGACGAGTTGGGCGAGCCCGTTTTCGGGCGGCCCAACCTCCGAGGCATCGGTTTTCACCAATGTCTTCTCGTTCGGGGCGACCTTCCCGACGATCTCGTCTACGGGATGACGAAGACCTTGTTCGAAAACTGGGACGAGGTCGAGGAGTCGCTGCCCTGGTGGAAAGAAGAAGGGGAAGCGGATCTCGAGTCAGTGGCGGAAATGAAGCCGTTACCTTATCATCCGGGGGCGAAGCGCTACTACCGCGAGCGCGGCGTTTGGGACAAGTGGTAGCGTAGGTTGCGCGCTTGAAGCTCTTGATTCGATCGCCCCATCATTGCCTTTTCTCTCGCACGCACGCCGCTAAGACGAGCTGTATCCGCGTTTACTTTGCCCTCGCTCTCTGAAAGTCTCACCCATCGTGTTGCGACCGGTCTCGTGTGGGCCGGCAGTGCTCTTGCGCTTTACACGGGTGCGAATGGGCCGTTTCACGCGCCGATTCAACGCGGGTTGTTTCTACTCGTGGTGCTGCCGCTGGTTTTCTTGCAGACGCCGTCGGGCTGGACCCGAAGCAAGTCGGGAGAAGCATCGTTGGCACTCGGGCTGAGTTTACTCAGCCTGATTGTCATGGCGTGGACGCTGCTCGACTATGAGCGTCTTTACTCGGAGCCCTTCATCAGCGGATTCGACACGGTAGTCGGGGCGGTCGGGCTGTTGTTGATTGTCGAAGCCGTGCGAAGGACGGTCGGGTGGGCGGTTGCCGTAGTGCTCTTGCTCTTCCTGGCCTACGGGCTATTCGGTCCGTGGGCGCCCGGCATGATGCTGCGGCATGGAGGGCTGAGCCTCGCTGACCTGGTGAGCATCATCTTCTACGGGACGTTCGGGGTGTTCGGTACACCGCTCGGTGTATGCGCGACGTTCATTGTGGTGATCATTCTGCTGGGATCTTTCCTGACGGTGACAGGCGGCGCAGAAATGTTCATGAACATCGGCAAGGTGGCTGCGGGGCGATTCGTCGGAGGTCCGGCGAAAATCGCGGTCGTCAGCTCGTCGCTGATGGGGATGATCACGGGCGCGACGGTAGCGAACGTAGCGACGACCGGGGCGGTGACGATCCCGATGATGAAGCGGTCCGGCTATGAGCCGCGCTTCGCGGCGGCCGTCGAGGCCTTGGCGTCGTCGGGAGGTCAATTGATGCCGCCGATCATGGGCGCCGCGGCCTTTGTGATGATCGACTACCTGAACATTTCGTACACCGATTTGATGGTGAACGCGATCATGCCGGCGCTGCTCTATTTCTTCGCAGTGCTGATGATCGTGCACTTCCGTTCGGTGAAGGACGGCGTGCGGCCGATCACGGGTGATGAGATCCCGAGCATGCGCGGAGAGTTGACGCAGCGGGGAAACATGCTGCTGCCGATCGTGGTGTTGATCGTGCTCCTGTCGTTGCAATTCAGTGTGATGTACGCGGCATTTCTCGCCGTGTCGTGCGCCATGGCGGTGAGCTTCTTGCGGCCGGCCACTCGCCTGACCGGCAGAGGATTCGACCGGGCGTTTCACGGCGCGATGCGCGGCATGTTGACACTGACGCCGATTTGCGCCGGCGCCGGAATCATCATCGGGGTCATGACGGCGACCGGATTGAATCTCAAGATCACCTATTTGATCGAAGGCGTCTCACAGGGGAATCTCTTTGTGACGCTGCTGATGACCATGGTGGCCTGCATCGTTCTGGGGATGGGGCTTCCGACGGTCGCCGCCTACGTTGTGCTGGCGACATTGATTCCGACAACGTTGACCAACCTTGGCGTGCCGGCGGTCGCCGCGCACCTGTTTCTGTTCTACTTCGCCATCCTGTCGGCGATTACGCCCCCGGTATCGACCGGAGCTTACGTCGCGGCCGGAATCGCGGGGACGGACCCGATACGGACTGGATTCAAGGCGATTGAGCTGGGATTGATCAGTTTTCTGCTGCCGTTCGCCTTCGTCTACGAGCCGGCGTTGCTTCTGATGGGCGCTTGGCAGGACGTTCTGCTGTACGCGGGGACCTGCGCGCTGGGGATCTTCTTCTGGGCCATTGCACTGGAGGGCTACTTCCGCACTCCCGTCCCGACGGTGGCGCGCGGCGCGCTGTTCACGGCCGGGGTGATGTTGATCTGGCCGGATATCTGGGCATCGGTTGGAGGCTGTGTCGTCGGAACATCGACGCTAATGATGCTGCGACGGCCCGTGGTCAGGGTGTGAGTCCCATCCGTTCGAATAGGCCGGTGGACCGCCGTTGCCGAGCGCAGCCGGGCGAATTACGGTTGGACCTTGGACCGTAAACAAAAGAGGTCCCGTTCCTCTATCCCTTCATGCAATGAAGTTCATCCGGCCTGCCAGAACTCCGATTCACCGCACCGGGCAGCACGCTTACTCGTCCTCCAATATTTTTGCTCCCAGCACGCCTCCCGCAGCGCTGAATCCCACGGTAAAAACCAGCGTCACGATCAGGCTGATCAGCAAAAGAAAGCCCAAGAAAACCGGATTGTCGATCAGTTGCAGTATCTGCCGTTTCACCTCTTCCTGTGCAGGCGTCTGTTCAATCTGTTGCCGGAACAAATCGCTAAAGGCGCCCTGACCAGCGAACAGCATGTTCACGGCGCTGATCACGAGCGAAATGGCGAACGTCAGGATGCCGGTCAACACTCCCAGGCGGCCTCCTTGAGCCGGCTTCGGTTTCGCGCCCGTCTTGCGGCGATAGATGTAAACCGAGAGAAAGCCGCACGCCGGGTACCAGATGAAAGACAACAAGTAGAGGAACGGCATGTTGGACAGGAAAGCCGCAAGCAGAGCTCCGAAATAACTGGAGCGAAGCGCGTCGGAGTTGCCTAGGCCGATCGGCTTTTCGCGCTTCTCATCCGGGGCTTGCTGCCGGCGAGCCCGCTCCAGGGCTTCTTGTGCCTGCGTCCGTTCAGCTTGCTGCGCTTCCTCGCTGAGTGGCCGTCCGCACATCGGACAGAACTGTGAACCATCCGGAAACGCCGCGCCGCAAGTGCAGGTCGAGTTCATGCAATCGCCCCAATACAAGGACGGTCTACTGTAACAGGTCTGTTCTCGCTGGTTCTTTGTCCGTCAACAGAACTCAAGCGGTCAATCTGATGATGGCGGAAGGGATGGAATGCAGCATGAAGAACAGCGTCTTCGGTTTGGCTTTCGGACACCAACAACGGCCCGCGGGCCTCTTCTGCCACAAAACCGCTGAACAGTACGGAGCAGGTCCGGCGCACGATCACCTCACAACGAAAAACTACGAAAAGGCCTGCAGCCCGGTCACCTGCTGGCCCATGACCAGGGTGTGAATGTTGTGCGTGCCTTCATAGGTTTTGACCGTCTCGAGATTCGCCATATGACGGAAGACAGGGTACTCATCCGTGATTCCGTTGGCGCCCAGCAGGTCGCGAGCCCTCCTCGCCACTTCGAGGGCCATCCAGGCGTTGTTCCGCTTCAGCATCGAAATATGAAAGAACTTGAGAAGCCCCTTCGACTTGAGCCGGGCGGCGTGAAACGCCAGCAACTGCGCCTTGCTGATCTCAGTGACCATCCATGCCAGCTCACTCTGCACAAGCTGGTGCGAGGCCAACGAACGGTCGCCGAACTGCTTCCGCAACAGCGTGTATTGCCGCGCCGTTTCATAGCAATCCATCGCAGCACCGATACATCCCCAGCCGATCCCGTAGCGCGCCTGCGACAGACAAGCGAGCGCCGTTTTCAAACCCAGGGCTCCCGGCAGCGCATTTTCCGCGGGAATGCGGCAATCCGCGAAGGCCAAGCTCGAAGTCACCGAAGCCCTCATGGACCACTTGCCGTGAATGTCCGTCGTCGTGAATCCCGGCGTCCCCTTCTCGACAAGAAAGCCCCGGATCTGTTCATCCTCGCGAGCCCACACCAGCGCGACGTCCGCCAGCGTTCCGTTCGTGATCCACGTTTTTTCGCCGTTCAGCACAAACGAGCCGCCGTCACGAACCGCCTGAGTGCGCATCCCGGCCGGATTCGATCCAAAGTCAGGTTCAGTCAGGCCGAAGCATCCGATCCTCCTGCCGGCCTGCAACTCCGGCAACCAGCGGTCCTTCTGCGCTCCGCTTCCGTATTCCAGGATCGGCCACATCACCAGCGCACTCTGTACAGACACGAAACTCCGGACCCCGCTGTCGCCCCGCTCCAACTCCTGCATCAACAGGCCGTACTCGACATCCTCCATACCCGCGCAACCGTATCCTTCCAGGTTTGCGCCGAGGAAACCCAACTCACCCAGCTCCGGAATCAAATGTAATGGGAAGCGCGCTTCGCAGTAGCACTCTTTGATGACGGGCAGGACGCGGTCATCCACAAACTGCCGGGCCGTTCGGCGGACGAGCTTTTCCTCCTCGGAGAGAAGACAGTCCAAGTCGATGAAGTCCACGCCTCGAAAGGAAAACATCAGTTCGTCACCAGGTTTGTAGAACTGACGAAACACTCCATCGTAGCGTCCCCCACGTGGATTCGACACCGCGCCAGTCCGGTGAACGGTACACGAGTAACAGGTCTGTAGTGCTAAGAGGTTCAGGAAGACTGTACCTGTGGCGGATTTCCTGACGGTGTGCAGGGAGAACAGGCAGTCCGGGTGTGGCAGCCCATCAAACTCCTGCTTGACCAACTCTGGCGTCTTGCTACGCAGCACGATCCTCGTCGAAGGCCGTTTCGGTCTCGCAGCGCTCGTGGTACAGGGCGGCCAGTTCCCACGCCGGAGCCCGCTTCGCCGCCATCGCTCCCGCTGCGTCGCGTATACGGTGCTGAGATAGGAGCCGCCCCAGGGGCTTTCTGCACGGCAGACGGCCTCCGATACGACTATCTCACAATCTGTTGAATACAAATTTCCTATAGCTTTGTGCCGCGCTTTCTCCCCTGGTTGTATCCCTCGTTCTGAATCGGATTTCAGCGGACCACCGGCACTGTGCGCGGGCGGACCGGGATAGCCCGTCGCCGGTCTGTGTCGCTGACAGCCGGCCATCGTCAGTAGCACGGCCGCCTGAGAGACGATGGCAGCATGACGCGTGCTCGACACCCTTACAATCGCCCGTCGGCTGACCAGCGCCGGACTTGCACCGCGTGCACGAATTGGCTGCCGCCGACCTGGGAGAGCCAGCCTCTTGCCACGCAAGGATCGCGTGCTATGATGCCCGATTGGTGACTGCGAGACGGAGTGAGACGGTAGATAGCCTTTGACCACCTGCTCCAGCGGGGCGTCCCGGGGTCCAGGTCGAGGACATGGAGCAGGATGACCGGAAGCGCGCCAAACACGGACTATCGTCCCCATGCTCAGATCCGTCAACCCGTCCGGCGTCGATATTCCCGGTATCTCCCAGGCGATGATCGTGGAGAGCGGGACGCTCCTCTACCTCTCGGGACATACCCCCTTCGGGCCGAAAGGGGTCGCCACAGGTGATTTCGAGGCGCAACTCGACCAGGTCTTCCAGAATCTGCGAGCCACCTTGACCGAGGCGGGGACGGACTTCTCGGCGCTCGTGAAACTCACCTTCTATGTCGTCGGTTACGACGGGTCGCAACTCGAGACCCTGCGCGAGGTCCGAGACCGCTTCGTGAATACCGCCAACCCGCCCGCCAGCGCCCTTATCGGAGTGGCCGCCCTTTTCCATCCCGAAGTGCTGGTGGAGGTCGAGGGCGTCGCCGCGCTGCCCGCGAGGAACTCCCCGGCATGAACGTAAGCGTCGTTCACTTCCTCACTGGCCGCTGACTATCGGTGACTTCGTGCTCGCGGGACGACCCGCGCTCGCATTGGGAGGCGGCGGACGTGCATGAGCGGTCCAACCGGCGGCTCTACCGTGAAGTCCTGTACGCCCTGCCCTAGGAGTCGAGCGAGCCGCAGCGGCAAGAGGTCGCCTCCCGCTTCGCCGAACGGTTGACCGGAGCAGCGTGGCTACCCTAAACGCTGGCTGTCCATCGTGGGGCCTGGACAGCGACGACCTCCACGTCCAAGGATATGCCCCAGGGATGCAAGCAGGAGTACAAGCGGCTACGCAACCTGCTCTCGGATTCGTACAATCACTTCAGATGAATTACTTACGTGGGGTCGATGATGGCATCGCTGGGCGGATTCCTGGCAGCAACTCTGCACCATCAGGCACGTCTGTTCGCCGAGTGAGTGACTTAGAACGATCTCGATCTGATGGTCCGCGAGAGTATCTCTCCGGCTGGTGTCGGCCCTCTTATCACAAGACCGTCTCAATAACGGAGTAGAGCAACCGGAATGCCCGCGCCCCCCTTCGTAGTGCCGCCACCGATCCTCGACTGGATCAGAAATGTGTTTGCTAAGGTGAGCCGCCGGAGCGCTGCCACGCTTTCGCGGATACCTACAACTTACGAGACCACACTGGATCAAAGCATCATCGCGCATCTGTCGGACTTCTCTGCTCCCTTCAAATTCCCTTCGGATTGGATTGTGACTCTCGACACACATTATCTCGGTGGCGGCCGATATTGGGGAAACTGGGAGATCGCAGATATTGGCATCCTAGCCATTTTTCGCCGAAAAGCTGAAGTGCTGGGTTCGAAGATCGCACTCCTTCAATCTAAGCGCCTATATCCAGATGAGATTGAGATCGCGACCGACATGCACGCGATTGACTACCTCGTTGGTTTTGGTCGGCTCTTCCCCTCAAAAGGGGAGTACAGCTCACATGTGAAGCAGCGGGTGTTCCACTTCTCGCCAAGCTCCAAGTATCGTGCGCTGGCATATCAAGAAGAACAATATCGAGCCATCCTGCAATATGGCCGCAAACACGGAATACCTGTCCACTATTTGCTGCACAATCCGCTCGACATTCCCTGTACGGCTGTACTACCCGCCAATGCAGAGATGACGGGCGATCAAACTATTGCACGCGTTGCCTGCAGAGTCATCAAGGCGGAAACGCTCGACATCAAACTCGGGAAGACCAGTCTGATGGAAACGCGCCACCCTTCGTTCACCCAGGTCGCAGGGCACTCCGAGCGGTTTGATGGTGATTTCTGGACGCTTGACAACTTCGTTGCAGATCGTGTCATTGGGTGCCAGGAAGGTTATATTGCTGGCACGAATCCCACTCAAGACGAAGGCCTCTTACGAGTTTTTACCCGGCGAAGCGGTCCCATTTCTGCCGCTATTTCGATCACGATCGACGCACCAGCCACGGATTGACGCCGCCCCAATCCCGATAAGATAGGCCTCTTGGATGACGCCCTATACGTAGAAGTGTCTTCTCTCAAGTCACGCCAGCGCTGCCTTTACTCGGAGCCCAAGGAAAATGCGGAGAGACTTTTTCTCCCGGACCTGGGCTGTGAAGCTTTGCCGGATATAGCGCAGAATAAAGATTATTCTGCGAGAAGTCCGGGGCCCGCCCACGATTTTCGTAAGGGCGGTTATTGAGGGCTAGTCAAGATCCAGGCCCTCCAGGTAAAGGATCACCTTCCGCCACTTCATGGAACGTCTCATAGAAGTATCATCCCTCTATTGAGTTTGTCCCCTAAGGTTGAAATCGGCGACTCTATCTGCTTCTCATTGGGATTGGTTGATGCGGCTGAAAAGGGAAGAGCTGATCTCTTGCGCTCGAGCTATTTGATCGTTGGTCATGATTGATTCAAGGTAGTCTCGAATCTTGGCGTAGGCCGTTTCCCCTTGCGCGACAGCAAGGTTTAGCCAAGCATATGCACGGACATAATCCTTCGGAACACCTTCGCCATTGTAGTACATGACGCCGAGACTCACTGAGGCCCCAAGATCGCCTTGCTCAGCGGCCTTGCGATACCACTTCAAGGCCTCGGCACCGTTCTTCGGCACGACCTTGCCGCTGCTGTAGTTTGAGGCGAGGGCTACTTGGGCCTTGACGAAACCCAGCTCGGCACCCCTCCGAGACCACTTTATGGTCTTTTTGTTGTACCCCCAGACTTGACCAGTAATGAGTTGAGCATAAAAGTGGCCGGCACCCGCCTTGAGAAACCACCGTGCCGCCTCTGCATCGTCCTCCGGTACGTCCAGGCCAATGTCGTATACGACGCCAAGTTTGAATTGCCCCTCCCAGTTGTCACAGTGGCGACCGGCGGGCTCACCCTCAGCAAGCTCGTGCTCAGCGACCGTGCGAAACCACCGCACTGCTTCGGAGAAGTTGAATTTGACATCCTTCTGTTTCCACTCAAGATAATCTAGGCCTTCCGGCACGATCTCACCGTAGGCGCGCATAAGGTAATCGTCGTATCGGGCATTGACGTGGCTCCGCTCGGCAGCTCTACAAAACCACTTCATGGCCTCGACATGGTCCTTCGGCAAGCCGTCACCGTAGGCGTACATGAGAAAGAGTTCGTCGTACATTTTGCCGAGTCTGTATTGGGCATCAGCATTCCCCTGTTCAGCATGAACGCGGAACCCTCGCAACGCTGTGGCATAGTCGCCGCGCTCATGCGCTTCCACGGCTTCGTCAAATGTCTGGGCCGCCGAGTCCGGCGTGCCGATCAGCACAGCCAGCAGCGCCACGGCAACAATGCCGCGCCGAATCAACAGGTATTCAATGCGTGTTTGTACGGACCGCCGACCGCACTGAACTGCGGCCACGACTGTCCGGCAAAGGCTGATAACCGTCACAATCTGCTTCGAGAACCTTGTCTCCATGGTTACCGCTCCGACCAAGTCTCACCCGAACGTCCACATCGGCCTACATTCATTCCCCTACAAAAGAATAGCGCCCAAGAGCAAAGCCGTTACTCCACCCATGCTCGTGCCGAACAGGACCTGTGTGCTCCCTTCCACCAAACTGCGGGGCACTCACTGGTATCTCCGCCGACTACAGTCCCGCTCACGATGCCTCACGAGCCTTTAACCATGCTCCGGTCGATCCCTTTCTCGATCAGGAGCTGCGTCACACCCCTGTCAAGCGTATACACACGCTCGATAATGCCTGTTTCCACAGCCCACTGACGCCGCAACCGATCGTTGAACACTTCCAGCGCCTCGGAAGCGGACAAGCCGTCTTTCTGCTCGATCCAGACCTGCGCCAACGATCGCAGTTCACTGTTCGCCAGACTGGCGGAACCCTCCGGAAGGCCGCTAATGGGCTCCCATCGGTACGAAACCTTTTCGCTCATGAGGTGGGCCTCCATGGGGATCTTTCGGGAAACGGATTCAAGTGGTGGCCACGTCCGCGGCAAGGGCGTTCTTCAGGGCGGACTTCATGGCGGATTCGCATTCGGGGAAGGCGATCCAACTGTAGTGGTCGTTGTAGCCTTCGGCGGCGTCCTTCGCGGAGGGGATGTAGCCGGGCGCGCACTCGCCGTATCCCATCACCATGACGAAGGAGCCGGGGCGCATTTCCTGAGCCCAGAGTTGATACTGGACGAATGATTCGGCCGGCATGAGAACGAGTTGGGCCGGGCCGAAATCGATGGCGGGTACGTCGATCGAATGGCCGGCGTCATAGCGCTCGCGCCAGCTAAGCCCCAGGGCGGCCGTGAGGCGGGGGCGCTGTTCGGCAGCGCCGTCGGCGATGGTCCTGCGGTAGTCCTCGAGCCGGTAGCCGGGCGATTGACGGGGCTCCATGCGGAGCGGAACGTTGCGGAACCCGACCGCTTCTAGCGGCTGAGTCTCGGTGGCATCCCAGGCATCGGCCATGGCCTTGTGGAGGCGGTCGGCGAAGATCGGACGGTTCGCCTTGCTGCCGTCGTTGTACTTGCCCACGGTGAGATCGCCGCTGCAACCGGCGATGTAAATCTGCTTGACACCGGGCGTGTCCTGCTGCCGGCGGTGACGGGCCATGCCGACGAAGTCCGCCGAGATGTCGCCGTCGCCGTAATAGCTCATCGGATGCGTCGCATAGCAACTGAGCGCCGCCACGGCTTCCTCACCGGACCAGAAGCTGATGGTCTTGACGTAGGGGTCGACGAGGCCTTCGGGCAGCGCGCGGATGGCAGGATCGCGGGTCGTGCTGCCGCGGCCCCACGAAACCGTGCCTTCCTCGGTGACGTAGCGGCGGCTGGAAGCGAGTCGATCGGCCTTGGCTTGACCGAGGCCGATGCGGTCGATGGGCCGCCGGTCAGCGAGGCTTTCGCGAACCGCGGACGCGACACGCTCGATCATGCGGTCTTCGAATTCGACGTCGCAGAGCGCACCAGGTAGACCGTGCTTCTCGAAATAGCTCTGCGCAACACGGTCCGTGTAAGGAGCGTCGTGTTGGTGAAGGCAGGTGACCAGCACCCGCTCCTTGGCCGTCCCGGCGGCCGAGGCGAGTTTCGCGCGCCAGGCCTCGTAGGACTCGTTACGGATTTCACACCAGTCGACGGCGCAAAGTACGATGGGCTGCTCGGGACCGTGCAGGACAAAACCGTGCACGAACAGCGGGTCGGCAATCGAGCGCGAAACACGGTAGGCCAGCAAGGGGTGACCGGCGGCCGGCGGCGTGACGTCGGCTTGAAACAGAGACAAAGAGAAAGCCGGCCCTTGCGGGCTGCCGCACGAAGGAAGCGCCAAGCCTGCCAGGGCTGTCGAAGAAAGAAAGTCGCGGCGTGTCGGGCGGTGGGTTGTCATGACCGTCCTCAGTGGTGGTTCGTAAGCCAATCGAGGATGTGCTCCATCAACTCTTCGGCTTGCGGGGTCTTGAAGATGTGCTGCGCGTGGGAGGAGCCGTCAAGGACGACCCATTTCTTGGGCTCGCTCGCTTGATCGAATTGTCGGCGGCGGGCCGCAAGATGGTCCCCTTTGGCGGTGATGAAGAGCTTGCCGCCCCGCATCGCGCCGGGATTGTCGATGGGCGAGTGCGCCAGCAGGACGAGCCGGTCGATGGCGCCGGGTTCGGCTTCGACGGCGGCTCTCGCCGCGGCGCCTCCGCCCATGCTGCCGCCGACAACCGAGACCCGTTCACAGCCCGCCTCCTCGAGGTAGTTGACCGCGCCGAGGACATCGAGGTGGAGAGCCCGCCCCAGGCTGCCCGGCCTGGAATCGCCGTAGCCACGGAAGTCGATCGCCAGAACTCGCAGGCCGGCTTGCGCGAGACGTGTCGCCTGCTCATGCCAACTCTCTTTGTCGAAGACCGCTCCGTGGGCCAGCACGACCCCATGCGATCCCCCACCATAGAGGTTGGCGTGGATTTTTCCGCCGTCGCTCGTGTCGAAGGAGACTTTGCGGAAAGCGACGCCGGCAGGTGCAGCGGCCGCCGGCAGCACCGACAAAAGCAGGACGAGCGCCAGCACGGACACGGAAGTCATTGTAGGCCACGGCAAGACGACTCTCGTCAGATGCCATGCAGGCAGTTCCGGACGAGCCGCTTGCACGATACAGAAACTGCTGTGAACGTCATATAGAACGTTCTCCTTTCCCGGCATGGGTTCATGTAGGGGTCGCCGCTGCGGAAGCAGCCCGGAGGGCGGCGGGAGCGGCGGCGAACGGCGCGCGGACAGCGGCTCGGGGGCAATATGCGGCCCATGCCGCGCCATAGCCGCCCCATGCCGCACCACAACGCGCAGGAAAGCAGCGACCGGGCGGCGTGCACGGCGGTCCGGGCGGGGGTTTCTGATTGTGCGTCCCTTGCGCATCCACGGCGAACACACGGCCACAAAGTCCGTGTTTCGTGTCTCGTGATTCGTAAAATCCTTGCAGGCCGTCTTTCCGGGGCAGGCGGCTTGTGACTCGTAGGGCTTCAGTACCTCGAGCTGAAAGGACGTTCCGCCTGGCTCACCAGGGGAACTTCTCCCATTGCGCCGACACGAGCCGGAAACCGCTTGACGGAGCCGTCCTTTTATGCTACAAAGTGTAACGTTATGGGCCGTAACACCTGGAACGATCTCAGTGGACTCGAAGAGCTCGTGATGAGCCATGTGTGGTCCAGCGGTTCGGTGACCGCCGACGACGTTCGGACTTCCCTGGCAGCCCGGCACCCGATGAAAGACTCCACCGTCCGGACGATCCTTCGACGCTTGGAGAGCAAAGGCTACTTGACGCACACCGTGGAGGGCCGCACGTACCTCTATCGTCCCCTCGATCCTGGTGAAAGCGTTGCTGCTCAAGCCGTCCGCAGAATCGTCGACCGATTCTGCAACGGTTCCATCGAGCAGCTCCTCATCGGGATGGTCGACAACGACGTCATCGATGGCAAGGAACTCGAAAGACTGGCCAGACGAATCGCGGCAACCCGCGAGACGAAGAGGAGAAAACCATGATAGGCGCAACCACTGTCGAATTCGGAAAGGTCGTCTTTGACGTACTCTTCCTGTCTTCCTTACGCGCAATGGCGCTCATTTTGCCTGTCTGGTTGGCTCTGTCCTTGATACGTCCGCGACGGCCGGCGCTGGAGCACGGAGTCTGGACAGCCGTGCTGTGCGGGATGCTCCTGTTGCCAGTGCTGGACTTATCAGGCAGGCTGCCGGAAATCTCCTCCCGTGTGATCGTCGAGACGATGGTTTCCGTCCCGGTGATCGCGGCATGGCCGGACACGGCCGTTTCGCCCTTGACGACCGCTATCGGTTCTTCCGATAACTGGCGGGGTTTAGCGGGCCTGCTATCGCTCATGGTGACGTCGATTCTCGTCTTGCGATCCATGACTGCGTGGCGGCGCGTTCTTCAGTTGATGGCCCGGGCGGATGCCATTGTCGAACCCGCTTTACAAGAATTGTTACAGAGTTCGCTCAAAGCAGCCAAGCTCGGCCACGCACCCAAACTGGTGTCGAGCCCGGAGGTCGGGACTCCGCTGGTGTTCGGATTCATTCGGCCTGTCATTATCCTGCCTGCTACATGGCCGGCATGGGGCAAGGAAAAACTGCAGGCTGTGCTTTTGCACGAACTGGCGCACATTGCTCGCCGGGACGGATGGATTCTGGCAGCGGCGGCTTTGAACGAGGCCGTATTCTGGTTTCATCCGCTCGCCCGCCGGTTAAACCGTCACCTGAGGGCGCTGGCTGAGACGGCATGTGACGATCATGTCATCCTGGTTACGCGGGACCCTGAAGGATATGCCGAGACGTTGCTCGAGATCGCTGCGGAAGGTCAGGAGGAAGGAGCGCTTCCGGCCGCAACGCCTGCGATGGCGCACACTCCTCGCATATCTCGACGAATCGAACAAATCCTGCGAAAGCCGGGATTCCATTCCGGAATGTTGCTTGGATCGGCACGACGGAGACTGACCGCGGCAGGCTTTACCGCGGCCGTTCTGCTCTCGCTCGTTTCGCCCACACTCGGCCAATCGAGTGGGATCACTCTTTCCGGCTCCGTCCAGGACGCCAGCGGAGCACGGGTCCCTGAGGCCATTGTTCTCATCACGGACTCTGCCGGCGGCAACACCGAGGCGACCATCACGAGTGCGGACGGCTCCTACCGAATTCACGGTCTCTCACCAGCATCCGCCTACCGAGTCGAGGTTCGTGCCAGGGGTTTCGCGACCCACGAGCAGAAGGTGAACCTCACTGTCGACAAACACCTCGACATCACTCTGGAGGTAGGCCGCATCCAGGAAATGGTCGTGGTCTCGGGAAGCAGGCCGGCCGTCGAAGCCGGGACATTCAGAATGTCGGGGATTCGAGTCGGCGGCAACGTCGAGCCAGCCAAGCTCGTTCACCACGTGCCGCCGATCTACCGCAAGGATGTCCAGCGAGAAGGTGTGGAAGGCACCGTGCTGCTCGAGGCGGTGATCAGCAAGCAGGGCCGGCCCATGGGTCTCAAACCGATCAACACTGTCGTCGACCCGCGTTTGGTGACAGCGGCTATGGAAGCAGTGCATATGTGGCGGTACGACCCTACGCGGTTGAACGGTCAACCCATCGAGGCGGTGATGACGATCAGCGTCTCGTTTCAGTTACCTTAGCGGAATATCAGGGGGCAGCTCCCGGCTCCGATGCTTCGATCCCGGGAGTATCGGGCACTGCCATTTCCGGAAGACATCAGACCATCCTCGCCACTCAGGCAGTCTGTTACGATAGGCTTTCATGGCGGAGCAGGAGACTCCCAAGATCCCTGACCGGCTTTTTTTTCGCATCGGGGACGTGAGTCAGCTTACCGGCATCGAAGCTTACGTTCTGCGGTTCTGGGAAGGGGAGTTCCCCTCGCTCTCCCCGAAGAAGACCTCGAGCGGGCAACGCCAGTACCGCCGCAAAGACGTAGAAACGGTGCTCGAAATCAAGCGCCTGCTCTACGACGAGGGCTACACGATCGCCGGGGCCCGCAAAGCGATGCGAGGCCGACCGAAGCAGAAGAAGAACGCCGCCGAGAGCGGCGAGCAGTCTGATGAGCTTTTCCCCTCCCCGAAAGACAATGCCGTTTCTCCGGACCTGAGCGGCATCAAGCAAGAGTTGCGCGAGATTCTGGCCCTTCTGAACAAACGCTGAGCCAACCTTTCCGATGGTCCGCATTCTGCTGACGAACGACGATGGTGTCGGCGCGCTCGGCTTGCAGGTTCTCGAGGAAGCGCTCGCCGGCGTGGGGGAGATTCACGTCGCCGCTCCGTTGAATGAGCAGAGCGGCACGAGCCGATCCATTACCTTGCGACGGCCCCTGCGTTTTGAAAAGAAGGGCGTCCGTCGTTACGCCGTGGAGGGTACTCCGGCGGACACGGTGATGATGGCGGTGAACCAGATCCTGGACTTCCGGCCGGATCTGGTGGTGTCCGGCATCAATGCCGGATCGAACCTCGGCGAGAACATCTATTACTCGGGCACCGTAGCGGCAGCGGCGGAAGCGGCCAAGTACGGCATTCCGGCGATTGCTCTTTCGGTGAACGCACGCAAGAACATCGATTATTCGCAGGCTGCCGAGCTGGCCCCTCGTATCGCGTTACAGGCGTTGGAAACGGGGATGCCTGCCGGGGTCGCTCTCAACGTAAACGTCCCGCATCCCTGGAAAGAGGGAATCGAGATTACGCGGCAGAGCCGGAAGATTTCCCGAATAATGATGATCGAGGTGCTTGATCCACATGGCAGGCCGTATTACTGGATGCATGAGGAAGTTCCGCTTGCCGATGCCGAGCCCGGCAGCGACTATGCGGCGGTCCGCGACGGCAAGGTTTCGATTACACCGATTCGGTTCGACCATACCGAGGAGATGTTGATCGAGCCGTTGCGTCAATCCTGGGAAAGGATCATGGCCCCTAGCCCATGACGGCCGGAATGGCCCGCTCGTTGGACATTCCATCGACTTGTTCGTCGGGGAATCCGCGCATCGGGCAGAGAAGGCAATAAAGATTTTCGAAACATTCCTGCATCCTTCGACCTGGCATTGTCGAAGGCCGATCTTGCCACCCATTTCCCTTATTCTTAACCCGCCTCGACCCAGTGAACTGATGCAAGGTGGTTTGCTCGAAGATGGGCCCTGCGGAAGATGCCCCGCGTTCGGAGCGGCGCGTGACGCAAGACGGCGGGTCAAGCTCGTAACAACCATCCGGGCCAGCGACGGCGCTCGGGGGTGAATGATTATTCGGGGGTTGCCGGGACAACCGGTTTCGGGCGCTCACCGTTGATGACCCAGCCGTGGAGCCAGCGGATCTTCCGCAGCAACAGGTCACGCCGGTTGAGGGGGCGCCGCAGGCCGTGGGGTTCGTCGGGATAGATGATGAACTCCACCGGAACCTCGTTCTTGAGCAGAGCGGTATAGAGGTGACGACCCTGCATCACGGGGACGCGAATGTCGGCGTCGCCGTGCCAGATGAGCGCGGGTGTCTTGATGTTGTCCGCGTAGGTCAGAGGAGAGGAACGCTGGTAGACCACGATGTCCTTGCCGAGATAGCTTTCGAAGCGCTCCGGGACATCGGTGGTCCGAAGAAAGCTCGGAACGTCGGTAACGGCGGCCCCGACGACCGCGGCCTTGAAACGGTCGGTCTGACCGATGGTCCACGACGTCATGAATCCACCGTAGCTTGACCCTGAGATGCCGAGGCGGTCGGGGTCGGCAAGTCCGATCTTGATCAGGTGGTCGACGCCGCTGATAACGTCCTGATAGTCTCCGATGCCCCAGGAGCCGAGGTTTGCCCGGAGAAACTTTTCCCCGTAATGTCCGCTGCCCCGGAAGTTAGGCCGATAGACGACCCAGCCGCGCATCGCGAAGATGCGGTACTCGCCGTTGACGAACATATTCGACATGACGGAGTGCGGTCCGCCATGCGGGACGAGCAGCAGCGGATAGCGACGGCCCTGGCGATACTGATGCGGCCAGTGCACCAGCCCTTCGATTTCCATGCCGTCGAAGCTCTTCCAGCGAACGACCTCGGTGCGGATCTCCGGCCACGATTCAATCTGTGGGTTGACCTCGGTGAGCCGTTTCGGCTTCATATCATCCAAGCGGGCAAAGTAGACATCCGGCGGCTCCGCGGCGTTCTGGCGGATGAAGGCGATCGAGTCACTGTCGGCGGCGACGCTGAGTCCGCTCAGGAAGTCATCACCGTTGGTGAGGGCCTCGACTTCAGCCGTTCCAATGTCGACGGAATAGATCTGCGAGGCAGTGCGGTCGCCGGCGATGAAGAGGATGCGTTTGCTGTCGGAGGTCCAAAAGAACGTCTTGATCTTCTCATCGAAGTCGGGAGTGATCTTGCGGCGTTCGAGCGTGGACGGATGGACGAGATAGAGATAGGAGACGGTCACCCAGTCGTAGCGCTCCGTTGAGATGAAAGCGACATGATTGCCATCGGGCGACCAAACCGGATGGGCATCCATTCCTTCGCGCTCGACCAGACGCCGCGGCGCGTGGCCGCGGTGCGTGACCGAAACCAGGTCGCCATGGAGATGCCCGCCGGCTTTGGCGTGAGGGCGCTTGGTAAAGACGAGGCGTTCGCCGTCGGGTGACCAGGAGAAAGTGTCGGGGAACCACTGCTCGTAGCCGCAGACGCTGTAACTGGCGGGCGTGATGGTATTGGGGGTTCTGGTTTCGAGATCGATGATCGCCAACTGATTTATCGGGAGGTTGTTGCCATCGACAACGACCGGCATCAACGGATGGGGCGCCTTGGTGAAGAATCGGAGGTCAGCCGCATGAGCTTGCCGGAACAGGAACGCGATCCGCTTCGAGCCGGGTCCCCAGCGAAAGCGATCGATATAGCCGGGATGGTCTGTCCATTGCTCAGGAGAGCCGCCGGCAGCCTCGATAACCCAGATTTGACGGCGGCCGTTTTCGGAAGAGAAAAAGGCGATCTTCGAACCGTCCGGGGACCACATCGGACCGCTGCCGGCGACGAGTTTGCGGTCTTCGCCGGTTTGCGTCGAGACGATGCGGATTTCCGAGCCCAAGCTGTTGCCCTTGGCATCGTGGGGCGTAACGACGTAGGCGACCTCGGACCCGTCGGGGGAGATCGCCGCGCCCCCGACGGAAGTGATCGACAAGATCTGCTCCAGTACGGTGGATGAGTCATCGCCGGTCTGGGAGAGACCCGCAAGACAGGTCACGCAGACGAGCAGCGTGATACGAACGATGAGTTGCCGGCGCATCTTTTCACCCATGGCCAGTCTGCTTTTCTCGCCACATGGCGGGAAAAGAAGGCCAGAGCTTTAGTGTACGCGAGCGCTTGCACGACCGGAGTTCGAGGCAGGCGCGACGGCCCCGATGAGCCCGTACGTATACCGTGCTCAACACAAGCAACTGCGCGGCTCTGGTTCATGGTCTTCCTCTCACTGGCGCTGCGGAAGCTCTTCGCGCTAAGGTAGCCTCATTGTCAGCCTGCCTTTCTCACCACCCGACGGCCGAAGCATGCGATAAAAAGGCCGTGATTCGTGTTTCGTGTCTCGTGATTCGTGAAAAACTCAAAGGCCATGTTGCGCGCGCCAAGCGGCTCGCGCCTCCTCCTGACGGCCCTCTCACCCACTTCGCCTCGCCACCTGGTGAGACATACAGGCTAGTCCCGTTCTCTACAAGATTTCAGGAAGGTTCAAGACCGTGAAGAAAACCAATCGCAGACGTTTCCTTGCCAGGGGCGCCGCCGTGAGCGCAGTAGCTGGTGCAGCGGGTACCGCCGCCGCCCAGTCCAAAGCGGAGCGAAAAGTGCTCTGGAGGGGTGAGAGAAAACCCGATAATCCACTCTTCAGCCCGCTCGTCACCTACGGCAACCTGGTATTCGTGGCCGGCAAAGGCTATCACCAGGAAGGCGACATCAAGAAGCACACCGACGAAGTGCTCAACAACATCGAGAACGAACTCGAACGCGCCGGCTCATCGATGAATCAGTGCCTCAAGTGCAATGTCTACTTGCACGATCTGAACGATTACCGTGCCATGAACGAGGTCTTTCGCGGACGCTTCGGAGACAATCCGCCTGTCCGCACGACCGTAGCAACCTACGGGGGCGTACCCGGAGACTCACTGGTTGAGATCGACGTCATTGCCTACAAGTAAAGCTTTGCTCGCGCGATGGGGAACCGCACCGGTCCTCGGCGCAGTTCTCATCTGCACGGCTCAGGCCGAGCATCTCGGAGAGTTGGCAACCCTCCATGGAGCGGCCGGCTACGAAGATCAGGTCCGCCGGTACATCGAGAGGCAACTCGGCCAGGACGCGGAAGTCGACAACACCGGCTCGATCACGAAAACATTCGGCCGGGGCCTGCCCAGGACGCTGATCGCCGCAGGCCTCGACGAGCCGGGCTTTGTCATTTCAGCCATCGCCGATGACGGCTATCTTCGGCTCAAGCGGCTCGCCGAACCGGCGCCTCACTACCAATTCGAGAGTCTGCTCCAGTCGCAGCACGTCACCATACAGACAAGAGCAGGAAAGAATCTCATGGGCGTGGTGGCCGCGCCGTCCGTGCACCTCGACGACGAACGCGGTTCGTCCTCCTCTCGGACCGACAAGGATCTCTATGTTGACATCGGCGCCTCGACCGTCGCCGAGGCGCGCTCGGCCGGCGTGGAAGTGCTCGATCCGGTCACCCTCGACAAAAGGCTGATACGGTTCGCCAGCGGCCGCCAGCTCAGCGCCCCCTGGATCACCAGCCGGGCCGGAGCAGCCTCCCTGCTTCGCCTGGCCGGGCGGCTGAGCGACGATCCGCCCGAGGGGACCGTTACTCTGGCGTTCGTCACGCAGCAGTTCTACTACAACACCGGGCTGCTCCGCGTGCTGCAGCGCAGCGCTGTAGACCGCGTGATCTGGCTCGCGCCGGGGGACAAATCGCGCTCGCAGATCGCGCCTGCTTCCGGCTGGTCTTCCGAACTCCAGGACGAACTCTGGCGGCTCGCCTCTGACCACGGCCTTGACTTCCAACAAGCAAGTTCGTTCTCCAAGACCTTCGGTCCCTTCCGCACGAAGGAACCCTGGCCGGACACCGAACAAGCAGCCATAGTATCCGTGGGCGTCGAGCATGCCGGCACGCCCATCGAAACGATTCATTTGTCTGAAGTTGAAAAGACGGCTCGCTTACTCGCAGCGTCCGTGGGCATCACCTGGGCCGAAAAGGAATACGAGCCCATCCGACGTGGAAAAACTCAAGCGAACCGGCCAGCCGGAGTCGATTCCCTTTCTTCACTCATCCGCCAACTGGCCGGCCTGCCCGGCGTCAGCGGTGAGGAATCCGCGGTTCGTGATTGGATTCGACAGAGCCTGCCTGACTGGGCAAAGCACCGGTCCCGGACCGACGATCACGGCAACCTGATCGTTCCTCTGGGCACTGATGGACCGCCCGCCGCCATCTTCATCGCTCATATGGATGAAATCGGATTCAGGGTCAAGGGCATCGGACCTGATGGAGTGCTGTCCGTCGAATCCCTGGGAGGGCTCAACGCCTCGCTGTTCGAATGGCGACCGGTGATCGTTCACACCTCGCAGGGACCGTTGGACGCCTGCATGACGATGCGCGGCGCAGTGGATGCCGGTATCCGTTCGGCGGACGAAGCCGAGTCTCTCGGCATCACTGCCGGTGACACCGTCACTGTTCCCAGACGCTGGAGCCAACTTCTGGGACAGCGCTTCGCAGCAAGCGCCTTGGACGACCGGGTGGGGTGCGGCATCCTTCTGCGGACACTGCAATCGCTATCAGCCGCAGAAGTCCGCAAGCTCGGCAAAGCTCGTCCCACCTGGATCGTCTTCAGCAGCAAGGAGGAAATCGGACTCGTCGGCGCTGAAGCCCTCGCCAAAGAGAACTCACCGCGACGGGTCTACCCCGTGGACAGCTTCGTCACGTCCGATTCGCCGATAGAGAACCAGGCGGTGGCTCACGCCCCGCTCGGCAGGGGCTTCGTGATCAGGGCGCTCGATACGAGCGGTATCTCAAATCGGGCGGAGGTCGAACGCGTCGCAAGCCTCGCCCGCTCACACGGCATCCCCATTCAATATGGAGTCACTTCCGGCGGCAACGACGGGTCGCGTTTCATAACGTACGGAGCGGTCAACATTCCCCTGAGTTGGCCGCTACGCTACTCCCACACCGGCGGCGAGGTATCGGACCTGCAGGATATCGAAGCCTTGGGGAAGATCGTCGATCTTCTGCTCAGAGAAGAGCTGTTCGCGCGCTAACCGCGCCAGTGCTCCGGCCGTTGCAGCCCTTCGGGCAAGCCCGTCAAAGGATCTCCTTGCGCCGACTCGATCTGCTCCTGCGTCAAGCCTTTGGCGCCTCGGAAATCGGCTCCTTCGACATGCGCGCCGGTCAGCATCGCGCCTTCGAGGTTCGCTCCCACCAGACCGGCGCCCTCAAGATTGGCCATGCGCAAACAGGCGCCTCGCAACTCGGCGCGATTCAGCAAAGCCCGCTCGAGACACGCTCCTCCAAGGTCAGCGCCTTCCAGAGAGGCGTCTTCGAGATTCGCACCCTCGAGATCGGCCTCCCAAAGATCGGCGCCTTCCAAGTGAGCCTTATCGAGACGCGCCCTCTCCAGATGAGCCGAACTGAGGTTAGCTTCCTCCAAATGGGCCTCGTGCAAGTCCGCATCATGCAAATGCGCCCGGCCCAGGTCTGCACTATCCAACCGTGCTCCCTCCAGTCTGGCGGCATCGAGGTGACCATCGCACAGATCCGCCTGTTCGAGGTGCGCGCCGCCAAGGTCGGCGGACCCCAACTCACAGTCGTGCAGGTCCGGTCGACTTTTGGGGTGTGAGTCGCGCCACTGATTCCAGGCCGCGACCCCTTGCTTCAGGATGCTGAGCTGCTTTCCATTCGCCATTGCGATTACGTAAACCCATTCACGAAAGGCAACGCCGCCCGCCACCGGCCATGCCGCAGGCGACATCGTTCTGTAACAAAGCCAATTTTAGGGCAACACGATGCACAACGGATAGCAACATCACGATTCGTTCCACCAGCCGAACATTCTTTGGGTCCGAGTAGAAACGCCCGCCGGTTACATCAAACCTCTGTCCCAGCCTGCATTGCTCGTTAGGAGGCGAGTGCTCGAGAGGGCCGTCAGAACGAGGCGCGGTCCGCTTGTCGCGCACGGTGTGCCTGACCCTGCATCGAGCATTGAGAGCAAGGACAACGAAGTCATGGCGGGCTGTATTGCGTGCTTCACCCGCCAGATCGGTCGAAAGGCAGGCTAGACTTGAAGTGCGGTGGCGAAGAAGGAATCGGTGCGCGCAGGCAAAGCTCACAGCAGCGAAAACATGCCGTTGCGCATAGCAGCCCGTCGCAAAAGTCACGCAGGCGGCGTTACGCGCCCCGGGGGCGATTGCGTAACGTGTGGCCGCACCAGGAACACAGCGCCGCTCTCTCCGCGCAGCAGAGCGGAAGCGGCGCGTAACCCTTTGGGCGACGGACGTTTGCGGCCGTCGGCTTTGTCGTTCGTCGGAGGAGATCACCCGGATCGCCATCCTCCTCACTCCGCGCCGAGCGACCGCAGGAGCCCGCCGCGCCTTCCACGGGACTTCTGCCACGGACTGCTAGGCATCATCCTGATCGCCCTCGTCTGCCTGGCGCCGTCAGCAGCGGCGCCGAATGAACCTGCGGCTGAAACCGGACCGCTCTTCGAACAAGACCCTCGCGACAGCCGCCTGTTCGAACCGCTCTACCGCCAAGCGCTCGCCGAGCGGCGAAAAGAACTGGGTTCGGATCACCCCAAGGTGGCTGACAGCTTGCTGGCGCTAGCCGGCGTTCTCGAATCCCGTCAGGACTATCAGCAGGCGGAGCCGCTGCTGCGCGAAGCTCTCGCGATTCGCGAAAAGTCATTCGACGCTAGCGATGCTTCGGTTCAGGAATCCCTCGTCCGTCTAGCGGATCTGCTGGTTGCGATCGGCGATACACGGGAAGCGGTCACGCTGTACGAGCGGGCAATCAAGACCCACGGGGAAGCGGCCACGCCGGTTGCCGCCGCTTTGCTCAAAAAGCTCGCTGCCGCTCTCGAAGCCCAGAGCGATCTTGCCGCAGCCGAGCCTCACTACCGGCGAGCCCTGACCATCCGGCGCAAAACGCTGCCTCCCGACGATCCAAACCGGGCCGTCAGCGCTCATGATCTCGGCTTCCTGCTGGAATCGCGGGGCAGTCCGGCCGAATCGGAGAAGCTCTATCGCGAAGCTCTGGCCGGATACGAGAAATCCTTTGGTTCAGAGCACCCCGAGGTCGCCTCGACGTTGAACAATCTCGCGGGTGTTCTGCGTGAGCAAGGGAAATACGAAGAAGCCGAAAGGCACCTGCGGCGCGCGCTGGAGGCGTTCGAAAAGCATCTTGGTTCCGAAAATCCCCGGCTCGCAACGACATCTGCGAACCTTGGCTCTTTGCTTCTCGAAAAGGGCGATCTCAACGCCGCGGGGACCTTCGCCCGCCGAGCGCTCTCGCTCCAAGAGAACGCCGCAACGAAGGATGACGCCGCCCTTGCCGATACGCTGGTGTTGCTGGCCCGGTTGGATGAGGCCCGAGGCGACACGGCGGCTGCCCGGATGCAGTACAACAAGGCGGCTTCTCTTCTGGAACGAATATTCGGCCGCGAGCATCCCAGCTATGCCCTTACCTTGAACCGTCTCGGCTTGCTGGCCGCCGCTCAGGGCGACTTTGGAGCCGCTGAACCTCAACAACGCGAAGCCGCCGCCTTGCTCGAAGGGACGCTGGGAGCGGAGCACCCCGCCACGGCCGCAGTGCAGGACGATCTGGGAGTCACTCTGCGCGAACTCGGGCGTCTCGATGAATCCGAGCGTTTCGGCCGCCGCGCGCTGGCGACCCGAGAGAAGACGCTGCCCGCCGACCATCCCGACGTGGCCATGAGCCTCCACAACCTGGGCACGGTCCTGCTGATGCGGGGAAACCTGTCCGGCGCCGAGCCGCTGTTCCGCCGTTCATTGCGGATCCGAGAGGGGGTGCTCGGCGAACATCACCCTGATGTCGCCGAGTCGGTGTACAGCCTTGCATACGCCGCGCTTCAAAGAAACGACTACGCCACGGCCAGGCAACTCCTTCGGAGGGCTCTCACCATCATAGAAAGCACTCTGGGGCCACTGGACCCCTTCGCACAGCAGATCCGCACCAATCTGCAGGAGCTTGGAGGAGGTCGATAGAAGCCCGCCGAATGCCGGTTCCCAACATCGCCGTCCTCCGTGCCGCCGCTTTCCTGCTTGCCCTGCCGCCGGCGAGTCTCTCCGCACACATCATGAGCATGAGCAGCGGGCAACTCGAAGTCGAAGGTTCGCATGTCAACTACGAACTGCGCATGCCGCTTTACGAGATCGTCCATCTCGAAGAGCCCGAACGCTCGCTGTTGGAAAATTTCCGTCTCTATGACGATGGCCGCGAAGTCACGGCGAGCAGCGGTTCCTGCAAGGCGAACGCCGACGAGGGCGTCTACCGCTGTGAAGCGGCGTTCGAGTTCCCGCGGCCTGTCGAACGGCTCGAAGTGGCATGCACCTACGCCGCCGTCACCGTGCCCAATCACGTCCACGTCTTGAAGGCCGTGCGCGGGGACATCGTCAAGCAGGCCATCTTCGATTTCAGCTTCAGTCGCTCGGAGATCCGATTCACGCCGCCGACAACGACCGAACTGTTCTTCTCTCAAGCCGGAGCGGGCGTGGTACGGGTCATCGTGGGACCGTTTCAGATTCTCTTCCTGCTGGCCCTGGTTCTTGCGGGGCGGTCCAAGAAGGAACTCTTTTCCCTTGCCGGCGCGTTCATCCTGGCCGAACTGATCGCGGCCGTCATCCTGGCCTTCAAGCCGTGGCAACCACCGCCCCGGTTCGTCGAAGCTGCCGCGGCCCTTACCGTCGCCTACCTCGCGGTCGAGATCCTGATCCTGCCCGAAGCCGGCTACCGCTGGCTGGTGGCCGCCGGCATGGGCGTCTTCCACGGGATCTACTTCGGCAGCTTCCTGCAGCGATCGGAGATGGACTCGCTCTACGTTCTGAGCGGTGTCGTGACCGCCGAAGCGCTGGTTCTGCTGCTCTTCGCCTACCTGGTGTCGCGGCTCATCGCCGGCGCACCCGAACTGCACCCCACGAAGATCGGAGCGGTTCTGCTGTTCATTGTGGGGATCGTATGGTTCGTCCTGCGGATCAGGTCCTAGCCTGCATTTCTGACCACATGACGGCCGAAGCACGCAATAAAAAGGCCGTGACTCGTGTTTCGTGACTCGTGATTCGCGAAAAACCTTAAAGGCGATGTTGTGCGCGCGCCCAGCGGCGCGCGCCTCGTCCTGACGGCCCTCTCACACACTTCGCCTCGCCACGTGGTGAGAAATACAAGCTAACCAGTTTCATCGTCAAACCATTCGTCGGCGGGATCGAACGCGGGGATGGGGATGTTGACAATGCGCATGCGCCCGACCGCGCGGTGGCGGCAGCCCGGCTTGATGAAAACCGCGGTCATCGGGCGAACGGGCCGGCGCTCGCCGTCGAGCTCGATATGGCCCGCGCCTTCCAGCACGAGGTAGATCTCGGTCATCTTCTTGTGATAGTGGACCCGGGAATCGGCGCTGATATCAACGACATGCAGCGTGGCGACATCGTTGTCCTTGTCGGCGAAGGCCCGCCGCGCCGAGCCGCAGGGACAGGGAATCGATTCCAGCTCATCCAGTTGCGCAATCTTGAAGTTGCTCATGGCCATGATCCTAGCAACCCGTGGTAAAAGTCACGCGAGCGGCGTTACGCGCCCCGGGGCCGATGGCGTAACCCCCAGCCGTTCCAAGAACGTGGCGCCGTGCTCTCCGCGCAGCCGAGCGGGAGTGGCGCGTAACCCTTTGGGCGACGGACATTTTTTTGTTCCAACGGCGGTTCCGAGCTTGCTGCTCATCGTGACGGAGGAGGAGACCGCCTAAGCTCGTCGGCTTTGTCGTTCGTCGGCGGAGATCACCCGGATCGCCATCCTCCTCACTCCGCGCCGAGCGACCACAGGAACCCGCCGCGCCTTCCACGGGACTTTTACCACGGGCTGCCAGCTCACGGCGCCGGAAGGACGCCGGAAACGGATGATACTGCGCCTCCGTCAGGCTGCGTGACGGGCCGGGTTCCGAGGATCCCGCGGCTATAATGGTCGCCAAGTAATGACCTTAGCCTGTATTTTTCACCATCTGACGGCCGAAGCACGCGATAAAAAGGCCGTGATTCGTGTTTCGTGTCTCGTGATTCGTGAAAAACTTAAAGGCCATGTTGCGCGCGCCCAGCGGCTCGCGCCTCGTCCTGACGGCCCTCTCACGCACTTCGCCTCGCCATGTGGTGAGAAATACAGGTCAGGTTCGGGAGTGCCCTTGTACAGGTTGTCTGTCGGCATGGCCGCCGTTGTCGTGCTTGCCGCAGTGGTTGCGGCGGGCAGTTCGGCTTCGCCGCCCGCGAGCTTTGCTTCGTTCGAAGAGAGCCTCTCGTTCGACGGCTTGTGGACACACTCCTGGATGCTGGATGAAGGCCAGGCGCTGGAGATTCACGTCAGCATAGACGACCCCGAGAAACTGCCGGCGAACGGCCGGATCAAGGTGCGGTGGGAAGGGCCGGACCTGCCGGAATGGGCTTTCGAGGGCGGCCGTGGAGACCTGCACGCCTCGTCAACAGCGGATTGGCAGAAGACGCTTCACGAACTGGACCCGGATGTTTACCTTGTCTACCGGGCACCCGCCGCAGGCTCGTATGGACTCAGTTTGGAAACCGTAACGGCGGGCGGTGTCGAGGTATCGGAGATCCCGCGCGACACGGGCCTGGCGCAGTTGGCGACGCCGATGCCCGCCAGCACGCCAAGCATCCCGGATGTGGGGATCACGGTCTCCCTGCGTCCGATGGACGCCTTGCATCAGGATGACGTAGTTCTCGAAGCCGAACCGAACAGCACGCCGGAACTGGCGTTCCCTTTACCGTTCGAGGCAAGCAACGAGGACCAGGTATTGCGCGTCTTCGGCGGCGCCGACGAGCTGGAGTACTACAACAACACGGCTTCCGGCAAATCACCCGACGACTGGTATCGGATCGAGCACCAGGGGACGAAACCGAAGATCTTCACCGCGAACCTGCAGATGATCGAGCCCGTGGTCAGCGCACGGATTCGGGTTTATCAACCCGGCACGCCCGGTCCCGAGGACCTGGAGCCGCGTGAGCTACCCGACCGCAAGAACTTCGGCAACGCCAACCCGATTCCGTACGTGCACCCGCCGGCGGAGGTGATTCCCGGTCCGGTTGCCGTCTTCAGCTACTACGAAGGACGCGACGTGAACGAGCGCATTCATCAGCAGGACACGAACTTCCGCTCGTTCGCCACCCGCAAGATCGATCCGGGCGGGGTGTACTACCTGCGGGTGGAGGCGAATCAGCCCGGCTACGAGCTGGAGGTGCGGCTGATCGATCCGGCGCCGTACGACGACCCCGTTCGCGCGGTCGAAGAGGCGATCTACTACCACCTCGCCGAGGTCGACGCCTGGTTGATCCATCGGCCGCGCAACATCGCCGTTGACCGGCGCGTGCGTGACGGCACGAGCCTGTTCGGCGAGAACTGCATGAGCTGCCACACGCAGAGCGGCGTGTGGGGCGTGGCGGACGCCTTCCGCAACGGCTATCGGCCCTCCGGCACCGTGCAGAACTGGCGGCGGCTGGTGAACACGATGTACGAGAGCTTGCGGCCGTCGATCAAGCTCAAGGACGCCGCGGTGAATACGAGCCTTGCCCCCAACGATCTGGGCGATGCCCCGGCAGGGAGCCGCGTGGCGGGGCGGAACATCGTTCTGCACGAGCGGACGGTCCGGCCGAAGCGACTGCACCGTTATCAGCAGCGCCGCACCGCGAACTACGTACTGCAGACGAATGACCCGAAAGGCATCAACGCGGCGGGCAAGGGATCGAACTTCGGTCCGAACGTGGTGTTCAAGTTCGCGGCCGAGATCCTGGAGCGGGCCTGGCGGGATACGAATGATCCGCGCTACTTCTTCGGCTTGGAGGAGAAGGCGAAGAAGATCATGGCGACCGGCAACGACGGCATGAAGGTCAGCGACGACCTGGGGCACCGGATCGAATTTTTCCATCAACTCTGGCCGGAGAACTATCCGGAGATCGTCAGCGAGCTGACCGGGTCGAAGACGCGGACAGCCGAGGCCCGGGCGTTTCAGGCTGCGTTCACGGCGCAAGTGAAGACGGATCTTGAACGGCTCAGCGCCTTGCAGCAGGAAGACGGCGGCTGGGGGTTCGATCTGGGGACTCTGCCGGACGACGGCGAAACCTGGAAGCGGCTGGATGAGCCAAGCGACCCGGCTCCTACGGCGGTGGCCCTGATTGCGCTGGAAGCGGCAGGATTCGGTGTGGATGACCCACGGGTCCAGAGGGCGACGAAGTGGTTGCTGGATGATCAATACGAGTACGGGCTTTGGAACCACTCGGCGCAGACGGGATTCGTGACGACGGCGTACGTGATCCGGGCGCTGAGCCGGCTGTACCCCGTCGAGGCGCGTCAAAGCGAGCAGCCGACGGAGGAACCGATCGCGGAGCCGACCTTGCTGGAAGCGCTGAGCCGAGTCCGACGACATCAGGTTTCGGGAGACGCGGCGTGGACGGACGAACTCACGGAGGCCGCGGCGAGTGAGCACGCTTACGTGCGGTATCAGGCGTTGCTGGGGATGGGCGGTTCGTTGGCGCCGGAGAGCGTGCCGACGCTGATCAAGCATCTCGATGATCCGGTGAAGATGTGCCGCGAGGCGGCGTTCTGGTCGTTGCGGCAATTGTTGCTCGATGACGTGGGATGGCGCGAGACGTTCGAGGCCTATGCGGAGGCCGGGGCCCGGGGACGGCAAGCGATCCTGCAGGCTCTGGTGACGAGGGTCGACCTGACGGGTCCGCAAAGCAAGGTGGATCTGACCCAGCTTGCGCGTCTGCTGGCGGCGGGGATGTCGGATCCGTATGCGGGCGCCAGGGCGTTCGCTTTCAAGGCGGCGTGGCACTGGTGGGTATGGAATCCGCCGCTTCGAGAGGCGGTGAACCGCGCTTGGGCGGATGCGCTTTTGCGAGAGGAACCAAACGCGGCGGCGGAGATGGCGCTGCGGTACTCGACGGTTTCGATGCTGATCGTCAACGGGCAGATCGCAAACCAGACGGGCGGCAAGAACATCGATCAGCAGTATCCCGAGTTGTCGGACCTGTACGAGTTGTTGGCCGAGCGCCGCAAAGAGGCGGGTGACGAAGAGAGAGTGCTGTTCGACCGCCGGCTCACAGCGGTGGCAGCGTCGCACTTCCAGGAGCGCGCCAACGACGGCGGGCCGGGTCAGTTGGGCTACTCGACGCCGGGGAGTGCGGAGTTCTTCGGGAAGGTCATTCTCGACACCTACGATCGTGAGGCCGACGGAGCGATTCCCTGGAAGAAGATCTCGCTCGAGGCGGCGGCGAATGTCGCATATGCTCCGCTCGAAGAGCGCCTGCTCGACTTGCTCACGAAGGGCGACCTCGACATGGTGGCGGTCGCTTCACGGGCTCTGGTGAATCCGCAATCGTTGTCGCTGCCGGGAGACGTGAATACGCTGCGGCTGTTGCTGGCGAAGATCGATCGTTTTCTCGCGGCCGGCCGGGACGATGACGCGGAAGCGCTGACGAACTTCATGGCGCGGGTAAAGTGGAACTTCGACGGCGTCAGCGAGCGTGAGGAGCAGGAGTTCTACCGGCTGCTGATTTCAGGCCGACGGCAAGAGCGGCCGCGGGCGTCAGTTTCGAGCGGCGGCTTTCTCGGGAGGCCGGCGCCGGATGAGGGTTCCACGGATTCGGCCGGGGACGACGAAAAAGCCGTTCTCCTGGGGCGCGTGCTAGGTGAAAACCGGACGCTTCATCGCAACACGGCATTCGAGCTTGTGGATGAGAATGAGCGCTTCTGGCTCCCTTCGACGGAGTGGATGGTCGCGTATCAGGAAGGCGGCCTGTCGATGGAAGAGGCGGTCGAGGGCGCCGTCGAAGCAGAGGATCTGCAGGTGGCCGAGTTGACCTTCGGCCGCACGACCGAGCAGATGGTCCCGAACGGGCTGACCAGCAAGAACACGATTCTCTGGTGGCGCGAAGGAGTTCCCGGCGCAAGGTTGACGCTGGTGTTGAACTCACCCGAGGCCGGTCCGCACGAGATACTCACGGCGTTTCTGTATGACCGCGAGATGGGCATGGTCCAGTTTGCCTTGAACGGCGCAGAGATCGGCGAGCCGACAGATTTCTACAAGCCGGACCTGACGCCGAGCGGCCCCGTGTCATTGGGGGTGCATGAGTTCAAGAAGGGCGAGAACCGACTGACGGTCAAAATGCTGGGCGCGAACCCTGAGTCCGAGCCGAACTACATTTTCGGGATCGACTACATCAAGTTGACACCCGACGACGGCAGCGGCTCGCTGTTCGCCAGAGACGAGCTTGGAGTCGACGTGATTGACCCGATCACGACAAAAAAAGACAAGATCATCCGAATGTTCAACACCTGGTTCGCTGCGGATCAGCCCGATGAGGCCCGTGAGTTGGCCGTGCAGTTGGCGAACAAGACGGCGCTGCGGCGCAATCCGGAAGTACGCAAAGCGCTCGCAGCTTATGTCGAGCAGGAGCCGCTTCCCCGACTACAGAGGCAGATCCAGAACATTCTCAACAGCGATGACAAAGTCTACGGCGAGCAACTCGGGAAACTGATCACCGAGCAAGGCCCGCCACAAGGTACGGACGCGCGGCGATTGGAATCAACGGAGGATTTCATCGACGACATCCTGTACTTTCGCGATTACGTCTTCGCGGAGATGACGAAGATCAACTCCTCCGACGCCAAGGCTTGCATCTCTTGCCATGGCGTGCCGGGGCGCGTTCCGACGCTGTACCTGGACCCGCCGGACGCGGTGGGGTACATCCCGCCGGATCAGTTGCTCGACAACTATCGCAAGATGCAGCAGCGTGTTGACCTGCGCGACGTGGAGCACAGCAAGTTTCTGCGCAAGCCGCTGAACATCCAAACCGGGGAAGAGGACGGGCACCAGGGCGGACAGCGGTACGAGGCCGAGGAAGCGGGATATCAGGTGATCAGGCAGTGGGTGCTGAAGCAGGCAGAGCTGCAGCGCAGCGCTGTGAACTAGCCTGCATTTCTCCCCACCCGACGGTCGAAGCACACGACAAAAAGGCCGTGATTCGTGTTTCGTGACTCGTGATTCGTGACCCAAAAACCTGGGCAGGCGGTACGACCGTTGCTCCAGGGCGGCTTGCATTGAGGCTGAGGCTCGTGAAAGGCCGTGTTTCGTGATTCGTAAAAAATCTTAAAGGCCATGTTGCTCGCGCCAAGCGGCTCGCGCCTCCTCCTGACGGCCCTCTCACGCACTTCGCCTCGATACGTGGGGAGAAATGCAGGCAACACGGTCGGTATTGCGCTACGAGCGGGCCTCGGCGCAGCGCACCATGGCGGGCTCGCCCTCGATAGCCACACAGGCCGCGAAGGCCGGGTCGGGACGCAGGGTCGTCAGAGTCCAGCGGGAAGGTTCTTCGGGGTTGTCTCTTACCCACAGCAGTTCGGCGGGGGCGTCGGGGGCGAGGGAGACGGCGAAGGAATCAAGCGGGATGGACATGCCCGCGCCTTTCGCCTTGATATAGGCTTCCTTGCGAGTCCAGCAGCGGAAGAAGGCGGCGGTGTGCTGATCGCCGGCAAGCGCAAATAACGCAGCGACCTCGCGCGGCGCGAAAAAGCTCTCGGCGATGCCGCGAGTGGAGCGTTCGGGGCGGATGCGTTCCAGGTCGATGCCGATCTCGCGGCCCAAGGTGAAAGCGAAGAGGGCGAGTTCGTCGGAGTGGGAGAGGTTGAAACGGAGATCCGATTGGTCCTGGCCGGGCGCGAGGCGGGGCTTTCCGTGCTCGTTGTAGCTGAAGACGATTTCGCCAGGGGACCGGGCGAGATACTTTCCGAGCAGCGAGCGCAGCAGTCCGCGGCCGGCCGTGAAGCGGCGCCGGTGCTTCTCTGAATGGAAGCGAGCCGCGCGTTCGCATTCGTCCTGCGACAGGGATTCGCTCAAGCGGCGCTGCGCCGGCGGCTCGACATCGAGGCAGGCTCGCCAAATGTGCAAGTGACCATCCTGGAGGGTTAGCCTGCCGGCCTTGATGCTGCCGCTTGGAAAGACACCCATCAGGGGCTGCATGTTTGCGGGAGGAATCGTTCAGAGCGTTCGGGGTTGCGGGCGCGGCAAGCCGCGCCCCCACGTCCTTGGGAGATGATGCGCCCCTTATGGTACATGCCCTCTATGCGAGGCCGAGTTTTTGGGCCAGACCGATGCGTTGGAGCTTGCCGGTGGGGCCTTTCGGG
The DNA here is from genome assembly GCA_965204095.1 of Bryobacterales bacterium. Lineage (GTDB taxonomy): Bacteria > Acidobacteriota > Terriglobia > Bryobacterales > UBA6623 > JAPPLB01. Next base: position 4,593,689 of record OZ241991.1, on the reverse strand, counting down.
ATTTCGTCAAGAAAGACGACTCGGCCGGGGACTTTGAACGGGGCGAGACGTTCTGCGGCAAAATCGCGAATCTCCCGGGCGTCGGCGGTCCTGTTTTCGGCCAGAACAATGGCCGCTGCGACATCCTCGCCGAGCATGCGGTGGGGCATCGCGAAGGTAACGGCTTGTCGAACGGCGGGGTGGTCGAGCAGGACTTCATCGACCTCGCGCGGCGAAACCTTCTCGCCACCGCAATTGATGATCTCCTTCAAGCGGCCCGTGATGAAGAGGTAGCCGTCGGCGTCAAAGTATCCCTGGTCGCCGGTTCGAAACCAACCGCCGCTGTAGGCTTTCGCATTCGCATCGGGATTCCTGTCATATCCTGCGGTGACGTTTGCGCCGCGAATCACCACTTCGGCGGTCTCACTCGCAGCGAGAAGGTCGCCCGCGTCGTTCATGACGGCGATCTCGGGTCCTGCGGGCAGGCCGACGGAACCGGGCTTGCGAGGGGCAGGGGGAAGAGGATTGCTGGCCATCTGGTGCGCTGCCTCGGTCATGCCGTAGCTCTCGATGACGGGGGCGCGGAACGTGTCCTCCAGGGTCTTCATGACCTGCGGCGGCAACGCGGAGGATGACGAACGGATCAATCGCAGTCTCGAGCGCCGCACGATGTCCTCGTTTCGTCCGGCGCGAGCGAGGATCGCCTGATGCATGGTGGGCACGGCGGTGTACCAGGTGGGGCGGAAGCCGCCAAGCCAACGGAAGAACCTCATCGCATCGAAGCCGGGGGTGGCGACGAGTTCCGCTCCGGCGGCAAGCGATGACAACACCGCTCCCATCAGGCCGTGGATGTGAAACAACGGCATGATGTTCAGGCATCGATCTTCGGACGTGAGGGCGAGCGTGTGGGCGATGTTGAACGCGGACGCGCAAACGTTGGCGTGGCTCAAGGGAACGATCTTGGGCCGCGACGTCGTACCCGAGGTGTGGAGAACCAGAGCGATGTCACCGGATTCGGCGAAGACCGGGTCCGTTGCCGGAGGTCGATCTCCGGAGCGGCACGCGAGGGTGAACACGCCGGAAGGTCGATCAGCGCCGGCCTCGAGGTCAAAGACGGGGATGCCGAGCGACTCGGCAACCTCGGCAGCGGGAGAGTCGAGGGCCGGGTCGACGATGAGCGCTTTGGTGTCAAGGTCAGAGAAATAGAAGTTCAGTTCGTCGGTTTTGTAAGCCGGATTCAAGGGCGCGGCAGTGGCTCCGGCGGCAACGGCGACGAAAGCGACCGCCATTTCGGGTCCGTTGGGCAGAACGACGGCAACGCGGTCGTTGCGTTGAATTCCGTGAGCGTTGAGGGCCGCGACCGTATCGTTCACCTGTTGCAGCAGGGCCTCGTAGGAAAGGTCCGGTCGGCCAAGTGAGAGAAAAACGGTTCGCTGGCCGCTGCCGGTTGCTCTTGCCGCCAGCAGGTCGGGGATGCTGCGAATCGAAGCGTCGTTGGAAGCGGTTGCAGCCATGAAAACAGGGCGCGGTCAGGAGCGCGTGACGGGCGCGCGCACCACGCCGAACGTCGGAACGGCAGGGTTCACGGGCGAGTCGATCCCGGGAATTGCGCCGTCACAACGCTCACGATAATACGGCTGAAGGTCCGGAACGGGGGCGATGACACGGCCTGGCGTTCTCTGCATCGTACCGTTGGTCATCACGGAGACAGAGGAGACACGGATCGGGTTGAACTCGAACCACGGGTCAAAGGCGGAGCCCTCTTCAGCGGGTTCCGGGAACGAGATCTGGACCGTCGACCGGTCGACGGAGAAATGGCGTCCCTGGAAGTACCAAGGCTGCGCGACGATCTCACCGCCGGTCGAAACCGACGGACCGGCAACACTCCGCCGTAGTCCCAAGACAGGAATCTGCGATAGCGAGGTGCCTGTCGGGATGCCGCGGAGTCTGCCCTGCGCATTCAGCAATTCGCGGCCGCGCCGGACGCAATGCGCGGAGAAATCACGAAAGCTCATGCTCAGGTCGGATGTCCCGAGCCTGGAAGGATAGCCGAGGACCTCGCGCCCGAAGGTGAGGTCACCGCCTTCACTGACGATATGCGACAGGGCGTACCAGCCGCGCTCACGCTCGACCACTGCGAAAGCGAACAGCCAGGCCTCGCTGAACGGAACGGGCGAGAGGTCGCTCTCCTCGACGCGCAGGACGAGCATCCGGAGGGCGGGCCGGAAGTCTGCCCGGCAGGGCGGCGGGAGGATATCGTTCTTGATCTCTCCGGTGGTCGTCAGCCGGGCGTCGAGCATATCGACGGGGCCAAGCCGCACTTCCCTGCGTGATCGGTAGCGTTCGATCTCGGCGCCGGAAAGGCGGAAAGCCGTCGCCTTGTCAGGCCAGTCTTCGGGCTGCCAGGGCCTCCGGGCGGTGTGCGGTCGGTCGTAATGCATGAGGTTCCAGGATCGGAACTGGGCGGCGTCGATGCCGGTGACGAACCGCGGCTTGCGGTCATTGCCTGGGAGAACGTGTTCGGCAGTGCCTTCCTCATAGATTGCCGCAAGGATCTCGAGAGCAGGAAACTCCGCGATGGGGTCGAGCGGCGAGGCGTGCGGCAGTTGGAGCGCCGTGCTTTCAATGTCACAGGCGCGACGGAGGGAATCGGACGGAGCGGACGTTGCCGGAATGCGCCAGAGGCCGGCCGATCGACCTGCGGTTGCCTTTTGCCAATCAGGTCCGAGGCCGTAGCGATAGCAGAAGATGTCGCGGCCGGCGGAGGCGTCGCTCGATGCAACGCTGCGGTCGGTGCGACGGGCGGCGACGCGGAGGAGTCGAAAGCCCTTGCGGTCGAGCGACGCCTTGACGGAAGCGCCTTCTACAGTGAGATCGATTTCGGCACGTTTCGTGTTGAAGCCGAGGTGTTCGCGCTCCCAGAGCCGGAGCCACTCGTGAGTTGTCCAGCGCACAGGCTGGAACCAACCCGGCCCGGAGCCGTGCTCGACGGCCAGGCGGACGCCCGCGGCCAGGCAAGGGCCTTCGAACAGCGGTCCTGCGGATTCGGGAATGATCCGCGCGCATTCGAACCAGGCCTCGCCGCTTGGGTCCGCACTCAGGGCGGGAGGAAGCGCCCGTGCGATGCGGTCCGGGTCGGTGCGATATCGGACGAGCAGCTTCTGATATCGCGTCTCGCCGCTTGCCGGGGCGGCGTGGCGGGGCCAGAGCAGACAGGACCCGGCACCGAGGCACATCTGCACGAAGCCGCGGCGGTGCAGGGTCAAACCACAAACCTTTCGGCGGCGATCAGGCGCTCGGCGATGCGGCGGCGAATAGCGATGGTGTCGAGAGCGGGGCAATCGGTGAGCCGGCGGAGCAGGCGCTCGGTGTGAACGAGAGCCTCGCCGTCGAGGGATGCGGCCAGGGTCGTCGATCCGAGACGCGGGATGTCCGTGAGAAGGTCGAAGACCAGCAGCCGCGCCATGTCACGCGCGTTCTCGCCGCGGCCTCGCGCTCGAAGCTTCTCGGCGCGCAGCAGGGCTGATTCGGCGGCATAGATACCGATGACCATGCCGCTGACCGCGGCGACGACTTCCTGCTGCTGCTCAAGCCGGTCTCCGAAGCGTTGCCAGGCGGCGCCGGCACAGATGTGCGTCGCTTGCTTGGCGCGCCGCAGCAGCTCCCGCTCGGGCGCGCCGGACCAATCGACGTTGCCGAGAGCATCGCCGGCCGCCTCGTTCATGGCGTTTCTTGCGGCTGTCCCAAGGTCAAGGCGTTTCTGCGCGGCGCGCTTGAGCAGCATGCCGGTGATGAGCAGACGGTTGATCTCGTTGGTGCCCTCGTAGATGCGGTTGATGCGCGCATCACGATAAGCGCGCTCGATGCTGTAGTCCTGATGAAAGCCATAACCGCCGTGGACCTGCACGCCTTCATCGACCAGGTAATCGAGCGATTCGCTGGAGTACACTTTCACGATCGAGCACTCGACAGCGTATTCCTCGATGGCCTTCAGGTGCGCGCGGGCCGAATGCTCGCCGGTCCAGTCGAGGTCCGCCGAGCGGGCGTCGATCATGCCCGAGGTGCGGTAGACGATCGACTCGGTGGCAAAGAGATAGACAGCCATTTGCGCGAGCTTGTGGCGGATCAAGCCGAAATCGGAGATGGGTCTTCCGAACGCCTGACGCTGTTTGGCGTATTCGATCGTGACGGCGATCACGTCCTCGCCGCCGCCGATGCAAGCCGCGCCTAATTCCAGGCGGCCGATGTTGAGGATGTTGAAAGCAATGAGATGGCCGCAGCCGATTTCTCCGAGCACGTTCTCGACCGGGACGGCGACCTCGTCAAGCACCAGGGGCGTCGTCGAACTCCCCTTGATGCCCATCTTCCGTTCTTCCGGGCCAGGCTTGACGCCTTCCCAGCCTCGTTCGACGAGGAAAGCGCTGAACTGCTCACCGTCGACTTTGGCGAAGACGGTGTAGAGATCCGCCCAGCCGCCATTGGAGACCCACATCTTCTCGCCGTTGAGGATGTAATGCCTGCCGTCGGCGGACAATTCGGCCCGCGTGCGAGAGGCCAACGCGTCGCTGCCGGCGTGGGGTTCACTGAGGCAGTAGGCCGCGATCCATTCTCCGCTGCTGATTCGCGGGAGATAGCGCTGCTTCTGGTCTTCGGTTCCGAAGAAAACCAGCGGGAGCGTACCGATGTGCGTGTGCGCGCCGTAGGTGGTCGAGAACGAGGCGTAGCGTCCGATGCGCTCGGCAACGATCTGGCCACTGGTCATGTCCAACTCGAGCCCGCCGTATCGCTCGGGAACTCCGACCGCCAGCAGGCCGAGGTCGCCGGCCTGCTTCATGAGCTTGCGGCAGAGGCCGGGCTCCTGCGCCTCGAATTGCTCGATCCGGGGGAAGACTTCTTCGGTCACGAAGCGGTCGGCTGTGGATTCGATCTGGCGCTGCTCTTCGGAGAAGTCTTCCGGGATGAAGGCGGTCTCGGCGGGAAAGTCTTCGAGAAGAAAACTGCCGCCGGCAGGGGCTGCCCCCGTTGTGGGAATGGACTCGGTGGTGGCCATGGAATGCAGACGACGGTTCAGCTCAACGCCAGGTCATGAAGCAGCTTCGAAATATTCGGCGGTGCTCACAGGTTACGGAACGGGATCTCCCGTCTCTTGCATGCCTTCGAGATGAAACCGGATGCCCTCGTGGATCAGTTCCCGGACCTCTTCTTCGGTATCACCAGCGGCCACACACCCCGGAAGGTCCGGCACGTAAGCAGAGCAGCCCTTGCCGTCGTTTTCGATGATGATCAGATATTTCATTTCTTCAGCCCTGCCTGACACTCTCTCCGGGAAGACCCAATAAATCGGCGTGGAATCAGCGCCTATTCGATTCTCTCAAAGATGCCGGCGGCGCCCTGTCCTCCGCCGACACACATCGTGACCATGCCGTAGCGCGATTTGCGGCGATGCATCTCCTGGAGGAGCGTCGCGGTGAGCTTCGCGCCGGTCGCGCCGAGCGGGTGGCCGAGAGCGACGGCGCCGCCGTTGACGTTGACGCGATCGGGGTCGAGTCCGGCGAGTTTGATGACGGCCAAGGCTTGCCCGGCGAAGGCCTCGTTCAACTCGATGAGGTCGATCTGTTCGAGCTCGAGCCCGGCGATCTCGAGAGCCTTGGGAATGGCTACCACCGGACCGATGCCCATGATCTCCGGCGGGACTCCAGCGGTGGCGAAGCCGAGAAAGCGGGCGAGCGGCTTGAGCCCCAACTCCTGCGCCCGATCGGCGGACATGACCAGGGCCGCCGCCGCGCCATCGCTCGTCTGCGAGGAGTTGCCGGCGGTGATCGAGCCGCCCACCCGGAAGACCGGCTTGAGCGTAGCGAGCTTTTCGAGGCTGGTGTCGAAACGGATTCCTTCGTCACGGGCGAACACGGCTTCGCGGGTGTGGACGCCGCCATTGCCGGCCGCGGTGACCTTGACGTCGAGCGGTACGATCTCGTCGTCGAACTTGCCGCCTTGCTGGGCAGAGGCAGCCTTGCGATGGCTGCCGAGCGCGAATTCGTCCTGGGCTTCACGCGGGATACCGTACTTGCTGACGACTTTTTCGGCCGTGAGACCCATGTTGATGTAGAGCTGCGGCATGTGCTCCATCACCCAGGGGTTGGGGGCCAGCTTGTGTCCGGCGCCGGGAATGAGGCTCATGGATTCAGCGCCGCCGGCGATGATGGCTTTCGCCCCTCCGCCGCGGATGCGATCGGCCGCGAGCGCGATCGACTGCAGGCCGGAACTGCAGAAGCGGTTGATCGTCATGCCGGGCACGGAGTCAGGCAGTCCGGCGCGCAGGCCGGCGATGCGGGCGATGTTCATGCCCTGCTCGGCCTCGGGCATCGCGCAGCCAAGGATGACGTCCTCGATCTCGTCCTTGGGCAACTCCGGAGTGCGGTCGACGATCTCACCGATCACGGCGGCGGCCATGTCGTCGGGGCGCGTGGTATTGAGCGAGCCACGGGGCGCCTTTCCCACGGCGGTTCGCAAGGCGTGAACGACAACCGGTTCCTGCATACTCTGTCTACTGCCTCCCGATGATCGACATCCCGATTGTAGCGGGTGTCGAGGAAAGTTCCGTCGCGCGGATTTACCGCCTTGCGGCGGCGAGCTTCTGTTTTCGCTTGAACAGGCTGTCCTCGATACCGACGGGATAGTGGACAGTAGAGGCCGGATACTTGAGTTCGGGGCCAAGCGAGTCGAGTTGACGCAGGCAGCGCCTGCGCATGTCGTGGATCGAAGGCATTTCCATCTTCAGCGCGCCGGAACGGAATACGGGTTGGAGCAGATCCTCCCAAGCGCAGTCCGGTGGAAGGGCAATCTTCGTGTCGGGGTCGCCGAACACGCGAGCTTGCCATGCGGCCTCAGGGGGCGCAGCTTCGTCGTAGATGACATCCGACTGGAATCGCCCGTTGCTGGAGAAGCGGCGGACCTGTTGGATGCCCGGCGTGGATTGCTTGTCCGGATCGTCGGACAGCTTGATGCAGTGCTTCCATTCCCCGCCCGGCTCGCGGATGGCGGAGATCTTGTAGACGCCGGTGAGGGCGGGATCGTCGTAGGCGGTGGCGAGACGCGTGCCGACGCCCCATACGGCGATCTGTCCGCCTCTCTTCCTGATCTCGCCGATCTTGTATTCGTCCAGATCGCTCGATCCAACGATCGCAGCCTCGTTGAAGCCCGCATCGTCAAGCAAGCGCCGCGCCTCGATGCTCAGTTCAGCGAGGTCGCCGGAGTCGAGCCGAATGCCGATCATCTCGTGGCCCGCTTCTCTCAATCGGCGGCCGGCGGCGATCGCGCGCCGGACGCCCTCGATCGTGTCGTACGTGTCGACGAGGAAGATGCAGTTGTTGGGCATAGCTTGGGCATAGGCCTGGAACGACTCTTCCTCGCTGTCGAACGACATGATCCAACTGTGGGCATGGGTGCCCTTGACGGGAATGCCGTAAACCTTGCCCGCCAGCACGTTGGAGGTGCCGGCACAGCCGCCGACGTAGGCGGCGCGGCTCGCCGCCAATCCGCCGTCCCTGCCCTGGGCACGCCGGAGACCGAATTCCAGGACCGGCTCCGCTTGCGCCGCGAGGCAGACGCGGGCGGCTTTCGTGGCAATGAGGGTCTGGAAGTTGATGATCGTCAGCAGCGGCGTCTCGAGAAGCTGACATTGCAGCAGGGGCCCTCGTACGCGCAGCAACGGCTCCTGAGGAAAGGCAACCACGCCTTCGGGAAGGGCGTCGAGGTCGCAAGCGAATTCGAGGTTACCCAGGTAGTCGAGGAAAGCGGGTTCGAAAAGCGGCTCTCCGTCGTTTCCCCGCAACGTAGACAGATAGGCACGGTCCGACTCGTCGAAGCCGAAACCTTGCAGGGATTCGATGGCCGGGGCGAGGCCACAGGCGACGGAGAAGGCGCCGCCGAAGGGATTCCTGCGAAAGAACAGATGGAAGACCGCCTCATGCCGGTCTTTACCGGTCTTCCAGTAGCCCTGCGCCATGGTGATCTGGTACAGGTCGGTGAGAAGACCGAGGGAGCTAGCAGCCTGCATTTCTCACCACCCGACGGCCGAAGCACGCGAAAAAAGGCCGTGATTCGTGTTTCGTGTCTCGTGTTTCGTGATCCAAAAACCCAAGCAGGTAGTACAGCCGTTGCTCCAAGGCAGCTTGCGTTAAGGCCATGTTTCGGGAAAGCCTTATTTCGTGTTTCCTGACCCGAGGGGTGAAGGAGGCGATTTGGCAAGTACGCCTGCGCGCGACTTTTTCCTCCGCCCGGCTTGCGCCTCGTCCTGACGGCCCTCTCACCCACTCCGCCTCGCCACATGGCGAGAAAGGCAGGCTCGTGCCGCCTCCGCCCAAGTGCGGATCATTCAAGGTGAAACAAGGGGTTTCCGTGCGATGTTCGTGAGGCTCCGGCTCGGCCGCACTCGAGGCGCGCCCGGAACTTTGTTGCACATCAGGGGCGCTTGAGGCGAGGGGGGGGGGTACCTGGGAAATGCCGGGAAATCGTGGGAAATACCGGGAAATGGTGGGAAATCTTTGCAGGGAACGCGCCCGAACAAGACGATCTGAAGACGGAAGAATTTTCACTTCGCAGGCGCTCGCAGGGAACGAATCCAGGCCTTGATCAGGAGCCATGATCTTCATGCTAAGCAAGCCGGGCGGCAAAAAAAAGACTGAAGGGCTTCAGTACCCCCGTGTACCGTTCGAGCCACGTGAAAAGCATAAAAGCCGTGATTCGTGATTCGTGTCTCGTGTTTCGTGAAAAGCATTTGGTGGGACCTGGTTCGCTCCAGAAGAAATGTCCGACGGGCGGTGAACCGTAAAGGCCGTGTCTCGTGTCTTGCAATAAGCCGTGATTCGTGACTCGTGAAAAACCGGTTGGCCGGGCTTGGGGCGGTTCTTGTTGGAGCCGTTTGGCGGCTGTGTGCGACGGCCGGTTTTTTCTCCGCTCGTGGGCGGATCATTCAAACAGGAAACATCCGGATGGGTGTCAACCCGGCTTGATAAACAGGATTTTCCAGGTCCATTCGGGTCGTGCCGGAGCTGGTTAGCGGCTCGCCGGCCAGGGGGGTTGAGGAGCCTGGAGGATCTTCCGCGTCCTTTCGGCGAGGTCCATCAACTCGTCTCTTTGGCTTTCATGCTCGAAGACGAAGCCGGCAGTCTTGTAGAACTCGATCTCAGTTTCCCACTTGGCGAGGACGGAGTCACGGTCCGCCTTGACGTAAGGTGGCTGACGATTCTTCAGCACGTAAACGGGACTGGCGTGGGCCCAGATCCGGATGTCTTCCCGGAGCCGGGGGCTTTCGGTGCGGGCGGCGATCCAGGTGCTTTCGGTGAGCTCCAACTCGAAGGGTAGCGATAGCTCGGTCTTGACGCCGTCACCCTTGCGGGAGGCGACGACCTTGCCGTTGGCGACGATTTCGAGGGAATCCAGCGGCCGATGGAAGACGGCGATGGCTTCGCCCCGGACCGTAGCGGAATCTCCGTCCCAGTCGATGATGCTTCCGATACCGCGTCCATTCACCGTGAAGTCGAGAAGCGGCCCGTTGGAGACGACCGCGGAGCCCCGCCTGACGGCATCGGCCCAGGTTTCCCAAGCCGATTCGCCCGGTTCGGCTTTCACCAGAGTCCGCTCCGGTCCCAGCAGCGGGAGGTTCCTTTCCCAAGGGATGAAATGGTCCGTGGGGTCGGGCCAATCGCAGCCGGCGGTGCCTGTGACCCGGAACCCGGCGTTGAGCAACTCGTACCAGCCCGGAGTCTTGATGAGCGCGTACTGCATGACTTCCACGAAGTCGAGGGTGTTGAGCGCCATGTTCATGATGAACTGCGAATGCTTGCGGGATCCGTGGAAGTGAGCGTAGCCGACAAGGCCGCCGGCGCGGCGTCCTTCGAAGAAAGTGATGTAGGGATGGGGGTAGGCGTAGGGGGTGTTCCCATACATGTCACCTATGCCCAGCGGCCGGATCAGGCGGTTTCCGCCCAGAACGAGAACATGCCCGAAGAAATCGCTGCGGGTCTCGTGGCCGGACCGGATCGATTGCCCCGGCATGCGCGCTTCGCCTGCGCGGCCCCAGGCGTATTGCACGCCGAAATGCTGCTGCCGCTGGCCCTCGAGGTTGTTGAGGACGTTCAGGTCTTCGGCCTGCATCCAGCGCAAAAACAGATCGTCATCCTCACGAGCGCGCATGATGTGCACGTGTTGGTCTGCGCTGATCCACTGCTCCTGGAGCCGGGGGGCCATCGGCCGGACTTTGGCGACGATCGTCTTTTCCTCGTTGGGGCCGACTTCGAACTCGATGACCGCGGGCTCATAGAACAGGCCGCGGTGGACTTCCAGGCGGTACTCCTTCCACGGCGGGACGTCAAAGGTGGCGCTGCCCTTCGTGAGGATGACGTGGGACATGTCGCGGACGATGATTTCGAGCGAATCGGGGTTGTCCGAGCGGCGCCAGGGACGGTTGCGGTAGAAATTGTCCTGCTTGAAAGCGATCATGCTGTCAACAGGGCTCAGACGGAAAAGCCGCCCGCTGCGAAAGAGGTAGATGCGTGCGGGGACGATTTCACCGGTGTCTTCGCGTTGCACGACGATCGTTACACGAGCCGAATAGTCGGGACGGAGCGTGGGATCGCGGAACTGGGGCAGTGCGGCTGCGATTCCGACAGCCGCGAGAATAAACAGTCGGATGGCTGAAAGAGGTCGCGGGCGATGCATGACGGGTCGATTCTAGCAGTCCCGGACGGCCGCCGAAGAGAGGATATGCCTTTCCAGTGCGCCGCAGGGGTCCTGAGAGCAAGTCTGTGACGTATGGCCGAGAAGGCGGCCCGGCTTGTATCGCCCCGCCGGAACATGCCTTGGTTTTCAGGTTTTGCCCTTAACTGAAGCCATGGGCTTGCAATGTTTTCAGGTCCTTCCGAGGCCCTGCGCAGTCTCACGACTGAGGGTCTGAAGAGCGTTCAGGGGCACTGTCGCGAAGCGAGAGCAAGCGGATCTCCATCGACGAAAGATGCGGTTTCCCATGCGACGATCGCGCGCTTGCGTTCGATGCCCCAGCGGTAGCCGCCGAGCACACCCGTTGCGTGGATCACGCGGTGACAGGGGATGATATACGCCAGAGGGTTCCGGCCGACCGCAGCACCGACGGCGCGAGCGGCTGAGGGCCTGCCCACGGCCTCAGCCAACCGGCCGTAACTGACGAGCGCACCCGGGGGAACGCGGAGCAAGGCGCGCCAGACACGAACCTGGAAAGCCTTCCCGCGGACAAAGGCCCGGAGCGATGCGCCTGAGACGCCATTGCCGGGCCGGGTAAAGAGTTGGGCAGCGAGTTGGCCGGCCGCTGGGTCATCCCAGTGCACTCGAGCCAATGGCCAATCCTTGTGGATAGCCGCTTCTCCCTGGGCGCGGTCGGCGCGGTCAAAGAAAGAAAGATGGCATATGCCGCGCGCGCTGCGGCCTACCAAACACACACCGAACGGGCTGTCGGCAAAGCCCGCCTCGATCGTCCATCCGGCGCCTGAGGTCTTGATCTCTCCCGGCGAGGCGGCTTCGAGGCTGACGCAGAGGTCGTGTAACCGGCCCGGACCTGAGAGCCCCGCACCAAGAGCGGTCTCCAAAACGCTCTCACCCGCATCGAGCAACCGCTTGGCGTGCGACAGCGTCAGGCACTGCAGGAAATCTTTCGGCGTGATGCCGGCCCAATGCGAGAAGAGCCGGTGGAAGTGGAAGGGGCTGAGACCGGCTTGTGCAGCCAGCGTCTCCAGATCAGGCTGCTCGCTATGGTGCTCGTCGAGGAAACGAATGATTTTCGCAATGCGCTCAAACTCTCTCATGGGCTCATATTAGAGTGGAGCATGCCTGTTATCCCACCCGTTTCTTGCGGTTCGTGACAGGGCGGACACACTGCCGAGACGGAGAGGCCGAACTGTCATGCCGCTCGAAGCCGGTATGCCTTCTCCGTGCATGATCCTGCTGCTCGGCCACGGCCCTCCGGCTCTCCCGCCTGGCCATTCCCTGCATAACAAGAAGAGACTCCGAAGTACGCCGCGTTTCAGCGAGCCTGCATTTCTCACCACCCGACGGTCGAAGCACACGATATGACCGCCAGGACTTCGTTGCGTTTGCTTGCCGTGCTCAACGTACGGTTCAAGTACGCCTGCGCGCGCCAAGCGGCTCGCGCCTCGTCCTGACGGCCCTCTCACGCACTTCGCCTCACCACGTGGTGAGAAATACAGGCTAGAATCGTTCTTGGCGAAGATTGCGATCGGCGCGGACCATGCCGGCTTCGATCTGAAGCAGGAGATCGGCAAGCTGCTGGAGTCCGGCGGGCACCAGGTCACTGACCTCGGGGCTCACGAGTACGACGCGCTGGACGACTATCCGGACTTTGCGTTCGCGGTGGCCCGGGCCGTCGCTGACGGTGAGGCCGAGCGAGGGATCATTGTCTGCGGGAGCGGCATCGGGGCCTCGGTGGCGGCCAACAAGGTGCGGGGAGCGCGCGCCGGCTTGTGCCACGACACCTATTCCGCCCATCAGGGAGTCGAGCACGACGCGATGAACGTGTTGTGCCTGGGAGCACGCATCGTCGGCATTGCCTTGGCGGGAGAGATCGTACAGTCCTTCATCGGTGCGGCTTTTACCGGCGAAGAGCGGCACCAGCGGCGGCTCGCGAAAGTGCTGCACGCGGAGCGGGACGGTTCGGAATAGCTCCGGTCTGAAAAATCGGGCGGCGCGCGGTGCCGAACATTCTCTACCTGCACGGATTCGCATCCAGCCCGGATTCCCGGAAGGGCCGTTTTTTCCTGGAGCGGTTCTCGTCGCTGGGCGCGGATGTCCACATCCCTGAGTTGGTGACGGGGACATTCGAGAAAACGACCCTTTCGGCTCAACGGGAAGTCGTGGAACGCACCGCCGCCAAAATCCGGCCCAGCTTGATCGTCGGTTCCAGCCTGGGAGGCTACCTGGCCGCGCTGCACGCCTCACGGCATCCGGAACTCCGCTGCGGGATCGTCCTGCTGGCGCCCGCTTTCGACTTTGTGCGCCGTTGGGCCGACCGGCTGGGCAAATCGTGCATCGACGCCTGGAAACAAGAGGGAACGCTGCCGGTCTATCACTACGGCGAACAGGGCATGTCGCCACTGGGATACCGGTTCTACCAGGACGCTCAGCAATTCGAACCGAGCCCGGCGGTCCGTCAACCCGTTTTGATCTTTCACGGAAAATACGACGACGTGGTGGACCCGGCCATCTCGATGGAGTTCGCCCGAAAGAATCCGGATGTCGAGCTCGAGTTGCTGGACTCCGATCATCAGTTGTTGAATGTCTTGCAGCCGATGTGGGAGCGGACCCTGCATTTCTGTCGAAGAATTGAACCCTTCCCATTACCGGGGGCGTATTCTGGTGCATAGGCGGATGGAATCTTCGCCGAGACGTCTCGTGGATAACGCGCTTCGGGATCCCGAGGCGTTTGGGGAGGTCATCGACCATCACAAGTCGATGGTCTACAGTCTCGCCTACCACTTTTTCGGGAACCGGGCTGTGGCCGAGGATGTGGCGCAGGATGTCTACCTGGAACTGTACAAGAACCTGGAGCGGATCGAGTCGGATCTGCACCTGACATTCTGGCTGCGACAGGCGGTCACGAGGAGGTGCATCGATTACACGCGGAGGCTGAAGCATCGCCGCTATCAGCCTCTCGACGAGGTGGTGGAGCCTGGGGTGGAAACGAGTCCCTGGGACCCGCTGCTCGCGGAAACCTTGTGGAAGAAAGTTCGCTCGTTGCCGAAGAAGATGCGCATGGTGATCATACTGCGGTTTCAGGAGGACATGAAGCTGTCGGAAATCGCGGAAGCTTTGGACATGCCGTTGAACACGGTGAAAACAACGCTCCGCAGAGCGCTGTTCCGATTGCGAGACAAGGCGCCGGAATTGAAGGGGGAGGTTCTTTATGGGGCCGGTCGAATCTGAGCTGAGAAAAGCGCTGGCGAGGCGAACGCCGCCGGCTGGATTTACGAGCCGGCTCATGGAAGAAGTCCGAGCCGAGCCGCAGCCTCGCCGGATGCGTTGGCGCTGGGTGGCGGCTGGCGCCATGGCTGCCTCGCTGAGTTTGGGCGTCTTCATGCAGAAGCAGCATTCCGATCGGCAGGCGCTGATCGAGGCCCGGCAGGCCGAGGCGGAACTGCTGATGTCACTGCAACTGGCAGGGATCAAGATCAATCAGGCCCGCGATGCAGTATGGCGGTCCGGAAACCGGGGTGCGGAGGAATGAGAAAGACCTGGCTGGCGGCGCTGTTCGCGCTCTGCGCTCCGCTGGCGGCTCAGGAGGGAGCGCAGCTTCGGATGGACCTCGACCACCTCGAAGAAAGGGCCGACGAGGTGGTCACGATCAACCTCGACGGCGAGTCACTCGAAAGAGGCCGCAAGCTGCTGGTATTGAAAAAGGGCGTTACCGAGCCGGTGAAGAGCCTTGTCGGGAAGCTCAAAGGGATCTACCTGCGCCGCTTCTGGTTCAAGGGGAAGAAGCAGTACAGCAAAGAAGACGTGAGCCCGATCCATGAGCAAGTCGCGGGGCCGAACTGGGTTCCCTTGATCGAGGTCAAGGACCGCACCAAAGCACAGAGCGTCGGCGTGTACTCCTACGTCGAGAACGAAGAGGTGACCGGGTTCACCGTCGTCTCCGAGGACCATCAGGAATTCACGGTGCTCAACATCGTAGGACCGGTGGATCTCGGGACTCTTTCCGACCTGGGAGAAGGCATCGGGATTCCAGCCATGAAACTGGCGACGACGGAGCTACCTTCCAAAGAAGGGCTGCTCCCGCAGCCCGCGGCGAAAGCCTCCCAGCCGACATTCGACGAGAAATAGACGGACTACCCTTCCGCTCGACGATGAGAGTATAATTTCGCTAGCCGGGTTGGAACGATTCACTGGAAGTTCGGACGAGCCCATGAGTTCAAAGAGCGCACTATCTCGCCGCACGTTCCTGAGAGGAGTGGGCCTCTCCGGCGCGATGGTCCGGATCGGGTTGCCTTCCCTCGAAGCGATGTTCAACTCGAGCGGCACGGCCTATGCCGCCGCCAAGAGCCTCGGCGCGGACGACAACATCGAGTCGAGATTCGTGTTGTGGTTCAACGGCAACGGGATTCTGGAGCGTTTCTGGATCCCCCGCGAAGCCGGACATGATTACAGGATGACGGCGTGCCTGTCTCCGCTGGCGCCGTTCCGCAACGACATTCACATCATCACCGGGCTCGACAATCCCGCGGCCCGCATGCCCGGACCCGGGAACGACCATCACCGTTCCATGAGTGGTCTCGTTTCGGGCACCTCGTTTACCGGGCGTGGAGCCGGGGCGCCCTCGATTGACCAGGTGATCGCATCCGAGATCGGGAACGAATCCCGCTTCCGCTCACTTCAGATCGGTGTCTGTCAGGAGTCGCTGGGGGAAAGCATTCAGCGGAATCTGAGTTGGGCCGACCGTGATCGTCCCCTTCCCCCGGAGATGATTCCCCAGCGGCTGTTCGACCGGCTCTTCGGGACGAAAGACGAAGACTGGATCGAGCAGAAGAAGAGCGTATTGGACGCAGTCCAGGATGACACGCAAAGCCTGAAGCACAACCTCGGGCGCCAGGACCAGAACCGCCTGGACGAATACCTCACCTCGCTGCGAGACCTGGAACGATCGATCGTGAGTCTCCCGCCCGAATACCGCCAAGTCGTCGAACGTCCTCCCGAGGGCGGAGACCTCAAAGACTGGCCGCGTATCGCCAAACTGCAAACGGACCTCATGGTTCATGCCCTGGCTTCCCACCAGACGCGCGTGGCTTCGTACATGCTGACGAAGTGCCAAGGGACTTCCCGCTTCCCGTGGCTGGGGCATACCGCCCGGCGGCACCACGGTTACACGCATGGCGACGTGGAAACACCGCAGGGCCAGCGGGTGTTGAGGGACATCAATCGCTGGCACGTCGAGGAGTTCGCCTACCTGCTGGCGAAGCTGAAATCCATACCGGAGGGTAACGGCACGTTACTGGACCACACCTGCCTGATGTTCGTGCACGAGCATGCGGAAGCGAATGCTCACAAGAACAGCGGTTTGGCCGTGATCGCCGCCGGAGGGGCCGGCGACCTGAAGAGGGGCCTGCACACGAAGACGACCGGCACCGTAGGAGACCTCTATCTGACGCTCGCCAGCGAGGTCATGAAAACGAGAATCGACAAGTTCCCGTCAGCGAACAAGAAGTTGAACTGGATCGTCTAATCACGACTCCGGCGCGAGCACGAGGAACGGCCGGTTCTCACTCCTGAGCCCACCAGGCGATCTGCACGTTCGGATGCCGCCGCCGAAACTCGGCGACACCTTCGGCGGTAACCCCGGAGCCGCCCACAAAGACCTTCCGCAAGCTTTTCATTCGGCCCAGATCCGGCAGGGACCGGTCGCTGATTCGGGTTTCCGCGAGGTCGAGCGTTTCGAGTTGCTCCATTTCCAGAAAAGACGCTGACGCCTGGTCGTCGATTCCTTCGACCTGCGCCAGCTTCAAGTCGCGCAGAGAGCGAAGCGGTCGCAGCTCTCGCATGCCCGCGCTGGAGACGAGGGTCCGGCTGAGGTCGAGCGCTTCGAGGTTCACGAACTTTCGTATGACCTTCAAGCTCTCGTCGGAGATTCTCATGTCGGCCACGTCAAGACTACGGAGACCGGTCAAGGCTTCGAGAGAGCTGATGTTGAAGTCGTTCAGCTCAAGGCCCCAGTAGCCGGAGTCGGTTCGTTGCTTGCCGCTGACGACCAGATGGCGAAGCGAAGGCAGGAGCCGCAATAACGGCAGAGATCTCCCTGTCAGCTTGTTGCCCCCGAACGCGAAGGTCTGAAGCCGCTCCAGCGGCGCCAGGCTCTCGAAACCTTCGTCGTTCACCAGACTGAATCCCACATCCAGGGATTCAAGGGTTGTCAGGCCCGCCAAGTGTTCGAAAACCGCGCTGGTCACCTGTGTCCCCCGGATGTTCAGATGACGCAGATGTTTCCAGCCCTTCAGGTGAGCGATCCCGCCGTCGGAGATGTATTCGACAAACCGAAGATCGAGCAGGGTGATGTTCTCCAGAGGCTTCAGATGCTCGAGCCCGAGATCGCTGATCCATGTGTAGGAAAGGTTGAGATGTTCCAAGTCACGCAGCGAGGCAAGTCGCACCAGGTCCTCATCGGTGATCCACGTGGACGTGAGGTTGACTTCAGTAATGCCGCCGTTCGTGTTGCGGTCGATCGAGCCTCCCGTCCCGGCGATCCACAAGCCCACTTCGTCTTGCGAGAAATCCGCCGCGTAACCGCCAACTTGGCAAAACACCAAGACCAGGAGAGCCCGCAGAAAGGCGCCGAACTTGCCGGCAGGGGCACGGGTAGAGAGGTTCGTCGGCGGGCTTTGCGCCGGGCGAAGGTTGCTCAACTCCTGCGCCGGTTCGGGAGGGCGGAGTCCGGGTCCCATACGATCTCGCATTCCGGCAGCGCGGTCTTCAGCCTCTGATGACCCTCCGCGCTGATCAGGGTGTGATAAAGGTTGAGCTTCTTCAGTTTGGACAGTTGCGAAAGGTGCGGAACACTTTCATCGGTGACGAGGGTGCTGTCGAGACTGAGCGTTCTCAAGTCCCGCAGTCCCGTGATCTGCGAGAGTCCCTCATCCGTGACTTCGGTGTAATCCAGGTCCAGATCGGTGAGCTTCGTCAACTTCCCGATCGACTTCATCCCGGCGTCACTCAGGCGCGTACGGACCATCGCGAGCTGCCTCAGCTCCTTCAAACCTTCCAGGTTCACCAACCCTTCGTCGGTGAACCGCGTGTAGCTGAGCGAAAGCCACCTGAGGCCGGTCAACCCCTTCAGATGAACCAGTCCCTTGTTCGTCAGATCGGTTGCGGCCAGGTCGAGCAACGTGAGGGCGCGCAAGTCCGCCAGGGCCGACGCTCCCTCGTCCGTGATGTCGGTTTCAGCAACCCACAGCCTTGTCAGCGACTTCAGGCCGGCCAGGGGCGGCAGGCCGATGTCGCGTAGCGGCGCGCCGACGACACTCAGCTCTTCGAGTTGCTGGAGCCCCCGGATGTGCTCCAGCCCCGGCCCTTCGATCACGGTCTGGTCGAGACGAAGGTTCCTGAGACCACGCAAGCCCTCGAGGCGCCGCAGCCCGGCGTCCGAGACAAGGGTGCTCGTGAGGTCCAGTTCGGTTACTCCCGGCAGGTGCTCCAGGCAGCGCACGCCCAGATCGCCGGCCTCGGTCGCCGCCAAGGAAAGACGGCGCAGATTCGGCAGTCCTCTGAAGTTCTCCAGATCCCTGTCGGCAAGCGCCGTTCGCGCAAGAGAAACCTCGCGAAGCGCGCCATTGACGATCTCCGCCTCCCCGCCCATGCTTCGCACCCACCGAGCGATCGCCTCCTCACTTCCGCCCACAGGGAAGGGTGCGGCGCTTACCTCCGGGTTTCGAGGCGAGACGTCAAGGAAGAGCAGTCTCGCCCCCGGCAGGGCGGCCTGCAAGGCTACCACGCCCGCTTTGGTCACACGTGAATAGCGCAGGTCCACTTCTCTCAGGCTCTTCAGACGTGCAAGCAGTTCCAGGCCGGCGTTCGACACTTTCGTGTTGTAGAGATTGAGGACCTCGAGTTCCGTCAGCCGAGCCAATCGTTGCAGTCCGTGGTCACTGATACCGGCGCTCCGCAGATTGAGCGTCTTGAGCTTGACAAGGCCTTCGAGATGAACCAACCCGGCGTCGCTGACCTGATTGCCCTGAAGATGCAGCTCCTCGAGATCGTGCAGGTCCCGAACGTAGGCCAAGCCCTCGTCGGTCACCCGCGTGTCGCCGATCCAAAGCTTCTGAAGGGCCTTCATGTTCTCGATGTTCCGCATGCCCTCGTCATCCAGCCGGCAATAGGTCAGATCCAGGGATTTCAGATTGCGGAAAGGCCCCAGTGAATGCCCGCGGACAGCGGCCCTTCGCACCCGGAACTCCTCGAGATTCGTCAGTGCGGCAATCTGCTCGATGCCCTCGTCCTTGAAGCGGCCGTTGAACTCTCGAAAGAAATAGCTGAAAGTGAGCCTCCGCAGGGAGCTGAGGGACGCCAGGTGACGCATCTGGGGGTTTTGATTGTCGTCAAGTCCCGGATGGCGAATCCACATGGGCTGAGGGAGATGGAGTTCCTTGATGTGCCTGAGCTTGCCGAGTCTCGCCAGGTCGGGCGGCTTCATGTTCGTTCCGACGAGGTTCAGGATTTCCAGCTTGAAATCCCCGCCGGGAAGTTGATTCACCGACCCGATGGGCTCCCCTTCTCCGGCCAGAACGACCGTTCCACCGGTTCGCAGGGCCCATTCAGCAACCCTTCTATCGGCAGGTCCTCCGAACAGTGACGGAGAGACCGCTGGAGTCAGGAAACAGAACAGAACAAGGACGGACGCGAATCGAAACCCTGCATGAAAGCCACTGACACGGGGCTGAGTCAGAGAACCCGTCCTGTTCTCGCGCATGAGGATTCCCATCGCAAAGTCCCCTTCCGACTCCCCACTATACAAAAGGACTGCATCGATCCAACCCGCGGAACCTGGCGCCTGTGCAGGTTCGAATCGCCAGGCGGCTTCGCTGAAGTCAGTTTGGGGAAGGATGAGGGAGGGCGGAGGCCAAGGTTCCCATGCCGGGGCCTCCGCAAGCTCCCCGCCGCGAGTCTCTGTTAGAATCGGAACGCGTTGGGAACCGCTCGGTTCCACGAGGCGAAGCGCGCCATTCCGGGGTGCTTGGAGAGGCGGCATGGACAAGCAATCGAAGCAGGCTTCCACACGCAGAGAGTTCGTCAAGGATGCGGGTGTGGCGGCGGCCGGCTGGACGATCATTCAACCGGAATCGGTCTACGGGACGCCGGCGAACTCGAAGGCAAAAGTCGGACTGTTGGGCTGCGGCCGACGCGGATCGCGAGTCAGCAAGCTGTTCCTCAAGAACCCGGGCACGGAATTGACGGCTCTCGCCGACGTCTACGACGACCAGATCGCCGCGGCCCGCAAGAGCCTGCCCGCGCCCGACGCGCAAGCCTACAAGAGCGCCCAGGCGATTCTGGACGCCGATATCGACGCGATCTACATCGCCACGCCGCCCTATCTGCACCCGGAGCACTTCGAGCTGGCGGTCGCCTCGGGCAAGCACATCCTGATGGAAAAGCCGGTAGCGGTCGACCCGGCCGGCGTGCGCCGTGTGATCGCCGCGTCGAAGAACGTCAAGCCCGGACAGATGGTGATGGTCGACTACCAACAACGTTGGGGCAAGGACTATCGCCGCGCCTACGAGATGGTCGCGGGGGGCGAGATCGGTGAGATCCGCATGATTCGCTCCGCCTGGCTGGGCGGCCCCCTGCCGATCCGCAAGGGGCACCCGGAGTCGGAGGAGCGTGTTCGGAACTGGTTGTTCTACAAGGAGTTGTCCGGCGACATCATCGTCGAGCAGAATTGCCACAACATCGACGTCGTCAACTGGTTCACCGGAGTCCACCCGGTCAGCGCGACCGGCTACGGCGCTCGCGTGGTGCGCACCGACATCGGTGACATCATGGACAGTCTGGCCGTCAACTACAAGCTGCCTGACGGCCGCGTCTACACGCATTCGGCGAATCAGATTTCCGTGGGCGGCTACCGTGACGTGGGCGAATACTTCTTTGGAACCAAGGGCGTGATCTCAACTTCGCGCCGCGGCTACACGACCAATGTCGAAGGACGGAGCCCCTCGCGGCAAGCGACCAAGTACAACATCACCGACGATGTGATCGAGCACTTCGTCAAAGGCGCGCGCGGCGAGATTCCGCCGGAGAACGCGGCGCTGTTCGCGGCCGAGAGCACGATGACCGCCATCATGGGCCGCCTCGCGATCGATCTGAAGCGCGAAGTGACGTGGGACGAAGCCTACAACATGTAGTAACTATGCTACACTCAACTTACACTTTGTTGAGTTTGGCTTCACATGGGTTGATGCCAGGCTATTTGCGGGGGCCGCGTGAACGGCCCCCGCTTTCGTTAGGGGCTTGCGCCCTTTGAGCAACTCAGGCAACGGGTCGCAAGCATGAACCTCCCGGATGATTTTGATGAGCCGATCGCGGCGGGACACGTTCCACGGAGCGTAGTAACGTTCGGTGGTGCTGACGCTGCTGTGACCGAGCAGCGTGCTTACGTCTTGCATCTGAACGCCGGCGAGAAGAAGCTCGACGGCAAAGGTGTCTCGAAGGCGATGGGGTTTGAAGTCTAGAATTCCCGCTTTCGTGGACACTTGATACAGCCTCTCCCTCCAATAATTCGTTGTGGTCGATGGCAAGGAGTTACCCGTCCAAAAGTAGTAAGGGTGGTCAGGCTGCGCGATCTGCTTCAGGGCCTCGACAGCCAGATCGTGCAAGGGAAGCATGACAAGCTCTCCGCTCTTGGCTCTCCGCAGAGTCATGTTGTTGTTGGCGTCGATGGCGTCGTGTCGCAACGTGACCGCGTCGCGGATCGCGAGGCCCGAGTAGCGCATGAGAAGAATCAGCGCTCGCTCTTTCAGTTTCCCAGCATCGGCCGCGGCGGTGACGAGAGAGATCACCTCGTCTCTCGTAAGCGGCATGGTTGGCTGATCAGGCGCCTTAGGGGCTTTGAGCTTCGCCACGGGGGAAGCCTGAACCCATCCAGCATCAACGGCATGGGAAAAGAACGCTCGTAGGAGCCGAAGCCGCAATCGCTGCGTGTTCGGTTTGCAGTCCCACGCTTCGCGCCAGGTGCGCATGGCGGCCTGGTCGAAGCTGGTCAGTTCGGAAAGCCCTCGTGAGTTGGCGTAGGCTTTCCAAGTTCTGAACAGGGACAGGTAGTTCTTCTGACTGGAGGCGCTCAGTTTTCGCGCTTGTACGTCTTTGAGGAAAAGATCGCAGGCCTCGGCCAGCGTCATCGCTGCGCTCGCTGCTTCTGTCTGCGGTGGAAAGTGGGCGTGGGCTTGAAGTTGTCGGCCTCGCCTTCCGGGAACCAGCGGTACAGAGTGCAGGGATGAACGCCGATGCGGCGGGCGATCGCGACCTTGGAAAGGCTGCCTTCGCGAAGCAGCGCCCGCACGAGCTCGACGTTTAGGGGCTCGTGGAACTTGGACGATGCGCCCCAGCGGCGATTGTTCTTGCGGGCCTTGGCGACGCCGGCGCGGGTGCGTTCGGAGTTGAGCTGGCGCTCCATCTGGGCGAAGGCGGCGATGATGGTGAACACGGCTTCTCCGATGGCGGTGTTGGTGTCGATGCCTTCGGACAGGCTGACGAGCTCGACTTTAATGGAGCGAAGCTGCTCGACGATCTGCACAAGGTGGGACACACTACGACCGAGGCGGTCGAAGCGCCAGACGATGAGGGTGTCTCCGGAGCGCAGTGTGTCTAAGAGGCGTTCCAACTCCGGGCGCTTGCGGCTGATGCCGGAGGCGTGTTCGGTAAAGATTCGTTCACAGCGAGCGTCCTTGAGAGCCGCGATCTGTAGCTCCGGGTCCTGGTCGACGGTGGAGACTCGGGCGTAACCGATGTTCACGAACAGCTACCCTGAAATCATTTTCAGTGACGATTGTATTACTGCACCGCTTAGTACTTCGCGAAAGGGGGTATAAAGTGTGAATATCGGGGATCGGCAACGGTAGAAGGGTCTGCCAACATCGGACCCGAAGCCGGCTCCCGCGGCTGGCGCTGAAGATACCCTGGCCGCTTTCATGGCGTCAGTCGTGTAGCCAGCACGGCCACGCGGTGAAGAATCTTTACCAACAAACCGGATTCGAAGGCACCGATCAATGCGCCGGTAGCGAACAGACCTATCCCTACGAGCATGAGGATTACGGCTACCAGACGCTCGCTAAGAGAGACCGGCGATGAAGTTCCTCAACGGCAACCAGAATGTTGCACTCGGCGTCGATGGCGATGTCGTCGATCCCGCCCGACAGGAGTTGCGGCCAAGCCGCAACGGTCAGCAACACGATTGCGGCGAAGGGTCTCAATGCTCGCATGCTCTTGCTCCTTTCAACGTTTTCCGTTCCTTCACAACGCTCTGCCCGCCCGGTGAACCTGCCCGATCACCTCTTCATCCTCCGCGAAAGGCAGCGTTTCATCGTCGAAGGTGATGCGCTATCAGAGCCCCCGCGCCGGATTCGTCCAGATCGGCTGGGTCACGAACGCGCCTCCCACATGCCCTTCGAAGCCGATCCCGGCTATCGAGGCAGGCATCAGAGGATCTCCCCGAATCTCGAGCGTTCCCTCCGTCATGTCCGTGCAGGGAAGGTGGTCCCTCAACAGGAACGGTTGGTGATGCCCGGCGCCGAAGCTCAAGGTGGCTCTGCAAAGTTCGGTCCCGTCAAAGCCGCTGCGCGCGATCAGTGTCACGTCCTGAGCCTCCAGCGAGACCAACGCCAGCGAAGGAGTGAACCCGCCTCCTGCCAGGTACGGCATGAAGGCCGTCTTGTGAAGGCGGCTCGACAGCGGTATGCCGGCCATGAACGGCGGACGTCCCGGTACCAGGTTCACGAACGTCGCGTTGACCGCTACCGATTCGGCGGGGTTCATCCTCACCACGGCGTAACCGATGGCGGCGTCCGAGCCGTTCGGGATCGTCACTTGCGCCCCGTAGCCGCCCGGCGAGAGCGTCCCCTGGAATCCATTGGAAGCTGTGCCGGTCATGTCATCGGCATTTTCCGCCAGCGGCATGTCCATGGGTTCCCCGTTCCCGTCGTAGAAGTTCACTTCGAACGTCGCCATGGTCGTCGAGACGTTGACGGCCTGGAAGATCATGAAGAATCCCCCGCTTTCCGGAGTGCCGCTGTTGGCGATCTGGGGAAGGATCTCGTCGCCGGGGGCGATCACGATGCCGGGTGGCGATAGGGTTGCTTTGTAATTCCAGTCCGGGATCGGCTCGAAGTAGGGGCCGGCGGGCCGCGGCATGGCTTGCGCCATCGAACTCAGGGCCAACAGAAACAGCAGGACTATTCTTGTGGAGTGCATTTTTTTCTCCTAACGTACGTGTCAGAACGGCAGAAGGCCGCGAATTTCTTCTAACAGCGGTGCTCGCTCGCCGCCGCTGTCAGTAGACCGGGTCAGGACTCGGGTCCGGTGGTTGCTCGCATCGGCGATGTAGAGGTTGCCCGTGCTGTCCAACACTACGCCGGAGGGGGCGTCTGACCGAGCATCGATGGACGGGTCGTTATCCCGGAAGTACGGCAGACCGGCGATTGTGTCGATTCTCCAGTCGGCGGAGGGTTGCGCCCAGGCATTCGCAACGAGAAGCGCGGCGCAGACGGCAAGCTAGACGGCACGAACTCCCCCGCCGCTTCGCGGCGACGCGGCGAACCGGGTCGACATTCTTTGGTTGATGGAGTTCCACATCATTTTTCCTTGACGGGATAGAAAATCTTATTGGGAATGCTCAAGCGAGCAGGCCGAATCGCAAGTCGATTTTGGTCGTTGCAGGCAGGGGATGAGTCTTTGATCTTCAGGGTTCAATCACTTCCAGGTTCGAGAACAGAGCCCGGCCCTGGTTGATCAATACAAGGTTTGATCGATGGCGTGTCTGATTATCGACCAGAATGTCGAGGTCTCCATCGAAGTCCCAGTCCTGCAAAATCAGCCACACAAACCACTCATGTTCGCTGTAGGTGTCGAGCAATGCTTCGTTGTCGATGCTGGACTCGGTGATGTCAGAGAACGTGCGGCGGTCTTCCTGCCCCTTGAGCAGTTGAAGGTACATCCCGTGATAGTATCTTCTCCCGGGTGGAGTACCGACACGGTTCAGCAGTAGGTCGTTGATGCCGTCCCCGTCGATGTCCCCGACCTCGATATCCACAATGATTCCAAAGTCAGTGACCTCCGGCATTGTGCTCGTTGTACTGGCGGTAAAGCTTGGTTCAGCATCACCCCAGAAAATGATGCATGGAGTATTGACCGCGTCCCCGGCGAAGAGCAAATCCAGGTGTCCGTCCCGATCCACGTCGATCAGTTCCGAAGTGTGCCCCAGGAGTTCGTGGTTGGGCAGATAAGCTCTGTTCGGGGTCAGATTTCCCTTGCCGTCATTGATCAGGAACGTGACCAGGAAGTCGGTTACGAAAGCGTCGGTATCCCCGTCCCCGTCGATGTCTCCGGCGGCCACGCCGTGATGAAACCCTAGAATGTGCTCCATTCCTTTTGCTTTCTCCAGCTT
Source organism: Bryobacterales bacterium (assembly GCA_965204095.1). Taxonomy (GTDB): domain Bacteria; phylum Acidobacteriota; class Terriglobia; order Bryobacterales; family UBA6623; genus JAPPLB01. Next base: position 4,568,533 of record OZ241991.1, on the reverse strand, counting down.
GCCGTCCGCGGTGGACAAGTACAGCAGCAAGGGGGCGCCGGGAAACGGCCGGGCGTCGTAACCGTGATCGGCCACGATCACGTCCGCCTTGCCATCGCCATTAAAATCGGCTGCGACAACTTTTCGGGGATTGATCCCGGCGCCGCTCGGGTTGACCAGTATGCCGTCATCTCGGCGGTAGGTCCCATCACCCGTTCCGAGCCACATCTCAAGATGCTGCCGCTCGGTTGAACGCCCGCTTTCCTCTCCTGCGACTCCGAACAGATCCAGGATCCCGTCACCGTCGAAGTCCGCGTGTGCATAGGCGAAGAAAAGACCGTCCACGGCTAGGTCCCTGTAGTCCAACAAGCGGATTCCCTCATAGCCAGTAGACGCCGCTTCCCTCTCGAAAACCGGTTCCAGACGCGATAAGGAATCGGATGTGTCGGCTCGAACGGCACAATGTACGATCTGTCCGCCGCAGAAGTGCTCGTTGGATTTCTTCCAGGAATTGAACCAGTAGCCCACCTCGGGTTGGGGTACAAAAACTTCATTGAACTCTTCGTCGATGGGGATCTCGCAGGTTTCTCCGGCACCACATGAAATATGATTCGAAACCGTGCCGACGGCTCCGCCTTCGGGTACCACAATCAGCAGGTTGCGATTTGTCTTCTGGTACTGGCTCACTACCTTACCTGTCCGGACAGAAGATCGTAGTGGAAGAAGACCGCCTATTCTTTCAAGCAGCGGCGCTCGCGCGCCTCCGTCGTTGGACAGCGTTAGGACTCGAATGCGGTAGTTGCCTAGGTCGGCAACGTACAGGTCACCTGAGCTGTCCACCGTCAGGGCAAAGGGAGAGGCTAGCTGCGCCTCGACCGCCGGGCCACCGTCCCCGCCGTATCCCGGCTTCCCGGTCCCCGCGATGGTGGTGATGGTCCCCATGGTGTCGATCCGCCGAATGCGGTGGTTGCCAGTATCGGCGATATAGACGTTGCCGGCATGGTCCACCGAAACGTCAGCGGGAAAGGACAATTGTGCCTCGACCGCCCTTCCTCCGTCTCCGCCGTAGCCCGGTTCCCAGGTCCCCGCAATGACGCTCACCGTTCCCGCCGCATCCACCCGGCGGACGTAGTGGTTGTCGATATTGGCGATATAGACGTTGCCGGCATGGTCCACCGCTATTCCTCGGTCCCGCGATAGCCGCTCCTCGTCATACGGGCCTTCGCCTTCTCCGGACCCTCTGACTCTGTTCATAGTCCCCGTGGCGTCCACTCGGCGAATCCCGAAGCTGAGGTAACTGCCGAAGTAGAGGTTTCCGGATCCATCGACCGTCATGCCTTTGGGGTTACTCAGTCGTGCCTCTACCGCCCGGCCTTCCCAATCGAAGCCCTCCTCTACGGTCCCCGCGATAGTGTGAATGATGCCGGAAGCGTCCACCCGGCGAATACGGTGGTTGCCGGTATCGGCGATGTAGAGGTTGCCTGCGCCATCCGCTGCCACACTGCTAGGAAAGTTCAATCTGGCTTCGCTCGCCGGGCCGCCGTCCCCGCCGTAGCCCGGCTTCCCAGACCCCGCGATGGTGGTAATGATCCCCGTAGTGTCCACCCTGCGGATGCGCTGGCTGAAGAAATCGGCAATGTAGACGTTGCCGGCAAGGTCCACCGCCACGTCGGATGGAAAGGATAGTCGAGCCTCGGTTGCGGAGCCGCCGTCCCCGCCGTGGCCCGGCTCCCCACCCCCCGCGATGGTGTCGATTCTCCAGTCGGCGGAAGTTTGCGCCCCGGCGGCCGCAACGAGAAGCGTGGCGCATACAGCAAGCTTGAAGGTGCGAACGCCCCCGCCGATTCTCGGCAACTCGGCCAACTGCCTCGAAATTCTTTTCCTGATAGAGTTCCGCGTACTATTCACTTCCACCAAACGAAACAAAGAAAGGTTTCTCTGTTCGTGCCCTAGCAGCCAATCCGACTATGGATAGAGATAGACGACTGGGAAACGGAAACCGAACGGTAACCGCTTAAAAAAATAGAAAAACGGACGAGCTACGCCTGGTTCACGGCGATCGCGCGAAGCTTGGCGGCGAACGTGTGAGCTGTTGCCGGCCTCTCCGATCGGACGGACGAAAGCACTAACCCCGCGAACCCGGTCACCGCTGCTGCCGATCCGGAGCCTGCCGAAGACCGTCCGCTGCTACCGACTCGCTGCTGCAGGATCCCGTGCGTAACCTCCTCGATGCCGCCGCCTGCGAACGGATGCACCCCCGAGACCATCTCATACAGGACTACGCACAGAGACCAAACGTCGTCGGCTTCCTCGGCCGACCGGCCGGAGAGTACCTCCGGCGACACATAGCGAAGAGTGCCCCCCGCAATGACGCCGTCTTGCGGCTCATGAGCCAGGCCGAAGTCCAGCAGCTTCGGCGACCCCTCCGATGTGAAACCGATGTTGCTTGGTTTGATGTCGCCGTGCAGGTAGCCGGCATCGTGAATCGCCGCCAGCGCATCGGCCAACACTATGGTCATCGAGACCGCCTCCGGCCCCGGGACAAGACCGCGCCGAAGCCTGTCTGCCAGCGTGCCACCGGCCAGGTACTCGACCACCAGGAACGGGCGGCCCCGCCACGACTCGATGCCGTAGATCTGCGCTACCGACGGATGCGTCATGTCCGCCATCACCCACGCTTCCGGCTTCAGCCCCCTCAGGCCGAAGACTGACAGGCTCGTCAAGGTCTTGACCGCGACGTTGCGCTCGAGACGGACATCTCGCGCCAGATAGACGGCTCCCATGCCTCCGCTTCCCAGGCGCCGCGTCAGCCGAAACTTGCCGGCGAGCAGTTTCGGGACCTCGGCTTCGACATGCCCGGATCCGCAGTTGCATCCGGGCGGCTCGCCTGCCGCCGTGACGTATCCGCATTCCGAACACTCTTGCGCCGGCACCGTCTCCGGCCCTCCAGTATCCATCGAATGCGCCAGGCGCAGGCGCCCGATCGCAAGCCCCGCGGCCGCCGCCAGCGCTTCGAGGAACGGGAGGTCGACGACTCGGACGATTTGGTCGTCGAAACGGCGACCGACCACAAGAACGCCGAGCAACCCTCCGCCCGGTCCGGGGATCGGCACGATAGCGTCGGCGGCCGTCTCGACGACCCACGCCGCCTCCTCGGGGGGCAGTAGCTCGAACAACGATGCCTTGTCGTTGGGATGAACGCGCAGCGTCCGGCCAACCGTCTCCAGCATGTGGACGATCGCCGACGTGCGCAGCAGCGGTCTGACCTTGGCGTCAGGCGCGGAGTAGGCTTCCGCATGATTCTCGGGGTCGGTAGCGGCCAGCAGGACAGAGGCCGACCCACAGCCGCGCTGGACAGCGCGTGTTACCGTCCGGCTGACGGTCTTGATACGCCCCACCTGAGCCAGCGCCGTTGCGGCGGCGGCCAGGGAATGCCGCTGGTCAGTCCTCTCGGGGTAGGCCCAGGCATCGATGCGTCTCAGAATTTTTTCTCGACCCAGGACCACCAGCAACACGATTCCAAAGGCAGTGAACAGGGCCTGCGCGAGCGGGTCGGCAAGGACGGCGCCGACGGCCCGCTCCGGACGGCTCGCCAGAAGCCATCCCAGCGCTGCTGCAGGCACGACCGCCGACGCCCAGAGCAGTCCGGGATGCGTCAACAGCCGTCTGCACCACGCCTGGACCACTTCGCGGGGGTGGGGCACGCGAGCGGCAAGCACCGAGTACCACACCAGGACCGCACCTGGGAAACGCATTAGCGCCAGCACCAGAATGGCCGGCGACCACTGGTAGTTGACGATCCAGTGCCCGGGTGAGAATGCCTCGGCAAGGTCATACGCCGCCCACATGCCCACGTACAGCAGGAAGCCCACGCTGAACAGCACCACACGCCGAACCTCTTCGGCCGGCGCCGTATGCGCGCGCAGCACGACGACCACCACCGCCCCCAGGGACAGCAGACTCATCGCGCAGTTCAATACATCCAAGAGCAGCACGACCGGAATCCCGGCATGTCCTGACTGCGCGAGAACAAGCACCGCAGCGGCCATCACCCAGACCGCGCAACCGATCGCCGCGCTGATCGGGATCATGCGGAGCGCGAGGTCGTCGAACCGGCTCCGTCGAAGAACCTTCGGGCACTCTTTGGCGAACGCCCACAGAAATGACGGCACGAACAGAAACGACGGAAGGTAGAGACAGAAGAAGAGCTTCGCTGTCGTTGGCATCTCCAGGAGAAAAGCCGGGAACATCGCCGGTGGCGGCATCTCCAGAAAAAAGGCCGGCAGCATCAGTTGCGGCGCGTGCGTTGCCTTGAGCAGGCAACAGACTCCGAGCAGCCAGCTCCGTCGCTCACGGCGGCCCGCAAACAGAAGCAGGCAGGCGTTTGCCGCATGCCCGACGAACGTGGTCGCCAGGAAGACGGCGATGTCGCCATGCGCGCGACGATAGGTGTCCCAATACCACGGCAGCAGGATCAACGCCGCTGCTACTTCGACCGCGGCGACGGCGATGACGGCCTGCGCGGCGCGGCGAACGAAGACGCTGGCGTAGATGGCGCCGCCGGTTGCCGGCACTCCCGTTGCCGTCCTGTCTTTGAAGGCTCCGGCGAGGGCGCGGAGATTGTCGAGCGACCGGCGGGTCGCCGGCGTTGCCTGTCTCTCACACCGCTCCCACTGAACCTCCTGGTTCCGAGTCAGCGCATCCGCCACGTCGAAGAGGAGATCGACACGGTTGTCCCTGCCATCCGGCATGCCATCGGTTCGATTCATCGAGGTCCTCCGCAGCGATGAATGGGCCGTGTCCAGTCCCTATTCCTCAGTTGACGACGGTGGCCGTTGACCAGCCTGTTCGGCAGTCGGCCATACGACTTGCTCCCGGAGACTCTTGACCGCCGTCCGCCGTTCTGGGGTGTTCCACGTCGTCCACGCGCCGCGCTGGCAATTCGGACCAGACTGGTCCTCCGGTCATCGTCGACAGCCGCAATGGCGGCTCGTTGCGAGCCGCACCCACCGCACGCGGCTGCAAGCCGACTTGTCATACCAATCGAAGGAAGCGTAGAGACCATCTCCTGATCCCCGTGTCCTATCGGGAAAAACGTGATCCCCCCCTTGAAAATAGAAGACGTATGTGCGTCAGAAAGCGAACGGTGGGACAAAAAATGGAATATTCCAGTTCGCCGGCAACCGGAAGCAACCGGACATGGCACGACACAAGGGCTCTGCCCGGTGAACCCGGAGCCTACTGCTGTAAGCAGGGAATGCGTTACGCATCCCGCATGACGTTGCTCAACCGCACCAGCGCACGCTGGAACGCCATTCGCGCTGCATCCGGAGTTGACAGGCGTTCAATGAGAGCAAGCTGCCGGTAGCTGTACCCGAACTCGACGCGACCGACGACCAGTCGCCGGTGGCGGGGCGTCAATTGCTTCAGTCCATCCATATAGCGCTGCCAAGTCTCGTCGGTGAGGAGTTGCTGAAGCTGCGGCGCCCCTTCTTCGGAAGCTTGGATCGACTCGTGCGGCAAAACCAGATGCCGACGTCTCGTTGCATGCCGCAGTTGATCATCGATTCGGTTCCGGATGCTTCGCTTGAGGTAGCTGCGCAACGCAGTAATTTGCGCCGACCTGAAACTTTCGAGATTTGCAAACGTTCGATGCAGGGTGTCTTGGACCAGGTCGCTCGTGTCCACTCCGTCGCGGGACCACTGGGGCAGGCGGCCCCGAGCCCATTGCCGAAGCCATGACGCGTAGCGTGCGAACAGTACGTCGGTGGCCGAGCGGCTACCCCCCTGAACGCGATCCAGGAGACGCTGCTCCGAGTCCGTGCCTGGAGATTCAGATTTGCGGGATTCTGTCAACGGAAGTGACACGGATGTAGACAGCTACTCTGAAAGACCCAAATCGTATAACGAAAGCGCCGCTGCATCAATGATACCCTTCACAGATCTGAAGGATGCCTTTTCTTACCTGGTCAGAGACTTTATGACGTTCCTTCGGCCCAACGCGTATTGAATTCCGGAGCGAGAACTCATTGAGAAACCGGTGAGGTCGATTCTCGTTGTACTCCCGCTGACAATCTTGCAGGTTGTTCTGCACACCCGTCAGATCTTCAGATCAGTGCACATGCGGGCATTCATCACAGAACTCGCCGTCGATACACCCCACAATTGTTCTTCAGCACCACTTTCCGAACAGGTCTGAACGCGCGTAGGCCTCCTCGAGAATGTTCTGGACCGCCTGCGCCCGTGCCGTCTCGACGAACTCGCACGGTTGGTCCGTCTTTCGGCCGCCTGGCCCCGAAAACTCGTACGGAAGCCGTTCGCAACGGACGTGATCCGGTAGTGCTGGAGCATCTTGGGCGGAGTCGTTGCGTCCGCACCGCAGCTTGTCTTTTTTTGCGACCACCGTTCGGTTTCCGTTTCCCAGTCGTCTGTATATGTGCATAGCGGAGTTGTCTGCTTGTAGACGAACAACAACTCCAAGATGAACGAGATCCAGTGTGAGGAGTCACGTGTCGGTAGCCCACAGCACGTCGACAGGTCTGGAAGGCTTCGGCACAGTGCGCGATCCGAAGAGAGGACAGACAAGTGGGAAGACAAGCGCGAGCAGGACCGCGGACCGGAGTTGATCTGGTGGGACGTCAATCTCACGCCGCGCCACAAGGCGGAGTGTAGGTCAGTGGACACAGACCAGGATGGGGAACTGTTCGAAGACGGCAAAGATGTTCAGAGCAAGCGGCCCCTTTTCGTAAGGTGATCCGTATGAAGTCCAAGTGCTTATCGATAGCTGCTCTGCTTCTCTCGGCGCTTGTTCTAGCATCCCAACCGATAGGACCGCGAGTGCGAGCTTACACACGCCGGATCGCGCGAGTCTACTGTTTGTTCGCCTCAGACCAAGGGGGGCGCATCGACCTTGGTCAACTCACGGCATCCCTCATCCCGCCTCCGTTTTTGAATGCGCACCGTGAAGGGTGCTATAGCCAGTCGGACCGCTACTACGCGCTGAATGCTCCGGAGACCCCGTCATGAGCATGGGAGAGGTAAAAATCTTCACCTTCACTTCCCTGCTGGCGACCACTTCTGCACATACGGCAACACTACCCTTGGGAATAAACGACAAGAGGAGGATTCCATGCGAACCATGATATCGAGCGTTCTTGTTCTCGTCCTATGGGGAGCCGTTCCAGTCCCCGCCCAACTCCCCCCGGAAATCCTGGCGGACTCCTATCTGCTGCGAGCGGAGCAGGCCATTGAAGAGGGGGACCCCACCCGCGCACGGTCTGAGATCGACAAGACCCTCGAGCTGGAGAAGGAGCACGATCTGGACCTGCCGGAGGAGTTCCACTTCCGGTATGCGAAAGCGGCTGTCGCGGCGGGCTTGCCGGAACAGGCTCACGAAGCCGTCGTGACGTATCTGACGCTGGCGGGACGCGAGGGACGGCACTATCTCGAAGCACTGGAGTTGATGAACAAGGCGCAAGATGCCATTGAGGGGGACAAGGGATCACAAGCAGCCTCGAGCGAACTATCGCCGCCTGAGCAGGCGGCGGAACAGGGCCCCGTCGAGGCCCAAGTGAATGCTGGCGGCCCCCCTAAGGTGCACGAGGAAAAACTGGCTGTGTCCAATGCCACCGGGACAACCGAGGCGCAAGCGGAGCCGGATTGTGGCCCGTGGAAGACGGAAAGTTATCCATATTTTTCTGAGAAAAAGGATTTTTTCAAGGCGGCGACAGTGGAAATTATGACTGCTTGCTTGGCGGCCGGGGCGGATCCGAACGAGGGGAATTTCAAACCCCTGCACTTTGCGGCCGGATTCAACAAGAATCCGGCCGTCATCGAGACCCTGCTCCAGGCCGGTGCCGATCCGATGGAGGGGGCTAAGGGGAAGGACACCCCCCTGAACTGGGCTGTTCGATTCAATGAGAATCCAGCCGTCATCGAGACCCTGCTCCAGGCCGGCACCGATGCCCGTGCTGTTTTGAAATGGTCGCCCCTGCATGAGGCCGCCCTGCTGAACGAGAATCCGGAGGCGATTGAGACCCTGATCCAGGCCGGCGCCGACCCGTCAGCGCTGGATGTATACAAAGCGACCCCCCTACATTATGCGGCCAAGTTCAACTCGAATCCGGCCGTCACCGAGACCCTGATCAGGGCCGGTGCCGATCTGGAGGCGCAGGGTATATACAAAACGACTCCCATGCACCAGGCGGCCGGCTACAACAAGAATCCGGCCGTCATCAAGACCCTGATCCAGGCTGGCGCCGATCTGATGGCGAGGAGTAAAGGAAAGGAAACCCCCCTGCACTTTGCTGCCATATACAACAAGAATCCGGCCGTCATCGAGACCCTGATCCAGGCTGGCGCCGACCCAAACTCACGGACCAAGAAAATGAGCACTCCTCTGCACGCTGCGGCTCGGAACAACGAGAATCCAGCCGTCATCGAAGCACTGCTCCAAGCTGGCGCCGATCTGATGGCGAGGGATAAATGGAAAGACACCCCTCTGCACGATGCGGCTTGGAACAACGAGAATCCAGCCGTCATCGAAGCACTGCTCCAAGCTGGCTCAGACTTGGCAGCTCGGGATAAAAAGGGCCGCACGCCCCTGTCCCGGGCAAAGCACAATGATAATCCGGCCGTCAAACAGGTTCTGCTGGCAGCCGGCGCAGGACAGGTGGAAAGGCAGTTGGCGGCCGCGAAGGCACGGAGGAAAGCTCAGTCCAGATCCGGACCGGGTTTCCTGGATGCTGCCATTGGAATCATAGGCGGCACGGCGATAGCGACGGCCGGAGGCGGCAGCGACGAAGCGTTGGAGGCCGGTGCCGTTTTCGCGGAGGGGGTAATCGGGGGAGGGTCTGCTGGGGGAAGCACCGTCAGCACCCCTGATTCTACCGCTGGTGGCCACGCAATCGATCGGGACCACGAACGAAGAGAGCAGCAGGCAAGGCAGCAAGAAGAGGCCCGGCTGGCTGCCCAAGGAGAGCGTGCGGAGCAAGCGCGGCAGGACGCCGAGAGAAGGCAGAACGAGATCAGGAGCTGGAACGCCAAAATCCTGAGCGGGAACTGTAGCTGCATCGGGATCAAGGACACCGGCGAGTACCAGTGTCTTGATGGATTCGTGGTCGGAAACAACTCTTCCGGGAAGCCGTTGTGCGACATCAAGCGGTAGGAGAAGGAAGAGCTAAATTCACAACAAAGACCGGGCAGCGCCCCGGACAGGCTAGAGTCTGTTACTGAAATACAGGAGGTAGGTCATGGCAACTGGAAACTTGCCCGATCTCGGTCATGTCTTGGCCGTCATCGGAATTCTCATTGGATTATGGGCCGTGCCCGACGAAAGGCTCCCTCCTTGGTTGCGCAGGTTCTCGAACGCCCCGGCGGTTCTGATGGGTATTTTTTGCTGTCTTGTCTTACTGCTTTGGGGTTTCCCCAGAATCCCTCCCGGAGTTGACGATTCTGCCTCAGTTGCCACGCTTGAGGAGTCCGACCCTACGGTAGTGACCAGGGAGCGCAAATTTGAGTACGGTCAAACCAACGACCATTGCTCCGGGCCTCGTAGTGTCCGTTGGCATGTCCCAGCAGCTGAGGGGTGGAAAATTGACGTAGACTCAATTCAAGCGATCTCGACTGTCAAGAGTGAGAAATCTGACTTTCGGGGAGTAACCAAGAAGGCTGAGGACGGATTTGATATCGAGGGGAGGATTGTAAATCGTGGAAACTGTGTTTACCTGTTCGGGGCACGAGTGGCAAAGGACGCCCGGGGGGCGCTACGAGTTCGAGCCACATACACTGAGACCCGAGTAAATAGTTCGTAGTTACTCGGGGCCAACTCGAGACAGCCACACAAACCCCACTTCTGTTACTGGAGCCAGCAGACTGGGCTTCAATCTGCTGAGGGCCGAGCAACCCTTTGCTTTAACCCCCTTTTACCCTCAGCGTGGTGATCCGCAGCCCCCCTTCCTCCTCCCACCCCCTGATCCCCAACCGATCACACGGCGCATCGTGCAGGTTCTGTTTCAGTCCCAAGTAGCGCTCGGTGGTCTGGATCGAGGCATGCCCCAGGGAGACCTGGATCTGCTCGAGCGGGGCGCGGCCCTGGTGGGCGAGCTTGGCGAAGGTGCGGCGCAGATTGTGAGGCGTGGTCTTGCCCAGCCCGGTAGAGGCGGGCATAGCGGATGACGGTCTCGAAGACCGCCTGAGCCGTGATTGAGCCGTCGCCGACGAGGCTGGCTTTCGAGACCGGCCGCAGCACGGGCCCTGAGGTAATGCCGGCGGCCGTGGCGGCCGTGGCCCAGGACGGCATCGGGAAGGTGCGGACGCGGCCGTGCTTGCCAACCAGGTCAACGATCACCCAGCATCCTTCGCGCTGAGCGACATCGGTAAACTCCAGACCCGCTAATCCCCCTCTCCGTAGCCCACACCCCACCAAAAACCCCAGCAGCACCCGATCGCGTTGCAATGACCCTTCAAAACAATCGATACGCCGATTGCATCACCGCACCGTTTTGTACTACGCGAAAAGGGGGTTCAAAGCGTGAAAATCGGGGAGCGGCTGCAACGTTGCAGAAAGGATCGTTTCTGCAACAGCCCGGAGAAAGGCGGTTTTCGCAGTGCATGGTTCGCAGAAAATACGGAACGATTTTTACTGAGTCGCTGATTCTGAAGCTGTATCCGTTGCGGGTGGAGGTGCTTGCATATTGGCGGCAGGAGCTTCGAGACTTGAGGGCAAGCGCTCCGCTTGCTGAGATCGTTGCTGGCCGATGGCGAGAATTAGAGTCGCAAGGAGGACCACGATGACGATAAGCCACCTGATGGTCTTGGTTTCTGTTCTTAGTTCCGTCCGGATTGCCTCCAGCTTTGCGTCGTGCGCGACCGCCTGCGAGTCCATCTTGGCGAGGATGTTCTGACCGGCCATCGTTCGGATCTCCAGAAGCGTTGTGAGAGCCTCGTCCTCTTCCATGCCGCACTTGCGGAAAAGGTGGTACACCTGCTTTTCGTCGGGGTCCGCTTGGGTCTTCATGATCCCATGATAGGGAACTGTCACAAAGCGGAACCCGATGCAGAAAGGATCCTTTTTGTGATCTTCAATGTATTACCAAGCGAAGCAGCAACTCGATATCCAGGGTCCCGGACCCGCCCGCCGCCGCGAGGAGTTGGGTGAGGTACGCCGCGGCGGCAAGGTGATCGATATCGAGCGCCTGCGGCGCTAGGAAGGCCCACGGCGACGAGCACTACCGCGCGGCCCTGGAGTTGCTGGACGATGCTGAGCAGGCGAAGGCTGCGGCAGAGGCGGCCGCAGAAGAGACAAGGAAGAGGGCCGAGGCGGCGAATGCCGTAGCCGAAGAGGCAAGGAGGAGGGCTGAGGAGGAGAGGAAGCGGGTCGAGGAGATCCTCGACGGGATGGAGTTCGTGTGGGTGCCGCCGGGGGAGTTCCGAATGGGATCGAAGAGTTCTGAAGCCAATGATAACGAGCGGTCTCGGACTCGGGTGCAAATCAGCCGGGGGTATTGGCTGGGCAAGTACGAAGTGACGGAGGTAGAGTGGGAGGCGGTGATGGGGACGAAACATTGGATGTTCTCCGGGTGCGTGAACTGTCCGGCAGTGGGGATTTCCTGGGATGACGTTCAGGAATTCATTGAGAAGATGAACACACGTTCCGGGGGTGTGCGATACCGTTTGCCGACGGAGGCGGAGTGGGAATACGCGGCGCGGGCGGGGACGATAAGAGACCGTCACTCCGAAGACCTCGATGCGATCGCCTGGTACGACGGGAACAGCGGGGATCGCATTCATCCGGTGGGACAGAAGGTTCCGAACGCCTGGGGACTCTACGACATGCTCGGGAACGTGGAGGAGTGGGTCGAGGACTGGTATGTGGATGATCTTCCGGGTGGCTCCGTGACGGATCCTCGAGGTCCTAGGTTAGGCTCGTATCGGGTGGGCCGAGGCGGCAGCTGGATATACGGAGCCAGTCACTGCCGGTCGTCGTATCGCCGGCGCTACTTTTTCGGCAACCGCCACACCGATCTCGGCTTCCGCCTGCTGAGGACGGAGTAACCCTTGGCACTTTTACCCTTTTACTCTGTGCGGAGCGAAGCGACCGATGGCGAGCGGAGAATCGCCTGCCCGCCTCATCGTGTGGTCAACTGTTTGACCTCGTCACTCGCTGTCAGCTTTTGGGCCGTCTTGATCAAGGAGAGCAACTCGGAGCGGCGGCCGTCTTCGTCGTTGCCAAGCGTTTGCCGGATCTGTTCGAAAGCGTGATCGTAGTCGGCGGCTCCCTTGTAAGTCGAGTCTCGCAGCAGCAGCCCGAACTCCGCCACTGCGGCCGCGATGCGAAAGGCTTGGCTAGGCACAGCATCGCCGCCGGGCTTCACGATCATTCTCGTTAGCAAGCGGCTCTCCGACCCCTCGGGCGGCTTGTATCGCAGCTTGACCGTGAGAACTTCATTGCTCCCGGCGGCGTTGGGGCGGACCGTGGTCTGCTGGTACTTGAGCGGGTCGACGCCCGGTAGAGGTTCATCCGAACCGGCCGGGATGATCTCATAGAGAGCCGTGACGCTGTGTCCGGCGCCGAGGTCGCCGGCATCCTTTTCGTCGTCGTTGAACTCTTCGTCTCGCAGGCGACGGTTCTCATACCCGATCAGACGGTAAGCCTTGATCTGTGCTGGGTTGAACTCGACTTGGAGCTTGACGTCTTTGGCGACCGTCAGCAGCGTGGCGCCCATCTGCTCGACAAGCACCCGTCTCGCTTCGAGAAGGTTGTCGATGTAGGCGTAATTGCCGTTTCCGTGGTCGGCGAGCTTTTCCATCTTCGAATCTTTCAAGTTGCCCGTCCCGAACCCGAGGACAGTGAGGAAGACCCCGGACTCACGCTCGCGCTCGATCATCTTGACGAGTTCGCCGTCGCTTGATACGCCGACGTTGAAGTCGCCATCGGTCGCAAGGATCACTCGGTTGTTGCCGCCTTCGATGAAGTTCTCCCGAGCCAGCTTGTAGGCAAGGTGAATCCCGGCTCCACCAGCGGTGTACCCGCCCGCGTCAAGGCGCGAGAGGGTACTGAGGATCTTCGTCTTCTGTGCTCCGGAGGTGGGTGGAAGCACCATGCCCGCCGCGCCGGCGTAGACGACGATGGAGATTTGGTCCTGCGTCCGTAGCTGCTGGGCGAGCAGCGAGAATGCCTTCTTGAGCAACGGCAATTTATCCGCGTAATCCATCGATCCGGATACATCGATCAGAAAGACCAGGTTGTTGGGCGGCAGGTTCGCGGTCGCCACCGGTTTCGAACGCAAACCGATATGAACGAGCCGATGGGACGGCGCCCAAGGGCAAGCGGCCATCTCCGTGACGATGCTGAAGGGTTCCCCCTCGGCGGGGTCAGGGTAATCGTAGTCGAAGTAGTTGATCAGTTCCTCGATGCGCACCGCATCGGCAGGCGGCAACTGGCCGTCGTGCAAAAACCGGCGCACGTTCGCGTACGAAGCGGTGTCGACGTCGATAGAGAAAGTGGAGAGCGGCTTGTTCACGACGGTGGAGAAGCCAGGCTCGTCGATAACGCCGTATTCCTCGGTGTTGAAATCGGGAGGAGAGAAAAAACCTCCGGGCGCCGGTGGTGGCGGCGGTGGCGGCGGCGGTTCTGATAGCCGCGGCCAGGACCGCCGCCATCTCCTCGCTCTGCCGGAAACCTCCACTGTGTCCGTAACCTCCCCCACTTCGAGCGTAAAGTCCTCTCGCTGATTCCCACTGAGATAGTTCACATCTCGCTTGGAGGGTTTGAATCCCTCAAACTCCGTTTGCACCAGGTAGGGGCCCGGTGGGAGACTGGGAAAGGCATAGCGGCCTGCCGAATCGGTGACGGCCCGCCGAGTGAGTTCGTTCCGCTGATCCTCCAGCCAGATCTCGGCTCCTGGAATCTTAGCGGCGGCTGCATCGGTTACGACGCCCCAGATCCCGCCGTCTTCATCCAGAGGGACGTAAACCTCTAGAGGTGGAGGGGGTGTTGTGGGTTGCGGCGCTTTTGCACAACCTGCCAGAAACAAAAGAGCAGCAGCGAGCAAACAAGGGATCAGGACGGCAACAAGACGTTTCGGAATGACGAAATGCATCGGGAACTCTCCTGGAATTCGTTTCTGAGCCAAGCAGGCAACCGAGGTGTGCCTTGGTTTCTCTTGCAGACGCGGGCGGAGACGGTTTCGTTTCTACCGTTTGAGAAGCAGTGCCAAGTTTGTGCCCGGGCTTAAAAAGGCGAGCGGCAATCTAACAAGATGGACGCCACATTGGCGGCTTGAGCAACGAGGACGAAGCTGATCAAGACGACGGGGATGATGGCGGGCCTGCTGCTGGCGGAGACCTTCTCCCGCCAGGTCGCGCGTTTGCAACGTGTGGGAGGAGAGATAAACCCCGGAGGAGCAGGAACGGCTGCAAGCCAACCAGGGCCGGGGGGCTTGACCGGTGGCAAATCGACTTCACTGTCCACAACGATGCCGGCCGGGAGATCGAGCACCTGCGGTAGTTCGGTTGGATGCCCGGCGAGCGCTCGCACTGCGAGAACTGGGGTGGGGAAGGTCTGGAGAGAGTCCGGAAACGGCTTAGAGGGCTTGCCGAGGACCATTGAGAAGCGCAGGGCTCATGCGCTGCCTGACCCGAGGATGCCGCTGGCGGAACACATCGCCCCGGCGAGGCTGTCAGGCACGGACCGGGGAAGGCTCGATTATCCAGGACCTGCGCTAAAGCGATACCCTCTCATCAAGGCCGTACATCTGCCGAACAGAACGAAACCTTCAGGTTGCACTCATACTTTTCGACGGTTCCCGCAGGCTTGCCGGCATGAATTATTGAGTCTCGCATAATGCCCTGTCAATTGAAGCAAAGAGAAGGCTGTTTCCAGAAGGCCGTGACCAAGCGCGGTTTGCGTTGCCTGCGGCGCGGCGCTTGGCGCATGCCGGCTCAGCTGCCCGTAGTCTTTGGGACAAACATTGGGCAGCTCGTGCTGCTTCCAGTACGACCAGATGCATTCCGCCGGATTTCGTTCCGGCGCATAGGCCGGCAAGTACTCCGTCACGATGTGGCCCTCGGAGAGTTCGATGCCGCAAGGCCTGCACTCCCCGCCAGCATCGCCTGCATCCAATCACGTCGTTCCATTGCTGAAACCTCCTCTGTTGGGATCACCCGCGAGAAATAGAGTGTAACGATCTTGCGTGATTCGCAGCCGGCACGGCATCCGCACGTCAGAGCCAATGCGCAGCGTTCAGAGCGAAAAGACACGATATTCGGAGCAGCACGGGATATACTGTGGTCGTGCCAGGGCCGACATCAAAACCCGGCATGGCAAGAGCACTGACCAGGGCCGCTTTGGCGGCGGCCGTGATCGGATGGGCGCCGCAGGCTCTGTCTCAAGGCCGCGGGCAGGTCAAAAGCAGCTTGTTGCTGCTGGTCGACGCCTCCGGAAGCATGAACGACGAAATAGGAGGCGGGAATACCCAGGTCAAGATCGAGGCCGCCAAGCAGGCTGCCATCGCCGCCCTGGGCAGCGCGGCGAATAGCGGCTCGGTCGAAGTTGCGGTGCTGGCCTTCAGCGGCGACTGCCAGAACCCGGTCCCGCGCTATCAGGACTTCACCCGTGACGTCAATCGACTGACCCGTTTCATCAGCAGTCTGCAGCCGGGCGGGGGCACGCCGATGGCGGAGGCCTTGCTCTTCGCCAATCGCTATCTGGCGAGGAACGGCAGCGCCGGCGCATCAGACCGGATGATCATGCTGCTGGCGGATGGCCAGAACGACTGCGGCGACGTTGGACAGGCGATGGCGGCATTGCAGGCCAGCGGGGTCATCTTCCGTCACGAGACAGTGGGTTTCGGCATTACCCCAAGCTCGCAAGCGGCCCAGGATCTGCGCCAGATCGCAACCCGTACCGGCGGCTCGTACCACCACGCAGCCGACGCCGAGCAACTAGCGGACGTGTTCATGGAGTTCGTGGACACGTTCACCGTCATTGACATGCTGGGGATGTTCGGCCGCCGCGGTGCGCCTGGAACGGCGGCAACCCAGCAAGAGCAACCCGGGGACAAACAGGAGCCCAACGCCGCTCCGGAGCCTTCCCGGCCGGCTTCCGGTCAGGTGACGAATATGCTCGGCCTGTTCAAGCCCAAACAACCCGCGGCGAAGGCTGACGATCCGCTTCCCGCTGCTTCCGGATCGGTGCTGTGCTACCGGCAGTTCTCCAATCCCTCAGGGCTCGACGGCCTCCGCGACGACTACCAAGTCAGCGAATTCACCTGTGCGGCCTCTTGCCAGTCACTCGGCGATTCGTTGTTTCTCACTGGCGAAACGCAAGTCAACAACCCGCCGGGGATGTCTTGCCAGCAGCAATGCGAGTTCGCCTCCGGATCGGCTTTTGGCGCCGTGTTCGTCCATGGACGCTCCAACGGCGAGAACCACTGCGTCGCCGTTTTGGATTCCTTGCAACCGCCTCTCGCAGTAACACACTACTACTGCGACCTCAAGGACAACAAGCACCGCGTCGCCTGGCAAAGCGGGAGGACTCCAGCCGGCGGCTTTCGGGTCTATATCAATAGCTTTCCTGACCGCAATCACGAGGCGGAATTCAAGGGAGAAACCCGAGGGAACACGTTCGATTTTGAGTACGGAATCAATTTCCATGACAACCCAGTAGTGGATGGGTTGAATATCTGGAACCCTTTTCCGCAAGCCGGGGTGAGCGCTTGCAACAAGTATGGTATCTGCACGCCGGTCGTCTATGGAGAGCGGGGCGACTGCGAGCCGTAGATGGATGAGGACTTTTCCTTATCATTGGATCGGCCCCCTGCGGGTTGCATGCGGCGAGGTCAAACGCAAATGAATGAAAGGAGAGGCATCATGCGGGGAGTTCACGTGAGTGACACAGCCGAAAAGAATCTCGAGACGTTCAACGAACCAACGTGCTACCCCACGGTTCTTGGCTTCATGGGTTTCTCGACACGGAAACAAGCTGCGAGCGATGAGGGCAGACCTGTTCTGTCGGTTCACGCAGCAAGCGTTCGACAGATGCGGGAAGCGCGTGGCGGAAGATTGCTATCCAGGGTGCTTTCACCTATCGTCGCGAGCCGTGCATTGTGGTCGGTCACAACCTCGCTGGTATTGGCTTTGCTGCTACTACCGATGAATCAGGGTTTGGCCTCACAGCTACCGCCGCACATTCAGGCGGATCTTTACCTGATGCAAGCAGAGGAGAACATCGAGAAGCAAGACTTTGCTGCGGCAAAGGAGGCCTTGGATCGGATTCTTGATCTACAAAAAGAGCACGGACTGACGATTCCGGAGGCATTCTATTTCCGGCATGCCGAAGTTGCGGCGCGTGTAGGGCTCTACAAGGAGGCGGTCGAATCGGTAACCCGCTATCTGACGATGGCCGGTCGCGACGGGGAGCACTACAAAGACGCGCTCGAATTGTTAAACGCATCTCAAGCGGAAACGTTCAGCGCGGACCGGGCATGCGAAGGCAAGTCGAAGGGTTCCGAGTGTTGGATGGAGTTGATCAACCAGCCGGAATGCTACGTCTGGAATGCCTACCTCCATCCGGGCAAGACCGTGACTTGGACGGGAGAGTGTGCCGGTGGCTTGGCCCAGGGAACGGGGACACTTAAATGGGTCTGGCAGAGTGACCCAAAGCTCCGCGATGAGTCGCCGTCCCCGTCCAGAGCCGAACCCCAGTGCGCGGGCCAGCCGAAAGGCACCGCGTGTTGGATGGAGTTGACCAAACAGCCGGAATGCTACGTCTGGAATCCCAATCCCCAGCCGAACGAGACCGTGACATGGACGGGAGAGTGTTCCTCTGGCTTGACCCAGGGAACGGGGACGCTCACTTGGATCGTTAGTGACCAAAAAACTGAAGAAGGGGAAGGGCGTCTCCAGGACGGCAAAACGCACGGCCAGTGGGTCTGGCGCAACTCGGACGGCAGCACAAGGGAACGTTTCTATGTGGATGGCGAATATGTCGGGCCCACCGCGGAAGCCGAAGAAATGGAAGGGCGCGTTGTGGGCGGCAAGCCGCACGGCGACTGGGTCTACCGCTTAGCGAACGGAACGTTACATAAAGGACCCTATGTAAAGGGCAAGCGACACGGAGAATGGTCCATCCAGTTGGCGGATGACGACGGAAAGTTGTCCGGTACAGTAGAGGAAGGCCCCTACGTGGACGGCGAGAAGTACGGCCAGTGGGTGTTTCGCCATGAAAACGGGAACATAGAGGAAAGACCGTACAAGAACGGCAAGTTGCATGGCCAAGTGACGGGGCGCGCTGTCGACGGTCAAACATGGGAAGTCTCCTTCGTGAACGGCAAGCGAGACGGATTGTTTATTACTCGCTTTGCCGACGGTTCCGTGAATAACAAAGGTTTGTACATGGAAGGCAAGAAGCACGGCCGCTGGAACGAGCAGTATTTCGAGGGCGGTCCAGCCCATGAAGGTCAGTACGTGGATGGCAAGCGGCACGGCCAGTGGGTCACTCGCGACGAAGAAGGGAACATACTTGGAGAACAGTATTACGCCGAAGGGGAGAAGCACGGCCGCTGGATCGAACGCAACGAGGAGGGGAAAGTAACAGAGCGTGGGCAGTACGAGCACGGCAAGCGGCACGGCGAGTGGAGCGTTGACTATGGGGGTGATGGATGGGTGGACGAGAAAGGCTCCTACGTAGAGGGCGAGAAGCACGGCCGGTGGACCGAAGTGGATTACTACGATTCTCATGACGAACACACTGATCGGGCGAGGGTTGTTCTAGAAGGTGAGTACGAAAGCGGTAAGAGAGTAGGACGCTGGTCTGAGCGCTTTGATGACGGATGTACAGGCGCTGGCGAATATGCAAAGCCCGAGAAGCCGGAAGACTATGGCGAAGGTGGCTATACGGAGTGGGAATACTACAACAAGTGGCACCGGCACGGTCATTGGGTAGTGGAGGGGAGAAACAAACAGAGCGGTGTTAACTTCAGAGAGGAAGGACCGTACGTATACGGCGAGAGGCACGGACAGTGGAAGCGCGCCTGGAGAGGCAACGATAGAGTGGACGAAGGGCAGTATCAGAATGGTGAGCGTGTTGGTTATTGGATCTTTCGCTTCCCAAGTGGATGGTTTTGGGAAGGCCCCTTCGTGGATGGCAAGCAGCATGGCGAATGGATCCAGCGAAAAAAAGTTGGCGGGGGCATTAAGGGTAGGAGAACCTTTAGGTACGGAAGGAAAGTGGAGTAACAGGAGCAAGGCGTCTGTTGCAAATTGGGACTACGATCCAACGGAACAGAGGACATCGCTCCTATTGAGCCTCGCATAATATAAAGTAACCCTAGCCCGGAAATCTCACCAGGGGGTAGGAACAGGGCTGCCAGATGTGGCATAAAACATTTATGTCCAAAACGTTAGCGCCACACAAGACAAGCAGCCCTGCGACTACAGAGTGTAGCCAATCGAGCTTCTCGTTTGACATTGACACCTACGATTGGGAGCAGCCGCGTACGCGGGTGCGGATCAGCCGGGGCTATTGGTTGGGCAAGCACGCCAATCTGAACGCCGCCTTCGACCAACTCCGGCAATATACGCTGGCTCTCGAGAACCCGCCCCTGCTCTGCTGATCGTCTCCGATATGGCGACGACGCCCTCCGCAAACTGCTAGCAGGCCGTGTCTAAACAGTCGTTTTCCGCGAGTCTCAGGACGAGTTCGTGCGATGGGATTGAGTAAGGCACGGTGGGTCGGATCAGCTGAGTCAGGCATCACGCGCTTCGGGCAACTCCTCAAGCCGATTCCAGGCCACCAACAGCGCCCAAATCGCCGTGCAAAGCGCTTGGGCGGCCTCCGCCAGGCCTCGTGGCGAGCCCGCGCCGTGCTTGGTCCGCAACAGCAGCGCCAGATTGCAGGCCGCTGCTTGCAGCAGTAGTTTCTTGCGTACTTCGTCCAGCCCCCGTACGTGCAGCCGCCGCATCGCGCCCGTCTCGAACTGGTGCGCGAACGGCCGCTCCAGCTTCTCCCCTCGCCGCCGCAACAGCTCTTTGCCCCGCTTGCCCCTCACCCGCCGCCGATTCGCGTAGGTCGCCGCTTGCTGCTTCCTCTTGCCACGCCATTTGCGTCGTCCGCGCGCGGGCTCGGAGACATAACTGCGCACGCTCCACTCGTCGAGCTTCGCCAGCGTCGCCCCACTGTGATAGCCCTTGTCCGCCACCACTTCTTCGATCCCCGCTTCGTTGACTTGCGGCGCCGTCACGATCTGTTCGGCCACCGCTTCCCCTGCCGCCGGCAGGGTCTGTTGGATCGATGTCGTGTCGCCCGTCGCGCCCGCATGCGCGGTGCTCGCCACGATCGCTCCCGTGTCCAAGTCCACCGCCTGCTCGGCCTTGTAGGCCAGCCGCGTGCGCCCGTCCTTCATCTTCGCGATCTCGGCTTCGCGATCGTGCCGATTCACCCACTCCTTGTTCGAAACCCGCTTCTTGGTGCGCTTGCGGTCCTTTCGCCGCAGCGCCGCCGGGTCGCTCGCTTCGCCGTCCGCGGCCGCCAGCTTCTTGAGGTACTCACGATAGCTCTCGCCCGTCGCACGCCGCACGATCGAGCGCATCGCCGCGTTGGCCTCCAGCGTCGTCGCGTCCACTCCGATCGTCTTGCCCTTCAGCAAACCCGCCCCGGCAAGCCGTTCCAGCACCCAGCGAAATACCGCCTGATGTGTCTCGGCATCCAGCAGCCGCCGGGTGCGCGAGATCGTCACGTGATCCGGCGTTGCCTCGTCGAGCCCATAACCGAGGAAGCCCCGCAGCGACAGCGAGTCGGCCACCCGCCAAGCGATCCCGCGCTCCGAGTCCACCCCCTCGAAAAAGCCGATCAACTGCAGTCGAAAGTAGACGCCCGGCGCCAACGACGGCCGCCCCAGCCGGTCGTGGTAGAACCTCCGACAGCGCTCTTCGCAGAAACCGTCGAAGCCGGCTGCATCGAGTGTTTCGTTGAGTCGTTTGTAAAACGGATGTCCCGGCGCTTCGGCCGTCTCGGCAGCGTAGAAGAGCTCCTCCTGCCGCCGCCGCTTCCCTCGCGTTCCCATCGCCATGACGCCAGTTTACAACAAAACATCCTTAGCTCCATATGGTTTTTAGACACAGGCTGCTAGCCCTCAACAGTAACCGCTGAGTTCCAGCTTGTGGGTGCGAGCACTCACTGACTGTCAGATTACAGATTCCTGAATCCGCAGCCGCAAGCCGAAATCCGAGGTCATCAACGACCGCAACGGCGACATCGTCAATCTCTTTCGCGTCGTGCGCGAACACTTCGAGGAGCTCGCACGGCAATTTCACTAGTACCTCGCTTCACGCAAGGAATTCCGGGGCCTGCTTTTCGTCCCCGAATTATTCGAAATTCAGTTCCTCAATCACTATTGACACATAACACTAGTCTGTTTTGACAAGGTGCTTGCGGCACGTGACACAGAGAGCGTTGCTTCAAGCACCATCGATTGAGGTGGCTGAATGTTCGTTGTTCTGATCTGCCAACCAGATCCCTTTAACTCCTTCACGCATCGATCCGTCGCGGGCGCCATCCACTTACCTACTTGCTTCCTTTCTTGTCTCCCGCGACTGCTCCAGTTAAGATTTACAACCACAAGTCTGTCGGATTCATTCCCGGTGATTTCAATGACCGCTCCGGAGACCAACCGAACGATTGCTGTTGCCTTGTCATCATTCCATTCGTAGTCCCTGCCACTTCGTGCAGCGATTTCCTCCGCAAGAAGCTCCGCTGAAACGACTCTACTCGGATCTAGAAACGCGTCACGCAGTCGGGCTATTTCGTCCTTAATCTGTGACATGTCCCAGCGCTTGGCTTGACTGTCTTCGGTCGCCTTATTGAATCCCGCAAAATATAAAGTAACCTTTGGGGGCTTTTTCTCGTCTTACTAGACATGGGGAATCCAAGAGGAGTACGACGAGATTTTGAGGCTCTGGAGAAGCGGCGGCGGACGGCCGTGCGGCTGGTGGTGGAGCAAGGCTGGAGTCAATCGGCAGCGGCGCGGCAGGTGAAAGCGGCACAGCAAAGTGTGAGCCGTTGGGTGGGGGAATATCGCCGGCGGGGCGCCGCTGGATTGCGCCGCGCCGGACGGGCCGGACGCAAGCCGCTGTTGGACGCCGCGCAGCGGGAACGCTTGACGGCGCTGTTGCTCGAAGGTCCCGAGGCGCACGGCTTCCCGACGCCGCTGTGGACTTGTCCACGGGTGGCTCGCCTGATCGGAGACGAGTTCGGGGTCGACTACCACGAAGGGCACGTCTGGAAGGTCCTGCGGGGGCTGGGCTGGAGCCCGCAGCGCCCGGTCGGCCAGGCACGGGAGCGCAACGAAGAGGCCATCCGCACCTGGAAGCGCAAGACTTGGCCCAGCCTTAAAAAAAAGCCCAAATCGAGGGCCGCACGCTCCTCTTCATCGACGAAAGCGGATTGAGCCAGAAGCCGCACCGCTGCCGCAGTTGGGCGCCGCGCGGGAAGACGCCCGTGCTGCAGTTCAACTTCAACTGGCAGAAGCTTTCCGTCTCAGCCGGGCTGACGTTGCGCAACTTCTACTTCCGGCTCTATCCCGGCGCGATCCGACAAGCCGAGGTGATCGACTTTCTCAAGGCGCTCGTGCGTCACATCGAGAAACCGTTGCTGATCGTCTGGGATCGATTGCCAGCCCACCGCGGCCGCCTGGTGCGGGAGTTCATCGAACTTTCCGAGGGCCACATCGTGACGGAATACTTGCCGGCTTATGCCCCGGAGTTGAATCCGGTGGAATACATCTGGTCGTACTGGAAGCAGCACGAACTGGGGAACGTCTGTCCCAAAGACTACGGGGAGTTGAGCTGGCGCGCCCGCCGGGCGTTGCGCCGCATGCAACGCAAACCGCGCTTGGTCACGGCCTTTTGGAAGCAGTCTTCTCTTTACTTCGATTAACCCTATATTGTGCGAGGCTCAATAGTAATCAATCGTGAGTATCGATACGGTAGGGAGATCCAGCTTGCGCTGCTACGACTCAAAGCAGCCTCCTGCACCGTCTTTCCCCAATCGCGATGCCGGTGTTGCGCAGGTAGTGGATCCCTACCTGCAATCATGAAGTAGAGTGTCATGCCGACGCCAAACGAATCAACCGCCGCATGCCGCGTGGATGCCTCTGGTGTCGCCTGTATCTGCTCAGGCGCGAGGTAACCGAACAGTGCTGAGTGAACTACGGACTGCTCAAGTGCTCCCTGATGCCATGAGAGATCGAAGTCGAGCACGACCACTCGCCAGTCATCCGGGCGGCTATACAAGCCTTCAAGCATGATATTTGACGGTCGAATATCACGGTGCAGCACCCGCTCCGGAATCGCGTGGGCATGGCGGATAACATCGGTCATCTGGAGCCCGATTTTTAGAATGGAGCCCCAATCATCTATTTTTCGGGCTTCTTGAGCTTCGGACAAAGTCGGTCCGTCGACCCAATCCATGACTGCGAAGGCTGGTATCTCGGAAGCCTCCTGGTATGCGACCATCCCGTCAACATCACGGTCCTTTAGGAATCGCATTGACCGCACGCCGCGACGGAAGCTCTTCAGAAGCAAGGGATCCTTACGAACTTCTTCCAGCAAGACCTTAATTGCAACTGGACTGCCGTCTGGAGCGCTTGCGCGGTACACGCACCCGAAGGCACCGCGAGCGACCTCTTGTGTCAAGGTGAACCCGAGCAGCTTATTTGAGGGGGAGGCTACAGAGGTGTACCACGCTCGATAAACTGCTGACCTCCCCCCAAACTTAGGTCCACCCCCAGAGTGAGGAATTGGTTAAATTATCGCCGTCGTCGAGGCTGTGGGAAAGTGGGAAACTCGAAGAGTTTTCCAAGGACCCGGAGGGGCCGGCTTTTCCACAGCCCCCGTCGCCCGCGGCTCGAAATTGCTTCGGCGTCAGGAACCCCAGCGAGCTGTGCGGGCGGACGGTGTTGTAGTGGACGCGCCAGGCCTCGATGGTGCGCCGGGCATCGGCGAGGTCCAGAAACCAGTGTTCGTTCAGGCATGCGTCCCGGAACTTGCCGTTGAAGCTCTCTACCAGCGCGTTCTGGATCGGCTTGCCCGGCTGAATGAACCGCAAGGTCACGCCGGTTCGTTGGGACCAGAGGTGCATCGCCTTGCTGGTGAACTCCGGGCCGTTGTCGGTGACGATCGCTTCCGGCCGGGAGCGATCCAGCAGGACTTGATCCAGGAGTCGGCTGACGCGTTCCCCGGTGATCGAGGTATCGACGATCTGCCCGATGCATTCCCGGCTGTAGTCGTCCACGACGTTCAGCACGCGGAATCGGCGCCCCGTGGCCAGTTGATCGGAGACGAAGTCCATCGACCAGCGTTGGTTAACCCCCTCCAGTATCGGCATCCGAACCCGCTCCCGTGCCAATAGGCGTTTGCGTCGTTTCCGCCTGACCTGGAGCTTCTCTTCGCGGTAGATTCGATACGTCTTCTTCTCGTTCACAACCAACCCCTCAGCCTTCAACATCCCGTGCAGCAGCTCGTACCCATATCGCGGATACTCGCCCGCCAACTGCTTCAGGCGTTCTCGAAGCTCCCTGTCGTTTCCACGTTGAGACTGATGACGGGCCACCGATCGGTGGATTCCCACGAGTCGGCAGGCCCGCCGCTGACTCAACATCCCGAGCCCCATCAGGTAGTCCACGGCTCGGCGGCATGCTGCGGGCCTTACCAGTTTTTTGACAGCAGTTCCTTCAGCGCCGCGTTATCCAGATGCGCATCGGCCAGCAGTTGCTTCAGCTTCCTCGCCTCCGACACCTGCATCCCGCCGTACTTGGACCGCCATCGATAGAAGGTCTGCTCCGAAACCCCGTGCCTCCGGCAGATCTCCTGCTTCTTTGCCCCGGCCTCGGCCTCCTTCAGGATTCTGATGATCTGTTCTTCAGTGAATCGCTTCCGCTTCATGCTGAGTTCTCCTCCTTCCTTTTACCGGAAAACTCACTCTCGAAGTGGACCGTTTTATGGGAGGGAGGTCAGAGGAACGCACGCCAGCTCGACTTCATCTCGAAACGTCGGTCCTTTTTCCTGATGCGTTCGGTGGTGAGGAACATCAGGATGAGGCGGGAGTAGACGCCGTAGGGTAGTCCGATACGGCGCGGTGCGAGCATGCTCAATTGGCGGCGGCCGTCAACGCGCAAGTATTCGTTGCCTTTAACGCGGCTGTGGGGAAGCGTCATTGTGACAAGATCGCGTGGCAAGAAGAGCAGTGTCTTGTAGGGGACGCGAGACTCGCAGGAAAATTTGATCTTCCGGAAAGTGATGCCGCCAGCCCAATCGCGTTTGATGATCTCTCGATTCACGCGATCGAGCAGCTTGCTGCGTTCCTCCGCAGCCTTGGAAGTGGCTTCTTCGGATTTGAGGATGATGCGGCCCTTGGGGTCTACGCCGATGACTTGCTGCTTGTAGAGGTATTCCAGGTCCTTTTCGGACAGGGAGTGTTTGAGGTGTTCAACGGCAGTAAGATAGGTGATTTGTCCTGCTTCACGTGAGCGTTTGTCGAAGGGCATGGCAGCGTTCTTTGGGCTGCCTGGCCTTCAATTCATGTGAGATATAGTGACTACAACATGTAGGCCGGGCAGTACTCAACGTGGACTTTGCCGAGCCTGGCATCGCCGGGATGGGCGCTGGTTTGTCGGTGTAGACCGCGCCCACGCCCCCCTTGTTTCAGCGGCCCCAGCCGACCGTGGCCCGGGCCGTCAGAGCGGTTCCCGTTTCGGCGATATTCCGCCACTCCATAGTGCTATTCTCTAGTCGTCCGGGAAGAGCAGCGCTGGGATTCCGGACGAAGCGATGACCTGCATTCGGATGACCGGCCGGATCGCCGCTCGCCCTGCTAGCTGACAACTCCGCTCGAGATCCCCCCATGAACGAAAACGAACGCCACGAGATGCTCCGTACCGTCTCCGAGGTCCATGCCAGTCTCGAAGAACTCGCCTTACGGCTGCGCCGCCGGCTGGGGTCGAAAGCACCGGCGGTGCAGGCCGCCGTCCAGGCCGAGCAGGAGGTGGTTCGTCTCCGCCGCGAACTGCAGCAGCTCGTTGTCGAAGAACCGGAATTCCCCCGCCGGCGCGGGCCGTCCAGCGAGGGTCGTCGCGGAGGAAAGGCGCTCGATAGCGACCGGCTGCGGCGATAGAAGCTTGCCAACGAGGAGCACTGAGCCGACCCGCATCCCGTAAGCGGGACAAATTTCCAGGTTTCAGGGTCCAGCTTAAGACCGGAAACGCCTCTGCAAGCTTCCTGGGGCGGGTTTCCGGGGACGGGTCTAGTTTGAACGAAAATCGGCGGTGGAGTAATATTTTTGAGCTAGTTTCTCTACCTAACGCCTGAGAGCGCCGGAGCACACATTCATGTGTTCCCCAGCAAAGAAAATCAGCGCACTGGTCGTCTTGCTGGTGGCGGCTGCGTCGGTTCAGGCGGAGACGCAACCCGGAGAATCGCGGGAGTTCGACGGGATCCAGTTCGTGTGGGTGCCGGCGGGGGAGTTCCGGATGGGCTCGATCAGCGAGAGATCGATGAGCGACGAGCGCTTGTTGACTCGGGTGCGGATCAGCCGCGGGTTTTGGATGGGTAAATACGAGGTCACGCAGGGGCAATGGGAGGCGGTGATGGGGCGCAACCCCTCCGAGTTCGACGAGTGCGGTCCGGATTGCCCGGTGGACAGCGTCTCCTGGGATGACGTGCAGGAGTTCGTCGGGAAGATGAACGCTGCGGCGGGAGAGAAGCGGTACCGGCTGCCGACGGAGGCGGAGTGGGAGTACGCGGCGCGGGCAGGGACGAGCGAGGACACGTATGCGGGGAACCTGACGAGTTCGTTCGGTCGGGATCGGGCGTTGGAGAAGATCGCTTGGTACGACGATAACAGCGGGGATCGCCCTCATCCCGTGGGTGGCAAGGCGCCGAATGCCTGGGGACTCTACGACATGCTGGGGAACGTACTGGAGTGGGTCGGGGACCGGGACGGGGACTATCCGGGCGGTTCGGTAACGGACCCGCGGGGTCCCGCGTCAGGCTGGACCCGGGTGTATCGGGGCGGCAGTTGGCTAGCCGGCGCCACGTTCAGCCGCGCGACGCGTCGCTACGGCCACTTCCCCGACCACCGCGATAACGATCTCGGATTCCGCCTGTTGAGGGCGGAGTAGCCCTGTTCGGTTTACCCTCTTACCTTTTGCCAAGCGCCGCGAGAACGGGGGAAGCGCGAGGGAGGGCGTATCAGCACCGGTGCCGAGAGGAGAACCGCCCGCCTGGACCGTGAGCGGCCGCTCCCATCTGTCTCCTCAGCGTCCCCAGTGCACCCGCTTCTCCCCATCGCCAGCCGAGGGGTCACGCACATGCATTGACACCGAAATACCGCTCCGCGAGAATGAACCTGCCGATAATCGAGTCAAGGAGGATTTTCATGTCGAGCAGCTTGCCGCGCGGCGGCTTTTTGCACCGGGTCGTGCTGTCATTCTTCATCGCGGGCATACTCACCGCCCTGTGCGCCGCGGAATCGGAGCGGCCCAACATCCTGTTCATCTACACCGATGACCACTCCTACCGCACGGTCAGCGCATACCCGCAGGCGTACCCCTGGGTCAAGACGCCGACGATCGACCGGCTGGCGCGCGAGGGCGTGCGCTTCGAGTCCGCCTACATCGGCACCTGGTGCATGCCGTCGAGAGCCACCCTGCTGACGGGGCATCATCAATTCGGCGTCGAGTCGATGCGCATGGAGGGGCCGTACCCCGGCAGCGCCTACGATCCCGACCAGTGCCCCTTCTGGCCCAAGACGTTCCGCGACAACGGATACTTCACGGCCCACATCGGCAAATGGCACACGGGCGTCGACACCGGATACGGCCGCGACTGGGACTTCCAGATCGTCTGGAACCGGCCCCGGTTCACCCAGAACCATCAGAACTACTACTACGACCAGCCGATCACCTTTCAGGGCGGGGAGACGAAAGAGCTCAACCGCTACTCGACCGACCAGTACACCGATTGGGCGATCGACCTGATCAAGGGCGAGGGACGCGACGAAGAGAAGCCCTGGTACCTGTGGTTGTGCTACGGCGCGGTCCACAGTCCGTTCACCCCGGCCGACCGGCACATGAAGGAGTACGCCGGCATCGACTTCGACACCCCGGCCGACATCTTTCCGATGCGGCCCGGCAAACCCGACTGGGCACAGAAAATCAACGCCTGGGAAAAGGGTCCCGACGGCCGGCCGGTGTGGCGCGGACGCAGCCTGATCTCATACGTACGGCAGTATCACCAGGGGGTGCTGGCGATCGACGAGGGAATCAATCGCCTGCTCGCGACGCTTGAAGAGACCGGCCAGCGCAAGAACACGCTGATCGTCTTCACGTCCGATCAAGGCCTGGCCTGGGGCCAGCACGGTTTTCGCGGAACGAAGGTGGCTCCCTACGACGCGACGATTCGATCGCCGCTGATCGTGAGCTTCCCCGGCAGGCTGCCGCAGGGCGCGGTCTGCCCGACGCCGGTGGGCGGCGTGGACATCGTGCCGACGTTCTTCCGCTTCGCGGGCATCGAGCTGCCCTGGGAGATGCACGGCAACGACCTGACACCGCTGCTCGAGAACCCGAACGCCGACTGGCCGCATCCCATGCTGCTGACGGGTACTGGACGAATGTACGGGTCCGACACGAACGTGATTCCGAAAGGCGAGGGGGCTTTCCACGGGCAGGTGCCGTGGTACGTGATGCTGCGCGAGGGCCGCTATAAGTACATCCGCCCGCTGGTCGAAGACCTCGAAGAGCTGTACGACCTCAAGGCCGACCCGGAGGAACTGGACAACCTCGCGGTCAAGGCGGAGCACCGCGAAACCCTCGAACGCCTGCGCGCATCGGCCATCGCGGAGCTACGCAAAGACGGCGCGGGATTTGTCGACTCGATGCCGCCGGTGCGGTAGAGCTGGTAGCCGCCCGGCCCGCGCCTGCGCCGCGCATCGAAAACGCGGGGAGGGCCGCGATCCGATCAGTCGCCGCTGATGCAGAACAGTTCGTCCTGGCTGCGCAGGAAGAGATCACCCCCGACTACGACCGGGGACGAGACGAACATCTCGTCGCCCATCTCGTTGGTGGCGAGCACCTCGTAGGTCTTGCCGAGCTTCAACACGACCACGTCGCCCTGCTCGGTGGCGAGGTAGAGCTTGCCGTTGGCGGCGACGGGCGAGGCCTTGAACGAATAGACCTCGGGCAGCCGCTGCTGCAGATAGAACGGCTCGCCCGACCGGGCGTCCACGGCGCTCACCATGCCGCGGTCGGTAATGAAGTAGAGGATGCCGTCATGCAGCACGGGCGACGCGGTGTAGGAGTTGCCTCTCTGGTTGCTCCAGGCGATGTAGTCGGTGCTGTCGGTCAGGTCGCCCGAGCCGCCGAGCTTGATGGCCAGCGCATTGGCGTCGCGCCACCCGGTCATGGCGATCACCATCTCATTCTCGACGTTTACGACGGCCGGGATGGCGTTGCCTCCGAGGCCGCCGGCTTCCCAGATCAATTCGCCGCTCTCGAGATCGTAGGACCGAACGCGCGTGGAGCTGGTGACGAGCTGCTTGCGCCCTTCGTGCTCCACGACGATCGGCTGCGGCCAACTGCTCCTTTCTTCGCGCCCGGCGCGCCAGATCTCCTTCCCATCCCGCTTGTCGAGGACCACGATGTAGGACTCACCCTCGTGGTCGTTCTGAATCACGAGATGATTGCCGTGAATGATCGGCGCAATACCCTCGCCGAAGGCGAGCCTCATCTGTAGCTGGCCGAGGTCCTTCTTCCATTTCAAGTTGCCTTCGAGGTCATAGGCGTACATACCGCGCGACCCGAAGTTCACATAGAGCGTTTCACCGTCGGTGATGGGCGAGTTGGAAGCGAAGCTGCCGTACTGAGCGTGGTGGCCTTCATGGGGCCGCTGCTCGGCGGCGGTCTGCTCCCAGAGGACTTTGCCCGTATTCTTGTCGATCGCCATCACGACGAATTTGTGGACCGCAATGCCGCTGCCGCCTGCGGCAGGCCCGCCCGGTCCGCCGCGCCGGCCGCCCGGTCCGCCTCGTTCACCGCGCCGCCCGCCTGGACCACCCGGACCGCCTCTCTCGCCGCGCCGGCCGCGGCCGCCGGCGAAGGCCGACCGCATGATGGCGCGAAGCTGCTGGCGCTCTTCGTCGCTCAGCTCATCCATGCTGCGGCCCTTGAGCAGTTCCTCAGCCTGCTTGCGCTGCTCCTCGGGAAGACGCTCCAGCATCCGGGCCGGATCGAAGCCCCGGCCCCGTGCCCCAGGGCCTCCCCTCTGCGGGCCTCCCGGACCTCCCCGGCCTGCCCGGCGGCCGCCGCCGGCCTGGACCTCCGGCGTCGACTCGGTGGGCACGGCGGTGGTAAGGAAGATCGTGTCGCCCCAGATCACGGGCGTCGAGTTGCCCTTGCCGGGAATATTGATCTTCCACTTGACGTTCTCGGTGCCGGAGAAGTGCAGCGGCGCGTCGCCTTCCGCGACCCCGTTGTTGTGGGGCCCGCGCCACTGATGCCAGGAATCCTTGATGTTCGGGTCGGCGGAAAGCGCCAGGGCCGCGGTCAGGGCAAGAACAGCGGCAAGCAGTACGGTTCGGGGTCTCACGATCATGATGTCTCCTCGACAGCAGTATGGACTCTTTTGCTAAGGCGAAAACTCTTGCTTTCAGGTTAGCGGTATCCGTGAATTCTCGCGAGGGGTTGTGAGCATCGTCAGATCAGCAGCTTCCCCCTGGACACGCAAAGTGCGAACGTCCGCAGTCCGGAGGTGCTTTTCGCGGCTGATGATCAATCGAACAGGTCAGCATGGGTTCCGGTCCGCATCAGGATGAGAGTGTCCTCCTTCTGGCTCCAGATCAACAACCAGTCCGGTTCGATGTGGCATTCCCAGCAAGCAGACCAGTCGCCGATTAAACGATGACGTCGATGTCGTGGATCAAGAGGCTGCTTCGACAGGAGCCGCTCAATGACATTCCAGAGCTTGTCGAGATCCTTGCCGCGCTTCCTGTGGCGTTTGAGATCCTTCTCGAATTGCTTCGCGGTGAGCAGGCGCATCGATCAGCCGTGCCTGGCTTTGAGATCATCCAGGCCGGCATATTCGGTGAGTCCCTCTTCTGCCTCGGCCTGTCGCAGCGCTGCGATGGTTTCGGAGTTGGGCACTTTCACAGCGAACGGCAAACCTTGATGCAGTGTTACCTGCCGATAAAACAGTGTGATGGCCTCGGTTGCTGACAGCCCGAGCTTCAGGAAGACCTGCTCGGTTTGGCGCTTCAATTCCGGTTCGACACGGGCACGGATCATTTCGGTCTTGGCCATGGACGGCTCCTGTCTGGTTTGCCGACAATGTACCACAAAAGGGGAACACGGCGAGCTCCTTCATGCAACCGGCCTGTCACCCTGCAGGGGTAACCTTTCGTACAAGCTCCGTTTGGCAGTTCCTTACTCGTTGCTGCTGCGCACCCTCCTGCCGGGCTCGAACGCATAGTGCGATCTTTCAATAGGTTGTTCCCTCGGAATGCCAAGTTGACGCAGCAGAATCGAGCCGATGCCGTCAGGCGGCGGCCTGCAAGGTCAAGGGAAGCAGCACGGCGCCAAACCTAGAAGGGAAAGGGGCCATAGTCGGGCCGGGGCGTATAGCCCGGATAGTAGCCGCCTCCGATCAGCACCGGCAGGCCAAAGACCACGACCCTCTTGACGAACGTCACCTTGCTCTGCATCTCGCCGTTGCCGGGATTCCGCGCCGTGTAGTACAGCAAGGTTTCCCCGAACGCATCGCCCACGCTCACCACGTCCCGGCCCCCGAAGGGTCCGTCCATCATGTCGTTCAACTCGGAAGCACCGGCGCCCGGCTGCCCGATGTCGGGATCGCCGCTGAACAGCGCGCTCCCGTAGGTGTCCACGCCGAACAAGTAGATCGAGCCATGCTTCCAACGCGGATCGGTCGACAGCGGGATCGTGGCGAAATAGCCTTTCGATTCCAGTCCCATGGCGGCGCAACGGACGAACTCCCGCAGCCTCTCCTCGGAAGGATCGGCCTCGAGACCCATGGCGTTGACCTCTTCGCTCTCGCAGGTGCCCGGGATGTCGCGGAGGTAGATCCCGGCGCCGATCGCGGCCGGGGTCCCTTCCCAGTCGATGCTCTTGACGTAGGATGCCTTCGGCTCGTCCCGGCCCGTCGCCGGATTGGTGAAGGCGTAGTAGAGCCAGCCCTCGCCGAAGCTGCTGAGGATGCGATACCGTTCCTTCAAGACGTCGCTTCCGAATGCGTCGAGCAGTAGCCGTTGTTGCGTTGTTCCTTCCCGCGACGGGTTGGGCGGGAAAACGAGGCTTCGCGCCTGGTCGGTCATCGATGTGTGTGCGGAGACGAAGACATAGGTCGGGCCGCTTTTCCAACGCTCGTCTTCGTGGAAGGCTCTGCGGGCCTCTTCGAACCCGGCTTCCTGGACGAACTCGTAGGCGCACTGGACGAACGTCTGAACGTCCTGTGTCGTGCGCACGGCCCTGGCGCTGACGGAGCGATCCGCGCAAATTACGCGCTCCCCGGCATCCATCGGCGTGAAGGTGACCGTTGCTCTCGTGAAGTAGATCTCTGTCCGAGACTCGAATCCCGAGTCCGTGCCGAACAACAGCCAGACTCGTCCATCGGCGGGTATCGAGATCGGTGACGGCATCGAGCCCCGCAAGGACTTGATCTCCCACTGAAGCGGCTGCTCGCAGCTTCTGGAGTTGGCAATGTTGCCGAGCACCACCGCCTGTGCTCCGCTGTCGGATTGACGTCCGATGTCGATGTTCATACGCAGGTAGGAGCCGTCGCGGACCGGGAGCGGTTCCACGGCGGCCACGCCGGCCTTGATCCAGACGCTCTCGCCCGGCGAGCCGCCGACACCGAAGCAACCGGCCGGCGTGTTGGTGGCGAACTCCACGCTGACGTTGACCGTATAGAGCGCCCCGGGCGGCAGGCCGCTTACGGGTCCCTTGAGGAACATGAAGAGATCGGCGCTCCGGTTGACCCCGGAGAGGTACAGGCCCGACTGCGACTCCAGCGGAGGCGGAAGAGTGCGGAGATCGGAAGTCAACTCGTAGATTTCCGCGTCGCCGGGCGGATAGTCGGCGAAGCCGGCAACGAATCCCTGGGCCCCGCGATCGAAGTCGACGGCGAACGTCGGCGCATCCGCAGGCTCACTCGCATGGCCGGAGGAACTGCCGATGAGCGCACTGATCAGTAGCGTCACCGTAATGAAGTGGGTGCGCCGGCCGCTCATCACGGCGCATGGTATCAAAGGCCGCCACATACCCACGGCAGAAACGAGGCCGCTGGAGTACGAGAACACCCCGTCGCCCGTCTGCTGCATGCACCCTGTATGCCGACGAGCAACTCTCGAAGGAGTTCGACAAGACCACCCAGGCCCTGGACTCAACTGCGATCCATCCCCGCGCAAGTGGGAAAACTTGTAGAGGGTTCCCAGTGTTCCTGCAAATAGCAAGAGTGAAATGGTTCAGCGCCCATCGCCACGTTCACGGCGCGGCCTCAAGCGCCTTGCGGCATGACCCAGGGGCAAGGAGGTCTCGTAAACCCCCCTTGCCAAGATTCAGCCCTTGGCCTAACGCCCAGCCAGTTCGGCGGCGCGGATATCCTTGAAATCGAGGTTCGTCGTCGGGTCGTGAGCTTGCAGGCTGATGACGCCGGGCGCGAGGCGGGCCTGGCGCCGGGCGTTGTTGCCCGGAGGGCGCGGGTCTTCCCAGTCGGCGGTCTGGATGCCGTTGATCCAGACGGCGAGGTGGCGTTCGTAGGCGACCACGGTCTTATGGAAAAACTCGCCGTCATTGGGGATGACGCGGCGAGCCGGCACATAGAAGTAGAGTCCGCCGGTGCCGAAGTCGTGGGGCTGTGAGCGGTCGCCGTTCTGGAACTCGTTGCGGATTTGTGACTCGTAGCCGCTCCAGAAGACCCCTTTCTCGCCGCGGAAGAAAACGCCGCTGTTGGGGTGATGGTCGGCTGACGGCGGATTCGTCTTGATCGCGAGCTGCAGCACGAGGTTCTTGAATTCCTTTACCGTTTCGAGCTGTCCGGCGCCCTTCTCGACATGCAGAATGCCTTCGCGGACCGACCACTCGTGCACGTCGTCGCGGTTCGGGCGGTCGACCTTCTGCCAGCCGCTCAGGTCCTGTCCGTTGAAGAGCGGGGCGAGGCCGAGCGGCCGCAGCTTGATGTTGCGGAACTCGATCGGTTTGTCTTCGTTGTATTGCAGGCCGATCACGCCGGCCGCGTGGGACGAGTCGTTGGCGTCGAGCACCTCGCGGTCGTTGAGCCGCACGACGAAGCGGCTGCCGACGGCGCGGACATGGTAACGGTTCCACTGCCCGCCGATGAACTCCGCCGGATGCGCCTTGACGTAGAAAACGAGGCTGCCGGTGTTGTAGCCCTGCGGCTGACGATTGAAGATCTGCAGCTCATAGCCGGTTTGGTGTGGCGCGCCGCGGCGGGCCGACCGCAAGAACACTCCGCTGTTGCCGTCGGCGGGCGTTCGAAATTCGAGGCTGAGCTCGAAATCGCCGAAGCTGCTGGTCGTGCCCAGCCAACCGTTGCCGCCGCCGTTGGACTTGAGGACGCCATCCTCGATCCTCCAGCGGGCGTCGCCGTGCCATTCCCAGCCGTACTCGGTCTTGCCGTCCCAGAGCAGTATCCAACCCTGCTCGACCTCCTGCGGGGTCAAGGTGTTGTCCTGAGCGATGAGCGCGGACGGAATCAGCAGACAGAAGATGAGCGCCGGGGCAAAGAATCTCATGGGGTTTCCTCTCGTTGGGAAAAGTCTAGTATATGCGCCCACGGCTAGCCTGCATTTCTCACCACCCGACGGTCGAAGCACGCCATACGACCGCCAGGACTTCGTTGCGCTTGCTTGCCGTGCTCAACGTACTGTTCAAGTACGCCTGCGCGCGCCAAGCGGCGCGCGCCTCGTCCTGACGGCCCTCTCACCCACTTCGCCTCGCCACGTGGTGAGAAATGCAGTCTAGATAGCTCTCCCCGCGGCAATTACGTGCGAAGACCCTCGTGCGGGCGGATATCCGGGTCAGCCGACGATCTGCATGAGGACGGAGTAGCCGGTCATGACGGCCATGACCGCCGCCGACACCCAGAGCGCCAACGTGAGCCAGCCTTTGGGCAGGATCTGCCTGGGCATGTGGCGGTAGCGCAGCCAGACGGCGACGAACCCGATGACGGGCAGCATGAGCGCCTGCGCGACGCCGCCGATCTTGACCATCAGGACCGGGGCCTTCAGAAACATGAAGTACACGGCGGGTACGAAGAGCAGGACCACGACGAAGATGCGCATGTAGCGGAGGCGGAGAGCGTAGTTGTTCTTGTCGAAGACGCCGAGCATCGCGAGGAAGTCCGGGACCATCCGGCAATGGGCCGCGGTGGACGCGAACAGGGTCGAGTAGAAGACGGCGAAAGCGCCCACCAGGAAGAGATAGAGCGACCATTGGCCGAGCGTCTCGGTGTACATGTTCGAGAGGGCCTTGACCATCTCCGAGCCCTGCGGCATCAGCCCCATACCGTTGAGAATGCCCGCGCCCAGCAGGTAGAACGCGATGGTGGCGAAGGTGTAGATCACCATCGAGTTGAGGACGTCGACGCCCATCACCTTGATCCAGCCGAAGGCGCGCTGCCGCCAGGCCGGGGTGTCGTCGCGCTTGCCGGTGAACCGCGCGTAGCCCTTCTCGATGCACCAGTAGGGATACATCACCAACTCGGTGGCGCCGACGCCGGTGATGCCGAACGCGGCGACGGCGGTGACGAAACCGCCCTGCGGCATCGAGAACATGAATCCGCCGAGAAGGGCGTCCCAGGAGAAGAATTCAGGGCGCTTGAAGAGCAGGAAGGCGCAACTGACGGTGAGCACCGTGAAACTGACGACGAGTCCCATCGCAACGCGTTCCACCAGCGAGTAGCGGCCGGCGACCAGGAGAACTGCCGTTCCGGCGGCGACGATCCAGACCCAGCCGGCGACGGAAATCGCCGGTATCAGGTCGTGGAGGATTTCGGAAATGCCGCCCATCATCCCGCCGACCTGCATGAGCGTCATGGAAATCATCAGGACCCACAGCCAGACGACCCACGACACGCCGAGGCGCGGCCCCGGGACGCGATTGAAAGCCTCCAACGTCGTCTCGCCAGTGCCGATCGCGTAGCGGCCCAGTTCGTTCTGGACGACGATCTTGATGAAACAGCTCACAATGATGAACCACAGCAGGGTGTAGCCGTTCTCCGCCCCGAGGACGGTGGTGGCAATGAGCTCCCCGGAGCCGACGATCGAGCTGGCGAGAATCAGTCCCGGACCAATGCGCCGGAAGATCGCGGCGAATCGGATGGGAGGAGTTTCGATGTCCTCGGGACGTAGTTGGTAGGGGTCCTGCAAAGAGGAAGCAGACATAAGCGATTCCAGCAATCCTACTTCAGGGCGTCCATGAACAGCAAGAACCGCCGTGCGTAGGCGTCCAGGTTTTCAAGCGATCCGCCGCCGAGGATGGGCGAGCACATCTCGTAGGCGACCGAGCCGCAGAATCCGCCGTCGCGCAGGGCGCCGAGAAAGGCCTTGTAGTCGATGAACCCTTCGTCGATCGGAACGGCTTGGGCGTAGGGCACGCCCGCGCGGTAGTTGAT
Organism: Bryobacterales bacterium; assembly: GCA_965204095.1. Taxonomy (GTDB): domain Bacteria; phylum Acidobacteriota; class Terriglobia; order Bryobacterales; family UBA6623; genus JAPPLB01. The sequence goes on along the minus strand of OZ241991.1, from coordinate 4,531,855 downwards.
GACGTCGGGCTCGTAGAGAAAACGCGCGCGCTTCTGATAGTTGGCGATGGTGGTGTGCGGCACGAGGGGCGCCATGACGCGCGCGGCCTCGACGATGTCGGTTCCCTGCAGCGCCGGCGCCCAGGCGTCGAAGAGCGGCCGGCAGTTGGGACGGCCGACGGCTTCGATGAGATCGCGTTGACTGCGGTAGTCGACCGCGATGTCGTGGTGGTTCTGGACGCCGACCGTCACGCCGAGGGGCGCGGCGCGGTCGGCGCATTCTTGCAGGACTTCGACGACGAGATTCCATTGCGGGAGGTAGCCGGAGGCGGGGTTTTCGTAGCCGGTGTAGATGCGGATCAAATCGCCGCCGATGTCGTGGGCGAGTTGAGCGAGTTCGGTGACGTAGGAGATCTGCATCTCGCGCATCGGGATTTCGGCGTGCTCCAGGTCTGCGGTGAAGTTGGAGTACCCGGCCAGGCAAACCTTGGTTAGGCCGTTCTGCCGGATGAGCTTCTGCAGGCCGGCGCGGGCCTGGGCGTCGTAGTCGAGGATGGAGAGGTGGGGCCGCTTGGCCATGAGCATCACGCCGTTGAAACCGAGCGCGGCAGACTTGCGGACAAAGTCGTCGACGGACAAGAGGTCCTGACCCCACGAGCCGGAATAGCTGACGGAATGCAACAGGGTCGGGGATGACATGGAAGCTCCGATTTGCAGGGCGAACGGGTCCATAGCCGGTGAGAGTCCGGTGGACGAGCCGTCCAGGGTAGCAGTATTTTGAAGCCGTCGTTCTCTTGCTCCGCTTGGGATCCAAGGGCAACAATGTATGACGCGCGGCCGGGGCGGCGATTTTACGAAAAAGGCGATCGTCGTTGGCGCGAGGCAGGATACTCCTCGGGAACACGTCGAAGGGAAGTTGATCGATGAAACTGGAGAACAAGATTGCTCTGGTAACCGGCGCCGGCAGCGGTATTGGCCGCGCGGTCGCAGAAACGTTCGCGCAAGAAGGCGCGCACGTCGTGAGCGTGGGCAGAACCCGCGAGAAGCTCGATGCCGCGAAACAGGAAGCGGGCGAGCCGGGCGTCCGCATTCATCCCCGGGCGCTCGATGTCTCGGACCGCACCGCCGCGAAGGCGCTGGTGGCGTCCACGGTCGCTCAATACGGCGCGATCGACATTCTTGTGAACAACGCCGGGGTCAACGTGCCGCGACGGGCTCTCTCGGAGTTGTCGATGGACGACTTCGACAAGATCGTTCAGGTGAATCTCAACGGAGCGTTCTACCTGATTCACGAGGTGCTGCCGATCATGCGGAAACGCCGCGACGGGTTGATCATCAACGTCTCGTCGATCGCAGGCCTGCGGGGCAGTGACCTTGGAGGAGCGGCATACTCGGCGTCGAAGTTTGGAATGGCCGGCCTCAGCAAGACGCTCGGACTGGAGGAAGGCAAGAACGGAATCCGCTCGTGCCTGATCTACCCCGGGGAGGTCAACACGCCGATCCTTGACTCTCGCCCCGTAGTTCCCGACGCCGATCAACGCGCCCTGATGCTGCAGCCGGAGGACCTCGCGCAAGCCGCCTTGCTGGTGGCGGCCCTCCACCCGCGGGCCACGATTCCCGAGTTGGTGATCTCGCCGACGATTCAGAAATTCTCTTGATTCCGCCCGGGCGGGGGCCTTTCCGGCCCGGTTCAACCGGTGGGGGCTTGTTTGATCCAGGCGTACTTGGGGTCGTCCGCCCATGCACCGTACGTGCGGCCCTCACCCGCCAGAATCCAGGTGTAGTTCAACGTATAGGCAGGGAACGCCACGACCGGATGGTAGCCGCGCGGGATGATCACCGTGTCGCCGTCTTCCACCGCGTAGGAATAGTCGAACGCCGGCCTCGGATCGGAGGGGTCGGTGTAGAGCCGCATGAATCCGAATCCCTCCTTGGGCTCGACCTGAAAGAAATAAACCTCTTCCATCGGCACCTCGGAGGGCGGGTTGTTCGCGTCATGTTTGTGGGGCGGGCAACTGGACCAACTGCCGGGGTCGTTGACCGTCTCCCCGGCGATGAGGTGGTTGGCGTCAATGTTGTCCGCAATGTAGGTGTGCAGGGTGCGACGCCAATTCTCGCGCCCGACAGGCTTTGTTTCGACCTGTTCGCGAGCCACGATCCGGGGCGCGACGCCGGGCTTGCCCTCGGCCCCGGCGATGCTGACACGGGCCGAACCGTCGAGCAGAGTCAACTTGAGCGTGGCGTCGCGGGGTACGTAGAGCATCTCGCCCGGTTCTTTGATCGAGGCCCGCGAGCGGGTCTCGGCCGTCAGATGGCCGCTCGACGAGGAAACCTCGACCCGGACCGCACCGGAATAGAAGTCGACGGCCAGTTCCTCGTCCCCGCTTTCGGTGGTGAAATCGCGCAACTCCCCGCCGAGCTCGACGACCCGGAACGATAGATATTTGAGGTCCCTGCCCCGCTCCACAATCGGATACACACCAGGGCCGTCAATGGGACATTTCGTCTGGAAGCTCATGGAGCGCCAAGGGAACTTTGTTATCGTTGGTAGGTTACGCGCGATCCGGCTTCGCTTCGCATGCCGCGCCCTCGCCCTCGTTATTATGGCAAAAGAGAAAACACTGGCCGCGATTCTGAAGATCGGGATTGTCCCGATCGTGCGCGCCAACCGGGCTGACCATGCCATCGAGGCCGCCAAGGCCGTCTACCGCGGCGGAGTCGGGGTTCTCGAGGTCACGATGACGGTGCCCGGCGCCGTCAAGGTCCTGGAGAAGGTCGCGGACGAATTCGGCGATCGGATTGTTCTGGGCGCGGGGACCGTCCTCGACCCGGAAACGGCCCGAACGGTCATGCTGGCCGGCGCGGAGTTTCTGGTCACGCCGGCTCTCAACGTGAAAACGATCGAGATGTGCCACCGCTATTCCAAGCCGATCATCCCCGGTGCGCTCACCCCGACCGAAGTCATGAACGCTTGGGAAAACGGCGCCGACATGGTCAAGATCTTTCCCTGCGGCAACCTGGGAGGCCCCCGCTACATCAAGGCCCTCAAGGCGCCGCTGCCGCAAGTGTTGATGGTGCCGACAGGGGGAGTGAGGCTTGACAACGCGGCCGACTTCTTCCAGGCCGGCGCGTCGGCGATCGCGGTGGGTTCCGAAATGGTCAGCAGGAAAGCCCTGGAATCGGGTGACTATGCATCCATCGAAGAAAACGCCAGGCAGTTTCTGAAAGTCGTCGAAGAAGCGCGGGCCTAGCAGTCCGTGGTGAAACCCCGCGTAGCACCGAGGGCGGCGAGATGCTCGACTGAGAAGGCGCGACGAGGGAGCATATTGGACATATTCGACCGAGGAGCAACGCAGTTCAGCCGGGACGCATCGCCGCTTGAATGCAGCGGTGCTTTTACCATGGGCTGCTAGGCAGGCCTGCTCCGGCGCCGCCGGTTTTCGCCGCCTCTCTGCTATGCCGACCGACGTTGTTTCCGAGCTGCCCGAGGGTGCGAACGTCATCGTCCTTCGATTGCGGTCGCTGGGAGACATCGTGCTCACGACCCCGGCGCTCTCACTGCTCAAGCAGGCGCGGCCGGACTTGCGGATCACCGTCGTGCTCGCCGCTCCCTTCGCCGGACTGCTCGCCGGCAACGACGATGTGACGAACGAGCTGATTCATGAAAGCTCTTCGCTGGCGCCGTTCAAGACGCTGCGAGCGATTCGAAAACTGCGGCCGGCGCTCTGCCTCGATTTGTACGCCAAGTCCTGGACGGCCCGTTGCACGGCCCTTTCCGGCGCCCGGTTCCGCGCCGGGTATGCGCATGCGAGAGAAAGTTTCGGCTATGGCATCAGGATTCCGCGGGCTCAGGGTATCCTGGGGCGTGCCGGCGACGAGCCCGTGCACACCGCCGAGCACCACGCCTCGGCGATGTTCCACCTGGGCGTTCCCGTCTCCGCGGTTCCACGGGCAAAGCTCCGCGCCGAACCTCCGCATCGTGATCGCCCGTACGCCGTGCTCCACGTCGCCGCTCTCTTTGCCACGAAGGAATGGCCCCTCGACCGCTTTCGGAGCATCGGGCATTTTCTGGAAGGCCGCGGCCTCGAGCCGGTCTTCATTTCCGCTCCCGGCCGGGGCGATATGTTCTCCGGCCTCTCGAGGTTCACCTGCCTCGAAAACCTCGCCCTGAATGACTTGAAGTCGTTGATCGCCGGCGCACGGCTCTTTGTTGGCAACGACTCGGGCCCGTCGCACGTGGCGGCGGCGTTCGCGATTCCCACGGTTGTCATCTTCGGCTCATCGAACTCTGCCGTCTGGGGGCCATGGCGCACAGTAAGCGCCGTCGTCGAGACGACATGGGACTGCAAGCCCTGCAAGGGGGATCGCTGTTACGAGTTCGACGAGCCGCGCTGTATTCTGTCGGTGGAGACATCGCAGGTCGAGAGGGCGATTGATGAGGTCCTTTCGAGGGCCGCCGCCGGAGCGAACAGCGAAGTCGGTCGATGAAGCAACTGTTCCAGCTACTGCGCTTCACGCGGCCTTATACGCCGCGGCTGATCCTGGCCGTCTTGCTGATGGCGATAGTCGGCGCCTGTCATGGCCTGGTTGCGATTCTGGCGGAACCCGTCTTTGACCGCGTCCTCGATCCTGACGCCGAGCCCGCTCCCGTTCCCTTGTATGAGATTCCTTTCGCGGACTCTCAGCTTTATCTCAACGACCTGTTGCCGGAAGGCATCGAGGATATCTGGGCGCTGGTGGCGGCCGGCGTCATTGGAGTGTTTCTGGTCAAGGGGGTCTGCAACTACCTGGGCGGCTACCTGGTCAACTACGTCGGTCTGGCGGCGGTGCGCGACCTGAGAAACGAAGTCTACGGAGTCGTCCTCAACCAATCACCCGCCTTCTTCCAGAAGACACACACCGGACGGTTGATTTCATCGCTCGTCAACGACATCGAAAAGGTCCAGGTCGCCATGTCGCACATCCTGGCCGACCTGCTGCGCCAGGGGTTCGCCCTGGTCGCGCTGCTGTGGGTGCTGATTCAGACCGACTGGAAGCTGGCGGCCGTCAGTCTGACGGTCCTGCCCTTCGTCGGATGGCCGACCACCCGGATCGGCCGCCGCATCCAGAAGACGACCCGCAGCGCCCAGGACCATCTCGCCCGCCTGACTCAGATTCTCCAGGAGACCATCAGCGGCAATCGCATCGTCAAGGCCTTTGGCATGGAGCGATTCGAAATGGGCCGCTTTCATGATGTGGCGCAGAGCGTTTTCCGGGACAGCCTGCGCTACGTCAGGCAACAGGCGATCGCCACGCCTCTGATCGAGATGTTCGGCGCGGTGACGATCGTATGCCTACTGACGTACGCCCGCAGCCAGATTCTCGCCGACCAGATGACGCCCGGCCGCTTCACCACGTTCGTCATTGCGCTGCTGATGTTCTACCAGCCGGTCAAGAGGCTGGCGGGCATCTACAACATCTTTCAGCAGGCCCTCGGCGCCGCCCAGCGCATCCTCGAATACCGCCGTCATCCCCACGACGTGCGCGAGGCGCCCCAGGCCGTCGAAATGCCGCCTTTCTCCGAGGCGATCACCTTCAGCGACATCAGCTTCCGATATCCCGAGAGTTCCGAGAGCGCGCTTCGAAATGTGTCCTTCACGGTCCGGCGCGGGGAAGTGCTGGCCCTGGCCGGTCCGAGCGGCGCGGGCAAAAGCACTCTGATGAATCTTCTGCCTCGCTTCTTCGACCCGTCTTCCGGGGAGATCCGCATCGACGGACAGGATCTCCGGGCGCTTCGGCTTCGCTCGCTGCGGGACCAGATTGCCATCGTCACCCAGGAAACGTTCCTCTTCGACGACACGGTGTTCCGGAACATTGCGTACGGCCGCCCCGATGTCTCGAGAGAAGCGGTGGCCGAGGCCGCCGGGGCCGCCATCGCCGCCGACTTCATCGAGGCGTTGCCGGAGGGCTACGAGACCCATCTCGGCGAGCGCGGCCACCGCCTGAGCGGCGGGCAGCGCCAGCGCATCACCATTGCCCGGGCTCTGCTGAAAAACGCTCCCATCCTCATCCTCGACGAAGCCACGTCGCATCTCGACAGCGAGTCGGAAATGCTCGTACAGCGCGCGCTGGCCAATCTGATGAAGGGGCGCACGGTGATCGTCAGCGCTCATCGGTTGTCCACGATCCGCAGCGCCGACAAGATTCTCGTGATGGACGCCGGAGCCGTCGTCGATCTGGGCGCACATGAAGAATTGCTGGACCGCTGTGCGCTCTACCGGCGTTTGTCGAAGCTGCAGTCGGCGGGGCAAGTGGCCAGCTAGCGAAGCTCCGCCCGGACCGGCAAGCAGGACAACGGATCGCCGCGGGAACTTGAGTCAAGTGTGAACCTCAGCCAGGGAGAAAAACCAGGTGACTTTATGGCCAGAAGCATGACCGGATTCGCCCGCGTCAGGACCGACGCGGACTCGCTCTCGATGATCGTCACGATCAAGAGCGTCAATCACCGCTTCGCGGACATCCAGATCCGCATGCCGCCCGATCTCGATCCGTTCGAGCCTGGGATGCGGCGAATGGTCAAAGAGCATGTCCGGCGCGGACAACTGCAAATCACGATCAATTTGGAATGGAACGCGCCCCCGCAGGAGACACGCCTGAACCGCACCCTGGTGGAAGGCTATCTGACCGCGTTTCAAGAGATCGCCAAGGACCGTCGGTTCACGACCCCGCCCGACCCCAATATTCTGTTGCGGCTCCCTGGCGCCGTCACGGTCGTCGCCGCCGAACTCGATGATGAGAAGCGGACCCTCCTGGAGAAGACGCTGAACGACACTCTCGTCAAAGCACTCGAGACTCTCAACGAGAGCCGGCGGGCCGAAGGCGTGGGGATCGTCGAGGACTTGCGCAAGCGCGTGGAAGCCATCGGACGAGCCCTCGAGGAGCTGCAGGCCGTCCGTGAGGATACCGTGCAGCACTTCCAGAGGCATCTCGAGAGAAAGCTGACCGAACTGCTGGACCGCGTCGGCGCCGATCCGCAGAGAATCCTTCAGGAAGCCGGGGTCCTGGCCGCCCGAGCCGACGTCAGTGAGGAGCTGCAGAGACTCAGGTCGCACCTGCAACGCCTTGTCGAGGTCTTCGATGGTGACGGCGAGATCGGCAAGCGAGTCGATTTCATCGCTCAGGAACTGAATCGCGAAACCAGCACCATTCTTTCGAAGAGTTCGGTGCTTGGCCAGGGAGGGATCGCCGTCAGCGAGGTCGGTGTCCTGCTCAAAGGAGAGATCGAGAAGATTCGCGAGCAGGCTCAGAATCTGGAATAATTCTAGGCTGTGAGTGTCGTTCTGATCATTTCGGCGCCCTCGGGTTCCGGCAAATCCACGCTCGCGCGCCGCCTGATCGAAACCGACTCGCAACTCGACTTCTCCACCTCGGTTACCACCCGCCAGCCGCGCCTGGGCGATGAAGAGGGCAAGAGTTATCGTTTCGTGTCCGAAAAGGAGTTCCTCGCGATGCGCAACCGCAACGAGCTTCTCGAGTGGGCCAGGGTTTTCGGCAACTATTACGGGACTTCGAGAGACGTGCTCGATACCGCCCGGAAGCGGGGTCACGATTTGCTCCTGGACATCGACGTGCAAGGTGCGGCATCATTGATGGAGAGGCTTCCGGAAGCAGTCACCGTCTTCATCCTCCCGCCATCGCCCAGCGAACTGGAAAACCGGCTCCGCAACCGCTCGTCCGACTCGAACGAGGTGATCGAGCACCGCTTGCGAGAGGCCGCTCAGGAAGTGGCGAACTACGGGGACTACAACTACGTCTTGATCAACGACCAGATCGACGAGACGGCGGAACAGCTCCGGAGCATCCTCGTCGCGGAGCGTTGCCGCCAACAACGAATGGCGGGCCGGACCGAGACGCTGGAGCAGCTTCGGAGCATCAGCATCGCGGAGCGTTGTAGACAGGAACGAATGGCAGGCCGGATTGAGCCGATCGTGGAGAGTTTCCAGGCAGGAACCAGGATATGAGCGAAGAAGTGCAGTTAACACCGGGCGGCAAGGGTGGAGAGAAACCGCCCGATCAACCGTGGTTCATCCCGAACGACGAGGAGCAGGGCGTCTACCGGTTTATCATTGCCGCCGCTCGGCGCGCCCGCCAGCTCCAGGTCGGCGCGCGGCCAACGATCTCGACAACATCGCGCAAGCCGACCAAGATCGCGATGGAAGAGATCCGGACGGGTGAGATTGCGGTCGACCTTGATCCGCAGCCTCCGGAACCCCTCGAGGAAGTCGAGGAAGCCGACGAAGAATTGGAAGACGCCGAGGAATAGCGCTCCGGCTCTCCCGCCGGATAGCAAGCATGCACTTCTCACCATGTGGCGAGGTGAAGTGCATGAGAGGGCCGTGAGGACGAGGCGCAAGCCGCTGGGCGCGCGCAGGCGTGGCCTTTGAGGTTTTCCACTAACAACTAAAAACTAAAAACTAGCCACTAGCCTGCATGTCTCACCACATGGTGAGACATGCAGGCCAAACCCTATCGCGGATACCGTTCCAGATAGGTCGTCCACCAGCGCAGGCGGTCGGGTTGGTCGAAGGTTTCGTTCCAGTACGAGATGAATGCTTGCGTTCTTGTCTGACTCAGCGCTTTGAGCTCCTTTCGCAGGACCCGCCGCTCGGCAAGCTTGCGATAGGGGCGCAGGCGGAGTAGTTGCAAAGTCGTTTCGCAGTCATTGACCGCCCCCAAGTGATCTTGCAACTCCTTGAGTTGTTCCAGCCGCCGCAACAAGGCAGGGCCATAGCACGGCTGAAACAGCTCCAGCTCGTAGCGGAATCGCTTCACCTCCAGACGGAATCGATGCAGACCCTTGGGAGTGACATCGTCGGAAACCATCTTGCGCCCCACGGCGAAGAGACGCTCCGCCAAGCGCGGCAAGACAGCCCGCGCGTTTTCCGCGGCGGAGCCCTCCGCGATCCATGGAAGAGACTTTCCAGGAGCCTGTCTCACAACCCCAACCTGCCGCGCCACTTCTCAGTCATGCCGCGCTTCACACTGTGCTTCAACAGCAGACGCAAGCGGCCGCCCGCCTCCGTCCGCTCACCCGCCAGCTTCGCAAGCAACTCGCTTTCCTCGGGCAGCCCGGCTTGACGACCGAGCTCGATGGCGATATCGAGGTCTCGCACTTCGCCCGCAAGGGCCATGATCTCCCGCAACCGCCGGCGCACCTTCCCCTTGCCTGCTGACGAAAAGAACTCGGGGAATGCCTTCAGGCAGCTCATCAGCCGCCGAATGGATACCCGTAGATCATGCACCGCCTCGACGTCCGCGCTCTTGCGGTTCCGGCCCATCTCGTAGGCAAGCCGATCGAGGCGCGCCGCTGCCTGCCGCCTCGCGTACGGGCGTATCTTCTCCGCAGACGGTGAGGCGGCTGTCATTGCATCATGCGCCGTTCTGCAGCACAATCAGCGAGCAATTATACACCTGTCGGAAAGCGTCATCGACCTGCTGTGCGGCCCACTGCTCGAGATCCACTTCCTGCGAAGAGACAAGCTGCAGCTCGACTCTCGACCGGCGAATGCGCACTCGCACGTCCGCAACCCTTTGCTCGCGGCTGCGGTCAAGGCTGTCCGCGAGACGAAGCGGCGGAATCAACCGCTCGACGAGCTGCTGGTCGTTGTCCGAGAGGGCTCTGAAATTCTCCTGGCTCGGCGACGGGAGCGCCTTTCGATGATAGCGGCAAAGGTTTGCCACCAGCATCCGCTCCCGCGCCGTGAAACCCGCCAGATCCGAGTTCGCCACGAGATAGAAGGAATGCCGGTGATGGCGCGTGCCGCTCACGAAGTGCCCGATATCGTGCAGGTAGGCGGCAGCCTCCAGATAGCGTCCCGCCGACTCCGGCAGGTTATGCAGCGGTTGCAGCGACACGAAGAGCGTGGCCGCCATCGAGGCCACTTGGTCGGCGTGGGGAAGCGGCACGCCGTAGCGCAGCGCCAGGTCGCGAACGACACGGCGCCGGTCTTCGTCCAGCCGCGAGGAACGAGCCTCCGTATCTCCCTGAGCCAGGTCAGCGATCAACCCGTCTCGAACGCCCGCCCGAGAATAGTAGAGCGACGGGAGCCGGAAGTCTTCCAACACCCGGCAGAGGACCGCGCACCCCGCGATGATCACCTCCGCCCTCCGCGGGCCGATGCCCGGAGCCAACCGCCGTTCCCTCAAGCTGCGGCGCGAAAGGTCCTCGTACATCCGGCGCAGTTGCGCCCGAGAGATTCGTATCCGATCGATCAAGTCGCGGCGAGCGCGCGGAACGCGGTGCGCCGCGCACACCAACGATGATGCCGTCGCCGACGTTGCAATCGTGCGCCTGGGCCGCACGGATCCGAAGCTCCTCAACACCGGTCGCAGTTTTTGCTCGATGTACTCGTCGAGTTGGTGGAGTTGGCGCTGGGTGGGCGGGTCGTCCTTCATGAAGGCCCTCGTCAAACGAACCGCACCGAGAGGTTTCGAGAAAGCGGCCTTCAGATGTCCACGGTGAGCTTGTATCAGTTCGGCGCTCCCTCCGCCGATGTCGAAGATGAAAATGTCGTCCGTCGGATGAGGCCAACGGCTCTCCACGCCCAGATGGATGAGCCTCGACTCTTCCTGTCCCGAAATGATCTCGACGCCAATGCCCAGGGCGCCGCGGGCCTGTTCGAGGAACTCCTCCTGGTTCCGGGCGTCACGAAGCGCGCTCGTCGCTACGGCCCGGACATTTTCCACGCCTTCCTTCTCGAACGTCCTTGCCATGCGTCCGAGAACGTCAGTCGTCAGCTTGAGCGTTTCGTCGCTGATCCGGCCCTGGCGGAACACCGAATCGCCCAGCCGCGTGACCTGCCTCTCCTCGGCGAGAATGCGAACGGGGCCGCCCGCCACAACCTCGGCCGCCTGCATCCGCACCGAGTTGCTGCCGATATCGAGGGCGCCGTAGCTAGGCATGGAAAGTGATGGAGCCGGTCCCGGCTACGGATGTTTCTGGCCTGAAACATCCATCTGATCAAGCGGCTTTGACACTGGCCCGGATGTTTCCCGCTTGTATGATCCGCACGCGAGCGCAGAAAAAACTGTCTTGAATGCACCCAATGTTCTCAATGGATCATGAAGCTCCCGCTGGATCCCGCTGTTGAACCGCCGTTCGCATGGCTTTCTCCCCAAGCCGGGCGCTGTCTTCTTCCTCAAGGGGACACTTCTATATAGCCTGTATTTCTCACCCCGTGGCGAGGCAAAGTGCGTGAGAGGGCCGCCAGGACGAGGCGCGAGCCGCTTGGCGCGCGCAGGCGTACTTGACAGTACGTTGAGCACGGCAAGCAAGCGCAACGAAGTCCTGGCGGTCGTATCGCGTGCTTCGACCGTCGGGTGGTGAGAAATGCAGGCTTGGCTTGCCGCACATAACAATCTTAGCCTGCATTTCTCACCCCGCGGCGAGCTGAGATGCGTGACGGGGTCGGCAGGACGACGCGCGGGACGATGCCCCCGCGCTTGGCGGACGCCCTCTCGATGCCACCGCCAGACGGTCCCTCGGGTCCGTCGTTCCGCTCATGCGCCGTCCCATGGGTTGAATACGTTGATTCCCATGTCCTCGAAGTCCCGAACGTTGCGCGTCGCCACCGCCATGCCGCGCGCCCGGGCAATCGCCGCGATTTGTCCATCGGCTTGCCCGATCGGACGCCCAATACCACGGCGCGCCGCCGCGATCTCTGCATAGGCGCGGGCCGCGTCGCTATCAAATGGCAGAACCCGCCCGGCAAACAAGCTGCCGAAAGCACGCTCGCAAGCCTCCGCAAGGCTTCGACGGCGTCTACCCTCGGGCAGCAAAGCGATGCCGGTGCGGACCTCTGCCTCCGTCACCGCCGTCACGAACAACTCGCGTGGCGGTAGGCCGTCCATCCAGGCCAGAACCTCCACGCTCGGCTCGGCGCTCATCAACTCCGAAACGATATTGGTGTCGATCACCACCATCGCTGCTGCCTCAGTCGAAGCGCGGCGGATCGCGCATCGGTTCGCGCGGCGGCAACTCCAGTTCAACGCCGCCGAAGGGTTTGAACAGTTCGTGGATCGCCGTCCCTAGCCCCTCCGCCGGAGCCGGCTCCCGATCAACTGCCTCGGCCAGGATCAGCCGCGCCTCCTCTTCCATCGACCGGCCGTTACCCGCCGCACGTACGCGCAGCTTGGACTTGACGTCGTCGTCGAGCTTACGGATCGTGATGCTGGCCATCGTTGCACCTCCCATTTCAAGTCTACAAAATGATTGCGTTGCAATCAAGACCGCTTCCTGTCCATCCGTCCGAAGCACGTTCAGCGTCGCTGTCTTCATCCGCTTCGGCGCGGGTCGCCCGCCCGGACCACGCAGCCACCGGCATGTTCGGTTAGCCTGCATATCTCACCACGTGGCGAGACGAAGTGCGTGAGAGGGCCGTCAGGACGAGGCGCGAGCCGGGCGGAAGAAAAAGGCGCGCGCAAGATGGCCTTTAAGGTTTTTCACGAATCACGATGCACGAACCACGAATCACGGCCTTTTTATCGCGTGCTGCGACCGTCGGGTGGTGAGAAATGCAGGCTAACAGCCAAGACCCTGAGACATCTGGCAATAACTGGTCAGAGGGACCGCGCACATCCGGTTCCAGTCCGATTTGTCGATGACCGGCTGGTTCATCAGTTCCATCATGTCGTCGAATTTACGGAGCGCCGCGCAACCCACCACCTCGGGGTCCGCCGCTGTTCGGTGCTGTGGCCAGGCGTGGTCGCGAGCGTGACGCCAAAATCCGCTGTCGTACTTCGAGCCGCACGAATAGTGCCAACCGACGAACAGGCCGTAGCAGAGCATGTTGTTGACGAGAAATCGATTGACCACCGGAGCGTCGCGCTCGAGATTCTCTACCGAACGGTTGAGACGTATCTGGAGAACCATTCCAATCTGTAACTGCGCGGATACGATCGCCGTTGCTTCGAGGGGTTCCATGAAGGCCGCTGCGTTGCCGATGCGGGCCACCGCGCCATCGTACATCTGACGATGGACAAAATTGGGAAACGCAATGACGGCGCGTTGCTCGAATTGCGATACGCCGTCGGTTTCAAGGAACGCGTCGAAGTCCGATTCGACTTCGGCGAGACGGGATACGTCGCGGTTGAAGATGTACCCGTAGGATGTGTGCACGGTAAGCGGAATGACGAAGATCCAACCGTGCGGGCGCGCAATGGCGCGGGTATAGGTATATTGCAGAACCGGCCCGTCCTGCTCTTCTTTGACGATTGCCGGACTGCGGCGGATGACGGCGGTATTGGTGGGGATGAAAGGGATGTTGATGTGCTCGTCTGGATGAAGCTCCCTTGGAAAGCCGCGGGCGTCAAAGACCAGGTCGTAGCGTTCCGGCGCGAGGCCCTCGAATTCCACTTGGGCGCCGCCCTCCATCCTGGTGATACTGAGCACTTTCGCGTCGATGTGGCGCGCGTGCGTGCTGTTGATCAGCAGGTTCGCCATCGAGTCGGCGGACAGGTGGTAGGCGTAGGACACCTGTTGCGGCGTGAAGTAGTGGATGAAGTCTCGATTGCGCCGGCCCCATCCCTCGAATGCCACACCGTACTTGCGGGTGCCGTTCACGCGCTGCTGGACGGTTTCATGGGGAAGGTTCGTCAGTTGCCGTAATTCTTGAACCAGGCTCGGCCAACTGCCTTCACCCACTCCGGTGACCGGGATGCGCGAGTCATAGATATGGTGTAGCTCGTGGTCGCTGTCGGGGTGAAGCCGCGTTACGCTGGCGGCCGCCATGGCCCCGGCGGTTCCTCGCCCGACAACCGCGATCTTCCGCAATGATTTACTGCCCGGCTGTATCACTCCGGATGACTTCCATGGGCGTCGCTCGATGCCCCCGTCTTGGGATACTTGCCTGTGCTGCGCGCACAACAAGCTATCACATTCCCGGCGTCATCTTCCATTGTCACGGCGCCGAAACGTTTGCGTTGGCAAGCTCGTCCGGACTCGCTGCTAACCAATTGATTCAAAGGATCATATTGGTTTGCAGGGAGCAGGCCCGCCTCGCCTGCCGGTCGGTCATCCCGTCAACGAAGGGGGGCGGCGCAGACTCCAAGCGTCGTCCCTGCGGCATCAACCGATGAGGCATGCCCCTGAGAAGACAGTAGCCTGCATTTCTCACCACACGGTGAGGCGAAGTGCGTGAGAGGGCCGTCAGGACGAGGCGCGCGCCGCTTGGCGCGCGCAGGCGTACTTGAACAGTACGTTGAGCACGGCAAGCAAGCGCAACGAAGTCATGGCGGTCGTATCGCGTGCTTCGACCGTCGGGTGGTGAGAAATGCAGGCTATCGGAGTCGGCGCCCCCGCCGCAGGCCCTCGACAGATGCGCGCCAAACCGGTCTTTCCGGCGCTGCCGGGGACTTGACCTTGCCTGGGCGGGATTTCATATAATTCCCAGTAACTTTCGCTCAAGCCGGATGAGGTTTTCCTTATCCTTGCTTGATTTCCCTGAGATGGCTACGCACGGCCGTGTTCAATAGTCCATTTGACTCGTTTCACAATACTGTCGTCGAGGCAAAGGAAGAGCGTGAACAACTCGACCGGCTGCTGACCATTTCCACGCCGCGCGAGCGTCTGCTGGTCGTGGCCATCGCCCTGGCGTTGTTCATCCTCGCCGCATGGCTCATCTTTGGAAGCGTAGCCCGTTCGGTTGCGGTTGACGGTGTGCTGGTCGAGCCCGGCGAAAACCTGTTCCCGGGCAGCTCCTCCGTGCAAGCGCTGGTCTGGGTCGAGAGCGCCGTCGCGCCGCAGATCGAGGTTGGCATGCCGGCGGTGATAGAGCTTGCCGTGACGGATGGAGAAGCGGACGCACTTGTTGGTGAGGTCGCGGCAATTGCCGCTGTGCCCTTGTTCGATGGGCAGGCGGCAGTCGAGTCCGCGGGGCCGTCGTCCGTGCGCCGCGTCGACATCGCGCTGGATGAAGCCTTGGAATTTGCTTCCCTTGCGGGGAGGGAATGCCGCATTGTCATCGAACTCGGCAGTCAATCTCCGGTCGCGCTTTTCGGAATGAGGCGATTATAGATGCCGCCGCATGCCTCCGCAGGGGCAAGTGACAAGGCCGCGTCGGAGGCCTCGAAACAAAGGGTAACCACTCCAATTCTGTTGCAGATGCACGCGTCGGAATGCGGCGCCGCCTGCCTCGGCAGCATACTGGCCCACTTGGGGCGCTGGGTGCCGCTTACCGAACTGCGCGAAAAATGCGAGGTGAGCCGCGACGGTAGTAGCGCCGCGAGCATCTTGCGCGCCGCCAGGCACTATGGGCTCGACTGCGGCGGACTCAGCGTACGCGCCCATCAACTGAAGAAGCTGCGGTTGCCTCTGATTCTGTTCTGGCAATTCAGCCATTTCGTCGTCCTCGAGGGGTTCGATAGCCGCAATTTCCATCTCAATGATCCGTCCACGGGGCGGCGCACGCTTCCCGCTGAAGAGTTCAACAAGGGCTTCAGTGGAATTGCGCTGCAATTCAAACCCCGTGCCGATTTCAGGCCCGGCGGCCGGCGGCCCGGCTTGTTCAGGCAATTGGGCGCGTTGCTCGACGGATCATGGGGTGTGCTTTCCTGGGTGATTGCCTGTGGACTCATGTTGACGTTGCTGGCGCTGATTGTGCCCCTGTCTCTCAGTGCTTTCGTGGACGATGTTCTGCAAAACCATGGGCCATGGGGCGGTTTGGTGGCGGCGTTGCTTGGCGGCGGTCTCCTGGTTTATATCCTGTCCTTGCTGAAGCACCGTTTCCTGAAACGGCTGGCCATCCGGATTTCGGTGATTGGCTTCAATCGGGCCTTGTCGCGGCTGCTGCGGTTGCCGGTGGAGTTTTTTCACCACAGGCTGGTCGGCGATTTGACGGATCGAGTCTCGTCCACCGACAGAATCGCGAAGAATCTGACGGACCAGTTCCTCGTGCTCGTGATCGACATGGCCATGAGCGTGGTCTTGCTCATCGCGATGTTGGCCTACGATGTCCTGCTCACGCTGATCGTGTTGTCGCTGGCCCTTCTCCACGGAATGCTGGCCCACTTCCTCAACGGGATCCGGGCTGTTCGTAGCCAGGCGATGAGGCGCGAACAGGGATTGCTGATTGGCGTCGGCATGCAGATGTTGAGTCATGCGGACAACCTGCGCATGACCGGATCGGATGACCGGTTCTTCTCGCGCTGGAGTGGTCAGCAGGCGCGCGAGCTGCATGCGCGACAGATCTATTCCGAGCTGGGCGCTGTCAATACCGCTCTTCCCGGCCTGGTAGCCGCGCTTCGCGCCGCCGCGATCCTGGGCATCGGGGGAAGTCTGGTCATGGCTGGAGAAATGACCCTTGGGACGTTGGTTGGGTTCTATATCCTCTCGGAGATGTTTCTGGCGCCTGTTGGTCGATTTTTGGAGTTCACCGACAAACGCCAGGCGCTCGAAACCGATTTGCAACGACTGGAAGACATCTCCAAGACCCCCGAAGACCCCGTTTTCAAGCGCCGGAGTCCGGAATCGGCGTCAATCCCCACCTTCAAAGGACGGCTCCAACTTGCAGGCCAGCTCGAACTGCGAAACGTCACCTTCGGTTTCAACAAGAGCCGGCCACCTTTGATCAAGGACTTCAACCTCGTGATCAAGCCGGGACAGAGAGTCGCCGTGGTCGGTCCCAGCGGTTCCGGCAAGTCGACCCTGGCGCGCCTGGTTTCGGGTATCTATCAGCCCTGGTCAGGAGAAATCCTGTTTGACGGCCATCCGCGGGAGGAGATTCCCGAGGAAGTGCTGCGGCGGTCCATTTCCATGGTGGATCAGGAGATTGTGCTTTTTTCCGCCTCCCTGCGCGACAACATCACCCTTTGGAACCCGGCCGTTCCCGATACATCCATCATCGCCGCGGCGCGGGATGCCTCCATCCATGACGAAATCCTGCTCAGGCGGCAGGGATACTCGACCTTTGTCGAGGAAGACGGCGTGAATTTCAGCGGTGGCCAGCGGCAACGGCTGGAAATCGCCCGTGCACTGGTGGGTAATCCGACCGTGCTCATTCTGGACGAGGCGACCAGCGCCCTCGATGCGGCCACGGAGGAACATGTCGATGATGCCTTGCGGCGTCGCGGCGTCACCTGCCTGATCGTGGCGCACCGGCTGAGCACTGTGCGGGATTGCGACCAGATTATCGTGCTCGACAAGGGCGTCGAAGTGCAGCGCGGCACACACGAAGAGTTGATTGCGGATCAGGATGGCGCGTATTACAAGCTGGTCAGATCGGGCTGATGCGGGACACAGGGCCGGAATTCACATCCATTGCCGAACTCGCGGCTCGCTCCGACGCATCCGTGCCTTGCGCCGCAAACCTGCCGGTCAAACTCGACGACCCGGACAGTGTCTGGTTCATTGATCGGGGCGCCGTCAATCTGTTCCTGGTCGAATTCAAGGACGGAGTCGAGCAGGCGGCGCCGCAGCATCTGCTGCGCCGTGAATCGGGCTGGTTGCTGCCGGGTGTCGCACCGGACGAACGTGACAACGACGAAGACACCACGCTCAGCCTGATTGCCAAGGGATCGCCAGGTACCCGTCTGAAACGCCTGCCGGCATCCTTGCTGTCCGAGATCCATCCGGCGGAACTGGCGGAACAGATCGACACCTGGCTGACCGCCATGACGGACACGCTTTCGCGTTTTGCAAGCCGCCTTCCGCGTCCGACGGCGCTGGCCGAACACGGCCTCACGCGGACCCTGGCCCCTTGTACGCTATCCGTACGGCGAGGCGTGGTATGGGTGTCCGAACCGCCCAGCGGCGCAAGCCTGTTCATGGATATGGTCGACCAGGCGGAGCTTGCCGCGGCAAGCGGCCCGCACGAAGCCGTAATTCCGCTGACGCGGACAGGCTGGCTCACCTTGTTCGACGAGGTGACGCTTTCGGGCAAATCAACGGAAACGCTGGCGGAGCAAGGCGCGCTCCTGCCGGCTCTCGCCTCTTTTCATGCGGTCGCTTTTCGCATTGAACGCCTCAACCGTCGGCTGGCCGTGGTCGATGATGCGAATCTCGAACGAGAGCGGACGACCAGCCGCCGCACGGCCGAAAATGCCGCCCGGCAGCGGCTTTTCAATATCTACGACCTGCCGATCGGCCGTGATGCCCAGGTCGAGGACACGTCTCTGGCGGATGCCTTGGGAATCATCGGCCGGTATCAAGGAATCGATTTCAAGACTCCAGTGCGCTCGCGGCCTTCCGATTCTCCGGTCGGCCTCGTTGACTTTCTTGATGCGTCAGGCGTACGCGCCCGGCGCGTGAGACTCGAAGCCGGGGACGACTGGTGGCGCGGCGACAGCACCGCGATGCTGGCATTCCGCGCCGAGGACGGCCGGCCTGTCGCCCTGTTGCCTGGAATGTTCGGGCGCTATCGCGAAATCGACCCGGTCAGCAAGAGTAGCTCCCGGATGACGGCGGGGCGCGCCGCCGCGCTGAAGAAAGAAGCCTGGATATTCTATCGGCCTTTGCCGTCGGGGAGCGTGAAACCGGCAGACCTGCTGCGAATCGCACTGCGGGGATCGGCCGCGGACCTGGCGCGGTTGGTGATGGCCGGGTTTCCGGGCGGCCTGATCAAACTACTGCCGGCGCTCGCGCTTGGATTCGTTGCGAATCATATCGTGGCGGGCGGAAGCGCCGGTACGCTCTTTGCCGTGGCCGTGACGCTGACCGGGTTCGGCCTGCTCGGCGCGCTGCTGCACCTGCTTCAATGCACGGCGATGATGCGGCTCGAGGGGCGCTCGGCGTCCCGGCTGGAAGCTGCCTTCTGGGACCGCCTCATGCGCCTTCCGCCAGGCGTTCTGCACCGCCATCCGGCCGGCGATCTGGCTACATCGGGCATGACGTTCCAGAAACTTCGCGATGGCTTGCAGGGTGTCGTCGCCGATAGCCTGCTATCGATCATTTTTCTGCTTCCGGCTTTAGGCCTCATCTACGTCTACAATGCCGCCCTCGGAGTCATCGCTATCGTCTTCAGCCTGGCTTCGCTGCTGGTCACCGTGGCCCTCGGGTTGCGTCAGATTCCACCTTATGGACGCATGATCAGCGCGGCGCGGCGCATTGCCGGACGGCTGTTCCAGATCGTCGGCGGTATCGCCAAGCTGCGTGTGGAGAACGCCGAAGGGTCGGCTTTCGCGATCTGGGCGCGGGATTATCGCGAGCAGAAACGCGCCGAGCTCGAACTGGGAGCGCTGGAGGAACATTCGCGGGCATTTGGCGCCGCGCTTCCCTTTCTTGCCGCTGGCGTACTGCTTTTCACGGTGGCGGCGGTGGGCGGCCGGACCGTCCCGGTCGGCGAGTTTCTCGTCGTTTACGCCGTCTTCGTCGCTTTCCAGTCCGCCATCGCCCGGCTCGGAGAGTCCTTTGGCGCCGTTGCCGCCATGCTGCCGGCGTTCGATCAGATGAGCCCGCTGCTCGCCGCGGTTCCTGAAACCGAGGTCGAAGGAGAGCCGCTTGAATATCTGGGCGGCGAAATTCTGTTCGACCACGTTTCCTTCCGCTACGATCCGGACGGTCCTTTGATCCTCGACGATGTCACGATTCGCGCCGGTCCCGGCGAATTCGTAGCGATAGCCGGCGAGTCCGGTGCCGGCAAAAGCACCCTGTTCCGGCTCGCGCTGGGAATCGACTGGCCATCCGCTGGCGCGGTGTATTACGACGGGCGTGATCTGAGGCGCCTGAACCTGAAACAGGTGCGCCGGAAAATGGGCGCGGTGCCGCAGTCGGTCGGGCTCCATCCCCAGGATCTCTGGGACAATTTGGTCAGTCACCACGATGAAGTGGTCAGCGAGGAAGTATGGTCGGCGGTCCGGACCGCCGATATCGAAGACCAGATCAAGGGCATGCCCATGGGCATGATGACCATGGTCGGGACCAGTGGCGCTGTCCTGTCAGGCGGCGAGAGTCAGCGCGTCACCATCGCTCGCTCGGTCATCGGCGCTCCGCGAATCATGCTGTTTGACGAGGCGACCAACTGGCTGGATAACGAAAGCCAGGCCAAGGTAATGCGGAACCTGACTGCTCTGACCTCGACCCGCATCGTCATCGCCCACCGCATGTCCACGCTGGAACAGGCTGACCGCATCTACGTGTTGCAGTCCGGGAAAGTGGTGCAAAGCGGATCCTTCAAGGAACTCATCGAGGTCGACGGGGTATTCCGGGAACTGGTCAAGAGGCAGATCGCCTGATCCTGTCGAGTCCCGCAATATTGATCACACCTTTAGCCTGCATTTCTCACCACGTGGCGAGGCGGAGTGCGTGAGAGGGCCGCCAGGACGAGGCGCGAGCCGCTTGGCGCGCGCAGGCGTACTTGAACAGTACGTTGAGCACGGCAAGCAAGCGCAACGAAGTCCTGGCGGCCGTATCGCGTGCTTCGACCGTCGGGTGGTGAGAAATGCAGGTTAGCCTGCTTTTCTCACCAGCGGCGAGGCGAAGTGGGTGGGAGGGCGGTCAGGACGAGGCGCAAGCCGCCTTGGAGCAACGGCCACGCCGCCTGCTTTGGTTTTTGGGTTACGAATCACGAGACACGAAACACGAATCACGGCCTTTCGAAAACCTCCAGACATTGTCTGGCTCTGATTCGGTCCGGATGGGTCGGCACTCGGAACGGCCTCGGTCGGTTTCAGAGTGGCCGGACATCGGGCAAGCCTGCCATCTTCCGGTCCAATGTCAGGACTGTCAAGCCGCGGCGTGTGTAGTCGTCGGCGATGAGGCGGTCGAAAAGGCCCGGGGCGCCGGATGCTTCCAGGGCCTCGAAAACGGCCCGCCCGTTCAAGGGGGTCGCCAGACCGCTGCGCAACGCCTTGGATAACTCGGTGCGGGCATCGACTGCAGCGACGCAGTAGTGGTGCCGAACTGCGACGAAAGCTTCCCCGATAACTTGGTTCGACGCGAATATCTCCGCACCACCGGCAACCAGCGCGCTCAGCCGGTTCACGCAGTGAGTATATGCGTCTGGAGGCGCACCGGTGATCAACCGTACCAGCACCGAGGTATCAATCCCGTAGCGCCGGGTCATATCCCTCCTCCCTGAACTTGCTGATGTCGAACGGTGGGTGGCCGGACGGAATCTTGTCGCGCAACCCCCCGAGCAGTGACAAATCGATCCTTCGCGGCCGCAGCAGGTAGCCGTCCGGACCTTCCGCCAGTTCGAGTTGGTCGCCGGGGCCTACCCCTAGCGCTTCCAGCACCCGCGCCGGGAAGGTAACCTGTCGCTTTGAGGTAATCTTGACGATCATGGCGGTTCTCCTTACAAAAATCTTACCCAAGTAAGGTATAGAAATCAAGTCTGGCGGAGTGCATCAGCCTCCAATCAGGCCCAAGGAACAGATGATCTGCGGCTCCTGGCGCTCGTCTTCTTCGTTTGCCGGCCAAACCCGGCCAGCGGTCGATGAGATCGTTGATCGCCCTCAGCCCCGAAGATTGAAATACCCCACACAGAAGTCCGCGCGGTCGGATACCTGTAGAGTCTCGCGGCGTACGGGAAGTAGCGCTTGCTGGATGTTGTCGAAGATTCGGGGCATCGGGGACCTTGTATCATGCCATGCGGCGACCCACTCTGGTTATTGCTCCGCAACGGCTTTGACGAGGCGCGAACCACCAGCAATGAATTCAGCATGGTAGGAGTTTTTCGAAACCCCGCCTTGACGCGAGCCGCCTTGGAGCAACGGCCGCACCGCCTGCTTTGGTTTTGGGTCACGAGACACGAAACACGGCCTTCTCGGTCCCCCATCCGCGGGAAGCCGTTGCCGGGAGTATTTCGGCCTCGCCGTAATTCGCGCGTTCACATCGATTTCGCTGCGGAGAATTCACTCTCGGCCAGGATCCACGAGAATGGAAGACATCGATGAAAAAGGCCTTTGACAAAACGGATTTCCTCGTGTCGAGAGCTGCCGAAGACATTGACTTTCGCGAACGTCTTCTCGCGAATGCTGAAGAAACCATCGAAAAAGAATTCGGTGTGACGCTGCCCGCGGACCACGAGATTCACGTGCACGAAGAAACCTACTCCTCGACGCACGTGGTGCTGCCGCCGCGTAGCAAACTCAGTGAGGCCGAACGCAAGGCGGCGAGAACCGGCGCGGCATCACTCGAGTTTCTTCGCAAGACACTCTCCGACCCCGCGCCGCCCGTTCGTGCCCCCGCCCTCGAACGGGCAAGAGTCCCAAAGACGGCTTCTACTCTCGAGGCGCTTGCAAAAGCGGGTAGAGAGAGCATCCGCCGCGGTCTCGTTTTCCTGGAATCCACGATCGACGACAAGGGAGCCTGGCGCTGCATCCGGTACAACATCGCCAACCCGGAGATTCCACGGCATTTCGAAAAACCTCCTTTCGTTTCGGCTCTTTGTGTGCTTGCCCTGGAAAATTGCGATGAACCTCTGGCCAGGGCCATGTGCGCGGCTACCAGGACGTATCTTGTCGACACCATCGAATATCCCGGATTCTGGCGCTACTACCGCCATCTGCCCCAGGATCTTGACAGTACTGCGCTCTGTTCACTGGTCATCGGATCTCACCCCTGGATTTTTCTTGGAAGGAACGTTCCGCGAATCGTTGCGAATCGCGACGAGGAAGGACGTTTCATGACCTGGGTGCTGGCGGAAGACGAACCCGATGTCGTGTCGAGATTTCGTCTTGAAGCCGACCCCGTAGTCAACGCCAATGTCATTGCTTACCTCGGAGACCGTGTCGAAACCAGGGGCGCCCAACGATGGCTGGAAACCTTGATTGCCGAGGACGGCCTCGAGGGCTCGTCCAAGTGGTATCCCGACACGGTCACGATCTACTATGCAATCGCCCGCGCCATGATTCGTGCGCAGCCTGCCCTCGATCGGCTGCGCCCGATCATTGCGGATCGAATCCTGGGCTTGCGCGACCAGCAGGGAGAATTTGGCAATATCCTTCAGACCGCTCAGGCAGTGTCGGCGCTCCATGATATTGGGCGACTTGAAAGCATCGACGCGAAACGACAGGTGGAGAGGTTCATCGGTGCGCAGCGTGATGACGGGAGCTGGCCGGAGCTTCTTGCGTTTGGTGACCAATCGCTGAAGTGGGGCGCGGTGGGGCAGATAGGACATGGCTCTGAAGCCGTCACCTCTGCGTTTTGTATCGAAGCTCTGGGGCGTCTCGTCGAAACCTTAACAGCCCGTGTTGAAACCCCGCGTAGCACCGAGAGTGGCGAGGCGCCTGGCTGACAAGGCGCGGCGAGGGAGCATATTGGACATATTCGACCGAGGAGCAACGCAGTTCAGCCGGGATGCATCGCCGCTTGAATGCAGCGGGGCCTTTTGACACGGGCTGTAAGGGGCCTGAAGGGAAGGGCAGGTTACGTTATCCGGTGTTAACATGAACCTCGATTTAGGGAACAATGGTCCATTAGGGCAGTTGCCATGCCACAAGATACAGCCATAAGCGTTGGCTTGGGCCCAGACAAGGCTGACATCACTCAGCACATCGAACCGTCAATTCGTAACGCCCTACCGCACTATCTGCCACTGGGCATTTTCCCGTTGCTTCTTGCCGCCGCGGCCTATGGCGGCTGGTGGTTGTTGCCGGCATTTCTCTTTATGAGTGTCGCGGGACCGCTTGATCGGGCGCTGGGTCTCGACGGACGCAATATGGACCCGGCGAAAACGTCGGAACGCCGCCTGCTCTGGCACAATCTGCCGGTCTGGGCCTGGGCGTTTCTGTGGCCGCCGACACTCATTTTCGGTATGTGGCAAATCCTTGTTGCGAACCGGTTCGCAATCTGGGAAGACGTGCTCCTGGTGATCATCTTGACCATGGAAGCGCAGGCTGTATTTGTAGTCGGTCACGAATTGATTCATCGGCGCTTTACCTGGGAAAGGCGGCTCGGCGAATTTCTCCTTGCCTGTGCCTCCTACCCGCAATATGCAACGGAGCATGTCTATATACACCATGCCTTGGTCGGCACGCCGCATGATGTGGGATCCGCTCCAAAAGGAGAAAGTTTCTGGAGATATTTCCCCAAGGAAGTTGCGAGTAACCTCGTCAATTCCTGGAAAGTTGCTAGCGAACGCCTGAAGCGGAGACGTCTCCCCCCGTGGCATTACAGTAATCCCTTCTGGCGCTACGGTATGGCTGTCGCGTTCTGGTATGGGCTGGTGTTCTGGATGAGCGGGATCTGGGCGGTCCTGGTCTTCGCCTTCCTCGGCCTGAGCTGCGTCTTTTCGATGAAGATCAGCAACTACTTTCAACACTACGGTCTGCGCCGGGTCCGTCTGCCCAACGGCCGTTGGGAAAAGGTAATGCCGCGCCACTCTTGGAATGCCGACTGGAAGTTCAGCAACTGGATGTTCTTCAACATGCAGCGCCATGCGGATCATCATGCGATGGCCTCCCGCCAATATCCGCTGCTCCAGGTTCACAGAGCCGATGAATCGCCGGAATTGCCGGGAACCTATGCCGACATGATGAACATCGTGCTGCGGCCAAAGCGCTGGTTTGAAAAGATGGATCCGTTGGTGGACCAGTGGCGCAAGCATTTCTATCCGGAGATCGATGACTGGAGCGCCTACGACAGCCCGGTTTCCGCGGCGCGGCCTGACGCCTTCGAGGCGATCGTCGAAATCTTCGGCGCCGCCCCGCGGCTCGCCACGTGGATTGAACGCCATTCGGAGCTTCTTGACAACTTGCAGGACCGGGAATTCACCGATCTCGATCTGCCGGTGGGATTCGGACCGAATCCGGAATACGAATCGATTGCGCGGCGCGGGCTTACGAGACTCTATTGGACGCGCGAAATGGGCGTCCAGGAAATGAAGGACCTGATTGCCGAACTACCAACGGCCGATGCAAGGGAAATGGCTGAAATCGTCCGAAACTGGTCGAACGACAAGGCATTTCAGATCGGCATGCACACCGTGCGTGGGAACCTGTCGCCGGCTGAGGCGAGGACGGCTCTGTCCAATCTCGCTGAAGCGTCGATTTCGACCGTTCTTACCGCCGTGGTCGCGGATGTGACCGACCAGGCCGGGTCTCTGCGCGCGGGCGGGGTCGCTGCCGTGTTCTTGGGCGATCTCGCGAGCCGGGAAGTTTATCCCGGCGTTGCAATCGATACGCTGTTTGTCTACGACGGCCGGAGGAGCGGCGAAAATGAACGCCTGTGCCGGCGTTTCCGGCAGTCCCTGAGCGACTTGGCGCGGGACAGTCTGTTGTTCTCCCCGGTCCGGCCCGACTCGAATTCCCTTCTTGCGCTGCCGCTTTCCGAGCTGACCGGGCATGGTGGGATCCCTGCTTCCGGTGCGATTCCCGTCCTCACCAGGGCGCGCTGCGTGTTCGAGTGCGGCGATTCCGAAATCGGCCGCCGCTTCGGCGAACTGCGCCGCGAAGTCCTGGCCGAATGCGGCGCGAACGCGTCTCTGATGGCCCGCTTGCGCGAGCCGCTGGAAGACCCCTCCGAGCCGGGCGTGGCGGCATACGCCCATATGCGCGGTGGGCTGGACGATGTCGAGAGGGCCGCGCGATTCCTGCAGTTGACAAGTGCCGGAAACGGCCTCGACGATCCGGCGCCGGCCGCTGCGGCGGTGTTGAATGGCGCTGGCGCCGAGCCGCTGGCTCGAGCTGCGGCCTTGTGGCGGGATTTGCAGGGCATCACGAGCCTCATCGGTGAGGAAGGGTTTGACATGACTGCGGCGGGGCCGAAGGTCAAATCTCTTGTTGCGAACGCTTGCGGGCAAGAGAATTTCGATGCGCTCGAGTCTGCGGTCACCGAAACCGCATCCCGGTCTGCCGCCGAGATCGATACGCTTCATTCGCGCGCATGAACGTACCGGCCGAGCCGACGCGGAAATCCCGGACGGACACGGAGCCCCGGCACGGCATATTGGTGAAGACAACCCCTGCGGACCTGGGCCTGGTAAAGCTTCCCGCGCTGACTCCGCACCTGCAGTTCCGCGATATCGGCGACCAGCAGACGCTGTTGGTTTCCGAGTCGTTCAATACCCTTCTGCACGGCAAGCTGTATTCCAATCTCCTGCCGCTGCTCGACGGTCGGCGCCCGCTGGATGAGATTGTCGCGGTCCTCGAGGGCGCCCATGCCGCCGCAGATGTTCTTGCGGCCATGGCTTCGCTCTCCGCCAAGGGCTATGTCGTCTCTGCAGATCATGGCATGGACCGTTCCCGGGCGGCCTACTGGTCCTCGCTGGGTGCATCGCCCCGCTGGGTCGAACAACGGCTCGCGGAATCGCGAATCGCGGTTGAAGGAGACGACGGCCGCTTGATCCGGCATCTGGAGCAGAGCGGCGCCGGTATGGGGAGTGACGGCCCCAGGCTCACCGTCATCGTCTGCGAGGATTACCTCGCAGCGCGCCTTGCGGAAGTCAACCGGCGCCGGCTTGAGGCGGGAGCGCCGTGGACTCTGGTGCGGCCGCTCGGCATGCAGGCGCTGTTCGGCCCCATCTTTCGCGCGGATCGACAAGGGCCCTGCTGGAACTGCCTGGCTTACCGCCTTCGCGGCCATCAGGAAGTTCACGGCTTTCTGCGCAATAACGCTGGCGAGGAGGCTGCCTTCAAGCCGTTCGCTACTCAGCCCGCCGTGCTGGAAGCGCTATACGGGTTGATCGCTGCGGAGATTGTCAAGTGGCTGGTGCTGGATGAGGCGGCGCCCATTCACGAACAGGCGATCGCGATGCATGTCGGTGCGTTCGCAAGTTCGCAACATCGGGTAATGCGCCGGCCGCAGTGCCTGGCCTGTGGTGACGAAGCGATGTATCGGCCGGAGAGGCCGCCGGTTCCGCTGCGTCTCGAAGCAAGCCCCAAGTCCCATCGCAACAGCGGCGGCGCACGCGCGGTGGCGCCGGAAGTCACCCTGGCGAAATACCGCCACCTGGTGAGCCCGATCAGCGGTGTCGTCACTTGGCTGTCGCGCACTACCGATGAGTCCGATTCCTGGCTGCATGTCTATTGGGCCGGAACCAATCTTGGCAACGGCAGCCGGAGCTTGCGTTCGCTGCGGCGCAGCCTGCGCAGCAAGAGCGCCGGCAAGGGCAGCACGCGAGAGCAATCCGAGGTCAGCGCGCTCTGCGAGGCGGTCGAGCGCTATTCGGGCGCTCGCTGTGGAGACGAGATCTGCATCCGCAAGCGATTCATCGAGTTGGCCGGAGGCGAAGAGGCGATCCATCCCAACGATGTACAACTGTTCAGCGACGATCAGCTTGACAACGCGAAAAGCATCAACGCCAAAGGCCACCCGTACAACATCGTCCCGCCGCGTCTCGATCTCGACGCTGAAATCGACTGGACCCCGGCCTGGTCGATCACGCGGCAGCGTCATCGCTATCTGCCGACGTCAATGCTCTACAGCATGCCGGCCGAAGAGCGCGGACCTGCGGACTTGGTCGCCGATTCCAACGGCTGCGCTGCGGGCAATACCCTGGAAGAAGCCATCCTGCAAGGCTTCTATGAACTGGCCGAGCGCGATGCGTTCGCCATCTGGTGGTACAACCGGCTGAAAGCGCCGGAGGTCGACCTTTCCAGCTTCGACGACGAGTTCCTCGCGTCGGCCTCTGACTATTACGCCCGCCGCGAGCGGAATCTGTGGATGCTCGACGTCACCTCTGATATCGGCATTCCCGCGTTCGTTGCGATCTCGCGCAGGCCGGGCGCCCCAACCGAGGACATCATTTACGGCGCCGGCGCCCACGCCGACCCGCGCATAGCGGCCCTGCGTGCGATTTGCGAATTGAACCAGTGCCTGACCTGGCTGCCGCATCCCGCCGGGAGCGGCGGTCGGCCCAGGATCGATGATCCGCTGGCGCTTTGGTGGTGGAAAACCGCTCGACTCGCCGATTGTCCTTGGCTGGCGCCGGTCGAAGACGAGCCGCTCCGCAAGGCTTCGCAGTATCCGGTGATCGAATCGACGGACACGCGCGAAGACGTGGAATATTGCCGCGCGCTTGTCGAAGCCAGGGGGATGGAGTTTCTGGTGCTGGATCAGACCCGGCCCGACATCGGCATGCCTGTCGTGCGGGTCATCGTTCCGGGCATGCGTCATTTTTGGGCAAGATTCGCGCCAGGACGCCTGTACGACGTGCCGGTCACCATGGGCTGCTGCGAGCACCCTCTCGCTGAAGCCGATTTGAATCCCGCGCCGGTAATCGTGTGAGGAAAAGATATGGATAGCGACGAGGCGCTCACGCTCACCCAGGACCGTCTCGCCGAAGAGGGCGGCGCCCTGAGCGAATTGCTTGCGCACTTTCGGAACAGGATTTCGCCGGTTCTTGTCGGAAATCCGGAATGGGACCGTATCCTCGAATGCGCCGGGAAACTTCCGATCACGATGGCTGCCCTCCCGTTCGGATTCGAGCTGCCGCTGCATGAACGCAGGCCGGAGGCGGATTTCGGCGTCTCCCTGGCAAGCGGAACCAGAACGGCGGCGTTCTTCCGTGAGCGCGCGCGGACCGACAAGACCGATCACACCGCGAAAGCCATCACCCGGCTGTTCACACAAATCGATGCCGAAAACTCGCCTCTGCGTGAAATCGTCGGCCGCAAGTTGATGCTGGAATATGACATCGGCTCCGCGCGGGACGCTGAACGTTCGCTTCCGGGAATGTTCCTGCGGCCCGGCGAACGCCCGATTATCGGAGCCAGTGGTCAGGTGAACGATGTCCGTATCGTGGTTGACGCGCTCGTTTCCTGCGTGGGCTGGAAGATGAATGACGCCGAGCGGGAGAACCTCGAACGAGTCTACTTGGCGCAGCCGGCGGATACGCGCATGGATTCGTACGGTCTGTTCCCTTCTCGCTCACGGGCAATCCGTTTGGCGATCATGGGTTTCAAATCGCGGCGGGAAATATGTTCCTATCTCGAAAACACGGGTTGGCCGGGTCGGATCTCGGCTGTCGACTCCGTGATTTCACGCTTCAGGGAACGAATGACTATCGTCAGGACTGGGGCGAATCTTGACGTGTGGGAAGAGGGTGTCGGCCCGACGCTCGGGCTTACGTTCATTGTCAAGCAGAGATATACCAAGGATTCACGGTATTGGCTCGACGGCCTGACCGATTGGGACCCGTTCTTGCAAGCCCTGCTCCATGAAGACTTTGTGGTTCCGGAGAAGATGAAGGCGCTGGCCGGCTGGGTTTCGAAACCGACGATGCTTTTTGCGAAGTCCGGGCGTTTTGTTCTGCTGCGTGGCATTCACCACATCAAGCTCGTGATATCTGGAAATCAGCTTCGAAAAGCCAAAGCCTATGTGTTCATGGTGCTTTCCGCGGCAG
The DNA here is from genome assembly GCA_965204095.1 of Bryobacterales bacterium. GTDB lineage: Bacteria > Acidobacteriota > Terriglobia > Bryobacterales > UBA6623 > JAPPLB01. The sequence continues at coordinate 4,502,618 of OZ241991.1, read as the reverse complement.
TCCCTTCTTGACATCAACTTCGAACAGGTGTGGCGAACACCTGCTCGCCACTGGCCTGAAACATCCCCCATTAGGCAGCGTCGACACCAGCCCGAAGGGTTCCTCTTGCAGTATCCACACCCGGGCGGAGCAAATCCCTGGGAGCGCGCGGGTGCCCTCTGGGCGCCTGCCCGCTTCTCCGGATGATCCGCAGGCAGGTGGAGGAAAAACGAACCTGAAACATCGCCCGGATCAAGCAGCCTTGACGCCGATCCGGATGTTTCTTGCTCGAATGGTCCGCACCGCCTAGCGGGGCGGGGCGGCACTGACCCGAAACATCCCCAGGTCAAGAGGCGTTGACACCGGTCCGGGTGTTCCCGCTTGAACGATCCGCACGCCGGTGCCAAAAACTAAAAACTGAAAACTGAAAACGAAAAACAAACACGCATTCCTCACCAAGCGGAGAGGTGAGGTGCGGAGTGGGCTGTTTGGGCTTACCAGCAGCAGCAAAGGCCGGCTGAGATAGCTTCGAGTTGCTCCTCGCTGATGTGCGGATCCGGTGGCAACGCAAGATGCACCGTCTGCATATCGCTCTCATGGACCTTGATGTTCATCGACTCGGGAATCGTAATGCCCAATTCTGCACTGATGGTAGTCTTTGGATCGGCAAGAAGCTGTTTCCTGAATTCCTCGTCCAGGGCTGACTTCTCGACAACCTGCTGCAGCATTTGATCACCACTTCTCATGATGGCAATCCTCCTTCTGTTTTATGTGGATGATAAACGGTACCGATATTAAGATAGTAAGAGTTACAAAGTGATTACAACACGGCTTTGCCGCAGTGTCAAACCTCGATAGAGGTCGATGTCAAGCCTCGATGGAATGTCCCCTCGAAGCAGAAGAGAGGATCGGGTTCGAGGCGGTGGGAAGGTCGAAATCGCGGCCGTGGCAACCGTGGCGGCCGCACCCTGCGGAGCTGCGGCTCAGCGGACCTCGCGGTTGCGCCGTCATTCGTGACCACTCGTTCGACTTCCGAACAATATACGCCCTTCAGTTCCAGGCCCTCGGCTCGCGAAACAAGAGACGCGAATCACGGCCTTTACGGTTCACTGAACGTCAGGGATTTCTTCTTGGAGCGAACCAAGCCCCCGCCCATGGTTTTCACGAATCACGAGACACGAATCACGGCCTTTTATCGCGTGCTTCGTCCGTCGAGTGGCGAGAAATGCAAGCTGGCCCCGTTCGGGCAAGGGAAGCCATGGACGGCTGTATTATGGGGAGCGATTCGCCACGGTAAAGGACCGCCGCAAGGAGACCGGCCCTGGACTTCTGACGGCGATGCTCCGGCAACTCGGACTGAGGCGCGCGGATTTGGCATAGAAAGCGATGGAGGCGCACGCGATGACGCAAATGCTGGCTTGGCCGGCGGAGCTGGAGAGGCAGGAGGACGGCTCGATCCTCGTATCGTTCCCGGACATCCCGGAAGCCCTCACCGAAGGAGAAACCGAGGCCGAGGCGCTGACGCAGGCCGGGGACTGCCTGATCGCAGCCCTGGGAGGCTACATCGGGGGACGGCGCGCCATACCCCGGCCCTCTTCGGCGCGGGGGAGGGATTCGATCGCGCTGCCGGCGCTCGCCGCCGCAAAGGTCGCGCTCTACGACGCCATGCACAGGCAGGGCGTTGGCAACACTGCGCTGGCCGCGCGGCTCGGCGTTAGCGAGGGAGCGGTGCGGCGCCTGATAGACCTCGACCACCGTTCGCACATCGGCCAGGTCGAAACGGCGCTGCATGCTCTCGGACAGCGGCTCACCGTCGTGACCCAGGTAGCATAGACTCGGCCTTTAAGGTTTTTCACGAATCACGGCCTTTCCGCGTGCTCCGGCCGTCGGGTGGTGAGAAATGCAGGCTGGCAATGCCGTGGCGGGATTGATGCCGGCAACACTCCGTAACGTTGCAATTTCTAACCAATGGAGGAGTGGCCCCGAAACGCCCGGATCGGCCCAGGGTAGCGCGCGACGACTTCGTCCGCCGTCAAAAGCGTGATCCCTTCGATCTGGGCCTGTGCGACCAGGATGCGGTCAAACGGATCCTTGTGGATGGGCGGAAGCAGATCCACGGCAACCGCGTGGGCGCCAGTCACGGGCAGTTCCACATAACCGTTCTCCAGCAACCCCCGGCGCAGCAGTCGCGGGTCGACGCTGAACTCCTCTCGCCCAAGTCCGTTTTTGATGGCTATCTCCCACAGCGAGGCGGCGCTGAAGAATAACTCGTTCCCGGGATCTTCCAGCAGTGTGCGCACATCGTCGGGCAACTGACGCGACGCGCCCGCTGCCCAAAGCAGAACATGCGTGTCGAGAAGAAGATTCAACCGGCGCCTTCGAACAAGGTCTTGATCTCTTCAGAACCCATGCGGTCGAAATCCTCACGCACCGAGATTTTTCCGGCCATGAACCCAACCCGGCGGGCGGACCCGGCAACGGGCGCTTCCACGGCAACGACTTTGACGACGGGTTTGCCCGCCCGCGCGATGATGAACGGTTCGCCATTGGCAGCGGCCTCGACGAGACGCGAAAGATGGGTCTTGGCTTCGTGCATGTTGAAGGTGCGCATGACATCACCCCATGAGCTTAGTCCGAACAACTTAGTTAATCACGACAGATCCTGCAAGTCCAGTGGGACGAAGCGGCCCAATGACGCCGCCGCGGCCCTCATCCTGACGATGCCGCGTCATGCGCTACTCTCTTGTCATGAGCATCCGGGAAATCCACTGGTTCGCAGCCGCCTTGACAGCCGGCCTTTTCGCGGCGTCGCCCCAAGTGCTTCCGGCCGGTGACTGGCCTCAGTTCCGAGGTCCCGGCGGCCAGGGCATCGCGAACAGCGCCAAGCCGCCGCTCAGTTGGAGCGAAACCCGTAACGTCACCTGGAAGAAGGCGCTCCCCGGACTGGGTTGGTCGTCACCCGTGATCGGTGATGGCAAGCTGTGGCTGACGACAGCCACCGATGAAGGACGCTCTCTGCGGGTCATGGCTCTCGACGCGGTCAGCGGCGAAACACTGCACGACATCGAGCTCTTCCACTTCGAAAACCCCCCGAAGATCAACAGCAAGAACAGCCACGCCTCACCCACACCGCTTCTCGAGGGCGGACGCGTCTACGTGCATTTCGGAACGCAGGGCACGGCGGCTCTCACAACCGCCGGAGAGGTTCTTTGGAAAACCCGGGAATTGCGCTACTACCATCGGCACGGCTCGTCCGGCTCGCCCGTGCCGGCCGGCGATCTGCTTCTGATCAACTGCGACGGCTACGACCTGCAATACGTCGTCGCTCTGGAGAAAGATACCGGCAAGATCCGCTGGAAGAGCTACCGCGGCGACTCCGAGCATTCCTACGCCACCTCGCTCGTCATCGCGACCGAACGCGGCGAGCAACTGGTGAGTCCCGGCGCGGGGCGCACCGTCGCCTACGATGTCGAGACCGGCGAGGAACTCTGGTGGATTCGCTACAAGGGCTTTTCGAACATCCCGAAGCCCGTTACGGCGCATGGCCTCGTCTACATCACAACGGGGTATTTCAAACCGACGCTGTTCGCGGTCAGGCTCGGCGGCCGCGGCGACGTTACGAAGTCGCACGTCGCCTGGAGCTACAGGAAAGGCGTCTCGCACACTCCGTCGCTGCTTGTCGTCGGTGATGAGCTTTACATGGTGAGCGACAACGGCATCGCCACCTGCCTCGACGCCCGCACGGGCGAGGAGATCTGGCGGCAGCGGCTCGAGGGGGCTTACTCCGCGTCGCCGGTTCTGGCCGGCGGTCGTATCTACTTCTTGAACGAAGAGGGTCTGACAACCGTGATCAAGCCCGGCCGTGAATACGAGAAGCTCGCCGAAAGCCGGGTTGCCGGCCGGACGCTCGCCTCCATCGCCCCGGTGGACGGCATGGTGTTCCTGCGGACGGACACGCACCTCTACCGCATCGAAGAACAGTAGCGGCGCTCCTCACCGGCAACGTCCGGAGCACGCTCCGCCGAGAGTCGGCTTTTCCAGCGGCAGCTTGTCATGTCGCGGTGAACCCGCATTTCTCACCACGCGGCGCGGTGAAGTGCATGAGAGGGCCGGCAGGAGGAGGCGCAAGCCGCCCGCGCCGGCAACATGGACTTTGGGGTTTGCACGAATCACGGCTTTCTCTGAGACACTGCCTTTCCCGACATTGCTTCTGAAGCGACCCAAGCCCGATCAACGGGTTTTTCACAAGTCACGAGTCACGAGAGACACGAAACACGAGACACGGCTTTTTCAGACCCGAATCACGGCCTTTCCCGTGGCTCGTTTGGTGCCTCTTGGTACTGAAGCCCTTCAGTCTTGTTTTTTCTGCCCCGGCCTGCTAGGCCTGAGGACAGGGAGGCGGCGAGGCGCAGTCCGTGCGGGTCGCGAATCAGGGCTTCCCAGGTGTTCACCAGCCAGAAGCCACTGATTTTAAGGTCTTTACGAAACACGAATCACGAGACACGAGTCACGGCCTTTATGTTTTTCACGAAACACGAGACACGAATCACGGCCTTTTCCGTGGCTCGTTTGGTACCTGTTGGTACTGAAGCCCTTCAGTCTTTTTTTCGCGTCCCGGCCGGCCTAGCATGAAGAAAAAGAGCTGTCACAGGTGATCCTGATCCGTGGCGCAAACGAAACCAATGTTCCCAACCCACCATAGTTTCCAGGTAGAGCAACCGCAAGCCGCGCCCAACGGGTTTTCACGAATCACGAGTCACGAAACACGAATCACGGGGTTTTTGGTACTGAAGCCCTTCAGTCTTTTTTTCGCGTCCCGGACGGCCTAGCATGAAGACAGTGAGGCGGAAATCATCAAGTTTGGCTTCTCCCGTCCCCACGGCGCTCGCTGTGGCGGCTGCCGCCCCACGCGCCGGCAACACGGCCCGTAAGGTTTTTCACGAACCACGAGACACAAGACACGAATCACGGCATTTGACCAGGCGCGCCGCGCAAGCCAGCGCGAATTCCGAGGTTTTCACGAAACACGAATCACGGCCTTTATGCTCTTCTCGCTGCTTTCCTGCAAGTTGTGGAGCGGCATGGGGCGGCTATGGCGCGGCATGGGCGGCCGCCGTCCCCCGCGCCGGCAACACGGCCGGTTGGGTTTTCACCAGCCACGAGACACGCAACATGGTTTTTCCCTGTTCCTCCGGCGACTCCAAGGAGAGCAACCCCAAGCCCGGCCAACGGGCTTTTCACGAATCACGAGACACGAATCACGAATCACGGCCTTTATGCTTTTGTCGCCGCTTTCCTGCGCGTTGTGGAGCGGCATGGGGCGGCTATGGCGCGGCATGGGTGGCATATTGTCCCCGAGCCCGTGTCCGCGCGCCGTTCGCTCTGAAATCCCGGGAATGTGTACAAAATCCCGCTTCCCACAGGAAAATGCGCGAAGTGCTGCGTTCGCCGCTGCTCCCTTCGCCCTCGGGGCTCAACCCGCTGAGGTAGACCCGAATGGACACACAACTCTCGGCTTCGCTGCAAAATCGCCCCTCATTCGTGTCCATTCGTGGTGAATGAATCCATGCTGAAAAACAGGAACATTCTGGATTCCGCTGACATCAGCGTGAAAAGGGCTGACTCTCACCGCGGCGCGGCGTATCATAGACAGGGACGCTCCAGTAAGCGGCGTTCTTACCCTATGAGAATGGTCCCCCTGCTCACCGGCTTTCTTGCCTTGGCCGTGGCCGCGGCAACCACGGGCGCGGAGCCGGTGCGGTTCAATCGCGATGTCCGGCCTGTCCTTTCCGAGAACTGCTATCGCTGCCACGGACCCGACGGCAACGCCCGGCAGGCGGGCCTGCGGCTCGATCGGCGCGAGGCGGCGGTTCAAGCCGGCGCCATCGTCCCCGGCGACCCCCAGGCGAGCAAGCTTGTCGCGCGGGTTTACGACCCGGAACCGCTTCGGGCCATGCCGCCGGTCTGGTCGAACAAGAAACTGACGGACGATCAGAAAGCGCTGCTGAGACGTTGGATCGAACAGGGCGCGGAATACGAGCCGCATTGGGCCTACATTCCGCCGGAACGCACCGAGGCGCCCCAGGGACCCGCGGGAATCGACCATATCGTGAACGCGGCTCTGGAAGAAAAGGGGCTCCGCCCTGTCGGCGAGGCGGACCGTCGCACTCTCGTCCGCCGCCTGAGCTTTGATCTGACGGGCCTGCCGCCCGGCGCCGGGGAAGCGCGTGCGTTCATCACCGATGATGATCCGGACGCTTATGAAGTGTTGGTCGACCGTCTGCTCGACTCGCCTCATTTCGGCGAGAGGATGGCTGTCTACTGGCTTGATCTCGTCAGGTATGCCGACTCGATCGGGTTCCACAGCGACATCCCGATCAACGTCTATTTGTTCCGCGACTACGTGATACGTGCGTTCAACGAGAACAAGCCCTTCGATCAGTTCACCAGAGAGCAACTGGCGGGCGATCTGCTTCCCGATGCCGCCGTCGCCGAACGCGTCGCCAGCGCCTACAACCGGCTCAATCGCGTCACCAACGAGGGCGGCGCGCAGGCTAAGGAATACCTCGCGAAATACGCCACCGACCGGGTGCGGAACGTCTCCGAAGTGTGGATGGGGTCTACGCTCGGCTGCGCGGAATGCCACGACCATAAGTTCGACCCGTTCGCCGCCAAGGACTTCTATCAGATGGCGGCGTTCTTCGCGGACATCGAAGAGGTCGGCGTCTACGGATCGCAGTTCGAGCCGCTGATCCGAGTGCTGCCGGACGAGGCGAAGGAAGAAGTTTCGTCGATCCAAAACCGCATCCGGGAGCTACGGCAGGAAGGAGGCAGGCTCAAGAGCAATCGCGAGAATATCGAGACTTTCCGCGCCTATCTGCGAGAACGGCTTGAAGAATGGAAGATCGTAGAGCCCCAGCGCGTCTGGAACGACTGCGATCGTCCTGACATCAGCGGCTGCGAGGACATCGATCTACGGCTGGAAGAAGACGGTTTCTTCCGCCAGGTGGTGACCGCTGAAGACAAGCCCCGCGAGGCGGTGCAGAAAGTCGAGATGAAGCTCGATGGCGAGGCGATCACCGCCGTGCTCCTGGAACTCTTTCCCAGCGAAGACTTTGACGAGTTCTACCTGAGCGAGTTCGACGTGAAGCTGCTGCGAGAAGACGGACGACAGGAATCCATCGGGTTCGGTGCGCTCGTGCCGGATCGCCAGGGTGCGGACTCCTACCTGCGTCACACCCTGGACGGCTATGCGCGGTCCGGCTGGCAGGGCAACTTGGCGGAAGAAGGTTCGCGGCGCGCCATGTGGGTCTTGGCCAGGCCCTTGCCGTCGAAAGCCGGGCAGAAGCTGCAGTTCACAATGAACTACAACGGCAGTGGCGCCAATAAGATCGCGGGGCTCTCTCGGCTCTCCGTAACGGAGTCGGACTTCCCGGAATTGCCTCCTGGTGATGATCTCCGGCAGGCCGTTCGCACGGAGGCGAAGCTCTCCGGGAAACAAGGCAGGGATCTTCGCCGGATGTTCAGACAGTGGACAAGGAGCAGCTCCGCATGGCGCGAGATCCGCAAGTTGGAGCGCCGCCGGGCGGAGTTGCTCGACCATGCGGACGTATGCCTCGTCACCGGGGTAAGCGAGGAACTACGGGAAGTCCGCATCCTGCCGCGCGGCGATTGGATGGATGATTCCGGCGAAATCGTCGAGCCCCAGGCGCCTCACTTCCTTGAACAGATTCCCGTCAACGGGAACCGTCTGACTCGTCTCGACTTGGCGAACTGGCTTGTCGACCGCGAGAATCCGCTGACCGCGCGGGTGTTTGTCAACCGCATGTGGAAGATGCTTTTCGGAACCGGGTTGTCCAAGGTGCTCGACGATCTCGGCTCGCAGGGCGAAACGCCGGTCAACCAGGATTTGCTCGATTGGCTGGCCGTCGAGTTCATGGAGAGTAGCTGGGACGTCAAGCACGTCATTCGCACGATCGTGCTGTCGGAGACCTACCGCCGGTCGAGCGAGCCGAGCGAGGCTCTCCGGCGGCGCGACCTTGACAACCGCTATCACGGCCGGCAGAACATGCGGCGGCTCGATGCGGAGTTCATCCGCGACAACGCGCTTGCCGTGAGCGGGCTGCTGAATCGCAAGATGTACGGTCCGAGCGTGCGGCCATACCAACCGGCCGGGTACTACCGGGAACTCAACTTCCCGAAGCGCGAGTATGAGCCGGACTACAACGAAAACCAGTTTCGGCGTGGGCTCTACACGCATTGGCAGCGCACCTTCCTGCATCCGTCGCTGATGGCGTTCGACGCGCCGGCGCGCGAAGAATGCACGGCCGAGCGGATCGTCTCGAACACGCCGCTGCAATCGCTGGTCATGCTCAACGACCCCAGCTACGTTGAGGCCGCGCGCGCCTTTGCGGCGCGGATTCTCCAATCGGGGCGCTCGGATACGGCCGGCCGAATCGATTTCGCCTTCGAGCAGGCCGTTTCCCGGAAGGCGGTGGCTCAGGAGCAGAAAGCCCTCGCGGAACTCGTCGCTTCGCAGTTGGCCGGCTTCAAGCGCGATCCTGAACAAGCGCACCGGTTGCTGAGCGTCGGTTTCGCACGAGTGCCGGCGGACCTCGATCCCGTCGAGCTCGCCGCCTGGACCGGAGTGGCCCGCGCGGTGATCAATAAACACGAATTCGTGATGCGTTACTGAGGCGCGAAGAGATTCACATGGAGATTAGCCTGTATTTCTCACCACGTGGCGAGGCGAAGTGCGTGAGAGGGCCGTCAGGACGAGGCGCGAGCCGCTTGGCGCGCGCAGGCGTACTTGAACCGTACTTCGAGCACGGCAAGCAAGCGCAACGAAGTCCTAGCAGTCGTATCGCGTGCTTCGACCGTCGGGTGGTGAGACATGCAGGCTAGGGTCAGGGAAATGTTGACGACAGATATGCGTGAAACCCGCCGAGCGTTCTTGGGCCGGGCTTCGATGGGCCTGGGAAGCCTGGCGCTTGCGTCGCTGTTCAAAGGGAAGCTGCCGGCGGTGGCTCCCGGCATCTCCGGCTTTCCGGATCACTCGCAAACCATCAAGCGGGTGATCTTCCTCTGCCAGGCAGGCGGCGCGGCGCACCTGGAGCTCTTCGACTACAAGCAGGCGCTCGTCGACCGTGACGGCGAGCCCATGCCCGAATCGTTCACGAAGGGGCAGCAGATCGCGCAGCTCCAAGGCAAGGAACTGCGCATTCTCGCGCCGCAGCATCCGTTCAAGAGGTACGGCAAATCCGGCCAGCACATGACGAGCACGCTGCCGCACATCGGCGGGATCGCCGATGACATTTGCATTATCCGATCGATGGTGACGGAGCAGATCAACCACGACACCGCCCACACCTTCATGAACACGGGCTTTCGCTCCGCCGGGCGGCCCAGCATGGGCTCATGGATCACGTACGGTCTGGGCAGCGAGTCGGAAGACCTGCCGGGCTTTGTCGTGCTGACCTCGGAGGGCGGAGCGCAGTCGCAGCCGATCGCCGCGCGCCAGTGGCACAGCGGTTTCCTGCCCAGCCGCTATCAGGGCGTAAAGTTCCAGTCCGGCGGTGAACCGGTCTCGTACGTGCGTAATCCCCCGGGCGTGAGCCGTGACAACCAGTCGGGCCTGATCGATGCGGTCGGCAAGCTCAACCGCATTCAAGGCGAGATGATCGATGACCCCGAAATCTCTACCCGCATCGCGCAATACGAGTTGGCGTTCCGGATGCAGATGAGCGTACCCGAACTGGTCGACTTTTCGAACGAGCCGCAGCACGTCCTCGACATGTACGGCGCGACGGGCGACGATGGCTCCTATGCCTCGAATTGCTTGCTGGCGCGGCGCTTGGCCGAACGCGGCGTCCGCTTCATCCATCTCTACCATCGCGGCTGGGACCATCACGGCGACATCAAGAACGGCATCCAGGAAACATGCGGCCTCGTCGATCGCGGTTCAGCGGCGCTGGTCGAAGACCTCAAACAGCGCGGGTTGCTCGACGAGACATTGATCCTCTGGTGCGGCGAGTTCGGTCGAACGCCGATGTCGCAAGGCGACCGGTCGAAAGCCGGACGCGACCACCACATCAAGGGTTTCTCGATGTGGATGGCGGGGGGCGGCGTCAAACCCGGTTTCAGCTACGGCGCAACCGACGAGCTGGGCTACGCCGCCGTCGACAACGTTGTCCACGTTCATGACCTGCATGCTACGATTCTCCACCTGCTCGGCATCGAACACACCAGGCTGACCTACCGTTTCCAGGGCCGTGACTTCCGCTTGACGGACGTTCACGGAAAGGTCGTCAACGACATCCTGGTTTAGCCGCTCAGGACCGTCGTAAGACTCTCGAACGGCGATTCCCCAGGCTGCCGCCTCGCGATCGATCCTTCTTGAAGGTGGAGAACAAGGATCCGGGGATCTGGCAATCGTTGCCTGGCTGAACCACGCCCGGACAGGCTGCGCGATCGTTTTTCTCGCGAGTCTGACTCCGGAAGATATGATGAGCGCAACGGCAGCAAGCCGAATTCCGATCGCAAACAATGCCCGGGTGGCGAAATCGGCAGACGCAGAGGACTTAAAATCCTCTGTCCTTCGGGACGTGTGGGTTCGAGTCCCACCCCGGGCACCATGACGCCGACATCGTTCGCCTGAGGCGGCGGTCTTTGCATCAGGACTTCAGATCGTTCGCGTCACCTTGGTCAGAGTCCGGGGATGGTCCGGGTCGAGGCCTTTCTGTTCGGCCAGGAACGCGCAGAATAGTTGCGCCGGGATGATGTAGGGGATGGGCGTCAGCAGATCCCGGGGGCAACCCGCCGGAACACGGCCCGTGACGGGCACGCTGATGGATCGCATCGCGGCGTCCGGAGCCTCCCCGATCACGATGGTCTCGGCCTCGAGATCTCTCAGGCGACTCAGCATGTCGAGGGTCGTTCCACTGGTCGGACCCGGGGGCGAGAAGACAAAGACCGGGAAGGCGCGCTCGACGAGTGCGATGGGGCCGTGAAGGAAGTCCGCGCCGGAGAACCGCTCGGCCACGACATAGCAAGTCTCCATCATCTTCAGTGACAGCTCGAAAGCGTTGGCGTAGTTCAATCCGCGGCCAACGACGACAGCCTGGTTCATCGAGCGATACCGCTCGGAAAGCGCGGCGACCCGCTTCCTGGTTCGCAGCGCTCGCCGCGCGAGCTCGGGCAACCGCTCAAGGCTCTTGGGAGGGATCGGCGCCCCGAGAGCGTACGCGAGCAAGTACAGCATCAGTAGCTGACCCGTATAGGTCTTGGTGGCGGCTACGCTCTTCTCGTGCCCGGCATGAACGAGAAAGACCTCGTCGACCATGTGGGTTAGCGAGCTCGCTCTCTCATTCGTAATCCCGACCGTCAGCGCCCCCGCCTCGCGGGCTGCCTGGACATACAGATTGGTATCGGTGGACTCCCCCGATTGGGAAAGCGCGATGACGAGCGTGTTTTTCCATCGGTGCCGGACACCGTACAGGGTAGTCACTGAAGGGGCGGCGAGCGTTGCGGGCAGGCCGGTTGAAATCTCGATGAGATAACGTCCGAAAAGAGCCGCGTTGTCCGACGTTCCTCGCGCGGCCAGGCTCACGAAGTCGATGGACAGATGGGAGAGCCGCCGCCGAAACGCTTCGATCCGAGGAAGTTCCTTGCGCAAAGTACGCTCGAGCGCGTCGGGCTGCTGCTCGATCTCGTCAATCATGAACGACATGCGAAAGTGTATCTTCGCAAATCCGCAGGCGTTGACCTTTTAACCTGTATTTCTCACCTGCGCCTCAGGCCAGGTTTCCGCTCATGGCTGTCTCGGACCCAAGATCATGATGCTGGTCGCCGCGCTGCTACAGCCGGTCAAATGGCCGGCAGGGGTCTCGCTTCGGGCCCCGCGCGCAAGGTGAGGCTGGGCTCGGTTTCCTCCGGCGGAAGCCGGACGACACGTGGACGGATCGCGATGATCAAGTGGTCTTGACTGCTCTCGAAGAAGTTGCGGCTCAGGACGTTTCCGATCCAGGGAATTTGAGTGAAGAAGGCAAGACCACTTTTCGTGCGACGCCTTTCCAGAATAGCCAACCCGGAGATGAGAGCCGCTTCGCCGTCACGCAGTCGGGCCGAGGTCTGCATTTGCCGATGCGACAGTATGGGGATATCGTTCACGGCGACCCCGGTCAATTGCTTGATCTCGATGTTGATCTCGAGTGAGACCTCCTTCGCGCTGTGAATCTGAGGCGTCACCTCGAACGTCAAACCAAGGTCTTCGAACGTGAACGACGGAAACGGCTCTCGGAATGTGCCCCGGTTGATCGAGTCACCGATCTCGTCGGTGATCAGAGGAGCCGAAAAGCGGGCGTTGATGATCGGAAACCGTTCTCCAACCAGGAAGCTGGCTGGCATTCCGTTCGTCGAACGCAAGGAGAAACCGGTGAAGACGCGTCCCGACGATTCCATCTTCTGCGCCAGTAGGGAGGCGCTTCCGATGGCGATGCCGAAGACCGTCTGTCCGCCTCCCATGCCGAGCAGCGGCGCCAGGCGGCTGATTTCGCGGGGTGTGTTCCAAAAGATCGTGCTGAAGTTCGTCACCGGGAAAGACGTTGGCAGTTGGACGCCGGTGGTCGTCTCCGATGAATCCGCCACCGTGATCAGATCGACATCGATCACTACCTCGGCGCGAGGATGAGCGAGATGATGGTAGAGGGCTTCGGCGAGTTGCACGTTGCGAACCGTGTCCCGGACGAGAACCTGACGCCGCGTCGTGTCGACGAACAGGCGCTGGATATTCAGCGCCTGCTGGACAGCCTTGGCCAATTCGTCGGCGTCCTGCGCCGTGATCGGCTCCGTAATGGGGATCACGGCCGTCGCCACGGGCTCGAGCTGCCTCCGATTGGCCTGTGAATCCTCGGCCACAACGAAAAGCCCGGCGTGAACGGGGATCACGATCGTGTCGGTCACATCGATCAGGGCATGGATCGTTTCATAGAAGTCGGCGCCGTCGAGTTCGAACCGGATCTCCTCGTCTCCAACGAATTCAAGATCGAACGCGACCGCAAGTCCGAAAGACTCGGCGGCTTCCTTGTAGACCTCGCGCATCGTGCCGCGCACGCGGAAGTCGGCCGTCTTGTTCTCGGGCTTGAGCTCCACCGGGGCCTTCAACGGACGAGGTTGCTTGATGGGGTGGCCAAGGAGTTCGCCGCTGCGGTCGGCTCCGAATCCGGAGAGATAGGGGTCCGCCGGGTCGAGCTTCTGTGCCGCGGCGAGATTGCCAAGCCCCGCCAATGTCTGCGCGGCGCGCCGGCGAACGGCTTCCGCGGCCCAAACGAACCGGCGGTTCGCCGGTTCCCGGGCCCTCGCTTGCATGTAGAACAGAAACGCGGAGACGTCGTCGCCGGCTTTCTCGGCTTTGCGGGCTTTCTCAAAAAAAGACCCGGCATCGGCGCCAAGGCACGGCAGGGCCAGCAAGAGCCCCAGCATACACACCAATCCCATGCGAGCATGGCTCACACAGGAATCGACGTATTCGGGATGCGCTTCGTGCACACGAATTCGGGAGTACTCCGGGAGCGGAGACGAACCGCACTGCGGTCGAGTGTGAGGATGGATCAGGGGCGCGAACTGACCTCTGCAACTATACTGAGCATAATTTTCCCCATGTGCCGTCCCTGTCTTTTCGTTCTGTTGGTCGTATTCAACTCGGGCGCTCCTGCAAACCAGGCCGGGGAAGATTTCTTCGAGACCCGTGTGCGGCCGCTTCTCGCGAAGAATTGTTACACCTGTCACACGGAAACCAGAATGGGCGGTTTGCGTCTCGATGCCCGCGTGCACCTTCTCGAAGGCGGTGGCAGGGGTCCTGCTATCGTGCCCGGCGAAGCCGAAACGAGTCTCCTGTTTCAGGCGGTTTCGCGCACGCACGCGGAACTCGAGATGCCGCCGGCCGAGAAGCTCAGCGAGGAACAGATCGCCGACCTGCGGAAGTGGATCAACGATGGGGCGGTGTGGCCCGAGCCCCGACTCGCAGTTTCCAAAGAGCAGACGGAGGACGAATACGTCATCCGACCGGAATTTCGCGAGTTCTGGTCGTTCCAGCCGGTACGCAAGCCTGAACTGCCGGACATCAACGATCGGCAATGGCCGCGCACCGCGGTCGACCGATTTGTCCTCGCCCGAATGGAGGCCGATGGGTTGCGGCCGGTAGCGCCCGCGGAGAAACGCGTGCTGATTCGCCGGGCGACATTCGATCTGATCGGACTGCCGCCGACACCCGAGGAAGTCGCGGCTTTCGTGGCGGATGATTCTCCGCATGCCTTTGCGGCGGTCGTCGAGAGATTGCTCGACTCGCCTCGATACGGAGAGCGCTGGGGCCGTTACTGGCTGGACCTGGCGCGCTACGGCGAGGGCATGTCCTCCGCATTCGAGGACACTCCGTTCCCTTTCGCCTACCGCTACCGAGACTGGGTGATCAAGTCCTTCAATGACGACATGCCCTACGACCGCTTCATCAAGGCGCAACTGGCCGCTGACCTGATGCCCGGCGGCGACCGGGAGGAGATGCTGCCGGCGCTGGGCTTCCATGCGCTCGGCAAACGCGATGATGATCGCGTCGATGTGACCGGACGCGTGTTGCTCGGGCTCACATTGGGCTGCGCGCAGTGCCACGACCACAAATACGACCCGATCCCGACAAAAGACTTCTATTCGCTGCAAGGCGTCTTCTCGAGTACCGAGAAAAATGAGTTCCCGCTGGTCGACGAGAACGTGGTCACCGCGCGGAAAGAGGCGCAGGAGCGGGTCAAGGTAAAGAAAATCGAGATGGACGCCTTCTTGAAGAAGGTCACCGACCAACTCATCGACATCTCGATGACGCAAACGGAGGACTATCTGGTCTCCTCCTGGCGAGTACTGCACGGTGGAGAAGATCCGGTGGCAGTGGCGGAAGGCGCCGGCTTGGATCGGGAAACGCTGGAGCGCTGGATCACCTATCTCGACAAGGAAACCTACGACCACGGTTACCTGGATGACTGGAAGAAGGTGCTTAGCGAAGATGCGAGCCTGGATCTTGTCAAGCAGCGTTCGGCGGAGGTGCAGAAGTTGGTCCTCGCCATCCACAAGGAGAAGCGGGAAGTCGACGACGTCAACTACGTCCGGCTCGGGGGGGCGAAAGGCTCCCGCGACCAGAGGACACTGCTCAATACGAACCTCGATTTTATGGAGCCGACGAAATGGTATCTGTGGCGAGACCTGGCTTACAAGAAGTACCGCCGGGCTGCGATGGCGTACCCCGAGGGCATCTATCACCGCGATGCCAAGGGCATCAAGCGCTTTCTCAACACGGCCTGGGTGGCGCACCTCGAACGCCTTGAAGCCGAGCTGAAGGCCTTGGAAGAAGCGGTTCCGGAGCAGTATCCCTTCATTCACTCCTATCGCGAAGCCGACGAGCCGAAAGACATCAAAGTTCGTATTCGCGGCGAAAAGGACAATCTGGGTCCGATCGCGCCGCGTCGCTGGCTGCGGATTCTGAGCCAAGGCGAGCCTGCCGCTTTCAACAACGGCAGCGGGCGTTTACAGCTTGCGGAAGCAATCGCGAACAAGGAGAATCCGCTGACGGCGCGCGTGATGGTAAACCGTATCTGGCAATACCATTTCGGGCGCGGCATTGTGGCGTCGCCGAGCAATTTCGGACGGCTTGGCGAACGTCCGACGCACCCGCTGTTGCTCGACTATCTGGCGGCGCGGTTTGTGGAGTCGGGATGGTCAATGAAAGCGATTCACCGCGAAATCATGCTGTCGGCAACCTACCGGTTGAGCTCGGAGATTACCGAGAGCAACTACAACAAGGACGCCGCCAACCACTACTTCTGGCGCTTCGAGCCGAAGCAGCAGCTCGATGCCGAGGCCCTGCGCGATTCCCTGCTGGCCGTAGCCGGAAATCTTGATCCCTCCATGGGCGGCCCCAGCGAACCGCTTGGCGGCAAGAACCACCGGCGCGCGGTCTACGGCAGCATCAATCGAACCTCGCCGGACCGCATGCTGACGTTGTTCGACTTTCCGGACCCCAAGGACACTGCTCCGGTGCGAAGCGTGACCGTAGGACCGCTTCAGCGGTTGTTTTTCCTGAACAACAGCTTTGTGATCCAACAGGCCGAGGTGTTGGCGAAACGCCTGCAGGCGGACGCGGGTCCGGACGTGAAAGCGCGCATCGAAAGGGCCTACGAACTCCTCTACTCACGCCCACCCACCAGGAAGGAACTCAAAACGGCGCGGGGCTTCCTGAATGAAAGCCAATCGGACTGGAAGCAGTATGCTCAAATGCTGCTGGCTTCGAGCGAGTTTGTAACCGTGCGTTGAGTCAAAGAGATCAGCCGTCGATAGACCCTGTCCCTTTTGACAGCCTCCTTCATGGCTCCGAGTTCGTGATTGATCGCATGCCATTCCAGGCGATCATCGAACGTCTCGTACTCGGGCAGCCGTCACTCGACGACCCGGCCGCCGTGGCCGTTGGTCCTTGCCAGACTCTGCATCCGTTGGGTCGTTCGGGCGCGTTCGAGGACTTTGCCAAGATAGTCGACAAGCGTGCGGATTCGCTGCGGCTCGCTACGCTGCTCGAGTAGCTGCTGTTTGAACTTCAGTTCAAGAGGCAGTGCGGCGGCCAAGGCAAAACTGGCCTGGGGCTCGTCGACGACGAGATCTTCGGGCAGCGTGGCGTTGAGGGCTCGCGCGACTTCATAGGTCAGATGCCTGGCTTCTTCGACCACGCTGCGCGGTGCCGACTCCGCTGTTTCATCCTGAAAGAAATCAATCCTGGCCCTGAGATAGTCCTTCTCCTGGTCGAGTTCAAGGGCGCAAAAGCGTTGCCGGCCCCGGGTCATGATATCGAAGCGGCCGTCTTCGTAGCGCTTGGTCACTTGTTCGACCAGGGCCGTGCAGCCAACCGAAGAAACCGTGGTCTCTTCAGCGAAGATCACGCCGAACTCGGACTTCTGAGCGATCGCCTTACCGACCATTTCCCGGTAACGAGGCTCGAAGATATGAAGGGGGAGCTGCGCCGCCGGGAAAAGCACCACCTGGAGCGGAAATAGTGGAAGCAGCGCCCTGTCGGCCATGCTACATTATGGCTTCCCTCCTGCCGGCGCACAAATCATGAACGACTTCGCGGGCAAGACGGCGCTGGTCACTGGGGCATCATCGGGCATCGGCAGAGCACTTTCCCGGCAGCTTGCGGCGCGCGGAGCCCGGGTGATTCTGACAGCCCGCAGACAGGCCGCACTCGAAGCCGTCGCTCGTGAGATCGCGCCGGCAGAGAGCATCGTGATCGCTGCCGATCTCTGCGACCCGGCTGCCCTGGAGGGCTTGGTCGATGAAGTCGAACGGCGCGTGGAGCGGGTGGACCTGCTCGTCAATAACGCTGGGGTCGGTCTCCACAAAGCCGCTATCGAATCCCCGCCCGAGATCGTACGTCAGCTCTTTGCATTGAACCTGTTCGCTCCGGTGGAACTGACCAGACGGCTTGTTCCCCTGATCCCGCCAGGGGGCGCGGTGGTGAACATAAGCTCGATCGCGGGCAAGATCCCCGTGCCGAACCTGAATCTCTACAGCGCGTCGAAGTATGCGCTGAACGCGTTCTCGGACGGCCTGTGGATGGAGCTGCGCCGCAAGGGAATTCACGTCATGAGCGTGTGCCCGGGATACGTCGATACGCCGTTCGGCGACAACATCCTGCTCGGTAGAGCGCCGTCGAAGGTCCCCGGCAAGAAGTATTTCACGATCAGCGCAGACGAGTGTGCGCTGGCCGCTCTGAATGGCTTGAGCCGGGGCAAGCGAATGGTCGTGACGCCACGCATCGGTTGGCTTCTGGTAGGTGTCGCAAGGCTGATGCCCGGCTTGCTGTTCGGCCGCATGGCGGGTCGTGTGAGGCTGAGCAGCGAGTCGGTGGAGAATGCCTAGATGCATGTGAAGCTCAGGGGCTCGCCGGCTCTATACCTCGTCGGCTTCATGGGATGTGGCAAGTCGACCGTGGGCCGTTCCCTGGCGGATACGCTTAAATGGGATTTTATCGATCTTGATGACGAGATCGAGCGGGAGGCGGGTTCGAAGATCGCCGAGATTTTCGATAGATTCGGAGAATCGGTATTTCGCGTCATGGAACAAAAGGCGCTCGGTGAGCAGATCAGGAAAGCACGCATGGGCATGGCTCGCGTGGTCGCTCTCGGCGGCGGCGCGTTTGCGCAGAAGCCGAATCGACAGAAGATTGCAACGGCAGGGGTGTCGATATGGCTGAAAAGCCCGGTAACCCAGCTCTGGAATCGGGTTTCGGGCCAAAACAATCGGCCGCTGGCGCGGGACCGTGAACGCTTCGAGGCGCTGTACCGCGAGCGGGAGGAGAGCTACGCCCAGGCGGACTTCACGATCGATAGCGAAAACTCGGAACCGAAACAGATCGTCGAAGAGATTCGAGGATTGTTGCTGCTGTGAACCCGCTGCAACGCAAGCCTGGAAACGACGGCTCCATGGGAACAGGGCGCCCGCTTGTTTGCGTTGAGAATCTTCGCAAGGTTTTCCGGTCAGGGGATATCGACCTCGTCGTCATCGACGACGCCAACTTCGAATTGCGCTCGGGTGAGAGCGTCGCGCTGGTCGGAGAGTCGGGTGCCGGCAAGACGACATTGCTGTATCTGCTGGGAGCGCTCGACAACATGACTTCGGGAGAAATCTACTTCGACGCGAAGCCCCTCTCGCAAAGATCCGAGACCGAATTGGCAGAGTTTCGTAACACGTCGATCGGCTACGTCTGGCAAAACTATCATCTGCTGCCGGAATTCTCCGCCCTCGAGAACGTGATGATGCCGTTGCTCATCGGTGAGGTGAACCGTTCTCATGCCGAACAGGCGGCATGGCGCTGGCTCGATGAGGTAGGGCTGGGTGACAGGGCCCATCATCAGGCAGGCGAGCTGTCGGGTGGCGAGCAGCAACGGGTCGCCCTGGCGCGTTCGCTGGTGGCCTCGCCGCGACTGCTGTTGGCTGACGAACCTACCGGGAATCTCGATGTCGGCACGGCGCAAGGGATCATGGACATTGTTCTCGCACTGCCTGCCTCCCACGACTTGGCCGTCATTGTGGCGACCCATAATCTGACCTTCGCCGGACGCTGCGACCGGGTCCTGAGAATCGAGGCAGGCCGTGTCATGCCACAGGAAAAGTAGCCTGTATTTCTCACCACGTGGCGAGGCGAAGTGCGTGAGAGGGCCGTCAGGACGAGGCGCGAGCCGCTTGGCGCGCGCAGGCGTACTTGAACCGTACGTCGAGCACGGCAAGCAAGCGCAACGAAGTCATGGCGGTCGTATCGCGTGCTTCGACCGTCGGGTGGTGAGAAATGCAGGCTAGCCCTCCGCAACGGCTTGGGAGCCGCCCTTTCGTGCTTTGGTTGCAGCAGAATCGGTGTTCAAACGGACCTACCCATCAAAGAAGGCTGATATTATGGAAGGAATTCATCGAAGGTCCGTCCGGCGCGGTGCTTCATGTTTGAGCGATACACGGAGAAGGCGAGGCGGGTAATTTTCTTCGCGCGCTACGAGGCGAGCCAGTTCGGAAGCCCTTACATCGAGACCGAGCACTTGCTGTTGGGACTGATCCGGGAAGACAAGGCCCTCGCCAACCGTTTTCTTCGCTCCCACGCCGCAGTCGAGTCCATTCGCAAACAGATCGAAGCCCACACGACGATCCGCGAAAAAGTTTCCACTTCGGTAGATCTACCGCTGAGCCATGAGTGTAAGCGGGTGTTGGCCTACGCAGCGGAAGAGGCCGAACGACTCTCCCACAAGCACATCGGCACAGAGCATTTTCTGTTGGGCTTGCTGCGGGAGGAGAAGTGTTTCGCCGCTGAGATTCTTCATGAACGCGGCCTGCGTTTGGCCACGATTCGCGAGGAGCTGACCCGCTCGCAATCGGAAAAACTGCTCTCGAGCCGTCCGAAAGAGAGTTCCCTGCTGGCGGAATTCAGCCGCGATTTGACACAGGCGGCGGTCGACAGCACGCTCGACCCGCTGATCGGCCGCGAGACCGAACTGGAACGACTGGTCCAGATCCTCTGCCGCCGGACGAAGAACAATCCGGTTCTGATCGGTGAACCAGGCGTCGGCAAGACTGCGATTGTCGAAGGTCTGGCCCAAAAGATCGCTGACGGCGATGTTCCGTCTTTCTTGTCGGATAAGCGAGTTCTGGCGCTCGACCTGTCGTTGATCGTGGCGGGAACCAAGTACCGCGGTCAGTTCGAAGAACGTCTGAAAACCATCATGAAAGAGTTGATGGAGAATCAGAACGCGATCATCTTCATCGACGAGTTGCACACTCTGGTGGGCGCCGGTTCGGCCGAAGGCTCTTTGGACGCGGCGAACATCCTCAAGCCGGCTCTTTCTCGCGGAGAGATTCAATGCATCGGCGCGACAACACCCGGCGAGTTCCGAAAGTCAATCGAGAAGGATCGCTCGCTCGAACGCCGTTTCCAGGCCGTCAAGGTAAAACCGCCGACAGAGGAAGAAGCTGTTCGGGTCGTCTTCGGCATCAAGGATCGCTATGAGAAGTTTCATGCGGTCGGCTACACCGATGACGCAGTGGAAGCTTCGGTGTTCACGTCAAGCCGCTACATCCCGGACCGGTTCCTGCCGGATAAGGCCATCGACCTTATCGATGAAGCCGGCGCGCACGTGAAGCTTCGGCAAACGACGATGCCGGAGGAAATCGCGGAGGTCCACAAGCGAGTCAAGTTCATCGTGCATCGCATGGAGAACGCGATCGCCAACCATGAGTTCGAGAAGGCCCGCTTCTATTCCGATGAGGAACGCAAAGAACGCGAGAACATGCGGGCGCTGCGCAGCAAGTACAACCTGGATGAAACGGTGACCGCCAGTGTTACGAAAGAAGACATCGAGAAAGTCGTAGCGAGCTGGACCGGTATTCCGATGACCTCGATCAAGGAAGAGGAGATGGCCAAGCTCCTGCGGATCGAGGAGGAGTTGCATAAGCGCGTTGTCAGCCAGAATTCGGCAATTTCGGCGCTGGCTCGGGCTATTCGGCGTTCGCGCGCCGGCCTCAAGTCGGCCAACCGTCCAGCCGGATCGTTCCTGTTTCTCGGGCCGACGGGCGTGGGCAAGACCGAAGTCGCCCGCGCACTCGCCGAGTTTCTATTCGCAAGCGAGAAGGCATTGATCCGCTTCGACATGTCGGAGTTCATGGAGAAGCATTCCGTGTCGAAGCTGATCGGCTCGCCTCCCGGTTACGTGGGATACGAAGAAGGCGGACAACTCACCGAGCGGGTGAAGCGGGCGCCCTATTCCATCATCCTGCTCGATGAGATCGAGAAGGCACACCCCGATTTGTTCAACATCCTGCTGCAAGTGTTCGAAGAGGGACAGTTGACTGATGGGCTCGGCAATACCGTCGACTTCAAGAACACGATCATCATCATGACCTCGAATATCGGTGCGCGCTTTCTCCAGAAGGAGAGGCGAATGGGTTTCGCCGGCGGCTCGGGCGACGCCGAGAACACCAAAGCCGAGTCTGAGGTCATGAACGAGGTCAAGCGGGTGTTCAACCCCGAGTTTCTGAATCGCATCGACGAGACGATCATTTTTGAATCGCTTTCCGACGCCGATCTGCTGGAGATCATCGAGATGATGGTCGGGCAGATTAACGAGAATCTGGGACGCAAGCAGATTCACATCCGACTGGCCGAAGACGCCGCGCGGTACATCTTCGAAAAGACCTGCGGCGACCGCAGTTACGGCGCGCGTCCACTGCGGCGAGCCCTACAGAAATACATCGAGGATCCTTTGTCGGAGACTTTGATCCAGGGTGCTCTGGCAAGGCCTGCCGACCTCGTAATCTTCCTGGGTGAAGACGGCATGTACTACCGCCCCTTCAAAAAGGAAGATGAGGAAGACGAGGGGGAAGGCGGCTTGGCTGTGAGCACGGTGAGCACCGCCGAACCGCTCTACATGTTCTCGTAGGTTGACTTCCCGCCAGGACTGAGACTCCATGGATGGAGGGCTTGGGCCAATGAGCCCCAATGGATGAGTCGGCGATGGCGCTCATGTGGCCAGGAAGCACGCGACCGTTTCCTGATCGGCCTTGAATCGCTACTGGATCGAGGGAACAGCACGGTACCACCCCAGCGAGGTCAGCTTCCTGGGATAAGACCTCCATGGAAGCCTCGTCATGGGGAAGCTCGATTTCCGACTCCTGGACAGTCGGCAGAACCAAACGGAAAACAGAGAGAATCCGGTCTATGGGGTGACGCGAATACCGCCTTACGTCTCCCTGATAGGGTCGGCTTTGAGCCAATCGTCCGCAATATCAATACCAGGCGCCAAGCAGCCGCCTGAGAACCACCAACTGACCCAAATGGTAGGCGTTGTGATCGGCGAGCAGCATAGCTTCGCGCAGCAGGGTCTGCCCGGAACCGTGGGGAAAGGGGGCAAACAGGTCAAGCGAGCGGTCTTCAACAAGAGCCTTCATCCGGCCGAGGTCGGCCGTGAAGAGATGCATGCTGCTGTCCCAGGCCTCGGCCGAGGGCGGCTCGACGGAGGCAGGCCAGTAGCCGTCGGGATAGTCCGGCGAGACGTGTCTGGGGTTGATGCTGAACTCCACGATGTCCCACTGAGCAATGCGCATGTGCTCCAGTACTTGCCATGGGGTATAGGGAAGGCGCTCCGGTTTGACGCCTCTCAGGGCTTCGGGCCAGTCGGCCGTTACATCTTCAAACGTCGCATGAGCGCCTTTGCCCCTCAGCAACTCCAGCAGGTGCTCCCTCAGGGATCCGACTTGTTCGGAACCTGTCATAGTCCTCACTCCTCTACGGCGAGATCGACTTCATCGGAAAGTTCTTCGAGCAAGCGTACGACCAGCACCTTCTGACCGAAGTCGAACTCGCTCGAGGCGGCCTCGGGAAGATGAGCCGCCACCCAGGCCTTGAGCATCTCCGTAACGGGCGTAGCTACCGCCTCCTCGGCGCCGGGCTCGAAGCGAAGAGGAATTTCGGATTGGCGGATCGATTCGATGAGTAGTGTCGAGAACTTCATGGAGAGCTCGCTGAGCGAAAGCCCCATCTTGACAGGAAAAGACGTGGACCTCAAAGGCCGCGCCAGCTCCACCGGATCGGGCTGCCAAAACACCCCCGGCGGACTTGCGATTCACATCGACTTCTGGGGATGCGATACCGTCATTAATAGCTATGGCGGATTACAACCCGGAACTGGAAAGTCTCGTACGCGAGCTGAATAAGAAGGCGACAGGGCAAGGACCCGCTCCGGCGGCACAACCTTTGGCGCCTCTGCCGCCCGGCGCGAGCAAGTCCCTCGATCGTATTCTGAAGCACTCCGTCGAACGCGGAGCATCCGACGTACTGTTTATTGCCGGAAGCGGGATCGTGATGCGACTGGGCGGCCGGCTGGAGCGGAGCCCGGAGCCATTACTGACAGACGAGACCGTCCGCAATCTACTTTTGCCGCTGTTGACACCGGAGCGGCGTGAAGAACTGGAATCGCACCGCTCATTCGATTTCAGCTTCGTCCGTGAGGGGATCGGCCGCTTCCGCGCCAATCTGCACTATCAGCGGGGAACGCTGGCGGCGGCGCTGCGCATCCTTCCTGCCGAGATCCCGACTCTCTCATCGCTCAACCTGCCGCTTCACCTGGGCAAACTGGTTGACCGCAAGCAGGGATTGATCCTGGTTACGGGTCCCACAGGCTCGGGAAAGACATCTACCCAAGCTGCCTTGATGGGGATCGTCAACCGCAAGTACCCCTACCACGTTGTCTCGATCGAAGACCCGATCGAGTACTATCACACGGACGACCGGGCAGTCTTCGAACAGATTGAAATCGGACATGACTGCAGGGACTTCGCATCGGCGCTGCGGAGTATTCTGCGGCAGAATCCGGATGTGATTCTGGTGGGAGAGATGCGGGACCCCGAAACAGTCGCTACGGTTTTGAGCGCCGCGGAGACAGGCCACCTGGTTCTCTCGACGCTTCACACAAACGACGCGGTGCAAGCGGTCAATCGGATCGTCGATCAGTTCCCTGCAGGGCGGCAGGAACAGATCCGTCAGCAACTGTCGCTCGGATTGCTGGCGATCATTGCGCAACAGTTGGTTCCGTCAATAGATGGGGAGAGCCGCTTCCCTGCCCTGGAAATCCTGCTTGCGAACACGGCCGTGCGGCATCTAATTCGTAAGGGTGAAGACCACATGCTCAGCTCCCAATTGAGCCTGGGGCGCGGCGAGGGCATGATCATGATGGAACAGTCGCTCGCTGAGCTGGTCCGGAAGGGCCGCATCACCAGGGAAGTGGCGAATGCCCACTGCCTGCGCGAGGGCGAACTGCAGAGGTACCTGGTTTAGCCCAATGCTAGCCGTATTCCTCTGATGGAAGCAGATGGCGCTGTACTTTGCCGAGGGCGTTGCGTGGAAGAGCATCGACGCGGATGATCTTTCGAGGGAGTTTGAAGCTGGCGAGATGCTCCCGGCAGCAGTCGCGGAGGCTTTCTTCATCCAAGGCTTCGCCAGCGGGCACGACGTAGGCTATCGGGACCTGGCCCTTGACGTTGTCGGCGATTCCGACTACAGCAGCTTCAGCGACTGCGGGTTGTTCGCAGAGCAATTCTTCGATCTCGCGAGGATAGATGTTGAAGCCGCCACAAAGGATCAACTCGGTCTTGCGGCCTTGCAAAGTGTAATAGCCGTCAGACGACCGGACTGCCAAGTCGCCGGAGCGAAAGTAGCCATCGGGAGTGAAAGCGTCGCGTGTCGCTTCCGGCTGACGCCAGTATCCGGAGAAGACATTGGCGCCTTTGATGAGCAATTCCCCGGTGTCGCCTTCACCGACCTCTTGCATTGCGTCGGCGGCTGAGGGATCAACCAGTCGGATCGAGATTCCGGGCAAGGGCTTGCCGACGGAACCGGGACGCCGGTCTCCGGCGTAGGGGTTCGAGATGTTCATTAGCGTCTCGCTCATCCCGTAGCGCTCCAGAATAGTGTGCCCGTAGAGTTCACGGAAACGTTCAAGCCTGGCGGCGGGCAGGGGCGCGGATCCGGAAACGAACAGTCGCATGCGGCTGCCGATCGCACGGGCCATATCGGGTGGAGCCACCAGCAGGCGCTCATACATCGTGGGGACGCCAAAGAAAACTGTCGGCTGGAAGTCGAGAAATTCGTCGAAAATGGTTTCTTTGCGGAAGCGCTCGAGCAATCGCACGCGGTAGCCGGTCGTGAGCCACGTATGGACGGCGTTGCCGAGTCCGTGTACGTGGAAGAGCGGAAGGCCGAGAAGCATCCGGTCGTCCGAGTTCATGCGCCAGCAGGTATTGAGCACGGTGGCGTTCGCGGCAAAGTTGTCGTGCGTAAGGACCGCGCCCTTGGATTGGCCGGTCGTGCCCGAGGTGTAGACGAGCGCTGCCGGCGCATCGCCCTCCAAGGGCAGGGCTGCGAACTCCGCAGCCTGCCGCTCGACATCAGCCTCCGCTTCCTCGATGAGCCAAGGGGCCGTGCCGTCCCGCACATGCGCCGACAGTTCACGATTCGTCAATAGAGCCCGCGGCTCGGCGTCGGTAAGGATATGGCCGATTTCTCTCGCACGGTAGAGGACATTGATGGGTGTGAAAATGACGCCGGTCTTGACGCAAGCCAGGAATGCCTCGATGAGCTGGACGCAGTTCGGGAGATAAACGGCGAGCCGATCGCCGGGCTCGAATCGTTTCTTTCTCAGTTCGTTCGCCCAGCGGTTCGAGCGAGCTTCGAGATCTCGGAAGGTGAAAGAGGAACTCTGGAATTCAAGGGCCGTCCGATCGGCGCAACCCTTGAAGGTCAGGTCAAACAGGTCGCCCAGGTTCACGATCTTCGCGGAAGAAGAGCCCGAAAATCAGCATGACGATCGCGGCGAGTGCAGCGGGGAGCACCCAGATGGTTCGCCAATGGATGGCTTGCAGCGCCGCGACGGACTTCTCCGTCTGCTCGGCGAGAAGGGTATTGATCTGCTTCTGCAGGGAGTCTGTTCCAGTGGCGGCCTGCTGCTCCAAAGCAGCGATTCGCGCGCCCAGTTCCTGGACCTCGGCATTCAGGCTGATTGATACAGCCGGCGTATTCCTTTCTTCGACAATGCCCGCGACCTGTGCGCCAATCAGCATGCCGAGCCCGAGCGTAAACAGGACGAGCAAACCTTGGGCTTGTGCTCGGATGCCAGCGGGCGCAATGCGATCGGTGTAGATCTGGCCGGTGACGAAAAAGAAGTCGTAGCAGATGCCGTGCAGGAGAATGCCGACGATCATCATCCAGCGAACAGCGTCGGGGGCGCCCACGGCGAACAGCACGTAGCGCGAGACCCACGCGAACATGCCTACCAGCAGCATCCACTTGACGCCGAGCCGTTTGAAGAAAAGCGGCATCAGAATCATGAACAGGATTTCCGAGCCCTGCCCCATCGTCATTACGGCCGCAACGTTTGCGATGCCGGCCTGCTGGACGGCCTTCGCGGCCAACTGGTAGTAAAAGGCCAGAGGAATACAGACCAGGAACGAACTGGCCATGAAGACCAGAAACGGTCGTTGCTTGAGCAGGACGAAAGCGTCTGCTCCGAGCAGTTCACGCCACGAGACATCTTTGCCAGCCGACGGCGGAGGAGTGTGCGGCAGCGTGAAGCAGTAGAGCCCCATGAGCAATGCGGAAGCCCCAGCTAGGTAAAACATCTCGATTCGGTTGTCCCAAGCGAGCCACCCCAGCACCAGGCCCGCCGCAATCCAGCCGATCGTGCCGAACACTCGAATCAGAGGGAACTCCTTCTCCGAATCCCTCACGTGCCGCATGGTGAGCGAGTTCGTCAATGCCAATGTCGGGAAGTAGCAGAGCATATGCGCGAAGAACACACCGTTGATCACGTTGGGTAGGACGGGGTGCTCGGGATTCATCAGCATCGTCGCCACAAACATGAGACCGCCGCCGATGATGTGCAGCACTCCGAGCACACGTTCTGTCGAGAAAAAACGATCGGCGATCATGCCGACGAAGAAGGGAGAAAGGATGCCCGCGATCGGGCCGACCGAGTAAGTGAGCCCGAAGTCCGTGCCGTCGAAGCCGATGGTCCCGAGGTAAAGCGGAGCGGTGACATACCATGCTCCCCAGATGAAGAACTGCAGAAACATCATCAGGGCGAGGCGGATGCCGACGGTAGAGAGCATGAGAGTAGAAGACGACCCGGACTACGCGAAGCGGTGCTTGCCGTTCTCCTGGTCCCAGTAGACCTTCTTCTCTCTGCGATACGCGAGCGTGGCAAGATGCCCTGTGACCGCGGCTTCGTGGCCGGTGCGCGCGTCGCAGTTCAGTGGTGTGTCTGTGAGGATGGCGTCGACGAAGTTCCGAAGATGTGCGCCGGTGGGATTGCCCTGCCCCAGGTCTTTCTGCGAGTTGATGTGGATTTCGGGCCGCGATGAGATGTGCTCCGGAGCGCCGCGGTATTTTTCCGGGTACACGTAGAGGTCTTTGAGACCGAGGATTTCGAGCGTCCCTTCACTACCCATGAGCTGCTCTCCGTAGTGGTAGCGGGAGTTGTTAAAGGCAGCGCTGTAATTGATATGAAAATGGTCGGGATACTCGAAGCCCGCCGTTACCGTGTCGGGCACTTCTCGATCGTCTTCCGTCCAGTAGTGAATGCCGCCCGTGCAGGTGACCGACTTGCAGTGGTTGCGTCCGGTGATCATGTGAATAGCGTCGGTCTGATGGACGAGCAGGTCGGTGGAGATGCCGCCGGAGTAATCCCAGTAGAGGCGCCACTGAAAGTAGCGCTGCTTGTTGAATGTGGTTTCCGGCGCGGGGCCGAGGAACTTTCTGTAGTCGGTGTTGCCGGGTTCGGCATCGGCCGGAATCGTGTAACGCCATGCCGGGTTGGAAAGCGGGCTGTTGCGATACCAGAAAGCGCGTGCGTAGACGACCTTGCCCAGGACGCCCGATTCATAGATTTCCCTGGCCTTCTGATAGAGCTTCGCGCTGCGGCGCTGTGTCCCCACCTGGAACTTCTTGCCGCTCTTCTCGACGGCTTGCAGAATCTCGAATCCCTCCTCGATGGTGTGCGTCAGCGGCTTCTCGCAGTAGACGTGCTTGCCGGCCTCGAGCGCGGCGATCACCATGTCGCGGTGCAGGTGTTCGGGCGTAAAGATGCCCACCGCGTCGATCGACTTGTCTTCGAGCATCTTGTAGTAATCGTTGTAGGTGTCGGGGGCCGTATGTTGCTGCGTCGCAACGTCGTCCTTCGACTTGGCGAGACGAGGCGAGAACGTATCGCAAATCGCCTTCATGTAAACCTCACCCGCACCAACCTGCAGCATCGTCTTGATGTGCTTGCCGCCGCGATTGCCGAGTCCCACCCAACCCATATTGACTTTGGTCCCGGAGGCTTTCGCGCTGAGCAGTGCCGGCGCGGCGCTCGCGGCAACGGACCGGCTGACGAAACGGCGTCGAGATATCGGTTCAGACATGTTTTCTCCGTGAGGAAAACGACCGCGCCGGATGCGGGCGGACTGTGTCGAGAATATCAAGTCGTTTCTGCTGCAAGCAAGATTCCCTGGTGCGCCGCAGGCGCGCCACGGTCACTGCCGGCTCAGTATCCGGCGGCGGACCATATCCAAGGCGCGGTGGGTAGCCCAGAGGCGGACTCGGTCGCGCTCGCCTCCGACCGTCATGCCCTTGACCTCTACGCTCTGTTCGTCCGCAACGCCAATGAAGACGGTTCCCACCGGCGTTTCCGACGTACCGCCGCCAGGACCGGCAAGGCCCGTCGTCGCAACACCGAGAGAGGCGTCGAGACGGGTCCTCACTCCCTGAGCCATCTCGGCGGCGGTCTCTTTGCTCACTGCGCCATGTCTTTCAAGAGTTGCTTCGGAAACACCTAGCCATTGGCTCTTCGCGTCGTTCGAATACGTAACCATACCGCCTCGAAAGAAATTCGAGCTTCCCGGCAGGGCCGTAATCTTTTGGGCGATCATCCCGCCTGTGCAACTTTCCGCGACCGCCAAAGTCAACTTCCGATCCAGGCAATGGCGCATCAGAGCGGCTTCGAGGGACTCGTCCCGGTGTGTAAAGACATTGGAGCCAAGTTCGTCTTCGACTTTCATTGACAAGGCCACAGCGATCGCGCGGGCTTGTTTTGCAGTGCTGGCGTGGGCGCGCATGTGGATCTGAATCTCGCCAGGAGAGGCCAGAATCGTTGTGGCTACACGCGACTCGGCGGTATAGATCGGGGCGATGCGCTCGTCAAGTTCCGACTCCGGCAAACCGGCGACGCGCAGTGAAACTGTGTGGAACTGGTAAGGGGTCTCCCATTTGCGGAGCCGTGGCAGGCACTGCTTTTCAAAAAGCGGCTCGATCTCACGAGGCGGTCCCGGCAGCAGCATCAAGACTCCGATTTCATCTTCGAACCATTGACCGGGCGCCGTTCCGTTGGCGTTCGGGAGCACCTCGGCCCCTTCGATCACATATGCTTGACGCTTGTTGATTTCGGCCATTTTCCTGAGGCCGAGGCGGCTGACGCGGACCGAGATGGCTTCGGTAATCTCGGGATGGTACTTGAGTTCCCGACAGAGAGCGTCGGAGGCGGCTTCGCGGCTCACGTCGTCCATCGTTGGTCCGATGCCGCCAGTCATGATCACGATAGGCGATGATCCCCGCGCTTGCCGAATCTCGTCGGCCAACCGCTCCCGATCGTCGCCGATGATCGTCTTTCGAACCACGTCGATGCCGAGTTCATTGAGCTTGAGTGTGAGGAAAAGGGAATTAGTGTCCATGCGGCTCGGAGTCAGCAGTTCCGAGCCGACGGCGATGATTTCGGCTGTCACAGTGTAAGGCGTGAGGCGCGCCTACTCGTCAGTCCAGGACGGACTGTTGATGCGGTACAGGCCGCTGCCGGTTGCCACGACCATTTCCTTGGTGGGCAAGAAGGCTAGTCCGACGATGCCCGGCCCGGAGACAACCTGAGAGATCTTGGCGTCCGGCGTCAATCGAAAGATGCCTTTGCGCCCGCCATGGGATGCTGCTACGTAAAGGCGGCCTCGGTCGTCAATCGCCATTCCTTGGGGCCGCCCCAAGCCGCGATAAAAGACGCTGGCTTCGCCCGCGGACGACACGCTGTACACGTTGTCGAAGCTTGAAGTTGTCGGACCCGTCACGAAAAGAGAGCCGGCGGGATCCCACACCAGGTGGTACGCGGCGATCGACGGCTCCAAGGTGGCGAAGACGAATATCTGACGCTCCCGGCTGATCTTGAATATCGTTCCCGTTCGGTCTCCAACGAAGAGGTTCCCATCCTCATCCAGAGCGAGTCCGGTAGCGATGCCCATGCCTTCGGCATAGATTTCGGTTTGGCCATTGGGGCGAATCATGTAGATCGTGCCGTTGTTACGGCTCGATACAAGCAGGTCGCCCTGCTTGTTGAAGGCGAGCCCGGTGGGATTGACGATCTCCGCGCCCACGGGCTTGAGATCGAGATTCAGATCGATCTTGAAGATCGACACCGGAACCTTCTCGCCTCGCGTTCCGCTGCGGGTGGTGAAAACATTGCCCTCCACGTCAACAGCGGGGCTTGCCACAGGGTGGAGATTCTCGGCGATCGTCAGACCGACGGCGCACGTGTGCGGCTCGCTCTTGCTGCGGCCATTGTCCATGACCATACGGCTTTCAGTCACGTCATCCGGCACGCGAACGACTGCGTAGTTGGAGCCGCCCACGACAAGCCGAGCTTTCACGGACCCGAACAAGGCTAAAGGCTGGTGGTCTTCGTCGATGGAAAGATGCCGGCCCCGAACCTCGAAATCACCGCCGGAGATAGCGGCCGGAGGCGTCACGGTCTCAATGACAGGGCGAGAATTGGGACTGCTCTGATTCGGACTCATCCTCGATCGAGTGTTCTCTTCCCGATGGCGGCGGGCCCTCTCGCGCTCAGCCGTTCCGCTGGAATGGGAGTTGCTACCAAACGGAGAAGTACTGCAAAACCTTCATCACGATGATAGCGCACAGTCCGGCTGCAGCGTCGTCGGCGACGATGCCGACACCGCCCGGTAACGACTCCAGCTTTCTGATCGGCCACGGCTTGACGATGTCGAAAATACGAAAGAGTAGGAGTGAGGCCAGCCAGGACTGCCAGGAGTCTTCAGCGACAACCGCTACCACGAGCCACTGTCCGACGACTTCGTCGATGACGACTTGCGGCGGATCGCGTCGCCCGAAGTGCTCGACGGAAATGACTGCAGAACGGATCGCCGGGAGCGAAGAAGCCAGCGCGGCCAAGCCGAACCAAGCGGGCGCAACTTGAAATGCTTCGCACGCTCCATAGGCAATGGCGACAGCGGCTGCGGAAGCGACCGTTCCCTGACCTTTCGGAAAGTAACCCAGGCCGCCCCATGTGGCAAGGGCAATCCCCCAGCGCTTATTCATCCCGGGATTGCTTTCTCAGAGCGTCAAGCAGTTCATCAGCCTCGGTGATCGGGCTGTGAGCGACATATGCCTCGGAGGCCCAATTCCCGAGATCGATGGTCCGGCAACGGGCACTGCAGAAGGGGAAATGCGAGACCTGCTTATCCGTGAGTTTGCCGCAGATGGGGCACTTGTATTCTTGCTCTTCGAACAAATCTGATTTCTCCGACAACCGAAGCTATTGCAGCACCGGCAACCCCGTCGGCGCAACGGTCTCGGCCGGCAATGATTCGGGCGTAGGCTCTACGCTCTCGAGCTTGCCGAAGAGATCGTAGTCGCCGGCTCGCAAAATACGAATCTCGCCAAAGTCGCCCGGACGCGGCATCTCCCCCTCAACGTCAACGATGTAGGTCGTGCCGTCGATTTCCTCGGCCTGCGTTTCGAGACGGCCTTCCCACAACAAATCGCTCTCCGCCGAAGGACCCTTGACGAGAATACGGAAACGCTTGCCGACAAGGGCTTGGTTTCTTCGACGCGAGATTTTTCGCTGGATCGCCATCAGGCGGCGTTTGCGTCGATAGATCACTCCGGGCGGAACCTTGTTGTCGAGATGATAGCTGCCGATGTGCTCGTCGTCGGAATACCCGAAGACCCCGATATGCTCGAACTCGGCAGCTTCGACAAATCGGCAAAGCTGATTGAAGTCGTCTTCGGTCTCTCCCGGGAAACCAACAATGAACGTCGTGCGAATGCCGACGTCAGGAATCGTTCGGCGGATTCGCTCGATCATCTTCAGAAAAACGTCCCCGGACGCGCCGCGCTTCATGCGCTTGAGTACATCCGCACTCGAGTGCTGCAGTGGAATATCGATATAGCCGCAGATCGTTCGATGTTCGGCGATTGTGTCGAGAAGTTGCTGCGTCACCCGGTTCGGGTAAGCGTAGAGGAAACGAATCCAACCGGCGCCTTCGATGCGCGCGAGGCGATCGAGCAACGAAGGCAGACCATTCTTGATACCAAGGTCTTCGCCGTATGCCGTGGTGTCCTGGCCGATCAGGTTGATCTCACGGATTCCGCTACGGAAGAGACGGGTCGCTTCATGAATGACGGACTCGAAGCGCCGGCTTCGGAAACCTCCTCGGAACTGCGGAATAAGACAGAACGTGCAAGGGTGGTCACAGCCTTCGTTGATCTTGATGTAGGCCAAATGACGGGGAGAGGCAAGACGACGGAACGTCAGGTCGTGGTAGAGGTACGGTTCGGCCTTTCCGCCCGCAACCCTGCGGCCTTCACAGTGAGCCACGATGTCTTGGAGTTCGTTAGTCCCCACAACCGCATCGACCTCGGGAATCTGCTGCCGAAGTTCATCGCGGTAGCGCTCGACGAGACATCCGGCTACAACCAAGCGCTGCGCCTTGCCCGATTTCTTGTACTCGGCCATTTCGAGAATCGTCTCGATCGATTCCTGCTTCGCCGGGTCGATAAAGCTGCAGGTGTTTACGACAAGCGCCTCGGCCTCCTCCGGGTCACTGACAAGCTCGTGTCCACGTGCTTCGAGCGCACCCATCATCACCTCACTGTCTACGAGGTTCTTAGGGCAGCCGAGGCTGACGAAACCAATTTTCATAGGGACGGGAGGGAGAAGCGCGAAGGGAGTAAGGAAACGGCGTCTGTCCGTTGTTCCCCCTGGAAGTTACATTGTACCGGCGGAGCAGCTAGGGCAACCTTTGAAGCGCTGCGACAAGACCGGGAAGGCGGCGAGCCGCCTCAGCATCCGCACCGAAGCGCGCTGCGTTGTAAGAAAGCGTGATCTCTTCCCAGCGCCCGCGGAGCAGGGCTGAATCAATCGAGCGTGCGAACTCCTCTGCAGTCTGCCAGTTCTCACGCCGGAATCCTTGCCGCTGCAGTACCGCCAATGCTTTCGCATACAGATACGAGCAATCGCTCGTCTCCCCTTTGCCGCTTTGCAAGCGGCGGCCCTTGCGCCAGAGAATCAAACTCGGCCCAAGCCAAACCCAACTCAGCCACAGCAAGATGCTCGAACCGATCAAAATCATCAGCAGCACCCAGGGTACGTTGTCGGGTTCAACCGGCAGACCGACGAATAAACCTTCGAGTTTTTGGAGGAACTCCGCGACAGAAGCTGAAAACGAAATGAGATTCCAAGCGGCGTCGCGAGTCCTCGTCTGGACAACCTGGGCCAGGGCCAATTGGTGATTCACGTCATAGTCAAGCACCCAACTCGTCCACGAAGATTCGATCGCATCCAGGATCAGCCAATAGCTCATCCAACCGCTGGCGAAACCGGGTACAAGAGGAGTGGGATCAAATATCATCCAGCCGTAGCGGTTGATGTAGGCCTCGACCCAACTGTGTGCATCGCTGCCGCGGATCACCTGACGACCGGTAAGAGGGTTGTAAATCCCACCGTAGAAGCCCGCAGCAATGCGGGCCGGGATCCCCTGACTGCGCAACATCACAGCCATCGCAGACGCAAAGTATTCGCAGTGGCCCTCGCGGCGTTCAAAGAGGAAATGCGCCAGTGGGTCATCAACTTTTTGCTGCGGCAACTCAAGACTGTAGGAGTACTGACGAAGCAGATACTCTTCCATCGCCTTTGCCTTGTCCAGTGGAAGTCGATGAGGACCGGCAATCTGCCAGGCCAGACGCGGAATTCGAGGGTCCACCGGGGGAAGTTGTAAATAGGTGTTCTGGAACTTTCTGGAAAACAGCTCGACGACCGGCGCCGGTTTGAAGGAGTCACGGTCAGAGACCCATCCCTTCGCGCTGTACCACAAGGGTTGCAGGCCGCCGGAATCGATCAGCAGCGAATCGGTCTCATTGACGCGAATCCCACGGAACGAGCGGGTCGGAAGTTCGATCGACTCGGTCTGCCCCGCCAGGAAAAGCGCCTTGACCTGAAGCGGCTGCATCGTGACGGTATAGTCGATCTCAAGACCCTGCGGGGCGCGGCGGCGCTCGCCGATCAGTGGTGTCACTCCGGTCCCCGGCGAAAGAGCAACGGACTTGCCGAGAGGAGCCGACCAGCGTACCCCGTCAAAATGGGACAGTCCGACACCGCGCCATCGAAGTCCATCGAGATCGGCTCCGTTCATTGACTCGATATGCATGACAGGACTGTCATCCAGCGCTAACGTACCCGTGGCGCCAAGATCGATCTCGTCCGCGAAGCCAATTCGAAAATCACCCTGCAAGGCTTGCAAAGAAGAAATACCGAGCGTACGCGGGAAGATCACGAACAGACCCGCGCTGAGCGTCAGAATAGCGACCGTGAGCACACCAGCGAGCACGGCGAGGCGGCGTCCGAGTTGACGGCTGTTCAGGGCCCCAATGTCCTCGGCGATGGGAGCATCGGACTCGCATCCCCGTGAAATCTCGAAGCTGGTGTAAGTAAGAATCGCGAGGATGATGAACAGGAACAGTAAACCGAGATAAAGCACACTGCCCACGAACAGTGACGCCATCAGCATGTGAAGAAAAGCCAGTAATCCCAGGTAGAAATAGTCCCGTCTGCGGCTTACGATCAGGAGTTTGAGTGCAGTGAAGAATAAAAGCATCTGGAGTGCCGCCGGAATCAACCGTTCTATCGACGGCAGCCCCTCTGCGAACTCGTCATATCCGAAATAGCCCAGGTAAACGACGGCTAAAACGGACGCTACCCAGCGCGGAAATCTGATGCGCAGCAGACCGAACGTGACGAATCCTCGGAATAACAAGGCAGCCGCCAAGACTGAGGTTGAGAAGACGTCCAAGCGCTCGGTGACGGCTAGAGTCGCAAACCCGACGGTCACTAGCAGCAACAACGAGGTCTTAAAAACCTTGCTCGCCCGTTCGAATGCTGCAGCCGCCGGCTCGATCATGTCATGATTGTAGCCACTGTGACACGGAGCATCCTTGTGTTCGTTCTCGGCATTTGGTGTTGCGGTTCCGTGTTTATGTGGTTCGTCGCCACACAGAACTTCGCGGTCGCCGGGGCTTTGCAAGACGCGCCTGCCAAAGGGTTCGTGGCGGTTACGTCCGGTCTGGACACCGACTCAATCCGACTGGCGACTCGCCACCAAGCGGGAGAAGTCAACCGGCTCTTTTTTTACGGTTGGGGGCTGGTGCAGATTCCGATTGCCCTTCTCGCGTTCGGTCTTGCCTGGAGCGTGCGGAGTAGTCGGATCCTCCTGGTAATCATGGGGCTCATGCTGCTGATCGTACTGGCCCTCCAGCTCTACGTCGTGCCGGAAACGATTCGCCTGGGCCGGGTTCTCGACTTCGTGCCGCGCGATCCGGCTCCCCCGGAGG
Source organism: Bryobacterales bacterium (assembly GCA_965204095.1). Classification (GTDB taxonomy): domain Bacteria; phylum Acidobacteriota; class Terriglobia; order Bryobacterales; family UBA6623; genus JAPPLB01. Next base: position 4,466,881 of record OZ241991.1, on the reverse strand, counting down.
AAGCTCCTTTTTGGCGCTTGCACAACACCTACACCGGCCTCGACATGCTGAAGCTCGCGTTGGGTCTGTGCGGGGTCAGCCTACTGGTCAGGGAGTCGCGCGGCTCGTCTCATCACTAGCAGTTCATCTTGCAGTCGCCCCATTCAAGTAGCTAGGGTGCGTCAGGTGGCATCCCGAGTAGATTCGCAGCATCGCATGTGAGCCGGAGGCGTTGGAAGATAGAGCATGTCGATTGCCGTTCCCTTCAATGTCCGCTTGCTGACCCCCGACGACGTGAATCTGATGGAGTCCCTGTTAACGGCTTTCGGAGAGGCTTTCGACGAAGTGGATACCCATGGGGCGTCTCGACCAAGCAAGGCCTATCTCGAGCGCTTGCTTGGCAGCGATCACTTTATCACGCTGACGGCTATGAAGCACGGATCAGTGATAGGCGGCCTCGCGGCATACGAGCTTCAGAAGTTTGAGCAGGAACGAAGTGAAATCTACATTTATGATTTGGCTGTTGCCGCAGCGTACCGGCGACAGGGCATCGCCACAGCGTTGATCCGGCAACTACAGAACATCGCAGCAACGCGCGCTGCTTACGTCATCTTTGTGCAGGCCGATATCGACGATGCCCTGGCCATTGCGCTCTACACGAAGATGGGAGTCCGCGAAAACGTAGCGCACTTCGATATTGGAGTAGCTGGGCGCCCGGATGTCTGAGTTGGAGCATCTGTTCCGATGGCCTCGTTGGTTGGGCTTGGTGGAAGGTCTCGTTCAGCGCGGTTACCGATTCGTGGCCTTGAAAGATTGATTAGCGACATCGAGTACTCATTCACGGCTCGGTGACAACCGGCGAAGGCGCATAGCAAGGGATCAACGTGGCGCGAGCCTCCCGGAAGGCATCCGTGACGGCCAGTCTTGCATTTTGCCGACGAGTCTAAGCGTCGAGGTCGACGCGATCGACGACGCCAACGATAGCGGCGTCGATCGGTGACTGGAGGCGGCTCACTGCGCTCATGGCCGCCCAGCCATCGGTGGCTAGCAGAACACGGTCACCGACTCCCGCGTCCAACACGTCGACAGCGACGTAAGGCACTCCCGCCGGCTGGTCGTCAAGATCGAGAGGCTCAACAAGCAGCAGCTTAAGATCGGAATGGCTTTCGTGCTTGGCCGTTGAGACCACCTCGCCCGTAATTCGCGCAATCAGCATCGTCTACCCACTCCCGGTCGTCGTAACAGAATCGACGATTCCCACGACCGCGGCATCCGTCCCCACTTCGGACGGGAACATAGCGTAAGAGGCTTCGCGTCCCCGGCACCAGTAGACTGTCTCGCCAGCGCCGGCGCCGACCGCGTCCACAGCCACCAAGGATCGTCCGGCGGCAGCGCCTTGTGCGTCCACGGGTTGAATCAAAAGAAGCTTGACGCCTTCGAACTGTTCGGTCTTGGCGCTCGACCAGACCCGCCCTACAACACGGCCGAGACGCATGCTAGCCCACCGACCCGGAACCGCTGTCGAGATCGAGTTCGTCGATGATGCCGACGATGGCCGTGTCGACAGGACTATCTTTCATGCCTGAAGCCATTCGGGCGGAACTGCCCGAAACGGCAATCACCTTCTCGCGATAGCCGGCGCCCACGGTGTCGATCGCGACGACATAGCCCGAAAGCTCCTCGCCCTCGGGAGAGATATGGCGCAGCACGAGGAGCTTCCTGCCTTCAAGGCGAGGGTCCTTGCGCGTCGCCACGACAGTGCCCACAACGCGGGCCAGCAACATGCGGCTCGTCCTTTCGCCGGGGCCTTATTCGCCGGCCGGAGTGATCTGGAAGATATCGTCCAAATTGGCATGCGGACGCGGAATTACGTGCACAGCCACGAGATCTCCTACTTTGCGAGCCGCCGAAGCACCGGCATCCGTCGCGGCTTTCACCGCCGCCACGTCGCCGCGGCAGAGGACCGTTACGTAGCCGGATCCGATCTTTTCCCAGCCCACCAACGTGACCTTGGCAGCCTTGACCATGGCGTCAGCAGCTTCGATCAACGCGGTCAGACCACGCGTTTCAATCATTCCCAGGGCTTCGCCCATAGAGTTCTACTCCTCCCTTTAACTACCCCGCACACGCATGGCCTCTTCGACCAGCGCGACCAATTCATCCCGCGTAACGTAAAACCTTTCTTCTTGAGCATCGGAAGTCTGTCCGCCTGCACCTTCGGCTGGAACAGGGCAGTTCGGTTGGACCACCGACGATGAAGCGAAACCGTAACGGCCACGGGCGTCAATCAACTTCTTCACTTCCTCACTCGGAAGCAGCTTGGCCCCCCCCAGCAGATGGGCGACTAAATTGATCCTCGCAAAGTGTTCGACCGTCTCCATTCGGAAGAAGGCCTGTTTGATCTCGCTACCATAAGTTACCGCACCATGATTGGCCAGAAGAATCGCGTCGAACTTCGGGATCAGCGGCAACATCGGCTCGGTTAGCTCAGGCGTTCCCGGCAGCCCGTAAGCGGCGAGAGGGACACAGCCCAGACCGATGACCACCTCGGGCAGTAGTGCCTTGTCGAGAGATAAACCAGCCGCCGCAAAGCCGGTGCACACCGGCGGATGGGCATGTACAACCGAATGGATATCCGGCCGGACCTGATAAATCGCAAGATGCATTAGAATCTCAGACGTACGCTCCAATCTTCCTTGGATCTTGTTGCCCTCGTAGTCGACGATGATCAGATCGTCGGGCCGCATCATGCCTTTGCTCACGCCTGTGGGCGTCGATAGGATGCACTCGTTGTTAAGCCGGATTGTGATGTTTCCGTCGTTCGCAGCCACCCATCCTTTCTGGTAAATGAGGCGGCCGATGTCGACGATATCCTGCCGATGCTCACGCTCGGTCTTGACCATGCGACCTCGTATCGTAACGTGGAGGCTTTGAGCTTGTAAAGAAATGAGCCGAAGGGACTTGTCACAGTCAGCCGGGTCATTCTTCTACATCTGTAGGACATTTCAGCGGAATCGAGCCGAGGAATGCTCCCCCACAACTTTACTTGCAAACGGCTGGCTCCAGCCGCAAAGATAGGGGCTCGGATTCTCACATGGCCAAACCTCGCATGTGCCCACATTGCCGGGCTTTCATCGACCCGAAATCCCGTGTCTGCGAGTACTGCGATGAGAAGGTGGGTCTGCCCTCGTGGAAGCGCCCGGACCCGACAAAGGCGCTTGGCGGACTCATCGCGGCCAGCCATTTCACTACGTTCATTATTCTGTTCATTAACTTCGCCCTGTTTATCTCGACGATGGTGTTGACATCGAAGTTCCAGGGCGGCTCGATCAGTCTTTTCGGTGGAATTGACGGACAAACTCTCTTCCTGTTTGGCGCCAAGGATCGTTTTGCGATTCTCGCGCGCGGCGAATGGTGGCGGCTGATCACGGCTGGCTTCTTGCACGGCGGGGTGCTGCATATCCTCATGAACACTTGGGTGCTTTTCGATCTTGGGGCGCAAGTGGAAGATTGCTATGACACTTCGCGTTTTCTCGTGATCTACCTTGCGTCCAGCATAACCGGCTTCTTGGCTAGCATGTTTTGGAGCTCGAGCTTGTCAGTGGGCGCATCGGCGGCGGCGTGCGGCTTGATCGGCGCCATGATGGCCTACGGCCGCCGCACGGGGAGTTCGTACATCTGGAAGGCCTATATGCGGTGGGCCATCATGCTACTGGTCTTTGGACTGCTGGTCCCCATGGTCGACAATGCTGCCCACATCGGTGGATTCATCGGCGGGTTCGCAGTTGGGAGCATGGTGGGATCTCCCCAATACGGCAGCCCGATCGAATCCGTCTGGAAGGCGGCGGCCGGCTTCGCCGTTCTACTTGTAGCTGTGTCGTTCTTCTTCGCCTACCAACTCCTCAGTCGGGCACTGTTCTCCTAGACCGGGACGAACGGCCATCAGCAACCAGTTCCAGCTTACCGGGACTTCGAAGCGGCTTCCTGCAATTGAACGGTCGAAGCCGTGGTCGCAGCGGTCCGCATCACAACAAGGACTCTTGCCATTCAACTCTCCCTGTCTCTATTGTCGGCAACGACTCTGAAGCACGCAGAAGGTTCCGGCCGGGCTTATCCCGAAGAGGCCGTATTGCAGACCGGGCTTGGCAGCGTAAATACCACACCGTAGTATGCGCCCTTCAGCTTCCCGCGAGGATTTCGCCGTGCGGCTTGCCCTGTGTGATCTCCTCGTAGGCGTCGCGTACTTGTAGAGCTAGCCTCTCACCAACCCAGTTCTTGACGGCGTCGGACAGGACGACCGTCGTCGAGACCGGCTCGCCATCCCTCCCCATTCGGACAAGGTCGCCCAGCGTTTGACCGTCGTCGATAGCTTCCTTGACCGCAGCATGAAGCTCGGTCATGAATCTCTGTTCGCCATCGAGCAGCTCGGTGCCTCCGACCCCGCCATGGCCGGGCAAGACGATCTCCACATCGAGACCCTTGGCGGCTTCCACGACCTTCGGCCAATTGCCGATGTAGCCATCGCCGGTATAGTTGAACGGTCCGTTGGTAATCGCATCGCCGGTGCAGAGAATCTTCTCATGGGGCAAGTACGCAAAGCCGTCACCCCGTGTGTGCGCCCAGCCGAAGAAATGGAATTCTACCCGGCGCGTCTCGTCCTCGATCACAAAGGGTGATTCCGAGAACGTCTTCTTCGGGGGCTCGGGAGCCTCGAGTCCTAGAGCTGCAATGCCCTTACGCACCTTGGCTGCCTCCTGCCACCGCTGCGGCTCGTAGCGCTCCAACTCCTCGCTAACGCCCACATAGGCCAGTGTCGTCGCACCTTGCCGGGTCCAGACCGGATTGCCGTAAGCATGGTCGCCGTGGTGGTGCGTATCGTACACGTACTTGACCGGTTTGGAGGAGATCTTCTTGAGATCCCGCAACACGGCCTGAGCACCACTGGGAAAGTTGGCGTCAACGACGATCAGGAAGTCTTTCATCTCGATGATGACGTTGTTGCAATGTCCGTGGTGACGCCGCTCGCCCTCACGAAACCAAACCCCGTCGACCACTTGCTTGACGGTCCCCGGCTGCGCTTCGCTGGGGGAGATCCAGAACGCAGTTCCGACAAGGAGTGCGAACACCAGCGAAGCAAAAACCCTCTTGTGATTCATTCAGAAGTTCCTCCACTGGAGCGAGACGATCACTTTGTGAGTGTACCGAAACCAACGAGCAGCAGGGTTGCGAGAAGTCGGAAAACTCCGAGAGGCTTGTCATGAGTTTCATGGCATCTGGTATCAGGAAGTCTTTTGATCCGTTGGAGCAATGCCGCGAAGCTGCCGAGATCACAAGGGTGCGATATACGGTGACGATTTCGCCGCAGAGAGGCGCTGTCGTTCTCTCGGCATATGCATGATGTCTTCGAAACCGCTTGGGGTCAGATGTGGAGTTCATCCTCACTCTCGCAATCCCGTCCATAAGAGGTTCCCCGAACTTCTCACCAGGAATCTCCCGACCGCCGCCAGACGACTTTCGCGATGTCTCACCACATTACCGCCAGCGAGCAACGTTGTAACATCGTTCTCAAGAGTTCGTGAGCTCTCGCTGTCGACCGAACAAGCGAGCCGACCTCTATAGGAGGGTCCGTGGCGGCAACAACCCGCACGCCCGTCTTGGCGGGCAATTGGAAGATGTTCAAGACGGTGGCGGAAACCGTCGTCTACCTGAATGAATTCAAGATCCTCACGCAATACACCCAGGATTGCGAAATTGTGATTGCCCCGCCCTTCCCAGCCCTTGCGGCAGCGGTGGAAGCCGTTCAAGGCAGCAGCATCCGTATCGCGGCCCAGAATCTACATTGGGAGAAAGAAGGCGCCTTTACCGGCGAGGTTTCCGCGCCCATGTTGCGGGCCGCAGGCTGTAGCGACGTGATCATCGGCCACAGCGAAAGGAGACAGTATTTTGGAGAAACCGATGAGACCGTCAACCGGCGCGTTCGGGCCGCCTTGGAGGGCGGGCTCCGGCCCATCGTTTGCGTGGGCGAAACGCTCGCCGAGCGGGAGGCCCGTCAAACAACAGAAGTGCTCTTACGTCAGATCGACAGGGCGCTCGCTTCATTGACCCCCGAATCGGCGTGGCCTATAATCGTAGCGTACGAGCCCGTCTGGGCTATCGGTACGGGACGAACGGCCACCCCCGAAATCGCTGAGGAATCGCATCAGGCCCTCCGCGACCGAGTCCGTAAAAACCTGGGTGCGGAGACTGCGGAACGCTTGCGAATTCTCTACGGAGGCAGCGTCAAACCGGCCAATATTCAAGGCCTGATGGCGTGCCCGAACATCGATGGCGGCTTGGTGGGCGGTGCCAGTCTTGAGCCGGCCTTGATGGCGGCGATCATCCACTACCAATCTTGAGGGGCTTGCTGACGCCGTTGCGGAAACAAGGAGTTGATCTACCGTGCTGGAAATCTTCCTGACCGTTGTTCATGTTGTCGTCTGCCTCTTTCTGATCATCGTCGTGCTCCTCCAGAGCGGCAAGGCAGCGGACCTCGCCGGCGCCTTCGGCGGCATGGGTTCGCAGACGGCTTTCGGCCCGCGCGGCGCGGCGACCATGCTTTCGAAAGCAACGACCTTCGCGGCAGTCGTCTTTATGCTGACATCGATTTGGCTCGGGATCGAAGCCGGACGTAACAGGTCGATCGGCGACTCGGTGATCGAACGAACCGGCACCGGGGCAGCCGCGCCCGAAACCTCTGAGCCGGTGGGCGCCCCGCAAGCGCAGGAAGAGACCGGTCAAGAGGAGGCTTCAACCAAGGACGGTTCGCAGGGAGCGTCAAGCAGCGAGACACCTCGGCAGGAGTGATTCCTCCTTTTTGCAGTCCTTGCATTCACGACACAGCGGAGATGGCGGAACTGGCAGACGCGCTAGCTTGAGGTGCTAGTGGGAGAAATCTCATGGGGGTTCGAGTCCCCCTCTCCGCACCATTCATTTCGATGACTGATCTGGGGGCTGGGGTCAGCATGCAGCCGCCATCCGATTGCTCCTTGCGATTCCGCTTGTCCGTGTCATCAGGCCTGCCGATGCGAAGTACAGACCATCTCAGTCACGGTTGGTCTGACGTCTGACAATCCTGTCGCGCGTGCCGTCGGGACAGCATCCAGCTTTCCCAACCTGATGATCAAGACATGAGAAGAAGCCGCCGCGGCGCCTAACTCAACCGCGCGCCGATGGGCACATCTTCGAAAAAGCTGACGAGATGAGGATTTCCGCCTTCACCCGATGCCGCGACGATCATGCCATCGGAGACAAGGCCGCGCAGCTTGCGAGGCTTAAGGTTTGAGACGATCGCCACTTTGCGTCCGATCAGGCTCTGCGGCTCATAAGCGCCCGCGATACCGGCGACGATCGAGCGCGGCTCTACCTCGCCGATGTCTACGGTCAAGTGCAACAGCTTGTCCGCTTTTTTGACCTTCCCGGCTGTCTTCACAACGCCGACCCGCATCTCAACTTTCGCGAAATCGGAAATGTCAATCCGCTCCGATTCCGGGGGTGGCTCCAGGATCGGCGTGATCGGCTCTTCGGTCTTGCCCATGATCTCAGCCTGCTGTTTCAACACTTCTTGCTCGAGTGTCTGCATTCTCTTCACCGACGCGGTCACATCCAGGCGCGGGAACACGTTATCCCCCCCGGGCAGCTTGGAGCCCGGCCGTAATTGCCCCCACTCCAACTCGTCATAGCGGACATCTTGTAAATCCGACTCCTGTCCGAGTTGCCGCCATATTTCCGCCGCGGCTTTAGGGAGGACGGGAGAGACCAGAGCGCTTACGATCCGTAGTACTTCCGCCGCGTTGTACAGCGTCGCCCATAGCTGCGCCTGCGACGCATCGTCCTCTCGCTTGATCAGCACCCAGGGTTTCTGTTCGACCAGGTATTTGTCGACAGCCCCGATCAGCGCCCAGATCGCCTCCAGCGCCCGCGAGAACGCGAACGCAGCGAAATGGTCGCGCGTCTTCGTGATCGTCTCCTCCGCCAGAGGCGCAAGCGCACCCCCGCTATCAGGCGGAGGTTCCGGCACGGTGCTCCCGCAATAGCGGTGTATCATCGACAGCGTGCGGCTCGCCAGATTGCCTAAGCCGTTCGCCAAGTCAGCGTTATAGCGCCCGACCAAGCCCTCGTAGCTGAAATTGCCGTCTTGCCCGAAGACGATCTCCCGCAGCAGGTAGTAGCGGAGCCCCTCGATGCCCACCACCTTGTGGATCGGACGGGCGCGCACGATATTGCCCTTCGTCTTGCTCATCTTCTCTTCCTGAAAGATGAGCCACCCGTGAGCGTACACTCCCTTTGGCAAGGGCAAATCGGCCGCCATCAGAAACGCAGGCCAATAGACCGCGTGGAAGCGTACGATTTCTTTGCCGACGATATGGACATCCGCCGGCCACAGGCCCTTCGGATCGGCATGGTCGCTGCCGAAGCCCAGCGCCGTCATGTAGTTCGTCAGCGCATCGAACCACACATAGAAAACATGGTCCGGGTCTTTCGGTAGCGGGATGCCCCACTTCAGCGTAGCGCGGCTGATCGAGAGATCTTTCAAGCCGCCCTTGACGAATGAGATCACTTCGTTGCGCCGCGACTCCGGCCGAATGAACTCCGGGTTCTGTTCATAGTGCTCCAGGAGCCTGTCCTGAAATTCCGACAGCTTGAAAAAGTAGTTATCTTCAGTCACCACTTCCAACGGACCGCTGATCTTCTCTGCTTCTTCATCCGTGACAAACGCCTCGCTCGTCACGTCATACTTGCCGGTATAGCTGTCTTTCTTGATGAACCCGTTTGCCTCACAGCGCTCGAACAACCATTGAACTGTACGCTTGTGCCGCTCCTCCGTCGTGCGGACAAAGAAGTCGTAGTCGATCGCCAGTTCGTCCCACTCGTCGCGGAAAGCGGCCGAGACGCGGTCTGTGAATTCCTTCGGAGTCCATCCGGCCTTTCCAGCCGAGCGCTCGACTTTTTGCCCGTGCTCATCCGTGCCCGTGCACAGATAGACTTCCTCGCCCATCATGCGACGCACACGCTTGACGGTGTCCGCCACGATCGTCGTGTAGGCGTGGCCGATGTGCGGCGTCGCATTGACGTAATAGATAGGGGTTGTCAGGTAGTACTTCATGACTCCGTGTCCAGGCTCAGGTAGGCGAAATGGGCCTGCTGCCAGACTTCCTTGAAAGGGACGTTCTTTTCGCGTGCGATGCGCCGGCAATCTTCGTACTCCGGCGCGGCATTCCGCACTGAGCCGTTCTCCGTCGCCACCTTGATGTTTACCGTGCCGTAGGGTGTCTCGACAGCTCTGGAAACACGTTCCAGTACTCTTCGCTCGGCTGTGAACGTTCGAATCCCGATTGTCGTCGTCTCAGTGAGTAAAAGCTCGCCGAGCAGCTCCTGGTCCTCCGGCCGGACCAACACGCTGATCGTGCACCCCGGCCGAGCCTTCTTCATGTAGACCGGTGTCAACGTCACGTCCAGCGCGCCGGCTTCGAGTAATCGTTCGTGAACATAGCCAACCCATTCCGGACTCATGTCGTCTACATTCGCCTCGATCACATGTATCCGCGTCGCCTCGCGCGTACCTCCGGCTTCGCCCACCAGCACCCGCGCCAAGTTTGGACGGCCCTTGAAATCGCGGTCACCGGCCCCATAGCCGACACTCTTGATGTTCATCGCAGGCATCGCGCCAAAGCTCTCGGCGAGCGTGGTCACGATAGCCGCTCCGGTCGGAGTCGTTAACTCCACCGCCGGGCCGTCGGCATACGTAGGTACGTCCTTCACGAGCAATGCCGTCGCAGGCGCCGGGACCGGCATTACTCCGTGGGCCGCCCTCACCGTTCCACTACCCAGGTTGAGCGGCGAGCAATAGATCTTCTCGATGCCTAGCGCCTCGAATCCGACACAGGCCCCGACAATGTCCACGATGGCGTCCAACGCCCCGACCTCGTGAAAATGAACCTGTTCAACCGGCACTTGATGCACCGTCGCCTCGACCTCTCCGAGCCGCCGGAAGATGCGAATGCTGCGCTCTTTGATCTCGGCTTGCAAACTGCTCGAAACAATGATCTCTTCGATCTTGCTGAGCGAGCGGTGGCTGTGGTCATGAGTAACCTCGACCGTCAAGTTTGTCCCGGAAACTCCCGCCCGCAAGCACTTTTCAAACCGCAGATCGACGCCATCCAGATCTAGCTTGCCGACCTCTGCGCAAATCTGTGCCCGGTCGACGCCCGCGTCGACCAGCGCTCCGAGCAGCATGTCGCCCGCGATGCCCGAAAAGCAGTCCAGGTAGCAGATTCTCATCGCTGAACAGTCCCCTCCGACCACCTACATTAGATCGCAAGCTCTTTCTAATCAATGGAATACATTGATTAGACCCGCCAAGGCCCGCTACACCTATCCTAACAAGCTGTGTCTGAAACAACGGACACACGAATGTTCAGGAGTAGCCTGGCGGCATACTGACGGCTATTCCCGCACCGCAACCGAACCTGCGAAATCCTGTCGCCGGTAAAGACATGTCCCGTTCACGTCCTCGCAAACGTAATACAATGCGTACCCGCCAAGCGAGCGGTCTCCCAGCGCAGCCTCCGCATCACACTGAATCTCGTATTCAACCTTTCTCTCTTCCAAGCTGACGACTTCCGACGGATTCGTAAGCTGCCGATGCGACCCATCTACTCGGCAGCCCTCGGGTTCTCTCAGCCAAACTTCAAGCCCGTCTTGTTCGTTGTTCCAGTGCGCTTCGCTCTCTTTTCGCGGCTGGAAATTCACATGAATCCGTGCTGCCTCTCCCGGTCGAATCAAGCCAGGTACAACCACCATCTCCAAGTCAATGAACTCGCCATCGTCACGATGAATGCGGCCCCCAGGGTCCGGCGGATCGTCCGGAGCATCCCTCTGCGAAATTTTCTCCAAAGGCTCGGCGAATTCCGCTCTCCCTGGTTCGACGGCCAACTCCCAAGGTATTTCGCCTCGCGCTGCAATCTCTTCGCGAGACTGCGGAACCCAGTCGTAGAACGGATATGGCTTGTCGAGCCGCGGCCCGTACTGCTGAATACGCCGCCGCCAGATGTACTGATTCGGGTCGATGTCGAGTGCTGCTTGCCAATGATTCACCGCAGCTTGAAAGTCTCCCGCTTGACGGCGGGTCGAGTCATAGCGTTTTCGAAACGCTACTCCCAGACGGAACTGCACCCAGCCGTCCTGCGGCTCCATTTCGAGCGCTCGCCGGTACGCCGCGATAGCCTCGTCAATGCGATCGATATCGTTTGACCGCACGATCAGATCGCCGAAATTCTTCCAATCTTTCCCATCGCTCGAATTCGCGGGCTCGACGGCTTCCGGCCATTCCGCGGGAGGCTCCACCGCGTCGTCCGGCTCCGGCGCACGGAATGTGACTGCCATGAAATCGTTGAGGAACTCTTCAGCGCTGCTCAGCCGAAGTCTCTTCTCGCGGACAATCCCGTGCTCGTCAATCGCTACCGTGACGGGCACCGCCGACATTTGAAGCAAGTTCAGAGAGTCGACCAGAACCGGCCAGTCCATCCGCTTCCACTGCATGAACAAACGGCAGCGGTCCGGGTGCTGCTCCTGGATGATCCCCACAACCTGAAGCTCGCCGGATTCGTAGCGGTCTTTACTCACCTCGTGCCACCCGGGCACGTGTTTGCGGCAACCCGCTCACCAGGATGCGAAGACATGCAGCAGTGTCTTCTTACCTCGAAACCCCCCAATCGAAGACGGCCGGCCGTCTTCGAGTAACGGCAACACCAGGTTCGGAAACGGACTCCCTACCTCAATCTTCACATCAGGCGGCATGTCAACCTTCACCGGCGATCCACAGCTCAAGATCACAAGTGCACCAACAACCGGTAGCATTCGCATAGCTCGTCCATCAGCATAACGAACGCAAACCAACGCCAACATAGATACTCTCGAGTGAAATAGAGGAGGCGGCAAACCATGTCCACGGCCTCAAGGCGCCATCCAAGCGCCAACGCCCCGTTATAATCCCCGCATATCAAACATCAATAGAGAGCCGACAACATGGGCATACCCGTTTCCATCTACTCCGCCGTAGCCTTCATGCACCCGGACGACACCGGCAAACTCTTCGTGCCGGCTTCGAAGCGTGTGCCTCTCACGCTCGTTCCCGAATACTCCCGCGACGAGGATGGCGTCGACACCGTCAAAGTGCTGATGGCAACCTCTCACCTCATCGTCTTTGAAGCTTCTCGCCCGAAAGGCGCCGTTGACCGCGTTCACGCGCATCCAGACCATCATTCCATCGGTTATCAGAAGCAAGGTCGAGTGCGTATGCGCATCGCTAATGAGACCTTCACCGTCGAGGAGGGCGACAGCTATCAGCACCCGCTCGGAGTCGAGCATCAGCACGAAGTATTGGAAGACTCGATTCGAATCGAAATCAAACACTATCCCGCCGGCAATGCCATCGAGTCCTGGAATGCCCTTGTCGGCCCACCTTCGGCTAGTGACTCGAAACCCGGCGCGTAGCGCTATCCACCGCTGACAAGCCGCCGCGGCGTTTCTTCGACGTCCGATCGACTCCATGCGGGTTCCCATAAAATGGAATCTGCCCGGCCGTATCGAAACCCCCACTCGCTGGTACGATGAGGGCTCCCGCCTCCCGGAACTCCGGATGTCCGCTGAACTCGTCTGCTTCAACCCCGGCTGTCCGGAGCGCTTCCCGATTGACTCCGTCCTCTACGAATGTCCTCACTGCGGCGGATTGCTCGAAGCTCGCTACGACTTTGCGCCCCTGAAACCCGCCGCGCTCACCGCCATGTGGGACGGCCGCCGCCTCAGCCGAGCACCACTCGATGTAAGCGGGGTCTGGCGTTTCCGGGATCTCCTGCCGTTTCTCGGCGACACGAAGCACATCGTGACCCTGCAAGAGGGAAACACACCGCTGCTCGATGCTCCCGCGGCAGCAGCCTATGCGCGGCTCGATCACATCCAGTTCAAGCACCAGGGCTACAACCCGTCCGCGTCTTTCAAGGACAACGGAATGACCGCCGGCATCGCGCAAGCACGTGCGCTTGGCATGAAACGGGTGGCCTGTGTCTCGACCGGCAACACCTCCGCGTCGATGGCGGCCTACGCGGTAGCCGGCGGCTTGCAAGCGGTCATCTTCCTGCCCCACGGCAAGATCGCTTACGGAAAGCTGGCCCAGGCGCTTGAATACGGAGCGCTGACGATCCAGGTCGAGGCCAACTTCGACCAGATCCTCGCTCTTGTGCGACGGCTTGCCGAAGAGTTGGGGATTTATCTGCTCAACTCCATCAATCCGTTCCGAATCGAAGGCCAGAAAACCATTGCGATCGAAATGCTCGACCAACGCGGCTGGCAAGTTCCGGATTGGCTTGTCTTGCCCGGTGGCAATCTCGGCAATGTTTCTGCACTCGGCAAGGGACTGCGAGAGTTGAAAGAGGTGGGCGTCATCGATCGACTTCCGAAGCTTGCTGTTGTCCAGGCGGCGGGCGCAGCGCCGTTCTTCCATCTTTTCCAGAGAGGCACGCACGAGGCGCTCCAGAACGTCGAGAATCCGGAAACCTTGGCGACGGCCATCCGAATCGGTGCGCCCGTTTCGTGGGAGAAGGCGCTACGCGAAGTGCAGACCAGCGGCGGCGTGGTCGAGTCCGTCACCGAACAGGAAATCGCCGATGCCAAGGCGATCATAGGACGCAGCGGAATCGGCTGCGAGCCCGCTTCGGCGGCTTCGCTCGCAGGCGCCAGGAAACTTTGCGCGCGGGGTGTCATCGCCGAGGATGCCGACGTCGTCGGAGTCCTCACCGGACACTTGCTCAAAGACCCCGACTACGTCTATCGCTACCACACGGGTCAGATCGAAACGCCGGGCGGCGAAAGGCTGACATCGACATTTGGCAACCAGCCCGTCGTGATGCCGAACGACCCGGGAAAGATAGCCGAGTTCCTGCTGACGCGCGAGTAATTGCTAGCCTGCATTTCTCACCACGTGGCGAGACGAAGTGCGTGAGAGGGCCGTCAGGACGAGGCGCGAGCCGCTTGGCGCGCGCAGGCGTACTTGAACCGTACGTTGAGCACGGCAAGCAAGCGCAACGAAGTCCTGGCGGCCGTATGGCGTGCTTCGGCCGTCGGGTGGTGAGAAATGCAGGCTAGCTTCCTTCGTCTTCCAAACGGTTCTTCTGTAGCCTTCGGAAACCTTCAGTGGAGAACAGAGTGCCATCAATCTACCGCTCTGCGCCCCAGATTCCAGCGCAGGCGGTCGCACCTACATCGCACGCGGTCGTGCCGCATCGGCTTCTTCATCCGAGTAGGGATAGGCAATCCCGCGCCGATTCAGCTTCAGGATATAGATGCTGTACGGCATCAAGCGGTGGGAAAGATACACGCTGCCCACCGTCGCTGCCATCAAGGGAAGCATGATGTGGTAGTCTCCGGTCATCTCGAATAGAATCAGGATCGAGGTCGTGGGGGCTTTCGCCGCTGCCGCGAAGAAGGCCGCCATGCCAACCATTGCATAGGCGCCTGACGTTGCCGTCCAGTCCGGATAAACGAAGTGGACGACGGCTCCGAAAGCGCCACCTAGCATGGCGCCCATATAGAGCCCCGGTGCGAACACGCCGCCCGAGCCGCCCGAACCCAGTGTCGCGCAGTTCGCCAGCATCTCCATCGCGAATAGACACAGCAGGAGACTCCACGTATAGCGAGTCCATAGCGCCGATTCGATGGCCGGGAAGCCGGAACCGTAAACCTCGGGGAAGAACCGCAGAATCAACCCCACCACAAGCCCGCCCACCGCCGGCTTCAAGTACTCTGGAAAGTTCCACTTGCCGAAGAAATCCTCGCTGGCGTAGAGCAGTCGCACGTAGAAAACGGCTGCCAAACCGACCACGATGCCCATGATGAAGTAGAGCGGGAGTTCCCCCGGACTGATGAGGTAATACGCCGGCGCGTGAACCGCCGGGTCGTCTCCCAAATAGTGCCTTGCAATGATGCTGGAGCTTAGCGAAGTCAGCAGAACGAGTAGAAAATCCGTCTGAATACGCCCCACCAGGACTTCCATTGCGAAAATGGCCCCGGCGATCGGCGCGTTGAAGGTAGCCGCCACGCCGCCCGCGGCGCCGCAGGCCACAAGGGTCCGGATGTTCCTGGCGGTCAGGCGGGCCCACTGGCCGATCGCGGACCCCAGAGCCGCGCCGATCTGCACCATCGGACCTTCACGGCCGGCAGTCCCCCCGAATCCGATCGTCAGCGACGATGCGATGATTTTCACCATCACGACGCGGGTGCGTATGACGCCTCCTCGAGTCGCTAATGCCGTCATCACTTCGGGCACGCCGTGACCCTTGGCTTCTTTCGCGAATCGTTGAATCAGCGGCCCTACCATCAACCCGCCGAGTGCCGGCAAGAGTACAAGCTGTGCGGGCCCGAACATCCCCAATCCCGTCGATGCCATACCCCGGGCGAAGTCGCCGATCGCGTAGAGCACCATCACGAAGCCCACCGATCCGAAGCCTGTCAGGATGCCGACGACGACAGCCAGAATGATGAGGTAGTTCTGTGACGGCAGGAACGAAGAGCGCAGCCAGATCAGCGCCCACCCCCAAGCAGGAACGCGCGGCATTACACGGCGCCCCATCCGCTCCATGGCGCGCAGGCGTGTAAGAACCTTCTTGGTCAGCTCGAAGGCGGGACGGATCAGATTTCTCATGCGCCTGCGGCTGTTAATTGCCCGATTTGGAAGTCGGTTCACGCAGCATCGTGACGAGCTTCAATCGTCCTTCCCGCGAGACCGTCAAAACCGAGGGCTGGGAGCCTCGTTCAAGCCTTTCCAGGGCATTGCGGCGGGAATCGGGTCTCAGCGTGCGGCCCTGGACAGCGACGATCAGATCATCACGCTGCAGACCGGCTGTCTCCGCCGAGGAACCGGCGACTACATTCATTACCCTCCAGCCGGCGGGCATCCCGACGGATGTCGGCGCACCTTCCCATTTCATAACGAGCCCCATGTTCTTGAAGGGGACGATCCCCAGCGACACAGGACGGCATAGCGGATCGGGCATCCGGGTAGCTCCGGAAACACGACGTCCGTCTCGCAGCACCAAGTAGCGTACGAGCCTCCCGGGCTCCTGCGCCCGATACAATTTCTCGAACACCTCCCGGGTACGAACGGTCTCGCCCGCCCATCGAAGAATAATGTCCCCGGCACGAATCGACGGTTCCGGAAAGAAGGCTTCCTCTCTGACATTCTCGACGAATACGCCTGCCCTCACGCCTAACAGCCTCCGCATCGGCTCGCCAAGATCTTGCGTCGTTATGCTCACGCACGGCTGCGCCTGGTTGGCATTACGAGCGATGTCTCTGACCCGGTGGGCCGGGATGATCTTCAACCCTTCCTTGGTTTCGAAAGCCACTCCGAGGAGCCCGCCGTCCAGATCGGCGATCGCTGCTACGCGGGTTTCTTCAGGAAAGGGAATTGCCAAGTCCAGCGTCTCACCGACCAATCTCCCCCGTTCCGGAATGTCCGTGGCCCCTTGAGCTGACACCACGACACCCGGAGTGATCCGTAACGAGCCGTCAGGATTCAGACTGAGAGCGGCCGCGTGTGCGCCGGACTGCAATTCGTTCAAGTCCGCCAGCGGGGCGGGAGGCGTCGCGGTCGCGAGAGCAAAGACGGCGACCTCATGATCCGTATTCACCGAGATCAGCCGATAGGGCGTCTCGTCACGCCTGGGGAGCGGTGGACCGTTGCTCTCTTCGTCAAGCGTATGGTCTGCACCGGATTCACCCTCAGGCTCGCTCCTGGCTTCGCCGGCGGCAATGCTGAGAGCCAACTCCTCGGCGATCAAATCATCTGCCGTTTCGACCGAGCTTACGGCCAACTGCGGAGCAACGACGATCGCTGGAGTTGGGTCGCTGCCGATCAAAATGATGTGAGGACGCCACTGCTCGCCGACCTGCAACCAATAGTCGGCCGTATAGGCAAGGGGAGTCTTTTCATAGTCCGGGCGGAAAGCGGGAGGAGGGCCAACCGCTTTCGTGGCCTCTTCCGCCGATTCCTCCTGAACTGGCGGAGCGAAAGCTCCGTGCAGCAGAACAACGACGACAGCCAGCAAGACGGCAGCAGGGAAAAGCAGGTTGCGAGAATGGAGTTCTCTGATTCCCGGTAGATCCAGTATCGATCGTGCGGTCATGCCCCCTCAAACTAGAATAACCTGCATGCCTTGGTGCCGCGAAAAAGCCTGAACCAATGCCTTGGCGAAGCGGAGTTGCACTGGAAATCTTAATTCTTGGGGATGGACGGCACACCGAAGTCAAGACACCCGGCAGAAGCAGGAGTTACAGATCGCGTTGGGAGCCGGGATGAATGGCTCATGCAAGAAACAGGATGAGTCAACGCTCTGTGGAAGCACCACCGTCGTGAGAACGAGCAACCGCCGGCCCCAGAACGCGGTAGGTCCGCAAAGGGCCGTCCTCAAAGACTTTTGTAAGACCCCAGGCGGACGGGTCGCTTTCGATCACTGGCACGATCATGTTGTAGCCGTCCCCTGAAGTGTTGCCGACGAGATAGTCGATTCCCTGACGGTACAGTTCTTGACCCGCCCAAGCTCGTCCTTCAGCCAGACGCACCGGAAGAAACTCTTCGGAGGACGTTGCCTCCAGCAGGCGCCATTCTCCATGCGCATTCCTGCCAAAATAGGCAAACTCCGAATAGTGCTGGTTGGTGGGATGGATGATCACCGCTCGGTTCAGCGGCAACGCTTGGGGAAATACCGCTTCGATGAAGGTGTCCGGCTGCACCGGTTCCCAGGTGATCCAGGGGGTCCACGGGTTGCCGTCAAAGGCCCGGACGGCGCCCCATGGGAACGGCCAGGCGCGAATCTTCCAGTCGGATTGAGGGACGAACTCTTGTGTCCCCAAAAAGAGGCGGATCTCCGACAGGCTCCACTCGCTTGTCTCGTGAGATCCCCTTTGTTCAATACGCAGGCCGCTGAGATCCTGGCCGGGCCACTCGGCTGTGACCCGTCGAGATGGCCAGAAGCGGTGATTCAATCCGGCTCCGGTGAGTAATATGCGCATGACGGCCTCGTTCCGTGCACCCTGGTAAGAGACCCATAGACGGGACGGGAAGTAGGCCTCCGGCAGCGGCTCGAGACTGAGGACGCGCGTCTCGGCGTCGCCTTGTTTCGCGATGAACTCTGCGGTTCGATACCAGGGAACCCATCGCCGCAGGTATTCCGCTTCCGGCTCGATACGCAGTGCCGCTGCCCACGGGACGCCCTGCAATTTCCACAGGCCCTCCGAGTGCCACTTCGGAATCAGCGAGGGCCAAGAAGCGGCTCCGTGGAAAGCAAGCACGACACAACCCGCGGCGAGCGAGAGATAGCGCGGCAATCGGTAAAGAGTCAGCCCCATCGCGATCGAGACAAAAACGAGAGAGGGGAGTAAAAAACGCGTCCCCGTATTCGAGAACCAAGGTATGACGGCTACGGCAGTGGCTGCCATGAGAGGCCGCCCCAGCGGATGTCTCCAAGCAAACAGAAGCAGGGGCGCCAACAGGAAGACCGGTCCGATCAGCCCCTGGAAGTGAATACCGCGAACGGTCACTTCCAATGGCGCGGCGATCAGGTTCCTGCGGCGGACCTCCGGATCGTGAGAATAACCCGCGAGCAGGCTCCGATATCCCTTTTCCCATGCCACCGACGCATAGGGGTTCGGGAAGTACTTGTTGAAGAACGGGGCAACCGGGTTGCCGCCGGTGATCGTGTTTTTCGCGAGCCACGGGACTACGAAGAACGAAGCCACGAGACCAACGAGTACGAGCCGGCGGAGGGCTTTGTGGCCGTCTCCGAGACGCCTCCACGTTCCCCAGCCGACCACGGCCAACAGCATCGGTATGGCGAAGACTCCGGTGTACTTGATGGAGAAACAAAAGCCGCCGAAGATGCCGAGAAGAATCAGCCAGCCCGGTTGGCGCTGACGCCACCAGATCATCGCGGCATAGAAGGCCATGAAGGCAAAAAACACCAGAGCGCAGTCGTTGTAAGCGCTGGTCGCGACCGGACCCACTACGGGCGCGCAGAGATAGAGGCCGGCGCCCACCGCGCCCGCGCGGGCCACGCGGTAACGCCGTGCGAACGTGACCATCGCGATGAGCGTCGCGACGAAGAGGCTGAAGTGGCATAGTTTTGCGGCAGTGTGATGTCCGAACGCATAAGCGAATAGAAAGAGCATCTCGGCGCCTTGCGAGAGGAACGCATAGATGTTCGTGGTGATGCCGGGGAAGCCGTGCGCTCGATAGGTATGCCCGACGAGTCCGAGATGGTAACCGACAGCGTCCGCCTGGATTTCGGGAGCCAGGGCATGAGGAACGTAGATGTACGCATAGGCCGCGGCGACGGCCGTGAGAAGAAACCACCAGATTCTGGCGTCTTGTTCCGGGCGTGGCGGCGGGCATGCGGAAAGCCCTCGGCCCCAACGCCACCACACCCCGATGACGGCGGCGGAGACAAGCAGAAAGGTTCCCTCGTAAACAAGCCCGAGCGCACACAGAAAGAAGATCCCTTGACTCAGCAACGCGGCACCGGTGGCAAGTGAGAAAACCCAGCCTTCAGCACGGGTCAGCAGCGGCTCTGCGCCGAACAGACGGGCGAGCAGAGTGCGGCCGAGAAGCGTGGCCGTCAGCAGCGTCAGACCGGCTCCGAACAGGATGCTTGCCAGTGTCTGTAAAGCGGTCCAAGACATCGAACAGGAATCTAGAACCGGAAACCGGCAGCGGCGAGAGGATAGCGGGCTTCGGCCTTGGGCAGGCGGTGCTCTTCGGGAAGGACCATTTCGAGGATCACTTCGGTCTCGCGCTCCCAGGTAACCTCGCCCCGCGAAAGCTTCTTTTCGATCTCATGCCGGCCCGGCTCGCTGTACTCTGCCTCACGCGCCAACTCACCACCGATGATCACCCGCAATCTGACGGCTTCCACACGCTGCATCAGAAGTTCGGGCAACACAAACGCTGCGTGAAATCGAAGTCCGGTATACGGGATGCTGTGGAACCGCAGAACGGCTCGACGGTCAGCCCAACGAAACCCATCGACGACATCATCGCTCACCCCGGAGACTATGGAGCGGGCGGCGTCGGGGAGATCCATCTCGACGTAGGACTCCAGCGGCCGCGGGAACGGCGATACGTAGCGCTCGCCGGTATCTGGCGGCGAAACTACGACATCGGGCCGGCAAGCCGGAAACAGGCATATCGCGGCGGCCAACATCGTCATGAATGGGAACCGGCGCACCCACGCGATTATGCCACATGCCGCCTTGTCTTCCCCTCGGTGGAAGCTCTTCACGCTCCCTGCATTGGCGCCGAAAAGAGCCGTCCGGACCCGATGGATCGAGGCTGCTCTTTATGGGCATGCTCGCAAGCAACAGGGTGCTCCGTCCGGTGTTCACGTATTCCACGCTTCTGCACGACAATCGAGCGCAAAGGCCATTTGGCCGGAGCCGAATCTTCGACGAGTTCGTTACCAACGAAAAGGTCGCGACCGCGTTACAATGGCGCGGCAATGTCATATCGCAAGACACTCGTCCGCGGACTGGGGCCAGCGGTTCTCAGCGCCTTTCTTTGCTCCTGCGCACATCAATCATCCTTTGAACTGGTCTTCGAAAACGGGATCGTGATCGATGGCTCGGGTGCTCCCGGGGAGCAGCTTGACGTCGGCGTGTCAGGCGCCAGGATCGCTGCAATCGGCGACTTGACCGACAGCGGCGCCCAACGCCGGATCGACGCGACCGGGCTCGTCGTCTCGCCGGGCTTCATCGACATCCACAACCATTCGGACCACACGCTGCTCGACGAGCCGAACTGCGAGAGCATGATCCGCCAAGGCGTGACCACGATGGTGCTGGGCGAAGGGGGGTCCCAAGGGCCGTTGCCCCCGGGCGAACAGGAGTGGGAAACCCTCGGCGGCTACTTCGCGCACGTGGAAGAACGGGGCGTGGCGACAAACATTGCATCGTACGTGGGTCAAACCCAGGTTTGGAGCTTTGTCAAGGGGCTGGCTATGACGCCCGCAACTGACGAAGAGATCGGGCATATGAGGCACGAGATCGCCAAGGCCATGCAGCAAGGGGCGCTGGGCATGTCTACTTCGCTGCTAATGCCCCCGTCGAGCCTCGTCACCACGGAGCAACTTGTGAAGCTGGCGAAAGTTGCCTCGGAACACGGCGGCATCTATTCCACGCACATTCGCGATGAGGGTCAAGGCGTCTTCGACTCCATCGCCGAAGCGATCGAGGTCGGCCGGGGTGCGGACATCCGCGTGGACATCATCCACATGAAGATCGCCGACAAGGCCTTGTGGGGACGCATGTCGGAAATCGTGGCCATGATCGACGAGGCGCGTCAGGCAGGGCTGGATATCCGGGCGCACGTCTATCCCTACACGGCGGGGCAAAACAATCTGCGGGCAATCATCCCGCCCTGGGCGCACGATGGCGGCAACGACGCAATGCTCAAGAGGTTACGCGATCCCAAGCTGCGAGCCCGCATGAAGCAGGACATCCTGAACGGCATTCCTGGTTGGTATAACCACTATCTGGCGACCGGGGGCGGCTGGGAAGGCATGTTGCTCGTGTCGTTTTCTCAGCAGAAGAACAAGCCCTTCGTTGGCAAGCGCATGAGTGAGTTGATCGAGGCGCGCGGCGGAGATCCGGTCGATGTGCTGTTCGACGTGCTCCTCGAAGAAAACGGCAGTGTGCGGACCGTCTATTTCCATCACTCCGAAGACGACATGCAGTTGGCGCTCCAGCAGCCCTTCACCTCTGTCGGCTCGGACGGCGCAGCGATCAGTCCGGAAGGCCCGCGTCGCGGCATGCATCCGCACCCGCGTTGGTACGGGACGTTTCCTCGAGTGCTCGGGCGCTACGTGCGCGAGTTGAACACGCTGGAGCTCCCCGAGGCGATTCACAAGCTGACCCTCATGAACGCTGAGAAAATCAACATCAGCGATCGCGGGCGGCTCAAGGAAGGTTACTGGGCAGACATCACTCTGTTCGACCCGGAAACGGTCATCGACAAGGCCACGTTCGAAAATCCCCAGCAATATCCTGAAGGCATCCCTTATGTAATCGTTAACGGTGAAGTGGTTCTCGACAACGGCGTGCACACGGGGAGCCGTCCAGGCCGCGTCCTGCGGGGACAGGGATACAAAGAGAACGGCGCCGGATAGCCCGTGCGATCACCAAAGTGGCGATCTGGTTCGAGGGGCGGCAGGTGCTTCGAGGAGCCGATGCTAGAATGGTCCGCGAGGCGAATGGAGAGGCGCATGTCACTCGATCGAAGGGCCTTTCTTGGTTTTGCCGCGGCGTCGCCGGCGGCTGCCCTGAGCGCCTTGACGGCGGGTAACGTGACTGAAACCACCGGGCCGCAGTTGATCATCGCGGCCTTGGCGGCGCTCGATAAGAGACTTCAAATCGACGAGGGCATCGTACGAGACTACCTGGAGTATCTTTCCGGCAGCGGCATTCGTTCCGTGCTGGTCAACGGGTCGACCGGAGAGTTTGCGTCCTTCTCGGCCCTCGAGCGGAAGCGGACCCTGGAAGCGTATCTGAAGCACAAGGGCTCGTTGCGCGTCCTGGCGCACACAGGCGCGTCGAACATCAACGATACGCTCGACCTCGTTAGCCATGCCCAGGCCGAGGGCGTTGACGCGCTGCTCGTCATTCCCCCTTTCTATTACAACCAACCCACGACGGAGGGCTTGGCGCGATTCTATGAGCCCGTTCTGGAACGGGCCGAGGTTCCTGTTTTGCTCTATAACATCCCGCAGGTAAGCGGAGTGACGGTCAGGCCGGAACTGGTGCAGCGGTTCTCGTCGCACGCCAGGCTTTGGGGCATCAAGGACTCCTGGGGTAAAGCGAAGTGGACCGAGTCCTATATCCGGGCGTTTCCTCGCTTGCGAATCTTCACCGGCGCTTCTGCGCTGATTGCAGGTGTCCTCGACCAGGCTGGCGCCGGGGCGCTGACAGGCAACGGCAATATCTTCCCGCGGGAAACGCAGGCAATCATCGACGCCCACAAGCAAGGCGCTGACACCGCGGAACCGCAGCAGACGCTCAACGAGCGGGTGGCGTTGCTGAAGGGCTATCCGATTATCCCTGTCATGAAGCATATACTGGCCCGCATAGGCGTGGCGAAGATGTACCTGAGGCCACCCCTCACAGCACTGGGTGCCAGAGCCCGGGACGTACTGGACCGCCGACTCAAAGATGTCGGCGTGATCTCATAGCGACTGCGGCGTCAGATAAACCGCCAACACTCCGCTTCCATGCCGTCCCCTCGAATGCAGTTTTCAGAGACCTCCGTGCCGCAGCTTCTGCGAGCGGTGCTGGCTGGCTTGTTGATGGGTCTGGCGAATCTCGTGCCGGGCATTTCGGGTGGCACCATGCTGCTGGCTGCGGGCGTGTATCCGCAATGCATCAGAGGAATCGCCGAAGTCACCACGCTGCGGTTTCGGGCTCCGACCGTCTTGCTGCTGGGGACGATCGCGGCGGCGGCGGGGGTTGCCATTTTTGCCTTGGCGGGTCAGGTGAAGGGATTGGTCATCGACCACCGTTGGATAATGTACAGCCTGTTCATCGGTCTTACGTTGGGCGGCGTACCGGTAGTTTGGCGGCTGCTGAAGCCGTTTACAAGAGCCGCGGGTATCGGGACAGCGTGCGGCATCGCGGTCATGGCCGCGATGACGGCGCTGCGGCCCGGTTCTTCCACTACCGAGCCGTCTTCTCACTTTATCTTGATGCTGTTGGCCGGGGTCGCCGGCGCGGCGGCGATGATTCTGCCGGGAATCTCCGGGAGCTACCTGTGGTTGATTCTCGGGGTCTATCTCACCGTGCTGACGGCCATCGAGCAACTCAAGATCACGATCATCGGGACCCTGCAACACGGTGGCGGCTGGTGGCCGATGATCGAACCCTTGATGGTTTTGGCGCCTCTGGCGATCGGTGTCGGGCTGGGGCTTGCAGGAATCAGCAATCTGATGCGCATGCTGTTGGCCCGCTTCGAAAAAGCGACCTTGGGCGTGCTGCTGGGCTTATTGCTCGGGGCGGTTCTCGGCCTGTGGCCGTTTCAGCACGGGCTTCAGCCCCAGGTCGGCGATGTCATCAAGGGGCGGCCGGTAACGGAGGAATCCATCGCGAAGATCGATCCGAAGGATTATCCCCAGGAACGGTTCGACCCTACCGCTGTGCAGGTCGCATCGTCGATCGGACTGGTTCTGGCGGGTCTTGCACTTACACAAGGGGTGGCTTGGGTCGGACGAGACCGTCAGGAGTCCTGACAGCCTGCGTCGGAAATAGAATTCCACTGATCGACGTCCATCAATGTGATGCGCTGTAGCAGCAACAACAACCTGCAGGCTCTTTTCGGCGCGAACAGGCGGCGCTGTCGCCTGAGCAGGTGATCGACACAGTCCGCTATCGGCGTAAGCAGGGCCGGTAGAAGGGAGTAGCTACACTAACAGAACTTTCGATGATGGAAGAAGCCCTCGAACACTTTGTGCACGGCCTGCCGACCGTTCTGTTGTTCCTCGTCATCGCTGTGTCCTTGTTCGTGTTGGGCAAAGCGGCGGATTTGCTGGTGGACGAGGCGGTGCTGCTCTCAAAACGTTCGGGGATTCCGAAGACGATCATCGGAGCGACCATTGTGAGCCTGGGGACGACGACCCCGGAAGCGGCTGTGTCCGTGTTCGCCGCGATCCAGGGTCAGCCGGGCTTGGCGTTGGGCAACGCCGTGGGCTCCATCATCTGCGATACCGGACTCATTCTCGGGTTGGCTTGCTTGATATCCCCGCTCAAGCTCGATCGCCGGATCACGAATCGTCAGGGATGGATTCAGATCGGCGCCGCGGCAGCTATGGTGGCGCTGAGCTTCCCCTGGAGCTCGCCGACGAAGGTCTTCAGCAGTGGCGGCAACCTCAGTCAGTGGGCCGGTTTTGTTTTTCTTGGCGCACTCGCTGTCTACATTTGGAGATCGATTCGGTGGGCCGGCGAAGGGGCCGGACTTGTTGGTGGCGAAGAAAACGAGCACGGAGCCAGCGGCACCACGATGGTCATCGTGCTCAGGTTGATCGGCGCGGTTGTCCTCGTCGTCATTTCAGCGCGCATCCTCATCCCGGCGGTGACGGAGGTTGCAGTGCGGATGCATGTACCGGAAAGCATTATCGCTGCGACGCTGGTCGCTTTCGGGACGTCATTGCCGGAATTGGTTACGGCGGTGACGGCGGCGCGCAGGGGGCACGGTGAGTTGGCGGTCGGCAATGTCGTTGGCGCCGATATTCTCAATGTGTTCTTTGTCGCAGGCGCGGCGGCGGCCGTCACGCCAAGCGGTCTCACCGCTGGCGGCCACTTCTTCCAGGTGCTGTTTCCGATCATGCTGCTCATCCTGTTGGTCTTTCGAGTCGGCATCTTCGTTTCTGGCGATTACATGAAGCGCCCGTTCGGCTATGTGCTTCTCACCGCCTACGGCGTCTACATGGTGGTCAGCTATCTGATTCCGGCCTCGGTCTGACCTGACCTGAGACATCCCCCAGATCAAGCGGCGTTGACACCGTACGGATTTTTCCCGCTTGTATGATCAACACTCGGGCGGAGGAAACACTGACCTGCATTTCTCGCGACGTGGCGAGTCATGCAGAGTATCTTCAGGATGACTCCGACGGGCTCTCAGACGGCCTTGTCAGGAGCGCACGGGATTGTAGACTGATCGAGTTCAAGCCGCACAGGCAGGGTAAGCAAGAACACGACCACGATCCCGCCCAACGGCAGATGCGTCCGCTATTCCGGACCAGCGGCCCGAAGGCAATCGTCAACATTCCGCTTCCAAGCTGTTCCTTCGAACGCTGTTTACCGTGACCACTGCGCGGCATCTTCCGCGAATCGCAGAAACAGCTCTTTGTAGGAATCTGGGGGCGGTATGCGGCGCCCCCCCTTCTTGATCCCGTTCAGAACCGCTGCAGCTCCACGAAATTCGCGTCGGCGAGTCCGAGGTCCGAGTGGACGCGGGCGAATACGACGGCGTCGCCGGCGTTTACGACACCGCGCCGCGCCAGCTCCGGCGTGAGCGCCGCGGTGGCCAGGGCGCCGGGCTCCACCACGAGCGGCGACACCCCCCGGCAGAGAGTCAACCTCCGCGCGACGCTGGCATCGGCGGTCACGGCGTGCACCGGAATCTGAGGACGGAGCGCGGCCAGCAGCCGCGCCGTCGCACCACTGCGCGTCACCGCCACGATCGCAGCGGCCCCGGCCCGCGCCGCCAGCGTCACCGCCGCGTCGCAGAGCGCGCGGTCGTGGCGGTCCGCGATATCTCCCGGCACGATTCGGTCCGGCCGCCCCGATTCCGCGTCTCGCAGGATCGCATCGAGGGTCTGCGCCACGAGCACAGGATGCGCCCCGACCGCCGTCTCCCCGGCAAGCATGATGGCGTCGACGCCGTCGTCAACGGCGTTCGCCGCGTCGCTCACCTCTGCCCGGGTCGGCCGCGGCTCGTGACGCATCGTATCGAGAACCTGTGTCGCTACGATGACAGGCACGCCGGCGTCACGGGCGCGCCGTGTCAGGTACTTTTGGACACGCGGTACGTGCTCGAGCGGGATCTCCAGGCCGAGATCGCCGCGTGCCACCATGATCGCGTCGGCCTCGGTTAGGATGTCGTCAAACCGGGCGAGGGCCTGCGGACGTTCTATCTTCGCCACCAGCCCGATCCCCGTTCCGCCGCGCCCGGAAGCCATCTCGCGAGCCCGCCTCAGGTCGTCTCCGCTTTGCACGAAGCTAACGCCCACGAAGTCGATTCCCATCGACACGGCAGCCTCGATCTCACCGGCGTCGGCAGCGGTAACCGCCGACATCGGGATCTCGAC
The DNA here is from genome assembly GCA_965204095.1 of Bryobacterales bacterium. Lineage (GTDB taxonomy): Bacteria > Acidobacteriota > Terriglobia > Bryobacterales > UBA6623 > JAPPLB01. Next base: position 4,439,969 of record OZ241991.1, on the reverse strand, counting down.
GCCGGGTGCGTTGATCCCCTTCCTGGGACCGAGAACGCCGCCGTGCTCAACCCGTGTGACGATCTCCGACCCGTCGCTTTCGACGACCTGCAGTGCGATCCGGCCGTCGTCGAGCAGGAGTGTCTCGCCGCCATGCAGGGCGGACGCCAGTGGTGCGCACGAGGTCGACACCCGGTCGGCGTCGCCGGCGAAGTCCCCGACGGCGATTCGGAGGCGGCCCCCCGTCTCCAGCATCACTCCAGCCGGATCGGCCAGCGGCCCGATCCGGATCTTCGGGCCCGCGAGGTCCTGGAGCACCGCCACGGTCCGTCCGGTCCGGGCGGCGCTCGCTCGTACCTCGTCCACCATGCGCCGTCGGTCGCCAGGCGAGCCGTGCGAAGCGTTGATCCGGAAAACGTCGACCCCCGCGGCGAGCAATGCGTCGACGGTTGCACGGTCGCGAGTTGCCGGCCCGAGGGTGGCGACGATCTTCGTGGAACGCACGTGTGCGGCTCGCTCCGGCGACCTCCGGCCGCAACCGGCCTGGAGGACCGTGAATGCCATTCTACGAGTTCCGAATTCCAGCCGCTGTCCACTGCCCGGCACGATCCGTGACTCGACATGCGTCGTTGGCCGCAGCGCGGGAGGGATTTGACTAAGGCAGGGTTAGCCTGCCTTTCCCATCACGAGGCGAGGTGAAGTGCGTGAGAGGCTCGCCAGGACGAGGCGCGAGCCGCTTGGCGCGAACAACATGGCCTTCCACTTCGCAGTCTCTTTCCAGCGTTTCAGGTGGCTCGCTCACCGTCGCCGTCGAGCGCCGGCAATTCGCGGAGCATATCGAACGGTTCCGCTCCGCCGGGCGTCCGGCTTGGCCGATCAGCCGTCAACGCGCTACCCTTCAGCCATGGGTGATTACAACCCCGATCGAATCGCCCCGGACCAAAGCGCGCGGAAAAACAGTTCCGGCATGCCGGCCGGACTGTTTGCGGTGCTCGTGGTCGCACTTCTGGCGCTTCTCGGCATCGGTGCTCGTTACTACTTCTACGGGCGCCTCAACGCCATCCATTGCCTGCTAAGCCTGTTTTTCTCAATCAATCTGCTGGTTTGCTATTGGGAAGCGTGTCTGTTCCTCAGAAGGGACTATATCGAGAAGCGCACCCTGTATTGGCGCAGACGGCAACAGGAAACCGGCCGTGCACCGGTCGGCGAATTTCTTTTCGCCAGGGTGCCGTTGAGACAGATTTTGTCCCCGACGCTCTGGGCGGATGTCTGGGCAATCTACTCCCTGTTCGATGGCTCCTTTTCGGATCGGCGTACGTTCGGGTTCAATGTCGATATCGCCAACGGTTTCCTTACGCCCGTTCCGACACTGATCCTTTACACGGCCTATACCGTCGATTTCTTGCCGGCGGTCCTTGCCGGCATTCTCGGGATCATGCTGTTCTGGCAATGGGCTTACGCGACTTCGGTCTACTGGGTCAGTTTTTTCGTGGCCAAGAGGCAGAGCCGTATCACCAGGGCTGAGATGTACGCCTACATTGGCGCCATGAATGCGCCCTGGGTGCTATTCGCCTTGTTGGGATGGTTCGTCTCTGTTCGCCTCATCCTGGACGGCAACTATAGCGTTCTGGGTCATTGATCAGCGAGCTTGCGGTTGGCGAGCGCCAGCTCGCGGGCTTGGACGGGCTAGGCAAGCGAGGCCGACTACGGCAGCCGAAGCCATATTCGGAATGCCGCTATATTGAGAAGGCAAGCTCTTCCTCGCACCGTCGTCCGGCAAGACGGTTGTGTTATCTTACGATTCGCAAGCTTTCCCCACGCGGATCGTCACCGAGACCGTATGAACTGTTGTTTCTCCGGGAAAGACATCCCCACCGACAAGCTGTTGATCCTGTATTACCCCCCCTCGCACGTGCACTACGACTGGGACAAGTCCGTGTACGCGGCTGCCCGCGCCGGTGAAGCCCTGAAGAGTCTCACGGAATCTCTTCGTTCCTTTCGAAAACGGTTCGTGATGGGCTCGAAACCGCTGACCGGTTTCCTGCTGGCCGCCGTCGGCTTGCTGCTGTTGGTCCACTGGGTCCTGTCGGTTGTGATGAATTGGTCGGAGTCGGGCTTCTTCTTCCGCTACATCGAGCCGCTGGCCGCGGCGATCTTCCTGCTCTTCGCACGCTTCCGAATTGGGGCGTTGATGCGTCGAAGGCGGCGCTGGAACGAGGAAGGCCGGCAAACCGTCGACGACGAGCTGGCGCAGATCCGGGAAGCGATCAGTGGCATGCCCGATGATCCCTCCGCCAAGGAAGCGGCTGTCGTGATGCGGCGCAAGTGTCCCGACGTGATCTCCGAACTCGCCTTCGACGGCAGCTATTTCCGGGCCTTTACCTATATGGACTTCCTCTTCTATCCCCAGCTCAAGCATCCCAAGGCCAAGCAGGAACTGCCCGACAAGCACAGCCTCAATCGTGACGCCTATTACGTGGGCAACACCGTATACGACGGTTGGCGGCTGTTCCACAAGGATCAGCCCGAATTGATCGATCCTCGTTTTGCCGGAAGCGGCGGCCGCCGCGGTGTCATCTGACCTGAATCATCCTCCTGATCAAGCGGCGCTGACACCGGTCCGGATGTTTCCCGCTTGTATGACCCGCACTCGGGCGGAGAAAAAACTAGCCTGCCGGTCTCCTCACGTGGCGAGGCGAAGCGCGTGAGAGGCCCGTCAGGAAGATGCGTGAGCCGTTGGCGCCCGCAGGTGTACTTGAACATACATCGAGCACGGCAAGCAAGCGTTGCGCAGGAAAAGCGAAGTCATGGCGGTCTTATCGCGTGCTTCGTCTGTCTGGTGGTGAGACCTGCAGACCAGCACGGCCGCACCCATCCTCAAATATTTTCCAGGCTGGAAGCCCTGTTCTTGGGTAGGAACCAAATATAAAGAGAGGGCAGCAACAGCAGCGTCAGGGTTGTCGAGCTGACCAGCCCGCCGATCACCACGGTAGCCAGTGGGCGCTGAACCTCAGCGCCGATTGAAGTCGCAATCGCCATCGGCAGGAATCCCAAACTGGCCAGCACTGAAGTCATCAGAACCGGTCGCAGACGCATCACGGCGCCCTCAACGACTGCTTTTCGAATCGGATGGCCCTGTTCCAACAAGGAGTTGCTCGTCGAGACCATCATCAATCCGTCCAATACCGCCACGCCGAACACCGCGATAAACCCGATCGAGGCTGAAACATTCAGGTTCATTCCGCGTAGCCACAGCGCCGCAACCCCGCCAACTGTGGCGAACGGTACGATGAGCAACACCAGAAACGATTGCTTGGCTGATTGGAACGTCAGAAACAAGAGCAAAAAGATCACCAGCAGGACTGCCGGAAGGACCAACATCAACCTCCGCATGGCCCGCTGTTGATTTTCGAACTGGCCGCCCCAAGTGATGTAGTAGCCTGTCGGCAGATCCACAGCCGCTTGAATGCGGCGTTGGGCTTCATCGACGAAACTGCCCATGTCGCGGCCACGGACATTGCACTGCACCACGATACGGCGCTGGCTATCTTCACGATGGACGACCTCCGGCCCGCTGGCGCGTCGAATCTCGGCCACACGGGCCAGCGGAACCTGCTCGCCTGCCGGCGCTGCCAGCAGAACGCTGCCTAGCGCGTCACGGTTCCTGCGATATGACTCAGGCAGCCGAACGGTGATCTGAAACCGGCGGCGGCCATCGATTACTTCGGTCACCGCCTTGCCGCCCACCGCGGCCTGCACCACATCGCGAACGTTGGAAACGTTGAGGCCGTAACGGGCCAGTTCTTCGCGGTCCACCACAACCTGCCACTCGGCGGCGCCGGAAAAGACCTGCTTCTGCGCGTCTGCGGCGCCGGTCACTTGCCCGAGCACGCGCAGCACTTCGTCGGCCGTGCGGTCGAGAATTTGCTCGTCGGGGCCGAAGATCTTGACTGCGATGTCCGCACGCACGCCGGAGATGGTTTCGTCCAGACGCATCGCCATAGGCTGCGTAAAGTTGTAGACGACCCCGGGAATCTTCGACAATTCCGCCTCCATGGCTTCTATCAGTCCTTCCTTGGTGTCGGCCGTGGTCCATTGCTCACGCGGCCTTAGGTTTACGTACACGTCGCTTTCGTAGACTCCCATTGCCTCGGTGGCGAGATCGGGCCGGCCCAGCTTGCCGACCACGTCCGTCACTTCGGGAAACTCCAGTAAGGTCTTTTCGACTTTGAGCCCGATGTCCACCGATTCGGACAGCGAGATACTGGGAAGCCTCAGCGTCTGAACCAGCACAGACCCTTCGTCAAGGCGCGGCATGAACTCAGTGCCGATGAAGCGCAGAGAGACCAGCGCCGAGGAAACGAGCAGCAAACCCGTGGTTGCCACAAGCATTCGGTGATCGAGTGCGTGGTTCAAGAATCGCCTGTAGATTCCTCGCAAGCGGTCCATATAAGGCTCTTTTGATTTCTTCGTGCTGCGTCCCAGAAACAATCGGGAAGCAGACGGCACAACTGTCAGTGTCAGCACCAGCGAGGCCAGCAGAGCCGCGCACACGGTAACGGCCATGGGACGATACATGCGGCCTTCGAGCCCCTGCAAACTCAGGATCGGCACGTAAACCGCGACGATAATGCCTACGCCCATCAGGATCGGTCGGGAAACTTCGTGCGCCGCGGAGCGCGCTAGGCTCAGGCTCTCGTCCCTGGTCAGCGGTACAGCCTGGTTTGGACGCCCACGCAGACGCCGAACGTAGTTCTCGATCATGATCACCGCGCCATCGACGATCATGCCGAAGTCGATCGCTCCCAGGCTCATCAAATTGGCGGTAATGCCGAACCATCGCATTCCCAGGAACGCAACGAGCATAGAGAGCGGGATCACCGCCGCCACGATCAACGCGGCGGGAACATTGCGGAGAAACAATATTAGAATTGCCACAACCAGCGCTCCGCCCTGGAGCAGGTTGTCGCGCACCGTGCGGATCGTCCCGTCGATCACCACCGACTGGTCGTAGAACGGAACGATCCTCACGCCCTCGGGAAGCGAACGGCGAATCCCTTCGAGCGCCTGTTTGACGCGCTCGATGACCGTCTTGCTGTTCTGGCCCTTCAGCATGATCACCATGCCGGAGACTGTCTCGCCCTTGCCGCCGCGTGTAACCGCACCTTGACGCGGCATTTGCCCAATCTTGACCTCAGCTACATCACGCAGGTAGACCGCAGTTCCTTCGTGGGCTGCAAGGACGATCGCCTCCAGGTCCCGCTCACTCCTTACTCGGCCCAAGCCTCGAACGGTGTACTGCTCGAAGGCGTGCTCGACGAACCCGCCGCCAAAGTTGTCGTTGTTCTCCCGAACGCGCTCGAACACATCGCGTAGCGTCAGCCCGCGAACACGCAGACGATAAGGATCCACCTCAATCTCGTACTGCCGCGTGTAACCGCCCCAGGTATTGATGTCGGCCACTCCCGGAACGGCCCGCAGTTGGTATTTGATCTCCCAGTCGTGGAGCGTCTTCAACTCCATCGCGCTGTAGCCTTCCCCTTCGAGCGTGTACTGATACACCTCACCGAAAGCCGTCGCTACGGGCCCCAATGCCGGCTCGAGGCCGGCCGGAATCCGGCCACGCGCTTCGTTCAGGCGCTCGTTGACGAGTTGCCGAGCGAAATAGTTGTCCACGCTGTCATCGAAAACAATGGTGACCATCGAAAGGCCCAGTTTGGAAATCGAGCGAACTTCTTCAGTGCTGGGAAGGCCCATCATGGCCGACTCGATCGGGAAGGTCACCAGTTGCTCGACTTCTACAGGCGCCATGCCCGGCGCTTCGGTGATGACCGTGACTTGATTGTTGGTCAGATCCGGAAAAGCGTCGATGGGAATCTGATAAAGAGCATTGAGGCCGGCTATGACGAGCACCACCAAGCCGAACACGACTACCCAGGGGTGATCGAGGTGGTAGTCAATGATGCGTCTGAGCATGTTACTGACACCGACGGGCCCAGCGGCCAATCCGGAGCGGTTGCTACTCTGCGATCATTTGGGCTTTTAGCAACTCGGACTTGAGATGGAAGGCGCCGGAGACCACCACCTTCTCGCCTGCCTGTAGCCCGCTCACGATTTCGACAACAGAATCGGAGTGCCGCCCGAGTTGGACCCGGCGTGCTCGAAAGGAATTCTCTCCCTCCGGCACGAACAGGATCTCTTGCCCATCCACGTTTTGTAGCGCCGCAAGCGGTGCTACGACCGCTTCCGTACCGTCCCCGCCCTGTAGAGTGAGCGTCGCGAACATCTCGGTCTTGAGCTTCCCTCCGAGGTTGTTCAACTCGCAGCGCACCTGAACGGTTCGTGTCTCCGGATCAAGTGCATCACCGATGTAGGCGATGCGAGCCGGAAAAGTCTGTCCGGGGTAAGCCCGGACAGACACTTCCACAGCCAGTCCCCGGCGCAACGAAGAGAGATGCTGCTCGGGGACCTGAGCAATCACCCACAGGCTTCTCAAGTCGCTGATGACGTATAGGGAATCCGACGGCGCAACCACGGTGCCTGGACTAACCATGCGCTCGATAATGGTGCCCGAAACAGGGGAGCGCACTTCGATCAAGTGCACCTTCTCATGCGCTTCGCGGCCTTTGACGGCGTGCTCGTCGGCCGCTCCCGGTAATAGCTCGGGAGTAAGTCCCAAGTAGCGCAGGTGGTTCTCGGTACGCTCTACTTCGGCCTTGGCGATTTCGAGAAATATTTCGGCGCTGCGATACTTCGTTTCAGCCTCCTGCACCTGTTGTAGCGAGCCGGCCTTCAACTCGTGAAGGCGAGAAGCCCGCTTGTAAGATTCCTCAGAGAATTTCAACTCCGTCTGCCGTCGTTCCAGCTCGGCCCTGGCTTGCCAGTAGGAGGCTTCAGCATCATGGATCTCGTGGCTGTGGAGGCGCGCCAGCACCTGTCCTTTTTCGACATCCGTGCCAACCGACTCGCAACACCCGACTACGACGCCTTCGGTCAACGAACCCACGCGCGCGGTAGCGTTCTCGTTAACCGTGATCCGCCCCGATACCTGCAGGTCCACTTCGAGTTTTCGAATTTCCACGTCACCGAGCGTGATGTTGGCGATCCGAATCGCCTCCGGGTCCAGGCGAATCAAACCCGATTTGGCAGCAACCTCAGTTTCGGTTTGCTCCGTTTCCGGCGCCGGTTGCGAACATCCGCCCAACGCCATCATCAGAACCGCCGCTGCCGCTGGCGGGAATACTCCCCGGATTCCAGACTCACAAGTTCGCTGAGTCACCGGCTTCCACCGTAATATCTTCACTCGATCGTTATGCCAGAACGCGTCACCGATGTTTGGGCCCTCTCCGAGGATAGCGACAGATTCGGTGTGCCCGTGGCGGTCTCCAGGTCCACCCAGCTCAATTGGTAATCGAATAATAATTGCGAGTAGAACAAGCTGATCTCGTTTTGGGCCCGCTGGGCGTCAAGCACATCGAGTAGCTCAACCCCGCCTTCTTGGTAAGCGGCGAGCGCGATCTGAGCCGTCTCCTGCGCGCGTACGAGCGTGCCGCTCTCCATCGAGCGCAATATATCCGAGCGCCTCCGCACCGTCTCAACCGCTGCACCCACCTCCGCGTGAATGCGCGCTTCCGATGCTCTCAGAGCCGCTTTCCGGCGGCGGACCTCGGCCAAAGCCTCTTCGATACTACCCGTGTTCTTATCACGAACCGGTAACGGGATCGAAAACCCGGCAATGATTGTGTTGAACCTGTTGGTCCGCTTGTAACCAAGATAAGGAGTCACATTGGGCCGCGCCAGCGACTGTTGTAATTCTACCTTCGCACGGGCACGATCCACGTGGGCCCGGCCGAGCAGAATCTCCACTCGATGCGCCAACGCCTTCGCCACGCTCTCTTGAGTGGCCTGGGTATCGTTCCAGCTTACGTTGACTGGCCGTGCGTCCGGCTGCCGCAGCTCGAAATCGGTGTTCAACTCCGACGTTCCCATCGTCTCAAGTAACGCAATCTTGCCGCGGCTGACTTCCATCTCAGCCCCGGAGAGATCCAGTGCCGCCCTCCCGGCTTCGACTCGAACTTTGATCAAGTCCACCTCAGCCATTGCACCCAGCCGCACGCGCACTTCGTGGTAGTTTTCCAGGCGTTGCAGGATTTCTCGGCTGCGCACCAGCATCTTTACGTCGTTGACGGCGGCCAGGGCTTTCCAATAAGCCTTCTTGACGCTCTGGCGAATCCTCCAGGCAAGCAGTTGGCGTTCGTGCTCTGCGATGCGTTCATCGGCCTCTGCGAACTCGACGCGCCGCCTCCGCTTGCTCGCAGTTTCGATCGGAATGCCCACCCACGCAAAAATGTCAAGATCGCGGACAGCCGAAAACCCCGGGTTGCCGTAGAACCGCCAGTTCTCTGTCTGCGTATAGAACACCGGGTTTGGAGAGAACCCGGCTTGCCGTACCCGGCCGGCGCGCGCTTCGATCGCCGCCCGGGCGGCGGCCAAGTCGCCGTGTCGTGATAATGCAATCGCGATGGCCTGGTCGAGTTCAAGTGTATTGCGCAGGGGCTGAGCACGCAGTCCCAGCGTCAGACTTGCCAAGACAAGCGTGGTAACGACTGCAATCCTTTTCGCCATCTGTTTCCTCCTTGCCGGCGGTTCTCTGAGCATCACGCCGTCATGAGGCCTCCAGGCCCCAACAGAAAAACACTCCAACAAAAAATAGTAGAGAACAGGGATTTATATATTTGGTGCCGCGGCGTCAAATATATAGGTGCCGGTTAATCCGTAGGAAACGACAGGGGGAACGTCGGCTCACTGCCCTGATGCCGCACGCGGGGCTCGATCTCTCGAGCGTGATACTCGGCGATGTAATCGCTGAGGTTGCGGCTCGCTTCCTCCAGGCAAAGCTTGCCCTTCTCGGCCGTGGCTTTCTCGGCCTCGCCCATCACGCCGCTGTCGCTGTACTGGCTCGTCCACTGTACGTCGCCGATCGCGCCGCTGCCGAACAGATCGGTGTAGGTGAACCTCGATTCACGCTTGTTCGTCTTCGCAATTTCGCTCTTGATCCTGTCCGCGCGCACGCTCTCCGGTGCCAGGTGCAGCAGCATGGATGTCTCCAGTTCCCCCGCATGCGCGCAGCCGCCCGGAAACACGCTCTCACGCCACCGCGACGAAAACTCCGGATCCACCTGCAGCAACTGCCACCAGTTGCAGAAGACGCAATGCGCGTCCGTCTCGACAACCAGCCGCCGCGCCGCCAGGTCCACCAGCGGGCCGTTCGAGCCGTGTCCGTTGACGATCACCATCTTCTTGAACCCGTGGTAGGCCAAACTCTTGCAGATATCGAGCACGAACTGGATGAAGTGCTCGAAGTGAATGTTGATCGAGCCCGGGAAGTCCATCACGTGGTGGACGTAGCCATAGCTCACCGGAGGAAGAACGAGACTGATCTCCGGCCGCAGCCGCGCCGCAGCCGTCGCCACCGCGTTGGCGCAAAGATGATCGACCTTCAGCGGCAAATGATGGCCATGCTGCTCGACCGAGCCGGTCGGGATGATCGGGATCTTGCCCAGCTCGGCGGCCTCGTTGACTTCGGGCCAGGTCAGTTCGTCGAAGCGGTATTCATCACGAACAGAAGGCATATGCTGGATGCCGGCCAGTTTATCACGTGGTCATTCGCTTGGTGAATCCACAAGATCCGCTCGGAACCGTGCATTCCGCAAAAGCGGCCGGCCGTGCCAGGCCGCCTCGACGACAAGCGCCCGCTGCTCCTGTAGCCTGCATTTCTCACCAGGGGGCGAGGCGAAGTGCGTGAGAGGGGCGTCAGGACGAGGCGCAAGCCGCTTGGCGCGCGCAGGCGTAGCGGACTGATCGCCTCCTTCGGTCCTCGGGTCACGAAACACGAATCACGGCCTTTTTACCGCGTGCTTCGACCGTCAAGGGGTGAGAAATGCAGGGCAGGACCTGAAGAAAGCCCGACGCTTCAGCCAGGGACAAACGGTCCACGAGGCGTCCATCTGGAACCGACGGAATTTGTGCATCGTCGTCACCCTCGAAATCGACTACAATACGGCTTCCCTTGAGAAAAGTTGCTTTACAAGCCGTCCTCCTCTGCGGGGTGACACTGGCGGCAGGTTCCGGAGAAGAAAGAACGGGAGGGGCGCCCCGGCGCGTCCATGAGCAGCCGCCCCGCCCGACGCGCTGGGCGGGTGACAACTTACGCGGCGAGGATCCGGCCGTGCGCCAAGCTGCCACGGCCGCTCTGGGCGAGAATCGGGGCGCTGTCGTTGTTGTCGATCCGCTGAATGGCCGCCTCCTAACCGTGGTCAATCAGAAACTCGCCTTTTCCAGCGGCTACATCCCGTGTTCGACCATCAAGCTGGTTGTTGCGCTCGCTGCTGTCGAGGAAGGGCTCGTCGCTCCGGATACGAAAGTCTGGTTCGATGGTTACTGGTTCATGACGATCACCGAGGGCTTGGCGATTTCGAACAACGTCTACTTCAGTCATCTCGGCGAGCGCCTCGGCTTCGAGCGGCTCAAGCGCTATGCGCACCGCTACGGCTTTGGGGAAAAGGCGGGCTGGCATCTGGCGGGAGAGCAACTCGGCGAGTTTCCGGCCCAGGAACACTCCTACGGCATCGGCCGCATGTCGACCTTCGGTGACGGGATCTCGGCCAGCCCGTTGCAACTGGCCGCCTTCGTGTCGGCAATCTCCAACGGCGGACGACTCTATTACCTGCAACGATCGGACAGTCCTGCTCGCAGGGCCGGTTTCCAGCCTCGTTTGAAACGGGATCTCCGACTGAGCGAACGGGTGCGGGCCGTCGAGCCCGGTATGTCCGAAGCGGTCCGCCGCGGAACGGGCCGGAAGGCGCGCACTCCCGGCCAAAAGGTGTGGGGCAAGACGGGAACGTGTAGCGAGCGGATCCGGGGGCGCCGCACCCGGGTGGGTTGGTTTGCTTCCTACAATGAAGCGGCCGGCCGGCGGCTGGTTGTCGTGGTGCTGCTCAAGGGTAGGTCCGACGCCGCCGGGCCGCGCGCCGCCGAGGTTGCGGGAAAGATCTACAAAGCGTTGGGCGAGCGAAAGTACTTCTCTGCTAAGAGAAACGTACGGCAACAGGCGGCGCTGCTTCTACCCGGCTGTTGCTTCGAGTAGCCGAGTTCTTTTGTAGTCAACCCGCACATCGAATAAACGACAGTCGGAGGACGGACGCCATGCAGCCGTTCTTTGCAAAGCGCCGCCATGGGCCGAATCAAAGTACTGCCTGACACGATCGCGAACAAGATCGCGGCGGGAGAAGTGGTCGAGCGGCCCGCCTCCGTGGCCAAGGAGTTGATCGAGAACTCTCTCGACGCCGGCGCGCAGCGTCTTCGCATCGATGTGGAAACAGGTGGGAAGCGGCTGATCCGCATCGCCGACGACGGCGTCGGCATGGGCAATGACGATGCTCTTCTCGCCTTCGAACGTCACGCCACCAGCAAGCTGCGTGCAGTGCACGACTTGCAGTCGATCTCGACCCTCGGCTTTCGCGGCGAAGCATTGCCGTCGATCGCCAGCGTTTCTCGGCTGCTGCTCGAGACCCGCACCGAAGAAGAAGCAACCGGCACCAGGATCGAAATCGCAGGCGGGCGCATGTTGAGCGTCACCGAGGAAGCCCGTCCAGCGGGCACGACGGTTGCAGTGCGCAACCTTTTCTACAATGTGCCGGCGCGGCGCAAGTTCCTCCGCACCGAGAAGACTGAACTTTCACACATCGCATCGCTTGTCACCCACTACAGCCTCGCGCACATCGACAAGACGATCTTGCTCACGAATGAGAACGGAGAGTTGTTGAACGTAACGCCGGTCGAGAGTCAGCGGGAACGTGTTTATCAGGTCTTCGGCAGTTCGACGCTCGATCTATTGGTGGAACTCAGCCCCGTTCAGCGCGAACTGCAAGTGCAGCCCCAGCCGGCGCCGCGGACGCAAGCGGTCTCACGTACGAAAGACGGCCTCGATCAGCCTCGGATTCAGGTCTTCCGGCTCAGCGGGTTCGTCTCTCAACCACAGATCCAGAAGCTGAATCGCAACTCGATCTATGTATTCGTGAACCAGCGGCTGATCCGCGACCGCCTGGTGCTCCGGGCGATCTCGAGTGCCTTCCACAATGTGATCCCTTCGGGCGCTTTTCCGTTCGCCCTGCTCTTTCTCGACCTGCCGTTTGATGAAGTGGACGTCAATGTCCATCCCTCGAAGACTGAAGTGCGCTTCCGCCATCCGTCCTTCGTACACGATTTCGTGCGCGATGAAATACGGGCGCGCCTGGTTGCCTCGAAGCCGATCTCGACCTTCCCGGTGCCGCCGGCATCGCAAAAAGAGGTGCGCGCGCAGCCGGCGGCGGACATCCCTTTCTCGGAAACCTCTCTGACGCTCAGCCGTTCCGACCTGCCGCCGTTCGACGATTCGATCTTGAAACACGAGCCTCCTCCGGCTCGGGCGCTCGATTTCACGGCGGCGCCGCCCATCGATGTGGGGATGGTTGTCAACGAACCGGCCGGCCGCTCGGCCGATTCCGTGGCTGCGTCACTCGACGAAGTGTCGACTCCGGGGACTGTCCTTCAGCAGAAAACGCACTCCCGCGACCCCATCGTCGATCTGCCGGCTGATTCGATGGCCCGGCTTGGCCAGTTGCGGCCGCTCGGGCAGTTGCATGACAGCTTCATCATCGCCTCGGGACGCGACGGCCTGTGGATTATCGACCAGCATGTCGCGCACGAACGCATCCTGTTCGAGAAAGTGTTGCGGGAGCGCGCGCGAGGTGATACGGAATCGCAACGACTGCTCGTGCCCGCCATCATCACGCTGCGCCCGGATCAGGAGATCACGCTGACGCGCATCGACGAGGAGTTCCGAGCCAACGGCTTCGAGCTCGAACCCTTCGGCCATCGGACGATTGCCGTGAAAGCGGCTCCCGCGGGCCTGAGTCCATCGCAGGTCGAAGCCCTGCTGAATGAGATCCTCGACACGCCTGAAAAAGAGCTGCGCGAACTGTCACTCGACGACCTGCAAAGCCGAGTCGCGGCAACGATAGCCTGCCACGCTGCGATCAAGGTCAACATGCCGCTCGAACCCGCCAAGATGCAATGGCTGCTCGATGAACTGGCCCGCGCGGAATGTCCGATGTCGTGCCCCCACGGCCGCCCCATCGCCTTGCAATACGGTCTCAGGGATATTCTCAAGGCTTTTCATCGCCTTTGAGGATTTTCCGAAATCGATTGCCCTGTATTCCTCGCCAAGCGCCGAGGCGAAGCGAGTGAGAGGGCCTTCAGGACGAGGCGCGAGCCGCCCGCGCCGGCAACACGGCCTTTACGGTTTTTCACGAATCAAGGCCTTTACGATTCACCGGCCGACAGGCATTTCTTTCTGGAGCGAACCAAGCCCCGGCCAATGGTTTTTACGAATCACGAATCACGAATCACGGCCTTTTTTCCGCGTGCTTCGACCGTCGGATGGTGAGAAATGCAGGCTGGGGCTCCTCAAACCGGGTTCGGTGAAGACGGCCCGATCTGGCTGAGAGATTCGGAGGGGATTTCCGGTGCGGCTTCGGCCGGATGGACAGCAGGTTTCGGTTGCAAGGCCGCAGGCGTGTTCGGATGCAAGAGAAGAAACTCGTAGTGGTCTTGACGCGCTTGCCGGATCACCGCCCGCTCCGCAATGATCAATCCCCAAAGCACGAGTACCAGAATGCCGATGACCGCCAGTCCACGATTCGAGATTCCGAAGAGTTTCATGTCAGCTCCTGCATCTCTGCTAGCAATCGCCATGCCAACTTCTCCCGGACGCCGGTTCGAACAAAGATGACTCCGCCCGTGCCTCTTTCAGGAACGGGTCCTCCATGGCGGATATCAGCTCACGCCTTGAGAATCAATGGTTTGAAGCCCTGATTCGTCCGGGGATTCCCGGAACAGCACCCCTGGGAAACCGTGTTTACTCCTGCCCGCGCTTCTTTTTCGGCAACGGCGTCGGAGCACCGGGCAACCTGGATACGGCTTGCCGTGTAAAATGTGCTCCTTTAGCGGACGAGGCGCGCAGGCCGTGTATTTTTTACACTCCAACGAGCGGCTTGGTGAACATCCGGGATGTCCGCCGCCGCGGCAGGCAATCGGCGGAAGAAACAGGTCATTTGGTGGTTTTCGGCCACGCAGTGGTTCACGGCGGTCACGCCCGTCCTGCACGCCGAGCACTCCTCCGCAAGGGCGGCTGTAAGCTTTCGCACCCCGCTTGCAGCCGCAGCGGTTTTCGCCCAGGCATGGGTCGATAGACTGAAATCATGGCTGGTGGGCTTTTCTTTTTTTCTAGCCTGCATTTCTCACCACGTGGCGAGACGAAGTGCGTGAGAGGGCTGTCAGGACGAGGCGCGAGCTGCTTGGCGCGCGCAGGCGTACTTGAACAGTACGTTGAGCACGGCAAGCAAGCGCAACGAAGTCCTGGCGGCCGTATGGCGTGCTTCGGCCGTCGGGTGGTGAGAAATGCAGGCTAGCCTTCATGACTCACCACGAAGCGAGGCGAAGTGCGTGAGAGGGCCGTCAGGACGAGGCGCGCGCAACGTGGCCTGTAAGGTTTTTCACGAATCACGAGTCACGTATCACGGCCTTTTTATCAAGTGCTTCGGCCGTCGGATGGTGACAAATGCAGGTTAGGTTGACCTTGTGCGGCCTTCTGGCCGCTGCCGTGCTTACAGGGCTGGGCGGGCCGCCCGGCGCCCGTGTCTTTGACCTGTTCGCCGACCCGCAGGAACACGACGTCTTCTTCGCGGCCACCGCCAACGGCATCTTTCGCACCGACAACGGCGGTCTCAGTTGGGGACCGAGCAGCTTCGGCCTCACGACCGCCAGCACCGTCGTGATCACAGGCGCGAAGGGCAGGCTCTATGCAGGAACGACCAGAGACGGCGTCTTCCTCTCCGACAACAGCGGGGCGACTTGGCAACGTGTCGGCAACGGGTTGACCACGCTCGACGTCCGCTCGCTCGCGGTCGATCCCGACGATCCCGACGTCCTCTACGCCGGAACGCGCAACGGCGGCATCTTCAAGTCCGAGAACGGTGGCCAGGATTGGATCGCCGTCAACAACGGCCTGTTGCTGTTCACTCCCGACGAAGGCGCGCCCGTCTTCGAAGGCGACTACACTGCCATCGCCATCGATCCGAACGACTCCCAGGTGCTGTACGCCGTGCAATCAAGCATCGTCGTGCCGGGCAACGGGGTCCTGTTCCTTTCCAGCGACGGCGGCGCCCAATGGACCCACATCAATATCCGCTCCGCGGGGCTCAGTCTGAAGATCGACCCCAACGACTCCGACACGATATACGTCGGCACGAATCTCGGCCTGATCGTCACCCGAGACCGCTTCGAGAGCACCGAGGTCCCGGAAGGCCTGCTCGGAGCCTCCGTAACGGACATCGATATCGACACAAGCAATACCGATATCGTCTACGCCTCTACCCGCTTGGCCCGCACTTTCCGCAGCGGCGACCGGGGCGTAACCTGGCAGCCGATCAGCCAGGGCATGGCGTTGGGAGAATCTCTCTCTCTGGCAGTCGACCCCCATGCACCGGCGAGGGTCTTCGCGGGTCTCAACGGTGCGGGCGTGTTTCGATCGATGGACTCCGGCGCCCATTGGGAATTCTCGTCCGACGGCATGTTCGGGGCGGACATCCGTGTCATCGAGCTCGATCCGCAAAACTCGGCAAACATCCTGGCAGGCGCCTTAGGCGGGGCCATGTTCCTCTCGCAAAACGCCGGCGGCCGTTGGGAACAAGCTCGCAACGGCTTCATCGCCGTCCAGCCGCACTCGATCGCCTTCAGTCCGCAAGACCCGCAAATCGTCTACGCCGGCTCGGTCAATCCTTTCTCGCAAGGCAACGGTACGCTCTTCCGCAGCACCAATGGAGGCCGTGACTGGCAAAGCCGGGCGACGGGCAGCTCGATCTATTCCATCGTGGCCGACCCGGCAAACTCTCAGCGGCTCTACGTCGCTACGGCCAGCGGAGTCTTCCGAAGCGACGACGGCGGCGGCAACTTCACCGGCCTGAACGATGTCGAAGGCCTCGGGTCGGATGCCCTGCTCAATTGGTCCATCACCGACCTGGAGATGGACCCCGGCAACCGCGATGTTCTTTACGCCGTCGGCAACGCGTTCGACTTTTTCTCAGGCCGGATCTACCAGTTTTTCAAGACCGACAACGCCGGTAGAGAATGGCGGACCGGAGGCACGACTCCTACGCCGCTGATCGACATCACCATCGATCCGACGGACACGAGACGAATCTTTATCGGTTCGAGCCTCGGTATGTTCCGCAACCAGGACGCTGTTGAGAACGACGGCTTCGAGCTTCTCACTGGCGGCTTGCCGAACGGAGGCAATGTTGCCGTCACCTCGATAGCCGTCGATGCCCAGGATAACGCGGTCGTCTATGCCGCAACGTCCGCCGGAATGTTCAAGAGCACGAACCACGGTTCTTCATGGACCATCGCTGACACCGGCCTGCAGACCACTCTCGCCAGAGTGGTGCGGGACGACCCGAGCAACGCCGGAACTCTTTATGCAGGGACATTCAGCAACGGCGTCTTCAAGACCGTTGACCGCGGCGCAACCTGGAATCCCACGCGCAACCCGCTCACGCTGCTTCCCGTGCTCTCGCGCAAAGGCCTGGTTGGCGCCGCCGACTTCGACGCTGAGGGCGTCGCGGCAGGCGAAATTGTCTCGCTCTTTGCGCTCAACGCGGGTCCGGAGGACGGTGTCTCGGCTTCTCGGCTTGACCCTGAAACGGGTACGCTGCCGACCCTCCTGGCGGGTGTCCGCGTCTTCTTCAACGACATGCCGGCGGCTCTCTTCTTCGTTCGCTCCGGGAGGATTGATTGTCAGGTCCCGTTCGAAGTCGCCGGGCTCGGCGAGGCCGAAGTCCGCATCGAGGTCGACGGCGTCTCGAGCAACGTCATCACCGCCGATATCCTGGACTCGCACCCCGGCCTCTTTCCCCAGGTAACGAACTCCGATGGAACCATCAACTCCGAGTCCAACACCACCCCGGAGAACAGCTTCGTGAATCTCTTCGCCACCGGACAGGGGCTCGTCGCCCCGGAGTTGACGTCCGGTTCACCGACCCCGGCGGGTGAAACCCTTTTCGTTCCGGTCCTGCCGGTCCGGGTCCTGGTCGATGACCGGGAACTCGCCAGCAGCGCCTCCCTCGCACCCACCTTCGTCGGGCTCCTGCAGGTCAATGTCCTCCTCGGCGGCCTTGCTCCCGGTCAATACGAGCTCTTCCTGGAAATCGGCGGCCGCCGCAGTCGCCGGGGCGTCACCATCTTCGTCGGTTAGCCTGCATTTCTCACCACGCGGCGAGACGAAGTGCGTGAGAGGTCCTTCAGGAAGAGGCGCAAGCCGGGCGGAGGAAAAAGGCGCGCGCAGGCGTACTTGCCAAATCGCCTCCTACACCCCTCGGGTCACGAAACACGAAATAAGGCTTTCCCGAAACATGGCCTTAACGCAAGCTGCCTTGGAGCAACGGCCGTACCACCTGCTTGGGTTTTTGGGTCACGAAACACGAGACACGAGTCACGAAACACGGCTTTTATGGTTTTTCACGAATCACGAATCACGAGACACGAATCACGGCCTTGAGCCTATCTCTTCACTTCCACTCCTGCCCATTCCTCAAGCAGGGTGACCACCGAGCAGAAGTCCTGGTCGCCGTGGCCTTTCGCGATACTGGCCCCGAACAGTTCATGAACGAGCGACGTGGCCGGCAGGGGTACCTTCATCTCGTTGCCCGACTCGAGCATGAGGCCCACATCCTTGTGCATCCACTTGAGTGGGAAGGCCGCGTCGAACTTGCGATCGAAGATGTACGGCGCCTTGAAGCTGATGAGTCCGGCTTTGGCGGCGCTTGCGTTGAGCACTTCGAGCATCAGCTCCGGCTTGACGCCGGCCTTCGTCGCCAGGACCATGCCCTCGATGAAGCCTTGCATCATGTTGGCGAGCACGAGGTTCTGCGAAAGCTTGGCGTGCAGCCCCATGCCCTGCGAACCGCAATAGAAGAGCGTTTGCCCCATCGGCAGAAAATACTCCCGGACGCTCTCGAAAACCTCCTCGCTCCCGCCGATCATGAAGGTCAGCGTACCGCCGATCGCCCCGGGGGTCGATCCCGTGCAGGGAGCGTCGAGGAAATCCACTTCCTTCTTCTCGAGCGCTGCGGCAATCCGCCGGGCCGCCGTCGGAGCGATGGTGCTGCAATCGGCCACGACGCTTCCGGGCTTGATGCCGTCCGCGACGCCGTTCTCGCCGATGAGAACGTTCTCGGACATCTCGGTATTCCCGACGCAGAGGAAAACGCAGTCGGCGGATTCGCCGACCGCCTTGGGCGTCTCGCAATAGGTGGCGTTCTCGAACCGGTCTGCCAGGGCCTTGGCCTTCGCGGAGGTATGGCTCCAGACAGCGACATCGTGCTCGGCCGTGAGAAGGTTGGCGGCCATGGGGCCGCCCATGAGTCCGAGTCCGAGAAATCCGAGTTTCGCCATCTGTCGCTCCTGAAAATGCGTCCAAGACGCTGCCGCAAAATCCCCAATTGTACGACTTCAAAAGCCTGTGACACAATGTGCATTAGTGAAACCGGCTGTTCTCGTCACGAAACGCATCTACCCGTCGGCGATCGACTATTTGAGCGGCCGGACCGACCTCGACTATCACGAATCCGACCACAGCATGCCGGCCGGGGAGTTGCTCGAACGCTTGCGGGGTAAACAGGGTGCTGTGGGCCAACTGACCGACAAGTTCAACGCGGAGGTGATCTCCGCCTTGCCGGATTTGAAGGTCATCTCCAACGTAGCGGTCGGTTTCGACAATATCGACGTCGCCGCCGCCACCGAACGCGGCATCGCGGTGACAAACACCCCGGAGGTGCTCACCGACACGACCGCCGACTTCGCCTTTACTCTGCTGATGGCCGCCGCCCGCCGCCTGGTCGAAGCGGACAACTTTCTGCGCGCCGGCAAGTGGAGCCAATGGCGCATCAACCTGCTCTGCGGCGCGGACATCCATCACGCGACCCTGGGCATTGTCGGCATGGGGCGCATCGGCCAATCCCTGGCGCGGCGAGGACTCGGCTTCGAAATGCGCGTCCTCTATAGCGACGTGCAGCGAGCGGCGCCGGATGTCGAGCGGGAATTGCGCCTGGAATACGTACCCTTCGAGACGGTCTTGAAAGAATCGGACTTCATCAGCCTGCACGTCCCTCTCTTACCAGCGACACGGGGCCTGATCGGAGCCGCGCAACTCGCCATGATGAAGAACAGCGCCATCTTGATCAACACGTCGCGGGGACCGGTGGTCGATGAGCCGGCTCTCGCCGAGGCGCTGGCCGCCGGAGAGATCGCGGGCGCCGGGCTCGACGTGTTCGAGCGTGAACCCGAGGTCGAGCCCCGCTTGCTCGAGATGCGGAACGTCGTTCTCGCGCCGCACATCGCCAGCGCTTCCGTCGCTACACGGACGAAGATGTGCCTGATGGCCGCCGAGAATTGCGTGGCGGCGCTCGCCGGAGAGCGCCCTCCCAACCTTGTCAACACCTCGCTGTTCGACAACTGACCTGCATTTCTCACCACGTGGCGAGGCGAAGTGCGTGAGAGGGCCTTCAGGGCGAGCCGCTTGGCGCGCGCAACATGGCCTTTATGGTTTTTCACGAATCACGAGTCACGAGACACGAATCACGGCCTTTTTTTCGCGTGCTTCGGCCGTCGGGTGGTGAGGCACGCAGGCTAGCCTCGGCCGCCGGAAACCGCCTTCATCACGTCGGGGTTGCCATCCAACCAACGGCGCGTATTCGGTGGCAAGCCGGGCTCCGAAGCCAGTCGCGCCAGCTCGGCCCCGGTATCGACGTCGTACCATTCGGGAAGATACGAAACGCTCAACGAACAGGCGCGAAAGGCGGCTTCCGTCTCCCGGAGGGTATCCTCGCTTGACCAGGTCACCCCGGCGAACATGCGTGCATCGGGCCGGCGGCAGCCGACGGCGTAGTAGCCGCCGTCAGCGGCCGGTCCCAGGACGGTGTCCGTGCGATCGAGCGCCATGAAGGCCTGCTCGACATGTGCGATCGGCATCGTGGGGCTGTCGCTTCCGAGCAGGAGAATGCGGTCGTGCCCGCGCAACGACAGTTCCTTCATGCAGTTGAGCATCCGCGCCCCCAGATCGACGCCGTGCTGGATGGCGAAGTGTTCCGGGCCGGCCAGTTGCTCGAACGGTTCCCAGGCCTGGTCGAAATAGAGATAGCGTCTCACGCCGCTCAGCACCGCCAGCCTTCGCCAGGTGTCCGCGGCGAAGGCCGCATGCAGCTCGGCGGCCTGAGCGGCGCTCATGCAGGTCCGCAGACGCGTTTTGACGCGGCCCGGCAAGGGCGCCTTCGCAAAAACGGCGATCGCTTGGGACAAGGACGGTCCTCGAAACGCATCGTGGAGGATGACGGAGGATGCGCCGGAATCAGTTAGAATAATGGTTTCATTCGTCCCGCAGGGAGGTTAATCGAAACATGGTTCGCTTGATGACAGGGATTGTAGTTCTCACGGCCGCGCTCGTGAGCGTGCCGGCATTCGCGGCAGAGGGGGATGGAGACGCGGAAGCAGGCAAGGAGTTGTTCGAAACCAAGTGCGCCCTCTGCCATAACGCGGACAGCAAGGAAAAAAAGATCGGCCCCGGCCTCCAGGGCGTCAAGGACGGCAAGCTTCCCAGCGGCAAGGACGCCACCTATGACAACCTGCTCGATAATCTCAACAAGGGCGGCAACGGCATGCCGGCGTTCGAAAAGCTGATCACGCAGGAAGAGAAGGACAACGTCATCGCCTACGTCTTGACCCTCTGACCTGAAACAAATCCCTCATCCAGCGGCCTTGACATCGGTCAAAACCAGCCGCCCGGGCCGCGCACCTGCCGCCCGGTCACAGCTTCCCTGCGCGTTGTGGCGCGGCATGGGGCGGCATGGGCGGCATATTGCCCCTGAGCCAGTGTCTGCGCGCCGTCCGCCGTTCTCGGCCGGCTTCACGACGAGCGCTGTTCGCCGCAGGTCCGGGCGCCCTCGGTTCGGAACTAACCTGCATTTCTCACCACGAGGCGAGGCGAAGTGCATGAGAGGGCCGTCAGGACGAGGCGCGCGCCGCTTGGCGCGCGCAGGCGTACTTGAACCGTACGTTGAGCACGGCAAGCAAGCGCAACGCATGCGGCCTTGAAGCGACGGCCGTACCGCCTTCCTGGGGTTTTGGGGTCACGAGACACGAATCACGAAACACGAATCACGGCCTTTTTCCCGCGTGCTTCGACCGTCGGGTGGTGAGAAATGCAGGCTAGGCCCCCTGCTAAAGGTTTTCACGAATCACGAGACACGAATCACGAATCACGGCCTTTTTCCCGCGTGCTTCGACCGTCGGGTGGTGAGAAATGCAGGCTAACTCCCCTGGCCTCCGCATCAGCGTTATCCTGTAGAAGCTTCTCCGCAACGCGGTCCCCTCACCATCAGGAGCAAACCCATGCAGATGCTCATCGCAGGACAGTGGGTTGACGGCAACGGCACGATCCCGGTCATCAACCCCTTCGACAACGAAGAGATCGATGCGATCCCCAAGGCCACGGCCGGCGACGTCGACCGCGCCATGGCTTTCGCCGTAAAAGGCGCCAAGCGGATGCGCCGCATCTCCGGATACGAACGCTATCGCTTGCTGATGCGGGCCGCCGAGCTGATGGACGAGCAAAGCGGCGACCTCGCCGAGACGATCACGCTGGAGGAAGGGAAGATCATCGGCGAGTCCCAGGGCGAGGTGGCCCGCGCCATCGAGACGATGATCGGTTCCGCCGAGGAAGCGAAGCGCCTCGGCTCTGAAGTCGTGCCACTTGACGGCGCGTCCGGAGGCGGCAACCGCTTCGGCTTCACCCTGCGCGTGCCCTGCGGGGTTGTGCTGGCCATCACCCCCTTCAACTTCCCCTTGAACCTGGTCGTTCACAAGGTGGGACCGGCGCTGGCCGGCGGGAATAGCGTGATCATCAAGCCCGCGACGGATACCCCTCTGACGGCGCTGAAGCTGGCCCGCATTCTGCTCGAAGCAGGTGTGCCCGAAGAAGGGGTCCAGTGCCTCACCGGCTCGGGAGGCGAGATCGGCGACATCCTGGCGAGCGATCCGCGTGTCCGCAAGATCAGCTTCACCGGCTCGCGCGACATCGGCGAGCGAATTTGCCGCACGGCCGGCCTCAAGAAAGTCACGATGGAACTCGGCAGCAACGCGCCGCTGATCGTGCTTCCCGACGCCGACCTCGAAAAGGCCTCCCATGCCATCACCGCAACGGGTTTCGCGAATGCCGGTCAGGTCTGCATCAGTGCGCAACGGGTTCTGACGCACGAGAGTGTCTATGGCGATCTCATTGACGCCCTCAAGCCCAAGGTGGAAGCGCTCTCGACCGGCAATCCGCTGGAGCAGGCAACCAGGGTGGGGCCGATGGTGCGCGCTTCCGATGCGGCGCGTGTGGCGGAGTGGGTGGATGAAGCGGCAAACCAGGGAGCGCGCCTGGTGACCGGGGGCGGCTGCGACGGAGCGATCCACGCGCCCACGATCCTGGCCGACGTACGGCCTGAAATGCGGATTTCCCGCGAAGAGGTCTTCGGCCCGGCGGTTGGCTTGACGCCGGTTGAAACCGTAGAGGAGGCGATCGGGCTGGCCAACGATACGAACTACGGCTTGTCGGCCGCGATCTTCACCGAGAACCTCGAAAACGCCATGAAGTTCGCCCGAGAGGTCGATTCGGGCAACATTCACATCAACTGGGGTTCGCAATGGCGAGCCGACCTGATGCCCTACGGTGGCCTCAAGGAGAGCGGCTTCGGCAAGGAAGGACCGAAATACGCCGTGGAAGAGATGACGGAGACCAAGATGGTTGTCATGCACCTGCAAGGGTGAGTTGCTCTCTGGGCCGGCTCAACGCCATGGGACGAGTTCCTCCCCAAGCCTGCATGTCTCACCGCGCGGCGAGGCGAAGTGGGTGAGAGGGCCGTCAGGACGAGGCGAAAGCCGGGCGGTGGAAAAAGGCCCGCGCAACATCGCTTTTAAGGTTTTTCACGAATCACGAGTCACGAAACACGAATCACGGCTTTTATGGTTTTCACGCACTTGTTCGTCGCCTTTTTCCAACCCGGCTATCGCGCCAGGGCTCCGCAACTCGCCTCGCTGTTGCTCGCCGTGCTGGGCGCGGCAGTCTCGAGCGCCCAAACCAACCCCCAGGGCATCGAGTTCTTCGAAAAGAAGATCCGACCGGTTCTGACAGAGCATTGCTACGCCTGCCATAGCTCCAAGACGCAGGCGATGGCGGAGCTGCGGCTCGACTCCAGGGCGGGACTCGCGATGGGTGGCAGCCGGGGTCCGGCGCTGGTCCCGGGTTCTCCGGAAACGAGCCTGTTGATCAAAGCGATCTCCTATCGTGATCCCGATCTGAAGATGCCGCCCACCGGAAGACTCGGTGCGGAGCAGATTGAGGATTTCACGACGTGGGTTCGCATGGGCGCCCCGGACCCTCGTGCCGACGAGGCGCCCCCATCGACTGCGCCCGTTTCGATCGACATCGAGGAAGGCCGCCGGTTCTGGTCGTTCCAGCCGATTCGAAACCCTGCGCCGCCATCGGTACACCGAACCGGCTGGCCGCTCAATGAGGTGGACAACTTCATCCTGGCTGCACTCGAATCCAAAGGACTGTCTCCTGCTGCGCCGGCCGGCAAACGCACCCTCCTGCGGCGAGTCACGTTTGACCTGATCGGCCTTCCGCCGACACCCAAGGAGATCGGGGACTTTCTCGCCGACGACTCGCCGCAAGCTTTCCGGAATGTCGTCGAGCGGTTGCTCGCATCCCCGCACTACGGAGAGCGCTGGGCGCGGCACTGGTTGGATCTTGTCCGCTACGCCGAAACGAACGGCCACGAGTTCGACAACAACAAGCTGGATGCCTGGCGCTATCGCGACTACGTGATCCGGGCCTTCAACGACGATCTGCCCTACGACGAGTTCATGCGCGAACAGATCGCCGGCGACCTGCTCGACCGGCCGCGTCTCGCTCCCGGCGGCTCTTCACTCGCTTCCCCGGTCGGCACCGGTATCTACTGGTTTGGAGAAGTCCTCAACAGCGCCACCGACTCGGTCAAGGCCCGCGCTGACCAGGTTGACAACCAGATCGACGTCATCGGCAAGGCGTTCCTGGGCCTCACCGTCGCCTGCGCCCGGTGCCACGATCACAAGTTCGACCCCATTCCCACGGCCGATTACTACGCGCTGGCCGGAGTCATGCACAGCACCGACATCCGCGAAGCCGTCGTCGATTCACCCGAGCGCGAGAGGGAAATCGCCGGCTTGGCCGCCAGGCTTGCAGGAACGAACGAGAAGATTCGCGAGCTGCTTGCCCCCGTGCCGGAGCGCCTTGCCGCGCGTCTGGCATCGGATCTGTCGAGGGCCGCCGATCTGGTTGTCGGTGAAGACGGGTATCTCTCCGCCGAAGCGGACTCGCTTCACATCGCCCGAGCGGACCAACTCCGCCGAGCGCTGGAGGACCCTTCTCACCCCTTCCACCCGTTGATCCGCATCGCACAAGGCATCGCAAGAGGCGAGGCCGCCGGTTTCGGCCGCGCCGTCGAAATGGTCAAGGCCGAGATCAGAGAGAGATCCGTCAAGGCAGCCTCGCGGCGCAACGACATCGAGTTCGAAGATTTCGAGAAGCCCGGCTTCCCGTCGTGGATCGTTTCCGGGCAGGCCTTTGCCGGCGGCGCACGCTATCGGCCGGCCCCCGATCTGCCGCTCGCCGCCTACCGTGGAGAGGGAGTCGCCGACTCCTATCGCAACGGTTCCGACACTTTCGTGGGAAGCCTGACCTCTCGCAAATTCCGCATGCCCAGGCGCTGGCTGCACGTGCGGCTGGCGGGGCGCGGGGGAAATCTCGTTCGAACGCGCCTGTCGGACGTTCGGCTGACGCTGGTCGCCGACAGCTACAAGAGCAAGGCTTTCGTGCCCACCGGCGCGGACAGCTTCGAATGGCAGTCCGCGCAAATGACGACGCAGTTCGACCGCCTCTGTTACTTCGAGCTCGTCGACCGCAGCCGGGAGGGACACATTATCGTTGACCGCATTGTTCTCTCTGACTCGAAAGAGCCGCCCGGTGATGGTCCCGTCGATGCGAGAGTCTCCTCCCTGATGGAGCGAAAGGACATCCGATCGTCAGGCGGCCTGGCGGACGCGTACCGGAAGCTGTTCGACACCGTGGTGAGCCAACCGCCGGGCGATCGCGACGCCGATCCGCTCTTTGCGGCCGTGCATCCTTTCCCGAACCGGGAGCAGGCGGCCGTGATCCTCCCCGAAACCGAGCGAGTGCGACTTCGCAAACTCCAGCGCGAGCGGACTTACCTGGGGAAATCGATCCCGGAGTCGTCGTTCGCGATGAGCAGCCGCGACGAGGCTCCACACGACGTCAGAATTCACCTGAGGGGCAATCACAAGAACCTTGGGAATGAAGTGCCCCGGGGGTTCTTGCGCGTCATCTCGTCACCGCCGGCCGGTACAACGAGCAACGGCAGCGGCCGGCTGCATGTCGCGCGGCAACTCGCCCGGCCCGGCAACCCTCTTCCCGCACGCGTGATGGTCAACCGCATTTGGAAGCACCATTTCGGCGAAGGCATCGTCCGCTCGACCGACAACTTCGGTATCACCGGACAGCCCCCCACGCATCCCGCACTGCTCGACTACCTCGCGAAGCGGTTTATCGATAGCGGCTGGTCGGTAAAAGCGATGCACCGCCTCATGTTGTCGAGCCGGACCTACCGCATGTCGGCTCGATCGACACCGCAAGCGCAAGCGGTTGATCCGGAAAACCGGCTTCTTCATCACATGCCCGTGAGGCGGCTCGAAGCGGAGATCATCCGCGATTCGCTGCTCGCCGTTTCAGGTTCGCTCGACCCGGCTCTGTACGGCCCCTCTGTCACGCCGCACATCAGCGAGCATCAGGATGGACGCGGCAAGCCGCCAAGGCCCGGCCCGCTCGACGGCAAGAGCCGGCGCAGCCTCTACATCGGCGTGCGCCGCAACTTCCTGACGCCGCTGTTCCTGGCTTTTGATTACCCGCTCCCGATATCCACGATCGGCCGCCGGAATACATCCACCGTCCCGTCGCAAGCCCTGATGATGATGAACAACGAGTTTGTCGCCCTGGAGGCCCGGCGCTGGGCCGACCGGATGTTGCATGATGAGCCGGACCGGAGCGGCCGCATACGGAGCATGTTTCTCCGCGCCTTCGCCCGGCCGCCCGAGGAGGACGAGAGGCGCGAGGCCTCCGCGTTTCTCCGCCAACAGGCGAACCGCTATGATGGAGCCGGAATCGACGACCCGCGCGTTTGGGCCGACTTGGCTCACGTGCTGATCAACAGCACGGAGTTCATTTTCATTCGATGACCGAGCGCACACCACACCGGCGCCGCTTCGCTTCGGCGGAAGCACTCTCGCGGCGGGAAATGCTCTGCCGCGCCGCCAACGGTTTTGGCGGTCTCGCGCTGGCAGCGTTGATGGCTGAAGAGTCGGCGGCCGCCGAGACGAGGCGGGACGTAAACCCGATGCTTCCCCGGCCCTCGCACTATCCCGCCAAGGCCAAGGCGGTGATCTTTCTCTTCATGGACGGCGGCCCGTCGCAAATGGATACCTTCGATCCGAAACCGCGGCTCTCCAAGGAGGCCGGCCGCAAGATTCCGCTCGAGACACCGACCACCGTCTTCAACATCAGCGACCAGATCTTCCCGTCTCCTTTTTCGTTCCGCCGGCACGGCGAGTCCGGCGCCTGGGTCAGCGAACTGTTTCCCCATGTCGCCGAGTGTGTTGACGACTTGGCGATCATTCGTTCGATGGTCGCGGATCATTCCGAGCACACCGCCGCCAACTACTTCATGCACACTGGCTCGGGTTTCCAGGGCCGCCCGAGCATGGGCTCCTGGATCACCTACGGCCTCGGCAGTCATTGCCGGAACCTGCCCGGATTCGTGGTGCTCGACAGCGGCCTGATCCCTCCGGGCGGGCTGGATATCTTCGGCAGCGGTTTTCTGCCGGCCGCTTACCAGGGTATGCTGTTCCGGCGCGGCGAGCATCCGATCGCCGACCTCGAGCCCCGTGAGACCACTCCGGAACATCAGCAGGGAAAGCTGTCTCTGCTCCGCAAACTGAACCAGGGCGTGCTCGAGCGCTTCGGCGCCGTCAGCGAAGTCGAGGCCGCCATTTCGAACTACGAACTTGCTTTTCGCATGCAGTCGGAAGTCCCCGGCCTGCTCGACTTGAGCGACGAGTCGGCTGCCGTGAAAAAACACTACGGCCTGGACGAGCCGGATACGGAGGAGTTCGGACGGCAGTGCCTGCTGGCGCGGCGTATGATCGAGCGGGGCGTGCGGTTCATCGAGTTGCTCACGCCCAAGTGCCCCATCGATCGCTGGGACCAGCATGCCCGTCTCGAAGAAGGGCACCGCCTGAATGCCAAGGCGACGGACCAGCCCATCGCAGCTCTGTTGAATGACCTCAAGGCGCGTGGCCTTCTCAAGGACACGCTCGTCGTTTGGGGCGGAGAATTCGGGCGCACCCCGACGGCGCAGTTCCATGCCGATCCGGATGCCACAGGCCGCGACCACAACCCCTTCGGTTTTACGATGTGGATGGCCGGCGGCGGCGTCAAGGGCGGTACGACCTACGGCGCGACCGACGAATACGGCTACTTCGCCGTCGAGAACAAGGTTCACGTGCACGACCTGCACGCGACGATCCTGCACCTTCTCGGCATCGACCACACCAAGCTCACCTTCCACTTCAGCGGACGCGATATGCGCCTGACCGATGTCCACGGGGAAGTGGTTCACGACATCCTGGTCTGACCTGAAACATCCTGCAGATCAAGCGGCGTTGACACCGGCCCGGCTGGTTCCCGCTTGTACGATCCGCACTCGGGCGGAGGAAAAAAGCCGGCTCCTCACTCGCCTCTTGCCCCTGCCTTGCCACATGCAAGGTGGGGAGTAAGGCAGGCTAGGACCGCCCGTAAACAGGGAGCAGCGCGCCGCTGACGTCCGACGCTTCCTCAGAGCACAACCAGAGGATCTGGCGCGCGATCGACATGGGCGCCACCCACTTCGAGAAGTCCGCCTTGGGCATGGCCTTGCGGTTCGCGGGCGTGTCGATGATGCTCGGCATCACCGCGTTGGCCGTGATGCCGTGTCTCTTCCCCTCCAGAGCGATCGTCCGGACCAACATGTGCAGCCCCGCCTTCGACACGTTGTAGGCGCTCAACCCGGCGGCCGGGTCCGTGCCGGCCCGCGCGCCCACCGCGACGATGCGGCCGTAACCGACGTCGATCATGGGACGCAGTACGGCCCGTGTCACCAGAAAGGCTGCTTTCAGGTTGAGGCTCATCATGTGGTCCCAGGTCGCCTCGTCGGTTTCGTGAACCGGCGCGCCCCCCGCGAAACCGCCGGTGACGTGCACGAGCGCGTCGATCCTGCCGGTCGGCTCCAGGCCGGCGGCCAGCATGTCGCTGACTCCCTGGGCGGTGGTGAGATCGGCGGCGACTTGCGTGCACGGTGGCTCCGCCGAAGTCTCCGGGAAGTCCAGGGCAACGGCAACGACCGACGCCCCGGCCGAAAGAAAGATTTCAGTGACAGAGCGGCCCAGGCCGCCGCTGGCTCCGGTGATCAGCACCGTCCGATCAGTGAGGTCGGTCACTACGCGGAAGCCTCCTTACGAAGCAAAAGAGAACGATTCAGTCCAATTGATCCGGATCGTTGAGATCCTTCTGCCGGGTTGTCTCCGGCCTGATCGACCCACAGATCCATGTCGGCCGTCCCCCGCGCATAGCCATGATGAGCAACCGCATATCCGCCGACAAGGAGGTAGCGGACTTCATGTTCGGCGAGTAATTTCAAGAACTCGCTGAAGTCGCGCGGTAGAGGGATCGTAGTCATACAGGATTTGCCGGATCGTTTCGAGCGCTTCCCAGCGCTCGCGGGGAGTCTTGCTTCGCCAGTACTCGCCGTCGAGCCGGTCTTGCTCATCCAGCGAGACGATGGACAAGGCGTCGCGATCAATACGCGGCCGGTCGCTGTCGGACATGGTTTACGCCCCGGCCTCGTTGATTACAGTGCCCTGAACCTCCGCGAGGCACTTGTCGCGGCCGTTGTGATGGTACGAAAGCTCTTCCACTCCCTGTCCTATCGCAAATCCGAACGCCAATATCCAGTCACTCACACAACTCACTCATATTATATCTCTTCCACACCTGCATGGAATCGTCCCGCCTACGCTGGTTCCCTCCAAGTGTGGTGCCTAGTTAAGATGACATGTGTGGAATTTAAGGCAATGTAGTGGACGCCTTCAAAGGTCGCCAAGACAAAAATGCTGGTGCAACAACCGCTTCCAAAATGGAAAGGAATACCCGTATGTCCGACAAAGATTTCATCATAAGAGGAATCCAAGACTCTCTCGACGGCATGTTGAAGAAGACGAAAGAGGTCGAGCCAGATCAATTGGAATCCACTAAATGGTGGACAAGACAGGTAATGACTGCACTATGCGCTTGGGGCATCAAGAATCTCAAGAAAGGATTCTGGGTCGGTGCGTCGATCATTAGAGATGAGGTAGACATGAAAGAGCTTGCACGGAACAACGGTGGAAAGATCGGAGGCGAATGGCTTTATGACCTCACCTTTTTGGAGTACGATGATGAGTGTTTGAAAAGGGTGCCTCTGGTTGCGGAATCCGAATGGAATGATAGAAAGGATAAAATCTTTGAAGACTTTGAAAAGCTCTTGGTGGCTCGCGCGGATGTCCGGGTAATGATTTTTAACGGAAACCGCTTTCGGAGCGAGGGGGAAACATCGATCAAATCCGGCAGACTTGAGAAATTTAAAAAATATATCACTGAATGCGAGCACACCCAGGCTGGAGATACTTATCTTTTGGCAGCTCGTCTACATGAAGGCGAGGGCGGGACATCTGTAAACCATAGATTCGATTATCATCGGTTCGACGCACCAAGTACAACTTGATCTCGACCAGTGCGCTCATCGTGAAATTGGTCACGTAATCACAGCCGAAAGCCGCGTTGTCGCACACTGCATGCAGTTCCAATTGTTACCTTTCGTTTTTTCCTCTCTAGCAGACGTCATGTCCGATTGAATCTTGCGAAATTGCTAGTTCGTGTCGGCTGGTGTAGGACAGTTCCTCTCGATCATCTTTACCAAACGCCCGTCGGCCTCGCTCAGTGTTGCTCCGTCCAGGCCCGGTTCTTTGACCGCAAACCTGGTTTTTCGCCACTTCTTTCAAGAAAAATGCGTGCGAATCGACAAGGCGTGTCTAAAGAAATCGGGCTTGCTTCCTCTTGATGATTCGCGGCGAGGCCCTCCCTGTCAGGCCCAGTATGTCCGGTCGAGGCTTCGGTACTGCACGGCCTCCGCGAGGTGGTTGACCATCACCTGGTCCGACCCGCCGAGGTCGGCGATGGTTCGGGCCACTTTGAGAATGCGGTCGTGGGCGCGCGCCGAAAGCCCCATTCGCTGCACCGCGCTTTCGAGCGTTCGCTCGCCTCTCTCATCCAGTTTGCAGAATTCTCGGATTTGCTTCGACGGCATGCGGGCGTTCGGATAGCCGCGGCGCATCTGCACCTGCCGCGCCGTTTCGGTTCGCCGTCGAATGGCTTCGGACGGTTCGGCAAGCTGGTCGGAGCGCAGTTCGCGGTACTTCACCGGCGGCACTTCGACATGGATGTCGATGCGGTCGAGCAGCGGTCCGCTGATCTTGCTGACGTAGCGCTGAATCTGCGCCGGCGTGCAGCGGCAGTCGCGGGTCGGGTCGCCGAAGTAGCCGCAAGGACACGGGTTCATCGCCGCCACCAGCATGAACGACGACGGGAACGTCAGGCTGAGGTCGGAGCGCACGATCGTGATCTCGCCATCCTCCAGCGGCTGGCGAAGGAGTTCGAGCACATTACGAGGGAACTCCGGGAACTCATCGAGGAACAGCACTCCGTTGTGTGCCAGGCTCACTTCACCCGGCTTCGCCATCCCCATGCCGCCGCCGACGAGTCCGGCGTTCGAAATGCTGTGATGGGGCGACCGAAAAGGACGCTCCCGGATGAGGCCGTCATTCGATGCAAGCACCCCCGAGACGCTGTGCACCTTGGTCGTCTCCAGCGCTTCTTCGAAGGTCAGCCCCGGCAGGATGCCCGGGAAGCGCTTGGCGAGCATCGTCTTGCCCGAGCCCGGCGGCCCGACCATCAGGACGTTGTGTCCGCCCGCGGCGGCGATTTCGAGCGCCCGCTTGGCGGTCTCTTGTCCTTTGACGTCGCGGAAGTCATGGCTCGGGGCGCTCCACGTTGGGCCACCGTTGAGCGCCGCGCCGCCGTTGACGGGTTCGCGCGATTCGGGCTTTTCGATCAGGCGGACGACATCGGCCAGATAGTCGACGCCGTAGACGTTCACCCCTTCGACCACGGCCGCTTCCACCGCGTTTTCCTTGGGCACGACCACATTCGGGACGCCTTCCTTCTTCGCGCAGACGGCCGTGGGCAGCGCCCCCCGCACCGGCCGCACGCCGCCGTCCAACGACAACTCGCCGACGACAAGAAAGTCCTCCAGCGCTTTGGACGGGATCGCCCCCATCGCTCCCAGGATGCCCAGCGCGATCGGCAAATCGAAGCCGGCGCCTTCCTTGCGAATGTTGGCCGGGGCAAGATTCACCGTCACGGCCTTCGCCGGATAGCCGAACCCCGCGTTGATCAACGACGACTTGATGCGCTCGCGGCTCTCCCGCACCGCGGTATCCGGCAGACCGACCGTGATGAAGCTCTTCGGGTCGCCGAGGTACATGTCGACTTCCACGTCGATGTGCAGCGCATCGACGCCATAGATCGCCGCCGTCCGTGTTTTGAACAAAGGCATGGCTAACGAGGCTCCGCCTCGGACCAACAAGCAGGATAACCGATCGCCGCGAGAACTTGACTCGAATGTCAACTTCAGCCGGCGATAAGAAAACTAGCCTGCATTTCTCACCACGTGGCGAGGCGAAGTGCGTGAGAGGGCCGTCAGGACGAGGCGCGAGCCGCTTGGCGCGCGCAGGCGTACTTGCCAAATCCCCTCCTTCACCCCTCGGGTCACGAAACACGACCTTTACGTTTCACCGGCCGTCAGACATTTCTTTTGGAGCGAACCAAGCCCCCGCCAATGGTTTTCACGAATCACGAGACACGAAACACGGCCTTTTATCGTGTGCTTCGACCGTCGGGTGGTGAGAAATGCAAGCTAGTCCGATTCGTCAGGAGGCTCCGGGCCCGGCTGTTCGAACGAACGCTTGTAGAAAAACGACCAGATCCACACCAGGCCCAGCAGAAGAACGGCCTCGACGAGAATCCGCACCGTCATCGATTCGAACACAGGCATGCCCTTCGCGCCTGGGCCGAAAGCGCGGCCCCGGCATAGAGAAGAATCCCCAGCGAGGAGGTTGCCGCCATTATACAGAGACGAAAAACCCGGACCTGCGGCAGCCGCGAGGCCGCTCATGCCGAAGGCGGCAGGCCAGCCTGCATTTCTCACCACGCGGCGAGGCGAAGTGCGTGAGAGGGCCGTCAGGACTAGGCGCAAGCCGGGCGGAGGAAAAAGGCGCGAGCCGCTTGGCGCGCGCAGGCGTACTTGAACAGTACGTCGAGCACGGCAAGCAAGCGCAACGCATGCGGCCTTGAAGCGACGGCCGTACCGCCTTCCTGGGGTTTGGGGTCACGAGACACGAATCACGAAACACGAATCACGGCTTTTTCTCGTGTGCTTCGACCGTCGGGTGGTGAGAAATGCAGGCTAGTGGCGGTACAGAAACAGCTTGTGGATCGGCATGGCTTCGTCCTCGGGATCTTCCACGACGATCTCGCGCTCGGCCTCCCATCCACGGAAGGTGAAGTCATGAGAGACCACACGGGCCCCGGACTTCATCTGGTCTTCCAGCAACGGCTGGATCTTGTCATTGGATCCCGGCAACAGGAAGACCGTGATGAGATCGGGCTGGGAGAGGTCGGCCAGCATCAGGTCCTGGTGTTCGATGGTCGCGAGCGCCGTCAGTTTGCGTTTCTTGATGCGCTGCCGGCTCTGGTACACCAGCTTGGGGTCGATTTCGAATCCAACCGCTTTGGCGCCGAACTGCTGGGCGGCCATGATGACGATCCGGCCGTCACCGCTGCCTAGGTCGTAGAGGAGTTCTCCCGGCTTCAACTCGCCCAGCTCCAGCATCGCTTTCACTACCTTCGTCGGGGTCGGATAATACGGAGCGAGATTGACAGGCTTGGGGTCGTCCGCGCCGAGCAGCACCAGCGCCGCGGCTGCCGCGGACAGGACGAAGGATCGTACGAGCTTTCTCATGGAGTGGTGAGTGCCCCTGTCTCGAATTCTACCTCATTCCAGCAGTGGAAACGCCTTCCGGCATCCCTGGGAAAGCATCCGGCCGAGCGATGTTTGCCGGCGTTCTCGGCGGCCCCTGCCCGAAAGCAGCCCTGGGCGATCCGCCATGACGGCCCACGCGATAGACTATTGCTCGTGAAACGGCGTTCGCTTCTGACGGCTGCGCTGCTGGCTCTGTCGCCGCGGGTCCGGGCGCTGGCGCAGTCCGTTGATGCCGCCGCGCCGGCGAACGACAATCCCGTCGTGACGATCGCCACGTCCAAAGGCAGGATTTCGGTCGAGCTCTGGCCCGAGGATGCTCCCGGCACGGTCGCCAACTTCCTGCACTACGTCGACACCGGATTCTACGACGACACGATTTTCCATCGCGTCATCGACGGCGTTCTGATCCAGGGCGGTGGGCTAACGCCGGAAATCAAAGCGAAGATCGCCGGACCGCCGGTCAGGAACGAATCGAACAACGGACTGCTGAACGTTCGCGGCACGATCGCCATGGCGCGCAAACAGGACAAGGACAGCGCCACGAGCGAGTTCTACATCAACTTGCAGGACAATCCCGAGTTCGACGCGACGTTGAAGCGATACGGCTACACCGTCTTCGGCCAGGTCATCGACGGCATGCAGGCCGCCGACCGCATCGGCAAGGTCCAAACCAGCCGCCGGGGCAGGCATGCGGACATACCGATTCTGCCGGTCTTCGTCGAAACCATTCGACGATCCGAGCCGGAACAGACACCCTGAGTCTTGACTGATCCTCCGAGGCCGCGAGGGCCTCTGGCGCTCGTGATGGAGCCGTTGCCGAAACCCCCACGGGAGAATCTCGGAGAGAATGCCGTTCGTTGTCGTTCGAGCGCGGTGAGAGATGGGGGCAGGGGCGCCGCCTCCTGCTGACCTGTCGCTCTTAGTGGATAGCCTCGACCGTCCGATACTCCGGCAGCATGCCCCGATCCATGTCGTACGCCCGGGAGTGACGCGCACCCTCTGTGCCTCCGATATAATTCGCAAATGTCGAAAGTTGATGACCGGCGCACATCCGCAAGCCGCTTGAACGTTCCCCCTCCGAAAGCATCTCCTCTGACTCGCCGTTCGCTGATCGCCAGCTCCGCTGCCGCCTTCTCGGCGCCCGCGGTGCTGTCGGCGCAGTCTCCCAATGACGAGATCCGCGTCGGCATCATCGGCGTAGGCGGGCGCGGGTCGAACCTCCTCCGCCGAATCATCAGGTCGCCGGGCGTGAAGCTCGTCGCGATTTGCGATATCGATCCCGAGGCGATCGCTCGCGCCAGGCAGACCTCGTCGGAGCACAATCCGGATTCGGATACGTACACCGAGTTCCGCGAGTTGCTGGACCGCAAGGACATCGATGCGGTGTTCGTGGCGACGCCCGTGAATCTTCACAAGGAGATGGCGATAGCGGCGCTGGAGGTCCACAAGCATCTCTATCTCGAGAAGCCCATCGGGCGGACGAAGGAGGACGTGGCGGCGGTGATGCGCGCTTCCCAGACATCGCGGGGTCTGTTGCAACTCGGCTTTCAGCTTCGTTACGACCCTCTACGCAGCGCGGCAGTCCGGCACGTGCGCGAAGGCGGTATCGGCCGGGTTGCTTACATGCAGGCGGACCGGCATTCCGGCGACTTGCCGCGCCGCAAGACGTGGTATTTCGATGCGTCGATCTCGGGGAACATGATCGTCGAGCAGGCCGTGCACATCCTCGACTTGATGAATTGGGCGATGGACGGGCATCCCGTCAAGGCATACGGCGCGGGCGGCATCAACGTCTACCGCAACGAGCCGCAGGGCCGGACGACCTACGACAACTACATCTGCATCTACGAATACCCCGGCGACGTGCGGCTGGCTTTCAGTCACATCTTCATCAACCCGCGCGGCTTCGGTGGGAGCCGGGAGCGGATCTGGGGCACGGAATCGGCGATCGATCTGGCTTCCGCCGTCAAGTTCAAACTCGATCCTCAGCCGCGCCGGCCGTCCCGGCCCGAGGAACTGAAGGTGGAAGGCGAAGGCGAGAATATGAATCAGCGCGCCGTGGATGCGTTCTTCCGGCATGTGCGCGACAATTCCGAACCGCTCAACAACGCCGAGTGGGGACGGCGGGCGACCCTGGCGGCCATCATGGGCCGCACCGCGATCGAAGAGCAGCGGATTGTCCGCTGGGACGAGGTGGCGGAGTAGCCTGCATTTCTCACCACGTGGCGAGGCGAAGTGCGTGAGAGGGCCGTCAGGACTAGGCGCAAGCCGGGCGGAGGAAAAAGGCGCGAGCTGCTTGGCGCGCGCAGGCGTACTTGAACAGTATGTTGAGCACGGCAAGCAAGCGCAACGCAAGCCGCCCTTGAGCGACGGCCGTGCCACCAGCCAAGGTTTTGGGGTCACGAGACACGAAACACGAATCACGGCCTTTTTCTCGCGTGCTTCGACCGTCGGGTGGTGAGAAAGGCAGGCTGGCAACGGCTCTCGCCGCCGGGCAGGGCGCGATCCTTGCCTCGGCTTCCGTAACGGCGCTCTAGAGCGCCGTCCAGCCGCCGTCGATGGTGAGGATCGAGCCGGTGACGAACTCGGCTTCGTCGGAGCAGAGGTAGAGAATCATGTGGGCGATCTCCTCGGGTTTGCCCATGCGGCCAATCGGCTGGCGGGCGTGGACCTCGGCTCTGACCTTGTCCTTCTCGTGTTTGTGGAACTTCTCCAGGTAACCCTCGACGAACGGCGTATGCACCGTTCCGGGACACACGCAGTTGACGCGCAGCTTGCCTGCGTACTCGGCCGCGAGTTGCCGTGTCAGAGCGACCACGGCCCCCTTGGTGGCGCAGTAGGCAAACCGTTGCTTGACGGCCACCAGCCCCGCTACGGAACCCATGTTGACGATGGAGCCGTATTCCGAAGCGAGCAACAGGGGAAGGGCTTGCTTGGTAACGAGGAAAACGCCGTCGACGTTGACGCGAAACAGGCGGCGCCAGTCCTCAAGGCTCGTTCCTTCGATGCTGCCGACATGGCCGATCCCTGCGTTGTTGACAAGAATGTCGAGAGCATCGAGTCCGGCGAAGGCCTCTTCAACCGACTCGGCGTCGGCGATATCGATGGGGACCACGGAAACACGCTCGCCGATCTCGGCGGCCAGCTTCTCGGCCGCTTCATGATCAAGATCGGCAATAACGACCGACGCTCCCGCTCCCGCGAGTGCGCGAACGGTCTGTTCGCCGATCCCGCTGGCGCCGCCCGTCACCAGAGCCCGGCGGCCATCGAGTCGAAAAGGCTGTTTCATGCAGTTGTCGGCGCGATGAAGCAGCCGCTCAGTCCTGGGCTGACCCTTGATCTTCTTGATCCGGTTGCAGCGCCGAAAGCATATGGTAGGCGATGTTGGAGAACCGATGCAGTCCGGTTGGATCGTTGCGCCTTTCGTTGGACTGCGGGAACGGGCGTGATCGGGTTCAGGCTGCATTTCTCACTACGTGGCGAGACGAAGTGCGTGAGAGGGCCGCCAGGACGAGGCGCGCGCCGCTTGGCGCGCGCAGGCGTACTTGAACAGTACGTTGAGCACGGCAAGCAAGCGCAACGAAGTCATGGCGGCCGTATCGCGTGCTTCGGCCGTCGGGTGGTGAGAAATGCAGGCTAGCTGCTCTCCGGGACCCGGACCGGTAGCGGAAGACTTGACGCAGGAACACGCGTGCTTCGGACCTGCAGGGAAGCTGACCGATGCGCGTCATGAGTCGATTCGGATGAGTGATTTCCGTCTGCAACTCGGCGTCCGCCGTGTGGGGTCACCCGTATTTTTCGTAGTGAACGGCCTGCTCGTCAAACCCGGATGCGGCCAATACCGCCCGAACGTCATTGACCATGGCTTTGGGGCCGCACAAATAGAAGTCAAGCCCCTGACCCTGGTTGACCAGAGCCTCCTGGAGATGATCCTGTACGCGGCCGCGGCGGCCGCTCCATTGCTTCTCGGGACCGCTGATCGTAGGCCAGAACCGGAAGTTCTCGCGGCGCCGTGCAAGGTCCTCGAACTCATCACGGAAGTACAGCCCTTCCGGCGTGCGCGCTCCGTACAGCAGCGTGAACTGGGCGCGCGTATTCGGGTCGGCGTCTCCGGCCAACAAGTGCCGGAGCATGGCCCGTAAGGGTGTAATGCCGGTTCCCGCGGCCAGGAAAACGGCATCACGGACGGGATTCGCGAGGCGGAAGCTGCCCCCGGGTCCTTTGCACTCGAACATGTCCCCGGGTTCGATGTGCGCCAGGTGGTCGCCGAATGGGCTTCCGTCGCCGACGGGCTTGACGCAAAGCTCGAAGATAGCGCTTCCATTGGGCGCCGAGGCGATCGAGTAGTAGCGGTCGACTTCTTGACCCTCGAGGGTCGTGCTCAAGCAAACATATTGTCCGGGTTCAAAGTCGAACGGTTGCTCATCGGCCGACTCGAGGACGAGGTGGCGCGTATCGGGAGTCGGCGCGCCGATCCGCTTCAGCCGGACGGAACGGGAGGAGCCGCTCATCAATCCATCAGTTCCCTCGCCCGGTCGGCAACGATGTCCACCAGCGCCGGGTGTCCGTCCAGCGGCGGCGCGTAGCATACATCGAGAGTGGGCCGTTTCGCGGCGATTTGACGCAGGAGTTCCGGCAGATCGCGTTGCAGATGAATGCCCATGGTCAGGAAATAGGGAGTGACGATGATCTTTCCCGCACCCCGCTCTGTGAGCCGCTCGACCGAAGACTCCAGAGTCGGCTCGGCGAGTTCCAGGAAGGCCGCCTCCCAGATCGAAATCCCGCAGCGTTCGGCGGCGCGCTCGGCCACGCGGCGAACGGCTTCGTTGGCTGTCGGTACGCGCGAACCGTGGGCGAACACGACCAGCCCGATTCGCGGTTCCGGCGCCATTCCGGCTTAGTCTAGCATTCGCTATGGGCAGGCTGAGCAGAGGGATCGACGGCCGGACGGCTAGCCTGCATTTCTCACTACGTGGCGAGGCGAAGTGCGTGAGAGGGCCGTCAGGACGAGGCGCGAGCCGCTTGGCGCGCGCAGGCGTACTTGCCAAATCCCCTCCTTCACCCCTCGGGTCACGAAACACGACCTTTACGTTTCACCGGCCGTCAGACATTTCTTTTGGAGCGAACCAAGCCCCCGCCAATGGTTTTCACGAATCACAAGACACGAAACACGAATCACGGCCTTTTATCGTGTGCTTCGACCGTCGGGTGGTGAGAAATGCAGGCTAGGGAAACGGCGTTCAGCGGCCGGCGATGAGAAAGGGCGATGGGGCCTCTTCGGAGGGGCCGAAGTGGAGGTGCAGAAAGCCGAGGAACGCTCTGCCTTTCGGACGGCCGTTATCGCGGTCGAGCGCCATGCGGAGCAGGAAGACACATGTCGACAAGACATCTGAATCGCGAGTGCGCGCAAAGCCGGACTGCTCCTCTTCCTCTCGCACAAAGCGCTCGATCCTCTGGTTGAGTTCATCGAAGATTCTCGCGGCGTAGAGGGAGTCCGGGCGCGAATCGTAATAGAGGCCGCTCTCGCGGGTCTTGTACGTGCGGACCAGCCCGTCGAGAGCGGCGCGGCTATCCGCGTCTACGGCGCCGGTCGTCGACAATGACGCTTCCAGCAGGGCTTCTCCACAGGTCTCGACCAACTCGGCGTGGTCTCTCAGGAAGCTCTCGTCAATACGGATTTCCTTGTAGGGAAAGTCTTTGGGATCGAGACCTCCGCTGTAATCCCATTCGCGGCTCTGCTGCAGGTAGCGGCAATCGAAGGGACAGGCGATCGTCACCTCTCGCTGCTCGCCGCAGCAGCGTTGGCAGATTTGTTGGTTCTTGGCGGGGCAGAAGCGCTTG
Source organism: Bryobacterales bacterium (assembly GCA_965204095.1). GTDB lineage: Bacteria > Acidobacteriota > Terriglobia > Bryobacterales > UBA6623 > JAPPLB01. The sequence goes on along the minus strand of OZ241991.1, from coordinate 4,400,676 downwards.
GGCCTGCGCTTCTCACAAATGGGGCAGGCCATGGGTGCCATTATCCTGCATTTCTCACCACGTGGCGAGGCGAAGTGCGTGAGAGGGCCGTCAGGACGAGGCGCAAGCCGGGCGGAGGAAAAAGGCGCGCGCAGGTGTACTTTACGGTTTACCGGCCGTCAGACATTTCTTCTGGAGCAAACCAGGCCCCCTGCTAAGGGTTTTCACGAATCACGAGACACGAAACACGGCTTTTTCCGTGGCTCGTTTGGTGCATGTGGTACTGAAGCCCTTCAGTCTTGTTTTTCCCGCCCCGGTCTGCTAGGCATGAGGACAGGGAGGCAGCGAGGCGCAGTCCGTGCGGGTCGCGAATCAGGGCTATCAAGGCGTTCACTAGCCGCAAGCCACTGATTTTAAGGTTTTTACAAGATACGAAGCACGGCTTTTGTTCACGAGTCACGAAACACGAAGCACGGCTTTTATGTTTCACGAAACACGAATCACGTGGCTCGAACGATACACGTGGGTACTGAAGCCCTTCAGTCTTTTTTTGCCGTCCCGGACGGCGTAGCATGAGGACAGTGAGTCAGGAATCCTGGCCCTCGCTGAGAGAAAAGCGGGGAAAATCGAGGAGGTGAGATCACGCGCATGCACCCGCGGCGAAGTTTGTTCTTCGTGGCGCCGGCAACTCCGGCCGGCAGCACGGCTTTTTCGGCCTCTCCGTTCACCGGCCGTCAGGCATTTCTCCTGAAGCGAACCAGGCCCCCCGACCATGCTTTTCACGAATCACGAGTCTCGAAACACGAATCACGGACTTTATTGCCGCCGGATTACGAGTCTTTGCCGCCGGATTACGTGTTTTTGCCGCCGGATTACGATTTTTTCCGAATCTTTACGGTTCTTCTGCCCCACAATTCTTCGGAATTCCCCACAATTCCTCGGAATTCTTCGGATACCCACAAGCCGCTGTCCGCGCTCCGTCCGCACCGGCAAAACGGCTTTTCGGCTTTTCTGCATTTCACGAATCACGCAACATGGTTTTTCCCTGTTCCTACGGCAGCTCCAAGGAGAGCAACCACAAGCCCGACCAGCGGGTTTTTCACGAATCACGAATCACGGCTTTTACGCTTTTCCCGCTGCTTTCCTGCGCGTTGTGGCGCGGCATGGGGCGGCATGGGCGGCCACCATCCCCCGCACCGGCAACACGGCCTTTCAGGGTTTTCACGAGTCACGAATCACGAATCACGGCCTTTATCGCCGTCCGTACCGCCGTGCCCGCCGCCAGGTCACGGCTTCCCTGTTCACGATTGTTCGCCATTGTTCACTATTAATTTAAATGGAGGGGGGCCTGAACAAGTGTCCGCGCATCGTCAGCCGTTCTCGGTCGGCCTCCCGTCGAGAGCCGTTTCTCCACAGCTCCCGCCGCTCTCCAGGCTCCTTGGGCTGTGGCTGCCGCGAATGGGACCCATGCCGGGAAAGGAGAACGCTCTCGGTTGCGCGAACAGGGGAACGTTTTCGGCTGCGTTGACAGCCGGCCTGCTTTTCTCACCACCTGGCGAGGCGAAGTGCGTAAGAGGGCTGTCAGGACGAGGCGAGCGCCGCTTGGCGCGCGCAGGCGTGCTTGCCAAATCCCCTCCTTCACCCCTCGGGTCACGAAACACGACCTTTACGTTTCACCGGCCGTCAGACATTTCTTTTGGAGCGAACCAGGCCCCCGCCAATGGTTTTCACGAATCACGAGACACGAAACACGAATCACGGCCTTTTATCGTGTGCTTCGACCGTCGGGTGGTGAGAAATGCAGGCTATGCGCTTTGGTCTTGATCGGAAGCGTATACTACAATATCGGTAGAAACCCATGAAATCACGACACTTAGGCTGGCTCGGCGTCGTTGTCCTGTTGCCTGGCCTGGGTATCTTTCCTTCGCACGCCCGCAGCGCCCAGGTCATCCAGGTTGACGTCGAGCACGTGATCCATCCCCTGACGGTCGAGCTCGTTCAAGAGGCGATCCGGCAGGCTGACGAGGAAGGGGCTGCGGCCGTCTTGTTGCGGCTGAATACGCCCGGCGGTTTGCTGTCCGCCGCCAAGGATGTCATCCAGACGATTGTTGCCTCGGATGTCCCGATCATCGCCTACGTTGGGCCCAGCGGAGGACGTGCGGCTTCGGCCGGTTTCATGATCCTGGTGTCGGCCGACGTGGCCGCGATGGCGCCGGGAACGAACACCGGCGCGGCGCACCCCGTCCTGATGGGCGGTGAAATGGACGAGGTGATGAAGGCGAAGGTAAGCAACGACACCGCCGCCTCGGTTCGTTCGGTCACAAGCAAGCGGGGGCGAAATCCGGAGGTTGCGGAGAAGGCCGTTCTCGAAAGCAAGTCGTTCACGGAGAGGGAGGCGCTGGATGAGAAGCTCATCGAATACATCGCGCCTGACGTAAAGGACTTGCTCGCAAAGCTGGATGGCAAGACGATCAAACGGTTCGACGGCAGCGAGACGACGCTTTCCCTGGCGGATGCAGGTGTCGTGCCTTTCGAGTTGTCGTACCGCCAATCCATCTTGCTGGCATTGATCGACCCGAACCTGGCCTTCATCCTGTTTGTGCTGGGGTTGGTCGGAGTGTACGTCGAATTTTCAAACCCCGGTCTGATCGTGCCGGGCGTTGGCGGAGCGATCCTGATGATCTTGGGTGCGATGGCGTTGACGGTGCTCCCCATCAATTGGGCGGCGGCGGCCCTGATCGTCTTGGGACTGGTCTTCTTTATACTGGAAGCCACGACGACGACGAACGGAATTCTAGCCGCCGGCGGCGTGATCGCGATGGTGCTGGGCGCGGTAATGCTGATCGACACCGACATGCCGGAACTTTCGATCAACTGGGCTACCGCCATTGGCGTGACGCTGCCGTTGGCGGCGATTACGGTTTTTCTGCTGCAGCTTGCGGTCCGGTCCTTCCGGGTCAAGGTCGTGACCGGACGGCGGGGCATGATCGGAGAGGTCGGTGTCGCGAAAACGGACGTGCACGCGAAGGGCCGCGTTTTCGTGCACGGCGAGTGGTGGAACGCGTCGTCGGACTCGCCGATACGATCGGGCGCGCCCGTGCAAGTGGTCGGAGTCGATGACCTCAAGCTCAGGGTGAAGTCGCAATCGGACGAAGCGCCGGCAGCCGGGTCGCCGGCCCCTTGACCCGGGAGCAGCCAGGAGTTTCGTGGATCGCCGCTTGTGACGCGGCGGAGGAGAAGAAACGTTATGTTTGGTTTCAACTTGAGCTATGTCTTCATCTTCATCGTGGTTCTGTACTTGATCAACTGCATCAAGATCCTGCCCGAATATGAACGAGGCGTGATCTTTCGCCTGGGCCGTTTGTTGCCGCGGCCGAAGGGGCCGGGGTTGGTGTTGGTCTTCGCGCCGATCGATCGCATCGTCCGGGTGTCATTGCGGGTGGAGACGCTGGACGTTCCTCCCCAGGACGTCGTTACTCGCGACAACGTCACGGTGAAAGTCAGCGCTGTGATCTTCTTCCGCGTGATCGACCCGGCGAAGTCGATTGTCGAAGTGTCGCACTATGTACACGCCACCTCCCAGCTTGCTCAGACGCGGTTGCGTTCCGTGCTCGGCGAAGCGGACCTCGACGAGTTGTTGAGCGAACGCGAGAAGCTGAATGCGCAGATCCAGGCCACTTTGGACGAGCACACCGGGCCTTGGGGAATCAAGGTCCAGGCCGTCGAAGTCAAGAACGTCGATCTGCCCGAGCAGATGATCCGGGCCATCGCGCGGCAAGCCGAAGCCGAGCGCGAGCGGCGCGCGAAAGTCATCCACGCCGATGGCGAGATGCAGGCGGCGACGAAACTTACCGAGGCCGCCCGCGCCCTGTCGAGCCAGCCGACGTCGGTGACGCTGCGCTACCTGCAGACCCTCACGGAAATCGGCACCGAGAAAAACACTACGGTCGTGTTCCCGTTGCCCATCGATCTGTTCCGCGGCTTGGCGAAGTGGGCCGAGCAGATAGACGACGCAAAGTAGCATTCAGATGGCGGGGGGCCGCCGCAGAGCACGTCGGCATAGGCGGATTGCAAAACATCTTTGGATCCCATTGTTTTTAGGTACAATGGGTTCATATGCCCTCCCGTGAAGACGAAGAGTTTGAACTGGTTCTCGGGAACAAGCAGTTGCTGAGCTTGTTCTTCGTAGTCGTAGTTCTGTTCGCGGTCTTTTTCTCGTTCGGCTACACGGCTGGCTTCAGCAGCGGGCAGCAGGATCGAGTGATCGCGGCCACCAGCAACCTTGCGCCCGAACCGGAAGTGACCGATGTTCGCATCCCGGACACGTTGCTCGAAGATGCTCCCAGGCCGCGAGAAGTTCTATCGCCGCCTCCGGCGCCCGTGAAGCCGGAACCGCCTGAGCCCGTGGCGAAGCCAGCCCCCCCGCCTGAGAAGACTGCGGCCCCCGCGGCGCCCGCGGCGGCGACGGGCGCTCAGATCGCTCGGGGCATTCATGTTCAAGTGGCGGCGTTGCGGGTACGGTCCGATGCCCAGTTGCTGGTCAGCAAGCTGAAAGACAAGCAATACCCCGTTGCGCTCTATGACAAGGGCGGGGATGGCTGGAACCGGGTCGTGGTCGGCCCGTTCGCGAGCGTCAACGAGGCCAAGGACGCCCAGAACAGAATGCGCGCCGACGGGTTGCAGACGATTCTGCGGAGGCCCTGAGGCGGAGTTCCTCCCATGGGAGAATAAGGAGTCGCTGCCCGCTCCTGTTATTCCCGTGGACCTGATTCAAATCGCTTCGCCGCAACGACCGCCCGGCCCTCGCCTGCCGGAGTGGGTGCGCAGCGGCACGACGCACTATCGGGCTCTTCACGACCTCAAGATCGAGTTCCGCGAGCGCAACCTGCACACGGTCTGTGAGTCGGCGCGCTGCCCCAACATTCACGAGTGCTTCAGCCGCAAGGTCGCCACGTTCATGATCCTGGGGAACGTCTGCTCGCGGCGGTGCGGTTTCTGCGCGGTGCCCCAGGGAACGCCTGAGGCTCTCGACCCGGATGAACCGTGGCGCGTTGCCGAAATGGCTCACCGCATGGGACTGCGCCACGTCGTGATCACGAGCGTCAACCGCGATGAGCTTCCCGATGGCGGCAGCGATCACTTCGCGCAGACCGTGAGGGCCGTGCAAAAGCTCCTGCCGGAAGCGCGGGTCGAAGTGCTGACTCCCGATTTCCTCGGCGATACGGAAGCCGTGGCGCGGGTTCTCGACGCCGGTCCGGATGTTTTCAACCACAATATGGAAACCGTATCGAGACTCTACCGTAGGGTGCGCCCGCAGGCGATCTATGAGCGCTCGCTGCAAGTTCTGTCGTTCGCAAAACGCTACCGGCCGCAGGTGATGACGAAGTCGGGGTTGATGGTCGGGCTGGGTGAAACCGAGGCCGAGGTTCGCCGCTTGCTTGACGATCTGCTCGCGGCAGGCGCCGATGTCGTCACGATCGGCCAATACCTTCAGCCCGCGCGGCGACGGCTGCCGGTCGAGGAGTTTGTTCGACCGGAAGTGTTTGAAACCTATCGCGAGTACGGCGAGTCGATCGGCTTCCGGTCGGTCTTCAGCGGACCTCTGGTGCGCAGTTCCTACATGGCCGAGCAGGTCGCAGAGAGCGCCGTGGCAACGGCGTGACAACTCTCGTTCGAAGCGGCGTGCCTGTTCCGTGTTGCTCTTCACGAGCGTATTCTTTCCCACTCGCTGCGCTGAGCGGCCTGCTCCAGGTTCTGGTCTTTCCGCGATTCGGCTTCACGTGGTTGGCTCCCGTTGCGGTTGCTCCTCTTCTCATCGCATGCGCCCGCGAAGATGCGTGGCGGGCGCGGTTCCTCATGGGATGGTTGGCGGGCTCGATCTACTGGGGTGGAGCCTGCTATTGGATCTACGGCGTGATGCACAGCTACGCCGGCCTTTCAGCGCCGGGAGCCGGCGCCATCTTCATGGGATTTTTTCTTTACAAGGGGCTGTATCTGGCCGTGTTCTCGGTCGCCGCGGGACCGTTGATGAAGCGGTCATGGGCAATCCCCGTTGTAACGGCTTTGTGGGTTTCTTTCGAAGGATTGCATCAGTACTTGGCGTTCACGTGGTTGCAGTTGGGAAACGCCGGCATCGAAATGCCGCTGTTGCCTCGCCTGGCGCCTCTGACGGGAATCTACGGTCTGTCGTTCGTGCTGGCGATGGTGAATGTAGCGGTCGCTGTCCTGTTCCTGCGGAGGTTGCGGCGGGAGGCGTTCTGGTTGGCGCCACTGCTGCTTCTGCCTTTGGTGCCCGCGCTTCCTGACGTTGCCGCGCCGCGACAGACCGTCCGGCTGGTCCAGCCCAACGTCCTCCCGGACGAGCTTCGATCGGGAGGATGGGACCATGCGCGGCATGCGCTACACCTCGCGCGCATGGCGCACCTCTCCGCGGGAATCGCTGTCGAAAAGGATTCGACTCCACCGGCGCTGGTCATTTGGCCCGAGTACCCGGTGCCGGCCTACTACTCGATGGATGCGTCGATCCGTGGCTTTCTCCGTAGACTGGCGGCGAGCGTCGATGCTCCCATCATCTTCAATTCCGTCGAGCGGGGAGGCGCGGACGGCAAGCAGCCTCTGAACAGCGCGTTGATCGTAAACGAGAGAGGCGACGTCGTTTCGCAATACGACAAGATGTTTCTCGTTCCGTTTGGGGAGTTCGTGCCGTGGCCGTTCTCTCTGTTCGTTGAGAAGATCACGCTCGAGGCCGGCAACTTCCACCCCGGCAGCCGCGTCGTTGTGACCGAGGTCGGAGGGCATCGCGTGGGCACGTTCATTTGCTATGAATCCGTGTTCCTGCGCGGCGTGCGCGAGTTCGTGCGCCAGGGGGCGGAGGTGCTGGTGAACATCTCGAACGACAGTTGGTACGGCAGCAGCGCCGCCCGCCACCATCATCTGCTGATCGCTCGCATGCGCGCACTCGAGAACGGACGCTGGCTGCTGCGGGCGACAAACGACGGCGTCACTTCCGTGATCGACCCGATCGGCCGGGTTACGGCATCGCTTCCGTCGTTCGAGCAGGATGTGCTGGTTGCACGTTTCAACTACCGAACGGCGCTGACCGTGTTCACTCGCTGGGGCCAATGGTTCCTGTGGCTTTGCTGGCTTGCGGCCGGCGGCGGTCTGGCCGTTTTGTTGCGAGGTCGGCTATCTTGAAAACAGAGGCAATTGATGACACTAGACGAGCTTGACCGCGGCTTCGGCAACCTTCGTCCCCGTATCCAGGGGATTCGGGGGTATCTTTGACGCCGCCGGCAAGAAATCCCAGCTCGAAGCCATCGAGAAGCAGACCGCCGATCCTGCGTTCTGGAACAACTCCGCGAAAAGCCGCTCCGTCTTGCAGGAGCGCAAGCGCCTCGTGCAGGCGATCGAGTCCGAGAACGAGCTTTCACGACGCGTCGCCGACTTGGAAGCGTTCTTCGAGCTAGCCGCAGAGGGCGAGAGCGTCGAAGACGAGATCGCGGCCGAGCTGAAGTCGCTCGAAGAGCGCGCGGACCAGATCGAAACCGAGGCCCTGCTGTCTGCGGAGCACGATCACTCGAACGCCATCGTCGTGCTGCATTCGGGTGCGGGCGGCACCGAGTCGCAGGACTGGACCGAAATGCTATTGCGCATGTACGTCCGCTGGGCTGAGCGCAAGGGGTTCAAGACGGAGCTGACCGACTCGCTTCCTGGTGAGGAGGCAGGCCTCAAATCCGCTACGTTTACGGTAGCCGGAGACAATGCCTATGGTCTGATGCGGTCGGAGATTGGCGTCCATCGCCTGGTGCGGATTTCACCGTTCGACTCTGCGGCCCGGCGGCATACTTCGTTTGCATCCGTGTTCGTCTACCCGGAGATCGATGATCAGATCAAGGTCGACCTCCGGCCCGACGACTTGCGCATCGACACCTACCGGGCCGGCGGCGCAGGCGGGCAGCACGTCAATATGACGGACTCGGCGGTCCGCATTACGCACGCGCCCACCGGCATCGTCGTGCAATGCCAGAACGAGCGTTCGCAGCACAAGAACAAGGCGAGCGCGCTGAAGATGTTGAAATCGCGTCTCTACGATCACGAGATGAAAAAGAAGCAGAAAGAGATGGACAAGCTCGAAGCTTCAAAGTCGGACATCAACTTCGGCAGCCAGATCCGCAACTACGTTCTGGCGCCGTATCGGCTTGTGAAAGACGTGCGCACCAAGCTCGAGCAGGGTGACGTCGACCGTGTGCTCGACGGGGACCTCGACCCCTTCATGCACGCATTTCTGGTGCATGCGAAGACCGGAAAGACGGCCGGCGAAGACCGCGAAATCGAATAAACGGGTAGGGGTTGCATCTGGCTGGCCGGGGAGGATTCGAACCTCCATTCCAGGCTCCAAAGGCCCGTGTCCTGCCATTGGACGACCGGCCAGTTTGCAGATTCAGAATAACATGCGGGTCTCGGGACCCTGCCGCGGACACAGGACGAATCCCTGATCCGTCGCAAGGAGTGGCAGGCAGGAGCGTCGAGACGAATCGCGACGGCTTCGGGCAGAAATTCGACAGGCTAAGCCGGGCACCGCAGGGAGACGGAGTGGGCGGCGCTAGCCCGCATTTCTCACCAGCGGCATTGCGAAGGGTTGAGGGGGGCCGCAATAGGGTCTGAAGCTCGGAATCCTCACGGTGAGGAGGGACGAGGGCCGGTACGGGGCGTTTTCTGCCGCCCCTGGCGACCCGCCAACGTCCGTTTTTGGGGTTGTTGCCGACAGCAGACACACTTAGCCCTGCGGCCCCGGCAGAGCGCCCCGGGAACGCTGTTTTTGGGCTCACTCGGTGTTCTCACACCGTTGCTGGTCCCGGCGGACGCAGTGCCCGATACACCGCCGCGAACGCCTCCTCATAGGGATAGCCGCTGGCCAGCGACAGATGCACCCGCCGCACGCTCACCTTCACCAGCGCCCCGATCTTCAACAACCCCCGCCGGATCGTCTCCGTCTGCGCCCGCGCCCACTGCGTGCCCTCCAGCCCCAGCCGCCGCAGCCCCACCAGCAACACATACGCCAGCGACGACAGATGCAGCCGCAACTGATTGGCCCGCAGCGTCTCGCTGCTCATGCGATCCGCGAACAGACTCAACTGCTCCTTGATGCGGTTCTCCGCCTCCCCGCGCTCGCAGTAGAGTTGTTCGTACAACCGTTGCGGCGGCCAACGCTTGGCATCCAGTGACGTCACCACGTAGCGCGGATTCTGCTTGCCGACGAGTTGCTCCGCCTTCCCCACCACCCGCCGCGCCCGGCTCCAACTCTCAAGCGTCTGGTACTCAAACTCCGTAAAGACCCGCGCCGGCCGGCCCGTCTGCTGCTGCTGCCGGGCCGCCTCGTCGAGGGCGTCGTCGATCAGCGACCGCAGCCGCTCGTTGCGCGCCAGCCCCAACACGTATTCCACTCCGTTCTGCTCGCACCAGTCCATCAACTCGTCCCGACAAAACCCCGAGTCGCCGCGCACGATGATCCTCACCTGCGGCCACGCTCCCCGGATCTGCGCCACGATCCTCTTCAGTTCCGCCAGACTGCCCTCCGCCGCGTCCTGATTCGCCACTCGCTGCCGCGCGCACAATACGTGCTCGCCGCTGAAGATGTACAGCGGCAGGTAACAGTAGTGTCGGTAGTAGCCGTGAAAGAAACGCCCCTCCTGTTGCCCATGCAACGGCGTATCGGTGGCGTCGATATCGAGAATGATCTCGGCCGGCTCCTGCGAGTGCGCTTCCACGAACACGTCCACCAGCAGGCGGTCGATCGCTGCGCTGTCGCAGCGGATCTTCTTATAACGGTCCAGCCCGTCGGTCGTTCGTTCCAGTCGCTGCAACGTGCTCTTGCCCGCCAGCGGCTGGCCGCGGTCACGCTCGCGGCGGCGCTGCTGCCCGCCCACGTCGCTCTTGCCCGCCAGCAGCGCCAGCCCCGGATCCCGCCGCAACTCGTCGTGATCGTTGAGGTCTTCGTATCCCAGCGCCAGCCCGTAGACCCGCTGCGAGACCAACTCCCCCACCCGGTGTTCGATGCGCCGCGAATCGCGGCCATCCTCGAAGCAGGCCGCCAGCCGCGGCAGCAGCTTGATGCGCTGGTCCACCTCGCGCAACAGCAGCGCGCCGCCGTCGGAACTGATCACCCCGCCGTCGAAGCGGGCGCTCACCTGGCGCCGAAAATGCTTGGCAAAGGTGAAGCTGCATTGAGTACACTCTGTTGTCAGAGGGCTGCTTTCGGCTTGTGGCGCTAACGTTTTGGACATAAATGTTTTATGCCACACCAGGCAGCCCTTTTTCTACTCCCTGGTGAGAAATGCAGGCTAGCCTGTATTTCTCACCACGTGGCGAGGCGAAGTGCGTGAGAGGGCCGTCAGGACGAGGCGCGAACCGCTTGACGCGCGCAGGCGTACTTGAACCGTACGTTGAGCACGGCAAGCAAGCGCAACGAAGTCCTGGCGGTCGTATCGTGTGCTTCGGCCGTCGGGTGGTGAGAAATGCAGGCTAGATTCCTCACCGCCCACGGCTCTGCGACAGCGGCTCAGAGCACGTCCAGTCTCACCTTGTTTCCGCCGGTTGCCGCCGGCGATTCAGGTGTTCCGAGTGACGGCGGCGAACTTCCGGTCCGCCCGCCGCCACGCAAGAACGGCAGCCTTCATCCTCCGAGGCTGAGGGCCGGCTGACCCTTCTTTTGTAGATGCGCCGCTGTGATCTGGTCCTTGACCGCTAGCTGCTTGATTTCGGCGCTTTTTCCGAGAGGCTCGACATCTTGAGCGGTGGTTCTTCTTTCAAAACTTGTCCGCAACATCGCCATGTCTCGCTCTTTCGCCATCTGCGCCTTGGCTACCTGCTCTCCAGCCCAGCGTTGCAACCACAGATCGGTCTGAGACTCCTGGATCTCCTTCAGGTGGCCGATCAACTCGTCGTGCAACTCTTCGAGCTTCGCGATCTGTTCGGCAACCTCTTTGCGCACCCGCAGAGGATCGCGTTGGGGCGCCTCATCATCCCGAGACGACCTTTCCGGCGACGGGCGGCTCAGGCCCCAGCCATAGTTGACCCGCACGTAGAAGTTCGCTCCGTTGAACCCGAAGGGCGAGAACTGGCCGTAGCTATTGCCGACCGTAAAGGCGCCGTACTCGTTCACTTCGGGGTAGGTGTTCAGTATGTTCTCACCGCCGATGGCCACGGCGACGTTTTCTCCGATCGGGATGCCCAACTCGATATCGAGCAGCGCCTTGCCGGAATAGGACGGGTACATTGCCGACGAGGCCACGACGCCCAAGTCAGCCGCGTTCCGCCCATCCTCGCTGTCCCAGAACTGACCGAAGTAGTTCACGCGACCCATGAGGTTCCAGCGGCGGGCGTCGTGGTTGACGCTGAAGCTCCACCGCGTGTTCGGCAGCCCCCGTTCCAGCGTCTGGATGCGGAACTCGTCGATCACGGCAGATTCGACGTTCTTGACCTCTGTATCCGTGTAGTTGTAGACGGCACTGATCGTCGTGCGCCCCTGCACCAGCGTCGAGATCAGGTCGATGCCCTGGGTCGTCGTCGAGAAGTCGTTCAGGAAGAACCGGAACACGGGGAAATTCCGTGCTTCGGGAATCCCTTCCGCCAGCAACGTCTCGATCTCGTCATCCGTCAAACTGATCTCCTGGGCCAGGGCGACGCGGTCGTCGATGTCGACCCGGAAGTAGTCGGCGGTGAAGGTGAACGGGCCCTCCTCGAGGACGACGCCGGCACTGTAGTTTTTCGATTTCTCCGGTTGGAGCTGGCCGCCGCCACGCGCCATGGCCACGGCTGAAGTAGCGGGAACCACGCCCTGGTTGGTCAGTTGCCCGCCGATAAACGCCGTCGTCACGTTGAACGCGTTCTGCTGCCCCGGTGTCGGCGCCCGAAAGCCGGTGCTGAAGGCGGCGCGGAGCGCGGCCACGTCGTTCAGCTTGACGCGCCCGGAGATTTTACCGTTGAGCGTGCTGCCGAAATCGTTGAACCTCTCGAACCGCAGGGCCGTTCCGAGCGTCCAGTTGCCGGCGTCGCTGAACTCGACGTCGCCGTAGACCGCGACGTTGGTGCGGTCCCAGACCCCCGCCGTCGTATCGGCTCGGTAGCCGTTGAAGCCGTTCGAACCGGAACTGAAGCCCTGCGCGGCATACGGACCGATCGTCCACGACGCATCATCGCCGGCGCCGATCGTGAACTCCTCCCTCCTCCACTCCGTGCCGGCGGCAAAGTGCACTATATCGCTGATGGGGTAGGAAATGTCGAAGTTGAGGTTGGTTTCCTCCTGCCGGTAGATGCCGGGCCGGAACTTTGTCGGCGTATCGAAACCGAGCGACGCGTTGACCGTATCGTTGATGAACTGATCGATCTCGCTGACGCCGATGCTGGCGCTCGCGTCCCAGGTGAAGCCGTTGCTGGCGAACCCGCGCAGGCCGCCCACCACCGAGTAGTCGATCAGGTCCCCGCCGAACTGCGGCGTGAACCCTCCAGGAAACCGGCTGTAGAGGGTGAAGCAGTCCGGGTCGGCCTCGACCGCGGCGAGCGCGCCCGCGTCGGGGACATGGTCAACGACCGGGATGATGGGGCAACCGCCCGCGCCCGGCTCCCGCCCGGGCGGAGGATCGCGGCTCTCGGGCGCGTTCGCGGCCCAGACCCGGTCGCCGACCAGAAGCGTAGGGGTTCCGTCGACCACCGGACCGCGAAAGACCCCGCCCCGAGTGTGCGGATTCCGGAAGTAGAACCCGCCGGTCACCTTGCGGGACGCGTAGTTGCCGTGACCGTAGAGTTGATATCGATCGTCGAACAGATGGCCGAAGTTCGCGAACAGCTTGAGGTCGTGGTTGACTCTCGGGGAGCCCCAAACCTGCGCCGGGTCGCGAATGTTCGTATTGCCCGCGTTGATGATGTTCAATGCGTCCTGGCGCTGGATGGTGCGGTTGGTTGGCTCGGCGGTGCCGTACTCCAGGCTGAAGTTGCCGAAACCGTTCTCTCCCAGCGGCACCCCGACGTTGCCGGCCAGGGATAACGTCCGGCCGTGTCCGCCGATGCCGTTGCACGAGTGCTGGATGTCGCCGATGACGCCCGCACCGCACGTCGCCGGGTTCCCGTTATTGGCATCGCGGAAGCCCCCGGTCTGGACTTCCAGGCTGCCTCCCGAGGGATCGTCCTTCAGTTGGAAGTTCATGACTCCGGCGATGGCGTCCGAGCCGTATTGCGCCGCCGCGCCGTCGCGCAGTACCTCGACCTGCCGGATGGCGATCGAGGGAATGATGGAGATGTCCGGCCCCTGCGAGCCGTCGGCGATGCCGTTTCCCAGCCAAGTGATGACCGACGCGCGGTGGCGGCGCTTCCCGTTGACCAGGACCAGCGTGTGGTCGGGCGCCAAGTTACGCAAGTTCGCAGGACGGACGACGGTCGCCGCATCGCTGATCGGTTGCGTGTTGATGTTGAAGGAGGGGACCACCGTCCGCAACTGGGTTACCAGGTCCCTGCTCCCCTGTCTGGAAAGGTTCTGGGTGCTGATCACGTCCACGGGCACGGTGGACTCCGTCACCGAACGCGGCTCGGCGCGGCTGCCGACGACAACGATGGACTCGGTGACGGCGGCCAAGGCGAGCGTAAAGTTTTGCTGGGCCGATTCGCCGGCAACTGCTTCGACGCCATCGGCGATACCGATCTCGAAGCCGGGATTCTCGGCCGTGACCGTGTAGGTCCCGGGATCGACTGTCAATTCGTACTCCCCGGAGTTGTTCGTCGATCCGGTCACCTCGTCTCCGGTGGCGTTGTTGCTTGCCGTGATTCTCGCTCCGGGGATAACCGACCCGGTATCGTCGGTTACCTCTCCGCTCAGGGTGGCCGATTGCTGAGCGTATGCGACTCCTGAATTGCCGATCAGGAGCAGCGCTATCATGACAACAAGCTTTCTTGAAAGCATAAATAACTCCTAAAACACAAAAAAAGAAATAATACGGCCTTTTATTATCACATTCTTCGAAGACAAACCGCTACCGCCGAACCGCCTATCGCAGACCTCCATGGTCATGACTTCAGAACATTGCGGACAGGATTCTGGACAGATACGCCGGGGCCCGGCCGCATCGGCAGCCGATGAGGATTTCGGTTCGACGATCGACGGCAAGCCGTGCGAGTTGTTGTTGCCGACGGGCTTGCGTCAGGCGTCAGAGCCGGCAGTGGCTTCCACCTGCTGACACCCGGTCCGGTGTACTCGGAAAGGCACATGGATTCCAGCTAAAGCCATTGCGAATCGAGGGTTCACATGCCGGCGGCCCATGCGCCTTGGTGTCGGTTGTCTTGTGCAGGCCAGGGAGTGGGAAGTTTATGGTCTAGGTTATGCGCGAAACCTGTCAGGGCATTGCAGCGAACGTTGCGCTGCTGCTGAGTCTATCCATCAACACGTTCGCCCAGGGCGGCGCGGCATTGCGTGGAACCGTGGCCGACAGCACCGGAGCATTGATTCCCGGTGCGGAAGTCACGGCAACCAATGACACGACGGGAGTTTCCGTAACGCAGGTAACGAACGAAGTCGGAACGTACGAGTTCAGCGGTCTACAACCCGGGCTCTACACGCTCACCGCGGAGGCGCCCGACTTTCAAACCGGGATTCACAGCAATGTCGAACTGCGCGCGGGCCAACGTATCCTGCTGAACTTCAGCCTCGAGGTGGTCGTGGTGGACACGATCGTCGTGATCGGTTCGCGCGCGCGGCCGCGTTCGGTGACCGAGTCTACGGTACCGATCGACGTCATCTCGACCGAGGAGATCGTGAGCCAGGGCGACACCGACTTGAGCAATCGGTTGCGGGCGATCATTCCGTCCTACAACGTCAATACCCAGCCGATCGGCGACGCCGCCACCATCGCCCGTCCGGCGAACCTGCGCAACCTGGCGCCCGACCACACGCTGGTTCTGGTGAATGGCAAACGGCGCCACCGCTCGGCAATCATCACCTGGCTGGGCAATGGTGTGGCGGACGGCGCGCAGGGGCCGGACATCTCGCCCATCCCGACGATCGCCCTGCAACAGGTGGAGTTGCTTCGCGATGGCGCGGCGGCGCAGTACGGCTCGGACGCCATTGCCGGCGTGCTGAATTTCCTGCTCAAGGATGACCGCTCCGGCGGCAGCGTCGAGTTTCTCAGCGGGATTCACCAAGACGGAGGAGCGGGATACACGGTCGCCGGCAATGTCGGATTGCCGCTCGGCGCAACCGGCTTCGCCAATCTCAGCCTTGAATACGGCAACTCCAATCCGACCGACCGCAGCATTCAGCGTGCCGATGCGGCGGCGCTGATCGAGGCCGGCAACAACCATGTCCGCAACCCGGCCCAGATCTGGGGTTCTCCGGACATCGACGATAATTTCAAGTTCTTCGGCAATTTCGGCTATCAGTTCGACAACGGCTTGCAGTTCTACGGACACACGAACTACGCCGGCAAGAGGGTGGACGGCGGCTTCTTCTTCAGGAACCCCAACACCCGCGGCGGCGTGTTCAGCAACGACGGCGGCCGGACCCTGCTCATCGGCGACGTGCTCGCCGCGCGCGGCGAAGGCTCTGCCAACTGTCCCACGGTCACCGTCAGCGGCAACGTACCCGATCCGGCCGCCTTGCAACGCGTCACGGACGATCCGAACTGCTTCTCCTTCCAGGAACTCTTTCCCGGAGGCTTCACCCCGCGGTTCGGCGGCGAGGCGACCGATGCATCGGTGGTCGCCGGGCTTCGCGGATACACCTCCAGCGGCATCGTCTGGGACGCCAGCGTCAGCGTCGGCTCCAACGAAGCGGACTTCTTCATCTACAACACCATCAACTCCTCCTTCGGTCCGGATACGCCCACGTCATTCGATCCCGGTCTCTATGGTCAGCAGGAGATCGGCATCAACTTCGACGTCTCCTACGCCGTCAACGACATGATCAACGTTGCCGCCGGCGCCGAATGGCGTGACGAGAAGTTCGAGATCGGCATCGGCCAGCGCGAGTCGTGGGACTTCGGCCCTTTCGCGGCACAGGGCTTCAGCGCCGCGTCCAACGGCTTCCCCGGCTTCAGCCCGATCGCAGCGGGGAACTGGAGCCGCAGCAACGTGGCTTTCTACGGCGATGTCGAGTTCCGAGGCCGGAAAGAGCGATGGACGCTCGGTACGGCCGTCCGGATGGAAGACTTCGAGGACTTCGGAACCACGATCAACGGTAAGCTCTCCGGCCGCCTCCAGCTCAACCGTGAGGTCGCCCTCCGCGCCGGCGTCAGCAGCGGGTTCCGCGCGCCGACGCCCGGACAGCAGAACGCCTTCAATGTGGCGACGCAGTACGTCCCGGAACTCATGGACCTGGTGAACCGCGGCACCATTCCGTCGATTTCCGCACTCGCACAGAGGTACGGCGGACGACCGCTGCAACCCGAGACTTCACTCACCTACACCGTTGGGACGGTGGTCGATAGCGGCCCCTTCACCCTGACGGCCGACTATTTCCGCATCGATCTGTCCGACCGCTTTGGCAATTCGAGAGACATCAATCTCTCGCCGGACGATGTCGACATCCTCGTCGCGGAGGGCATCACCAGCGCCAGCAACCTGCGGAGCTTCCGGTTCTTCAATAATGACATCGCGACGAGAACGCAGGGGCTCGATGTGGTCTCGACGTACACGCCTCCGGCGCTCGGCGGCGACACGGCTTTCAGCGTCGCCTTCAACCACACCGATACCATGGTCACGGACTTCAACCCGCAGACGCTCTCGCCCGACCGCATCCGCCGACTGGAGGCGGCGCTGCCCGAAACCCGCTGGTATTTCAGCGCCAACCAGCGCTTCGGACGGATGAAAATCCTCGGCCGCCTGAGTTACTACGGCGGCTGGTATGACGGCGACGACCCGGCGTTCTACGACGGCAAGCCCATCGTTGATCTGGAATGCAGCCAGCCTCTCTCCGAGGCCGTTACGTTGAGATTCGGCGTGCAAAACGTGTTCAATACCTACCCGGGAGCGAACCCGAGCGCGTTGCGCACCGGGGAACGCTACAGCGAGTACACTCCGTGGGGCTTCAACGGCGCCTACTACTTCCTCGGCCTGCGCTACTCCTGGAAGGCGTCACCGTAGGTTGCAGGTCGAGCGCCGGGATGCGTATCAGAGGAAGGACTAACTACTGAGGGGAGATCTGCGGACAATTCCGAGATGGCTCTCGCCGCGATCGAGCCGCTTGCAGCAAGCCGATGCCAGGACCAATACCGGGACAAGGTGAAAACCGCTGTGGATCGCCATGACGATCCCGGTTTGGGCGAAGTTGCGGCAGGGTGATGCGCTAGCGGGAACTCACCTTTGTCCTTTGGCAGCAGTGTCCGACTGAGAGTGGTGGATCGGCCTTCCTCAGACCGCCATGACAACTGAACGGAACCATCCGGAATCCGCGCCTTGGAACCAGAATGGCTTCTGGCGCGCAGCCTGGACCGCCGTCCGCGGGACGCAGGAGGACTACACGTCGGGAAGCCTGACCCGTGCGATGATCCTGCTGGCCATTCCCATGATGCTGGAATTGCTGATGGAGTCGACCTTCACGCTCGTCGATACCTACTTTGTTGGGAAATTGGGAGCCGCCGCCGTCGCCACCACCGGCCTGAGCGGCGCTCTGATCGTCGTCGTCTTCGCGATTGCCATCGGTCTCAGCATGGGGGCCACGGCCATGGTTTCCCGCCGCATTGGTGAGGGTGATCCAGTAGGCGCCGGACTCGCCGCCGGCCAATCCGTGCTCGCTGGTGGATTGATCTCTATTCCGGTGTCACTCGGCGGGGCACTGCTGGCCCCAGATCTGCTTGCTTTGATGGGCGGTTCCCCGGCCGTCGTGGCAGGCTGGACTTATCCGGCGGTCTTGTTCGGCGGATCGGTCACGATCTTTCTGCTCTTCCTCAACAACGCCATCTTCCGCGGCGCCGGGGATGCTGTCATCGCGATGCGGGCGCTGGCATTGGCCAACCTGTTGAACTGCATCCTCGACCCTTGTCTGATTTTCGGCTGGGGACCGTTTCCAAAATGGGGCCTGATGGGAGCGGCGGTGGCGACAACGATCGGCCGCGGTACAGGCGTGGTCTATCAGTTCGTCATGCTATTCCGCGGCGAGCTGCGCGTGCGTGTTCGGCGGGCGCACTTCGCCGTGAACGCACCGGTCATGAAGAGACTGCTGCGGATCTCGCTGACCGGCATCATCCAATATTCTGTGGCTACGGCAAGCTGGATCGGCGTGGCCCGGATCGTAGCCCTCTTTGGCTCAGTGACTTTGGCGGGATACACGATCGCCACCCGGCTGATTCTGGCTTCCATTCTCGTCTCCTGGGGCCTGTCACAAGCCGCAGCGACACTCGTCGGCCAATGCCTGGGCGCACGCAAGCCCGATCGAGCCGATCGAGCCGTCAGGCTCGCCGGCTTCCACAACATCGCTTTTCTCACCGCCGTGAGCATCGTGTTCTGGATTCTGGCCGAACTTCTCATCGGTTTCTTCACCGCTGATCAGTCTGTGGCTTTGATCGGTGCTGAGGCTCTCCGCTTCTTCAGCTTGGGTCAAGTCTTCGCCGCCTATGGCATGGTCTTCACGTCTGCTTTCAACGGCGCCGGCGACACCGATACGCCTACCTACATCAACTTCATCTGCTATTGGGTGTTCGAACTCCCGGTTGCCTACGCACTGGCTCACATCGCCGGCTGGGGCCCAACGGGCGTTTATGTCGCAGTGGCCGGATCGAGCGTCATTTGGACCGTGATCGGGTTTTTATGGTTCCGCCGAGGCAAGTGGAAGGCGCGGACGGTCTAAGATGCCGCCGGAGACGCCGAAGTTCCTACTCAAGGCTGCTGCAGCGAACGATGGCGAGACGGTTCTCGCGCGCTGCCGAGCCGTTCTCCGCAAGTCGTTGCCGTGACGCATACCGGAAAAAGGTAAGAACTGTTGTGGATCGACATGACGATCCCGGATCGGGCAAAGCCGCGACAGAACATGGCAGTCCGAGACTGGATCTCATGCGCTACATGCTAAAATCCGCCTGAATAGCCATGTCCATTCACAGCCCTCGACACGGGAACATTAGCCTTGTACAACGCCTTCTGGTCTTTGGGCTGGTTGCCGCGACAGGCCTTTCGGCGCAAGTCATCGCACTCAAGAACGTCCGCCTCATCGACGGCACGGGGAGCCGCGCCATCGAAAACGCAACCCTCGTTCTCGCCGGCGGCAAGATCCGTAACGTCGGATCGGCGTCCAGGATCAAGATGCCGGGCGACGCCGAAGCCGTCGACCTCACGGGCAAGACCGTCATGCCGGGCATCATCAACCTGCACGGGCACGTCGGAATGGTCAAGGGCCTGAGCCAGGACATGGCGAACTACACACGCGAGAACGCCGAGGCGCAGCTCAGGACCTATGCGATGTACGGCGTCACAACTACTACGAGCATGGGTACCGACGCGGAGGTGATTCTCGACATCCGCGACGAGCAGCGCCGAGGCAAAGTCAACGGCGCCCGCGTCTTTACGGCATTGCAGGGCTTTACGACCATCGGCGGTTACCCGACCCACGCGCCCGGTGTCAAGGGCGTGGCTCAGGAAGCGGCGACCGCGGCCCAGGCCCGAGCATGGGTCAACCGGCTCGCCGACAAGGGCGCCGATGTCGTGAAGATGTGGGTCGACGACCATCACGAGACTTTCGAGAAACTACCTTCGGGAGTCTACTCGGCCATCATCGAACAGGCCCACAAGCGAGGCCTGCTCGCATTCGCTCATCTCTATGAGCTGGCAGATGCCAAGGGCCTCGTCAACGCCGGCCTCGACATCATCGCCCACAGCATCCGCGACGCCGAGGTCGACGACCCACTGATCGCCGCCATGAAAAAGAACAGGGTCACGTACGTCGCGACCCTCAGCCGCGAGCAGTCGACGTTCGTCTACGCCGACTCGCCCTCCTGGCTCGACGACGCCTTTTTCCGCAAGGGCGTCGATGATGCCACTGTTCAGGCCGTCAAAACTACCCTCAAGGCCAGGCAGGCCCAAGACCCCGAGCGCGAGATCAACATCAAGGGCCTTGAGATCGCCATGAAGAACCTCAAGAAGCTCTCTGACGCGGGCGTTCGCATCGGCTTCGGCAGCGACACCGGACCGCCGGCTCGATTCTCCGGCTACTTCGAGCACTGGGAAATGGAGCTGATGGTCGAATCCGGTCTCACTCCGGCGCAAGTGATCACGGCGGCGAGCAAAACGTCCGCCGAAGCCCTGGGCATCGGCAAGGATTTCGGCACCCTCGAGAAGGGCAAGGCCGCCGACCTGATCGTCCTCAACAGCAATCCGCTCGACGACATCCTCAACACCCGCGACATCCATTCCGTGTATCTCGCCGGACGCAAGTTCGAGTAGGCTGGGCGTTTCCTGTAACGGACTCTCCGGAAAGTCCGATCCATAAGGCATCGGATCCCGGCGCTGCCATCACTTCCCCGCCCCTTCCAGATTCTTGCCGCCGCTCAGGGCATCGAAGGCGTTCTTAGCCTGTATTTCTCACCACGTGGCGAGACGAAGTGCGTGAGAGGGCCGTCAGGACGAGGCGCGAGCCGCTTGGCGCGCGCAGGCGTACTTGAACAGTACGTTGAGCACGGCAAGCAAGCGCAACAAAGTCCTGGCGGTCATACCGCGTGCTTCGGCCGTCGGGTGGTGAGAAATGCAGGTTAGTCGCCAACTCATCTCCTTGGGCGCCGGGGTTGCTTGCCGGGGAACGGCAGGCTATGCGAGGAGCTTGTGGACCACTTCCCCGTGGACATCCGTCAACCGAAAGTCGCGGCCGGCGTGACGGTAGGTAAGTTTCTTGTGATCGAGACCCATCAGGTGCAGGATCGTTGCGTGCAAATCGTGAAAATGCACCTTGTCTTCAACACCGTAATAGCCGTATTCATCGGTACGACCGTAAGAGAGCCCCGCCTTGACGCCGCCGCCGGCCAGCCACATCGTGAAGCCGTGCGGATTGTGATCGCGCCCGTCGGCATTCTCCGCTGTCGGAGTTCGGCCGAATTCACCTCCCCAGACGACGAGAGTATCCTCCAGTAGTCCGCGTGTTTTCAGGTCGGCCAGCAGGCCGGCAATGGGCTTGTCCACCTCGCCGCATTTCTTGGTGATCGCTTCTTTGAGCTTGCTGTGATGGTCCCAGCCGTTGCTGTTGCACTGCACGAATCGCACGCCGCGCTCACAGAATCGGCGCGCCATGAGGCATTGCCGGCCGAAGTCTTCGGTCACGGGGTCGTCAAGGCCGTAGAGGCGTCGGGTCGCACCCGTCTCCGAGCTGATGTCCTGCACGCGCGGCGCTTCGGTCTGCATCCGGAACGCCAATTCGAATGTGGCGATGCGGCTTTCGAGCTCGCTTTCATATCCCACTCGGTCGAGATGGTGTTGCGAAAGGTCGCTCAGCATATCCAACTCGAGCCGCTGCAGATCCGTGCGTCGTTTGCCGTCACCAATAAACGGGAACCGGGCGTCCTTGGATTTCGTGTTCCCATACCCGAGGGGCGTTCCCTGGTAAGCCGCCGGGAGAAACGCGGAACTGTAATTGTTGGCCCCACCCTCGGCCAACGCCTGTCCCATCGTGATGTAGCCCGGCAGGTCTTGATTCTCCGATCCGAGCCCGTAGGTCAGCCAAGACCCCATCGCGGGTCGTATGAATGTGTCGCTCCCCGTGTGCCACTCGAGCACGGCTCCGCCATGCCTCGGATTCGAGCAGTGCATCGATCGAATAATGGCGAGGTCGTCCACCATGCGCGCCACGTTCGGAAACAACTCGCTGACCCAGGCGCCGCTTTGCCCATGTTGCTTGAATTCGAACGGCGAACCGATCATGTTGCCGCCGCGGCGCGGGAACGAAATCACGCGGGGCTTGGCGAACGGCAATGGCTTTCCGCTGTCTCGATTCAGAAGCGGCTTGGGGTCGAACGTATCGATGTGCGACGGCCCCCCGAACATGAACAGCATGATCACCCGCTTCGCTCGCGGTGCGAAATGCGGAGGACGTACTGCGAGAGGGTTTGCCGCAGTTCCCGGGGATTCCTCGGCCAGCAACGCGGAGAGCGCCAGGACGCCGAACCCCGCACCCATCCGGCTCAGCCATTCTCTTCGCGACGGTCGCCGCATCGGATTCAGCTCCATCTTACTGCGTACCGGGCTACATCACATACACAAACTCATTGGACGACAGCAGCACCCGGCACAATGCCTGCCAGGCCCGTATCCGCCGACTCGCCGATCCGCCCTCGGTGGTCGCCGCAGCCTGCTCGTAGCGTTCCAGGAAATCCTTCCAGCGGTTCGACTCCTCGCGATCGGGCGGCCGCAAATGCACCAAGCGATACACGGCATCCAACCGCCCGGCATCATCAGCGTTTTCCCTCACAACCCGCTCCGCCACGGCAAGGGAGGCGCGCTCGATCAGCTCGCTGTTCATCATGAACAGCGCTTGAGGCGCAATCGTGGTCGTCGATCGCCTGCCGTTGGCCGTCGAGGGATTCGCGAAGTCGAACGTTTCGAACATCTCGTAAAGCGCGCTCCGAAGCACCGGCAGGTAAACGCTGCGGCGGCCCGAAGCATAGACCGCGGAATCGCGCGATTTTCCATCGTTCAGGTTGACAAAACTTGCGTGGGGCAGGGTCTTGCCACCAATATGGTCGTCCAGGTTTCCCGACAGCGCCAGAAGCGAATCGCGGATCACCTCAGCCTCCATGCGACGGCGGTGCATTCGCCAGAGCAGTCGGTTCTGAGGGTCGATTTCCGCGTGACGCGGGTTCGGTCTGCTGCTCATGCGGTAGGCGCTCGAGAGCATGATCCGCCGGTGCATGGCTTTGACAGACCAGCCATCCTCGACAAACCTCAGCGTCAGCCAATCGAGCAGGCCGGGGTTGTCGGGCCGATCCGCCAAGAGCCCGAAGTTGTCCATCGAGCGAACGATGCCCTCTCCGAAGTGACCCTTCCAAATGCGGTTGACCATCACCCGTGCGGTCAAGGGGTGCTCCGGCCGTGTAAGCCATTGGGCGAGCTCGAGCCGGCCGCTGCGGTCGCTCCCGATCACGTGATCGGTCCGGCCTTGAAGGATGCGCGGGAAACGGCGCGGGGCGGTCTCCCCCGGCGTGAGATGGCTGCCCCGAATCATCACCGGCAAGTCGGCGATCTCTCCCTCACCCACGGCCATCGCCTTGGGAATCGCTTCGTACTGCTCCTTGGCGAGATCGATCGCCTTCTTGTGCTCTTCGAGCACCTCCTTGGGCGTGGTCGCCGAGTTGGAGTTCGTGACGAAATCATCGTGGAAATCAAAAGAGTCTTCAATTTCCGTGAGGCGCTGTTCGTCTCTTTCGCTCAGTAGGGCGGTGGCATTGAGCTTGGATGTGACTCGGTAGCTGAGGACGGTTTTTGTGCTCGTGAAGATCCCCAATAGGGAATAGTAGTCCTCGGTCGTAATCGGGTCGAACTTGTGGTCATGGCAGCGGGCGCAGTCGACGGTCAAAGCCATGAAGGCGCGGCTTGTAGTGGCAAGT
Source organism: Bryobacterales bacterium (assembly GCA_965204095.1). Classification (GTDB taxonomy): domain Bacteria; phylum Acidobacteriota; class Terriglobia; order Bryobacterales; family UBA6623; genus JAPPLB01. The sequence goes on along the minus strand of OZ241991.1, from coordinate 4,377,139 downwards.
TGCTCATCGGCGAAGTCGAGTTTCTGCTTGACGGGGTCGTCTTCACCGACCATCTTGGGTCCCAGCATCAAGAAGCCCGTTGCAATCAACCCCTCGGAGCGATTGTCGTCGCCCCAGTCGGTCATCAAGTCACCGGCCAGTTGTTCGCGAACAAATCGGTCGTAGGGCTTGTCGTCGTTGAACGCTTGGATGACGTAGTCACGATACCGCCAGGCGTCAGCATGAACGATGTTGTCATCCATCCCGTTGCTGTCGGCGTAGCGTACGACATCGAGCCAGTGCCGGCCCCACCGCTGGCCGTATCGCGGCGAGGCCAGCAGGCGGTCGACAACTTTCGCGAAGGCATCGTGAGTGTCGTCGGCCAGGAAGAGTTCCACTTCCGCCGGTGTAGGCGGCAGTCCGTGAAGATCGATCGTCGCTCGCCGGATCAGCGTACGCTTGTCCGCCGGACCTGCGGGGGCGAGGCCTTTTGCTTCGAGAGCGGCGAGCAGAAAGCGGTCGATCGGCGACCTGGGCCATTCCGAGTCCGACTCCGGCGGTTTATGCCCTCGTAGCGGCTGAAAAGCCCAATGTGTCATTTGCTCTTTGCTGAAGCGCGGTTGTTCGGATGAGGCGGCCGGCGGAGGCCTCTTGGGCCGAATCGGAATCGGAGAATCGGGCCAGTGCGCACCGGTTTCCACCCAGTGCGTCAGCGTCCCTATCGCGGTCAAGGACAACTTCCTCTTGGGCGGCATCTGCACGAATGTGTCGTGGTTGACCGCGTGAATCAACAAACTCCGGTCCGGCTCGCCCGGCACGAGCACCGGCCCGGAACGGCCGCCTTCGAGCATGCCAGCCAGCGAGTCGAGGCGTAGACCGGCCTGCCCCTCGCCGCTTTCCGGGCCGTGACAGGGATAACAGTTGTTCGCCAGGATCGGGCGGACTTGCTTCTCGAAGAAATCGCCCGTTTGTCCCCAGACGCAGGGCGTGACACAAAGGACTACGACGGAGAAGATCAGTCTGCTGATCTTGCCCTTCCCCTGAGTTCGAGTGAGCAGACTCGTCACAGTTCCGAACAGCAATCTGAGCCTAACAAACTCCCGGTCCGGAACGGTTTCCCATGGGGACCGGTTGCCCCGGCCGCCTCGAAAGACTCTATCGCAAGGCTTGGCGAAGGGCCGCCCTACACGATCAGCATGCAGTCGCCGTAGGAGTAGAAGCGGTATTTCTCCCGGACGGCATGGCGGTAAGAGGCCAGCGTGAGGTCCTTGCCCGCGAACGCCGCCACCAGCATGATCAGCGTGGACCGCGGTAAATGAAAATTGGTCAGCAGAGCGTCCACCGCGCGGAATGCAAAACTCGGATAGATGAACAGCGATGTCTTTCCGGACGATGCCCGAAACGCACCGCCGCCCTCGCGAATGCCTTGCTCGAGAGTCCGTACCGAGGTCGTACCGACCGCGACGCGGCGCGCCGCCTCATTGAGTGTCCGAGCGGCAGCCGCTGAAATTTCGTAGCTCTCGGCGTGCATCTCGTGCTGCTCGACATCATCGGCCTCCACCGGCTGGAATGTGCCGCGTCCCACGTGGAGCGTGATCTCGACAGGCTTCACGCCTGCCGCCTTGAGTTGGCCGAGCCGTTCTTCCGTGAAGTGCAAACCGGCTGTGGGCGCCGCGGCCGCGCCGGGACGGCGGGCAAAAACGGTTTGATAGCGCTCACGGTCGGAAATTTCATCGGACCGTTTGATGTAGGGAGGCAGAGGCATGTGCCCGACACGTTCCAGCAATGCCGGGAAGTCCGGGACCGGAGCGAACTCGATCACCCGCAGGCCCCGCTCGCCGCGGCCGATGATCGTTCCTTCAAGACCCCCCGGAAAGTGGATGCACTCACCCACTCGCAGCTTCCGGCCCGGTCGGACCAGGGCCTCCCAACAATTGGGATCTTCCGAGACTCGCTGCAACAGAAGAATCTCGACAAGACCCGTGATCTTCTTCTTCGAGGTCGTCGCGTGGACGCCCGCACGGCGCCCGAAAAGCCGGCAGGAGAGCACCTTCGTATTGTTCAGAACGAGCGCGTCGCCTCGCTCAAGCAAGCCGGGCAGGTCAGCGAAGGACAGATCCGACCAGGTTCCCGCCGCCCGGTCGACTACGAGCATGCGGCTCGATGCGCGATCGGGGAGGGGGCTTTGCGCAATCAGCTCCTGAGGGAGCTCGTAGTCAAAATCCGAGACGCGCAAGAGCTGGTTTCCGCCGGCGCCGGGCACGCGCACCTTTAACGGATCTTGATTTCGGTTTCGGCGGCGCGGGCCGAAGGGCTAGCTTCATCGGCGGGCCGCCGAGGCCGGTACAGCAGCACCCGAAGTTTCTCACCCGCTGCCCGGTACGTTTTTCCGTAAGTGCGGCAACCTCCCGTATCGAGGCTCCGCATTCTCTTGGAACGAGATTAGCACAACGGCCTGCCGCCCTTGCTTGGCTGTCCGCCCGACTCGATCTGGTTTGAACAGCTCAGCTTGCCTCGCGTCACGGCCCGGTGATGGAGTCGTGGATGACCGAGCACGTTGGAACACTCCGAGAACTACCGCCAAGATCAAGACATCCCCTCCCGAGCGCCATACCGCAAAGTTCGTTCTACGGCCTGATCGGCAACACGAGATGGGACGGGTAGGAAGTCGAGCGGTACAACCGCTGCGTTGCTTTCCGAAAGTCGGACTCTCTGGCGTTGTAGATATCCACGAACGTCTGGGGGTTGCGGTCTACCAAAGGGAACCAGGTGCTCTGCACCTGAACCATGATGCGGTGGCCTTTCAAGAAAGTGTGATAGCGGTCGAGCAGATCGAACTCGATATGCGTGACCTGGGCCGGAACCATGGGTTCGGGAATGGTGAGACTGTTGCGAAACTTCCCGCGCATGACCATGCCGGCGACAAGCATCTGAAAGTCGCCCATCTGTGTTCCTCGGTCATTGGGCGGCGCATCCCCCGGGAAAACGTCAATGAGTTTCACGATCCAGTCCGAGTCCGTGCCGGAAGTGGACACAAAGAGACTCACCGGCGCAGGCCCCGCGATCGTCACGTCCTCCTGCAGGACGTCACTCTCGTAAACCAACACGTCGGGACGGGTCGCGGCGAATCGCTGATCTTCGACCAGGTATTCGTGGCCCTGGTCCGTGCGAATCGCGGTCGTGTAGGGAACGGGCTTGTCGGGGTCGCTCAAGTAGGAGTCGTGAGCGCGGGCATTCGATTCCTCGGGAGATTGGAAAGAGAGCCTGCCTTCTGCGCGGAAATACAGCTTTTTTCGAACCAGACCTTTCGGCGGCCATTGGTCGTGTGTATGCCAGCGGTTGCCGCCTGTCTCGAAGACAACGGCTTCGGGGAAGCTCCAACCGCTTTCGTCCTTGAGGTAGTAGCTGAAAAACGGGTGCTCGATCCGGCTCTTGAAGTAGTTCGAGGTCTTCGAACCGAAGTCGATCTCGCCAAGCCGGTCACCGTCCTCGCTGCCCCAGGCGCCGTGCCGCCAAGGTCCGACGACGAGCGTGCTCCGGTTGTCGGGTGTCTCCTTCTCGATTTCGTTGTAGATCGAGACGGGTCCGTAGAAGTCTTCGGAGTCGAACCAGCCGGTGACGCTGAGCACGGCGTGCCGGATGTTCTCGAGATGAGGGACGAGGGTCTGGTTTTGCCAATATTCGTCATAGGTGCCGTGCTCCATGAACTCGTTCCACTCCCGGATCCTGCCGTGAAAATAGAGTTCGTTGATGCGCGACAGGGGGCCGACATCGAGCATGAACTTGTAGCCCCACGGCGTACCGTACTCGAAGGGAAAGTCGGCAGCTCGGTCACGCCGAAGTCCCAACTGTCGAGGGAGCCAAGAAAGGGCGATCAAAGGCCGGAAGGCGCCGTTATGGTGCCAGTCGTCCCAGATGAACATATCGGTGGGCGAAGCCTGCGGGGAGGAAGCCTTGAGCGCGGGGTGTGCGTCGATCATGCCCATGGCCGCTTCCCAGCCGGGATAGGAAATGCCCCATTGCCCGACGCGCCCGTTGTGGTTCGGGACGTTCGCAAGCAACCACGTAATGGTGTCGTAGGTGTCGCTGCTTTCATCCACGTCGTCCGGACCCGTCTTGTTGGGAATGTGCGCCCTGATCAGTTCGAACTCGCCGTCGGACTCATAGCGCCCCCTCACATCCTGGAATACAAAGATGTACCCGTCGCGGTCGAACAACTCCGAAGGCCCGAGCCGTTGGTGATATTCCTGCGGACCGTAGGGCGCAATGGAGTAAGGAGAACGCTTGAGCAGGATGGGGTAGGTTCGGGACGTATCTTTGGGCGAGTAGACGATCGTGAACAGCTTCGCGCCGTCACGCATGGGAATTCTGTACTCAGCCTTGCTGTAGTGATCCTCGAGGTTGAAGTTCCCTCGCTGTCCGCCGGTGCATGAAGTCAGCGACAGTGCAAGTGCGAGTAGCAGGATCGGGATGTAATCTCGCGGTCTGCCCGGTTGCATAGGGCTCGCAGGATTGTAGCGCAGGTCCAGCTTTGATCCAGCTATTCCGTGTTGGAGTGCGCCAGTTTCAGCATCGAGCTTCAAACCTGCAGGGGGGGTCATTGCTCCGGATCGGCTTTTCCCGCCAGACCCGCCAGACTCGAGGCCGCATCTCCCAGTGTCTCGGCACGGCCTGATCTCTTTCAAGCTGTTAACCTTGGGTGGGTGCCGGCTTCGCCTTCCCGTTTCGCCAAAGACAGTCTCTCTATCTCAGCAAGCAGATAAGGCCCATTGACTGACTCCCCTCTCGTCCGCCGCATCGGCTTCGCCAGCGCCACCGCCATCGTCGTGTCGAACATGATCGGCACCGGCATCTTTACGATCCCGGCCTTTCTGGCGGGCGACCTCGGCACGCCCACTCTTGTCATCGGGATCTGGTTCGTCGGGGCTGCCATCGCGGTCATCGGCGCGCTCTGCTATTCGGAGCTCGGCGTCAACTTCCCTCGTTCGGGAGGCGAGTACATCTATCTCACCGAAGCCTGGGGGCCGGCCTGGGGTTTCATCGACGGCTGGGTGACGTTTTTCGCAGGGTTCTCGGCGCCCATCGCCGTCGCGGCGCTGGCCATCTCGGCGTACCTCGCCTACTTCTTCCCGCTCCTCGGTCAGGAAGCCGCCGGCACATCGCTGCTGAGCCTGGGCTTCCTCACGATCCAACTCGGCGGGGCGCAACTCACCGCCTGCGCCGTAGTGATGGTCTTCACGGTTCTCAACGTTTTCAACGTGTCGAGGGTGGCGGCGCTCCAGAACGTCTTGACGGCGATGAAACTGCTCGTTCTGCTGGCTTTTCTCGTGCTTGGCTTCAGCGTGGGCGACGGCGGTTGGGATCACTTTTCTCAAGCCGCCCCGCGCGGCTCTTCGTTGCCCGTCGGAGCACAGTTCGCGATCTCCCTCGTCTTCATTTATCTCGGCTATAGCGGTTGGAACGCCGCGGTCTATGTCGCCGAAGAAATCCGCGAGCCCGAGAAGACGCTGCCACGAGCCCTCCTCTGCGGCACGCTGGTCGTAGCCGTGTTCTTCGTTGCACTGAACTGTCTGTACATCTACGCCAACCCCCTGGAGCAAATGGCCGGCAAGCTGGCTGTCGGCGCCACTGCATCCGCAGCCCTCTTCGGACCGGGTGCAGCGGGCTTCTTCGCCACCGCCATGACCGCCTCGCTGCTGGCGACCGTCAACGCCATGTGCCTCATCGGGCCTCGCGTCTACTACGCCATGGCCCGCAATCGCGCGTTCCTGGCGATCGCGGGCAAGACGCACCCCAAGTGGAAGAGTCCGTGGGTGGCCGTTCTCGCGCAGGGCGCTTGTTGCTGCCTGCTCATCTTGACCGGCACCTTCGAAACGCTGCTCTACTACATCGGATTCACGCTCAACCTGTTCAGCGCGCTCTCGGTCCTGGCGCTGTTCAAGTTCCGCAGGCGACCGGACTGGAAGCCCATCGGCTGGGTCAGCTTCGCCTACCCGACTGTCCCCGCGCTCTACATCGGCGTCAATCTCTTGATCTTCAGCTACTTCGTCTCGAACAAGCCACAGGAAGCAACCTGGGCATTGCTCACCATCCTCGCCGGCGCCGTCGCCTATCACTTCTACCTCAAGACGCACCCCGCCGACCCCGCTGCACGGACCTGACCGCAGGCTGAATACAGGACGATCGCATGAGCATCACAAGTCGAGCGGCTGCTCAACCGCCGAATGCTCCACAGTCGGCTCGGTGATGTGGGTCTATCCCGGCAGGACAGCAGCCTTCGCTTGATCGACGACGGTGACAAGAGAGATCGGAGGCAAACTTCTCCCACGGACGCGGCTATCCCCTCGTCGAACCCGGCTGTTCATATTCCGGGGCCGGTCACTGAAGGCTCGACAGTTTGACGGTTTCAAAGTGAAGCCGCATGCCGGATCGCATACTCGCCCCACCAACAAGCAGCAGGCGGCTGTCAAAGCGCAGCATACGGTGAAAAAACCGGTCGTCTTGAAGTTTGGCCGCGATGCGCCAAGACTCAGCATCGAGATCGAGGACTTGGACGTTGCCGCCGTATGTGCTCACAAAGAGGCGCCCGTCCACAGCGAGGGCCGACGAACCGAAGCCTTCCATGCCCTCCCCGCGCTCCGCGTCTGACTTGGGATCGATCAGGCTCGGACCGCGCGACCACTCTTCGCCCGCCGGATCGAAAACATCGACCCGCGTCGTCGGACCGCCCTCCTGTTGCATGCCGCCGATAACATAGAGCTTGCCGCCATGGTGACCTAGAGAAAGTGCTCGTCGTTGGAAAGGCGGCTTGGGGATTTGTTTCCATACAATCTGCTCTTGCGACAGATCGGCCACCCAGGCAGTCTCGTGCCAGTGCTGTTCTTTGCCGCCCAATCGCCAGCCGCCCACAAGGTAGAGTTCATCTTGAATCACAATGGCTTCATGGGAAGAGCGAGGTTCCGGTAGAGGAGGCAGAGGCTCCCATTGCTTTGTCTCTGGGTCGAAGCGGACGAAATCGGCCACCGAGCGCAGATCGTCGTCCGCGCCCTCTTCGTTATGCGCCGTGAACCCACCAATGCGGTACAGCTTGCCGCCATGAGCAAGCATTGCCAGCCCTTGCAGCCGCGGACCCTTGGCGACGACTTTCCACTTCGAGGGCTTCCTGAGATTCAAGCGGCTGAGTTCGTCGGATTGACTCGTGTTCGAGTAATGATGCGGCCGGCCGAAGTGACCGCCGTAGACGTAGAGCCAGTCTCCGACTGCGGCGGCCCCGAAACTCGTGATTCCCCTGGGCAGGTCGGCGTACCGCTGTAGCGTCTCGGGGTGTGATGTGTCACTTTTCGACAACTTGCCACTGTTGGATGCCCCGACATCAAACGTAACCGTGGAGTAGTACCAAGCTTCCTGGTATGGCTGTTTCTCGAATTCGCCGCTCTGCTTGTCGATCCGTCGGGCACGGATCTCGTAGCGGCCCGGTTGCAGCGCCGGCAAGGCTGAAAGCCCTTGGGCGTCGGTCTCGAGCTCCACCGGTTCACCCTTCGGAAGCCCTACGACGACTTCAGATCCCTCCAGGGGCTTGCCCTTCCAAAAGACGCTGATCAGCAGCTCGCCATCTTTCAGTCGCGGCGAAACATCCAGATCGAGCTTCCCAGAGCGGTTTGCCCGGTCGCTCACTGCCCATCTCAGCGACTTCGCGTAGTGATGAAGCAGCATGGCCTTTCCGCCATGCGAGAAGACGCCGTAAAAACTGTCAGCTTCTATGGATTCCCCGTCCGACGGTAGAGAGCTTGCAAACAATCCCTTGTCACCTGTCTCGACGCGGCGAAGTTTGAGAGGCGAATACTGCAATTCAGCGTTGCGGGACCATGCTTTCAGTCTTGTCAGCCGGTCCAGAAACTTGGCTGAATCCGGTTCGGCGGACTCTCCAAAGTAAATATGGACTTGTGGGGCATTGTAGTCCTTGGTCTCAAGCGAGGCCCAAACGAAATGGGCTCGCAGGGAACCAACCGCCAGGATCATGCTCAACATCAACCCGGCCACGCGTAAGATGCTCATTCTGATCTCCTCGTTCTTTGCATTCGTAAAACATAGATAAGGCAAGTTCCCGATCACATCAGTTCCATCCCTTGCCTGTTTCGACTAGAAGAGTTTGCTTCCCGACTGCGCTTGCAAGCCGGCATGCAGAACGGAGACTGCAAGCGCCGACGAAACCGACATGCTACGTCATTTCGATGTTGGGCTATCCCCACGAGCGGTTGCCGGATGAGTCCGGTCGCAAGTCTGACAGCTTTCCTCAAAGCGCTCTCCTTGGTCGTTCCGGCATCGTAAGGAAGGGCCCTTGCCGTCAGAGCGCGCCGGGCAGGGCGCTCAGGGCAAAGAGCAATCCGGATACCAGGATCAGTGCGGTTATCCAGTGCTCAACGGCGTCCAGGAAACTGCGTCTCCGGAACCTCTTGCCCTCACTATTCGCTTGTGTCATCTTCTCCTCCCGCCTGTTGGTGGCGAAAAAACTCAAGGTTGGCGGCGCTGTCGCTCAGCAAGGCAACCAGCCTGGAATATTGCGTCTGGGTGAGCGTCATCGTAGTGAACCCGACCTGAACATGGACCAACTGGTGGGCGCACAGAACTACCGAGCCGAAACCTTCGGATTGCGCGAGCACGGCCGGTCGATGCAGAGTCGAGCTACTCCCGTCTGCGTTCGCGAAAGGGCGCTGATAAGGGTTGTCGTCAAGGTTGCTGTGCATGCTGATCGTCACTCCTTCACTCCACTCCCAAGTTCCACCGCATGCCCACGCGAAAAGTGCGGCCTGGATCCGCTCGGTAGAATGTCGGGTCCGGACCGGCCAGATTCGAATCGATCGAGTCGAAAACGTTGTCCACGGCGCCGTAGAGTTCAAGACCCTTCGTCAGCGGCTTGGCGGCGTACCAATCCCAAATCTGATAGCCGTCGGCAATCAGAGTGGCTCTCCTGCCCACGATCGGCCACCTTCCCAAATACACACCCCGGAAATTCGTGCGCAGGCCGCCGAAGTGCTTGGTGGACCACCATACGCGGAAGTTGCCGTGGTGTTTGTGCCGGTGGCTGAGGAACGCCCCGGTCGCCTTGTCGCGGGCATCCAGGTAGGTGTAGCCGGAAGTCAGAATCACGCCCCCCGACAACCTGAGTTCGACTTTGCCTTCGACTCCGCTGGTGTAGACGTTCTCGATGTTGCGATACAGGTAGGTCAAGCGGTTGAGCCCCGGGCTGAACGCGGAATCGATGCCGAACTCGTCCACAATCTGACTCAGCTGTTGCTGTGTACGCGGGCGCCCGAGCAAGTCGGTCTGAATGAGATTCTTGATGTTGTTGCGAAAGTAGGTCGCGCTGACGCGAAACCGCCGGTATTCGGAATCAAAGCCCAACTGGGTCGTGGTCGAGGACTCCGGGCTCAGGCTGGGATTGCCGATGATTTGATAGAGGCCTGAGGTGGTCAGGAAGCGGTAATACAGTTGTCCGAGATCAGGCGCGCGAAAGCCTTGCCCGATAGAGGCTCTGACGCGGAAGTTGTCTGCCGCTCGCAAGAGCATGCCGACCCGCGGAACCATGCGGGTTCCGTACGTCGAATGGTTGGTCAGCCGTCCCCCGACCGTCAGACTGAGGCGCGGGTGCGCCTGGATGCGGTCTTGGATCCAGGTGTCGGCCATACGGATCGATTGCCCGTTGTTGTCGCCGAGCAGCCGGTTGTATCCGCGGTATTCGTTGCTGGTCCAGTCGAACCCTCCCTGAAGCAGTTGATGGTTTCCCAAAATATGTGACAGGCTCGTGTCGAACCGGTACAGCCGCTCGTTAAGATTGGCCGTACCGTCGATCGGCCCCGGCCGGCTGTAGATGTCGACAATCGAATTCTCGTCGTACTTGCCGTAATAGGCACGCGTCTGCAACTGGGTCAATGCAGACAGGCCTGTGCTCAGCGTCACCCCGTAGTTCTGGCCGCTGTCGTTTGTCGTAGTGGCCTGCGCACCGCTCCTCGAGGAGTACAAGCTGATCTCCTGGTTGTCAAAGGCGTTAGCAAGCAAGCTGAGTTTCAGATTCTCGGAGAAGTCGCCGTTCAGCTTGGCCATGTAGTCATAGCGGTGGAATCCCGGGCCCGTCACGTCCAGGGTCAGGGGTGTCAGATCATACGGATTGCTCTTGTGGCGCTCGGCTCCGAAGAACCCTGAATAGCGATCCACGATGAATCCCGCATCGGCGCGCAGATCGACCGCGGAGAAAGTTCCGGTCGAGCCGGTGACATTCGCGTCGAATCGTTTGCTCGGCTCGCGGGTGATCATGTTGATCACTCCGCCGATGGCGTCTGAACCGTACAGGGCCGAAGAAGCTCCCTTCACGATCTCCACACGCTCCAGGCGGTTCGTCGATTGCCGGTTCATATTGAGGATGCCGCTCTTGACTCCACGGGCGCCAACGAGGGGAAAGCCGTCCAGGAGAATGAGCGACTGGCGGGAATCCACGCCCTGGATTTGCGTCCCGGCCCGACTTCCGGGAGACCTGTCGGTACGGGTAACGATGCCGGGCTCCTCGGACAAGATGTCGCTGACCCGCTCGTAGCCGGAGTCCTTGAGCTGGCTCCGCGCAATCATTTCCACCTTGACGACGGAGTCCTCGCGCAGTTCCTCCTCACGCGATCCGGACACGATGATGGACTGGGTCAAGATCGCCGGCGCCAAGGTGAGAACCAGAGGTTCCGAGAGCTCGGCGGTCACATCAAGCGTCCGAGAAACGGTCTGGAAATCGTTTTCCGCCGCACTGACACGATACCGTCCCGGTCGAACCTCCACTGAGAAACCACCTCGAAAGTCGGCGCGGTAGGACGTCTCCAGCCCGGTGCCAAGATCCCGCACGAATACCGCCGCGCCCGGGATCGGAGCGCCGGAAGAATCAAGCACGGTCCCCTCCAGCGCAATGCGGGATTGGGAGAACGCCGCAGAGGCGGCGATCAAGAACAGAACCAAAATACGCAACGGCTTTCGCGAAGCCGGATCAATCCAAATCATGAATCATTCTCCAATGGTTGGTTTCGTGGGTGGCCATGTCAGCTCGGACAGGGGAATCTTCGCGGGCTTCCGGGTAGGTCGTCCATTCGCAGAAGCCGCCATTCGATGGAACGGAACTCCCAGCCTGCAGGGCTGAGCGTTCGGAGGTAGAGGGAAGAGCCGTCCCTGTTCACGGTCCTTCTCCGATCTCCGAATCCAATATTTCGATCCCCTCCCACTCGATGAGGAGCATGCTGGTACGTCCCTTCCCGGTCCTGACGACCTTGCGCGAGAGGGGGAGGTATTCGCCTTCGACCTCCTGAAATCGGCTGATATAGGTCCAGGCTTCCCGCACCGCCCCGGATTGCTTGTCGAAGAGAACCGCCGAGACGTGAGCGGGCAGGTACCTGCCGGAGCTTGTAGTCTCCGTGCTCAGGAGGGTGAGAACCCGCCGCGAATCGGTCAGTTGCCGGTCGACCTGCAGGATGCGGTTGTCCCCAATGCGATAGCTCGACCGATATTTGTCGTCAAGCAGGATGCTCCGTCCGAGTGGGTGGTCGTCCTTTTTCCCATACCGCGCGGGCGCGTCCACCGTGCGGTTCGAGGGCACGCGGTGCATTACCATTGAGCGAACAGTACGTACGACGGTCTCTGGAAGCTCGCCCTCCGGCAATTCGATCTTCAGCGTGGCGGGAGTCCGGAACAACATCGAACCGTGATACGCACGACCGTCGAGGCGCACGGCCAAATTGCTGCGAAAGCCGGGAAACTCCTTCGAAAAGGTTTCCCTGTTCTTGCGAGCCTGTTGTAGTAGCTCCTTCGCACTGACGGGCTCCGTAGCCCGACTCTCATCCCCCCATGCCAACGGTAAAGCACTGACTAGCAACAAGATCCACGAAGACACTCGTGCGATTCCAAGAGCCGCACGGACTCCTGAGCTGCAAAACTCTTGCAAACGATTCTCATTCTGAAAACTCAGGAGGTTTCGAGACATGCTGATCTTCTCCCCTCAAACCCTTGAAAATATAGGCTTATCGCACACCCGATGCAGTCTTCCTCAGGCCGAACTATACACATATTTGCAACTCAATGTCAAATAAATCAATGTGGTTCTGTCGATAACAGCCTGTTTACAACGAAAAAACAGAGAAGAGGATGGATGATGTGCAACAGAATGGCTATTGCAAAGTGGACGAGCAACGCTGCAAGACCCATCGTGAGTTATGCATGAGCAGACCTCTAAAGCGAAGTTGCCGACGCCACACGCGAAGGGAAGAGCCCTCACTTCGGACAAGCTTTCGATGAGGGGAAGAGGAGGTCACTGACGACGAGTCAACCCGGACCCTCTGAACCGTCCACGACTCCGCTGTTCCTTCAGTTCTTCAACCTCGGCTTGTGCTATTGTTCGTCAGCTCTTGAGCCTCGACATTGAGTCGTCCTCACTTCCAATCGAAATCTTGTCTCCCACCGACGCGAACTGAGAAGATGAGAATGGGGATGCGGCTCACGCATCCACTCCTCCTTTCAACTCGATGCTACGGGGCGTTTTGCTCCAAATAAGGGAAACCTGCTCGTCATGAACAGCTTCGGTGCGCAAGGCACACTTTCCGTCTCGGGATCGGACTACGAAATCCATCGCCTGGGCGCTCTGCCCGCCGACAAGATCGCCCGGCTCCCCTTCTCGTTGAAGATCCTTCTTGAAAACCTCCTCCGTTTCGAAGACGGAGCGACGGTCACGCCCGACGACATCGAGGGCGTGATCAACTGGGACGCCGCGGCGCAGCCCAGCCGGGAAATCGCTTACCGGCCGGCCCGTGTCCTCATGCAGGACTTCACGGGCGTCCCAGCCGTGGTCGACCTTGCCGCGATGCGCGAAGCGATGAAGGCCCTGGGCGGCGACCCGGCCAGGATCAACCCGCTGCAGCCCGCCGAGCTGGTCATCGATCACTCCGTCCAGGTCGACAAGTCCGGCAGCGCCGCAGCCCTGGCCTTCAACAGCGAAATAGAATACCTGCGCAACCGCGAACGCTATCAGTTCCTGAAGTGGGGACAGAAAGCCTTCGACAACTTCAAGGTCGTGCCGCCCGAAACCGGCATCGTCCATCAGGTCAACCTCGAGTATCTGGGCCGTGTCGTGTTCTCGAAAGAAGCCAACGGTTTGCGTCAAGCATTTCCCGACACGCTGGTCGGCACCGACTCCCACACCACGATGATCAACGGCCTCGGTGTGCTCGGCTGGGGCGTAGGCGGCATCGAGGCCGAAGCCGCCATGCTCGGCCAGCCGATCTCGATGCTGATTCCCCAGGTCGTCGGCTTCAAGCTCACCGGCAAGCTCGCCGAAGGAGCGACCGCGACCGACCTCGTCCTCACCGTCACGCAGATGCTGCGCGCCAAGGGTGTCGTCGGCAAGTTCGTCGAGTTCTTTGGCGACGGTCTCGACGAACTTCCACTCGCCGACCGCGCCACCATCGCCAACATGGCCCCCGAGTACGGCGCCACCTGCGGCATCTTCCCGATCGACGATGAGACGCTCGCTTATCTGCGCCTGACCGGCCGATCCGACTCCCAGGTCGCACTGGTCGAAACCTATGCCAAGGAGCAAGGCATGTTCCGCGAGCCGGGTGCGCATCAAGCCGACTACACGGACACGCTCGAACTCGATATGGCCGACATCGAACCGTCGCTCGCCGGACCGAAACGCCCGCAAGATCGTATCTCCCTCAAGAGCGCCAAGTCATCGTATGCTTCGGCGCTTTCGACTCTTCTCGAACAGCGCGGCTCGGGAGGAACCGCCGTAGCTACAGCGGCCCCCCAGGTTCGGATCAAAGGCTCCGAATACGAACTGCCGCACGGCTCCGTGGTCATCGCGGCCATTACGAGCTGCACCAATACGTCGAACCCGGCGGTGATGATCGGCGCGGGCCTGGTCGCGAAGAAAGCCGTCGAACGCGGCCTGCAAGCCAAGCCCTGGGTCAAAACCAGCCTCGCTCCCGGCTCGAAGGTCGTTACCGAATACCTGAAGAAGTCAGGACTGACCCAGCATCTCGATTTGATCGGCTTCAACCTTGTCGGCTACGGCTGCACTACTTGTATCGGCAACTCGGGTCCTCTGTCCGAGGAGATATCCAACGCCATCAATGAGGGCGATCTGGTCGTTGCGTCGGTTCTCTCGGGCAACCGCAACTTCGAGGGGCGCGTGCACCCCGAAGTACGCATGAACTACCTCGCCTCGCCTCCGCTTGTCGTCGCCTACGCCCTCGCGGGATCGATGGAAATCGATATCGCCAACGACCCTATCGGTGAAGACCTTGAAGGAAAGCCTGTTTACCTGCGTGAGGTCTGGCCGTCGCAGAAGGAGATCCACGACACCATCGCGGCGGTGGTCGATACCGAGATGTTCCACAAGAGCTACAGCGACGTGTTCGCCGGCAACGAGCAATGGGCAAAGCTCGACGCCGAGGCCACGGCGCTCTTCTCGTGGGACCCGGACTCGACCTATGTGAAGCACCCTCCCTACTTCAGGAACATGGCCGCCGAGCCTGGTGAGGTGAGCGACATCGTCGGCGCACGCGTCCTCGTGCTACTCGGAGACAGCGTCACCACGGACCACATCTCCCCGGCTGGAGCTATCAAGGCCGACAGTCCGGCGGGCGAGTATCTGATCGAGCGCGGCGTCAAGCCCCATCAATTCAATTCCTACGGATCACGCCGCGGCAACCACGAAGTCATGATGCGCGGTACGTTCGCCAACGTCCGCCTGCGCAACCAACTCGCCCCCGGGACCGAAGGCGGTTGGACACGCCATCTGCCCGGTGGAGAGCAGATTTCGATTTTCGAAGCTTCGATGAAATACCGTGAAGAGGACGTTCCGACGATCATCCTCGCTGGCAAGGAGTACGGCTCCGGTTCGTCCCGCGACTGGGCCGCCAAAGGACCGCGCCTGCTCGGAGTCCGCGCCGCCATCGCCCAAAGCTATGAGCGCATCCATCGCTCGAACCTGATCGGAATGGGCGTCCTGCCTCTGCAGTTCAAGCCCGGTGAGAATGTAGCGTCACTTGGACTCAGCGGTCTCGAAACGTACAACATCATCGGCCTCGGCGACGGCTCAGCCAAGGAAGTCACCGTCAGCGCCATCCCTGACAAAGGCGGCAATCCCATCACTTTCACCGCCACCGTCCGTATCGACACACCACAGGAAGTCCGCTACTACCAAAACGGCGGCATCCTGCAATACGTACTGCGCCAGATGGCTCGGGGTTGACACGACCCTGGAAGCATGGCGCCGGGTTCGGTTTCGCCATGCTCGGTTACGTCCTTGGGGGACGCGCGTGGACGGCATGTTGCCCCCTGCATGCCGCGCAGGCGCGGCGTTGCGGGGCAATCCGTGTTGGCGGGCCAGAGAACCGCACGTAGACTTGGGACAGCTTGATCCTCAGGCCACTTACCCCCCTATGCTATAGTCCGGTTGAAATGGGGCCGGAGGCTCAGACGAGGCGGAACGGACCTGTCCCGGAAGCGTCTCGGAGCATCCCCACCAAGCTCGCCGACACTGACTGGTGCCTCGACTCCTGGTACCCAGCGCTGAGAAGCAGTCAGGTCAAAGCGGGCAAGCTTCAGGGCGCGACGCTGCTGGGAGTTCCTCTGGCCGCAGGCCGCGATAAGAAGGGGCGAGTGTTCGTTGTCCGTGACAGTTGTCCTCATCGCGGCATGCCGTTCACCGAGGGCTGGTTCGACGGCGAGTTGATCGAGTGCTCGTATCACGGCTGGAAGTTTGACGGCCATACCGGCCGTTGCCATGAGATCCCTTCGCTGATGCCCGACCAGGATCTCGACGTCGGACGTATCCGCGCGAAGAGCTTTCCGTCCGAGGAGCATGACGGCTACGTCTGGGTATACATGACGCATCCGGGGTCGCGGTCCGCTCGGGAGGCGGCGCCCCGATTGCCGGTATTCAGCGACACCTACAACAGGGAGCAACTGTTTGCTCACCTTCCTTGCAGCATCGACCACGGTATTATCGGGCTGATGGACCCGGCTCACGGGCCATTCGTGCACCAGGCGTGGTGGTGGCGGGGACGCCGCAGCATCCACGAGAAGCAGAAAATCTTCGAGCCGATTCCCAACGGCTTTCGCATGCGGGCGCACGCCCCGTCGTCCAACAGCGCGCCATACAAGCTCCTGGGCATTTACGGTAAGCCGCTGACTACGATCTCGTTCGAGTTGCCGAACATCCGCCGCGAAGAGATCCACTGCGGAGACTACTGGTTCTCGAGCCAGACAACGGTGACGCCTGAGACCCATGACCGCTGCCGCATCGACTTCGTCGCCGCCTGGAACATCTTCCGGTGGGTCCCGTTCCTCACACCGGTCCTGCGCTGGTTCGGCAACAGATTCATCGGTCAGGATCAGCGCACGATGGAGAAACAGTCCATCGGACTCAAATATGACCCGGCTCTGATGCTGATCGACGACGCCGACCGTCCCGCCAAGTGGTACTTTCAGTTGAAGAAGGCTTATATCGAATCAAAGCGGGATGGAGTGCCGATGAAGCACCCCATGGACGGTCCGGTCACACTCCGCTGGCGCAGTTAGGCCTCCGGTTTCCGTTTGCCGTTCAGCCGAGAGCCGTGCAGCAGCGTTTACAAAAAATCATTGCCAGCGCCGGGGTCGCTTCCCGCCGCAAGGCCGAGGAATTGATTACCTTGGGGCGCGTGGTCGTGAACGGTGAAGTCGTCACGGAACTCGGCACGAAGGCCGACCCCGAGCGGGATTCCATCAAAGTCAACGGCAAGCGGCTCGCTTCTTCAATCGGATCAAGCGTCTACTTGATGCTCAATAAGCCGCGGGGCTATATCAGTTCGACCTCCGACCCGAACGGCCGCTCGACGGTGATGTCGTTGCTGGGACGCTATCGATCGCGTGTCTATCCGCTCGGCAGGCTCGACTACGCAAGCGAAGGCCTGTTGCTTTTCACCAACGACGGAGACTTTGCGAATCACGTCTTATCGGCCAAAAACAAGATCCCGAAGACCTACCGTGTGAAGATCAAAGGCAACCCTTCCGAAGAGGAACTGCAAAAGCTTCGGAACGGCATTCGGCTGGACGGCCGCCCCACCGCACCGGCTCGGATCAAGCGTATCCGCTCAGGAGAAAACCCCTGGTTCGAGGTGGTGCTCACGGAAGGACGCAATCGGCAAATCCGCCGCATGTTCCTGCGCTTCGGCTATCTGGTAGAGAAGATCAAGAGAGTCAAGATCGGCCCAGTAGGCCTCGGAACCCTGCCCGTCGGCAAACACCGCCTCCTGACCGAGCGTGAAGTGCAACGTCTCTCAGCCGACCCCAAACCCTAGACACCTTCACGGAGCCTCGCCAAGAAAGATGACCAACGACGATCAAATCGCCAAAGTGCTCGCAGCCGCCAAGACCATCGCTGTCGTGGGCCTCTCGGATAAGCCCTGGCGTCCCAGCTACGGCGTCAGCAACTACATGCAGAAGCAGGGCTATCGCATTATCCCCATAAACCCGAACATTGAGGCATCACTCGGAGAGAAGGCCTATCGGCGTTTAGAGGACATGCCGGAAGAGATCGACATTGTCAACATTTTCCGGAAACCGGAGTACGTCGGTGCGATTGTCGACTCGGCAATCCGATTGGGAGCGAAGTGCGTCTGGATGCAAGAGGGTGTCTATGATCACGCCGCGGCGGGACGCGCTTACGCTGCTGGTCTCACGGTCATCGAGAATCGCTGCATCCTGAAATATCACCGCAATCAGGTCGCCTGAAGCGAAGAAACGTCAGTCGGCTGGCCTCGCCAGAATCGCCCGCGTCTCTTCCACAATCCGGAGCAGATGCTGGCGCTGCTCTTCCTGCTCGAACACGAGCGAGGGGTTGCGATAGTACTCGGCCTCCTTCTCCCAGCGCTCACGCACGGCCGCCCGATCCGCTTCCACGTAGACCGGCTCATCATCCTTCAGAAAATAGGCCGGGTTGGCGTGCGCCCAAATCTCGTACTCTCCTTCGCGGTGCAGAGCGCTCGCCCGCGCCGCGATCCATGAACTTTCCGTCACCTCCGTCTCGAACGGAAGCTGCAACGCGGTCTTTTTCGTGTCGCCTCCTCGGATCGCGACCACACGCCCGTTCACCACGATCTCCAGCTTCTCAATCGGCCGGTGGAACACCACGCTCGCCTGGCCCTTCAGGGTTTTCGAACTTCCCGACCAGGACTCGGTCGCTCCCGACAACTTGCCGTTGACCGTAAATTCGAGCAACGGACCGTTCGAAACCAGCACCGCCCCCTGGCGAACCCCTTCCTCCCATGCGTCATACGCTGACTCACCCGGCTCCGCTTTCACGAGCGCACGCTCCGGACCCAATAGAGGAAAGACACGCGGCCAGTCATTCCTCAGACTGGCCGGGAAGTCACTCCCCGCGATCCCCACGACACGGAACCCCGCGTTGAGCAACTCATACCAGCGATCCGTGTGCAATACCCCAAACTGAAACAGCTCAATGAAGTCGATCGTATTCCGAGCCAGGTTCATGATCAACGTCGAGTTCGCCATAGCGCCGTCGAAATGCGCGAAGCCGACCACGCCGCCGCTGTCCCGCCCCTGCTGAAAGAAAACCGTAGGAAACGGATAGGCTGCCGGCGAATTCGCGTAGATATGCCCGATGCTGAGCGGCCGTATCATCTGCTCGGGCCCGAGCACAAGCGTGTGCCCATAAAACCGGCTGCGCGTCTCATGCCCGGAGCGGATCGAGAACCCTCTTGCGCGAGCCTCGCCCTCGCGTCCGAAGGCATACTGCAACGCGGCGTGTTGCTGGCGCTGCAACTCCAGGAAGTTCCCGACCGCCAGGTCTTCCGCCTGCAACCATTTGAGGAAAAGCTCGTCGTCTTCCTGGGCACGCATCAAGTGGATGTGGTCGTCGGCAGCCAGCCACTTGTCCTGCCGTCCCGGCGCAATCGGCTTGAGGTCGATGCTGATGGTTTTCTCCTCTTCGGCCTGCAAGGTGAACTCGATCTCCGCCGGCTCGAAGAACATCCCGTGATAGACCTCAAGGCGGTACTTCTCGTTCTGGTCCGTTCGGGAGCGCGGCAGGTGGAACGCGGCCCGCCCGTCCAACAGGATGAAGTGAGATGCGTCACGAGCGGTCACTTCCAGCACTTTCAATTCGCGGTTCTGACGCCAAAGCCGCTCGCGGTAGTAGGTATCAGCACGAAGCGGCAGCATCGCGTCCACCGGGCTCAGCCGATAGGGCCGGTTGCCCTTGAACAGGTAAACCCGCGACGGAACCGTCTCGCCGGTATCAGCTCGCCGCGTGACCACCGTCAGCTTCGCCGAGAAATCCGGCCGCAACGACGAGTCGCGGACCTGTGAGTACCCGAGCAGAAGCGCAAACAGGATCAACAAGTACACACGGCGGAATGGACGGAAATGCAAATTCGGCATGGCCAGCCTCGGTCGGATTCTAGCACCGAGCCTGCTCCTTTGTGCATCGCCTTATGCCGAGCAGCCCTATACTAGAGCCGGACGATTTCTCAAGGAGTCACTATGCCTTTCCAGCTCACTCGCCGAGCGTTGCTCGCCGCCGGAGGCGCCATCGCGACCGCACCTCTTTACGCCAGAGGAGCCGACATCACCGTCGGCATCACTTCCAACACCCGCCCTGACTGGTCGGGGGCCGAGAACTTCCTGAAGTCCATCCGCGAAGCGTCCGAAGTGGGTTACCACTGGATCGAAACATTCTGGCCCTACGTCAACAGGTGGGAAGACCGCCCGGAGGAGTTGATCGACATCCTAGCCCAGCTCGATCTCAAGATGGAAACGGTATCGAACGGCGGGCAGATGAATACGAACTTTCAAGATCCCAGGCAGCACGACGAAGTCATCGACGATCACATGCGCCTGGTCCGCTTCATCAAGAAGCTCGGCTGCGATCATCTCAAAATCAACTGCGGCCGCGCCAACCCGGGCGGCAACACGCCGGAGATCTATCGCCATATGGCCGCGGCTTTCAACGAGCTCGGCCGCCGCATCAGCGACATGGGCATTCAGTTCGGCATCCACCATCACTTGTGGAACCAATACGAGAAACGCGTGGACGTTGACGCGATCATGGAGCTCACCGACCCGCGCCACGTCTACATGATTCTCGACACCGGCCACACCACGATGGCCGGCATGGACCCGGTGTGGCTCACCAGGGATTACGTCTCGCGTATCATCGAATTCCACATGAAAGATTGCGCCCCTGAAAACCGCGGGGGCTACAAGGGCCCCTACATGGAGCGCGGCACGGTCAACACGCACAAAGACAATCTGATTTTCTTCCCGCTTGGCAAGGGCGGCGTCGACTACCCCGCCATCAAGAGAGAGCTCGACGCCAATGGTTGGAAAGGCTGGATGACCGTCGAACTCGACATGACCGCCACCACCGCCAAGCACAGCGCCACCGTCAGCAAGAAGTACCTGGAAGAGAAACTGGGGTTAACCGTCTGAGGCCTGCGACGCGAACGGATCGTCGAAAACCTGCGCCGGGTCAAGCTCCAGACCTCGCAGTACGTTCGTGACGACGATTTCCCCGCGCCGGGCGCGCCCCAGAAGCGCAAAGCTGCCGGCCTGGAGCGTCCATGAGCTCAAGGTCTCTTCTCTCGGGTCGACAAGCCAATACTCCCGCACGCCGTAGCGCGCATAATCACGATGCTTGACAACTGTATCGTGCGTACGGTTCGTCTCGGAGATCACCTCGATCGCCAAGTCCGGCGGGCCGTCGACGTAGGACTCCCGGATGATCCCGCTCCGCGCGCGGGCAACGAAACAAAGGTCCGGTTCGTAGTGGACGTGCTCAGCCAAGATCACATGCAGGGGGCTGGTGTACACCCTCCCGAGCCACCGCTCTCCCACGAATCGAATCAAGTGGAAGCCCAGGCGGGAACAGATTTCCTGATGCCGGCTACCGGGAGTCGGCGACGCGACTAATTCTCCCTCAACAATCTCCGTCCGTCCGTAAGATTCAGGAAGATCTCTGATGTCCTCCCAGGTCAGCAGCTTCTCGGCGACGCTCACGGGAACTCCCAACCGGATTCTAACACCGGGCCGACGCCTACTGACTCAGAAACGCGAACAGGGACGGCAGCCCGTAGAACAGGACAACAATGTACACCACCGCCCAGCCCCGCGATCGGCAGGCAACGCCGGCGAACCAGCGGGCCAACCCCAGAGGAATCTCACGCACCGCCGGGATCGGGTAGATCATCACTATGCCAGTGACGTTGAACAGAAAATGCACGAGAGCGATGATGATACCGGCCTGAGCGTTGGCGCCTGAAACCGCCATCGATGCCAGCAGAGCCGTTACTGTAGTACCAACGTTCGCGCCCAGCGTTACCGGAAACGCCTGGTTCAGGGTTATCAGGCCCGCACCGGCGAGCGGCACCAGCAGCGATGTGGTGATCGAGCTCGATTGAACCATCACCGTGGCGACCGCGCCAAAGAGAATCGCCAACACTGCATGGCGGCCGAGGAAGAGGCTCACGTTCGACTCGATTCGGGATTGCATGGCGGCGCGCATCACCCGTACCAGCAACACCAGCGCGGCTATGATCACTAGCGCGCTGCCGATGGCAATGAACGCGCCTCTCGACGGTCCGCTCTCCACGAGTGCTTCGGCCAGCCAGTGCAGCGGGGCAACACCCGCGCTGATCGCCCCCTTCAAAGGGCTGTCGTAGTCCACTCCGCCCATTCCTGACACGAGACCGGACAGGGCCGTGGCGACCCGGCGGCCAAGCCCCGTCGCCAGTTCCAACGGGAGCAGCACCGCGACGGTCAGGAAGTTGAAAAAGTCATGGCAGGTCGCGACCGCAAAAGCTCTTTGAAACTCGTCACGCCTGGTCATATGGGCGAGTGAAACGACGGTATTGGTCACCGTCGTTCCGATGTTCGTTCCCATAACCATCGGGATGGCGTTCTCGATGGGCAGCGGGTTCTCCGGCGCGGCGACCAGACCCACGATCATCGATGTCGAGACCGAGGAACTCTGCACCAGCGTCGTCGCAAGAATCCCGATCATCAAGGCCACGAAGGGGTTCGCAGTGGCTCGAAAGAACGAGTCCAACAGGTCTTGACCGAGTAGTTTGAATCCGTCGCCGAGCCCCTTCACGCCCGTCAAGAAAAGAAACAGCAACAAGACGACCACCAGCACCCTCAAGGCGGGGTGGAGAGAACTCTCGGACGAGGGCGAAGCGGTCATAAGGTCCTTATATCTCGACGAAGCACCAAGGGAGCGGGCACTGATCCGGTAGTTGGCACAAGCCGTCGTTCCACAGTAAGGTTACAGGGTTTCTTCCCCTAAAACAGGCAATGGATCGGAGGAGGGGGTTGCCTCGAATCTATCGGTATGGTCATCGAGGAAACGGCGGTCGAGAAGCCGGGGAGTGTCAATGCGCTGCATGGCGGAAAGGATGTTCTCCAGAACGTGCGGGGTCTCCTTCTTCGTCTCCGTGAGGAAGCCGCGCAGCCTTTCGCGCACGGTGCCCGTCTTGTGGGAGCATACGCACGGCGTGACGGGTATGGACTGCTGCTCGGCATAGCCCTGCGTGACTTCCTCGGAGACATACACGAGAGGGCGGATAAGCCGAAAATCACCCGAACGAGAATTCGTCAGCGCCGGCAGAGCACTCAGACGACCCGTGTAAAGCGTGTTGCGAAGCAGCGCCTCACAAAAATCGTCTTGCGTATGGCCCAGCGCAACGACATTGGCACCCAATTGCGACGCGATGTCATAGACAGCCCGCCGCCGATAGCGGCTGCAGATGTCGCACCCATGCTCCGGCTGCTCTTCGAGAAGGCGGAAGGACGGTTCGTCGCGATAGCAGGTCCACGGCACGCCCCTCGCCTTCATGTGCTCGCCAAGCGGCGCAATGGGCCTCACGAACTTGCCCTGCTCGACGGTGAACGCCTGCAGACTATAGCGAACCGGAGATCTCTTGCGTAATGACAACAGGGCGTCCAGCAGAGCCAGGGAATCTTTCCCACCCGAAACTCCGATCGCGACCCGGTCCCCTTCGCGGATCATGTTATAGTCGTGAATCGCTTTGCCGACGCGGCGTAGGAGTATCTTCTGGAAGTCCATGAAGGCGACGGTTTGAGGTGAATCTCGGGGTCTGCCAGGGAGGTGAGAACAGTAATAAGGCGCCCCGTTCGGGCGTCTCAGTATACCTGATACCTGCTCCGTCTCGCGGATTTCGAGAGTGCTCACCGTTGATGCCGGCGGGGTTGCGATCACGGAGGCTCCGCCACGAAGGAGTTGAAGCAAAATGAAGAATCATCTGCTGCGGCCAGTGTTCATCGGCTGCCTGCTGACAGGCTCGCTCTTCGCTCAATATGACCTCCTTCTCAAGGGCGGGCACCTGATCGACGCCAAGAACGAGATCGATGAGGCGAAGGACGTCGCTATCCAGGAAGGACGTATCGCAGCAGTCGCCGACAGCATCGATCCTTCCCGAGCCGCGAAGGTAGTTGACATCAGCGGCCTGTACGTCACGCCCGGGCTAGTCGATATCCACGTGCATGTCTACGCCGGCACCGGCATGAAGAATGCTTTTTCCGGCGACAACAGCGTCTATCCCGACGGCTTCTCGTTCCGTTCCGGCGTAACCACGATGGTGGATGTCGGCAGTTCCGGATGGCGCAACTTCCCCGACTTCAAACAACGTGTCATCGACCGCGCCCGCACCCGAGTACTCGCCATGCTCAATATTGTCGGCAGAGGCATGGGCGGAGACCCGATCGAGCAGAATCTCGACGACATGGATGCCGCTGCCACCGCCAAGATGGCCATGCAATACCCCGAGACCATCGTCGGAGTGAAAACAGCTCACTACAGAAGCCCGGAATGGATCCCTGTTGAGCGCGCGGTTGAAGCGGGTACGAAGGCCGACATCCCGGTTATGGTCGACTTCGGCTCTTTTCTCAAGGAGCGACCCTTTGAAGAACTCGTGACGAAGAAACTGCGCCCCGGCGACATGTACACGCATACTTATCTCGGCCGGGTGCCCCTGCTCGATGAGCAGGGCAAGCCTCGCCCCTACCTCTTTGAAGCACAGAAACGGGGAGTCAAGTTCGATCTGGGCCACGGCGCAGGCAGTTTCTGGTGGTTCCAGGCCGTGCCGTCCGTAAAAAACGGCTTCATCGCCGATTCCATCTCTACCGACCTGCACTTCCGCAGCATGAACGGCGGCATGAAGAACATGGCCAATGTCATGTCGAAGTTCCTGGCGCTCGGCCTGCCGCTCAAGGATGTTGTGCGCAAGTCCACCTGGGAACCAGCGAAGCAGATCAAGCGCACCGAGCTGGGACACCTCAGCATTGGCGCCGTCGCGGACGTTGCCGTCTTTCGCGTGGACAAGGGGAAATTCGGGTTCCTTGACATCAGAAACGCACGCTATGAGGGCGATCAACTGCTCACCTGTGAACTTACGCTGCGTGACGGCAGAGTCATGTGGGATCTGAACGGTCGCGCCGGCACGCCCTGGGAAGAGGTTCAGACGAGCGGCCGCTAGATTCACTCGATCGGCGCACACCGAAGCTACTTGGAGGTGTATCGCAAATGAAAACCCTGACACTGTCAGTTGCTTTGTTGTTGGCGGGACCCACCCTTGCACAAGCCCAGTTCGACATGCTGCTCAAGGGCGGTCACGTTATCGACCCTCTCAACGAAATCAACTCGGCCCGGGACGTTGGCATCAAGGATGGGAAAATCGCCCGCGTCGCCGTAAACATTCCCGAATCCGAAGCCGAGAAAGTCGTCGATGTCTCCGGGCTCTACGTCACTCCCGGCCTGGTGGACATCCACGTCCACGTCTACGCCGGCACCGGCGCGCGCCGAGGCTACAACGGCGACAACAGCGTCTACCCGGACGGTTTTACCTTCCGGTCGGGGGTCACCACCGTCGTAGACGTCGGCAGTTCCGGCTGGGAACAGTTCGAGGATTTCAAGGACCGCGTCATCGACCGCTCCCAGACGCGCGTTCTCGCGATGCTCAATATCATCAGCGCGGGCATGACCAGCGGCGAAGAAGAGCATGACATCCGAGAGATGGACCCCGAGGCGACGGCCAGGATGGCGAAAAAATATCCGGGGCTGATCGTTGGAGTCAAGAGCGCACACTACCGCCATCCCGATTGGGCTTCCGTCGAGCGCGCCGTTGAAGCAGGCCGGTTGGCGGACATTCCCGTCATGATCGACTTCGGAAGGAATCATCCCGACACGCGTCCACTGGCCGATCTGCTGACGAAGAAACTACGACCGGGCGACATCTACACGCACTGCTTCTCGGGCAACCGAGACGAGTTGATCTTCGAAACCGGCAAGATCAACCCGGGCATGCTTGCCGGCCGCCGGCGCGGCGTCTACTTCGACATCGGCCACGGGGGCGGCAGCTTTCGCTGGAACGTCGCGGTCGCAGCGTTGCGACAAGGCTTCCCGCCCGACTCCATTTCCACCGATCTGCACATCGGCAGCATGAACCGCGGCATGCAGACGATGATCCGCACCGTCTCGAAGATCTATAACCTCGACGTTCCGCTCTACGACGTCATCGAAATGTCCACCAGCAACCCTGCCCGTCAAATCAAGCGAAGCGACCTCGGGCACTTGAGCGAAGGCGCCGTAGCCGACGTGGCCGTTTTCCGTGATGACCGCGGCGTCTACGGGTTCGCCGATTCACCGGGCGCCCGCCTCACCGGGAACAAGCTGCTCGAGTGCGAGCTGACCTTGAGCGCGGGCGAGGTCCGGTGGGACTTGAACGGACGCGCCGGCGTCCACTGGAAGGACGTGCAGGAGCGCCGGCGGCGCTAGGGCCGACGACAATCGGGAGACATCATCATGAAAACCATCCACTTCTTCATCGCGCTCATGATCACCGCGGGTACCCTGCATGCCGACGCCACTTACGATCTGCTCCTCAAAGGCGGCCACGTTATCGATCCGAAGAACAAGCTGAACACGACGATGGACGTGGCCATCCATAACGGGAACATTGCGCGCGTAGCTCCCGCAATCGATCCTGTCGAAGCGCGCCGCAGCGTCGATGTCTCGGGCTTCTACGTAACGCCGGGCCTGGTCGACATCCACGTCCACGCCTATGCCGGCACGGGGATGCGCGGCGCGTATTCAGGAGACAACAGCGTTTATCCCGACGGCTACTGCTTCCGCAGCGGCGTGACGACGGTCGTCGATGTGGGCAGCTCGGGCTGGCGCAATTTCGAGGACTTCAAAGACCGCATCATCGACCGCCAGCGGACTCGCATTCTCGCCATGCTGAATATCGTCGGCAAAGGTATGGGTGGCGGTGAGATCGAGCAGAACACCGACGACATGGACGCCAAGGCGACGGCCGAGATGGCCGGGAAATATCCCGACACGATCGTCGGGATAAAAACCGCCCATTACCGTGCGCCGGATTGGATCGCCGTCGACCGCGCCGTTGAAGCCGGCAGGCTGGCGAACATTCCCGTCATGGTCGACTTCGGCACATTCACCGACGAGCGGCCCTTCGAGGAACTCGTCACCAAGCGCCTTCGCCCCGGTGACATGTATACCCACATGTATCTGGGCCGCGTTCCCATGCTCGACGCGAACGGCAAGCTGCGCCCCTATCTTCACGAGGCCCGCAAGCGCGGCGTCAAGTTCGACGTGGGCCATGGCGGCGGCAGCTTCCTCTGGAAGCAGGCCGTTCCGGCGATCGATCAGGGCTGGGTTCCCGACTCGATCTCGACCGACCTCCACATCGGCAGCATGAATCGCGGCATGAAAGACATGACCAACGTGATGTCGAAGATCCTCAACCGGGGTATCTCGCTCTATGACGTAGTCAAGATGTCGACCTGGAATCCCGCGCAACAGATCAAGCGGCTCGAATTCGGACATCTCAGCGTCGGTGCGCCGGCCGACGTCGCCGTACTGCGCGTCGACCGCGGCGAGTTCGGTTTTCTCGACGTGCGCAACGGCCGCTTGGAGGGCGACAAGAAAATCACCGCCGAGATGACCATCCACGGCGGCCGCATCGCCTGGGACGTCAATGCTCGCGCAAGCCTGGACTGGACGGACTTCTACCGAAGCAGGCAACGCAGGCGAGGCCGCCGTCCGTAACCGTCAATGTACCGGCGACACGCCGACGATAGGCACTGATAGACAGAAAGGATGCACGCATGAAACTTTCCACGCTCTTGATCGGACTCTTGCTGATCCCATGTTCGCTGACGGCCCAGACCTACGACCTGTTGCTGAAGGGCGGCAAGGTCATCGATCCTCGCAACGGCGTCAACGCCCCGATGGACGTCGCCGTCTCGGGAAACAAGATTGCCCGTGTCGCCGAAAGCATCGCCCCCACGGACGCCAAGAAGACCGTCGACGTCTCCGGCTTCTACGTGACGCCGGGGCTCGTTGACATCCACGTTCACGTCTATACCGGCACGGGGAACAAGAATTCCTACACCGGCGACCGGAGTGTCTACCCCGACGGCTTTACTTTCCGCAGCGGCGTGACCACGGTCGTCGATGCGGGCAGCTCGGGTTGGACCAACTTCCCCGACTTCAAAAACCGCGTCATCGACATCTCGAAGACCCGCGTCCTCGCCCTGCTCAACATCGTGGGCAAGGGCATGGCCGGCCGCAACGATATCGAGCAGGATACGTCGGACATGGACCCCAAAGCCACCGCGAAACGAGCCAAGGAATACCCCGACACCATCGTGGGCATCAAGTCGGCGCACTTCCACGGGCCCGAGTGGACCTCCGTCGACAGAGCCGTCGAGGCCGGCAAACTGACCGACCTGCCCGTCATGATCGACTTCGGAACATTTCATGAAGCTCGACCCTTCCAGGAACTTGTCCTCGACCACCTGCGGCCCGGTGACATCTACACCCACGGGTACAAACGACAAGTGCCCTACGTGGACGACAAGCACAAGCTGCTCCCTTACCTCGCACAGGCCCGTAAGCGCGGCGTCAAGTTCGACGTGGGTCATGGCGGCGGCAGCTTCTCCTGGAAAAACGCCGTCCCGGCGATCCGACAAGGCTTTTGGCCCGACTCGATCTCGACCGACCTGCACGTCGGAAGCATGAACGCCGGCATGAAGGACATGACCAACGTGATGTCGAAGATCCTCAGCCAGGGCGTGCCGCTTCTTGACGTAATCAAGATGTCCACCTGGAACCCGGCGCAACAAATGAAACGCAATGATCTCGGCCACCTCAGCGAAGGAGCCGTCGCCGATATCGCCGTGCTGCGGCTTGACCACGGCCGTTTCGGGCTGGTCGATGCCCAGAGAGCTCGTCTCATGGCCACTAAGCTGCTGGTCTGCGAAATGACGATCCGCGACGGCCAAGTAGCCTGGGACCTCAACGGCCGAACCGCCACCGACTACCGCGAGGCTTACGGTTTGATGTAGCCATACCCGATCCAGCGCAACGCATCACGGAAGGATGTTCAACCCCATGACGAAACAAGCCTGCGTTTGCCTCCTTACTGTTGTCGCCCTGCTTGCTGGCTATGGGTGCGGTGAAGCTCTACCCGAGTCGTACGGCATGCTTCTCAAGGGAGGGCACGTCATCGATCCCAAGAACGAGATCAGCGCCCCGATGGATGTCGCGATCGATGAGGGAAAGATCGTCGCCGTCCGTGAAAACCTGCCCGAAGACCGCGCCGGAAAGGTCGTCGATGTCAGCGGCCTGTACGTCACACCCGGCCTGATCGACATGCATGCCCACGTCTACGCCGGAACCGGAATCCCCGGCGTGCTCACCGGCGACAGCAGCGTCTACCCCGACCACTTCAGCTTTCGCTCCGGGTGCACGACGCTCGTCGACGTCGGCAGCTCCGGGCATCGCAACTTCGAGGACTTCAAGGACCGCGTCATCGACCGTTCGAGGACACGCGTCCTGGTCATGCTGAACGTCGCCGGAGGTGGCATGGGACCCGACGGGGAGGACAACCCCGAAGACATGGAGCCCGAAAAAATCGCCGCGATGGCCAAGAAGTACTCCGACATCATCGTAGGCGTCAAGACCGCGCACTACTCCGGGCCCGAATGGGTTTCCGTCGAACGCGCCGTCGAGGCAGCCGGACTCGCGGATATTCCGGTCATGGTCGACTTCGGCGCCAATCATCCCAAGGAACGTCCGATCGGGGAACTCTACCTCGAAAAGCTCCGCCGCGGCGACATCTATACGCACATGTACTCGGGGTTACGTGTTGAACTGACCGATGAGGGAAAGATCAATCCTTCAATGTTCCAGGGCCGCGAGCACGGCATCATTTTCGACATCGGCCACGGCGGCGGCAGCTTCACCTGGCGCGTGGCCGTTCCCGCTTACGAGCAGGGCTTCCCGCCCGACACCATCTCGACCGATCTCCACACCGGCAGCATGAATGCCGGCATGAAGGACATGACCAACGTCATGTCGAAGATCCTCAATCTCGGATCATCGCTCGAGGAAGTCGTCCGCATGTCGACCTGGAAACCGGCCGAGGTCATCAAGCGCACCGAACTCGGCCACCTCAGTGAAGGCGCCATCGCGGATGTGACCGTGCTGCGGCTCGACGAGGGAAATTTCGGTTTTCTCGACGTCCGGCGCATCACGCTCAAAGGCAACAAACTCCTGACCGCCGAGTTGACGATCAAGGGTGGCCATGTGGAGTGGGACCTGAACGGCCGCGCCGGCGAAGATTGGGAAACCTTCTACGCTGATGAAAAAAACCGGGTCGATCCCTGGCGTTAGTCCGTGGGAGGTCCCGTGTCCGCCGGCATCTCGGCGGTGAGCGACTTCAAGAACTCTTCCAGGTCCACGCGTTCCTGGCCCGTGAGGTGGTCGAGTTCCTTGAGATCCTTGTCGAGCCATTCATTCGAGTTGCCGGCGCCGATGTAGAAGTCGATCACTTCCTTCAGCGTCTTCAAGCTGCCGTCATGCATGTAGGGCGCGGTCTCGGTGATATTCCGCAGGCCGGGAGTCTTGAACGCGCCACGATCGGCGTCGTTTTCCGTCACTTCGTAGCGGCCAACGTCCTCCAACGTCCCGTCCAGGTTGGCGCCGACGCCCAGATTATGGAACTTGTCGTCGGTAAAGAGTGCATAGTCCTCTTCCATCGCATGGCAGACTTCGCAATTGCCCTTCGCTGGATCGCGAAACACTTCCAACCCCCGCTTGGCCGACTCGCTGAGAGCATCCTCGTCACCGCCGTACAGGTAACGGTCAAAGGGTGAGTTGCCGCTCAAGACGGTACGCTCGAAGCTGGCGATGGCTTTCCCGATGCGCTCGTAGGTGACGTCGCCGGACCCGAAGGCCTTCTCGAAATCCTCGACATAGCTGGCATCCTCAGCGCACTCTTCCTCTACGGCCTCGAGCGTGTTGGCCATCTCAATCGGGTTCTGGACAGGTCCCTCGGCCTGCTTCTCGAGACTCGGCGCCCGGCCGTCCCAGAACTGTGTCGTGAAGTACGCCGTGTTGATTACCGTCGGCGCCTGCCGTCCGCCCTTCTTGCCGCCCACGCCGCTCGAAAACCGATCCGGGTCCGCGAATCCGGCATCGTGCCGATGGCAGGATGCGCACGAGATCGAGCCGTCGGCGGAAAAGCGCTTCTCATAATAGAGCCTACGCCCCAGCGCGATGGTCTCCGCGGTCGGTGGGTTGTCAGCGGGCACCGGAACCGGCGGCAACCCCAGAGGAACCGCGATGGTAATCGGTTCGCCCACCGGCATCGATGAGATCGGATCCTCCGGTTCCGGCTCTACACCGCATGAAATCAGAACGGTCGAGCAGACCGTAAAGAGCGCAAAAGTGGCTATCCAAAAACGATTCCGTGACATTTCAATCCCCGGGCGAAAACCGCAAAAGTGCGGCTCCTACAAGTGCTACCTTCTCAGAATCGTGGCTGCCCGCCTGCTTTGTCAACTCAGCGGGAGTTGAACAGCAAGACAACGGTTTTTCGTGCGGCAGAGGTTCTACTCGTCCGCGTGACCATAAACGACGATGCCGATCGGTTCTCCCACCATCTTCAGGTCGACCACCCAATGCTCCAGGTCGTTCTGCCAGATATTCGGGCTGCCGTCACCGTCAGCCATCTCGGCCCGGGCAACGGTCGGATGCGAATTCCCGACCTTGTAGCTCAACTCGACCAAGTCGTCGAACCCGTAGTTCCTGCTCGCCTCGGTATCGGCTGCCGCCGGAGTCAACAGGACGAAATCCCTGCTCGGCGCGGCGCCCATGTGGTCGCCGTCTTCGGGGTGCAGCCCGTAGCGCAGGGTATAGATACCGGCGGGAATGTGCTGCTCGCGATAGTCGGAGCCCTTATCGGGGAATTGAGCGAGTCCCACGAGCGCGCCCTCGGGGATCGTAGTAAACCGAATGCCGAAACCCGAGGCCGGATCGCCTTTGAACGCCGATTTCCGACCCCAGAATTCGGCGACAACCTTTCCGTCAGGATCCTTCACGCGCACGCCTTCGCCATGCAGCATGGTCGTGACGGCCTCTGGCACCCCGTCCGCCGGAGGCGCGCCCGCCGGCTCGACGGAGAAGTCCGCCGCCAGCGCTGGAAGGGCAATCAGAAGGGCCAAGCCGATATGAATGGGCCGCAGGGCGTTCGTTCTCATGTGAAAATCTCCTCTCTCCCAACCTACGTGCGCAACATTACACAGGTTACCTTCGAGCGTAACCGAGTGTGAAGCCTCAAAAGCAACAGGGAGCCGCGCAGCGGCCCCCTCGTCACAGAAACAGAACTCTTCAGGCGGTTGGTTCGATAGTGTTCAGTCGCTGACAGTCTCGCTCATCTCGAACGTGCCGATGTAGGCGTTGCTGCGGTTCCGCTCGTCAAAGCGAACACCGAGCCCTTCGCCGTCGAAGCGCGTCTGAATGCCGAAGGCCGGCATCGCATGGTCGAGGCTGACGAGCGGCGTGAAATAGAGGTCGTCGAGGTGGCAGAGCGAGTCGCTCTCGCGGATCGGGCGCGTCCGGACCTTGATCAGGTCACCGACTTCCACGGTGGCCCGCCTGGCATGCATGCCGCCTTCGAAGCTCATCGAGATCGGCGCCTCCATGCGGTTTGTCACCGTCTCGACCAGATCACCGCCCATCGCCCTGGCAAAGCTCTCCAGAGCCGAGCGCTGCGCGTCGGAGGCCTGCTCGTCGAAAATCAAGACGGCCTTGGCCGGATACGGGTTGTTGAAGGGATCACCCAGCGTCCCGCTCGCCTTGACGACGGCCGCCACACCGAGCCCGTCGAGAGCGACGTTGTGCCAGCTTCCTTGGTCGATCCGCCAAGTCATCACCGCCAACTCGCCGACGAGTCCCAACTCGGAGTTGGCGAAGCAGTGCGACGTGTATACTTCGGCGTTCCGGGCTTCCACATAGGTGCCCCGAATGTCGGCCGCGCCGGCCGTTGCCGCTACGATCAGCGACAGAACAATCAAGCTCGCAAAACGAAAGCCTTTCATGGTGGTCCTCCTTATGAACCTCGTCCGTACTTGCTGGTTCCAGATTCGATCATCAGTTTACTATAGGCGCCGCGGGATTGCGGTAAACATTTACAACGGGTCGTAGCAGGACCGTGACGCCGTACAGGTCTGCAAGCTCACGGCGCCGCCGTCCGGACCGACGCAATTCTGGGTGTAGACACACCAGAAGTTGCTGCCGTCCGCATCCTCGGGATTCTTCTCTTCCTCGGTGGCGATGAACATTCCCTTCCACCGCAGAGAATCGCAGCGGGCGCCCATCACCTTGAATGGCGGTGCTACTTGCATGAGTGGAAGGGGCGCAGTTCAAACCACGAACCACACCCCTGGTCATACCTCTTCGTTAACCGGCGGCGCGCAGGATCGCGCGCTTGACGGCGACCCGCGCCAACTGCACCTTGTGCTTGTTGCGACTCAGCGGTGTTGCCGCGGAGAGCGCCGCTTTGGCCGCCGCCATCGCCGTGTCTTCCGAAACCGCCTTGCCCGCCAGGGCGTTCTCGGCATCGGACGAGCGCCAGGGAGTCGGGGCCACATGACCCAATACGACGCGGGCGCTTTCGACCGTATCGCCGCTCATCTTCAGAGCAACCGAAGCGGACGCCAAGGGCCAGTCCATCAACTGCCGCTGGCGCACTTCATAGGTCGCGCTCCTCGCCCCGCCAGCGGGAAGATTGATGCCGGTCAGCACCTGATTCGGCTGCAAGGTGTTTTCCCTCTGGCTGTCGCTCGACGGCGTCTGGAACAGCTTCTCGAGCGGCATTTCGTCTTCGCCGTCCGGACCCGTCACCGTCACCGTCGCTTCGAGGACGATCAGCGCCGGGGCCAGGCTCGACGCGCTGACGAAGTACGCCGGTCCCTTGTTGCCGAGGATGGCATGGTACTGGTTCTCGCCGTTCGTCGCCAGGGACTTGCCCTTGGCGTCTTTGCCCAGCAAGCCGTAACCGTTGCGGAAATACCAGCAGCGCGGCCGCTGCAGCAGTTCGCCGCCGACAGTGCCCATCGCTCGCATCTGCGGACTCGTAATACCCTCCGCAGCTTGACGAACCGCCGCGGGCACACTGCTGCTACCCAGCAATTCGGCGATGGTAGCGGTCGCTCCGATTCGCGAAGCGCTCACACCTTTCAGCCCGGAGACGTTCTTGAGGCTCACGACGCGCTTCGGCGTGTGGACACCCTCTTTCAACAGACTGAGCAAGTCGGTGCCGCCCGCGAGGACATCCGCCTCCCCCCAATTCGAGGAAAGCAGACCGACCGCCTCTTTGACGGAGTTGGGAGCTGCATATTCGAAGGCTTCCATTACGCCATTCCCCCTTTCTTCTCAAGGGCTGCCAGAACCTTGTCCGGCGTGACCGGCACCGTCGGCACACGCGCGCCGATGGCATTGAACACGGCGTTCGAGATCGCCGCCATAGGTGAGATCGCCGGAGGCTCGCCCAGCCCAATGACGCCGCGGTCGTCGTAGACTCCCGTCATCATGTGGACGACCAGCTCGCCGATGTCGCCGATGCCCGCCAACTTGTAGAACTCCATGTCGGCATTGAGGTAGACGCCGCTCATCTGGTCATACACCCGCTCTTCCCAAAGAGCCGAGCAAATGCCCATGATCAGCGAACCGTACACCTGGCTCTCCGCCAGCTTCAAATCGATGATCAAGCCGCAGTCCTGCACGGCCACCATCTTGTTCATCGTGACGATGCCGGTCTCCATGTCGACCGAGACATCCGCCATCTGAACGCCGCCGACGCCGGAATCCGCGAGCTTGCCGCCGTCACGGTCCGGTTGGTTGCCCATCTCGGAGATCGTCTCCGTACTGAGCTTTCGGCAGGCGGCCGTCCATGCGATCCGCTTCTTCGGATTCTCCTTCAATCGGAGGTAGCCGTCTTTGGCCTCGATCTCATCCGCCGATGAGGCGCCCAAGTCGCCGGCGACCTTCTCCTTCAGTTTTTCCAGAGCGTTCACCGCGGCCCGCCGCGTGGACGAGGAAACGCCGCCCACCGTCGTGCTGCCTCCGGACGCGCCGGAGGGCGGCAAGCTGCTGTCGCCCATCTTCACGTTGACGCGCGAGACCGGCAGACCGAGCGTCTCGGCCAACACCATCGCGATCACGGTCCGGGTTCCCGTACCGATATCCTGGCTGCCGATTTCCGCAGAAGCCGCACCGTCCGGTTCGATGACCACCCGGCACTGGCTGTCATGCGGACGCCCGCCCCATGTATGGATCGACAGCCCCAAACCACGGCGGACATGCCCAGAGCCTTCGCCCGGTTTGTGGTACTTTTCCTTCCAGTCGATCAGCTCGGCGGCTTTATCGATCTCAGTGCGATAGACATCCGGACGCGCCGTGAGATCGGCGTTCTTCTTGAAGAAGTCGACCGGGTCCATGTCCAACTTGTGGGCCAGGTCGGTCAACGCGCAGTGCGTGATCACCGCGCATTGCGGATGCCGAGGCGCCCGCCAAGCACGGGCCGGACCGGTGTTCGTCGCAACGTTCACGTGGCGAACCCGCTGGTTCGGCGGCTCGATCACGTACGGCAGAGCGGGGTTGCCGCCCCGGCCGACACCGCTCGTCGCCCAGCTTTCGACGTCGAAAACAGTCAGCGTGCCGTCCTTCTTGGCGCCCACCTTGACATTGCCGAAATAGGAAGGCCGCGCTCCCGCCATTTGCAGCTCTTCGTCGCGGTCGAGCATGATCTTCACCGGCCGACCCGTCATCCGCGACAGCTTCGCCGCGGCGACGCCCCACGAATCGATATTGAACTTCGATCCGAAGCCGCCGCCCATCACCGGAGTGACCACCCGGATGTCGCTCGGGCTGACCTTGGGCAGCGAAGGGTCGGCTGCCAGGTTCTTCGCCAAGTCCGCCCCGATGCGGCCCACGGCCTGCGTCGAGGCCCAGACGGTAATGTCCTTTTCGGCCTTCCAGTGAACCGTGTTGCCATGGGGCTCCATACAGCAGTGCGTAATTGTCGCCGCGCCGTAGTAGCCCTCATGCGTAACGTCGGCTTCCTGAAGCGCCTTGGCCGGGTCGCCTTCGGTATTCTCCTGACCGGGAACGACGCGGTTGCCGGCCTTGTCGACGTCCTCTTCCTTGACGAGGTGCGACAGCACTTCGTACTCGACCTTGAACCTCCTCACGGCGTCGCGCGCAATCTCTTCGGTGTCGGCCGCGATCGCCGCGATCTCAGCACCGGTCCACTGCACTTCGTCACCGATGTCCTTGATCAAGACCACTCCGCGGACGCCTTTCATCCGCTCCGCGCCGCTCGCATCGATCCTCGTGATGCGGGCGTTGGCGTGAGGAGACGTTACGAGCCGGCCTACGAGCAACCCTTCCGGATTGCGGTCGTAGGCGTACTTGGCGCGTCCCGTCGCTTTCTCGGCGCCGTCCAGCCGGCTTACACTTCTGCCAATGACGCTACGGTCCGCGGCGCTGGGCCAATCATATTTAGTAGCCACGACGACTCCCTCCTTTCACTTCCTTCGCGGCGTCGAGAGCGGCCAAGCGCACACCAACGTAGGTGCCGCAACGGCAGATGTTACCGCTCAAACCAGCTTCCACATCCGCCTGCGAGGGGTTGGGATTATTCTCGAGAAACGACTGGCACGCCATCACGAAGCCCGGCGTGCAGAACCCGCACTGCTGAGCATCGTGCTTGACGAAGTTCCGGGGCACCGGATCGTTGACCGACAGGCTTTCGATTGTCCGGATTTCGCGGCCTTCCGCTTCGATCGCCAGCATCGTGCAAGCGTAGACGGCCTGCCCGTCCACCATCACGGTGCATGCGCCGCAGGTTGCCCGGTCGCAAACTTTCTTCGCGCCGGTCATGTCGAGACGGTCGCGCAGAGCATCGAGCAGCGTGACCCGCGGCTCCGCCTCCAGAGAGTGATTCCTTCCGTTGATCCTGAGAGTCATCGACACCACGCCCGGACCGACGACATCACCACCGGCCGCTTTGGCTTCCGGCGTCGCAAGGAGCGCCCCAGCCGCCCCGCTTCCCACGCTCACGCCCTGGATAAAAGAGCGTCGTGAAAAACCGTTGGGCTGCCGAGTTTCCTCGAGACCCTCAATGGTCTTATTCGAACTCACCAGACACCTTCCTTTGCTGAAACCTGGCCCGCAAAACAGGGATTTTCAGCCACTGGGCTATCTACAGACCGTACTACTATATCAAATCCCGAACACCTGTCCAGATGGCCTGTGGCTAAACTTCGGCACCTCCGAAACGCATCGAGAATGTGCGCCAAGAGGGCTTTCGGACGGCGGTTCGCGGCCGTTGCTCCGCCGCTGACTCAGACTCCTGGCACGGCCTTGCAGCTCCAGGTTGCCTCGGCGCATCCGGACCCTGTTACCAGAAAGAGCGAGAGCGGCGCCGGCGGGATCTTTCGGCGGTTCCGACTCGTCGTGCGCGGCGCTTCGGGCCAATACAAAAGACTGCGGGTATGTTCCGGAACATAAAACCGCCGTCTCGTATCCCCGCATGCCCGTGGCATGGATTCCGACAACACACGCACCGCCTGGAGGCGCGTTCGTCCCACTGCGTGCTACCATCATCGGACTCTGCTGCAGCAAGACTGTACGCTGTTTCCCTCTGTTCCCCCTGACTGTTCCCCCTGAGAAAGAATGCCCGTTACCTCCTCGACCCCTCTTCTTGAAACCAAACTCGAAGGCGTGCAGCCGATTGCGCGCGGCAAGGTGCGCGATATTTATGACGCCGGCGAACACCTTCTCTTCATCGCGACCGACCGCATCTCGGCCTTCGACGTCGTGCTGCCGAACGGCATCCCGCACAAAGGCGAGGTGCTGACGAAGCTCTCGATGTTCTGGTTCGACTTCCTCAAGGATGTCGTGCCCACCCACTTCGTCACGGCTGACGTCGACGAATACCCCGAGAACCTGCGCGCCTACAAAGACCAACTCGACGGGCGCTCGATGCTCGTCAAGAAGCTAGACATGGTGCCTATCGAATGCGTTGCGCGCGGCTATATCTCCGGCTCGGGCTGGAAAGAGTACCAGCAAACCGGCGAGGTGTGCGGTGTCAAACTTTCCGCCGGCCTGCGAATGAACGGACTGCTTCCCGAACCCATCTTCACTCCCGCGACCAAGGCCGAAACCGGTCACGACGAGAACATCACGTTCGAGCGCGCCGCCGGGATCGTCGGCGAGGAGCTCTGCGCGCAACTCCGCGACCTGACCCTCGACATCTACTCCCGCGCCAGCCAACACGCCCTCGCCTGCGGCTTGGTCCTTGCCGATACGAAGTTCGAATTCGGCCGTCTCGACGGCGAGGTCGTTCTCGGCGACGAAGTGCTTACGCCCGATTCCTCCCGCTACTGGCCGCTCGAGTTCTACCAGGCCGGCAAGCCGCAGCCTTCCTACGACAAGCAGTTCGTCCGCGACTATCTCGAAACGGTCGACTGGGACAAAACGCCTCCCGGTCCGGAACTCCCTCCCGCCATCATTGAAAAGACCTCCGAGAAATACCTGGAGGCCTACTACACCCTGACCGACGAAGACCTGTAGAAAGCCGTGCTTCGTGTCTCGTGATTCGGACGTATTTCGCCTCGCCACGTGGTGAGAAATGCAAGGCTAGTCCGGAATATCAGCAGCATCCAGTTCCCCCGGAGGCAAGGAGGAGAAAACGGGAGCCGCTTCGGCATTGAGCGACAGGATGACGATGGGCTCGGTGGAGGTGATTTCGAGCGATCCGCTGAAACTGATCAGATCGAACAGGCCCGCCATGTTTTTCGCAACATGCCCCTTGGGCATCAGGGACTCATCGACGCTGTCCAGCGTCCGCCCCGCCGCGTCCTTGACCGTAAAGGTGACCACAGCCGCCGTCGTGTCGGAGGGGTTGGCATAGGCGACGCCGGTCCCCGGCTGGCCTGCCGCCTGTTCGGCAAAGGTCACAAAGCGGGTGGACGGAACGGCCGCCGCATTGACTCCCGCTTCTCCCGTGGGCACGCCTGCGCTGTCGTACTGACGAAACAGCAGGCTGGCCTTCACCGGCCCTGAGCACGTAGCCCGCGCCCAGCCGGCCGCAGCCGGAGCGCTCAAACCCACGTCGGTCTCCTCGTGAACCGACCCTCCGGGCGGCAGCACGTCGGTCCGCCTGTCCACCCTTCCCCGTCCCGGAAACGAGACTATCAGTGGAGTCCCCTGGCTGGAAAGGAAATCGGTCCGGCAGCTTACCTCCTCGGACGAGTAGTTGATATAGGTGATCGTGGTTTGCCAACTCGCCCCCACCGCAAGATGGGGGAAGTAATACGTCGTCGGCCCCTGCGCAGAAGGATCCAGCTCTCCCGG
Organism: Bryobacterales bacterium; assembly: GCA_965204095.1. GTDB lineage: Bacteria > Acidobacteriota > Terriglobia > Bryobacterales > UBA6623 > JAPPLB01. The sequence continues at coordinate 4,338,333 of OZ241991.1, read as the reverse complement.
AGGCAGGGAAGAGAAGATGGGAGCGGCTTCAGCATTGATCGACAGGGCGACGATGGGCTCGGTGGAGGTGATTTCCAGCGATCCCGTAAAGCTGGGCAGATCGAACAGGCCCGTCATGTTTTTTCCTCCATGCTCTCCGGGCATCAGGGTCTGATCGAAGCTTTCCAGCGTCCGTCCCGCCGCGTTCCTGGCCGTAAAGGTGACCCGGGCCGCCGTGTCGGAAGGGTTGGCATAGGCGACGCCGGTCCCCGGCTGGCCCGCCGCCTGTTCGGCAAAGGTCACGAAACGGGCGGCTGGAACGGCCGCCGCATTGACTCCCGCTTCCGCCACGGCCAGGCCTGCGCTGTCGTGCTGACGGAACAGCAGGCTGGCCTTCACCGGCCCCGAGCACGTGGCCCGCGCCCAGCCGGCTGCAAGAGGGGCGTTCAGCCCCACGTCGGTCTCCTCGTGAACCGACCCTCCGGGCGGCAGCATGTCGCTCCGGCGGACATCCGGTCCCAGTGACGGAAACGAGACCATCAGCGGGGTCCCCTGATCGGAGAGGAAATCGGTCCGGCAGCTAACCTCCTCGGCGGAGTAGTTGATATAGGTGAGCGTGGTTTGCCAACCCGCTCCCACCGCAAGATGGGGGAAGTAATAGATCCGGCCTCCCGCCGGAGGGGCAACGTCGAACTGGGCCGTAAGCGTGACCTCGGCGACGGCGCGGGTCGTGCGGAGCATCAGCGAGACGTAATAGGTGCCGGCTCGAAGCGGCGGGGCGGATTGCGGGGTGACGACGATCTGCTCGTTGCCCGTGGGTCCGGTGGAGGAATAGTCCGAGACGACACTCCCGCCCTGAATGGCGTTGTCCTGACCATAGCGGACATACAGGTCCACGTTGACATCGGGATCGACGGATTCCAGCGTGAAGGTTACGCGGGTGACGCCCTCGGGAACCTCAACCTGGAAGGAAGAATCTCCGGAGAAGAGCATCGGGGTGTCAACTGGTCCCAGGCGGAAGGCGTCGGGCTGATCGGACGGGAGCGCGCCGCCGGTGATCTCCGGCAAGGTGCTGTCGATGAAGGGCCGGATATGAGGATAAAGAGCCGAAAAGTGCGTGAAGTAGTCAACAACGGGCTCGGTCGGGCAGGCATACCCGACAATGTCTCCGCCGCTCAGCGCCCCCACCACGGTTTCAGAGTTGCTGAAGACGGCGGAGCCGGAAGAGCCCGGCTCCGTGTAGCCTTGTCCCACGGGGTAGGAGACGTTGAAGTAGGTATCATCGGAAGTTCCATAGGCCGATTCGGAAATGATCCGGCCGAAGGAAATCCGCTTGAATCGGCCCCAATCAGCGCTCGCGGGATGATGAATGCCGGTGACCCGGGAGCCGACGGGTTGGGGGGCCGCGTCCCATCCCTGGAACACGGTCCCGGCAGGCAAATCGCCTTCGAGCTGCAGCAGCGTGATATCGCCGTCGGGATGACGTGCGCCGCCCAAGGCCGAGAGCAGGCCCGCTCCCTCGGTCCGCGGCACGTTCCGCAACTCCGGAAGGTCTCCGTTGCAGGTTCGTGTCTGGTATGACCAGAAGGCGGTCACGCTGCGCGCTTCCTGCTCGGTTTGCACGCAGTGGGCGGCGGTCAGAAAGTAGGGAGTGAGGTCCTGCCGGCGGTTGTTCAGCAGCGTGCCCGTACAGGCAGAGCTGCTCCCATTCGTCTCAATGACAATCAGAGCGACGCCCGTTGCGGAACTCGACCATTCGGGGTAGCAGGTCATGTCAAGGTGACAGTCCTCGGCGTCCGTCTCGACCGTCGCCGTGAGCGTGCCCTCGGCGACGGCGCCCTCATCAAAGACCAATATCGATACGAAATAGGTTCCGGCTTGAAGCGGCGGGTCGGAGCGGCGGGTGATGCCGATCCGTTCATTGCCCGTGAAGCCCCTGGAGAAGTGGTCAGAGACAGGTTTCCCATTCCGAACGGTGTTGTCCTCACCGAAACGAACATACAGATCCACATCGACATCGGGATCGACGGATTCCAGCGTGAAGGTGATGCGGGTGGCGTTCTCGGGAGCCTCGAATCGGAACGAGTGATCTCCGGTGAAGAGAGTGGGTGAGTCAACCGGCCCCAGGCGGAAGTCGGCGGGCTGTCCGGGCGTGAGCGTGCCGCCGCTGATCGGCGGTGGAGCCTCTCCGTCGCGTTCCACTTCCGCCGTGAGCGTGCAGTTGACGACGACGCCCGTAGCATAGACTCCTACCGATATGAAGTAGGTTCCGGCTCGAAGCGGCGGGTCGGATTGGGGAGTAATGACAATCCGTTCATTACCCGCACGGTTCCGGTGCCGGTGGTCCGTGGCAAGCCTCCCGTCCTCGACGTCGTTGTCCTCTCCAAAGCGCACCAACAACTCCACGTCGGCATCGGATTCCAGAGTGAAGGTTACGCCGGTGGCATCCTCGGGAACCTCCAGCAGGAATGAGTTAGGCCCAACGAAGAGCGTCGAGTTGTCGACCGGCCCCCGTTGGAAGGAGACAGGCTGCCCGGGCGTGAGCGTGCGGGCGCTTGGCGGAGGAGGAGTCCCTCCTTCGCGTTCCACTTCCGCCGTGAGCGTGCAGTTGACGACGACGCCCGTAGCAAAGACTACGACCGATACGAAGTAGGTTCCGGCTTGAAGCGGCGGGTCGGATTGGGGGTCAATTTCAATCTCCTCGGTGCCCTCAAAGACCTCGTCGGCAGCGTAGTCGAAGACAGCTCTGTCATCCTGAACTTCATTGTCCTCGCCATAGCGGACCAGCAGGGCCACGTCGGCATCGGACTTCAGCGTGAAGGTTACGCGGGTGGCATCCTCGGGAACTTCCAACTGATATGAAAAATCCCCGTGGAACAGCGTCGGGGAGTCAACCGGCCCCCGGCTGAAGGAGACGGGTTCCCCCGGCGTGAGCGGCCTTGCCGCTTTCGGGCGCGGCTGTTGCAGGGACGAAGACCTCTTGACTGGCTGGATTGCCTCTGCAAGCCGCGCCTTCTTCGACGGCGTTCCCACCGCAAGGTCGATGGGGCCGGGCAACAGCTTGGACGCTCCCGATGGGTCCGAGCCCTCCCGGGCCGCCTTCGGCCATTGGACGCCGCCCTCGGCGCCCTCTCCAAAAGCAACGCCCCAGATATGGCTGATCGCCACGATCCGGAACGGCACAGCTTCTCCCGCCGCTGCCGGATCGGGCAGGTACTCGATCGTCAGGCTGTCGCCGAAAACAATGCCGCTCCAGAAGTCTCCATCGCCGTACCGGCCCGAGCCGCTATAGGGACCGACGGTCTGCCTGTCCTCGGAATGGAGCCAGAGACGGCCCGACCCGATGGCGAAGTCCCGAAAGTGAACCCGCATGGCGCGGGCGCTGGGAGAGGTCAACTTCAGGCGCCAGAGGCGTCCGGACTCGGTCGATTGCCACGCTCCCTCGGCGGTCGACTTGACGCCTCCGGCGGAGAAGCTCAGCTTGAGCGCCCCCTGCGGCAAGCGGCGGTGGACGCCGATGACGGGGGGCCGGCCGTGTTGCGGCTGCAAACGCTGCAGATCGTCGGGACCCAACGGCGGTAGAGCGACCTCGGCGGGCGACGGAAGGCTCAGTTGCAAGCTGGGCGGCCGGGTCGCCTCCCCGCGCTCGGCCGAGGATGCCTTCGACTGCTGTTGGTTGTCGGGGACCAGCGGCCCGATCCGTTGGGCCTGAGCCGCTCGCGGCAGCAGAGCAAGCGCCAAGAGAAATAAAATCCCCGAGTCGTGCAGCGCCATAGACGCCATGCGACTCATCCTGCTGGAGGAATGGTTCATATCCGAATCTCTCGTCCCGATGATCTGGTAGACTGCCCGCGTCCAAGCGGAGAGCGCTGGAAGGAGGTCAACAGGAGTTCGCTATACACAAACCTTATATAGAGAAGACGTATGAGAAACGAAAACCGGACAGGCTGTTTGAAAAAAGTGTGATCTAGTCTTTGCCGAGAGCTCGGTGAAGGGCGGAGGCGAACGCGCGAGCGCTCGCCGGACGCGCCGAACGCGGCGCTTCGAGCATCGATCCCGCAAATGCGATCGCCCCCGAACGCTGCGCCGGCCCGACAGGGCGAACGAGTCGCTGGCGTGCAATCCGGTACATCACCTCGTCGTTGCCGCCGGCCGCGAACGGGTGTTCACCGGACACCATCTCGTACAACACTACGCACAGCGACCAGACGTCGTCGGCTTCCCGGGCGGGGTGACCGGAAAGCACCTCGGGTGACAGATACCGCAACGTGCCGCCGGCAAGGGAGACGTCATCCGTCTCCCGAGCCAGGCCGAAATCCAGCAGCTTGGGAGATCCCTTCGACGTGAACCCGATATTGCTCGGCTTGACGTCCCCGTGCAGATACCCGTTCTCGTGCAGCGCCGCAAGCGCATCGGCAAGCACTGTGACGATCGAGACCGCCCGCGACGCCGGGATCGACCCGCGAACGAGCTGGTCCGCGAGCGTTCCGCCTGACAGGAACTCGACGACGAGGAACGAGCGGCCTCTCCAAGTCTCAATACCGTAGATCTGCGCCAGTCCAGGATGCGTCACCGTCGCCATCGCCCAGGCCTCGGGCTTCAATCCCATCAGGCGCGAAACCGACACTGCCCCCAGGATCTTGATCGCCACGTCGCGCTCGAGCCGGATGTCGCGCGCCAGATAGACAGCGCCTGTCCCGCCGGTTCCGAGTCGGCGGGCCAGCCGATACTTGCCCGCCAACAGGCCCGGCACTTCCGTGTCGATATACTCCGAGGCGCAGGCGCATCCAGGCCTCCCGCCAGCTGCCGTCACGCATCCACACACGGGACACTCGCGCCCCGGCAGCGCATCCCGAAAGCGGGCCGACGGCGCACGCAGCAAGCGCAGACGCGCAATGGCAAGCCCCGCGGCCGTTCCCAGCGTTTCGAGGAACGGGATGTCGTCGGATCTCACAATCTGATCGTCGAAGCGCCGGCCCACCACCAAGGAACCTATGATCTCCGCGCCAGGACCGACCACCGCGACCACCGCGTCCGCAGCCGTCTCGACGACCCACGCCTGCTCGTCCGGCGGCAACAACGTAAAGACCGACGCCGCGTCCGTCGGGTGGACACGCAGTGAACCGCCCGCTGTCTCCAGCATGTGGACCATGGCCGAAGCACTCAACAGCGGCGCAATCTTGTCATCCGGAGCTCTGAAGTCGCCTGTCTGCGATTCGGTGTCGGACTTGACCAGCAGTGTCGCCGGGGAACCGCAGCAGCGGTTGACCGTGCGCGTCACCGTCCGACTGACCACCGTGATGCGCTCCGACTGCGCCAACTCAGCCGTAGCTGCGGCCAAGGCCTCCCGTTGGCCCGCAGTCTCCGGATAGACCCAGGTCTCCAGGCGAATCAGGATTCGCTCGCGAAAGACGACTGCCAGAAGCATGACCCCGGAGGCCGCAAACAGCGACTGCGCCACCGGATCCGCGATCACGGCACCTACCAGCCGATCCGAACGACTCGCCACCAGCCAAGCCAGCGCCAGCGCCGGTACAGCGGCCATCCCCCCCAGCAGGCGGCCGGGTATCAGCAGCCGCCGGTAGGCCGCCCGGACCACTTCGCGCAGTCGGGGCACACGCACCGCCAGCACCGAAAACCACAGGATGACCATTCCGGGAAAACGCAGCATCTGTATCAGCAGCAAGAACGGAGTCCACCGATAGTTGGTCACCCAGTGCCCCGGAGACAGAGCCTCGACGACGTTGTGCGCCGACATCAATCCGCCGTACATCAGGAACCCTACACAGAAAAGCAGGATGCGTCGTGACTCATCGGCCGGCGCCCTGTGCGCTCGCAGCGCGACCACCACCACCGCTGCCATCGACAACAGGCCCATGGCAACGAGGGCTGTATCGAAGACCGTGAAGACCGCTGCCCGCAAGTAGCGTGCCCGTGCCAACTCCAGGGACAGAACGCAAGCCGCCAAGCTCGCACAGCTCAATACCACGTTGATCGGCACCATCCGACTCGCGAAGTCGTCGAGCCGAGCGCGGCGGGTGACTTTAGGACACTCGCAGGCGAACGCCCACAAGAACACCGGCGCGAACAGGAAAGGACCCACACACAACCACAAGAGGAGCCTCATCGGGGCAGGCAGGTTGAGTACGTAGCCCTCGAACATGTGCGGCGGCGGCAGCTCCATGACAAACGCAGGTAGCAAGTGGAACGTGGCCAGGGAGGCTGAGAGGAGAAAGTAAAGCCCCAGGAGCCGCGTGCGCCGTTCGCTGCGGCCGGCGAACAACAGCAGGCAGGCAGTCACGCCATGCCCGACGAACGAGAGCGCCATCCAGGCCGCGAAATCGCCATGCTGGCCCCGATACTCGGCCCACGAAGCCGGCAGCAGCACCATCGCCGCCGCCACTTCCACGGCGGCGATGGCGATGATTGAGTGGAGCGCGCGGCGCACCCAGGGTCCGATGTACCCATCGCCGCCAGCCGACTGAAAGAGCCCCGACGCGTCTTGCAACGCCTCCCCGCGGAAACCCGCAAAGGCCCTCGAGACCGCGCGCAGGTTGTCGAGCGCACGACGCCCCTCGGGGGTGGCAAGCCTCGCACACCGAGCCCAGTCCACTTCCCGGCTCGATGTGACGGCGTCGACGGCGTTGGAAACAACGGCGTCGAAAGTGTCGCTACGCATCGGGCATGACGTCAATCAGCCGCGCCAAAGCACGCTGCACCGCCTTGCGCGCCGTGTCCGCACTCGATAGGCCTTCGACGAAGGCGAGTTGCCGGTAGTTATACCCGAGTTCCGCCCGACCGACGACCATCCTCCTGTCGCGTGCCGACAAGTGCTTCAGACCCTGGAGGTAGCGCCCCCAGGTCTCGTCGTCCATGAGCTGCTGAAGCTGCGGCGCGCTGTGCAAGGGCCGAACCGGCTCGGCCATCATGGGGTTTTCCATACGGCACGTTGCACGCCGCAACTCGTCACGGACCCGATTCTCAAGGGCGCGCCGCAGATAGGCCCGCAACGCGCCGGCGTGTTTCGACTGGAACCACGAGAGGCGTGCGAACGCGTGGTGCAACGTGTCCTGCACCAGATCACTGGTGTCCACGGCGCCCCGCGCCCACTGCGGCAGACGGCCCCGCGCCCATCTCCGGAGCCAGGACGCATTCCGGTTGAACAGAGCGTTGACCGCCGACCGACTGCCCCTCCGCGCCCGTTCCAACAGACGCCGGTCCGTAGTGGAAGAGCGGGTCTCAGATCCGCCGTGTGTCATCGACGACGAAGGAATCAGTTCGGGTGGCACGACCAACGCAGACCCCACACGCCGGCACCGTACTGGTTCACCAGTCAGCCGAAGTCAAGATGCTTCCACGTACCGGCGTTGACCGCATTCGAACGGAATTATATCGAACAGCGCCCATCGGCCGAGCCCCCACAGGCGGTCTGCGTTCGATCCTTCAGGCGGGGATACTCGAGACGGGAGCGATGCGGGGAGCTTGCCCGCGGCCATTGATATACTTGGAGTATCACCTGCGCGGCGCCTCCCGCAAGCGGCGCGATCAACTCCCTCGGAGCTAGCCATGAACTGGTTAGACATTCTGCTTGCGGTCATTCTGCTGTTCTCGTTCGCCGGCGCTCTCTGGAATGGCATCACCCGTGAAGTGATCCGCATCATCGCGCTGCTCATCGGCATCTTCGGCGGCATGTGGTGGTACTCCGGTCTCGTGCCCCATATCGAACCTTTTATCGGGGACGAATCGCTGGCGTCGTTCGCGGCGTTCGGCGCGATCGTCATCGGCTCGCTGGTCGCCGGCGGCATGACCGCGTGGCTGCTGGCGACAGTCCTTCGCTGGTCCGGGCTGCGATGGTTCGACCGCCTGCTCGGAGGAGCTTTCGGCCTGCTGCGCGGCCTGATCCTGGCGACCGCCATCGTACTCGCGGTCATAGCGTTTTCACCGCTGACGGGTTCCCAGGAAGCGATCGCCAAGTCACGGATCGCACCGGTCGTTCTCAACAGCGCCCGCTGGATGGCCTCCGTGGCCCCGCAAGACCTTCGGGCCTCTTTCTTCGACGGCTTCACCCGCATCCGCGACACCTGGGCCACCGCCAAACCCGAGGCTCCCGTGAAGACAGACCCTGGCTCGGGTGATTAGAAATCCTCTATCCCTTTTTCACCAAGCGGGAAGGCGAAGCGCCTGCCGGCTGCAGGCAGGCGTGAGAGGGCCGTCAAGCCGAGGCGCGAGCCGCTGGGCACAGAGGTGTAATTGAACCTTCATCGAGCACGGCAAGCATGCGCAACGAAGTCATGGCGGTCTATACCGCGTGCTTCGACCGTCAGGTGATGAGAACGGCAGGCCAGGGGAAGAAGACGAGCTTGATCAGCAGGCCGATGATGACCGGGCCAAAAGTGAAGACCGCGAACTTGAGGACCGCGATGTCCTGTTTTATTGCGGCGATGTCCTGTTTCAACTCGGCCTTCAGATCGGCGATGTCCTGCTTCAACTCGGCCTTCACATCGGCGATCTCCTGCTTCAACCCGGCCTTCACATCGGCAATTTCCTGCTTCAACCCGGCCTTCACATCGGCAATTTCCTGCTTCAACTCGGCCTTCGCATCGGCAATTTCCTGCTTCACGTCGCCGATGTCCTGCTTGGTGGCAATCTTTTCTCCGACAGGGATGGCGGAGGCGGCTGCCTTGGCCTTGGCCTCGTCGGCGCCCGCGCTGACGAGGGCTTCGTAGACCTCGGTAACCATGATGCTCATCGTGATCAATCTAGCACGGAGAGGCTGTCGGCGTGCTTGAAGTCAAGCCGCTGCGCGTCCAGACCGCATCGCACCCGAGAAGCCCGATAATAAGACCTTATGGACGACACCACCTACCGCATCGAAAAAGACAGCATGGGCGAAGTGCAAGTCCCGGCAGACGCCCTCTACTCGGCGCAGACGCAGCGCGCCGTCAACAACTTCCCCGTCAGCGGCCTGCGTTTCCCCCGCACTTTCCTTCGCGCGCTCGGGCTCGTCAAGGGTTCGGCGGCGGCGGCGAACCACGACCTGGGGTTGATGCCCGCCGACATGGCGCGGGCCATTGACGACGCCGCGAACGAAGTCGCCGACGGCCGCCACGACGACCAATTCCCTCTCGATATCTTTCAAACCGGCTCGGGCACCAGCACGAACATGAACGCCAACGAGGTCATTGCGACGCTGGCGACGGAAAAACTGGGGAACAAGGTGCATCCGAACGACCACGTCAACATGAGTCAAAGCAGCAACGACGTGATTCCCACCGCCATTCACGTCAGCGCGTATCTCGAAACGGCCGCAACGCTGCTGCCTGGCCTGGAGCACCTGCGGGACACGATCAACGACAAGGCGGAGACACTCGATGAGGTTGTCAAGACCGGCCGCACGCACCTGATGGATGCCCTGCCGATTCGCCTCAGCCAAGAGCTGAGCGGCTGGAGCGCGCAGGTGGATCAGTCCGCCGCCCGCATCCGATCTTCGCTGCCGCGCGTCTCGGCGCTGGCGCTGGGCGGCACGGCGATCGGCACTGGGGTGAACGCGCATCCCGAGTTCGGTCCGCGTGTCGCCAAGCGCCTCGCGGCACTCACCGGCCTGCCGTTTCTCAGCAGCCGCAACTACTTCATGAGCCTGGCAAGCCAGGACGCGATCGTCGAGTTGAGCGGCCAAATCAAAGCGGGCGCCGTGGCCGTCATGAAGATCGCGAACGACCTGCGCTGGATGAACAGCGGACCGCAGGCCGGTGTCGCCGACATCGCACTGCCGTCGCTGCAGCCGGGCAGCAGCATCATGCCCGGCAAGGTCAACCCGGTCATACCCGAATCCGCGGCGATGGTCTGCGCGCAGGTCACCGGCAACGACGCCACCATCACGATCGCCGGGCAGTCCGGCAGTTTCCAGTTGAACGTGATGCTTCCGGTGATTGCCTACAACATCCTCGAAAGCGCGCGTCTGCTCGGAAACGTCTCACGCCTGCTCGCCGACAAGGCCATCGCGGGCTTCCAAGTCAACGAACAGCGCATCGCCGACCTGGTCGAGAAGAACCCGATTCTCGTTACCGCGCTCAACCCCGTGATCGGATACGAGAAAGGCGCGGCGGTCGCCAAGCAGGCCTACCGCGAAGGCCGCAAGCTCAAGGAGGTCGCCCTGGAGCAGACGGACCTCACCGCCGCCGACCTCGACCGCCTGCTCGACCCCCGCAAGATGACCGAGGGCGGTATCGCCGAGTAGCGCATTTGCACTGACGAAGCAATCAATACTTGTGGCGCCGCGCCTCCCAGGTAGCTACCGGCAGCGCACCCGGATTCAATAGCCCTCCCATGCGGTCTCCCCTGAGGGCGCCTTCAAAGCGATATCCGAGATTGACGCTCTCGAAAGGCAAGGCGCTGCTCAAGCGCACCTTGTCGCCATCCAGCGTTCCACGAACTCTTCCTTGCGCGATCGCGCCGATGTGGGCGCCCGTCACGTTGTTGCCGTCGGCTTCGAGAAAGAGCTCGTGTTCGGCACTCCCGACGCCGAAATCCATACGGACGCGCCAGCGGCCCGCGATGTCGTCGACGGGCCTACGCATAGCCGGCGCGGGCCTCGGCTTCGGGGCGTTCCGAAAAACCGAGTGCAGCCGCTCGGCCACCATCTGGTACTCGTTCGGCTTCATCGCCACCGGCCGAAGACGGAACGAGGTTCCGCCGCCGGAAGCGTGGGTCGCGATGCGGGGCGCGCCGTTCATCAGCAGCGCGCCGACCTCGCCGGCCGTCAACCCGATCTTCGCGGGGTCCCATTCCACCATCAGGACCGGGAACGGACCGCCGCGCGAGGGTGCGGCGACGTACGTGGAAACCCCATCCACTTTCGTGATCTGCTCGGTGATGTGCCGGTACCAGCCTTCCCACTCGCTGTACTCCTGCTGCAGGTCCCTGCGCCCAAAGAACGTTTCGACCGCAGTCAGCACGCCGATGATCTCCTCCTTGCTGACCTTCATCGGCCGCCCGAAAGCGTGGTGATGGGCGGCGTTCGCGAACGCGGCGCGAACCAACTCTTCGTTGCCGACGAGCAATCCTCCTCCCTGGGGGCCCCGGGAGATCTTGCCGCCGCTGTAGGCGACGAGGTCGGCCCCCTGGGCGACGTAGGGATTGGGAGAGACCAGAAAATCCGCCGCCGAGTCGACGAGGATCGGGATACCGGCCTTGTTGGCAATCGGCGCAACTTCCTCGAGGGGCAACTCGACCTTCGGGCTGAAACGGTCCCCGAGCATGGCGACCAGAGCGGTGCGGTCGTTGATCGCCGCCTTCAGTTCGCGAGCCGTCCTGACCTCGACGGTGGTCACGCCGACCATCCGTACGGCGTAGTCGTAACCATTGCGCGAGGACTTGGGCATGATGACCTCGTTCTTCAGGCCCGTCATGTCCGGAAGCTGCTGCATGCGTTCCGGGTCGGTTCCGGCCACGATGCCCGCCGTTGCGTGCGTGAGCGCGGCCGCCGCGCCGGACGAGACCATGGCGTGCTCGACCTGCAGCAACTCCGCGATGCGTTTTCCGGCGGCTTCCTGAAGCTCGTCGAGATTCACGTGGTAGTGCGAGGCGTCGTACATCGCCTGAATCACCTCGGGCAAAGTCCGCGAACCGCCATTGCTCGTCACCGTGGCCGTGCAATTGATGAAGGGCTCGACTCCGAGCCGCGTATAGACGTCTTTCGGCGGCTCTTCGTGGATCTCGGAAACCGTGGTCGCCCCGGCGCTATTGAGAAGGGCCGCTGCGCTCGCAGCTCCACTCGTTCGCAGCCAGCCTCGGCGTGTCGTGTGTTCGCTCATGCTCTTGCCTCCCTTCGCCGCGCCACCCAGCGGCCCGGCGGATACTCGCCCAGATCCAAGTCCCCTTGCATTTCGCCGCCCTGGACGATTCCCGAGAAGCGATAGCGCAACCGCGAACCCTCCATCGGCAAGACGCTTTCGAGACGGACCTTGTTGCTTTCGACCGCCCCTTTCAGGTCTCCCCTCGCGCGAGCACCGATGTGCGTGCCGACGACGCCGTTCTCCGCCGCTTCAAGGAACAACTGGTGTTTCCCGCGACCCCGCAAGAACTCGATCTCGACATCCCAGTGCCCCGAAACATCGGTTGCCGGCTTCTCCGGAGCGCGTTTGGCGGCCCCGCTCGGAGCGGCCGCCAGAATCGACCGGACCGTCTTCCCGATGATCTTGTACTCGCCGGGCTTGAGCGCCGCCGGACGAATCACAAGGAAGTTCCGGTCGCCATAGTCCCAGGTCACGATCGGCGGCTCGGAATCCAGAAGCCGCCGATGCAGGTCGGAAGAGCGGAGGCCGATCTTGCCGGTATCCCACGAGATCCGCAATGTCGGGAATGGGCCGCCGCGGGTCGGTCCCTGGACGCGCGCCTCGACGCCGTCCACCTGGCGAACCTCGTTGCCGATGTGGCCGTACCAGCCTTCCCACTCCTCATACTCGCGCCGGATGTTGCGCTCTTTCACCCAGATTTCCAGCGCCGTGACAAGCCCGACAATCTCCTCCTTGCTCACTTTCATCGGCCGCCCGAAACCACCGTTCGGAGCAGCGTTGACGCCGGCCGCCCGAACGAGGTCTTCGCGGCCGAGCAGGATGCCCGAGCTTTGGGGTCCGCGCAGGATCTTGCCGCCGCTATACACGACGAGGTCCGCCCCGTCCTTCAGGTAGGGGTTGGGGATGACCGGAAAATCAGGCGCGGCGTCGACCAGAACGGGGATGCCGCGCTCTTTCGCGAGCGGGGCCAGGTCCCTCAAGTTGGGGCGATCGTTTCCGAAACGGTCGCCCAGCAGCGCCACCATGGCGGTGTGCGGACTGAGGGCGGCGCGGGCCTGGGCCACGGTTTCCACCTCGACAATGCGCACGCCCACCATCCGAATCGAGTGGTCGTATTGATTCCGCGACCACTTCGGCATGATCACCTCGTTCCTCATGCCGTCGAGCATCGGCAGTTTCTGACGCCACTCGGGGTTGGCTCCGGCGACGCAGGCGGCCGTGGCGTGGGTCAATCCGGCCGCCGCGCCGGAGCAGACGATCGCCCAGGGAACCTCCAGCAACTCGGAGATCCTCTGGCTGGCCGCTTCGATCAGCGAAGCAAGCCGCACGTGATAGTGCGAGGCATGCTCGACGGCCTCGATGACCTCGGGCAGCAGAAGAGAGCCGCCGTTGCGCGTGATTGTGGCCGTGCAGTTGATGAACGGCTTGACGCCGATCCGCGTGTAGACGCCGGGAGACGGCTCGTCCCTGGTCTCCGCCGCGGCGGGCTCCGCTCCCGCCGCGCCCAGAAGGGCAGCGGCCCCGGCGCCGGACTTCAGCCAACTACGGCGTGTCGTCGGATGCAACATATTTCGTACCTCTCATGGCCGCGTCCCGATCGAGAGCGGCGCTTTGTCCAGGTCAATGATAACGCTTGACTCCGCATCTGTCGCCGCAACATAGAACGTTCTCCTTTCTCGGCATGGTTTCACTTGGCGTTCGCCGCGGCGACGGCGCTTGTCCCGAGGCCCGCCGAGAGCGGCTGACGATGCGTTGACACTGGCTGATGGCAATATTTTTTTGGCGAACAATAGCGAACAACCGTGAACAATGGTGAACCGGAAAAAGGCCGTGATTCGTGCAAACCAGGGGAGGGGGGCCTGGTTCGCTCCAGAAGAAATATCTGACGACCGCTGAACCGTAAAGGCCGTGTTTCGTGATTCGCGTCTCGTGTTTCGCACGTATTCTCCTTGCTGCCTGATGCGAAAGCAGGGCAGTATTTTCTCCTCTTTACGCCATGCTATCCAGGCCGGGGCGGAAAAAAAAGACTGAAGGGCTTCAGTACCCCTGTGTACCGTTCGTGCCATGCTCCGCACCCTCACTCCTACCCTCTCCCAGCGGGAGAGGGGGCGGCTGTACGAGGTTCGTGAGGCTCCGGCTCGGCCAGACTCGAGGCGCGCCCGGAACTTTGCTTCGCATCCGGGGCACTTGATGCGCGGGGGGGGGGGGTACCTGGGAAATGCCGGGAAATCGTGGGAAATCGCGGCAGGTAACGGCCCGAACAAGACGATCTGAAGACGGAAGAATTTTTACTTCGCAGGCGCTCGCAGGGAACAAATCCAGGCCTTGATCAGGAGCCATGATCTTCATGCTAAGCAAGCCGGGCGGCAAAAAAAAGACTGAAGGGCTTCAGTACCACCGTGTACCGTTCGAGCCACGTGAAAAGCATAAAAGCCGTGATTCGTGATTCGTGTCTCGTGTTTCGTGAAAACCTAAAAGCAGTGGCTTGTGATTAGTGGCTAGTGGCTGGTAGAAGCCTTGAAATCCCTGATTCGTGACCCGCACGGACTGCGCCTCAGCAGTTGGTGAGACATGCAGGACCGAGCCGAACGAAAATTTTTCCTTCGCGTTCCGCCCGGTTCAGCAAGAGCACTTCTCCCGCTGCGCCGCCAGGCGGCTCCGTGTCTTGACCGTCCGTCCGGAGCGTGGTAGCGTCGAGCCTGCCCTCTCAGGCTCTTTCGAGTCCGGAGTTTCATCCGGCAGGAGGACTACCATTGAGAACTCCACTGCATCTCGCATTGCTCGCCGCGGCCGTGATTTCTGCGGCTCCGGGACAACCGCTTTCCGAACAGGCCAACAGCCTGCACGAAGAGGCGTTCATCTTCGACGCCCATGTTCACTTCATCAACCGTCAGCTCTATCTCGGCGGGAACATCGCTGAGCGTCTTCCGGGGCCGGTCAGCGGGATCGGCGTCGACCTGCCGACGACTCGAGAGGGCGGACTCGACGCGCTGTTCCTGAACCTCTACGTCGAGCCGGAATACACGAAGCGCCATCTCGAGGTGAAGCAAACCCTGCGGCTGCTGGAACTGGCGCATCAGCAGATCCGCAACAACCATGACGACATCGAGGTGGCACTGACCGCCGACGATGTCGAGAGAATTCATCGCGCCGGCAAGATCGCCGCCGTGCTCGACCTGGAAGGCGCCTTTGATTTCGACGGCGATCCCGACGTCCTTCGCAGCCTCCACAGGCTTGGGCTGCGCTCGGTCCAGTTCGCCGACAACGCTCAGGCCAACGGCTATGCCGACTCATCCTGCTGCGCGCCCAAATGGAACGGAATCAACCAACGCGGCCGTGACTTGCTGCGCGAGATGAACCGCCTCGGGATGGTCGTCAATCTCGCGCACGCCTCGCAGGATGCCTGGATGCAGATCGTCGAGCTCAGCGATCATCCGGTCGTCGCGACTCACCAGGGCATGCGGGCCTTCAATCCCCGCCATTCGGGCAATGCCAGCGACGAGATGCTCATGGCGCTGGCCGCCAAGGGCGGGATCCTCGCCGTGCACTTCAGTCCGAACACCTGGAGTCCTCTCTTCTTTGACCACTACCGCAACCGGCCGGGGTCACCCGACCCCTTGCCCCCGCTTGCTGTCGACGCCGGTTACGAGGAGATCGTCAACCGCTACCGGCTCAGCTATCAGAAGCCCGGAACAGTCCCGCCGCAAGAAATTGTCGAGCCGATTTCCCGTTTCGTCGAGGTGATCGACTACGCGGTGCGGTTGATCGGCGAGGACCACGTCTCACTCGGTTCGGATTTCGGCGGCGGGCTCAATTCGCGGGCGAGCATGACCAGCATCGCCGAATACGGACGGGTAACGCAGGCGCTCGTCGACAAGGGCTATCCGGAAGCGAGAATCCGCAAAATCCTGGGCGGCAACCTGTTACGCGTTTTCCGGCAGATCACCGAGGGAGCCGGCCGCTAGCCTGCATGTCTCACCACCCGACGGCCGAAGCACGCCATAAGACCGCCAGGACTTCGTTGCGCTTGCTTGCCGTGCTCAACGTACTGTTCAAGTACGCCTGCGCGCGCCAAGCGGCTCTCGCCTCGTCCTGACGGCCCTCTCACGCACTTCGCCTCGCCGCGTGGTGAGAAATGCAGGCTAAACCTGCGAAGCGCAACCGTTCGAACGATCACGGGGGCGCACGGCCGGAGGCGCGCACGCAAAAGGGCGATGAAGTGTCCTCTCGATTCGCAGAGCGCAGCTTCACGACGACGTTCCTGCATGAGAGAATGGATGCACGAATCCGGAAGCGCCCAAGGGGAGAGATGGGAGTCGTCGCCAAAGTTCCCGATCAGCAGCAAGCCTCTGAGACGGGCAATCTCCATGACCGGGATTTCTACACCTGGGCCGTGCAGCAGGCCGCGGCCCTGCGGCGGCGTGACTTCAGCGCCGTCGATTGGGAGAACGTCACCGAGGAGATCGAAACCTTGGGCAGAACCGAAGAACGCAGCCTGAAGAGCCAATACGCCAGGGCCATGGAGCATTTACTGAAACTGCAATACCGGGGGGATGAGGAAACCGAACCCGTGGCCGGCTGGAGAAAATCCGTGGACCAAGCTCGGATAGAGATCAAAAGGGTGCTACAAGATAATCCCGGACTGAAAGGCAAGCGCGATGAAGTGTTCGCCAGAGCCTGGCTGGATGCCAGGGAAGATGCTGTCGCTTCCTTCGTGCAATACAGCACGGAGGGAATCAAGGACGACACAATGCACCTTCGTGAACGAAAGCGTCTAACGAGGGAGTGGAGCAACATCCTGCCGCGGGAAATTCCCTACACCCGCGAGCAGGTCGAGGATTCGTTCTGGATGCCGGAGAGAACAAGACTGGCGCAGCATCCGCAAAGCCCTCGTCAACCCGTCCAGAAGTCCGACGGGAGCCGCTGACCTCAAGCTCCTTGCAATGTCTCCCATTTCGGAGCACAGGGGTTGACACTTTGCGGGTTCTTTCCGACCCCTCCGCAAGCTACTCGACCGCCGCGTCGGCCTGCTCCGGCCCCTGAGTGTCGCCAGCTGTCTCGTTCTCGCCGATCTCGCCCAGCGCGGCCCGGCCCAGCTCTTCCAGTTCCTTGAGCGTCGGCAACTCCGTCAGGTCGCTCAGCCCAAACTGAACCAGGAAATCCTTCGTGGTCCGGTACTGCATCGGCCGTCCGATGACGGCCTTGCGGCCGGCGGTCGTGATGAGCTTGCGGTTGAGCAGCGTGCTGACCACTCCGGTGGAGTTGACGCCGCGCACCGCCTGGATCTCAGGTATGGTGACCGGCTGTTTGTAAGCGACCACAGCCAGGGTCTCCAGAGCCGGCAGCGAGAGCCTGAACTTCGGACGCAATGTCTTGACAAACTTGCGAACGCCGTCATGATGCTCCGCCTTGGTCGACATCTTGTAGCCTTTCGCCACTTTGCGGATTTCGATGCCGCGCTTGTCGGAGGCCGATTCCTCCATCAAGGCATATAAGTCCGCTTCCACCTGGTCCTGCGGCATATCGAGGCCTTTGCTGATCTGGGCCGCCGTGAGCGGTTCCTCGGCCGCGTAGATGATCGCCTCGAGCAATGCGCAGCGGCGGTTCTCTTCCGGATCGATGTCGGGAAGTGTCCGCTGGGCGCTCACTCGCCGTACTCCCGCGCAACGTCGTAAAAGCTCTCTTCGTGGGCGAATACGGTGTCGAACATCTTGTGCTTGCGGATCACGATTTCGCCGAAAAGCTTCTTCTGGCGCAACACGACGGCGCTCATGCGGACGAGTTCCAGCAAGGCGAGAAACGTGGCCAGCATGGCGCGGCGGCCGGGTTGACGCTCGAACACATCGCTCAGGTAAACAGCACCATCCTCGGAAAGCAGAAGGTTCTTGAGGTATTGAATGCGGCTTGCGACCGTGACGTCTTCTCCCTCCAGCTCGTAGGTTGGCCGGTTCCTGGCGCGTTCGAGGACCTTCTCGAATGTCCGGACCAGATCGATGACGCCGACCGCCGACTCGGGCTCCTCATCCACATCGGGAAAGGCTTCGAGAACCGGACGCGTCCAGGTATTCTCTTCGATGAGGCGCTTCTCCCGCAGCATCTGGGCCGCCTGCACAAACTTCTCGTGCTCGATGAGCCGCTTGACGAGGTCTTCCCGCGGGTCCTGTTGTTCTTCCTCGGGAACGAGCGGGTCGGACGGCAGCAGCATCCGCGACTTGATGTGGATCAGGGTCGCGGCCATGAAGACGAACTCGCCCCCCAGATCGATGTTCAGCTCCTCGGCCCGGCGCAGATAGTCGAGGTACTGCTCGGTGATGCTTGCGATCGGAATGTCGGAGATTTTGATTTTCTGCCGCCGGATGAGGTTGAGCAAAAGGTCCAGCGGCCCTTCGAACCGGTCCAGCCGCACGCCGAAAGCGTCCTCGGACTGAACCGGCTCGCTGGAAGCGCCGGCGGTTTCCGGGCCTGGGATCTCGATGTCCGGGACGGAAGCGGCGCGATCGTTCACGGAACGGGCGGGAAGCCAAGCGGGGCGGAGGGGTGAAGCGACTCTCGCCCTACGGTACTGATAATGTAGCACGTTGCCGAGCGCTGTTCGGAGCCTACTTGGCCCCCCGCCCACCGCAAATGGGCGGCCGTAGAGGCCGTTTGAGCCGACGCCACCAAAAAAGATTTGACGCCCGCAAAGACTCTGTTATAATAGATCGGAGTCTAGTGGGGGCTGGTGGGGTCTTTGTGTGCTCGTCCGTACCTGCCCAGCGCTCTTTGTGAGCGGCTCAACGTGTCCCGGTTCATAGCACCAAGGGATCCGGGAAGAAAATTCAATCTCACCCAATCAACAAGCCGAGTCGACCGGCACCGCATCTTGTGAGCTGGCAAGCGTGAACCCGTAAACCTGCGTGTTCGGCAGCCCACAGCCGGTAAACGGAGCGAGGCGTTCGAATCGGCCAAAAGGATCAACCCACAAAAGTGTGGTGGTTTTTTCAGCCGCCACGCCGACTCGGATCACTGCAAACCGAAGGAGAAACATGATCAACAAACTTTGTTACGGAGGAGGGATCCCAAGCCGGTTTCTTCTCCTCATGACCTGCCTGTTGATGGCGGCGATGTGGACCGCCGATCTACAGGCGCAGGATCTTCGAGGCAAAGTGACGGGCACCGTCACCGACGCCAGCGGCGCCGTCATTCCCGGCGCCAGCGTGAGTCTCACGAACGACAACACGACTGTCGCGACCGTGACTTCCACCAATGAGGTCGGCCAGTACCTGTTCGACTTCGTGATTCCCGGAACCTACACCGTCAGAGTCGAGCTGGAAGGCTTCCGGACCTTCGAGCAACAGAACATTCTCATCCAGACACGCGCCGACATCACCGTGAACGCCACGATGCAGGTGGGTGCCGTCGCCGAGACCGTAACCGTGGAAGAGGCTCCCGTCGCCGTGCAGTTCACGACCACGACGATGGAGACGACCATCGACACGAAAATGTCGCAGGAACTTCCTCTGCTGAACCGGAATCCCTACATGCTGGCGGCGCTCGATCCGGCGGTGAACTACCGCGGCGGCGCCGAGAACGCGCCCTATCACCACTGGGCCATGAGCCAGTTGGACGTCGGCGGCAACACCCGGTTCAAGAACAACGTCCTGATGGACGGCGTTCCGCAGCTTGTCGGCGCCAAGGGCGTCTACGCGCCTCCGATGGACGCCGTTTCCGAAGTCAACGTGCAACAGAACGCCACCGACGCCGAGTACGGCCACAGCGCCGGCGGCATCGTTTCGGTGCAGATGAGGAGCGGCACTAACGACTGGCACGGAACGGGCTACTTCTTCGGCCGCAACCCGGCGATCAACGCCCGCCCGAACGCATTGACGAGAAACCCGAGCGTCGCCCGCAGAAACGTCTGGGGGGTCAGCTCGGGCAATCCGATCGTCAAGAACCGGGTCTTCAACTACATTTCGTACGAGGGACAGGATGTCCGTTCGCCCTCGACCGTGAACCAGACGCTGCCGCGGCAGCTCGAGCGCACGGGCGACTTCTCGCAGAGTTTCAACCGCTCCGGCGGCCTGCGGGTCATCCACGATCCGTGGACCACCGATCCGGACGGCAACAACCGCATGCCGTTCACCAACAACACGATTCCGCAGTCGCGCATCGATCCGACCTCGCAGACAGTGCTGGGCAAGACGTGGTCCCCCAACAACCCGGGCGACAACGCCTCCGGCGCGAACAACTTCCGGATCGTGTTCCCGATCCGGTTCCAGTACTGGAACCTGACGAACCGCACGGACTGGAACGTCAGCGACAACGTCAAGGTGTTCGGGCGCTTGAGCCGCTTCCACACCATCCAGAGCGAGCCGGACTATTCGGGCTCGGTGGCGCAGCGCCGCCAGGGCAGCGAACGCAACAGCGTCCAGGCGTCCGGCGACGTCGTGTGGACCGTGAATCCGACCACCGTGGTGAACGTGCGCGGCTCATATTCGAAGATCGTCGACTCGTTCTCGACGCCGCCGTCGGAGATCGGCGAAGAGGGTCTGGCCGAGTTGTGGCCCGGCACCCAGTGGTACGCCTCGCACGTGCGGGACATCCCGGCGGTGCACTTCCCGGAAATCAACGTGCAGGCCGACGGCAACACCTCCTTCGGCCGCTCGGGTTTCTGGTACCAGGAGCCGTCGACGTGGAACATGGAAGGCAAGCTCTCGAAACAGGCCGGCCGCCACTACCTGAAGTACGGCGGGCAGTTCCGGAAACAGCTCGTGGAGGCGGGCCGCCCGCGCGGCATGCGCTTCCGGTTCAGCCCGGTGGCCACGGCGGACACGATCAACAGCCCCAACACGGGGGCGCTCGGCCACGCCTGGGCGTCGATGGTGTTGGGCGTGATGGCGGATGGTAACTTCTCGAGAGTCCGCACAGTCGCCACCAACCGGCCGCGCGTCGACGTCTACGGCTTCTACGTGCAGGACGACTTCAAGGTGAACCAGAAGGTCACGTTGAACCTGGGGCTGCGCTACGAATACGAGACGCCGATGCTCGATCCGGAGAACCGCCTCTCGCGGACCATCGACTTCAGCCAGGCCTTGCCGGAAATCCAGTCGGCGATGGGGCCGATTGCCGATGACATCCTCGCGATGCGAACCCGGCCGCTCGACATCAGCGGCGCCTGGCTCTTCACCGACTCGAACAACCGCCGGACGTGGATCGGGCAGAAGAACGTGTTCCTGCCGCGCGCCGGCATCGCGATCCGGTTGAACGACCGCAGCGCGCTGAGGATCGGCTACGCCCGCTACGCGACACCGCCGGTGCAGGAGCGCAGCGCGCTGGGCATTCTGGGCAGCACGCCGTATCCCGGCTTCGAGATCGAAGGCCAACCCCTGGACTCGATCAACGGGACGCCCAGGGCGGTGTTCTCGAACCCATTCCCGAGCGGAGGCGAGCACCCCAACCCACTGCCGGAGCCGAACGGCCAGCGGTTCGGGCGGTTCGCTACGGTCGGCTCGAACGAAGCGATCGGTTTCAACCAGGACTGGACCGCGGGCATCAACGACCGCTTCAACTTCACCTACCAGCAGGAGATCATGGCCCGCATCGTGGTCGACGCCACGTTCTTCTCCAACTTCGGCCACAACCAGCCCTTCAACTGGCGGCCGAACCTGCTCGATCCACGGATCGGCTTCCAGCACGGCAGCCGGATCAATGCCAGCGTGGACAACCCGTTCTTCGGGCTTCCCGAGGACATCATGCCCGGTCCGTTGCGGAACCAGCGCACGGTGCGGATTTCGCAGCTTCTCGTGCCGTACCCGCATTACCTCAACAACGGCATCCATATTCGGGGAGTCAACGCCCGCAGCGAGCGCTACAACGCCTTCCAGTTGCAGGTGCAGCGGCCGTTCGCCAACGGCTTCAACTTCCTGTTGGGCTACAACTACAACCGTTCGCGGCTGCAGACCTTCTACGACTCGGTGGACGAGATTGACCGCAACTTCACGTATCTCCGTGATCGCAACGGCCGCAACAAGCTCACGCTGGCGGGGATCTACGAGTTGCCGTTCGGGAACGGAAAGCCGATCGGCAACAACCTCAGCGGCGTTCCGCAAAAGATCGTCGGCGGCTGGCAAGTCAGCGGGATCTTCGTCTACCAGGGCGGACAGTTCCTGGATTTCGGCGGCGCTATCATGCACGCCGATCCGGCGATCGGCAGCCCGCAGCGAGGGCCGGGCGGAGACGGGTTCCGGCGCACCTACTTCAGGAATGACGTGCTGGGGCGGGGCTGCACCTCGGGCTGCACCTGGGAGCGCCTGCCGGCGTTCACGCGGCGGGGCAACCCGAGATTCGTCGACGGCGTCCACGGGCCGCGGTTCCAGAACCTGGACTTCATCCTGTCGAAGGTCACGAACATCACCGAGAAACTGAAGTTCGAGTTTCGAATGGAAGCCTACAACCTCACGAACAGCTTCATGCCCAACAATCCCTCGACGAACGTCAACGCCGGCACCTTCGGCCAAGTGAGCAGCAAGCTGCGTACGCACTTCGGCCGCGAGCTCCAGTACAGCGGACGTTTCATCTGGTAGACAACCAGACCCGTTCAACCTTCAACCCGGGCCGCCTGCCTCTCACGAGGCGGCGGCCCGGCCGCTTTTTGGCCGTGGTTAGTGGGTAGTTGGTAGTTGTTAGTTTTTCGTTTTTAGTGAAAACCTTTGGCGGGGGCTTGGTTCGCTCCAGAAAGAAATGTCTGAGGGCCGGCGAACCGTAAAGGCCGTGTTGCCGACGCCAAGCGGCTATTTGCGGGCAGGAACCTAGAGGGCACCCGCGCGGCGCGCCCAGGGGAACGGCGCACGCCTCGTCCTGACGGCCCTCTCACGCCTGCCTGCAGCAGGCAGGCACTTCGCCTCTCCACGTGGTGAGAAAGGCAGGTAAGCGGCTTCGCCGCTGAGGGGTTATGTCGCGCGTAGGGGCTGCCTGAAACGGTGTTCCGCAACGGCCGCTTTGTCTACTGCAGCAGCTTGCCTTGGCCGTTGGAGCCGTTCTTGCCTGCTGCGCCGTTGTCACGGACGATCGCGGCGGCGGCGACCTGGTCGCCGGCTTCGAGCTTGACGAGCCGGACGCCCTGCGCGGCGCGGCCGGTCGCCCGGATCTTTTCCGAGCCGATGCGGATGATCTTGCCGTTCTGGGTGATGATCATCACTTCGTCTTCCCGCGTCACCTTCATGGCCGCGACGACGTTGCCGTTGCGCCGGGATGTCTTGATGTTGATCACGCCCTGGCCGCCGCGCGCCGTCAGGCGGTAGCGGTCGAGCTTCGTGCGCTTGCCGTAGCCTTCCTCGGTGATCGACAGCATCAGATGCTCCGGCGAGACGCAGCGCATCGCCACGACGTAATCGTCGTCAGACAGACGGATGCCGCGCACGCCGCGCGCCGGCCGCCCCACTGCGCGAACGTCAGCCATGTTGAAGCGAATCGCCTTGCCCTGCCCGGTGGCGATGAAGACTTCGGATTCGCCGTTCGTCAGCCTTGCGGAGACGAGCTCGTCGCCTTCGTCCAGCGAGAGCGCGATGATGCCGTTTGAACGAGTGTTCTTGAAGACCGTCAGCTCACACCGCTTGACGACGCCCTTGCGCGTCGCCATCACGACGTAGCGGCCTTCTTCGAACTCCCTGACGGGCATAAAGGCCTGCACCTTTTCGTCCGGCTGCAGATTCGCGAGGTTGGCGATGTGCTTGCCCTTCCCGGTCGTGCCGACGTCGGGGATGTTGTAGACCTTGACCCAGTAGACACGCCCCAAGCTCGTGAAGACGAGGACGTAGGAATGGGTCGAGCCGATGAAGAGCTGCTCGACGAAGTCGTCGGCGCGCGTGCCCATTCCGATCCGGCCGCGGCCTCCTCGCGTCTGCTTGCGATAGGTATCTTCGGGCGTGCGCTTGAGGAAGCCGTTGTGGGTGACGGTGACGACCATGTTCTCGTCGGCGATCAGGTCTTCGATCGAGATCTGGCTGACGGGGCCGGTGATTTCGGTGCGGCGCTCGTCGCCGAACTTCTTCCTGACGGCTTCGAGCTCGCTGACGATCAGCTTGCGGAGGACCTTGTCCGATTCGAGGATTTCGAGGTACCCGGCGATCTTGCTCCGGATCTCGGCCAACTCGTCGAGGATCTTGCGGCGCTCCATGCCGGTCAGGCGCTGGAGCTGCATCTCGATGATGGCCTGCGCCTGGAGCCGGGTGAAGTCGAAGGGCGCGAACGTGGCCAGGCCGCCCTCGCGGAGGAACTCGCTGTAGTCGATCTCCTGGAGACCCATCAAGCCGTCGCGGGCAGCCGCCGGGCTGTCGGACGCTCGAATCAAAGCGATGACCTCGTCGAGGCGATCCAGGGCTTTCTGAAAGCCTTCCAGGATGTGCTCGCGCTTGCGGGCGATGCGCAGCAGGTGATTCGTGCGGCGCAAGACGACGTCGATGCGGTGGTCGACAAAGTGATTGAGGTATTGCAGCAGGCCCAGCTCGCGGGGCTGTCCGCCGACAATCGCCAGCATGATGATGCCGTAGCCCGTCTGAAGCTGGGTGTGCTTGTAGAGGTTGTTGAGGACGATCTCGGGTTGTTCACCGCGCTTCAGGTCAAAAACGATGCGCATGCCGTCGCGGTCGCTCTCGTCACGAATGTCGGAGATGCCTTCGATTTTCTTGTCGTTGACGAGGTTGGCGGAGTGCTCGATGAGGCGCGCCTTGTTGACCTGATACGGGATCTCGGTGACGACGATGGCCTTGCGGTCCTTGACGGTGTCCTCGAACTTCGCGCGGGCGCGGACCGTCATGTGGCCGCGGCCCGTGCGGTAGGCAGCGAGGATGCCTTCTTTGCCGCAGATGACGCCGCCGGTCGGGAAGTCGGGGCCATGAACGATCTCCGTGAGCTCTTCGAGTGTCGCCTTCGGCTTCTTGACCAGGTAGACGGCGGCGTCGATCAGCTCCGTCAGATTGTGCGGCGGGATGTTGGTCGCCATGCCGACCGCGATGCCGTTGGCTCCGTTGACCAGCAGATTCGGAGCGCCCGCCGGAAGGCATTCCGGTTCATGCGACGTGTCATCGTAGTTCGGGCGGAAGCCCACGGTGTCCTGGTCGAGCTCGTTGAGCAGTTCTTCGGCGAAGGCGGTGAGACGCGCCTCGGTGTAGCGCATGGCCGCCGGGGGGTCGTTGTCGACCGATCCGAAATTGCCCTGGCCGTCCACCAACGTGTAGCGCATCGAGAACGGCTGCGCCATGCGGACGAGCGTGTCGTAAATCGAGGAGTCGCCATGCGGGTGGTAGTTGCCCATCACTTCGCCGACGATCTTGGCCGACTTGCGGTAGCCGCGATTCGAGCGCAGCCCGGCCTCGAGCATGCCGTACAGGATGCGCCGCTGAACGGGCTTCAGGCCGTCGCGCACGTCGGGCAGCGCGCGTCCGATAATCACGCTCATCGCGTAGTCGAGATACGACTTCTTCATCTCGACTTCGATGTCGATGGGAATCAGGTTTCTTGGCGATCCGCCGCCGCCCAAAGGTAGTTGAGAAGGATCGGAGGGAGGTTTTTCAGCCAATGAGCAAGGTCCTCAGGTGGGATGGCAAACCCTTATTTTAGCAGAGTTTAGGGGCCCTTGCGGGGTGAAAGCCGTGTTTTGTGTCTCGTGCCTCGTGTCTCGTAAAAAACCCGTTGGTCGGGCTTGGGGTTGCTCTCCCTGGAGTCGCCAGAGGGACGGGGAAAAACCGTGTCCCGTATCTCGTGGAAAACTCTAAAAGCCGTGTTGCTGGGGCGGACGGCTCGCGCCTCGTCCTGACGGCCCTCTCATGCACTTCGCCTCGCCACGTGGTGAGGAATACCGGCTCAGACCGGCGGACTCAGCACGGTTCGCAGGTCAGCACTTCAGCAGGTCCGCGGCCAGGGATCCGAACAACTCATGACGCCGTGTCTTGAGCGTGAAGTTCGGCTGAGCCCGCTCCTCGTTGATGGCGGCGGCCTGAAGCGTGGCCACGATCATCTCCGGCTCGATCCGCTCGTCCTGCGTCTTCGCAATGATCTCGCCGGCGGGGTCGGAAATCATCGCGCCGCCCGGATGGTGCGGTTGGTTGGGATGGTCGTCGGGGTAGGCGTCGACATAGCCGGCGCGGCCCGCCTGATCCGTCAAGACCGTGAAGCAGGAGTTCTCCATGGCGCGGGTGGGAACGATCTTGGCGTGATAATCCGCGATATCCGAGCGAGCCGCCTTTTGCGATTCCGGCGTTTCGTCCCACATCATGCGGCGGGCGGCGTGAGGCATGAGAAGGACTTCGGCGCCTTGCAAGCAAAGCACCCGCGAAATTTCCGGGAACAGCTTGTCGTAGCAGATCTGAATGCCGATCCTGCACTTGCCGATGTCGAACACCGGCATCTCGCGTCCGCCCTTGTAGAAAAGAACCTCATCGCGAGACAGATGGATCTTGCGCTGCTTGCCGACGTAGCCGTCCGGCCCGGCGACGATTTGGGTGTTGAATACGAGGTCGTCCTCCTTCTCGCTCAGACCGGCGCAGACAAAGACCTTGTTCTCTTTCGCGATGCGGCAGAGACGTTGCGTGCTCGGGCCGCCGGGCACGGCTTCGGCGAGCGCATAGGTGTCGGGCGTGCAATGTCCGTGGACGACCAGTTCAGGGAAGAGGACCAACTCGGCGCCTTCCCGCACGGCCCTGGAGGTCCATTCGGCGATTTCGTCGAGAACGGCCTCGGGGTCGCCGAGACGGCCATTCATGCTCACGGCGGCGATACGGATATCTTGCATGGGATCTCCCTCACTCTGATAACGAGTGTAGTGCAGCGCGGCCGCCGGCGAGTCCGACAGCATCCGTCTTTGCGCCGGGAGTATCAAATGGCCGGTCTGAAGTTTGCAGGGCCGAGGCCAATCCGATCACAGCCCTTGGAGACATCCGTTCGCTCCCTCCAGGGCCGTAATCGCGTGGTTAGTTTTTAGTGGTTAGTGGTTAGAAAAAACTTGCAGGCCGTATTGCCGGCGTGAGCGGCTCGCGCCTCGTCCTGACGGCCCTCTCACGCACTTCGCCTCGCCGCGTGGTGAGAAAGGCAGGCTAAGCCGAAAGCAGGATGTTGGCGGCGTGAACGGAGCCGCCCCGCACCTCGCCTACGATCGACGCGCGGGAATAGCCCGCCTGCTTCAGCTCCGCGAGGCAGTCATCCGCGCTCCGGGGCGGAATCCCCGCCAGGAGTCCGCCGGATGTCTGCGGATCGAAGAGCAAGGGATACTCCGTTCGGCCGCGCTGCTTCGCCGCTTCACGGACACCCTGTTCGGAGCGCAGGTTCTGAGGGTGGAGCGAGCTGAGGATTCCCGCCTTCGCCGATTCGCAGGCGCCATCGAGGAGGGGGACCGCCGACAGCGACAACTCGACCTCCACTCCCGAGGCGCCGGTCATTTCCCTCAGATGGCCGATGAGCCCGAACCCGGTGACGTCGGTGCAGGCCGCCGCGCCGTGCTCTTTCAGGATCTCGGCGGCGCGCCGGTTGGGCTGCGTCATGGAGTCCAACGCGGCGGCGATCCAACGGCCCCTGGCCTTGCCGCGCATCTCGGCGGCGAAGAGAACGCCCGTTCCCAGCGGCTTGGTCAGGATGAGCTTGTCGCCGGTTTGCAGCCCCTGCTTGCGGAGGATGCCGTCCTGATCCGCCAGGCCCGTGACGGTGAAACCGAGAGCCAGCTCCTCTCCCTCGCTGGTGTGGCCTCCGACGAGCGCGGCGCCGGCGTCCGAGAAGATTTCCTGCGCGCCCAGCAGCAACTGAACGAGCATCTCCTCCGTCTTGTCGTCGGACGCCAGAGGCAACGCCGCGATGGCCAGGGCTGTCTGCGCTTCGGCTCCCATGGCGAAAATGTCGCCCAGGCAGTGGTTGGCCGCGATCTTGCCAAAAAGGTAAGGGTCGTCAACCAGGGCGCGGAAGAAGTCGACCGACTGGACGAGGACCTTGCCGCTGGGAACGCGAACGACCGCCGCGTCATCAGGCTGGTCCAGCCCCGTGATGACGTCGGACCGCTCGACCGGCCGGATGCGCGACAGCGCTCTCTCCAACACCGCCGAGCCGACCTTGGAACCGCAGCCGGCGCAACGCATCGCCGGAGATTCGGAGGCCGTTGCGGAAGCCGCCGGCGGTTGTCCGGCAGGTTCGCCCTCCATGTCAGGCAGCTTGTTGTACTTATCCATGAATCGCCGGTCGATCCAATCTTTCCAGCGCCAAACCCAGTTTCCTTCGAGCGCCCAGAAAGAACGCGAAGCCACGGCGTATTGATCGCCGGTGCTGACAAGACTCAAGAACCTGCTTTGCGGCCGGAACGGTTGTGGTTGCCGGCCGAGCAGGACGCGGCGCAAGTTGTCTTCGAGCGGCGGACCCTGCCTCACCGCGAACACGCCCGCCTTCTCGCGAGGATGGTCCACAACGGCCGCCACGTCTCCCGCCGCGAAGACTTCCGGGCGGGCCAGCGTTTGCAGCGTGGGCCGCACGCGAATGAAGCCTTTTTCATCGGCGTCCAGACCGCACGCACGCGGCCACGAGGGGGCCGACGCGCTGGTGACCCAGAGGACCTCGTCCAACTCGCGCCAACCGCCGCCCCGCAGGCGCAATCCCGATTCCGTCACCTCGCTGACTTCGCTCGATGTATGCACGCTCACCCCGCGTTCGGCGAGAATGCGCTCGAACTTTCGTTGGACCCGGACGTTGTGCGTCGGCAGGACGGCCGGGCCGCCGCCGAACAGGTGGAACTCCGGCTCGGCATCCGACCCCATCGAGCGAAGACGCTTGCGCAGGCTGAACTGCGCGGCGAGGGTCAACTCGACGCCGCCCGCACCGGCGCCCACGACGCCGATCCGCGGCGCGCGGTGAAGGGCGAGCACGCGTTCGACGAGCCCCGTCCAGCGGGACAGGAAATTGTTGATCGGCTTGACGGGCACGACGTGTTCGGCCGCTCCCGGAACGTCGAGGCTCGGCGTGGAGCCCGTATTGATCGAGAGGACGTCATACGCGAGATCCGGCCGGCTGCGAAACCGAAGCACCCGCCGGTCGAGGTCGATGCCGGTGACTTCATCGTGGATGAAGCGGGCTCCCGCGAAACGCGCGAGCGGCACGAGATCGATGTGGGCATCGTCGTAGCCGTAGTGCCCGGCGATGAACCCCGGCAGCATGCCGGAATACGGCGTGTGAACGTCCCGGCAGACCAGCGTAAGCCGCACCCCCGGAACCGGCTTCATGCCGAAGCGCTTGATGACCGTGACATGGCTGTGGCCGCCGCCGATCAGGACAAGGTCCTTCGATACCGGAGTATTGGATTGACGGTTCACGGAAAGCCCATTTTGGCACGCAGGTTCAAGTTGAAACGGCGCACGATCCGCACAACGCCGCGACGCCCGGCGACGCCTCGTCTTTCGGATGGCTTTCGAAGGGCCGCAAAACCCGCTAATGCAGGCTAGTGATCGCGCGGGCGTCGGCGGGACGCTGTGATATGATGGCCGGGCATTGGCGGCCGCTTCAGGCCGGTATTTCTTCCGCCCGTGTGCGGATCAAAAAACGGGAAACATCCGAACGGCTGTCAACGCCACTTGATCAGAAGGATGTTTCAGGCCAGTTTTTCCTCCGCCCTGGTGCGGATCATACAATAGGGAAACATCCGGGCCGGTTTCAATACCGCTTGATCAGGAGGATGCTTCAGGCCAGAAATGGGAGGAGAAGCTTTGTCGAAAAAGCTGATTGGATCAGTCGGGGTCCTGGCGTTGGTTCTCGCGGTTTCCCTTACGGGAGCGAACCCGAACGAATACTGGCCGCAGTGGCGCGGGCCGCACTTGAACGGGAGCAGCACGACGGCCAAGGACCTGCCCACGAATTGGAGCGAGACCGAAAACGTCAAGTGGCGTATCGCATTGCCGAGCTGGAGCGCGGCCACCCCGATCATCTGGGAAGACACGGTGTACGTGACCTCGGCGCAGGAGGGCTTTCAAATCCTGCAGCGAAATTACCGCCGGGGACAGCCGCGGCCTCCCAACCCGGGAGCGGAAAACGACGAGATGTACCTGCTGGCGATCCAGCGCAGTGACGGCAAGGTCAAATGGCAGCAGCAGATCGGGACCGGAAACCTGCTCTACCGCAAGCAGAATCTGGCGTCGCCTTCTCCAGTCACGGACGGCAACCGTATCTGGACCTTCACCGGCGCGGGCACCCTGACGTGCTTCGACATGGCGGGCAAGCGAATCTGGCGTCGCGAGATCCAACAGGACTATGGCCGGTTCGGATTGAATCACGGGTATGGATCGTCCCCGTTGCTGCACGACGGCCGGCTCTACATCCAGGTGTTGCACGGCATGAAGACGGACGATCCGTCGTACGTCTTCGCGGTGAACGCCAAGACCGGCAAGACGGTGTGGAAGGTGGACCGCTGGACGGATGCCGTGATGGAGTCGCCCGATGATTACTCGACGCCGATTCTCGTGACCGTCGGCGGAAAGCTGCAACTGGTGGTCTCGGGCGGCGATTACGTGACGGGCCACGACCTGCATTCCGGCGAGGAGCTGTGGCGCATGGGCGGCCTGAACCCGGAGAACGGACGCATGTACCGCACGATTGCTTCGTCGGTGACCACCGGAGGGGTCGTTTATACGACCAGCACGCGCGGCAAGCCGTTCATCGCTTTCAAGCCGGGCGGATCGGGCGACATCACCGACAGCAATCTCGTTTGGAAGAACAACCTGGGCTCGGACGTGCCCACGCCCACGACCGATGGCAAGCGGATCTTCGTCGTGAATGACCGCGGGATCATGATGGCGTTCGACGCGGCCTCGGGCGATATCCTCTGGGACCGGCAGCGCCTGGCGCCCGGCACGTACAGCGCATCGCCCATTCTGGCGGACGGCAAGATCTACGCGACCAACGAGGAAGGGACGACGACGGTGGTGGAGGCCGGCGACGAGTTCAAGATGCTGGCTCAGAATCAACTCAACGACCACACGCTGGCGACACCCGCGCCGGTCGGGAACGAGTTGTATATCCGGACGGCCGAGTATCTCTACTGCCTGTCGAACCGCTAGCCGCTAGACCGGGCCGCCTTACTGAAAGCTCCGCAACGCACACGCCCGGCGTGTCATGCGATAATGGGAGTCCCTCCCAGGAGTTGCATCATGTCCGAATTGCGTCTCGGCGACATGATCGATGACCACTGCTCGAAGTGCAGGATGTTGACGAATCACTCCGTGGTCTCGATCGTTGACGGCTCGCCCGCGAAGGTCGAGTGCCGCACCTGCTATCACACTCACAACTACCGGCGCGGCAAAGGCGGCGCCAAGAAGAAACCCAGCAAGAAAGCGGCCCTGTTCGACGAAGTGCTGGCGAAGATCACCGGCGACCTGCCGAACTAGCCTGCATTTCTCACCACCCGACGGTCGAAGCACACGATACGACCGCCAGGACTTCGTTGCGCTTGCTTGCCGTGCTCAACGTACGGTTCAAGTACGCCTGCGCGCGCCAAGCGGCTCGCGCCTCGTCCTGACGGCCCTCTCACCCACTTCGCCTCGCCGCGTGGTGAGAAATGCAGGCCAGTTTTTTCTTCGCGGCCGAGGATTCACATTCGAGTCCGGTTCACGCGGAGATCCGTTGTCCTGCTTGCCGGCCCGAGGCCAAGCCAGTCTTTCCTCCGCCCGCGCGCCGATCATCCAAGCCGGAAACATCGGACCGGGGTCAATGCCGCTTGCGCAGGAGAATGTTTCAGGTCCGCCCGTGGGGGCAGACAGCGCCCGCGACTCCCGGCCGGGGTCGGGTTCGCAGGCGCCAGAGGGCCGCAAGACCGGCCAGAAGTGTTCTGACAGGAGTACAATCATGCCAGATACTCTTCCCCGGGGAATCAGAGCATGAGCCTTGACCGCCGTGAGTTTCTCGCCGCCTCGCTGGCGGCGTCTGCCGCCGCCTGCCAACAGCGAATCGCCGAACGCCAAACCGCCGCCACCGATCCAGAGGCGCAGCCTGGCATACCCGGGCCCTACCCGGGACGGGTGGTGGCCGTCGACCATCCCGGCAGCATCGTGGCGGGGGAATATCAGCGCGGCGCCGTCCACGGCATGATCGAGCGCGGCTTGACCGAGTTGACCCACGCCGAGAGCCTCGTCGATTCATTGCGGGAATTCTTCGAGCCGGGCGACGTCGTCGGGATCAAGGTCAACGGCGTCGGCCGGCCCTACGTGATCTCGGATCAGACGGTTCTCCACACCCTCGTGGACGGACTCAACGAAGCCGGCATCCCGAACAGGGATATCGTCGTCTATGAGCGCACGAAGGCCTCGTTCATGGGCGCGGGCTTCGACAAATGGCTGCCCGAGGGCGTGCGCTTCATGAACGCCACCGAGACCTATCACCGCATCCAGCTCGACATGGACGGCTACGACCGCGACGTCTACATGGAAATGCCGCTTGTCCATCCGGAGTACGCGGAAGAGTACCGCGTGGACGATCCGCACGTACGGCGGTCATACGTCTGCAAGTGGCTCAGCCAGGCGGTCGACAAAGTGATCAACATCTGCGTGCTGAAGCATCACCAATCCGCGGGCGTGACACTGGCCCTCAAGAACATGTCCCACGGGTTCGTCAATAACGTCAATCGCAGCCATGCCACGACGACCGCGAACGCCTGTGGCATCTTCATCCCGGCGGTGGTCGATCTGCCGATCATTCGCGACAAGGTGAAGCTGCACATCCTCGACGGCGTGAAGGGCGCCTATCACGGCGGGCCGGGAAGCAAGGTGGGCAAGTACACGTGGGAGCACAAGACGATGTACTTCGCGACCGATCCGGTGGCGCTCGACAAGACCGGCTGGAAAGTCATCGACGAGAAGCGCGCCGAGGTCGGCGTACCATCCATCGCCCTGCTCAAACCCGACGAAGACAGCCGCTGGCTGAACTGCCAGGTCGAGCATATCGAGCTGGCCGGGAACATGGGCCTCGGCGTATATGACGACGAGAAGATCCGCGTCAAGCGAGTCAGCCTGGCCTGAAAGGCCGTGTCTCGTGTCTCGTGAACCGAGGGATGAAGAAGGCGATATGGCCGCCACACCTGCGCGCGCTAAGAGGAGCGCCTCGTCCTGACGGCCCTCTAGCGCCTGCCGGCAGTAGACAGGCACTTCGCCTCGCCACGCGGCGAGACATGGAGGTCAGGTTTCCCGTTGGCCGCTTTCGAAGATCTCCTCGGGGTCGAGGATGAGGCCGGACAGCTTGTTTGTCGAGACGGTTTCGCCGACGGTGAAGATTCCAACGTCTTGATACGACGAGCCGACGAGGGAGCAGACCCGGACCAGTTGATCGCGAGGGTCGACGAGCCAGTACTCGGAGACGCCGTACCGTGCATAATCACGGAACTTGACGACGGTATCGTGGGTGCGATTGTCGTCGGAGACGATCTCGATGACAAGGTCCGGCGGGCCCATGATTACCGCGCCTTGTAACAAATCGAGGCGGCCGCGGGAGAGAAAGCAAAGATCAGGCTCGTAGTTCACGTGCCGCGACAGCACGACGTGAACCGGGCTCGAGAAAAACCGTCCCAGTTTGTTGTCTCGCACAAAGGGATAGATCTTCGCGCCCAAGGCTGTGGCGATGCCTTGATGGCTCCAAGAGGGAGAGGGTGACACGATCAGGTCTCCGTCGACGATTTCGGTGCGCCCGGCGTCTTCGGGCAGGTCCCGGATGTCATCCCACGTGAGCTTTTTGGCTATGACCGGCACGGGTTCTCGATGCTGATTCTATCAGGGCGCGACGGCCCGTCCCGCCTCGGCATCGCGTTGCTCGACAAGCTCCAGGAAGGCTCGAGCTGCGTGAGAGAGCTGGCGTTTTGCGGCATGGACGAGGTTGATTTTTCGCTCCATCCCGACCTCGTCGACCGGCACGCTGACGAGGCTGCCCGAGGCCAGCTCCCGCTCGACGCACATCTTGGGCATGAAGGTCACGCCGAGGTTGGCTTGCACCATGCGGCGGATGGTCTCGATCGTCGGCAACTCGAGGTTCATGTTCAGGGGCACGCCGTGCCGGCGGAAAGCGTCCACCACGTTTTTTCGGTACGGGCTGATGACGTTGTGCGCGATGAACGATTCCATGCCGAGTTCGGTGATGCGCACCTGCTCGCGGCCGGCGAAGCGGTGCCTGGGCGAGACGATGAAGACCAGGCTGTCGTTGTAGATCACCCGCGTGACGAGCTTCGGGTCCTCGGGATCGTAGCTGATGACCCCCAGGTCGAGCGATCCAGCGGCGATGGCCGCGGGGATGCGGCTCGACAAGCTGCGCCGCATCTCGACCTTGACGCCCGGATAGAGCGTTCGATACTCCTCGACGTGCCGCAGCAGATAGAGCGCCGTCGATTCGTTCGCGCCGATCGACAGGCTGCCGGTGCGCTTGTCCCGCAACTCGACCAGGCGGTTCCGCAGTTCCTTCTTGAGGTCGTCGAAGCGATTGGAGTACTCGTAGACCGCCTGGCCGGCATCGGTCAGCACGACGCTCTTCGAGGAGCGGTCGATCAGCTTCTCGCCCAACTCGGTTTCGAGGCGCTTGAGGGCGATCGAAACGGCCGGCTGCGTTCGCCGCAGGCGCTGTCCGGCGGCGGAGAAGCTGCCCTCCTCGACGACAGCCTTGAACGCGCCGAGCAGTTGAAGGTCCATGGCGTGACTCAAGGGGCCGGTTCAGCAGTAATGAAACTTTGCACGATGATAAGCCCCTGTTATCATATCACTTCTGCATATAGTGCCAAGAAAAATTATTAACTTGCATTATGACCGGACGGCTGCTTTACTGATGAGCGAGAGGGAAGCAGTCCATGTCCGAACGAGTCTATATCTTCGACACGACCCTGCGGGACGGCGAGCAGTCCCCCGGGTGCAGCATGACGACCCCGGAGAAGCTCGAAGTGGCGAAGAACCTCGTCGAGATGGGGGTTGACCTGCTCGAGGCAGGCTTTCCGATCGCTTCCGTCGGCGATTACGAGGCGGTGAAAGCCGTTTCGCGCGAATTCCCGGAAGCGCGGGTCGCGGCGCTGGCCAGGGCGGTTCCGCAGGATATCGACCGCGCCCTCGACGCGCTCGACAAGGCAAAGAAACCGCGGCTGCACTGCTTTATCGCGACGAGCGAAATTCACCTCAAGTACAAGCTTCACATGACCGAGGAGGAAGTGCTCGAAGCAGCCGTCAAGGGGGTCGAGCAGGCCAGGCGGCATGTCGACGACGTCGAGTTCTCGGCCGAAGACGGCAGCCGCACGAGCCTGGACTATCTCTGCCGTATCTCGAAGGCCGCGGTGGATGCCGGCGCGACGACGATCAACATCCCCGACACGGTCGGATTCATGGTGCCCGAGGAATACGCGGAGATGATCGGACGAGTCGTGGAAGCGGTGGGGGACCGCGCCATCGTGAGCGTGCACACCCACAACGACCTGGGCCTGGCGGCCGCCAATGCCCTGGCGGCGGTGATGGTGGGAGCGCGGCAGATCGAATGCACCATCAACGGCATCGGCGAACGGGCCGGCAACTGCTCGCTCGAAGAGTGCGTGATGATCATGAAGGTGCGCTCGGACCGCGTACCGTACTACACGAACATTCGCCCCGAGTACCTCTATCCGACCAGTCAATTGCTGGCGCGGCATATCACGTTCGGCCCGCAGCCGAACAAGGCGATCGTCGGCGCGAACGCGTTCGCGCACGAGGCGGGCATCCACCAGGACGGCTACCTCAAGAACCCGCTGTGCTACGAGATCATGCAGCCGGAGATGGTGGGCGTTCCGGCTACGAATCTGGTGCTGGGCAAGCACAGCGGGCGGCATGCTCTGCATGAGCGGGTGAAGGACCTGGGATATGAAGAGCCTTCCCGCGACCAACTCAACCGGCTCTACGAGGCGTTCACCGCTCTTGCCGACAACCGCAAGGGACTGACGAACGATGACATCGCCGCTCTCGTCGAGCAGTTCCAGATCAGGAAGAGGGCCGTTCAGCAGCCGGCGGAAGTACTCGCTCCCATCGCCTGATCGATTCAGGCTCTATCTCAGCCAGCAGTCAGCAGTGGACTGGTCCTTGGCCTGTAAGAAAGAAGTAGCTCCCTACCATGAAACTCGACATTCTTGTTTTGTCCGGTGACGGCATCGGTCCCGAAGTCACTCGCGAGGCGGTTCGAGTCCTCGAACACACCGCAGCGAAATGGAACCACGAGCTGCGCCTGCGAGAAGGGCTTCTCGGCGGGATCGCCATTCACGAGACGGGTGTCTCCTTCCCGGAGGAGACACGGCGGCTGGCTCTGGAAACCGACGCCACGCTGCTCGGCGCGGTGGGTCTGCCGGAGTTCGACAACATCGCGCCGGAGAAGCGGCCCGAGAAGGGTTTGCTGCAACTCCGCAAGACGCTGGACGTGTTTGCGAACCTGCGGCCGATCGTTGCGTACGACACGCTGCTGGGCTCCTCGCCGCTGAAGGACGACATCGTGCGGGGGACCGACCTGCTGATCGTTCGCGAGTTGACGGCGGGGCTCTACTTCGGCGACCCGAGAGGGATCAGCGGCCGACCCGGCGAGCGCGTCGCGACGAACTCGATGGTCTATCGAGAGCCGGAAGTGGAGCGCGTTGTGAGAATGGCCTTCGAGCTGGCGCTCAAGCGCCGCAAGAAGCTGACTTCCGTGGACAAGGCCAACGTTCTCGAAAACTCGCAGATGTGGCGGGAGATCGTCATGACGGTTGCGAAGGACTACCCCGGCGTGGAGCTGGATCACGTGCTGGTCGACAACTGCGCGATGCAGCTCATTCTCAATCCCACCCGCTTCGACGTCGTGGTGACTGAGAACCTGTTCGGCGACATTCTCAGTGACGAAGGCGCGGTGCTGGCGGGCTCGATCGGCCTGTTGCAGTCGGCATCGATCGGCGACCGCTTGCCGAACGGCGTCTGGCGCGGCCTTTATGAACCCGTTCACGGGTCGGCGCCCGACATCGCCGGGCAGGACAAGGCGAATCCGTTGGCGGCGATCGGTTCCGCCGCGGCGATGCTGAACTACAGCTTCGGGCTCAAGGAGGAAGCCGCCGCGATCGAAGCGGCCGTGCAAACGGTTCTTCGGAACGGTCCGCTCACCGCCGATTTGAAGCCGGCGGGAACCGCCGCCACAACAGAAGAGGTCGGGCGGGCGGTGTGCGCCACGATCGGGTAGCACGCGCCGCCCTGACGGACGGTTTCCCCGTAGGTCAGGCGGCGGGCCGGAGATCCTCTACGAGGCCGGACCGCGCCAGGAACTCTCGAACCGGCACGGCCTCCTCGCCCTGGAC
Source organism: Bryobacterales bacterium (assembly GCA_965204095.1). Taxonomy (GTDB): domain Bacteria; phylum Acidobacteriota; class Terriglobia; order Bryobacterales; family UBA6623; genus JAPPLB01. Next base: position 4,301,268 of record OZ241991.1, on the reverse strand, counting down.
GCTCACCGTCAGTGCGACATCCACGGAGGGACCCAGCAGACGGATGTCAATGCGGTCCGACTCGTCATACAAGCGGAAATAGGAAACCGCCGCCAAGTTGATGATGCGGCTGCGAATGCGAATGAAGTGTGGCTGCACCGAAACGCTATCCCTCCGTGGTGGAATCGATCCCATCTTCGATCACGAGATCCAGCCTATTCTAGCCTGCATTTCCCGCCATGGAGCGAGGAGATGCGCCGGCCTGATGCAGACAGGCGTGATAGGGCCGCCGGGACGAGACGCGCCGCCTGGCGCACGGCGTGGCGCCTGACCCGGCAGGGAGCACGTCAAGCAAGCGCAACGAGGTCATCACGGCTTTCTTTCGCGCCGATGTCGTCCGACGGCGGGAAAGCCCCACCGGCTGTACGCAGCGTCAAGGAGTCTGCTACTCTCCCGTTCTTGGAGAGGCTGCTTCGGCGCGGGCCGGGACTGGGGTCCCGCTCGGTAGCCCGCAGGAATTGCATGCGTGATCCGGCCGGCGTGGGGCACTTTCAGCGGAGAGCGGCCGTCCTGCTCCTGCTTTGCCTCGGCATCGTTCCATCCCGCGGACAGGTTTCCGAGGAGATCCCTTTCCGAAAGCACACTCTCGACCTCGGCCGTAATGAAACGTGCGCTGTGGCGGACCTGAACGGCGACGGCCGGCTCGACGTCATCTCGGGAGAGAACTGGTACGAAGCGCCTTCCTGGCGCAAGCACCGCTTCCGGCGATTTCCGACGCTGAACAACTATATCGACGTATTCAGCGACTTGCCGCTGGACGTGGACCGCGACGGCAAGACGGACATCGTCAGCGTCAGCTACATGAGCCGGAAGATGGCATGGTTTCGCAATCCCGGCAGGTCCCAGGCCGAGTGGAAGGAATCCATCATCGATTCCGGTGCGCCCGTCGAGTTCGCTTTTCTCGTCGACATCGACAACGACGGGAACGCAATGGAAGTCCTGCCGCAGTTCGGCGGGGCGGACAACGGGACGGCGTGGTACGAAGTTGTGGAAGAAGGGAGCGCGGCTTCATGGCTCAAGCACGAAGTCGATGAGCGCAGTTTCGGGCACGGCATCGGGGCGGGCGACATCGACGGGGACGGCCGCAACGACATCCTGACCCCGAAAGGTTGGCTGAAAGCACCCGTGAACCCGCGCGCGGGCCGCTGGGAGCACCGTCCTGAATACGATACCGGGGGACACGCCGGCTTCCTGTTCGTGCACGACGTCAATGGGGACGGCCTCAACGACATCGTGACGTCGATGGCGCACGACTACGGTATCTTCTGGTTGGAGCAAGCCGCCCCCGGCAGCGTGGGAGCGCGTTGGACGAAGCGCCTGATCGATGACGCCTGGTCGCAGGCGCACGCCATGACCATGATCGATCTCACCGGCGACGGCCGTCCGGAACTCGTGACGGGCAAGCGGCTCTTCGCCCACAACGGGCATGACGCGGGAGGGCGCGAGGCGTTGGGGCTGTACTGGTATGAACAGACGCGCTCCGGCTCGCAGTGGGTGAGGCACATCATCCACTACGGGGGGCGAGTGGGAGGCGGGATGCAGATCCCGGTCGTCGACGTCGATGCTGACGGGGACCTCGACATCGTCGTGGCCGGCAAAGGCGGAGTGTTCCTGTTCGAGAACCTCGATTAACGCGCTTCGAGGCCATCGGCCGCGAAACTAACTGAGGCTTCAAGGCGCCTTGGACTTGTTTCCGTAGTGGTGGACCGGGGCGCTCCGCGTCACGGAAGCCGAGGCTGTCGATGCGAAGGAACGAGCGGCCCTCTCTCACACCTGCCTACATCAGACAGGCACTCCTCCTCGCCGTGTGACGAGAAAACAGGCGAGTTTTTTCTCAGCAGGCGTGCTGTTCAGAGATCGATTCGCGAACCACGCTAACACCCCGGTCGGGTGCGAAATAGATTTCGCCAGGGAGGGTTGGTTTGAGAAACGGTTGGCCGAAGTGATTGCGTATCACGAATGAATTTGTCGGGCGACGGCGGTTATGAGCGTCGCCAACGTTGCCTTCACCGTCATTCTTTATCCCGATGTGCTTCTTCAACCCCTCCTGGAGGACGTATTCGATATCTTTGAGAAGACTGATTGGCCCATATTCGGTGAAGGCTAGCCATGTCTGTGAGAGAATCCTGGACTGAATCTCCTTTCTGTTGGGATTGTGATTGTGCACCCGTTTAGAGTTGAACACTTCCGCTGGATCCTTAAGAAAATCGTCTGCAGAGTCCGCGATCCAGTGTGTTGAGGGCGGATCAAGAAACTCTTTCACGTGTTCTCGCCAACGACGGCCGATGTCACGAGACTGTCCGATGTAGAATCCGGTGTATTCGCCGTCCGTTCTCGCAACAACGAACATGTAGATGCCAGCGCCAAGGTAGGGGTCGTACCAATCCCCGTAGTCCTGAATCGCTCCCAAAGGCATTGATTTCCAATGCAGGCTATAGATGGCCGCAGTGTTCACACCGGTTCCTATTCTCAGAATAGTTATTCAAGTCAGGCATGCCCGGGAAATACGCCCAATATGCTATCGGATCCTGAAGCGGCATCATAACTTGAGTGGACCCCCAGCATCCCCGGTTTCGGGGCCTGCCGGGCTTTTGGCTACCACCGCGCTGGGACTGAAGGCAACCCAGCAGAGGCGTTCCGGCTCTTCCGCTCCGCCGTCCGCTGTTGCATAATCAATACGGCATGCGTTCGGTTCCCGCCATAGTGCTGTTGTCGGTGGCAAACGCGGTTTCCGCTGCGGCTGCTCCCGACTTCGCCGAAGACGTCCGCCCCATCCTGGCGCGGCGCTGCTTTGCCTGCCATGCGGGCGAGATGCGGATGGGCGAGCTTGATCTCCGCACGCCGGAATCGATCGTCAAGGGCGGTTCGAAGGGCCCCGCCGTCACCGCCGGTTCGCCCGACGCCAGTCTGCTCTACCGGCGCATCATCGATCAGTCGATGCCTCTGGGCGAAGAGAAGGTCAGCGCGGATGAGGCCGTCGTGATCAGGGGATGGATCGAACACGGACTGGCGCGGGTTCCGCCGGCCGCCGCATCCGCCGCGCCCGAGCCGGCCCAACCCGGTGTAGCGCATTGGGCCTTCACGCCGCCCCAGCGGCCTGCCGTGCCCGAACCCGCCGAAAAAGGGTGGGTGAAAACTCCGGTCGATGCCTTCATCAAGTCGGCTCTGGAGCAGAACGGCATAGCACCCGCGCCGCCCGCCGCCCGCCGCACGTGGCTCCGCCGCGCCCACTTCGTCCTGACCGGCCTGCCCCCGACCCCCGCTGAAGCGGAAGCGTTCCTGGCGGACGAATCGCCCGAGGCCTACGACCGGCTCATCGACGATTTGCTCGACCGCCCGGCGTACGGAGAGCGTTGGGCGCGCCACTGGCTCGATGTCGTTCGCTACGCCGAATCCAACGGTTACGAGCGCGACGGAGCGAAGCCGCACGCCTGGCGCTACCGCGATTACGTGATCGAGGCCTTCCGGAAGGACAAGCCGTTCGACCGTTTCCTCACCGAGCAGTTGGCGGGCGACGAACTCGACGACGCCGATGCCGAGTCGCAGATCGCCACCACCTTTCTGCGCCTCGGCACCTGGGACGACGAACCCGCCGATCCCCGGGTCGACCGCTACGATCAGCTTGACGACGTGCTCGGGGTCGCTTCCACGACCTTCCTGGGCCTGACCATTCGCTGCGCGCGCTGTCACGACCACAAGTTCGAGCCGTTCTCGCAAAAGGACTACTACCGTTTGCTGGCGGTCTTCGAGCCTCTCAAGCGGCCTCAGGACAAGCGCAGGGATCTCGATCGCCTGGTCGGCACCGAAGGAGAATTGGCGGCGTACCGCACCGCCATGGAAAAGGCGGATCAGGCCGTCGGGCTACTCAAGAGAGACATCGGCAAAACGCGGCAGGCGATTCTCGACCGGCTGTTCGAGAAAGCCGCCGGCGGCCCGGAAGATCTGAGCTTCCTCAACCATGCGGAAACGGTGCTTGCCTTCCAAAAGGACGAAAAGCAGCGCTCGGACCGGCAGAAGGAGTTGGTCGAGAAGTTCAAAAAGCAGCTCGACATCGCCATTTTGCGGGAAGCCAGCGGCGAAGAAGCAAGCAAGCTCGGTGAGTGGAACCAGCGGGTCGAGGCCATCGAAGCCGCGCGGCCGGCCGAGCCGCCGCGGGCCTACATCTGGTTCGAAGACACGTCGATCCCGCCCGTTACGCGCCTGTTTGCACGCGGCGACACCACCCAGCCCGCCGATGTCGTATTTCCTTCGACGCCGGCGGTCCTGGGGCGCGTCTCGCTCGATCCCGATGAACGCCCGATGTATTCCACGGGGCGGCGCCTGGCGCTGGCGCGCTGGATGACGGCCCCCGAGAATCCGCTGGTCGCCCGAGTGATCGTCAACCGGATCTGGCAGTGGTATTTCGGGGAGGGCCTGGTCGCCTCGGAGAACGACTTCGGCGTGGCCGGCGAGCGGCCCAGCTATCCCGAACTGCTCGACTACCTTGCGACGGAGCTGAGGCAATCGGGTTGGAGCCTCAAGCACCTGCATGGCCTGATCGCCAAGTCGGCGGCCTTCCGCCTGTCGGCACAGTGGGACGAGGCCGCGGCCGCGAAGAGCTTGAACAAGCGCCTCATCTGGCGCTGGAAACCGCGCCGCCTCGAAGCCGAAGCCGTGCGCGATTCCATGCTCGCCATCAGCGGCAGCTTGAACACCAAGCGGGGAGGGCCGAGCATCTTTCCCGAGCTGCCGCAGGCCGTCCTCGATGGCCAGTCGCGGCCCGGGTTGGGCTGGGAAACATCCGAGGCCGCCGAAGCGGACCGCCGAAGCGTCTATATCTTCATCAAGCGCAGCGTGGCCGTCCCGGAGCTGGAAATGCTCGACTCGCCCGACACCACGTCGAGTTGCGAACACCGCCGCGTCTCGATCACCGGCCCGCAGGCGTTGACGTTCCTGAATGGCGATTTCACGCACGCCCAAGCCGAACGGCTGGCCGGGCGGCTGCTCCGGGAAGCGGGAGCCGATCGATCCGCGCAGGTCCGCTTGGCGTTTCAGCTTGCTCTGAACCGCCCGCCGACCGCCGACCAACAACAAGAAGCGCTCCGTTTCCTCGAGAAGCAGGCCTCGCAAGTCATGGCTGAAACCCCCGCCCCGGACGCGCAGGCGGATGTGAACCTTCGCGCGCTCCAAGCCTTCTGCCTGGTGCTGTTGAACATGAACGAGTTCTTCTATCTGAGTTAAACTAACAGCGGGAGTCGTGGCGATACCGTTCAAACCCAAGGCCGGACGACGCGCGCCGCGCCTGGCGTGCGGTGAAACCCGCCGCGAGTTCCTGTGGCAGGCCGGCGGAGGATTCGCCGGCACGGCCCTCACCTACCTGCTGGCCCAGGACGGTTTCTTCGGCGCGCAGGCGAGCGCCGCGAGCAGAACGGCCGGCGGCGCGGAAGCCGCCTCGCCGCTCGCGCCCAAACAGCCCCACTTCGAGGCCAGGGCCAAGCGCTGCATTTTCCTGTTCATGTATGGCGGGGTCAGTCAGGTCGATACGTTCGACCCCAAGCCCGAGCTGAACCGGCGGCACGGCGAGCCGATGCCGGACTTCGATGCCGACCCGCTGCTCGCGATGCGCCGCAGCCGACTCGGCGGACTGCTCGGCTCGACGCGGACGTTCAAGAAGTACGGCCAGTCGGGCATCGAGGTCTCCGACCTCTATCCCAATGTAGCGAGCAAGATCGATGACATCGCGGTCATCCGCGGCACCTACGCCGACAGCTTCGCGCACGGCTCCGGGCTGCTTCAGATGAACACCGGGTTCATCCGGCAGGGCCACCCGAGCGTCGGCTCGTGGGTGACCTACGGCCTCGGCACGGAGAACCAGGACCTGCCGGCCTACGTCGTTCTGCTCGACCACCGCGGCGGTCCCATCTCGGGTCCTCCGAACTGGTCCTCGGGCTTCATGCCCGCGACGTACCAGGGAACGCAGTTCCGCTCCACGGGCGACCCGATTCTCCACCTCGAGCCCCCCGAAGGCGTCTCGCGGGAGCAGCAGCGCCAACAGCTTGACCTGTTGTCGAAGTTCGACGACCTTCCCGGCGGCGCGGCCGGTCCGGAAAGCGACGAACTCAGGGCGCGCATCGCCAGCTACGAGCTCGCCTTCCGCATGCAGCAGTCGGCGCCCGAGGCCGTCGACCTCTCGAGCGAAACCCAGGCGACGAAGAAACTCTACGGCCTTGACCGGGAGGTGACGGAGAAGTTCGGCCGCAACTGCCTCATCGCCCGCCGCCTTGTCGAACGCGGCGTCCGCTTCGTGCAGGTCTACTCGGGAGGAGGCCACGGCGACGACACCTGGGACGCGCATGGCGATGTCAACAGCAACCACGAGCTCCACTGCGCCGAAACCGACCTGCCGATCGCCGGCCTGCTCACCGACCTGCACAGCCGCGGCCTTCTGGAAGACACCCTCGTTGTCTGGGCCGGCGAGTTCGGCCGCACGCCCACCAGCCAGAACACCAACGGCCGCGACCACAGCCCCCGCGGCTTCTCGACGTGGATCGCCGGCGGCGGAGTCAAGGGCGGCCAGGCCGTCGGCGCCACCGACGACTTCGGCTACAAGGCCGTCGAGAACACGGTCCACGTCCACGACCTGCACGCGACCATCCTTCACCTGATGGGCCTCGACCACACTCTGCTGACGTACTTCCACGGCGGCCGCGACATGCGCCTGACCGACGTGCACGGCCGGGTCGTGCGGGAATTGCTGGCCTAGTTGAGCCGAGCCGCTTTGCGGCGGTCCCTCCACGATTGATCCCGGGGCGAATCACCAGACGGCCCACACACTCGCAATGGGCTACTATCTAGCCTTATCCGCCTCGTTTGGCCGTTGGCCCTGATCCCGAAGTGAACTTCCTGGCGCACCTTTCCCTGTCCGGCGACGATCCCGAAGTGATGCTCGGGAATCTGATGGGCGACTTTCTGAAGGGAGTCGACGCGGCCCGTTATCCGCCCGCGATTCAACGGGGGATTCGACTCCACCGCAAAATTGACGGCTTCACGGACGCGCACCCCGTCTTCGGCCGCAGCCGCCGCAGACTTCCGCCGCCCTACCGCCGCTACGCCGGGGTGCTCGTCGATGTTTTCTACGACCACTTCCTGGCTCGCGACTGGCGCCGCTACCGGCCGCGTGAAGACCTGTCCTCTTTCGTGCGCCGCACCTATCGAATGCTTGACGACCCGCCGGTCGATCCGCCGCCCCGACTGAAAAAAGCACTGCCGTACATGATTCGTGAGGACTGGCTCGGCTCCTACGCGACGCAAGACGGCATCGACCGGCAGTTGAAGCGCATCAGCCGCCGCGTATCGAGGGCGAACCCGCTCGGAAGCGGCGTATCCCAACTCGCGCTTCACTATGACGGCTTTGCCTCGGATTTCGCGGAATTCTTCCCGGCGATCATGCGGCACGTCAGAGACGTATCCGAGGTCGAGAGGCCGCAAGTCCCGCGGGAGCGTGCGTCTTGACCGACACGATCATCATCGCCCTCTATTTCGCGGCGGTCCTCGGCATCGGTTTCTACCATTCGCGCCGCAAGACGACGACCACCGAGTACTTCCTGGCGGGCAAGCACGTCGGCTGGTTCGCGGTGGGCGCGACGCTGTTCTCGACGAATATCGGAAGCGAGCACTTCGTCGGACTGGCCGGCACCGGCGCATCGAGCGGCCTGGCCGTGGGCTGCTACGAGTGGTCGGCGAGTTTCTGCCTCATCGCCCTGGGGTGGATCTTCATCCCGCAGTATCTGCGCAGCCGAGTGTTTACGATGCCGGAGTTTCTCGAGCGCCGTTTCAGTCCCGGAGCCCGCTGGTACCTGACGGGGGTGTCCCTCGTCGCGTACGTCTTCACGAAGATCTCCGTGGCGTTGTTCGCGGGCGGCATTCTCATTCGCGAGATCTTCGGTTGGGACTACATGACGTCCGCCATTCTGCTCGTGATCGCCACCGGCATCTACACCGTGACCGGCGGACTCTCGGCCGTCATCTACACCGATCTGTTCCAGGCCTTCATCCTCATCGGCGGCGCCGCGCTGCTCACGTTTCTGGGCCTGGGCGCGGTCGGCGGGTTCGCGGGACTCCGGGAAGCATTGCCCCCGGACTTCTTCCACATGATCAAACCGCTCGACCATCCGGACTTCCCCTGGCTGGGCACGACAGTGGGCACGCTCATTCTGGGGATCTGGTACTGGTGCACCGACCAGGTCATTGTCCAGAAGGCGCTCAGCGCGAGAAGCGTGACCGACGCCCGGACGGGCACGATCTTCGCCGCAGCTCTCAAGATCCTGCCGGTGTTCATCCTGGTGCTGCCGGGCCTGATCGCGCGGGCGCTGTGGCCGTACGACGTTACGGGCGACAACGCCTACCCGCTGCTCGTCCAACGCCTGCTGCCGCCGGGGTTGACCGGGTTGATGGTGGCGGCGCTGCTGGCGGCGCTCATGTCGTCATTGAGTTCGGTGTTCAACTCCTGCTCGACGCTGCTCACGATGGACGTCTACCGCAAGCTCCACCCGGAAGCGGGTGAGCGGCGCCTCGTGTGGGTGGGGCGGCTCAGCACGGCGGTCATCGTCGGACTGAGCATCGCCTGGATCCCCTTCATCCGCTACCTGGACGATGAGATCTATCAATACCTGCAGAGCGTTCAGGCTTACGTGGGCGCGCCGATCACCGCTACCTTCCTCACTGGCATTCTCTGGAAGGGCACCACGGCGCGGGCGGCGTTGACGACCCTGCTCGTCGGCGGGTTTGCGGGCGCCTCGCGCTTTGTTCTCGACATCCTGCACAAGGCGATGGGCTACGACCTCGGTCCCTTGATGGTGATCGTGGACTTCAGCTTCCTCAACTTCAGCGTGATGGTTTTCTTCGGCTGCGTGGCGCTGATGTTTGCGGTCAGTTCAATCGGAGAAAAGCCGGTGCTGGCGCGCATCGCCGGCCTGACTCTCGATTGGGCCGCCGAACGGGACCTCGACCCCGTCGCCGAACGCCGCATGGCGGTGGCGACCGGGATCGTCGCCTGCGCCGTTCTCGTCCTCTGGCACCACTTCCGCTGACTCGGCGGGCGCAAACCCTTTCCGGTGAGGATGACAACTCGCCGGGGAAACTGCGCGGTTACGGGATGAGGAGGTGTCGTTTGCCGGTCTGGGGATTGCGAAAAGGGGTTCCGTTCCGCGCGATCGCAGACCGCAGCTTCAATCCATCAGCATGCCGCCGTTGATCTCGATGGTCTCGCCGACGACGTGGCTCGAGCGGTCACTGGCGAGGAACGTGATCATCCCGGCGACCTCCTCGGGCTCGCCGGCCCTGCCTTGCGGGATGGTCGATACCATCGCGTTCATCCGTTCCGCAGTGCTGAACCGTTCGTGGAACGGCGTCAGGATCACGCCCGGGTGTACGGCGTTCACGCGGATGCCGTGGCCGATCAGTTCCTTGGCCAGCCCCTTCGTCATGCAGGTCATCGCCGCCTTCGCCGTCGCGTAAGGCATGGCGCCGAGACCGCCGCCGTTGCGCGCCGCGATCGAGCTGATATTGATGATCGTGCCGGAGCCCCGCTCGATCATGTGCGCCGCCACCGGCTTCGTTACCCAGAAGGCGCTGTTCAGGTTCACGTCCATCACCTGCCGCCACAACTCATCCGTGATGTCGAGCAGCAGCTTGCGGGCGACGAGCGAACCCGCGTTGTTGACCAGGCAATCGATGCGGCCGCATCCGGCCAGTACATCCGCTACCAGCTTGCGGGCGCCCTCCGCGGTCGACAGATCACCCTGATGGACCATGGCGGTTCCGCCCGCGGCCGCGATCTTTCCCGCCACTTCATGGGCGGCATCCGCGCTGGTGTTGTAGTGGACGGCGACGCAGGAGCCTTCCCGCGCCAGATCCAGCGCCGCCGCCGCTCCAATCCCGGTGCTGGAGCCGGTCACGAGCGAGACATGCGCTGACGGAAACATGGGCATAGGGGGCCTAATGGTCGAAGAAAGCGTTCAATTCGGGGTCTCCAGCTTCTCGGCAATGTCGGTTAGCTGCCCGACCATCGCCTTCAAGCGCATGCCGATCACTTGCATTTCTCCGACAAGCTCTCGGTGTCGCAGCTCCTCCAGGTAATAGTTCGTTCCGGCCTGCGACGATTCGGCTTCAAGGTCGTGGAGCTTCACCAGTTCATCGTCGGGCGTATTCTTGAGGTCTTTATAAGGGATGCCCATGATTTCGTCTCTCCTGTTCGTGTGAAAGGTGCGGATTTCACACACATCCATTCTAAACCTGCCGGAGCCAGTCCCAAGCGAGACATGCGATGATGGAAGATCGGCATAGGCGCCTGATCCTGGAACAAACGATACTTCTGCTCTGCGGCGAAAGCCGTACCCTGGCGGCGGATTTCGGCCCTCCCCCATTCGAAGCCGAGGACGTCAACAAGGCGCGCAGGCCAGCCTTTGTCCGCCACGTTTCCTGGAGACATCGATGAGCGAAGCGAAAACGTACGCAAACTACATCAACGGCGAGTGGGTCACCGCCGGCCGGACCTTCGAGGTCCGAAATCCGGCCGATACCGACGACCTGGTTGCCGTCTTCTCGAAAGGCAGCCCCGGCGACATCGCCAACGCCGCGGCGGCGGCGCAAGAGGCGTTCGCCGGCTGGGCGGCGCTGCCCGGACCCGCCCGAGGCAGGTACCTCTTCAAGATCGCCGATATTCTCGAAAGCAAGCTCGACCAGCTTGGCGAGGAGATGACGCGCGAGGAAGGCAAGACCCTTCCCGAGGCCAAGGGCGAGACGATGCGCTCGATCAACATCTTCCGCTACTTCGGCAGCGAAGGTTCGCGCATCCCCGGCCACATGGTCCCCTCCGAACGCGACCGGGTCTTCATGTACGCCTTCCGGAAACCTCTCGGGGTCGTCGGTCTGATCACCCCGTGGAACTTCCCGAGCGCCATACCGGCCTGGAAGCTGGCTCCGGCGATGGTCGCCGGCAACACCGTCATCATGAAACCCGCGTCCGCCGCGCCTCTGAGCGCCTGGAGCATCATCGAAGCCTGCCATGAAGCCGGCGTGCCCAAGGGCGTCGTCAATTTCGTGGCCGGTTCCGGCGGTGAGTTGGGCGATGCTCTCATCAACGCGGCTCCCCTCAAGGCGGTCTCGTTCACCGGATCGTGTGAGATCGGCGACCAGCTCCATGAGAAAGCTTCCAAGCGCCGCCTGCGCATTCAACTGGAAATGGGCGGCAAGAACCCCACCATCGTCCTGAACGACGCGATTCTGGGCAAGGCCGTCGGCAACACCGTCAACGCCGCATTCTTCTCGACCGGCCAGAAATGCACCGCCACCAGCCGCGTGATCGTCGAGGACGGCATCTACGACGAGTTCGTCGCCGCTCTCATCGAGGCCACCCGAAAACTGAAGGTCGGCAACGGGCTCGAAGCCGGCGTTCAGATCGGACCCGCCATCGACCAAGCTCAGCTCGAAACCGACCTTGGCTATATCGAGGTTGCCCGCAACGAAGGCGCCAGACTCGAATGCGGCGGCAACCGCCTGACCGGCGGCGGCTACGACAAGGGCTACTTCGTCGAGCCCACCGTTTTCACCGGGGTCACCGAGAACATGAGGATCGCCCAGGAGGAGGTCTTCGGACCGGTGCTGGCCGTGATGCGCGCCAAGGACTACGACGACGCCATCCGAATCGCCAACAACATCGCTTTCGGCCTGTCGGCCTCGATCCAGACTCAGGACGTGTCACGCATCCTCGAGTACGCCTCGCAAATCGAGGCCGGTCTCGTCACCGTCAATCTGCCGAGCGCGGGCGTCGAGTACCAGTTGCCCTTCGGCGGCACCAAGGACTCCAGCTTCGGCCCGAAAGAGCAGGGTCCGGCGGCGCTCGACTTCTACACCGACTACAAGACGGTTTATCTCGGCTACTAGAAGGGGCTCTGTCATGAAGCTGGCCCAGGTTCGTATTGCAGCCACCGGCGCGTTATCCGCTGCCATCGTCCATGCCAACGGCTATCGGCTGATCATCGGCCACACGATGGATTCGCTCATTCGCCAGGCCGAGCAGGAAGGACGCGGCCTGGCCGACCTGGCCGAGGAGCTGGCGCTGGTCGATCCCGTCATGCTGGAGCTCGCCATGCCGGTGACCCCGAGCGAAGTCTGGGCGTGCGGCTGCTCGTATGCGCCGAGCGCCGAGTTCCGCGACGGTGAGCTGGGCGCGGGAGAAGGTCCCTACGGCTACGTGTCCGACCCGGCGCACCGTCCCGAGCTGTTCTTCAAAGGCACTTCCCGGGTTTGCGTCGGTCCGAACGAGCCGGTCGGCATCCGCCCGGACTCGACCTTCACCGCGCCGGAGCCCGAACTCGCTCTCGTACTCAACAGCAGGGCCGAGATCGTGGGCTACACTCTCGGCAACGACGTCTCCGCATGGGATATCGAACGTGAGAACCCTCTCTATCTGCCGCAGTCGAAGGTCTACGACCGGTGTTGCGCGCTGGGGCCGTTCCTGGTGACCCCCGATGAAATCGACGACCCCTATCAACTCGACATGACCTGCAGCATCCGCCGCCACGGCGACGTGACCTTCGAAGGCAAGGCCTCCACCGCCCAACTTCGGCGGAGGTTCGATGAACTGGTCGAGTGTCTTCGCCTCGGCAATTCCATCCCCGCCGCAACTGTGCTGCTGACCGGCACCGGGATCATCGTGACCCAGGAGGCCGCGCTTGCCCCCGGCGACGTCGTGACCATCGATGTCCCCGGCCTCGGAAGCCTCGTCAACCCCGCTGTCGCCGCTTAGGTTGGTAAGGCGATAAGGAGTAACGTTTATTTATCGTCTATGCAATTGGGAGGATGTCCCAGTTGGATTCCTGGTCCTAACCTGCATTTCTCACCACCCGACGGTCGAAGCACGCGATACGACCACCAGGACTTCGTTGCGCTTGCTTACCGTGCTCAACGTACTGTTCAAGTACACCTGCGCGCGCCAAGCTGCTCGCGCCTCGTCCTGACGCCCCTCTCACGCGCTTCGCCTCGCCACGTGGTGAGAAATGCAGGCTAAGCTCGATCGTAACGCGCAGGATAGTTGGTGTGGAGACGGGCGTTCAGGATACGTGCGACCTCTGGCGGCCACACGTCGTGGCGGGGCACTGAATCCCGCTTGAGCTGGAAAGCTGTCACGTCTCCGAGCTGGTAAGGGCAATCCTGGGGAAGCGTCAGATTCCGGTGGCGATAAGCCGTGTCCTTGTCCGTTAAGGAATCGTCGGACTGCTCGTAATCGGCCAGTCTGTGGCAAGTGTGATCTCGTCCGTCTTCCCAGGCGTCGGCGAACATCGACTCGTACTCCCCTTGCAAACCGGGGTTCTTGCGGATAATTCTTGCCATCCGGATACGGAAGTGGCTCACTTCCTGCGACCAGTGCTTCAATTCCTCATCGGTAGCTCTGCGGTAGTGTTCGATCTTGAGCAGGTGCTCAATCGTTCTGGCGCAATAAGAGGTCCAGCTCCGGACTTCGGCTTTCCCCACGTCCTTGATCTCCTCGATCACATGGTCCCAATCGACGGCGGCGAAGTCGCGGCGGCGCAGGGCGTCGGCCTGCTCGATGGCCCAGGAATAGCCGTCGCTGTCGTAGAGTTCGGCTGCCGGCGGCTTAGGAAGACCGCGAGGGAGGGAGGTTGTAGAGGACATGATGCTGTCGCCTCGGCCGTCATTGTAACAAGCTGCTGTGCGGCCTTCCTGTTCGCCGACAAGTCGACCAGCCGGTGCTTGCCGCACTTGCGGATGTTCGCAAGCGCGACTTGATGGGCGGCCTTGTCAACCACGAGCAGGTCGTCGCGGCCGAAGCTAGAGGTGATGATCCATTCTTCCTCGCCGTCCTTGTAGATGCGGCTGAAGGTGACGTTGTGCCTTGCACACGCCGTCGCGATGGCGCTCGAAGTGGTCGCGAAAGAAGCGGACGAGGAAGAACCTGGAAACAGAAGCCCCTTCCCATGGCGCGCCGAGCAAGACCGGTCAGTAGTCGCGGAAAGGGCCGCGAGGTTCGGCGGCGTTCATTTCTTTACGCCAGCGGCGCCAGCGGGTCTTGAGGTCGGCGAGGATTTCCGGACGGGCCTCCGACAGGTCCTTCTCTTCGCCGATGTCGTTCGTCAGATCGAACAATCCTCCGGCCGAACCCGCCTCGACCCACTTCCAATTCTTGTAGCGCGCCGCCTTGTGGCTTCGCCGCTGCCAGAACATCGCGGTCCGTTGCGAGGCGGCTTCGCCCCGCAGAACGGGCAGCATGTCGAACCCGTCGTAGGTGACGCCCTCGGGCAGCCGGCCTCCCGCCACGGCGGTGAATGTCGGAAAGACTTCGAGTGAAGTGAGGAAAGCGTTGCTGACTTTCCCCTTCGGCAGGCGCCGCGGCCAACGCGCGATGAACGGCACGCGCAGGCCTCCCTCGAACATTCGCCCCTTGCGTCCGCGCAACGGCGTATTGTCCGCGACGCCGGAACCGCCGTTGTCGCTGAAGAAGACAACCAGGGTGTTCCCGGCGACCCCGAGCCGGTCCAATTCATCGAGAATCCTGCCGATGGCGTGGTCCATGGCAGTCGTGCCTGCCTGGTAGCGCTGCTTCCTGGTGGGAGGAAGTCCGCCGTACATCCGGTAGTACTCATCGGGCGCCTGAACGCCGACTCGATCGAGATTCGAGGCGCCGTGCGGCGCATTGAAAGGGACGTAGAGGAAGAACGGCCGGCGGCGGTTCCTGTTCAGGAACTCGATCGCCTCGCGCCGGAACAGATCGGTCGCGTAGCCCTCGACCTTGACCCGCTCGTTGCCGCGGTACATGGACGGGATGCCGTAGCGCTCGTGGGTGAAGTAGTCGATGCCGGTGTTGGAGAATCCGAAGAAGGTATCGAACCCGCGCTGCAACGGCATGAAGCGCCGGGCGCGGCCGCTGTCCCACTTGCCGAAAACGCCTGTCGCGTAGCCGGCTTTGCGGAGAACCTGCGCGATGGTGACCTCGCGCACGTCAAGCCCCAGGGTCATCTCGGGCGAGACGGCGTATTCCTCCTCGGTGAAGCGGTGGCCGTAGTTGACTTCGTTGTTGCGGATCATGTCGTAGAGGCCGTTCCGCTGCGGATAGCGCCCGGTAAGGATGCTGCCTCGGGACGGCGTGCAGGCCGGCCAGGTGACGTAGAAGTTGGTGAGGCGCACGCCTTCGGCGGCAAGCCGGTCGAGATTCGGCGTCTTCAGCTCGGGTCGGCCGCAGCAGCCGAGATCGGCATAGCCCTGGTCGTCCGAGACGATCAGGACGATGTTGGGCTTCGCCTCCTGCGCCCACAGAGCCGGCGTTCCCGCCAATACGAAAAGCATTGCCGTCACAACCCGTTTCATCATGAATCTCATTTCCTTCATGTCGGCGTCAGGCTGACCCGGATTTCTCACTACGCGGCGAGACGGAATGCGTGCGAGGGCCGTCAGGGCGACAAGCGAGCCGCCCGCGCCAGCAACACGGCCTGTAAGGTTTTTCACGAAACACGAGTCACGGCCTTTTTACCGCCTGCTTCGGCCGTCAAGTGCTTTGAAATGCAGGCTATCACAGCATCCGGGAATCCTGAAGTTTCCCTATAATGGCTCCCACTGCTCGGTAGAGCGGTTCCAAGCCATGGGAGCCTTTCATGTTCTGTCCTCAATGCGGTAGCCAAAACGATGACACGCATGCCTTCTGCGTGCAGTGCGGCGCTTCGCTGAGGCGCGGCGAAACCACTGCCCCCGCGCCCGCGCCTCCCGTCTCACCTCCGCCGCCGGCCCCCACGGTGTCCGCTCCGCCGCCCGCGGCGCCGGCAACCGGGCAGGCTACCCTGTACGCAAACTTCGGGTGGCGGTTCCTGGCTGTCATTTTGGATGCGATTGTGACGGGTATCGCCGGCGTCCTGCTTGGCGCAATGCTCGGGTTAATGGCCGGTCTCGGAGGGGCCATGACCGGCGTCCAAGATGCTGCCGTCTTTGGCGCCATGAACCTGTTGGGCTTTCTGTCGGGAACAGCGGCGGGTTGGCTTTATGAAGCGCTGATGGTCAGTTCCTCTTACCAGGCGACGCTGGGCAAGATGGCGGTGGGCATCGTCGTCACCGACATGCAAGGGCGCCGTATTTCGTTCCTGCGAGCGACCGGACGCTACTTTGGCAAGTTCGTGTCGTCGATGCTCATGATGATCGGCTACCTGATACAGCCGTTCACCGAGAAGCGCCAGGCGCTGCACGACATGATGGCGGGGTGTCTGGTGCTGCGGAAGGTCCCGCGCTAGTCAGCCTGCATTTCTCACCACATGACGGCCGAAGCACGCGATACGACCACCAGGACTTCGTTGCGCTTGCTTGCCGTGCTCAACGTACTGTTCAAGTACGCCTGCGCGCGCCAAGCGGCGCGCGCCTCGTCCTGACGGCCCTCTCACCCACTTCGCCTCGCCAGGTGGTGAGAAATGCAGGCTAGCCCCATACGGCAAAGGGTGATCGGGTCTTGACCGGATTCGTCATTTGCGGGACTCCGCAAACCAAAGCCGCTTACAACCCCGCGCGCATGTATTCGATCACGTCGGCCAAATCCTGCGGGCTCAGGTCTTCTTCCAACCCGTCCGGCATGAGCGAGACGGTCGAAGTGCGCATCTCGGCGATGTTCTTGCGCAGGATGGTCTGATCTTCGTATTCGCCGCGCAGTCTCACCGCCTCGGCGGTCTCGCCGGCCAGCAAGCCGTCATAGATCCGGCCGACCTTGTCGACGACGACGTAGTTGGCGTAGTTGGGCCGGATGTCCCTGCTCGGATCAAGGATGCTCTCGATGAGTTGCTCGCGCGTCTTGTTGTTCACGCCGGAAAGATTCGGCCCGATGCGCGCCCGCTGGCCTTGGGACTGGTGGCACTCCGCGCAATGCTCTTCGAAGAGGGCGCGGCCGTGATCGAGGTCGCCATTCAGCGACACGGCATCCGCATAGGCGGCCAGGACCTCGGCGCGGTCGCTCACCTGCGCCGCCAGGAGCTTCTCGGCGCGTTGACGGATCGTGTCGTCCGGGTACTGCGTCAGACGGATTCGGGAAACAGGGTCGACCGTTTCGACCGCCACCCGATCGGCCTCGATCGCGTCGAGAAAGGCCGCCGCCCGATCGCGCCGCCGCATCATGGCCTGAGCGACCCTCTCCCGCACCGGGGGGCCGTACCCGCTCCAGCCGGCCAGCAACAGCTCAGCGACGCCCTCATCGTCGAACTGCGCAAGAGTCCCGACCGCCGCGGACTGCAAAGCCTGGGGCGCCACGCTCGTCAGCAACTCGCGCAAGACCGGAGCCTCCGCCGCGTACGACCCGGCCCGCAAGGCTTCCGCCGCCCGCACCCGCTCTTCGATCGACAGCTCCGCGTCAGCGACCTCTCGCCGCGATTGGCGGACGAATTCCGGCAGATGCAAGTAGCGCGCGGCCTCCCGCGCCGCGTCCCGCACCTCGGAGTCGGCGAAACGGACGAACTTCATGATCACTTGCTCGGCGGCGGGGATGCGAAAGCCGCGCGACCCGTCGATGGCCAACCCCTTGGCGAGTCCCGAGAGCGCCGCGCTGCGCCAGGCGGCGTTTTCGAGACGGCGGCTGCCGTCGACCGTGATCAGAAAGAGAGAGATTTCGCGGCTGCTGCGGTGAGCGGCGATGATCGCGCTCAACTCCCTCAGAAACTCACGCTTGCCGTCCGTCGGCTCGTTGAAGAAACCGGCGTGCCGCGTCAGCAGCCGGTTCAGCACCCTCATCCCGCCCCTGCCGACCGAGCTGAGCAGCGCCTTGCGGAACCATTTGTCCTCAGCGTGCTCGGCGATCAGCGGCGCCAGCGCGCGATGGTTCGACGGCAGCAACCCGAGGGTGAGGATGAATTGGAACCGGACGCGCGGGTCTTCGTCTTTCTGGCGAGCCATCAGAACGTTGGCCAATTCGGGAAGAAAAGCCTCCGCCATCCTGATTGCGTTTTCTCGAATGCGCGGATGCTCGTCGCTGAGCGCACGGCGCACCAGAGCCGGCTCCAGCGCTCCCAACCCCTCGAGCACCCAAAGAGCGTGCAGCCGCCCCTGAGGCGATTCGCTCTCGGCGGCCATCGTCTTCAGGAGGGGGACGGCGGCTTGATCCTGCTTCTCGACCAGCAGACGGTGAGCCGTTCGCCGATGCCAGCCGTTGGCGTGTTCGAGCGCCGCGGCCAGCTCGGCCGTCGACGCCTCTCCCAAGCCCGACTTGAGACTCCGGCCCGTCCGGCCATTCTCCGGTACGATGCGGTAGATTCGCCCCTTATCGGTGCCGCGATAGAAATCCATCTGAAGCCTCTCCTGCAGCGCCATCGGAATCGATAGAGGCTCCTCGATATACTCGCGGTAGAAGTCGACCAGGTAGAGATGGCCGTCCGGCGCATTGACGAAGTTCGCGGGCGAGAACCAGGAATCCTTGACAGCCAGAAATTCCCGATCTCCCTCCACTGCGCCGTGGGCGCGGAACGTCGCGCCGTCCTGCGTGAGAACGTTGCGGCGGACCAGGTTGCCGTTCACCTCGCCGACAAAGACGTTTCCGACGTACTCGGGGGGGAAGCTGTCACCGACGTAGACGGTGGCTCCGGTCGCCGCCGAGAACCGCCCCCAAAGATGTTCGACACGATCGAGGTTTGTTTCGTCATAGCGCTTCTGGCGAGCCCGGGTTCGCTCGATGCGCCATTGTTGCGGCTCGGTAAGAGGATAGATCTTGTTCTCCTCGTCGTCGTGCTCGACGAGAAACTGCATCGGTGAACCGGGACTGAAGAAACGGTTGCGCAGAGGATATTTCGCCGGCAGGACGGCGTGAATCAGGAAGATCGTGTTTCGCGAACCGTACCGATGACCCCACTCGTCGAAGGACATGCCGTACTGCACGGACCCGGCGGCCGGCTCCCAGGCGCCGGTCCCCGGATGGAACCGGAAGTCGTGCCCCCGCACGACGACTCCGGCCTTGCCGGGGCGCCTGGGCGAGGTGATCGTTCCGGTCCGGCCGGCGTTAGCCGCGTAGATCCAGTTGTCAATCCCGTAGCGCAGGCTGTTGATCCGCGCTTCCGGGGAAACATCCGTCTCGAAACCGGTGAACCAGACCTCCTTGATGTCGGCCTTGTGATCGCCATCGGTGTCCTTGAGATAAAGAACGTCGGGGGCGGCGGCGGCGAATATACCCCCTTTCCAGGGAAGAACGGTAGAGACTTGCAACAGGTTGTCCGCGAAAACAGTGGCCGTTTCGTAGCGGCCGTCGCCATCCTGATCCTGCAGGAAGCTGATACGGCTGCGCGGCGGTTCTCCCTCGGTGGGGTCATACGGATAGTCGCGCATTTCGGCCACCCAGAGATCGCCGTTCTCGTCGAACGCGATGTCGACGGGATCGGTGACCTGCGGTTCGGCGGCGACAATCTCGATACGGAAGCCCGGCTCGATTTGGAAAGCTTCAACGGCCTGCTCGGGAGTCAGAGGGTCGCTGTCGTAAGGTCCCCTGGTTGGCCCGGAACAGCCGCAGAAGGCCAGGAGAAGCAGTAGAGCAAGCGAGACGACCCTCCCTGCAGAAGAAAAGTCATCCAGTGTGGCGCATAGGGTCTTCATAAAGGCTCGTTCGGTGGCCTCATTCTAGCGAGGCTCCACCTCGGACCGGCAAGCGGGACAACGGACCGCCGCGTGAGCTTGACTCGAACACGAACTGTAGCGGGCGAAGAAAACAGGCGATTTGCTTCGCCTCCTCCCTGCGGCGCGAAGCTTTTGGGATCGGATGATACAATCCCGTTCTGTTTCGGCGGATCGGGGACCGCCGCCGGCAGCAGGGAGTCTCGTGAAGGCGATCGTCTTGGGAGCCGGCGGGCAATTGGGCGCCGAACTGGTCTTGGAGCTTGCCCGGCGCGGGCACGAGGTGACCGCCTTGGGGCGCGGGCAACTCGATATCACCGACGCGCCGACCGTCCGCCAGGCGCTGTTGCGGCAGCAGCCGGGTTGGGTCATCAACTCCGCCGCTTACAACCAGGTCGATCTGGCCGAGAAAGAACCGCAGGCCGCGATGGCCATCAACGGCTTCGCCGTCCATTCGCTGGCGACCGGCTGCCGCGAAGCCGGCGCCACGCTCGTTCATTTCTCGACGGACCACGTTTTTGACGGCACGAAGACGGAACCGTACACCGAGTCCGATCCGCCGAGTCCGCCCTCGGCCTACGGACTCTCGAAGCTCGCCGGGGAATGGTATGCCCGGATCTATTGCAGCAAACGCTACGTCTTCCGGATCGCCGGCGTGTTCGGTCCGGCGGGGCGGTATACGCGCCGCGGCAACTTCCCCGAACTCGTGATCCGCAAGGCCCATGAAGGCAGTCCGATGAAGGTCGTGGACGATTTCTTCGCGACGCCGACCTACGCGCCGGCCTTGGCCTCTCGCGTGATCGACGCGCTCGAGAAAGAAATCCCGTTCGGACTGTACCATCTCGGCGGCAGCGTCTCCATCTCCTGGTATCAATGGGCGCTGAAGATCCTCGATCAGACCGGGCTGCGAGCCGAGATCGCTCCGACCAATCGCCGCGAATACAAAACGGTGGCTGTGAGGCCGCGCCACGCCGGTCTCTCGAACGCCCGGATCGAAGCCGCCGGCATCGAGCGGATGCCGCCCCTGGACGAGGCGCTGACCGATTACCTGCGCCGGCGCGAAAAGGTCAAGCCTCCGACAGGCCGGCCATCCCATGCCGGCGCCTGACGGAGAAGCCTGCGCGCGCCTTTTCCCTCCGCCCGGCTTGCGCCTTTTTCCTTCGCCCGGCTTGGGCCTCGTCCTGACGGCCCTCTCACCCACTTCGCCTCGCCACGTGGGGAGACATGCAGGCTGGAACGTTCCCCTTTCGCAGCATGGGTTCATTTTGTGTTCGCGGCATCGGGAACTGCCCGGCGGCGACGGGAACTGCAGCGAGCGCCGCGCTTGACGCATTTTCCTGGGGGAAGCGGGATTTTGTACACTTTTCCGGGATTCCCAGCGAACGGAGCGCGTCGTGAGGCTGAGCGAGAACGGCGGACGGCGCGCGGACAGCGGCTCGGGAGCAATATGCCGCCCATGCCGCGCCATAGCCGCCCCACAGCGCGCAAGAAAGCAGTGACCGTGCGGCGGGAACGGCCGTCGGGGCGGCGCGGGGACACTAGCCTGCATGTCTCACCACCCGACGGTCGAAGCACACGATACGACCGCCAGGACTTCGTTGCGCTTGCTTGCCGTGCTCAACGTACGGTTCAAGTACGCCTGCGCGCGCCAAGCGGCGCGCGCCTCGTCCTGACGGCCCTCTCACGCACTTCGCCTCGCCACGTGGTGAGACATGCAGGCTAGCTCCGAACAATATTTTCATCTGAACAATGGCGAACAATAGTGAACAATCGTGAACAATCGTGAACAATGGTGAACAACGGTGAACCGGGAAACAGTGACTTGCCGGCGGGCGCAGTGGTCCGGACGGCGGTTTCCGGTGGCGCCTCCCTGGCGCACCCACGGAGAAAAAAAGCCGTGATTCGTGTCTCGTGACTCGTGATTCGTGAAAACCTCGGAATTCCCGCCGGCTTGCGCCGAGCGCCAGGAAAGACCTTGGTTCATGATTCGTTTGCTCAACCGTGCAGCCGGGCTGTCGCGGAGCGGCGCGCGGGACACGTCCAGGGCCGCGAGATCTACGGCCGTATTGCGAGGCCACCACGGCTTGCGACATTTTTTTAGCGGGAAATCGTGGGAAATGCCGGGAAATCGTGGGCAACAGCAGGCAGGAAAGGTCCTTGAACAAGGCGAGATGATGCCGGAACGACATTTCCTTCGCAGGCGCTCCCAGGCCACGGATCAAGCTTATTTCACGAACCATGATCTTCATGCTACGCAGCCCGGGCCGGAAAAAAAAGACTGAAGGGCTTCAGTACCAACAGGTACCGTTCGAGCCACGTGTTTCGTGAAAAACACAACAGCCGTGAGTCGTGTTTCGTGCCTCGTGATTCGTGAAGAACATAACGGCCGTGACTCGTGTCTCGTGATTCGTGTTTCGTAAAGACCTTACAATCAGTGGCTTGCGGCTAGTGAACGCCTGGGAAGCCCTGATTCGCGACCCGCAGGGTACTGTTCCTCGCCGCCTCCGTGAGCTGTTGCCTAGCAAGCCGGGGCGGAAAAAACAAGACTGAAGGGCTTCAGTACCCCATGCACCAAAAAAGCCGTGTTTCGTGTCTCGTGTTTCGTGTCTCGTAAAAACCTGTTGGCCGGGCCTGGGGTGGCTCTAGCCTGCATTTTTCACCACCCGACGGTCGAAGCACACGAAAAAAGGCAGTGGATAGTGGATCGTGGATAGTGGTTAGTGAAAAACCTTACCGGCCGTGTTTCGTGACCCGAGAGGTGAAGGAGGCGATTCGGCAAGTACGCCTGCGCGCGCCTTTTCCCTCCGCCCGGCTCGCGCCTCGTCCTGACGGCCCTCTCACCCACTTCGCCTCGCCGCGTGGTGAGACATGCAGGCTAGTTGGAGACGCCGTGCGGGCCAGCCGGCATTACTCGGGGGGGGTTGCCCCGGAACAAGTGTTCAAGCGCCGTTCGCCGGGAAATCCCACAAAAATGTACAGAACCCCGGATCTGCGTGAGAAAACTCGAAGCACAGCGTTCACCGCGGTTCCCGTCTCCCCTCGGGCAGGTTCCGCTGCGGCGAATGCACCATGAATCCATGCCGAGAAAGGGGAACGTTCCGGATTGCGTCGATGTCCGTATAATTTCGCTTGACCATGGGGCAGTCGCTGTTTCATGATTAATGGCGCATTCGGGGGAGTCTGCGATGGATATTTCGGTAACGGTGAACGGTGAACGATTCGAGAGGCCGGTCGAGCCTCGGCGACTGCTGGTCCATTTTCTTCGCGAAGACCTTGGACTGACGGGGACGCATATCGGCTGCGAAACGACGGTCTGCGGCGCTTGCACGGTAATGCTGGAAGGCCGTTCGGTGAAATCCTGCACGGTGCTGGCGGTACAGGCCGACGGCAAGGAGATCACGACGATCGAGGGGATGGCGAGCAACGGCGAACTGCACGCCGTCCAGGAAGCCTTCTGGAACGAGCACGGACTGCAGTGCGGTTTCTGCACGCCGGGCATGATCATGTCGGTCGACCAACTGTTGAACGACAACCCGAGCCCGACCAGGGACGAGATCCGGCACGGCATCGAGGGCAATCTTTGCCGTTGCACCGGCTATCAACACATCGTGAACGCCGTCGAAGCGGCGGCGAAGGCCAAGGCGGGGGTATAAGACATGGCGACAACGACAACGGCACCCAAACTCAAGACTCACGTTGGCGAGCGGATCCGGCGCACCGAAGACCCGCGTCTGATTACCGGCACTGCGTGCTACCTGGACGACATCACACGACCCGGCATGCTGCATGCGGCGGTCCTGCGGAGCCCCTACGCGGCGGCCAGGATCAACAGCATCTCGATCGAAGACGCCCTCGCTCTACCCGGCGTGAAAGCGGTCTACGTGGGGAAAGACGTAGAGTCGGTCGGAGGGGTGCCTTGCGCCGGCTCGATGCCCGATCTGCGGATCCCGAACCACAAGATCCTGGCAGGCGACCGGGTGTACTACGTGGGTCATCCGGTGGCGGCGGTGGTGGCGACGGACAAATACATCGCCGCGGATGCGATCGAGAGGATCGAGGTGGACTACGAGCCTACCGAGCTGGTGTCCGACCCGGAGGAGGCGCTGCAGGAAGGCGCCGTCAAGGTGCATCCGGAGTACCCCGACAACGTGGCCTTTACGTTCAGCCAGGAAGGCGGGGACGTCGAGGAGGCTTTCCGCCAGGCGGACGTCATCGTCAAGGAAAAGATTCTCGTGCCGCGGCTGGCGCCGATACCGATAGAAACCCGCGGGGTCGTGGCCGAGTACGACGAAGGATCTCAGGAACTCACGATTTATTCGTCCACGCAGATTCCGCACCTGCTGCGGACACAGCTTGCGTTGCAGTTGAACCTGCCGGAGCACCATGTGCGCGTGATCGCGCCGGAAGTCGGCGGCGGTTTTGGCTCGAAGTGCAACGTCTGGGCCGAGGAGGCATTGGCCGCTTTCGTCGCCATGGAACTCAAGCAGCCGGTGAAGTGGGTCGAGTCGCGCCGCGAAAGCATCCTGGTCGTCGCCCACGGACGGGCGCACGTGGATACTTTGGAGCTGGCCGCGAAGAACGACGGTACGCTGTTGGGCCTGAAGCTCCACATCGTGTGCGACATCGGCGCTCATCACCAACTGCTCACGCCGATCATTCCTACGCTGGCGGTGCTGATGCTGCCCGGCCTGTACAAGTTCCGCAGCTTCAAGGCAGACCTGATCGGGGCGTTCACCAACCGTGCGCCGAGCGATCTCTATCGCGGCGCAGGGCGTCCGGAAGCGACCTACGTCATCGAGCGGATCGTCGACAAGCTGGCGGCGGAGATCGGGATGGACCCGGCCGAGATCCGGTTCAAGAACTTCCCCGCCTCGACGGATTTCCCCTTCAACACGGCGACGGGTCTGCAGTACGACAGCGGCGACTACGCCACGGCTTTCAACAAGGCGCTCGACATCGTCGATTACAAGGCGCGCCGAGCCGAGCAGGAAACCGCCCGCGCCGAAGGCCGGCTGTATGGGATCGGAATCTCGACCTACGGCGAAATTTGCGCCTTCGGGCCTTCCCCGGCGACACCGGCGGGCGGCTGGGAGAGCGCATCGGTCAACGTCGAGGCGACGGGCAAAGTCGCCGTAATGACGGGAATCTCGCCCCATGGCCAGGGCGAAGAAACGTCCTTCGCCCAGTTGACCGCTGACGCCTTGGGCATTCCGATGGACGACATCGTGGTCGTTCACGGCGACACGGCCAAAGTGCACTACGGCATCGGCACCTTCGGCAGCCGCGGCATTTCGATCGGCGGTTCGGCGCTGCACCTGGCGCTTCAGGACGTCGTCGCGAAGGCGACGAAGTACGCGGCGCACATGATGGGGGTCGATGCGGAAACCGTAACGTTCGAAGGCGGTGTGTTCTCTTCCGAAGCGACGGATACCACGCTGACCCTGGCGGACGTCGCCCTCGAGGCTCATCTGTGCCGGCAGTTGCCGCCGGGGACCGAGCCCGGCCTGGCGGCGACCCGCTTCTTCGAACCATCGAACTTCGCGTTCCCGTTCGGGGCGCATATCTGCGTGACCGAAGTGGACAAGGAGACCGGCGAGGTCGATATTCAACGATTCGTCGCAGTGGACGATTGCGGCAGGATCATCAACCCGTTGCTGGTCGAGGGCCAGATTCACGGCGGCATCGCCCAAGGTCTGGGTCCGGCCTTCCAAGAGGGGGTGATCTACGACGATGAAGGTCAGCTCCTCAACGGCACTCTGATGGACTACTCCATCCCCAAGGCGCGAAATATGCCTTGGATCGAGACAGACCGCACCGAGACGCCGTCTCCGGTCAACCCGCTGGGCACGAAGGGCGTAGGCGAGGCGGGCACGATCGGCTCGCTGCCCGCTTTCGTGAACTCCGTCGTCGACGCCCTCTCGCCGCTCGGCATCGAGCATATCGACATCCCGATGACATCCCAATCGATTTGGAACGCCATCCATGAAAGGAGCCGGACATGATTCCCGCGAGCTTCGATTACTCTGCTCCCGAGACTTTGTCGGAAGCGCTGCAACTGCTGGGTGATGAGGAGGCCAAGGTGCTGGCCGGAGGCCAGTCGCTGATCCCCATGTTGAAACTCCGGCTGGCGCAACCGGCGCGGCTGGTCGACCTCGACCGGATTCCGGATCTGAACTTCATCGCCGAGGACAACGGGAGCATCCGCATCGGCGCGATGACGACTCATCATCAGGTGGAGTCATCAGACCTGCTCGCGGAGAACTGTCCGCTGCTAGCCAAGACGGCTGGTCATATCGGCGACGTGCAGGTGCGAAATCGCGGCACGATCGGCGGCAGCGTGGCGCACGCCGACCCGGCCGCGGATTACCCGGCCGCGTTGTTGGCCCTCGAAGCGCAGGTCAAGTTGGTGAGCGCCTCCGGTGAACGGGTCGTGGCTCTGGATGAGTTCCTGGTGGACGCCTTGACGACCTCGCTCGAGGACGGCGAGATTCTCACCGAGGTGCATGTTCCCGTGGAACAGGCGGGTGTGGCGACCGCCTATCGGACGCTGATTCAACCGGCCTCCGGTTTCGCCATCGTCGGCGCCGCCGTGCGCCTCGGCGTGACGAACGGCAATGTCTCGTTTGTCCGCGTCGCGCTAACCGGCGTGGGCTCGAAACCCTACCGGGCATCCGCCGTCGAGCAAGCCCTGGATGGCGGCCCGGCCAACGCGGAAGCATTCGCTGCGGCGGCGGCTCACGCCGCAGAGGGCGTCGATGTGCTGTCCGACATCCATGCCTCGGCAGCCTACCGCGCGAGCCTGGCGGCCGTGCAGACCCGGCGGGCGCTGGAAGATGCCGCCGGTTCCGCATGACGCTGAAAGGCACCTACTCGCTCCCGGCGCGGCGCCAGAAGGTGTGGGACGCTTTGCTGGACCCCGGCGTCCTGGCGCGCACTCTGCCCGGCTGCAAATCGCTGGAGGCGGTCGGTCCCGATGAATACCGCATGAACATGGCTCTTGCGATCTCGAGCCTGAAGGGTGTTTTCGAGGGTAAGGTGCGGATCGAGGACCAGCAGCCGCCCGAAAGCTATCGGCTGACGGTGCAGGGCCGGGGAAAGATAGGATTCGTCAACGGCGGGGGCTCCTTCCGGCTTCGAGAGTCGGAAGACGCCGTGACGGAGATCGAATACCAGGGCGATGTCAAAGCCGGCGGCACGATCGCTTCGGTTGGTCAGCGTCTGATGAACATGACCTCGAAGATGATGATCAAGCGCTTCTTCACCGCGCTCGAGAAGGAACTGACCGCCCCGGCCCAGCCGAGCCGAGGTTAACCTGCATTTCCCACCACCCGACGGTCGAAGCACGCGAAAAAAGCCGTGATTCGTGTTTCGTGTCTCGTGATTCGTGAAAAACCTTAAAGGCCATGTTGCGCGCCTTTTTCCTCCGCCCGGCTTGCGCCTAGCCTGCATTTCTCACCACCCGACGGTCGAAGCACACGATACGACCGCCAGGACTTCGTTGCGCTTGCTTACCGAGCTCAACGTACTGTTCAAGTACGCCTGCGCGCGCCAAGCGGCTCGCGCCTCGTCCTGACGCCCCTCTCACGCACTTCGCCTCGCCACGTGGTGAGAAATGCAGGCTAGCCAGGCCGCAAGGTCGAGTTCCCTTGCCAGGCCCCGGCTCTCGGAGTAGCGGGCCAGCAGATCAACGGGAACCTGCCGGAAGAAGCTCCGAGGCGAGTAGTGGCGGGTCATGGCTCATTCCGGGACCCTTCGTTCCTGGCGGACCTTCCGGGATGGAGAGCGTTCCGGTCGTCCGGGGACGCCGAACGGTATGGATCCCGCATTGCATCCCGCCCTGATTCCTGTCCGGACGGGTATCGTCAGCATCGCGCCCGGGCCGTTCACTTCCCCGGAACCCGGGTTTCCTGCCAACGCGCGGTGAGCCGGCCAATCGCACCGTGTTCCACTCCCCCCGGGCCCGTGCCGGAAGTTCCGGACTTTGCGCATGCCGCCAACGGCAAAAGGAGTTCCCGGGGACTGCAGCGAAGCCGTGAAGCGGTTCCCTTCTTTCTATTCCCGAGGCATCCTCTCTTCGACCTCCATGACCGGCAGTGCGGTGAAGATGCGGGTTCTGGAGTCCGTTTCCAGGGCTATGGCGTTGAAGCGGCCTTTTCCGACTGCGGTACAACGCACCGATCCGGCGAAGTCCGTGGTGTCGGCCGCGGTAAACGCCCCGTCGATCGACCAGGAGGTCTGCCCGTTGGCCGCCAGAGGAATGGACACGGCGTCAAGCAGGACGCCTTCGCGCAGCAGCTCGCAGCGCACCAACCTCGAACTCCCGTCCAGATTGTGGATGGCGACCGCGGTGTTGATTCCGCCCTCCCGGCGCCGCACCGGGAAGATGGCGTCGCTGGTGGCTGCGCTAGCTTCTACCACCGCTTGGCCGACGTGGGGGAGGTCGAACCTCAGCATCCCGCCGATTGGACCCTCCGAGACCACCTTGACCGACCCCGTCACCAGCGCCTCCCGGCCGTGGGTCGAGACCGTGAGTTCTCCCAGCGGCTCCATCTCGGTCCGGACCGTCAGGGCGCCGTCCTCGGTGACCTCCAGATCTCCCACGATATCCACCACCGTTTCCGGAGTGATTGGACTGCCTTCCGGATCGTAGAAATAGATCACCGGGCGCGTCGGAGAAATGCCCAGAGGGAACTGCGAGCGGCTCGGCCGCGTCTCCAGATTCACGAACACCAGCTCGGATACGATCGACGCCCCGTTGGCGAAATGCGCAAAGTTCAGGGTGGTCGTCGTCGCGGAGGAAATGCGGGGCACCTCCATGACCGGCAACGTGCTGAAGATGCGGCTGCCGGAGTCTGTTTCCAAGGCTATGGCGCTGAACCGTGCCCTCCCCACGGCATCGCAGCGCACCGCTCCGGCGAAGTCCGTGGTGTCGGCCGCGGTAAACGCCCCGTCGATCGACCAGGAGGTCTGCCCGTTGGCCGCCAGAGCAATGGAGACGGCATCAAGCAGGACCCCCTCGCGCAGCAGCTCGCAGTCCACCTGTGCCTCGGCCGATTCCAGGTTGTGAATCGCAACCCCGGTGTTGATGCCTCCCTGCCGGCGCCGCACCGGGAAGATGGCGTCGCGGACGGGCGTGCCGGCCTTCACCACGGCCTCGCCGACATGAGGGAGACGGAACCGAAGCATCCCGCCAAGGGGACCCTCCGAGACCACTCTGACCGACCCCGTCACCAGCGCCTCCCCGCCGCTGGTGGCAACCGTGAGTTCTCCCAGCGGCTCCATCCCGGTCCGGACCGTCAGGGCGCCGTCCTCGGCGACCTCCAGATCTCCTGCGATATCCACCACCGATTCGGCCCCAATCGGGCTGCCCTCCGTGTCGTAGAAATAAAGCCTGGGACGAACCGGCCGGGTTCCCACATTCACGAACACCAGCTCGGAGGTGGCGCCGTCCCCGTTGGCGAAATGCGAAAATTCCAGAACGTCCGGAGCTTTCGGAGCAGCCTCGGCCCGGTTGGACGCACGGCTGTTGCCGGCTCTGTTCACCGCCCGCACTTCGAAGACGTAGGTGGCGCCACTGACGAGACCGCTGACGGTATGGGTGGTGTCGGTGGAGCCGGTGGAAGTCCAGGGGGGCCTGCGGTCGATGCGGTACTCGTAATCCGTGATCGCCGTGCCGCCGTCACTGGCCGGAGCTTCCCACCTCAGCACGACCTCGCCGATCCCGCCCACCGCCGTCAGGTTCCGGGGAGCCCCCGGCTCGGACGGTCCCCGTGGCGGCGGCGGTCCCGGTGGCGGCGGCCGTGGAGGAGGCGGTCCCGATGGTGGCGGCGGTGGAGGAGGCGGCGGCGGCGGAACTTGAACCGTCAGGCAACTGTTGTGGTTGAAAACGTAGGCCGAGATTTCGTTTCGAGAGTACTGGCAGAACGTCAATTTTTGGGTGTAACTTCTTGGGGCCACCATGATGGTATCAGCGCACCCTGGGGCCAGAGGGCTTGACACATCAGGATGAGAGGCGCTGAAGAGGTGGCCCATCTCGTGGGCGGCGATAACGGGTTTCCCCGGAGCGTCGGAAAGGTGACGCAACGCACCGTAGCTGAAGGTACGCCATGTGCAGACCGCGCCAATCCAGGCAACGCCATCTATTCCGTCGGTAGTAGTACGGCCGGTCCAGATCTGGGCGAGGTCATAGGTCTTGCCTGCCAAAAAATTGGCGTTCCAATATGTTTGAAGCTCGACCACCAAGCCCTCCAGGGTTGTTGCATCGTAGGGATCGTGCTGCGTAGCCCAGGCGTTCTGAAAGGTAATCGATACCCGCAGCGACAACTCCTTCTGATAGACCCCGTCGACCATGTTCATGATGCTTCGAATCTCAGCGTTGGCTTGATCGGAACCTCCCATGAGTTGCACGTATTCATAGTCGGCTTCAGTCGCCACCTCCACCAGGTAGGTGGTTGCAGTGCCGGCCGGAATCCGACCTGCTACCCGATTCACTCCCCGCTGCAGGCTCCCCGGTAGCGACACGCCGCACTTCCATCCCTGGCCGGACTTGATGTCGGAATGCCTGTAGACTACGAATTCTGCTCCCTTGGCACTCGGCAAGTATCGCTGCAGCGGTTCCAGGTAGTACCAATCCTCGTCGGTGAACACCACGCCTTCCAGCCTGTGGCGGGTGACGGTGAAACGGCCTTGAGCGCCTTCCGGTCCCGATTGCCTTCCTTGGTAGGTGGTCACCGGTCCGCGGGGAAGCACACGCTGGCTCCCTCCCGGTCCCGTTTCCATCGCCTGATAATCAGGGGCGCGCATATCGTGAGGTTCCAGCTTGAAGTCGAAAAGGGTCTCCTTGTACCGGAACCGCAGTTCCCCGGTGGCGCGGACCTGGCGCTCGATGGCAGCGGGCTCCATGCGGATCAGGTCATAGCTCGACAGGACCGGGCTCAGGGCTCGGGAGACCTCAGAGGTTCTGGACACGACTTGATGGGGGCTGAGCGAAATTCCGAGACCGATGAGTATCGGGACTACCGGCCAGGATGGAATCTTCTTTCTTGATAGCGCGGGACGCAACTCCCGCTGGAACATTGTCCAATGCCGCGACAGGGTTTGCTTCAGGGGCATGTTCGTTTCAGGTCAGTTGCCTCGCCTTGTCGGAAGGGCCTTGATTCCTGCGCAAATAATCACCAGAGCCTTTTGCAAAATTCGCAGTTGGGCAGGTTTTGTAGCCGGCAAAGGCGATGTTTGCGGGTAACTACCCGACAGCAAAGACCCCTTGGGAACGGAAATACCCGGATCTGAAGCCTAGCCTGCATTTCTCACCACCCGACGGTCGAAGCACGCGATACGACCGCCAGGACTTCGTTGCGCTTGCTTGCCGTGCTCAACGTACTGTTCAAGTACGCCTGCGCGCGTCAAGCGGCTCGCGCCTCGTCCTGACGGCCCTCTCACCCACTTCGCCTCGCCGCGTGGTGAGAAATGAAGCCTAGATCACAGGTGGTTGCAGAGCGCAGGCGCAGCTTATTCTCTCCCTGGCTTACAGCGGGCAATCCTGCTGTCCTGTTCCGGGTGGCGGGCCAGTCTTCAGAGCGTCAGGCGCATCAACTGTTCCACCGTCAGTGCGAGAATGCCGAACATCAGGTGGCACATCACCTAGCCAGGACCGCGCACCCTCGCGTGCCGCCAGTCAGACCCCAAAAAAGTATATATACCAAATCGATGTGAAATTCGTGTGATTATAAAGACTATTCAGGTGACTATTACATGAACTTTTGCGACACTCGGCAAGTAGTGGGGTTTTTTGCCGGGAGAGGTAAGAGGACGGGTCAATGGAGGGACAAGCCCGATCTCTTTAGCTGTTCCGGTGGCTGGAGAAGGTCTGAGCCCCTTGGGCGAGCACTATGAACGGCTGGTGCGGGTGCTGGAGTTGGTCCGCAAGGAGGAGCGGTTGCCCTGTAGCCGGGGCTGCGGGACCGGCCTCGGAAGGATTGTGCGGCGCTGGCGCGGGCCTTATTGGCCAAGGCGGTGCTGGACGTGGCGACGACACGGGGGCTGGTGGAGCGGCTGCGAGTGGAAGCGACCCTGCGGCGGCTGTGCGGCTGGGAGGGGACGGCAATTCCGGTTTCCCCACAGGGGGGGACCTGCGGTCTCCGGGAGGGATATTGGTGCAGAAGGCATTCCGGGGTGTTTTGGTATGCCAGGGACCTGAAAATCGCAGCCTACCCCGGCAAAGCTCGCGGATTCACGGGGCAGGACACCGTCGAACGCCACGGCAGCCTCAATGTCGTCTAGCCTGCATTTCTCACCACCCGACGGTCGAAGCACGCGAAAAAAGGCCGTGATTCGTGTTTCGTGTCTCGTGATTCGTGAAAAACCTTAAAGGCCATGTTGCACGCCTTTTTCCTCCGCCCGGCTTGCGCCTAGCCTGCATTTCTCACCACCCGACGGTCGAAGCACACGATACGACCGCCATGACTTCGTTGCGCTTGCTTGCCGTGCTCAACGTACTGTTTAGTACGCCTGCGCGCGCCAAGCGGCTCACGCCTAGTCCTGACGGCCCTCTCACGCACTTCGCCTCGCCACGTGGTGAGAAATGCAGGCTAGCCGAGCCGAGGCTAGAGCGTGTAGTTGCGAAAGCGGACCAGTTTTCTGTCGATGTCCGCGATGCTCGGTACGCCGGACATGCCCATGTCAAGCGCCAGCTCCGTCCGCAGCAGCTCGATGACGCGGGCGACGCCCTGTTGCCCGAAGGTGGTGAGGCCCCAGAGGTAGGGTCGTGCGATCCCCACGGCCGCCGCCCCCAGGGCGAGCGCCTTGAGGATGTCGGAGCCGCGCCGGAAGCCGCCATCGATGAGCACCGGAATTTTCCCTCCAGCCGCCTGGACGCACTCGGGCAGCGCCTCGATCGTCCCGCCGACGTGATCCATTTGGCGGGCACCGTGACTGGAGACGATCACGGCGGACATGCCTGTCCGTACGGCCATCTCCGTGTCTTCGGCCGTGAGGATGCCCTTGATGACGATGGGCAGGTCGGTAAGGTCGCGGAGCTTCATGACGGTTTCCCAGGTCGGGGTCGGAAAGGGCCGCGAGGGGAATCCTCCGGTCCGCCAGGGCTCATCGCCTTCTTTGTAGATCAGGTTGCCCTGCGCGTCGCGGGGGATGCCGGTATTGCACCACGAGCGGACGAACTTGTTGTGGATGCTGCGCTCGCGATGGGAGACATGCATGATATCGACCGTGAACGAGATGGCGCCGGCGCCGGAATCCTCGACGCGCTCGACGAAGTTGAGCATCGAGTTCTCGGTCCGAAACTGGCCGCCGGTCGTGAACTGCCACCAGTTCTTCGGCCCCTTGCCGGACGCGACGACATCATCGATGCCGCCGTTGGTGATCATGAGCGTATCGGTCTCGCCGGCGGCTTTGGCGACCTCGTTCTCGCCGTCCGGGTAGAAGCAGTTTTTTCCACCGGCGGGGTCGATGAAAATCGGATGCCGCAGCGTTTTTCCGAACAGCCTGGTTTCGATGCTGATCTTGTGGACGTCGGTCAGGAAGCGCGGCCGAATGATGATGCGGCTGAAGGCTTTGCGGGCATCGCGCAGCGCGGCCTCGTCACTGGCGCCTTCGGCCATGTAGTCCCAGGCGACGGGGTCGAGCTTCTCCTTGGCGAGCTTGGCGAAGTCGAAGACGTTGGCGGGCTCGAGAACCGGGTCAATGGCCGGCGGTCCCTGCGATTGCAGAAGTTGCCTCTGCAAGAGCGGTGAAGCGACAAAGAGTTGAGCCAGACGGCGCAGCGCCTGACGGCGGTCGACCTTCATATTCGTTGCCTAGCCTTCAGCAGTGAGAATCCGTGTTGTTGCCGAGTGCTCCCTTACTTCGGAGTAATGCAGGACACGAGCCAACTCGCCGCCCGCATCGTCAGTGATCGGCGTCGGCCGCCGCAGAATCAACTCCACCCGGTCGAGACGATTGTACGCAATGTGCGCCATCTCGAGGCGATCGATGGTCTTCGCCTCGGAGCTTTCGAGATCCGGCGCAAGCAGCGGACCCGTGTCCACCTGGAATGAGGAATTTTCGGGGCGGAAATTCATGGTCAGGATGGGGTATTCAAGCAGCCAGGTCCGGCCGGGGCCGTGGATTTCCGTCCGGCCGACGAGTGGGATGTTGTTTCCCGTGGCCTCGTTGATGGCCGCCGGCTCATCAAGAGCACGGGAGTCGGCAAAGCGCACCACATCGATTTCGAGCGACCGGAAGCTGTCCGTCACGGGCCTGCCGCGAGCGGCTTCGCCCCCATACGTGATCCCGCGGCCCATGGAACGCTCTTCGGTCAGGGAATAGATGTTTCTGTACTCGCGGCTCGGAAGTTGAAACAGCCCGCTTTCCGCGTACACCCATTCGGTGCGGCAAGCGGCAATCAATACGAACCTCTCGGTCTCGCCGCTCGCCTCGTCAACCACGTCGAGGAGGGCGTCCAACTGGATGCGCGCCTTGTTGCCCAGAGGGGTGTTGTGCCTCGCGTGCGGACGAGGATCGGGGCGCGGCGGCAGATCCCACGTCATGTAGGAAGACTGAAAATTGCATGCCGGGGTATCCGTCATCGATAGCCGATCCTCATCCCTGTCCGTCCTGGTTTCGAACCCTCCACAAGCCAGGGCGATCAGCGAACCTCCCGCTGCAAGCCCCTTGGCGGACTCGACAAACATCCGTCTTCGCGTGACCGGCATGCGATGGCGCGTGGGCATGATCTCAGGGGCTCCAGCCGCGGATGCGGACCAGCTTGCGGTCGATGTCGTTGATCCGGGCGACGCCCGACATGCCCATGTCGAGCGCCAGCTCGACGCGCATCAATTCGAGGACGCGGGCCACGCCGCGGCTGCCGAAAGCGGTCAATCCCCAAAGATATGGCCGCGCAATGCCCACTGCGGCCGCGCCCAGCGCAAGGGCCTTGAGCACATCCGTGCCGCGCCGGAAGCCGCCGTCGATGAGAACCGGCATCTTTCCGCCCGCCGCCTGGACACATTCGGGAAGCGCTTCGATGGTCGAACCGGTGTGATCGATCTGCCGTGCACCGTGGTTCGAGACAACGACGGCAGACATCCCGTAGCGGACGCACATCTCGGTGTCCTCGCCGGTCAGGACGCCCTTGATGATGATCGGCAGGTCGGTCATGTCGCGGAGTTGCTTGAGGTTGTCCCAGGTGGGCATCGGGAATGGACGAGAAGGGTAGACGTCGCTCCGCCAGGTCTTGTCCGTGTCGCCTTCCTTGAAGATCACCTGGCCTTCATCGTTGCGCGGCACGCCGCCTTCATTGCACCAGGTCCGGACGAACTTGTTGCGGATGCTCCGCTCGCGATGTGAGACGAGCATGTTGTCGACGGTCCAGCAGATACCCGAATAACCGGCGTCTTCGACGCGCTCGACGAAATTGAGCATGGCGCTCCTGCGACTGAACTGCCCGCCGATGGTGTAGTGCCAGCAAGTCTTCGGACCCTTGCCGCTGCTGACGAGATCGTCGATGCCGCCGTTGGTGATCATGTGGGCCCCGGCCTCGACGGCGCCGCGGGCCGTTTCGAGTTCGCCGTCGGGATAGAAGCAGTTCTTCCCTCCCGCCGGACAGATGTAGATCGGGAAGTTCATCTTGTGGCCCAGCAACTCGGTCGAGACGTCGATGTCGTGCACATCCGTCAGCCAGCGCGGCCGCAGGATGATGCGGTTGAAGGCTTGGCGGTTCTCGCCCAGGGAGACCTCGTCCTTGCCGCCTTCATCCATGTAGTCCCAGGCAATCGGGTCAAGCTTCTTGCGTGCGAGCTCCTTGAAGTCCCAGATGTTGATCGGGTCGAGCAGCGGATCTTGCCTGGGGAGGCCGACTTGTCCGTAGAGAAGCGGGGATGCGAGGAAGAAGCTGGTGAGGTTCTTCAGCGCGGCGCGGCGGTCGATCTTCATAGGCGGGTCACTCCGAAGGCGAAGCTAACATGCCGATTGCAGGCTGTCAAACATGGCGAACGTCCCGGCGCGTGTTCGTGGTTCCGCTCGCTCGGACGTGACCTGGTTGAACCCGGAGAGCGCCGCATCGCTGCGGCAGTCGCAGCAAAGGCCGGGCTGGAGTCGATTCGAACAGCGCACAGGGACGTGATCGTAGTCGAGACGGACTTTCGTGATTGCCGGGGAGCCCGGCGCTTGCCGGCGGGTGGCGACCCGTTTCCTCCGGACCGTCAAGGGCAGCAAGGCAGGCCGGGAGAACGCTTCAGCGGGAGTTTTCCCGTACACTGTGGGCGATGCGCAGATGCTTGCTATTGCCGGTTTGGGTGTTCTTCGGGACGGTGTCGGTGCTGTTCGGTGACGAACCGCTTCTCAACAGGCTTTCGGATGAGGAAGCACGCGCGGGGTTCACACTGCTGTTCGATGGCGAATCGCTGCAAGGCTGGGATGGGGCTCCCGGGGTCTGGAGGGTGGAGAATGGCGCGATTATCGGCTCGACGGACGGCCGTGCGATCGAGCACAACACGTTCCTGATCCTCGATCGGCCGTACAGCGACTTCATACTGCGGTTTCAGATCCTGTTGCGCAACGGCAATACGGGCGTGCAGTTCCGCAGCCGGCGGCTTTCGGATTGGGTGGTGAAGGGCTATCAGGCGGACGCTTCCGACATGGGCGAACGGTCGGCTTGGGGGAACTTCTATGAGGAGAAAGGCCGCGGCCGAAACGTCATGGCAACGCCGACGGAAGGCTGGGACCGCGCGAAGGAAGTCGTCCGGAAGGGTCAATGGAACGACTATGAGATTCATGCGAAGGGTGATCACATCCGGTTGACGCTGAACGGCAAAGTGACGATCGACACGCATGACGGCGAGTCGTCGGAGGGAGTGATCGCGGTGCAGTTGCATCGCGGAGAGGGGATGGAGGTACGGCTGCGAAACCTGCGGATACGGGAACTGCGCTGATCAAGTCTCTCGCAACATCGCAAGGGCCGAGGAGAAAACCATGCTGCCGCGATGGACGAGGTTGGGAGTCGTGGTTTTTCTGTTGGGGACGATCGCTCTTGCTGCTCAGACGCCGGCGGAGAAGGTGGAGCGGCTGCTGAGCGGGACTCGGCTGCCCGGGGTGATTCAAACGTCGATTGGAGTAACTCGAAAAGGAACTCCGATTCCGGCCCTGATCACGAATGATGATCTGGATTACTTCACGCCGAAGATTCGCGTTTTGTTGGTGGGCGGGTTGGATGGGTCGGAGAGTTCGGTTCAGGCGACGCTTTCTGTTTTGCGCTGGTTCTATTCCGACTCCAACGGTGAGGAGCATCGAGAACGGGTTGCGCTCTCGGCGGTACCGCTGGCCAACCCTGACGGTTGGGCATCGGGTCTTGGACCGTCAAACGGCTCAGGCGGAAATCCGACGGTCGCGTATCCGCCGCAAGGAACGGCCTATAACAGCGCAACGGACCCCGAGGCGGCGTATCTATGGCGTTGGATTGCCATGCATGCGCCCGAGCTTGTCGTAGATCTTCGCGTCGGGACGGAATGGGCGTTCGCGGTCAGCCGGAGCGGTACCGGCTCAGATGCACGCGGACTTGCCTTCAACCTCTCCAAGCGTTTCTCTCCCGATCAAGAGGCAATCGTCGAGCCGGCGGACGATGAGCTCGTGAACCGGATTTCCCGCCAAGCCGTCGGCGGAGTGGGTGCGATGGCTGCTCTCAGGGTCCGGATGGACCCCGACGACAGGGACGCACTGGCGCCCGAGCTTTTCAAGGCAATTCAGCGCGCGGGGAAGGCCGGATGGGCGGGCTCGACGGCTCGCGAATCGATTCAGCGCCGGCTGAGGCGCAATCCGGTCGAAGTCGCTCAACAACTCGCCGCTCACTACGGCCACGAGCTGGAGAGGGTCGCGTACATCCCGGCGCTGGCTTTGCTGGGGCGGATCCGGTTGGCGGACCTGAGCGGAGATGCGAGTCATCTCGCGGATGTCGAGCGGATCGTGAAGACCTATCTCGACGGCGGGAAGGCGACTCTTCCGGATCGCCCGAGCGGCAGCAATCTGTCCGGTCACCTCGTGTTTGCCGAGCTTGCGCGGGTGACGAAAAAGACGCGCTACATCGAGCTGGCGCGCGCGGCGGCGGATTTGGGTTTCGACAACCAGGGCAACCCCGGAGAGTCGATGCCGTTTCACAACGAGATGAGCGACTCCGTATTCATGGGCACGCCGATCCTCGCTGAAGCGGGGCGTCTTACCGGACAGGCGAAGTACCTCGACATGGCGCTACGGCACATGAAGTTCATGCAGGATCTGTGCCTGCGCCCGGACGGCCTCTATCGCCATTCGCCGCTCGATGAAGCGGCCTGGGGGCGAGGAAACGGGTTCCCCGCCCTGGGACTGGCTCTGAGCCTGAGCGCGATGCCCGAAGATCATCCCGGCCGGGCCAGGATGCTCGCGGCATTCCGGAATCATCTGGAAGCGCTGCTCCGGCGCCAAGACCCCAGCGGGATGTGGCATCAGGTG
This sequence comes from Bryobacterales bacterium, assembly GCA_965204095.1. Taxonomy (GTDB): domain Bacteria; phylum Acidobacteriota; class Terriglobia; order Bryobacterales; family UBA6623; genus JAPPLB01. The sequence continues at coordinate 4,263,141 of OZ241991.1, read as the reverse complement.
ATCGATCATCCCGAGAGCTACCGTGAACTGACGGCGACCTCGATGATCACGTTCGCGATGGTTCGCGGGCTGCGGTCGGGTTGGCTCGATCGCAAGCGCTATGAGCCGGTGATCGATCGAGCCTGGGAGTCGCTCAAGGCGCGTATCGCGCCGTCAGGCGATCTGGTGGACGTTTGCACCGGGACAGGGAAACAGAAGAGTCTGCGCGACTATTTCGACCGGACGGCAATCCTCGGCCACGACGATCGCGGCGGGGCGATGGCGCTGATGATTTCCACCGAGATGGCTTACTGGCAACGCGAACGCTAGCCTGCATTTCTCACCACCCGACGGCCGAAGCACGCCATACGGCCGCCAGGACTTCGTTGCGCTTGCTTGCCGTGCTCAACGTACTGTTCATGTACGCCTGCGCGCGACAAGCAGCTCGCGCCTCGTCCTGACGGCCCTCTCACGCACTTCGTCTCGCCACGTGGTGAGATATGCAGGCTAGATCGCCCGCGCCTGGGACGGCCGGGCGTGGCGCCGCCACAGGTGGAAGAGCGGCAAGCCGCCGGCGATGAGCGCGAGTCCGGCCAAGGACGGAAGAGGTCGATAGAGCATCGTGTTCACGACCAGCCAGAGTGAAGCCAAGCCGAAAAGAAGGGGCGTGACGGGATAGCCCCACATACGGTACGGCCGCTCCCATTCGGGCCTCTTCCTGCGCAGAATGATCACCCCGAGAACGGTCATGCCATAGAAGATCCAGGCGACGAACATCACGAATGAGAAAAGTCCCGTGTAGGCGCCGCTGAGCGAGAGCAGCGCCGCCCATGCTCCCTGCAAGAGCACGGCGTGAGCCGGGGTGTGGAAGCGCTGATGGACATCCCCGAAAATACGGAAGAAAAGGCTGTCCCTTGCCTGCGCGAAGTAGACACGCGGGCCGGTGAGGATGCCGGCATTCATCGCGCCCGTGATGGAGACGAGAATGATGAGCGAGATCATCGTCCCGCCGGCGAGTCCGAAGACGCGCTCCAGCACGACGGCGGCGACGCGCTCGGTGCCGGCGATTTCCTCTACGGTCAGCACCTGCATGTAGGCGACGTTGGCGAGCAGATAGAGCAGCATTACGATGCCGACGCCGATGCCGAGACTGATCGGCAGGTTGCGGCCGGGGTTGCGGATCTCGCCGCCCACGAACCCGGCCTGAAACCATCCGTTGTAGGCCCACAGGCAGGCCAAGAGGGCGATGCCGACCTCGCTCATCCCGAAGTCGACGACGGAGGCGTCTGCGCCGCCTGTTGCTGACGGCGCCTGGTGGAACAACGCGGTTCCCGCGACGAACAGCAATCCTGCGACCTTGAGGAAGGTTGTGATGTTCTGCATCACCGCTCCGCCGATCAGGGTGCGGTAGTTGAGGATCGTGAGCGCCAGGATGATGGCAGGCGCACTGAGACGTTCCAGTACCTGCGGCATCGGGACAAGGTGACTCAGATAGATCGAAAAGCCGACAGCGAGCGTGGCCGTCCCGCCGGAACGGATAACAAGGAGCAGGCCCCAACTGAAAAGAAAGCCCCAGAGCGGCGAGTAGGCCTCGCGCAGGTAAACGTACTGGCCGCCGGAATGCGGCAGCATCGCGCCGAGCTCGGCGAATGCCAGCGCGCCGCAGAGCGACAGCAGGCCTGCGACGACCCATATCGCGAGTATCCACTCGGCCGAGGGCAGGGCGCGGGCGATCTCACCGGGCACTATGAAAATTCCCGAACCGATGATCGTGCCGATAACGATCGCCTTGGCATCCCAAAGGCCCAACCGACGAGTAAGGTCTAGCGTTGCCATCGGACCAGCATAGACGAAGGGGCGGGTCGGCGTGTTCAGCCTGCATTTCTCACCACCCGACGGTCGAAGCACGCGATAAAAGGCCGTGATTCGTGTTTCGTGACTCGTGATTCGTGAAAAACCTTGAAGACCGTGTTGCTGCGCGGCCCTCTCACGCACTTCGTCTCGCCACGTGGCGAGAAATGCAGGTTAGCGGAGAAACGGATTTCCTGCCCTGCAAACCGCGGCAGGGCCTCCGGTTGTTAGAATCGAAGTTCCTTGCGGTAAAGCTCCCGCCATGCCCATTCCTCGGAGAAAATCGGCTGTCTGCGACATCGACGGCGTCAAGGTCGGCGGCGATCACTCGATCGTCGTGCAGTCGATGACCACCACCGACACGGCGGATACCGCGTCCACGATCAATCAGGTGATGGATCTGGCTCGCGCCGGGTCGGAGCTGGTCCGCGTCACCGTCAACACGAACAAGGCCGCCGAGGCCGTTCCGACGATCGTCAAGTCGCTGGAAGAGTTCGGCGTTCGTGTTCCGATCATCGGAGACTTCCACTACAACGGGCACATCCTGCTCAAACAATACCCGGAGTGCGCGCGGCTCCTCGCGAAGTATCGGATCAATCCCGGCAACGTCAACATCGGCAGGAAGCATGACGACAATTTCCGGACGATGATCGAGGTCGCGGTCGAGCATCAGAAGCCGGTGCGAATCGGAGTGAACTGGGGGTCGCTCGACCAGGCTTTGCTGACGAAGCTGATGGATGAGAACGCGGGGCGTCCCGATCCGAAAGACGCCGCCGAAGTGACGCGCGAGGCGATCGTTCTCAGCGCCTTGAATTCCGCCGAAGCGGCCGAGCGCTACGGCCTGCGGCACGGTCAGATCATCTTGAGCGCCAAGGTATCGAACGTGCAGGACCTGGTGACGGTCTACCGCGACCTCGCGGCGCGCTGCGACTATCCTCTGCACTTGGGTCTGACCGAGGCGGGGATGGGCAACAAGGGCATCGTCGCTTCGACAGCCGGGCTCGCAATCCTGCTGCAAGAAGGTATCGGCGATACGATCCGGGTCTCCCTGACGCCTCAGCCTCGGGGCGACCGCACCGAGGAAGTGCGCATCTGCCAGCAGATTCTGCAGTCACTCGACATCCGCAGCTTCAAACCTCAAGTGACGGCGTGTCCCGGCTGCGGCCGTACGACCAGCACCTTCTTCCAGGAGATGGCAAATGAGATCGAGCACTATCTGCACAATCAGATGCCGGTCTGGAAATCGAGCTATCCAGGCGTGGAGAAGCTCAATGTGGCCGTGATGGGCTGCGTGGTGAACGGTCCCGGGGAATCGAAACACTCCGACATCGGGATCTCGCTGCCCGGAACCTTCGAGGAGCCGAAAGCGCCAGTGTATGTCGACGGCCGTATGCTGCTCACCCTCAAGGGAGATACGATCGTGCGCGATTTTATCGGTATTCTCAATGACTACGTGGACAAGCGTTTCTCGCAGAGCCGCGACGTAGCCTAGCCTGCCCCTGTAACGCACTCCGATTGACAGCCTTTGGACCGACTGCAAGAATACTCGAAGAGGGGCCGCTCCACGCGGCTCCTCCCCGTCTGTGCGCAAGTGGCGGAATTGGCAGACGCGCTAGGTTCAGGTCCTAGTCCGGGTTACACCGGGTGGAGGTTCAAGTCCTCTCTTGCGCACCACCATCTCCACGCGGGGAACCTGGAAACGCGCCCTGCCCGAACAGGGTTCTCTCCAGCCGGCTCCGTGTCGTTACCCCAAGGTCCGCTGCCGACATTCGATCGCCGGCAAGGCGCATCGCAGGCTTCGGCCGCACACTCCTTTTCGGACCTAACCTACATTTCTCACCACCCGACGGTCGCAGCACGCGATACGACCGCCATGACTTCGTTGCGCTTGCTTGCCGTGCTCGACGTACCTTCAAGTACGCCTGCGCGCGCCCAGCGGCTCGCGCCTTGTCCTGACGGCCCTCTCACGCACTTCGCCTCGCCATGTGGTGAGAAAGGCAGGCTAACGCCGTTCAGCAAATCGACTGAAGTCCGAGGCCCATCGACCTGGAGACAAGAACCATGGAAAAACTCTCGAATCCCGCATCCACAAACCAGGCAAGCCGTCGGAAGTTCCTGAAGCTGCCCGTGGCGGCCGCCGCGATGGCGCCGTCGTTGCCGGCGAGGCCGGTCATCGACGAGCACGATCCCTCGAACATCAAACTCTGCCGGCGGCTCCGGTCCGACATCGCCGAAGACGACCTGCTCTTCCTGCGGCAGATCGGATTGCGCTGGGCGCGCGTCAATTTTCAGGGCAACGCCGACCTTGACTACTTGGCGCAAACGCAGAAGCGCTACGAAAGTCATGGGATCAAGATCTTCTCGGGCGTCCACTACGCCTACCGCGAGTTGGACCTGCAGCTCGGCAAGCCGGGCCGCGATAAGCACATCGAGACCTATCAGCTCTTCCTTCGGAATCTGGGCGCGCTTGGCATCCCGGTTTCCTGCTACGACTTCCACCCCGCGAACACCTATACGACCGACATCATCGAGACGCCGCGCGGTTACCGAGCCCGGGAGTTCAGCGTCGATGATTTTCGCAACAAGGTCGAGAAGCAGAAGTTCGACCGAGAGTATTCGGCGGAGGAAATCTGGGACGCCTACGCGTACTTGATGAAGGCTATTCTTCCGGTGGCGAAAGAAGCCGGCGTGAAGCTCGCGCTGCACCCGGATGACCCGCCGCTGGCCATGATGAACGGTGTCGCGAAGGTGCTGGTTCACTACGACGGCTATCGCCGCGCCGAGCAGATTTCCGAGTCGATCGAAGGACACGGCAGTCCGCATTGGGGACTGACGTTCTGCGTAGGCACGTGGTCGGAAGGCGGCGGCAACATGGGCAAGGACGTCTACGGCATGATCCGCGACTTCGGCCGCCGCGGCAAGATCCTCGGGATTCACTTCCGCAACGTCAGCTCGCCGCTTCCGCGCTTCTACGAGACCTTTCCGGATGAAGGCTACATGGATATGTACCAGGTGATGAAGGCGCTGCGCGAGGTGAAGTACGACGGAACCGTCGTGCCGGATCACATTCCGCAACTGGTAGGCGATAGCGGAATCCGCCGTGCGGGCACGGCGTACTGCATCGCCTACATGAGAGCACTGCTGAAGCGGGCGAACGAAGAAGTGGGATGACTCCCCGAGCCTGCTGACTGGCCCTTACCGGCCCGCTTCCGGTTTTAACGGCTGAACGGCTGTTTTGTTGGAGAGTCAGGTGTGGGGCCTATACCTTGACCGGCGTATTGCCTAGATCACGCACCCAATCCGGGAGGTCTTCGACCCTCCTCATGGCTTCCGGCCTCTTGGTTAGCTTGAACGTGACGCTTTGACCCTCGGCCATGCGAACGAGGGTTCCTGCCTTGCCTTCAGAAACCTCACCCTTGGGCCAAGCGTTGAACACGATCTCCTGTGGTCGAACTCCGAGGCAGAGCAGGTAGTCGTATTTCCGATCAAGCCGGACGTGGTTGAACTGGAAGTTTCCTCCTGTGTCTTCGGAGGCGGTCTTGATCTCAACACGCCTGCCAAAGACCTCCATATCCGACTTGCTGACACGCGAGCCCGCCTTGGAGACTTCAATTCCGTGTTGCGCGAGGTAGCGCCGCACAAACTCCTCCCCGATATCTCCACGATTCGTGTTGGCGACCTGACGAAACGCTGCCAATGGCGCTCCCGTCCAGATCGTCGGTGGCGAGTGCTCCTCAATCACCTCGAGCATGAGAGCCACAGGGCTCACTCGGGCGGGTTCCATAGACCTCTTTTAGCTCCAGGCTTCCAGAACACGAGAAAGTAGGAGTGGTTTTTGCGGGCGTGCACTTGCCTTACGACCCGGCTCGCGCCCGGCCTGTTTTGGCGTACGAGCACGAACAGATCCTCAGCTATAAAACCAATGTCTGCATATGTCTGCAAAATCTCGATATGCGTGAACCGTTGACGATTCGAGCAGACCTCGTCTTGACACTTGACGATGAGCACTCCACGGTCTCGGAGCACGCGGTGAGCCTCCTTGCCCGTCTCGGCATAAAGTTCAAGCACGGCCTCATGGTACTTCGCACTCGTTCGGTTTCCAGTGCCGTTGTTCCGGTAGTACCGCTCAAAGGGCTTATGTACCGTGTGTGCCGTGCCACCTGGTGAGTGCATGTAGGGGGGGTCGAACACAACGCAATCTATAGCGCCGTCTTTATACGGCAGAGCACGGCTGTCCACGCCGTCGGTCAGGTCCGTCGCCAGGAGGCGATACCGATCCGGTGGGATGTTCTTCCAAAACACCCCCTTTCCGTAGGTGACGTCGGCGACAATGCTTCCCGGAGCTACGTAGAGGCCCAGTATCTGGGGAAAGATCTTCTCGTTGGTTCCCGTGGTGGCGCTCAGCACAAGATCATTCGAGGGCCGGCCGTTCTTCACTGTGCGCTTAGGTGCCTGTCGAGGCGTCTTCACCTTTGAGCCGCCTGTATGTGTGTCGAGCAGCGCCATCAACCAACACTGTAGCATGTTCACAGCGTAGGTATTCGTATCTTGTTCGCCTCACTGGAGGGAGCTGCCCTCTTATGCATTCTTGGCGCATGCGGCACGAGTGAAGCGAGGCGGATCGAAGTCAGGCGCGACCGCGAGGGAGTCACGACCGTGCCTTCACGCCGCGGGCTTGCGGTCAACGATCAGCGAATATCATCAACTCGCCGCCTACTTCACATCTCCCGTGAGACGGCTCATGACGGGACTGACGAAGACCGCAACGACTCCGACGCCTGCGGTGATCAACGCCACATTCCAGAACAGGTCGGCGGGGGCGAGTTGCTCCAGCCGTCCCGCCACCAGGCCGGCGATGAGGTTGCCGAGCGCGGCGGCGATGAACCAGACACCCATCATCTGGCCGACGCGCCCCTTGGGAGCGAGCTTGGTCATCGACGACAGGCCGACGGGCGACAGGCAGAGCTCACCGGCGGTGTGGAGAAAATAGGTCACCACCAACCAGCTCATTGAAACGCGGCTGGCCTCGCTCGCATTGGCCGCCCCCCATGAAATCACGAAGAAGCCGGCAGCCAGGCCGAAGAGTCCCAGGGCGAACTTCATCGGGATCGACGGATTCGCATCCCGTTGGGCAAGCCAGGTCCATAGCCAGCCGAAGATGGGCGCGAAGATCACGATGAAAACGGGATTCACGTTCTGCAGCCAACTGGCGGGCATCTCCCAGCCCGCCACTCCCCGGTCGGTGAGGTCGCGGGCAAAGATGTTCATCGACGAACCGGCCTGCTCGAAACCCGACCAGAACATCGCCGCCAGGATGTAGAGCCACACAATCACGACGAGGCGCTTCTTCTCGATCCCCGTCAAGCCTCCCGCCGTAAAGAGATAGAGGAAGAAAAGGCCGCTCAGGATGAGGATGCCGTAGCCGAGCCAGGTTGCCGTCTGCTGGATGGTGACCTCGATCGCGCCGCTTGTGGCGAGGAAGGTGAACAAGGTAATCGCGGCCCCAGAGGCCGCCACCGCCTGGTAGAAGCCACGGCTCTTGCGGCTGAGAGCCTCCGGTGGGTCGTCGCTCTTCAAGCTGCCCGCCGTGCCGAGGCGTTTCGCGCCCATCTTGTACTGGATCAACCCCGCTACCATACCGATGCCCGCCAGAGAGAAGCCCCAGTGGAAGTTGTAGCCCTCGCCAATGAATCCGCAGAGAATGGTGCCGAGAAAGGCACCCAGGTTGATGCCCATGTAGAAGATCGAGAAGCCGGCATCCCGGCGCGCGCCGCCTTCCGGATAGAGGTCCGCAACCATGGTGCTCACATTCGGCTTCAGCAAGCCCGTACCCAGCGCGATCAGCACCAGACCCAGGTAGAACGTCGGAAACGTGGGAACCGCCATCGAGAAATGGCCGGCGGCGATGATGCAGCCCCCCACGAATACCGCCTTGCGCTGCCCCCACAGGTTGTCGGCCAGCCAGCCGCCGGGCAATGACAACAGGTAGACCATCGACGTGTACAGGCCGTAGATGGCGGTCGATTTCCCTACGTTGAATCCGAGTCCCGGATTGTCTTGAGCCAGCGGCGCCGTCATGAACAGCACAAGCAGGGCCCGCATCCCGTAGTAGCTGAATCGCTCCCACATCTCCGTGAAGAAAAGGGTGGTCAAGCCGCTCGGATGTCCGGCGATGCCTCCCGTGTCAACAGGGGCGGCGGTTGAGTCGGTAGTCATGAAGTGTCCTGATGGTCGATTCGGGAATCTTCCGATTATATCCCCGCCTCGAGCAACGGTCGCGCGCGGCGAATAATGACCGCCCCGCATCTGGAGGTCATCTAGCCTGCATTTCTCACCACCCGACGGTCGAAGCACGCGATACGACCGCCAGGACTTCGTTGCGCTTGCTTGCCGTGCTCAACGTACGGTTCAAGTACGCCTGCGCGCGCCAAGCGGCTCGCGTCTCGTCCTGGCGGCCCTCTCACCCACTTCGCCTCGCCACGTGGTGAGAAATGCAGGCTAGCGGAACCCAGTTGCCCGGAACGATGTGCGAAGATGGGTCTCCGTTTGCAACCAAGCCTGTCCGCGGGCAAGCGTTCCTTCTCAGCCAAAGTTCCGGATGGCCGATCCCTCTCCGAAAGACGCCTCTGAATCCGTAGCGCCCTCCGGGCCGCCGAGCGGAGTCCTGCGCCGCACGTTCCAGGCCTTCCACTACCCGAACTTCCGCTTGATGTGGTTCGGCGCTTTTACATCCACGACCGGATTCTTCGTTCAGGAGGTCGCCCAGAGCTGGCTCGTCTTCGACATCACGAGAAGCGAATTCTACCTGGGACTGACGGCCACGCTCAATGGCGCTCCGATTCTGTTGCTGTCGCTGATCGGCGGAGTCGCCGCCGACCGCATGGACCGCCGCAAGCTCCTGCTGTTGTCACAGTTGGTTCAGATGTCCAGCGCTCTATCGCTGGCCGTTCTGGTGGGGCTGGACCTGATTCAGGTCTGGCATATCATGGCGGCGGCGTTCGTCAACGGCCTGGGCCAGGCCTTCGGAGGGCCAGCCTATCAAGCCCTCATTCCGTCACTGGTCGACAAGAAGGATCTGCCCAACGCCATTGCTTTGTTGTCGATTCAGTTCACGTTGGCGCGGGTCGTCGGCGCCATCATCGGCGGAATCACGTTTACGTCGCTGGGACCCACGGCCTGCTTCACGATCAACGGCCTCTCGTTTCTGGCCGTGATCGGGGTGCTGTCCATCATCCGAGTGACCTTCGTACCGAAGAAGTCCGACGCGCATGTATTGCACAGTCTCAAGGAAGGGCTTTCCTCGGTCTACCGCAACCGCGTGATTCTCGCACTGGTCTTTCTGGCGCCGACGGCGGCGTTTCTGGGCGCGCCTCTGGTGACGCTGCTGCCGGCGTTCGCCCGCGAGACGTACATGCTCGGCCCGGAAGGCTATTCAAGGATGATGGCTTTTTGGGGTACGGGCGCTGTGATCGGCGCCCTGTATGTCGCGTTCCAGGGCAATGCGCCGCACAAGGGCCGGCGCTCACTGCTCATGCAGATCGCGCTCGGAGGCACCATGATCGCCTTCGCGGTGAGCCTCAACGTGTGGATGGCCAGCATCGTTCTGTTGTTTTCGGGCTGGACGATCCTGGGCGTTTTCGCGCTCGTGAACTCTCTCGTCCAACTGCACGCCAAGGAAGAGCTGCGGGGCCGCATCATGAGCGTCTACAACACGGCGTTCCGCGGGGCGATGCCACTGGGCAATTTCTCGGCTGGGCTGCTGGCGGACAAGTTCAGCGCGTCGGCGACGGTGATGGCCAACGGCGTGCTCCTCATCCTGGTGGCGCTCGTGTATCTCGGCCGCAAGCACGAAGTCACTCGCCTGTAACGGCGGCCAGGCGTCCCAGCGTCGCCAGATTCAGCATGAGCGCACGAAGGCGGTGGTAGTTGTCCTGCCGCGAGGAGTGAGGGGGTGCAGTGATGCGGCGGTCGGCGAAAAGAACGTACGTGGGCTGCCCGGCCGCCGCCTTCATCGAGAACTTGTCGTCGATGATCTGCTGCGCACGGTCGAAGAACTCGCGCGCCCACGCGGTGCCGGTGCGCTCGTGGATAAGCAGGGTTGCGACCAGGATCTCGTCCAGCGCCCACAGCGTCTTGGTGTAGTTGTACTCGCCGACGGCTTGAAACGCGAGACCGGTGCCCGGCACGCCTTCCACGGGCCACTCGTACGCGCCCTGGTCAACGTTGATCCACATCGCGAGACCGCCGTACAGCCAGTCCCAGCCGACGTCGAGGTGATGGCGGATTCGCTCGGCGCAGGTGCTCCAGAGCGGCGTATCGCCGCGCCGGCGCGCCTCTTCCATGAGCATCCAGAGCGTCTCGATGCTGTGTCCGAAGTTGCATTTCGTCGCTTCTTCGGACGGCCGGGTGAAATCACGGTTGAGCTGCTCGTTGTTCAAGCCGAAGTCGGGGTTGTAGTGTTTGTGGATGACGGCATCGATAGCATGGTCGGCGATCCCGGCGGTTTCCGGGTCCGACTCGCGGTCGAGAATCTGCCGCGCGATGTTGATGTTGACCATCCAGAAGCCTTGCGTGATCGGCCCGGATGCGTCGGCGGCCACCTCTCGGCGAAATAGATCCTTGAACATGCGCAACGCCGTTTCGTGAGCCTGCTCGTCGTTTGCGGCGCGGCTGTATTCCAGCAGTCCCTCGACGGCGAAGTAGCGGCCGTAGAAGTCGGCTTCGGGTGCGAGCGGCGCGCCTTCACGAGAAAGGTTCGAAGCCCAGGACCCGTCCGGCTGTGGCGCGTGGGCGAGCAGGAATTCTTTCGTCCTGCGTGCGGTCTCCAGGTATCCGGGGTCGGGCTGCAGGTGGTTGTACAGAAAGCTGTAGACCCACAACCCGCGGCCTTGGAACCACGTGAACTTCTCATCGTTCACCCGCCGCCCGTCGTAGTCGAGCGAGCAGCAGAACCCGCCTCGCTCATGGTCGATGCCGAAATGATGCCAGAAAGGAAGTTGTTCGTCGAACAGCTCACGGCGGTACCGCCCACGGAGTTGTTCATACGAAGCGGGACCTTCTGCGAGCGGCATGGATCAAGGATAGCGGTGACGGTTCCAGGCGCGCTGTCCGTCAGACCGTCGTTCCACCGCAACCGGAGCCGGCGCCGGCAGTGCAGCCGTAGCAGTGCTGTCCGGTGACGATGCGGCGCTGGTCAAGCCGGTCGTGAACAAAGTCGCGAATGTGGACCGGAGCGCCGAACGAGACCGGCAGGTCCAGCATCTGATTGAAGTCGCAATCGTAGAGCACGCCGTCCCAACCGACCGACAGCGTATTGCGGCACATCACGCTGGAGGCGGCGGCCGGGTTGTAGGCCTGGACCAGCTTCTGCATGTAGCGATCGTAGTTGTCTGTTCGGAGCAGGAACTCGAGGAAGCGGCTGATCGGCATGTTTGTGATCGTGTAGAGCGAGTTGAACACGACTCCGTATCGAACGAGAAGCTCGCGCCTGAAATCGGCTTCGATCGAGGCTTGCGGCGGGGGCAGGAATGCGCCCACCGGATTGTAAACCAGATTCAGCTCCAATCCGGAACCTTCCCGGCCGTAGCCCAAACCGTTGAGCAAGCGAATCGCTTCGATCGATTTATCGAACACGCCCTCGCCGCGTTGCGCATCGGTATAGGCGGCCATGAAGTAGGGCAGGCTGGCGACGATCTCGACCCGGTAATGCGCCAGGAATGCTCCCAGGTCTTTCTGCGAAGGCAGCAGCAGGACGCTCAGGTTGCAACGGTCCATCACGTGCCGTCCGAGCCGCTTTGACTCGCTGACGAGCCAACGGAATTGCGGATTGAGTTCAGGCGCCCCGCCGGTGATGTCGACCGTCGGGATCTCCGTCTGCTCCAGCGCGGCCATGCAAAGAGCGGCGGTTTCACGCGTCATGACCTCATTGCGGTCCGGCCCCGCGTCGACGTGGCAATGCCTGCAGGTCTGGTTGCACAGCTTGCCGACATTGATTTGCAAGACCTCGATACCCGTCGAGGTGAGCGGATGCAGTCCGGATCTCTCGAGCGCGTCGTCGAACGAGCGATGCGCGAGGGCAGGGTCGTTGAGGACGCGAAGCTGCTCGCCGGGCACAGCGAGCGGGTGTTGTTGACGGAGAAGGCTCTGCATCAAGACGACTTCACATGCTCAGCTTTTGGGTGACGTTGCGCATCTGCAACCCGTGGACGAGGCTCGCCCCGCCGCGAATGGCTGACGCGACATGCACCGCCTCCGTCATTTGATCGAGGTTCGATCCCTTCTGGAGGCAATCCTGTGTATACGCGTCAATGCAATAGGGACATTGAACGGCATGCGCCACGGCCAGCGCGATCAAGCTTTTCTCCCTTTGACTGAGCGCCCCTTCCTCGAAAACCGCTCCGTACCAATCCTGAAATTTTTCCCAGAGCTCCGGCGCGTTCTTGCCCATCTCCCCGAAACGGGCAAGATCATCCTCATGATAGTAGCTCGACATGCATTCTCCTCCGGATGTGAATCGGGGCTCGCTGGTGGGAGCCGTGCCACATTGTACGCGCGGGCGATGAACGACAACTGCGTTCGACGAGATTGGCCTGCATTTCTCGCCACGTGGCGAGGAGAAGTGCATGAGAGGGCCGTCGGGACGAGGCGCAGGGCGCGCACATCACAGCCTTTAAGGTTTTTCACGAGACACGAAACACGAATCACGGCCTTTTTCACGTGCTTCGGCCGTCGGGTGGTGAGTAATGCAGGTCAGAGCAGGCTGATCGGATCGACGTCGGTGACGAGCGCCGTGGCGGGCCAGCGGTTCTCTTGCGCGAACGACTTCGCGCGGCGCAGGGTTGCGGCGAGGGATTTGCGGCTCCGGGCTTTCAGCAGGAACAGATAGCGGTACTCCGACTTGAGCTTGGCGAGCGGGGCCGCGGCCGGTCCCTGGATGCGGACTGCCGGCGACCCCTCCTTCAAGTGTTGGCCGAGACGGCTGCTCAGACTCAACGACTCCTCGAGCTTGCGGCTCCGCACCGTCAGCGTGGCCGTTGCGACGAAGGGTGGATAGTGGAGCATACGGCGGAAGTGCAGCTCCCTTCGATAGAAGCCCTCGTAGTCCTGCGCGGCGGCAAAGCGAATCGCATAGTGGTCGGGGCTCCAGGTTTGCAGGACGACCTCGCCCGGCATTTTCCCGCGGCCGGCGCGGCCGGCGACTTGCGTGAGGATCTGGAAGGTGCGCTCCGCCGCGCGAAAGTCGGGCATGCCGAGCCCGATGTCGGCCGAAACCACGCCGACCAGCGTGACGTTCGGCATGTCATGGCCCTTGGCCACCATCTGCGTACCGCAGAGGATGTCATAGCCGCCTTCGCGGAAGCCATGGAGGATAGCCTCGTACTGGCCCCGGCCCCGTACGCTGTCGCGGTCGAGGCGCGCGACGCGGGCTTCCGGGAAGCGCTTGCGCAGATGGTCCTCTACCTTTTCGGAACCGCTGCCCACAAAGTACAGGTGCCCGCTTTTACAGTCCGGGCATTCCGCGGGCACGGGCTGCGAGTAGTCGCAATAGTGACAGAGCAGCTTTCCGTGACGGCGGTGGTGCGTGAGGGTGACCGAGCAGTTTCGGCACTCGATCCGCTCTCCGCACTTGCGGCACATCACGAAGGACGAGAAGCCGCGCCGGTTCAGCAGCAGGATCACCTGCTGCCGCTCCTCGAGACGTTGCCTGATCGCATCGTCGAGAGCGCGTGAGAAAAGGTCCGGGCGGCGCGTTTCCACGAACTCTGTCCGCATATCCACAATCTGGACCTTCGGGAGCGGCCGTCTCGCGATCCGCTCGGGGAGTTGCAACAGTTCATACTTGCCGCGCTCGACGTTGTAGCGGGACTCCAGGCTGGGCGTCGCGGAGCCCAGCACGACGGTGGCTCCCGCGGCGCGGGCGCGTACGATCGCAACGTCTCGGCCGTGGTAGCGGGGGGCTTCATCCTGTTTGTATCCGCCCTCTTGCTCTTCGTCGACGACGACCAGGGCGAGGTCCTCGAGCGGGGCGAACACGCTGGAGCGCGTGCCTACCACGACGCGCGCCTTGCCTTCGCGGACGCGCCGCCACTGCCCGGATCGTTCGGGGTCGGTAAATGCGCTGTGAAGAATTGCGACCTGCTCGCCGAAGCGTGCATGGAACTCCGAAGCGGCCGCGGGCGTGAGCGAAATCTCCGGGACCAGAAAGAGACAGCTCTTGCCCTCGCGCAAGACCTTGTCGATCGAACGCAGGTAGACTTCCGTCTTGCCCGATCCGGTGACGCCGTGCAGGAGAAAGGTCCGGAACTGCCTGCCAGCGACCGAGGCGCTGATCGTGTCGACGGCGGTGCGCTGCGCAGAGGTCAGACGGCGCGGCGGCCTCGGGTCTGCCGTCACGGGAGTCACGTTCAACGCGGCGTTCCCGGCGCGCACCGATTTCCGGTCCTCGACAACCTCGTCGAGAGCGAGCCAACCTTTCTTGCGAAGTGTTTCGATCACTCTCGCCGAACCCGGGAGCTTGCGCTTGAGGTAGGAGTGATTGAGCGGCCGCTTCACGAGAGCTCGCAGAACCTGCCCCGTGAGGTCGGTCGGCTGGGCCGGGTCCCCATGCTGCCTGGCGCGCAGCAGCCCTTCCGGAGTCAGGACCGCCCGCTTGCTCTTGCGAGATTCACCGGCCAACGGCAGCATCGTCTTGAGCACTTCGCCGAGCGGCGCACAATAATAGCCGGCGAGCCAGCGGCCGAGGTCGAGCAACTCGGGGCTGAGCGCCGGTTCCTCGTCGAGCACGCGCGTGATTGGCCGAATCCGCGGTCCCGGCTCGTCACGGCTTGCTCCGACAACGACGCCGATCAGCTTGCGCGAACCCAGCGGGACCAACACCCGGCAGCCGGGTTCGATCCTGCCCTCGAATCCGGCAGGAACGGAATACGCGAAGGACTGGTCGAGCGGTACGGGAACAGCTACCTGAACGACCGGGGAAGGGGGAGCCGGCATGCGATCCCCGATTCTATCCGATGGACAAGGAATCTCTTCAGGCGAGTTTTTCCTCCGCCTGCGTGCGAACCATACCAGCGGGAAACATCCGGACCGGTGTCAACACCGCTTGATCAGGAGGATGTCTCAGGCCAAAGATAGCGACGGCTGCGCCGTGACCTCGTCAGACGCGAAGTCGCCTCGCAGGAAAGCCGGATAAGCAGCGGCGGCGATCATAGCCGCGTTGTCGGTGGAAAGCGACAGGCTGGGGAAATAGAGCGGCAGTGGCGTATCCGCGAAGACCTTCCGCAACCCTGAATTCGCCGCGACGCCGCCGGAGACGATCAGCGAACGAACATCGTGTCCCTTGGCGGCTGTGAGGGCCCGCCGCAGCAGCTCTTCGATCACGGTCGCCTGAAACCCCGCCACCAGGTCGAGAGTCGCCTGCGGCGTGACTTCCAGAAGGGGTTCGATCGTAGCCGGACGGCCCCCGGCGAAAAGCTTGCGGCGCTCTGCAATCTCCGCTTCCATGTCGGCGGCCCGGACATGACGCAGCACGGCCGTCTTCAGCCCGCTGAAACTCAAATCAAGCGGGTTGCCCTTCATTCGCGAGAGGGGCAGATCGACTTTTGCGGCGTCTCCGTAGGGCGCCAGTTTGTCAATCAACGGGCCGCCGGGATAGCCGAATCCGAGCAGCTTGGCAACCTTGTCGAATGCCTCCCCCGCTGCGTCATCGCGGGTTTTTCCGAGCAGCCGATAGCGATAGTCGGTCTCGTTGGGCCGCTCCAGCAGGAACAGATGGCTGTGTCCGCCGCTGACGACCAGCGCCAATGCGGGCAGCTCGATCTCGCCGCCCCGCTGCTTCTGCTCGAGAAACACGGCGTGAATATGTCCCTCGATATGGTTCACCGCGATCAGCGGGATGCCGAGTGAGAACGTGAGCCCCTTGGCGAAAGTCAACCCGACCAGCAATGAACCCACCAGCCCCGGTCCCTGTGTCACCGCCACGGCGTCGAGTTGCCGGTAGTCGAGACCCGCTTCCGTCAAGGCTTGGCGAACCACGGGGACGATGGCTTGCAAGTGTTCGCGCGAGGCCAACTCGGGGACGACGCCGCCGTACTTGTAGTGCGTCATCATCTGCGACGCGACGACGTTCGAGAGCAGCGTTCCGCCATCTTCGACGACAGCGGCGGCCGTCTCGTCACAGGAGGTTTCGATGCCTAGTATGCGCATGGATGAACCGGCGCCCCTGGAGCGGCTAGCCTTCTAAACACAACACCCCCGGCAGGGAGCGCCTTCCGGGGGTGATCTTACCAGTCGCGGGACGGGCGCCCGCAATTGGGTGAATGTATAGCCGATTTGTGAGGTGGCCGGTCCACAGGAATCATGACCCGATCACTGGGTCCGGGCATCTGCACTTTCTGAACAGTCGCTTCAGCTATCGGCCACCTCGCAAGGACTACTACCGGATTCACTCATAGAGCCAGATCACCTCCTTTCGCCAGTGTTACCCCCATGCTAAGGTCGGAGGGATCGCGAAGTCAATGCGACCCGCCTGCGACGGGTCCCACACCATCCACAGCGACGACGGTATGATTCCCTTTGGAGTAGATTTTTAGATGAGGCAACGAAGCACCGTTCGAGTAGATTTTTATGTGAGGCAACAGGTGCGTCCTCTCTCAGCGGCGGATTCCTGGGTCCGTCTCACTGGCCCCGATCGAAGCCATTAGCCTGCATTTCTCACCACGCGGCGAGGTGAAGCGCGTGAGAGGGCCGCGCAGCAACACGGTCTTCAAGGTTTTTCACGAGTCACGAAACACGAATCACGGCCTTTTAACGCGTGCTTCGACCGTCGAGTGGTGAGAAATGCAGGTTAGGTCCGTACTCGGCCGAGGCTTCTACGGCTCGCCGAGTCCGAACGGCTGCGGAGTGGAGTGGGTCTTACCTTGCCGCCGCGGCCGCGAGGGGGCCGGCGCCATCCCAGCCGGCGGTCTCGATCACTTCTTCCACTTCGCCCTCTGCAGTGATCCTGCCGTGCTCGAAGTAGACGGCCCGCGACGCCAACCGGCGCGCCAGAACAAGGTCATGAGTCACCAGGATCTTGGCCTGACTCAGGCTCTGAAGAATCTCGATCAACGACGACTTCGCCGGAGGATCCAGAAAGGTTGACGGCTCGTCGAGCAAAATGATTTCGGGGCTCATCGCCAGCACACCGGCGAGCGCGACGCGGCGTTTTTCCCCGGCGCTGAGATGGTAGGGCGGCCGGCTCGCCACGTGCTCCATGCCCACTTGCCCCAAGCTCTCCTTCACGCGCTTCCGTACCTCATCGGGCGAGAGACCTAGATTCAAGGGGCCGAAAGCGACATCCTCCTCGACGCTGGGCATGAAGAGTTGATCGTCGGAATCCTGGAACAGCATGCCGATCTTTTGCCGCACCTGGGCCAGGTTTTTCTTCCTCACGGGCATACCGCAGACGACGATCTCACCCTCGTTCTTCCCCTCGGCCAAGCCGAGCAGATGCAGCAGGAACGTGGTCTTGCCCGATCCGTTCGCCCCGAGCACCGCGACCGTTTCACCGAGGTCGAGTTGGAAATCGACACCGTTGAGGGCCGCCGTTCCGTCGGGGTAGGAATAGCGCAGGTTCGTGACCTGAATGATGGCCGAAGTCGACATGGCAGGAGCTACCCCATCCAGAACCGCGCCGCGATTTGAATCGCCGCTGCCAGCATGACCATGGCCGCCAGCCCAAGCCAGTCGCCGCGTTGCGTGCCGCTCTCGGCAAGCACCGGGAAGCGGCCCTGAAACCCCCGCGCCAACATCGCGTGATGGATGCGTTCGGCGCGGCCGTAGCTGCGCGCGAAAAGGACGGCGATCGCCCCCGCCGAGGCCTTCCATAGTGGAGTCCGTCCTCTGCGCAGCGGAGCGCGGCACTTCCTGGCGCGAGCCATGGACTGCGCCTGGCTCGAAAGCAGGAAGAGATAGCGGTAAACGAAGTGCAGCACCATCAACAGGAACGGCGGGACGCGCATGCGCTCCAGTCCCCTCAGCAGGGCCGGGAACGGCGTCGTCGCCAACAGCGCGATCGCCGTGTAGGCCGAGAGCAGGCTTCGAAGCAGGATGAGGATCGCGCGTGACGGATCGCCTCCCCAAAGGTTGAGGATGGCGATGCCGGCAACGAAGGGCAAGACGATGAACGAGCGGAGCAAACTCCCACCCAGCGGGATGCCCGCGGCTGCCAAATAGACCGTCAACAGCGCGTAGTAGCCCGCGAAAGCGGTCGCCGACTCCCAGTCCGTCGCCGCCAGGCAGAGCAGGACGGTCAGGGCTCCCAGCAGCTTGACGCGGGGGTCCAGGCCATGAATTCGCGATCCGCCGCCGCTCCAGTCTTCGAAGGCCAGCGAACGCATGTCAGCCGTCCCGTCCGCGGCGGACGAGACGGCCGAACAACACTCCGAAGCCGTACATCAGAGCGACTCCGAACAGACCCGCCACAACCTGCGCCGGCCAGGAGGAATCGATCAGCCGGAACTCGTAGTCGGCAAACGGGCTCCACGGCTCGCCTTCCTCCGCCCGATCCGAAAAGCCGAGCATCTCGGCGACCGACTCCAGCCCGTCAGGCGAAGACGAAGCCACGAGGACTCCCAGCACGACCAGGGCCAACGTGAGGGCGCCCAAAAACAGAATGATTCGCTTCATGCGGCCTCACCGGGCAAGACGTAGGCGCTGTTCAGCCGCTGGATGGCGGAGAGGGTCACGACGGTGATCAAACCTTCGGCAACTCCCGTAACGGCATGAATGCCCAGCATCGAGACGAACAACGGACCGCTAGGCGCCATGGCGGAGATGCTGAGCTCGACAGCGGCCAGCAGAGCCGCCGCCATCAGTGACAACCAGCCACCCAGAAAGGCCGCCAGGCTCCGCCATCGCGGCCCCCGGCCGTTGAGCAGCTTCATCGGCAGATAGCCCACCCACACGCCGACAACGGCCATGTTGACGACATTGGCTCCCAGGGCCAGGATTCCCCCGTCCTGAAAAACGAGAGCCTGCACGCAAAGAATGGCGGTCATCACCACCGTGGCCGCGCTGGGCCCCAGCGTGAAAGCCAACAGAGCCCCGCCGATCAGGTGTCCGGATGTCCCCGCCATTACGGGGAAATTGATCATCTGGGCCGCGAAGACGAACGACCCCAAAACTCCCAGCAGAGGGATCCGGGAATCTTCGAAGACCCGCTGGGTGCGGCGCACGAAGTAGCCGACGCTGGGGATCGCGGCCAAGTCCAGAGTCAGCCAAACAGGAACAGAGAGAAATCCGTCGGGTATATGCATCCTTGAAACCGATACACGTTAACACGATTTTGAAATTCGTGCCACCAGGCCTGCCAGACTTGAACCGTCACGCCAGGGTTTCGCAACGAATTCGGGATGTGCGTACGCGCCGTCCTCGCGACGAAGGCCGTGGCTCCGATCAGTAGACGGGCGTGCCGTAGGGGACGATCGTTTCTACCCTCTCGATCCCGTCGAGTTTCGTGATCGTCCACCGGCCGGAGTCCCTCACGAGTCGGAACCGCTGCGCCTCGTTGCGGTCCGCATAAACGTACTCGACACGGATGTCCACAGCGCTATCCGACACCTCCAGGGGCTCGTACATGGCAAAGCCCTTGATTTGCTCGTTGTTTTTCATGAGGTACTGTGCGAAGCCCGAGGCCGTCATTTCGGAGACGCTCTGCTGGAGTGTCTTCTTCATCTGCCCGCCGAAGCACTCGAGATATGTGTCCACGTCGCCGTCACGAGCGGCGTCCATCATGCGATTGATCGTGTCGGTTGGCTGGTCGGACTCCTCCGATCCCGCAAACAGTGCTTCGGAGGCGTTCGAGGGAAGGCGCCAGCGAGTTTCGCGGCCGATAACCAGGATGAGTCCGGCCGTGACCACCGAGAGCGTGACGACGTGAGCTTTGCGCAGCTTCGTCATGGCGCCGGCGGGAAGGCCGTCGTGGGCGGAGGGAGTGTCGCCTCGCTCGGTGACGAAGCCGGCTCTCGTCGGATGATCGTCATATCGAGATTCCCGGCGCTGTCCACGATCGTTTTCTTCAGGCGCGGAAGAACCTCCTCCATGGTTTCGAGGTAAAGGCGGCTGCGAGTGAGCGCC
Source organism: Bryobacterales bacterium (assembly GCA_965204095.1). Lineage (GTDB taxonomy): Bacteria > Acidobacteriota > Terriglobia > Bryobacterales > UBA6623 > JAPPLB01. Next base: position 4,243,197 of record OZ241991.1, on the reverse strand, counting down.
GGGTTCCTGTTGTATTCCGCCGCGAGTTGGGCGAATCGAGCAGCGTCGCCCTGCGCCTCGTCAACGCTGCGTTGCCGGTAGGCCTGAGACTCTTCGAGCAGCTTGGTCGCTTCTCCTCGAGCGCGGGGAATCAGGTCGTTGGCGTAACCCTGCGCTTCGTTGGTGATGCGGACCGAATCCGCGCGGGCGCTGGCCACATCCCGGAAAGACGCTGCCGTCTCGGCAGGGGGCGCGATGTACTCGATCGATACGGTCGAGAGAACGACGCCCAGGCCATACTGGTCAACGAGTTGCTGCGCTTGCAGCCGGACGGTTTCCTGGATCGCCACCTTCTCGGTTGTGAGTACATCGTCCACATTGCGCAAGGAGATCTGCCGCGAAAGCTCGGCCTCGGTCGCCGCACTGATTGCCTGCCCTACGTCCTCGGCGCGGAACAGGTATTCATCGGGTGTTGCGACGCTGTACTGCACCACGGTACGGATGTTGATGAGGTTCTGATCTCCGGTCAGAAACTGTGAGGCCAGCGGCTCGACTTGACCGAGGGGTTGATCGGCCGGCGCACCGCCGATGAAGGCGCGCTGCCGTTGGAGGACCTTGAGCTTGTGGACCTCGGCAATCGGGTAAGGCCAGGTCAGATGGATTCCGGGCAGGACCCGGCGCTCGACGATCTCCCCGAAGCGAGTCACGACGGCCTGCTGATCGGGGCCGATGATGTAGACGCCCGTCAGCAACCACAGCGCCGCTGCTGCGGCCGCGATCAAGCGCCCGCGGTTCCAAGTCGGCGGGCGCTCCTTCTCCACGGGCCGGCCGCTTGGCGCGGCGGGGCGCTCCGTGGGTTCGACGGCGACCGTGGGATCGAGGACGGTGCTCATGGATATTGCTCTCGTGGCTATTGCCCGCGCGTAAGCAGACGCAACAGCTCCGAATCGGAACTGAGAACGACGGTTGTCTTGTCGTCGAGCGCCTTCTTGTAGGTCTCCAAGGTGCGCGTCAGCTTGTAGAACTGCGGGTTGCGGGAATAGGCCTCGCCATAGATGCGCGCCGCGTCGGCATCCCCCTTGCCCTTGATCTCTTCGGCTTCCTTGTAGGCGGCCGACAGGATCTCCTCGCGTTGGCGGTCGGCGTCAGCTCGAATCCGGAGCGCCTCCTCCTCGCCCTCGGCGCGATACTGCCTCGCGATTCGCTCACGCTCGGCGCGCATACGGCCAAATACGCTTTGTTTATTCTGCTCGGGCAGGTTCAGCCTCTTGATGCGAACGTCCAGAACATCGATCCCGTATTCCTTCAGCGCCTGCGAGCCGGTCTGCTCGGAAAGTGCATCCAGCATCGACTCCGTCCGCACCCGCGCCGGGTCTACAGAGACGATGGCGTCGAGATCATGGCGTCCCATCGTCGCAGCCAGACCCGCCCAGACGATGTCGTGCAGGCGCATCTCGGCCGCTTCGGGGTTTCCGACGGTCTCGATGAAAGTTTGCGGCTCGGCGATGCGCCACAGAACGTAGCTCTCCAGCACGAGATTCTTCTTGTCGCGCGTGAGGAACTCGGACGGCGTCGGGTTGTAGACACGCAGGCGCCGATCGAAGTAGGTGGCCGTTTCGTAGGGCCACTTGAAGTGCGGTCCCGCTTCGGTAACGGTGTGCACGGGCCTGCCGAACGCGGTGACCAGCACGAACTCGGTTTCCCGCACGGTGAAGAACGACGCGTACAGAAGCAGCACGACCACAACGGCGGCGGCGTACGGTCCCCAGCGGCGATAGTCGGCCAGCACTTCCCCCCGGCTTCGCCGAGTCACAGGTTCGTGGTCATGATGGTGATGATGGTGGTGGTGATGGTCGATGTGATCGTGCATCAGGGTTGCTCCAGGACATCGTCAAACGGGATGGTAGGCTGCGGCGGTATCGATCCGGGCGGCAACATGAGAACGTCGTCCTCGATCGCATACAGCGTGCGGCGGCCCGAGCCGTTGCGGTCCAGCACGAGCTTGCGTCGGCCGGGCAGGACCTCATCCATGACTTCGAGGTAGAGGCGTGTTGCATTGGGGCCGGGAGCGCTGCGGTACCCGGATTCGAACTCCCGGAAGCGCGAGGCATCGCCGACGGCGCGGTTCGAGCGGCCTTTCGAATAGGCCTCGGCGACGCTGACCCGTGCTCCGGCTTGCCCTCGCGCCAGCGCGACCTGCTCGTTGCGGTATCCCTCGGCGGCGTTGATGCGGCGGCTCTTTTCTTCGAGAGCGCCCGCCACTTCACGGAAAGCGTCGACGACCTCGACGGACGGATGCACGTCCTGAAAGCGCACCTGCAAGACCCGCGCCCCGGTCTGGTACTTGGCGAGGCGGTCGTTGAGCCGCCGCTGCGCCTGCTGCTCGAGGTCCCGGCGGCTCGTCGTCAGCAGATCATCGAGAGCGGTCGAGTTGACGATCCGCTGGATCACCGACTCCGCCGCGACCTGCAACGTCTCTTCCGCGTTGAGTTGCTGAAAGAGATAGGCGTCCGGCCGCTCGAGGTTGTAGTGGACGACGGCGGTCATCTCGATCATGTTCTGGTCGCCGGTCAGCATCAACGATTCATCCGGCTTGCGCTCGAAGCGGCCCATGCGATGCTGTGCGTTCCATTCGTAGGCCGGGGGTTCCGACACGTCCTCGCCGGCCTCGGCCGCCACCGTGCGGAAGCCGACCTCGATCGTGCGGACGCGCAGGTCTTCCATCCGCGTCAGTCGCTCGAAGGGATAGGGCAGCTTGTAATGCCAGCCCGGCTGCTCATGCGGCGTCACCTTGGCTCCGAGACGCTCGATGACGCCGACCTCACCCGGTTGGATGGTGTGGAAGCCGCTCAGAATCCACAATGCCGCGGCAGCCAGGAGCGCCGGTTTGATCATCTCGCGGCGGCGATCCCACAGCCATGCAAAGCCGGCGGCCGGGTCGAGATGACTGAGCCAATGCTTGAGATCATGCCACCAGGAGCGGACCGGCGTCCGCTCGAAGAGACGCAGCAGCCAGGTCCGTTGCCCCCGAGGCCGCTCGACCCTGAGCAGCCGCACGGAATTGACCATCACGAAGAAGGACGCGATCTGATGGACGATGGCCGCGCCGATCGGCCCGAGCAAGCCGCGGCTGGCGGCCAGCACGGCAAGCACGTTGACGATGCCCGCGAAGATGATGATGTTCTGCCAGACGATGGCTACCGCCCTGCGGCTCACGACGAGCAGCCGGGGCAGCTTTTCGAGCGAACGGTTGAGGTCGACGACATCGGCCGCCTCCGCCGCGATATCGGCCCCCGATCCTGCCACGGCCACGCCGACGTCGGCCGCTGCCAGAGCGGGTGCGTCGTTAACGCCGTCGCCGATCATCGCGACCTTGCGTCCCTCGGCCTGCAACTGGCGAATCCGCTCGAGCTTCTGCTCGGGCAAAAGCTCCGACTCGACGTGCGGGATTCCGACCTCGCGCGCCACCGCTTGGGCGGCGCTCTTGCGATCGCCGGTCAGGAGAATTACGTTCTGGATGCCCAGGTCTTCGAGTTCGTGGACGGCGTCATGGGCGCCCTGGCGGGCCGTATCTCGCAGCAGGATCGCTCCCACGAGCTGCTCATCGGCGGCAACAAGAACGGCGGTTGCTCCTGCGCGGTCGGCCTCTTCGAGGTACGAATCGACGCCTCGGATGCCGTTCTCGGCCAGAAACGCCGCGTTGCCCGCCCGGACCCGTCTTCCGCCCACGTGGCACTCCGCGCCACGGCCGGGAACGATCTCGGCGTCGCTGGACGTCTCGAACTCGACGCCCCGCTCTTGGGCGGTTTGGACAATCACTTTCGCCAACGGGTGATCGGAGCCGCTTTCCGCCGAGGCGCCGTAGGCCAAAACCTGATCTTCGGCGAAACCTTCCGCCGGAAGCGTCTTGATGATCTGAAAGGCGCCGGACGTCAATGTGCCGGTCTTGTCGAAGACGACCGTGTCGACCTTCGAGCCCAGTTGAAGAATCGATCCGCCCCGGACGAGAATGCCCCGGCGGGCCAAACCGCCGATCCCGGCCACCATCGCCGCCGGTGTCGCCAGAATCAACGCACAGGGACAGCCGACGATGAGAACGGCGACCGTCCGCAGCCAGTCGGACGTGAAGTAGTAGGTTCCCCCGGCCGCCAGAAGCAACGCCGGCAGAAAGTATTGCGCGTAGCGGTCGGCTTGACGCACTACCGGCGCCCGCCGCGTTTTCGCAGCCTCCACCAGCTCGACAACCCGCGCCAGTGTGCTTTCTTCAGCTCGATGACTGACGCGAATATGCAGCAGGCCGTGGGCGTTCAGAGTGCCGGAGTAGACATCGTCTCCCTCGGCCTTGTCACGCGGGACGGACTCGCCGGTGATCGGGCTTTCGTCGACGCTCGATTGGCCGCTCAGGACAACGCCGTCGGCCGAGATGCGTTCTCCGGCGCGCACGACAATGGTGTCGCCGGGTACGAGGTCCTGAACCGGGACATCCACTTCTTCACCGTCGCGCAGCACTCGCGCCCGGTGAGGCAGTTGCTCGACGAACTTGTGGATCGCGGCCTCGGTGCGTCCCGCGGCGTAGGCCTCCAGCCCCTCGCCGACAAGCATGATGAACATCGCCTCGGCGGCGGCCAGGTACTCGCCCACGGTAAGGGCGGCCCCGGCGGCGATGCAGATCGCCAAGTCTGCGGAGATGCGCTTCTCGAGCAGCTCGCCGATCGCGCGGGAAAATGTCCCATACCCCGCAAGCAGAGTCAGGAAGATTGCCGTGTCGATCCCCAGGATCGACGAAAACAACCCTGTGACGTTGAGCAGAAGCAGGACGCCGACTGCCACCGTGAAGCCGATGTATTTGACCCGCTCCCGCGCGTCCCGGTTGATGGAATGATCTTCGCTAACGACGTGCAATGCAGTTCAAGATAGCAGAACGAGCGGCCTGTATCCGGCATGAACAGCGTTGAAGAACAGAGTCGCTCCGATCGGCCCTGAAGACTTCCGAGCCCTTGTCACTATCGGGATTTCGCTCTGTGGATCGGGGATGCGAATACCAGCCCGCTTCTCCGCCGCGGTCATGGGAGTCTTGCATGGCCGTCGCCGATGGTCCTTCAGCAGTGCCGGGGCTCCCGACAGGTGTTCATTGAGTGCTGCTCTCCAACTGCCATTCGGAAGTGCATTGATCCGGCAACCGGTTCAATACAGGAGAGAAACGGGGGCCAACCACCGTTTGGGCGGCGAGCTTGCTGTGATACGGTACAGCAAGCCCGATCGCATGGGGCAAACCCATGGAGGCCATTCTCTATCTCATCCTGTTGGGGTTCGGCATCGCCCTTCTCGTGATAGTGAGGAGGGCGCAGAAGACGGCCGGCCAAAACCGCTCCCGAGCGGCGCATCTCGAGGCGGAGCTGCAGGCGACACGGTCGGCCCTTGTGAATCGGATCGATGCCCTTGAGAAACAGGTAACGGACCTTCAAGCCGGCAGGGTCGTCGAGACGCCGCCCGAGCCGGAACAGCCGGCGCCAGGGCAAGCGTTGCTGCCGGAGCCGGCGCCTGCGACTGTGGATTCTCCCGAAGAGTCGCCTACCGTCGAGCCTGAAGTCGCCGCCCCCGCTCCGCCGCCGCAACCTGCCGTCTCGTCAGCGCCTCCCCGATCGCCGGGTGAACCGCCGCCGCTGGCGCAGCTCTCGCGCCGCATCGACTGGGAGCAATGGATCGGCATCAAGGGCGCTGCCGTGTTGGGCGGGATCGTTCTCGCGCTGGCGGCAGTCATGTTCCTGCGCTACGCGATCGAATACGACTTGATTCCGCCGATCGTGAGGGTCGCGATCGGCTTGGCCACGGGGATTGCGGCCATTGCAGTCTCCGAGCGGCTGCGGGGACGCGAGTATGTGACGACGGCCAACGCGCTGGCGTTCGGGGGCATTGTCGTGCTCTACGTCTCGGTGTGGGCGGCGCGCGTTTTGTACGAGCTGGTGCCGCTGAGTCTGGGATTCCTGCTGATGATTCTCGTGACGACGGCATGCGGCGCTCTCGCCTGGAGGCATCGGGCTCGTGAGATCGCGCTGCTGGGGCCGATCGGAGGTTTCGCGACGCCGATTCTGATGTCCACGGGCCACGACGACCCGATTGGACTCTTTGGCTACGTGCTGCTGCTCGACGTGGGACTGCTGTGGTTGGCGCGGGTACGCCGCTGGCCCTGGTTGATGATTCTGGCGCTCTTCGGAACGTTCTTCTATGAGGCGCTCTGGGTTCTGTTCCGGATGGGACCGGATCGGACCGGGATCGGGCTCGGCGTTCTCGTGTTGTTCGGCCTGTTCTTCAGCTTGGCTGTGGGGTTGCGCAAACCCAAGGAGATCACATCCGAGCAGGACGCGATGGAGCGGCTCGTGCAGCTCGCCGGTGCGTGGGCTCCGTTCGCGTTGGCGCTCTATTTTGCCGCACGGGCGGATCTGGGCGACCATCTGTATCCCGTCGCGGCGCTGATGTTCGTGTTGTCGATCGCAGCCGGTTGGCTTGGCCGAAACGAGCGGATACCGCAACTCCCGGCGGGAGCGGCGGCGGGTTGTGTCGCGGTGGTGATGGCTTGGCTCATGCGGACGGACTTCACAACCGCTCTGGCTTGGGAAGCGGTGGCGGTCTGCATTGCGCTCACGGGAGCGTTTCACGCTTTCCTCGAGCTCGACAAGCGCAGGCCGGTCGAACCCGGGCAAACCACGGGCGCGAAACCTGCCGTGATCACATCGCTCGGGTTCCTCGGCCTGCTGGCGCTGGTGGCGATGACGGTCACGGGGACCCCGCTCTGGCCCTGGATGGCCGGATGGACGGCGCTGGCGGGGATGGCGTTCCGGCAAGCGGGCGTATCCGGACGCGGGCTGATCCAACAGGCGGCCGGTTTCGGGTTGGCTCTTGGGTTCTCCCTGTTTTTCTTGACCTTTCACGGTAGTTCGTCGCTTCCTCCCGACACCCTGTTCTTCGGGTTGGTGGTCCTCGCCGGGTTGGGACTTCAAATCATCGCGTTCTGCCGGAAGGAATCGCAGCTACGCCGGTCAGCCGATTGGGCCGCTACGGCGTTTGCGATGACGGTCTTGTTTCTGATGCTTTTCGAAAGCTCGGCCCCCGGTATCGAAGCTTGGTTGTACTTGGGCGTGACGATTACGCTGGGCTTCTTGAGCGTGCTCTCGGCGGCTCGGCTGAAGAGCGGCGGGCTCTATTTCGCGGTAGTGGCTTTGCTTTCCTGCAATCATCATCTGTGGGTCGAGAGCGGAATCTTCGGCCGCGGCGGCCGTGAGGCGGCGTTGCTCTCGATGGCGTCGCAACTGGCGGTCGTGATTGCGCTTTCCTACGTGCCTTTCCTTGCAGGGACGAGCCTGCTCCGGCGGCGCTGGGCGTGGTATGGCGCAGCTCTCTCGGGGCCGGCCTGGTTCTTCCCGTTGCGCGAACTCTTCGAAGAGCATTTCGGTGACGCTGCGATCGGGTTGCTGCCTGTCGTGCTGGGGGCGGTGTCTCTCGGCGCGGTATTCATGGCGCGTCGGCTCGGGGCGCTGGACGATGCCGATCGGCTGAGGCCGCTGGTCTGGTTCTCGGCGGTAGCCTTGGGATTCGCAAGCATCGCCATCCCCCTGCAACTCGACAAGGAGTGGATCACCGTCGGCTGGGCGCTGGAAGGATTTGCGGTAATCACGCTGTGGAAGCGTCTGGACCATCCGGGGCTCAAGTACTTCGGTTTGGCGCTGCTGGCGGCAGTGACCCTGCGCCTGGTCGCCAACCCGGGTCTATTGGATTACCACGAACGCTCCGGTCTGCCGATAGTGAACTGGCTGATGTACACGTACCTGATCCCTGCCGCTGCGCTGCTCGGCGGGCTGCGCCATCTTCGGGACCGGGAAGTAGAGCGGGCACGCTCTTGGGAGGAGAACCTGTACTCGGGTCGGCGACCGTTGGGCGCGATCGTCTGCGGGATGGCGGCCGTGGCGGTCGTGTTCACTTGGATCAACTTGACGATTTTCGATTTCTATGCCGAAGGCGCCGCGCTGACGATTTCATTCGAGCGCATGGCTGCCCGCGATCTCACGCTGTCGCTTGCCTGGGCCTTGTATGCGCTGCTGTTGCTCGGTATCGGTTTCAAGCGGGACAGCGAAGGGCTGCGGTGGGTCAGCCTGGCGTTCCTGGTGCTCACCATCGGCAAGGTTTTTATGCACGATCTGGGTGAGCTGGAAGACCTGTATCGAGTGGCATCTCTCGTCGGCCTGGCGCTTTCGTTGATCCTGGTTTCTCTGGCGTATCAGAGATTCGTCTTCAGCAAGCGCTCGACGAAGGAGGATTCATGAGCCTGCGGCTTGCTCGATTACTCGCGTTCATGCTGCTAGCGGCGGGGTGCTCGACGACGTTTTCGCACATGGGTTCGGCCCGCGCACTCCGTCCTCAATATGACCCGAGCCGGCCGGTATGTCTTCTGCAAGTTCCTTCTTTCGCAGAGCCGGCGAAGCATGCCGAGCAGATATTCGACGTACCGCCGGAGCGCCTCGGGGAGATCGCGCCCGGCCCGGATTTCGACCAGGGCTCCTATGCGTTGCTGTTGGGGAACTCGCGGGACGAAGCGCACCGCACGATCCTCTGGACTGTTCTGATCGCCACCGCGGGGTTCCTTGCCATGCTTACGCTGCGGCTGGTGCGCCAGGGCAGGAGAACCTCGGACGGCAACCCTCCGCCGGAAACGTCATCCGAACAAAACCAGTAAGATGTCTATGTTGCTTTCGCATTGATCCTGATACCGAATCACTGCGGCAACTGAAGCGCCTGCGAGTCGTCGAACCTTCAGCATCGTTTGGGCGCGCTTCCTTTTTGCAGAGCCGGGATGGATGGTTCACCCGGAATCAATGAAGACATGTCCATGGAGACGGCGAAGAGCCTTGTCACTCTGCTCAATGACAAGGCCAATCTGATGCGAATCCACTCGATTCGCTCCACCACGGAAGCAGGCAGCGGGCACCCGACAAGTTGCGCATCCGCCGCCGAGATCATGTCGGCGCTCTTCTTTGCGGTGATGCGCTACGACCCGAATGACCCGGTTCATCCCGACAACGACTTCTTCGTCCTTTCGAAGGGACATGCGGCTCCGCTGCTGTATGCCGCTTGGGCCGAAGCCGGGCTTATCCCGAAGGAAGAGTTGCTGCGGCTGCGCAAGCTCGACTCTGACCTGGAGGGTCACCCTTCCCCGAAGTTGCCGTTCGTTGATGTGGCCACCGGGTCGCTGGGACAAGGGCTCTCGGCGGGCGTGGGCATGGCGTTAGCGGCTCGGCTCGACAACAGGGACCATCGCATTCATGTGCTGATGGGCGACGGCGAATCGGCCGAGGGATCGGTTTGGGAAGCCGCGGCAATGGCGGCCGACGAAGGACTCGGCAACCTTTGCGCGACCGTCGACGTGAACCGGCTGGGCCAGAGCGAGCCCACCATGCTCGAACACGACATGGACACGTACCGCATACGCTGGGAAGCGTTCGGTTGGCAGGCGCTCGTCGTTGACGGACATGACGTCGCGGAACTGCTCGAGGCCTATGAGAAGGCCGCGGCGACATCGGACAGGCCGACGGTCTTGCTGGCTCGAACCTACAAGGGCCGCGGCATCGAGTTTGCCGAAGACAAGGACGGGTGGCACGGCAAGCCCTTCCCGAAGGGTGGGAAGACCGACGATGCCGTGGCGGCCATCGAAGCGCGGCTTTCCGGTGAAGCGGTTGATTGGCGTCCGAAGCTTCCGGTTTCGAATGGTCGGGCGCCGGCAAACCAGAGATTCCCGCCGGGTCCGGGCTACGCAGTCGGTGACTCGCTCGCGACGCGCCAGGCCTTTGGCGCCGCCTTGGCTGCGCTTGCAAGGGCCGACTCCCGCGTGGTTGCCCTGGATGGCGATGTCAAGAACTCGACTTTCACCCAGGACATCGAGAAAATCGCCCCGGAGCGCTTCTTCCAAGGCTTTATCGCCGAGCAGAACATGGTGGGCGCGGCCATAGGCCTCGCGGCGAGGGGGAAGATTCCGTTCGCGGCCAGCTTCGCATGCTTCCTGACCAGGGCGTACGACTTCATGCGCATGGCGGCGATCAGTTCCTCGAACATCAAGCTTGTCGGCACTCACGCCGGAGTCTCGATCGGCGAAGACGGTGCGTCGCAGATGGGTCTCGAAGATCTCGCCATGACCTGCGCCGAACCGAACTACACGGTCCTGTATCCGAGCGACGGCACCAGCGCATGGCGAGCCACTCAACTGGCCGCCGCTACCGAGGGGCCCGTCTACGTTCGCACCAGCCGTCCGAAGACGCCGGTCATCTATCACGCGGGCGAGCGGTTCGAGGTTGGTAAATGCAAGGTCCTCCGCCAGAGTCCGGACGATTGCCTGGCAATCGTCACCGGTGGCGTCACGCTTTTCGAGGCGCTTGCGGCGCACGACGAACTGGCGAAAGAGGGCATCGCGGTCCGTGTTATCGACCTGTTCAGCGTTCAGCCGATTGACCGCCAAGCCCTTCTACAGACCGCCGAGGCCACCGGGGGCCGCTTCATCACCGTCGAGGACCACTACCCCCATGGCGGCATCGGAGACGCTGTATTGTCCGCCCTGGCGACCGAACCCGTCCAGGTTCACAAGCTGGCAGTTCGGTCCATTCCCCGCAGCGGTCCCTCCGCTTCTTTGCTGGATCTGTTCGGCATTTCGGCCCGCCACATCATCGATGCCGCAAAGAGAATCGTCTGAGCGAGGCGCGAGCCGCTTGGCGCGCGGGTCGATGCTGCGCCGGTGATAGCATGAAGGCGGCGTGGAGATTGTCGTACTGATCGGGTTTGCCCTGTTGGCCGCGGTCGCCTGTCAGTGCCGTGGATGCTGCCGGCGCGGCCCGTAGCGCGCAGCCGGCCGCGGCGCTGCAAGAGCCAGGCGTTACGAGGCGCCGCGCGGCCCCCGGCGCGCGGGCGGCTGCTTGATGTGAAATCCTCCGGGTCAAGCGGTGTTGACACCGATCCGGATGTTTCGCGCTTGTATGATCCGCTCGGGGGCGGAGGAAAAAGGCGCGCGCAGGCGTACTTGAACAGTACGTCGAGCACGGCAAGCAAGCGCTGCGAAGGAAAAGCGAAGTCCTGGCGGTCGGATCGTGTGCTTCGACCATCGGGTGGTGAGAAATGCAGGTTAACCGTCAGAGGGAGTTGAAGAGGCCCCATGTCTTCTGTTTCCATCCCTGCGCAAAGCGCTGACGTGCTTCATCCGGAAGGGAGCTTCCGTCATCTTCCCCCGAACCGTAGTGGTCAGAGAGACCGCCGCTACATGAACTTGGTTTTGCATGACGGCTTCTCCAACACGTCAGGCCGCGCGAAGATGGGCCGCCGTTTTGAAGCTGCCTGCGCCGAGTGGTTTGAAGCGTCGTTTGCTAAGTATCACAACTCGGGCTCCGGGACGATGATGGCTGGTTTGCTCACGGCCGCAGTCGGGCCGGGTGATGAAGTCATTCACGGCATTCGTTGTTGTCCAATGTGGCGCAGAGCCGGGTTTCGCGTTCAGCGAGCCCGAGGAACATCGGTTGTAGAGTGAAAGGATCATTTACCGTGCCAAACCATATCTCATTCCATCGCCGTAGTATGCTGGCGTCCGCGGCGGCGAGCGCAGGTCTGGCGTTCCTCCACAGCACCCAAGCCGCACTGCCGGCAGCGGCCGCAGCCAAGCGCTCTCCGATGCCGCCCCGGGACCTCAAAAAGAAGATTCAGGGTCCCATCATGTCTATCCCCACCCCCTTCACCGCTGAGTTCGCGGTGGACTACCAGGCGGTGCGCAACCTGGTAAGACGAGGACTCGATCATGGAATTATTGTCTATGAGCTTACGGCTGGGGACAGCAAATATGATGCCCTGAGCTATGAGGAGATCAAAGAACTGACGCGTGTCCTGGTTGAAGCCGTCGGGGATAAGGGCACCGTCATAGCCGCTACAGGCGCCTGGTGGACTCAACGAGCTGTAGACTACGCCCGATACGCTGAATCGGTCGGCGCCGACGGCGTCCAGGTACTGTTGCCAAGGAGTGGTTCAGAGGACACCTACGTTGCCCACTATCGTGAGATTGCAGACGCTACCAAGCTGGGAATCATACTGCACGGCAACTTTCCGTTGCCTCTGGTGGGGAGGCTCAGTCAGATCGAATCCGTTGTGGGAATGAAGGAGGATGTGAGCGAGAAATACTACTATGACATTCAACGGAAGTTCGGACAACGACTGGCCATATTCGGGGGAGGTCAGAAGTGGCGGTTTCTTATCGGGCATCGGTATGGTTCCAAGGGATATCTGAGTACTTTCAGCACCTTCGCCCCTCAGATAGCCGTTCGCTTTTGGAAGGCGCTGCAGCGAGGTGACCTGAGCGCTGCGCATGATATTGTTCTGAAATACGACCAGCCCTTATTTGATTTTTGCTTGAGTGGAAAACGACCGTTTTTCACCTACTGGCACGGAATCATGGAGTGCTTTGGTGTCACGACGCGGTATCTTCGACCACCTGCTCCCAGTTGTGACGAAGAAGACATGCGGGAAGTGAGGGCTTTTGTAAAGACGCTCGCGCTGTGATCGAAGGCGTAGGCGTGACGTAATGGCGGATGCGCTTCGGTCTTTCTCCGGATAAGGCGCCGGATCCCACAGCGCCCGAGAACAGGTTGTCTTCGACCTCAAAGACAGCCTCGACCTCCCGAACAATACCGTTTTCGGTGCTCGATAGCCCTGCCTGCTCGCGCCCCTGTCAAAGCTTAGCCTGCATTTCTCACCACGTGGCGAGGCGAAGTGGGTGAGAGGGCCGTCAGGACGAGGCGCGAGTCGGGCGGAGGAAAAAGGCGCGCGCAGGCGTACTTGCCTAATCGCCTCCTTCACCCCTCGGGTCAAGTAACTCGGCCTTTAGCGTTCACAGGCCGCCAGACATTTCTTCTGGAGCGAACCAGGCCTCACCAAATGCTTTTTACGAATCACGGCCTTTCCCCGCATGCTTCGGCCGTCGGGTGGTGAGAAAGGCAGGCTAGGCCGGCGCGAGCGATTCGAAGAAGTTCACGACGGCTCGGATCCCCATTTGGAAGTTCTCCAGCAAGAACTTCTCGTTGGGGCCGTGAAGGCTGTCGTCCGGAAGGCCGAACCCCATCAGCACCGTGGGAATGCCGAGTTCGTCGAGGAATTCCCCAACGATCGGTATCGAACCGCCGCAACGAGTGAAAACTGTCTGAGCACCGAAGGTCTCGGTCAGTGCCGCGGCGGCTTTCTGAATGAACGGGTTGTCGGGCGAGACCATGCTGGCCGGCGAGGCGTACATCTGGCGGATGCGGATGCGGATGCCTGCCGGCGTATTGTCGGCGACGAATCGCTCAATGGCCTCGAGCAGCTTCTGAGGATCCTGGTTTGGGACGAGGCGCATGCTCACCTTGGCGAAGGCCTTGGCGGGAATGACGGTTTTCGCACCCGGTCCGGTGAAGCCGCCGCCGATTCCATGAACCTCGAGGGTCGGGCGGGCCCAGGTCCGCTCCATCACGGAGTATCCCGGCTCGCCCGTGAGCCGTGACGAGCCCACTTCGTTCTCGAGGTAGTCCGTTTCGCTGAATGGCAGCCTCTCCCAGCTTTCTTTCTCCTCCCGAGCGGGCGGTTCTACGTCGTCATAAAATCCGGGGATCTGACAGACGCCGTCGGCCGACTTGCACTTGGCAAGCAGCTCGACAAGACCGAAGACCGCATTCGGGGCCGCGCCGCCATACATGCCGGAGTGGAGATCTTGCGCCGGACCAGACGCCTCCCATTCCTGGTAGATCATTCCGCGCAGCCCGATGTCGAGTGAGGGTAGGCCGGGCGCATACATCGAGGTATCGGAGATGAGGGCCGCGTCGGATTTGAGCTTTTCACGATTTGCGGCCAGGTACGCAGAGATGGACTCGCCGCCTACTTCTTCTTCTCCCTCGATCAGGAACTTGATGTTGAGCGGCAAATCGCCGCGAACCGCGTGCAGGGCCTCCACAGCCTTGATGTGGATGTAGAGCTGCCCCTTGTCGTCGGCCGCGCCGCGGGCATAGACGCTCCCGTCCCGGACCGTCGGCTCGAAGGGCGGCGACTTCCACTCCTCGAGCGGTTCGGCGGGCTGGACGTCGTAGTGGCCGTAGCAGAGCACGGTGGGCGCGCCGGACGCGTGCAGCCAATCGCCGTATATCAGCGGATGCTTGTCCGTCGGGATGACTTCGACGTTTTCGAGCCCGGCGACTCGCAATTTCGACGCTACGAACTCGGCCGCCCGGCAAAGATCGGGCGCGTGCTCCGGAAGGGTGCTGACGCTTGGTATGCGGAGCAGCTCGAACAGCTCGTCCTGAAAGCGCTGTTTGTTCGCGGATAAGTATGCATCACAGGAATTCCGGTCCGGCATGGATCGAGAATATCACGGACCGGGAACCTGAACTCCGATCGGTGACCGAATTGCTGCCAACAACGCTCCGGAAGCGCTCGCCCGGAGGTCTGTCATGCAGGTGCTGCGGCAACGACGAATCTTTCGGCCTTCGGGTCACGAGTCACGAATCACGGCCTTTACGGTTCACCGGCCGCCAGACATTTCTTCTGGAGCGAACCAGTCCTCCGCCAATGGTTTTTCACGAATCACGGCTTTTTCCGTGTGCTCCGGCCGTCGCGTGGTGAGAAAGGCGGCTAACGGTACGGACGGTCTCTGAGCTCGACCCAGGCGTCTTGAGTGTCTTCGAGCCATCTCGTTGTCAGGGTGTCCAACTCGGACTTCAACTCGCGATGGGAAGGATTGCCGGCAAGGTTAGCGAGTTGGAAGGGATCTTCGTGATTGTCGTAGAGCAGCCAGGGGCGGTCTTCATGGCGGGCGTAGGTGTGGCGAGCGGTTCGCACGCCGCGCCACGGAGGGAATTCGTTCCGCTCGGTAGGCGTGTAGCTCTGCAGGTAAACGGACTCGGGCTCGTCTCCGCCGTTGCCGCTCAAGAGGCCGGCTACGTTGCGGCCGTGCATGTTGCGTTTCGGGGCGATCCCCGCCAGTCCGAGCAGCGTCGGCGCCATGTCCACATGGGAAAACGGGAAGCTCAGCGTTTGACCCGGCGCGACGGCGGCAGGATAGCGCAGGATGCCGGGGACCCGGATCGATTCCTCCCAGGGCTTGCGCTTGAGGTAGCGTCCGTGGGAACCGAGCATGTCGCCATGGTCGGAGGTGAGCAGGACGATCGTGTTTTCCTTGTGACCGCTCTCCGCAAGGACGTTCAAGATGCGGCCGACTTCGTTGTCGATAAAGGTGATGGCGGAGTAGTAGCCGGCGATATCGTTGCGGCTGCCCAGGCGCGTGCCGGGCTTCCAGTTGTCTCGCATCGTCAGCGCGTCGGGATCGTACAGGTTCATGTACTCCGGCGGCGCCACGTAGGGGTTGTGGGGCGGCCCCCACTCCAGGTAGAGGCAGAAGGGCTGGTCGGATTCCCGGGCTATGAAATCAATGGCTTCGTCGGTGAAGGTCTCTGCCGAGTAGTCCGGCATGTCGATCGGCGTCGGGTCGTCGCGGAAGTACTGCATGCTCCAGTAGTCGTGTGAGCAGATGTTGGCAGCCCAGTAGTCGAAACCCTGTCGCCGCGGGCCGGGAGCTACGAAGCCGGGCAGCCGCTTGCCGCCCTCGAGGTGCCACTTGCCCACGAACCCGGTGCGGTAGCCATCCTCCTTGAGGATCTCGGCGATCGTGACCTCACTGTTCGGCAATGGCGCGTCGTTGACGGCGACACCGTGGGCATGAGCATATCGTCCGGTGAGCAGCGTGCCGCGCGCCGGGCAGCAAACCGGGCAGTTCGCAAACGTGTTCTCCAGCAGGACGCCTTCAGAAGCAAGATTGTCCATGTTTGGGGTTTGGACGTCAGGGTTCCCCATTA
This sequence comes from Bryobacterales bacterium, assembly GCA_965204095.1. GTDB lineage: Bacteria > Acidobacteriota > Terriglobia > Bryobacterales > UBA6623 > JAPPLB01. The sequence goes on along the minus strand of OZ241991.1, from coordinate 4,227,328 downwards.
CGCCGAGATCCATGCCGCGGAACTGATCGGGCGCGAGGACCAGGATATTCGGGCGGGTCGTTTCGGAGCGGCACCCCGTCAGGGCCGCGCCGGCCAGGCCCGCCAAGAAATCACGCCGCTTGATCACAGGGGCTCAGCATGCCATCAGGTGGAAGACAGTGTCAAGGCAGGTTCGTCTTGTCGTTCCTTGCATCGATTTCCTGAAAGCTGATTGCAGCCATCGACACTATCGTCCGCGCCTGGTCCGGTTGCGGGAAGTCACTCCTCTTGCATCATTCTTCAAAACGCAATCAAGGGAACATGTCTTCGCCTGCATGCGGAAACTACATGTTAGCCTGCCTTTCTCACCACGCGGAGAGGCGAAGTGCGTGAGAGGGCCGCCAGGACGAGGCGCGAGCCGGGCGGAGGAAAAAGGCACGAGCCGCTTGGCGCGCACAACACAGCCTTGAAGAGGTTTTTCACGAATCACGAGACACGAAACACGAATCACGGCCTTTTATCGTGTGCTTCGACCGTCGGGTGATGAGAAATGCAAGGTTAGCCTGTATTTCTCACCACGTGGCGAGATGAAGTGCGTGAGAGGGCCGTCAGGACGAGGCGCGAGCCGCTTGGCGCGCGCAGGCGTACTTGACGGTACGTTGAGCACGGCAAGCCAGCGCAACGAAGTCCTGGCGGTCGTATCGCGTGCTTCAGCCGTCGGGTGGTGAGAAATACAGGTTAGCCCCCCTTGCCTGTTGAAACCTGCTGTGTCGAGCACAGATACAGTTGACAACGATTTGCAAATTAGGATATCCTGACTTGGCATCGGAAACTTGCAAGGCTGTTGCATTTAATGTCTTACGTCTCCGAAGACGACACGCCGCTATCGATGACGCAATCGTTCAAGACTTCACCCGCGCCCTCTTCATCTCGTCGCGGGAGCCATCGGCAATCCAACCTGGCCTCTTCCGTCAGGCGAACGCCGGCATTCGGATCAGCCCCTGGTCGATCATGACGCACTACGTAATCGCGGAACCCTGCAACAGCCGGAAGGACACGAACTGCCTTGATGTGTGTCCGGTGGACGCGATCCACCCGAACCGCAAGTCTCCTGACTTTTTGAATGCCGCCAAGCTTCACATCAACGCAATGACGTGTATTGGTTGCGGCTCGTGCTTTCGTGTGTGTGCGGCGCAGGCGATCTTCTCTCGCGAGGAGTTACCGGCGTCCTACGAGCCGTATGACCTTGAGAACCTGCAGTATTTCCAACTCGCTCGGCAAGAGAGAGCCTAGCTACCTGTCATCGTAGAGGACGGTTGCGCCTCGGCCTGCTCGTCGCCGGCTCGGTCATATTGCGGTCTCACATCCAACGGGCAACGTGGACCCATTGGCTATTCGAGGCTTGTATTTCTCCGTCGTTTCCCTCGACGTCCTGCAAGCCCGTGATCGATGAACAACAACTCGCACTGCCGCTCGCCGGGAAGTCGGAGGTCCGGCTTTGAAACCTGAGTGGGCTAGGCGGTGTCTCTAGAGGTAACCTGTATGCGGCTACAGGGTGGGTTTGCGCGGCTAAGTGCGGGGTTGCGCGGGTCAGGGTCAATGCGAGTAGGAGTGTCATGGTCAGTCGAACGGCGTCTCCTGGCGCTCTCGCTGCTGGTTTCGTGCGCTTCCGCGCAGTCCATCACCGGCAGCGTCTACGAGCGCGTCGGCGACCGGCTTGTTCCGCTGCGCAAGGCTCTCGTGTCAGCCGGATCGCCCGACGGCCGGCATACGTTCACCGTCACCCGCACTGATGGCCGGGGCCGGTATCTGCTTGCGGGCGAGGCGGCCGGCCGCCTGCGATTGAAGGCCGAGAAGTTCGGATACCTTGTTGTCTCGGCAGGCGGAAAAAAACAGACAGAGTTGAATGTCAGTTGCTTCAAAGCCGAGTGCGGTCCGTTTGACTTCGAGCTGGTCAAAGGGGCTGTCGTGGCCGGAACCGCGGTTGACGACCTCAACGAACCGGTCAAGAACGCCCACATCTGGCTGCTCACGCCAAACGCCGCTTCGACGGAAGCCGCCAATTTGCGAGGCGAGGGGCGCACCGACGATCGCGGCCGATTCCGCATTATCGGTCTGCCTGAGGGTCCATACGAACTGTATGGCGCTATCGGCGGTCGGGGAAGGGGCGACGCAACTCTTCGCTCCGAACCGGTGCCGATTGACGTTGCCGCGGGCGAAGAGATCGGCGGCATCTCGCTACGGCTTGCGGATATCGCCGGTTCGACGTTCACGGTTGCCGGACGCGTTGCCGGAGTCGATCTGTCATTGCAGGGAGACCACTTGTTGTGGATGCGTCCGCTGAGAAGGAGGCTTCAGGCCGGCCCTCGATACGGCTCATACATGTATCGGCTGGCGCGTGACGGCGCCTTCACGGTTGAAGATGTTCTGCCGGGAGACTACGTGTTCTCGTACAGCCAAAATCCTCGCAGCGGACCACAGCAGCGATTCCCACTCGGAGTAGTGCGCATTGAGAACGAGATGCGGGGGCTCACTCTTCAGCCATCGGATCCGACGGGCTTTCGCGGGCGGGTGGAAAGCGACGGGAGCGAGCTGCCCAATCATCTTTCCCTCAGCTTTGTGCGCGCCGATGACTCCGGCATTTCCACACGCGCCGTTGCGGCCTTTCCGGACTTTACTTTCCAGGAAAAACACCTCTTGCCGGGGACATACCGCCTCTCCGTGGCCAGCCGGGAATTTTATATCAAGAGCGTCCGCATTGGCGGCGAGACGTTGCCGCCGCAGGGCATTGAGCTGCGGTCTGGAGATATTCGCGATGTGACGCTGGTTGTTTCATCCGAGTTCGCGCGTGTCCGGGGTCGCGTGAAGCCGTCCCGCGAACGGCGCGGAGACGAGCCCGCAGCCGCGCATTATCGCGTTGGCTTTGAAGGGCCGAACGGGATAGTCTCGGCGCAAACGGATCAGAACGGCGCGTTCGCTTTCGAGAAGCTGACACCGGGGCCGTATCGGATCTGTGCCTGGAGCGACCGCAGCTCGGCAGAAGTACACGGCCGGGAGCTCTGGGAATCCGCCGGAGATGCAGTGCGGAGCTTTCCGATTGAACCCGGCAGTGAGGTCGAGATAGATCTGACGGCGGTCGAATGACGAGACTCGATCGACGGGAAAAGCGTTTCCGGACAAGCTCGCTATGCGCTTGTCTCGGCCTCTTGCCTGTCTGCATGATGCTTGCCGCCGCCGGACAAATCCGGACCGGAGAAATCCGTGGGTTCATCTCCGCGCCGCACGGCAACGAGCCGCTTCGGAGCGTCCGGGTGGGTCTCGCTTCCAGCAAAATGTCGAGAAATGGGCCAGCAGTCAGTCGTCACGCGCGCACCGGCCTCGACGGGCGCTTCCGATTTGCAGACCTCCCGCTGGGTGACTACTCGCTGAGTTTCCGCAAGGATGGTTACGAAGCGGATTCCAGCCTTTCGGCGAGTGTCAAGCTGAGCGGCGACGAGCCGCGCACTGACCTTCGCATCGAGATGAGGCGTTCAGCGGCAATCTCGGGCCGTGTCTTGGACGCTGATGGCGACGCTGTCCCGCTGGCGACCGTTCAACTCTACGAGAGAATGACTTCGCAGGGCCTCTCACGGCTCCAGTTCAAGCGCTCGGGAGTCACGAACGATCTCGGCGAGTACCGCTTATCGGGGCTCGAGCCCGGCCGCTACTTCGCGACGGTGCGGCCATTGAGTCTGCGAAGCCCGCGCGGTGTCCGCGCCTTCGAGTTCCCCAACGTGTACCATCCCAATGCGGGATCCATTGAGGAGAGCGCGCCGATCGCGGTTCGCTGGGGAGTTGAACGCGAAGGGATCGATTTCCACCTGCCTCGCGCGATGCGTACGTCGGTCGAGGGGTCTGTCTTCCACGGCGAAAGGGGGCAGCCCTGCCCTGCCTGCAATGTGATCGTCATTGGCCCCGGAAACATTATCGTGTCTTCCGTTTCGCCTGACGAGCAAGGGCTGTTCGCCGTGCGCGGACTGCACCCCGGAGAATATCGATTGGTGGCCCAGACGGGCGGCGGAGGTTTTTATGCCGAAGAGTCCGTGCTGCTGGTCTCTCGCAAGACCATCGAAGTCGCGCTTGCCGTGTCTACCACCCAGGACGTCGTTGGCCGCATTGTCGCTGAGACCTCCCTGCCCCAGGACGACCCAGCAACTCTCAACCAAGCAATGAGGGTGCGTCTCGTATCGGATGTGGGCGCCCCCAGCGGACGCTTGACCCGCCTGCCTACGCTCGCCGCCGGCGGCGAGTTCCGCTTTAGCGGCGTCACGCCGGGCTCCCATTACGTTTTTGTCACCGAACTGCCGAAAACAGCCTACGTGAGGCGGATGTTGATCGACGGCCAGCCGTTGAACAGCCGGAGGGTGTCGGTACCGCAAAGCGCGCCGCTCGAGGGACTCGAGATCCGCATCGCATTCGATGCCGGCGCCGTGCAGGGAACCGTTGCTGAAGAAGGCTCGAAGGCTTCCGGAACTACGGAGGGCTTCGTTGTGCTCTTGCCTAGCCGCTACGAAGAGGATTGGCATTTCGAGCGCTTGGGGCGCTACCGGCGCGAAGACGGCGCGTATGCCATCTCAGGTGTCCCTCCGGGGTCCTACACCGTCTTCGCAGTCGGCCGGGACAATCACTTCGACCTCGGCATCGCCGAAGACCTGCGCTATCTGCGCGAACGCGGCCGCCGAGTACTTGTCGCCGCGAATGAGTCCGTCACGGCGGAGGCGCCATTCATCGCCAATCGTGAATAGCTGATGGCCGTGAAGATTGGTGGGCCCTGCAGGATTCGAACCTGCGGCCTACGGATTATGAGTCCGCAGCTCTAACCGCTGAGCTAAGGGCCCTCCCGAGCAACAGGCTTGCGCCTCCCACGATTCTACACTGCGATACGTTTATATAATGGTGTGTTACGCCCCGACTCGAGGCTTCGCGCCTCGCTAAAGCTGCGGCGGCGGTTCATACCGCTTCGAGAGCAAGTCAACCATGGCCGGTCAAAGCAAAATCCATCGCTGGGATGACATCGAGCACGAAGAGCTTGGGCCCGCGACTGCAAGACGGGTTGTCCACACCGACCGCATGACGATAGCTCATATCTATTTGAAACAGGGAGGGATTGTTCCCCGGCACCATCACGAGAACGAGCAGGTGAGCTATGTGATGGAGGGCCGTTTGCGCTTCTACTTTGACGACCATGAAGAAGAGGTGTCGGCCGGCGAGATGATGCAGATTCCTTCTCACAAGCCGCACAAAGTGGAAGCTCTCGAGGATTCCGTCGCTCTGGATCTCTTCCAGCCCGTGCGCGAAGACTGGCTGCGAGGTGACGACGCCTATTTGAGAAACCCTTCCGCTTCGTCGTAACGTATTAGGTATTGGGGGAAGGGCTTGTTCTTGATTCGCCGTTTCCACCTACGCGGTATTCTCTCAGGGCATCCCCGTAATCAAGCAGTGCACACGAGGAACTTTCAGCCGCATCGGGGATGCCTGATCGGCACCGGAACCATTAGGCGGGACAGTCTCGTCGTGTCGATGCTGCTGGCGCTCTCACTGGCGCCCACAGCAACAGCGCAACCTGCCTTTGTGAACGGGCAGGCAGCCCGCCTGGTTGTCGGCCAACCCAGTTTCACTCGTCAGGCGCCGTTGTCGAGCCGTGAGACCATCGGCGGGGCGGCGGGAGTCGCCATCGCAGGAGGACACCTCTTCATCGCGGACGGCAATGAAGTCGGTTCGACTCCCCTCAACAACAGGGTCCTGATCTACGAAGACTTGTCGAGCTTCATCCCCGACCTCGATGCGGAATTGCCGCAGCCGGGAGCGGATTTGCCGGATGACGAATTCTGTCCCGTCTGTGTCGGCCTGCCGGATACCGTACTCGGTCAGACCGACTTCGACAGTTTCGGGCCGGGGCTCGCCGACGGTGTCCAGAACCCTTCGGCGGTCCACTCCGACGGCACGACGCTCGCGGTCGCCGACACCGACAACAACCGCGTTCTCATTTGGCAGACGATTCCCACCATGAACGGGACACTCCCTGACGTTGTGGTCGGACAGCCAGACTTTGAGACTAGCTCCCCGCGGACGACAGCCGACGGTTTGCGGGGACCGCAGGGCGTCTGGATCGACAGCGGGCGTCTGTTCGTTGCCGACACACTGAACGGACGCATCCTGATCTACAACTCGATCCCGACTTCTAACGGAGCTTCCGCCAACATCGTCCTGGGCCAACCCGACTTCGAAACGCGTCCCGAGCCCGACATTACGAAGTCGAACGTGGAGACCACGGCCTCGACAATGCTCGACCCGGTGGCCGTCACCGTCACGAACGGCCAGATGTTCGTCAGCGACCTGGGCTTCAGCCGGGTGATGATCTTCTTCAACATCCCTACGCAGAATTTCTCTCCCGCCGATGTCGTGGTAGGGCAGGTGGATCTTGAAACTTCTGTGGCAAACGATTCCAGATCGCTGTGCGAACCATTGGACCCGCCGCCGCCCTCGAACCTCGATGACGAGATGTCTTCCGAGCCGGATGACGACTGCGAAGTCACGGAGGAAAAGGAAGAGTCCTGCTCGGACGGGATCGACAACGATTGCGATGGCATGATCGATTTCTTCAATGACGACGACTGCGGCCCGGCCTATCCCAGGCGTTGTGAAAGAACTCTGCATTTCCCACGCTTCGCGCTTTCGGACGGCGAGAAGCTCTATATCTCGGACAGCGGGAACGATCGGGTGCTGATCTACAACGAGGTCCCAGAGGAGAACGGAGCGGCGGCGGATGCCGTGCTGGGACAGGCCGACTTTCAGAGTCTGAGAGAGTCTACCGGCGCGGCGAGCCTGCGCTCGCCCGGCACGCTCGCCATTGACGGTGAGAACCTCTATGTGGCCGACCCTTTTACACGGCGCGTTTTGGTCTTTACGCCGGCCGTAGACCAGATTGCCGACGATGGACTTGTCAACGCCGCGTCTTACCAGATTCCTGCAAGCGGCTCCATCTTCATGACGGGCGATCTGACGGCTGGGCAGGTAACGACAGTCACGATCGGACCCCGCAAGTACGAACATGTTGCGGAAGAGGGCGATGCGGCGCCACAGGCCGCTGCATCACTTCTCGAGCAGATCAATACCGACCCCTATTCCCTCGCCACGGCGAGTCCCGCCGTGCAAGGCGGCAACCATGCCAGCGGCACCCTGACGTTCGACGGCGAGATTCAAGCTGGTGACCGCATCACACTCAACGTCGGCGATGAAACGTATGAGGTCACCGTTCAAGCGGATGACCAACCGTTCGTGATGGTCGACCGCTTCTTGCACAGGTTCAGGAACAACCCCGACTCACGGTTCTTCGCGCTCCGAGATACGGCCGGAGACGTTCTCAACGTGCTGCGGTTCGTGTTCCGGGATATCGGCCCGACAGGCAACAACATCCCCTATTCGTTCACGTTGTCGCCTGGAGCGCTCATTACGGTCGAAGCGGAGGGGGAAACCCTCGCTGGAGGCGACCTCAACTACGGCTTCCGTGTCTTCGCCAAGGAGCCCGGCCCGGAAGGAAACAGTATCTCCTTCACCTCTGTCACGGAGCTGGGCGAAAGAAACACAACCGCACCCGCGCGTTCCGGACAACAGCTCAAGGGAGGCAGCGACGCTCGTGAGTTGCCGGTTGGCACGATCGCGGTCTTGTTCGGCAAGGACTTCGCAGATCGTATTTGGTATCCGGAGTACGCGGATCCCGAAGTGCCGCCAGAGGGAGAAGGCGTTCGAGGTTTTCTCCACGGCGACTCCGGGTTAGGCAGTCGTTCGTTGGAACTGCCCACGGAATTGGGTGGGGTGCGCGTCTATGTCAACGGAGTCGCAGCGCCCTTGTTCAGCGTCACTCCGGAACAGATTTATTTCCTCGTTCCTTTCGAAACGGTGGGCAGCACTGCCAGTGTCTACGTGCGCAGGCTGCGGGACGACGGGACGGTGAGCGTTTCCGCGCCCTGGGCCGCGAGAGTGGCTCGTGCTTCACCGGGCTTGTTTGCGTTTGATGGACCCGAACCGCGGCAGGCCATCGCTGTTCATACTACGGGCATTGCCCAAGGCCGCATCGCAGTTACGCAAACCGATACCCGTGAAGGCACCACGATCACCGCAGGCGTTACCGTCACCATCAGAGTGCAAGGCAGGACCTATTCCTACGTCACAGTGGACGGCGATAGCGCCCAGAGCGTGCGGGACGCGCTCGTGGCTGCCATCAACGACGGAGATGGAGACCCTGATGTCGTCGCTTCCGCCGCAAGGGAGGGGTTCTTCTCGGCGCGCGCCGATGTCACCTTGACGGGAGAGATTCAAGCAGGCGACACCTTCACCGTCACCATTAACGATCGTCCGTACATCGTCGTTGTACAAGAAGACGATACGCTGGCCAGCATCCGCAACAAGATGGTCGACGAGATCAACTCCGGCCTCGGCGACCCTGATGCCACGGCTCGACGGCTCGAAGGTTTCGATCCCCAGGCTCCGATCATGCAGGTGGTTGCGCGAGTCCTGGGCGTGGAAGGCAACAACATTACATTTTCCGTCTCCGTCAACGAAGGCTCCCAACTGATGGTGGAAACGAACGCCGAGGATGGAACCCTTAGGGGAGGCCAGACTCCGGTGATCGTCCTGCTCACTGCGCGAGTCGCGGGTCGTGAGGCGAATGAGATCGAGTTTTCAGCCGAGACGACCGATGAGAGGGTCGTGAACGTCCAAAGCCGCACGAACACTCTGTGCTGCGGCAACGAGCCGTTCTCATTGATTACGCCCGAGAACCCGGCGTCTCCGGGAGAAGTGATCACTCTGTTCGGAACCGGATTGGGGCAAACCGCGCCGAATCCTCAGGACTTGGGTATCCCCTCCGGGCAACCCATACCGACCGGCGAGTCGCTGACCGTACCGTTCGTGGCGGCCGACTTCGTGTCGTCTCTCGTGGATGGCCGGTCGGCGGTAATCCAATTCGTTGGCTTGATGCCGGGGCAGGTGGGTGTCTATCAGATCAACATGCGGCTCAATGAAGGCCATGAGGACAACCCGACTGCCCCCGTTACGATCGCGCAAGTGTTGTTCATCAGCAACGTCGTCACAATACCCATCAAGAACGTCCGGCCCCGCAGGGACGCTTATTAGCAGCCCGGGGCAGTAGTCCCGCGGAAGGCGCAGCGGGCATCTGCGGTTGCTCGGCGAGGAATGAGTAGTACGACGGTTCTCGACGATCTCCTCCAACGAACGACAAAGCCGACGAGCGCTAACGTCCGTCGTCCCCCGAAAGGTTAGGCGCCTCTTCCGTCCGGCGGCACGGAGAGTGCGGCGCAGCGTTCCCGGAGTTGCCAGAGGGCGTCCTTCGGCGTCACGGCGGATAACGCCGCCTGAGTGACTTTCATCAACATCTATCGACTAAGTCCCGGCGAAAATCTCCCGCATTCGCCGGGCCGCCAGCTTCTCGTCACCCGGGTCATTCATGAATACGGTGAACTGAACCCCCTGCTGGGGGTTGCCGGCGACAGCGATGCGGGGCTCGCCTTCCAGGAGTTGTTCCCGCAGTTGCCTGGTGGTGATGCCGAATTCCGCTTCGTCCCATTCAACCACCACGCGATGCACGCGCCGGGTGCGCTCGAACGGAACGCGGCTCGTCCGAAGGCCCCGGATCTTCTTGATCTGGCTTTCCAGCCAATCCGCTTGCTTCCTGGATTCCTTGTCGATAGCTTTGAAGTCAAGCTTGGCGTAGCGCTCCACGGCCAGCCACAGGGCGACCATCTCTTCACGTCCGACCTTCATGGCACGTCCGCTGGAGTTGGAGTGGGGATTGGAGTTGAGCCACGCGGCCTGAATCAAGTCCTTGCGGCCGGCCAGAAGTCCTGAGCACTGCGGGCCACTGATGTGCTTTCCGCCGCTGACACAGATCAGATCGACGCCGATAGCAGCAAGCTCTTGGATGTTCTTCCAAGGGGGCAGCATGTTGGCGGCATCGACCATGACCGGAACGCCGGACGGCTTCGCGATGGCGAGAACATCGCTGACTTCGACGTGCTCCCGATCCTTCCAGGCCCAGTCACCGGTCGTGCCGCCGAGCATGTAGATCATCGCTGTGTTCTCGTTGATGGCCTTTTTGAGTTGCTCGGCGCCCTCGACCTCGACAATCTTGACGCCCGCAGTGCGAACGGCGTGATCGTACCCGTTTCGGTGGATGGTCTGGATGACCACTTCAGACTTCATGCCGCCGACATCGGGAAGCTGTCGGATGTTCTTCGGATCGTCACCGGCGACGCAGGCGTAGGTGCCGATGGCGATCGCTCCCGCCGCGCCGGTGCTGACCATGGCGTCTTCACAGCCAATCAGCTCGGAAATCCGCCAGCCAATGGCATCCTGTAGCTCCTCGAGCACCACGTAGTGACGCGCCGCTTCGGCCTGTGCCTCAAATAACTCGGAGGTCTGCTTGGATGCCCCGATCGTCGTATAGGTGCCCTGAAAGTTGATCAACGGACGGATACCGAGTTCCCCATAAACATCTCGCCCGGTCTTGCGCGCCCCTGATGCGGCGAACGGCCACAGACCGGTGAGTGATCCCAGGCCGGCGCCTTGCAAGATTCGTCTTCGTGTGGAGGAAACCATGTTCGTTCTACCTCGGTGAACATTATAGAGTTGGACCGTCCGTCGTGTGATCAATGCAGCCCGGGAAGAAGACGCCGGCAATCAACCAGCATTCCCCGTCCGGTTGCGGAGAGGGGATACACTGTAACCTTTGCCTTGACGGATCAGCTTCTGGAGGGATGCAGAACATGAAGCCTTCCTATGAAACGAACTATCGGCGCTCCTTGATGGAGCCGGAGGCTTTCTGGGCGGAAGCGGCCGAAGCCGTGCACTGGGATCGGAAGTGGGACCGTGTTCTCCATGCCTCGAAAGGGCCTTTCTTCCAGTGGTTCCAAGGTGGCATGCTCAACACTTGCTACAACGCCTTGGACGTACACGTAAAGAATGGGAGAGCGGAGCAAGCCGCCCTGATTTACGATAGCCCGGTCAGCGGCGTTGTTCGTCGGATCACCTACCAGGATTTGCAAGATGAGGTATCTCGTTTTGCAGGATCGCTTCGTGCGCTCGGCCTGGAAAAAGGAGACCGGCTGATCATCTACATGCCCATGATCCCTGAGGCGGCGATCGCCATGCTGGCCTGCGCCCGCATCGGTGTGGTGCATTCGGTCGTCTTTGGCGGTTTCGCTTCGCAGGAACTTGCCATTCGGATCGACGACGCCCGACCGAAGGCGATTGTCACGGCTTCGTGCGGCATCGAAGTCCAACAGGTGATTCCTTACAAGCCGCTGCTGGACGCTGCCATCGATCTTTCCGAGCATAAACCGGAGGTCTGTGTGGTTTACCAAAGGCCACAGGCTCGCGCCTCGCTCAAGCCGGGAAGAGACAGGGACTGGCAGGAGCTGATGGAAGCGGCCAAGCCCGTTGATTGCCTCCCTCTTGAGGCAACCGATCCCCTTTACATCCTCTATACCTCCGGGACGACCGGGAAACCGAAGGGAGTGGTTCGGGACAACGCTGGACACGCGGTGGCGTTGAGGTGGAGCCTCGAGCATGTTTACGATGTGCTACCCGGGGATGTATTTTGGGCGGCTTCCGACATCGGTTGGGCGGTGGGACATTCCTATACGGTTTACGGCCCGTTGCTGCACGGCTGCACCAGCGTGCTCTACGAGGGCAAGCCGGTAGGGACACCTGATCCGGGAGCATTTTGGAGGGTCATCGCCCAACATGGGGTGAAGGTCTTGTTCACGGCTCCGACCGCTTTCCGGGCCATCAAGAAAGAAGATCCTGGAGGAGAGTACCTCAAAGAGTTCGATGTCTCCTGTCTGCAGTATCTGTTTCTCGCCGGTGAAAGGCTGGATCCGGACACCTACCATTGGGCTCGCCGCCTTCTCGGAATTCCTGTCATCGACCACTGGTGGCAGACGGAGAGCGGGTGGCCGATGGCGGCCAACTGCATGGGGCTTACTCCCCATGCCTTCAAAGCGGGGTCTGCCAGTAAGCCCGTTCCCGGTTACGACATTCAGGTGCTTGACAGCGACGGTCAGGTCCTGGGTCCCAATCAGGAAGGCTTGATCGCCGTCAAGCTTCCGCTTCCGCCAGGTTGTCTGCCTACCTTGTGGAATGACGACCAACGCTACCTGGATTCCTATCTCAGCCGCTTTCCGGGCTATTACTTCACTGCCGACGGCGGCCGCAAGGATGAGGAAGGATATCTCTATGTCATGGGCCGTGTGGATGATGTGATCAACGTCGCTGGCCACCGCTTCTCCACCGGGAGAATGGAGGAGGTGGTTTCCAGCCATCCCGATGTTGCGGAATGCGCCGTGGTCGGGGCACAGGATCCACTCAAGGGTCAGGTGCCCCTGGGCTTGGTCGTGTTGAAGACGGGAGTGGAACGCGGCTGGAAGGTAATTGAAAGGGAGATCATCCAAAGAGTCAGAGCAGAAATCGGCGCCGTTGCCAGTCTCAAGAGAGTTTCTCGCGTCAAGCGGTTACCCAAGACCCGCTCCGGAAAAATTCTTCGGAGAACGATCAGAGACATCGCCGACGGGCGGGACTATTCCATTCCTTCGACCATCGACGATCCCGAGATTGCTCGAGAGATCGAGTTGGCCCTGAAAGAATCCGGCCTCAGATAACTTCCCCACTACGCCGTCGGTCCATTCTCCCTGCCGGGAACCGGAGAATACCAGAGTGGCCATCGCAGTCGGCTACCCCTCTGTCGCAGACAGTCCCCGGCTGGAGGCCACCTATTTTTGGCGTGTCGCTAACAATATGTGGAAATAGCTGTTGACATTGCCACAAGATGATGTACACTTATGGAACGTCACTGCCAGCCCAAGCATCGGTAGCTCCTCCCGCAAGTTATCCATTGAGCCGACGGTGACTCCACTCACATCTTTTTGGTAAGCCGCTCCGTGGGGGGACGGCACAGGTATCGAAGGGAAGGGCGAAGCATGGGCGAAATCAGCGTCGATCTGTCAACCGGAGTAGACGAACTTTCATCAGAGGTCGCATCTCGGCAGGGGCTGTCATTTCCCCGCTACTTTACGGAAGGTATCGAGTCCGGGACGACTCCCTACGACCTGATCAAGTGGGAAGTCCGGACCGCGTCCATCGCAAACGAGAAAAGTGAAGTTATCTTCGAGCAGCCCGAAGTGGAGATGCCTCGCGACTGGTCGCAGACCGCCACGAACATCGTCGCGAGCAAGTATTTCCACGGGCAGGCGGGCACTCCCCAAAGAGAAACGAGCCTCGCGCAACTGGTCCATCGCGTCGTCGATACGATCGCCGACTGGGGCGCCGCCGGAGGCTACTTCGCCGGAAAGGAGGATGTAGAGAACTTCCGTGGCGAACTGGCCCACCTGATGCTACACCAGAAGGCGAGCTTCAATTCGCCGGTCTGGTTCAACGTCGGCGTAAAAGAAAGCCGCGGCTACGGCTGGGCATGGGACGCGCTGAGCAAGAGCGTCAAGGCTCTGGAAGCCGGTGCTCACAGGCCGCAGTGCTCGGCCTGTTTCATCATTTCGGCCGGCGACACCATGGAATCGATCATGGACCTCGCCAAGACCGAGGGCATGCTATTCAAGTGGGGCTCGGGAACGGGCTCCAATCTATCGAAGATCCGTGAGGAAGACGCCCTGTTGCGAGGAGGTGGCAAGGCATCGGGGCCTGTTTCTTTCATGAAGGGGTTCGACGCCTTTGCCGGTGTCATCAAATCGGGCGGCAAGACACGCCGCGCCGCGAAGATGGTCATCCTCAATGCCGAGCACCCTGACATCAAGAAATTCATTTGGTGCAAGGCCGGCGAAGAGCGCAAGGCCTGGGCTCTGATCGACGCAGGCTACGACTCGGCTATCGACGGCGACGCTTACAGCTCGATCTTCTTCCAGAACGCCAATAACTCGGTGCGGGCAACGGACGAGTTCATGCTGGCGGCCGTCAAGGGTGAGGATTGGTGGACACGCTCCGTGCTGACCGGACAGCCCAAGGAGCGCCACAAGGCCAAAGATCTGCTCAAGCAAATCGCCGAGGCAACGCATCAATGCGGCGATCCCGGCATGCAGTTCGACACGACAATCAACCGCTGGCATCCCTGCAAGAACACCGATCGCATCAATGCTTCGAACCCCTGCTCGGAGTACATGTTCCTCGACGACTCCGCCTGTAACTTGGCGTCGTTGAACCTGATGAAATTCAAGAAGAGCAACGGCGGGTTTGACGTCGAGGCCTTCCGGCACGCTGTCGATACGCTGATCGTGGCGCAGGAGATCCTGGTCGACAACGCCAGCTATCCGACGGGCAAGATCTCGCAGAATTCGCACGACTACCGGCCGCTGGGGCTCGGCTTCGCCAACCTGGGCGCGTTGCTGATGTCGATGGGTGTAGCGTACGACAGCGCCGCCGGCCGCGCCGTCGCGGGCGCCATCACGTCTACGATGTGCGGACAGGCCTACTTGACCAGTGCCCGTATTGCTGAGGTCACAGGCGGATTCCCGGGCTATGAGAAGAATCGCGAGGCGTTCCTCGAAGTGATTCGGATGCACCGCGATGCTTCACGGAAGATCGACGGTGCATTGATCGAGGAGCCTCTGTGGCATGGTGCGCAGCGTTGCTGGGACGGCGCCTATGAGATGGGCCGGCGGCATGGATACCGCAACGGTCAAGTCACAGTCATCGCACCCACCGGGACGATCGGCTTCATGATGGATTGCGACACCACCGGTGTCGAGCCGGAGTTGGCGCTGGTCAAGTACAAGAAGCTGGTCGGCGGCGGCGTGATCAAGATTGTCAACAACACCGTCGAGCAGTCGCTGCTCAAACTCGGCTACTCACCCGAGCAAGCCAGCGAGATCGTGAACCATATCGACGCCACCGGAACGATCGAGGGCGCCGATTACATCAAGGACGAGCATCTGCCGATCTTCGATTGCAGTTTCCGTCCCCAAAACGGCGAACGCTCCATCCACTACCTCGGCCACCTGCGAATGATGGGCGCGGTTCAGCCGTTCATCTCGGGAGCGATTTCAAAAACGATCAACATGCCCGAGGAGTCCACGGTCGAAGATATCGTCGACGCCTACGTCGAGGCGTGGCGCCTGGGCCTGAAAGCAGTGGCTATCTACCGCGATGGGTCCAAGCGTACGCAGCCGCTGAACTCCGGAAGCTCCGCTGAAGACTCGGGCGCGGCGAAGGCCACCGTGCCAGTCACCGAGAAAATCGTATACAAACCGCACCGCTCCAAACTGCCTGAAGAGCGGCAGTCACTCACTCATAAATTCTCCGTCGGCGGGCACGAAGGCTACATCACCGTTGGCTTGTATGAAAGCGGAGCACCGGGCGAAATTTTCATCAAGATGTCCAAGGAAGGCTCGACGATCAGCGGCCTGATGGATAGCTTCGCAACTGCTGTCTCGATGGCCCTACAGTACGGCGTGCCCCTGCAAGCGCTCGTCGACAAGTTCCAGCACGTCCGTTTCGAGCCCAGCGGCTGGACCGGCTCGCAGAACATCCCCTATGCCAAGTCGATCATGGATTACATCTTCCGCTGGCTGGGGATGCGTTTCATCTCGCCGGCCTACCGGGAAACGGAAGCCGGCGAGACACCCAAGCTTCGGCCCACCGAGCCCGAGCCGCAGCAGGAGCTTTCGTTCCACGCAGCGCCGGACGCGCCGATTTGCGCGGAATGCGGGTCGCTCATGACCAGTAACGGCAGTTGCTACAAATGCGAGAACTGCGGCTCCACCTCCGGCTGCAGTTAGTGATTCGTCGTTGGATTGCATCCTCCTCATCCCGGGTGGGAGGCGTTTGAGAATCGGCTTCCCACCCGGGGTTTTTGTTTCTTGAGTGCTGTTTTTCCGGGTTCCCTCCGTGGTACATGCTCGAGTGGGGAGAAAGTCAGGACCGGCAGAGGGCGGCCGTTTGCTCGTTCGTAAAGCCCGCCAAACCCCGGCGGGGTCACCACACGAAGTTCCGGGTCAAGTCCAAGTTGTAGAAGTGTTTCTCGCTACCCTCAGTTCCGTAGCGCAGAACGGGAACGACCGACTCGTGGCGCGAGCCGTGTGAGCGGATCGCAATATCCTCGCGGACGCGGTCGAGTGCTCCGAACGCCACGTGCTTCTCGCCCAGCAGGAACAGATCGCCGATCCGCTGCTGATGCAAATGAAACGCACGGGCCGCGTCGACACGGCGATAGATTTCTTCCACCCCTTCGGTTTCGTGCAGCAACTCGAACGCGCGATCCTCATCCTTCACATCCATCAAGTACACGTAGCAAGCTCCGCCAAGGTTCTTGTGATGGACGACGTGCCGGTCGCGGATGATCGGCACGGCCTCGGCTTCGATGCCTTCTTCGGCGAGAAGCCTCGCGATATCGACGCCGTGCGTTTTGGCATTCATCCCGTGGTCGGCTGAGAGGTAGATCTCGATTTCGGGAAAGTCGTTGACAATGCGCCCGAGCCAACGGTCGAGCTGCTGCATGTGCTCGCGCGAGCGCTCGTCCTCAGGCGGATAAGTGTGCATCATGTAGTCGGTCGTTGCGAGGTAGACAAGATCGTAGCCGTCACCCAGCAGCGAGTGTGCGGCGCGGGCGCACCAGTAGTTGATGTCCGGCGTATACATGTCCTGCTGCGGTCCGGCCCTTTCGAGGATGTCAGGGGACGGCTGTTGCCCCGAGGCCTTGTAGTCAGCGTCCCGGCCGATGAGCCGATAGATCTTGTGTTTGGCGCTAACCATGGCCGTTTTCCAGCCCTTTTCGGAAGCTTTCACGAACAAAGTCGGGCGCAGAAGAAAGTCGGCCGTCTCCATGAAAGTCCCCTGCCCTGTTCCGCGTTCGAAAAAGTAGTTGGTGGTGATACCGTGCTCCTCGGGGAACGAAGCGGTGGCGATGGATGCGTTGTTGACGTTCGTGACCGACGGTATGACGCTGCTGCCTTCGTCGTAAGCGCCCTCTTTCATCATTCGCCGCAGATTGGGAACGTCGCTCTGCTCGATGTAACGCGGATCGAGCCCATCGATGCAGGCAAACAGTACCTTGCGTGGCCGGTCAGGCCGCTGTCCGGGCAGCGAGGCGGCCAATGCCACGGTGTGCGCGGCAGTGAGACCTAGAAAAGTGCGTCGAGTCATGGGTTTGGATCAACCGAATTGCGAGGAGTCTCGCTCCAGCCTAACCGATTCGCTTCACCTCGGTTTTCTTCCGTGCCTCCAACCGGGGCTGCGATGATTGGCAGGTGCGGTAGAGAATGTGCTCCAGGTCTTGCCGCATTCACTCTTCGATCCGAGTGCGCGGCAGCTTGATCGAGAAGAACAGTCTGAACAAGCTGCCCGATGGGTGGTCGGAGCAAAGAGCAATAACGTTCAGATAGGTATGCCGCTCCCCGACCTCTGACAATGAGTCGGGGCGATCCGTTACAAGCAGTGGCCAGGATCTATGCAGGCCCTCTCACATCTTGTATTGACCCAGGTCTTCGTCCCCCAGGTTCTCGAGCCAACGGCGTAACTCCTCACTGTTTGCCTTCTCACTGACGGCGGCGACATTCTTTGACGATGACAGCACTTCGTCCTCGACATAGATGGGGCAGTCGAGACGCAGGGCAACAGCGAGCGCATCACTGGGCCGGGAGTCGATCGCGATCATCTCTCCGTTGCGTTCGACCCAGATCATGGCGTAGAACGTATCGTCCTGAAGATCGCTGACAACCACTTTGCGGACACCACCGCCAAGCCCCATCAGCAGGTTCTTGATCAGATCGTGCGTCATCGGGCGCGGCGTCGTCACCTTCTCGATCTCAAGGGCGATCGCATTCGCCTCATAGACACCGACCCAAATCGGCAGCACCGAGTTGCCCTCGAGATCCCTCAGAATCACGATCGGCATGTTCGTCACCGGATCCATCATCAGACCCCGAATCTTCATTTCGATTTGCATTTTCGACTCCGCGGGTCAAATGCCGCTCTATTGTGATCCCGCCTACTGCAAGATCCGGAAACCGTGAAATGCTGGTGCGGCTTCCTTCCCGACCAACTCGCCCACAAGCGAATTCGGTCCCGAGCCGGTGACGCGCACCCGACAGTATGAACCTCTCAGTTCCGACAAATCAGCCCGTGGGGCGGAAAAGTTGAGCACTCGATTCTGCGTCGTTCTGCCAATCCACTGCCCCGATCTTTCGCGCCGACCCTCGACAAGCACTTCTTCTTCACGTCCGATCAGGGCGGAGTTGCGGCGAAGTTGAATGCGGCGCTGCTTCTCCTGGAGTAGCGCAAGGCGGCGCGATTTCTCGGCGTCTGGAATGGCGTCTTGGTAGTTCGCCGCGGGCGTCCCTGCGCGCGGCGAGTACTTGAAGGAGAAGATCGAGTCGTATTCGACTTCATCCAGCAGCGAAAGCGTCTGTTCGAAATCCTCCTCGGTCTCACCCGGGAAGCCGACGATGATGTCGGTGCCGATGGCGATATCTCTTCGAGCATGCTTCATCAGCCGGATGCATTCCAGGTATTCCTCGCGTTGGTACTCGCGCTCCATCCGCGCCAGCACTCGGTTGGAGCCTGATTGCACGGGCAGGTGCACCTGATCACAGAGGACGGGATTGTCATCGATCGCCTCGATGATCTCAGGCGTGAAGTCCCGAGGATGGGATGTCGTGAAGCGCACCCGACGAATTCCGGGGACATGGCCAACAGCCGCTAGGAGTTGAGCGAAGTCCATGCCCGATGCCGAGGGATCGCAGTAGCTGTTCACGTTCTGACCCAGGAGCTGAATCTCGCTGTAGCCCTGGGAGGCGAGACGCTCCGCCTCTTCGAGAACGCTCCAGCTCGAACGGCTGCGTTCCGGTCCTCGTGTGAACGGAACGACGCAGTAGGAGCAGTGCTTGTCACAACCCTCGATGATCGTGATGAACGCTTTATAGGGGTTGTCACGTCGCGTGAGCGGCGTCTCAAAGGTGTCGTCGGTGTCGAGTCGCAAGCCTTCCACACGTTGCTCGCCTGCCTCGACCCGGTCCAGAAGCGCGGGCAAGTCGTTGTAGCTGGCAGAGCCACAAACGAGGCTCACGTGCGGAGCCTGATCGAAGATCTCCGTGCCCTTGTGTTGGGCGACGCAACCGAGAACACCAAAAATCTTGCCCGCGGCCTTCTGCTTCTTGAAGTTGGCCAGCCGGCTGAAAACCTTTTGCTCCGCCTTGTCGCGAATGCTGCACGTGTTGTAGAGGACGAGCCCCGCTTGTTCAACCGCATGAACCTGCTGATAGCCCTTTTGAATCAGTGTTCCACGCACTTTCTCGCTGTCATGAACGTTCATCTGACAGCCGAAAGTCTCGATGTAAAAAGTCTTCGAGGACACGCTCAATCCGATGATCCCCAGTATAGCAATCGGCTTCAGAGCCGCCCTGAAGTGCTCATCAGCGTGTCAGATAGTCGCTGAGCGCTCGCAGATTGTCCGAGAACGTACTGGATCGGATCACCTTTTCCGGGGGTGGGATGTCCCCCGAGTAGACCCGCAGATACTCGTCTTCCTTGATGCGACGGACGGCGTCGCCGATAGTGACGGTCATGTCCTCGGCAGCGAACAGTTGCAACACCTGATCCGTCGGATCGATGACTCCTTCTTCAACCCAAGCGCCCCGATCGCTCAACGACGACAAAGCGGCGGCAGCACGGTCGCGAATATCCACCTCGGCAGGCTCATCGCCCTCATCCTGATTCCAGGGTGAAAGACCGCTCAAGCGGTCGGGACGCCTGAGTGTCTTTGGGTCGGCCTCCTTGATGCGTTCATACTCGGCTCGGATCTGAGGCAGTTGGTCTCCCCGAGTCAGAACGCCGTAGTGCGTGATGACTGATTCGTCGCTGTAGCTGACCTTGTAGCCTCCGAGCAATTCGCTGGAGCGTCCCAGGACGTTCACGCGGGTGCCTTTAGTGATGTAGAGCGGCCGGTTCGTTTCGAGTTCGTAGAACCGCGCCAGGCAAATCGAGCCCGGCGGACAGGCGCGGGCACGGTACTTCGAAGGGTTGTCCGTCTCGGGCAACACGGACTTCTCGTAGTATTCAAGTGCTCTCGGAATCGGCTCCAGGTACTTCTTCTTCCCCGTTTCGCGGTACAGCAGTAGAAGCGTTTTCATGACACCCTGAGACTCCCCTCCGGTCACCGAGGGCGGTTCGAAGATACGGGCCCAAGCCGGTTGCATGTCAACGTCGTATTGCTGGGCCCAGCCGGGCTGCGGATCGGGCATCTGCGCCAGCAGAATGAAGTCGCCACCGCGCTCGGCGGCGGCCCGGTACTTCGGATTATCGTAGATGCGCGACGCTTCGAGCATCATGTCGATCACGTCGGAGATGGAGTTGTCATTGAACGTGTAGTGGCCACGGTAGTCCGGCCCAGGCCATTCACGCGACCAAGATTCGGGATAGCTCGCGCGTTTTACCGGATGTCGGCTCGGATCGGGGAACTCCGCGTAGCGTTGCGGCCATGCACCGTTCGGATACTGGGCGCGGATCAGTGTGTCGAGAGCATACAGCGCGGCCTCGTGAATCTGCTCATCCTTGAAGTCGAGTTCGCGATCAACACGCATCAACAAACGCAGCGCGGCCTGCGAAACATTGTCGTCGAGGGTGGTGGAGGGACGGCCGCCTTCCACGCCAGGCTTGACCTTGAAACCGTCGCAGTTTCCTTCGGCGCGATAAGGAAACTGTCTCCGCTTCTCCGGGTCGAACTCGATGATGTAATCCCAGCCTCCGGAACAGACTTGCCCCCGCACCAAGGCGCGTGCGGCGTCACGCGCCGCTTCCAGAAAGAATCTGTCATCCGTGGCCTCGTACGCTTCGAGATAGGCCATTCCGACTATCGGCGTGCCGCCGCGTTGGACTGAGGCTTGCGTCAGCCCGCGGGCCGCCTCCGACCGGCCATAGCTCAGGTCCTCGCTGTAGACGAAATGGTAAGCGCCCTCGGTGGCTACCTCGTTCCGGTAGAACTCCGCTGCGCCCCGCAGGGCCTCCCTGACAACTGCTTCTGAAAGTTTCGCCGCGGGTTCGTGCGCCACCTGGACAGGGGAGCAAGCCGAAACAAGAACAACAACGGCGAGGGTAACTCGGGTAAAGAATCGCAGCATATTCAAACACGCCTCCCGTAAGTGCGAAACAACGGCCCAGTATGGGTCGGCGATGATCCGTGCGTCAAGGCCCGGCTTCGAGGACTGTTGTGAGCAGCGCATCCACCCGATTTTCTTCGGATTGGGCGATAGGCACGACGGCGCTTCACTGTTCAGGGCCATGTCGACAGACCCAAGGAGTACTCACTGCTACGTACCCAGAGGCTCAGCGAACTGACCAGCGAGTCGAACCAGCAGCCGCGCCAGCCGGTACGGGTCGTGCCGAATCGTACGGTCGGCCGCAGTCAAGTCCTCCTGGATGACATACACACCCATTCTCTCCAGCAGATGGCGATCGTTCTTGACCGGCTTCGCTACGTGGTCGGCATAGCGACGACGAGCGGCCGAAAGGATCCTCGATGAGCTGAGCACGACCATGTCTACGTGGCCGGCAGAGGTGTGTTCGTGCATCGCAAAAATGTCCCGATGCCGAATATCCGTCGGTCTCACCTAGTTGCCTCATCAAGTTCGAAATGTAGACAACGGGAGCTTACGACTCGAGAATCGCCGCCGGGATACCCTCGACCAACAAGTTGGGAATGACGCTGGTGTACACGGAAGTTCTTGTCAGTGAGCTATGCTGGATCATGTCTCGTCACGGCGGCCCACAGCTCTTTGCCGACCTCGAGCAGCAAGTTGTCGCCTGCACCCGCTGCCCTCGTTTACGCAAGCACTGCTTACAGGTGGCTCGTGTGAAACGACGTGCGTACCGCGACTGGAACTACTGGGGCAAACCCGTGCCGGCGTTCGGCGATCCTATGGCAAGGCTCCTGATTATTGGCCTAGCGCCCGGCGCCCACGGCGCCAATCGAACCGGACGCATGTTCACCGGAGACAGCTCTGGAGACTTCCTCTATCGAACGATGTATGAGACCGGCTTCGCCTCGCGGCCCGAGTCGACGCACCGAGGAGATGGGCTCGAACTTCGAGACGCCTACATCACCGCCGCCGCCCGCTGCGCTCCTCCAGGCAACAAACCCACCCGGGAGGAGTTCGAAGCCTGCCGCCCCTACCTCGTCGAAGAGTTGCAGTTCCTTTCACGTGTGCAAGTCGTGATCGCTCTGGGGCGCTTGGCTCTCGATTCCTATTTGACCATCCTGCTGGGTCAAGGGCGGATCGAGAAGAGATCTGTCTACCCGTTCGGTCATGCCGTGCAGCACTGTCTTCCCGGGAGCCTGCCTGTGTTGCTGTGCAGCTACCATCCCAGCCGTCAGAATACTCAGACAGGACGACTCACTCCCTCGATGTTTCTCCAGGTCTTCCGCTCGGCGCGGCGGCTACTCCGCTAAGGAGAGGAGAAAACGTTTAGAATGTGCCGCTTATCTTGTCTGCCCCCAGTCTGACTCAGCAGACAGAAAAACTTTCGGCAACGAAGAAAAAAGATGCAACCACCGATCGGTGGGGTGCATCTATACACCTGGACCGAGAGAAGGCAACCGCCATGACAAAGCAAGTCACTGAACAGATCCACCAACGACTCGAAAACAAGTTGGCTGAACTAAGCGGGAACGGAACTCTTCGCAACGGACTCGTCACGGAGTGGTCGAGCGATCCGATGGATCAAGTGCAATCCCGGCAAGACTTGGACCTCACTGTCCATGTAATCGATTCAACCTGGAAGACCCGCAAGGCGATCGAGACAGCGATGGCGTTGCTCGAAACGGGAGAGTACGGCATCTGCCTGCACTGCGGCGAAGACATCAATCCAAAGCGGCTCGAGGCGATTCCGTGGACGACCCTATGTGTCTCTTGCCAGGAAGAGCATGACCTCGCAGAAAGCGGAAGCCGCTTCGACAAAGCCGCTTGATGACGGAAGGCGTGAGCACTCCTGTGCGCTGTGCTCGCCAGATCGGGGCCGTTACAGCTACATGTTCACATTCTGCAGGGGAGGCGGTTCGGAGTTTGTCATGCGCTAGGAGCCGTCTCCATCTTTGGCTCCCGGCGAGACGGTAAGATAATGCCCCTCGCGGATGCGAGTGGTGCGCAAGCCGTTCCAGCGTTTAAGATCGTCTACACTGACTCCGAATCGCTTGGCGATGACGGCAAGCGTGTCCCCTCGACGGATCCGGTAGCGGCTCTTGCCCGTCGGTTCAAGCCCCGCCGCCCCGCCGCCGTTCTTTGCTGCGGCCGTCCCGCTGACGATAAGTGTCTGGCCTGCCGTGATGCGAGTCCCATTCAGGCCATTCCAGCGCTGCAGGTTTCTGATGCTCACGCCGAACCGTTCCGCGATATTCCCCAAATTGTCCCCTCTGCGGATCGTGTAGACACCGTTCGGAGGAGCCGAGGTGGAGATTCGCCTGGAGGCGGACACGGTCCGTTCAGTCCCGGGGAAGTTGACTGCGGGATACACCTTGAGGGTATCGCCGGCTGTAATCCGACTGCCTCGAATGCCATTCCAACGTCGAAGCTCGGAAGCGGTGACGCCGTACCGTTGCGCGATCGCACCGAGGCTGTCGCCGCGGCGAATGGTGTGGACCGTCGGTGTGGATGCACGCGCCGACGTCTCTGCCTCCTTCCTCGCAGCGGCTCGAACCGGGGCCTCACTCGCGGCATTTCTCCGTTCCGGGCTGACAATGAGGTACTCCCCAGCCGTAATCCTCGTGCCGCGCAAACCGTTCCACGCCTGGAGGTCGTTAACGCTGACGCCAAAGCGCCGCGCGATCGACGCGAGGTTGTCGCCGCGGCGAATGCGGTAACGCTGCCCGCTCCCGCTAATCGGGTTAGCAACGGTCCGGCTACTGCTTTTTGATGCCGACGAGTTGGAAGCTGTTGTCCTCGAACGGGGCCGGACGGTCAAGTATTTCCCTTCTCTGATCCGGCTCGACCGCAACCCGTTCCATCGCTTGAGATCCTCTACTGTGACACCGAAGCGAGACGCGATCGTTGCAAGGTTGTCACCACGGCGGATCCGATACTGCCCACCTTCAGAAGGTCCTGCTGCTGAGCCGCCGGTCGATCGGCTGCTTGCGGTCTGAGTCGACCGGTTTGACGTTGCCGGACGCAGAGCCGGTTTCTCACCAACGATCAGCCGATCGCCAGCTCGGATCCGATTGCTGCTCAGCCCATTCCAGGCCTTGAGTTGAGCTACACTGACGCCGAACCGGCGCGCAATGGTTCCGAGCGTATCGCCGCTTGCAATGCGGTACATTCGCGAATTCAACGGTGGGCGCGAACTTGCTGAAGCGGCGTTGGCTCCGACGCCTTCTGGTTTGACGATCAAATACCGGCCGGCAATGATGCGAGTGCTCGACAGACCATTCCAATTTCGAAGGTTGGCGATCGACGTACCGAACCGTTGGGAGATGCCCCCCAGTGTATCTCCGCGCGCGATGCGGTACCTTCCTGTGCCGGGTTCGAGAAAACCACCGGCACCGCCACCTGATGAACGGTAGTAGCGCAGCCTCCTCTGCGGAGTAGGAATCGTGAGCCAGGAGCCTGCGGCAAGTCCCTCATCCTGGACTTGGTTGTGGACCAGGATCTGTGACTGCTGGATCTTGTACCGCTTTGCGATCGCAGCGAGGGAGTCACCCTCCTGTACTTTGTGGCGCCGCCAAGCGAGACGCTTTTCCTTCGGGATTGGCCGCAACTCGCTGACGAACGTCTTGCCCGACCCTTTCGGCAACCGCAAGTCATAGGAATACGGAGGTGTCGCCGAGCGCAGCAGCGCCGGATTCAGTTGTTTGATTGCCTCTGCCGTCGTGCCCGCTAGGTCCGCAATGAGATCGAGATGGATCTCCGAATCTGTTTCGATCGTGTCGTACTCGAGCGGCGGCGCCGGATCTTTGATCTCAATCCCGTACATGTCGAGATTCTTCCCGACATATGTCATCGCCAGAATGATCGGGACATAGTTACGGGTCTCGCGGCGGAGCAACCGCCGCCGGCTGTGCGTCCAGAAGTCGTAGCTCTTGGTGCGCTCAACGGCGCGCTGCACCCGATTGGGTCCGCCGTTGTATGCAGCCATGGCAAGGTACCAATCGCCGAACTGGATATACAGATCAAGCAAGTGACGAGCCGCCGCGCGGGTGGCCTTCTCGGGGTCGTAACGCTCGTCGATGTACTTGTCCTGACGCAGGCCGTACTGGCGGCCTCGAAACTTCATGAACTGCCACATCCCGGTGGCGAAGGCGCGGGAGCGAGCCTTGGGACGGAAACCAGACTCGGCTTGGGCCAAATGAAACATTTCCTGCGGAACACCCTCTTCCTCGAGGATGCGCTCGATCATGTCCCGGTAGGCTCCTGCGCGCTCAAGCGTGCGAACCACCGTCTTTTTCCCCCGGCGGCCCGTGAAGTAGTTGATAAATTGAGCGACCTGCGAGTTCAATACCACCGGCAACTCGGATTTCGTATTATTCAGACGCTCCTGACGAGTTCCCTCCAGCTCGAAGTCTTCCGGAATGGAGATGGCGTTCAATTCGTCAATCAGCGCCAACTCTTCTTCTGAAGCCTGCTCCGATTCCGGTACGATATCCGGCGCGTCAGCCACCAGATCAGCGAGTTCGGATGACGGTGTTTCGAAGGGAGGCTCTTCCACTGCGGGAAGATTGCCTTCCTCCGGTTCGGCAATGATCGGACCCTCCACCGCGACCGATCCCGGAACGGCGGCTTCAGGGTTGACCGCGTACTCTTCACCGAGGGACGCGCCCACCGGTTCTGAGCCCGTCGATTCGGAAGGGAGATTGGAGGGCGCCTCAGGCGGGTCCACCCGCGTCCGGGTGCCGATCCCTGGCGCGCAAGCAAGACAAACACTACACACTACCGGGACAAGCCACTGGCGGGCAAGTTTTTTCATTCGTCTGGAGTGACTTGAACCCCGAGCGGCCTGCGGGGACCGGGAAAGCTCGCGCGAAGCCTAGATCGTAACAGACAATCGGAATCGGGTCAATAAGCAAAGGCGCCTTGCGCCACTCGCTGTCCTAAACTCACCGCCTCGAATATTCGTGTGTTGCGTTCACTCCCCTGACGCTCCCACATACACCTCTTGCACTCGCCCAACACCTCGTCCGAATTCCACGCGTTGTCCTAGCGAATGAAGGATGATTTCCAGTTCGGCGATCACGCCAAACAAATCCGCAAAGTCAAAGTAGCCAAGGTGCGCGATTCGGAAAATCTCACCCTTCATGGAACCCTGGCCGTTTGCTACGATCGCGCCGAAGCGGGTTTTGAACTGCTCGACGATGTCATTCGAACTGACGCCTTCGGGCGCCCGAATCGAAGTCACCGCACCGGCAGGGATCCCCCTGGCGAAAAGCTTCAGGCCTAGCGCCTCGGCGGCCTCGCGGGTGGCCTTCGCCAGCAGTTGGGCGTTTTCGATCAGATTCTCACGCCCCACCTCGCGGATATACCGCAGCGACTCCGATAGGCCCAGCAACAGAGAAGTAGCCGGCGTCCAGGGCGACTCGCCCTTTTCTGCGCTCTTCTTATGTTTCAGCAGATCGAAGTAGTAGTACGTCGCACGGCGCGGATCGATCCGCTCCCATGCCTTATCACTCAGTGACAAGAAGGCAAGGCCCGGCGGGATCATCGCCGCCTTTTGTGATCCGCCGATGACGACGTCAAGGCCCCAGCCGTCGATGTCGAGGGGACTCGTGCCGAGGCCGGTGATCGCGTCGACGACGAATAACGCTCCCGTTTTCCCCACCGCTTGAGCCATACCCTCTACGTCGTGCGAGACGCCCGTCGAACTTTCGGTCGCCTGCACAAATACACCTCGGATCTCCGCGTTGGCATTCAGGGCCGCCGCGACCCTTTCGGGCGTCACGGAATCACCGTACGGCGCCTCGAGAACCTGAACATCCAAGCCGAAAGCCCTCGTGATTTCCGCCCAGCGCTCACCGAATTTCCCAGCGGCCGCAACAACGACCTTGTCACCAGGGGAGAACAAATTCGACACAGCGCTTTCCATCGCACCCGTCCCTGAAGATGTGAAGACCATGACGTCGTTGGACGTCCCCATGAAGTACCGCAAGTCCGCAAGGGTCTGCTTGTAGAGCCGGCGGAAGTCTTCAGTGCGGTGATGAATATCCGCACCGGCCATGGAGCGCACCGCTGGCGGATAAAGAGGCGTCGGCCCTGGCGTCAACAGACGAAGCTTGCGAATATGCATAGAGGAAGAATGGTCGGATGCGGCTCGCGGCGACTCGGATCAAGTCCTTAGCTTAACGGGCGGCGGCGGCCGAATCAGGTTGGCGACACAGCGCGTTATTGGACTTCAAACCCGACGTTGCGCTCGAAGGAGTCCGCCAACTTCAGCATGGTCACCTCGTTGAAATGGTCGGCCAGGATTTGCATTCCGATCGGCAGACCTTCGGAAGTCTCACCACATGGAACGCTGATGCCGGTGTTGCCCGCCAGACTGCTGGTGAGCGTATAAATGTCCGACAGATACATCTCGAGCGGGTCGGACACCTTCTCACCCAGCCTGAACGCGGGGAACGGCGAGACAGGTGTCACGATCGCATCAACGGTCTGGAAAGCTTTCTTGAAATCGGCGGCGATCAAGGAGCGTACTTTCTGTGCTTTGCGATAGTAGGCGTCGTAGTAGCCGGCACTCAGCACGTAGGTGCCGAGAATGATGCGACGGGTGACCTCAGCCCCGAAACCTTCAGCGCGCGTCTTGGCGTACATCTGTTCGAGCGTCCCGGTTTCGTTGGAACGCCGGGTGTAGCGCACGCCGTCGTACCGCGCCAGATTTGCGCTCGCCTCGGCAGTACAAATCAGATAATAGGCCGCAACAGCGTATTCGGTGTGCGGAAGGCTGATCTCCACGATCGCGCAGCCCAGAGATTCGAGAATCTTGAGCCCGAACTCGATGCGCTCCCGAACTTCCGCGTCCAATCCCTCGGCGTAGTACTCCTTGGGAACTCCGATCTTCAGGCCATTGACATCGCCGTCAAGCGCCGCTTGATAGTCGGAAGTGTCGACGTTCGCGCAGGTCGAATCGTTCGCGTCGGAGCCAGCGATTACGCCCAGAACGGTCGCGGCATCCTTGACCGTGCGTGCGAACGGGCCGATGTTGTCGAGCGAGCTTGCGAAGGCCGTCAAACCATAACGCGAGACGCGCCCGTAGGTCGGCTTCACGCCCACCACACCGCAGAACGACGCCGGCTGTCGAATGGACCCACCGGTGTCGGTGCCGAGCGAAACAGGAGCAAATCCCCCCGCCACCGCCGCAGCCGAGCCGCCGCTCGAGCCGCCGGGAACGCGTTCCGGTACAGCGGGGTTCCTGACGCACCCAAATGCAGAGTTCTCGTTGGACGAACCCATCGCGAACTCATCGCAGTTCGTCTTCCCGAAAATCACGGCCCCGGCTTTTTCGAGCCGTTCGACGGCGGTAGCATCGTAGTGCGCGACGTAGTTCTCAAGGATGCGAGAGCCGCAAGTAGTACGCAGGCCCTCTGTCATGATGACGTCCTTCACCGCCACGGGCACGCCGCCCAGCGGACCGGGTTCCTTGCCGGCGGCCAACTCGGCATCCACACGCTCGGCCGCTTCCATCGCACGCTCAGGGCAGAAGTGGATGAACGAGTTATATTGCTCGTTCTCAGCTATAGAGACACGCAGGGCTTCATGGGCCAGTTCCCCTGCGCTGAAGCTCCCGGAGCGCAAGCCCTGCTGAATCTCGTCAATCGTCAAAGTCTTGTAGTTTTCCATCTTGATTACGAAACGGAGCCTGAGAGGACGGGGCGGCGATGGATCAATGAGGGACGGTCCTCTTCACACCCGTGCCGGCATCGCAAGCAAGCGCGTTGCCTCGGGCAGCGCTCGCCATTGTTCACTGCCGCTAGCGCTCAATCACCTTCGGCACCTTGAAGTGGCCGGCTCCCGACAGGGGGGACTCGCGCAGCGCTTTTTCCTGGTCGAAGGAGGGCGCCGGCGCATCGTCTTTCATTGTCGAGATTGCAGTCCCGTCATAGATGACCTGAGCCATCGGCTCGACATCGCTGGTGTCGAGTTCGTTCAGCTTGTCCACATAGGTGAGAATCTCTTCCATATCTTTGCTGTATTGCGTGATGGCCTCTTCGCTCAACTCGAGGTTCGCCAGCCGCGCGATATAGCGGACTTCCTTTTTGGTGATCTTCATGATCCGCTTTTTTTTGCGGCCGCTTTGCGGTGGGCGCGAAAAATCCGCCTCAAGTTCGGGTCGCGGATCTCGTCGGCTTCGTCCCCACCGGAGGCTTCCAAACCACTCACGCGCGCAGCCCGGGCCGGCGGCTTTCGGTGAGCGCGCCCCAACCGGAAACTCACGTCCGACAAGACGCGCCTTCCCACCGCCTCGTTGAGCTGCCGAGCGATCCGCCATCGCAAGGCGCGCAACTCGCTCAGCCACGACAAGTCGGTGACTTCGACGAACAGCTTTTCACCGAACACTCCCACCGGACGCGTGCGGCAGGCGATCATTGGGCCCACGGTCGAGGGCCAATACGAAAGCAGCAGATCCTCATCGGCGATGGGGTCGGAGACCACCTCGCGATAGACGCTCGGCAGGATTTCCTGGACTTTCTTCAAGACAAGTTTTTCCTCCGCCGGCGCGCGGATCATGCAAGCGGGAAACACCCCGAGCGGCGTCAACACCGCTTGATCAGGAGGATATTTCAGGCCAGCAAGCCTGCGCTGCTCGCGGGAATCGGCTCATTCTAGCACTTACCCGCGCTAGTCCCGGCTCCGCTAGCCCATCGTCTGCAACGACTGCAAGATGCCGATGATGTGGCCAAAGGCGAACGCGAAGCCCTGCCGCGCGTGCGGGTCGTCTTCGTGCCGCGGGACGTGGTCGGGCATCACCATGTGCGGATAGTCGACTTCCCACAGAGTGCGAGCGACGTTGACCATGTTCATGTCGCCTTCGTCGGGCCAGACTTCCTGGAAGTTGTCACGGCCGCCGAAGATATTGCGGAAGTGTATGTTGAAGATCTTCCTGCGTGTTCCGAGGTATCGGATCACATCGTGGATCTCTTTGTCGGGATCGTGGAGCATCTCCGCCGTCGTGCCCAGGCACAGGTTCAGGCCGTGATAGGGACTGTCCTGGATGCCCACGAACTTGAAGAGCCCTTCCGGAGTTCCCAGTACACGGACAATCCCCTGATACCCTTCGGGCGGAACGCCCGGATCATGCGGATGGCAGGCCATGTGAACCTTGTACTCGGCCGCAACCGGGATCACACGGTCCAGGAAGTACGTAATTCGCTCCCAGGCTTGTTCATCGTTGACCCTTCCGGCGCGCGTGAGCGGCGGATCGGGGTTGGCTTTCGAGAGGTCCCAGGTGCTGTAGGTCGAACCGCCGCGGCCTGGCGTACGCTCGGTGCGCAAAACGCCGAGCAAGCTCATGTTGTATTTCAGAATGGGGACCCCTGCCTTCGAGCAGGCGATGATCATCCTCCGGATGTGGTCGATATCGCGGTCGCGCTCAGGCGAATCTGCCAACATGATCGCGCCTCGTTTCTCGCGATCGATGTGACTCGAGCTGAGGAACGGCAAAGCGACCACTTCCAACTCGATGCCGTACTTCTCGCACATCTCGCGCGTTTGCGCGACTTCCTCGTCGAGCCAGTACCCGCGGTCGGCCGGCGGGCGCGGCGGGTAGCCAACGATGTGGTTGAGCCCGTGCCGCTTGAAGTACTGCAACATCTCCGGATTGGTCGGGCCGCGCTGCGTGCCGACGTGCATCCGCATCGGTTTCATTTCGGTTTTCGCGCCTGCATCGCCGCCATTGGATGCAGATGGGCCGCAGCCTGTCAGGGCCGCCGCGCCAGCGGCCGAACCACTTACTGAGATGAATCGCCTTCGGTCCATGAGAGTCTCCCTCATCCTACGGCGGATGGTATCCACCGCCCCGCAATGGGAACACTTTTTAACTCGCGGTGTCAACCGCGAGGGAGTCATGTCGACGCAATCCAGAACGTTCCTCTTTCTCAGCATGGGTTCGTTTGGCGTTCGCCGACTCGGAACGAGTCCGGAGGGCGACTGAGGCTGCGACGGGCACTGCGCTTCGTGCATTCTCCCGTGAGACCAGGGATTCTGCGCACTTTTCCGGGATTCTCCAGCGAACGGCGCTAGTCATGAGACCCAGCGAGAACGGTTGACGGTACGCAGACAAGTCCACATCCGCCCACCCCCATGTGTACTCGTGCGCAACAGTTTGCAGTCAAAAATTGGAAGTAGCGGGCAGGAAAGCATTGATGTAACAGAGGATCCAGCATCCCGGTCGCCTGTTCCTGGTGGTGCGACCCTTGTGCAACAACGGCGAACCGAACGGACTTACAAGCCGTGTTTCGGAAAAGCCTTGCCGGCCGTGTTGACGGCGCTACGAAGAGCAAACTTCGGTCGCAGGCGAATGGGCGTGGTCTCGCCTCCTCGATTTTTCTTCGAGCGGGGGGGCTTCCACAGTGAGCGCCGCAGCGACGGGAAGTCGATCGCCATGATTCCCTCCTCCCCTTTCGTCATGCTAAGCAGGACGGGGGGGCAAAAACAAGACTGAAGGGCTTCAGTACCTTTGGGGGTCAAGGGGGACTTTCTGCCTGGCTCAGCAGGGGAACTTCTCCCCTGGCGCCGACAGCGCAACGGGGTCAGGCAGGAGCAGTGTCCGCCTTTCCTCAAACCGTGCTCTTTGGGATCAGCCGCCAGAACCGCGGCCTGTAAAGAAGATCTTAAGCCGGCTCTTGCTCGGAGAATACCCCTGATGTCATGAACCCAGCCAAGCGACATCATCACAGAGGCGGCGACACAAGATCGAGCGAATTATACTGAGAGCCGCTGAAATTGAACACGCCGACACTGGGACCGCAGAAAGCAGCGCCTGTGACGCCGGCCGCCAGGAGACTCCGTGCCAGACGCAACCGACGAACTTGTCACTGTCTTTTCTTCTCGAAGCCACTCGGCCGAAATCGAGGCGGAAGCTATTCATGGCCTGCTTGAATCCTCCGGGATCGAGTCGCTGATCGTTCGTGAGAACGTCCTCGAAATGCCCGTCGGCCGCGTGTCGGTGAAGGTTTTTTCTTCGTACAAAGAGGAAACAGAGCAGTTGATTCAAGCCGCTCGCGTCAGCCTGGACAGCGGCAATGAAGATGGCGGAGACGGCGCGGAATGAGCCGCTTCCTGGCCTTCACGCTGCTGGGTGTTCTGACTCTCGGAGTCATCGCAACCGAAAAACCGTCTCCGGACCGCCCCAAGCTTGTCGTATTGCTGGTCATTGACCAACTCCGTTACGACTACCTCACGCGCTTCGATGATCTCTTCAAGGGAGGCTTTCGACGGCTTCTCGACGACGGGGCCGTCTTCACCAACGCCAAGTTGCAACACGCCATGACTCTGACGTCCCCCGGGCACGCCACCATCTCGACCGGCCGTCATCCCGCGACGCACGGCGTCACCGCCAACAACCGCTACGACCCCAAATACGGCAAACGCGTCGGCGCGGTGTACGACCCATCCGAGCAAGCGGTGGGAGGCGCGGGCAGCACTTCATCCCCGCGCATTCTTGAAGCGCCCGCCTTGGGCGACCGGTTGAAGGCCGCGCATCCTGAAGCCAAGGTTGTCGCTGTCGCGTCGAAAGACCGCTCGGCGATTCTTCTGGCCGGCAAGAAGGCGGACGGCGCCTACTGGCTCTCAGTCGATTGCGGATGCCTTGTAACGAGCAGCTACTACCAAACGGAGGCTCCGCGGTGGCTTACGGCTTTCAACGCGCGGCAACTCGCAGACAGTTTCTACGGGGAAACATGGAAACCCTTTCTCCAGGATCGCTCGCTGTACGAGCGCTATGCGAGAAGAGACGATTTCCCCGGCGAGAAGTACGGACTCGACACGACTTTCCCGCACCGCCTTCGAGGGAACCCACCGGATCGGGAATTCTACTACGACCTGATGAACTCGGCTCTCGGCGACGAGATCGTGCTCGCGGCGGCCATCGCGGCCATCGAGGGACATCAACTCGGGGCCGACGACACCCCCGACCTGCTCGCCTTGAGTTTCGCGGGCGTCGATCGCGTAGGACACGACTTCGGGCCGTTCAGTCAAGAAGCCATGGATCAGATCCTGCGGCTCGATTACGTCCTGGGCCGCCTATTCGATGAGCTGGACGAAAGGATCGGACTGCGTCAAACCGCCATCGCCCTGACGGCCGACCATGGCGTGCTGCCTCTGGTGGAGCATCTCGCCCTACAGGGAGAGAGGGCGAAACGATTCCCGAAGAATCTGATCCCTGATGCGGTGAACCGCGCGATCAACAAAATGCACCCCGATGCCGGTGAAGCAGTCGCCTACTTCGACCCGCCTCACATCTTCTTCGATCTGAAGCGCCTTGAGTCGTTGGGGGTCTCACGGCAGGAGGCCGAGGAACTCGGCCGCCAAGCGATCCTCGAAACCGGGTACGTCGAGAAGGTCTATCGTCATTCCGATTTACAAGGAGAGGCGTCCGGCGATACGATCGAAAAGCTCTATCGCAACTCCTTCTACCCGCCGCGCAGCCAACATCTCATCGTCCAAATCAAAAAACACCACTACGTCGATCGAGCCCAGGGCAGCACCGGCCATGGCAGCCCGTACGACTATGACCGCCATGTGCCGATCATGTTCCTGAGTGGGAGTATCCCTTCAGGACGATTCAGCGAACCAACGGGCCCCGTAGACGTTGCGCCAACGCTCGCCCGCATCATCGGAGTTCCCATGCCGCCCGAGACAGACGGCCGGCTGCTCGAAGAAATCCTGCGTTGAGTTCCGGCTTTCGGGTATTCCCTCCGCGGGTACTCACAACTCCAGAAGGTATCCCTGCTTGCCAACGTTGCGGCCAACGGTTTCGCCGATCTTCACCTCATTTCCCGCCGCTTCATGAATGTGGCCGCAGAAAAAAAACCTCGGCTGCTCGGCTTCGATGAACTCGCGCACCTTGGGGCTGCCGAAATGCTGGCCGGGCTTCACGCCATCGAGATCCGTGTCAAGCGGAGGAGCGTGACAGACCAGGACCATCGGTGACAGCCCCGCGAACTTCGCCAGCCGCTCCGCGAGTTGATCCTCGCTGAACTCGCCCGGCGTGCTGAAAGGCGTGCGATTCGAATAGCCGAGCCCGGCAAAGTGCCATCCGTTCATCTCGAAGACCTGGCCATGAAAGTTCCGAAAGCCGTGATCCCCGCAAAACATCGCGATCTGGTCGGAGGATTCGTGGTTGCCCGGCAATACCCACAATCTCTCGCCGAGCGGTTCGAGAATCTTTGCACAGTCGGACAGACCTCTGGCCCACGTGACGAGATCGCCGGCCGAGATGTAGATATCGGCGTCCTGGCTCACCACCCGCTCGAGCTGCTTCAGATCGTTGTGGATGTCGGAAAAAATCTGGATGCGCATCACGATATACCCCGGAGGTCCAGTCTAACGAAACCGGCTAAGATAGCGGCGGCATGGTCGATATCGTCAGGAGACACGAGCTCAAGTATCTCGCCGTTTGCATGGTGCTGTTCGGCTTGGCGGCCGGATGGCTTATCCTGACACGCCCTCCGCACTTGATCGAGGGTGATTTCCTGCAGCGGGAGGACCGCCGAACGGTCGACCGTTGGCTGCTTGAACAGCTCCGGAACCCCATCGCGGAGCACCGAGCCCGGGCCTGCCTCGCGCTCGGCCGTATCGGAAAAGCCGACACGCTCGGCATCCTCGCACGGGTGCTCCGAGATCCGATTCCCCGTGTACGCGCCGCCGCCGCCTTCGCGATCGGTGAGCTGGAGGACCATGACACGGTGGCCGAAACCGGCCGCAAACCGCGGAAGGCAGCGGCTAACGCACTGATCAATTCTCTCCGGGACCGCCATCGGACGGTCGTCGAACATGCCGTCGAAGCTCTGGGCAAGCTGCGCTGGAAAGCGGCGGCCGTGCGGATCACTCGAACACCCGCCCCGCTGCCGGTGACGATGAGAGCCCTGGTCCGAATGGGCGAGCGCGAAGCCATCCCCTGGATCGCGGCCCGCCGCCGCTCCGACGATGCGGAGACCCGCTGGGCAGCCACTCGTGCTCTTCTCGATCTCGGAGCGAATGTCGATGACGAACTGACGCGGTCTTTCATCAACCTCACGAAAGACCGCAATCCGTGGATGCGCATCGAAGCCGTTCGTGGCCTCGGCCGCGCGCAGCCTTCCCAGGAGGTGATCGACCTGTTGACACGGATGTCGAACGACGCTGATCCGAAGGTCCGCATGCAAGCACTGTTCTCGTTGGCCAAGAGCCGCAAGCCTGAAGTGTTCAAAGTCCTCGTAGGGGCCCTTGGGGATGCGAACGAAAACGTGCGTGCCGCTGCAGTGGAAGCGTTGGGGATGTTGGGCGATGATCGTGCCCGTCCGTTACTTGAATCACTGCTGAGCGAGGGGCGCCTGCTGTCACTGCGCTCCGAGTTGGCCCTGGCGCGTCTGGATGTTTTCGCTGTGCTCCCGACGGAACCGGGAGTTCTGCCCCCGCGCTATCGGGGTGCGGGTCTGAATACGCTGTTGGACTCTTTACGACTGCGCAAGACCGAGGACGCCACGTCCTACCTCCTCGGCCTGTGGCGTTCCGACAGCGAAGAGTCCAGCGCCGCGAAGCCGGAGATCCTTCCCGAGTTGCTGGCCCGCGAGGTTCCCCAAACCGAGGGCTTGTTGGACGAAGCGCTGCATCACGAAGACCAACGTGTCGTCAGCACGGCCTTGCTGCTGACATCCGAGCCGCCGCTCGAAAACTGTCGAGCTTTGTACGGCCACGGCCTTCAGGCGAATGACACCGGCTTACGGGAGAATGCGCTCACAGCCGTGGCCCGCTCGGCGGACCGGAGCGGCGCGCGCGTCTTGTTGCTCGAAGCTCTTGACGACCCTGACCGCCGGATCAGAAAGCTTGCCGTGCGCTATCTGCGGGTCCTTTTCGGTGAAAGCCACGACCAGAGAATCGGGGCCATCAATGTCGATCTCAAGCCGAAGCACTACCAGGAGCTGGCGCGTTCTCGCAGCCGCCTCATTCGCATGGAAACGTCGTTAGGGTTGATGGAGCTCCGTCTCGACTATGCCAATGCCCCGCTCACTTCCAGGAACTTTGTCGAGCTGGCCAAACGAGGGTTTTACGACAGGAAGAGATTCATGGATGTCATCCCCGGCGCGTACACCAAGGTGGGCGATCAGGACGGCTCCAGAGGACCGGGGCATACCATTCGTACCGAGATCCACTACGAACCGTTCCTGCGGGGTAGCTTGGCGATGGCGGAGGACGAGAAGGATGCGGCGGGAAGTCAGTTCTTCATCTGCCTGGCTCCGCAGCCGTTGTGGGAAGGGCGTTACACCAACTTCGGCCGTCTTGTCTCGGGCGACGATCTGCTTGACCGCATCACGACCGATACGCGGATTCTGCGTATCGTCATTCCCTGACAGTACTGCGGCAGCGGCGGCGAGTTTCTGCAATCTCTTGGCGCGGAGTGCGGAGTAAGGCGATCCGTGTCGATCCGCTCCGCCTGTCGCATTCAGCGAATGTGGTCCGGATCTTGAACCCGGGCAACGCTGAGAAGCATTCCGCGCACCGCATTGACCCGAACGTCAGCGCCGGCTGGAATGGGAGTGTCGGGAGGGTCGGCGACGGCCTTCCAAAGTTCTCCGTTAACGAGAACATAGCCGTCGGGGCCGAGGTCCTGCCTGGCGATGCCGATCAGGCCGACCAGGCGCTCTGCTCCCGTCTTCACTCCTGTTTCGTAACCCGGCTTCAGAATGGGATAGAGGATCGCATCCTTGGCGACCCAGAGCAGCAAGATGATTCCGCCGACCCAGGCAGGGAGATCGAACCGGTCGTGCGCCAGTCCCAGGACCAGGATCAGAAGAACCCATCCGGGAATCTGGAGGAGCCAATAACGAGTAAGTGTGCTCACCGAGCGGAGATGCTACCACACCATCTCACGGACCCTGGGTGTCATCGGGCGGACTTCGAGACAGCCTTTGCCTGTGGGGAGAATCTTGCCAGGGTTCAAACGACGGTCGGGATCGAAGACCTTGATGAGGGTCTCCATCATGTCGAGGCTTTCCTGGCTGAAAGCGATCGGCATGAGGTCGTTTTTCTCCATGCCGACGCCGTGCTCCCCGGTGATCGAGCCCCCGGCGTTGACGCAATATTCGAGGATCTCGGCTCCGGCTTTCTTGGTCTTGTCGAGTTCGCCCGCCTTTCGAGGGTCGAACAGGATGATCGGGTGCATGTTTCCGTCGCCGGCGTGAAAGATGTTGCTGATGGTGAGACCGTATTTCTCCGAAACCTCGTAGATGAAGCGCAGCGTGTCGGCGACGCGGGTACGGGGAACGACGCCATCCTGAACATAGTAGGTGGGGCTGACGCGGCCGACGGCGCCAAAAGCGTTCTTGCGGCCTTTCCATAGCAGTGCGCGCTCTTCGTCCGACCTGGCGACCCTGACTTCCCGAGCGCGGCACTCCTTGCAGACGGCGTCAACTTGCTCCGCCTGTTCGTCGACAGCCTCGGTCGGCCCCTCGAGCTCGATCAGCAGAACCGCGTCGGCGTCCATCGGATAGCCCGCATGAGTCGCCTCCTCGACCATCCGCAGCATCACGCCGTCGAGCATCTCGACCGCGGCCGGAATGACCGCCCGAGCCGTCATCGCGCCGACGGTGGCGGCGGCGTCTTCGGGGCTGTCGTAGATGGCGAGCAGCGTCTTCACCTTTTCAGGGGCGCGCATCAGCCGCACGATGACTTTGGTGATCAGGGCCATGGTGCCCTCCGAGCCGGTGAGGAGCCCGGTCAGGTCGTAGCCCGCTGGATCGGCTTCTTTCCCGCCCGTCCGGATGACGGAACCGTCCGGAAGCACAGCCTCGACGCCCAGAGTGTGATTGGTGGTGACTCCGTAGATCAGCGTGTGCGGTCCGCCGGAGTTTTCGGCCACGTTGCCGCCGATCGTGCAGGCCCGCTGGCTCGAGGGGTCCGGCGCGTAGTAGTAGCCGTCGCCTTGCACGGCAAGCGTGATGTCGATATTGACGACGCCCGGCTGAACGACGGCGCACTCATTCGCCAGATCGATCTCCAGGATCTTGTTCATGCGAGCGAAGGCGATCATGATGCCGCCCTCGGTGGGAATCGTTCCGCCGCTCAGACCAGTGCCGGCGCCGCGTCCCACGAGCGGCAGATTGAAATCGCGAGCGATCTTTACGATGGAAACGACATCCTCGGTGGAGGTGGGGAAAACGACACACTCCGGACGGCCCTTCTCGATGCTGCCGTCGTATTCGTAGAGCATGAGCTGCTGGGGCTGCTCGAGAAGACCCTTTGGACCGACGATATCCCTCAGTTTTTCAATGGCTTCGGGGGCGATCACATCACCAATGATATACTAGTCCGTTGCAGACGCGGGCCTTTCCCGGAAGGCCTGTGTTCTCTTCATCAGTACGCTCCACCCCATGGAAAAAATAGCCGTCCTGGACTCGGGCGGACAGTACTGTCACCTGATTGCCCGGAAAGTGCGCGAACTCGGCGTCTACGCTGAGATTCTGCCCTTGGAAACGACCACCAAGAGGCTCAGTCGATACAAGGGCGTCATTATCTCCGGCGGTCCGGCAAGCGTTTTCCTGAAGGGGAGCCCGCGACCGAAACCGAGCCTGTTTCAAATCGACCGCCCGTTGCTGGGGATCTGCTATGGGCACCAGCTCATGGCGCAATACCTCAAGGGCGAGGTTGAGAAGGGCAGGGATAACGAATACGGCCAAGCCGATGTGCGGATCAGGCACGAATTGCCTCTCTTCGCGGAATTGCCGTTGCGCCAAAGAGTCTGGATGAGCCACGGCGACCACGTCGCGAAGCTGCCGCCCGGATTTGAAACGCTGGGCGATACGCGCCAGTGCTCGGTGGCGGCGATGGGCGATCTGAAGCGCAAATACTTCGGGTTGCAGTTCCATCCGGAGGTGGTTCACACGGCATACGGTTCGGAGATCCTGCGCAACTTCCTGTATCGGGTATGCCGCTGCCGTATGGATTGGCATCCGGAAGACAGCGTCCTCAAGATTTTCGAGACGATCCGGCGGACTGTGAAAGATCGGTGGGTTCTGTTCTTCCTCAGCGGAGGCGTTGATTCCACGGTGGCGTACGCGCTGACGGTGAAGGCGCTGGGGGCGGAGCGGGTTCATGGCGTGTATGTCGACACGGGATTCATGCGTATGGATGAGACCCGGGAGATTCAAGACGCCTTCGACCACCTGGGGTACGGACGGCTCGAAGTGGTAGCGGCGCGAGGCCAATTCCTGAGCAGATTGCGGAATGTCGTTGACCCGGAGAAGAAGCGGCGGATCATCGGGCGGTTGTTCGTCGATGTGCAAGAGCAGGTTCTAGAGCAGGAAGAGTTCGCCGGGAGCGACTGGATTCTCGGGCAGGGGACGATCTACCCGGACCGCATCGAGTCAGGCGCAAGCACGAACTCGGCGGTGATCAAAACACATCACAATCGGGTTGACAGCATCACGAAGCTGATCAAGGAGGGGCGGATTCTGGAGCCTCTGGCTGACTTCTACAAAGACGAAGTGAGGACGCTGGGCAGGGTGCTGGGGTTGCCGCAACAACTGATCTGGCGTCATCCCTTTCCGGGACCCGGGCTGGCGATCCGGTGCCTGTGCACGAAAGAGGACGAAAAAGTGCTCACGGACTCCGCCATCGACGGCATGGCGAAGAACGCCGGCTACCGTGGATTCCTGCTGCCGATTCGAAGCGTCGGTGTGCAAGGCGACAGCCGCAGCTACGCCAACCTGACCGTTCTCCATGGGGGGCCACTCGACTTCCGCAGTCTGCTCCCTCTCGCCACGGAAATCACCAACCGGCACCGACAGACCAATCGGGTCGTGCTCGCGATGGAGCCGAAGCGATGGCGTCCGGGTGAGTGGAGGGTGCAGAAGGCGACGCTGACGAGGAATCGGATCGCGCTGCTGCAGGAAGCGGACCGAATCGTGACGGAGTTTTTGCGAAATCAAGGCTTCTATCGCCGGGTTTGGCAGTGTCCTGTCGTGTTGGTGCCGTTGAGCCGTAACGGCGGCGAGACGATCGCGCTGCGCCCGGTCACATCCGTCGACGGCATGACAGCCGAGACGGCGCAACTGCCAGCGGGCAAGCTAAACGGCCTGTCTCGTGAACTGAAGGCGCTCAGCGGCGTAGAGGCAGTGCTGTACGATCTTTCCCACAAGCCTCCCTCGACGATCGAATGGGAGTAGCGCGAGGCTAAGCCTGCATTTCTCACCACCTGCCGGCTCCTATCAGCGCGGCTTGTGGAGGGATTCGAGCTGCTCGATGGTAGCGGGCCAATCTTTCTTGAGAAGGCGGGAGAGCGCCCGGTCCGCAAGGAGCTTGCCGCCGGTTTGGCAGGGTGCGCAATAGTTCGTTTCGTTGGACGCGTATCGAATGCGCTGGACCTTTGCTCCGCAGTCGGGACAGGGTTTGCCGTAACGCCCGTGAACGGCCATGCCGGGACGAAAGGCCGTTACCTTCTCGGGGAAGCCGCCGCTACGGTCCTTGCGAAGCTTTTCGATCCAGCGCCGCAAGGTTTCGCGGGTGGCATCGAACAGGCGACGGAGTTCATCGCCGGAGAGCTTCCGTGTGAGCGTCACCGGCGAAAGGCGAGCACGGTGGAGAATCTCGTCGGAGTAGGCGTTGCCGATGCCGCCAAGAAGGCGCGGATCGGTAAGCGCCCGTTTCAGCGTGTGATTGGCGGATGTAATGGCCGCCCCGAAGGATTCGTAGTCGACCTCGAACACATCGAGTCCGCCGGGGTCGTATGAGTCCGGGGCTGCTTTCCCCGAAGCGAGGTAGAGACCCGCGCGTTTCCTCGAGCCCGCCTCCGTGAGAACGAGCGTGCCGACGGGGAAATCGAAAGCGGCCAACCCCCGCCTGCCGCCGGGAATTTTTGCTTGCGGTGGCTTCCAGTGCAGGCGTCCGGCGATCATCAAGTGCAGGATCAGCCAGAGGTCGCCTTCCAAGCCGATGGCGATGCGCTTGCCAAGCCGGCGCAACTGCCTGACGACACGGTCTTCGGCGGCGTGGACCGGCGGGTCGACGGTGCGCAACAGGAATGGCGTCGCGAGGCGGACACGTTGCAGAGGCTGACCGAGAATCCTTTCTTCCAGCGCTTCAATGTAGACCGTGATGTCGGGTAGTTCCGGCACGACCGGGGATGCTCGAGACCCGCCTCCGCCTATGCTTCGGCCAAGGCCTTCGCCATGGCTGCGGGGTCATCCTTGAGGAAGGCGTGGGTCGCCCTGCCCGGATCGATCACGGCGGTGAGCAGGCTTTCTTCGCCGAGTTCGGAGGCGTGGATGAGCAAGCCGTCCGGCCCAATGATCAGCGAGCGGCAGTTGTTGCGGGGGTGGCACATGTTGGCGGAAACAAGATAGACGGTGTTTTCAGCGGCTCTCGCGGTCAGCAGGGCTTCATGGACCGGCAGTTTCCACTCCATGTTGGGCAGAACATGATTGAACTGCGGATGAAAGACGACGCGCGCGCCGGCGCGCGCCAGTGAACGGACCGTTTCCGGGAACCGAAACCCTTCGAAGCAAATCACCACGCCCATCAGAATGCCCTTGCATTCGAACAGCGTCTCTTCCGTTCCCGGAGAGTAACCCTGGGCATCGCCCGGAGTCAGCCGGGTCTTGTGATGGACGGCAAGCTGCCTGCCTTGATCGTCAATGACGACGGCGCTATTGAACGGCTTGTCGTCTCCGTTGGGAGTTTCCGTTCCAACAATGGCGCCGATACGGTGCGAACGGCAGGCCTCAGCGATCTCGGCCAGGGCTTGATCGAGACCCCGGGTGTCACAAGGCGCGTCGGGGCAGGAAAGGCCGACCCGGTAACCCGCGAGATGCGTTTCCGGCAGGCAGAGCAACTCGACTCCCTGGCTCGCCGCCTGCTCGATTGCTCCCAAAGCCGCAGCGAGGTTTTGCCGGATGTTGGTGGTCTGCGGGATCTGTGCAGCGCCGATCTTGATCGTTTCCACGGTCGCGTCCTCCGCCGTTCTACACAATCGGACGGCTCTCTTCGGTGGCTGTCACCAGAACACACTTCCGACAGGGCAGCTAAGCGAAGGCCTCTGAGTACAGCTTCGCCAGATACCGGTAGTCCTTTTCAATCGCCGTCAAGACGTTGTCGCGACGGGCGGATTCGGTCGGCCCGTCGATCTCGTATTCCATGTGGAGCGTGATCGGCCCATCGAAGCCGGTCGCCGCAAGCAAGGGGAAGAACTCCGCGAGCGGCACCATGCCCTCGCCGAGAGGACATACGCGGCGCTTCCATGCCCCGTCCCGTTTCTCCCAGTAGAAATCCTTGATCGAGACCATCTTCAGGTTGTGCGCAAGGCGCAGAAAACCGATCTTCCAGCCTCCGTAGCCACCCTCGATCGTGGCGTGCATGGGGTCGAAATAGAACCCCATCCACTGCGGGTCGACGTCGCGCATCAACCACCAGTGATCCCACATCGCGGCGCCGACGTACATGCCGGAATGGTTGTGAAAACCGCCTCGGATACCGGCGTGCTGAGCGAGACCGGCCAGACCTTCCACCTCCGTCTTCACTTTCGCCAAGACGTCCTCCAGGTGCGAGACATCTTTCGGATAGCGGTAGTAGCCCAACTTGAAGAAAGGAATCCCAAGGCGCGCCGCGGTATAGAGCGTAGGCCGGGCGGCGGGGTCCTGGATGGACGTCAGGCCCGTGGTGATCATCGAGATTTCCACGCCTTGCGCGTCGAGCTCGGCGTGGGCCTTCGGCAGGTCCTGCTCGACATTCTCAGGCAGCACGTGTCCTCTGGGACGCGTGGTCAAGTCGACGCCGGGAATACCGATTTGATGAAGCGTCTTGCCGAGATCGGTATATCCGAGAAAGGGCAAGGGCTTGGAGAAGAGGCAGAGAGTCGGTTTCTTGCGCTCATCGGTCCTTGCGGCCTGGGTCTTGCTTGCGGTCACGGCGCCGGCGGCGATCAGGAGGTTTCTACGGCTCCATTCCGACATTTTTGCTCTCCTTGGCCGGCTCGAAGACGGAGCGGCGTCTCAATATTCTCACATGCGATGCTCAGACAGGCGAATGAGGTTCGTAGAGGCCGGAAGCGATGAGATCTTCGCCGCGAACGGGTCGACGATAAACATAGGTCCATACCTCGATCAACCGTCCGCCATCAAGCCGGGCGGAAGCGAGAACGCGCTCATATTCGAAAGGCTTGGGGCTGCGGGGACTGCAGCCCTCGTAGCGGTCCAGGGTTTCAAGCAGAGCCGGCGGATCGCGCAGGCGGTAGACTTCGCCGTGAACCTGATCACGCCGTTCCTCTGACAAGACAAGACCGGGGTAGCGGGGCGTGACCCGATAGATACGGCCTCGCAGCCGGGCGGGCCCCAAGAGTTCAGCCTGGGCGGCCAGCGAGCGGGCGACCGGATGGTCGAATGAGCTTTGCAGAGTGCCGTAGACGAAGAGATGGGGGCACACGGCGGGTCGGAGCTAACCGAGAGCCTCGCGGAGCAGCTTGTTGACGACTTTCGGGTCAGCCTGGCCACGCGTAGCCTTCATGACCTGTCCGATGAAGAAACCGAGCACGCCCGTCTTTCCGCCGCGGTAGGTTTCGACCTGCTTTTGATTGTTGGCGAGGATCTCGTCGATGATCTTCCGGAGTTCGTCCTGGTCGCTGATCTGCTTGAGGCCCTCGGCCTCGACGATCTCGCCGGCGGCGCGGCCGCTATCGAACATCTTCGAGAAGACTTCCTTGGCCAGCTTGCCGGAGAGCGTGCCGTCACCGATGAGGCGAACGAGTTCGGCGAGCTGCTCCGCGGCGACAGGCGACTCCTCGATCGACTTGCCGGCGGCGTTGAGCGCACCCACCAGTTCTCCCTGCACCCAATTGGCGGCGGCCTTCGCATTGCCGGACTTCCCGGCTACCTGCTCGAAGTAGTCGGCCATCGCTTGCGTGAGAGTGAGGACACCGGCGTCGTACTCGCCGAGGCCGTATTGCTCGATGAACCGCTTGCGCTTGGCAGCCGGCAGCTCCGCCATCGATGCCCGGATCTCTTCCTTCCACTCGTCGCTGACGATCAGCGGCATCAGGTCCGGCTCCGGGAAGTAGCGGTAGTCGTGGGCTTCCTCCTTCGAGCGCATCGCCACGGTTTCCCCGGTCTGCACGTTGTACAGCCGTGTCTGCTGCGGGATGGTCCCTCCGGCTTCGAGCACACCGGCTTGCCGCGCGATTTCGAATGTCAGCGCCCGCTGGATGAAGCGGAAAGAGTTCATGTTCTTGACTTCGACCTTCGTGCCGAACTTGTCCCGGCCGCGCGGACGAACGGACACGTTCACGTCGCAACGGAGTTGTCCCTTCTCCATGTCGCAGTTCGACACGCCGACGAATTGCATGATCTGCTTGAGCTCGGTCAGGTACGCAACCGCTTCCTCGGCGCTACGGATATCGGGCTCGCTCACGATCTCCGCGAGCGGAACACCGGCGCGGTTGAGGTCGACATAGCTGTAGCGATCCGAATCCCTGAAGCCGTCGTGGATGGTCTTTCCGGCGTCTTCTTCGAGGTGCAGCCGCGTGATGCCGATGCGTTTCGTCCGTCCGTTGACGTTGATCTCCAGCCAACCGTGCTCGGCGAGCGGCTGATCGAACTGAGAGATCTGGTACCCCTTCGGCAGGTCGGGATAGAAGTAGTTCTTGCGCGCAAAACGGGAGAAGTTGCGCACCTCGCAGTGGAGGGCCAACGAGGCTTTGATACCCAGGATGACGGCCTGGCGATTCAAGACCGGCAGCGCGCCGGGCAGACCCAGGGTTACGGGATCGGTTTGCGTGTTCGCCGGGTTGCCGAAGGCGGTCGAAGAAC
The DNA here is from genome assembly GCA_965204095.1 of Bryobacterales bacterium. Lineage (GTDB taxonomy): Bacteria > Acidobacteriota > Terriglobia > Bryobacterales > UBA6623 > JAPPLB01. The sequence goes on along the minus strand of OZ241991.1, from coordinate 4,182,333 downwards.
GGCTGAAGAGCTTGGTTTTCGTACCCAGTTGTACGTGGACCTCGAGTCCGATGACCGGCTCGTAGCTAGCCTGCATTTCTCGCCACCCGACGGCCGAAACACGCGAAAAAAGGCCGTGATCCGTGTTTCGTGACTCGTGATTCGTGAAAAACGTTAAAGACCGTGTTGCTGCGCGGTCCTCTCACCCACTTCGCCTCGCTGCGTGGTGAGGCACTCAGGCGGGCGATGATTTCGGCGTCGGCAATACCGGCTTCGAGGTCTTCCATGCGTAACTGACGTCCCAGCCAGGAGGCGCGCCGTTCGACGAAACGGCATTATAACAGCCGATATTTCGCACCCCGTGGGGGTATAACCTGCATGTCTCACCACCCGACGGCCGAAGCACGCGATAAAAAAGGCAGTGGATAGTGGATAGTGGATAGTGGATAGTTTTTAGTTTTTGGTTTTTAGTTGTTAGTGGAAAACCTTAAAGGCTACGCCTGCGCGCGCCCAGCGGCTTGCGCCTTTTTCCTTCGCCCGGCTTACGCCTCGTCCTGACGGCCCTCTCACGCACTTCGCCTCGCCACGTGGTGAGAAATGCAGGTTGAGACTGCATTGTCAGGGAACTCGGGTCAAGCTACGATGAAGCTTCGGGAGGCTGATCCGCAATGAAGACAACTCGGCGAGACTGGCTCCGCGCAAGCGCGAGCGTGGGGGCGTCCGCTCCCTTTTTCCTGGTTGCGAAACCGGTTTGGAGCTACAGCGTGGACGAAGTCGAGTCCAAGCTCAAGAAAGAGAAGAGCATCAGCGGCGTTACTCTCGACGACCTGCCGACGCCGTCGCTGATCATCGACCTTGACGGACTGGAGGGGAACATCGCCAAGATGGCGAACCACGCCCAGGCGGCGCCGATCAACCTGCGTCCGCACGGCAAGACGCACAAATGCCCCGAAATAGCGCACCGTCAGATCGAGGCCGGGGCCCTGGGCCTCTGTTCGGCCTCGATCAGCGAAGGAGAACGGATGGCCGACGCCGGAGTTCCCGGCATTCTGATTACGTCGGAGTCCGTCGGGGTGAACAAGATTTCGCGGCTGGTCCGGATGACCGCCAAGCATCCCGACACCATGGCCGTTGTCGACAACCCGCGCAACGTCGAGCGGCTCAGCGAAGCCTCAGCCGCCGCGAAGGTCGACCTGAACATCATGATCGACATCGACCCGGTCGGACGCCGCACCGGAGTTCAGCCCGGCGAGCCGGCGATGAAGCTGGCCCAACAGGTGGACAAGCTGCCGAGGCTGAAGCTGCGGGGCGTTCACAGCTATTCAGGGAGATCGTCGCATGTAGACGGATTCCTGGAACGAAAGAAACATTCCGAGACCGTGATGGCGGCTCCGATCGAGACGTTCGAGAAGATGAAGAGGAACGGTTTGCCGGCCGAGATCATGTCCGGAGCGAGCACCGGCACGTACAACATCGACTCCGGCATGAGGGGCATGACCGAGATGCAGGCCGGCTCCTACGTATTCATGGATGTCGACTATCGCAGCATCGGCGGCAAGCACAGCGCGGTGTACAACGACTTCCAGGCGTCACTGACCGTTCTCGCCACGGTCATCAGCAAGAACTACGAGGACCGGGCGACACTGGACGCGGGGCTCAAGGCGTTCGCCACCGACCGCGAGTTCGGTCCGGAGGTCCTCGGGCTCACCGGCGTGGAGTATCGTTTCGGCGGCGACGAACACGGCATCCTTACCATCAGCGAGCCCAGCCGGCCCGTCAAACTCGGGGACAAGATCCGCCTGCTCGTGCCTCACTGCGATCCCAACGTGAACCTCTACGACCGCGCCTACTGCGTCCGCGGAGAGAATGTCGTCGAAGTGTGGCCGATCGGCGCACGAGGTCACGTTTAACAGCCCGTGGCAAAAGCCCCGCTGCATTCAAGCGGCGATACATCCCGACTGAACTGCGTTCCTCCTCGGTCACATATGTCCAATATGCTCCCTCGTCGCGCCTTGTCAGCCGGGCGTAGCGCCGCTCTCGGTGCTACGCGGAGTTTCACCACGAACTGTCAAGGCGAGCTGACGATATCGATCGTGTCGCCGACTTCGAGAACCTTGCCGGCTTCGGAACCGGGGATGCAAGTATTGACCGTGAGCCGGTAATAGTGATCGAAGCGGCCTGGCTCGGCCCAGGCGGGCAGCGTCTCACGGCGCTTCTCGGCAAACGTCTTCGCGAAATGGGCCGGCGTGAGGCTGCCGTCTTCCGGATTCCGCCCCGGCACGGCGCATCTTTGGCAGGGGTTGACCCCTTCGACCAGGACGTCGCCGATCCGGAAGCGCCCTTTCTCATCTCCGGGACCGTACAGCCGGTCTTCCCAGAACGCCGTCACGCCGCCGACTTCGAGATTCGCGCGAAAGCGGCGGCGGGTCTCCTCCAGGGTGAAGCCGAACCATGAGGCGACCGATTTCAGCGACGCGGTGCTGACGATGGTAGGGCCCGGCGCATCGGTGTCATCCGGGAAGCCGCCGTCCGCATCGTGCTGCAAGCGGACCGGGAATCCCACCCGTTCAGCGACCCAAGACTCGATCGGCTCCTGCTCGCGGTGAGGGAAGAAAGCGGCGGAGTCCTGCCGATCGGAGAGCGTCACCTGACCGAAGCCGAAGTCGAACACGGAACGAATCCGCATGATCCGCTCGCCGATCCGCTTGCCATTGACCACCGAGCCCTCTTCGTCGAGAAAGCGGTACTCCCGGTCATGCGCCAACGCCCCCGACCGCAGTACGACGGCTTCGGCGACGTCGTGGCCGTCGAGCGACTTGAAAGGGAAGATTCGAATGCGTGCTAGGTGAGGATTCATGTCTTCCGCAGGAAGCTCATTGTAGGGCTCCCCGCGGCCGGGTCCGGCGCCGGCAGTGCGGTAGAATCAGCCTACCGAAGCGAGTGACAGGGTCCGCGCCATGACGCCCGAGCCGCCCGCAACCCGCCGGACGTGGCTCCAAGCCTGCCTGACCGCTCTGGGCGCGCAAGGCCTTCCGGCAACCGCCCCGACTCCCGGCGCGTCGTATCTTCGTCTCAAGAAGCCGGTTTCGATCGCGGTCGGCGATCTCCGACTTTGGCGGCCTCATCCGTTCTCGGCCTGGGTGGACAAGCCCGCCGCGCAGGGCGAGACCGCCGCCGAGCGCCTGCTCAAAGGCATCCTGGTGCGGGCAAGCGAGAAGCCCGGGCCGGAGAGTCTGCGAGCGCTGTGCCTGCATTGTCCGCACGAACTCTGCTACGTCCAGCTTGTCGAGGACCTGCATCACGTCCGGCTCGAGCAGAGCGCCCGCCCTGATCACCCCCTGCTGGTCTGCCCGTGCCATTTCAGCGTCTTCGATCCGCAAAAGGAGGGCGCGCTGCTCGAAGGCCCCGCGGAACGCGGCCTGTTTCGCTTTCGCTTCCAAATGCGCGATGATGTCGTCGAGATACAGGAGGTCGAGGCAGCCGCCGTGCTGTAAGCACCTCCCACGGAGAGTCGAACCATGCTCAAACGTTGCTCTGTGATCGCATTGCTCCTCGTGCTGGCGGCTTGTTCAGCCGTCCCGAATGGAGACCAGACCCGCCAGAAGCTCTACGTGCTCAGCAGCAACTCGAACGACGTTACCGTGATCGATGTCGCGACGAACGAGATCCTGACCTCCGTCGAGGTCGGCGAACTGCCTCACGGCATCGCAACACCCAAGTCCCAGTTCCCACTCTATGTCGCCACCGAAGGCGACGACGGGCTGGCAGTCGTCGACCCGGTCAACGACGCGCTGATCAAGAAATACGACTTCTTCGGCAAGCGGCCCAACGAAATCGAATGCACCTCCGACGGCCGCCATGTCTACGTGCCGGCGATGGGCGACGGGCGCTACGAGATCTTCGACACCCGGAAAGAAGAGATCATTGCCCGCATCCCCACCGACGGCACGCCGCACAACACCGTGGTATCGCCTGACGACAAGTACATGTATCTCGTCCCGCATGACCGGGGGACGCTCAGCATCGAAGCGCAACAGGCGCGGGGCCGGCCCGTCAGCCTCAACAAGAAGATCTACGTCGTCGATACCGCCACACGGAGCGTCGTCGACATGATTCAGACCGGCAACACGCCCCGGCCCACGGCAATCAGCCCCGACGGTTCGCGCCTCTACGTCAACACGGACAACCTGATGGGGTTCCTCGTCATCGACACGGCCCAGCGAGAAGTCATCCAGACGGCGGAATACACGCTCACTCGCGAGGAGCAGGCCACTCCAAGCCGTTCCCACGGAATCGGCGTCTCACCCGACGGCAAAGAGGTCTGGTCCACCAATATCAATCACGGCTTCGTTCACGCCTTCGACGTCACCCAAGACCCGCCGGTGGAAGTCGCGAAGATCAAGACCGGCAACACCCCGCTGTGGTTGACGATGACTCCCGACGGGCAGACCGTCTACACCGCCAACACCGCCGACGACACGATCTCCGTCATCGACCGGGCAGCCAAGAAGGAGCGGACGCGCATCCAGCTTCCCAAGGGCAAAGCCCCCAAGCGAATGCTCGTGCTTACGGTGCCTGTAGCTGGTTCGTGATCGCCTTGGCTTGAATCGGGCTGCTTGGCCCTCTGCGGGGAGAGAAGAACGAGTCCCTTGATAAGGGACCCTATTACAACGCCGCAGGCCCGGTTACGCCGCCATTCACGCGGCCGCCTGCTTGCGGCGTTCCTGCGCCAAGTCGTAGTTGGCTTGCAGGCGCATCCAGAATTCCGCGTTGCTCCAGCCGACGGCTTCCAGTCCCAGGGCTACCCGCGCCGATATCCCGATCCGTCCGTTCAGCAACCGAGACAGGTTGTTGCGGGTAACTCCGAGCCGAGCGGCGCACTCCGTCACCGTCCAGCCGGATTCATCAATGCAGTTGCGGATGCTTTCGCCGGGATGTGTCGGGTTCACCATGAGGAGCTCCGTCAGTCAATGGTAGTCGATCAGGTCCACGTCCACCGCCTCGCCATCGACAAAGCGGAAGACCAACTCACGCACTTCACCTCGCCACGTGGTGAGCGATGCAGGTCAGCGCCCTTGCGAGAAGTTCCCGGCGCACCGGAAGCCTATATTCGGGCTCTGCTCCCGAGGCCGGGCGTAGCTTCGATAGGCGCACGTCAAATACTTCGCCACATCGGCCCAGGATCCGCCGCGCAGCATGCGGTACATCCCCTCATCCGGACCGCGCGGGTTCTTCTCGGGGGACCGCTCGTAGTAGAGCCGGTCATAGCGGTCGAAGCACCACTCCCAGACATTGCCCGCCATGTCGCACAGTCCGAACGTGTTCTTGGGAAACCGGCAGACCGGGCGCGGGCCGTCGAGCACGTTGAAATGCGCCTGCTCGCCCTTGGTCGGCTCCTCCTCGCCCCAGGGAAACTTGGCCCCCTCGGCCATCCCGCGCGCCGCCCGCTCCCATTCGGCCTCCGTCGGAAGGCGCTTCCCCAACGATTCGCAGTAGGCCGTGGCCTCGAACCAGTTCACGTTCACAACCGGATGTTTCTCCTCGCCCGCCGGGAACTCGCCGTCCACCCAATGGAACGGCCGCTCCCGTCCCGTCGCCTCGAGAAACCGCAGATACGCCTCGTTCGTCACCTCGTGCTCATCGAGGTAGAACGGATCGACATGGATTCTCTTCGCCGGCCGATCGTCCTTGAGGAGCGTCGGCCGCCACTTCAAGCCGTCATCGGGAAGAGCATGGGACCGCCCTCGCAGGAACTCCCCGCCGGGGATGAACACCATGCCCGGCTCGGCGGCGGGCAGCGACAGCGCCACGACCCCGAGCAGCAGGCAAGACAGCCGAAGGAAGCGGAGCCCGCGCCCCGGCGGGCCGCACCGGTTTTCATTGCAGGCAGCTACATCAACGGAAGGTTGCGTGTAACCAGTCCGACCTGTGAAAGCGCTAACCGTAGATTTCCGAAATTTCATCCGTCGGGATGTAGCCGTTCGCGCCCAGCGGATCGACGTACACATACGGGCGCCCCGAAGGAGTATTGCGAATCTGCCGGGACCAGTCAATCCCCAGCGCCGAATACATGGTCGCCAGAACGTTCTCGTTGCGAGGCTGTTGCTTGTGGGCCCAACCCGTCTCCGCACACTTCGCGCCGCCCGCATCGGACGCCCCATGCCGCACGCCGCCCTTCACGCCCGCGCCCGCGAACAGCGCCGGGTAAACCGGGTTGTGATGGTCACGCCCATCCATGTTGTTCAGCGCGCCCGGCGTCCGGCCGAACTCGCTCATATTCACGACCAGCGTTTCGTCGAGCAGAGTCTTCTCCGGATTGGTCTTCGACGGAATCGCTGCGAGATCCTCGAGCAACGCCGAGAAGGCCTGATCGTACTCGGCGCAGAGCGTGTAGTGATTCACTTTTTTTGAATGATCCCAGATGTAGGTGTGGTGGTCCCAACCGGGGTGGCAGATATGGATGTAGTGCGTTCCGGCATCCTGCGCCAACACATTCCGCGCCAGGATCGAAGAGATGCCCGCGCGGTGCGTTCCGTAGCGCTGCTTGTCTTCCTCGGTGATTCGAAAGGCCGCCGGCCAGCGCTCATCCGAAAGCAGGCTATACGCCGCGCTGTAGAAGTCGTCGTAGCTCGACATCTTCCGCCCGAAGCCGGAAAGCCGCTTGTGCCCGACGTCGCGCAACTTGCTCAGAAGCGCCCAGCGCTCTTCCAGCAGCTCGACCATCTTCTGATCGAACGACGGTGAATCCAGCGCCGCCTCGGTATTGATGTCAACCACCGAGAAGCGCGCCGGAAGGAACCCCGTCGACAGAGCCCCGGGCGCGCCCTTCTCCAAGTTGAACGACAAGTACGTGGGGAAGGTATCGGCCGGACGCCGCCGCTCTTCCAACTCCGCGGCGATCACCGAGCCGATCGCAGGGATCTCGCGCGCAAACGCCAGGTTCATCTGCCGTCCGGTCTGCAGGTAATACTGCGCCCGGAAGTGCACCTCTTCATGGCTCTTCATCGATCGCACGACGGCGAGTTTGTCCATGTGCTTCGACATCTTCGGCAGCAGGCGCTGCGACATGTGCAGGTCCGGCGCCAACTGCGTCATCTCGAGGTCTTTGGGCGTCCCGGCGGTTTCCTTGAAATCGTATGACTCGACGTGGCTGATGGCGCCCGACATCTCGTAGAAGAGAACGTTCCGGGCGGTCCCGCGAGGCTGCACCTTGGCGCCGGTTTGCTTGGCGGATACCTGCAGCGGCCAGACGCCGTCCATCGAGGCGCCGAGAAGACCGAGCCCTCCCAGCCGCAGCAGATCGCGCCGCGACCCCGGAAGGTCTCCTACTTTTCCAGGCTTCGTCATCAGAACACCTCCCTATCACAAGCCGTTCCGGCTACTGCCCAACGCAGGGACGCGGCATGCCGCGCCCGCTTCCCCCACCTCTTAGTAGTTGAAGAAAAACTCCACGCTGTTGAGCAGCGCCCACTGCAAGTTCTCCGCCCCCGCGACACGGTCGTTGTTCAGGGCCGCCAAGGCAATCTCTTTTTCCTCGCCCGACGGCGGCCGCGAAAGCGTCCCCATGAACATCTCGTCAACCACCCGATCGTTGTCGTAGCTGTCGAGCAGGTTCTTGACGCGGCTGTCTTCCCTGGCGATGACGCGATCCGTGACCACCGGCGACTGCATCAGCGCCAACGGATGCAGCAGCGAGCCGGGAACCTCCCGAGGCGGCGTGTTGCGGTCCGACTGGCCGAAAGTCTTGAGGAACGTCCTCACATCGCGGCTGCCCGAAGGCCCCGACAGCCTCATCGCCATGCCGACCTTGTCATCCCCGAACTTGAACTCCCCGGGCCGGTCCGTGGCGAGCGCAATCGCGTCGTGCAACTCCTCGGCATTCAGCCGGCGCACGAACTTGCGCGCGAAGTAACTGGCGTACGACTCCTTCCATTCGCCCTGAAACCGCGCCGACAAGCGATAGGCGCTCGACCGGGTGATCGTCCGCATCAACTCCCTGATGCTGTGTCCGCTGTCACGAAAACTCTGCGCCAACTCGCTCAACAACTCCGGATGCGACGGCTGCAACTCCCAGCCTTCGGGTACGTTGTCCGGGTCCTGCCGCAGCAAATCGAACTCGTCGAACGGCTCGACGATGCCGAAGCCCATCAACTTCGCCCAGAAGCGGTTCACCGTGCCGCGAGCGAACTGCGGATGCGCGGTCAGGATCCGTCCCAGGGCCTCGCGCGGCTCCTCGCCGGATCGCGGCTCTTCGCCGTTCAGCAGGAACGCCGGATTCTCCGGCCCGCCCAGCCGCGCGACGCGCACCATGCTGTGGCCCTCGGTATCGTATCCGAGGTTGCCGTCATCCAGCAGAAACTCGCCCGACTGCGGCTTGCCGTTCTCGAAATACATCAGATACCGCGAACGGCCCAGGAACGACGCCGTCTGGAAGAACTCGGTGCGCCTCTTCGTGCTGAGCCAGACGTTCACCTTCTCGAGATGTCCCTGCCCGTCGTGGCACGAAATACACGACAGATTCAGTCCCATGAAGACCTTGGCGTACTGAATCACCAGCTCATCATGCGTATCGAGCTGATGCACCATGCTCAGGTCGTCGCCGTCCTTCGGCTGCGGCGCCCCCTGGATGTGCTCGCGCGCGATCACGTTCGAGGCGGCGACCACGTGGTTGCTCTTCGCCGACGCCGCGATGATGTCGTACGCGACCTCGTCGTAGGGCCTGTTGGACCGCAGGTTCTGCTTCATCCAGTAGTGGAAGAGGTGCTGCCCGCGCCCCATCTTGCCGTTCGCGCGGAACAGGTCCATGAAGTGGTAGGCCCACTTCTCGACATATTCTTCGCTGTCGAGCAAGCGGTCGATCAGCTTGTCTCGTTTGCCGGGGTCATCATCCGCCAGGAAGGCGCGCACTTCGGCCCGAGCCGGAATGCGCCCCGTCAGATCGAGCGTCACTCGGCGCAGGAACTCGATATCCGACGCCAGCGGCGCATGCGGCACGCCGTCGCGCTCCATCTTGCCGAAGATGTGCTCGTCGATGAAGTTCCGACGCTCGACGCGGCCCGGCTCCGAGCCCGGCTCGGACCCGAGCAGACGATCCGTCAACTCGGCTGCTTCCTTCGACTTCGGACGGTCGAACAACGAGCCATGCGTCTCGGAAAACTTCTCCGGGGTGAGAACCTCGGGGCGAGCCTCGCGCGGCTCGTCCTGTTTCTGCGCGGACAGCATCGAAGCTGCCAACAGCGCGCACACAAGTATGCTTCCCGCCTGCTTCATGAGCGGCCTCCAAGATGGACGAAGCTAAGGATATGGTACGCCCGCCCTTTACGAGTGTCAATGCAACTCAGGACATTCCTCTTTCTCAGCATGGGTTCCTTCAGTGCGGGCCGTAGCGGAACCAGCCCACAGGGCGACGAAAGCTGCGGCTGACGGCGCGCGGGCACTGGCTCAGGGGCAATATGCCGCTCATGCCGCTCCATAGCCGCCCCACAGCGCTCAGGAAAGCAGTAACCGGGCGGCGCGGCAGTCCGGGAGGTTGACCAAGAAAGGCTGACGGCGCGTGGGCACTTGATCGGCGGAGGGGGGTGGGGGGGCCGGGAAATGCCGGGAAACGCCGGGAAATGGTGGGAAATCGTGGGTAGGGAAGCTGTGATTCGTGAAAAGCATAAAAGCCGCGATTCGAAAAAAAGCCGTGTTTCGGGTCTCGTGATTCGTGAAAACCCGTTGGTCGGGCTTGGGGTTGCTCTCCTTGGAGTCGCCGGAGGGCAGGGGAAGAACATGTTGCGTGATTCGTGGCTGGTGAAAACCCAACCGGCCGTGTTGCCGGCGCGGGGGACGGTGGCCGCCCATGCCGCGCCATAGCCGCCCCATGCCGCGCCACAACGCGACAACGCGCAGGAAAGCGGCGACCGGGCGGCTCTTCTGTCCCCACCCGACTTGTCCCCGACGAGCGCGGATGAGTGTTTTGTTCCCCACAACGGCGTCATCCCTTTCAACATAAACCGGCCCCCGACCGAAAAAAAGACTGAAGGGCTTCAGTACCAACAGGTACCAAACGAGCCACGGAAAAAGCATAAAAGCCGTGATTCGTGATTCGTGTTTCGTGTTTCATGAAAAACACAAAGGCCGTGACTCGTGATTCGTAACAACCTTAAAATCAGTGGTTTGCGGCCAGTGAACGCCTGGGAAGCCCTGATTCGCGACTCTCACGGACTGCGCTTCGCCGCCTCCCTGTCCTGTTGCCTAGCAGGCCGGGGCAGAAAAAACAAGACTGAAGGGCTTCAGTACCCCAATGCACCGATTGAGCCACGTGTCTCGTGAAAAGCAGAAAGGCCGTGATTCGTGTTTCGTGAACGGAGGGGTGAAGGAGGAAAAAAGGAGGACGTTCCCGAGCCCCATTTCTTTCGGCTGAGTGCTTACCATGACGGGTCATGAAGAAACGCCTGGATGACCGTCAACCCTCCCGCAGAACGTTCGTCAAGAAAGCCGCCGCCTCCGGAGCGCTCCTGGCCGGCTGCGGCCCTGAGGAAGAACCGGCCAAGCCGCGTCTGGAGCGCCTCTCCGACGACCCGTTTTCTCCCGTCAATCTTCCGGGCCGAGACAACTACCGCCGACCTCCCGGCTGGGGCCCGTCCATTCGCTCGAACTGGGACGCCAAGAACGTCATCGTCATCATGCTCGACAGCTTCCGCGCCGATCATCTCGGCGCGTTCGGAAACTCCAAAGCGCCCACCCCGAACCTCGACCGGTTCGCCGCCGAATCGACGCTGTTCACGCGCTGCTATCCCGAGGGCCTGCCCACCATCCCGGTGCGCACGAGCCTGTTCAGCGGCAAGTTCACGTATCCCTTCCGACCCTGGCAGGTGCTGCACCCGGAAGACCACCCTCTGCTCGCCGAGATTCTCTGGAGCGAAGGTTTCCGCTCCTGCCTCGTCTCCGACACGTACCACATGCATAACAGCCCGTGGTAAAAGTCACGCGGGCGGCGTTACGCGCCCCGGGACCGATGGCGTAATGCCTGGCCGCTCCAGGAACGCGGCGCCTTGCTCTCCGCGCAGCCGAGCGGAAGTGGCGCGTAACCCTTCGGGCGACGGACATTTGCGGTCGTCGGCTTTGTCGTTCGTCGGAGGAGATCACCCGGATCGCCATCCTCCTCACTCCGCGCCGAGCAACCGCAGGAGCCCGCCGCGCCTTCCACGGGACCCTTACCACGGGCTGATAAGCCCGGGTACGGATTCAGCCGCGGCTTCGACGATGTCATCTGGCTGCGCGGCCAGGAAGGCGACCCCTACGTCCGCGACCCGCACATCCAGGTCGACATCGAACCGTTCTACAAATCCCGCACCGGCGGGCCGAAAGAAGCCGACCAGATCCGCCAGTACCTCAGCAACCGCCACGACTGGCAAAGCGAGGACGACCACTTCACCCCGCGGGTCATGGGGCACGCCCTCGATTGGCTCAACAGCCGGGAGCGCAAGGAGAACCTGTTCCTCTGGATCGATTCCTTCTGCCCGCACGAGCCCTGGGACCCGCCAGACCGCTTCCTGAAACAGGCCGCTCCCGACTTTGGCGGCAAGAGGTTGATCCTCCCCACGCCCGGCGACTCCGAGGGCTACCTCGACGCAGAGGAGATGAGCGGCATCCTGTCGCTGTACGCCGCCGTCGTCGCTTTCGTGCACCACTGCGTCGGCAACTTCCTCGACGAAATCAAGCGAATGGGGCTCTACGACAACACGATGATCGTGATCGGAACCGACCACGGCGAGCCGTTCGGCGATCACGGCATCATCAGAAAAGCCCGTCCCTGGGCCTACGAAGAGTTGGCTCACACCTTCCTGATGATTCGCGAACCCGGCGGACGCGGCGTCGAGCGCGTCGAGTCGTACGTGCAGCTCACCGACATCACCGCCACCATCCTCGACCACCTCGGCATCGCCCCGCCGCCGGCGATGACCTCACGCAGCCTCCTGCCGCTCATCCTCGGGCGGGAAGAGCAGGTACGCGACTTCGCGGTCTGCTGCCACTACGGCAAGTCCGTCAATCTACGCCACGACGACTGGAGCTACCACTACTTTCTCGACGGCGACGCAAAGCAGAAAGAAGGCAGCGCGCTCTTCAAGGAAGGACCCGAGCTCTACAACACGGCCGACGACCCCACTGAGCACCACAACCTCATCGCCGCCGAGCCCGAGCGCGCCGAAGCCATGGACCGAATGGCCCGCGACTTCACCCGCGAGCTGGCCGAGCACGAGCAACAGTTCATCCAGGTCTGAGAGCGCCACCAGGGTCAGGCACTGGATTCGACAAAGTAGCTTCCAGTTGCTACTTTGGCGTCCATGAGATCAGTGGGCGTGAAAGTGCTCAACAGCCGGCTGAGCGAGTACCTGCGACTGGCGGCGTCAGGTGAAACCGTTCTGGTGACGGATCGTGACCGGGTGGTGGCGGAAATCGGTCCTCCCAAAGGAACCAGGAGCCCGATTCCTGCCGATGCGCTGCTGGCCGAAGCGGTGCGCAGGGGCTAGCCTGCATTTCTCACCACATGACGGCCGGAGCACGCGATACGACCGCCAGGACTTCGTTGCGCTTGCTTGCCGTGCTCAACGTACTGTCAAGTACGCCTGCGCGCGCCAAGCAGCTCGCGCCTCGTCCTGACGGCCCTCTCACCCACTCCGCCTCGCCACGCGGTGAGAAATGCAGGCTAGTTGACGCCGCCGGTGCTGCCCGCTGCCGGGAAGCCTCCTCCTACAGCGGAACCCGTTGCGCCGCTCCGGGACCTGATCTGCGAATTGGATGGCGACAGAAGCGACCGGTAATCTGCGTCGACACCTCGGTTGTGCTCGCCCGCGAGATGGACATTCCCATCTTCGACCTTGGACCCGCCTGAGCCAAACGGCCCCAGGGTCGTCTTTGCATCTTGTCGAGACCTTGATGGGCGGGGTCTAACGCCTCCGACAGCCCCTGTAAAAACCGTTTGCCGTTGATGCAAACCAACTTTTGCGCTACTCCCAACGGGAGATAGGCCGCCCGGTGGATGACAGACAACCACCACTGGACTGAGTCGATTTAATGTGGTAACAATAATTCTTGTCGATCGAGTTCGACACAGCGAAGCGCGAAGCTACGCTCGAGACGAGAGGGCTCGACATGGCCCGCGCCGACGAGGTTTTCGCGGGAGCTACGCTGACCGTCGAGGACGACCGGCAGGACTACGGAGAGGACCGCTTCATCACCATAGGGTTTCTTGACGGGAGGATGGTGGTCGTAGTCTGGACGCCTCGCAGCAGCATGCATCGAATTATCAGCATGAGGAAAGCCAATGAACGGGAAGAAGCACTCTACACTCCGAGATTTCGATCGGGATGACGCGCCCGACCTTTCCGGGGACGGCTGGCCGGAGAAGTTCGCCAAGGCCACCGTTCGCCGTGGCCGGCCCCCGGTGGCCAAGCCAAAAGTGTCAACCACCATCCGCCTCTCTCATGACGTGATCCATCACTTCAAGATGGACGGCCGCGGGTGGCAGACCCGGATCGACGAAGCCCTTCGCGAGTGGATCAGGGAGCATGGGACTGCATGAGACCCTTCATGGGGAAACCTTATCGTTATCGTTATGCGGAACTCCCCTGACGCGAGTCACCATCGTTTCAATGGGCATGATTTTTTCGTCACCGGAGTCGTAAACATTGATCTCCACGCCTTATCAAGGTGTATACTCTGATCGCTCCATCGCGAAAGTGCAAAGACCGGCCAGCCCGCATTTCTCACCACCCGACGGTCGAAGCACACGATACGACCGCCATGACTTCGTTGCGCTTGCTTGCCGTGCTCAACGTACGGTTCAAGCTAGTTCCTAACTTAGAAAGTGGTACAACTTTGTGGGCAGATCAGATAAACCTATGTCTTATCAAGAGAGCCTCCGTGCAGGGTGGCTTTTGCTTTGGCGAGGTGCTGTTGGCGGCTTACTTGTAGGTATCACCACTACGTTGTTCAGATTGGTTTTTGTAGGCCTCTTCAGTACAGTCGGTATCGCTATTCGAGGAAATGCGGAGATCGTATTCGTTTGGCTTCTAAATATCCTAGCCCGCATTTCTCACCACCCGACGGCCGAAGCACGCCATACGGCCACCAGGACTTCGTTGCGCTTGCTTGCCGTGCTCAACGTACTGTTCAAGTACGCCTGCGCGCGCCAAGCGGCTCGCGCCTCGTCCTGACGGCCCTCTCACGCACTTCGCCTCGCCGCGTGGTGAGAAAGGCAGGCTAGTGGTCATCTTTATCATCCACCCAGTGCTCCTGCGGATGATGATGGACAAAGACTTCAAGGGATATGATCTTGAAATTGTTCGCTCTGAAGGGGAAGAAGGCGAACTGACCCTAACTTATCCAGAGAGTCTGCGCGCAGGGTGGCTCGTGTTCTGGCGAAGCACTACCCTTGGCATCCTATACATGGCCATACCCGGATTCATAATCGGGTTTGTTGGATCCCTTCTGGGCGCCTCTGAGTCGACAATCCAGGCAGTTACCGTTTTTCCACTTGCGTTGATTAACATCTTTCTACTCGTTCCGTGGGTAGTGCGAATGATGATGCGGAAGCAGTTCAGAGGATTCCGGCTTCAAATTGTCCGTTCAGACACCGACAACCAGCTAAGTGACACCTGGCCTCCTTAACATCCCGTGTCAAAAGTCACGCGGGCGGCGTTACGCGCCCCGAAGCTGATGGCATAACGCCTCAAGGAAGAGCGCGAATGATCCGGGAGCGAAGGGGAGGGAGAACAGGAAAGCGGCGCCGAAGCACCCTTTGAAACGGTATATTCGCAGATGATTCGCGATCGTATCGCCGCCAGTGCCGCTGCAGGGAGACGTGTACACGTGACAGGCCCACCATTTTCCCCGATAAAAGACCGGCGGAAAACGGCTGGATTCGTCCTTCCCGAACATGTTGCAACCCTTAACCTGCATTTCTCACCACCCGACGGTCGAAGCACGCGATACGACCGCCAGGACTTCGTTGCGCTTGCTTGCCGTGCTCAACGTACGGTTCAAGTACGCCTGCGCGCGCCAAGCGGCTCGCGCCTCGTCCTGACGGCCCTCTCACGCACTTCGTCTCGCCGCGTGGTGAGAAATGCAGGTTAATGTCGTGATGGACGATGGCGCGCCGATTCGCGTCGTGCGCCACGGCAACCCGTCAGGGCCACGTGTCGAGCTGAGCCACGGCAATGGCTTAACGAGCGATTCCTACTTCCCATTCTGGCGACATATGCTTGAGCGGTTCGACCTTGCCCTGTACGACGTCCGCAACTGTGGGCGCAACCCCTTTCACGCGGGCGAGGCTCACGACTATCCCCACTTCGCGCGCGACATTGCGCAGGTGCACGGCGCGATTGCGAAAGAATGGGGCGAGAAGACCACGGTCGGAGTCTTCCATTCGATGACGGCGATCGCAGCCCTGCTAGCGATCATCGACGGCGTCTGGCACTGGGACGCGCTGGTATTGTTCGACCCGCCGGTGGTCCCGCCTGAGGGTAATCCGTGGCGCGGCCCGCGGATCACCGAGGGCGAGACGATGCGCGCAGCCGCCCTGGCCCGCCAGAACCGGTTCCGTGACCCCGAGGAACTTGCCGACGTGTTCCGTTGCCTGCACCAGTTCCGTCGCCTGCGGCCGGGAGTGGCGGAACTCATTGCACACTCGGTGCTGCGCTTCGATCCCGCCAGCGGAGAATGGCTGCTCCGTTGCCCCGGCACCGTCGAGGCGGATCTCTATACCGACGTCACCGAACTGGAAATATGGCGGCAGCCCAACCCGGCGGGGCGCCCGCTCTTGATCGTCGGTTCCGACCCAGCCCCGGAGGACGCGCCGAAGACTGCTACATGTTGCAAGCTATTCTGCGAGACGTTCGGCATCGAATACGCCTTTGTGCCCGATACCAGCCACCTCCTGCAGCTCGAGGAGCCGGAGCAGTGCTTCGCTCTGTTCGACGCTTTCCTCGCCGACAACGAGGTCGCCACATGAAAGAGCTGCCCAATTACCTGACGCAAAAATCAGGGTAAGCGCGGCCGTTAGTGTTGCCGCTCAGTGAGTGGCGACGCCGGCAGTGGCGTCAGCTCCCGGATTTGACAAGGTAGCTTCCAGTTGCTACTTTTTTATCCATGAGGTCAGTGGGCGTGAAAGTGCTCAACAGCCGGCTGAGCGAGTACGTGCGGCTGGCGGCATCAGGTGAAACCGTTCTGGTGACGGACCGTGACCGGGTGGTCGCGGAAATCGGTCCTCCCAAAGGAACCAGGAGCCCGATTCTTGCCGATGCGCTGTTGGCCGAGGCAGTGCGCCGGGGCTGGTTGACGCCGCCGGTGCTGCCCGCTGCCGGGAAGCCACCTACACCGGAACCCGTTGCGCCGCTCCGGGACCTGCTGTGCGAATTGGATGATGACAGAAGCGAACGGTGATCTACGTCGATACCTCTGTTGTGCTCGCCCATCTCCTGGCCGAAGACCGCCGCCCGCCCGCCGGTCTCTGGAATGAAACCCTGGCGGCTAGCCGGTTGACGGAATACGAGATGTGGACCCGGCTGCATGCGCGCAAGCTCGCCGAATCCCACGGTGAAGCGGCTCGCTTACTCATTGGGAGAATCATGCTGCTGGAGCTTTCCCCTCCGGTGCTGGCGCGTGCTTTGGATGCCTTTCCCACATCCGTGCGTACGCTGGATGCCCTGCATTTGGCGTCTTGCGAGTTCCTGCGCAATCAGGGCCAGTCGATTGCGCTTGCCAGTTATGACGGTCGGATGATTGCTCTCGCCCGCGCGATGGCCATTCCCATCTTCGACCTTGAACCCGCCTGAGCCAAACGGCCCCAGGGCAGGATGGCAATCCTCGTCCAGACGCCAGCATTTTCCAATCCAAGGATGAGCCTGAAAAGAGGCAGGGCGGGCCAGGGACAATACTGGGTGTAGATTTCCTTTCTGAGGAGTCGAGGGGGAGGGGGAGGCTCGGCTCGGTGGTGGCTGGAGCGAGGAGGTGGGTCGAGCTTCCCCCTCCCCCTGCCATCAATGTGGCGACCGGGGCCGCCAGGCCCCGCCTGTTCGTGCTGGTCATTACCAACGCGAGCGGCACTGCGCCAGCAGCTTCCGCTTGGCTTGCTGCATGTTCCGGGCGCAGGCGGTGTCGCTCTTCCTTAGCGCTTGTTGTTCGAGCATCGCGGCGCTGATGCCCGCTTTCAAATGCTGCTCCCAGTTGTCGAGGCAGAGCAGCTTCTCGTAGGGGGTGCAGTAGTCTTGGAGCCGATCGCGGCGCCGTCGTTTACCGTTGCCGAGCTCGAGCTCTCCTACAGCCCAATAGCATCCTTTATTCGACATTAACCTGTATTTCTCACCACCCGACGGTCGAAGCACGCGATACGACCGCCAGGACTTCGTTGCGCTTGCTTGCCGTGCTCGACGTACTGTCAAGTACGCCTGCGCGCGCCTTTTTTCCTCCGCCCGACTCGCGCCTCGTCCTGACAGCCCTCTCACCCACTTCGCCTCGCCGCGTGGTGAGACATGCAGCTTAAAGAGGCGGGCCGCCCACCGCCGTTCAGCACCAGCAACTCGCCAAGCACATCGGTCAGTAGACGACGAATCGGTCGCCCGTGCACAACACCGTCGTCTCGGTCTGGCCGTCGTAGCTGCCAACCGGGTAGGTGTCCGTGGCCCGATAGATCTCCTCTCCGCCGATGGGATTATGGATGTGCAGAACGACTTCACGGGTCGTTCCCCGGTCCGCATAGGTCGGCTTCCACGTGCGAGGTGCAGTGCCGCACCAAGTCCAGTTGCTGACGGGTGCGTCGCGGTTCGGCTTCATCGGGTCGTACGAAGTATCCTCACCCTCGGCCTGCCGGGGGGGCTTCGAGAGAATCGCCTGGTCGCTCCAGACGCAGCCGTGCCAGATTGCCCCGAACTCCGCTGCCTCGCGGCTCAGGATCGATGCCGACAGGTAGGACCAGGGACTGCCGTCACCCTCTATCGCTTGCATGAGCGGAACGGCCTCCGGCGGCCGTGGAGGTTGCAGCCACGCATCTTCGACCCTCGGACAGTCATCCGGGGCAATCTGCGGGGCATCGGCCGGCACCGCCCAGATGATGCCGTTGCCGTCGCCACCGGCCTGGAACTCGTAGGCATGCAGGGTGAACCCGGCCTTGAGCCAGAGCGTATCGAAGACGCGCAACAGCTCGTTGGCCTTGTACGTGCTGACTGACCAGCCGTCAGACAGGCTGCCGATCGGCGGCGGGTCTGGGTGTTCGGCGTCGACCGCTCTAGCCCTTTCGGCAGCTCGCCGCAGGCGATTGACACGTCGTATGGAAAACGAAACAGACTTCATCGTTTCGGAGACGGCACGGCTCTCGTCCGAGTGAGCCACGTTGTGAAGTCCCGAGATCCAGGCCCGCCTGCACGGGCCGGGAGAGAAACCATGGTGCGAGCCACTAGGGCGACATCGGGGTGGAGCCGCATCACCGGCGCTCGCCAGCCAGGTGCGCCGCCCAATCGCCCAGCAGCCACCGGCGGCGCTCAAACAGGTCCGATCGGGCGTAGGCGGCTTCGACCTTGTTCTGGACCACATGGGACAGCACGACCGTTCAGCGGTCGGGCTCGAAGACAAGTTCGGGCACGACCGTCTCCCAGGCATCACATTGTATGGCGTCGCGATAATCGGGGTCCGACGCCTCACGGCTCCAACTCACCACGGCGAACACCTCCGCCGACCGGTACCGCATCCTTGGCGGCGGCTTGAACGATTTGGCGAGACGGCCCACGGGCCCGCCCTCGGTATCACGCAACTCCCAACGCCCTTTTTGCCCAATCCGAATGTCCAGCGAATCGCCGATCGATAGCGCGGCGATGGCTTTGTGTATCGGGTCTGTTGGGCGGCGGCGCCCCGCAAACCCGAGGTCGACATCCTGAAGGGTCGTCCGGACATAGCGGTACTCGACGGCCGCGGAACACGGCGGCAGCTCCGCCGCTTCGCACCGGATCGTTGCGGCATGGCCGAGCAATTCGCGATGGAAGCCCCGAGAACCGTCGAAGCGGGCCAGCGTGAGCGTTTGCCGCGCGCGCGTCATGGCCACGTAGTACAGCCGGCGCGGCGCTTCGGGATCCTCGTCCTGCCCGAGACGGTCCCAGCCACCGTCGCACACGGCCACATGATCGAACTCCAGTCCCTTGGCGCGATGGGCCGTGAGCAACAGCAATCCCCGCTGACGGCGGCGTATGTCTCGGCCCCATTCAGCCAACCATTCGAGGAAATGGTCCACTGGGGTTTCTCCGCCCCCAGCTTCCAGCACATGCTCTTCCACGGCCTGCCGCAGCAGGTCGTTCCAGGGATCGGAGGGTCGCGCAGCAACCCAGCCACGCAAGGCCACAGCGTCGACGAGCCGGGGCTCCCGTTCGCGAAGCCATTCGACGAACGTCCGGGTTTCCCGCAGGCGCCAGAAGTTCGGGATGTCTTCGTTCGCCATCTGGACCGGGATGTCATGCGCCACGCAGAATGCCCGAACGGGAACGAGATATTCCCACTCGCGCACTATGACTGCGCACCGCGACCAATCCCAATTCCGGTCGAGTTCCGAGAGACGCAGAAACTCCGCCATGACGGCTCGTGCCTGATGGAGCGAATCGCCGCCCGCCGGCAAGATCTGCACTTTCCCGCGCGAGACCGGATCGATCGCTGTCCACTTCCCGCCTGGCGGATCCTTTGCACGAGCCCGATCGACATGTATAGGATGCCCGGCCTTCATGCGTTTCCTTGCGGGTTCGATCACCGCGTTAGCCGCCGCCACGATGTTGCCCGTCGAGCGGTAATTGGCGGTCAGGTACGTGGGCTTCGGGCCGTAGTCGGCCTCGAAACGCCGGATGAACTCAACCGACGCGCCGTGGAAGGCATAGATGTTCTGATCGTCGTCGCCCACAGCGAACAGGGTGAGCTTGCTCGAATCGTCCTCCAGCGTCCGGCCGGCCAGGGCCGAGATCAGGTCGTACTGCTCGGGACCGACATCCTGGTACTCGTCGACAAGAATCCAGCGGAAACCCGCAAGCAGGCGATCACGGCGTTCGTCCGCCTCTTCCTGCATCAGCCCCTCGCCACGGAGCAAGGCACCCGCACGACGCATCACATCCCTGAACATCTCGTCATCGGGCCGCTCCGCCCGGCCGGTAAAGCTAGCGCCAGCCAGCCGCATGGCAAGTGCATGACAGGTGAGCACCGTCACGCCCCGCGCGTCTTCGCCGATCAACTTGGCGAGCCGGCGGCGGATATCGACGGCGGCGTGACGGTTGTAAGCCAAGGCCATAATGCCCCGCGCGCTCTCCCTTCTGACACGTATCAGCCAGGCGATGCGGTGCACCAACACGCGTGTCTTGCCGGAACCCGGGCCGGCGAGCACCAGTACGTTCGTCCGTTCCCGATCGTCGGCCACGATGCGTTGCTGAATGGGGTTGTTCAGACTTTCGACAATGGTCCGCCACGACTCGGACGTTGTTTGCCGGCCGATCTCCCTGTCCCGTCCGGGCAGCCAACGTAGGAGAAACGCCTCTCCCCTCAGCGTGAAATAGTCCATGGCAAGACGCAGCGCCTCGCCCATGGCGGCGAGGCCGCGCTTGGCGTACTCCACCATGACGTGGATTCGCAGCACCTGTCCCTTGTAGTGGAGGGCAAGGGGTTTAAAGTCGGCACTCGAGAAACCGCGCCGGTCCCGGCGTTCGAGCCGAATCGTCATGGCCGGCCGAAACACTGCGAGTCCCTTGTTGAGGCGAATCACCTCCTGCTCGTGGAGCCAGAGCAAGGCACGGTCCAACAGCTTGGCTGGGTTTCGGACCCTGCTCTTCAAGGCCAAGTCGGTCTCGATCGCGTGCAACAGTTCCCCGAGCGTGGTCTCTGCCAACAGGTCGGTGCCGCGGCTGTTGGGCGGCAGGCGTCCGAGCAGATGTTCCAGCAGGCGGCCGGCCGCCTCGCGCCGTATGCAGGCGGTCTCCTCCAGCGCCACCCAATCGCGATGCAGCGTGACCCGCGCGGTCTCCGCATCCCGTTTGCGCACAGAGAGACTGCCCGGTGCACCGTCGTCCTGGCCACGCCCGTCGTAAGCGATGCCCCGGACGATGCGCCAAAGCCGTTCCGGAAGCGGATCGGCCAAGCCGTCATCCCTCAGCACCTGAGCCGCGATGCGCAGATGCAGCGACGATGTGTCCCCTTTCCCGAGTTCGGGCGCTTTCTCCCGCATGTGGGCGATCAGGGCGGTCTCCAATGCGTCGGCCTGAGCAAGGCGCTTCCTGGACGAGTGCTCCACGCCCGTGTGAACGAACGCGGTCAGCGCCGTGTCGTTGCTCGCAATACCCAACCGTTCCAGGTCGTACATCGCGCGGCGCACGCCTTCGGGACTCAATCCCGAGACGCCCATCAGCTCGTCCGTGCTGACACCCTCGTCGGCGTCCGCCCCAATCAGCGCTTCCGCGATGCGTAGTAGCGGCCTGCGATATGCGTCCGCAATGCTGGCGTTGGCAAGCCGTTGCGCGGCCTCGCCGACCGAACTGACCCGAAGCGACGACGGGAAGACCTGGACGACGTTCTCTTCCCGGGTCAGGAGTTCCGACTCCTCCAGCCAGGCGACGGCGGTGCGCACGCGGGTGTCGTCGGTCGCCGAGTCGCGCTCAACAGCGTTTTCCTCGTCCTCGCCGAGGATTTCGCCCGCAGTCGCCACCACCTCACCGCCGAAGCGTTTCTTGCGGTCGAGATTGCGCAAGGCTCTCAGAATTCCGTGAATCTCCGCGCGGGTAAGGCGCGAGCGCGCCGACATGCCGAACTGGCGCTCGACGTCGTCCGCCGCATAGAGCAGCACGCAACGCGCCGACGCGCGATCGCGGCCCGCGCGACCGGCCTCCTGGAGATAGTTCTCCAGCGAGCCCGGTATGTCAGCGTGGATCACCAGCCTAACGTCCGGCTTGTCGATTCCCATTCCGAAGGCGTTGGTGGCCGCGATGGCTTGCAACTCGCCGGCGATGAAGCGCCGCTGCACATCCTTCTTGGTCTCCGGAGGAAGGCCGGCGTGGAAGCGATCCGCGGCGATACCCTTCAATTGCAGGAATTCAGCGACTTCCTCGCTCTGTCGCCGGGTCGCGCAATAGACAATGGCGCCGCCCGGTCCCTCACCGGGCAGGTACGATGTCAGAATCTGGTGTATATGGGCGAATTTCTCGCCCCGAGTGGTTGGGATCACCTCGAAGGAAAGATTGGTGCGTTCGCTTCCGCCATCGAAGACGGTCAGTTCGATGCCGAGCGTCTTCAGGAAGTGCCGTGCAATGTCCTCGACCACGTCGGGTTTGGCGGTGGCGGTCAGGCACAAGACCGGGGGGACATCCCCATCGCCCGCTTTCTCCCGGATGAAGCGGCCCACATACCGGTAGTCCGGCCGGAAGTCGTGGCCCCAGCTCGACAGGCAATGCGCCTCGTCGAGCACCCAGGCGCCGATCTCGCGCTGATCGAGCACGCGCCGCAGAGAACGCGAGCGCAGTTGCTCCGGCGAAATCAGGAGAATGCCGGCGTCTCCCAGGCGAACCCGGTCCAACGCGTCGGCGCGCTCGGGCATCGACAGCAACCCGTTGATCGTCACGCAGCAGCCGATCCCGCGTTCCTCCATCCCGGCTACCTGATCCGCCATCAGCGCGACCAAGGGCGAGATGACGACCGTCAGCGCACCGGTCTTGTCGTAGCGCGACAACGCCGGGATCTGGTAGCAGAGCGACTTCCCCGTACCCGTGGGAAGAATCCCGAGCACGTGCCGCCCTCTCATCGCCTCCTCAATGATGGCGCGCTGCATCGGCCGTCCGTCGTCCGCCGCCGGTTCGGGACGAAAACCGTCGAAGCCGAACCAGCGCTTCAGTTCCTTTCCGGCGTCATGCCGCTCCCGGCACCAGCCACAGGCCGGGTCGCGGCATGCCGTGTCCCTAAGGCGGTTCACCAGCCTTCCGGCCTCCGGGAACTGATGGCGTACCCAGGGCGGCATCACCGAGTTGCCGCCGGCCACGGAGAGCCACGCCAAGGCGTAGGCCAGTGACCATCCGAACCCTTCCGCATCCGCAATGACCTTGCGCCCGTTGGTCATGCAGGCGGCGTCTTCCAGCCGCCTCTGCATCACTGACGTTGCCTCGGCTTGCGACGGCCGGCGAGCCTGCCTGACGCGGCTGAAGAACTCGTCGAGCGCGCGGTCGACCCCACCCGACTCCGGCGTGCACAGCCAGTGCCATGCGGCAAGCAGATCGGGCGATGCCCTCGCCAGTTCTCTACGCTGATCGCTAAAAACGTTCAGCGCAAGGCGGGCATCCAGCTCCGGGTCGTTCACTTGCCCGCGCTTGAGTCCGCCATCCTGGTAGTGCTTGACGAGGTGGTGATACGGATTGCGGGGAAAGGCGAGCGGACTGAGACGCAGCGTATCCACCGCCGGCAGTTTCAGCAGTCGATGATTCGGCTTCGCCGCCGCCAAGTGGGGCAGGTCGAAAGCGATCAGGTTGTGGCCCAGCACGAAGGACGCGCCGTCGGCGAAATCGTCGAGCCTCGCCAGCGCGGCCGCCAGACCACTGCCGGCATGGACCAGTCTGCGTCCGGTATCAGAGCGCACTGCGCCCAGTGCATGAATGCGGCCGTCTTTGCTGACTTCAAGGTCGAGAGAAACGCACCATGGTGACGAAATCGAATCCATCGCGACCGAATCAGGTTGCCGCCGGCAATCGCTCAACTTCGATGCAGTGCGACCTATCCCTTCGTCCGGGCCAGTTCCCAGGCCAACTTGAGCCCATACCAAGTATCAGTGCCACCTCATTGACTACCCGCACGAACCTGGGCCGTAGCGGAACCACTTTGGTTACTCATGCTGCGTGAAGCGAACTTCTGCCAAGTTGTCGTTCACTCTACAAGATGTCATTGGGACAACCAGTTCTCGACCCCCAAACCAGGCACACGGGAGAACTCATCCACATTCGCCGTCACGACCGTTAGGCCCAGCGCGAGAGCCTGCGCGGCGATCAACAGATCATCAGGGCCAATGGGGGCGCCCTGCCTCGCCAACTGCTGGCGGACCTCTCCGTAGTGCCGGTCGGCGGGCTCCTCAAGCGGCAGGATATCCACTGCTGAGAGAATCAGGCCAATCCGTTCGGCAAGTTTCGAAGAACCTGCCTTCTCAGCACCGAAGCGAAGCTCCGCCGCGACAACGATGCTGGTGCAGACCGCGCTCTCCCCGACCGAGGAGATCCGCTGAGCCACAGTCCCCTGTGGATGAAGGATCAGATCCGACAGGATGTTGGTATCCAGCAGATAGCGCAGCGGCACTCTCAGATCTCTACATCGTCCAACGGCGCCAGATCTTCGTCCCCGACCGCGAACGGCTCGTCTATCGGTCCGAGGGTGCCGAGCAGGGCCAGTAATCGCCCTTTGCGAATCGGTTCCACGATCAGGCGGTCGCTTTCTTTCCTCAGGATCGCCTCATCCCCTTCGAGTTCGAACTCTCGAGGGATGCGCAGCGCCTGGTTGCGGCCGTTGCGAAACAAGCGGACATGTCGTTCGAGCCCGGGCATTTGGATATCCCCATCATCTTAGCATATGCTATGGCATATGCTTGGCAGCCCGTGGCAAAAGTCACGCGGGCGGCGTTACGCGCCCGGGACCGATGGCGTAACGCCTAGCCGCTCCAGGAACGCGGCACCGCGCTCTTCACGCAGCTAAGCGGGAGTGGCGCGTAACCCTTTGGGCGACGGACGTTTGCGGTCGTCGGCTTTGTCGTTCGTCGGAGGAGATCACCCGGATCGCCATCCTCCTCACTCCGCGCCGAGCAACCGTAGGAGCCCGCCGCGCCTCCCACGGGACTTTTACCACGGACTGCTGGTGTTGATACTCGATGATCATGGGGCTTGCGTTCTCATCGATGCCGAGCGTGTCGATCCGTCCGCCATGCTTCGGTCCTGTCGAATACTCGCTGCCTAGAAGCCGAATACCGAGCATCGTCTCAAGGTTGCATTCGATCAGTCGTTGAAGAGACTTTTCCAGCGATGTAGCGCTTCCCGGAATCTCGGTGGCCGATCCTGCGTCCAGTGCAAACAGCTTGATATCCGTCATCGGATTGAACGCTCATCAAAAGTAGGCGTCACGTCCGCCCACATGCGTACCATGCCATCTTGGAGCTTCTGCATAGCGATCCCGGTCACTCCCTCGGCGAAGAGCCGCGCCATGACCCGTGCCAGCTCCTCGACGAGGCTTAGCGGAGCGCTTTCACACCGGGGCCGGCTGGCCGGAGAAGTTCTCCAGGGCCACCGTTCGCCGTGGCCGGCCACGGATGGCAGACCCGGATCGACGAAGCCCTATGCGAGTGGATCAGGGAGCATGACACTCCATGACCCATCTTGGAGAAGCCTTGTCGTACTGCGACATACTCCGTCAGCCCGCCTCGTAGCTCATAAGCAACAGAGGCTTTGCCCGTTCCAGGTCTTCCGGGGTGCGTATGGTGACCTCCAGATCTCCGGCCCATTTCATATTGCGTACGTCTCGAGAGAAACCTCGTTTCAGGGTGATCGTGTCCGGATTTACATCGAGATAGACACTCAGCGCTGCTTTGCTCGGGCGCACCTTGACGCGGGCGAAGTTCCGAAGCCGCTTGAAGGCCACATAGAACTTGAGCGTCTTCTCCTGAACGTCGTCTCCCAACGCCATGAGATGCGCGCGAAGCGCCTGATAGAGGTCTTGAAGCGGGCCATCTAGTGCCGCCAATTTGTTCGAAATTGTTTTCTTATTGGATGACGGTTGTTCGGCAGCACCCCCGCTGGAGGTTCCCTGTTTGGCCTCGATCGCATTCACCAACTCCAGCATCAGCAGGTTCTTACCGAAACGCCGGTAGCGGATCAACTCGATGTTCCGGTTCATCTGCTGCACCGCATGCTCGTCATATCGCGTGAATCCGCCCGCTATGCAGAGCAGGCGCGGGGCGGTCCAGTCGATTGTCCTGGCCGCGTGCTCGCCCAGCTTTTCCTGCACCAGCAGCTTGAACTCCGCGCGGTGATCGAGCAGCCAGTCCAGATAGAAAAGCCCCTGATTGATAACGTTTTCGTTGGTGGCGCGCTTGTACTCGATGATCACGGGGCTTGCGTTCTCATCGATGCCGAGCGTGTCGATCCGTCCGCCATGCTTCGGACCAGTCGAATATTCGCTGCCGAGGAGTCGGATGCCGAGCATCGTCTCAAGGTTGCATTCGATCACGTTTTGAAGAGATTTTTCCAGCGGCGAGGCACTCCCCGAGATCTCCTTGGCCGATCCTGAGTCCAGGTTGAACAGCTTGATGGCACTCATCGCTCTGAACCCCTTTCGACGGCTCCGGTCTCACCCGCCCACATGCATGCCATGTCATCTTGGAGATTCCGCATAGCGGTCTTGCTTACCCCCTTCGGAGAAGAGCCGCGCCATGAACCCGCGTGGCGGCATCGGCTACGAGGCTTCGCGAAGCCCTTTACAGGGCCGCCCGGATCGAAGACGACTTCAGCAATGGGAACCAAGCCTTGCCGTTTGACGCTACTCGGCTTTTCCGCCCTTAGCCGGCGGCGACCCGGCCCGTCACGGCCTCCCGCAATCCTTCGAGCAAACCTTCGAGCTTCGCCACGCGTTCGCGGAGTTCACCGATCTCGCCCCGCAATTCATTGAGGCGCGCTTCCTGCCGCGACTCCAGCGCAGTGATCCTGACATCCAGCCGCGATTCCAAGCGCGCCATGTCCTGCCGCAGTCCGCGACTGCCGGCCAGGGTCACCCCGGCCAAGGCGACTCCCACGGCCACGATCGCGGTCAAGATGATGATCAGCTCAATGCTCATGCTCCCTCTCAATCAGGCCTGGACGGAACCTCCACGGTCGTCTCTGAATGGCGGCCCGCTACTGGAAGCACCGGCTCAAGTATACCGGCTTCGGCGGCGCCTCGACGCCCCTTCTCGCAAGAGTGAACGTACTCGCCTGAAGCGGTGGGCCGGGTTAAGATAACAAGCGGCAGTTTCAGGAGATGTCCGTCATGAACCTCTGCAAACCGAACCCAAGCTGCGCGGCGATCACGATTTTCCTGCTTGCCGCGCTGGCGTGCAGCTCGCCCCAGGCCGCCGACCATTCCGACCTGGGCAGCATCGACTTCCCCACCTCGGCTTCCCCCGAGGCCCAGGAGCACTTCATCACGGGCATGCTGCTGCTGCACAGCTTCGAATTCAACGACGCCCGCGAGGCCTTCGTCGAAGCCCAGAAGGTCGAGCCTGATTTCGCCATGGCGTATTGGGGAGAGGCCTTGACTCACAACCACCTGCTGTGGTCGAGGCAGAACCTCGAGGGCGCCCGCGAGGCCATGGAGCGTCTCGGGCCGACACCCGAAGCGCGCATCGCCAAAGCGCCCACGGAGCGCGAGAAGGACTACATCCGCACGCTCGACGTCCTCTACGGCGAGGGCGAGAAGCAGGAACGGGACATCGCCTACCGCGACGCCATGCTGCGGCTTGCCGAAAAATACCCTGACGATCTGGAAGCCGCCAGCCTCGCCGCCGTCGCAACGCTAGCGACCTCACGCGGCGGACGCGACTACCGCATCTACATGCGGGCCGCCGCCATCGTCGAGGAAGTCTTCGCCAAGAACCCGAACCACCCCGGCGCGGCGCACTACCTGATCCATTCCTACGACGACCCCGTTCATGCTCCGCTCGGACTCCGCGCCGCGCACGTCTACGCCAAGATCGCCCCCGCCGCCACTCATGCCCTGCACATGCCGTCGCACATCTTCACCGCTATGGGCATGTGGGACGAAGTCGTCGCCTCGAACGTGGATTCCTGGGCCGCTTCCGACAGCCGCGTCCAGCGCAAGAACCTGTCGATCGACGAGCGCAGCTACCACGCCCTGAAGTGGCTCGAATACGGCTACCTGCAACAAGGCCGCTACCAGGAAGCCCGCGAGCAGCTCGCCATCATGGAGGCCGACACCGCCGCCACCGGGTCCGAGAGAACGCGAAGCCATCTTGTCAGCATGCGCGCCCACTACCACATCGAGACCCGCCGCTGGGACAGCGAATCGATCGAAGTCGACACCGCCGGCCTCGGCCTTTCGTCCACCGCCACCGACATCTTCACCCGGGGCCTCACGGCGGTCCGCACGAACCAGGCCTCCGCCGCCAAGCCGCTGCTCGCCGAGTTGAACCGGGTGATCAAAGAGAAGCGGAAAAAAGGCAAGCAGCACAAGCACGCCGCCGACCCCAAAGAGCAGCCGCCCGACCAGCGCAAGGCGCACGTGCTGGCCCGCGAGCTGGAAGCGGCCATCCATCTCGCCGAGGGCCGCGCCGACAGGGCCGTCATGCTGCTCGAACAGGCGACCGAACTCCAGGAGACCCTGTCCCTTTCCTACGGCCCGCCGGACCCCGTAAAACCAGCGCACGAGCTATTCGGTGAAGTGCTGCTCGAACTGAAGCGGCCCCAGGATGCCGCCGAACAATTCGAAAAAGCCCTCGACCGCGCTCCGAAGAGGGCCCTTTCCTTGCTGGGCCTGGCCCGCGCCCGTTGGCAGTCCGGCGACCATGACGCCGCCCGGCAGACCTACGCCGACCTCGGCCAGGTCTGGCACAAGGCCGATTCCGATCTGCCCGAGCTGGAGGAGGTCAAACAGGCCGCGGAAAAGCACTAGCCAGCGGCTTGATTCGCGATTCACGCCGCCGCCTCCAGAATCACTTCGACAAGGCCATCCACCGTGTAGCGCCGCGCCTCAGCGTCGAGCGGCACTCCTAGCTCCCGGGCCGTCGCCGAAGTGACCGGTCCGATGGACGCCACGCGCACTCCATCCAAGCGTTGCACGGGACAGACCGATACGAAGTTCCGCACGGTCGACGAACTCGTGAACGTCACCCAATGCGGCTTGCGCGGTCCCCGGAACAAACGATCGGCCCGCGAAGCCAGGCCTTCGGGAACCACCGTTCGATAGGCAGTGACGACGTTGACCTTCGCCCCTCTCTTCCCGAGTTCGACCGGAATCACGTCCCGCGCCACGCGCGCACGCGGCAGCAGGACGCGCTTGCCTTGCAACTCCCGGCTCGAGAACGCCTGCAGCAAACTCTCGGCGACATATTCCCTTGGCGTGCGGTCGACCTTGAGATGCAATTGCCCCAGGCTCTCGGCTGTCGCCGGACCGATCGCGCATATCTTCGCCCGGACATCCCGCAGGTCCCTGTCGCTCGCATCGAGCCGCTCCACGAAATACCGCACGCCATTGGCGCTCGTGAAGATCAACCAGTCGTAGCGGTCCAGTTCCGAGACCGCCCGGTCGAGAGGCCCCCAATCCTCCGGCGGACGGATCTCGATTGTCGGCAGCGAGATCACCTCCGCGCCGAGGGTCCGCAGTTGGTCCGACAGTACCCCCGCCTGCTCCCGCGGACGCGTGACGACAATGCGCCGGCCAAACAGCGGCTGCCGTTCGAACCAGTCGAGCTTCCGCCGCAGCCCGACGACTTCACCGACCACGATCAGCGCGGGCGGCTTCAGGCCGGCCTGCCGGATGCGTTCCCCGAGGTCAGACAAGGTCCCTTCGACCGCGACCTGGTCGCCGCGGGTTCCCCAGCGCACGGCGGCCGCCGGCGTCTCCCCATCACGCCCCGCCGCCAGCAAGCGCGCAGCGGTCTCGTCGAAGGTGGTCAGGCCCATGAAGATGACGAGCGTCCCGGTGCGGTACTTCGCCCAGTCGATCTGCTCGACATCGTGCCCGCTGACGAAGCTCACCTCCGATGTTTCCCGCCGGTGCGTCAACGGAATGCCGGAATAAGCGGCCACTCCCAACGCCGAGGTCACGCCGGGAACCACCTCGAACGGCACGCCGGCCTCGACCATCGCCTCTGCTTCCTCGCCACCCCGCCCGAACATGAAGGGATCGCCGCCCTTGAGACGCACCACCATGCGCCCCGCCCGCGCTTCCGCGATCAGCAGCTCATTGATCTCCGGCTGCGTCCGAACACGCTCCGCGCGCTTCTTGCCGACGTAGACCGTTTTCGCTTCCGGACGAGCGTCCTGCAGCAGGAAAACCGGCGACAGGTGGTCGTAGAAAATGACGTCCGCCTCGGCGATCAACCGCTTCCCGCGGACGGTGATCAGGCCGGGGTCTCCCGGTCCCGCCCCAACGAGGTAGACGGTCCCCAACACGTCCTTCTCACCAAAAGAAGCCATGGAATCCCTAGATTAACGGGGCGGTGAAGACAGGGTGAGCGGTGTCCCGCCAATCGCCTCAGGCCGCTGTCTGGCGGGCGTGCAACCTCTGCAACGACTCCACTCGAGCCGGATGCTCCCGCCGAGCCGCAATGCCCTCGGCGGCCGCGCGCGCGGCGCTGAGGGTCGTCAGGCAAGGAATCCGGTACCGCATCGCCGCCCGGCGAATCGTCTTTTCATCCTGGAACGACTGCGCGCCGGCGGGGCTGTTCACAATCAAATCAAACCGCCGGTCCTTCGTAAGATCGACAATGTTCGGACGGCCCTCGTTGACTTTCAGTCCCACGGTGCATTCGATTCCCGCCGCGCGCAAAGCATAAGCCGTGCCTCGCGTGGCGTAGATCTTGAACCCCAGGTCCGCGAACTTGCGAGCGACATCCAGCCCCTCGGCCCGCTGCCATTCCGTCACGCTGATGAACACCGCCCCCTTGTCCGGCAGTGCGGCGCCCGCACTCAACTGGGCCTTGGCAAACGCCTCGCCGAAGGTCTCGCCGATGCCCATCACCTCGCCGGTCGAGCGCATTTCAGGGCCAAGAATGGGGTCCACGCCGGGGAACTTGTTGAACGGGAACACCGGCGACTTGACGCAGTTCTTTCCCACCGGGAGCATTCCCCGGGGCAAATCGTAATCGCTCAGCTTCCTGCCGACCATCAGCCCAACGGCGATCTTCGCCAGCGGATACCCGGTCGACTTGCTGACGTAGGGCACGGTGCGCGAAGCCCGCGGGTTCACTTCGATGACATACACCTTGCCGTTGTGAATCGCGTACTGAATGTTCATCAAGCCCCTGACATTCAGCGCCTTCGCAAGCCGCACGGTATAGTGCCGGATCGTCGCAAGCTGCTTTTCGGGAATGGACGCCGAGGGCAGCACACAGGAGCTGTCGCCGGAGTGAACACCCGCCTCCTCGATGTGCTCCATGATGCCGCCAATCAGAACTTCATCGCCGTCGCACAGCGCGTCCACGTCCACTTCCGTCGCGTTTTCGAGGAAGCGATCCACCAGCACCGGCCGCTCCTGCGAATAGACCACCGCCTCACGCATGTAGCTGTTGACCGTGGCTTCGTCGTAGGCGATGACCATCGCGCGACCGCCGAGCACGTAGCTGGGACGAACCAGGACGGGATAGCCCAGGCTGCGCGCAACCCGGCAGGCCTCTTTGGGGCTTGCCGCCGTGCCGTTTTCGGGCTGTGGAATCTGCAAGTCAGCCAGCAGCGCCCCGAAGCGTTCACGGTCTTCGGCCAAATCGATCGATTCCGGGTCGGTCCCTATGATCGGCACGCCCTGCTGTTTGAGCGGCAGCGCAAGCGTCAACGGCGTCTGGCCGCCGAACTGCACGATCACGCCGTCGACCTTCTCGGTTTCGTGGATGTTGAGCACGTTCTCGAGCGTCAGCGGCTCGAAGTAGAGCCGATCGCTCGTGTCATAGTCGGTGGACACGGTCTCGGGATTGCAGTTGACCATGATCGACTCATAGCCCAGCTCCTGCAGTGCGTAAGAAGCATGACAGCAGCAGTAGTCGAACTCGATTCCCTGCCCGATGCGGTTGGGTCCGCTGCCCAGGATCATCACCTTCCGGCGTTCGGTGGGCTCGGCCTCGCACTCTTGCTCATAGGCGGAGTACAGATACGGCGTGAAGCTTTCAAACTCCGCCGCGCAAGTGTCCACCCTCTTGAATACCGCCTGTATGCCGTGTTCCTTGCGTTTGGCTCGCAGGGCCAACTCGCCGGACCCAAGCGCCCGCGCCACACGCTTGTCCGACAGTCCGTACCTCTTCGCCTGCTCCAATTGCTCTCCGGAGACGGTATCGACCGTCTCCGCCTCCAGCCCGGCTTGCAGATCGATGAGATGCTTCATCTGTTGGAGGAACCAGGGATCGATCCGCGTCATTTCATGGATCTGCTTGACCGAATAGCCCTTCGTCATCGCGAAACGAATGTAGTTCAACCGTTCCGGAGTCGGCGTGATCAACCTCTGATCGATCTTCGCGGGGTCAAAGTCGTCTTCGCTGAACTTCTTGCCCGTCTCGAGACTGCGGATCGCCTTGGAAAGCGCGTGCTTGAAGGTGCGGCCGATCGACATCACTTCACCGATCGACTTCATCTGCACGCCGAGCAGCGGCTCGGCGCCCGGGAATTTCTCGAATTGCCATTTCGGCAGCTTGACAACGACGTAGTCGATCGTCGGCTCGAAGCATGCAGGCGTCTTGCGCGTAATGTCGTTCGGAATCTCGTCCAGCCGCATCCCGACGGCCAGCTTGGCGGCGATCTTCGCGATCGGGAAGCCCGTGGCCTTCGACGCCAAGGCGGAGCTCCGCGAGACGCGCGGGTTCATTTCGATCACCACCATCCGCCCGGTATTCGGCTCGACCGCGAACTGCACGTTCGACCCGCCCGTATCGACCCCGATCTCCCGCAGGCAAGCCAACGCTCCGTCGCGCATCATCTGATACTCGCGATCGGTCAGCGTCTGCGCCGGCGCCACGGTCAGCGAGTCGCCGGTGTGGACGCCCATCGGGTCGAAGTTCTCGATCGAACAGACGATGATGCAGTTGTCCGCGAGATCGCGCATCACCTCGAGCTCGAACTCCTTCCAGCCGAGCACGCTCTCCTCGATCAGCACCTCGTGCACCGGCGACAGCTCAAGGGCCCGGGCGCAAAGCTCCTTCATCTCCTCGCTGTTGTAGGCGAGGCCGCCACCCGTACCCCCGAGCGTGAAGCTCGGCCTCAGCACGACCGGATATCCCACTTCCGCGCCGAACTCCATGCCGTCTTCGAGGTTGTTGACGAGCTTCGAGTCCGGTACATCCAGGCCGATGCTCCGCATGGCGTCCTTGAACAACAGGCGGTCCTCGGCCTTCTTGATGGCCTCGATCTTGGCGCCGATCAACTCGACGCCGAACTCATCGAGAACACCTTTCTCCGCCAGCTCGACGGACAGGTTCAAGCCCGTCTGCCCGCCCACCGTCGAGAGCAACGCGTCCGGTCTTTCGCGAGCGATGATCTCGCGAACATACTCGACCGTCAGCGGCTCGACGTAGGTTTGCTCAGCCAGTCCGGGGTCGGTCATGATCGTTGCGGGATTCGAATTCACCAACACGACCTCATAGCCCTCGTCGCGCAGCGCCTTGCAGGCCTGCGTGCCCGAGTAGTCGAACTCGCAAGCCTGTCCGATCACGATCGGCCCCGAGCCGATGATCAGGATCTTATGGATGTCCGCTCGCTTCGACATTCTCGTTTGCGGCTGCCGCCTCAGGACTTTTTCATCAACTCCACGAACTCGTCGAAGAGGTACCGCGAATCATGGGGTCCGGGCGCCGCCTCCGGGTGATACTGCACGCAGAACAGCGGGTCCTTCCTGCTGCGAAAGCCCTCGAGCGTGTGATCGTTGAGGTTCGTGTGCGTCAACTCGATGTCACTTGCGTCGAGGGAATCGGGGTCCACGGCGAACCCGTGGTTCTGCGACGTGATCTCCACCTTCCCCGTGCGCTCGTTGCGCACCGGATGGTTCACGCCGTGGTGCCCGAACTTCAGCTTGAACGTCTTGCCGCCGACCGTCAAGCCCAGCACCTGGTGTCCCAGGCAGATCCCGAAGATCGGCGTCCGGCCCACCAGCTTGCGGATGTTGCGGATCGGCTCGCTCAGGGGCTCGGGGTCGCCCGGACCGTTCGACAGAAACACGCCATCCGGTCTCAGCGCCAGCACGTCCTCCGACGAAGTCAGCGACGGCACGACGGTCACCTTGCAGCCTCGCTGAACGAGGCTCCGGAGAATGTTGTGCTTGATCCCGAAGTCGTAGGCGACGACGTGGTGTTTCGTTTCTTCCGCCGGCCCCACCAACTCCGAGGGCGAGCAAGCATCGATGCCGCGGTTCCACTCGTAACGCTGCTTCGTGGAAACGGTGCTCGCCAGGTCCAAGCCCGCCATTTCAGGGATCGACCGCGCCTTCTCCACCAGCCTCCCGGCGTCCGTCTCGATCGACGAAATGACGCCGCGCATCGATCCCTGATTCCTCAGATGCCGCACCAGCGCCCTGGTGTCGATCTCGGAGATGATCGGAATCCGCTGCTGCGACAAGAAATCCGCCGCATGTTCGGTCGAACGCCAATTGCTGGCGATCTCGGAGAACTCCCGAACGGCCAGGCCCTCGATGAACGGCCGGGCCGACTCGTTGTCCTCTCCGTTCGCCCCGTAGTTGCCGATCTGGGGGTTCGTCAAGACGACGATCTGTCCACTGTACGAGGGGTCCGTGAAGATCTCCTGGTATCCGGCGATGCCGGTGTTGAAGACGACCTCGCCGTAGCACTCGGCTTTCATGCCGACGCACCGCCCCCGAAAAACACGCCCGTCTTCGAGCGCCAAAACGGCTGTGTCGCTCACTCCAGAACTCCGAACCGGTCCATCGGCCAGTAGGCGAACACCGCCTTGCCGACGATATACTCCCGCGGCACCGTTCCCCAGGTGCGGCTGTCATTCGAGGTGTTGCGGTGGTCGCCGAGCACGTAGTAGTGACCGGCGGGAACCTTCGTCGCCGAATACGTCGAGGCGTCCTGAAACTCCTCGCGGATATACGGTTCGTCCACACGCCGCCCGTCGATGAAGAGCCTGCCCCGGATCAACTCCACCTCGTCGCCGGGCAGACCGACCACACGCTTGATATACGACTTGTTCGGGTCCAGCGGGAACCGGAACACGACAATGTCGCCCTGCCGAATCTCCTCGAAGCGATAGACGAACTTGTTGACGAAGATCCGCTCCTGGTCATGCAGCCAGGGCATCATGCTTGTTCCCTCGACCTTGACCGGCTGATACAGGAAGACGATGACAACGACCGCGATCGCAATCGAGATGATGATGTCCCGAGCCCAAACCTGGACATCGAACCAGAACGACCCCGCCTCGGCAGCGGTTTTGCGCGGGTGCGCAGAACCCTCCTCAGCAGGGGTCTGCGCGGGAACCCTGTCGTCGTGCAGATGCATCTATCGGATTGGGAGAGGGCCGTTCGACAGGCCCCTTCGTACTCTATTACGAACACCCCTGCAGCGACAACCCCTAGCCTGCATATCTGGCCACGCGGGGAGATGCGCAGGCGAGAAAAAGGCAGTGATTCGTGTCTCGTGTCTCGTGTTTCGTGAAAAACCTTAAAAGCAGTGGCTTGTGAAAGCCTGGAAAGCCCCGATTCGCGACCCGCACGCACTTCGTCTTGTCACGTGGTGAGAAAGGCAGGCTAGAATAACCCTCACCCATGAACCGCCGCACCTTCATCACGACCGCGGCCGGAGCCGCCGGCGGCTACTTCCTCCCCGGACCCCGCTCGCTCTCCGCCCAGAACCGGCGCAAGCGAATCGCAGCGCTGTCGACCACCTACCACGTGCGCTCGCACAGCGACAACTTCATCACGCGCTTCCTCGAAGGGTGGTGGATCAACGACACGTACCATGAGCCGCCGTGCGACGTCGCTTCGCTGTTCGTCGAGCAGGAGCACGACGCCGACATCGGCAACCGCCTTGCCCGGAGTTGGGGAGTCAGGACATTCCCCAGCATCCGCGAGGCCCTCACACTCGGGGGCGACAAACTCGACGTCGACGGAGTGCTGCTCATCGGCGAGCACGGCAACTACCCGACCAACGTCAGAAACCAGAAGCTCTACCCGCGCTACCGCTTCATGGACCACGTCGTCAGCGTCTTCAGGCATTCCCGACGCTCCGTGCCCGTTTTCAACGACAAACATCTCTCCTACGACTGGAAGCAGTCCAAACAGATGTACGACTGGTCGCGGGAACTCGACTTCCCGATGATGGCCGGCTCGTCCGTCCCGGTCACTTTCCGGCGCCCGGAACTCGACTTCCCGCTCGAAAGCGAGCTCGAGCAGGCTGTCGCGGTCGGCGGAGGCTGGGTGGCCGACGGCGGCCTCTTCCACGTCCTGGAGACGCTGCAATGCTTCACCGAGCGCCGCAAAGGAGGTGAAACCGGCGTCAAGTCCGTGCAACTCCTCGCCGATAACGCCGTCTGGAAGGCCGCCGACGAAGGCCTGTGGAGCCGCGCGCTCCTGGATGCCGCGCTGTCCCGAGGCCGGAAGGTCGTCCCCGGTCCCGTCGAGCAGAAAGCCCGGCGCCCCGTCGCCTGCCTGATCGAATACAACGACGGTTTCCGCGCCGCCGCGCTCGGCCTGGGCGGCAAGGCCTCGGAGTACCTCGCCGCCGTCAAGATCAGGGGCGAACGCGAGCCGAAGTCCACGCTCTGCTACATTCCCACCGAGAACTCGAACAACTTCAGCCCGCTCGTGGACTCCATCGCACGGATGTACACCCGGGGAACCCTCGACTACCCGGTGGAGCGCACGGTGATCGTCAGCGGAGCCCTCTCGTTTCTGATGGAGTCGTGGCATCGCGGCCAGGCCCGCATCGAAACCCCGATGCTCGACATCAAGTACCGAGGACCGGAAAACTCCTATTACGCCCACGGAATGGGGTCCTGACCGATGAAGCCCGCCGGAATCTACGCCAAGAGCACCGACCTGTTCGACCTCGTAGACCGCCGCGCCGAGTTCAGCAAGGTGGCAAGCGGCTTCGGCTTCACCGAGGGCCCCGTTTGCAGCCGCATCGGCTTTCTGCTGTTCAGCGATCTGCGCAGCGAAAAGATCCACAAATGGACCTTTTCCGTTGGGGACAACGACCCGGCCGGCGGCGCGCTGTCCGTTTTCCGCGAGAAATCCAACCGCGCCAACGGCCTCACCTTCGATCACCAAGGCCGCTTGCTCACCTGCGAAACCGGGCCGGGCCGTGTCACCCGCACCGAGAAGGACGGCTCGATCACCGTTCTCGCCGAACGTTGGGGAGACAAGCGCCTCAGTTCGCCCAACGACCTCGTCTACGCCATCGACGGCAGCATCTACTTCAGCGACATGCCCCGCCGCAACGTCCCGGACGCCCACGAGCGCACCAACGAACCCGCCGTGTACCGCATCAGCCGCAGCCAAATCCCCGGCAAGGCCAAGCTCGAACGCGCCTCCGAGGAACCGAAGCGCGCCAACGGGGTCGCCCTCGGACCCAAGCACAACAAGCTGTACATCGCCGACGGCGGCTCCCGCAACATCCTCGTCCAGGACATCCGCGACGACGGCTCCCTGGCCAAGGGCCGCGTTTTCGCCGAGTTGGAATCCGACGAGAGGGGCGGCCTCGACGGCCTGAAAACCGACGAGTCGGGCAATGTCTACTGCACCGGTCCCGGCGGCGTCTGGGTCTTCAACTCCAACGGCCAGCACCTCGGCATGATCGTTCCGCCGGAGCAACCCTCGAACCTCAACTGGGGCCGGGGCTTCCGGGGCCTCTACATCACCGCCCGCACCTCGCTCTACTACGTCTCCACCAAAGTCCCCGGGACCCGAACGTATTAGCCTGCATGTCTCGCCACGTGGTGAGAAATGCAGGCTAGGCCTTGACCACCTTTTCCCGGCGCGCGTCCCAAGCGAGATAGCGCTTCTTGCGCAACGACTCGACCGCCATCGAGCAGGCGAGCACGCCGTAGAAACCGAGATCCACGTCGCACTTGAGAGGCTCGTTGAAACGGATCGCCCGGTGATGGTTGGCGTGGTGCAGGCGAGTGTCCTCGGCTCCGGTCTTGACGTGATGGATGGGCCGGCATTCCTCGGCGCCGGTCTTTGCGCCGCCTTGCCCGCACCCCTTGGCGAACAGCCTCTCCCGCGTGATGGTGAAGCCTTCCTTCGTGAACTCGATCGTCCCCTCATGGCCGCGAATGATGTGCCGGATCTTCGCGGCGTTGGCCATCGATGAAACGAGCAGGACGGAGACCCCCTCGGGATAGTCCACCATCATGTTGAAGGTGTCGGGGATTTCGGCGGCGCTGTCGCTGAAGAAGTTCTGCCCGCCGGTTGCGACAACACGGCTGGGAACGGTGAGGTTGCAGGCCTTGATGATGCGCGTGATCCGATGGACGAACAGGTCGGAGGCGATGCCGCCCGAATAATCCCAATAGCGCCGCCACGCGAAAAAGCGGTCGGGGTCGAACGGGCGCTTCCTGGCGGGCCCGAGGAAGGCGTCCCAATCGAGATTTTCTCCCGGCCGGACGTCATCGTCGTAGGGCCTGGCCCAGAAGTCATCGAGATGGTTGCGGGAGTAGTCGATCTGGGCCATGACGACCTTGCCGATCTTGCCGTCCTTGATGTAGCGCTGGGCCGTCTCGTAGGAATCGTCGGACATGCCTTGCACGCCGACCTGCATCTTGATGTTGCTCTGCTTGACGCGGTCGCGGACTCTCTTCGCCTCCTCGATGTTGTAGGTCATCGGTTTCTCGCAGTAGATGTGCTTGCCGGCGTCCACGGCGTCGAGGGTCATTTGGGCGTGCCAATGCTCGGGGACGGAGATGACGACGTAGTCGATGTCGGGGTTTTCGAGCAGCCTGCGGTAGTCGTGGTAGGGTTTGCCGCCGGTCAGCTCCGCCGCGGCGTCGAGGCGCTTCTGGTAGATGTCGCAGACGGCGATGATCTCGGTGTTTTCCGCCTGCTGGATCTCGATCAAGCGCTTCATGTGGCCGGTGGCGTTGCCGCCCGCGCCGATCATGCCGATGTGCAAGCGGTCGTTGGCGCCGATCACGCGCGGGGCGCGCGCCGCCGCGATGGCCCGCGCCGAAGCAGCCAGGGCGCTGCCGGCCACGGAAGTGGCCACGAAAGAACGTCGGGAGAGATCGTTGCTGTTGTTTTTCATGGGAAGCCTTTCAGGCTGCGGGGTGGTCGTGGAAACGGTCACGGCATGCAGCGCCGCTGCAGATCGCAACTCCTATTTCTTGTAGGTTACCCAGACGGGCGAAGCCCATGCCAGTTCTCCGTCTTGCTGCTCCACCCGTATGTAGTAATAGCTTTCGCCCTCGCGCACGTTGTTGTCAACATAGGTGAACGAAAGCTCGGAGCGATCCCCTCGCCGGGTGTGGATATAGGTATTGTTCTTGATCACTTCGACTTTGCGGATCGGCGCGGTCCCGATGACGCGAGCTTCGAGCCTGGGGCGGTCTCTGGTCTCGAAGGCCTCGCCCATGAGGCGTCCGTTGACGCGGAAGTCGACGAGGATGTTGTCGGTGGCGGCGTAGGCGCGGCGGGCCCGGATGGCCTCGATGATGGCCTCGCGAGTCAGTTCCTCGACCCAGATCATGCCGTGGGAGGCGTGCGTCGAGACGTGGTCGGAGCTGGATTGCACTCCGAGCTTGAGGCCTTTCTCCCAGGCCTTCCAGACAAACCCGGCCGGACGGCTGCCGCGGTTGCTCGATCGCGGCGCGCCGGCGTGCTCGTAATTGCGGCGATAGCCCTGGTAGATCTCGACCAGGGTCTCGACCTCGGGATCGTTGTCGCGCCAGTCGGTGCCGGCCCCGGTGGCGGACGTGTGGCTCATCACAATGCCGCGGTTCTTGCGGAGGTCCTCGTAGAAATGCTCGACGCCGACTTCGTCATTCTTCTCGCGCTCTTCATCGAGTATCTTGACGACGGGCACGCCGCGCCGGGCGAACATGGCGTTGCGGTGTCCGCTGGGGTAACCGCGGCTGCGCTCGTAGCCGTAGAGCGGCGTGAATTTGCCCGGGATCGTGAAGAGATCGACGGCCTTCTGGATCATCCACCAACTGTATTCGACCTCCTGGCCGGCCTGGTGATCGGCGACACCGAGGAAGTCATGAGCCGCGGCGTCAAGGGCATAGCGGTAGGCGTCGAACAGCGAGCCATCGCGATTGCCGTCCCAGGAAACGTCCGTATGGCGATGCATGTCGCCGCGGACGGGCCGGTAGGTCCTGCCGCCGGCCTCGGCGCGATAGTTGCGGAGACGCGCCGCATCGGCGGCTTCATTGGGGTGGACATTCACGGACTGGACGGACGGGGGCTCGAAGTCCACGAACTCGAGAGGGCCGTCCGGCGGCGGACCCGCTTCGAGGGCCGCCGTGAAGATATCCTGCTCTCGTTGGAAACCGTCGGGGAAGCGGCGGCCGTCGCTCGCCCAATATACGCGGAGGCCGCCGCCTGAGGCGGTATGCACCGCCACCGGCATGTCGATACGGCCGAAGCCAAGGGGAAAGCGGATGACGGGCGTCCATGAGCCGTTCCGGAAGCTGGCTGCGCCGAGACGCCACATCGAACGGAACCTTTGGCGGGCCTGGACAACCGGGGTGTGCGTGCGATAGCGAAAGAAGACCCAGGGATTGCCGTTGCCGTCGGTGGCCAGGAGCGGAGAGTGATAGACCGGGTCGTTCTCTTCGGGCGGCGCGGGAGGCAGTTCGCCGGGAAGTTGTCCGAGGCGGCCGTTGGCGTAGGTCGCGACGCGCACCCGCCGCCGTTGGAGAAGCCCCATTCCGGTGTCCTGGATCCCCTGCACGTAGTCCTTGCCCCAGTCCACGTCTCCTTCGTCCCACGCGAGCCACAGGCGGCCGACGGAGTCGTAGTGGGCCGCGGCGCGGGCTTCGAAGGCATCGGAGCCGGCGATGGTGATGGCGTCGCTGAGGCGTCCGCGGCGGAACTGCCGCATCACGACGTCATAATTTCCCTCCGCGTAGGTGTCCCAAACGATCGAGGCTTCTCCGTCTCGGGAAGCAGCGACCTGTGGTTCCCAGTCGTTGGCCGGGTCGTCGCTGACCTGGATTTCCGGATGCCAGCGGCCGTCGCGGTGCGTCCGCAGGAAGATGTCGCCGTTGCCCGACCGGAAGCTCTGCCAGACAAGATAGAGGCCTCCCCGGCCGTCGCGCGCGACGGAGTGAAAGATGTCCGAGCCGGGCGCGGTCGTGAGCCGGACTTCTTCGCCCCATTCATCGCCGTCGAAAGCACGGGCGAAAAGGTCCCAGTTCGATTCTCTTTGCTCGCACCACACCGCCCAGATGCGGCCTTGGGAATCTTCGGCGAGTTGAACCCGGAAGAGATCGCCGCCCGGCGCGGTGAGAGCCGCGGGGGGTTCGTCGCCGCGCCGGACCCAGAGGCGGTCCGAGCCGTCCTCATAGGTTTGGTAGGCGACCCAGCGGCGCCCCCTGGAAGACTCGATCGCATCGACGTAGTCTTCGGCGGCGGGTCCCTCGGTGAGAGCTTGCGGGGATGGCGAGAGACTGACGACGACACGGCCTCCGGCAAAGGTCTCCGGGCGCGACCACGAGAGATCCTCGGGATTGAAGCTGAACTCCCCTTGTTCGGTCCGCAGATCGACCTTGCCCGGACCGGTCAGCTCGAGGCTCATGAGCAAGCCCTTGGCGGTAAGCCGCGTGCGGCGCTTCGTCGACTCGAGACTGCGCCCCCACGGGGCGTCCCAGTAGGTGTCGCTGGTCGTGCGGACCGTCCACGAGGCGTCGGAGAGCAGTTCGTCGCCTTCGCTGAATTGCCACGGGTCGAGCCCCCTGACACGGCCGTTCTCGACGCGGACGTCGCCGCTCCAATCGCGAGGCTGGTCGTCGTCGACCCCGAAGCGGACAAGAACGGCTTGATGACCCGTTTCAGCGGCTTGGACGATTGCCGGCGGCGGATGATCGGGACCGCCGAGCCACAGCCGGACGGCAACGGCGGCAACAGTGAGGAGCAGGCCGAGGCGCACCGCTCGGGGCATGGTTCGAGTGTAGCGATTCGGGAAGGAGGAAAGCCGGTTCAACGAGTTGGGTTTTTCGTCCCCGGCTAAGTTTCACATTCGAGTCAGGTTCACGCTGCGATCCGTTGCCCTGCTTGTCGGTCTATAGCGGGGCCTCGCTAGAAAGTGACCCCGAAGCGGCCCCGGAGAAGATAGGCGCTCAGCATCGAGATCACGAAAAACCAGATCAGCCAGTGAAGCTCGATGCCCGCAAAGGGGACCTCGGCAGCCGGGTAGCGGATTTCGATCCATTCGACCTGGTCTTCCGGGAGACGATCTTCGCCGGCGTGCCAGAGCGCATCCCAGAGGCCGGAGACCCGGCGAATCGACAGGTATCGAAAGGGCTCTCCAGCCGCGATCGATTTCGTCCATTCCGTATCGCCCTGGCGGAATGTGAGACTCGCCTCGACGGGCCTCTCGGCGCGGATGCGCCAGCTCATCTGGCCGGTTTCCATCACACGCACGCCGGGAGTCTCGACGTGGACCCCCGCAGGGGCCTGCAGCTCGGGAACGGGCGCGTTCGCGTCGAGCCGTCCCGCGGCCTGCAAGGTGACTACGGCCTGTTCATCGATCTGCAACGGCCGCGCGCCGTAGAACCCGTCGAGGTGAATGAGCAGAAGCAGCAGCGGAACGGTGAGAAACAGCATCGGCCGCATCATCAAGCCGAGGTAGCGGAAATTATCCCTGATGAGCTTCTTCTGCGCGCTCAGGACGAGCGAGATGTCGTCACCGAACAAGCGCATCTCGAGCAGGTAGGCTTGCAGGCGTTTCTTCGTTCGGGAGATCGCTTCCTGGTCCGAAGTCTTTCCGAACACCCAGAGCATCCCGATGCCCGTGAGGATCGAAATGAGCGTCAGCCCGATCATCGGATGCACGTCTGCGCCCAGGCCGCAGATTCCGCTGATCAGTGTGCGGAGCAGACGGTTGAAGATGTCCACGCGAATCGGCTCGGGGTTCGTCAGTCGATGTAGCCGAGTCCCTGCATCTTCTTGACGATCTCCTCGTCGGAGCGGACATCCTCTTCGATCTTGTCGAGCTCGCGTTCGAGAACGTGCTGGATCAACTCTTTCGGTGAGGAGTAGCCGGCCGCGTCGGAGCAGCGCTTGATGCGGTCGTAGAGGTCCTTGTCGAGCTTGACGGAAGGTCCGAACATGGCTGATTCCTAAGAGTGTAATTCATCCCCGCACGTGCTTCAAAAGAGCGACCGGCCGATCATGTCCTTCGGAACCGCGACGCCGAACTCTTTGAGCAGCGTAACCGGCACGTCGGGGAGGCCGGGGTCTTCGAGCGCGATGGCGCGGCTGCTGAGCAGCACGCCGGGGACGTACTGCGGCGCGATGCAGTGGTCGCCGATCCAGGCCTCGTCATTGTCGACAACGGTTTTCTCGGGGACGCCGCCGAGCGGGGTCTGCCAGGACGAGCGATAGGGCGGCCGATAGCCGACGATGATGTCCGGGGCGAATTCGGTGGGGAGGGCTTCGAACACTTCTTCGCTGACGTACAGCTCTTCGATCACCCGAGCGCCGTTGTCGGGATCACGGAATGCCAACAGCGCCTCGCGCAGCGCTGCGATCGTCTGCCCGGTCTC
Organism: Bryobacterales bacterium; assembly: GCA_965204095.1. GTDB lineage: Bacteria > Acidobacteriota > Terriglobia > Bryobacterales > UBA6623 > JAPPLB01. Next base: position 4,138,927 of record OZ241991.1, on the reverse strand, counting down.
TTCCCCCTCGGCGACGATGCCGCCTTCCTCGCGGCCGAGACGGTTGATGTAGAGCGAATTGATGCCCATCGAGTAGGCCCGGGTGCGCGACCAATCGACGTGCTGGAACAGTTCGGCGTCGCCGGTATTGCGGGGGTCGTCGAGGGCGAGAAAACCGGTCCGCAGAAGGACCGTGTTCAGGTGCACGGCGCGATCGAAACGCTCGAAGCCATGGTCCGACATGACGATGAGCGTGGTTTCGCCGTTGATCAACGCCATCGCTTCGCCGACCATCCTGTCGGTCTCGCGATAGATCTCGAGCAACTCGTCGTCGTACCGCCCCCACAGCATGTGGGCGTTCTGGTCGACGCTCGATACGTAGAAGAACAGCAGCCCGCTCTCGAACCGCGCGAGCTCGTAGCGCAACATCCGCCGGGTCTCGTCTAGGACGCTGTGGCTTTGCTGCAGGAACTCATCGAGGCTCAATGCGTCTTTCCGCAAGGCCGACGTGTCTTCCGCCATGCCCTGGGTGTAGAACAGCCCGATCGCGTCGGCCAACTCGGCGCTGTAGGACGGAGGCATCGAGATCGGCAGAGCGGGACTCGTGGGGTCGATGTTGACCGGCGTGACGTAGAGCTCGAAGCGGGGGCGCGCCTGCCGCAGAAAGACACGGAAGATACCGCTGACGGATTGCAGCGGGCCGATCAGCGGAAAGCTCACCCTCAACCAGCCGGACCACTCACCCTCTTCGAGGATGAAGTTCCGGTCTTCGAGATCGAATCTCACGACGGGTTCCTCGGGGTCGCGGTTGACCGTCAAGACGGCGGTGGTGGCGGGCTGCCCTTTGCGGAAGCTGTTGACAGGCCCTTCGATCTCCAGCTCGGTGTAATGCTGAAAGGCGGGGACTCGCACGATCCTGCCTCCCGAGACGGGGCCCGCTTCGCGGCCGGGGTCGTCCGTGAAGAACGTGAACGTTCCCTGGGTGCCGTGCATGTCGGGCGTCCCCATGCCGGAGAGCGAACGTGTCCCCTCGCCCATCGGCGGGAAGTTCGCGGGCATGCGCAGGATGCTCGCGGGCACGCCCGCTTCCGTCAGCAACGGCCAGAAAGGGTCGCCGCGGCGATGCTGGACCACCTCCGCGGACGACAGCGGAATGACCCAATCGCCGATCTCGAGCGTCCGGTCCGCCTCGGCCGTCTCGGCCATCGACATGAACGGCCGGCGTGTATACGGGTCGCGGTGGATGAAGTCATGGATGCCGTGTCCGCCCGGGTCGAGGCCCGTGATCACACTCGACCAGGCAACGGGACTCTGCGGGGGAATGGTCGTCGCCAGCGGTTTGAAATCCCCCTCTCGGCGCAGGCGGTCGAGATTCGGTAGTTGATCCCAATGGCGCTCGAGGAACTTGGGGTCCATCCCGTCGATGCCGAGCACGATGATGCGCTTGCCGACGTCGTTGGTGACGGGTCCGCCGCAGTTGATCGGCAGGAGCAGGGCGCAGAGAACCGCCGCGGCCGCCGCGAACCTCTCGACGGCGCGGCCCTTCCGGCCTGCAAAATCCTCCCGATCAAGCATCGTTGTCAACGGCCCGAATGTTTCCTTCACGCATGATCTCCACACAGGCGGAGGAAAAACCGACCCGATGCGCCCGGAATGCTCATGGAAAAGAGCGGCTGCCGAGGCGTGACCCTACGGTTGCGCCATGCCGAACAGATCGTTGCCATCCATATAGGGCGGCGGCTTCCGGCCGAACAGTCCGAGCGTGGTGGGGGCGAGATCTTCAATGCCGGGATTGCCGCGCCCGAGCTTGCGATTGCAAAAGATCACTCCGGGCACCAGCGCCGGGTCTACGCAGTGATCGCCGCTCCAAGCCTTCAGATTATCCTGAAACACTTCCGCGCCGACTTTTCCGAGGGCGGCATCCCACGAACTCCGATAGCCGGGGTTGTAGCCGATGACGATGTCGGGTGCGACATCCATGTACGGCCCCTGATAGACGGACTCCTTCGGCCACGCCTTGCGGATTGCCACCGCGCCGCGCTCCTCATCGCGCAGGCCGGTCAGCTTCTCGCTGATTTCCTTCCCGAGGTCGGCGGCTTCGCTGCGGGCAACGGTCCCTTCGGCTTCGCGGTTCTTCTGGTTCAGGTAGATGCCGGTCAGCCCGAAAGTGTAAGCGCGCGTGCGTGACCAGTCGACGCCTTGCAGGTACGGACCGGCCTCGCGCGCGTCATCCCGCAACGCCAGATACCCGTTATCGAGAAGCCATGTGTTGAGGTTCACACCGCGCCGGAACGACTTGAAACCATGGTCGGAGAGGACAAAGAAAACCGTGTCTTCGTCAACGTACTCGAGCGTTTTCCCGACGATGGCATCCATGCGCCGGTAGAGATCTTCGATCACGTCTTCGTAGTGCGCCTCACAATCCCCTGGCGGGTTGCGGCGGTGAGCCGGATGATCGGGCTCCAGATAGCGGTAGAACATGTGCTGCACGCGGTCGCTCGTATCGAAAACGCACGCCACAATGCCCTTCTTCGTCTTGTCGAGAGCGTTCATGAGCATCGTCTCGCGCTCTTCGCAGATCGAATAAGCCTGGTCGAGAAAGGCTTTCTCGTCAATGACGCGCTCGTTGAGCGCCCAGGTGTCCTCGGCAAGACCCAGGGTGGAGAAGGCGCCCTGCAGCTTGGCGAGATAGGTGGCGTAATAGCTGGGGTGTGAAATGGGCAGCGCCGGCTTTTCGGGGTCGATGTTGATGGGGGTAACGTAGAGCGATACCTCGGGCTCGGTTTCCGTGAGCAGGAAGCGCGCAATGCCCTCGACCTTGACGCCGGGCGCGGCCCGGAAGGTCAACCGCACCCACGGCGAGTATTCTCCCTTTTCGAGCTGATAGCTCGACCCGTTGACTCGCAGCCGCCCGCCCGTAGCGTCGAGTTGCAACCGGAAGGGCGCGGTTATCGGCTGCGGTCCGTCGAGCAACGGGTTCGGAGGTCCTTCGATCTTCCCTTCCAGACCCTCGCCGTTGCGAGTCAGGGGCCGCCGCTGGCCGGCTTCGTCGAACTGTCCGGCCGCTTCCGAGGTGGTGAACTGCTGAAAGCTGCCCTGCGTGCCGAGCAGGTCCGGCGTGCACATCGCCGAAAGCAGCCGTCCGTTGAACTTCTCGGGCGGGAACGTGATCGGCACGCGCAGAATGGACGAGTCTATCCCCTCGTCACCCAGAATGCTCCAGAACGTCCTGCTCTTGCGGCGCATGTCGACGGATGCCTTGCCCAACGGAAAACGCCACTTGCCGAACCGTAGAAAACGAGAGGGCTCCCGCACGCGCGACGAGGAGAGTTCCGGCAGGTAGGTCCGCATGCTGCGATTCAGGAAGTCGTACAGGCTGTGCTTGGCCGGGTTGACGCCGGTCGCGAAGGTGGACCAGGCAACCGGCGACAGCGGAGGATAGGTCGTCCGCAGGCGGTCGTATGCGCCCCGGTCGCGCAAACCGGCAAGGTGCGGCAGCTTTCCTTCCGACATGAAACGCTCCGCCAGATCGGGGTCGTAGCCGTCGAGCCCCAGGAAGATCACCTTGCTCACCTTGGCGTGCTGCCATCCTTTTTTGCCGCTCAGCGAGCGCCAGAGCACACGCACGGGCCAGGCGAGCAACGACGCCGCTCCGACGAGGAATGCCGCGATCAGGCTGAGAAAAGATCCCAGAAAGGCGAAGCCCGCGCCGGGACCGACGTACGCCAGACAGTCCGGATCCGGCGGGGCTGCCGAGGGTTCGAGCCGGGAAACGGCCGCGAGGAGCCTGCTTTTCTCACCACGTGGCGAGGCGAAGTGCGTGAGAGGGCCGTCAGGACGAGGCGCGAGCCGCTTGGCGCGCACAGGCGTACTCGTTGGTACGTCGAGCACGGCAAGCAAGCGCAACGAAGTCATGGCGGTCGTATCGCGTGCTGCGACCGTCGGGTGGTGAGAAATGCAGGCTAGTGCCGCGGCGATGCCGAGCGGCGCAAGCAAGCGAACCCGGCGGCCGCCGCTGCCGACGGCTCGGCTCATCGAAGCTTGCCCTCTACGAAGGGAACTTCAAATACCTTGTCGTGCTGGATCGGCCCGTGGCCGAAGAAGCCTTCTTCGCCGAACAGTTCGCCATGGTCGGCGGTGATGGTGATGTAGGTGTTTTCGGGGACGAGGTCGAACAGCTCCTCCACGACGTTGTCCAGGTACTGAACGGCGTCGATCTGTCGTTGCCTGAGATCATCGAGCGCCTTCTGATTGAAGAATTTGTCTTTCGATTCCACGAGCTTGCCGCCCACGACATGCTCGTCGAGGTGCTTGAAGACGCCGTGAACCCCGCTGATCCGCGGCCAGAGTTCCGGCGGCTCGTCCGGCAACGCGTAGGGGTAGTGGGTCTCGCCGACGTTGAGCAAGTAGAAACTCGGCTTGTCTTCGGTGAATTTCATCTGCTTCACCATCGCGCGCATGTCATTGTGCTTGTCCATCAACTGGTAGGAATCAAAGCCGCTGTTGAGGATCGTCTTCGGGTTGAGAACCGGCAGCGACACCATGGCATGGGTGCGATACCCCATCTTGTGCTTGAGAAACACCGGGAAATAGAGCTGTGGAACGAGAGACTTGAACTCGATTTTCTCCGAGCCGAGCCGCTCATTGTATTTCAGGAAATCCTTCTTGTAGTACTCGGAGGCGAAGACCTGCCTGGGGCTCAGATGGGGCAACAATCCCATCAGCAGGTTGTAGTGCGACGGGGCGGTCCAGGAGGCGTACGACCACCTTTTCTCGACTTGGCCCAGACGCCGCATCACCTTCGGCTGCGCATTGACGAAGGCGTCATACCGGCAACTGTCGAAGATGATCAGGATGTAGTTGTTGGGGGCGCTTCGATTCTTGCGCGGCATGCGGAGAGGGCCAGTATAGCATCGGCCCCTCCTCGGTTCCGTTATTGTTCGGGGAGACGACGTTTGAACGTATAGAGAGCCTTCTTTCGCTTGTCCGGGCCGTCCACAGCTACCAACTCCCAGCCACTCGCACCCAGTGCATTGAGAGCGCGTTCGGAACGCTTTGGATCGCGACGGATCTCAGCCACTTTGTACTCCCACATCTCCCTTGACGATACGGGGGTGCCGCGGGACGGCAGAGCCTATAATCCGATCATGGCTAATGGAGAAGGAAAGCAGGCCGCGAAGGCCGACCCGCGAAACCTGTACGACCTCGACGGCTTCAGCTAGGGGTTGCAGCAGGCGAAGGCGCTTCGGCAGCGCGACCTGGAGGCCATCGATTGGCAGAACGTGGCTGAATAGAAATACACCGCGGCCGAGTACGAGCGGTTGAAAGTCAACCCAGGGTCGGCAGCTCCATCTAAAGCAACGGTGCGTCGATGCGGCATCATCCAGTCGCCAATAATCCGCTCACAAGGGCTGCAGGCTTCGGAACGGCGCGGCCGAACCGGAGCGGTCCGCCGTAGGAACTCACGCCGGAGCCGAGGACATCAATCCGCTTGTTCACCACTGCCCTGTAGCTGATCGAGCCACTTAGACCGTCATGAGTCATTCACGTAAGCCGTTACACAAACTTCCAATCCGGGAAATCAGGAGGAGGCTCACAAAAGGTGCGGAGACGACGGACTTTTCCTACAACGGTCTCTTGGCAGAGTGGGATCGGCGACGGGCCGCCTGGCGGGACCGCCTCCTTGTGGTTGCGGGAGTATTGGCTTCCATGGCTGCCGTGGCGAGTTTCGCCAAGGACATGGGCTGGCTGACACCGCTCATCACGGTTGATGCCTGCTCCGATGACGGGCTCAACGAGGGTGGCATAGAAAGCGCAGAGGCCGTCGAACCGCGTCAGTGATGCTCGATGTAACATCCAGATTTCAGGATCACGCATCACTTCCCATTAGCCAACGATCTATAGCTGCAGATCGGCGGTCCGGCGCTCAGGCGGCGACGCGCTCGCCAGGATTGCCGTCCACCAGGCTTGGTGCTACGGTGGTTGGCACAGTCCATATGGACGTTCAGATCAGGAGGAAGATATGACGACACCGCCATGCGGGTCGCCGGGTTGGGCCCGGCGGACAACGTTTGTGGTTCTCTTGTCGGCACTTTGCCACAGTGCCTACGGGGACGACGGGTCGCCGCACCCGGACGAAGTCACGGCAACGGCGACGATCCGGAGTTGCGATTCGCAAAGGCGAATCGGCCGGGCCCTGCTGCGCGAGCGGCCTTCCTCCGAGGGCGTGAAGACGGTCGACATCGTGATCGACGTGCAGCGGGGCCTCGCGGAAGGGAACCATGCCGTGCACATTCACGAGACGGGAACGTGCGAACCGTGTTCGGCGGCTGGCGGCCACTTCGATCCCGGACCCCACGGCAATACGAGCCCCGACGGCAATCATCCCTTTCATGCCGGCGATCTGGTGAACCTCAACGTGGACAAGCTGTCAGCGTACTACTACAACAGCGACGGGCAGCGGGTCGGCGGAGGTACGCTCATGACGTTGACGACGCGCGTCACGTTGTCGGACGGGCTGCTGTCGCTGTTCGACGAGGACGGCAGCGCCTTCATCATTCACACCAATCCCGACTCCTACTGCCCCGGCGGAGAGGAGGCTGGTTGTGCCGGCGGGAGCCGGGCCGCCTGCGGGATGATCGTGAAGGACGCTCCAGGCGACCCCTGAGGCTCGCCGTACTCCGAGCCGTCCGCGAACCGCTCCGAACCGCGGCCCGTTCCCTGCCTGCCGCCGTTTCGGGCCTATGCCGTTACTCGACCGATGGCTCTGAGACATCCTCTTCGAGCTGTGGATCGAGTTGTAGGAGGTACGGGTCGAATACGTGCTTCATCGCCGCCGCGGCCCGGTTGAGTTCGTCCATCTTGGCCAAGTCGGGTTCGTCCCGGTAGTTGACGTCGACCTTGTAGCGGATCACCCATCGGCCGGCAGTCACCGCATCCGTCCATTCGAGCGGCTTCGGCAGGCCGGCCGCCGCAAAGTCCTGGTCAATCTTCTGCCTGTCCTTGAGCAACACGGCCAGTGCCCCAAGCCACCTGCCCCTCGCGTTCGTGAGGACGACCCGGGATCCGTGGCGATTGACCGCAACCCGGTAGACCAGCCCCTGGCCCCTCGCGGGTGTGCGGAGGATGCCGTGAACGCTCGGCGCGAGGTTCTTGAAGGGGGAGTCGATCCCCTCATCCCGTGCCTGGGCGAAGAGTTTCGCCAGGAAGTCACGTTTCTTGACATGGCGCGGCGTGAGTTCTGTCGGCTCGACACTCTTCTCGTCGTCAGCCGGCTCGGCAACCACCGTAAAGAGCGGGGCAGGCGCGGAGTCGCCGATCGTAATGGCCCGCACTGTGACCATCCAGATCTGCCCGATGCCGCGTTCGTTCAGCGTTTCCACCGCCTTGACGTGCTCCGGCCTTGCTCCCTCAGCGATCCAGATCGCTCGCTCAACGTCCCGTTGCGACAGGTAGGTCACGAGCTGACCGAGGTGGCGGTGGTCGCTCCGCCCGAACTGGTTCTCGATGACGACATCGCCGAAGTTGGTCTCCGCCACGAGGTCGATACTGAAGTCCCCGGCGCCGACCTCCCTCTGCGGGTTGGTCAATCCGAGCCCGAGGACGTTGTCGAGCTCACCGATGTGAGCCTGAAGCCAAGGTGTAAAGTCGGCGTGCTCCGTCGGCCAGACCTCACGGATCGCCACGGTCTTGATGAACCCGACTGTCGATGACATCTAGCCTGCATTTCTCACCACGCGGCGAGGCGAAGTGCGTGAGAGGGCCGTCAGGACGAGGCGCGAGCCGCTTGGCGCGCGCAGGCGTACTTGAACCGTACGTTGAGCACGGCAAGCAAGCGCAACGAAGTCCTGGCGGTCGTATCGTGTGCTTCGACCGTCGGGTGGTGAGAAATGCAGGCTAGAGGCCCATGGCCAGTTTACCCGCTCCGGCAGCGAAAGGGCTATGTGTAAAAGTCTGGAGAACCCGATACCCGGGTGCGGCCACGCCTTGCGCTGAAACCGGCAGCTTGAGTACGTTGGGTGGTATTTCCCCAGCAATCAGGGGTGGGACATCTTCTGCAAAAGGGAGTGAGTGATGACAACCAGACAAGACGGATTCCTGGCGGACTGGTACAGCCGGGTGGTATTCGGCGTAATCGCGGTATCGCTTGCGATGCTGGCATTGCAAGGAGCCTGCTCGGTGCAACCGGTCGTGCGCGCACAAGATTCGGAGTGCGGGGCGAGATTTAACCCGTGCTACGTGGAGGTGTTGGATGTGGCCGGAACCGTGGATGTGGCTGAACCAGTGAATGTAATTATGTTGAACAAATGAACGACGTGCACAGCACCGCCCTACCTGTGTTCGCGGGGCCGATCGCCGTCCCTGATCTCCCGGTTCGGGGGAAACTGTGGCGGCTGAGGTGTGGGCTGGGGAGCCGGCCGTGTCGGTGTCTGGGTCTCTTGCCTTGCCATCTCAGCACCTCACTTGATCTACAACGTAGGGTATGCCCATGATTGCGGTCAAGGCCAGAACCGCGAAGAGCGCGAGCCGAGACCAGAACAGATAGCGGCTGCGCTGGTCGTTGTTCCGCGTGTTGCGGTCAGCGGCGTCGATAATGCGCTTTTCCAGCTCGTGCTGGAAGGAGTCGTCGGCCTCCCCTTTCTTCTGTTCCTGCTTGTGGAACGCCCGCCATGCCTCGCGGAACTTCTGCAGAACCCCCAGCATAGGCAGGTAAATGTACGTTTGCCGGTGGTAGGCGCGGCCGAGGTTGAGCATGCATAGGAAGAAGGCGATGACCGCTGGGCCCAGGAGAATTCCGAAAGCCCACGTCAACAAACCGTCCTTGTAGGAGAAGGATCTTGCCATAGCGGCCATCGCGCCGCCGAGAATGGTTAGGACGCCGACCGGCAGCGTGAGCGCGGCCGTGAGTTGCTCGCGCCGCTGCAGCTCGTAGTCATAACGGTCCTTCAGGAAATCAAAGTCGAACTTCATTCGATGGGTCCATCATGGGAGAGTCACAAGCGCGAAGCCCCCCTCAGAGTTGTCCAATGCAAGATGATCCTGAGATTGCAGCGGTTGGGTGAGGGCACACTGCGGGTGAATGCGAGTCAGCATGCAGAATGCTCAACGTCTCACGCCGGCCGAGATGCGCGAGCCGCTGTTCCTTGACGACCTGCGGGCAAATCGCGGCAGGCGATGATGAGGAAGGTCCGGGACGAGGCTCGTCACACGGCAATCGCCGAGGCGGTCACTTCGTTGCCTCGACACCGCGGGTCTCGAATGCATCGCTCGTCGACAGCGTCACAATCCCCACGCCCCGTTCGGTGCGCACCTACACCGACCGGACAAGAAGACGCCTGTCGTTGAGCCAGTGGTTTTCTGACCGTGGCTTCCCTAGTGGAACACGACAAAAGCAGAGACCGCCGCTGAAGCTGGCTCAGGCAGACGATTCCCGATCACGTGCAGCACGTGAGACACGCCGCTGAGAAACCGATCGGCGAAACACTGCCCACCGACCATACCCGTCCACAGTGCCCGACCCGGCGTGCGGCTCGTTCTCGCTCATGCCATCCCCCAGGTGTGGAGCGAGGGGCGACATGGACAATAATGAGATGAACCGATACCACAGCGTCTCGCGCTCAAACCCGATTCCAGCTTCTTCCGCAAGATTGCGCTCGGTGCCGTGGGCTGTAGGCACGTGGCTTACGACCTCGATCTTCGCGGCCATAAGATAACGGAACTTGAGCGCGGAGCCATGGACACGAAGCTCTGGAAGGAAGTCAAACGAAAGCGGGTTCGTATTCCGGATCTAGTTTGCGAACGTTGTGGCCTTCGGGTGGAGAGTCGTGCGAAAACGAAGACCGAGCTGTCGATGTCCCACAGTCCCACAGATCAAGAGCGGGCTTGGGACTTCGGGATGGTGGACTCCGATGTGATTGCCTTCCCTGTTTGTAAAGCCTACGACGAAGTGCTGCGAGGCACCGGCAAACTGAAGGACTCCGTCTCCTATTGGCACGAGCGCAATTGGATCCGCTGGGAACCCGAAGGTGAGGTAAATTACGTGCGCGTTGGGCGCTTACGTTCTCTCCCTCCGGGTACCGCCTCAACTAAAGGTGTCACCGAAGGATCCGAAACAAGCGTTGCCTGGAAGGCCAGATTCTCTCGCCGAACAGGCGTTGTCGAGTCGGTCCAGGGCCAAAGGATTACGATTACGCGAACAATTGATGGTCGTCGCCACACCCAGAGTGTTCCTGAGCCTTTGCAAATCGTAGTTGAAGAAGGGCAGAAAATCACACGCAATCAGATTATTGCGTCGGAGGTCACACCAGAGTCTGACAAGGATCTGCACTGCCCGGACGTGCTAACCGATACTCACCTCCAACACTTGCTTATGTCCCGGGAGCGGACTCAGCGGTTTACGGGCGTGAAGCTGGCAAGACTACGACGGAATGCTACGTTTGTCTTGCCTATTGTCAGCTTGGAAGCCGACCAGGAGGAGGACGTCTATATCAGGCTCGAAGCTGCTTCATACCTAACTGCCGTTCGAAACGTAGACGCTGCCGGATTGTTCACGCCGTACCTAAGAAGCCCGGACCCACAAGTCCAACTCGAAGCGGTAATTGCTCTCGGGGAAGCCGGTACCCAAGAGTGCGTTGGCATACTGAGCGAGATTCTGGACGACGCGGACTGGGCCTTTTTTGCGCGGAGCGCAGCAGCGTGGTGTCTAGCTCAAATCGGCGGTACGGAGGCGTCTGGTCGCCTTATCCGTGCATTCGCCGATGTGGACCCGAACATCCGCCAGGAAGCCTTGGACGGTATTGTCGCCGTCAACTCGGACGCAGTACCGATTCTTCTTGCGGGTATACAGACGGACGATTCCAGGGTAGCCGCCGGGTGTGCTGAGGCTTTGCGCCAACACACTGCTTTGACCGATAACGCCGTGCGAGAACTCTCAGTTCAACTCTCCCGTGAGAACCCGTCTGTGTGGGCTGTCTGGTTGGCTGGCAATCTGCCACGCGAACGCCTAGCTGTAGCTGTACAGCGACTTCAGGACACAGCCCCTCAGCTTCACTACGCTATTACCCTGCTGTGGTCCTTCGTAGAAAGTTGGGTAGCCAGGCAATGGGAACTACTACCGAGTGCGGATTTCCCAACCAAGGGTAGCGACTATGACGTGTGATTTCCCACGCCACAATCGGGTCTATCTGACTGAGCTAGGGCAGCAACTATGCGGAGACAGCCTCACACTTCTGTCCCGCCTGCCCGAGCAATCTGTAGATCTGGTGCTCACTAGTCCACCATTTGCTCTGCTACGGCAAAAGACATATGGCAACAGACGACAAAGTCAATACGTTGCGTGGCTCGGCCGCTTTGGAGAAGCTGCGTACCGGGTGTTGAAGAATAGCGGTAGTTTCGTCCTCGATTTGGGCGGTGCGTATCAGCGCGGTAGGCCGGTCCGATCGCTGTACAACTACCGTGTTCTTCTGGACTTCTGTGATCGCTTGGGGTACCAGCTTGCAGAGGAGTTTTTTTGGTTCAATCCGGCAAAGCTGCCGTCGCCGATCGAATGGGTCAATAAGCGCAAGATCCGCGCAAAAGACGCAGTGAATACAATTTGGTGGTTCTCTCGGACTACTGACCCGAAGGCAGACGTAAGGCGCGTGCTCGTGCCATATTCCGATCGAATGAAGACGCTGCTGAGGGATCCTGAGAAGTTCTATTCGCCGAAGGAACGGCCTTCCGGTCACGACATCGCGAAGGCCTTCGGCAAGGAAAACGATGGCGCGATCCCTTCGAATCTACTGCAGATTCCGAACACCGATAGCAACTCGGCCTACCTACGCTTGTGCAAGATGCTGGGTCGTACGAGCCACCCGGCACGATTTCCGAGCGCTCTTCCACAGTTCTTCATCAGATTCCTTACAGATCCAGGAGATCTCGTTGTTGACATCTTCTCTGGCTCCAATACCACCGGTCATGCCGCCGAAGTCCTCGGCCGACGCTGGGTGAGCATGGACCTAAATCGTGAGTACGCGTGCCTCTCCGCAGTGCGCTTCATGGACCAATGGACTAACGACGAAGTACGCCAAACTATTCTGCAACTCGATGCCGGCGCATTAGTAACCTTAAGCCGTTCTCAGCTTCAGCTTGTTCACGATCCGACATCCGTCCCGTCAACCAATCAGCGAACGCCATGAACAGCACAGAAAGAGAGTACATCCTCTTCGCTGTCAAGAAGCTGTTCGACAAAATCCAGCGCGGCGAAGTCCGATTCACCGATCAGGTGCCACAGGCGGTGCGTGAACTCAAGGCAGTGCGTTTTGACTGTTCGGGTGAGCCGATTTACGAAACGATCGGCCCGTTGGTCCGAGCAACAGCACGTGGCGTGATGGCGCATGACCTTGGGCAGGAAGCAGACGAACGCAAGCGTACCAGTCCCGTGCATGAATTACTCGGTAATCCGGTAGCGTTTACGGACGCGACGCTGCGCGAGTGTGCGGCCAAAGGATCATTCTCACAACTTGCCCTTGAATTGTATAAGGAAGCGATAACCGTGGTGGCGTTTTGCTCGCACGCTTACACCGATTGCACTTCAAATGAAGGTTTGCTGTCTCGGAATCAGGCGGTTTGCGCCGGCCTTTTGGTAAGGATTGCAAAGTTCATGAAGGCTGTCGAAAGCCTCGTTTCTCAGGATCCGGATCGTGCAGATGTGGTGTTTTCATTGAACCGATCAATCACAGAGTCCGCGACTAATCTTCGGTTCCTCGTGGCTAAGAACGAAGATCGCTTTTTCGACCAGTTTGTCCGCTTCAGCCTTGCCCCTGAACGCGAAATGTATGACGTGATACAAGAGAACATCGTCGCACGCGATGGGAAGAAGTTGCCGATCGAGCAACGGATGTTGAAGTCCATCGATAGGGTATGCCGGCTTTCGGGTGTCACCATTACTGATATCCCACGGAAGATGGGCGATTGGGGTGGCGGCCTGCGGAACCGGTTGATCGCCCTTGGGGAAGGTGAGGGGTATGCCGCCCAACAAAGGGTTCCCTCACACGCAGTTCACGGCACTTGGGTTGACCTTGTTCTACATCACTTACGTGATGTCGACAACGGGTTTCAACCCGACCTGACTTGGTCGCATGTAGACACTCGATTGATGCTTCCGATCTGCGTTCTTGCGCTGAATGCCGCTCGCACTTACATTGACGCGTTCTTTCCTCCACTGCCGGAACTAGAGCCTCTGCTTGAGCGAATTGCGGATCTAACGGATCGGATCAGGACCGTTGACAAGGCCCATGAGGAATGGTTCAACGGGCAGGAATGACGACAACGACGCGCTGGGCTTCGCTTGCCGAGGTGGGCGCTGGGGACTGTGGCGCGGAACTAACCTGCAATGGAGGAACCCGCAGCCCAAGATCTCGCTCCGTTCATTGGCGATGTTCTAGGCCTGCTAGCGTCCGATTGAGAAGGAGGCACACAAACCTTTCCAAGTATGCTGTACTGGCTCAGGAGGGAAGACATGTCGCTGAGCACGTATCTCACGTTCGACGGCAACTGCCGCGAGGCGTTCGAATACTACCGGTCTGTTTTCGGCGGCGATTTCACGTCGTTCCAGACGTTTGGCGACGGCCCGCCCGACATGCAGGTGTCGGACGCCGAGAAGGCCCTGGTCATGCACGCCGCGTTGCCGATCGGCTCGAGCATCCTGATGGGGAGCGACAAGGCGAGCTTCGGGCCTCCGCTGGTGATCGGCAACAACTTCTCGATATCCATCGAGGCGACGGGTCGGGAACAGTGCGACGAACTGTTCGCGAAGCTCTCCGACGGCGGCTCGGTCAGCATGCCGCTGCAGGAGATGTTCTGGGGCGACTACTTCGGGTCGTGCACCGACAGGTTCGGCGTCAACTGGATGGTGAGCTACACGCTGCCCACGGAGTAGGGGCGTCAAGTTAACTCGGGGTTTCGGTTTGCCCGCCGAAGGCGTCCCAGGCTACAGGTTCGGAAACCAGAGGCGTTTCGGAGTGCTGCCCAGCACGGCCTCGCGTTCCTGCTTGCTGAAGGGGAGCACCTCGGTGAAGATCTTCAGGTGCTCGGCGTAGCTGACCTTGGGGGTCCACAGCCCGTTGGGATAGTCGCTGCCCCACACGCAGCGCTCGGCGCCGAAGGCCCTGGCGATGCGCATGCAGGCGTCGTGCAGGTCGGCGCAGGGAAAGCCCGTCGCGCTCCCGGTCGGCACGAACGTCAGCTTGGCGTGCAGGTTCTCGTGGCGCGAAAGGTAGAGCACTTTCTCGACCGTGGATTCCAGCTCCGGTCCTGCCTTGGGGTTGAAACAGTGGTCGAGCACGACGCGCAACGCGGGAAACTGGCCGAGCAGGCGGTCCACCTGGTCCGCGAGATGCGGGCCCGTCAGGATGTTGATCACGATTCCCTCGTCGAGCGCCGTCTTCCACAGGGCGCGCACGCCGGGATGGTCGAGCCGCTTGTCGGCGGCCGCGATGCTGCGCATGCCGCGGATGCCGTACTCGCGAACGTTGCGCACCAGCAGGCTCGGCGAGCGAGGGTCGTCCGGGTTGAGCGTACAGACGCCGGCGACCCAGTCCGGGTTGGCCTTGCTGCTGTCGAGAATGTAGCGGTTGTCGAAGCGGTAGAACGTGCTCGTCTGAATGGCGCAGATCGCGCTGACGCCGTTCTCGCTGCTCTCCTGCTTCAGGTCTTCGAGGGAACCCTTGCCGGCCGGCGGCCGGAGCGGATCTTCGATCGCGGGGTACTTCGCTTCATCCGGGGAATAGATGTGGGCGTGGGTATCGATGATGAGCATTGGACTGTCGGAGACGGCTAGCCTGCATGTCTCACCACAAGGCGAGGCGAAGTGCGTGAGAGGGCCGTCAGGACGAGGCGCGAGCCGCTTGGCGCGCGCAGGCGTACTTGAACAGTACGTTGAGCACGGCAAGCAAGCGCAACGAAGTCATGGCGGTCGTATCGCGTGCTTCGGCCGTCGTGTGTTGAGAAATGCAGGCTAAGCTTAACCTATCGCAGCGTCGCGCGGCTCTCCTTGCGACGACCCCTGCGCCCCGCTGAGCCTGAATCAGGGCGATGCCCGCAAGGAGACAACAACGCGCGCCTCACCGCTTCCGGCTCCTTCTCGATGATGCGGAGAAGCGTCGCTGCCGGTCCGCTGACCCTGCGTGTTCCCTGCTCCCATTTCCGGTAGCCGGACAGACTCATGCCCATCAGCGGCGCCATCTGCGCCTGTGTGAGCTTTGCCTGTTTTCGGACCTCGCGCGGGGCCATCGGAGCATGAACGATTGCAGAGCCTTCGCCCTTCGCATGGGCCAGGGCTTCACTAAGGGACTGGATCAGGTCTTCTCCGAACGTATTCATTCCTTCCCCTTTCCGACAGCCTTGATCGCCGTCGCGAGGGCGGTCACAACGCGCCGCTCCGCTGGGGTCAGATCAGTCTTAGCCGACTTTGCATATGCGAGAAGCGCGTAGATGGGCATGGATTCGCCCGCATAAAAGTAAATCACCCGAGCCCCGCCTCGCTTGCCCCGGCCCAAAGCGCCAAACCGCAGCTTGCGGACGCCGGCCGTTCCCGGAATCTCATCGCCGGCCAGTGGATTGTTAGCCAGAAAGTCAATCAGTTCGCGCCTCTCGTCGTCGCTGAACAGCTTGTCGGCCTGCCGCGAGAAGGTCTGGGTTTCGGCTACTGTCTGCAACCGACACAGTATAACCCAATGGGTCACCGACGGCAATTCCGGAAGACCGCCGAACCGAAGTGGAGGTGAACCACGTCATCCCGCAACCTCACCGATCCGGCTGGCGATGCGGTTTGTGGCTGCCGAACATCCAGTGACTGCCATCATTCCTGAGAAATACTGTATCGCCCCCAAGGCGCCGGATTTCTTCCAGGGCCTGGCGAAGCGGGTCAAACACCCTTCGCGTACGCGAGGGACGAAGCACGAAACCGGCTCCGCTGACGCAGGAGTCGGCAGACCGCTTCCCGACGCCCCGCCGCGAATCAGTAGGCTCGCACCTGCTCCTGATACGACTCGAAATTGCGGCGCGTCTCCTGCAAGGAATCGCCGCCGAACTTTTCGAGGAAAGCTCCGGCCAGGACGATGGCTACCATGGCCTCGCCGATGACTCCGGCCGCGGGCACGACGGCCACGTCGGAGCGCTCATACGCGGCGAAGGACGGTTCGCGCGTTTCCAGATCGACGGACTCCAGGGGGCGGCGGAGAGTCGAAATCGGCTTGATGTAACCCCGGACCACGACATCCTCGCCGTTGGTCATGCCGCCTTCAAGACCGCCGGCGCGATTCGAGCCGCGCTCGAACTCGCGTTCCGGCTTGTTGTAGTGGATCGTATCCTGCGACTTCGAGCCGGGAGAGACAGCGGAAACCATGCCGCGGCCGATCTCGACGGCCTTGAGAGCCTGCATCGACATGATGGCCTGAGCCAACTTGCCGTCGAGCCGAGAATCCCAGGTGACGTGCGCACCCAGGCCCACCGTCACGTTGTGCGCCACGACTTCGAAGATGCCGCCGCGGGTGTCGCCGGTCCTGTAGGCCTGGTCGACTTCGGCTTTCATCTTCTGCTCGGTATCGGGATCGACGCAGTTGAGCAGAACCTCGTCTTTCGCGGCGAGAGCTTCGATCTCGTCCCAACCGGCGTCGCGGCCGAGCGCGGCGTTGCCGAGCGCCACGACATGACTGAGGATGGTCATGCCGAACTCCCGGAGAAAGAGTTTGCACAGGGCGCCGACGGCCACCCGGGAGGTGGTTTCGCGGGCGCTGGCGCGCTCGAGAACGTAGCGCGCGTCCGGGAAATTGTATTTCAGGACACCGGCCAGGTCGGCATGCCCCGGCCGCGGACGCCGCACCGGTTTCGCCTTCTCGCCACTCCCGTCGAAGTTCTCGACGGGCAGGGCCTCGGTCCAGTTTTTCCAGTCGCGGTTCTGGAGCAGGATGGCGATGGGAGAGCCGATCGTCCTTGAATGCCGCACGCCGGAAACGATATGGGCCTTGTCGGACTCGATCTTCATGCGCCCGCCGCGCCCATAGCCCTGCTGGCGCCGCCAGAGCTGGCGGTTGATGAAATCGAGCGAGACGGGGATGCCTGCGGGCAGACCGGTCAGAATGGTTGCCAGCGTTTCGCCGTGCGACTCGCCTGCGGTTTCGAACCTGAGCATGAACATTGCGCCGCAACCCGACGGGTTGCGGCCGATGCAGGACGTTGCGTCCTTCTTCCTATCATAGTCACACGGCCGTAACGGGAACGGGCGCCGTTTCCCGGACCTGCAACCGATCTCATGCCCTCTCATCTCATCGGCGTTCACGCGGTCAGCGAGGCCCTGCGCGAGGGGCGGGAGATTCGGCGGGTCGTGGTTGCGCGCGGCGGGAAGAGCGCGGCGAGGGACGCCGTGGTCGAAGAGTGCCGCCGTCGGAAAGTGACCGTTCAGTTTGCGCCCCGCGACGCAGTCGACCGGCTGGCTCGCACCAGGAAGCACCAGGGAGTTGTCGCCGTCGCCGCGGGCGCCCGCGCGGAGTCGCTTGCGGCGGTTCTCGAACAGATCGACCCACCGGGTCTGCTGGTCGTGCTCGATGGTGTGCAAGACCCCCGGAATCTGGGCGCCATCGTTCGATCGGCGCATGCCGCCGGCGCCGATGCCGTCGTGATCCCCGGCCGAAGGTCCGCCGGCCTGACCGAGGCCGCCTCGAAAGCCGCCGCCGGCGCGGCCGAGCACCTGCCCGTAGTTGTCGTCAAGAACGTCAATCAAGCCCTCGATATGCTCAAAAGCGGCGGGTTCTGGCTCTATGGACTTGACGAGCGGGCGCCGCAAACGTATCTCGAAGCCGACTTCGGCGGCAACGTCGCGCTCGTGCTCGGGGGCGAAGGCGAAGGCCTGCACCGGCTCACGGCGGAGAAGTGCGACTTTCTCATCCGCATCCCGGTTGTTGGCCGGATTGCGTCATTGAACGTCTCGGTAGCCGCCGGCGTCGCTCTCTTCGAGGTGCTCCGAAGGCGGACTGCCAACGACGATGGGAAACACCGCGCATAGGGATCACGTACAATCTAACGTCGCGCATGGTTCGTGTCTGAAAGGTCATGAAAGGAATCGTTCTTGCAGGAGGCCTCGGAACTCGGCTTGATCCGCTGACTCGGATCACGAACAAGCATTTGCTGCCGATCTACGACAAGCCGATGATCTACTATCCGATCGGAACGCTGGTCAACGCCGGAATCAACGACATCCTGATCGTTACGGGCGGCAGAAACGCCGGTGACTTCTTGCGTCTGCTGGGTAACGGCAAGGAATTCGGCCTCAGGCACATCAACTACACCTACCAGGAGGGAGAAGGCGGTATCGCCGATGCTCTCGACCTGGCCGAGCACTTTACGGAAGGCGAGAAGACCTGCGTGATGCTCGGCGACAACATTATCGAAGGCAATATCGTCGATGCGGTGAACGACTTCCGGCGACAGGAACGGGGTGCGAAGGTCATCCTGAAGGATGTGCCGGACGCGCAACGCTTCGGTGTGGCCGAGATGAACGGAGACAGCATCCTGGGCATTGAGGAGAAGCCCGCGAACCCCAAGTCGAACTGCGCGGTAACGGGAATCTACATGTATGACTCGACGGTCTTCGAGAAGATTCATACTCTCGATCCATCGGACCGGGGCGAATTGGAGATCACCGACGTCAATAACTTGTACATCGCGGAAGGAACGATGACTTTCTCCATATTGGAAGGCTGGTGGACAGACGCCGGTACCATTGATTCGCTGCGGCGAGCCACGAATCTGGTGGCGAAGACCGGGGCGAATCGGCTGAGCTTCCACGATTAGGGAGGCAGTGAAAGCCGATTGCATACCTCTCCGCACTCTTGAGTTGTGACGACCGGGTCCGCGGCCGGCTCGCTGCCGCTGACTCCGGTCGAAATGCCGTGCCAGGCACATCATCCGGCGGCGCACTTCGGACCGGACACGACCCGGCCGTGTTTGACCTGGAAGCAGACGGCTCGCCGGACACCGGACGTTCACGCGAAACCGGCGGGTGCTCGCGCAAGGACATGGAAACACGAGGAACTTGGCGCCGGTCGGGGCTGCTTCGCCATTTGACTCTGAACACAACGCCGGCCGTGATCATCGCGATCGTCGGATTTGCCTGCTCGCCGGCCGCGCCCTGTGCCGGCGCCGCCCCGCCGGACGGTCAGGCAACGCCCTGGACCGACGGGGAAGAACTGATCTATGAGGTCACCTGGCCGAGCGGACTGAGTCTGGGCGAGGCGCGCTTCCATGCCCGGGCAACCCCGAGCGGTTGGGCTTTCGAGAGCAGGATCTCTGCTTCGTTGCCCACCATGGAGATTCAGGACGAATACCGCTCGACAGCGGACTCCGGCCTCTGCTCGTTCAACTTCGAAAAGCACATTGTCCATGGCGCGAAGAAAACGAAAGAGTCGGTGAGCTACGACCAAAAGGCCCACAAGGCGGCGCGGTCGACGCTTGGAGGCGGAGGGGAAAGCGAGTTCACGACCGCGCCCTGCACACGAGACGGCCTGACGTTCCTCTACTACCTGCGGCGGGAGCTCGGTTCCGGCAGCATCCCTCCTCCGGAAGACATCAACTTCGGCGCTCAGTACGAGGTGACCGTGAGCTATGCGCAGTCGCTGGAAATCGAGGTGGGCGGAGAAGGCATACGCGCCGATCGCATCCTCGTGGACTTGACCGGCCCGGCCTCCCGCCACAGCATCGAGATGTTCGTCGCCCAGGACGCGGCCCGCACGCCGCTGATGGTTCGAACGGCCTTTGACCTGAACACCTTCCTGCTCAAGCTGACGCCATGAAACCCGCTGTTTTCACATCGCTGCGCCGGATCGTGGAATGCTCGCTGGCCGAAGTCACGAGCTTCGAGTCATGAGCACTGCAACCGCTGCTCGTGTCGCTCTTCGCGTGCAGCCCGGCGCGAAGAGCGACGCGCTGCTGGGAAAACACGCCCATGCCTGGAAGATCTCTCTGCGGGCTCCCGCAGCCGAAGGCAAAGCGAACCGCGCCTGCGTCGAGTTCATCGCGGGGCTCTTGCAGGTGAGGCGCGCCGATGTTGCGATCATCAAGGGAAAAAAGAGCCGCGACAAGGTGATCGCGATCGAAGGCCTCGCCGACGATGAAGTTAACGCCGCGCTGCACGATGCGGTAATGGTGTAGTGAGACGCCGCCGGGGCCGGCGGCTTGTACAGGGCTTCAGATGAAGAATCTTCAGCAAATCCAAAACCGGCTGCAAGCCGAGAAGCTCGACGGCTGGCTCTTCTTCGATCACCACGTCCGCGACCCGATCGCCTATCGCGTGCTGGGCCTCGATACGCCCCGGCATGTCTCGCGCCGCTGGTATTACTGGATACCCGCCCAGGGCGCCCCGCGCAAGCTCGTCCACCGTATCGAGGATTGGATGCTCGACCCGCTGCCCGGGGAGCGCTCCGAATACTCGAGCTGGCAGGAGCAACACCGGGCGCTCGGCGACATCCTCTCAGGCGCGAAACGAGTGGCCATGCAGTACTCACCCGACTGCATGATTCCCTACGTCTCGCTCGTTGACGGCGGCACCGTCGATCTCGTGCGAGGACTCGGCAGCGAAGTCGTCAGTTCCGCGGCCCTCGTTCAGTACTTCGAAGCTCGCTGGACGGACGAACAACTCGAATCCCACCTCGAGGCCGGACGCCGCGTCGATGCCATCCTGGCTGCCGCGTTTGCCGAGATCGGCCGGCAGGTCAAGCTCGAGGGCAGCGTCGAAGAGTTCGTCATCGCGGAGTTCATTCGAGCGCGTTTTCGCGAGCGGCAGCTCGTCACTGCCGACGGTCCGATCGTCGCTGTCAACGCCAACAGCGGCAATCCCCACTACGCGCCGACCGAAGAGAAAACGAGCCCGATCCGCAACGGCGATTTCGTGCTGATCGACCTGTGGGCCAAGCTCGGCCAGCCGCGCTCGGTCTACTACGACATCACCTGGACGGCGTCCGTGGGCGGCCCGCCGCGATCGGAGATCGTCAACGTCTTCGAGATCGTGAGCGGCGCTCGCCATCGAGCCACGGCCTTCGTGAATCAAGCGATCGCCTCGAACAAGCCCATCTATGGTTTCGAAGTCGATGACCTCGCGCGAAATCACATTGCCGGCGCCGGGTTCGGCGACCGTTTCGTCCACCGCACCGGCCATTCGATCGGCGAAGAGGTTCACGGAAACGGGGCCAACGCGGACAACCTGGAGACTCTCGACAAACGGCCGATCATTCCGAGAACCTGCTTCTCGATCGAGCCGGGGGTCTACTTGCCGGCGTTCGGCGTGCGCAGCGAGATCGACTGCTACGTCTCGGAGACGGGGGCGGGAGCCACCGGAAAGGTGCAGGATGCAGTCGTGACGATCGATGTCTGACCTGAAACATCCCCCTATGCAAGCAGCGTTGACACCAACCCGAAGGGTTCCTCTTGCAGGATCCACACCCGGGCGGAGCAAACCCCTGGGAGCGCGCGGGTGCCCTCTGGGCGCCTGCCCGCCTCTCCGCATGATCCGCAGGCAGGCGGATGAAAAGCGAACCCGAAAATCGTCCGAATCAAGCAGCCATGACGCCGATCCGGATGTCTCTTGCTCGAATGATCCGCGTAGCGGGGCGGGGGCGGCACTGATGTGAAATCCTCTGGGGCAAGCGGTGTTGACACCGATCCGGATGTTTCCCGCTTGTATGATCCGCTCGGGGGCGGATGAAAAACTAGCCTGCATTTCTCACCACGTAGCGAGGCGAAGTGCGTGAGAGGGCCGTCAGGACGAGGCGCGCGGCGTAAGCCAGCGCGAATTCCGAGGTTTTCACGAAACACGAGACACGGCTTTTTTCAGACACGAAAAACGGCCTTTCCCGTGGCTCGTTTGGTACCTGTTGGTACTGAAGCCCTTCAGTCTTGTTTTTTTGGCCGGAATCTGGTTCAGGTTGAGAGTGATGACGCCGTTGCGGGGAACGAAAACCTCATCCGCGCACGTCGGGGACGCGCCGGCTGGATACAACAAAGTCGCCCAAGTCACGGCCTTTCAGGTATTTACGAGACCCGAGGCCCGAGACACGGCGTTAGCTTGGCGCGAGGCGCAAGC
The DNA here is from genome assembly GCA_965204095.1 of Bryobacterales bacterium. Taxonomy (GTDB): domain Bacteria; phylum Acidobacteriota; class Terriglobia; order Bryobacterales; family UBA6623; genus JAPPLB01. Next base: position 4,116,837 of record OZ241991.1, on the reverse strand, counting down.
CAGCGCGAATTCCGAGGCTTTCACGAAACACGAGACACGAAACACGAAACACGGCTTTTTTCAGACCCGAAACACGGCTTTTCCGTGGCTCGTTTGGTACCTGTTGGTACTGAAGCCCTTCAGTCTTTTTTTTGGTCGGAGGCCGGTTTAGGTTGAGAGTGATGACGCCGTTGTTGGGAACGAAAACCCCATCCGCGCTCGTCGGGGCCAAGTCGGGTGGGGACACAAGAGCCGCCCGGTCGCTGCTTTCCTGCGCGTTGTGCCGCGGCATGGGGCGGCTATGGCGCGGCATGGGCGGCCGCCGTCCCCCGCGCAGGCAACACGGCCGGTTGTGTTTTCAGCAGCCACGAATCACGCAACATGGTTCTTCCCCTGTCCTCCGGCGGCTCCAGGGAGAGCAACCCCAAGCCCGACCAGCGGGTTTTTCACGAGACACGAAACACGAGACACGAATCACGGCTTTTTTCTCGCATGCTGCGGCCGTAGGTGGTGAGAAATGCAGGTCAGGAGGGTACGGACTTCGTCTCCGCCGTGAAACTGTTGGAAACAGAACACCTGGAAGTTTTGCCCGCTGGCGCATCGGGACTCGAAACGTTACGATAGAAGGTATTCCCGCTACGAAGGTGAACGTGCGGCGCATGTATGTATTCCTGGCGCTCCTCGTGGTAGGGCTTGTCTCTCCACATGCTTTTGCGGATGATCTTCCATCTGCGGCGGTCCTGAAGCCGACCGTGGCGGCGGCCGAAGGCGCTAAGCCTGCGACAGGGACTTCCCCTTCCACCACTCCCGCTCAGGCGGCAAACAACACCCGATCCCAATCCGACAGCTATGTCGTCGAGATGAGGAAGGCGATCCGTGTCTTTCGGCGGGAGACGCAGCGGCTTGGCGTTTTCGAGGCCGGCAGTAAAGGGAGCCTGCCGAAGCAGCGATTGGGCGATCTATGGCATGGCCGCGTCTACGAATATATCCGCAACAACGCTTTCGACGCCGTGCCGCATGAGGTTGTTCAGAATGGCGGCGAACGCAACGTCCTGCGGCGCAACCAGTTCGGCTTCAGCGTCAGCGGACCTGTTTATGTCCCCAAGCTCTACGATGGCCGCCGCTCGACCTTTTTTACGTTCTCCTATGAGGGTACGCGGCAGAAAGTCGGCCAATCGCGTCTCTCGACGATCCCGACAGGCCTCCAGCAAAGCGGCGACTTTTCGGACCTGGTCAACAAGGCGGGCGCTCCTGTCACGATCTACGATCCGGACTCGACGCGGCTCAACCCCGCATTCGACTCCTCGCGGAACGTAACCCTCGCAAACCTCGAGCACGTACGCGACGCGTTCCCGAACAACAGGATCCCCGTCTCGCGGTTGGATCCGGTCGCGGCCCGGATGGTGCAGGAGCTGCCGCAGCCCAACACGAACATCGGACCGTTCCTTCGAAACAACTACTGGGTGAATCCGCCGGCGATAGACAGGCCGGATGGTTTCCTGTCGCGCGTCGATCACAACCTGTTCGAGCGCCACAAGATCACGGTCGACCTCGCTTACTCGAAGGGCTTCGACGCCTCGCCGCGCATCTACGAGACGATTGCCAACCCCGGCTCGCCGGACCGCTTCTTTTCCGAGCGCCGGCTCACCTTCAGCGATACGTTCAGCATCTCACCGCAATCGATTTACACGGCGCAAGCGAGAGTGCGGTCGCGGCAGCGCCGAACGGCGGGTCTCGACAACGAGCGGAACATTCCCGACGAGCTCGGGCTTGATGGCGTAAGCGGCACGATTTTCCCGCGCGTGACCTTCCAGGACTTCGAGAGCATGGGAACCCCGACCGGATCGCAGTACCGCAACACCTGGAACAGCTACCATACCGACCACTCGCTGAATCTGCGCCGCGGGCGGCATTCCTGGACGCTGTCCGCCGAATTCAACCGTTACCAGGTCAACACCTTCATGCCCGACGCCCCGTCGGGCTACTTTCAATTCAACGACGACATGACGGGGCTGCCCGGCATCATCAACACGGGGGACTCCTTCGCGAGCTTCCTGTTGGGCCGCTCGTTTCGCGCCGAAGCAACCGATCTGCAACAACCCACCTACCTTCGGAGGACGAACATCGAAGCGCGCGTGCGTGACGAGTACGAGGTCACGCCCAACTTGACCGCGACCGTAAGCCTGAATCTTGACCTGTCCAGTCCGCGGACAGAGAAATTCGATCGGCAGTCAACGGTCGATCTCACCGAAATCAACCCCGTGAACGGCCTGCCTGGAGCATTGATCTTTGCGGGGCAAGGCGGCGAAGGACGCGCCTTTCAGCCCCATCGGGCGCGCCTCGAACCGCGTCTCGGTTTGGCCTGGAGCCCCACCGACGCGCGCAACACGGTGATCCGGCTCTCCCTCATGCAGTACTACTCGAACCTCAGCATCAGTTCGGGAACTTTCGGTACGCAGGGCTTCAGCGCCAAACGGACGCAAATCTCGGCCAACCAGCAGCTCGAACCCGCCGTCGTCCTCGATCAGGGTCTCACCCCTCTTGCTCATGCCCTGCCCGATCTACGGCCGGATGCGGCGAACGACACCGATCCGGATTTCATTCCGCAAACGGCCCGCCAGCCACGCTACCGTTGGGGCTCGCTGCGCGTCGAGAGGCAACTCCCGGCAGGCCTGACCATGCGGCTTGGCGGGCAGATTTACCGCGGTAAGGACATTCTTCTGGGTGGCAGCAGCGTCGGTATCAACGCCATCCCCCTGGACTCCCTCGCGTACCGCGATGCGCTCAACGACGAAACGTTCCGGCGAACCCTGCGTCCGTTCCCGCAGTTCCAGTACTTCCAGACCAACGGCCAGTTCCCGCTTGGGCGTTACAAGTACCACAGCGCTGATTTCGGCATGGAAAAACGCGCTTCTCACGGACTCACCATGGATTTCTCCTACTCCATGATCCAACAGTGGGACGACTACTCGGGGCCGGGCGTTCAGGACTACTTCAACCGCGACAACGAATGGTCGCTCTCTCGCGGTACGTATCCGCATCGCATCTCACTCAGCTACGCCTACGAGTTGCCGTTCGGCGAAGGCAAGGCCCTGGTCAAGTCCTCGAAGCTGAAGCACGTGGTCGGCAACTGGTCCATCAGTGGTTACACACGATGGTATAGCGGCAACCCCTTGACCCTGCAGCCCGAATTCAACAATACCGGCGGCGTCGTCCGGTATCTTCGAGTGAACACCGTACCGGGAGCCGACCCGCACGTCGCGAACCCCGGACCGGAGCTGTTCTTCAATCCGTTGGCTTTCGCCGACCCTGCGGATTTCACCATCGGCAACGCCTCGCGAACGCACCCGACCCTGCGGAACCCCGGCTGGAACAATCACGATCTGGCGGTGACAAAGAGATTGCCGCTGTCGGGCGAACGCAGCCTGGAGTTGCTCTTCCAGGGATTCAACTTCCTGCATCATGCAAACTGGAACAACCCCGACACCGTGATCGGACCTGAAAACGCCCGCAACGTGAATGCCGGTAAGATCATCGGTTCGCGCGGCGGGCGCGTCGTGCAACTCGGGATGAGGTTCAACTTTTGAATTTTCGCGGCCCAGCCCGCCGAATCCTCCTTTTCACTCTCCTGGCCTTACTCGTTGGACCGCAGATCGTTCCCCGTGTCCACGGGGATCTGAAAGCCCCTTTGTGGGTCGAAGCCGACAACGAGCAGCTCGCCACTCTGGTTCCTCCCGACAGGATCCAGGCGTGGTTGGGGGACGACCCAGCCCAGGTCCGGGCGGTTCACCCCGCTGACGGCAACCTGATTCTGCTGATCGTGATGGATGTCGTCGGCGATCTGATTCGCGTCGACGCCGCGCGGCAAGGCTTGGTGGAGATCCTGAACCGGTTCGGCCCCAGAGAGTTCGCCGGCGTCCTGCGGGCCCAGGACGGGCTCCAAGTCCTGCTCGAACCCACCAGTGACCGTGAATCACTGAGAGATGCTCTCCTCAGCCTGCCGGTCTCAGGCTTCCCCGGCTTGCTCGAATCCGTCGAAGACGCCGCTACGCTTGCCGATCGAATGCTGATCCAGTCCGATGTGCGTATCGCTGTTCTTTACATCACCGACGGCAGCATCTACGCCTATCGCGGCGATTACACGAATCCAGTGATCAACCCGAGCGACGGCGGCGACTTGAGCCGGCGCTTCCGTGATCGTTTGATCCAGGAACGCATCACCAGCCTGCTGGACTCCCTGATGGCCTCTTCGGCGCCGCTGTTCTTTCTCCATCTCGAGCGCGAGAGGGACAGTCTGAACTCCGTCTATCAGAACGGCATCACGCAGTTCGCGCAGGCAACCGGAGGAGAGGCGCTGTTCTGCGAAAGCGTGGCCCAGATCCGGCCTTATCTGGAACAAATCGTCCAACGGGTGAAAAACCAACAAGTCGTCACGCTGGTGCCGCCGGACGGAGTTGAAGGAAGGGTCCGCCTGCGGCTGGAGGTCGAAGGCGCCAAAATCGATTACCGCGAACAATTCAACGTCGCCAGGCGGCCGGCCGGCGACAAGTCCAAATGACGCTGGCAATCCCTGGTGAAACCCCGCGTAGCAGCGAGAGCGGTCCGCAGAGCACCGCTAGCCTGTATTTCTCACCACGCGGCGAGGCGAAGTGCGTGAGAGGGCCGTCAGGACGAGGCGCGCGCCGCTTGGCGCGCGCAGGCGTACTTGACAGTACGTTGAGCACGGCAAGCAAGCGCAACGAAGTCCTGGCGGTCGTATCGTGTGCTTCGACCGTTGGGTGGTGAGAAATGCAGGCTAATGGCGCTGTGCCCGGCTGACAAGGCGCGGCGAGGGAGCATGTTGGACCTATTCGACCGTGGAGCAACGCAGTTTAGCCTGCCTTTCTCACCACGTGGCGAGGCGAAGTGGGTGAGAGGGCCGTCAGGACGAGGCGCGAGCCGCTTGGCGCGCGCAGGCGTACTTGACGGTACGTCGAGCACGGCAAGCAAGCGCAACGAAGTCCTGGCGGTCGTATCGCGTGCTTCGACCGTCGGGTGGTGAGAAATGCAGGTTAGCCGGGATGCATCGCCGCTTGAATGCAGGGAGCTATTGCCACGGGCTGCCAGCCAAGGAGAGAATCGGTCGGACGGGTGCTTCTCGCTCCCGTGTAAGAAGATGGGGTCAAGGCGCAATGAAGCAAGGTGACCGGCGGCGTGCTGGCGATGAAGTCCTCAGGCCGGCAAGCAGGACAACCGATCGCCGCGCCGACTTGACTCGAATGTGAACCTTGGCAGCGAAGAAAAAAACCGGCGGCGGAGGCAATGCCGCCATGACAGCAAGCCATCTTCCATGAAATACGCAATCTACGGCGCCGGAGCCATCGGATCGGTACTGGCGGCACGCCTGATGGAGGTGGGTGAGGACGTCTCGGTGATCGCCCGAGGACCTCATCTCGCGGCGATCCGGAGCCGGGGTTTACAGGTCAGGAGCAAACTCTTCGGCGACATGCTTGTCCGCCCTCCTGCAGCGGATGACCCCGCCGACATCGGGCCGGTCGATGCGGTCCTGGTCACGGTCAAAGTGCACTCCCTTCCCTCGATCGCGCCGAAGATCAAGGTCCTCACCGGTCCCGATACCTTCATCGTTCCCTTTCAGAATGGCGTCCCCTGGTGGTACTTCCACGGACTCGGTGAGCCATGGGAAGGCCAACGGCTGGAATCCGTCGATACCGGCGGCGTGATCAGCCGGAATGTCGACGTTCGCCGGGTCGTTGGCGGGATTGCCTACTGCTCGGCCTACGTTGCGGAGCCGGGCATCGTGGTCCATCGAGACAGCAACCGCTTCCCGCTGGGCGAGCCGAGCGGCAAACGTACGGAACGGATCCAGGCGTTGGGGCGGAGCTTCCTCAAAGCGGGCCTGAAAGCGGCGCTGCGAACGGAGATTCGGCACGAGATTTGGGTCAAGCTGCTGGGTAATGTTCCTTTCAACCCGATCAGCGCCTTGACGCGAGCCACCCTCGGCGAGTTTCTCGGCTATGCACCAACACGAGAGCTGGTTCGTGCGGTGATGGAGGAAGTTCGGGCCATAGCAGCCGCCTACGGAATCAGGATCGGGATCTCTTCGGAGCGGCGGATCGAAGGGGCGCGAAGGGTCGGCGGTCACAAGACTTCGATGCTGCAGGATCTCGAAGCAGGGCGCCCGCCCGAACTCGAGGCCATCGTCGGCGCGGTAATCGAACTGGCCGAAAAAGCAGATCTGGACGTACCCAGCATTCGCGCCGTCTACGCACTGGCCAAGCTGTTGATGGATCCTCGCGCGCGGGCGGGTTCACCTGTCGCTGCCGGTTCAAATTGACTTGCTCGGGAGGGTCGGCTATAGTCGGAGCAAGTGCTGATTCGGCACCTGAAACGCCGGGGTGACGCGGCAGCGATGCGGTTCGCGTGACCCGTTTCGGGTAAAGGGCCGCGAGCCGGCGCTCCCCACTTTGGTCAAGACGCAAGTCCCTATCGCCAAGGGCATCGAGTCCCTCTTCGGGACGCACGACGAGAACATCCGCTTCTTTGAAAGCGCACTCGCGGTGCATACCCACCTGCTCGAAGACTGTATCGAGATTGAAGGCGAGGAGCCGCACGTCCGCCAAGCCGAAAACATGCTCTCGGAATACGAAGCTCTATTGGACGAAGGACACCGTTTCAGCAACGGCGACGTCAAGAATTTCCTCCGCATCGTCAAGCAGGATCCGGAAATCAGCCTGCGGCGGCTCGTGCGGGCAAGCCGTAAGAGGACCTTCGGCCACAAGTCGCTGGCTCCTCGCAGCGTCAATCAGATGATGTACTTCGAGGCCATCGAGCGCTGCGACATGGTTTTCGGGATCGGACCGGCCGGCACGGGCAAAACGTATCTCGCCGTGGCGATGGCCGTGTCGGATTTGATGGCGAAGAAAGTGAGCCGCATCGTGCTGGTGCGGCCCGCGGTCGAGGCCGGCGAGAGCCTGGGCTTCCTGCCCGGAACGATTCAACAAAAGGTTGACCCTTATCTGAGGCCCCTCTACGACGCCCTGTACGACATGCTCGACTCGGACCGCGTCGAAAAGCTGATCGAAAAAGGAACCATCGAAATCGCACCCCTGGCCTTTATGCGGGGACGATCGTTGAACAACAGCTTCATCATTCTCGATGAAGGACAGAACACCACTGCCGAGCAGATGAAGATGTTCATCACGCGCCTCGGATTTGGGTCGAAGGCCGTGATTACCGGCGATGTGACGCAGATCGACTTGCCGTCGGGCCGGCGCAGCGGGTTGCTGGAGGCGATAGACGTTCTGCAGCCCGTCGAGGGCATCTCGTTCGTCTACTTCAACGAGAAGGATGTAGTCCGGCACGACCTCGTCCAGCGAATCGTTCGGGCCTACGACTCTTACGAGCGCGCTGAACTGGAAGGAGCCGTCGAGTAGTCCGCTCATCCGCTGGGCCGAAGACCCTCTAGCGCGTTCCGCATGGCTTCCCGGACGGATTCCAGCTCCGCTTGGTGGAAGAACCGTCAACGCACGATCGTGTTTGACGAGAACGAGTTCGACCGTTTCATCCAAAGCATCGGCCCGCAACTGGCGCGAGGACAGGAATTCGCGATCGTCATCGGCTCGGATGAATCGTTGCGCGACGCCAATCGGCGTTTTCGCGGAAAGCGCGGTGTGACGGACGTCTTGTCCTTCCCGGACGGCGAAAACGGCCGGCTGGGGGACATCCTCATCTCGGCTGCACAGGCCGCCAGACAGGCGGGGAGGTTCGGTCACAACGTCGAGGACGAGTTGAAGATTCTGGCGCTGCATGGCCTGTTGCACCTGCTCGGATACGACCACGAAACCGATGACGGGCGGATGCGGCAAGTCGAGAAACGTTGGCGCCGAAAACTCGGACTGCCGCACTCTCTGACCGAGCGGGGCGCCGGCGAGCGTCGGCAAGCCGGGTAGGATCATGGAAAACGCTTCATCCAAATCAGGGTTCGTGGTCATTCTCGGGCGCCCCAACGTCGGTAAGTCGACCCTGTTGAACCACCTGGTGCGTTCGAAGGTCGCCATCGTCACGCCGAAACCGCAGACGACCCGGGACGCCATCCAGGGAGTGCTCACACGACCGGAAGGCCAGATCGTTTTCGTCGACAGTCCCGGTATCCACGAGCCGAGCCTCGAACTCGGGCGTCACATGATGAGCGAAGTTCGCCGAGCTACATCGGGATGTCATCTGGTTCTGCTGCTGGTCGATTGCACCAAGCCTGACCAGACAGGCGACCGCGCGGTCATCGAGATGGTCAAGGCACTCGAGACACCGGCGTTCCTGGTGTTGAACAAGGTCGATCTGCTCAAGGAGAAGCCGCAACTGCTCCTTCAGATCGAGAAGTACCGGGAGCGGTACTCGTTCCTGGAATACCTTCCCATCTCCGCCATGAAGGGCGACAACGTGGAAGCCCTGATTTCGCGAGTGTTTCTGTACCTGCCGGATTCTCCGCCCTACTACCCCGAAGATTTCATCACCGACCAGCCAGAACGCTTCCTGGCGGCTGAGCTGATCCGGGAGCAAATCATCTTTCAGACACAAAAGGAAGTTCCGTACGCGACCGCCGTCATGATCGATGAATGGGAAGAAAGCGAAGAGTTGCTACGGCTGTTGGCGACGGTATATACCGAGCGCGATAGCCAGAAAGCCATTCTGATCGGGGCTCGCGGTGCCAAGATGAAGTCCATCGGCGCCAAGGCCCGCCGGCAATTGGAAGCGCGTTTCGGCAAGCAGGTCTATATCGAGTTGTTCGTCAAGGTGCAGCCCCGATGGCGTAATCGTCCCGGCTTCGTCAAGTCGCTCGATTTCCGGCGCATCGCCGGCGGCTAGCCTGCATTTCTCACCACGTGGCGAGGCGAAGTGGGTGAGAGGGCCGTCAGGACGAGGCGCGAGCCGCTGGGCGCGCGCAGGCGTACTTGAACAGTACGTTGAGCACGGCAAGCAAGCGCAACGAAGTCCTGGCGGTCGTATCGCGTGCTTCGACCGTCGGGTGGTGAGAAATGCAGGCGAGAAAGAAGGCCGGACCCGGCGGAGAAAAAGCGCGGGCTTCTGCTTACGCTCTACCTCGATTGCGTATGATCCGCGCGGACGAAGAAAAAACTCGCACCCAGGTGCGATAATCGGGAACCCCTTCCCGTGAGCAACAAAGAGATCGCCGAAACCCTCAACGAAACAGCCGCTTTGATGGAGATCGCCGGGATGGACGGTTTCCGCATCCGCAGCTACCGCAACGCTGCGGTCGTCATCGAGAGCCTCACCGAAAGCATGGAAGAGGTCATTCGTGATGACGATCGCGACGTTACGAAAATCAAGGGTATCGGCAAGGGCATTGCCTCGGGGCTCACGGAACTGGTCGCGCGGGGCAGCTTCGCCCGCCGGGACGAGCTGCTCGAGAAGTATCCGCCGACGGCACTGGAGCTGCTGAAGATCCCCGGCCTCGGCCCGAAGAGCATCGCGCTGCTCTACGACGCCTACCGCGTCAGCACGATCGATGCGCTGGAGCAGCTCTGCCGCGACGGCAAGCTGCGAACCCTGCCTCGAATGGGTGAGAAGCTGGAGCAGAAGATTCTGCGCGGGATTGAGAACTACAAGCGCAGCGCAGGACGCTTTCTGCTCGACTCGGTCGACCACGTCGCGACGGAGCTGGTGGCCTACCTCTCGGAAGTGGACGGCGTTGACCGCATCACACCTGCCGGGAGCTTGCGGAGAGGCAAGGAAACGATTGGCGATCTTGACCTGCTGGTCACGGGGCCACAGGCCACGGCGGCGCTGGACCACTTTGTGAAATTCGAAGATGTTCGGGAAGTTCTGGGTCACGGAGAAACCAAGGCCAGCGCCAGGATCGGTGCGGCCGGACTGCAGGTGGACGTTCGGGCCGTGGAATCTTCGAGCTACGGCGCGGCCATGATGTATTTCACGGGGAGTAAGGAACACAATGTGGCGATCCGCGATCGGGCGGTTCGAATGGGGCTGCGCCTCAACGAGTACGGGCTGTTCCGTACTGCGGATGAGGAGCTTGTCGCCTCCGCGACGGAGGAAGAAATCTACCAAGAGCTGGGACTGCCGTGGATTCCCCCCGAGCTGCGTGAGAACACCGGCGAGATCGAAGCCGCGCTTGCGGGAAGCCTGCCGTGCCTCCTGGAACCCGCTGATATTCATTGCGATGTCCATATGCACACCCACGAGACGGACGGCCATCACTCGATTACCGAGATGGCGGAAGCCGCAGTGAAAAGGGGCTACTCGCATATCGCCATCACGGACCACTCGAAGGCGCTCGCCATGGCGAACGGCCTCGACGAGCAGCGTTTGCTCGACCAGATCGAGGAAGTCCGGCAGGTTTCCGAGCAGTTCGAGAACCTCACGATTCTCTCGGGTTGCGAAGTCGACGTCCTGCAGGACGGGCGCATGGATATCGATGATGAAGTCCTGGCGCAACTCGACGTTGTGATCGCGAGCGTTCACAGCTACATGAACATGGAAGCCTCGGAGATGACCGACCGTCTGCTGCGGGTCGTCGAGAACCCGCACGTGGGCATCTTGGGCCACCCCACGGGGCGCTTGCTGCTTCGGCGCGAGCCGTACCCGTACGACTTCGAGCGCGTCGTTGATGCGGCGGGCCGGCGAGGCATTTCGATGGAGATCAATGCGAGCCCGGCGCGTCTCGACCTCGATGCCCTGCATCTGCGGCTGGCGCAAGCGAAGGGCGTCAAGTTTGTCATCTCGACCGACGCGCATCATGTGCGCCATCTCGACAACATGAAGTACGGTGTGTCGATGGCGCGCCGCGGCTGGCTCGAAAGCAACGACGTGTTGAATACGCTGCCGCTCGAAGAGTTCCGGGAGGCTGTCCGCCGCGGCTAGCCTGCATTTCTCACCACGTGGCGAGGCGAAGTGCCTGAGAGGGCCGTCAGGGCGAGGCGCGAGCCGCTTGGCGCGCGCAGGCGTACTTGAACAGTACGTTGAGCACGGCAAGCAAGCGCAACGAAGTCCTGGCGGTCATACCGCGTGCTTCGGCCGTCGGGTGGTGAGAAATGCAGGCTAGCTATCTCCTCTGACCACCCGATCCAGCTCGTTGCCTCACCCGCCGGAACCTTCAGAGGCCCCAATCCCAACCCGGTATCCTTCCAGCATTTTGCGAGCCGCCTGCTCGTTCCCGCTTCGCTCTCCTTCTGCAAGAGAATTGTATATTATGGCAATATACAATTGATGGTCGATTTCGCACGGATTGTCGGCTTTCAATGGGACGAGGGCAATGCACGGAAGAGCTTTGCCAAGCACGGTGTCAGTCAAGCAGAAGCGGAACAAGTGTTCTTCAACGAACCGTTTCTCGTTGTCGAAGACATCAGGCAAAGCCGACCCGAGAGGCGGTTTCATGCGCTCGGGATTACCAATTTGAGGCGCCAACTCCATGTAACGTTCACGCTCCGTGAGGAGAACACCAAGATCCGGGTGATCTCGGCACGGGACATGCATCGCAAGGAGCGATCCCGTTATGCGAAAGAAACATAAACCCATTCCCGTTTTCAAAAGCGAAGCGGAAGAACAGGTCTTCTGGGAGAGTCACGACTCCAGCGATTATGTCGATTGGAGCCAGGCTGAAAGTGTTCGATTTGCCAATCTCAAACCGTCAACCCAAGCGATTTCTCTCAGGCTGCCGGTCGATCTGCTTGAGCGGATCAAGATCGCGGCCCATAAACGAGATGTCCCCTATCAGTCGCTGATCAAGGTCTGGCTGTCCGAAAAGGTCGAAGTCTAGCCTGCATATCTCACCACGCGGCGAGGCGAAGTGCGTGAGAGGGCCGTCAGGACGAGGCGCGAGCTGCTTGGCGCGCGCAGGCGTACTTGAACAGTACGTTGAGCACGGCAAGCAAGCGTAACGAAGTCCTGGCGGCCCTATGGTGTGCTTCGACCGTCGGGTGGTGAGAAATGCAGGCTAGGCCAGAACCTCGGACAGCCATCGGAGGAGCCGTCGTATCAGCCGCCAACGCGACATCCTTCCCCAAACGACCACAGAGAGTCGTGAGAGCGGCTTCGAGACGACCCTGGTACGGTGACGCTGCTCGCCGGTCTCCTGAATGATTGGCTGGCGAAAGGGCAGCGGACCTCGAACCCGCCGTTCTCCCGAAACAGCCCTCTCGGCCTACGGGGCGGCGTCGAACACGATGATGTGCTGAGTCGGCACGAAGTCCATCGACTCGACGAATCGAAAGCCGAGCGGCTCCAACTCGGAACGCACTTCGGCGACCGTCATCTTCCGCACGGGCGGCAGCGGGATCGTAGGGTCCTCCTTGCGGTATTCGATGACGACTACGCGGCCATTCGATTTGAGCCCGCGCCGAACGTGTTCCATGATAGCTTCCGGCTGCGCCAGTTCGTGGTAAACGTCGACGAGGAGAACCAAATCGGCGCTGCCGGGGGGGATCTTCGGGTCGCCTGGCTCGCTCAGTACGATCCGCACGTTCTGGAACCCGCGTTCTCGGATGTTGCGTTCGAGCCGGTCGAGCATGCCCTGCTGGATGTCGACCGCGATGACCCGGCCCGTCGGTCCGACCTGGCGCGCCAGTCGCCACGTGAAGTAGCCCGTTCCCGCGCCTAGGTCCACCACCGTTCCGCCTTCGGGAATCTTGAGAGCTCCGACCACGCGGTTGGGCTGTTCTTCGGCCTCACGTTGGGGACGATTCAGCCAATCAGCCCTCTCGACCCCGGTAACGGGCGCGATCTGCCTCTTCTTGATGAGCTTGCCGATTTGAAGCGGCTGGCGCTTCCCCTCGGCGAAAGTCTCCGGCCGCGGCTCGTTGAGGACCGCCCGCACGTTGGAGCAGCCGGCCCACAACACGATCGATGTGATCGCGAGGCCGAGGTGTTGGCGCGCCGCCAAGTGCATCGTTGAGGATCCTCAAACGGCGACCGGTTCGGCGATCAGGCCAGTCCTCGCCATCAGCTCTTTGAGGTCGTCCCGGTCTTCGGGGCTCATCTCGATGAGCGGTCTCCTGACACGCCCGCCCTTGAGTCCCGCCAGGGTCATCCCCATCTTGATCATCGACGTTTTGTAGCCAGGCCGGCGGTTGCGCATCTGGTACAGCGGGATGACGATCTCGTCGAGGATCTGCTTGGCGCGGTCCCAATCGCCGGCAGAGCAGCGGTCGTGCAATTCCGTCGAAACGTGGGGCATGAAGCAGGCCAAGCCGGACGTGAACGTATGGACGCCGTGATTCCAGTAGGTCGGAGCGAAAGGCTCGGCCATGCCGTTGATCCAGTGGAAGCGGTCTCCGAAATTGACGCGCACATTGAGGTAGTGCGACATGTTGCCGTTTTCGTCCTTGACCATGCAGATGTTCTCGGTGTCCTGCAGCCGCTCGAGCATCGACAGCTCGATCACGCCGCTCCACTTCGTTTGGTACAGGAAGGCGGGCAGCTCGGCGGTCTCGGCGACGGCCTTGTAGTAGTCGGCCAAACCGGGCTCGTTCATGTCGGGCGTATAGGGCGCCATGATAATGACGGCGTCCGCCCCCGCTTCGCGCGCCAGACGTGCTTGCGCTTGCGCCGTGCGAAGGGTTTGTCCGACGCCGAAGATCAGCCCTTTCTTGCCGGCAACCATCTCGCCGGCGGTCGCGGTCAGCGCGGCGTATTCGTCGAGTGTAAGCGACTGCATCTCGCCGTTGCTGCCCGTGAAGGCCAGGGCGGCCAGGCGAGTATCAAGCATGAACGAGATGTTCTCGCGAAACGCCGCGGCGTCAAACTCGTCAGCGTCGGAGAACGGAGTGACCGGGAATCCAATGACCCCGGGGAAGTGATCGAGCAATCGGTTTTCCATGTCTTGGATCTTCGCAGTTGGCGGCTTCCACGTCAATGACATGCTCGCCTCCGGACCTTAGCGGGCGGGGCCTCGCAGGTGTGAGTGACGGTGCCTGGCGGGAGCCCCTGCATATTCTCGAGCCATGGCAAGCCCGTGCGAAACACTACGAGGATGTACGCGGTTCGTCGACGGTGACATTGGGGTCGATCGCGAGCCAGCAGAGCGACCCGGCCAGATAGACCCCGGCGGCTACGTAGATGACCTGGTTCCAGTCGCCTCCGGTGCGTTCGATGTTCTCGATCATGTATCCGAGTACGGCTGGCGTCACGAGGCCGCCGAGGGTGCCCGTCATGTTCATGATGCCCATGACTTCGGCGGTCAGCTTGCCGGCCATGTCCATCGTGGTTGCCCAGGCGGCGGGACTGCCGGCGCCGGAAAAAATCGCGCCGCCCGTGACCGCCGCGACGAGCTGATACGGCGAACCGGTCCACGCCGCGGACAACGTAATGAAACTGCAAACGGCGAGCGCCCCCATGCCGACGCTCGTGCGGCTGATCCTCTTGCTGCCGGTCTTTCGGAGCAGCCAATCGACGATGGCCCCTCCGAAGATCGTTCCGATGATGACTCCCGCCGTGGGAGCCATCGACATCAAGCCGGCCTCTTCGCGCGTAATGCCGAACCCCTTTTCGAGAAAGGCCGGGAACCATGTCACCAGGATGATGTAACCCGCTGCTCGAAAAGCCGACTGTATGCAGATGCCCCACATGCTCAATGACCCGGCCATGACAGCGAGGCGCTGCCAGGTCAATCCTCGCTTCGGGGAATCGTCCTGCGGCTTGTGTTCCGCTTCGGACTCTTCGCCGGCAATCAGCCGCAACTCAGCCTCATTCACCAAGCGATGTTCCGAAGGCCGGGTGCGGGAGAACCAGAAATAGCCCGCTGCCCAGACGATGCCCACCATCGAATAGATCTGAAAGACCGTGCGCCAGTCGAGACGCTCGAGCAACCAGGCGGTGAGACCGAACGTGATCACGCTGCCGACCGACATCGCCGCGCCGATCGTGGCGCTTCCGAAACCCCGCCGCGAGACGGGGAACCAGTCGCAGATGACCTTCGCCGTGTTGGGAACCAGACCCGCCTGCGCGGCGCCGAACGCAATGCGTGAAGCGATCAGCGGGACGAACGAAAAGACAGCCGACGTCCACACCGTCAATGCGGACCACAGCGTGCTGAGAAAAGGCAGCGATACGCGTGTCCCGAAGCGGGTGCCCAAGGCGCCGCCGGGCACCTGAAAGAACAAATAGCCGATGTTGAATGCGCTGAACACCCATCCCATCTGAGAAGGGGTGAGCCCCAGTTCGGCCTCGATCGTCGTGTTCGCGACGGAGATGCAGTACCGCGTCAGGTAGGCGCTCGTGGAGGCCAGGGCCACCGCGGCCAACACCATGTAGCGGACGGAGGTAGGTCGCGGACCGTTGGGTGCGGTGTTCACAATGGCAGAGACGCTTTCGCAGCGGACAAGCCGGACTGTGGGCGGGCACGCATGGCGCTGGCCCATCCTACCCGAGGAAGCGGTTGATCACGTTCCTGGTGATGGTCGAGATGTTGCTGTCCACCGGCAGGGAACAAGGGTAGCTGATCGAACCCACCGAGTAGACCGCTCCTCCCGAAGCGGTTTCATGGTAGACGATCTCGGCGCCGCCGTTGTCGGGGTTCAGCCCCTTGGCCAGAAGTTTCGTTCCCGCTGGCGAACTCGGGGACATCTTGTCGGTTTCATGTCCGGACGCCCCTCCCCAACAGCGCATGTGCAGACACTTTTCACCGAAGATGTCACCGTCGTTCAAACCGGTTCCCTCGAAAATCCAATGGGAAGTGTCAATGGCCCGGTAGGGCGCGCCGGTCATGATGCCGGAGTCGGTGCAGACCACGCCCAGCAGGTTCGCTTCGGACTCGTAGTAGGTGTGCATGCGGCTTTCCTTGCCGAACTCCTTCAGGTTTGCCGTGATGCCTTTGTACGTGCCGTTGCGAATCGTCATCGTGTACTCGTCGATGAACTCCACAGGGCAGTTGAGGCCGTTCCCGCCGAGATAGAGCAGCTTGCCGCCGCGCTCGAACACCCACTCCTTCAGATTGAAATACATCTCTTTCGACCAGTACTCGGGGTGGGTGCTGGTGATCACGACCTGGTAGGCATCAAGATTCAGGACACCCTGGTGGAACTGGGTTTCCGCATAGAGGTCGTATTCCAGGCCCTCTCGCTCGAGCCACCCGAACAGCCGCCACTCGGCCGGAGCCACGTGGCAGGTCGAGCGCCCTTCGACCGGGTCGGTAATCTCCGTCCCCTCGGGGATATGGTTGATCAGTTCCGGGCGGTCGAACGAGAGAGGAGCGTAGTCCTCGACCGAGAACTGCATGTGTTCGTCGGAGGTGTAGCGGTCCAGGTCGAGACGCGCGTTGACGGTGGGCTTGGGCGGCATCTCGATCGGGTGAATGTAGTTGGAGCGGCCTCCGAAGTTGTTGTAGGCGTTCCAGTTCATGTTGGCTGCCAGAACGGCGATCTTCGCCCGAGGTTCGGCCGGCGCGACGATCCAGGGGAATGAAAAGAAAGCGCCCGACTCAGCCTTGGCATGGAAGTAGTAGAGGCCGGAGCGCTCCGGCCCGACGACGAACTGCGTGTGGTGGGGATTGTTGCGGTAGCCGCGCTTGTTGAATTCGATGCCGGTTTGCGTGTAGTCGCCGTCGGGCGTGATCTGCATCGTCGCGCGCGGGCCGTGTTCGTCGTACCAGCCAATCGTCTTGATGTACTCTTTCTGCCAGCCGTAACGGTACAGGTCGAGCCGATAGGGCTCCACCGCATGGACCCGGTACTCCGAGCGCTCGCCCGAGCGTACCCACTTGGGCCAGGCATAGCCGACCAGGTTGTTCGAGAGCAGCCGGAAGTGATACGGCCTGCCTTCCGTGACCTGCATCTCGACACTCTTGGCGCCGTAGCCTTCCTTGTACAGGGTCACTCTGTACTCGCCGGATTCGACATCCGCGTAGACGGCCCCCGTCGCCGTGGAGCGGGCCTCGAACGAGCCTTTGCTGTTTTCGAATTCAAACAAAACGTCCGGGATGGCGAGATAGCGTTCGCAACTGACGTAACCGACAAGCATGCAATGACTCCTTGGATGGGCAGGAGTACCAAGTGTAGAGCAAACGGCCTCAGGCTTGTCGGGGCGCCCTGCCTGCGCGGCGGCGGCCGGTTGTGGCGCAGCAGGGGAGCGGACGCTGGTTCGGCATGTTCTCCGGGCTGCAGGTGAGACGGTTCCCAAAGCCCTCTGCGGACGATGGATCGGGAGTGAGAGCAACGCCGAACAGGGCAGAAGCGCAGGAATCCTTGCGCATCGCGACGTGGCTCGACTACCATACCCCTGCCAGGACGCCCGGAAATCCTCGGAACAGATACCCGTATGTAAGCGGGAACCTATGACAGCATCTTGCGAACGCTTCTTTGGACTGGCGCAACGCGGCACCGACGTGCGCACCGAGTTGACGGCCGGCGCGACGACGTTCCTGACGATGGCCTACATCGCCTTCGTCAACCCGCAGATCCTCTCCGACGCCGGGATACCGTTCGACGCGGTTTTCGTCGCTACCTGCTTGGCCGCCGCGTTCAGCACGCTGGTGATGGGGCTGTACGCCAACTATCCGATCGCGCTGGCGCCCGGCATGGGGCTCAACGCGTTCTTCGCCTACGGCGTCGTCCTGGGCCTCGGCCACAGATGGGAGGTGGCGCTCGGAGCGGTCTTCGTCTCCGGCGTGCTGTTCCTGGTGCTCAGCGTGCTCCCGGTGCGGCGCTGGATCGTCGAAGCGATCCCGCAGGGACTGAAGCTGGCCATCGCGGCCGGGATCGGCCTCTTTCTGGGGGTCATCGCGCTGAAGAACGCCGGCATCATCCAGGCTAGCGAGGCGACACTGGTCACCACCGGCGAGCTGATGGCGCCGGGGCCGGTGCTGTCTCTGCTCGGATTCTGCGCGATCGTGGCGCTCGCCGCGCGCCGGGTGCCGGGCGCCGCGCTCATCGGGATGCTGGGGGTCGCTGCCGCCGGTCTCCTTCTCGGCGTCTCCGAATGGAAAGGAATCGCCTCGCTGCCGCCCGATCCGACGCCGACGCTGCTCGCCCTCGACATCGCCGGCGCGCTGCAGGCGGGCATGATCGCGGTCGTCCTGACTTTCCTGATCGTCGATCTGTTCGACACGGCCGGCACACTGATCGGCGTCGCTCACCAGGCGGAACTCCTCGACGACCGCGGGAAGCTTCCGCGCATCGAGCGCGCCCTGATCGCCGACTCCACCGGTACGGTAGGAGGCGCGCTGCTCGGCACTTCGCCGGTCACGAGCTACATCGAGAGCGCCGCCGGGGCCAGCGCGGGTGGACGGACGGGCCTTACCGCGGTCACCGTGGCTGTGCTGTTCCTCGCCTGCCTGTTCTTCGCGCCGCTGGCCGGGTCCATCCCGGACTACGCGACGGCGTCCGCTATCCTCTACGTGGCGTGCCTGATGGCGCGCCCGCTGGTGGACGTGAACTGGGGTGACGTCACCGAATCAGCCGCAGCGATCATCACCGTCATCGCCATTCCGCTGACGTTCTCGATCGCCGACGGCATCGGCATCGGCTTTCTCACCTACGTGCTGATCAAGGTGATGGCGGGGCGCCGGCGCGAATGCTCCCCGATGTTGATCGCGGTGGCGCTGCTCTTCGCGGCGAAGTTCGCCTGGCTGTAGCCGCAGCCGTGAACGGCGGTGTCAGTCGCCGAACTGCGCGACGGCCTCAGTCACTTGTGCGCCGAAATGCTCGATCCTCAGCCCGACGGGGGCCGGCAGAGGTTTCGGAAAGCATGTTCAGCCGCTCCGGTACAGGCGGCGGAGTTCGGCTTTCAATGTCTTCCCCATCGCGCTCTTGGGCAGGGTGTCCACAAAGCGGAACCGGCGCGGCACCTTGTAGCCGCCGATGAACCGCCGGCAAAGTTCGATGAGCGCGTCCTCTCCACCGCCGGCGGCGAGATCGGATCCCGGTGCTGGTACGATCACGGCGAGGATCGCCTCGCCCCAGGTCTCTTCCGGCACGCCGATGACGGCCGCCTCCACCACGTCCGGGTGCCTGTAGAGCACCGCCTCGACCTCACCTGACCAGACGTTCTCTCCGCCGGTGATGATCACGTCCTTCTTGCGATCGAGAATGTAGAGGAAGCCTTCCCCGTCCAGCCGTCCGACGTCTCCCGTGAAGAACCAGCCCCCACGGAAGACCGCCGCCGTCTCGTCCGGCCGGTCGAGATAACCCGGCGACACGTTCGGGGCGCGAACCGCAACCTCGCCCGCTTCACCGGCCGGCAGATCGTTCCCTTCCTCGTCCACGATGCGAAGCTCGACGCCTGCGAGAGGGCGCCCCACCGAGCGCAACCGACACCCGTCCAAATGGTGGTTCCAACCGAGGGTAGTCAGAATAGGCGAGGTTTCGGTAAGCCCGTAGCTATGCACGAGCTCGACTCCCGGAAACGCTTCCATCGTCCGGCGCACCCAGAGGGTGTCCATGGGCGCGGAACCGTACGTCAGCCGGCGAAACCTGGAGATGTCGAAGTCACCGAGTCTTCCCTCCCGAATGGTCCGGATGATCAGGGTCGGGGAGAGCATCGCAAACGTGGCGCGGCTCTTCTCCACTGCGTTCAGGAATGCCTCCGGCGTGAAATCCGGCAAGTAGGCGTGCGCTGCGCCAGTTAGGGAGAACGGCGTGCCGAGCAGGTCTGCGGAATGGAACATCGGAGCAACGTGCAACATCACGTCGTCCTCTGCGACGCGGTACGGCCCCACGAGTTGGAGAGCGTTAGTCACGATGTTGCTATGGGTAAGCCGTACCCCCTTGGCCCGGCCGGTAGTTCCGCCGGTGTACAGCAGCAGGGCGTCGTCGTTCTCGGCGCTGGTCCCCCCATCGTCCTCGGGAGAAGCGTCGCGGAGATCTTCGTAAACGGGCTCATCCGGCCGGCCTCCGTGATCGCACCCGATCCACAGGACTTTCTCCCGGAACTCCGCGAGCGCGGGATCGGTGATGCGGCTCGCCCAATGGTCCTCTACGGCCAGGAGGCGCGGCGAGACACCTTCGAGGATGGCTGCGATCTCCGCTGGGGCGAGCCGGTAATTGATCGGCACCGGCACCGCGCCCATCCA
The DNA here is from genome assembly GCA_965204095.1 of Bryobacterales bacterium. Classification (GTDB taxonomy): domain Bacteria; phylum Acidobacteriota; class Terriglobia; order Bryobacterales; family UBA6623; genus JAPPLB01. The sequence goes on along the minus strand of OZ241991.1, from coordinate 4,096,823 downwards.
ATAGCCGGCGTGGATCAGCTCGGCTTGGCGCGGGTCGTTGCGGCAGAGCAGGGCAAAACGGTCTCCCGCCTCGGCTCCGAGCGAGCGGAGCGCGCCCGCCGCGCGCCGCACCCGGACGACGAAGGCGGCCCACGTCAGGGGCGGATCACCGGACAGGGAAACGAGCGCAGTGTTCGTCGGAAAGTACCGTTCCGCCCTCTCGAGCAACGCCCGCATCGTCATCATGGATCGAGACCCTTCCCCGCAGCACCCAACGCCCGCCTACGCGAGCTTGCAACCCTCAAGAAAACCGAGCATCAGGTCAATGCACTCCTGCGGACGTTCGAGCTGGAGAAAGTGGGTTGTCTCGGGTACGAAATCGTAATCGAGAGCCACCATGTCGCTGAGTTCCACACTCGGCAGGAATGAGAATGGCGCCATGGGGTCCGCTCCGATGATCTTCGCGGGACAGGAGAGGTGCTTGATGTCCGCCGCCTCGGCCGAGCTATAGAGCTCCTTGAACACCTGAGCTTCGTACTCGCGAGGACAGCGCAACTGGTACCCGGTTCCCCCGTCGGCCACACGGCGCAGTGTCGTCCGCGCGATCAGATCCGCCGTTCCGGGAAGCAGGCGCTCGAAGGCGCGCGAACGAAGCAGGCGTTCTGTCAACTCCTCGCACGTCTCGAAGCGATCCTGCCGCTTGCGCGCTTTTTCCGACATGAGGCTCGACATCTTCCGGATGTCTTGCGACTCACGGGCGTTGGTACAGGTGGCAGGATCGAACAAGACGAGAGCCGAAAACCCTTTCTCTTCGACCGACTGAAGGACCGCCGTCACCGCCGACAACGAATGAAAAACCCCAATCTTCGGCTTGTCGTCGAAATACCGGTCGATGGCTCTCACAACGGATGCGTTGTCCCGGACAAAGGTGGAAATGTTGTGATTTCGGAGATCTCCTGGCGGATTCCAGCCGTGATTGCGGAAGTCGTAGAGTACGAGATCGAACCGGTCGCAGAGCAATGACCAGAAGGGATAGTACGAATCTGCCGCGAGTCCGTTGGCGTGGCTCAAGACCAGCCGGGGACCCTGCGGATTGCCATGCCTCCTGAGTATGATGGAAGCGCCGTCCGACCCGTGCGCCTTACAGACGGCAAGCGGCTCCGGGAGCCGCCAACGCGAGGACGCCTCCTGGCTCTCGACGCCCTTCAAACGCTCGGACATTTTTTGCCGTCCGGCGTCCCCGCCGGGTGCTCTGACAGTGTACCAGCCCTCGGTCCGACAGCCTGCCGAGCGCCCTCCCCCGTTGCCGCTGTAATGCCTCCTCATCGCAGGCCGAGAGCCTCGCGTCAGGACTCCAAAATCCCTCCGGTTCTGCTAACCTTGCTCGTATCATGCGACGTCATCAAGCGTCTTCCTTTTTGATCCTCTTACCCTTGTTGGCCGCCGCGCCTGCTCTCGCCAGCCATCCGGACGGTGAATCGCTGGCTTGTGCGGATCGCTCGGTCAGCGCCAGGGCCGTGCGCACGACACAGGACGTTCAGGCGTTCGTCCAGTGCGCCTACGAGTTCGTCCAGCAAGCCGGGTTCGAGGAGGCCCGCAGAGCCTTCCACGAAGACGAGCGATGGAAAAGCGGCCCGATCTATGTCTTCGTCTCCGCACACACATCGATGACCGACCAGGCGCGAAGCCTCGTCTTCCCGCCCAATCCGTCGCGGGAAGGAACAACGCACCAGCAGCTACTGCTCGACGCCTTTGGAAGCGACGTCTTGAAGGAACGGTATCGCATCCTGAGCAGCTTCGGCGAGGGCTGGCTCTACTACGCCTTCAGCAATCCGGTGACGGGCCGGGACGAGCCGAAGGCTTCCTACGTCAAGAGCCTCGACTGGGAAGGGACCCCGGCCGCGATCGGCTCGGGGATCTACCTCCGCGACATCCCGGGCACCTGCGAGAGCGAAGAGGTCAACGCCATGGGCCTCGAGGACCGCCCTTCCAACGAGAGGCTGCGGGAGTTCGTCCGTTGCGCCGCCATGGAGCTGGAATCGAAAGGCTATTTCGCCACGATTCCACTGGCGACCGATCCACGTTGGAAGCATGGCTCGATCTACTTGTTCGGCCTGGACACGTACGGCAGCACGCTGTTCAGCGGCGATCCCGACAGCGGGCAGCCGGGCGCCGGTGCTTCGGAGTTGAACGACATGATGGACGGACCCTTCGGGGGCCGGGACGTGGTGAGCGTGGGCGATGCGTTCGGGGAAACCTTGCTGTACTACACGGCGCGCAATCCCGCCAGCGGCGAGATGCAGGACAAGGTGACGTTCGTCAAGAGAGTGGTAGTCTTCGGCCTGCCGGTGCTGATCGGAGCCGGCTATTATTCGGGCTATAACCCCCGGCCTAGTCCCTTCCCCTTCTAGCCGGGGTGTGACGTAAATCCGTCGCCTGTCGGCGTAGGCTGCCGCGCTGCCGGTTTGGTGGAGACGCCGTCAAGGAACCTCGCTATGCGGGCGCTGTGGGTGTTGGAGGTGTGGAACATCCGATCCGAGGGAATCCGAACCTTGTAACCGACCAAACCCCCCAACGCCGGATCACGGTTAGCCGCATTAGGGGACAGCCGGAAAAGGACGTTGTCCGCGGCGACATCGACGTAGGTTGCGATGCTTCGTTGCTGTGAATCGTATTTGACAGCCCAAGGCTGATAGAAACGAGTACACTGCGGTCGGGCCACGACGAAACCCATTGTCACGCACTCCCGTGAAACGGCCCTTCGGAGGATGACGCTCATGCTCGAGACGATCCGCGCCAAGCCCTGGCTCGCCTGCGCACTGATTTCGCTGGCAACGGCTGACCTGCCGGCTCAAACTGCCAAGACCGCCCTCGATAATCCCTACCGGTTGCTTGAGGAGTGGGGCGAACTGCCGGAGGGCGTTCATTGGGGGGCATCGATTGGGATCATCCCGGATGGAGAGGGTGGAGCGTGGCTGCATCATCGATCCGATCCTCCGATCATCAAGCTCGACAGCGACGGCAAGGCCGTCAGGACCTTCGGCGACGGCGTGTTCGTGCAGGCGCACGGGTTTTGCATGGACCAGGACGGAAACCTCTGGGCTGGGGACAGCGGTCCGTTCGGCGACGACCCTTCCAAAGCAGGGCGAGGCTATCAATTCTTCAAGTTCAGTCCTGAAGGTGAGCTGTTGCTGACGCTGGGCGTGGCGGGTGTGTCCAAGGCGGGCCCCGACACTTTCATTGCTCCGACGGCCTGCGCGGTCGCCCCCAACGGCGACATCTTAATCGCGGATGGACATTTCCCGCGCCCGTCAACCAGCCAGCAAGACGGCGACCGGATCGTGCGATTCACGAGCGCCGGTAAGTACATCAACTCCTGGGGCCGGAAGGGCTCCGCCCCGGGCGAATTCGACGGCCCTCATGCGTTGGCCTTCGACTCGAAAGGCCGGCTCTTCGTGGCCGACCGTTCCAACAATCGAGTCCAGATCTTCGATCGCGACATGCGGTTCGTGGACGAATGGAAGCAATTCGGAAGGCCGAGCGGGGTGGCTATCGCAGGGGACGACATTCTGTATGTGGCGGACTCGGAATCGAACAGGAAGATTGCCGGAGTGCTGGTCAATGCCGGATGGGAAAACGGAGTTCGGATCGGAAGCGCAAAAGACGGCTCCCTGTGGGCCTTCATCGACGGTATCAACCCGGAAGGAGTGGGAGCGGACGACCTGGGCAATGTGTTCGCCGGACTGACCCGGTCGCCGCGCCTCAGCCCCCCTTTATTGCAGAAATGGGTGAAGGAGTAGGCCAGAGCCGGTCCGCCTGGGAATGAATCACGCCGAGCAGATGCAGTGCGCCGACAGGTCCGGGGCTCCGTCACAAGATCCGCCTGCAAAGTGACGGCGCAGCATCACCATCGGCCTCCGCGAGAGTCGGGCTCAAGACCCCAGGGACGGGCGGGAATTCAGAAATACCAGAGCAGGCTCACCAGCAAGCCGATTCCGTCCGCTTCCAGGCCGATCGGCACCTTGATTCCAAGGTCGTCGTACGGAACAACCCTACCTGCGCTTCTGTAATCGGTGTAGCGCAGTTCGCCCCGAATGGCAGCGTTCCACAGCTTTTTTTCCAGGCCGCCGCCGGTTGTCCACCCGGTGAAACCCTCGTCATAGCTGAACGTTCCCGAGGTAAATTCCTCGGTGGCCGTACACAACTCGGAGCTGAAGCATCCGACATAATCCGCATTCAGCGTCGTGTCGAGGCGGCGCAGGCCGGCGAGGGCATACACGCTCAACCCGAAGCCCGTCGGAATTCCGGCACCCAACCGCACCGTCAAGCCATAGCTTCTGTCCTTTTCGAAGGACCAATCCTCGGGCCAACTTTCTCCCAGTTGCATGCGCCTCTCGGAGGCACCTGCACCCTCGAAACGCCCCCGCACCGCACCGCTGGGAAAGGCCACATCTGCCTCGCCGCTCAGATAGATACCGCTCGGGCCCAGAGGAATGCGGTATCCGGCCAAGAAACCAACGTCACCTGCCGTGCCGACAGCGGAATCGTCCGCTCGATATACCCTGCCCGCATTCGGTGAAATGTTGCGCGGATCGGTGTTGTCGACGGTTTTCTCATAGAAAACATTCAGACGCTCAGCCATTACAGGAACACCGACATAGAACCTCGACCCCTGAGCAAGAGCCGTGTCTGCGAGAATCCCAAACACGCCCGTTACGAAAAAAATGAAAACGAGACCGTTTCTCCAATTCAGAATGGCCTTCGCAGTGCTCACCAATTCCTCGGCGACGACAACAGCGATTCTGCGAGGCTTCATCTCGAAGTTGCCCTGTGTTTGCCCGGGCGCGGCGATCTGTTTGACCTGGAAAATGCGGGAGTAGTTCCGATTCCTGCCGACAAACGAAAGCCTGAGCGTAGTGAAGACGCTGCCGGATGACGGCGTTTCAGCACCAAGGAGGTCCTCTGTGTGATAGGCCACACGATATCACAGACTGTTCTGCTAAGGTGCTAATCATGCGAAGAAGTGTTCTCGTATGTGGATGGGCTCTCGTGCTCGCGGTCACGGCTTGGGCATCGGACGAGCTTTCCAATCGGCGCGCTCCAGGTTTTTCACTGCCCGACTCGGACCTGAAACATCACGACCTGTACGACTATCGCGGCAAGGTCGTACTGCTCAACATCATGAAGACCACCGGCCCCCACTGCAGCAGTTTCTCGAAGGTGCTGGCGCAATTACAGCAGAAGTATCAGGACCGGATCCAGGTGCTGTCAATCTTGAATTCACCGCCTGAAACCCAGGCGACCGTGGCTCAATATCATTCGCGGAACAGCCTGCAAGACAACGTGATCCTGTTCGACTGCGGACAAGTGGCGATCTCCTATCTCAAGCTCACTCCGGAGCGGCCAAGATTCGAAGTACCCCACGTTTTTATCATTGATCAGAAGGGCTGGATCAAAGAGGACTACCGATACAAACTGTCGAATCGTGGCATCTTCGAAGGCAAAGACCTGTTCCCTATCGTAGAGAAGTACGTGTCCCAGACTCCTGCTCTGCAAGCCGATGATGAACCCTTGCCCCGCCCGTAAGCCTTCCAGGGTATACAGTCGAAGATGAGGAAGAAGGGCCGTGATACTTGAGGCACGATGTGACAACGAGAGAGTAACCGTCTCTCTGGCGATTCTTTGCCGCGCGGCGCCGGACAACTTCCGATGTTTTTTCCGAAACCAGGAACACGAGACACGGGGAAGGTGGAAATGAAACTCCTCCGATGCTCCCTGCTCCTGTTCTTCATCCTGTTCTCGTACAGACCTCTGAGCGCTGAGAATACTGACGGAGCTGGGGAGTTCTTTGTCGGTTTTGCTGGATCAGCCGTTTTCCCATACGACCCCAAGAATCCATCGGACGCCGGTGGCGCGGGGATCGATTTCAATGCGGGAGCCGGATTCTCGGCGGCATTCGGCTACTCCTTCAAAGAGGGATTCTCGACCGAGATGGAATGGGGGTACCAGAAAGCCGCTGTCGGTGCTCCCTCTGTAAATCTCTCCCAGGGCTTCAATACGGGCTCCACAGGTTCTGAAGTCTCCGGCCGTATCCCGATCAGCATAGAGATTGACGGAGACATCAAGACCCAGTCCCTGATGGGCAATGTCTACTACCGCTACCCCAAATGGAAAGTGAGTCCCTATGCCGGTTTCGGCCTGGGATCCTTCTTCCACGATGGGGTCATCAACTCCACCGTCACCTTGGAGACCGCGCTTCCCGACTTCCTCACCGGTTTGTTAGATCTCCCGGCACCCGACTCTGGAAACACCAGCGATCCTCACTCCCTCATGACCACGGTCGCCTACCACGATACCCGGTTTGCCTATCAGATCATGGCAGGCCTCTCCGCTCGAGTCTCACAGCGCATTGAGTTCCGCTTCGGCTATCGCTTTCGCTCAAGTCGAGGACAGCCGATCGATTCCGATCAGATTGAGGCAGGCGTCCGGTTCCACCTGTAACGCGGCGTTTGCCTGATAAACATCAAGGCTACACCGGCGTCTGACTTCGCGCCGCGCATCACGAAACACGGCCTTGTTACCGCGTGCTTCGACCGTCGGGTAGTGAGAAAGGCAGGTTGACATTACACCCCGGCTAGAAGGGGAAGGGACTAGGCCGGGGGTTATAGCCCGAATAATAGCCGGCTCCGATCAGCACCGGCAGGCCAAAGACCACCACCCTCTTGACGAACGTCACCTTGCGCTGCATCTCACCGTTGGCCGGATTCCGCGCCGTGTAGTACAGCAAGGTTTCCCCGAACGCATCCCCCACGCTCACCACGTCCCGGCCGCCGAAGGGGCCGTCTATCATGTCGTTCAACTCCGAAGCGCCGGCGCCCGGCTGCCCGCTGTCGGGATCGCCGCTGAACAGCGCGTTGCCGTAGGTGTCCAGGCCGAACAGGTAGATCGAGCCATGCTTCCAACGCGGATCGTTCGCCAGCGGGATCGTGGCGAAATAGCCTTTCGATTCCAGCTCCATGGCGGCGCAACGGACGAACTCCTGCAGCGTCTCGTCGGAAGGGTTGTCCTCGAGCCCCATGGCGTTGACCTCTTCGCTCTCGCAGGATCCCGGGATGTCGGGGCGGTAGATCCCCGAGCCGATCCCGGCCGGGATCCCGTCCCAGTCGATGCTCTTGACGTAGGAAGCCTTCGGTTCATCCCGGTCCGTCGCTGGATTGGTGAAGGCGTAATAGATCCAGCCCTCGCCGACCGTGCTCAGGATGCGATGCCGTTCCTGGTAGTAGTTGTTTCCGAAGGCGTCGAACAGTAGCTGTTGGTGCGTTGTTCCTTCCCTCGACGGGTCGGGCGGGAAGACGAGGCTTCGGGTCTGATCGATCATCGGGGTGACTTCGGAGACGAAGACATAGGTCGGGCCGCTTCTCCAACGCTCGTCTTCGTGGAAGGCTCGCCGGGCTTCTTCAAAGCCCATTTCCTGGACGAACTCGTAGGCGCACTGGACGAACGCCCGAACGTCCTGTGTCGTGCGCACGGCCCTGGCGCTGACCGAGCGGTCCGCGCAAGTAAGCGCTCCAGCGTCCGGATGGCTGGCGAGAGAAGGAACGGCGGCCAGGAAGGTCAAGAGGATTGGTAAAAAAAGTGCTTGACGTCGCATGATACGAGCAAGGTTAGCAGAACCGGAAGAGTCAGGAATGGCCGTAAAAGCCGTGATTCGTGTTTCGTGTCTCGGGAAAGGTTGGAAAGGCCGTGACTAGGGTCTCGGGATTCGTTACGACAAAGGTGCCCACCAAACGCAGTCAAGATGCCACCCTTTCCTTGATGAATAGATTTCTTCAGGCTCGTCCAACTCGGTGCGGGCAACCGGGAACTGCTCTTGCACGCCGACCACATGCCTCAGCCGCGGTCAATCCGGGCGTCAAGCGGAAGTCTTCCGCTTCGTTCGGGATTCCTGGTAGATCCTGATATAGGCGTCAACGGAAGTTCCCGCAATGGCCTCGCCGACAACATCCAGGGGCAGGTCTTCCAGTCTCTTGAAGCGAACGCACGATTTGCCCATGTTCAGCTTCTTGCCGCTGGCCTTGAATTTTTCCTCAAACCGGACCCGGGACTCCTTGTGGCTGTACACGCACATCAGGTGGAGCGACATATGGTTTTTCTGAGACGCCAGGGCAGCGTACATCAGAGGGCGCTTGTTGTACGTGTCGGGATACCGCTCCAAGGGAATTTCATACGTGATCATGCCCCAGTTCATGGTCTCGACATATCCCGCCGGAAGGTTGTCCAAGACAACCTTGCGCACCTCCTGCAGGGCCTCGCGGCGCTCCCGGGGAAGTTCCTCCAGATAGTCCTCGACGCTGCCAGCCATGCTTCTTGCCATGGACCCAACCTATCAGATTCATGATCCCGCAACCGGGAAAAGGCAGGCTGCGAAGGGGCTTTCATATAAAAGGCCGTGATTCGGGTTTCGGGAAGAACCATGGGGAGTGGCTTGGCTCCGCTCGTGAAAGAAACGCCCGACGGCCGATTAAACCCCGCCCCTTCGAGACGCACATCACGAAATACCTGTCGAGCCGTAAGCCATTCGCAGGAAGCCGCAGCCGCATGCGCCACACATCACGAGTAACGAGTCACGAAACATGAGACACGGCCTTTAAGCCTTTCAATCGGCCGGAGCGAAGGCGATGCGCTCGATGTCCGCAACCATGTCGAAATGGGCGTCGTTGCTTAACACCGGTAGAACGTGCTGGCGGGCGAGAGCGGCAATCCAGACATCATTGGACGGGAGGGGGTTGCCCGAGCGTTTCAATTCCAGACGGATGGCGGCGTAGACGTCCGCCGTCGCATAGGTAACCGTAGCGATTTCGGCCAGCGGCAGGTAGCGGCGAAGCCAGTCCTCATAGCGGTTGCGATGGCGCGATTGGCGAATGCCGAAATAGTATTCGCCGAGAACGATGCTGGGAACGACGAGCCGGCCAGCGGCTCGCAAGGAGGCCTCTACCACCGGACGACCTTCCGCCCAGGCGGACAAGGCGTTGGTGTCGAGGATCATGCAAGGTCTTCCGGAGCGAGCGTTTCGAACTCCTCCTCGATCAATCCGAGGACACGGCGGTTTTCGTTGGAGAGATCAGCGAGCGCGCCGAACCCGGCCATCCAGGCGGGTTCCTGCTCGCGAGCCGGTCCGGAGTGGGCACAGCGGAGGAGTTTCTCCTCAAGCGCGTCGGTGAAGAACCCCTTCAGCGTCATACCGCGGCTGGCGGCAAAGACCTTGGCTTTCCGGAAAGTGTCATCCGGAAGTTCGATGGTCGTTTTCACAGTCCCATATTCCCATATTTAAGGGATCGTGTGCAACGCTATAAGCCGTGATTCGTGTTTCGTGATAAACCATTCGAGGAGGCTTGGTTCTTCAGGAAAGAAATGCCTTCCCGTGGGTGAAACCCTTCCTCTTCGCGACGCATATCAAGAATCGCGGATCATGAAATACCCGTCGAGCCGTAGAACATTCGCCGGAAGCTGTAGCCGCCCCCGGCCGAGAATGGATACATAGGGCGAGGCCACGATACGGAACGTCGTTGACATGGGCAAGACGCCCCTGCAAGTTGCGGATGTCGGAGCTGGTGTGGTCTGCGAGTGACACAGGAAGAGTTTGCCGCAAGAAAGAGACGAATGCTGGAGACTTGGCGGATGACAATGCAACCAGGATTCTCGATCCGGGTCGCCCCGGTGATCAGCCTTTACTTGACGGTCATAGCTGCCCCGATAACGGCCATCGACTGCGCGGACTGGAATTCGCTGGAGTTTTTCGAGACAGCGACCGCTTCGGATGTGGCCGACTGCATCCAGACAGGAGCGGACCTCAATGCGCGGAACGAGATGGGCAACACTCCGCTGCATAGTGCGGCCTCGGCCAACGACGATCCCGCCGTTATCGCCGTGCTGGTGGATACAGGCGCGGATCTCGAGGCCCAGGACAAGAACGGCCTCACGCCTCTGCATACAGCGGCTTTTGGAAATGGGAATCCCGCCGTGATCAGAACTCTCTTGGACGCCGGCGCGAATCTCAAGGCCCGGGCCATGCTCGGCATGACACCCCTGCATCATGCGGCCATGGCAAGCGAGAATCCGACCATCATCAACGTTCTCGTGGACGCCGGCGTGGATCTCGAGGCCCGGGAAACAATGCTTGGCATGACACCTCTGCATCATGCCGCTGGTCACAACGGGAATCCCGCCGTTATCACCGCTCTCGTGGATGCCGGCGCGGATCTCAAGGCGCGGGACAAGTTTGGCTCGACGCTTCTGCACAAAGCCGCCATGTCCAACAAGAATCCTGCCGTCATCTCTACGCTGGTGGATCTAGGTGCAGGTCTCGAGGCTTGGGACAAGTTTGGAAAGACGCCTCTGCATTGGGCAGCTGCCAACAACGAGAATCCCGCCGTCATCGCCATGCTGCTGGACGCGGGAGCGGACCTGAGAGCGCGAGACCGGTTTGGCAAGACGCCCTGGGCATACGTCAAGCACAGAGAGGCGCTCAAGGATTCCGATGCCTACCGGCGGTTGGATGAGAGCTGGTACTGATCCGATAGAGACCTTCCTCCAAAGCGTCTGAAGAAATCTGCGTCTGGTGTTTTCTGCTTGGTTGAAAACCATCGGAAGTGGCTTGGCTCGATCAAGAAAGAAATGCCTGGCGGCTGGCGAACTTCCACCTCTTCTCGATACACATCACGGGTCACGGTATTTACCCATACTCCCAGCCATAGGCCGCTTGCCGAAAAACCGTAGCCGCACGAGCCACGCATCACGGCTTTTCGTGGCCTCGAGCAGGCTGGAAGCGGATGCCTGGTCGGACGTAGCTGTACCCCCCGTTGATCCCGAAAGGGGAAGTTCGGGCGTACGGGAAGATGCCGTGGGACTCGGCGCCGGGGATCACGTTCCCGTTGCGGTCGGTAATGTTACTGAACGGCGCACCCGCCAAGTCAGAGGGGAGGTTGTTCTCATCGCGCAACGACCACAGCGAGAGAGCATTCAAGACGACACCTTTTCTGCCGTCGGCGCTGCCCCGTCCCTGGTCGCTCCGCACCGGGAAACCGGCTAAAAGCAAAAAGGGTTATTCCGTCCTCAGCAGGCGGACTCCGAGAATGAAGTTGCGAGCTCCAGGCGAGAAGTCGTAGCGATACGACGCACGGCAGTGCCTGGCGAGGCTGAACCAACTGCCGCCCCGGAACACCCGGCTGGAGCCTGAATCCGGACCCCGAGGATCCGTCACCGTTCCTCATGGATAGCCGCCGTACCAGTCCTGCACCCACTCGTACACGTTCCTCAGCATGTCGTGCAGTCCCCACGCGTTGGGATCCTTCCGACCCACCGGATGCGTGCTGCCTTCGAGGCCCTCTCCGTACCGCGCGATCGCGTCCAAATCTCCACTGTAGCGGTCCCCGCTCGTTCCCGCCCGCGCCGCGTACTCCCACTCCGCCTCTGTCGGCGACCGGTACCGCGCCCCGCCTGACCGCTGGTTCAACCGCCCGATGAACTCCTGCGCATCATCCCAGGAAACCTTCTCCACCGGACAGTTCCCGCACCCCGAGAACCTCGAGGGGTTCGATCCCATCACGCCTGCCACTCCCCTGCGTCACCTCGTACTTGCCAAGCCAATACCCCCGGCTGATCCGAACCTGCGTCAGCGGCTGCTCGTTACTCCTGGCTTCAGCGCTGGTCGAGCCCATCGGGAACTCCCCCGACGGCACCCACACGAACTCCATCCCGTCGAACTCCCGCGATTCCCCCGCCCGCTGTCCTGACTCCGCCCAGGCGGTCAAAGCGGCCAGCAGGCCCGCGATCAACCTGATCTTCATCACCATCATCCTCCTGATCGACCCTGCGCTCCAGGGCCCATCTTCGCAGATTGCCTCAGGCGGTGACGCGGGGCGCGACTTCCTTCAGCTCGACGACGACCGGGTCGTTGCTCAGCCTCCACCGCAGTTCTTCCTTCGACCCGCTGAACTTCATCTGCCGCCCGTTCCGAATGTAGAACCATGCCTTTTGCAGTGTTTCGTGTCTTGTGAATGGTCGCCGGAAGTGTCCCTGCGCCGCTCAAGAAGTTCGCCGTCCCGGACTACGAAACACGGTCTTCCCCTCATTCCCGCCTAGGCATGTTGCTAGAATGCCAAGGATCGATCTTGAAACATCCGATCGAGAGCTTCTTCACACGCCGCATCGAGCCGCTCTTCTCGCGATCTTGAGGATGCGAAGCCCAGCCGGCGTCAATTCCGAATCGAGCTTTGGACAGAGATGCGGCCGTGAGAAGTGAAACCGAGACCGCGGAGAGACCCCCAACGAGGCATGCGCCACTGCTGGCGGAGCACGAGCCGCCCCCCTGTTGCATCGTCAACAAGGCCGGCCGCACTCCGCTGGTGCTCACCTGCGACCACGCCTCGCATGCGGTGCCCGAGTCGCTGGGCAATCTCGGGCTCGCCTCGCGGGATCTCGAACGCCATATCGGGTGGGACATCGGCGCCGCGGAGGTTACGCGCCGGCTTGCGGAGCGCTTCGACGCACCGGCCGTGTTCAGCGGATATTCTCGCCTCGTCATCGACTGCAACCGCAGGCCCGGGTCCGAGACGTCCATCCTGGAAGTCAGTGACGGCACGGTCATCCCGGGGAACCTCGGTCTCGAGCCGGGGGAGGCCGCGCGGCGCGCCGAGGCTTTGTTCACGCCCTACCACCAGGCCATTGCGAGCGTCCTCGAACGCATCCGGCGAGCAGGCTCAGCGCCGATCTTCGCAGCCATCCATAGCTTCACGCCCAAGTTGAACGGTTGCGCACGGCCCTGGCACTTCGGAGTGCTCTGGGACCAGGATCCGAGGGTGGCGCGGCCTCTCATCAAAGCCCTTCGCGCCAACCCGGGAGTGGTCGTCGGTGACAACGAGCCCTATTCAGCCCGGGACCATTTCGACTTCTCGCAGGAGTTCCACGCTTCGTCCGCGGAGATTCCCAGCGCCCTCGTCGAAATCCGCGAAGACCTGATCCACGACCGGGCCGGAATCGAACTCTATGCCGATATGCTCGGCGATGCCCTGGCAGGCGTCGTCGCCAACTTGCGCTCCCTGCCTGGAGTGAGTTGATGCCGCTGCGAGAGCCCAGCTTCAGCATCGGGATCGAGGAAGAGTACCTTCTCGTCGACCGGCAGTCGCGGGATCTGGTCAGCGAGCCGCCGCCCGCGCTCATCGAGGCCTACGAGATACAGCTCTCCGGCCACTTCAGCCGGGAATTCCTTCGCACGCAGATTGAAGTCGGCACCTCGGTCTGCGGATCCATCGCCGAGGCGCGGGCCGACTTGATGCACTTGCGCCGCACCGTTGCGGAGATCGCCAGTGAACACGGTCTGGCGCCGATCGCTGCGTCGACGCATCCCTTTGCTCAATGGCGCAAGCAGAAGCCCACCGACAAGTTGAGGTACCGCATCCTGCAGGAGGACATGCAGGTCGTCGCCCACCGGCTACTCATCTGCGGCATGCACGTCCATGTCGGCATCGAAGAAGACAATCTACGCATCGATCTCTTCAACCAGGTCCCGTATTTCCTGCCCCATCTTCTCGCCCTGAGCACGTCCTCTCCCTTCTGGGAAGGCACCGAGACAGGCCTCCGCTCGTACCGGCTATGCGTTTTCGATGAGCTGCCGCGGACCGGACTGCCGGAGAACTTCGCGAGCTACGGAGAATACCGACGCGCCGTAGAGCTGATGATCGCCGCGGGGCTTCTCGAGGACGCCACGAAGATCTGGTGGGACGTCAGGCCGAGCGCCCGCTTCCCGACACTGGAGATGCGGATCACCGACGTCTGCACCCGCATCGACGATGCCATCTGTTGCGCCGCGCTGTTCCGTTGCGTGTGCCGCATGCTCTACCGGCTGCGGCGGGACAACCAGCGCTGGCGGGTCTACGCACGGATGCTGGTGGAAGAGAATCGCTGGAGGGCGCAGCGCTACGGCCTGGACCAGGGCATGGTGGACTTCGGACGGGGAGAGATCGTCCCCTTCCCCGACCTCATGGAAGAACTGCTCGGCATCCTGCGCGAGGATGCAGAGTTCTTCGATTGCGTGAAAGAGATCGAACACGCCCGAAACATCATCTCGCGGGGAACCAGTTCCCACCTGCAGGTCGAGACGTATCGAGCCGCGCTGCAGTCCGGAGCTACGCCCGAAGAAGCGCTCAGAAGGGTCGTGGATGCATTGATCGAAGCCACCGAAGCCGGCCTGTAGAAGGCTGTGTCTCTTGTCTCGTGATGAGTAGCACGGGCGCCTGCGGCTCGATGCGTGCTTCGTGATGCGCGCCGTAACCCATCAACATTACCGCGATCACGCGGCTGGACAAGGCACGCTGGTTCCGGGTCGGCGTGAGCACCGCCTGACCTGCATTTCTGACCACGTGGCGAGGCGAAGTGCGTGAGAAGGCTGTCAGGGCGAGGCGCGAGCCGCTTGGCGCGCAGGTGTACTTGACCCGTACATCGTGAGCCCAGCAAGCAAGCGCAAAGAAGTCATGGCGGTCTTATCGCGTGCCGCGGCCGTCAAATGGTGAGAAATGCAGGCCAGTCCCGCAAGAGCCCCGCGGCTGCGCGGATATCCTGCGCAATGACGGTCATTCGTCGGACCCCGGAGCGTTCGAGGTTTTCGGAGACAAGGTCAGCACACCGACGGCGCTCTGACGCGCCGTTGCTTCATCCAGCGCCAACCGCCAGTGGCGCACGTCGCGCCAGTCCTGCACCAAGTTGTCGTAATAGAAGGAATAGGGGTTGCCGGACTGGCCGCTGCTGATGGTGAAGCAGGATTTTTTCAGGTCGGAGAAATCGTAGACGCCGCGGAAACCCGCACCCTGTCGCGTCGCGAACGGATTGGCGTCGCGGTAGTTCATCGCTGCCTTGTTCACCGTATGGCGGGAGCCGTTGGCGGCGATCCGGATCGTGGTCAGCCGGTTGAGCAGCGGAATCGAGCCGAAGGCCTGGTGCCGCATTTCGGCATAATGCAGATCGCCCCAGCGCCAGAGCCACGGATCGTCGCCCAGCTTGCCGGAGAGGAAATCCAGCGCCGCCGTCAGGCTCTGTTGCAGAATCGCCGGGCAGTCCTCCGTCACGCTGGTCCGGACATCGTCGCACCATTTCCGGTGGTTTGTCAGGATGTTGATGACCACTTCCGGACGGTAGGAAACAAATCGGTCGGCGACATCGCCCAGTTCGTCGCCGTAGAGACGGCGGTTCAGTTCGTAGAACCAGACGGTGTAGATCAGCGGCTCCGGCCGGGTGAGCGCCATGGCGCCGTCCCAGCTTTTCATCATTTCGATAGTACGCCGTTGCAGTTCGCCGGCCGGTTCGAACTTCAGCATCGGCTGCAGGGTAGCTCGCGCAGCGAGCGAGACATGGTCAGCCTGCATCCGGGCGATCTCGTCCGGCATGAACCGCCGTTTCGCAGCCACGAGTTGCGCAATCCGTGTCGCGCGATAATGGTCGCCCCAGCTTTTTGACAGGAAATAGGGATAGTCGCCGCCGGCGATCCTGTTGTTGGCGGTGATCAGCACGCCGTCCGGTGGATTGTAGCTTTGCGGCAGCGCGCCGTTGGGAATGTAGCCGGTCAGTTCGCTGTCGGGATCGGTGCCGTCCTGAGGCAAATAGCCGGAGTCTGGGCGCTTGCGAACCGGGATGGCGCCGGGAACGAGATAGCCGATGTTGCCCGCCTTGTCGGCATAGACGAAATTCTGCACCGGGCCGACAAACAGGCGCAGGGCGTTTCTGAACTCGTCCCAGTTCTTCGCCTTGTTGACCCCGGCAAAGCTGGCGGAGTTGGTGTCCGCCCGGCTCAGCCAGGGCGAGCGCAGAACGGCGACGCGCTGTTCCTTCTTCTCGAGATCCTTCAAGTCATCACCGATGTCGAGCGCCGGCCCGTTGCGCGATTCGCGGATCGTAAGCTTTACATCCTCACCGAACCGAACCTTGATCTTTTCCGTGCGGATGTCGAAGGCAAGCGACTTGTCGCCGACGAGGTAGCGGGTCGGATCGCTCGGATCGAGTTTTTCCAGGATGATGTCGTCGGTATCGATGTGGGCGGACGTCATACCCCAGGCGATGTGGCGGTTATGACCCAGAATGAGCAACGGCCCGCCCGGCACGGTGGCGCCGTTGAGACTCAGACCTGGAGCATTAATCTGGACGAGATACCACAACACTGGCGCATTCATGTCGAGATGAGGATCGCTCGCCAGAATTGCCGCTCCGGTGTCCGTCCGATCGGGGCTGAGCGCCCAGGCGTTGGAGGCCCCCGCGCCGAGCACTTCATGGGGCAGGGCGGCTAACAGCGCTCCGAGATCCAGTTCTTTCAGCAGGCCCTCTTCGTAGGACTTGATCGTTATGGGCGCGTCGCCCGGATAGGGAGGGAAAAGAACCGGGATGGATGCCTCGCCGGCCTCCTGGACAATCCGTGCCCGGAGCAGCTCGCTCTTCCAGTCCGTCGACAGCCGGACCGCCATCAGCTTGCCCCAGACGATGGTGTCCGCTGGGTCCCAGGGCTCGAATTCCACGAAGAACAGGTTGAATTCCGGCGGCAGCGTGCCTTTGCGGGTCAGCAGCCACTGGTTCACTCCGGCCGTGTAAGCTTCGAGCATTGCAAGCGGCTCTGCTGGCAGATGTTTCAAGCTCTCCTGCGCGCGCCGGTACAGGCCGAGGGCGCGGAACATCCGGTCGGACAACAGACCTGAGGCGCCGATGATTTCCGACAGCCGGCCCTGTACGATCCGCCGCTGCATCTCCATCTGGAACAACCGGTCCTGCGCATGGACATAGCCCAGGGCGAACCAAGCGTCGTTTTCGGATTTGGCGTAGATGTGCGGGATGCCGCGTGTGTCGCGTACGATCGAGACGGGCTGCTCAAGACCGGCGACGGTCACTGATCCATCGAGCCGGGGGAGCGAGGTGCGGAACCAGAAGAACATGACCACGCCGGCGATCGCCAGTATCAGGATCAGCTTTGCCACGACTCGCAAAGCCCAGCGGGAGAGATTCCGGATCATCCAGAAGCCTCGCCGCATTCCGCTCGCAGCCGGTCGGCCATTGCGAAGCGCTCATCCTCGACCCATTGCGGCTGCCCGGCCGCGATGGTTCCTCCGCAAGCAGAACTCGTGCCAGTGGCAAATCTTGTGAAGTAGGAGCAGCGCAGCCGATTCATTTCCTGTTTGCCCGTTTCGCTATCAACTCCTGTTCGATCCATTCCAGGCGCGTTTCGATTCGTCGCAGCCGCTCGTCCGAGTCGGACCCTACAAAATAGGCCGCGATCGACGCGCTCAGGGCCGCGATGAGACTGATTCCGCAAACCATCAACACCACGGCGATCACGCGGCCGGGCAGGGACACGGGGGCGATATCCCCATACCCAACGGTGGTGGTGGTGACCAGCGCCCACCATACAGCCGACCAGAACCCCGCCGTTTCGGGTTCCACGATCGTGAGGATACCGGCGCCGGCAATCACGATCAGGAGAACCGAACCAGCAAGATAAAGAAAGCCTGTGCGCCCTACCGTGGCGCGAAGAGCAGGAACGGCTCGACCGACCACCGCCACGACCCGGACCAACCGGAACAAGCGCGTGAGACGAATCAAGCGGGTTGTGGACAGGAGGTCCGGAAGCAGTGGAAAGCTCGTAACCACGATCACCGCGCCGAGAACGCGATGGAAGCGCGGCCTCCTGCCGCCGGCGACGCCCGCCGTAAGGTCGATTGCAAAGATGGCCCATATCACCCAATCGATCGTGACGATCGCGGGAGACGTGCGCCCGGAGGTCTGAAGGACGATGATCGGGACGGTCGCCACGGCCGCCAAGATCACCGATCCGTCAAGAAATCGCTGCAACTTGGTGCTGGAGAACCGCCGAGTTAGCGAGTCGACCATCTTTCTTGACTTGTGTTTCGTGGGAAGTAGCGCGGGTGGCCTACTGTCGGCCCGATCCAGCCGATCCCGGAAGCGTTGCGGCTGCTGTCTGAGCCCACTCTATCGGAGGAATCATACCCTTTATGATTTTTTCCGAGACACGAGTCATGGCTTTTTTTCGAGACCCGGCCTTATAACGTCACTCCCATCCACTTCACCTCGCCGATGACTACGGCGTCCCGCGGCCAGGGCGCTGGCTCCCAGGCCGGGTGATCGCTGATCAGCAACCAGGCGCCCGAGGCGTCCTTGCCGGCGCGCTTGACCACCACGCCGTCAGCGGTGCGCACCACGAAGATGCCGTCGGCGCGGCGGCGCCGACGGGCACGGTCCACCAGGATCGTGCAGCCCTCAGGCAAGGTCGGCTCCATCGACTCGCCTTGCACGTCCACCACCGTGCACTGGCTCGGATCGAGCCCGTTGCGGTCCAGCCAGTCGCGACGGAACGTGAGGTGGTCGACCACCGCTTCGTCCATCTCCGCCGCGCCGCCGCCGGCCGCAACGGACAAAGTCATCCGGTCCACCTGCCGCACTGGAAAGTCGATCACTCCGGCCGCGGCGGCCAGTTGCGCCGGAACATCGTCGTCGGCCTCGGCGGGCGGCTCGAGCAAGCGGTTCAGTTCCTGCGCCGTTGCCCGCAGTCGGTCCCAGAACGCGGGCCCTTGCGGCGGGCGGCGCGCCTCGACGGCTCGGACCGTTTCGTCGTCGCCGGTGGCATCCTCCGGCCGGCCGCGCGGCGGGCCGATATAGAACTCCAGCCCTAGAGCCTTGCAAACCTCCGCCATACGGCCCACTTTCGGCTCTCTGCCTTCGAGAACATAGCGGATCGCGTTGCCGGGCAGCCGGGCCTCGACGGCTGCCCGGAAAGGGTTCGTGCCCCGGCGCTGGAGTTCGCGCCGGACGATCACAGGGATGTCACGCACGTCCATTCGCATACTTTAGCGAAAATTATTTTTTATTTGCAGTGAAAAACCCCTTGACATTCTTGCTATACATAGCGATAATTGCTACGCATGAATAGCGATGCGATGCTCACCCTGGCCCGGCGGTACGCAGCCCACCGGGCGCTCACACTATCTACCGTCTCGACCTACGTCACTGGCTCCGGCGACACCTTCGCCCGATTGGAGCAGGGCCGCACGATCACTCTGCGCCGTGCCGAGGTTCTTTTGAAAAAATTCTCCGAGCGCTGGCCACAGAAGCTGGAGTGGCCGGCGGACATTCCCCGGCCGCAACGTGCGACGGCTGGCCTGGTAGGGCCTGTAACGAGAGGGAAGAAAACTGCCGACGCTCATGGTCCGTAGCTCATAGTTCGTAGCAAGAGACACGAATCACGACCTTTCCATAAACACAGCCTTTGAAGAGATCGAAAGGAGGTCCACGCAATGACAAGCTCTGCTGATGGCTCACAATCCCACTCGATGGACGAAATCGAGCGCTTGGCGACCGCGTATGCCTACCGCCGCGACGCGCTGCGCGAGACGGTCGAGGAGGCACAAGCGGCGCTGGACCGTGTCAAGCGCTCCCACCGCGCCGCGTTGCGCCGCCGAATCGGCGCCGCCGCCAACGCCCGCGCCGCGTTGCTGGCCGCCGTCGAGTCATCGCCAGCTCTGTTCCGGCGGCCACGCACGCGGCTGCTGAGCGGCATCAGAGTCGGCTGGCGCAAGCGCCCCGGACGGATCGAGCTCGACGACGAGGAGGCTACGATCAACGCCATCCGCCGCAAGCTCGACGGCGAGGCAGCCGCACGGCTGATCCGGGTCAGCGAGAAGGTGGTGCGCGGCGCCCTGCGCGAGCTGTCGGCCCGCGACCTGATGCGCATCGGGGCGCTGACCGTCGAGGCCGACGACGAACCGATCGCCATCCCGGCCGACGGCGAGATCGACAAGCTGGTCGCCGCCCTGCTTGACGGCGGCGAGCCGGCGGAGCAAAAGGCGGCATGACGACCGCACCCTCTCTGTGGCGCAGCCGAACTGGACGAACTCGGACAGCGCAAGAGCGGCCATCCGCATTTCGCTACGCCGGCCTGGGCCACCCCCGAGCAACTACGCATAGCGGCGGCGACGGATGAGAACGGAGCCCGGCCCGATGAGGAAACTGCCTCCGTCGCTCGGGCGCATTGCCGAGGTCGCGGGGCGGCAGGGCGCGATGGCGCTGGTGGAGCGTCACGGCGGAACCTATCTCAAGGTGCCGAAGAACTTCCGCGCCGGCCATCCCCTGTCGCTGCTGCTGGGCGCCGAGGCGGCCACGAAGCTGTTCCACCACTTCGGGGGCACGCGGCTCTACATCGCCAAGCTGGCCGATCCGGTGCGCGTCCGCCGCAACGACGAGATCATCAGGAGCTACGAGGCCGGCCGGTCGGTGGCGCGGCTGGCGCGGGAATACGGCTTGAGCGAGCGCCGCATCTGGGCGATCCTCAAAATGCCCGACTGATGACTCGTCTCGAGAAAAACAGAACAGCCGTAATTCGTTTTCCGGGGCTCGTGTCTCGTGCAAGGCCGTCGGAAGCGGTTCTCTCCGGTGAAGCAAGAACCGCTTGACAGCCGGTGAACCGCCTTCCCTTCGCACCATGCATCACGGCTCTTCATCTCGCGTCACGAGAGGCCGGAAAATTCCCAAAAAAAAGTTTGCGCATCCGGGTTCCCTTCGTGGTACTCTTTGGTGGCCTTTGATGCGCATCGTGGCAGTTCGATAGCGCGATGCCATCCACCACCCAAAGTGAAGGAGAAAAAATGGCGACAAGAGTCATCTCTGGTTTGGTACTTCTACTGGCAGTCGTGGCGGCCTTCGTACCTGACTTGCCGGAAGGCATCGTACCGCTGTTGCTGGTCGTTCTTGGCCTGGTGCATGCGGCGATGTCCGGCGAGGACGCGTCATCCTTATTGGTTGTCGCTATCGCCGTCGGCGCTGCCGCAGGTTCGGGAGTGCTGAACAACATCCCCGCGATTGGCGGTTACCTGAACTCCATCGTCGGCAGCCTCAGCACCGCGCTGTATGCCGGTGTCGTCACCGTTCTCGGGATGAGGGTTCTCAACGAACTCAAGGGCTGAAGAGAGCAACGGGAAGACCTGGAGGATGCAAGCGCCTGACAGGGCGCACCCAAACCTTTCTCCGGTCCCGAAGGGGGGTCCCCCTCCCACAGCCCGAAGCAGTCCGGGAGGGGGCCTCGCGGGTCTTCCGGAAAAATTCCGGCGCGTTGCCGGCCCGAGCGGATCTCGGGACGAAGGGTGTACTTTTGTCCGCCGCAGGGCCGGTGAGAGTTTCTAGTTTTCAGTTTTTCGTTTTTTGCGCTCGCCGCCTTGCGGCGGCTCAGCCGCTCGTCGGCGTCTCGGCCTCGACGCGAGTGGAGTAGCCGCTGTTGTCGATCTCGTGGCTGACGCGGGCAGCGATCCAGAGCCCGTCGACGCCGTTGCGGAAGCCGCTCAGGGTGAGCGGGCTTTCGGCGCCGACAGTGGGCAGTCCGGGCTTGAGGACAAGGCTGAGGGTTGCCGCGCCGCGCTTGAGAATGTCGAGGCGGGCCTGCGCGGCCTTGCGGGCGGTGGCTTCGTCGACGTGGTCGTCCCTGAGGGCGTAGGCCGGCTCGCCATCCCCGGCCGTCACTTCCACCCGACGTCCCGCGGCCGTGTCGTACCAGTACGCCCGGACCGAGCGATATTCGGGCCGGTCGGCGAGGGTGACGCGGTAATCGGCGGCCTGCTCGCGGGCGATGCGCACCGCCGTCACCGCCCCGGACGTGGCGCTCATCGCCGCGCCGCGCCGCGCGAACACCAGCCGTCCGTTGGCCGGCCTGGCCGCGGCGTCGTAGCGTTCCCCCAGGCGGGTCAGCAGATGCAGGTCGGACTCGTCGGTCTGATCGACATGCGGCAGGATGATCTTCGCCAGCTCGTCGGCCACGCGCGCATCCAGGCCGTACTCGCGCCCGATGGTCTTGATCAGATCGCCGAGCAAAACCCTTTGCCAGGAGCGGGTCCGGCGCTGCTTCAGGGCGGCGCGCATGTCGGCGGCCCTGGCGCGGATGGCGAGCGTGGCGGGCGGTCCGGACAGCTCGACCTCGTCGACGGTGTAGCGGCCCATCGGAACCCGGCCCGGCTTCAGGCCGTTCCGTTGTTCGGCCTCGGGCACCTTGTCGTAGCCCAGCTCGACCGTCAGCTCGGCGCCCCGGCGAGGGATCTCGACCGTCCCGCCGCGGTCGTCGAGGCGGATCTCGACCGCGTCCGAGTTGTAACCCTCCTCGTCGCTGACGCGCAGGCTCAGCAGGCGCTCGCGGATCGATTCGGTAACGTCCTGGCTGCCGTCCACCAGGATGCGGAATTCAGGGGTCATGGATAGTTTTTAGTTTTTAGTAGTCAGTTTTCAGTTTTTCGTCTCGAAACTCAAAACTCGAAACTAAAAACTGCCTCTTCAGTCCCAGAGCTTCACGGTCTCAATGGTCTCCAGCGGGCGGGGCAGATCGGGCAGGGTGACCAGCGTGCCGGGTGGCAGCACGGGGCCGAGCTCGGCCAGTCCCGGATTGGCTTCCAGGACGGCTTCGACGGCCCCCGCCTCGCGGCCGTAATGGCGCCGGCAGACAGCGTCGATCACGTCTCCTTCCCTGGTGCGGTAGGTGGTCATGGTAGTGGACAGTGGTTAGTGGATAGTGGTTAGTTAAAACCGAAAACCTCTTTATCCGCCTCCGAAGACGATCTGTTGCAGGGTTTGGTTCCGGTCCTCGCCGTATCTTGCGAGCTGGAGGCGGAACTCGACGCGGCGGGGGGCGCCGTCGGCATCCAGCACGCGGCGGGTCTCCTCGATCCGCGTGACGACCCACTTGCCCATGATGGTTCCGTCGCCGGTGCTGAGGTCCAACGGCTCGCCGCGGCCGGCTTCGGCGCGCATGCGGTCCAACTGGCCCAGCCCGCCCCGG
Source organism: Bryobacterales bacterium (assembly GCA_965204095.1). Classification (GTDB taxonomy): domain Bacteria; phylum Acidobacteriota; class Terriglobia; order Bryobacterales; family UBA6623; genus JAPPLB01. The sequence goes on along the minus strand of OZ241991.1, from coordinate 4,073,986 downwards.
TAGTGCGGGTGGATGACTCCGCTCAGCGAGACCGTCTCGGGGCCCGGCCCCAAGTACTGCCGCGCGGGCAGCCGCCCCAGCCGCTCCTGCGCCGCCCAGCGGTACTCGGCCGAGCGGGTGAGTTCCCGGTAGGCGGCGGTCGAAACGCTGAAGCGGTACTTGCCCAGCGCCATCATGTGTTCGGAGGGCATGGATCGGTGGTTCGTGGTTCGTGGTCAGTTTTTTTAGTGAAAACCTTACAAGCCGTGTTTCGTGTCCCGTGATTCGTGATTCGTGATTCGTGAAAACCTTGAAGGTCGTGATTGCGCCTCGCCTCAGCCGAAGGTGATCGTGCCGTGCCTCATGGGGTGGTTGGGGTCGACCGGGAAGGCCGAGGCGGGGCGATAGCCGTAGATCGAGGTACCGCGCCAGCGGATGCACTCGCTCCGCAGCAGGCTCTGGTTCAGCGGGTCGGGCGGGTAATACCAGCGGTCCTCGAGCGGGTCGTAGACATACCAGAAGACCCGCTGCTCCATCATGGCCTCGACCGGAGGTTCGGCCACCTGCTCGCCCGGCCCGGACCAGCGGTGTTCGAAGCTCTCGGGATCGTGCTCGCGCCACGCGATGAGATTGTCGCGGCGCTCGTCCCATGCGAGGTCGCGGACCAGCAGCAGGTTGTACCAGCGCTGGGGGCCGGTCATCTCCCAGGCGCCGGCCTTGCCGGGGACCTCACGCTCTCCGCCCTGGTCCTCGATCAGGGCGACGCCGGTGACGCCGAACTCCCAGCCCGGCAGTCCGAACAGCAGCTTTGCGCACTCGAGCGAGGACCGCGGCTTGCCCTGGCGCGGACGCCACGGCGAGTAGTGCCGGATGAGGCGCCGCCACGTCTTGAGAGGCAGCGCGAGGTAGTGGTTGTCCGCCGAACAGTCCAGCCGCAGGCCGAACGGCGGGCCTCCCAGGCTGTTGCCGCCCGGGTCGCCGTTCGCCGGGTGCAGGCCGTGCTCGCGCACGACGTCGTCCTGGCTGTACGATTTCCCGTAGCGCTTGATCTGCCGGTGCAGCCGGCTCGAATTGATTCCGTTGGCCATGAAAACCTCAAAAGCAGTGTCTAGTGGTCAGTGGTTAGTGGTTAGTGAAAACCTCGGAACTCGCGCTGGCTTGCGCCGGGCGCCGGGCAAAAACGGCCATTACCAGCCACCTCCAAACGTGATGAGCCCCTCCCTCATCGGGTGGTGAGGGTCATCGGTGGGCGGATAGCTCCCGCCATCGCGCGGCGGGTAATACCAGCGGTCCCAGCCCGGATCGTAGACGTGGATCCGCAGCTTTCCGCCTTCCACGGCCAGCAGGACGTTGTAGGCATGCTTAGAGCCTTTGTCGCGGACGTAGGCCGCGGCGTTGAGCCCGAGGTCCCAGTGAACCAGCCCCCACAGCGCCTTGGCGTAGTCGTCGCAATCGCTCTCGTCCTCGACGAAGGGGCGGCGAGCGAGCGAGAAGTGCTGGAGCGCCAGCCGCCACACGGTGAGCGGAACCGCATGGTAGTCCCGGCCCGCCGGGATAGACAGCCGCATACCGACGTTGACCTTGCCGGGAACCAGCCCCGCCGGATGGCGGTCGAACTCGGAGCGAACGTCCTCGGGCGCGCAGACGATGCGGCTCTCCCCGATCGCCCATCGCAGCCGGACCAGTCTGATGCCGTTGGCCATGAAAACCTCACAATCCGTGTCGCGTGTTTCGTGAAAACCTCAAAGACCCCTTCATTGCGCCCTGCCGATCTCCTCGCTACGCGCCGTAGATCATCTCGATGGCGAGCTTGTCGGCCTCGCCTAGCTTCTCGCCGTCACCGAAATACGACATTACGGTGTAGTCGGTGTGGTCGCGCTTGAAGATCCTCGGGTCCGGCACCTTCCGCATGCCGACGTGCCCCATGTGGCCGCAGTTCGTCGGCGCGCCGATGCCAGCGGGGTCCACCTCGCACTGCGGATACGGGCCGGGGTGCCCCAAGCCGAGCGCATGGCCCAGCTCATGCAGGCAATGCCGCAGCAGGCTGCGCTCCTGGGTCCTCTTGTGGATGTTGATCTTGCGCAGGGACGTGTGAACCACGGGCGCGCCGTTGACGTAGCGCTGGCCGATCCCGTCGATCGCGGTGGAGAAGTTCGAGAACAGGTACGAACCGGCCCTCTCGTCATCCGCAATGATGTCGGGCAGGTAGTTCATCCGGCCGTAATCCGGCGTCCAGTGGTTGACCTCGATGAAGGTCAGGCCGAACTTCGCCCACAAGTCCAGAGCGCGCCGGAAGTCGTCTTCCCAATCGTCCCGCAGGCCGTCCATCTTGACGGTGATGCCGCGGCGGATCGGGAAATCGGGATTCGGCGTGAATCTCAGGTGCACGGCCTCCGTCTCCCATTCCGGGTCGAGCTCGGTCACGGCCTTGCCGGTCTGCGCATGAATGTAGTCGTGGAGGGTGCGGACCCCAGGCTCCAGGTAGTGATGCTTCGGCGGCCAGTTTCGTTCCGCGTCCCAGTCGTGGAACCCGCGCACCAAGTAGCGCGCCACCTCCTCGATCTCCGGGGCCGCCTTGGCGATGGCGGGGGCTTGCGCGACAGGAGTCGGAGGCAGCGCCCGCGGGGTCCACCCGCTGAGCGCCTTGACAAGCTGCTTCCCCGCCTTGGCGGAGGCGCACTTGATCTTCTCCGAGCCGATGGCGATGTAGGTGTAGCGCCCCCGCTTCTCAAGTTTCATTGTTGCCTCAGGTCTTGAACTCGTCGTCGTCGCCAAAGGCGTCTTCGTCGTCGTTGGCAAATTCTTTTCTCATCATTCACTCCGTCCAGAACACGACGGCGTATCCAGAACCGCCTCTTCCGCCGCTGCCACCTGTTCTTGAGTCGCCAACGCCAGTGCGCGGAGCGGAATCATACGCACCGCCGCCACCTCCTCCGCCAGCGCCGGAATTGGCCTCTGCACTTTCCCCGTCCAGGCCATTGCCTTCTCTGGTTATTCCGTGCCCGCCGTCGCCGCCGTTCCCTCTGATGCCGGCAGCGCCACCGCCGCCACCACCACCGCCTCTTCGTCCTGAACGCGCCCCGCTCCCAGCGGAACCACCTTCCGTGTGGATTCCCAAGCCATGCGATACACCTGCTGCGGGGGTGGCTACGCTGTGACCGCTACTGCTGGACGATACACCGCCGCCACCTTGTCCGCCCGAGACGCTTCCAATACCAAACAGGTTGTTCTGCCCTGCTCCATGACCTGCCGAGCCACCGTATGAAAGCTGGTTGGATCTGCCGCCGGCAGTATTGTTCCCCCGTGATCCCCCCTTCGCCGTCAGATGCGTGCCGAAAGATGTGTCCCCGCCATTGCCGCCTTGAAATCCATTTTGATTCCCAACACCACCGGCTCCACCTTCACCACCTTCGCCAATCGTGACTTCTACATCTCCAGTCACAAGAACATCGTCGACGATAAGTTCTCCGCTTGCTCCGCCGCCGCCGCCGCCGCTGGTTGCATGATTGTTGTACGACGCAAAGACTCCACCAGCCCCGCCGCCGCCTCCTCCTCCGCCCACCAACTTCACGCGAACGGAATCAACATTTCTGGGCTTGACCCAGTTGCCGCTTTCGGTAAATACCTGGCTCCTGGTTCTTGCCAATCCCTTCGAGTCCTTGACGACCTTGTTCAGGGGATCGACGCGGCTCCAATGCGACGTGTTGACCGACGGAGGGTTCCTGTTCCTCTGAGTGCGGGCGATGTCGCACTCGTAGAAGCCCTTGCCTTCCTCGTCGTAGACCACGTCGCCGGGTTCGTAGGCGGCGCGTTCCCACTTGCCCCGGTACGAGCTGCCGAACACGAGGTCGGCGGCGGTGTCGATGTTCTCCTGCTTCGCCGTCTCGATGTCGCCCTGCACCACGAACGACGAGCCGACCACTTCCCATCCGACCTCGTCCATGGGCGGGCTGTCGGTGTCGCTCGCGGTCCGGTCCGTCTTGCAGCGGTAGTACCGTCCGCCATGGCTTCGGTACTCTCCGACAGCATGGACTCCCGCCGCCCAAAGCCCCTTGTACAGGCTTCCATAGGTGGAGTGGCCCAAGGCGTCGACGTTGTCCTGGCTGATCCCCCGGATCGTGGCGGCTGAGCCGAGCAGCTTCCACGCAGCCGTGTCCAGCGAGGGATCGGCGGTGTCGGTTGCCGTTCGAGCCACGAGGCTGGAGTAGAACCGGAGGTTGTGGCTTACCACCGTTTCGACGTCATAATCTCCCGCCACCCACTTGCCCTTGTAGTCGCTTCCATAGGTCGCGTAACCGAGGGCATCGACGGTGTCTTGCACGAATCCTGCCAGCTCGGTGCGAATTTCTTCCAGTGTGATATTCGACATGTTTTTCTTGTTTTCTCCTTATTGGTTGTTGTTGATTGGTTGGTGGTTGTTGAAAACCCTTGTTTCTGATCGGCGGCCGGGGACTCCCGCAAGACCCCCGGCCGCCCTTCTCATCATTCACTCCGTCCAGAACACGACGGCATAGCCGGATGCGCCATCGCCGCCATTGCCGCCGTAATAGGTGACTCCCGACTGGGAAGCAATCACTCCGCCTCCACCGCCGCCGCCCGCGCCCGAGTTGGCAGCAGGCGCATTTTTCCCGTGAGGGTCGTCATTTTGCGCACGAAGTCCTCCGGCGCCTCCTGCACCGCCAGGGCCGCGCATTCCGCCGCCGCCGCCGCCGTTAGGCGCCCCGACAGTGCCTCCTTGCGCGCCGCCCTCGGAGTTGGGAAACCCGTCGAAGGAATCGCCATTCTGTCCGATGACGGACGCCTCTTCGGAAGACTTCCAACGTCCTCCGCCATGACCGCCGGCAGAGCCATTGACGAAGATCGGCCCTGACCGGCGAGAGGACGATATGTCACGATTTCCCTCTTGCTGTCCGCCGCCGACACCGTGAACGGATACCACCTTGTAGTCAAAGCTGATCTCTGGGAAGACCGATCTGCCGCGACCACCGCCCTTGCCGCCACGGGCTACCGCAATATCGCCGAAGGAGGTATCCCCTCCGTCCGTTCCAGGCTTGGAAGCAGTCGCGTCTTCTCTCTTTCCGCCTGAGCCACCTGCACCGATGGTCACGGGGACATCGGCTGTCACCGGCGCTTCGATGAGAACGAACGAGCCCGCTTGTCCTCCACCGCCCGCCCCAACGTGAGCGCCTTTGGTTGGAACATTTCTACTGCCGGGAGCGTATTTGTTTCCGCCGCCGCCACCACCACCGCCGCCGATGAGCATGACGCGGACGTTTTCGACGTTGGCGGGCTTGGTCCAGGTGCCGTTCGACGTGAAGGCCTGGCTCTTGACACGGGCCAGCCCGGTCGAGTCCTTGACGACCTTGTTCAGGGGATCGACGCGGCTCCAATGGGACGTGTTGACCGACGGAGGGTTCCTGTTCCTCTGGGTGCGGGCGATGTCGCACTCGTAGAAGCCCTTCCCCTCCTCGTCGTAGACCACGTCGCCGGGATCGTAGCTGTCGCGTTTCCACTTGCCCCGGTACGAGCTGCCGAACACAAGGTCGGCGGCGGTGTCGATGTTCTCCTGCTTCGCCGTCTCGATGTCGCCCTGCACCACGAACGACGAGCCGACCACTTCCCACCCGGCCTCGTCCATGGGCGGGCTGTCGGTGTCGCTCGCGGTCCGGTCCGTCTTGCAGCGGTAGTACCGTCCGCCATAGCTTCGGTACTCTCCGACAGCATGGACTCCCCCTGTCCAAAGCCCCTTGTACAGGCTTCCATAGGTGGAGTGGCCCAAGGCGTCGACGTTGTCCTGGCTGATCCCCCGGATCGTGGCGGCTGAGCCGAGCAGCTTCCACGCAGCCGTGTCCAGCGAGGGATCGGCGGTGTCGGTTGCCGTTCGAGCCACGAGGCTGGAGTAGAACCGGAGGTTGTGGCTTACCACCGTTTCGACGTCATAATCTCCCGCCACCCACTTGCCCTTGTAGTCGCTTCCATAGGTCGCGTAACCGAGGGCATCGACGGTGTCTTGCACGAATCCTGCCAGCTCGGTGCGAATTTCTTCCAGTGTGATATTCGACATGTTTTTCTTGTTTTCTCCTTATTGGTTGTTGTTGATTGGTTGGTGGTTGTTGAAAACCCTTGTTTCTGATCAGCGGCCGGGGGCTCCCGCAAGATCCCCGGACACCTGGATCGCCCGCTGGCCGATTGGACCGGCGGACGAAAATCTTTTTTTCGACCGGCTGCGCTACAGCGAGTCGCGGTAGGTGACGACGGCGTCGCTCAGGCCGGTCAACGCCGCCTTGAGCGACGTCCGCGCGGAATCCTTGGTCGCGGCGGCGCCGGCTTTCGCCGTGCGCGCGTCCGTCAGGGCCGCTTCCGCCGCGGCGACCTGCTCTCCAGCCGCGAGCTCCTGTCCTTCGGCCGTCTGCAGAGCCGTCAGTCCGGACTGCACGTCCCGCACCGCCTCGGTCAGCAATGTCCCGAACGGTTTCGGGTCCGGAGCCGATGGCTTTGTTTGCGTCTGTGTGCTCATGTGGTCCTTCTTTCTCAGTTTTTAGTTGTCAGTTTTTAGTGAAAAACCTCAAAATCCTTGCTCGTCTCTCCGAGCCGTCACACCACTCGGCAGGTGTCGCCCTTGTGTGTACGGGGCCGCCGGCCACCAGGGCTTACGCCATTAGCGGTGGTCTCCCCTGGCTCTACCACTCGGCAATGCCGGCCGTTGTTGCGGCCCCTCTCAGCAATCTCCATTCCTCAAAAGCCTTGTCTGGTGACTCGTAAAAACATTGGAGTTCGCGCTGGCTTTCGCCTCGCGCTTAGCGGGCCGGCCCAGAGGGCACCCCCCCCCGCGCTCCCAGGCCTACAGCCCCAGGGCGGCCCTTCTGGCGGCGACCTGGTCGACGCCGTTGACGATGCGCGTGTAGTTCTCGATGTCGATCTCGTGGACGGTCTCGCCGTCGACCTCGAGCTTGTAGTAGTCGACGGCGGCCATGAACTTCAGGGTGGCCTTCTCGCCCGGCTTCCAGGAGCCGTAGTCGACCTCCTTGATCTGGCCCCGGGTGCGGACGACCACGGCCTTGACCTCGCCGCCACGGTCCTGCACCGCGCCCCGGAAGGTCAGCGCGGGCTGGTCGCCCTGCGCCAGGCCCCACAGGCGCAGCGCGTCGCGGTCGATCGAGTCGAGCGAGAAGTCGCACTCGATCTTCTCGAGCCCCATGTCGAGCTCGACCGGCGCATCCATGCCGCCGGCGCGGAACTCCTCGGTCTTGACGGTCAGTTTCGGCAGCGTGAACTCGGCGATCTTGCCGGCGTAGCCGCGGCCGTCCACGAATAAATTGATGTCTCTGAGTACGCTCTCAATGGCCATTGGTTAACTCCTTTGGTTTTTAGTTTTTGGTTTTCAGTTTTCAGTTTTTCGTGCTCGCCGCCTTGGGCGGCTTGGCATGCAGGCGGGCCAGGCCCCGCCATATCGATCGGTCGTAATCGCGGAGCCCATGCTGATATCCGCCTAGCCAGCCGGCCACAGCTCCGAGCAGGCCTACCGCCACGATCCCGATTACGGTTACGATTTCAGTCATTTCGTGTTCGGTTTTTAGTTTTTGGTTTTCAGTTTTTAGCTAAAAACTAGAAACTAACCACTAACAACTTGGCTTCTGAAAGTGATTCTTTCGGCGGGGCTGGGCGGGTCGAACTCGAAGTCGAAGTAGACCCTTCCGGCCTCGCGGGCGGCAGCGTCGTTGAGGCCCTCGTCGGCCCAGCAGCGGCCGCTCAGGATGGCGCCCTGCGCCTGGAGCCGCCGCAGGAAGTCGTTGACGGACTCGACCACGTCCTCGACGTAGGTCTTGGTGAGGTTGCGGTCGACCGCCCACAGGTGCGCGCGCAGCAGGCTCTCGTTGATGACGTCGGCGGTGCGCACGACCGGCAGGAAGGCCCACTTGGCGTCGGCGCTGGCGGTGCGGTTGCCCCACAGGCGGTAGCCGCCCAGCGGCGACCGGATGATGGTGGACACCTCGGCGTCGTTGAGCAGGTTGGCGCTCGAGGAGGCGTCACCGAGGGTGAAGTCCACCGCGCGGGACGTCCCCGAGATCCCGAGGACCTGGCGGTTCGACGGGCTCGACCAGTAGCCGCGCTCGCGGTCGTTGCGCACGATCAGGCCCGCGATCCGCGCCGAGGCCGGGGCGTCGGAGACGGCGCCGGCGGCGTCCGTTACGCGGACACCCGGATCGACCACGTAGACGCGGCGGTTCGAGAGCAGGTTGCGGTAGGCGATGGCGTCGGCCTGGGTGGTGTTGGGGCCGTCGGCGACGATGACCGCGCGGATCCGCTCGGCGGTGGCGACCAGGCCGGTGGTGACCGGCGCCGCCGTGGGCGGCCCGGCGGGGTTGGCCCGCGTGACGTGCTCGGTGTAGCCGGGCGCGATCAGGATGCGCGGCTTCGAGCCGGTCACGGCCTCGGCGTTGACGAAACTCGCGGCCGCCGCGACCAGCTCGGCGTCCGTCACCTCCGACTCGTCGGCGTAGTCGTAGGCGATCTTGAGGTCCGCGTCCGCGGCGATGCCTCCGCCGTCAATGCGCGTCACCTTGCCCGCCTCGGCGTCCACGGTGTAGTCGGTCCCGGCTACGTAGGTCGTCCCGCCGTCGTCGCTCTTGACGACGACGCTCGACGCGACCAGGTACTGGTGGGCGACGCTCACCGAATCGCCGTCGAGCGAGTAGTCGGCCTCGGCCTGCGAGGTCTTGTCGACGCTCGGGTCGAGGGCGTTGACGACGACGACCTGCGCGGTGGCCTGCTCGAAGACGGCCTTGAGCGCCGCGGCGATCGTGCCGCCGGACGAACCGAAGGTCTCCTCGCCGGCGGTGCGGCTCGATATCAGGGTGGGGACCTTGACCGGCCCCTTCAGCGCCGTTCCCAGCAATCCGATGACCGACGCCGATACACCCTCGATCGGGCGCACCCCCGCGTCGATCTCGATGACTTCGACTCCGTGATGAAATCCGTTGCTCATTGTGTCCTCCGGACAGTTTTCAGTTTTTGGTTTTCAGTTTTCAGTTGACTCGCGTCAGATTACGGTGACTCTCCGGCGGGCCTTGGCCGGAGTGGTCCCCGCGCGGCCCGTGGCGGTCAGCTCGTAGGTGAAGGTCTGACCCGGCTCGACCTCGACCACGCCGGCACCGGGCGGCTCGCAGCGGTGGACCAGGGCGCCGCCGGCGTTGACGTTCGTGATCTCGGCGCTCAGCGCGTCGGTGGTCCGCCACGTCAGCGTGACTTTTTCGCCCTGGGCGATCCTCGCCGCCGAGGCCGTCAGCTTGGCCGTCGGCTCCGGCCAGGCGAACGTGTCGGTCTGGGCGTCGTATATCTTGCCCAGCCAGGGGCCGTCGGTACGGGCCGTGACGTCCATCAGGCCCGCTGGGACACTTTGCGGCGCCTCGGCGGCCATGTATTCGAATTCGTGAAAACAAATGCCGGCGGCATCGAGCTCTGCATATTTTTTTGTCATGGCATCCTCACTCGAACTCGACCACTTGGTAGGCGATAGTGATGGACTGGCCGTCCGTGCCGGCCACCAAAATCCCTATCTGTGTGGCGCTGTTGAGATTGAGTCTGATTTGGCTCGCTTTTACGGTGGCGCCCCCCCAAATCAGAGCCTGTGAGATCAGGCTCAGCATGCTGCGGCCAACATTGACCGAGGGGATCGTTGCGGTCTGATTCGTTCCCGTTGTGGTGACGGAGCCCCGCCGTATCGATCGGATCACTGATGCTCCCTCCAATGCTGCGACTCGCGCGGTCAGCGCGGTGATGAGCGCCCCGAAATCGGAGTTTTCAAGGGCGTCGATGTCCGATTCGGCGGTGTCCAGGCGGGTCTCGACCGCGTCGATGTCGGATTCGGCCGTGGTCATGCGCGTCTCGAGGGCGTCGATGTCCGCCTCGGCGGTGTCCACCCGGCCGCCCAGGGCCGTCACCGTCGCGCTCAGCGCCGGGTCGCCCAGCGAGACCGAGGCGTCGACGTTGACGGTGACCTCGGCCGCCGCCGGAGCGATATCGATCGAGCCGGCGATCACCAGCCGCGTACCGGCGACCGTCGAGGCCAGCCGCTCGCCATCGTCGGTCCAGTAGGCGACGAGGATTTCCGGATCCGCCCCGACCTGGCCCAGCAGACCGAGCTCGGTCACGCCGTAGGCCGCCGTGGGCTGGAACTCGCCGCGCACCGCGATGCGCCCCGAGACCATCGTCGAGCCGCCCAGCGCGACTACCGCGCGCTGGTTGCGCAGCGCCGTGCGGCCATCGTCGGCCGCCCCGCCCGGACCCTGGCCCGAGCCGATGGCCATCTTGGTCAGCCGGACCGCGTTCGTGCCGCGGTTCGAGCCGTCGGCCAGGGCGGCGCGTCCGAGGTCGGTGATTCGGAGTTCGAAAGGCATGTTTTTAGTTTTTGGTTTTTAGTTTTTAGACTGAAAACTCAAAACCCTCCCCAGTCCTCGATCTCGACTACGGTGGCGGCGCCCAGGCCGGCGGCTACGGGGATCTGGCCGGCGGCGGCGCTCAGCAGCTCGATGTCGAGATCGAGCGAGGCGCGCTTGACGCGGTTGACGGCGCGGGCGACGTCGGGCAGATAAACGGCGTTCGAGTTGAGGATCGACAACTTGGCGGTCATCGGGACGCCCGCGGGCCGCTCGACGTACTCGTACTCGGCGCCGGCGGTGTCGAGCACGCGCTTGAGCCCGGCCAGGGTGCCCTTCTCGCGGTGCACGGCGATCGCGTTGGAGACGGCGGCGCGCTTGACCGGCTCGGGCCAGTCGGAGTCCCACTCCTCGACCCCCAGCGCCCAGGCGAGCCAAGGCAGCATGTCGACGGGGCAGTCCGCCGAGGACCACAGCTTGCGGATCGGGATGTCGACGTCTTGCGCCAGGGCCGCTTCGAGGGCGCGCTCGAACGGGGTGGCGTTGGGCGGCAGCAGCGAGACGGGGCCGAAGGTCGCGCGCGGCTCGACCGCCACGGTGACCGCGGCCGTGGCCGGGGTGGTCCCGGCCGCGCCGTAGGCGGTGAGCGTCCAGGTGGTCGAGACCCGCGGGTACGTCCGGAGCGAGCCGGACGGCGGCACCTCGCCGAGGTCCGGACCGGGCAGGGCGGCGATCACGACGCGCCCGGCGTCGGAGGCTGCCCAGCGCAGCTCGACCGCGCGGCCCGCTTCGACGGACGCCACCGAGGCGGCCAGGGCGGCGCGGGGCTCGACGGACGGCTGGATCTTGCCGAGGGCAGCGGTGAGCGTTCCCGCCGCGCCCGCAATCTGCGCCGCGATGGGCCGGTTCGAGGGGGCGCGCTTGATCAGGGCGGCGGCAATCGCGCCCATCGCTCCGGAGAACTGCGCCGCGACGGGTTGCGTCGGGCGCGTCACGGCGATGATCACGCGGTCGCCGGCCGCGATGCCGTTCAGCACCGCCGCGGCGGCGGCGGTGAACTGCCAGCGCACGACGTCGCCGCCCGACGACTGGATCTGGCTCGTCGAGACCTCGCCGTCGTCGGTCTGGATGTGGAGCGTCCAGGAGGAGGCCCCCGCGCCGCCGAACCAGTCCGACAGCGACAGCGACGACGGGAGGTTGTTGTCGTTGAGCGCGATGCGGTTGCCGCTCAATAACCGGATGCCGCTTATGCGCGTCTCGCCCGACCCGAGGCCCAGCTCGCCGGACTCCGGCGACTGCGTCCCGCCGCGGTCGGAGTCCATGTAGAGGTCCGGGGCGGCGGCGGCGACGATCAGCGCCAAGGCGTCGGGATCGTGGCCGGTCTGGTCGAAATTGGATAACTGCAGTGACATGTGGTTAGTGGATAGTGGTTAGTTTTCGGGCTCGCGGCTGCGCCGCTGCGCGATAGATCATTGCGCTACCGTCCAGGCGGCCTGAGCGATCGCTACGCGACCGAGCTCGGAGATGACGTTGTCGGTACCGGCGTTGCCCGGGGCGCCGGTGTGGAACTGCACCCAGACGCCGCCGGCGATCTTGCCGCGCACGGCCCGCTCGGCCATGGCCGCCGTCTCGTCGGCGCCGGCCGGCTGGTTGATCACCAGCGCCTCGGCCGCGATCTCGTACTTGTCGCCCAGCGCCAGCGCGGCGGGATCCGTCGAGATCACCTTCGTCCCGAGCAGGTTGCCGTTCTGCGCCGCGTCCCACAGGCTGACGTGCGTGCAGTCGTCGCCGACGGCGCCGGCCGGAGCGGCGATGGATCTTACGATGTTGGTGTTCTTGGCTGTCGCCATAGTTTTTAGTTCCTAGTTTTCAGTTTTTAGTGAAATTCAAAATCTCTCACGCGGCGGTCACCTGGATTTGGGTGGCGTGGGACGCCTCGGCGGCGTCGATGGCTACGTCGGCCGCGGGGGCGGTGAGCGAGACCGCCGCGACGCCCTCGACGTGCAACGCGGCGTAGAGCGCACTCAACGGCACGGCTTGGCCGATCCTGCGCGCCGAGGCTGTGTAGGCGGTGACCGCCGCTGTCGCGGCGGCGAGGACCGCGTCCGAGTCCGGGCCCGCGCCGATGGTCAGCTCTGCGGTGACCTGGTAGTCGACGATCGCGGCCGACTGAACGGTGAGCACGTCGCCCAGCGGACGCACGCTCTCGTCATTGAGAGCCGCCGTGACCGCGGCGAGCAGGTCCGCGTCCGCGAGGCCGTTGCCGTCGCGGGCCAGCACCGTCACCGTGACCGAGCCGGGAGCCGGGCTCGACACGGCCACGTCGAGCACCTGGCTACCAGCGGACAGCGCGTGGTAGCGGTAGCTCGACACCGGACCCGCCGTGGATATCGCGCTCGGCGCGAGCTGTGTCCGCAGCCGCAGCCGCTCGTCCGTCTCGTAGACCGCCTCGACCGGCGGAAAGGCGTCCGGGTCGGCGGGCGTCACGACCTGGCGCTCGACCCCCAGCAAGGCGGCGAGGTTGTCGAGGTCGCGTCCGCGCGCCGTGGCGAGGAGCACGGCGCGAGCGCCGTCATTCACCCGCTGCCGCAGCAGCAGCTCGCGGTACGCCGCGGACTCGAGAACCTTGTAGGCCGGGTCGGCTTCGGAAACCACGTAGTCCGGCCCGAGACGCACGATCGCCGCCTCTAGCAGCGCCTCGTAGTCGAGATTCTCGATCACGTCCGGCGCGGGGAGGCGGGAGAGGTCGATGGCGGGGGACCCCATCAGCCTACGGCCTCCGGGGAGTTTTCGGTTTTCAGTTTCTGGTTTTCAGTTGGCAGTGCTCGCCGCCTTGCGGCGGCTCGCGCCGGGCGGATGCGGAGCTCGTCGAGCTGGCGGGTGAGGCCGGCGATGCGGTGCTCGTAGCGCCGGATCTCGGCGGCGTCCGCGCCGCGAGCGATGAGTCGAGCCAAGGTGCGGCGAGCATTGGCCCGAACCGAGCGTAGTCGGGCCATCGTGGCATGGCGCGTGTCTTCGCGGTATTTTTTCTGGTGATACGCACGGTACTGGGCGCGGATGCGGATCCGCCGCTGCAGCGGAGTCTCGCGGCGGTAGACCAGCGGCGGGCGGCGGCGGATACCGAGAGAGGCCAACGCGCTCGACACGTAGCCCTTGGAGCATCCGGCCCTGCGGGCGATCGCGGTATACGGCGCGTCCGGATCGGCCCTCCAAACCTCGAGGATTCGCTCGCGGATGGCTGCGGTTCTCATACGACGATGCCCTCCGACCTCGCCGCCGCGCGGCTCGCGTTTTTAGTTTTTAGTTTTCGGTTTTTAGTCTTTCGACTCGAAACTCGAAACTCGAAACTGAAAACTGCTTTTTTCATACGACGATGCCCTCGATCCGGACGGCCTCGCCGTCGGGCAGGTAGACGCCTTCGAGGTCGATCAGGACTTTTCCGCCGTCGAGGCGCCCCTGCGCCGCCGTCGCCTTGATGCGGTCCACCCGCAGGCGCGGCTCCCAGCGGGCCAGGGCTTCGGCGGCCGCGGCGTAGATCTCGGTGAGGGTTCCCGGCGTCAGTGGCGCGTCGAGCAGCTCGAACAGCCGCGAGCCGTACTCGCGACGCATCACCCGTGTCCCGATCGGGGTGGTGAGGATGTCGCGGACGGACTGGCGCAGGTGCGCGAGGCCGGTGAGATTCTTGCCGTTCTGGTTGTTCGTCCCTGGCATGATTGGTTTTCAGTTTTTGGTTTTTAGTTTTTAGACTTGAAACTCAAAACTGCTTTCACGTCATCCTGTGGGTCGGGGCGACTACCGGCGTCACCACGCCCGGCGGCACGCCGTGGACGTGGCCGTTGTAGGTCGCGCGCATCGCCTGCATGGTCGAGCGCGAGTCCTCGACGTTGCCGCCGGCCTCGATATTGGCGTCGGAGGTGACGTCACCGGTCGCGTCCAGGCCGCCGGTCACCGTCACGTCGCCGGTGATCGCCACATCGCCGGTGATGGTGACGCCGTCCGGCGCGGTGATCTCGGCCGCACCGCCCTCGGGCAGGACCGCGCGCAGGCGGTGCGCCGCGCGGTCGTACTCGATCTCGGCGCCGTCGGAATGGCGGACCAGGCGCCGGTCCGACGACGCTGCCGGCGCGGGCCGGTTCGACTGGTAGAGCCCGGCGAGCACGATGCCGTTGGAGAGCTCGCCCGAGGGCGCCAGGATGAGGACCTGCTCGCCGATCTCGGGAGCCCACCAGGAGCGGTCGCCGCCGGCGCGCGCGGCCAGCCAGGGCAGCCAGCCGGTGACGGCGCCGGGTCCGCCGTATTCAACCCGCACACGCGCGAGGGCGTAGTCGGTCTCGGCTACAACGCCCGGGCGCACCACGTTGGAGAGTCGGCGGGCCAGCTCGATCAGCCGGAACTCCTGTGCCTCACTAGTCTGCATTTCTCACCACCCAACGGTCGAAGCACGCGATAAAAGGCCGTGATTCGTGTTTCGTGACTCGTGATTCGTGAAAAGCCTTAAAGGCCATGTTGCGCGCGCCTTTTTCCTCCGCCCGGCGCCGCAGCAGGATGCGCTTGTCTTGACCGAACGTCATGTTTCCTCCGGATGAATGGCCTCGTGGGGGTCGTTGCGGGCCGCCACATACAGCTCGCCGGGCAGCGGCGGACAGGTCCCGTCCGCGGCCGCCTCGAGCCGCAGCTTCTGGAGCCAGGTGACCACCCACATCGCCAAGCCGGTCTTGTCGACCGCGCTGGAGTAGAGATTTGCGGCGCGCAGATCCTCCACCGGGCCGATTCCGGTCAGTCCCCAACGCGCCCGCGGGAGGTACAGCAGCAGCCAATCGACCAGGTTGCGGGCCGCTGCGCCGCGCGACAGGTCCTCTTGATCGCGGGTCACGACGTAGGCCGCGAGCTGCTGAGAGCAATCGGTCCATGCCTCTCCCGGCGTCTCCGTCCGGGCCGCGCCCAGCCAAGCGACCCGCACCGCGGGCGTGAGCACCGTCCAGCGCATGAGCTCGGACTCGTTCCATTTGCCGTCGTGGACCTCGCACGAACTCAGTCCGGGAAGCCGGAGGCGCAACTCGGCCGCGATGGCCGTCAGCAGACCGTTGGTGCGCGTCACGGGATCAGCTCCTCGGCCGCGGAAAGGAACATCTCGCGGCTGAACCGCCGCGGCCGGCGTGAGATTTTCACGCCTCCTACCGCCGAGGCAGGCGGGTCGGCCAGCCCCAGCGACGCCTCGCCTCGCGCGAGCCGCTCGAGCAGCTTGACGGCGTCCTCGTAGCGACGACGACGCTCGTCGGTCGCCAGATCGGCCCCCGCCGCCAGCCGGTACACGGCGATATCCACCGCCAGCCGCGTCAGCACTTCCGGCGGCGAGGCGGGCGGAGAAAAAAGCGGCAGATCGTATTTCACAGCCAGCCAAGTGTCGATCTCGGCCGCCGCATCGGCGAGCGCCCGCTCCAGTACGTCCTGGTCCAGAACGCCGGCTCCGGCGCGGTCGGTGAGCAACTGCACCGTCCCGGCACCGTACCGCTCGATCACTTGCTCCGCCGTCGCGTAGGTCATAGAATCCGTGCTCCGTATCTGAAAAAGGCCGTGTTTCGTGATTCGTGTCTCGTGATTCGTGAAAACCTTGGAATTCGCGCTGGCTTGCGCCGCGCGCCAGGCAAAGGCCGTGTCTCGTGTCTCGTGAAATCCATGAAAACCCTTTTCTCGTACCTCGCTCGCTCCATGGGAGACGCCAGCGCCGAACGGTCCCTGGTTCACGAGACACGAAACACGGGCATTTACGCCGTCCCCGTCGAGCCGTAGGCCATTTGCCAGAAGCCATAGCCGCCCGCGCCGCGGCATTCCACGCCGTAGCGGTACTTCTTGCGCAGGAACACCGAATCGGAAGCCATGTCGGTCTGCTCGACGAAGATCGGGGCCTTGCGCTCCTGGTAGATGAGCGGCTTGACGGGCTGCGTCGTGTCCAGGAGGAACCAGGCCGTGTCGGAGGTCAGCCGCGCGTCCACCACCACATCGGCCGCCCCCTTGTAGATGTTGGGCTTGCCATCCTCGAGCCGCTCGACCATCATCAGCCCGCGCGCGGTATCCTCGAGCGCCGGCGGGACCAGCAGCACTCGCGGCATGATCCCCAGCGGACGCCCCTCGTCGTCGAGAAACTTGCGCATGGCGGTGCGGGCCGCCCCGAATGACGCCTGGGCCTGCTCGAAGGTCTCGACCGAAAGCGCCTTCGTCCCCTTGTTCGAGACGTTCTTGTTGCCCACGGGATGATTCGTGGCGAAGAACGTCTTGCCGTCGTAGCACTTGTTCTTGAACCCTCCGTTGACCAGCGCAAAAACGATCTCGTCGGCCAACTGCCGCGCCGCGTAACCCGCCATCCGCGCCTGCGGCCCGTAGATTCCCAGGTTGTCGTCTTCGATGTCGTTGCGATCGACCTCGATCGTCGCTTCCCAGTCGTCGTTGAGGATCGTGTAGCTGAAGCCCTCCAGCGACTTGATCACCTTGTCACCGATCCACTTGCGCATCCGCGGGAATTCCGACAGCCACTTGTATTCGTTGCGTGTCGAACTCGACTCCACCCGCATCGCGATCTTCGGCCAGTTGACCGGCGCCTCCTCCCACGACTTGTGAAACGCCGTCTTGAGGTTCAAAAAAATCGTGTCCAGATTTGCCTTGTTAATCAGCATTGAATTGTCTCCGTGTCCTTTCTCGTCTCTCCTTGCTTCAACCGATCCAGACGCCGTCGCTTTCGATGCCGACCACCACGGCCGCGCCGGTGTCGGACGCTCCGGCAGCAGTCTTCGTGACGGTCTGGTCGTCCACGATGTAGACCTTCTTGCCGAACTCGGCCTGCCCCACGGCGCCGTTGCCGGTTGAGTTGGTCCACTTGAACGCCCGGCCGCGCCGCAGCAGCACGCTCCTGTCTCCGTCCTTGGCGCCCGTGGCGGTGTTGTCCACCTGCTCCTCGGCCCGCCCCAGATAGACCAGGTTCTCGGCCTTCTTGCCGGGCGCGGCATAGCCGCCTTCAGCGACCACGATCGCGCCTGCGTAGATCTTCACGCCGGACTTCACCGGCACCGAGATCAGCTCGCCGTCCCGCATCGGGGTGTTCCTGTCTGTTTGTAATGCAGCCATATCAGCCTCCTAAAAGCCTTGTTTCGTGTCTGAAAAAAGCCGTGTTTCGTGTCTCGTGTCTCGTGAAAACCTTGGAATTCGGGCTTGGCACTCCGAGCCTCGCGGCTGTTCAGGCGGATTTTCCTCCGCCCGCTCCGCTCGCGCCGTACTTCTTCAGGTCTTCGGCCGAATTGCCGAACATCGCGGCGATCCGGGCCTCTCCGGCGTTCAGCGCCTTTGCCGCGCCGCCTTCCGGTTGCTTGCCGTCCAGGCCGCTGTCGCCCGCAACCTCCGGGGCCGCCTCGACGTACTCCTTGAAGCGCTCGAGGCCGCTTTTCCCTTCGCCATCGACGCGGCACTGCGCGCGATGGTAGTCGGCCGTCGCCGGCGTGATCTTGCCCGTTTCGAGCGCCTTCGTGATCTCCGCGTCGATCTCTTTCTCGAGCACCTGGGCCTCGTGTTCGGCCAGCTTCGCCTCGGCGTTGGCCGCTTTTTCCTTCGCGAGCTCGACCGCCGCGTCGTAGTCGGCCCGCGGCACAAACTTCTCGAGGCTCGGGGGAGCGGAGGAAGAATCGGCGCTGTTCCTCGCTCGCTCCTCCGCGCTATCGCGATCCTGCTTGATCGTGTCGATCGCCGTCACGGCCTGCTCGACGGTGGCGTCCTCGGCCAAGCCGAGCGCCCCCAGAATCTTCTTGATGTCCATAGTGTTCTTGTCTCCCTGGCCCTCGTGATTGAGGGCGTGCAACGCCAAGTTCGGGCTGTTGGTCAGCCCCGCCGACAGGATCCGCAAGATCCTTCCCGGCGAATTCTTGTTTTTCGTTCCCGCCCGCTCTTTCGAGTGCAAAAAGACGGGTGACAGATAGCGGTACTCGCGCGAAGCGACCGCCTCGCGTCCGCGGTCCGTCCATTCCACGCGGCCCCATAGCGCACCCTCGCGCACCTCCAGCCGGGTGATCCAGCCCGCCGCCGGGGCCGGCTCGCCTTGCGGCGCCTTGATCTCGGTGGCGTGCTCCCAGTCGATCGGGATCTCTTTTTTCTTCGGGTCCGACCCGTCGAGGCTCTCCGCCGCCACCCGCTCGGGGTCGTCGAACACCCAGCGCCGGCCGTCGCGGCCCTCGATCTCCGGGCCGGCCGGCAGCAGCTCCACCCATTCGGGCGCACCGCCGCGTTGCGAAGAAAAATCGGGCAGCTCGACGCAGCGGGCCGTGGCGGAAGAAACAGACGCCGCCTCCGGGGTCCGGTCAGAGAGCGATAAAAAGAGTGAGCGAAGCCGCGTTCCCCCGCCTGCGGCGGCTCTCCTGTCCCCAGCCGGCGCGTCCCCAACGGGCGCGGATGGGTTTCTTGTTCCCTGTATCGGCGTCATCACTCTCAACCTAAACCGGCCCCCAGCCTGCATTTCTCACCACCCGACGGCCGAAGCACACGAAAAAAGGCCGTGATTCGTGTTTCGTGTCTCGTGTTTCGTGAAAACCCGAAAGACCCTGTTGCTGGTGCGGACGGTGCGCGGATAGCGGCTCGGGGCGCCCCATGCCGCCCCATGCCGCGCCACAACGCGCAGGAAAGCAGCGATCGGGCGGCTCTTCCGTCCCCACCCGGCATGTCCCCGACGGGCGCGGATGAGGTTTTTGTTCCCAGCAATGGCGTCATCACTCTCAACCTAAACCGGCTTCCGACCAAAAAAAAGACTGAAGGGCTTCAGTACCAACAGGTACCAAGCGAGCCACGGAAAAGGCCGTATTTCGGGTCTGAAAAAGCCGTGTTTCGTGAAAACCTCGAAATTCGCGCTGGCTTGCGCCGCGCGCCAGGCTAACGCCGTGGCTCGGGGCTCGGGTCTCGTAAATACCTGAAAAGAAGTGACTTGGGAGGATTTGTTGTCA
The DNA here is from genome assembly GCA_965204095.1 of Bryobacterales bacterium. GTDB lineage: Bacteria > Acidobacteriota > Terriglobia > Bryobacterales > UBA6623 > JAPPLB01. The sequence goes on along the minus strand of OZ241991.1, from coordinate 4,054,656 downwards.
CCAGCCGACGTGTCCCCGACGGGCGTGGATCAGGTTTTCGTTCCCAGCAACGGCGTCATCACTCTCACCCCAGAGCAGATTTCGGCCGAAAAAACAAGACTGAAGGGCTTCAGTACCAACAGGTACCAAACGAGCCACGGGAAAAGCCGTGTTTCGGGTCTGAAAAAAGCCGTGTCTCGTGTTTCGTGTTTCGTGATTCGTGAAAACCTCAAAACCAGTTTTTCGTTTTCAGTTTTTCGTTTTTCGTGAAAACCTTGGAACTCGCGCTGGCTTGCGCCGCGCGCCTGGCAAAGGCCGTGGCTCGTGTTTCTTGATTCATGATTCGGAAAAAAGCTCAGAGGCCGTGATGCGTGATGTGAACGCGAGGGGGCAGGGCCGAGGTGTAATTCCCCCGACCTCTACGATCAAGCTGAAACATCCTCATCGTTGGATGTTCTGTGCGACACCGGCGATGTGATACAATCGTGCTTCTTCTCACTGGCGCGCATGCGCTGAACTGAGGGGACGAAGCCCGGATGCCGAAGGCCAGGCCGCCCGACCTGCCGGACTACAAGAGTCCCCCGCTTGTAGAAGTCGCTCTGTCGGTGCAGTTCGACGAACTGAAACGGCTGGACACTGCACACTTCGGTCTTCTCTGGAAAAAGTTCAGGAAGCATTTTCCTCGAACAGAACATCACGAGGAATTGGACTCTCTGACCGAGAACTTCGAGAGGTCCCTGCCAGCGAGACCAAGCATTCAACTGCAGACCTTGGACAGACCTCCCGCACCGCGTATCTGGTTCTTGAATGCAGCGGGAACAGAGTTGATCCAAGTACAGAGGACACGCTTTGTACACAACTGGCGCAAGGTCGGCTCCGATGACGTGTATCCTCGATACGAGATGATTCGGGCGACGTTCGGCAAGAATCTGAGGACGTTCAGGGAATTTCTGCGAACGGAAGGGTTGGGCGGCCTTTCTGCGAACCAATGCGAGGTGACATACGTCAACCACATCATGGCCGGCGAGGGCTGGGAGTCCCATGCTGATGTTGCAAAGCTGTTTGCAGTGCTGGGCATGGGAACAAGCGACGATCGGACTGTGCAACCCGAGGATGTCGGCTTCGCAGCGAGGTTCCTGAAACAGAGTGATGACGGCAGTCCGATGGGAAGGCTCCACGTCAACCTGCGGCCCGCACTCTCCACTGAAGACGGACGTCCCATGTATGTCCTGACGCTGACCGCACGGGGAAATCCTCTGGGGCAAGGTAACCGAGGGGTCCTTGCCTTTCTTGATGTAGGCCGAGAATGGATCGTCAAAGACTTCACGTCGATCACTACGTCATTCATGCATAAGGTCTGGGGTAGATTCGATGGCTAGCACATCCATCATCACGCGAAAACGCCGTTACCTGACTGACGAGAGTTGGAGGAGAGCCGGAATCCTGGCGACGCTTCCCGACCATGCGTTCCTCTCCGAGCAGATTCCCATTTCGTCGACTGCGGCCCCGCGACGGCCAAGATGGAACGTTCTCATCGATCCACCAACGACGCAGGGGTTTTCATCGTCGTGGTGGGAACCCACGTGCCTTCAAGCTTTCTCTCTTTTGGACCTGCCTGAAAACTGGGACAGCTATGGGGCCCGTCGAATCGAAAGCGATTGCGTCGTTGAAGGGCTGCGCTTTCTTGTGGGTGTTCTTGATGATGACACGGCCCCACCGAGCGTGGTTCCGTGCAGCCATGGCGGCATGCAATTCGAATGGCACAAATCAGGTCTCGATTTGGAAATCGAAGTCACTGCCCCGAACCGGGTCTCGATCCATGTCCACGATCATGCGACGGGAAAGGAATGGGAGGCTGACCAACCGACCGACGCTTTGGCGGAGGCCATAAAACGGCTGCGGGAGTAAGTTGCCATCAAGACGTTCGGCGCTTGTCGGCATGCAGGCTTTTCGAGACGATCCGTCCATATCGGACGACTCTGCTTTATGGCGCCGCATCAGCCCCAAGTGGATCGTTCCCGATGAGAGCGCCTCGGGCTATCGCATTTCCTCCCAAGCATTCCAGAACCATCCCGCGGATGAATCCATGTCGGTGCAGCTTGCTGACGAAATGGCTCGGAACGGACTCTCCGCATCAGATGCCGTCAAGGCCTTCCCTGGTTATTCACTGGTTTCCATTACTGCCGGTCTGGCCAGAGAATGTAGCCAACGAGTTGCAAGAGATCCACTACCCGACGACCCGGCGCACGCTGTCGTTGATGGCAAGAAGACGAAAGCAGTTCGGCGGCGATTCTCTAATGAAGCAAGATGGGTCATACCACCCGTAAGCTGAGCACACCGGGAGCCTAGCCTGCATTTTTCACCACCCGACGGTCGAAGCACGCGATACGACCGCCAGGACTTCGTTGCGCTTGCTTGCCGTGCTCAACGTACGGTTCAAGTACGCCTGCGCGCGCCAAGCGGCTCGCGCCTCGTCCTGACGGCCCTCTCACGCACTTCGCCTCACCGTGTGGTGAGAAATGCAGGCTAGCGCGTCATAGCATTTGTCGAGCGCTGATGTGAGCTTCGCCGCCTCGTACCTGATCGATGTCTTCAGGTCGGCCATGCTATGATGCCTCGCGTGATCGGGGATATCGCTCTCGGGATCATCGGGTTGCTGCTGGTCGCCTTCGTGCTAGCGGTCGTGATCGGCGCCTCCAAACTCGTCGCGGACATCCTGGACGGCCTCACCGGCGGCCCGGAGCGCGAAGTCCGTGACGAGGTGCGCGCCCTGCGCGAGGAACTGCGGGCGGAGCGCGAGCGCCGGGGGGCATGATCTGATACCCTGCGCGTCGACACCGAAAGCCGGTTCGTCACCGCCGTGATCTTCCTCACCGGCGCCGTCAGCTTGTCCACGGCGCGGATGATGATCGAGGTCTTCAGGTCGGCCATGCTAGAATCCCCACGTGTGCGAGTTGATCCTCCTCGTCTCGATCCTGGCGGCGTTCATTGCGATACCGGTGGCGATATACCATTTGTGCGTCCTGCTGGTAGGGCTGGCAGCCGGGGCACTCTGGATTTGCTTGCATGTGCTGACGTTCGCGCTTGGAGCAATAACGCTCGTCCTTGAAATGCTGCAGCGATGGCTGGAGGCGTGGCTCGCGGCTTCTTGATAAGCCTCAGCGAGCAGACAACGCGCAAAGGGACATGATCTGATACCCTTGGCGGCATGCCAGGGCAGTCCCCCGAACTCGACAAGCACCTCGCCAAAATCGCCGCTACATACCGAAAGGCGAGGGAAAACGACCGGCACCTGCATGCCGAAATCGGCATTGCGGCCTGCGAGCTTCTCGCGACCCGAAAAACGATCACCACCCCGGATCTGATCAGGCACTTCGAGCGCCTGGTCGGGCAATCCCGGTCGGCCAAAGGCGAGATCGAAGCCGGCCTGGACCTGGAACGGATACTGTGGGAAGGCGCCGTCAAGCGGTTGTCCTCGATTCCCTCTTCTTGACGGTATCCGCGGCGAAAATGGCCAGGGCCATGGCGTCGCCGTCTTCCAACCTGCCGCTATCAAGCAGGTTCCTCAGATATTCGGCAGGCAAGCGATCCGCCCAGTCCTCATCCAGCGCGGGCCCCTCGCCCGGCCGGTGCTTGTCGAGGACGCCCTCTACAAACTCACGCAGCGTCGTCTCGCCGAGCAGAACGCGCTCAAAGCCTCGGTCGATGTCGCTCATCAGCTCATCCCTTTCCCCTTGCGCCCGTGCGCTCGGCGGCCAGCTTCCTCCAGGCGATCAGCTCGTCGACCACCTTCTCGCGCAGTTCCGACAGCGGCCAGTGGAACACCGCCGCGACATCGGCCATCACCGAGCGAGCCGCCGACGCGCTCAGGGCAAAAAATCATTGACCTTCGCGTCGATCGCGGCGAAGTCCTCGACGTCGATCTCGCGGACCTGGTCGGGCGTGATCTCGGCCAGGTCGGCGATCAGCGCCACCGTCTTGGCTACGGCGCCGGACACCTTGTCCATGCGCTCGATGTCGCGGACCTTGGGGCGGCGGAGGGTCATCTCGGCGACCTCGCGGCCGTCGGCGGTGATTGGGTGTTTCAATTTGATGGTGGTCTGAAAAAAGCCGTGTTTCATGTCTCGTGTCTCGTGTCTCGTGTCTCGTGAAAACCTTGGCGGCCGTCTTCCGCACTGGGAACGCGGCTTTTGCAGGTCGGGGTTTTGGCCCTCCGGACTCGGCGGTTGTCTTGCGTGACTGGGCGCGGCACTGATGGGTTAGGCTGAATGCTCCCATGACGCCGCACGACTTCATCGCCAAGTGGCGCGCTTCCGAGCTGAAGGAGAGCTCGGCGTCGCAGGAGCACTTCATCGACCTCTGCCGGCTGCTGGATGAGCCGACGCCCGCCGAAGCCGACCCGACCGGCGACCACTACTGCTTCGAACGCGGTGCGCGCACCGACACCGGCGGCGACGGCTGGAAGCGCCATCACTTTGCCTGGGAATACAAGGGCAAGCACGCCAATCTGAACGCCGCCTTCGACCAACTCCGGCAATACACGCTGGCTCTCGAGAACCCGCCCCTGCTGATCGTCTCCGACATGGCGCGGTTCCGCATCCGCACCAACTGGACGAACTGCGTCAGCCGGACCCACGAGTTCGGCCTGGACGACCTTACCGACGCGGCGACACGCGACAAGCTCAAGTGGGTCTTCTCGAACCCCGAGCTTCTGCGGCCGGGCGAGACCCGGCAGGCGCTGACCGAACGCGCAGCGGAAACCTTCGCCTCGCTGGCGCAATCGTTGCGGGAACGCGGTCATGACCCGCAGGAGGTGGCGCATTTCGTCAACCGGCTGGTGTTCTGCATGTTCGCCGAGGACGTGGGCCTGCTGCCCGGCAACATGTTCACCCGGATGCTGGAACATGCTCGCAAACGGCCCGAGGACTTCGCCGCCCTGGCGCGGGACTTGTTCGGCGCCATGGCCACCGGCGGCCGGATCGGGTTCGAGACCGTCGACTGGTTCAACGGCGGTCTGTTCGACGATGACACCGCCTTGCCACTCGACAAAACCGAGATCGATATCACGCTCAAAGCGGCAGTGCTTGACTGGTCGGAGATCGACCCGTCGATCCTCGGCACGCTGTTCGAGCGCGGTCTCGACCCCCGCAAGCGCGCCCAGCTCGGCGCGCACTACACCGACCGCGACAAGATCATGCTGATCGTCGAGCCGGTCGTGATTCGTCCGTGGCTCGCCGAGTGGAAGGCGGAGAAGGCCGAGATCGCCGCCGAACTGGAAAGTGCGAAGACCGCCAGGTCACCCGCCGCCCGCACCAAGCAGCGGAACGACGCCGAACGCCGCTACCGCACGTTCCTCGACCGCCTGCGGGCGTTCACCGTGCTCGACCCGCCTGCGGCTCGGGCAACTTCCTCTATCTCGCCCTCCAGGCGCTCAAAGACCTGGAGCACCGCGTGCAGCTCGAAGCCGAAGCGCTCGGCTTCCAGCTTGCGTTCCCGGAGGTCGGCCCTGACAACGTCAAGGGGATCGAGATCAACCCCTACGCGGCCGAGTTGGCCCGCGTTTCGGTCTGGGTCGGCGAGATCCAGTGGATGCGCCGCAACGGCTTCGAGGAAGCCCACAACCCGATCCTCAAGCCGCTCGACACCATCGAATGCCGTGACGCCATCCTGACAGCGGACGGCATCGAACCGGAGTGGCCGGAGGCGGATGTCGTGATCGGCAACCCGCCTTTCCTGGGAGATAGGGTCATGCGGGGAGGTTTGGGTCATGAATATACGGAGCGATTGAGACAGACGTATAAGAACTCTGTCCTTGCGTCATCTGATCTCGTCTGCTACTGGTTCCACATAGCAGGCAGGTTGGTGGCGGAAGGCAGGGCCTCCCGCGCCGGTCTTGTTGCGACGAACTCGATTCGAGGCGGAAACAACCGAGCAGTTCTCGATTGGATAGTCGATCGAGGGGGCATCTTCGATGCTTGGTCAGACGAACCTTGGGTCATTGACGGTGCTGCTGTCCGTGTCTCGCTAATTTGCTTCGCCCGCAAGGGCGGAGGTCTTCCTGCCTTTCTGAATGGTGTCGAGACGGCTCATATACACGCCGACCTCACGGACGGAGGTGTCGATCTTACGAGGGCAAAGAGACTGGCAACTAACCAGTTCACGGCATTCCTTGGTGTCAACAAAAACGGCGCATTTGATATTCCGGGCGACCTTGCTAGGGAATGGTTGCAACTACCCGCCAACCCAAACGAACTGCCCAACAGCGATGTGCTAAAGCCGAGGATCACCGGTTTGGACCTGATGAGAAGTTCTTCCGACCATTGGATCATCAGCTTCGGTTCTTCCGTGACCGAGGCGGAAGCTGCGCTCTACGAAGCACCATTCGCACATGTTTTGAAGCATGTGAAGCCCGTGAGAGCGAGAAACCGCATCAAAGCGCTCAGGGACAAGTGGTGGAGGCTCTGGCGCCCCAGGCCGGCAATGTGGCAAGCCTTGGAAGGCATGACCCGTTTCGTCGCCACACCGACCCTTGCCAAGCACAGGCTTTTCGTCTGGTGTGACGTCCGTATCTGCCCCGATCATCAACTGATCGTCATTGCACGCGACGACGACACGACCTTTGGCATCCTGCACAGCCGGTTTCACGAGATCTGGTCCTTGCGGTTGGGAACGAGCCTGGAGGACCGTCCGCGTTACACGCCGACCACTACCTTCGAGACGTTTCCGTTCCCGGACGGCCTGACACCCGACGTGCCTGCTGCCGACTACGCAAATGACCCGCGCGCCTCGGCCATCGCAGATGCCGCCCGGCGCCTCGTCGATTTCCGCGACCGCTGGCTCAACCCGCCGGAATGGGTCGAGTGGGTCGACGAGCCGGTACCCGGCTTTCCCAAGCGTCCGGTTCCCCGCAACGAGGCCGCCGCCAAGGCCCTCAAGAAGCGCACCCTCACGAACCTCTACAACACCCGCCCGCAATGGCTCGCGGACGCCCACGCCTCCCTCGACGCCGCCGTCGCAAGCGCCTACGGCTGGCCTACGGACATTTCCGATGACGACGCGCTGCGCGAGCTGTTGGGGCTGAACCTGGGATATCAAGCAGAACCGTGTGGTCGTATACAGTAGCCGCTGCTGGGGATCGTGAGTGCACAGAGCACCCGTTCCCTAGAACCCAATTAGGCTGCTGACTACGTAGAAGGCCCAGAGAGTGAAGTCAGAGGCCATTCGCAGGCCTAGCCTGCATTTCTCACCACCCGACGGCCGAAGCACGCGATACGACCGCCATGACTTCGTTGCGCTTGCTTGCCGTGCTCAACGTACTGTCAAGTACGCCTGCGCGCGCCAAGCGGTTCGCGCCTTTTTCCTCCGTCCGGCTTGCGCCTAGTCCTGACGGCCCTCTCACGCACTTCACCTCGTCTCGTGGTGAGAAATGCAGGCTAGTCCGGCCCCCGCGCGAGTGCGGATCAATCAAGCGAGAAACACCCGTACCGGTGTCAGCGGCGTTTGATGAGGGGGGTGTTTCACATCAGTCATATCGAAGGTAAAGCGTTGCGCCGAATCGTTATGCGAATCAGGGCACCTTGATTCGCCGTGCGGAATCGCCTCTCATTCGAAACCGGCCACGATCCTCACCGATACTGAGCACACCGTCGTCGTACTGGATCGATCCGCAATAGCGGTCGCCCAACCCTATCGTGCCAACAATGGTCAGAGTGGTGCGCTCACGAGCGACGAGTTCAGATCCCTCCTCATCCAGCATGCGATCATTCGTTGCGCGAAACAAGGCGACATTCCCAAAGACGCCGCTCCCGCCGCCGCCGTACCGGTAGCATTCCACCAATTCAGTGCCATCGGGCGTTGTCGCGATGTGCGTGTAAGAGATCGACTGTTGTTCTGCGTCAAGCGGCTCGAATTTCACCCACCGCTGACCCTTCACGTCTTCGACAGCGAAGTATCCGAAGAAACAGTTGCTTTTGTTCGCTACGGATAGGTCAACAGCGCAGATGGGATAGTAACTGTCCGATAGCAACCCAAGCAGTTCAAGGATTATGAGCGGGTGAACCAACTCGGCACTTCTGAACGAGTACCCGTAGGATTCCAGCGCCTCGCCGGTTTGTTGTGGCCCCCCTTTGAATTCAGCGATGATCCTTTTCTCCATCCTGCAAAGTAAACACCCAGTAGTACTGTAGATGAGTAATCGTGAACATTGAACGAACTTTCTACGCCAATTTGTGAGTATTTAATGAATTATGCACTCATCGAGAGTTTCCGTGACGCATCTTGATACACTGGCTGCGGGGTCTCCTGACAGGATGTAAACCGAAAATAAAATCGCAACAAAAATCGCTCAAAACACTCCTGATAGAAAATAAACTTGCTACACAAGCTGGCGCAAAACAGCCCTGAAAACGCTGAGTTTGCTACAAAATTTCTGGACAGTCAGCCCCGCAACGCCTGCTCGAAGGCGTCCGGAGCGGCGTCCTCCAGCGCGCTCGCGATGTCCCGCATGGCGGGGGTGAGGTCCTGTCCGGCGGCCGTGAGGCGGCGCAGGGCCTCGACCACCTTGCGGTCGTCTTACTCGATGTTGATGTCGAAGGCCATGGCGAAACCTCGTTTCTTGACATATGCCGGAGGGCGGCTGTAGGTTGGTGCTAGCGCGATAGCCGGCTGGATCGGGGTCCTATAGACGGTGGCCGCTAGGGAGGGTGCTCCCCGAGGCATGACCTTCGACCCACCTCGTCTCTCTCCTCTCCGGGAACAGCAACACTCCTTTGCGCTCGCGGTTGAAATCCCTCGGGCGCTTCGGGATGAACTGGAACAGCACCGCCGGGCGTCTCTTCGGCGATCGCCAGCGCTCGGCGAACAGTGGGGGAGGCAGGGAAGGCGTGATTTATGATTCGCGGTGCGTGGCGCGGGCGGTTACGGCTTGTGGCGAAGGGCCTGCGGCTGAAGGTCCGTGCTTGGTGATTCGTTTCTCGTGATGCGTGGCGCGGCGGTCGGGATTCGAGGGGCCGGGCCGGGGTCGATGCGGCAATCTCTCATGACAATCTCGATCTGCTCCCGCAACCGCTCGTCGATCACCGCCAACTCGGACGATTCCCCCGTGTTGTCCATGGTCCAGCCCATGTAATCCGCCCGATGCAACTTGCGGATCAGAGCCTCCGCCTGTGCGTCGCTTATCGTAGGCAAACGCGATCTACTAGAACTGCGGGTCTTCCGATAGTGCTCCACGTCATGGTGCAGCGTCTTCCTGCCCTCGTCCTCGGCCCACGACCAGAGTCCGACCCGCAAGGGCATCTTGCCGAAGCGCCGCCGCTTTTGATTCCTCGGCATGTTCGAGATGCCCAGGAAGTTGAACTCCATTTTCAGCCAACGCTCCGAATCCGAAAATATGCTGCAGTACAGCCGTATGCTTTCATACTCGCGAGCGAATTTGTCGGGGTAAATTCGAAGGCGCGGTACAAACCAAGATGGACCCAAGCGTCTTTCCCAACAGGTGTTCGATCCTGATAATCCCCAAGACATACCACGAAGCTGTCGCCGGCTAAACGAGCAGCGCGGTCGGCAAGACTCGTCCGTTCGGACGGGGTTGTCCACTCTGCCGGACACGGCCTGGGCGGGCCGGGCCGGTTGCTCCGCCAGCGCCGGCGCGAGCAGTACGGGCAGGGCGAGAAAAGCGGAGAGGGCTGTTTTCGTCATGTCCATGGATACGCGCACGGCACGCGCCGCGTTACCCACCGGGAACGAATCAGGAGATCTCATCCAACGCGGGTGTATCTTTGATCACACTGCGGCGGAAACGCCCCGTCAGCGGCCGTTGCCGTGGCGGGAACGGAGCTAACCTGCGCTTCTCACCATCCGACGGCCGAAGCACGCGAGAAAAAAGCCGTGTTTCGTGTCTCGTGAAAACCTCGGAATTCGCGCTGGCTTGCGCCGCGCGCCAGGAAAAACCATGTTTTGTGTTTCGTATTTCGGGGAAAACCTTGAAGGCGGTGAGGCCGGCGCGGGGCGGTGGCGGCTTTTTGCAAATGAGCTACAGCTCGACGGGGACGAAAGGCCGTGATCCGAAAACCCGTGTTTCGCTCTACCTGGCTCGTGTTTCGGGAAAGGCGTCCAGAAATGAGCGTCCAGCAGGAAAAACAGGCGGAGAGCAGCTCATCAGTCGAGACAGGCGATGTGCGGACGGTTCGGGTGGGCCGCAACTATTTTCAAGCCATAGTTGACACTGTGTTGCAACTTTTGATATTCTCCGAACTTGTGGCGGTCCGCTAGCAAGCCGATCCCCAAAAAAAAGACCCCCCCAAGGGCACCTACAGACCGCTAGCGGGTCGCCACCTCCCCTTAGGAACACCTGTAAATGATATTGCACCCCTGCGCGCAGGTGACTCTGCTCTGATTTGGCGTGACCGTGCAAGGGCACGAGATCAGCGAAGACCTTAAAAAAGCCGTATTTCGTGTTTTGGAAAACGTGGCGTGGGCAGTTGCGGCTTCTTGCAAATACCCTACATCTCTGCGGGGGAGAAAGGCCGTGTCCCGTGTTTCGTCGAAGGCGTCCGCAGGCGGCTTGACGCCTCTGGTGAAGTTTGCCGACCTGGTTTCGGGGCAGGTCGTTCATTAGCAGCGCTTGACCATCCGCTACCAGACAGTCAACTGCTCTCTCGCTCCACAAATCACGAGTCACGAGCCTTTCAGGCGCCGCTTCACTGTCCCCGCACGCTTTTGACAGGGATTTGCAATCTGTATTACTGTCAGTAGTTGGGTGGGCCGCCAGCGGGCCACTCACCAATCCCCCTCAAGTCTCCTGCGTAGGGAAATCTACCAATGAAATTGCCACCAATGCGCCTCAGAGCCGCCGCCCTGGCGACTTTGCTGTTTCTCGCCGCGGCCTTGCAAGGCCGCATGATCAGCGGCGACCTGACCGATCCCAACGGCTATCCGGTTGCAGGAGCGACGGTGGAGGTCGTCGAAAACGGAGCGTCCACGATCTCCGACGCACTCGGCCAGTACCGCCTGGAGAACGTCCCCGACGGGACATTCACCGTGCGGGTCACGTCGGAGGACTTCGAACCGATCGAGGTCGAGGGAAATGGAGAGGCGTCCTCGCTGCCGATCCAGGTGACCGAGCTCAAGCGCAACCGGGCGACCGTCGAAGTGGTGGCGACGCTGGAGGACCTGCGCGCGTCGATACCCGGTTCCTTGCATCTGGTTAGCAAAGAGGACCTGAACGCCGCCAAACCGATCGACGCGAACGAGGTGCTGCGGCGCATTCCCGGCGTCAACCTGCGGGAAGACTCGGGGCCGGCGGCGATGCGGCTCAACATCGGCATGCGCGGCCTGAACCCCAACCGCAGCCGCAAGGTGCTGATGCTGGAGGACGGCATTCCGATCGCGCTGGCGCCCTACGGGGAGCCCGACATGTACTACTCCCCGCCGATCGAGCGGATGAGCCGGGTCGAGGTGCTGAAGGGCAGCGGCCAGATCGCCCACGGCCCGCAGACGATCGGGGGGCTGGTGAATTTCGTCACTCCGGAGCCGCCCTCGAAGTTCCACGGCGAGGTGGATCTCGAGAGCGGGCAGCGGGGGCTGTTCGTCGGCCAGGCGTCGCTGGGCGGAAGCAACCGCGACCAGTCGATGGGCTGGATCACCAACTACCTGCACAAGCAGGGAGACGGATGGCGGCAGTTCTACTACGACATCGAGGACGTGCAGACCAAGTTCAGCCTGCGTCCCAACGAGAGCCACGCGATCGCGCTGAAGGCGGGCCTCTACGACGAGATCTCGAACTCGACCTACGTGGGCTTGACCACTCCGATGTTCGAGGCCAACCCGGACCAGAACGCGGTGCCTTCGGACACGCTGGACGTCGAGCGGCTCTCCGGGTCGCTCTCGCACTCCTACACGATCAGCCCCAACGCGGTGTTGAGCAGCACGGGATTCCTGTACTCGACCAAGCGCTTCTGGGGCCGGCAGGACTTCGACCGCTCGGACCGCGGCCGCGACTACCTGGGCATTGCCGGGGACCCGTCGGTGCCCGGTGGAGCGATCTACCTGCGCAACTCGGCCGGGAACCGGAACCGTCAGTTCAACGTCTACGGCGCGCAGACGAACTACGGGCTCACGCACGCCTACGGCAATCTCGACCTGGGCGTGCGCTACATCTACGAGAAGGCGCACGACCGCCGGGTCAACGGCGACCACTTCGACGCCAGGACGGGCATCATCCGCGACGACGAGTTCCGCTACGGCCGGGCGTTGGCCGGCTATGTCCAGAACCGCTTCGTGATCGACTCGCGCATCTCACTGACGCCCGGCGTGCGCTTCGTGCGCTACAACCAGGAACGGCATATCACTCGCAAGCGCGTGGCGGGGGAGCCGACGAACGTCGATATCCGCAAGGACAACGGCGTGACGACGGCCATCCCGGGGCTGGGCTTCTCGGTGCGGGCGCACGACAACGTGACGTTCTTCAGCGGAGTCCACCGGGGCTTCGCCCCTCCGGGGACCAAGATCGCGATCTCGAGCACGGGCGAGAACCTCGACCTGGATTCGGAACTGTCGTGGAACTACGAAGCCGGCATCCGGCTGGCCGGGCGGCAGGCGGTTTCCGGCGAGTTCACGTTCTTCCGGATGGACTTCTCGAACCAGATCATCACCGCGGCGGAGTCCGGCGGCGCCACCACAACGGTGACCAACGGCGGGGCCACGCTGCACCAGGGGTTCGAGAGCTCCGTGAAGGTTCATTGGAACCGCCTGGCGAACATCGCCGGCTGGAGCCTGTACACGGACCTGCGGCACATGTACCTGCCGACGGCCGAATTCACGGACAACGTGCTCTACGGCGGGAACCGGCTGCCCTATGCTCCGAAGCATACCTTCGGCGTGATCTTCGGCGTGAGGCAGTTCGGGGGCCTGAGCTTCCAGATCGACCTGAACGCGGTGGCGGAACAGTTCGGCGACAACCGCGAGACGGTCGCGCCGTCGGTGGACGGCACCGTGGGGCAGCTCCCGTCGTACCAGGTCGCGAACCTCGCCATCGGCTACGAGATCCGACGCGAACGCTGGCTGTTCGAGCCGTATTTCACGATCAAGAACGCTTTCGACGAGATCTACATCTCGTCGCGCGCGCCGCAAGGCATCCAGCCGGGCCTGTTCCGGCAGGCGAACGCCGGGCTGCGGATCAGCTTTTAGAAAGGCCGTGTTTCAAAAAAGCCGTGTTTCGTGTCTCGTGATTCGTGAAAACCTTACAGGCGGTGGTGCAGGGCGGCTGCGGCTTTCGGCTTCAAGGCGCTAACCGGTTCGGGTCCGACGCTCGTCAGGTCATCGGGTCGTCTCCCCAAGGCTTTGGTCGTGCTAGATTGGATGAGGAGCGGGGACGGCAAAGATGAGCATCATGATCGCCGAGGTGTACAAGGCGCTGGTCGAGGCCGGAGCATCGGAAGACAGCGCCCGGGCCGCCGCCGGGGCCATTCCCATCGCCAAGGACCTCGCCACCAAAGAAGACTTGGCCGACGTGCGGGCCGCGCTGACCCACGACATCGCCGACCTGCGGGCCGCGCTGACCCACGACATCGCCGACCTGCGGGCCGAGGTGAAGCAGGACATCGCCGGTGTCAAACAAGAGACCGCCGACCTGAAGTCGGATTTGAAGATCATGAAGTTCGTCTATGGCCCGGCGGTGTTGCTGATGCTCGCCAAGCTGGTCTTCTTCCCCTAGCCTGCATTTCTCACCACCCGACGGTCGAAGCACGCGATACGACCGCCAGGACTTCGTGGCGCTTGCTTGCCGTGCTCAACGTACTGTTCAAGTACGCCTGCGCGCGCCAAGCGGCTCGCGCCTCGTCCTGACGGCCCTCTCACCCACTTCGCCTCGCCTCGTGGTGAGAAATACAGGCTAGCAGACCGCCCCAGCCCCTACCGTCAGCTATCCGAAGCGGCCGGTTCCCCGTGGCGTCGCCCCGCCAAGGGCGGATTCGAAAAAGCCGTGTCTCGTGATTCGTGGGACGCGGCCTGAAACGCCCCTCTCGTGCCTGCGCCCCGTCGCCAATGCGCAAAGCGGTTCGGGTCCGACGCTCGTCAGGCCGCAGCGGCCGATTTCTCCGGCCCGCAGGATGGGCGACCCTCGAGACGTGACGGATCGCATCTCTTGATTCGTGACTGCCACTGGCACCGCAGTTCGGCGCCGCAGGCGGGCCGCTCCAACCTGCCGTCACGGCATCTCGGTTCCTTCTCTGAGGATGGAGAGGTACTGGTCATAGACGAACAGCCGGCCACGGCGCTTGCCGGTGGTCTCCCGAGCGATCCCGTGAGTGACGAGCCGTTCCATGGCCGAGGCGGCCGTCCGAAAGGAAAGCCGGGTGTGGCCGCGCGCCGCCGGCAGCGACAGAATCGGCCGCGACTTGAGCGCGTCGTGTACGCGCAGCATCGACCCGGCCCCCCGACCGCCGGCGGCCTGGATGCGGTTGCGGTCCTCCTGGAACATTCGGGACAAGCGTTGGGCGGTGGAAACCGCACCCTCGGCTGTCAGCTTCACTCCCTCCAGAAAGAAGGCGAGCCACGCCTCCCAGTCGCCGGTGCGGCGCACATGATTCAAAAGGTCGTAGTAGTCACTGCGGTGCTGCTTGAAATACAGGCTCAGATAGAGCAGCGGCTGGCGCAGCAAACCGGCCTGACACAGCAGCAGCGTGATGAGCAGCCGTCCCACACGTCCGTTGCCGTCGAGGAAAGGGTGAATGGTCTCGAACTGCACGTGTGCGAGCCCCGCCCGCAACAGCACGGACAACCCATCGTCCTGGGCATGGAGAAAACGCTCCAATGCCGACATGCAGCCGGGAACCGCAGCGTGCGGCGGCGGCACGAAGGCGGCATTGCCCGGTCGGCTGCCGCCGATCCAGTTCTGCGAACGGCGGAACTCGCCGGGCATTTGGGCACTGCCCCGCCCGCGCGACAACAGCACTCTGTGAATCTCGCGGAGCAGGCGATTCGACAGGGGAAACTCCTCCCGAAGGCGGTTCAAGCCATGGTCGAGCGCCGCCACGTAGTTCGAGACTTCGCGCACGTCGTCCAGAGGAACTCCGGGCGCTTCCTCCAGTTCGAAGAGCAGAAGGTCGGACAGCGACGACTGCGTACCCTCGATCTGCGAGGAAAGCACCGCTTCCTTGCGCACGTAGGCGTACAGAAAAAGCGCCTCGTCCGGCAGCAGGGTCGAGACTCCGTCGAGGCGGCCCAGGGCCAGCACCGCCGCCTCCAACTCCTGTTGCAGCGAGCCCTCCAGGACCAGGGGAGGTTGCGGCGGCAGCGGCAGCGGCACAAAAGCCCGAACCTGCTCGGAGCCGAAGCTCGTCACGTCATAGCCGCCGATTTCCCCGCGCTGCATGATGGACTGTCCTTATTCGCATTTTTGCAACAAGAGCATTTACTATTTAACTTTCGGTCTTAAATTAAAATAATGAGCGCTTCCATGCAAGCGCAAGAGGGGGAAAGCCGTGTTTGGAAAAAGCCGTGTTTCGTGATTCGTGTCTCGTGTGTCGTGAAAACCAGAAAAGCCGTGGCGCGGGGCGGCTGCGGCTTCCGGCTTCAAGGCGCCAAGCGGTTCGGATCCGGCGCTCGTCAGGCCGCCCCCGCCGATTTCTCCGTGCCGCATGATGGACGAGCCGTTATTCGCTTTATTGAAATAAGGGCCTCCACTATTTCACTTTTGGCTCTGAATTAAAATAACAAGCGCTTCGCCGCGCCGCGCAAGCCCCGCTTCAGGCCTTCCTGAAGCGCCAGCCGTACATCATTCGGCCGTAGAAGTTGAACCACTTCCTTGCCTCGGAATCCTGAAACGGATAGTCCGCTCCGATCTGTCTCGCGGTGACGAGGCCGGACACGAAACAGGTCTCCTGGCTGTTGACCAGAGTGTGGGCGCCGCAGTGCCAGGTCCGCCGCCTGCCCTGCACGAATCGGAACAGATGAATGAGGAAGGCGACGTGAGGCACATCGTGCACGATGTGTTGAAACCACCACTTCTTGACGATCTTGGCTTCGTCGATCCGGCTGACCGGGTTGTAGGTCACCAGGCAGGGCTTGTCCGAACGATGGGCCCAGGGCTGCTGGTTATGCATGATGTAGGTGATTTCGTAGTTGTCGGGCCGCACGCCGTACTGCTCGATGTGGTTGCTGCGGGTGGCGAGCGGCTTGACCTCGTTGTCGGGAAGAACCGAGGCGTCGGAATGAACCACGGTGTGGTTGTGCAGCTCGCTCTCGTACCGGATCGATGAGAGAAGACTGCTCTCCAGGAAGCCCGGCTTGTCCAGGATCATCAGCGTTTGATTCGCGTTGCACGCGAAAACGACATCATCGAACGCCTCCGTCTTTCCGTTCTCGTCCTCCACGACCACTTCGGACGGACGCCGGTAGACCTTTCGAACCGGCCGGCCGAGGTAGATCCTGTCCTGAAAACCCGCCGACATCTCTTCATAGAGGCGCCGCGTGCCGCGGTCCCAGGTTTGCATCGGCGTCGCGGTCTCAATATCGAAGAACTCGAGATAGCGGGAAAACAGGGAGGCGGGCATGTCGAAGACGTTCGTAGCCATCAGGAAGTTGACGAACATGGGCTTGAGGATCTTGTACCTGAAATCGCCGGAGAAGCGGCCCAGGTTGAGAACCGTTCCCATGCTGACGTAGTTGAACGGGTTGAGAGCATTGAGCAACCTGGACCGGGAGCGGTTGAGCCGGCCGAACCAGTGCAGGCGTCCGAGGAGCTTCTGGAATTTCTCGATTTCCGGTTGCAACTGCCTCCTGATATCGGAGTCGAAATCGTGGGCATAGACGCCGCCGCGGTACTTCACGCTGTAGCTGAAGCGGGTATCGAGCAGCTCGATACCGTGTTGCCGCATGAACAGAAGAATGTGGTGGTAGACCGAGGGAATGCAGGCGGTGACAGAAATATCAAACGGGATCGAGGCGCCGTCGTCTTGCGGCATGTCGGCCGTGACGGCATTGCCGCCGACCTGAGCCTGCGCTTCGAACACCCGGAAATCGAATCGATCGGGGTGCTGATCGAGCGCCCAGGCCGCCCCCAGCCCCGAGACTCCCGCACCGATAATGGCAACCTTTCTCGGCATCGCCGCGCCTCGTCTCACTCAGGGCACCTACTCTAGCAAAGCCGTGTTTCGTGATTCGTGTCTCGTGATTCGTGAAAACCTTGAAGGTCGCGGCGGCTCGGGGCTGCGAGAACAGATCGGTCTCCTGATGGAGCACTGCGGCATCAATCCCGGCCCGACTCCCTAAACGCCGCAGTTCTAAAGGCCGTGTTTCACGCCTGTGGTTCATTGGCATCACGAATCACGGCCCCAGCAGCTCGGCGCCGTCTTCGGGGTCGGGCAGGCCGAGCTTGTCGCGGATGACGGAGGCCTCGACCCCGAGCCCCAGGGGAACGAGTTTCTCGAGCGCCGCCGTCAGCGCCCGGATGTCTTCAGGCTCGTTGACCGGCAGGAGCAGCCGGGGGTAGTTTTCCCGCGCCCGCGGGCCGTAGTTGAGGTCGATGAACGGGCGGACCAGGTCGCGATTCAGGGTGTCGGCGAGCTGCCGGGCGTCGGAGCGCAGGATGTCGCCGCGCACCTCGTCGTGGACCTCGGCCTGGGCGCGCGAGCTGCCGTCGTCGGCGGTCATCGTCTGTCCCAGAACGGCTTTCGAGACCTGCTTGTCGAGATACACCGCCAGCCGCTCGAACAGATCGGCACCGGCGCCGCGGTTGCCGGCCTCGGCGAACTCGATTTGCATCGAGTCGGGCAGCACCGCGGCCGCGTCGCTGCCCAGATGGCTCACCGCCCGCATCAGTTCCTGGATGTCGGTTTCGGTCGACCCCGGCCCGTAGCGTCCCAGCCGCAGCGGCATCCCGAAGACCTCGGCGAAAGCCATCCAATCGGTGAGCGCGTAGGCCTTGACCATATAGGCCAGAGCGACGAGCCGCGCCAGTCCGCCGCGAGCCGGCAGGCCCGACTTCAGCCGCGGCACGTGGACGATCCACTTGCAGGGCTGCAAGGGGACGCCCCGCAGGCTGTCGGCCTCGTCCAGCAAGCGCAGGGTGCGGCCGTCATCCCGGTCGAACACGAAGAAACGCGGGTCGCGCCACTCGTAGCGCGCGGGCCGCCATTGATACGCCGTTTTCCCTTCGTCCGCTGCGCTTTTTCCTTCGCCCGCTCCGCTACGATCCCAGATGATCTCGACCGCCGAGAAGCCCTTGCCCAGCGCGTCGAGGCAGTCGTCGAGCAGCGCGCCGAACGCGGGCGCCCTTGCCAACTCGCGGACGGCGTCGGCCAGCGCGACGTCCCCGGCTCCGTCGGAAGCCGCCTCGACGGCCGGCTCGAGCCCCGAGACGGCCCGCTTGCGGACCCCCAGCACGGCGGCGTAGTGCGGGTCGCGCTCCTCCATTTCCTCGGCCAGCGTCAGATAGTCGCGCTGGCTGCCTTCCGCCGCCGCCCGCAGCAGGGCGGCGAGCCGTTGCGGCGTCAGCCCCGAGGCGATCGATTCGCCGCGCCAGAGCTGCCGCACGCCGGTGACGGTGGAACGGCCCGCCTCGCGGGTCAGTTCCCGGCTGCGAACGGGCCGGCCGTCGGGCCTCAGCAGTTGCACTTCATTCGTCATAAAGGTATCAGCCTTGTTTCGTGTCTGGAAAAAGCCGTGATTCGTGTTTCGTGATTCGTGAAAACCTTAAAAGCAGTGGATAGTGACTAGTGGTTAGTGGTTAGTGAAAACCTTAAAACCCGTTTTTCGTGTTTCGTGAAAACCTCGGAACTCGCGCTGGCTTGCGCCGCGCGCCTCGTCAAAGACCGCGTTTCACGCTTCGCGATTTCGCATGCCGGGTTTTTGCTTTTGCATCACGAGTCACGAGTCACGGCCTTTTCTCATAGATCGTCGTACAGCGCGCCCCTGCGTCTGACCTGCCAGCGGTGTTCGATCTCGCGGAGCAAGCGCTCGGCCAGCTCCCCGGCGTCTTCGCCGGGCTGCTGATGAACGGTCAACTGCCGGATATGGATGCTGTTGTCGATCCGCGAAGGAAAAGACGCTGCGCCCGGCGGGCTCGCGGCCCGCGAAGGAAAACCCGGCAGCGGCGCGGGCGCCGGCAGGCTCAGCGCCTGCGAAGAAAAACCGCCCGCCGCGGCGTGCGCGAGGGTCTGCGACAGCGGGCGCATCAGCCTGCCCGGCCCAGCCCGCAGCACACCCAGGCCCATCGTCTCCAGGATCGAGCCGCCGGCCGCCGTCAGCTTCGACAGCGGCCCTTCCTCGGCGTCGGAGGAGGGCCAGAACCGCGCCATCGGCGCCAGCGCCTCCTTGAGCGCCGTCAAGGCCGTGGCCGCGCCCGCCCGTATGCCCTCGCCCAGGGTCGCGAGGAGCGCCTTGCCCATCTCGGCCAGGCTGAGCCCGCTGAACCATTCCGCCGCCGCGCTCCAGACTCCCTTGATCCACTCCCAGGCCGCGGCGGCGCCCACCCTGACCGCGTCCCACAGCCGGATGAAGAAGCCGGAGACCGGCTCCCAGTACTTGTAGATGAGGACGGCCGCGGCGGCCACCGCCGCGACGACCCACGTGATCGGGTTCGCCAGCAGCGCCGCGGTCCAGGACCAGGTCGAGGCGATCAGGCCCTTGAGGCCGGCGATCGCCGCCGTCGCGCCCGTGGCGGCGAACGACGCCAGCGATGCGCCGAAGCTCTTGATCGCGCCGCCGGCCGCCTTGCCGGCCGCCAGCGTGAACTCGGTCAACCGCTTGGAGAGCTGGCGCGGTCCGCCCGCGGCACCCAGCGCGTTGCCGCCGAGCTCCTTGATACTCCCCGTTATTGGCCACAGGTTCCTGGCGACCCGCAGACCCCCCAGGATCAAAAGGAGGTTTCCGAAGCCCCCCACGGCGTTCGCCGCCTTGCCGACGGCGCCCGCGATCCCCGTGACCACCGGCCAGAGCTGCCTCCCGATCTCCCCCGCCTGCTGGAACGCCGTGATCAGGCCGTCCCCGAGCCGTTTGGCCCATTGCCGCAGCTCGCCGCTGGCCGCCATGCGGTCGAGCGTGTCGAGCAACCTCCCCAGCCGGCCCGTGAGCCAGTCGAACAGCCCCGACGCCATCACCATGTTCCGGAAGCGCGCCCACTGCTCGGCGAGGTTGTCCATCATCCCCTTGAAGGTCTTCGACTCCTTCGCCATCGCTCCGCCGAAGCCGGCGTCGAGGATGCCGCCGAGCACCTGCTGGATCTGCTCCCGGTCGCCGGCCATCGCCTCGGCGATCTTCGTCTCGCCATCGACCGTGTATTCGTAGCGGATCTTGCCGCCCTCGGCGGCTTGGGCCTCGATGCCGAACGCTTCGAGCCCCTCGTTGTCGCCGCTCACAGCGCGGGCCATGGCCTCGGCGGCCTGCATCAGGGGCTTGCCGGTCGCCGCGGCGGCGTCGCCCAGGGTACGCAGCAGCCCCCGGGCGGGGTCCATGCCGTCGGACCGCAGCTTGACGAAAGCGCCCGTCACCTGCTCCAGCTCGAAGGGCGTGGTGACGGCGAAGCTCGAGATCCAGTCCATCGAGGCGCGCGCCTTGCCGCTCGACCCCTCGACCGCCTCGAGGGCCATCCGGAAACGCTCGAACGACGCGGCCGAATCGACGAACTCGCGCTTGACGGCGTAGGCGAGGCCACCGAGCGTCAGGCCCGCCCGCCGAGCCGGCCCTCCGATCCCGCCGAGGGCACCCCGCGAGGCGCCGCCCCAGGCCCGCAACTGGCGGCTCTGAGCGGCGATCCCGCTCGTCGCGCCCGTGAATCTCCGCCCCAGATCGCTCTTGCGCTCGCTGAGATTGCGCGCTGCCCGCTCGGCCGCGCCGAGTTGGTCACGGAACCGTCCGGTGGCCGCCGTGATCTTCTTGATCGGCGCCTTCAGCCTGTCTACCGCCTTTTCGAAAACCGCCAGATTCAAGTTCGCCATGCTATGATCTCCGTGTGGGGGCTTACATCCGGGGCTTCATCAAAGACGCCTTCGTGGGCCTTTTCTTTCTGTTCTTCGGCATTGGGACCGGCTTCGACTGGCGCTTCTGGCTGTTATTGAGCCTGGGCCTACTGAGCATCTTCTATCGTTCCTACCGCGGTGACTACAGGCGCTAGCGGGGCTCCCCCGTCAGCGGCCATCGCCTTGGCGATCTTCGTCTCGCTACGCGGTAAAAAATGCATGCTAGAATCCCGGTGTGGGGGCCTTCCTCAAGAACGCCTTCGTGGGCCTGGTGCTGATCGGCATCGGCCTGGTGCGCGGCTTCGATGCCGGCTTCGAATGGACCTCCTGGCTGTTGTTGGGCCTGGGCGCGCTGATCGTCCTGCTGCGCACCCTGGTCGCCAGGAGGAGCTAGCCGGATACGCCGGCCATCGCCTTGGCCCGCTGCACCGCCATGCGGCGCCATTCGAGCAACTCGTCGATCTCCATGCCGCGCAGCTCCGAGGGCGGCCAGCCGAACACCACCGCCACGTCCGCCATCAGTGCTTGGACGCCGGCCGGGCATCCCCTAAAAAATCGCCGAGCCGCTCCGCAACCGCAGCGAAGTCCTCGGCGTCGAACTCGCGCACCTGATCGGGCGTAAGCTCGGCCAGATCGGCAGTCAGCGTCACCGCCTTGGCGATCTCGCCGGCCACCTTGTCGATGCGCTCGAGGTCCCGCACCTTGGGCCGCCGCAGGGCCAGCTCGGTGACCTCGACGCCGTCGGCGATAATCGGATGCTTCAGCTTGATGCTCGTCATGCAAGTCTCCTTGTTGTGTGATGAAAAGCCGTGTTTCGTGTCTCGTGTTTCGTGAAAACCTTAAAAGCAGTGGATAGTGACTAGTGGTTAGTGGTTCGTGAAAACCTTAAAACCCGTTTTTCGTTTTTAGTTTTTTGTTTTTCGTGAAACCCTCGGAACTCGCGCTGGCTTGCGCCGCGCGCCTCGTCTAAAGCCGTGATTCGTGGCTCGTGGCTCGTCCTGACGGCCCTCTCACGCACTTCGCCTCGCCACGTGGTGAAAATGCAGGCGAGGCGCGCCATCACAACACCCCCCGCACGAAACCGGCCGTCGCCCGGATCCGATACGGACCCGGGTCGCGGGTGGCGTTCGGCCCGAGGTAGTCCGTCTTGCGCACCGGCCGATAGATGTAGGGCTGCGTCGGCACGTCCGCAGCATACAGCCCCAGCGCCGCCGCCCAGGCGCGGTCGGCGTGCCCTCCCGCCTGAGACAAGTCACCGCCGTGCACGTCGAAGCGGACGTTCCCCGCCGGGGTCGTCACGCGCCGCAGCGAGTGCAGGTCGGCCCGCACCGCCGCGTCCACCGGAATCCGCATCTTGCGGTCTTCGGCGTGCTGCTTCAACAGCGTCGCCAGACTCTGCTTCCGGTCGGCGGTGAACAGCACCCCCTCGACCCGGCGCTGCCCGTGGCGCCGCTTGGCGGCCTCGGTCGGCGCTTCCCCCATGCCCGTCTGGTCCATCACGATGCGCCTCGGCCGGTAGCGCTCGACCAGCTCGTCCAGCGCCTTCGCCTGGGCGGCGAACGAGGCCCGCCGCAGCGTGCGCACCTCCCGCGTCCACAGCACGTCCCCCACCCGCTCCCAGACCCAGGCCACCCACAGGTCGCGGCGGGCGCCGATGTCGTTGCCGATGAACGCCTGCCCACCCGCGAATCCCTTCGGATCGCCGGCCCGCTTGTCCTCGACCCCAGCCAACAGATCGTACGGCAGCCAGGCGCTGGCCTCGTCGAGCCACTGGAGCTCGTACTCCTGCGCCCAGGCGTCGGGGTCGCCCAGGCCGCGCCGCAGCAGCTCGATGTCGCGCGGCAGCCCCTCGGCGACCGCCTGGTGGATGTCCACCTCGTGCCGCGACCAGGGGTTCCTGCCCTCCGGGAGCTGCTCGGGGTCGGTCATCAGTTCATAGAACTTGTTGGCCTTGCCGTTGGGCGTCGAGACGACCCGCAGCTTGCGGCCGGCCGAGATCACCGGGAACAGCGCGGCCCAGATCTTGCGGCTGTCGGGGTGGAAGGCGAACTCGTCGAGCAGCACGTTGGCGGAGAAGCCGCGCGCCGTGTCGGGATTGGCGGGCAGAGCGGTGACGCGCGAGCCGCCCGGCAGCCGCACCTCCAGGGCCTTGACCCTGGCGCCCTCCAGGTAGTCGGCTTCGTCATAGTCGTAGGCCTTTTGGCAGGTCTGCAGATGCTGTTTGACGCCTTCTTCCATTGCTTCCCGCGCTTGCCGCTCCCCCCGCGAGAGGATGACCCAGCGCGTCGGGCGGCCGCCGGATTCGGCCCCCAGGCAATCGAGAATGATTTCGAGCGTGGCCGTGAAGGTCTTGCCGGTCTGCCGCGCCATCATGCCGGCCTTGAGGAGGCTGGTGTCCGCCAGCCAGCGTTGCTGGTAGGGGTAGATGGCCTGCTTCCCGAAGAAGAATCTCCCCGTCACCGGGTCGGGGCCAGTGGGCACGGGCAGCGGAAGTTTCGCACCCGCCGATCCATCAGACGCGATGTGTCGCGTCTCGTGCGTCAACAAAGCCGTTTCCTGCGATTCGGGATTCGCGGCGCGGGCAGCCATGGCTTCTTGCAAAGGGCCTTCAGCTCGAAGAGGGTTTCTCATTTCGTGGATCATGATGGGCCGGCTCAGCAGAAGGATATCCCGGGATGTGAAGCTCGACGCCGTAGATTTGCCGGACGACCTCGCGCATCCGTTCGGGGTCGAGAGGCGGGGGCTTGGCTTTCCTGGCCTTGGCTTTCTCCTCGGCGGCCTGACGCTTGATCTCGCGATCACAGCGGAGGCCAATCTCTCTCGAACGCTCGAGGCGCTCGACCATGGCGCTGATCCTGGTGGCGTTCTCGATGAAGCGGGACAGCGACTTCTCGTCGACCTCGAAGTCCTGGAGCCGGGAGGCGAGGTCGAACGCCACGGTCCGCAGAATCTCGATGACGAGGCGGCCGGCCGGCCCCTCGGGCGACGAGCCAAACTCGGCGATCCAGGCATCGGCGATCTGCCGTGATTGGAGCACCCGTTCGCCGGCCAGTTGCATCCGCCGGTTATAGCGGCTGACGGTATAGCGGCTCACCTGCTGCTCACCGAGGCCCAGGTCCTCGAGCAACGCATTGAGCCGCCGGGTGGCCTCGGCCTGCGGGATGACGGGATCACGCAACCAAGCTTCCAGGGAGTTACGCGCCTCGTCAGGCAGGCTGCTGATGGTAGAGATGTTAGACATTTTTTCCTCCGATTCAGGCCCCCGGGCGCGGGCGCGCCACGCCGGGGACGCGCGTCCGGCCCCCAGCCACATCCGAGCCGCGGCGGGTCAGTTTGGCCAACTGCAGCCCGGCGACGTCGGTGACCACGAGCAACCCCTGCTCACCCAGCCAGGCCAGCTCGGACCGCAGCCGGTCGAAGCTCACGCCGTGCCCCAGTTGCTCCAATGCACCCTGCAGCACGATCTCGTTGTGGGCGTAGTCGACATCCTGTTCGAGTAGCTGCAGGATCGCCAGCCGTAGATGTTCATCAATCAGTACGCGATAGCTCATGCCGTTTCCTTTTTCTAAAAAACCCGTATCACTCTTTCCCCTGCGCTCGGCTCATGCCTGTCTCTCCAGAAGATGCTGATGAATCAGATCGAGGTTGCGGGCGGCGGCATGCGACTCTCCTTCGATCCGTGCGATGGCCGCGGCGACCTCGTCGATGCGGGTATGGATGCGGGCGAGGTCGTCGCGCGTCGGGCCGTGCTCGACGGCGCCCTCGATGCGCGTCAGCCGCCGGTCGTGGACGTCGAGCCGCGTGTCGAGATTCTCTTCCATCTTGCTGATCCGAGCGGCGTTCACCCGCGTGCGCGTGACCAGCCAGACGTAGATGCCGACAGCCGCCGTCAGAACCGTCTGGAAGATGTCGATCCAGAACCGCCAGGCCTCGTAGTCCATGTCACTCCCTCTCGATGCGGACGGGGTCGTTTCCCCCGTCCGCGCCCACAGGCGCAGCTTGGCCGGGGCCGTCCTCTCTGCGCCACATGCGGACCAGCCGGAACAGCCCCAGGGTCGAGACGAGGATGCCCACCATGGCGAACTCGAACCACCACGGGGCACCGCCGTAGCCGTGCGCCCGCCAGCCGGCGGCGACGGCCTCGGCCAACCCCAGCCGCCGCCCGCTCCAGGTCGCCTGCAGCGCGTCGACGAAGGGCAGAATGAAGATCCCGGCGAAGATCCCGATCAGGACCTCGTCTGCCCGGCTCCGCTCACGGTTGCGGAGCACCTGGAGATCGTAGTCGGCATCCGCCGTGTCCGTGCGTTCCTGACGGCGGATCTCGGCCTCGATGCGGGCGACCTCGAGATCCGCGCGCTTCTGCTCGATGCGCACGGCGGCGGCGGCCTTGACGGCCTTGCGGGCCTGGTAGCGGCCGATGACCTTGCCTGCGAGGTCGGCGATCATGCCGATCATCGCTTGATCCCTTCGAACCACTCCTTGAGATCGTCCTGCAGCGCCCAGAACCGCCGGTCGAGCTTCCGCTCGACCCGCGTCTCCGTCACGGCGGCAGTGCCGAAACCGATCGCCAGTCCGGCGACGAATACTCCCAACACCATCAATATCTCTGTCATGTCTTCTCCCAGTTCTTGGTTTTTAGTTTTTTGAAACTCGAAACGTCCCGGCCCTCATGATTTCGGCGAGGCGCTCGCAGCGCGCCGGGGTCTGAAGCCGCCAGAGCGAGCGGCGCAGCGGCGGCAAGCCGCGCCGCCACTTGCGCCACAGCATCTCGCCCGCCGCCCACTCGTAGTCGCCGGCTTCGAGAGCCTCCCGGAAGCGCCGGAACCCGCGCACGCCGGAGCGCCCCAACTGAAACACCATCTCGACGAGCACCTCGCGGCGCGCCGCGCCCAACTCCCTCCAGGCCGCCGCCGAGACCAGCGTCTTCGCTCCGGCCGCCGCGGCGGCGATATCGCCGCCGAGCAGCCGGTCGATCTCGGAGTCGGACCAGGAGCGGGCCATGATCTCGACTTCCAGGTTGTGACCCACCCCGACTGTCAAGACGCCTTCGGAATCCTTGTAGGGCCGCCTGCGGCGGCCTTCGTGACGCTCGATCGAGGCCCGCAGACGGGGCAGGTCGATCTCCGGCGGAGAGGCCGGAGGAAATGTTTCGCGTTCCATGTAGTCATGCTATGCAGGCCCGGATCGAAAAAAAAGACTGAAGCCCTTCAGTACCAAGAGGTATCGAAAAAGCCATGTTTCGGGACCGCTGACGGGTGATGCGGGAAAGGCCGTGTTTCGTGATGCGAGTCTCGCGATGCGGGATGCAAGAACAACAAACCGGGGACGCGAAAGAGGCCCTTTTTCAGCCACTGGCCAGCCACCGGCGCTTCGCCGGGAGCCGCAGCGGCCCGCGCCAAGCCCAACGAAACAAGGCATTTACGGATTTTTCTCGGGTCACGAGTCACGAGACCCGGGAAAGGCTGCGGCGCGTGTTGCTCGCCGCAAACGGGAGGGAGATTCAGCGGCCGTCAGGCATGGCTTCGGGGAGCGAACCAAGCCCCCGCCAATGGTTTTCACCGATCACGATTGGTCTACACAGTACCGGTTGGTACTGAAGGGCTTCAGTACCAGCATGTATCGAAGAGACCAGGGTTAGCCTGCATTTCTCACCACCTGACGGCCGAAGCACGCGATACGACCACCAGGACTTCGTTGCGCTCGCTTGCCGTGCTCAACGTACTGTTCAAGTACGCCTGCGCGCGCCAAGCAGCTCGCGCCTCGTCCTGAAGGCCCTCTCACCCACTTCGCCTCGCCACGTGGTGAGAAATGCAGGCTAGAAGGATGGCGTCATGCGCCAGCATCGCGGCCTTTCAGGTTTTCCCCGAATCACGGCCTTGCCTCAATCCGGGCTCATGGGGCGACGGTTTGGTAGAGCAGGCCGAAAACGGTGGTGGCAAGGATGCCGATCAGCGGCCAGATGACGCGCTGGAGAATCCGGATCTCGGCTTTCAACTCGTCGAACCGCGACTCCATGACTTCGAACCGCGACTCTATGACTTCGAACCGCGACTCTATGACTTCGAACCGCGACTCCATGATGTCGATCACGTTCCGGCCGGCTTGAGCGCGGACCTGTTCGACGGCCTCATGGGCGAGGTCGGGGTCCACCTGGGCGGCCCGCCAAGCGCGGTAGATCGCGTCGACGGGCGGTTCGGGAGCCTCGGTCGAGGCAGCCACGGGTACAGGATATCACTTCGCGGCCTTCCCCGACCTCCCTGCCATTCGCGCCGCGCATCACGGCCTTTCCTCTCGGTTGCGCCCCGCAGGCCGTTCGCCGGAAGCCGCAGGCGCACCGAGCCAGCATCGCGGCCTTTCAGGTTTTCCCCGAATCACGAGACACGAATCACGGGACACGGCCTTTGCGGTTGCCGCAGCCCGCGCCGCCCGAGTAGACTCCTCTCGGAGGAAAGACTCTTGACCCCCGACCGGCAGTCCGGCGCAAGCCGCCCGAAACAACCTCGCCGCGCATTCCTGTCCGCATTGGCCTCGACGGCCGCGGCGCTTCCCTTGCTGCACTGTTCCGGCCCGACGAAGGCGCCGACATCGGAGTTGGAAGCCTTGCGGCAACGCCGCAAACAAGCCGCCCACCGCCGCCGCCGCATCATCTACAACAACGACGGCGATGACGCCCTGCACTTCCGCCAGGAGGGCGCCGACATCTCGCAGGTCGGTTTCGCACAGGCCGCGCAAAGCGAGACGGTCACGCCCGAGGC
Source organism: Bryobacterales bacterium (assembly GCA_965204095.1). Taxonomy (GTDB): domain Bacteria; phylum Acidobacteriota; class Terriglobia; order Bryobacterales; family UBA6623; genus JAPPLB01. The sequence goes on along the minus strand of OZ241991.1, from coordinate 4,026,968 downwards.
CTTTCTCGACATCCGGATCGCACCCATTCCGGGCACCCATATCGATTCCCTCTTCTACTGCGACACCCAAAGCTTCGGGTCCTTCCTGCATCCCAGCGACGTGGCGGAGGTCTTCACCAATCTCGTCGACCGCGGCGACGGCGGGGCGTCGCGCAACATCACCCGGGAGCTCATCGCGCAAGGAACCAGTCCCTTGCAACTCGCGATCGAGTTCTGCCGCCGGAACGACATCGAGATCTTCTCGAGCGTCAGGATGAACGACATTCACGACGGCGTCGGCGCCGTGTATTCCGACGCGTTCCTGGCGCAGTTCAAGATCGACCATCCCGAATATCTCTTCGGCGCGAAAGGGGACAAGCTGGCTCACGGCTACTGGAGCGGCGTCGATTACGCCCAACCGGCGGTTCGGGAGCGGGCCTTCGTGGTCATCGAAGACATCTGCCGGCGTTACGACATCGACGGGCTGGAGCTGGATTTCTGGCGGCACCCACCCTTCTTCAAGAGCTACGCGGTTTCCGGCAAGCCGGTCTCGACCGAAGAACGCAACCAGATGACCGGGCTGCTGCGGCGCATCCGAACGATGACCGAACAAGCCGGCCTCGACCGCGGCCGCCCGCTGCTCGTCGCGGTTCGCGTTCCCGATTCCGTCGGCGCCTGCCTGTCGCTGGGCTTCGATATCGAGCTCTGGTTGAAGGAGAGCCTGTTCGACATCCTGATCGGCGGAAACGGAGTGCAACTGACCCCCTGGGAAGAAACCGTGGCCCTGGGACACGCCCACGACGTTCCGGTCTACCCCTGCATCCGGCCCGCCATCCCATCCCGAAGGGGCGTCGGCAGCTCGGCGGAGTCGTATCGCGCCCTGGCGATGAACATCTGGCGTTCCGGCGCCGACGGCATCTACACGTTCAACATGTTCAAGACCAGGGATCGGATGTTTCGCGAGCTGGGAGACCCGGAAACGCTTGCCAGGCTCGACAAGGTGTACCGCCTCGACCCGGTGGGCTTCTCGATGGTGAAGCAGCACTTCAACGCCGACCCGTACCTGCGCTTGCCGATCCTGTCGCCCCGGAACCCGTCGCCTCTGCGAGCCGGGCAGCCCACCGCGGTCCCCCTCGTCGTCGGCGACGACCTGCAGGGGGGCACGTCGCGGGGAAGTCCCCCGGACGTCAAGCTCCGCCTGCAGGTGGAGAAGCTCGCAAATCCCCGCGGCCTCGCCGTGACGATCAACGGAGACACCTTGCGCGGCGGTTCCCTCACGCAGGGCTGGCTCGAGTATGACGTGCCCCCGCCATCGGTGAAAATGGGCGAGAACCGCATCGAGGCAACCCCACGGGGCGGACTGGCCGAAGCGCCGGTGCTCACCGACCTGGAGCTGCGGATCAGTTACCCGACGGAAGGGTAAAGGCCGTATTTCGTGATTCGGGAAAGACCTTACCGGCCGTGGCTCCGGCTCGTCGCCTCAAGGCCCTGGTCGTGCTGATGTGAAAACCCCTAATCCTCGCGACGGATAGGTCGAAACAGGGCCGGTGAGACGATACGGAAGAGGTAGGACGAAATGCACGACGTGGGTTTTTAGCCGTGATTGATCCGCACTTGCGCGGGGGCAGGGCTAGCCTGCATTTCTCACCACCCGACGGTCGAAGCACACGATACGACCGCCAGGACTTCGTTGCGCTTGCTTGCCGTGCTCAACGTACTGTTCAAGCACGCCTGCGCGCGCCGTTTTCCTCCGCCCAGCTCGCGCCTCGTCCTGACGGCCCTCTCACGCACTTCGCCTCGCCTCGTGGTGAGAAATGCTAGATTGGATGGGAAGCGGGGGCGGCAAAGATGAGCATCATGGTCACCGAGGTGTACGAAGCCCTCGTCAGCGCGGGCGCTCCTGAGGACAAGGCCAAGGCCGCCGCCGGCGCCATCCCCATCGCCAGAGACCTCTCCACCAAGCAGGACCTGGCCGACCTGCGGGCCGAGCTGAAACAGGACATCGCCGCCGTGAAGCAAGAGACCGCCGACCTGAAGTCGGATCTGAAGATCATGAAGTTCGTCTACGGCCCGGCGGTGCTGCTGATGCTCGCCAAGCTGGTCTTCTTCCCCAACTAACCTGAAACACCCCCGGGCCAAGCGGCGTTGACACCGCTTGACCCGGAGGATTTCACATCAGCAAGTCGTCGTGGAGGCCCCGGTCCGTGCTTAGCGAACCGGCTCGGAGGCGGCGCGGCAACCTCTCATCTGAGGCGGTAACCTCCCGTCAGCCATTTCGTCCTTGAGCGAACCATCCCTCCAGCAATGGTTTTCACGAATCACGAGACACGAAACACGGGGTTTTGCCAGGAAGGCGAATGTCCCCATCTCGTCCGGCTCCACTTCGTGCGCGATGAAGCCGTCGCCGTATGACGTTGCCCAGCAGCCTGAGCGGGGTCCGATACGGGACCGCCAGGCGTCGGGACACTTGGCGCGGCAGGTATGATGGACAGGACAGGTACGGATACCGAACGGCCGCTGAGGAGATTGCGAGATGCCAAAGCTTGAAGAGGCGCCGCCTGCACAGACGCGCCGGCGAGAGGTTCCGCCAGCGCCGCCGCAGACAGAGCCGGTTGACGAAGAGTTGAGCGAAAAGGCCATGCGTGCGATCGAAGAGGGGCGCGCAGACCATGCCGCCGGACGTACCTTTACCATGGCCGAGGTCAAGCGGGAGTTGGGGATCGAGTCCTGATCCGCCTTGCGCCGCCCGCACGTCTGCGAACTCGCTCGTGCGGCGATCATGAACGCCGGTAGGCCTCACGCCGCATCGCCTGCCGCCATGTCACCGCCCACAGCGCCACGCCCGCCTTGTCGACCTCGCCCGAGTAGAGATTCGCCGCGCGCACCCCCGCCGCGATCCCCGCCAGCAACGCGTTCAGCCCCGGCCCTTGCGGTTGCTCCATGTCCAACACACTAGGGGGCAAGCCTATGCGCTTGTGCAGCTCGTGTGCGTCAAGCCTTGCTGCTACACCATGCCCGGCTGTCGCAAGTGGGGCGCTGTGCGCCCCTAAAATGTGAGTTTGATCGAGGGGTCCTGCGGTCGTGCTTCGTTCGGCGTCATCGGCAACGATCACGACGTCGCAAAGTTGCTCTAACTCTAGCCAAAAATATTTGAAATTTTGAATCCATCGGCCCTCTAACCGAAAATCTTGTTGACCTGCAAGAGACTCAGGAGGAGGACCGATGGAAACGTTTCTCAGACTGTTCGGCAGCCTGTTGGCCTTGGTATACCACTGTTTCGATCGCATTGTCATTTTCGGCTACTTGCCGTTGCTGACGCGCCCCGAGCACATCGTGCATTTCTTCGGCGAGGTGCACGGCCTGCGCCCGATCACCAAGGAGGTTCTGCGCCAGCGCACCGACGACTACAACCGCTGGGTCGAGGCCTACGCGCGGAATCACGACATCCCCATCGAGTGGGCTGAGAAAGGCGTCCGCAAGGAAGACTACGTGCGGCCGGTGCTGAGGCGTATGGAACGCAACAAGCGCTTCGGCGTCTACTTCATCCTCAAGAGCATGGAGCAGGGCTCCACGTTTCGCGTGACCGTGCCCAAGTATCCCGTCGACGATCCCCACTATCGCATCCTCAGCCGGCAACGCAGCCGCTTCACCCACTACTATTTTTATATCCGTGACGAAACGCTCGGCCCGTTGGTCGTGTGCGTGGCTTCGTTCTTACCCTTCTACACGACCTACTACCTCAACGGTCATCATTTCCTTGCCCGCGAGCTGGAGCGCGAAGGCGTTGCCTATCGCGGCAACGACAACTCGTTTCTGTCCACAACCGATCCTGCCGCGCTCGAAGCCGCCGCCGAGCGTCTCGATGCCGCGACGATCCAGAAGCGGCTTGATTATTGGACGCTGTGGCTCGGCCCGCAGTTTTCGGCCCAAGACCGCCAAGGCGTGAACTTGCGGCGGCGATATTCGATGAACCAGATCGAATACTGCCTCAACTTTGTTTTCCGGCGCAGCTTCCCGATCCATAAGATCTTCGAGCGTTCCTGCGAGTTGGGTCTACTGCGACTGAGCGCCGACAAGCTCTCGCAGATCTTCGGTTGGCCGCTGCGCAAAAGGCGGCGTGGCAGACTGCAAACGGTGCTGGCGAAAGTCGAACACCCCCATCATGTGTTGCGCGCCTACTCCAACAAGGCGACGCTGCGAATGTATCAGAAGTGGACGACCTTCTTGCGACTGGAAGTGCTCAGCAACCGCTTGCAGGACTTTGGCCTCAACAAGGGGCTGGAGAATCTGGACGCGGTGCGGCACAGGCTCAGAGCGGTCACCGACCGCTTCGCCGCTTTCGAAGCAGAAGCGTTGAACACGCCCATCGACTTCCCGCTGTTGCAGCGCCTGGCCTTGCCGATTCCCCACGCTCGCAGCCGCGTTCCCGGGATCAAGATTCATGACACGCGCCTGCTGCGTTTGCTGGAAGTTCTGCTGCATTCGGGGACGCAGATCACGGGCTGGCGCAGCCGTCAGATGTACGAAGCGGTCTTGGCAGCCTACGAACTCAACGAGTCATGCTACACGCTGACACAATTGCGGTACGACCTGCGCAAACTCAAAGCCCATCGGCTGGTGGACCGCCTGGGACGCACTTACCGCTATCGCTTGACGAGCAAGGGCGTCCGCGTCGCGGTGATGTTCTTGCTGTTTCACAAGCGGGTCTGCGGCCCTTTGGCGCACAGCTTGTTCGGTCCAAAACCGGCCCAGAGCGCCCAGCCCCGCACAAAACTCGAAGTGGCTTTCCGCAAAGCCGACGATTCGCTCCAGCGCTTCATCGAGATGTTGGCCGCCTGAAATCTACGAACACAATTCTCAGACTTCGCAGGCTAGCAGCTAGAAAAGGTAACCAGAGTGATAACTACACCCACGACCTTCGTCGTTGGCGCCGGGGCGAGTAAGGCGGAGTGGACCCCAAAAATGAGACAAGTAGCTAAGCATCTTTTTACAGTGATCGGAGAGAGGTGCTATGGCGTTGTCAAGACGGAAGTTTTCTGCGGAGTTCAAGTTGCGGGCGGTACGGCAAGTCGAGGCGGGAACCTCGACGGCAGCGGTCGCTCGACGCTATGAAATCCATCCCACGCTGCTGACGAAGTGGTGCAAGCAGCTGCGTCAGGATCCCGAGCGGGCGTTCAGGAGCCAGGGGAACGGCTCGGACGAAGAAACTCGCATCGCCGAACTGGAGCGTATGGTCGGCCGGCTGACGATGGAGAATGCGCTGCTAAAAAAGGCCTTGGCGCGGCTCGAGGAACCACGTCCAGCGAGCGTCGCGTCTATAACCAGAAGATGATCGCTTTGCTCGAGCAGGAAGCAGGAGCCGAGCTGTCATTAGCGGCGATGTGCTGCGCCTTGAGCGTGAATCGCGCCGCCTACTACCGAGCGCGTCACAAGTCCACGAGCTGCGACGACGTCGAGTTGCGAGATGCCATCCAGCGCATCGCCTTGGAGATGCCCGGCTACGGATCGCGGCGCATTAGCGCCGAGTTGCGTCGACGCGGTTGGCGGATCAACCGCAAGCGCGTGCAGCGCATCATGCGGGAAGACAACCTGCTGTGCCTGCGTCGTGTCAAACGCGTGCGCACCACGGATTCGAGCCCTGCGTTGACGGTCTATCCGAACCTGGTTCCCGAACTGGATCTGACGGGGCTGAACCAGCTCTGGGTGGCGGATATCACCTACATTCGGCTACGGCGCGAGTTTGTTTACCTGGCGGTGTTGTTGGACGCCTACTCGCGGCGCTGCATCGGGTGGTCGCTGGGTTGCACGCTAGCAGCGGAGTTGACGTTGGGAGCCCTCCGGATGGCCCTCGCCCAGCGCGCGCGGCGGCCCGAACTGGTGCATCATTCCGATCGTGGCGTGCAGTACGCTGCGGGCCCCTGCACGGCGTTGTTGGCCGACCACGGCATCGCCATCAGCATGAGCCGCAAGGCGAGCCCCAACGACAACGCCCTGGCGGAGTCGTTCATCAAGACGCTCAAGTACGAAGAAGTCTACCTGTTCGAGTACGAGGACTTCGCCGAGGCGCAGCAGCGCATCGAGGAGTTCATCGAGCGCGTCTACAACGAAAAACGGCTGCACTCGGCGCTGGACTATCGGCCGCCCAACGAGTACGAGCAGTGGTTGCTCGACCAGCAGACGCCGGCGGGAGTCACGGGATGAGTTTTCTGAGGCATCGGGAAATCTATCGATCCGATGGCCTGGACCTCCGTTGGAGTGGGGCGCAGAGCGCGCGGCTCCACGCCCCGACCCATCGTTTCGATGAGTTTCCAACTGGCTATTCCTTGGCGGGTTGCTCTCCAGCAGAGCCCGCCTCCGCTTCGCCAGCCGATGAAGAGTTCACAATGAGGGCCGTCCCCCAGCCCACCATCTTTCAGCAAATGGGGAAAACCTGCTTAGCTACTTGTCTCACTTCAGGGGTCCACCGCCCATATATTGACAGGACTTACGACATGCCATATGTTTGTCCTGAAGTTGCGGTGGCGCAAAACGAATGGTAACACTCGCCTATTCGACAACCCAATTGATTGTCGGCTATACCTGAGTATCCACTCACAACCAAGACTTGCCCCTGCAACACGAAGAACTCGTTGCAGCAGGATGCACCCACATCTGCGCTGAGAAGGTCAGTGCTGGACGGCCCTTCTTCCGACCTGAACTTGAGCACATGCTGGACAGCCATCGGCTCAACGAAATCGTCGCCGTAACCCGGATCGACATACCTCCGATCTGCTCAAGATCGCCGATCGCATCCGAGCCGCCATCGCCGCCATGCGCTTGTTCGCCAAAACGCTCACTGGTCCGGTGACAGCGGAGCAACTGCTTCGTCAGTGTACCAAGAATGTATCAATACCCCTTTTTGTTGAAGGTATTGGGGTTGCCCGTGAGTGTTGAGTAGAGTCCCCGAGTTGTTGATAACGCTAAGAATTTGACATAACCGATAGAAAGAAAAGAAGTGATCACGATACTTACTCGGTAGCCGCGCGGATGGCGGCCAGAGTATTCTGGGCTTCGCCCTGGTAGGGGTTGGGTTCCTGGGCGGCGATGCCCATCCACTTCGTGGCCTGCCCGATGTTGTCGCCGGCGATGTCGAGCTTCACGTAGCAGATGCCGAGCATGTAGGCCAGGATGCCGTAGTGCTCTCCGCCCCTTTCCTGGATGGGGCCGACGGTCGTGAGCAATTGCTTGCGGCCGTCCCGGTAGCCTTGCGCGGCATTGCCGGCCTGCAGGACGATCAGCTTACCCAGCATGTAGTTGCCGTAAGCGGTGAATAGTTCTTTGTTCTTGGTCCACTCTTCTTCGGTCTGGTTTTCGGGCTTGGCTTTCTGGTTCATCACTTGAATGAGTTGCTCGGCATAGCCCTTCGCTTTGTCATATTGCGCTTGGCGGACGGAACTCTCGGCCAGTGTGAACAGGTAGTTTTCGTTTCCCGGGTTCTTCTGGACGGCCGCTTCCATGGCGGCCAGCATCTTCGCGACGTCGCCCAACTGTTGGTACGACTGAACGTAATAGTCGTCCAGTACGCCCGCATATTGCCCCTCGGGATAGAGTTCCCTGAGTGTGTCCATGTACTCGATCTTTTTTGCGGGATCGGTGATCTTGAACAGCGAGGCGTACAACGAGTATTCGATGTACTGCAGGACGCCCTTGGCGTAGTCGATCTGAGCCTGCCAGGCTTCGACTTCGTCCTCGTATTCCGGTTCGGGAAGCTGGGTGTCTTTCTCGGCATGTGGCCTGGTCGCGAGTAGATGCGGAAGCAGGTTGTCGAAATCCTGCTTGCCTTCGTAGCCCTTGGTCAGGTTCTGACGAATTTCGACATCCTCCGGGACGGCCTCGAGCAGCTTCTCTCCGTAGGAGATGACCTTGTCGAAATTGCCGGCGGCCAGATGGAGACCCTGGAGTTGCAGGTAAACATAGTTGATGGCGTCGTGGTCACTGTATCTCTCGACGAAGGTCTCGAGGAGCTGCATTCTCGTGGCGTCGTCCTCGGCCGTGCCGGCCTGCGAGATCAAGGAGCCTTGCTCGGTCTCCGTATTGATCGAAGGGTTGCGGATATCCATGACCTGAGCGAACGCCAAGGCGCAAGTCATGAGAAAAATCGTAAGCGCGGCCGGTAGTCGTTTCATCGTGTTCTCCCTTGTCTCATGGGTACTCAAGCATACTACGCCAACATCACACGGGAATCAAGACGGCCCGCTTCGTGACAAGCAGGGAATGTGCGAAGGGAAGAATCCGCCGGCCCGAACGGTCGGAGCAAAACGTGTGGAATGGCGGCTCCGCGCTCCTTCCTAGCCTGCATTTCTCACCATGTGGCGAGGCGAAGTGGGTGAGAGGGCCGTCAGCACGAGGCGCGAGCCGCTTGGCGCTCGCAGGCGTACTTGAACCGTACGTCGAGCACGGCAAGCAAGCGCAACGAAGTCCTGGCGGTCGTATCGCGTGCTCTGGCCGTCATGTGGTGAGAAATGCAGGCTAGGATAATCTCTGGTTCTCCCGTGCCGGCGGGGGTTGTCTCTTGCTCGGTCGAATGCGCTCTTCAAGGTTTGTTGTCTTGTTTGCGGCGTTCTTCGGGTTCGCCGCAGTCTTGCCGCGGGCGCCGGCTCAGGCCCGACCCGTCACCTACGAGCAGCTCAGGAAGGCCGCCGCCGACAGCTCATCGTGGTTGATGTATGGCCGTGACTACTACGGCCACCGCTACGTCGAGCTGGACCGGATTACGCCAGCCAACGTGGACCGGCTGCATCCGGTGTGGGTGTTCGCGACCGGTGGTGAAAACCGCGGCTTGGAGGCAACGCCGCTGATTCACGACGGGGTGCTCTACGTTTCGGCCGATGGGTCTCGCGTCTTCGCCATCGACGCGCGAACCGGAGCGAGGAAGTGGGGCTATGATCCCAAGCTTTCCGATGAGACGGAGCGCGTCTACTGCTGCGGCTCGATCAACCGCGGCGTGGCGATCTGGGGCGAGTTGGTCTACGTCGGGACGATGGATGCCCGGCTCGTCGCGCTCGACATGCGCACTGGCGAGGTGGTGTGGGAAGTCGAGGTCATCGATTGGGAGCAGGGCTACAGCATTACCGGCGCCCCCTTGGTCGTCAAGGATATGGTGCTCACCGGCGTGGCCGGAGGCGAGTTCGGCATTCGCGGCTTTGTCAAGGCCTTCGACGCGAAGACCGGCGCGCCGCGTTGGACGGCGTACACGATTCCAGGTCCCGGCGAGCCGGGCAACGACACTTGGCCCGGCGACACCTGGAAGCACGGCGGCGGCTCGACCTGGACCACCGGCGTCTACGACCCGGACCTGAACCTCGTCTATTGGAATACCGGCAACGCCGCTCCCTGGAATTGCCATGTCCGCAAGGGCGACAACCAATGGACGGCGGCCACTATTGCCATCAATGCCGATAGCGGCGGCATCGAGTGGGGCTTTCAGTACACGCCCTGGGATTGTTGGGATTACGACGCTGTCAGCACGCCGCTGCTGGCGGACGTCGACCTTGGTTCCGACGGCTCGGTCAAAGCGCTCTTCCACCACGACAAGAACGGTTTCTTCTACGCGCTGGACCGCACGAACGGCAAGTTCATCTACGGCGATCCGATTGTGCCGGGCATCAACTGGGCCTTCGGACTCGATCCCGTGACCGGCCGCCCGAAGGTGAACCCGGACATGATCGCCGAGTCGGGCGGGCCGGAAGTGGGCCCGATCATTCCCAGCCTCGAAGGCGCGATCGACTGGCAGCCGCTGGCCTACAACCCCGAACTCGAAACGCTCTACTTCATGTCGAATCAGTGGGCTATGGGATACAAGTTTTGGGCAGAGGACACTTTCGAGCCTCCGACCAGAGGCGAGTGGTACCTCGGCGCTGACTATCAGCAGTACCTGACCAGCGACCACCCCGGCAACTTCGTCGCTTATGACGTGGTGAAGCGCAAGGTGGTGTGGCGCGCCGTGAGCCCCGCGCCCTTCTGGGCGGGCGCCGTCGCGACGTCAAGCGGGCTCGTGTTTACCGGCGATATGCGCGGCTACTTCATGGCGTTCGATGCCCGCACCGGCGCGGAGTTGTGGAAGTTCCAGACCGGCTCGGGGATCATCGGCAGCCCGATCACGTACGAACTCGACGGGATCCAGTATCTCGTGGTGCCGTCCGGCGGTATCGGCGGCGACATGACGTTCTACTACACCGAGCCGAAGGCCGGTAATCTCTGGGTCTTTGCGCTGGATGGCGGCGGCCCGGCGCGTGTCGCTCCGGGAACCAACCTGACGCTTCTCGAAGGAGGCCTGCCGCGTGTGGGGCAGCCGGGGCACACCCTCGGGGGCCGCGTCCTGCCGGGTTACGGTTTTGCGCCGACCGAAGGCGGCGAGCCGATCAAGACCGGCGCGGCTCCGCCTTCTCCTTTGCCCGGCCAGGAGGAGCTGCGGAACCCGCTACTGGGCCGGGCGGAAGCGGTCGCTGCCGGCGAACGGATCTACCGGGGACGCTGCGCAGGTTGTCATCGATCCGGCGGCGGGGCGGCGGGTCCGAGCCTTTTCAGGACCGGGCTCAGCCCGGCGCAGTTCCTCGACACGGTGACGAAAGGGCGGCCCGGCACCGCCATGGCCCCGTTCGCCGAAATCCTTTCGCGGAACGAAATGTGGCAGGTCCATGCATTTCTTCTCTCCCGCGACTCCCTGTAGCCGCTGACCCTTTTGTGCGGTATGAACCGCATGGATCGTAGAGCCTCTGACGGGGGCACCCGTAAGGTGACGCCCGATGCTTCCCTGTTTCCGCCTCGACGGAGCGGGTCACTGCGGGGGGCCCGGCTGTGGTAGCTTTATGCGGTATGAAACTTCGATCCGCTTGGTTGCTTCGAGTTGGTTTGGTGTTCCTCACGGCCTGGGTCTGGGCGTTTTCGTCCGGACGGCAGGCGGCCTCGACACCGAAATTGAACTGGTACAAAGGCAATCTTCACACGCATACGATCAACAGCGATGGCGATAGCACGCCGGATGCGGTGGCGCGCTGGTACAAGGAGCACCGCTATCAGTTCCTGGTGCTCACTGATCACAACTACTTCACGGACCCGGGGCCGCTGAATTCGTTCTTCGCTGCGGACGAGCGATTCTTGCTGATCGCCGGTGAAGAAGTCACGTCGCGCTACGAGGAAAAGCCGGTCCACGTCAACGCCTTCGGGCTTCGCAAGACCATCCCGCCGGCTTTCGGGCACAATGTCCTGGATACGATTCAGAAGAACGTTGACGCGATCCGGGCGGCCGACGCAGTGCCTTCCCTGAACCACCCGAACTACCGTTGGGCGGTGACGCCGGACGACTTGGCGCGGGTCAACGACATGAAGCTGTTCGAGGTGTACAACGGGATTCGGACGACCCACAACTTCGGCGGGGGCGGCTCGCCGAGTCTGGAGGAAATGTGGGACGTGGTGCTGAGCGCGGGCCGGCAGGTCTATGGCGTCGCGGTCGACGATGCGCACAACTTCAAGGAATTCGGGCCGACGCTTTCGAATCCGGGCCGCGGCTGGGTTTCGGTGCTGGCGCCGGAGCTTTCGGAAGCTGCGATTGTGCATGCCCTCGAGCAGGGGAGGTTTTACGCATCCACGGGCGTGAATCTCGATAACGTCGAGCGCTCTTCGAAGGGGTTGGAGATCGCGATTCGGGAAGAGTTGAATTTCAAGTACACGACGCGCTTCATCGGCAAGGGTGGCAAGGTGCTCGCTATGGTTCACGGGCTGGAGGCGAAGTATGAGCTTAGTCCCGGCGAAGCTTATGTGAGAGCGACGGTGACCCGGTCGGATGGCAGGCATGCCTGGGTGCAGCCGGCGTTCGGCGGTTAGCCTGTATTTCTCACCACGCGGCGAGGCGAAGTGCGTGAGAGGGCCGTCAGGACTAGGCGCAAGCCGGGCGGAGGAAAAAGGCGCGAGCCGCTTGGCGCGCGCAGGCGTAGCGATTATATCGCCTCCTTCACCCCCTCGCGTCACGAAACACGAAACACGGCCTTTACGGTTCACCGGCCGCCAGACATTTCTTCTGGAGTCAACCAGGCCCGGCCAATGGTTTTCATGAATCACGAGACACGAGTCACGAAACACGGCCTTCGAGACCGAGTGTCGTGCGGCAATACTCCACGGCCTGCTCGACGTCGCGGCGCTCTTGATCGACAAGGAATTGCTTGAACGCCGGGCTGTCCGGAGACGCGCCCTGGGGTCCGGGCGGCACATTCTCATAAGGCGAACCTGACCGCGAGCGCCGCAGGAACTGGGCGAAGGCCCAGGCCGGCACGTCGCGATAGTGTCTCCAGAACGTCTCATCCCAGTAGCCGAAGATCCGAGCTGTGCGGGTATTGATGATCTCGAGTGAGAACACTTTGCCGGGGCACAACTCGGCGTAGCGTTCAGCCACCTTGTCGATCTCGACATTGCCTGAGCCCATCGGCACCCATTGCACCGCCCCGCCGCCCGGAACCTCCCAAATCGCCGAGTCGCGCATGCCGGAGGTCAGGACATGAGGAGCGAGGGTTTCGAGAGCCGCCAGAGGATCCTCCAGGGTCCAGGCGGCGTTGCCGGCGTCATAGAGCGCCCCGACGTACTCCGGTCCGGCTTCCTCGATGAGCATCCGAAGCTGGCGGGATTGAAGGTCGCCGGCGTGATTCTCGACCGCAATCTTCAGGCCCAGGTCAAGCGCTTCGGAGCGAACCGCCTTGCAGGCCTTGATGGTGTTCTCGATGTGCTGTTCCAGGGGGATCGGCCCTTCACGGTCCTCCGAAGTGCCGAGAAAACACCGAACGATCGGTGAGCCCAGCCGCCGCGCAACCTGCAGCATTCGGCGGAGCTGCGCCGCGGGCGTGCCGTGCTGGGGCTCGAAACGGTGCGACGTCTCGCAAATCGAGGTGAAGCCGACTTCAAGATCGAGGCCGAGGCGGTCGGCATGAGCCTTGACCCGGTCGAGGTGGGATTCCTCCAGACTGCCCAGGAAACGCGGTTCGGAGAAGTGCGCCGTCTCGACGCCAAGCTGCGCGCTGTAGTCGAGCAGTTCGAAGGCCGTCCAGTTCTGTGAGCGCAGGCTGAAGAGATCGAGACCGAGTTTCATGAGAGGTTCATCAATAGGCGAAGCATGGCCCATGTTAGCGAACCGAAACCGGGCCTCTCCGCCCCGGCCTGCTTAGTATGAGGACTGCGAGGCGGCGATCCTGGAGTTCCAGTTCCCGTCGGCGCGGCGCACGCTGTGGCGGCTGCCGCCCCCCGCTCCGGCAACACCGCCTGTAAGGATTTTATGAAACACGAATCACGGACTTTATGGCTGTTCTTTTCGCCGCGGGTGCGCAAGGGACGCACAATCGGAAACCCCCGCCCGGACTGCCGCGCAGGCCGCCCGGTCGCCGCTTTCCTGCGCATTGTGGCGCGGCATGGTGCGGCATGGGCGGCATATTACCCCTGAGCCGGTGTCCCCGCTCCTGTCCGTCGTTCACGCTCGGCCTCACGGCGAGCGCCATGGGCTGCGGCTCCCGTCGCCCTCCGGGCTCCTTCCGCGGCCGCGAACGCAAAATGAATCCATGCCGGGAAAGGGGAACGTTCCGGATTGCGTTGACACGGCAGCTTCGGGGCGTTGCGCTATGATTACTGTGGACTTTTGTAGTTTGCGGGGAGCCCTCTCGTTGGTTGGCAAAAGGGTGCGTTCGGCCAAAAGAATCCTGGACGTTGGGAACGGAATGCCACAGAGTCGACGGCTGTTGCTATCCAGCGGCGCGATACTGATCGCTGCCTCGGTCGTGTTCGCCGCCTCGGTCGGAGTCGAGCCGGAATACCGCGATTCAGAGCGCAAGTTCTGGTCTCTTCGAGAACGAAGCCGCCCTGCCGTCCCGGCGTTTTCGAATCCGAGTGATCAAGCCTGGGTTCGCAACTCGATTGACGCCTTCGTTCTCGAGAAGCTCAAGGAAAAGGGGCTGCGGCCGGCTCCCGCAGCGGACCGCGCGACTTTGATTCGCCGCGTGACGTTCGACCTGATCGGCCTTCCGCCGTCTCCTGGCGAGGTCGCCGATTTCGTATTCGACCGCTCGCCTGACGCGTACGAAAAAGTCGTGGATCGTCTTCTTGCGAGCCAACACTACGGCGAGCGCTGGGGACAGCGATGGCTCGACCTGGTGCGTTTCTCCGAGACCGAAGGCTTCGAGTACGATCGCACGATGCACGGCTCGTGGCGCTTCCGCGACTACGTGATTCGGGCGTTCAACAACGACAAGCCCTTCGATCAGTTTGTCCGGGAGCAACTCGCAGGCGATGAGATCGGTCCGGACAACCGCGAGATGCAGGTCGCGGCGGGTTTCCATCGCCTCGGGGCGGTTCGCCGGAACGCCGGCAACCAGGAAGTGGCGAGCAGCCGCAACGAAGTGCTCACCGAGCGGACCGACATCATCGGAGCGGCTTTTCTCGGCCTGACCGTGGGTTGCGCCCGCTGCCACGACCACATGTTCGACCCGATCCGGCAGAAGGACTATTACCGCTTGCAAGCCTTCCTCGCGGAAACACAGGAGCACCAGATCGTCATCGCGCCGCAGGAGGAGCAAGACTACGTCAAGAGCACCACGGAGCGTATCGAGAAGCAGATCAAGAAGCTCCGGGGTGAGACGAAAGGTCTGAAAGGCGAGGAGAAAGAAGCGGCGGAGAAAAAGATCCAGGCCCGGATCAAGGAACTGGAGGCGCAAATCCCCAAGCCGCTTCCAGCCATCGCGAGCATCAGGAATGACCGCGAGAAGCGATCGCCCATTCACGTCCTGGAGCGGGGGAATTACGAGAGTAAGGGCGAAGAGGTCGGCATGCGGCCTCTGGGCGTTCTCCTTCCTGACGGTGAGCCGGAGATCCCTGAGGACACTCCGAATCCGAAGACGCGGCTCGCGCACTGGGTGACTGACCCGAAACATCCGCTGACGGCGCGCGTCGCCGTGAACCGCATGTGGGCATCTCACTTCGGCAGCGGGATTGTCAATACCCCCAACGACTTCGGATTCATGGGCGACCGCCCGAGTCACCCCGAGTTGCTCGATCACTTGGCCAATGCCTTTGTCGACGGCGGTTGGAAGGCCAAACCGATGCACCGCATGATGGTGCTCAGCAGCACCTACCGGCAATCTTCGCTGTCTCCCGGCGAGAAGAGGGCAACGGAGGCGGACTCGCAGAACCGGCTCTTGTGGAAGTTCAACCGGCGGCGTCTGGAAGCCGAAGAGATTCGGGATGCGATGCTGGCGGTCAGCGGCAAGCTGAATCCGAAGCGGGGCGGGGAAAGCATCATGATCCCCGTGGAACAGGAGCTCGTGGACTCGTTGTACAAGCCGCACCAGTGGCAAGTCGCCAAGAACTCCGAAGACCACTATCGCCGATCGGTCTATCTGATCGCTAAGAGGAACCTGCGGCTGCCGTTCATGGAAGTGTTCGATCAGCCGGCCTTGATGACGAGTTGCGCCCGTCGCGAGGCAAGCACTCACGCTCCGCAAGCGCTGGAATTGCTCAACGGCCGGACGTCGAACGAACTCGCCGAGGCCTTCACCAAGCGCCTGGTGCGAGAGGTGGGCACGAGCCCGCCTCAGCAGGTCGAGCGCGCCTATTTGCTTGCCGCCGGGCGGATGCCGAGCGAGACGGAAAAGCGCATTGCCGTTGCGTTTATCGAGAAGCAGCCGTTGAGGGAGTTCGCCTTGGCGATGTTCAACTTGAACTCTTTCCTCTACGTGAACTGATATGCCGGAACATGTTCGATTCACCCGCAACCGGCGGGAGTTCATCCGCGACGGCTTCTGTGGTTTCGGCGCTTTGGCGCTGGCCTCGATGCTCCAGCGCGAGCGGGTTCGTGGGGCGAATCTGAATCCTTTGGCGGCCAAACCGCCGCATCACGATGCCAAGGCGAAATCCGTCATCTTTCTGTTCATGGCCGGCGGGCCGAGCCAGGTCGAGACGTTCGACCCCAAGCCGTTGTTGAACGAGTTGCACGGTCAGCCGCGCCCGAAGGAATTCGGAGAGGCGAAGTACCAGTTCGTCAAGGAAGACGCCAAGCTTCTCGGTACCAAGCGGGTTTTCAAGAAGTACGGCCGGAGCGGCATCGAGGTCTCCGACCTGTTCCCCTATACGGCCGAGTGCATCGACGACATCGCGGTGCTGCGAAGCTGCCATGGCGATATGGTCGTCCATTCGGCGGCGCAGTACGAACTGTTCACCGGACGTATCGTGCCGGGCTTCCCGAGCATGGGGTCGTGGACCGTCTTCGGACTCGGGTCCGAGAGCGAATCTCTGCCCTCGTATGTAGTGATGCCCGACCCCGACGGGGCGCTCGAGGCAGGCCAGCCGATGTATATGCACGGCTTCCTGCCGGCGGTGTATCAGCCGACAATGTTCCGATCCGGTACGCGGCCGGTTCTGAATCTCGACCTGCCTCAGGGAGTCTCGCTCGACCAACGCCGGGAGACGCTCGACCTGATTCGCAAGCTCAACGAGCAGACCCTGGCCGAGGACGAAGATGAATTCGGCGCGCGGATCAAGGCTTACGACCTGGCGTTCAAGATGCAGATGGAAGCGCCAGAGGTTTTGGACCTCGGCAACGAACCGCAGGAAACGCTGGATCTCTATGGGGTCGGTGTCGAGCCGACGAATGACTATGGCCGGCGCTGCCTGCTGGCGCGGCGATTGGTGGAGAGCGGCGTGCGGTTCGTGTGCGTTGTTTCCGGAGGCGGTCCGGGCAACTTGCAGTGGGACGCTCACAAAGACATCGAAGAAAACCATCTCCGCATGGCGTCGGAGACCGATAAGCCGGTGGCCGGTCTACTGAAGGATCTCAAGCGCCGCGGCTTGCTCGATGAAACATTGGTCCTGTGGGGCGGCGAGTTCGGTCGATCGCCCGAAGCCCAGGGCGGGGTAGGCCGCGATCATCACAACTTGGGATTCTCGATGTGGAT
Organism: Bryobacterales bacterium; assembly: GCA_965204095.1. Taxonomy (GTDB): domain Bacteria; phylum Acidobacteriota; class Terriglobia; order Bryobacterales; family UBA6623; genus JAPPLB01. The sequence continues at coordinate 4,010,028 of OZ241991.1, read as the reverse complement.
GGCCGGTGGCGGAATCAAGGGCGGACAGACGGTCGGCGCTACCGATGCGATCGGTCTTCGCGCGATCGAGAAGCCCTACCACTTCCGCGACATCCACACCACGATGCTGCACCAGCTTGGGTTGAACCAGGACGACTTGAGCTATCTTCACATGGGTCGTAAGGAACGGCTGACTCAGGTTCACGGCCGGGCGATCTCGGAGATTGTTTAAGGCTGCTTCTCCCCAAAAGCAGGAGCCGGGTGCCGCGGTTGCTATGATTGCCCCCATGATCGCCAAGCGCTTAGGGATTCTTCTTGGGTTTGCGGTATGCCTATGGTGGGTTGCCGAGATCTCGACGGCGGGACGCAACCTGCCAACCCCTGGGGACGAATATACGTTCGAGACGTCACGCCAAGGGTTCCAGCCCGTCAACTATCCGGGTCCGCTGACGGAACTCGACATGGTGCGGGTCCTGCTGCGCCGGGATGGGGATTTTCACATGCCGTTGACGGTGTCGTTCCGCCGCTGGCGGCGCGCCGGAATACCGGAGCTATGGGACCTCGATCTTCCCGGTGTGCTCAAGCTGCGCCTCAACTCGTCAGGGCTTGAGGTCGTCGCGAAGCCCGACCACCTGCGACTGGGTCTGCGGGAAACCTACAACGTGCCCGTGATGCTGCGGAACGAGTTGGACAAAACGAAGGACATCAAGATCATCGCGACCATCGGAGACATCGGACCCACCGACCGTTGGACGGCAGCGGCTGGACGTGTGACGTATGCCTTGCTGAACCTCCGGCCGCAGTCGCTTGAACCGCGCGAAGCCAGGGTCCGGGTCTTCGCCGGAATCGATATCCCCTCTGAAGGATCGCCGCCCGAAAGCCGGATTGGGGCGACGACTCGTTTCCCGATCGAAGTCGTGCGCTGGGGAAGGTTGCGTGTCAGGACGGAGGAGGACGGCGCAGCGGTTGCGGCCCGCGTCTACGTGCGCGGTTCCGACGGCCTTGCCTATGCGCCCGACGGCCGGGCCGGCGACGCCACGCTCTCCCGCATCACGTGGACCCACGGTGACTACTTCTACTACAGCCGTGGCGAGCACGAGATCCGCATTCCCGAGGGAACAGCCTCGATCGAGGCTGTTCGCGGAATCGAGTACAAACCTGTCAAGCATGACGCCGCAGTGCTCGCCGGCGAAACGACCGCTGTCACCATCAAGCTCGAGCGCACATCCAACTTGGCGAAGGGACACTGGTATGGCGGCGATCTCCACACGCACGTCAACTACAACGACCACGAGTTCATGACACCGGAGGACATTCAGACCCAGGTCCTCGGTGAGGACCTCAACTATGCGAACTTGATGGTTGCGAACTCGTCTGGACCGCAAGTTCACGACGAGCAGTATTTCGAGGGGCGTCCTCACAAGTTGAGCGATCCGACGCACATCCTCTACTGGGGCGAGGAAATGCGCAACAACGGCCCCTATGGGCATATGTGCTTCACGGGTCTGAAACAACTCGTCAAGCCGCTGTACACGGGGTTTAGCGATACCTCGTACCCGCACGATTATCCGCCGAATCACGTCCAGGCGTGGGGCGCCAAGCAACAAGGCGGCGTCGCGAGCTACGCCCATCCGGGGTATCGATTCACTTCCGACCCGCAAACCATGAGCGCTCGTGAAATGCCGGTGGATCTGGCGCTCGGATCCGTCGATGCGATGGATGTGATGAGCAACTCGAACGAAGACGCCGCAACGCCCTACTGGTATCGTCTGCTGAACACCGGCTTGCACTGTGCGATCTCCGCCGGCACCGACAGCTTCACGAACCGTCGCCATCATTGGATCCCGGGCGGCCACCGTGTCTATGTCTACACCGGTGATGCACTCAACGCCGGCGACTGGATTGAGAACTTTCGAAAAGGGCGGAGCTTCGCGACGAATGGACCGATTCTTCGATTTAAGGTGAACGGCCGACTCCCCGGCGACGAGCTCAAGATCTCGTCCGGTGACAGGGTTCGCGTGGAGGCGTCGGCCACCTCGCTCGTCCCGATGAAACGACTGGAGATCGTGGTCAACGGCGAGGTGGTTACCAGCGAGGAACCTCGCGCGGATGGATCATTCGTTCAGCTTACGAAGGAGATTCCTGTTGCGGAGGGCTCCTGGGTTGCCGCTCGTGTGCGCGGCGATTTCCACCGCTATCTGGTCAATGACACCGATCTGTACGCACACACGAGTCCCGTGTATCTGACCGTCGACGGCAAAGGAGTCTCGCGCAAGGAGGACGGGCAGTTCTTCGTCGCCTGGGTCGACCAGTTGATCTCACGAGTCCAGGACAAAGGTCGATTCGCTTCCGAAAAGCAACGTCAGGAAGTGGTCGCACTGTTCAAGAAGGCGAGGGCCTACTACGAAGGGGTTGCCGCCGAGGGCCGATGAAGGGCATGAGTACCGGTAAAGGCACCCTCTTTCCATCCGAGCACACCGTATACGAGGACGAGCAGACCGGCGCGCGAGTCCATCAACTTACGAATCATCCATCGATCAACCATCCGACGTACTTCTTGCAGAGTTCATTTACGCCCGACCAGGAGGCCCTGGTCTTTTCGTCCTACCGCACCGGACAGGCGCAACTCTTCGAAGTGGGCGTCTTCGATGGCGAGATTCGGCAGCTTACCAGTGACGGCCCGATCCATCCGTTTTCTCCCGCCATCGCCCCTGACGGCGAATCGGTCTATTTCGTACGTGGTGGATCGGTCTTCGTGATCGACCGCGACAGCCTGGAGGAGAGACCCATCGCCGAATTCGACGGGCAACTCGGCGAATGCTCCCTCAGCCGCGACGGTGACTGGTTCGTAGCTGCCTGCAAGACCGGACATCAGAACGGCGTGGTCGTGGGACATACCTCGGCAGGCCGTCAGCAGACCATACCGTTCGAGCGAACCGTGATTCATCCGCAATTCTCGCCAGTCGATTCAGAGTGGATCGAGTTCGCGGCCGACCCGGCGCCACGGATGTTCCGGATGCGTCGCGACGGCTCGGAGATCGAATGCTTGTATGAGCACGACAACGACGAGTTCGTGGTTCACGAGACCTTTCTCGGCGACACCGGCGATCTGGTGTTCACGGTTTGGCCGAGGGCGCTGAAGCGCATGAGCTGGGAGACGAGAGCAATCCATACCATCGCGGAGTTCAACGCCTGGCATATCACGCCCAACCGCGCTGGCACGAAGATCCTGTGCGACACGAATCAGCCTGACATCGGCATTCAGCTTGTGGACGTCGCGACGGGCGATCGTGAGACCCTTTGCTACCCTCAAAGCTCAAACGGCGGCACGCAATGGCTGACGTCCCGCTATGCCGTAGCCGAAGACTGGGCGGCGGCGCGCGCCGAGGCTGACAAGGACAAGGCCCTGAGTTGGATGGAGATGGCGATCGATACTGTCTACGGCCCTCAGTGGACTCATCCCCACCCGTCGTTCTCACCGGACGAATCGATGATTGCCTTCGCCAGCGACCGGTCGGGACACACTCAGGTTTACGTTGTCGAAATTCCGGCTGGCATCTGAGCGGAAAGTAGCAGAGCCGACAACGTTCGCCGGCTACCAGGCGTCGGCGTAACGGTAGCCGTAGGGGTCGGCACCGGCGGAGATGACACCGTTGGGGGTTCTCAGGACGGCCACGGGCGCGGAGCCGCTGTTCCAACGGCTGCGGCGCTCGACTTGATGTCCGAGCTGTTTCAGTGCCGCTTCGACGGAAGCCGGAATTCGTTCATCCAGCAAGAGAAGATTCGGGTCCATCGCGTGATCGTCAAAGCTTGCCACCAGATGCCTCGTCTGAATCCGTGGAGCCTCGACCGCCGCTTGCGGGTTGAGCCCGAACTCCAGCACCGCCAGCATCACTTGCACCAATGCCTGGTCCTGCTGGTCTCCCCCGGGTGTCGAGAGCGCCATGACAGGCTGTCCGCGCCTGGTGATCAGGGTCGGCGACAGCGTGATGCGTGGACGCTTGCCCGGTGCAACGACATTCGGGTGATCAGGGATCATCAGGAAGCTCTGCGCTCGCTGAGTCAGCGGAATGCCGGTGTCGGCCGCGATGACAGAAGGCATCCAAGCGCCGGACGGCGTTACCGAGAACATGACTCCGGAGTTGTCGATAATATTCAGACAGGTGGTGTCTCTCGATGCCAAGGCGTCTGTCAAAGGCCGAAGCCTGCCGGCATAGAACGCCGGGTGGGGCGGCTGTCTTGCACCGAAGCGACCAGGCCGAAACTCGCTCGAGGCTTGCGTCGGCTCGATTAATTCCCGCCTTTGGGCAGCATACGTCTTGGTGAGAAGCGCAGCCGGAATCTCCGCAAACTCGGGATCGGCATAGTAGGTGTCGCGGTCGGCGTAGGCCAGCTTGAGGGCTTCCACGATGATGTGGATGTATTCAGCCGAGTTCCATCCCATGGAGCGGAGGTTAAAGCCTTCGAGCAGATTCAAAGCTTGCAGGAGAATCGGTCCCTGGGTATAAAATCCGTTTTTGTAGACATCGAACCCACGGTAGGTCACCATCTCCGGCTCTTCCACTTCCAGCCGGAAGTTGGCCAAGTCTTCGTACCGCAGCAGCCCCCCGTTGTCTTTCGAAAAGCGTCCGATCTTTCGCCCGATCTCGCCCCGGTAAAAGAAATCGCGGACCGCATCGATCGCCGCCTCCCGAGTGGCTCCTTCCGCGAGAGCCTCTTTCTCTGCAGCCATCATCGAGCGCAGCGTCCGAGCCAAGTCCGGTTGACGGAAGATGCTGCCCACACGAGGAACTCTGCCGTTTGGGAGATAGACCTTTTGGGATGTCGGGAACAGCTTGAAAATGCGAACGGCGTGTGCAATCGAGGACGATCGAAAGCCGTCGACCGGCATGCCATCCGCCAGATCGATAGCGGGTTGAATGATCTCTCCGAACGATCGCGTACCGAAGTCCCGCAGCGCGAGCAGCCCGCCGTCCACCATGCCGGGAACCAGGGCCGGCAGAATGCCGTAGGCCGGGATCGGCCCTCCGTTGTGGCCGCGTCGAAGGGATTCCTGCACGATCTCCGGCACCTGACGGTGCGAACGGAAGAACTCCAGGGTCATCTTCCGGGGAGCCGTTCCCAGACCGCCGATGGAGTGTACCTGGCCCTCTGCCGTCCGGATCAGGATGGGTGCTTCGCCGCCGAATCCGAAGTGAGAAAACTCGCAGACGGCTGCCGCATACAGTCCGCCGACTCCCGCGTCTACAGCGTTTCCGCCCGCGTGCAGAATGCGCATGGCTGCTTCGCTCGAGAGCGGAGCTCCCGCGGCTACCGCCGCCCTGGTGCCACGCACGACGGGGCGCAACACGCGCCAGTTCATCTGCTCCCTGTTCTTGCGGTCGTCCTGCGTGCGCTGCGGCAAAGCCGGCGGCGAAAGAAGCGCTCCGAGGATCAAGCCGAGAAAGAGCCGGGAAAAGGAGACCATAGCGGCCTTGCGCGAAATCTCTGTCATGATAGCAGTCTCCTTTTGAACTCCTGGGCGCGCGCGGCCCATTCATTTCGGCGTCCTGAACGAGACTTTGCGATCCCGATGTTCTCCCTCCGCACGAACTGGCGACGCAATCCGAATCGCTTGTCGGAGGCATTCGCGACGAGATGCGCAGAGGGACTCGACACCATCGATCTCACGGAATCGAATCCGACTCGATGCGGCCTGTCACCCGACTCCATCACGCTCAACGCCACGCTAAGCCGCGACTCCATCGACTCGTATGATCCTCAGCCAAGGGGTTCACTGCTCGCCTGCAACGCAGTGCGGGCCTATTATTCCGATCACGGAGTCGATGTCGATGTGCAACAGATTGTTCTTACCGCGAGCACCAGCGAGGGATACGCGTTCGCATTCCAACTGCTGACGCAACCCGGCGATGAGGTCTTGGTCTCGCGGCCGAGCTATCCGCTTCTTGACTACCTGGCGAAGCTGCACGACATCGTGCTGACGAGCTATCCACTGGTCTATGACCACGGATGGGCGATCGATATCGAGGCTTTGCAGGCATCGATCACGCCGCGAACGAGAGCCATCATCACTGTGTCGCCGAATAATCCCGCCGGGTCTTATCTGCTGGAAGAAGAACGTCGTCGCATTGCACAAATCGCCGCCGAGCGAAGCTTGGCGCTGATCGTAGACGAGGTGTTTCTCGACTATCGATGGTTCAAGACAGGAAAGACGCCCGCAAGCGCGGCCGCTGAAGAGTCCTGCTTGACTTTGACGCTGAGCGGGCTATCGAAGATAGCGGCCTTGCCTCAGATGAAACTGGGTTGGATGGTCGTGAGGGGACCGCAAGCGATCCGTGATGAGGCGCTGGCGCGCCTGGAGGTAATCGGCGACACGTATCTATCGGTGAATACGCCCGTACAACTCGCGGCTCCTGCCTTGCTGCAGCTTCGTCACAGTGTGCAGTGCAACATCCTGAACAGGATTCGGGGCAATTTGAAGAGGCTCGACGAGATTCTATCGCGCACTGCCTGCGATCGGCTCGAGGCCCAGGCCGGGTGGTATGCGTTCCTCAGGGTCCCAAGGACCCGCAGCGACGAGCGGTGGGCGCTCGATCTGCTTGCGGCCGGAGTGCACGTGCATCCTGGCTACCTGTTCGATGCTCCGCAGGAGGGACTCCTGGTGGTGAGCCTGCTTCCGCGGCCAGAAACCTTCCGAGAGGGCCTTGAACGACTTCTTGCAGTTTGTAGTAAGGCCTAAGCCTGCATTTCTCACCACCCGACGGTCGAAGCACACGATACGAGCGCCAGGACTTCGTTGCGCTTGCTTGCCGTGCTCAACGTACTGTTCAAGTACGCCTGCGCGCGCCAAGCGGCTCGCGCCTCGTCCTGACGGCCCTCTCACGCACTTCGTCTCGCCGCGTGGTGAGAAATGCAGGCTAGTTCCGCCGCCGCCCAAGTGCGGATCAATCACTGCTAAAAACCCATGTCGTGCCTTTCGTCCTACCTCTTCCGTACCGTCGCACCGGCCTCGTTTCGACCTATCCGCGGCGAGGATCATGGGTTTTCACATCAGGACTTTCTGCCCGCGGCCGGGTTCCATCGGCGGGAGGACACAATGCCGGTGTTCAATCCGAGCGTATGCAGCCCGCCGAAGAAGCGTGCGTGCTCCACCTTCATGCACTGGTCCATCACGACTTCAAGCCCGGCCTCGCGAGCCCGCCGGGCAGCCTCATGGTTGATGACACCGAACTGCATCCAGACCACCTTGGCGGCGATTGCGATAGCCTGCTCGACGATCGAAGGCGCCTCTTTGGATGCACGGAAGATGTCCACGACATCGACAGGTCCAGGGATGTTTTTTACGGAGGGATAGGATTGCCGGCCGAGGATCTCTTTTTCGCGGGGGTTCACTGGAATGACGTTGTAGCCCTCGGCAAGGAGGTACCTCGCGGCGAAATGACTGGGACGGTAGGGGTTGGCGGACAGGCCAACCATCGCGATGTCGCGATAGTCCTGTAGAATACGCAGCCGGACCTGCCATGGCGTGGCGAACTCTGTTTGCGCGACGGGAGAGCCCGCGCTGACACCGCCAGCAGTGAGACTGCAAACGAGGTTCTGTCCACTATCCGCCACCGCCATTCAGTTTATCCCGACTGGGACGCCTTGAGCGCCTGGTCGAGATCCCATTGAATGTCTTCGATGTCTTCAAGGCCGATCGACAGCCGAACCATGTCGGTCGTCACGCCGGCGGCTTCGAGGTCCAACTCGGTCAACTGCTGGTGAGTCGTGCTGGCGGGGTGAATGACCAGACTCTTGGCATCACCGACGTTGGCCAGATGAGACAGAAGCTGCAGCGAATCGATAAAACGCTTTCCGGCCTCGAGGCCGCCCTTGATGCCAAACGTAAAGATAGCGCCGCAACCCCTGGGCAGGTACTTTTTTGCGAGCTCAGTGTATCTGCTTGGCGGCAGGACGGGATGATTGACCCAGGTCACAGCATCATGCTTTCTCAGGAACTCGGCGGCGGCGAGCGCATTCGAGGAGTGGCGCTCCATGCGCAGGCCAAGCGTCTCCAGACCTTGCAGGAACTGAAAGGCGTTGAAGGGGCTCATGCAGGGCCCCAGGTCGCGGAGTCCTTCGACACGGCACTTGACGATGAAGGCCATCTCGCCGAAGGTTTCCGAGAACTTCAGTCCGTGGTAGCCGGGGCTCGGTTCGGTGATCTGGGGGAATTTCCCTTTGGTCCAGTCGAACTTGCCACTGTCGACGATGAGACCGCCGATGCTCGTTCCGTGACCGCCGATGAACTTCGTGGCCGAGTGCACGACGATGTCCGCGCCGTATTCCATCGGGCGGCATAAGTAAGGCGACGCGAAGGTATTGTCGATCACCAGCGGCAGCCCCGCTTCATGAGCGATCTTGGCGACGGCCTCGATATCCACGACGTTCATACGCGGGTTGGCGATGGTCTCGGCATAAACGAGCTTCGTGTTGTCCTTGATGGCCTTGCGGAAGTTCTCCGGATCATCAGGCTCGACGAACGTCGTTTGGTAGCCGAGCCGCTGGAAGGTGATATCGAACTGCGTATAGGTGCCGCCGTACAGCGTGGCGGAGGAGACGAGATGATCGCCGGATTGCAGCAGGCTGCTGATTGTCAGGAACTGCGCCGCTTGGCCGCTGGCCAATGCCAGCGCTCCAATACCGCCCTCAAGCGATGCGATGCGTTCTTCGAGCACCGCCGTCGTCGGGTTCATGATGCGTGTGTAGATGTCCCCGAAGCGCTGCAGCGCAAACAGTTCCGCAGCGTGCCGGCTGTCTTCAAAAACATAGGAAGTCGTTTGATAGATGGGAACCGCGCGGGCGCCGGTAGCAGGATCGGGACGCTGACCCGCATGAAGGGATCGGGTGTTGAAACCAAAGGAGCGTTCTTCTTGTTCTGACATGAATGACTCAACATACCTTACCGTTCCAGGATTCGCGGGCTTGATTCGGCCGCACCTGCCCGGATGCCCGCATCGGAGTTCAACAACGCCGCGGACGTCATGAATTCCACGAGTGCGTCGTCGTGTCCGCCTCCCACAAAGAGGCGGGTTGACCAAGCGGCGGAAGAATATAACGAACCCCCGTTGCGTTGAGAGACAAGGGATCGTGAGGAGGCTTTGACCTGCTGATCCCGATCCTTAACAGTCGGGTTCGATCACGGTCAACACCTGGTCGGAAGCCACGTCCTGCAAGACCTGATGGGCTCCGCTGGGCCAGAGAATCTCGATACGGGACACCCGTTCACGATCCCCCAGACCGAAATGCACTCCCCCCAGGCTTGAGGACGAGTAACCCACGCTCGACGTCATTTGGTTGTGCTGTCCGTCGACGGACACACGCGCGCCAATAGCATCACGGTTGCTTCCAACACCTTTCAAACGAATTCGAATCCAGTGCTTCTCCGGGGCGCTGATATTTTCCCAGAGTTCAGCGGGGCCTCCAAGCGATGAGACAACAACGTCAACGCGGCCGTCGTTGTTGAAATCCGCGAAGGCGCTGCCGCGGTGCGCGCGGCGTACTTGAAAGGCTTCGCCTGATCCGGACGACATATCTTCGAAAGTGCCGTGGCCCGTGTTTGCCCAAACGGCATTGTTTTGGCAGTATTGCTCGCTTGAGAATTCTTCGATGTTGTCGGTGACATGAGAGTTCGCCGTGAAGAGGTCTTTCCAACCGTCGTTGTTGAAGTCGACCAACCCGATGCCCCAACCAGCGAGCCCCATGCTGAGGCGGCCCACCTTCGTGCCGTAGGTGGCGTCCCGGAAGACACCTCCCCCCTCGTTGCGAAAGACCGGGAATGTCTCGCCAACGAGCGCAGTGAAGATGATGTCGGGAAGCGAGTCGTTATCGTAGTCCCGGAAATCCATCCCCATGGCGGAAACGGATCGGCCATCGTCGGTGAGCGCGGGGCCAGCCTCCAGAGCCACTTCCTCGAACACGCCGTCTCCCCTGTTGCGAAAAAGGAAGTTGGGTTTGGTGTCGTTGGTGATGAATACGTCGGCGTGCCCGTCCTGGTCGTAGTCTGCAAAGGCAACGCTCATACCCTTGCCGACGTGGGACGCGATGCCCGACGCCTCCGAGACGTCTTCGAAAGTGCCGTCCTTCTTGTTGCGGTAGAGGGTGTTCGGCTGACCCTCGTAGTATTTGGGATGACAGTAAGTGCGCAGCTTCTTGGCGTTGTCACCGCAGTAGAGATTGTTCTCTGGTGACCACTGGAGGTAGTCAACGACGAAAAGATCAAGAAAACCGTCGTTGTCATAGTCAAACCAGCCGGCCGCAACGGACCAGCGATCGCTCTTGACGCCCGCACTCGCCGTGGTCTCTTCGAAACGTCCGTTGCCGAGATTGCGGTAGAGCAGGTTGCCGAAGGCACCGGGGACGAACAAGTCCACGTAGCCATCGTTGTCGAAGTCTCCGGCCGCGGCCCCCATCGAATAACCAGTGCCCTGCAACCCTGCGGCCGCGGTCACGTCGCGAAATTCCATGTTCCCGACGTTGCGGAAGAGGCGATTGTGGTATTTCGCGGAGGTCTTCACAAGGCTGGGGGTCTCGGCTCCGTTCGCGAAGAAGATGTCGGTGAGCCCGTCGTTGTCGTAGTCGAAAGCCGCCACGCCGCCGGCCATCGTCTCAACGAGGTGCTTGTCTGCAGTAGGGTGGTTCGCGACTACGAAGTCGAGTCCCGCCTGGCCGGCAACATTGCGGAAGCGAATTGGCGAGAGCATGGCCGGCGGTTTCGGGGCATCTCCCTTCGCCATTCTCTTTGCCGTTGCAAACTCGCCTGACTTCACCCGCTCCAGTAAGCTGCGGGCCTGGCGATGGTCTTGCAGGCGGACAGTGGTTTCCAGGTCCTCTCGCGCGGCGGACAGTTGTCCCAATTCAATTCGTGCGCGGGCCCGGTGATAGTGCGCCTCGGCAAGACCAGGACGAAGCTCCACCGCCTTGTCCAACATCGGCAGCGCGTCGGCCGGACGGCGCAGTTTCAGCAGGACGCTCCCCGAGCTCAGATAAGCGTCGACGAGCTGCCGGTCCGCCTTGATGGCTTGTTCATACGAAGCGAGGGCCTTGTCAAGCGCGTTCCGCTCTTCGTAGACCATGCCCAGCAGGTGGTGAGCGGGGCCGGCCTGTGTTCCCGACGCGATGACCTTCAAGCCGTTCGATTCGGCCTGCTCGTATTTCCCAGTCGTGAACTGTGTCAAGGCCAGCAGGAACAACACTTGCGGATTGCCCGGATTCCGGCGCTCCAGCATGAGGAAAGCCGCCTCTGCCGCTTCGTTGTTGCCGCTGCGCTGGTGGCAGATCCCGAGCAGCATGCGGGCCTGGTCGTCTTCCGGCTCCACTGCGAGGTGTCGATTCAGAACGACGACCGCGCCCCCGAAATCGCCTCGCTGATAAAGTTGACGGGCCTGCTGCAGGGCATCTTGGGCAAGCGCCCCTGCCGTTGCCGCCATGGCGAGCAGAAGAATCACAATCGATCGACGGAACCGCCAAGAGGGAGAAGGCTGCAGCATAGCTTCGGGGTCTCTCATTGTAGGCAGCACTCGCTGATCGACGACCCGGTTCGATCCTACCCTTCCTCCGCGAGGCGCTACAATCACAGCCGTGCTCAAACCATTCATCTTCCTTTTGCTTCTGGCAACTACCGTGACGGCGCAGGATCGCGATCTTCTGGTCGGATTGGGTGGTATCGCTCACGAGACGAACACGTTCAATCCGAGGAAGACCACGCTCGCAGATTTTGCAAGGGGGTTGCGCGGAGCGAAGGGTATTTTGCGCGGTCAGGAGATTCTGGACGAATACACGGGCGGCACCAACCTGACGGCGGGGTACATCGAGGGCGCCAGGCTGAACGGACTGGAACTCTATCCGACCATCCTCGCCGGGCCGCAAACGATCGGCATGGTGACGGACGAGGCGTTCGATGCTCTGACGCAGGAACTGATCGAGCGTCTTGAGGCGGCGCCGAAACTCGACGGCATCCTGCTCTACCTACACGGCACGATGGTGGCCGAGAGCTACCCGCACGCCGATGCGGAAGTCGTTCGGCGGGTGCGTAATGCCTTCGGCAACGACATCCCAATCGTGGTCACCCACGATTTTCACGCCAACGTGTCGAAGGAGATCGTCGAGGCGGCGACGGCGGTCATCACCTACAAAGAGAACCCGCACATTGACGCCAGAGAGAGAGGGGTGCACTCAGCGCGCATCCTGGCGAACACGATCCTGGGCAAGGTGAAGCCCACCTCCGCGATCGAGAAACCCGCGCTTTTCTACAATCTCGTATTTCAAAACACGAATACCGAGCCGCTCAAGCCGATCGTTGACGAGAGCCGACGGATGGAGCAGAATCCAACGATCCTGGCCGCGAGCGTGCCGGCGGGATATCAGTGGTCCGACATCCCGGCGATGGGCCCAAGCGTGGTCGTGGTGACGGATAACGACCCCGAGTTGGCGCGGCGCGAGGCGAAGCGCCTAGCGGATATGCTGCTGGCCGTCAGCGACCAGCTCGTGTTGGACCTGCCGAGTCCCATGGAGGCCGTAAAGATGGCGATGGATGCAGACGAATTTCCGATCACCCTCATGGATACAGGCGATAACATCGGCGGCGGCTCTCCGGGCGACAGTACTTTCATCCTCTACCAGTTGATCGAGCAGAAGGCCGAGGGTTGGGTCGTCGTCATCAACGATCGAGAAGCGAACGAGGCGGCTTTCGCCGCCGGGATCGACGGCAAGTTCGACAAGCCCGTCGGCGGCAAGTCGGACTCCATGCACGGCCATCCGGTGCGCATTCGCGGCCGGGTGAAGTCGCTGCACGACGGAAGATTCGTGGAACCTGAAGTGCGTCACGGGGGAGGCCGCTATTGGGATATGGGTTTGACCTCGGTGATCGAAGTCGAGGGATCGACGCGCGATCTTCCGAACATCCTGATGCTTACCAGCAAGCGCGTCATTCCGTTCAGCCTGCACCAGATGAGGAGTTGCGGGGTGTATCCCGAGCGACAGAAGATCCTGGTCGCCAAGGGAGTGATTGCGCCGCGGGCGGCCTATGAGCCGATCTCGGCTCAGGTGATCGCCGTCGATAGTCCGGGCGTCACTTCCGTCAATCCGAAGCACTTCACTTTCAAACGCGCCCGGCCAGATCTTGCAGCGCGTTAGCCTGCATGTCTCACCACATGACGGCCGAAGCACGCGATAAAAAGCCGTGACTCGTGACTCGTGATTCGTGAAAACCCTTGGCGGGGCCCTGGTTCGTTCCAGGAACAAATGTCTGAGGGCCGGCGCACCGTACAGGCCGCATGCGTTGCGCTTGCTTGCCGTGCTCGATGTACGGATAACGTACACCTGCGTGCGCCAAGCGGCTCGCACTCCGTCCTGCCGACTCTCTCACGCACTTCGCCTCGTCCCGGGGTGAGAAATGCAGGCCATGTTCGTTCCAGATCCGTCCGCCGGACGAGCGGCCGGTCGCGCCGGGAAGGGACCTCTCACGGGACCGGAGGTCATGAGGATAGAAAAATCCGGCTAGTCCAATACGCCAAAGTCGTCCACGACTTCCCGCGCCAGATAGTTCTCGATCTCGGCATCATTGCGGGCGATTTCAAGGTAGGCGGCCCGGAGGAGTTGATCTTTGCGGCTGCGAATCGTCTCGCGAATGGTCTGCTGGACCCGTGGGTCGGAATAGTCGCGCTGACCAGCGTGCTCCACCGAGATGAGCTTGACGATGCGGTACTCGTCGCCGGTCTTGACGATCGGCGAGACCTCGCCGGGAGTGAGCGAAGCGACGACTTGACGAAGGCTCAGGTCCACCTGCTCGAGCGAAGACTGCGGAATAAATCCCAGGTCCCCACCGCTTGCCGTCGAGACCGGGTCCTCGGAGTAGTTCTGCGCCAGCGTCGCGAACTCCTCGCCGTCTCGCAAGCGCGCCTCGATCATCTCGATCTTTTTCTTGGCGGCTTCCTCGTCGACGGCGTCATCGTTGTGCAGATTGGGCACCGGCGTCTCGCTGCGGGCAGTGACCAGGATCCATGCCATGTGCACCTGCTGCTCCGGCACGTTGAAACTGCCGATGTTTCCCTCGTAGTACGTTCGCATCTCGGTTTCGTCGACCTGAATACGCGAGGTGATTTGATGGTTCAGCAGCTTCTCGATCGTCAAGTTGCGGCGGATCTCGCTTTTGAGTTCCTCGACGGTGATCGCACGATCCTCAAGATATCGGTCGAACTCGGCGTCTTCGTTGAAGCGCGATCGATATTCCTGATAGCTGTTCTCGACCTCTGCATCCACCGCCATCAGACCCAGCTTCTCGGCCCGATCGAGCATGATCTGGCGGTCGATCAACTCACCGAGCAGATTCAAGCGCAGCATCCGCTCTTGATCCGCTGTCCCGGCGCTGGGAGAGTCGCCGACCTGGCTTTGGTAATACTTTTCGAGTTCAGCGCGAGTGATGCGGTATCCGTTGACCCGCGCCGCAACACCGTCCACGGGGTCACGGTCGCAAGCGCTCGTCCCGAAGACCAGCCCTACCCATAGAATGGCAACGAGGCGCATGTACCTTGTTCGGCCCTCCCCGGGGCCACAAGCTTGGCATGCCGTGCTCGATGTACTTTCAAGTACGCCTGCTCACGCCAAGCGGCTCGCGGCTCGTCCTGACGGCCCTCTCACGCACTTCGTCTCGCCGCGTGGTGAGAAATACAGGCTAGCCGATGAATCAAGATGGCGCTTCCGGGGCCTTCTCGACTTCCTCGGCCGACTCCGATTCCTCCTGTTGGCGTTTCAGGCGTTCTTCCTTGCGCTTACGCCTTTCTTCCGCCCGCTTCTTCAGTTCGGTGCCGAGAATCTCGATGACCACTTCCTCTGCGCCGTCGCCCTTGCGCGGCCCTAACCTTATGATCCGTGTGTAACCGCCGTCCTGCTGTGAGAACCGCGGCGCCAAAGTATCGAACAACTTCTTGACGGCCTCGGGCGTCTGCAGGAAGGCGGCGGCCTGCCGCCGGCTGTGAAGAGTATCCCGTTTGCCGAGCGTGATCATCTTTTCGACCCAGGGCCTTACCGCCTTGGCCTTGGTGACGGTCGTGACGATACGATCCCGCTCGATCACGTTCGTGGCAAGACCCCTTAGCAGCGCTCGACGCGCCGAGGGATTCCGCTGCAGTTTGAAACCACCTTTTCTATGTCTCATCGAGTCTCTCCCACGGCTCAGGCAGCGGAAGCGTCGTCCTCTCCCTCGATCGTCGGAGGTGGCACCAGACGTCCGTGCTCGTCGAAAATCATGCCCAGGGACAAGCCCATAGAGGCCAGAATTTCCTTGATCTCCATCAATGACTTGCGGCCGAAATTCTTTGTCTTGAGCATATCGGCCCCGGTGCGGACCACCAAATCGCCGATCGTCTGGATGTTCGCGTTCTTGAGACAGTTATAGGAACGCACGCTGAGCTCCAACTCCTCCACGGATCGATTCAGGTACTCCTGGTACTGGTCGGTCGATGTATCAGCCGGAGCCTCCTCGGTCGCGGCTTCCTCCTCGAAGTTGATGAAGATCGTCATATGGTCCTTCAACAACTTCGCAGCCAAGCCGATGGCGTCCTGAGGCGGCAGAGCTCCGTTGGTCCAGACCTCGAGCGTCAGCTTGTCATAGTCGGTCATCTGGCCCAGCCGCGCGGCTTCGACGGAGTAGTTGACCTTGCGGACCGGCGAGTGGACGGAATCGATCGGGATGTAACCCAACGCCAGGTCTTCGTCGAAATTCTTCTCCGCTCCGACGTATCCGCGCCCGAGCTTGACTCGCATTTCGAGATCCAGGATGCTGCCCTCGCTGACGGTGGCGATGTACTGATCGGGGTCGAGAATCTCAACATCGGAGTCGGCCTCGATCGCGCCGCTTAGAACCGGACCGGGTTCTGTCGCCCGAAGACGAATGGTCCTCGCGCCTTCTCCATGGAGCTTGAGCGGAATCTGTTTGAGGTTGAGGATGATATCGGTGGCATCCTCGACCACGCCCGGGATGGGGCTGAACTCGTGTGAGATGCCTTCAATCCGAACGGCAGTGATCGCCGCACCTTCGATGGAACTCAGCAGCGCCCTCCGCAGAGAATTCCCCACAGTCGTGCCGAAACCTCTCTCGAAAGGCTGGGCGCTGAAACGGCCGAAGGTATCGCTCAGAGAATCGCCTTCGGCGGCCAAGCGTCTGGGCTTTTGAAATCCTTTCCACATAGTGGCTTTCCCCTATTCAACTCGATTGGCGCCCGAGACGCCAAAGGTGGTGGGTCGTAATCTCGTGTTTTCAGATAACGCTATCTCGAATACAACTCGACGATGAGTTGCTCATTGATCGGGATCTGCACCAACTCATCCCGGCGGGGCATTCCAATGACCTTCACCGACAGCTTCTCGCGATCCACTTCCATCCAGCCGGGCGCCGAGCTGTGGGAGGTTGCCTCGACCGAGGCCACGATGCCGGAATGCTTGCGGCTTTTCTCCCTGATCTGAACCACATCGCCGGGCTTGACGAGGTAGGAAGGTATATCGGCCTTCTGACCATTGACCTCGATGTGACCGTGGCGGACGATCTGACGCGCTTGTGGACGGCTGGTTCCCATTCCGGCGCGGTAGATGACGTTGTCGAGCCGCCGCTCGAGCAGAGCCAGCAGATTCTCGCCCACGACTCCCTTCATGTGCGCCGCCTTTTCGAAATAGCGGCGGAACTGGCGCTCCAACACTCCGTAGATGCGTTTGACACGCTGTTTTTCCCGAAGCTGCAACCCGTAACCCATCAGCTTTCTGGGCCGAGCCGTCTTGCCGTGCTGTCCCGGGAAATAGTTACGTTTTTCGATGGCGCACTTGGGGCCATAGCAGCGTTCCCCCTTCAGGAAGAGCTTCATCCCTTCCCTTCGACAGAGCCTGCAAGCCGGTCCGACGTATCTTGCCATGAACTTGTGTTTCCCCCTCCCGACAAGCTCGACTCGCGCGAGAGTCTTCGCGCGAGACCGAGTCGGTCGTCGCTTAGACCCGTCTCCGTTTCGGTGGCCGGCAGCCGTTATGCGGAATCGGTGTCACGTCCTTGATGTGGCGCACTTCAATGCCTGCCGTCGCCAACGCCCGAATCGCAGATTCGCGCCCGCCGCCCGGCCCTTTGACGCGCACATTGACGCGACGCAAGCCATGTTCCTTGGCGGCGTTCGCTGCGGTCAAACTGGCCTGCTGCGCGGCGAACGGCGTACCTTTTTGAGAACCGCGGAATCCCAGCGAGCCCGCGCTCGACCACGAAATGACGTTCCCCTTGGCATCGCTGATCGTCACAATCGTGTTGTTGAACGTGGCTTGAATGCTCACGATCCCGTCGGGAATATTCTTCCGGACCCGGCTCTTGAACTTCTTGCCCTTCTTGCCGGTCTTTGCCTTTGTCCTAGCCATACGTCCTCACTGCCAATACCACGGCTACTTCTTACCCGCCTTGCGTTTGCCTGCGATCGTACCCCGCTTCGGCCCCTTGCGCGTCCGGGCGTTGGTATGCGTTCGCTGGCCGCGCACGGGCAGGCTCCGGCGGTGGCGCAGTCCGCGATAGCAACCGATCTCGATCAGGCGCCGGATGTTCATCTGCACTTCCTTACGCAGATCACCCTCGACGGCGCCCTCTTCTTCGATGAGCTTACGGAGGTTCGTAATCTCTTCGTCGTTGAGATCACCCATCTTCTTTCCAAAATCGATGCCGGCTCGATAGAGCAGCGAACGCGCCCGCGAGCGACCGATCCCATAGAGATAGGTCAGCGCGATCTCGGATCGTTTGTTGTTCGGCAAATCGACACCTTCCAAACGTGCCATCTCGTATCTCCCTCAGCCCTGGCGCTGCTTATGCTTAGGGTTGATGCACAGCACACGCAAAACACCCTTGCGCCTGACGATTTTACAGTTCTTGCACATCTTCTTGACCGATGCCCGAACTTTCATGATTCACAACGCTCCACAATGCATCCCCGAGTGCGGTCTTTCGAGGAGAGTTTCACCTTCACACGATCTCCCGGCAGCAGCCGCAAGAAACTGCGCCGCTGCCGCGACGCCGGATGAGCCAGCACCTGCTTCCGATTATCCAGTTCGAGCCGAAACAAATCATTCGGCAGAGCTTCAACGACGTGCGCATCGATCTCGTCCTGCATTCCCGGCTACGGCCTCGTCAACACCCACGGACCGTTGGATGTCACTGCAACGCAATGCTCATAGTGGGCGGCTTTCGAGCCATCCGAAGTCACCGCCGTCCAGCGGTCCGAAAGCACCTTGGTGTCGGGTTTGCCGGCACTCACCATCGGCTCGACGGCCAGGACCATCCCCTCGCGCAGACGGGGATTGCTCATCTTCGGGTCCACGTAGTTGGGCACATGCGGCTCCTCGTGAAGCTTCTTGCCGATGCCGTGACCCACGAACTCACGCACCACCGTGAATCCATTGCTCCTCACGTGCCTCTCGACCGTTCCGCAAACGTCGAACAGCCGCCGGCCGGCCACCATCTGCTCAATGGCCAACTCCAGGGATTGCTTCGTCACAGCCATCAAGCGCAGCGTCTCCTCCGCCACCTCTCCGACCGGAATCGTAGTGGCCGAGTCGCCGTAATAACCATCCAACTGAACTCCGATATCGACTTTCACAATGTCGCCATCACAAAGAACGCGCTTCGCCGAGGGAACCCCATGCACCACCTCCTGATTGATCGACGTGCACAGCACACACGGAAACCGCCGTCCCGCGGCCGGCACATAGTAACCTTTGAACGCCGCCCGAGCACCCGCCTCCTTGATGCGCCGCTCGGCCACGGTCTCCAGGTCCAGGGTGGTGACCCCCGGCTCGACGAGCTTGGTCAATTCATCCAGAATCCGCCATACGAGCATGCCGCTCTGCCGCATTTTCGCCAGCTCAGACGGACTCTTACGGATGATCATGCGACCCTTCCGCTTCCAGAATCTCAAAGATCTGCGCGCACACAACCTGCTCCGGTTGCGTTCCGTCCACCTGATGAATCTTCTCGCCGGCGGACCGAAACACTTCATATACCGGCACGGTCTCTTCCTGATACAGGTGGACGCGTTTCTCGATCACTTCCGCTCGGTCGTCCGATCGGATACTGAGCGGACGGTGACCGCATGCATCACAAACGTCGGGAACTTTCGGCGGGTGCGAATAGACGTTATAGATGGCTCCACATTGAGCGCAGAGCCGTCGGCCCGTAATTCGTCTAACGGTTTCATTGTAACCGACTTGCACTTCGATGATCACGGGCCGGCAAGGCATGCGATCGAGAATGCCCTGCAGCGCGCGCGCCTGGCAGGCCGTCCGCGGATAGCCATCCAACAAGAAACCGTTGCGGCAATCTTTGCTGTCCAGCCGAGCTTTCACCAACTTATTCACCGTTTCGTCATCCACCAACCGCCCGGCGGCCAGTGTCGCCTCCACCTTCTTCCCCAAGCTCGAACCCGAACCGACCTCTTCACGGATGATGTCCCCCGTGGAGATCTGCGGAATCCGGTAATGCGCCGTGATCTTTCGTGCTTGCGTCCCTTTGCCGGCGCCGGGCGAACCGAACAGGATAATTGCCCTGACGGCTTGCTTAATGGGGGGACTGATCGTCGCGGGCACCCTCGCTGTCGCCACGGCTAAACTCTCCCAGCCTACCTTTCTCCCCTCCCGACGGCCGAAGCACGCGATACGACCGCCCTGACTTCGCTTTTCCTTCGCAACGCTTGCTTGCCGTGCTCGATGTACGGTTCAAGTACACCTGCGCACGCCAAGCGGCTCGCACCTCGTCCTGACGGCCCTTTCACGCACTTTGGCTCGCCGCGTGGCGAGAAATGCAGGCTAGCCAAATGAGCGCCTCCCCCGGATCCTCCCCGCACGAGGCGTAAATCCTTCATAGTGGCGCATGATGAGTTGTGCTTCGATTTGATTGATCGTGTCCATCGCAACTCCAATCACAATCAGAAGCGAGGTGCCGCCGAAATAGAAGTTCACGTTCAAGCCGTCGAGAATCCAGCGCGGAAAAGTCGCATCCGCCCAATTTCCGATGAACGGCAGGTGGTGAACCCTCGCTCCGGCGATCAACAGGTCGGGGATCACGGAAATGAGCGCAAGGTACAGGCCGCCCACCATGGTGATCTTGGTCAGGATTTCATTGATGTGGTCCGCTGTGGGTTTCCCGGAGCGGATCCCCGGCACAAACCCGCCGTACTTGCGCATGTTGTCGGCGACTTCGGTCGGGTTGAAGATGATCGAGACATAGAAGAAACAGAAGAATACGATGCCCAGCACGTACAGCAGCTCATAGAGCGGCTCGCCATAGGAGATGGGCTCGAGGAGCTGCGTCAGATACGGGCTGTCTTGCACGACCAGACCCAAGGTCTGCGGGAATGCCAGAATCGACGAGGCGAAGATCACCGGGATCACACCGCCGGAGTTGACCTTCAGCGGCAGGTGCGTGGATTGCCCCCCCATCATCCTGCGGCCGACGATCCTCCGCGCGTACTGCACCGGAATCCGCCGTTCACCGCGCTCGACCAGCACGATGAAGGCCAGGATCACCACCATGAATCCGAGAATGAGGAACAACTGGAA
This sequence comes from Bryobacterales bacterium, assembly GCA_965204095.1. Lineage (GTDB taxonomy): Bacteria > Acidobacteriota > Terriglobia > Bryobacterales > UBA6623 > JAPPLB01. Next base: position 3,989,442 of record OZ241991.1, on the reverse strand, counting down.
CATGTTCCACTGCTGCGTGACGAACACGTTCTCGTAGATGTTCTGAAGCGCGCTCGGCAACCCGACGACGATGCCCGCGAAGATGATCAGCGACATGCCGTTGCCGATCCCCCGCTCGGTGATCTGCTCGCCCAGCCACATGATGAAAGCCGTCCCGGTGGTGAGGGTAGTGATCGTCATCACGACAAAGCCGAGCCCGGGCTCGTAGACCAGATTCTCGCTACGCTGCAACCCGAACGCGATGCCCGCGGACTGCACAATACTCAGACCGATCGTCAGATAGCGCGTCCACTGGGTGATCTTACGCCGACCGAGTTCGCCTTCCTTCTGCAGTTTCTCGAGCGTGGGGATGACGACAGTCATCAATTGCAGGATGATCGACGCCGTGATGTAGGGCATGATGCCCAAGGCGAAGATCGTCAACTGCTCGAGCTGGCCGCCCGAGAACATGTTCATCAGACCGAGCGCCGTGCCGGCCGCCGCCTCGAACATACGCTGCAGCTCTTCGGTATTGACGCCCGGGGTGGGAATATGACCGCCGATGCGATAGACCGCCAGCAGACTCAGCGTAAAGAGAATCCTCTTGCGCAGATCGGGGATCTTAAAGACGTTGACGACGGCTTCGGCGAACTTCATGAATTACTTCTCGATGACGGTCGCCTTGCCGCCAGCGGCCTCGATCTTTTCGCGAGCCGAGGCCGTGAATCGATGAGCGGAAACGGATATGGCACGGCCGATCTCGCCGTTTCCCAGGATCTTGAGTCCGTCTTTGAGAGACTTGATGACGCCTTTCTCGACGAGACTCTCCGGTGTGAATGCGTCTCCCTCGAGCTTTTCGAGGCGCGCGAGGTTGACGATCGCATGTTCCTTACGAAAGCGGTTGTGGAATCCGCGCTTGGGAACACGGCGGATCAGCGGCATCTGGCCGCCCTCGAATCCGCGCTTGCGTTTGTAGCCGCTACGCGATTTCTGACCTTTTTCGCCGCGACCCGACGTTTTGCCAAAACCCGATCCCGGACCTCTCCCGATACGTTTGCGCTTCTGGGTCTGACCGGCCGGGGGATGAAGACTACTCAGATTCATTCGTCACCTCGACCATGTGCGGGATCTTGCGCACCATACCCCGCGTCGCTTCGTTGTCGAGACGCCTGACCGTCTGATTGATGCGCCGCAGCCCCAAGCCCTTCACCACTTTCTTCAGCTTGCCCGGAATGGCGATCGGGCTCCGGATCAAGCGAATCTTCAGCACTCTCGACATCGTTCCTTCTCGCTACGCACTCAGGTCCAAACCACGCAGGGCAGCCATTTCCTGCTCGTCCCTCAACTGCAGCAGCGCCGCGAAGGTCGCCTTGACCACGTTATGAGGATTCTTCGTGCCGATCGATTTCGTCAGCACGTTCTGGATTCCGGCCGCTTCCATCACCGCCCTCACCGCTCCGCCGGCGATGGTGCCCTTGCCCTCGCGGGCGGGCTTCAACAAGACCTGACCCGCGCCGAACCGTCCCACGACCTGATGTGGAATCGTATGCTCCAACGTATGCACCTTCACCAGGTTCTTCTTGGCCTTCTCGATCGCCTTTCGAATCGCGGAAGGAACTTCCTTTGCCTTGCCCTTGGCGAATCCGACGATATGCTTTTCCGGATCGCCGACCACGACGAGCGCGGCGAAGCTGAGATTCTTGCCGCCCTTCACCACCTTGGTGACACGATTGATCGAGACAACCTGGTCCTTCAAATTCAACTCTTGCGTGTCCGCTTCGAGAAGCCGCCGTCGAGTGAGTTCAGCTTTCATATGCTCAGCAAATGCTTTCCCGAGGGAACGTCCGGGGACGCCGCCTCGTTAGAATTCCAACCCCGCTTCCCGAGCTGCTTCGGCGAGGGCCTTCACCCGTCCGTGGAAACGATGCCCGCCACGATCGAAAACGACCTGCCTGATGCCGGCCTTGGAGGCTCTCTCGGCAATCCGCTTGCCGATTTCGGCCGCCGCGTCGACCGTGCCTCCCTTTCGAACCGGTCCGTCTCTCTCCACCGAGCTTGCCGACACAAGAGTCTTTCCCGTCGAATCGTCGATGACCTGGGTGTAGATATGCCGGAGCGAGCGGAATACCGCCAAGCGCGGCCGATCGATGGTGCCGCGCAGGTTCTTGCGGATCCGCTTGTGGACCTGCACGCGGCTCCGGGATCGAGGTTTGGGGCTATACATCGTTGATGCTCCCTAGGCGGATGCCGTCACACCGGCTTTTCCTTCCTTCTTCCGCAGGACTTCTCCTTCGTAGCGAATCCCCTTGTTCTTGTACGGTTCAGGCGGACGCAGGGCGCGAATGTTCGCCGCCGTCTGGCCCACCAACTGCCGGTCGCTACCGGTCACGGTTATCTTTGTCTGGTTTTCAACCTTGATGTCGATGCCATTGGGCATCAGAAACTCGATCGTGTGTGAGTAGCCCAGGCTGAAAATCACGACACGCCCGGCGACCTGCGCGCGGTATCCGATACCGACGATCTCCAGTTTTTTGGTAAACCCCGCCGTGACACCTGTAATGGCATTCTGCGCCAGGCTGCGTGTCAGCCCGTGTAAAGCGGCGTGAGAGTCACGTCCGCGCCTGGTGGTAAGCACCCCATCGCTGAAGTCGAACTCGATGCCCTCGGGGATGGGACAGGAAAGCTCTCCCTTCGGACCTTTGACATCGAGCCGGCCGGGGTGGATTTCGACCTTTGCCTCAGCGGGCACGCTGATCGGTTTGAGACCTACTCGCGACATAAGCGCCTAATAGATGCTGCAGACGATTTCTCCGCCTACTCCCTTCTTTCTAGCCTGCGCTCCGGTCATCACGCCGGCGGAGGTGCTCAGGATATTGACGCCCATGCCTCCGATAACGCGGGGCACTTCTTTCGAGCCGACGAAAACCCGCCGGCCCGGTTTTGACACGCGCTCGATCCTGCTGATCACGGGGCGCGTATCGGAAGCGTACTTGAGATATGCCTTGATGGTCGTTTTGCTGCCTTCCGCGGCGATGCGGTAGTTGGTGATATAACCTTCTTCTTTCAGGATCCGCACGATCTCGATCTTGAGTTTGGACGCCGGGATCTCGACCTTGGAGTGGCGTGCGACCATGGCGTTGCGGATGCGGGTCAGCATGTCGGATACGGGATCTATCTGCATCGAATCACTCCTGCTACATCACCAACTGCTCTTCACCACGCCCGGCAGATCGCCTCGCAGCGCCAACTCGCGGAAGCAGATACGACAAAGTCCGAACTTGCGGATGAAACCGCGAGGGCGTCCGCAACGCCAACAGCGATTGCGGTGGCGTCCTTCGTACTTGGGCTTCTTCAAATCCTTGGCGATTTTTGCCGTGGTCGCCATTGTGTTTTCCTCGTTTTCCCCTTAGTTGCCGAAAGGCATGCCCATGTGACGCAACAGCGAGAGCGATTCCGGATCTGTCCTGGCCGTCGTCACGATCGTAATGTTCATGCCTTTCATGCTGGCGACCTTGGCATAGTCGATTTCCGGAAAGACTACGTGCTCCTTCAGCCCCAGCGTGTAATTGCCGCGGCCGTCAAACGCCTTCGTCGATATGCCTCGGAAATCCCTCACGCGCGGCAGCCCGATGCTGATCAAGCGGTCCAGGAACTCATACATGCGGTCACCACGCAATGTCACGGCCACACCGATCGGCATACCTTCCCGCACCTTGAAGGCAGCGATCGACTTGCGAGCCCTGGTGATGACCGGCCTTTGCCCGGCTATGGCGCCCAGTTCAGCGACTGCCGCATCAAGGACACGAACGTTCTGGGTGGCTTCCCCCATGCCCATGTTGATCTTGATCATTGCGATCCGCGGAACGGCCATCGTGCTCGCATACCCGAACTCTTTCTGCAAGGCGGCGGCCACCTGGTCGCGGTAGAGAAGCTTGAGCCGCGGCGGCGGAATCTCGCGCGGCGGACTGAGTTCGGATTTCGCGCGGCCATTCATGCCGCCGTCCGACCTTTTCGCTTTCCGCGCCGGCGCAGGGTCTTTCCTTGCTTTCGCCATCTCTTACTTCTTCTCCAACGGAGCGCCCTCGCGCACATCCACCCGCATGCGGACACCGTCGTCGTCGACATGCGTTGCGATCCGCGTGGGCCTGCCATCAGCGGTGATGATCATCACGTTCGAAATGTGAAGCATCGACTCTCGCTCCGCCACTCCGCCCTTGATCTGCCGTTGCGGGTTCGGCTTGACGTGCTCTTTGATCTTCTGCACATCCTCGACAAGAATCCGCCCTCGCCGCCGGTCCACCTGAAGGACACGGCCCTGCTTGCCCTTGTCTTTTCCCGCGATCACCTGGACCACGTCGTTCTTGCGGATCTTCGTCTTGACCCGTCGCTGAAGTGCGCCTCGCATATTCGTCCGTTCCGAGCTTGATCTCCGCCTTACAGCACTTCCGGCGCCAGCGAGACAATCTTCATGAATCGCTTCTCGCGCAATTCGCGAGCCACGGGTCCGAAAACTCGCGTCCCAACCGGCTCCCCCAATTCATTCACCAGCACCGCCGCGTTCGTGTCGAAGCGGATGTAAGTGCCATCTTTACGGCGCGATTCCTTGCGCATTCTTACGACGACCGCACGGACAACCGAGCCTTTCTTCACATTCGACTCCGGGGCTGCTTCCTGCACCGAGGCCATGACGATATCGCCCAGGCCGGCCTTCGGTCCCGTGGAGCCACCACGCGGGCCAATGCAGCGCAGTCGCCGCGCGCCGGAATTGTCGGCGACCTCCAACTTCGTCTGCATGCCGATCATGTCAATCTGCTCCCAGACTGCGCCCCGAGCCGCTTAGCCCGCCCTCCAAAGAACTTCTTCCAGGCGCCAGCGTTTGAGCTTGCTGAGCGGGCGGGATTCCACGATCCGGACGCGATCCCCCGGCCGTGCTTCGCCGTTTTCGTCGTGGGCATAGAACTTCTTCTTGCGAGTCACGACACGCCGGTACAACGGATGGGGAACCCGCCGACTGACCTCAACGACGGCCGTCTTGGGCATCCTGGACTGGACAACAATACCGATCTTCCGGTTCTTGGGTCCCTTGTTTTCCGTCGATTCCGCCATGGCTAGGTTCCTTGCTCCGCCGCGAGGGCCTTCTCCTGACGAACGGTCAGCAGCCGCGCCAAGTCCTTGCGGAGCGCGCGGTACTTCTTGAGTCCGTCGGTCTGCCCCATTCCCAACTGAAAGCGCAGTCGGAACATTTGTTCTCGCATCTCGTTCTCTTTCGCGGCCAGCTCTTCGAGGTCCAGCTCGCGGATCTCTTCGGCCCTCATACCAACGCTCCCGAACTACGGCTCACGAAGCGGGTCGGCAGCGGCAGCTTCTGCGAAGCGAGCTGCATCGCGCGCTGCGCCAAGTCCTCCGGCACTCCTTCCATCTCGAACAGCATCCGCCCCGGCCGAACCACCGCTACCCACTGCTCCGGCGCGCCTTTGCCTTTGCCCATTCGGGTTTCGGCGGGTTTCTTCGTGATGGGCTTGTCCGGAAAAATCCGAATCCACAACTTGCCGCCGCGCTTGATGTGCCGCATCATGGCGACACGCGCCGCTTCGATCTGGCGGTCCGTGATCCAGCCCGCCTTTTCGACCTTGAGGCCGTAGTCGCCGAAGGAAAGCGACGAGCCGCGCCAGGCCTTGCCGCGGCGCTTGCCGCGCTGGACCTTGCGGTGCTTCACTTTCTTTGGCATCAACATGGCGTTTATCCTCTTATTCGGTTACGGGGGCAATCAGGTATCTGAAGGCTTATCCTCCGTATCCGGTTCGGGGCCGGCTTCGGCTGCGGCTTCCTTTGCCGGCTCTTCGGCAGCGGGATCACCGATCAAGGGCGGCTTGACGGGAGCCGTCGCGCCTTCCACGGGAACAGCCGGCGGGGGCGGAGCGGGGGCGACTTCCTGTTGGGTGCGATCGACCGTGCGCGAAGCGCGAATCCTCTCACGCTCGCGCTCGGCGGCGGAGCGCGCTTCGCGGCGCCGGGCCGGCTCGAGTTCGCCCTTCATGCCGCTGGCGGCCAGCGTCTGCGCCCGAGTGTCGATAATCTCGCCGCGGTACATCCAACACTTGACGCCGATTACACCGTACGTCGTGTGCGCTTCACTGAAGCCGTAATCGATGTCGGCCCGCAACGTTTGCAGAGGCAACCGCCCTTGCAGATACCATTCGGTCCGCGCGATTTCGTGACCGTTCAGACGACCCGCCACCCAGATCTTGATCCCCCTGCAGCCGAATCGCAGCGCCGAGTCGACGGCCTTGCGCATCGCCCGCCGAAACGCAACGCGTTTCTCGATCTGCAGGGCGACCGACTCCGACACCAATTGGGCATCCACCTCCGGGCGATGCACTTCCTGAATGTCGATGTAGACTTCGCGTTGCGTCCGTTCCTGGATTTCGGACTTGAGTTTTTCGATTTCCGAGCCGCGCCGTCCGATGACGATGCCCGGGCGCGCCGTACGGATCGTGATCCGCAATTTGTTGCCGGGCCGGTCGATCTCGACGGAACTGATGCCAGCCGCCTTCAAGCGCGTTCGCAGCGTGGTCTTGAGACGCAGATCCTCCTTGAGGAGATCGACATAGCCCTGCTTGGCAAACCAGCGTGAATTCCAGGTCTTGGTATAGCCCAACCGAAACCCGTAAGGATGTACTTTTTGGCCCATAGCGTGTCTGCTCTACTTGCCGGGAGCTACTCTTCCTGCGGCTCCTCGACCTCTTCCTCCTGCCCGTCGGAGACGACCACGATGATATGCGAAAGGCGGTGCACATAACGGTGGGCCCGTCCCATCGGGGCCGGCCGCAAGCGCTTCAGCCTCGGACCTTCGTTGACATACGCTTCCTTGACGAACAACTCGTCGACATCGGCTTCATTGTTGTTCTCGGCATTCGCCATCGCCGAGCGCAGCACTTTTTCGATTTGCGGCGCGACCCTCTTGTTGGTCATTCTCAGGATCGTCAGCGCCTCAGCGACACTCCGACCGCGGATCTGGTCCACGACTAGGCGCGCCTTCTGCGGTGAGACCCGCGCGTAGTTCATCTTCGCCGTCGCCTGCATGCTCACGTTCCCGTTCTGCTATCTGCCGCTCTTGGCGCCCTTTTCGCCGGCATGACCACGAAACGTCCGCGTCGGAGCAAATTCACCGAGCTTGTGTCCGACCATGTTCTCGGTGATGAACACCGGTATGAACTTACGCCCGTTGTGCACCGCGATCGTATGACTCACCCACTCCGGCAGAATCGTCGAGCGGCGCGACCAGGTCTTGACGACCTTCTTGGCGCCGCCGACGTCCAACGCCTCGATCTTGCGGTTGAGGTGCTCATCGTAGAACGGCCCTTTTTTCAGCGATCGACCCATGGTCTGAACTCTCCGCTACTTACGATCGTTTCTTCTGTCCGCGGCGCACGAGAATATACTTGTCGCTACGCTTGTTGGTGCGCGTCTTGAACCCGCGCGTCGGCTTGCCCCAAGGCGTCACCGGATGTCGTCCGCCCGATGAACGGCCCTCTCCACCACCGTGCGGGTGATCGACCGGATTCATCGTCACGCCCCGGTTCACGGGGCGCCGGCCGTACCAGCGCGACTTCCCGGCCTTGCCGTACGAGACGTTGCCGTGGTCGGCATTGCCGACGGTGCCGACCGTCGCAATGCATTCCGCCGGCACCCGCCGGGTTTCCCCCGAAGGCAGCTTCAGCAGCGCGTAGCCGCCCTCTTTCGAAATCAGCCGGATTTCCGTGCCGGCCGCACGCGCCATCTGGCCGCCCTTGCCCGGCCGCAACTCGACGTTGTGCACCAGCGTGCCCGGCGGGATGTTCCGGAGCGGCAGCGCGTTGCCCACGAGAATATCGGCGTCGGGACCGGACATGATCGTCATCCCGACTTTCAGGCCGGTCGGCTGAAGGATGTATCTCTTCTCGCCGTCGCTGTAGTGCAGCAGCACCACGTTCGCCGAGCGGTTCGGATCGTACTCGATGGCGGCGGCGACGGCCGGAATTCCGTGCTTGTCCCGCTTGAAGTCGATGATCCGGTACTTCCGCTTGTGACCTCCGCCCCGACTCCAGAAGCAGATCCGTCCCTTGTTATTGCGGCCGCCGCTTTTCGATTTCCCCTCGACCAGCGACTTCTCGGGACGATCGCGCGTGATCTGGTCACGCACCAGCGTCGTCTGGAAGCGTCTCGTACTCGTCGTCGGTCTATAGGTCTTGATCGGCATGGTTGACTCGGCCCCTGGTCCTCTCCGAGGGTCAGCAGCGCACTAGATCTGCGCGTACTCCACCATCTTTTCGCCTTCTTTCAGCTTCACGTACGCTTTCTTCCAGCTCGATCGGCGGCCGGATGACTGCCCCCGCCGCTTCACCTTGCCGAGGTAGTTGGCCGTCCGCACTCCGGCCACTTTCACCTTGAAGATCTGCTCGACGGCGTTCTTGATGTCCGTCTTGGTGGCCTTCGGATGCACGCGAAAACAGAGCGTCTGCTCGAGCGCCCTGCGCGTCTCCGACTTTTCGGTGATCATCGGGCTGCGGATCGCTTCGAGCGGACTCATGACGTCAACACCTCGCTGCAATGCTTGATCGTCGACTCGGTGAAGACCACGCTCTTATGTCCCAGCAAATGGAACGGATGGACCTCATGCGATTCCATCAGCGTCACATGGGGAATATTGCGGCTGGAGAGCGCGAGGTTCGGGTTGTCGGAATTGTCAACGATGAGAACCGTAGAATCCAGATCAAGCCGGTCGAGCACTTCATGGAAGTCCCTGGTCTTATGCGTGGAGAGCTCGAATTCCCTGACGACCTTGACAGCCCCTTCCTGCAGGCGCGCGCTGAGCGCCGCCCGCAACGCGCCCAACAGCATCTTTTTCGGAAGGTGATAACTGTAGTCTCGCGGCTTCGGGCCGTGGGTGATGCCGCCGGACCGCCACAGCGGAGTGCGAATCGATCCGACGCGCGCGCGGCTTGTCCCTTTTTGCCGCCAGGGCTTGCGACCCGAACCCGACACCTCCGCTCTGGTCTTGGTGCTGTGCGTACCGGCGCGCCGCGAGGCCTGATAGTGATGCACCGCCTGATACAACAGCGCTTCATTCACCTGCGCCGCGAACACCTGGTCGCTCAGCTCCACGGAACCGACCTTATTGTTCTCGAGATCGATGACGTCGACTGTCGGCATGGTTTCAGTTCGCAATCCGCCGCACGATGATGTAGCCGCCGTTCGGCCCCGGCACAGCGCCCTTGACAAGAAGAACGTTCTCGTCGGCCTGCACCTCGATAATCTCCAGGTTCTTGACGGTCACTCGTTGCTTCCCCATCTGCCCCGGCATCCGCAATCCCTTGATGACGCGGGAGGGATACGAGCTCTGACCGATCGAGCCCGGTGCGCGGTGTGACATCGAACCGTGCGATTCGGGGCCGCGACGGAAGTTGTGCCGCTTGATCGTCCCCGCAAAACCGCGGCCCTTGCTGGTACCGATCACGTCGACGCGCTCGGCAACGCTGAAGTCACCCGCCAGAATACGGTCGCCGGTTTTCCATTCCTCCTGCTCGCTTCCTTCCAGAAGCAGCTCGCGAAGGAAGCGGCAGGGCGCCACATTCGACTTGGCGAAATGGCCGCGCATCGGCAGGTTCACGCGATTCTCGTTGATAAATTCCACAAGGCCGACCTGCAAGGCCTCGTAGCCGTCTTTCTCCGATGTCTTGCGGCTGACCACGACGCACGGACCTGCCTGCAACGCAGTCACGGGAACGATCCGGCCATCGTCGCGGAAGACCTGCGTCATCCCGATTTTCTTTCCTAGAATTCCTGGCGCCATGTTGCTATCCCTGCCTGGTTCGACCCATAAACCCTCAGCCACCGAACGCTTTGATCTCGACGTCGACGCCCGCGGGCAGATCCAGACGCATCAGCGCATCCACCGTTTCCTGCGTCGGCTCGAGGATGTCCAACAACCTCTTGTGGGTGCGCACTTCAAACTGTTCTCGCGAACGCTTGTCCGTATGCGGCGAGCGGAGCACCGTGTACTTGTTCTTCACGGTCGGCAGCGGAATCGGCCCCGCCACCGATGCGCCCGTCCTCTTGGCCGTATCGACGATCTCGCCCGTAGACTGATCGAGGATGCGATGGTCGTAGGCCTTCAGGCGTATGCGGATGCGTTCTTTGGGCATGAAACCTACTCGACGATATCGGAGACGGTACCGGCGCCGATGGTGCGGGAGCCTTCGCGGATGGCAAAGCGCAGACCCTTCTCCATGGCGACCGGGGAGATCAACTCGACTTCCATCTGCACGTTGTCGCCGGGCATCACCATCTCGGTGCCTGCGGGCAACTGCGCCACCCCGGTGACGTCCGTCGTGCGAAAGTAGAACTGCGGCCGGTAGCCCTTGAAGAACGGCGTGTGGCGCCCGCCCTCTTCTTTCTTGAGCACGTAGACTTCGCCCTTGAAGCGGGTGTGCGGGGTGATCGACGAGGGTTTCGCCACCACCTGCCCGCGTTCCACATTGTCCTTGTCCAAACCGCGCACCAGCAGCCCCACGTTGTCGCCGGCTTCGCCCTGGTCGAGCAGCTTCTTGAACATCTCCACGCCCGTGATCACGCGCTTCTGGGTCTCGGCGAAGCCGACGATCTCCATCTCCTCGCCGACCTTCACCGTGCCGCGCTCGATGCGCCCCGTCACCACCGTGCCGCGCCCCGAGATCGAAAAGATGTCCTCGATCGGCATCAGAAACGGCTTGTCCTTCTCGCGCTGCGGCGTCGGGATGTAGTCGTCCACCGCCTGCATCAACTCGTCAATGCCCTCTTCCCACTGCGCCTCGCCGTTGAGAGCCCCCAGCGCCGACACCGCCACCACCGGCAGATCGTCGCCCGGAAAACCGTAGCTGGTCAGCAACTCGCGCACTTCCAGCTCGACCAGCTCCAGCAGTTCCTCATCGTCCACCGCGTCCACCTTGTTCAACGCCACCACAATGTAGGGCACGCCCACCTGGCGCGCCAGCAGAATGTGCTCCCTCGTCTGCGGCATCGGCCCGTCGGTGGCCGCCACCACCAGAATCGCACCGTCCATCTGGGCCGCCCCGGTGATCATGTTCTTGATGTAGTCGGCGTGCCCCGGACAGTCCACGTGCGCATAGTGACGCTGCTGCGTCTGATACTCCACGTGCGCCACCGCAATCGTGATGCCGCGCGCCTTCTCCTCCGGCGCGTTGTCGATCGAGTCGAACGATCGAAACGATACCGTCGGATCGTTCTTCTGCAACACCCGGGTGATCGCCGCCGTCAGCGTCGTCTTGCCGTGATCGATGTGCCCGATCGTCCCGATGTTCACATGCGGCTTCGATCGATCAAACTTCTCTTTCGCCATCGTTTGCTTCTCTCCTCGCTGATGTCGATGATGCAGCCGCCTCGGGGCCGGCCCGAGGGCGGCCTGGTTATCTCAGAACTTTCCCTTGCATGCGATGAATGAGGTCTTCGGCCTGTGCCGCGGGCGCCTCTTCATGACCGTGCAGATGCATCGTGTGGCTACCGCGGCCCTGTGTCCGCGAGCGCAGGTCCGTCGCGTAGCCGAACATTTCGGCCAGCGGAACGAGAGTCTTGATGATCTGCGAACTGCCCCGCAATTCCATACCCTCGACGCGGCCCCGGCGAGAGTGAACATCGGCGATCACGTCACCCATATACTCTTGCGGCACGACCACCTCGACCGACATCACCGGCTCCATCAAGACCGGCTTCGCTTTCAGGGCAGCCTCCTTGAAGGCCATGGATCCGGCGATCTTGAAAGCCATCTCCGAACTGTCGACCTCGTGGTGGCTGCCGTCGAGCAGCGCCGCCTTGACCCCGGTCATTTCGTAGCCGGCGAGAACGCCGTGCGACATCGCTTCGCGGATGCCTTGCTCGACCGGAGGAATGTACTCCTTCGGGATGCGGCCGCCGACGATCCGGTTGACGAATTCGAACTCTTCGGTTTCGGAGGGCTCGATCTCGATCTTGCAATGACCGTATTGGCCGCGGCCTCCGCTCTGCCTCACGAAGCGGCCCACGGCCGCGGCCTTGCCGCGTATCGCCTCTCGATAGGCTACCTGCGGCCGCCCGACGTTCGCCGAAACGGCAAATTCCCGCAACAGCCGGTCGACGAGGATCTCGAGGTGCAACTCGCCCATACCGGAGAGAATCGTCTGACCCGTATCGGGATCGGTGGTGACGCGGAATGTGGGATCCTCCTGAGCCAACTTGCCCAAGGCCATCCCGATCTTCTGCTGGTCCGCTTTCGTTTTCGGCTCGATGGCCAGCGAAATCACCGGAGTCGGGAAATCGATCTGCTCCAGCACGACCGGGGCATCCTTGTCGCAGACGGTATCGCCGGTCTGCACCGTATTGAGGCCGACCACCGCCACGATGTCACCCGAGCGGACTTCCTTGAGCTCTTCCCGTTTGTTGGCGTGCATCTTGAGAAGCCGCCCGATGCGCTCCGGACGTTTCTTGGCAACGTTGAAGACGCTCTCGCCTGCCTTCAACAGGCCGGAATAGACCCGCATGAAGGCTAGCTGCCCCACGAAGGGGTCAGTGAGAATCTTGAAAACCAGCGCCGAAAACGGCTCTTTGTCGTCGGCTCGCCGGGTGATCGCCTGCGCGCCGTGGAGATCCGTTCCCACGACCGGCGGGACTTCGATCGGCGAGGGCAGGTAGTCGACAACGGCATCCAGCAGACGCTGAACGCCCTTGTACTTGAAGGCCGAGCCGCAGAGCACCGGCGTGATCCTGATCGCGATGGTCAACCGCCGAATACCGGCCTTGAGATCCTCTTCGGTGATCGGGATCCCTTCGATGTACTTTTCGAAGAGTTCGTCGTCCTGTCCGGAGATGCGCTCGATCAGCAAGGCCCGTTGCTCTTCGGCGAGCTCCCGCATGTCTTCGGGAATCTCGCCCACGTCGTAGGTGGCGCCGAGAGTCTCATCCCGCCAGAGAATCGCCTTCATCTCGACGAGGTCCACGACGCCGCGCAGCTTGTCTTCGCTGCCGATCGGAATCTGAATCGGAACCGGGTGCGCTTCGAGCCGGTCGCGGATCGTCTGCACGGCGTGATCGAAGTCCGCCCCGACACGATCCATCTTGTTGACGAAGCAGATCCGCGGGACGCTGTACTTGTCGGCTTGCCGCCAAACGGTTTCCGTCTGCGGCTGCACGCCCGCGACCGCGTCGAATATCGCGATGGCCCCATCGAGGACCCGCAGGCTGCGCTCGACTTCCGCCGTGAAATCGACGTGTCCCGGCGTGTCGATGATGTTGATCTGGAAGTCCTTCCAGAAGCAGGTCGTCGCCGCCGAAGTGATCGTAATGCCACGCTCCTGCTCCTGCTCCATGTAGTCCATGGCCGCGGTGCCCTCGTGCACCTCTCCCATGCGGTGCAAGCGCCCCGTGTAATACAGGATGCGTTCGGTCGTCGTGGTCTTGCCGGCGTCGATGTGCGCGGCGATCCCGATGTTCCGGTAACGCTCCAGACTGATGGTTCGTGGCATACAAAAACGACGTTATCTCCCAGGCCGTCTCAGGAAATCACGCCGTCCTCTACCAGCGGTAATGGGCGAAAGCCTTATTGGCTTCCGCCATCCGATGGATGTCATCCCTTCTCTTGATGGCCGCCCCACGACCTGAGGCAGCGTCGAGGAATTCATTGCAAAGCTTCTCGGACATGCCTTTTTCGCTTCGCGCCCGAGCAAAGCTGATCAACCAGCGCAGAGCCAGACTCGTGCGGCGGCGCGCCTCGACTTCAATGGGAACCTGATAGTTCGCACCGCCCACGCGCCGCGATTTCACTTCGACGGTCGGCTTGCAGTTCTCGACCGCCTTCTTGAAAATCTTCAGCGGATCGTCGTTAGCCCGCTCGCGAAGCCTCTCCATCGTCTGGTAGAAGATGCGCTCGGAAATGCGCTTCTTGCCGTCCCACATCATGGCGTTGATGAATTGAGACACCAACACCGAGTTGTACACGGGATCGGCCGGCGGCATCCTCTTCTCGATTTCACGTCTTCGCGGCATCTCGTTCCTCTATTCGTCCGGTTCCCGCGCTATTGCTTGGGACGTTTCGCCCCGTACTTGCTGCGGGCCTGGCGGCGATCATTGACGCCGGCGGCGTCGAGCGTCCCCCGGATCACGTGGTAGCGCACGCCGGGCAGGTCTTTCACACGGCCGCCGCGGATCAGCACAATCGAGTGTTCCTGCAGGTTGTGCCCGACACCGGGGATATAGGTCGTGACTTCGATGCCGTTCGTCAATCGGACGCGCGCCACTTTACGAAGCGCCGAATTCGGCTTCTTGGGGGTCACGGTGTAGACGCGCGTGCACACGCCCCGCTTCTGCGGGCAGGCCTGCAAGGCAGGGCTCGTCGTGCTGAATTTCGGCCGTTTGCGGCCTTTGCGCACTAGCTGGTTGAACGTCGGCAACCCATTACCCTCATTCCCACGGAACACACTTCGCAAGCGCCGACCCTGCCGTCGCCGAGCCGCGAAATACCCTACCAGCACGCGACGCGCAGGCGCACTACCGGAAGCCGTGCCACTCTGTGATTAAAAGTCCGTCGCCCTATGGGGTCTGCCAAGCACAGACCTTATCGGCGAATCGCATCACCCGCGAGCTTTCGTCCCTCTTGGGACTTCGCTGTCCCTCACTCCGCTTTCCAACGCCCCATGCCCCAACGCAGGAGCCGGCCGCAAAGCACAAGCCCTATCACTATATCCAAACCCCCGAACCCCTGTCAATCGGCAAGGCCCAACGTGTAGCGCCAAAGCAGAGATGTCTCCTTGGTGCGCCAACGGAATCCGGAACGCATCCCTTTCTCAGCATGGGTTCATTTTTAGCTCGCGGCAGCGGGAGCTGCCCGGCGGCGGCGCTCGCCGCAAGGCCGACCGAGAACGGCGGACGGGGCAAGGACACTGGCTTACCCCCCCACTCCCCCCCCCGCGCATGCCGCGCGATAGCCGCGCGAAGCCGCGCCATGCCGCGCGAACGCGCCCAGCGAAGCAGCGACCGGGCGGCGCGGGGACACTGGCTCCCAAAAATATTTTCATCCGAACAATGGCGAACAATAGTGAACAACGGTGAACCGGGAAACAGTGACTTGCCGGTGGGCGCAGTGGTCCGGACGGCGGTTTCCGGTGGCGCCACCCTGGTGCGCCCACGGAAAAAAAGCCGTGATTCGTGAAAAACATTGGTGGCGGCCTCGTTCGCTCCAGAGGAAATGTCTGACGGCCGGTGAACGGGAAAGGCCGAAATGGCGTGATTCATAAAAACCTTAATGGCCGTGTTGCCGGTGCGGGGGACGGCCGCCGCCCCAGAGAGCGGCCGCGTCGAGGGCAAGTCGATCCGGGTGATTCCCGACATCCTGTCCTCATGCTAAGCAGGCCGGGACGGGGAAAAAAGACTGAAGGGCTTCAGTACCAAGAGGTACCAAAAAAACCGTGTTTCGAGTCTCGTGATTCGTGAAAAACACAAAAGCCGTGATTCGTGTTTCGTGACTCGTGATTCGTAAAAAACATAAAGGCCGTGACTCGTGTCTCGTGATTCGTATTTCGTAAAGGCCTTACAATCAGTGGCTTGTGGCTAGTGAACTCCTGGGAAGCCCTGATTCGCGACCCGCAGGGACTGTTCCTCGCCGCCTCCGTGTGCTCATGCCTAGCAGGCCGGGGCAGCAAAAACAAGACTGAAGGGCTTCAGTACCAAGAGGCAACGATTGAGCCTCGTATTTCGTGACTCGTGATTCGTGAAAAAATCTTTCCGGGCGTGTTGCATGCGACCGGCGAGACCGCGCAGGCCGGTGGTGCGGCGGTGAAGTACTCCGCCGCCAGCTTGCTGAAGGCGTCGTAGACGCAGGTTTCGGTCACGGTGGGCGTGACCTTCCGGACGCGGCGGCCCTCGGGGCCGTACTTGTAACTGGTGGTCGAGTTGCCAAAAGTGTGCAGTTTTCGGTTGCCATTGACAGTCGTAGGCGAGGGTATCACCCAGACTGGCGGCGGTCAGGTTGCCACTGTTGTTGCCGCCGGCGCTGGTGAGTCGGTTGGTGGAGGTGCTGAAGTGGTCACAAGGCGCAAGCCGGCGGCTCAGCGCTTCGCCCGCTGCACGGAAAGGCCGCGCCCCCGGTGGTTTTCTTGATGCTGTGCTCGTGCGGGCAGGGTTTGGAGCAGCCCCCGGATCCGCATAGCATGACCGAACACTCCCACGCCTGGAACTGGCCGGGGCAATTCGCGCCGGATTGCTCCAATTCCAGACCTCACCGGCGTCGGCAAGGGCTCGAGCCGGGCGTCACTTGTGCTGCAAGTGACCGCCGGCCTCGATTCCAGGGGTTCTAGGGTTTCAGCGGCTGCGCGATCGCCTCTCCTGCGGCCTCTGAGCGCAAAGTTTTTCGCAGTTCAGGCCACCGCGTGGCCTGCAGTGCTCTCGATAAGGCCTCATGGCTCAGACAGATTTGCCCGTCCGCAGCAGCTCACCGCCCATGCGGCGTCACTGCTGTTCGCCGTTTATCCAACGGCTCGTGAAGCGGGTGCCGTCGCGTTGCCATACCCACTCACCGTGCCGCTTGCCATTCACGTACGGCCCTTGCAAGACACTCCCGTTTGCAGAGCGCTGCACCCAGTGGCCGTGGCGTTTACCCTCTACATAAGGTCCCTCCACAACTTGGTTGTCAGCAATCCGTTCTGTCCAAAGGCCCTGTTTCTTGCCTTTCTCATACGCCCCCCGGCTCTCATATTCCGGGGGGTCCTCAAACCACCTCACGGTTCCTCTTACGGTTCCTGGGCCGCTAGCCCTGCCGTCGACGCACACGCCGCTCCAGGAAACCGGCTTGCCCGCAACGTACCTGTCGTCCCACACGTAGCAGCCCGGATGGCTTGTGAGTTCCATCCAGCACTGGGCGCCACCTTCCGCATGCCCCTCGCAACTCGGCTCCGGGCGGGTTGGAGTCGCGGCCGGCGCGGCGGCGGCTGAATCCGTCGGAGTGGTCTGCTCAAGAGCCTTCAGCCGGTTCTGCGCCAGTGATCGGAACACACCGTTGGGAAACTGCTCGATATACGACTCGAAATCCGCCGGGTTCGTGCTGTTCATGATCGACTGCCAGAACAGGTTCTCCTGCTCGGGCGAGGCCGTGACCGCAACGGTGGCGGCACGGGCTTCCCCAAAGCGGTAGTCAACTTGCCAGTTCTCGAACCTCGGCTCGTGGCTGTGGAACGCCAGAACGTAGACCGTATCACCGACCTGCTCGCCCGGCTGCATCCCGGCCGGCCTCTGGAGCACTTCGAAGCTGCCCGCCCACTGTGGCGGCGTGGGGTAGCGGCCTTCCGGCCCGCTCCAGTTCGTACACGGCGGCCACTCCGAGTCGATCTTGAGATGCGCCGTCAGGTGTTCGAGGCTCCGGCCGGAATCGTTGCGGGCGGCGAAGTCCAGCCGCCAGACATTGAGCGGCTGGCCATGGTTCCCCTTCATGTCCTCATAGACGTCGGGCGGATGATGAGACTCCAACACCCGGCAGACGCCGGCCCCGCGGGTGACCATCCGAACGCTGCCCTCCAGCGTGATGCCGTCCTGTTGGTAGAGGGTCTCGCCCTGGGCCGCGGCGGTGGCGAACAGGCTTGCAGCGATGCAAGTCTTCGCCCACCAGGCCTTCATAGCCGTTCCCTCCTCTCTGGCACCCAGATTATCTCAGAAACACGGCTGGTTCCGAGGGCCTCTGGAGCCGCCATGTGGTCCCTACCGGCAGTAGGGACGCCTCGCCAAGACGGCCGAAGACGTCGTAGACGCAGATCTCGGTCACGTTGGGCGTGACCTTCTGGATGCGGTTGCCCCGGGGGCCGCATTTACAGGTGGCCGTTGAACCGCTCGAGGCATATCCTGCAGTTCTCACCACCCGACGGTCGAAGCACGCGATAAAAGGCCGTGATTCGTGACTCGTGATTCGTAAAAAACCTTAAAGGCCATGTTGCGCGCGCCTTTTTCCTCCGCCAGACTCGCGCCTAGTCCTGACGGCCCTCTCACCCACTTCGCCTCACCACGTGGTGAGAAAGGCAGGCTAGTCCTCCCACTCGATGGGGAAGAACTCGCCGGCCTTCTCGGGAGACAACTCGTAGCCGATCAGGTTCACCGCTCGGGCCAAGACAGGATCCCGTCCGGCGGCGAGATCTTCCTGGGAGGGAATCAGCAGCTCGTCCGGCGTAACACCGGTGTGTTCCAAACGGCCTCCGTCGGACATGATGACATCCGCGTTCGTTATGTTCGCGCCGTACATCACAACGGTGCCAGCCCCAATGGAACGGCGATGGACGCGGCTCTGCATCACGGCCCCTGAAGTCTTGTCGCCGATCACCGTGCCCCGTTCCTCGATCTGCATGACGCGAGCGAAAAGTTCCGCAGACGATGCGGTTTCGCTGTCGACCAGAACCACAAGTTCCCCCGGGAACGCACGCCGGCCCTTCGGCTTCGACATGAGGGGCTTCATGTTCTTTCGTCCGCTGAGATCCGCGATTTTGACCGGTTTCTCAGGGAAGAAAAAGCCGACCAGCGTTTCCAGCGTCTTTACGTATCCCCCGCCATTGCCTCGGAGGTCGAGGATGAAGCCTTTTCGATTCTTGGCTCGTCCCATCATCGATTCGACTTGACGGTCCTCCATATCGAAGGCGGGCATCTTCCAAATGAACCCATCCTCCCCCAGGGGAAGATAGGTATGTATGTACTTGCGGCCTTCGTTTTCCACATCCCGGATGTATTCCCAGAACTCGAAGTCATCGGTAAGGTCGCGAACGCGAAACCTTTCCGTGATCTTTGCGGCTACATCCACTTGCCTTGACTGTGCACCCGGAGAGACCGTGGTCAGCCGCATGCCGGGCCGGGGCCGCAGGGCGTAGTAGAGATAGCGGAGCAACTTGAAATTCTCCCGTGTCGGCTGGTAGCCGTCCAGCACGTCGATCCGGTCACCCGGTTTCAACCCCTTTGCCTGAGCCGTAGACTTCGGCTTGACGGCCGTAATCAGACACTGGTCGCCAATCATCTGCATCTGCCAACCATACTCCGTTCGAGCTACGCGGCCCGGGGGAATAAACCGAGTGTGGGAGTCATTAAAATCCACCAGAACCTGCCCAATGATGCCCAGCATCTGGCCCACCGAGTCCGCCTGCAGCAACTTTTCGTTGGCTTGCGCAAAGTGCGCATCGAGGTCAATGCCGCCGAAGCTTGGATCGTAGTACTCCTTTTGGATGTCTTTCCTGATCTGCTGCAGCATGTCTCGTCCGAGCTTGCGGTCCCTGTCCTGCAATCCCTGCGCAACAAGCGATGTAGTGACCGTCAACAGCAAAGCGGCGAGGCGAATCCAGCACATAAAGGCTCCTTTTTCCCTCAAGCCAGGATTTCCGGGTGGAAGATTCGCTGAATCTGGGAGTCAGTGTCCACTGGCGGTACGAAACTCGATTTCAGGGCATGAGAACCGGAGTAAATCGTTTTCTGTGGATTCCGTTCCGTACGCCTAGCATTTGTACAGCAGTTGCGCCTTCTCGGTCCCCACCAATATGGGAGTTTAGTGCTCTGATGTGAAAACCCATGATCCTCGCCGCGGATAGGTCGAAACGAGGCCGGCGCGACGGTACGGAAGAGGTAGGACGAAAGGCACGACATGGGTTTTTAGCCGTGATTGATCCGCACTTGGGCGGGGGCGGGACTAGCCTGCATTTCTGACCACTCGACGGCCGAAGCACGCGATAAAAGGCCGTGACTCGTGATTCGTGAAAAACCTTAAAGGCCATGTTGCGCGCGCCTTTTTCCTCCGCCAGGCTCGCGCCTTGTCCTGACGGCCCTCTCACACACTTCGTCTCGCCACGCCGTAGACTGGGACCATGCCGTCCGAGCCATGGAAAGTTTCTCTGCACGGCGGCCACAGCGGCGAGTTCTGCGAACACGCTACGTCGACGCTGCGAGAGGTTCTCGAAGCGGCCGTCGCCTACGGATATCAGACGTTCGGCGTGAGCGAGCACGCTCCCCGCAGCGAAGACCGCTTTCTGTACCCGAGCGAACGCGAGAAAGGCTACACCGTCGAGCGGCTGCGCCGGGAGTTCGAAGCGTATGCCGGGGCGATGGACGCCCTCGCACAGGAGTTCGACGGACGGCTTGTCGTGCTGCGCGGATTCGAAGCCGAAGTCATCCCGACGGCAAGCTATGCGCAGGAAATGCTCGGGTGGCAAGAGCGTTTCGGATTCGACTACATGGTCGGCTCGGTGCACTACGTGGACGAGGTTCAGATCGATGGCGAGAAAGCGGATTTCGAAGCGGCTGTCGTCTCTTCCGGCGGGCTCGAACCCTTCGCGGTGCGTTACTACGACACGGTGGCCCGCATGGTGGAGACTTTGCAGCCGGATGTCGTCGGCCATCTGGACCTGATTCGCCGCAACGCTCCCTGCGACGCCGTGCTCGACACGCCCGCGATCCGCGAGGCCGCCGAACGCGCCCTCGGCGCGGTCCGGGAGCGCGATGCGATCCTCGACCTCAATACCGCGGGCTACCGCAAGGGTCTCGGCTCGCCCTACCCCGCTCCGTGGCTCGTCCGCCGAGCCCGCGGGATGGGCGTCGGGTTCTGCTTCGGCGACGACAGCCACGGCCCGGCGCAAGTCGGCGAAGGCCTCGAACAGGGCAGGCGCTACTTGCTGGAGAACGGCGTGACGGAGATCGCCGCGATCACCCGCGGCCCCGAAGGGCTGGTGAGAAAGAGGATTCCGCTGTGTGATTGACGGGAGCTCGCGCGGGGGCCGGACTAACCCGTCCGGCGCAGTTTCTCCGTGTAATGCGCCCGCGCCGCGTCGATCATCTCCCTGGCGCGTTGCCGGTTGTCTCCCGGCCCGAAATTGTCCCGTTCTTCCAGATACAACCAAAGACGGTCCACCCATCGGACCAGGACTTCGATGTCCCGCTTGACGAGCACGGGCTGCCGGCCGACGTGCACGTAGACCGGCCCGGAATGGGCTCGCGGCAGTTGGTCGATGCCTCGCGCAGGGCGCCCCATTACCCGAACCGCAAACCACGTGGATTTCGTGACCCGGGCTTCCGTGACAACGCGCACGGTCCGCTCGGACGGGCTCACATGGCGGGTCTCGATCACTCTTCCGTTCGCCAGCAGCTCGATGCGCGCCAGAGGCACGCGCGCGGTGATCTCCGCCACGATCCGCGCTCGATACGGAGCGTCCGCCGAGGCCTGGATCACCTCGCCCATGCCCTGGCCGTTCACCGCGAACTCGATCAGAGGACCGTTCGTCACGAACGCACGGCCCTCACGGTAGCGCTCGATCCAGCGAGCCCAGTCCATCTTCGAGCCCACGTGGACGTACTGCCGAGCCGCCCCCGGAATGCGATTGATCCCGCGCCAGTTCGTGAAACAGTCCGTACCCGCCCCAGGCGATATTTTCAAGCCGGCGTTGAGCAGCGTGTACCACATCGAATAGGCGGCGTCGGCATAGGGCAGAACATCGAGCGCGTCGAGCGCCCCCAAGGCCGCCGTAACCGGGCTCTCCTTGGCCCCCAGAGCCGTATCGAACACATCCGAGACGGGGGCGCGAATCGGATGCATGTAGGTCACCAGCCCGCCTTGCGCGCGCGCCTCCTTCGCCGCCATCGTGTTCAACGGGAAGTCATACGGCGAGTCGCTCCCCACGACGCTCGTATAGAACGGCGGCACCAGTTCCTTGAGGTTCAAAAAACCCATATGCCCGAGCGGATCGCTGTTGCGGTACTCCTCGCCCCAATAGAGCTTGTAGCGGGCGGTCGAAAGCGCGTCGACCGTGCCCGTAAAAAACTCCTTGTCGTGAACGAACGCCCCGGAAGCGTTCGCCACGATCATGTTCGCCGCGTTGAGGTCTTCGGCTTGCAGCCAGGCCAGCGACTGGTTCGGCCGCTGGTAGTAACTACCGTTGTAGTTGGCGTGGAAATGGTTCTCGCCGCTGTACCAGCCGCGGTCCGCCCAATTCGTCCAGCGTTCCATGGTGATGCCGATCTCCGTCGTATCGCCCGCCGCGACATCGACGCTGCGCTCCGCGACGCGGTACTCGATGCCCTTGAGCGCCACCAGCCGCAGCCTTCCCGCCGGCACGACGATCGTGTCGTCTCCGCTGCCCACAAAGAAGCCCTGCCGCGGCTTGCCGGGGTCCAACGGGTAATAGAAGATCTGCTCGCCGGACGGGCAATAGGCCTTGCCGTCGGACGCCTCGACATAGAGCCGCACCGGCGTCGGCTTGCCGACCTCGTCGAGGACCTTGACCCGCACCCTGCCCGACGGCATGCGGAACTTCAGCCCGCTGATGCGCACATGCTTCTTCCCGCCGCCTTCGATCGGCATCGTGAACAGATCCAGATTGCCCATGTGGTTCGAGGCATGAGCGATCCGCTTCCCATCGGGCGACACGGCCGGGTTGAATTCATCACGAGTGGTATTCGTGATCGGTCGGCGTTCCCCTCCGGCGCGGGAAACCCGGTACAACTCGTAGTCGCCCTTGCCGTTCACCTCGACCGCCGAGTAGACCGCCGCCGACCCGTCCGGCAAGGCCGAAACGCTCCCCATCTGCACGATGTGCTCCG
Organism: Bryobacterales bacterium; assembly: GCA_965204095.1. Lineage (GTDB taxonomy): Bacteria > Acidobacteriota > Terriglobia > Bryobacterales > UBA6623 > JAPPLB01. The sequence goes on along the minus strand of OZ241991.1, from coordinate 3,966,855 downwards.
GGAGATACTTCGTCAACGGCATTTGGATCATCGTTCCGGCGCCGCCGGCAGGCATCGACCAGACCTGCGGATCACGGGACCGGCGTCCCGCGAAGAAGATTTCGCCGTGCGGCCCATTCCATGCCGCGGCGATCCAGCGGTCTGTCGGCGTCCGTTGGGGACGCGCTTGCAACGACTTTGCTTCTCCGCTCGCGGCGTCGATCTCATACAGCAACGCTCCAGTATTCGGAACTTGCAGCGCGCAAACGATCCTCTTCCCGTCCGGCGACCACGCCGGCGTTCCCGCTGTCGGATAAGGCGTATCGATCACCCGCTCCCGTCCCGTCCCGATGTCCGCCAGCCACAGTTCTCCGCTGATGTTCGGTATGCGGCCGCGAGGCGCCGGGCCGTTGACGAAAACGATCTGATCACCCCGCGGCGACCAGGCGGGGTGCGCGTGGTATCCGGCGGACGCCGTGAGTTGCCGCGCCTCGCCGCCTTCCGCGGGCACTTCCCAGACACTCCCGAACAGCGAGAACCCGAGGCGTTCCCCGTCCGGAGACCAGGTCGGGTCGATCGCTCCCCAGGTCAGCGCTTCCGAGTCCGCGGCCGAGGTGATGTCCAAGTTGTCACGCGCGATGAACATCCCCGCCAAAAGCGCCAGCGAGAGAACCGTCCACCCACGTCCGGGATTCGACATGATCCGATTATACGCTCGTGTTTGTCGTTCAGCGGCTTGAACGAGAGGTCCCGCGGAGTGGCCCCAAGGTATGTCTCAGCGACTCGATCGGCTGGTATTCTGAGGAGTGGCGTCCGGAATGCGATACATTCACCAAGGGCAACCACATGAGCGAACGAGTTAAACCGGTACGCGTCACCGATCTGAGGAAAAAGAAGCGCCGCGGCGAGCGGATCACGATGCTCACCGCCTATGACGCCACCATGGCCGGCCTGCTCGACCGAGCCGGCATCGACTTGCTTCTCGTCGGCGACTCGCTGGGCATGGTCGTCGAAGGACACGACTCGACCATCCCGGTCACGCTCGAGGCGATGATTCACCACACGCAAGCGGTGAGCCGCGGAACGAAGCGCGCCCTTGTCGTGGGCGACATGCCTTTCATGACCTACCATACGGGCGTCGAGGACGCGGTCCGCAACGCTGGCCGTCTGATCCAGGAAGGCGGCGCCGGCGCGGTGAAGATCGAGGGCGGACGCGCGGTGCTCGACGTAGCCGCTCGACTGACCGACGTGGGCATCCCCGTGATGGGTCACCTCGGCCTCACGCCGCAGTCCATATTGCGGTTGGGAGGTTACCGGCCGCAAGCCCGCACGCCGGAAGACGCCGACCATCTCATCGCCGAAGCGCAAACCCTCGAAGCCGCCGGAGTCTTCGCACTCGTACTGGAATCGATTCCCGCCGAAGTAGCCGCCACGGTCTCGCGCGAACTGACCATCCCCACCATCGGCATCGGCGCCGGACCCTACTGCGACGGCCAGGTGCTCGTCAGTTACGACGCCTTCGGGATGTTCGACAAGTTCGTCCCTTCGTTCGTGAAGCAATACGCGCAACTCGGCGAGCAGATCGTAAGCGCGACACGAGAGTACATCAGCGACGTCCGCGAGGGCCGTTTCCCCGCCCACGAGCACACCGTCTCGGCCGGCGTGCGGCGCAGCGGCCGTGACTGATGGTCGAGCTGCTCCGCACCATTTCCGACCTTCGCGCCAGGCTCTCCGCCGTTCGCAGGAACGGAGCCGCGGTCGGCCTGGTCCCCACCATGGGCGCCCTGCACACCGGCCACGGCCGCTTGCTCGAAAAGGCCGTCGCTGACGGCGGCTTCGTCGTCGCGAGCATCTTCGTCAACCCCACCCAGTTCCATCGCGAGGACGACTTTCAGTCGTACCCGCGCGACCTTGCCACCGACCTCGCCTTCTGCGAGCGGCGCAACGTCGATGCCGCCTTCGTCCCGGACGCGGATGAAATGTATGCCGGCGAACCGCTCACGTCCGTCGTCGTCGGCGGCCTGACCGAACACCTCTGCGGACCGCAGCGCCCCGGGCACTTCGAAGGCGTCGCCACCGTCGTCACCAAACTGCTGAACATCGTCCAGCCCGACCGCGCCTATTTCGGCGAGAAAGACCGCCAGCAACTGGTCGTGATCCGCCGCGTCGTCAAGGATCTCGACATCCCCGTCGAGATCGTCGGAGTTCCTACGGTCCGCGAGCCCGATGGCCTCGCGCTCAGCTCCCGCAATCAACTGCTTTCCAGCCAGGAAAGGCAAGCGGCCACGGTTCTGTACCGGGCAATCCGGAAGGCCGAGGAGTTGGTGCAGGCAGGCGAAACTTGTCCCGGCGAAGTGATGAAACAGGGCCTCGCCGTGTTCGAGAGCGAACCGTCGGCGCGCGTCGAATACTTCGAAGTGGTTGACCCCGAGCAACTCCAGCCCGTCGACGAAATCAAGGCTCCCGTCCTGATCGCCGGAGCGGCGCACCTCGGCACGACCCGCCTTATCGACAACATCCTTGTGGAAGCACGGGAGTAGCCTGATCCAGCATCCTCCACAACATGTCCGCATCGGGGTCACAATAGGGCCATGCACCCCATCATTCCCCGGCGCAAGATCCTCGCGTCGCCCCTGGCCTTATATCCTGTAGGCGCGATGGCCGCCAATCCCAAGCGCATGCCCACCGGAACCCTGACCGACGTCGCAGGCCTCAAGGTCGGTCACTTCAGTTCCGACAAGCGGCCGACCGGCTGCACCGTCGTTCTCGCCGTAGGCGGCGCCGTCGCCGGCGTCGACGTTCGCGGAGGCGCTCCCGGAAGCCGCGAGACCGATCTGCTGCGTCCCGAGATGTCCGTCCAGCGGGCACACGCCGTTGTCCTCTCCGGAGGCAGCGCTTACGGACTCGCCGCTGCGGACGGCGTCATGCGCTACCTCGAAGAACGTGGAATCGGCTTTGCTACCAGCGCGGGTGTTGTCCCCATCGTTCCGGCGGCCATCCTTTACGATCTGGGACTCGGCGAAGCGACGATCCGTCCCGACGCGCTGGCGGGCTACGAGGCCGCCAGGCAAGCTTCCTCCGATCCGGTTCCGCAGGGCAACGTAGGCGCGGGCGCGGGCGCAACCGTCGGTAAGCTACTCGGTCGAGACCGCGCCATGAAGGGCGGCCTGGGCTCGGCCTCCCTGCGCCTCCCGAACGGCATCGTCGTGGCCGCGCTCGCCGCCGTCAACGCCATCGGCGACATCATCGATCCCGAGTCCGGGGTCCTGCTCGCGGGAGCGCGCACCGAAGACGGCGGCTCCCTCGCCGACGGGATGCAACAGATCCGCTCGGGCGCGCTGCTCCCCGACACATCTCCGGGCGAGAACACGACCATCGGCCTCGTCGCCGCCAACGTCAACTGGACCCAAGCCCAAGCCACCAAGGTCGCCCAAATGGCCCACGACGGCTTGGCGCGGGCCATCCGCCCGTCGCATCTCCCCTTCGACGGCGACACCCTCTTCGCCCTGGGCACGGGCGGCTCCGAAGTCGATAGCAGGCTGCTCGGCCAAATCGGAGCTCTGGCCGCCGACGCAGTGGCCCAAGCCGTCGTCTCCGCGATCCTCCACGCCGAAACCATCGAGGGTTATCCGGCCCATCGCGACTTCGAATGAGATTACCAGCCCGTGGTAAAAGTCACGCGGACAGCGTTACGCGCCCCAGGACCGATTGCGTAACGCCTAGCTGCTCCAGGAACGCGGCGCCGCGTTCTCCGCGCAGCCGAGCAGAAATGGCGCGTAACCCTTTGGGCGACGGACATTTGCGCTCGTCGGCTTTGTCGTTCGTCGGAGGAGATCACCCGGATCGCCATCCTTCTCACTCCGCGCCGAACGACCGCAGGAGCCCGCCGCGCCCTCCACGGGACTGTTACCACGGGCTGCTACCTATCTGCGGTGCTTCCGCTCAACCCGCGGTATGATCTTCGCCCTTCTCGCGTATTCCGGCTTGCTGATCGCCATCGGGCTCCTCGGGGCTCGCCGAGTCCGGCGCAGCGGCGATTTCTACGTAGCCGCCCGCTCGCTTCCCACGCCGCTGCTCTTTTCCACGTTCCTCGCAGCGAATCTCGGCGCGGGCTCGACCGTCGGAGTCGCCGGGTTCGCCTACGTCGACGGACTTTCAGCCTGGTGGTGGGTCGCCTCGGCGGGTTTCGGGTCGCTGTTGCTCGCGTTCTGGATCGGGCCGCGTATCTACCGCGCCGCCTGCAGGTACGACCTGCTCACCGTCGGCGACTACCTCGAGCACCGCTATGACGGCCGCGTCCGGCTGATCACCGCCGGCCTGCTGTGGCTGGGGTCACTCGCCATCCTCGCCGGACAGCTCATCGCCCTCGGCTTCATTCTGAAAGTCGTCGCCGGCATCCCGACGCACTGGGGCATCGCTCTCGGCGGCGTCATCGTAACGATCTATTTCACGGCCGGCGGACTTCTCTCGACGGCGTGGGTCAACCTCGTCCAAGTCTGCGTCAAGGCGGCCGGATTCGGTATCGCGCTCCCCTGGGCGCTGACTCACGCAGCGAGCTGGGGAGACATCTCGAACGCCGCAGCCCGGCACACCAGCGTCAACCCCGATGCCTACCTCAGCCTCAGCGGCATCGGCGCAGGGGGCATCGCCGGATACGCCATCATCCTCGTTCCTGCCTTCTTCGTTTCCCCCGGGCTTCTGCAGAAACTGTACGGCGCCAAGGACGAGTCCGCCATTCGCCGCGGTGTCGGTCTCCAAGGTCTCGCTCTGCTGCTCTATTCCGCTTTCCCCGTCCTGCTCGGCATGATCGCCTTCACCCTCTACCCGGACCTCGAAAATCCCGAGCTCGCACTGCCCACGCTGCTCTCCGCAGGCTTCCCCTTCTGGCTCGGCGCGCTCATGCTCGCCGCCATCTTTTCCGCCGAGGTCAGCTCCGCCGACGCCGTGCTGTTCATGCTCAGCACCTCGTTCGCTCGCGACCTGTACCAGAAGAGGCTCCGTCCCGGCGCCAGCGACAAGGCGCTCCTGCGTGTCACGCGCATCACGGCCGCCGCCGCGGGACTGGCCGGAATCGCGGTTGCTCTCTGGCTGGGGTCGATCCTCAAGGCGCTCCTGGTTTTCTACAGCCTTCTCGTTGTCACCTTGTTCGTCCCGCTGGTCGCCGGACTGCACTCGACCCGCCCCAAGGCAAGCGCGGCGCGCGCCTCGACCGCCGTCGCCGTTCCGGCAACGCTGGCCGTTCACCTGCTCACCGACGGCAAAGGGTTCGGCCTCATCACGCCGGTCGCCGCCGGCATCCTCGCAAGCGCCCTCGCCTTCGCTGCTACGGCCGCCGAGCGAACGCGCGCCGCTTCCGTATAATGGGCTGATCCGCTAACCTGCATGTCTCACCACCCGACGGCCGAAGCACGCGATACGACCGCCAGGACTTCGTTGCGCTGGCTTGCCGTGCTCGAAGTACGGTTCAAGTACGCCTGCGCGCGCCAAGCGGCGCGCGCCTCGTCCTGACGGCCCTCTCACCCACTTCGCCTCGCCACGTGGTGAGACATGCAGGCTAAGACCGGTCTAACCGCCATGGAGATCCAGCTACACCCGCTCGACTGGGCCGTCATCGCAGTCTATTCCGTCGGCATTGTGGCGGTCGGCCTCTACGTCGCACGCCGCGTGAAGCAGACCTCGGACTACTTCCTCGGCAGGCGCGGCTTCAACGTGTGGCTCATCATCGGACAGGCCTTCGGCGTTGGCACACACGCCGAAATGCCCGTCTCGCTCGCCGGCGCCGTCTATCAGTCCGGCTACTCGGCCATCTGGTACCAGTGGAAGAACCTCTTCATCACGCCCTTCTACTGGATCCTCGGCCCGATGTTCCGGCGGGTCGGGCGCACCACGATCGGCGAGGTGTACGAAGACCGCTACGGCAACTTCATGGGCGGTGTCTACACGATCTTCGCCCTGGCGTTCTTCACCTTCAGCATGGGGGCGATGCTCAAGGGCGCGGGGAAGCTCGTCAGCGCGGCGTCCGGAGGCACCGTCACGCCGAACACGGTCGTGCTCGTGATGACGGTCACCTTCCTGCTGTACAGCTTCGTCGGCGGATTGGTCGCAGCCGCCTACACCGACTTTGTCCAGAGCTTCTTCATCATTGCCCTGTCGTTCCTGCTGATTCCCCTGGGGCTCTCCCGCGTGGGAGGCTTCAGCGGCATTCGCGAAACACTCGACCCCGCCATGCTCTCGATGGTCACCCCCGGGGATGTCGGCGTCTTCACCATCCTCATGCTTACGATCAACGGACTCGTCGGCATCGTCGCGCAGCCGCACATGCTCGCGGCCATCGGCACCGGCAAGGACGAGCGAAGCTGCCGCATCGGCATGGCCTACGGGAACTTCGTCAAGCGTTTCTGCACCGTCGGCTGGGCGCTCGTGGGATTGATCGTCGTCGTGATGCTCGCCGACACCGGCGGCGTCCTGGCCGACCGCGAGGACGCCTTCGGCTTCGCCACCAAGGAACTGCTCTTTCCCGGCGCCGTCGGCCTGATGATCGCCTGCGTGCTGGCCGCCAACATGTCCACCTGCTCGGCCTTCACCGTTGACGGCGGCGCGCTCTTCACGCAGAACTTCTACCGGCGTTACCTCGCCCCCGACAAGTCCGACCGTCACTACCTCATGGTGGGACGCTTTTCCGGTGTCACCGTTACCACACTCGGCGTCATCTTCGGACTCCTGTTCGAGATCGTGCTCGAAGCCTTCCTGTTCACCGAGACCATGGCCGCCTTCATGGGGATCAGCATGTTCGGAGCGATCTCATGGAGGCGCGCCAATCGCTATGGCGCGTTCGCCAGCCTCGTCACGTCGAGTCTGCTCTTCTTCTATCTCACCTATGAGGAATACGGCGTTCTGCTCCGCTGGGAGGCGGCGAACTTCGGGTACTCGCTACTGCTGGGCTTCGTGGCGCTCGCCGTCGTAAGCTGGCTCACTCCTCCCGAAAGCAAGGAGAGGCTCGACCCGTTCTACAAGCGCCTCAACACGCACAAGCAGCTCGACGAGGAGACCGGCGAGGAAGTCGTCGTCGACGAACCCGGCCACGATCTCCTGGTGGCTCACCTCTTCGACCTGGAACTCTCCAAGGGCCTGGGCCGCTTCTACCGCCGCTTCCGTGTCGACATCAACGGCCTGGTCTTCGCCTTCGGGGTCGTCGTCATCATCATCGCCCTGGGCCGCGGCATCCTGCTTCTTCCGTAACGTAACCTCAGGCCGGGCCGTACCACGTCAGGCAGTTCCCCCCCTGGCGAACTATCCGTTGTCGTCGCAACTCGCCGTATTCCGCGGCAAGCTCGAGGCTGGAAGCGTGCTGAGCCATCACGAGGTACGGGGGATTCTCACCGAGCGTCGTCAACGTCCGCTCGTATTCTTCATGCGCCGCATAGGGCGGCCCCAGGAAGAAGAGATCGGCCGTGAGCCCGGTCAAGACTGCCGAGACCGGCTCTTGCAATACCGTCGCGTCCGCTGCCGCCCCCACCGTCAGCAGGTTTTCCCGGATTACCGCGCAGGCCTCCGCATTCGATTCCACGAACAACACCTGCGAAGCGCCCCGGCTGAGCGCCTCGATGCCGACCGCGCCCGTCCCCGCATACAGGTCCGCGAAGACCTTCCCCGCGATGTCGTTCTGCAGGATGTTGAACAGTGTCTCCCGCAGGCGGTCGAGCATCGGCCGCGTCGTGAGTCCGGGCAGAGACTTCAGACGCCGCCTGCGGTAGCGTCCGCCGATCACCCGCAGCGGAGGCGGCTTCGCGGAACGGCTTGATTCTCTTCGGGATTTCAAGTCAACCCACCTGCACCAGGCCGTAGCGCCGCTGCCACTTGTTCCGGATATAGTCAACCAGTTCCACGAGGACCCGCTTGCCCGGCGGGCTCTGGACGAAGGCTGTCGCTTCACCCCGGGCCAGCTCCAGCATCTCCCGATCCCGAATTACGTCCGCAACGCGGAACGTCGGCAACCCCGACTGCTTCGTTCCGAAAAATTCCCCCGGGCCGCGCAGTTGCAGATCGACGTCGGCGATGCGAAAGCCGTCTTGCGTTTCGACCATCGTGCGGATGCGCTCTTCCGCCGTCGGGTTCGTCTCGCCGCACATCAGAAGGCAGTAGCTGCGCTCCGCGCCCCGCCCCACACGCCCGCGAAGCTGGTGCAGTTGCGACAGGCCGAAACTTTCCGCGTGGACGATCAGCATGACGGTCGCGTTCGGCACGTCCACGCCGACCTCGATCACGGTCGTCGACACGAGGACCCCGACCTTGTTCGACGTGAAGGCTTGCATGACGGCCTCTTTGTCCGCTGTCGGAAGACGCCCATGCAACAGCCCCACCTCGAGATCGGGAAAAACCTTCTTGGCGAGCCGATCGTAGACGTCCTGCGCCGCCGCGACCTGCTTCGTTTCGGATTCTTCGATCAGCGGGCAAACGACGTAAGCCTGCTGTCCGGCCTGCACCTGCCGCCGGATGAACGCGAACACCTTCTCCTCGTCCGCGAACGGCAATTTACGCGTGACGATCGGCGACCGCCCCGGCGGCAACTCGTCGATCATCGACACGTCGAGTTCCCCATACAGCGTGAGCGCCAGGGTCCGGGGTATCGGCGTCGCCGTCATCACGAGCACGTCGGGGTGTTCGCCCTTCTGCAGGAGCCGCCAACGCTGCATCACTCCGAAGCGGTGTTGCTCGTCGATCACGATGAATCCGAGCCGCTGGAAGGCCACGTTGTCCGAGATGACCGCATGGGTGCCGATCACGACGTGGGCCAGCCCCTCGGCGATCAGCCGCCGGAACTTCTTCTTGTCCGCCGCGCTCATCGACCCGGTGAGCAAAACGATCACGTACCCGGCCGGTTCCAGCAGCCGTTTGAAGTAGAGAAAGTGTTGGGCCGCCAGGATCTCCGTCGGCGCCATCACGGCCACCTGGTAGCCGTTCTCGAGCGCGATCACCGCCGCTTCGAGGGCCACGATGGTCTTGCCGCTCCCCACGTCGCCCTGGAGTAGACGGTTCATGGGCGCCGGTTGCGCCATGTCGCCGGCAATCTCCTTGAGCACCCGCTTCTGCGCCATCGTCGGCTTGAAGGGCAACACCTGCTTGATCTTGTTGCGCGCCCGGTCGTTCAGGGAGAAGGCGATGCCCCGCGCCGCGCGCGCCTTTTGCCGCTTCAGCGCCAAGCCGCATTCCAGGAAAAAGAACTCCTCGAAAATCAGCCGGACCTGTCCCGGAGAGCGAAACGACTTCAGCGCTTGCAGGTCCGCGCCGGGAGCGGGGAAGTGCGTCTGCCACAGCGCCTCGATCCGGTTCGGGAAACCCATCCGCCGCCGAACGGTTTCCGGCAGCGGATCGTCAAGCTCCGGCATCGCTTCGAGACAACCATGCACCAGCTTTCGCAGTTGGCGCGCCGTCAGGCGGCCCAGGGCCTCGTAGATGGGAACGATGCGGCCCAGGTGCAACTGCGAGTCCTGGTCGTCGTCCAGCAGTTCGTATTCGGGATGGAAGATGCAAAGCTGACCGGAGTAGGAGTCGCGCTCCACCTTGCCATAGAAGGCGACTCGCTTGCCTCGCTCCAGAATTCCCTGCAGGTAGTCGCCGTGAAACCACTTCATCACCAGCGCCGCCCCGGACCCGTCCCGCACGCGAGCTTCGAACAGCCGGACGCGCGAGCGGCGCGCCTGGAACGACTGGGCGGCCTGGATCTCTCCGATCACGGTGGCCGTTTCTCCTACGACAAGCGCCGAGAGCGGTTTGACTTTGCTGCGGTCTTCGTACCGGAACGGCAGGCGGTAGAGAAGGTCCTCGACGGTCGCAAGGCCTTTGTCCGCGAGCAGCCGGCCGCGCTGGCGGCCGACGCCCTTCAGGCGCTCCAGTGGTGTCTCGGGTTCGATCCGGTTCATGAGCGGCGGCCTGCCCAGCTTCAATCGGAGGCTGACATCGAAGTGTAGCGGACGTATCTCGGTAGGACTCGCCGGGGAGCGCACTCCGCACGAACGCGTCTGCGACCCGAAGTGCCGAGAGAGTCCACGTGCTTCCCCTTTACGGGTTCACGCCTTTCCGGCATCAGCTTTAGTCGATCAGAGCTGACCCCTCTTGAAGGGTGCTGCACCGGTGCTACTCTAGTCTCGAGGGGTGCTCCTTGAAAAACTATGTCTTCAAAATCGTCGTCGAAGAAGACGAGCATGAGGACGGGCGGCCCGCATTCCGGGCGTACTGTCCCGCCCTCGAATCCATGGGAGCCGCAACGTGGGGCGATACCCGAGAAGAAGCAATCAAGCACATCGGCGAGGTGCTTCACATGATCGTGGATGAACTCTCCGAGGAGGGGAAGGAAATCCCGCCGGATGCGCTCATCGCGTCCACCCGATCTTCTGCTGTTTCGGTGAGCGTCTGAAACTGCCGAAGGGCGTTTCCGCCCGCGAACTTATCCGCGCGCTCAAAGCCGATGGATTCGTTCATGTCCGAACTACCGGAAGCCACCGCAGATTTCATCACCTTGACGGTCGCCGCGTTTCCGTTTCCTGCCATAAGGAATCTGCAACCCTTCCGTTGAAATCCCTTCGGAGCGTTATCGTGCTTCAAGCCCGATGGAACGAAGACGACCTTCGACGACTGAAGCTTATCAAGTAGCTTCGCTTTTCACGGGGCTTTTGCTTGTCGGGCGAAACCAGAGACATGAGGGAAGATGAACGTTTTGACCGCCGAGGAACGTTACGCCCACAGGCTTCTTCGGCCGGAGCGCAGCAGCCAGATGAAGAACGGGCCCCCCAGCATGGCCGTCATCACTCCCACGGGGGTCTCACTGGGCGCCAGCGCCGTTCGCGCAACCGTGTCGCAGAGCATCAGGAACCCGGCGCATGCAGGACTGTAGTGTCCGGCGCGTGATCCGGCTTCAAGAGTTGCTCGCCGCCTGCCCATCGCCACGACTTTTTCTGCCAACAGTGTCCATGCGCCGTGACTGCCTCGCCGTCATCGTGACGGGTTCGATCCGACGGCCTCGCCGCCACATCCAAGAGCGGGACGCCGACGGCGATGGGGTAGTGTGTGAATAGATTGATCGTCATGCAGCATCCTGCTTCCGTCGTGCCCGCTCAAGGTCATAGGCAGTCTGTATCCGCAGCCAGAATTCGGCGCTGGACCAGCCTGCCGCTTCCAGCTTGATTGCCATCTCCGGCGAGATTCCGCTGGCGCCATTGATCACCCGTGACAGCGTATTGCGCGAGACGCCCAGCTTCTTTGCAGCGGCAGTCACGCTGAGGCTGTCCCCCAGGCATCCGGTTTGGATGATTCGTCCAGGGTGCACCGTATCCATGGCCATATCCGTTCCTCCTAGTGGTAGTCGATCAGATCAACGTCGCAAGCCTCGCCGCTCTCAAAGCGGAATACGATTCGCCAGTTGCGGGACACCCGCATGCTCCAGAAACCCTGCCGATCGCCCTTGAGCTTGTGTAACCGATATTCCGGCAGGGCAAGATCGGTAAGCTTAGTTGCGCTGCGAAGCGTCTCCAGGATGTCCTCGATTTTCCGCGCGTGGTCAGCGGGGACCTTGCTTTTGTCACCGCTTTCGAAAAGGCGCTCCAAGCCTTTGTGGCGGATCGACCGAATCATAGAATGATTGTGCTATGAACAGGGTCACGTATCAACGTAAAAATGGCTTTTTGCAGGGTAATAATGTGATTAACTGCACCTAATTTATTGAATCCTGCATGATATTCCGTCTATTGAAACAAAGAGAGGTCTGTTTCTAGAAGGCCGTAATCAAGCGCGACTTGGGACGCATGCGCCGCAGTCCAGAGCTGCCCCGCCGGCGATACTCACCCACCCAACGGCTCACACTTTGCTGCGCCGCTTTCACCTGTCGCACCTCCAAGCAGCGTCATGCCCACAGGCTTCTTCGGCCCGAGCGCAGCAGCCAGATGAAGAACGGGCCCCCCAGCATCGCGGTCATTACCCCCACGGGGATCTCGCTGGGCGCCAGCGCCGTTCGCGCCACCGTGTCGCAGAGCATCAGGAACCCGCCGCCCACGCAGAACGATGTCGGCACGAGCAGCCGGTGATCCGCTCCGACCACCATCCGAAGCGCGTGCGGCACGATCAGGCCGATGAATCCGATCGGGCCGGTGAGAGCCGTGATCGACGCCGTGAGAAACGACCCCAGCAGATAGCAAATCAGCATCAGGCTCGTTAGATGAACGCCGCGCGTCGCCGCCCAATCCTCCCCTACCGACAGCAGGTTCAATTGATTCGATTTGACGACGGCAATGCCCACGCCCGCCGCAACTCCGGTCGTTAGAATCGCCAGGGTGTTGTAGGGCATCGAATCGATCCCGCCCATCAGCCACCGCACGATCGTGAACGATTCGGTGAACCCGGCCGTGTAATGCAGGAACAGAATGCCCGCCATGCAGATGGCGTTGATCGTGACGCCCGTCAGCAGCAGCGTGAATGACGACATGCGACGGCCTTCCGACGCGATGCCGACGACGACCATGATCGTGATCGCCGCGCCGACGAGTCCGGAGAACCAGACCGCCGGGAAGGCGCCGATGGCGCGCCAGCCGAAACAGATCGCGATGACCGCCCCGAGCGCGGCTCCGCTCTGCACGCCCAGCGTGTACGGAGTGGCCAGGGCGTCTCGCAGCAGGGCTTGGAACACGACGCCCGCCAGCGCCAGCGCGCCTCCCGCAAGTCCCGCCAGCAGCACCCTCGGCAGCCGCACCTGGAACAGAATCTCCTTGTCCGGCGACTGTCCCGCCCAGGCGCGAGAGAAAGCGACGTCGCTGGATCCGATGAGCGGCGTCACCGCGAGCGCAAGCAGAAAAAAAAGCGCGCCGGCGCCGACGGCGGTCCAGAACCTGCGGCGGTCTACCATGGCTGACGCCCCTGCGTTGGGAGTTGCCCCGCCGGTTGCTCATACGAGACCCAAGGGCGTCCGTTCGGTCCGCTCAGAATCTCGGCGTCGACTTCGAATACGTCGTTCAGCAGTCTCCTGGTCAGGACCTCGCCGGGAACATCGTCCGCGGCGACTTCGCCATGCGACAGGACCACCAGGCGATCCGAATAGCTTGCCGCCAGGTTGAGATCGTGGGTGACCGCCACGACACAGATGCCCTCGCGCGCCAGCTTTTCCAGCAGCACATAGGTGCTGATCTGGTGCTTCAGGTCAAGAAACGTCGTGGGCTCGTCGAGCAGCAGAACCGATGGTTCTTGAGCCAGCGCGCCGGCCAGGATGACTCTTTGCCGCTCGCCGCCGCTCAGCACCCGAAAGTCGAGACGGGCGAACGGCAGGGTATCGGTGGTCTCCATCGCGCGGCGCACGGCTTCGCGGTCTTCGGGGGTCTCGAACAGCCCGTTGCAGTGCGGCGTGCGGCCCATGTAGACGACCTGCTCCGCCGTGAACGGAAACTCGATGCGAACATTCTGCGGAATGAACGACAGCCGGCGGCCCAGATCGCCCTTGCGCCATTGCGAGATCTCCACGCCGCGGAACAGGCACTCTCCCTCGTAGTCCTCCCGCATGCCCGAGAGGACCGACATGAGCGTCGACTTCCCGGCGCCGTTCGGCCCGACGACCGCGGCCAACTCCCCTTCGTGGAACCGTAGCGAGATGCCCCTCAGGATCTCCGCCGAGCCGAGCCGGACTCGAACGCCGTCCAGTGCGTATACCAGCGTCACGGGGCGGCCTCGGGATGGATCATGCGGAAAAGAGACTGCGCCGCCTCGACGACGCGGGGGCCGGGTACAACGAAGATATCGTTGGCGACCGCGTAGACGCGGCCATGTTGGACTGCGGGCAACGAGGGCATCTGTTTCCACAGTTCCGTGACGGAGCGTTTATGTTCCTCGGTTACCTGGTCGGTTTCGGACATGTCGCCCATGTCGATGATGATGTCCGGACGGCTTGCGTAGATTTCTTCCCGCGGGATGCGCGGATAGAAGGTCCTCGCTTTCCCGAAGACGTTGCGCCCCCCGGCGATGTCGATCAGCTCATTGAGAAACGACCCCTGGCCGACGACGGTCAGATCCTGAATCGTCGCCGGTGTACGGCCGACGATGAACATCACGCCGCGGCGGGGCAATCCGCTGCTCTTGCCGCGGACACGTTCCAGCGCGGTCTGGATTTCCACGATGCGTCGGGCGGCGGCGGCGGGCGCGCCGGTGCGCTGCCCCAGAGCCTGTAATGATTCGAAGATGCCGTCAAGATCGTTGTGCCTGAGCTCGAACACGGCGAGTCCAACGCCTCTCAGCCGGTCCGCAAGAGTGCCTTGTTCCTTGAGCAGAACGACCAGGTCCGGTTGCATCGAGAGGACGGTTTCGACGTTCGGCCGCAGAAAGTCGCCGATCTTCGGCTTGTCACGCACTTCGGGCGGATAGTGGCAGAACTCGGTGACGGCGGCGACCCGGTCTCCCAGCCCGAGCGTGTAGAGCATTTCCGTGATGCTGGGCGCGGTCGAGATGATGCGGCGCGGCGGTTCGGCGTGGCCGCAGATGACCGCGGCCGCGACAACTGCTGAAAGGCGTAACCCGGACAAGAGTCTTGTTGCCGGCGTTGTCCGGCTCTGGTTGGCGCGCCCCGCCGTTCCGACACTCATGCCTGCCCTCACAGCCCCGCTCATCAGACCGGGCAAACCAGGCGAAGGAGTGTCGCGGGCGTTCCGCAAGGAAGACCGGCCGACATACCCTGCTCCGCGAGGCGCTGTCCGGCTGCGCGTTCGGCAGGTCTCCTGGCTCACGGCTTGTCGGCCCGGCTGCGGCGCCTTCCCCGTTCCCTGCCGAGTGGCGGTGGTGTCAGCCGGTCCTCGCCGATTACAGTGGCGGGTCCGCGCGGGATTCTCACCCGCTTCCCTATTCTCTCCGACCGACGGAGTCGACCGGAGCACCGAACGCGCGGCTGAGCGGCCGAACCGCCCAGCCACCTGCCTGGAAGGTATCAGTTCGATGGGGGCCGGTCAAGTCGGGAGCCAGCGCTCTGAAAGAGGCTCACGAAGACGATGAGGCGAGCCTCCCCCGAATCCGGCGGCCGAGAAGGTTTAGCCTGCATTTCTCACCACGCGGCGAGGTGAAGTGCGTGAGAGGGCCGTCAGGACGAGGCGCGAGCCGCTTGGCGCGCGCAGGCGTACTTGAACCGTACGTTGAGCACGGCAAGCAAGCGCAACGAAGTCCTGGCGGTCGTATGGCGTGCTTCGACCGTCGGGTGGTGAGAAATGCAGGTTAAGGCGGCTCGGCGTTCGGCATGGCGAAATGGCATGGTGAAAAAGGAAGGGTCGACCGGGCGATTGTTATAATCCGCTGCGGAGGCGCCCGAGCCATGCAATCACGAGTCCCGGCACATACGCTCATCCCTGCCGCACTGGTCTGCGGTCTGATGCTGACCGCCTGTGCGGTGGTGATGGACAACGACGGTTCCAAGGAGCACGCAAACGTGGAAGTGAAAATCGAACACATGAATCTCCCTCATCTGCCCGAGCCGCCGGGCTTCACGCACATCGTGACGTCCTCTCCCGGCAAGACCATCTATCTTTCGGGGCAGGGCGGATTCGGCGAGGATGGCGAGCTTCCGGACGATTTCGTCACGCAGGCCGAGAACACGTTCGAGAACCTCCAGAAGTGTCTGGAAACGGCTGGCGCGACCTTCAACGACGTCGTGAAGATGAATTACTACCTCGTCGACATCAACGACCTCGCCGAGTTGCGCGGGATTCGTTCGAGGTACGTCAACATGGATACTCCCCCTGCCTCGACGCTCGTGCAAGCGCCCCTGATCGGCGACCTGCTGATCGAGATCGACGCCATAGCGGTCGTGCCGGAGTAACCGCGGGCGCCTTCACCTACCGGAGCAAGTTCTCTTGCGACGCCCCCCAGGAACCGCAGTCGCCCACATTCGGCTGTGAGAATTCAGGAGCGGCGCTGCGCCATGCCGTTGATCTTGTTGGTCGCTGCGGCCGCCGGCTTGCCGTCAGAAAAACGGCCGATTATCGTGCACAATGTATTTGTATTTCAGCGCCACCACGCTGACCGCCGATGCAGTATCGCCGCATACCCCGCACGCCGCTCGAGGTATCCCCGCTCTGCCTCGGAACGATGACATTCGGCACGCCGGTAGACCGGAATGCAGCCTCCAACATCGTCCATCGGGCGCTGGACGGCGGTATCAACTTCATCGACACCGCTGACATCTATGAAGGGTACGCGCGCTATTGGGGCTCCCCTGGCGGACGGGCCGAAGAGTTCCTGGGCGAAGCCCTGAAGGGCCGGCGTGAGCAGGCTGTCGTGACGACCAAAGCCGGCAACCCCGTCGGACCGGGGCCCGCAGACACCGGACTCGGCCGCGCCCACCTCACGCGGCAGATCGAGGCAAGCCTCAAACGGCTCCGCACGGACTACGTCGATCTCTATCTGTTCCACCGGCCCGACCCGGCAACCCCATTGGAAGAGTCCATTCGCGTCGTCGCCGGCCTCATCGGCCAGGGCAAGGTGCGCCATTGGGGATTCTCCAACTTCGATGCGTCGCAGATCCGGGAAATGATCCGGGTCTGCGACACCGGCGGCTATCCCCGGCCGGTGATCAGCCAGCCGCCTTACAGTTGGCTGAACCGAGGCGTCGAGCTCGATCATCTGCCTGCCTGCCGCCGTTTCGAGATCTCCGTAACTCCCTATCAACCCTTGCAGGGCGGGCTCCTCAGCGGCAAATACAAGCGTGGCCAACCAGTCCCCGAGGGCTCGCGCGCCGCCGAGTCGAAGTGGCTCAGCGAACCGGACGATGAGCTTCTCGACAAGCTCGACAGCTTCGAATCCGAAGCCCGGGCGGCCCGCCTCGACCCCGCCCTCTACGCGCTGAAGTGGCTTCTCGACCGGGAGGGCGTCTGTTCGGTTGTGGTCGGGGTGAAAACCCTCCGGCAGTGGGAAGAGTTGATGGCCGTGCTCGATTGAAAAAAGGGCGATACGAGAGCCTGAATATCCGGCCGAATCGCGGACATCGACGGAATCGAGGACGCAGCGAAGAGAGAACGGCGCGATGCCGCCGGTCTGGATTCGTTGCTGATGAGCCCTTTTTAGCCTGCGTTTCTCACCACGCGGCGAGAAACGCAGGTTAGTTAACCCCTCAGGGCAGCGGCTGCAACCCGTATTCCTCATGGATGAGGTAGGCTCGGTTGGGCTCGATGTCCTTGTAGGTGCGGAGTTGCTCACTGGGCCACTTGACCTCGATCGAAGCGACTTCGAGGTCCTGATGGATCCCGAACGTCAGCGCCAGTTCGCTCTGTGAGCAATAGCTCGATCCAGTGCGGACCGTCCGCCACTGCTCTCCGGACGGGCTGCGGACCGTGACTTCGGCGCCGATCGCGCTGCGATTCGAGGGCTGACCGACGAGTCGGAGGCGGAGGTGGGAGTTTTCATTGCCGCCGTCGTTGCGGTAGAGACGAGCGGGGCCGTCGTTGGTGGATACCAGGATGTCCAGGTCTCCGTCGCGATCGTAGTCGGCGTAGGCCGCGCCGCGCGCCACTAGCGGCTGAGCGATGTCTTCTCCTACTTCGTCGAGGGCGGGATCGAACTTACCGCCACCGAGGTTCCGGAACAGCAGCGGAGGCTGAGCGAAGCGCACCTTCGGTTGAACGCGCTCGATTTCAGCGTCCAGGTGTCCGTTGGCCGCGAAGATGTCGAGCAGGCCGTCGAGGTCGTAATCGAAGAAGAACATGCCGAACGTAAGCGAAAGCAGGCTCGCGCGGCCTACCGCCGAAGTGGGGGCATCGTCGACGAAGAGCCCTCTTCCTTCATTGTGGTAAAGGTTGAGCATCTCGTTCGAGAAGTTGCCCACGACGAGGTGTGGACGGCCGGAGCGGTCGTAGTCGGCCGCATCGACGCCCATGGCGCCGCGCGCCCGTCCGTCCTCCCCGAAAGCGATGCCGGCGCTCAAGCCCACCTCGCGGAATGTTCCGTTTTGCTCGTTGTGGTAGAGCTTGTTGGGCTGGGTATCGTTGGCGACGAACAGGTCTGGCCAGCCGTCGCGGTCATAGTCGAAGACCGTGACCCCCAGGGCTTTCGAAGTGTCGTCGAACAGACGAGCCGCCTTGGTGGCGTCTTCGAAGCGGCCGTCGCCGAGATTGCGGAAGAGCCTTGACGACACCCCGGTGTACGATTCCGGCGTGCAGTAGGATTTCGTCTCGCCGTCGAGCGAGCACCAGAGATCCTCTTCCGGCGACCACCGGACGTAGTTGGCGACGAACAGGTCGAGCCGGCCGTCGCGGTTGTAGTCGAACCAGGACGCGCTGGTGCCGAAGTCGTCGTTGTCGATGCCCGCCGCTTGCGTCACGTCCACAAAGCGGCCCTGACCGTTGTTGCGAAAGAGCCGGTCGCCTTCCAAGGCGGTGATGTAGATGTCGGAGTCGCCGTCGTTGTCGTAGTCGGCGATCGCGGTCCCGAAGCCGAAGATCTCGATGTCGAGTCCGGCGTCCGCGGTTACGTCGGTGAAGGCGCCATGACCGTCGTTCCTGTAGAGCGCCGGGGTCGTTGTTCGTCCGCGAACAGGTTGCCAGCTTCGACTGTTGATGAGAAGGATATCGGGCCGTTCGTCACCGTTGTAATCGAAGAAAGCACAGCCGGAGCCGAGGGTCTCAGGCAGGAATTTCTTGCCGGAGCGGCCGTTGTGGTGTTCGAATCGGATGCCGGCGGCAGCCGTCACTTCCGTGAATGCCACGTCGGCCCGTCCGGCTTCGCCGTCGCTCGGCTTGGTTGTGCTTTCGCGGTCCGGTGAGCATGCGCAGAGGCAGAACAGGATCGCCGGCAGGTATCGTCGGAAACGGCTCATGGCCGGGCGGAGCCCTGCAATTGTTCGGCGAGTGTGCGGAGAGCAGCGCGAATGACCGGATCGCGGCGAGTCGACACTTCGTCTCCTTTTTCTACGCCGATGGCGAGATTGAAGATTTCCTGCTTGATGCGGTTGCGGATAAACCCGACGGTCGAGGACCACTCGGAGAGGCTGGGTTGGATGCGGCGTTTGTCCAGAAAGGTGTGGAATTCGTCGAGAAGTTTCGGCGATACCTCGAAGTCTTCCCCGATGCCGCTATGGTTTCGGAGGTGCTCTTGGGCGAACTCGAAGAACGAGTTGGAACTCTCCATGACGGCCTCGAAATGAGTGTAGCCGCGTGGCGGCACGGCCTGATCGGGGTTGACTCCTCCGCCGCCTGTGACGATTCGGCCGGAGTCGGTGCGGAACTCCTGAACCGAGGTTGATTCTTCTTTGCAATCCGCCAAGGCGTACATTTCGCAGGCGTGATCTCCCAGCGGTCGTTGAATCGAGCGGCCGCTCGGTGTGAGATAGCGCGCGGTCGTAAGGGCGACGGCAGCGCCTCCCGAGAGCTGAAAGACGCTCTGCACCAGGCCCTTGCCGAAGCTTGTCGTGCCGAGGATGCTGGCGCGGTCGTGGTCTTGCAGGGCTCCGGCGAGCAGCTCGGCGGCGCTCGCGGTTCGATCATCGACGAGCACGGAGACGGGAAAGTCGTAGGGCTGCGAGTTTTCCGGGACTTCCACATCCTGCGGCGGGCCTTCGCGCCCCTCCACCCACAAGATGTCCTGCCCGGGCTGCAGGAAGAACGACGCTACCGTGATGGCGGATTCGACAATGCCGCCGGGGTTCTGGCGCAGATCGAGGACCAGGCCGTTCATGCCATCGGCCTGCAGGCGCTCGATCGCGGCGCGGAAATCACTGGCCGTTGTCTGTTCGAAATTCGCCAGCTTGATGTAGGCGAGACCGGGTTCCAGAAAGAAGACATGGCTCACGCTCGGGTCGGCCATCTCGGCGGGGACGAGTTCCATCGGAATCAAGCGCGCAAAGCCGGGCCGTTTGACCATCAATTGAGCCCGCTGTTGCCGCGACTGTCCGAGCAATTGAATCAACTGATCGATGCTCAACCTGGACAGCGGATAGCGGTTGATGACCATGATCTCGTCGCCCGGAGAGAGGCCGGAACGCGCGGAGGGGCTGTCAGGCAGGGTCTGCAGGACGATGACTCTCCCTGGCAAGAGAGAGACGACGCTGCCGAAGCCCTTTTCGGTTGAGCGCTGCATCTCCCGGAGGCTTTCGTATTGTTCAGGGTCAAGAAATGCGCTATGGGGATCGAGGGTCTGCATCATCCCCGGCAATACGCCCTGGTAGAAGACCTCCTCGGGATCGATGGTATCGGCGTAATTGGCCTCGACTACGTTGTACACGTCGAGAAAACGCCGGAGATTCTCCTCGAGGGAGTCGCCGTCGAGCGCAGGAAGCGGCCAGGCCAGCAAGGCCAGCACGAAGAGCAATCGCATGATGCGGGGGGACGGCGAGGAATCGTCTTGATTATATCGTTGGCTTGGTCCCGCCCCCGTGAAGCGGCCGGGTTGGCCGGGAGATGCGATTGGCGTGCTGGCGAACCGCGGCGGGCCGGCGGCGTAGGGTCAGAGCAGGGGCCTCACATTGGTTGTTTCGGCTTACTGCCGTGGAGAGTCTCACCCCCTCGGCCTATCTATAATGCGAGACGGTGCTTGTCTCGCAAATGGGGTAGATCCGGGTGGTGAAGGAGCAACCAGTCATGCAGAAATCAGGAATGGTTACACGGCGCGGTGTCTTTCAGGCCGGTGCTTTGTCGGCGGCCGGATTGCTGGGAGGCGTGGCCTCGCCCGCGGGAGCGGCGGGCCGCCCGGCGAGCGCCGCGGTGTATGAACGTATCGGAGTGCGGCCCTTCATCAACCTGACGGGCGCGTTCACGATCAACGGCGGGATGCTGACGCTGCCCGAAGTCAAGCAGGCGATGGAGGAAGCGTCTCACTTCTCCGTCCACATGGACGAGTTAATGGCGGCGGTGGGCCCGAGGCTGGCCGAGCTGTTGCAGTGCGAGGCGGCGATCGTCACGTCCGGCTGCTCGGCGGCGCTCACTCATGCCACCTCGGCGTGTGTCGCCGGCGGCGACCCGGAGCTCATCCAGCAGTTGCCCGATCTGACCGGGCTCAAGGATGAAGTCGTGATGCTCCACCGCTATACCTACGACCACGCCATCCGCACGCTGGGCGTCAAGCTCACCGCCGTAACAACGAGAGAGGAGTTTCTCAACGCTCTCAGCCACCGGACGGCGATGGTTGCGTTGACGGCTCACGGAGCGTCGGGCCGCGCGTTTCCGTTGGAGGAAATCGTTGCAGCCGCGCATGAGCGCGACATCCCGGTGCTCGTCGATGCGGCCGCTTCCTATCCGCGGTCACCCGACCCCTATCTCGCTCGCGGCGCGGATCTCGTGACCTATAGCGGGGGCAAGTTGTATCGCGGCCCGCAGTGCACGGGCTTTCTGTTCGGGCGCAAGGATCTCGTCGATGCAGCCTGGCTGAACAGCTCGCCGCATCATTCGTTCGGACGGGCGATGAAAGTAGGCAAGGAAGAAGTCATGGGAGCGCTTGCGGCCGTCGAAGCATGCTTTGCGCGCCGGGGCCTCGACAAGGAAGTCGCGATGTGGAGCGATTGGTTGGGCCGGATCGCGAGACGGATCGAGCAGGTCCCCGGCGTCTCGACGAAGCTGGTGGCTCGGCCGCCGGCCAGTGATCACTCGTACCTGGATGTTTCATGGGACCGCACGAAGATCGGATACACCGCCGGTGAATTGCACGACGTGTTGTTCATGGGTGAACCCCGCTTGCAGACGATGGCAGGCGGAGAGGGCAACAGGTTCCCGTTGCGGGTGACGAATATCGAAGAGGACCAGGTGTCGATTGTGGCGGAGCGGCTGTACGAAGTGTTCCACGCGGCTCCGCCCCCGAAGGAAGTGCGCCGCGCCGCGCCGGCGGCGGATCTCACCGGGCGCTGGGATGCGGAGTTGACCTTCGTGCGGGGCTCGTCGACCCATGAGTTCTACTTCGAGGCCGATGGCAATCGTCTGGCCGGCACGCACCACGGACGCAACGCCCAGGCAGGCCTTCGCGGGTTCATCGACGGCGGTCGGGTGGAGTTCGCCAGCCGCATTCGTTACCAGGGGTCCAACCTCAACTACGCCTTCCAGGGAGAGTTGCGCGGCGATGCCATCTCCGGCGAAGTGCGCCTGGGAGAGTACGGACCGGCAACCTGGAGCGCCCGGCGGCACAAGCCGGCGTAGCAGACGTCAGCCGATAGGTCACACCTCGGCGCGGGCGGGGGCTTCGAAGGCCTAAACCGGCGCCAAGGGGGCCTCCGGCTAGCCTGCATTTCTCACTGCGTGGCGAGGCGAAGTGCGTGAGAGGGCCGTCAGGACGAGGCGCGGGCCGCTTGGCGCGCGCTACTACAATGAAGCGTTCGTGCGCGCCGTCATCCAGCGAGTCAGTTCGGCGGAGGTGAGCGTCGACGGGAAACTCGTGGGACGGATCGATCGCGGGCTGCTGGTGCTGCTTGGCGTTGGCCGCGGGGATACGGTCAAGGACGCAGCCTACCTGGCCGGGAAGACGGCCGGGCTCCGGATCTTCGAAGGTGCGGACGGCCGGATGACGCGCTCGGCCCGCGACTTGGGCGCCGCCGTTCTGGCCGTGCCGCAGTTCACGCTCTACGGGGACGTGCGGCGGGGATTGCGGCCGAGCTTCGACGGCGCCGCCGATCCCGAGATGGCTGTGTCCCTGTACGAGGAGTACGTTGGATTGCTGCGCGCCGAAGGCTTGGAGGTGGCCACGGGCGTGTTCCAGGCGATGATGCGGGTCCAACTGGTGAACGAAGGCCCGGTTACCATCCTGTTGGACTCGACCAAGTTGCTCTGACGGGTCGCACAACCCGGAAGCCGCCTCCGTTTGAGCAGGATACGCTTTCCCTTTGCCAGGACGGAGTGCCGGCGAAGTCTCCAGCCGCCAATGACCGCGTCGGCTCTTATCCATCCGGCCAATATGTCCTCGGTCTTTGTAACGCAGATCCCCTCGAATCCCTTGGATGGCCCGGCTTCTCGATCCGGCGGCACAACCTCTTGGCATGTTTCCGGTGGGTGCGTTCGGGCGGCACTCGCAGGTCGCTGAACGATTCCGCCTGTTTCCGCCGGGAAGCAGAGGCCTCCCGGAGAGGGCGGGCTTGACCCCCTCATGCTATTCTCGGAAAAAATGCAGCTTGCGGACGTTTTTGGGGGCCTCGGCCGGTCCCGCTTCGACGAATTGCTGAGAAGTATCTCGATCGGCAGTCTGCGAACGTATCAGGTCTACGAGTCCTTCAAGATCCATGCCCGCCTCTCGAAAGTCAATCGGGAACGCCTGCGCAAGGCTGCTCCGAAACTGTGGGAGCGGCTTCAGCATGGCGACGAGGTTCTGGCGCGCGAGCTGGCCCATGCGATCCTCATCTGCCATCTGCCGATGGTCGTCGAAGTCCTTGATTTCCTTGAGATCGCCCACGATGGTAACGGCTTTTTCGACAAGGATCGAGCTGCGAAACAGCAGCTCCAATCCGGGTGGCGGAAGCGTGTCTTCGACGAGTTTCGGGACAAGTACCCCGTGCCCCTTCTGTTGCTCTACATCAACCACCTGGACCGGGAGGTAGGTGCACCGGCCGAACCGTTCCTCGGCGCGGAGGCCGGGATCACTGCCCATGGCTAGCCTGCATGTCTCACCACGTGGCGAGGCGAAGTGCGCGAGAGGGCCGTCAGGGCGAGGCGCGAGCCGCTTGGCGCGCGCAGGCGTACTTGAACAGTACGTTGAGCACGGCAAGCAAGCGCAACGAAGTCCTGGTGCTCGTATCGTGTGCTTCGACCGTCGGGTGGTGAGAAATGCAGGCTAGGAAGCGCATCGGGGTCCTCACCGGCGGCGGCGACGTTCCCGGCCTCAACGCCGTCATCAAGTCGGTGGTCTACGGCGCTACCGGGACCGGCGACTACGAGGTCGTCGGCATCCGCCGCGGCTGGATGGGCCTTACCCACGCCAACCTCGAGGACGGTTTCGATCCGGAGTTCGTGCTGCCGCTGGACCGCGAGAACACCAGGAGAATCGACCGGACCGGCGGCACCTTCCTGCACACCTCCCGCACCAATCCTTCTCACATCCGTGTCGATCAGTTGCCGCCCCGCGTACAGAGCCGACTGGGCTCGCTGAAGGAGATCGAACCGGGAGTTGTCGACTTCACCCCCATCGTGATCGAGAACCTCCAGCGGCTCGGCATCGACAATCTGCTTACGATCGGCGGTGACGACACCCTCAGTTATTCATACGTGCTGCACCACGCCGGCTTCCCGGTGCTGGCCGTGCCCAAGACCATGGACAACGACGTGCGCGGAACGGAGTACTGCATCGGCTTCTCCACCGCTCTCACGCGGGCGGTTGACGCCGTACGGCGCCAGCGCACGACCGTCGGCTCGCACGAGCGCATCGGCATCTTTCGGATCTTCGGCCGCGATGCCGGCTTCACGGCTCTCTACACGGCGTACGTCACGTCGATCCGCTGTTGCATACCGGAATGTCCGTTCGAACTCGATGACCTCATCAACGTCCTGGTAACCGACAAGAAGAACAATCCAAGCCGCTATTCGTTGATCGTCCTGTCAGAAGGAGCGACCTGGGTCGGCCGTCATGTCGAGGAGTACGGCGAGGCCGACGCCTACGGCCACCGCAAGAAGATCAATGTCGCGGAAGCCTTTAGCGATGAAGTCAGACGGCGTGCCGGTCAGGAGACGATCGTCAGCGATCTGGCCTACGACCTGCGAAGCGGCAGTCCCGACTTTCTCGACAAGATGATCGCCTATACTTTCGCCACGATGGCCGTCGAGTGCATCGCCGACGGCCGCAACGGGCGCATGATGGCGGTCCGCAACGGCCGCTATACCGACGTTGACATCCCTGATCCTTCGTTGGGACCCCGGCGCGTCGACGTCGCCACGATGTACAACCGCGAGCGCTTCCGGCCCAACTACCACGGGAAACAAGACCTGCCGGTCTTCCTGACCCGGGCCTAAGCAGTCCGTGGTGAAACCGTGCGTGGCGCCGAGAGCGGCCCGCGTAGCACCGTGAACGGCGCTGCGCCCGGCTGACAATGCGCGACGAGGGGGCATATTGGACCTATTCGACCGGGGAGCAACGCAGTTCAGAAGCGATGCATCGCCGCTCGGCGGCTACCGGCGCCTGACCTTCGAGGAACGCTGCCTGATTCACAAGCTGAAGAAAAGCAGTCAATCTTTCCGCTCTGAGTATGGGCGGTATTCCACAAGCGCCGACCGGCCCACGATATCGACGATGCGGACCATCTTTTCCCTGCCATCGGAATCGGTCAGGCGAAGATCTTCTCCAGGAACGAAAGAGACCGGCTGTTGCAGTCCCTCGTTGATCGCGATATTGGAACCGTACAGGTAGGTCCGGTCCAGGGTGTCTCGTATGGGATTCAGTCTTCCTGTCAACCCCGGTACGTGACCGCTTGCTTCCGGGAAGATAATGGAACCTCCCTCGGGAAGCGCGCCCAGTTCGATATGCAGAGCCCGTTCGGCAGGAATCCAATCCTGCTCCAAGTACGCCGCAAACCCATCGGCGGCCACGAATACGGTCATGGGCAGGTGAACGGAATGCAGGGCGAGTACGGCTTCTCCGTTCTTGCTGCTGGTCGCTTGTTTCCACGTCTTGTTCGGGAATAACGCAAGGACGCTGGCGCCGGCAAGCGGCCGGCCGGCGGCGAAGACGGATATGGCGTGATCGAAGTCTGGAAAACTGGCTGCCCGCAGCATGCGCCAGGGTATCAGCCGCCCGTCCCCGCGCTGTTGAAATGGATCGCCGCCATAGGCGACTGCAACGTCACAGGGACGCGGTAGCTCTCTGAAATGCCGCCGCACCCGTTTGGCGCCATCGAAAAAGCTCGACGATGCGGTCACGGCGGACTTCGCTTCCACAAGCGTGGTGCGGTCCGGCTGCTCGATGACGAGGTCGATTTCGGCGCCGTTGCTGTCCCGATAGAACGACAGGCCGCCTGTCCGGCCCCGGTTGGTGCGGTGTTTCACGATCTCCGAAATGACCCAGGTCTCGAAGATCGCTCCGCGAAGCGGATGCGAGCGAAGTTGCTCCGGCGTGCGGATACCCAGGAGCCAACAGGCCAGCCCGGTGTCGTAAAAGATCAGTTTCGGCATCTTCACGAGCCGCTTGCGCAGGTTTGCGTGAAACGCCGGCAGGCGAGAGACGATAAAGCTGGCTTCCAGAATGCTGAGCCAGGCCTTTGCGCTCGGCTGTGAAATGCCGCAGTCGTTGGCCAGCGACGAATAGTTGAGCAACTGTCCGGTGCGGCCGGCGCACAGCTCGATGAACCGCTGGAATGTCGCGAGGTCAGCGACATTGCTGATCGTTCTCACATCCCGATCGAGGTAGGTGGCGACGTATGAACGAAGCCAGTCCGCCGGATCAAGGTTGCGATCGAAGATGCGGGGGTACCCACCGGCGAAAAGGCTCTCTTCGAGGCACTTGGGATGTTCGGCGAAGCGAGCGACCTCACCACGGGTCAGCGGAAGCAAGTGATGCACCGCTGTTCGACCGGCTAACGATTGGCTGATCGACTCCAGCAATGACAAGTTTTGCGAGCCGGTGAGAATCCAGCGCCCGGGCCCCGGGTCGTCGTCGATGATGCCTTGCAGGTACGAGGGCAGGTCGGGAACGCGTTGCACCTCGTCGATGACGGCGCCTTTGGGGAATTGAGCCAGGAACGCCCGCGGATCTTCCGTCGCAAACGCACGTACGTCCGGGGCCTCGAGCGTCACGTACGGATGCTTCGGAAACGTCGCTCGGCATAACGTGGTCTTGCCGCTTTGCCGGGGTCCGGTGAGCGTAACGGCCGGTGATTGGGACGACGCCCTGACCAGGTTCGGTGCGAGATCGCGATGGATCATCATGAGTCAGAGCCTAGCAGAGAAATTAGTCTATTTCAAATATCAAGTTTTAATTTACATGAATAGGAAGGGCGCCTCTGTCGCCTGTAAAATCGCCGGCGCCTCGCCGCCTCGAATCAAAAAGTCTTCGAGATCTTGCAAAGCGCTGGTTGAAGGTAAGTGCCGGTCCGCGTTTCAGCATGAGGCTGATGGCGGTATCGGTTCTCCTTGCGCCCCTCCCACACCTCGGACAGCACCCGGATGGGGACGGCATGGTAGATCATTCCATCGGTTCACCTTCGCGGACCGTCTTGACCTGACCGGAGGCCTTGTGCGATGGGCATGCGAGACGGTAACCGGAAAGCGTTGCCGGAGATTCCGGCCAGGCGCCCCGCACGCCTGACTGGCGCTGCTTTCCTGCTACATTGTGACGATTGCCCGAAGCAGCGCGGTCCCTGATTCTCGATGTCGGTTGCGGGCTGAACAAGCGCCCCGGAGC
Source organism: Bryobacterales bacterium (assembly GCA_965204095.1). Classification (GTDB taxonomy): domain Bacteria; phylum Acidobacteriota; class Terriglobia; order Bryobacterales; family UBA6623; genus JAPPLB01. The sequence goes on along the minus strand of OZ241991.1, from coordinate 3,939,573 downwards.
TATCGGGATCGACCGCAATCGAGACGCCGCCGCCGACGTCATCGCCGACATCGACTCCGGCAAGCTGCCTTTCCGTGATGGCGTTTTCTCGGAAGTCTGGCTGGTGCACGTCATCGAGCACGTGGCGGACGTCATCGCCATGGTCGAGGAAGTCCATCGCATAGCCCGAACGGGAGCTCGCATCGTCGTCGAGACGCCCCACTACACCGACTTCAGCTCTTTCTGCGACCCGACGCACCGCTGGCACCTGAACTCCTTCTCGTTCCGCTACTTCACCGAAGAGGGGTCGTTCAGCTATTACAGCCGCTTGCGAATGCGCCAGCAGCGCGTCTACGTCAAGCTGTTGCGGTTGTGGAAGCTGCTCGGGTTCGAGTTCGCCGTCAACCGCTCTCGCGCCTTCCGTAGATTCTGGGAGTATTACCTCTGCTTCGTGATCCGAGGCAAAGCGATCGTCTTCGAGTTCGAAGTCCTGAAGTAGCCTGCATTTCTCACCACGAGGCGAGGCGAAGTGCGTGAGAGGGCCGTCAGGACTAGGCGCAAGCCGGGCGAAGGAAAAAGGCGCGCGCCGCTTGGCGCGCACAACACGGCCTTGAAGAGGTTTTTCACGAATCACGAGACACGAAACACGAATCACGGCCTTTTATCGTGTGCTTCGACCGTCGGGTGGTGAGAAATACAGGCTGGGGCGGGGGAGCCGCCTGTCCAACCCTGTTTCAAGAACCTTGAGTCCGAGGCTCCTGCGCACGGCTTCTGACCGCTGCGAAGAGCGCCGGGACGGCCTTTCCTGGGTTGCGCAGCCCGGGCGCAAAGCGTATGATTGGCTCGCTATGCACAGCTCCCGCAGAAACTTTCTCACCAGCGCCGGCGCGGCGGCGGCTACCGCGTTGCCCATCGCCGGAACTCTTGCATCGACGCCTCGAGCGGCAGCCGCGCCCGCGGTCGTGGGCGCTTCGAGCTCGGACGTAAAAAAGGTCGAGCGCATCTGGGTCGACCTGCCCTTCCGGCCCGTCCCGGCGCGGCATATGCACCGGGAGCGGCCCGGCTGGAGCCTGTTCGAAGTGACCCGGGTCGAGTTGGCCAACGGCGTGGTCGGCTTCGGCGAGTCGATGGTGCAATACGGCGGCCGGCCGCTGAGGGACGAGATCATCGGCCGCGTGACCGGCCGGCCGGCGTCCGAATCGATGTGGGACGACTCGGTCGGGCACGGCCTTCAGATGGCGCTGTTCGACGCCGTCGGCAAGACGAACGGCGTCCCGATCCATCGCTTGCTGGGTCGCCAGGCGCGCAAACGGGCCTTCATGAGTTGGTGGGCCTGCGACATGTCGGGCGAAGACTGGGTGATCGAATGCCGGGATGCCGTCGCACGCGGCTACACGGCGTTCAAGGGCAAGGCCCGCTCCTGGTTCGACCTGCACGAGCAGTGCCGTGTGCTGACGCCGACGCTGCCCGGTCATTTCCAGATCGATTTCGACTTCAACTCGCTGCTGCTCGATTCGGGGCATGCCAGTCGGTATCTGACTTCACTGGAGAGGTATCACCATATCGCCATCTATGAAACGCCGATCCCGCAAGGGGATGTGGAGGGCAACAGGCTGTTGCGGCGGAAGACCAGCATCCCGATCGCGATGCACTTCGGCAACCCCCCGATCATGACGGCGCTGCGCGAGGAGGTTTGCGACGGATTCGTGATCGGCGGCGGCGCGAGCCGTGTCATGAATAACGGTACGATCGCCGCCGCGGCCAACAAGCCGTTTTGGCTGCAACTGGTGGGGACCGAAATTACAGCGACTTGGGCGATGCATTTGTCCGCTGTGCTTACCCATGCCACTTGGCCTGCGATCAGTTGCAGCAACTTGTACGAGGTTGGGCTTGTCAAACCGCGCGTCGAGCTTTCGAACGGTACGGCGAAGATCCCTGAAGGACCGGGCATGGGCGTCGACCTCGACGAAGACGCTGTCGAGCGCTATCGGATCGAACCGCTCAAGCAGCCCCGCCAGCCGCCGACGGACATTCTGCTGGCGATTCGCTTCCCCACGGGAGCCACGGTCTACTACGTCAGCGCGCGGCGCTACCGCGCCGATTTCCTGGCGGGCAAGCTGCCGGTGTTCGCGAAGGGCGTCTATATGGAGCAGGTCGACAACAATGGCAGCGCCGAGTGGAAAGACCTGAACGCCCGGGCGCTCCGGGACGGAAGCGTCCACAGCGCGGGACGCCCTTTATAGAACGGGCGCGCCGAGCGACTCTTGGCGAACGAGCAGCGGCTCCGTTCGGGGCGTCGTTGCGAGACGCGATAAGTTGACGCCGCTCCTCCGGTGCGTTGCTCGACCCACCTCTGGCCGGCCGGTTCTGTCGAAGGCGGCGCGGGACAGAGGAGCATCAGCGGGCGCGTTTTCGAGGTCGGCTGCCTGGCCGATATCTGGTTAGCCTGTATTTCTCACCCCGTGGCGAGATGAAGTGCGTGAGAGGGCCGTCAGGACGAGGCGCGAGCCGCTTGGCTTGACGGTACGTTGAGCACGGCAAGCCAGCGCAACGAAGTCCTGGCGGTCGTATCGCGTGCTTCAGCCGTCGGGTGGTGAGAAATGCAGGCTAGCCACAAACTGAATCTTTACTCCACAGGCAGCGGCGATCTTGGTAACCGTGCCGAGCCGAGGATCTCTGCTCCCCGACAATCCGCGGGAAAGGCCCACACGGTCGACCGCGGCTCGACGTGCGAGTTCGGAAACGCCGCCCCGAGCCGCCGCCACGTTACGAAAAGCTTTCATCAACAACCGGGGGTCACCGTCGAACTCCTCGATCGCGGCGTTCAAGTACGCGGCAATGTCTTTCGGTGTTTTCAGGTAGTCGCTGGCTCGGTGTTCTTTCACGGGCATTTTTTCTTCTCCTGTTGATATGCCTTCCAACAGGCCTGGGCCATTTCGATGTCGCGGCCTGGTTCTGAAGCCGCTCGTCGAAGTAGTCCGTGCCGTCTTCCGTTACGTGGCGGACCACTCTGACCATGTTGTCATTGTAGCCAATTGGCTACAGAATGTGGCGCGTGGTGCGGGGTTGGCGCGGCCTGCGCGGCTTCGAGCGGCACGCACCGGGGCGAGCAGGCCGGACCCCGCTCGACACACCGGGCGGGACTCGGTTACAATCCGGGCCAGCAATTCGGTTTGACGGAGGGGACATCATGACATCGAAGCTTTCCCGCAGGAATTGGTTGCGCCGATCGACACTGTTCGGGGCGGGCGCGGCGGCGCTCGCGGCTCCGGCGGCCCGGCCGGCCCGCGCGGCGGCTCCGGCGGTGGTCGGACACTCGGACCAGACCGTCAAGAAGGTCGAGGAGATCTTCCTCGACACACCGTTCAAGACGGTGCCGAACCGTCACCAGTTCCGCGAATACCAGCACGAGGAGCGGCGCTTCAAGCGGCTCTGCAAGGTGCACCTCGGCAACGGCGTCGTGGGTGTCGGCGAAGGCCCGGTGACGGCTGCCGCACGCAAGAAAGTCATGGGTCAAAACGCCGCGGGCCGCATGTGGGACGATTCTCTCGGATCGGGCCTGCAGATCGCACTGTTCGATGCCGTCGCGAAGACGAACGATGTCCCCATTCATCGGCTTCTCGGCCGCCAGGTGCGCAAGCGGGCCTTCCTGAGCTGGTGGGCGGTCGACATGCCCGGCAAGGACTGGGTCCTGGAATGCAAGGAGGCCATCTCGCTGGGCTACACGTCGCTCAAGGGGAAAGCGCGGCCGTGGTTCGACTTGATCGATCAGTGCAATACGTTGGTCCCTACTCTGCCGAAGCACTTTGAAATCGACTTCGACTTCAATTCGACGCTGCTCGACAGCGGGCACGCGTCCCGATACCTGGTCGAGCTGGAGCAATTTCACAACATCGCGATCTACGAGACGCCCATCCCGCAGGGGGACGTCGAAGGCAACAAGCTGTTGCGGCGCAAGACGAACATCCCGATCGCGCATCACTACGGGAATCCGCCCATCATGACGGCCCTGCGCCAGGAAGTCTGTGACGGCTTCGTTGTCGGCGGCGGCGCGAGCCGGGTGCTCGCAAGCGGGGCGATCGCCGCGGCGGCGAACAAACCGTTCTGGTTGCAACTGACCGGCTGCGGGGTCACCGCCGTCTGGGCGATGCACCTGGCGTCTGTGCTCACGCATGCGACATGGCCCGCGATCAATCTGAACCATATGTTCGTGACGGATCTGGTCAAGCCCGGCATTCGGCTCGAGAACGGCACTATCGCCATTCCCGATACTCCGGGACTGGGCTACGAGCTGGATGAGGACGCCATCGCCAAGTACCGCATCGACAGCATCCCGACGCGCCCGCGGCCGAACAAGCTCTATGCCATCCGCTGGCCGTCCGGCGCGTCGAGCTATTACCGCAACGCCGATGAATTCCGCGCTGACTTCGTGGCCGGGAAGCTGCCTCCGTACCCGCGCGGAGTCTATATGGAAGAGATTGCCCGGAACGGCAGCCAGGAGTGGAAAGATCTCAACGAGCGCGCGCAGAGCGGCGGCGTGCACCTCGGCGGCAGTCCCTTGTAGGACTTCACGCCTCTGCGATGAGTGATGTGAGCCAAGGGCGTCATCCGGCTCCCTTTGCCCGGCGCCGTTTCCCGCGTGAAAACGATCCATTCCGTCAGCCGTCGTCCCATTGCGGCATTCATTGATCGGGAAGCGGAACCGGCGGGCGATCGTGGAAGGTCTTCCTCGCAAAAACTCGGGTGGCGGTGTCGGAGTGAGTCGATAGGATAGGAGTTAGAGTCATCCAGCCGAAGACAAGCGATGAGGAGTGATTGGATGGGGCGCGGGACGCGTCCGGGAATACTGCGGGCCGGGACTTCCGTCCGGTTGGGCGTTGTTCTGATGGTCTGCGTCGGGTCTTGTTTCTCTCAATCACCTTCGCGCACTTCTTCCTCCGACGAGGCTCCCTGGAAAGCCGCCGAGAGGGCGCCGGAAATGGAGGTCGAGGAGGAAGCTCCGCGCGCCTGTAATTCTCCCGGCTTCACCCTGGATGGGTCGATCACCAACGACAATCGCCGCACGACCGGCCTCGTCCTGGCGCAGGGAGACTACTTCCCGCCGGTGCAACAGGGTCTGGGCGCTTTTCGGCTGGAGAATGTGCTTTGCGAGAAGGCCCACCTCGAAGCGTCGGCGTGGTACTCCATGCACGATGTCTCGACGTTCGAGGAGAACCGTTTTCAGGCTCGTGGCATCTACGAGGGCTTCCCCGAGGTCAGGTTGTACGGTGGCTTCGCCTATTACGACAACCCGAAAGGACTCTTTACGTCGAGATCGTTCTATCTGATCGCGGGAACGGAGTATCCGAGCTTCTGGGGCACCACCGTACAGGCGGACTACTTGCGCGACATCCACGAGAGCGGTGACTGGCTGACCGTGATGGTTTCGAAACGCCACCGCCTGGGCTCGACGCAGCGGGGCGCGGTGTTCTCGTATCGACACGGCTTGGGGGCCACCGGCACGCGGTCGCTTCCGGGCGACGTGGACACGCCCTCCATGACGGGAGTTCCGAGCGTGTTCTACCGCGGCACGGTGGAGGTCGACGATGGACCGCTGGTCTGGTACTTGGCGGCCAGCCCGCACGTCAGCTTCGTGAGTCCTGCAACCGGCGTGCCGAAGCGCCATTTTCTTGTGACGGCGGGCGTTCGCCTGGTGATGCCCTAGCCTGTATTTCTCACCACGTGGCGAGGCGAAGTGCGTGAGAGGGCCGTCAGGACTAGGCGCAAGCCGGGCGAAGGAAAAAGGCGCGAGCCGCTTGGCGCGCACAACACGGCCTTGAAGAGGTTTTTCACGAATCACGAGACACGAAACACGAATCACGGCCTTTTATCGTGTGCTTCGACCGTCGGGTGGTGAGAAATGCAGGCTGGCCAAACCCGGTGTCGGGTTTTTTCAAGCGCCGCCTCGGCGTACCACCGCCAGGAAGTCGCTCCACGGAACCGGCCGCCCATGGATGGGGGCGATGGTTTTCACGTCGAGTCCGATCTGGCTCACGTTGTTGTAGAAGGCCCGATGAATCTCATCCGGCGTGTTGATCCGGCGCGTACCGGCGGATGGAGGGTCGAACAGGTCCGCTTCGATGAGGATCTTCTCCTTGGGTAGGTAGGCCATCAGCATCCCTTCGACGTGCGTGTTCAGCCCCTGGACGTAGTAGATCTCGAGGAACCGCGAGCCGTCGCTCAGAACGTACTTCTCGTCGACGTCCTCCATCGTGTAGCCTTCTGAAACCTCCGTAGGCGGGTAGAGCGACATCATGTCCGGTTGCAGCGTTCGCGGAACGTAGTTGAGCAGCTCCGTCTCGTAGAACAGGCGATTCCGCTGGTGCGTGATGACGGTGGCCCCGATGTGCAGATAGGTGCGCAGCCCGCCGAGGTGGTCGTAGTGGGCGTGCGTGTTGACGATGAAACGGATGGGCTTGTCGGGGACGAGCTGGACGACCTCCTCGATGACCCGCAGGGAGCGTTTTTCGTCGATTGGCGCTTCGACGACGGCCACGAACTTGTCGAACTCGACGGCGACGCTGTTGTGGGATGAACCGCCGAGCAGCCAAACGCCGTCCGCCAATTCCGTCGATGCGACGCTCCGGTCTTCCTGGTGTTTCTGGACGGACTCGGGGACGACGATCGTCTCGCCGCAGTCGTTCGGCTTGATGTCGGCGAAGACCCCGCCGAAACTGTTATGGCCGCCGCTGATCACGGGAAACTGCCGCTCGTCGTCCCAGCCGTCGTGATGGTGCCAGCCGGCCGGGAACTTGACGCCGTCGACGTCTTGCCATTGGGTGTATTCGTGCTCGTAGTTCATGTCGCCGAGGACCGGATCCGGCGCCCAGGTCTGGATTCTTTGGATCAGGTTCTGGCTGTTGATGGTGGCGTTCACGCGGTACTTGCCGAGAACGGTCGCGGAGACGACGATGATCCGCTCGATGCCGGCCGTGGTGGCGCCGTCGCGGCCGCTTTCCGTCAATTCCCATCGCCACACGGCGGTCGGTCTTGCGTCGGGGGCCAGGGCGGCCTTGATGAACCCGGCCGGGTTCAGCCAGATGTCGAGCTGCCAGAGCTCGGCGTCGCGCGGCGCGGGGATCGGCTCCCCGTCGGCGCCGTCCTGGTGCCAGGCATGCTTCCCGCTCACGACGAAGGTCTGCTGTTCGTGCTCCTGGAGCGGCGTGCCCCCCATCCATCCGGGGCCGTATTTCCAGGAACGCGGATTCAGGCCCGGCTTTCGCTGGAAGGTCTCCACGGACGAGCCGGCCTCGTAGTTGATCGTGCGGGTGTAGTTCGCCAGCGGCTCCCCGTCGGGCCAGTCGGTGTCCTGGGTCACGTTCTGTCCGACCTTGCCGGCGTAGCCCGTGCCTGAGAACGTGACGCACTTCAGTTCGTCGACCCCCATCGCTCGGGCCGACGCGCGGAGAACCGGCCAGGGATCGACATGGCCCGGCGGAGGGTGCTGGGCCGTCGCTGAAACCGCTGCGAGCGGCAGCAGGAGAACGAGACTTCGGCAAAGTGACATGGTTTTCCTTGTATCCGAGGCCGCGGGCGGTATCGATCTCCTGCGGCGTGATTCGCGCCGCTGGGAGCCGAACGCCCCGCCCCGCCGCAGGGCCGCCCCGCGCCCTCGCTTCGTCCGTTCAACAATAACCGATCTCTCCAACTCGGAGATACCGGCGAACAGGCGAACATGGTCAATGACCATTTTGCCGTCCACAAAAAGGACCGTTCGGCACTCTGATGTAATTGCGGCGTATGGTCCGAAGCATGGAGCCGAAGCGGTCCGTTTAGCTATGATTGGGAAATCAGATGGCGAAGCCGAGGCCTCTCAAACGCCCTCCCATCGTTGAAGCTCTTGTCGATCTGCAAGCATCAGTCCCAAGCGATCACGAGATGTTCAAGTCTCTCGCCGCTGAGTTGAATGCTGCGCCTGCGAGTGACGACCGGGGGGAAGAGATCCTCTCCCGCTTATTGGAGGCTCTCGCGCAAGCTGCGGGCAGCGACGGGACAACCGTTTCGTGCAGCGCCTTCATCAAGACGTTGGATTTCATGATGTCCCTTCCCACCGAACTGCCGCTGCCTGTCGTTGTCGTCGAGTCGGAGGACGAGATCGGGTTGGATTGGGACGAAGACCATCAGCGAGTGGTAAGCCTTACCATTGACGACTCTGACCAGATCGGCTTCTCGGCACTGTTCGGACGGGAACCTCATTACGGAAGGGTCGATTGCGTTGATGGACTTCCTGGGACGCTTCGTTACGTTCTGGCGCGGCTTTACCCGTCAACACGACTCGATTAGCGAGTCTCGCGTCACTTCGTAGTCACGCGATCCTTACGAGGACGGTCCGTTCAGCAACGCCGAGCGCCTGTCGCGATTCATCTTTTATCAGAGTGCATTCACAGCCCCGACCGGACGAATCAACTTCAGACAGTTGCTACCTCCGAGATCCGGGGAACATACGGAGGAAGTTTCCGTCATGAGAACGGAAACACTAGCCGAAGACAAGGTGTGGACCCTCGGACAGGAAACTGCTGCTGAGACTTCCGGGCGTCCTCTTCGGGCTCGCGGCGACTTCGAGGCTCCGGCTGCGAAAGCGAGTCGAGCCGGATCTTGGCAACTTGATGTTCAGCCGTCCGTGCCGCCACCCAGGCATGCCCTCGTCGTGGGTTGGCCTCCAGTGAGTGAGCGTGAAGCGCGAAAGAGTCTCGCACAGCAGCTACGGCAGGGCGTTCGGCTCGTCGTCCGCTAGCCTGCATTTCTCACCACACGGCGAGGCGAAGTGCGTGAGAGGGCCGTCAGGACGAGGCGCGAGCTGCTTGGCGCGCGCAGGCGTACTTGAACAGTACGTTGAGCACGGCAAGCAAGCGCAACGAAGTCCTGGCGGTCGTATGGCGTGCTTCGACCGTCGGGTGGTGAGAAATGCAGGCTAGCGTTCAGCCGTCAGGTCTCGATCGCCGACGGCGGGGAATGATCGGTTGTGCAAAACTTCAGCATTCGCCCAGGCTTCACAAGGCCCTTCGCCGAAAGAGTCGAAGCCGTGTTTGTCGAGCAGCTCGTTAAGCCTGCGCTAGCAGGCGTGTGAGGCGGTCTTGGGCATGTCTACTGCCGCTGCGCAAGGACTCTTCCGCCACCACGCCTCGCCGTCCCATGGACGTAAAACAACTGTCGCATGAAATGTACTTTTCTCGGGGGCTGTCAGGGTTTGTCGCCAGCTCCTATGAAGAATTCAGTGCCTCTGTAAATCGGCGGGCGGTAGTCGGAATCGTGCAAAACGTACAGGTTGAAGGCGGCGGAACCCGGAGCAATCTTTCCATCGCAGTTCACTTCGTAGCTGTCTCCGCCCGACTCGAACTCCGCCGTGCTGCCACGGACCTCGCCCAGCTTGCGGAAACCCAACTCTGGGTGAGGTACGAGGGAGAAGATGAACTGCCCCTTGGGTGCCCAGTAGAGCTTGACGAAAGCCCCACTGATCGTTGCATTCACGGATGCTGTGGCTTCGGCGAGTGTACCGTTGACGACGAGCCGCGGTGCACGAAGCCTTATTTCGGCGTCGTGGACTGTGAAGTCGCGAGCCGGCCCGGGAACTGTCTCCTTGCGATGATTCCTGCCGAAGAGAACATATTCAACCAGTTTCTGGCCTGTCTCGGGATTAACAAAAAGGTCAAACGCCAGTGTGTCGCCACTCCGAACCGACTGGGGCGGGGGGTATCGCGGAGGTGCGAGACTCTTCCATGTCTCCAGATTTTCGAGGGGCAGCCGCTCAGGGTCGACCGAAAGCGGCAGGATGCTGACACGCAGAGTCGAACCGTCTTGGAGCGGTTCGACCGCAATGTCGTAACCGAAGTAGGTCTTGTGCGACCGGTCTTGCATGTAACGGTGAATGGCGTGGTCCGAGACGATCACGCCTCCCCCTCCCAAACGCCGCGCCTGGGTGAGATCGCCGGAGGGTTCCAACCGGGCCTCGAACTGAACATGAATCTTTGTCTTGGTAGTGGCTGTGGCCTTCATGACCGTGAGAGGCCTCGCCTTCGCCGAAGCACACACAAGACAGCACAGCGCAAGCCCTTGACTAATTCTCTTGAGATTCACCATTTTCGCCTCTGATGATTCTGGGTTCGACATCACTCACTAGCTGAAAGTTCGAGAAAGCGGGCCCTTTTTCCATGTTGGTGCCGTCCGCGGGGCGAAAACTCAGCATCCCCCACACCAGCAGCGCCGCTAGGACAAGCCCGCCAACCGGGACCGGAATCTGAATCCGTCCCCGCAGCATCCATTCCCACCAGCATGTTTCCTCAGCAGTGTGCAGCCGCGCCTCGAGCGAGGCGGGTGCGCGCGGGACCTTCCACTGGGCAAGAAGCTTGTTCAGATCGTTGTTATTCAGTGGTTGCATGATTTGTTGACTCAGGCTGGCGCCAGCGGCGCCAGCGCTCGTCTGAGGTTTTCCCGGGCGCGATGAAGGCGCGCCTTGACAGTGCCGACTTCCGCTTCGACCGTTCCGGCAATCTCCTTGAGCGAAAGGCCCTCGTACTCGGCCAGCACAAGAACCTCGCGCTGCAACGGTGGCAGAGCATTGACAGCTTGTGCGACCAGTGCAGCCGCCTCTTGTCCAGCAGGACAGATCGGCTCGACAGCCGGCTCTTCATCCCCGATGGAATTCCATCGGCCCTCCGCACGCCAGCGCTTGAGAATCAGATTGCGCGCAACCCCGAGCAGGAAACAGCGGAGCGTGCCGCGCTCCGGGTCATATCGTGCTGCATTGCGAAGCAAAGTCAAAAAGCAATCCTGGGCAACTTCTTCGGCGTCCTGCGCGTTCCCCGTCATGCGGTAGCTGAAGCCGTAGACGGTGTCTTTGTGCTCCCGGAAAGCGGCGTTGAAGTCCGATCGCTTCACTCGTTTGACTCGCGTGGAAGACCACAGCTTCTAGCCTGCATGTCTCACCACGTGGCGAGGCGAAGTGCGTGAGAGGGCCGTCAGGACGAGGCGCGAGCTGCTTGGCGCGCGCAGGCGTACTTGAACAGTACGTTGAGCACGGCAAGCAAGCGCAACGAAGTCCTGGCGATCGTATCGTGTGCTTCGACCGTCGGGTGGTGAGAAATGCAGGCTAGTATTACCTGGAGCGGCCGGAAAGGATACGGTGGTCGTACGGAATTCCCTCTCGACCCCGTGGATACGGATCGTGAAATGAACGTAGAACGGCCGAACGTCAGTGATCTACCACACGGTGATCGGCGTGACTATTCTTCTTCTTGACAGAGTGGATTCGCCTCTGTCAGGAACCCACCCAGAGGTGAGTACAACCTTGATGGATGAAGACCGCTATCTGTGATCGGAGAGCACGATGTGCCGGATTCTGGATGTGAATCAGGAAGTGCGCAAACGAAGGAATCAACGCTGTCATTAGAGACTGGCCAAACCCGAAACATACTACAATTCCCTACAAACGTGATCGTTTCGAGGGTCGTACTCAAAAACTGGAAGAACTTCCGCCACGTCGATGTACACTTCGGGGATCGCGGGTTTCTGGTCGGTCCAAACGCTTCTGGAAAATCAAACTTTCTTGACGTGTTTAGGTTTCTGAGGGATGTTGCGAAGCCTGGCGGCGGCCTGCAGCGTGCTGTGGCCGACCGAGGTGGAATCTCCCGAATTAGAAGTCTGGCCGCTCGTAAGGATCCTAACGTTGAAATCCGTGTGGAGCTTTCGAATGGACGTAACAATGAACCGTCTTGGATCTACGAGATTGGCATCAAGCAGGAACCACGGGGGCGGCGACAACCGTTCTTGACCTATGAGCGGGTTTGGAACGAAACAGAGCAGATCCTTGATCGTCCGGATGATTCCGACGAAAGGGATGTGCTGCGGCTTACACAGACTCACGTTGAGCAAATCAATTCGAACGAGTCGTTCCGTGACGTCTCTGAGTTCTTTCAGTCTGTTCTGTACCTACACTTGATTCCGCAATTAGTGCGCCATCCGGAGCAGTTCCAACCTTCTTCTGAGATGCCTGAGGATCCTTACGGCAGACGCTTCCTTGAGCGTATTGCAAAGGCGACGACGAAGACGAGGGAGTCGCGCCTTCGGAAAATTGAGACAGCTCTCCGTCTGGCTGTCCCGCAGCTCACGAACTTAACGCTGACGCAAGATGAACTGGGGGTCCCGCATCTCGAAGTGCTCTACGAACATTGGCGTCCTGGCGCGGAGAAGCAGCGGGAAGACCAGTTTTCGGACGGTACCCTACGGCTCATCGCACTCTTGTGGATTCTGCTTGAAGGGGACTCCCTCCTACTGCTCGAAGAGCCCGAACTCTCCCTCCACTCGGAGATTGTGAGAAAACTGCCTAGGCTGATTCACAGAATTCAGGGGCGCAGAACGCGACAGATCATGATTAGCACCCACAGTGCCGACCTGATGAGCGATGCCGGAATCGGGGGAGAAGAGACGTTTCTGCTTGTGCCCGTTGCCGAAGGAACGCGGGTCGAGCGAGCATCCGATCGATCCGAATCGAAAACCCTTCTGGAGGGTGGAATGACAGTGGCGGACGCTGTCCTTCCTTTGACGAGGCCCGAGGGCATCGAGCAACTCATGTTGTTCAAATGAGCGAATTCATTCCTATACACCCCGTTGTGGAAGACGAGTTGAGTGAAGCGGTTTTGGGTGCGATCTTGCGACAGTCCGGCCGCCCTTTCGCTGTGGGTGTGGCATACCGACGAGGTGGCTTCGGATACCTGCGCGCAAACGTGGAGGGATTCAACAACGGCGCGAAAGGTACCCCTTACTTTCTGCTTACCGACCTTGACAAAAACAAATGCGCTCCGACGCTGATTCAGGAGTGGTTGACAGCTCCTTTGCACTCCAATCTGATATTTCGTGTGGCTGTGCATGAGGTTGAAGCTTGGGTCCTCGCCGATCGTGAAGCTTTCGCAGGTTTCCTTGGAATACATCCGAGAAACATTCCCTCCGAAGTGGATAGCATTCAAGATCCCAAAGGGGAGTTGGTATCCCTAGCCTGTATTTCTCACCACGTGGCGAGATGAAGTGCGTGAGAGGGCCGTCAGGACGAGGCGCGAGCCGCTTGGCGCGCGCAGGCGTACTTGACGGTACGTTGAGCACGGCAAGCAAGCGCAACGAAGTCCTGGCGGTCGTATCGCGTGCTTCAGCCGTCGGGTGGTGAGAAATGCAGGCTAGCGAGGACTTCTCCCAAACGGGAGTTGAGAAACGCGCTCGTACCCAGAGCGGGTAGCACAGCCCGAGTTGGACGTGATTACAATGGGAGGCTCTCGGAGTTTGTCCGCAGTGATTGGAGGCTGGACGAGTCCAAACGGCTCTCGCCTAGCCTTCTTCGAGCGGTGAACGCGGTCAAGGCGTTCGAGCCACAATGGGGAGTCTGACACGGGCATATTCAGATTACAAATCGGATCTGACATGGGTGTTGACCGGCTCGACTGGAGATGCTGACGGCAAGCGGACGCACTGGCAATACTAGCCTGCATTTCTTACCACGCGGCGAGGCGAAGTGCGTGAGAGGGGCGTCAGGACGAGGCGCGAGCCGCTTGGCGCGCGCAGGCGTACTTGAACAGTACGTTGAGCACGGCAAGCAAGCGCAACGAAGTCCTGGCGGTCGTATCGCGTGCTCCGGCCGTCGGGTGGTGAGAAATGCGGGCTAGCCCTGTCGAGTCCGATCTTACGGTTGTGCGGTTCGCTGTAGCGAGCTATGGTCCAGCCTTGGTGTTCGCCAATAATCCGATCAGCCAGTATTTGTCACACTTGCGAATTTCCAGCATCGCGGCGTGATCGTCGATGAACTGCCGCACTCGCTGTGGCCGGATGAACATCTTTCAATTCGCTGCCGACATGCAGTGGAGGCCTCTCGGTTGGCAGCCGTGGTGCCTTTTCGCGTACCTCCGCTCAGGCTGCGTCGCGCCCAACCGCCGAAGGAAGCGGCCTGCCAATATAAAAATCACCCGTTGCGCAATGCTACCCGCCCTCTTCCGGGCTGACCCCCAGGAAGCCCCGCAGCATGGTTTGGCCGGCAATGACCGGGGCCGGGTGTGCACGTCTGATCCCGCTGCCGAAACCATATGACCGAGATCTCGAAGATCGACTACAAGCCGGGTCAGGACAACATCCGGTTTCTCGGTCTCGACATCCACAAACCGGTCTTCTTCGTCTCCAGCCTCACCATCATCGCTTTCGTCGTTGGTGTGCTGGCGTTCCAGGCCGAGGCGACGGCTGCCTTCTTGACACTGCGTGCGGGACTCATGGCAACCTTCGACTGGCTCTTCATGGGCGCGGGCAACCTTTTCGTGCTCTTCTGCCTGCTGCTGATCGTGACGCCGCTCGGCCGCGTGCGCCTGGGCGGCGCGGATGCGCGGCCGGACTACTCTCGCCCGACCTGGTTCGCCATGCTGTTTGCAGCCGGGATGGGCATCGGCCTGATGTTCTTCGGGGTGTCGGAGCCGGTCGAGCATTTTCTGCAACCGCCGCTCGGTCTCGAGGCGGCCGACACGGCGGCGATGGTGCGCCTCGGCATGGCCGGCGCCATCTACAACTGGGGAATCCATGGGTGGGCCATGTACGCCGTCGTGGCGTTGTCGGTCGCCTTCGTGTCGTACAATCTCGGCCTGCCGATGACGCTGCGGTCGGCGTTCTATCCGCTCTTGGGAGATGCGGTGTGGGGCCGGTTCGGCCACGTCATTGACATCCTCTCCGTCTTTGCAACGGTCTTTGGGCTGGCCGTGTCGCTTGGGCTGGGTGCCCAACAAGTGACCGCGGGGCTGGCCTACCTGTGGGGCACGCCGGCGACCGACACCGTTCAGGTTCTGCTGATTGTCGGCATCACCGGAATAGCGCTGGCCTCGGTTGTCAGCGGTATGGAGAAAGGCATCAAGCGGCTGAGTCAGGCCAACCTGCTGATCGCCCTGCTGTTGCTGGTGTTCGTGCTGACGGTCGGGCCGACGCTCGATATCGCCGCCGGTTTTGCGGCCAGCCTCGGTCGGTATGTCGCGGCGATCGGTCCGCTCAGCAACTGGGTGGGCCGCGAGGACCTCCACTTCATGCACGGCTGGACGACGTTCTTCTGGGCCTGGTGGATTGCGTGGTCCCCTTTCGTCGGCCTGTTCGTCGCCCGGGTCTCGCGCGGCCGGACGGTGCGCGAGCTGATCGCCTGCATGCTGCTCGTCCCGACGACGATGATTGCGGTCTGGATGAACGCCTTTGGCGGAACCGCGCTGTCCCAGTACCTGGACACCGGCCATCCCGACGTGATCGCGGCGGTGCAGGCGCAGCAGCCGGAGATTGCCCTGTTCATGCTGCTGGAGACGCTGCCGCTGGCTAACGTCACGTCGTTCATCGGCCTCGTGCTGGTGGTGGTGTTCTTCGTTACCTCCTCCGACTCCGGATCGCTGGTCATCGACACGATCACCGCCGGCGGCAAGCTGGATGCGCCGGTTGTCCAACGCGTGTTCTGGTGCGTCTTGGAGGGACTGGTTGCCATTGCGCTGCTGCTCGGCGGCGGCCTCGTGGCGGCTCAGGCAGCCACACTCGCCGCCGGACTCCCCTTCGTGTTGGTGTTGGTTGCTTTGTGCTGCAGCATCTGGAAGGGCCTGCGCGAGACCATGCCGGGCAGGAACCGTTGACCCGCTGCCTCACGGCCTTGAAGAGGTTTTTCACGAATCACGAGACACGAAACACGAGACACGAAAAACGGCTTTTTTGGTGCATGGGGTACTGAAGCCCTTCAGTCTTGTTTTTTCCGCCCCGGCCTGCTAGGCATGAGCTCACGGAGGCGGCGAGGAACAGTACCCTGCGGGTCGCGAATCAGGGCTTCCCAGGCGTTCACTGACCGCAAGCCACTGATTCTAAGGTCTTTACGAAACACGAATCACGAGATACGAGTCACGGCCGTTATGTTCTTCACGAATCACGAGTCACGAAACACGAATCAAGTCCTTTGTGTTTTTCACGAAACACATGGCTCGAACGGTACCTGTTGGTACTGAAGCCCTTCAGTCTTTTTTTTCCGGCCCGGGCTGCGTAGCATGAAGATCATGGTTCGTGAAATGAGCTTGATCCGTGGCCTGGGAGCGCCTGCGAAGGAAATGTCGTTCCGGCATCATCTCGCCTTGTTCAAGGACCATTCCTGCCTGCTGTTGCCCACGATTTCCCGGCATTTCCCACTATTTCCCGCTAAAAAAATGTCGCAATCCCTGGTGGCCTCGCAATACGGCCGTAGATCTCGCGGCCCTGGACGTGTCCCGCGCGCCGCTCCGGGACAGCCCGGCTGCACGGTTGAGCAAACGAATCATGAACCAAGGTCTTTCCTGGCGCGCGGCGCAAGCCGGCGCGAATTCCGAGGTTTTCACGAATCACGAGTCACGAGACACGAATCACGGCTTTTTTTCTCCGTGGGTGCGCCAGGGTGGCGCCACCGGAAACCGCCGTCCGGACCACTGCGCCCGCCGGCAAGTCACTGTTTCCCGGTTCATCATTGTTCACCATTGTTCACTATTGTTCGCCATTGTTCGCCATTGTTCGGATGAAAATATTGTCTGGAGCTAGCCTGCATGTCTCACCACGTGGCGAGGCGAAGTGCGTGAGAGGGCCGTCAGGACGAGGCTCGCGCCGCTTGGCGCGCGCAGGCGTACTTGAACCGTACGTTGAGCACGGCGAGCAAGCGCAACGAAGTCCTGGCGGTCGTATCGTGTGCTTCGACCGTCGGGTGGTGAGACATGCAGGCTAGTGTCCCCGCGCTGCCCGGACGGCCGTTCCCGCCGCCCGGTCACTGCTTGCCTGCGCGCTGTGGGGCGGCTATGGCGCGGCATGGGCGGCATATTGCTCCCGAGCCGGTGTCCGCGCGCCGTCCGCCGTTCTCGCTCAGCCTCACGACGCGCTCCGTTCGCTGGGAATCCCGGAAAAGTGTACAAAATCCCGCTTCCCCCAGGAAAATGCGTCAAGCGCGGCGCTCCCTGCAGTTCCCGTCGCCCTCCGGGCTGCTTCCGAGGCGGCGAACGCCAAATGAACCCATGCTGAGAAAGGGATACGTTCTGTCTTGCGCAAACAGGGGAACGATCTTTATTGCGTTGATCGCATCTCTATTCTCCTTGCGTCCCTCCGCTTGGGTTCGGAAGATGCGCGAATGTGCCCGGTCGACCGCCATGGAGGGAACGAGCGGCGGGCCGCGCCCAACAACTGGCGGGACTCGGCGTGCCTATAAAAAGATCAGCCGTTGTGCTAGCCTGCATGTCTCACCACGTGGCGAGACATGCAGGCTGGGCTACCCGTCTACTCGCCGGCCCGCGGCCGAGAGCCAACTTGGCGGGAGCCGCGAATCCTATGTGCGGCATCGCAGGATACTTCGACAAGTCAGGGGACGCGGAGGCCCCGGTCGGAGCCACTGTGTTGAACATGCTGCGGGCGCTCGGCTGCCGCGGCCCGGACTCCGCGGGCGTTGCTCTCTACCGCGAGCAGTCGGACGGCGCTCTCGTTCTGCAGGTCAAGTTGGGCGAGAACGGGCGATCGCGGGAGCGCGCCGAGGAAATCGTCGGCAGGGTCTCCGTTCTGTCGCAGGCTCGAAGCGTCTCGACCACCGGCAGCTATCTGCGCCTCACGCTGCAGGAGCCGGCCGACCCAGGCGCCCTGGGCGCAACGATCGAATCCGTCGGGCCGGACGTGGAGGTCGTCAGCATGGGTCGGCGCCTCGAAATCGTCAAGCAGGTAGGCTCGCCGGACCGTCTGGAAGAGACGTTCCGGATCTCCGCCGTGCGAGGCTCGCACGGCATCGGCCACACGCGCATGTCGACGGAGTCGAAAGTCGATCTCAGCCACTCCCAACCTTTTTGGGCGCATGGCTGTCCGGATCTGGCGATCGTGCACAACGGCCACATCACGAACTACCACAAGCTGCGCCGGCGGTACGAGCAGAAGGGGACTCGCTTCTACACGGAGAACGACTCGGAAATCATCGCTGTCTACGTAGCCGACGAGATGCGCCGGCGGAATTCGCTGGAGGAAGCTCTGGCGGCGGCGCTGGTCGACCTGGACGGCTCGTTCAGTTGCCTGGTCGGGACGAAGGATGCGATGGGTTACGTGAAGGATCCCTTTGCTCACAAGCCGCTGCTTGTTGCCGAAACCGAACAGTTCGCCGTCGCCGGAACCGAGGAGGTTGCTTTCCGGGCGGCCTTCGACGACTCGTTGGAGGTTCGCGAGGCGGGAGCACGGGAATTCAGGGTATGGCGGAACTGAGTTGCGACGGGCGGACGACGCGTGACATCAACGCGGAGATCCGGCGGCTCGTGGCGGCGGGTGAAGCGGTTACCGTGCGGTCGCCCGGAGCGCGGCACAATCTGGCAGTGGCGCTGCTGGAAAGAGGCGAGGTCGTCTTCGAGGGTAGCGTGGGCTACTACTGCGCGGGGTTGATGGACGGCGCGACGGTCCGCGTGCGCGGCAGCGCCGGTTGGGGACTGGCGGAGTCGATGCTGAGCGGCGAGGTCGTTGTCGAAGGCAGTGCGGGGAACAGCGCCGGCGCCGCCATTCGAGGCGGGACGGTCGTTGTGCTGGGGGATTCGGGCGCGCGCACCGGCGTTTCGATGAAAAACGGGGTCATCCTCGTCACCGGCAGTTGCGGCTACATGAGCGGGTTCATGGGCCAGGGAGGCAAGCTCATTGTTTGCGGCGATGCTGCGGAGGCGCTGGGCGATTCGATGTACGAGACGGTGTGCTTCGTGGGGGGCAGGATCGCGGATTTGGGCAACGATGCCGTCGTGGTCGAGAGCACGGACGAGGACAAGGAGTTTCTCGACGCCGCCCTGGCGCGCTGCGTCCCCTCGTCGTTGCGGGCCAACCTGCCTGACGGCGGCGGTTTCCGGAAGGTTGTCGCGGGACGCAAGCTTTGGAACTTCGACAAAGCCGAGTGGCGGACCTGGGAGGAGGCTCTCTAGCAGGCCATGGCTGAATCTTCTCGGAGGGGCCTGCAGAAAAGCGGTATTTTTTCCTCGCGCGTCATCGAAGATATCCAGACCAAGGCCGAGAGCGGGGTCTATCGCATCCGCGGTTACGGGACGCTGCGCGAGCGCCGCTGGGCGACATTCGACGATCTGACATTCCTGCCTTGCTCCCTGACGCGCATACCCCTGGAAGGGTATCGCGAGAAGTGCGAGACGAGAACCGTGTTGGGCACGCGTTTCGCCGAGCAGCCGATCGAGCTGGACATCCCGATCATGATCACCGGGATGAGCTGGGGGGCGCTGTCGTACAACGCGAAGGTGGCGTTGGCGAAAGGGGCTTCCGAGATCGGTTCGTCCAATACCACCGGCGACGGCGGGATGTTGGCGGCGGAACGCGCAAACAGCCGCACCTTGGTCTACGAGGTGCTTCCTTCGCGCTACGGCATCGACGTGCACCACATGCGGCTCTCCGACGGGATCGAGTTGACGATCGGCCAGGGAGCGAAACCCGGTACGGGCGGCTTGCTGCTCGATTCCAAGGTCTCCGGGGAGATCGCGAGACAAAGGGAATTGCCGGCGGGGGTCGATCAACGGAGCCCGGCGCGGCACCCGGACATGCTCGGCCCCGACGACATGATCATCAAGATCGAGGAATTGCGCGAAGCCACCGACTGGCGGGTGCCGATCTTCGTGAAGCTGGGAGCCAGCCGGGTCTACGATGACGTGAAGTTGGCGGCCAAGGCCGGGGCGGACGTGGTGGTCGTGGACGGCATGGAAGGCGGGACCGGCGCTTCTCCCGCGATTTTGCAAGAGCATACCGGCGTCCCGACGCTCGCCGCCGTCTGTGAGGCCCGCGCGGCTCTCGAGGACATGGGGCTCTACGGCGAAGTGCAGTTGATCATCGCGGGCGGCATCCGCGACGGCGTGGACGCCGCCAAGGCGATGGCCCTGGGAGCGGACGCGATCTACATCGGAACGGCGGCGCTGATCGCGTTGAACTGCAACCGGCCTCTCTACGTCGAGGATTATCACAAGCTGGGAACCGAGCCCCATTTCTGTCATCACTGCCATACGGGGCGTTGTCCGGTGGGCGTGACGACGCAGGACCCCGAACTGATGAAGCGGCTGCCGATCGACGAGGGGGCCGAACGCGTCACCAACCTGCTGCGCGCCATGACGCTGGAAATTCAGATGTTGGCGCGAGCGTGCGGCAAATCGGACGTGCATCATCTGGAGCCCGAAGACATGGCGGCGCTCTCACCCGAGGCATCGGCCATCTGCCAGGTGCCTTTGGCTGGGACGAGACGGGTTTGGGGTACCTGAGGTCGAGATCGAGGTTCAACGAAGCATGTCGTTCCGGATTCCTTGCCCGCAATGCGGCGAACGAAGTGTTTACGAGTTCCGCTTCGGCGGCGAGTACACGAAACGTCCGCAGCCGGGGGCGGACGAAGACGAGTGGTACCAATACAGCTTCGTTCGCCGCAACGAGATGGGCTCACAGACGGAGTGGTGGTACCATCGGCTAGGTTGCCGGCAGTGGCTGCGCGCGGTGCGGGAGACTCGTACGAACAAGGTGATCCGCGCCTACTTCCCCGACGAGACGGAGCAAACTGACCGTGGCCCAGGCGAGTCCTAGTGAAGGATTTTCCTTCCTGCTGAACGGCAAATCGATCCAAGCCAAAGTGGGCGACAGCATTGGCGCGGCGATGTTTCGCGCCGGCGTTCGCGTCTTCACTCGCAGCTTCAAGCATCACCGGCCTCGCGGTTTGCTGTGCGTCGCGGGGAATTGTCCGAACTGCTTGATGAACGTCGACGGCACGCCCAACGTTCGGGTCTGCACGACGCCGGCCAGGCCGGGCATGCGCGTCGCGCCGCAGAATGTCTTTCCTTCGCTCGAATTCGATGTGCTGGCGGCGTCTCAGAAATTCGACTGGCTGATGCCGGTGGGTTGGTATTACAAGACGTTCACAAGGCGTCCCGTTTGGAACGCGGTGGAGCCGTTCATACGCAAGGCGGCCGGACTGGGTGAGGCGCCCCCTTCGATCGACCGGTTTTCCGGAGAGGGTCCGGACTACGAGCAGCGCTACGTTCACACCGGCGTCGCCGTTGTGGGCGGGGGGCCTTCGGGGCTGACGGCGGCTCTGGAAGCATCCCGGCAGGGTTCCCGCGTGACCCTCATCGATGATCAGCCGCAGCTTGGCGGGCATCTCCGCTTTACTCCCCCGGAGGCCGAGCGGGGAAGAGTCCTGGCCGGCCAGGTGGAGGCCGCCGAAGGCATCGAGGTGCTATCGAGGGCCCAGTGCTTCGGGCTTTACGAGGACGGTTTGCTGGGCGTCGTGCAATTACCTCTCGAAGGCGGAGAGGAATCGCTGATTCACGTCAGGGCCGAGCGGGTGGTGGTGGCGACGGGGGTCATCGAAGCCCCCTTGTTGTTCGAGAACAATGACCTCGTCGGAGTGATGCTGAGCAGTGGGGTCGAGCGGCTGATCGGCCTCTACGGGATTGTCCCCGGCAAGCGGGCGGTCATCGTCGGGAACGAGCCGCGGGCCGCCCGGATCGCGTCGCTGCTGAAGGACTCCGGTGTCGATGTAGCGGCTACGGTGCGGCCGGATCAAGTCTTGTCCGTTACGGGAGCGGCGCGGGCCGACGGAGTTCGTACGGCCGGTGGAAAGATTCCCTGCGAACTGGTTGTCGTGTGCGGACACCTTGTCCCGAATGCCGGATTGCTGCATCAGGCCGGCGGAAGTCTGGATTGGTCCGGCGAAAACGGTGCTTTCCTTCCGACTCGATTGACGCCCCACGTGGAGGCCGCCGGACAGGTAACGGGGTGCGGCCTGACCGCCGCCGCGTCGTCGCCGCCTGCCTACCCGGACTCGAAGCGTTGCTATGCCTGTCTTTGTGAAGACGTGACGACGTCGGACCTGCGGACGGCGATTCGTGAAGGGTTCGATCACATCGAGACGCTCAAGAGGTACACGACGGTCTCGATGGGACCGTGCCAGGGGCGCATGTGCCAGATCTCATCGATCGGCGTGTGCGCGAGAGAGACCGGCCGGGAGATGGGGGAGACGGGAGTCACGACGAGCCGCCCGCCGAATCCTTCGGTATCTCTGGGCGCGCTTGCGGGGCCCCGGCATCCGCCCGTCAAGCGAAGCCCGCTGCACCATGAGCATGAGGCTCTCGGTGCGGTTTGGATGAACATGGGGCAATGGAAGCGCCCCCGCTATTACGCCCCTGAAGCGGATTGGAGCGAGCGGCGGATCGTCGAGCGCGAGTACCGCGCGGTGCGGGAGCGGGTGGGTGTCGTCGATGTAGGCCCGCTCGGCAAGATCGAAGTTCGCGGGCGTGACGCCGGCAAGCTGCTCGACAAGGTCTACACGCACCGCTTCGGCAGCTTGAAAGCGGGCCGGGTGCGCTATGCCGTCATTTGCGACGAGACGGGCACGATCCTGGACGACGGCACCATCTCGAGGCTGTCTGACGACCACTACTTCCTGACCACCACGACGGGCAATCTAGAGTTCGTGGTTCAGTGGCTCGAGTGGTGGTTGGTGGAGACGGGCTGGGACGTCCATATTGCGGACGTTACCGGTGGGCGGTCGTCGATCAACGTTGCGGGTCCGAAAGCCAGGGAAGTTCTCGCGGAGCTGACGGATATCGATCTCGAGACCGCTGCCTTCAAATACATGGCGTGCCGCCGGGGCAAGGTGGCGGGCGCGCCGGCGGTCTTGTTGCGGATCGGCTTCGTGGGCGAAATGGGCTGGGAAGTGCACGTGCCCGCGGACTACGGCGTGCACGTCTGGAGAAGTGTGCTGGCGGCGGGGAAAGAGCACGGGATTCTCCCCTTCGGCGTGGAGACGCAGCGTGTGCTGCGGCTCGAGAAGAAGCATGTGATCGTCGGCGTCGACACCGACGCCCTGAGCAACCCGTATGAAGCCGACATGCCGTGGGTGACGAAACTCGAGAAACAGGACTTCATCGGCAAGGCTTCGCTCGGGACGCTCCAGTCCGCCGCGGCCAACGAGCGCCTGATCGGATTCACGATGCTCGAAGACGACAAGATTCCAGAGGATGGTTCGTCGGTCGTGCTCGACGGCCGGCCCGCCGGCCGTGTGACCAGCGCCCGTTACTCTTTCGTGAACGGCGCCGCGGTCGGGCTCGCATGGGTGAGCGCCGAGCTGGCGGAGGATGGCCGAGAGATCGATGTGCGTGTCGGGGGCAAACCGGCGAGAGCCCGCATTCAGCAAGCGGCCTTCTACGATCCGGAGGGCCGCCGCCTGCGGATGTAATCGCGATGAATAGCGAGCCTTCAGGACGAGTCGAGCTTCGCCGGAGAAGTCCGTTGGCGGAGAGATGCGCTCAGTCGGGTGCGACGGTGGTCGTCGATCGGGACTGGGAGACGGTCTCCCATTACACATCGCCCGAGGAGGAGATCGAGGCGGTGCGGCGGTCAGTGGGCCTGGCCGACTTGAGCTGGATCCTCAAGTTCGATGTCAGAGGCGGGCGCCCGGACGCCGTTCCCGAGTTGGATTCCAAGGCCGGCATCTGGCCGCAACGTCCGGGTGAAACCCTCGTCACCTGCCCGCCCGAATCCGCAGCGGCCGTTCGTGAACAATTGGATCGCTATGCCTCGGCAGCCGGCGAAGACGCACCGGTTTACGTGAGCGATGTGACGGCGGTATACACGACCCTGCTGCTGGCGGGACCTGAAAGCGGGACCGTCCTGGGAAGGCTCGCCGACATCGATGCTTCAGACGGCGCGTTGCCGAATCTCGACTTCGTACAAACGGGGGTCCATCACGTGCACGCCATGGTCGCGCGGCAGGATCTCGGTCCGTTGCCGGCCTACCTGATCTTCACGGGCCGCGAGTACGGCGAGTGGCTTTGGGATACGGTGATGCTCGCCGGTGTTTCTTGCGGCATCCGGCCTTTCGGATCGAAGGCCCAACGAATCCTGGAGGCGGCCCGTCCGTGAGGCAACTGTTCCGCAACGACCGGATGTGGCGCGCCCATGAACTCAAGGGCGCCTACGACGTCGTCATCATCGGGGCGGGTGTCCACGGGCTTGCGACGGCTTACTACCTCGGGCGGCGATACGGGGTCCGCAAGATCGCGCTGCTCGACAAGGGATATCTCGGCTATGGGGCGAGCGGCAGGAACACCGCCATTCTGCGCTCGAACTATCGCACGCCCGAGGGGGTGCGGTTCTACAATGCCTCCCTGAAGCTGTATGAGGAGCTCTCCGCCGAGTTGGGTTGGAATCTGCTGTTCAGCCGGTGCGGGCACCTCACGCTGGGCCACACCGATACGGCGGTTGCGGGATTGCGGGTTCGGGCGGAGACGAATCAGCTTCTCGGCGTGGACAGCCGCATCATCTATCCTGCCGAGATTCAGAAGCTGGTTCCCCATATCGATTGCAGCGATCGGCCTCGTTATCCGATCATGGCGGCGCTTTATCACCCGCCGGGGGGGATCATTCGCCACGATGCCGTTGTGTGGGGGTTGGCCCGGGCCTGCGACCGCATGGGGATCGAGGTCCATCCGCTGACGGAGGCTACCGGGATCCGAGTCGCGCGGCGCCGGGCGAAAACTGTCATGACGAACCGGGGCGAGGTCGCGGCCGGCACGGTGGTGAACGCGACGGCGGGTTGGGCTTCGACGATCTGCAAGATGGCGGGTGTGTCGATGCCGATCGTCACGCACCCGCTTCAGGCGTGCGTGACCGAGCCCCTCAAACCCTTCCTTGACGCGGTCATCGTATCTGCGAGCCTTCACGTCTACGTAAACCAGACGGGCCGGGGGGAGCTGGTGATCGGCTCGGAGATCGACCCGTATCAGTCGTACAGCATGAAGGGCACGCTGCCGACGCTCGAACAGATGGCGTCATCGTCGTTGGAGTTGTTCCCGCAATTGCACAACATACGGGTGCTGCGGCAGTGGGCCGGCATTTGCGACATGACGCCGGACTTCGCCCCGATCATCGGCCGCTGCGAGGAACTGGATAACTTCCACGTGGATATCGGCTGGGGGACCTATGGATTCAAGGCGGCGCCGGCGGCCGGCCGTTATCTCGCGGAATTGATTGCGACCGGAAAAGTTCCTGATATCATTGCAGCGTTCTCGCCGGAGCGATTCCGGCGGCGCCGGCTGGTCGGCGAAAAAGCGGCGGCGGCGGTATCCCACTGAGGCTGAAGGACGAGACATGACAGCGGAACAGGTGAGGGACAAGATTCAGAGTGAGGGTTTGGAGTATTTTCTGTGCTCATTCGTCGAGATGGGAGGGGCGCCGAAGGCAAAGCTTGTCCCGGCGACGAACTTCGACGAGATGTCGACAGACGGCGCCGGTTTTGCAGGATTCGCCGCGGGTCATCTGGGTCAGGGACCTCATGACACCGACATCATGAGCATTCCGGACTTCCGTTCTCTGACGGTGCTGCCTTGGCGCAACAACGTGGCGTGGCTGGCCGGGAATCTGCACGTGGACGGCGAGCCGTGGCCGTACTGCCCGCGCACGATTCTGTGCCGGCAGCTCGAAGGCGCGAGGTCGAAGGGTTACGTCCTCAAGGTGGGCGTTGAACCCGAGTTCATGCTGCTCAAACAAGATGATCAGGGGCAGTTCGTTCCCTGGGATCGCCACGACCGCTTGGAGAAACCTTGCTACGACTTGAGGGCGCTGCATCGCAACCTCGACGTGATGACGACGTTGATCGGGAATATGCAGGAACTCGGCTGGGGGCCGTATGCCAACGATCACGAAGATGCCAATTGCCAGTTCGAGATCAATTGGGCTTACAGCGACGCGCTGACAACCGCCGACCGCAACACTTTCTTCAGGTGGATGGTCCGTACCGTTGCCGAGAAGCACGACCTGTGGGCAACCTTCATGCCGAAACCGTTCGGCAACCTGACGGGAAACGGAACGCACCATCACATCAGCCTGTGGACTGCGGATGGGAAAGAAAATCTGTTCCTCGACGAGAAAGACGACCTCGGGCTGTCGGAGACGGCGAGATGGTTCATGGGAGGGCTTCTGCATCACGCCAAGGCGCTGGCCGCGGTGACGTCGCCGATCGTCAACAGCTACAAACGGCTGACGCGCGGCGCACCGAGCTCGGGAGCGAGTTGGGCTCCTGTCTGCGTGACCTACGGACCTTCGAACCGCACCCAGATGATCCGTGTGCCCGGCCCGGGACGGATGGAAAACCGAACCGCCGACGGCGCGGCGAACCCCTACCTCGCCTTCGCTGCCACACTGGCCGCCGGGCTCGACGGCATCGAGAACAAGATCGATCCTGGCACGCCCAATGACGAGAACCTTTACGAAATGCCGCTCGATGAGTTGCGTAGACGTGGCATCGGTTTTTTGCCGGACACCCTTCACGAGGCCATCAACGAACTCGAGAAGGACGATGTCGTCAAGACGGCGTTGGGCTCGACGTACGCGGACTACTACATCGAGGTGAAGCGCGAGGAGTGGGCGAAGTATCATCAGAGCATCAGCCAGTGGGAGACGGAGAACTACCTGCTGGTGCACTGATGCCGGCCCGACCCAAGGACCCCGGCGGGCTCTTGCCGCGTCACAAAAAGCCGCTGGCTTCCATCGCTGACAAAGGCAGTCGGGTCATGGAACAAATTGACCCTGGGAGCCCTACTGTACATCCGCTCGATCGACTCGGTGGGCCGCCCGGAGCAGAAAAACACTTCGATGCCTGACAGGATGGCGAAACGAAGCCGTCAAGAATCGGCGCAGCTTAGCCTGCATGTCTCACCACGTGGCGAGGCGAAGTGCGTGAGAGGGCCGTCAGGACGAGGCACGAGCCGCTTGGCGCGCGCAGGCGTACTTGAACAGTACGTTGAGCACGGCAAGCAAGCGCAACGAAGTCATGGCGGTCGTATGGCGTGCTTCGACCGTCGGGTGGTGAGAAATGCAGGTTAGAGGAGGGCTTATGTTCAAACGTTGCATTGTCCTGATCGTTGTTGTCGTGATTTCGACCGCGTGTTCGCGGCCGCCGCACGACTCTCGAGACGAGGGACTGCCGCTCGTCGCCGAGGCTGCCGGTCCGGACCTCGAGGCTATCGCCGGCAAGAGCCGTATCGTCGATCTGACGGTGCTGCTCAGCGAAACGCTCCCCGGACAATGGGCTGCCAATCCGCCGCTCCAACGCTGGACGAACAACTGGTTCGAGCCCAGGAAGAACAGCTACGGCACGATTTCAGTTCCCAGCGACGGACCCTACTATTCGCAGCGATTCGTTATCGACGAACACACCGGCACCCAGACTGATTTCCCCTCGCACTTCATACCGCCCCCGGACAGCGGCTTGCCCTTCGCCGGTCCCATGGGGACGCTTACCGGCGATAAATATCCCCTCAGCCGCATGATGGGTCCCGCCGCGGTGATCGACGTGACGGCCATCCGCGATGAAGCCGAACCCGGCAAGAGCGCGCGCATCACGGTTGACATGATCAAGGCCTTCGAGGCCGAGCATGGGGAGATCGAAGCTGGGGACGTGGTTTTGTTCCACAGTGGATACACTGATGCCTACTACAAGCCGCAGCCGGAAGGCCGCCGGCTGACTTTCGAACCTGTCGTCGCCAAGACAAAACCCGGCTGGCCTGCGCCTGAGCCCGAGGCGGTTTCGTACCTGCAGAGCAAGGGAGTCTGGCATTTGGGCACCGACGGCCCCAGCATGGGCTATGCAGAAGGCGGCCAGCCGACGCACGTTGCCGGTCTGCAGCACGGAATGAGTTGGGAAGAAATGCTGATCAACCTCGATGAGTTGCCGCCTCGCGGAGCCTATTATCTGGCCCTGCCCTTGAAGATGGCCGACCAGAGCGGCAGCGCCACGCGGGCGATTGCGTTCGTCAGCGGCGATACTGACAATGGACGGTAGACAAGCATCGGGATAGCGCCAGCTACCGTCAGTCGGGCCCTTCGCCACCAGGGGCTTAACGGCCTCAGAGCCCTAGCCTGCATGTCTCACCACGTGGCGAGACGAAGTGCGTGAGAGGGGCGTCAGGACGAGGCGCGCGCCGCTTGGCGCGCGCAGGCGTACTTGAACAGTACGTTGAGCACGGCAAGCAAGCGCAACGAAGTCCTGGCGGTCGTATCGCGTGCTTCGACCGTCGGGTGGTGAGAAATGCAGGCTAGACCCGGCGCCGCCCGTTCATGGAACGGGGCAAGGAGAAGTGGCTGCTCCAACAGCAAGGGTGGTGCAGAAGAAGAGCTTCACGTGAACAAGAATCCCTTCGTCCTCACCATCATGGATGGCTGGGGCCACAACCCCAATCCGGCCGACAACGCCGTCGCTCAGGCACACACGCCCAACTTCGACCGCCTGTGGGCCGAGTTCCCGCACACTCTCATCCGCACTGACGGACCCTTCGTCGGCTTACCGGAGGGGCAGATGGGCAACAGCGAAGTCGGCCACCTGAATATCGGCGCCGGCCGTGTCGTCAAGATGGACGTCACGCGCATCGACGACATGATCGCGAACGGCGAGATCTTCTCAAACGGTGTGCTCAAGACCGCCATGACCCACGCGCGCTCCTGCCGGCTCCACCTGATCGGCCTCGTCAGCCCCGGAGGAGTCCACTCCCACACCGACCATCTCTATGCGTTGCTCGAGATGGCGGTGCGCGAAAACGTCAAGCGGGTCTTCGTCCACGCCCTTACCGACGGGCGCGACGAGCCTCCCGAAGGGGGAGCCGAGTACGTTGCAGCCCTGGTCCGTAAGATGAGCGAACTCGGTGTTGGTCAGGTCGCTACCATCTGCGGCCGCTATTACGCCATGGACCGCGACAAGCGGTGGCCGCGCATCGAGCGAGCCTTCCGCGCCATGGTCCTCGGCGAAGGCCGCCAGGCCGCCGACCCCGTCCGGGCCGTCCGCGGTTCCTATGCAACCGGGTCGACCGACGAATTCATCGAGCCGGTCGTGCTTGTCGGCGAACAGGGCGAACCCGTCGGACGCATCTCGGACGGAGACGCCGTCATCTTTTTCAACTTCCGCGCCGATAGAGCACGCCAGATTTCCGACGCCCTCAACGACCCCTCGCTCGCTGGCATCGACCGTTCTCTGGCTCCCAAAAACCTCCACTACGTCACGATGACTCAGTACGATCGGCGCTACGGCTACCCGCACGTACTTCCTCCGCATCAGCCCGACAACACCTTGGCGCACATTTCCGAAGTGCAAGGTTGGCTCAATCTACGCGTAGCCGAAACCGAGAAGTATCCTCACGTCACCTATTTCTTCAATGGAGGCCGCGAGAAGCCTTTCCAAGGTGAGGAGCGGCGGATGGTCCCGTCACCCCGAGTCGCCACCTACGACCTGCAGCCCGAAATGAGTGCTCCCGGTGTATGTGATCTCGTAGTGGACGGCGTCGAGAGCGGCAACTTCGATTGGATCGTCGTCAACTTCGCGAACGGCGACATGGTCGGCCATACGGGAAAGCTTGACGCCTCCATCAAGGCGATCGAGACCGTCGACGACTGCCTGGGCCGAATCCGAACCGCGCTCGAAGCCAAGAAGGGCGCTTGGATCGTTACCGCAGACCACGGCAATGCCGATTTGATGGTCGATCCCGAGACCGGGCAACCGCACACGTACCACACAACGTTCCCCGTGCCGTTCGTGCTCGTGAGCGACTACGAGGGAGAGTTGCGCGACGATGGTTCGCTCCGAGACATCGTGCCCACGATGCTCGGCGTCTCCGGCGTCGAGCAACCCGAGCAAATGACCGGACGGGATCTGCGACAGGGAACCTGAAGCCCGCTTTTTTCGCTCTGCGGTGCAAAAAGCATGCTATGAGGCGCTCGCAACAGGGAAGAACGGTCGATATTTTTCCGGCAGCCGTACGGTCTTGCCGTCACGGTCGCAAACCGTGTGGAGTGTCTCTCCGGTCGCTAGCAGTCGATCATCATCCGCATGCCGAATCTCGTACGAGAACCGGATCGTTCGTGAACGTGATTCCGACACCCAAGTCAAAACCCGGATCTCATCGTGGAACCGCGCCGCCCCACGGTATCGGCATCGCGCGTCGGTAACCGCCAGGAAGATGCCATCGGCGGCTTCCATGTCGCGGTACTCGAAACCGAGCTGACTGCAATAGTCCACCCGTCCGATCTCCATCCAAACGAAGTAGTTGGCGTAATAGACCACGCCCATCTGGTCCGATTCGGCATAGCGAACCCGCAGTCTCGACTCTACACGACGCATCTTCCGAGTATAGGAGGGCCGGACACTGCCGAACTGCCGGGGCCCTTGGGGCGCCTGCATCTCTCGCCGCATGGTGCCGCGAAGGGCGTGAAAAGGCGGTTAGCGATAGTTCTCCACCAACATCAAGTCCGCTTCGCTGCGATCTACGCGGACGTAGAGAACCTGCATTCCATCCGGGGAAACGGAAAAACCGGATCCCGAAGAACCAATCGCTTCCGGTTCGAGAGTAACAACGATTTCCAGCTCGCCTGTGTCGACGTGATAAAGCTTGAGGTTCCGCTCGCGGTCAACAAAGAAGATCCCTCTGTCCGTTACCGCCCATCGCCCGCGTCCGGCCGGCGTCACCTCTCTCGGCAAAGCCTGCGGAGTGCCGCCATCAACCGGCATGCTCCACAGACCTCCACCGAAACCCCTCTTGGAGAAGTAGAGCAGCTTCCCGTCGCGCGACTCCTGTGCAAACAATCCCTCTTGCTCGACCGGATGAGGTTCAGACTGCGTGCCGCCCCGAACGGGGAACTTGAGCAGTCCGATTTGACGCTGATTCATGTAGATCCACTCGCCGTCGCGCGACCAGAAAGGCATAACCCCACCGCCACCGGCTGTGGTCAACCGCCGTGGCGAAGCGCCGTCCGCCGCCACCACATCGATTTCGGACCGGCTGCCCTCGATCACTTGGAACGCGATCTCGCGGCCGTCCGGCGACCAGCTTGGCCGGGTGATGATGGCGCTGCCGTAGGAGGTCAACTTCAAGGCGTTCGCCCCGTCGGAGTCCGAGACCCACAGCTCATTGCTCCCGGTGCGGTCTGAAACGAATGCGATACGCTTCCCGTCAGGTGAAAACTGCGGACTGTGGTCCATTCGCGTTGAGGCGACCACGGCTCGAGGCTCCATCATTTCCGACCCCTGACCGATCTCGCGTTGCCAGATGTTCAGATCCAACTCGGCTCGCGTATACGCCAGTCGCCTTTCTTGTTTGGCCACGCTGGGTAGTTGGGCGTTCTCTCCAGCACCCAAGAGCGGCAAGATCGGCCCGCCGGCCGGACCCGGGCGGGTCTTCCACAAACGGCCGGCACCTCCGCGATCCGAAGAAAAGATGAGAAAACCGTCCTCGGCCCAAGCCAAGCCTTGGATTCTGCTCTCGTCGTCCGTTACTCGCCGGAATGTGCCGTTGCCATTTACCGCCGTGACATAGATGTCCTCGGCGAGCAGGCCCGCGGTTCGGACAAAGGCAATACGCTCCCCATCCGGTGAAAACGTCGGACTGTGAAGGCGCTGCCGGGCTTCTCCCGGGGTCGTCCCGACAAAGATCTGCCGCATCTGTCCCGAGTCCACCGAGTACAGCCCGATGACGCCCGCTCCCCTGGATTCGCCACCGCGTACTGCTCCTTTGCGCTCACTGGGAGCGTCTCGCCCAGCGGCAGGAGTTGGCGGTGGCGGACCTGCTTGCTGCGCGATGGCAAGGGTCTTGCCGGACGGAGACCAGCCCAGGTATCGGTTGGTCCGATCCTGACCGCGCAGTCGTACATCGGTCACCTTGCGCTCTACGCCGCCGATCGGCGGTACGAGATAGACCGCGCTCCTTCTTCGCTCGTGGCGCACAAACGCGATCGACCGGCCGGACGGAGACCAGACCGGACCGCTCTCGGGAGCCGGGGTATTCGTCAATCGCAGCGGCTGACCACCTTCCACTAGCCTGACGTACACATCCGGGTTGTCCTGATTCGGGCCGTCCCACACGAAAGCCACCTGGCTTCCGTCGGGAGAAAACGTAGCAAACGTTTCCGAGCCGGCGTCGCTCGTAATGGGCGTAACTCGCGGCGGGTCTGACAGTGCCCGTGGCGAATACGCGCCCCATCGCCACACGGCGGTGGCTCCTAACAGAACCAGCACGGCAGCGACCGCTCCCAGCAAGCCGTACCGCCGCAGCGGAGTGCCGGCCTCTGGCGTTGCGCCGCTGCCTGCTGTCTGCACAGATGTTGCCGCCGGGGGCGCCGTCGCGACGGAAGCCGCCGCAGGTATGGCCGCTGTCACGTACACCGGAGGCTCAATCTGAGATGCGCCTGAATCACGCCGTTTTTTCAGTGAACGCAGATCGACCAGCAGGTCGAGGGCGCTTTGGTAGCGGTCGTCACGGTCTTTCCGGAGCGCCTTGAAGACGATCCTCTCCAGTTCCAGGTCGACGCCGCTTCGGAGTCCGGTGATGGGCACGGGCTCCTCATGCAGGATCGAATAGATGATCGCCTGCTGATACTCACCCCGAAACGGCATCCGGCCGGTGAGCATCTCGTAAAGAACGACCCCCAATGACCAGATATCGCTCTTCTGGTCCGTCTTGTCGCCCCTAGCTTGCTCGGGCGACATGTATGCCGCCGTGCCGAGCTTGCTCCCTTCCGCTGTCAGCTTGCTGGCGCCGGTCGCCAATTGCGCCAAGCCGAAGTCCATGATCTTGAGCTGCGGCTCGCTCCCGGTAGTCGCGCGAACGACCATCAGATTGGCGCTCTTGATGTCACGGTGAACGATCCCTTTTTCGTGAGCGGCCGCCAGCCCCTTCGCTGCTTGTATGCCGAGTTCAAGAACGTCATCGACCGGCAAGGGTCCTTTTTCGACGAACTGCTGAACGGTGTCCCCTTGCAGGAACGCCATGGCGATAAAGGGTCGTCCTTCCGCTTCGTCGATCTCGTAAACCGTACAGATGTTCTGGTGATCGAGCGAGGCCGCAGCACGCGCTTCGCGCTCGAAACGCGTCTTCTGGTCCGCGCCGGCGCCGGCATGGAGCGTCAGGAACTTGAGCGCTACGGGGCGCTCCAGGCGGGTGTCCTCGGCCTTGTAGACGACACCCATCCCACCCTCACCCAGCTTCGCCAGGATCTTGTAGTGGGAAATGGTTCGGCCGACCATCTATTAGCTTGGGCGCGCTCCGCGGGTAGTCCGGTTACAACAGGTTTCAATCCGTTGCAAACATGGGGATGCGCGGTAGTCTGACAGCGGCTATTCCTCCCCGCTTTCTTTCCTGTCGTAGAAGAGGTTTCGCCCGTCGCTCAATGCTTTCATCTTGCGGTCCGCCACGCTTCTCTGCAGCATCCAGAAGCCGCAATCCGGATGGATGTAGTGAATCCGCTCCTCGCCAAGCACCTTGCAGGCATTCTCGATCCGTGAAGCGATCAGATCCGCCGATTCGACCTCATTGTCCTTGATGTCGACGACGCTCAATCCGATGCCGATTTTCGAGTCCAGGTCCTTCAGAACGGGTAGTTCTTCATAGCCGCGCCGGGCGAACTCCAGTACATAGTGATGCACATGCAGCGCGTTCAGCAAAGGCAGCAGGCTTTTCCAAAAGCCCTTCTGGATCGACTGTCCTCCATAGTTGCCGAAACAGATGTGCACCGCGCGCGTCGTTTGAATCCCGTCGAGCACATGGTTCAAGGCCTCGATGGCCCAGGGGGTGTCCTCGGGATGGCCGGAGATATTCGCCTCATCCACCTGTACTACGTCAGCGGGGATGCGCTCCAACTGCTTACGCAAAACCTCGGCAATCGCGGCGCAGACCTTTCCGTAGGACCCGTAGTGGCGGTCGGTTACCGTCTTCGCCAGCATGTGCGGTCCCGTACAAGTGAACTTGAGCGGCCTGGTCGTCAGGTTCCGGGTGAACTCGTAATCGGCCGACAGGTTGAGCACGCCTTCCCCGATCTCGCTTTCCACAATCCCGGCCGGCGCCGCGCGAAAGCTCATCCCTTGGTCGGCCCGGAATGCTTCGATGTCGGTGATCGAATACCGTGTCTTGACTCCAGACATGCGGCTGACGAAGTAATCGATCATACCGTTCGTTTCAGGGTGGCTCGGGTCGAAACGGTTCAACTCGCCGTCGGCGACGAGATCGATTCCGGCCAGCTCTTGTGTCTTCAGGACGACCGCGACGGCATCCCGCAAAGTGGTCTTCGACGAATCGCCATACAACCACCTCGGGATCGGATAGCTGCCAACGACCGTGGTCTGAATGCTCATGTTTTCCCGATTATAGGCGAGCTTCCAGGCCACGGCTCCTGTCTGCGATCATGATGCCGTTGACTCCGCTCCGCATCGGTATATCGAGCTGCCTGCTCGGCGAGACGGTCCGCTATGACGGGGGACATAAACGAGATCGATTTCTCGTAGACACCCTTGGCCGGTACGTCGAATGGGTGCCGGTCTGCCCTGAACTGGAAGTCGGCATGGGTGTACCCAGAGAATCCCTCCGGCTTTTGCGCTCGGCCGGCGGGACCCGCCTTGTCGCGATCAAGAGCCGTCAGGACCACACCCGCGTCATGCAGAAGTGGGTGCGCGCTCGGCTTGCAGACCTCGCCAAGGAAAGCCTCTGCGGTTACGTGCTCAAGTCACGATCACCGAGTTGCGGCATGGAGCGCGTCCCGATCTACGACGAAAACGGCGTTCCCGCGAAGAAAGGCATCGGGGCTTTTGCCGGCCCGCTGCTCGAGCGGTTCCCCCAGTTGCCTGTGGAAGAGGAAGGCCGCCTGCACGACTCCAAGCTGCGAGAAAACTTCATCGAGCGCATCTTTGCCCGCAATCGTTTGCTCAACCTCTTCGCGGGCCGCTGGAAGAGCCGCGATGTCGTGGAGTTCCACACGCATCACAAGCTGCAGCTCATGTCCCATTCGCCGAAGGACTACCGCCAACTCGGCCTGCTCGTTGCAACCATCAAGCAAGTGACCCGCCGGGGTTTTCGAGATCAGTATGAAAGCGGCTTCATGACCGCTCTGCGGAAGAAAGCCACCAGAGGGCGCCACGCCAACGTCCTTCAACATGCCGCGGGCTATGTCAGAGAAGGGATCGACTCATCGTCACGCCAAGAGTTGAGCAGCGTGATCGAAGACTTCCGTCAAGGCTTCGTACCCCTGATCGTCCCCATCACGCTCCTGCGACACCATGTCCGTCGATTGAAGGTCGCCTATCTCGAGAACCAGCACTACCTTGCGCCTCACCCGAAGGAACTCATGCTCCGCAACCACGTCTAGTTGAGGTCAGTCGGACTTCGGGTACGATGAGATGCCGCCCATGCGCATCCGACCCATGACCGGGGAAGACCGTTACGAGGTCGCGGAGTTGATCTATGCGTCGATCAACTCCTGGTACCAGAACCACGGCATGCCTCCAGGCTTCCGGGGCGGTCCCCGGGTTGCCGAGGTTTTCTACGACGTCTACAGTGTCCTCGACCCGGGCTGTGCGCTCGTGGCAGAAAACCCGGATACTGGGCGGCTCGCGGGTTCGTGCTTCTACCACCCGCGCGCGCACCACGTTTCCCTCGGCATCATGAATGTGCACCCGAACTACTTCGGGCAGGGCGCCGGCCGGGCTCTTCTGCAGGAGATCATCAATTACACCGAGCAGCACGGCTACAATGCACTCCGCCTCGTCCAGAGCGCTTTGAACCTCGACTCCTTTTCTTTGTACAACAAGGCCGGCTTCGTTCCTCGCTGCGCATATCAGGACATGCTGATCGCCGTCCCCAAGAGCGGCCTCGACTTCCGAACGCCGGATCTCGATCGAGTCCGGGATGCCACGCTTGACGATGTTGCCGGAATGCTGGCGCTGGAGAGGGAAGTCAGCGGAATCACCCGCGAGCAGGACTATCGCTACTTCATCGAGAACGCACTCGGCTTCTGGCACATCAGCGTTTATGAGAACGATGTAGGCGGCATCGAGGGTTTCCTGGCTTCCTGCGGACACCCCGCCATGAACATGATCGGGCCGGGTGTATCACGCACTGAAGGCCAAGCTGCCGCGCTCTTGTTGCGCGAGCTCGATCAACACCGGGGGCGCTCACCGGTCTTTGTCGTTCCCGTGGAAAAGGACAAGCTTGTCCGGCGGCTTTATGGATGGGGCGCACGCAACTGCGAGTTGCACTTTTGTCAGGTGCGGGGAGAATTCCAACCTTATCGGGGTGTCAACCTGCCGACGTATCTGCCCGAAACCGCGTAGACAGAGCAATCCCCGGGTTGCTTGTTCAGCGAACGACTACCTTGCCCGTCGCGACATTGTCGAAGCGGTCGTAGACGCGCACCGCCACGGTGTGCTCGCCCGTCTCGACTGGCGGCGTAGCAAAGTCAAACGATAGTTCCCTTGCATCGAACAGTCGTGTTGCTGGCAACAGCGGCTCCCACTCCCCTCCGTCGAGCGAGTACTCGGCCCTGCCGAGCAGAGAAGCCGCGTCCGCCGCAGCGAACTGAACCCGCAAAGAACCTTCGTCGTGCTCCGCCTGAAGATCTCGAATGGCGGGCGCGGAATTGTCGATCGTGAACGGCTCGCTTACCTTCGAGACGTTCAGAGCCTCTGGCGCCGTGTTCGACGGGGAGTCAGAAGCCGTCACGCGAACTCGATAGGCCCCGTCGGCGAAAGAAGTACCATCCCAATCATAGTGGGACTCCTCGACGCCGTCTTGGAGAATCTTCCAGTTCTGCTCGTCTTCGCCGCGAATCTCGACCTGATAAACGAGATCGTCACCGTTTTCGTCCTTCGCCACCCACCGCGCGCCCATCCGCCCTTGTGCTGCCGTCATCGGGTGCCCGCTCGATGGGCCACTCGATCGAGAGCGTTGCGCCACCGTCCGCCCCAAAGGGGGCAGCACCAGATTCCTGGCCTGAGCGGTACGCGGTTTCGAGGGTGGGAACCGATAGTTCGGAGGCGTCGCTTCCAGGTGGGTGATTACCGGGCGCACGTTCTTGGGCAAGTAGTAAGCCCTGACCGCATCGAGCAGGGGCGATTCGTCACCTTGCCGTGAGAGGACGGCACGCCACTGCAAAAACCGCGCCGGAGGCGATCCTGACTGATCGCCTTCCGCAGACCCAACCGCCTCCCCCCAACTGCTCCAGTTCTTTGAAGGGGTTGCCAAATTTCCCGAGCGTGTTGCAACCGTGATCTCCGCACCCTGAAGCAACTGGTTGTCCCATTCCAGGCGCCCCCATCGAGCGAACCTTTTCGCGTCGAGCACGTCGGACTCGAACTCACCTCGCTCCGCCAACTCGGGTCCGAGCTCGTAGATTTTCCCGGCGTTGCTCGTCGCAAGCAGAACGGCGCCCGAGGGCCGATGCAGGAGGGCTGTGATCTGTTCGGAGGGCATCGTCGCAACCAACGTATTCAAGGTTTCCGACTCGACCCGGAATAGCCGTCCCTGATTGCCCGTTGCCAACAACAACTTGCCGTTCGGGTCCGGCCCCAAGGCGTAGACGGTATCCGTACCCGAACTCCAAACTTTTCGCGGTTCGCCGTCGGGCAGAATGCGATAAACCTCACTGCCTCCCGTCAGACGAGTGGGCAAGGCCGATGAAGTCCCGGTCTGCAAGCGGGTCGCTCGAGGCTGAGCGCTCTGAGTTTGGGGTCGCTGCTGCCCGGACTGCGGCGCCTGCGGCGCCACGACTGAGCGCCGCGGGGGTGTGGAGGTGGTCTGGCGGTTGCCGACTGCGGCTCCGTAGATGCTGCCGTCGGCACCCAGAGTCAGTGCGGTGATTTCTTTCTTCGAGGACTGGTACATCACGAAGCCTGAAGCACCGTCCTCGCCTTCCTTGACCCTTAGAATCAATGCACTCGGATCGGTCCCGGCAACCAGGCTCCCGTTGTTGTCGACGAGCAGCGCACGGACGTGCGTCTCACCTGTCTCAAAATAGACCTCGCCCTTGCCCGAGGGCGTCACACGGAAGATCTTGCCTTCGTCTCCCGTGGCGACAAACAGGTTGCCGACGGAGTCGAATGCCAAGTCCCAGATATATTCCGTTCCGGGATCGAAGAACACTTCATATCGGCCCGAAGGGTCTATCTTGAAGATTTTCCCGGCAGGCGATGTCGCGGCGTAGACGTTGTCGTTCGCGTCGATCGCGAGAGCGTGTACCTCGATGTTGTCCCGCTCGAAAAACGTGCTCTTGCGTCCGTCCGCACCAATACGGAAGACACTTGCCCGCGGGCCTCCGGCGGCGAATAGGTTCCCCTGGGAATCCTCCGCGAGCGCCCAAAGAAAGGAGGCGGGCGGCTCAAAACGCTCCTCAAGGCGTGGCGCGAGAATGAGCGTGCCGTCGCTGCGGATCGAGATGTCCTTGGCTTTTCCCTTGAGGAATTCCTGATAGCCGCTCTGCTCCCAGCGCCGCGTCGTCTCGGAATGCACGGGCGCCGCAACCAGCGCGGCGATGGCCAGCAACGCCGCTCCTGCGGACCCGCCCTGGAATCTCATAAGCCCTATTTCACCCGGAGTGTGATCGAATGGCTGCCGCTGACGATCCAGTCAAAGTCCATCGCGGTCTGCGCCAGTTCGGACTGCCCCTCGATCACCATGCGTCCGCGACTCGACGTTCTCATTACCGTGAGGACCGACAAAGGAATGTTCGGCAACGTCTTGTCGTCCAGATGAGCAGTCGGGGACTGCTGCAGCAAGGTCGCGTACAGTCGATTGTTCACAGGCTCACGGTTCAAAGCCGCCACGGTTTCGGTAAGATTCAGGAGGCGGTTGCGTTCCACCGCGAACTTGCGGCTGCGGTCGAGCGTTACGGCATCACTTACCAGGAGGCGCAGCACGCCCTTCTGCGCATTCGGGGGCACCGTCAACGAAAACGATTCGGTCAGACTCTGACCTCGATAGGGCCGCAGCACCACTTTCCCCGTCACGGTATCGCCGGGCCTCAGCTCTCGCTGATCCACCGAAGCCTGCTCAATCAGCGCGTGGCGCCGCTGCGGCATCAGCTCGATCGATACGTTGACGCTTTCGAACACCGGGAACTCGCCGCTGTTCCTGAACAATGTGTTGAACTTGTCACCGACCCACCCAGCGAGCGCCATCGGCGCCGGAATCGGCGTACCTGTTTCCGCTTGCATCGTCTGGAGGTCAATGGTCTGGTCGCCCTGCAGTTCGATGCTCCCTTTCAGCCGGAACGTCGACTCGAGTGCGTAGTCATTGAGTCCGAACATCGAGTTGAACACCGTCATCATCATCAGGGGCGGCGTCCACTTCTGGTTCTGGAAGACGTTGAAACGAAGCTCCTTCTGGTGAATCAAGGCGTCGTGTTCTCCAAAGCTCTTGACCATCACGCGGACAGGAATCATCGTCGCGTTCTCGCCGAGCACGCCCATGATGCCGGAGTGGCGGTCCTGCCGGAGCGCTCCCACGATTTCCGCCGAATTCGCGAATTTGACCGGCCGGAAAGCGGAAGCCAGCACGGTCAGCACGTCGGCCGTCGCCATGGGCATCTCGATAGGCCCCATGTTGAACATGGGGTGGCCAAAGGCGAGGACCCGCTTCCCGTCGTTGTAGGTGACCGTACCCAGTGCGGTTGCGGACGAATCACCGGAGATCAGTACAGCCGCAACAGGCTCGCCCGGATTCAGAGCACCTGCGCCGGCGACTCGTGAAGAGCCGGCCGAGGAGCCCACGGCTCCGCCCTGCATCACGCGAACCCCCGACTCGCGGAAGAACCCGGCGAACGCATCCACCACTGCGGGCTCCATCCCGGAGAAAGTCAATGGCGTCTCGATCGGCATCATGTAGGAGCCCGCCGGAAGTTCGGCCGTAGACGCATTCCAGACCCGTTCGGCGAGCCCGAGCATTCCCGCATCCGGCGTCGGCGCCGCCAGAGCCAGGGAACCGGCCGACGCTCCCTTCGAGTCCCCGGCAATCTTCGTCTCGATCGGCCGGCCAGCGTCGAACTCATTGATCTCGAGCATCAGATCGATCGGTGTGATCCCGGCTACAGCATCCGGCGAGAAGGTGCTGAATCGTAGTGAGACTGCCCCCAGCAGCTTGCCGTCGTGGTAGACCGGGCTGCCGCTCATGCCTCCAGCGACATTCGTGCGCGCCGCCTTGCCGCCCAACTTAGCCAAGATGATGTGCTGTCCCGGCCCCCAAGTATTCCTCAGCACCCCGATCACTTCTACCGGTATCGGCTCGGGAGTCGTCCCCACGAACGCCGTCCAGGCTGTCGCTTGCATTCCCGGCTCTACATTTTCGAGAGGCAACACTTCAGCCGGTCCGGCCTGAGGAGGTCCTTCAGGACCGTGCCCCTGTCCGGCCGCCGACGGCGACAAAGTCACCAGGGTCAACGCTGCCGTCACCACCGCCGCCTTGGCCAAACCACTTCGGGAGCGGAAACGGGGAATGAATAAAGCCGTCCGCATCTGCAAATAAGCATATAACAAGGCCCTTAACCTGCATTTCTCACCACCCGACGGTCGAAGCACACGATACGACCGCCAGGACTTCGTTGCGCTTGCTTGCCGTGCTCAACGTACTGTTCAAGTACGCCTGCGCGCGCCAAGCGGCGCGCGCCTCGTCCTGACGGCCCTCTCACCCACTTCGCCTCGCCACGTGGTGAGAAATACAGGCTAATTTTCGCCGGACGACTGTTCGACAACACGCAATCAACTGCATGCAACTCAAGCTGGCGCAGCGGCCTCGCCTGCCGATGTCTCAACCAGTCGTTGTTAAAATAAGTCCCGATGAGCGACGACTCGGAAAACCCGTCGATCAAGGTGAGCGATCGCAGACGCTTCTCGGCCGACGGCGAGCCCTTGGACCAGGAAGAGACTGCCGCAACGGGAGAATCCGTTGCCGACGAGAATACGGCTGAGCCGGCGGAAGAGCGCGAAAGCGCGGCAAAATCCGCTACGTCTCCACCGCCGCTTCCAGCGGCCAGCTTCGAACTACTCGTCATGTCCCTCGGTGTACAGGCGCAAATGGAGTTGACCGCACCCAACGACGACGATGCGCCACCGCCCAATCTCGACATGGCTCGCCACACCATTGATCTGTTGGCCGTGCTCAAGGAGAAAACTAAAGGGAACCTCAGTTTGGAGGAGTCCCGGAGGCTCGACAACACCTTGACCGAATTGCGGTTTC
Organism: Bryobacterales bacterium; assembly: GCA_965204095.1. GTDB lineage: Bacteria > Acidobacteriota > Terriglobia > Bryobacterales > UBA6623 > JAPPLB01. The sequence goes on along the minus strand of OZ241991.1, from coordinate 3,898,546 downwards.
GCTATGTTCAGCGGGTGAACGAAATCAACGAGAAGGCCAAAGGCTAGCCTGCATTTCTCACCACATGACGGCTGGAGCACGCGATACGGAACGCCAGGACTTCGTTGCGCTTGCTTGCCGTGCTCGATGTATTGTTCAAGTACGCCTGCGCGCGCCAAGCGGCGCGCGCCTCGTCCTGACGGCCCTTTCACGCACTTCACCTCGCCAGGTGGTGAGAAATGCAGGCTAGGCGAGCGGGGGCGGGCTGTTGCAACCTGCCCGCCGCCGGACGCGCTCACCCAATCTGGTCATGTTGACCGATTCCCAGATCACGGTCCTCGGATCAGGCACAAGCGTGGGCGTCCCCACGATCGGATGCCGATGCGCCGTGTGCCGATCCGACGACCCCCACGACAAACGACTGCGCCCGTCAATCCTCGTGACGTTTTTCGAGGGGGGACGGGAACGAAATGTCCTGATCGACACGACCCCAGACCTGCGCCAACAGGCTCTCAGCGCCGGTATCATGCGGCTCGACGCCGTCCTCTATACTCACGCCCACGCCGATCACATCATGGGTTTGGATGACCTGCGCCCCTTCAACTACGGCCGCTCGGAGCGCATCCCGATCTACGGCATGCCGGAAACCCTCCGCAGTCTTCGGCGCGTGTTCCCGTACGCGTTCGAGGGAGAAGCCCTTCATCCAGGCGGCGTTCCTCGCGTTGCGGGCCATGAGCTTAACGGTGCGGTCGTCGATCTGTTCGGAATGCTGTTCGAGCCGATCCCGATTCGGCACGGCCCGTTGACCGTGATGGGTTACCGATTCGGGCGAGCGGCCTATCTCACCGACCACAGTGACATCCCCGAGGAATCGCTGGCGAAGCTCCAGGGGCTCGACGTGCTTTTTCTCGATGCGCTTCGCCATGAGCCGCATCCGATGCATACCTCCGTATCCCAAGCCATCGCCTGGGCTGAGCGTCTCCAACCGAAGCGTGCTTTCCTTACGCACATCTGCCATGACCTGCCGCATCGTGAGACCAACGAGTCTCTTCCCCGACATATCCGGTTGGCGCACGACGGCCTTCGGATTCGAGTTGTGGGAGACGATTCGTAGAAAGACATGAAGTCGTACTGGGAACTCGGACAGGTGCCGGCTGATTTGCCGCCTACTGTCGTCACGATCGGGAACTTCGACGGCGTGCACAGGGGCCACATAGCCATCCTCGACCGCACGCGGGAACTGGCGTCGACACTCCAGTTGGAGGCCTTGGCTCTCATCTTCGATCCCCATCCGACAAGAGTCGTACGCCCCGACAGGGCGCCCGCGCTTCTGACGTTGCCCGTCGAGCGGCTGTGGCGCTTCCGGCAGTTGGGCTTTCACGCCGGCGTCGTGATGAAGTTCACTCCGGAGGTTGCCGCGCTCAGTCCCAGGGATTTCATCCAACGAGTCGTCGTCGACCGTCTGCATGCTCGAGCTGTGGTGGTTGGCGAAAACTTCCGGTTCGGATGCCGCCAAGAGGGTGACTTCACGCGACTCCGTGCCCTCGGCGAGGAACTGGGCTTTCGGGCCGAGGCGGTCCCCGCGCTCGAGGTGGCCGGTGAGCCGATCAGCAGCACTCGCATCCGAGCGGCTGTCTCGAGAGGCGACCTCGGTGTCGCCCGGCGCCTTCTGGGGCGTCCCTTCAGCCTCCAGGGTCCCATCGTCACCGGACACGGCGTCGGCGCCCGCGAGACGGTGCCTACCTTGAATCTCAAACCCGAAGCGGAGGTTCTGCCTCCCACCGGTGTCTACGTCACAATGACATGTGACCCATTGCGCGGACAGACCTGGAAATCCATCTCGAACGTCGGCTACCGGCCGACCTTCGATGGTGAGAATCTCTCCGTGGAAACCCATGTGCTCGACGAATGGCGGGGTGAGCAGCCGGAGAGAATCGGGTTGGCATTTTACCGTCGTCTTCGAGAAGAGAAGCGCTTCGCATCCGCAGACAGATTGAAGCATCAGATTCAGTCCGACATCCGTTCCGCCGAGCGATACCTGCACAGGCTCTCGGCACTCAAGACCTCCAACCCGGAGGCAACGTCACAACCATAACCCGATTACCCAATCAGCAGCCAGGAGCTCGTTACATGCCCAACAGACTTACCCCAGGAAAAATCGAAAATCTCAAGGCCCTCACCAACGACCGCGGCGTGATCGCCGCCGCCGCGATGGATCAGCGAGGCTCATTAAAAAAAGCCATTGGCGCCGCGAAAGGCATCGATCGAGGAGATGTCACCGATGAAATGATGACCGAGTTCAAGGTGGCCGTCTCGAAAGTCCTTACGCCCCACGCCAGCGCTATCCTGCTTGATCCGCAATGGGGACTGCCCGCCGCTGAAGTCCGCGACCCCCATGCGGGTCTGCTGCTGTCCTATGAAGAGTCCGGATACGACAACACGCAGCCGGGCCGGCTTCCGTTTCTGCTGCCGGACATCTCGGTGCGTAACCTCAAAGAGGAAGGAGCGAACGCCGTCAAGATCCTGCTTTACTACACGCCCTTCGAACAGGAATCCATCAACGCCCGGAAGCACGCCTGGGTTGAACGTATCGGCGCCGAGTGTGTCGCCCACGATATTCCTTTCTTTCTGGAGTTTGTCGGCTACGATCCCGAGGGCGGCGACGAGAAGGGCTTCGAGTTCGCCAAGAAAAAACCGGCGGTGGTGGGGGGCAGCATGCAAGAGTTCTCGAAGGATCAATACCACGTGGACGTCTTGAAGGTCGAGGTCCCCGTCAACTTGGCGTTTGCCGAGGGGGCCGGGGTCTTCACCGGGCAGAAAGCCTACGGCAAGGAAGAGGCCCTCGAGCACTTCCGCCAGGCTGCCGAGCTTGCCGCGCGGCCCTTTATCTACCTCAGCGCCGGCGTCAGCAACGAGCAGTACACGGAATCTCTGCGCTGGGCGGCGGAGGCGGGAGTCAATTTCTCGGGAGTTCTGTGCGGACGCGCAACCTGGAAGGAGGGAATCCCTGTTTACGGCCAGGGCGGCCCCGCAGCTCTCGAAGACTGGATGCGCGACCAGGGCGTCAAGAACATCAACAACGTCAACGACTGTCTTCAGGAAGCCACGCCCTGGTTCCATTTCTACGGAGCCGGCAGCCCCGAGGATTTGGCCGCCTGATCGACGAAACATACCAACGCAGCGACACGATTGGTGGAATGCGGCGTGCGCCGCCCCAAGCGCGAATTACCGCTTGTGGAGGGGATGCGCTTGCGGCGGCTTACAGTCCCAGTTCCCCGCGAATCGCCATCGCCAGCTTGTCGACCTGAGCCACGGGCCAGTTAACCGCTCCGCTTGCCGCCAACAGCTCGGCCGTGTCGTCCTGCACCCCTTCTCCCAACACGACAGCCAGCGCCGCCCCTTCGTTTTGGCGCTGTATCCGTTCGAACACAAAAGAGAGCTTGGCGGCGTCGTTGATTTCGTTCCGAACCGCAATGCCGTGCACGTACCTGGCCGCTCCGTTCGGACGATACGAATAGTCGAAGGAGAACCGCATCCGCGGCCCACCGTATTGCACCGAGTCATTCGCCTGCAGACCGTGGTCAGCATCGAGGAGGTAGTGTCGCCGGAAGCTGTCATCCATGCGTAATCGCAGCGCCGCGCGGGTCCCTGCCGGCGGGCTCTGGCCGCGTTCAGCGCTCTCGTCCGGCTGGGGCGTCGTCACATAGGTATCGAACAATCGATCCATCTCCGCCGGCGCGGTCCCTCCCCAGAACGTCTTCGGAGACGTCACATCGAGTGATGCCGAAAGGTTTTTGCACAGTTCGTTGATGTAGGAAGAGAAGCCTTTCCCCGCCAGCCGATGTTCCTCGAACTCCTCGCGGAGCGCCTCGAGATAGGGCATTTCGACGAGTGGGTGGCAGTTCATGCGGCCGAAATCGGATGCGAAGCGTGCGTCCAGCAGTTCCCATTGCTCTCCATACAGCAATACGCCCACGTTGAAGAACTCCGCCGCTGCAACATTCGGCACATAGCGAATCAATTGGAAGTCATACCGTGATGACGCCTCACTCCTCGTCTGCATCTCTCACCCTCCTCGACTCGCAACAGCGCTCCCAACTCGTAGAGACCAGTCGGGAAACGGGTCGCGTCCGGCGTTCTTGCTGTCCTTCACGAGATCGGCGACACGCCTCCGCCGGGCGTAGAGCTGCTCGAGCATCCCCTCGAGTGCGTCGAAGTCGTTGTCAAACCATAGCGGCGGGATGCGCTTCGCAGCATCATCGAGCACCATTTCGGGACAGTCCTCGATGCGCCCCAGCCATGGCTGGAAGTCATCAAACCCCGTGACATGCCGATAGACTTCCCGGCGGCTGTAAAGCCCCCGCTCGGCCGAATCGGGAAACTCCCAGGTCTGCGCGTTGAACGCAAACCCGTGATCGATCATATTCGCCGCATAGGCCAGCGACCGGGATGCAACCCTTGAGGAGTCGTTATCCGACAGCATCCAGCGGCCGGCCCGATCGCGAAAGAATATCGCTTGACGGCCGTTCGCATTGCTCACCCACTTGTCGAAAGCGACCATCCCGCAAAACGTACGCAAGTTGACGACAAGCTCCATCATTGACCAGGGCAAATAGTCGTAAACCGCCCGCCTGTGAAGGTCGACCGGCCAGCGAGATCCGAAGTGCAGACCCGCTTCACAGCGCCGGTTCTTCCAGCCCGCTTCCATCGTCATCTCCGGAGAGGCCTCGATCAGTTCCTCGGGCACCTCGACGATATCCCACCTGGGCACCGGAAGCTGCAAGTAGTCCAGCAAGACGTAAGAAACCAACTCGTTCACGAGGATGCGCGCATGTTGGGGATTGTTGCGGAACTTGACGACGTAGTAGTGACGGTCATCCGCCAGCATCAGGTGGGCATTCGCGCCGCCCCGCATCCGGCGAATATGCTGGCAGGCAATCACAGACATCTTCAGAGAGCGCTCCGCGATGCAGCATTATAGGTGATGGTTCGGAAGGTCTAGCGGTGTTTCTTCCACCAGATTTCGGGGCGGCCGGAGCGCCCCAGGTGTGGATTGGGCGCGGTCATCGCGCCATAAAGCGCGGGCCGCCGCGCGCGGATATACGCACGCCCCGGCGCGACCGCGAGCTTGGCCGGGCCGCAAGTCGCGACGACGACTTCATCGCCTAGTTTCCGGCACTCGGCGAGGACTTCCCCGAAGGGGTCGAGGACCATCGAACCGCCGGGCTTGATCGTGTCTCCCTCGACTCCGATCGGATTCGAATAGACGGCATAGACACCGTTTTCGTAGGCCCGCGCCGGAAGCCATCGCATCAGCCAGCTACGTCCCTTGGGGCCATCGAACTCCTGGCGGCAGGTCACGGGGTCGGTGTCACGGTTGCGCCAGACTTCCGGCGCGACTTTCCCACGACCGGGCATCGGGCTCGGCAGGCATCCCGTAACGTGCGGCATCAGGATAATCTCCGCGCCCATCATCGCCGTCAGGCGGACATTCTCGGGGAGGTTCACGTCGTAACAGATCAACACCCCGAATTTTGCGCCGAGCAGTTCGAAGACCGTGTAGGAATCGCCGCTTGAAACATGCTCACTGATGAAGGCATGGATCTTGCGGTGTTTCGCGACGAAACCTTCCGGCGAGACCACGACGTAGGTGTTGTAGAGTTGCCCGTCCGCCTGCTCGACGAGCCCAGCGCCGAGCGCGACCCCCAGATCACGGGACAGCTCGATCAAACGATCGACGGACGGCCCGTCCGGGACCGGCTCCGCCAGAGCTTCGGTGTCAGAGCGCGAGAGATTCTCGAGGAACGTATAGCCGGGGATCGAGCACTCATGAAAGCAAACCAGATCCGCCTTGTCTTCGGCGGCTTGGCGGCTGAGGGCCGCGATGCGGCTGAAGTTGTAGTCCTTGTCGCCGTCGCGGGCTTCGAACTGGGCGGTTCCGATGCGCAATGATCTCATGGGTATTCGTCAATGACGGCGGGGCATTCTGTCAACTTGCCTGCTAGTCGCCGTTCAGGAGGGGCTTCAGGATGAAAGCGAAGCCGATGGCGATGAAACAGACACCGGCGACCGCCCACGCGAAGATGTCGGGCTCGGCAGCCTGTGCAAACCAGGTTTCGGCATGCCGCGCGATGGCGATCAGGCCCGCGCTGCCGAGAAGCGCAAAGATGGCGAGCGCAATCTTCTCCGCAATCGCAATCGGACGAAGCGCCCGCTCGTTCCGCTCGGCCCGCTCCTCAAGGCGGGCCTTCAGCCAAAGCAGGTGAGGGTCCGGCAGGGATCCCTTCGTTGGCGACTCCTCCGCCAGGGTCTGCATCCAACGCGCAACGTCGGCATCCGAAGGGTGTGAGGGGTTGCTCATTGAATGTCCGTCCCTTCCGAGTCAAGCAGCTTGCGCAGCTTCTTGCGTGCTCGAAACAACATGACTCTTATGCTCTTGGGTCTGACCTTCAGGACTCGGGCGATCTCCTCGTGATCGAACCCTTCCACGTACGCCAGCCACAAGAGGGCTCGCTCGCGAGGGGCAAGGCGGCCGAACTGCCGCGCCACGTCGCCGCGCAAGTCGAGCTTGGCCCCAGCCGGTTCGCGGAAGATCGCCTTCCAATTCCATTTTCGCTCACGTTCGCGGCGCCGCCAATGGTCGTTTACCAGATTTGTCGCGATGCGGTAAAGGTATGCTTTCGTGGCAGCCTCGTCCATCTCGCGGATAGGGGTGCGCAGGTACTTGACAAAAGCATCTTGCACAACGTCGCCCGCAAGGTCGTCTTCTCCGCAGATCCGGAGAACGTAGGCCCGGAGAGCGGGCGCAAGCTGCTCGTAGAGGCGGTGAAACGCCGCTTCCTCGATTGCCTGGAGAGGTGTGGTCAAGGCCTCATTGCCCGGTCCGGCCGCTACGGCCCCGCTGCCGATGAACGATTCGATCATGGCCGCGCGGTAGGGCGTCATCTGCCTACTCGCGCCGGCCGCGTGACCGGTCTTCGCCGTTCATCAGCCCCCATGCTTTCGAGAACCCGTATGAGACGGCGGCGGCAATGAGCAAGCCAATACCGGCCGCGAATATCGTGACTCCGGCGATCTGCAGCTCAGGAATCTGCGTACTCAACCAGAGGAAGCCGATCCCGATCGACGTGAGGATGCAACCGGGGATGATGATTCCCAAGATGCGCTCTTTCGGACCTTGCCGTTTCTCTGACCACATCTCGTCGAGGAAGCGTTCGCTGCCCTCCTGCCCGAGAAACGCAACGAGTTCCTGAGAGGATGCGAACTTGTCCAGGAGTTGCTTGTTGAATTCCACACGCGCCTGGATTCTTGCCTGCTTCTGGCGGGCGTTCACCCACACGATGTAGACCACCATGGCGAACGCTCCCAGCGGTGTGAGTATGAATAGGACCAGTAGGGGATGTTGTGGCATGAACGTGTCGGCTTCTTTGCCGCCGCGCCCGGCGGCGCTCTTTTTGGTTTACACAACCAGAACGCTTGAGCCGAGCGTTCGGTTAACAAACAGGCGGCAATTGACTCAGCGTTTCCGCGGCCGTAGTTCCCGGTGGCGGAAGCAACTCACCACGTGGTCGTTCACCATGCCGGTGGCCTGCATGATCGCGTAGCAGATCGTCGACCCGCAGAACTTGAAGCCGCGTCGCTTCATGTCTTTGCTCATGGCGTCGGACTCCTTGCTGGTGGCGGGCGTCTCCTGCCAGCTCCGCCAACGGTTCTGGATTGCGCGTCCATCGACGAACCGCCACAGGTAGGCGTCCAGGCTGCCGAATTCGTCTTGCACTTCGAGGACCCTGCGCGCGTTGTTGACCGCCGACTCGATCTTGAGCCGGTTGCGCACGATGCCCGGGTCGAGCACCAGCTTCTCGATGAGCGCCGGTTGGAAGCGAGCGACCTTGCGGATATCGAAGTTCTCGAAGGCCTTGGCGTAGCCGGCGCGTTTCCTGAGGATGGTGAGCCAGCTCAGCCCGGCTTGCGCGCCGTCGAGGACGAGGTGTTCGAACAGCAGCCGGTCATCGTGAAGCGGGACGCCCCACTCGGTGTCGTGATATTGGTCGAGCAGCGGGGCGTTCGCCCAACCACAGCGGGTTTTCTCAGGCATGGCGGGTTGGTCCAACAGCGGTGCGGCGAAAGAGCGCAGTACGCGAAGGGCTCGAACCTCGAAGCATCGCCTTCGCCACCGCTGAGCGGCAGGCGGCTTCGAAACAAGCCGGAGTCGGCAACATGGCGCTACCAGCGGAAAGCCTTCCGCAAACGAAGCCTCCGCTCGGCCTTCGGATACCAGCCCGAAGCCGCATAGTCACAGGTGTGCAAGTAACACCGCGCGCGCAGTTCATTCCCCGTAAACGTGAAGTAGCGGCTCATCGGCACCGTCGTCAGCCGCGCGTGATGCCGCGCCAGCGCCGACACGTTCACGAAGTGCACGCCCCATTTCGTCTCGACGTGGGACTTTCCGCCGTAGGTATCGTCCGGGTAGGTGTGCGTGTGGGCGCCGAGCCACAAGTCGATCGCGCCCGGATGCGCCTCCAGATACTTCTCGAACGCCTGGGCGTCGGGCATGCTGTCCACCCAATAGAGATACGAAGCGCCCCGGGGCGTCCCGAGCGGTTTGTAGCCGTGGTAGTGCGAGCGCCACAGACCGCTCGCATCCTTGCGCATGCCTTCCCACTCACCGGACGCGACGGTCGTGTTCTTGAGCATGTAGTGGTGCGTCGAAACGATGATCTTGTCCTGGTTGGCCTCGACCATGTTCTTCCACCACGCGAAGGTCTCGCCCGAAACCACCCCGCCGGGATTGCCCCCGAGCAGGTCGCGTCCGGGACGCTGCGTCGGCTCGTTGATGTCGCTCATCATCAGGAACAGCACGTTGCCGACTTGCAACGAGTAGCGCTCCCAGGTTCCTGAAGCCGGGTAGGTGCGCTTCGATGCGTCGACGCCCGAGAACCTGGTGAACTCGCCCATCGGGTCGAGCCACTTGCGCCACCACCAGTTCTTCGGCTCGTCGATGCCCGAGCGGTCGTGGTTGCCGCAAACGCTGTAGACGTCCTCGCGCTTGTGCTCCCGCAAACCTTTCGTGAACTGTCGAACCACCTCGGCCCCTTCGTCGTCGCCGGGCAGGTGCTGCGCCCCCGATTGGTCGCCGAGATCGACCGCCAAGTCCCATTCGAACGGCGGCGCGCCGTCCGGGGTACCGAACTCCGATTGCTGAACGGCCTCGACGAGGCTCTCGCGGTTCCCGTAGCGGCGGTCGCTGCCCACATGGGCATCGCTGAATGCCCACAGCCTCAGGGTGTCCGTGGAGGTTCGCCGGGCTGCGGCGCCCGGGAGCGTGAGTCCCGTGGCGAGTGAAGTCTTGAGGAAGTCCCGGCGCGTCGGCATATGCGATTACTTCACGTCTTCGAACATGGCGATCGTCTCGCGAATCAGCTTGTCGGCGGCGCCTTTGCCGTACGGCGCGCGTTCGACTTCGTAGCCGCCGAATGCGTATTCGGCGTCGGTCGGCATGTAGCCGCCGCCCGCGCCGCTGGAATATCCGGCGTACATCGTGTAGGCGAAAGGCGAAGCCTTCTTGATCGCCTCGCCGATCTCGGCGAACTGCTCGCCCGGCATGGCGACCATCGCGACTTCGCCCAGGCGGAGAATCTGCACTTCGAGCTGGACGGGCGTGCGATCCGGCGGTTGCGTCCATTTCTCGAGCAAGTCGCTGAAACGCCGCAGGCGCGCCCCGGCCTGGTGCTTCTTCCAGTCGTCGCCGGAAGCGTTGGCGGCCGCCAGCTTTTGCTTCGCATCCTCCACACGGGCGGCCATCGCCGAGATTTCCTCCGGGGTGAACTCGCGGCGCGGCAGGTCGATCTTTTTGCGTGTGAACCGGAGCGTCGCATCACGGGGACCCTTGACCCGCCAATGCTGCTTCGCCTGATAGGCCGTCGATTCCACAAAGCCCTCGAACGCCGGCTCCCGGCGAACGGTCTCGATCCCCAAAGCCAGCGCGGCGACCTGGTGCCCCAGCGTTGCCCCCAAGCGGTGCGCCACGCCCAGATCCCCGGTGAATCCCTCGATCGGGCCCTGGTTGCCGGCGGCGCCCTGAAAGAACAGGCACAACGCACCGGGAAATGCTTGCTCGACGACCTTGCGTGTCATGCCGGGCCAATCGGGCGACACGAATTTGTTCTCATAGGCGAGGACGGTGCCGTGGCACTGGTAGTTGGCGAGCACGGCGATGGGCTTGCCCGCCGCGTCGTCGATGCGGAAGACAACGAGCTCGCGGTCAACGAACCCGTCCGGGTTGCGTCCCACCGCGGGCGGATCTTCACCGTGCGCCCGGAAGCGCCGGTTGATATTGATGGTCCCTTCACCTCGCCCGCCGTAGATGTGAGCGGGCTCGAGATGGGTGTTCGCTTCGATGACGAGGCCCACAATCTTGTCGATGACCTGCTCCCGGTAGCGTTGGATCATGTCCAACTGCTCGGAAAGGTCGATGCCCGCGGGGCCCTTCGCAACCGACAGATTCGGACCGGCGTGCGTGTGCGTCGCGGCCAGACGGATGCGGTCCGCGGGAATGCCGGTCTCCTTCGCCGCGCGCTCGACCGCAGCTTCGAAGGGCTCGACGCGGAGCGCGTCCAGGTCGACCATGGCGAACTTGTCTGCGCCGTTGGCCACGACCAGGGCGGTCGCCACCATGCCCGCGGGGTCGTTGCCGACGGAGTGGATGTGGGTCTGAGATCCCCAGTTCAGTTGAGCAATGCCGACAGGAGGCGTGATGTCCGCCCGCGCGACTCCGGCTAGCAGCCCCGAGGGAGCCGAGTCCTTCGGGCCCTGCTCGACGACGTCGGCCGTCAAGGCCGTGACGCTCAGCGCCAAGGCAGCCAGAACCGCCGCCGCGCCGCCGACTCGTAACCCTGGTCCTCTCACACTGATCTCCTGACGCAGCTCGGACTGGTGCGTTTGAACTCCTGTCAATATAGAACGTTCTCCTTTCTCAGCATGGGTTCATTGTGTGTTCGCCACGGCGGAACGTGCCCGAGGGGAGACGGGAACCGCGGTGAACGCTGTGCTTCCTGTTTTCTCTCGCTGATCCGGGATTCTGTCCACTTTTGTGGGATTTCCCTGCGAACGGCGGACGGCGCGGGGACACCGGCTCGGGGGGCAATATGCCGCCCATGCCGCGCCATAGCCGCCCCACAGCGCGCAGGCAAGCAGTGACCGTGCGGCGGGAACGGCCGTCCGGGCGGCGCGGGGACACTGGCTCTCAACAATTTTTTTTGCCGAACAATGGCGAACAATAGTGAACAATGATGAACCGGGACACAGTGACCTGCCGGCGGACGCAGTGGTCCGGACGGCGGTTTCCGGTGGCGCCACCCTGGCGCACCCACGGAGAAAAGCCGTGATTCGTGTTTCGTGACTCGTGTTTCGTGAAAACCTTGGAATTCGCGCCGGCTTGCGCCGAGCGCCAGGAAAGACCTTGGTTCATGATTCGTTTGCTCAACCGTGCAGCCGGGCTGTCGCGGAGCGGCGCGCGGGACACGTCCAGGGCCGCGAGATCTACGGCCGTATTGCGAGGCCACCACGGCTTGCGACATTTTTTAGCGGGAAATAGTGGGAAATGCCGGGAAATCGTGGGCAACAGCAGGCAGGAATGGTCCTTGAACAAGGCGAGATGATGCCGGAACGACATTTCCTTCGCAGGCGCTCCCAGGCCACGGATCAAGCTCATTTCACGAACCATGATCTTCATGCTACGCAGCCCGGGCCGGAAAAAAAAGACTGAAGGGCTTCAGTACCAACAGGTACCGTTCGAGCCACGTGATTCGTGAAAAACACAAAGGCCTTGAGTCGTGTTTCGTGCCTCGTGATTCGTGAAGAACATAAAGGCCGTGACTCGTGTCTCGTGATTCGTGTTTCGTAAAGACCTTACAATCAGTGGGTTGCGGTCAGTGAACGCCTGGGAAGCCCTGATTCGCGACCCGCAGGGTACTGTTCCTCGCCGCCTCCGTGAGCTGTTGCGTAGCAGGCCGGGGCAGAAAAAACAAGACTGAAGGGCTTCAGTACCCCATGCACCAAAAAAGCCGTGTTTCGTGTCTCGTAAAAACCTGTTGGCCGGGCCTGGGGTGGCTCTACCAGGAAAGGCCGTGATTCGTGATTCGTGAAAACCCTGGGCGGGAGCCTAGTTCGCTCCAGAAGAAATTTCTGACGGCCGGTTAACCGTGAAGGCCTTGTTTCGTGACCGGAGGGGTTAACCTGCCTTTCTCACCACCCGACGGTCGAAGCACGCGAGAAAAGGCCGTGATTCGTGAAAAATCTTAAAGGCCATGTAGCGCGCCTTTTTCCTCCGCCCGGCTTGCGCATCGTCCTGACGGCCCTCTCGTGCCCTTCGCCTCGCCACGTGGCGAGACATGCAGGACAGGGCCGCAGGGGAACTTTTCCCTTCGCCTTCTGCTTGGCGCACCAGGGGAACTTTTCCCATTGCGCCGACCCTCGGTTCGGTGCGTTTGAACACCTTGTTCCCGAGTTGCTACACTATACGATCCTTGTACCATGAGTAAGTCTTGCTCGAACCGCGCCGCCGCTCGATGGCGCAGGGGTGAATTCGAACCATGGTCCTCATTGTTGCCCTGGCGATCTGGCTGATCTGTATCCTTCTTGTAGCTCCTTTCGTGGTGAAAATTCGATTGACGAACTTCCTGCTGGCAGTAGCGATTTGGTTGATCTGCGTTGCGTTAACCATACCCTTTGTGGCGAAGACGTGGTGGATGCCGGACCCCATCACCGACCATGCCCGGCTCGTTGACGGCCAAATGGCGCTGACATTCGTCGTCACGGGCGTTGTGTTCATCCTGGCGCACCTGGCGTTGGGTTATGCCGTACTCAAGTTCGGCCGCGACCGTTCCGAGCCCGCCGACTACACCACCGGGAACGACCGCTGGGAGCTGCTTTGGACGTCCGCGGCCACGGTGCTCTTCGTCGGCCTGGTGTTCATGGGCTACACGGCCTGGGCGGAGGCGCGGTTCGCTGAAGCGGCGACGCAGCCGGGCTCGCCCGACAGGGAGGTTGTCGAGGTAACGGGACAGCAGTTTGTCTGGAACATCCGCTATCCCGGCCCCGATGGCAAGTTCGGTCCGCTTGACGTGAATCTGATCGACGATTCGCTGGGCAATCCGCTCGGCGTCGATCGCGGCAATCCCGACGGAAAGGACGACATCGTGGTTCCGCGCATGGCCGTGCCCGTCGACAAGGAGATCGAAGTCATCCTGCGCACCAAGGACGTGCTGCACAATTTCTTCGTGCCGGAGCTGCGGCTCAAGCTCGACACGGTGCCCGGCATCGACGGCCGGCTTCGATTCAAGCCGGACAAAGTGGGCACGTATGAAATCGCATGCTCGGAGCTATGCGGCCTCGGCCACTACAAGATGCGCAGTTATCTCGACGTGATGGAACAGGCCGACTACGAGCAATGGCTGGTGGAACAAGCCTCGTTCCTGCAGTAGTTCCGAAGGGCGGTCACGGGGCGAACCTCTGGAGAAGCAATCCATGAATGAAGTTGCGGAATACGTAGAAATACATCGCCATCCCGAGCCGAAAAGCTTCATCTCGAGGTGGATCTTCAGCCTCGACCACAAGGTCATCGGCATTCAATACGTGCTGTTGGCGGTCGTGGCGGTGTTCATCGGGATGGCTCTGTCGTTGCTGATTCGTTTGCGGCTGGTGTGGCCCGAGCAGGCCGTTCCCCTGCTCGGCGACTTGTTCCCGGTCGGCGCGCCGGACGGCATCATGACACCGGAGTTCTACCTGTCGATGCTCACGATGCACGGCACCATGATGGTTTTCATGGTCCTGACGACGGCGCCGCAGGGGGGCTTCGGCAATTACGTCCTGCCGATCCAGATCGGGGCCAACGACATGGCGTTTCCGCGGCTCAACATGCTGTCGTTCTGGACCACGTTTCTTTCATTCTGCGCGCTGATGATGGCCTTTTTCGTCGAAGGCGGGGCGCCGATTTCGGGCTGGACGGCCTATCCGCCGCTCAGCGCTCTCGACTCGGCCGTAATCGCCGGAACCGGGCAGGACTGGTGGATCATCAGCATCGCGCTGTTCTGCGTCGCGTCGCTGCTCGGCGCGCTGAACTTCATCGTCACGACGCTCCAGCTTCGCGCCAAGGGCCTCACCATGATGCGATTGCCGCTCACGGTCTGGACCTGGTTCGTGACGGCGATTCTGGGTCTGCTGGCCTTCGGGGTGCTGCTGGCCGCGGGCGTGCTGCTGCTTCTCGACCGCAATCTGGGCACGAGCTTCTTCATTCCGGCCGGCCTCGTCATCAACGATCAGCTCATCGACCGCAGCGGCGGCTCGCCGATCCTCTGGCAGCATTTGTTCTGGTTCTTCGGGCACCCGGAAGTCTACATCGCGATCCTGCCGGGCATGGGCGTCACCTCGCACATCCTGGCCACTTTCGCGCGCAAGCCGGTCTTCGGCTACAAGGTCATGGTCTACGCGGTCGCAGCGATCGGCGGACTCGGGTTCGTCGTTTGGGGCCACCACATGTTCATGAGCGGGATGAGCCCCTACTCCGCGTTCGTCTTCTCCGTGCTGACCATGTGCATCGGCGTTCCTTCGGCGATCAAGACGTTCAACTGGATCGGAACGTTATGGGGCGGCAAGATTCGCTTCACCTCGCCGATGCTCTACTCCGTCGGTTTCGTCTCGCTGTTCGTGACGGGCGGGCTGAGCGGCATCTTCCTGGGCCAGCCGACGGTGGATCTGTTCTTCCATGACACCTACTTCGTCGTGGCGCACTTCCACCTGATCATGGGCGTGGCGGCCATCTTCGGGATGTTCGCCGGCCTGACGTTCTGGTTCCCGAAGATGTTCGGCCGGTTGATGAACGAAGGGCTGAGCAAGGTCCACTTCTGGCTCACTTTCCTCGGCGTGTACGCCATCTTCGGCCCGATGCACTACCTGGGAATGCTGCCGCATCCCCGACGCTACGCGGAGATCACCGGCGTCGACTACCTTGCCGCAGGCGGTTCGGCCGAGATTCATTACTTCGTCACGATCGCCGCCATGATCACCATCACGGCGCAATTGATCTTCCTGTTCAACCTGGTCTGGAGCCTGTTCAAGGGCAAGGTCTGCAGCGACGACAATCCCTGGGAAGCGACCACGCTCGAGTGGGCCGTCCCCACGCCGCCGCCGTATGACAACTTCGCGGGCAAGATTCCCACTGTCTATCGGGGCGCCTACGACTTCAGTCTGCCGAAAGCCAAACGGGACTACGCCATGCAGTGCAACTCCGACGACATGGTGTATCAACAGGCAGCGGGCGATTAAAGGGGCATGTCCACCACACTCGCACCACCGCCTGTCGTCGAAGGCGAAACGAACGAGCCACCCCGGCCCGACACGGGCGGCGGGGGATTCCCCCCGGTGTGGCCTCCGGACCGCGACGACGACGGGTCCCGCGGGCCCGATCCCGGCGCGGA
Source organism: Bryobacterales bacterium (assembly GCA_965204095.1). Classification (GTDB taxonomy): domain Bacteria; phylum Acidobacteriota; class Terriglobia; order Bryobacterales; family UBA6623; genus JAPPLB01. Next base: position 3,883,094 of record OZ241991.1, on the reverse strand, counting down.
GGCCGTTGTTCGCTACAAGTTGGGCGCGTGGGTCGGCATCGCCGGCATCGTGATGGTCTTCGCCGCTTTCACGAGCGCCATGGTCGTGCGAAGCGGCATCAGCGGCGACTGGGCGCCATTCGACCTTCCCCGCATCCTGTGGCTGAGCACGGCGTTGCTGCTCGCCAGCAGCTACACCATAGAAAAGGCCAAGCGGTTGCTGCGCAGCGGAGCGGAGGACGGTCTACGACGCTGGCTCGCCGTTACGTTGGCCCTGGGCGCGTTGTTCATCGTGTCCCAGTGGATCGGCTGGCGAGCGCTGGCGGACAAAGGTGTCTATCTGGCATCGAATCCCAGCAGCTCGTTCTTCTACCTGCTGACGGCGGCCCATGCCGCTCATATCCTGGGCGGTATCCTGGCTCTTTCCTACGCGGTATTCCGCGTCTGGAGCCCCGCCGTCTGGGTCACACGCCGGGCCGCCGTGGAAGCGACCGCGATCTATTGGCATTTCATGGACGGTCTCTGGGTCTACCTGTTGCTATTGCTCACGTTCTGGAGGTAATCGTTTTTCCATGTCGGATTCTCATTCAGCGGGCGCCACCGTAGAAGCCGGTTGGGGCGGCGGCACATCCCCGTTCGCGGTCGGCCACAAGAAGCTGGGGATGTGGCTGTTCATCGTCTCCGATGCGCTCACTTTTTCGGCGCTGATCATCACCTACAGCTACGTGCGCGCGGCCAACGAGTGGCCGACGCCGTTCGATTTCTACCCGGCGATCATCTTCTCGTCGCTCATGACGCTGGTGCTGCTCTCGAGCAGCCTGACGATGGTGTTCGCCGTGGACGCCGCGCACCGCGGCGACCGGAGCGCCACCGCGAAATGGACGTGGGCGACGGCGCTCGGCGGCGTGATCTTCATCGTGCTGCACGTGAACGAGTGGATGCACTTGATTCACGAGGGCGTAACGCCGCTCACCAATCCCTATGGCACGCCGCTGTTCGGCGGCACTTTCTTTACGCTGACCGGCCTGCACATGACCCACGTGGCGATCGGCGTCGTCTACCTGGGGATCATCGCCATCGGTTTCAAGAGAGGCAAGTACGACGCGGAAGACGTGGAAGTCAGCGGGCTCTATTGGCACTTCGTCGACCTGGTCTGGATGTTCATTTTCCCGCTGGTCTATCTGATGTCAACGAAGATTTCGTAAGGGGAGCACACGATGTCCGCAGAAGCAGAATCACACAGAGGGTTGTTCATCAAGGTCTGGCTCTGGCTGCTCGGCCTGACGCTGGTCGAGGTCATACTGGCGTACATTCAGTTCGACCTGGTCGTCATGCTCACCTTGCTGATGGGCTTGTCGATCGTGAAGGCAGCCATGATCATGGCGTACTTCATGCATCTGAAGTTCGACCGGCCGGTCTTGTCGTGGACGGTCGGCGTCCCGCTGGTGGCCTGTATCCTGATCATGATCGGCTACTTCTTCCCGGACAGCTTACGCATCCTCGATTTCGGTTTCGCCGGCTGGCAGTAGTAGAGTGAGGACATGATCGTGTCCCTGCGCGCGCGGACAAAGCGATTCCTGAGCCTGGGAATCCTGGGGCTGGTCCTCTGCCTGCCTCTCTGGGGACAGTGCGTCATGTGCCGCGAATCGGCCCGGCACCAGCGCGCCGAGACGATCAACGCCATCAACAAGGGCATTCTGGTGCTCGCGGTCCCGCCGGCGGCGATTGCCGTGGGCCTGGTGGTAGTGACCTACCGCTACCGCAACGGTTCAACCCGACGGCGTCCCCCGCAGAGCCCCGAAATCTCGGGGTAGGGCCGATCTTGCGCGGGTTGTCCGGCAGTTCTTTGTGCAACTCCTATTGATCGGCCTGCCGGGGCTGTGATGTCGAGAGAGGCTCCGGGCATTATCGGCGGCCGCGCCGGTGGACTCCGTTGACCCAGTTCAGGATTATCGTGTAACCGTTCGAGTCGCGTCTGACCCAGCGGCCGTGCCTCTTATCGTCCACCATGGGCCCTTCCATGACCGTCCCGTCCGGATGGCGCACGACCCAGTGGCCCTGCCTCTTGCCGTTTACCATGGGTCCTTCGTGGACGTTCCCGTTCGCGTAGCGCCGCACCCAGCGGCCGTGGTATTTCCCGTTCCGGAGGAGACCCGTATGCTCGTTGACCACGCTTCCGTAGGTCCACTTGAGCGTTCCCGTCCCGCTGGCCAGGCCGTCGATGCACTCGCCACTCCAGGCCGCGGTTTCTCCCTCGCTGAGGTAACTGTTCCAAACGAAGCAGCCAGGATGGCTCTCCAGCTCCAGCCAGCACGAGGCGCATTTCACCTGCCCCGCGCAACTCGGCTCCTCCGCGCCCGGCCGGAACGGCTGCCCCGCGCAACTTGGCGGCACTTCCATCCACGGCGGCAACGGCCGCTCAGCCACAGCGATGGCCGCCGCCAGCAGGGCGGCAAGGGCGCCGTTTCTCATCGCTGCCAAGCTCATGACGGGGGCTCCGGAGTGCTCAGCGCATCATGACCGCGATCTCTCCACCCGGCCTCAGGGGGAATGACGCCGCTGGTGATCTTCCCTTGTTTTTTCGCAACTATTTTTACACGCGAAGGAGAGCTTCGCCCGCAGTGGCGTGTGTTATGTCACACATCCAGACCACCGAGCGATGCCTGGGGCTCCGGCAGAATCTGCACGATGCGCCTTGCGATCGGTTGGGGTTGGTGGGATAGAGGAGCCGTGGATTCTTCTCAAATCCGACTCAGTCCCTCTGGGTTCCCCGCTGGAGCGGAGCAAGCGGCAGTGCGAAAGTAAGGCATGGAGACGGACTTTCGGGGCCAGTGCTTGGAAAAGTAGAGCAGCATCAAGGGCGCGGACACGACGAGCAACAGAATCCCCAGCCAGAGTAGGTCCCGAATGTCCGCAACGCTGTTCCAGGCGACAGGTAAAGCCCACGATGTCAGACATCCGATCGCGTTGTTGGCTGCGTGGACGACCACCGGGACGAACAGCGAACCTGTTTCGAGATACAAGACCGCCATCACAAGACCGAAAACCGTGCTGCCGATGACACTCGTCGGTGCGTGGGCGATTGCGTATAGGATTGAAGATGTCCACAACGCGGCCGTCGGGTTCCATTTGACGGCCCAGCGATGAAGCAGCAGGCCGCGATACAGTCCTTCTTCAGCGACCGGAGCAAGGACAACGACCCGGAACATCGTAACCAAGTTGTAGACCCACTGCTGTTGCTCATTGGCGGCAGACACGAAGAGTTCATAGCTTAAGAACGCTTCAAGGATGCGGGGCGCAAGATGGGACAGTGAGTAAAAGAGGACAAGCACCTCACCCAGGCCGAATGCAACCAATACCGGCAGCGGCTTGAGGGCGCGCAAGCAAGTGCTCTGAAGGGGAATGGAGCCCAGCAGTCGGGTCCAACTTACCGGCTTTCGCCGAAGGTAGATCCAGACGGACAGCAGGATCACGACATGCAGAATTCCGCGTGACAAGAGCACTCTCAACGAGCTTTCCAGATACCAGTCCGGGGCTAGAATTGGGGTGAAAGCCCTGGCTAAATCAGCAAAGATAAACCACCCAAGCAGGTAACGCACGCGCATCTGCGAGAAGGGGTTCGCGACATTCCGGGAAGGGGGCTGTAACGGAGGCGGATCGTTTTCGGCCGGGATCGACTTCGTCATGGAGTGTTTGTGCCCTCGCTAAACGGGCAAGGCTGGATGCGCGACGGTCTTGCCCTCTGGTCTTTGTTGTCGAATATCTCAGGTATGGTCCCAATCAGGCAAATTCGAGCAGCCGATTCCCCTCGACAAGGCCGGACGCCTCGGTTGCGGTCCGATCAAGGCCTCCACTTCGCCTGGTACTCACCATTGGATACCAAGAAGGGCGAAATGCAGGCTCAATGCGTCGGCGGGTGGGTCGTTCAGGCCATCGATTCTCGAACCTCAGGCCGGTGAACACGTGGCCGCTGCAGCATGCGATCGGCATGTCTTCACGCCGACGGCTGCGGCTGGTATCGCTCGACGATGATCCGGTCTTCCTGCTTGCGCGCCTGGACGAGATCCCAAGTGGTCTGCCGGCGCAGCCAGAACTCGGCATTGGACCAGCCTGCCTTTTCAAGACGAATGGCCATCTCCGGGGAGATGGCCGCTTGGCCGTTCAGAACCCGCGAGAGCGTGTGACGGGCGACACCCAGCACCTTCGCCGCTTCGGTCACGTTCAAACCGAGCGGAACCAGGCAGTTCTCGCGGATGCTGCGTCCGGGATGCGGGGGGTTGCTCATCGCCATGTTGCCGCCTCCTGCTAGTGGTAGTCGATCAGGTCGACATCGTAGGCATCGCCATCTTCGAAGCGGAAGATCACCCGCCAGTTGCCGGAAATCGAGATGCTCCAGTACCCCTTCCGTCCGCCTTTCAGCGGGTGAAGCCGGTAGCCGGGCAGGTCCAGGTCCGAGGGTTTGCAGGCATCGTCAAGGTCCGCCAAGGCGAGCGCAGCGCGGTCCGCCAGGTCAGGACCCACTCGGCTCGCGTCGCCGCGCTCGTACATGCGCTTCAGGCCGCGATGACGAAACCGTCGGATCATCAGCCAATGTACCGCGCAGCGGTACACGTGTCAATACGACGATGCCGGTGTCGCAGACCGACGCAGAGGTCACGAAGGGACACAAACGTTTTCCCTTCGCATCCTTCCCCGAACGGAGCCTCCGCGGGCGCCGTGCTAGGCTACGCCCAAGGCCCTGCCGTCCAGGCCGCACGCCTCCGCATGAATCCCGCCGGTTCCATGAGAACAGGCCAGAGCCGAAAGGCCACCCGCGCCCGCCGCTTCTTCGGGAAGCACGGCCTGCTCGCCGCGAAATACGCCCATTACGAGTTCCGGCCCGGGCAGCTTGCCATGGCCGAGCAGGTCGAAACGGTGCTCGCCGAACGGCGTCATCTGCTGGTCGAGGCCGGCACCGGCACGGGGAAGACCCTCGCCTACCTGATCCCGGTCATCGCCAGCGGCAAACGCGTCATCGTCTCGACCGGCACGAAGAACCTGCAGGAGCAGCTCTACTACAAGGACATCCCGTTCCTCGAACGGTATTTCAACCGCCCTCTCAACGTGGCCTACATGAAGGGCCGCAACAACTACCTCTGCCGCCAGAAGCTCTACGAAACCGAAAAGCGCCCGACCCTTGCCGGACTCGTCGAAATCGAGGACTTCAAGCTCATCGGCTCGTGGGAAAAGGAGACCGAAACCGGAGACCGCGCCGAGCTCAAGAAACTCCCTCAAGACAGCGCCGTCTGGGACCGTCTCGACGCCCGCCGCGAGCTCTGCGCCGGCCAGAAGTGCGAACAGTTCGACCGCTGCTTCATCACTCTGATGCACCAGAGGGCCGCCGAAGCCGACATCATCATCGTCAACCACCACCTCTTTTTCGCCGATCTCGCACTTCGGGAAGACGACTACGCCTCGATCATCCCCAACTACGAGGCGGTCGTTTTCGACGAAGCTCATGAAGTCGAGGACATCGCCGGGAAACATTTCGGCGTTCAGATCAGCAACTATCGCTTCGAAGAACTGGCGCGCGACATCCAGCACACCGCGATCCAGTCGGAGGCCGGTTCCCGCGAGCTCGACACCGCCATCGAAACGCTGCGGATTCGCTCCATGGCCTTCTTCGCTCTGTTCGAGCGCTACCAGGGCCGCAGCGGATTCGACCACCGCGAAGACTTCCTCAAGCGCCACCAGGAGCAGTACTCGCTGCTGCTCAACGCCCTGAATCTCGTCAAGACGCAACTCAAGCTCACGCCGAAGCAGGTCGACGAAATCATCCCACTCGAGCGGCGCACCGCGGAACTCGACCGCGAGCTGCGGTTCCTGATGGAAGGCGAGGACGAAAAATACGTCTACTGGATCGAGCGGCGCGGCAAAGGCGTCTTTCTGCAGGCTACGCCGATCGAGGTCTCCGAGATCCTGGCCGAGCGCCTGTTCGACCAGGTCGACACGGTCGTGCTTACCTCGGCAACCCTGGCGGTGGAAGAGAAGTTCGATTTCATTCGCGGACGCCTGGGGGTGTCGCGAGCCGAAGAGCTGGTCGTTCCGGGCCACTTCAATTGGCGCAACCAGGTGTTGTTCTACGTGCCCGCCCGCCTGCCTGATCCCCGCTCCCCGGAGTTCGTGCTCCAAGCCGCGGATCAGGTCATCGGACTCCTCCGCGCCAGCCGTGGCCGCGCTTTCGTGCTGTTCACCAGCTATCAGCAGATGAACGCTGTCCACGATGCCGCCTCGTTCGCGATCGAGCATCCGACTCTGCTGCAAGGCTCCGCGCCCAACTCGGCCTTGCTCGACGAGTTCCGCTCGACGGAGAACTGCGTGCTGTTCGGCACGGCCAGCTTCTGGCAAGGGGTCGACGTGCCCGGCGAGCAGCTCAGCATGGTCATTATCGACAAATTGCCCTTCGCGGTGCCGTCGGATCCGGTCGTGCAAGCACGGATGAAGAGCCTGCGGCAAGCGGGAGAAGACCCCTTCGCGTCCTACCAGATTCCGCAAGCCGTGATCGCCCTCAAGCAGGGCTTCGGACGGCTGATCCGCCACTCGAAAGACCGCGGCGCGCTGGTGCTGCTCGACAATCGCATCCTGCGCGCGCGCTACGGCAAGACGTTCCTCGACAGCCTGCCGGACTACGCTTTCACGACGCAGCTCGCTGACGTGCAACGGTTCTTCCAGGCGCCGTGAACCGCACGCCGTGCGAAGATGTTTTTCGTCGAAGCGGTAAAACCCGTGGCTCCAGTGCTTCAGATCACCGAAATCTTCCGCTCGATCCAGGGCGAGTCCACTCGCGCCGGACTGCCCTGCACCTTCATCCGGCTCACCGGCTGCAATCTGCGCTGCACGTGGTGCGACACCGAGTACTCCTTCTACGGCGGCGCCCGCATGACGTTGGACGAGGTGATGAGCAAGGTCGCGGACCTTGGCGGGAAACTGATCGAGATCACCGGCGGCGAGCCGTTGCTCCAGAAGCCCGTCTATCCCCTGATGGACCGCCTGCTCGGCGAGGGCTACCGCGTGATGCTCGAAACCAGCGGCGAAAGGCCCATCGACAAGGTGCCTGCCGAGGTCATCAAGATCGTCGACGTGAAGTGCCCGGACTCAGGCGAGCCCGACACCTTTCGTCTCGAGAACCTGGATCACCTGTCACCGCACGACGAGCTGAAGTTCGTCATCGCCACTCGCCGCGACTATGAGTTCGCCCGCGATCTCACAAAACGGCATCAGCTCACCCAGCGAGCCGCGGCGGTCATCTTCTCACCCGCGCACGGCGGGATCGACTTGCCGAACCTGGCCGAGTGGATGCTGAACGACGGCTTGGACGAAGTAAGATTCGGCCACCAACTGCACAAGACCATCTGGGGGGCCGAAGCGGAAGGGGTTTAGGCTGCATTTCTCACCACCGGGAAAAAGCCGTGTTTCGAAAAAAAGCCGTGATTCGTGTTTCGTGTCTCGTGTCTCGTGAAAACCTGTTGTCCGGGCTTGGGATGGCTCAAGCAGGGAACGCGGGAGGGGCGGGGAGCTTCAAGGCTGTGGGAAAGGCCGTTAAAAGCCGTGTTTCGTGTCTCGTGTCTCGTGAAAAACCTTGGCTGGGGATTGGTTCGCTCCAAGATAGTAGTGTCTGACAGCCTGTGAACCTTAACAGCCCGTGTCAAAAGTCACGCGGGCGGCGTTACGCGCCCCGAAGCTGATGGCGTAACGCCTAGCCGTTCCAGGAACGTGGCGCCGCGTTCTCCGCGCAGCCGAGCGGGAGTGGCGCGTAACCCTTCGGGCGACAGACATTTGCAGTCGTCGGCTTTGTCGTTCGTCGGAGGAGATCACCCGGATCGCCATCCTCCTCACTCCGCGCCGAGCGACCGCAGGAGCCCGTCGCGCCTTCCACGGGACTTTTGACACGGGCTGTTAAAGGCCGTTTTCCGGCGCGCAGCGCGCGCGCCTTGTCCTGACGGGTCTCTCATGCCTGCCTGCAGCAGGCGGGCGCTTCGTCTCGCCGCTTGGCGAGACATGCAGTCCGAGCCGACCCCTTACAATGAGTTCCGTCAGGGTTCGTTCACATGCAATCCAAACAGAAAGCCGGCATACGGCAACTTCCGATGATGCCCATCCGGGACGTCGTCATCTTTCCGCACATGATGACCCCCTTCGTGGTGGGGCGGGAATCCAGCGTCCTGGCTTTGGAGGAAGCGCTCAACACGGAAAAGAAGATTTTTCTCGCGACGCAACACGACGCGTCGGTTGACGACCCCACACCGGACCAGATCTACCAGGTCGGCACGATCGTCTCGATCGTCCAGAGCCTCAAGCTGCCGGACGGCAATATCAAGGTCCTGGTCGAGGGTGTCGAGCGCGCGCGCCTGCACACCGTAACGCAACAGGAAGGCTTCTACCGCGCCACCGTAAAGGTCTATCCCGCCCGCCCGGTCCCGTCGGAAAAGACAGAGGCGCTCAACAGCCGTGTCACGTCTTCGTTCGAGCACTATGTCAAGCAGAGCCAGAATCTCAACTACGAAACGATGATCGCCGCGGTCCGCGTCGACGATCCGGGCAAGCTGGCGGACACGGTCGGGGCGAACCTTCAGCTCACGATCCCCGAGAAGCAGGACCTTCTCGAAATCTTCGATCCCATCGACCGGCTCACCCGCGTGGCCGAGGTGCTCGACATCGAGCTGGAGAAACTCAACGTCGACCGCACGATCCAGAACCGCGTCAAGCGCCAAATGGAGAAGGCCCAGAAGGAGTACTACCTCAACGAGAAGATCAAGGCCATTCAAAAGGAACTCGGCAAGGGCGAAAAAGGAGAGTACGAAGAGCTCCGCAAGAAGATCGAAGACGCCGGCATGACGAAGGACGCCAAGGAGAAGGCGCTCAGCGAAATGAAGCGGCTCGAGAACATGCCGCCCATGTCGGCGGAATCCACGGTTTCCCGGAACTACATCGACTGGCTCCTGGCCGTGCCCTGGAAGAAGAAGTCACGCGAGATCCGCGACCTCGGGTTCGCCGAGAAGGTCTTGAACGAAGATCACTACGGGCTCGAGAAGGTCAAGGAGCGCATCCTGGAATATCTGGCCGTGCGCCGGCTGGTGAGGGACCCGCGCGGCTCGATCCTGTGCTTTGTCGGTCCCCCGGGGGTCGGGAAGACGTCGCTGGGCAAGTCCATCGCGCGGTCGACGGGCCGCAAGTTCATCCGCCTGTCTCTCGGCGGCGTGCGCGACGAAGCCGAAATCCGCGGGCACCGCCGAACATACATCGGGGCTCTGCCCGGGCAGATCATCCAGATGATGAAGAAGGCCGGCACTACAAACCCTGTCTTCATGCTCGATGAGATCGACAAGATGTCGACCGACTTTCGCGGCGACCCATCCGCGGCGTTGATGGAAGTGCTCGATCCGGAACAGAACCACATGTTCGTCGACCACTATTTCGATGTCGAGTACGACTTGAGCAAGGTTTTCTTCATCGCCACGGCGAACGTTCTCTTCACCATTCCGGCACCGTTGCAAGACCGTCTCGAGATCATCCGGCTGAGCGGGTACACGGAGTATGAAAAACTCGAGATCGCCAAGCGGCACTTGATCGCCAAGCAGCTCTCGGCGCACGGTTTGAAGAAGACCGATATCGAGTTCACCGACCCGGGCGTCCTCGCGCTCGTCGAGGAATACACACGCGAAGCCGGCGTCCGCAACCTCGAACGTGAAATCGGCAATATCTGCCGCAAGACCGCCCGCAAGGTCGTCTCGCGGGCGAAGAAAGAAAAGAAAAAGAAGATCGTCGTCAAGCCGGACGCGTTGTCGGATCTCATCGGCGTCCCGAAATACCGCGATCTGCGGGCCGAGAAGAAGAATCAAGTCGGCGCGGCGGTTGGACTCGCCTGGACCGAAGTCGGCGGCCAGTTGCTGACCATCGAGGCCACGCTGCTCGACGGCAAAGGCAAGTTCACGACGACCGGCAAGCTCGGCGACGTGATGCAGGAATCCGCCCAGGCCGCCATGAGCTATGTTCGTTCCCGCTCCCATGCGCTCGGCTTGCCAAAGGATTTCTATCGCCACCTCGATGTCCATGTGCACATCCCGGAGGGCGCCATCCCGAAGGACGGCCCGTCGGCGGGCATCACGCTGACGGCCACTCTCGTCAGCGCGCTGACACGCGTCCCGGTCCGCGGCGACGTCGCGATGACCGGCGAAGTGACGTTGCGGGGCAAGGTCCTTTCGATCGGCGGCCTGAAGGAGAAGCTCCTGGCCGCACACCGGCATGGCATTCACGAAGCGATCATGCCGAAGGACAACGAGAAGGACCTGCCGGACATTCCCGACCTGATCAAGAAGGACATGAAGCTGCACTTCGTCGAACACATGGACGAGGTGTTGACGATCGTACTGGAGCATCCCCTGGAAGGGCTCGCGGCTCCTTCCGCTCCGCCGCCGGCTGTCGAAGGCACAACCTCCGGCGCCGAAGAAAAACTGCCGCACTGAGTGCCCGCGGAATTCATCCTGAGCGCTTCGTCCCCGGAGCAGTTTCCGAGGGATGGGCGGCCCGAGGTTGCGTTCATCGGCCGCAGCAACGTCGGCAAGTCCAGCCTGCTGAATGCGCTGCTCCGCCGAGGCGCCGTCAAGGGCGGCGTGCCCCGCAGGGAACTGGCGCGGGTGAGCCGCACGCCGGGCCGAACGCAAAGCCTGAACTTCTTTCTGCTGGACCGGCGCTTCTATTTCGTCGATCTTCCCGGATACGGATACGCGAAAGCGCCGCGGAAGATGACCACGAAGTGGGGCAAGCTGGCCGAGGCTTACTTGCGGGACCGCTCGCAGTTGCGGCTCGTGGTGCTGATCGTCGATCTCCGCCACGGCCCGACCGCGCTCGATCACGAAATGAAGGACTGGCTCGTTGCTTGCGGCCTCACGCACTTTGTGGCCGCCTCGAAATCTGATAAATTGAAAGGAGACGCACGAGCGCGAGCGATTCGCGCGGTTCAGCAATCCTTCGGCCCCGCCCTGCCACTATCCGCCAAGACGGCGGAAGGTGTCCCCGCACTGTGGGACGTCATCTCTAACGCCCTCAAACCTTAACCACAGCAGCTCGACTTCGAGGTACCCATGCCTACTCAACAGCAGGAACGGGCCGGCGCGCTCGACCTGGCTTCTCTCCAGGAGATGAACATCACGCAGCTCACCAAGCAGGCCAAAGAGCTGGGCATCCAGGGAATCGCAAACCTGCGCAAACAGGAACTCATTTTCGGCATCCTGCAGGGACAGGCTGAAAAAAGCGGACACATCTTCTCCGAGGGAGTCCTGGAAACGCTGCCGGAAAGCTTCGGGTTCCTGCGGGCGCCGGAGTACAACTATCTGCCCGGTCCCGACGACATCTACGTCTCGCCCTCGCAGATCCGCCGTTTCGATTTGCGGACCGGCGACACGATCTCGGGACAGGTGCGTCCTCCCAAGGAAGGCGAGCGTTACTTCGCGCTGATCAAAGTCGAGGCCATCAACTTCGAGCCGCCGGAAGCTTCGAAGAACAAGATGCTGTTCGACAACCTGACGCCGCTCTACCCCGAGGGCCGCCTCAAGTTGGAAACGACCAAGGGAAACCTCAGCGGACGCGTGCTGGACCTCGTCACGCCCATCGGAAAGGGTCAGCGCGGGCTCATCGTCGCCGCGCCGCGCACCGGCAAGACGATGCTATTGCAGGCGCTCGCCAATTCGATCACATCGAATCATTCCGAGGTCGTACTGATCGTCCTGCTCATCGACGAGCGGCCCGAGGAAGTGACGGACATGAAGCGCTCGGTCAAGGGCGAGGTCGTCAGCTCGACTTTCGACGAGCCCGCCACGCGCCATGTCCAGGTAGCCGAGATGGTCATCGACAAGGCCAGGCGGCTCGTCGAGCACAAGCGTGACGTGGTGATCCTGCTCGATTCGATCACGCGCCTCGCCCGAGCGTACAACACCATCGTTCCCCCCTCCGGGAAAATTCTCTCCGGCGGCGTCGATGCGAACGCCTTGCAGCGTCCGAAGCGCTTCTTCGGCGCGGCCCGCAACATCGAGGAAGGCGGTTCCCTTACCATCGTCGCGACCGCTCTGGTCGATACCGGCAGCCGCATGGACGAGGTTATTTTCGAGGAGTTCAAGGGCACCGGCAACATGGAGATTCTCCTCGACCGCAAGCTGGTCGACAAGCGCACCTTCCCGGCCATCGACATTACACGCAGCGGAACCCGCAAGGAGGAGCTGTTGCTGTCGAAGGAAGAACTCAACAAGGTCTGGGTCCTGCGCAAAGTCCTCAGCCAAATGCCGACCGTCGAAGCCATGGAGCTACTGCTCGATCGCATGCGAAGGACACGGAGCAACGCCGAGTTCCTGGCGGCAATGACGGGCTAGCCCAAAAGCCGTGATTCGTGATTCGTGTCTCGTGATTCGTGAAAACCAGTGGCGGGGATCTGGTTCGCTCCAGAAGAAATGTCTGACGGCCGGTGAACGGTAAAGGCCGTGTTTCGCCTGCCTGTCCCTGGCTCGCGGGCAGACAGGCGGCAGACAGGTGTTTCGTGTTTTCTGCGCTTTCCGAGCGAGCCCGCCACGCCTTCTACGGGATTTTTTACCACCACGGGCTGCCATGCTCCCGGTCTTGCCTAGCCTGCATTTCTCACCACCCGACGGTCGAAGCACGCGATACGACCGCCAGGACTTCGTTGCGCTTGCTTGCCGTGCTCAACGTACGGTTCAAGTACGCCTGCGCGCGCCAAGCGGCTCGCGCCTCGTCCTGACGGCCCTCTCACGCACTTCGCCTCGCCGCGTGGTGAGAAATGCAGGCTGAGCGTCGACCACCAACCCTGTTCGGCTACAATCGGTCGGTGATGTTGTGGTTGCATGGCCGTGTCGTTCTTAGTGGTGTCCTGCTGGCGGCGAGTCTCGCTTGCGGCGGGAACGGCCCGCTCTCGGAAAAGCGCCTTTCGATCGCCGTGATTCCCATGGGCACGACCCACGAGTTCTGGAAATCGATTCATGCCGGCGCGGCAAAGGCCGCCGGCGAGCTCGACGTTGACATCATCTGGAAGGGGCCGCAGGTCGAAGACGACCGCGCTCAGCAGATCTCCGTTGTCGAGGACATGATCGCCCGCCGCGTCGACGGCATCGTCCTGGCGCCTCTCGATCGGACCGGCCTGCGCCAAGTCGTCGGCGAAGCGCGCAAGTCCGGCATTCCCACCGTGGTGGTGGACTCGGGTCTCGAAGGGGAAGAGCACATCAGCTTTGTCGCCACCGACAATCGCAAGGGCGGTGTCCTCGGCGCACAGCGTCTCGTCGAAACGCTTGACGGCAAAGGCAAGATCATCCTGATGCGCGTGATCGTCGGGGCTGAAAGCGCCATGGACCGCGTGGAGGGCTTTCTCAGCGAGATCAGGAAGCATCCCGGCATCGAGATCCTCAGCGATAACCAGTACGGCGGCGTCACGACCGAGACCGCCTACCAGGTCGGCGAAAACCTGCTCAACCGGTTCCCGGATGTCGATGGCATCTTCTGTCCCAACGAATCCACCACCTTCGGGATGTTGCGGGCTCTTACCGACTCCGGCAAGGCCGGACAGGTGAAGTTCGTCGGCTTCGACAGCAGCGAGAAACTGATCACGGCGCTTGCGGACGGCCACTTGCAGGGACTCGTCCTTCAGAATCCGTTCAGAATGGGTGAGTTGGGCATCAAGACCGTGGTCGGATATCTACGCGACCCCACGCAGGAGCCGACCGAACGCATCGATACCGGCGTCAGCGTCGCAACGCCCCAGAACATGAACGACGCCGAGATCGCCGCGCTGCTTCGCCCCCCCATCGACGAATACCTTGACTAGTTTTTTTCTTCGCTGCCAAGGTTCACATTCGAGTCAAGTTGAGGCTGTGATCCGTTGTCCTGCTTGTCGGTCTGAGGACTTCCTCGCTAGTATTGTCCCGGCGGAGGACGTCCGGTACGCTTCAATCCCAGCCTGCATTTCTCACCACAAGACGGCCGAAGCACATGATATGACCGCCATGACTTCGTTGCGCTTGCTTGCCGTGCTCGATGTACTGTTCAAGTACACCTGCGCGCGCCAAGCGGCTCGCGCCTCGTCCTGGCGGCCCTCTCACGCACTTCGTCTCGCCACGTGGTGAGAAATACAGGCTAGCGCCCTGACTGAAACGTGACCTTTCGCGGCTCTTCGGCCGGGCGAACCATTTGAACATGTCCACGGCCGCTCGACAGACCAACACCGGCCCTCCCCGACTCCGCATGGACGGCGTCCGGAAATCCTTCGGAGCCACCCGTGCTCTCGACGGTGTCGACTTCGCGGTCCGGGCCGGCGAAGTCCACGCTCTGATCGGCGAAAACGGCGCCGGCAAGAGCACGTTGATGAAAGTGCTCAGCGGGGTCTATGGCGCGGACGGCGGCACGATGCAGATCGATGGCCGCAGCTACGAACCCGCCCATCCCCTCGACGCCAGGCAACAGGGCGTCGCCATGATCTACCAGGAACTTGCGATCGCCCCGCACCTGTCCGTCGCCGCCAACGTCCTGCTCGGGATCGAGCCCTCTCGACAAGGCCGCCTCGACCAGGCGGAAGCCCACCGGCGCACCAAGCAAGCACTCAAAGACCTGGGACAAAGCGACATCGACCCCGCCGCACCCGCCGGTTCGCTCAGTGTCGGCGCGCAGCAATTGGTGGAGGTGGCCCGAGCCCTGGTGACGGACGCGCGCATCATCGTTTTCGACGAGCCGACCAGCAGTCTCACCCGCCCCAATGTCGAACGCCTCTTCCAGGTCATTCGACGGCTCAGCGAACGCGGTGTCGCGGTCGTCTACATCAGCCACTTTCTCGAGGAGGTTGCTGAAGTCGCCGATGCATTCACGGTCCTGCGGGACGGCAAAACCGTCGGATCAGGAACGGTCGGACAAGTCTCGAACGCCCGGATCATCCACTGGATGATCGGCCGCAAGTTGAACGACATGTTCCCGCGCGTTCCCCATGAGATCGGCGAGCCGGTTCTCGAACTGACCGGTCTCGAAGCACCTGGCGTCACATCCGCTTCGCTCCGGCTGAGGCGGGGTGAAGTGTGCGGGATCGCCGGACTCATCGGCGCCGGCAGGACCGAGTTGCTGCGGGCGGTCTTCGGCCTAGCTCCGGTGCGCGGCGGCGAGGTCCGTGTCGCAAGCTACCGCGGACCCGCTTCTCCGTCCGAGCGGCTTTCCAACGGCGTCGGCCTGCTCAGCGAAGACCGCAAGGACGAGGGCCTCGCGCCGTATCTTGCCGTCGAGGACAACATCGTGCTTTCGGACCTCGGCGCCTATTCCCGAAGAGGCTGGCTTGACCGGGGCGCGCTGCGCCGCTCCGCCGGCGCGTGGATCGACCGGTTGCGCGTAAAG
Source organism: Bryobacterales bacterium (assembly GCA_965204095.1). Lineage (GTDB taxonomy): Bacteria > Acidobacteriota > Terriglobia > Bryobacterales > UBA6623 > JAPPLB01. The sequence continues at coordinate 3,867,707 of OZ241991.1, read as the reverse complement.
ACATCCTCGTCCGCGGCGCCGGTCCATTCGCTATCCGGGGGCAACCAGCAGAAAGTGCAGCTCGCCCGGCTGCTGCATCACGACTGCGATGTGCTGTTGCTCGATGAGCCGACCCGCGGCATCGATGTCGCCAGCAAGGTCCAAATCTACGAATGGATCGGCCGGCTGGCCTCCGAAGGCAAGGCGGTTCTGTTCGTGAGCTCGTACATCCCGGAGTTGCTGGGGGTCTGCGACAGCCTGGCGGTGATGCACCGGGGGAGGCTGAGCTCGGCTCGGCCGGTCGAGCAATGGACGGAGCACGCGATCATGATGACGGCCACGGGCACCAGAATATAGACAATATATATTTATATATATGCTATCATTCATTCGGTGGCGTTGTACATCAAGCATTCCGAAGCGGACCGCCTGGCCCGCGAACTCGCCGAGGCCACCGGCGAGACCTTGACCGACGCCGTGATCCAGTCCCTGCGGGAGCGCCTGCTTCGCGCCAGGGCTCGCAGCTCGAAACCTCGCCTGCTTGACGAGCTTCGCGCCATCCGCGAGCGCTGCGCCGCGCTGCCCGTCGTCGACAACCGTCCCTCGGACGAGATTCTCGGCTACGGCAGCGGCCTCCCGGAATAGCCATGGTCATCGACTCGTCGGCGCTTCTGGCGATTCTCCTCAGCGAGCCGGCCGCGGAGCGCATCGAACAGGCCATCAACGATGACCCCGTTCGATTCGTATCGGGCGTTTCCGTAGTGGAGGCATCCATCGTTGTGGAAAGCCGCTATGGGCCGATCGGCGGCCGCGAACTCGACCTTCTGCTGCACAACGCGGCCATCGAGGTGGCGCCCCTTACTCCCGAGCAAGTCGATTGGGCAAGGTACGCGGCGCGGGTCTTCGGCAGAGGCCGCCACCCGGCGCAGCTCAATTGGGGCGACTGCTTCTCCTATGCTCTGGCGAGGGTGTCGGGCGAGCCGCTTCTCTTCCAGGGAAAACGCTTCACCGAAACCGATATTCCGGCAGCGCTGGGGTAGTTCTTGTCCCTGGCCAAGGTTCACATTCGAGTCAAGTTCACGCGGGGATCCGTTGTCCTGCTTGTCGGTCTTGCCTGCATTTCTCACCATGTGGCGAGGCGAAGTGCGTGAGAGGGCCGTCAAGACCAGGCGCAAGCCGGGCGGAGGAAAAAGGCGCGAGCCGCTTGACGCGCGCACGCTATCAGCCGGCGACTTCCCGGTACACATGCCCCGCCGCCATCAGATCCTGGATCGCCAAGCCCTGCGACTCGAACAACGTCATGTCGTCCGCCGACCCGCGCCCTGGCGTTTTGCCGGACACAATCGACGAGACTTCCACGACCCGGCACCAATCGAGCGAGCCCGCCGCGTGAGCCTGAATCAGGTCGCCCGCTTCCATCCGCGCCTGCTCGATGGAATCCACCGCCACCAGCGCGCACCGAGCCACCGTGGGGGCATCCACCTCGACCCGCTTCGCATGGTTGCTCCCGGCCGCGTTGATATGGCAACCCGCCGGCACGACGTCCGCCGAAAACAGAGGCTCACGCGCTGTCGTGATGGTGACTACAACGTCACTCTCCGAGACCGCCGCCCGGGCGCTGTCCACCGCCCGCACCGCAATCCCCAGCCGTTCCGACATCTTTCGCGCGAACCGCTCCCGCCGCTCGGGCGACCGGCTATACACGAGCGCAGTTTCCAGATCGCGAACCTCGGCAATGGCCTCGAACTGCGTTTCGGCCTGAAAACCGCAACCGATCATCCCGAGCCGCCGCGCCTCCGGGCGGGCCAGGCAGCGGGTCGCCACGCCCGTTGCGGCGCCCGTCCGAATCCGCCCAAGAGCGTTCGCGTCGATGACGGCCAGCAGCTCGGTGGTTTCGGCGTCGAACAGCAAGACCGCGAACCGCGCCCCGACCCGCGGCCGGGTCGCATACACTTTCGCGGCGAGGTAGCCGCCCTCGTTATCGCCTGCCGCCATGCAGTGCAGCCAGGCGCCGTTGTCGAGCATGACCCTGCGTCGGGCGTGATTCACCGCACGGCCGTCGCCGAGACGCCGGAACGCCTCCTCCACCAGATCGATCGCCTTGGCCATCGGCAACGCTTCCCGAACCTGTTCTTCCGTGATGTGGATCATTGTGCTCATTATGTCCGGCAGCAGCGAGAGCCGCAGGACAGCGACATGCCCTGCAGGTTCCTTTCGTTGCGGCCAACGTCAAATGAACCCATGCCGAGAATGAGAAAGGGGAGCCTTCCCTATTGCGTTGACCAGACAGCCCATCGGATTGCAACGTGATACGATACGGGCTATATTCGTGGCATTCGATTCGCGCACAAAGGGCTGCGGAGATTCCACGAACGAGACGATACCCGCGGGCTCAACCCCGACCATGTGGAACGTATCCGACGCGTGCTGACCGCGCTGCAGGATGCGCGGTCGCCTCGGAACATGGACCTGCCCGGGTGGCAACTGCACCGACTCAAGGGGGAGCGCCGCGGGCAATGGAGCGTGCGCGTGTCCGGCAACTGGCGCATTGTTTTCCGCTTCGATCGCGGCGAGGCGGTAGATGTTGACCTGATGGACTACCACTAAAGGAGGCCCGCCATGCCCATGCGCAACCCGTCGCACCCTGGAGAACTGATTCGTGAGAGCATGGAGGCGAAAGGCTGGACGGTGACACAGTGCGCGGAACGCCTTGGCGTGACGCGAAATACGCTGTCGCGGCTGCTCAACGGACACGCCGGCGTTTCACCCACGATGGCGCTGGCATTGGAGCGTGTCGGATGGAGTGACGCTGAACATTGGGTGCGGATGCAAGGGAGCTTCGACCTGGCGCAAGCGCGGCGGCGAACGCAGGATGCGGCATGACGAGCGATGATCGCTGCTGGGTGTGCGGCGATGAGCTCATGGCGCGTCATGTCTGTTGACCCGATGGGCGGAACGTGGCAGCAGCGCGTAAACGGTTGCCTGGCAACCATGCAGCGCCTGCGCTATCCGCAGCCGGAAGGCCCCAAGGGAAATCCGGGTTCAAGGCTGAGGCTGCTCGGGGCCCACGGGTGTGCGCGAGCAAGTTCTCGCTCTCCGAGGGCCTTGGGCGGCAAGAAACTACCGCGTGCCCGTTCTGGTATTGATTCCATCCGTGCCGGGGATGCCCTGAACGAACAGGTTCGACACCGTGTTGCGGTTTGACTCGATCGGCCACGTCTTGGGGCAGTTTCTCCTGTTTCTGGCCATGGCGATGACGATACCCATTCTGTATGGGCTGTTGTCGTCCTCCGGACCGCTTCTCCCATTGCTGATCTCATTGTTCATCTGCGCGGCGGCCGGGGGTCTCTTGACCGTCTTGCTGCCTCGTCCGGCTCGTGAATTACGTTCTCGCGAAGCACTCTTGCTGGTAACGGTCACCTGGTTTTTCATAACTTTGTTCGGCAGCCTTCCACTGTACTTTTCCCCGGAGTTTCCCAGCTTTGCCGACGCGTTCTTCGAGGCCGCCTCAGGATTTTCAGCTTCAGGCGCTACCGTCCTCGGTGACGTCGAACAGCTCGGGAAACCGGTTCTGTTCTGGCGGTGCCTCACTCACTGGTTCGGCGGGATGGGCATCATATTACTCGGGGTAGCCGTCCTGCCGATTCTCGGGCACGGCGGCGCCAGTCTCTATCGCGCCGAGTTCTCCGGATCGACCTCGGAGAAATTGAAGCCTCGTGTTACTCAGACGGCATTGGCGCTCTGGAAAGTGTACCTGGGGCTTTCGATCGCTTCGTACCTGTCCCTGCGCTGGGCAGGCATGAACAACTTCGATGCTCTGTGCCACACGTTCTCCGTCATGGGCACCGGCGGCTTTTCGAGCCGTAGCGCGAGCGTCGCGGGTTTCCAGAATCCCGCTGTGGAATACACGATCATCGTTTTCATGTTCCTGGGCGGAGTCAGCATGATTCTGCATTACCGGTTGTGGCTGGAGCACCGCCCGCTCGCAGTTCTGGCGAACGCTCAGTTGAGGGCTTACGCCGGCATCCTTCTCATCGCCGGCATCGTCGCCACGGTCCTGCTTCGTTTTCATAACGGGTATGCCTGGGAGCCCGCTGTTCGCGCCGGTTTCTTTCAAGTCACATCGATTACGACCACGTCAGGGCTTGTGACGGACGACTTCGAGCTGTGGCATCCCCTGGGGCAAATGCTGTTGCTGGGATTGATGTTCGTCGGTGGCTGCACGGGCTCCACGTCGGGCGGACTCAAGGTTGCGCGTCTGATGCTGCTCACCAAGGTGATCTATCGAGAACTCAAGCGCATGGTGGAGCGGCACGGCGTGTTTGCTGTTCGTCTCGGAGAACGCGTCATCCCGGAGTCGACGATTCAGAGCTTGCTGAACCTGGTTTACATTGCCGCCACCGTCATCGTGTCAGCATCGCTGTTGCTGGCCTCAATGGGTGTGGACCCCTTGACGTCTCTCACCGCGTCGATTGCGGCGGTATTCAACATCGGTCCCGCGTTTGGAGGAGTCGGGCCGGTCGAAAACTATGGCTGGATGCCTGCGGGAGCCAAATGGGTCTTGAGCTTTTGCATGATTGCCGGCCGCCTCGAGTTCTACTCCGCGCTCGTTCTGCTGACGCCTGGGTTCTGGAGGAAATAGGGGGAGTTGGCTGATGCGAATTGATGCGCAGGTTCCTTTCGCAGCCCCTTCCGGGCCCATTCGGCGCGGGATGGAACCATGGCCGCAAGCGGACGCAGCCGCTGACCTGGTTTGATGGTTGTTGCCGGCTTGCCGTGAGGGTTCCTAGCCTGCATTTCTCACCACCCGACGGTCGAAGCACGCGATACGACCGCCAGGACTTCGTTGCGCTTGCTTGCCGTGCTCGACGTACTGTTCAAGTACGCCTGCGCGCGCCAAGCGGCTCGCGCCTCGTCCTGACGGCCCTCTCACGCACTTCGCCTCGCCACGTGGTGAGAAATACAGGCTGGCGAAGCGCCCGGGATAACCCCTGAGGCTCGGCTCGAACGGGTCTTGCTACGCCTGCCGGAAGACAGCGCGGCCCACGGCGGTTTGTAACGCAAGGAACGTTTCCGCCGTCTACAGCGTACCTATCAGTCAGGCCCTGACATTTCCCGCGCCACCTTATGGGCCTCGTTACGTCTTACGGTGTAGATCATCCGTTTTTCGCTGTGCCGGGAACAGGAGTCTTCAGAATGCCGAGATTTTTCTTTTGCTTGCTCACCGCCGCCGTTCTGCTGGGCGTCACCGCCCCGCGTGCTGACGCACAGGGACCGATTGACTACTCGCAGGGCGCCGGCACGTGGCCGAACTTCAACATCTATCGCGCGCCGGAGGTGCCCGAGGCGGACCTCGACGATTCGGCGACGATCGACAGGTTGATTCGCGAAGGCAAGCTGTACGTCTCGCTTCAAGACCTCATTCTGCTGGCCCTCGAGAACAACCTCGATATCGAGGTTGGCCGTTATGGGCGCCTCGAAGCGGATACCGACCTCTTGCGCGCCCGGGCCGGAGCGCAGCTCAGCGGCGTCCAGACGCAGATCAGCACGCTTTCCACCGGCCAGTCGGCGCAGCGGTCCGGCCAGCAGGTGCAAGGTCAGCGCGGCCAGGCCACCGGCATCACGACAAACGCTTCCGAGCAGGCAACGAATGCCGCCGCGACGGGCAATGCCGCATCGTTCTTCGGGACGCAAACCACGAACCTTGATCCCGCCTTCAGCACGACGATGACCTTCGCGAGAACCAGCAATCCTCAAATCAGCGACTTCGTCACGGGCACCAACACCCTCGTTCAAGACACGAACTCCTACAACCTCAACTACTCCCAAGGTTTCACGACGGGCACGACACTGGGGGTCGGTTTTTCAACGGTGCTCTCGGAAAACAACAACTTGCGCAGCCTGTTCAACCCGGCGTTGGGGAGCGACATGTCGCTGACGATCAGACAACGCCTGTTGCAGGGCTTCGGGCGCGCCGTCAACAACCGCAATATCCGAATCGCGAAGAACAACCAGGAAGTCCAGGACCTGCAATTCGAGCTTCAGCTCATCTCGACCGTCACACAACTGCAAAACCTCTATTGGGACCTGGTGGCCTTCATCGCCGAAGCCGAAGGACGCCAAGCCGATCTCGAACTCTCGGAACTCCTGGTCAGGAACACGAAGCGCCAGGTCGAACTCGGGTTGCAGCCGGGCTTCGAGATCACTCGCGTGGAAGCCGAGACCACTCTCTACCGCCAGCAACTGCTGGATGCCGAAGACAACATCCGCCGGCAGGAGAACATCATCAAGAACGCAATCTCGAAATTTGGGCCGTCAAGCACGACGCTTCTCGGCATCGACATCGTGCCGGTCGACGAGATCGAAGTGCCTGAAAACGAGCCGATCGAACCGCTCCAAGACCTCATCAAGCAGGCGCTGCGTTCTCGCCCCGGGCTCGTGTCGGCCCGGATGAACCGCGAGAATTCGGACATCAACCTCAAGGGCATCAAGAACGCGATGCTGCCGTCGGTCGACTTGACGGCATTTGCCCGCAACAATGCGCTGGCCGGGACGATCAACGAGAACTTGACCATCCTGCCCGGTGTCGGCGAAGCGAATCCGTTCTTCATCGGCGGATTCGGCACGGCCCTCGGCCAGATCACGCGGCGCAACTTTCCCGATTACGGAGTTTTCCTGAGCCTCAACATTCCCTTGAAGAATCGGCAGGCGCAGGCCGACATGACCCGCGAACTCCTGCGGCGGCGACGAACGGACCTGCAGATTCGGCAGCAGGAAAACAACATCAAACTCGAAGTCACGCAAGCGGTGCAAGGCCTCGCGCGAGCCCGTGAGAGCTACAGGATCGCGGAGCAGGCGCGGCAATTGCGCGCCGCCATGCTCGAGGCGGAAAAGAAGCGTTTCACGCTGGGGTCCTCGTCCATCTTCCAGATCGTGCAGGTCCAGCGCGACCTGGCGAATGCCCGCACGGGAGAAATCAACGCGATGAGAAGCTACATGTCGGCCCGCGACGAGCTTGACCGCGCCACCGGCCGGGTTCTGCAACGTCAAAAGATCTCGATCGAAGCCGCCTATCAAGGCAACCTGAACTAGGACCTGCATTTCTCGCCACGTGGCAAGAAATGCAGGCCAAAAGGAAGGGAGGCCCGCGAACCAGCGGTCACGGGCCTCGTGGGGGAGGTTGTCAGGCTGGGATACGCTGACTTGGGGTAGCTGGTGTAGCTTCTCAGCTCTTTTACTGGTCGTTGTTTTGTACGACTCGACTATAAGGTAAGCCGCTTCCGTTACTGTTTCGTTAGCCTTCAGTAAAGATTGTGTGAGATGGGCCGGTCTCGAAGCGAAGAGCGATCGAGAGGCCAGGAGCGAGCGAGGTATGACTGCGGCGCATCCCGACAGCAGCCGTCCATAGGCGGGCTATTGGCGGGATCCTGGTGTACGATACGGTGACCGCAACATCGACCGGCAAAACCACGGTCAACGAGGAAAACGGTGACATCCGGAGTTCGGACATCTCCCCGGGTCGGCAATCTCTTGTTGTTCGAGGCGCTCTCGCCCGCATCGGCACGAGCACGCGCCAGATCGAGGCCCGGGGTGGCTTGCCGATGGGAGTCGAGGATCGGTATCCGGGCGGGAAGCGCCTTAGCCTGCATTTCTCACCACGCGGCGAGGCGAAGTGCGTGAGAGGGCCGTCAGGACGAGGCGCGAGCCGCTTGGCGCGCGCAGGCGTACTTGAACCGTACGTTGAGCACGGCAAGCCAGCGCAACGAAGTCCTGGCGGTCGTATCGGGTGCTTCGACCGTCGGGTGGTGAGACATGCAGGTTAGATGCTCAGAGAGACACAGGAGACGACTCATGACTCGCCTTCCCGCCCTGGCCGGCGCCTTGTTCCTGTCCGTAGCCTGTGCGCCGCCGCCCGCGCCGCTCGACATCAGCGGCTACCGTCTCATCGACCTCTCGCATACCTTTGACGAGAAAACCCTTTACTGGCCGACCGACAAGCACTTCGAGCACAATCAAGTCGCCTGGGGACGAACCGAAGGCGGTTTCTGGTATAGCTCGTTCACCTACGGCGGGAGCGAGCACGGCGGCACCCACATCGACGCCCCGATTCATTTCGGAGAGGGCAAGCGTTCCCTTGACCAGATCCCGATCGAGCAACTGATTGGATCGGCGGTGGTGATCGATATCTCCGCCGCCTGCGACAGCGACCCGGACTACCTGCTCAGCGTCGAAGACATCGGAAAGCACGAACAGCGGCACAGCCGGATCGAGCCCGGCTCGATCGTCATGATTCGCAGCGGTTGGAGCCGCCGCTGGCCCGACGCCAGGCAGTACCTGGGAAGCGATGTTCCCGGCGACACGCGGAACCTGCACTTCCCCGGCGTATCCCCCGAAGCCGCCGAAGCCCTCGTCGAGCGCGATGTTGCGATCGTCGGCATCGACACCGCCAGCATCGATCATGGTCCGAGCTCCGATTTCAAGGCGCACCAGGTCTTCGCCGCCGCACAGATTGCTTGTCTGGAAAACGTCAATCGTCTCGAAGAGTTGCCACCCACCGGCGCGATCGTCTTCGCCTTGCCCATGAAGATCGGCGGCGGGTCCGGTGGCCCTTGCCGGGTCGTTGCGCTCATTCCCCCAGGATCCGATGCGGGCTAGACCATTTCGCCCAAAGCCTGGGTATCGAAGCCCAAAGCGATCGTATTGCCCTTGCGAACAATCGGGCGCTTGATGAGATTCGAGTTCTCGCTCATCAACTTGATGGCTTCGTCACGCGGAGGCGGCCCGTCTTTCATCTTCATCTCGCGATAGAGCACGTTGCGTGGATTGAGAAACTTGCGGTAATCGCGATTGCCGATCAGCTTCTCCAGCTCTTCGACGGACAAACCTCGATTCAGATCGATCGACTCGAGCTGCGCACCCTGGTCCGTGAGAAAGGCCTTCGCTTTGCGGCAGGTCGTGCAAGTGCGTTTTTCGTAGAACTTCAGCTTCATCTGCTGCCTCCGCAGGTCAGTCTAACGCAGCGCCGCTACACTGTTCGCATGTCGATGCGCGCCACCCTTGTTTTTGCCGCAGTCTGTGCCCTCAGAGCGTTCGCCGCCCCCGTTCCGCCGCCTGCGGACGACCCGCTGCTGCCGATCCTGGAGCCGCTCCTTCAGCCGACCGTGACGACTCTCGTCGAGAACTACCGCGCCCGCCGTCCCTATCAGCCCGGCGACTTTCCGTTGGCCCCCGGCCGCTTTGCCGGGTTCCGCGCCGAGCTGCTTCAACGTCTGACCGAGTCGCTCGACCTTCGACACTGGACCGTCCGCGACCCCAAGGGAAAGGCCAACGTCAAACCGCACCTGTTCCGCGACCGCCTGCTCGGCAAGATCCGTCATCACGGCATCGAGATGGAGGTTCGCCTCATCGAGTTGCCCGAAACCGGCGACAGGATCCCCGCCGTCATCTGCTTGCCGAACGCGACCGGCCCCCGACCGGCCGTGGCGGTCTTTTCAGGCCACGGCAAGAACGGCCTGCATGACCTGATCGTCAATCTCGACAGCTACCAGAGCGGCGTTGGCGTGCGCCTGGCGCAAGCGGGGTTCGTCTCGATCAGCGTCGAGAAACTCGACACCGGCTATCTCTCGCGCACCGCGCCCAGCGGCGTGGACGAGCAACCCATCGCCTCATGGCGGCTCGGCATGGACAAGGTTACGCGCTCGGTGCAGTTGATGGCCTCGATCGCCGCGCTGGAAATGCTGGCCGCCCACCCTCGCGTCGATGAAACCCGCATTGGCGTGACCGGCGTCTCTCTCGGCGGTTGGCTGGCGGTGCAGGCGGCCCTGCTTTCCGACCGCGTCGCCGCCGTGGCCGACTTCGGGCGCAAGACCGTGTTCATCCCTGAAGACGCATCTCCCGCGGATTTCACGGACGTTCGAGACAAGTGCCACATCCTGCCGGGCATGTTCGAGATCGGCGACCGCAACCTGATCCCGCTCGCCTACGCTCCGGGGCCCATGCTGGCCGGTCACGGCATTCGCGACAAGGGGTCCCACGAGCAAGCGCCGCGCTACTACCGCGACCTGTTCGCGGCGCAATACGAAGCGTTGGGGAAAGCGGATCAATTCGAATACGCCATTCACGAGGGGGGCGACACCATGCCCTCTGACACGGTGATCGATTACTTCCGGCGCGAGTTCAACCTGTCCGAAAGGTGACCGCTCGGGCTAGCCTGTATTTCTCACCACGTGGCGAGGCGAAGTGCGTGAGAGGGCCGTCAGGACGAGGCGCGAGCCGCTTGGGCGCCAGCAACTAGGCATTTAAGGTTTTCACGAAACACGAGTCACGAAACACGAATCACGGCCTTTTATCGCGTGCTTCGACCGTCGGGTGGTGAGACATGCAGGCTAGGCGATCACCTCGTCAATCACGCGGCCGTGCACATCGGTCAGCCGGCGGTCGATGCCGTTGTGCCGGAACGTCAGCCGCTTGTGATCGATCCCGAGCAGATGCAGGATCGTGGCGTGCAGGTCGTAGCAGTAGATGGGGGTATCGGCGGCCTTGTAGGACCACTCGTCGCTCGCACCGTACGTCACCCCGCCGCGAAGTCCCCCGCCGGCCAGCCAGGACGTGAATGTGAACGGATTGTGGTCGCGCCCCTTGGCCCCTTGACTGCATGGCATGCGCCCGAACTCGGTCGTCCAGTAGACGACGGTGTCCTCGAGCATGCCGCGCGCCTTGAGGTCCTTGACAAGCGCCGCCGCCGGCTTGTCCATCTCGGTACCCATCTCGCCGTGGTCTTTCAGGATGTCCTCGTGGCTGTCCCAGTTGCGCCTTGGAAAACCGTTATCGGCGCCGCTCCAGACTTGAACGAAGCGAACCCCGCGCTCGAGGAGCCGCCTTGCGGTCAAGCAGCGGCGTCCGAAATCGGAGGTGACGCGCTCATCGAGCCCGTAGAGTTTGCGGGTCGCCGCTGATTCGTCGGAGACATCCAGCACCTCCGGGGCGCTGACTTGCAGCCGAGCCGCCATCTCGTAAGAGCGAATGCGCGCTTCCAGCCGGGAATCTGCGCCGCGCTCCGCCATGTGGCCGCGGTTGAGCTTTTCGAGGACGGCCAGCCCATCGGCATCGCTCCGGGCCGTGATATATTTCGCCGACTCGGGCGGGAAGAGATCGTGAATCGGATTCGGACGTCCCACGCGAATCATCGTGCCCTGGTGAGTCGCCGGCAGAAACGCCGCCGCATGATTCGCCGGGCCGTTCGGCGCAAAGCCGCGTGGGTCGGGCAGCACGACGAAGGTCGGCAGGTTGTCGTTCATCGCGCCCAGCCCGTAGGAGATCCAAGCTCCCAGGCTCGGATAGCCCGGCAGAATGAAGCCGGTGTTCTGCATGAAGGTTGCCGGCCCATGCACGTTCGACTTCGAGACCATCGACGGGAAGAACGCCATCTCGTCCACGCACCCGCCCAGGTGGGGCACGAGGCTGCTCATCCACTTGCCGCACTCGCCGTGCTGCTTCCATTCCCAGGGGCTCTTCATCACCGGACCCGGATCGCTCTGGAACAGTTCGACTTTGCCGCCGGGATCGAATTTTTGGCCGGACCGCTCGACCAACAGCGGCTTGTAGTCGAACGTATCGACCTGACTAGCGGCGCCCGACATGAAAAGCTGCACTACTCGCTTCGCCTTCGCGCGATGGTGCAAGCCGCCGTTCAGATCCGTGCCGGTAGTCTCGGCTCCCGCCAACAGGTTCGACTGGCCCAGCAGATGCGCGAGCGCGATCCCGCCGAGCCCTCCACCCCAATTCCAGAGAAACCGCCGCCGGCTTGGATCGTCGTGATCTGCAAACCCGCGTTGCTCTGACCGGCGCAGCGGATAGTTCGAATGACGTGACACGGATGCCTCAATCCACAAACATGAACTCATTGCTATTCAAGATGAGCCGGCACACATTCTCAAGTCCGTGATTCTCGCCGTATGCGACCAGGATTTGCGACTCCTCAACCGATGGCTTGCGGCCGAGAGCGAGCAGATAGGCTTGCTCGACCTGGGCGGGGAGCTCCTTGCGCGCCGAGCGGACCCGTTCGGCAAAATGCTCGGCCTGTCGTACCAGAAACGGGTCATTCAACATCGCCAGCGCCTGAATCGCCGTGAGCGTGCTGCTGCGTTTCGGGGTCAGCAGCGAGGCATCCGGGCAATCGAGGCTCTCCATCAACGGATCCGGCACACTACGCACGATGAAGCGGTAGACGGCGCGCCGGTAGCTCCCGGGCGCGTCGACATCGAATCGCGAGTAGTCATAGATCGGCGAGTGGTCGTCCTTGAAGAAGAAGTGCTCAACCGAGGGTCCGCCCATCAGCGTGTCAAGCTTGCCGCTGATCAGCAGCACCGAATCGCGCACCGATTCCGCGTCCAGCCTCCGCCGATTCGCCCGCCACAAGTATTGGTTCTGCCCATCGATCTTGGCGCGCGCAGCATCCCCGCCGGATGACTGCCGATAAACGGCGCTCGTCAGAATCAACTTGTGGAGTTTCTTGAACGACCCGCCGCGGTCCCGAAACTCGACCGCCAGCCAGTCGAGCAATTCCGGGTGCGTCGGCCGCGAGCCCATCCTGCCGAAGTCGTTCGGGGTGTCGACGATGCCCGCGCCGAAGTGGTAGTGCCAGACGCGATTCACGATCGAGCGCCACGTAAAAGGGTTGTCGGGATCGGCGATCCAGCGAGCCAGCGCCAACCGCCGCGAGCCCTCGTCGCCGGGCTGGGCCAACGGGAATCGCGGCGCCAGCCAATCGACAGCCGAAATCGCGCCTGCCTGCGCGGGGTCTCCCGGCGATTCCACGTCGCCCCGGAGCAGAAGATGGACCGGACGCGGCTCGAACGCCGGCGTGAACCGTCCGCGCGGCTTGAAATAGCTCGCCGCGGCGTAGGCCATCTCCGGCTCCGGAAGCGCCTCGATAAGCTCATCGACCTGCTCCAACTGCTGCTCGAGCCGTTCCAGGCGGACGCGGACCTGCGGCTCCAGGAGTTGCCGCCTGAGATTCGTTCGTTCCGCTTCGAGCGCCTTGATCTGTTCGGTCAGCTCAGCTCGCCGAGCCTTCTTTTCGTCCGTATCGACCTCGCCCACCTTGGCCACGAGATCGGTCCGCTTCTCACGCAGGGGCTTGATTTCTTCGGCGATCGTCTCGATCCGGAGGCCGGTTTTCTCGGCTGTCCTGGCAAGCAGCGGCTTCAGCTCGACCTCGATGTCCCGCCGCTGGGCCAGCAACTCCCGCCGCGCCCGGAAAACCTTCCGATCACGGTCGAACGGCCGATCCGCACGATCGACTCCGGCAAACACCGCCTGCAAACTGTAGTAGTCGTCTTGCCGGATCGCGTCGAACTTGTGGTCGTGGCAGCGGGCGCAATGCACCGTCAGACTTGCGAACGTTGACATGGTCGTCATCACCATGTCGTCCCGATCGAGGTTCCTCGTCACGCGCTTGTCGTGCGTTCCCTCACGCAGCTCGGCATGCCCGACGTAGTCCCACGGTCCGGCCGCAATGAACCCGGTTGCGATCACGCCTTCGGCCGAGTCGGGGTTCAGCACATCGCCTGCCAGTTGTTCTTTGACGAACTGCGCGTACGGCATGTCTTCGTTGAACGCTCGAATCACGTAGTCGCGATAGTGCCAGGAGTTGCGGCGCGCCTTGTCTTTGTCGAAGCCATGGGACTCGCCGTAGTGAACCACGTCCAACCAGTGACGCCCCCAGCGCTCGCCATATCGCGGCGAGGCCAGAAGCCGGTCGATCAGGTCTCCATACGCATCTGCGGAGCCGTCGTTCGCAAACCGCTCGATCTGCTCGGGCGTGGGCGGCAACCCGTGCAGGTCATATGTCAGACGCCGAATCAAGGTTCGCCGGTCGGCCTCCTGCGATGGCCGCAGGCCCTTCTTGTGCAACGTGGCAAGAATGAAGCGATCGATCGGCGTTCGCGGCCAGTCCGCATCATGCCCGCGCGCGTCGGGAATCGCCGGCTGCTCCAGGAGCCGGAACGACCACCAGGCCGCATCCGCGTCAGCGGGAGTGTCGTCAACGGCGCCCGCGGCGATCCAGCGGCGAATCAGCTCGACTTGATCCCGTTTCAGCGGCCCGCCTGCCATGGGCATCTTCGGCTGCGCGCCGCTGATTTGCTCGATCAGCAGGCTTTTGTCCGGCTCACCGGGAACAAGGGAGGGACCGCTCTTACCGCCCTCGAGCAGCCCATCGTGGGTTGTCAGCGACAGACCGGCCTGGCCGTCCTCCATCCCGTGGCAAACCTGACATCGCTGTTCGAGAATCGGTCGGATCTCTTCATGGAAACTGACCTGCGGTTCGGCTGCCAGGGCGCTGCAAGCTATCGCACAGGCGGCGCTGGCACTCCAGCGAGCGAAACGGAGGCAGTCCATCTGAGCTAACTATAACTTGTCGTCTTCGCGTACGGTCGGGTGGTATCCCCTGGGGCCTGCGTGTCCGCATGGACCACCGCCCGGACGAGGCTCGTCTGCGGCCCTCGGAGGGCCGAAAAGGTTCTCTGGTAGATTCAAGTTTGGCCGTCACGGATCGTACTTATGCTCGGGTCGATCTCCGGGCCGTTGTCAGCAATTTCCGGTCGATCCGTCAAACGATCGGCCCCCATCCGGAGATCCTGGCCGTGGTCAAGGCCGACGCTTACGGGCATGGCGGCGTAGCGGTGGTTCAGGCCCTGGAGGAGCAGGGCTGCCGGAGGTTCGCCGTCGCTTGCCTCGCCGAGGCGGCCGAACTACGGGATTCCGGGATCGGAGGCGAGATCGCCGTCCTCGGAGGCTTCCTCGAGGGTGAAGAGGAAATGGCTTCTGAACTCCGGCTGACGCCGTTCGTTCAGGACGAAGGTCAGGTCGAGCGCTGGAATCGGCAGGCCCGCCGCGCCGGTAGGCGCCTGCCTTATCACTTGGAGGTCGATACCGGCATGAGCCGATGCGGGTTCGACGACTCGGACCCGGAGAGGCTCGCGGCTGTTGTCCGAAGCGCCGATTGCCTGAGTTTCGCGGGGCTGGCGACTCATCACGCCGCCGCCGAGGACTTTACGAGCCCGCAGTGCGAAGAACAACAACTCCGATTCCGGAAGGTCGTTTCCGCATTGGCCGGGCGTGGAATGCGGCCGAAGTATCTGCATTGCGCCAACAGCGTGGCGCTAGCTTATCGGGCCGAACTGGATATGGATCTCGTGCGTCCGGGCATCTCCCTTTACGGTTATGTGGCTGCCGCTCGTGGAGAAGCGTCCGCTTCACGTCTGCGATTGACTCCGGCCCTGGAGTGGAAGACACGGATCCAGTTGGTGCGGCCGGTCGCCGCGGGGGCTCTGGTGGGCTACAACGGGACGTACCGCGCCGCGGCGCCGACGAGGATCGGTATCCTGCCGATCGGGTATGGAGACGGGCTGGACCGGCGGTTGTCGAACCGTGGCGAAGTCATGATTGGCGGGCGGCGGTGCCCGATCGTGGGTTTGGTGAGCATGGACATCGCGCTGGTTGATCTCGAGAATGTCCCGCAGGCTCAACCCGGCGATGAAGTGACGTTGGTCGGTGCATCGCTGGATGCGGCGGAAATGGCATCGCTGCTGGATACGATTCCGCTGGAGGTGCTGTGCCGCATCTCGGAGCGCGTACCCCGGATCTACGTGAGCTGACCTGCTTTTCTCAAGAACCGGCTGCGCGGCGGCGGATTTCGTCGGCTGTGAGCCGAGCTTGCTGAGCCACGTTCGCGGGCATGCCTTCACGAGGACGCAGAAAGCGTCGGATGTCCTCGAGGTCTTCCTCGGTCCCCACCAGGAACAATGCGCGCAGCGATTGGAAGACGTGGTCGTAGTCGGGATCGAGCACCATGATCTTGTCGCCGGCGGTCACGTCCGAACCATCCTTCAGAAGCCGTTCTCTGACCACGCCGGGGACGGGAGAGCGGATCTCGGCGGGTTCTTCGGCCCCGGTTTGTTCAATGCGGGCGAGAAGAGTGGCCTGGGAAACGGTGTCTTCGGGTTCGAGGCGGTTCTGCAGCTTTCCCGCATGCGGCGACGTGATGGTGTACGGACGCAGCATCGACTGCAGCACCGGCCGCCCGGTCGGGTCAGCGAATCCGGCCAGCGAAAGCGCCGCGTTGCGGCGCACGAGGGGCTCGTTGTCGTCGAGCAGTGTTAAGAGAGTGTCGTGGAAGGCTTGGCTCTCGCGGCCTTGTCCCATCACCCAGGCGGCGGTCACACGGAGCTCCGCCAGGCTGTGTCCGGCGAATTCGACAATGTCGGGATACCACTGTTCCGCGGAAGGGTCGCCCGCCGACATGCGTTCGGAGATCTGAACGAGCGCGTGTTGCGCTTTGCGGGGTTTCTCTTGGTCGGCCAGGTACTCGCGGATCTCCTCGTCGGTCAGTTCGCGCCCGAACCAGGTGTCGAGCCAGAACAGGAACGGCACGATGATGAACATGGCCGCCACGATCGTGACGATCAGAGTGGCTCGTCGAGACGGAGCTGATGAGGGCGAAGTCTTCAGTTCGGCCATTGCGGGAGTGTTGGTTGAGACAGCCGCGAGCGGTGATTACCGGGCGGCCTGCTGGGGACCGATGCCGAGCAGGGCCTGGAACTCGGGGAGATCCAGCATCGGTTCGAAGAGCGGGTCTTCGAGGGCTTTCCTCGGCCTGCGGTAGCCGTCTTCGAAGGCTCGCCTCAGGTTCAACAGGGCGCGTTCATAGTTCCCGGCGGCGGCGTAGGCGCGGGCCATGAAGTAATGGTACTTCGCCCGGTCCTCGACGCTGCGCTCCTGAAGCAGCGTCCCCGCACGCCCGCGGCGCTCGAACACCTTCGGGTCGAGCTGAAGAGCAATGAGAAACGCTTCGGTCGCCTGTTTGAACTTGCCGCGGCTGAAAAGGGCGGTGCCTAGATTGCTGTGCACGGATGCAATGTTCGGATCGATTCTCAGTGATCTGCGGTAGGTCTTGATCGCCTTCTTGAAACGCCGCTCGGCATGGTAGACGGCTCCGAGGTTGTTAAGGGCTTTCGAGAAGCTCTTGTCGGCCCGGATGGCGCGTTGATAGCTGCGTTTGGCCGCATCGAAATACTGTTGCTGGTGATAGGCGATGCCGATCTTGTTGTGGAGCCGCGCGGATTGCGGTTCGGCCCCGAGGGCGGTCAGATAGGTCTCCGTGGCCTCACGGTACATCTTGCGGGCCATGTAGATGTCGGCCCTTTTTTCGGTCGTGATCTCTCGCTGGTCCGGCGGAGAGGCCGGGCCTTCCTTTGTCCGGTCGACAAGCTGGGGCGGCAACAGGACCAAACAGAGCAAGGCCGCAGTTGGCACGGTTCATCTCCCCAGGCAGCCTGAGCGTTGGTGCGTATTGCTCGTGGTGGGCTCAAGCCGCCCAAAATCCAACCTCATTAAAGCACAGTGTGGTGTCGCCGGAGCTGTCGATCCCGAAATGAATGGCGCCGGCTGGGCGGGAAGGCGCTGAGGCGGAACCGCGGCGCCCGGCTGCGAGTCGCTCCCGTCCGCATTCGCACGCAGGTTTCTCGATGCATTGGTACCTTCTCGTCGGAGCAGTCGAAACCTGTAAATGCTAGCATCAGAGGACGTTGGCGGCCCGACTCACCATCACCCTGTTTACGGCTCTGTTGTTGGCGGGCCCCGGCTTGTTGGCGCAGCAGCAATCCTCCGCTGCCGAAGGAGAGACGGCTCTGCGTGAACGGCTGGAATCCCTTTTGACCGTCAACGAGCCCACGATGGGCTTCCTTGTGGTGGCTCTGGGCGTATCCTTCCTGGCGGGCGCGGCGCACGCTCTCAGTCCGGGTCACGGCAAAGCGGTGGTGGCCGCATATCTTGCCGGTTCGCGGGGGACGATCGGAGACGCTGTCTATCTGGGCACGGTCGTGACGATCACCCACACCGCCGGCGTATTCGCACTCGGACTCGTTGCGCTTTACGCGTCACAGTACTTGCTCGTCGACCGCTTACTGGTTTGGTTGTCCTTGATGAGTGGCCTGCTGATCGTGATCATCGGAGGATGGCTTTTTTGGAGCCGCTGGCAAGCGTTTCGATCAGGAAACAGTGCTGAGGAACATCAACATCGCCATTGGCCCCTCGGCAAACCTCACTCTCATTCGCATGGCCATGGCCACCACCACGAGCATGACCACTCTCATGGCCACGGCGGACATGAGCATTCTCACGGACACGATCACGGCAATGGGCATCACCACCATCCGCCGAGGGCTGGCCGCGGAAGCTTGCTCTCCTTGGGCATTTCCGGCGGCCTGGTGCCATGTCCGGAAGCCATGGCCGTGCTTCTGATCTCCTTTACGATCAACCGCATTGCGTTGGGACTGCTCGTTCTGGTCGCCTTCAGCCTTGGGCTCGCGGCGGTGCTCATCGCCATTGGCATTGCGATGGTCTTGGCAGGGCCCGCTCTCAGTCGTTTGACGAAGGACGGACCCCTGCTGAGAGTGCTGCCCGTCGGGAGCGCCGTCGTGGTAACACTGCTCGGATTCGTGATTCTCGTCAGGACGGCAGTGGAGTCCGGGCTGCCTTGACCTGCATTTCTCACCACATGGCGGTCGTATCGCGTGCTTCCCCCGTCAGGCGGTGAGAAATGCAGGTTATAGCCCGTAGTGAAGGTCGCGCGGCGGCGTTACGCGCCACGCAATCAATGGAGTAGCACCTGGTCGAGCCTTGCATGGAAATCCCGCCTCGGGTTGCCGGCGTCCGGTCGAGACGGAATGATCTCAGTGGGGTTCGTGGTTCTTCCGGGTGCTTGTCACCAGGAAGTCGAAGATGGCAAGAACCCGCTTGCGGTAGGAGTACATCCGGAAGAGGTTTTTACGAAACGCCGGATCGTACTCTCGGGCCCGCATCCACTTGTGGAACAGCTTTGGCGAAACGTCAATCTCTTCCCTGAGGGAATCGGCGGAACGTCCGCGCAGAAACATCCCGTAGAACAGGGCCGCCTCTCGTTGGGGAGCGTGGAATTCTGTGATATCGCCGGGCACCGGGATCTCTCGAGAACAGGTCCACCTGCGGAGTATTTTTCCGAAGCCCCAGTATAAACGCGGTCTCCAGACCCCGCAAGACGGATTTCGCTGATTCTCTTTTCATCCGCCGGGACGCGCTGGCCTGCTTTTCTCTCTCGCCACGTGGCGAGGCGAAGTGCGTGAGAGGGCCGTCAGGACGAGGCGCGAGCCGCTTGGCGCGCGCAGGCGTACTTGAACAGTACGTTGAGCACGGCAAGCAAGCGCAACGAAGTCCTGGCGGTCGTATCGTGTGTTTCGACCGTCGGGTGGTGAGAAATGCAGGCTAGTCCGGCCCCCGCCCAAGTGCGGATCAATCACGGCTAAAAACCCATGTCGTGCCTTTCGTCCTACCTCTTCCGTACCGTCGCACCGGCCTCGTTTCGACCTATCCGCGGCGAGGATCATGGGTTTTCACATCAGGCGCAAGACGGGCGGATGGAAAAGGCGCGCGCAGGCGTACCTTACGGTTCAGCGGCCGTCAAACATTTCTTCTGGAGCAAACCAAGCCTCCTGCCTGAGGTTTTCGCGAAACACGAAACACGAGACACGAATCACGGCCTTTTTTTCGCGTGCTTCGGCTGTCGGGTGGTGAGCAATGCAGGCTAGAGCCGCCCCAGGCCCGGCCAACAGGTTTTCACGAGACACGAGACACGAAACACGGCTTTTTTGGTGCATGGGGTACTGAAGCCCTTCAGTCTTGTTTTTTCTGCCCCGGCCTGCTAGGCCTGAGCACAGGAAGTCGGCGAGGCGCAGTCCGTGCGGGTCGCGAATCAGGGCTTCCCAGGCGTTCACCAGCCGCAAACCACTGATTGTAAGGTCTTTACGAAACACAAATCACGAGACACGAGTCACGGCCTTTATGTTCTTCACGAATCACGAGGCACGAAACACGACTCAAGGCCTTTGTGTTTTTCACGAAACACGTGGCTCGAACGGTACCTGTTGGTACTGAAGCCCTTCAGTCTTTTTTTTCCGGCCCGGGCTGCGTAGCATGAAGATCATGGTTCGTGAAATGAGCTTGATCCGTGGCCTGGGAGCGCCTGCGAAGGAAATGTCGTTCCGGCATCATCTCGCCTTGTTCAAGGACCATTCCTGCCTGCTGTTGCCCACGATTTCCCGGCATTTCCCACTATTTCCCGCTAAAAAAAAGTCGCAAGCCGTGGTGGCCTCGCAATACGGCCGTAGATCTCGCGGCCCTGGACGTGTCCCGCGCGCCGCTCCGCGACAGCCCGGCTGCACGGTTGAGCAAACGAATCATGAACCAAGGTCTTTCCTGGTGCGCGGCGCAAGCCGGCGCGAATTCCAAGGTTTTCACGAAACACGAGTCACGAAACACGAATCACGGCTTTTCTCCGTGGGTGCGCCAGGGTGGCGCCACCGGAAACCGCCGTCCGGACCACTGCGCCCGCCGGCAAGTCACTGTTTCCCGGTTCACCGTTGTTCACCATTGTTCACTATTGTTCGCCATTGTTCAGATGAAAATATTGTTCGGAGCTAGCCTGCATGTCTCCCCACGCGGCGAGGCGAAGTGGGTGAGAGGGCCGTCAGGACGAGGCGCGCGCCGCTTGGCGCGCGCAGGCGTACTTGAACAGTACGTTGAGCACGGCAAGCAAGCGCAACGAAGTCCTGGCGGTCGTATCGCGTGCTTCGGCCGTCGGGTGGTGAGACATGCAGGCTGGTGTCCCCGCGCCGCCCGGTCACTGCTTTCCTGCGCGCCGTGGGGCGGCTATCGCGCGGCATGCGCGGGGGGGAGTGGGGGGTGAGACAGTGTCCTTGCCCCGTCAGCCGTTCTCGGTCGGCCTTGCGACGAGCGTCGCCCGCCGGGCAGCTTCCGCTGCCGCGAACACAAAATGAACCCATGCTGAGAAAGGGGAACGTTCCAGCCTGCATGTCTCGCCAAGTAGTGAGGCGAACTGCCTGTCTGCTACAGACAGGCGTGCTTGAACAGTACGTCGAGCACGGCAAGCAAGCGTTGCGAAGGAAAAGCGAAGTCCTGGCGGCCGTATCGCGTGCTCTGGCCGTCATGTGGCGAGACATGCAGGCTAGGGCTCGAAACGGCTGTGGTGTCATCATAGGGAGTTCACAATGACCGTCTCGATACCCTCCAAAGACAAGTTTCCCCAGACCCGTGAATACACCTACTTGAACACGGCTGCCGAAGGACTGCTCTCAACCGACTCTCAGGAAGCGCTGTTGGAGTACGCGCGCGCCAAGTCGAAGGGCAGCGTAAACAGGCCGAAGATCTATCAAGTGGAGACCGAGACGGTGGGGCTTGCCGCTTCGTTCCTCAATGCGCCAAAGGACTCTGTCACCTTTCTCGCCAACGCAACGGAAGGACTCAACCTCCTCGCCAACTCGATGGATTGGTCGCAGGGCGACGAGGTCGTCATTACGGATCTGGAGTTTCCCTCGAACGTGATCACGTGGCTCCGCCTCAAGGAACGCGGCGTGCGATTGGTCGTCGTCGAAGCGGACGGCGGAATGATCCGCCGGGAAGACATTACCTCTCGCATCACTCCGTGCACGAAGCTGGTCTCGGTGAGCCAGGTGAGCTACAAGTCGGGCACGCAGCTCCCTTATCTGAAGGAACTCGGCGACGAAGTCCACCGAGCCGGTGCGGTTTTCGCGGTGGATGCGACGCAGGCGCTGGGTCGTGTGCCGGTCGGCGTCGAGAATGTCGATTTTCTCGTCGCGAGTTCTTACAAGTGGCTTTTCACGCCGCACGGATTGGGGATCACGTATTGCTCGCCGCAGTTGTTGGAACGCCTGTCGCCCGCGACGGCCGGGTGGTATGGCGTACCGAACATTTTCACCCCGGACCGTTTCGAGCGTTTTGTATACAAGGAGGGCGTGGCGCGGTTCGTCTCCGGAATGCCGAACTTCTCGTCCATCTATGCGTTACGCGCCAGCTTGCAGTATCTGTTGGAGGTCGGCGTAGCTCATCTTGACGAATCGCTGGCGCCCCTGGTTCGTAAGATGCGCAGCGGGCTCGCCGGTCTGGGGCTGAAATTGCTGACGCCGGAGGACCCGGCGTATCAATCGGGGATTGTGTCTTTCCTGCATCCCGCGGCCCATGAGATCGGCGCCGCGTTGGCCGCGCAGGACATTATCGTCTGGGCCAATGACGGGCGGGTTCGCTCGGCGGTCCACCTCTATAACGACGAGTCCGAGGTGGACCGTTATGTCATGGCCGTTGGAGGCATCTTGGATCGGCTTGCCCCCTGAACCGGGGAGACAACCAACTCACCCTGCCGGGACGGCCGCCGCAGCCGGGAACCTCGGCGAGCAGTAACTGCTTCGTGCGTGTTGCCGGCCGGGTTATTCGAGCCCCCGCTCGTTAGCCTGCATTTCTCACCACGCGGCGAGGCGAAGTGCGTGAGAGGGCCGTCAGGACTAGGCGCAAGCCGGGCGGAGGAAAAAGGCGCGAGCCGCTTGGCGCGCGCAGGCGTACTTGAACCGTACGTTGAGCACGGCAAGCAAGCGCAACGAAGTCCTGGCGGTCGTATCGTGTGCTTCGACCGTCGGGTGGTGAGAAATGCAGGCTAGTCGGCGAACTGGAAGGAGATGCTGCGAAGATTGCTCTTCTGCAGATAGCGGTAAGGATTGACCGGGGTGTTCTTGAAGCGAACTTCGTAATGCAGATGCGGCGATGTGGTCCTTCCGGTAGCGCCGGTCCGGCCGATCACTTGTCCCCGGCGGACGATTTCTCCGGCCCGCACGAAGAATTCGGAGAGATGGGCGTAATGCGTCGAAAGAGAGTTCCGCCCGTGACTGAGAACGACTTGCTTGCCGTACTGGCCTGCCCAACCACTCTCGGTGACCATGCCGTCGGCAGCGGCGACGACAGGGGAGCCGTAGCGCGAACGAATGTCTACGCCGGGGTGGAAGGCGCCCTCTCCGCTGAACGGGTCGCGGCGGGTGCCGAATGAAGAGCTCAGCCTGCCTTGTACCGGCCAAACCGAAGGCGTGGTGTTCTCGAGCCAATACCACAGCGGCTTGCTGCCGGTCGGCGACAAGCGGACTTGCTGCAGGAAACCATATTGACTGACGAAATCCTTGTAGCCGCGCTTGGCGGACGGTTCCGCCGGCGTCGATGTCCCGGACGCCTCGGGGCGCTTGATGCCGAACGCAATCGACACTTCATTCGCTAACTCTCCGAGCGAAGCGATCTGTGAGTTCCGCTCGTCGACCGTCTTCTGCAGTTCCGCGTTGTGGCGTTGCAGGGCTTCTTTTTCGTCGCGCAGTTCGTTGTAGGCCGTGGCCTTCCAGAGCATGCGGGCATAGCTGCCCGCCAGCCCCAGGCCTACGATCGCCCCGAACAGGGCGAAGCTCAGAACAATGTGGATCGCGTAGTGAGGAATGTGGATACGCCGAATGCGGCCGTGGACGGAATGCGCCACGACAACAATGAGATAATGCTTTCGGGAGCGTTTTGGGGTGTTTGTGCTTGACACTGGCTACCAGCCTTGCAGCCTTGCGGGTGACGATTACCAACGATCCCCGTGGGAGAAACCGCCGACTTGATCCTGGGCCAGGGATTACCCTGCAAGCTAGCAAGTTTCCGGATATCTGTCAAGACGGCTACAGCCCCGGAATGGTTGCGTTCCCTGAATCTTTGGGAACTTCCAGTCATACTCTGCCGGGATGGTCGAAAACGAGGTCATTGAAAGCATCCGAAAAAGGGCTTCGCATGCCCGCCAGGCGGGTGTCCGTTTGGGAATCGGAGACGATACAGCCGTCGTAAAGCCTCTTCCAAGCGGCTGTGACAGCCTGCTGACGACCGACCAGATCATTGAAAATACGCACTTTCTTCAGAGCAGCCATCCTCCGGATGCCCTCGGCTGGAAATGCTTGGCCCGCGGTCTCAGCGACATCGCCGCCATGGGGGGCAAACCGCTTCACTTCCTGCTGTCTCTGGGGTTGCCGGAGTGGACGCTCGCCAACGGCTGGTTGAGGCATTTCCTGTCTGAAATGTTCCGGTTGGCCGGTTCCACGGGAACCGCCCTCGTCGGGGGCGATGTGGCCCGCGCCGAGCGGTTCACCGCCCACGTCACCGTCACGGGCTCGGTTCCTGCGGGAACCGTCCTCCGCCGCGACAAAGCACGCCTCGGCAACGTCGTTTACGTGTCCGGGGAGCTCGGCGGATCCGTTCTCGGCCTCGAGCGGCTGCAGTCGCTCACGAAGACGCAGGACGACCCTGCGATCGAACGTCATCTCCGCCCGCAGCCCCGCCTCGACCTCGGTCGTTATCTCCGCAAGGCCGGTCGGGCCACCGCCGCCATTGACCTGAGCGACGGGCTTTCTACCGACGCCCGGCGAGTCGCCGAGGCGAGCCGCATCGGAATCGAGATCGACGAGTCCGCTGTACCCCGCTTCGCCGGCGCTGCCGTCGAGCAGGCTCTGCACGGCGGCGAAGAGTACGAGTTGTTGTTCACGGCCCGGCCCTCCACCCCGATGCCGAGGAGTTGGAAAGGCGTTCGCCTCACGCCCATCGGAACGGTCGTCGCCCGCCAAGGGGTTTTTCTCACCTCGTCCGGCAACAGCCGTCCTCTTGAGCCGCAAGGCTTCCAGCATTTCTGAAAACGCTGGCCTGCATTTCTCACCATGTGGCGAGACAAAGTGCGTGAGAGGGGCGTCAGGACGAGGCGCGAGCCGCTTGGCGCGCGCAGGCGTACTTGAACCGTACGTTGAGCACGGCAAGCAAGCGCAACGAAGTCCTGGCGGTCATATCGCGTGCTTCGGCCGTCGGGTGGTGAGAAATGCAGGCTAGGCGAACTCCGCCGCCGGCTCTCGTCAGCGGGCTATTTCGCCGCCGTGACCGTAATTTCGATCCGGGCTTTGCCCACGAGACTCGCGATGCCTACCGTCGTCCGTGCAGGCGGGTCCTTCTTGAAGTACTCCCGGAAGATGCCGCTCATGGTCGAGAAGTTCGCGATATCGGTGAGGTAGACCTTCGCATCGACTACGTCATCGAACGTATAACCGGCGTCCGTCAGGATCATCTCGATGCGTTTGAATGTCGAATGAACTTCTTCGGCGAAATCTTTCGGATACTCGCCGGTTTCGATGCTGCCGCCCGTCTGGCCGGCGACCCACAGGATGTTGCCCACCTGCACGCCGGGACTGAACGGCATGTTGGGGCGGTGTTGCTTCATCTTGGGCGGATAGATGATCTTTTTCTCGGCGTTGGTCGCGCCAGGGGCCGACAGCAGGCCCAAGAGACACAGAAAGATCGGGATTCCTCTTTTTGTCACGGGTACATTCCTCCGAAGGGTGATTGGGGTTCGTTGAGCGTCCCGGACCAGGGACAGGCAAACGGAACTCACCATCTTAACCTGTATTTCTCACCACGCGGCGAGGCGAAGTGCGTGAGAGGGCCGTCAGGACTAGGCGCAAGCCGGGCGGAGGAAAAAGGCGCGAGCCGCTTGGCGCGCGCAGGCGTACTTGAACCGTACGTTGAGCACGGCAAGCAAGCGCAACGAAGTCCTGGCGGCCCTATGGTGTGCTTCGACCGTCGGGTGGTGAGAAATGCAGGTTAACGCAGTCTTTCCCGGACCCTTTCACACGACGGCGGCCATCTTGTCGCGGTCCCACCGAACTCGCTTGCCGTGCTGGAGCGACAGATTCCCGAGGTGCAGCACCAACGCCGATTGAAACCCGACCTCGATCGGCGCCGATGGTGTCTTGCGATGCCGGACTGCCTGCAGAAAGCTGTTTACGTGTTCCGTGGTTGCCTGGCCGAACCCTCCCGGCCGGTTGTCGTCGATCGAGGGCTGCATCGGCGCATCCTTGGGGAAAACGCGCAGGAACTCCCGGCCCACGTCCATGCGGCCTTCGTCACCGTCGTAGGCGTTGAGCTGGTCGTCCTTGCCGGGATACCGCATGGCCGCGTAGTTGATCGTGAACACGGCCAGGAAGTCCTCGGGATACTCGGCCGTCACGACGACCGACTCCGGCCGGTCCGCGCCCTCCATATGTCCCCGGCAAGCGGAAGCGTTGACGGCTGAAGGATACCCGGCGTCCATGATCATGTGGATCGAGTCGAAGATGTGCGCCCCTTGATCGATCACGACGCCGCCCGAGTAATCGGCGAAGTGCCGCCAGTTGAAGAAAAGCGTCTCGCTCTTGGCGGTCCGTTCGGCCGGACCGATCCACTGATCCCAGTCGATCGGTCCTTCGAACTTTCGTTCCCGCAGCGTCAGGCCGTTGTTCAACCAGTACGTGCGGACCATCCGAACCTTTCCCAGCTTGCCCGAACGCCGCAGGTCCCGCGCTTGGTGATACAGGGAATAGCTGCGCCGCTGCATGCCTACCTGGACGACTCGGTCGGAAGCATGGACCACCTTGACCATCTCGACGCCTTCTTCGGGCGTGCGGCACAGGGGCTTTTCGATGTAGACGTCCTTGCCGGCGGCGATCGCATCGAGCAGCATCCGGTGATGCCAGTGCTCGGGCGTGGCGATGATCACGACGTCGATGTCCTTGTTGTCGAGCAGCTTTCGATAGTCACGATAGGCTTGCGTTCCCGGACCGGCTGTCGACAATCCTGCTTCGAGATTCGGTTCGTAGATGTCGCAAACCGCGCCTATCTCGACATCGTCGTGCCGCCGAAAACGCCGCGTCAACGTGCGGCCCCGGCCTCCGCTTCCGATCAGGCCGACGCGAATCCGCTCGGAAGGCCCCGCCGCCAACGCAACGCCGCTGCTCGCCATCAGGAAAATTCGTCGCTTCATTCCGATTCCCTCCCCGCTTCCTGTTCTCGGTACCCGAGCATATCATCACGGCCCCCGCGAAACGTCAGGCCCGTGGTCGGTTACTCTGCTAGCCTGTATTTCTCACCACGTGACGAGGCGAAGTGCGTGAGAGGGCCGTCAGGACTAGGCGCAAGCCGGGCGGAGGAAAAAGGCGCGCACAGGCGTGCTTGAAAGTACATCGAGCACGGCAAGCAAGCGTTGCGAAGGAAAAGCGAAGTCATGGCAGTCGTATCGCGTGCTTCGGCCGTCGGGTGGTGAGACATGCAGGCTGGTAGACTCTCATGCGGGCTCCACTCCGGCTGATGGTTCTATGGCTCTGTGTCGGGACGTTGTCCGTCCCTCTCGCCGGTCAGCCCGAAGCGGAACCCGAAACCGCGCCCCGGCTCGTCTTCGAAGGCGAACCGCTCGTCTTGCCTCTCGAATGCTGGGAGGAGGACCTGTTGCGCGCGGGTCTGGTTTGCAACGATGTCACGCCCTGCTCCCTCGTAATGGAGCTGGTCGCCATCGGTAACCTTGGCGAGCGCGTCTACGTGATGGGGAACGTCCACGCGTCGGCCGGTACGGTCTCGTCCGTGCTGCTCGCCAGCGACGACAAAGGCCGGACCTGGACCGAGCCCCTCGATCGCATACCCGGCGGAAGTCTCGAGATCTTTCGAGCCGTGGACGAAAAGCATGGCTGGATCGGCGGCCAGCAATGGGAAGCTGATACGTCCCCCGATCCCTTCATGCTCTCCACGCGCAACGGCGGAGAGAGGTGGACAGACCGCTACATCTGGGAAGATGAGGACCGCACAGGCATCGTGTTGGAGTTCGATTTCGAAAACCCTCGTCACGGGTTCCTTATCATTGAGCGGACGGGTGCCGAGGGTGACCCGTTCGAGCTGTACGAAACAAGGACGGGGGGCAGTTCGTGGAACATCCGTGGGTTTAGCAGTGAGGAGCCCGAGATCCCGTTCGATCCCGCCGCGGGGGAAGACCGCTGGCGCCTCCGTGAAGATCTCTCGAGCGGAACCTATTGGGTGGAAGAGAGGGAAGGTGACAACTGGAAGCCCGTGAGCTCCTTCGCGCCGAAGGTCGGCGCCTGCAACAACATGGAACGGAAATACGAGACACCGCGGGCGCTCACCCTTGACTGATCGAGCGCCCTTTATAGTGTCTATCTGTCAATTTGAACGGGGTTCGGGTTCGCACTGGCCTGCATTTCTCACCACGTGGCAAGGCGAAGTGTGTGAGAGGGTCGTCAGGCCGAGGCACGAGCCGCTGGGTGCCGGCAATACGGCCTGTACGGTTCGCTGGCCCTCAGGCATTTCTTCTGGAGCGAACCAGGCCCCCGCCAAAGGTTTTCACGAAACACGAGACACGAAACACGAAACACGGCCTTATTGCGCCCCTCGGGTCCCCGTGCTAGCATCAGACTTGAGGGGTGCCGCGCGGCTTCCCGCCGCGTGGTGAGGAATGCAGGTCAGGCGAGGCTGGAAGCCCATCGGGTCCTGCATGTCTGGTGTTTCCTTCTCGCCGTGTTTCCCAGTAACGGGGGCGTAGTTCAGTTGGTTAGAACGCCGGCCTGTCACGCCGGAGGCCGCGGGTTCGAATCCCGTCGCTCCCGCCACTCCTTCTCGCCGATCCTTGTTGCTTGAGAAGTGTTCCATCCGGCGCCGCTGAGCGCCTCATTCAGAGTCTTCTATGGCGAATGTCTTCCCCTTCCCGGCCTTCCGCTACACCGCGAAGGCGGGGCCGATCCGTAACCTCGTCACACAGCCGTATGACAAGATCCCGCCGGATTTGCAGCAGAAGTACTACGACGCCAGCCCCAACAATTTCGTTCGCCTGACGAAAGGCCGTGAGAAGCCCGGCGACAACGACGCGAATAACGTCTACACGCGCGCCGCCGCCGACCTCGAAGCGTGGATTCGCGGCGGCGTCCTGGCGCAGGATGAGGCGCCAGCCTTCTACCCCTACTTCCAGCAATTCAAGCATCCCGAAAGCGGCGAAGTGCTGGTTCGCCAGGGGTTCATCGGTTTGACGGAGACCCTTCCGTACGAGAAGAAGGTCATCTTCGGCCACGAGCTGACGCACCGTGGCCCCAAGCTCGATCGCTTGCTGCTTACTCGGCACACCAGGTCGCACTTCGGGCAACTCTTCGTGTTGTACGACGACCCCGAACAAGCCGTCGAGACGCGCCTCGATGAGGCAGCGGAATCGCCTCCGCTGATCGACGTCATGGACCACGACGGCGTGCTTCACCGCGTTTGGAAGATTGACGACCCCGCCGTCACCGCTGAAATCCAGGGAGTCATGGCCGGCAAGAAGATCCTCATCGCCGACGGCCATCACCGCTACGAGACTTCCTTGGCCTACGCCGAAGAAAATCCCGGCGTGCCCGGTGCGGACCGCGTCATGATGACCTTCGTGAACATGCGCGCGGCGGGCCTGGTCGTGCTGGCGACCCACCGCGTCCTCTCGGGCCTGGGTGGCTTTCCGGCCGAAGCCTTCCGGCAGAGGGTCGAGCAGTGGTTCGACACCGAAACTTTTTCAAGCTCCGATGAGTTGCGCGAAGCCCTCGACTCGGCGCCGGCCGGCCGCTCGGCCATCGGCGTCAGTCTCCAGGGGGCCGCAAGGAACTACTTGCTCCGCGGCCGCCCGGCCGTCCTCGAAGCTTGCCTGCCTGACGTCGCGCCGGAAGAAAGAAGTCTCGATGTGGTCGTGCTCCACAAACTGCTGCTCGCTGAAGCTCTGGGAATCTCCGACGAAGACGTCCGGGAATTGAAGAACATCAGCTACGTGCGTGGCTTCGACGCTGCCGTCGATGAGGTCCGCTCGGGTCAGGCTCAGATCGCGTTTCTTCTCCGCCCGGTCGATGTGCGGAAGGTCGCGCAGATATCCTTCGGGGGTGGTGTGATGCCTCAGAAGTCCACGGACTTCTATCCCAAGCTCTTGTCGGGGCTTACGGTTTATCGAATAGGGTAAGCACGACCCAGGTGAGTGCGGCGGCGGAAAGCAGTGCACCCAACGTCGCGAGCGCCTGCCGCTTTCGGTGGAAGAGCTGCTTCTCTTCCACGCCGCTTTCCGAATCCTGACGCTGCCATGTGAGTTCCCCGATGCGCTCGTAGGCTGCCTGATTGGCGATGTAGAGTGTCTCGGTATCCGGTCCTTCGAGAGCCTTTTTGATTTCCTTCTTCAGCTCGCTCGGGAGTTCCTCGACCGAGCGGAAGTATGCTTCTTTTCGGGCCGTCGCGATGCGGATCGAAGATGTCTTCAAGACCCGGTTCATGACGCTCTCGACGCCTTTCGAGGACCGCGGGAGGCCGCCTTTTCGAGGATCGGTTCCGCGCCGGCAAACTCGCTCACCACTTCGATGAAACCCAGCGCCGCGCGGGACAACGCCTTGTCCTTGCGATAGATCAGCCCGAGAGTGCGGATCATCGGCAGCGGCGCCAGGGGTACCGCCGCGAGTGCGCCGCTTCGAAGCTCGTTCTGAGCATTCGTAACCGCCATGAAGCCGATCCCAAGCTCGGCGATCACGAATTGCTTGATCATCTCGCTCGACTCCAGCTCCATCGAGACTTCCATCTCGTCCTCGTAGATATCCAGGTATTCATTGATGCGGCTGCGTGTACGTCCCCTCTTCGGCAGCAACAACGGATACTGGACAATCTGTTCCGCGCCCACGCTCCTCGACGACGCCAACGGGTGGCCTGGCGGTACGAGCAGCCGGATCTCGTCGGTATGGATCTCCACCGACTGTAATCGACGCTCCCTAACCGGCATGTGCGCGATGCCGAAATCCGTGGAGTTGTCGAGCACGGCATCGACAATCGTAGATCCGTAGGAGCGAATCACCTGCAATTGCACGTGGGGGAACTTCCCCTTGTAGGTCGAAAAAACGCGCGGCAGCACGTTCACGCAAGTCGCCTCGTTCGCCGCGATCATCACTTCTCCGCGGGGCACACGCTCCAGTTCCCGAACCGTATCGAAAGCCTCGCGCCTCGTATCGAGAATCTTTTGCGCGTACGTGGCGAATACCTTGCCGGCGGCCGTCAACGAGATCCGGTTCCCGAAGCGCTCGAAGAGTTGCGTGTCAAGCTCTTGCTCCATCTGCCGGATCTGCGCGCTGATCGCAGGCTGCGTGCGAAAGCACGAGCGCGCCGCCTTCGAGAAACTCTTCAGACGCACGATTTCCAGGAATGCGTGCAACTGGTCAAAGTCCATGAGAGGCGTCCTGCCCTACGTTCCGGGAATGTTCGAGAAGCAAGCCTGCATTTCTCACCACGCGGCGAGACGAAGTGCGTGAGAGGGCCGTCAGGACGAGGCGCGAGCCGCTTGGCGCGCGCAGGTGTACTTGAACAGTACATCGAGCACGGCAAGCAAGCGCAACGAGGTCATGGCGATCGTATCGCGTGCTTCGGCCGTCAGATGATGAGATATGTAGGCTGGCCTGCCTAGACTATACCATCGCTCCCGGAGGGAGAATGAATCTCCCGCTGCGGCGCAGGTTGCCTCCGAACGGATCTCGAAAATCGCGCGCTTGTGAGGTTCGGAAGCCGCCCCGTAGAATGTGAGGTTTCCTTTCTGGCCGTCTTATGAAGCCGCGAATCTTCTCCGGAATGCAGCCGACCGGAAATCTGCACATCGGCAACTACCTGGGCGCCTTGAAAACCTGGGCGCAGATGCAATACGACCGTGAGCCGATCTTCTGCATTGTTGATCATCACGCCATCACGGTCTATCAGGAGCCCAAGGAGCTGCAGAAGAAGATTGAAGACGTAGCGGCTCTCTATGTGGCCTCGGGCATTGACCCGAAGCACGCTGCGATTTTCGTGCAGTCCAGCGTGCCGGCGCATGTCGAGCTTGCCTGGGTCTTCACTTGCGTCACGCCCTTCGGGTGGTTGAACCGCATGACACAGTTCAAGGCGAAACTCGAGCAGCAGGAGTCCGTTGGCGCCGGGCTGTTCTGTTATCCCACGTTGATGGCGGCCGACATCCTGCTCTACCAGGCAGGCATCGTGCCCGTTGGCGAGGACCAGGCGCAGCATCTGGAATTGACCCGCGCCATCGCGCAACGGTTCAACACGCTCTACGGCGAGACGTTCGTTGTTCCGGAGACCAGGCTGCCCGCTGTCGGCGCTCGCGTCATGGGACTCGACGAACCGACGGAAAAAATGAGCAAGTCCGCAACCGGTCCCAACCATGCCATCAATCTGCTCGATCCTCCGAACCGCATCAGGAAACTGATCGGCAGGGCCGTTACCGACTCCAAGCCCGGCGTCGACTTCGATGACCCGGGCGCCGGGGTGCGGAATCTGTTGAACATCTTCCAGGCTTTCTCCGGATGGACCGGCGAGCAAATGAAGGTGAACTTCGCCGGGATGCGCTACGGCGATCTCAAGAAGGCCGTTACGGACATGGTGGTCTCGCGACTCGAGCCGATTCAGAAGAACTATGAAGAGTTGACGGCCGACCGCGGGACGATTCGGCAAATCCTCAAAGAGGGGGCCGAGCGAGTCGCTCCCATTGCTCAACAGACGATGGATCTCGTCCGGGAGCGTACCGGCCTCTATCGTGGCTGAGCAACTCGATGTTGATGTGCTGTTGGAGCCTGCAGGCCGGATCTCGAAGTGAACAACGACGCGGGCATCACCCTTCCCAACTACTACCGGTTGCTGCGCCGTAATGTCCACTTTCGGCGTTTGTGGCTCGCACAGCTTGTCAGCGGAACGGGTGACTGGTTCTACTCGGTCGCCATCTACGATCTCCTGCTCAGGCTGACGGGGTCTGCCGAGACCGTCGCTCTTGCGGCCGTCTTGCAGATTCTGCCGATGTTCTTCGCCGGACCGACAGCCGGCGCCGTGAACGACCGTGTCAGCCGCCGGCGCGTAATGCTGATCACCGACCTTGTGCGCTCGGCGGTCGTGCTCGGAATGCTCACCGTAGGGACTCGCGAACAGATTTGGTTTCTCTATGTATTGTTGGCCTTGGAGGTGACGACCGCGACTTTTTTCGAGTCGGCGCGCACCGCCATCCTGCCGAACGTTGTGGACCGTCGCGAGATCGCGACGGCCAACGCCGTGGCGGGAACCACTTGGTCCGTCAGCGTCACAGCGGGTGCCGCCATCGGAGGCTTTGTCGTCGCCTGGTTCGGTCGCGAGACGGTGTTCATGCTGAACTCCGGCTCCTTTCTCCTCTCGGCCTGGTTCATCTACCGCATGCGGGTACGCGAAGCCCATGTCGATCCCGATACTCGCTTTCGCTGGCATGAGGTCTTGGGCTTCAGTCCCATCGTCGAAGGCTTCCGCTACGTCGCCCGCGACTTGAGGCTCGCGTCGCTGTTGACCTTGAAGTTCGGCCTCGGCATCCTCGGGGCGCGCTTGGTCCTGGTGAGCGTGATCGGCAGCCGCGAATTCGCCGTAGGAGGCGTGCCCGCCCTCGGCATGAGCCTGCTGCTGGTGTTTCAGGGCATCGGCTCGCTGCTCGGCCCCTTGGTCTTGGGTCCCTTTGTCGGCGGCAGCCGAAGCCGGATGCGTTGGGCGGTGCTCGCCGGATACCTGGCCGGCGCGTTTTCCTACGTGGTCTTCAGTCAGGCGCGATCCCTGAATGTAGCGGCTTGGACCATGGTCGTCGCCCATGCCGGCGGCTCGCTGGTTTGGGTCTACTCGACGACGCTCCTTCACCTCAGTACGGACGACCGCTTTCGAGGGCGCGTCTTCGCCGCCGACTTCGCTCTCTTCATGGTGACGGCGTCGGTCGCGAGCTATAGTTGCGGGTGGGCGATCGACCACGCTGTCGCGGCCCGCACGGCCGCGCTGGGAGTAGGATTGGCGATGCTCTTGCCAGCCGCCGCCTGGACGTTGAGCTTGCGCCTGCTTTGGCGAACCCACGAAGAAACGGCCAAACCCTGACTCGACTAGCCTGCATTTCTCACCACGTGGCGAGGCGGAGCGGGTGAGAGGGCCGTCAGGACTAGGCGCGCGCTGCTTGGCGCGCGCAGGCGTACTTGACAGTACGTTGAGCACGGCAAGCAAGCGCAACGAAGTCCTGGCGGTCGTATCGCTTGCTCCGACCGTCATGTGGTGAGAAATGCAGGTTAGCCTGTTGCGATTGCCGCTGTGTCGAATGGACTGCTGATCGCACATCAGCTCCCGGTCTAAAATGGATGTGGCTAGTCTGATCGGCGCCGGCCACGGATGAGGATGCACGCGCAGTCACGCAGCAAAGGCTCTCTGCTCGCCGGGTGCTCTACGGCCGGTTTGTTGTGCGCCCTCTTTTCGGTTTCTTCGTTCGCGTCCGCACCCACCGCGGATCAGCTCGAGTTCTTCGAATCGCGTGTCCGGCCCTTGCTGGCCGAGCACTGCCATCAATGCCATAGCGCTCAGGCCAAGCCGGTTTTCGCGAAGCTCTACCTCGATACTTCCGAAGGGTTGCGGCAAGGCAGCGAAGCCGGACCGGTGGTCGTCCCGGGCAGGCCGAATGAAAGTCGCCTGATGCAGGCCGTGCGGGGCGAATCGGTTCAGATGCCGCCCACGGGAAAGCTTGCCGACGATCAGATCGCGGTGCTGGCGAAGTGGATCGAGATGGGAGCGCCCTGGCCGCAGGAAGCATCAAGGGAGTTAGCCGCCTCCGAGACCGGCTTTGACCTCAATGCTCGCAAACAGGCGCACTGGGCCTGGCATCCGGTGAAGGCGGCTTCACCTCCGGAAGCCAGGAACCAGGCGTGGCCGTTGAACGATGTCGACCGCTTCCTTCTCGCCAGGCTCGAATCCGAAGGGCTCTCACCGGCGGAAGAGGCGGACCGGCCCACTCTGTTACGGCGGCTTTCGTTTGCGTTGACCGGTCTGCCGCCGTCTCCGGAACAGATCGAGTCATTCTTGAATGACGACTCACCCGAGGCTTACGAGCGCCTCGTTGACCGGCTGCTGGCTTCGTCCCACTTTGGTGAGCGCTGGGCGCGCCACTGGATGGACCTGGTCCGCTATTCGGAATCGCACGGCAGCGAAGGCGACCCGGATGTTCCCCAGGCTTGGCGCTACCGCGACTACCTCATTCGCGCTCTCAATCAGGATTTGCCGTACGATCAGCTCGTCCGCGAGCATATCGCGGGTGATCTGCTCGCCCGACCTCGTTGGAGCGACGACGGCAAGACCAACGAATCCCTCCTCGGCATCGCGCACTTCCGCATGGTCGAGCATGCCTTCCAACCCGTTGAACCGTTGGAAGACCGCGTCAAGTGGACCGACAATCAGATCGATGTCTTTTCGAAGGCCTTTCAGGGACTGACCGTTTCGTGCGCGCGCTGTCACGATCACAAATTCGATGCGATCAGCCAGAAGGATTTCTACTCGCTGTTCGGCGTCTTCTACGGCGCGCGGCCGATTCAGGCGACGATCGACAACCCGAAAGATCTCAACGTCCACCGCGAGAAGCTTGTCGAGCTGAAGGTCCGGATCAAGGAAAAGCTCGCTGCGGCCTGGATCGACGCGGCGCGCAAGCTTGAACTGCGGTTGATCTACGAGCAGGACGCCGCCATCAAGAAGGCTCTGGAAGAAGCGGCCTGCGACGAGGAGAGTCCTCTTGCCGTTTGGGAGTCGCTTCGCCGGAAAGAAGCGGACGAACTTGCATCGAGTTGGACGCGTCTGGCCCGCCATTGGCGCGACGAGGTTCGGTCCCGAACGGAGTTCAATACGGCCCACTTCGAAGAGACTTGGCGCCCGGGAGGCAGGGATTACAACGAATGGCTGCGCTACGGTGTCGGCATGCCCGATAAGCCCGCTGAGGCCGGTGCATTCTTTGTTCAGCCCACCGGAGATCAAGTGGTCAGCGGGATCTATCCCGGCGGTGTTTACACGCACCTGCTGACGCCCAAGCACAATGGCATTCTGCAATCGCCGCGGTTCACGATCGAGCGGGATGCGATCAGCCTCCGCGGCCTCGGCGGCAACATCAGCGCCGTCCAATTGATCATCGAGAACTATGCCGTGCCCCGCGGCGGCATTTACGGGCAGCGCTTCAACCTCTCCAACGACGAGATGAAGTGGGTCCGCTGGGATGCGACCTACTGGAAAGGGTTTACCGCCTACATCCAGTTCGCCACGCTCGAGGACTACACCTATCGCAGTTCCAAACCGGTTCCGCTGTTCGACGGCCGCTCGTACTTCGGCGCGGACCGCGTCGTCTTTCACGACAACGGCGGCTCGCCGAAGGAGGTGGTGCTGCCGATCCTGCATCTCCTGAGCGGGGAGGCGCCCTCCTTCCAGGAGGAGCTGGCCCGGCGGTTCGGAGATTTGCTGGTCGACGCCGTCGAATCATGGCGCGTCGGAGCGCTGACTGAAGAGCAAGCGGCGTACCTTGACTACTTTGTGCGCCGCGATTTGCTGCCGACATCGCTGGGACAGCTCGTCGAGTTGCAGCCGCTCGTTGCCGAGTACCGTGGTTTGGAGGCCGGGATTCCGGTGCCGCGTCGAGCTCCCGGCTTGCTCGAGGAGGCCGCGCCGGCCCAGCCGTTGTTCGTTCGCGGCAATCACAAGAATCCAGCCGATCCGGTCCCACGGAAGTTCCTGACGGCCTTGGGCGGCAAGCCCTTCGGCGCTCCGCAGGATGTGCGCCTGCACCTTGCCGAAGAAGTCGCGAACCCGCGCAACCCTCTGACGGCGCGCGTAGCGGTCAACCGCATGTGGCGTCATCTCTTTGGGGAAGGCATCGTTCGCACTGTTGATAACTTCGGAAAGCTGGGAGACGAGCCGACACACCCCGAGTTGCTCGATTACCTGGCGGACCGCTTTGTGGATGAGGGCTGGTCGATCAAGGAGATGCTGCGGCGGCTCGCGACTTCGCGGGCCTATCGCATGAGCAGCCGGGCATCCGGGAAAGCTGAGGCCGCCGATCCCGAGAACAGGCTTCTGCAGCACGCCCACATCCGTCGTCTGGAAGCCGAAGCGATCCGCGACGCGATGCTGGCGGCCTCGGGTGAGCTGAAGCCGGATATGTACGGCCCCTCGGTCAAGACGTACTATGCGCACGAGTCCGGCCGGGCGAAGGGCGATAAGGAAAAAGGGCCGCTTGACGGCGACGGGCGGCGCAGTGTGTATCTGGAAGTTCGCCGCAACCTGAGACATCCGTTTCTGGAGGTCTTCGACGTGCCGAAGCCCGCCACGACGCGCGGTCAGCGCGATGTGACGAACGTCCCCGCCCAGTCGCTCACGTTGATGAATAGTCCCTTCGCGATCGAGCAAGCCGGGAAATGGGCCGAGCGCATCGTGAAAGACGGCAACACCGATCCGCGACGGCGGATTGAGGAAATGTTTCTCGAGGCATTGGGCCGTGCGCCTTCGTCCGTCGATCTTGACGAGGCGCAAACCTTCATTGCCGAGTTGGCTGCGGAGCACGATGTCGCTGCGGACCGCATCATGAGCGATCGGCAGGTCTGGCAAGACTTCGGGCAGGCGCTGTTCAATCTCAAGGAATTCATCTATATTCGTTAACAGCCGATGACGCGCGATCTCCATTTCCGCCCGCGCTTGACGCGCCGTGACATGCTGCGGCGCAGCTCCATCGGCTTCGGAATGCTGGCGCTGGCCGGGCTGATGGCCGACGAAGCCTACGCGGGGCCCCCCCGAAAGGCCGGCTCGCTCGCCGCGTTGCCGCCGCACTTCACGCCCCGGGTGAAGAACGTCATCTTTTGCTACATGTCCGGCGGCGTCTCGCACATCGATTCGTTTGATCCCAAGCCGCGCTTGGCCAAGGAAGCCGGCCAACCGATGCCGTTCAAGACCGAACGGACGATGTTCAACCAGGACGGCAACATCTTTCCGAGCCCCTGGGAGTTCCATCACTACGGCGAGAGCGGCATCCCCGTGAGCGATCTGTTCCCGCACATGGGATCGGTGGCGGACGAGCTCGCGGTCATCCGCTCGATGACCGTCAAGTTCATGGAGCATGCCCAGGCCAATTTCTACTTCCACGCCGGACAGCCCTTCACCGGTTTCCCCAGCATGGGTGCCTGGGTCAGCTACGGTCTGGGAACGGAAAACGACAACCTTCCGGGTTTCGTCGTGCTCGGAAGCGGCGGCATACCCCTGGGTGGCCTCAACGTCTTCGGCAACGGTTTCCTGCCGGCGACCCATCAGGGCTCGTTTCTCTATCCCGATCGTGACGAGCCGCTGCACAATATCCGCCCGAAGGAATCGGACGCGCTGCAACGCCGCCGGCTGGCCTTCGTCGACGGGATGGACCGAGCTTTCCTCTCCGATACCGGTGATCACGCGCCGATTGAAGCTGCCATCCGTAACTATGAGACGGCTTACCATATGCAAGCCGTCGTGCCGGACATCGTCGACTTGAGCGGAGAGACGGAAGTGACGAAGAAGCTCTACGGCTTCGACTCCGAGAACCCGCAGAAAGCCGCTTACGCCAAGCAGTGTTTGATGGCGCGGCGCTTGGTCGAGCGCGGCGTGCGCTTCGTCGAGCTGACGATGGTTCCGACGAACGGTATGACGAACTTCAGTAATCCCTGGGATCAGCACGTCAAGCTCGAGCGGAACCACGGCATCAATGCCTTTCAGGTCGATCAGCCGATCGCCGGGCTGATCAAGGATTTGAAAGCGCGCGGACTGCTCGACGAGACGCTCGTTCTCTGGTCCGGCGAGTTCGGCCGCACACCGTTTGTGCAAGCGGCGGATGGCCGCGATCACAACCCTTACGGATTCAGCTTGTGGCTTGCCGGCGGCGGCGTCAAGGGCGGCACGATTTTCGGAAGGACGGATGAGTATGGATACCGGGCGATCGAGAATGTCCTCACGATTCACGATCTCCACGCGACCGTCTTGCACCTGCTGGGCCTCGACCACACCAAACTCACCTTCCACTTCGCCGGGCGGGATATTCGGTTTACCGATGTCCACGGGCACGTGATCGACGGGATACTCGCATAGAGGACGCTGCGCGTAACGACTCCCGCGCGACTTCTTCAACGGGTTGCTGGATCGGCTCTGAAGCATGTGCTGCGCGTATCGAGATCCTTCGAGTGCTCCGTGGACGGTTCCAGGTTGGTTTTGGCTCTTTTCGAGCCGCGGGCTGTCGAGGCTCTCTTCGCGTGTATGATCGTGGCCATGAGGAATACGTTTCCGGTTCGACTTGCTGTTGGAACCATCGCCATCCTGCTGGGCACGGCGCAGGCGTTCGCCCAGGATTCCGGTCTCGTCGCACACTGGAAGCTGCAAGGCAGCACTCGGGATTCATCCGGACGGAACAACCATGGGAAAAATCACGGGGTGGACCTCGGGGACGAAGGGGCTCGGTTCGATGGACGAGGTGCCTACATCGAGGTGAGCGACAGCGACTCGCTCGACTTCGGCGGCGAAGACTTCACCGTCGCGCTTTGGGTGAATACGGCCGGGATACTCGACGACACTCTCGGCGACCTGCTTACGAAGTTTGATCCCACGGCAAGGCGGGGCTTCAACCTTTCCATCAAGCATCATGCCGGTGTCACCGGCAGCCAGGCCAACTACCGGAACCTGCACTTCGGCATCGACGATGCGCTCGTCAGCGAATGGACTCTCAACGGGCGTCCCGGCCGATCGATTTTCAATCATTCGATGGTGGTCCACGAGGGCAAGCTCTATGTCGGCACGGTCGAAGGGCAAACCAACAACGACCAGGGCCGCGTCTACCGCTATGACAATGGCCGCTGGACGGACCTCGGCGCTCCCTGGAAGAGCAACGGCGTCACGTCGATGGCGAGCTTCGACGGGCACTTGTATGTCGGTGTCTCTCGCGTTCTGCTGCACTACTCCGGGCTCGATCCCACGATCGCTCACCACATCGGCGGCAAGGTCTTCCGCTACGAAAACGGTGGGTGGGTCGACTGCGGCCAGCTCCTCGGAGTCGACGGCGTCAATGGCATGGTCGAGTTCCGCGGGAAGCTCTACGTGTCGGGTTTCTATCAGCCGGGACTGTTCCGTTACGAAGGCGGTCGGCGGTGGACCTCGCTCGGGTCGTACAAGGGCATGCGTCCCGAGGCGCTTGCGGTCTACGACGGAGCGATCTACGCCAGCGGCTACGACGAGGGAGCCGTCTATCGCTTCGACGGTGAGAAGTGGAGCCACACGGGCCACCTTGGAGACAGCACGCAGGTCTATGGTTTCGCGGTGTATCAGGGCGAACTTCACGCCGGGACGTGGCCGAAGGCCACCGTTTACCGCTACGGCGGCGACGGCAACTGGGTCAGCACCGGTCGCCTCGGCGAAGAGCAGGAAGTCATGGGGCCCAATGTTTACAACGGCAAGCTCTACTACGGCTCGCTTCCGCTCGCCAGGATCTTCCGCTACGACGGCGGCCACGACTGGCATCCGATGGGCCGGGTCGATCACACGCCCGGCGTCAGGTATCGCCGCGCCTGGTCGATGGCTGTGTACCAGGGCAGGCTCTTTGTGGGGACTTTGCCGTCCGGCCAGGTCTGGTCCTTCGAGGCGGGCAGGAATGTCAGCTACGATCACCCGCTGGCGCCCGGTTGGCGGCATATCGCGGCAGTGCGCGGCGGCGATGTTCTCAAACTCTACGTGGATGGCGTGGAGGTCGCACGCTCCTCGCGCATGAGCCCGGCGAAGCTCGATCTCGCGAACGACGAACCTCTCCGCATCGGCTTCGGTCAACACGACTTCTACAACGGAGA
The DNA here is from genome assembly GCA_965204095.1 of Bryobacterales bacterium. Lineage (GTDB taxonomy): Bacteria > Acidobacteriota > Terriglobia > Bryobacterales > UBA6623 > JAPPLB01. The sequence continues at coordinate 3,827,292 of OZ241991.1, read as the reverse complement.
GATGCGGGATGTGCGGATCTATCGGCGGGGGTTGAGCGGCGAAGAGATCGGCCGCCTGTCTTCGTCGTCCGCTCCGTAGGTCATCATCTCGAGTTGTGTGCGTCAAGTTCTGCAAAAAGGGTTGAGATCCAAATGTGTCCTCGGTTTGCTTGAAGGTTGATGACGTTGACAGCGTGGAGGGAGCCCGGAGGGCGCCCGGAGCGCTGTCAACGTCATGCCGCGTCGGCGAGCGCCCGGAGGCGTTCGCGTTTTTGTTCCTCCCATAGGCTCATGTCCAGATAACGGTCGGCCTCGATCCAGCCGTCATGTATCTCCGCCGTCAGCGCCCGCACCAGCCGCAAGCAACTCGCCGCATTGGGGAAGATCCTCACCACGTAGGTGCGCCTCTTGATCTCCTCCATCAGCCGCTCCAGCATGTTCGTCGACTTCATGTGCTTGTGGTGCTGCCGCGGCAAGCTCAGAAACGTCAGCGTCTGCTCGATGTTCTCTTCCACCCAATGGCACAGCTTGGAGTATTTGCCGTCCCATTTCTCCAGCCAGCGCGCCAGGTCGCGGCGCGCTTCGGTGACGTCGTGTCGGTCATAGATCCAGCGCAACTCCATCAAACAGTCGTCATCGGCCTTGCGGGGCAGATGATCCAACGCGTTGCGCAGAAAGTGCACGTAGCAGCGTTGCCAGACCGCCTCCGCCAGCACCTGCTCGATCGCCTGCCGCACCCCGGCGTGATCGTCGCTCACCACCAGCCCCACCCCCTCGAGACCGCGCCGCCGCAGCCCCTCCAGAAACTCCCGCCAGCTCGAGACGCTCTCGCGGTTCGCCAACTCCACCCCCACAATCGCCCGCTTGCCGTCGGCGCCCACGCCCACCGCAACCAGCACCGCCTGGGAGCGGATCACCCCGCCCTCGCGCACCTTCTCGTAGCGCGCATCCAGAATCAAGTACCGATAGGGCTCTTCCAGCCGCCGTTGCGCAAACGCCTCCAACTGCCGATCCAGTTTCTTGACCACCCCCGATACCGCGCTCGCTGAAAAACTGTGTCCGCACAACTGCTCGGTGATCTTTCTCACCTTGCGCGTCGATACGCCCTCGATGTACATCTCGGCCAGCGCACTCACCAAAGCCTTCTCGCTGCGCTGATAGCGCTCGAAAACCTCGGTCCGGAAACGCCCTTGCCGATCTTGCGGCACCCGCAACTCGATCTTGCCAATGCGTGTGACGAGCCCGCGGGTGTAGTAGCCGGAGCGATAGCCCAGCCGTTCGCTGCTGCGTTCGCTCTTGGCCGCTCCCAGGGCTTGTTCCATCTCCGCTTCCAGTACTTCTTCCAGTGCCTCTCGCACCGCGCTCTTCATAAATTCCCGATCACCGGCCAGCAACTCGCTCAGCCGCTCCCGGCCCTGCTGTGTTGTACTCTTTCTTGGGGTCATGCTCTGTCTCCTTGTGTGGTTTGCTCACTGCCAAGGAAACATCTTGACCCCTTCTTATTCTTTTTGCTGAACTTTCCCAACTTAACCTCATCTCGCGTCGTCCGCCCTGGCGGCCTGGAGCCGAAAGAAGCCCTCCCACCCTCGCTTGACGGGACTTTTTCCATCTTGAACCGCACGCCGCGGGGAGAGCTTGGCGGCAAGGCGAGGCCACGCAACGAGTTTTTACCGCGCGGTCAGAGCGACGGAGATGATTTGTTCGTCGTTGCGGGTGTAGATGTGTCGGTTGGCGTAGGCGGGGTGGACCCAGTTGACGGCTTTTCGCTCACGTCGGTTGGCGCCCATGGCCGTGGTGGGTCGAATCAGCTCGGTGCGGCTGATTTCCTGGTAGCCCTGCGGTGAGAGCTTGGCGATGATGAGCTCCCCGCGGTCGTTGTTGATGAAATAGCGGTTTCCGTGGCGAACGATGAAACCCGACACGTTGCGGGTCCGTTCGACCGTTGCTTGCTGCGATTCCCAGACTCTCTCGCCGGTTGCTCGGCGCAGGCAACGAAGCTGTCCCGAGCTGCAGAAGCCGTAGATGTAGTCGCCGTCGATGACCGGCGTGGCCATCAGGCTGTGGAGCTTGTCGGTGTCGACGGCGCTGTCGCTGTCTCCTTTCCAAACCATCGTGGAGACGGGCTTTTCCGGGTCGAGTCGATAGAGGCGTGCGCCGCTGAAAAATGCCGAGACCATGATGTGCGGTTCGGCCCAGGCCGGCGTGGCGATCGGCGTGTTCATGCGGATCTTGAAGGGTTGCTCCCAGTAGATCTCGCCATTGTCGGGGGCCAGAGAGGCAAGCGCTCCGGCGTGCCAGACGATGAGTTGGCGGGCTCCTCCGGCTTCGATGAGGATCGGGTGCGAGTAGCCGGGCTCGGAGATGACGGCGTCGAGTGCGCGCCAGATTTCCTGGCCGGTTGTTTTGTCGAGCGCGGCGACCTTGGCATTGGGGCGGCCGGCAGGGACAACGACCAGGCGGTCGCCGTCGACAAGGGGGGCGGCGGAGAAGCCCCAGGTGGGTAGCTCGGCGGAGAAGTCCTTGCGGTAGCTGCGTCTCCAGATCGGCCGGCCGGTAGCTGCGTCGAAGCAGTGCAGATCCCCGACGGCGCCGAGAATGTAGACGCGGTCGCTGTCGACAGTCGGCGTGGCGCGCGGGCCCAGGGCATAGTCGAGGCCGGTGTAGTCGACGCGCCACTCGCGTGCCCAGAGGACCTTGCCGGTTTTCTCGTCGAGGCAGAGTGCTCGCTCGAACCCTTTGTTGGGCTCGGTTTGGCGATAGTCGGTGACGTAGACGCGGCCGCCGGCAACGGCGGGGCCGGAGTAGCCTGACGCGATGGGTGTGCTCCAGCGGAGCTTCAGACCGGCCTTGGGAAACGTCTCGATAATTCCGGTTTCCCTCCAGACGCCAAGGCGGCCTTGGCCGCGCCACTCGGGCCAGTCTTCGGCCGCGATGGGAGTCAGCGCCAGGCAGCAGAGTATGGGCAGACCCAGGAAACGGAAGAGAACCATGCCTTCAGGCCGGAGAAAGACATGCAAAATCCCTGGATTCGCAGAGGCGGTCAAGCTGGTACCATGTAGCCTGTGAAACCGTACCCCACCGTGATCGTTCCGGGGTTCGGCTAAAGCTTGAGCCTGCTGGATGACTGCTGACAAACTGCGGCAGACCGATACGAAGTACGCCGTCATCAAGAAACGTCGATTCATGTTGATGAGAGCTTTGTTCACAAGCATACAGGAACCCGTTCAAGCTGAGACAAGGTCTCCCTCAGTAGTGTCTCAGAGAGAGAAGACAGCACAATGCGAGTGCACCTCATCAACCCCAGCGACGTTGCGTTCGGAATAGGGGTCATTACCCCTCGCTGGCTTTACGTTCTCGCCGCAGCCACGCCGCGGCGGTTTGGAGACCCTCACGTCGTTGATGAATGCCTGGAACGACTCGATCCGGAGGAGATTCAGGAGGGAGATGTCGTCGGTATCGGCATTCACACCTCCAATGCGCTTCGCGGCTACGAACTGGGGCGGATCGTTCGCGAACGCGGAGCCACCGTGATCTTCGGGGGCATTCACGCCACGTTGTTCCCCGAAGAGGTTCAGGATCACGGCGCCGCCCACAGCGTCGTCAAGGGCGACGGCGAGGTGGTGTGGGGAGAGGTGTTGACCGACTGTGCCAACGGTTGTCTGAAACCCCTCTATGACGGTGGGCGGGTCGAAGCCGGCGAGTTTCTGGCTGCGCGCTGGGAACTGATGCCGCCGGGAGGCTACCTGTTCGGCTCGGTTCAGACCGTGCGCGGGTGCCCGAAGCACTGTTCGTTCTGCTCGGTTTGGCGCACGGACGGCCAGAAGCCGCGCCAACGTACTTCAGACATCGTGATTGAGGAAATTGTCGAATTGAGGCGCCTGGGATTTCGATTCATTATCCTCGCTGACGATAATTTCTACCCCGTTACGCAAGAGGATCTGCGTCTCGCGGAACAGCAGAAGAACGAGCAGCGGCTGAGTGAGTTGCGATCGATTCGCGCGGAACGATTCGAACTGATGGAGCGCATGGCCGATTTGCCGGGCGACATGATGTTCTTCACGCAGATCACGATGGAGGCGGCGGAGGACCCGGAGTTTCTCGACGCCATGAGCGGTGCTCGTATCAAGGGCGCTCTCGTCGGTGTGGAGTCCGTGACGGCCGAGGGTCTCAAAGCGGTCTTCAAGGAGTTCAACCTTGCCGGAGACAGCTTGGTGCGTCAGCTCAAGACCTTCCAGCAGCACGGCGTGTACATACTCGGGTCATTCATCTTCGGCCTGCCGACGGACCGGCCGGATACCTTCCGCGCTACGGTGGACCTGGCTCAGGCGGCCGGCGCCACGTTCGCTCAGTTCGTGGTGCTGACACCTTTTCCCGGAACGGTTGATTTCCAACGCTGGGAGAGGGAGCAGGCGAAAGACCCGGTTCGGATCGACGGCGTCCCGCTGACGCGATACTGGCTCGTTCCCCGCCACCGGCGTCCGCGGCTCTACATACCGCATCCAAGCATGACCCACGAAGAGATTCGGCTCCAGGCGCATTACGCATGGAAACACTTCTACAGCCTGCGTCTGATCTGGAACCGGGCACGGACCTGTACGAAAAGCATTCGGTCGAGCATGGCTTTTCTGCTCGTGTCGAAACTCTATCTCGAGATGTATGGCAAGACGGGCATCGCCACTGACAGCGCGCGCATGGGTCGCGCCGCGGCGTGGGCGCGTTGGCTGGCCAGGAAGTGCCTGCCTCTCTTCCGCACGGCCCCCATGCCGGAATTGCAAATGCCTGCTTGGCCGCCCGCTCCTGCTCCGAGCATGCCAAGCGAGCGGAAAGAGGTCATGGCAGTCGTGCCATAGTGGCCAGGGGTTCGCGGCCGGCCTTCCCTTGCTCTCCTGGCATGGAACGCGGTCATCATACCGGCGGCGCATGGCTCTGGCATAATATGCGGGCCGGTTGCTCTGGGCGGAAAAGGAGTCGAGTTGATGTTCGGATTGAGGAGTTGGTTGATCGCCGCGGTTGTGGTTGTTGCGCTGGGCTGTTCGTCGGGGTCCGGCGGCGGCCGACGGTTTGACGGTCCGGGGCCGCTGGTGCTGCATGTGAAGATCACGACGCAGTCCGGCCAGGGTGCGGAACTTGAAAAGACCTTTCACGACGCCTTCTATCCGGCGGTGAGCCGTCAGGCCGGATTCAAGTTTTCGAATTTGCTGAAGGAGCAGGGGAGCGGCAACAGCTACGTGTTGACGATCGGCTTCGAAAGCGAAGACTTGCGGTTGCGGTGGGTTGCGACCGACCTGCATCAGGAAGTCTGGCCGCAGATGGCCGCTCACATGCGCGGCGAAGGCCCCGACGGCATCGAGGCGTTAGGCATCATCGACCCGCCGATGTCATCGGAGTGAGCGCCCCTCGAATCGATTCTTCCCGGCCGGATGTGCCGTTCGGGAATCATTTTCGAACGGACTCAGTCTTTTGACGATATTTCAACGGCGGGCGCCCACCACACCAGTTCGCAATCGGGCCGCGCCGCCTGGAACCTTGCGACTCCCTCCGCGCTGACCTTGGTGCCCCCGACGGCAAGTTTCCTCAACGATTTGCTTTGCTGTAGTGCGTCGAGCGTTGCGTCTCCGACGTTGGTTTCCGTCAGATACAGGTTCTCGAGTTGCGGCAAGCGCAGGAAGATCGAAGCGGCTCCGTCATCGATGTTGCTCGCGTAGCCGACGCGTAGGCGGCGCAGCTTCGGAAGCTGGGTCACGACAGCCAGATCGGCGTTGTCGACGGCCGTGCGGGTGAGATCAAGCTCGCGCAGGTTGACGAGCGGACTGATTCTCGGGAGCGAATGGAGTTCCTTCCGCCGCGCCAACTCGTGGCCGGGCCGGTCCAGCCCGCGGTCGGCGATGTTGGCGCCGCTGAGATTGAGCGACTCCAGTTGAGTCAGTTGCGCCAACCTGTGCATGTTGGCTTCGTTGAGGGCGATGCCCCAAAGCCCCGAGTCGACGCGTTGGATTCCGCTCACATCCAGATGACGCAGCGTGGGGACCATCTTCAGCAGATCGAGTCCCGGACCAAGGATGCGGTTCCCGCCGATCGCTAGCCGCTCGAGTCTGGTCAGTTCGGCCAATGTCTCGAATCCGCTGTCGGTGACTTCGGAGTGGCTCAGGTCGAGCGCGGTCAGGGTTGTCAGCGTCCTGATGTGCTCCAGGACGCGGCTCGTTACCTTCGTTCCGCGAAGATCGAGGCTATCGAGCTTTTTCCAACCCTTGATCTGTGCGATCGCGCCGTCGGTCAGGTACTCCGCGTGGTGCATCCGCAGATGCCGCACGTTCTCCAAGTTCTTCAGATGTTCGAGACCGACATCGGTGATCCTTGTGAGGGAAAGATCGATCGTTTCCAGTTTCGGCAGCGTGGCGACCAGGGCCAGGTCGGCGTCGGTGATCCAGGTCGAAGTCAGGTTGACTGCGATCGCTTGGCCATCCGCGTCCGTGGCAACGGAACCGCCCACGCTCCTCAACCGTTCGATGACGTCCTGATGAGAGAACTCGGCCGCGAACGCAGCACCGCAGAAGGATAGGCACAAGGCCGCTGCCAACAGACGCATGAGCGGCCCCATTGTATCGGACGTGCGAGCAGTCCGAGTTTCCGTGAGCCCTGACAGAGGCAGGGCTCGACGTTGACGAGCAGCGAGAGCGCATCTGGCAGTCCGTGGTGAAACCGCGCGTAGCGCCGAGAGCGGCGAGGCGGCCGGCTGACAAGACGCGACGAGGGAGCATATTGGACATATTCGACCGAGGAGCAACGCAGTTCAGCCGGGATGCATCGCCGCTTGAATGCAGCGGGGCTTTTGCCACGGGCTGCTGATATGGTGTGACCTGTCAAGTTTGGGCACAGCAATTGCGTTAAGATGTCCGGGAAAGGGACCTCCTTTTCGTTGGTTCTACTTCTCAGACGGAGAGCGGGACGCCGGGGCTCGAAGCGACGTTCGGATCCTGCTGATATGCGCGGGTTGGGTACCGCCTGACTGGTATTCGTCGCGGAGCTGCCTCACTCTAAGTACGAAGATCGCCCTGCGGCGCTTCCTAACAGCCACGAGGGTTCTCCCGAGACGGCCCCGGCGTCCTGCTCTCGGTCTGAGAAGATTTTCTGTTTCACGGTCCTTGTTCAGGCCGCTTCCGACAACAGCTGTTGGCGCTTCACCTCCTTGGTAATCGCCCACATGAATCCCAACAGTTCCCGAGCGATCGCGACGACGATGACGGTGGACGGCTTGCCGCGCGCTGCCATGCGCCGGAACTTGCCGCACAAGCGTTGCTGGGCTTGCCAGGCCAGGGCTTGCACCTGGGGCGAAGACTTTTCGGCGCGGCGCTGAATCACGGCCGTCTTGCGGGCGGGAAAACGGTAGCCCCAAGCGCATTCGATCAACATGCGGCGTACGTGCGTATTGCCGGCTTTGGTCAACCCTCCCTGGCGGCGCCGCGACCCCGAGGAGGCTTCGCTCGGTGTCAACCCGACAAAGCTCATCAACTCCGGGGGCCGGCTGAAACGCGTGAGGTCGCCCAGTTCGGCCAGCATCGTCATGGAGGCGATCTGGTCGACCCCGCGCAAGGCCGTCAAGGCCGTCGCCGTCTCGCCCAGGCTCCACTCTTCGATCGCCTCCCGCAACACCTGCTCCAGACTGGCCGTGCGCGCCTGGGCTTGCCGCACTGCCTCGATGTATTCCTCGAAGACGATCTGCTGATGTGGCGAGGCGAAGCGTTGCCGCTCCAGCCAACGAAAATGCGCCTGCGTCCAACGTTGTCGGCCCTCATAGACCTTGCCGTGGCGCAGCAGGAAAGCGTTCAGGCGTTGCCGCATCTGCTTGTCGACGATCTTGAGATCCTCGCGCGCGCGGCTGAGATCGCGCACCGCTTCGTGATCTTCGCCCGGAACCCACACGGCGCTGAGATCGCCGCGACGGTCCAAACGCGCCAGTGAAAGCGCGTCGCGGCGGTCGGTCTTGATGCGCTCGCCGGGCGAACGCGGAATCAACGACGGCGCCACCACCGTGACGGCCTGCCCCAGCTTCAGCAACTGGCGGTACAGCCCGTAGCCGCAAGGTCCGGCTTCGTAGCAGAACTTGAGTCGTCGGCCGCTCCGCGAAAGCCGCTGAACCATCCGCCGCACCGCTTCGGCCTCATGCGGGATCATGCCCCAAAAACGCGGTTCGCTGTTGTCGTTATCGGCGATGCCGACAGCGATCATCTCTTTGTGAACGTCCAGTCCAATGTAGTTGCTAAACTCCCTCATGACCTGTCCTCCTCGATGCGGCTCTGCGCATCGTGCTTCTCGCTCGTAAGCGTAACCCGCGTTCCTCGCGGTTGGACAGGTCACTCCATAATGTCTAAACTCGCAAGGTCTCATCGTCGCCGGCCCCGCAGTTCTTGATCGAAGTCGGCGCCACTCTTTCTGAAATGCCTGTGCAACACTCCGCTCGGATTCCGGTTCGGCGCCTGAAGCGTGGAGTCGGCATGGCCGCCTTCGTGCTGTCCGTGGGGCTCATCCTGATAGCGGCTTCGTCGTGTCGCGTTGTCCCCGAGCACGAGGACCTCGATGCAGCAGTTCGCGCTGCCCTTTGGGATTTCAAGGGCTCGGTCGGCATCTACGCCGAGGACCTCGATAGCGGACGGGTCTATGGCAAAAACGAGGACCACCTCTTTCCTACTGCTAGCGTTTTCAAAGTGCCGGTGATGATCGAGTTCTTTCGCCGCGTCGAGAGCGTCGAGCTTCTCACGGACCAGACTCAGGAATGGGCCGGCGGCATTTCCCGCCACGGAAGCGGTGTGCTCAAGGAGCGTGAGCACCCGGGTCCGCTGCCCTTGTTGGAGCTGTGCCGGTTGATGATCGCTCACAGCGACAACATCGCAACCGACACGCTGATGCAGGTCGTCAGCGCGGCGTCGGTCAGCGCCGCGATGGACGAGTTGGGCTTTCCGAACACGCACGTCGGAGGCAACTGCACGGAGATGCACTACCAGATGGCGGCTATCGATTCCCGCATCGGCTCGCCCGCTTTGGACGAGTTGCTCCTCAAACGCGCTCAGTCCGGCAGCTTGGTCGAAGAGGGCTTCGCATCCGCCTCACCGGACGGCAACGTCACCACGCCTCGCGAGATGGGGCTGATCTTCAAGCAGATTTTTCGCGGCGAAATGGTCAGCGAACTTGCGTCGCAACAAATGATCGAGATTCTCAAGCAGACAACCGACCGCCGCATGATTCCAAGACACTTGCCGTCCGGCACGGAAGTCGCGCACAAGATCGGAGGAACCTGGCGTGTCAAGGCCGATGTCGGAATCGTCCACTCCGAAAGCGGTCCCGTTGTCATGTCCCTCTTCGCGTACTACCATCGCTCCGAAACGCGCGCCGCGGACGTGCTCGCTGAGATTGCCCGCGTCATCGCCGATTGGGCCCGTGGACAAGGGCGCGGGTAGACCCACGTCCCGGGCAAGAGAGCTTCGAAGATTGGTTCCCGCACGACCCGGAGCCTCTTCACCCCTTGCGGCGGTGGGGGATGCTTCGCTACGCTTGCCTCTCAGTAAGCCATGAAGAAACTCGTCTCCCCGTTACTCTTTGTTCTTCTGTTGCTGGTCCCGAGCCTCTGGGCGCAAGGCGGTGAGTACACCACTCTCAAGCTGCGCAGCAACTACATGTCGAGCTACTACTTGGCTCACATGCCCAATCCCACGCCCTGGGCCCCGTCCTGGTCGCCCGACGGCAAGTGGATCGCCGTATCGATGTTCGGCTCGATCTGGAAGGTCGAAGTCGCAAGCGGCGTAGCCGTGGAGTTGACCCACGATGCGAAATACCATTCCAACCCCGATTGGTCGCCCGACGGCAAGTGGATCATCTATAGCGCCGATGACGACGCCCGCAATATCCAACTCGCGATCGTCAACGTCGAGACCGGCCGTTCTCATGAGCTGACTTACGACGGACACGTCTACATGGACCCCGCATTCTCGCCCGACGGCAGACGGGTCGCCTACACGGCTACAAATCCCAATGGGACCTTCAACCTGTTCACCCGCCCGATCCGGAACGGAGACTGGACCGGTCCCGCTGTTGCGCTGAGCAGTGACAACAGGTTCCACAACAGCCGCCTGTATTTCGGTGAGTGGGACATCCATATCCAGCCCGCTTGGATGCCTGATGGCAAGGAGTTGATCGTCGTCTCGAACCGCGATGTGCCACTGGGTTCCGGGGATGTGTGGCGCATCCCCGCTGAAGCCGGAGGATTCGACCGCCGCACGCGCATTCGCCGGGAACAGACGCTCTACCGCACCCATCCCGACGTGTCGCCGGATGGGAAGCGAATCATCTATGCCTCGACGAGCGGGTCGGCTGACCAGTTCGTGCATCTCTATGTGCTGCCGACTTCAGGTGGCCAACCCTACAAGATGACCTTTGGCGAGCACGATCATTTCAAACCTCGCTGGTCTCCGGATGGCGAATGGATTGCCTTTATCTCGAACGAGGAAGGCGTTCCGCAACTCTGGCTGCTCGAAACCTACGGCGGCGCCCAGCGGAAGGTGGAGATCACCGAACGCCGTTGGAGGAGGCCCGTGGGGAAGGTCCGTTTGAAGGTCACCGACGGGCGCAGCGGCAAGCCGACCGCTGCCCGCGTCATCACGAAGGCATCGGACGGCAAGTTCTATGCCGGACTCGAGACCTTCCCGATCACGGCGCGCTTTCAGGGGCTGCGCAATCAGAACATCTTCTACATGGAAGGCGAGAGCGTGATCGAGGCCCCGGAGGGCCGATTCCGCATCGAAGTGGCCAAAGGTTTCGAGTACATGCCCCTAACGCATGAAATCGACATCGAGGAAGGGCAGACCGAGGTCGTCGACATCACACTCGAGCCTTTCGTTGATGTCGGGGCCAAGGGGTGGTACAGCGGCACGACCCACACCCACATGAACTACGGCGGCAGCGCCCGCATCACCCCTGAATACCTGATGATGACCGCCCGTGCCCAGGACCTCGATATCATCAGCGCCCTGATCGCCAACAAGGACAACCGCATCCTCGACTGGCAGTACTTCGAGCAAGGAGGCGGTGAGCATTCATCGTCGAAGGGTAATCCCGCGCAAATCGTTGTTTTCGGCGAAGAGTATCGGCCGCCTTTTTGGGGGCACACGTACTTCATCGGCCTGGACGACCATTTCATCTCCCCGTTCCTGACCGGATACGAGGGTACCGGTATCGAGAGCCTCTACCCGACGAACACCGACATGTTCCGCAAAGCCCAGGCGCAGGGCGCCGCTGTGGGCTACGTTCACGCCTACGGTGGTCACGGCGACCCGCTGCAGGGCGGTCTCGGCGGCGCCAAGGGTTTCCCGGTCGACATGGCGCTGGGCACGGCCGACGGCTTCGAGTGGTCCTCCCCGTCCCGCGGCGCAGTCACGGTTCTGCATCACTCCCTCAATAACGATTTTCGTGTCACCCCCATCGGCGGAGAAGACGCTCTCAACGATCTCCGCAAGCATCGCCCCATCGGTTTGATTCGAACCTACGTGGACCTCGGCGAGAACTTCACCGCGCAGGGTTGGATCGATGCCATCAAGAACGGGCGTAGCTATGTCAGCAGCGGACCTTTGGTCGAATTCACGGTCAACGGCCAAGGCCCGGGGCAGGATGTGAAGCTCGACAGGGGCGGTGAAGTGGCGATGGCCGTGAAAATCTGGTCCATCACGCCCTTGCGCAAGGCCACGCTGCATAGCAACGGAGAGGCTTGGAGGGAACTGCCCCTCGGCGCAGACCGCACCCGCGTCGATTGGGCGTCTTCGATCTCCGTGTCCGAGAGCCGTTGGTTCACATTGATTGTCGAGGCCGACCCCTACCCCGACGGCGGTCCTGACAGCTTTGGACAGGCTGTCACCAACGCCGTGCGCGTTTACGTCGGGGATCGGAAAATCCGCAGCCGCGCGTCTGCCGAGTACTTCCTGCGCTGGATCGACAAGCTTGAAGGCATGGCCGAGGACTGGTTCGGGTGGCGCTCCGAGGCCGAAAAGAAGCACGTGTTTGCGCAGTTTGAAGAGGCTCGAGAGGTCTACCGCCAACGCGCTCGCGAAGCTCTGGCGGAGTAGGGCGATATAATGACTCTGTGGAAGAGCAACTCAAGATTGCCGTTTTTATCGACTACGACAACATCGAAATTGGTGTAAAAACCACTCTTCACCGCGAGTTTGATGTCCGCAGCGTGCTCGAGGGGCTCAAGGAGCGCGGTGAAGTCGTCTCCAAGACAGCTTATGGAAACTGGAGCCGCCATGGCGCGGCCGCCCGGGCTTTCAGCGAGCAGGGTGTGCAGATGGTGCAGCGCGACACTACGCCCAAAGGCGACAAGAATGGCGGTGACATCAACCTCGCGCTCGATGCCCTCGAGATGGCTTTTACGCGCGATCACATCAATGCCTTCACGATCGTCAGCGGCGACAGCGATTTCATGCCGCTCGTCAACAAGCTCAAGCAGTTCAACAAGCGCGTTCTGATCGTCGGCGGAAAAGCTTTCACGAGCACCATCCTGCAGCGCAACTGCCACGAATTCCTCAGCTACGAGTCCCTGCTCGACAGCCAGACTCCGCGTTCCCGCCGCGGCGGCGGATCCGGACAACGCAGCCGCCAGCGCCGCTCGCTCCCGCTGCAACGCGCCGTTCCGCTCGTGGACCGTACGCTTCATTCGCTCGATCGGCGGGGAGTGCAGCCTCAACTCGGTCTGCTGAAGAGCACGATGCAACAGCTCGACCCCGCTTTCGACGAGCGGGAATACGGCGCGTCATCGTTCTCGGGCTTCATCGAGAAGCTCGTCGACGAAGGGTTTCTCGCGGTGCGGACCGTTGACGGCCAAGTGATGGTCGAGCGTCGCGTCGACGACGAGGACTCCACGAACGGCAACGGCGCGCGCGACCAGGAAGACGCGATTCGCATGCTCGCGGAAGTTCTGCAAGCCAACGTCGACATCTTGAGCATGGGCATCCCGGCGCGAGAAGTGGAAGCCGTCGTCACGGCCGCCGACCCCGACTTCAAGGAAACCGACTACGGTTTCTCGGAGTTCGCGGAAGTGTTGAACTACGCCCATGACAAGGGGCTGGTGCGGGTCGAGGCCGACTTGGAGCATGGCCTGCGCTACTATCCTGGCGATGAGTTGGTCGCTGGTTCGCAGGGCCTCGGGGAGGACGCCGAGGTTGAAGCAGACCCCTCCGATCAAGCCGAATCGTCATCAGGGGAACTGCTGGACGAGTCCAAGCCCTCTCGGTCGCGCGCACCCGCGCGGGGACGAGGACGAAGGACGACACGCGGCCGCTCCACCGCGCCGCGCAAACCCGCAGCATCTCCGGCTCGGCGGCGAACCTCCACGCGTCGGCCCGCAGGGGCGCCCGTAGACGACGGCGAGTAAACCTTCCGGTCTACTCGTCCACTCTGATTTTCAGCGCCTTGAGAAAAGCGCGGTCCTGCTTCGTGAAGGGAGCCTCTGAGACGACAAGCGGCTCTGCTTTCGGTGCGTCCTGTGTGTCCCCGTCATTCCGGTTGAGCCCGATCGTTGCTTCGATGACCAGAAACACATCGTAACCCTCTTTCTTGATCTCTCCGATCGACTCGGCAATGCTGTCGGATTCCCCGAGAGAATCGTTGATGGCATTCCCGAGCTGCTGCATCAATTCCTTGAGGTGGTCGTCCAAAGGGTGCCTTTCGTGGGATTCCTGTATGGGAGAGCGGGCTGCTGTTTTCCGTCTCGGCCGATCGGCTTACCTCATTCGTGCTCGGCGAACCTGCGCGCTGCGCACCCCATTCAACCAGAACGGTACGGGGTTTGCAATGCACCCCTGTTGACGATCTGCGGCCGATGCCCGGCGTACCGCGACCTGGAAGAGATTTGAGCCGATTCGAGTACTATGTAGTCGTGAACGACAGTGTTTTTCATGTCGAGTGTCCTTGCTGCGGCGCGGCGTTGGAAATGGACGCCGAGCGCCGTGTCATCCTGTCGCACGAAGCCCCGAAACCCGAGAATGTGCCTCGGGACCTGCAGGCTGCCGTCCTGGACCTCAAGGCCGAAGAACGGACTCGGGATGAGCGGTTTCGCAAGCAGTTCGCGGCAGAGCGGCGGCATGGAGAAGACTTGAAGAAACGCTTCGATGGCCTCTTGAAGAAAGCCCGTTCCGAAGGGCCTCCGAAGAAGTTCACACGCGACATCGACCTCGATTAGAAGGCCTCTTCGGCGTCGCAAGTCCTCCTTTCCCAGCAGCAGTCGGCCGCCTTGGCTTGCATGTCTCACCCCGTGGCGAGGCGAAGTGTGTGAGAGGGCTGTCAGGACGAGGGGCGCTGCTTGGTGCGCGCAGGCGTAGTTGCCAAATCGCCTCCTTCGGCCCTCGGGTCACGAAACACGAATCACGGCCTTAACGCTTCACTGTCCGTCAGACATTTCTTTCTGGAGCGAACCAATCCACGCCCATGGTTTTCACGAATCACGAGACACGAATCACGGTTTTTTTTGCGTGCTTCGGCCGTCGGGTGGTGAGAAATGCAGGCTGGGTACGCCGCAGCACGGGGACCGCAGTAGAATGTGCGTGATGAAACGCACCTCTTTGTTGATCATTGTTTCCGGCTTGGCCGTGTCGCTTTCGTGCGGATCGGGTGGGTTGAGTCCCCAAGAGCAGGCCGACCGATTCCTTGCGATGTATGACGGTATCGGACAGAAGATCTACGCCGTCACTTCCGAAGCGTATTGGAAGTCGTCGACGGACGTGACCGAGCAGCACGTCGGTGAGCGCATCGGCGCCGAAAGTGCTCTTGCGGCCTTTTCGGGGAGCCGCTACGTCATCGAGACGACACGTAGTTTGCTTGCATCCCGCGACGTGTTGGATGATCTGACAGTACGGCAGCTCGAGAAGATCCGGCTCACCGCAGCGGAGTATCCAGGGACGATTCCCGAAACGGTGACGGAGCGAGTCGCACAGGAAGCCAAACAAAGCGCGGTGCTCGACGGCTTCGAGTTTTGCGCCGAGCGGCGCGGGGAATCGTGCGCCGAGGTCGTCAACCCGAACCAGATCGACAACACGCTCCGCGGCGGCTCCCGAGACCTCCAGGAGAGGCAACACATCTGGGAGGTGTCCAAGCAGACCGGCCCGGCGTTGAAACCGGGCCTGATCGAGTTGCGCCGCCTGCGCAACGAGCTTGCGAAAGAGATGGGCTTCGACTCGTTCTTCGCGTTGCAAGTCGCCGACTATGGAATGACCGTCGACGAGATGATGCAGCTCATGGAGGGATTCCAGACAGATCTGCGTCCGCTGTATGAGCAGGTGCATTGCTGGGCGAAGTACGAATTGGCCAAGCGATACAAGCAGCCGGCGCCCCAAAAAATACCGGCCCACTGGATCGGCAACCGCTGGGCTCAGTCTTGGCCCGGACTTGCCTCAACAGTGAGCTTGGACGGTCTGTTCAAGGAGAAGTCACCGGAATGGATCGTGGAGCAGGCGGAGGCGTTCTACACGTCTCTTGACATGCCGCCGCTGCCCGACTCGTTCTGGCAGAAGTCGGATCTGTATCAGCTTCCTCCAGAGGCGACACGCAAGAAGAACACGCACGCCTCGGCCTGGCACCTGGATCTCGACAAGGATGTTCGATCCCTGATGAGCGTTGAGCCGAACTTCCGCTGGTTCCAGACTTCGCATCACGAATTGGGACATGTCTATTACTTCATGCTGTACTCCAATCCGAACGTGCCGCTGACGCTGCGAGGGGGCGCCAACCGCGCCTTCCATGAAGCCGTCGGCGATCTGATCGGCATCGCGGCGCGGCAACCGGCGTATCTCAAACAGATCGGCCTCTTGGGCGAGGACGTCGAGATCGACCAGGTCCAATGGCTCCTCGACGAGGCGCTGAATCAGGCTGTCGTATTCATCCCTTTCTCCGCGGGAACCATGTCGTTCTGGGAGCACGACCTCTACGAAGAAAACCTTTCGCCCGAAGAGTTCAACCAGCGCTGGTGGGAGTACGTGGGCCGCTTCCAGGGAGTCGAGCCGCCCGGCCCGCGCGGCGAGGAGTTCTGCGACGCCTGTACCAAGACGCATATCAGCAACGATCCGGCGCAATATTACGACTACGCGATGGCATTCGTGCTGAAGTATCAGTTGCACACCTACATCGCGAACAACATCCTCAAGCAGGATCCGCGCGACTGCAATTACTACGGCAACAAGCAGGTGGGTCGATTCCTGTCGGATCTTCTGAGCTTGGGCGCTACCCGGGACTGGCGCGAAGTGATCCGCGAAATGACCGGAGAGGAGATCAGCACGAGGGCGATGCTCGACTACTTCTCGCCCTTGACGGACTATCTCAAGAAGGAAAACGAGGGCCGGGACGTCAGTTGGTAGCGCTCTGCGGTACGGGTTCGATCCGGCGGTGCAGTACTAAGAGAGAGACCGCCCGGTCTAGCCTGCATTTCTCACCACGTGGCGAGGCGGAGTGGGTGAGAGGGCCGTCAGGACGAGGCGCGAGCTGCTTGGCGCGCGCAGGCGTACTTGACAGTACGTCGAGCACGGCAAGCAAGCGCAACGAAGTCATGGCGGTCGTATCGCGTGCTCCGGCCGTCATGTGGTGAGAAATGCAGGCTAGGGCAGGCGAACTTCGCGGGAGCGTGCGGGGGGGCTTTCGTTGTTGTTTTGGTCGAGGGCGGTCAGTTCGTAGCGGTAGCTGACTCCTCTTCGGACTTGCCTGTCGGTGAAGTTGATCGTGGGGATGGGGTCGGGGGTCAGCACGGCGGGTGTGGCGTTGTCTGCGCTGCGGCGGAGACGGTAACCGGCCAGGTCGGGTTCAGGACCGGGTTCCCACGAAAGCTCGATGGAATCGAGTCCGGCGACGACCCGCAAGTCGTTCGGTGCGGAGGGCGGAAAGGCGTCGTGGGCGGCGATTTGGGCGGGCGGCGACGTCCCTCCCGCGACTTCGTAATCGGGGCTGCCGGTCAGGCTTTGGACACGGTAGACGTAGGTTTCTTCCCAGCTGAATTGCGGGTCGCGGAAGGTGGTTTCGGCCGTGATGGCGAGAGGTTGAAACTCGGATTGATCCTGGGCACGGCGGTGGATGCGGTATGTCCGGGCGTCGGGTACGGCGGGCCACTGGAGTTCGATGGCGTCGACGGTCACGGTGAGTTGGGGGGCTTCGGGGGCCGCGGGCGGCGCGAGGACCTGGATCATGAGCAGGTTCGAAAAGCCGGCCGAGCGCCCTCGGCGGCTTTCCGCGCGTACGCCGAGGACGAGGGTATCACCGAGAAAGGGTTGAAGGTCAAGGGTGACTTGAACGGGATCGCCCGGGCTGAGGTCATCGAGGTCTGTGACATCGACCTCGTGGAGCCATTTGCTCTGGATGGCGAAATCGTCCGGAGTCGGCCGCTGCGGCGCGGTTGCCTGCATGAAGTGGATGGCGAAGCGGGCGAGGTCGGTGAAGGGCATTCCCTCGGTGGTGGTTTCGGGCCAGGTCCATTGCAGGATGATGCCTCGCTCGGTTTGGCGGGCAACGAGGTCGTGGCTGCTCTCAGGGATGTTGAGCAGAGGCGGCAAAGGTTCGCCAACGGAACCGCAGAATGACAACAGCAGAAGCGCACATAAGATGGGGACCGTATCGAGCGCCTCCCGCACCGCTCCTCTCCGGCCGTCGCCCGCCGGCGGAGCAAAGCGGAGTGTTCCTGTTTTTAGCCTGCATTTCTCACCACGAGGCGAGGCGAAGTGCGTGAGAGGGCCGTCTGGACTAGGCGCAAGCCGGGCGGAGGAAAAAGGCGCGAGCCGCTTGGCGCGCGCAGGCGTACTTGATCGTACGTCGAGCACGGCAAGCAAGCGCAACGAAGTCATGGCGGTCGTATCGCGTGCTTCGGCCGTCGGGTGGTGAGAAAGGCAGGTTAGGGGCGGGAGATGGCGTTCTCCCGTAGTTTGCCAAGGTGTGCGCCGTGCAATCGACAACTAGAGGATGTAGCGGCTGAGGTCCTGGTCGCGGGAGATCTCGGCGAGGCGCTCCTTGACGTAGGCCGCGTCGATGTTGACCGTCTTCTTCTTGAGGTCAGGGCCTTCGAAGGAGACTTCCTCGAGGACGCGCTCCATGATCGTGTGAAGGCGCCGGGCGCCGATGTTTTCCGTGTCTTCGTTGACCTGAGAAGCGACGGCGGCGATTTCCGAGATGGCATCGTTGGAAAACTTGAGGCGGATGCCCTCTGTGTCCATCAATGCGGTGTATTGCTTGATGAGCGCGTTTTTGGGCTCGGTGAGGATACGGAAGAAGTCCTCGGTGGTGAGTGCTTTCATCTCCACGCGGATGGGAAAGCGTCCCTGAAGCTCGGGGATGAGATCGCTGGGCTTTGAGACGTGGAATGCTCCTGCGGCGACGAACAGGATGTGGTCGGTGCGGATCATGCCGTAGCGTGTGTTGACCGTGGTGCCTTCGACGATCGGCAGGATGTCCCGCTGTACGCCTTCGCGGCTGACATCGGGACCTCGGCCGCCTTCACGTCCGGCGATCTTGTCCATTTCGTCCAGGAAGATGATGCCGGACTGCTCGACGCGCTCGATGGCTTGGCGCGTGATCTGGTCCATGTCGACGAGCTTTTGCTCTTCTTCGGAGATGAGGTAGTCGAGGCCCTCGGTGACGCGCATCTTGCGGCGGCGATTCTTGCCGCCGAAGAGACCGGGCAGCATGTCGCGCAGGTTGATATCCATCTCTTCGACACCGGTGTTGGTGACGATCTCGACGGGCATGTTGCGTTCGCGGACATCGATTTCGACCATGCGGTCGTCGAGCTTGCCGTCTCGCAACTGGGCGCGCAGTTTCTCGCGGGTTCTCTCGATGCTCTCGCTTTCCTCGCCTTCCTTGAGCGGTGGCATGAGGATGTCGAGCATGCGCTCTTCCGCGTTGACTTCGGCGCGCTCGGCGACTTGGTCCAGTTTTTCCTCGCGGAGCATGTCGATAGCGACTTCCACGAGGTCGCGGATCATCGAATCGACGTCTCTGCCGACGTAGCCGACTTCGGTGAACTTCGTCGCTTCGATCTTGATGAAAGGCGAGTTGGCGAGTTTGGCGAGGCGGCGCGCGACCTCGGTCTTGCCGACGCCGGTGGGACCCATCATCAGGATGTTCTTGGGCATCACCTCTTCGGCCATCTCGGAGTCGAGCTTCTGGCGGCGAATACGGTTGCGGAGCGCAATGGCGACGGCCTTCTTGGCCTCGGCCTGTCCGATGACGTGCTTGTCGAGTTGTTGGACAATCTCGCGTGGCGTCAGCTCATCGAGCGCGACGGATTCCTTGGACGATTGTCCGGGGAGGTAGATGACCATGGAGGGATACTACTCCAATTCCTCGAACGTGACGTTGTCGTTCGTGTAGATGCAAATCTTGCCGGCGATGCGCATCGCTTCCTCAGCGATCTCGCGGGCGCTCATCTCGGTGTGGGAAAAAAGGGCATTGGCGGCGGCGACCGCGAAGGGCCCGCCGGAGCCGACGCTCGCCATCGGTTCGTCGGGCTCGATGACATCGCCGTTTCCGCTCACGATCAGCGAGAGGTTCTTGTTGGCGACAAGCAGCAGCGCTTCGAGGTGGCGCAGAGACTTGTCTGTGCGCCATTCCTTGGCGAGCTCAACGGCGGCGCGGCCGAGATTGCCTCCGTATTGCTGAAGTTTGTCCTCGAAACGCGAGAAGAGCGAAAGGGCGTCGGCGGTGGAACCGGCGAACCCGGCTAGGATCTTGTTGTCGTGAAGCTTTCGGATCTTTTTCGCGGAGCCCTTGATGACCTCGCTCCCCATGGTGACTTGACCGTCGCCCGCCATGGTGACCTTGCCGTTGCGGCGCACACAGAGGACCGTAGTGGAACGGATTTCAGGGAACCGGGGCATGACAACAAACTCTGATTATAGGAGACGGGCGATCGGCCCACGAGCTTCCGCTGATCTGTATTCTCACCACGTGGGAAGGCGAAGTGCCTGGGAGGGCCGTCATGACGAGGCGCGCGTCGCTTGGCGCCGGCAACACGGCCTGTGAGGTTTTTCACGAATCACGAGTCACGAGACACGGATCACGGCCTTTTGTCGCCTCGAGCGTACTTCCCGCAGCTTCAGTCGTAGACGTAGTGCAGCACCTTCTTCAGGTCTTCCCAGGCTTGGCGTTTGCCTTCTTTGTTGTAGGGGCGCAGCAGGAACGAGGGGTGGTACGTAGGCATGACAGGGATGCCGCGCCAGTTCTGCCATTGGCCGCGGATTTTCGTGATGCCCTGGCGGGGGTCGAGCAAGTATTTCGCGGCGGTTCCGCCCAATACGCAGATCGCTTTGGGGCGGATGGCGTCGAGTTGGCGATCGAGGAATTGGCCGCAGGTCTTCATCTCCTCGGGTTCGGGGACGCGGTTGCCGGGCGGACGGCACTTGACCACATTGCAGATGTAGACGTCCTCGCGTTGGATGGCGATGCCCTCGCCGGCGGCGGTGTTGTTGATCATCTGAGTGAGGAGCTGTCCGGCGCGGCCGACGAACGGCAGGCCCTGCGCATCCTCGTCGGCGCCGGGCCCCTCGCCGACGAACACCAGCTTGGCTTTGACGTTGCCGCTGCCGAAAACAATTTTCGAGCGACCTTCATGGAGAACGCAGCGCGTGCACTCGCCCATGTCCTCCTGGATCTTTCCGAGCATGGCAGCGGGGTCCCGCCGTGCAGTCTCGCCGTCACCGAAGAGGTCCGTGTCGGGGCGGTAGTTCCAAACGGGTATGGGCTCTGCCGGTTCGGTCAGCTTGGGCTCAGGTGCGGCCGGCTGTGAGCGGCCCTTCCGGGCCTTGGAAGGTGAGACCGCGGCAGGAGCCCGGACCTCGGTGAACCCCAAGTCGCGGTAGAAACGGAGGACGTCGGGCAGGGAGGATGGGTCCGCCATCCAGCGAGTCTAGCGGGTGGAGCGGGAAGACTCAACCGCTTTTCGAAGATGGACGACCTTGTCGAGGATGTGCGCCGACATCTCTCGCTTGGACATGCTGGGCAACTCGGTTTCTTCGCTGGTCGAGTCGACAAGCCAGCCTTGGTTCAGGGAAGATCCGAAGCCGGTATCGGCGGTATCCGAACCGACCGGATTCGCAACGATGAGGTCGCAGTTTTTCGCCGCGAGTTTGGCGCGGGCGTTCTCGAGGACATCGTTCGTTTCCGCGGCGAAGCCGATGACGATGCGGTTGCCCTTCAGACGGCCGACTTCGAGGAGGATGTCCGGCGTGGGCTCCAGTTCGAGAGGGGGCGGCTCTCCATGCTTCTTGAGTTTGGCCGCAGCAGCGGCGCGCGGGCGATAGTCGGCGACGGCGGCGACCGCGGCAAAGATCGTTGACTCGCTGAGCCTCTCGAGGACGGCGCGATGCATCTGCTCGGCGGTTTCGACCGGGATCACCTCGCAGCCGTTGGGCGGGGTGAGAGCGACAGGACCGCTCACGAGAACGACTCTGGCTCCTCGCGCGCGGGCCTCTCGTGCGAGAGCGTATCCCATGCGTCCACTCGAGCGGTTGGCGATGAACCGTACGGGGTCGATCGCTTCCTGTGTGGGGCCGGCGGTGATGAGGACGGTCTCGGAAGCAAGATCGTCCGTTCGCGTCCGTCCTTCGAGAGCGCTCTCGGCGGTTTCGACGATTTGCTCCAAGTCCGCCAACCGGCCCGGCCCGGCCATGCCGCATGCGAGATCGCCGGCATCCGGTTCGACGATGGTGACGCCGCGAGCGGCAAGCTGCGCCACATTGCTCTGTGTCGCCGGGTGCCGCCACATGTTGGTGTTCATGGCGGGTGCGACGACGACGGGGCCGGTATAGGCCAGATGCATGGTGGTGAGGAAGTCGTCGGCGATGCCGTGGGCGAACTTCGCCAGGATATCGGCGGTTGCCGGAGCGACCAGTAGCAGCTCGCTTCGTTGAGCCACGTCGATGTGTTCGATCGAGCTGTCTTTTACTTCCGAGTCGGTCTCGCCGAACAGGTTCGTGATCACCTTGCGGCCGGTGAGAGAGGCGAAAGTGAGGGGCCCGACGAAGCGTTGCGCCGAGTCGGTCATGACGACTTGCACCTGGTGGCCGCGATCGGTGAGCAGGCGGACAAGCTCGGCGGCCTTGTAGGCGGCGATGCCGCCGGACACGCCCAACACGATCAAATGCTGCGAAGCCGTTTTCCTGGACATCCGGGACCCGTTGTTGCTGCTGTACGTATTCTACGACGGCACTGCTCCGCTGCGGAGAGTTCAAGGCGAGGAGCGAGCCTGCATGTCTCGCCACGCGGCGAGGTGAAGTGCGTGAGAGGACCGTCTGGACGAGACGCGAGCCGCTTGGCGCGCGCAACACGGCCTTTACGGTTCGCCCGGCCCCAGACATTTCCTTCTGGAGCGAACTAGCCTGCATTTCTCACCAGGTGGCGAGGCGAAGTGGGTGAGAGGGCCGTCAGGACGAGGCGCGAGCCGCTTGGCGCGCGCAGGCGTACTTGACAGTACGTTGAGCACGGCAAGCAAGCGCAACGAAGTCCTGGCGGTCGTATCGTGTGCTTCGACCGTCGGGTGGTGAGAAATGCAGGCTAGGCTCCCGCCAACGGTTTTCCCTAACCACTGACCACTGACCACTAACCACTAATCTTTGCTATGTTCCTTCATGGCCCGCGATTGAGATTTTTCGGTCTCCTGCTTCATCGCCGCGCCGTGCGCAAACGACTGACGTGCCTGAGCTCCCCGAGGTGGAAACGATCATTCGCGGAATGGCGAAGCGGGTTGTGAACCGCCGCATCCTCGATGTCGATTTCCGTGAGCCGCGCACGGTTGTCGGCGATCCCGAAAAGACGGCGCGGCGCTTGCGCGGACAGTTCATCCGAGGCATCCGGCGGCACGGGAAATACATCGTTTTCGAGCTCGAGAAGGAACGGCCTTCCCCTCCGCGGCAGTGCTGTCTGGTCGTCCATCTGCGCATGTCCGGCAACTTCGTCCTGGACGGCGAGCCGGGGCCGTACACGCGAGTGGTCGTCGAGTTGGAAGGCGGCCCGGCGATGGTGTTTCACGACATCCGGAAGTTCGGCCGCTGGCAGGTGTCGGACGGATTGCCGGCGCGGCTGCGGGAGTTGGGGCCGGAGCCGTTGGAGATCGGCGAAGACGAGTTCGTCAAGAAACTCCGCGGCCGCCGGGCGATGGCCAAGGCGCTGCTGCTCAATCAGGAGTTCCTGCGGGGGCTGGGCAATATCTATGCGGACGAGTCGCTCTTCCGGGCGCGCATCCATCCGCGAGCCATTACGTCTCGCATCAGCCCGCGGCGCGCGGCGCGGCTCCATCGGGCGATCCGGGAGGTCCTCACCGACGCCATAGCCCAAGGTGGGTCGACCATCAACAATTATGTCGACAGCGAGGGCGTGCAGGGCTACTTCCAGTTGAGCACGGCAGTCTACGGAAAGGCGGGAAACGAGTGTCCTGTCTGCGGTAGAGCGATCCTGCGGATTATCGTTGCGAGCCGCAGCACCCACTACTGCGGACGTTGCCAGCGTGCTTGAAGGCGTGGAACCCGATGAACCGTTCTTTGCGGCAAGGCATGGACGCGGAGCCGGCCGCCTCGTTCGTCGGAGGAGATCGGCCCGGATCGTCATCCTCTTCACTCCGCGCCGAGCGACCGCCGAAGCTTGCCGCGCCTTCCACGGGATTTTTTACCACCACCAGGGACTGTTAGGATGAACTCACTGATGCGACGCGTACTCGGATGGGTGCTGCCGGCGCTGCTGCTTGCCGGGTGCGCCCCGGATCCGGGGGACAGGATCTTTCCTTACCCCTACCAGGTGTCGGACCTCGATAACGGTCTGCGGGTCGTGACCGTCGAGACGGGCTATCCCGAGGTGCTGGCGCTTTACATCGTCGTGAACGTGGGTTCGCGCAATGAAGTCGAGCCGGGCCGCACCGGATTCGCTCATCTGTTCGAGCACATGATGTTTCGCGGCACGAAGAACTTCCCGCCCGAGCGATGGGAAGCCATCATGCAGGATGCCGGCGCCGAGACGAACGCCTACACGAGCGACGACCGCACCGTATATCACGCCGTGTTCTCGAAAGAGGACCTGGAGCCCATTCTGGAGCTCGAGGCCGACCGTTTCCGGAATCTGGAGTATTCCGAGGAAGTGTTCCGCACCGAGACCCGCGCGGTGCTCGGCGAATACAACAAGAACTTCGCCAACCCGATGCGCAAGCTCGATGAGATCGTGCGGAAAACGGCGTTCACCAGGCACACCTACCGTCACACGACGATGGGGTTCATCGAGGATGTCGAGAACATGCCCGCGATGTACGACTACGGGCTGAAATTCTTCGACCGCTATTACCGGCCGGAGTACACCACGGTGTGCATTGTGGGCGACGTGCCGGAAGACGCGTTATCGCTGGTCCGGAAATACTGGGGCGGCTGGGAGCGGGGGAGTTACGAGCCGGAAATCCCTGTCGAGCCCCCCCAGGATGGGCCCAAGACCGTCGACGAAGGCTTCCACACGCCCACGTTGCCGATCGTCGCGGTGTCCTACCATGCGCCGGCCTACGACGACGAGGTCAACGATTCGGCCGTGCTGGACGTGATCTCCTACTACGCCTTTTCCGAGAACTCCGATCTCTACAAGAAACTGGTGGTCGAAGAGCAGAAGGTCGATGCGATGTTTCCCGCCTACTATGACCACCGCGATCCCTATCTGTTCTCCGTGGTCGCTCGGGTCAAAGAGGCGGAGGACACCGCGTATGTCCGGGACCGGATCCTGGCGGCCATCGAGCAGCTTCGCGATGAGCCGGTCCCCGCGCAGCCGCTCGAGGACGTGAAATCCCACCTGCGGTACGACTTCGCCCTCAGCATGAACAGCACTCCGGCCATCGCGTCGACATTGGCCCATTTCGTCAACATGCGCGGCAGTCCGGAGACCATCAACAAGCGCTATGCGCTCTACCAGGGCGTCACCGCCGCCGACGTGCAGCGCGTCGCGAAGCAGGTTTTCGTAGAGAATGAGCGCACGATCGCGACGCTGCGGCACGATCCGGAAGGAGGCGCCGACTGATGCGCCGCTCCTTGCTGGCCGGATGTCTCCTCGCCGCGAACGTCGTCGCGGCGCCGCTTGAGTTGTTGACGCAGCCGAACGATTCGCCGCTGGTCACCTTCCGCATCCTCTTCCGGACCGGAGCGGCGTTCGATGCCGAGGGCAAGGAGGGCGCCGCCGCCCTGACGGCCGCGATGCTCTCCAAAGCCGGAACGAAGGACAAGAGCTACGACGAGATCGTCGAGGCCCTGTTTCCGATGGCGGCTTCGGTGAACGCGCAGGTCGACAAGGAAATGACGGTGTTCGTGGGGACCACCCACGCCGAGAACCTCGAGAAATACTACGAACTTCTGCGGTCGATGCTGCTCGAACCGGGCTGGCGGGAGGACGATTTCCGCCGCCTCAAGGACGAGGCCAGGAACTACCTGCGGATCCAGCTCCGCAGCAACAACGAGGAAGAGTTGGCCAAGGAGTATCTGTTCCTCAAGGTCTTCGAGGATCATCCCTACGGTCATCACACCGCCGGCACGGTCGCAGCGCTCGACCATCTTTCCATCGATGACCTGAAGTCGTTCCATGAGAGGTTCTACTTGCAGGGGAACCTCGTGATCGGCCTTGCGGGCGGCTATCCCGAGGGTTTCCCCGAACGCGTGCGGGCCGACTTCATGAAGCTGCCGGAAGGAGCAACGGGAACGGAGCCCATCGCTCTGCCGCCCTCGCCGAAGAAACTGCGGATTCGGATCATCGAGAAGGACACGCGCGGGACGCACGTCGCCCTGGGGTTTCCGATCCCTGTGAATCGCTCCCACAATGACTGGCCGGCGCTCAAGTTGGTGCAGTCCTATTTCGGCCAGCACCGCTCCAGCAAGAGCTACCTGTTTCAGAGGATTCGCGAGATTCGCGGGATGAACTACGGCGACTATGCCTACATCGAGTATTTCCCGCGCGGCATGTTCCAGTTCAAGCCCGACCCGAACCTTGCGCGCAGCCGGCAGATCTTCCACATCTGGATTCGCCCCGTCGAGCCGCAGAACGCGATGTTTGCGCTGCGAATTGCTCTGTACGAGTTGAACAAGCTTGTCAACAACGGGATCACGGAAGAAGATCTCGAGGCCACGCGGCGGTTCCTGGGGAAGTTCGTGAACCTGCTCACCCAGACCCAGAGCGAAGAGCTGGGCTATGCGCTGGACAGCCGCTTCTACGGAATCGCGCCGTTTCGCGGCTACGTGAAGAACGCTTGGGCCGGATTGACCCTGGACGACGTGAACGCCGTCATCCGGAAATATCTGCGGTCCACCGATCTCGATATCGTCATCATCACCAGGGATGCCGCCGCCATGCGCAACGCGATCCGGACGGGCCGCCCTTCGACGATCGAGTACGTGTCCCCGCCTCCGCAAGAGATTCTCGACGAAGACAAGGTCATCGGGCGCTATCCGCTGGACGTGGAGAGCATCGAGATCGTGCCGGCGGAGAGCATATTCGAGGGCGAAAGCTAGCCTGCATTTCTCACCACGCGGCGAGGTGAAGTGCGTGAGAGGGCCGTCAGGGCGAGGCGCGAGCCGGGCGGAGGAAAAAGGCGCGCGCAGGCGTACTTGACGGTACGTCGAGCACGGCAAGCACGCAACGCAAGCCGCCCTTGAGCAACGGCCGTACCGCTTGCTTAGGGTTTGGGGTCACGAATCACGAGACACGAAACACGAATCACGGCCTTTGTATCGCGTGCTTCGGCCGTCGGGTGGTGAGAAATGCAGGCTGGCCCGCCGCCCCGGATGAAGAAGTGTCCAAGGCCTGAAGTCCCAATTGGAGATCCATTGGAATACCGAGTCGACCCCGCGGGGTCGAGCCGCGCCTCGGTCGCGTTGTGAGCGTAAGGACCGCCGGTCTGGCGGCGGCATCCCGGCCGGCCTGTATTTCTATGCCGGCTGGCCCGCGAGCGTCCGCAACGGCGCCGCCACGTCTGCGGCGCCGCGCAGAACCGCCTTGTCCAGAGTGGCCAAAGGAACGCCCAGGACCCGAGCGAGCGCGACGAACTCGGCATCGTAGGCAGTCAGTCCGCACTCCAACGCGACATCGATCACCTGTTGTCCGGACACGCCGGCGATGCGGTCCGCCAGGACAGCAGCAGCATCGTCGCTCATCGCTTTGGCCTGCTCCGGGGTCACCGCGCCCTGCCGCACGAAGCCAACCAGGACGTTGTGCAATTCACTCATGAGGATGCGGGGGGCTGCCCACTCGGTCTCCCGCTCGAACAACCGGGCCGCGTCGGCGCCGTCTGCTCCGCCCACTACCAGGCGAACCATCACGTTCGTGTCGACTACGATCACGGTCGCCCCTTGTTCCGCATCTCTCGTAGCGTGTCCTCGCTGAGGTCGAGCGGTCCAAGTGTCTCGTTTCGCTTCCGGATGCGATCCAGGAGAGCCTGCGGGTTTACCGGCTCGGGGCGAACCGACTCCTCCAGCCTCGCGAGGATCTCCCCGTTCAAGCTGCGGTGGTTCCGTCTCGCGGACGACTTGAGCTCCCGGTGCAGGGGGCCGGGGATTCCACGAAGCGCTATGTCCGGCAAATTAGCCTCCTTTGCCAAGTGTAATATCATAATGATATCGTAAAAGTGTCAAGCGGCGCTCTGGGTCGGCGACCGGGTCTGGTCAAAAGCAGCGCCTTCAGGCTAGCGGTCATATCGCCTCCTTAACCCCTCGGGTCACGGAACACGGCCTTTACGGTTCGCTGGCAGTTAGACATTTCTTCTGGAGCGAATCAGGTCCTGCCCATGGTTTTCACGAATCACGAGACGCGAGACACGAAACACGGCCTTTTATCGCGTGCTTCGACCGTTGGGTGGTGAGAAATGCGGGCTAGGACCCGAGCGAGCGCGACGAACTCGGCATCGTAGGCAGTCAGTCCGCACTCCAACGCGACATCGATCACCTGTTGTCCGGACACGCCGGCGATGCGGTCCGTCAGAACAGCAGCTTGCAGTCGGCGGTTTTTTGCTGATTGCGGCAGCTAGCCTGCATTTCTCACCAGGTGGCGAGGCGAAGTGGGTGAGAGGGCCGTCAGGACGAGGCGCGAGCCGCTTGGCGCGCGCAGGCGTACTTGACCGTACGTTGAGCACGGCAAGCCAGCGCAACGAAGTACTGGCGGTCGTATCGTGTGCTTCGACCGTCGGGTGGTGAGAAATGCAGGCTAGGACTCCCGCATCGTGTCGATCCCGGCCTGGTGGCCACGACCCTGGGACTGACACCGACCGAAAGTCAGGTGGCGGCCTGGCTGGCGGAAGGCAAGAGCGTGCGCCAGATGTCCGAAGCCACAGGGCACACGACAGGCTCCATCTATTGGCGCCTGAAGCGGACCTGCCGGAAACAGTCCATCTCCCGGCAAGCGGACTTGGTGCGGCTGGTGCTGTCGATCGTCGAGTTCGGGTAACCGCAGCCCTGCCCGCTTCCTCGCTGAGCGATCTGGACAGCTACCGCTTTCTCTTCTTGTCGATTCCTGACTGCAGTTCCCGTGGACGATCCCTCTGTCACTACCAAATTGGTGGGGACTTGGCGGGGGCATCTATGCGCTACTGAAAGTTCTGACTTGGCCGTCGGTTGAACGTGCCGGTAGGGACTGCGAAGTGACAGGACAGCGGACGAATCCAGTGGCCACTACGCACGGATCGAGGCAACTGCGCCTGCGTGCTCCAAGTGGCTCGCGCCTCGTCCTGACGGCCCTCTCACGCACTTCGCCTCGCCGCGTGGTGAGAAATGCAGGCCAGCCTTCGTTGCCGTCTTCGCCCTCGCTTCCCTGACGGTGTCGAGTGTGCCTGGCCGGCTTTCCACACGCAAGGAGTGCGGGGTGGTCGCACGGCGCCTGGACCGGTAGATGCGCGAGGAGATGCAGCAGGACCGGAGCTTGTGGACCGGGACGCGCTCACGGCTTCTATGAGCGCGAAAAAGGAGGAGAACCATGGGCGGTGAGATCGCTGTTGCGGCTGTCATTTTGTCGCTGGGGGCTGTGATCAGCGGGCTGATCCTGAACGGCCAGCGGGCGTTGCGCCTGGATCTAACGGGTCAACGAGGTGAAATCGCGGGGTTGCGCGGCGAGGTTGCGGGGCTTCGAAGTGAGATCGCGGGGTTGCGTAGCGATCTCCTGGAGGTTCGCAACGAGCTGGATCAACAGCGCGAGTTCATGGCGCCCCTGAAAGGGTTGCGGGAAGTGATTGCCAGCCGGCAGGTCGCCGGATAGCCTGCCTTTCTCACCACGCGGCGAGGCGAAGTGGGTGAGAGGGCCGTCAGGACTAGGCGCAAGCCGGGCGGAGGAAAAAGGCGCGCGCCGCTTGGCGCGCGCAGGCGTACTTGAACAGTACGTTGAGCACGGCAAGCAGGCGCAACGAAGTCCTGGCGGTCGTATCGTGTGCTTCGGCCGTCGGGTGGTGAGAAATGCAGGCTAGTGCCCTGGCGGGACGGATGAACAACGACAACGACGATTTCTACCGTTTTGTTTGGAATCCGATTCTTTGCATCTGGATCGAGTCATGAAAATGCTCGCCGACCTCCGCTACAAGATGATTGACTTGATCGAGAGCAGCTAGCCTGCATTTCTCACCACGCGGCGAGGCGGAGTGCGTGAGAGGGCCGCCAGGACGAGGCGCGAGTCGCTTGGCGCGCGCAGGCGTACTTGAACAGTACGTTGAGCACGGCAAGCAAGCGCAACGAAGTCCTGGCGGTCGTATCGTGTGCTTCGGCCGTCGGGTGGTGAGAAATGCAGGCTATGGTAGTGCGGTAGCGGCAGTCGTCTTTTTCGCCAGTTGGGGAGCGCTGACCATGTGGTTCTCGCTGTGGGGCTTCCTTCTCGGATGGATTCCCGCGGCGGCCATGGCGATCTACATCGGCTACCGTTATCGCTGATGAGAAACGGAGCCGCGCGTTCCCCTAGCCTGCATGTCTCACCATGTGGCGAGGCGAAGTGCGTGAGAGGGCCGTCAGGACGAGGCGCGAGCCGCTTGGCGCGCGCA
The DNA here is from genome assembly GCA_965204095.1 of Bryobacterales bacterium. GTDB lineage: Bacteria > Acidobacteriota > Terriglobia > Bryobacterales > UBA6623 > JAPPLB01. The sequence goes on along the minus strand of OZ241991.1, from coordinate 3,797,288 downwards.
GGCGTACTTGAACAGTACGTTGAGCACGGCAAGCAAGCGCAACGAAGTCCTGGCGGTCGTATCGTGTGCTTCGACCGTCGGGTGGTGAGAAATGCAGGCTATGGTAGTGCGGTAGCGGCAGTCGTCTTTTTCGCCAGTTGGGGAGCGCTGACCATGTGGTTCTCGCTGTGGGGCTTCCTTCTCGGATGGATTCCCGCGGCGGCCATGGCGATCTACATCGGCTACCGTTATCGCTGATGAGAAACGGAGCCGCGCGTTCCCCTAGCCTGCATGTCTCACCATGTGGCGAGGCGAAGTGCGTGAGAGGGCCGTCAGGACGAGGCGCGAGCCGCTTGGCGCGCGCAGGCGTACTTGAACAGTACGTTGAGCACGGCAAGCAAGCGCAACGAAGTCCTGGCGGTCGTATCGTGTGCTTCGACCGTCGGGTGGTGAGAAATGCAGGCTAGGCACGCGATACCTGCTTCGAGATGTGCCATGACTTCCGGACCGGAAAGTGGAAATGGCGATTCTGCGCGCCCGCGGACAGCACCGGCGCCTCGCTGCCGCCGACCGTCGCCCGCACCATCCGGGCTCCCCCGGCCACTCGGATCCCCGTCCCGAACAACGTCAGCGACACCTGGTCGCCTTCACCGCCCGGATTGAGGCGGGCTTGCAGCGTTGTGATACACTATATTCGCTTTTTATTCGCCATAGGAAGCGATGCGGAAACCGACCCGGCCGGAGCATCTGTACGTCGATTTCGACGGCTTCTTCGCGTCCTGCGAGGAGCAGGCGAACCCCCGGCTGTACGGCTGTCCGATCGGGGTCGTGCCGTTTGAGGATGCGCGCAACAGTTGCGTGATCGCTTCCAACCCGAAGGCCAAGAAGTTCGGCGTCCGGACCGGGGTGGCCATCGACGAGGCCCGCCGGCTGTGCCCCCAGCTCGTTCTCGTGCCGCAGCGGCCCGATCTGTACGTGCGGACCCAGCAGCGGGTCGTGGCGGCGGTGCTCTCGGTGCTGCCGATCGACGTCGTTTGCTCGATCGACGAGCTGGCGGCCGTTCTGGAGAAGGGGGACTGTCCCGAAGACGTGGCGGGGCGGATCAAGCGGCGGGTACGCGAAGCCGTCGGCAAGCGCATCACCTGCTCCATCGGGTGCGCGCCCAACCGCTGGCTCGCCAAGATCGCCGCGGACATCGACAAGCCGGACGGACTGACCGTGCTGAGGCCCGGCGACCTGCCGGGCAGGCTGCTCGAGATCGGGCTGGAGGACTTGCCCGGCGTCGGCCGGCGCATGCGCGCGCGCCTGGAGCGGGCCGGTCTCTCGACGGTCGGGGACTTGTGGAACGACAGCCCCGGCCGGCTGCGCTCGATCTGGGGCAATGTGGCCGGCGCGCGGTTCTGGTACGCGCTCCATGGGTACGCCGTGGAACCGCCGCCGACCCGGCGGAGTTCCATCGGCCACGGCCGGGTGCTGCCCCCGGAGCAGCGCGGCGTTCCGGCCGCCCGGGAGCCGGCGAGGCAACTGGCCGTGAAGGCGGCGCGCCGCTTGCGGCGGGAGGGGTTTCTCAGCCGGCGTCTGACGCTGTCGGCCGACGGTTTCGATGGGCCGGTCTGGAAGGCGTCGATCACGATCGCCAGGGCGGCGAACGATGACCGGACGTGCCTGGGCGCTCTGGGCGTTCTCTGGACCGGGCTTGCCGCGGCAAAGCCGCGCGCCGTCCTGTTCCGAATCATGGTGTCGTTCGACCGCTTCGTACCGTCGGGCGCAGCGCAGCTCGAGCTGCCGTTCGGAGAGCCGGACACCTGGCGCGACAAGGCGAAGAGCCTGAGCGCCGCCGTGGATGCCATCAACAACCGCTACGGCCGCACTGTTGTCGGCTACGGGCAGTGCGGCGGCCCGGGCGGCTACTCCGGGGCCAAGATCGCCTTTGGGCGCATTCCCGACTGGGAGGATTTCTGGTGATGCCGCTGCGGTTGGGTGATTACGCCGACGGAGGCTGGTTCTTTATCGCAAGATGCGGGGCCTGCGGCCACGAGGCGATCCTGGAGCCGGCCGGCATCCTGGCCCGGTCGGAGGCGGGAAAAGTGCATCGCGGCATGCTGCTGGGCGATCTCGAGGCGCTGCTGCGCTGCCGCGATTGCCGGGCCAGAAAGGCGTCTCTCGAAGCGGCCGCCCGAATCCGCAAGCAGGCCTTCGTCGGAGGGATGGTCTGAAGCGGCCCCAAGGCCGTGACTCGAAAAAGCCGTGACTTGTGATTCGTGTTTCGTGAAAACCGAAAAGGCTATGATTCGTGCCCCGAACGGACTTCGCCTCGTCACGGGTGAGAGATGCAGGCTAAGCTGTGTTGTTGACGGAGGCGCATCATGAGCAGGATCCTGTTGCACGGTCTGGCCATGCTCGCAGTGGTTGGCGGCGCGGCGGCCCAAACGGCGGGTGCCGACGCGCGCGGCAACGCCGTGCGGCCCACGGAAGTCATCCGGCTTTTTGACGGCAAGTCGCTGGACGGTTTCTACACCTGGATGAAAGACACGCAGCGCGAAGACCCGCGCAAGGTGTTTCGTGTCACGGACGGCATGCTGCACGTAACCGGCGACGGGTTGGGCGGACTGGTGACCAACAAGGAGTACCGCGACTACCACTGCATTCTCGAGATCAAGTGGGGCCCGCGCACCTGGGGCAACCGCATCGATCGGACGAAGGATTCCGGCCTGCTGGTCCACAGCATCGGCGCCGACGGTGGCTATAACGGCATCTGGATGCCGTCGATCGAAGCGCAAATCATCGAAGGTGGTTTCGGCGACTTCATCCTGGTCAGCGGCAACGACAAGGACGGCAATCCCGTGCCGCTCTCGCTGACCAGCGAAACGGCGCGCGACCGCGACGGCGAAGTCATCTGGAAAGAGGGCGGGAAGCGCGAGACGTTCAACCTGCAGAACCGCAGGCGCATCAACTGGTATGGCCGCGACCCCGATTGGAAAGACGTGCTCGGCTTCCGCGGCAAGAACGACGTCGAAAGCCCCGACGGCCAGTGGACGCGGATGGACGTCATCTGCGACGGCGGCCACATCCGGATCTTCGTGAACGGCGTCAAGGTCAACGAAGCGTTCGACTCGTTTCCCACGTACGGCCGCCTGCAGTTGCAGACCGAACTGGCCGAATGCTTCGTCCGCCGCTGGGAACTGTGGCCGCTGGGGAAAGGCCCCAAGCCCGCGCCCGCCGAGAATGAATAACGCGGCCTTGCTGGCAGAAAAGCCGTGTTTCGTGAATCGTGACTCGTGATTCGGGAAAACCATTGGCGGGGGGTGGTTCGCTCCAGGAAGAAATGTCTGACGGGCGGTGAACCTTAAAAGCCGTGTTGCCAACGCATCAAGGGCCTCGCGGCTCGTCCTGACGGCCCTCTCACGCAGTTCGCCTCGCCGCGTGGCGAGACATGCAGGCTGGCAAGCCGTACCAGGAGGCCGCAGCTCGAACCGCCAAGTCTGAAGGGTTACCACGGGTTCATCTGGATGCGATATGGTGGAATCGGAGCGAATCAATGCCGATTCGTTGAAGCACCCGGCGAGCTTGACGGATCTGGGCGACGACGATCGAGGCTTGACCCGAACCGTGCCGCCAGCATAAGGAGTCGAAGTGACCGACAAGACCGAAGAGCTGGATGGCCCCGAACTGGAGCGAATCCGCGGGTTAATGGGCGAGGTTGTGCGCAAGTCGTCGAAACGCGAAGACACTTGCGTGTACCGGGGTGAACCGAAGTGCTACCCCGTGGTGTCGTCCGGTTTGTTCCGGAAGTGCCCGAACAGCTCGAACGAGGCGTTCGACATAGGCCGAGTCGAGCAGGAAATCGTCGATAAGGCACGACCGCACACGGCCCTGGCCGAAGACGTGGAAATTCTCACGCAGATTCAGCACTTCGGCGGGGCGACGAACCTGATCGAATTCACGGACGACCATCTGATTGCGCTGTTCTTCGCGAGCCTCGATGGCCACGGGACGAACGGTAGGGTGGTGTTGCACTGGCCCGAGTCGGACACGCTGGTCAGGCCGAAACCTACGATGAACAGGATGGTCTCGCAGAAGAGCGTGTTCGTTCGGCCGCGAAGAGGGTTTATCGTGCCGGACGCCGATCGAGAGACCGTCGTCGTCCCGGCTGATCTGAAGCGCAGCATCCTGGCGTTCCTGGAACGCTTTCACGGAATTTCGGAGAGAACGGTCTACAACGACATACACGGTTTCATCAGGCAACAGGCACCGAGCCGAAGCCGTTATGCACGGGAGTTTCAAGATTCACTCACGAGGCCGCGGACCAACTGGATGAACTACTTGGCGCCTTGCCTGAAGGCGCCAAAGATCATCATTGAAATGCACCGGATGCGCCATGCTTACCATCAGAGGGGGATGGTCTACGAAGACGGCCAAGCGAGCATGCTGCTGTTAAGCCCGCTCGGCGAGCTGGGTCCGATTACCCTATACGCCAGCGAGCTCAACGCGGAAGAGATCGTCGAGCTCTTCACGCAGCTCATTGAGAAGAAACAGGTGATCAACGATGCAATAGGCCATTGTCGGCGCGGCGCGGCGCACCTGCACCAGGGAACGGCCGACTTGGCCCTAAGCGATTTCGATGAGGCGCTGGCCCGGGACGAGGAGATGCCAGAGGCGTACCATGGCCGCGCCAACGCGTACCGGCTGCAAGGAAATGCCGACGCGGCGATGGCCGACTTTGACAAGGCGTTGAGTCTTGAACCAAGATTGGTTGCCGGGCTGATCGATCGTGCGAACGCAAGTCGGGAAAGCGGATCGTTGGACCAGGCCATCAGGGATTTGGACAGCGCGATCCTGATTATGAAGACGATGGCATATTCAGGGCGCATCGGAGTGGGAGACGGATACTTTTACCGAGCCGTTGCACGATGCGTCCGGCAAGAATGGGCGGAAGCCAAGGGCGATTTTGAAGCAGCAAGGAGGGATGGGGTTTTGGTGGCGTCTTCGTTCCGGAAGATCTATGGCGGCGTTCAGGCTTTTCAAGATGAGCGCCACGTCGCCTTGCCGTCTGCCGTTCAGACGATATTGCACGTTCTCTGATCTGTTGGCAGTCCGCTTGTGCTCCCCAATGCGGAGATCGAGAGGGTGCGGAGGAAAGAGCCGCACCGGCGCATCCGAGAGGGCGGACCGAGCCTTTCTTTCTTCAACCGCTGCGCTGTCTTCGGCGTGAGCAACCTGGACGACGCGATCCAGACGCTGGCCGAGGGCGATTTTTTTCTTTCGCAAGCCGGAGGTCGGGCTGAACTTGGTCTACGGCGCGATCCATCAGTTCGGCGGCGTGGAGGTGGGAATAAGGCCGTGTCTCGTGATTCTTGATTTGGGAAAACCATTGCCGGGAGGATGGTTCGCTCAAGGACGAAACGGCTGACGGGTGGTTACCGCCTCCGATGAGAGGTTGCCGCGCCGCCGCTGACGGGTGGTCAGCAATAGATCACGATAGGCCGCGTGATCTGTCCACATGACAAAGGCGGGTTGAACCAGATGAGCCTGATGCGGGCTCACGCCGCACTTGGCATACCGCTATTCCTGAGTGACGGCACGGGGCGGGTGTGGGGGCAATGGTGCATCAAGGAGGTTGAGGAGGTGCGTCGTGTGCTTGAGGCCGACGGCACACCCCGGCCTGTGGAGTTCAGGATCGTGCTTTTTCGCTACGACGAGGGTTTGTTGTCAAGGCTGCGGCGGGCTGTGGGGCCGTAGTGGGGGTGAGGGTTTATATGCACTATCGTTGCTGGTCGAGGGTGAGTAGATCGGCCACGAACTTGACATCCTGAACCATGTGTTTGGCTTTGACCTCGAGACAGTCAAGATCCTGTGTGGCTTCCCGAAGCGCCAGAACAGATTCACCGATGACCTTTGACATCTCTTCCCGGCTCAGGGCCCTATTCTATCAAGCGGTCGGTCTCGGGTTCCTCGAACTCGTACTCGTCGAACCCCATGAGCCCGTTGAATTCTTTCTGCCAGGCGTCCAACTCGGGGCAGTCGCATTCCGGACGTGGATTGTTGTCCAGGAAGTCGCTCAAAGCCTTGGTGTCTTCAGGAGTGGGATAGAACTTGTCGAGATACTCCGAGACAGCATCGTACCCCAGTCCTTTGAAAGCCCACGACAGACTGTGGATAAAAGTGTCCATGGCTCTCTCGCCAAAGCCGGGATCTTCGGTTGGCGGGAGGATGAGATGAAGCACCAGGAACACCATGAAGGCACCTGTTAACACAGCGCCCCCCACGGCCCCCATCAAGACCAGTAGCACCTGTTTCATAGTGTTCCTCTTTGGTAGCTAGCTAGAAGAGGCCAGTATTGTGAGGAGTCATCGCCCTGCACAGCGGCTGCACATCCGGCCAGCGTTACTGTACTACGACTGTTCGGGCTGAATCCATGGTTACACCTACTCTTCACAGTGTCCTCTCGAAGGCCGATGTATTTGATGAAGGCGTAGGACTTCGGTGGCGTGAGATAGACTTTCCTGGCTAGCTGCAACGGACTGAGACTGTAGAAGTCGAGAGCGCGATGCAAGACAGCAACTTGAGAGAAGACGGCGGTGGACCCCTGAAGTGAGACAAGTAGCTAAGCAGGTTTTCCCCATTTGCTGAAAGATGGTGGGCTGGGGGACGGCCCTCATTGTGAACTCTTCATCGGCTGGCGAAGCGGAGGCGGGCTCTGCTGGAGAGCAACCCGCCAAGGAATAGCCAGTTGGAAACTCATCGAAACGATGGGTCGGGGCGTGGAGCCGCGCGCTCTGCGCCCCACTCCAACGGAGGTCCAGGCCATCGGATCGATAGATTTCCCGATGCCTCAGAAAACTCATCCCGTGACTCCCGCCGGCGTCTGCTGGTCGAGCAACCACTGCTCGTACTCGTTGGGCGGCCGATAGTGCAGCGCCGAGTGCAGCCGTTTTTCGTTGTAGACGCGCTCGATGAACTCCTCGATGCGCTGCTGCGCCTCGGCGAAGTCCTCGTACTCGAACAGGTAGACTTCTTCGTACTTGAGCGTCTTGATGAACGACTCCGCCAGGGCGTTGTCGTTGGGGCTCGCCTTGCGGCTCATGCTGATGGCGATGCCGTGGTCGGCCAACAACGCCGTGTAGGGGCCCGCAGCGTACTGCACGCCACGATCGGAATGATGCACCAGTTCGGGCCGCCGCGCGCGCTGGGCGAGGGCCATCCGGAGGGCTCCCAACGTCAACTCCGCTGCTAGCGTGCAACCCAGCGACCACCCGATGCAGCGCCGCGAGTAGGCGTCCAACAACACCGCCAGGTAAACAAACTCGCGCCGTAGCCGAATGTAGGTGATATCCGCCACCCAGAGCTGGTTCAGCCCCGTCAGATCCAGTTCGGGAACCAGGTTCGGATCGACCGTCAACGCAGGGCTCGAATCCGTGCTGCGCACGCGTTTGACACGACGCAGGCACAGCAGGTTGTCTTCCCGCATGATGCGCTGCACGCGCTTGCGGTTGATCCGCCAACCGCGTCGACGCAACTCGGCGCTAATGCGCCGCGATCCGTAGCCGGGCATCTCCAAGGCGATGCGCTGGATGGCATCTCGCAACTCGACGTCGTCGCAGCTCGTGGACTTGTGACGCGCCCGGTAGTAGGCGGCGCGATTCACGCTCAAGGCGCAGCACATCGCCGCTCATGACAGCTCGGCTCCTGCTTCCTGCTCGATCAAAGCGATCATCTTCTGGTTATAGACGCGACGCTCGCTGGACGTTGTTCCTCGAGCCGCGCCAAGGCCTTTTTTAGCAGCGCATTCTCCATCGTCAGCCGGCCGACCATACGCTCCAGTTCGGCGATGCGAGTTTCTTCGTCCGAGCCGTTCCCCTGGCTCCTGAACGCCCGCTCGGGATCCTGACGCAGCTGCTTGCACCACTTCGTCAGCAGCGTGGGATGGATTTCATAGCGTCGAGCGACCGCGGCCGTCGAGGCTCCCGCCTCGACTTGCCGTACCGCCCGCAACTTGAACTCCGCAGAAAACTTCCGTCTTGACAACGCCATAGCACCTCTCTCCGATCACTGTAAAAAGATGCTTAGCTACTTGTCTCATTTTTGGGGTCCACTCCGATGGTTCGCCCCCGAGTTGGCTACCGTCGCCGGCCTGATAAACAGTGATTTGCGCCAATATATCCGACCTCTGAGTGGAACCGTGATGGTTGTGGGCCACAAGGGTCTTCGCCCACCTCAAGCCTCATAATCAGCGCGACCTCTACACTGGTTTCAAGGCGTGCCCAGTCCGGCCTATTTTAGACATGGCTTTCGCATTCTGGCTCGCAGCCCGGTGTTCGCCATAACCTCGTTGCTCATACTTGCTACTGGGTTCAGCGCGAATGTTTTGGTTTTTGGTGTTGTGCACGCCTTTCTCCTTCGTCAACTTCCCGTCGACAAGCCCGAGAGACTCGTAGCTGTGAATCGAGTGCACTCCAGCGGCTTCAACTCATGGCACTTCGTATCTGATATCTGTGAGACGGTCGCCACGACGAGCAAGACGTTCTCCGAAATTGCCTGCCAGGGTCAACTGGACATTGCGCTGAAAGTGGATGGTGGTGCCGAGCGTGTCCGTGTGCACCTTGTGCCTCCGCATTTCTTTTCGATGTTGGGCGTCAGAGCAGAGATTGGGCGAACGTTCGACTCCACTGGCGAACATCCCGAGGGGATGCCAGCGGTGCTCAGTCATCAATTCTGGCAACGGCGCTTTCGAGGTGACAGATCGGTTCTTGGTCGAGTGGTCGCGTTGAATGGCATCCCGTTCGTCGTGATTGGGGTTTCGGCGGCTGGATTTACCGGCCTCGACATTGATACGAGCCCGGATGTCCGCGTTCTGTCGTCCGCTGGGCGGCAGTTGACGAGTCCAGAGGCGGCGAGTGGAATCCCCAATCAGATATTTGCGCGTCTTCGCCCCGGTCAATCGATCGAAGCGGCGGAAGCGGAAGCTGAGCCGCTCATTCAAGCAGCATATGGGGAATATTTCGAACGGCAGTACCCGGGCGAGGGAAGCAGCCTAGTCCGCAATATCCGGTTTCATCTGCAACCGATCACGTACGGCATCTCTGCTTTGCGGACCAGGTTTCGTAATGGACTCTTCGCCCTCGTGGCAGGCGTCTGTTTCCTGCTCCTCATGGCTTGCGCCAATGTAGCCGGACTTCTATTCGCTCGGACTGTGACTCGTGCGTCGGAGTTGAGCCTACGAATGGCACTAGGAGCAAGTAGATGGCAGATTGTTCACCAAATGCTTGCTGAAGGTCTGCCCTTGGCGTTTCTTGGCGGAGTGCTGGGAATACTTCTTGCCTATGCGGGGCTCCCACTCCTCATCAATTCGATTCCGCCCGTCAGGGACAGAGCCGGCGTACTTCAACCATTAGCGGTCGTTGTCGGAGTCAACGACCAAGTACTTTTGTTCGCAGCCGGTGTGGGGCTTTTGAGCGCTTTGCTATTCGGACTCGCACCAGCACTGATCGGCTTACGAGTCGAGTTGATGTCCACATTGCAGTCCGGCCGTACAACAACGGGACGGTTTTCACTACAGAAATTTCTCGTGGTCGCCCAAGTACTGACCTGTACCGTGCTCTTGCTAGGCGCCGGGCTGTTGACTAAGACTCTCGATCAGATGCGCTCGTTGGATACGGGCTTCGACCGCGACCGAGTCGTGACCTTCACTCTCGACCCCAGCATGTTGAGCTACGACGTTGATCGAGCCTATTCGCTTGCTCAGGAACTGATTCGTCAGACCCAAGCACTACCGATGGTGTCGACCGCTAGCATTGCGCGGCTCGGTCTCATGCGGGGCACAGGAATGAAGGTCACTTTGGCACCAGCGGGCGAGGGTATTGGGCAGGACGAGTTTCTGAACTGCAGCATCAACATGATCACACACAACTACTTCAGAACGATGGGGATGCGTCTCGTAGCAGGTCGTGACTTTAGACCGTCTGACGAAGACGAAACAGACCCTGCAAGAGTGATTGTCAACCAGGCGTTCGTGGAGCATTTCTTTCCTGGCTTAGACCCGATTGGTAGAAGAATTGGTTTCGGAGGCAAGGGCGGAGTCGCGGGTGCGGACCTGCAGATCGTAGGCGTTGTGACCAATTCCAAATACCGCTCCTTGCGAGAGGCGATTCATCCCGTAGTCTACAGCTATGTGAGCAAAGAAGATCTCCAGGCAAGTTTTGTTTTGCACGTGAGCACACTTCAATCGCAGCCAGATACGGTGATAGGCTCTGTGCACGACATTCTCCGATTGCTGGACCCCGAGTTGCCGTTCATCGAAGTGAACATGCTGGAGGACGAGATCGAGACTTCCCTTTGGCAGGAGCGACTTCTCGCTATGCTCTCATCGGCGTTTGGAACAATCGCAGCGGTTCTGGCTGCCATCGGTTTGTTTGGAGCGCTTGACTATGCAGTGAGAACACGCACTCGCGAGATCGGCGTGCGCGCTGCCCTCGGAGCCAGAGCCCAAGACATCGTTAGGATGCTCTGGCTCGAATCACTCAAGTTGCTCTCGATCGGCGTCACGCTAGGTCTATGCGTCCACTTAGCTCTCGCCCGATGGATTCGCCAAGTTCTTTATGAGGTCCATCCCTTTGACGTTACCGCCGTTGCACATACCATGGCGATAGTCGTAGTGGTCTGTATCGTTGCTACGTTGCCCCCCAATTTAAGGGCTATGCAGATTCGCCCAAGCGAAGCGCTGCGCCACGAATAGGAGCCGCGATCTCGTGATGGCCGTTTCGAGGCCGCCTGCTCGGCGTTCACTCGTGTTGCGGCCCGCACGCTCGCTGAGCCGCCCCTGGCGGCCCTTTGTCATCGAAGTGCTTCCGTCGATATCGTTACCTCCATCGTCCGCTCCGTCTGCTACCTGCTGCAGCGACCGTAGCCGGGCGGGTTTCACACCCGCTGTGGAATGGCACCTTCCACGGCGCACGGATACATGCGGCCTACGCTATGCACTCGCCACGGGGCTGACGGTGTGAGATCGCGAGGGGCGCCTGCGCGTCTTGGGGGCGGTCTTGCCGGCGTCCTTGGGCGGTTCGAGAACCAGCGAGATCACCTGATCCACGGTCTCGACGTACTTGATCTCGAGATCACCGAGCTGCTCGCTCTTGAGGTCCTCTTTTACCTGAACTTCATTCTCGGCCGGCAGGACAACCGTCTTGACACCGGCGCGCCGAGCCGCCAGCACTTTCTCCTTGATGCCGCCGACTGGCAGGACCAGACCGCTGAGCGTCGTTTCGCCGGTCATCGCCAACTCCTTCCTGACGCAATGACCGGTGATGAGAGAGACCAGCGCCGTCACGGCCGTAATGCCTGCCGAGGGGCCGTCCTTCGGGATCGCGCCGGCCGGGACATGCAGATGCAAGTCGTGCTCTTTGAAATGGGCCGGCGGTATGTCCAGTTGCTTCGCATGGGCGCGCACCCAACTCAGCGCCGCCTGCATCGATTCCTGCATGACCTTGCCGAGGTGACCGGTGAGCGTGAGCCCTTTGCCCGCGCCCGGCATCTGCGTTGCTTCGAGGTAAAGCACGTCGCCGCCGGTGGGCGTCCACGCCAAACCGACCGATACCCCGGGCGCCGCGTCCGTTTTGCAACTTCCTCCGCCTTGCGATGCTTCGGGGCTCCGAGCGCCTCTTCCACTTTCTTGCGGCTCACCCGCAAGACGGAACGCCTCTTCGGTTTTGCGGTCTTGTTGGCGTCGGCTTGCTGCTCCGCCAGCGACTTGTCATGCGCAATGCGCCGTGCCCGCTTGCGGCAGATCGTCCCGATCTCCCGCTCCAGGTTCCGCACGCCGGCTTCGCGCGTGTAGCGGCGAATGATGTGCGACACCGCGTCCTCGCTGAAGCGAATATCAGACGCCCTCAGGCCGTTCTCGGAGATCTGCCGAGGGATCAGATACTGGAAGGCGATCTGTATCTTCTCGGATTCGGTGTACCCCTGCAGGTGGAGCACTTCCATCCGGTCGCGCAGGGCATCGGGCACGGGGTCCATCACGTTGGCCGTCGTTACGAACAGGACTTTCGACAAATCGAAAGGCACGTCGAGGTAGTTGTCCCGGAAGGTGCTGTTCTGCTCCGGGTCGAGCACTTCGAGCAACGCCGCTGACGGATCGCCCCTGAAGTCGCGGCCCAACTTGTCGATTTCATCCAGCATGAAGACCGGGTCTCTCGTTCCCGCCCGGCGCAAGCTCTGGATAATCTGTCCGGGCAACGCTCCGATGTAGGTCCGGCGGTGGCCGCGGACTTCCGCCTCGTCGTGAACGCCGCCGAGAGAAAGCCGCACAAATTCACGGCCGAGCGCGCGCGCAATCGATTTCCCGAGCGAAGTCTTGCCGACCCCCGGCGGCCCCACGAAGCACAGGATCGGTCCCTTGAGCGACGGCTTGAGCTGCAAGACCGCCAAGTAATCGAGGATGCGCTCCTTGATCTTCTCGAGATCGTAGTGGTCTTCGTCGAGCACCTGCTTCGCCTTGATGATGTCCACGGAGCCGTCCGAAGTCTTTTCCCACGGCAGCACGACCAGCCAGTCGAGGTAGGTCCGCGTGACCGTGAAGTCGGCGGCGGCGGGCGACATTCGCGAGAGCCTCTTCAGCTCGCGATGCGCTTCTTTCCTGACGTCGTCGGGCATGCCGGACTTGTCGATCTTGACGCGCAACTCTTCGATTTCGGCGTTTTCGTCAAACTCGCCCAACTCCTTCTGGATGGCCTTGATCTGCTCGCGCAAGTAGAACTCGCGCTGCGATTCGGAAAGCTGATCCTGCACCTGCGATTGGATCTTGCTGCGAAGCTGCAGAACCTCGCGCTCTTTCACCAGAAAGCGCATCAGGTCTTCCATGCGCTGCTTGACGTTGGTTGTCTCGAGGACACCCTGCTTCTCGGGAGACGCCAGTCCCGGCAGCGCCGCGGCCATAAAATCGACCACGCGGCCGGGCTCCTCCAGATGGGTCACCATCGTCAGTGCATCTTCCGAGAGAGCCGGCGACAGTTCGACCACTTCGCTGAACACGTGGATGGCGCTCTGTCGCAACGCCTCCATCTCGGGCGTCGTCTCCCCGCCTTCTTCCATCACCTGCTCGTAACGCACCGTGTAATAGGGCTTCTGCGAAACGAACTCCGTGACGCGAATGCGCTCCAACCCTTCGCAGAAAATCAGCAGGCTGTTGTCGGGCATCCGCACGGATTTGTGGATCACGGCCAGGGTGCCGAGATGGTAGAGGTCGTCCGGGTCGGGCGCATCGATGCGCGGATCCCGCTGCGTCACGACGCCCAGAATCTTGTTTTCCCCGAGGGACGTCACCAGCGAGATCGAGCTCTCCCGGCCGATGTTCAAGGGCATCACCGCCCGCGGGAAGAGCACCGTATCCCGCACCGGCAACAGCGCGATCTCTTCGGGAAACTCCGCCTCTCTGAACTCAACCGGTTGGTCGCTCTGCGATTCCGCCATAGATTTCTTCGCTCCGATCAGGTCGCCTGCGGGTAGCACCCGAGGACGGCCATGAAGTCCGTCATCTCACGCAGATGGGACATCGCGTTGCGGCAGTTCGTCTCGTCGGGCGAACCCAGAAAATCAAGATAAAAGAGATACTCGAACAGCCGTCCGCGAAACGGGCGCGACTCGATCTTGTCCATATTGATGTCACGCAGGGCAAACGCGCTCAGGCATCGGAACAGCGTTCCCGGCTTGTTCGGGGTCGAGAAGACAATCGATGTCTTCAGCGGGACACCCTTCTTCGCCACTTTGCGCGGGGCCTTGCGCTTCAGTAGAAAGAACCGCGTGTAGTTATGGCGATCGTCTTCGATCGACTTCTTCAACAACTTGGCGCCGTAATACGCGGCCGCCGTCTCGGAGGCAATCGCGGCTACGGACGGATCGTCCTCTTCCATGATCCGCCGCACACTGCCGGCCGTGTCGTAGCCGATCTGCGAGCGAATCCGCTTGCGGCGCTTAAAGAAGCTCAGACATTGACGCAGCGCCACCGGGTGCGAGATCGCCGTCCGGATCTTCGGGAGCGTGGCCTCCGGCCGGCCAATGAGGTTGTGCACGATCCGCACCCGTGTCTCGGCTACGATCGGCAGCTTGAAGTTCAACAGGTGGTCGTAGTTCTCATGCACCGAGCCGTGAAGAGTATTTTCGATCGGCACGACGGAGGCTTGCACCTTGCCTTCCGCCAAGGCCTGGAACACATCTTCGAAGCGCTCACAAGGCAAGAAGTCGATGGCGTCCCCCAGCATGCGCCGGGCGGCGTCTTCACTGAACGCCCCGCGCGCTCCTTGAAAGGCTACTCGATTTCGAGCCACTGACAGATCTCACGGGACTGCCGGAAAACCGGCGCCGGACGGCGCTCCATCCCGACCTTATCTTATCCCGATCTGCGTTTTCGCTTCGCCTTGACGACGACCGGTGTCCCCTCGAACGGGAAGGCGGCACGGAGCTGATTCACGAGGAACCGCTCGAACGAGAAGTGGAACTTGTCATCGCCAGTAATGAAGAAGACGAACGTCGGCGGCGCCACGCCGGCCTGCGTAACGTAACGGATCTTCGGACGGCGCGCTCCGGGATACGTCGCACGCTCGAAGTCGACGCTTTCGAGGAAGCGGTTCAGCTCGCCGGTCGGCACGCGGCGGCGGGATGCCTCCACCACCTGATGCAGCGACGAGAAGATCTGCTGCATGCCCTTGTCCTCGAGCGCCGAGACGAACCGCACGGGCGCGTAGGAAAGAAACTTGATCTTCTCGCGCATGTCCGTCTCGAACCGGCGCCGGCGCTTGTCCTCGACCAAGTCCCACTTGTTGACGATCACTACGGCGGCCTTGCCTGCTTCGTGCGCGTAGCCCGCGATACGAGTGTCGAGCGCCGCAACGCCTTCCACGGCGTCGACCAGGAATAGGACCGCATCCGCGAGCCGGATGTGGCGCTGCGCCATGACGACGCTCAGCTTCTCGGCCATCTCCCGCGTGGCGCCCTTTCGGCGGATGCCGGCGGTATCGACGAACCGGTACACCTTGCCCCGCCGCGTGACCTGCTCATCAACGGCGTCGCGGGTCGTCCCCGCCGTCGGAGAAACGATGGCCCGCTCCTTTCCGGTCAAACGATTCAGCAAGGTCGACTTGCCGGCGTTCGGACGTCCGATGATCGCGACGCGGATCGGCCGCTCCGGGTCATCCTCGTCCTCACCCTGAGGAAGATCGGCCGTCACGCGATCGAGAAGAGCCTCGATACCGCGGCCGTGCTCGGCGGAGATCGGCAAGACGGCGTCGAACCCCAACTCATGAAAGTTCGCGGCGGCGCCGTCGGACGCGGGGGTGTCGCACTTGTTCACCACGAGCGTGGCCGGCTTGCCGACCCGGCGCAGCAGATCCGCCAAGTCGCGGTCGGTGCTTGTCAACTCCGCACGGCCATCGGCGACGAGCATCACGTGAGCCGCCGTCTCCAGCGCCTCGCGCACCTTGTGATTGACGAGGATGGGGAACTCCTCCTTCTCGCCGAACAGCATGCCACCCGTATCGACCAAGTCAAACGCGCGGCGTTTCCAGACGGCTCGCATCTGAATCCGGTCGCGCGTGATGCCCGGCTGGTCGCCGACGATCGAGCGGCGGCTCGCGGTGATGCGGTTGAAGAGAGTGGACTTGCCGACGTTGGGACGCCCGACAATTACGACGGTCGGGCGCGCCGGGGCGCTCATGGCGGTTGGCTTACACCCCGTCGGTCGCGCGCTGAATCAGCGAGAGGAACTCTTCCCGCGTCTGCAGATTGTCGCGGAAGGCCCCCACCATGGCGCTTGTGACCGCGGACGAGTGCTGTTTCTCGATACCGCGCATCATGATGCAAAGATGCCGCGCTTCGATCACGACCCCGACGCCCGCCGGGTCGATCGCCTCCTGGATCGTGTCGGCGATCTGCTTGGTGAGCCTCTCCTGGACTTGCAGCCGGCGGGCGAACATCTCGACGACCCGCGCGACCTTGCTGAGCCCGATCACCTTATTCCTTGGAATGTAGGCCACGTGGACCTTGCCGAAGAAGGGCAGCAGGTGATGCTCACAGAGACTGAACATCTCGATGTCTTTCACGATCACCATCTCGTCGTAGCTGACCTCGAACAGTGCGCCGTTCAACACCTGCTTTGCGTCCATCCGATAGCCCTTCGTCAGCTCGGCGAGCGCCTTGGCGGCGCGCTCCGGCGTGCGCTGCAACCCGTCGCGATCGGGGTCTTCGCCGATTTCCAGCAGTACTTGCCGATAGAACTCGGACAAGGTCAGGTTCTCAAGTTCGCCGGAAGCTTCCACGTCATCCAGGAGGTCGTGCAGGTTCAGTTTCATGCTCATGGCGCCCGTCAACCCGTCACTTCACAAGAATTGCGAGCCGTCTCTTCGATCCGAACGCGATCCAGCCTCGCTCCATCGTCCCCGAACTCCGCATCCCAGGCGACCCCCAACCAGCGATGCACGAGCAACGAAAGGTTCTCGGTCGTCGGCACGATCTCCCGCAGCTCATTGACGTCGCTGTTGAGGTCGGCGTGATCGATCCGGTCGAGGGCCGTGCGTCCGACGAAATCGTCCAGCTTCCTGCGGGGCACAACCATTCCCGCGAGCCCGTCCGGTTGGCCCATCACGCTCACTTCGAGGACGTAGTTGTGCCCGTGGCCGAACGGGTTGTTGCATTTGCCGAACAGACTCGCGTTCTCTTCGTCGCTCAGCACGCCGGTGTGCAGACGGTGCGAAGCCGAAAATGAATACCGCCGAGTAAGCCGCACTTGCAGGACCGATCCTTACCGAGCCGCCGATTCCCGCGGCCCAAAGTAGTCTACATAGAGGTCGCTTGTCTCATACAGCCGAACCCCGTGCAGCCGGCAGTCCTTCTCTTCGACCGGCGCCTCCAGCCGCCGCCAGATGTCTTTCGCGATATTCTCCGGCGTCGGCACGACCCGGTCGAACGGCTCGACCTCGTGATTCAGGAAACGGTGATCGTAGAGATCGACCACATTCTCGTTGATGATCTCCTTGAGCACCTTCAAATCCATGACCATGCCGTGAACCGGATCGACATCCCCCGTGACGGTGACCTCCAGGACGTAGTTGTGACCGTGACCGGAGCGGCGGGCGGCCTTGCCGAAGAGAGCCTCGTTCTCCGCAACGCTCAAACCGGGAACGGCGCAGAAATGGGAGGCCGAAAACTCAGCCTTGCGGGTGATCAATACCAATTTGCGGAATCCCGGCGGGCTCGTTACATTGAGACCAGACCTCATTTTATGGCATGGAGTTCCAGAGCGACGTGGGCCGGGGCCGTGAACCTGATCCTGCTGGGTGTGCTGCTCACCCGCGCGGTACCGTACTTCCAGATCCACAATGTCGAGGTCGGCGACCGCGCACCCGATTTCAACCTGACCGCCGATGACGGGAGCGGGATGAGCCTGTCGGACTATCGGGGCAAGTACGTGCTTCTCAACTTCTGGGCGACCTGGTGCCCGCCCTGCGTTCAGGAGATGCCTTCTCTGAGCAGCGTCCACGATCGATTCCAACGGGACGGCCTCGTCGTTCTCGGCGTGAGCGTCGACGAGGAAAAAGAAGCCTACGACCGCTTTCTCGAGATTCGGCCGATGAGCTTTCCAACGGCGCGCGACCCGGAGCGCTCCGTCAGCACCATCTACGGCACGGCCATGTATCCGGAGACGTATCTCATCGACCCCGAGGGGATCGTCATCCGCAAGTACATCGGCCCCGAAGATTGGAACCGCCCGGAAATCTCGAACTACCTGAGATCGCTGCTGTAGAAGGCCGGGGATAGTGGATAGTTTTTAGTTTTCAGTTTTTGGTTTTTCGTGGAGAACCTTGCAGGCGCGGTTCGTGGTTTGTGATTCGCTACCTCAGAACCGGGACAGGCGGCATGGCCGTTGCTCCAAGGCAGTTTGCGTTCAGGCTGTATCGCGTGTCCGGATAATCCCGTGTTTCGTGACTCGCAGACACATAGCTTCCCCATGTGGGGAGTAATGCAGTCTGGGGCCGAGCTTTCCGCAGTCGCGCAGCGTTCGTGACGGCTCGGGAGCCTGCGCGCCCAGCGGTCCGACGCTCCCGACCGTCAAGCCTCCGGAACGTAGGCCGTGTGATAAATTGGGGGTGCAAGATCCACTCCCGCGGCTCTCGCCGCGCGCTCACCCTCACAGCGGAGAGGTGGCTGAGTGGTCGAAAGCAGCGGTTTGCTAAACCGTCGTAGGGGCAATAACCTCTACCGAGGGTTCGAATCCCTCCCTCTCCGCCATGGCACTCCAAAAACAACAGGCTACATGAGCCGTGCCACAAACATAAAAACTCTGGTAGCGGCATTGGGTCTGACCATGGCGAACATGACGCCTGCCGAACACGTCGCTCAGCGCACTTGGTCCACACTTGGCCGTGCCAAACGCCTTCGCGCTCGTTTCGGTGAGGAGACCCTGACCGACCTGCTTGTCCTGGACATGCTTCCGCACAGGCTCGCCAGGGGCTTCTGGCTCCTACCGACCACTAAAAAAGCCGAGGCTTCGTGCGGTGCCGACCTCTTCGTCGCCGTCCGCTATCGCATGGGCCGCTGGACCCGCTTCGCCGTGCAAGCCAAGAAGCTGTACCCCAACGGCGAGTACAGGACACTCGACGGGGGCCGGAAGTGCGCCGACCAATTGGACAAGCTCGAACAGTTTGCGCAACAGCTAAGCGCACTGCCCCTCTACCTCCTCTACAACCACTCAAGCACAGTACAGCCCTCCAAACATTGGCACTGCCCCCAGCCCTTCGAGGAAGAACAGTTGGGTTGCACGCTTGTCCCGAGTTGGCACATTCGGCGCATGATCTGCAGTCCCCGCCCGAGGGACTTCGACCTAGCGCACAAGATCAATCAGTCGTTGCCTTGGCGCTGCGCCTTCGACTGTCCCTACGCCGAGGCGCTGCTGTTCCAAATGACGTTTAGCCGCCGGCATTGCAATCCCAACGAGCCATCTGACCGGGAAGCTCCCGGCACCCGCCAGTACGACTGGTCCTTCGAACCACTACAAGCTGCTTGGCCTGAGTGGCTCTTTCACGCATCGATGACCCAGCTTACAGTCGAGGATATTGACCGAATCCGAAGAGAACTCACTGAAGTCAACCGTTCTCATTCTCGCGACACGCTGCGAGAAACCACCCGTTCTGACTATGACGGAAGTCCGTTGTATCCGGCCCGACTCCTCATTGTTGACCAGTTGGAGGAACCAACAGACCGACCTCTGGAACCTCGAACACTATAGTCTAGAGTTGAGCGTTGGGGAGGCCCGACTGATCAAGTTGTAAGTCAGCTCGTGCCTCTGCGAGCAGTGCGAGAAGCAGGGATGGGCCTTACGACCGGACAGGCCATTCTCGAAGGAATGCCCACGGTAACCAGAACCGTCATTTTGAGGATGTTTTCCACAGCAGACATCTGGTAGACACAGTAGAGAATTCTGACAAATCGGGAATGCGATGAAGAATCAAAAGCAGACCATCAGGAAGATCGTGGGGTTTCTGAACAATGTGGATGAAGACGGTGGCTTCTGGCTTCCGAACATCCAGCGTGCTTTTGTTTGGCGCGAGGAACAGATCTGCCGCCTGTTCGATTCGATCCTGCGCGAATATCCAATCAGCACACTTCTCGTCTGGAAGACCACGAGCGACATTCGCCGTCGGAAGTTCATCGACAACTGGAAGGAGAAGCACCAGTTGCAGTTGAGTGACTTCTACGTCCCAGAGGACACGAAGAAGAAGAACCTTGTGCTCTCGATGGCCAGCAACGCTTACAAAGCTTGTTCATCGGGCTTCGTGGGAGTTTCGAAGGGCGGGAGTTGTGCCTAAACATTCTCAGTGGCGAAGATGCACCACCGGATGATGTCAAGTACCTGTTCCAGTTCAAAGACTCAGACGAGATCGCATTCCCCTGGATCAAGTTCAAAGATCTAATATTCACGAGCAAGAAGAAGCGTGAGATCCGGGCCGAGCTCGAGGAGAGCGCTGGACAGAGACTCACCGATGCAGATACGGAGAAGCTGGATGATCACCTAGATTTGGTGGATCGAACGTTCAAGATGGACGAAGCGATTACCTATCAAGAACTAGACAGCATCGACAACCCGAATCTCTATAAGGAAGACGATGTAGTCGAGGTGTTTATCCGCGCTAACTCCGGCGGAACTAGACTCGGCAAGTCGGATCTGCTCTTTTCTCTGCTAACAGCCAGTTGGGAAGGCGCGGTCGAGAAAATGGAAGACCTGCTTGAGTCCCTGAACAAGCATGGCTTCGCGTTCGATCGAGACTTCGTACTCAAGACCTGTCTCGTCCTGTTCGGGCAGGGTGCGCGTTACGAAGTCCAAAAATTCCGCAAGCCTGGCATTCGCAATGAGATTGAAGATAGGTGGGATCAAGTTGGAGAAGCAATCCAGGATGTTCTGGATTACGTGCGTGGAAAAACCTTCATCCGGTCCGATAAAGCCCTGCCGACCTACCTTGTCCTCATCCCGCTAGTGTATGTCCGTTTCCACTTCCCGGCAGCATGGAGGGCTGCCAGGGATGTAGACAGATACCTGTTGCGGTGCTCGCTTGCGGGCGCATTCGGTGGCAGGCCGGACAATCTGCTGGACGGATTGGTCAAAAAGATTGACGAACTGAAGGATTTCAATCTCGTTGAGATGTTCGACGTAATTCGATCACAAGGACGCAGCCTAGAGCTAGCGGAGGACCGGCTCTGGAACCTCGGTTACGGAAAGGACTCCATTCACCTCCTGTTCAACCTTTGGTATCGCGAGTTCAACTATACGCCAGCCTACGACAACAACCTACCTCAGGTGGATCACATATTTCCTTCGAGCAAGTTGAGAGAAATCAGGATCGTGAATCCAGAAACTGGCCGATGGGTGTTGAAGTATCGAGCAGAGGACCGGAATCAGCTTGCCAACTGCATGCTCCTTACACGCGAAGAGAATGGTGCCGGGTACAAGGCCGACAAGACTCCTGAAGAGTGGTTCTCCGACAAGGACAGGGAGTACTTGGAGATGCACTTGATACCAACCGATAGGATGCTGTGGAAAATGGAGCGGTTCGAAGACTTCATGGAGGAGCGTAAAAAACTGATACGCAAGCGATTTGAGGCATTGCTGACCAAACCAGTTGCGGCTGTCTGAGGGGATACCCTGATGGGCAAAGGGGGCACGGGTCTCGGTCACAAGTACCACCAACCCTGTCACCGCCATCGGCCAAGCGCATTCAGCCACTCCGTAAATCAATCCAATTTTGGCCATCTGTCCTTCGGTTGCGAATTACTATCGCAGTTCGCCTTGATCCAAGACCTCAAAGAGACCTCGACCCGGCTTCTCGACATCCACTATGTGTACCGACAACTACAAGGACGCCTCCCCAACTAGTGATCTGCGCCGTTGGGGTGTGCAGGGAACACCTGGTTTGGACGACAGGGATCGTGCTATGCCAGCCCGTTTACGTCCACTATGAACCGGGGAATCGTGTCGCTGCTTTGTGGTTCATTAATCCCGTCAATCTGGCCCGGCCGGAGACGGACAGGTGATGTGCGAAGCCGAAGAGATACGGGAGGATCGTTGCCCTTTTGAAGAACCCATAGAGCCAACAGAGGGCCAGCGTTAGGTTGGTCGCAAGCTTCTCGATCTGCTGTGTTCCGGGCCTGCCTATTGACAATTGACATCACCCAAATCCGCGGTGTCAATGAAGACCTCCTTGACGTGGCTTTTGAGCCAGTCAGAGTTCAACGGCAGTCCCATCGTGTTCTTGACTTCCTGAATCGATCTCAGCCACTCGCCCTTGGATGTCGGCGTCTTGGTCCAGTCGCCCACGAAGTAGACAAACAGGAGGTATGCATCCAGACCGTTCAGTTCGCGCAGCAGGTAAAGGTGGGACAGCCTATTGGCGTACTGGTAGTACGGTTCCAACCAGTTCTTACTGGCATCACAGCCGAGGAACTCACGCGTTTCGCGAAACGCCTGTTCGATCCTTTGGATACTCTTGGGCTCAGCCTTGCATTTGCTCTTTAGCTCCGGGATGTTGGCCTTCGCTTCTACCAACAGCACCTGCAGCCCACTTCTCGCTAGCCCGTCCCACCGAGGACCTCCGCTCGGCCAAAAGCAGTTCAGCGGGCGTCTTACAAGAGAGATGTCCAGCCTGCTTAGGAACTGATTGTCCTGGTACTCTTTGAAGCACTCCGACTCCAATGGCGAACGCCACTCAATCTGTTCGGCGGCGACACCGGTTGCCCGGATCTCCGCGTCAATCACACACGGGTGCCGGTTGACCGCGATTTGCAACCATCGCTTGCTGCCCTTGTTCGCCACCGTCATGTCGACAGCATGATCTTCACTACATCGGCACCATGAACATTCCCCACAGATACTCCGCCGCCTCTGCCACTGATAGTTCGTGCTTCGCTTTCGCGCCAGACATACGAAATAGTCATGGTTCCAACTCTCTCATTTTGCTAAACCGTCGTAGGGGCAATAACCTCTACCGAGGGTTCGAATCCCTCCCTCTCCGCCAAGCACTCTTTCTATATTACTGAAAATAAAATCTTTATTTGAACACCAGGACTTCAAGACCACCAAAAAGTCACACAATTCTGACTCGGCAGGCCCGCCAGGATAGCATACGGCGCACTTCTGAGAAAACGGTGCTCAGCATTAGGTGGCTGTATGGACATCCGTGGGACAAACCAGCGTCTTCAGTTCTGCGGCGACTGCGAGGTTATCCGCCTTGCATCCGAAGATTCCACTATGAGAGGCATCGTCATCTAACGGCAGATGGTCGATCCGGGGGAGGCTACCGGTCACCGCCGTCACCGCCGCCTTCGCAGCCCCGACGCTGAGCACCGCGAATCGTCCGTTCGGCCGGAGCCTGTATCCCTTCGTGCGAAATACCTTCCGAACGCGAGCGACCGCTGTCTCCAGATCAGGGGTTCGGAAGTACTCCAGCCAGTTCACTGACAGGTAATCCTCGCCTTCCTTTAGCTGGAATGCTGCAGCCAGCGGCAAGCCATCCTGCCCGACCGCGCTCGGCCGGCAGTAGCGGGATATATGCGCCTCGTCCGGTAGGGAAATACCTGACACTCAGTCGTCCCTCACCAAGTGAATGGCCTGACCGTTGACAAAGCTTCGTCTTTCGGCAACGTACCGTTTACACGTCGGCGCCGGTCGTCGCCGATAACGGATTCAGCTACAGCAGCAAATTGAACGAGGCCGTCCGGAAGAAAATTCATCACTAGAACGCCACCGTTCTTCACAGGCCACTCTGCCTGCAGAAACCCGTCGGGACTGACGCCGATCTCTGGCTCGCCAAAACGACGTTCACTCACCAGGAAGAGAGCTAACTCCTTTAACGATGCGAACTCGATCGCCGGTTCATCCGGATCGTCCTTGACCAGCCTATGGAGATACTCAACCCGATCCGCGAGCCTGTGCAGTTGCGCCAGACGCAAGACCGCGACGATCTCCGCAGGTTTCGACGCCGCGACGATCCGAGCGGCGAAGACTTCACGACCTACCGCCCTATTGCCCGTCAGGATGCCGAGAGTGTCACCGCACGCCGACGACACCAGCGACTGCCATTCCGCCGCGTACCACTGCAACCTGGGTTCGCTGCCTCCACGGGTTGCAGCACGGCTTTGTCTGGCAAGACCAGCGATGCTGGCCGCTGTCCCGGCCTGGTCCCTGTTGTATCTCGAGCCTGGCGCGATAGCCATGGCCTCCAAGACTGCCGCCCGGCGTGCCTCTCCGTAGGACGGGCCTGCCGTTCCCTGCCTACTTTCCATCATGCGGTTACTTCCCTAACCATGAGTCTGTCGAGCGCTTCGATGATCCACGCTTGGCGGTCTGGCCAACGTGAGATGGCGGCGCACAAGCTTTCCACATCGTGAAGACCCTGATGATGGACGTTGCAGTCCGCAACCACATAACGATCACCTTCCTGTAGTGCATCGACCAAGCTGAAATGACATACTGCGTCGCGCGCATCCAACACGAGCTTTGGGCTCAGTCCGCGAACAATGTGCTCGTCCTGAAGCCAAGGCGGCGCGAACCGTTTGAAGAGCCAACTTCGAGGATCTAACTCCTTCATCGCAACCCGGCAATTGAGGCCCAGATCGCGGTAAGGAACGTGCGGCAGCTTGGTCAGGTACTTTTCTACGAGTGTATGGACATGGAAGGGGCCATCGAACGACGGCCCCGCCTTTTCTGAGACATTCAGTCGGGACTGATCCACGGCCCACTCGACCCCGTTGTCATACTTGACAACCGAAACCGGCGGCGTGGTGAGCGTCTCCGATACTCTCCAATTTGTCGGCACGATTCCCCGCGAAACCAGAAAATCGGGGTTTAGAATCGACGGATTGTGGAACTCGGCAGTCACGACGACGCCCACCGACTCCAGCCGTAAGCACAATTCTTCAGGCATCAAGGCACATGCTCCAATCAGAAAACCAGATCCGTATACGCCGCCGCCTTCCGGGAGTTCAGGCAATTAGATGAACAAGCGCTCCCAAGCTCCCTTTGATAAATATACGATCTGCGCACCTCCCAGCGCCAATTGTGATCATCCCCCACGGGGGATCTGTGCCGTTGGGGCGCGCAGGCAACTCCAGATTTGGACGATGTGGATCGTCCTATGCTAGCCTGACTACGTCCACTTGGGGCCGGGGAAACGTGCCGGCGCCTTGTGGTTCATCAGGTGCGTCGAGCCGGGCAAGCGCCGTTTTGACAAGTCTGGGGCAAGGCTCAGGCTTTCGGGTATCAGGCGGTTGCCGGGCTCGGACGCCGGTGGCGGCATGTTTGGGGAAGGAGATTTACCATGACAAGACGAAGCACGCGTCGTGACATTCTCAAAGACAGCCTTGCGTTGGCGGGGCTGGGTGCGCTCGGCATACCGCAGTGGGCGGTTCCGGCGCTGGCGCAGGGCGAAACGCTCATGGAGTTCACCGACCTGCCGGACGAGATCAAGCTGATTCGCGGCCCCGACCGCCGCATCATCGACGTGAGGCACATCGACAGCTTCCTGACGCCGGCCGACGAGTTCTTCACGACGCAGCACTACGGCCACCCCGAGATCGACGTCTCGACGTACCGTTTGCAGGTCTCCGGCCTAGTGGACAAGCCGCTGGCGCTCTCGATCGAAGACCTGCGGTCGATGCCCAGCCGCGAGTTGATCTTCGGGTTCGAGTGCTCGGGCAACCGCGGTCCGCTGAACGGATTGTCGAGTAACGGCCGCTGGATGGGCGTTCCGTTGCGGGCGGTGCTCGAGCTTGCCGGAGTGCAAGACGAAGCGCGGGAGATCGTCTTCCTTGGCGCCGATCACGGCGAAGAAGAAGTGCAGTTCCGGAGAGGGACCTACAAGGTCGACCAGCAGTACGGCCGGAGCCTGCCGCGCGACAAGGCGATGTCGGACGAGCCGCTGCTCGCCTACAGCCTCAACGGCGAACCGCTGACCCCTCACCAGGGCCGTCCGGTCCGCCTGCTCGTGCCGGGATGGTACGGCGCGCCCAACGTCAAGTTCCTCGCCGAGATCCACGTCCAGCGAGACCAGTATCTCGGGAAGTACCAGGCGCGGTGGTACCGCACCCTGAAAGGCGAGATGGTCAACGGCGAGATGAAGTGGAAGGAGACGGCGATTACGCGGATGCAGTTGAAGTCGTTCATCGCGCGGGTCACCCGCCGCGGAAACGGCCACAACATCTTCGGCGTCGTGCTGCACGACGGCACTCCGATCCGCTCGGTCGAGGTGAAGATCGACGACGGGCCGTGGCAGCCGGCGACGCTCGATCCGGAAACGACGCGCGAGAAGTATTCCTGGAAGTTCTTCAACTTCGCCTGGAACGGCGCGACGCCGGGCGAGCACACGGTCACCTCGCGGGCGACGGACGTCAACGGGGTGGTGCAACCGACGGCGGAGGAACTGGAGGTCAAGAAGACGTTCCTGGAGCACAACGCGCAGCTTCCGCGGCCCGTGATCATCGCGTAGCGCTCGGCGGCCGTTCGCCAATGCTCCCAAGCCGCTCGAAATCGAAGACGGGGGCTCGGCTGACAGCCTACGTCTTCCGTCAGCCAAGCAGTCGTTCGGCGGCGCGGACGTGGACTTCGAAGGCCTCCGCGCCGAAGAGAACAAAGGCCGCCCGCTCGATCAGGCACCCAGGAGCACGGAGCTCCGCAGCGACGGTTCCGACAGCGATCCCGGCGGCTTCAACCATCGGATAGCCGTAGACGCCTGTCGAGATGGAAGGGAACGTGATCGAGCGCGCGCCTTTTTCCGCGGCGAGCTGCATCGAGACGCGGTAGCAGGAAGCCAGCAGATCAGGCTCACCCTGCTCGCCATCGCGATAGACGGGCCCCACGGCGTGGACCACATAGCGGGCCGGCAACTCTCCGGCACCCGTCACGACGGCCTGGCCGGTTTGGCAGCGCCCGATCGAGTGGCGGATGGCGTCAAGCTCCCTCATGATCGAGGGTCCGCCGGCGCGGTGGATCGCTCCGTCGACGCCCCCGCCGCACACCAGCCGCGCATTGGCGGCGTTGACGATGGCGTCAGCGGGGACCTTGGTGATATCTCCTTCCAAGAAAGAAAGCGTTGCGTCGGCGACTTGAAAATCCCTGGAAGCGGACATTCCGCGGTCCTCCGAACTACCTGCATTTCTGATGTGAAAACCCATGATCCTCGCCGCGGATAGATCGAAAAGAGGCCGGTGCGACGGTACGAAAGAGGCAGGACGAAAGGCACGACATGGGTTTTTAGCATTGATTGATCCGCACTTGGGCGGGGGCGGGACTAGGGCCTGTTAACACTAACGTAGTGCCTCGACGATCAGAGCGAAGTGCAGGAAAGCGAGGAACATCACGTCGAGTTTATCGAACCGCGAGAAGATGCGCCGGAAGCCCTTCAGCCGCCGGAAGAGCCGCTCGACTTCGTTGCGGCGGCGGTACAGCAAGCGGTCGTATTCCCACGGCTGCAGTCGCGTCCGACGGGGCGGCACGACGGGAATCCATCCAAAATCCAGCGCCAATTGACGGGTTTGATCGTCCTCATAGGCGCTGTCCATCAGCAGTGGGAGTGGCTCGGGCAACGGCCCCAGTCCGGCCAGCAGATCGCGGCCCTGCACCGCGTCGTGCGCTTGACCCGGCGAGAGAGCGAACGTTATCGCCGTTCGAGCATTCGCGGCAACCAGATGAACCTTGGTGCTCCATCCGCCGCGCGATTTGCCGATCGCCTGGGGACCGTTTTTTGTAACGCCCCCGTGCCGTCCGGATGCACCTTCACGATGGTCGAGTCCATCGAAACCGCCTCCACTCGGATGCGCACCAGTTGCTCTCTCTGCAGCTTTTCGAACACCGCGTCCAGCACGCCGTTCTTGGACCAGCGGTTCATGCGGGTGTAGATGGTGTGCCAGTTTCCGAAGCGTCGCGGCAGCCCACGCCACTTGCAGCCCTGCTCGGCGACATACAAGATGGCGTTCAAAACCGTGAGATTCGACAGGCTCACGTTACCGCGCTGGCGCGGCAGGACAGGCTCGATACGGCGGTATTGCTCCTCGGTGATCTCCATGCCCTATTATAAAACATTCTTGCAGGTTAGTGTTAACAGGCCCTAGCCTGCATGTCTCACCACATGCGGTCGAAGCACGCGATACGACCGCCAAGCGGCTCGCGCCTCGTCCTGACGGCCCTCTCATGCACTTCGCCTCGCCACGTGGTGAGAAATGCAGGCTAACGGGCAGCAGGTGATGAAGCGAACCGAAACAACCATTATCGCCGCACCCTCCAGCGCCGAGCCGGAGGCGAGAATCGCCGTCCCGGATGAATGATCGACGCGATGAGGAGAGGGCCAAGGCGAACCTCCGGTCAGCGATCCGGCCGTGAGGAGAGCGGCGGCCTGATCGAGGCAGCTCGAAATCATCGCTTCCCACGGCGCCCCGCCCGGTTATAATGTTCTCTTCGGGGATCAGGAATGCCGTATCTGCAAAACCAATTCGAACGCAACTTCATGACGACGTCGGTTGACTACGTATTCAACTGGGCGCGCAAATCGGCCATCTGGCCACTGACGTTCGGGTTGGCCTGCTGTGCGATCGAGATGATCGCCTCGTCGACCTCGCGGTTCGACATCGCCCGTTTCGGAGCCGAAGTGTTCCGGCCCAGCCCGCGCCAATCGGACCTGATGATCGTCGCCGGGACAGTGACGCTGAAGATGTCGCCGGTCCTCAAGCGCATCTGGGACCAGATGCCCGAGCCGAAGTGGTGCATTTCGATGGGCGCCTGCTCGTCTGTCGGCGGGCCGTTCAACACCTACGGCGTGCTGCAGGGCGTCGACAAGATCGTGCCGGTCGACGTGTATGTCCTCGGCTGTCCGCCGCGTCCGGAGAACCTCTTCTACGCGCTCCTGAAGCTGCAGGACAAAATCGACCGCATGACGACGCTCACCACGCGGCCGACGCAAGTCCGGCTCGACGAGTCGATGTTCGAAGACTTCAAGCGCCGCGTCATGATCGCTCAGACGCAGAACCCGGCGGCCTGACAGAGCCCGCGTTTCCAATAGCACGAATCAGCGGGTGGCGGTAAACGGTGTCTCCCGCGTCGACGCCCAGGGGCATACCTTCCGCGCCGGCCACCCGCACAGGAAGCTCGAGGCCGGGGAGGGAGAGACGGGGCCACAGGAACATCGACTGACGGGAAACTCCGTGCCTAGCCTGCAATTCTCACCACCCGACGGTCGAAGCACGCGATAAGAAGGCCGTGATTCGTGTTTCGTGACTCGTGATTCGTTAAAAAACCTCAGACAGCCGAATAAACGCGATCTTGTCACGCCACACCTGGAATCAATGGTTCGTCGTCATCTCCTGGACGGCCGCGCTGCTCAGTTCCTGTTCCCTCTTCATGCCGCCCGGATATGTGCCTAGAATGCCCGCTCCGCCCGTCCCGCCCGGCGGCGAGCTGTTCCAGAGCTACTGCGCCGCCTGCCATCAGTACGACGGACAGGGCGTCGGCGAGGCGCCGCCGCTCGACAACTCCCCCTGGGTGGTCGGCCCCGCCGAGCGGCTGATCAAGATCGCGCTCCACGGCGTGCGGGGAAAAATGGAAATCCAAGGCAAGACCTACAATCGGGAAATGCCCGGTTTCGGGCAAGTCCTCTCGGACGAGGACGCGGCCACTCTGCTCAGCTTCGTCCGTTCCCGCTTCGGAGCTCCCGAAGAACCCATTTCCGCCGCCATGGTCCATCAGGTCCGCACCGACAACGAAGGGCGTACCGATTACTGGACCGTCGATGAGCTGCTCAACGAGCCCTGATCTGCGACGGTTCCCGGCGCGACCATCAGCCTTCTCCGTCGGAGGGCGCACGGCGGTCCGCTTTGAGCCGCGAGTGCAGGCGCTTCTCGTCGAGCCGCCGTTGCACCGACTCGCGGGAGGGCCGAGTCTTCCTTCTGACTTTCGCCGGCTCGATGGCTTGACGAATCAAGGCGGCTAGTTTCGTTCGCGCGTCCTCGCGGTTCCTGGACTGGTCTCGCGTGCGGCTCGAGGTAACAATCAAATCCCCGTCTTCGGTGAGCTGCGGTGAGAGACGTTCGATCAGGCGGGACCTCTCATCGCCGGCCAAGACCGCGCTTTGCCCGGGTTTCCACCGCAGCTCCACCTTGGTCTCGACCTTATTGACATTCTGGCCTCCGGGGCCGCCGGAGCGCGCGAAAGAGATTCGCACCTCGGCTGCCGGGATCGTCAACCGGTCATTGATGATCAAGTCGTCCATGGAATCCGGGCTTCAACGCCTTCCTGGATTGTAATCTTCCACACACGGCGCAGACGGCGCGGACTTGACTTGGGCAGGCAAATTATACTAAAAAATTAGTACTAATGAAGCCGAAAACTAACGTCCTTACCCCGCAGGAACTCGAAATCATGAAGGTCGTCTGGGAGCGGGGAGCGAGCACCGTCCGCGATGTCTACGAGCTTCTTCGCACAAAGCGCAAGGTCGCCTACACCACGGTGATGACGATGATGAACATCCTGGTCGACAAGAAGCACCTGCAAAGAGAGAAAGTAGACGGCGCGTATCGCTACGAGCCGACCAAGCCGAAGAAGCAGGTTGTCGGCGCAATGGTGCGGGACTTCGTCGGCCGGGTCTTCGATGGATCGGCGCGTCCCCTGCTGCTGCAACTAGTCGAGGATCGGCACTTGACCGAAGCGGACCTGCAAGAGATCGAGCAACTCATCGAGGAGAAGCTGAAATGACGTCGTGGTGGCTCGGCAACCTGTTTGACTACTCATTGCAGGTCATGTTGCTGATTACGGCCGGCAGCCTGCTTGCGGCAGTATTTCGGCTGTGCGAGCCGCGGGTCCGGCTCGCCTACCGGCAAACACTTCTGGCCTGTTGCCTTCTGCTGCCTCTGGTGCAGCCTTGGCGCGAATCGGCTTCGACCCCGGCCTCGGACTTCACGCTGGGGGCGCCGGTAGCTGCTGTGGGCAATGGGCTGGACCATTCGTGGGGCGCCGTGGCCACCTTCGTGCTCGTAGGCGGAGCCGTCTTTCACCTGCTGTGGCTGGGCGCCGGGATCATCCGGCTGCGGCGTCTAAAAAAGTCGGCACGACGAATCGACGCTCGGGATGAACATGTTCCGGTGCTCACTACAGGGAACACGGCTGCTCAACTTCTTGTCACTTCACAGGTGGATGGACCCGTCACGTTCGGCTGGTTTCGACCGGTCGTACTTCTGCCGGAATCGTTTGCCAAGGCCCATCCCGACACGCAATCAGCCGTACTCACCCATGAGTTGCTGCATGTGGAGCGCCGTGACTGGTTGTGGACCGTGACGGAAGAAATGATCCGGTCCGTGTTGTGGTTTCATCCGGCTGTTCGTTGGCTGGTCAACCGGATTCAGCTTGCTCGCGAACAGGTAGTGGACCGTGAAGTCGTGAATCGCACCGGTGACCGCGAAGCGTACCTGCGAGCTTTGGTGGAGGTCACCAAAGCTCGCGGCACGCCCGCGTTCCCGGCAGTTCCCGCCTTCCTGCGAAGGTGGCATCTCAGAACAAGAATCCGGGCGCTCCTGGAGGAGGTATCGATGACGAAGTCTCACATGGTCGTTTCGCTGGCTGCGACGGCTGTTTTGTTGGCCGCCGCGGGAGTCTTGACGGTTTCCTACCTTCCATTGCACAAAGCTCCACAAGGACTTGAAAATCTCGAACTCGACGAGGACGGAGTCTCCGCACGGCACTTGTTCAATCTGCTCCGCGGTTGGATTCTCCACGGGAACCTCGAACGTGTCGGGAACGAAGTTTCCGCACCCCGGCTCCTGAACAAGGTCGAACCGGTCTACAGCGAGGAGGCACGCGAGTCTAAAGTGCAGGGAACCGCTGTCCTGAAAATTGAAGTCTGGCCCGATGGCAGGGTTCACAATATCCGAGTCGTTCGCGGACTCGGCAGTGGGCTCGACGAAGAAGCGGTCAAAGCGATCGAGCAGTGGGAGTTCGAGCCAGGGATTAAGGGTGGCGAGCCGGTGCGCGTCGCCGCCACTGTCGAGATGAACTTCCGGATGAACTAACCTGTATTTCTCACCACCCGACGGTCGAAGAACGCGAAAAAGGCCGTGTCTCGTGTTTCGTGTCTCGTGAAAACCCTTGGCGGCGGCTTGGTTCGCTCAACAAGGAAACGCCTAACGGCCCTCTCACGCACTTCGCTTCGCCACGTGGTGAGAAATACAGGATAAGGACCGTCACTTCCTGAACATGAGCACGTACTGATAGGGCAGGTGATCGAAGGTGCGATCGAATTTGAAACCGACTGACTCGATCTCATTCCTGAAACCGTCGCGGTCAAGGCGGATATGGTTTTTGCGGCGCTCCTCGGACATGCGCGGATGCTCGCGGCTGCGGTAGAAATCGATCACGGCCAGCCTGCCACCCGGTTTCACGGCTTCGTAGACCGTCACCATCGTCTCTTCGGGGTAGTTGAGGTGATGATAGACATCGAGGATGAACGCCAGGTCCACGGAGTTCTCCGGCAGCTCCACGTCCTTCTGGGCTCCTTTCACGATCTCTACGTTCTTCCAGCCGTGCTCCGTGGTTTTCTGTTTGACCTTCTCGAGGAAGTCGTCCTGAATGTCTTCGGCGTAGACCCGGCCTGACGGACCGACGGCATCGATCATGTAGGGCAGCATGAAGCCGACTCCTGTGCCGATGTCGGCGATGGTCTCGCCGGGTTCGACACCGATCGATTCCAGCAGCTCCACCGGTTTCTGCCGCTCCACACGGTCGGGGTTGTCGAGATTCCTCGCGACGCGGGCGCGATCCTGTTTGGTCTTGTATCCGGTGTTGGCCTTTTCGGCCACCTGCGCGAATGCGGCGGAAGACCCTAGCGCACTGGCAAGCAGGACGGCGGCGAAGGAATGGATTCTCATAGCTGTGTTCCTCGGAAGATGCGGTTTCGGAAGATGCGGGCTCACATCCTCTTCAGTGTCATCATACCGCCCCCGGCTGGAACAATTCGCTTCCCGGATGGTCGCCGGTGCTACGACGGAACCAGCCTCTACCGCACTGCGTGAAGGTGAGGCTTCAGGGTCCAGTATCATTGGGAATCGAGGTTCGCGATGATTCGACGAAGGGGCCTTCCTGTTGCCGCAAGCACTCTTGTTCTTTTTGTGACCGTTGCCACTGCGGTTCCGCTCGCGGCGCAGCAGCGTTTCCGGATCCTGTTCGGCGGCGCCGATGCAACGGTTGCGGACTGGAGCGGTTCACTTTCGGCCACGTCCGGCGAAGCAAGGATTGTCGCGTCGCACCACTTCGGCCCGGATGAATCGTTTGACGAGTCGTCATGGCAATGCGGCAATCAGTGGGACGGCAAGCTGCAGATGGAGCCGAAGGACCAGGCGGCCTTCCCGCCGACGCGCTGGAAGGGCGTGATCGTGGATATCGACGGCGGCGACCAGACGTCGATCTCGATCAAGACCGCGCAGGGAGACACCCGGTTCCGAGCCGGCGAAGTGCGCTACCAGGAGACCCTGAAGCGGCTCGACGGGCGCATTCAGATCGAGCGCGCGCCGGCTTCGCAGCGAATGTCGGAAAGCCTGGCCGACGATGACTATCCGGCGATGACGATCGGCCCGGACAGCCGCGTATGGGTGGCCTGGATCGCGTTCGAAGACGGAATGGATACGGTCCGGCTTCGTTCGTCGGCAGACGGTGAGACATGGGACGAGGCCGTGACGATCGGCCCCGCCGGCGACTACTACCAGGTTGCGCTGGTTTCGACGAGGCCGCGGGCGGTCACGGCCGTTGCGTCGACGATCCGAGACGGCCTCGTTCATCTCCAGAAAGTGGAGTACACGGTCGGCGGTGCGCCTACAGGAGAGGCGCTGACACGCGGGCCGGGGCCGGACACGTTTCCCCGCATGGCGGCGGCACCGAACGGCGACGTGTACCTGGTCTACCAGTCGGGCGGGGCCGGAAACACGGACGTATCGCTGATGGTCAGGCGCGGGGAGCGCTGGTCGGCGCCGATCAAGGTGACGGAGCATCCGGCCAACGACTGGGAGCCATCGATCGCGGTCAACTCGCGCGACGAGGCCGCCATCGCCTGGGACAGCTATCGACACGGGAACTACGACATCTTTCTGAGGCGCTACGTCAACGGAGAGCTGGGCCCGC
Organism: Bryobacterales bacterium; assembly: GCA_965204095.1. Lineage (GTDB taxonomy): Bacteria > Acidobacteriota > Terriglobia > Bryobacterales > UBA6623 > JAPPLB01. The sequence continues at coordinate 3,763,627 of OZ241991.1, read as the reverse complement.
TGGAACGCCTGACCGCGAGTGAAGACTTCCAGGCGCACGTGAGCCTGGCCTATGACCATCGCGACCGACTCTGGATGGCCTGGGACAACGGCGGCCCGAACTGGGGCAAGGATCACTACGGGATCAACGGCATCCACCGCGGAGAGAGCGGCCTGTATTTCCACCGGCAAGCGCAGGTACGGGTACTCGATCGCGGCCGGATTGCGAAGCCCGCGCTACCGATCGATCATCGGTTCGCCCCGAGTCCGATCACCGGAAGCTGGATGGCCCTGGGCCTCGACAGCGCCCGGCAGACGTTCACCGAATACCCGGTGTTGCAAGTGGATGGCAAGGGCCGAGTTTGGGCGGTTCTGCGGACGCGCACTCTGGGCCGGGTGAATCCGCCCTCGGTTGCGGCGCGCTCGATCTTCCCCTACTGGGATTACAAGGCCACGATGTTCGATGGCCACGGCTGGACGCGGCCGGTGTGGATCGCTTTCTCCGATGGGCGCCTCGAGCAGCGGCCAGCCGCGGCGGTCGATGCTTCGGGCGATCTGTGGATCGCGTCGCAGACAGACGGGAAGAGCTATGCCTCGGATCATGAGCGCTTCTGGCAGTACGACTTGTATGCAGGAAAGCTTGATCTCGATCAGACCCTTGGCGGGCAGGTCGAAAACGAGTTCCTGGTAGGAACGAACGATCTGCCTGCTCCCGAGGTGGTGGCTGACGCGGAGCCGGCACTAGCCGATCCCCTTTGGAAGACCTACCAGATGGAGGTGGACGGCGAGAAATACCACGTCACCTGGGGTGACTTGCATCGCCACAGCGACCTGTCGTTTGACGGATACAGCGACGGGAGCCTCTATGATTGCTACCGCTATGCCATCGACGCGGCTCGACTGGATTTTCTCGGACCGTCCGAGCACCTGTTGCCGGAGAAGGTCGATACGACGTACTTGTGGCGCATGGTCGACAAGGCCGTGGACGTCTACAAGATCCCCGGCGTTTTCTATCCGATGCTGAACTATGAACGCACCGTCGCCTATCCCGACGGCCACCGCAACATCGTCTGGCGCGGACGCGGATACGACCCCGTCCGCATCAAACTCGGAGACCGTGACAACGGCGTCGCCGAGGACGACATGTTGATGCTCTGGAAGAGCCTGCTTTCCGGTGAGCGGCAGAAGGCGATCAGCATTCCGCACACGACCGCGACGCAAATGGGAACTGACTGGCGGTACAACGACGAGCAAGTCGAGCGCCTGGTCGAGATGTTCCAAGGCAACCGCGACTCCTACGAGTACCTAGGGGCCCCCCGAGGCGCCACCGCCGAAAAGATCGTCGTGGGAGGCTACATCACGTCGGGCGACATGCGCCCGAAGGGATTTGTCTGGAATGCCCTCGCGAAGGGCTACAAGATGGGGTTCATCGCCAGCTCCGATCACCGCTCGACGCATATGTCCTACGCGGCGGTCTATACCCCGGAGCGCAGTTATGAAGCCATCTGGGATTCACTCCATGCGCGCCGCACCTACGCGGCCACCGAGAACATCATCGTCGACTTCCAAAGCGACGGCCATGCGATGGGTGAGGAGCTCTCCACCAACGAACCGCCGCGCTTCGACGTGCGAATCATCGGCACGGCGAATCTTCAGCAGATCGATATCATCAAGGACAATACCTTCGTCTACACCGCCCACCCGGGCGTGCGCGAGGTCACCTTCAGCTATACCGACTCGGACATCGAGCCGGGCAGCCACTACTTCTACGTGCGGGTCATCCAGGAAGACAACAACATGGCCTGGGGAAGCCCCATCTGGGTCAACTACGCGAAGGACTGAGCCAACAGCAAGCGTGGCCAGCCTGCATTTCTCACCACCCGACGGTCGAAGCACGCGAGAAAAAGGCCGTGATTCGTGTTTCGTGACCCGAGGGCCGAAGGAGGCGATACGGCCGCTACGCCTGCGCGCGCCTTTTCCCTCCGCCCGGCTCGCGCCTCGTCCTGACGGCCCTCTCACGCACTTCGCCTCGCCACGTGGTGAGAAATGCAGGCTAGTTTTTCCTCCGCCCCCGAGCAGATCATACAAGCGGGAAACATCCGGATCGGTGTCAACACCGCTTGACCCGGAGGATTTCACATCAGTCCGGCAAGGTGAATACGAACAAACCATTCCCGGCCGTGACCGCCACCTGCTGGCGGCCCTTGCTCTCGTACGTCATCGGCGAGGCGATAATCCGGCCGCCCAGGTTGATGTACCAGAGTTGCTCTCCGGTCTCGGCATCGAGCGCTTTCAGGTAGCCTTCCTCGCTACCGCCGAAGACGAGCCCGCCCGCGGTCGAGACCAGCCCGGCCCAGGCGGGCTTGAACATACGGTGCTCCCAGACGAGCGCGCCCGTCACGGGATCAAGCGCACGGATGGCGCCTTTCCAGTCTTCGTCCTGGTCCTCGTTCCGGAAGTGGCCGCCCCAGAACCGCGTTCCGGGCTTGTAGACGGCCTCGCCCTTGAAATAGATGCTGCTGCCCTCGCGGGCAGTCACGTAAAAGAGCCCCGTTCGCGGACTGTACGTCGGCGACATCCAGTTCGTGCCGCCGGCAACCATCGGAAAGACCTTGTTGCCTTTCTCGGTCGGAAACTTGCCGGGGGCCCGCACCGGCCGGCCGTTCTCGTCGATACGCTCCGCCCAGGTCTGCTTGACGAATTCGGTGGCGTGCAGAAACTCACCGGTCGCGCGGTCGAGCACGTAGTAGAACCCGTTCCGATTCGCGGTGATCAGCAGTGCGCGGTCGCGCCCCTGGAAGGCGCGGTCGACCAGGACCATGATCTGCGTGGCGTCCCAGTCATGAACGTCGTGCGGCGTGAATTGGAAATGCCACTCCCGCTCGCCGGTATCGGCGTCGAGCGCGACGACCGCGTCGGAGAACAGGTTGTCACCCTTGCGGACATCGCCGTTCCAGTCAGGCCCCGGGTTGCCCGTACCCCAATAAGTCAGGTTCGTTTCGGGATCGTAGGAGCCGGTGATCCAGACCGAAGCGCCGCCTGTCTTCCACGAATCACCTTTCCAGGTGTCATTGCCGAATTCGCCGGGGCCGGGAACGGTGTAGAACCGCCACTCGCGTTCCCCGTCCTCCACGTTGTAGGCGTCGATGAAACCACGGATACCGTACTCTCCACCCGCCACGCCGACGATCACCTTGTCTTTGACGACGAGCGGCGCGTGGGTGGCGGCATAGCCGAGCTTGTAGTCGATCATGTCCGATTCCCACAGCAGGCGGCCGGTCTTGCGGTCGAGCGCGATGACCATGGCGTCAAGCGTCGCCATGAACAGGCGGTCGCCCTGGATGGCGAGCCCCCGATTCACCTGTCCGCAGCAGACGATGATCTTCGGCGGCAGTGAGCGCTTGTACTCCCAAAGCACGACGCCCGTTTCGGCATCCAGCGCATAGGCTTCATTCGGAGGGACGGTGAGGTACATGACGCCGTCGACCACGAGCGGCGACGTCTCGAATTTTTCACGGAAGCGTCTCTGGAAAGCCCATTTGAGCCGTAGCTGATCGACGTTGGACGTCGTGATTTCATCCAGCCCGCTGTGCCGGTGGCCCTGGAAGTTGCCGTTGTAAGTGAGCCAGTTTCCGGGCGTCTCATCGGCGCGGAGCAGGTCTTCGTGGGTGACCTGCGCGGAGAGGACCCGGGCGAAAAGGAGAAGAAGGATCAGGAATCTCATCGAGCGGCCCTCACATCGGGTCCGGTCAGACTGCAAAGATAGGCCATCAGATCGCTCATCTCGGTCTCATCGAGCAGGCCGCCGTAGCCGGGCATGAGCGATTCTTTCGGCTTTTCGAGTTGGCGCAAGTCAGCCTTCACGAAAGAGCGGATCTGTTCGCCACGGTCGAGCATGTGCACGGTGTAGCCGTCCTCGTTGAGTATGACGCCTTCGAACCTGCCGCCCTGACCGTCGACAAGCCTGACGGTGCGATGACGTGGCGGTATGTCTTTTCCCGGGTCGACGAGCGATTCGCGCAAGTAGTCGTGGCTGCGGCTGGCACCGATAAACGAGAGGTCCGGCCCCAGCCTTCCGCCGCCCATGCCGACGGTGTGGCAAGCCGCGCAGGAGCCTTTGTTCAAGAAAAGCTCGCGGCCCTTGCGAGGGTCACCGTCGCCGGCGAGGCAGGCTTCCGTTCCGCTCTCCTCGAGTGTTCTCACGAACGCGAGGATCTTCCAGACCGCTTCCGCATCGCGCCAGAGGCCGGGCATCTCGGTGCCGGGGATTCCGTCGGAGATCGTCCGGAACATTTCGCTATCGGAGCTGCCATGCCGCCGAAACTTCGAAGCAAGCCGCGCCCCGCGGCCTGACTTGCCTTCCATGCCGTGGCAGTTGACGCAGTCAAGGCGGTAAAGCCTTCTGCCTTCGGCGATGTCCTCGAACCTCGTGAACGGGTTCTTCTCCGCCTGTTGGGTCCAACCTAAGCCGGCGGCAAGCAGGAGAAGGATTCCACAGCCAGTGACGTTGCGCGCCATGCCACTCAATTATGCACGAAGCCTGGCTCCGCCGGAAAGCGGTTCCGGCGCCATGCAGGCCGCACTTACAAGCAGGTCTTGATTGAAAATCGGGCGGCCTCGAGATTCCGGGAGATCCGCTCCCCCGCTCCTGGCGGTCTGACAATCGAGGGAGATAAGATAGGCGCCATGACACGACGCTCAGCGCTCTTGACCCTCACTCTCACGCCCGCCCTGGCCTGCAACCGGAAGAAAGCGAAGAAAGCAACGGCGTTCGCGCTGATCGGAGACCGCTATCACAATTCCGACTACATCCGCACGGCGCTGAACCGGGACATTGCGCAAGGACTGGGCGTGTCGATCGATCTGTGCGATGACACCACCATGCTCACTTCCGAAACGCTTGACGGCTACCAGATGCTGATCGTTCAACGCGACGGCATGATCTGGCCGGACGGCTATCCGAGGCGCAAGCGGGCGGGCTCCCCGGAAATCGTCAGCGAACCGCCGGTCGCGCCCGCGTCAGGCAAATCGCAGTGGTGGATCAAGCCGGAGCAAGGCAAAGCTGCTCGCGAATTCGTTGACCGCGGCGGGTCAGCGCTTTTCCTGCACAACACCACGCACGTAGGGCTGACGGACCCTGATTTCCGTCACGTTCTCGGGGCGGCCTACCAGGGCCACCCGCCGATCCGGCCGTTCAAGGTCAAGGTGAAGAACCCGAACCATCCGATCACGCAAGGCGTCAACGACTTCGTCGTGACGGACGAGCAGCATTACATGGAATACGACAAGGACCCGAATCACATCCTGCTGGAGTCGGTGAACGAAGAAGGGCTGGAGTTCCGGGACCTCGGCGCAACCGCGGCGGCAGGCTGGGCTTATGACTACGGAAAGGGCCGCGTCTGCTATTTTTCACCGGGGCACCTGCTCACCGCGCACTGGAACCCGGAGTACATCAAACTCAAGCAAAACGCGGTCCGATGGCTGCTCAGACAGAGCTGAAGGGGAAGTTCCGCAACGTCATCAAGGGCAAACAAAAGGCCCGCATCCCCTCAGGGAGCGGGCCTTGTTGAAACCGGGAGACGAGGGCGCTGGGCTCTACTAATCTCCGCTGACCCCCACCAATTCTTGACTGGCCGGCTTTGCGGCACCGTTCCCCGAGCCGTTCCCCAAGCCGTTGATCTGAACCAAGCCGGGCTTCGGTGTCTCTTTGAGAACCTGCTCGCGGTACATCTTCATCAACCGATCTTGTTCTTGCTTGGACAGAATCTTCTTCTTCGAATCTTCCGAACGCGGAATCTCTCCCTTGGCGCGCGCTTCGGCCAGCTTGCGGTCGCGCTCCATGATCTTCTCTTCGCGGGCGTTGGCGGGGCCTACGTAGACTTGCGCACCGCGGCTGGCATCGGCTTCGTCAATGGACAGATACAGCCCGTCCCGGCCCTTGACTTCCTCGACCTTCTTACCGCCGGCATAGATCTTGTGCCGGCCGTGATCGCCATACCATTCGCTGAGCGTAGCGGTCATGTGGATCTTCTCGATGATGTTCCGCCAGCCGATGCCCGTGTTGTAGGCGCAGAAGGAAATCTCGCCCTCTTGCGTGCCGTAGGGAATGATGCACATCTCGGTGCGACGGAAGTCGTAGTTGAACAGGTCCTGGAACCACATACCGGCAACGAACAGGAAGTTCCACTGGTCGTTGCGGCGCGCAACACCCTTGCCGTAATTCTTGCCCGAAAGTCCGAACGACTTATCGAACTTCGTCAGCAGCGAGAACAGGCTGAACGAAGAGGGCGCCTTCTCCGGACGGTAGTTCTTCAGCAGCGCCAACCCCATCTGGAAGTTGGTCATCTTCGCCGAGCGGGCGCTGTCGGTAATTGTGCGGATGTCCTGCACGAACTGCGGGACGTTGATGAACTCGGCGACCGGAGCCATCTCTTTCGTCTGCTTGTTGATCATCAGCGCGGTGCCGACTCCGCAGTTCGGGTGGCAACCACAACTGACTTGCCCCCAGGTGGCTTGCGGGCCGTGCGCCACATCCGCAGCGTCGGCGAAGGATGACATGATCGAGATGGGGAACCAGTCGCGGTTCGGTTCGGTGATGCCGACCTGCTGCTTGACGTCACGTGCGAGGTGCGAGAGCGTGTAGCGCTGCCGCAAGCGGCGCTCGTCGGTGATCTCTTCGTCACGGCCCGTGAACGACACCGGCTGGAAAGCGATAAAGGCGACTTTTCCGGGGTTGTCCATTGCGAACCGGATGATCGGACCGACCTCTTCGTTGTTCACATTGTTGACGAGAGTCGTGACGAGAATGATCTCCGTGCCCGCCGAGTGCATGTTCTCGATGGCCTTCAACTTCACGTCGAACAGGTTGCCGATCTTGCGGTGCGAGTTGGGCTCGTTGCCGATGCCGTCGAACTGCAGATAGGCATAGCGAAGACCCGCGTCGGCCGCCAGTTCGGCAAATTCCTTGCTCTTGGCGAACTCGATGCCGTTTGTCGCCGCCTGCACCGAGTTGAAGCCGATCTGCCGAGAGTATTGAACAGCCTTGATGAAGTAGGGCGACATGGTGGGCTCGCCGCCGGAAAACTGCACCGACATCTGCCGGCGCGGCTTGATCTTCATCGCGTTGTCGAGGATGGTTTTGATTTCATCCCATTCAAGCTCGTGGACGAAGCCGACCTGGTTGGCGTCCATGAAGCAGGGGTCGCACATCATGTTGCAGCGGTTCGTCAGGTCGACGGTCAGGACGGAGCCGCGGCCGTACTTGACCGTGCTGCTGCCGTGATTGTGCAGATCCTTGTCGTTGTGGGCTCGGATGTCACGTCCCGGGAAGTTCGACTCAATGTGCTCGAGGAACTTCGAGTCGATCGCCATGATGTCTTCGACGCGGCCGTGTATCGGACAGTCCTTGACCATCCAGATCTCGTTGTCGCGCTCGAGGATCGTGGCCTTGACCTCGCCGACCTTTTGCGACTTGAGGATCTTGTAGTCGACTTCACCGTTGAGGATCGCCTCACGCGCTTCCCGTACGCACTTGGGGCAGAGCGAATCGGTCTGCCGAGGCCAGCCCAGAGGCGGCTTCGACTTTTCCCAGGTCTTGAGCATGGGCTTTTCCGACCAATTGGGTGTGAACGACGGGTTCGGCGCCTTTTTCGCGTTGAAGTACTGCACCGCGTTCCACATCCCGGCCGCGGCCTTGGTCAGGCCTTTTTCGACGTACTTAACAGGTCTTTGCATGAGGGGGTCTCCTGATGCGCTCGGCAAGCGTCCTTCTGTGGGTCAGTGCGCTGTGCGGGATCAGGCCGAGCGCACCAGACGGAATACATCTTCCGCCCGATACGTCAGCTTAGTCAAGTAGTGTTGCCGGTGGCTAATGGAAATGATTGAACGGCGCAAATCCGACACTGTACGGCGATTCCGTAATCTAAACGGCACCTCCGAGATCAGCCTGCCAATTCGGGATTCAAGTTTTTGAAAGGAAATGACATCGCGAGGACAAGCAGCCGGATGCCGTTCGACGGCTCTCGCAGACCCGGCACAGCAAGGATAAACTGACCACCAGGCAGCATCATGGACGCCGATACCGTCAAATCTCTGGCCCGCGAAACCGGCTTCGACCTCGTCGGCATCACTTCAACGGGACCCACGCCGGCAGCGGCCTTCTACCCGGAGTGGCTGGCCGCCGGGTACCACGGAGAAATGAGTTACCTCGAAGGCCACCGAGGAGTCCTCCGCAGCGAGGCCCGGCAACTGCTGGCGTCCGCCAAATCTTTGATTTCACTGGGGCTGATCTATGACACTCGCCAACCATACACACCTGATGTGGAGTTCACTTCCCAAGCCTGGGTCTCCCGTTACGCCTGGGGAGCCGACTATCACGAGGTAGTCAGGCGACTGCTCCATCAACTCGTCGAGCGTATCGAGAAGCAGACCGGCCCGTTCGAACACAAGGTATGTGTCGATACCGCTCCGCTTCTGGAGCGCGCCTACGCCGCCCAAGCCGGGCTTGGCTGGATCGGCAAGAACACTTGCCTCATTAACGAGAAGATCGGATCCTGGGTTTTCCTGGGCGAGATCCTGACATCGCTCGAACTCGCATTCGACGACCCGGCCCCGTTCCGCTGCGGCACCTGCACCCGTTGCATCGATGCCTGTCCGACCGACGCCCTTGTGCCGATCGCACAGACCGGGGGCCCTTCGCACGCGCTCGATTCGACCAAGTGCATCTCGTATTGGACCATCGAGCTGCGCGGCCCCATTCCCGAAGACGACCGCCCCGGCCTGGGCCCGCACGTGTTCGGTTGTGACATCTGTCAGGATGTTTGCCCCTGGAACCGCCGCGCCCCTCAAACCGACCGGCCCGATTTCCAGCCCCGCAATGCCCTCCCTGAACTGGAGGAGCTGGCGAAACTCACTGAGGATGAGTTCAACGAACGGTTCTCCGACTCGCCGATCGAACGCGCCCGCTACCGGGGCTTCCTCCGCAATGTGGCGGTGGCGATGGGCAACAGCGGGAACCGCGATTTCGTGCCGCTGCTTCAAAAGCTCGCCGCCAATACGGACCCGCTCATCCAGGAACACGCCCGCTGGGCCATCGAACAGATCGGTTCCATCGAGTGAGGCGCGCTCCGTCCAGGCCTTGTCCGGGCGGACCGTTGCCGCATCAGAAGCCGTCGGTGTGATGATGGGAACCTCGCCAAGCCCAGCCTGCAAGCCTCCCCGCGGCGCCGGAGCCGACACCGTGGCGTACATCAGCAGGGCGGGCGGGACCCTGTGTCCCGCTGTGCTCCGCCTATTCCTCGTCTACCGTGCAAAAAACCGGTTGCTGCAGATAGGCCGGGCTCACTCCCTTGGTCAGCAGCATCAGGCTGTAGCGGCCCGGTTTGATCTTGGGAACAGCAAACCGAATCGAATCGGCCTTCTGCTCGACCATCTTCACCTTGTGGTCGTTCGTGCCGTCGGTCAGGAACAAATCCGCTACGGTGTTCTCATCGAGGCTTTGGCCCTGTGCAACCAATTCGTCACCGGCTTTGCCGTTCGCTGGTTCCACAGAGTTCAGGCGCGGCACTTGCGCGGCAGCGCTTACGGCCAAAAAGGTGACCGAAATCAGAACAACGAACATTCGTCGACGCATTGCGGCACCTCCTGATCTTGAGACGTTCCGCTGCCATCCTAGACATCCTTGCTGCCCAAATGCAACGCTGGATGTGCGGAAAGGCTTCTCTGCGATACTGTTAACCTCTCATGCGCCCCAACCGAACCCGACAACTCCTCCAACAAGGCAAGCCCGCACTCGGATGCGGCCTCGCCCAGCTCGGCTCCGCCGAGATTCCCCGAATGTTCGCCGCAGCCGGCCTTGACTGGATCTTCACCGATACCGAGCACGGCGGTTTCACCACTTCAGTCATTCAAGACCTCGTGCGGACCGCCCTGCTGACACCCATTACGCCGATCGTGCGCGTCTCCGACCTGCAATATACGCTCGTCGCCCGAGCGCTCGATCAGGGCGCGGAAGGTGTCATCTTCCCGCGCGTCGAAGACCCCGAACGCCTCGCAGAAGCTGTCAGTTGGGCGAAGTACCCGCCAATCGGCATTCGAGGCTACGGACTCATGCCGCAACAACTCGGCTACGAGGCGACCAGCTTCCCCGAAGCCATCGAGCACATCAACCGAGAGACCCTCGTCGTTTCTCAAGTCGAAACCCAGAAGGCCCTCGATTGCTGTGACGAGATGGCGGCCGTTCCCGGCGTCGATGTACTGCTGGTCGGCCCTGCCGACCTTTCGATCTCCCTCGGTGTCGGCGGCGAATTCGAAAACCCCAAGCTCATCGCCGGTATCGAGCACGTGATCGAGTGCTGCCGACACCACAATAAGTGGACCGGCATTCAGGTTCGCAGCCCTCAACTCGCCAAGATGTGGATGGCAAAGGGAATCCAGCTCATCGGCTGCTCGAACGAAGCCGTCCTGCTCTGGAACTCCGTGAAAGTCCTGGCTGCCGACCTCCGGGAGGCCCGCGGCGACAGTTGATCGGCGTTGATCGCCGCTGACGCGGTTCGAGAAATCACTTCCGACATGGACTTGCGGCCACGCGGGGGCCTGAGGCGCCAAATGAAGCGGCCGAAGTCGCTGAAGGCTGCCGAGCGGCCGTCGGCCGGCTTTTGCTCAGATCTTTGGGCAAGGGCTGCTTCCCGGCAGGCATCGTGCTGACTTGAAACACCCATGATCCTCGCCGCGGATAGGTCGAAACGAGGCCGGTGCGACGGTACGGAAGAGGTAGGACGAAAGGCACGACGTGGGTTTTAGCCGTGATTGATCCGCACTTGGGCGGGGGCGGGACTAGCCTGCATTCTTCACCTCCACAGGTGGTAAAAATGCCGGCTGTTTTCCAGGATTCGGTGACCGGAGGATTCCTTATCCGAATCGCTCATGAATCAGGAGGATCTCATGAAACGCAGACGATTCCTTGGCAGCTCTCTCGCGGGTGGCGCCATGGTGGGCGCGGGCGCGTCCGCACAAGACCGGAAAGCTACGAAGCGGTTCTCCGATCCGGGCGGGGGGAGTTCGACCGACTGGCATGTGGACGAAATCGTTGTGGAGCGGAAGCAAGCCGGCAAACCCCACAAGGGCAAGATGCTGGCGGCGATCCAGCCTCATTGCGACGACATCCCGATCTACGCTGGTGGCACGGTCTTGAAGCTCATCGACGAGGGGTACGAGGGCATCCTGATCAACATGTCGAACGATGAGATGGCGGGCCGGGGCGCGACGTTCGGCGAAGTGATCCGTAACAACGAACTGGACACTCGCGAGGTTGCGCGGCGCATGGGGTTGAAGGACGTGGAGTTCCTGCTCTACCGCAACCACATCATGGACGGTGCGCAGATGCTGGAGATGCGGGCCCGGCTGATCTTCCTGTTTCGACTGTACAAAGTGGACACGATGCTGGTGTACGATCCTTCAGGGCTCTATGAGCGCAATCCGGACCACTACACGACGGCAAAGGCCGCCGCAGCAGCGGCTTGGATGTGCGGATCGAAGTGGGACTACCCTGAGCACTTCAAGGCCGGACTGGAACCGTATGCCGTCAAGGAGCGCTATTACTTCTCGCGGGGGCCGCAACTCACCAACCGCGTCGTCGACATAAGCGACTATATCGACAAGAAAGCCTACGTGAACGTCGCGAACGTCACCCAGGGGCCCGCGGGTGACAATGGGGCGCGCCTCCGCAGGAAGCTCGCCGCTGAAGGCAAGCGGTTACCGTTGCTCGGCGAGGATGACGATACGGCAAATCTTCAGTACACGAAACACATCGTGTTACGCCGCGACCGTGAACGTGGGCAGAAGCATGGTCTGGAGTACGGCGAGTACTTCCACTACATCGGCCCTCCGCAGTCGTACGCGGACCGCTACGTGGCTGAGAATACCGTGCCGCTGTAGGAGCGGTCAGTCGCCGGCGATCGAAACCAACTCCTGCTTCTTGAGCACCTGCTCGGCATCTTCCATGGTGAACTCGGCGACGCGGGAGGAGATGTTCATCGAACAATAGTTGGGGCCACACATCGAGCAGAAGCGAGCAGATTTGTAGCCCTCTTCCGGCAGCGTCTCATCGTGCATGGAGCGGGCGGTTTCCGGGTCGAGGGAGAGGTCGAACTGCCGTTCCCAGTCGAACTCGAAGCGGGCTTTCGAGAGGGCGTCGTCGCGGTCGCGCGCTCCGGGGCGGTGACGGGCGACATCGGCGGCGTGGGCGGCGATCTTGTAGGCGATCAATCCCTGTTTGACGTCGTCTTTGTTCGGCAGACCGAGATGCTCTTTCGGAGTCACGTAGCAGAGCATGGAAGCGCCGTGCCAGCCGATCATGGCGGCGCCGATGGCGGAGGTGATGTGGTCGTAGCCGGGCGCGATGTCGGTGACGAGCGGCCCTAAGGTGTAGAAGGGCGCCTCGTTACAGATCTCGTTCTCCTTGTCGACTTGCAGCTTGATCTGGTCCATCGGGATGTGGCCGGGACCTTCGATCATCACCTGTACGTCGTACTCCCAGGCTTTTCTCGTCAATTCACCGAGAGTTTCGAGCTCGGCGAATTGGGCGTCGTCGCTGGCGTCGGCAATCGAACCGGGCCGCAGACCGTCACCGAGCGAGAAGCTGACATCGTACTTCTGGAAGATCTTGCAGATTTCGTCGAAGTTCTCATACAGCATGTTCTGCTGATGGTGACGGACCATCCACTCGGCGAGCAGCGAGCCGCCTCGGCTAACGATGCCCGTGATGCGCTTGACGGCGAGCGGAACATACTGGATGAGCACGCCGGCGTGGATCGTCATGTAATCGACGCCCTGTTCGGCCTGCTCGGCGATGACGTCGCGCATGACCGACCAGGAGAGATCCGCGATCTTGCCGTTGACGCGGGTGAGCGCTTCGTAGATCGGCACGGTACCGATGGGAACCGGCGAATGATCAATGATCGCCCGGCGAATGCGCGGGATATCACCGCCGGTAGACAGGTCCATGACGGTGTCGGCGCCGTACTTGACGGAGTATTCGAGCTTTTCGAGTTCCTGCTCGATTTCGGAAGTTACCGCCGAATTGCCGATGTTCGAGTTGACCTTACACTTCGAGGCGACTCCGATGCACATGGGCTCGAGATTGGTGTGACGCAGATTGGCGGGGATGATCATCCGGCCTCGCGCGACCTCGTCGCGGATCGACTCCGGAGTGAGGTTCTCCCGCCGAGCGACGTACTCCATCTCTGGGGTGATCTCCCCTCGGCGGGCGTAGTGCATCTGGGTACGGATGGGATCGTCGATTCGACGTGCTACCCATGCTGCGCGCATTCGAACACCTCGGTTGCCTGAGCAGGAGCACAGGCAAGCACTCATTATGTCACCGGTCCAGGGTGCAGGCAAACACATGTACCTCGAATCCCAAACCCGCCAGCAAACACACAATTGGCCTCACTCTTCCCTCCCCAATCGACAGGGCCCCTTCTGTGGAGGGAGCATATTGCCCTTGCGATTCCGCCACACCTGTGCTAGACCATGTTCGCCAGGAGGCTCCCATGCAAACCAAATATGCCCCGTTTCACGCCACGATACTTGGATGCCTGCTCTTGCTCTCCGCCTGCTCTGGTGGAGGTTCCGGAGGTCCCGTGCAGGGTTCGCCCGAATGGCTCTGGCTCGCTGCTCAGGAGAACTTCGCCGCTGCCGACTACGTCAAGACACAGGAACACCTCGACAAGCTCGCCGACACAGAGAGTGAATGGCAAAAGCGAGCCGCGGTCTGGCGCATCGTCGTCCTCAGCGGTCTGTCGAGAGCATATCGCGAGCTCAGTGACATCTATTCCACAGGTGCCGAGACCAACAATGCCCAGTCCTCCAGGTTCCAGAACGGCATTCAGCAGAATCAGCGTGACTCCCGCCAGTACGCCATCGATCTAGCCGAATCGCTGCCGAAGTATCAGAAGCTATTCTCCGACGACGCCAACATTCTGCTGGACTTCGCCTTCCCATCCGGTAGTCCGAACGATTCCCCGCTGGCCCTGCGCCTGGAGGGAGGCGAGGTTCTCAACGAGGACCAGCAGGCGAATGCAACCCAACAGGTCGTCGAGCGCGGAGTGATCCTGCAAGCCGTACTGCTCGCTGGAGAAGGAGAGGATGTCAACGCTGCCCGAGCCAAGTTCGATGCAGGCACCGTCGAAGTGCCCCGGCAGAACTTCATGAACGCGCTCGGCCGCACGATGTGGATCGTGTCGGAGTTGTTCGACCGCACGCATTTGAATCTTCCCGACATCGAGAAGATCCTCGTCATGCAAGCCATGAAGTCTATCGAGCCGGCTCTCGAGTCCGACGACGAGGACCTGAAGACGGAAGCGGAAGAGTTGAAGGAAGAGATCGAAGAGAAGCAGAAGCTCGAGGAGCAGATTCGTAGACGGCTCCGCGGCTGAATCATCGCAGGTCAGATCCTCAGACCACAAGCATCGACGGGGCGGATTAGCTGCCTCCACTGCCTACATTGCCTGCGAATGTCAGCCCATCCGCTTCGAGTTTCGATAGTATCGTCTGGCCGACAAGTGGATAACTTTTCCTCCGATTCGACTTGGGCCTCGACAACGACCTCGAGTCTCATGGGCAGGCTGAAACAGTTCGCTCGAACGGCTCTTGCAGGATTCAGACGGCGTCTTGCGAACGGCCGCTGACCGGAAAGGGAGCATGGCCATGTACAACGTCAGCATTCGCGTAGGCGACATCGTGCTCGACTGCGAGTGGAACGGCTCGCCGACGGCTAACCTCATCCACGCCGCGCTACCCATCGACGCCCGCGGCAACTACTGGGGCGGCGAAATCTACTTCGAGATTCCCGTCCAAGCCCCCCAGGAAGAAAGCGCCCGAGCCGTTGTCGAGCCCGGAACCGTCGCTTACTGGCCCGCCGGTCACTGCCTTTGTGTCTTCTGGGGACCTACCCCGGCCAGCGAAGGTGACGAGTGCCGTGCGGCAAGCGCCGTCAACATCGTCGGGAGAGTCATCAACGACGATGTCCTTCCGCGCCTCACGGCCCGCGACGTTCGAGTCGAAGCCGGAACCTAGCCTGCTCGACGCGCTCTGATACAATTTCACTTCCATTCGCTGTACGGTCTTCTGCAGGTTCCCCTATGAAAGCTGTTCGTGTGCATCGGCATGGTGGCCCGGAAGTGCTCACTTACGAGGACATCCCCGAGCCCCAACCCAAACCCGACCAGGCGATCGTCAAGATCGACGTCGCCGGCATCAATTTCATCGATATCTACTTCCGCACCGGTCTTTACAAAACCGACTTGCCCTTCACGGACGGACAGGAGGCCGCCGGCGTCGTGACGGCGGTGGGCTCGGAAGTCACCAACGTGCAGCCTGGCGATCGCGTAGCCTATTGCGGCGTCCTGGGCGGATATGCCGAATACGCAGCCGTTCCCGCCCATCGGCTGGTCAGTGTTCCGGACGGCATCGACGCGGCGACCGCCGCCGCCCTGATGGTGCAGGGAATGACGGTGCACTACCTGACCCATTCGACCTTTCCTCTCGGCGAGGGGCACACGGCGCTCGTCCACGCCGCGGCGGGAGGGGTTGGGCTGATTCTCGTTCAGGTCGCGAAGATGCGCGGCGCGCGGATCATCGCCACCTGCTCCACCGAAGAGAAAGCGGCTCTGGTCCGCGAGGCAGGCGCCGACGAAGTCATCCTCTACACCGAAAAGGACTTCCTCGAAGAGGTCAAGCAGTTGACCGACGGCGTCGGCGTCGATGTCGCCTACGACGCGGTCGGCAAATCGACATGGGAAGGCAGCATGAACTCCCTCAGGCCCCGTGGCATGATGGTCTTCTACGGCAACGCCAGCGGTCCCGTGCCCGCAATCGAGCCCCTGACATTGACGGCGAAGGGCTCGCTCTTCATGACGCGCCCCAGCCTTGTCAACTACGTCTCGAAGCGAGCGGATCTCGAGAAGCGGTCTTCCGACCTGTTCGGGTGGGCCAGTAGCGGTAAACTGAAAGTGCGGATCGGCGAGATACACCCGCTCTCGGAAGCCGCCAAAGCCCAGGAACGCCTGGCCGGCCGGCTCACGACGGGCAAGATCCTGTTGACTCCCTGAGACGGAACCGGTCAAGTCAAGTCCGGTTTGCATACCGCCGGCTCGGTTCGACACAATACGAGTAGACGTAGCTGCTTGCCCGCCCGCTTGGAATGAATACTTGGAAGGAACTCGCTTGATGCCGATGGGAGAAAGTACAGGAATGTTGGATACCATCAGCGGCTATTTTTTCTGCCTTATCTTCGGAATCGTCGGCCTGGGGGTCGCCGGTTGGCTGATCCTGTCCGGCCAAATCGTGAGATCCATTGACGACCTGTTCATGGTCCTGTCCGGCCTTCTGCTGGCGGTCATTTGCTTTGGTTACCTGGGCTGGCGCCTGCAGGCCGCATGGGCGGCGGGGCAGCCCCAGAAAAAGAAGAAGAGATAACGGCCTGACCTGCAGTTCTCACCAAGCGGCGAGATGAAGGGCATGAGAGGGCCGACCTTGGGCCTGAACCCGTAGCCCGAAACGCGGTGTTGGGGTCTGCCGCTTTCCCTGCTTTGACAGCGGCAGGCTTCCCATAACACTGCAGAAGACGCTCGCTACCCAGAAAAACGCGCGGCTGAAGACCCGCGCCGCCCGGCGCGGACACCCACCCTTGCTCGGCGAGGGTCACTCTCTTCTCCATCTCCTTTTCTACACACCGAGACATCAAGGGCCTGCGGACCCATCGGCTGCGAAGAACGGCCGGCTATCGGCAAAACGCGAGCCGTCATGACACGCAACCCGGATCACGGCAATCGTCCACGGACCCACATTTTGTGTCAACGGAAACGGCCCGGCGGACGTATTACTTGACAGGGAAGGCGGACGGTGTGGCCGGCCACGAATCGATTCTGCGCGGCGAATGTCTCGGACTGGTGATCGTGGAACCCGATCAGCGAGCGGAACCGATGCGAGAAACGGCCGTCCTGCTGCGTCGCGCCAAAGCAGGCGATCTCGACGCCTTCGAACAGCTCATCCGGCAGCACGAGCGACGCGTTTTTCGAACAGCCCTGCGGCTGCTGCGCAGAGCGGAAGACGCCGAGGACGCTGCCCAAGAGGTCTACCTGCGCTTGTACAAGCACCTGGGCCGGCTCAAGCAGGATCAGGACGTGATGCCGTGGCTCTACCGAGTCACCGTGAATGTGTGCCGTGACATGAATCGGCGGCGGGAGCGGTCGGCGGCGGGTTCTTTGACGATGGCTGAGCGCTCGGGTCATGAACTGCGCGACCCGGCGCCAAGCCCACATCAGCAGACGGCTGACGCTGAAGAGTGGCGTATCATGTCACGAGCGCTCGCGGCGCTGCCCGAGAAACAGCAGGCCTCGATTGTGTTGCGCGACTTGGAGGGTCTGCCGGAAGAGTCGGTGGCGCGGATACTGGGTGTTTCGCAAGCGACGGTGCGAACGCACGTCTGCAGGGCGCGACTGCGCTTGCGAGATGTGCGGAGGAAGTTGTTAGGAGGGAAAACGTGAGCTGCCGGCGATACGAGGAGTGGTTGGCGCTGGAGGCAGGCGGCGACCTGCCCCCCGAAAAGGCTGCCGAGCTTTTGAGGCACCTGAGCGAGTGCGGCGACTGCCGCCGCGCCGCCGAGGAATTGCGCGCAAGTCAGGCGGCGTTGCGCTCCATGCATCGATCCCCCGTGGCGGAACGACGCCTGGACGCCGCTCGCGCCGCGGCGCTCGCGGAACTGCGGACCGGCGACGCATGGTCCGCGTGGCGGCGATGGGTCACGCCGCCACGGCTTGCGCCTCGCTGGGCCGTGGCCGGACTGGCGACGGCGCTGGCCGTAACGATCGTGTTCTGGGACTCCCGGTCGGCGGACCCGGACCAGCAGAAAAAGATCGTGGCCTCGAAACCGGCTCGCCCGAGCTCGCCCAGTGAGCTTCAGGAAGAGCCGGAGGAGCCGATTCTCTCACCCGATGAAGAGATGGTTGAAGAGGGAAACGTATCTGTCGAACCGCCTGCCGCGCCGCCGGCGCTCCCGCCGCGTCACGACGAAGCCGAGGAACAGCCCATTCGGGCCGCCGCGACGACGCCGGAGATCACCGAACCCGCAATCACCGTTGTCTCGCTGCCCGACGCGGACAGCGGCAACCCTGAAGAAAACCAGGACACGGTCCTGCAAGTGGCATCAAGCGACCCCGATATCACCATCTACTGGCTCGTGGGCCAGAACGGAGAGTAGTCATGCAGAGACAAGCAACCCCTTGGATTCATACGGCCGTCATCATGGCGGCCCTGGCGTTGTGCGTTACCGGCGCCTTCGGTGAAGAGAAACAAGCACCAGAAAGCGATCCGGTCACGAAGATACTCAAGCTGGATCATGTAGACCCCGATAGTGTTCCCAAGCTATTGGGTCACCTCCCCGTCCGTCTGCGGTCGGATTCCGAACTTGGCCTCCTGGTCGTCCATGGCCCTCCGAGCGCGGTGGAATTCGTGGAGAAAGCCGTCAAGCAACTCGATGTCCCGTCCGCGCGGCCCGCACGGTCCGAAAACCGAAACGTGGAAATCACCGCCTATTTGGTGGGAGCCAGCCGCGCCGGCGATTCCGGGAGCGAAGTAGCGCCCCTGCTCCGGCCCGTCGTCGGCCAACTGCGAGAGCGGTTCCCCTATCAGGGGTACCAGCTTCTGGAAACGGTATCGTTGCGTTTGCGCTCGCGGTCACGGGAACGCAGCTCCGTTTCCGGATTGATACCTGATCTGGCTGTCGAAGGAGCTGCTCCCGCTTCTTATGAGTTCAGAGTGCACTTGAACTCGATTCAATCGTCACCTGGTGGGCAGACCATCTCGATCAGGGAAGTCGCTCTCGCAGCGCTTATACCGGTTCGGACATCAGAGAGAAAGTCGATCCAGGAGAGAATTGGGATAGAAACCCAGATTGATCTACCTGTGGGCAAGACCGTTGTCGTCGGCAAGGCAGGAGTCCGTGGAGTGGTCGATGGCATTTTCTTGATCCTTCACGCCAACATCGTGGATTAGCCTGGGTGAGCCTGGCAACACCTGTGCGGCCCGGACGTCAGAACCCGCGCTACGGCGCGCCATGGCGCGCAACTCACGCAGAGCCGGCTTTGCACGGAGCGCCGCCGCCGCTCCGTGATCCTCAGGAGCGGATTCGGGGCGGCTTCGCGCCGGACGATGCGGCGCACAGGATGTCACAGGCGTTTTCGTTACACTGATGAAGATTTCGACGCAGACTGGTTGAGATGTCGGGAGGCTCCTACGGTGTGACCGCCAACGGTTACCCATCGACTCCCAGGCAGTCAACCTCCCCGCGCACTGTCATAGGACCGGAAATCCGAGCGAGTTCACTCGGGCAGGTGACGATCGACCGCATCGGCTTGCGTCAAGCGGCCGCCGGAAGGGGCTTTCCGCACGGCAGATCACGTGTCTGATCCTTGCGTGCAATTTGAGGACAGAGCGGACGTGACGGTTCAGGTGCGAATGCTTCTCGCAAGGCAGCGAAGCTGATGGCAAAGAAACTTTTCGGGACCGATGGCATCCGCGGCGTGGCGGGCGAGCCTCCTCTTGACGACGACACTGTATTCGCAGTGGGATCGGCTTTGGGAAAAAGCCTGCTGGCCACCGTGGACGCCACAGCAGTGATCGGCATGGACACCCGCGAATCAGGACCTCATATCGCCGCCCTGCTGGCCGGCGGTCTTGCAAGCCAGGGCGTAGCGGTACGTTCCGCGGGAATCATCACGACTCCCGGTGTAGCCTACCTGACGCGGTCCCGGAGTCTCGCGGCGGGCATCATGATTTCGGCGTCCCACAATCCCTTTCATGACAATGGCATCAAAGTATTCGGACCGTCGGGCCTGAAGCTGCCGGACCGTCAAGAAGAAGACCTCGAGGCTGAGATTGCGTTCCTTCGCGAAGATGGACTAGGGACTGAGACAAAGAGGCTGCCTGCAGAAGAAACGCTGCGGGAAACCTACCTGAACTATTTGCTCTCGGTAGCGGCGGAGGAACCGGACATCGCCGCCACCAGAGTGATCGTCGACTGCGCTAACGGGGCCGCCTCACAACTCGCTCCCAAAGTCTTCGAGCGGCTGGGCGTCGATGCAGAGATCATTGGGGATCAGCCCAACGGCCGCAACATCAACGAGGGATGCGGCTCACTCCACCTGGAGAATCTGCGGCAGCGCGTTTCCGAAAGCGACGGCCGCGTCGGTATCGCGTTCGACGGCGACGCAGACCGGGTCCTGTTCGTAGCCGAGGATGGCAGCGTCGTCGATGGCGATGCGATTCTGCTGTTGGCGGCCGAGTACCTGGTGCGCCGCGACAGGCTTCCCGGTGACCGAATCGTGACCACGGTGATGGCCAACATGGGCTTGGAGAAGGCCCTCGGCGAGAGGGGCCTATCGATGTTGCGCACTTCTGTGGGCGACAAGTATGTGTTGGAAGAGATGTTGCGCGTCGGCGCCGAGTTGGGCGGAGAGCAGTCCGGTCACATCATTTTCCGGTCGTATGCCACGACGGGCGACGGCTTGCTGACGGCCCTGATGATGTTGCGGATCCTGGCGGCGGAGAACAAGCCTTTGAGCGAGCTGAGGAAGCGGCTGGCGGTGTTTCCGCAGAAACTCGAGAACGTCCGCGTGACCCGGAAACCTCCTATCGAAGAAGTCCCGGTCATTGCTGACGCCGTTGATCGCAGCCGCCACGAACTCAACGGCCGCGGGCGCGTGGTCGTGCGCTACTCCGGGACGGAGCCACTGGCGCGGGTGATGGTGGAAGCCGAGACGCAGGCGATGGTGAACGAGCACACTCGCCGACTGGTGGAACTCTTTCAGCAGGAGCTAGGGACTTGAGCAAGCGCCGCCGACCCTCACCGTCGGACCCCGCACAGCAAGAAGGCGACAAGAAGAGATCACACCGGCCAGCCCGGCCGTCCAAGTGGATCGAGTCGTTTCTGTACGCCTTCTTCTGGGTCATCCTGCTGCTGCCCACCATCCGCCGACGCCGGCGCCGACCGGATTGGTGGCGGGTGCGGCTTCTCGCAGCAGGATTGGGCCTGGCGGTCGCCACGCTCGGAATGACCTTCTCGAAACTCTGGCTCGTGATTCCCGGGAGCGTGCTTGTTCTGCTCGCCCTGCTGGTCAGAGGAGTACGCGATCCGGAGCACGAGCGCAAGCTGCAAGCTCGTTACAAGTCGGACTACCTTCTCAACGGCGGGAAGCTGACGGCGGGCCGATTTCCCGGAGTCCCCACCGGACAGCCGCTGTACATCCTGCTGAAAGATCAAGAGCTGTTGTTCGTTCCGGCAGACGGTGTCGACGTGGCCGGCGTCCTTGCCGTGACGGAGATCGAGGACATCCGTGTGCACGGCAAGCCCTATGTGCCGGTCTACGTCTCGGAAGCCAAGGACCCGCCCGTGCGCGAGACCCACGTCGATCAAACAGCGACTGTGCCCATGGAGCTGTTCCTGAAGGATGGGAGAGTGCTGCGGTTCGAATACGCCGGCGCGTTCCATACCCACTTGGCCGAAACGGCGGCGCACGCGATCTACAGCGTCAAGCGGCTAGCCTGCATTTCTCACCAGGGAGTAGAAAAAGGGCTGCCTGGTGTGGCATAAAACATTTATGTCCAAAACGTTAGCGCCACAAGCCGAAAGCAGCCCTCTGACAACAGAGTGTACTCAATGCAGCTTCACCTTTGCCAAGCATTTTCGGCGCCAGGTGAGCGCCCGCTTCGACGGCGGGGTGATCAGTTCCGACGGCGGCGCGCTGCTGTTGCGCGAGGTGGACCAGCGCATCAAGCTGCTGCCGCGGCTGGCGGCCTGCTTCGAGGATGGCCGCGATTCGCGGCGCATCGAACACCGGGTGGGGGAGTTGGTCTCGCAGCGGGTCTACGGGCTGGCGCTGGGATACGAAGACCTCAACGATCACGACGAGTTGCGGCGGGATCCGGGGCTGGCGCTGCTGGCGGGCAAGAGCGACGTGGGCGGGCAGCAGCGCCGCCGCGAGCGTGACCGCGGCCAGCCGCTGGCGGGCAAGAGCACGTTGCAGCGACTGGAACGAACGACCGACGGGCTGGACCGTTATAAGAAGATCCGCTGCGACAGCGCAGCGATCGACCGCCTGCTGGTGGACGTGTTCGTGGAAGCGCACTCGCAGGAGCCGGCCGAGATCATTCTCGATATCGACGCCACCGATACGCCGTTGCATGGGCAACAGGAGGGGCGTTTCTTTCACGGCTACTACCGACACTACTGTTACCTGCCGCTGTACATCT
Organism: Bryobacterales bacterium; assembly: GCA_965204095.1. Taxonomy (GTDB): domain Bacteria; phylum Acidobacteriota; class Terriglobia; order Bryobacterales; family UBA6623; genus JAPPLB01. The sequence goes on along the minus strand of OZ241991.1, from coordinate 3,741,341 downwards.
TCAGCGGCGAGCACGTATTGTGCGCGCGGCAGCGAGTGGCGAATCAGGACGCGGCGGAGGGCAGTCTGGCGGAACTGAAGAGGATCGTGGCGCAGATCCGGGGAGCGTGGCCGCAGGTGAGGATCATCGTGCGCGGCGACTCGGGGTTTTGTCGGGACGAGTTGATGGACTGGTGCGAGCAGAACGGAGTGGAATACGTGTTGGGGCTGGCGCGCAACGAGCGGCTGCGGTCGCTGATCGACGACGCCCTCGACGAGGCGGCCCGGCAGCAGCAGCAGACGGGCCGGCCGGCGCGGGTCTTTACGGAGTTTGAGTACCAGACGCTTGAGAGTTGGAGCCGGGCGCGGCGGGTGGTGGGGAAGGCGGAGCAACTCGTCGGCAAGCAGAATCCGCGCTACGTGGTGACGTCACTGGATGCCAAGCGTTGGCCGCCGCAACGGTTGTACGAACAACTCTACTGCGAGCGCGGGGAGGCGGAGAACCGCATCAAGGAGCAGTTGAGTCTGTTCGCGGATCGCATGAGCAGCGAGACGCTGCGGGCCAATCAGTTGCGGCTGCATCTGTCGTCGCTGGCGTATGTGTTGCTGGTGGGGCTGCGGCGGCTGGGGCTGGAGGGCACGCAGTGGGCGCGGGCGCAGACGGAGACGATCCGGCGGGGGTTGTTGAAGATCGGGGCGCTGGTGAAGGTGAGCGTGCGGCGGGTGCAGCTGTCGCTGGCCAGCGGCTATCCCTATGAGGAGGCGTTCGCGGCGGTGTATCGGGCACTGCGTCCGCCGGGACCAGCAACGGTGTGAGAACACCGAGTGAGCCCAAAAACAGCGTTCCCGGGGCGCTCTGCCGGGGCCGCAGGGCTAAGTGTGTCTGCTGTCGGCAACAACCCCAAAAACGGACGTTGGCGGGTCGCCAGGGGCGGCAGAAAACGCCCCGTACCGGCCCTCGTCCCTCCTCACCGTGAGGATTCCGAGCTTCAGACCCTATTGCGGCCCCCCTCAACCCTTCGCAATGCCGCTGGTGAGAAATGCGGGCTAGGCGGGCCGGACGGTGTCGGCAGCCAATCCCCAGAAGTCTTCCACGTAATAGGAAGATAAGACGTTCCCGAACAAGAAGCAGTTATTCTTGCACTGCGGGGTTTCGCCGTAGATCCGGCGCCCGCGGGCGAACGCCGCGGAGATCGATCCGTCCTCCAGCACATTCCCGGCGATCTTCCGCAGAACCTCGCAGGGATAAAAGATGTCGCCGTTGGGGTAGACGCGCGGGAACATGGTCGGATAACACTTGAACTCTTCGAACCGCAGCACGGTCGAGAGCAGCTTGGGCGTACCGTTGATACGCGCCTCGCGGTTCTTTCGCATCGAGATGAGTTTGTCCACGAAGCGCTGATAGCGCTCGTTCTTCAGGTACGTGAAATTCGGATACTTGCCGTTGTTCTGAGCGGACTGCACCGAGAAGTAAAAACCGTGCTCCTGACAGAACGCCAGGATCTTCTCGGCTTCTTCGATGTTCCACAATTCGAGAACGCAACTCAGTGTGATGGCATCGGCCGGAAGAATCTGCTTGGCCATCATGAGGTTCTCGAGCACGCGCGGCACGGCGGCCGACTTCGACATCGGATCGGAGGGATCGTGCGAGATCGCGTCGAGGCTGCAAACCAGTCCGCTCAGGTGCGGCAGCATCGCCCGGCGTTTATCGAGCAGCACGCCGTTCGTCACCACCAGCACAGACCGGAACTTGACGTCCTGCCGGGCCGCACGGACGAGTTCCTCGATGTCGGGGCGGACGGTGCACTCGCCGCCCGTGATCAGCAAGGTGTCGACATCCTTGCGCAGGTTGCGGAAGAGGCGAATGGTCGTTTCGGTATCGAGTTCCTGGCTGAAGACTTCCGGGTTCTTCTGCGTGCAGTAGCCGCAATCGAGATTGCACTTGTGCGTGGCGTAGAAGATCGCCGAGTACGGCGTTACGACCGTTGTCTTGAGAATATTGCGACGATAGAGATTCCTGAAGTAGGCGCTGAAGTTCTTGATCACGAAGGGGTAGTGCTGCAGCATCCCCTGTATGAGCCGGTGCCGGTCGGTAGCCATTGACGAGGAGACAGTTTACAACACAGCGGCCTTTTTCCTTCGTAACTACTTGTGGGAACTGCTAGCCTACATTGCTTACCACCCGACGGCCGAAGCACGCGGTACGACCGCCATGACTTCGTTGCGCTTGCTTGCCGTGCTCGATGTACTTTCAAGTACGCCTGCGCGCGCCAAGCGGCTCGCGCCTCGTCTTGAGGGTCCTCTCACGCACTTCGCCTCGCCGCGTGGTAAGCAATGCAGGCTAGATGCGCTTGTTTGCGGCGATCGAACTGGACGAAGGCTGCCGGCAAGCTCTGCGGGAGGCCATCGATGCCATGCCGCCCGGACTGCCCATGCGATGGGTGAGGCAGGAGAACCAGCACCTGACTCTGAAGTTCATCGGCGAGTGGCCCGAGAGGCGTTGCGATGAAGTGGTCGAGGCGCTTCGCCGGGTGAGTTCCGGTCCGATTCGCTTCACCGTCACCGGATTGGGCGTCTTGCCGAATCTGCGCTCCCCTCGGGTCTTTCTGGCCGGCCTGCGGCACGATGAGGACTTGCCGGGACTCGCCGCGAAGGTCAACGAGGCGTTGGCGCCGTTGGGGATCGAACGGGAGCGGCGGGCTTACCGGCCCCACGTGACCCTGGGCCGGGTGAAAGGCAGAACCCGGTCCGTGGAGTTGCAGCGGGCCATCGACGAGCACGGCCGCGAGTTCGGAGAGCAGATCGTGGACCGCTTCGTGCTCTTCGCCAGCGAGTTGCGGCCGAGCGGGGCGGTATACCGCAAGATCGAGGAGTTCCCCCTCACCGGCAGTGACCTGCCGGATCAAGGCCGCCTTATCCGCTGAAGACGTCCGAGATCGTTTGCTGGATCTCCTCCGCCGCTTCGCGGGGATCAGGCGCTTCCTTGATCGGCCGTCCGACGACGATGTAGTCGGCGCCGTTGTGAAAAGCCTGCTCGACGTTGACCGTCCGCTTCTGATCGTCGACGTTGGCCACCGGGCGGATGCCGGGGGTAACGACCAGGAAGTTCTCGCCCAGCCCGCGACGCAGCTCCGGCGCTTCGAGTCCCGAAGAGACAACGCCGTCACAGCCGACGGCGAGGGCGCGTCTGGCGCGCGATAGAACGAGTTCCTTCGGACTGCACTGGAATCCCAGGTCGCGCAAGTCTCCCTCGTCGAGACTCGTCAGCACGGTCACGGCGAGGATGTTCACGTCGCCTTTCGCGGAACATGCCGCTTCCAGGATGTTCTCGTTGCCGTGCACGGTCGTGAAGGAAATCCCGCGTCCGTCGAGGCGCGCGACGGCTCGTTGAACGGTCTGGGGAACGTCAAAGAACTTGAGGTCGACGAAGACCTTCTTGTCTTGAGCGATCAGGTCGTCGGCCAACTCGAAGTAACCGCCAGCCATGGAGAGTTCCAGGCCCAGCTTGTAGAAGCGGACAGCATCGCCGAGGCGCCTGACGAGCCGGCGGGCCTCGTCTGTCGTCGGGACGTCGAGGGCGAAAATCAGCCGCTCGGACGGAGCAATGTCCTTCGAGGAGAGCAGGCTAGCCTGCATTTCTCACCACCTGACGGCCGCAGCACGCGATAAAAAGCCGTGATTCGTGTCTCGTGACTCGTGATTCGTGAAAGCCCTTGGCGGGGACCTGTTTCGTTCCAGGAAGAAATGTCCGAGGGCCGGCGAACCATAAAGGCCGCACGCGTTGCGCTTGCTTGCCGTGCTCGATGTACGGTTCAAGTACACCTGCGCGCGCCAAGCGGCACGCGCCTCGTCCAGACGGCCCTCTCACGCACTTCACCTCGCCACGTGGTGAGACATGCAGGCGGCGGACGTTGCGCCGGAAACCAGCGTGATCTGTCGCACCCGAGCCTCAGCTCGGCCAGCCGCGCTGCGACGCTTGCGGGATGCGGCGAACCAGATCGCCAAGCTCCTGGATGCTCTCGGCGCCGATCGTAAAGGTGTCGATGAAGTCCATCGCGAGGGCGTGGGAGAGCATCTCGTCGACCCGACGGCGCATCTTGCCAGCGCCCAGAATCTTCATGCCGATGATGCCCTTGCCTTTGCTCTTCATGTCGCGCAGGACATCTTTGACGGTGGCGGGGTCGGTATCCATCGCGACGCCCATCGGGTTGATGCGCGCGAGGTCAACGTGCACCCATGGTGTCTTCGCGGCGGTCTTCAAGGCCGGCAGCGAGTGGCAGGAGACCCCGTGCGTCTTGACCACCCCCTTCTCGCGCATCTCGGAAAGGTACTCCATGGCGCCTTCTCGTTGCGTGGGCCAATCGACTTCGCGCATGGCGTGCAACAGGACGATGTCGATGTAGTCCGTACCGAGTTCTTTCTTGTAGCGATCGAGGTCGCGCCGCATCTCTTCGTAGGTCTTGGCGTGGGTCTTGGTCATGATCGCGACCTTTTCACGCGGGATGTGCTTGAGCGCGCCCTTCAGGTGCGGATGGCTTCCGTACTGGTCCGCCGAATCCCAAAACGTAACGCCGTTGTCGTAGCCGAACCAAACCAAATCGACCATGCCCTTGACACCGAGCTGGCGCGTCTGATTCGAAGACCCGCCGAAACCGCTCGTGCCGGTGCCCATCGCCAGACGGGAGAGCTTGACCTTGTCGGGCCCCAACTCGACCACGTCGTTGGCGTACCGGCGAGGGAGTGCGGCGGCGTGCGCGCGGTTCCGATCCAAGCCGGTCGCAAGCGCCGCGCCGACGGCGAGTCCGTGGCGGAAAAAATGGCGTCTCTCGATGGACATGTTCGTTCCTCCCAAATGGGTATAAGGGTCGAGTTGCTGTCAGGTTATCACACCGCTCTGATCTGCGATACCGGCTCAGGGCTCACATACGTCAAGCAATCGCCCGGCGCTCTTGGCGGGATGGCAGGGAGCCGTTCCGGTGCTGGCTAGGGCCTGTTAACACTAATCTGCAAGAATGTTTTATAATAGGGCATGGAGATCACCGAGGAGCAATACCGCCGTATCGAGCCTGTCCTGCCGCGCCAGCGCGGTAACGTGAGCCTGTCGAATCTCACGGTTTTGAACGCCATCTTGTATGTCGCCGAGCAGGGCTGCAAGTGGCGTGGGCTGCCCCAACGCTTCGGAAACTGGCACACCATCTACACCCGCATGAACCGCTGGTCCAAGAACGGTGTGCTGGACGCGGTGTTCGAAAAGCTGCAGAGAGAGCAACTGGTGCGCATCCGAGTGGAGGCGGTTTCGATGGACTCGACCATCGTGAAGGTGCATCCGGACGGCACGGGGGCGTTAAAAAAAACGGTCCCCAGGCGATTGGCAAATCGCGCGGCGGATGGAGCACCAAGGTTCATCTGGTTGCCGCGAATGCTCGAACGGCGATAACGTTCGCTCTCTCGCCGGGTCAAGCGCACGACGCGGTGCAGGGCCGCGATCTGCTGGCCGGACTGGGGCCGTTGCCCGAGCCACTCCCACTGCTGATGGACAGCGCCTATGAGGACGATCAGACGCGTCAATTGGCGCTGGATTTTGGATGGATTCCCGTCGTGCCGCCCCGTCGGACGCGACTGCAGCCGTGGGAATACGACCGCTTGCTGTACCGCCGCCGCAACGAAGTCGAGCGGCTCTTCCGGCGGCTCAAGGGCTTCCGGCGCATCTTCTCGCGGTTCGATAAGCTCGACGTGATGTTCCTCGCTTTCCTGCACTTCGCTCTGATCGTCGAGGCACTACGTTAGTGTTAACAGGCCCTAGCGCGGCAGAGGCAGCGCCACCACCTGCCCTGTTGCGGCGGACCGGTAGGCGGCCAGCATCGCCTCGGATGCCTGTGCGGCATCGTCCAGCGTGACTTCCGGCTCTTTGTCCTGTTCGAGGCAATCGAGGAAGAGAGCCTGATCCGATCGCCCGGGTACGGTCGGCGGCTCATGCCAAAAGGGCTTGGGTTGAGCGTTTCCACGCTCCATGGTGCTCGACCAGAAGCCCATGGGATCAATGGGGTCCTTCGGCGGCGGCGCCCACTTTCTGTCGGACGAGATTTCGAAGCGCGGGCTGTGCGCGTCAAGAAGGAAGCTGCGCTTGCTACCGATGATGCGCGTGAAGTTCGGGCCGGAACTGCGGTGACTGTGCCAACCGATCCGGCCGGCGATCAGCGACGCCGTGACGCCGTTGTCGAGCGTGAGAGCAAGCGTGCCGAAGTCCTCGACATCGCGTTTGTAGTGCTCCTCGAAAAAGTAGTTGGCGCTGGTGGCGTAGACGCTGCGAAAGCGGGGTCCGCCGAGGAGCCAGCGGATCAAGGTGAGCGAATAGACCGCGGTCGTCCAGATTTCACGCTTGGCGTCCGGGAACGTGAACCGCCTAGGCGGATCGTGCTCGCGCCGCGGCGAGCCAAGCGGAGCGCCGCCGGTGAAACCCTTCGCGAACATGAGGTCACACTGGATCGACTTGATCTCACCCAAAGCACCGGAATCGACGATTCCTTTCAGCCGCCTTGCGTACGGCGCGCCGACCTGGGTAAACATCTGCCCGCGCAAGCCACGCCGCCTAGCCGTCGCCACGAGTTTGTCGGCCTCCGCCATCTTCGTCACCATGGGCTTGTCGACGTAGAGATGCTTGCCGGCTTCCGCACAGATTTGAGAGACGCGGGTGCGCCGCTCGAACTCCGAGCAGACGGAGACGAGGTGCACGTCGGACCGCGCGAGCGCCTCGCGGATATCCGGCAGGAAGGGGATGCCGAACTGATCGGCCAACCCACGGTTCAGGCGGTCGCGGCGTTCGTCGACATCGGGTTCATCGGTAAGGCCGACGACTCTTGCGCGCGGGTCGGCGAGGAATCCCGCTCCGTAGTTCTCCTGGTGGGTCATCCCGCCCGTTACGAGCAGAACGCCGAACGGCCGGCTAGCCACGGTTGTGCGCCCTCCCTTCCACGGGGACCCCTGACCGGAGCGACTCAGCTATCGCCCGGCTCAGAGCCTCGCTGCTCGCGCCGGCGGGCGGTGTTCGATCGACCGTGCGGAAATCCGCGCCCGGCGAATCAGCGAACTCCATCGTGCCACGGTTGCCGATCAGCAAGAGACGCACGGAGGGCCGCTCACCGGCGGCTGCGCTCAGGGACTCGGCGACGATCAGAGCGGTCTGTCCGCCAGGATACGTCGCGGTGACCGAAACGTATCCCTGGTCGGCTCCGCCGAGAGCATAGACCTTGGGCAATCCCGCACCGAACCAGGCGCCTGCGACAGACGCCATCGCCCCGGCGGTCGGAACCAGGTGCCCGTGGTCTTCGCTCAGCTCCAGGTAGGCGCGAAGGGCGACAGGCTCTCCGACCGGCTGCTCTTCGAGCTTGTCCGTCAGTGAGTTCTCAAGCCACTCGAGGTATGACAAGGCATCTCAATTATAGACTTCTCAGCGTCCCCATGACCGGAGCCGCGCCGGCAGGAACTCGTCCCCTTCGTTCCAGGTGGGCAAGTCCGGGGCGTTGGCGGCGCGAAGGCCCAGTTCGAAGCCGAACCGGGCGAGTTGTTCGAGGCCCGAGAAATCCCATGCCGGATCGAACTCATCGGAGGGCTGATGGTAGCGGTTCGCGGTGTAATCCTCCTGCGCCTCGACGCCCCACCCTTGCGGTCGATCGACGTAGTCGACGCCCAGCTTCACCGAGAAAGCCGGCACGCCAACCTTCGCCAGGCTGAAGTGATCAGAACGATAGTAATAGCCCTGTTCGGGGTGAGCTTCGGGACGGATCGACAGTCGCGATTCCTCGGCGAGGGCTTCGACGACAGGCCGCAGGGTCGTCCTCTCGTAACCGGGAAGGGTAATATCGCGCGTGCGTCCCAGCGGGGCCAAGCCATCGAAGTTGATGTTCACCGCCGTCCGGCCGGCCGGAATGAAAGGATGCTGCGCGTAGTATTGGGAGCCACGCAGGCCACCCTCCTCGGCGCCGACGGCCGCAAAGAGGATCGAACGCTGCGGCCGAGAGGCGGACCCGCCGAAAGCACGTGCCAGTTCGAGGAGCAGCGAGACGCCCGTTGCGTTGTCGACCGCGCCGTTGTAGATGTCGTCGCCGTCTACCGGGATGCCGACGCCGAGGTGATCCCAGTGGGCCGTATAGAGAACGGCTTCGTCCCGTTTTTGAGCATTGCCGCCTTGGATCATCGCAACGACGTTGCGCGTGCGGATGGGAGTGACGGAACTGCGAATCCGGGCCCGGATGCGGACCGAGAGCGGCAGCGGCTGGAAGGCGCGCGATTCCGACATGGCCAGCAACTCGTCGAGGCTCTTGCCGGTTGCGGCGAGCATCGAAGCGGCCGCCTCGGCATGGATCCACCCGGCCACGCTCAGGGCCTCTTCGTCCGGGCCGAGCTCCACGAAGGGTTCGCGGCCGCTCCAAGAGTTGCGGACGACCTGCCAGGGGTAGCCGGCGGTGGGCGTCGTGTGGATGATCAGACACCCGGCGGCGCCCTGGCGCAGCGCCTCTTCGTACTTGAAAGTCCAGCGGCCGTAGTAAGTGAGCGCCGGCCCACCGAAGAAAGCCGGATCATCGGATGCCGGCTCGTTCGTGAAGAGGACGACGATCTTGCCCTTGACATCGACCCCCTTGTAGTCATCCCACTCGAACTCGGGGGCGACGATGCCGTGACCGACATAGACGGCGTCGGCCTCCACCTCGGCGAGCGGTTGCTGGCGGTGGTTCACAGCGACGAAATCGTCGAGATAGCGCAAGCGCCTGGCGCCCGCTCCCGCGGACCAGCTCAGCAGGGCATCGGGCTGTGTTTGGACACCGACAAGCGGAACCGCCTGGAAGTACGTCCCGCCGTCTCCCGCCGGAGCGGCCCCGGCCAAGGCAAACTGCGCCGCGATGTACTCGGTGGCAAGCGCCTCGGCGCGTCCTCCGATGCCGCGTCCTTCGAGGGCGTCGCTCGAGAGAAACCGGGTGTGCACGGCGATGCGGTCGGCGCGGATCAGGTCGGCGCCAGCCGATGAAACAGCCTCTTTTCCGCCACAGCCGAGCAATGCCAGCAGGCAAGCCAAAGCGGCGATGCTGGCGGCTGGGCCGGCCGATTTTCGCCAACAACAGGGGGTCTCGAAAACAGCGTGCAGATGCATATCGGAGTCAATGCCCTCTTTTTTACCAAGCCTTAACCTGACGGCGCCGTTTCTGGAATTCCGAGTGGGAGCACCGCCGCTGCCGCGCAAACCGGCGATTCCCCGCACCCTCGATCGGACACCGGCATCGGAACGAGCGGATCATATCCCTCCGCAAAGACCCAGCGGCAAACCGCAAAGATCGGGAATTTTCACAAGGAAGAAAACGATGCACATTTCGTCGTTGGTCCCGTTGCCCCATCCGACTGCCCGCGGCGGATCATGAGGATTCCGCGGGTTGGACGCGGAGTTGTCATACCAAGCCCGCACTTTGAGAACGTCGGTGGATTCGAGAAGGACGGGCTCGACGTAGGTGTACCAGTCCTGCCAGTGGAAGTCCCAGTTGTCGATATAGATCATCGGCGTCTCCCCGCCGGCGGCGGATATCTTGTCCATACGGATCTCTCGTCCGAGCAGGTGCATGTGAGGCAGCACGGAGATGACTTCCACGGGAAAGAGGCGCTTGCCCAGGCTGCGCAGAACCGTATCGAGAATCAGGTACCGCGGGTTCTCAAGAGCCAACTCGGCGGTCACCTCGTAGTTTTCCGCCCCGGGCGGAATTTCGAACTCGCGGTTCAAAACCGGCAGCACCAGGACGTTGTCCTCGGTCGGCTCTTCCGAGAAGTGCAGGCCGATGCGGGTGCGGTCGCTTTCCTGCTTCCCGTCGGCGTGGTAGTGGATCTGGATCGCGATGCGCGCGCCCGGCCGCAGATAGTACCCAGAACCCTCGGGCAGGACTTGGGGGCGGTAACCGGGCACCCAGCCGCCCTGTATATACGATTCCACCCCCTCGATCCCATCGAATTCGAACCCCGGATCACCGAAGCACTCGTATCCCGGCACCGCACCGCCGGCCGCGGTTTCGAGAGCCGCCGACTGGCCGGTCGGATCCCCGAACAAGATGAGATGATGGACGATTCCGCGGTTGCCGGGCCGCACCTCGACTTTCGTGATGCTTTTGACCGTTTCCGTCGGAACGGGAACGCTGAAGCAGCGGTAGTCGTCTTCCACGTTCGGATCGGGCGTGTACTCAGGAAGCTCCAGGACCAGATCCGGATCGCCGAGAGTCCATTCCTCATTGAAGACCAGCGGCTCCGGCAGGTCGGCCGGATCGCCCTCCGGGACACCCGCATCCACCCAGCGCGCGATCAAGTCGATCTCGGCTTCGTCCAGGAGGCGTTCTCCGATGAATTCGCCATATCCCGGGACCGGTTTCCAAGGCGGCATATTGCGGGCGGCCGTCGCCCACTTGATCCCCTGCGCCCGGGGCTTGGCGGATTGGTAGTCCATCAGTGAGAACGGAGCGACCTCGCCCGGGTGATGGCAGACCTGACAGTGCGCCTGGAACAGGCGGATGATCTGATTGTTGAACGTGACCGCCTCGCCGGCACCGCCGGAGAACCCGAACTGCACGCTGTTAGCCTCTATCCCGTCCACGGTCAGCACGAGATCGACGACCGACCGACCGCTCAACTCGGGCGGCAGGGGGCCGATATTGACTTGGTCGAGGCCCGGAAACACCGGATGTGCGCCGTAAAACCGTACGTCGATCGGAACTCCGTCGATCGCAGCCGTGAGATCCGAGCCGTTACGGATACCCGTGCCGAACAAGCTCAGGTAGATTGGGCCGGCAACGGTGTTGAGCGGGATCGGTTCCCACATCTCCCGCTCGGTATTGAAAACCGCTACGGGCTCAAAACTTTGAGTCCCATCGGCATTCACGCGCACGGCAATCGCAGCCGCGAGGCCCGAACCGGTATTCGCGGCGGAAAACAATCCCGGACTCACGGACCGGATCTCGAATTCCCCGTCGGCTACGGACGCGCCGCCGCGCACCACCTGCATGTGCGCCGTGCCATCGGGCAGGTCGGGAATCAGGATGTCGATCCGGGCCTTGGCGACAGCGAAGATTTTCGCGTGGTGTTCTACTTGGGCACTGTCCTCGATCACAACCGAGACCGAGTCGAGTTCTTCCGGCAATTCGCTCTCGCCAGCGACCGTCGTTTGCTCCGCGAACTCGCCCCCGAACACGGCGGCGATCGAGTTCGGAGCCACCGGTTGCTCAGCGGTGAAGCTGGCGCCCGAGACGACGGTGATGGCGCCTTCGTGGGCGCGCAGCGCGGGCGCGACCGCACAGACGAATGACACGACCAAAACAGCCGGGCAAGTCATGAGACGCCCCTTCTTGATCCACTTCATGACGGCACTTCCCCGGAGCAATCGGTCCCAGTGGATCGAAAGAGTATAACCGCAGTGATCCGATGGGGCAACGGCTCGACGACCGAGGTGTGCAAGGCGATCATCGGGTCGAACAGATGTGCAAGGCGGACCCGCTGCGCCTCGGAGACCAAGAGGAACAACGCCGTCTCCGTCGATGCTCCATGGTCACCTCGACCATCTCGAGCCGGGGTTCGTAATGTACGGCACAGAAGCTCTTTGGCGACCTTCCAGTCAGGTCCGTTCAAGCGCTTCGGAGCCGAACCGCTGCACACGCTGAGCACCGTGAAAAGGCCGTCGGACAGGATGCCGCGCACCGCGGCGTTGGCCGGCAGCTCTTCCAGCTTCATGCTCTGCCGCTGTTCTCTAGATCGACGACGGCGCAAACGTTCAGCGTACGGCCGGCATCCCGTGGAAGGGTTTCACTGCTTCCGGCCGCAGTACGCCCGCTACGAACAGGACCACGGCGCCAGTTGGGCAGGGCTTGGTCCCGGTGATTTCGTTCCTGATCGAAACACGGTGCTTGACGGCACAACACGACCGAGACAGGTGTTATGATTGGGGTGGCTATTTGTTGACTCCGGGAGGAAACCATGAAACGACGCAGCTTCTTCGGCAGTGCTGTTGCGGGGTTGAGCATCGCGGCGGGCAGTGCCCGGGCGAGCCGCCTGAAAGCCGGTGATGTGCCGAAAAGGACGTTCGGAAAAACCGGCGAGAAACTCACGCTCGTCGGACAAGCCGGTGGGCGTTTTCCGCTTTGCACGTTCGATCAGGCCAAGGCCATCACGCGCCGCTCCTATGAACTCGGGCTCAACTACTTCGACAATGCGCACAGCTACTGGAACGGCCGCTCCGAAGTGGTCTACGGCGAAGCGCTCGAGGATGTCCGCAAGGAGGTCTTCCTGACCACGAAGAGCGTAAAGCGAACCCGCAAGGAAGCCGAGGAAGAACTGCACAAGTCGCTGAAGCGACTCAAGACCGACTACCTCGATCTGTGGCAGATTCACTCCGTCAAGTCCGATGAGGACCTCAAAGCCATCTTCGCTCCCGGCGGCGCGATCGAGGCTTTCGAGGCGGCAAAGAAAGCGGGGAAATGCCGCTACATCGGTTTTACCGGGCATCACGATCCGGAAGCCCATCTCGAGATGCTGCGGCTTTACAAAGACTTCGACACGATCCTGATGCCGCTCAATCCAGCCGATCCGTCGTATCTGAGCTTCGAACAGAAGGTGCTGCCGGAAGCCCAAAAGCAGAACCTGGGCATCCAGGGCATGAAGAGCACGGCCAATTCGAAGCTGCTCCAGTCATTCGGAGTCGGGCAATGCATCAACTACGTGCTGAGCCTTCCGATCCATTGCCTCGCGGTCGGATGCACGACGATCGGTCAGATCGAAGACGATGTCCGCATCGCGCAGCAGTTCTCGCAGTACAACAGGGATGAGATGGCCGAGTTGCGCGAGAGAGCCGCCGAGCTTGCCGGCCCCGACCTGGAAGACTGGAAGCGCGATGCGCGCACGGCGCTCGAAGGCCGGCGCAGACACGAGTATCAAGGCAGTTAGCCGACTGTTCTCACCAGCAGCCGTGCGATGGGGTTGAGCAGTGCCGTAAGAGGGGCTGAAGCTCGGAATCCTCCGCCGCGAGCGAGTAGGGGTGAGGGTCTGAGCGGGTGATCTACGCCTGATACACCGCCGCGAACGCCTCCTCACAGGGATAGACGAGTGGAGATCCTGGCGGAGATTCTGCACCGGGAGGAGTCTCGGATTGGGCACGAGGGCTCGGGGTGGAAGCGGGTCATTCAGGATACGACCGCGCTGCGAGTTGGATGCCGGCGTTCGACACCGACGGTAAAACGTACACGCGTACCACGCGCAGAAGAATCAATCGCAAAGTCCGCTTGGTCGCCGTAGCAGAGGTGCAGCCGGCGCCGCACGTTGGCAAGTCCGTTCCCGGCGGAATCGACGGCCCACGGATCGAAACCAGCGCCATCGTCGGCCACTTCAACCGACAAGTGGCCTTTCGCAAGCGAAGCGTGGACCCGCACCTCCCCACCCTCGGGCTTGGCGCTCACACCATGCTTCACCGCATTCTCCACAAGCGGCTGGATCGACAGCGCAGGCACCTGTAGCGGTCGAGCATCGTCATCAAGCTCGATTCGGATAGACAGCCGGTCGCCAAGGCGCAGTCGCTCGATCTGCAAGTAGGCCTCGACGATCCTGAGCTCTTCTTCCAGGGAAACGAACTGCCGCTTGCCCCCGAGGGCATAACGGAAGATATCGGCGAGATTGAGCAGTGTTTCGCGGGCGTTGGCGGCGGCGCGCGGAATGACGCCGTAGAGAGCATTGAGCGCGTTGAACAGGAAGTGCGGGTTGATCTGTGCACGCAGCGTCTCCAGCTCCGCTTCGGCCAGCAAGCGGTGCTGTCGCTCCTGACGAAGCCGCTCGACCTGTCCTGCGACTTCCGCCGCGAGCAGGTCGAGGTCGGCAAGATCTTCGCTCAGGTACCTCCGGCCGCCTTGGCGAGGTCCGAGCAAGAGCGTCCGCGTCTCGTCTCGCGCGAATCGAAAAGGTACGACAACCTCCGCCCAGCGGTACTTGTCATTCGTCGTGCGATCGAAAGCTCGCGTCGAAAGGATTTCTACTTTCGTCCCGTAAGCGGATCCTTTCTCGTCAAGAAGCCGCCAGCGCTTGGCGGAGACGAATCGCGCGATTCGTTTCGAGGCTTCATTGAGGAGTTCGTTCTCGTCATCCGGCTGCTGAGAGCGCAGGCTTACGACAACGTCTTCTACATTGCCGCGCCGGAAGAGAGCACCTTGCACCCAGACGCGCAGCCGGTCGCGCACAAGAGGGTAGGCGACGATCGCGACACTCGCCAGGATGAGGAACACCGCCACGCTGAGGGCGCCCGTTTCGCGGGGTTCGAACAAACCGAGTTGGCCCCCGAGCACGAGCAAGGCGGCGGCAAAGAGTGCTGCCAGCAAGAAGGCGCCTAGCAGGCGGATGAAAACGTCAAGCAGCAGGAAACGGTAGTCCTGCAGTAGTACGAATAGGGCGAGGGGTATGCCGGCGTGATGAAAAAGCAGCTCGTGCGCCCAGGACCCCGGGCCGTGCTCGGCACCGAAATGCACGAACGAAGCGGCGAGCAGGAACAACGATATCGCCGCGAAGGCCCTCATGCCGGCCGCGCGATGGTCGGCCCGGCCACGCGAAAGCAATACCGCCGCGACAATGGCGAGCGCTCCGAAGCCGTAGGTGATGAGCCCGACACCGACCTCGTGCGACGCCATCGGGAAGTCGAACGCCTCCGAGAGATGGCTGAGGGATGCGACGCCGCCGACCGCGTACCCGCCGTGACGCAGCCAGCGGTACTCCGTCCCGAGTGCCAGATGAAGCAGCACGCACGGCAGCAAGCTCAGTACCGCAAAGCTGAGCGAAGCCAGGATTTGGCTTGCTCCGCTGCCCGGCGAAGAGAACAAGACTGCGAGCGAACCGGCATTCCAGCAAACGGCCAGGCCCGCGGCCGCGGCTGGCAACCCGGTCTCGGCGCGCGAGCCGGTGCGGACGCTTCGCCGCAGCAGAAAAAGGAATGCTCCGAAAGCGGTGATTCCCCCCAAGTGTCCAAGCGCGTTGACCAGAGTCGGGAGATAGGTGGTGACATCCACGGCGCGAAGGCTCTCTTACACTCGATTAACCTGCATTTCTCACCACGCGGCGAGGCGAAGTGGGTGAGAGGGCCGTCAGGACTAGGCGCAAGCCGGGCGGAGGAAAAAGGCGCGAGCCGCTTGGCGCGCGCAGGCGTACTTGAACCGTGCGTTGAGCATGGCAAGCAAGCGCAACGAAGTCCTGGCGTTCGTATCGTGTGCTTCGACCGTCGGGTGGTGAAACATGCAGGTTACCACTGGGTTTTGCGAGCGCAAACCGAGACCGGGTGAAGATGGACCCACGCCGGTTCAATCCGACGCCCGCTTATGCTGATATCAATCCCGTTCATTGAGCGGATCGACCCGTTTGTGGGAACACTCTGGCTGAAACAAACGTTTCGCGTTAAAAGATGAAAACGACACGCTGATGCGAAAAGCCCTGCGCACGATCATCGTTGATGACGAGCCGATGGCGCGGAAGGTCTTGGCGGAAGAGTTGGCCGAGGCCGAGGACGTCGAGCTGGTTGGTGAGGCGGAGAACGGCGAGGCCGCGGTTCTCCAAATCGAGAAGCTTGCGCCGGATCTCGTTCTGCTCGATGTTCAGATGCCGGTGAAAGACGGCTTCGAGGTCGTGCGCAGCATCGAGGGAGCGCTTCCCGCGATCATTTTTGTGACTGCCTACAGCGAGCATGCGCTGCGAGCCTTCGAAGTCGGAGCGGTCGACTACCTTCTCAAGCCGATCAGCCAGGAACGCCTTCGTGCCGCGCTCGACCGCGCACGCGAGGCCCGTCGGCGTCCGCTTGAAAGCGCGGAGCGGGTCGCTAAGGCGGTCAACGCAGCCGATAGCGAAAGGCCTCAACGCAGGCCGAAGATCGTCGGGCGGCAAGGCCATCACTTCCACTTGCTCGACCTGGACGAGGTCTACGCCTTTCAAGCGGACGGTGAAATCGTGTGGGTTCTCACCGCTGACAAGAAGTTCATGGCGACCCAGACATTGCAAGCGTTGGAAGACCGCCTCGCTGGCACGCAATTCCAACGCGTCCATCGCAGCGTTCTCCTCAATACCGATAAGATCCGCAAGTTGGGCGCGCTGAGCAGTCAGCGATGGCTCCTCACACTGGCCAACGGTCTCGAATTCACCGTCAGCAAGCGGCAGGCGCCTGTCGTCCGCAGCCTCTTGCGGTGATCCTTTAGCCTGCTTTTCTCACCATGTGGCGAGGTGCAGTGCGTGAGAGGGCCGCCAGGACGAGGCGCGAGCCGGGCGGAGCAAAAAGGCATGTGCAACATGGCCTCTAAGGTTTTTCACGAGTCACGAATCACGGCCTTTTTTCGCGTGCTTCGGCCGTCGAGTGGTGAGAAAGGCGGGCTGGATCACTACTTCGCCGATAGAACGGGATCCAGCTGCCCGTGTGGTCACGCTGAGGGAGCCCGGATAGCTCCTGTGCACGGTGACGGGAATCGGAGTGGGTTCGGCTACCCTGGCCTCGGGGGAAGTTGCTTCACAGGGTGAACGTATAAAGTCCACGATCGGGGCCAACCGCGAACGGAACACAAGCAGTCGGCCCCTGGCGGCGCAGGGTGGCTTGCCAGAGCGAGCGGCGATTTGCCTCTCACGTTGTTGTCCGCCGTTAACCTGCATTTCTCACCACGCGGCGAGGCGAAGTGGGTGAGAGGGCCGTCAGGACTAGGCGCAAGCCGGGCGGAGGAAAAAGGCGCGAGCCGCTTGGCGCGCGCAACACGGCCTTGAAGAGGTTTTTCACGAATCACGAGACACGAATCACGGCCTTTATCGTGTGCTTCGACCGTCGGGTGGTGAGAAATGCAGGTTAACCCCTCGAAGTGTCCACTCATGTGAGTTTCTCACCCGCCTGCAGGAAAATTCTATTGAACTCGCTCACCCGGACCTAGGCTGGCTGGTATCGCAATGGGCTGGCTGATCCTCGGTCTCTGCGGCCTTGTGCTGTTCGCGGCCCGCGGCGCGCGTGGCCTCGCGCGATTTGCCAACGCTCGGCTGTACACGCCGTATGCAGCCGCCTACGGGCTGGAGGTGTATCCAGCGATCTGCGGGAAGACTACTCGCAGAGACTGCGCGCCGGCGACCGACACGTGAGCGCTTGGCTGCGCTACTGGGTAGAAACCTTGATGGCTTGGCGACTCGCCGACCGATCCGAGAGGGCTTCTTCCCGAAGCTGGACGAGTCACTTCAGTCTGGCTTGGCGATCGCTCCTGCGGGCCCCGGCCTTCTCCGTTCCCGCGGCCCTCACGATAGCGCTCGGTATCGGCGCGGTCACAGCGATCTTCAGCCTCGTCTACGCGATCCTGTTGCGCCCATTTCCCTATCCAGACGCCGATCGGCTGGTGCGGGTCTTCACTGTTGCGGTGGGGGAGCAAGGCGCCGAGCGCAACTGCTCGTTGCTCGACATTGAGGAGTACAACCTCCGCTCCCGCACGCTCGAGAACGTCGGCGGCTACACCGTCTTCGATTCCCAGATTGAGGGGGACGGGGCCGCCGAGCCGATCGTGCTCGCACGACTCAATCAAGAAGCTCTTCGTGCGGTAGGCGTGCAGCCGTTCCTGGGGCGGTTGTTCAAGCCAGAGGAGGACCGCAAGGGCGGTCCTGTCAACAAGGCGTTGCTGAGCTATGGCCTTTGGCAATCACGGTACGGCGCCGAGCGGGATATTCTGGGGCGCTTGATTCGCCTGCCTAGCGGCGAACACGAAGTGATCGGCGTGATGCCGCGAGGGTACGGCTATCCAGATCGCGCCACCGTTTGGCTGACGATGGAAAGCTGGTACGCCCTCGGGCTCGACAGCTATCGAACCAAGCAACGAGACCAGCGCTGGTACGCCACCGTGGCGCGGTTGGCGCCCAAGGTCTCTCTTGAGCAAGCTCGTGACGAGATGGCGACGATCGCGAGGCAGCTTGCCGGGGAGTTTCCCACGACCAATCAGGATGTCGGGGTCCGCCTCGTCCCGTTACGGGACGCCGAGGTAGGCGAGGTACGGCCTTATGTGTTGTTGCTGGCCGGGGGCGTCGCGCTGGTGCTCTTGGTCTGCCTGTTCAACGTAACGAACTTGTTGCTTGCACGGATCATCAACCAGCGCAAACAGTATGTCATCCAGGCAGCACTGGGCGCCGGACGGTTTGAGCTGACCAAGGGATTTGTAGCCGAAAGCCTGCTGCTCGCTCTCGTGGGTGGTGCTGTGGGCGCCGGCATCGCTTGGTCGGCGGTGGTGGTCCTCCAGTCGCTGCTGCCGGATTCCTTGCCGATGTGGATGCGGATCGAAGTCGATCCCCTCGTTCTGGCGTTCGGCTTTGCCGCTACTTTGCTCACCGGGCTGGCGCTTGGCTGTGCGCCGGCGATCGTCGGATCGCGGGTGAACTTGAGTGATGCGCTCAAGGACGGCGCACGGGGCAGCTCCGGGGGATCGCACGGCCGGTCCCTTCTGGTTGTCACGGAGGTCGCAGCATCGCTGTTGCTGCTGCTGGGAGCGGGTCTTCTCATGAAGACCTTCCTTCAGATGCAGCGCGCCGATCACGGATTCGATTCGGAAAATCTGATTGTTGCCAACGTCCGCAACAGCATGTTCTCCAGAGCCGATCGCGCCGGGCGCGCCGCCCGGTTGGCGGCCTACCACGAACGGGTCCTCTCCAACCTCAAGACGATCCCCGGCATGCGGAGCGCCGCGGTCACCAATTCTCTTCCTTATGCCGGACGCGAGTTGCGCAACGGCCGGCTCCGCGTGCAGGGACGCGCGGAAGAGGACACGCAGTTCCTTCTGCCGGTGGCCGGGGCCGACGTTTCGTGGGACTACTTCCAGACGATGAGTATCCCCTTGCTCGCCGGCCGCTTCTTCGAACCGGCGGACCGCAGTGATGGCGCGCCCGTGGTGATCCTGAACGAGGTCGGAGCCAAAGCCCTGTTCGGCGACCGCGACCCGATCGGCCGGATGGTTCAGTGGGGCGATACAGTTGGCCCCGCCAACCCTTACTGTCGCGTGGTGGGCGTGGTCGGCGACGTCAAACAAAGCGGCTCCGAACGCGACGCAATCGAGCTGTACTACCCCTTCACGCAATGGCCGGTTGGCGGAGGCTACTACGTCTTGCGAACCAGCCTCGATCGAGCGGCGGCTGCCGAAGCTATCCGCACGGCGATTGGCAAGGCGGATCCAAACGCCGCCGTCGTCTGGATCAAGAGCATGAGGGAGAGGATCGACGAAGCGCTCTGGCAGCGTCGGCTCTGGGGTGTGCTCTTCTCGGTGTTCGCCGCATTGGCTTTGTCGCTGGCCGTGGTGGGTTTGTATGGGCTACTGAGCTACGGCGTCTCCGAACGGACGCACGACATCGGCATCCGGCTGGCTCTGGGAGCGGCGCCGGTCAAGGTGCGCGCGATGGTGCTCAAAGAGGGCATGACACTCGTTGTCTCCGGCCTCGCACTCGGGCTGCTGTTGTCGGTTGGCGCCCTGCGGCTGATCGCGCATCTGTTGATCAATGTCGAAGCGTTTGACTGGTCCATTTACTTGGCTGTGACGGGCGCTCTCGTCGCGGCGGGTCTGGCGGCATCCGTATGGCCTGCGATTCGGGCGTCGCGTCTCGATCCGGCGCGCACGTTGAGGAGCGAGTAGCTGGTGCGGGCCCTTCTTGTCGCTGTAGTGCTGGCCGATTTGGGTTGCCGGCAGATCGTGCCTTCGCCGCGTCTGTCGTGGGCCGCTGCGGAACCCGGTTTCGCCGGAACGGTCAACCTGAGCGAGGGATGTGTCTCCGAGTTCGACCCTTCCGTCGACTACTTCCCGCGGAAAACGCAGTTTCTGCATTCGGCGCTGGCCGATCTCATCCGCGCGATCCATCCCGAGATTGCCGTTCAGTACCCCGAGATGTTCATTCGAGGCCTCGATTAGGAAGCGCTCATGTCTCACGCCCTAACCGCCCCGTCTGAACTCGTCGCCCGCTCCTTCGTCAATGCCGCTTGCCGGATGCATTGGACCGTTCGTAGGAAAGTAGATCGATTTTCCAGCACCAACCCTGTATCATGGCAGGATAGTGCTGCAGGGACTTGTGCGGTTGAGGGAGCGGGGAGATGGGATTGGCGCGACAATCGATCGCGCCGGCATGGTGTTGTCTCTCTCCTGCGGATTGCACTGCACCTTCACTCCGCTGCTGATCGGGCTCGCGGCCAGTCTGCCCATCGGCTGGCTCCTTGACGAGTCCACTGAGGTGCTGCTGCTCACCGCCGCAGTCCTGACAGGGGCCTTGAGCCTTGGACCCAGCTACTGGCGACGACACCGGCGCAAACGCTGCCTCGCCCTGTTTGCCGTCGGGGCGGGCTTGCTTGCTCTAGCCAAGCTCGGGCCCGTCGGGGAGCGATGGGAGCCTTGGACTGTCGCCTCTGGGGCTGCATTGCTCGCCACTGCGCACCTCGTCAACCTCCGTCTCTGCCGGCACTGCGCGCGATGTGAAGCCGAGGAGCCGTTCGCGTGATGCGTCGACTTCTACTACTGCTGCTGGCGCTGGGGCTGTGGCAGATCACCTATGCCCAGATCCACTGCGCTTTCGAAACCGCGGATTCCGACGAGGCTTGCTGCGAGCTTTGCCACCTGGGTAGTTTGACGCCGGTCGCTTGCAGCGCCCTTCGGCTGGTCTCGCCAATTCCAACGTTCCACTCCAAAGACACCCTCCCCCGCCGCGCTGCCCGTTTCGCAGCCTTGCGGCCCAGTCAGCCGCGTGCACCTCCCCTCTGAGTCTCGTTCGTCCACGTTTCTTATCTAGTCTGCCTTTCTCACCACGCGGCGAGGCGGTGCGTGAGAGGGCCGTCAGGGCGAGGCGCGAGCCGCTTGGCGCGCGCAGGCGTACTTGAACCGTACGTTGAGCACGGCAAGCAAGCGCAACGAAGTCCTGGCGGTCGTATCGTGTGCTTCGACCGTCGGGTGGTGAGAAATGCAGGCTGGCGGCCTCGCAATAGCGTGCGCCGCCAACAGCATTGTGAGCGAGTGAAGAGGAGAATTCCGATGAAAAGAATCAAAAGAGCGGCGTGCGCCGTTGTAGCGGCGCTGTTGACGGTGTGCGCGGTCCAAGGCCAGGAGCCAGCCTCCATCGAGGGCCAGGTTGTACTCCGAGAGACCGGAGAGCCGGTCGCGGGGGCGACCGTCATTCTCCTGGAGACCGGGGCGTTGACGATCACTGACCGGCAGGGTGAGTTCAAGTTCGAGGGTATGCAGCCAGGCCGCTACCATCTGCACGCCCATCTCGATAGCGCGTTGCGGAACGTTTCCCAAGTCGTCGTGGCCGCGCCCGGAGAAACGGTGCGGCCGCGGCTGCTGCTCTCGTTCTCAACCCAGAGAACGCAGATCACGGTTAGTGCAAGAGGGAGGCCCGAGTCCGCCTTCGAAGCTTTCCAACCCACCCATTCGCTGACCTCGCTCGATCTGGCTCGCGCAGAGAACATCGCCGCCGGCCTCGGCGAAGCGATTGGCAATCAGCCGGGTACGGGTATCTCCTGGCGCGGATTCGGACCCGGCTCGTCACGGCCTCTGATCCGCGGCTTCGACGGTGATCGGGTGTTGATCATGACCGACGATCTGCCCACAGGCTCCATCTCTTCGAACTCCGGCGACCATGCCGAGACATTCAATCCGCTCGCATACGAAAGAGTCGAAGTGGTCAAGGGTCCCGCGACGCTTCTCTACGGCAGCAATGCCATGGGCGGCGTCGTCAACGCCATCAGCAGCCACGCGGGCTTCAGCTCGCATCCGGACGGTTTCCAGGGCTACCTCCAGGGCTCGGGGGGCACAGCCAACGCGTTGGGAGGAGGAGCGGCCGGCTTCGACTACGCTCAGGGTCGGTGGCGGTTCTGGGGCGGTGCGAACGGCCTCCGAACCGGGGACTATGCCACACCCGCCGGACCGATCGAAAACTCGCGGACTCGCTCGACAAACGGCTATGGCGGCTTTGGATGGTTTGGCGACCGCGCTTTCGTCAGCTTCGGCATTCGCGCCAATGACGCGGCCTATGGGAATCCATTCGCCGGGGATTTTCACGGCCATCATCACCACGACGACCATGAGGAGGAAGTTGAAGATCACCACGATGACCATGAAGAGGAAGGCGAAGATCACCACGACGATCATGAAGAGGAAGGCGAACACGAGGACGAGGAACTCCGCATCGATCTCGAGATGCACCAACAGGCCTATCAGGTCAACTGGGGGCTACGAAACCTCGGATCGGCGCTTGAGAGCTTCGTGATGAAGTTGAACTACGCGACCTATTGGCACGAAGAGGTCGAATTCGAAGGCAGCGCACGCCGTATCGGAACCCGTTTCGACAACGATCAATTCGCCTATCGGGGCGTCTTCGAACAGAACCGTCTGGGGCCGCTGTCGGGTCGTTTCGGATTCTCGGGCCTGGAGCGTGATTACTCGGCGTCGGGTGAGGAAGCGCTCGCGCCGCCTGTCGATCAGCAGTCGTTCGCACTGTTTGCCCTGGAAGAACTGGATTTCGAACGTGTCAGGTTTCAGTTCGGCGGCCGCTTGGAGACCTCTCGCTACAATCCCGCGTTCGCCGAGCGAGCGCACGGTCATGAGGACGAAGAGCACGAAGAGCACGGAGACGAGGAAGAACATCACGAGGAGGAAGTTCCCGACGCGATTCGACGCCGTTTCACGGGCGCCTCCGTGGCGGCCGGCATGCACGCGGACTTGTGGCAGGGCGGGGCCTTCGTCACCAACTATTCCCACTCGTACCGAGTCCCGGCACTCGAGGAACTGTACAACCTGGGCCCGCACGTGGGCACATTGATCTTCGAGGTGGGCGATCCCAGTCTGAAGGCCGAGCGCGGCAACGGACTCGATCTGTCCCTGCGTCAACGAGCGGGACGAATCGACGGCGAAGTCAATCTCTTCTACTACGATTTCAGCAACTTCGTCTTCCCCTTCGCAACGGGCGAGGAAGAGAGCGGCCTGCCCGTCGTCCACTTCGTCCAGCGAGACAGCCGGTTCACCGGAGCGGAGGCGAGGCTTGGCATCGGCTTCCGTCCGGACTTCCGGCTCAATCTCGGCCTGGACTTGGTGGACGCACAGGATACGCGGACTCGCACTCCGCTGCCGCGCATACCTCCCTTGCGTGGCCGGGTCGGTCTGGAATACCGACACAAGGGTCTCAGCTTGCGGCCCGAACTGGTGCTGGCGAATCGACAGAGCCAAACCTTCGACCTCGAGATGCCGACGGCCGGATACGCCGTGGTCAACCTGCGGGCGTCGTACACGATTCCGACACCGGGAGCGATTCACCAGTTTTCGGCCAACGTCTTCAACGTCGGGGACCAGCTTTACCGGAACCATTCGTCGTTCATCAAGGATCTCGCCCCCGAGATGGGGCGCGGCATCCGATTCAGCTACATGCTGCGTTTCTTCTAGCGCCGATGACAAAGGGATGACCCGCGCACGACTCACCACTTGCTGAACCGTAAGGGGACATGAAATGAAGACATGGGGCGAAGACACACGGGACTGGACATCTCTCAACGACCGCGCGATGGCGCGCTACGCCTCGGCGGACGCGAAACGTTTCGGGTGAGCCGATGATGAAAGGAGCCCGGTCATTCGACATTGTCGTCGTCGGCGCCGGGGCCGCCGGTCTCGGTCTTGGTGTGACGCTACGCGACCTCGGAATCGAGAACTTTGTAATCTTCGACCGTGCCGCCGTCGGCGCCTCATTCCTGCGTTGGCCGCGGCAAGCGCGCTTCATCACGCCGTCGTTCAACAGCAACCAGTTCGGCGTCCTAGACCTGAACGCCGTCTGTCTGCACACCTCGCCGGCTTACTCGGTCGGCGTCGAGCACCCCACGGGAGGGGAGTACGCCGGCTATCTGCGAGGGGTTGCGAAGCATTTCGACTTGCCCGTAGAGACCGGGGTCGACGTTCTCTCGGTCGCGACGAGAGCTCGATCCAAGGGGTTTCGGTTGAAGACGAGTCGCGGCGAAGTTCGCGCGCGGTTCGTGGTCTGGGCGGGAGGCGAAATGCAGTACCCGCGGACCCAGGGCTTCCACGGCGCCGAGCTTTGCCTGCACTACTCCAAAGTGCTCTCATGGGATGATCTCAACGGCGACGAGAGATGCATCATCGGCGGCGCCGAGAGTGGCGTCGACGCCGCCGTCGCGCTGGCCGCCGCCGGTCGACGAGTCGTCGTCTTTGACCGCGAGGAGCCGTGGAAGCGAAAAGGCTCGGACCCCAGCCAACTCTTGTCGCCCTTTACGAAGGCGCGTCTGAATTCGGCTATTGACTCGGGTCGGGTGACGCTGCGCGGCGGCTGTACGGTCATCGGTGTCCGCCGCAAGGACAACGGCTACCGGTTGGCGCTCGC
Organism: Bryobacterales bacterium; assembly: GCA_965204095.1. Taxonomy (GTDB): domain Bacteria; phylum Acidobacteriota; class Terriglobia; order Bryobacterales; family UBA6623; genus JAPPLB01. Next base: position 3,716,967 of record OZ241991.1, on the reverse strand, counting down.
GGACGGCGACGTAGTCCACTGTGCCGAGAAGCCGATCCTGGCCTCCGGATTCGTCGGTTCGGCAAGCCTCGTTCGCTCGTTGTTCGAGTGGCGGGATGACGGGTTTCCGCTGCTGACGGAAAACGACGAGTCCACCGTGGCGAAAGGGCTGTTCCTGGTCGGGCCGCAGGTGCGCCAAGGCGATGTCATCTTCTGTTTCATCTACAAGTTCCGCCAGCGCTTCGCCGTGGTGGCCAACCAGATCGCTCGCCGCCTGCGGATCAGCGCGAAACCGCTCGAGGAGTACCGCCGCTACGGAATGTACCTCGACGATCTATCGTGCTGCGGCGATGACTGCGCTTGTTGAAGGAGCTGTCAATTGCTCCGGACGTCCATTCGAACTGTAGTTCTGTTGGGTAAGGGAAACGTCGGCAAGACGCAACTGGCCGCATCGCTGGCGGGTGCGTCCAGCGCTGCCTCGAACTTCCGAGACGCCAACGTCGGCTGCGACTCCTACCGAGTGGACGACTGGGAACTGATCGACACGCCCGGGCTGCTACGAAGCTCCGATGTTGAGACCACCCGAGTAGCCCTGGAGCGGCTGCGTGACGACGATACCGTGCTGCTGGTCGCCCAGGGAACCGAGCTGGACGAAGACTTGGCCGACCTGCTGCCGCTCGCAGCGGGTCGACTCGGCGCACTGGTCGTGACCCATCGGGACCGACTCGCCCGGCTGGAAGTGGAGGCGCGGCTGGGAGAGCTGGCGCTCCGGACGGGTCTGCCGGTGGTAGTCGTGGACGCTCGACGACTGGACGCCAACGATCGTCAAGGGCTGATGCAGGCGCTGGAAGCGCCCGGCCCGATCCCCGCCGAAGCCGGTATGAGCTTCGGCGATCTGATCGTCCGCCCGCGACCTCTTTTCCTGGATCGCTCCGCCCTTGGGCCTTTCTGGGCGCTGCTGCTGTTGTTGACGCCCGCCTGGGTCGCGGTGGACGCCGCTAACCGTCTCGCAGATCAAATCGACCCCTGGGTCGACGCCCTGATTGCGCCTCTGGCCGGGTTGCTGACGAGTTGGCCGCAGCCGCTTGCGGAGATTCTGGCCGGCGACTACGGCTTTGTCACGATGGGGCCGTTGCTGTTGGTGTGGGCCACTCCGGTGGTCGTGCTCCATGCGCTGCTGATGGGTGCGTACAAGGCGAGCGGCCTGCTCGATCGCCTGACAACCGCCATGAATCCCTGGCTGCGGCCGTTCGGCATGACGGGCCGGGAGTTGTCGCGGGTCGTGATGGGTTTCGGCTGCAACGTGCCCGCCGTCATCAGCGCGCGCTCGTCGTCGGCTTGCTCGCGTGGCGCATGCGTCTCGGCCATAGCTTTCGGTTCGGCCTGTTCGTATCAGTTGGGAGCCACGCTGGCGGTCTTCGCCGTGGCGGGACGACCCGAGTTGGTCCTGGCCTACCTGCTGTATCTTGGCGGCACGACTCTCGCCTACTCCCGCCTCATCGCACCGCAAGCGGCTCGTTCTCCCTTCAATGTTCTGTTGACGGAGGGCCGGGTCTTCTTGACTTGGCCGCGCCCGAGGGCCGTCTGGCTTGAGGCCCAGGGCGTCCTTCGGGAGTTCTTTCGCAGGGCCTTGCCGGTCTTCTTTCTGATCACGGCCGCGGCTTCTCTGTTGCGTTGGCTGGGCGCGCTGCAAGCTGCGTCGGCCGTCGTCGAGCCGGTGATGGCCGTCTTTCGATTGCCCTCGGAGGCGGCCCTGGCGGTGGTCTTGGCGAGTGTGCGCAAGGACGGCATCTTGCTGCTGGCGGAGCCGGGCGTCGCTGCAAGCCTCGGCGCCGTCCAACTGTTGACGGCCGTCTACCTTGCCGGAGTGCTGCTGCCTTGCCTAGTCACCTGCTTGACGATTGCACGCGAGCAGGGCCGCGCGTTCGCGCTGCGGTTGGTGGGTCGGCAGGCCGTGGCGGCCACCGGGTTCAGCGCCTTGCTGGCTTGGGGCGGAGCATGGCTGTGAGCCCGATCCCCGACGCCTGCCGACACAAGGGGCAAGAACTGCTCCACCAGCAGTGCTGGAACTGGGGCCGGGACATCCTGCATCCGGAAGGCAACCTGCTCTTGGAGGCGGGCTTCACCAGGCAGCGTCCTCCGCAAGGGGTTGCGGGGGCGACTCGATACGTGTCGCGGCTCGCGGGCACCGGATGTTGGATGCTTTGGGGGTTCGGATTCTTCTACGGCACGCCGGACCTTGGCGGAATCTATGTGAACCGCTTCCAATTCCGGCCGCGATGGATGGGTCTCGACGCGGTCGAGAAGGCGATCTGGAAGCCGGACATGATTCCTGCGGGCGAGCTTCCCCCCGACCCGTCCGTCCTTTTGAAGCTGGTCGCCACCGCTGTCCGTAGAATTGCCGACTACGAGGATTGGGTGCTCGATCGATGCGGCTTGCCATATCGGCTGGCCGTATTGGCGCAATGGCGGGAGGCCGCCAAGATGGCTCCGGAAAGGCTGCCCGAAGCTTGGCGCGCCCTGGCGGAGCAGATCGAATCCGCGTCCTGGCCGCATCTCGGCAAGTTCTCACGATGAACGATCGGTCAGCCTCACGCACACCGTCTCACATCCGCTAACGCAAGCCTTCGCGTTCAGAACTCCAGTCGCAGTCCGGGCTGAACAGAACGGGGGCTGCCGATCTGATAGAGCGGGTTGAGGCCTCCGATCGAGCGGTTGACCATCTGCGTAGACCGGCCGAATTGCGCGTTAGCCTGCATTTCTCACCACGAGGCGAGACGAAGTGGTGCGTGAGAGGGCCGTCAGGACGAGGCGCGCGTAGGCGTACTTGACAGTACGTTGAGCACGGCAAGCAAGCGCAACGAAGTCCTGGCGGTCGTAACGCGTGCTTCGGCCGTCGGGTGGTGAGAAATGCAGGCTAGTCCCGCCCCCGCCCAAGTGCGGATCAATCACAGCAAAAAACACACGTCGTGCCTTTCGTCCTACCTCTTCCTTACCGTCGCACCGGCCTCGTTTCGACCTGTCCGCGGCGAGGATCATGGGTTTTCACATCAGATGAGCTTCAGTTTGCCGTGGTTGTCGCAGTGATCGCCGTGCGGATGGTGCAAGTGCCCCTCGACCAAATAGTCAACGTGATCGCCGTGCGGGACGGCTTCGTGACCGCACCCCGGCCCGTGCTGGTGGTCCTCGGCGTGGCCTCCGCAGTAGTGCTGCGGCGTGCACTCATCGGGGTTCGACACCGTGACCGCAATGGAATGCTCATCGTAGTGGTCTTCATGGGCATGATGGAGATGCCCATTGTGCAGGTAGTCGGTATGGCCGTCATGCAGGACGGCGGTGTGCCCGCAGTCGGGGCCGTGGACGTGCTCGTGATTCGGGTGAACGTGATGGTCAGACATGGTTTCAATCCTCCAATGGAATCTTGCTCGGTGCTTCGCTCGCGTGAGCGAGCGCGTTGAAAACGAGATCGACGACGTGCTGATCGGCCAGCGAGTACACGACGTGTTTGCCTTGTCGGCGGCGGCGTACCAGCGACACCGAACGCAGGACCTTGAGTCGCTGTGAGATGGTCGACATGCCTTCCCCCTCGTCCGCCGCCAGATCGGAAACGCAGGCTGGACCCTGCGCCAACAGAGCCAATATGCGCAGCCGAGGCGGGTCTCCCAGAGCCGCGAACAACTCGGCGCCGCGCTCCAGGGCGGCGGCATCAACACTCGGCTTCCTGCACTCGCGCCGTTCGGCGTGCGAGGCTCCGCAGAGGGGTTCAGAGATTGATTTCGTCAATGAAACGATTAATGAATCGTATACTAATCGTATACTAATAGCGACGCTCTCCGCAACACCTTTCTCCCACCTGTCCCGAGAAGTATCCCGTTCATCGATGCAAACGGACCGTTCACGAGAGAAACCTTGGAAATCGCCCCGTCGGCAGGCACCGTTAAGGATTTGGGACTCGCCGGCACGGACTAGCCTGCATGTCTCACCACGTGGCGAGGCGAAGTGCGTGAGAGGGCCGTCAGGACGAGGCGCAAGCCGGGCGGAGGAAAAAGGCACGAGCCGCTTGGGGCGCGCAGGCGTACTTGAACAGTACGTTGAGCACGGCAAGCAAGCGCAACGAAGTCCTGGTGGCCGTATGGCGTGCTTCGGCCGTCGGGTGGTGAGAAATGCGGGCTAGGCATTCCAACGATCTTGCCATCCGACAAATCTGAACATATGGAAACCGCCGAGTATCGGGTCTGCGGCCTGGATTGCGCTGAAGAGGTCGGCATCATCCGCAGACGGCTCGACGGAGAGCCGGGCATCGGGGAACTCCGCTTCGATGTCATGCGGGGAAAGCTGACGGCGGCCTTCGACCCGCGGGCCTTGACCGCCGAGGACATCGCCGCGCAGGTCTCGGCGCTCGGGCTGGAATGCCAGCCATGGGAAGAGCCAGCTCGCGAGACCGCGTTCTTCGAGCGTCGGGGACAGGATCTGCTGACCGGCGTCAGCGGTCTGGCCCTTGCACTCGGCTTGGTTCTGCATGCCGCCGGCTCGGGGGACTGGATGGCGGCGGTCACGCATCAGCACAGGGGCGAAACGCCGGCTGTGCTGGTCTGTTTCCTGGTCGCGATCGCCAGCGGCGTCGCCTTCGTCGTCCCCAAGGGAATCAAGTCCCTGGCCGCCGCTCGTCCGGACATGAACGCCCTGGTTGTGGTCTCCCTCATTGGCGCGGCATGGTTGAATGAATGGGCGGAGGCGGCGACTCTGGCCTTCCTGTTCTCTTTCGCCGGCCGGTTGGAGGGCTGGAGCATCGCCCGCGCTCGGCGCGAGGTCGGCGGCTTGATGGCGGTCGCTCCGCAACAGGCGTCAGTCGTTCATGGCGACCACGAGCATCGAGTCCCGGCCGCTACGGTCGCGGTGGGGTCCTTGGTGCGTGTTCGGCCGGGTGAGCATGTGCCGTGCGATGGAGAGGTCGAAGTCGGTATATCCGGAGTGAACGAATCGATGCTCACGGGCGAGCCGGTGCCGACCATGAAGCGCCCCGGAGACCCTGTCTACACCGGGACCTTCAACAGTGACGGGGTGCTCGATATCCGCACCACCAGGGTCGCGGACGACACCCGTCTCGCCCGCATTCTGCGCATGCTCGAGGAGAGCCAGCATCGACGGGCTCCATCGGAGAGATTCGTCGACCGCTTCGCGCGCAACTACACCTCGGCGATGTTTCTGTTGGCGGCCGGCATCGCAGCGGGTCCGCCGTTGTTGGCCGGCGAGCCGTTTTCTCCCTGGTTCTACCGAGGCATGTTGACACTTCTCATCTCCTGCCCCTGCGCCCTGGTCATCTCGACGCCGGTGGCGATCGCAGCGGCGGTCGCCAAAGCTGCCCGGCGCGGGTTGCTGGTCAAAGGCGGAGCTTTCCTCGAAGAAGCGGCTCGCGTTCGCGCCGTCGCCTTCGACAAGACCGGCGTGCTGACGGCCGGCGTGCCGAAGGTCGAGGAGATCGTACCGCTGCAGGGGCGAGACCTCTCCGGAATCCTGACTCGACTGGCAGCGCTCGAGAACTACAGCGAACACCCGCTCGCTCGTGCGATCGTCGCCCATGCCGCCGAACGGGGCATCTTCCCGCGTCAGGTCGAGCAGTTCCACATCGAGCGCGGAGTCGGCGCCTCGGCGATCATCGGCAAGGCCCGCTTCTGGGCCGGCAACTCGCGCATGCTCGATCACGCCGGCGCGGACTTGGGGTTGGAAGCGCATGCCTTGCTGGCGTCGCAGCCCGGCACCGTCGTGATCTGCGGAGAAGGTGAGACGCCGTGGGCTCTTGTGCGGCTCCACGATCCGGCCCGCCCGGAGGCGCGCAGCGTGGTCGCGGAGTTGCGCGAACTCGGAGTCGCTCATACCGCCATCTTGAGCGGCGATCATCACTCTGCGGTCGAGGCGGTCCGTGAGGAGGTGGGGATTGACGAGGCTCAAGGCCCCCTCCTGCCGGAAGACAAGCGCGCCGCCGTCGAAGAACTCGAGAAGAGGTACGGGCGCACGGCCATGGTCGGCGACGGCGTCAACGACGCCGAAGCGCTCGTCGCCGCTTCGCTCGGCGTCGGGGTGGGAGGCGCCGGGGCCGACATCGCCATGGAGTCGGCTCAGGTCGTGCTGATGTCACCTCGTCTCGAGCTGTTGCCGGATCTCATCCGTACCGGGCGCTTCTGCCTGCGCGTGATCCGCCAAAACGTCGCCATTGCCCTCGGCTTCAAGTTGCTTTTCCTGGCATTGGCGGCCCAGAACTTGGCGACGTTGTGGCTGGCGGTCGCCGCCGATATGGGCGCAACCCTCGTGGTGATCTTCAACGGCCTGCGACTGCTTCGCGGCCCGCGATCCCGCACGGAGTAGGAGGACCTTCTATTTCTTTCAGGAAGCGATCCCCGTATTGGACCCGCAGCCGCTTCGCACGGCTGCTTCCCCTGGTGGTCTGCTGCTGCGGGGCTTGCGGCGAACCGCCGGCGTTGAGCTCGCCCGAGGAGGCCGTCGTGCGCGTGGGCTGGGTGCAGCTCAGCCGCTTGGACATCAAGACCGGCCAGATGCCGGACAAGCTGCGGGCTTTCGATGGCCGTGTGATCCGGATCCCCGGGTACGTTGTGCCGCTCGAAGACGACCTCACGCGCGCCTCGCACTTCCTGCTCGTGCCCTACAGCGGCGCCTGCATCCATTTGCCTCCCCCTCAGCCAGATCAAATTCTCCAGGTCGTCATGGAGGGCGAGCCCGCGAGCTTCGGGATGGGCCGCTGCTACTGGCTCGAGGGCCGTTTGCGGATCTCCGACAGTCGGAGCCCGTACGGGCGTGTCGCGTATCAGGTCGAAGGAAGAAGCTTGACCCCCTTCACCGCTGCCGACTGATCCCGCCGTGACTCCAAAACGGCCATTCGCATCACGAACCCGCCCGCCCGTCAGATAGAGCTCGTTGGAGAGGAACCGAGGTGCGTATGCTGGGATTCCAGATGCCCCGCCCATTTCGCGTGCAGCGATTCGACCTCCTCGTCGTCGCGATGGTCGGCGCCTTCCTATGGTCGCTGTTCGCTTCCTTGGGTGACGATCTCGGTGGGTACGAACCGCTGCCTTCGGACGCCCAGGGCGCTGGTACCCAACCGCTGGGGTGGAAGGACTTGTGGCTGCTTGACCTCGAAAGCGGCCGGGTCGACCCGCGTCTCGCGAAGTTCGATGGTCAGCTTGTCCGCGTTCCCGGCTACATCGTCCCGCTGGAGGATTTCCAGGCTCGGACGTCGCGCTTCCTGTTGGTTCCCTACGTGGGCGCGTGCATCCATTCGCCGCCCCCTCCTCCGAATCAGATCGTCGCGGTGGTGATGGTTGACGGCCCGGTCGATTTCGAAATGTGGGAGGCTTACTGGATCAGCGGCCGGCTCTCCATCGAAGAGACGGAAAGCCCCTACGGATCAGCCGCCTTCCACATGCAGGGCGTGGGCATTGACCCCTTCGAGATTCCGGAATGAGTGCATCCAAGCCTGCCGCTCCGGCTGTCCTGTTGCGGAATACGACGTTCAGCTATGGTTCGGGGCCCAGAGTCTTGCATGTCCCGCATCTCGCCATCGGTTCAGACGAGCGGGTGTTTCTTTTCGGACCGAGCGGATGCGGAAAGACAACGCTTCTTGGTCTGCTCTCCGGAGTCCTTCAAGCTCAAGCCGGCTCGGTCGAGATTATGGGACAGGATCTCTGCCGGCTGTCGCCTCATGAACGGGACGCCTTCCGCGCCGCGCACATCGGCTACATCTTTCAGCTTTTCAATCTGGTTCCTTATCTGACGGTGTTGGAGAACATCCTTCTCCCTTGTCGAATCAGCCGCCTGCGCCGCGAGCGGCTCGGCTCCGCCTCTGCGGAGGACGCTGCGGCAGAGCTGGCCGTCGGGCTCGGGATCGACAGCCTGCTCGACCGCAAAGCCTCTGAACTAAGCGTTGGCCAGCAGCAGCGCGTGGCGGCCGCGCGGGCGCTGATTGGGCGGCCACGCCTCCTTGTCGCCGATGAGCCCACCTCGTCCCTCGATTCGGCTTCCAGGGATCGATTTCTCGATCTGCTGCTCGAGAAGGGGCGGCAAGAATCCTGCTCGCTGGTCTTCGTCAGCCATGATCGGAGCTTGGCGCCGCGGTTCGATCGCTCTCTCTCACTGCCGCACATCAATGAGGCGAAGATCGAGAACTGACATGCTGCTGCTCCTCGCGCGCAAATCCCTCCGGCAACGACGCTTGACCACGGGGTTGACGTCTCTCTCCATCGCACTCAGCGTTTGCCTGTTGCTCGGCGTCGACCTCATCCAGCTCGGCGCTCGGGAAAGTTTTACGGGTGCGATCAGCGGGACGGATCTCGTCGTCGGGCCGCGCTCGAGCCCCACTCAGCTTGTCCTTCACAGCCTGTTCGGAATCGGCTCGGGCTCGGGCGGCGTCTCCGTTGCATCGTGGGAGAGGCTCGCAGCTCATCCTGCGGTCGACTGGACAGCGCCTATGGCCTTCGGCGATAGTTACCGCGGCTATCGCGTTGTTGGGGTGACGGAATCGTTCTTTGCTCACTATCGCTTCTACGGCGGCCGGAAACTCTCCTTCGCCTCAGGGGGGCGGCCGATCGAAGCCCGCGACGTAACGCTGGGCGCTGCTGTGGCCGCAGAGCTCGGCCACTCACTCGGCGATGACCTGGTCCTTGCGCACGGCGTGCAGGAGCATGCCTTGCTCGAGCACTCGGAGCACCCGTTCCACGTCGTCGGCATTCTGGCCCCTACCAATACACCAGTCGACCGCTCCGTCTACATCACACTCGACGGCGTCGAGGCGATGCATGATGACGAGTACGACGACACCCCTGGCGAATCCAACAGTCACCGCGACGAGGAGGTGCGCGGCGGCCTCGAACAGCTCAGCGTCATATTGGTGGGACTGCGCTCACGGCCAGACGTTCTTCACCTCAAACGGGAGATCGATGAAGAAGAAGCCGAGCCTTTGACAGCGGTATTGCCGGCCGTGGCTCTCAACGAGCTTTGGACCACGCTTGGCTATGCCGAGAAAGCTCTGCGGGCGATCTCGGTCGCAGTGGTGGGCGTCGGGTTGATCAGTATGCTCATCGCGCTCTACTCGACATTGCAGGAGCGGCGCCACGAGATCGCAGTCTTGCGTTCCGTCGGGCTCGGGCGTCGCGAGGTGCTGTTGCTTTTGGTCATCGAGGCCGGGCTGCTGGCCGCGGCGGGCGCCGCTTTGGGCGTTGCTCTCGTCTACGCAGCGCTCCTTCTGATTCAATCGCTGCTTGAAGCGACCATCGGGTTCTACTTACCCATCCGGCCGCCGACGGCGTTGCACCTGGGTTGGTTGACGGGGCTTATCGGCGCGGGAATGGTGATCGGTCTCATTCCGGCTTGGCGCGCCTACCGGAACTCCTTGGCTGACGGCTTGACACCTCGTTTGTGATTCCGCGCGTCTTGCGCTCCTCCTCCTCGGGGCGCTCGACCGCTTCGAGCCGAGGACCTGACAGAAGAGCGCCGGCTCGATGTATTGCCGCGCTGTAATGATTGGCGCGTTCAAAGAGTTCCTATATCGCCGCCTCGCTCGGCCTCCGGGTGGGAGGCGCCGGGGCGGACATCGCCCTGGAGTCAGCTCAGGTCGTGCTGATGTCACCCCGTCTCGAGCTGTTGCCGGATCCCATCGGGATCAGGCGCTTCTGTCTTCGCGTTTTCCGCCAAAACGTCGCCTTTGCCCTCGGTTTCAAGTTGCTTTTCCTGGCATTGGCGGCCCGGAACCTGGCGACTTTGTGGCTGTCGGTCGCCGCCGATATGGGCGCGCCCTTGGTGGTTATCTTCAACGGCCTGAGACTGTTTCCCGGCTGGTGTCAACGCCGCTTGGCCAGGGGGATGTTTCAGGTCAGTCAGACAACGTCCAGCGGACCACTCCCATGTGGTAGCGGCGGTGTTGGGGAATGCCGTTGCTGTAGTACGCCGTAAGAAGGCTGCCGTCCGGAAGCTGGACCGTGGAAGGATAGCCGCCGTCGGTGGTGCCTTCAAGGTTGACGACTCGCGTCGGAGCTTTCCAGGTCTTTCCTTCGTCCTCGCTGATGCGCATCCCCACTCCCTGGTGGCCTTTCTCGCGGATGCCGTAGGTCAGCAGGATGCGGCCGTCATCGAGTTGAAGCAGGTGGGCCGGATGATGGCTGGGCAGCGTGAGGGGCCCGGCATTCTTCCAGGTCTTCCCTTCATCTCTCGATTCAAAAAGCTCGAGGTGCCCGTCTCGATAGGTCCGCACCGCCGCCAACCAGCGATCGGGTCGAATCCTCAGGACAGACGTCTCGTTGTAATCATCGCGTGCGAGGACAACGCCGTCTCCCCAGGTCCGACCGTCGTCCTTGCTGAAAAGGAGGTAGGCGCTGCCCTTTCTTATCTGCGGGCGCTTGCCGGACGACAAGTCGCGGTCTTCCTGATAGAAGGGCGCCGCCAACATGCCGCTCTCCATCAGGACGATGTCACCGAAAGGAATGAGGTAGGAAAGCCCCTCGGGGAGCTCGACGTCGAACGAGCGCTGCCAGGTTCGGCCGCCGTCGGAAGAACGATTCACCATCACCGGCAGGATCTTCCCGCGGAACCCGGCCCCACCCCAGCCCGATGCGAGCACGATCAGATCCCCGTTGTGAGCCAGGCCGGCCGCGACGTTCATTCGGTTCGATCCCGGGTCGTGCGTGGTGGCGGCGCCGCGAAGCTCCCAGAGCTTGCCTCCATCCGAACTCGCCCATACCTCCACGTCACCCTCGGCGAGCCCGTGACTAGGGTGGTTGAAGATCGCGGCCGCCAAGTCCCCATTCGGCAAGACCGTCAGGTTCGGCCAGGCGCAGACGTTGTCCACGGCGACATAGCGCTCAGAAGCAGTGAGGCCGGCGGCTAACGCGACCAGCAGTATCACAACCGCGGGTAAGCCTATTCGGTGCATGAAGGGAAGCCTAACCTGCATTTCACATCACCTTGTCTATGGCAAGGCAGGTTAACAGGTTACCGCACCGGCCCATGCTTCGAGCCTTTCCCGCATCTGCAAGGAGCTGATTTTCGTCTCCAGCCGGAAGGAATCGGCCGCGCCGTTCAGCTCGTAGACCCGGGCGGCCCAGTCAAGCTGCTCCCAGGCATGCACCCCCCCGACCGGCCGGCGGCGCGAGCTCATGGGATTCACGACCAGAACCTGGCGCGGCGCCAACGCCGCATAGAGCTCACGGATGTCGTAGGCGCGAACCACTCCGGGCAGATAGCTGCTGAAGGGTTCTCTTGCGAGCGGATCGTCAATGAGCGATCGGTACGACAGCAATCCGCCTACCGTGACCAGCCGATCGATCCTCGGATCGATCACGGCCGCGTGCAGAGCAACGAGCGCAGCCGCACCGACGCCGACAACGAGCCAAGTGCGATGCGTGGTCCGGCTCGGGGCCGCCCCGAGCAGATCTCTCATGCGCTGGCCCAACAGCGGCCGGCCGATCTCCAGGGAGCGGTAGGCAAAAAAGTCGTCCCAGTCGAACCTTACCTGGTAACCCTCGAGGGCGGGCTTGGTGGCGCCCCATCCACGAAGGTCGATCCCGATGACCCGGTAGCCCGCGGCAATGAGGGGGTCGATGACACTGCGGCGAATGAGCGGATCGTCCTTGCCCGAATCGGAGACGACGATCGCGTCGCCTTTCGGGAAAGTCGCCGTATCGAACACGCGGTCGGGCACAAGAACGCCGGGCTCGCGTTTCAACGGTCCGACCCGCGTCATGTTCTGGACCTGACGGCGGATTTCCGAGCGAAAGACGGTGTATTCATCCGCGGTTTTCGGGACGGGACGCTGCGGGGCCGTCTCCTCGGCGTACGCCTGGTTCAGCGTCAAGACGCTGCTCGGATCGAACGAGGTGGCGACCTGGCCCGTCGCAGTGCAACGAAGATCCTCCTCCGGCAGAACAGCCAACGGCTGTTCGCTCGTCGGTGCATCAGGATTCAACCAGCGACTCAGCCAGCGCACGGCAGCATCCCGCAATTCCCTGTTGAGGCCGTGTGTGTCGTCCGTTTCCTGCAGGGCAAGCTTCTCGGAGGCGTTCAGCAGACGATAGGCATTGGCGACTTCCTGGTACGTGCTGCGGGCGGCCGCGATGGGAACGTAGTCCCGGATGGCCGCGCCGATCATCAAGGGCCTGGGTCCGAAGCTGGCCAGCAATTCGGGATGATCGATACCGTGCCGCAGCGTGCCGTGAAGGATCTGCTCCGGATCGGCAATCAACAAGGCCTCGGTCTTTGCGCGGAACGTCGCAACGGCGCAGGTGGATACGGCGGCCTGCAGCCGGTCCTCGAAGCCAGCGAATTGGAGCGTCTCCATGCCGCCGCCCGAGTTGCCAGCCATGGCGATTCGGCCAGCGTCCACATCGGAGCGAGATTCCAGGTAGTCGATCGCCCGAATCGACTCCCAAACCCGATACTGCATCAAGTTGAGACCCAGCAGGTAGCACTGCCGCCCCAGCACGCTGTGCTCCCTGGAGCCTACTCCAGCCAGCGGGCTGTCGTCTTTCGCGTTCCAAAGCTGGACGCGCTCGCCTTGACTGATCGGATCCCAGATGAGAACGACGAATCCCGACTGAGCCATCCGAATGCAGAACTTCTGATAGTCGGGAAAGGCCTTCCCCGCCGCGGCATGACCGGGAGGAAAGATGGTGGCGGGAAAGGGTCCGTCGGCGCCGGTGGGACGGTACAGGTTCACGGGCACGAACAACCGCGGCCGCGATTCGTAGATGATCTTCTCGATGCGGAAACCCTCTCGCTCGATCACGCCGAGCCTCTGCGGGTTGAGCGGCGTCTTTTCCTTGGGGAAAGGACCCCACATCTCGGTGAGCCTGGAGCGAACCTTGCTGCGGAGCGCTTCGAGATCTTCCGCAGTTTCGATGGCGGCGAAACGCTCGCGGCGTTTCTGGTCGAGCAGGCGGATGTAGCCGGTCATGAAGTCCCACATCATGCGGCCGCCGTCATGGGCGACGGCGGGGCTCGCCAGCGCAGCACCGCCCGCTGCGAGCGCAACGAGGAATTCTCCTCGTGTGATCGGATTCGGCACGATGAGATGGGAGTCGGGGGGGCTAGCCTGCATTTCTCACCACATGACGGCCGGAGCACGCGGAAAAAGGACGTGATTCGTGTCTCGTGTCTCGTGATTCGTGACCCGAGGGCCAAAGGAGGCAATATGACCGCTACACCTGCGCGCGACATGCGGCGCGCCTCGTCCTGACGGCCCTCTCACCCACTCCGCCTCGCCACGTGGTGAGAAAGGCAGGCTTGCCCGCGGGAAAATTCTTCCCACATTGTATTATTCCCGAACAAGAGAAACGGCTGCGGCGCGGACCTCGATTCGGAGCCAGCAGGGGTGTCCCGGGCCACGGACACGGTTCATGTCCTGGCGGGATGCCGGTCAGCAGCAGCGGCCAACGCGACGCTGATCTTCAAAGTCGAGTCGATGGATCGCGTTGGGCGCCAAGGTCGTTGACCGCCTGCGATCGGTCCCGCCTATCGCCGGTACTGAATCCAACCCTCGAGGGAAAACCCGCCCCCGCCGTGGGCGGACAGGAACAGGAACACGAAACAGTATAGTGCGGCCAGTTCCCCTTGGTTCACGATCGGCCAGAATGCCTTGGTGCCGTGCGCCATCCAATAGGCGGCCGCCATCAATCCCGACAACACGAAAGCGACTTGGCGCGTAAAGATGCCGAAGATCAACGCGATGCCGCCGAAGAGCTCGAGCACGCCGGCCACACCCGATAGCGAGAAGATCGAGTCAACCGGATCTTTCCCGAGGACCCCGAACAGCTTCTGCGCCCCATGAGGCGCAATCAGGAACCCCGTGACGATGCGCAACGCGTTAAGCGTGAAGGATTGAATTCCTCCTTCCGATATCGCCTTCATACAGACTGCCTCCTTCCGTGAACCCTTGCGGTCTCACTAAGCAAGAATGCCGCGCACGACGCGGCCGTGCACGTCGGTAAGCCGGAAGTCACGACCGGCATAGCGGTACGTGAACTTCTCGTGATCGAAGCCTAGCAGATGAAGCAGGGTCGCGTGCAAGTCGTGCACATGGACCTTGTTCTGCTCGGCTGCGAAACCGAACTCGTCTGTCGCGCCGTAGGCCATGCCGCCCTTCACGCCGCCTCCAGCGACCCAAACCGTGAATCCATGAGGATTGTGATCTCGACCATTCAGCATCCCGCTGTTGGCTCCCTTCTCCGCCAACTCCACGGTCGGGGTCCGTCCGAACTCGCCTCCCCACAGCACAAGAGTCTCTTCGAGCATGCCGCGTTCCTGCAGATCGGTGAGAAGGGCAGCAATGGGCTTATCGTTCTCATGCGCAAGCTTGCGGTGATTCTTCTCGATGTCGTTGTGGGAATCCCACGGTTGGCCGGCGCCATGCCAAATCTGAACAAAGCGCACACCGCGCTCCAGCAGCCTGCGGCCCATGAGAATCTGCCGTCCGTGCAGCGTGTCTCCGTAAGCCTCCAGGACGTGCCGAGGCTCTTTGCTCACATCGAAAACGTCCGCAGCCTCCATCTGCATACGATAGGCCAGCTCGAAACTCTCCAGGCGTGATTCGAGGCGTGCATCGGCGGCGCGATCCTCCATATAGCGCCGGTTCAGCCTCGCCAGCAGATCGAGTTGCCGGCGCTGCTCTTCGAGAGGGATGGAAGGATTGCGGATATGAGCGATCAAGTCGTCGATATCCGTCTTTTTCGTGTCGATGTGCGTACCCTGGAAGGCTCCGGGAAGGAAAGCGGACCGCCAATTGTGTGCGCCCTGCACCGGAAATCCGCCCGGACACAACACGACGAAGCCCGGCAAATTCCGGTTCTCCGAGCCGAGGCCGTAGGTTACCCAGGAGCCGAAACTCGGCCGCACTTGCCTGATGTCGCCGCAGTTCATCAACATCAGAGACGGCTCGTGGTTCGGCAGCGGGCTGTGCATTGACCGGATGACGCACATCTTGTCGACATGCCGGCTCAACGCGGGATAGATCTCGCTGACCGGAAGTCCGCTGTCGCCGTGCCGCCTGAACGTGAAAGGCGAAGGAAACGCGGCGCCCGTCCGGCGCTCGGTCTTGAACTTGAAGGGCAGTTCCTTTCCGGCATACCTGGCGAGTGCCGGCTTGGGGTCGAACGTATCGACCTGCGACGGCCCGCCGTTCATGAACAAATGGATCACCCGCTTCGCCTTGGGGGGGAAATGCGGCCGTTTCGGCTCGAGCGGTCCCGCCTGCGCCTGCTCGCTCAGCAGAGCGCCCGCGGCCAGCGCGGGCAGGCCCATCCCGCAATGCATGAGGAACCGACGGCGGCTCGAATCGAACATTCCGGCTCCTAATCTACAAAAGCGAACTCGTTCGCCGCCAGCAGCACTTGAGCGAGACGAGCCCAGCGGCCCAGTTGCTTCGGCTCGGGGCCTCGGAAGTCCTCAGCCGCATTCCAGGTATCGGAACCGATGCGAATCTCGGGCTCCCAGGCAAACTCATCGCTTTCAATGTCGTCCCCGGGACCGACGACAAAGTCGATCGTGTCGCCTTCTCCGGTTTCGATATTCTCAGCACGGAGCTCGAACTCCTCGTTGCGAGCCAAGCCCTCGGCGAGAACTCCAAGGCGGCTATGCGCAATCCAGACCCGAACTCCGTCACTCCATTCTCTTTTTTCGTTCATGGAATGCTTGAAAGCACCGGTGATACTCGCGGTCCCCGATCGCGGCGCCTCCCAGCGGCGCACCGCCAAAAGCCCGGAACGCCCGCCCGGAGCTCCTCCCCGGGCCGACAACGACAGTCCCGCGAATAGCGGCTGCGGCCGAAGCGAAGCCGGTTGCCAACGGTCCCCTTCGAAATACCGGAACGGCTCGAATCCCTTCACCCGCCCGCTCGCGGCATCAAAAGACCCGGAACCGTAACTCCACGCTCCAGGGGCGGCAGGCACAGCCGTGTCCGAGGCAGAACCGCCCGCCAGCTCAAGCCCCAACCTCAGTTCCGAATCGCCGGGCTCGCGCTGATAGACGATTCGATACAGTGACCGGACTCGCCCTTCCGCGGTCGTCTGCGAGTCGATCTCGGACCGACCGGCCAAGTGCTCGGCCTGCTCCGCAACGAAGGGGCTGTTCATCAGGTACAGCGCCTGCTGCGGTACGATCGTCCGGACGCGCTCCGGCTGGTGCGCCTCGGGCTTCGCGAAATCGAAGGTGTACATCTCGCCCGGCAACCGACCGCGCTCGAGATAGGCGTAGATGGTCCGCCGTGGAACGGCCGGCTGCGCCTCGAGCGAGAAGGGCAATCCGCCTACTTCCGGATCAAGGCGCCCTGTCACCGCCAGCAGCGAATCGCGCAACGCTTCGAAGCCCAATCGCCGCCGATGCATCCGCCAGAGCAACCTGTTTTCGGGATCCTTCGCACGCGCGGCCGGGCGGTCGCCGCTCGATTGCCGGTAGGTGCTTGACAGCACCATCCAGCGGTGCAATTGCTTCAGCGACCAGCCCTCGTTCATGAAGCGGCGAGCCAGATAGTCGAGCAAATCGGGATCCGTTGGCGGCTCGCCGCGCGTCCCGAAGTCGCTCGTCGTCTCGACCAGACCCCTACCGAAGCGCCAAGCCCAAACTCGATTGACGATGACTCGCGCGGTCAGCGGATTCGACGGAGCAGAGATCGCCTCGGCCACCGCCAGCCGTCCGCTGCCGGCGTCAAACGGTTTCGGGTCTTCGGAGAGCACGGCCAGAAAGCGCCGCGGCGCCTCCGCGCCCGGGTTGTTGTGATTCCCTCGCACGAAAACGTAAGCCGGCTCGGGCCGAGCTTCGTCTTCGATCGCCATCGCCCGCGGGGCGAGTCCCCGGTAGGCACACTCCGCCTGCCACGCACGCACGGCCCGGGTCAGAGCCCGAATGATGTTGGCGTCGCCGCCCGGACCGCGAATCTCAACGAAGTCCTCTTGCTTGACGTTCGTCGGCGAGCCCTCGGCCCGCAACACGAGACGCAGCGCCTCGTTCTCGGGGTCGCCGTAAGGTTCGGGCCGGTCCCGCTCGGCCAGCAGCTTGCCGTAGCGCGCGGCCACTTCGACCATCGAAGCCGGGGGCCTCGCCTCAAAGCTTGCACGGACCCGCTCATTCCCGACGGGCTCAACCCTGGCGGCCGATTCCGCGAACGGCTCGGCGTCAAGCTTGGCGTATGCCCGCCATGCCGCAAAGACCGGATCATTCGTCTCGCGAAGACGGTTCAGGTAGTCCCGCCAGCGTCTCAGCACGAACAAGTTGTAGTCGCGCTCACGAGACAGACGCTCGATCTGCGTGTTGCTGAACTTCGACGCCTTGTCGGCCGCCAGGAGATAGCGAGCCAACCAGTCGGCCGAGCGGAACTCCGCAACCAACTCGGCGTGGCGCTTCGTGATGAAATCGTCGATCGCCTTGAGCCTTCGCTCCATCCCCCGGCGGTACTGCCGAGTGAGCGGATCGTGTGGGTCCTCTTTGGCGACGAGCGGGTACTCGGTCGGCTCGGGGGAGTTCCTGATCACACCGTAGAGCGCGTAATACTCGCGAGTGAGGATGGGGTCGAACTTGTGGTCGTGGCAACGAGCGCAGCTGACCGTCAGCCCCAGAAAGCCGCGCGTAATTGCGTCGATCCGGTCATCGATCATGTCGTGCTCGCCCTTCGGCACGCTGCGCCCGAGCGTCACGAAACCAAGAGCCGCGAGATCTCGACGGTCGCCTCCGGGAAGCAGGTCCGCGGCAATCTGCTTACGCACGAACTCGTCGTAGGGCATGTCTTCGTTGAAAGCGCGAATCAGCCAGTCACGATAGGTGTACGCGAAGGCGAAGCGCCGCGAGCCGTCGTACGAGTCCGAGTAGCGCGACACGTCCATCCAATGACGCGCCCAGCGCTCACCGTAGCTCTGCGATCCAAGCAGACGCTCGACCACCTTTTCGTAAGCGTCGGGCGATTCATCGGCGAGAAACGACTCCACCTCTTCCCAAGCCGGGGGCAGCCCCGTCAGGTCATAGCTGAGCCGTCGAATCAACGTCCTTCTATCCGCTTCCGGCGACGGCTCAATGCCCTTTTCCCGCAGCTTGGCGAGAATGAAACGATCGATCGGATTGCGTACCCAATCCTGCTCGCCAGCGGACGGAAGCTGCGGCATTTCCGGGGGCTGGAACGACCAATGCTCGCGCGCGCCGTCGGGCAGCAGGCCGGTTTCGACAGCGGCTCCGGTCCGCGGGTCGGGCGCACCCATCCGAATCCACGCTTCGAAGTCCCGCACTACTTCGGGACTGAGCGGACCGTCCGGCGGCATCTTCAACCGGCCAACGTAGCGCAGCGCCTGCAGCAGCAAGCTGCGGTCCGGATCGCCGGGCTTGACCGCCGACCCGGAGTTTCCGCCTGTCAGCACGCCCTGCCGGGAGTCGAGCAGCAACCCTCCCTGAACCTGAGGCGCATCCGCTCCGTGGCACAGGTAGCAGCGGTCTGCCAGGACGGGACGAATCTTCCTCTCAAAGAACTCCTCGCCCTGCGGCGCCTGAGCCGTTGCGGGCACGGTCAACAGCAGGGAGAACACAGCGAGGAGCACGAACATCAGATGCTTCCATCCCACGGGTTCAACCAAGCAAGCGGTCGACGCGATCGCTCACATCCTTGAGGTACGAACGGTCGCCGCCCTTGATCTCCGGAGTTGCCGGCCCGGTATAACCGATGTCGGAGAGAGCGCCTCGGACCGCCGGCCAGTCGACATCGCCCTCACCGAGATTCACGAACTGCCGCGTCTGCCGTACGTAATCCTTGAGGTGAACCCGCACGATCCGTTTGCCCAGTTGGCGAATCCAATGCTGCGGCACTCCGTAGTGAACGATGTTGCCGACGTCGAAGTAGGCTTGCACCACGGGGCTTTCGAATTGGTCGATGAACTGATTGAAGTCCCGCGCCGTTAGAAGAAACTTGTTCCACACCTCTTCGACCGCGATCGTGATGCCCAGTTTCTCGGCCTCGGGGATGAGGATGCGGATCTGCTTGCTGGAACGCTCCCAGGCCTGCTCGTAGGTCGTGTCGCCGCGCACTACAGCGGGCACGAGGAGCACCACCCCCGCGCCGTAGAGTTTCGCTTGCCGCAGCGAACGGCGCATCCCGGCCATGCTCGCCTCGACCTCCGATGCAATCGGGCTCGACAGCGGGTAACGCCAATGGATCCCGTTCATCACCGAGTGAATCCGCAGCCCGGCCTTATCGGCGGCATCCTTGATACTGGCGGCCTCGACGTTGTCTTGCAGCGACCGGACCTCCATCAAGTTGAAACCGACATCGACGGCCAGCTTGAAACGATCGAGATAAGACAGTTCCCCGGGCAGCATCGAGATGAGAATCGACTTCTGCACACCCAGGCCTGACGCGGCCGAGAACGCCGACAGCCGCCCAGCCGCCGCGATGGCCATGCCGGCAATCAAACTCCTTCGGTTCATGGGGAATCCTCTGAGATCGCTCGCATGATATCAAGTCACGGGCTTCCGGCCCGGATCACGCCAGCTCCAACTCGATCGGCCGGGCCGTCGCCTCGTCCGTCAGAATCTCCGCGTCACGGTGGCCTTGCACCAGCGTCGCCGGATAGTCCGTCATCACGTCACCCGCCACCGCGATCCGGAAGACGGCGCGGTGGCGTTCGCCGGCCGCCAGGTAGAGCCGAATCCGGCGGGATCTCAGAATATCCTTCATCCCCAGCGTCACCGCCAGCGGTGGAATCGCCGAGGAATCTCCCCCGGAACAGTGAATGCTCTGCACGATGATCGAATCCGGCGCCAGCGGCACGACACGCGTGAGCGAATTCCTGAGCGCATCCACGCTGATGCCGCCCCAGCGGGAGAGCGGAGGCTCGTTGAAGGCCACGTGGCCGTGGTAGCCGATCCCGCCGTAACAGCAGTCGATCCCGCCGACTTTTTCGATGCGTTCGGAAATCTCATCCGGCCGGAACGGATGCGGAAAGCAGTATTGACGCTGCGGCATCCGCAAAGCGGGATCGATCTGCTCGAACAACTCGCGGCGCATGAAACCCACAAAGCTCAGCGGGTGGCTCTCCGGGACGAGCCGACCCTGCCAGTCCAGAAACTCGTCCATCTGGAACACATGGACATCGCGCCAACTAATCCGCTCGCGATTCGTGATCTCAACGAGCAGCGGGTAGTGCTTCGTTGGCCCCACCGGCAGAATCAATCGGCTCGGCTCGCCGCGCCGGTTCCGGGATTGAATCCCGTCCGCGATCGAGCGCGCGAAGTGGTGGAGCAGAGTCTTCGTGTCCGGCAACAGCCGGAAAGGAGTCCGCGCCCGAGCGCGCAACTCTTCCACCGAAACCCGCATCAGTTCCTGCTGCCCACTCATGGTTCGGAACGTCTATCGTAGCTGACCTGCCTTTTTCATCAGTTTTCAGTTTTTCGTTTTTAGTTTTTCGCCGCCCGTGTGCGGATCATACAAGCTGGAAACATCCGCGGCCGGTGTCAAAGCCGCTTCGCCAGGGGGATGTTTCAGGCCAAGAGAGGCTAACCCCAAGCAGACGCGCTGCCGCCGGTTTCGGCTAAGCTGTCAGCTATCTCCTCATGACCGCACCGTCCCCGACGAACGAGCCGGGCGGACCCTCAACCGTCGACGACCAGCCCTCGCCCAAGCGCTGGGGCATCCTCTTCCTGCTTTTCCTCTCGATCATGATCAACCTGATCGACCGGCAGGTTCTTTCCGTAATGGCTCCCGTGATTCGCGACGAGCTGGGCCTGACGAACGCGGACTACTCCCAGATCCTCTTCGCCTTCCTGCTTGGGCTGACACTATTTCAATACCCGGTAGGCTGGATGATCGACCGCAAGGGGGCCCGATTCGGCCTTCCGCTCATCATGTTCGTCTGGTCGGTGGCCAACGGCCTCCACGCCATTGCGCGAAACCTGTGGCACCTGAAGATCTTTCGCTTCTTCCTGGGAGCGGGTGAGTGCGGAAATTACTCGGGAGGCATCAAAGTCATCTCACAGTGGTTCCCGATCAAAGAGCGAGCCCTGGCGGGCGGCATATTCAACAGCGGTACGGTGGCCGGGGCTTTTCTCGCTCCCCTGTTGATCGTCCCGCTCGGATCGCACTTCGGCTGGCGGATGACGTTCATCATCCCGAGCGCCCTGGGCCTGTTGTGGATTATCCCCTGGCTCGCCTTCTACCGCGACCGTACAAGCCCGCCCGCCCCAGCCGAGGCGCAACAGCGGACCTCGTTGCTGCCCCTGCTGCGAATCCGGCACGTCTGGGGCGCCATCCTGATTCGCGCGCTGGGCGGCCCCGTCGTCCACTTCTACTGGTATTGGCTGCCCGAATACCTGCGCCGCGAGCGGGGCTTCAGCATGGAGGAGATCGGCTGGACCGCCGGAATTCCCTTTCTCTTCGCAGGCCTCGGCAACCTGGCCGGCGGCTGGTTCTCCGGCCACCTGATCGCCAGAGGCTGGCCGACCGACCGTGCCCGCAAGGCGGCCTTCCTGACAAGCGCCGTCCTCTGCGCGTGCAGCATGGCGGTTCCTCTCGCGCCCAGCGCCGTCAGCGCCATGGTCTTGATCTGCCTCGCGACCTTCGGCATCGCCATCAGCGTCCCGACGCATATCGCAACTCTCGGCGACCTGTTCGCTGCTCGAGTGCTGGCCCGCCTGGCGGGATTGACCGGCCTCGGCGAAGGAATCATGAACATGACCCTCATGCTCGCCACCGGGTACGCGGTAGACCGCTTTTCCTACTTGCCGGTATTCCTGGCCGCCGGACTGATGCCTACTTTGGGGCTCACGGCGCTATTCGCGCTGATTCGAAGAATCGAACGGATCGAGGTCTGAAGACCGCCTCAGGCCGGCAATCGAACTTCCGGCGGCTTCGTCTACGGCAGGAAGTTGGTTCAGCGCAACGCTTCAACACCTTAGTAGAGGCCGCAGGACTCGGAAACAGCCCGCTGTTCTGCGCCGCAAACACGGCGGAACCGGGACGGCTTGCCCCCGGCGTACCGGCCTTTGCGGAGCCAGCCGTCTGCACGTCCTCGTCATGAACGGCTCCGGGTGCGACTGCCACAAGGGTCTTGGGTATAATGTACATATTCATGTACATCACGGATGGAAGATGACCGACAAGCATTCGATCGCCGAGGCGCGCCGCAATCTGCCGAAGCTCGTTCACGAAGCGGAGAAAGGAATGACCGTGGAGTTGACGCGGCGCGGCGAACCCGTCGCGGTGTTGATCGGCTTGCAGCGATTCGAGCGTCTCACTTCAAACCGCGGCAGCTTCGTCACGGCGTACCGGGACTTCACCAATGAGAGAGACCTCACAGAGCTTGCAATCGACCCCGACGAACTGTTCGCGGGGACACGTGCGGAAACAGCGGGGCGCGACGTCCGGTTGTGAATCGTGAAGTACCTGCTCGATACCAACATCATCTCGGAGCCTCTCAGGCCGAAGCCGTCCCCCGGCGTCATGCGGCTGCTGCGTCAACACGAGGACGACATTGCGATTCCGGCGCCTGTCTGGCACGAGCTGCGGTTCGGCTGTGCGCGACTGGCACCGTCACGACAACGAGAAGCCATCGAGCGCTATATCGAGGATGTGGTGCTGGCAAGCTTTCCCGTGTTGGAGTATGACCAGCGAGCCGCTGACCGGCATGCGATCGAGCGAGCGCGGATGAGTGCGGTAGGCAGGACCCCGCCGTTTGTCGACGGGCAGATCGCCGCGATCGCTTTTGTCAACGGGCTGACCCTGGTTACGTCGAACAGGGGCGACTTTCAAGGATTCGAGGGGTTACGAATACGAAGTTGGACGTGAGGCCCGCTCGGAACACCCGACAGATTGCCGGCGCCTGTTCGTTGATCGGCCCGTTGATCCCGATTGGTTTCTCTGCGCGGATGAAGCGCTTCGATGCTCCAGAATCGGTAGTTCGTGTTCCGGGCGATCCAGAGGTCTAACCTGTGGCTGAGAGCTTGTCGACGATCTCGCGGGCTGTGCGGCGCGCCCGGTTCAGCTCTTGCGGCCCATAGCTGATCGCGCCGACACGCGAGTGGCCTCCACCGCCGTAGCTTTCACAGATCGTCGCGAGGTTGAGGCGCGGCTCCACGGGAGCCCAGGGGTTCGAGCCCACCGAAACCTTCGTGCGGAAACCAGCGTCGGAAACGGCGACCGTGTAGACGCTCTCGGGGAACAGATAGTAGGGAATGAATTTGTTGTATCCGCCGTGGTCGGTATCCGACAGGTCGAAGAAGACCGTATTGCCACTACGCTTGCCGCGCTCCCGGATGAGCTCGATCGATTCCATGTGACGCTGAAAGAGCGTCTCGAAGCACTCGCTGACCCAAGGCAGGGCAACGATCTCGTCCAGTGAACGTTCGGTGAGAAGAGGAATGATCTGCTTGCTGCGATTCTCCTTTGCCGCCTCCAGAACGAGAGTCAGCTTCATCGCCGCCGCCTCCATCTCGACCGCCTCCCGCGCGTCCCTGTACTGGGCGCCGTCGATGACGTCCGCCCAGCGAATCAGTTCCTCAAGCCCTGTGGGATCGAATGAGAACTTCTGCTGGCCAATGGTTGCAATGAACCTCGTGCACGACTTGAACGACGGGTCATAGAACTTCTTTCCGCTGGTATCCCGCTCGAAGTGCTCTCCGTCCTCCGGAGACAGGAACGCGCTCTGGTGATGATCGAACCACCAAGTGAGCTTGGCAGAAGGTGAGTACTTGAAATCGACGATGACGTTTTCATCACCGTCAAAAAGCTCTTCATCGAAAAGTTGATCGGCCCGGTGGAACAGGCCCGTCAGGATGAAGTCAGCGCCGGGATCGAAACGGCGGCGAAAGAACTCCGCGAACAAAGCCGCCGAACAAGCGCCGTCAAAACAACGGTCGTGATAGAACAAGCGGACCCGCATCAAAGGAAAACTACATAGAATCTCTCATTCTCGGGGAAAGATCAACAAAATCGGACCGCAAGACAGTCGACTCCATCTGGAAATGTCCGCGGCGCTTGACCCAGTTTGCCCGGCACGTTATGATCGCAGCCGCTCACGTTCCCTCAGGTCCACTGCAATGACACTCAGACTCAGCGACGGCCTTGCTCTGCTGTTGGCTGCTTTTCTCATGACGGCCTGCACACCTCAGGCACCAACGGAACAGCCGCCTCGGACACCGGCTCCGACCGCGGTGCTGGAGGCGGGGGCGGAGCTGGGGACGGCGGTGTCGGTCGTATTCACCGAAGGTCCCGCTGCGGATGCCGAAGGAAACGTCTATTTCAGCGAAATCCGCGGCAATCGCATTCTCAAGCACAGCCCCGGCGGCGGTTGGACCGAGTTCCGGAACCCCAGCCGACGAGCCAACGGTCTGGCTTTCGATCAGGAAGGCCGCCTGATTGCGTGCGAAGGAGCCGCCCCGGGCGGCGGGCGGCAGGTTACTCGCACCGACCTGACGTCCGGCGAAGTCGAGGTGCTCGCGGATAAGTATGAGGGCAAAAGGCTCAACAGTCCGAACGATCTGGTGATCGACCGCCAGGGCCGAATCTACTTTACCGATCCGCGTTACGGTGATCAGGCCGACAGGGAGCTGGACACCGAGGACGTCTACCTGATTGACCTCGACGGCCGCCTCAGGCGAGTCCTGACAAAACCGGATATCAACAAGCCCAACGGTATCGGAATCTCCCCGGACGGCAAAACGCTGTATGTCGCAGATACGATCGCGGAACCACGGGAAGCGCGCGTGATGGCTTTCGATCTCGCTGAGGACGGCACGCCGTCCAACGGGCGTGTGCACTACAGCTTCGGCGGCGGCCGCGGCATTGACGGCATGGCGATCGACAGCAAGGGCAACATCTATGGGGCCGCCGGAAACAACAACCATCCTCCCGAGAACCACGCCGGGATCTACGTCATCACTCCCGCGGGAGAGTTGGAAGGGAGGATCTCCATTCCCGAGGACGCGGTCACGAACTGCACCTTCGGAGGAGAGGGGTTGCGTACGCTCTACATCACGGCCGGCAAGAACCTGTATGAAATCCGTACCATGAACGCCGGCAGTCTTGCGTATCCGCCCCTGTAAAGCCGATCACGGGGCAATGTCATTTGCGCGGCGGAGGGGCCATCACGACCATAACGATCAGACGCTCCGGCCCGGGATTCCTCAGCGCATGCTCTTCGCCCGAGCGGGCGAGCACCAGATCCCCGGCCTCGATGCGACTGCTGTCTGACCCTACGGTCACATCCCCCTGCCCTTCGAGGACGAAATAGAGCTTGTCCTGACTCGGGTGCGTGTGAAGCTGATGCTCCTGGCCCGGCTCGAAGGAGTTCAATCCCGAGAATAGATGCTCGCTTGAAGCCAAGTCCGCCTTGCCCATTTTCCCGGCACGGAAAACAGCCCGCGCCGCCGCATTCGTCACGATCATGTCCGACATTCTCTCAGAAGTCGTTGTCGATGCCGTGTTCGGACGCTCACGATGCAGGCCTGCACCAGCGCGGCGGGGTGTTGACGTCGAACGAGGTCTTGTCCCGCGGAACGTTCTTCGGCGCAGTGCGATGCCCGCGCCGCCGGCCCGCAGCCGCTTAGAAACGCACCGCGGTTCAATGCACTTGCGGTTTTCGGAATGTGTTACATTAGCTATTTTCTTGGACCGATTCCGGGTGCACTGAAAGCTCTAGCCTGAGACGCACGCGTCTTCTCGGCAGTAGAACATTCCTTAATCAAAATGCCGGAGACTGGTACCTGCTTCGAACGGAGAAACGGGCGATTTTGAATCTGCCGCGAACGTGATGCAGGCGTTCGCTGCAACTGTCCGGGCCTCCGAAGGGGCACGGTGTCGGTAAACGATTGTGACCAAGGTACTCAATTTCGGACATCGCGGCGCCGCCGAGTTGTTGGAAAACACGGTTCCGAGCTTCCGGAAAGCTCTCGAACAGGGTGCTGACGGTTTTGAACTGGACGTGCGCAAGACGGCCGACGGCCAGTTGGTCGTCATTCACCCCTCGGTCGTCGGACACCACTCGGTGCAGTCGAGTTCCTACGAAGACATCCGAAGGCTGCCCGACGGGTTCGAGATTCCCTTGCTCCAAGACGTCCTGATCGAGTTCGGCAAGAAGACTTTTCTCGATATCGAATTCAAGACGCCGGGCTTCGAGGAAGAAGCTGTCGCTCTCATCATCGAGCACGGCGATCCGGCGAACACCATGATCTCGGCGTTCGACACCGGCACGTTGAACAAAGTCCACGAGCTGTCACCGGAACTGCAACTCGGCTACATCTACAACCGCACGCAGGACGAGGAATTGCGCCACAACGCGCCGATCGACTACGTGATCCCGCAATTCAAACTCGCTTCGCGAGAGCTGATCTCCGACGTTCACGAAGAGGAACTGAAAGTGATCGCGTGGACGGTCAACGACGAGCCGGCCATGAAGCGACTGCTGAGGCTCGGTGTCGACGGCTTCATCACCGACTATCCCGCCGTCCTCGCCAACGTTCTCAACTCCACAGGCTGAGGGTTGACCGCGGGTTGGAGTCTCCCGCCGACCGGAGCGGTTTTCGATACACTCCGCCCGTTATAATCAGGCGACCATGCTGACCCGCCGACGTTTCGGCGCGGCCGCGCTCGGCGTCGCGTCCTCGCTTCTGCAGCAAACCGGCTGCTCATCATCCCCGGAGCCAGAAACATCGGGCACCGGAGAGGCGCAAACACCTTCCTCGAACCTGCTGGCAAGTTCGATCGTCATCGATCTGCATTGCGACACGCCGATGCTGATCGCCGACGAAGGCTATGACCTCGGGCAGCGCCACGACTACGCAGAGGTCGACATTCCCCGACTGCGCGAAGGCGGTGTCACGGGCGTTTTCTTCTCGATCTACACGACCGTATCCCAGTCGCCCGCGTCGGCAAAACAGCGCTCGTTCGAGATCATCGAAGCCGTCGTCCGAGAGGTCGGAAGGCACCCCGACGACTTGATTCTCGCCACTCGATCGGACGACGTCGTCCGCGCCAAAGACGAAGGCAAGATCGCCATCTTCATGGGCGTGGAAGGCGGCCACACGATCGATTCGGACCTCGACGTTCTTCGCAATCACTTCGAGAAGGGCGTCCGTTACATGACGTTGACTCACAGCTCGGACACCCCTTGGGCGGGCTCGTCCGGCGAGGAGGACCGCACGAAGGGACTCACGGAATTCGGACGCGACGTTGTACGGACGATGAACCGTCTCGGCATGATGGTCGACATCTCACATGTTTCCGACCCGACGTTCTTCGACGCGATCGCGGTTGCCAAGGCCCCGCTCATCGCATCCCATTCATCCTGCCGCGCCCTGTCAAACCACCCGCGCAACATGACCGACGACATGCTCCGGGCGCTGGCCAAGAACGGCGGTGTGGCGCACATCAACTTCTACAATGAGTTCCTCGACAACCGGCATCGCGTCTATGCGCCCGAATACAGCGATCTCAGCCAGAAGGCGGCTGCGGTTCGCAAGACCTTTGCCGATGACCCCAAGCAGCGGTCGATCGAGCTTCGCAAGATCGATCTCGAGCGTTTGAAGCGCACCGGCCGCGTGCCGTTCGACCGGCTGCTCGACCATTTCGAGCACGCCACCAAAGTGGCCGGCGTCAACCACGTCGGGCTGGGATCCGACTTCGACGGCGTCAGCGCGCAAACCCCCGAAGGGATGGAGGACATCTCGAAGGTCCCGAATCTCGTCGAGGGACTGCGAGGCAGGGACTTCTCGGATCACGACATTGCGAAGATACTGGGCGGAAATACGCTGCGCGTCATGAAGGCGGTAGAGCAGGCAGCGACCGCCTGATCGCGGAACGGACCCATGAAGTCATTCCCTTCAGCGAAAGGCTTCATACCGGGTCTTATCGTCCTGGCTCTGGGAGTGTTGTTCCTGCTTCACAATTTCGACGTCCTGCGGCTCTGGGATCTGTGGCTCTATTGGCCGTTGATCTTGATCGCGGCCGGCGGGCATTGGGCTACGGACCCAAAATCCCGAGCGTTTGGCATCGCCGGCATCTGTGTGGGGATCGGATTCCAGGCCGTAAATCTGGACGCTTTGCGTTTCCATGACCTATTGGCGTTCTGGCCATTGATCCTGATCGCCGTTGGAATCAACCTGTTGGCGAGCAAGAAAGTCCGGCAAGAGTTTGACTGGACACCGGGAACGATCGTATTGTTGCTCGGCGTGATTTTCCAGTTTCAAGAGATGGGCTGGTTCAACGTCTCGATCCACCGGCTCTGGCCTTTGTTGCTGATCACCGCCGGGCTAGGGTTGCTCCACAAGGCGTTGCGCTCGCGGCAAGCCTCGGATTAGCCTGCAAGTGCAACCACGTGGTGAGACATGCAGGTCAGTTTTTCCTCCGCCCGCGTGCGGATCATTCAAGCGGGAAGCCTCCGGATGGGTGTCAACGCCGCTGGGTCAGGGATTTGTTTCACATCAGGGCATCAGCTCATGTCGATCTTTTCCGCCTTGCTTGTCAAGATAGCCGTAGATCTTCAGATCCTCACCGGTGAGCCGCTTTGTGACCCAGATGATCTGGCCCGTGTGCTCAGCAAAGTGCTCGACGGCATGATAAACCGCGTGCAGCCCGGTCACTTCGTACACTTGAATCTTCCTCTTCCGGGCTAGCTGTGCGGTCGTGACGGAGGCGAGCACCCGGTCCGCCTCGTCGATCGCCTGGCGCAATCGGAGAATCAACTCCCCGCGGTCGAGTGGTTCGCGACGAGAAAATTCCGAGTCACGATCACGAGCATCCGTCTCGCCGCCGACGCCACTGACGATCCACTGCCGGATGTTGCCTGCCAAGTGGAGAATCAAGTTGCCGACGGCGTTCTCTTTTTCGTGATTCCGCGCCCAGAGCTGACCATCGCTGAGCTTGTCGATGCAAAGCTCGATCCGCCGCATCCGCTCGCGAAGCTGGTGGCGGCTGATGCAAATGAAGTCATGAACACAGGTCTCGTGATGAGTCATAGCCCCATTATCCGGCCTGATCTCAGAAACCTGACGGATGTCGAAGACGAGGCCACTACGGCCTTTGACGCCTCCGTTCCGCGTTACGATGGATACTTTGCGGCCGGACAACCCTACGGACCAGTGCTCGCCGATCGAACTCCCCAGCGAGCCACCCCCGCTCTTGCCTCGAGACGCCCCCGAGCAACCGGAAACCTGGGGATATCTCGATCTTCTCTACGTGCTTGTCTTTGGGCTGATTGCCCTGTTCATGCTCTCGGTGATCGCCGTCGGATGCCTCTATGGGATGGGATTCGTGTTCGATTGGGAGGTCAACCTGGAAGAGCCGCGCGTGCAGGGACCTCTGAATGTGGCGGTTTCGATGCTGCTCTGGGCCGCGGTCTTCGCATTCATCTATCTGATCGTTGCCGTCAAGTACCGCTTGCGATTCGGGCCTTCGGTCGGCTGGGTCAGCTATGAAGGCTCACCCGTCCAATACCTGGCGACGGGTCCTGTTCTCGCCATTAGCGTGGTTCTCGTCTCCATGCTGCTCCCCCAGGTGGACGAGAAGCTGCCTCTCGAAATTCTTCTCGAAGACCCGCTGGTGATGGGCCTTCTCGCCGTCTTCGGCATCCTTTTCGCGCCGGTATTGGAAGAGACTTTCTTTCGGGGCTTCCTGTTCCCCGTATTCGAGCGCTCCCGAGGGACGGGTTTCGCTGTCTTCGCCACGAGCGCCCTGTTCTCACTGGTACACGGCACACAGTACGGCTGGCGATGGCAGAACCTGTTACTGCTGTTGGGTGTAGGGGCCGTGTTCGGCACATTGCGCGCTCGAACCGGTTCGATCCTGCCGTCGACCCTGGTCCACGCCAGCTACAATGCAACTCTTTTCGCCGCCTTTGCCGTGGCGGGCGAACAGCTCGAAAGGCTCTAAAGGACACCCCGCTTCCCTCTATGGTGAAAACGATCGAATGGACGCCCGAGGGCGTCGTGATGATTGACCAGACCCGGCTGCCCACCGAAGAAACCTACGTCACCTGCAAGAACTACCTCGAAGTCGCGGGCGCCATCCGCGGAATGATCATCCGTGGCGCGCCCGCGATCGGCGTCGCCGCGGCAATGGGTGTGGCGATCGGAATCCAGCAGGCATCCTCCGAGGACCTCGATGCCCGGATGGAGGAGATCTGCTCGGTCCTGGCCGGCACACGGCCGACGGCCGTCAACCTGTTCTGGGCCATCGAGAGGATGAAGAAGCGCTATCGAGAGTTGCGTTCAGCCGGCGCAAGCGTGAACACGATCCGCAACGAGTTGGCCACCGAGGCCGAACGCGTTCTCGAGGAGGACATCGCGATCAACCAGTCGATCGGCCGTCACGGGGCAGAGTTGCTTCCCGTGAACGCCCAGGTCATGACGCACTGCAACGCGGGCGCTCTCGCGACCGGCGGCTACGGCACTGCGCTGGGGGTGATCCGCGCGGCGATCGAGAGCGGCAACTCCGTTGCCGTCCTCGCCAACGAAACCCGTCCTTTTCTGCAAGGCGCACGGCTGACGGTTTGGGAACTGCAGCAGGACAGCATTCCCGTCACACTGCTGACCGACAACATGGCGGGACACCTGCTCCACAGCGGCAAGGTCAGCGCGGTCGTGGTCGGTGCGGACCGCATCGCTGGCAACGGAGATGTCGCCAATAAGATCGGCACCTACTCGGTGGCCGTGCTTGCGAAAGAGAACGGGGTGCCCTTCTACGTCGCCGCCCCGATCTCGACGCTTGATCTTTCGCTGGCCTCCGGGGAGGACATCCCCATCGAGGAACGCAATCCCGCCGAGGTGACGGAACTCCAAGGCGTGGCCGTCGCACCACCCGGGACGACGGCGATGCATCCCGCGTTCGATGTGACGCCGAACCGCTACGTAAGGGCCATCATCACCGAACATGGAGTGGCCCGGGCGCCTTACGTCGAATCACTGCGCGAGTTGGCGTCCGGCAGGACGCATACAGCTTCGTAGCGGCTATCCTGCATTTCTCACCCCCCGACGGTCGAAGCACGCGATACGACCGCCATGACTTCGTTGCGCTTGCTTGCCGTGCTCAACGTACGGTTCAAGTACGCCTGCGCGCGCCAAGCGGCGCGCGCCTCGTCCTGACGGCCCTCTCACGCACTTCACCTCGCCACGTGGTGAGCAATGCAGGCTACAGTTGTCGGCAGTGCGCCCCGAGCTCCGAGGAGTCTTACTTCTTCCTGGGCTTCGGCGGGTTGATCATGATGTGCGCTCCAGCAGTACCGGCAGACATCAGCCAGGGCCCACCCGGCGTAGCTGTCGTCGAAAGACCCGTCGACTCCGGCGTGGCATACGGCTTGTAGATGACCCAGCGCAGATAGGGATCTGTCACTTCGCCCGCCACGGCGTCGAACCCGCTACCGGTGAGGACATAAAGCGCCCGCGCCTCCCGCGGCATCTCGAGTTTGCCGTCGGCGATCTCTTTCCAGCGAATGGCGTTGCGCTGCTTGCCCGTGATCCCTTGCGCGATCAGCTCACGGCCTCGCGCCATGTACGGCTCCAGATCCTTGTGATAACAGGCGACACTGAAATTGTCATTCCTGGGATCATCGGCGAGGCAGATGAGGTCGTTCGAACCTTCGCGCAGAGTGACGAGCTTCCCGACTGGGCTGTAGCCCAAGACGGCCGCTTCGGCTCGCCGATCCTCGGGCGCCGCGAGAACCGACGAAGCGATCTGGTCTTTCGCCGGCGCAATGTCCGAGCCGGCCACGAGAGAGGAAGCGAGGGTCAAACCAAGCAGCGCAATCAGTGTCTTTGTCATGCAGGACATTCGACGGACATCATAGAACATCGGCGGCTTGCGTGAGCGGTTGGGGCCGAGCGCCCTTGAGGGCATTGTCAGTTTCTCCGAGGAAAGAAATGACAGGCCTGGTCAGTCGACCTTTCCTGCCGGAAACCGGGCTCTCCCAATGTGGAATGTCACGCTCACCGGCTCCCCTTGGGGATTGAGATCGAACACCAGGCGCCCCGCTGTCCAACGCAGAGAAAACTCCTCCGTCGAGTGGACCAGCACATCGAGGTTCGGGCGCCCCAGAATCGAGGCACGCATGCTCGTGCCGTCGCGGACAATGATGATGTTCCTGCCTGTCGCATCCTGGTAGCGGCCGACATAACGGTCCAGCACGGACGGCGCCAGCGTGACCACCGGCTCGGCCTTCTCGTCCAGGGGTCCCACCGAGGTCCATTCCGGCAGCGCCCTCACCCAGATATTGCGGTAACGAACCGGGTTGCCGTGGTCCTGCAACGAAAGCGGCAAGCGCTCCGGGTGCGACTTGTACGGATCGTACTGCAGCCACGACGTGCGGCCCCAGATTTCGACGTTGTCCTGAACCAGCACGCCGTTGTGCAGCACTGTCATACGCGCCGCTTTGAGCAACGCACCGTCCCGGCTGAAGCGCGGACGCCGGAAAAGGATGTCATAGCTTTGCCATTCACCCGGCGGGCGGCTGGCGTTCACCAGCGGCGGATGCTGCCCGTAGACAGCGGCGGCTTGTCCGTCGGGATAGGTGTCGTTGTCATAGGAATCGAGCACCTGCACTTCGTACAGCCCCATGAGAAAAACGCCGCTGTTGCCGCGGCCCTGCCCCCTGCC
This sequence comes from Bryobacterales bacterium, assembly GCA_965204095.1. Taxonomy (GTDB): domain Bacteria; phylum Acidobacteriota; class Terriglobia; order Bryobacterales; family UBA6623; genus JAPPLB01. The sequence continues at coordinate 3,684,383 of OZ241991.1, read as the reverse complement.
CTCGGGCGGAGTGGGCGTGGCCCATTCGATATGCAGTTGGACATCGCCGAAGGAGTCCGCCGTGTACAGGTAGCCGCTGCCTTTCACGGATTCCATATAGCCGTCTCGCAGCACCCACTTGGCAGGTGCGCCGTTCGGACTGCGCCACTTCGAAAGGCCGCTGCCGTCAAAGAGCACCTGTGCGTCCGACGGCGGGGAAACCGGAAGCGCCAGCGATGGCGTGACCTTGGGCGGCCGCGGTCGGGCCATGTCGTGCGCCTTCCACTGCGCCGGCGTCTGCGCCCAACTGACCGTCCAGCCGGTCAAGAAGGCGGTAAGAACGAGCTTCCTGCACTTTCTCAACGGCATAACGCATTCTTGCATTCGATTCGCATCTTCTCTTGTCATGAAATCCTTCCGGCTCAATCCTCCGGTGATTGTACTTCAGGCATCAGCGATGAGCGAGTATCGAGCTGTGTCAACATGATGCGGAACGAACCTGCGCTTCGCGGCCCGCCAACACCTTGCGCTTCGAAGGGTAACCGAGCCGGCACGGCTCTGCCACGGACGTCCCTACGGGGAGGAACCCGCCGAAGCGCCACGGGCCATCGTCACCGAACCAGTCGTCGACTCACGCCAACGACCATGACACCCCGGCCGCTCAGCAAGCAGTTCCTGGCCAAACCGAAAGCCGAGCTCCACCTGCATCTGCGGGGCGCCATGCCGGCCGCTTTCTTCGCGGAACTCGTCGTCAAGCGCCCCCCCCAACAAGCCCTCGCCGATGCTCCCGATCATCATCTCGCGCTGTTCCGCACCTCTCCCCACCTCGAACATCTGGTTCAAGGCTTGCTCTCCCCCCCGGAAGCAGCCGATGCGCTTTTCCGCTTCCAAACTTTCCCCGAGTTCCTCACGAGCTACCTGCTCGCGAGCTACTTCTTTCGAGACATCGAAGACTTCCGCCGCCTCATCATCGCCGTACGCAGCACCCTGGCCGCCCAAAACATCGTCTACGCCGAAGTCACCGTCTCGCTCATCGAGTACATCCGGCGAGGACTCAAGCTGCGCGACATGATCGAAGTGATGGACGATACCGCGTCCGATGGCGAAGTGCGGCTGCGCTGGATCGTCGATCTCGTGCGCGACGTGGGTCCGGAAGCCGCGCTCGCCTTGTTGAAGGACTGCCTTGCGTGCAAATCCGCAAGCGTTTGCGGCATCACGCTCGGCGGCTCCGAGCACAAAATTCCGGCCCGAGAGTTCGCCGAGCACTACCGGCTCGCCCAGGAGCATGGTCTCGGCCTCACAGCGCACGCCGGCGAGGCCATGGGACCTGAGAGCGTGTGGGACGCGGTCCGCTCACTGGGCGTGAACCGGATCGGACACGGAGTCCGGTCCATCGAGGACCCGCGCCTGGTCGAGCACCTTGCCGAGAACCGGATCCCGCTTGAAATCTGCCCGACCAGCAACCTCAAAACAGGGGTCTACCCAACCTACGCCGAACATCCGGTCCGAAAGCTGTACGAAGCGGGCATCCCGATCTCGATCAACACCGACGACCCGTCGTTCTTCGCTTGCACACTGAACGACGAGTTCCAGCGTCTGGCCGATCTCGGATTCACCGAACCCGAGCTCGAACAACTCGTCGGCAACGGTTTTCGCCAAGCGTTCCCGGCACAGGAGATTACGGATTTCCACCCGTAATCCGGGCATGAATCACCGTAACGCCCGAGTCCGCCAGACCATCCCGCAACGCCTGCTCCAACTCCGCACCGCTCTTCGCCCGCAGCCCACGCGCTCCCAAGGATTCCGCCAACCCAGCAAAATCAATCGGTCCCAGCTTACTCGTAATCGCCTCGCCGAACTGCTGCAGGTGGCCCTGCTCGGTGATCCCCCAAGCTTCATCGTCCGCAACGATCGCCACAAACCCCAATCCCTGACGCGCGGCGCACTCCAGTTCCGCAACCGTAAACGTAAATGCTCCATCGCCCGAGACCAGCACCAGCGGCCGGTCCGGATAAGTAGCCCGAGCCCCCATGGCTCCGCCGAGCCCCCAACCGACGACGCCGCTGCGCCCGCACGTCAGCCAATGGCCCGGATAGCGGTCCGGCAGCAACTGATGGAACCACTGCCCGATGCTGCCTCCGTCGAGCAGCAGCAGTCCGTCGTCAGGCAGAGTCTTTTTCACAGCCTTGACGACATGCAGCGCATGCAACGCGCCCTCTGCTTGCTTCTCGCCTTTCCTCTTTACGCGCCCCTGGTAGACAGCGCGGCGCCGTCGGGACTCACTGAGCCAGCCCAAGTGCCGCTTCCCGCCGTTTTTACGGTAGGCCTCGGCAAACTCCCTCCAGCCGCGGTCGATTCGCACAACCTCCGCATCGCCCCGAATCGCACCCGTGTGCAGATAGCCGACCCGGTAGTCCGGCTCCGCACCCGCCATCAAGATGCAATCCGCCCCAGGAAGAATCGCCGGACCGCCCGTCGCCGCGCCCACCACACCGACGAAAGCCTCCAACGGTTCGTCAACCACACCGCGGTCCCAAATCGAAACCGCCAGTGGAACCGAAAACTCCCTGGCTAAGGCGCAAACGGCCTCGGCCTCGCCACCGTAGTACAGTCCCGATCCCGCCACAATCAACGGCTTCTTGGCCCCGTCGAGCGCGGCCACGGCACGCTCCCATTCCCCGCCCGACGCTGCTTCGGCTGCCGGCTCTCGCGTTGCGGGAAGCATGCGCCGCTCGGAAACCTCCGTCCGCTGCATGTCCATCGGAAACGTGAGATGCACCGGGCCCGGTTTTGCGCCCGACGCGGCACGCCAGGCTTCGTCGAGAATTTGAAGCGTACGGTCCGGACGATCCATCAAGCGCGCATACCGTGTCGCGGACCGCGCGAGCGCCACCTGATCGATGTCCTGGAAGTGTCCCAATCCCGATGTCCGCAAAGCCGCCGCACCCGTCAACAGGAGCATCGGCGCGCCATCGAGAAAAGCATCGACGACACCCGTCATAGCGTTGGCATGAGCCACCGCGCTCGACACAGCGACGACACCGGGCCGCTTCGTCAACCGTCCGTGAGCTTCGGCCATGTATCCCGCCGACTGCTCGTTGCGCACATCCACGAGCCGAAGTCCGTGTTTCCGGCAGGCCTGATCGAAAGGGTCGAGCCCGTGTCCGCACAGCGTCGCCACCCACTCGACGCCCCGCTTCTGCAAATCCCGGACAAACCATTCCACCGCTGTCACGCCATCCTCCCGGTATCCTTAGCTTGCAGACAAGATTATCATCGCGCCGCGGTTTCACTTGCCGTGGCGCAACCGTCATGAAGCCAGTCCTCATTTTCGGCTGCGGCTACACGGGCTCCGAAGTAGCGCGCCGCCTGCTCAAAGAGGGAACCAAAGTCTACGCAACCACCCGCAAACCCGCAGGTCTTCGCGAAATCGAGACCCTCGGGGCAACGGTTCTACGCCTCGACCTGACCGAAACCCACACCGACAATACATGGATCAAGCTGGCGCCGCCCAAGGTCCGCGTTCTGCTTTCCGTCCCAACGCTCAAGGCCTTCGGCGACCTGTTCGACCCGACGCCGCGGATCGTCGAGATGCTCGGCGACGTTCCCTCCCGCGTCGTCTACTTTTCGACAACCGGCGTCTACGGATCCACCCGCGAGGTTGACGAACAAACCGCTGCCGCGCCGGAAACCCGCCGCCAGCATCTCCGTGTCGAGGCCGAAAAAGCCGTTGCGCAAGGACCTTGGCCGTCGCTGATTCTGAGGCCGGCCGCCATCTACGGACCCGGCCGCGGTGTCCATCGAGCCCTCTCGGAGGGCCGCTACAAGCTCGTCGGACGCGGAGACAACTTCGTCTCGCGCATCCATCGCGACGATGCCGCCCGGCACGCGATCGAGGCGCTCTCCTCCGACATCACCGGCGCTTACCCCGTTGCCGACGAGGAACCCTGCACGTCGCGGGTCATCGCTGCTTTCTGCGCCCGCCACATGAATCTGCCGATGCCGGAATCCGTCTCCTCCGACGAAGTCGACGAAACCCGCCGCGCCGACCGCCGTGTCGACGGCAGCGCCATCCGCGAGAAATTGGGGATCGAACTGTACTACCCGTCGTACCAAGTCGGCATTCCCGCCTCGATTGCCGCCGAGCGACAGCAGCCGTCTCAAACTCGACAGCTATAACGCCGCGATCACCTTGGCGATCAAAGCCACACGATCTGCAATGCGGTCGACGTAGATGCACTCGCCGGGCGAATGCGGCCGCTCGCCAACCGCGCCGATCCCATCCAAGGTCGGCAAGCCCAATGCCGCCGTAAAGTTCCCGTCTGACCCGCCGCCCACTTGCGCCTCACCCAACTCCAAACCCAACTCGCGCGACAGCTTCCGCGCCAGCCGGTAGATTCCGAGAATGGCCCGATTCCGCTCCATCGGCGGCCGCCGCAGATTGCCCTCGACGCTCACTTGCGTCCGCCGATCGAACGACTTCAGAGAGGCGAACTTTCGCTCCAGCCGCCGCGCATCCGACTTCCTCGGAACACGCACGTCAATCTCGGCCCAAGCCTCTTCAGCAACCGTGTTGGTCGCCGTTCCTCCCCTGATCAATCCGGGGTTGATCGTGATTCCCTTTGCGAGATCCGTCCACTCGGCGACTCTCTCGATCTGTCGCGCCAACTCCACAATCGCGCTTGCACCGGCCGCGAAATCGAGACCCGCGTGGGCCGCGATCCCTCGCACGCCAATCCGAAATCCGCCTCCGCCTTTTCGCGCGGTTTTCACATTCCCCTCGGGACCCGCGCTCGGTTCGGCAATCAGCGCCGCCACGCTCTTCTTCGCCTCCCGCTCCGTGTAGCGACGAGAACTGGGGCTGCCGATCTCCTCATCCGAGTTCAGTTGCACCACGAAGCGGCGTCGCACCGGGATGTCCAAATCACGCAAAGCGCGGGCAGCGAAGACGAAGTATGTCACGCCCGACTTCATGTCGAACACGCCCGGCCCCCACAACCGCCCCTGCGCCCTCTTGAACGGCATACTCGCGAGCGTCCCGACCGGATACACCGTATCCAGGTGCCCGATTCCCAGCACTTGCGCCTGCTTGCGCCGGCCCGGCAACGGGAACTCCAACCGCAAATGATCGCCGAAGCCATTCTCGCGATGGCGCACCACTTCCGCCTCGCCCGCAAGACGGTCAGCCACGAACTCGACGGCCCGATTCACCGCCGCCGGGTCGCTCGAAGGAGACTCAATCTTGACGAGTTGCTCGATCCAATCCGTGATCTCGGGAACCTTTCCGGTGGTGTATGCAAGCAGGGGATCCATAAGCTGATCGTTCCATGGTATCGCGCTGAGCCTCTGGTACAATGAGCCTGCTCTCTTCCCACCCCCCGCCCGGCGAACACGAAACGACCGCCGCCTGCGGCCCGCAGGTTCGCTCCCATGCACGACATCAATCACATCCTTTCGGTGCTGCCCCACCGATATCCGTTCCTGCTTGTCGACCGCATCGAAGAAATGGGGGATGACCGGATTGTCGGTATCAAGAACGTCACCGCCAACGAGCCGTTCTTCCAGGGCCATTTTCCCGAACTGCCGGTCATGCCGGGCGTCCTCATCATCGAATCCATGGCGCAGGTCGGGGCTGTTCTGCTGCTGACCTGCGGGCCGAAGCGCGGCGAGAACTTCGCGGACAAGGTCGTTCTCTTCTCGGCCATCGAGAAAGCCCGCTTCCGAAAACCCGTTCTCCCCGGTGACCAACTCCGGATCGAACTCGGAGTCCTCAAGCGCAAGGGTAACGTCTGGAAGGTAAGTGCCCGCGCCCTGGTCGACGACAAACCGGTGGCGGACGCCGTGCTGATGTGTCACGTTGCGGACAAGACCACCACCGCACGATCGACCGACGCAGGTTCCGCCTCCAATAAAGAAGACCAAGTGTCTTAGCGGAGCCCGCCATGGCGGTACACCCAACGGCAGTCGTCGATCCGGCCTCGCGCGTTCACGAAACGGCGGACATCGGCCCATTCTGCGTCATCGGCCCTGACGTCGAAATCGGAGCCCGCAGCAGGCTCCTTGCCCACGTCTACGTCGAAGGCCCCATCACCATCGGCGAGGACAACACCTTCTCGCCCTATTCCACCGTCGGCATCGCTCCACAAGACCTCAAGTATCACGGCGAGAGAACCGAAACACACATCGGTCACCGCAATCTCGTCCGGGAATTCGTCACCATCCACCGCGGAACAGAGGGCGGCGGCAGGCTCACCTCGCTCGGCGACGACAACCTGCTTCAGGCCTACGCGCACGTCGCCCACGATTGCCATGTCGGCTCCCACGCCATCCTCGCCCACAGCGCCACGCTCGGCGGGCACGTCACCGTCGAAGACTGGGCCGTCGTCGGCGCCCACAGCGGCGTCCATCAGTTCTGCCGCGTCGGCGCGCATTGCTATATCGGTGGCTACAGTGTCATCACGCAAGACGTCATGCCGTTCTCTCTGGTCGTCTCCGACCGCAGCGCGCGAGTCTTCGGGGTCAACAAGGTCGGTCTGGAACGCCGCAGCTTTTCCAAGGAGTCCATTCAGCGGCTTCACAAGGCCTTCCGGCGACTAACCAAGTCAAATCTGAACACCGATCAGGCTCTCGAGAAGATCCGTGGCGAAGAAGAGATGGACGAGACGCTCCAACAATTACTCGATTTCATCACTTCGTCCAAGCGGGGCGTCATCAAATGAAGCTCGGTCTGATCGCAGGAAGAGGCCGGTTTCCGATGCTGGTCGCTTCCTCGGCGCAGCAGCAAGGGCACGAAGTCATCGCCGTCGCCATCAAAGGAGAGGCCGATCCCGAACTCGAAGAGCAAGTCAATCGCTGTCACTGGGTTTCCCTCGGCGAACTGACCAAGCTCGTCCGTGCCTTCCAAAACGAAGGAATCACCGAAGCCGTCATGGCAGGCCGCGTACGTCATGCACGAATCTACTCGTCGATCCGTCCCGACTGGAAACTGCTGAAGCTACTCGCTTCGCTGCCGCGCAAAAACACCGACTCGCTGCTCGGCGCCGTCGCCGGCTTCCTGGAAGACGAAGACATCCACCTGATCGATTCGACGCGGTTTCTGGAGCCTTTCCTCGCAAAAGAGGGTTACCTGACGTCGCGGTCACCTACCGCTGACGAATGGGCCGACATCGAATACGGAAGGGAAGTCGCCCGCGCCCTGGTCAGCTACGACATCGGCCAAACCGTCGCCATCTGCGAACGCGCCTGCGTCGCCGTCGAGGCCATGGAGGGCACCAATGACGTCATCACCCGCGCCGGCGGCCTCAGCAACGGCCGGCCGCTCACCATCGTCAAGATGGCAAAACCCAATCAGGACATGCGTTTCGATGTCCCCGTCATCGGTCCGACGACGTTCCTGAAAATGCGCGAAGCCAAAGCCACCGCCCTGGCCGTCGAAGCCGGCAAGACCCTTTTGCTCGACATGGAAGAAGCTCTCCGGTCCGCCAATCAGGCCGACATCGCGGTGCTAGGATATTAGCCGGCATTTCTCACCACCTGACGGGTGAAGCACGCGATACGACCGCCATGACTTCGTAGCGCTTGCTTGGCGTGCTCGATGTACTCTCAAGTACACCTGCGCGCGCCCAGCGGCTCGCGCCTTGTCCTGGCGGCCCTCTCACGCACTTCGCCTCACCGCCGGGTGAGAAATGCAGGCCAAGCCTCTGAGCTCCTGGAAAGGGCTGACGGCGCGAGCATGCAGCAAAGCCCCGCCACCGACCCAACCCGAGTCGCCGTCGTAGGTGTCGGCGCCTTTGGAAAGCAGCACGCCCGCGTGCTAAGCAACCTGCCCGCCGCCCATCTCGTCGCCGTCGTCGACCACGACCTCGACCGCGCCCGAACCATCGCCCGCGAATACCATTGCGAGGCGCTCGGGAACGCCGCCGAACTCGTGGGCCGTGTCCAGGCAGCCGTCGTCGCTGTTCCCACACAGCACCATGCCCAAGTCGGCGTCGAGCTCCTCAACACCGGAATCGACCTGCTTGTCGAAAAGCCGATCGCACCGGATCTCGATTCCGCTGATCGGTTGATCCGCGCCGCCGAAGAGAACGGATGCATCCTCCAGATCGGTCACCTCGAGAGATTCAATCCGATCGTTGAGGTCATAAGAGACGTCGCCAACCTGCCGCTCTTCTTCGAGATCCACCGGATGAGCATCTTTTCGCCGCGCAGCCTCGATGTCGACGTGGTCCTCGACCTGATGATCCACGACCTCGATATCGTTCTCGACCTGGTCGACAGCCCGCTCGATCGCTTCGAAGCCACCGGCATCCCGGTCCTTTCTTCGAAAGCCGACATCGCCAGTGTCCGATTGATCTTTGCAAACGGTTGTGTAGCGAATCTCACTGCCAGCCGCGTCTCTACCGAGAAGATTCGGAAACTGCGCTTCTTCCAACCCCGTCAGTACGTATCGATCGATTACACACGCCAAGACGGTTACCTCTCCGGCGTCGATGCGGCTTTTCAGTTGACATACCGCAAGCTCGAAGCCGAGAAGGGCGAGCCTCTGGCGCGCCAGGCCGAAGCGTTCCTCGGTTGCATCGCCACCCGCAAGCGCCCACGGGTCAGCGGCAAGGGCGGCCGGGCGGCACTTGAAGCGGGGCTTAGAATAATAGAGGAAATGGAGCGCCATTCCCGCGTTGTCGCGGCCACAATGGCGACGCCCGACACGTGAGTCGACCGGAGACGGAACCGGATCTACGGCTACTGCTCGAAGACTACGGCTTGCGAGCCCGGCAGTGGCTGACTCGATTTGCATCACAACCCCGGTCCGATCAAGAGACTGCAAGAAGGGCAACGAACGGCGCGCCCGCACGCCATCTCCGCCTGCTGATTCAGGACTACGCCCGTCACGGCGACGATTGGTGGAGAGACTTTCACGAGGCGGCTCCCTCCCGCGCGCCCGCGCTACCAAGCGACGATCAACCCGACCTGCGCCTCCTCATCGAGGACTACCAGCCGCCTCGCGGAACCCCTTTGGCGCTGAATGAAGCGCCCGCTGAAGGCCTTCCGAACGACCCCGCGGATAGCCAGCCGGAGGAAGGGGAAGCTGCGCCCCATGAGACCGAAGCTGCTCCCGAAGCATCCGAGACGGAGGCCGGTTTGCCCGGAACGGCAGTTCCTGAAGATGAGCCCGAACTCGTCCTCGAGGTCCATTGGGACGAGAGTCTTTCGCCGGCGGGGAAACGAAAGCCCATGGCGCTTTCGCTCATCGTCCACGCCTTCCTGGTCGCATCCCTGCTTCTGCAGCCAACCATGTTGCCTCTCGAGCAGCGGCCCTTGGACCTCGAAGCCCCGAATTTCACCCTCCTCTCGCCTCCGGAGGACTTTCTGCTGGAACTGACGCAGCCCGAACCCAACGAAGGGCCAGTCAGCGTCGAGTTCGAAGGCAAGGACGAGCTTCCCGTGCCGGTGATGGAGCGCCCGGAAGAGATCGTTCCGGCGCCGCCCAACCCGCAACCCGAACCCGAAGAGGAATCCGAGCCCGCTCCGGCCCAGGCCGAACAACCCGAAGAAACCGAGCCTGAGCCGCCGCCGGAGCAACGCGCACCCGAGCCCGAGCCTGAGCCCGCTCCACCCCTCATCGCAGCCCGCACTCCCTTCCCCGGCGAGTTTCATCCCGACCGCCGCCTCGGCCGCCCATCCGAGCTGCCGATGCCGAAGCGGCCCTCTCGATCGAACCAGCGGCCCAAGCTCACGTTGGAAGAAGCCCGTACCGGTTCTCCGGGGCGCGCCGGGCCGACCCAGCTCGGCAGCCTCGCCTTCAACGCCCGCCCTGGTCAAATCGCGCAGGGCGCCATCGGCAATCTCAGAAGTGGCCGCGGGGCCAGACAGGCAGTCGGAGACGGGTTCGGGACGGGCGGACTCGGCGGCTACCTACCACCCTCACCCGGCAACGCCGGCAGCAACCTCGAGCTGCTCAGCGACCCGATGGGCGTCGACTTCCGCCCCTACCTGCTGCAGGTGCTTTCAACCGTGCGGCGGAACTGGTTCGCCGTGATTCCCGAGAGCGCCCGCCGCGGCATGAACCGCGGCGCCGTCGCCATCCAACTCCGCATCGTGCCCAACGGCACGATTGCAAAGCTCGTCATCGCCAACTCATCAGGGATCGGATCTCTCGACCGCGCCGCCGTCGCCGGCATCAGCGCCTCCAACCCGCTGCCTCCTCTACCGACCGACTTCCGAGGAGAGAACATCAGCCTCCAGTTCGTCTTTCGCTACAACCTCAAGCGTTGACGTCGTTCCGGATCACGACTTCGCGCTCATCTCCTCCCAAATCCCGAATCTCGATCCTCATCACTTCGTCCGGAAATTGATCGGCGAACTTCTCGCCCCACTCGATCAACACCACGGCCGGTTCATCCCAGATATCATCCAGCCCCAGCGTCTCCAGTTCCGGCACGCGATCCAGCCGGTACAAGTCGATGTGATACACCTTCGGCGGCCCGTCGTACTCATGAATCAACGAAAACGTCGGACTCAACACCTCATCCGCCGGCGCGCTCCCCAAACCGCCGATCAGGCCTTTCGCGAACGTCGTCTTCCCTGCGCCTAGATCTCCGACCAGGAGAATCCACTGAGGCGGTTTCAATTCCCCGGCGATTGCGCCCCCCACCAGCATCGTCTCTCGCGGCGAAGAGGTCCGCCAATGCCGCTGCATCAGGAGCTTACCCGTCGAATCGCCCGCGGCAAGTAGTCCAACAGATCCGTTGCGGCCAAGGTCTGCTCGCCGCCCTCTTCGACCGCCAACTCAGCCGCCAGCCCATGCAGATACACCGCAGCCGCGATCACCACCTCCGGCCGCTGCGCCGGGAATTGCGCAAGCAAACCGGCAACCATCCCCGTGAGCACGTCCCCTGAGCCCCCTTTGGCCAGCGCCGGCGTGCCCGTCGGATTCACCAGTACACCGCCGTCGGGCGAAGCAATCAGAGTCCGAAAGCCTTTCAACACCACGTAGACCTTTTTTTGGGCGGCAAGCAACCGCGCCACCTCGACACGCCTTCCCTGCACTTCGGCGCTGGTAAGCCCAGTCAGCCGCGCCATCTCACCTGGATGCGGCGTCAACACGACCAATCCACTCGCCGCACGCCAGTCCACGATGCCCGCCAAAGCCGTCAGCCCGTCCGCATCCACGACAAGCGGCATATTCGCCTCGCGAACGACACGGCCCACCAGCCTGCGGTTCTCCTCGCTCGTCCCCAGCCCCGGTCCGATAGCGGCGACCGTCTTGTCTTCAAGCCAACTCTCTCTGAACGCCGACTCACCCATCGAACCATCTTCCAACTCCGCGATCGGCAGCGTCATCAACTCCGGCCTGTCACTCACGATCGCCGGCGCGGCGCTCGCCGCCGTCGCCACGGTCACCAAGCCGGCTCCCGCTCGCAAAGCCGCCGTCCCCGCCATCATCGCCGCTCCCGGCTTCGGCTTCGACCCACCGATCACGAGCACATGCCCATAGCTGCCCTTGTGAGAAGACTTCTCGCGCGGCACGAACAGCGCGCCAACGTCCGACGCCTCGACGAGCGCCAGCAACGGACCCTCCAAAGCATCGAGCACCGTGTTCGCCGTCCCGATCGGGGCCACGACAAGATCACCCATGCGCTCGCAATTCGGCGGAAACACCTGGCTCACCTTCGGTGCGGTAAAGGTCACTGTGTGGTCGGCGCGCATAGCCGGCCCGACAGGCTCAGCCGTATCCGAAGGCATACCCGACGGGATGTCCACCGCCACGACCTTCGCGTGCGGAAAGCCACTGTTGACGTCGGCGATGACTTCCGCGTAGAGACTTTTCGCCGGCCCGCTCAGCCCCGTTCCCAGCAATGCATCGATCACAAGCGTAGCCGGCGTGAGGCGAGGTAGAATCTCGCGCCAAGCGGCGGCATCCGGCGCAACTCCCGGCTCCACGCCCACCCCTCGGAGGGCCCGATAGTTCACCGCCGCGTCTCCTTTCAACTCCGCCGGATTCACCAGCAGCACAACCTCCAAACGCTCCGCGCCGACCCGCGTTGCAATTTGACGCGCCACCACAAAGCCGTCTCCGGCGTTGTTGCCCTTGCCGCAAAGCACGACGATGTATTGCTCGCTCAACGGAGAAAAACACCGCACCAGCAGCTCGTACAAGCGGCCTCCGGCGTTCTCCATGAGCACCAGCCCCGGCACGCCCCGCTCCTCAATCGTGACGCGGTCCGCTTCCCGCATCTGTGCTGCCGTCAATATCCGCTGCAACTCAGCTCTCCAGAATCTCTTCCAGTTTCTTCAAGTTCGACTGCTCGCCCATCACGATGAACACGCCGCCGGCTTCGATCCGAGTATCTCCAGCGGGATTGAATTGCATTTCTCCGCCCGGCTTCCTGGCGGCCAGCACGATCACCCCCAGCTCCGACTTGATGCGCGACTCATCGAGCGTCAGGGAAACCATGCGACTCGATTCGGAAACCCGTACCTCTTCAACCTCGATCTCCAGATCGGTCGAGTTCCCGAACGCGGACGCAACATCGAGCAAGCTCAGCGCATGAGGCCGCAGCATCGATTGCGCCAGCCGATGTCCGATGAACGCATAGGGCGTGAACACCGTATTCGCTCCCGCCCGGCGCAGCCGATCCGCCGCATCCCGACTGCTTGCTCGCGACGCGACCAACAGGTTCGGGTTCAGCACCCTGGCCGACAGCGTCACGTACACGTTCTGCGCGTCGGAGTCCACAGCGGCAACGAGTCCGTTCGCCGTCTCGATTTGAGCGGTCCGCAACGTCGAGTCCTGAGTGGCATCCGCAACCATCGTCGGCACATCCTGATCCGTGCCCCACTTCGCGCGCTCCGGGTCCGACTCGATGAGCAGCACCTTGGCTTCGTTTCGCTTCAGCTCCCGCACGACGCTCCGGCCAACCCGCCCCGCTCCGCAAACAATGTAGTGATCGGAGAGCTTATTGAGCATGATTCTCCTCCGCCGACGCCCGAAGGCGTCTCCCAACTCGAGCTTCAGCATCATATCGCCCAAAATCGTGATGGACGCCAAGATCGTCGTCACCCCGGCCAGCATCAGAACCGAGGCAAAAACGCGGCCGCGAAATGACAAGGGGTGTATCTCTTCGTAGCCGACCGTCGTCAGAGTGACCAGCGTCATATAGAAGCTGTCAAACAACGACCAACCTTCCACAGCCTGAAAGCCCAATGTCCCCGCCGTGAGGACGACCGTCATCAGCGAAAGGACAATAAAGATCTGAGAACGCCAGCCGTTCATGGAAACAACCGAGGCCGAAACCCCAAAGAAGCGATATGTTCAGTATCCCGCGATTTCTGCAAGACGGAAACGTTGTGTCGAAAGCCAGGGTGAGAAGAGGGACCCGTGCGCCCCTGCAGACGCGCATCCGACGGATCCTACGATTCCTACCTTCCGGACCGATGCCGCAGCCGGTCCATCGTTACCGCCGCCACGATGATCGACCCCGTCAACACATCCTGGACCCAGTTCGGAACGCCCTTCATGCTCAGCCCGTTGCGGATGACCGCCATCAACATCGCCCCCGCAACCGACCCCGTCACGCTCCCCTCGCCGCCGCTCAAGCTTCCGCCGCCGATCACGACCGCAGCGATGATGTCCAGCTCCATCCCCTTCGCCGCTGTCGGATCGCCTACGGTCAGCCGGCTGAACTGCATCAACCCCGCGAAACCGATCAACGTCCCGGCCAGCGAATACAGCGACAACTTCACACGTTCCACGCGAATCCCGCACAGCCGCGCCGTGTTCTCATTCGACCCGATCGCGAAGATATGCCGTCCCAGCACGGTATTCCTCAGCAGCAGCGCCACGACGACGGCAAGCAGCAGCGTCGCCCAGACTCCCGGCGCCACGATCAGCCAGGCCGGCTCGGGAAACTTCGCCAGCATCGTGTTCAGCCACGTGATCGGCGCGTCGATCTTCTGTTCGTCCGCCAACCCCGTCGCCGTCCCTCGAAACACCAACAACGTTCCCAGGGTGATGATGAACGGGACCAGTTTCAAGCGCGTGATCAGCAAGCCGTTCGCCGCACCGCACACCCCGCCGATCAGGATTCCCGCTCCCGCCGCCGCAAGCGGAGACCAGCCCGCTTCGAGCAGCTTCGCGATCACCACGGTCGACAGCGCAATCACCGATCCGGCGCTCAAATCGATCCCGCCCGAGATGATGATCAGCGTCATCCCCAGCGCGCCCGCCGTCACGATCACGCTCTGCGTCAACACCGTGACGCGGTTGAAGTTCGAGTAGAACGGCTCTCCCGCCCACAGGCAAAACAGCAGGTAAACCGCCGCCAACCCGATCAGGGGCCCAAGATTCTTTTTCACAGACTCTCCCTGCAGCCCGCTGATTCTAACGGAAACCAGCGGCATGCAACCGCTGTCCGTCTCGACCCGATTTCTCCCGTTTCAGCAGACCGGCCAGACATGAACCGACACTCTCTCAAAGACCGCCAGGGACGCAATCAAACTCCATCCGCGTCGAGTCCATCGATGAGCAGACCGCCGGGCCAAGCCCCAGCCAGACAACTCGGAGGGAGGGCGGCTCGCCTGTATTTCTCACCACCCGACGGTCGAAGCACACGATACGACCGCCAGGACTTCGTTGCGCTTGCTTGCCGTGCTCAATGTACTGTCAAGTACATCTGTGCGCGGCAAGCGGCTCGCGCCTCGTCCTGACGGCCCTCTCACGCACTTCGCCTCGCCACGTGGTGAGAAATACAGGCTAGAGCTGATCTTGCTAAGCGATGATCTCGTCCAGAACTCGGCCCGCCACGTCCGTGAGTCGAAACTGCCGGCCGTTGTACTTGTAGGTCAGGCGCTCGTGGTCGAGCCCCAGCAGGTGGAGAATCGTGGCGTGAAAGTCGTTGACCGAGACTTTGTCAACTGCCGCCCGATGGCCCAATTCGTCCGACTCGCCGTAGGACACGCCGCCCTTGACACCGCCGCCCGCCATCCAGGTCGTAAAGCAGTGGGGATTATGGTCGCGGCCCGGTTTGGCGCCGCCGATCTGGGAAAGCGGCAGGCGGCCGAACTCGCCGCCCCAAATCACCAGCGTCTCGTCCAGCAAACCGCGCTGCTCAAGGTCGGTCAGCAACGCCGCCATAGGTTGATCGGTCTCACCCGCGAACTGTGTGTGGTTGCCGTGAATGTCGTGGTGGCCGTCCCACGAGCGCGCGTTCTCCATGCCGCCCGAGTAGATCTGAACGAAACGCACGCCGCGTTCGACCAGCCGCCGCGCCATCAGACACTGGCGCGCCATGTGGCCGCAATGCTTCTCGTGCAATCCGTACATCTGCTGGATGCGAAGCGGTTCGCGATCGACACCCAACGCTTCCGGCGCCGCCGTCTGCATGCGGTAGGCAAGCTCGAAGCTCTCGATACGCGCGGCCAGCTCCGCCTCGTAGGGGTTCCGCTCGAGGTCGCGGCCGCCGAGGCGCGCCATCAAGTCGAGCTGCGCGCGCTGCCTGTCGTCGTTGAGAGCGGCGGGCCGCTTGAGATTCTCGATCGGCTCGCCCTGGGGGCGCAGCCACGTCCCCTGGTAGACGCCCGGAAGGAAGCCCGCGCTCCAGTTGGCGGCGCTGCCTTTGGGGAGCCCGCGGTTCTTGGGGTCCGACATGACGACGAAACCCGGCAGATTGCGGCTCTCGCTCCCCAGCCCGTAGGTCACCCAGGAGCCGAGACAGGGATAGCCCATGCGCATCTGGCCGCTGTTGATCGTGAACAGGGCCGGCGAGTGGTTGTTCGAATCGGAGTGACCGGAGTGGATAAAGGCCATCCGATCGACGTGCTCACCCAGGTACGGGAAGATTTCCGACACCATCTTGCCGCTCTGGCCGCGCGGGGAGAACCGGAACGGAGACTTCATCAGGGCGCCGACCTCTCTCGAGAAGAAGCCGGTAAACTTGTCGAACCCCTCCAGTTCCTGACCATGGTGCCTGGCGAGCGCGGGCCGGTAGTCCCAGGTGTCGATGTGACTCGGGCCGCCGTTGATGAACAGCCAAATGACGCTCTTGGCCTTGGGGGCGAAATGGGCGGCCCGAGGCGCCAGCGGATCGAGACCACGGGCCGGGTCGGCGGCGATCAGGCCTTCCTCGTGGAGAAGGCTCGTCAAACCGAGCATGCCCACACCCATGCCGCACCGCTGCAGCACGTCGCGGCGCGAAAGAACCGAGGACGAAGACTGAATCGGAGACCGTTTCACGTCGAGCCTATTGTGTCATAGCCGCCGGCGTTCGAAGCGCATCCAGCATCATAAAAGCGTCTCAGCGGATGTAGAGGAACTCGCTCAAACCCAGCAGAGCCTGACAGTAATCCGTGAGGGCCAGGGTCGAGGCGTCCGCCTGCTCCTCACCTGCGTAGGAGCGGCGCTGCCGGTCCAGGAATTCCTCGGCGGCCGCGAGTTCATCCGCGTCCGCCATCCTTCCATATGCGATGCGGTAAGCCTGTTGAACCGCGCTGCGCCCCTGGTATCCATCCAGCCGCCGCGCAAGGCCCTCGGCGTAGCGTCGAGCCTGCGGGCTGTTGAGAAACATCAGGGCCTGAGGCGCGATCGTCGTGGACGGCCGCCGCCCGATGCCCACCAGTTGCTCCGGCCAGTCAAAGAGCATCATGATCGGAATCAGATCGGCGCGCTTGATAAAGAAGTAGACGCTGCGGCGGCGCATGTCGGAGCGCATGGCTCCGGGGCCGTACATGGTGCGGTCGAGCAAGCCGGAGACGGTCAGAAGCGAGTCGCGTATGGCCTCGGCTTCGAGGCGTCGCGGGGTCCAGCGCCAGCGGTAGACGTTGTTCACGTCCGCCGCGGCCTTGTCCGCATCGTAGGCGGCGCTCTGCCGATATACGGCGCTCGTCATGATCAACCTGTGCAGCCGCTTGAGCCGCCAGCCGTGGTCGATGAGATCCCGCGCCAGCCAATCGAGCAGCTCCGGATGCGACGGCGGGTCGCCCTGCCGTCCGAAATCGCTGGGCGTGGCGACGATTCCGCGGCCCAGATGGTAATGCCAGAGCCGGTTCACGATCACGCGGGCCAGCAGCGCGCCGGCGCCGCGGTCGACGTCGGTGATCCAATTCGCCAAGGACGCTCGCCGGAAACTCGTACGCTCCCATCCTCGGGGAGCGGCGACGAGCCAAGTCCTCGCGTCACCACCCTCGGGCATGAGCACTCCGAGAAAACCGGGGGGCGCCGGCTCTTCCTTCTGGCTCACGTCTCCGCGCTTGAGAAAGTGCGTCTGCTTGTAGAAGTGCGGGTAGCCGTTGCCGTTCGAGTTGTGCCGGGGAATGGGATACCCCTCGGAGGTGATCTGGATCTTGGTCTTCGTCGGAATCGGCCGCTTGAGAAGGTGCGACCGCACCGCCCGGTCCCGTTGCCGCCAAGCGGTGTCGGAGCGTGCAAAGAACCGCAGCAGAGCCGTGCGCTGAGGCTCGGAGAGGCCGCTTGGGCCTTCACGCCCGACAACGTCCATGCCTTCGACCACCGGCTGCGGCACACCCGAGCCGAGAAGCAGCGGCGGCCTCGGATTGCCGGAGATCGATATTCGAGTCCGTCCCAGGCTGCATTGGATGAGCTTGCCGAAGTTCAGCTTGATCGCCAGCCTCGTGCCGCCTTCGAATCCGACAGGTTCGGCGAGCGTGAACGCGGCCGCCTGATCCCGTCCGGCCGATTCCGCGCCCGGTCTCCAACCTCTGTCGGCAACGTTCGCGCCGGACCCAGCCGGCGGCGGGGCGGCGTCCGGATCCGCAGGGTCTGTGGTCCACGTAGAAACGAACTTCAGCTTGACGGGTTCGGCATCCGGGTCGGCGAGCGGTTGGGCCGTCGCTTTCAAACTCGTCATGACGAACCGGCCGCGCGAGCGTCCGGGGCCGTTGTCGGGAAACGACGGGTGCGTGAGCGCCTCGACCCGCAACGCGCGGATGTCCCTGGCCTGCACGTCCGCGGTCAAGGTGTACTCGTCAAGGTCCGGAAGCTCGCCGGACGCCAGGATCGACCCGTCATCCAGCTTCTCCAGAGACGCGCCCTCCTTCGACTGATACTCACTGAAGTCCAGCACGCGCCAGGGGTCTTCGGAAGGCAGGCCGTCGAGGTTCTCCAGCCACCGCTCAAACGGTTCCGCCAGCCGCCGCTGCTCGTATTCGCCGCGAGCGGCGACCAGCTCCCGGTGCTCGGCTTCCCATTGCTCCATCGCCGCCCGGGAGGCGTCGGGCGCAGGGTCGTAGTCGATCTCCGTGCGAATCGTGTGACCGAAAACCGAAGCCAGGCGGTAGTACTCCCGCGTCGGAATGGGATCGTATTTATGGTCATGACAACGAGCACAACCGATGGTCAAGCCCAGCATCGCCGTGCCGGTCGTGTTCACCATGTCGTCCAGTTCGTCGTAGCGTACAGTTTCGAACTCGTGCTCGGTGATCTCCGTGGGGAAGGCGCCCGCTCCCAGAAACCCCGTCGCCATCAATGCCAATGGGTTGTCCGGCGCCAACTCGTCTCCCGCCAATTGCCAGCGCACAAACCGGTCGTAGGGCATGTCGCGATTGAAGGCCTTGATGAGAAAGTCGCGATAGTGATAGGCATACGGCCGTTCGTAGTCTCTTTCGAAACCGTAGCTCTCGGCGAAGCGCGCGATGTCGATCCAGTGCCGAGCCCAACGCTCGCCGAAATGTTTCGACGAGAGCAAACGGTCGATGAGCTTTTCGTAGGCGCCGGGCGATCGGTCCCTGACGAACGCGTCGACCTCATCCGGATCGGGAGGAAGGCCCAGCACGTCCAGAAAGGCCCGCCGAATCAGGGTCCGCCTGTCGGCTTCCGGATTCGGGGTCAGTCCTTTTTGATGGAGCTTCCGCAGGATGAACCGGTCGATGGGGGTTCGAGACCAGCTCTGATCGCCGGCCGGCGGCTCGCTGCGGGCGAGCGGCCGAAAAGACCAGAACCGGCGGTCCGCCGCGGTCACTTCGGCCGGTGGGCCGCCGGCGGGCTTGTCGATCAAGGGCTTGTCGTACGGCGCGCCGAGTTCAATCCAGCGCGCGATGACGCCGATCGCCTGCTCGGACAGCTTCGGCTGCTGAAACGGCATGTGAGGCTCCTGCTCGTGCCGAATCAGCTTCAACAGCCGGCTCGAGTCGGCCGACGCGCCTATTTTTCCGCTGTTGACCAGCGACTCGCGGCTCGAGAGATCAAAGCCGCCGAGCGACTGTGCGCCGCCATGGCAGACCAGGCAGCGTTCGTTGAGCAGCGGCCGCACTTCGCGCTTGAACAACTCCATCCCCTGAGCCATCCGCCGGGCGTGCTGTTCGCCGCCGCCTGAAGGAGGCGACCGGTCTTGCTGCGCGTGCGCGGGAGCCGGGACCCCCAACCACAACAAGCCGATCACCAGCATTTGCGCCGGCAGGCAATGATTGCAGGCTCTCGCGGAATCCATCACCTTGACCTGAAACATCCCCCTGAGCAAGCGGCGTTGACAGCGGCCCGAATGTTCCCCGCTTGAATGATCCGCGCACGGGCGGAGAAAAAACTCGCGTCGAGGCTTCCCTGGCAAGCGCCGGAGCCGCATTCAATATACAAGGCCTGCGGACCAAGCGGGAGGCTTCTTCCTGCGCTGTCAACACGACATAGAACGTTCCGGTTATTCAGCATGGGTTCATTTTGCGTTGGCCGCAACGGAACCCAGCCCGGAGGGAAACGCGAGCCGAGGCGAGCACTATGCTTCACGCATTTTCCTGGGAGAAGCGGGATTTTGTGCATTTTTACGGGATTTTCAGCGAAAGGCGCTCTTCGTGAGGCCCATCGAGAACGGTTGACGGAACGCGGAAGCCGGCTCAGGTGCTCCATGCCGCTCCAGCCGCTCCCTAGCCGCTCCCCCAGGCGCCACAGCGCGCAGGAGAGCAGTAACCGGGCGGCGGGCACGTAGGTCCCGGGCGGCGGTTTCCGATTGTGCGACTCTTGCGCACCCTGGAGAACCGAAGGGCGATAAATGCCGTGTTTCGTGACTCGTGAAAACCCAACCGGCCGTGTTGCCGATGCGAACGGCGCGCGGACCCTTGACCGGGGGGTGGGGGGGCCGGGAAATGCCGGGAAATCGTGGGTAGGGAAGCATAAAAGCCTTGTTTCGTGACTCGTGATTCGTGAAAACCCGTTGGGCACGGCTTGCGGTTGCTCTACCTGGAAACTCCGGCGGGATGGGGAACATTGCTTTCGTTTGCGCCACGGATCAGGGATCACCTGTGACGGCTCTTTTTCTTCATGCTATGCCGGCCGGGACGCAAAAAAAAGACTGAAGGGCTTCAGTACCAAAAACCCCGTGATTCGTGTTTCGTGTCTCGTGATTCGTGTTTCGTAAAAAACCTTAAAAGCCGTGCTGCTGGCGCGGGCGGCCTGCTGGCGAAAGGACTCCGACGGCCGGCACCTGCGCCGACCCCTGCTCCCGAAGATCTCGGCGGCGCTCGTCAGATCGTTATCCATCATTCTTCGTCAAAGACCGAGTTCCGAATGGGACCCGAGGCGAACAAGCCGCAGAGTATCGGCGTCGGGCTTCTGGTAGATCAGCACCAAGTCAGGCTTCACATGGCAATCACGGCAGTCCTTCCATTCGCCACTCAGCGCATGGTCGTGGCACCGAGGTTCCAGCGGTTGGTCATTCGCCAAGGCAACCAGGATCGAGCGCAAGCTGTCGTCAAGTGAGATTCGGTGGCGGCTCCTGGCTTCGCGCCGGTAGTCCCGTTTGAACTGGCTGGTGCGCTCAATCCTGCGCATGAAGATCAGCCATGAGGTCCTCCACGGTGTCGAACCGTGGCAGGCCGCCCTTGCGGGCTTCCTTCATCGCCTCGATGGTGGCGGCATTCGGAATCAGCGGCTCGAACGGCAGGGCCTTTTCCCGCGCAACTCTGGTCAACAACAACCGCACGGCATCGGACACGGTCAAGCCCATTGCGGCCAGCACGGCTGCGGCCTCTTCCTTGATCTCCCCGTTAATGCGAGCTTGCACCAATTGATTGGCAGCCATGGATCGATTCCTCTCTCCCCAGAATCCTTGAATGACATTGTAATGCAAATATGAAAGGCCGTGTTTCGTGATGCGCGGCGATCGATCTCGTCCATCGATCGGGGACTGGGGATGGGAGCCACTCGCCCAGGCCTTCGGGCTTGCCGAGTCTCTTGCTCTGCCGTGAGATTTTCTGCGCGCGGGTGGCGGCCATCTGCTTCCGGGCGGCCAACCCGTGGAGGGGTACTCAACCGAGAATGGCGGGCCTGGAGGGACTCGAACCCCCGACCTACTGGTTCGAAGCCAGGCGCTCTATCCAACTGAGCTACAGGCCCGTGGCCTCATTGTAGCCGGCGGGAAAAGCCGTGATTCGTGTCTCGTGAAAACCTTACAGGCCGAGTTGCTGGCGCAGACGTCTCGCGTCTGGTCCTGAAGGCCCTCTCGCGCACTTCGCCTCGCCACGTGGTGAGACATGCAGGCCAGGATTGCCGCTTGGCAGTCCTCATGCTAGACAGGGCGGGGCGGCAAGAACGAATATTACGGGGGAATGGACGTTGTAGCCAAACCCGCCGCCACGACCCGCAGAACCAGTCGCATCACGGTCTGCCACTGCATAATGAGGTGTGGACGGCGAAGTTGTTGCACAGTTCGGGCTGTCTCACTGATCCCTCGCCGACCCTGCGCGGACGCTCGGCGACAGCGACGGTCCGCTGGTGTTCCCAAGCAGAGCGGGAGGCCGATTTTCCGTGACGAGCCACACGGCATCCGGACTGAATGTGGAACGAGGTCCAACCAGCAGCCCGGGTAGGGTCAAAAGCTTGGGAACCGGCGGGAGACACGGAAAGACCTGAGAGCATGAGCAATCAAGAGAGCGTTCAAGTGGTTTGGCACATCGACAGCTGGGTGGTCGTTGCATCTGAAAGCGGGAAGCAGCGGGAGTTACAGTACCGCCTTGAGGACGGACTCGACAACGGAACGCTGAGTCCGCGGGACGCCATCACGGCCCTGAACCGGGCGCTGATGACCAGTCCCGACTGGCTTGAAGGCCTGCTACTGCGTGGCGACCTGTACGGCGAACTCGAAGAGCAGGCACAGCGCGCGCGGGACTACCAGCAGGGTTACGAGTTGTGCATGGCGGGGCTGCCGAGCAATTTCAAGGGACCGCTACCGTGGCTCAACATCGACAACCGTACGTTCCTGCGCGTGGTAGCGGCTTGGGGGCTCGAGCTCGTGGGCCAAGAGCACTACAAGGACGCGATTCCGGTGCTCCGGAAGATTCTCCGGTGGAACCGGAACGACAACCAGGGGATCCGCTACATCCTCGGCCCAGCGCTTCTGCGGGCCGGGCGGCGGCAGCAGGCCTTAACGATGCTGGCGAAGACGGCAGGCGAGAACCCCGCCATGCGGTACGAGTTGGGGCTAGCGCAAATCGAGAGCAGGAAGTACATCGACGCGGCGACAACGTTGCGGCGCGCCGGAATCGAAAACCCGTACATCGCCGAACACCTGACTGGAACACCGTTCCCGGGGCCCATGCCTCTGTGGCTCGGATGCAACCTCAACGACTACGATGGGGCATACGACTACGTCCGGCAGTGGTCCAAGCGCTGGGAGCACAACCACGAGGCCACCGACTTCCTGCGCTGGCTGCACACGCATCCGAGGGTGATGGCCGAACGGGCGGCGGCACTCGCACCGGTCGAAGAGCTCCTCTGGGAGCAGGACCCGTCCCGACGACACGCAATCATTGAAACAAGAAGCGCCGTACTTGCAGGAGTCGACGGAGCGCTGTCCAAGGAGATCGTGAACCTCCGGGAACTGCGCGGACATGGGACGAACTACCCTTGGCGGCTGCTGCGCGCGGAGCGTGAGCAGCGAAGAGCGTGGCGTGGGCTTTTACACTGACGGGCACAACAGCCGGAGGCTACGAACCGATCGTGCCAGCACGGCCAGAACCTGAACCTGGCGGATTCGCGATACCGGACACGTGGAGCGTGCACGGAGGGGTCAAACGCGCACCCGAGTGGGAGCGCACGGCCGGATCCGCCCCGGCAGCGAGCCGGGTGGCGAGGCCGTCGCCCGCGACGGTCCCGATTACAGCAAAGGCTTGGCCTCGGGCCGGCACCTGCGTTGACGCCTAGGCCGACGCTGGGAGCCGGCGTGCGGCGCATCCCCCGGCGGGATCGATGCGCTGGACATGTGGGGGCCATGCCGTCCCCCGAACCGAGTTGCCTGCAGGCTCCCTCCACTCCGTCAACGTCATCAACCGTTGAGCAAACCGAGGACACATTTAAATCTCAAACCTTTTTGCAGAACTTGACGCACACAACTAAGCAGGACAACGGATCGCCGCGTGAACTTGACTCAAATGTGAACCTTGGCGAGCGAAGAAAACCAGAGAATTCCGCCGCCGCCGACCCACTGAACCGCCCGATTCCAGGTCTTACGCCCCAACGTGCCTTCACCTCGGAACCGGCGGGGGCCATCTGCATCCGGGCGGCCACCCCGTGGAGGGGTGCTCAACCGAGAATGGCGGTCCTGGAGGGACTCGAACCCCCGACCTACTGGTTCGAAGCCAGGCGCTCTATCCAACTGAGCTACAGGCCCGCAGCCTCATTGTAGCCTGCATAAAAGGCCGTGATTCGTGTCTCGTGTCTCGTGTTTCGTAAAAACCCTTGGCGGAGGCCTGGTTCGCTTCAGAAGAAGGGGCTGACGGCCGGTGAACTGGAAAAACCGGGTTTCGTGATTCGTGGAAAACATTTACGGCCGTATTGCTGGAGCGGGGGAGGCGGCTTGACAGATGCCGGGAGCGATACTAGACTTAGCTAGACTTAGTCCTGTCCTTCATTTCTCACCAGGGAGGCCAATGAATGAAGGTGAACATGCACGAGGCGAAATCGACGCTCTCCCGTTTGGCCGAGCTGGCTTGCCGGGGCGAAGAGGTCGTGATCTGCAAGGCCGGCAAACCTTATCTGCGGCTGGAACCCTATCGTGAACGCGTGGAAGAGCGGAGGCTAGGCGGGCTGGAAGGGCAGATCCGGATGTCTCCGGACTTCGACGTAGAAGACGAAGAACTTATCGAGGCGATCGAGGGGTCGAAGATTTTTCCTGACGAGGATTGAAGATGCAGCGCCTGTTGCTGGATACGCACGTGTTCGTATGGTGCCTGAGCGATGTTTCGAGGCTGTCGCAGGCCGCTCGCGCCGCCATCGTGGACCCGCGCAACGACATCTTCGTCAGCGCCGTTACCGGATGGGAGATCGCAGTCAAGCGGGCGAAGGGACGCATGACGGCCCCTGAAAACTTGTCGGCGATGATTGAAGAACGGGGATTCACCCATCTGCCGTTGACGTATCATCACGCGGAGCAGGCGGGGAGCCTCCCGCCGCATCACCGGGACCCGTTCGACCGGCTGCTGGTTGCCCAAGCGCAGGCCGAAGGGCTGGTCCTCGTCACCCGAGACGCCCGCATTCCACGCTACGGCATCCGTACGCTGGCGGCGTAGCGCCGGGAGAAGGGAAAGGCCGTGATTCGTGTCTCGTGACTCGGGATTCGGGAATAACCTTACAGGCGAGGGCGAGGGCGGCTCGCGGCTCGTCCTGACGGCCCTCTCGCGCACTTCGCCTCGCAACGTGGTATAGACAGGCTAGCAGCCCTACCGGACTCACAAGGACACGCTGTGCGGCAAGCAAAGGGGTTTTCGCGGTGGCTGCGGGCAGCATTTCATGTCACGCAATTTGACGATAGACCACATCGTTCCCAAGTCAATCGGGGGCACCGGTCACATCGAAAACCTGTGGCTGCTGTGCGGGGCGTGCAACTCGAGCAAGGGGACCAAGTCACAAGTGGAGTTCCTGAAAGACCGCATGTCGAAGCGCTGGGTCATCTCGGAATGGCTCTTGGCCTCGCGCACTGGCGAGAGGTTGATCGAGGCCCAGTAGTAGAGTGCGGACCTGCGCAAGAAGGCGGCTGAAAATCACTAGTCAGGGGCTAAGCGAACGCAAATACTAGGGGGCGGGCGGGTTGCTCTCGAACACTCTCTTGTCTTTGTTCCAGGACAAGCCGCCATGGCGGATTCGGTGGTGGAACATGGCGATGTCGGCGGGGCTATAGATTTTCCTGTGGGTTTCACTGGGACTGCGAACTGCCTTTTCAGCCTTTTCAGCCGCTCGGAACAGCACTCGGCCCCACAGCGGTGAGGCGTTCAAGGTGGCCTCAGTCCCCTGGGCGAGGCGGTTGAATAGATCGATGCCTGCTTGCAAGAGCCTCCCATTGTGTTGAAGCCAAGTTTGAACTTCGCTGAACTTGGTGTCGTCATCCCGGCATGCCGCTTGCCATTCCGTGCACGTGTATGCCTCACGCCAAACTTCTTTCAGTATGTACTCTTCCAGGCGGATATCCAAAGTATCGTAGCCGTGGCCCTCTTCGGGTTTCCGCTCCACTAAGGCGACCAGTGCACGCCAGATTTCGAACATTGAGCCCACGTGTATCTTGGGCACTTCCTCGTCGGGTTCGAGCAGCAGGTAGCGCCACACCTCGTAGCCCTTTTTGCCTTTTGAAATGTGCCGGATGTACTCGTCAGCGGTGTTAAGGGGAACGCCGTCTGAATCGAAATTGTAAAGGCTGCGGTAAATGCGGTAGTAATCGTCGACCACCTTTCTCTCCGAAGGGGCGAGATCGTCGTAGAGCTTCTTTAAGTCGTGTCCCCGAAGGCGACCTCCGCGACACATCTTGCTCAGATGCTTCATCGTCTGCTCGATGCCCATGTAGCAGCCACAGATCCACGGCCACGCATTGAGGGTAGCGACAAAGTGCATGGCACCCTCAAGCCAGGAATGTTCGTATTGTTGTTGGGTCTGCCTGTAGGCTTCAGCCACGCGAAAAGCCGGGTCGTTTTCGATCATGTCAGGAAATCTCTTCTCAAGCTGCCGGGGAGAGGGCCTCTCCCCCTCCCCGGCGCTGAGTCCTCCCGGTCATGTCGTGTGTGCCGGAAGGAGTAGGGCTCAGAACTCGTTCATTGTTGCGGCTTGGCGACGTATGGCGTATTTACTTCGCAGCAACCTCTAAGAGCCACATCCACAGATGAATGCCCGAAAAGATAACGCCGATCGCCACAAGCCCAGTAGTGAGCAGAAAGCGGCGGGTGCCTTTCTGCTGGTCTTCGCGGATCTTATTGAGATCGCTCCGCCCCACTTCCAAAATGTCAATCTTGCTTTCCAGCTTTGTGAACATTTCCATGTACTGTGAAGCGTGAGTCTCAGCAGAAGATCGTTTCAGGCGCCCCTCAACAAGCATGCTCCGCGCCTCCTTGGCAAGAGCGAGAATCTCAAGGTAATTCGGAACGACTTGAGTGATTACAACCTTCCTGAAGTCGCGAGCGAACGCATGCAGGAGGCCCAAAAAATAAGTGAGGCCCGATTCTGAGGCTTCGTACATCGCACGCTGGCAATGGCCCTCCGCTTTGCGCAACTCGCTGTCACGTTTGGTTGGATTATCGGTGGCGGCAAGAGCGTTCAATAGATGATGTCCAGCGTATCGCAGTTCGTTGACCGCCGGAAAAACCAGCTCTAATCGGTAGTTCTCAACGCGCTTGATGAAGCTTTCTGCCTCGTTGTAGAGCTTCTGGATTCTTGTGTAATCAATGGGTTCACGGTTGTTGCTGCTCATCAAAGTCGTATTCCTTCACCCTTTCCAGCTCCTGATCCATTCCTTCCCGAGTAACGTACTGACCTCGTTGAAGTCGGACACTGCCGGTCGCACTACGCCTCACGATACCCCTGGCGACCTCTTCCGAAACTTCTTCGTGGCTGCGAATCGGACCGTCACCGCCAGACGACTGAAAGGCACTCTTGAAGTGCCGGAAAACTTCAAAAATTCTGCGCATGGACCCTCTTGTCTTGTAATTGTGACAGCGCAAAGCTGACGGGCTGCATTGCCAAGGCTTGCGGGATGTTGAAAATCACCCAGCAGCAATGTGCGTAGTGAAGGTAGATTGTTGCGGGGAAACTCACCACGGCCAGGACGGCCGTCAATGCGGGGAGAGCAGGCTGGTACTTCTGTAGGCGCTCGATCACACGGTCAGTTCAGGCGCCGTACTTCTGCCATTACTGGCACAATAGCATTTTGAGTGCCCTACTTATGAGACACTCTGCACCAGTGCAGAGTTGTTACCAGACCCAAAAGCCGTTTTCGTCCAGCCCGCCGGACAAAAACCGGGAAACGGGCCGAATGACGCTTGCTAATTGGGGTTTGACTTTGTGCGCACCGTTCCTGCTGGCTGAGTCGTGTGTGCCGGAAGGAGTAGGGCTCAGATCTCGTTCTATGCGCTCCGGACGGCTGCAGAGACCTTCTTCGCGCTGAGCATTCCGGTGTCGATGAGATCCATTAACAGCTCCAGAATGCTGAGTGGGGCAAACACCGGCATCCCGCCTGGGCCTTCCTCGGGCGCTCCGATGACCTCGACGCGGAAATCCTCGACGCGATCGAGCGGCATTTCGACCAGGCGCTGCGGGGCTGACGCGCGTGGTCGCTTTTCCAGAAATTTTGTAGCAAACTCAGCGTTTTCAGGGCTGTTTTGCGGCGGCTCGGGTAGCAAATTTATTTTCTATCAGGGGTGTTTTGAGCGATTTTTGTTGCGATTTTATTTGCGGTTTACAGCGTGGCAGGGGCCTGCCAGCCGCGTATGGTGAGTTCAAAAACAGTACTTGTGGCTCCAATAGCGTCGATCCTTCGCCTCGTCATGGTCTACATTGGCATTGAACCACGCAAAATCCTTGTCAAGGATGTGGTCGAGGACAGCAATAGCACGCTGTCCGGCACGCGCCCATTCCTCGCCGTAGCTCTCCGATGCTTTCGCCCAGCAGTAGAGCCAGCAGGCGCTGTTCCAGCAGACCTCGTTTCCGTTGAGTTTGACGTGCCAATACCTAGGAAGTGTCGTTTTCCGTCTAATGAGCCTATGCGGGATCGTCCGCAACTGGGCTTCGGCCTCTTGTGGGCTTACGGTCAGGTGGATTGTTGTCATCGCTCTTCTTTTACCATCTCTGCGCGATCAGCTTCTCGCCCCGGCGCTCCGCCGCGCCGTTTTTTCCACGGCCGGGTAGCGGCGCCAAGGATGGTCGGCGGCTGGCGGCCGCGGCTGCGGCGCCGTGCCAAGGTGCGGCTCAGCGATGTTAGCTATCCCCTTACGAAGTGCCTCGATGTTGTCGTTGAGGATCTCGAACTGCGTGTCGAGGTACTCCGCCAGCGGTGGCTTAATCGGGTCTTGTGACAATGGATCTCCTCAACGCTGCTCGCAGTAGGCAGTGACGCGATTCCCGCGGGCATTCGGCACCAGCGCCAGCAACACCCAGCCAGCCTTGCCCGCCTCGATCAGCTGGGATCGCAACCGCGAGAAACTGTCGGAGTTGAACACCCGGTATCGTGCTGTGGATCGAGGCCCTTCGCGCCTTTGCATCACGACAAGCCTTCTACCCCTGAAACCAAATCCTCCCGCAACCCTGTCGAGGCCCGCGGCAAACCGAAAACCCTCGGCGGCAAGCTTGTTCATCTCCTGTTCGACCTTCTCGGACTGTCCCTCCACCACCATGCGATACTCGATTCTTTGCTGAGCTGTGATCCATGGAGGCCAGCTCAGCGCCAAACAGGCCAGCAGGGTCATGAGATGAAACTTGTTCATGGGGGTGTTCCCTCCTCCGGTTTCAAAGCTGGATGCCGGGGAGGGGTCCCTGTTCCCTCCCCGGCGCTGAGCCCTGCCGGTCGGTTTCGTGTGTGCAAGAAGAGGGGCAGGACTCAGAACTCGTGCGCTCATCGTCTTCGTACGACCGCCAGCAGGGTCTTGTTCAGCTCCGAATGGAGATCCATGTGATCGAGCCGGCTGTCCTGCAGGCTTTCCACGTCTTTCTTCAAAAGCTCCAGCCAGAAGTTATCCTGCTGAACGAACTTCCGGACGGCTTCGCGGTCGTGGGGCGCATCCCCCTCCAGGCGCGTGCGGGGTTAATATATCATTCGTAAGGAGTTTTGGAATGCGTTTTCAGCGAAGTGTGGATTTCGCGTGTATTGTGATCGAGCGAGAGCCCGGACCGGAACTGTCCAAAAAGGCTGCGTCGATCTATTCACAGATCGTCGAGAAGGCGGTGGAAAGGGCGCCCCGTGGGAGATTGGGCAAGTACTGGCATCACTTCGCGGCATGGCTGTTGCGATTGGAAGTTGACCCCGAAGTGCGATTGCGTGCACAGTCGTTGCCGGCGGATCTTGGCGAGAGGCTAATGAAATTTCACGACGCCGTTGTCTAGTACGAAACCCACGTCGACGACGGCATCGTGTACGAAGGGGTTTGAGGGCAGCGGAGTGCATGAGGAAATATTAAGTACCTGAGGAGAGAAGGGGGGCTTGATTCCTCATCATGCACTCAGTTGCCGCTGCAAGGGGCGGGCTCGATCAAGACGGTGTGCTTGACCGTCCGGTAACCCAGGATGGTCGAGATCGTCGGACTCGCAGTGTAGTCGACATAGGGCGCGGGATCGGTCGCGCACTCGGAATTGTTCCCCAGGTAGCGAGCATTGAAAGCAGCCTAGTTTCGACGGGGCAATTCACCCTCGACCAGAGTACGCAGGTTGCTGTCGTAGGCGCGGACCTTGCTGTTCACACGATCCTCGACTACACGGTTCGTGCCCCCCACATCTGAGAGCAGAGACAAGTTTTTGGCGAGCGGGCAACAAGAGGCGATCGGCGGGCGAGTCCTCGGGGTCTACACATTCCGCCTAGCAGCCTAGCCAAGGATTCACCTGCAAGCGGGTGTTGCCGTGCCGCGCAGGCGTCCGGGTTTCTCTTGCAGCGGCAAAGGGGCGCTTGACATCCTTCAGCAACTCGATTGCGCCGGCTGTCCGGTCACCGATTCGCTGCGGGGAGTGAGAAATCTCTTAACGCCGGTCACGGGACCGCTGGGTATAATTCCGAATGGTGTCATGGCTTCGCAGGCCAAAACGCCGCTGATGCGGCAGTACCACTCGATCAAAAGCGACGTACCCGACGCCCTGCTGCTGTTCCATCTCGGTGATTTCTACGAGCTGTTCTACAACGACGCGATCGTCGCCTCGCGCGACCTCGGCATCACGCTGACCTCCCGCAACAAGGAGAAGGGCGAGCCGGTTCCGATGTGCGGCGTGCCGTGCCACTCGGCTGACGGCTACATCGCCAAGCTGATCGCCAAGGGCCATCGCGTCGCCATCTGCGATCAAGTCGAGGACCCGGACAAGGCCAGGAAGCTCGTGCGCCGCGAGGTGACGCGCATCGTGACGCCCGGCACGGCCAGCGACGCGAGCCTGCTGCGCTCCGGTGAGAACAACTACCTGGCCGCGGTGGCCGAGAAAGGCGACTCGACCGGACTCGCCTACGTCGATATCTCGACGGGCGAGTTCCGCATGACGGAACTGGACGCCGGCGACGTCGAAGACGCGCTGGGACATCTCGGCGCCAAGGAGGTGCTGTTCCCTTCGGCGGGACCGCTGTTCTCCTACGAACCCGACTCCGTGACGGCCTCGAACGTCTACCTGCGGACGGAGCTCGAACCGTGGATTTTCGAGGCCTCCTACGCCGAGCGCACGCTGCGGGACCAGTTCAAGCTGCACGTTCTCGACGGGCTGGGGGCCGCGGACCGTCCCGCCGCGATCGCCGCCGCAGGAGCCGTGCTGCACTACGTCCGCGACACGCAGCGCGGCGCGCTGCAGCACCTCGATCCGCCGACCTACTACGGCAAGCAGGACTGGATGGCGCTCGATCCGGTGACGGTGCGGAATCTCGAGCTGGTCGAGCCGTTGTTCGGCGGCTCGGCCCAATCGACGCTGTTGCGGGTGATCGACAAGACACAGACGCCGATGGGCGCGCGCCTGCTGCGGCAGTGGCTGCTGCGTCCATCGATCGACCGCGCCGAGATCGAGTCCCGCCGCGACGGCGTCGCCGACCTCCACGGACAGGTCATCACCCGCACCGAACTGGGGCAGGAACTCCAGCCCGTCCTCGATATCGAGCGGCTATTGGCCAAGATCACGCTCGGCTCGGCCACCGCGCGAGACATCGTCGGGCTGGGCGGCTCGCTTGCCTGCCTGCCGGCGGTCCGCCGGCGGATCGAGAAGTGCGAATCGGCCCGGATGCGCCGTACTCACGAACAGATGGACGAGCTGCCGGACATCCGCCAGCACATCGAGACGACGCTCAGCGACGAGCCGCCGGCCCATCTCGCTGACGGAGGCACGATCCGCGAAGGCTTCCACGCCGAACTCGACGAGCTGCGCGCGCTGCGCAAGGACGGCCGGGGCACCATCGCCCGGATGGAAGCGCGCGAGCGCGAGCGGACCGGCATCCCGTCCCTCAAGGTGCGCTTCAACAATGTCTTCGGTTTCTACATCGAGGTCTCGAAGGCGAATCTGGCCGCGGTTCCAGAAGACTACGACCGCAAGCAGACGCTGGTGAACGCCGAACGCTTCACGACGCCCGAACTCAAGGAGTACGAGAGCAAGGTGCTGGACGCCGAAGAACGCATCCTGGCGCTCGAAAAGATGCTGTTCGAAGAACTGCGGTCATGGCTCGCCAGCGAGGCGCGGCGGATCCGAACCACGGCGACGGCGGTCGCCGAGCTGGACGTGCTGCGAGGGTTGGCTCAAGTCGCCGCCGAAAACGATTATTCGGCTCCCGAGTTCAGCTCCGGCGGAGAGCTGCAGATCGCAGGCGGGCGGCATCCGGTCATCGAGCGGATTTCCGACGAACAGGGCGGCGAGCGGTTCGTCTCGAACGACGTCTACCTCGACCCCAACGGACACCTGATCGCGATCATCACGGGCCCCAACATGGGGGGCAAGTCGACGTATCTTCGCCAGACGGCGCTCACGGCGATCCTGGCGCAGACCGGCTCGTTCGTTCCGGCCGCCGGCGCGAGGCTGCCCATCATCGACCGCATCTTCACCCGCATCGGCGCGAGCGACAACCTGGCGCGAGGCCGCTCGACGTTCATGGTCGAGATGACCGAGACGGCGCAGATCCTGAACACCGCGACGGATTCGAGCCTGATCCTGCTCGATGAAATCGGGCGCGGCACCGCCACCTTCGACGGGCTCGCCATCGCCTGGGCCGTGGTCGAGCACATCCACGCCCGGACACGCGCCAAGACGCTGTTCGCCACGCACTACCACGAGCTCACCGAGCTGGCCGAGCAGTTGAGCGGCGTCGTGAACCTGCACGTCTCGGTCAAGGAAGCGGGCGACAACATCGTGTTCCTGCGGCGCGTCGAGCCGGGCAAGGCCGACCGCAGCTACGGGATCGAGGTGGCGCGGCTGGCGGGCCTTCCCGGCGGCGTCGTCGAGCGGGCGCGTTCCGTCCTGAGGATGCACGAGCAGCGCGAACAGACCGTGTCCGAGGAGCTTTCGATCGACCCCACGGACGCGCCGGTGCAGGTCTCTTTCGTGAACGAAACGGAGCGGGCCGTCAGCGAAGCGATCGCCAACACGAACATCGATGAACTCCGCCCCATCGAAGCGCTCAGCCTGCTCGCCGAGTGGCAAGAAAAACTCGGCGGCAGGAAATAGAAAGGCCGTGATTCGTGTCTCGTGTTTCGTGATTCGTGAAAACCTCTGGCGTGGGGCTCGTTCGCTCTCGATAGAAATGTCTGACGGGCGGGGAAACGGTAAAGGCAGAAAAAGGCCGTGTCTCGTGTTTCGTGAAAACCCTTAACCTGCATTTCTCACCACCCGACGGCTGAAGCACGCCATACGACCGCCAGGACTTCGTTGCGCTTGCTTGCCGTGCTCAACGTACCGTCAAGTACGCCTGCGCGCGCCAAGCGGCGCGCGCCTCGTCCTGACGGCCCTCTCACGCACTTCATCTCGCCACGGGGTGAGACATGCAGGTTCATCAGAACGCCGCTTGATCAGTAGGATGTTTCAGATGAACTGAAGACAGGCTGCGCGGGGTGAGCGCCCTGTTCCGGAAGTCCCGGCTTTTGCGGATTCAATGGGGCGTGTCACAGATCAAAGGCAGACCTTCGGCGTCCGCGGCCCGCGCGAGAGTCCTGTCCAGCGTTGCCACCGGCGCGCTGTGTCTTATGGCCAGTTCCAGATAGACGGCATCGTAGAACGACAAACCATGTTTCTCGGCCAAGACGAAAGCGAGGGACAGATCGGGCTCTGTATCGGTACGGATGGGCAGGCCGCGCAAAGCGTTCAGGCGCTCCGTCAGCTCGTCAGCGGTGAGCCGTCCGCGGCGCGACGCGACCAGAAGACCATTGCGCAGTTCCAAATGCCATAGATGCGGGACCAGTGCTTCATCGTCTTCCAGACGCAACAACGCCTTCTCCGCGTTCGACGCCGTCTTCTCACTCAACAGCCAGGCAACGGCGACCGAGGCGTCAAGAACGAAATGTCTCACAGGCGATGGCCGTCATGGCGCGCAAGGAGAATCTCGTCGATGGACATGGCAACGGGCCGCCATGCGTCACGGCGGCGGCGAAAGCGGTCCACGACTTGCTTGTGGCCGGCACGCTCCGCTTCCCGCGCCGGGATCAGACGTGCGACCGCTTCGCCATGCCGTGTAATCACTACGGTCTCGCCACGCTCGACGGTCCGGAGGAGTTCCGCCAAGCGCGCCTTGGCTTCGGTAGCTTGTATGGTGCGCATGATTCGTTTTAACCGGTCAAAATAACCAGTCCAATGGTATCAGAAAGGCCGTGATTCGTGTCTCGTGTCTCGTGATTCGTGAAAAATCTTACAGGCCGTGTTGCTAGCTCCAAGCGGCGCGCGCCTTGTCCTGACGGCGGTCTCACGGACTTCGCCTCGCGTCCGCAGGTGGTGAGACCCGCGGGCTAGAATAACGGCTTGGAGGAGTTGATGGCGGAGAACGTCGACAAGCTGTACAGTGCCGAGAATCCCGGCAGCGGCACTTTCAACATCTCGAAACCCAAACGCAAGCCCTCCAAGAGCCGTATTTTGTGTCTCGTGAAAAACCTTACAGGCCGTGTTGCGGCCGGCTCGACCGCCGGCGGAACCCGTGGCGAAGCAACGTACCCTTGGCAGGATTGATATTCGTGAGATGAGGCGCGCACGATGCATCCGCTGATCGAAAATCACCGCACCGAGATTCTCGCGCTCGCCGATCGCCACGGCGTCCGGGACGTGAGGGTGTTCGGGTCCATGGCCAGGGGTGACGCCGACGATGCGAGTGATGTCGATCTGTTGGTTTCACTGTCTTCCGGGCAGACGGGGCTCGCGCTCGGCGCCATGCTGATGGATGTACAGGGCCTCCTCAACCGCCGGGTAGAAGTGGTGACCGAGAACAGCCTCCACCCCGAGATACGCGATCGCATCCTGGAAGAAGCGCAAACGCTGTGACGCCGGGCGCGGAGTCCGACCGGTTGCTTCTGGGACATATTCGCCAGTGTATCGAGCGCATTGGGGAATACACCGGGGGACAGCGGACCACGTTCTACGACTCACCATTGGTGCAGGATGCTGTCGTGCGCAATCTGCAAACACTTAGCCTGCATTTCTCACCACCCGACGGTCGAAGCACACGATACGACCGCCATGACTTCGTTGCGCTTGCTTGCCGTGCTCAACGTACGGTTCAAGCACGCCTGCGCACGCCAAGCGGTGCGCGCCTCGTCCTGGCGGCCCTCTCACGCACTTCGCCTCGCCACCTGGTGAGAAATGCAGGCTAGTCGACACAGCGGCTGAGCGGGCTGCTCAAAGCAACAGAGCCTGCCGTGCCATGGAATGCGATCTCCGGCTTCCGCAATGTATTGGCCCACAACTATCTCGGGATCGATTTGGCGGTCGTCTGGAGCGTAGTCGAAAAGGATCTACCGGAGTTGGGCTCAGCGATAGAGCGGAAAGGCGGGAAAAGCCGTGATTCGTGTTTCGTGTCTCGTGTTTCGTGAAAACCTTTGGCGGGGGTCTGGTTCGCTCCAGGTGAAATGTCTGGTGGGCTGGGAACGGTAAATGCAGAAAAAGGCCGTGTTGCGGACGGCTTACGCCTTGTCCTGACGGCGGGCGGTCCCACGCACTTCGCCTCGCCGCGTGGCAAGAAAAGGCGGCTAGTTTTTTCCCTGGCCAAGGTTCACGTTTGCGTCAAGTTGACACGGTGATCCGTTGTCCTGCTTGTCGGTCTGAGGACTTCCTCGCTAGCATGGAAAGCCGATGCTGGTAGCCGGAATCATGAGCGGCACGTCGGTCGACGGGATCGACGTCGCGCTCGTCGAAATCCAGGGGGAGGGATTCCAACAGAGCGTCCAGACGCGGGCTTTCCACTCGATCCCCTACGAACCGGCGGTCCGGGAGGCGATCTTCTCGGTCACCAACACCGAGGCCCACGTGGGGCGCCTGAGCCAGGTTCATTTCCTGCTGGGCCGGGTGTACGGACAAGCTGTCCGCGACGCCTGCCGACAATCCGGCATCGCGCTCGCCGAGCTGGAACTGATCGGGTCCCACGGCCAGACGGTCTATCACCAGCCGGTTGCAAGCGAGACCGGCGGACAGCCTGTCGCGAGCACGCTGCAGATCGGCGAGCCGGCGCTGATCGCCGAGTTGACGGGAGCGCCGGTGGTGGCGGACTTCCGTCCCGCGGACATGGCGGCGGGCGGGGAGGGCGCGCCGCTCGTGCCCTACGTCGATTACCTGCTGCTCCGCGACCGCAGGCGCGGCCGGGTGGCGCTGAACATCGGCGGCATCGCCAACGTGACGGCCATCCCGCCGGGCGGCGAACCCGAACAGGTGATCGCCTTCGATACCGGTCCGGGAAACATGATCATGGACGCCCTGGCGCAACGTTTCTCCCAGGGGAACAGCAAGTTCGACCGCGGCGGCCGGCTCGCTGCCGAAGGCAAGGTCGACCGGGAGCTGCTCGACCGGCTCAGCCGCGACCGCTATTTCCAGCAGCCTCCGCCGAAGAGCACCGGCCGCGAGACGTTCGGCGAACCGTTTCTCAAGCCGTTCCTCGATGCCTCGCTCCCGCCCGCCGACGCGATGGCCACCGCCAACGCCTTCACCGCCGAGACGATCACCGGGGCGCTCGAGCGCTTCGTGGCTCCGAAAATGAGGGTCGACGAGGTCATCGCCTCCGGCGGCGGCATCCGGAACCCGGAGCTGGCGCGGCGGCTGCGGGAAGCGCTCGCCCCCACGCTGCTTCGGACGTCCGCCGAGCTCGGCATCGACAGCGACGCGAAAGAAGCCATCGCCTTCGCCATTCTGGCCTATGAAAGCTTCCACGGACGGCCCGCCAACCTGCCCTCCGCGACGGGGGCCCGCCATCCCTGCGTCCTGGGGAAAGTCTGCCGGCCGCCGGTTCGCGGTCGGTAGTCGTTAACAGGGCGGTTGCGAACGTCTTCACAGAAACGCCTCGGTAACTCGTGACGCCCGAGACGGAATTTCTCGGGATTCTTGTTCAAAATGCGATGGGAGTTTCTTCCCCATGGATAGGTCAACACCAAGTGAGGGAATGGCTCGTCAAATTCCCCACGAGGTGCAGGATCCCAACGTGTGATTCCACACCCGGTTGTGTTGCGGCCCTTCAGAGAAACCAGCGCTAATCGTCTCCAACAATGGGTCTAAGCATATCCGGAATCTCACAAAGCTCATCCAATATCACGCTGAAACACCGAAAGTCTTCCGACGTGCCGTTCTTGCAAAGCCAGTCACAGAGATTGCTTTTCTCATCCTGATTCACTTTCCATTGCTCGGGAACTACCTTGGTTTGTCCTCTCTCAGTAACCTCGTGTTCAGCTGTTACATCTATGAACGCTGACTTGTGTTCCATAGCTCTCGCCAGCGTTTTTTTATCAAACAAGTTCTCAATGCCTCTGCGGATCGGGTTGTCTTCAACCGACGGAACCCTTCGTCTAAAGACGTTCCCACAGTCGCTCAGCGATACCGTACTCTCGCAGTCGTGGAACAGTACCACCGTCTGCCTCACAACGGTCATCGTCGTAAGGGTTCTCCACGCCTTCTTCAAATTGCCCTCGCCCCCTCCGTCGCGTATTTCCACATCGACCAACGTTGCGCCCCAACCCAACAGTGCCATAGCTCGCTCCAGGTACCTGATGTCCGTCGTGCCGTCTACAAATATCAACGGTTTCTCCGTGCTCCTGATAGCTGCTTCCATTTCAGACAAGTAGACGTCGGTCTTCTTGAACACGCGGAAAGCGTGGCCGAATTCGCTAAACTCTTCTGGTGAGATTTGCCGTCCGTGAGGCAACCGATACAAACCGAATCCGCTATCCGTAAAAACATTCTGAAGTCCGAGGACAAGCAAAGGGGAATGAGTCGTCAGGACGAACTGAACCCTTGGAAACATTTGAATCAGTTTGGGTAGTACCTCGTACTGATGCGTCGTGTGTAGGTGTAGGTCTATCTCATCTACAACCACAATTCCGCGTATGTTGGCGGCATTGGAAAATTGAGAACCACTCAATTCAAAGTCACGCAAAATAGACAAAAACAAGTTAAGCAGAGATGTTTCACCACTCGACAACTGAAAGATATTGGGAACAATCGTCCCGTCGTCTCCATGAAGACCAACAAATCTATTTCCACGTCTGCCTATTCTGAACCCGGCGTTTGAATTGTCCCTAAGTACTTGCCGGACAACTTGGAGAGCAGCCTTAAGCACGCCCTCATCGTGATCACGTATCTCTGCTCGTTCCGCTTCGAGATACCAGGGCTTTTCACCTCCCGGTAGGGGTATTGGCACGCGTACAGCCCTAGTCTCTGGGACCCTCCGATCATAAATCACATCAAACAGCCAGTTTTGGTTTTCCAGAAGTGGTGATAATGCGATTACCTGACGATTAGTGTGAGCGACTACGCGCCGCCGATCTACATACTCTGCTTGTGCCGTCAAATTTTGCTTGTTCAGCCATGCCGGTTCCTCGAATCGATTAGAGGGGAAGTACAGAATACAGTTGCTTGCGAATACTTCTTTGAGCTTGTTAAATGTATCATAATCGATGTTAAAATTCGATTCCGAATGATCGTTCGATACGGGCTCAGTACCTCGCCACATGGGCTCGGCGGCCGTGCCTAGTATTCCTGGTGGGTGCTCGGAATACTCTCGCTTAGGAAGCATTGTTGTCAGTTCGCTGACAAAGAAGCCTTCTTCAAAATCGACGCGCCCGAAAGAGAATTGACTTCCTGATTTGATATAGAAGTTGGTTTTGAACTTGTACACTCTCCCGGGTTCGACTTCAGGAGACGCGGGATAAACAATGTCTTTAGCGTTAACCAGCCCGTTGACAATGTGAGACAAGAGAATGCTCTTTCCGGAACCGTTAGCTCCAACCAGGACGACTGGTTTTGGAGTCGCACTCTCGAAGGGAAACTCAATATCAAGTTTCTCAACTGGCCCGTAATTGATTAGCTGTATGCGTTTTGTATACATCGCTACATTCTCAGTCCGATTGAACTTTGACTTTTTCCGACACTAGCAGCATGTGGCAGAAAGTCAGATTTCAAAGCCGATGAGACGCCCTTGTTCGTCTATTCTCCTTACCGGGGCATGCATCCATGCAGCACCGCATGGGCTCCTGACCCATGGCTAGACCGTGAGCAGGGAGTTCAGGCGCTTTTCCCACTCGTCCTCGTCCACGATCTCGAAGTTCACCACCGTGTCGCGCATGGCGGGGACGAAATCCGCCCAGTTCTTCCTGGCGGCATGTTCCGAGCAGATGTCGAATACGCGCCGCTTGTAGGCGGTGTCCGACGATTCCTTGAGGTGAAGGCCCTTGGTTTCGACGACGAAGACTTGATGGAACTCGTCGTCGGCATCCGGTTCGTCCGACTGCAAGGTGAAGATGAAGTCGGCATAGATCTTGCCACGCCTCCATCCTTGGACGTAGTAGTCCTTCCGCGCCCTGTTGCGGTACCAGAAAAACAGGCGTTCCTGTTGATCCAGATACGTTGCGACCTTGTTCTCCAGTCCGTTCAGGTCGTCCTCGTAGATCAGATCGAACAGGTTGCGCTGGTACTGGCTGCCGTCCTCTCGATTGGCCTGTTTTCCTTGGATGGTCTCGATCTTGCGGGGCAGGCGATTGAACGTGAGATCGTCGGCGACGACGATGAATCTCATAGTTCCCCTGGCGAGCAGTTCCCGGAAAACCCGCTGCGAGAGCCTGTCGCGTTCGGCTTCCAGGCGCTTTCTCAGTTCTTCGAGAATGAAGACGTAGTTGGCGGCGACACGTTCCTTCGGATGCTTCCGCAGCAGCGCTCCGAACACCTTCCGGACCGCCTCGTTGCCGCGCCAGGGATTGGGCATGGCGTCGAGCAAATGGGCGGCGGCAGAGTAGTAGTCGATGTTGCCGCCCGCGGCGGATGACCCCGCGCCTTGGATCTCGGGGTCCGCAGCCGGCGCTTCGGGCTCCAAGCCCGCGCGAATCTCGTAGTCTCTGCGCCCCTCGCCCAGCGCCAGGTCGAACAACGGACTGACATCCACCTCGTCCCAGGGCACTCGCCTCAAGATGTCGGACTCGTAGTGCACAAGCCGCCATTCTTGACCGTCCTTGATCATGAACGCGGGCAACACCAGGTCGCGGGTCGCCTGGTGGAACTCCTCGCGCTGCCGGAGCGTCACGGCGCGATTCGTCACGGCGCCTTCCTCGGCATCGGTCACGATCTTGCCTTCCAGGCCGTGCAGGCCTTCGAGGCCGAACCCCTTGCGCACCTCCTGCAACAGATCGTTGCCCCGGCGTTGAAAGCAGAACACGTAGCACTCGTCAAGCTCGGGGACATGGGTCTTCTTGGCGTAGGGTTGGCGGAGAATGCGGCCCACGAGTTGCGTCAGCGCGCTCTTGGAACTCGGATTCGTCAGAATGGTCAGGACGTAGGCGAAGGCGCAGTCCCAGCCTTCCTGCAGGGCTTGCTTCGTGATGATGAATCGGATCGGGCACTCCGGGGAGAGCAAACCGCCGATCTGGTCGACATCCTTGAGTTCGTCTTTCTGGCTCGTCTTGACGGCGATGTGCTCTTCGCGGATGTTGGGATGCAGCAGCAGGTACTCCCGAACGTCGTCGGCATGGATCACTCCGGGGCGGCGTTGGCCCTTGCCGGTGCGCTCGACTTGAATCAGGCAGATCGGCCGGATGTAGACGCCGGTGTTCGCTCGGTACTCGATGGCTTCCCTTTCCAGGAACTCGCGATGCTCGATGGAAGCCAACAGCGTGTCCTGCCAACTCGCGCTCGCGCGATTCCGGATGTGCAGATCGAGCTTGATCATCTCCTCGGCGTGGAGGTCCCGTCCGCGGATATCGACCAGCACGTTCGCCGTGCGCGGCGGCGTCGCGGAAAGCTCCACGATCATGCAGGGGTTGAAGCCTTCCAGCGTCTTCTTGGCGTTGACGCTGTACGCCTTGTGGCCTTCGTCGAGGATGATCAAGGGCTTCAGCAAACGCAGCGTGTTGCCGAGGGATGTCTTGACGTAGGCGCCCCAGAAGCCGTCGTCCCCGAACGTGTCGAGATTCGGAACCTGATTCAGCAGCTCCTGGTGGGCTGCCGGGTTCTCGTCGGAAGGGAAGAACCGATGGAAGCCGCCGCTGTCCCGAAACATGCGGAGCTGTTCCTTGGACTCTCGGTTGGCCGACGGCAGCATCAGCAGAAGCACGCACAGGTTCTCGCCGACATCCTGTGGGCCGAATCCGGTCGTCTTCTCCAGGATCATGGTTCGTCCGGCGGACGCCAAGTCCAGTTGCTGGCGGTAGGGATGGTCGCGGTCCTTCAGCGCGCTGAGCGTCTGGTTGTAGATCTGCGTCGTGGGCACGATCCACAGCACCAGTCCTGTTTGCCGTTTGCGATAGTGGGTATTGACCAGATCGACGACCTTGGCCGCGAGCAAGGTCTTGCCGCCGCCGGTCGGAATCTTCAGGCAGAGAGCCGGCAGAGGCTCCCCCAGGCCGTTCTTGCGCGGCAGATAGGCAATCGACGTGATGACCCTGTCCTGCGCGCACTTCTCCCAGGCTCTGCTCGCCCAGTCGTACCCGGGATCGATCTCCAGGATTTCCGCCGCCTTGTCCCGAGTCTCCGCAAGAGCTTCCAGGTAGTTGCGCACCGCCGCCAGCGCCTGTTTCTGGTAATCCTTGAGAATCACTTCAACCGGCCCGTCCTTTCGCGGTCAGCCTGTCGAACGTCTGGTAGATCTGGAACGGAAGCTGCTGGAACGTCACTCGGTACCGATGCAGGAACTCCGCATCGATATATTTGGTAGGCGCGAAAACGAGCTTGTCGCGCCCGTCTCTCGGGAGTTTCCGCGCCACGTCAAGCGTCAGCGCCATGTCCTTGAGTTGGTCGAGGTCGTTTTGGTAGATCAGGTACACGTCGTAGAGCCGGCTTCGGCCGATGAACCATCGGCTGCGGTTCATCTCCTCGGGTTCGAACTCCTCGCCGGTGGCCGTGAAGAAGATATAGCCAGCCAAGGTTTCATAGTCGGGCATGCGCGAGCCGTCGAGGAGCGACTCCTGGCGCATGGGCTCGCCGAGCTTGAAGTAGCTGAACGTCCCGCCAAGCCCGGCTTTGATGTCCTCGTTCTTTGAGGAAGGGACTCCCTTGATGACCCGGCGGACGCGCTCGGCGGTAATCGA
Organism: Bryobacterales bacterium; assembly: GCA_965204095.1. Taxonomy (GTDB): domain Bacteria; phylum Acidobacteriota; class Terriglobia; order Bryobacterales; family UBA6623; genus JAPPLB01. The sequence continues at coordinate 3,642,803 of OZ241991.1, read as the reverse complement.
GTCCGCGTAATCCTCGCACTCGACCAGAACGAACCGACGATTGCCGCCGTCCTCCTTGTTCAATGCGAGAACGGCGTGGGCTGTTGTGCCGGACCCAGCGAAGGAGTCCAGCACGATGGAATCCTTGTCACTGGAGATCTGCAGGATCCGGCGCAGCAATTCGACTGACTTGCTGGTATTGAACTCAGGCGGATCGTCTGGGAAGATGTCAAGCAGCGTTTTTCTTGCCTGTTGCGTGTGCCCGACCTCCTTGTAGGTCCAGATGGTTTCCGGTACGAGGCCTTGCTTCACTTCTGACAGGAAGCGCTTAATCGCCGGCACCTGATTACCGTCTTGGCCCCACCAGATGCGCTTGTCGGCGTGGAGAGCCCACAGCCGGTCTTCCGATGATCGCCAGTAACGACCCGGTGGCGGTCCATCAATGATTCGTCCACCCGGACACGTAATCTGGTACCTTCCCTTGCTGTAAGGATTGCGTGCCGAGAAATCTCCGGGTTTCCAAGGACCGCGCGGGTCGTCGTCCAGATTCCCGTAGCGTGCGTCGGCTTCTTCCGTTCGTGGAAGCAACCCAGGTTTAAACTGCTCTTTGTTTCTGGCGTAGATGACAATGAAGTCGTGGTTTTCCGACAAGTACTTGGCGCTGCTCTTCGGCGAGTAGACCTTCTCCCAGATCACCGTGGCCACGAAATTGTCCTCCCCGAACACCTCGTCCATGAGGCATCGTAGGCGGTGCACTTCGTTGTCGTCGATGGAGACGAAGATCGCACCGTCGTCCCGAAGCAGGTCCCGGAGCAGCTTCAACCGGGGCAACATCATGCAGCACCACTTGTCGTGCCGAGTGAGGTCGTCGCGGTCCACGACCTTGCCAAGCCAGTCCTGCATCAGCGGTGAGTTGACGTTGTCGTTGTAGGCCCAGCCCTCGTTGCCGGTGTTGTAGGGCGGGTCGATGTAGATGCACTTCACCTTGCCGTGGTACGTCGGCAGGAGCGCCTTCAGGGCGGCGAGGTTGTCGCCCTCGATGATGAGGTTGTCGTGCAAGCTCGCCTTGTTGCTCAGCCCCAAGGACCGAATCGGGCGCCATTCGTGATACGGGACGGCGAGGTGGTGGTTCTCGACGAACACCCGGCCTTTGAATTGTAGAGTCGGCACGTCAGGCGCTCGAATCCGGCGAGGATGGTGGAAGGTGACGGAGCAAACACCACTCCGAACGACAATTATATTCTTTATGCCTCATCAGATCGAGCAGTAAAATCCCCCAGTTCGGCAAATGATCGCTGTGCCGTGGTCGCCGGCCAGCGGGACTTGTCCCAACTGATGAGCTGATCACACGCTGCGAGGATCGGACTTCCTCATCAGCTCAACCGCCTTCCCGCAAGAATTGATTCGGACGGGAGCGACCCCCCAGACGGTTGCGGGGCGTCACGGGCTCGCGGCGGCAGGCTAGAATAACGGATTGGAGGAGTTGATGGCGGAGAACGTCGACAAGCTGTACAGCGCTGAGAATCTCGGCAGCGGCACTTTCAGCATCTCGAAACCGAAGCGCAAGCCCAAGAAACTGCGGCAGTCGCGGGTGAAGAAGCCGCGCCGCCAGGCGCGCAAGTAAGTCCGTCTGGCCGTAATTGGCCGCCATTGGACGTAATTGGACGGCTCGCCCGCCGCGCCAGGAAGTCCGGGCGGCAGTCCGGGGGCGGGAAAAAAGCCCTTGCAGGGAGGAGGCGTTCCCGTGGTCCGTCGGGTTAAAGACCCTGCAAGGGCACATGACTCGGCGAAAGAGTCACCGCGACCCGTCCGGTACGTTCCGCCCCGAACGCGGGTCCGGCGTCATGGCCCGCAGGATGACGCTCAGCAGGCCCCACTCGGCGACGAGCGCGAGAGGGAACGACGCTAAGACGACCAACGCAACGGGGAGAAGGTGTTCGAACGGAGTCACGCCCTGTAGAGGGGCAATCGGCGGGCCAAATAGGGATTGGCGGCTAAACTGTTGTTTTCAAGGAAGAAAGCGGCCCGGCGCGGCATTCCGCCGGTGGGCAGATATTACCCGCTCGACGCAGCAAACAGGTAGTATCTTCCGTTCGACATCGCGATGAAGCCTGCCGACAGCAGGAGAGGAAAAGGCAGTGGATAGTGGATAGTGGATAGTTTTTAGTTGTTGGTGGAAAACCTTAACCACCATGTTGCGGACGCCCAGCGGGGCGCGCCTGGTCCTGACGGCCCTCTCACCCACTTCACCTCGCCACTTGGTGAGACATGCAGGCTGGATTTTCCTCCGCCCGTGCGCGGATCATACTAGGGAGAAAGCGCCCCGGCGCGGCTAACAGGTAGTATCTTGCGTTCGACACCGTGATGAAGCCTGCCCGCAGTTCCCGCCGATACGTCGTTCACGGCCGGGTGCAGGGAGTCGGCTTCCGCTACTTCGTGGAGCGCGCCGCGAATGGTCTCGGGCTGAGCGGGTATGTCCGGAACCGGGCGGACGGTACGGTGGAAGTGTGCGCCGGCGGAAATCTCGATAGACTCGAAAGGCTGAAAGCGCTGCTCGCAAAGGGGCCCCGGTGGGCGAGAGTCGACCGCGTCGAGGAAACCGAGGCGCCTGACTGCGACGGCGGCGGCTTTCGCATCACGTACTGAAAGGCAAGGTCACAACGGATGTCCTCCATCGTTCCCGGCAACACGTCCGACCGCATCGCGGGTCTCAAGAGCCTGATCCGCGAGGTGCCCGATTTTCCCAAGCCCGGCATCCTGTTCTACGACATCACGACGCTTCTCAAGGACGCCGCCGGGCTGGCGGCGCTGCTCGATGAGATGACCGCGCCGCACCACGACGAGCGGCCCGATCTCGTGCTCGGGATCGAGGCCCGCGGGTTCGTGTTCGGCCCGGCGATGGCGGTCCGGCTGGGCTGCGGGTTCATCCCGGTGCGCAAACCGAACAAGCTGCCGGCCGGGACAGTGAGCGTGAGCTACGCGCTGGAGTACGGAGAGGACAGCATCGAGGCGCACGAAGACGCCATCCAGCCGGGGCAGCGGGTGCTGATCGTGGACGACCTGCTGGCGACGGGAGGCACCGCGGCCGCGGCCTGCCGGCTTGTCGAGAAGCTCGGGGGCGAAGTTGCCGCTCTCTCGTTCGCCGTCGAGCTGAACTTCCTGAACGGGCGGGCGAGGCTGCCCGGGTACAAGATCCACACGCTGCTGCAATACGACGAATAGGCGATGCCGACGCTGAGGGGCCGCGCACCGGCCAAGGTCAACCTGGCCCTGCACGTCCTCAACCGGCGTCCCGACGGATTCCACGAACTGCGAACCGTATTGCAGACCATCGCCCTGGCGGACCGCCTGAAGGTCACGTACCGGCCGCGGGCGCGGTCCCGCGTCGAGTTGAGCTGCAACCGGCCGGAGTTGGCCGGAGACGACAACCTGGCCGCGCGCGCCGCGCGGCGATTGCTCGAGGCCGGGAAGTGGCGCGGGACGGTCGAGATCGATCTCGAGAAGCGAATCCCGGCCGGGGCCGGGCTGGGAGGCGGTTCGAGCGACGCCGCGGCGGTGCTGCTCGCTCTCGGCAAGATGCTCCGCCCGCGGCCCTCGCGGGCCGTTTTATGCGAAGCGGCGGCGGAACTCGGCAGCGACGTACCGTTTTTCCTGGTGGGCGGCCGTTGCGTGGGCGTCGGGCGCGGCGAGGAGGTCTATCCGCTGCCGGATCCGCCGCGCCGGTGGGTGGTCGTGCTGGCGCCGCAGCAGCCGGTTTCGACCGCCCAAGCCTACGCGGCGCTCAGCGACAGCCGGCGCGCCGCATTGACACCGCAAGCAGCCCGGAATATCATAAATTCTTTCTACGCAAGCATCGGCGCGCCGCATCGAAACGAGGAGGCGCGCCGTTTCGCAGAAGCCCCTCCAGACCTCTTCGCAAACGATTTCGAGCAAGTCATCTTCCGGCAGCGCCCCGAGTTGGCGCTGTGGAAGGACCGTCTTGCGCGGAGCGGGGCGGATGCGGCGATGTTGTCGGGCAGCGGGCCGGCGATCTTCGGATGGTTCGCGGACCGGGGACGGGCCCAGGCAGCCGCGGAGACGTTGCGCGCGTTTCCCGGAAGCGTCTGGGCAGGCCCCTCGTTGAGCCGCCGCGCTTGCCAAGCGGTCTGGGGAGATTGAACCGCGCCGTTCGGGGAGTGCAGGGTTCCCGGCCGCGCGCCGATTTCAGAGCGATGGATCAGACACGATTCAGGGTTTTCTCGGGCTCGGCCAACCCGAAGCTGGCGGAGGACATCTGCGCCCACCTGGACGTGCCCGTCTCGAAGTGCTCGATCAAGAAGTTCTCCGACGGCGAGATCTGGCTGCAGATCGACGAGAACGTGCGGGGCGCCGACGTGTTCGTCGTCCAGTCGACGTGCACGCCGGTCGATCATCACCTGATGGAACTGCTGCTGATGATGGATGCGCTGCGGCGAGCCTCGGCCAAGCGGATCACCGCCGTGCTGCCCTACTACGGGTACGCCCGGCAGGACCGCAAGGACAAGCCGCGTGTACCGATCTCGGCGAAGCTCGTTGCGAGCCTGATCGTGACCGCCGGGGCGCACCGCGTCCTGAGCCTGGACCTGCACGCGGCCCAGATCCAAGGCTTCTTCGACATCCCCGTCGATCATCTATTCGCGGCGCCGGTGATGGTCGACTACATCAAGACCCTGCAGCTCGAGAACCCGACCATCGTGTCGCCGGACCCGGGCGGCGTCGAGAGGGCGCGGGCCTTCGCCAAACACCTCGACGCCCAACTTGCGATCATCGACAAGCGCCGCGAGCAGGCCAACGTAGCGGAAGTGATGCACGTGATCGGCGACGTCGAAGGCCGCACCTGTATGATCGTGGATGACATGGTCGATACGGCCGGCACGCTGGTGAAAGCAGCGCAAGCGTTGCTCGACCACGGCGCAACGGCCGTTTACGGCTGCTGCACGCACGCCGTGCTGTCAGGGCAGGCGCTGGACAACATCGAGCGATCGCCGCTGACCGAGCTGGTCGTGGGGGATTCGATCCCCCTGCAACAGCGCGCGCGCGAGTGCGGCCGCATCAAACAACTGAGCGTCGCGCCCCTGCTGGCGCAGGCGATCGAATCGATACACGAGGAGACTTCCATCAGTCGACTATTTGTCTGAAGAGCCGCCGGCGCGCCAGACCGCGCCGCCCGAGACCCGACCGCACTCGACGGGCGGCCGCCAGCGGACGAAGGAGAGAACGATGCAACAGCAGTTGGACATGGCGGCGCAGCCTCGGGCCGAACGAGGCAAGAACGCCGCCCGCCGCTTGCGCGCGGCCGGCAAAGTGCCGGCCATCCTGTACGGCCTCGGGAAGGATTCCGTCGCCGTCTCGCTGGACGGCAAGGAAATCACACGGCTCCTGCAGTCGCCCTCCGGCCACAACCAGATCCTGAACCTCAAGGTCAGCGGCGGCGAGACGGCCCCCGCCATGGCGTCGGACTGGCAAGTCGACCCGGTCCGGGGACACCTGCTGCACGTCGACATGCGCCGCATCGACCTGAGCCAGCCGGTCGAAGTGAACGTGTCGATCCATATCATCGGCGTGTCGCAGGGCACGCGCGAGCAGGGCGGACACGATGAAGTCGTCAACCGCGAGGTCGCCGTGCGCGCCCTGCCGATGGACGTGCCGGAAAAAATCGAGGTCGACGTGACGGCGATGGCCCTGGGCGAATCCATCCGGGTGGAGAACCTGGCGGCGGCGGACCAATACTCCTTTCTCAGCCGACCCGAGATGCTGCTGGTGCACTGCGTGACGCCGAAGGTCGCTGAGGAGGAAGTCGAGGCCGAGGAAGAAATCGTGGAAGGCGAAGCCGCCGAGCCGACCGACGACGAGAAAGGCCCGGAGGAGTAGGGTCGTCGATGGCTGCTTGTTATGGGCGCTCTACGACGAGTGTGGTCGCGCATCGCCGGACCGGCGCGTCCGAGTCCGCGCAAGGCGGGTCCCGTCTCCCGCCTGATCGTCGGGCTGGGCAACCCCGGAAGCCGCTACGAGACGACACCGCACAACCTGGGGTTCCTGACACTCGACCGTTTGGCCGAGCAGGAGGGCATTCGGTTCGGATGGAGGGAAGCGGAGGCCCGCGTCGGGCGCGGCGAGCTCGGAGGCCAGGCGGTTCTGCTGGCCAAACCCCTCTCGTACATGAATCGCAGCGGCGGCCCGGTGAAAGCGCTGCTGCGCAACCATGCGCTGGAGCCGCGCGACCTGCTGGTGGTCTATGACGAACTGGCGCTGCCCTGGACGCAACTCCGGATCCGCGAGCGGGGCTCCGCCGCCGGACACAAGGGGGTCCAATCGATTATCGAGGCCGTCGGCACGGACGAGTTCATCCGGGTCCGGATGGGCATTCAACCCGGCCATCCCGTCACGGACGGGGCGGCCTACGTGCTGCGGCCGTTTCGCCGTAACGAACTGGAGGAAGTAGCCGAGTTTACCGGACGCGCGGCGGACGCCGTTCGTCTGATCCTAACCGAGGGCGCCGCTCAGGCCATGTCGGTTCACAACCGACGCGCCCCGGGAGTTGACACCGAGGAAGCATGAGAATCTATGAACTGATCTTTATTCTGAAACCGAACCTTGCCGACGAAGAGACCGAGGCCGCCATCGCGCAGTTCACCAAGGCCATCGAAGAGGGCGGCGGCACGATCGACAAAATCGACCGCTGGGGCAAGCGCCGTCTTGCCTACGAAGTGCAGCATCAGACCGAAGGCTATTACGTGCTGGTGCAGTACTCGGTGAAGCAGGACCACGGCCTCTCGAAAGAAATCGAGCGCCGCCTGGGAGTCGCCGACTCCGTCATCAAATACATGACGGTCCGAATCGACGAAGACCTGCAGCGGATTGCGAAGCTGAAGAAGAAGCGTGAAATACGGGCGGCCAACCGGCCCCCGGCGGCGGCCGCCGAAGCCCGTCCGAAACCCCGGCCCGCGGCCACGACTCCGGGAGCGCCCGAAGCCCCGGCTCCCGGCCCAGCCGCTCCAGAAGGGACATAGAATAGGAAAAAACCATGGCTGAAAACGAAACAACCACGCCAGCGCCGGCGGCCGGCGCCGCGGCAGCTTCCACCGAAAAGAAACCGCAGGAATCGAGCGGGACCCCACAGACGCCCCGGAGTCCGAGCGGGCCTCCCTCGCGGGGTCCGGGCGGCCGCGGTCCCGGCGGAAGGGGCGGCTCCCGAGGGCCAGGCGGGCGCCGTTACTTCCGGCGCCGCAAGGTCGACTACTTCAGCGTCAACAAGATCGACGACATCAACTACAAGGATGCCGACACGCTGCGCCAATTCATCGGCGACCGCGGCAAGATCCTGCCGCGCGGTCACACCGGACTCAGCGCCCGGCATCAGCGGCTGCTGAAGCGCGCGATCAAACGCGCCCGCAACATTGCCCTGCTGCCCTTCGCCGGGCCGGCCAAGCCGGTCTCCGGCGGGCGCCTCGCGGCGCGGCCGCGTTCCGAGCGGATGGGCGAGCGGCCGTACCCGGCTGACCGGCCGGCTCCCGTGGAAGGGACCGCGAAGACCGAGGGCGCGTCATGATGGAAGTCATCCTCAAGCAGGAAATCCACAAGTTGGGCGGCAAGGGCGACGTGGTTCGCGTCGCCAACGGCTATGCGCGCAACTTCCTGTTCCCCAAGCAGATGGCGCTGCCGGCCACGGCAGCGAACAAGAAACAGATCGACGAGATGCGGGCCGCCGCCGACCGTGAAGCGGCGCGCCTGCGCGGCGACGCCGCCAAACTGGCCGAGCAACTCGAGGCGCTCACGATCGAAATCACGGCGCGCGCCGGCGATTCGGATCAGCTCTTCGGGTCGGTTACCTCACGCGACATCGCCGCCGAACTCGAAACCAAGGGGTACCCCATCGATCGCCACAAGATCGCCCTCAGCAAGCCCATCCGCATGGTGGGCGAGCATGTCGTCTCGGTTCACCTTCACCGCGACGTCAACGTGGCGTTGAACGTCAACGTGCTCGCAGAAGGACGCGAGGAAGAGGAACCCCAGGAAGCCGCGTGGGAAGAAGGCGAGGCGGCCGAGGCCGCTGCGGAAACCGCGGAAGAGCCGGCGGCGGAAGAAACCTCCGCTCCAGCGGCTGACGCCGCAGCGAAAGAAGAATAGATGTTCTTCGACCTGGCGGGGCAGACGGCGATCGTCACCGGCGCGGCTCAGGGCATCGGCGAAGGCATCGCCACGCGCCTTGCGCGGGCCGGCGCGCGGGTCGCGGTCGCCGACCGCAACACCGCGGCGGCCGAGGCGGCGGCCGGCCGGCTCGCCGGCATCGGCGCGCAGGCATTCCCGGTCAGCGTCGACGTCGCCAGCCCGTCTTCGATCGAGGCCATGGTCGAACAGGTCCTGGCGAAGACGGGACGCATCGACATCCTCGTCAACAACGCCGGCATCGCCGGCAAGGCGGCCCCGGTCTGGGATCAGAGCGATGAGGATTGGCAGAGCGTCATCGACATCAATCTGACCGGCGTATTCCAGTGTTGCCGGGCGGTCATCGGACACATGCGTGACCGCGATTACGGGCGTATCGTCAATATCGCCTCGGTCGCCGGCAAGGACGGCAACCCGAACATGTCGGCCTATTCCGCCTCGAAGGCGGGCGTGATCGCCTTGACCAAGTCCCTCGGGAAAGAGGTCGCCGAGAACAATATCTGTGTCAACGCCGTCACCCCGGCGGTCATCCGCACCCCGATCCTCGAACAGCTCACCCCCGAGCAAGTCGACTACATGACCAGCCGGATTCCCCGGCGCCGCACCGGGAAGATCGAAGAAGTAGCGGCCGTCGTTCACTTCCTCGCCAGCCCCGACTGCTCGTTCGTCACCGGCCAAACCTACGACGTCAGCGGCGGAAGATCGACCTATTGAGCGGCTTTTCCGCTTGGCGGAAAAGCCGTGATTCGTGTCTCGTGATTCGTGAAAACCTCTGCTGGGGGGCCTAGCCTGCATTTCTCACCACCCGACGGTCGAAGCACACGATACGACCGCCAGGACTTCGTTGCGCTTGCTTGCCGTGCTCAACGTACTGTCAAGTACGCCTGCGCGCGCCAAGCGGCTCGCGCCTTTTTCCTCCGCCCGGCTTGCGCCTAGTCCTGACGGCCCTCTCACGCACTTCGCCTCGCCGCGTGGTGAGAAATGCAGGCTGGTTCGCTCCAGAAGGAATGTGGGACGGCCGGTGAAGCGTAAAGGCCGTGTTTCGTGATTCGCGAAAAGCTTGAAGGTGGTATTGCTGGCTCGGGTAGCTCGTGGCTCGTCCTGACGGCCGTCTCACGCACTTCGCCTCGGCGCGTGGCGGAAACGCAGGCTCAACTCGGTAACGCCACCCGCTATACTCCCGATCCCTTGTGCTAGGGTGGCGACATGCAAGCGATGCCCGCTCCGCCCGCGGTCGAAGTCAGCAGCCTGGTCTTCCGCTACGGGGACCGGACCGCCCTCGACAAGGTCAGCTTCTCGGTCGAGCCAGGCGAAATCTTCGGTCTGCTGGGGCCGAACGGCGGGGGCAAAACGACGCTGTTTCGGATCCTGTCCACGCTGCTCACACCCGCAGAGGGATCGGCGCGGGTGTCGAGCTTCGACGTTTCCCGGCAACCTCTGGCGGTCAGAAAGATCATCGGCGTCGTGTTCCAGAACCAAAGCCTCGACCGCAGGCTCAGCGCCTCGGAGAACCTGATCCACCAGGGACATCTCTACGGATTGCGCGGCGAGGCGCTGAAAAACCGCATCGACTCGCTGCTTGAACTTCTGGGCATCGAAGACCGCCGCAACGACGCCGTCGACACCCTGTCGGGCGGCCTGAAAAGGCGAGTCGAGCTGGCGAAGGGCTTGATCCACCAGCCCGAACTGCTGTTGCTCGACGAGCCCAGCACGGGCGTCGACCCGGGAGCGCGTCTCGACTTCTGGGAATACATCCAACTGCTGCGGCGGCAAGAAGGCATCACGGTGCTGTTGACGACTCACCTGCTCGAGGAGGCCGACAAGTGCGATCGATTGGCGATCCTCGACCAGGGCCGGCTGGTCGCGGAGGGCAGTCCCCGGGAGCTGAAGGAGCAGATCGGCGGCGACGTCGTCGTCGTCCTGAGCTCGCGGGACAGCCGGAAACTGTCGAGCGACATCTCGAGACAGTTCGACCTCGAACCGACGATCGTCAACGGCAGCGTCCGCTTCGAGCACCCGCAGGGCGCCGAGCTCGTCGCTCGGCTGATGCAGGCCTTGCCGGAGCAGATCGATTCCGTAACGGTCTCCCACCCGACTCTGGAAGACTTCTTCATCCGCGTGACCGGTCACCGCTTCGGAGAGGGTGAGGCCGCGGCGATCAGGCATAATGAGCCTTGAGGGCGACGCAGCAAAGCCCGTCCCGCATGGCCCATCCGCCTTCCAAAGCGCTTAGCGATCCGGCCGCGACCGTCCCGCTGCCCGCCGTTTCGAGCGGAGCGACCGCGGCCCGGCCGAGCTTTCTGCTCAGCATGAGCACGCTCTGGTGGCGCGAGATCCGCAGCTTCTACCGACAAAGAAGCCGCGTCATCGGAGTATTGGCAACTCCGTTGGTGTTCTGGCTGCTGCTCGGCTCGGGCTTCGGCACGTCACTGAGGACGTCCGCCGGGGGTGAAAATTACCTCCAGTTCTTCTACCCCGGGACCGTTGTCCTGGTCGTGCTGTTCACGGCCATCTTCTCGAACATGTCGATCATCGAAGACCGCCGGGAGGGCTTTCTGCTCTCGGTCCTGGTGGCTCCGGTCTCGCGTTGGGCGCTGGTGTTGGGCAAGGTGACGGGCGCCACGACGATCGGCGTGCTGCAAGGGCTGCTGTTTCTGCCGCTGGCCCCGCTGCTGGGCATCTCCGTATCGCCGGAGCGCATCCCCGCCATTCTGGGAGTGCTGCTGGTTCTCTCGTTCGGGCTGACGGGCCTGGGTTTCTTCTTCGCCTGGTGGCTCAACTCCGTGCAGGGTTTTCACTCGGTCATGAACGTCGTCCTGATGCCGATGTGGATGCTTTCCGGAGCCGTTTTCCCGGCCGACGGCGCCGCCGGCTGGGTGAAAGGGGTCATGTCGTTCAACCCGCTGACGTACGGAATCAGCGCCTACCGCCACTACCTCGCACCGGCCGGGGTCCAGGTGGCCGGACCGTCCATCGAAACCTGCTGGGCGGTGACTGTCGTCTTCGGCGTGTTCACTCTCGCGGCCGCCTGCTACCAAGCCGGCCGATCATCCCCGGAAGGATTGACCTGAATTTCTCACCACCCGAAGGCCGAAGCACGCGATAAGACCGCCATGACTTCGTTGCGCTTGCTTGCCGTGCTCGATGTACTGTCAAGTACACCTGCGCGCGCCCAGCGGCTCGCGCCTCGTCCTGACGGACCTCTCACGCACTTCACCTCGCCACGTGGTGAGAAATGCAGGTTAGCGTAGACGCCCCGGGATCAACGGCTCATCAATGGAAATCACTGATCTGCCCACCGTCAACGCCTGCCTGAATTCGATCAGCACGCTGCTGCTCACCGCCGGCTATCTCTTTATTCGCCGCGGGCAGGTCCAACGGCACCGGCTTGCCATGGCGGGCGCTTTCGTCACGTCGTGCGTCTTCCTGACGAGCTACCTGATCTACCACTCCCAGGCCGGCTCCGTGCCCTTCACGAAGCAGGGCTGGGTGAGGCCGGTTTATTTCGCGATCCTGATTTCGCACATCATCCTGGCGGCCGCCATCGTGCCGCTGGCGCTGGTCACGCTCTACCACGCCTGGCGGGAGCGCTTCGACAAGCATCGCCGCATCGCCCGCTGGACGTGGCCAATCTGGATGTACGTTTCGATCACCGGGGTGGCGATCTATCTGATGCTCTATCAGATGTGAGCGGACTGCCGCTAACCTGCATTTCTCACCACCCGACGGCTGAAGCACGCGATACGACCGCCATGACTTCGTTGCGCTGGCTTGCCGTGCTCAACGTACCGTCAAGTACGCCTGCGCGCGCCAAGCGGCTCGCGCCTCGTCCTGACGGCCCTCTCACGCACTTCATCTCGCCACGTGGTGAGAAATACAGGCTAACCGGCCAGCGTGATCTCGCTGCGTACGCCGCGCATGTCCATCTCGTAGTCGATCTCGATCACCGGCGGCCGAGCGAAGTGCCAGCGGACGCCGTGCCGGGCCGCTTCATGAAGCGCCGGCATGATCGTCGACTCCATCAGCTCCGCGATGTTAAAGACCGTGTAGACATTCGACTGCGTGATGTCGGCGTGCGTCAGGCCCAACGCTTCCAGGCGGCGGTCCATGATCGAAAGAACCTGCCTCGTTTTCGCCCGCATGCCCGTGGTCGAGGTGTCGCCGCGGCTGACGATCTCCGATCCGGCCAGCTTGCTCGAGCGCAGCTCCCCAGCACCCGCAATGACGAACGTCTTGCGCTTGTAGTCCGAAGGAATGGTGTACGAGAAGCCGTACACCGACGGCGCCTGCACCGGGTTGACCGCGATCGCGACGTTCGTGCGGGCCACGGGATTCAGCCCATCCACATGAGTCCCCCACGCCTTGAGGCGGTCAATATAGGGCTGGTTGAACTCATTGAAGCCCTCGATCGAGAGCGCTTCGGGAATACGCAACTCCATGCCGCACAAGGCGTTCAGGGGCCTATTCAGGGATTTCAGGTGGCCTTCGATGATGTCGAACGCATCCCAAAGCTGCGGCAAAGGATTGAAAATGGCGTGGACCACTTCGTAGCCGTCATGGGCGGCGGCGCCGGATGAATACGGCCCGCTTCCCTTCACGAACCTGAAGTTTCCTTGGGGGTTGTCAATCACGGGTATCTCCTGCGAGGGGGCGGACCGCGGCGCCAGCGCGGCCACGGACATCAAGTAAGACCATTGGCGGCGAGTCAATTGCATGGACCCAGTTTAATTTGGAGCGCTCCGCCTTCGCTACTTGCAGACCACGGGGGGAGAAAAGCCGTGTTTCGTGTCTCGTGTCTCGTGATTCGTGAAAATCACTGGCGGGGGCCTGGTTCGCTCCAGGAAGAAATGTCTGACGGCCGGTAAACCGGAAAGACCGAAAAGCCGTGTTTCGTGAAAGCCTTTGGCGGGAGCGTGCATCCACGGCGGGAGACGCAGGATCTAGGTCCACGTATCCGCTTGCCTGTATTCGCGGAAGCACTTCTCCAGCCCGGACATGCCGGGCTGCGAAAGCCCGTGCTCCATGCCCAGCAGCCCGGTGTAGCCCTTGGCGTGAATGGCTTTGAACACGTTGCGATAGTTGATCTCGCCGGTGCCGGGCTCCTTGCGCCCCGGCACGTCGCCGACCTGAAAGTAGGCAATGCGCTCCCAGTGTTTCTCGATGTTGTCGATCAAATTCCCTTCGGAAATCTGCTGGTGATAAATATCGAACAGGATCTTCACCTGCGGGCTGCCGACGGCATCGATGATCTCCGCCGCGTGCTCCGAGGTCACCACGAAATAACCGGCATGGTTGACCAGCACGTTCAAGGGTTCGAGAACGAGGACCAGGTCCGTTTTCGAAACGATGTCGGCGGCCTTCTTGAGGCCCTCAATGACATTCTCCGTTTGCTGATCGAGCGGGATGTTGGAGACGGCGAGGCCGCTCGTCACCGTCGACCAACCGTTGCGCATGATGCCGTGATATTCGAGGGCCTTGTGAACGTCTTTCAGGAACCCCTCGTGAAAAGCCGTATCGACAAGCGCGTCGCCTCTCCAACCGCCTGAGTTGACGACGAAGACGCCCATCTCCATCCCGAGCTCGTCCATCTTTCTGCGGAACTGCTCGGCCTCCTTCAGAGAGTGCCGCGGGAGGCCGTTGTACTCGAAGGCGCGAAATCCGTGCTCGGCGTAGATCTCGAGCTGGCGCGGCACAGGCAGGTCGTTCAGAAAGCCGATCCGCGGCGCGTAGCGCAGGTTGTATTCCACGGCGGTCGAGGTTTCTTGGGGGGCGCAGGCGACGCCGGCCAAGGCGGCCGATGCCTGTACGAATTGTCGTCGATTCATGGATATCCCCTCGCGTCAGGTTCGGTCTGACGGCCCAAGCTGCTTGCCATGATAACTACTGGCCGGCTTCCCCGCAGGCAGCCGGTGATAGGATGGGCTTGCTGGAAGAGGCGAACCGTGCCCGGAGACATCCTGAACTACACCAAAATCCGCTCACCTTTAGGCAAGATTCATCTGCTGGCGAGCGAGAAGGGGCTCACGGCGCTTTACTTCGACCCACAGGCGGACGCCATGGAGCGCCGCTTTCCCCGCTCCCGACGCGTCGGATCGCGCCGCAACCCGTGGCTGCTGCGAACCGAAGGGTTCCTCTACTGCTACTTTGCGGGCGACCTCGACTTCGGGTCGGACATCCCGCTCGACTTGCGCGGCACGCCGTTTCAACTTTCGGTGTGGCGTGAACTGCGGCGGCTGGCCGCCGGCGCCACTTGCAGCTACGGCGACCTGGCCCGGGCGGTCGGCAAGCCCTCCGCATCGAGAGCCGTCGGCACCGCCGTCGGACGCAACCCCGTCTCCCTCCTGATTCCCTGTCACCGGATTGTCGGGGCGTCCGGCAAGCTCAGCGGTTACGCCGGGGGTCTCGAACGCAAGCAGTTCCTTCTGGATCACGAGCGGCGGCACTCGGACACCCTCGCGGCTTGAGGGTTGATCGCGGACTTGCAAGCCGAAGACAGGCATGCTATCCTAATCTCCAGTATGTCGATAGGGATTAGGGCTAATGATTAAAACTCTTGCACATCCCGTGACTCCGCCGCACTCGGATGCGACTGCCGAAGAACTGCTGGCCTGGGGCATCTCGGTGTTCGGATCGCGCCTCGCGATCTGCACGAGCTTTCAAGCGGAAGGCATGGTCATCATCGACATGGCGGCCCGGCTGACCGGCGGGCAGGTATCCGTCTTCACGATCGATACCGGCAGGCTTTCGGAAGAGACACAGACGCTCATCGGCGAGGTCCGCGAGAGATACGGAATCGAGATCGAGGTCATTTTCCCGGACGCCTTCGAGGTTGCCGGCATGGTCTCGCGGCACGGCCCCAATCTGTTCCGCGATTCCGTCGCCAAGCGGCGCATGTGCTGCGAGGTGCGCAAGGTGAGGCCGTTGCGGCGGAAGCTGGCGGACCTCGACGCCTGGGTCGTGGGCTTGCGGCGCGGACAGTCGGAGAGCCGGCGCGACATCGAGAAGGTATCGCTCGACGCGAAGCACGAGGGCGTCACCAAGATCTGTCCGCTGGCTGAATGGACCCACGAAGAAGTGTGGGCTTACATCCGGTGGCACAACGTTCCCTACCATTCGCTCTACGATCAGGGATATACCAGCATCGGCTGTGCGCCCTGCACGAGAGCAACCACGGGCTCGGAAGACGCTCGGGCCGGGCGATGGTGGTGGGAAACGGACGCCACCAAAGAATGCGGATTGCATCTCAGCCCCAGCGGCGAGCTGAAACGCGAGTTCGACGTGATGCTTCATGAAGTATTGCCGCAAGCCGTGCCGCCCCAGTCGCGGTATCCTTTCTTCTCCTCGTTTCGACGAAGCGGGTCGATCTGAGATCTGCCTGCTTCTCTTTTCCCAGCCAGACAGACCAGCAGCTCATGTCACACGATCTTGTTCCCGTACACGGCGGTCTTTCGGAGCCGGTAGATCGCACGGTTCCCCTCAGCGGCCGAAAAGCGTTGCGAGAGGAAGCCGCGCCGCTGCCCTCCGTCGAAGTGTCCCGAGCCGACCTGTCGACGATGCACCGGATCGCGGACGGGACGCTTTCGCCTCTCGAAGGCCCGATGGGCGAGAGCGCCTGGCAGCGCGCGCTTGACGAAGCCACGATCCTGTCGCAGGGAAAGGCGTATGCATGGGGCATTCCGCTCTCCTTGCCGGCCAGCGATGCCGAGGCCGATGCGCTCACAGCGGGCGGATCGACCGCATTGCGAGACGAAGACGGCGAGCTGGTCGGCATCCTGGACGAGACCGAAGTCTTCGATTGGGACAAACCGAAGTACGTCCACGGCGTTTACGGGACGGAGCGTTTCGACCATCCCGGCGGGCGTATGGTGGAAGGGGACCCGAGAAGGCGGCTGTTGGGAGGGACGCTGCGGGTGCTCCCGCAGAAGGCGCGTCCGGAGTGGGGCGCGCCGCTGTCAAGTCCGGGGATGACGCGGCTGTTGATTCGGGAGCGGAAGTGGAAGCGAGCGTTGGCCTTCCAGACGCGCAACCCACTGCACCGGGCCCATGAATATGCGCTGGTTGCGGGAGTCGAAAGGCTCACGCGAGAGGGTCATTTCACGGGCGTCGTGCTGAATCCTCTGGTCGGGGTTCTCAAGGGCGACGACGTGAACGCGGAAGTGCGGATGCGCTGCTACCGCACGTTGCACGATCGCGGCCTGCTCGGCAAAGGGGACAAGGACGAGGCGCTGTGGGCGGCGGCGGGATACGACATCAGCGACGTGTTCGAAGTCATCCCGCTCGACATCAAGATGTTCTACGGAGGCCCCAAAGAGGCCGTCATGCACGCCGTCTACCGGCAGAACCACGGATTCTCGGATCTGGTGATCGGCCGCAAACATGCCGACGCTCCGTTTGAGGACCGCAGTCCGATCTGGGGCGACTTCGATGCCCAGGCGATCTTTGATTCCCTGGCGGGAGAGCTTCACCTTCGCCCTTGCAAGATCGGGTTCGCGGCCTTCTATGAATCGCTCGGCCGGGTCGACCTGATGGAAAACCACCCTGACAAGAAGCCCTTCGCGATCAGCGGGACGCAGGTACGAGAACAACTCAAAAACGGCAAGCGGCCCGACCCTCGGATCCTTCGGCCCGAAATCGCCGACATTCTGATCGAGGCTTACACAGGGGCATAGCCTGCCAGGGCGGCGTGCTGACTTCCTCAGGCGCTATTGAATAAAGATGACTCACAAAGGTTTTACTCTCTGGTTCACAGGACTGTCGGGCGCCGGAAAATCGACGGTTTCGGAAATTATCGAGAAGAGACTCCGCGAGGACGGCGCTCGCGTGGAACTCCTTGACGGCGATGTCATACGGACCAATCTTTCCAAGGGGTTGGGGTTCAGCAAAGAGGACCGCGACACGAATATCCGACGGATCGGGTTCGTGTGCGAGATGCTCTCTCGGAACGGCGTGGTGGCAATCGCGGCGGCGATCTCACCGTATCGCGAAGTGCGCGACGAGGTGGCGGCGAAGATCGAGCACTTCGTGGAGGTGCATGCGCACTGTCCGCTCGCCACCCTCGTGGAGCGGGACGTGAAGGGCCTGTACAAGAAGGCGCTCGCAGGGGAGATCAAGGAGTTTACGGGTGTGTCGGACCCCTACGAGCCTCCGCTACATCCCGCCGTCAAGTTCGATTCGAGCGTCGAGACGCCGCAGGAAAGCGCCGAGAAGGTCTGGGCAAAACTGGTGGAGTTGAGGCTGATCGCGCCGGATGATTGATCTCCTGCCGGAAACCATCGCGTAAGGCGTTCAAGGCGGCGTTACGCGCCGCGCAAAAGCCGTGATTCGCGTTTCGTGACTCGTGATCCGTGAAAACCTCAAAGGACGTGTTGCTGGCGCGGGCGGCTCGGGACTTGTCCTGACTGCCCTCTCACGAACTTTGTCTCGCCACCTGGGGAGACATGCAGGGAAAGGAACTGATCGCATCCAAGCGCCGCATCGAACGGCCTGCCGCCAGCAGTGTCGCGACGACCCGAGTTTGAAGGGCGTTGACGTCAGGAGGCCCGGGACTTGCGGCCGGCAGCAGTTTTATGTTCCGAGCGCAAGACCTTCCTGATGGCCTCACCGGCCGTCAAGCGTCGAACCTGATCGGTGATACAGACAGAAATGAGCGGCTGCCTGGAACTATTGAGAATGTCAACGATGCTCTTATGGCTGTCTTCGAGGTAGATGTTCCTGCCGTCGGTCAGCAAGTGCATTTCGTTCCCGTTTTGCACGGCCTCGAACAATCCCCTGCCCAACTCCTTATGCAGGAACCGGAGCACTTTGCGGATCTTCTGAAGGGAAATGCCCTTCTTGCGCAACTCGGTTATCAACCCGATCTCGATCACCTCATTGAACCGGTACATGCGCTTGTGCCCTCTTTGCACGGGGCTGACGACACCTCGCTCGTCCCACCACTGCAACTGGCGCAGGCTGACCCCGGTGATCTCGGAGACCTCCAGACTGCCGAACGTCTCGGGGTAGCCTTGGGGTTTGGACAAACGGGATTTTTTAAGCTTGAGCATGGAACGACCACCCCACGTCATGAAGGCAGAACCAGCTTCACTGTTCAGGGACTCTGCAATTGTACGACAACTCGGCTCCGCCGACAGCAAGAAAATTAAACAAACTGCGATGGGCCCTGAGACGGGCAACTTAGCCTCCGCCCACGAACTCGACAACTTCGATCGAAGCACCCGGCTTGATGACCGTCGTCTCTCGTCGAGGTTGTCGTACAATCTCGCGGTCGAGTTCCACGGCGACCCGATCGGACGGCAACCCAAGCGCCTCGAGCAAGTCGGCAATGCTCGTGCCTTCGGGAACTCGATGCGGTTCGCCGTTGAGCAGAAAACCGACGTGTTCGGCTTGCCCGACAGTTTCGGTTTTTCCAACGCTGGACATCGCTCAGCCTACCGCCGCTGATTATAATGCAGGGCCGGGGCTTTCCGGCAACGCGGCGGTTGGAGGCGCTAAGATAAAAATAACGGCTTCGCCCAGTGGAATGGAAACGCCGATCGACTGACGTTTCGCCAACGAGAGGCTCAAGCGAAGACCCCAACGATGGGGCACGAAACACGTCAAGCGGCAAGCCGAAATCCCTTTCCCAGTTACATTTGCGGAGTGATCGGCCCCAAGGTCCAGCCGGCCGCGTATGGTCCTTTCGGAAGTGCCGTCCCGATGGCCTTGCGGGTCAACAGTTCGATATGAACAGGTGAGGTCTCCGGGCCGTTGCGGCCAAACCGTGGACAGGCACGCCTGTTTTGAGGAGTACAGCACCAGGGCGGTAACGTCTCAAGAGGCATCCTGAACGGAGAGCGGGCTTAACAAGTTCGATGGGGCTTCACAAAACCAGAAAGGGTCTGGATCTACCGATCTCCGGCCGCCCCGAGCAGGTGATCGCAGCAGCGCCGCAGCCGAGCCGAGTAGCTCTGGTGGCCGATGACTATGTCGGCATGAAGCCGACGATGCACGTGGCGGCCGGCGATGACATCCGCCGGGGTCAGCTTCTTTTCGAGGACAAGAAAACACCTCGCGTGCGTTACACCTCACCGGCATCCGGCAAAGTCACCGCCATCAACCGCGGTGCGCGTCGCGCGTTGCAGTCCGTTGTCATTCAACTCGATCCATCGGAACTGGCCGGCGGATCGGACAGTGTCGAGTTTTCCTCCTATCAGGGTACGCCGCCCAGCGCTTTGAGCCGCGAGCAGGTCGCGGATCTCTTGATCGAGTCGGGGCTGTGGACCGCCATTCGCGCTCGGCCGTTCAACCGCGTGGCCGATCCGGACAAAACACCGCGATCGGTCTTCGTTACGGCCGTCGATACCAACCCACTAGCGCCCGATGTCGATACGGTACTCGAAAGCCGACATGACGATTTCGCGCGCGGTCTGCGCGCGCTGGCTCGACTGACCGACGGCCCCGTGTACGTTTGCAAGGGCGCGGACAGCCGCGTCCCAGTCCCCTCGGATTCACCTTTCCACGAAGAAAGGTTCGCCGGGCCGCATCCTTCCGGCACCGTCGGTTTCCACATCCATCGTCTTGACCCGGTTGACCGGAACAAACTTGTCTGGCACGCCAACTATCAGGATGTCGCGGCCATCGGCAAACTCTTCGCGACCGGCCGTTTGGATGTCGAACGCGTGATTGCCCTGGCCGGACCCGCAGCCCGTCGGCCGCGGTTGCTCCGCACGCGATTGGGCGCTTCCACCGATGACTTGACATCGAATGAGCTGCACGAAGGAGAGGCCCGCATCGTGTCGGGATCGGTGCTCTCGGGCCGGTCGGCGTCCGGTCCGATTTTCGGTTATCTGGGGCGGTTTGACCATCAGGTGTCCGTGCTGCCGGAGGGGCGCAAGCGGGAGTTCCTTGGTTGGTTGAGCCCGGGGATGCACAAGTATTCGACGGTCAACACCTTCGTTTCAAAACTGCTGCCGGGGAAACGGTTTGACTTCACCACGTCACGCAACGGGTCGGACAGGGCGATGGTTCCCATCGGCATGTATGAGCGCATAATGCCGATGGACCTCCTGCCGACGTTTCTGCTGCGGTCCCTGATGGTTGGCGATATCGAAAAGGCCGAAGAACTGGGCTGTCTGGAATTGGCGGAAGAAGATCTGGCGCTGTGTTCCTTCGTTTGTCCGAGCAAGGTCGAGTACGGGCCGTTGCTGCGCAATGTGCTGACGACCATCGAGAAGGAAGGTTGATGAAGTTCCTGCGATCTATCTTCGACTCGCAAGCCCGGCACTTCGGGAAGGGCGGGAAGCTGGAGTTCGCATACCCCCTCTATGAGATGGCGGACACGTTTCTGTACACACCCGGAACGGTCACCAAGGGCGCATCACACGTTCGCGACGGCCTCGATGTCAAGCGCATGATGATGACGGTCGTCATCGCTTTGCTCCCCTGCGTGTTCATGGCGATGTACAACACCGGCTATCAGGCGCATCTTGCTATTTCCCAGGGCGCACAGCCACTGGAGACGTGGCAGACGAGCGTCGCCGAGTGGCTTGGCTACGGCGCCTGGGACCCGACGGACGTCGTGGCGTGCATCGTCCATGGCGTGCTCTACTACCTGCCGGTTCTGATCGTTACTTTTGCCGTCGGGGGAGGTTGCGAAGCCCTGTTCGCCCTTGTCCGCCGTCACGAAATCAACGAAGGCTTCCTGGTTACGGGCATGCTCTTCCCGCTGGTGCTCCCGCCGACGATCCCACTCTGGCAGGTCGCGATCGGCATCGCCTTCGGCGTGATCATCGGCAAGGAGATTTTCGGCGGCACCGGGATGAACATCCTCAACCCGGCTCTTACAGCCCGCGTATTCCTCTTCTTTGCATATCCGGCGCAGATCTCCGGTGATCAAGTATGGATTGCCGCCAATACCGGCGTGGACGGTTTGAGCGGCGCCACATGGCTTGCGGAAGCCGCTGTATCCGGGCAGGCGGTCTTGGCCGAGGGAGTCGAATGGTGGGATGCGTTTCTCGGTTTTGTTCCCGGCTCGATGGGTGAAACATCGACGGCCGCCTGTTTGTTCGGGGCGCTGGTGCTGATCGTTTCGCGGGTGGGGTCATGGCGCATCATGCTGGGCGTTGCGGTGGGTTCGTACGCGGCGACTCTCCTGCTGAACGCCGTCGGATCGGAAACGAATCTGTTGTTGAACGTGTCCTTCGAGTGGCACTTCGTTCTGGGCGGCTGGGCGTTCGGAGCCGTATTCATGGCGACGGACCCGGTATCGGCCGCGCACTCCGAGACGGGCCGCTACATCTACGGATTCCTGATCGGCGTGCTGGCGATTCTGATTCGCGTCGTCAACCCCGCCTATCCCGAAGGGATGATGCTTGCAATCCTGTTCATGAATCTGTTCGCCGCATTGATCGACCACTTCGTCGTGCAAGCCAACGTGAAACGCAGGAGGGCGCGTTATGCGGCATAGCGTCGCGTATACCATCCTTTTTGCGGGCGCAGTTTGCGTCATGTGCGCCATCCTGGTCTCGACTTCCGCCGTTTCCCTCTCTGAACTCCAGGACGAGAACGCGACCCTTGACAAGCGAAGAAACGTGTTGCTTGCGGCGGGGCTGATCGACTCGAGCCGAGGCGTGAGTGCGGAGGATGTTGAGAAGCTGTTCGAGAACGTGAGCACCTTGGTAATCGACCTGGAAAGCGGCGAGATCGCCCCCGACGTCAATGCGGGCGCTTACGATCAGCAGAAAGCCAAGAGCGATCCGGCTTTGAGCCGCGAAGCTCCCCCGAACTCCGCGGTGATCAAACGGCTTCCCAAATACGCCGTCGTCTATCACGTGCTGGGGGAGCAGGGTGATGTCGAGATGATCGTTCTGCCGATCGAGGGGTACGGCCTATGGTCGACGCTGTACGGTTTTCTGGCCCTCGACGCCGACGGGAAGACGATCCGCGGCCTCACCTACTACCAGCACGGTGAGACGCCCGGTCTCGGGGGGGAGGTGGACAACCCCCGCTGGAAAGGCCTCTGGCCGGGACGCATCGCTTTCGATGACAGCGGCGAGGTTGTCATTGAGGTCATCAAGGGTCAAGCCGGCCCGGCAGCGGCCGATCCCCATCAGGTCGATGGACTGGCCGGCGCAACGATCACGAGCCGCGGGGTGACAAACATGCTCCGCTTCTGGCTGGGCGAGAACGGCTTCGCATCGTATCTCAAAAACTACCGCCAAGGGCGTTCAGAAAGGTATGACCGCCCTCCAAACAAGATTCCGTGACGCCTTCGCGAGCGATATCAGTGCTTTTACACTCGAGATCTTGTCCCCTATCAAACAAAAGCGGTCCTTCGGCTCCTGCTTCCTCCGAGGAGTCCGGACGACTACGATTGATCACACCTCGAGCCACCTCTCCGCTCTCCCGACGTCGACAAGTATCATGAGGGACAGAGGATAGTTTTCATGGCCAGCTCCGCAAAGAAGGCGGTTCTCGATCCGCTCTTTGAGAACAATCCGATCGCGCTGCAGGTGCTCGGTATCTGTTCGGCGCTGGCCGTCACGACGAAGCTCGAGACCTCGATTGTGATGTGCGGTGCGGTGATCTTCGTGCTGACCTTGTCGAATCTTTCCGTCAGCTTGATCCGGAATCTCATTCCCGGTTCGATCCGCATCATCGTGCAATTGACGATCATTGCCTCGCTGGTGATCATCGCCGATCAATTCCTCAAAGCGTATCTGTTCGAGATCAGCAAGCAGCTCTCGGTGTTTGTCGGGCTGATCATTACCAACTGCATCATCATGGGCCGGGCCGAGGCCTTCGCGATGCAGAACAGACCGGCACTGAGCATCGCGGACGGTTTGGGCAACGGCTTCGGCTACAGCATCGTCTTGCTGATCACTGGTGCGATCCGGGAATTGTTCGGCGCCGGCAAGCTGCTCGGTTACACGGTGCTTCCGGTCGTGACGGAGGGGGGCTGGTACTACCCCAACGGCATCATGGTCACTTCGGCAGGGG
The DNA here is from genome assembly GCA_965204095.1 of Bryobacterales bacterium. Lineage (GTDB taxonomy): Bacteria > Acidobacteriota > Terriglobia > Bryobacterales > UBA6623 > JAPPLB01. The sequence goes on along the minus strand of OZ241991.1, from coordinate 3,619,664 downwards.
CGTTCTTCATTATCGGGTTCCTGATCTGGGGCTTGCGCGCCTGGAAGCCGGACCAAGTCGAGGAGGAGGGCTGAGATGGAGCACCTACTCTCGCTCGCCGTGAAAGCCATCTTCGTCGAGAACATGGCGTTGGCGTTCTTCCTGGGCATGTGCTCGTTCCTGGCCGTTTCGAAAAAGGTCAATACGGCCATCGGCCTGGGCGGCGCTGTGATCTTCGTGCTCACGCTGACCGTACCCATGAACAATCTGATCTACCGCTATCTGCTGCAAGAAGGCGCCTTGGCCTGGGTTTCGCCCGACTTGGCACAGTACGACCTTTCGTTCCTCCGCTTCCTGTGCTGCATCGGGACCATCGCCGCCATGGTGCAAATCGTTGAGATGACCCTCGACCGCTTCATGCCCGCTCTCTACAACGCACTGGGCATCTTTCTGCCGCTGATCGCCGTGAATTGCGCCATCCTCGGCGCTTCGCTCTTCATGGTCGAGCGTGACTACACGCTCGCCGAGAGCACAGTCTTCGGACTCGGCTCGGGCATTGGCTGGGCGCTGGCGGTTATTTCGCTGGCTTCGATTCGAGAAAGGATGCGCTACAGCAACGTGCCTGCCGGGTTGCGAGGTTTGGGGATGACATTCATCGTCACCGGTTTGATGGCCATCGGCTTCATGGCATTCGCGGGAGTGCAACTGTAGGACGTCAACTTGGGGCAGACGAATCGAAGATGACCATTGTGCTCGGCGTTTTCATGTTCACTGCCGTCATCCTGACGCTCGTGGCAGTATTGATGGCGGCCCGCAACAAGCTTGTGGCGGGCGGGCAAGTGAGCATCATCATCAACGACGATGCTTCGAAAGCGATTCAGGTCCCCACGGGCAGCAGCCTCCTCAACTCACTCGCGAACAACAAGATCTTCATCCCCTCGGCCTGCGGCGGCAAAGGCAGTTGCGGCGTCTGCAAGGTAGAGGTCAACGAGGGTGGTGGCGCAATGCTGCCCACCGAAACCAGCCACATCACACGCGGAGAAGCGCGCCAAGGCTGTCGATTGTCCTGTCAGGTGAAAGTCAAGCAGAACCTGAAGATTCATGTACCGCCCGAGGTCTTCAGCGTGCGGCAGTGGAACTGCAAAGTACGCTCCAACAACAATGTGGCGACCTTCATCAAGGAACTGGTGCTGGCGTTGCCTCCGGGTGAAGCGGTTCCCTTCCGGGCAGGTGGCTACATTCAGATCACCTGCCCCCCGTATGCAACTCTATATCGAGACTTCGACATCGAACAGGAGTTCCGGCCCGACTGGGACAAGTATCACCTGTGGGAGCTGACCGCCGGCACCGACGAGTCCGTCGATCGCGCCTATTCGATGGCCAACTTCCCGGAAGAGAAGGGCATCATCATGCTCAACGTTCGGGTAGCGACGCCGCCGCCACGCGCTCCCAAGGAAACGCCGCCGGGCGTGGTGTCGTCGTACATCTTCAGCCTGAAGCAGGGCGACGAAGTCACGATCTCCGGCCCGTTCGGAGACTTCTTCGCCAAGGACACCGACGCCGAGATGGTGTTTATCGGCGGCGGCGCCGGCATGGCACCGATGCGCTCACACATCTTCGACCTGTTCCAGCGCCTGCACACAGACCGCAAAGTCTCTTTCTGGTACGGAGCCCGCAGCCTGCGAGAAGCGTTCTACATCGACCATTTCGACAAGATCCAATCCGAAAATCCCAATTTCACGTGGCTTCTGGCGCTGTCGGAGCCGCTTCCCGAGGACAACTGGACAGGTGACGTGGGATTCATTCATCAGGTTCTCTACGACAACTACCTCAAAGACCATCCGGCTCCGGAAGACATCGAATACTACGTGTGCGGACCACCGCCGATGATGTCGGCTTGTTTCAAGATGCTCGATGATCTCGGCGTCGAACCGGAAAACATCAGGTCTGACGACTTCGGAGGGTAGCCGCCATACCCTTCACAGCGAAAAGCCCCGATTGGAACGGTGGTGCTATGCCGTGCCGCGGCTTTTTCCTTGGCAGCCGTACTCTCGCGCTTGCGATTGCTAACGGTTTTCTCATTGCTGTATTTGTTGGATGCACAAGCACTTCGATCTCGATGGAGACCGAGTATCTGTTTCAAGGCCCTACCATGGGGACGGCCTATCGGGTGAAGGTCGTCAGTCCGCACCTCTCTGAGGCCAGGAAATCACGCATCGATCAGGCTATCCGAAGAGAACTCGACAACGTCAACGCCAAAATGTCGACCTATCAGTTGGACTCTGAGATTTCTCGATTCAACCGCCAGCGGACTACTGAGCCGTTTCCGCTCTCAATGGATGTGATCGAGGTCTTGAGCGAAGCCCAGCGCATCAGCGAAGCCACCGAGGGCGCGTTTGACATCACCGTGGGACCGCTGGTCGACGCCTGGGGCTTTGGGCCCGTGAAGCTCGACCGCATACCGAGCGAATCACGATTGGCCGAACTGCGACAGTCGCTCGGCTGGGAGAAGATCGAAATTGAAGCACCTGCGACCGCCCGCAAACGTCACCCGGCCACGCAAGCAGACCTTTCAGCGATAGCCAAGGGATACGCCGTTGACCGCGTTTCCCAGACTCTCGCCGACCTTGATTACGGCAATCACATGGTCGAAGTCGGGGGCGAAGTGAGAACCGCTGGGCACGGCTCGACCGGTAAGACCTGGCGCATCGCCATCGAGCAACCCATCCTGGGCCGCCGAGCGCAGCAGAGGATTGTCCGGCTCAATGACGGCGCTATGGCCACCTCCGGCAACTACCGCAACCTCATCGAGAAGGACGGTGTCCGTTATTCCCATACGATCGACCCCCGCTCGGCACGCCCGGTGACCCACCGCCTGGCATCAGTAACGGTCATTCATCTTTCCTGCATGACGGCCGATGCCTACGCGACTGCGCTGATGGTCATGGGCGAGGATGAAGCATTCCGCTTCGCCACCGCTCACGACCTTGCCGTGATGCTGCTTGTCCGGGGCGAAGAAGGCGACTTCACCGAGCACTCCACTCCGGCTTTCGAAGCTTTCCGGCGGGGCTAGGAATCCATTCCAAAGAGCGACTGTCACGAATTTTTTCAACATATTACCTTGCGATCAAGTCCGACTTTAACTGACTGGCGCCGATTCCTGGCCAGCATCCCTAGCCATCTGGCGAGAAAGGCGGCACTGCCAGATCGGCGGCCCCAACCTCCGATCTGTTAGGCTTGTCTGCCGGTTATGCGACTCATCATTGATGCCCATCTCGACATCGCCTGGAACGCCGTCTCGTTTGACCGCGACCAGCTTCTTTCTGTTCAGGAGCTGCGCGCCAATGAGCGCGGCATGACGGGCAAGAGCCGCGGTGCCTGCACGACAAGCCTTCCCGCGATGCGCCAAGGGCGGATCGGTGTCGCGCTCGCCACCGTACTCAGCCGCGCTCTGCCGAAAAGCCTGCCGGATCTCGATTCGAATTTAGGACCGATCGGCGAACGCGAGCACGGTGAGATCATTCTCCGAGAAAACCTGGATTACGCCAACCAGACGATCTGCTCCGCCGCCGGCCAAGCCCAGCTTGCGTACTACAAGCTTCTCGAGCAACAGGGCCACATGCGGATGATCAGCGACCGCTCGACGCTCGACATGATCTGGTCAGCCTGGGAGTCCTCACCGGACACTGCGCCGGTCGGCTACATCCTCAGCATGGAAGGCACGGACCCCATCGTCGATCCGTCGTACGCGCAGTGGTGGTTCGAACAAGGCCTACGGACAGCTTGCTTGGCGCACTATGGCCCGAGCGCGTACTCCATGGGGACAGGCGGCGACGGCCCGTTGACCGCACGCGGGAGGGAGTTGCTCAAAGAGTTCGAGCGCCTCGGCGTCATCCTGGATCTGGTTCACACGGCTGACACGGCAGTCGAGCAGGCGCTGGAGATCTACTCCAAAGCGGTCTTCATTAGCCACGGCAACTGCCGCGCCCTCACGCCGCACGACCGCCAGATCAGCGATGAACAGATCCGCCAGGTCGTTGAACGAGGCGGCGTCATCGGCGTTGTGCTCGATGCCTGGCAGATCACTCCCGACTGGCGAAGAGACAGAAAGGACAATGTCAGACCATCTCTCGATCAACTTGTGGATCACATCGACCACATTTGCAAGATCGCCGGCGATGTGAACCATGTAGGTATCGGGAGCGACCTAGACGGCGGCTTTGGAACAGAGCAGTGCCCGAAGGGCATCGAAACCATAGCGGATCTGCAAAAGATCGGTGAGCGGCTGAGTAGCCGCGGTTACGGCGATGCCGACATCGACGCCATCTTTCACGGCAACTTCCTCCGCTTCTTCCGCGAGAACCTGCCGAGCTGAACTCCCCTTGGCGCAACGCCGACGGAAAACCTATGGGGCGACCTCCGGCGTCAAAACTGAGCAATGAACGGTATTCCAGATGAACAACGGCTTGGAACAGTTTGTTGCCGCTTTCGCGCTTTCGGTGAACCTACAGAAAGGCTCTCGGCCGTGTGCGGCTCGTGCGCCGTGGCAGCGTGTTTCAGACCTGCGGTTTGATATCGTAACGCTTTTGAGCTAATCGCCCGGCGCGGGCGTTCGAGGATCAGATCGATGGCGAAAGTAGTCACCTTTGGCGAAATTATGCTGCGGCTCGCGCCGCCCAGCTTTGAACGTCCGTTGCAATCAGCGATGTTCGTTGCCACCTTTGGCGGCGGCGAAGCGAACGTCGCAGTCTCAACCGCCAACTATGACCTCCCGACCAGCTATGTGACGGTTCTGCCGTGGAAGCATCCCGTCGCCGAGGCCTGTGTGGCCGAGCTACGCCGCTTCGGCATCGATACCAGCTCCGTCACCCGAGGCCCTGGCCGGATGGGCATCTACTTCCTTGAGCCCGGAGCCAACCAGAGGCCTTCGAAAGTAACCTACGACCGCAACGACACCGCCATAGCTCTAGCCAAGCCCGGCGACATTGATTGGGACGCAGCCCTCGACGGAGCCACTTGGTTTCACATCACAGGCATCACGCCCGCGATCTCGCAAAGCGCCGCTGACCTCTCGATCGAGTCCGTCAAGAAAGCCCGTGAGAAGGGCCTGTCCGTCTCTTGTGATTTCAACTACCGCAAGAACCTCTGGAAGTACGGCAAGTCCGCCCAGGAGGTAATGACCGAGCTCGTCAAGTATGTCGACATCGGCATCGCCAACGAAGAGGACTGCCAAAAGTCACTCGGCATCTCGATTGATGTGGACGTCGAGTCCGGCGCGCTCGACATCGGGAAATACCGCACTCTGTCGGACAAGGTGCTCGCTGCGTTTCCCGACATGAAGATCCTCGCCATCACTCTGCGTGAGTCGATCAGTGCGTCGCACAACGGTTGGTCTGCCGTGCTCAACAACCGCCAGAACTTCCATCACAGCCGAAAATATGACATCACGCATATCGTCGACCGAGTCGGAGGCGGCGACTCCTTCTCGGGCGGGATGATCTACGGGTTGATCAACTACCCGGACGACCATCAGACAGCGCTCGAGTTCGCCGTCGCGGCTTCTTGCCTGAAGCACTCCGTGCCCGGAGACTTCAACCGCTTCTCAGCGGATGAAGTAATGTCGCTGATGAAGGGTGGAGGCTCAGGCCGCGTGCAGCGCTGACCTGTCTTTAGTAACCTCGTGCTTTGTCCGCTACCACGTTGAGCAAAGGCTCGCCATTGAGCCAACGCTCGACATTCTCACAAAGCAACCGTGCCGACTCGATGTGATACGTCGTCGTCACGTCGGTGCAGTGGGGCGACAGGATCACGTTCTCCAGATTCCACAGCTCACTCTCCTCGGGCAACGGCTCGGTCTGGAAGACATCCAATCCAGCGCCAGCGATCCAGCCTTCTTTCAGAGCCCGGATCATGACATCTTCCTGCGTTGTCTTGCCGCGGCCGACGCTGATGTAGACCGAGGACTCCCTCATCGCGCGAAACTCAGCTTCGCCGAACATCCCTTTTGTCGCGTCGGTAAACGGAAGCGCGTTGCACACAAAGTCAGCGGCCCTCAGGGCTTCATGCCAGTGCTCCAGCGGAACCACCTCGTCCACCCATTGGGAACCTTCAACAACCGCCGTGTTCCGCTTCACGGCGGTCACCTTCATGCCCATTGCCTTGGCTAGTTTTGCCGTGGCACGTCCTGTGCCTCCGTAGCCGATAATCGACAGCGTCTGGCCGCGCGCCTCCTGACCCAGGAAACGGTCCCAGCGGCGCTTGGCCCGATTGCTGTCGATGCGGCGAAAGCTCTTCACAAAGAAGAGGATCGAAAAGATCACAAACTCGGCGAGAGCTGGAGCGTAGAGACCCTGGCCGTTCACAAGCACTACGGGACTCTCGATCAACTCCGGCGATATGATCCGCTCAAGACCGGCCGAGCTAATCTGCATCCACTTCAGCCTAGCCGCTTTGCCCAACGAGTCTCGGATCCAGAAGGCGCCTTTCTCCCATGCGAACGCGCAATCCGCCTCCGGCAACCGAGCCTGGGTTTCCTCTTCCGAAGGGCAGCGGCAGATTTCCACCAGCTCTTCGATCGCTGTAAGACGATCAAACCAGCCCTGCGGTGGGGTTCCGGTGACAATCAGTACGGGACGGTTGAAATTTTCTTCTGACATAGGTGGAGGCACCAAGGCAATCCAGTTTAGCCGAGCGACAAACCAGCGTGAAAGCAATCCATTGCCGGTGAGGCATTGCAACATTCCCAGGCTATGATGAATGGGGTTCGCAACGCGGTTGCGGACCTTTCTCGCCGTGCCCGCAGCCCGGGCAAACCCCATGGCCGCCACGCAATACGAGGCTCTTTCCGTAAAAGCCGGGAGTAGCATTGTCGAACGCGTGGCCAAAACCTATGGCATCGACAATTGGGGGTTCGACTACTTTTTTATCAACAAGCAGGGCCATCTGGCCGTCTCGCCGTCGCGTGACCGCAGCCTTTCGATCGACGTCAAGGAAGTGGTCGACGGCCTGATTCGCCAGCGGCTGTCAACGCCTTTCCTGCTGCGCTTTCCGCAGATTCTGGACGACTGCCTGGAAGCGATTCACAAGGCCTTTCGCAACTCGATCGAGGAATTCGACTACCGGGGCGACCACTTGGGGGTCTTCCCGGTAAAGGTCAACCAGAAATCAGAAGTAGTGCGAAGACTCGTCGACTCGGGGCTCGCGTACTGCTACGGGTTGGAGGTCGGCAGCAAGGCCGAGTTGGTCAACGCGATGGCCATGCCCCTCGCCGATGACGCACTGATCGTATGCAACGGACTTAAGGATGACCTCTTCCTGCGCATGGCGATCTTAGCGGAAAAAGTCGGCCGCAACACGATTGTCGTCGTCGAAGATCCCGAGGACATGCAGAGCAGCCTCAAGCTCGGCGAGAAGCTGGGGGTCGAGCCCAACATGGGCATTCGCGTCAAGCTGTATTCACGCGGTAGCGGCAAGTGGGAGGAGTCCGGTGGTGAGTTCGCCAAATTCGGTATGAGTACGATTGCTCTGGTCCGTACCCTGGAGCAACTGCGTGAAGCCGGCAGATCGCATCTCCTGCGGATGCTGCACTTCCACATCGGATCACAGATCACCAACATCAAGAGCGCCAAGCAAGCCGTCAAAGAGGCCGCTCGCGTCTACTCCAAAGTGCGCAAGATGGGATTCGAAGTCGAATACCTGAACGTCGGCGGCGGCCTTGGCGTCGATTACGACGGCAGCAAGACAGCTTCGGCATTTTCCGTCAACTACTCGGTGCAAGAGTTCGCCAATGACGTCGTGTACGTCATCAAGGACGTTTGCGAAAGCGAAAGCGTGGCGCCTCCGACGATCGTCACCGAGAGCGGCCGCGCCATGGTGAGTTATCACTCGATGTTGATCTCCGACGTCAAGAAAGTCATCGCGCCGGGCCGCTCCGGTTTGTACTCACTCGACACCATCACATCCGACTCCGAACCTGTGTCGGAAATGATCGACCTCGCCCGAGATATCAACGCGAAGAACTGTCGTGAGTACTACCACGACGCCATTCAGCACCGTGAAGACCTCAACTCTCTGTTTGAGCTCGGCTATCTCGACTTGATCGAGAAGGCCAAAGGTGAATGGCTGTTCTGGAAGATCTGCCGCGAGGCGGCGAGGCTTTCGAAGTCAATGAAGCAGCGGCCGGAGGAGTTCAACGAGCTCGACGGGCTGCTTTCCTCGAAGTACATCTGCAATTTCTCGATGTTTCAGTCACTGCCGGATTTCTGGGCGTTTGATCAGCTTTTCCCCATCATGCCCATCCATCGTTTGAACGAACTTCCGACCGAGTACGGCGTGCTATGCGACATTACGTGCGACTCCGACGGCGCGGTCGACAAGTTCGTCGATCTGAAGGACGTCAAGGAAGTGTTGGAGCTCCATCGCACCCGCAGCGACGAGCCCTACTACTTGGCGTTTCTGCTGCTCGGCGCCTACCAGGAGACTCTCGGTGATCTCCACAATCTCTTCGGTGTCGTTACAGAGGTCAATGTCGCCGTTGGCTTCAACGGTCGGCCGGTCGTCAATAAGCTGATCCGGGGCGACTCTGTACGAGAAGTGATCGAGTACACCGGTCATGACACCGTCGAACTGCGAGACGTGCTGGCAAAACGGCTTTCAGAGTACAAAGACCTAGGATTGATCTCCGACGACGACGAGCACGAAGTACTGGCAACGGTCTCACGCGTTCTCGATGATTACACTTACCTCAACTAACCTGTTTTTCTCTCCACGAGGCAAGGCGATGCGCGAGGCGGGGTGCTTTCGATTCTTGCTATCAGGTCGATGGGGCCACGGCGTTCGATAGTCAGTTCAACGTGATGGTAACCCTGAACGGCGGCGGAGACATCGAAGTCTTCGACAGCGTTTCGGAGGATCTCGGCAGCACCTAGGCAAGTTTTCGACAGCTTACGGTGAGAATCCAGCAGGTCGAGCCGGTTAGGGCCTCTGCTCGCAGACAGTTGGACACAGCACACTCATCGTGCGCTGCAATCCTCATCTGGGCGTTCCCATCACATGATATGTGTACATTAATAAGGAGATGAGCCGGAAGCACATCATCACCACTGTCAAGCAGATCCTTGAGCGCATTCTCCACCGGCACGAGAAGAAGATTCCGGAAGAAGACTATTTAGAATCGCCTTCGCTCGACGGTCGCGACAACTCCCCCCAGGCGGCGGAGGGCGGCACCGCCTCGGTCTGGCGCGATAAGCACCGCTCATCCCAACTGGTGAAAAGTGTCATCCCGGGGCTCAGAAAGCGTGCCGGCCGAGCCCTCGATTGGCACGCCTTAAACGCCATTTGAGGCCTTGCACAGGCGTATTGATGGAGTTCACCGGCGAGCGCGTCATCCCCGGGAAAACTGATCCCGACCTGATGAACGAGCACTGGGCGCGGTACCAGTTCGCCGAGCCCCTGGTTCATGGCAAGCTTGTAGTGGATGCCGGTTGCGGGGTCGGCTATGGCTCCGCGTTCCTGGCAACGTCGGCGCGCTTGGTGCTTGCCCTTGATACGTCCGCTGAAGCCCTTGGAGCGGCCCGCGAAGAATACGCACACCCGAAAGTGGCTTTGATCAACGCCGACTGTGGACGCCTGCCCGTTCCCGACGCTTCGGTGGACGTGATTTCCGCCTTCGAAGTCATCGAGCACATGGACGATTGGCAGACGCTCATCAGCGAAGCGGCGCGAGTCCTGGCTCCCCACGGGCAACTACTCGTCTCAACACCCAACCGCATCTACTCGCAGGAATCACGGGAGGAGCTCAATCCCTTCCACGTCCACGAGTTCGAGTACAGCGAGTTCGAATCGGAGCTTCGGAAGCGCTTCCCCTACGTCATGCTGTTTCTTGAGAACCATTCAGACGCGATCACGTTCATCCCTCCGCAAGGGGAAGAAGTGTGCACGCAGCTCGGCGGACGGGAACGCGATCCGGAGAGCGCTCACTTCTTCCTCGCCGTTTGCTCCAAGCAGCCGCAACACGGACCGCCGGCATTCGTATTTCTGCCTTCGGGAGGAAACGTCCTCCGCGAGCGTGAGCAACACGTGAAAGCGCTACTGAAGCAAGTGCAGGAGCTCGAGCAGCACATAATGGCGCTACAGGAGAAAGTGCGCGAGCTCGAGCAAGAGAACGCTGAGCGAACGAGATGGGCTCAAGAACTGAACATGGAACTCGAGAGCGTCCGAGTCGACCGTACAAAGCTCATCGAGCGACTGGATGAGACAGAGCAACGGGTCATCGAACGATCAGATTGGGCGATGAGTCTCGAGCGTGAACTGAAGGAAACACAACAGCACCTGGCTTTTTTGAGACGGTCGCTCGTCTTCCGGATCAGTCGCCGCATAGGCCTTATTCGCGATCCCAAGACCGAGGATGAACCAATGCCCTAGGGCCTTTATTACAATCCCGGGCTGGACGCAAAGCGCAATGCTCAAGAAGGTCGTCAGGGGAGGCACAAGCTGCCTGACGCTTCGCCTTGTTGATGTTCAGGCGTATTTGTCGACACCTGTTAGCACCGCAAGCCGGAGCAACGTAGGAATGACAGTCTAATATGTGCTTCGACCGTCAGGTGGGAAGAAAAGCAAGCCGGTCTCCCACACGACTGCGGACTCAGCCGCTCGCCGCCTCCGCCTCAAGAGCCCCATCAAGTGGTCGTTCCTTCCACCAGGAGGCCAGCGTGGAGCCTGAGATGTTCATCCACGTGCCGAAGATAGCTGGCCCCAAGGCCGCGCTGGGGCTCTTCAGCACTTCCATGGCCAGAGCGGTTCCCATGCCGCCGTTCTGCATGCCGACTTCAAACGCCACTGTGCGGGCATCACTCTCCTTGACGCCACTCGCTCGGGCCCCCCAGTAGCCGAGAAAATATCCGAGACAGTTGTGGAGTAGCGCCGCAGCGAACAATCCCGCGCCGACCGTCAGCAGCTTTTCCTGATTGCTGGCGGCAATGATCGCGATGATGTAGCAAATTCCGACCATCGAGACCACCGGCAGTCCGTGCTCCAGCCATTCCTTGCGAAGCAGGGCCATCAGCAACAGAGCCACGGCTAGCGGTCCCATCTGCCGCGCCAAGACAACATCAATGGACTCGACGACGCCCGAATACCCCAGAGCAAAGAAAGATATGGCAAGCAGCAACGCAGTCGATCTCCAGATCCGAGCGGGCATCTTCGTGTGCAACATCGCATTGGTAACGAGTCCGGCGCCGATGGGAAGAATGATCAACTCGATGATCGAGATCATCATGTCCCAGACATTGATCTCCATCAGCCGACCCGCCAATAGCTTCATTGCGAGAGGCGTCAACAGCGGCGATACGATGGTCGAACAGGCCGTCATCGTGACCGAAAGAGCTACGTTGCCCTTGGCAAGATAAGCCATCACGTTGGATGCCACTCCGCCTGAGCATGCCCCAATAAGGATGATGCCAGTTGCCACTTCCGGGTCGAAGCCGAACGAGGTGGCGATCCCCCAACCGGCCACCGGCATCACGCTGAACTGCAGGACGATGCCGATCCCCACTGCCTTGGGCATCCGAAAGGCGCGTGCGAAATCGGTCAGACTCAAGGTCGAGCCCATGCCGAACATGATGAGCTGAATCAGAGGAACGATCAGCCGCTTCTGCTCGAAGCTTCCCCAATTCAGAAAAAGAGATGGATAGAAGAGCGCGGCAACAAAAAAGGCGAACACCCAGAATGTGAACGCGAAGATCTTCAGAGTCGAGTGCATCTGGAAGTAGATCGCGAGCATGGCCAGCAGCCCTATGACGCCCGGACCGAGAAGGGCAGCGTTTCCGGTCACACCACCTGCAAGCGCGACGATCAAAGCAACGGCGCCCAGAATCAAGAACAGCCTTTCGCGGGAACGCTGCGTTGCTTCCGGAGTTGGTTCTTCCATGTATCGATCTACCTCTTGACCCGGCCGGCCTCACGGGCAACGGTCGTACTCCACTCAAATCTTGGTACTACTAATAGACGTGCCGCGCCAGACGCGACCTCACGCCGAGGAGCCCAACCTTCCCAAGCGCGGCATCGTATCACAACACCGCCTCACGAAGACACAGGATGCTGCGCCATCCCGCCGGGCGGCGCTTCTGATTCTCGCGTTCCTACTGCTCATCTTGGGCGCGACATGCGGCCGCAAACCCAAGTACCGCGTCCCGCCGCCCATTCCCGCCGTCTTGGGAGCGAAGGAAACCGGTCAAGCGAGTTGGTACGGACACCCCTACCACGGACGCGCCACGAGCAGCGGTGAAATCTACGACATGGACCAGATGACCGCGGCTCACCTGCGATTACCGTTCGGGACTTGGGTGCGCGTTACGAACTTGCAGAACGGCCTTCAAACCGACGTGCGCATCAACGACCGTGGGCCTTTCGTAAAGAAGCGCATCATCGACCTCTCGCGGGAGGCCGCCCGCCGCATCGAGATGATCGGACCAGGTACGGCGCGCGTCCGGCTTGAGGTTATCGCCTTGCCGGGAACACAGCCCGGCCAGCCTCGCCGCACAGAAAGCGGCTGCAATGAAAATCCGGCCTACGGTCTACAAGTCGGATCCTTCCGTGTGCGAGAAAATGCCGAGCGTCTCCGTGACAAGATGAACGCAGCATACCGCAATGCCAGAGTCCTGCGAAAAAAGACCCCCAACGGACTGAGGTACACGGTCTTGCTGGCAGCGGGAGCCGATTCGTATGCCGCGACCAGGTTAATGGAGCGCCTGAGACGCGACAATATCGACAGCTTCATGGTTTATATTTCCAAGGGAGAATTTCTGGATTGTTTATAAGCAACCGAAGACCAAGTATTTCGACGACACATTACCAGAGAGCCGTTTGTTCGAGGTTGACACTCCTTCATTCGGATTGGCTGGTGTGTCGTCGGAGCCTCAGTGCGTCCTGAGGCTCTTACAAAAACTGAACAGCGCCGCCATGCCGGTGCTGATCAGGGGCCGGGGTCGAGAACATAACGAGCAGGAAGCTCTTCGCACCTGCCGTACATCAGGTTTCGCCGATTGCAGACAAGAGATTGGTTCCGGTCGATGTCAGGCTGGGGGCCTGCAGCCTCCTACTTGAAGTGGCATCGATCCATCCTTCATGCTGATGATCGTGAAGGATGACTCCATCGACCAGCCCGCCCGCATCCTGGCGGAAAGGATTGCGAGCTTGAACCCCCACGACGGCGCGGCGTGGGAAATGGCCGTTGACGAGCTGGCCGCGCTTGCGATTGCCGCAGACCCCCAAGTCGCATCAGCGAGCTCACAGGTGTTTTTCCGTGATGTCGTCGAAGCCCTGGCAGATCGGTTTGAACCGGATCTGTGCGACCTCTACGTGCGCCTCTTCTGTCGTACCATCACGACCAGCAGGAGGGCACCGGATCTGTTATCCGTCGATCGCTTCCTGCAGTCCTTCCGTCTCACTACCGAAGACGAGCTCCTCAGTCGAGCACACCGTGTGCGCCGGCCAAGCGCTTTCAAGGACGGCCGTCACGATGTTGTGCGCAAGGTACTGGTCCCGTCGCGCGTGACCCTCGGGGCCGACATCGCAGTAACGAGCGTCGTTCTGCGAAAGATGAAAGATGTATTTCCTAAAGCCGAACTCGTCCTGCTCGGGGGAGCCAAAGCTGGCGCCTTCTTCGCCTCGGAGCCTCGGGTCCGTCTTCGGGAGATTGCATACTCTCGTGGCAGTTCGCTACGCGATCGGCTCGGTGTTTGGCCCACTCTCGTCGACATCGTTCGGCAAGAGATCGAAGACTTGAGATCCGAAGAGTACATCGTTGTCGATCCCGATTCCCGCTTGACACAACTGGGGATCCTGCCGCTCGTCCCCGACGACTCTCGCTATTTCTTCTTCGAGAGCCGGTCGTTCGCGGCTCCACGAGCGACGAGTCTGGGCGAACTCACGGACAAGTGGCTCGCCAAGACCTTCGGCGACGACTCTGAGGCATGTCTGCCTTATGTGCGGCTTTCCGCTGAAGATCGCCAACGAGGTGAGCACTTGAGGGAAGCAGCCGGCAATCGTCGTTTGGCGGCAGTCAATCTCGGCGTAGGAGACAACCCGTCGAAGCGCGTCGCGGACCCCTTCGAGAGAGAGTTGCTGTTTCTGCTCCGTTCCCGGGGATACGCCGTCGTGCTCGATCAAGGAGCCGGCAACGAAGAACTCTTGCGCACCTCGTACCTGATCGACAGCGTCCGCGAAACCGGTGCGAGCATAAGCCGACTCGGCGACACCGCCGAACCCTTCGCGGATCTCAACTTCTGGCGAGGCAGCCTCAGCGGATTCGCCGGATATATCGCAGCGTCAGATCTCTATGTCGGCTACGACTCGGCTGGGGGACATCTGGCCGCCGCGCTCGGCGTTCCGGGGATCGATATCTTCGCCGGTGCGGCCTCACAAAGCATGATCGAGCATTGGACCCCTCGGGGGGAGGCTCCTGCCGCAGTCATCGCCGTGCGTCCGGGCCAAACACCAGAAGAAGTACTCGCCGCAGTTCAGGAGCAGCTTCCTTGAGAATCGGACTCGACGCCTCCTACAGTCTTGACTCTTCCCCTTCAGGCGTCGGCATCTATTCCGCGAGCATCATCACCGCGCTTTTATCATCGGCTCCCGACGACCACTTCCTGCTCTGCTACCGAGCCAATCGCTTCTTTCGTGCGATCACAAAACCTCGTAACGCCCGCAACACGTCCCGCTACCCTCTAGAAGACCTGATGCTGCCCCATTTGCAAAAGCGGATCGATCTCTTCCATGGCCTCAATCAGAGACTCCCTTCTTGCAACTTCCATCGCACCGTCGCGACTTTCCACGACCTGTTCGTTATGACGGCAGACTACTCCACTCCCGAGTTTCGCCAGCACTTCAGGAAGCTCGCTCAAGACACCGCGCGACGTGCCGACCATATCATCGCCGTCTCGCAATACACCGCCGGCCTCGTCGCCGAACTGCTCTCGTATCCCCCCGAGCACATCACCGTCGTACACCACGGCGTCCGGCGCATCCCGCGCATCGAGGATGACGAGCTACGCCGCTTCCGAGCGGCCCACGATCTCGAAGCGCCTTTCATCCTGCATGTGGGAACGCTCCAGAAGCGCAAGAACGTCGAGCGGCTCCTCGAAGCCTTCGAGCACATCGACGAGCCAACCCGTCTCGTCCTCGCGGGATCGGATGGTTACGGTTCCGACCGCATCCTCGATCGTTTGGAAACCAGCTCCGCGACGGCTCGGATCCGCCGCCTGGGTTACGTCGACCGCCCCCTGCTCGAACATCTCTACCGCGCAGCCAGCGTGCTCGCCTTCCCCTCGCTGGAGGAGGGATTCGGCCTGCCTGTCTTGGAAGCGATGTCGGCCGGCCTGCCCGTGGTCACGTCAAACCGCTCGGCACTCGCGGAAGTCGCCGGCGATGCCGCGTTGCTCGTCAACCCGGAAGACGCATACGAGATCCGCATCGCCATCGAAGAAGCCCTGGAGGAAGGACCAACGCGCCGCCGTCTCATTCATGCCGGCTTACAGCGGGAGCAGGAGTTTGGCTGGTTCAAGGCCGCCTGCGAAACCCTGCGGGTCTACAGGAGACTGCTGGAGTAGCGTGCACCGAGCCACGCCCCAGCCGTCCATCCCTACACTCGCAAGCGACCTGAAATACCAACTTGCCGATAGAATAGAATCGGTCCGCTTCTCCCAAGCAGAGCCCATGCCAGGATTCCGTCTGAACTACGGGGTTGCCGTCTGTCTATTGGTGGCCGTTGCCGTGCCGGCATACGCCCAACTCGAGTCGAATGACAGGCCGTTGGCCATTCTCGACGGCGAACCCATCACGGACGCCGACCTCGACATCGAATCCAAGCTTCTGGACTTGCGTCAGCAGGCCTACCAAGCGCGCCTCGAAGCCCTCGACGAACTCATCACTCGACGCATCGTCGAGAAAGAGGCTGCAAAGCGCGGCATCACGAGCCGCGAGCTCCTCCGGAAGGAAGTCAACGACAAAATCGCCGATCCCACTCACGGGGAGATCGAGGAATTTTACAGAAAGCAGAAAAGCCGCATCAACAAGCCGCTCGAGGAGATTCGGGAACAGATCGGAGCATTTCTGAAGAACCGGCGCCTCACCCTGGCGCGCAACGAATTCGTCGAAGGGCTGAAGAAAGACAGCGAGATTCGTTTCCTCCTAACCCCGCCACGCGTTCCGGTAGCAGTCGGCGACTCGCCCCGGCGCGGCCCCGCCGACAGCCCCGTCACCATCGTCGAGTTTTCCGACTTCCAATGCCCCTATTGCCGCCGGGTCCAGCCGACGCTGATCTCATTGCTCGAAAAGTATCCCGACAAAGTCAGCCTCGTCTACAAAGACCTGCCATTGCGCAGTATTCATCCCGAGGCGCAGAAAGCTGCAGAAGCCGCACGCTGTGCCGGCGAGCAGGGCAAGTTTTGGGAATACCACGACGCGCTTTTCGAGATCCGCCGCATCACCAAAGACGACTTCACGAAAGTCGCGTCGGATCTCGAACTCGACACCCTTGAGTTCGTCGCCTGCCTCGACTCCGGCAAGCACAAACCCACCGTCGACACCGACTTCGACCAGGCGATGCAGATCGGCGCCCAGTCCACCCCCGTCTTCTATATCAACGGGGTTCAACTCAAAGGCGCCCAATCCATCGACGCCTTCGTTCAAATCATCGAAGCCGAGCTGGCTAGCGCCGCATCCACCGGCGGCGAATGAGTTTCTTTCAACTCGAATCCACGGCCTTCCGCGGCTATTTCCGATCCCACGCAATCACCATACAAATCCCAATCTCATCACTACAATTCCACAGCAGGTTTCGGTTATGACACCGGGAAAACCACTCTCGATTCTTCATCGCCTCAACGAATCTGCTCTGGCTGGCGGTGTTGATCGCAACGTCTCGAATGCCGTGAATGTGGTCGGGGTCATTGCGGGCGAGGGGCGAACGCTCGAGATGCTCCAGCTTTGGCATCGAGTTGCTCATGCAGGTGAATGGACCGTGCACGAACTACTGGGCGATAACCGCCGGAGCGGCGAAGCAGGATCTCAATGAAGGCCCCCGGGGGGTTGTCTACTCTGGACAGGATTCGACAGATGTTCGATGAGGCCGGTATCGAGTACCGCGAGTTGCACCACCGGCCGACGAGAACATCGGAAGACTCCGCGAGGGTTCGAGGCGAGGATCTCCGAACCGGAGGGAAAGCACTGCTGATGAAGGTAGGCGGCGAGTTCAAGCTGTTCGTGCTGAGCGCCGCGTTGCGGGTGGATTCGCAAGCGATACGGAAGTACTTCGATACACGGAAAACGCGTTTCGCGAGCACAGAGGAACTGCAGGGGCTCACCGGTCTCCTGCCGGGGTCCGTGCCTCCGCTTGGGCGACCGATCCTGCCGTTTGACCTGTATGTGGATGAATCGATTACGCAGAACACCCGAATCGCGTTCAACGCGGGTTCACTCACAGATTCGATCTTTTTGCACGTTGAGGATTACCTGAAGGTCGCCAAGCCTACAGTGTTCCGATTCAGCCGCGAATAAACGCCTGAAATAGGGTCACCCCCGCATGGACACCTCCGCGAGTCACGAGCCTGTAAAGCGGCCCGTTTTGTCACCTGACCATAAAATCGCAGCGCGGAGTACGCTAAGTGGATGAACACCGTTTGGTCTAGCTTGCGGGAGGAGTTTCCTGTCCTCAAGGAATGGACCTACCTCAACACCGCCAGCTTCGGCCCCGTACCCCTCTGCGTCACTCACGCAGCCGAAGCTCACTTCAAGCACCGAGATCAAGCCGCATGCCTCGACTTCCTCGATTGGTTTACCGATATCGAGAGCATCCGGGCTAAGATGGCCGCCCTTGTCGGCGCATCCCCCGACGACATCGCGTATCTCCCGAACGCCGCAACGGCCCTATCCTGGCTCCTGACCGGAATCGACTGGAAGCCGGGCGACCACGTCCTCACACTAACCGATGAATTTCCGAACAACCTCTACTTCGGCTCCTCGCTGGAGAAGAAGGGCGTATGCGCTTCGACGGTCCCCGTGCCGGACGGCCGCTTCTCGCTTGATGCACTGCGAGATTGCCTGACCGATTCCACCCGAATCGTACTTGCCAGCGCAGTGAACTATTCGACGGGCCTTCGTCCTCCGCTCGACGAGATTGGAATGGAGCTGCGAAGGCGCGGCATCCTCTTCTACGTCGACGGCACGCAGAGCGTCGGAGCACTTCCCACTGACGTCTACAACTCGAAAATCGATGTCATGGCCGTTCACGCCTACAAGTGGATGTGCTGCCCGACTGGAATCGGTTTCGCCTACTTCTCGCCCAAGGTTCGTGAGTGGCTTGAGCCGAGCATCTACAGTTGGCGTAGCCACAAGGATTGGCGGAACGTCGACCACCTGCACCACGGTGCGCCCGAGCTTCCCACAACCGCCCTGAA
This sequence comes from Bryobacterales bacterium, assembly GCA_965204095.1. Classification (GTDB taxonomy): domain Bacteria; phylum Acidobacteriota; class Terriglobia; order Bryobacterales; family UBA6623; genus JAPPLB01. The sequence continues at coordinate 3,601,233 of OZ241991.1, read as the reverse complement.
ATACGAAGGCGGCATGCAGAACTTCCCCGGTGTCTACGCCCTGGGCGCCGTCGCCGCACTGTTCGAGTCTCTCGGACGCAATGACATCGAACAGCAGGTCCAGACCATCGCTGCCTCGACACGTGACACGCTGCGCGCGGCGGGGGCCGAACTACTTTCGGACCGGCATCCTCACTATGACTCGTCCATCATCTGCGGACGCTTCGAGGGTGTCGATGCATCACGCCTGGCAGTGGCATTGCACCAAAGGCGCATTACTGTTGCCGCGCGCAAGGGAAATCTCCGCGTATCACCACACTTCTTCAACAACGAACAAGACATGACCCGGCTCGCCGACGGATTGCATCACGTCTTGCCGCTCTTGCGGTAGCCCTTTTCGATCACCTGCTCCTGGGCGCGGTTGAGGAACCCGTTGACCCGATTTGCAAGCACCGACGCTCCGGGGAACTGGTTTCTGGGGTCTCCCCTATGAAAAACTTTTGTCCGTCCGGCAGCAGGTCTTACAGCTACAACGCGGTTCAGGTTATACCCTTGTACGTTCCAACCCGAAAGCAAGGGGATTCAGGAGATTCCCCTGATTCGTCCGCCGGCGGCGGGCCGAAACCTGTCGAGCCGGCTTGGAGGAGACTACAACACGATTCCCGAGAGGCATCGGAAGCTGTCGGCTCCGTCGGTCGACCACGCCGCCGGTCGAAACCAGGAAGCAGACCGCCATCGAGCCGCTCTCTCGGCAGCTCGTTCTGCCTCCTAGTAGTTTGACGAGTCCGCAAAAAGAAAGGTTTCCTGGCTGCTCCGAGCCGGGCCAGGGCAGCGCATTGAGAGCGGTGCTCCGGCACCCTTTCTTTGACGAATCCGGCCACCGTCATCTACTCTGAACCGTGGTGGGCCGATGGCCCTACCCAAGGGGAATCCAATGAATCGCAGAACCTTTCTCAACAGCACCGCCGTGGCGGGCATGACTGCCGCCTCAGCGCAGCGCGTTCTTGGCGCGAACGATCGTATCGGTATCGGCACCGTCGGGACCGGGGGCCGCGGCCGTACGCTGACGCGCTACTTCAAGGAGAACGAGAAGGCCGACACACGAGCTGTGTGCGACATCTACGAAGCCAACCTGACGCTGGGCGCCGAAACCGCTGGCACAAACACCAAAACCTACCACGAGTACGAGCGGCTGCTTGAAGACAAAGACATTGACGCGATCATCGTTGCCACGCCGGACCACTGGCACGCCCCCATCACCATCGCCGCCTGCGAAGCGGGCAAAGACGTCTATGTTGAGAAACCGATGTGCCACACCATTGACGAGGCCTTCCAGATGATCGATGCCGTACGCCGCACAAACCGCGTCGTCCAGATCGGCACGCAGAGGCGAAGCTACGACCTCTTCCGCGAAGGCAAGAAGATCATGGAGTCCGGCCGCGTCGGCAAGATCCAACTCGTCAACTCCTGGTGGTACAACAACGTCACCAAGCCGCGCGACCCGGTCGTCGAAGGCAAAGTCGACTGGGAACGCTGGCAAGGCTACGCCGAGAAGCGCGAATTCGACCCTTTCCGATTCCGCAACTGGTACTGGTTTTACGACTACTCCGGAGGCCTCACCGTCGGCCAGGGCGCCCACATCCTCGACTGCATCAACTGGTATATGGAGGCCAAGTTCCCCCGGGCCGTCACCTGTGTCGGTGTAAAGTCCGTCGTCCCCGGTCTGGAGATTCCTCAAACAACGACCCTTACCGTGGAATATCCGGAAGGTTTCATTGCCGTGTTCACGCTCGGCTACAAGCACATGCGCTACCACCGCGCGCACGATCAGATGAAGCAGTTCTGCGGCAACAAGGCACGCTTCGACGTATCCCGCGAGTCACACCACCTCTATGAACCAACTGCCGAGCTGGAAGATAAGCCCGCTTACGAACTCATTCGTTACGGAACCTGGGGACGCTCGACGGCGCAACACGTCGACAACTTCCTTTCGTGCGTCCAATCCCGAGAAGACCCCACCGCCCCGGTCGAGGCGGGCGCCTACGCCGCTGTGTCGTTGGCCATGGCGATGGAATCACTCCAATCCGGCAAGCGTATGCTGTTCGACGCTGACGCGAAACGCATGAGTTCTTGAAGACGAAATGCTGAAGCGCGGCATGCTGTTCCCGAGGTCTCGGAAGGGCCGAAAGATCTCAAACGAACAGCGCACGTAACGGGGAACTCGCCGGCGCGGTCATCACTTTTCGCGAGCCTTTCGCAAGAACAACTCGTGGACCCGTGTGTCTTCCGTCATTTCCGGATGAAACGTTGCCGCCAGATGCCGCCCTCCTTCGACCAGAATCGGATCACCTTCCAGAGAGGCCAGCACGCGCGCACCACCCCGAACTTCTCTGATAATCGGCGCGCGGATGAAAACGGTCTCCAGTTTGCCCGGCCGGGTGCGATCCTCGAATTCCTTCTCGGGCAGGATCGTCTGGATCGAACTGTCGACCTGCCGTCCGTAGGCGTTGCGCTCGACCGTCATGTCGATCGCCCCCAGGGAGCGTTGCGACGGAGATGTCACCTCGGTAGCCAGAAGAATCGTTCCGGCACACGTGCCGAAGATCGGTTTCTCGGCAGCAAACTGCTTGAGCGGCTCGAACAAGCCCTCGACATCAAGCAGTTTCAGCATGGTGGAACTCTCTCCGCCGGGAAGAATCACAGCATCGAGGGTCGAAAGCTGCCAGGCGCAGTTGACATACACCGTATCGACGCCCAGCCTCCGCAACGCGCGCTCGTGCTTCTCGAAATCGCCCTGCAGCGCGAAGACGCCAATCTGCATCAGTCCCGTATGACTTTTCCGGTTCTCGTCTTAAGGCGGAACTCTGTCAGGAATTACCAGCCGCGGGTTTGGAGAAGTTCCTTCTCTTCGAGTTGGGCGGTGTTGATCCCGCGCATCGCTTCACCTAATTCCTCGCAAGCTTCGAGCAGCTTCTCGGGATCGTTGTAGTAGGTCGCGGCTTTGACGACGGCTCTGGCGCGGCGGGCCGGGTCTTCGGACTTGAAGATGCCTGAGCCGACGAATACGGCCTCGGCGCCTAGCTGCATGACGAGAGAGGCATCGGCCGGCGTCGCGATGCCGCCCGCCGAAAAGTTCGGGACAGGCAGTTTGCCGTGCTCGGCGACGTATTGCACGAGTTCAAGTGGAGCTTGCAGATTCTTCGCAGCCGTCGGCAGCTCGTCTTTCCCCATCACCGTGAGCTGCTTCATCTCTTTCTGGATCGTCCGCATGTGACGCACGGCCTCGACGATATCGCCCGAGCCCGCCTCGCCCTTGGTGCGAATCATCGCTGCGCCCTCGGCGATCCGCCGCAACGCTTCACCCAGATTGCGAGCACCGCAGACGAACGGCACTCGAAACGGACGCTTGTCGATGTGATTCTCCTCATCGGCAGGCGTCAGCACTTCGCTCTCGTCGATGTAGTCGACCTTGAGCGCTTCGAGAACCTTCGCCTCCATGAAGTGACCGATGCGGGCTTTCGCCATCACCGGGATATGCACGGTCTCCATGATCTCGCGAATCTTAGAGATGCTAGCCATGCGAGCCACGCCACCTTCCTTGCGGATGTCGGCGGGCACGCGCTCGAGAGCCATCACCGACGTTGCGCCAGCGTCCTCGGCAATCTTTGCCTGTTCGGCATTCGTGACGTCCATGATCACGCCGCCCTTGAGCATTTCGGCCAAGCCGGCCTTCAAGCGAAAGTCATTATCCAAATACATCGCCGTTACCTCCGATGCCAATGTGCAAGCAAATGCTCACACCCGTGTCCACGATTCCCACCGCCTTGACGGATGCGGCAGGGACCGATCTAGGGTACCACTCATCGTAGCGCCGGTCTCGTTTGCGGGCAAGACACCGCTGCCGCGTGTCAACACAAGATAGAACATTCCCCTTTCTCTGCATGGGTTCATTTTGCTTTCACCGCGGCGGAACGAGCTCGGAGGGCGATGGAAACTGCAGATAACGGCGCTCGTCGTGAGACAGACCGAGAACGGCGGGGAGTACGCGGACACTTGCTCCCGGGGCCCCACACCCCGCGCAATGCCGCGCAATGCCGCTCAAAACCGCGCAATCCTGAGCAGTGAATAGTGGAAAGCAGTGGGCAGGGAAGCAGTGACTGAGAGTCTGGTGCAGCGGTCCGGGCGGCGGTTTGCGGCAGCCGCCAGAGTCAAGCGCCGACGGGAAATCGATCGCTAGCCGGCATGTCCTCATGCTATGCCGACCGGTTCGATAACAAAAGACTGAAGGGCTTCAGTACCACGAGCCGAAGAGCAACGTTCTGCTTTGCTCACCAGGAGAACTTCTCACAGCAATCCGACAGACACCGCTGCCGCATACTGACTTGTTTCAGCTTGTCGTCCCAATCCCTCCAGTCGAATGGTGTCCCTACGAGCAGGTACCACCCCCGTGCGCATACCGCAAAAGCCGGCTGCGTAAAGCGCTGCGGATCTCCAAAGCGGAGGAACACAATGAGTTTCCGCCTGTGCGCTACTCTCAGGGTAGGCCGCTTGTCAGCGATGACCTCATAAAGGGGCCGGCCTTGCAGGGAGTGTTCCATTGATCCAGCGTGTTGTTTGGGCGAATCTTCGGCACCGTCGCATGCGGACGGCGCTCGCAATTTCGGCGATCGCGATGGAAGTGGCGATGATTCTTTTGATCCTCGGATTGTCGGATGGTCTGGTGGGAGAGTCGGTACGGAGGCAACGGGGCATCGGCGCCGACATTCTGATGCGTTCCCCTACGTCGAGCAGCGCGGTCACTGCGGGTCCGGCGGGCATCGACGAAGCGGTGGTCGCTGACATCGAGAAGCTGCCGGGCGTGGCGATGGCGATAGGGACGGCGTTCTCGATGAGTGCGGGGCTGAACACCGTAACGGGCGTCGATATCGACCAGCTCGACCGCATGGCGGGCGGTCTGGGCTACGTCGCGGGAAAGCCTTTCGAGAAACCCTATGAAGCGGTGGTCGACGAGTATTACGCCAACCAACGCAAGCTTGCGGTGGGAGATACACTTCGCCTGTTGAACCGCGATTTCGAAGTGGCGGGCATCATCGGAGCAGGTAAGGCTTCTCGGATTTTTGTTCCCCTCAGGACAAAACAGGAGCTGATGCGCTGGGATGGTCGGCTCAGCCAAGTCTATGTCCAGCTCGATGACTCAGAACAGGCGCCGGCCTTCTCGGAAGAGCTACAGAGGATGTACCCCGACAACCCGGTCTATACGATGGAAGTTTTCCTGTCGATGTTCGCCTCGCAGACGCGGGGCAAGGCTGACGAATTCGTGGCCGTGATCGTCGGGATCGCGGTAGCTGTGGGCTTCATCGTCGTGCTGATCTCGATGTACACGGCAGTGCTCGACCGTACACGCGAGATCGGGATTCTCAAGTCGCTGGGGGCGTCTCCGGGCTACGTCGTGGACATCTTTCTGCGGGAAACGGCGGTGCTCACCGTGGCGGGCATCGTGTTGGGAATCGGACTTGCGCACCTGGGTGAGTCGATGCTGGAGAACAGTTTTCCGCTCGTCACGGTCAGCATCCTCGCGGGACACATGATACGCGTAACGGCTATTGCGCTCGTCGGGTCGCTCCTGGGAGCGCTTTACCCATCGCTCAAGGCAGCGAGGCAGGACCCGATCGAAGCGCTGGCCTACGAGTAGCCGTCTGCGCCCGGCACGAAACTTGGAGCACTCGGCAAGCATCCAAGTGGGCAAGAGTGTCTCGACTGCGATACTGTCGGGAGAGGTTGACAGCTCGCTTGCGATCAAGGAGTTTCCGAACATGAAACGTATTTTCTGTTTGGTGTCCATATGCACTTTCTTGCTCACCGCTGTTGCTCTGGGGGACGAATTGCGTCTTCGCAACGGGGCAGTCATCACGGGAAGTTATGTCGGCGGCGATACGCGGTCGGTCCGCTTTATCGGGCCGGACGGCAATGTGCAAACGTACTCGGTGGACGACGTGGCCAGCATCCATTTCGTAACGACCTCGACATCCTCGGTTCCCGCGGCTGCTTCAGCGAGCCGAACGGCTTCCACGAAGCCCACGTTCACGGTGCCGGCCGGAACGGTGATTACAGTTCGGATGATCGACTCGATCGACGCCGACATTACGGGAGCCGGCGAACGCTTCCGGGCGAGCATTGACGACCCGATCAGCGTTGACGGCCGGATTGTAGTGCCCCGCCATGCCGCTGCCACGGTGCAGGTGACGCGCGTGGAGCAAAGCGGCGCAGTTCGGGGCAGCGACGAGGTCGCTCTGAAACTCTATGACATCACCGTGGACGGGCAGGCCTACCAGATCGCCACCAACTACGCTGAGGTCAAAGGGGAAGGCAAGGGCGGCAAGACGGCTCGGAACACGGCCATCGGCGGTCTCGGCGGAGCGATCATCGGTGGTATTCTCGGCGGCGGCAAAGGCGCCGCGATCGGCGCCGGTACGGGCGCCGGTGCGGGGGTCGCCGTCGCGGCGGCGCGGGGAACCAAGCTACGAATTCCGTCAGAGTCGCGGCTCGACTTCGTGCTCCGCGCGCCGTTGGGGCTGATGTGAGCGCATCGCCGCAATAGAACGGTGATTGCTCTCCCGACCGCCGCGAATGTAGCGCCGGAACGAGCTCAACTTCACGGAACCGCTCAGGACCCGATCTTCGAGACGAAACCGGCCAAGTCTCCCGGGCATTGTCTTCCCACTTCCAGCCCGGTATAATGACGACCAATTCTGGATCGGGTGATCCTTTTTGGGAGGCTCAATGAAGAAACTTGCATTGCTGTTCCTCTCTTTCGCCATGGCCAACGCACTTGCCGCCACTCATCTCAAGGTCGGCGACAAAGCGCCGGACTTCTCGATGCCGGCTACCACCGGCGGGACCATTTCGCTTTCTGACTACGCGGGCAAACAAACGGTTGTCTTGGGTTTCTTCCCGGCGGCCTTCACCGGTGGTTGAACGAGGGAAGCCAAAGCGTACCAGGCTGGTATCGCAAATTTCGAGAATGCCGGAGCTCAAGTGCTCCTGGTCAGCACGGACAACGTGCCAACCCTGAGGTATTGGGCGGGAGAGCTGGGTGTCAGCTACCCATTGCTGAGCGACTTTGCGCAGCGCAAAGCCGCCAAGGACTACGGAGTCCTCATGGCCGAGCGGGGCATGGCCTCACGGGCAACGTTCGTGATCGACAAGGACGGCGTGATCACACACATCGAGGAGGGTGGCAGCGCGGTCGACCCGACCGGCGCCCTCAACGCCTGCTCTCGCAGGTAGACTCTGCTTCCAACTCCGGCCGGGCTTGAAAGCACGGCCGGAGCGCAGCAGTTCACAATCCGTTGACCTCAGACCATCAACAGAGCGGGGTGGAGCGAGGGTTCCTGCAGGCACGGGTCTGGGCTACTGCAAAAAACAAAGGTGGAAACCGCACGGCCGGACAGGGCCGTCAGGCTGTCTCGCAAGGATCATTGCCTCCGGGCGCGGCCTGAAAGTCCCGAGCCAGGAACGTATACGGCATTGCCTTACAGGAGAACGCGCTCTCGTTGCCGACGCTGGAAATCCGGCGGATGAATGGCAACATGCAGGTGCAAACCATGCGCCGGTTGGGTGTGGGGCCTTGCTTGAGCGTAACGGATGAGCCGGCGAGAGCCGGGGGAGCATGGTATTTTCGTAGTTTGACGCCGGCATGCCTTCATGCCGGCTCACGTCGATAGATTCCCCAGGGGAGGCAGACTGTCACATGGCTGGACGCAAGGAAACCGTATCGTTCGAGATCCAGGAGGATGCGGTCCGCATGCTAAACGCGGCCGCGGAGAAATACAACCTCAGGGACGCCGACAAGGCGCTCCGTTGCTTGATCGACTACGCCGCACAAGACGGCGATTGGGACCAGATCTTCGGCGAGGTCCGCTGCCTGCGCTGCGGCGGACGTCCGGGCTGGTTCGAAGAGAAAGCTTCGTAGCAGAAACTGGCGTCTCCCTCGGAGAAACTTCGTCCGTCCAGGCGGACAGCGCCACCGGCGGGAGGAGCTTTCTTTGCGCCAGAAAGTGCTATATTGGTCAACCTATGCCGCGTGGCTACATTCCGATTCTGATTTTCCTCGTGTTGGCATTCGCCTTCCCTGTGGTGACGATCCTCGTGGCGAAGCTGGTGCGGCCCAGCGCGCCGGGCAAGACGAAGCTGGAAGCATACGAATGCGGCATTCCGTCGGATGCAGACACGCGCGGGCGGTACTCGATTCGCTTCTATCTTGTCGCCATCCTGTTCGTGGTCTTTGATGTCGAGACGATATTCCTGATCCCCTGGGCCATTCAGTACAACGTGCTCGGGCTGTTCGGACTGATCGAAATGCTCGTGTTCCTGGCGATCCTGATCGTGGGGTACATCTGGATTTTCCGCCAGGGCGCCCTGAAATGGGTTTAGACTGACTTGATTTTTCGGCCGCTTGCCGCGGCAACATCCCCTCTCCTCCCATCCAGGCAGCCTTGCATCAGGCCAATCACAAGCAGCGGCCCGTTGCGATCAACTCCGCCAGATCGGATTCACAACGCAGGACGGCAGGGCCTCATTCGGCGGTCGTGACGAGGCGCCGGCCTCGGTCCCAACGTCACACCAGGTGTTTCCCGGGCTCAAGACTCCCGGTGCTAGACTGACCCCTGTCATGAAGAAACCCGCTGGATTCGCTCTATCGAGCGCTTGGCTGTTGGCTTTGACTTTGACGGCATGCGGTGGAGCGGACAGGCCTGCAAGTCGTTCGGAGAGCCCGCCCAACATCATTCTCATCATCACCGATGACCAGGGTTGGGCCCAGGTGGGCTTCCGTGGAAACGATGTCATACAGACGCCGAATCTCGACCGATTGGCTACCGAAAGCGTCAACTTCACGCGGTTCTACGTGTCGCCGGTATGCGCGCCGACGCGGGCCAGCCTGATGACGGGCCGGTACAACTACCGGACGGGCGTCGTCGATACCTACATCGGCCGGGCGATGATGCACAGCGACGAGGTTACGGTCGCCGAAGTCCTGCGCGACACCGGATACAAGACGGGGGTCTTCGGCAAGTGGCATCTCGGCGACAACTATCCGTTGCGAGCGATGGATCAGGGCTTTGAGCAAGCGCTGGTCCACAAGGGCGGCGGCATCGGCCAGCCATCGGACCCGCCTGGAACGAGCTATTTCGATCCCATCTTGCAGTGGAACGGCGAGCAGAAGCCCTACGCCGGCTATTGCACGGACATCTTTTTCAACACCGCGATGATGTTCATCGAGCAGAACCGCGATCACCCCTTTTTCGCCTACATCCCGACGAACGCGCCGCATTCACCGTACGACGTTCCCGAGTCGTACATCGAGCCGTACCGCGCGCAGGGCCTTGACGACAAGGATGCACGGATCTACGGCATGATCACGAACATCGACGAGAATGTGGGCAAGCTGCTCGACTTGCTGGATCAACGCGGGTTGGCGAACGACACGATGGTCATCTTCATGACGGACAACGGGCCGACCACACGGCGTTACACGGCGGGCCTGCGAGCGCGGAAGGGCAGCGTCTACGAGGGTGGCATTCGTGTTCCGTTTCTGGTCCGCTGGCCCGGGAAGTTTCAGCCGCGCGAGGAGGAGCGGATCGCCGCTCACATCGACCTGCTGCCGACGCTGCTTGAAGCGGCGGGCGCCGAGGCGCCGGGCGACCGCAAGATCGACGGCGTGAGCCTGCTGCCGCGCCTGCTCGATCCCGAGGAGCAAGTCGAGGACCGCACCCTGTATCTGCAGTCGCATCGCGGGAACGTACCGCAACGGTACCGCGCATTCGCCGCCGTGACGCAGCAGTACAAGCTTGTACAGGCAAAGCACTTCGGCCGGCCGATGCCGCAGGATGCCCGAGTCGAGCTCTACGACCTGGCGGCGGATGCGAGCGAGGAAAACGATTTGGCCGAGCAGCAGACCGAGGTCTTCGAAGCGCTCAAGAAGGGTTATGAAGAGTGGTTCGAGGATGTCTCGTCGACGCGCGGCTACGATCCGCCACGCATTCCGCTTGGCACGGATCATGAGAATCCAGTCATTCTGACGCGCCAGGACTGGCGGATCGTCGGACCCGATGGGTATGGCGACAAGAACCTCGGCTATTGGGACGTGGAAGTCGCCACGACCGGGAAGTACGAGATCCGGTTGCGCTTCCCGAAACAGGAAGCTGCAGGCCGCATCGAACTTGCTCTCGGCGAAGCACTGGCCGCTGCATCGTTCGACACCGGCGCGGAGTCGGCTACGTTCGGTCCGTTTGTCTTGGCCGCAGGTCCGGCACAGCTCGAAGCGCGGTTGATCCGCGAAGACGAGACGGTCGGAGTGAAGTACGTCGACGTGACCAAGGTCGAGTAGATGCTCGCGGCTCTTTCATTTCGCCACCGAAGTTCTCATCAACCTCTGCTGGGGCTCCGGCCAGATATCCGCAGGGTTGCTACCATAGCCGAGAAAAGGAGCAATTCATGACGCGGACTCAAGATTCTCATAACCTACATTCGCTCAATTCCTTACGTCTCTCGCTGGGGCTGATTTGCCTCCTGTTCTTTGTCACGCAATCGGCCTCCGGGCAGGAGGCCTGTCCGCCTCCGCCGAACTACGTGGAAAATCCGCTCTCCACGCCGAGCATCACGGCTGCTGAAGTGGCGGCGAACCCTACTCCCGACAACCTGAGGATGTTCGCGTTGGCAGTCAGAAGATACTTAAGCAGCGTGGGATCCACCAACCAGTTGGGACTCGTGCACGCCTCGTGTCTCTTTCGCCAGGAGGGAGGGGATTGGCGTTCGGGCGGCATCTTTCCCATCACCCTGATATTCAACCCGGAGCTTGCCGTCAACCGCCAGGCCCCCATCAACATGCGGGTGATGTTTCACTCGGGCAATATGGCGCACGGGGGCCGGCTCGTCAATCCCGAGATTGCCGGAGCGATCCTGCTGGCGGCCGCGAGCGACCTGGCCAGCGGCGGCGCTGTGCCGGGGTTGGGCGGCCACGCCGTTCTGGGAGGCCCGTTTATCATGCTCGTCGGCTTCGACATCCAAGAACCGCACCTGAGCCTGGAAGTCATCGACTCGCATTACATTCCGCAGGTGACGGCCAGAGAGGTCGTAGACCGCGCAAGTGTGAATGTCTTCGTCAACGAGGCGATCCATTACCTCGGCCAGCTTTTCGAGACCTACGGCACCGAGGGTCTTTTAATATCAAGGAGCGTTTTCCGCGACAAGGACGGACCTTGGATCTCAGGCCCCGTCTACCTCTTCCTCGTTGACCTCGTCGGCTATACGGTCTTTCACGGGGCGTTTCCGGACCGCTACGAATTTCGGGTTACTGGCACGGCCCGCGATGCCGTCACGGGAGAGCTGATCCTGCCGCAGATCCTTGCCGCGGCCGAGCAGGAAGGGGGCGGCTTCGTCGAGTACCACTTCGACAATCCCGACGACGACAGCGACAGCGCCGAGATACCCAAGGTCACCTATGCTCGCAAGCACACATTCGTAATCCAAGACCCCTTGCTAGGAGAGATAACCTATACCGTACTCTTCGGCTCGGGCTTCTATTCGGGCGCGGGCACCGGCAGCGGCATCAAGATGACGCGCAGTTGCGCCGACCGCGGCATTGCCGCCAGCGCCGTCCAAACGCTCGAAGACATCCAACCGTTCGTCGAGTGCGCCGCGGAGTACCTCGCCGAGCACGGCGCCGAGGAAGCCCGCCGCGCCTTCAACGAAGACGAGCGCTGGCAGCACGGCCCCACCTACGTCTTCGTCGACGGCATCGCGGAGTCCGGGACGGAATCGCAGACCTTCGTCTTCCCGCCCGATCCGTCCCGCGAGGGCCAGCTCTGGGGAGAGGCCATCGACGACTTCGGGACGGATCTGTTCTACGAGGCCTACCGCATGATGTCTCTGGTCGATTCCGGCTGGCTCTACTACTCGTTCCCCAATCCGGCCACCGGCAGGGATGTGCCGAAGGCCTCCTACGTGATCGAGGTCGACTGGGAGGGCAGCCGCGCCGTGCTCGGCGCCGGGCTGTATGCCCGCGACTGGCCCGGCACCTGCTACCCGGACGAAGTGAGCGCCGCGGCTCTGGCTGCCGATCCGAGCCCCCAGACGCTGCGGGAGTTCGTGCGCTGCGCCGCGATGATGGTGGCATCGGAAGGCTACTTCGCCAAGGAAGAGCTGGAGAGGAATGCGCGCTGGACCGACGGCTCGAACTACGTGTTCGTGCTGGACACGATGGGCAACCAGCTCATCACCGGCAGCCAGGCCCGCATTGACGGCAAGGCGCCGCATGAATGGGGCAGCCACGGGGCGCGCGAGGATCAATTCGGCGGCCGCGACCTGGCCGCTGCCGCGGACACGTTCGGAGAAACCCATGTCTACTACCGGACCTACAACCCGGAGACCGAGGCTCACCAGCCGAAGGTCGGATTCCTGAAGCGCGTCGACGCGCAGGGCGTCGCGCTGCTTGTCGGCGCAGGCTACTACGTCGAGCCCGGTCACTCCGCCTCCGGGCCGAGTTGCGCGGACAACTCGGTGACGGCTGCGGGGGTGCGCACCCGGAGCGACGTCAAGGCGTTCGTGCAGTGCGCCGCGGAGTACGCGATGGAGCACGGCGCGGAAGAAGCCCGCCGGGCGTTCAACGAAGACGAGCGCTGGAAGCACGGGCCGACCTACGTATTCGTCGACGGTATCGAGCCGTCGGGAGAAGATGCCTTCTCTTACGTCTTTCCGCCCGACCCGGCCCGCGAGGGCATGCCCTGGGGAGAGTCGATCGACGGCTTCGGGAACGATTACTACTACGAACTGCACCGCATCATGTCGCTGGTCGATGAGGGCTGGATCTACTACGCGTTCAACAACCCGGCGACGGGGAGGGAGCAGCCGAAGAGCTCGTACGTGATCGAGATCGACTGGAACGGGGAGCGCGCCTCGATCGGGGCCGGGATCTACGCCCCCGACTTCCCCGGCGCCTGCGAGCCGGATGAGGTCCATGCCGCGGCTCTGCGGGGCAACTCCGACGACCAGAGACTGCGGGAGTTCGTGAACTGCGCGGCGATGACGGTCGAAACCTCCGGGTATTTCGCAGGACCGGCGCTATCCAACGATCCCCGCTGGAAGCAGGGCCCGATCTACGTCTTCGGGATCAATGCGGAAACGGGCACGACCTCATTCAGCGGCGGCGGTGAGAGCAGCTTCGCCGTCTCGGGACGATCCCCGGAACTGTTGTTCGACGGGCGGGACGCGGTCGAAGCCGCCTCGATCTTCGGGGAAGGGTTCTGGTACTACGACTTCTTCAATCCCGCGACGCAGCAGGTAGAGCCCAAGGTCGCGTTCGTCAAGCTGGTGCGGGCTGAGGGAGTTCCGCTGCTGGTCGGTTCCGGCCACAGGCCGGTGCTGCGCCAGTACCGGCCCGATCAGACGGGGAACTGACCGCGAGGATTGACGAGCAGCGGAAGTCACATCCAGAACCCCTCAGAGTGGATTCCGAGGCGGCCCGGGACTAACCTGCATTTCTCCTCACCCGACGGCCATCTCACGCACTCCGCCTCGCCATGTAGACTCTCCCAAGCGTTGGAAGCCCCGGCATGGAGCCGCCACGGCGAAAGCCATTGTGGGAACAGCGAACGCCATGCGTCAAAGCCATCCCGGTAGGCAACGATTCCTCGGGTCTGTTCCAACCTCCGCTATGGGCTCTGTCCTGAGGCCGGAAAGGCTGCTACCATAGCCGAACGAAGGAGCAATTCATGATCCGGACCCAAGATTCTCATAACCTACATTCGCTCAATTCCTTATGTTCCTTTCTGGGGCTGATTGTCCTGCTGTTTTTTGCCGCTCAATCGGTATTCGGGCAGGAGGCGTGTCCGCCTCCGCCGAACTACGTGGAAAATCCGCTCGTCACACCGAGCATCACGGCTGCAGAAGTGGCGGCGAACCCTACTCCCGACAACCTGAGGATGTTCGCGCTGGCAGCCCGAGACTACTTGTTCAGCATCGGATACACCAACCAGTTGCAACTCGCGCACGCCTTTTGCTTCTTGCGCCAGGAGGGAGGAGATTGGCGTTCCGGGGGTATCTTCCCCATCGCCATGTCATTCAACCCGGAGGTTATCGCCAACCGCCAGGCCCCCATCGACATGCGGGTGTTCCTGCATGCGAGCACCATGGCGCACGGGGGCAGGATCGTCAAGCCTGAGATTGCCGAAGCCATCCTGCTAGCGGCCGCGAATGATTTTGATCGGGCCAACGGCCTGTCCATCGGCGGACCGGTGCCGGGATTCGGCGGCCACGCCTTGTTGTTGGGCCCGTACGTACTGCTTGTCGGATTCGACCTGCAAGAACCGCACCTGGATCCGCGCTTCATCGACTCTCACCACATTCCGCAGGTAACGGCCAGAGAGGTCGTGGATCGCGCCAGTTTGAAGGTCTTTGTCAACGAGGCGATCCATTATATCGGCCAACTGAGCGAGACTCACGGTTTTGCTGCTTCCCAAGCGGCAAGGGGCGCTTTCCGTGACCGGAACGGACCTTGGATAGCAGGCCCCGTCTACCTCTTCATGTTGGACCCCGCCGGCTATACGGTCTTTCACGGGGCGTTTCCGGACCGCTACGAATACCGGCTTACCGGCAGAGCCCGCGATGCCGTCACGGGAGAACTGCTCCTGCCGCAGATCCTTGCCGCGGCCGAGCAGGAAGGGGGCGGCTTCGTCGAGTACCACTTCGACAATCCCGAGGACGACAGCGACAGCGCCGAGATCCCCAAGGTGACCTATGCCCGCAAGTTCATCTTCTCCTACCACCACCCTTTACTAGCCCGATCCGTATCCAGAACCTCCATCATGGCCGCGGGCTTCTATCCGGGCGCGGGCACCGGCAGCGGAATCAAGATGACGCGCAGTTGCGCCGACCGCGGCATTGCCGCCAGCGCCGTCCAAACGCTGGAAGACATCCAACCGTTCGTCGAGTGCGCCGCGGAGTACCTCGCCGAGCACGGCACGGAGGAGGCCCGCCGCGCCTTCAACGAGGACGAACGCTGGAAGCATGGCCCCACCTACGTCTTCGTCGACGGCATCGCCGAGTCCGGGACGGACTCGCAGACCTTCGTCTACCCGCCGGACCCGTCCCGCGAGGGCCAGCTCTGGGGAGAGGCCATCGACGACTTCGGGACGGACCTGTTCTACGAGGCCTACCGAATAACGTCTCTTGTCGATTCCGGCTGGCTCTACTACTCGTTCCCCAATCCGGCCACCGGCAGAAAGTCGCCCAAGGCGTCCTACGTCATCGAGGTCGACTGGGAGGGCAGCCGCGCCGTGCTCGGCGCCGGGCTGTATGCCCGCGACTGGCCCGGCACCTGCTACCCGGACGAAGTGAGCGCCGCGGCTCTGGCTGCCGATCCGAGCCCCCAGACGCTGCGGGAGTTCGTGCGCTGCGCCGCGATGCTGCTGGCATCGGAAGGCTATTTTGCCAAGGAAGAGCTCGAGAGGAACGCGCGCTGGACCGACGGCTCGAACTACGTGTTCGTGCTGGACACGATGGGCAACCAGATCCTCTCCGGCAACAAGGCCCGCGTGGACGGCAAGGCGCCGCATGAGTGGGGCAGCCGGGGCGCGCGCGAGGATCAATTCGGCGGTCGCGACCTGGCCGCTGCCGCGGACACGTTCGGAGAAACCCATGTCTACTACCGGACCTACCAGCCGGAGACCGAGGCTCACCAGCCGAAGGTCGGATTCCTGAAGCGCGTCGACGCGCAGGGCGTAGCGCTGCTTGTCGGTGCAGGCTACTACGTCGAGCCCGGTCACTCCGCCTCCGGGCCGAGTTGCGCGGACAACTCGGTGACGGCCGCGGGGGTGCGCACCCGGAGCGACGTCAAGGCGTTCGTGCAGTGCGCCGCGGAATACGCGATGGAGCACGGCCCGGAAGAAGCCCGCCGGGCGTTCAACGAAGACGAGCGCTGGAAGCATGGGCCGACCTACGTATTCGTCGACGGTCTCGAGCCCTCGGGAGAGGATGCCTTCGCTTACGTCTTTCCTCCCGACCCGGCCCGCGAGGGCATGCCCTGGGGAGAGTCGATCGACGGCTTCGGGAACGATTACTACTACGAGCTGCACCGCATCATGTCGCTGGTCGATGAGGGCTGGATCTACTACGCGTTCAACAACCCGGCGACGGGGAGGGAGCAGCCGAAGAGCTCGTACGTGATCGAGATCGACTGGAACGGGGAGCGCGCGGCGATCGGGGCCGGGATCTACGCCCCGGACTTCCCCGGCGCCTGCGAGCCGGATGAGGTCTATGCCGCCGCTCTGCGGGGCAATTCCGACGATCAGAAACTGCGGGAATTCGTGAACTGCGCGGCGATGACGGTCGAAAGCTCCGGGTATTTCGCAGGACCGGCGCTATCCAACGATCCCCGCTGGAAGCAAGGCCCGATCTATGTCTTCGGGATCAACGCGGAAACGGGCACGATCTCATTCAGCGGCAGCGAAAGAAGCTTCGCCACGTCGGGACGAATTCCGGAGCTGTTGTTCGACGGGCGGGACGCGGTCGAAGCCGCCTCGATCTTCGGGGAAGGGTTCTGGTACTACGACTTCTTCAATCCCGCGACGCAGCAGGTAGAGCCCAAGGTCGCGTTCACCAAGCTGGTGCGGGCTGAGGGAGTTCCGCTGCTGGTCGGTTCCGGCCACAGGCCGGTGCTGCGCCAGTACCGGCCGGAACAGACGGGAAACTGACCGGGAGGACTGCCGAGTAGCAGAAGTCACATCGAGAATCCCTCAGAGTGGATTCCGAGACGGCACCTGCCGGTTCGGGACGCACGTTCGCCGGCTCGCTTTCCGCAGAATGGGAAGTGGAAGTCGCCGCGGCCGGGAACCATGCAATCCGGTTGAACCTTCCGAATCAGGAGGCGGCGTGCCGTGTCGATTTTGCAGCCGGCGAGGCGAAGGCCACTGCATCGTTCGACGCTAACGCGGTTTTTGCTACGTAAAGGCAGGGGCGCCGTCCAGCAAGGCGCCGCATCGCAGATTGGGCCAAGCAGCAGACTCTCCCAATCGCGGGAGCCCCGGCATGGAGCCGCAGCGGCGAAAGCCGTTGCGGGAACAGCGAACTCTATCCGTCCAAGCCATCCCGACAGGAAACGATTCCTCGAGTCTGTTCCATCCTCCGAGATGGGTTCTGTCCTGAGAGCCGGAAGGCTGTTAACATGACCGAGCGAAGGAGTAGTTCATCATGCACACTCCGGATTCTCACCACTTTTATTCAAAAAAATCCCTGCGGCTTTTTCTGGGGCTGGCTTGCCTCCTGTTGTTTGCCGCGCAATCGGCATCCGGGCAGGAGGCCTGTCCGCCTCCGCCGAACTACGTCGAGAACCCGCTCTCCACACCGAGCATCACGGCTGCTGAAGTGGCGGCGAACCCTACTGCCGACAACCTGAGGATGTTTGCGGCGGCTGGCCGAGACTACTTATTGTCCATCACCACCCAATTGGAACTCGCGCACCTCTCATGCCTCATGCGCCAGGAGGGAGGGGATTGGCGTTCCGGGGGCATCTTTCCCATCGCCATGTCATTCAACCAGGAGCTTATTGTCAACCGCCAGGCTCCAATCAACATGCGCATCCTCTTTCATGCAAGCCACATGGCATACGGCGGCCGGCTCGTCAAGCCTGAGATTGCCGGAGCGATTCTGCTGGCGGCCTCGAGCGACCTGGCCAGCGGCGGCCCGGTGCCGGGGTTGGGCGGCCACGCCGTGCTGTATGGCCCGTTCGCTCTGCTCGTCGGCCTCGACCTGCAAGAACCGCACCTGGATCCGCACTCCATCGATTCCCACTACAATCCGCAGGTCACGGCCAGAGAGGTCGTAGACCGCGCCAGTGTGAAGGTCTTCGTCAACGAGGCGATCGATTACGTCGGCCAACTGATCGAGACACACGGCTTTGACGTCGCCAATGTAGTAAGGGGCGCTTTCCGTGACAAGAACGGACCTTGGATAGCAGGCCCCGTCTACCTCTTCATTCTTGATCCCGTCCACGGCTATACGATCTTCCACGGGGCGTTTCCGGACCGCTACGAATACCGGCTTACCGGCACGGCCCGCGATGCCGTCACGGGAGAGCTGATCCTGCCGCTGATCCTTGCCGCGGCCGAGCAGGAAGGGGGCGGCTTCGTCGAGTATCACTTCGACAATCCCGAGGACGACAGCGACAGCGCCGAGATCCCCAAGGTGACCTATGCCCGCAAGCACACCTATTTAGTCCCTCACCCCGCCTTGGGAGAGATACCCAACACCTTCATCATCGCCGCGGGCTTCTATCCGGGCGCGGGCACCGGCAGCGGCATCAAGATGACGCGCAGTTGCGCCGACCGCGGCATTGCCGCCAGCGCCGTCCAGACCCTGGAAGACATCCAACCGTTCGTCGAGTGCGCCGCGGAGTACCTCGCCGAGCACGGCACGGAGGAGGCCCGCCGCGCCTTCAACGAGGACGAACGCTGGAAGCATGGCCCCACCTACGTCTTCGTCGACGGCATCGCGGAGTCCGGGACGGACTCGCAGACCTTCGTCTACCCGCCGGACCCGTCCCGCGAGGGCCAGCTCTGGGGAGAGGCCATCGATGACTTCGGGACGGACCTGTTCTACGAGGCCTACCGAATAACGTCTCTTGTCGATTCCGGCTGGCTCTACTACTCGTTCCCCAATCCGGCCACCGGCAGAAAGTCGCCCAAGGCGTCCTACGTCATCGAGGTCGACTGGGAGGGCAGCCGCGCCGTGCTCGGCGCCGGGCTGTATGCCCGCGACTGGCCCGGCACCTGCTACCCGGACGAAGTGAGCGCCGCGGTCCTGGATGCCGATCCGAGCCCCCAGACGCTGCGGGAGTTCGTGCGCTGTGCCGCGATGATGGTGGAATCGGAAGGCTACTTCGCCAAGGAAGAGCTCGAGAGGAACGCGCGCTGGACCGACGGCTCGAACTACGTGTTCGTGCTGGACACGATGGGCAACCAGCTCATCACCGGCAGCCAGGCCCGCATTGACGGCAAGGCGCCGCATGAATGGGGCAGCCACGGGGCGCGCGAGGATCAATTCGGCGGTCGCGACCCGGCCGCTGCCGCGGACACGTTCGGAGAAACCCATGTCTACTACCGGACCTACCAGCCGGAGACCGAGGCTCACCAGCCGAAGGTCGGATTCCTGAAGCGCGTCGACGCGCAGGGCGTAGCGCTGCTTGTCGGCGCAGGCTACTACGTCGAGCCCGGTCACTCCGCCTCCGGGCCGAGTTGCGCGGACAACTCGGTGACGGCCGCGGGGGTGCGCACCCAGAGCGACGTCAAGGCGTTCGTGCAGTGCGCCGCGGAATACGCGATGGAGTACGGCCCGGAAGAAGCCCGCCGGGCGTTCAACGAAGACGAGCGCTGGAAGCATGGGCCGACCTACGTATTCGTCGACGGTATCGAGCCCTCGGGAGAGGATGCCTTCGCTTACGTCTTTCCTCCCGACCCGGCCCGCGAGGGCATGCCCTGGGGAGAGTCGATCGACGGCTTCGGGAACGATTACTACTACGAGCTGCACCGCATCATGTCGCTGGTCGATGAGGGCTGGATCTACTACGCGTTCAACAACCCGGCGACGGGGAGGGAGCAGCCGAAGAGCTCGTACGTGATCGAGATCGACTGGAACGGGGAGCGCGCGGCGATCGGGGCCGGGATCTACGCCCCGGACTTCCCCGGCACATGCTACCCGGACGAGGTCCATGCCGCGGCTCTGCGGGGCAATTCCGACGATCAGAAACTGCGGGAATTCGTGAACTGCGCGGCGATGACGGTCGAAACCTCCGGGTACTTCGCAGGACCGGCGCTATCCAACGATCCCCGCTGGAAGCAGGGCCCGATCTACGTCTTCGGGATCAATGCGGAAACGGGCACAACCTCATTCAGCGGCGGCGGTGAGAGCAGCTTCGCCGTCTCGGGACGCGCCCCGGAGCTGTTGTTCGACGGGCGGGACGCGTACGAAGCCGCCTCGATCTTCGGGGAAGGGTTCTGGTACTACAACTTCTTCAATCCCGCGACGCAGCAGGTAGAGCCCAAGGTCGCGTTCGTCAAGCTGGTGCGGGCTGAGGGAGTTCCGCTGCTGGTCGGTTCCGGCCACAGGCCGGTGCTGCGCCAGTACCGGCCCGATCAGACGGGGAACTGACCGCGAGGATTGACGAGCAGCGGAAGTCACATCCAGAACCCCTCAGAGTGGATTCCGAGGCGGCCCGGGACTAACCTGCATTTCTCACCGCCTAACGGCCGAAGCACGCGATACGACCGCCACGACTGCGGTGCGCTTGCTTGCCGTGCTGGATGTACTTTCAAGTACATCTGCGCGCGCCAAGCGGCTCGTGCCTCGTCCTGACGGCCCTCTCACACACTTCGCCTCGCCGCGTGATGAGACATGCAGGCTTAAGACCACCTGGCTGCCGGGGCAAGGCCTGCGGTGATGACGCCCATCGGTTCGCGACGAACCTTCGCCGGCTCGGTCGCATCACGAGGACTCCCGGTGAACGGTCAATGGCAGGCCGATTCGCTCGCGGCATACAACCGTGAACTTCGTGCTGCGTTGACGGAACCGTCACCACCCGCGAGACGGCCGCCGGAGCAACGCAGGCGAGGATGTGAGAAAACAAGTGCATCAATGCAAACAAATGACGCCCGCGGAGCGTCTAATCTGAATGGGGTCCTCGGCGTCACCGGGCTGTCGTGTTTCTCGCCAACTCGGGAACCTGCGGCCGCCCACTTACGTATAAAACAAGTATTCATCCCGGATGATAAGCAATCAGGCGTTCGTCGGCCTGGTTATCCGGAAGACTCCCGGTGCGGGGGCACATCTTGGGGAAACCTGGCAACCACGTCGGTAACAGTCGTTCGAATCCCAGCGACATGACACTATGAGTCCACGTCTCAAAGCCTACGGCATCCTCGCTTTGCTGCTCCTGCTGGGCGTGGGGACCTATTACGGAGTCGAATCCAGCGGTTCTTGGAGAATCACGACTGCCGGTTCGAAAGACTCCGCGAAGGCCGAAAAGAAGGAAGAGACCGAAGATGCCGTCCCCGTCGAGATCGTCGAGGCCTGGTCGGGACCGATCTCCTCCTACCTCTCCTCCACCTCGAATCTCCGAGCGCGGCGCGACATCGAGGTGATGGCCCGCGTGGAGGGGGTCGTCGAGGACCTGCTCGTGGAAGAAGGCGACTTGGTGCGCAAGGGCCAAGCCCTGTGCACACTCGACGATACCGACCTTCAGATCAACCTTACCCTCACGAAGCAGCAACTCGCCCAGGCACGTATCCAGTTGGAGCAGGCGAAGATCGAGCAGGAAAAGTGGCGCACTCAGATCACCAACACGAAGGCCGAGCTTGACCGCAAGGAAACGGCGTTCAAAGAACAGCTCGTCAGCGAGCAGGAAGTGGCGCAGCTTCGCTATCAGCTTGACGATCAGACGCACGACGAGCGCGTGGCGGCCTCGCGTGTTCGCGAGCTGGGCCATCGAGTGGATGAGCTGGAAGCTCAAATCGAGCAGGCCAACCTCGAGATCTCGCGAACGAACATCACCGCTCCCTTTGGCGGCTACATCACCGAGCGGCAAGTGGAGTTGGGGCAAAGCGTGCGTGTCCAGCAGCAGCTCTTCCGGTTGGCCGCCTTTTCGCCGCTCTACGCCGACGTGCACCTTTCCGAGCAGGAAACGGACCTGATCATCCCCGGACAACAAGCCCGTGTTTTGCTGGGAGCGAACGAGAGAGACTCGGCGCAGGGCCGCGTCGCCCGGATCAGCCCGATCGTCGACGATTCCACGGGAACGGTCAAAGTGACCATTGAACTGCTGCCGGCTGATCGAAACTTCCGTCCGGGGGCCTTCGTCCGCGTCAACATCCAGACCGACACGCGGCAGAACGCCGTTCTGATCCCCAAGCGGGCCATCCTCGAAGAGGACGGGGAGAACTACATCTTCACGGCCGATGGTGAGACCGCTCATCGCCGCAAGGTCGCCCTCGGCTACGAGAACGCCAGTGAGGTGGAAGTGCGCTCCGGCGTTCGGCCCGGAGAAGCCGTCATCGTGGCGGGACAGGGCAATCTGAAGGAAGGCTCGAAAATCCGCGCGGTTGAAAGCTGACGCCTCGGCGGCCCGTACTCATGCAGATCACCAGGACCGCGATCCGCCGTCCGGTGACCGTGTCGATGTTCGTCGCCGCGGTCATCCTGTTCGGGATCGTTTCACTGCAACGGCTCCCGCTCAATCTTCTACCCGACATTTCCTATCCTTCGCTCACCATTCAGACGGAACTGCCCGACACCGCGCCCGCAGAAATTGAGGCGTTGATCACGCGGCCCGTGGAAGAGCAGGTGGGCGTCGTTTCAGGTCTGCGGCGACTTACCTCGATCTCGCGGGCGGATCAGTCCGAAGTCGTACTCGAATTTGCGTGGAACACGAACATGGACTTCGCGGCCATGGACGTCCGTGAGAAGCTCGACGGCCTGACGCTTCCCGAAGACGCCGAGAAGCCCGTCGTGCTGCGCTTCGATCCCTCGCATGATCCGATCATGCGGATGCAAATCTTCGGCGACCTGAGCTTGAGTCAACTGCGCTACCTGGCCGAGAAGGAACTCAAGCAAGGTCTCGAATCGACGGAAGGGGTGGCGGCCGTCAAGGCGCTCGGCGGCCGAGAAGAGCAGATTCGCATCGAGGTCGACGAGAAACGCCTGGCCGAGTTGGGCATCGCGATCACCGAGGTCACGAACATCCTGCGTCAGGAGAATCTCAACCAGGCCAGCGGCAGCCTCTACGACCAGGACGCCCGCTACATGGTCCGCATGCTCAACGAGTTCCGCTCGGTGGACGAAATCCGGCGCATCATCGTGCGCAACGAGCAGGGGCGCAACGTCGTTCTCGGCGACGTGGCGCGCGTCTGGCGGGGAACGAAGGACCGTGAAGTGATCGCGCGGCTCAACGGCCGCGAAAGCGTCGAACTGGCGATCTATAAAGAAGGCGACGCCAACACCGTGACGGTCTCGCGGGACGTCCGCGACAAGCTGGCCGGCATGGAGAAAAGCCCTTTCTACCCGCAGGGCCTGGAGTACGAGATCGTATTCGATCAAGCCTCGTTCATCAGCGAGTCGGTCAACAACGTTCGCACGGCCGCCATCCTGGGGGGCTTGCTGGCAACCGCCATTCTGTTCATCTTCCTGCGGGACGGCCGCAGCACCCTCATCATCGGCATGTCGATTCCCATCTCGATCATGGCGACGTTCGCGCTGATGCACCAAACCGACATCACGCTCAACATCATGTCGCTCGGCGGCGTGGCGCTGGGCATCGGGATGCTTGTGGACAACTCCATCGTCGTGCTGGAGTCGGTGGCACGGCACCGCCGCGAGGGGGTTTCCCTGGCCGAGGCCGCCTATGGCGGGACGAAAGAAGTGGGCCTCGCAGTGACGGCGTCCACTTTAACCACCGTGGCCGTTTTTCTACCTCTGGTGTTCGTAGAGGGCATCGCCGGCCAGCTCTTCAAGGACCAGGCGCTGACGATCACCTATTCGCTGCTGGCGTCGTTGCTGGTGGCGTTGACGTTCATTCCGATGGTCCTGGGCCTGCGGATGCGGCAGGAAGAGGTGGAGGAAGTCGACCAGCAGACCAAGACGGAGGGAACCGTAGCGCAGGCTGAACCCGTCGGCGGTTTCCGATTGGTGTACCGCGACCTGTCTACGGCAGGACGCTGGCTGGTCTGGGCCGTCTTCTCGGCGGCGATTCCGTCGATTCTTTGGGCGGTGCGGTTCGCCGCCAGGGAAATCGGGAGACTCCTGCTCACTCTGATCTCGCCGCTGATGAAACTGACCCTGCGGGGTTTCGAGTCGTTGTATCTAAGCTACCCGCGGGTTCTCGAAGCGTCACTCAACAATAAACCCATCGTTTTCGTCTCCGTCCTCGGACTCGTCTCTCTCGCAGCTTTGCTGTACGGTTCGCTGGGCGGCGAGTTGATTCCGCCGCTCTCACAGGGCGAGTTTTCGTTCGAGGTCCGCTTTCCCGAAGGCACGCCTCTCGATACGACCGATCGAGTTTTTCAGGGCATCGAGAAAAAGGTCGCGGCGATTGACGACGTCCAAACCGTATTTACGAGCGTCGGGGGGAGTAATGAGAATCAGTTCAGCCAAAGCGCCCTCGAGGAGCACTCGGGCCGGATTTTCGTGTTGATGAAAGACCGCGAGAACCGCCAAGCCGAGGAGCGGACGATCGCCCAAGTGCGAGAGGCTCTGGCCGGATATCCCGATGCAGCCTACACATTCGCGCGGCCCACGCTCTTCAGCTTCAAGACGGCGATCGAAGTCGAGGTGTACGCCTTCGATATCGAAGACCAGCGGCGGGCGGCGGCCATGGTGATCGAGCGGCTGGAGACGATTCCCGGGCTCAGCGACATCCAAACAACGACGAAGCTCGGCAGCCCCGAAATCCAGGTGCGGTTCGACCGCGAGCGGCTGGCGCGGCTCGGCCTGGATGAAACGAGGATCGGCGAAATCCTGCGCAACAAGATTCGAGGCGATGTCGCCTCGCGCTATCGCGAAGAGGATAAGCAGATCGATATACTCGTGCGCGCCGACGAATCCCACCGCGACACGATTGCGGACCTCAAGACGCTGGTGATCAACGATCGAGGGAACAGCAATCCGAACCGCACAACCGGACAGAACAACGAGCAGAACGGGGGTGGCGCTTCCGTGGTCTCGTCGCCGACCACCGTGCGCTCGGGAGCGGCGAACAACCGCGCCAACAGCAACAGGCGCAATCAGCAAAACAGACAGGAAGAAACCCAAGAAGAGCAGAATGTCCAAGCCCCTGCAGCGCCGATCAGGCTGGGCGCGGTGGCGGACATCCGCATCGCCCGCGGCCCCGCGGAAGTGCGGCGCATCCGCTCGCAGCGCGCGGCGTTGATTTCGGCGAATCTCGTGGGCCGCGACCTGAACAGCGTCTCCGACGACATCCGAGCGGAACTGCAGGATCTGCGCTCGGAACTGCCCCTTAATACGACTGTCGGGCTGGCCGGCCAGAACGAAGAAGCCGAAGAATCATTCAGCAGCCTGCAATTTGCCCTGGCGCTGGCCGTGTTTCTCGTCTATCTGGTAATGGCGTCGCAGTTCGAATCCCTGACGCATCCATTCGTGATTCTGTTCACCGTGCCGCTGGCGTTGGTTGGCGTCGTGTTGTCGCTGTTCGTCACCGGGACCGCCGTAAGCGTGATGGTGCTGCTGGGAGTGATTGTGCTGGCGGGCATCGTGGTCAATAACGCCATCGTGCTCGTGGACTACACCAATCAACTCCGCCGACGCGGCACGTCGAAGCGGGAAGCGGTGCTGCTGGCGGGGCAGGTTCGGTTGCGGCCGATCCTGATGACGACACTCACCACCGTGCTCGGCCTCTTTCCGATGGCTCTGGGTTGGGGCGAAGGTTCGGAGATCCGCGCGCCGATGGCGGTTACCGTCATGGGCGGGCTGGTGTTTTCGACGTTGCTGACCCTGGTGCTGATTCCGGTCGTGTATGAAGCTGTCGATCGCGGCTCACATGCGTTGGATCCGGTGGCTGACAGGGACGAGAAACCTGCGGTTGAACAACGGTTGGAACCATCCTGGGGGACACTGCGTGAGGAGAGCAACTAGCCTGCATTTCTCACCACGCGGCGAGGCGAAGTGCGTGAGAGGGCCGTCAGGACGAGGCGCGCGCCGCTTGGCGCGCGCAGGCGTACTTGAACCGTACGTTGAGCACGGCAAGCCAGCGCAACGAAGTCCTGGCGGTCGTATCGTGTGCTTCGACCGTCGGGTGGTGAGAAATGCAGGCTAGCCTACAGAAATTTTTGGCCCCACTCAGTTGTGGTCAGACTTGATCACAGAAACAGGATATTGACAAAAAATTGGCTATTTTCGTTCTGTGAGACAGACTCCTAGACAATGAATTCTCCGATTCCAGATCCGCCGAAGCGCGCCACTCCCTCGGACATGAGCCGCGAAGCGGGGAGCCGTCTGGCCGGTTTCTCGGTGCGCTACCCCGTCACCATCTGCATGGTCTTCGTGCTGTTTCTCACGCTGGGCGGCATCTCCATCTTCAAGATTCCGCTGGTGTTGATGCCCGACATCGAGGGGCCCTTCCTGCAGGTGAGCGTCAGACACCCGAACAGCACGCCGCTGCAGACCCTGGAATCGATCACGAAACCCCTCGAGGAGACGCTCGCGACCATCCCCGGCGTCCAGCGAGCCCAATCCTACGCCTCGCGCAACAACGGGAGCGTGGAGATGAACTTCGATTGGGGCCGGGAGGTAGGGCTGATTCGGAACGAGGTTCGGGACAAGGTCGATCTGATCCGCAACGAGCTTCCCGATGAGGTCGAACGGATCAACATCTGGAACTGGAACACGGCGCAGACGCCGGTCATGTTCGGAGCGTTCTCGTCGGAGCGAGATCTGCGGCAGTCGGCGGACTTCCTCGACCTCAAGGTGCAAAAGCCGCTGGAGCGTGTGCCGGGCGTGGCCGAAGTGCAGTTCTGGGGCGTAGGCCGGCGAGAAGTCAACATCGACCTGCGCCTGGATGACATCAAGCGTTACCGCATGGATGTCGGCCAGATGTTCCGCAAGCTCGACGACATCAATGTCAACCGCTCTCTCGGCCGCGTCGTCGACGGCGAGGTTCAGTACAGCGCCCTTACGCAGGGAACGCTTCTCTCGCTCACCGATATCGAGACGATCCCCGTGAACGACCGGGGACTCCTTTTGCGCGATGTCGCGGACATTCTCTACGAGGCCCCACCGCGGTCTTCGGGAAGCCGCCTCAACGGACAAAACTCACTGGGGTTCATGGTTCGCAAGACCTCCGAGGCGAACACCCTCGAAGTGACGAACGGCGTGCTCGCGAAGATCGAAGAGTTGAAGAACGACCCGGCGATGGGTGGGATCAATCTCTTGTTGTGGTTCAACCAGGGCAAGGAAATCGTCAAGTCGCTCTCGGGTTTGTTGAGTGCAGGCGTTCTCGGCGCGATTCTGGCCGTTTTCGTGCTCGTTCTCTTTCTGCGGCGATTCGATGCGTCGATGATCATCGCCCTGTCGATTCCCTTCTCCATCGTCTCGGCCATCGGGTTCCTCTACTTCAGCGGCAAGAGCTTGAACGTGATGACGATGCTCGGCCTGATGCTGGCTACCGGCATGCTTGTCGACAACGCCGTGGTCGTGCTGGAGTCGATCTACCAGAAGCTGGAAAAAGGCATGGATCGCGTCAAGGCCTCCCGCGTGGGAACACAGGAGGTCATCATGGCGGTCATCGCGGCCACGTTGACGTCGATCATCATCTTCGTGCCGCTGGTTTTCGGTCAAGAGTCTCAGTATTCGATGCTCTTGGGCAATGCCGGGGTGTCGATCATCTTCGCCCTGCTGTGCTCACTTTTCATTTCGCTCACGCTCATCCCGCTGGCGATGGCGCGCTTCTTGCGAGTCGACGTGACGTCTCGGCCTCGTTGGCAACGTCTGCTCGGGAAGGCATTCGGCTCACTGTTCTCACGGTCCGGCGCCGGTGAATCGATCAAACCGCAAGCCGAGGGCCCGGCCCCCGTTGCGGAGGAAGCCGGCACGGTCGTCAAAGCCTATCTGCAGCTGGTCGGTTGGCCCCTGGAGCACCGTGTGCTGGCGGGTCTGGTCCTGGTGCCGGTTCTCATTGCGGGCGCCGGCTGGCTTCTCATGAACAAGGTCCCCAACATGACCCCCGAGTCGCTCAACATTCAAGACGTGCGGGTGCGCTACAAATTTACCGAGAACTTCCACTACGCCAAGATCGTCAGCGACTACGTCATACCCGTCGAGCAAGTCCTGGAGGACAACCGCGAGCGCTGGAAGATCAGGGATATCCGGTCGGAATACGACAACAACCGCGCTCACACCGAGATCTTCTTCGACACCGACCGTATCACTCACGATGAGCTACAGGAGTTCCGCGAAGAGATCGAAGAAAAGCTGCCGCAGATTCCGGGCTCCGAGATCACCCTCGGCAGTCAGCGAGGAGAGGATCGCACGGGCTTTCGCGCGAACTTGTTCGGCGATGATCTGGAAACGCTGCAGAACCTTGCCGAAGAAGCCAAACTGCTGCTGCTGGCCCGGCCCGGATTCACTCGTGTGAGCCTGCCGACCGACAGCGTCGAGGAGGAAGTTCAGATCCGTCTTCATCGCGAGTTGGCGCGGCAGTACGGCATCTCCCCGCAGTCGGTTTCCGAAGTTCTGGGGATTGTTGTCCGCGGGCGGCAAATCCGTGGATTCCGCACCCCCGAAGGCGAGGTCGACATCCTCGTGCAACTGCGGCCGGAGGACCGCGAAGACCTGGACGATCTCAAATCGATGGTCGTAGGCTCCGGTCAGGACGGGGAACCCATCCTGCTGTCTCAAGTCGCGGAACTGAGAATCGAACAGGTGCCCAGCCGGATCCGGCGAGAAAACCGCAGAACGAACCTTTCCTTCTGGGCGGAATACCGCGGCGGACAGCGCGAGGAGGGCAAGGCCGTCATGACGGAAGTCATGAACCTGCTCGCCTACCCGGCCGGATACGGCTGGAGCTACAGCTTCTGGACGAACCAGCAGGACGCCGACCGCAGCGATTTCTTGTGGGATATCGGTTTGGCTCTGTTCATGGTCTACTTCGTGATGGCGTCGCTGTTTGAATCGCTGTCCCACCCGTTCGCGATCATGTTCTCGCTGCCGTTCGCGCTGGTCGGCGTGGCGGGCTTCCTCTACGTTACGAATACGCCTTTCAACATGATGGCCTGGATTGGCTCGATGGTGCTGATCGGCATTGTCGTCAACAACGGGATCGTACTCATCGATCACATCAACAACCTGCGGCGCAAGGGACTGCCGCGGTCCGAGGCGATTCGCGAAGGTTGCCGGGAGCGCTTCCGTCCCATCGTGATGACGGCGACTACCACCGTCGTCGGCCTCATCCCCCTGGCCTGGGGCGACAGCGCGATGTTCGAGGTGAAGTATTTCCCGCTTGCCCGCACCGTGATGGGTGGTTTGCTGGCGTCCACCGTGTTGACGTTGATCGTCCTGCCGACCTACTACACGCTGTTCGACGACCTGGGCTCCTGGATGCGGCGCAGTTGGACCTCGTCCCGCTCGACGACCTCACCGCGCCTCGGTCCCAAGCCGGCTTGGCGCTGACCTGCCTTGCTCGCCATCTGACGGGGGAAGCAGGCGACAAGGGCGCCCGGGATCAGTGGTCTATTGCCGCTGGCCCGGAAAGGAGGCGGCAGCCGAGTCCGAGTGCGCTCAGGGCGCGGACACTTCCGGCGGGTAGTATCCGGCGCGGTGCCGGATATCCAGATCCACGTACTTCGTCAGATCGAGCTCGACGCGGATCCTGCGGAACTTGCCGTCGCTGAACGGCTCCGGCGGGGCGTAGCCCAGAACATACTGCTTCTGAATGCCGCCCGCCACGTCGCGAATGGAATCGAACAACGCTTGCAATTGCGCGGCGTTGTACTCACCGGTCCCGACCGTGTAGACGAAGTTGCCGGCGTCCTGCGGTTTGGAGAGATAGCCCGAGACGTCTTTATGCACGTTGTCCATCGGCTGGACGATGCGTCCGCCGGTCGCTTCAGCGAGTTGGAACAGGTTCTTTTCTTCTTTCTCGTGAAAGCCCCAGGCGACCGTGCTCAAGCCGTGAATGGTCACCTGGTGGCGCTGCGCGACATACAGAACTTCCTCCAGGCTTCGCTTGCTGACGTTATCGTGACCGTCGCCGATGATGACGATCACTTTGCGCGGCTCGCCGGGACCCTTGTATTCCTCGGACGCGAGGTACTTGGTGCAGGCTTCGTAGATGGCATCCAGCATCGCGCTGCCGCCGCCGTGCTTGACCTTCTCGAGTCTCTCGGAGATCAAGTACGCATCGTCGGTCATCTTGACGAGCAGATCCACTTCCATGTGGTAGCCCATCAGGAATCCGCGGTCACGCCCGCCTTCGGGAATCAACTGGAAAGCGAGATCGCCGATCGAATCCTTGTACGTTTTGTAGTAGAGGCGCGCCCGGTTGCTCTGATCGATGAGAAGGCCGACCCGCAACGGCGGCATATTCTCGACGTCGTTGCTCTTCGTCAGATACCGAATCTCGACCCTCTGGCCGTTCTCCCAAACCTTGAAATCGTCCTTGTTCAGGTCGACCAGGAACCGCCCCTCGCTATCCGTCACGGAAACCGGCACGTTGACCACGTTGACGTCAACCTGAATCGTCGAACCGGGATCGACTTCCGTCTCTTGGCCCCCGAGCACGGTGACCCAAACCAGCAGGATGATACCGATCGCTTTGCGCATGGCCGCCTGAACCCACAATCATTCTACCCCAAGTGCATGAGCCGAGCGTAACCTGCCTCACAAAGCATCTGGCCGGAGTCAATACAAGTCCGGTTCACCCGGCGGACGCGTTTTCCAGCGCCGGTGGATCCAAAGCCACTGCGCGGGGTATTCGCGGATCGCCTCTTCGATAACCTTCTGACAACGCTGCGAGTTCTCCGCCAAGTCAGCCTCTTTGTTGCCGGTGTCCACCATCGGGACTGGCGGGCTGAAGCGAAGGGAGTGTTTCCGAAGCTTCTCGTTCCAGAATGCGAAACCGGGAACGACCGGTGTTTTCGACCGCATGGCGAGGCGGACGATTCCGCTGGTCGCGCTCGCTGGGTGCCCGAAGAACTCCACGAACACACTATCGTCGCCAGCGGTGTTCTGGTCGACCAGGACCCCGACCGCCTCGTTCTCCCCAACGGCTTTGAGCGCCCGGCGCGCGAACTCCTGCTTGTAAATCAGACGGTTTCCCGAGCAGACGCGCCGCCGCTCCAAGAAGCGATCGAAGTAAGGGTTATCGAGCGCCCGCACGACGACATGCAAGGGATGGCCGTGAAGGCCGTGTGCGTGAGCGCTCAGTTCCCAGTTGCCCAGGTGCGCCGTAAGATACAAGACGCCGCGGCCCTGCCGGCACGCCTGTTCGTAGTGCTCGTAGCCTTCGTAGTCGAGCCACTCCCCGATGTTGCCCTGATCGATGCGAGGCATGCGCGCGACAGACAGCAAGACGCGACCCAGGTTCTGATAGACGCCGCGCGCGACTTCCCTGCGTCGGCTCCCGGACATGTCGGGAAAAGCCAGCCGCAAGTTGCGGTCGGCGATCCGGCGCCATTGCGGCGTCACCGCGTGAGCCAGCCGCCCAAGCCCAGCGGCCAACCCGCGAGCGAGAGGCTGCGGCAGCCACTGCAAGGCCTGGAGAATCGGCCAGGCGGCCACGAACTCCGCCCCGTTCCGCAGTGCGCCGCGCCGTGACATCCCTACACCAAGATAGCGCCGGCGGCCGCAATCGAGACGCACCTGTGCTCCAACCTGTCCGGCCGAGGCACGTTTCAAGCCCGCTCGCAGCGGGTAGAGCCGGCGGTCCGCACGGTCCGGCTTCTCTCAATCCGGCGGCGGAAAATCAGGCCGGGAGGTGAGGAAAATATCCTGCTGCCGGGTGAAAGCAAGCGGGCCTTAGCTGGCATAGCAGGGGCTGGTTGCCGCACCGCGGTGGTAGAATACTCGCCGGTGAAACGCTGATGAGACTCGGCCTCGTTACCTACAACATCGCCCGCAACTGGGATATCGAAACGATCATCAAGCAGCTCGAAGCCGCCAAGTGGGAGGCGGTCGAGCTGCGAACAACCCACGCGCATGGTGTTGAACCGTCCCTGTCACCGCAAGATCGGGAGAAGGTACGGGACCGATTCCTGCGAAGCAAGATCCGACTGCTGAGTCTGGGCACGGCGTGCGAATACCACTCACCGGACCCGTCCGTCGTGCGGCGGAACATCGAAGAGACGGAGAGCTTCGTCGATCTGGCGCACGATCTGGGGTGTTGGGGGATCAAAGTGCGACCGAATCGCCTGCTCGAAGATGTGCCGTGGCGCGTCACGCTGCAACAGATCGGCGAGGCGCTGCAGGAGTGCGGCGACATCGGCGCGCGCAAGGGCGTCGAGATCTGGGTCGAGGTGCATGGCAGAGGCACCCAGAATCCGATTCACATGCGAACGATCATGGACGTGTGCTCGCACCCCAATGTGGGCATCTGCTGGAACTCGAATCCGGGCGAGGTCATCAACGGCTCGATCAAAGAGCCGTTCGAGCTGCTGCGGCCCTTCATCAAGAACGTCCACATCAACCGGCTGGCCAGCGATTACCCTTACCGGGAGTTGTTTGGACTGCTGCGCGGCAGCGGCTATGAGCGCTACTGCCTGGCCGAGGTGGCCGAGAGCAAGGAGCCGGAGCGGTTTCTGCAATATTACCGGGCTCTTTGGAATGAGTTGAACCGGGCTTAGATAGGCCGGTATGCCGGCCGCTCCGAGTGCGGGCTGCAAGCGGGAAGGGCGCTGAGCAGGTCTTGCCGGATGGAGGCTGATCATGGAGCACGCGATCGCTCAGCTTGGAAGAGGACCCGCGACGCCTTCTGAACTCCGCAGCCCTCTAACCTGCATTTCTCACCACCCGGCGAGGTGAAGCAAGCGATACGACCGCCATGACTTCGCTTTTCCTTCGCAACGCCTGCGCGCGCCTTTTTGCTCCGCCCGGCTCGCGCCTCGTCTTGACGGCCCTCTCACGCACTTCACCTCGCTCGCCGCGTGGTGAGAAAGGCAGGCTAAAGCGGCCACCGGGCATCCCTTGAAGAGCCGCTTACAATTGGACTGAGAAGTGCTGCGGCCGGCGGCGAGAGAGCCGGACTGAAGCACCCCTACCGCTGATGCCCCGTCGTGCTCATCCAATCACCCTGTTGCTGGCGGTCCTGATGTTCCTGGTGTCCGGAGTGCGGGCTCAGCAAAGGAGCGCCGCGACCTACAGGGTGACCTTCCAGGGAACCTGGACTACCGCCGTCACGCCCGGCGGTATTCCATCCGGAGCGCATTTCACGACCCTGATCGGCGGCGTTCACAACTCGGACGTGACCTTCCTGAGAGAGGGAGGCATGGCCAGCGCGGGAGTCGAGCTCATGGCGGAACTCGGGGGAACAAGCATCCTGACGAATGAAGTCAGGGCCGCCGAACCGAATGCGCTCTCCGTCATACGGGGCAGCGGTAATATCGGCCCGACAGGCTCGTCGACCATCAACATGGTCACGCTCACGACCGACCATCCCCGAGTCACCCTGCTCACGATGGTCGCGCCGAGCCCGGACTGGTTCGTGGGCGTCTTCGGGCGGTCTCTCCTCGACGAGCAGGGCGGCTGGCTGCCGTCGCTCGTGGTGAACCTGTACCCGTGGGACGCGGGGACCGAGGACGGTAGCGAGTTTTCCCTGTCGAACCCCGCAACCTCTCCTCAGGGGGTCATCACGAGCCTGAGAGGTAAGGGCAAGTTCTCGAACGAGCGGATCGCGACCCTGACTTTCACCCGACAGTCGGTCAACACCGCGCCGTCGTTCAGCAGCGACACGAGCTTCGTGGCGGACGAGAACCAGACCGCGGCCGGCACTCTGATCGCCGCGGATCCTGACAACGGCGACATGGTCACCTATGCGATCACCGGCGGCGCCGACGCCTCGAAGTTCGATATCGGTTCAACGACGGGCGTTTTGACTTTCAAGACGCCGCCGAACTACGAGAGAGCGGCAGATGCCGTCAGCTCGGATCCCCTCAACGAGGCGGGGAACAACGAGTACATCCTGACCGTGACGGCGACCGGCGGCACGGACGACCGGGCGATGACGGCCGAGCAGACGATCACCGTCAACGTGCGCAACCTGGACGAAACCGGAACGGTCAGCTTCTCGCAGGTTGGGGATTCCATCAGGACGAAGTTGAGCGATCCCGACGGGGGTGTGAGCGGAGAGAGATGGCAATGGGCCAGATTCTCGGACCGCAGCACGGGATGGGTGGATATCAGCGGCGCCACGGCGGACCGATACAGCCCATCCAGCGACGACGAGGAAATGTACCTGCGAGCCACGGTGTCCTACAACGACGCGCAAGGTTCCGGCAAGCAGGCCCAGGGCGTAAGCACCTTCGAGATCAGCCCACCCGATCTCCGGGTCGACACCCTCGTCTCAGGCCTGTCCATCCCCTGGGACATCGCCTTCACGCCCGACGGGACGATGCTGTTCACCCAGCGAGGAGGTGTGCTGAGCAGTCGGCTCGTCGACGGCACGGTCCAGACCATCGACGCCGAGTTCGGCGACTTGTTCGCCCGCGGAGAGACCGGGTTGATGGCGGTCGCCGTTGATCCCGATTTCATCTCCAACCGGCGCTTGTACACCTGTCAGGGCCACGCCGGGCCCGAAGTCCAGGTGATCGCATGGACGATCAATGCCGCCTACAGCGAGGCCACCCGAGTCGCCGATCCTCTTGTCGGGGGCATGCCCACCGCCGCCAGCGGCCGTCACGGCGGCTGCCGGCTGCGGTTCGGACCCGAGGGTTATCTGTGGATCGCAACCGGCGACGCGGCAGCAGGGAGGGTCCCGCAGGATCTGACTTCACTCGGAGGGAAGGTCCTTCGAGTCGACGCATCGACAGGCGCCGGGGCCCCAACCAATCCTTTCGCTTCATCGCCACGGGTCTACACCTATGGCCACAGGAACGTGCAGGGTCTGGCTCTCCGCCCGGGCACGAGCCAGATGTGGTCGGTGGAGCACGGACCGAGCGTGGACGACGAAATCAACCTGCTGACTCCCGGCCGCAACTACGGCTGGGATCCCGTGCCCGGCTACAACGAACGGGTTCCCATGACCGACCTGGTGAAGTTCCCCGACGCTGTTGAGGCCAAGTGGTCGTCGGGGTCGTCGACCCTGGCCACCAGTGGGGGCATCTTCCTCGAGGGAGAGCAATGGGGTGTCTGGGAGGGCCGACTGGCAGTAGCCACGCTGAAGGACAGCAAGCTGCGCCTCTTCGAGTTCACTCCGGACGGCGCCTTTGTGAGTCAGGTTGTCGTACCCGAACTCGACGGCGAATTCGGTCGTCTTCGGACCCCGATGGTGGGCCCCGACGGCGCCTTGTATGTGACCACTTCGAACGGCGGCGGGGACCGGATACTCAGGATCACCCCCGAGGTGACGACGGCCCCACCTGCACCACCACCAGATGGGGACGGACCTTCTGTACCGGACGCGCCGGAGAACCTGACGGCGGTAGGCGGGGACGGCCTGGCCGTGCTGAGATGGAACGCTCCGAAGAACGACGGCGGCGCAGAGATCACCGATTACGAGTACCGCAACGACCGCGACAACCCCTGGATATCAACCGGCTCCACGAACACCACCCATACCGTCACCGGCCTCGTCAGTGGCGTCAGCTACGTATTCCAGGTGCGGGCGGTCAACAGCATCGGCAAGAGCCTTGCTTCCAACCAAGCCGAGGTTACTCCGGAAGTGACAGGAGATCAGATCCATTACTTCCCCCATCTTGCCGTGGGAGCGAGTTGGCAAACCACGATCACCTTGATCAACTACTTCCCCGAGGAGGTGACCTGCCAAACCGATTTCCTTTCCGATCAAGGAAGTCCGCTGATGGTCTCGTTTGCCGGACTCGGACCGGTCGTCAGCCGGATCGACGTTCTGCCGCCGCGGGGGTCCGTTCACGAGGAGACCAACGTCGAGCTGAACGCTCCGCATGTGTCCGGCTGGGCGCGGGCCACCTGCTCCCGGCCGGTCAAGGCCAGCCTTCTGTTTCGTCAGCACGACAGCGATGGGATTCCCGTGGCGGAAGCCGGAGTCAATGCGACGACCATCCCGGCAAGCCGCTTCGTCACCTTTGCCGAGCAGCAAGAAGACAAGGCCGGGACTGGAGTCGCCTATGCCAACCCTTCCTCCACAGAGGCCCTCATCACCTTTACGGCCAAGGACGCAGCGGGGCAGACGCTGGCCAGTGAGAATCTTAGGGTGTCGCCTGGAGGGCATGGCGCACAAAACATGGCGGAGCTGTTCGGTCTCAGCAGCTTTAGAGGATCGCTCGAAGTTACCTCCACGACTCCTGTCGTCAGTCTGTCGCTCAATGCCGAAGCCGCGCCCGTGTTCTCCTCCTTGCCTCCGGGAGAGCTGGATGCCGCCGCGCAGGGGCCGACTACGTATTACTTCCCTCATCTTGCCGTGGGAGAGAGTTGGCAGACCACGCTCACCTATATCAACGACTCCCAGGAAGAGGTGACCTGCCGGACCGAATTCATTTCGGACCACGGAAATCCGCTGCTGGTCTCGTTTCCGGGACGGGGAATGTTGGACCGCAGGACCGACGTGCTGCCGCCCGGGGGGTCGGTTCACGAGGAGACCGACGTCGATCTGAGCGCTCCGTCTGCGGCCGGCTGGGCGAAGGCCGCCTGCACGGGGCCGTTGAAGGCCAGCCTGCTGTTTCGCCGGTACGACAGCCAAGGCATGCCCATGGGAGAAGCCGGAGTCAATGCGACGGCCGTTCCGGCCAAACGTTTCGTCACCTTTGCCGAGCAGGAGGAAGGCAAGGAGGGGACCGGAGTCGCCTATGCCAACCCATCCACCACGGCAGCCCACATCACCTTCACTGTCAGGGACGAGGCAGGACAGGTGCTGGCGATCGTCGATCGGACCGTGTTGCCCCAAGGCCATGAGGCGCAAAACATGGCGATCCTGTTTGGCCTGGGCAGCTTCACCGGATCGCTTGAAGTCATCTCCACGGAACCGATCGTCAGCCTGTCGATCAATGCCGAAGCCGATCCCGTATTCTCCTCCTTGCCTCCAGGGGAAGTGGATGCTTCCGAACGGGAATCCAGCGGGTCAAGCCAGACCCGACGGTAGACCATACGCGGACGATCACCGCCATTGCGGGCGCCTGACTCTTCACCTGCCGCCTGCGACCGCCGTCCGAGGATACGCGATCAGCGGGCAGATGTGGGCTCCTGGCCTGCCTTTCTCACCACGCGGCGAGGCGAAGTGCGTGAGAGGGCCGTCAGGACGAGGCGCAAGCCGGGCGGAGGAAAAAGGCGCAAGCCGCTTGGCGCGCACAACACGGCCTTGAAGAGGTTTTTCACGAATCACGGCCTTTTATCGTGTGCTTCGACCGTCGGGTGGTGAGAAAGGCAGGTTAAGGTTCACTGGCCGTCAGGCATTTCTTTCTGGAGCGAACCAGACCCCTCCGAATGCTTTTCACGAATCACGAATCACGGCTTTTATGCTTTTCACGTGGCTCGAACGGTACACGGGGGTACTGAAGCCCTTCAGTCTTTTTTTTGCCGCCCGGCTTGCTTAGCATGATGATCATGGCTCGTGATCAAGGCCTGGATTCGTTCCCTGCGAGCGCCTGCGAAGTGAAAATTCTTCCGTCTTCAGATCGCCTTGTTCGGGCCGTTACCTGCCGCGATTCCCCACCATTTCCCGGCATTTCCCACGATTTCCCGGCATTTCCCAGGTACCCCCCCCCCCGCGCATCAGGTGCCCCGGATGCGAAGCAAAGTTCCGGGCGCGCATCGAGTCTGGCCGAGCCGGAGCCTCACGAACCTCGTACAGCCGCCCCCTCTCCCGCTGGCAGAGGGCAGGAGTGAGGGTGCGGAGCATGGCTCGAACGGTACACGGGGGTACTGAAGCCCTTCAGTCTTTTTTTTCCGCCCCGGCCTGGATAGCATGGCGTGAAGAGGAGAAAATACTGCCCTGCTTTCGCATCAGGCAGCAAGGAGAATGCGTGCGAATCACGAGACGCGAATCACGAAACACGGCCTTTACGGTTCAGCGCTCGTCAGGTATTTCTTCTGGAGCGAACCAGGCCCCCTCCCCCGGTTTGCACGAATCACGAATCACGAGACACGAAACACGGCTTTTTCCGGTTCACCGTGGGTGCGAAAGGGTCGCACCACAAAAAACCGCCGCCCAGTCACTGTTTTCCAGTTCACCATTGTTCACGATTGTTCGCTATGGTTCGCCATTGTTCGGCAAAAAATATTGCCCGGCGCCAGTGTCTCTGCCGCGTCAGCCGTTCCCGGCCGGCCTCACGACAAGCGCCGTTCGCCGCGCAGTTCCCGTCGCCCTCCGAACTGCTTCCGTCGAGGGGAACGCCTGGCCTGCATGTCTCACCACGCGGCGAGGCGAAGTGCGTGAGAGGGCCGTCAGGACTAGGCGCAAGCCGGGCGGAGGAAAAAGGCGCGAGCCGCTTGGTGCGCGCAGGCGTACTCGACAGTACGTCGAGCACGGCAAGCAAGCGCAACGAAGTCCTGGCGGTCGTATCGTGTGCTTCGACCGTCGGGTGGTGAGAAAGGCAGGCTAGCCAGTTGCGGTGGCTATGATGAGTTCCCATGCCCGAAAAGACTTATAAAGATCCGGAACTGGCGCTCAACCGCATCTACACCAGAAGTGGCGACCAAGGTGAGACGCGGCTCGTCAACGGACGGCGCATCCCGAAAGACGACCTCAAGATCGAAGCCTACGGCACGGTCGATGAGTTGAACTCTTTCGTGGGAATGGCTTGCTTCTCCGCGCGCGAGATGGCCACAGCATCGAATGAGATGGGCCGTCTGGCGGATACCCTGGCGCGGGTGCAGCACGAGTTGTTCAACCTGGGTTCGATTCTGGCCACCGACCCGGAGGAGATTCAGCCCAAGCAGGCGCGAGTCACTGCGGCGGACGTACTGCAACTCGAAGCCGAGATCGACGAAATGAACGCGAACCTCGAAAGGCTGCGTTCGTTCGTGCTGCCGGGCGGGTGCCGCCTCAACACCGAGCTGCACGCCTGCCGCGCCGTCTGCCGCAGGGCGGAGCGGATCGTCATCGCTCTTTCGCGGAAAGAGGATGTTCCCAAGGACGCCATCCGCTACTTGAACCGGCTGAGCGACGCGTTCTTCGTGTGGAGCCGTTGGGCGTGCGGGCAACTCGGCGTTAACGAAGTTCTGTGGCAACCGAATCAGGGAGCTTCGGGAAGCGGGGATTGAGAATCGGCACTTGATCCGGCCACTCGGCTATCGAGACAACGCCAAGCCACTATCCACCGGAGTCCGGACCCTTACGGGCTCGCCGCCGACAGGCTGTGCGTCCGGCGAGTTCCAGCAAGTACAATGCCTGCCATGCATCGCCGAGACTTCGTTGCCTTGTGGGGATCAGCCGCAGCCGCCTTGGCCGGCTGCGCCGCCAACACTCCTCCAGACCGCTCCGCGGAGAAGATCACGGTTACCGGACTTGAGATCTTTCGCGTCCACGTGAACCGTCGCGGGAACTGGGTGATTCCGCGGATTCAGACCAGCGCGGGCGTGACCGGCATCGGCGACGCGTCGCACGCGGGCCGGAACGATCCCCAGCTCGCGAAACTCCAGGAGTATTTCGAGTTGATCAAGGGCCGCAGCATCTACGACATCGAATGGCTGCGGAAAAAGGTCCATCCGGAGTTCGCCACGCACAAGCGGGCGACCTCCTGTGCACTGAGCGGAATCGAGCAGGCTCTCTACGACATTCAGGGGAAGGTCGCGGGCGTCCCGACGTTTCAACTCTTCGGCGGCAAGCTGCACGACAACGTGCGCAACTACGCCAACATCAACCGCTCGACCGAGGAGCGCACACCCGCAGGGTTCGAAGCGATGGCGCGGAGCGCTGTCGACGCGGGCCTCGACGCCGTCAAGCTGGCCCCATTCGACGGCATGCGGAACAAGGAGACCGCCGCGGACCGGGAGGCCTTCACGCAACTCGGCATCGATTGCGCCCGAGCGGTGCGGGGAGTCTTGGGAGAGGGCGGTGACCTGCTGATCGACGCGCACAGCAACTTCGATCTTGAAAAGGGGCTGGACCTGGCGAAGCGATTGGAGCCGCTGCGTCTGTTCTGGTTGGAGGAAGTATCGCGCCCGCTCGAGAATCTGGCGGCCATCAACGAAGCGGCCGCCATGCCGACAGCCGGCGGGGAGTCACTGTTCGGCCTGGAGTCGAATTGGCGTTACATCGCGGCGAAGGCCGCCGATATCCTCATGCCGGACGTCAAGTACTGCGGAGGCATGCTGGAGCTCAAGAAGATTTCCGCCCTGGCCGAGGCGGCCGGGCTGACGGTGGCTCCCCACGGCCCGGCGAGTCCGGTGGGGAACATGTCGGCGGCCCATGTCTGCGTGGGCATGCCGAACTTCCTCATCCTCGAGTACGCCCATGGAGAAGTGCCGTGGCGCTCCGAGCTGGTGGATCCGCCCGAGGCGATGGAGAAGGGATACCTGACGGTATCGGATCAACCGGGGCTGGGGTATGACGTGAACGAGGCGGTCGCAAAAAAGTATGCCGCAACCTGATGGGAACGGAGTGGCCTTCATATCTCATCAGTTGACAACCGCGGCATGCGATACGACCTCCATGACTTCTTTGCGCTTGCCTGCCGCGCTTAACGTACGGCTCAAGTACACCTGCTTGCGCGTAGCGGCTCGCGCCTCGTCCTGACGGCCCTCTCACCCACTTCGCTCCTCCACGTGGTGAAACACGAAGACCAGGGTTTCGCGCAGCCGACCTTACGTTTTCGATGAAGTCGCCTCAATGCGAATCGTCCAGTGGAACCGACCGCCGGGATCGAGGCGAATCAAGCCCTGTTGTGACACGAGCGAGTTCTGAAGCCCGACCCAGGGTTCGGGACTGAAGAAGCCAGCGGGAGCGTCGCCCCACAGGTTGTAGAGGATGATCGGTGGGCCGGGGACCTCAGACGCAGTGTGACTCATGCGGATCATCAGGCCGGCGGGGTCGCGCAGTTCAACGTAGGGCTCAGTGGCATAGTTGGTGAGCGAAACCGCGACCCGCCGCTCGAAATCCCCTAACTCGATGCCATCGGCGTGGGAGCGGGCGCGTGTCTCACCGGTGGGAATGCCATAGTCGGTCTTGAGGATCTCTTCTTGCGACGGCGCAACGAGAACAACCTTGCCGGGATCACCTCCGGGAACGAGCGGCGTCACAAATGTGATGTGGTTCCCGATGGAGAACGGCATCGGATCGTCGTTTTCGGGGTCGGCGGCGACTTCGTAGCGGATCGCGAGTATCCCCCCGGCAAGCTCGTATTCGACCGCGAGTTCAAAACCAAACGGATACATGTCGCGGGTTTCAGAGGTATCTCTCCACACGAGCAGCGCCCGGACTCCTTCCTGCTCCGCAGCTCTGCTTTGGACCCTCCAGGCGAAGTCTCGCGCGAAGCCGTGAATGGGCATCGGATAGCGCCGCCCCTTCCACTCCCAAGCACCGCCGTGGAACACCTCGCCGGCCTTGCGCCGCTCTTCGAGGTCGGCCGGGAAGTTGCGGCCGGTCGCCGGCCAGAGCAGTGGGGCCTTGCCTGTCCAGCCGTCGCGGGGCGTATAGTCGCGCCCCAGATAGAGCGTTTCGAGCATCTCCTGCCCGTAGCGGACGCGCAGGCTGCTCAATTCGCCACCCCGCGAGGGGGCGATGCCTGCTTCGACGCCCGCTTCCGTGTCCCGAAGGATGATCAGCGAAACCGGTTCGACGCCAGCGGCTTGCCCTTGGTCAAGTTCGTAGCGCGCCGGATTGCCGCAAGCAACCAATGCCAGCAAAATCACGGCGGTGGCCAGACACAACCTGATGCGCGGTAGACGTTTCCGAGATGCAGCCATGAAGCAGTAACGCCGTACAGCCTAGCATCCCGGTAGCCGCCGCCGAGAACCGCCCCGCCCCCAAGCGCCTCTATCTATCGTCCGCTGCGGTTTTCTCCGCAAGACGGCCGTCCCCGCCGAGTTCGAGTGTGGGCTACGATGGTGACATGCTTGCCCGGCGGAGCAGGCCGAACAAGAGGGCTTGAGGTCCGCGGTCACTCTACGAAGCGGGTTGCTCGGCGGCCGGGCCCGAGAATTGCTGCCGGGCACGACATCTGTAGTTGTCCTGCGATCGGGGTCTCTGTCAATGCGTTCACGGGCGCTGCACGAAAGGTTTCCGAGACTGCTGCATCCTCGCTCTGGCAGCGATCATGGGCGCGGGTAACCGCATCACGCTTGAGTAGGTTCTCCGGCTATGAAGGCGCTCGTCCTCGAAGAATACAAGAAGCTGGTCATCAACGACGTTCCCGAACCTGCGGTCGCTCCCGGCGAAGCTCTGATCCGGGTGCACTCGTGTGGTATCTGCGGAAGTGACGTGCATGGCTACGACGGGAGTTCCGGCCGGCGCATTCCGCCGATCATCATGGGACACGAGGCGTCCGGCGTAGTCGTCAAACTGGGCGCGGGCGTCAACGGGTTCTCCGAGGGAGATCGGGTCACCTTCGATTCGATGATCTCCTGCGGGCGTTGCCGCTTCTGCCGCTCAGGAGCGCCGAATCTCTGCGACGACCGGACGGTGCTGGGCGTTTCTTGCGAGGACTACAGACGCAATGGCGCTTTCGCCGAATACGTGAACGTTCCTGCGCATATCGTTTTCAAGGTACCTGACTCGCTGCCATTCAATGAGGCGGCCATGGTCGAGCCGGTTTCGGTCGCCGTCCACGCCGTGAACCTGACACCGGTCCGGCTCGGCGCCACGGCGCTCGTCGTCGGCACGGGCATGATCGGCCTGCTGACCGTCCAGGCCCTGCGCGCCGCAGGCTGCGGGGCGGTCATCGCCGCTGACCTCGACGACGGCCGGCTCGAGGCCGCCAGGAAGATGGGCGCCGATATCACGCTCAATCCCAAGTCGACCGACGTCGTCGAAGCGACGAAGGAAATCTCCGGAGGCGCGGGCGTCGATATCGCCATGGAAGCCGTCGGAGTGGAAGTCACCGTCGCAACCGCCATCGACAGCGTCCGCAAGGGCGGGTCGGTGACGCTGATCGGCAACATCACGCCGAAGATCGGTTTCGGATTGCAGTCCGTCGTGACGCGGGAGATCGCGGTGCGTGGTTCATGCGCGTCATCAAACGACTACCCGGCCTGCCTCGACCTGATGGCGGGTGGCGCGATACGCTGCAGCGACCTGATCAGCGCGGCCAAGCCGCTGGAGGACGGTCCGGTCATGTTCGACCGCCTCTACAACCACGAGCCGGGTCTGACAAAGGTCATCCTCAATCCCGTAGCCTGAGTCGGGAGGCGGCTGCGATACAATCGGAGCTGCTCGGTAATGACGGTTCGGGTGCTTTTTTTCGGGCTACTGAAGGATGTGGTGGGGCGTTCGGAGGACATCGTGTCGCTTCCGGCCGACGCGACAATAGGAACGTTATTTGCAAGCTATGCGTCTCAACATCCGAAACTTCACGAGATGGCCGACAGTATCGCCCTGGCTCGGAATCACGAGTTTGCCGCGCCGGAGGTTGCTCTGAGCGACGGCGATGAAGTGGCCTTGATGCCGCCCGTCAGCGGCGGTGCGGACGTGCCTGACGGATGGGTTGGCGCGGCATCGGACGGTAATGACAGTTTCTACGCCCTGACGAGGAAGCCGATTGACAGCCCCGCGTTGGCGCGGCGGATTGTGAGCGGCGCGGACGGGGCGGTGATCACCTTCGAGGGTGTCGTCCGGAACAACAGCGGCGGACGAACGACGAAGTATCTCGAATACGAGTGCTATGCCCCGATGGCGCTGAAAACGATGCAGCAACTCGGACAGGAGATTGTGGAGCACCACGCCATTCACCGCATTGCAATGGTACACCGCCTGGGGCGTCTGGCGATTGGCGAGGCCAGCGTGTCGATCGTCGTCGTGGCGGCACATCGGCAGGCGGCTTATGAGGCAAGCCTGGAAGCCATCAATCGACTGAAGAAGATCGTTCCGATTTGGAAGAAGGAATACTTCGAGACCGGCGAAGCGTGGGTCGAGGGCGACTGGGAAGAGGCGCTGACGCGCTCCGCTGAGGCGTCCCCGTGAAACTTTTTCTCCTCACTGGAGCGGTCTTGTGGTTCGGGATCATGGCCGGGCTACGGGCAGAGAGTGCTCCGGAAACAACGTTTTCGGTCGACGTCAACCTGGTCAACCTGCTGGTCACGGTGAAAGACGCCACCGGGGGCCCGATCGCAGACCTAGCTGTGGAGGACTTCAGCGTTGTCGATGGCGGCAAGGAGCAGGAAATCGTGGTATTCGAGAAGCGCACGAACCGGCCGCTGTCGGTTGTGC
This sequence comes from Bryobacterales bacterium, assembly GCA_965204095.1. GTDB lineage: Bacteria > Acidobacteriota > Terriglobia > Bryobacterales > UBA6623 > JAPPLB01. Next base: position 3,557,216 of record OZ241991.1, on the reverse strand, counting down.
TGATGCTCGATACCAGCCTCAGCACGGCGAAGGAGCTGCAGTTCGAGCAGGAATCGGCGGAGCGTTTCTTCAAGCGCCTGCTCGGTAGCGGTTCGCATGCGGACGACCGGGTCGCTGTATTGCAGTTCTCCGACTTCGTCGAGATCCTCACAAGCTTCACGCGCTCTGAGAAACGAATTCAGAAAGCACTGAGCTTGGTGAAGCGGGGGGGCGGCACCTCAATGTATGACGCGGTATTCCTGGCCGCGCGGCAACTCAAGAGCCGCCCGGGCCGCCGCGTGATGGTGGTGATCACCGACGGGGGCGATACAACAAGCTACACTCCGTTCGGCGAGGCGTTGGAAGCAACACATAACATCGATGCAGTGCTATACGGCATCATCGTCATTCCGATTCGCAGTGACGCAGGGCGCAACACGGGCGGTGAGAATGCCTTGAAAACGCTGGCGGCAAACACGGGCGGTACTACGTTCGTACAGTACGCGAATGAGAACCTTGATGATTCATTCCATCAGATTCTCGATAACCTGCGGACGCAGTATCTGCTGGGCTACTACCCGCCAGAGAGGGATTCGGAGACGGAGCGGTTTCGCAAGATTCAGGTTTTGGTGAATCGACCCGCGGCGCAAGTGTTGTCGCGGAACGGATATTATTTGTCGGCGCCCGCGACTCGGCGGCCCTCGAACGCGCGCATCAGCATCCGCCGGAAGCCGAGCCCGCCGCAAGGAGAGGCGACTCCGCCGGAGAAAAACCAGCCGTGAACCGTCCTGCTCACAAGAAGCGGCCGCTCGACGTTGGCGCCCCATAGCAACCGCCCCGGAACAAAGCGAGGGCATCGATGGGCGCTTCCAGGAAAGAAACGTTCGCCGAGGCGGGCTACCCGAAGCACGAAGCAGCTTGTGGAGCAGGTAACACCCGTCGTCTGCACCTGCGCAATAATGAGAAGTTCGCGGGCGGTATGGAATACTGCGACACTCACTTCACTCGGCTGACACGCAAACAGGAACCAAGCCACATGCAGGAGATCAAGCACCTGAGAGAGCGGAAGAAGACAGCTTCCTGAGCAGGTTTTCAGCGTGCACCCGGTCTGCTCTCGGGGACAGCCAATGGACAACGTGGACTACCTATCCGTAGCTGTCGATATCGCTCGCGAAGTGGGTCCGCTGCTGTTGCAACACTACGAGCAGCGCGTCGCGGTTGAATACAAGGGCGAGTTCAATCTGGTAACGACAGCCGATCGGGCCGCTGAGTCTCTGATCGTGGAGCGGCTGCGCAACCGGTTTCCGACGCACTCGATCGTGGCGGAGGAAGGCGGCGGAGTCGACCAGGACCCAGACTATGTATGGTACGTCGATCCACTTGACGGCACGACGAACTTCGCCCACCGTTTTCCCGCCTTCGCGACGAGTATCGGGCTCGTATACCGGGGGGCGCCGATTGCGGGGGTGGTTTACGATCCTCTTCGGGACGAGATGTTCTGTGCGGAAAAGGGCGCGGGAGCCTACTTGAACCATCAACGCCTGAAGGTGTCGAGCGCGTCTCGGATGAGCGAAGGATTGTTTGCCACGGGTTTCCCAAGCGGGCGGCGTCACAAGGAGATGAACATCCACTTCTTCCACCAGGTGTCGATGCTCAGCCACGGAATCCGCCGGGCGGGCTCGGCGGCGCTCGACCTTTGCTCGGTTGCCGCCGGGCGTCTGGAAGGCTTTTGGGAAATCGGCCTGAATTCTTGGGATGTCACCGCCGGGCTGTTGCTCGTCGAGGAAGCCGGGGGCAAGTACGGAGACATGCGCGGCGGCCCTTACGAGCTGGGCGATGTCGAGTTGCTGGCCACCAACGGCCGTGTCCACGGGGAGATAGTCGATCTTTTTTGCGAGATCTACGAGGGGCGGTACCGCTTTCCGCTCATTCCCATATCCTGACGGCGCGCGCGCGGCCAATGACTTCGGGGCATGGCCACCCCCCGGTAAAAACGCTTTCCTTACAGCGTGTTAGCGTCTTGCGCCTCTTTGGGACGGATGCTACTCTGTTGGGTTTGGCTGTTGCCGATGGGTTTCTCCTTCGGAGGACAGCGGGGAAAGTGTGCACTTCTATGGACCGAATCGTGGATCTGATCCGAGCCAAGCGCGACGGAGAAGAGCTGACGCAGGAAGATTTCGAACGACTTGTCAACGGATACACGCGCAACGAAATTCCCGACTACCAAATGGCCGCATTCCTGATGGCCGGATATTGCAACGACTTCAGCGATGCAGAGGCGACGGCGCTCGCGACGGCAATGCTGAACTGCGGACAGCGGCTGGATATGAGCGATGTCCCGATGCCGCGGGTCGACAAACACTCGACTGGGGGCGTCGGCGACAAGGTTACGCTGATTGCCGCCCCTACCGCCGCCGCCGCAGGAATCTACGTGCCGATGATCACCGGCCGGGGCCTCGGTCACACCGGAGGCACGCTGGACAAACTCCAGTCCATCCCGGGCTTTCGTACGCAGCTCTCGATGAGCGAATTCAAGACGCAAGTCAAAGAGTTGGGATTGGCGTTTACCGGTCAGACCGACGAGATCTCTCCAGCGGACAAACGGCTCTACGCATTACGAGACGTGACGGGAACCGTCGAGTCATTGGCGCTGATCGCGGCATCCATCATGTCGAAGAAGCTTGCCGAAGGACTCGACGCATTGTTGCTCGACGTGAAGGTAGGCCGTGGCTCCCTCATCAGGGGCCGCAGCGAAGCTCGTAAGCTCGCGCAATTGATGATCTCGATCGGGCGGCGCATGAACCTCACAGTCCAGGCGCTGCTGACCGACATGGATCAACCGCTCGGTTTCACCGTTGGAAACGCGTTGGAAGTCATGGAAGCGTCACAGACCCTGCAAGGCCAGGGCCCGCCGGATCTGACGGGGCTTTCGACGGAATTAGCGGCTCGGATGATCTATTTAGGCCAGTCCTCGCGGTCGATCGAAAGCGCACGTGATCAAGCGCAACAATTGCTGGCGGACGGTAGCGCGATTACGAAGCTTCGGGACATCATCGCAGCGCAGGGCGGCGATCCGGAGGTCGTGTATCGGTTCGACTTGCTGCCGAATGCCTCGGGCGAGCAGATTGTCAGTTCGCCGCGCGACGGGTACATCAGCCGCATCAACGCGGACGACATCGGCCGCGCCGCCGTCATGCTGGGCGCGGGCCGGGATAGCATGGACGATCCGATCGACCCGGCCGTAGGAGTCATCCTGCAATCGAAGGTGGGCGATCAGGTCGTGGCCGGACAGCAGCTCTGCGCCCTCTACTATACCGACGAAACAAACTTGCCCGAGGCGGTCCAACTCGTGGAAGATGCGTTCCGCCTGTCGGTGAATCCGCCTGAACCGCGCGACTTGATTCTCGATCTGGTCCAGTAGGTCGTATAGGACCCTCGCTGGAAAACTGCAGCGGATGGAGTGAACAGCGATGAAGGCTGCAGACCCAGGAAGGCGAGAGCTGCGCTAAGAGTTCTTGACTGCAAGCGTGTAAGGTGCTCGATCCATGGGACTGATCGGTCTCGTTCTTCTTCTTGGACTAGCCTACGGGCTTTCGAGAGACCGTGGCGCAATTCGGCTGTCGACGGTGCTCTGGGGCCTGGGGCTTCAACTCACGCTGGCGATCCTGGTGCTCAAGACGCCGTTCAGGAAGGTCTTTCAAGCCATCGGCGCCACCGTTAACCGCATGATGCTGTTAGCAGAGGCAGGAACACAGTTCGTGTTCGGCGATTTGGGCAGTTCCCAGGGGCCGATCGGTACCGTCCTCGCGTTCCAGATTCTGCCGCTAATCGTTTTTATCTCGTCGCTGTTCGCAGTGCTGTATTACCTGGGCGTCATGCAGCAAGCCGTACGCGGCATTGCACTTGTAATGCAACGAGTGATGGGGGCAAGCGGCGCTGAGTCGCTGAACGTGGCGGCGAACATCTTCATGGGACAGTCGGAAGCCCCGTTGACAATACGGCCATATCTCGAAAAGCTAACTCGCTCGGAACTAATGACCGTGATGACGGGGGGGATGGCGACGATCTCGGGCGCGTTGCTGGTGGCGTACGTCCAGATCGGCGGTGTCCCAATGGAGCACATGCTGACGGCCGTCATCATGACCGCTCCCGGCGCGGTCCTGATGGCCAAGATGCTCGAACCGGAAACGGAAACTCCGGAGACTTTCGGGAGAGTGCCGCGCGAGTCCCATGCAGCCGATGTGAACGTGATCGACGCAGCGGCGCGCGGAGCAAGCGAGGGGCTTTATCTAGCGCTCAACGTCGGAGCGGTCCTCATCGCCTTCGTCGCTCTCATCGCGGTGATGAACGGACTGCTGGGATGGATTCATGAACTGCCGCATATGGGTTGGATGCCGCAAGCGCTTGAGGATGTCTTCGCACTGCTATTCGCCCCCGTCGCGTGGGTGATGGGTGTGCCGTGGTCGGATGCGGGAACGGTCGGCCACCTGCTGGGCACAAGAATGGTGCTCAACGAATTCGTTGCCTATGCGGAACTCGGAAAGACCCAACAGACTCTACAGCCAGAGTCGTTTTTAATCGCGGGGTACGCGCTTTGCGGATTCGCGAACTTCGGTTCGATCGGAATCCAGGTGGGGGGCATCGCGAGCCTGATTCCCGGTCGCAGGCATGACCTCGCAATACTCGGTTTTCGTGCGATGCTCGCGGGCACGATGGCGAATTTCATGACAGCTTCGCTGGCGGGACTGTTGGCCGGCTGAGATTCATCGTGACAGGCAACGACGTTCAGATGCCTTCTCAGCTCTCGCCGGTGAGCCAGTCGAGGCTGAAACGAGCGAAGGTAATCTTCTCGTAGCGGTCAGCGTCGCCGCGTTCGTAGAGGCAGGCAATCGAGCCGTCGGCGAGAACCGTGAGACAGGAGTAGGCGGCAGGCCCAGCGTGCAGTATGCGGGAATGCGCCCAAGTTGACCCGTCGTCACGGCTGAGCCTGACGGTCATCCGCTCGCGCTCGCTGGAGGCGGGATTCGAGAATAGTACGAGCGATACGCCCGATTGCGTGACGGAGGTGTAGCGAAGCAGACTGGCCTGGCAGCGGGGCTCGATCAGCGTTTCGTCGAAGGTGATGTCAGACCAGGAAAGGCCGCCGTCGTTGCTGGTCGCGATCGAGCGGCGGTTGCGGCCGTGGTTGCTGCGCATGTTCAACAGAAGCGATCCGTCCCGACGTTCGATCACTTGGCATTCGTTGTTTTTCAAGGAAGTCTCGCCGCCGATCTGCCAAGTCGCTCCATGGTCGTCGCTGTAGATGACATGCGAGTAGGAGCGCTGCGAACCTTGCTTGCGGTGATCACACGGGATTACGAGACGCCCGGACTGTAATTGAATGCCGACACCCGGCCCCGTGGCATACCAAGTCCAATCCGTCTTCTTCGTCGTGTCGGTGATCTCCTCCGTTTCCGCCCACGTTTCGCCGTCATCATTGCTATGGGTGACCCAAACGGTGCGTGTTCCGGCTTCGTAACCGCTCATGAGTTGTTGGCCAGTTGCGTAACCGGGGTTCTTGGTCAGTAGCAGCCAAATCGTTCCCGTGTCTCGATCGATGACGGGGGTGGGATTGCCGATCGTATCTTCGCCGTGATCTGCGATGACTTGAACTTCACCCCATGTCTGCCCGCCGTCGTAGCTACGGCGAAGGAGCAGGTCGATGTCGCCGGAATCGCTACGGCTGTTCTTGCGGCCTTCACAGAAAGAAAGCAGGGTTCCTCTGACGGTCGTAATGATCGATGGGATGCGGTAGGTGTGGTAGCCGCCCTGTCCGGCGATGAACAGCTCGGTCTGGACGAGCGATGGCGGGGCGGCACAGGCAGCAAGGATCAAGGAAGCGATAGAGAGCATCCCAAGTCGAGTAAGAGCGTTCATCCGGCTTTCCCTCACTGCCTAGTCTATGCCGACATGCATGAGAGTCAACTTTTCGGGGCGCTATGGCTATAATGTCTTACGTGAATTCCGGGTCACTCAACGCCAAGCAGGATCAGCTTTTCGCCATCTTGCGGACGATGGGGCGTGTAATGGTGGCCTACTCCGGCGGAACGGACTCGGCCTATCTCGCCTGGGCCGCAGGAAAGGTACTGGGTGGCGACGCTCTCGCCATCACGGCCGACTCGGCATCCATTCCAGAATCGCACAAGCGCGACGCCGAAGACTTCGTCAAGCGCTTTAACCTGCGGCACCAGTACATCAACACGTACGAGTTCGAGAACGAGGAGTACGTGAAGAACGACTCCAACCGCTGCTTCCATTGCAAGGATGAGCTCTTCACGCGCCTCAAGGAGATCGGTGACAAGCTCGGCTACGAGAACATTGTCTATGGCGTGAATGTTGATGACACGTCGGACTTCCGCCCTGGTCATCGAGCCGCCAAGGACCACGGTGTCCGCGCCCCGCTACTCGAAGCGCGGCTCACAAAAGCGGAGATCCGTGAGCTCTCCAAGAACGCAGGTCTCCCTACCTGGGACCGGCCGGCCGCCGCCTGTCTCAGTTCGCGCATTCCCTACGGCACCAAGGTCACACGCGAGAACGTCCGGCTCGTCGAACAGGGCGAGGAGGCGCTGAAGCAACTCGGCTTTCGGGTCTATCGTGTACGCTATCACGGCGAACTGGTGCGCATCGAAGTCGGCAAGGACGAACTCGCGCTCGCGCTCGACCCCACGATGGCCGCGCGTCTCACCAAGGACTTCCGGGCCATCGGGTTCCGCTACGTCACGCTTGATCTCGAGGGCTACCGCCAGGGTTCGCTGAACGAAGTGCTGCCTTCGGCTCAGACCAAACAAATCCTTCCGGTACTGTCGTAACAGACGGCCCGGTTTCTGTTCTCCTGAGCGGCCGTGTAAACCGCTCATCTCCAACTGCCCATTGGGTTTCGCGGCATGTAGAATTTTCCGCCACCAACTTAGTCGAGTGCGAAGATCGCCATGTTACACTACTGTCTCCTTCGGCGCGGTTGAGACTTGTATCGCCGCTTGCCATCCCTCGAGACAACCGTAAGTCATGAGCAGGAATACCCTCGCTCTTGTGCTTGCTGGGTACCAGACGCAGACGCATGAATCCGTGGGAGCAAATCGTCAAGAGCCTCCAGCCCCAGATCAGTCCTGAAAGCTTTGAGAACTGGCTTGAGCCTGTTCGCTTCAGCCATCTTGATGAATCGAAAGCGCTCCACCTAATCGTGCCCAGTCTCAGTGCCAAGCGTTGGATCGAGGACGAGTTCACCGAAAGTATCCTCTCTGCCGGGAGACATCTCGGTATCGGTGTCGCAGCACTCCGTTTTGCCGTAGCCCCTCAACTATCGCCGCGACCACCACATTACGAGGATTCTGCTACCCAAACAGTGTTCGACTTCTCCAGCACGACCGGCGTATTCAACGACCGATACACTTTCGACCACTTTGTCGTCGGCTCATGCAACGAACTGGCTCATGCAGCAGCCCGTGCGGTTGCAACGAACCCGGCTCGTGCATATAACCCCCTCTACATCTACGGCGGGGTAGGGATGGGCAAGACCCATCTCATGCACGCGATCGGCCAGCAGGCGCAGTCACACTTCCCGCGGCTCCAGGTCGTCTACGTCTCAAGTGAAGAGTTCATGAACGAGATGATCAACTCGCTCCGCTACGACCGCATGGGTTCCTTCCACCGGCGCTTCCGGTCGGCCGATGTGCTTCTCGTTGACGACATCCAAACGCTTGGCTCAAAAGAGCGCACACAAGAGGAGTTTTTCCACACCTTCAACACGCTACACAACCTTCAGAAACAGATTGTGATCTCGAGCGACCGACCGCCGAACAAGATCTCGGGGCTAGTCGACCGGCTCCGATCACGGTTCGAGTGGGGCCTCATGGCTGACATACAGGCGCCTGACCTCGAAACCAAGTTGGCGATCCTCGACCACAAGGCAGAAGAGCTGTCTCTTTCGTTAAGCCACAAGGTCCGTATCTACTTGGCCACGCACTTGAAGTCGAATATCCGTGAGCTTGAAGGTGTGCTCACACGCCTCATGGCCATTGCCTCACTGACGCGCTCCGAGGTCACTCTCGAAATGGCTAAGCAAACCCTGGAGTCTGTGACTGCATCCGGGGGCTCAAGAGCGACCCTTGATAAAGTGCTCAGAGTCGTTGCTGAACACTTCGGGCTCGAACTGGCCCAACTCAAAGAGAGAACCAACACAAGGTCGATCGCCTACCCCCGACAGATCGCCATGTATCTCGCGAAGGAACTGCTAGATCTCTCGCTGCCCGACATCGGAAAAGCCTTTGCTGGCAAGCATCACACGACTGTGTTGCATGCCGTCCGCAAGATCGAATCGCAGCGGCGCGGTGATCAGGAAATTGACACTCTCCTCCAGCGGCTAACTGATAGAATCAATTAGAGATCGACACTTTATCCACAATCCGGTCTCACACTCCCGCAGGAGCTCGGCTCGAGGATTTTGCAACCCAACGGAAACACACATGAGGAGGACATCCGTCCACAGAGTCTGGTACACTGTAAAGTACTGAATAAAAGTCGTTTGGGCGACTTTTCCACAGGTTCACAGCTACTACGAATCTGATGTAACCAGGAAGTTCTCTTTAACGAGAGTCATACTCTTGAGCGCACAGGCCTGCATAACTTGCAGGCTGGAAGCAGATCACATGGAACTCACGGTCAGGAAGGCGGATCTGGTCAAGGAACTGAGCCTGGGCCAGGGGGTGGTTGAGAAGAAAACTACCATACCCGTGCTGTCAAATGTCCTATTGCAGGCTCAAGACAACGCACTGGTGCTGACGGTTACGGACCTTGAGCTGGGAATCCGTAGCTCCTGCCAGGCAACCGTCAAGAAGGCGGGATCGACAACGCTTCCCGCCCGTAAGCTGCTGGACTATGTCCGCCTGCTACCGGACGCGGAACTCTCGATCAAGGTCTCGGAGAAGCACTCGGCTGCGTTGGTATGCGGTCGATCACGAACGCGTGTTGCAGGACTGTCTCCGGAGAATTTCCCGGATCTTCCCGCGATGCCGGCGCCCGTTACTAAAATCCCCGCTGTTCTGATGGCGGATGTCGTCTCAAAGACGATTTTCTCGGTTGCAAATGAAGAGTCACGCTACACCCTTACCGGTGGGCTGATGTTGCTCAGGGAAGACGGGCTGGTGATGGTCACGACCGATGGTCATCGGCTCTCGTACATCGAGGCTTCGCAGGCCTTTGAGGGCATCAGCGGTCATCTCAAATCACTTGTTCCCAAGAAGGGATTGGCTGAGGTACTGAAGCTTGCCTCTGAGGCCGGTGACTCTCTGATGCTTGACTTCGCCACGGACGAGAATCATCTCTATTTCCGGTGCGGCGAGCGGCTCCTGATCTCGCGCAAGCTAACCGGCCAGTTCCCGGACTATGAGCGAGTGCTGCCGAAAGAGCGGGGCAGTATTCTCGTTCTTGGGCGAGAAGAATCGCTGGCCGCAGTTCGTAGGGTTTCGCAGTTCGCCGATGATCGTTCCCACGCGATCCGCTTTGAACTCGACTCCGGCAACCTCAAGCTGGTCTCAAGTGGATCGGAGGCTGGAGAAAGTGAGGAGTCGATACCGGTTGAGTACGATGGCGAGAAGTTCAAGGTCGGTTTCAATGCGCAGTACTTGCTCGACTTCCTGGGCGCCGTCGAATCGGAAGCGGTTGAATTCGGGCTGCGGGGTGAAAACGGAGCCGGCGAGTTGCGTTTACCTGGCGCGGACCGCTACGACTACCGCTACATCGTGATGCCAATGAGGATTTAAGGACAGGTCGAAATACGGAGGATGCTGCAACAACAGGTAATTACTGCTGAAGACTACAGTGCTGAAAGCATTCGGGTGCTTGAGGGCCTGGAGGCGGTTCGGCTCCGCCCGGCGATGTACATTGGCTCAACCGGCGAGCTCGGTCTTCATCACCTCGTTTATGAAGTCGTCGACAACTCCGTTGATGAACACCTCGCCGGTCACGGTTCCGAGATCTCTGTCACCATCCACCTCGACAACTCTCTGACCGTCGTTGATAACGGTCGCGGCATACCGGTCGCCGTCAAGATGGAAGAGGGTGTTTCCGCGGCGGAAGTGGTGATGACCAAGCTGCATGCCGGCGGCAAGTTCGACTCGAACAGCTACAAGGTCTCCGGCGGACTCCACGGCGTGGGTGTGAGTTGTGTCAATGCACTGTCAGAGTGGTTGACGCTCAGGATCTGGCGCGAGGGTTCGGCCTGGGAGCAGGAGTATAAGAGAGGTGTTCCGGTCAACAGTCTGCGAGAAGCTGGCCGCGCCGGCCGCAAGACCGGTACGAAGATCACGTTCAAGCCTGATGCGGAGATTTTCACGGTTACTGAATTCAACTACGACATCCTCGCGCGGCGTCTGCGTGAAATGGCTTTCCTGAACGGGGGACTGAAGATCGTTCTCGTGGACGAGCGCGATGACAGCCGCAAGCCGCAAGACTTTCACTTCAAGGGTGGGATCTCGGAATTCGTAGGGTACTTGAACCGTGGCAAGCAGGCTTTGCATCCTAAGCCGATTCATATAGCCGAGGAGCGGCCCTTCGGTGACGGAGGCACGTTGTCGATGGAGGTCGCTCTCCAATACAACAACGGCTATTCCGAAAACGTCTACAGTTTCGCCAATACGATCAATACGATCGAGGGCGGTGCGCACCTGGCTGGCTTCCGCTCTGCGTTGACGCGCACCATCAATGCTTACGGGCAGACCACCAAGCTGTTCAAGAATGTCAAGGAGAATCTGTCCGGCGATGATGTCCGCGAAGGCTTGACCGCCGTAGTCAGCGTGAAGCTGCCGCAACCGCAGTTCGAGGGACAGACCAAGAGCAAGCTCAACAGCGACATCCAGGGCAGCATGGTCGCCTTTGTGAATGATAAGCTCGGCGCCTACTTCGAGATGAATCCATCTGTCGCGAAGAAAATCGTGCAGAAAGCGATCGACGCTTCCCGTGCCCGGGAAGCAGCCCGGAAAGCCCGCGACCTTACCCGCCGTAAGGGGGCGCTTGACTCAGCCGGGCTTCCCGGCAAGCTCGCTGATTGCCAGGAGAGAAATCCTGAGTGCGCCGAACTGTTCATCGTCGAGGGCGAGTCGGCCGGAGGCACCGCAAAGCAGGGACGCGACCGCCGTAATCAGGCCATCCTTCCCCTCAAGGGCAAGATTCTCAACGTGGAAAAGGCGCGCTACGACAAGATGCTTGGGCATGACGAGATCCGCGCAATGATCACCGCTCTTGGCACGGGGATCGGAGGCGACGATTTTGACATCTCGAAGCTCCGCTACCACAAGGTGATCCTTATGACGGACGCCGACGTTGATGGCTCTCACATCCGCACGCTGCTGCTGACGTTCTTTTTCCGACAGATGCGGGCGTTGATCGACCGCGGGCATGTCTTCATCGCTCAGCCGCCGCTTTATCGAATCAAACGCGGCCGCTCGGAGATCTACATCAAGGACGAATCGGAGTTCGCGAAGGAGATCATCCGATCTGCCACGGAAGATGTCGTCGTCGAGTACGGCAGTAATGGCACGCGAGGCCATTCGATGGGGCGCGTCCAATTGCGCGGATTCCTCGAAAAGGTCGATGAATATGCGGTCATGTTTCGCAAGCTCGACCGCCGTCTGCGCAACCCGCGGGTCATCCAGGCCTTGTCCGATCCCGATTTGCCGATCGACAGGGATCATCTCGGTACGGAAGCCAACGTCCGGGAACTCGCAAGGCGCTTGAAGGAGTGTGGGCTCGAGGTGCGCGTTCTGCCCGATGAGATGCACTCGGCCTACAAGATCTCTTTCCGCGAGGGCACAGAGGGCGAGCGAACCATCGACAAGGAGCTCGCCGCTCAACCCGAATACCGCCGCCTGCGCTTGCTCTCGAAGCAGATTGCCGCCTTCAACAAGCCCCCGTTCGTCGTCGTGAACAAGGATGCGAGGGAAGAGGTCGGCGACTGCGTCTCGCTCATGGAGCGCATCAAGGGCATCGGCACAAAGGGAGCCGCCATCCAGCGCTACAAAGGCCTCGGCGAAATGAACGCCGGCCAACTTTGGGACACTACCATGAATCCCGAGACGCGCCGCCTGTTGGAAGTTCGCGCTGACGACAACGTCGAGACGGATAAGATCTTCACGACGCTCATGGGCGAAAGCGTGGAATCGCGCCGCAACTTTATCGGCGAGCACGCCTTAGATGTCAAGAACCTCGACATCTAAGGCGGGCAGGGCTGTTTCCTGCGCCTTCGGGCTCCTGGTTGCGTTGATCCCGGTCGTTTGGGCCGAACAGAACGGGCAAGAAGGATCATCACCCACAGATGACATCTTGAAAGGCGAGGCCCCAGCCGGCCAGCCTGACGACTCCGCGCAGTCCGATGAGTCGCTCCCTGACAACCTCGAAGCAAGCCGTACGGAACTCAACCTCTTGGGTCAGGTTGATATCTCCTCCGGTGAGAATCGTCGCAACGAGAACGTCAAGATAAACCTTGTTGACAATAGTGTACTTAAAGACCTCAACATCCGAATCGGCGCCACCGCCACCGCCGTTGAGGAATTCAGTGCCGATCGCCGGTATTTCGGTTCCGAGTTTGGAGGCGCGCCCTCCCAGCCTCTCCACGTATCACCTGCGGGCTCCAGGGGCTTTAACGGCAGTCTGTATGAAGCGCACTCGAACAGCATCTTCACCGCAAGGTCTTTCTTCCAGGCAGGCAAAGTGCAGCCGGCTCGTGAGAACGACTACGGCTTCCAGTTGAACGTTCCCTTGTGGAAGGGTGCTTCCCTGGGGCTCCGGGGAGCCCAGCAGCGCTCGCGTGGCAATGTGAACGGTAACGTGCTAGTGCCGCGAGAAGATGAGCGCACGCCGCTCACCACCGACCCCGCCAAACGCGACTTTATCGCCCGGGCCCTGGCTGGCTATCCGGATGAACCGCCGAACCGCACTGATATCAACGAGCGCGCCCTCAACACCAACGCTCCTCAGGGAATTGACAACGATGCAGGCGACATCCAACTCGACCAAAGCTGGGGCGATGACGCTCTCTTGATGCGGTATCGTTTCACGGGTCAACAGGTAGACGCATTCCAACTCGTCGCCGGGCAAAACCCGGACACGATGACAATGTCACACGACGCACGCATTACGTGGACTCGCGCTTGGTCGTCGACAACGACGACCGACTTTTCCGTCGGCTTCGACAGGCTCGGGTCTCTGCTCACGCCTGACGAAACCAGTCTTGGCCCGAATCTCTTCACCCGCGGTCTCGAGGGTCTGGGGCCTGACACGAGCGTCCCCATAGACCGTGCGTGGAACAAGTTCCGCTACGCTGGGCGGGCGCAACAGGTGCGCGGCCGCCACACGGTAACGACCGGGTTCGAAGTTGTCCGTCGGCAAGTGAACGGCTATGAGTCCAGCAGTCATCGAGGCGGGTTTTCTTTCCGGTTCGATTTCGGTCGAGACGCCATTACCAATCTGCGCCTGGGTACTGCAAGTGAGTTTTTTGGATCTATCGGTGAAGTCTATCGTGGCTTTCGCAACTGGGACAGCCAGATCTACATCGGCGATGAGTGGCGCGTCACGAAAGACCTCACCCTGACCATAGCGCTTCGGTTCGCGCCGACAGCAGCGCCGTTGGAAGTCAACAATCTGAGTGATATACCGTACGACTGCGATTGCAACAACGTCGCCCCTCGCCTTGGATTCGCGCATCGCCTGCGTGACGGCTGGGGAGTCATTCGCAGCGCGTACGGCGTCCACTACGGAGAGATCTTTCCTGTCACGTACGCGCAGGTCCGCTACAACCCCCCGCTCAGCCGGCGTGTGGCAATCCCTGTTCCTGATTTGCTCGATCCATTGAGTTCTCTGGGTCCCGACGCTCTCGACCCCAACGGCCGGAGCGACATTTTTCGCATCTCCCCTGATCTTGTCGTTCCCTACGCGCACCAATACAACTTCACGTGGGAAGTTCCTCTCAAGAGTAGGCACACGCTGCAACTCGGCTACGTGGGGAGCCGGTCTCACAAGCTGCTTGCAACGTGGAACTCGAATCGCGCCCGCCCGGTACCCGGCATCCCGCAGGTGACCGCGACCGTCAATCAGCGCCGGCCTGACCAGCAATACTTCATCATTCGCGAGACCATGAATTCTTCCCGCGCTTACTACGACGCCGCAAAGATCACGTTCCGCACGGACAACTGGCGTGGATTGACCGTTGACTCCTCCTACTGGTTCAGTAAAGCAATCGATCTCGGAGCCGACTATACGAACACTGCCGCCGGACGCGATAGCTTTTCGGCTCGAGGCCAGTCCGAGTTCGATGTTCACGCGGACATGAAAGGGCCCAGCAGTTTCCATCAACCGCACGCCGCTTTGTGGCGAGTGAACTACGAGGCGCCCCGGCTGAGCGTTCAGGCGAGATGGCTCCGCGCTGCCTTCGGCGGCTGGCGCTTCTCGACCGTCCTGTTGCTGAAATCAGGCACGCCGTTCAGTGTGCGAACCGGGTCCGACGGGCCGGGCTTCGGCAATGTTGACGGAGCCAGCAGCGACCGGCCGAACGTCATTGACCCCACTGTATTGGGTCGTACGATCGGACATCCGGATACGTCTACCCTACTGCTGCCGCGTTCGGCGTTTTCGTTTATTGATCCGACCGGGGCCCGTGGCAATCTGGGCCGAAACACCTTCCGTAAGGACGGCATCAGCAACATCAACGCGGCCCTTTCCCGCCGCTGGCCGCTGAAGACCGACATGGCGCTGAACTTCAGCGCGGAGTCCGTTAATCTCTTCAACACGCCGCAATTCGCCGAACCTGGCCGCGAAGTTGCTGCCCCTAACTTCGGTGCCATAACCAACACACTGAACGACGGCCGCACGTTTCGTTTCTTGCTGGGGTTCAGCTTTTGAGTCCGGTGTAGGGAGAAAGCCGTGGAACGCAATACCGAGTTCCCGCGCTGTGGGTTTCCAGGTGCTCGGTACCCTGATGATTCGTGATGAAGATTCTGGTTTCCGCGGCAGAGGCTTCAGCGGATCGACATGCCGCTGAGCTTGTCGAGCGGCTGCGCGATTGTTTTCCTGAGGCGGAATTCTTCGGTTGCGCCGGTCCGCGGATGCGTGCGGCCGGCGTGCGACCTGTAGTACGGACCGAGAGCCTGTCTATCGTGGGCATCTTCGAAGTCATTCTGCACGCGCCGCGCGTCTATCGACTCTTGTTTCGTATGGCCGATGCCGTGCACAGGGAGCGGCCGGATATTGCGATCGTGACGGACGCGCCCGGGTTCCACATCGATCTGTGCCGCTTCCTCAAGAGGCAGGGAATACCGGTCTTCTGGTATGTGGCGCCCCAGGTATGGGCTTGGCGCAAGGGGAGAATCCGGGCGATCCGGCGTTTGGTGGCGCACCTGCTGTGTATTTTTCCGTTCGAGCAGGAGTTCTTTCGAGACCGCGGCGTGCCGACAACGTACGTTGGACATCCGTTCAGCCGTGTTACGAAGACAACGAAATCGCGAGGCGAGTTCTTGCGCGAACTCGGGCTCAGCGGTGAACGGCCCGTGATTGCCCTGCTGCCCGGAAGCCGCCGAAACGAAGCCGCCCGTCACCTTCCACACCTGCTCGGGGCAGTGCGGCAAATCAGTGCCTGCATACCAGCCGACTTCGTCCTAACGGCCTCCCGCACCACGGGAAAAGCATTTTTTTTGCAACGCATCGGCGGGTCGTCCGTCCATGTAGTTGAAGATGATCTGCACAACGCAGTCGGACATGCCGATTTGGCGCTTGTCGCGAGCGGCACGGCGGCGCTCGAAACTGCGCTGCTTGGGACGCCGATGGTTGTCTTCTATAGGATCAGTTTTGGAACCTGGCTTGTAGCGAAGATGCTCGTGGATGTGCCTTTTTACAGCATGGTCAACCTGCTGGCTGACCGCCTCATCGTTCCGGAATTGATCCAGTGGGACTGCACGGCCGACAAGATCGCCGGTGAAGCGCGGCGCTTGTTGGAGAACGAAGATGAGAGACAACGGATGCACCGGGAACTGTCGGTCATAGCAGAAGTCCTCAGCGGGGACCGGCCAGCGGCAGAACGGGCGGCGGAGGTAATATGCGACAACATTTGATGCGCAGGCGAACGATTAGGACCACGGCCGGTTCCGGCGTCATGCCGGCGGCTGCGAAGACAACGGCCCTGGCCCCTCGGGTTATGCTCGTGGCGCTTTTATTGACCGCGTTGGCGCTCCTTCCTCCGGGTTGGGCCCAAACGCAGGTCCCTCTCATTGACGTCGAGTTCTATCGCATACACGCCGAGATCGATCCGCTCGGCCGCTCGATCGAAGCCCTGGCGGAGGTACGTTTCGTGCCGCGGGAGGCTATGAATCTTGTTGTTTTCGAACTGCATACGAACCTCAATGTGAACGGGGTGGTGACCGTCGACGGTGACGATGTTGCCGTTGACCGCGTGCGCGAAGACAGTCAGGTTCGTCTCACCTTCCCAGGTGCTCTGGTCGTCGGAAATCCTGTCACGGTCACCTTCCAGTACGAAGGGCAACTGACGGGCGTCGAGAACTCGCCGGTGCAGGGCGTGAGCCTGGCTTCCATTGACCCTGACCGTGCCTATTTACTTTACCCGGGGCGTTGGTTCCCAGTGAACGGCTATGCGGCCGATCGCTTTTCCGCCGAGATGCATATCACCGTGCCGGCAGACTATCAAGTCGTCGGAAGCGGCATCGGTACGAGTTCCGAGTCAGACGACAAGGTTCAGTACAGCTTTAATTTCACGCAGCCATCGTTTCCCGGCAGCATCGCCGTAGTTCAGGAAGAGCCGGTCCGCGTGGACTACGAGGGCATCAACACGCTGCTCTATTTCAAGACAGCCTCGGAGGATCTGGCTGAAGATTATGGCGCCGAGGTCGGCCGCATGATGGGCTTCTTCACGGATAAGTTCGGTCCCCCCTATTCGACGACGCTAACGGTTATCGAGACGGGTGATTATGCCCCGAACGCCTATACGGCGCCGGGCATCGTCTTCCTCAGTCCTTTCGGAATCGGCGAGGACGTGAATCGTCTGCTGCTGGGGACAGAAGTCGCCCACCAATGGTGGCGGACGGTGATCTCTCCTGGAAACCGCAATCATTCCTGGCTCGATCTGGGCTTGGCCAAGTATGCCGCGATGCTCGAGATCGAAGAAAACGAAGGTGAGACCGAATTCATCGTTTTTCTGCGGGATACGCAGATCGACGCGCTGACCTACGACGAGATTCCTGTATTGCAAGCCGGACGCTTGCCGGATTTCTCGCCGGAGATTTATGCGCTCGCGGGTTCCAAGGGTGCCATGGTTCTGAATATGCTCCGTTTCACCATGGGCGACGAAGCCTTTTTTACGACGCTCAAGCAGTTCGCCGAGAAGCACGCCTGGAGTTCCGTGATCACCGAGGATTTGCTGGAAACAGCCGAGTCTGTCAGTGGCAAGAGCCTGCAGTCGTTTTTTATCCAATGGACGGAGAACACGGGCACGCCGGAGTTCTCACAGGAGTACACCATCTATCGACTCGGGGGGGGCAAGGGATTCCGCGTGATGGGCAAGATCTCGCAAGACATGGACACTTTCAGCATGCCCGTCGAGGTGGAAGTCCAAACCGAAGGCGAGCCCGAGTACGAAATGATCGAAGTTCGGGGCCGCTCATCGGACTATGTGATTGAAACCTTTGGCAAGCCGCGCAGGGTAGTCCTCGACCCGAAAAGCCGCATCCTGCGCTACGACGAGTCGATCCACGTAAAGGTGGCGATTCGCAAGGGCGAGCAGCTCATGGAACTCGGCTATTACGACGAGGCGCTTGATACCTATCAGCAAGCGCTGGACATCAACCGCTACAGTTCGCTGGCTCACTACCGCATCGGAGAGATCTTCTTTAGACAGAACAACTACCAGTCGGCCGCCAACCAGTTTAGAGAAGCGCTGAACGGCGATGGGGAGCCGGAGTGGACAGAAGTCTGGGCGCACATCAGCCTCGGCAATATCTTCGATATCACTGACCAGCGTGATCGAGCCGTGAACGAGTACCAACTCGCCCTGCGTACTCGGGACAACACCCAAGGTGCCCTTGAGGAGGCACAGAAGTATCTTGAACAGCCTTACCGCCGCCCAAGGCGTACGGAACGGGTTTACTAGCGGGCCCGAGTACGCGACTGTGAGCCTGGTAACCGCAGCAGATCCTGTGTCATGGGGAGATTCTTTCCAACGACTGATTTGGATACGGCAGCGTAGGTCAGGCATGAAGCCTGGCGGTTCCTGCTCAGGTCACGTAGCCAATTTGTGGGAGAGTGAACGAGTGTGCGGAGCCGCGGACTTTTTGGTGACTGATTCGGGCTACTTTGCCGCGTCGTTTGTTGCGTCTGGAGTTTTCGTGACGGTCCAGTCCCCGTTCCGTCCTCGACGAAGTATGTAGGGATTGCCGTCATCGCCGATCAGTCGGAAACAGTCCTCGTCGGGTTCGCGCCATTGACTCAGGATTTGCTTGACTTCGACCGACCGCCCTTCCCAAAGGAACCGTCTAGGACGTTCATCAGCCCGGAATCCGGAATAGGTTTCGACAGTACGCGCCATCGATCCGATCGTAGCGTAGGAGCTTCCCGCTAGAATCGATACTTTCTCTATGGTGAGGGCCTTTCTTCTGGTGATGTACGCCTTGAGCGCACTGGCTCTGACGTACTCGGCGTGGACGAGCATCACGAGGTATCAGAGCCCATACGGCAACGTACGAGGCGGTCTACCGGGGGGTGAGCCGATCGTGGAACGGGCCGTTCTGATCGTGTTGGACGGTATCCGGCTCGACGTTTCGAAAGAAATGCGCGAGCTACAGGCGTTGGCCGAACGCGGGTCTGCGGGAACGACGCGCGCCGCGCAACCGTCGCTCTCCAATCCCAACCGAGCGGTGTTCGCGACCGGAGCTTGGCCAGAAGTGAATGGCGTCACGAACAATAGCTTCTTCCACCCGCCGCCTATCGACTCGCTTTTCTCTCTCGCCGCGGAGGCGGGTCTGCCGCGAGCCGCCGCCGGGTCGCCCTTCTGGGCGCGCGCCTTTGGTAAATATCTGGAAGGGAACCTTCTCGTCCAGAAGAAATACTCCCCGCGAGCCGCCGACACGAAAGCCATCGCTGAATGGCAGGCTGACCAGTGCCGTGAAGCTGAGCGGTTCCTTGCGTCGCGCCCCACGGGCTTGCTCGTCGCCGATATCACAGCCGCTGACGCAGTGGGCCATGATTTCGGTGGAGAATCGGAAGCTTATCGAGAAGTTGCGCAAGAGGTTGATCACTGTCTTGGCTTGCTCGTGAGCGCTCTGGACAATGGACGGACGGCCTTCGCAATCGTCTCCGATCACGGCCACATCGATCGCCGTGGAGGTGGGGGCCATGGTGGTTCCGAACAGGAAGTCGTTGAGGTGCCCTTGGTCTTCACCGGGCAGGGAATTCGCCAAGCCCGTGGTTGGCAGGCGAATGTGGTTGATATCGCACCGACGCTCTGCGTCCTGCTCGGTTTGCCGCTGCCCGCGACAAGTCAAGGAGACGTTCTGTGGCACAGCTTGGCTCTCACCGGTGACCAATCCGGGCGCTCGAAAATGCGCGCCGACGAGCAGCGAGGCCGCCTTGAAAGGATCCTCAAGGCTGAGCACTCGCGGAGCGCAGCCGGTAGCGGGCGAGTTTTGTCCTCGGTGACG
The DNA here is from genome assembly GCA_965204095.1 of Bryobacterales bacterium. GTDB lineage: Bacteria > Acidobacteriota > Terriglobia > Bryobacterales > UBA6623 > JAPPLB01. The sequence continues at coordinate 3,537,510 of OZ241991.1, read as the reverse complement.
GCGATCATCCTGGGAGTTGCCTGCCTCGGCTGGCTGCTCTTCCGAAGCCGCGGTCCTCTTGTGCTGATCGCCGGGGCCGCTGCCTACTTCCTTGCGTATCGTTTCTTGTTCATGGCGCTGGGGCTAGGCTACTCGCTCAGCACAATCAATACTGAAGAGCGGCTCTTTCTCTTTTTTGGGAAGAATATCCTGTCCGCTGCGCTCGGACTGACCGCGCCTTGGGGCCTGCTGCGCCTTCGGCTCCCGACTGTCAGCGGCGAGGACATGTTTGAAGTCGGCTGCTTTGTCATGAGCGTGATTACCCTCCAGGTGGCTTGGATTCACTATTCATCGGGCCTCTTCATGGACCATGTTCTTCCTGATATCGACCTCAATCTGAGGGCCGCCTTGGACCTGATGCAGATGGCAGCCGTGGGCGTTACGACAGCGGCGGTGGTTGTGCTGCTGCCCCACGGCAAGAGATAGTGTGAGGCTGCGTGCTCTCAACTGAAGATCTGACATCCTGGTGATTCCGACTCAGTCTGCCAACAACCTTGGGCCAACTCGATCTCAGCCTTGAACCTCGGCGGAGGATCTATTCCGTCGCAGAATTGACCGCCGGCATTCGTGATCTGCTCGAAGCTGAGTTCGGCGACATCTGGGTCGCCGGCGAGATCTCGAATGCACGCGCCGCCCACAGCGGACATCACTACTTCACTCTCAAGGACGGCGCAGCGCAGCTCAGGGCGGTCTGCTTTCGGCAGCACGCACTGTATCTCAAGATCAAACCTCAGAACGGTTTGGAAGTCATCGCCCGGGGACGCATCGGCGTCTACGAGGCCCGTGGTGAGTACCAGCTTTATGTCGAGCACCTCGAACTGCGAGGCTATGGAGCTCTGCAACTGGCCTTCGAGCAACTCAAGAAGAAGCTCGCGGACGAGGGGTTGTTTGACGACGATCGAAAGCGACCGCTACCGAGCCTGCCCCGCCGCATCGGCATCGTCACGTCTCCTTCGGGCGCTGCTATCGCCGACATGCTGCGCATTCTGGAGCGTCGCTTTGACGGGCTCCATATACAGATTTATCCAGTGCAAGTGCAGGGCGAGGGAGCTGCGGAGCAGATCGCCAATGGAGTGCGCTACTTTAACCGCACCCGATGCGCTGATGTAGTGATTGTCGGGCGCGGCGGCGGATCGCTCGAGGATCTGTGGGCGTTCAACGATGAGGTAGTTGCGCGCTCCATCGCGGATAGCGAGATTCCGGTTGTCTCGGCCGTCGGCCACCAGACGGACTTCACGATCGCGGACTTCGCCGCCGATGTTCGTGCACCGACTCCCTCGGCGGCCGCCGAGTTGGTGGTTCGCCGGAAACAGGAGTTTCTCGAATTGGTCATCGCCTTGAAGGCCCGTCTGGCTCAGGCGGCGCGCTATAAACTGGCCACTGCGGGCCGCGATGTCCTCGACCGCCGGATGGAGCGGGCTACGGCCTTGGTGCGGCGAGAGCTTGCCTCGTCCTCGCAGAAAATGGATGAGCTGACGTTCACGCTACGGGATTCCATTCTGCGCCGTGTGCGAGACGCGGAGAGGGTGTGGGAACGTCGCCGGGGCAGGCTCAAACAACTCGATCTCAGGGTGCGGCTGGCGCGCGGCCAAGCGTGCCTGGATGGCGCCTCTGGGCGGCTTTCGGCATTGGCCGTCTGGCGGCTCGAGCGTGCCGATAGGCGCTTGCAGTTGCTGCGGAAAGAGCTGGCTCACCTCAGTCCGGTCGCGATTCTCGGACGTGGATACGCGATCGTTCAAGCAGAAGACGGCTCGATTGTCCGGGTCGCGGAGCAGACGGACGAAGGGTCGCGGTTGGGTGTGCGGCTTCATCGCGGCCGTCTCAGCGTATGTGTTGAGTCAGTCGAACCTGAAGACCGTAATTCCCTGCCGGGCAAAGCCGCAGGAACAGCGTGAGGGATGGGTGTGTGCCCGAGGGCCACGCTCAGTGAAACGGTATAATCGAGTTGAGCTCGCGGGGGATTTCTCATGTTTTCAAGCACCAAGATGCCGTTGTTGATCGTGCTGGCGGCGCTGCCGGGCTTTTTATCTTGCGTCCAGGACGCCACGATGGGTGACAGCGTTATACGGGCGGCATCCGAGATCGAAGAGCGGAAACTGGCGCCCGACTTTACCTTGAAGGACGCCACAGGTCGAGACGTGACGCTCTCCGGCTACCGGGGCAAAGTTGTGCTGCTCAATTTTTGGGCGACTTGGTGCGGGCCCTGCAAGATCGAGATGCCTTGGTTCGTTGCTTTCCAGCGCAAATACAAGGACCAGGGGTTCACAGTGATAGCCGTGTCGCTCGATGAAGAGGGCTGGGACGTCGTCCGACCCTTTGTGGAAGAGTACGGGTTGAACTTCCCGGTCGTTGTGGGCACTGACGAGATGGCCAACGAATTCGGCGGCGTTGCCGCTTTGCCGACGACCTTCATCATCGACAATGAGGGTTGGATTACGAGTACGCATATGGGTCTTGTCGGACGGGGCGAATACGAGGAGGAAATAGAGGCTCTGCTCTGCGCTCAGTCTGGAGTGTTCTGCGAGGACTCATAGGAGCGAATACGAGGGAGAATTTGAGGCTCTTCTCAAGCCTGATTGCAGCCCTGCTGCTGCCGGGGCTAGCGAGCGGAGTGTTGTCGGCCCAGAGCTTTTCGCGGGGCTTACGAGTCGCCTCGATCGTCCCAGGACCGGCAGTGAAGCTGCAACCCGGCGAGACAGCCGCAGTGCCGGTCACCGTCCGGATCCGGCCCGCCTATCACATCAACTCGAACGAGCCCGCAGATGAATACCTGATCCCCACGAAGCTGACCTGGGAACCCTCACTACTGTTATGGAAGAGGACGGACTACCCCGAAGCCGAGATCGTTAACTACTCTTTCTCCAAGAAGCCGCTTGCGGTGTACTCGAACAAAATCGTGATCTTGAGCCACTTCGCCGTGCCCGAAAAGGTGCCGCCGACACTGACCGAATTGAAGGGGGAGTTTCGTTACCAGGCCTGCAACAGTCGAGCCTGCCTGCCGCCGAAGACTATTGAAGTCATCGTTCCAGTTGCACCCCTTTAGCTGCGGGTTGGGGACAGGCGCTACGCCCAGTACCCCGTCATCAAGCCGAACAAGAGCGCCATCAGTCCTCCCACGATTGGGAACACCAGGAGCGTCAGAACCAGTCGCCCAAACCATCCTCGGCCTCCCGAGTGAAATGCCGTAGCGGCCTGCACGACCAGAGTCAACGCAAAGACGACATACCCTCGAGTTCCGCCATCCAGACACCAGGGGCAATGTGGTCCCATCGTATGGTGGATGTTGCACTGCGCTGCGGCTCCGTTCCACCAGGCCTGACAGCCACATTGATAGAAGAGATCGCAGGCGTTGATGAACAAAAGAGAAGTGACGGTAGCTCCGGAGAGAAAGACCCCGGAACGAGCAGCGACTTTGGCGGCGACGGAATCCATGAGATGGATCGGCCTTGTGGTGGGGCCGATCTAGACTTTCTCTGGCACGACGAAGGGCTCGCGATAGTCACGCGACAGCAGCTTGTTGGCGGCATCGCTGTTCGTGAATTTCTCGGTATTCGGATCAAACTCCAGACGCTGCTTCGTGCGATATGAGATGTTCGCCATATGACAGAGGGCAGCGGATAAATGACCCTCTACGATATCCGCATTCAGGTCGGTGTGCTTGCGTGATTTCACGGCTTTCAAGAAGTTGTCAAAGTGTGGAAAGTAGGCCCAACGCCGCGGTTCGACATAGAACATCGACGGCCCCAACTCCCGGGTTTCGCCCAAGTACGTTCGGAAGCCGTTGAGGTCGACCGTCATGTAACCCTTGTTACCGAGGAAAATGTTCCCGATCGTGTTCGAACCATGCTGCATGCCGGCTTCGCCGCCGGTGATCAGCCCGCGTACCTCGAAGATCAACTGGGAATCCCCGTAGTCGAAAATTGCCTGCTGGGTATTTGGTGTCTCCTGGTCATCGTCATTGATGAAGTGTCCGCCGGATGAGAACGCGACGGGCGGAAGCTCGTTCTTCCCAAGACCCCATCGAGCAATATCCATTTCGTGGACACCTTGATTGCCGATGTCGCCGTTTCCGAAGGCCCAATGCCAATGCCAGTTGTAGTGGAAGCGGTTCTCTCGGAAAACAACCTTTTCGGCTGGTCCTGTCCACAGGTCGTAATCCACCCCCGGCGGAACATCGCCGGGATGCATACTGCCGATCGTCTTGCGTCGCTTGAAGCACAGGCCCTTGGCCTGATAGATCTCGCCGATGACACCGTCACGCAGCAACTCGATTGCCTTGACCTTGTGCTCGATGCTGCGGCTCTGAGTGCCGACTTGCACCATCCGCGCGTATTTGCGTGCGGCTTCGATCATTTTCCGGCCTTCGAAGATGTTGTGGCTGGCCGGTTTTTCGACATAGACATCCTTGCCTGCCTGACAGGCCCAGATCGTCATCAGTGCGTGCCAGTGGTTCGGCGTGGCGATCGAAACGGCGTCGATCGACTTATCTTCAAGCATCTTGCGGATATCCGCGTATTCAGCCGGTTTGCGGCCTTGTTCCTTGCGGGTCGCCACCGCCGCTCGCTCCAGGACAGCCTGATCGATGTCCACCAGCGCAGCTACCTCGGCTTCGTGATGATTCACGAAGGCAGCGATATGCGACTTGCCGCGGCCTCGGAGCCCGACCACTCCCACGGCGATGCGCTCGTTGGCACCCTTCACCCGGGAATAGGAAGCGGCGCTCAGCACGGCTGCGGCGCTGCCCGAAGACCTGATAAATCTGCGACGATCCATGGAATTCATTGCAATGCCTCCGGCCTGAACGGTTGGCTGCCCCCCCCGCAGCCGCAGGGGGGTGCCTCCAAAGCTTAGCATGGGCTCCGAGGCCTTCTTGAGGAGTTGTTGAGCTACTCTGCGAATTCCTCCCGGAGCCGTTCTCATGTCTTCGAAAGAGTTTCCGGAAGAACCCTCGTTTCACCGATGACCGTGACGAAGTTCGTATCGGCCGGCCAGTGAGGGAGAACGTGCATGTGATGTGGATATGGCTTGCTACATCGGTGCCGGTAGCCTCGCCCATGCTCATCCCGAAGTTGATTCCTGCAGCGCGATACAGCCGGTGCAGCGACGCTTCCAGCCGACCGGCCGGGGCCATCAACTCTCCCAGCACCTCCGACGGACTTTCTTAGAGCTTCGCGCAACGCCTGTTCGGAACAGCCATGGCATGTCCGTTCGCTTAGGGATTGCGATTCAGGAATACGAAGTTCTCGCAAGCTCGATGAACGACATGGTTGTCGGCGTCATTCTCTGACTGAAGAATGTGACAGAAGACACACTCCTTTTCCGCAGTCTCCTGCTTGAGTAGTCGTAGCGCCAGGGACTCCAGAGACGGCCCATCGGGCAGCCCCCACCTGTTCGGCCTGCAGCCGTGTGATCAGAGAAGTTGGTCGGCGGGTGCCGTGTGCGAGGAGAGGTCTCTAGCGATCGGTTCCGCAGCGGGCACGGCACCACCGTTCACAACGTCGCGGAGTTCCTTGCTGGGTTTGAAGAAGGGGATGGTTTTGGGTGGCACCTCGACTCTTTCGCCGGATTTTGGATTCCGCCCGATGCGCCCTTGCCGCTCCCGTGTTCGAAAACTTCCGAAACCACGAATCTCGACCTTCTCACCTTGACGGAGAGACCTCACGACGCTGTCGAGAATCGTTTCGACGATGACCTCGGATTCCTTTCGCGTCACCTCGACGACGCGAGAAACTTCCTCGATCAAGTCCGCTTTGGTCATCTCTGAAAACTCTCCGCTGTTCGGCGTGAACCAGCCGCCGAGCCTACGGAATGCATCCTACCATGACTGACTCGGCAAGATGGGTTCAGGCAGGTGCCATACCGCCGTATGGCATCGGTTATCTCCCTCTTTGCCCTGATCAGACTGCGCAACGAATCGAGCGGTCGCTATCGTTGCGTTCTCCCGAGCCGTCAGGCTTCGATCTTCGCCACAGCTTCTGCCGGCTCGGAGATTGCAGACGCGTCCTCGACGTGTCTGCGACTAAGGCCGATGCGGCGTTCGAACTCGTCGATCTTGATGATGCGAAACGAATAGCTCTCGCCGACTTCGAGTCCCTTTTTCTTGCGGCCTGAGCCCTTGGCGATCTCCAGGTTGTGGCAAAGTCCTTCGACGCCTGCCGCAAGCTCAACGAAGCAGCCGAATTTCGCCTTGCGAGTGACTCGGCCGACTACCGTATCACCCAGCCCATAGGAACTAAAGAACGTTTCCCATACGTTGGGCTGAAGCTGCTTGAGACCGAGCGAAAGGCGGCGGTTCTCTCGATCGATGTGCAAGACCACTGCGGGTACGGATTCGCCCTTCTTGAGTACTTCCTGAGGGCTCTTGATTTTGCGGTCCCAGGAGAGGTCGGAGGCATGGATGAGACCATCAACTCCTTCTTCGATCTCGACGAAGGCGCCGTACGGCGCCAAGTTGCGAACCCGCCCCTCGACGACCGTGCCCACGGGGAGTCTCTCTTCCAGCGCTGACCAGGGATCGGGCTCAAGACGCTTCACGCTGATGGAAATGCGGCGCTCGGCGTGCTTTACGTCGAGGACGATCACTTCGATCGGATCGCCGACTTTGTAGAGCTTGGAGGGGTGCCGGCAACGTCTCGACCAAGTGAGCTCCGAAACATGGACCAAGCCCTCGACACCTGTCTCCAACTCAACAAAAACACCATAGTCACTCAAGCCGGCTACCTTCCCGGCCATCTTCCCACCCGTTTTGTAGCGCTCTCCGACGCCGTCCCACGGGTCGGGCTTCATGTGTTTCAAGCTGAGCGAGACTTTCTCCTTTTCGGCGTCGAAGTGGAGAACCTTCGCTTGGATCTCCTGTCCCTTATGCAGGATCTCGGATGGTCCCTTAAACCGGCCATAGGAGATGTCGGTGACGTGAATCATCCCGTCAATGCCGCCTAGATCAACGAAAGCGCCGTAGTCGGTCACGTTTTTGACGGTTCCCGTAACGACGGCCCCTGCCGTCAGTTGCCGAAGGGTCTCTTGCTTGAGGCGCTGACGTTCCTCTTCGAGAATGCTGCGCCGCGATACAACGACGTTGCCCCTGCGCTTGTTGGTCTTGACAACCCGCACCGGAATCGACCGGCCGATGAGAGCGTCCAGGTCCCGGACCGGTCTTAGGTCGATTTGCGAACTCGGCAGAAAGGCCGAAATACCGAGATCGACCGCCAGGCCTCCTTTGACCCGTCCGGTGACTTGCCCGTGGATCGGCTCCCGGGTTGTCTCCGCTTCTTCGATGATGGACCAGATACGTGCTTGCAGCGCGCGGCGGTAGGAGAGCGCTGCATATTCGCCACCCTCGGCCTGGGTTTGTACAAAAACCTCGATTTCGTCACCCTCTTTGACGATGATGTCGCCCGCCGCATCTCGGAAATCGTCGATGGGCGCCAAGCCTTCCGTCTTTCCCCCGATGTCGATGATTACACCGCCTGGACCGATGCTCACGACGAGGCCCTGGCAGATCTCACCCGGATGCACATCCGGCAGGTCGTCGTGTCCCTCGCTCAACTCACCGAGTTCAGAGGGATGAGGCGGGTTGTCTTCGGACTCGCCAGCCGAATTCGGTTCGGTCGGCATGCCCGGCATCCCCGGCTTGATGGATTCGGATGGCTCTTGGAGCGCGTCTGCGGCAACAGGTAATGTCTTGGTTGGCAACTCGTCGCCGCGGTTGAAAACATCCGGTTCGCTTGCCATCTCCCCTTCTGTGTGGCCCTGTTGGCGATTGTCGGCTGCGGAGGCCGGGCTCCTCCAAGGTACTGTTCCGCTCGGGCAGTATTGCGGGCGGCCAGCCCGGTACTTGTCAAGAACTACCTTTGAAAACCGAAACCGACAATCGGTCTTATGCAGAACTCATACTAGCGCGAAGTCCCCCGAAAACACGCTAGATGCGAAATCCTAACCTCTGTCGGATCACTATAGCCAACACCCGGATTGATGTCAACGGACCGTGTGCGGCGCCTTACAAGGACGGTTTCCGCGCGTCAGGCGGCTTCTGCCGATGGCTCCGACGCGGCTTTGGGCTGTGCGCGTTGCTCACGCAGACTCTCGCTGTAGCCTTTGAGAAACCCGACCGCCGTGGCAACGACCAGTGGCCCGACGACCACGCCGATGAAGCCGAACACCTGGATGCCCCCGAACACGCCAACAAACACCAGAAGGGCGTTTAGTTGCGCCCTGCCGGCAATCAAGATGGGCCGCACCAAATTGTCGGCTCCGCTGATGATGATGAAACCCAGAATCAACAGCAAGGCGCCACGCCCCATTTGGCCACTGACGATGAGGCCGATCCCTGCAGGAGCCCAAACCAGCCAAGGGCCCACCACCGGGAGGAAGGCCAGGAAGCCCGAGATGCATCCCCAGAAAACAGCCGACGGTATGCCGATCAGCCAGAAGATGAGACCCGACAGAAAGCCTTGCATGACCGCGACCATCAAGCCGCTCGAGATCGTCACTGAAATCAACTCAACGACTTCCGCCATCATGCGCTCGCGGTGCCGTGCGCCCATCGGAGCGACTTCCTTCAGCATCTGCAGGACATTACGGCCGTCACGGAACAGGTAGAACAGCGCCAGTACCATGACAACCAGGTCAATGATCCAGCCGGCGACGTTTCCTGCGAGGCGCGCCGACTCCTCAGCGAGAAACGTGGCCGCTCGCTGTGACAAGTTGCGCACGATGGTGTCGAAGTCACCGAGCGGGATCGGCGACTGCGCGAGATAGTTGTCGAAGAACTCCTTGGCCCGCGGGAGCACCTCGACGGTTGGCATCGTTCTCACCACAGCGAGAGCTTCTCTGACGAAGGCCGGAACCAGCCAGCCGAGAGGGACGAGGATCACCAGGGACACAAAACAGGCCGACGTGAACGCCGCAAGATTCGCACTCTGAATGTTACGGCTGGCCATCCGATGCAGCGGAAACGCGAAGATGCTCAGCACTGTGGCCGAAACAAGAGCCGCCAGGAACGGTTTGCTGACCAGATACAGGCAATAGACGACCAGCCCCGACAGACTCCACATGATGGCGCTCTGAACGAGTTCCGTGTTGGCGCGTTCTGGCATCTGAGTAGAGTATTATCCTCAATTGCCGCCTGGGCGCGGCTTATTTGCGCCAGAAAGCCGGTGTCAGAATCACCAGGACTGTGTAGAACTCGAGCCGGCCCGCGATCATGCATCCGCTCAGCACCCACTTGGCGAGCGCGGGAAGGTGAGCATAGTTGTCGAGCGGACCGACTCCTCCGAGTCCCGGACCGATATTGAACATCGAAGCCGCTACGGCCGCAATGGACGTCAGGACATCGACGCCCATCGCCGCCAATAGCAGGCACGAGGCGAAATTCACAACAAACGCGAGGTAGATCAGGTTCAACAGGCTTTGTATTGTTCCTTCCGGGATCACGGCGCCGCCTAGCCGCACGGAAAAAACCCCGCGCGGCTCCACCATCCTCTTGAACTCCCGATCGACCACTTTGGACAGCAAGAGGATTCGTGCAACCTTCAGCCCTCCGGCCGTTGACCCGGTGCACCCCCCCACGAACATCAGCGCCAACAACATGAGCTGCGCCAACGGGTGCCAGACCTCGAAGTCATCCGTGATGAACCCCGTCGTGGTGATGATCGTGCTGACCTGAAACAACGAGCTTCGGAAGGCGCTCTCGATCGCGTAGCCGTGGTGGACAACGAGAAGTACGGCAATGACGAGCGTCGAAACCACGACCAGCAGCACGTACGAGCGGATTTCAACATCAGCCAGAAACCTTCCCGGTCTGCGCTGGATCCAAAGCCGATACTGCTGCGCGAAGCTGATGCCCGCGAGCAGCATGAAGAGAATGATCAGGTATTCGACAAAAGGGCTTGCGAATCCAGCGATGCTGGACTCTCTCGTGGAAAAGCCGCCGGTGCCGAGCGTCGAGAAGGTGTGGCACATCGCTTCATAAGCATCCATGCCCGCCAGCCGCAGCACAATATACAGAACGAGTGTCAGGCTGAAATAGATCTTCCCCAAGGAGCGGACCGTCTCGGCGATTCGAGGTTTGAGCTTCTCGGACGTGGCGCCTGAAAACTCGGCCCGATACAGATGCATGCCGCCGTGCCCCACCAGGGGCAAGATGGCAATGCCCAATAGGACGATCCCCATTCCGCCCAGCCAGTGAGAGAAGCAACGCCAAAGCTGCAGGGTCGGCGTCAACGCTTCGATGTCTCCGAGCACGGTCGCACCGGTCGTCGTGAATCCCGAAGTCGACTCGAACACGGCGTCGGTGAACGTTTCGAAGTTCGGGGAAAACAGGAAAGGGAGACTCCCGAAAAAGGAGACACATGCCCAGACCGCTACGACGAGCAGCAAGCCTTCGCGCTGACTCAACTCGCGATCGGGCCGTGGCGAGAAGATGAACAGAATCGCTCCGGCGCTCGCTGTCGTACACAATGCCCAAGCCATCGTCATGGCGTCGGGCGCTCCCGACAACAGGCCGTACGTTAGTGGAAGCAGCATCGCGCCCGCGAATGCGAGCAGGAACTGACCGAGAACATACGTGATCGCCGAACGGTGGATCAACCGACTTTCCTATGGCGTTTGGGCTCAGCGAGGAAGGCGCTCTCCAGTTCGGGAACCACACTTTCCAGCGTGAAGAAAATGACGCGGTCGCCGGCCTGAATCGTAGCTTCACCACGGGGAACGATCACTTGACCCGTCGGACGGGCAATCGCCCCGACGATGGCGCCTCGGGGAAAACGGATGTGGCGCAACTGCTTGCCCACGTACTTCGAGCGCGGTGCGGCGATCAGCTCGATCGCCTCGGCCTCTTCCTCGCGGAATGTCGTGACGGACAGGACGCGCCCTTTGCGCACGAATTGCAGCGCGCGGTCGACCGCCTCGAGACGTGGGCTGACTGACGTATTGATGCCGAGCCGCTGCACCATGGGCAGGTAATTGAGCCGATTGATCAGAGGAACCACCTTCTTGGCTCCCAACCGACGTGCGAGGAGCGAGGCGATGATGTTGTCCTCATCGTCATTGCTCAAGGCCAGGAACGCGTCCACGCCTTCGATGTTCTCTTCTTCGAGCGTTGTCTGATCGGTGCCGTCGCCATGAATGACGACGGTCTTTTTGAGGATCGTCGAGATCTTTTCGCATCGCGCCGCGTCTTGCTCGAAGAGCTTGACGTTGATGCCTTTCTTCTCGAGCACCTCAGCCACGCCGATCCCGAGTTGCTTGCCTCCGACAACGAAGACGCGCGAGATCGATTCTCTGTGCTCCAGTCCCATGAAGCGGAGTACATCGGTCAGGTTCTGCTGCGTGGCCATGATGTAGATGTGATCCCCGGTCCGGAGGAGTTCCTCTCCGTGGGGAATGATCACCTGTTGGCCGCGAAAGATCAGAGCGATCAATGAATCTTTGGGTGGCCCAGCCTGGTCCAGTTGTTCGAGGGTTTTCCCGTTGAACCAACTGTCGCCATCAACGTTCATCCCGAAGAGCTTCACGGCTCCGCCCGCAAAATCGTAAATATCGGAGACGCCGGGAACACCCACCACGCGCATGATGCGCTCGGCGATGCTGCTTTCCGGATGGATGATCAAGTCGATCTTGAGACCGACCTGTTCGCTGACGCGGCGCCAGTGCTCGACTTCGTGGGTGCGAATGCGGGCAATCTTGACAAGGTGTCCGCCCTCGGCCTGCGCGATCACGCAGGCCAGCAGATTGGCCTCATCCGAGTTCGTTGCCGCAATGAACATGTCGGCTTCGCCCAGACCGGCTCCCCGCAAGGTTGACACGCGGGAAGCATTGCCCTGCACGATCTTGGCGTCGAGCAGGTCCTGCAACTGCTCGCTGCGGTTCTTGTTCTCTTCGACAACGACAACTTCGTTACCCTCACGCGCCAGTCGGCGTGCGATCAGCATGGCGACTTGACCACCGCCTGCAATGACGACTTTCATTGGATGACGATTACCTGACTACGAGACTAGCACGGGTTCCGATCACGAAATCAGGTTCTTTCGGGAGCCCGGAAAACACGTCGGATCAACTCTCGAATAGCGCTTCGTTCAGAAACGCTTCACAACGGCTTGCGGCGGCAAGAACGAGGTCCTCACGGTCTCTCGGCCCCACGATCTGGCAGCCCAACGGTAAGCCGTTCGCCGTGCGTCCGAACGGCAGCGACAGAGCGGGTAAGCCCATCGCCGTGATTGGCGCGTTACACCGAGGGTCTCCCGTGGATGCCAGTCCTGGGGGTGCCGGACCCGGTGCGGCGGGGATCAACCAGAGTGCTCCATCCCTTGTTGATTCCTCAAACTCGCTACGGGCTGCGGCGACCGTATCCAGCGCCTGCCGGTAGACCTCGTCGGGCAACGCGAGCCCGTCTTCGACGAGCGCGGCCAGCTTCGTGCCGATTGCCTCGGCATGCTCCAAATAGCGCTCGCGGTTCTCTCTCGCACCCTCGTAGTTGTTGATCGTCCGAGCTGCCCGCAACAGACCACGGAAGCTCTCGGCCAAAGACCGTTGCTCGATCTGTACCCCCGCCGTGCGCAGCCGTTCGAGCAACATTCCAAACCCCCTTTCCATCTCGGGCTCCATGCCGTCTTCGATGGGCCAGGGGGCATTGATAAACCTCAGCGGTTCGCCTTGAGATTCGTCTCTCGTATCGCCATCGATCGCCGACCAGAGTAGAACCATGTCTGCCGCCGTCCTGGTGAAGAATCCCGCATGGTCGAGACTCTTCGCGAACGCCATCACACCCCCCAACGGCAAGCGGTTGAATGTTGGCTTGAAGCCCACCACGCCGCAGAACGAAGCCGGCCGTAGTACTGACCCCATCGTCTGACTACCGATGGAGAACGGTACCATCCCCGCGGCGACAGCGGCCGCCGACCCGCTGGACGAACCTCCGGGCGTGTGTGCCGTGTTGTGCGGATTCCGGGTCGGTCCTGGATCGAAGTAGGCATAGGCCGTCGTATGCGTCTTGCCCAACACGATCGCTCCCGCTGCACGCAGTTGCCAGACAAGCGCCGCATCCTCCGCCGGGACACGGCCCTTGTGTAGCGGCGAGCCCCACTCCGTCGGCATCCCCGCAGTGTCGAAGATATCCTTCACTCCGAACGGCAATCCATGCAGTGGCCCGCGGGAACCCTTCCGGGCGAACTCTTGATCGAGCTTCCTTGCCTCCCTGAGCGCTTCGTCACGTGCAACGTAAGCCCAGGCCTCGATGCGTTTGTCTTCCGATTCGATACGGTCCAGGCAATCATCGATCAGATCGGCTGCCGCCAGATCGCCGGCCTTCAGCCGAAGGCGCAGGTTCGACAGGGATTCCTCGGTGAATATGGGCATGAGAGGTTGAACCCCCTGATTTACGGTTGGCTTGAGTCCGCGCGAGACTCCGCATCTGCCGGACCGCCAGTTGCCGCCTGAGTCCTCAGACGCGCCAGGGTTTTGCGAGTCAGCGCCGCTCGCTCTGAATCCGGATGACGGGCTATGTAGTCTTCCAACTCGCGAATGGCCGCGGCCACTTTGCCTTGACGGCTGTAGATCTCCGCCAACGTAACCTGCGGAAGGCTGAAGTGGCCGGGATCGATCCCCTTGGCTGTTTGAAGATACTTGATCGCCTGCGCGTTGCTACCCAGAAAAAAGTGGTTGAGACCGAGTTGGGAATTGGCAAGCGCGTCGTCGGGCCGCAGAGTTACCGCGTAGCGATTGTATCCAAGTGCTTCGCTATGGCGTCCCAGCGCAAGTAGCGCCGCACCCATGTTGACGACAGGGCCGAAGGCGTCCGATTGAAGATCCAGGGCTTCGCGGAAATAGGCCTCTGCTTGGGCGTGTTCGCCATTTTGATACGCGATGGTCCCCAGTTGATTCCAGGCTTCAACGAACTGCGGCGACATCTCAACGGCCTTTTTCAGATGCGCCACGGCGCCCCTGACGTCGTTCTTCTCGAGTCGCTGGTTGGCTTTGACAAACTCTGTGCGCGCGTGCCTCGAAACCGAGAGTTCTCGCACGGAGACCGTGTGGTTTTCCATCGTCTGCCGCTCCCGCGCCTGTTTGGACCGCTTCACGACAATAGTGATCTCGACGCGATTCTTTTTGTCCGCGAAGCTGGGAGTGACCTCGACCGAGCGGCGTTGCTCTCCCCACTTCGGGTGAAACACGATGAGCGCGTAGCCGCCGGGTTTGATTTTCTTGAAGCGGAAGCGGCCCTTGAGGTCGCTTAGTGTTTGCGTGTGGAAAGGCCGGTCGGCCGACTGCAGGCCGACCCAGGCCGACCGTAGCGGTGGAACGATCCGGCCCCTCAATTCCAGGTCGTCTGCGGCAACCGCAGAGGGGGCGGACCCCAGGACGATCAGTGCAGTAAGAAGCCAGGTTCGCATCGGTTACCCCGCCCGCCGCTTCTTCAAGAGCGGAAGTAGAAGGCTCAGGATGGTGGCCACCATGAAGAAGACGACGATGGAACTGCTGGTCAAGGTGCCCAGCCAATCACCGCGGCTGAGGATCAGTGCGCGCCGCAGGTTTGATTCCATCATAGGTCCTAGGATCAGCCCCAACACGAGGGGTCCCAACGGCACATCCGCTTTGCGTAACAGGAAACCGACGACCCCGGCCACGAACATCGCCCAGACATCGACAACAGCGTTGTTCAGCGCATACGACCCGATCGCACCGAACATCACGATGCCTGCCCAGAGCCAGGGGCTGGGAATCCGCAGTGCGCGCGCCAGAGGCTTTGCTCCGAGCAGACCCACCACCATCATCACCATCGAGGCGAAAGCCATCAGAAACACGATGCTGAAAACGAAAGCGCGGTGGTCGCGAAACAGCAATGGTCCCGGCTGGATGCCGTGAATCAGCAACGCGCCGATCAGTACCGCCGAGACGGCGTCTCCCGGGATGCCCAGCGTCAACATGGTCGTCATTGCACCGCCGATAGCTCCATTGCACGAGGAGCAACTGGCCGCCAGTCCTTCCAACGATCCCTTGCCGAATGCCTCTTTGTTTCGCGACAAGCGACGGGCTTGTTCCCAGGCGATCACCGAACCGATATCGCCGCCCGCTGCAGGTACAGCTCCGACGAACGTGCCAATGCCTGCGCCGGTAAACGTCGAAGGCAACATCCGCTTCCATTCCATCCACGCAGGCCAGATGCGGCCCAGCTTGGACGGCGCTTGGTCGAGCTTGCCCCAGCGGTCTGAAATCTGAATCAGCACTTCTGCCAATCCGAACAAACCGATCATCACGGGCACGAACGAGATGCCGTCTAGAAATTCAGATTGGCCGAAGGTGTAGCGCGGGTAGGCCGTCATCGGATCGAGGCCGACCGCCGCGATCCCCAGTCCCAGCATGCCGGCCAACATGCCCTTGATTACACGGTCTCCGGATACTCCGGCCATCAGGCTGATACCGAACAACGCCAACCCGAAGTACTCCGCTGGACCGAACCGCAGCGCGAAGCTTGCGATGGGGAATGCCGCCACCGCGAGGAAGAAGATGCTCGTAAGCTGCCCGACGGCCGAGAGCAGCGCATTGATGCCGAGGGCCAACCCGGCCTGCCCTTTCTGCGAAAGAGCGTAACCGTCCCACGACGTCGCGATCGAGGCAGGCGTTCCCGGGACGTTGATGAGAATCGCGGGGATGCCGCCCGCCGGGATCGCTCCGCAGTAGATCCCGAGTAGCATCGCCAGACCCTGCTCGGCGGACACCCAGAACGTGAGCGGGGTCAGCACCGCTACGCCCATGGTCGCGGTCAGGCCCGGCAGGGAGCCGAATACAGCGCCCAGCACGACACCTACTGCCAGAAACAACAGGACTTCCCACTGCAGCACGGCCGTCAATCCTGCGAGTAGATCCGCCGTCATCTCCGCATTTACTCCAGCGACACCCGCAGCCCGTATTGGAAGGCGGCCGCGATGGCCGCGGTCAGCACGGCGGCGACCGTAAGGCTTGCTCGCCACGACTGCACAAGGAATCGCAAGAACAGAACCAGGAAAACGAAGGTTCGCAACGTGAAAAACCCCGTGCCCCACAGCAGGAGATAAACGAACGTCAGCCCGACAACCCCGCCGATCACACGCCCGTGCGACAGCACGAAAGTGCTCGCCGAAGACCCTCGCAAAGCTTTTAGGAGCAACGCTGAACTCAGCAGGACCGTCACCACACCGATGATGCGCGGAAAGAAACCGGCGCCCGGAAGCCCCCCGGAATCAGCCGGAAGGGCCGCCGCGCTCACGGTCAGGTAGACGCCCAGCACCAGGAAAAGTCCTCCGACAACCAGGTCCGTCCGACTTCTCACCCTGCTCTCAGGTCGGCTCATGCGATTGCGGTTAGCGCTCCAGAGTCAGCAGCCGCGGGATTTCGCGTCCAAAGAACACGGCCTCCTGGAGCGCGAATTCCCGAAACTCCTTGCGGCCC
The DNA here is from genome assembly GCA_965204095.1 of Bryobacterales bacterium. Taxonomy (GTDB): domain Bacteria; phylum Acidobacteriota; class Terriglobia; order Bryobacterales; family UBA6623; genus JAPPLB01. Next base: position 3,521,049 of record OZ241991.1, on the reverse strand, counting down.
ATGAACACCGCCTCCATGCCGCGCTCCCTGCACAGCCGCGCCCACTCGGATGACGCGAAGCCTTTCTGGAACGCCTTCTCGAGCCGCTCCAGGATGGCATCCGGAACACCTGCGGGAGCAAAAAACCCGCTCCAGGCCGGTGCGCCGAAGTGGTAGCCTAGTTCATAGCTCGTCGGCGTTTCAGGATACAGTTGCGACCGCGACTCATCCAGCACGGCCAACGCTTTCAGCCGGCCCGCCTTGACATTGGCAATGGCCTCCCCGGTGCCGGCGATTACCGCGTCCACGTGTCCGCCCAGCAATGAAGCCAACGATCGCGACGTTCCGCCGTACGGCACATACGTAACACGAATATCCGCCGCCTGCTCCATCAACAGCGCGTTGAAGTGCCAGATCGACCCGGTGCCGGCGTGGGCCAGGATCAGCCCTCCGCGCTGCTTCCTGGCCGCCTCGATGAAGTCCCCGAACGAGTTCCACGGCGCGTCTTCCCGGACGACGAGAACCGCGGGCGTCTTCGAGACAAGACAGATCAGGCCCATGTTGTCGGGTCCGACATCGGCGTAACCTAGAGTGCGGACGACCGCGATTTCGATCGATGCGTGGCCCAGCGTATATCCGTCAGGCGCACGGCGCGCTACGTAGGAAAAGGCCAGTGCTCCGCTCGCGCCGGGTTTGTTCTCACAGACGACCGGCACGCCCAGATCCTTTTCGATCAGGCTGCCCATGAACCGCGAGACGGTATCGGAGATCCCGCCCGGAGAAGCCTGCACGATCAGTTTCAGTTCCTTCGAGGGGTAGGGACCGTCCCCGTGGCGGCACGACACGGCGAAGAGCAGGATCGCGGCGGCCAGGGCCTGCACTGCAAAACGCCTGTTCGTTCCCTGTCCGATCATCCTCGACAGCATAGTCGAGTGGAGTCCGGGGCTCAAGTTTGCCGAGGCGGTGGATCGCGATGGGTAGTCGGTCCGGAGGCGCTCATCGTCAGCCGGAAGAGCAAGATGCTGTGTGCTGCGCCTTCTTTGGTGTCCGGGTAGTGTCAAAGCCGGCAGGCAATGACTCTTGCCGGCAGCACGTTTCTCCAGACAATGGTCGTGCTGACCCTTCGGAAGTAACTGCCCAGGAGCGCGCGAAGGTCGAAGAACTCGACTTTGTGCTTGCCGTTGCCATTGCTCTGGAACCACCGCAAGCCGTGCAGGTATTGGAATTGCGTGAAGACGCTCCGCTCATCGAGGAAAGGCATCAGCCCCTGCATGATCTCATGGCAGGTGGATTCGTCCATCATGCCGAATCCCAAAGATGAGAGGACAGCGTCAATGCGGCGGTAACCTCTACGCCGCAGTTCAACCCCGGCGTTTTCTGCGCCCGACGCTACGACTTCCAGACGGGGATCGTTGATCTCCGCCTGCAGGTAGTTCACGAACCGCGGGTTGATCTCGAACGCCAGAATCCGAGCGTCTGTGGGGATCAGTTCGAGGAGCTGGCGCGTCATGACTCCCGTGCCGGGGCCGAATTCGACCACGACTTCCGCTTCCTCCAAGGGGAGCGGCTTCACCATGGCTCGCGCCAGGTAGCGTGAGCTTGGGATGATGGAAGCCGTGGCGTGGAAGTCGGCGAGCGCCTCCTGCACAAACGCGATCCGGCTCGCCCTGCCTTTGTATCCTTTCCGGGCAGTGCCAACAAGGTGGGAACTCCGAGAACGAGGGTCGATCATAATGCAGCCCTGCAATGTTGTTGCGCTTGATTGCCGTGTTCAATGTAGCATCAAGCACGCCTCCACGCTCCATGAGGCTCGCTCGTCCTTACGGACCTCTCCACATTTCGCCTCGTCGCGAGGTAAGAAACGCAGGTCCCTGACGCTGAGCAAGATCCTCCTTCTAGTAGACTGTCGCTGAGCAACCCTTGGCATGACCGATCTGGAACAACTCTTGCATCTCCTCCGGAAGAACTCCCTCCGCTACGGCGATTTTACGCTTGCCTCCGGCCAAAAAAGCAATGTCTACGTGGACGCGCGCCTGACCACCTTGCGCGCCGAGGCGATGCCGCTGATTGGGCGGTCTTTCCTCGCGAAATTTCGAGAGCGCGGCTGGGAACCGAGGGCCGTCGGTGGGCTTACGATGGGTGCGGACCCCGTCGTTACCGCAATCGCCCGCGAATCGCTCGACACCGGCAGGCCCATCAACGCCTTCCTTGTTCGAAAAGAGGCGAAGCGTCATGGGCGGCTTGGCTCCCTGGTAGGCATCGATGAAACCGAGGGCTTGCAAGTCGTCATCGTCGATGATGTGTTCACGACAGGCGGTTCCACGATCAAGGCGATCGAGCGCGCCAGAGAAGCCGGCATGGACGTACTCGGCGCGGTCGCGCTCGTCGACCGCGAGCAGGGCGGCCGCCAGAACATCGAGGCGATCGGTTGTTCTTTCGACCGCATTCTCACCATGAAAGATCTATTGGGCCGGAGTTGATTCGAACACCGCTCTGATTGCGGGTCTACAGAAGCGGCATGATCATCGAGAACACCTGGGTCAGAATCAAGCCCGACACGCCCATGATGGCCAATAACGGAGTCCAGGTCTTCAGGGCCTCCATTTCCGTGAAGCCGGACATCTGCTTGTAGACCCAGAAACCGCTGTCATTCATCCATGACCCGATCAGTGATCCCGAGCCGATCGCGCACGCTACATAAACCGGGTGGTAGGGCGGCGGCGACGCGATGATCAGCGGTGCCATGATCGACGATACGGTGATCATCGTGACCGTTCCGGACCCCTGAGCGACCTTGATCAGCGCAGCGAGCAGCCCGCTCAGCAACAGGAACGGAATACCGAAGTCGTGCGCCAGGTTACCCAGCATCGTCCCCACCTCGGCCTTCACCAACATGCCCCCGAACGATCCGCCCGCCGCTGTGATCAAGATGATCAAGCCGCCGCTTGCGAATGCCGTTTCAACCGGTTTCGCCAACTCACTCAGGCTGTACCCCTTCTGGCTTGCCAGTAAATAGAGCGAAATTGCCGCCGACGCCAGTAGAGCGAAGTTCGGGTTCCCCAGGAAACCGGTCACGCCCGCGATCGCGCTCGTCTTGTCGATGGCGTTCACCGCCGTGTTGGAAGTAATGAAGATCACCGGCAGCACGATGGGAAGGATGGACATGAAGAAGCTGGGCAGGCGGCTTTCTTCTTCCTTGGCCAGAGCCTCGAGTTCGGTCAACGTCAGCCCGGCCGTCTCGCGGAGCGGTATATCCAGCGCGCGGTCGCGGTTTTTCGCAAACAGCCAGCCGACGATCGACATGGGCACGCCGACGAGCGCGCCAACGAGTATCATCATCCCCAAATCGAAGTCGAGCGTCGCCGCCATCGCGAGTGGTCCCGGTGTCGGCGGAACCAGGCTGTGCGTCACGGCCCCGCCAGCGCAAATGGCCATCACGAAAAGCACGTAGTTGCCGCCCATCCGCACTCGCATGGCGCGGGCCAGCGGCACCAGCAGATAGAAGACCGTGTCGAAGAATACGGGCACCGAGAGCACGTAGCCGCTGCTGAGCAAGGAAAGCGAAGCGTTCTTCTTGCCCAGCAGGCGGACAAACACCCTGACAATCCTGTCTGCCGCGCCGCTCTCCATCAGGCACTGCCCAATCAGCGCCGCCAGCGCAATGACAATCCCGATCCCACCGCATACTCGGCCAAACGCGCCCGCCACTTCGGGCATCACTTCGCCCAAAGTCACCTTTGATGACAGCAGTCCCACAATCGTGGCCGCGGTGATCAGCGCCATGAAAGCGTTGATCTTCATGCGGATGATCAAGACGAAGACGACCGCGATCGCGATCGCCAGTACAGCGAGCGGGTGAATCTCCATGGCGGGGAATCTTAGCAAGTTGTCATCGGTCTGTCCACTGTTGTTGATGGGAAATCCTTGTTTGCGAGTAGCTTACGGCATCGCTGCCCCTTCCTGCGCCCGGTGATTCCCTATACTGGTTTCTGGAGGATCTCAATAACATGTCGGACGAACACAGTGGAACGAATGTCGTCTGGTTCCTGACCGGAGCGGCGCTGGGCGCCTCGATAGCCCTGCTGCTGGCTCCGCAAACGGGCACCGAAACCCGGCGGCTTGTCAAGCGGCGGGCCGTCGAGGGGCGTAGCGCCCTGATGCGGGGCGGCCGCGAAGCCTACGAGCACGGCCGGGAACTGTACGAAAAGGGCAAGGAGCTTGCCGACGAAGCCGGCGGCGTGGTTGAGCGCGGCAAGGAAGTGGTTTCCAGGGTGACGACACGTGTTCGTCCAGCCAAAGGCAGCGACGAAGCGGCGGCGGAGACAACCTAGCCTGCATGTCTCACCACGTGGCGAGACGAAGTGCGTGGGAGGGCCGTCAGGACGAGGCGCGAGCTGCTTGGCGCGCGCAGGCGTACTTGACAGTACGTTGAGCACGGCAAGCAAGCGCAACGAAGTCCTGGCGGTCGTATCGCGTGCTTTGACCGTCGGGTGGTGAGACGTGCAGGCTAGGGGTATCCGTCTGGGTTTGCGGGGAGCCCGTCAGGGAACAATATCGAAGTCCGGGGACCTTTGGCGAGCCGCAAGCACCGTCGTTGGGAACTACCAGTTGACGGGAAATCCCGGCTTTCTCAAGCATGGTTTCGTTGTGCTTTCCCACAGCGGAGCAACAGCGGACGTTGTACGGACAGCCTGTCGCGCCAACGCTCTAGCATGCATGTCTCACCACGTGGCGAGGCGAAGTGGGTGAGAGGGCCGTCAGGACGAGGCGCAAGCCGGGCGGAGGAAAAAGGCGCGCGCAGGCGTACTTGAACTGTACGTTGAGCACGGCAAGCAAGCATCGCGAAGGAAAAGCGAAGTCATGGCGGTCGTATCGCGTGCTTCGACCGTCAGGTGGTGAGAAATGCAGGCTCGCGGTTACTTCGGACGTTGCGTTACCTCGTATACTCAAGGGGCTATGCCGATTTTCGAGTACCAATGCTCCGATTGCGACACGCGGTTCGAGTGGCTCGTGTTGAGCCGCCGCGTCGAAGATCCGAGTTGCACCGAATGCGGCAGTACGACCGTCAGGAAAGTCCACTCTACTTTTGCTGCCCAGACGATAAACGGATCGAGTGCGGGAGCGTCGGAGGGTCCTTCTGACGGCCTCTGCAACACCTGCGGCGTGCCGGGCCCGTGCGCGATGAACTGACCGGGATACTCCTCTACCTGACGACTGAGTCGCTCGATACGGTCGCCATGCCGTGATCGAGTCCACCGCAGAGGCTTGCGAAAGGGAGCGGTGCAGGCATCGTCATCTGCGGATTTTCCATCACCCCCCTCACCGTTTTGGCATCCGAATCGCCAGACCGGCCCGGCCTGCCCACTGTGGTCTCGGAGGTAGTCTGCGGCGTGAAACGTCGCTGGTTATCCTCGCCGATCAGCTAGCAGGCGAGTGAATCCCGATCGATCCGCAGGCCGCCCAGGTTGCCCAGGACAGCGAGCGCAATGCGGTTCGGCTGAAACCATTCCCAAGCCAAATCGCGGATCTGAGCGGCTGTCACTTCCTCGATGCTGCGGCCTACTTCGTCAAGAGTCAGGAAGCGGCCCAGGTATTTCTCTTGCCGAGCCAGGTTTGACATGCGGCTCGAGGTGGATTCAAGACTCAGCAGCAGGCTTCCCTTGAGGTGGTCTTTGGCGCGGCGTAGTTCGTCGCCGGCTACGGGCTTTTCCTTGAGATCCCGGAATTCGGCCGTCACGTGCTCCACGACCTCACGGGCCGTCTCGACCGAGGTTCCTGCATACACCATCAGACAGCCTGCGTCGGCATACAGGCTGAAGTCCGAAAAGACCGCGTAGGCCAGTCCCTCGCGTTCCCGGATCTTCAGGAACAGCCGTGAGCTGACGCCGCCCCCAAGAACCGTGTTCAGGACGAAACTCGCGTAGCGCCTGGGGTCCGCCATGGGATGCGTGGGTACGCCGAGGCACACGTGCGCCTGCTCCAGCGAGGGCTTGTCCCGCATCACGACCGCCGGATGCGCCTTCGGAGGGTCGGGGGGCTTTTTGTGCCGCTGCGCCTTGATGCCTTGGAAACGTTCCTCGATCATCTGTGCGAACTGCTGGTGGTCGAGATTGCCGGCAGCCGTCACGATCAGATTCGCCGGGTTGTAGGTCCGCGCGAAGAACCGCCTCAATTGAGGGCGGTTGAAACGGTTGATCGTTTGCTTGTTCCCGATGATGGGCCGCCCCAGCGAATGACCTTTCCAGAAGTTCTTCGCAAAGGTCTCTTGCAACAGATAGTCGGGATTGTCATCGTCCATCTTGAGTTCTTCGAGGACGACTCCCTTCTCCTTCGCAATATCCTCCTCTCGGAACAAGGGGTCGCGAACCATGTCGGAAACGACGTCGAGGGCGCGAGGCAGGTGCTCATCCAGCACTTTGGCTGTGAAAACAACGCTCTCTTTGGTGGTGAAAGCGTCCAGGTGCCCCCCGATCGCGTCGATCGAGCACGCGATTTCCTCGGACGACCGCGTGGACGTGCCCTTGAAAACCATGTGTTCAATGAAATGCGTGATTCCGCTCTCATCGTCAGTTTCGTGACGGGAACCGGCGTCGACCCAAAAGCCGATGGATACGGAGCGCACGTGCGGCATCCTCTCGGTGATGACGCGCAGGCCGTTCGATAGAACCGTTTTCTGAACCTCCGGGATGGAATCGCTCGCGGAACCCACGGTCGGAATCTCGACGCCGGGAATCAGGAACTGCGGATCGCTTTCGACGATCCCTTCCTCCTGGCTTTGAGAGCGCTGAATGCGCTTCCTGGCGGTTTCGCGGCGCTTGGCTTCGCGGGCTGCTTGCCGCATCTCGTAACCGTCAAGACGGTCACGAATGGCTGCGAGCAGGTCGGCCTTGCTCGGGCGCGGCAGCGGCAGCTTGAGCTGGCGTTCGCTTTTTGCCATGGCTCTCAAAACATCCTGACACAATCATGATCCAGGAGAACTTCCGATCGCAAGCTTCGAGGTTGCGGGCGCATCCATCGATCCTGTGTCACAAAAGTGGGAGTGCGGCGTCTTATGTGGGCTTTGTTACTGAGCCTGGCCTGCATGTCTCACCACGCGGCGAGGCGAAGTGCGTGAGAGGGCCGTCAGGACTAGGCGCAAGCCGGGCGGAGGAAAAAGGCGCGAGCCGCTTGGCGCGCGCAGGCGTACTTGAACCGTACGTTGAGCACGGCAAGCAAGCGCAACGAAGTCCTGGCGGTCGTATCGTGTGCTTCGACCGTCGGGTGGTGAGAAATGCAGGCTGGTTTCGGTCGTCTCTCCCTTTATAACCCGATAGCCCGAGCAATGCAGGTTGGAGTTGCACTGAAAATGCATCTTTTTGATACGGAAGGGGATAGAAATCCTTCGCGGAAGTGGCCACGGATTCGGCGGTTCTGTCGAAGACGCCCTGCCGAACCCCGGCCCGGCGGGATAGCAGCCCGTGGCAAAAGTCCCGTGGGAGGCGCGGCGGGCTCCTGCGGTCGCTCGGCGCGGAGTGAGGAGGATGGCGATCCGGGTGATCTCCTCCGACGAACGACAAAGCCGACGACTGCAAATGTCCGTCGCCCAAAGGGTTACGCACCACTTCCGCTCGGCTGAGCGCAGAGCGAGATGCCGCCTTCCTGAAGCAGCTAGGGAGTACGCAATCGGTCCAGGGGCGCGTAACGCCGCCCGCGTGACTTTTGCCACGGGTTGTTAGAATGGCCGGGTTCCGCGAAGTATCGACAAGGGGAGTTTTCGGCATGGAGAAGGAATACGCCGTCGAGTTGGCTACCTCGAATCTGCGGTTCGGAGCGGGCGCGACGCGCGAAATCGGGATGGATTTGGCCGACCGGGAAGCCAAGTCGGTTCTGCTGCTGACGGACCGCAACTTGGTTGACCTGCCGCCCGTTGTGACTGCGCGGGAGTCCTTGGAGGAAAACGCGGTCAGCTACGTCCTGTTTGACCGGGTTCGTGTCGAGCCGACCGACGAGTCGTTTCTCGAGGCGATTCAGGTGGCGTCCGGACAGTCGTTTGACGCCATCGTGGCGGTGGGCGGCGGTTCTGTGATGGATACGGCGAAGGCGGGGAACCTGTATTCGAGCCAGCCCGCCGATTTCCTGGACTATGTGAATCCGCCGATCGGCAAGGGACTGCCTGTGCCGGGGCCGCTGAAGCCGCTGTTCGCCGTGCCGACTACGGCGGGAACAGGCAGCGAGACTACGGGTGTGGCCATCTTCGATTTCGTGGAGATGCATGCGAAGACGGGAATCGCTCACCGCAGGCTCAAGCCGGCGCTGGGGATTCTCGATCCGGAGAACACCCGGACGCTGCCCCCCCAGGTCGCGGCCTCAACAGGGCTTGACGTGCTGAGCCACGCGATCGAATCGTACACGGCGATGCCCTACACCGACCGTCCGCGGCCCGAGCGGCCGCTGGTTCGCCCGGCGTATCAGGGGTCGAATCCGATCAGCGATCTATGGTCGCTCGAGGCGTTGCGCATGGTGCGGGAGTACCTGCCGCGGGCGGTTGAAGACCCAGGCGACGACGAGGCCCGCGGGATGATGTTGCTCGCGGCGTCCTATGCCGGAGTGGGCTTCGGGAACGCCGGCGTGCATTTGCCTCACGGCATGTCGTATCCGGTGTCGGGGATGGTGAAGGACTATCGGCCGCCGGGTTATCAGGTGGACCATCCGTTGGTGCCGCATGGCATTTCCGTGATTCTGAACGCGCCGCCGGTGTTTCGGTTTACCGCTTCGGTGAATCCAGAACGGCATCTCAGGGCGGCCGAGGTTTTGGGCGCTGAGGTGGCGGGCGTCAGGCCCCGGGACGCCGGGAAGATTCTCGCCGATACGATCACCGGATTCATGCAGCGGCTGAACGTTCCGAACGGATTGAGCGCGCTCGGCTACGACAGTTCGCATATTCCCGCTCTGGTCGAAGGGACCTTGCCGCAACACCGGGTCACAAAGCTTTCGCCGCGGCAGGCGGACCGCGAAGATTTGGCGCGCTTGTTTGAGGAAGCCATGGTGGCCTGGTAGGCTTCTGGCTCGTACGTGATCGTTAGCCTGTATTTCTCACCACGTGGCGAGGCGAAGTGTGTGAGAGGGCCGTCAGGACTAGGCGCGAGCCGGGCGGAGGAAAAAGGCGCGAGCCGCTGGGCGCGCGAACCGTGGCCCTGACGGTTTTCCACTAGCAACTAAAAACTATCCACTATCCACTGCCTTTTTTATCGTGTGCTTCGACCGTCGGGTGGTGAGAAATGCAGGTTAGGACCGCCCCGCTTCGGCTCGACGCAGAGGGCCGGCCGGACCGGCCGCTACAATGAGCCGCTGAGCCGAGAGCCGACGTGATGGACCGGGAACGATTCGAGGCGTTGGTCGAGGATGCCTGGGATGCCATCCCCGGCGAGTTCCGCGAGCGGTTCGACAACTTGGCGGTCTTTGTTGAAGACGAGCCTTCCCGGGAGCAACTCGAATCGGCGGGTGTCGCGCCGGGGCATACCTTGCTGGGACTGTATCAAGGGGTGCCGTTGTCAAGGCGGGGGTTCGGATACACGCTGACCATGCCCGACCGCGTGACACTGTTTCAGGGTCCGATCGAGCGGGCGGCGTCTTCCTGGAGGGATGTCCCGCAGGTGATTTATGACACGCTGTGGCACGAGCTGGCCCATCATCTGGGCATGAATGAGAAGGAAGTGCGTGCCGCGGAGCGCCGGCGCGGGCGCTGGTTGCAGTAGGCCCCCGGTTTCAACGCTGTCGGCCCCGAGAACGATCGAACGGATCGTTGTTGACGTCGCGCGTGCGGATAGGTTGTAAGCGCCGCTTCCTCATGGCTGGCCGGCATGTCTAGCCTGCATTTCTCACCACGTGGCGAGGCGAAGTGCGTGCGAGGGCCGTCAGGACGAGGCGCGCGCCGCTTGGCGCGCACAGGCGTACTTGACGGTACGTTGAGCACGGCAAGCAAGCGCAACGAAGTCCTGGCGGTCGTATCGTGTGCTTCGACCGTCGGGTGGTGAGAAATGCAGGCTATGGAGCCGGTTCCAGCAGCAGCTTGTTCGCGGTGTTCGCTTCGACGGCTTCGCGGCTGTAGACGAGCGGTGCGTATTCGTAGTTCCCCCAGAGGTCGACAAGGTCGCCGTAGTGGGGGCTTTCGGGTTGACCGGATTGGCCGGGGACGCTGGTGAAGACGGAGCGGTCCCAGTCGGCGAAGTCGAGGATGTGGCGGTAGGATGCGCCGTGCACCTGCGTATAGTTGGGTCCCGGTGAGCGGTTCGGTGTGTAGGCGTCGCCGCCGCGCTCGACCGGGCCGCGGTTGAAGACGGCGGCGCGGGCTTTGGTATTGGCAAGCGGATGCTCGAATGTGGTGACATGGATCGAGCCCCAGCGCCAGCTTGCCACATCGTCACCGAGGACTTCCTTCGTCCTTGCGAATGCCATTTCCAGTGATTCGGTGATGACGCGGTTGCGCTGATCGGCCGGCGCGCGTTCCAGCAGGTCGAATAGCGTTGGCAGCCTGATGTTGCGGGCAACGAGTTCGCGGGCTTCGGGCGGCAGTTCGGTCTCGACGAACTTCGGCGCCAGGGTTTCCTCCTGCCAGATCTCGTAGAGCGGCGCGGCTTGAGAGTTGCGGTCGAGCACCTGGTCCCACTCTTCGAGCAGCTTGCGGGCCTGCTGAAAGTCTGCTGAGCCGCCTTGCGGAAGCTGCTTCAACATGCCGATCAGGCGGCGTGCGGGGAGTGACATCTCGTCGTGTTGGAGCTTCTTGAAGTCCTCGATCGTGAATTTCTTGGCTTGCCTCAGCACTTCGTCGACACGCCGGAACCGGTAGGGCTCGGACCAGTCGAAACCCATGTCGTAGGGATGGTTTTCGGGTCGAATGTTGTGGTTCGAGGTGGCGATGTAATGTTGCGCCGGATTGTGGATTTGGGGAAGCTGGTCGACGGTTCGGAAGCCGGCCCACTCGTGCTTGCCGGTGTGACCCGCGACAGGGAAGAGGCCCTTCCAGTTCGGTCGGATGGGCACGTGGCCGGCGGGGATCCAGCCGATGTCGCCATCCACGTCGGCGTAGACGATGTTCTCGGGAGGGATCTTCCAGCGCGCCATCGCTTCCACGAAGTCGTCCCAGTTCTTGACGCGATCCGTGGCGAGGCTGCCCAGGTAGCCGGCTGTGCCGGGCTCGGCTCCGACCCATCTGACGGCGGCGACGCGGTTCTTCTCCTTGTCCTCCCAGATGACCGGGCCGTGGCGCGTGTATTTCAGCTCGACCTCGACAGGCTCTTGATCTCTGACCTGGATGGTCTGCTTTTCGATCTCCATGTCGAGCCATTCGCCCTTGTACAGGTACTGGTTGGGGTTCTGCGGGTTGAGCTTCTCGATGTAGAGGTCGGCTTGGTCGTGCTGAACGATCGTGAACCCCCAACCGGCGCGTTCGTTGTGGCCCAGCGCCACGCCGGGCAGGGCCGGTTCGCCGCTGCCGATGACATTCCATCCAGGGCCGACAAGATGGACGAGGTAGCGCAGTGAAGGCAGAATGATCGAGCGATGGGGATCGCTGGCGAGCAGAGGCTTGCCGGTTTCGCTGAGAGCGCCGTCGACGACCCAGTTGTTGCTGGCGTCTTGCGAGAGGAGCCTGGGAATCCCGGACGCGCCGCGGTAGGTGGCGATCACACGGCTGTCAAGTCCGTCCAGGTCGACTTCCGGGTCGGGCTTGAGATCCACGACGGGATCGGTGGGGAAGTACTTCTCGGTGACTTCCGTGCCGAGCCGCGAGACCATCTCCGCGCGGGCGACTTCCTGCCGGGCGTTGCGAGTCATCATCAGGCCCGCGATGCGCAGGACGCAGTGCTCGGGCTTCCACTCGCCTGGCTGAAAGTCGAGCAGCTCGAACTCGATCGGCAAGTGGTCGCCGGCATGGGCGATGAAGGCGTTCACGCCAGCGACGAAGGCGGTCGCGATCGCTTCGGTGTCGGGGGAGTAGCTTTCCCACTCGGCCTGAATGTCGCCTCGATAGCGAACGAGGCGGGCCATGCGGTCGCGCTCGATGTAGTCGGGCCCGAAGACTTCGGACAACTCGCCGGTCCCGGTGCGGCGCCAGATCTCGATCTGGTAAAGACGGTCCTGCGCGGCCACGAAACCCTGGACGAAGAACAGATCGTGGACGGTTTCGGCGTAGATGTGGGCGACGCCCCACTTGTCGCGAAGCACTTCGACGGGTTGTTCGAGCCCGGGAAGCTGCAGCGAGCCTTCCATTTGAGCCAGACGCTTGCGGGATTCCTCTTCGATCCATCCTTGCGTCTCGGCTTGCGGCTGGTTGAGTTGGCAGCCGAGAGCGGATAAAAGGAGAGTTGTTGCTAGTACGGTCGGGAAGCGGAAAGGCGTCATGGCAGCCCTATGATACTGCAACTTGTGACGGCCGCAAGGGGTCCGGAAAACACCGTGCATCGCCCGCTGATGAGGCGGCGCAGCGGCGGCTAGCCTGCCTTTCTCACCACGTGGCCAGGCGGAGTGGGTGAGAGGGCCGTCAGGCCAAGACGCGCGCTGCTTGGCGACGGCAACACAGCCTTTACGGTTCGCCGGCCCGCAGACATTTCTTTCTGGAGCGAACCAAGCCCCCGCCAAAGATTTTCACTAGCAACTAACAACTAACAACTAACAACTAGCCACGGCCTTTTATCCCTGATACCCGAGGACGAGCAAGGTGACGTCGTCGTCCTGATCGGCGCCGGACGTGAAGACCGATAACTCGTGACGGAGCTTCTCGTAAAGCTCATCGGAAGGGAGCGCGGCGTTCGCCGTGAGGACTCTTTGCAGCCGCTTCTCTCCGAACCGCTCGCCGGACCAGTTCTTCGCCTCGGAGACACCGTCGCTGTACACGACAAGCTTGTCGCCGGCGGTGAGGCGCGACTCTGCGACGGGGAACTCTGACTCCGCGAACAGTCCCAGAGGCACGGTGTTCGCCTCGAGCAGTTCGACCTCACCCTCCGCGCGGACCAGCAACGCCGGGCAATGTCCTGCATTGACCCACTTCGTCAAACCCTCGCGGTTGATCAATCCGTAGAAGACGGTCGCGAAGCGCGCATTCTTGGCACGCTCGCAAACGTAGCGGTTGATGCGGGAAATCGTTTCGGACAGATGGGCTTCAAGGTTGAAGGCCGAAAAGAACGCGCCTTGAATCAACGAAGCGAGCAACGCCGCCGATACTCCTTTGCCTGAGACGTCCGCCAGGACGAAGCCCCAATGATCGTTCTCGTAGCGCGTGACGTCGAAATAGTCTCCGCCCACTTGATAGCAAGCCTCGCTGTGGCCTTTGGCTACCAGCCAACCCTCTTTCGGCAGGATCGCCGGCAGCATCGAGAGCTGGATATCATGCGCGATCGCAAGCTGTTGTTCGAGCCCTTTCTTCTCACGCTCTTCTTCGAGCAGGCGGGCATTCTCGAGGACGGTCGAGATCTCGATCGCCAGGGTCTGGAGCAGCTCGCGGTTGCCGATGGAGAGGTCTTCCTGGTCTCTCTTGGAATCCATGTAGAGCATGCCGAGAGTGTTTTGCTTCAGGGAGAGCATGCTTGTCTCGTGCTCTTGACCGATCCGGATCTTGACCAGGGGAACACAGACGGCGCGTCTCAATTGCAGTTCCTGAAAGGTCTTGCCGGCTGCCTCGGGGTCTGTTCCGGTCGGCGATGGATCGAAGCTCATCGAGAGCAGGTCACGGCGCCCGAGCAGCGCTTTTTCGATCAGCCCTCGGGGCACTCTCAGCTCGTCCTCGGGCAGGCTCTTGCTGTGTTGGTTCCGGGCGACTCTCACTTCCAGCTCGCCGGTCTTGCCGGTCAGCATGAGGAAGCCTCGCTCACAGTCGGTTACGGCGAGAGCGGCGTCGACGGCCGCTGTCAGGACATCGTCGAGGGCAAGCGACGACTGCAGGGCGCGCGCTACGGCGAGGACCGCGCTGAGGCGGCCGAGTTCTCCGGTGGGGCCGTCCTTGGCGTGCGGCATTTCTGCGGCTTTTCGGATGAGCGCGGCCGGCTCCTGCTCTTCACCGACGATCAGGTGGTAGGAGTCTTTGACCCCGAACTCGATGCGGTCGCCTTGGTCCAGCTTGTGCCGCTCGACCTTGTCGCCGTTGACGAACAGGCCGTGCAGACTGCCGCAGTCTTCGATGAAACAGGCGCTGCCCTCGACGAGGATCTGTGCGTGTTTCCGCGAGATGCGGCTGTCCCGCAGAGTGACTTCGCAGCCGGGCAGGCGGCCGATGCGGAAGGGGCTGCGGTTGACCTCGTAGAAGGTTTTTTTGCCGGCCGCATCCACTAGAGCAAGCTTCAGGGGAGCCTGCTCAGGCAGTCGTTGCGAGCGGGAGCGGAGACGGGTGGCTGACATCTCCGGGGCTCGGTGAGCCGCGCTCAGCCGCGCGATCTCGAGCGGCTGCGCGGACGAATCGCTTTGCGGCGCGAAGGGCCGGGCGCGCCTTCGCGAGACATTAGCTCCTCGTTGGGCAAGGTGTTCTGGCAGTCCGCGCAATACCCGCCCACCTCGGTGCGGCTGACGAGAATCTGGAAACCGAAACCCGACTCGACCTGCTCGCGCAGGCTGCGGAGCGGATCGCCGAAATACTCCTGGACCGCGCCGCAGCGAAGACAGACGATGTGCGCGTGCTCTTGCTTCAGCCGCGTCTCGTAGTAATGGTGCTCACCCCCGAAGTGCATCAGGTCGAGTTCGTCGATCAACCCCTCGTTCTTGAGGAGTTTGAGGGTGCGGTAGACGGTGACCCGATTGATCTTGGGGTCCCTTTTTTTCGCCAACTCGTAGAGCTGGTCGGCGTTGAGATGGTCGTGGGCGTTGTTGATGATCTCGAACAGCAACTCCCGCTGCCGCGTCAGGCGAATCCCGCGCTTGCGGAGAGGACCCCGTACCGCCGCGGCCGCCGCGTTTTTGGTTTCGCTTCCTTTGGGATTTTGTTTCACGAGAAGGCCTTATGTTATCACAGCCGGTGCGCCGGGCTCTTTGCGCGGACGCGGCGGAAGGTCTTGAGATGCAAGCTGGTGAGAGTGTTGGAATGTGGCGGTTGGTGAGTGAACGGAAAGCTCGGGGCCAACCGCATCACCGCTCGAATGCAGCGGGGACGATTGCCACGGGTGCTAGCATCCCGTGTCAAAAAGTCCCGTGGAAGGCGCGACGGGCTCCTGCGGTCGCTCGGCGCGGAGTGAGGAGGATGGCGATCCGGGTGATCTCCTCCGACGAACGACAAAGCCGACGGCCGCAAATGTCCGTCGCCCAAAGGGTTACGCGCCACTCCCGCTCGGCTGCGCGGAGAGCGCGGCGCCACGTTCTTGGAACGGCTAGCCTGCATTTCTCACCACGCGGCGAGGCGAAGTGGGTGAGAGGGCCGTCAGGACGAGGCGCGCGCCGCTTGGCGCGCGCAGGCGTACTTGAACAGTACGTTGAGCACGGCAAGCAAGCGCAACGAGATCCTGGCGGTCGTATCGCGTGCTTCGGCCGTCGGGTGGTGAGAAATGCAGGCTAGGCGTTACGCCATCAGCCTCGGGGCGCGTAACGCCGCCCTCGTGACTTTTGACACGGGCTGCTGATATGGTGTGACCTGTCAAGTTTGGGCACAGCAATTGCGTTAAGATGTCCGGGGAAGGGACCTCCTTTTCGTTGGTTCTGCTTCTCAGACGGAGAGCGGGACGCCGGGGCTCGAAGCGACGTTCGGATCCTGCTGATATGCGCGGGTTGGGTACCGCCTGACTGGTATTCGTCGCGGAGCTGCCTCACTCTAAGTACGAAGATCGCCCTGCGGCGCTTCCTAACAGCCACGAGGGTTCTCCCGAGACGGCCCCGGCGTCCTGCTCTCGGTCTGAGAAGATTTCCTGTTTCACGGTCCTTGTTCAGGCCGCTTCCGACAACAGCTGTTGGCGCTTCACCTCCTTGGTAATCGCCCACATGAATCCCAACAGTTCCCGAGCGATCGAGACGACGATCACGGTGGACGGCTTGCCGCGTGCCGCCATGCGCCGGAACTTGCCGCACAAGCGTTGCTGGGCTTGCCAGGCCAGGGCTTGCACCTGGGGCGAAGACTTTTCGGCGCGGCGCTGAATCACGGCCGTCTTGCGGGCGGGGAAACGATAGCCCCAAGCGCATTCGATCAACATGCGGCGTACGTGCGTATTGCCGGCTTTGGTCAACCCTCCCTGGCGGCGCCGCGACCCCGAGGAGGCTTCGCTCGGTGTCAACCCGACAAAGCTCATCAACTCCGGGGGCCGGCTGAAACGCGTGAGGTCGCCCAGTTCGGCCAGCATCGTCATGGAGGCGATCTGGTCGACCCCGCGCAAGGCCGTCAAGGCCGTCGCCGTCTCGCCCAGGCTCCACTCTTCGATCGCCTCCCGCAACACCTGCTCCAGACTGGCCGTGCGCGCCTGGGCTTGCCGCACCGCCTCGATATATTCCTCGAAGACGATCTGCTGATGTGGCGAGGCGAAGCGTTGCCGCTCCAGCCAACGAAAATGCGCCTGCGTCCAACGTTGTCGGCCCTCATAGACCTTGCCGTGGCGCAGCAGGAAAGCGTTCAGGCGTTGCCGCATCTGCTTGTCGACGATCTTGAGATCCTCGCGCGCGCGGCTGAGATCGCGCACCGCTTCGTGATCTTCGCCCGGAACCCACACGGCGCTGAGATCGCCGCGGCGGTCCAAACGCGCCAGTGCAAGCGCGTCGCGGCGGTCGGTCTTGATGCGCTCGCCGGGCGAACGCGGAATCAACGACGGCGCCACCACCGTGACGGCCTGCCCCAGCTTCAGCAACTGGCGGTACAGCCCGTAGCCGCAAGGGCCGGCTTCGTAGCAGAACTTGAGTCGTCGGCCGCTCCGCGAAAGCCGCTGAACCAAGCGCCGCACCGCTTCGGCCTCATGCTGGATCATGCCCCAAAAACGCGGTTCGCTGTTGTCGTTATCGGCGATGCCGACGGCGATCATCTCTTTGTGAACGTCCAGTCCAATGTAGTTGCTAAACTCCCTCATGACCTGTCCTCCTCGATGCGGCTCTGCGCATCGTGCTTCTCGCTCGTAAGCGTAACCCGCGTTCCTCGCGGTTGGACAGGTCACTCCATAATGTCTAGTATGTGCTTCAGGCTCTATAATCAGATGCCGCCCCATGATGAAGCGGCGTTGGTAGAGCAGAGGGAGCCATGAGCTACGAAATCGGCCCCAAGGACCTGAAAACGGACACCGTTGTCGATCCCGAAGTTCTGAAGTCGGCGCGCGAGGGTGTCTTCCGTCCGATACCCCCGAAGACGTTCTCCTGCAAGGTGTGCGGTGAAGATGGCGCCACCGAGCGGTCGGACGGGCTCTGCTGGGTATGCCACCGGCTGAAGGTCAGCGCCTGGCGCGATGTCGAGCGGCAAATGCCGCTCTCCGAGTAGTTCGCGTTCCGCAGCAGCGTTTCTACAAGGCCAGCGGAACCACCTTCGAACCCCGGATGACGTGATCGCGTGTGAGCAGCGGCACGTTATGCACGACGCTGGTAGCGGCTATGATCTCATCCGCCGGGTCGCTTGCGAAGTCGAGACGCGTCGATGCGCGCGCAACGGCGAGGTCGATCGGCCAAACCTGCACGCGCTGCAAGGCGCGGGTCACGTCTCGGTCGTCAAGGTCGATATCCAGCCGGCCCAGTTGGGCGAGCTTGGCCAACTCCCACAACACGATGGCGGAAACCGACCACCGGCTCCGCGCCAACAGGGTCTGCTCGGCGGTCCGGAGTTCACCCTCCAGCGCGAGGACAAGAATGTGGGTGTCAAGATTGAGCATCGGCATCCCAGCGCAGGCCGGTCGTGAAGATATCGCCCCGGATCTTGATCTTGGATTGCAGGCTGCCGATCAGATCGGCGCACTGCCGGTCATAGGGGATGACGCACGCGACCGGCTTGCCGTGCTTGGTGACAATCAGGCCCTCCGGTTCAAGCCGGTCCAACAACGCCAGGCACTGCTCCTTGAACTTCGCGGCGCCGATCGTTTTCATGGCGCTCCTCCCTGTCAGGACTTGCGTCCATAATGGACATATTATATGACCAGTCACTAAAAATGTCCATTTGTACAAACGCATGCGGCCTTGGAGCGGCAGCCGTACCGCCTGCCCAGGTTTTTGGGTCACGAGACACGAAAACCGGCCTTATGGCCTGTGAGGTTTTCACTAAAAACTAAAAACTGAAAACTAACAACTACCCACTACCCACGGCCTTGTTACGGCGACCAAAGCACCGCCGACGTGATGCCCAGGGGATAACCGGAAGCTCCCAGCGGCCCTTCGTTCCATCGGGCGTCGTAGTGATATCCGAACACCGTCAGGATACGGCCGTCAGCCAGCTCGATCGACTGCGGACTATGCATGCTCTGGTGCATCGCCCATCGAAACAGAATGAAGCGCCGGTCCCAGTCCCAGGTCTTGCCGTTGTCGCGGCTGAGCACGGCCTCGATGCCGTGATACATCTCATCGTCCAGCTCCCCCATCCGGGCCGCGTAGGTGAGAAGAATGTCGCCATTGTCGAGAGTGAGCAGCTTGCTGTGGACCTTGCCGTACCGGAAGTGGACCTGCCGGTCGGTCCAGGTTCTACCCTCGTCCATGGATCGAGCGGTCGTGATGCGCCTCCAATGGTCGCTGTGGGATGGCAGGCCCTTCGCCTGCGCGGTGCGTAGCGCCACGACCAGCGCTCCGTCTCGGGCGCGGGTGATCGCGCCTTCGGAGGTAAGCCACTCGGGCGGCAGCCACAGCTCGTCGCCCCACGTTCGGCCGCCGTCGCCGCTGCGCCGCAGCAGAGAGTAAGCCGTCCAGCCCTCCCGGCGCTCTCCCTGTATGTAGAACACGCCCGTCATCGTCTGTCCTTCGACGAGCAGAGTGCCGTGGCGATAGGTTTCGCGGTTGCTGCCGTCGGGCAGTCGGGGGAAGGGAATCTTCTCGCCCCAGCTCTGTCCCCCATCCTCGCTCGAGCTGATGAACCCCGGGTCATCCCGGGGAATCAACAGCACCTTCTGCTCCCCGATGGAAACGGGCTCGGGACGCTCCGGTCCCCAGTGGATGATCTGCGGCTGGCTCCAGCTTTGTGCTTCGTCGTCCGAATGCATGATGAAGACACCCCGCTCCTCGCGGGACGGGTCTTTCAGCCAGCCGCTTGCCACCATCACCAGGCGTCCGTTGTCCAAGCGAGCGATGCCGGCGAATTTCATCGAGTGGATCAGGAAGGTGTAGCTGAGTCCTTCCTGATATGACGGGCCGTCGGGATGCTTCTGTCGAATCGCGATCGGCATCGGCGGACTGATCACGCGCTCGGGAGAATACGAGGCGCTGGCCTCCTTGGAGGCGAGTCGTTGCAGCCGTTCCAGGGGAATGGTGTCCTTGGGCGTGGGCGCGTCTGTCCCTGCGGATGCGTCCTTCGCCACCGGGATCTCCGCCGCCATAAGATGCAGGCCGCAGGCGAGCAAGCCGACCTTCGACAAGACCATCTTGATCCGCATGGTGAATCTCCTTCTCCTGGCTGTTGTTCAGACCGAATCTCTGACGGCCCCTCTGGGCGGGTCGGCCGCGCAACATGTTTTGACCCGAACGAGCGCACCTGAAATAATACGCATGCAGCGGTTGCAACGGCATGGACATGGTAAACCTGCATCTCCCGCCGCGTGGCGAGGCGAAGTGCGTGAGAGGGCCGTCGGGACGAGGCGTGCGCCGCTGGGCGCAAGCAACAGGGCCTGTAAAGTTTTTCATGAATCACGAAACACGGTCTTTCTGCAACCCCCCTGGAGCCGCGGCCCTGCCGCCTGTCAAGGTTTTGGGGTCACGAAACACGAGACACGAAACACGAGACACGGCCTTTCATCACGAAACACGGCCTTTCAGCAAGCCCCCCTGGAGCCGCGGCCCTACCGCCCGTCAAGGTTTTGGGGTCACGAAACACGAGACACGAAACACGAATCACGGCCTTTTAAGGGCGTTCTCCCCGGGCGCTCTTCTCTTTCTTGCCGCCAGCCTGCTGCTGAACCCCGAGGTCGCCCGGGCGCAGTCATCCGGAGCGGACCGGGCGTCGGAACTGCCCCCGGCGGCTGCCGTGCAGGTCGATTTCTCGCGGGACATCGCCCCCGTCTTCCAGGCGAATTGCGTTGCCTGCCACGGTCCGGCGCAGCAGATGAACGGTCTCCGCCTCGACAGCCCGGAGCGGGCCTTGCAAGGGGGCTATTCGGGACCCGTCATCGAGCCGGGTGACAGCGCCGCCAGCAAGCTCGTCCTGCTCGTTGCCGGCGTGCCCGCTCCGGGGCACGAAGAAGGTCTTGTCATGCCGCCCGCCGGGGACCGGCTGAGCGCCGGGCAAGTCGGTTTGCTGCGGGCATGGATTGATCAGGGGGCGCGGTGGGCGGAAGCCCCAAAGCCGGCCGTCGCTAAGGCGCAAGAGCGAGGATCTGCGAAAAGCAGCCACTGGGCTTTCATTCCGCCGCGCTGTCCGGAATTGCCCGACGTGCAACATGGCGATTGGGTCAGGAATCCGATTGATGCATTCATCCTGCGCCGGCTCGAGGCGGAGGGCATCCGACCCTCCCCCGAAGCCGATCGAAACACACTCGTTCGGCGCCTGAGCTTCGACCTGATCGGCCTTCCTCCGACCCCCGGGGAAGTGGCTGCCTTCCTGGCGGACGAGCGCCCCGAGGCCTATGAGGAACTGGTCGAACGCCTCCTGGATTCGCCGCACTACGGCGAGAAATGGGCGCGTCACTGGCTCGATCTGGCGCGCTATGCCGACAGCGACGGCTACGAGACGGACCAGCTCCGTCCGAACGCATGGCGCTATCGCCACTGGCTCGTCGAGACCCTCAACCGGGATATGCCCTTCAATCAGTTCACGATCGAGCAGATCGCGGGCGACCTGCTGCCGGACGCGACCTTGCAGCAGAGAGTGGCGACCGGCTTTCAGCGAAACACGCTCAGCAACCGCGAGGGCGGCGCCGATCTCGAGGAGTTCCGCACCGAGCAGGTCGTTGATCGCGCGGCCACCCTGGGCACCGTCTGGCTGGGCCTGACGGTCGGCTGCGCCCGTTGTCACGACCACAAGTACGACCCCGTCAGCCAGCAGGAGTTCTACCGGCTCTACGCCTTCTTCAACAGCGCCGACGAGCTGAACATCGACGCGCCGTTGCCCGGCGAAATGGGCCCCTACCTCGGCACACGGGCCGAATATGAGCGCAAGAGGCGTGAACTGCTGGCTCCCCTCGAATCCGAGATCGCAGAGCTGCAGGCCGCTTGGGAGAAGAGGCTGCTGGAAACCGAGGCGAACCCCGGCCGGGACCACCTTTGGGACCGCGCCTGGGAGGTTCTCGGGCTGGTATGGGGCGGCGGGCTGGGCGAAGGCCAGCTCGAAGGGCAGCGGATCGTCAACATCGACCCTTCCCGGCGAACCAAAGACCAGGCCGACCGCTTGCGTGACTACTTCATCAAGTACGGCTCCATCATCGACAAGGAGCGCTACGAGGAGCTGAAGCTCAAGGAACTCGGCGGGAAGCTCGCCGACCTGGCCAATTCCTATCCGAAACTCACGCGGGCGCCGACCCTGGTCGAAAACCCTCGGGGACGGCGGACCTACATCCATCTGCGCGGCAATTTCCGCAACCGCGGCATCGAAGTGGCGCCGGGCGCGCCGGCGGTGCTGCATCCGCTGCCCGCCGATCCGGAACCGGACCGCCTCACCCTGGCGCGCTGGATCGTGGCGGACGGCAACCCTCTGACCGCCCGCGTGACCGTCAACCGGGCCTGGCAGGAGCTGTTCGGCCGAGGCATCGTCTTCACGTCCGACGATTTTGGGCGGCAGGGCGAAAAGCCCTCTCATCCGGAGCTGCTCGATTGGCTCGCCACGGAGTTCGTTCGGCAGGGTTGGAGCCTCAAGAAGCTCCACAAGCTGATCGTGATGTCGGCCGCCTACCGTCAATCGTCGAAGGCGCGCCCGGCATTGCAGGCGCGGGACCCCGACAACGTGCTGCTGGCTAGGCAGTCTCGCGTGCGGCTGCCGGCGGAGGCGGTGCGCGACGCCTCGCTGGCGGTCAGCGGCTTGCTGAACACCGCGGTCGGCGGTCCCGCCGTGCGGCCCCCGCAGCCGGAAAGCGTCATCATGGAGTCTTACGATGTCCCCTGGGAGGTGGAAGAAGGCCCCGACCGCTATCGCCGCGGACTCTACACCTTCATCCAGCGGACCGCCCCGTTCGCCCAGTCGGTGACGTTCGATCTGCCGGACCCCGGACGGACGTGCAGCCGCCGGGAGCGCTCGAATACGCCCCTGCAGTCTCTGACGTTGCTGAACGATCCGGTTTTCTTCGAGGCCGCTCAGGCGCTGGCCGCGCGGGTCCTCACCGAGCGGCGGGGCGGCCTCTCCGAGCGCATCGACTATGCCTTCCGTCTCTGTCTGGCGCGGGAGCCTGACAGCGCCGAGCGCGATCGCTTGGCAACCTACCTGCGCCACCAGAGCGGGATTCTCGATCGGGAACCGGACAACCCCGAGGCGATGCTGCCCCTCGAGCTGGAAGGAGTGGATCGAAATCAGGGGGCCGCCTGGGTCGCGCTCAGCAGTGTCCTGCTGAATCTCGACGAGTTCATCACGCGGGAATGATCATGGATTTCGAACGAATGACGGACCTCCGATCCCGCCGGAGCTTTCTCTGGGACTGCGCTTCCGGCGCGGGCATGATGGGGCTGGCTCACCTGCTGGCGCTCGAAGGCCGCACCGCCGATGCGCGCTCGTCGCTCAATCCCATGGCGCCCCGCGAGCCGCACTTCGAGCCCAGGGCCAAGAGCATCATCTACCTGTTCATGTCGGGCGCGCCGAGCCAGGTGGACCTCTTTGACCCGAAGCCGAAACTCCGCGAGTGGCACGGCAAGCCGGTGCCTGAATCGTTGCTGAAGGACTTGACCGATACCGTCCTGAAGGGCGGCATGGCGATGGGCAGTCCGCGGGAATTCAAGCGCTACGGCCAGGCCGGGATGCACTTTTCCGATTACTTGCCCCGCATCGCGCCCTGGGCCGACGACATCTGCATGATCCGCTCGATGTACACCGAGCACGCCAATCATCACCCGGCGCAATTGATGATGAACTGCGGCGTCCCCCGCCAGGGCCATCCGTCTCTCGGCTCGTGGCTGGCCTACGGCTTGGGTAGCGAATCGCAGAGCCTGCCGGGCTTCGTCGTGATGACATCCAGCTCCGGAAAGGGCATCGAGGGCGGCGCGTCGCTCTGGTCGAACGGCTTTCTGCCGTCCACCTATCGCGGCGTGACGTTTCGCAGCCAGGGCGATCCGATCCTGCACGTCTCCAACCCCGGCGGGGTCAGCGATCGTACGCAGCGCGCCCGCCTCGACGTCCTCAAGGACCTCAATGAGCGCCACTACCAGCGGACCGGCGACGTCGAGATCAACTCCCGCATCGCCGCCTACGAGCTGGCGTTCCGCATGCAGACCGCGACGCCGGATCTGACCGATTTCTCCCGCGAGTCGGAAGACACGCTCGAGATGTACGGCATCAACGATGAAACGACGCGGCCGTTCGGCACCAACTGCCTGCTGGCGCGAAGGATGGTCGAGCGCGGCGTTCGGGTTGTGCAGCTCTATCACTCCAATTGGGACGATCACAGCGACCTGAACAGGAACCTGAAGAAGAACTGCGACATGACCGACAAGCCCTCCGCGGCGCTCCTCCAGGACCTCAAGCAGCGGGGCTTGCTCGACGACACGCTCCTGGTCTGGGGCGGCGAATTCGGACGCACCCCGATGAACGAGTTCCGTCGCGGCAACACGCCGGGCAAGGAAGGCCGCGACCATCATCCGTATTGCTTCAGCTTGTGGCTGGCCGGAGGCGGTATCAAGGGCGGTCAGGTCATCGGCGAGACCGACGAGTTCGGCTATCACATCGTCGAGGACAAGATTCACGTTCACGACTTCCAGGCAACCCTGCTGCATTGCCTCGGGCTGGACCATACGAAGTTGACCTACCGGCACCAGGGGCGCGATTTCCGGCTCACGGATGTCGGCGGCAAGGTGGTGCGGAAGCTGTTGGCCTGAGCATGACCGCGCACCCTATGGACAATCCGCGCATCGCAGGCAAGGACGGGACCCTTCCCGGCGGCACGCGACGGCGATTTCTCGAGGAGTGCGCCGGCGGCATCGGTCTCGCCGCGCTGTGGCATCTGATGGCGGGCGAGGGCCGCGCGGCCGGACCGCTGCCCGCCGTCAACCCGATGGCGTCCCGGGCTCCGCATTTCGCGCCCACGGCCAGGAACGTCATCTTCTTCTTCATGGCCGGCGCTCCCAGCCAGCTCGACCTGTTCGATCCCAAGCCCGCGATGCGGAAGTGGCAGGGCCGGGGATTGCCCGCGTCGATGCAGGACGATCTGGTCGACAACTTCAAGAAGATCGCCAAGATCTGGGCGAGCCCGCGCACGTTCAAGCCCTGCGGGCAGTCCGGCATCGAGTTCTCCGACTTCGTCCCCCACATGGGAACGTGCGCCGACGACATCTGCATGGTGCGTTCGATGTACACGGACGTGACCAACCATCACCCCGGCCAGTTGCTGATGAACTGCGGCGTCCCGATGTTCGGCCGGCCTTCGATGGGCTCGTGGGTGACCTACGGGCTGGGCAGCGAGTCCGCGAATCTTCCCGGCTACGTCGTGCTGACCTCGAAGTCCGGCAAGACCGGCATCGCGGGCGGTGCCTCCAACTGGTCGAGCGGCTTCCTGCCCTCGACCTATCGCGGTGTCACGTTCCGCAGCAGCGGTGACGCCGTGCTGCACCTTTCCAGCCCCGGCGGCGTCAGCCGCCTCACCCAGCGGGCAAGGCTGGATGCCCTGCGCGACCTCAACCGCAAGCGCCGCCTCGCGACCGGCGACGTCGAGATCGACTCCCGCATCGCCTCCTACGAGCTGGCGTTTCGCATGCAGGCGGCCGTGCCGGAGTTGCAGGACTTCTCGAACGAACCCGAGTACATCCGCCGCATGTACGGCGTGGACGACGAGAAGACGCGCGCCTTCGGCGCCAACTGCCTGTTGGCGCGTCGGATGGTCGAGCGTGGCGTGCGGTTCGTCCAGATCTACCATTCGACGTGGGACGACCATAAGGACCTCATCAAGAACCACACGAAGAATTGCGAGATCACCGACCGGCCCACGGCCGCGCTCCTCAAGGATCTGAAGCAGCGCGGCCTGCTCGACTCGACGCTGGTCGTCTGGGGGGCGGAGTTCGGCCGCTCGCCGATGAACGAAGTGCGGCTGGCCAGCCCCGACCCGGGCCGCGAGGGACGCGATCACCACGCCCTGGCGTTCACGATGTGGTTAGCCGGAGGCGGCGTCAAGCCCGGCCAGGTCGTCGGCAAAACCGACGACATCGGCTTCAACGTCGTAGAAGACAAGATGCACGTCCACGACCTGCAAGCCACCATCCTGCACTGCCTCGGCCTAGACCACACCCGCCTGACCTACCGCCACCAGGGCCGAGATTTCCGCCTAACCGACATCGGCGGCAATGTCACCGCGAAACTTTTAGCCTAGTCGTTTTGTTCCTGTCGAAAACCCGTCTGCATTGAAGGTTCGAGCATTGCTTGTAATTGAAATCTGACAACAGGTGGCACAATTGCCCTGTCATTCCCATCAGAGAGTTAAATTTACTGTGTTGTTCATTGTTGCGGGCTCAAATCGTCACTTTCGGATTTGTTACCTTCAAGACGTCGCACTCGTTCACGCAGTTTCTCGTTTTCGTCAGTGAGAGCTTTGATCTTATAAGTGGCATTACGTAATTCCGAAACGTCCTCTCGCAGATTGTCAATTTGAGGGGCTAACGAATTATAGGCGCTTTGAATGTTTGAATAAAAAGCGCACGCAAGTGCAAATAAGGATATGAGAATCGTAGCAATTCCAATGTGGGCTGTTTTTTCGACCCATCTACGAGCCTCCGAGGCAGACTCTTCTGCTTTCACGGCCCGCTCTGTCGCCTTCTTGCTCATTATTGGAATTGAACTACGAATGGCTACGGTCTTGCCTTCCTCGCCAATTGGCTTGGCTGCCTTGTCGATTAGGTCTTTGATGCACCAATATCCATCGGGCTGCTCTCGTAGGGCATTGAGTCCAAAGGTAGTAGCACCTTTTTTCTTTTTGAGGGAGGTCTTAGTAAATTCTATCCATACGAGACCTTCCTCCCGAGGAATCAGATAGTTCTCGTCTGTGAGGTTATGGAGAGGTATACATAATTTTCCCCAGTAACCCGGGTCAACCAATGGACCAGTTCCCAATAGAAGTCCTCGGTGTACGTGCCGAATTTGAAGATTGAATCGTAATGCAATAAAGTCTGGCAAACGAAAATCGATGTCACTCTCGACAAAAACGATCGAGTTTGCTTTCACAACAAGAGGGTTATTTGAAATTCTAACCAGTGCAGCTTTTTCGTTAAATTCGTAAACTAGGTCCCCAATGCGACCTTCGTAGGCAGCCTTCTTCAGACGCCCGCTCTCCTCGCGTGGATCAAAAGGAGCGACCGCTCCTGTTGCAAGTACATAACGCTTGATATCATCTGCTGACAAGAGAGCATGAGGGATACGTGGGAAAGGATCTGGTTTTTTCTTCAACTGAAATTCCTCTGCCCGCTCCTTTCCTTGACTACGGCTTAGAGTGTCACCCTCATGTGTATTGGCTTGATCGTTTCCTGTCATACCTTATGTCCGGCCCTTTCAGTGATACTCGATCCGGAAAACCCGAGCCAATCGATTTTTCTACCGATCTCGTCCTCGGTTTGAAGAATGAACTTCTGAAGATTGCCCAGCCTATTATCCAGATGTTGTTGGCTCCCGATATAATCCAGGTGATTCATAACCAGACGTGTTGGACGATTGACGTCGAGCGCGCGTCTTACGAGTTCGGGATCGAAGCGGCCAACCCTACGTAATTGTCCGGTAACGGTTGTATACTCGCGCAAATCGTCGCATCGTCCTGCTTGTTCGGAAATGGCTTCCCACGTCGTTTCACCGACGAGAGGGCCTGAATCCCCCGCTACCCTGATGGGGAACGAGCGGATGACCATCGTAATGTCATCAACGTCGATAGGGCTGAGGCCGGCTTCGGCAAGTGCCCCGGCCGCAGTGGTCGATCGTGAAGTCACCTTGGGCCAATATCCGCCTTCAAGCAACGACAGTCCGAACCCCTGAGTGCCTTCTATGACCACTCGATTCCCTTTCCCTATGTGTCTTCGGAGATAATGTGAGGTGTCTTCTACGATAAAGCGTTGCAGTCGTGCATCGTCCGAAGCCGCCTGGGAGGACAAGTGGAAATTCGCGGCTTCGCGCGCGACCGTCGCCATGACAGCGGCGCCTACGCCGGAGCCGGTCGACCCGATGGCGCGGGTAAGTCCGGCGGTCTTTTCCCATTCGCGATGCTCAGGACAGACAATACGTGCATGACTGCTTATGTGGATGTGGTTTCGGGGATAGTCAAGCGCCACAATTTCCGCCAGTAGCACGTCAACATCGATATACGAACCGGCAGGCAACACTACTTCGATGTTCCTGTCGATACAAGCGGCTGGCAACTGGCGCAGAACACGCTTCAAGCCCAGATGGTTATAAGCCGTATGCCCTGAATTAGGGCCTCCAACACGGATCGCTACAATCGGTTCTTCCGACCGTCTCACGATTTCTAGGGCAATTTTCCCCTTGCCCTCTGAACCGAACTGGCCACCAATCACGATTGAGACAGGCATGATTGTGCTCTGCTCACACGGTTCAGAATGTCACTGGCGTACCGTTCCATATCCAGTTTACTGCCCTGATTGATAAAGATGTCGTGCGCAAGCCCCCGCAATTCAGCTACGCGACTTTCGACAGTTGCGTTTGAGGCCTCGTCGAATCCGACACTCTCACCGCATTCGGCATATCGCTGGCGTCGTGTGTCTTTATCGGCGTCAATGTGGATGTGTAGATAATGCGTTCCGAACCGCTCGATAAGAAAAGTGTTGTCGTCAGGAAAACGCAAACCATCGACAACGATCATCCCGGCTGACCCGACCCTCGCAATCGTTTGCTCGCTCAACCAGCGCTGACGGCCGGTAGCGTTGATCTCTCCGCCGAGCTTCTGACGTGTGGCACGGGTTAGCGGGTGCCCTTGCTTCGAGAGGGTCTCGTCGATAACGAGGCTGAACCGTGTGTAGGAGAACCCTTCTCGCTCGAGTACTCGCGCCATTGTTGTCTTGCCGGCAGCGATGGGGCCGCTGATGCCGACTACGAATGGGACAAAGTCGCTCCCGAGCTTGGGGATAATCAGGGGAGGTTCCTCGTTTGTTCCAAGCGCTTCGGACATTCCGGCCAGATGAAACGTGCCGACAAGAGCCGACGTGATGGCATCAAGCTCATCATGGGTGATGTTCTGTGTTTCGTAGTCACCCGATATGCCGAATTCCCGCAACCCTGTCTTCAACCACTCCGGGCCGGCACCCTTGCGCGGGATGCGCATGATGTCCTGTGCCGCACCGGGATAGCTTTCGATCACAGGAACGCCACGCTCACGGAGCGAGCGGGCGAGCCGTATTCCTCTTGCGGTCAGTTTCTGCATGCTGGGAATCAGGCAGGGATACACATTGACGCCGCGTCTTTTCAGCTCTCGTTCACATTCACGCATGATTCCGAATCGCGTACGTCCCGGATCATCATCCCCGACAGAAACCCGACCCGCAGGAAGACACAGGGGGGAATCGATTGAAACCAGATGCGGACTCGCACGGACTGTCTCTTCGATCAAGTCGTCGTCCAAGAATATCGAGGCCACTCGCGCTTCGTGCCCATCCAGAAGACACCAGCCACTGGCTCGTTTCTCGGACCCCGTGAGATCGATTCCGACGACACGACAGTTCGAAAAAGAGCCGATGCTGAACAGGTCGTAGAATCCTAAGCGTCGCTCCGTCAGTTTGCGAGGTGGCAACGAGACCTTGGGCAGCTTCTGCCAGCTTGGCGGCGCCGACCAGTCTCGAAAACACACATTTTCAACGAACAGATTCAACTGCGTGCTAATACGAGCAACGGCTTCGTCGAGGATTGCCCCCATGGCCGCAATATCGACCCGGTTGTAGCGAATGAGTTTTAGAAGCGCATCGGGGTCTCCGCGAAGGTACCGATGCCAGAGCACGACTGCCGCAGCACCGTCCATGTTGGTCGAATCGTCGCGAAAACCAATACCTAGCTCGTTTTCGATTGCCTTCTGCCCGCCCGTCAAACCAACCCGGCGGCAAAGATACATAAGGTCAACATGCGATTCCGGAAGAATGATCTCAGGCAATTCCCGCGCAATGAATTTGGTATCGAAGCGAATCCCGTTGAAGGTCACCAGAGCTTTCGCATGAGCGGCGTCATTACGCAATGGTCCCGGATCTTGTCCCTTCACGATCGTCTTTGCGCAACCTCCGAAAGACCATCCGATGACAGTGATCTCGTCGTAATAGTGACTCAGACCGGTCGTCTCGATATCGAGAAAAAGAATACGCTCGGGAAAAGAAGCACAGTCGGCAAGCTGGCTTTGCAATTTCTGCGAGTTGGTATGAGACCGTAGTAATCGCTTTACATTGGTTGTACCCATGGGTGCCTTGGACGGGATGGCCGGGCCACCAAAATGTGAAACGCTGGCAGCTGTTTGTTTCTTCATGCCGAAATCGTTTTCTGAGCTATTCGGACAATGTTCGTAAAGCGTAGGCACCAAATGGCAGCAGCATCTATTCGTCGCTCACAACGGGTCCGGGTTCGGTCGGGATTTGAGACGATTCGGGCGGCTCGGCCGGCAGGTTCGGCACGACCACCGAGATGTTGCGGCGGATTTACTCGACCTCGTCCTGGCGTCTGGCATCGATCATGTCGCGGGCCATAGCCTAGGCCGTGAACATGCAGGACTGGAGCATGCAGATTTCGTGCTCGGTGCGTGGCCATTCCCGACGGTCGGGGGCCTCCATCGTGAGATCGATCAGGAACTGGTTCAGAATGGTACGGCACACGCCCACGATCGTTTCGATACGGCTCCACTGTGCTTAGTCGATCCGTATGTGCCTGCTTATGGTCTTCGACATCGTAGCATGTCCTCCCCAATTGCCATCTTCCGACACGATTCCTGGACTCGGGATTCGGTTGCCACGCTCCCTACACCTCGATTGAAACCAAGTTCATCAACCATTCCCTAGCGAGAGCAAGGCAGTCAGGTGCTGAAAACAAACAAGTTAGATGGTCGGGGCGGCAGGATTTGAACCTGCGGCCCCCTGCTCCCAAAGCAGGTGCGCTATCAGACTGAGCCACGCCCCGACTCCCGGCTGGTTTCGTTCATTAACGCATCGGTCCGGCCTGTGGCCGGGGTGATCCCGCTATCCGCGGCCCGGCGGATGAAAGACGAATCCGGACACCGACCAAGGGTAGTGCGCTGAAGCCTCCGACGGTAGAAAGTAGGGGCAGGCGGTTTCTTGACGTAGACCAGCCAAGTGCGCTACAACATTCCCCGCAATCCTGGTGCGGAGACACCGCTGCGTCGGGTCTCCTGCCGAATACAACAGCCATGTACCAAGCTTGGGGTAGCTCCCCGGGCCTTTGGCGAACAAGCAGGGTCTCACCACGTCTCCGTGCGAGGATTGCAAGGCCCGGCACCTGTGTGCTGCGGCCGTGTTGATCACACGGGACACAACCAATGAAAGCAATCGTTCTGTTGGCTGCCGCAGCGCTGTCTGCATCAGCCCAGTTGATCACAGAAAACATCCCCGACATACGAACCGGCATCTACAACGGTAAGCGCGTGACCTTCGAGGTCGTTGACGGACTGGCCGTTCTGGAAGGTGACATCATTCTCGGAACTGCGAAGGATCTGGAACTTCCTGAGAGCGGACAGCAGGTTATCGAGAAGCCGAAGGACTATCAACCGAAAGCGCTCGGGATTGATGAAGACTTTTCTGACAGGCTATGGCCCGAAGGCGTTATCCCCTATACCATTGACGACAGTCTGCCCAACCCGCAGCGCGTCCTCGATGCCATCGAGCACTGGAATGACAAGAGCACGATTCGGCTGGTTGAAAAGGGCGCCGAGACCGACTGGCTGAATTTCACTGCACATGAAGAAATATGCGCTTCTTTTGTAGGTAGGAATGGCGGTGAGCAGGAAGTTTTCGTTCCCGAATGGTGCCCCTCCGGGGGCATCATTCACGAGATCGGCCACGCCGTCGGGCTCTTCCACGAGCAGTCACGGGAAGACCGCGACAGCCATGTGAAAGTGTTCTTCGAGAACATCGACAAGCGTCTTATCCTCAACAACTTTCTCCAAGAAATCAGACGCGGAGACGACATCGGCCCCTACGACTACGGGTCGATCATGCACTACGGAGCGTTCTTCGCTTCGCGAAACTATCGACCGACCATCGAAACCATTCCGCCCGGCTTGCCGATCGGTCAGTTGGACGGCCTCTCCTCTGGGGACATCGACGGGGTGGCCGAGTTGTACGGACATACGACGAGCAAAACAACAATCTCCACAAACCCCGAAGGGCTTGAGGTCGAGGTGGACGGAATATCGATCGTCACGCCCAGGAGCTTCACTTGGTCTCCTGGGACGAGCCATACAATAGCTGTCCCGGAATCTCAGGGGCTCGGCAAAGCACGATTCCTGTTCGGCAGATGGAGTGATGGAGGAGAGCGGGAACACAGCATCATCGTCTCGGAAGACACCAAGGTGTTCACGGCTCACATGGTCCAGCAGTTCAAGCTGCAATCTGGTGCTCAACCTTCCGAGGGGGGAGAGGTGATCGTAGTCCCCGCATCGCCTGACGGCTTCTACACGAACCGTTCCTATGTTGTGGTCAATGCGGTCCCCAGAAATGGCTATTCGTTTGCCTGGTGGCGCGGCTGGATATGGACCGGGATCCATGGCTTCTCGGGGAATCCCGTAGAGATTCCTGTTTGGGGGGACGGTTTGAACTATACGGCCCTTTTCACGAAGCGGCCTCTTACCACCGTCTCCTCAAACGCGCCCGGCCGCAGAGCGGTGATCGACGGCAAGGCCGTGCGGCTACCGATGAACTTCCTCTGGAATGTCGGCAGCACTCACTCAATCGGAGTCGAGGACGTGGTGCAACCGGGGCCTTCCGAAGTCAGCCGCTGGGTCTTCAAGGATTGGAGCAACGGCGGAACCCAGACGCATACCATCACGGTTTCCGACAAACCCTCAACGATCACCGCGAACTTCGGCGAACAGCACCTGCTGACGAAGAAGATAGTGCTCTCGGAGGAAAGGGGGTCTATCTACGCGAGCCCGGCTTCGGACGATGGATTTTATGATGCAGGAACGTCCTTGCAGTTGACCGCTGCCCCGGCAACCGGATACCGGTTCACGTTCTGGGCCAATGTGAACGGTGGTGGGCTCAGCGCGAGCACATTTGACAACCTTACAACCCTGACGATGGATGAGCAAGGGTGGATCGCAGCCGGTTTCACGCTATCCAGGCTGCTTATCTCGGGAGCGGCTCCCCGGGAGTTTTCTCTTCCGTCCGTCGTAAGGCCCACCTTCTTCAGTGGGCGCTACGGTTTCACGGTGAATGTTCCCGAGGACGCAACCGGGCTGCGCTTGAACTTGATAACGAAAACCGCCGGCGTAGACGTGGACCTGCATGTCAACCACGGTTCGGATGCGATTCTGTCAGACGGAAGAGTCGTCTCCGACCACTCCTCGGAGGATCCCTTCGGCGACGAATCCGTCTATATCACCCGCCGCACCGACCCCCCGTTGCGTGCGGGAACGTACTTCATCTCCTTCACGCTGTGGACAACCGGCAAGAGAGTAGAAGCGGCCATCTCTGCGACGGTGGATTAACATGCACTAACCTGCTTTTCTCACCACGTGGGGAGGCGAAGTGCGTGAGAGGGCCGTCAGGACGAGGCGCGAAGCCGCTTGGCGTGCACCGCCTCGTGCAAGCTGGACCAGCTTGACGCGGCCACCGGGCTTCGCGACCTGATGCGCCCCGGCAACCGGCTCGAAGCCCTGAAGGGCCGTCGACGGGGTCAGTGGAGTATCCGGATCAACAACCAGTGGCGAATCTGTTTCGAGTGGCCCGAGGGAAGCCACGGCCCAGCCAGAGTGCAAATTGTCGACTATCATTGAGAGGGAGGCACGACCTGATGCGAGAGGCTATTCACCCGGGCGAGACGTTGCGAGAGGACCTCGAAGCGCTCGGGATCAGCGCAGCCGAACTGGCTCGTAGGATCGAGGTCCCGATGAACCGCATCACGGAAATCCTCAACGGGCGCCGCTCCGTTACCGGCGACACCGCGTTGCGTCTGGGGAGGTTCTTCGGGACTTCGGGCGAGTTTTGGCTCAACCTGCAGAAGCTCTACGAGTTACGGCGCGCGGTGCAGAAGAACGGGGCGGCGATCGCCCGCCTGCCATCGCTCAGCGACAGTGACCGGCTTCACGCCTCGGAATGAGGCGCTCCCGTCCCACACCCGCTGGGTCCAAAACGGACTAGGGGCTCCGGGAATCGGGGGCAACCACAGCGCAATGAGAAAGGCAGCCGGAAATCATTCTGGTACGCGCTGCTGCTCAAGAATGGTACTCACCCCCCTTTGTCCACGTACCGGCCTGAGACGGATCGAATCGCTGCCCAAATAGATCAACCCCAAAGAGCTTGCGACGATATCGTGAAGCGTTAAAAAACCGACAAGTTAGCTGGTCGGGGCGGCAGGATTTGAACCTGCGGCCCCCTGCTCCCAAAGCAGGTGCGCTACCAGGCTGCGCCACGCCCCGACACCCGGCTGGTTTCGTTCATTATCGCATCGGGCCGGCCAGTGGCCGGGTGATCCCCCTACCCGCTTTCCGGCGGATAAAAGACGAATCCGAGCGCCAACCGGGCTGTCGGCGCAGTGGGAGACGTCCCCCAGGGGAGACACGCGGAACGTATCCTTCGGCTCTGACCTGCATGCCCCGCCACGTGGCGAGGCGAAGTGCCTGCCTGCTGCAGGCAGGCGTGAGAGGGCTGTCAGGACGAGGCGCGAGCCGCTGGTCGCAAGCAACACGGCCTGTAAGGTTTTTCACGAGTCACGAGACACGAATCACGAGTCACGAAACACGGCTTTTACGCAATCCCCCCTGGAGCCGCGGCCCTACCGCCTGTCAAGGTTTTGGAGACACGAGACACGAGACACGAAACACGGCCTTTTTGGGTACTCAAGCCCTTCAGTCTTGGTTCCGTTGCCCCGGCCGGCCTGGCATGACGACAGGGAAGCGGCAGACCACAGCCGGCAGCCCTACACGAGTTCGATGGTCACCCGCCGCCCGACGATCGCCGCGGCTCGCTGCAAGCTGGAGAGCGTGATGTCGTGTTCGGGGTCCAGCAGGCGGTTCACCTGGGTTCGGCTCGTCTTGAGCAGCGCGGCCATCTTGTTCTTGGAAAGCTTCCGCTCCTTCATGGCCTCGGCAAGCTGCCACGCCACCACTTCCTTGATCGCCTGCGCCTGGGCTTCATCGAAGTCCCCTTCCTGCTTGAGAAAGTCATCGAGACTGGATCCCATGTGCTCCTTGCTCATCGTTCCAACTCCTTCTG
This sequence comes from Bryobacterales bacterium, assembly GCA_965204095.1. Taxonomy (GTDB): domain Bacteria; phylum Acidobacteriota; class Terriglobia; order Bryobacterales; family UBA6623; genus JAPPLB01. Next base: position 3,486,483 of record OZ241991.1, on the reverse strand, counting down.
GTGCTGGCGCGCCTTGGCTAGCCTGCCTTTCTTACCACGTGGCGAGGCGAAGTGCGTGAGAGGGCCGTCAGGACGAGGCGCGCGCCGCTTGGCGCGCGCAGGCGTACTTGACCGTACGTCGAGCACGGCAAGCAAGCGCAACGAAGTCCTGGCGGTCGTATCGTGTGCTTCGACCGTCGGGTGGTGGGAAATGCAGGCTTAGATTCGCTTCCGGCGTCGCTCGTGTTTTCTTGATGAAGCCATGCAGCACCACGAGGTGTTCCCGGTAGAAACAAAGCAGCACGCGTGCGGTCCGCTTCGTAGGCAGAACGGTCCGGATCTCCCACAGACCGTTCCCCAGGGGGCGGCACAGAGGCATGCCCACCGGCCAACGCCATTGCGCCCGCATCAGATCTCTTCCTACGGCCCGGCGCTCGGACGTCTCCAATCCTTGCAGCCATTCCCGGACGGGCTCTCTGCCGCTCGCCATACGGTAGAAGATCAGCGGCGTTTTCCGCGCCTTCTCTACCATCGAGCAGCAACCTTCACCGTGCTACTGTACCATATAAAGTTCATGTCTGGGGCGTCTGCTCCACAATCCGCGCCACGTATCGCGGCGTGAGAGAGCCGTCAGGACGAAGCGCGAGCCGCTTGTCGCAAGCAACACGGCCTGTAAGGTTTTTTACAAAAACACGAAACACGGCTTTTCTGCAACCCCCCTTGGAGCCGCGCCCTACCGCCTGTCAAGGTTTTGGGGTCACGAAACACGAGACACGAAACACGGCCTTTGTGTCTGCTGCTGTTCGATGTACGGGCCGTACGATCGGGATTGACGCACTGATTGATTTCCGGAATGACGGAATGCTTGCCGCCCGGGCGCCATGGGGTCTATACTTGACAGCAATGAATACGCTTCTTTGCAGGCAAAGCTCATGGCGCAACTGACCGTCCGGAATGTCTCCCCGCAAGTGGTTCGCTTGCTGAAAAGCAGAGCTGCTGCCCATGGCCGGTCTGCCGAGGCCGAACACAGGGAGATCCTTCGCAGGGCGCTTCTTGAAGGAGAGCAGAACTTTGCCTCTCAGGCCAAGGCGCTGCGGCAACGTCTTCGATCCTCCATCGACAGCAGTGAGATCATACGAGCCGACCGGGACCGGGACAGCGCGGCGTGACGGGCTATGTGGTCGATGCCAGCATCGTTGTGAAATGGCTTGTGAAGGAGAAATGGTCCTACGAGGCGGCGAGCCTGCTGGAAGCCGAAGCGACGCTCATTGCTCCGGAACTCCTTTTCGCCGAAGTCTGCAATGCGCTGTGGGCCATGCATCGCCGCGGCGACATCGGTGGTGAGGATCTTGCCGATGCTACGGACGCGCTGAGAGCGGCGCCTGTTGTGGTTCCCCTCTCCATGCGTCAACTCGCCGCATCTTCCGCCCGGCTGGCGCTTGATCTCGACCATCCGGTCTACGACTGCTTCTATCTCGCGCTTGCGATTCAGGAGCAGTATCCGGTCGTCACGGCCGATGCGCGTTTCCATGCGAAGGTGCGCGGCCACCCTTACCTGTCGCATCGGATCACATACGTGGCGGCTCTGGACCTTAACTAGCCTGCCTTTCTCACCACGTGGCGAGGCGAAGTGGGTGAGAGAGCCGTCAGGACGAGGCGCGCGCCGCCTGCGCCGGCAACCCGGCCTGTAAGGTTTTTCACGAATCACGAGTCACGAAACACGAATCACGAGTCACGAAACACGAATCACGGGCTTTTGGTACTGAAACCCTTCAGTCTTGTTTAACCGCCCCGGCCTGCCTAGCATGACGACAGGGAAGCGGCAGACCACAGCCTGCATTTCTTGCTCCATGGCAAGGCGAAGTGCATTCGGGTCACGAGACACGGCCTTTTCCGAATCACGTAACACAGCTTTTCCGGTTCACCGTCCGTCAGAAATTTCTTTTCAGAGCGAACCAGGCCGCCGCCCGTGGTTTTCACGAAACACGAGACACGAATCACGAAACACGGCCTTTTCCGGCCCTCTGTCCCCTTTTTTTGACGGCAAACTGTTGCGCACGAGTGCAGAAAGGGGTGACGGAGAAGTGCACACCTCCGCGTACCGTCCACCTTTCCCAGCGGGCCTCCCGGCGAACGCCAAACGAACCCATGCCGAGAAAGGAGAGCGTTCCGGATTGCGTTGACGCTAACCAAGCTTGAGCCGGATGCGTCCTTTATATAAATTGCGCGTTGTGGCGCGGCACGGGCGGCATATTGCCCCGGAACCAGTGTCTCGGCTCCGTCCGTCGTTCACGGCCGGCCTCACGACGAGCGCCGTTAGCAGGGGAATCCCACAAAAGTGCACAAAATCCCGGATCCCACAGGAAAATGCGCAAAACGCAGCGTTCGCCGCGGCTCCCGTCGTCCTCCAGACTCGTCCCGCTGCGGCGACCGTCAAACGAACCCATGCCGAGAAAGGAGAGCGTTGACGCTGGCCTGCATTTCTCACCACGTGGCGAGGCGAAGTGCGTGAGAGGGCCGCCAGGACTAGGCGCAAGCCGGGCGGAGGAAAAAGGCGCGAGCCGCTTGGCGCGCGCAGGCGTACTTGAACAGTACGTTGAGCACGGCAAGCAAGCGCAACGAAGTCATGGCGATCGTATCGTGTGCTTCGACCGTCGGGTGGTGAGAAATGCAGGCTAACCAAGCTTGAGCCGGTTGCGTCCTTTGTATAAATTAGGAATAAGCCCGTCTTTCCCGCCAGGCGGCGAGAGAGGCGGGCTAGCAGTCCGTGGTGAAACCCCGCGTAGCACCGAGAGCGGCGAGGCGCCCGGCTGACAAGGCGCGACGAGGGAGCATATTAGACATATTCGACCGAGGAGCAACGCAGTTCAGCAGGGATGCATCGCCGCTTGAATGCAGCAGGGCTTTTGCCACGGGCTGCTAGGGCTCCCCGCCCCGGTGTTCTCGATGCCGGCGGACCGCGCAGGCGAAAGAGGCGCGAGTCGCCGCAGCGCGCCTTTGTCGTTTCTGAACGGGCTTGCAGGCGGGCATCGAGCAGCCCTGCTATCAACAACGAAGTTTCATGGGACGACAAACTATGTCTGCAACGAACGGCATGGCGATGATCGAGGCTCGGGGCCTCAGCAAGCTGTATGGCGAGTTCGCCGCGATCCGCGATGTATCGTTCTCGGTCGCTCAGGGCCAGGTAGCCGCGTTTCTGGGACCCAACGGCGCCGGCAAATCGACCACCCTGAAGGTGCTGACGGGCTATCTGAGCCCGAGCGCGGGCACGGCGCGCATCGGCGGGCTGGACGTGGTCTCTCACCGCATCGAAGCCGCCGCCCGCATCGGCTATCTGCCCGAGAACGGGCCTCTCTATCCGGAGATGACGCCGCTCGAACTGCTGGAGTTCTTCGGCAGCGCGCGGGGGCTATCGCCGGACCGGTTGAAGCGGCGCATTGACGACGTGGTCGGGCAGTGCCATCTGGAAGCGGTGCTCGAAAAGAGCATCTTCAAGCTCTCGAGGGGCTACCGCCAGCGGGTCGGCATGGCGCAGGCGTTGCTCCACGAGCCCGACATCCTCATCATGGACGAGCCGACCAGCGGACTGGACCCGAACCAGATTCGGGACGTGCGGCAACTCATTCGCGGGCTCGGCGAAACCAAGACGATCCTGATCTCGACTCACATCCTGCAGGAAGTGGAGGCGATGGTGGACCACGTGATCCTGGTCAACGAGGGACGGGTCGTATTCGACGGCACGGTGGCCGAAATGGCCGCCGGCGAGAGTCTCGAGGCGGCTTTCCACCGCTTGACCAGCCGGCGAGCGGACGGGCCCGAAGTCCCGCCGGAGCCGGAAGAGGCCGCACCGGCGGAGAGTGAAGTCACCGCCGCGGCGTCCGAGAGCGGCCCGGAGGGACCGGTTCACGATACCGCTTCGGCCGAGGACGCGTCTCCGGACGGCGCCGGCCCTGACGGGTCCAGCGAAGAAACCACCACGACATCGCAAGGAGGCGTTGCATGAACGATCGCTGGCGGCTTCCCAAGGCCATCCTGAAACGTGAGCTGACGAGCTATTTCTCGAGCCCGACGGGCTACGTGTTTATCACGCTGTTCGTCTTCCTCAGCGCGGTCGCGGCGTTCTGGCAAGAAGCCTTCTTCGCCAACAACCTGGCCAATCTCGATCCGCTCAACGCCTTCATGCCGTACCTGCTGGTCTTTCTGATCCCGGCGATCACGATGAGCCTCTGGGCGGAAGAGAAGCGCAACGGGACCGACGAGTTGCTGCTGACGCTGCCGGCCGCCGACCGCGACATCGTGATCGGGAAATACCTGGCGGCGCTGACTATCTACGAGATTGCGCTGTTGTTTTCCCTGAGCCACGTGCTGGTTCTGTTGTGGCTCGGCAGTCCCGACCTGGGCTTGATGTTCTCGACCTACCTGGGCTACTGGTTGATGGGCGCGGCGCTGCTCACGCTGGGGATGTTGGCGTCGCTGCTGGTGTCGAACCTGACGGTCGCGTTCATCCTCGGCGCGGCGTTCTGCGCGGTGCCGGTCTTCATCGATCATGCCGGGGTGATTCTGACGGGCGGCGCGCGGCGGCTGATCGAAGGGCTGTCGTTCCGCACGCAGTTCGAGGACTTCGCCGCGGGCGTCGTCTCGCTTTCGTCGCTGCTCTACTTCGTGGCGTTCACTCTGGCGATGCTTTACCTCAACGTCGCCCTGCTGGGCCGGCGCCATTGGCAGACCGGCAAGGGCGCCGCGCCCCTGGGGCGTCACTATCTGGCTCGCGGACTCGCGCTGCTCGTGATCGTTGCGAGCCTCACGGTGCTGACGGGGCGTCTCGGCGGCCGCGTCGACGTCACGGCCGAGCGGCTGCACTCGCTTTCGGACGAGACCGTTGCGTTGATCGGCCAGCTCGACCCCGAACGGCCGGTCTTCATACAGGCTTTTCTGAGCCCCAACGTTCCGCGCAGCTATCTTCAGACGCGGAACAACATCGTGAACGTGCTGAGAGAGTTCAACGCGCTCGGCGGCGGCGCGATTCAAACCCGCGTGATCGAAACCGAAAAGTACACCCCCGAGGCCCGCGAAGCCCAGGAGCGATACGATATTCAGCCGCGCCCGATCCCGATTTTCGAGCAGACGCCCGGCAGCGCGGACGAGATCTATTTCGGGCTCGCCTTCACGCGCGGCGCCGAGGAGTTCGTCATCCCGTTCTTCGATCCCGGCCTGCCCGCCGAGTACGAAATCATGCGCTCGGTGCGGGTGGTTTCGAATGCCGAGAAGAAGAAGGTCGGCGTCCTCATCAGCAAGGTGAACATGTTCGGCGGATTCGATTTTCAGACCCGCCGCCGCTCCGCGGACTGGTCGATCGTCGCCGAGCTGCGCAAGCAGTACGACGTCCAGCGGGTGCCGGCGGACAGCGACTACCCGGCGGACCTCGACGTGCTTCTCGCCGTTCTGCCGCACACCATCACTGACGAGGAGCTCGAGCGGCTCGCAAACCATGTCGGCGAAGGCCATCCGGCGCTGATCATGCTGGACCCGATGCCGGCGTTCAATATCGAGCTGTCGCCGCAGATGCCGCCGCGCAATCCCTTCCAGCAGGGTGGCCCGCCGCCGACTCCCCCGACCAGTGTTCAGCCTTTGCTCGACGTTCTCGGCCTGCAGTGGCCCAAGGATCAGATCGCCTGGGACAAGTACAATCCGCATCCCCAGATCGGAGCGCTGCCGGAAGAGATCATATTCATCGGCGCGGGCAACAAGGCGGCGGTCAACCCGTTCAATCCCGAGGAGCCGATTACAGCAGGGCTGCAGGAAGTCGTCTTGCTGCACTCCGGCGTCCTGAAGCCGGCCGAAACGGACAAGACGGATTTCATTCCGTTGCTGCAGACCGGCTCCGACTCGGGGCAGGTCATGTGGATGCGGCTGGTGCAGCGGACGCTGTTCGGCATCCAGCTCAACCCGAACATCCCCCACCGGCCGGACGAGGAGTTCCACGTTCTGGCGGCTCGCGTCGAGGGCAAGGAGGGCGGCAAGCCGGTGCGGGCGATCGTCGTCGCCGATCTCGACATGATGGGCGAGCAGTTCTTCGAGCTGCGGCGCCGGGGCATCGAGAACCTGAACTTCGACAACGTCACGTTCCTGCTGAACGCCGTCGATTCGCTGGCCGGTGACGATTCGTTCATCGAGCTTCGCAAGCGGCGTCCGCGGCACCGGACGCTTGAAGCCGTCGAGGCGCGCACGAGGGTCTATGAAGAGCAGCGCCTGGAGGATACGACCGAAGCGGAAGATGTGGCCGAGAAGCGGCTCGAAGAAGCTCAGGAGCGCTTGGACCAGGCCGTCGCGGCGCTGCAGGCCAGGACGGATCTCGACGCCCAGACCAAGCGCATCATGATCGCCAATCAGCAGAAGGTCGAGAACCGCCGGCTGAGCGTTGCGCGCAAGAACATCGAGGACGAGAAGCAGCGTCAGATGGAACGGGCGCGCTCCGAGATGGAGTCGTCGATCCGGGCCATCCAGAGCACGATCAAGCTGTTGGCGGTGATCGTCCCGCCGATTCCCGCATTTGCCCTGTTCCTGTTGGTATCCGTGCGGAGGCTTCGGCGGGAGAAGATCGGCGTCTCGCCGGATCGCCTCGTGGAGCAGAAGAAAGGATAGCGATGGAGGGTACGTCATGAATGAACTCAAAACCACCATCCTCTTCGGCGTGACCGCCGCCGTGCTGGCAACGGCGGCGATGGTGATCGATCCCGGCGCGGCAACGCCGGACGTGTTCAGCGATCAAGGCGAAGCGTTCTATCCGGATTTCAACGACCCGCAGGCGCCGAAGGCCATCGAGGTCGTCGACTACGACGAAGCCACCGCGACCGCGAGGCCGTTGAAGGTCGAGTTCGCAGAGGGAACGTGGCGGGTGCCGTCGCACTTCAACTACCCGGCCGACGCCGAGGACCGCTTGGCGAACACCGCCGCGGCATTGATGGAGCTGCGCAAGGATGCCATCGTGAGCGACCGTGTCGAGGAACACGGCGACTACGGCGTGATCGACCCCTTCGCCGAAGGTGAGCTCTCGCTCGAAGGACGCGGCCAGCGAGTGACCCTGAAGGACGAAAATGACGCCACGCTCGCCGACTTCATCGTCGGCAGGAAAGTCGATGGCAAGCCGAATCGCCGCTACATGCGCGTCCCGACGCAGAAACGCGTCTACGAAGTGGAAACGTCGGCGGACGTTTCGGCCAGGTTCGAAGACTGGATCGAGACGGACTTGCTGAAGACCTCCGCCGGCGACATCCGGAGAGTTCTGGTCAACCGCTATTCGATCAACGAGAGGATGGGCCGTTTGGAAAACCAGGAGCGGCTCGTCCTGACGAAGAAGGACGACAAGTGGACGATGAGCGGCGGAGGCTCGCCTGATACGAGCAAGATGAATGACCTCACGGGAGCGCTCGACTCGCTGAAGATCGTCGATGTTCAGCCGAAGCCTCGGAACCTCACGGAGGTTCTGAAAGGGACCGCGGGAATTGCGATCACGCAGCAGTCGCAGCTTTCGCTGCGGCAGAAAGGTTTCTTCGTTACGCGGAGGGGTCTGCTGGCCAACGAAGGCGAGATCGTCGTCGACTCGAAGAACGGGCTGCAGTATACGCTGCGTTTCGGCGAGATTGCATCGAGCGGGCCGAGCGCCGATTCGGCGGACGGCTCCTCCGAGGAAGATGGCGAGGGCGAGCGCCGCTACCTCTTCATCACGGTCGACTACAGCGAAGCGCGGGCGAAGCAGTACAACGACGGCGAAGAGCCCGATGCAGCGGGCCAGGAGCTGGCCGACGAACTGCGCAACCGTTTCGCGGATTGGTATTACGTCATCTCCGGGGCGGACTTCAACAAGCTGCGCCCCCGGCGGCGGGACTTGCGCGGCTGACCCCGATTCCTGAAAGGACGTTCGATTTCCGGAGCTGAGAGAAGTAAGCCTGTTTCTTGCTTCGCGCCGTGGACAAAGCACGTGGACGGAAAACAGGCTAGAATAGCCTGTGGCCGGCTGGCCGCCCTTCTTTAGCGACGCGGCAGCCGAGCCCGGAGGAGTCCCCCATGAAACCCACAACCGTAAAAGATTCCAGCCAGGTGTCCCGGCGTGACGTTTTCCGCGCGGGCTCGATGGCTTCCGTGGCCGGCTTGCTGGCGGCCCTGCCACTGCGCTCCGTAGCGGCGCCCGCGGCCCGATTGCCCACCCGCGGCGGCGGCCCGAACGTGTACGAGAGGGTCGGTTGCCGGCCCTTCATCAACTGCACGTCGACGTTCACGATCAACGGCGGCTCGGCGCAGTTGCCCGAAGTGATCGATGCCGTCCACGAAGCGGCTTTCTACCATGTGAACCTCGACGAGTTGATGGCCGCCGTCGGCCCCCGCATCGCCGAACTGCTCGGCGCGGAAGCGGCGATGGTCAGCTCGGGCGCGGCCGGAGCGGTGACCTGCGGCACGCTGGCCTGTGTCGCGGGCGGCGACCCGGAGACGATCCAGCAGCTTCCCGACACCTACGGCGTCAAGGACGAAGTGATCGTGCCGAGCTGGTCGCGCAGCACCTACGACCATGCGGTGCGCACGACCGGCATCAAGATGATGGAAGTCACGACGTACGACGACCTCAAGAACGCCTTCGGGCCGAAGACGGCGATGTGCACCGGGCAGGTGAACATGCTGCGCGGCAAGAATCCGTTCACGCTCGAGCAGTTCACCGCGGAAGCGCGCAAGCATGGCGTCCCGGTGTTGATCGACGCGGCTGCCGATCTTCCGCTCGTGCCCAACCCGATCCTGGAGAAGGGCGCTGATCTGGTCGCCTACAGCGGCGGCAAGATTCTGCGCGGGCCGCAGTCGGCGGGCATCCTGATCGGCCGGAAGGATCTCATCACGGCCGCCTTCACCAACAGTGCGCCGCATCACGCTTTCGCGCGGGCGATGAAGGTCAGCAAGGAAGAAATCGTAGGCGCCTACGTGGCGGTGCACAGCTTGATGAACGGGCGCAGCCGCAAGGCCGAAGATGATCTTTGGCGCTCCTGGTACAAGGAGATCACCGCGAAGATCACGAAAGTCGACGGTGTCACGACCAGCGTCAACGAGCCTGCCAGCGCGGCCAACTATCCGACGCTCACGATTTCGTGGGACCCGAAGAAGATCGGTCTCACGGCGGGCGAGCTGGGCAAGATGATGCTCGACGGCGAACCGCGCGTCAAGACGCACGCGGGCGGCGACGGCCATCAGTTCCGGCTGCGTCCGTGCGCGATGTACGACGGCGAGCAGAAGATCGTCGCTTCGCGGCTCCATGAAATCTTCCGCAATGCGCCGGGCGAGAAGCCGGTGGTTCCGCTGAAGCCGCCCACGGTCACGATCGACGGCCACTGGGACATCGATCTTCAGTTCACGGTCGGCTCGGTGCAACACAAGGTGTACTTCACCACCGACGGCAACGAAGTCGGCGGCCAGTACGTCGGGCGGATTACCGACAAGCCCGTCACCGGGACGGTCAGCGGCAACGAAGTGAAATTCACCGGCGGCGGCAAGGTCGAAGCGTCCACGCTGCACTACAACTTTACCGGCCACGTCCAGGGCGACCATATGAGCGGCGAGGTCAGCCTGGGCGAGTACGGAAAGGCCCGCTGGACGGCAAAACGCCGCGCATAGCCCGGAGATCCGAGCTGGAACCTCCTCCTGGTCAAGGGGCATTGACCCCGGACCGGATGTTTCTCGCTTGAATCAGTCTTATACGGGCGGAGGGAAACTCGCTCGCCTGACGGTCGAAGCACGTGGCAAGCCTGTCACGGCTTCGTCGTGTCTTGCCGGCCCGTGCTATTGAGCGCGATCAGGTATGCCCCCAAATCGATATGGCGGGGGCGACGGCTGGAGCACGCCACGTCGGGACGACTTCCCCTTACGCACTTCGCCTTGCCCCGGTGCGCGATATTCGGCCGGCGCCGTGGCGGCATCACACCAGGTTGCTTCCAGGGTTAGCGCCGAAGGGGGGTTGAGGAGCGGGCAGCCTGAAATGCCCTCCGGGCCTGGGAGCACGGAGGGCGTCGGAAGACCCGGACAGAGTTACTCGGCGGTCTTGCCGTAGTAGGCGGCGTTTCTCTCTGTGAATTCGTCCCACTTCTCGGGAAGGTCTTCCAGGGCGAAGATGGCCGAGACGGGGCAGACCGGGACGCAGGCGCCGCAGTCGATGCACTCATCGGGTTCGATGTAGAGCATTTCTTCGTCCTCGAAATCGTCTTCGTCGTCCTTGGGATGGATGCAATCGACCGGGCAGGCATCCACACAGGCCGTGTCCTTCGTGCCAATGCAGGGTTCGGCAATAACGTACGCCATGATGTAGCGATCTCCTTCTATTCAGAACCTGTGATCCCCTGATCTCGGTCGATGCGGGACCATCGCAATTTTCAAGATAGCGGATTGTAGCACAAGGTGTAAACATTTCTTGCAGCGCCCGTTCAGTAATTTCCGCTCATGGGTGCAACCGCCGCGAAGCCGCACCGCGAAAAAGTCGCGGCAGGAATCTGATAGCCTCTAACCTACAAGTCTCACCACGTGGCGAGGCGCGAGCCGCTGGGCGCTCGCAGGTGTACTTGAACAGTACATTGAGCACGGCAAGCAAGCGTTGCAAAGGAAAAGCGAAGCCCTGGCGGTCTTATCGTGGGCTTCGGACGTCAAGTGGTGAGAAATGCAGGTTAAGCAGGCGGACCTGGTCCGCTGATCATGGAGGGGCCGCATGCTGAAAGCGCTGCAAGAAGACGCTGTCGAGCAGTACAAGCGGGAGGGTTACTACTTTCCGCTTACCGTACTCGACGACGAGCAAGTCGCCGCCAACCGGAAGCTTCTGGAGGACTTCGAAACCAGTCAAGGCGAACCCATTGGCGGAGCGCTGCGGAGCAAGACTCATTTGCTGTTCACGTGGGTAGACGATCTGATGCGCCATCCGAAGATCCTCGATGCGGTCGAGGACCTGATCGGCGCCGACATTCTTTGCTGGAACACCTTTTTCTGGGTCAAGGAAGCGGGAAGCCGGAGTTTCGTTTCCTGGCATCAGGACCTGCGTTATTGGGGCCTCGACACCAACGACCTGGTCAGCGTGTGGCTGGCGCTGTCGCCGGCAACGCTGGAAAGCGGCTGCATGCGTGTATTGCCGCGCAGTCACCAGGGCGACCTCCTGCCCCACAAGGATGAATACAAGGAGAACAATCTTCTGACACGCGGGCAGGAAATCTCGGTGCGGGTGGATGAGGCGAAGGCGGTGGCCATGCCGCTCGAACCCGGAGAGATCTCGCTGCACAATGTGCGCTTGGCTCATGCATCGGGTCCGAACCGCTCCAGCGACCGGCGGATCGGCCTCTCGATGCATTACATGCCCACACGCACGAAGCAGGTCGTCGGCGAGTGGGACAGCGCGGCTCTGGTTCGAGGCGAGGACCGCTATGGTCACTTTGCTCGCACGCCGCGTCCCTCGAAAGACTTCGATCCTGACGCAGTGGCGTTTCACGAGAAAGCCACCCAGGCCGTTCGCGAGTTGCTGTTCAAGGACGCCGCGAAAGTCCGTCCGACGCTCTGACCCGCTGCTGTCTCACCCAATGCGTATATTGCCAAGTGGGTGCGACCGGTGTGTGCGGTGTGAGGCCGCCGGCAGGCCGATCGAGGAACCGCCCGTGCGTGGACATCGCGGTTCATTTGGGCTAAACTGACTGGAGGATCCGAGGCTCTCCCCCAGAGCCGCAGTTGCGGCTGGCTTCATGGGCCGCTCCTGATTGGGTTTTTCTGACTACCGTCAGCCTGAGGGGAGACGAGTGTTTACAACGATGCCGACCTTTGTTCCAAGGGCGTCCGAAGTGCGCAACCAGTGGTTCTTGCTCAACGCTGAGGACCAGGTGCTGGGTCGGCTGGCCTCGCGTGCCGCCGTGATCCTGATGGGCAAGCACAAGGCGGACTACACGCCCTTTCTGAAAACGGGCGATCACGTGATCGTCGTGAATGCCGGCAAAGTCCTTCTGACCGGGCGGAAGGAAGAGCAGAAGAAGTACTATCGTCACTCCGGCTATCCCGGAGGCATCAAGGAGATCAGCGCGAGGCAAATGCGCGAGAAACACCCTGAGCGGCTTGTGGAGAACGCCGTCCGAGGCATGCTCCCGAAAAACAAGCTGGGGAAACAGTTGACGCGCCGGCTGAAAGTCTATGCCGGGCCGCAGCATCCTCACGAGGCGCAGCAGCCTCGCGAGATGAGTATCGGAAAGCAGGATTCCCGCTAACCGGGGGTCCGGGTTGAAAGCGTGGCAGACCAGGTTCAGTATTTAGGCACGGGACGGAGAAAGCTGGCGGTGGCGCGCGTCTTCCTGCGTCCGGGCGGCGGCAAGATTCTGATCAATCGACGGGAGATGGATGACTACTTCCCGGCGGAGGCGCATCGGGCTACGGTGCAGCAGCCGCTCCTCGTCACCGAGACGATGGGCAAGTTCGACATCCTGATCACGGCGCGCGGGGGCGGGTTGAGTGGTCAGGCCGACGCGGCGCGCATGGGCATCGCACGGGCGCTGCAGAACTTCAACTCGGAGTTGCGGCCGACGCTGAAGAAAGCCGGCTTCCTGACACGCGACCCTCGCAAGCACGAACGAAAGAAATACGGCCGGCCGGGTGCGAGGAAACGCTTCCAGTACTCGAAACGCTAAATCGCAGTTCTTCCGGATGCGGTTGCAGATGTCCACCCAAATCTCGCTTGGATCGGGGCGGATGCTTCAGCCGGATTGCTCAGCGGGCAGCAGTCGGAAAAAGGAGGATCATTGCCCCAAATCACAATGAAGGAATTGCTCGAATCGGGCGTTCATTTCGGGCACCAGACCAGGCGCTGGAATCCGAAGATGAAGGAATACATCTTCGGCGAACGCAATGGCATTCACATCATCGACCTGCAGAAGACGGTGAAGATGTTCAAGGAAGCGGCGCGTTTCGTCAGCGACGCGGCGGCGGAAGACAAGTCGATTCTCTTCGTGGGAACGAAACGGCAGGCTCAGGAAGCGGTCGCCGAAGAGGCGAAGCGCTGCGAGATGTACTACGTCAACAGCCGCTGGCTCGGCGGTTTGTTGACGAATTGGGCCACGGTCCAGAAGTCGATCGCCCGGCTGAAGGAGTTGGAGCGGCTGGCCAACGAAGAGGGCTATGAAGGCCGGTCGAAGAAAGAGGTGTCGCGTTTGGAGCGCGAACGGCGGCATCTTGATCAGAACCTTGCGGGCATCAAGGACATTCCGGGGATTCCGGACGTGATGTTCGTGATTGACTCGAACAAGGAGTACATTGCCGTGCACGAGGCGCGGAAGTTGCAGATCCCGGTGGTGGCGGTTGTCGATACGAACAGCGACCCGGATACGGTGGATTACGTGATTCCAGGGAACGACGACGCACTGCGAGCCATTCGACTCTTCACCAACAAGATGGCGGACGCCGTCATCGAAGGCCGCGGGTTGGCCACGGCCGAGGATTTCGAGCAGGCAGCGGGGGCCGAGGACGAGACGACGGAAGGTGACGGAGGCGCCCTGGCGGCAGAGGCTTCGGTGGAGGCAGTGACGTCGCCGGCGGTCGACACGGAGCCCGCGTCCGGCGCCAGTCCCTGAGAACCCCGTTTCTTTCTCGTCGATTTTTCTTATCGATCAGGACGACTGTAGGAAGACGTTATGGCGGAGATTACCGCAAAGATGGTCAAACAGCTCCGGGACAAGACCGGGGCGGGGATCATGGATTGCAAGAGGGCGCTCGCCAAGGCCGACGGCGACATCGACCAGGCGGAACTGAACCTGCGCAAGCGGGGCATCGATGTAGCCCGGAAGAAGGCCGGACGGAAAGCCCAGGAGGGGCTCATCGGGGCGTACGTGCATCCCGGGAGCAAGCTCGGGGTCATCGTGGAAGTCAACTGCGAGTCGGATTTCGTGGCCCGCACGGATGACTTTCAGCAGCTTGTGCACGACATCGCGATGCACGTGGCGGCGACGGACCCGCGCTTCATCCGCAAAGAGGACGTCGATAACGAGGTGCTCGAGAAGGAGCGGGAAGTCCAGCGCGCCCGCGCTCTTGATGCCGGCAAGCCGGAAAAGATCGTCGACAAGATCGTCGAGGGCCGGATGAAGAAGTTCTATGAAGAAGTGTGTCTGCTGGAGCAGCCCTTCGTGAAGGACAACGCCTCGACCGTCGGTGAGCTGATCACGCAGATGGTCTCGAAACTGGGCGAGAATATACTGGTCAGCCGGATGGCTCGATTCAAAGTCGGTGAAGCCGACGCATAGCCCGCGCCGCTCGATGAATTCGGGAGGTGTCACGCTTCGCGCCGGTTCACAGGGTCCCCGTTCTTTCCGATGACGGCTCATCGTCGTATTCTCCTCAAGCTCAGCGGCGAGGTATTAGCCGGGAAGCCGGGTTTCGGAATCGACTCCGAGGCAACGCAACGGATTGCCGGCGAGATGGCCGAGGCGGCGCGGACGGGCGTTTCCATGGGGGTCGTTGTCGGCGGCGGCAACTTCTTCCGGGGTGTGAAGGGTTCCGATACCGGACCGCGACGCGTTTCCGTCGATCAGATGGGGATGCTGGGTACGGCGTTGAACGCGATCGCGTTGCGCGATGATCTGCAGGGTCTGGGACAACCGGCGGTGGTCTTCAGCGCGATTCCGATGCCGCCGATCCTGGACGGCTTCTCGCTGCCGCGGGTTCTCGAACGGCTGGGGAACCAGGAAGTCGTCATCTTCGCCGGGGGTACGGGGAATCCGTTCTTCTCGACGGACAGCGCCGCCGCCCTTCGCGCCGCTGAGATCGGCGCCTCGTTGCTGGCGAAGGCGACGAAAGTCGACGGAGTGTACGACAAGGACCCGGTCCGGTTTCCCGGCGCGACCCGATATGAGAGAATCTCGTACGACCAAGTGCTCCTGGACGAGCTCGCTGTCATGGACGCCGCCGCCGTCTCATTGTGCCGCGAGAACGAAATTCCCGTTGTCGTGTTCGATGTGACCGTTGCCGGAAATATACAGCGGCTGGTCGAAGGTGAAACGATAGGAACTTTGATCGACTGAGGTAGGGATGTCAGCCTTTCACGCCGAGAATCTGGAAGACCTCAATGTAGAAGCCAAGAGGCGTATGGGCAAGACCGTAGAGGACCTGCGGCACGAACTGGCAAGCATCCGAACCGGCCGCGCCTCGGTAAGCATCCTGGACCCGGTCCGGGTCGACTATTACGGCTCGCCGTTACCGCTGAACCAGGTTGCCAATCTGAGCACCCCCGAGCCGTCGTTGATCATGGTGCAGCCCTGGGATGTTTCTCAGATCCGGGCGATCGAAAAAGCGATCATGAGATCGAATCTCGGTTTGACGCCGGCGAACAACGGCGCCGTGATCCGACTTCCGATCCCGCCCTTGACCGAGGAGAGGCGCAAGGACCTGGTGAGGCAGCTCCATCGGATTGTCGAGCAACACCGAGTCGCCGCCCGCAACGTTAGACGTGACGCGAACGAAATCGCAAAGAAGATGCTGAAGGATAAGAAGATCTCCGAGGACGAGCAGCACAGGAACCACGACGAGATCCAAAAGCTGACCGACAGTTTCATCAAGGAGATCGAAGCCGTTGGCGCCGGGAAGGAAAAGGAGATCCTCGAGATCGGCTAGCCGTCCGTGCTGAAACCCCGCGTCGCAGGGAGAGCGGCGAGGCGCGAAGACGTATCCGCTGGTACGATCGTGTGCCGAAAGCGCGGGTTTTCGACTTGCAGGCATGAAACAAGGCAGATCGTCCGCCCGATGTTCCCGGCGCAAATGGTTCAGCCGGTTCGGCCTCGCGCCCGTATTGGCGATTCAGTGCGGGCGGAAGTCGTTGGCGGAATCACCACCCTGCCCGTTCCGCCGAAGTCGACGACGTGTGGCGCCCGCCCCGTTCCTGCCCGACACGAGATCTTGGGGAGACGAGGGCCTTTACGCGGCCTGGCTCGGGCATAGCACGGTCTTGCTCAAGATCGATGGGCGCATGGTGCTGACCGATCCGATCTTCAGCCGGCGAGCCGGTGTGCACTTGCGTGTTTGCACGCTGGGGTTGCGCCGCCGCGTGGCGCCCGCGCTGGCTATCGACAACCTTCCCCGTCCGGACGCGATCGTGCTCTCGCACGCGCACATGGATCATTTCGATATCCCCTCGCTGCGCAAACTGGCCCACCCGGAAACGCGCTTGATCACGGCCTGCGGAACAAGCGACCTGGTGCCGCTGCGCCGCCGCTTCCGCGCCGTGCAAGAGACGGGCTGGGGAGAGGGTGTCCGCATCGGTTCGGTGGGCATCACGGCGTTTGAAGTGAACCACTGGGGCGCGCGCTACGGCTCGGACACGTGGCGGGGATATAACGGCTACGTCATCGAGTCGGGGCGCTATCGAGTTCTGTTTGCGGGTGACACGGCCCTCACCGATCGCTTCCGGGCTCTGAAGAGTCCGCGGCCGTTCGACCTGGCGATCATGCCGATCGGCGCCTACAATCCTCGAATCCACCATCATTGTTCTCCGGAACAGGCGTGGCGTATGGCGAACGAGGCGGGCGCCGAGCGGATTCTGCCGGTGCATCACCAGACTTTCCCCCTGGGTCAGGAGCCGCCCCACGAACCGATCGAGCGATTCCATGAAGCCGCCGGCAGCCAGTTGGATCGTATCGCCGCGAGCCGGATCGGCGAGCAGGTGCGGATCGTCTGAGCGCTCTCCCCGACATCCAAGGGGGTCAGCGAGCGCGGGCTCTGCAAGGCCGACTGGTTTCTCCCGATGCCGGCGTGCGCCGCAAAGTAGGCGTTTCATATCGCCTGACGGGGAGGCGGGCGATCCGAAGGCCGTGATTCGTGTCTCGTGTTTCGTGATGCGAAAGGCCGAGGCACTTGATGCGGCCATCGTGTGGTGAGAAATGCAGGTCAGGCTCCGTGTCCTTTAAGCATCCTGGCAGGCAGCGTAACGGCCGCCCAGATCAGGTCGAGCACACCACCGACGACGATACCCAGGAGACGAAAGGGTAGCAGCAGGAGCCACACGATCGGGTAGAGGATCAGGGCCAGCAAGGCCAGCGGCCAGCAGAGAACGAGCAGGATCAACCACAGCAGGAACGACCACATTTTCTACATGCTCCGCAATAGAGATACGGAGGATATACAGGGAAGTTCCGGTTCTGACTGAAACATTCTCCTGATCAGGCCGCGTCGAGACCGGTCCGGATATTCCCTCTTGTATGATCCGCCCGCGGGCGGAAGAGAAACTCGCCGGGGCAAGTCGGCATCCTTCGGATCGGATGGTTATGGACACAGAGCCCGCCTGAACAGCGCCGCTCTCCTGCACGCCCCGCATGGGCATGATGATTGATGATGTCGAGAAGCCCACAAAATAAGCTATAGTAATGTTCGCCTGCCGTGAACGCTGGCCACTTCAAGGTCTTTCGAGACATTGCGCAGACTCACAGCGTCAGCCGCGGTGCTGAAATGAACGGCATCTCGCAATCTGCGGCGAGCCAAATCCTCAAGCATCTTGAAAACGACATCGGCGTCATCCTGCTGGATCGCAGCACGCGCCCTCTGAAGCTCACGCCGGCCGGCCGGCTTTACTTTGACGCCAGCCGCGACATCGTACGGCGCTACGAAGTGATGCGGGCTGAGATCGATTCGCTTACGGGCGAGCTCGTCGGATCGGTGAGGGTTGCTTCGATCTACTCGATCGGCCTCTATGAAATGCGGCGCATTCGGGAAGATTTCGAAGAAGAGTACTCCCAGGCGCGCGTGCATCTCGAGTACATGCATCCCGAAAAGGTCTATGAAGCGGTCAGCGGTGATCAGGCCGATCTCGGGTTGATCAGCTATCCCACGGCTACGAAGAAACTCAAGGTGATTCCCTGGCGTATCGAGAGGATGGTTCTCGTTTGCCATCCGCGGCACCGATTGGCGCGGAAGCGGACGGTTGAAGTCAGCGACTTGGCCGGTCAGGAGTTCGTGAGCTTCGATCCGGATCTTTCGATCCGCAAGGCGATGGACCGCTTTTTTCGAGAACGAGGGCTGCTGAGGAAAGTCGTGCTGGCGTTCGACAACATTCAGATGATCAAGGAGGCGCTGGTGATCGGGTCGGGGATCAGCCTGCTGCCGGAGCGGACGGTTCGGCAGGAAGTGACGGAAGGAAGGCTGGTAGCGCACAGCATCGAAGCTCCGGAGCTTGTTCGGCCTGTCGGCATCGTGCAACGCCGAGGTACGACTCTCTCGCCCACGGCAGCGGCCTTCCTGAAGTATCTGCAGGAGCGCCCCGGGGATTAGCGGCGGTTTTCGAGAGGTCTCACGCCAGCGGTATGGCTGCACAAAGTGATAAGCTGACAGCGGGAATGAAGCCTCTTGCGCGCCACCTGGAAGAGGCGGGGATCAGCCTCGGCCGCCTCGTCAGTGCGTCGGGCCTCGACCAGAAACGGGTGCTCGCGATCGTCAACGGCAACTACATCCCCAGCCCGTCGCAGAGAAGGCGTCTGGCCTCCGCGCTGGGTATTGCCATCGACGAGATTTCCTGGGGACACGCGGTGCCGGTCCAGTACATGCGCGGCAACGGCCCTCAATCCGGACGCCCTACTTGAAGACCGCGGCCTCCTCCCCCGCGTACTCCGATTCGGCAGGAAAAGCAGTGGCGCGGCATGCTGTAGCTCCGGTTCCGTGCTTCTCCGTTTGCCGTAATCCAATACTCGACCTCTGGAATCAGGAATCAGTAGTACACATGCAAAGGTTTTATACAGCTTTGTTTGTTGCGGTTATTTTTTCCTCCTGCTGGCCAATTCATCTTGATGCGAAAACCGTCGTCGTGAAAGCAGGCTGGAAAGAAACCAGAACCACGCTGGCTCAACCTGATTTTCGCCTCAAGCTCCAGATTCAGTTGAAATCGAACAAGAAGATGAAGGGAATTGTGACCGCAACAACTGGCGCCGGACTGAGGCTTGAACGGAATGGATCCGAGACTTTCATTCAGCGAACCGAGATACATTCAATCCGGCTTGTCCCTCGCAAGGCGAGCAGCCGCCGGAATCGAGTACTTGCCCTCGCGGGAGGCCTTCCTGCCGGACTCGGCGTTGCCTTGGGAGCGTGGCATGTTGGTTGCGCCGTTGCGGGTGGTTGCGGGGAGCCTTCTGATCCTGTTGGTTCCGCAGGTTTTTATGCGGTCTTGGTGGCTATTCCGGTTCTGCTGTACAAGCTCGCGGCGCGGGCTGATCGCGGAGCACTGTTGATCATTCTGGATGACAGTGTTGCGAATCACTCTCTGGGGAGTCCTGTGCACAGAGCCATTGTTGTCGGCGAAGAGCCTGCGGATGATCTCGTGTTTTCGGGATCCGCCGTGGGCCACGGTGTTCAGAGATGAATCCGGTTGATCAGGGGCGGCCGAGGCCGGTTTGCCGCCGATCCGTCCGGAAGTGCTCCCTGACGCTCTAAAACGGTCCCGGAAGCGGCGAAATGGTCCCCACTAAAGCCGCAATCGCCCGAAGAAACGGTTCTGACGACACTTTGGCTCTGTCCTTGCAGAGTTCGGGGCGTGCCGATCCCTGTAACGTTCCTCGTCAGCACTCCCAGATGGTATCCGCAGGCGTGGATCAACAGTCGGTTCCGGATGTTGGCTTGGCCCTGCCAGTGCACCGGCCGTATCCCGTTGGGCGCGCGTAGGTGTCGTTGCTCCTACACGGCTCATGCCAAACAAGCGCAACGAAGAGATAGCACCTTACCGCGT
Organism: Bryobacterales bacterium; assembly: GCA_965204095.1. Taxonomy (GTDB): domain Bacteria; phylum Acidobacteriota; class Terriglobia; order Bryobacterales; family UBA6623; genus JAPPLB01. Next base: position 3,466,766 of record OZ241991.1, on the reverse strand, counting down.
ACCCCTGCCCTGCTGTTCCGGGAAGGGCCAGTCGGCCCGCAAATTCGTTTAGAATCGGGGCTTATGCGCGTTTTCCTGCCTTCCTGCCTTCTCCTCCTCACCGCCGCCGCCCACGCCGACGACAGCACCCGTGCGGGCCGATTCATCGTCGAGCATCCGACTCTGCACAATCTCGGCTTCGAGTGGGCCATCTCCGGCGACGACAACCGCAACGCCTCCGTCACGGTCGAGTTCCGCCGCGTCGGCTATGCCGAATGGCGTCCGGCTCTTCCGCTGGTGCGCATCGGAGGGGAGCGAATCTTCCGCAAACGCGAGCACCTCGAATACACCGTCCCTGACGGCTTCGCGGGAAGCATCCTCAATCTGGAGCCCGGTACGGAATACGAGTGCCGCTTCAAGCTGGCCGACCCCGACGGCGCCAGCGGCCCAACGACCAAAACCGTCCGCGTCACGACCCGCACCGAACCCCAGCCCTACCCAGGCGGAAGTATCCGCCACGTCTATCCGCCCTATCACGAGGGTCCGCGTCAGGAACCCCACTTCACTAGCCTGCTCGAGGCCTACTACGGCGCCGGGCTCGGCGATTGGAACGTCGTCTGGGAGCGGCGCGTTCAACCGGGCGACACGATCCTCGTCCATGCCGGCCTCTACCGCAATGACCGTCTCAACTACGTCGACCCGATGATGACGCCGTTCGACGGAACGAATTGGCTCACGATCAAGGCCACACCCGAAAAACCTATCACCATCAAAGCCGCCGGTGACGGCGAAGTCGTCTTCGACGGCGCGGGCAACCACCGCTTGTTCGACGTCACGGCTTCCGCCCATCACATCTTCGACGGACTTACCTTCCGCAACACCGACATCGCCATCTTCGCGGGATTCAAGGAGGTGAACGGCGCCGTCGGCCTCACCGTCAGGAACTGCCGCTTCGAGGACATCGGCTTCGGCGTCTGGACCGAGTACGCCGGATCGAGCGACTTCTACATTGCCGACAACATCTTTCTCGGCCGTATCGAGCAGCGCAACCTGCTGGTCGGCTGGACCGGCCCGCTGTGGCGCAGCGCCGGCCCCTACGGCTCTCACGAAGTCCGCAGCTATTACGCCGTCAAGGTCTACGGCCCCGGTCACGTCATCGCACACAACGCCGTCGCGTACTTTCACGACGGCATCGGCATCTCCACCTACGGAACGCCCGAGTCCGACCCCGAGCGGCGCGCCTCATCCATCGACATCTACAACAACGACATCCACATGTCCGGTGACGACTTCATCGAAACCGACGGCGGCGTGCACAACATCCGCGTCTACAACAACCGCGGCGTCAACGCGGCGCACGGCGGCTACAGCTCGCAACCTGTCTTCGGCGGCCCGGCCTATTTCATCCGCAACATCCTCTACCACGTCCCCAGCGGCGTTGCCTTCAAGTTTTCCGCCAAGGCCGCCGGACTGTTCGCCTACCACAACACCATCATCGGCGAACACGTCGCGAGCGATCCCTCGTCCAACATGCACTATCGCAACAACCTCTTTCTGGGGCGCGATACTCCCGGCCGCGCTGTGATGGTCTGGGCGAATGCCGGCTCGGACTACAGCTCGGACTATAACGGCTTCCGCCCCAACAAGGATGTCGTCGAGCAATATCGCTGGCTCGCTCCGCGAAGCGGTGAGACGATGTATGAGCCCCGCCCCGAAGACTGGCGCACGTTCTCGACGCTCGACGAGTTCCGAGCCGCCACGGGCCAGGAACAGCACGGCCTCGAGCTCGATTTCGACGTCTTCGAGCAGATGATCCCCCCCGACCCGACGAAGCGCCACGCCGTCTACCACGCCAAGAATCTGAACTTCCGCCTGAAGGCTGGCGGCAAGGCCGTCGACGCCGGCGTCCTCATTCCCACCGTCAACGACCACTTCACCGGCAACGCCCCCGACCTGGGCGCCCTCGAATCAGGCCGCCCCCAACCTCACTACGGCCCGCGTTGGCTGAAACCCCAGCCCTTCTACCAATGAGGGATTGACGGCAAGAGGCAAAACGGCTGGTGCAAATCCAAAGGCTGTCGAGGCTCCCGACTGCCTTGCCTGCGGCGGGGCTTCGATAGACTGTGTTTGCGGCTCTGAGAGTCCGGTCTTGTGTCGACAGCCTTGAAATCACCGTCCACGCCAAGCGAAACGGTTAAACCCGATCGCTCGCGAACTCTCTCGGGGACTCCCGTCGAGAAGGTCTACACCCGTGACCGTCTGAGCGGCTTCGACCCGAGCGCCGATCTCGGCGATCCGGGCGGCTTCCCGTTCACTCGCGGCATCCATGCCGACATGTACCGAGGCAAGCTGTGGACGATGCGGCAGTTCTCGGGCTTCGCCGCGCCCAAGGAAACGAACCGCCGCTACCGCTATTTACTCGACCACGGACAGACGGGGCTCTCCGTGGCCTTCGACCTGCCCACCTTGATGGGTTATGACGCTGATGCCCCCCTGGCGGCCGGAGAGGTAGGCAAGTGCGGAGTGGCGATTTCAAGCCTGGCGGACATGGAGGAGTTGTTCCGTGGCATCCCGCTGGCCGAGGTGACGACGTCAATGACGATCACTTCCTCGGCAGCCATTCTGTGGGCCATGTATCTCGTTGTGGCCGAGAAGCAGGGCGCTGATTGGGCGCGGCTTTCGGGGACGATCCAGAACGACATTCTCAAGGAGTACATGGCGCAAAAAGAGTACATCTACCCGCCGCGTCCGTCGATGCGGTTGGTCGTCGATACGCTGGAGTTCGGCTCCGGGAACACTCCGAAGTTCAACCCGATTTCGATCAGCGGCTACCACATTCGCGAGGCGGGCGCGACGGCTCTGCAGGAGTTGGTCTTCACCCTCGGCGCCGGAGTCGAATACGTGAAGTGGGCTGTCGAACGCGGCTTGCAGATCGATCGCTTCGCGCCCCGGTTGAGCTTTTTTTTCGACGTGCACAGCGACTTCTTCGAGGAGATCGCCAAGTTCAGGGCGGCGCGGAAGATCTGGGCCAGGCTGATGCGGGATCGCTTCGGCGCGAAGAACGAGCGTTCGTGGAAGCTGCGTTTCCATGCGCAGACGGCGGGCGTGTCGCTGACGGCCCAACAGCCTCGAGTGAATCTTGCTCGTACGGCGATTCAGGCCCTGGCCGCCGTTCTGGGCGGAGCGCAGTCGCTGCACACCAACTCGCTCGACGAGGCATACGCCTTGCCGACCGAGGAGGCCGCCTTGCTGGCGCTGCGGACACAGCAGGTGTTGGCCTGTGAGACCGGTGTGATCGAAGCGGTCGATCCGTTCGGGGGCAGCTACTTCCTGGAACGGCTGACTCTCGATTTGGAAACGGGCTTCTTCGAGCAACTGGAGAAGATCGAAGCGATGGGCGGGATGGTGACGGCGGTCGAGAACGGTTATCCGCAGGCCGAGATCGCTCGATCGAGCTACGAGTTCCAGAAGTCCATCGAAGAAGGCCGCCGCAGGATCGTCGGCGTGAACGCATACGTCGAGGAGGAGCACGAACCCATTCCCACGCTCTCGATCGACCACACTGTCGCCGAGAAGCAGTCGGCGAAGCTCGCCAGGCTGCGGTCGGAACGCGACAACGCCGCTGTTACCCGAGCCCTCGACAACCTCGGACGAGCCGCCGAAGGCGATACGAATCTCATGTTCCCCATCCTCGACGCCGTCCGCGCCTACGCCACCCTGGGAGAAATGTGCGACGTGCTGCGGGGCGTTTTCGGCGCCTACAGCGAACAGTCCGCGGTATAGCCGTCCCTCTTCTCTTGTCGAAGGAGTGCGGCTTTCTTCCTTTCCACGTCAGGGGCGAGAACTTTTGGCCGCTCCTTGCGCCGATTCAGGTACGCAGCGTAGTGAGTGACGGCGAGGACTCACTACGACTGTCAGTTGGCAAGCACCTCTAAAACAGTGGTCTCGTGCCATACTAACGCGCATGTTCAGGGTTTCCGCCGCGGTTTGTCTCGTTCTCTTTCTTGTTCACTGCGAGGGGCCGCCGCAATACGATCTCGTGATCGAGAACGGGCGGGTGATGGATCCCGAGTCGGGGCTGGACGGGATTCGCAATGTCGGCATTCGAGGCGAAAGCATTGCCGCGATCAGCGAAGACGCGCTCTCGGGCGCTAAAGTGCTCGATGCGAGCGGGCAGGTCGTGGCGCCGGGTTTCATCGACCTGCATCAGCACGGACATAGTCCGGACAACTACAAGGCGCAGATTCACGACGGCATCACGACGGCCTTGGAGCTCGAGATCGGTGTCGAGGATATCGCCGCCTGGTACGGCGAGCGCGAGGGGAAGACGCCCGTCAACTTCGGAGCGAGCATCAGCCATCCCTACTCGCGCAACCTCGCCGTTCTGGGCGGCAACCCCGGCCTTGAGGGCGAAGCGCTCATGAAGCCCCTCGATGCCGGGCAACTCGAAAAACTCAAGCATCTTATTCGCCGCGGGCTTTCGGAAGGAGCGCCCGCTGTCGGCTTCGGCCTTGCCTATACGCCCGGAGCGACGACCGAGGAGGTTGTCGAGATCTTTCGTGTGGCGGCGAAGCACAACGCCAATTGCCACGTCCACATGCGCACTTCCGAGCCGCCCGGATTCGCCAACATCCAGGAAGTCCTCGATGCATCGAAGAAAACCGGTGCGCCGCTGCACATTGTCCACATCAACAGCAGCGCCTCGACGCGCATCCCGCAGTACCTCGACATCATCGCGTCCGCACAAGGGCGGGGTGAGGATGTGACGACCGAGTGCTACCCCTACAACCGCGGCTCGACGCTGATCCAGTCCCATCTGTTCAACGACTGGCGGACGTACGACGACGAGCGGCTCGCGGGGTACATCTGGGTCGAGACCGGCGCAACCTTGAGCCGTGAGACTTTCGGAAAATACCGCGAGCAGGGCGGCACCATCATCAGTCCGCCGAGCTACAGCGAAGAGAACCTGCGAACCGCCGTTGCGAGCCCGATCACCATGATCGCCAGCGACGGCATGTGGCTCGACAAGGGCCGCGCCCACCCGCGCTCGTTCGGGACGTACGCACGCATTCTGGGCCGCTATGTCCGGGAGCAGAAGGTGCTGTCGCTCATGGACGCGCTGCGGAAGATGTCGCTTGCGCCGGCGCAGCGGCTCGAGCGCCGCGCGCCCATGATGAAGAAGAAGGGCCGGCTGAGCGTGGGCGCCGACGCTGACATCGTCGTCTTCGATCCGGACACCGTGATCGACAAGGGCACGTTTGAGGACCCGGCTCACTATTCGGGAGGGATCCGGCATGTGCTGGTCAACGGCCGAGTGACCCTCGAGGAAGCTGCGTTCGTCGAAGGCGCGGCGGCCGGTAAGGCGGTCAAGGCGCCGCCCCAGACCTGACCAGGGCGGCTTCCTATAATGGCAATGCCGCTGCACGGCAACCCATGAGCGCAGCATCCTTCTCGACTTCCGCCCCGCCGATCCGTGTTCTGGTCGCCAAGCCCGGCCTCGACGGTCACGACCGCGGTGCGAAGGTGATCGCGCGGGCGCTGCGGGACGCCGGCATGGAAGTGATCTATACGGGTCTCAGGCAGACGCCGGAGCAGGTCGTGAACGCGGCGCTCCAGGAAGATGTGGAGTTCATCGGTTTGTCGATCCTGTCGGGCGCGCACACCGCAATCATTCCGCGGGTCATGAAGTTGATCGAGCAGAAGGAAATGGACGACGTGCAGGTTATCTTGGGCGGCATCATCCCCGACGAGGACATCGACGCCATGGAACGTCTGGGTGTAGCCGCGGTGTTTCAGCCCGGCACGCCGCTGGAATCGATCATCACCTTCATTCGCGAAAACCGCCGCGACCGGGAAATCGCCTGAGATCGCGGGAAGAATTGACACCCCGCGAAGTCCCGTGATACAACCGGGCGATCAGTCTTGAAAGCGATGCCATCGGATGTAGAAGTAACCAGGCGAGGCTTCCTCAAGACGGGCGCCGCCCTGGCGACGACCGCCTTCGGATTTGATCTTCAGCCCGCTCGGGCCGCCGCCCGTGAACTGAAGATCGCACGCACCACGCAAACCCATAGCATTTGTCCTTATTGCGCCGTGGGTTGCAGCGTGATCATCCACACCCTGGGTGACAAGGCGAAGAACGTCAAGCCGGCGGTCGTTCATATCGAAGGCGATCCGGCGAGTCCGGTGAACCGCGGCACCTTGTGTCCCAAGGGGATTTCGCTCAAGCAGTTCGTCGTCAACGACCAGCGCTTGACCGAACCGCTTTATCGCGCTCCCGGCGCGACAGCATGGAAGGTGATCCCCTGGGACGACGCCATCGACAAGATGGCCCGCCGCATCAAGGACTCCCGCGACCGCGGCTTCGAGGCGAAGGACGCTCGAGGCCGCACGGTAAATCGCCTCGATAACGTCGCGATCATCGGCGGCTGCACCGATACCAACGAGATCAATTACCTGCTGGGCAAGTTTCGGTTCAGTCTCGGGATCCTGACGTACGAAAACCAGGCCCGTCTTTGACACGGCCCGACGGTGGCCAGTTTGGCCGCCACGTTCGGCCGCGGAGCCATGACCAATGGTTGGACCGACGTAGCCAACACCGATGTCGTGTTGGTGATGGGCGGGAACCCTGCCGAGAATCACCCCGTCGGTTTCCGCTTTGTCATGGAAGCCAAGCGTCATCGCAAGGCCAAGCTCGTCTGCGTCGATCCGCGCTTCAACCGTACTGCGGCGGTCTCCGACAGGTATGTTCAGATCCGCTCGGGCACCGACATTGCGTTCCTCGGCGGGCTTCTCAACTACGCGCTCAGCCACGACCAGTTTCACGCCGACTACGTTCGCGAACATACGAACGCGCCGTTCATCGTCAAGGAGGGCTTCTCGTTTGCAGACGGCTACTTCTCCGGCTGGGACGAGGATAGGCAACGTTACGACAAGTCCACGTGGGAGTACGAGCGCGGCGCGGATGGCTACGCCCGCATCGATAAAACCCTCGAGCACCCGCGCTGCGTTTTCCAGCTCCTCAAGAAGCACTACGCCCGCTATACGCCGGAAAAGGTCGCATCGATTTCCGGTTGCACAGCGGAGGAGTTCGAGCAGGCCGCCGAGGTCATCTGCTCCACCGGCCGCGCCGGGCGCTCGGGCACGATTCTCTACGCGCTCGGCTGGACGCAGCACAGCCACTCGGTGCAGCTCATCCACACCGCGGCGATGCTGCAACTGATGCTGGGCAACATCGGCATGCCTGGCGGCGGCGTCAACGCGCAGCGGGGACACTCGAACATTCAAGGGGCCACCGACCTCGGCGCCTGGAATATGCTGCCGGGCTATCTGAAAGTCCCGCGCGCCAACTGGACCAGCCTGGCCGAGTACAACCGTGCCAACTCGCCCAAGCCTCTCCGGCCGAACTCGTTGAACTATTGGGGCAACACTCCAAAGTTCATGGTCAGCCTGCTCAGAGCCTACTACGGAGAGAACGCCACGCATCGGAACCAGTTCGGCTATGACTACCTGCCGAAAATCGCCGAGGGGGCGACCCACAGTTGGGGCTACCTCTTTGACGAAATGTACGCCGGCAAGAAGGAAGGCCTCATCTCGTTTGGGATGAACCCCGTCGCGGGCGGCCCCAACAGCATCAAGATGATCGAGGCGCTCGGCAAGCTGAAGTGGTTGATCGTCGCCGAGAACTTCGAGACGGAAACGGCGGCGTTCTGGAAGGCCAAGGAGCTTCAGGAGAAGTACTACGGCGAGGTCACCGACCCCGAGAACGTTCAAACCGAAGTCTTCCTGCTGCCCGCCTCCTGTTTCGCCGAGAAAGACGGCACGTTTGTCAACTCCTCGCGTTGGCTCCAATGGAAGTACAAGGCGGTCGACGCCCCCGGCAACGCGATGGACGACCAGGAAATCATCTCACGGCTCTTCCTGAAGCTGCGCGAGCTGTACGAGAAGGAAGGCGGCGCATCCCCGGAACCGCTCCTCGCCATGGACTGGAGCTACGCCAACCCGGTTTCGCCGTCGCTCACCGAAGTCGCCAGGGAAATCAGTGGCAAGGACGTTCGCAGCGGGCGGCAAGTGCCGGGGTTCGGTGCGCTCAAGGACGACGGATCGACCCTGTGCGGCAACTGGTTGTACTCGGGTTCGTTCACCGAAGCCGGCAACCAGATGGAAAGGCAGGGTCAGAGCGACCCGACCGGACTTGGCCTCTACGCCGACTGGGCCTGGAGTTGGCCCGCGAACCGCCGTGTCCTCTACAACCGCGCTTCGGCGGACGCAGACGGTAAGCCCTGGGACGAAACACGCGCTCCCGTCCGCTGGAAGGGCAACCGCTGGGTGGGTGATGTCCCCGATTACAAGGCCGACGCTCCACCGGAGGCCAACGGCGCATTCATCATGTTGGCCGAAGGAGTGGCGAAGCTGTTTGCGCCGGACTTCGCCGAAGGCCCGTTCCCCGAGCATTACGAGCCTGCTGAATCGCCGGTCGAAAATCTGTTGCATCCGAACGTCGGCGACAACCCGGCCGCGCTCAAGTTCTCGAGTGACCTCGATCCGTTGGGGAATGCCGAGCAGTACCCGTACGTCGCCATTACCTACCGGCTCACCGAGCACTTTCACTTTTGGACCAAGCACGTTTCCGCCACTTCGGAGCTGCAATCCACTTTCTTCGTCGAGTTGCCCCAGGCGCTTGCCGGCGAGAAGGGCATCGCGAGCGGCGACCGTGTCCGGGTAACGTCGGCGCGCGGCAGTGTCGAAGGCCCGGCGCTGGTCACGAAACGCATGCGGGGACTGCAAGTCGCCGGCAAGACCATCTACCAAGTGGGCCTGCCGATACATTGGGGCTTCCTGGGGCGCGTCAAGGGGCCGCTCGTCAACAACCTGACGCCGTCGGTGATGGATCCGAACTCCGGCACGCCGGAGTACAAGGGCTTCCTGGTCAACCTGGAGAAAGTGTAGCCGCATGCACACCGTCGCCAAACTCGTCGATACCTCGACCTGCATCGGCTGCAAGGCCTGCGAAGTCGCTTGCCAGGAATGGAACGATCAAGACTTCACGATCAGCGGCTTCGATGGAACCTACCAGACGCTGCCGGACCTCGAGCACAACTTCTGGAACCTGATCAAGTTCAACGAGCTCTCGCGCGAAGACGGCCAGATGACGTGGAACATGGCCAAGTACCAGTGCATGCACTGCGTCGATCCCGGCTGCCTGAGGTCATGCCCCGCGCCGGGCGCCATCTTCCAGCAAAAGGACGGCATCGTCGACTTCAACCACGATCTCTGTATCGGTTGCGGCTACTGCATCACCGGATGCCCGTTCGACGTTCCCCGGCTCAGCCCGAACTCGAAGAAGGTCTACAAGTGCTCGCTGTGTTCGGACCGCACCGCTGTGGGACTCGAACCCGCCTGCATCAAGGCGTGTCCCACGAACTGCCTGACCTTCGGCACCCGAGAGGATCTGATACAGATCGCCAACGCCCGAGCCGGTGAACTCAAGCAGGACGGCCACGTCGGCGCTGGCATCTACAACCCGGAGGGTGTCGGCGGGACTCACGTCCTCTACGTGCTGAAGGACGCCGCCGACCCCGAGAGTTACGGGCTGCCGAAAGACCCGAAGATTCCCTGGACTGTGTCGCTGTGGCAGGGTCCGGTCAAGTGGCTCGGCAATCTGCTCTTCACCGGCGGCGTCTTGGGGGCTTTCTTCCACTACCTTCGCTACGGTCCGAAGCCAACGGGCGACGAGGAGGGCATCGATGCCTAGGCCCGTCCATCGCTTCTCGTTCGCAGAGCGCGCCATTCACTGGCTGGCCGCGCTCAGCTTTCTCTACGCCGCTCTTTCGGGCCTCGCCCTTTGGAGTCATCATCTCTATTGGCTCGCCACCGTCCTCGGCGGGGGAGTCACGACCCGCTGGGGCCACCCTTGGGGTGGGACCGTCTTCGCGCTGCTCGTCGGTGCGATGTTCCTCATCTGGGCACGGCAGATGCGGCTCGACTCCGACGACCGCACGTGGCTCCGCAACGCGAAGAAATACGCCGTTCACGACGAGGCGGGGCTGCCGGAGGCGGGTCGCTTCAACGGCGGTCAGAAGATGCTCTTCTGGGGGCAGGTGGTGCTCACCTTGCTCTTGCTCGCCAGCGGCATTGTCCTGTGGTTCCCCGAATGGATGCCCCGGAACTTCAGGCTCGCGGCCATCCTGATCCACCCCATTGTCGCGGCGGGCTCGATCGGCATGATCATCCTGCACATCTATATGGGGACGGCGGCTGTGCCCGGCTCCTTCCGCGCCATGATCCGGGGATGGGTGACGCCCGGCTGGGCGACTTCGCATCATCCTAAGTGGTATCGCGAGATTTCCAAGAACTGAGCCGGCGGCGGGCGTCGCGGGCGCGTGCGTTGGCCGTGCGCTATCCGGCGTCGCGTGAGGCGCTGGAGTTCTATGGAGAGATCGCGCGTTTTCAACAGCAGGTAGAGGGGAGCGGAACAGCTTCGTACTTCGAGTCCGCGCTCGAGCTGCACGAACCCCTGCGTCGGTTGGTGCGGCAGAAGGGCTCTCGAGTCTTGAAGCAGGCCGCCGAAGCGCTCGACGAGGGAGCCTGCCGTGAAGCTCTCTACGCCTATCTAGAGCAGATCGACACCTCTTCGGTCCGGAGCTTCTTCGCGCGTGTGCTTCTGCAGCCGCATTTGATCAGCCAGGGTGACAGCGGCAGATCGCACTTGGACAACCGCTGTCCTCACTGTGGGCACCCTCCGCAGGTCGGCGTGCTGCGGGCCGAGGGCGACGGCGCAGCGCTGACGCTGGCCTGCTCCCTCTGCCTGAGTGAGTGGCCTTTTCCACGCAGCCAATGTGCTTCATGCGGCGAGCGGGATGAAAAGAAGATCGCGTATTACTCCCCCCAGCAGATCGACCACTTGCAGACCCAGGTCTGCAACACGTGCCAGCGGTATCTGCATCACGTGAATCTCGCCAAGGACGTCCAGGCCGTGCCCGACGTTGATGAGGTCGCCGCTTTGCCCCTGGACGTCTGGGCGTTGGAACGAGGCTACCGCAAGCTGCAGCCGAACCTGGTGGGAATTTGAAGGACAACGCGATGCAGACCAGGACACTATCCGAGCACTACGACTGTCTGGCTCCTGATCAATCGGAGATCCGCCTCCTCGCCGCGACCGAACGGGCGAGCACGGTTCACTGCACCCTCCCGCCGGGCAAGGTGTCGCTCGCTGTCGCGCATCGCACTGTCGAAGAGATCTGGTTTTTTGTCGAAGGGCAAGGTGAAGTCTGGCGCAGGCACGGCGCCAGGGAGGAAGTCACGGCGGTCGCTCCGGGCGTCTCGCTCACGATCCCCACCGGCGTCCATTTCCAGTTCCGCAACACCGGCTCGTCGCCTCTTCGATTCCTCTGCGTAACGATGCCTCCGTGGCCGGGCGACGATGAGGCGTACCGCGTTCCCGGCTACTGGTAAGGGCCGTCTGGCGGGTGCCGGAGGACAGTGCGCCGCTGCAAGAAGGGCTGTGCTCCGCGTGCTAACATTCAACCACCATGAAACATTGGTATCACCGCGGCCAGCAGCATTCGCGCCGCCGGTTTCTTCGCCAGACTGCTATCGGCTCAGCGCTGATGTGCGGTCTCGCAACGGAGGAGAGCGGGCTTCTCAAGGCGCAGCGTTCTCCGTCGTACAAGTACGATCTGATTGTCAAGGGCGGCAGGCTCGTCGATCCCAGCCAGGAGATTTCCGCGGACCGCGACATCGCGGTCTCTGGTGGGAAGGTGGCGCTGCTCGCGCAGAACATCCCCGAGTCCGACGCATTGCACGTGCTTCAGGCGAAGGGCAAGATCGTGACCCCCGGCTTGATCGACATGCACGCGCACGTCTACGACGGCGTGGCCCCGCTTTCGATTCCCTGTGACCCGAATCACATCGCCAAGGGGGTCACGACGGTGGTCGATGCCGGCTCAGCGGGTGCAAATACCTTCCCGGGCTTCCGCAAGTATGTCATCAACCAGGCCGACACCCGCGTCAAGGCCATGCTGAACATTTCCGTGGTCGGCCAGTCGACGCTTTCGAGGGACAACGCTTGGGGCGAGTTGATCGAGTTGCGCTACGTGAATCCAAAGCTCACCGCGGCGACGATCGAGAAACACCGTGACGTGATCATGGGCGTGAAGGTCCGCCTGACGGAAAACATCACCGGGCCGCACGACCTTCAGGCGCTCGGCATGGCGCGAGAGGCGGCGGACGCCGTCAAGCTGCCTCTGATGGTCCACATCGGGGCCTCCTATTCGCCCGTCAAAGACATCATGGGCATGCTGAAGAAGGGCGATGTGCTGACGCACTGCTTTCGGGACAAGGACGGCGGCATTATCGACGACAATGGGCGCATTCTGCCGTCCGTCCATCAGGCGATTGCCCGCGGAGTTCACCTCGATGTCGGACACGGCGCCGGGAGCTTCTCGTTCGACACGGCGGAACTCGCGTTGGAGCAGGATGTCCTGCCCGGCACGATCTCGAGCGACGTGCATCAGTGGAACGTAAACGGTCCGGTGTTCGATCTCGCAACGACGCTTTCGAAGTTCATGCAGCTCGGCTTGACGCTGGAGCAGGTCATCGAGCGGGCGACGAAGAACCCCTCGATGATCCACGGCCAGCTCAACGGGCTGGGTACACTGAAAGTCGGCGCGGAGGCGGACGTGGCCGTGTTTGATCTGGCTGAAGGTGATTTCGTGTTCAGAGACGCGCAGGGCGCGACCCGCATCGGGCACAAGCTCCTGCGACCGGTGGCGACCGTCAAGGGCGGTCATCTCTATGGGATGGCTTCCATCCCGGTTACCCGCTTGTAGCGCCTGCGGCATACCCTCGGAGTAATCAGTCCCAGCGTGCAACAAACCGTTACCCGGCTTCAGAGGAGAGCATCAGGCTTCGTCCTGCTGCTGCTCCTGCTGGTGGCTTGCGGCGGTGCGGGCTCTGATGTTCGCTCGATCACGATCCTGCACACCACTGATTTGCATGCGCGCTTTCTGCCGGACGCGGAAGGCCGGGGCGGTTTCGCCTACGTGGCGGCGGCCATCAAGCAGGAGCGGGCGAAAGCGCCTGCGTCAACGATCGTTCTCCACGCCGGCGATTTCGTTCAGGGAACGCCGGTGTCGAGCATCTTCGAAGGGTTGCCGGTATGGGAAGTCGCGAATCATCTCGGCATTGATGTGAACACGTTGGGAAATCACGAATTCGACTACGGGTGGCGGAAGATTCCCGAGTTCTTGGAGATCGCCGAGTTCCCCACCGTGACGGCAAATCTCGTCGACTCGGACAACCGCCTGATCACCGGTGAGGGGTATGTGCTCCGTGAGATCAACGGAGTTCGACTGGCGATCGTCGGCGCGATTACCGCCAGGCTTCCGGAGATCACCAAGACAGAGTTTCGAGGCCCTTGGCGCGCTCTCCCGGTCGCCGGCACGGTCCAGCGCCAAGCCCGCGAATTGCAGGGTGAGGTGGACCTTGTCGTGGTGCTCACTCATACTTTCGACGACGAAGACGACGAGGTGCTGGAGCAGGCGGTCGATGTGGACGTCGTCGTATCCGGGCACAATCACGGCGGTCAGGACGAAGTGAAGACCCAAAGCGGCCGTCTGTGTGTCAAGGTCCGGGCCTATGGACGTGAACTGGGAAAGCTCACGCTCGAGGTGGATACGGCGAAGGACCAGGTCGTCTCTTACGACTGGGTGCGGATTCCGATCACGGCTGATGCGTATGACCCCGACCCCGAGGTGGCGAAACGGGTCGATGAATGGGAATCGAAAGTTTCCGAGATCGTCGATGTGCCGATTGGCCGAGCGGCGCGGCAACTCGGCAGTCGCGAAATCAGACCCCTTATTGAAAAGGTGATGCGCGAAGCAGTGGGTGCGGATATCGCCTACATGAATCGAGGCGGCATCCGCGATAGACTGCCTGCGGGAGAGCTTCTGGCGCGGCATGTCTGGAACGTACTGCCCTTCGGCAACACCATCTACGTAGGCAGCTTCAAAGGCGGCTCATTGCCACAACAACTGAGTGGGATTTCAGTCGATCCGGGAAGGGAGTATGTCGTCGCGACGAACAGCTTCATCGGAGATCGGTGGATCGAGAACGGTTTCAAACTGGAAGACCGCGGCATCCTCGTCCGCGACGCCCTCATCGACTGGATCAAACGGGAAAAGGTCGTGGGAGACTGAGCGGACTTAGCGTCTTGCGGAGATATTCACCTCAACCGAGACCGAGGATCTTCGCTCCGTTGCCCCAGACGATCTTTCGGTAGGCTTCGTCGTTGGGCGCGAGGTTCCTGAGCGCGGCGAGACAGGTGGCGCCGATGCACTGGTTGTCCCTCCGGCCGGCGCCCCTGCCGTCGTGGCACGGACAGTCGCTTCCCCAAACCAGCTTGTCCTGATGCCGGTCGACAAAACCTCTGGCGAACTCCTCGTCGCGAGTAATGGCATTGCGCCCGGAGCCCGCCGAGAGGTCCCCGTAGATGTTGGGGTAGTCGGCGAGGTAACGATCGGTCAGGCCACCCGGCTTGACAGGGCCTTTCGGATACATGACGGTCTGATCCAGGTTGGCATCGATGTTGCCCCACCACGTCTGTGCGTGGCCGAGAAAGGTGACGTCCGGATACGCCTCCAGAATCTTGTGGAAGTTCTGGATGCCCAGGTTGTACATCTCGTGCTCGAAGTGGACCAGTACCGGGACTTGCCGTTCGCTGGCAAGATCGAAGATCCGGAGCATTTCTCTACCGTCAATCGCTACCTTGAACTTCTGCTCGCCGATGCCTGCTGCGCCGGCATCAAGCTGACCGGTCAGGATCTCGACCGCTTCATCCACCGCGGCATCCGCATTCGCGAAGAGAATGAACTGATCGGGGTGGGCCGCGGCGAGCTCCGCGCACTGCTCGTTGCCGCCGATCCGTTCGAGCATCCAGCCCTCGCCGGGCAAGAGCACGGTTTTCGTGACGCCCAATTCCTTCTGGTGCGCCAGGAGTTGTTCGTTCGTCCGCCCGCTGTGGAGGGTGTGGCAGTGGACATCGAGAATCGTCTGCGGCCCAACGGCTGCGGGTTCGCTGACGCGCAGGTCAGAGGAGCAGGCGGCTGCGCCGGCGCCAGCGGCGAGGAAAGCCCTGCGGGAAAAGGAACGCGCCATCAGTTGGTCGCGACAGGACCTAACTGCGGATACGATGAACGAGAACGACCTCGTTGGAGGCATCGATATCACCTTTGAGCTTGGCATACCACCTGCGGTTTGCCACACGACGTTGCAATGGCTCGCCTCCAATTTCGGAGGATCGAACGTCTCTAAACCCTGCCTGCTCCATCGCTTCTAGGTACGCAGGTAATTGAGATTTGGTGTCAGAGAAACCCACTATCTGCACAACTCGTCCATCTGGATGCATTACCTGGCGTATGGAAGTGAATGCGCGGATGATCATTTGAAAGTAGTTGTTAAGACCAGATGGTGTGCGACTACCCCCACAATAGTGTGCGGCCCCTAGACCATCTGTGACATTGGCAATCCAGTACGGAGCTGGGGTCTCCCGTCGTCCGCGGTGTTGCCAGCGGTGGTATAGAACATGCACCCCTGGATAAGGAGGAGAGGTCAACACTAACCGGGGTTGACCGATCGCGTGTTGAACACGCTGATCCTCCTCTAACCCCACCGCACTTCGGTGGAGAAGAAGCCTCCGACCGGTAATTGCGTTCTTTGGGACACCAGATGCGTGGCAGCTCTTGACTAGGTCATCGAGGCCGGAAACCATCTGCTCGACGAGTGTGAGCAGCCTCGTTGCAAGCTCACTCCGGTGAGGTGCTTCGCAATCGCGACAATCTAATGTCAATTGCCCAAGTCTTAGCAGCACGGCTCGAGCGAAGTCCCTTCGACGTGGGAGCATTTGGCGAGTAAGGTCAAGAGCGCCTGAGAGAAAGATTTCTGCCTCGCGCGGCAGATTTACAATATCGACAGGTGGCACCCACGACAGATCATGCTGTGTAAGTCGGTCAGCCGTTGTCTTGGCCCATAGCCGTACCTGCCTCTGATCCATAGCAGACAGAGGACGGGTGCGAACGTCCGCAACGAATCTCGCGAGTGCGTTGAGGTCGTTCCCCAAGACCAGTCGACCTAGCGTCAGCGCCTCGATGACACTCGTCCCACCGCCCATAAAGGGATCCAAGACCCACTCACCCTTACGGGAAAACGCGCGGATTAACTCACGGACGACTTCTGGGTGAAAGCGGGCCGGATACAGATAGAATCTGTGCGTGCTTCCCGATACCTTAGCAGTCGTAGCCAGGATTCGGCGCAAAAGAGAGATAGACTTTGGATCCAACGGGAGTGAGGATGAAGCCTCTTGCTCCAATCCTGACGGATGCAGGTCTCCTGACGACGCCTTCCCTCCCAATATTCGTGCCTCGTATAGTGGAGTGCCTATGTTAGCACTGTGCAGAGATTAGGCGTGGAAGACCATGCTCAGTCGCTCTTCCTCCCTCTATGTGGGTGGCCCGTCGTGGAGTATGCGGAACATCGGGACTATGACGCGAGCAAGGCCATCACACGCTTGCCCGATAGAGTCCAGGTCGGGCTCGCTAACCTCGGTTTCATCCTTGTCGGGTTGATCGCCTCGCTCCGACTCGTGCTTCTCTTGCCGAATCATCCCCAATGCGGCTAAAGCGAGGCCCCAGGTGAACCAGTGCTTCACGAGGGCAGGATCGTTCTTCTTATCCTGCTGTTCCGTTTTGAGCCATTCACAGTCCTCGTTGACATAGAAGTCGTAACCACCATCAGGTCCAGATTTGATTCGGAATGCGTCGTAAGGTCCCTCGATCCCAAAATCCTTGTCCCAATCGTCCTTCTTGATAGGTTTGGGGGTTGGCAGTCTCAACGACGGGTTGGATTCAGTGTGGTTAGGCTTGGGAAAAGACACTGGTGGTTTCGGGTTGGGACTTGGACCCGGGTGGTTTGGCTTAGTTACTTCTGCCGTCGCAACCAGCTCGAATTTCGATTCGAAGGGACCCTTCGCCAAGCGCTCCACATCCGAAACCGCAAACCTCACTTTCGTGACGTCTCCTGGTCGTGCGTCCCATGGAACTCGAAAGCGAGCCGTGAACTTTCCGTTCCAAAGGTTAGAAGCCTCTATCAGGTCTAGTCCTGGATCGACGTGAAGCCCTCCCGGATCCGCAGCACGGTCAAAGTACTCGTTCTCAGCGTCAGTCTCGAACTCCACCTTGACTGTCCTGTTCACAGGACACCGCTTTTTCAGAATCTGTCTCCTTGGCTCTTTAGCAAGCCGAAAGTATGTCGGAAATCTTCGGCCTTTGAAAGGCTTGCCAATACCGGGACCGACCGAGGTGATGATCTTACCTCCCAGAGTAAACAAGTTTGCCAGTCCTGGGTCAGAGTGAATCAGATCACTTATCATTTTCTCGATCTCGGACGATGCATCCCCAGTGTTTTCAACTCGTTCCTTGCGTCTAGCAGCATTCAGATCCTTCAATCCTTGATGATTTCGAAGTTCCTGAGTCAGGGCTTCTCGGATCGCCTCGTAGTGCTCGTTCCTCCGCAAGCGGTCCCGCGATGCCATGAAGAGATCTTCGGCAACACTGCGGTCGATTCCCGTGCAGTCCACGCTTACCAAGATGTGGTTGCGGATGTAGTCGAACTTGAGCTGGCGTGAGGCGAATTCACCTCCAAATTTCCCATGCACTTGGCCGTTTACTAGGAAGAACACCCCCGTAGGGACGTTTCGTGTCTTGACCTCGCTCTGCCTCCAGACGCCAATCCGGATTGGGAGTTGACCGATCTTGTGTAACGAGATCTTCGCCATCGCTGGAAAGCCCGGTTCCATCTTTTTTGAGTTGGTCTCATTCGTGATGTCCGAGCTGGTAGTGTTCCACACGCCGGACACAGTCGTCGCATAGAAGTTGGCTCTATAGCTTCTCGTCTCGGAGATTCGGAATGGCAAGCAGGGAGTATGCAGCACTCGCTCAAGCTGTCGTCTGGTCTCAAGCGTTGCAATCCCACTCGCTGGCCACTTGTAGTTGTACAGCTTTACAGCCGTACCATAACTGAGGTGCTCCGTGTATGCGGTTGCGGGGCTGTTCTTACTGGATCGGCCCGGCAGTGCCGTGATGGAGTCGGCTTTGAACTTGAGGACCCTCTGTTCGGGTGCTAGGTAGACGAAAACAGAGCTACGCTCGCCACCACGCGGCCGGCGCCGCCGGACAATCGTGAATCCCCACATGTCAGCGGATTCGTTGCTTTCGCGATGCGCGTATGGCTGACGCCGGGAGACTATCAGCTGTATGTTGTGCTGACCACAGAACTGTAGACTTCCTGATCCGCCCGCGTTGAACTTTCCCTGGACGAAGTCGATTCGGATTTTCGGTGAGGAACGGCTGGTCGACAGGAAAGTGTGAGGGAATTTGTCGGGAGTCTGTCCCTCGCCCTGATCGACGATGCAATAGCAAGGAGAATCTCGCTCCCCCGTCGCGATGATTTGAATTCTCTGCGCTAGCTCCGTTTGCTCCGTGGGTGTCAGGTTATCCAGGCGACCTCCCTTCGCATGGAAGAACCTCTCAACCGCTTCCTGCATGGAGGATGGGGCTTCCATCGATTCAGGGTCAATGTTCAGTCGAAAACACTCCCCCATCAACACAGCGTCGATGCTGTTAACGACCTTCTCGATGAAGGCTGCCGCAGCGTTCTCCTGCTGATTGCCGACGACGCTGAAGTTACCTGCGTTCTCACCGAGCGGCACCCAGATGCTGTCGTCATTGAGGGGGTAGCCAGCCGCATCCAGTGCATCGATGACATGATCTTCATGTTCGGCAAACAGGAGCGTCTCGAATAGCTTCTTCTCATGCATGATCTAATCCTTCTTGGTCGATTTGCGAGGTCGGCCACGCTTGCGCTTACCCGGAATGTTATTTGATGCAACCCCTGCTGCACGGCATAGAGCCTCGAGCGTTGCAAGTCTAGCTTGGCGATTTCCAACAACGGAGCCAGCGGATATGCAAACGCCATCCCACCTCGGATTGACCTTCCCTCCCACACTCTTGCGCCAATCGACCTTCGAGAGATTCTGCAGATGCTTACGCCACTGGTCTGGATAGCGTTCGTTGAGAACTCGCCCGACTCCGCCCAGGGCACGGAGCACGGTGGCATGCGTACTGATCTTTTCTTGGCGAACTGCTGCTGCGGCAACGAGCCCGGCGGAAACTTTCTTCCAGTCTGGAATGATCTCCGCCAAGGTATTCCAGTACTGCACCGCTCTTTCGCAAGTCTCTTCGTATGGACCTGAGCCAGGTGGATCGATCTTGTTGCCGAGAAATGCCTTGTTAGCGTCGTAGAGTGTGGAGAGCGTGAACAGCTTCTCTGATCGGATGGGGATCGAAACACGCTCCATGTCCACGAGACCGCGGAACACGTCAACCTTCTCTGCAACCACGTTGGTCAGCGCTGCGAGGCTGTCGCGGTGGTCGTACAAGATGTTGAGAGATTTTGAAGATCGCTGGGCGAAGCGATTCAGGTCCGAGAACATCTGCTGCATCCGGTCGATGCTTTCCATCGGGAAGAGCAAGACAGAGATACGGTCCTTGGCGAGGCTCGGGTTTTCCTTGATCGCCTGTGCGATTGCCGCACAGCGGTGCTGGCCGTCATTGATCACGAACTCCATATCCTCAAGGTTGAGTTGGATCTGACCGATATCGGGTTGGTTCTCAGAAGCGGGAGTGAAGTTGATTGTGGCTGTTGAGTAGGACGCCGTAATCGCCGAGAACAGGTAGGAATCCTCGTTGTCAACTATGTACTTTGCGATCATAGGGACCCGCGATTCGTTCAACACCCGCTGAGCCCGAAGTTCCGGGGTGACCTGCTCCCAGTCGTTGAACTTGAAAAACCGAGGTATCTCCGAAAGCGCCATGATGGTCGCGAAGTAGGGGCGCCCCCCCATTCGCGCACGCATGGCTGGGAATGTTACTTGCATGCCGTGACCTCCAATCTGAGTTGCAATTAAATATAGCAACTCTATTTTGTACTGTCAAGAGTTGTAATTATTTTTTTTTAGACCTCTATTTTATAAACCGAAGATAGGTTCAAGCCCCAAAGTTCGTCAAAGAGCAGTCACCAATCCGATCCCCGAGGCTCCCGGCCTGCCTGACATCATTTCATTGGGCTTACCGTCACGTGTTGCGAGCGGCGGACCTTCCGATCCGTGGCCGGGTCTTGGCATCGGCTCCGAACGTCCTCGATTCGTTCATGTACGTCCCTCAGCTCAGAGGGAACGCTTCGAGTGCGGCGGCAGGCACAGCGGTCAAGGGCGTGGCGAAACTCTCGGTCGAGGGCGCCAAAGCTGCTGTGTCCCGAAGTTGTCTGGTACTCTGGCGGCCCGTATCATAAAGATATTCAGGGGCCGGTAATGGGTGACAGGATACGCGCCGGCGTCGTCGGCTTCTCAGGCTACAGCGGCGCGGAGCTCGTGAAGATTCTCGAGCGCCACCGCCAGGTCGAGCCGGTTCTGCTGGAGCACCGCACCCGAACCGAGGACGAGACAAGTTTCCTCGATGGCCATCTGCAACGGCTGCCTTGGGGGGACGAGGCGCTGCGGGACGGCGGGCTCGCCGTGGTTTTCTTTGCGACGCCGCATGAGGTTTCCCTGGAACTCGTGCCGAAGGCTCTCGACGCGGGGCTGAAGGTCATCGACTTGAGCGCCGCCTTTCGGCTGCGGACGGTCGGAAATTACCAGCGCTGGTACAACCTCGAACACAACCGCCCTGATCTTCTCGCCGAGGCGGTTTACGGTTTGCCCGAGTACTTCCGCAACGTGACGAAGGTCGCGCGTCTGGTGTCGAACCCGGGCTGTTATCCGACGGCCGCCAACCTGTCCCTGCGTCCGTTGGTGATCGAAGGTGTGCTGGACCGTGAAGCAGGCGTGATCTGTGACGCCAAGTCGGGGGTCAGCGGCGCCGGCAAGAAGCTCTCCCCCAGGACTCATTTTTCGGCGGTGACCCAGAATTTCAGCGCCTACGCCGTGCTGATGCATCGGCATGTCCCGGAGTTGCTGCTCACGTCCGACGTCGAGGAACACGAGCTGAGCTTCACCGCTCAATTGCTGCCGGTGCATCGAGGCATCCTCGAGACGATCTACGTCCGCACGGCGGAATCGATGAGCTACGACGAGATTGCGGCGATCTACCGCAAGGTCTACAAAGACGAACCCTTTGTCCGGATCTTTCCCGAAGGCGAATTGCCCGATCTGCAGACCGTCAACTACACCAACTTCTGCGATATCGGGATCAACTCGGATCCGAAGACCAAGCGGGTCGTCATCGTGGCGGCGATCGACAATCTCGTCAAGGGCGCCGCGGGCCAAGCCGTACAGAACATGAACCTCGTGCTGGGACTTCCCGAGACGGAAGCACTCCTGTAGTCCCCGCCGCCCCGTCTGCAGCCCTTTTCGGAGTCTCGTTTCGTGAAACTTCTCATCAAGATCGGGGGTGCCCATATCGACACCTCCGAAAGCAGGCTGTCCGTGGCGGAGAAGCTGGCGGCCGTCGTCAAGGCCGGACACCAGGCCGTCGTGGTCCATGGGGGCGGCAAGCAGCTCAGCCGCTACTTGCGGGAGCATGGGATCGAAAGCGAGTTTCGCGGTGGTTTTCGCGTCACGCCGCCGCACATCCTTGATGCCGTGATCCGAACACTCGCCGGATTGGTGAACCACCGGCTGGTGGCCGCGCTGCAACAGCAAAGGGTGCGCGCCGTCGGTTTATCGGGCATCGATGCCGGGCTGGTTCAGGCGCGGCGGCTTTCCGAGGAACTCGGAGCCGTGGGCGAGGTGGAACGGGTCGACGCCTCCGTGATCGAGTTGCTCAGCGCCAACGGCTATCTGCCTACGGTGGCCTGCATCGCCGGCGGCCGGCAAGGGGCCGTCTTCAACGTCAACGCCGACCAGATGGCGGTCGCCTGCGCCGGCGGATTCAATGCGGATCGACTGGTCTTTCTCACCGATGTGGAGGGTGTGCTCGACGGCGAGGGCCGGCGCATCAGTACTCTTCCTGCGGACGAAGCTCTGCGCCTCATCGAGACCGGTGTCGCCAAGGGCGGCATGGAGGCGAAGCTGCGCGCCGCCGTGGCTGGAATCGCCCGGGGCATTCCGGAAGTACGAATCGTCGCCGGCGCCGAGCCCCGAGTGCTGGAACGCCTGCTGCAAGGGCAGAATCTGGGCACGGCTCTCATCCCCCCCAAGGCCTGAGGCATCCCGGGATGACCGTCGTGATCCTCACCGTGGACTTCTGATCCAGACCCGGGTTGGGCCGTGGGTTGGTGCTGCTCCCGAACGGCCGCTCGGCGGTCCGAACTGAACGCGGACAAACGTGTCGGCCCAATGGGAGAAGTTCCCCTGGTGAGCAAAGCGGATGGCGAAGGAAAAAATTTCTCTTGGCACGTTTGGTACATGAAGGTACTGAAGCCCTTCAGTCTTTTTTTTCCGCCCCGGCCTGCATAGCATGAGAACTGCAAGGCGAAGTCCGTGCGGCTCACGAGACCCGAATCACGAAACACGGCCTTTATGGCCGTTCGGTTCGCCGTGGGTATGCAAGAGTCGCGCCACCAGGAACCGCTGCACCGACGGTCGCGCCCGCCGACAAGTCACTGTTTGCCTGTCTGGAATTTCCCACTATTTCCCGGCAGAAAATATGCTCCTGAGCCAGTGTCCTCGAACCGTCAGCCCTTCCCGGCCGCCTCGCGGCGAGCGCAAAAGGAATCCATGCCCGGAAAGGGGAACGTGCTGGATTGCGTTGACACGGACGCGGGCAACCATGGCCCTCGATCAGGGGCTCTGATAGCATGATGGCTGACCATGCCCGTTACGCGCTGGGGAGGCTTGGGAGCGCTCGCTCTTCAGGAAGCCAGGAAGTTCGGGGTCAAGCTCCTGCAGGTTGGGCGGGAACTGTTCCATCAGATCGTGGGCTTCATCTTCATTGCCTTCGCGCTCTTGGCTACATTCGGAGCCGGCGGGCTGATCCCCACTTATCAGCAGATGGATCGCGACCCCGCCAACTTCTGGCGTGTCGTGGCCCTGGCGGCCTTCGTGATCATATTTGGGGGTTTCGGAGTCTCCTCTTTCCGGCGCGCGCGTCGTGTTTCTCGGGGGAGATAGGGCGTGCCCGGCCCCTCGGCGAGCCGATGAGCGATCCCGCTGCCGGTGATGTGCCTCTCGGGCTGCCAGGCGCCTTCCCTTACACCCGCGGCATCTATCCGGGCATGTACCGCGATCGTCTCTGGACGATGCGGCAGTACGCCGGTCTCGGCGACGCTGCGGAATCGAACCGGCGCTACCGCTATCTTCTCTCGCAGGGCATCACGGGCTTGTCGGTCGCCTTCGACCTGCCGACGCAGATGGGCTACGACTCGGACCATCCCCGGTCGTTGGGCGAAGTGGGTAGAGCGGGCGTTGCGATCAGTTCCCTGCGCGACATCGAGCAACTTTTTGACCGCATCCCGCTGGGTGATGTCTCGACCTCCATGACGATCAACTCGACGGCGAGCATACTGTTGGCGCTCTACGTCGCGGCGGCCCGCAAGCAGGGGGTCGAGACGAGCAGCCTTCGGGGGACGGTGCAGAACGATGTCCTCAAGGAATACATCGCCCGAGGCACCTACATTTATCCCCCGCAGGCCTCGATGCGGATCGTGACCGATCTGTTTGCGTGGGCCGGCAGGGAACTGCCGAAATGGAATGTGATCTCGATCAGCGGCTACCACATGAGGGAGGCCGGTGCGACTGCGCCTCAAGAAGTGGCTTTCACCCTGGGCAACGCATTTGCCTACATCGAGGCTGCGCTGTCGGCGGGGCTGGACATCGACGATTTTGCTCCGCGATTATCGTTCTTCTTCAGCGCCGACCGCGATTTCCTGGAGGAGATCGCGAAGTTTCGAGCGGCCCGGCGCCTCTACGCCCGCTCCATGAGAGAGCGCTTTCGTCCGGGCAACGAGGCGTCCTTGCGGATGCGCTTCCATGTGCAGACGGCGGGCTCGTCGCTGACCGCGCAGCAACCGTATGTCAACGTCGTGCGCACCGCCTGCGAGGCGCTGTCCGCGGTGTTGGGCGGCGCGCAGTCCCTCCACACGAACGGCTTCGACGAGGCTCTCGCCTTGCCGACCGAGCAGGCCGCCAAGCTTGCGTTGCGAACGCAACAGGTGATTGCTGAAGAAACCGGCGTCGTGAATACCGCGGACCCGGTTGCCGGGTCGTACGAAATCGAGCGGCTGACGGACGGAATCGAAGAAGAAGCGAGGGAATATCTTGCCCGCATCGACGCTCTGGGTGGGATGCTGAGCGCGATCGAGCAGGGCTACGTGCAGCGTGAAATCGAGAATGCGGCCTACAATTTCCAGAGGAGCGTCGAGACGGGGGAGCGAAAGGTCGTCGGCGTCAATGCGTTTCAGTCCGAGAAAAGAGAGTCCGTTCCGACGGTGAAGATCGATCCACAGTTGGAAGATCGGCGCCGGGAAGAGCTCGAAACGTTGCGGCGTTCGCGCGGCTCCGCGCGGGTCAGGCGCGGCTTGGAGGCGCTGTCGGAGGGCGCGCGCGGGAATGCAAATCTAATGCCGCTGATCCTGGACGCTGTCGGGAGCTACGCTACGCTCGGTGAGGTCTCCGACGCGCTGCGAAGTGTCTTCGGCGAGCACCAGGGCGCAGGGCGGTTTAACGCGTAACCGTTTCCGGGTGCGGCTACGTCTGTCAAAAGTAGGATGAAATCCGGCTGAGCGTGGGATAATCAGTCAGACCCTTGAGAGGTGCAAAGCGATGAAACCGATCTCGTTGTTCAAGGCAGCCCTGTTCCTTCTGGTCGTGGCGGCCCTGGCCGCCCCACAGCCTGTCGTTGCGGCCGACGCAGTCACCGTCGGCCTGCCCATGCCGGCCGAGCAGTTGATCGATCAGTTCGTCGCCAAGGAGACCGAGTTCGCCCGCGCCCGCGGCAACTACACCTACCGGCAAACGGTGAAGATCCTGGAATACACCGATTCGGGAAGCGTGCGGGGCAGGTACGAGCTGGTGCAGGACATCATCTTCGGCTCCGATGGCAAACGCAATGAGAGGGTGGTCTATTCACCGGTGCCAACGCTCCGCAACATCATCCTCACGCCGCAGGACATGCAGGACCTGCGCGATGTGCAGCCCTTCGTCATGACCACTTCCGAGCGCCCCGATTACAACGTCCGATATATCGGCCCGGAACAGGTTGATGAGATCGAGACCTATGTTTTCGCGGTCAAGCCGAAGAAACTCGAGAAGGGGAAACGCTACTTCGAGGGGCAAATCTGGGTCGACCAGCGGGATCTGCAGATCGTCAAGACCTACGGCAAGGGTGTGGGCTTGCTCAAAAAGAAAGAAGACAATCAGTTTCCGCGTTTTGAGACCTACCGGGACCAGATTGACGGCAAATACTGGTTCCCCGTGTATACGCGCGCTGACGACGTCCTGCACTTCAAAAGCGGCGACCAGCGCATCCGCATGATTATCAAGTACGAAGACTACAAGCAGTTCAAGAGCGACGCCGACATCATCTTCGGGGAAGTCGTCGACGAGACGCAGCAGCCGGCCGAGGCGCCGCCTTCTCAGCCCTAACCCGCCGAGCTTGGTGACTCGACTCAGAGCTTGAACAGCTCTCGCAACCGTTTCGTCTGAGCCCGGCTGACGGGGATTTCGGTGCGTCGTTTGTCACTCATCCGCAGTTGATAGCTCGACTTGAACCACGGGATGACTTCCTGGATCTTGTTGATGTTCACCAGATACGAGCGGTGAGCACGCCAGAAAACGGCCGGATCGAGATTGGACTGCAACTCTTCGATCGTTCGGTAGTTCGAGTAGCCTTCGATCTGGGTTGAGACGATGGTGATGAGGCCGTCCTGGATGCCTGCGTAGATCACATCATTGGCGTCGACCAGTAAGAGCCGGTTGCTGTGCTTGAGCAACACCTTCGTCGGCCGGTGCAAACCGCTCTTGAGTTCCGCCAGGAGCGACTCCAGGCGGCTGGTTTCTTGCGGGGGCGACGCCAACAGTTTCTCGGCGCGCTCGATTGATTGGGCAAGCCGTTCCTTCTCGATGGGTTTAAGCAGATAGTCCACCGCGTTCACTTCGAATGCCTGCACAGCGTACTGATCGTAGGCAGTGGCGAAGATGAAGTACGGCATGCGCGCTCCCGAGCCCGCCAGTTCCCGGACGACTTCCAGGCCGTTCAGGCCGGGCATCTGGACGTCCATGAACACGATGTCGGGCTGATGCCGCTCGATGAGTTGCAGGGCCTCGAGGCCGTCACCGGCCGTGCCGGCGACCTCGACGGCAGGAAACGGTTTGAGCAGGAACGCCAACTCTTCTCGCGCCAGTTGCTCGTCGTCTACGATCAGCGCCGAGAACGTGTCGGTGGCCTTGGCGTTCTCCCTCATCTGTCCCATCTAAGCACGCCGAAATTTGACCGTCCAGTCCCAGACCCGCGCGTAAGCGGGCGCCGTTTCGTGGCAACACCGTTTTGGCAGGCACAGACATGCCACGTACTGACTCGAACCGAAAGAGCCCGGGCAACAACGGTTCATGCCAGCAGCCGCTTCAGATTGCCGCCTAGGATGGCTCGCACATCCTCGGCGGTGGCGCCGAGTTCTTCGAGGATCGTTATTTGCGATTCCAGCACCGCACGGTTCCATCCCCGTGGAAAGAATGACGAGTCTGAGCCGAAAAGCAGCCTTTGCGCCCCATAAACCGCAAGTGCTCGGCGGAATACGTCCTTGAGGTCCATCTCAGAGGCGAGGTACTTCACCCAGGAGTTCGTGCTGGAGGTATCGAGGTGCACATTCGGCGCCAGGTCGCCGAGCATAAGAACCTCGCGAAAATATCCGGCGCCCAAGTGAGGAATGACGAAGTTGACCGAGGGGTGCTCCAAAGCGACTCGATGCAAAGAGATGGGATTGGAAAAGCTTATGTCGAACTTCGACGGCAGGTCCAGCTTCTTGCGTACTCCGACGGTCAGCACCCCCATGTGAACGAACACGACCAAGGGCCGCCCGGCCGCGAGTTCGTAAATGGGCCTCATCGCATCGTCCTGTACGGAAAAGCGATGCATCGCCGGAAACAGGCAGATCCCCTTCAAGCCCAGCTTCTCGACCGCATTGCGAGTGCGATCCAAAGCATCGGGCGCCCAGGGATTGAGCATGAAGTAGCCGTGGATACGGTCGGGGAAGGCTCGCGCTGCGTCCGCGGCCGACTGCTCATCGCCCGGCAGGCTCGCCATCAGCGCGATCTGCTCCACCCCGTAGCGGTCGAGTTCCTCTACCCACCGTGCGGCGAGTTGAGCAGTATCTTCCGGCGGCAGGTCCCAACCGAGTTGTTCGACAATCGCGTGGTCAGGATTCTCCTCGGGCAGCCCGGCCTTCTGCGACGCGAGAATGCGAAAGAAGTTGCGCGAGAACAAGTGCGCGTGAGCGTCCCTGACCGGGACGTCGCCCCAAGGCGTTTGCATGAGATGTTTCTTATCGCAGCCGAGGTTTACCGGAAGGCATCGAGGATACGTCCAAAGAACCCCTTCTTCTTCGGAGGGCTTTCCTCTTCCTGCCGCCCTTTGTCCGGCGGCGCATCCAGGACGGGGATCGTGATGCTCGGCGGTAATGCCTGCGGTTCCATGCCGCTGTCGGCGATCTCGACTTTGGCATCATCGCTGACCTGCTTGCCCCCGCTGTCCCAGCCGGCGACGTTGGTCGCCAACAACAATTGACGGCCCCGACCGCCGTGGAGCCGGCAGTAGCGGTTGGGTTGCGAGCCGGCGACGAAGACTTCCGTGCTCCTTTGTGGGCAGGAGTAGGTGCCCAACTCGTAGGTGACGGGGTCGATCTCGGCTGTCACGATGCCGTCCACGGGCTGGAACGGTTCCGGGTTGCGATACTCCCGCAACGTGTGCGCGCTCTTCATGAACTCGGTCCAAATCGGCAGCGCCGAGTGTGCGCCTTCCAAAGCCAAGTCGGTATTGTCGTCGAATCCTACCCAGGCCACGCACACCAGGTTCGACGTGTAGCCGGCGAACCAGCCGTCGTCATCCGTACCGGTCTTGCCGGCGGCGGGCTCGATGAAGCCCATGCCCCGCACACGCACCGCCGTTCCCCGGCGAATGACGTCCTGGAGCATGTGCGTAATGACGTAGGCGACGCGCGGATCAAGCACTTCTTCTTCCTGTGGACGGTTTCTCAGCAGAACGTTGCCTTTCGGGTCCGTGACGGATCGAATGAAGTACGGCTCCATCCGCTTGCCTCCATTCGCAAAGACCGTATAGGCAGCGGCAATATCGAGCGGCGTCACCTCGTACGCCCCCAGCGCGACCGCCGGAG
The DNA here is from genome assembly GCA_965204095.1 of Bryobacterales bacterium. Classification (GTDB taxonomy): domain Bacteria; phylum Acidobacteriota; class Terriglobia; order Bryobacterales; family UBA6623; genus JAPPLB01. The sequence goes on along the minus strand of OZ241991.1, from coordinate 3,438,410 downwards.
TAGCCAGAATGTTCTCACCCAATCCCGCCCGCTTCGCCAAGTCGCTTACGCGGTCGAAACCCGCTGATTCCGCCACCTTGACGGTCGAGATGTTCATCGACTTGACCAGCGCCGTCCGCATCGTGACCGTGCCGTAAATCTTGTTGGCGAAGTTCGACGGCTCGTAGGGCTTGTCGTCCCACCAGAACGTTGTGGGTACATCATCAATGATGGAAATAGGCGTCAGTACTTCCCGCGTGAGCGGCGTAAAGGGATCGTCCTCATGCTCGATCGCCGTGTCGACCGCGGCGGCGTAGACAAAGGGCTTGAAAGCCGACCCGGGCTGCCGGTAAGCCAAGACGCGATTGAGTTGGCTTTCGCCGTAGTTGCGGCCGCCGACGATCGCCTTGACTTCGCCGCTGCTCGGGTCAATTGCGACCAGGGCCGCCTGGGCGCGAGGCGCCGGGCCGCTCGGTGGATATCCGAAGGCGGCGTACTTGCCGCGTTTGTGTTGCCGGGCCACCTTCTCGTCGACGTCGGCCATGCTCACGCGAATCGCTTCCACCGCGGCTCTTTGAAGCTGCATGTCGAGGGTCGTGTACACGTGGTACGACCCCGTAATCAATTCTTCCTCGCCGAAGTGTTGCCGTAAGCCGCGGTTGACCAGGTCGACGAAGTACGGTGCGTTGCTGTATTCGATCTTGCCGTGAGCCAGCTCGATCTCCTCCTCAACGGCTGTCTGGTAGTCGTCCAAGGTGATGTATTGCTCCCTCAGCATCGCCCGCAGAACCGTGTCGCGGCGCTTTTTGGCGCGCTCCGGGTGGCGGTAGGGGTTGAGGTAGCTTGGCCGCTGGATCAAGCCCGCCAGCAGCGCCGCTTCATGCAGTTCCAGAGCGCGGAGGTCTTTGTCGAAGTAGGTTTCGGCCGCCTCTCCCATCCCCATCACGTTGAAGCTGCCACGCCGTCCCAAGGGAACCTGATTTGCGTAAAACTCGAAGATCTGCTCCTTGGTAAGCCGACTCTCGAGTTGCAGAGCGATCATCGCTTCCTCGAGCTTGCGCTTGGGGGTCGGGTCCGGTCTCAGGAAGAACTGGCGCGCCAACTGCTGCGTCAGCGTTGAGGTTCCCCGAGGCCGGCGCCATTCGACAAGCCCGTCGAAAGCAGCTCGCGTCGCGCGGATAATATCGATTCCCCTGTGGCTGAAGAAGCGGTGGTCCTCGATTGCCAGTACTGCGTTTCTCAAGACCGCGGGAATGTCGTTGTAGGCGACCAGCCGCCGCTTGGAGCGCGTCTGATCGGAGAGGTTCGTGACGAGGGAGGGCTCCAACTCGTACGCGGTCTGCGGGTTGTTGTCGTTCAGGGAAACGATTCTCGTGACACGGCCTTCGCTGAAATACAGAACCGCCGGTTCCTGAATGAAGTAGGAGAGCACACCCGGATAAACTTCAATCGCGTCGGGCTTGATGCTGAAGTGGCCTATCTGGTTGTGCCGCGACTCTGAGTAACCCGCCTCGCGCAAGTGCGCAACGACGTCGGCGATCGACATCTCGTCGCCGACGAACACCGGATCCGGAGCAGCCAGAACCTTGGAAGTACGGTTGAAGGGGCCACCGTGCAGCTTGGCGTCGATGAGTTTCGCGTACTCCCAGTAGAAGTGGTTGAAGGCCACTCCACCCGCGATGGCCGTGATCAGAAACAGAGCCAGCAGTACTTTTCCGAACGGACTCTTTGCCAGCCGCAACATCCGGCCAAGCATACGCGAGCGGACTACAAGTTTTCCCTTGCCCATTCCGTCACCTGGTTCGTCAGCATGCCGCGCCCCGGAACTCCCTGGAATTCGTCACTTCGGATCGATGGGGCGCGGTGTGCTTTCGCAAACCGCGAGAGCGCCGGCGGGAACGGGGCTCGCGGGCCGTGTTTTCCCGGAGCAGCATCATGTGAGAGCGCTCGGATCGACGGCTTTCGCCAACTCCTCGGCGAGCCGCATAGCAGCTTCTTCGAGTCTAACATCGGTAGATTGACGTGTCGAGCGGTCCTTCAGTTCCACGATTCCTTCGGAAATCTTCTTGCCGATCGTGAAACGGTAGGGGATACCGATCAAGTCGGCATCCGAGAACTTTACGCCTGCGCGCTCTCCTCGGTTGTCGTAGATCACGTCGATGCCCTGGCTCCGGCAGTCCTCATAGAGCGACTCCGAGGCCTGCCGTTGGGCGTCGTTCTTCAGATTCACTGGCGTGATGATGGCTTCGAAAGGAGCGATCGATGCCGGCAATACCATGCCCGCGTCATCGTGATTCTGTTCGACGGACGTGGCGAGAATGCGCTCCAGCCCGATGCCGTACGAACCCATGATCGGAGTCACTTCCTTGCCATTGGGGTCGAGCACGCTCAGTCCCATCGATTCGGAATAACGGCGGTCGAGCTTGAAGATGTGTCCGACCTCGATGCATTTTCGCAGCGTGAGAGGTTTGCCGCATTGCGCGCATGCGTCGCCTTCGGCTACATCTCGGAGATCGTCGAAGCTTGTCTCGAAATCGCGTCCGGGCGTCACGTGTCGCAGATGATAGTGGTCTCGGTTGGCGCCGCAGATCAGATCGCGGCGGTTCCGAAGCGCCTCGTCGGTAAGGATGGTAAGTTCCTTCACACCCACAGGGCCTAAGGATCCCGCGCCCGCGCCGAACCATTCGCGGATTTCTTCGGGATGAGCCGGCCTCACTTTCGTCGCGGCAATGGCCGACCCGAGTTTCGCTTCATTCAGCGAGTGGTCTCCGCGCAGCAAGATGAGGCACGGCTTTTCATCCGCCACGATGACGAGGCTCTTGATGTGCGATGTCTCCGGAGAACCGTCAAACGCGGCAACTTCAGCGATTGTTTTCTTGCCGGGAGTGTGAAACTCCTCCGGAGGTAGGTCTTCAGCAGAGTCCGGTTGCGCGGGAGGTTGCGCTGTAGAGCGAGCCATCTCGAGATTGGCCGCGTAGCCGCAGCCCTTGCAGAGAACGATCACGTCTTCACCTGCATCCGAGGGCGCCGCGAATTCGTGCGATTGGCTGCCGCCCATTTCGCCGGAATGCGCCTCCACCGTGATATATTTCAATCCGCAGCGATCGAAGATGCGGCAATAGGCCGCGTGATGCTTCTTGTAGCTGACGTCGAGGCCGGCGGCGTCCAGATCGAAAGAGTACGAATCCTTCATCGTGAAGCGCCGCGCGCGAATCAGACCCGACTTCGGCCGTGGTTCGTCTCGAAACTTCGCCTGAATCTGGTACCACAACTGCGGCAATTGCTTGTAGCTGCGCAACTCACCGGTGGCGATGGAGGTCATGACCTCTTCTTCCGTCATGCCTAGACACAGATCATGCCCCCAGCGGTCTTGCAGACGGAACATGTCGTGGCCGATGGCATCCCAGCGGCCGCTCTTTTGCCAGACTTTTGCGGGATGCAGTTCCGGCAGGAACATCTCCTGCGCGCCGATGGCGTCCATCTCCTCCCGGATCACCTGCTCGATCTTGAGCAGCGAGCGCCTGGCTAAATAGAGGTAGCTGTACAGGCCGGCTGCAAGTTGTCGGATGTAGCCTGCCCGCAGCAGGAGCTGGTGACTGACGACGTCGGCTTCGTGCGGCGTCTCACGATGCGTGGGTATGAATAGCTGGCTCCAGCGCATGGTGTTTTCCACCGCGTCCTACGATCTGGATCTGACGGGAAACGAGGCCGCAGACGGAACCCTCAAACCGTCTCCAAGAGGCCCAAAACGGCGGGATAAAGCACGCCCATTGTACCATGCGGAGGGTCCCGGACCGGTTTTCGAGGGAGGTTCCGGCATCTTGGACGTTGCATGGGCCGCGACGGGTTCAGTGGTACAGTTGGGACGAGACGGCCCGCGATGTTCTCGAAACCTACCGATGTGTTACCTCTCGGATCTGGCATACGTCCTACTGAAGAGCCTTGAAAGGACCCGTTTCCCACTCACCTCAAAAGCTCGAGATGGCGACTATTTCTGATCCCGTGGCGTCGCAGAACGTCCAGCCGCAGCCGAAAGTAAGCATCTGGGTCTGGATGCTTCCCAATTTCACGGTATTCGTTTCGAGCCTGTGCATCATGGTGGTTGAACTGGTGGCCGGGCGCCTGATCGCACGGTACGTCGGTAGCTCGCTCTATACCTGGACATCCGTCATCGGCATCGTTCTGGCAGGGATCGCCGTCGGCAACTACCTTGGCGGCCGGCTGGCGGACCGCTACCGCCCAACCGAAGCGTTGGCGTCGCTCTTCCTCATCGCTTCGGCGACATGTTTGCTGACCCCCATGCTCAACATCCACGCCGGAAACTGGATGCTGCTGCACGATCAGGAGTGGGTTCTGCGGATCTTCGGCCATGTCTTCCTGGTGTTCTTTCTGCCTTCGGCATTGCTCGGGACCATCGGGCCAGTGGCGGCCAAAATGGCCCTGGACCTGGGCCGTGAGACTGGGCGGACTGTGGGCAGCGTCTATTCCTGGGGCGCCGTTGGCAGCATCGTCGGCACGTTCCTGACGGGCTATTATCTGATCTCCGCAATCGGCACCGTGGCTGTCCTGCTCGGCGTGGCGGCTATTCTGCTCGGTATGGCCTTCCTGTTTGGGGCCCGCTCGCTGCTGGCGTTCCTTTGGACCGGCGTAGTCGTTGCCTCCTTCATCGCCATGAGCGGCCCGTTCGAACAGGCCCGCGTGGTCGGCGAGCGCTTGGGCCTGCGCCCGTACGAGAGTGACTGGATCCATTTTCAGGAGGAGACGCAGTACTCGCTGATCACTGTCGAGGACGACATGGAAATGGAGGGTGTGCGGTCGATGACTCTCGATTTTCTGATCCATGCCTACGTGGACATGAACGATACCGGCAGGCTGATCTATGAGTATGAACAGGTATACGCCGCCGTGACGCGGGCCGCCGTCAAGGACTGGCCCCAGGATCGTGTGCTGCGAGCGCTCTCGCTCGGCGGAGGCGGCTTCGTCTTTCCACGCTGGCTGCTGCGCCATTGGCCGGACAGCTATCTGGAAGTCGCCGAGATCGATCCCGAGGTCACCCGTGCGGCGCATGAGGCCTTCGGACTACCGGCCGACACCCCGATCCGTATCTTCAACCTCGATGCGCGGAATCACGTCGAAGATATCCTGCGACGGCAGGAAACCGCCGCAGAAGGCCTCTTCGATCTGGTCTATTCCGACGCCTTCAATCACTATTCACCGCCGTTTCATCTGACGACCAGGGATTTCAACCAGAAGCTGCGGCAACTCATGACGCCCGACGGCGTATTGCTGGTGAACGTCATCGATATATACCGCTCCGGTCGTTTCGTCGGTGCAATGATCAACACGCTGGAGCAGAGCTTCCCGCACGTCTACGCAATATCCAGCTCCTTGGCCGGTCCTTCTGACGACGATGAGCGTGATACGTTCATCGTGCTGGGATCGGGGCGGCCGCTCGATGTCAACGAGTTGTCCATCAACTCAGCCATCGGCATGGTGCTTGATCCCGAGCAGCTCGCCATGCTTCGTAGGCGCTCGCAGAGCCTCGTCCTCACTGACGATTATGCACCCGTCGATAACCTTCTCGCGCCGGTCATCCGGCTGGCCTCCAGGCGGTAAGAGTCCACCTCGGGTGTGGCGGTAGCTCCATGCACGGCTGTCGTACAGAGGCGGTGCGACTGGCCTGAGAAGGATCTGTAGGGTACAATTCGTTGAGGGGCTGCCGGTTTCTTCGTTCCTCGCTCGACCGGCATTCTTGCAGAGTTTCTCGTTGGTGGAGGTATGTGTGGCTGAAGTCTATGTTCAAGAGGGCGAATCGCTTGACGGCGCACTGCGGCGTTTCAAAAGGAAAGTACAGCACGAAGACATCATCAAAGAGGTCAAGCGGCACTCCTACTATTTGAAGCCCGGCGAAAAAAAGCGGGTCAAGCAGGCGCTGGCGCGCAAGCGGAACCGCAAGAAGATGCGCCGCGAGACTCGTTAGTGTTCTGAGAATCAGCTGGATGCCGTTTCCCCGGCGGGGTTACAGCCCGACTCCTTCCCGCCGACAGGGTCAATCTTCATGCGTTCCCGCCGGCGATTCCCCACAAAGAGCTTCTCCGTGCGAAGCTTCGGCTGCCGCGCTTCGCAGTCGGATGGCGCCGCCATCGCGGCTGACCTGCAGCGCCGAGGTTTGAAAACCGCATCGGGTCCGGCCGATCTCGTCATCATCAACACCTGTACCGTCACGTCGGAAGCGGACCGGGATGCCCGGCAGGCGATCCGCCGCGTGTATCGAGAAAATCCGGAGGGCGAGATTCTTGTAACGGGCTGCTACGCTCAGCGCCACCCTACGGAACTCGCTGATCTCCCCGGCGTCAGGTGGGTCGTCGGTAATTCGCACAAGACACGGATCGGGGCGATCGTTGCCGACGCTCTGGTCAAGCCGTCGGCTCCTGCGAGCCAGGCTGCTTACCACGGAGAGATCAGCCTTGGCGGAACGCTGGTCGGAAACATCTTCGACCAAAAGCAGTTTCTCTCGGCGCCGGTTGTCGAGGCGGGACCGGATCGCACGCGTCCCAACCTCAAGATTCAGGACGGCTGCGGCAATCGCTGCAGCTTCTGCGTGATCCCCTCCGTGCGCGGCGCCAGCCGGAGCGCTCCGATCGGATTCGTCATCGAGCAGGTGAGAATGTTGTCGGAACGTTATAGCGAGGTTGTGCTCACCGGAATCAACCTTGGACGATGGGGCCGGGACCTTCCCGAAAAACCGCGCTTGGCCCATCTGCTTCGAATGGTGCTGATCGAGACAGATGTCGCGAAGCTGCGCCTGAGCTCGATCGAGCCCATGGACTGGACCGAAGAACTGCTGGAGCTTGTTGCAACGACGCCCCGTCTTGCCAAGCACGTCCACATCCCTCTGCAATCCGCTTCCGACACGGTCCTCCGGAGAATGCGCCGGCGCTACCGGGCGCGCCACTATGCGAGCCGCATCGAGAAGGCTCGTTCCCTCATGCCGACAGCTTCCATCGGCGCTGACGTCATGGTGGGTTTTCCCGGCGAGAGCGATCTTGAATTCGAAGAGACCCGCCGGTTCATCGCGGGGATGCCCTTCACCTACCTGCACGTTTTCAGCTACTCGTCGCGGCCGGGCACCGAAGCGAGCGTCATGCCGGACGAGCCGGTGAAGCCGGTAAAGAAACTGCGCAACCGCGTGCTGCGGGAGTTGGCGGCGGAGAAGAATCTGGCGTTCCGGAGCAGTCTGATCGGTGCTGTATTCGATGCCGTCACGCTCGACCAACGAGCTGGCGGAGGCAGCCGCGCGCTCACCGACAATTACATCCCCGTGCGCCTTCCCGATCAGGAGCTCGCCCCAGGCATGCCGATCCGTGTCCGTCTGAGCGAATGCGACGGCAGCACTACCTTTGCTCGATTGGGCTGAGCAGCGATCATTTCCCGGCCACGCTCAGCTCAACCCTGGACCAAGATCGGTTTCACAACATGTAGCGAATGCGCTGACCTGTAGCCCTCCGAACGAGGTCTCCTTCGTATCCCTGTCTCCACATACCGGCCCGGCGCGTGTGGAGATATGCGGAATCAGCGTTTCCTTGCGAAGAATTCCTTTGTGAGCGAACTCACGATGGCCAGAGACCCAAGCACGCCGACCAAGTTGGGGATGGCCATCAGTCCGTTGAGAGTGTCGGCGAGACTCCAGACCAGTTGCAGGCTTCCTGTCGCGCCCAGGTAGACGAAGATGATCCATACCAGCCGGTACGGCATACTTGCCGCCGTGCCGAATAGGTAGGCGGCTCCGGTTTCCCCGTAGTAGGCCCATCCAATTACGGTGGAAAACGCGAAAAGGATGAGGCCGAGACTCACAATCTGCCCGCCCCAGTCTCCGGGAAGGCCGATCTCAAAGGCCTTGGCGGCCATCGAAGCGCCGTCGGCGCCCGACTGCCAGGCGCCTGTGGCCAGCACGATGAAGCCGGTGAGAAGACAGACGACAACGGTGTCCACGAAAACCTCGGCAATCCCGTAGGATGCCTGTCGAACGGGATGGTCGGTCACCGCCGAGCTGTGAACGATGGGGGCGCTCCCCAGCCCCGCCTCGTTCGAGAACATCCCGCGCGCAATGCCATAGCGTATCGCCGCCGCCACCGTCCCTCCGGCGAATCCCCCCACGGCCGCCTGCCCCTGAAACGCGGAGGACAGGACCAATTCGATGACCACCGGCACTTGATCGATATAGCGGAACAGGATGACGACCGCGCCCAGGACATAGATGACACACATGAACGGCACGAGGAACTGCGTGACCTCGGCGATGCGGCGGATCCCGCCCAGCACAACCAGCGCCGTCAACGCACACAGTGCGAGGCCGCTCACCCACGGCTCGATCCCGAAACCGGTCCTGGCGGCGTCGGCGACCGAGTTGGCCTGGACCATGTTCCCGATTCCGAACGCAGCCGACGCCGTGAGCAAGGCGAAGACCGCCCCCAGCCAGCGGAGTCCCAGTCCCTTTGACAGCACATACATCGCGCCGCCGCGGACTATTCCCCGGTCATCCTTCTCGCGGTAGTGCAGCGCAATGGCAATCTCCGAGTACTTCGTAGCCATGCCGACGGTGCCCGAAACGAGCAGCCAGAGCAGGGCCCCGGGTCCCCCCAGAAAGATCGCCGTCGACACGCCCGCAATGTTCCCGACCCCGACGGTGGACGCCAGCGCTGTCGCCAAGGCCTGGAAGGGAGTCACGGTTCCCTCCCCCGTTCCTTTTCGGAACAGCTTGCCGAATACTTCACGGAATGCGAATGGCAGCCGGCGAAACTGCACCCCCCTGGTCACTACGGTCAGCACCAGCCCGGCGCCGATCAGGAGCACCATCATGGGTGTTCCCCAAACCAGACCGTTGATGGATTCATGCAGTGCGAGTAGTTGTTCCACGATGCCCCAGCCTTATTCTTCTCTCTTCAAGACGAAGTCGGTCTCGTACATGTCGTAGACCGCCGGCGTCATCCCCAAGCGCCGATAGGTTCGCTGCGCGTTGTGATTGCTCTTGTCCACGTACAGCCGAATGCCACACACGTCCCTGGCGGCAGCGGCTTGCTCCATCACCCACTGGTGCAGCGCCGAATAAACCCCTTGCCCCCGCGATGCCGGCTCGACGTACACACTCTGAATCCACCAGAAAAGGCCGTTGCGCCAGTCGCTCCACTCGAACGTGATCATCAATTGCCCGACAACCCGCGATTCCCTTTCAGCAACGACAAAGAACCCTTTCCCGGCGTCTTCGAAGACGGCCCGGGTGCCGGCCAGCAGCCGGTTGTAGTCCAGCTCGGTGTCTTCGATCTCGCGGGCCATCGCGGCGCTGTGGTCCGCGATGATTTCTGCGTCATCACCGCATGCGAGTCGAACTCTGATCGTCAACGACCTGCACCTCTCATCGGGGATCTGTCAGCGGTTAGTCTGCATGTCTCACCACGTGGCGAGGCGAAGTGCGTGAGAGGGCCGTCAGGACGAGGCGTGCGCCGCTTGGCGCGCGCAGGCGTACTGGACAGTACGTTGAGCACGGCAAGCAAGCGCATCGAAGTCATGGCGGTCGTATCGTGTGCTTCGACCGTCGGGTGGTGAGAAATGCAGGCTGGTCGGTCCTGTGGTGTCTGTGGCCTGGGCCAGCATCGAATCAGGACACGCGAGGCCCCCATCACCGCCGGCTCTTGCGACGATTTCGAACGCCGAACACGAATCCATGACCTGATCTGCCTCTTCAGCGACACTCCGGACCGACCGATCGGGGTGAGGCCGGTCGAACTTCGAGGCTCCCGGGTAGAAAGTAACAGCGGCCTCCGCCGAGCAGCGGGCTTGATCAGGCCGAGAACGAGGCGCAAGAGAGTGCTTCTCGGTCGGTCGTAGGAGGTTACCGCGCTTTTCTGGGGGCAGCTTCGTTGGAATGGGAAACGCCGGCAAGCTGACAAAAAAGTTCCTCGTAGCGGTCGACGACGGTTTCCCAATCGTAGCGTTTTCTCACACGCTCGTGGGAGGACTTGCTCAAATCGGCAAGCTCATCGGTCGACATGCTCGCGACTGATTCCATGACGGAGGCCAAGCTCCGTTCGTCCTTGGAGTACATCAGGCCGACGCCTCCCGCCACTTCGCGATTCTCGGGTGTATCCAGGAACAATACCGGCGCGCCGCGGCCCATCGCTTCGATCAGTGCGGGATGAACGCCTCCGACCTCGGTGGCTTGAATATAGGCGAGGCAGTGGGACTGGAGTTCGTGATAGCCGTCTCCAAACACAGCGCCGGTGAACACGATGCGCGGGTCGTCCGTGGATTGCACTCGCCGGATGTAGTCTTTTGCGTAGGGTGCGTCGCCGACCATGACGAGTTTGTAGGGAACGGTCGTTTGCTCGAAGGCGCGCACCACGAGCAGGGCGTTGTTCTCCGGCTCCATGCGGCTGACGTACAGAAAGTAGCCCCCGGGGTCGAGCCCGAGACGGTCGAGCGCTGCTTTCGTCAAGACCTTATGGGCCGGCGCACCGTAAGAGATGAGATGTGTTTTCCTGCCGTACGTTTCGGCATAGTATTTCTGGATTACCCTGGCATCGGCGACAACGGCGGTGGGAAACCATTTCGTCAGCCACTCGGACATGCGATACCAGCTTCTCGCGAGCGCATTCCATTTCTTGCGTTGCCGATCGAGGCCGTCAACGTTGAGAACCGTCGGCATCCCCAGTAGCCGGGGAAGCACGGTGAAGACCGCGTTCGCTCCGTTGCAGAACAGCGCGGCGTGATGGCGGTGAAACAGCAGGTGAAACGTCGCCAGGCAGGTGTGAACGAGCGTGTCGAAATACTTGTGAGAAACCGTCGGTAGGATCACCAACCGAACGCCCCGGTAGAGCGGTCCCGGGCGGCCAACGTTGTTCGTGCGGCCATAGACGGTCGGCTCGTGTCCGCGCTCAACGAGACGAGCGCACAACTCTTCGGCAAACGTCTCGAACCCGCCGTAGCGAGCTGGGATGCCACGCGTGCCCAGAAGGGCGATTTTCATGGATGGCTAAAGCTCTCGAACTCTGATGGGTTCGGGAGCAGGTTCGAAGCTTTCCACGGGGTGGCTGACAGGAGTGAAGCGGAACCAGCTCATCATGTACTCTTCGTCCACACGCCGTCGCTGCTGGATCAGACGGCGTTTTTCGAGGATGCGGTTGAAGTCGCGAGCGAGCAGGTAGAACGCTTTGAGTGACGAACGCTCGATCGTCAGACAGTAGAGGACTACGCCCAGATCGCGCAATGTCATGGGAATGAAGTTCCGCAGGTACACACCGGGCGTGATGTTTTTCGCACGCATCAAGAAGCGGTTCTTGACCGAGTGCATATTGATCTCCGGCGGAAGATAACGGCGCATCCCCGGACGAAGCTTGCGGACATGATAGCCGCAGGCATTGGGTACGTAAACGCATTTCCAACCGAGCAGTTGGGCGCGCCAGGCAACGTCCGCATCCTCGCGGTACGTGAAGAAATCGGAATCGAAGAACTCGTTGCCCACAGAGATGTCGTCAATCATCGTGCGCCGGTAACAAGCCGCCGCCGCCGTGGCGCCGAAGACATACTCCGGCTTGAGGTAATGACCATTGTCCGTCTCGAGACAGCCGCGGTCGAAATGCCGCTGCATCGGCGTAAAGTAGATCCCGGTCGAATCGACGACCTGCAGATCGGGGATCTCGAAAGAGGCATCCATCATCAGCAGCTTGCTGCAAAGAGTGCCGACGGTGGGATCGATGTCCGCCTGCGCCATCAACGTTGCGACAAGGTTGGGGAGAAGCATCACGTCGGGATTGAGCGTGAGCACCCACTCGCCTCGGGAAATCGCGATGGCCTGATTCTGTGCCGCCGCGAAGCCGATGTTCTCCTCGTTGTAAATGATGATGCAGCGATCCTCGAAGCGCTCGAGGATGTCGGTGGTGCCGTCGGTGGAAGCGTTGTCGACGACGATCAACTCCAAATTGGAGTACCGCTGATCGAGCACCGACTCAAGGCAGCGCCGAATGAAGCGACCGCTGTTGTACGTGACGATAGTGACCGAAACGCATTGTTCACGAACCATGAATGATTAACTCGATTTCGATTCAGCAGGAGAAGCGGTCCCCAACACGGCCGCTACGTTCCGGTCGTGGAGGGAAAAACCGCCGAGAGTCTTGATAACGTTCTGGCATGCCATTCTTTCACTGGCAGTTCCCGCGCCCAGGACGCAGAGAAGCCAGCGGAGCCGGAGCCCGACTCGAACGGCAATGTACAGCCAGCGGCGGGCCCCCTTGGAGAAGTGCTTGCGACTAAAGCGTAAAAGATTACCATACCAAGCCCGGTAGCGTTCTTCTACGCTGATGCCGCCCACGGAGTGTCCGCCTGTATGTTCAGCCACACAACGAGGATCGTAGTGAATCGCGTGCCCGGCCTTGCTCACGCGCAGGCAAAGATCGACGTCCTCGAACCAGATGGGGTGGAAGTTTTCATCCAGACCGCCGACTTGTCGCAACACATCACGGCGAAGCATCAGAAACGCCCCGGCCGGCTGGTCGACTTCACGTGAGGTGTCGGGGTCTGCATCCAGACAGCGATAGCGCCGGTTAACAGGATTCGACGGCCATAGGCGGTTGATGAGAAGCACTTCGAACAATAGCGCGGCGGGGGTTGGAAACGAGCGGAAATTGAACCCGATTTGGGCTTGTCCCTTGCCGTCAACAAGCTTCCCACAGGCTGCGCCGACCTGCGGAACGAGACAGCGTTCCACGAGGGATTGCAGACTGCTCCGCAGGACCGTGTCGGGATTCAACAAAAGAACGAAAGGACTGCTGGTTGCCGCGATTCCCTGGTTGACGGCGGCCGCGAAGCCGCGGTTGCTGGCGTTGCGAATCAACTTTAGTTTCGTCGCTTCGCGGGCAACGATCTCGCAAGTTCCGTCCGAAGAAGCGTTATCGACAACGACAACCTCGTCGGCCTGCCCGAGAGGCCCCAGACACGCCGCGACATGCCGCGCCGAGTTGAAGGTCACGATGATGACCGACACCCCGGCCTTCAAGTTTTCGCCCCCATTGGGTGGCAAGCCAGTTTGAAGTACCAGCGCCAGTAGGTGTCCCACTCGGTCTGCTGTTGTATGTGGGCGATCTCACTCTCGGTAGATGTCAGCACGCCGGCGAGCCGGGAAGCATGCGCTCGCAGGGATTGTGAACTCCGTCGCAGTGCGGCGAACCGGCGCAAGCCGCATCCCAGTCCGCGGAGCCATCCGAGAGCCCGTCCGCGGGAAAACGCGAGAACGGCCCACAATGACTGTGCGACGATGATCTGCCACGCGAATTTCGCGAGCAGCGAAGCGGGATAGAATTTCGCGAGCAGCAGCAACTGATGGCAGGTCAGCCACTCGACCATCTGTGCGCTCCAGCGGCCGGTTGTCTCGCCGCTGCAGTGATACGCGACGGCCTCGGGGACATAGCGCCCCGGTGTATCTTCGATTGCGGCCCGAAATCCGAGGTCCACGTCCTCCAGGTAGGCGAAGAAGGCTTCTTCGTACAAGCCCACCTTGTCGAAGAAGCTTCGCCGGAACAGGGTTGCCGTGGCGGAGGGGAAATATGTGTCCCGCGGAAATGCGAAGAGTGGGCCGTCATCCTTGCCGTGGCCGAGTCGCCAGGCGGTGCCGCCACGGCACACCGCATCACCAGTGCCGTCGATTCGCCGCCGCTCACTGAAATTCAGCAGCTTGCCCGTGGCGAACCAGGCTTGCGTCGCATCCAGATCCGCAAACAGCCGCTGCAGCCAGTCGGGAGAGATCTCTACGTCGTTGTTCAGCAGCACGATGTACTCACCCCGCGCTGCTTGGATACCGCGATTCAGGGCGCGGCTCACACCTTCGTTGCGGAGCAGCGAGATCACGTTCGCGCCCAGTTCATGCGCAACCCGAGGCGAACCGTCCTGAGATCCGTTGTCCACGACAATGACTTCGGTCTCGCCTTTGAAGGAGATGCGCTGCCGTCCAATCGATGACAGCAGAGGTTCCAGCAAATCGCAGCGGTTCCTGTGGGGAATAATGAAAGAAACCGTCATCGCACGCTTGGCGAAGCGCAGCCGGACGCGGCTCATCTGACGGGATTCTTATTGATAGCACAACACATGGTAGAGCGGCAACAAAGCGCGCTCGGCTGTCGGAGCAATGTGAGAAGTTCTCCTGGTGAGCCAAGCGGAAGGCGAAGGAAAAAATTCCCCTTCGGCTTTTGGTATTGAAGCCCTTCAGTCTTTTTTTTCAGTCCCGGCCTGCATGGCACAAGGACTGCGAGGCGCGAATCATAATGATCGACTTGCCGTCGGCGCGGCCCCCGCCCGGAGAACTGCCGCACACGCCGCCCGGTCGCCGCTCTCCTGCGCGTTGTGGGGCGGCATGGGGCGGCATGGGCGGCATATTCCCCTGAGCGGTGTCCCCGCTCCCGTCCGCCGTTCACGCTCGGCCTCACGGCGAGCACCGTTCGCCGCAGTTCCCGTCGCCCTCCGGGCTGTTTCCGCTACGAGGGCGCAAAAGAAACCCATGCCGAGAAAGGGGAACGTCCTATACTGCACAAACAGGGGAACTTTCTATATTGCGTTGACACAAAGCGCGTACTGAGCCCCTGCCCGCGACTCCTTGCGGAAGGGTTGGGGTGTCAGGCTTGCGCCGAGGTCGAGGCGTCCGTTAGGTTATTCTTCGATAGTACGATCAATGGTGACCGCCGCGACTGGCCGGGAAGCGCAGCTTTTCTGGTTGGCATTGCACTTGGTTCCGGGTCTCGGAGCTCGGAACGCTCTCAAACTCATCCGGAAGTTCGGAAGCCCCGAGCGGGTATTCCATGCGTCCCTGACGGAGTTGCGCGACTGCGGGTTGCGTGAGGCGATTGCGGAATCGATCCACTCGGGCACCAGCTTTGAGGACGCCGATGCCGAGCGGAACAAGGTGGAACAGTGCGGCGCCGAGATCATTACGATTCACGATGCGAGATATCCTGAGCGCCTCAAGGAAATCTTCGATCCGCCGATCTTGCTCTATGCTCGCGGCCGGTCCGAGTGTCTTTCGGGAGAGAATCTGGCGATTGTCGGCTCACGCCGCCCAACCCCCTACGGCATGGCGGTCGGGAGAAAGCTGAGTCGCGAGTTGACGCAAGTCGGCATGACGGTGGTCAGTGGCATGGCCCGTGGCATTGACAGTTACGCACACCAGGGTGCTCTCGAAGCCGACGGGCCCACCATAGCCGTCCTCGGTAGTGGCGTTGACGTTGTTTACCCCCGTGAAAACAGGAAGCTGGCCGACCAGATCGTCGCCAAGGGCGTTATCGTCTCGGAGTTTCCGATGAGCTCTACGGCTTTCCCACAGAATTTTCCGATCCGAAATCGTGTTATTAGTGGACTAAGTCTTGGGGTCATGGTCGTCGAGGGAGCCCAATACAGCGGTTCGTTGATTACTGCTCGCTTGGCGTTGGATCAGGGTCGCGAAGTGTTCGCAGTTCCCGGTAGCATTGTTTCGAAACCTAGTTGGGGACCGAATCTCTTGATCAAGCAAGGCGCCATTCTGGTCCAGGACGCCTCGGACGTGATCGAGGCCCTACCGCTTGACGTCAAGCAAAAACTGGCCCGTGCCCAGGAGACCGCGGACGAACAAGCTGCAACCTCGAGTGGCGGACAGGCATCCTTGTGGGAGAGCGCAGCAACACCGCTTGCCAAGAAGCTGCTTCCGCTGCTACAGATTGATCAGTCGATGCATATCGACGAGATTATTCGCCGTTGCGAGAAGAATTCGCCTTCGGAGATCCTGTCGGCGTTGAGTGAGCTGGAACTCTGCGGTCTGGCCAAACAGCTTCCCGGCAAGCGCTTTGTTCGCGTTTGGATAACTTGAACACAACGATTCCGCAGTGAAGCGGAACACCTTTGGAAAAGTATGGCCAAGAGTACGAAAGAGCGGACGCTCGTGATCGTCGAGTCGCCCACCAAAGCTCGGACGGTTTCTCGTTTCCTCGGGGCAGGTTTTACGGTCATGGCTTCGAACGGCCATGTCCGGGACTTGCCCGACAATGCCTCCGAGATCCCCGCAAGGTTCAGGAAGGAGGCTTGGGCAAAGCTCGGCATCCACATCGAGCGGGACTTCGCGCCGCTTTACGTCATCCTCGACAGCAAGAAGCAGCGGATCAAGGGTCTTCGGGAGGCGGTCAGGCGTGCGGAGCGCATCTACCTCGCGACAGACGAAGATCGTGAAGGCGAGTCGATCAGTTGGCATCTGCTCGAGACACTGAAGCCGAAGGTGCCGGTGAGCCGGCTGGTCTTTCACGAGATCACGCAGTCGGCGATCGAGCAAGCACTGGACTCCGCAAGGGAAATCAATCAGGATCTCGTTAATGCGCAAGAAACGCGGCGCATTGTCGACCGGCTGTTCGGATACGAAGTCAGCCCACTGCTTTGGAAGAAGATGGCTCCCCGGCTCAGCGCCGGCCGGGTTCAGAGTGTGGCGGTTCGGCTACTCGTCGAACGGGAACGCTCTCGTATCCGCTTCCGGGCGGCCAACTACTGGAGCATCCGGGCGAACTTCTGTAAACCGGATGCCCCCGGCAAACCCTCCGAATTCGAAGCCGAGCTTGTACGCGTAAATGGGCAACGTGTTGCAAGCGGTAAGGACTTCGATCCGGGAACAGGTCGTCTCAAGAAGGCCGGCGATGTCGTTGCCTTGGGTGAGCAGGATGTGAAGGATCTGCTCTCCCGTATCGAGAGCGAAACTGCGGTAGTCGACTCGGTGGAGGAAAAGCCCTACACCACATCGCCGGCGGCGCCGTTCGTCACGAGCACGTTGCAGCAGGAAGCGAACCGCAAGCTGCGATACTCGGCCGAACGCACGATGGCTGTCGCACAGCGTCTCTACGAGAACGGTTTCATCACCTACATGCGCACAGATTCGACGACGCTCTCCAATGAGGCGTTGTCGGCCGCGCGGACGCTCATTGCACGGCACTTCGGACGCGACTTCCTTCCCCAGAACCCTCGTATCTACAAGACCAGGGTACGCAACGCGCAGGAAGCGCACGAGGCGATCCGGCCCGCAGGCAGAGCTTTCACGGCGCCAACGGAGGTCGAACGACAGCTCGGCGTCGAGGCAGCCAAGCTCTACGAGTTGATCTGGAAACGGACTGTCGCCAGCCAGATGAAGAATGCCCACGGAACCAACATCGTGGTGCACGTCAGATTGGGGGAAGCACTCTTCCGGGCCTCCGGGAAAACCATCGTGTTCCCGGGATTTTTGCGCGCCTATGTCGACGGCAGCGACGACCGGAGCGCCGAGCTGTCGGGAAAAGAGCGCTTGTTGCCGAAGCTCACCGAAAAGGAGCAGCTTGCGGTCAAGTCTCTCGAACCGCTGGACCGGACAACACAGCCGCCGCCGCGTTATACCGAAGGCACGCTCATCAAGGATTTGGAACGGCTGGGCATCGGCCGCCCGAGCACGTGGGCCACGATCGTGCGGTTGGTTCTCTCTCGTTCCTACGCCTTCAAGAAGGGCATGACCCTCGTGCCCACCTTCGTGGCGATGGCGGTGGTGGGTCTTCTGGAGAAGTATTTCACGAACCTGTTGGACTATGAGTTCACCGCCCGCCTCGAAGATGATCTTGACGCCATCTCGCGCGGTGAGGCGGAGCGGCTGGGATACCTCAAGAAGTTTTACTTCGGCAACGGCCATCGCGGGCTGCGCACTCTGGTCGAAAACGGCGAATCGTCCATCGACCCCCGCGAGGTATGCTCCATCCCGGTCGGCGAGGCGCCGGACGGCGCGAAGATCGAGATCCGCATTGGACGCTACGGCCCCTTCATCTCAGACGGCAAAAAACGCGCCAGTCTACCCGACATGCTTGCTCCTGACGAAATGAATATGGAGGTGGCGCAGCGCCTGTTGGCGAAGGCCAAGGAGGAACCTTCAGCGCTCGGTGTCGACCCGGAAACCGGCAAGTCTGTCTATCTCAAGAACGGCCGTTTCGGGTTTTATGTGCAGTTGGATGCGCCGTCGGGAAATGAGAAGCCCAAAATGGTTTCGCTGTTGCCCGACATGAAGCCTGGCGAGGTCGATCTCGCGTTGGCGCTCAAGCTTCTCGCCTTGCCGCGCACGATCGGCGCACATCCGGAGACCGGCAAGCCGGTATTGGCCTCCAACGGCCGTTTCGGTCCGTACGTGAAGTCCGGTGACGAGATACGCTCGATTCCGCCGCAGTTGTCGCCCTTGGATATCACGCTCGAGCGCGCAGTCGAGATGCTCATGCAACCCAAGGGTCGGCGCCGCGCGGATCCGCCCAAGGCGTTGCGCGAACTTGGCAAGCACCCTGTCACGCAAAAGCCGCTCGTGATCAAGTCCGGCCGTTTCGGCGCCTACGTCACGGATGGCGAACTGAACGCCACTCTGCGAAGAGGCATGACGCCTGAGAGGCTGACGATAGAGGACGCGGTGAATCTGCTCGACGCCCGAGCCGCTCGATTGGCGGCGAATCCCGATGGCAGACCCGCCCGAATGACCACGAAGCAGGCAAAGAAGAAAGTACCGAAGAAAGCAACCAATCGCCAAGTCAGAAAAACCTCCCAGCGGCCAACGGACAAAGGCGGTAGCCGCAGAGAATCGAACGTGGCGGACAACTGACGCGCGGGAATCCCGCTGGCATACCGGCAACGAGCAGGGTCTGGAAGTTCTCCCTGCTGCCATTCATACAGTGAGCCGCCATTGCGGCGTATCAGCCCGAAGTCATACTCTCTGCGAGCAGTCTCCGAACCAACCTGGAGGCTATAGTGAAGATGGAATTCCACAGCGATGCTGTTGGTCATCGACAACTACGATTCGTTCACCTACAACCTGGTCCAGTTTCTCGGGGAGTTGGGCGCGGAGATGATCGTGCGGCGCAACGATCAGGTCAGCGTCGACGATGTCGAGAACCTCGATCCGGGGCGTATTGTCCTCTCACCGGGGCCTTGCACCCCGAAGCAGGCCGGCATCTGCGTGCCCTTGGTGCAGCGCTTGGCCGGCAAGTTGCCTATCCTCGGCGTTTGTCTCGGGCACCAGTCGATCGCAGAGGCTTTCGGCGGGAAGGTGATCCGAGCACCCTACCTGATGCATGGGAAGACCAGTCAAATTCATCACGACGGCCAAACGGTATTTTATGGGTTGCCGCAGGACTTCACGGCGACGCGGTATCACTCCTTGATTGTCGAGAGGGACTCCCTTCCCGATGAATTCACCATCTCCGCGGAGACTGCCGACGGCATCATCATGGGACTGCGCCACAAGGAGCACGCCATCGAGGGCGTGCAATTCCACCCCGAGTCGATCCTTACCGATACCGGCAAGCAACTCCTCAAGAACTTTCTTGCGATGTAGTCGCCCGGATGTAGGCCTCGCTCGCCGCGTTCAGGGCGGCCAGGGCATCCGAGGGCAGCGTCAGGCGGCTGCCCACGACATTATCTTCGACGTGTCCCGGGTTCTCAGCGCCCGCCAGCGCCGAGGTCACTTCCGGATGGCTCAGCACCCATGCGATAGCGACTTGAGGGCGTGTCGCTCCTGAATCGCCCGCTACTTCATCCATCACGCCGATCACATCCGCCAGCGGCGAACCGTCCCCGGGCTCACGTCCCGGCGCCAGTTTGCCCGCCGCGAGCGGACTAAAAGCTTGCAGGCCGAGTTTGTACTCGCGAATCAACGGGAACAGCTCTTGTTCCAGGCTGGGTACGGTCTGTTCCGGCGCTTGGCGGCCGACGATATTGAAGTAGTGTTGCAGCCCCGCCGGGGAAATCCGCCCGCCTCTCGCCGCATGTTCGAGGGCGGCGCGAATGTCGTTGGGCGTGTGATTCGATAGACCCCAGTAGCGGACTTTGCCGGATTGAACGAGGTCATCCATCGTGTCGGCGACCTGCTCGATCGGCGCGGTCTCGGTGGGATTGTGGAGCAGATAGAGATCGACATAGTCCGTCCCGAGGCGCCGCAGGCTGCCGTCGCATTCCCGGAATGCGAACTCGCGTGTGAATTCCACCGGTTTCGACGGCTCGTTGCCTTCGGGCTTCGATCCCGGATGGACTTTCGTGCAGATCACCAGCTTGTCTCGAGGATGACCTTGAATTGCCTTGCCCAGCGCCATCTCCGCGCCGCCCCAACCGTACGCGTTCGAGGAATCAAAAAAATTGACACCCAGGTCGAGGCACCGCCGCAGGATCGCTTGCCCTACGGGATTATCGGGTGAGCGTTCAGTCTCCCGAAAAGCGGTGCCCTGACACAGTCGAGACACGAACAGGTCCGTCGAGCCGAACGGTACGAGTTCACCTTCAGGAGAAGGAGCGGCGCATCTTGCTGATCCCAGCACCGCCAGAAGCGCCGAGAACTGCAGGAAATCTCGCCGCGAGGAGCTCGGCCTGGATCTGCTGCGATCAAGTTGTTGCATAGCCATGATGAATACTGATAAAAGCTCAAAAGTGAATCGGTTGACTCTGGAAGTGCCGGTGTCGGCGGTACGCGATATGAAGGTCGACGTCGTAGGCTGCTACGGCCGCCCTGATCTTCGGGTCGCGTTTGATGAGTGTGACCAAGAGCGTGTTCTCGCCGAGCAGCGGGTACTGCTCCGGCGGCAATGCGTATTCCAAGACATACCCGTACGGACCGACGACCGTGTTCTCCATGACCCTGAAATGCAGGTCCGACGCGCGCCGAGCGGAATCCGAGAGTAACTCTCCGTTCCATCGGACATGGACCTCATCCAAATCCAACTCGATGTTCGTAAGGCGGATCGCCAGCCGAACACTCTCCACGCGGTCACCACCCCAACGCGCCAGATCGTCGGCGACGCGGAGCGTCACGCGCAACGGTTTGCCTTCGTGGAGAACCTGAGGAAGAATCGGCCCCTTGACGGGGAACAGGCCCTCCGTACTGTCGGCGCCCCGCGCCAGCGAGCGCGCAACGTAGTGCTTGTCGGCGGTCGCGAGCAAGTCCGGATGCCCGAGCAGCCGCAGCGTTTCGTAATCTTCCTCGGTCCAAGGCCAGCCATTCGGCGCCCACATCCCGTCGCACAGCCCGAAACCGTCCGCACCCTGCTCGTATCCGAGCGCAGCGGCTGCATGCGTCATCGCCGCCGTCGAGTGGCTTTCGAGTTGCCGCCCGAGGTATCCACGGAAACCCATCAGTACGCGGCAGTTCGTACCACGTGTCAGATCAACCGACGGTCGCAGGTCGAGGTCCTGATCCAGCATCAGCCTCCTGTTCTCAGGCGTTTCCTTCTTGCTCGCCGTGATGCAGATCAGTCCGTCCACCAGCCCCTCTGACACCCAGCGTCCCACCTCAAATCCGGGAATGTTCCAGGCAGCCTCCCCGCCGGCAGGCAGCCGGACGTAAATCCTCTTTCGGCGCTGCTGATCCCGTTGCGTCCGGTCTGCGACTTCACGCAGCCTTGCCAGCCATTCCGTCAGGATCGGGGCGAGCTTCGGCACTTCCTCGAAGCGGCAAAAGGGGCCGAATTCGTTGTCAATCGAAAGATCGACCTCCACGCCGTCGCTTTCATATCGGACCAGCAGCTCTTCAAAAAGCCGGAACCTCTCTTCGCGCACGCCGGCCCGCAGAAAGTTCATGCGCGCCGGCCCGAAGAAACGCCCCAACTCACTGGCAGCAGGATGACTGTCCGAACCGACGTAGTATTCCGGGTGCTCGTAGACGAAGTCGCTCTTGCGGCCATATCCGCCGCCCTGCGAGCGGTCACCGCCAACAATGCAAAGCGGGAGCGTCGGAAGGAACCACAAGCCCTTCTCATGTGCACGGTCACACAGGATCTTCAGCGGGTCGTGTCCGTCGTCGATGAGCTGTTTCAGGTTCCGGGCGGCGCGGTAGAAGATCGGATGCGACCAGACATCGACATTGTCTCCCCATTTCTCCCCGACTGCACTGTCGTACTGAACCACACCACCTTCGAGCCCGGCGGAGTAGATCAGCGTATCCACGCCGCTGTTCACGAGTTGATCAACGGCGAACGTCAGATCATACGGCTCCAACGGCGGAGCAAACTGATAAAGGCCCGAGGCGTGCCGGCCGTCATCGTAGAAGAAGACGCCGGGTTCACCGTCAGTAGATGGACCTGCGGTAGCCGAAGTCGCTCCTCCCGACAAGACGGCTGGGGCACTCGCGCCCATCGTTCGCAGGAAGTTTCTGCGCTTCATGGACTGGTTCTCGCTGACCAACGATACACCGACGCCCGGAGCGGGCGCAATCGCGCCTCGACTTTCGGGGCTGCGTTGGCCTCCACGATGCCCAGCAGATCGGAGAAGGTTGGGGCCGGTTCACCCTCAGCGAAATGCATTCGCTTCCGCTGGAAGAGTCTACGATCAGCGTCCTCGACTGCGAATAAGCCTGCCCAGCTCTGCTCCAGAGTGATGCGGTCGGGCCGAGTCCTCCCGGTCGAACCGGGCGGCGTCACGACCGGACGTGAGCCAGCGCCGGGACGCATCCAGGGTCAGGGTCAGCTTCTCACGAGGCACACCCGTCACGAACGGCCGCAGGACGGCCTCGAACAGGGACGGGATCCCCCAGGTGAGGCTGATCGCTTCGCACTGCATGAAGGTTCCCGCGTCGCGTTCCTCGAACGAGCAGTAGTTGTTCAGCCGCCACGCGAGTCCGCGGTCCTTCCCTTCAGGCTTCGTGCGTTCCCGTGGCGTATCCGGGTGCTCGACTTCCAGGATCCGCGTGCTGCGGCTCGGCACGTGCATGCGCGTGTCGCCGACCGCGATGTACTCCACGCGATGCTCCGTGTCGGCCACCCACGTCAGGACCTTCTTGGTATACAGCCGCAAGTAGACCTCGAAGCGATTGTCCTGACGCGCCCGGACCGCTGCAGCTTGCACGTCCGGAGCGTAGATCTCGGGGTAGCGTTCATAGTCCTGCATCATCGCGATCGACCGGTCGAGGGTGACACCGGGAATGAGGACGGTGCCGATCCAGTGGTGCACCATGCCGGACGGGATGTCGACCTCGTCTCCGCCGTCCCGCGTCTCAAGCGGCTCGATGACGATCTCGCCGGATCGGAGCCGTGTGAGCACCTCCTCCCGGTTGGCGTCGGAGAGACGGTCGAGCCATAGGAATCCGGTTATGCCGTCGATCTCCGCCTGCATGCGCGCCTCGGTCAGATGCACGTAGCGATCAAAGGCGCGAATTGTCTCCGGCTTCAGCTTCGCGGCGTCCGCCACGGCCGAAGAGGCCGCCAGTGCCATGCACGCGATCACCACCGATCCTGTCAGTTTCATCCCTGCCCTTCGATCACCGGCCCCATGCCGCAGTCAGCCCTGATGACGGCCGCTCTCATCCGTACAAAGCGCGGAAAGGGCCGCAATCGCTCGTGACTCCTCGACGCGAGGAACGACGATGCTCACACAGGCCGCCCAGCCACCCTCCGCGATCCCCGGAATTCACTAGAATAGCGGAGGATCGACCTTGAGCGAACCAACCGTCCACGATCTTCCCATATCATCATTGTGATAGAATGCGGCGCTGCTTTACTCCATGCGCATCAGAGAGTTAGAGGCTGTGAGCCGGCCGGTCATGGCAGCGTAAGGTGAGCGTAAATCCCGCCGTTTACTCTTCCGCGGGAAGTCTTCTCGAACAGTTCAGGAGCACTTGGCCGTTTCCGCACTTCGTGATCGACGGCTTTCTTGAACCTGGGCTTTGCCAGGAAGTCCTCGATGCCTTCCCGGCGTTTAGCGATGAACGGGCGCGCAACGAGTTCGGAGAGACGGGGGGCAAGTCTGTCTACGAGAACCTCCCGAAGATCGCGCCCTGCTACGCCCGCTTGGACAAGGTTTTCCGAAGCAGGGAATTCTTGCATTGGTTGAGCCAGGCGACCGGGATCCCCGAGTTGCTGTACGACCGTGATTATGTCGGAGGGGGGACACACGAGAACAAGGATGGTCAGGAGCTCGATCCGCACGTGGACTTCAATTACCATCCAAAGCAACGCTGGCACAGAAGACTGAATCTCATCCTTTTTCTGAACAGGCGATGGGACGACTCCTGGGGCGGCTCGCTGCAACTTCATCTCGACCCTTGGACGGATGCGTCGGCCAAGACCGTCCAGCCGGTTTTTAACCGCTGCATCGTGTTCGAGACGAGCGAGCGTTCTTGGCACGGATTTCCCAAGATCCGATTGCCCGCCGATTGCCAGGAGACAACTCGTAAATCCGTTGCCGTCTATTTCTACACAAAGGAGCGCCCGCGCGAAGAAGTCGTACCGGAGCACGGCACGTACTACGTTCCGCGGCGGATGCCGGATCATCTGCAAGCCGGCTATACACTGACCGATGCGGATGTCGCCGAACTCCGCGGTCTGTTGGCACGGCGCGATCGGCAGATCCGCTACGAACGGGAACACGAACGTGAATTGAGGACGGTGTTCGCCGCCATGATCGAGTCGCCAAGCTTTCGGATTGGCCGGGCCCTGACTTGGCCGCTACGCAAGGTGCGGGATTTGTTGAGATAGTCCCCCGACCGATTGCGATGCATGTGCGGCGAATGAGCTTCGCCCAGGCTCCGCCGAGTGGGTCTGCTCATTCGAGGACCAAGCGTCGATGTTAAGCTCGAAATAAAATCCGAACGCGCCATGCCCCTCCCATAGGCCGGTACGATTGTGTTGTCCAGCCTTTCGAGGCAGATTCTTCCTGCACGTTCGGCACGGTTCAGCGTCCTAGAGTATCAGGAGGACCAGGATTGAGGGCATGGCTCAAGGGGCAACCTCGGGCGTTATGGAAGCGGAACCCTTCGTTGCGGTAGAGATTTCCGTAGAAGAGTCCACTGATGCTGCGTTCATCGAGGCGCATATGCGCCGCGTGTTCCGCTTGGTCTACCGGGTCGTCGGCAATATTCCCGACGCCCAGGATCTGACCCAAGAGGCCTTCGTCAAGGCCCTTACACGCCGCTCGCAGCTCAAGGATCCGAAGAAAGCTGCGCACTGGCTCGGGCGCATTGCTACGAACACCGCCCTGGATTTTGTCAGGCAGCGGAAGCGGATCAGCTATGAGGGATTGGACAAGGCGCCGCAAATCTCGACCGAGACGCCGGAGCAGGCCATCTTGCGGGGCGAGAAACGCTCCTACATCGAAGATGGGCTACGACTGCTCACCGAGCGCGAAAGGGCGGCGCTGGTTCTACGGGATATTGAAGGTTTGCCGGCGGTGGAAGTGGCCCGGCAGTTGAGATGCTCTCCCGCGACGGTGCGCTCGCACATAGCGAACGCACGAGTCAAGTTCAGAAATTATGTCAAGGGGCGGAAGCGATGAGCCTGTTCTACGTCGGCCATCCGAGAGAAACCGACCTCGCCCTATTCGCGGGCGGCGAGTTGGGTCCCCTTTCGCGCTGGCGCATTGAGAAGCACTTGCAGAGTTGCGAGCCGTGCCGAACGGCCGTTGCTGATTTCTTCCACCTGCAGGGCGATCTCGAGGAGTTGAGCGAACTGCCTTTGTCAGTGGACTGGGCAGGCATGTCACTGCGAATTCGCAAGGCCGTAGCCGAGGCGGGAGAAACACAGTCCCAGCCCGTCCGGGGCCGCTTCTTCCCGAAGCCGCCGGCGTGGCAACTGGGTTTGGCCACGGCCGCGGTCATTTGCGGTTTCATTGTCGTCCGGCAATTCCCCTTGCCCGAGGCAGAGCCGCTCCGGCTGCCATCCGATGCGCAAGCCCATGAGAGCAGCCGGGTCGTCGCGGGCCGGGATGCTGTTTCCGAAGCCGGCGGACGAGCCGCGAATATTCCGGCGCCCTCGGCTCCGACGGGTCCGCTCGGAGCCCAACGCAAGGACACCGCAATGAACCTTGCTCTGGATCGCAGGGTCACGGGACGCGGGATTCTCCGCGAGGAACTCGATCAGCCCATTGGCGGGAAGAAAAAAGCCTCTGCGGACGAATTGCGACGAGCGAAGGCAAGCTCGGTTCCGGTGGAGCGGCAGCCGGTTTCCCAGGAAGAACAGATCGCAAGGTTGAGTGCATCTTTAGCCATGCAGACTGCCGGCGTGGGTGCTTCTATTGCGCCTCCCACCGACGGCAGCGAGATTGTCGTCGACGTCAAGACGGATGGCGGCGTACGTTTTCGGAGAGTCGATGCCGCCACGGGCCGCATTACGATTACCGATGTCTATGCGCAATAAAGCTACCGCCGTCCTGCTCGGGCTCGCACTGCCGGCGGCGATCGCTTTCTACAGCCTGACGTTGTGCCGTGCCGTCCAAGCCCAGAGCGTAAGTGGGCCTGCGACGCTGTGGCAAGACCCTGACCGAGCCGTTCACGTCTCGATCACGCCCGACATCCTGTTGTCGCTCGTCTCGAAGGATCTGAGCAGCACCAGAGTTCAGATCATGGGCGCCATCATGATGGTCGACCTGAAATGCCGTCTCGAGGTCCGCAACGAGAGTACGAGTTTTTTGCGCGGCGTCGTGATGGGCGTCGTTTCGGCCGAGCATTCACCCGGCGGCAAGGCCTCCGTGGCCCTGCCCAGTCTCAATATCGCGCCCGACGATATGACGGTATTGAACGTTGATTTGAAGCTCGTGCGACCGTTTCCGTCGAGCACGGATCACGCCGTTAACGTCGATATCGACGGCGCGCTCTTCACCGATATGGTGTTCCGGGGGCCGAACGAGTTCGATTCACGCCGCAAGCTGGTGGTCTGGGAGATGGAGGCGGAGCGTGACCGTAGGCACTTCAAGTCGCTGCTCGCTTCCGGAGGGCGGGAGCAGCTTGCCACTGCCATGCAGGCAAGCGTTCAACGGCAGCAGCGACGGCCTCGCTTGAGGGCCGAGCTGGAACAGCAGTTGCGCAAGCTCATCACCCCGCCTCGTCCATTGGTCCGGCGCGAACGGCGCATCCAGGTCTCCCGTCATCATTTTCCCGAGTCGCCGTTGGAGATCGTGTCCGGCAGCGCCCTTGTGGAAGGCTCGCGCGTGCGCGCGCCGGAGATCACCGTGAAGAACCGCTCTCGGAAGCCGGTGCGTTGGTACGAACTCGGTTGGCTTGTCAGCGATGGCGACGGAGTGCGCTACACCGCCGGGCTCATGCCTGCTCCGAAAGGGCGCTCAAGACTAGCACCGGGGGCTGAGGCTTCGACGCAATCGGATCACAGTTTCGTGTTGAATCGCGGTGGCGCCGCCGGCGGACTCTCCATCGGCCGCATGAGCGGCTACGTCCGAAATGTCGAGTTCGAGGATGGAATCGTTTGGATCCCGACGCGGAGCGACCTCGAAGCCTCGTCGCTGGACCGAGCCACACCCGTGTCTGTCGAGGAACAACGCCTGAGCCGGCTCTACGGGAGCCAAGGTGTCGAAGCCGTCATCGCCGAGTTGGCCCAGTTCTGAGAGCCGCCTCCGGTGGCTTCGGCGGTGAAGAAACTCGTTCCATATCGTTCGATCGCATCATGCCACCGAGCAACGCACCGTGCACGGAGGCAACTTGAGCTAGCCTGCATTTCTCATCACCCGACGGTCGAAGCAAGCGATAAGACCGCCCTGACTACGTTGCGCTGGCTTACCGCGCCCGGTGAGGAAATGCCGTGTTTTGTGATTCGTGAAAGCCATTGACAGTGACCTGGTTCGGTCTGAAAGAAATATCTGACGGCCCTCACACACACTTCGCCTCGCCGCGTGGTGAGAAATGCAGGCTAGAGCCGGATTTCGACGATGGTCGCGCCGGCTCCGCCTTCCGATTGCTCAGCCTGGTAGTAGCGCTCGACATGGGGGTGAGAGGCAAACATCCTCCACAGGGCATTGCGCAAGGTATTCATTCCATGGCCGTGAATGACGCGGATACGCGCTACGTGGGCCACGACCGCGTCGTCAAGAAACTTATCCACACTGGCGCGAGCATCTTCGCGGGTCTGCCCGATCACCTTGATCTCCGACAACGATTGTATCGGCTTCTCTGCCGGCTGGAATGTGATTCCTCGCGCCAACCGAGGCGCCGGCGTCGGGGCTTCATCGAGGATTTCGCTGATGTCGTTGCGACTCACTTTCAACCTGAGCTGTCCGACTTGCACTTCCCAGCGCCCCGGCGAGAGTTCCTGGATGACTTTGCCGGCTGCTCCGAGGCTGTTGAGCCGGACGATGCTTCCCACCGGAATCGGTTCGTCGGGTTTAAGCTCGCGGACGGGCTCTGGCTCGTGCCCTCCTCCACCGACTTCCTCTTGGAGGTTCGAGCGAAGCTGGCGCCGCTTTTTCGAGAGTTGCCGCCGCATCTCTGATCCGATCCGACTGCTCTCTCTCGAGTCATCGAGCTTCTGAATGGCGGATCTCATCTCGGCTTCGAAGTGCTTGATGCACTCATCGGCGCGCCGTTGCATCTGGGAGATCCTGGCGGCATGTTCGCCCTCGAGCCGGCGCCGGAACCGGCGGCTTTCTTCTTCCCGGGCCGCGTCTTTTTTTTCTAGTTCCGCTCGTGCCGCCTCAAGCTCGGCAACCTTTTCGTGCAGTCGCCGCAGGAAATCGGCTGCTTCTCCAGCATGTTCTCCCAGGGCCTGCCGAGCGCGCTTGATCACTTCTTCTGGAACACCGAGACGTTCGGCCATGGCGAGGCCGGCGGAACGGCCCGGGATGCCGATAGTAAGAACGTAGTTGGGCTTCAGGGTGAGTTCTTCGAAACCGACGGCGGCGTTCTCAACGCCATCGCGGTTGGAAGCGTATGCCTTGAGCTCCGGCAGGTGGGTAGACACGGCCGTGAAAGAGTTCCGTTGCAGGAAGTGATCCACTACCGCGACACCGAAAGCTCCTCCCTCGGTGGGATCGGTGGCGGCGCCAAGTTCATCGATCAGAACAAGTGACCGATCATCGGCCTCACGCATCATGAACTTGAGCTGTTCGACTTGGGCCGAGAACGTGCTGAGACTTTCGGTGATCGACTGTGAATCGCCAAAGTTTGCCAGCACGTGATGAAACCAGGGATGTTCGGCTTCTTCAGCGGGCACGGGGATGCCGGCCTGACTCATCAGTGTGAGCAGGCCGATCGTCTTGAGGATTACGGTCTTGCCGCCGGCGTTCGGTCCGCTGACCAGAAGCACTCTGCGCTGCTCTTTCAAGGTGAGGGAGAACGGCAGGACGCGGCGGCCTTCCCTACTCAGGACATCTTCCAGGAGAGGATGTCTGGCCTGGTGCAGCTTGAGGCGGCTTTCGCCCTTGCAGGCAAAGGTTGCGGTCGAGCAGCGAAAATTGATCCCGAAGCGAGCTTTGGCAAAGATGATCTCGAGGTCGGCCAAGGTATGCAGCGCCGTGGAGATTTCCGCCCGTTCCATCCGCAAGCGGTCGGTCATCTCACGCAGGATCCGCACGATCTCGCGATGCTCCTCTTCGAGAAGCTCAACGATGCGGTTGTTGAGTTCGATGCTTTCGACCGGCTCGATGAAGGCTGTTTGTCCGGTAGAGCTGGAACCGTGGATCACCCCTTCGACGCGGCGCTTCCATGTCGACTTCACGGGCACGACAAGGCGTCCGTTGCGGATGGTGACATAGTCTTCCTGCAGGACCCCTTCTTCGTAGTGATGACGGACAAACTCCTCGAGGGTTTTCTGAATCAGATTCCGTTGTTGCTCGATCTGGCGGCGAATGCGGGAGAGTAGCGGACTCGCCTCGTCAAGCAGCTCACCATTCGGGCGGAGCTTGCCGGAAAGGTCGCCGCGCAGGCGACTGAAATCGGCGAGACGGCCGGAGTGCTCGGTGAGATGTCGATAGCGGCCGCTTTCGCGTGCAAGTCGCTGACGGGCATCGTCGGCATGGTCGAGCAGTTCCAGGAGATGGTAGATCTCGATCGCCTCGAGAACGGATCCCTCCACACCCAACTTGTCGATCGCCGTTCGGAGGTCACGCAGGCCTTGGAATCGCGGGGGCTGCGTACGCTGATCATCGTCGTCCGCTCCTTGTGCGCGGGCGCAGACTTCCATGGCCTCGCCGGTTTCCGCCAGCGATTTTTCGGCTTCCGAGCGATTCTCATGAAGAGGGTTCTCGCGCAGCACGTCGAGACGCCACTCGCCCAGGGGGCTAACGACGTAGCGCCCGACAACGTCCAGCAGAGCGGGCAATTCGAGGGCTTCCAAGGCGCTGCGCGACATAGTGACCTGCTACGACGATGCGCAGTTCAGCATCCGGAACGCTTTCTCGATTACGGGCACTGTTCCTGCGGTGATCACGAGGTTTTGCAGCTCGCTCAGCGTGACCCAGCGGGCGTCATCCGCATCATCCGCGGCGAGCAACGAGCCGCCCGTTGGCCGGCAGAGATAATCGATCAGCACGTAGTGATAGCGGACGACGCCTCGCTCATCCGGCGTGATGCGCTCGAAGACTTCGACAATCGGGCCGACCTCCACTTCCAGGCCGACTTCTTCGCGAATCTCTCGCCGGATGCCTGCTTCGAGGCGTTCCCCCAGTTCCAACGCGCCGCCAGGAAGCGACCAGACGCCTTTAAGCGGTTCCTTGCCACGCCGAACGAGGAGCACGCGGTCGTCCTGCAAGATCACAGCGCCCACGCCGACGATGGGTTGCGCGGGGTACTCGCGGGACATAACCTTTCTTCGATTGCAGCACAAGGCCTCGTAGCCGGACAAGGGCTGATCTGGCAGACCGGGCCGCGTTGATGCAAGAATCATATAGTTGTAGTCGGCTCACACGTCGGAGTGCCTTGCATGCGTCGTGCATTCACAGTCCTCGTTATCGCTTTTGTGGCGGCCTCCTTCTCGACGGCAGCGCCGAAGAAGAGGAGCAAGAGCGAACCGCTCGGCCTGATCAGCGGGACGGTTTTCCAGAGCACAGGCTTCTCGTTGCCCGGCGCGAAGGTTTTCGCGGTGAGCAAGCAGAACCCGAAGGTCAAGAGGGATACCGTTACAGGGCGCCGCGGGGAGTTCGCCTTCCGCCTGCCCGCCGGGCAGGGAGCTTACATCGTGACCGCGGAAGCAAAAGGATTCAAGTCACAGCAGAAGACGGCAGATGTCTACGAAGGTACGAAGACGACGCTTACCTTCCTGCTGAAGCCGGTGGAGGGCAGGTAGCGTTCGCAGGAATCGAAAGAGTGGTGAAACGTCATGCATACCGCACACGGGTCTGGAAGAGTACGCCGCTTCAGCGATGAAGGAGTAACGATGCAGACACGTCGATCTTGGCTGACTGCGCTCGTGCCTGGGGGAGTGCTCGTGACCCTGCCCTCGGACGTTCTCGCGCAAAGAAAGAAAAAAAAGAAGGGTAAACCCACAAAATCAGTTACCGGACTGGTGACGAACGAATCTGAGGAGGCTCTACCGAGAGCGGTGGTGCAGCTCAAGAATACCCGCACGTTGCAGGTCAAGTCGTTTATTGCTGACTCCCAAGGCTCCTACTACTTCCACGGACTTGACCCCTCTGTCGATTATGAGATCAAGGCGCGCTACAAGGAATCGACTAGCCGGACGCGCACAGTGAGCTCTTTCGACAGCCGGGAAAAGGTGATCTACAACTTCAAGATCAAGGTCGAGAAGTAGAGAATTGTTGCTGAATCTGCCTGGGCCGAGACACCGTCGCTGGCATGGTTCATGGACGGGTTGCCCTTGGAGATACTCGAGATATGTCTTTGCGGGTCAGAGCGGCGCTCGTTGTCGTCTTCCTGCTTACGGGCTGTTCATCGCCTCCTGAAGTTGAGACGATCGACCCGGCCCAGTGGCCCCAGGTTCTCGCGGACTGCCGAGGCGGTGTCACGGTCATCAACGTGTGGGCAAACTGGTGCCGCGCCTGCCTGCATTTTCTGCCCCTCTTCGTTACCCTGCGCGAGCGAGCTGCTTATGACGATGTGGAGTTTCTGTCGGTCATCGTCGAAGACCCCGCAGACGCGGCGGCGTTGGCTGAGGCCGAAGCGATGGTATTGGAGCTCGACGCGCGGTTTCCTCACTTTGCGTTGCAGACGGGAGTCGAAGAAGCACTTGCCATGCTTGGGGCCGATGACCTTCCTGTGGTCTTGGTCTACGACGCGGAGGGCCGGTTGCAACATCGGGTAGATGGCGATCCCTTCGAAGGAGAGATGCATCTCGAGGACGTCGAGGACGCGATTGACTCGGTTCTGACCGGGAGTGAACCTGGTTCGTAACCTGCCTTTTCGTACGCCTCTCGTCATGCGCTCGGAACGCTCCGCAATGCTCGAGGAGTGCAATATCGGGCAGAGCTTCCTGCTGCCCTAGCAGGACGAGCGGCTCATGAAGCCGAATGCAGCTTTTGCGGCATGGGCATGAAACGCATCATTCGGCCGAATGTTGTCTTGTTCCGGACTACGCCCCTTTATTCTTCAACACTCGCCGATAGCTGGGCAGGTTCTTCTGTTCGGCGTTCTTCCAGAGGTCCTCGTCGCCACAGTCGAGGCTTGTGAACCACTCGTCCATGCGGCGCTTCAAGCGCTCCTTCCGGTCGGAATAGTCTTCGTGTTCGGCCAGGTTGAGCCGTTCGCCCGGGTCGTTCCGCAGGTCGTACAGTTCGTTCTCGAATCCCTCAGTACGATGGATGTATTTCCAGTATTCATCGCGGATCATCCGGCAGTATTGGTACTCGCCGTAGACAACGTTGTCCCACTCCATCTCGGCGCCGCGCAGGGCGGCGGCATAGCTGCGCCCGGCGAGCGGTTTGCCGGATGCTAGCGGAGGAAAGTCCAGGTACTCGAGAATCGTAGGCGCAAAGTCGTAGAAGCTCGTGAAGATCCGGCTCGTGTAACCACTCGGGATCGAGCCCGGGTGGTGGAAGAAGGCCGGCACAAGCATTGACTCGTCATACATGTTGAACGGCCACGAGGTGTTGCCCTTCCCCCAAAGTCCGTGCTGCTCAAGCAGAAAACCGTGATCGCTGAGATAGATGACCAGCGTGTCTTGGGCCAGCTTCAGATCGTCGAGCTTGGCGGCGATGCGGCCCACGTTGTGGTCGATGGCGGTGACCATCGCGTAGTAATGCATCTTGCTCTCGCGGTTTCCGACGTTTCTCCTGGACAGGTTGTGGGCGATCGGCTCGTTGAGCGGCTCGCCGGGGAAGGTCTCGAACGGGCAATCTCGATAGAGGTCGAGATACTTCTCGGGGGTGCCGGAATAGGGTGTGTGAGGCGCGTTGTAGGAGACGAAGCAGAAAAACGGGTGATCTTTCGATTCGTCGATAAAAGCAAGAGCCTTGTCCGTCACGATGTCCGTCGTATAGCCGGGGTACTCTCGCTTTTCTCCGTTCCAGTACATGGGCGGGTTCTGATAGCGGTTACCGCCGGTCGGCATCGCGAACCAATAGTCGAAACCTTCCTGCGGCCGGGCACTGTCACCCATATGCCACTTGCCGCTGAGTCCGACCCGGTAGCCGTGCGCGGCGAGGACTTCGCTGAAAGTGGCTTCGTCGGCGAGGAAGGCATAGGCCCCTTCTCCTTCGTTCTCGTTCCGCACCCAATCGTGGATGCCGTGCTGTGAAGGGATTTGCCCCGTAAATAGCGTGGCGCGGCTAGGTGAGCAGACAGGGGTCGTACAGAAGGCCCTCGTGAAGAGCATCCCCTCTCGGGCGAGACGATCGCAGTGCGGTGTCCGGATCTCGTGATTGCCGTAGACCCCCAAAGTGTGCGGCCCTTGGTCGTCAGTCAGGACGAGGACGACGTTCTGCGGACGCCGCGGTTCAGAAGGCTTTCCACAGGCGGCCCAACCAGTGGCGGCCGTGGTCGTGATGAAGTCACGGCGTTTCATGGGACGATTCCAGCCGGCGGTTCTACCCCCCTACACGGACGCAACTGGCGGTGACCAGCGAAGAAAGGGAGGCTCA
Source organism: Bryobacterales bacterium (assembly GCA_965204095.1). Classification (GTDB taxonomy): domain Bacteria; phylum Acidobacteriota; class Terriglobia; order Bryobacterales; family UBA6623; genus JAPPLB01. Next base: position 3,404,651 of record OZ241991.1, on the reverse strand, counting down.
TTGAAAAGGGCGGATACGGCGATGGGCAAGATCATCCGATCTTCCATGCCTGAACTATTTCCTTCGTAATCCAACCAAGCGAGGGTGAAAAGACAAAAATCTATTTGGTCTTGAAAGGGATCTTGCACTCGCCTGCGGAGCCGTTGTAGTTGAGGACGAGGTGCTTGATTTTGTGCTTGGGATTGACCTGAAAGAAGAGGAATCCGTTGACCGGCTCGCGAGTGGGTCCGATGGGTAGTTCGATGGCCGCAAGCCGATCGGCCAAGGGTCCCGTCTGCCGCTGCGACTCGGTTGCCGTCGGCACACTGACGCCACCTCCGACGCCTCCACCGACTCCGGTCCTTGGGTATGCGCCGGGCAGGCCACCACCAAGGACGGTCCGGTTCTCCTGCGAGAAGACGCCTCCCCCGGCGCCCCCCTCGCCGAGAACCAGAACGGCTTCACCGGCGATGCGGTCGGGCGATTGCGCTTGGGAGCGCTCGTTGTTGCGATACGAGCGCAACAGAAAATCGTCCCTGCTGAGGATCACCTCCGAGTTGTAGAGAGGACGCACCTGCAACTCGACCAGGATGAACTCCCGGTCGAGATCGTCGCCCAGCCGTGACTGGATCTCATTCACATCCCGGACGAGACGCGCGCGGAACTCCACGTCGTCGAGTTCGGCGCTTACCCACAGCGGAGGCTCCGCCGCGATAAGCGCCACCGCGCCCGAGATGAGAAAGACGGCCTTGATTTTACTCCACATCTATCCTGCAAAAAGCCATGCTGATTATGCCACAAAAACCTGCTTCGCGAAACAGAATCGGCTGCCTTGGATGTGCTGTTGAGCACACACGCACCCTGGAGGGGCGGGGTGTCTAAAGCATGTCGTATGCAGGAATCCGCATTTACGCTACCATCGGTTTCTGTCCTGATGCGCCAAGAGACTGATAGCAAGAGGAAGGGTTTGTCTTGGATTCTTGCCGGAGTGGGCATCGAACTGTTCGGGGCGCTTCTGATCTGGCAGTCACTGCCCGATTTCGGAGTGCGGACGATTCCCGGTTTGGTCTGTGTCGTACTGGGATCCCTGGTGATGACGTGGGGCTTGGTGAAGCGGGCGCAGAGAAACCAACCTCGCGTGGAGGCGTCCCCCGCAATCACGGATTGGGCGCCTGAATCCGAGTTGCAAACGCCGACTCCACGCTCCGTGCGCCTGAGTCCATCGGGACGCCGCATGGTCACATGGTGGTTCGTTATGCTGTCGGCGCTGCCTCTATACGCCTATCTCGTCGGTCAACGGGGTGGCCCCGTGCGCACCCACTACGCGGACGAGTACGTCGAGGGAGTGGCCGTCATTCATGACAAGGTGAAGAGGGAAGGGGCGCGTGGTGATGGGTTCTACATCTATTACAACTTTGAATCTCCCGAGGCGCCGGGTCGTTTACGCGCGTCGGTTTCCGTCACGGAGAGGCAGTACAGTGCTTTGAAAATCGGCGATTTGTTGCGAGTGTGGTATCTCGCTCCGAACCCGACCGTCCACGAGTTGCCCGACCTGGAAGAGAAAACCCCGGCTACGCCGGTCGTCTGGTTTGCAGTGGGGTTTGCCGGACTGCTACTGCTTCTGTTTGAAGTCATTCGGAGGCGCCATAAGACCATCACGGTTTTTGGCGTTGCGACTCCGGGAAATGTCGAGATGCTACGGCCTCGATGGGCCGGTTCTGTTTACACCGTGACATACCGGGCGGAGGGACAAGAGAAAAGCCTACGGGGAACCGAACGAACCCGCCGGTTGACGGAGGGCGACACGCTCACCGTGCTTTATCGAGCGGACAAACCCGACCACGCCCTCATCTACCGCCTCGGAATGTATGAGGCGCGAACGGCGGACGCAGAGGGTTGATCCACCGACCCTAGGCGGTCCATTGCCGCGGTCAGCAACGCAGGTTATGCTGTTTGACAACCAATACCGGTGAGCCGGTGATGTCAAGGGTGCGAATGATGATCGGTCTCTTGAAGCTTCATCACGTCTCTTTCGCGATCCAAGACCTTGAGCGCGCAAAGCAATTCTTTGGCGGTGTTCTGGGGCTTGAAGAGATAAGTCGGCCGGCGTTCCGGTTCCCTGGCGCCTGGTACGCGCTGGGCGACCGGCAGCTCCATCTGATTCAGTCTCCCGATCCCGAGGCGGATCGTCAACGGCGCATCAATCGCGCGGATCATGTGGCTCTTGAGGTCAGAGACATTCAGGCTGTCCGCAACCAACTTGGGGAAGCCGGAATCGAGTTTCGGGAAGGCGGCAATCGCGACCTTGGCATCGAGCAACTCTTCTGCCAGGATCCTGACGGTCACGTCATTGAGTTTGTGCACTACCTGGTTACCGACTAGGCAGCCTCAGGCCGCACAACGTCGTCGAGCGCTTGCCCAGAGACAACAAGATTCTGCTCAAGCCAGGCGCACTCTCTGCTGCGGGCAGCGAGCCGGGGAAAACAGAAACTCTATTTCACCCTGAATGTGCCTACCTCCGTCAAATCGAGTTGGTGACGGAAGCGATCTAAAGTTGGCGGAGAGTCTGATTTTGGAGGAAGCATGAGTGTCGAGCTGATCTGCGTCTTACTTGCGGTGGTGGCGCTGGGAGTAGCCTTGAGGCGGCTGTTTCTTGCCAGCAGCCAGCGACTAGGGCAGGACATGGCACGGATGGAATCGCGGCTGGATGGGAAGATCAGTGAACTGCGGTCACTGCTGATAAACACGTGAGCGAAGAGATGGCCCCGGTGGGGATCAGTGAAGAGGTGGCCGATACAAGGAGTGCGAGCAGTGAAAACGGCATTCAATCGGCTTGAAAACATCTTTGGAAGCGATACAGCCTGTTCGGCGGAATTGGCAACGTAGCCGACGCGCCTGTTCTTCGCTGGGGCTCGGACCTGACTCCCAACCATTCCTGCTCAATGTTGTCTACGCCGCCTGAAAATGGGCATTTCCGCCACGGGGCTGCAGGCTAGCGAAACAGGTCTTTGCCGGGCTCGCGCAGGAGATCGATTGCTCTTCCGGAAATCCCCGAACCAGTGTAACCTTCAATGACGACAACCGGGCGCCCGGCGTCTTTGCTCATCAGAAGGCCGGCCGCGGCGCTAAGTTCATCAGCGACCGCGATGCAGGTAGCGTTCAACTCTTCGCCGTGACGGTCGACCCTGCCGCAGTAGTCTTCCAACGGGGCGATTCCCGCCACACCGATCGCGACATCCACTTGCCCCACCCGCCACGGCCGACCGAACGAATCGCTGATGATAACCGCGCAATCCACTCCCGTCGCCCCCATGAGCTTTTCCCGGATCCTCTGCGCCGAGGTGTCCGGGTTTTCGGGTAACAACGTCGCCATCCGCTCGCCCGTTATATTCGAACGGTCAACGCCCGCGTTGGCGCAAATGAAGCCGTGACGCGTTTCACTGATGATGACGCCCTGCTCCATGCGCACGATGCGCCGGGACTGCTGAAGAACAAGCTCGACGAGTTGCGGGTCTTTGTCGTATTCCTCGGCAAATCGCCGCGCCCTGTGGGACGGTTCAATGGTCCCCAGGTCGACGGTCTGTCCCTCAGTCTTCGAGACCACTTTCTGGGCGATGACTACGACGGCATGATCTTTCCAGGAGAGGCCTTCCCGGCTCGCCGCCGCCAGAATTTCCTGCGCAAGATCATCGCCCGGCTGAAATTCGGGCAGAGTTTCCAGCGCGGTAAGGGAAAGTTTCAGGAGCGTGTCCACAGTGAATGTCGGGTGTCGGACATTTGATCTCACCCAATCCGCTCATTCCGCGCGCGGTTGAAGGCGTCGATCTTTTCCAGGTAATCGAGGATATCGTTGTTTCCTCTGGTCTGCTTCTCGATCATGATCAGGTCTTGCGGGGTATCCAAGTCCAGCGTAATCCCTGGCGGGCACATTACTCTGACTTCAGCCCCGGCCGCGATTCCGGCGTTCCGGTGTCTCTCGAAGCTGCCTGGCCCAAACCCGCTCGCGATCACGTCGGGCGGCGCCCGAACCAGGACATTCGTTCCCGTGCCATCGCATGACGGAACAATGATCAGCGAGGGCTCCGACAAACGCGATGAAACGTCCAGGAGTTTTTCATATTCGGCGGAAGTCGCCAAAGGGACATCGATCGGCGCCGACAGCACGGTGTGAGCCCCGAGCCGCAAAGCCATTTCGACGCCCTGTTCCGCCGAATGGCTATGGCTCAACTGATTCGGTTCCTTCAAGATCCGAGCGCCTGCAAGACGTGCCGCGTCGAGCACAGCACAGTCCGTCGAAACCACGATCCGTTCGTCGAGCAGGGAAACGGCCCCAAGGATGTTCAAGGCCTGGTAATAGAGTCTCCTCGCCAGTTCCTCCCGTTCGGAAGGCAAGAGGACTTCCGTTAGACGGGTCATCGAATCGGCAGGGGATTTCACCGCCAGCACCGCTACTTTCACGAAGCGAGCGCCTCCATCACCGTGCGTGCAAGCGCTTCTTTCTCAGGCATGCCCGTCATCAGCGTGGGGCAGACAACCGCACGCATTCCAAGCTCCTCTACCGCAACGCTTGATTCTCTGTCAGCCTCATCAAGCACGAAAACGTCCAGGAAATCCTTGTAGAGGCCGGCCACTGCCAGCGCGGAGGCGTCGTGTCCGAGGCTGGTCATCATTGCGGCGGCAGGACCTTTGACAGCACGCCCTTCCACGATGGGACTCACGGCAAGCACGGGCGCCGCTGTTTTGCGAAGGGCTTCGCGAATGCCCGGCACAGACAGGATCGGTCCCACACTGATGATCGGGTTACTCGGCGCAACGATCACGGCATCAGCCTGAGCGATCGCTTCGAGAACACCTGACGCCGGGGCGGCCTGATCCGCTCCCACAAACTCTACCGCTCGAACTGTCGGTTTCGCGCCGTTCTTCACGAAGTAGGTCTGAAAATCCAGCCATCCCGCATCGGTTTCGAGCCAAGTGCGAACCGGATGGTCACTCATCGGCAGGATCGTTGATTCCACTCCGAGAGCTCGAGACACTCGGCCGGTAGCTTCCGACAATGTGAACCCCTGCCGGAGCAAAGAGGTGCGGAAGATATGCGTCGCCAAATCGCGGTCGCCCAGTTGGAACCACGTCTTCTCGCTGAATCGGCGAAGCGCATTCAGCGCATGAAAACTTTCGTTCTTCAGCCCCCAGCCCCTCTCCGGATCGGCCAAGCCGGCAAGAGTGTAAGTGACGGTGTCGAGGTCGGGACAAACGGTCAGACCGTGTAGCTCCAGGTCATCTGCCGTGTTCCCGATAACCGTGACTGTATCCGCCGCAACGACGCGCACCAAGCCCTCGAGGAAGCGAGCCGCGCCGATACCGCCGGCCAGGACGGTAGTACGGGATGCCATTCAAGCGTCATCCTCGAGACCGGGCAAGCCTGTGAACCGTACACCGCACGAATCGACCTTGTGCCGCAGGTTGAGAGAGATCAGCAGTGCGGCCAGATGCTCGGCGTAACGGGCGTTCTCCAAAGGGCCCGCATCAATGACGCGTATTCCCGAGATCTTGCGGATCCAGTTCCGTGTGATTTCGCGGGCCTCCCGGTCGTCGCCAACAACCAGGACATCCGATTTGACAGGTTTTTCAAGATTCTGAAGTGAGTTGGCGCTGACGCAATGCAACGCGGCCGTGACGCGTACCCCGGCGGGGAGATAGCGAGCTGTCTGTTGGGCGGCCGATCCTTCCCACAGAGGCAGGATATGCGAGAGCCGCCCGCCCACCGAGTGCTCCAGGGGCACCGTCGTATCGATCACAACCATGCCGGGGCGCCAATAAGCCGAGAGGGATTTTAGAACCCCCCGCCGTGCGTTCAACGGTAGAGCCAGGGAGACAACAGGCGCCCGTTGCACCGCGTCCGCGTAGTGACAGGGCTCCACTTCGCACGTCGGAAGAGCATGACGCACTCGATCGGCGGCCGCTCGTGCTTTCTGGATTGCACGCGAGCCCAGGAGAACTTTATTGCCCCCCCGCGCCCAGCGCAAAGCCAAGCCGAGGCCCAGGTTCCCCGTGCCGGCGATGATAGCGATCGGTTCCGACAAAATTTCCTGCGATTCTCTCATTTGGATACACGGAGATGAGCCCGTCGCGCGCATTCTACAATGTCGGCTCGTGTCCGCTGCGCGAAGGGGCCAAGGTTCACGCCGCTCGGGATTATTGCTCGTGGCCGTAGGAGCGAGCCTGTGGGGCTTTGACACTTTGCTGCGCACGCCTCTCACAGACGGTCTCTCGAGTAGCGTGATCGTGTTCTATGAGCATGCGCTTCTCACGATTGCCTTTGCTCCCTATCTCATCATCAAACGGCGACGGCTGGCGGGTCTCCGCGCCAGTTCGTGGTGGAGTGCGCTCTGGGTTGGCTGGGGCGGTTCGGCGCTGGGAACGATCTGCTACACGCAAGCTGTCAAGCTGGGAAATCCGACCAGTGTTGTATTCCTCCAGAAGCTCCAGCCTTTGTTTGCCGTCGTCTTGGCCGGGTGGTGGCTTGGCGAAAGGGAACCGATCAGGGCCCGTTTCTGGGTTCGTGCAGGCAGTGCACTCTTCGGAGCCTATCTCATCTCGTTTGGTGTTAGTCCCGCTTGGGCCGCTTTGGGTAACGGAGAGTGGATATCGGCTCTTTGGGCCGTGAGTGCGGCGGCCATTTGGGGCTCCTGCACGGTTGTCGGCCGCTATGCATTGCCTGACCTTTCGCCGGTCCTGCTTACGGCGTTACGCGTCGTGGGAGCCCTGCCGCTGCTTGGAGTCTTGGCTCTTTTCAGTGAGACGACTTCCGCCATACCATTGCTTGGTTCAGAACAGTGGACGAGGCTTGCCTTGATGGCCATCATTCCCGGATTTCTGGCCCTGCTTATCTACTACCGTGGGTTGGCCCGGACGCCCGCGTCGCTGGCCACCTTCGGCGAACTCTGCTTTCCGGCGGCCGCTGCGTTGCTCAATTGGCTCTTTCTGGGGACGGCTATCTCGATCGCACAAGGACTCGGAGTGGTCGTGCTTTGGCTGGCTGTCCTGTGGCCCCGTCGCGAGGGGTTCGCCCGGCAAGCCTGATGCTTGCCAAGCAACCTGGCGCCGAACCCTCGCCCCGAGTGTGGTCACAGGGCTCTGTTATGATCGTGCAACGAGGTCGGACCCGTGTTGATGGCTTGGCTCGGCAAACCCAAGAAACCCGAGGATTCGTCGGGGCCGAAGAATGTCCGCACAGAAGGGCTGTGGATCAAGTGCGATTCGTGCCGCGGTACGATCTGGAAGAAGGATCTGGAAGCTAACCTGATGGTTTGCACGGAGTGCGGTTTCCACTTCAAGGTGGATGCGGAAGCTCGCTTGGCGATGCTGGCTGACGACCGAAATTGGGTGTCCTTTGACGACGACTTGCGCACGACGGACGCCCTTAACTTCGTCGACCAACGCTCTTACCAGGAGCGCTTGGCCAAGGCGGAGCAGGCTACCGGACTCAAGGATGCCGTCATTTGCGCGGAGTTCAAACTCAACAGACGTACGGTCGTTGTTTGCGTGATGGAATATCGCTTCATCGGCGGCAGCATGGGCGTAGTCGTCGGAGAGAAGATCACGCGTGCGATCGAGCGCGCCGCCACTCGCAGGCTTCCGGTGATCGTCGTCTCTGCATCGGGAGGAGCCCGCATGATGGAGGGGGCGCTCAGCCTGATGCAGATGGCGAAAATCTCGGCTGCCCTGACCAAGCTGGGCGCGGTCCGGATGCCATATATCAGCGTCCTTACCGATCCGACGACAGGAGGCGTCACCGCTTCATATGCCATGCTCGGCGATCTGAATATTGCTGAGCCGGGTGCGCTGATTGGGTTCGCCGGCCCGCGTGTCATCGAGCAAACGATCCGCCAGAAGCTCCCCAAAGGCTTCCAACGCTCCGAGTTCCTTGTCGAGCACGGCATGCTCGATGCCGTCGTGCCCCGCAACAAGTTGAAGCCGTTCCTGCACCGGGCGTTGGAGTTCTTCTGCGATCCCGTCGAATGAACTACGCCGCATCCGTCGAATACCTCCACTCGCTTCTCGGTGCTTTTTCCAACTCCCGGTTCGGGCTCCATCGCATGGAGCTGTTGGTGGTCGAGCTGGGCCATCCCGAACGGTCGTTTCGGGCGATCCACATTGCCGGGACCAACGGAAAGGGCTCGACGGCTGCGATGATCGCCGCTGCCCTCCACGCCGCCGGCTGCCCGGCCGGCCTCAATACTTCCCCTCATCTGATGCGGTTCAATGAACGTATCCGGATCAATAACACCGACATCGAGGATGACGACTTCGCTGCCGCCATCCGGGAAGTCCGTACCGCCAACGAATCCATCAGTGCTCGAGAAGGACGCGAGATGCACCCGACCTTCTTCGAATCGATTACTGCTGCAGCCTTCTGTGCTTTTCGCCGTGCTGGGGTCGAATGGGGTGTCGTGGAAGTCGGTCTCGGCGGACGGCTCGATGCCACCAACGTGCTCCACCCGGAACTGACGGTGATTACACCCATCGCTCTCGACCACGAACGCATCTTGGGAAACGGCGTCCGCTTGATCGCGCGGGAGAAAGCCGGAATTTTCAAACACGACTGCCGTTCCGTTGTGGCCGATCAAAGCCGCGAAGTGCTGGATGAGATCCGCGGATGTGCGGAGGAACGGGGGATCCACCTCATTGAATCTCGCCAGGCTTGGCAGTCCGGGAACATTTCCAGTGACGAAGGGTTCTATCGGTTCGAAGCAATCCCTGGGCCACAAGCGCCGGGTGGTCGAGAGCCCTTCCCGGTCGAGTTGGGGCTCGCCGGTGAACATCAAGTTGCAAACGCCTTGACCGCGATCACTTCACTCGACGTGTTGGGAGTGGAATCGGGCGCCATCCGACGGGGACTGGCTGATGTGTCCTGGCCCGGGCGGCTCGAACGCCTGCCCGGCAAGCCCGAGTTCCTTCTCGACGCCGCACACAACCCCGCCGGGGCCACGGTGCTGGCGAGTTTCTTGAGAGAACACTGTACGAACCGGACGATTCATCTCATCTACGGGTCCTCGCGTGACAAGCCTGTGGCGCAGATCGCCGAGTTGTTGTTTCCGTATGCCGATCGGATTGTTCTCACGGCGTCGCGGGTCGCTCGCTCGATCAGTCCGAACGACTTGCTCAAGGTCGTTGAACACCATCACAATGACCTCACGGTGAAGCCCTCGGTCGAGGCGGCGCTGGAATGGGTCGAGCGCCATGCCGGTCGTCGGGACTTGATCGTCGTATCAGGATCGATCTTTCTCGTGGGCGAAGCCAAGGCGGCTCTTGAGCAACTCGTTGCGGAGCCGGTTGGTCAGTAAGCCCCGCCGATCAGCAAGGACTCGGCCAAACAGCACGATTCATGTTCAGCTACCTGCGTTCGGTCCTGTGGATGTGTCCGTTGATCGGGGTCGCGACCGCCGTCATGGGAACGATCTCACTGGGGGCGTCTCTGTTTGACCGCAGAGGTCGATGGCAACACAAGGTGGCGGTAGCCTGGGGGCGCATGCTATTGCGGATCTGCATGGTCCGCGTGGAAGTCATCGGCGCCGAGAAGCTGGATCCAGAGCAGGTCTATATCTTTGTCTCGAACCACTTCAGCCTGATCGATACCCCACTGATGTTCGGATCGATGCCGCGAGAGTTCCGTATTTTGGCGCGCCATGGGCTGTGGCAGATCCCTTTTCTCGGTTGGCACCTGAACCGAGCCGGCCACGTTCCGGTCGAACGCGAGAACCCGCGGGCGGCGGCGCGCAGCCTGATCCGCGCGGTGGACAAGATCAAGGAAGGTTTCTCTCTGCTGATCTTCCCCGAAGGCGGCCGAACGCGTCAGCCGACCATGCGGCCCTTCAAGTCCGGAGCCGCCCGGATTTCGATGCAAGCCGCCTGCCCGATTGTCCCGATGGCCATTGTCGGAACCCGCAAGATCCTGCCGCCCGGTTCCGCCCACCTGCACCCCGGGCGCGCCGAGTTGCGCATTGGCGATCCTGTCCCGACAGACGTCCTCGCAAACGGCAATGCTGCCATGTTGATCCGCGAAGTCCAGGCGGTCGTCGGGAAACTCTCCGAGCCGCCGGTCGACTGAGGCTGAGTTGGCTTGAGAGCCGCTGATCGTTGCCCAAGCCGGATTCATCAGCTACTATGGTTGTGCGGGGTGGAGCAGTCTGGTAGCTCGTTGGGCTCATAACCCAAAGGTCGAGGGTTCAAATCCCTCCCCCGCAACCACCAAGACGCTAACGGCAGTGTACGTCGGGGCTCCCGCCGGGCTTCCGTCGCCGCACAATGGCCCTGTAGCCGTTTTGGATCAGCCCACCGAAGACGCCAGAAGCCGGGGTCGATGTAGGCAAGTCTGGGAAGCTTTTCGTCTGAGGTCAATCGGATGAGACGGGACCAGCCGATAGCCTACCCCGACTGCGGTTCGATCACCATTTGCGGGGTGCGGGAGAACCATCTCAAGAGCTTCTCGCCCGACATTGCGATGGAGTAAACGAAATGGCCGGCGAGGAGTCCAAGCAGTCAGCGAAGGTGGCAAGGAAGGCCGCCTCCAAGCGAGTCGCCGCGAAGGCTGCCAAACAGCGTATGACGGCGCCGAAATCGCACCCCCAGATGGCCAGGAAGCCGGTGCTCCTCTCAGGCGGCAACCCTCAGATTGCGAAGGGCTACGGCAACGCCCCCGTACAGGCCTACATCGCGGCCATGCCGGGCTGGAAGCGCGACGTCGGACGCCTCCTCGACGCGCTCGTCGAGCATACCGTCCCCGACGTGTTCAAGGCAGTCAAGTGGAACTCGCCCTTCTACGGAATCGAGGGCCAGGGCTGGTTCCTCAGTTATCATTGCTTCACGAAGTACGTCAAAGTGACTTTCTTCCGTGGCTCGTCGCTACGCCCTCTTCCCCCCGGCGAGTCCAAGCACAAGGAAGTGCGCTACCTCGACATCCGCGAGGACGAGCAGTTCGACGAAGCTCAGTTCGTTGGTTGGGTGAAGCAAGCCAGCCAATTGCCCGGCGAACGACTGTGAGCGGCCAGTGCGCAAGTCCCTGGCGGACGGCGACACTATTCCGTCTGACGCCGATGTGACCAAGCCGATGGGCCGACGTAAAGCGAAGGAACCGGGTAGTTTGTGATGTCTTCCGCCGAGTGTCTTGTAGCATGCCTTTCCTGTCACAGGCACTATGATGACGGACTCATCGCCGTCTGGTTGCCGTCATGAAAAGCGTTATGAAGAGCGGCTGTTGGTTGATCTGTCTGTTTGTGCTGGCTGATCCATTTCCAGCTCGACCGGCTGAGCCAGGTCAGCCGCCGAACATTCTGCTGATTGTCTCGGAAGACAATGGGCCCGAGCTGGGCAGCTACGGCGACCCTTATGCCCGGACTCCCCACCTGGACAGGTTGGCGGCGGCAGGCGTGCGGTTCGAAAATGCCTTTGTCCCCTATTCCGTCTGCTCACCATCACGGGCCGCTCTCCTCACCGGCTTGCACCCGACTCAGAACGGCCAGATCGGACTTGCGACGCACAAATTCGCGATGTATCGCAAAGATACACCGAATATCGTGACGCTGTTGGAATCGGCCGGATACCACACCGGCCTGATCGGCAAGCTGCATGTCAATCCGGAGAGCGCCTTCCCTTTCGACTTTCGCGCAATCCCGCGTTCGAACTTCAACCGCGAACACACCGTTCGAGACTACGCGGAGGCCGCGGCTCAGTTCTTCAGAAACGCCGGAGCTCGGCCGTTCTTCCTTTCCGTGAACTACCCTGACGCGCATTTGCCGTTTCTGCGTCAGGCCAACGGCCGTCCGGCGCAACCGCTCTCAGCAAACGATGTGAAACCCATGCCTTGGGTTGGAGTGGATTCGGCTCGTATCCGTGAACAGGTTGCCAACTATTACAACTGCCTGGAGCGCCTTGATGAGGGAGTAGGGCTTCTGCTGAGCGAACTGGACAAGGCCGAGCTGTCGGAGAACACGATCGTCTTCTACTTCAGTGACCATGGAGCGCAGTTTCCGCGCGGAAAGGGAACGGTACACGAAGGTGCATTGCGCGTCCCTCTCATCATCCGCTGGCCGGGGCAAGCGAAGGCTGGGACGGTGCGCACTGAGCTGGTATCCACGATCGACATCCTGCCGACTGTTCTGAAGGTGGTCGGCGTGACGCCGCCGGCGCCGCTGCCTGGCTGGGCTCTGCAACCATTGCTAACCGGAGAGTCACCTTCTGTGTGGCGCCGCTACATCTTTGGATTCACAACGGGATCGTTTCCACGAGCATGTTTTGTGCAGCACTCCATCCGTGATGAACGATACAAACTGATTTCTAATCCGCGCCCGCATACGGAGAATCTGGATGCCGGAACCTATCTTGACGAGGATCACCCGAATTTCGTTGTGTCCGGAGCCACCGAGGATGAGCAGTCCACCTCATCCGCGTTTGTGAAGAAGGCCCTGGAGCGCTGGTCTCGTCCTCCTCGCTATGAACTGTACGACCTGGAGAATGATCCAGAGGAATGGACGAATCTGGCGGATGATCCGGAATACGCCGAGGAGAGGCTGCGACTCGTCGAGGCATTGAAGGCTTGGCAACGAGAGATACGTGATCCTTTTCTGGTTCAGGAGCATGTCGATGCTTTTGTGAGCGAGCAGCTCGCCAACCGCGACTTGGGCTATCGGAGCCGTGATGATTTCCGCTGGTCGTACTTGGATGCCTTCCCGGCGTGGAGAGCCACGGATCACGGCCAGGAAGCAGTGTCGAGTCCACCGCCAAGGTAACGGACAGGTCGGATGCCACAGCGACGAACCGACCGGGACCGCAATTTGGCCTCTTGTTGTAGCCTGCCTTTCTCACTGCGCGGTGAGAAAGGCAGGCTAAAGGTGTCAGTAGCTTACATCCAGTGCTGGAGTTTACGGGCGAAGGACTCTCTGATGACCTGGAAGTCTTGGCTTCCCTATTACGAACAAGGATGTTGGGCGGCCCTCTGCGGACCGCTTCACCGCAGCCGAGGCTACATTACCTGCCAAACCCGTCAAAAACACACGCTGCGCCAACAGGGCACCGGCTCTTTGAGAGTCCATCGGGAAAAACCGTGACTCAGCTCAGGCCTCCCTGTCGACTTGGTCCCGGCCGTCGGTCAGCCAGTCGAGAGTGATGCGCGCGAAGACGATTCTTTTGTACTCGTCCTTTTCATACAGCAGACCAATACTCCCGTCGGGCAAGACGGCAAGACAGGAATAGGCCGATCTACCGTAGTGGATGCACTTTGCTTCAGGCCATCTCTCGCCCATGTCATAACTGAGGCGCACGACCATTCGCTGTCGCCGATTCTGATTCGGATCGCGAGGTATCGAAGCCGGGTTCGAAAACAACAGCCGATTGCGGCCGTCGGGACTGTTCCCGCTGTAACGTAACAGGCTGGCTTGGCAGACCGGATCAACGAGTCGAGAGTCATCTTCGGGGACCGACCAGGTTCTGCCTCCGTCTTTGCTGAGCGCGACGGCTCGCTTCAGCGTTCGTCGGCTGCTGCGCATGTTGATCATCAGCGAACCGTCATCTCGTTCGATCACTTGCCCCTCGTTCATCCCCTCTCCTACATCGCCGCCGATTTGCCAGCTCTCTCCATGGTCGTCGCTCCAGACGACGTAAGGCGTTTGCTCGCCGGGCTGACCGTGATACATCGGCAGAATGAGTCTTCCTTCGCTCGTCTGGATGCCGACTCCAGGTCCTGCGGCGACTTCCGCCCACTCAGGCCTTTTCATTTGGGCTGTGAGGTCGATCGGTTCGGACCAAGTCTCTCCGTCATCGTCGCTGCTGATGGCGCGGATCATAACAGTTCGCCCTGTCAGACCCGGCTCCGCGTTCTGTGAACCGATTCCTTCGGGGCAGTGCAGGTAGAAGAGCCAAATCCGTCCCTTTTCGCGGTCTGCCAGACCGCATGCATTCGCAGCAGAACCAGCGCCGTTCTCAACGAGCCGTTGCATGGGCAGCCAAGACTGACCTTGGTCGAAGCTGCGCTTCAACACCAGATCAATCTTGTTCGGTGCGTCGCCCGGCTTGTCGACCCGTGCATCGCAAAACGCCAGCAATGTCTGTTTGGAAGAAGTCAGCAAGACCGGGATGCGGTATTGCGCCACACCATCCTCGCCGCTCACGAAAACGGAGACATCTTTGGGACGCGTCGACTGCGCCTCGTCAATCTGCTGTTGGAACGGGACTGCAAAATGTCGAGGGAGTATTGCGGTCGCAGCAAGCTCGTCGATTTCATCGAGAGTGAAGCGGGTGCTGATGATTGAATTCACCTCACCGGGTTTGTGCGCGACATAATTCGACGAAACGAAAGTGCCATCCGGCAGCACTTCCAGTCCGGCGTAGCCGGTGTCGCCGGATCTCCCATAGTGGCGTTGCAGAAGGAGCCGGTATTGACCCTCTCTGCCCTCGATGATGTCTTCGTAACGTCCAACCCAACCAACGAAGTGCTTGGCCGTGGGTGAGGTAGGGTTGCGATTGTCACGGACCGTGATGACCAATCGGCCGTCAGGGCCATAGCGGGCCACATGGCGGTCACCATGCAGTGAGGCGGGAAGCTGCCGCATCTGCGACCAGGTTTCTCCCTCGTCGTCGGACACCATCCAGAGCCCCCCGTACTTCGAAGCGTTTTCGCGGATCAAACACAGAATCTGTGCCCCGTCAGGCGATCGCACTAATGCCGGCTCACAGGGCATTGCGCCTGGGAATCTCGAGTGTGCGCCTACGTTTTTTGGTTCGCACCATGTCAGACCACCGTCCCGGCTGTTGGTCTGCGTCAAGATCAGCCCAAAGCCGTCATCAGTGTCGTAGCGGCTGTTATACAGCATCAAATGCCGGTTGCCTTTGATAGGGATGATCGATTTCGGGGGTGCTGTGCCGAGGTGATCACCAAACATCGGCTCAAGAGGTGTCCATGTACGCCCATCGTCTTCGGATATTGATTGCATCATCACCGGATACGACACGATGAGGATGAGTCGCGCCTTGCCACGTGAGTCTACGAGGCGGTGGATGGCCGGTGCATTGTGCGAGTGCGACAGGAAGTTATCAGGAGTCGGGAGGCGTTCGCTCCACGTCAACCCTGCATCGCCGCTTCGTTTGAGAATCGTGCCCGGGCCGCCATGATCGAGTGGATACGCAGCGATCACCGTTTGGTCGTCGGGAAACAGGACCGTATCGACTTGGCCGAGGTATTGCCCCGGTGTTTTCTCGATGATGACTTGGCGGCCTTCGTCTTGGGAGATGTCGATGATCGGAATAGTGAAGGCCTGCAATGCCGTGTTTCGGGTGGCCCCGCAACCAAGTGACAAACCGGTTGAGCCGGCCAGCCCCACGGAGCTGAACAGGAAAGCCCTTCGATTGACTTGCACCATGCCTTGAGCGAAACGCAAAAAGCCCGCAGAGCGAACCCGGCGCAACAGGCGCCTCCTCAACCAGGCTTGTGTTTCGACTCGATCCTTTCCATCCGAAAGCCAGTTTAAACTAGAGCGGGCAAGGACGATCCACGAGTATCCATTTTTTCGTACAGCAGGCCGACGCTCTTGTCCGGCAGCACGGAATGGCAAGAATAAGCTGATGTCTGGTAGTACAGGCACTTGGCTGCGGACGTGAGGCTACCGAGACTCACGCAACTGCTCCCTCAGGATGCGTGCCCGCTCGAACAGCGGTTCGGACTGCAGTGCTATATCAAGATGCTCCGCGGCCGCATCGGAATCTCCCCTTGACGCAAGCACCACCGCCAGGTTGTAACGCGCGCCGGCATGGTCCGTTTTGCTTCGAATGGCCTCCCGCCATTGACTCATAGCCGCATCAGTGTCTCCGCGGCTCGCGAGGATGACTCCGAGGTTGAAACGCGCTTCTGCCAAGTCAGGTTGGAGGCGGATCGCGTTGCGGATCGCAGACTCCGCCTCGTCCATGCGTCCAAGTTCCGCCAGTGCTCCTCCCAGATTGTTATGAAGCTCAGGGAGGTCGGGATCGAGCTTTATGGCCTCCCTGGCTAATTCCGCAGATTCCTCGAACATCGACTGCCGGGCAAAGTCGAGCCCCCTTTCCTTGGGATTCCTCGGATCGTCCGGTTCCATTTCCATGGCTTGCTTCAGCACCCGCTGAGCTTCGCGATGGTTACCTGCCCGTGACAGAACAGAGCCCAGACGAGTCCGTGCAAGCCCGAATCCCGGGTCTCGAACCAATGCTTGCTCGAACCAATGCACCGATTCGTCGAGGCGGCCCGACTCCTCAAGAGCCACTGCCAGATTGAAGTAGAATCCTGCCTCAGCGGGTTTCTGGTGTTCAAGTGCTGACCTGAGGTGGGCGATGCCTTGGTCGCGATTTGAACCCTGAGCGATTTGCGCGAGGGCTATGTACAGCTCGTCAGTACAGTCCAACGGCGATTCGGGGTAGTACAGCATCACCTCGCCTCGGTACGCGGTCTCCGCGAGAGTGCTCTTTTCGCGTTTCGGTTCCAATAGACCGTTGGGTGGTACGGCCTGAATCAGGTGGTCGGTCATGACGGCGTGAACTACGTCGTCCGTCCGCCGTTTTGGCATGTGACAGCCGGCGCAGCCAGAGGCGGCTGGGTGCATGCCGACAGATTCAAGTTTCGAAATCCGAGCTTGGTGACAGGTTAGGCAAGCGGCATCGAATTGACGGGAAGATCTCTCGTCGCCAGGGTTCCGGTGAGGGTCGTGACAAGTGGTGCACGTCATCGCCTCACCGCTCGAAATGAAGCACTTTGACTCCCGGAGGCGGTACGCGGAATGATTGATTTCGAACTTGTCGTCCCACCCACTGTTCGAATCATGGTCGAAGTGCAACGCATAGTCGGCCAGGGGTTGGCCCGGGCGGAAGGAGAAGTATCCTCGCCCGTACTTGCGGACGATATTGGGGAGAGGGCGGCTCGTGGTTTCCAGATGACATTGAAGGCATACCTCCATCTGGCGCTTGGCCGGTAGTTTTCCCGGATTGACGATCGACAATTCACCTGCCTCAAGCGCGTCCGCACCGGCGGTAACAGTGTCCACGTGGGCCGATCCCGGTCCGTGACATCTTTGGCAGTCGATACCCTCGGGAATCTCACCTTGGTAGACAGGACGTTTGCCAAGTTGGTCCGCGCCGGGCTCGATCGCCGGGTAGCCGTTGTGGCAGAACATGCAGTCGAACGAGATGACGCGCTGGAACCCGTCGTGGTTCGGCCTGTCGTATCCCGGGCTCATGCCCCAGTGGCCGCCGTCCTCCGAGTACCAGCCGAGAGGCAGTTGAGTCAGCTTTCCCAACGACGAAAGATTGAGGTAGCTGCGGGCGTGATTCCCGGAACCCATCACGAAGTGGATCTCCTTTTCAAGAACGTTCGTTTCGCGTCCCTGGAGCCCCTTCTGATAGCGGCGCTGGAAGTACCGGCCGTTGCGCTGCGTCATCACGTAGTAGCGATCCGATGCCAAGTGGTAGAAGGGCTCTTCGGCTGCGTAGTCTTCGATGGTATTGGCCGGATCAGGGCGGTAGAAGGACCGAGCCATTCCGGTCTCGCGGTAGGTCTGCCAGATTTCCGCATGACAGCCTGCGCAGACCGCAGGTTCGACGTAGCGGGCTGCGGCATCTGAATCCGATGAACTTGGATTTTTCGGCGCCGGAGTCGAATCTGCAACCCTGAACCAGACCAATAACACCGTCACGAACAGAGCCACCATGGCGAGCGAGGCCAGCACGGCTGAGGGCGCCATGTGATGCTTCTCGTGAGGGCTTGCTTTGAGATTTCGTGCTGGACGCTGCTCCTTCCGTCGTTCCCGTTTTTTCGCGCGTCCCACAGCGGTCTTGAGTATGTCCCGACCCGATGGAATTTACCGTAACTCCTCGCCGGCTTGCAAGCAGCCTCTGGCAGTCCCTGTCCGGATCGTGCCACAAGTGGGGACCCGGTCTCCTCCTCTTGGCGTTCTGGTGAGTGGCCCTGGATTGGCGCCCACTCTTGCGAAAGCCCGGATTCGACAAGCAGTGGGGAGTTGCACGACAACTACTTACATGTATTTGGACTTAAGGCCGAGCAGCACAAGGAGTTGCTGCCGTGCCCTTCGACCGGAAAGCCCGTGAAGACGCGGAGATTGCTTATTTCCGATCTGTAGCCAACCTCAAGCCGACCCTCTCCAATCCCGACATCGAGTTCCTCTATGAGCAACAGCCCGTAGGGATCGACACCAAGGGCCGCATCATCCTCCGGCCCAAGATAGGTGCTCCCAAGCCTCCGCCCAATTACAGCAAGCTGCTCCAAACGGTCTCCAGCGACATCGCTCTTCATTCACGGCACAACCTGATCAACGGCGTCAACTTCCAGTACTCCTCACACTCCTGCGAGAAGCACTCTCCCTACAAGCAACTGCTCTTCATGCCCCGCTACCTCGTCAACATGACGCTGCCCCACCGCCAAGTCGGCGACGTCGAGTTCACGCGCCGTAACGGCGGTCAGCGGCTGACGTTGCTGGCGGGCAGCACGGTCGGGTTGCCCTATGGGGTCTACGCCCGGCTCGTCCTGCTCTACGTGACAACCGAACGGATCCGCACGAAGGAGAGGGAGTTCAGCCTGGGTGCGAGCTGGCGCAAGTTCCTCGAGAAGATGCAGGTCGACGGTAGTGGATCAAGTATCCAGGCCATTAAGGAACAACTAAAACGGCTCTGCTCGACCTTGTACCAGATCCATGACATACGAAGGGATTCGGAGTCGATCAGCAACCTGCTGGTGGCCGAGGAGTGGATGCGCTCGGAAGACGGAGTACATGTCACCTTGAGTCCGAGCTTCTTCACGATGACCGGCGATTCCGTAATCCCTCTAGAATCGGACCTCGTTCACAAGATCAGCAGGTCCCCGCTCACGCTAGATCTCTACGCTTGGCTTTCCTGCCGCCTGTACGCGCTCAAGCAGGAGACCACCGTCCCCTGGCGCCTGCTCGAACATCAGTTCGGCGCGAACTACGGGCGAGCGGTCGATTTTCGAAAAGCATTCAGGAAGAGCCTGGAGACTGTACTGAAGCACAATCCCGTAGCTCCAGTGGTCGAGGTACGCGAGAAGGGCCTGCACCTCTCACCCGGCCAACCGTCCGACATGGAGTGGATGGAACGCATGATCTCTCGCGCTCGCAGCACCACCAGATTCCCCATCTTGATTTAAAGATGTTTCTGACTGCGGGAGTTTGGTCCCACTTTACTGCGGGAGTTTGGTCCCACTTTACTGCGGGAGTTTGGTCCCACTTTGCTGCGGGAGTTTGGTCCCACTGGTTGAGGGAGTTTGGTCCCACTGGTTGAGGGAGTTTGGTCCCACTTCCCTGTGTATAAGGATTTCCTGAAGTTCATCCTGAAGGCCACGCGCCCGCGCGCCTAACCGATCTGTGGAAATGTGGAGATCGTCCCACACGGCTGCGCCTGACCGGCGCTTGAGAGGACCTCGATTCGATGCAAGGATTTGACAGGAGGTACACATGCGATTCGCACCCTTTTACGGTCCGGCAGCGAAACGAGCTGGTTGCCTTGCCGCGCTGCTCGTTCTCTACGCCGCGCCGCTGGCGGCGACGGCGGTCACCGGCCCCTGGGTCGATGCCGTCACCACCTTGCAGACTGCCTTCACCGGCACCATTGCCCGCGGATTGAGCCTGGTCGCCATCGTGATCGGCGGCTTGATGTTCGCCTTTGGGGAAGGCGGCTCGAAACGCGCCCTGGCCGGCATCATCTTCGGCCTCGGCATGACGCTCGGCGCCGCCAACTTCATCGACTGGCTCTTCTGAGGCCTCTGGCACTTCATGTCCGGTGTCTACGGAGAACGGTCCTGGCAAGCCTGCCGGTCCCTGGCCCGCCCGCTCACAGTCATGGGCTGTGAGCGGAGGGTCTTCATTCTTTCGGCGACCTTCGGAGCCGCGACCTTCAACGTCCTCAACTCCCTGCCGGCCGGCTTGCTGCTCTTCGTGACCGGCTACGCCGTCGGCTGGCTGGGAACCCGCCGCGATCCGCACATGCTGCAGGTCGCGCGAGCATGCGCCAACGCCAAGGTCCGCTATGACCCTGCGAAGAGGCCCGCGGCCGAGACGGAAATCGAAATCATCAACACCCAACCACCGACTTCATGACTCCCATCGCTCAATCCTCGCGCCAGCGCTACGAACAAGCCGGCTCGCTGGCCGACGAGCTGCCCTATTGGGGCTGGGTGGACAAGCGAACCTTGCTCACCCGTCCCGGAGGCATGGTCACCCTCGCGGAGCTTCATCCCTGCGGCATCGCCGGCAGTGCGCCGGAAGACCTCGATCACGTCCTCGCCTCCTGGATGCGGCTGCTCGGGCAGCTCGATGAGGACGTTCGCTTCTCGCTGATCGTCACCCGCAGGCCGGTTCCCTCCGGCGCCGTTGCCGAGATCGGCAACGAACGGCTGCCGGCGGCGATCTTCCGCTCCCGCGCCGATGAGATCGTGCGGCGATCCGGAGAGCTGCGCTTCTACGCCGCCTGGACGCTCGACTCGCGGTTGCAGGAAGCACGGAGCAAAGGCGGCGCCGCTGCTTCCTGGCTGAAACGTCTCACCAGCAATGGCAAGGCCCAACGGCTGTACATGCAGAAGTCGATCGCCCGCGCATCCGAGAGACTGCAGCGGATCGTCGATGCCAGCCGTGGCCTGGTTACCGACGTATGCCCGAGCTCCGTGCTCGATGAGGAACAAGCCACCGCCGTATTCGGCGACCTGATCAACCGGCCGGGAACGGTAGCGCCGGTCCATGAAGGCGGAGCGCTGCATTGGGCTTGGGGGCTTTCCCACCTGGAGGGACACCACCGCCACCTGACGCTCGACGACGAGCCCCTTGCCATCTATTCGCTGCTCGAACCGCCGCCGAAGGCGACCGCCAACATTCTGTGGGAGCTGCTCACGCTGCGGGCGACCTGGACCTACGTGTGGGAGTGGCAAGGCTTGTCCATCGGCAAAGCGCGGGGCATCATCCGCTCCGCTCAGAAACACCACTTCTCTTCGCGCTACTCGATGATGGCGCACGCGAGAGGAACGGAAGGCACCGATGCGGCTTTGGTCGATTCAGCGGCGGCGGCGGAATCGGCCGCGCTGGGCGGCGCGCTGGTCGAGCTGCAAACCGATGGCGTCCCCTGGGGCAAGCTCGCTGCTTCGCTCTCGATTCATGCCCCCAACTTGCAGCAGCTCGAAGAACTCGATTCCTCCGTCGTCAAAATCTTCACCGGCCGTGATATCAAAATCCTTCGCGAAGGCTACGGCCAGCTCTCGACATGGTTCGCCCGGCTGCCCGGGCAGTCCGCCAGCCGGCAGTTGCGGAGGATGCCCGTATCGGCCGGAACCGCATTGTGCTGTTCGGCCATCTTCGCGCCCGGCCGAGGCGACCCGGAATCGAAGCACCTGGAAGCGCCGGCGCTGGCGACGCTCGAAACCCGCTGCGGAACTCTCTACGACCTCGACCTCTTCGGCGGTACGGACGTAGGCCACTCGCTAGTGCTCGGCTCGACCGGCGCCGGCAAGAGCTTCCTGCTCAACTTCCTGTTGGTCCACGCGCTGCGCTACAACCCACGCGTATGCATCCTCGACCTGGGAGGCAGCTACCGCAATCTCACTCAGATGCTCGGCGGAAGCTACCTTCGCCTCGACGGCGCTGGAGGCGGTACGCCCTTGCATCCGTTCACGCTGCCTCACGGAGAGCGCACCTTCGAGTTTCTCACCGGATGGATCATCCAGCTTCTCAAGATCGGCGGCTACAACCCGACCGGCGACGACACCACCGACATACGAGCTCGCATCGAGGACGTGTACGGCATCGCCGAGAACCAGCGGCGCATGAGCTCACTGGTGGAAACCCTGCCGCCCAGGATGAAAGCCGCCATGTCCCGCTGGACGGGCGCCGGGCAGTGGGGAAAAATCTTCGACCTGGCCGGCGAGGGCAAGGAGATCGACGGGAGCGACTGGCAAGTTGTCGATCTGACGGGAGCCAAGCAGTTTCCCGATCTGGCATCCGGAGCCCTCACATATTGCCTGGAACGCTTGCGGCTGGAGCTCGAGCGTCCCGAGGAAATCAGCCGGCTGAAAATCCTGGTGGTGGACGAGGCCTGGCGCTTTCTTGCCGAACCCGCCACAGCCAACTATCTCGCCGAGGCCGCCCGGACCTGGCGCAAGCGCAACGCCGCGCTGATCCTCGCGACCCAATCCGTTTCCGATGTCGTCGGCGGTACCGCCACCGAGGCGCTGATCGAGTCGATCCCCAACCGCCTGTTTCTCTCGATCCGCGATCTTTCCTACGAAGCCGCCGCGCGGCTGCAGTTGTCCGAAGCCGAAACGTCCCTGATCCGCAGCTTGATTCCCAAGCGCGAAGTCTACGCCCGCAATCCCACCGATCGCGAAGTTCTGACCCTCAACGTGGACAAACGCAGCTACTGGATGTTCACTTCCAACCCCAAAGAGGAAGAGAAGCGTTCCGCCGCCATCGAGCGGACCGGAGATCTCCAGCAAGCCATCGAAGAGCTGTCGCGAGAAAGCTGAATCCATGCCCTGGCGGATCGCAACCGGACTGAGCCTGATCTTTTGGGTACTGGCCGTCCTTCTCATTGGCGAACGGCTCAAGTACCTGGAGCCGTATGCCGAGCTGCTCATCGCTCACTACAGCTTCAATGTCAGCCTCTACCTGATGACCGCGGCCGTCACCCTCTACGCCTTCATCTACTGGCTTGCTCGGCGCGCCGGCCTGGGCGACCTGGGCGGCAAGCTCAAGCTGGTGGACAAGCGGCTCGCTGCCGGCGAATCGCACGATGCCGAACTCGCACGGCGCCTGCAGCGCGAGCGGAAAGGTGAGCTCGAATGAGCGGCCGTAGCTGCCGCGTCTGCGGCTGTACGGATTGGAACGCCTGCATCGAACCGGACGGGTTTCCCTGTTGCTGGGTCGAGGAAAACCTTTGCTCAGCCTGCGCTTTCTTCGCTCATGGCGACAGGGTGATTCTACTCGAAGAAGCTGAGGACTTCAGCGGAAAGGAGGTCACTTGAACGGCCTCGACAACCGTCATGGGACCGTACTCGCCCCAAGGACGCGAGTACCCCTCAGACGCAACAACTGGTGCAGCCTGACCCTCGACGTGCGGGAGACCCACTGCGTCGAGGATAAGGAGAGTGACTCTTGCGAGGCCGTGAAGTAGAAGCGCGCAGCGGGGCTCGCTCCCGTCGAGCGGGCCCCGTCCGCTTCAAGACCATCCCGCGCGAACCCGGCTCGCCAAGCGATCGCGCCCGCGAACCCGGCAAACCCAAGACGCACCAACGCTCCGCTCGCAACCGCCATTCCGAGAACCGTTCTGGACGCCGCCGCGAGAACCGCCGCAGCCGCATCCGCGAGCAAATCGACTTCGATCAACGCAAACGCAACGCGCTCGACGACGTAGCCACCTATCGCGTCGTCAGCGTGCGCGATCTGGTCGAGCAGCGCTTCGGCGGCAACGCCTTCGCCGCCCGCAAGGGCATCGACGCCTTGAAAAAAGACGGCTTGCTCGAAGAGCACACCATTCGCGCCAAGAACGGCAAGTCTTTCCGGGTTCTCACTGCCACCAACCAAGGACGGCGCAAAGCGTGGGGCAGCCGCAAGCACGACCAGCAGCGCTATTGGAGCAGCCTTGCCAAACCAGCGGAGATTCGCCACGACACCGCCGTGTACCGAGCCGCCCGCAGCGAAATCGCCAAGCTCGACAAGGCCGGCGCCACGGTGAAACGCATCCAGCTCGACTACGAAATGAAAGCACGGGTGGCGAAGATCGCCGAGGAAGCCCGAGCCGGGGCAGGCCACAAGGCCGCTCATGCCGCCAAGCTCGAAGCCGCCGAACAGATGAACCTTGCCGTCGATGAGCACGGCAAGGTCCACTACCCCGACGCACGCATCGAGTACCAGGACCAGGAAGGCGGCAGCGGCCGTGTCGATGTGGAAGTCACCAGCGGCAACTATCGCAGCAAGAGCCTGCAAGCCAAGCTCGCTGCCGGCTTCAAGATGTACGCCAACGGCCTTGCCGCCAAGCGCCGGCTCTCTTCCGCCTTGGATCTGAAGGAACCCAAAAGCGGCAGTCGCGGCGGTGGTGCGAACCGTGATGAGGAGCTCTTCGAGCTATGACGTTTCCACACCTGAACGGCCGCGCCGACAAGCTGGCAGATTCGCTGGACCTGCCGGCAGACCTGGCGGAGTGGCTCGCCGTTACGGCTCTCCATGCCGGTTGCTTCCTCCGAACGCAGCTTCTCTTTTACGAAGGCTTTGACGATGAAATGCTAACTGGAGCAGCTCGCAAGACCATTACACGCCTAATTCGCCAGCTAACCAATCGAAATCTCATCACCGAAACCCCTGCTGATTCGCTTGGACTGCTCGCTCGCGTCACCAACAAATCCGTCTACCGTCTGCTCGATGCCGGCAATATTCGCCACCGCCGCATGGCGAGCTGGTCCCTGATTTTCCGCCGCTTGCTGTCTCTCGACTACGTCCTCGCCCATCCTCAACTCCCCTGGCTGCCGACCGAAAACGAGAAAGTGTCCTGCTTCGACGCCCTTGGAATCGAGCGATCGAAGCTGCCCTATCGAGTCTGGCATGGCGCGATCGGACAGACCGTCCGCATGTTCGGCAACAAGCACCCCATCGCCGTCGATGCCCGCGCCAAGCACGCCGTTTTCGTCTATGCCGACTCCGAAGAGAAATCTCCGCAGGGAGTACGTAGCTGGCGCAACGAACACGCGGCGCTGTGGTCCGATCTTCACCGCCAGGGCTTCCGTCTTGAGATCGTTCATGCCAGCTTCAACCAGCGGCTCTCCGAAAGTGTGAGCCGAGTCTTTTCAACCTGGAAGAATGCACCCCAATCAACCCTTGGCCTCGCTGAGATCGAGGCCGAGCTCACGCTCGTACAAGAAGCGATCAAGAGCAACGACAATGCCGCCCTGCACATCTACGGCGGCTTCAACGGGACGCTTCGCGCCTCCGCCGCGCTGAAGAAGCGGCTCCGGCAACAATCCGATACCGCCACCTTTTCAGCCACCTATCGAGTCTGGCTCTCCGAACGGATTGCCCAGGCCGTCAGTAACCCGAACCCCTACGGCTCACGCGAGGTGAACCACTGACAGCGAAAGGCTTTTCTCACCACCGATGACCCATTCCCGACACACCCCAGCTCACTTGCGCCGCGCCGCTGTCGCAGCCCTCGTACTTCTCCTTACCCCCGCTCTCGCCGCTCAGAACAGCGGCCGCGGCTTCGTCAAGGGACAAGCCGGAACCTCGTTCGACAACATCGGCTCCGGCTTTACCGCCGCTGGCGGCTTCGGCGTGCGCCTCACCGAATCCCTCGATCTTTTTGCTGAAGCAGGAACGATGCAAGACGTTATGACCCCCGCTTTGCGAGACGAACTCGCTGCCGCCGCCGAGCAAATCTCTCGTGATTTCACTGTTCCCCTTGAGCTCACTGGCACGCTGCCCGCCAATACGGACTGTTCGGCTCTCGCATCACCGTCCCTCTTCGCAGCGTGGTTACACCCTTCTTCGAAATCGGAGGCGGAGCCGCACGCCTTTCTTACGACCTCGAATCCAGCATCGGCGGTGTGATCCACTCCCCCTTCTTTCGAGACTTCTTCCACCGAGAGCTTCTCGAAGTTCGCTTCATGCTGTCTGCAAGTGCCGGCGCGCATCTTGCCGTAACGCGCCACATCGGTTTCGACTTCGCCTACCGCTACTTCCGTATCTCGACCGATGCCCCCAGCCTGACAGGCAGCCAGGTCTACGTTGGCATCGTCTACCGCTTCTGAGGCCCTCCATGAAACCCGCCGACTACATCACCGACATGTACCACCCCGACGACCTGGTTGCCCTGGTCCTGGTGTCCCGCGACGAAGAAGCGAAAACGCAGCAGAGGATATGGAGCGCCAAGAAAGCCGCTTCCAAGGAAGTACATAAATGGCTGAAGTATTCCAACTCGCACGGCTACGACATCTACATCGGCATGAACCCCCTGCAGCCCGGCTCGCGGACCCGCAACAAGGAGGACGTTCAGGAAGTCCGCCGCGTCTACGCCGACCTCGACGAGGACGGCGGCACGAAGCTCAAGGAACTGCTCCAGGACAGCTTCAGCGGGAAAATTCCCAAGGCTTCCTACATCATCAACACGTCTCCGGACCGCTACCAGGTGATCTGGAACGTCAAGCCCGGTTCCTTCACCCCCCAGGAAGCTGAGGCGCTGATGCGCGGAATTGCCGTCAAGTACGGCGGCGACCGCGCCGTGACGGACGTTTCGCGCGTCTTGCGGCTTCCCGGCTTCAAGCATCGAGGCAAGAACACCTGGATCACCATGAGTTCCACCTCCGCGAAGATGAGCACCAGGGAGGATTGGCCGGCTGCCCTTTTCATGGAGCCTCAGCGAGCGCCGAGCGCCAGGCGCAAAAGCTCTTCTCCACACCGTGCTGGTGGGGATACTTCCCCTTCCGGGCATGATTGGGGCTGGACGAAAGACCAGCTTCGCGACGGCGTTTCCCCCGAAGAGCTGGAAATCCAGCTCGCCGCAGCCCGTCCCGACAAACGCGATCCCGCCGACTACGCCAAGCGAACCGTTACCCGGGCGCGCGAATCCCTGGCCTTGGAACGATGAAGCACCAACTCTCTCCAATCGCCCTGGGCTTCGTTCTGCTGGCGGAAGGCTGGGCCTCGCTGGGAACCGAAATCCTGGCCCTGCGCCGCATGTCAGCCTGGATTGGTTCTTCGGTTGACGTTACCTCGATTCTGCTGGCCGTCTACCTGGCCGCGCTGGCCGGAGGCTACCGGCGCGGAGGCCGGCTGGCGAGACTTGGAGATCCCCGGCCGCGCCTGGCGCTGCGGCTGGCCGCGGCCTCCGTATGGTCCGCGTTCTGGCTCTCCGATCCCGGAACCACGCTGACCTTTTCGCTTCCAGCCGCTCCGCTGTTGCAGGCATTCGCCTACTCGCTGGTCGCCATCGCTCCGGTCGGATGGCTGCTCGCCGAGTGTGTCCTGCTCGCTCATGCCCGCGCTCCCCCGCGCGATGCGTCGGAGCGGGCAGGCGGAGTCTTCGCCCTCTCCACGGTCGGCAACGTCGCCGGCGCACTGGCGGCGACGTTTCTGCTGCTGCCGACGCTGGGAGTCGCCGCAGCCGTTTTCTCCGTCATCGCGGCTACCGCGTTCGCCGCGCTGCTGGTTTCGCCCCGCACCGTCCCGGTTCACGTACTTCTCTTCGCCGCCTGCTGGCCGGCCGTCGATCTGTGGATCGAATCCACCGACTACGTTGCCCGCAACGCCTACGCCGACTACCGCATCGTCGAAATCGACGACGCTCGCATCCTCTCAATCAACAACCAGGCCGCTTCGCGGCATGATCCCCAGGGTCAGGGCTGGGACTACGCCGAGCTGTTGGAACGTACCCTGTGCGGCGCCGGCGAACATCGCGTGCTCGTTCTCGGCGCTGCCGGCATGACCATCGGCCGAGGCGCGCCGTGCGAGCTCGAGCTCACCTTCGTTGATATCGATCCCGCTCAGGAACGGATCGCCTCCGAGTTTCTCGGCGTCCCGGAAGGAACAGCCGGAACGTTCGCCGGCAGAGACGCCCGCGCGTTCCTGCGCGGCGATCCGGGAGGCTGGCAGGCGATTGTCGTTGACGTTTTCACCAACCCTCGCTCGCTGCCCCGCCACTTGCTCACCGCCGAGTTCTACCGCCTGGCGCGGTCCCGCCTGGCCGACGGCGGCTCGATCTACGTCAATCACACCGCCTACTCCGGCGAAGAGCTCTTCCTCACGCGAGCCGAGCGCACCTTGCGCAGCGTTTTCTCCACGTGCACCGTTCGAGCGGCCCAGCTTGACGAAAGCGTAGCCTGGCACGAAGAGGCATCCTTCGATCGTAATCAGCTCTTCCGCTGCCCCAAAAACTCCCTCGACGGCGACCGCGTCATCTACTCCGACAGCGTCTCGCGAGCCGACCTGGACCGCTCTCTGCGATTGCATCGAAACCCGAATCAGAAAACAATGTTCAACAAAGGAGGCAGCACTCATGAGTAAGCGAATTGCCTACCAGGAGCACATCGGACCGGACGGCCAGCCCGTCTCGGTACCCGTCATCCCCCCCGACGCCACGCCCGAAGAGATCGAGGCGATCGTGGCCGCCGAAGGCCAGGCCGTCATGACCGACGAGCAACAGGCGACTTTCGACAAGCACGTGAGCGAGGGAGTCACTCGCGATGGCCGAGCGCGCTGACGACATCAACGCCGTCGACGAGTACGGCGATACCGCCCTGCATCGAGCCGCCGAGCACGGCTCGGTCCTCCGCATTCATCAACTGCTCCGCGACGGCGCGAACATCGAAGTCCGAAACGAGAACGGCGCTACCCCGCTGATCGTCGCGGTTGCTAACGAAGAACCGGAGGCGGTTGAGCGCCTTCTCGAAGCCGGAGCCGACCTTCACGCCCGCGACGACAAGGGCGATACCGCCTTGCACTATGCGGCCGGCGCCAGCAATCCCGATCTGACCTCGCGCTTGCTCGAAGCCAGGGCACACCCCGAAACTCGCAACTCGAACGGCGCCACCCCGATCCACGCCGTCGTGGAGCATCCGACTCACATCGAACCCGGAGAAGCCTCGATCAAAACCGTAGACGTTCTGATGCGCGCCGGCAGCGACCTCAACTACCAGGACAAGAACGGCAACACCGCCTTGCACTACCTCGCGGACGGCAGAATCGGCGGTGCCCGCCAACTCACTGAGGCCCTGCTGCAGCGCGGCGCCCGGACCGACATCAAGAACCACCAGGGACTCACGTCCCTGGAAACCACTTCACCCGAAGACAGCGCCGTCAAACGCATCAACTCCCGCTTAGTGAGGGAGGCAATCCAGCAGTATCAGGAACGACAGCAATCCCCCGAGGTAGACAACAACCCCATCCCGGCCTTCGAGGAACACGACGCTATCCCCAAGACCGGACTTAACCTGCCGAACCTGGAGCAAGCCGACCGCTTGTCGGAAGCGTCCCCGCTTCACGTCGCCGCGTCCGCCGGCGACCTGAAGAAAGTCGATCACCTTCTCAACCAGGGCGCCGATCCCAACGAGCTCGACGCCAACCACCGCACTCCGCTGCATGAAGCCGTCGATGCCCGCTCCCTGGAAACCGTAGATCGCCTTCTCGATGGCGGCGCGAATCCGAACCTGCAAGACGCCTATCTCGGCCATACCGCGCTGCATCGCGCCGTTCATGTCCATTCGTCTCTGATCGCAGAGCGATTGCTTCAGTCGGCAGCGGACCCCAACCTTCGCGATGCTAGCGGCGATACCCCCCTTCACGCCGCCCTCAAGGACGACAGCGAAGAGAAGCAACTCCCGACCGTCAATCTGCTCATCACGTATCGAGCGAGGCTCTATCTTTCTGATCGAGAGACCGGCAGCACCCCCCTGAGCCTTGTAGCCGCCAGCGGCAAGACCAAAACCGCCGAGCGTTTGCTGGAGGAAAAAGTTCACCCGAACACTATCGACAAAAACGGCTACAGCACCTTGCACCTGGCGGCGCGGCGCTGGCAGTCATCAGCACTGACGCAGCAATTACTGCTCGCCGGCGCCAGTCCGCACATCCGGACCCCCGAAGGTCATACACCCCTTCATCAAGCCGTTTTGTACGGCTCAGCAGATTCCGTCGAGCGATTGCTCCAGTCCGGAGCCGATCCGAACAGCCGCACGAAAAGCGATCAGACCCCGTTGCACTTCACCATTTACTCCAAGTCGCCTGACAAGGTAGACCGCTTACTCAAAGCCGGCGCCGATCCCAACGCACGCGACGCGGGCGGAACGACGCCTCTTCATTCCGCCGTCCTTGCCAACTCTACGAAAGCCATCGACAGCTTACTCAAATATGGGGCCGATCTAAAAGCTCACGTTCCCGGCAAGCTGGGAACTCCCCAGGAATTGGCCCGCGAGTGTGGATTGTTCGAAACCGCAGACCATCTTGCGCGCGCGGAAACCGCCCGCGACACAGCCGAACAGCGCTCCCCATCGCGTGTTCAACATTTCATCAACCGATTCAAGACTGTCGATCAAGACATTCCCAACAAGACCGCCAACGGTAGTCGAGGCAAGAGCAACGGCTCAATAGAGCAGCACTCCCGATCTCACCACAAGGAGAAACCCATGCCGGAAACCCATTGGAGCAACAGCAAGAGCGCACGGCAGTTCACCGAACAGGTTGCCGAACGCGTCAGCAAGCAGGTCGAGCAGGGCAAGGCCCCCTGGCAGAAAGGATGGGACAAGCCCACGGGTGCAGACCTGCAGCCCTTCAATCCTGCAACCTTGAAGCGCTTCAAGGGCCTCAACGCCGTCCAACTGCAGTCCGTATCGGAAGAGAAGGGCTACTCCGATCCGCGCTGGATGAGCTTCCGCACCGCCAACCGCATCGGAGCGAAAATCCGCAAGGGCGAGCGCGGCACCCGCGTCGAGTACCTGCGCTTCCCGCCGAAGTCCCAGGACAAGCCGGACAAGGACGCGCCCGCTGTCGGCGCCAACGGCCAGGAGAAGGAACCGCCCAAGATCACGCACGGCACCTATGTCGTTTTCAACGCCGAGCAGATCGAGAAGATGCCTCCGCTGGAGCAGCAATTAGCCAAGGAGCCCCAGCAGCACGAAATCTGCGAACGCGCCGAACGCATGATCGAGGACGCCGGCGTGAAGATCGAGCAGCCCGACAAAGGCCAGTCCCACTCCTACTACGACAAGGAGAGGGACGCCATCGTGCAGCCCGACATGGAGAAGTTCAAGTCCCCCGAAGCCTACTACGGCCAGGCCGTGAAAGGAATGACCGATCGCGGCGTCCACGAGCACATGCAGAACCGTTCCGAACCGCAGAACGAGGCCCAGCAGCACAGCTCGATCGCACGCCGTAACATGCGAAGCGAAATGGCCTGCCGGACCATCAGCGCCAAGCTGCATCTTCCCACCGAGCCCACCGGCGAACGCCACAAGGCGCAATGGGCGGAAACCATCCGCAGCAACCCCAACGAGCTGCGCTACGCCGCTCGTGACGCCGACCGCATCGCCGACAAGGTGCTCGAGCACGACCGGCCGCAGCTTCGTTCGCCGGCCGAGCCTTCCCGCGAAACCGTCGCGGCGCCAGCTACGCCCGAGCGCATGCAGGAAACGCAGCGTCAGCTCCAGCAGCAGCCGCAGCAGGAAATGGCAGCCATGAGCCGCTAGCCGCTCTCTCTGTTCACCATGCCGATACGCAAGTGGACCGCCACCAATAGCGCCCGCACCTTCTCACGAGAGGTGGCAGACCGACTCTCATGCCAGATCGCCGACAACCGCGCGCCCTGGCAGAAGCAGTGGGACAAACCCACCGGAGCCGATCTGCCGCCTTTCAACCCTGCCACCGGCAAGCGCTATCACGGCCTCAATGCAATCCAGCTTCGTTCCGTTGCCGAGGAAAAAGGCTTCAACGATCCTCGCTGGATCACATACAGCGGCGCTAAGAAGATGGGCGCACATGTCCGCGCCGGCGAGCAGGGAACCAAAGTCGAATACCTTAGATACCATCCCGACCGCGACTCTACTCACCACACCCACACCGTTTTCAACGCAGAGCAGATCAATGGATTACCGTCGCTGGAGCAGCACTTGCCGAAAGAGCCGCAGCAGTGGGAAGTATGCGAACGCGCTGAGCGGATGATACGGGCCTCGGGAGCTGTCATCGAACACGAAACGACAGACAGCGCCTTTTACGAAGCGAACGAAGACAAGATCGTGCTGCCGGATCACGATTTATTTCGATCCCCCGAAGCCTACTATGCGACCAGCTTACATGAGCTAAGTCACTGGACAGGCCACGAGAGCCGGTTGGATCGCGAAACCTTACAGCAAGGTGTGAAAGATGGCTGGGCTTCCGAGAACTACGCTCTGGAGGAGTTGCGGGCAGAAATATCGTGCATGAACATGAGCAGCCTGATGAGGCTGCCCAAAGAATCCACTTACGGATACCACGACCACCATTGGATCAAGACTCTCAAGAACAACCCCGACGATCTTCGCAGCGCGGTCCGCGACGCGGACCGCATGGCGAAATACATTCTCCAATACGACCGGCCGGCTGACCGCAGCCTGAACGTCAGCCAGATTCCCCGCGCAGCGCACGGTGTGGACGACCTTCCCGAGCGAAAGTCCACAATTCAGAGGGAGCCCTATCAAGCACAAGATCACAGTGACGCAGATGCTCTTGAGACTCTCCGCAATATGCCGAAGCCGTGGGCAAGCTACCCCAGCGGGGGGAGTGGAGCTTACGCGAAGCCATCGAGGGATCGCGACAATGACACCTTCAGCCGCTAGCCCATTAAGAGGTTGACCGTCACGATGACGAAGTGGAAGAAAGGCAGCAGCGCTCGACAGTTCGCCGAGAAGGCCGCGGAGAAGATCATCGAGCAGCTCAAGAAGGGTGTCGCTCCCTGGCAGAAGGGATGGGACAAGCCGGAAGGATCGGACATTCCGCCGTACAACCCCGTCACCGGAACTCGCTATCGCGGCCTCAACTCATTCGTGCTTTCTTCCGAAGCCGGCGAGCGGGGATATGCAGATCCCCGCTGGATGACCTATCGCGGCGCGAAGAAGGCCGGCGCCCAGGTCCGCAGGGGAGAGAAAGGCGTAGGCGTCGAGTATTGGAAGTTTCCCACCAAGGAGCAGGAGGACCGCGTTCGCGAAGCGATCGCTGCCGGCCAGCAGCCCGAAGAACTCAAGATCATCCATCGCACGTACACCGTGTTCAACGCCGAGCAGATCGAGGGCATGCCATCGCTCGAAAGCGAACTCAAGAAAACCAATCAATGGGAAGCCTGCGAGCGCGCCGAGCGCTTGCTGCAGGAATCGGGAGCGAACATCCAGCACCGGGGCGGCAACCGCGCCTTCTACCGCCGTTCCGAAGACTTGATCGTGCTGCCGAAGCAGGACCAGTTTCACTCACCCGAAGCCTACTACTCGACAGCCCTTCACGAACTCGGCCACTGGACCGGCCACAAGAGCCGTCTCGATCGCGAGGAACTGATGAAGGGCGGCTTCGGTTCTCCGGAGTACGCCAAGGAAGAGCTGCGCGCCGAAATGACTTCCGTGACCGTCAACGGCATGCTGCGGCTGCCGCACGATCCCAACTCGCACGCATCCTACGTCGGTTCCTGGATCAAAGCCCTTGAGGACAACCCCAACGAGCTGCGCTACGCAGCTCGCGACGCCGGCCGGATGGCCGACTATATCCTCCAGTTCGACCGGCAACGGGAGCGCCAGACGGCCGAAATATCCCGCGAAGCGGATTCTTCCTCATCGAATCCCCAGCGACAGATCGAACACACCAAACAGCCTCAGCATGAACCGGATCGCGAACGGGTTTCGCCCCTCAGTCGCTAGGTGTTTAATGCCGCGTTAAAAAACCCTAACGCGGCATTCTAATGCGGCATTTTCAGCTTTCGGTAACTTCCTGTACCTCAAGCAGTTAACCCATTTCACTCACCCCGCCTGTGCTGTCGCGGCGGGGGTTCGTGTGCGCGTAGCGACCCCCCCCTTTTGCCGTTTCACACGGCACAGTCCTCTGGCCTACGGCCCGAGGTCCGGGGGGTCGCTACGCGCAAGATCGATCCCTGCGGGAAGGCTGCAGCGCTTTGCGCTGAAAAATCACCACTCGCTTTCGTTTTTCTCCCGCTGCACTGAAACCCTCCGAGCATGCTGCTGAACGAAACGCTTCCGCGTTCATTTTTAAGCACTTTCCCGATTTTCGAGTCAGCACGTGTCAGCGCTTTCGCCTCGAATCCTACTGAAACAGCCTCTTTTCAGCCGGATTCAGCCCGCCTAGCACGCTCCGGCGCGCGGATCCGGCCCTCGTGTCCATGATCCGTTGCCTCTCGCTGGTTGCCATTCCTCCCTGCCAGGGTTCTCCGCTTTCCGCCAAGTAGCGATGAGCGGAAAGCTCCCAACCCTTACCAGCTGGAGGACACCGAATGGCACTCTCCGATTACCGCTTCCGCGAAGATGGACGCCCCCGGCTGATCCACTTCTCCGGAGGCCGCACCTCCGCCTACCTATTGATTCACACCCTCGCTGCCTACGGCGGCACGCTCCCCAAAAGCGTCCGCGTCGTCTTTTGCAACACCGGCAAGGAGCGCGAAGAGACCTTGATCTTCGTCCGTCGCTGCTCCGAAGAGTGGAACGTCGAAGTCACCTGGCTGGAATATGAATTTCGTCCCCATGCCCGAGGCGGAAGGCACGATCCCAAGCACGCTCACCGCGTGGTTGACTTCTCCACCGCTTCCCGCAACGGCGAGCCCTTCGCGGCCATGCTGAGCGCCAGTTCGATCTTACCCAATGTGGCATTGCGCAAATGCACCAGCGAGCTGAAGGTCCGGACTTCGGAACGCTGGGCGAGGCGAGTGCTGGGTTGGCGCAAGCCGCTCGACGTGCTCGGCATTCGTTACGACGAACCGAAGCGCTGGCGCAAGGCGCTGTTCGAGGAATGCCACACCGAGTACCCTTTGGTGGGCGCCAGGGTGACGAAGCCGATGGTCGATGCCTTCTGGTCGCGTCACTCGTTCGACCTCGGCATCCCCTCGCGGCTCGGCAACTGCGATCTGTGCTTCATGAAGGGCAAGCGCAACCTCGTTCGCACCATCAGCAAGGAGCCGGAACGGGCGCAGTGGTGGATCGAGCACGAGCAGAAGATTCTTGAAGCCTTCGGCCGCCGCGTTCGCAAGTCCGAAATGGCGCAGTTCTCGATGCGCTACACCTACCGCGAGCTTCTCGATGAAGCCTTGATCCCCGACCCGCAACTCACGCTCATCGACGTGGACGACGATACGGGAATCTCCTGCTTCTGCGGCGATTGATTGCTGCTTTCTCCCCTCGCCAACCACTGTGCTCCGCTTTGCTGATTCGCAAACTGCTGGCATCCTTGAGGCATGAAGTTCGTGCTTCCCTGGGTTGCCGGGTTTCTTCTCTCCCTCTCCCGCTGGCGGTGGGAGCCGTTCCCCGGCGCCGGTGAGAATCCGTTCCTCGATCTCATCGAGCTGAACGATCCGGCTCTCTTCTACTGCATTGTCGGCTGGTACTATCTCGCGCCGTGGGCCGCCGCCGGCGTGGGCGGAGCGCTGCTCGTCTCGATGTGGCAAATCTGGTTTGCTCGCATCGGCGGTTCTAACGGAGCACGTGGCTCTCTCCCCCGCTGGCCCGTCTCCAACAAGGATGAAGCGATCTCGCTGGTCGTCGGAGAAACGCACCACCCGACCAGGCCGGTCGAGTCCGAAAACCCCGACTGGCTTGTGCTTTCCGAGAAAGGCCTCTTCACTGGAGTTGCGGTTGTCGGAGCGGTGGGAACCGGCAAGACCTCCGCTTGCATGCAACCCTTTGCCGAGCAGCTCTTCGCATGGCAGTCGCACAACGAACGGCAGAAAGCGGCCGGCCTCGTTCTCGAAGTCAAAGGCGACTTCTGCTACGCGATCCGCGACGTGCTGGAGCGCAACGGCCGCCGCGGCGACTACCTCGAAATCGGCCTCAACAGCCATTGGCAATGGAACCCCCTCGATGCCGACTGGATGGATTCCTACTCGCTGGCCTACAGCGTCGCCGGGCTGATGAACCAACTCTTCGGCCGAGGCAAGGAACCCTTCTGGCAGCAGGCCTCCACCAATCTCATCCGCAACATCATCGAGCTGTTCCGCGTCACCACCGGCTGGGTCACGTTCAAGGACATTTACAACTGCGCGATCGACCCCAAACTTCTCGGCGACAAAATTGCTGAAGCTCGCAAACTCGCCGCGCCGCCCGAGCAGACCCAGCCCCGCACGGTCGTGCCGCGCTGGGCTTTCATCGGCCACGAAGAAGCCCTCAACAAGTTCGACTGGCGCGAAGAAAACGACAAGGAGCAGTCCGCGGTGCAGAACCCCGAATTGCTCCAGACCCTGGTCGAGCTCGGCATCGATCACCGCTCGCTCGATCCCCCCGCCAGGAAAGTCATGCCCCGGCTGGAGCGCATCGAGGCCGTCGAGCGCTGGTACCTGCACGACTGGATGAAGATCGACCTGAAGCTGCGCACGTCGATCGTCGAAGGCATCTCCGTTTTCCTGGGGCTGTTCGACACCCCCGACGTGGCCCGCATGTTCTGTCCTTCCAAACCCGAACACGAACCGCAATCGCTGTCCGCTACGAACGGCGCCGGCGCTGCCGCCACCGAGATCGCTACGCTTCAGCCCCTTCCTTCACTTCTCTCGCTGATCGAATCCGGCAAGGTGGTTTGCCTCAACATGCCGGCATCGAGCAATGCCGCGCTCGCTCGCGCGATCGGCGTGCTGCTCAAGCAATGCTGGCTTGGGGCGCTGTTGCTGCGGCCCGCGCAAATGCGCCGCACTCCCAAGAAGTACTTCCGGCCGGCCGTCTTTCTCTGCGACGAATACCAGTCGTTCGCCACCGTGGGAGAAGCCGATCCCTGCGGCGACGAGAAAGCCTTTGGGCTGAGCCGTCAGTCGCGCTGCATCCCAATCGTCGCCACGCAGTCGATTTCCTCGCTGCGCTCCGTCACCGGCAGCGGCGAATCCTGGCGCACCCTTTTCCAGAACCTGAGAACAAAGGTGTTTCTCTCGCTCTCGGACGATGCTTCCGCCCGCATCGCTTCGGAAATGTGCGGCCAGGTCGAAGTGCTCAAGACCGCCTATTCCTTCAACGAGTCCACTCCGAAGGCAGGAATCTCCCTTTTCAGCGGAGCGCCCGGAGGCGGCCAGTCCTCGATGGGAGTCTCCAAGTCGTTCCAGGACCGCATGGAGCCGCTGTTTCGGCCGAAGGCTTTTTCCGAGCTCGACACCGGGCAGGCGATCGTGCTGCCCTATGACGGCAAGAAGAACCAGTCCGCCCGCCGCTGCTACCTCAAGCCGTTCTACTTGCCGCGTGATCTCAGCTACTGGCGCCAGCGAGAGAAAGGAATGCTGTGAGCTTTTCCCTGGACGAAGTGCTGGCGGCCCTTCCCAAGCGGCTCCAGAAAGTCTTTGAGGATGGAACCGTCACCGAGCTGATGATCAACTCTCCCGACTCGGTTTGGTTCGAGAAGGACGGCTGTCTCTACCCCGTCTACACCGACAAGACGCCCAAGGCCGAAGCGCTCACCGAGCGGATGCTCGATGCCACCGTCAAGCGCATCGCGCGGCCGTTGGGCTTCGATGCCGACAAGAAATCTCCGATCGTCGATGCCCGCCTGCCCGATGGATCGCGGGTCGCCATCGCCTGCCCGCCCATCACCGAGAGCTTCGCTCTCTCCATCCGGCGCTTCGGCAGCCGGCCCTGGACGGCCGCCAAGCTCGTTGAATCAGGCTCGCTTCCGGCTGAAGTCCTCACTCTCATCAGCAAAGCCTTGAACCAGCGCGAGAACGTCATCATTTCCGGGGGGACCGGAACCGGCAAGACCACCATGCTCAGCGCGTTGGCCTCGCTGATCAACGAGGAAGAACGGATCGTCTGCATCGAGGACACTCGCGAACTTCATATCCCCGCTCCCAACTGCCTGCGGCTGGAAGCTCGCGGAGCCAACGTCACCATCCGCAATCTCGTTCGCCATGCCCTGCGTCACCGTCCGGACCGGCTCATCGTCGGGGAGGTTCGCGGCGAAGAAGCGCAAGACCTCATCGAAGCCCTCAACACCGGCCACGGCGGATCGATCAGCACCGTCCACGCCAACTCCGCCCGCGCCGCTCTCACGCGGCTCGCCACTTGCACCCTGCAGTCGAAAGCCGCACCGCCGTGGGACGTGATCTGCGAACACGTTGCCCTGGCCGTCGAATACGTCATCCACCTGCAGCGCTCGCTGGACGGCCGCAGAGGGGTGCGCCAGGTTCTCGAAGTCTCCAGCTACGACCGCAACCGGCAGGACTACAACTGCTCGATCATTTGGGAAGCGCCGCCAATGGACATCAACGGCGACGGCGGCACGGTTGCAGACCGCATCATGGATCGAGCCATGAACTCGCTCCCTGCAGCGCGGCTTTGCTCGCGCTGCCCGGCTGAACTGCCTTCGAACGGCAAAGGCAGCCAGTCGGACTTGTGCAAGAGCTGCCGCCGCAAAGAGCAAAACCACCGAGCCTACCTGAAACGCAAGCAGAGGAAAGAAGAACAACTCTCAGCAGTACCATCTGCCGGCCAAGCCAGGCCTCGAGGACGCGCCAAGCCGCGTTCCTGAATCAACCAACCCCACTGAGAGCGGAGAGGCTGCAAGCGGCAGCCCTCTCCGGTTTCGTCGTGGCCAGCCGCGCCGAGAAGTTTGAAGGCGGCCTCGAGGCCGCCTTGCTCCCACACGCTGGGGAGAGAAAGGCGCTGGCGAGGTTGCCGCGCTGGGTGCCCGGTTCGAGGCCGCGGCGGGAAGCGCACTCGTGATCGAGAGACGTGCGCCAAGTCGAAGCACTCTGGCTTCGTATTTCAGGCCGGAGAAGAGGCGACGTCGTGCAAACGCTTGTCGAGATCCTCACAGCGGTTTTTGCCGTATCGAGGCGCCGACGTGCGGACAAACCGACCGTGGCGATCGCTTCGCCGTCAGAGGAGATCGAGGAAGCCGCACTGAAAGCCGGCCCCAGGGGAGAGATTCCGCTTCGGCAGCGATGAGGGAACGAGCAGATATTTGCTCACCGACACCCACTCGTTGCGCGGCGCCCGGCACATGCCCGGCCACTTCTCGCCCGTAGAGGCGGAGCCGAGCCAGCTCTTTTCCTTCAGGTAACGTTCGAAGATGATCTTCTCGAAGAAGGCGTAGCGATGCGGCGCGTACTGTTCGAGCTCGGCATGGGTCACGGCTCGCGATGCAGGATGCATTTTGAGCCACTCCAGCGTTAAAGCATCGGGCCTAAAGTAGTCGGTAGCAAACCATGCCAAGGTTTCGGCTCCGCGCCGCCAACCGGTCAGGTCGTACCCATCCGGCTCTCTCAGCGGTATGCCGAGGCTGTCCATGCGGGCGCGGTCCGCATCGTACGCCCGCAGCCAGTTTTCGTGCAGCACGTAACCGTCTACATCCTGATTCTCGTACCAGCAGGCATTCCGAAGTCGCAAATCGTACACGTGCATCAACTCATGGATGAACGTCCCATACTCCAGGAACGGTTTCCAGCCATGGCGGCCCGTCACCCACACGGCTTCTAAGCTGGCTGAGCCACTGGCGCCGGGGTTAGTCGGTATCTCTCCCTCGCGCTTGACGTATAGAGCGCCGGCTACAGATGGCATGTAGCGCAGCATGATGTCCACGATTCCAGCAGGCCACTTCGCGCCAAGGGCCGTGCGGGCCCCGGATTCGCGTTCGACTTCACGCGGCTCCAGGGGCTCGCACTCCGGATCGTTTTCGGCGCACTCGGGCGGGTCGAAGCGCAGCCGTGCGGGAGAGGCCGTGTCGGGGAATCGAAAACGGCCGTCCGGATCGGTACGTACTGGATCCGGACAGTCCTCGCCGCATTCGAGCACGCTGACCGTGACCCCTTCGAGGGGAAGAATGGGAAACTCACCAGGGCCGAGCAGATACCAGTCCAGGCCGAGCTGCGCCGCGTCGATCGATCCGACCTGACCCGTGAAATCGTCGGCCCGTAGAGGCGCCACGACGAGCTGCAACAGGAGCAGAACCCAGGCGAATCGAGGCATGCCTATTTGACGTTCGAGAGACTCCCCGCGTTGCCGAAACCGGCCGTTTCCGACCCTCAAAACTAGCACAGCCGGCTTGTCAGATTTTCAGTTCGATGGGACCATTTCCCTCATGACCTGCTTACGGAACATCTCTCTATTCGTAGTTGTGTTGTTGACCCTGGCGGCCATCGCGGTAGGCGCCGTTCCGGCCGGCTGGATCGCCCTTCGTTATGACCCGCCCAGCGGAGCCGATCAGAAGGGCCATTGGATCATCGTCAAGGAGCCGGCGGCCGGCCTCGCCGCCTGGTGGAGCAACGCCGAGCTCGCCAGGATCGTGGCGAACGATCCCAACTATGTGAAGCAGTTGGAAACCGACTGGGACCCGCTCGCCCATCCTGTGGCCAGCGAGAACGAAGCCAAGCTGCTGGCCGCGGAGTTGGCGCGGTATTGGGGCGGCGACCTGCCGCAGGCCAACTTCTGGGCTCACGGCGCGATGGTTCGTGGAGGATCGATCTTGAAGGCTTACCGCTGGACACAGGACGGTCTGGCACAGCGAAACGCCCTGGAGCAATCCGGCAAGCGACCGCAGATCCCGGCCGCGGCGCTCGATCCCAACCCGGTCGATCAGCGCTACGACAACCGCAGCGACATCGTCACCTACGGCGACCGCTGGGGCAGTCACCTGCGGACAGGCACACTCGATCACGTCTACACCGCCGAGCGCAACAAGGCGCAGCGGCGGCATCACCCCAACCCGCCTCCTGCGGGCGAAGTGGCACAGAAGACCAAAGAGACGGTCGAGGCCTGCCGCCAGGCGAGCCTCAAAGCCGAGCTGGGCGTGTTCGAGAACTACATCCGGGCGTGGGGCGGACTGTCGCCCAAGAGCGTGACCTTCGGGTTGCCCGCAAATTGTGTCACGGACCCCGGACCGCTCGTCCTGGCGCCGCCTCCGCCGCCCAAGCCGCCCGCGCCTCCACAACCGCCCAAGCCGGTGACGCCACCTCCGCGACCACCCAAACCCACTCCTTCCCCGACGCCGCAGCCTCCCAAGCCGGTGACCCCGAGGCCACAACCGCCTTCTCCGCCCAAGCCGCCTGCGCCTCCACAACCGCCCAAGCCGGTGACGCCGCCTCCGCAACCGCCAAAACCTACTCCTTCCCCAAGGCCGCAGCCGCCCAAGCCGGTAACGCCACCACCGCAGCCTCCCAAGCCCGTGACGCCGCCTCCGCAACCGCCCAAGCCGAAGCCGCCGCCACCTCCACCACCGCCGCCGCCGCCTCCGCCCGATGAGTATCTCGACTGCAAAGGCGATCCACACAAGACCCAATCGGCAGCGGACGCCGTGAGCTGCGATCCGCCGGCGACAGAGCAGCCGGCTGACGATCCGCAGTACACCGCTTGCGACGGGACACTCCATTACTCCCAGGAGGATGCCGACGCCATCCCCTGCTACGGAGAGGAAACGGATGAGCTGCTGGACGAAGAGCACTGTGACTCCGTCTTCGAGGCCAATTGCGACAGCTTCTAGTCGGTGATCGAGCAAGCCCTATGACACTCCTACTCAGACGCATCGGTTTTCTCAGCTTGTCGCTGCTCCTGCCGGCGGCCTCTTCGGAGGCCGCCAAGCGCATTCATCTCGATGATTTGCTCGAAGACATTCCCATCCAGGCCAGGGTGCGGCACACCACCGTGATCGTGCTGCCGCCTACGGAGAACATCCTCGACTTCGTTGCCGGCGACACCGAAACCTGGGCCGTCACCGGCTCCGCCAATGTCGCCTATCTCAAGCCCGGCGAGAAGGACTCCACCACCAACATCGTTCTGGTCTGCAAATCCGGCAACATCTACAGCTTCAAGGTTTCCGAGAACGAAGAGGCCGAACCCGATCTGGTCGTCTACATCGACTACGCCCGCGTCATGATCGACGAGGAAACCCCCGGCGGCGGCAAGCCGGTCCTGCACGAACCCAAGTACGTGTCGAGGATGGACATTGCCGTGTATCAGGAAGCCGCCAAGCAGGCCGAAGAGAACGCCCGGGCCGCCTGGAAACGCGCCGAACAGCAGATGCAGTCGGCTATCGACCGCTTCCGATCGACCTACCCCACCCTGATCCGCTTCGAGTACCGGCTCGACAAGAAGGCCGCCAACCCGCCCTTCGAGATCGCCGGCATGTGGCATGACGGCCGCTTCACCTACGTTCGCTCTCATGCGTCGGAGGCGCCGGCGCTGTACGAGAACCGCGACGGCAAGCCGTCGCTGGTCAGCTACGACCTGCAGCCCGATGGTCTCTACATCGTGAACCGCGTCGTCGAAGACGGCCACTTCCAGATCGGCAAGCGGCAGGCGAAGTGGTGGCGCGAGCGGCAGCCGCCGCAGCCCGACCCGCAGCTGGTCCGAGGCCGCATCAGCCTGGCCACACCCAAAGCGAAAGCCACGCCCAAGGCTAAGGCCGCACCCAAGGTGACGGATGAAACTTCCCAACCTGCTACCGAACTGGATCAGTAACCGCATCGCGGACCCGGAAGGAACCGCTCCCAAGGGCCTCGTGTTCAAAAGCGGAGTGGTCTTATTCGCCGTCCTGATGATGATTGTGATCCTGCTCGCGCCCGCCGAGGAGAACGACAGCGATCCGATGGCCGCCGCGCCGGAGTTGCCGCCGCCGGCCGGTCCGGCAGCGGTAACCAAAGGCGATCAGGATATCCAGTCGGCCGCCGATCGCCGCGCCGCCGAACAATCACGCGCGGAGCGGCGCAAGCGCGAAGCGGCCGAACGCGCTCGCCAATACGAAGAGCGGTGGCTTCGCGAGCAAGCCGAGCTGGAAGCCGAAGCCGCCGAGAACCGCAAGGCGATGGCCGCCGCCCGGCAAGTCGACCTTACCGCCGAGGAAGAACTGCAGCAAAGCCTGCGCTTGCAGAGAATCGAGCGCGAGGACAGCAGCTTGCGGTCTTCTCCCATCGCGCTCAGCTTCCGCGTCGCGGAGCCGCAACCCGAGCTGCCGCAGGTCGAACCCGAACCGGAGCCGGCTGCCGCCGAGCAGCAGCCGCCACCCGCGCCGACGCCGCCCGCGCCTGCAGCAACACCGGCGACGCCGGCCGAGCAGGCGCTTGAAGAAAGCGGACTTGTCGTAGCCACACGCCAGCCCGGTTCGGCCCGAGGTTGGGAACGCATCGAGGGAGGGCAATGGATCGAGGCGGTCCTCATCACTCAAATCCGCGGCGACGCACCCGGACCGGCCATCGCCCGCGCCTCGACACCCTTCTGGTCCCGCGACCGGCAGCGCATCCTCATTCCTCGCGGCGCCCGCTTCGTCGGCCGCGCGCAGGCCGTCCAACAGTGGGAACAGGCGCGGCTCACCGTCACCTTTGACCGGCTCATCTTCGACGGCTACAACCTGCGGATGCCCTTCGCCGGACTCTCCCAGGCCGGCGAAGCCGGACTCAAGGACCAGGTCAAACGCCACTACCTCGCCACCTTCGGCGCAGCCGGCGCGGTGGGCGTGATTTCCGGGCTGACGCTTCGCAACACCCAAAGCTACGGCTTCAATGTCCCCGCCGGCCAGGCGGCCCGCATGGAGGCCGGCCGTTCGCTGGGCGAATCCACCAGCGCCATCATGAACCAATATCTCAACCGCTTGCCCACGATCATCATTCGCGCCGGCCATCGCATCCGCATCTATTTCGTTTCCGATCTGCTCGTACCCAGGAGGCCCGCATGAATCCCGCAAATCCGTCTCATTCGCCCCATCCGGCCGGAAACCGGTCCGATCCCGCAAAAAAGCCGCGCTCAGAAGCCGCAGAAGCGACGAACGCCGAGGCCCCGGACCCCCAGCACCCCCCTCGCAGGCGCCGCGGTCTGAGCTTGCTCATCGTCATGGGGCTCCTTCTCATGCTGGGAGTCGGACAGGCCGCCTGGCCCGTCATCGACATTTCCGCCGTTGCTCAGTTGATCCAAACCGTGCGGCTGGCGACCGACTCCCTGGCCGAAATGACCACCGCCAAGGAAGCCCTGCTGGGCCAAGTTGCCACCTTCACCGGAACGTGGGACGACCTGACCGGCGAAGCCTACGAGCTGGGAGAAAACGCCAGCTCGCTCACGACCGAGTTCAGCCTGACCGGAATCGAAGCGGGACTCACGGCCCGCAAGACTGCCGAGCAGTCCGCCTGG
The DNA here is from genome assembly GCA_965204095.1 of Bryobacterales bacterium. Lineage (GTDB taxonomy): Bacteria > Acidobacteriota > Terriglobia > Bryobacterales > UBA6623 > JAPPLB01. The sequence goes on along the minus strand of OZ241991.1, from coordinate 3,360,850 downwards.
CCTACGGCCACCGACGTGCAGGACGCCTACGCCGGAGAAGCCGCCGCTGTGATCCAACAGGTGCTCGACGCTCATCAGGCGGAAACCACGCGCCGCTCGGCGGAGCGAAACGCCTGGTACGACGCGCAGATCGTGATCGCCGAGGCCGGCGAGTTTCTGAACGCCATCGAATCCACCGCCACTACGCAGAACGGGGAAACCACCGCCGGCATGAGCGCGCAGCTCGAGCGGCAGATCGCCGTCTCGTCGGCCGCCCGCGACATTGCCGCGCGGCAGCTTGAACTGGCCGTCTCGGCCGAGCATCGCGCGGCCCGGCTGGAGCACGCGCAGTCGATCGATCGCGCCAATCAACGGCGCGTGGCCCTGGCGGTGCGAACCGCGATTCAGGACGCGCTCGATCAGCACGAAGCGGACTTCGACGCCACCGCCTTCGACACCAACCTCTATCAGCCCGTGCTGCCCAGCTACTGAGCCCTGCCTGCCTCACGCTCTGAGCCATGCTCGCCGCCGTCACACCCCCTGCCATCAGCAATCCCAACGACGTCAAGTTCGTGCTCGACGGTCTCACCGAAGGCCTGATGGATGTCGCCGATGGACCGATCCTCAATGCCGGCAACGCGCTCTGGTTGGGGCTCAGCGGCATCATCGTCGCCTGGACCGGCCTTCGCATCGCCTTCTCCGGAGAAGGCTGGAACGCATGGGAGGTCGTCAGACTGATCATCTTTCTTTCGATCCCCCGCGGCATGCTGCAGTTCTACGACACGGCGTTTCCCGGCATCGGGCTCACCTTCCCTCAGATCATCGTGCAGCAGGGAAGCTGGCTGAACGGCATCATCGTCGGCAACACCGGGAGCGAGATGTGGACCTGGCTCAGAAGTTATCTCGGTTCGGCATGGCAGACGTTCAGCAACCAGGAGTTCGGCACGGGCATGCTCTTCATGTTCCACGACGCCGCCGCCAAGCTGGTCGTGCTCGCTTCGCTGGCTTTCTCTTCCCTGCTCACCTTGATCACCGTGCTGATCGGATATTCCTTCATCCTCTTCGCGCAGATCGCCATCTCGATCCTCACCCTGTTCGGTCCGCTCTTCATCCCCTGGCTGATCTTCGGGCCGCTGAGCTTCCTGTTCTGGAGCTGGTTCCGGATGATGATCACCTACTCGCTGTATGCGGCCGTGGCCGCCGCCGTGTTCCGCGTCATGATGCAGCTCATCATGACCGTCGGCAACGCCTATGTCACCAACGTCAACCCCGACAGCCTGCTGGCCGCCCTGGAAGACCCGCTCAGCACCGGGATCGCGGGTATCGGACTGGCTCTGGTGTGGTTCATCAGCTATGTGCTGGCGCTGCTCACCTGCTTGCTCACTACGTTCAAGATCCCCGAGATCGCCGGTGGCCTGGTCAGCGGCGCCGCCGCAGGCGGAGGCATCGCCGGAACCGCCCTGGCTGCCGGAGCGGCCGTCAAGGGCGGCGCGGCCGCATCCAAGGTCGTAGGCAAGGCAACAGGAGGATAGTCCGCCATGAACGAAAGGAACGTCCGCGAATTCGCCGAGGCCTGGGGCGCGCACGCTTCCGCCGCCCGCACCTTGCGCTGGATCACCGCAGCGTTGATCGTCCTGCTTCTGGTCACTTCGATCGGCTGGCTCCGCAGCGCCTCCCGAGAGCCGAAGCCGCTGTTCGTTCGCGTCGACGAGCTGGGCCGCGCCGAAGCCGTCAACTACGAGGCCCTGCAGTTCGACAAGAACCCCACTTCGCCCGTCACCAAGTTCTTTCTCGCCCGCTTCATACGCGACCACTACGAACGCCGGCAAGGCGGCGTGCGCGAAGCCTGGACCCGCAGCCTGTACTTTCTGACCCGCGAGCTCGCTCAGACTTCCAGCACCAATGACTCGGAGAACATCGCCGCCGTCATCGCCGGCCAGGCATCCGAGATCGAAATGCAGGACTTGACGCTGCGCATCACACCTTCGGAGGAGCCGCCCTTCACCGCCGTCGCCACCTACACCTTGATCTATCAGCGCCGCGGCACGGAATTGGGGCGCGAGCTTTGGAGTACGGAGCTGCGCTTCCACTTCCTCGACAACGTGCCGGCCGAGTACGTCTTGGTGAACCCCATCGGACTGAGCGTTTCCTACCTTCGCGCCGATCGCGCCGTCAGTGAATGAATACCTCCATGGCACTTGAACTTCCCATCAATGCCAGGGTTTTCGGTGCGATCAGCAAAGCCTTGCAGACAGAAGGCTTCACCGAAGATGAGGCATATGACCTCGCCAAGCGCGGAGCCCAACTGCTCACCGAAGCGGACAAGCCCGCAGCGGCTCAGCCCCATGCCACAGACGAGGCGGCCCGCGCCTCTAGGCCTCACGTCGCTGCTGAAGCCCTTGTCTCTTCGCAAGACGACCTTGGCCGCAAGATCGACTCTCAGACCCGCACTCTCACAGACAGGCTCTACGCCATTCAAAGCGGATTGATCGCCCTCGTGACGGTCATCCTTTTTGGCTTCTTGATGCTCGCCATCGTGCTCCACGAGAGCTTGCACCACCTTGCCGGCGAATGAGGAGATGCCTTCGTGAACAGCAACATACGCGAACTCATCGTGGTGGGCTTGGTCTTCATCACTGCTGCGGCCGCAGGCTTCGGCATAGGAAAAATCATCAATCTTCAGCCGCGCTGCTCGCCGAGCTGCCCTTGCATGGAACACGCACCCGAAGCAAGCAGATCGATCTCCGGAAAGGCTCCGTCATGAGCGGCAACCCGGGCTCATCGACGACCGTTGCCGTGACCGGCGCATGGTCCTACTCGGGCCGGGCGATCGCCGAAACCCTGCTGCGCAAAGGCCACCGAGTCGTCTCCCTCACCAACCGCCAACCTCCGGACCCCGACCCGCACGGCGGGCAGGTCCGCCGCATCCCCTACGGCGACTTCTTCGTCAGCGAACTCGCCGCAGCCCTGGCCGGCGTCAAGGCCCTCTACTGCGGCTATTGGGTGCGCCACGACCGGGCGCCCGTAGGCCACCGCGGCCCCTGGACTTCGCACGACCTGGCGGTCCACCGCTCCGCAGCGCTGATCGAGGCGGCGCGCCGCGTCGGCATACAACGGCTCGTGTGGACCTCGATCGCCAATCCCGACCTGAAGTCCGATCTCTCCTACTACCGCGGCAAGGAGGCCGTCGAGCGCCTGGTGCGCGAGAGCGGGATCTCCTACGCCATCCTCCGTCCGGCCTGCTTCTTCGGCCGCGGCGAAGACGACATTCTGATCCAGAACGTCGCCTGGGGCGCGCGGCGCTTCCCCTTCATTCCGATCCCCTCGGGAGCTTCCTACCGCATCCGGCCGATCCACGTGGACGACTATGCCGAACTTGTCGCCCTGGCGCTGGCGTCGGGCGAGAACTGGACGCGCGACGCTACGGGTCCGGACCGCATCGAGTTCGGGGAGTTGATCCGCCGCGTCGCGTGGATGACTTCCGGAAGAGGCAGAGCCGTCAGGCTCCCCCTTCCGCTCTGCCGCGTTCTCTACGCCGTGGCTTCACGCTGCATCGGCGAAACCATCCTCACCGCCGACGAGCTGCGGGGGCTGTCCCGCAACCTGCTCGACTCCACCGAGCCGCCGCTCGGAACCACCTCGCTCCTTGCCTGGTTGTGCGAACACGCCGCCGACGTGGGGCTGCGCTTCGCCCGCGAGCCGAAACGCTGAAACGAAAGGAACACACCATCATGAACAACGACACGCCCGACAACACCGCCATCGACGCTTTGCGCAACGAGCTCGGCAGCAAGATCGACGCTCAGACCCATCAGCTCGTAATCGAGCAGCAGTCCCAAACAGAAACTCTCGGACACAAGCTCACCTTGATCAGCAACGTGCTCGTCGCAGGGGTGGTCATCATCATCGGCAGCCTCATCGTTCTCATTCCGATGGTCTACCGAAAGATCGAGCTTTTCATCGAATAGAAGGCACTGCCATGTTCAGAGAGCCATCCGAAATGGACGGTCTGACCGTGGGCTTCGCCCTGGGCCTTGGCCTGTTCCTCGTTGCCGTCCTCGGCGTCCTTCTACTCATCTAGCAACCATGCAGCTCTCCAGCAGCGGACCGAACCGGAAGCCCACTTGCCCGCTGGGTTGCGCAGACCGCAACCCAGGCGTTCGACGAACGCCGGCCGAGCGCCGGGGCGACAGCGCTTTGCCGGCACGCTTCTCTTCCACGGGCAGGACGGCGCTGTGCATGGCTGCGCTGCGCTGGTCCTCCTGTGGGGTGTTCTCCGCTTTTCCGCCAGTCCAGGGTGAGCGGAAAGCTCCCAACACTTTAACCAGGAGGATTATTCAATCATGCCCAGCACCACCACCAAGCCCGTCAAGGAAGTTCGCGTCGGAGCCGTCAAGGCCGCCATCTGGCGCAACGAGTCCGATTCCGGCGTCGTTCGCTTCAACGCCACCTTCTCGCGCATCTACAAGGATGCCGAGGGCAACTGGAAGGCCACTTCCAGCTTCGGCCGCGACGACCTGCTGGTTGTCGCCAAGGTCGCCGACCAGGCGCACAGCGCCATCTTCGAGCTCGCCAACGGCGGCAGCGCCGATCAGGACAGCGCATAGCTGCCTGACGGCCTTCATTTCCAGGCGGGGCGCAAGCCCCGCCTTTCCTTTGTCACGATCCGCAACGCCAACCCATTCCTTGCCCCGCAGAACGCGCCTGGCTACGTAGAGCGCGCATAAACCGATCCAGGCATACCCAAGGCCTTTTCTCCGGAGAAAGCCCGCCACGGCGCGCCAGGCGCTGAATGCCGCCTGTTTCCCGCAAGCTCAATCCCGCTTTTCCCGAAATCCGCTTCGATTCCATCGATCCCCTCACTGGCGTGGGTTGTCCGCTTTCCGCCAGTCCGGGGTGAACGGAAAGCTCCAAACCCCTTATGCCAGGAGAACTTCAACAATGAAGCACAACGAAGCCGCAGCCATTCTGCAGTCCGTCAACGAAAGCCTCGATCGCCTCGACGGCGTGAAGTGCCTCAGAAGCACCCACTGCATCACGAAGATGATACTCATCGACGAGAAGCTGTCGAGGCTTCTCCACAACGCCGTCAACACCGCTGTCGACGAGCGCGACAGCCACCAGCTTGAGTTCTGAACGAACCGCCGCCCCTGGATTCGGCCCGGATCCAGGGGCTCTTTCTTGCCTTTTCCCCAAGCACTACATCTTGTGTCCATTCCCTCGCGGTCCGCCCCGGTCGACGTCATGCGCACACCACATCTTGTGTCCGCCTTTTCCTGCCCTTTCCTCCTACCAAGGGTTCTCCGCTTTCCGCCAGCAGCCAGTGAGCGGAAAGCTCCAAACCCTTACTCACAGGAGGTTCATTCCAGCATGAAAGACCAAGAGCCAAGTACACCCTCGGAGGATCGGCGCAACAACTACGAACGCAAGCAGGACGCCAAGCGCGAGCGGTTGCTGAACGCGGCCGACAAGGCCGAGCGCCAAGGCGATGCCCGCATCCAGCGCGCCGATGACGACGCTTCGGCGATCCCGATGGGGCAGCCGATCCTCGTCGGCCATCACTCGGAGAAGCGCGACCGCAACTTCCGCAACCGCATCCACGGCAACTACCAGAAGGGCTACGAGCTGAAGAACAAGGCTGCGGAGCTGCGCGGGCGCGCCGCCAGCGTCGGGCAAGGCGGGATCTCGTCGGACGATCCCGATGCCGTCGAGAAGCTGGAAGAGCAACTGCAGAAGCTCGAAGAGAAGCAGCAGCTCTACAAGGCGATCAACAAGGCCCTGCGCAAGGCCGACCGCACCGGCAGCGACGCCGATCTGCGGGCGCTGGGACTGAGCGACAAGCTCATCGCCCAGCTCAAGACTCCAGATGCCTGCGGCGAGCGAGGCATCGCCCCCTTCCAGCTCTCCAACAACAGTGCGAACATGCGCCGGATCCGCAAGCGGATTGAGGCGCTAAGGGCAGCCGCCGACGATCAGACCACCGAGGAACAGCACGGTGACATTCGCATCGTCAGCAACGTGGAGGAAAACCGCGTGCAGATTTTCTTCCCCGGCACTCCCTCGTTCGACGTTCGCAAAAAGCTCAAGCAAAACGGCTTCCGATGGTCTCCCACGGCGGGAGCGTGGCAACGACATCGGAGCGAGGCCGCGCTGTGGTGGGCGCGGCGCTGCTGCGGTCTGGAATAACTCCATGTCCGCACCCTGGCCCCTGGAAATCGGCTCGATGACCAGGGGCCTTTTTTTCTGCGCTCGAGCATCCGCGCTTGATCGCAATTCCGGTCCAGAGACGCTGGGCTCGATGCCTCGCGACCGCCGCTGCACTGGATCAATTCCTGAAGTCAGCGCTGTCGCGTCCGGACTTGTCCCCTCTGTCCACATCAATCGTGTCAGATACATCACGCGTGCGGCCGACGTCGCCACTTCTCCGTCCCATAATGTGAAGTCAGAGCACTTGGAGCCCGCTCATGAGCAAACTCTTCGATCCCAACGTTGAACGCCCGTCATGGGCGCCCGATCCCATCCCCTGCGAAGATTGCGGAACCCTTCTTGACAACGACTGGTACAAGAGCGGTCCCCTGGCGAAAGTCTGCCGGTCGTGTCAGAACAAACGCTACGAAGCCAAGACCCGGGGAACCCCCGAAGGCGAGCGGCGCCGCAAGCGCAAGACGCTTCTCGCCAAGCTCAAGCGCATCGAGGACCGCATGAGCCGCGACCAGCGCACCCATGCGGAAGTCTCGGAAGAGCTGAAAGCCCTTGACGGATCGTAACCTCCACCGCCAGCTTCAACATGCGGTGCCGGTGCGGGCCCCATTTCGAGAGGCTCGCCCGGCTTGCCCTGGCTGCGCGTTCCTTCACCCTCACCCTCGCTCGCGACGGGTCCTCCGCTTTCCGCCTGATACGTGTGAGCGGAAAGCTCCCCACCCGTCCAACAGGAGGTTTCACCGATGCCGCAGAGAGCCGACTCGATCATCGCCTACACCGCCGATGCCGACATTTACTGTCCCGACTGCGCTCGCAACTACTTCAAGATGATCCACGGATCGAAGTACGCCCTGGCGCTGCTCAGCGCTCCGCACGACCAGCACGGCATTCCGGAAACCATCAAGGACCAGCAGGGCAACGAGGCCGGAGTCGTGTTCGCCGTCAGCGAACCCGCCGACTCCCCCGAAGCCTGTTGCGCCTGCTTCGAGCTCATCCGCGATTAACCCGTACTCGCTCTCTGTCCACTTCCGCTCCGTCTTTTAATACACCGGCCATCCCGTCCCCCTGACGCGGGTTCTCCCGCTTTTCGCCGTCCCCAGGTGAGCGAAAAGCTTCGAACCTTTTACAGACAGGAGGACAATCACAACATGGCAAGTCAAAAGACCACCGCCAGTTTCCGTTGCGACCGCGAGCTGCTCAACCGCATGGTCGAGGCCAGCAGGAACTACGGCCTCAGCCTTTCCGAATGGATGCGGCGCTCGCTGGAGGATGCCGTCGCCGTACAGCTCCCCCCGAGCGTCATCAAGGGCTGGAAGGAAGCCGTGCTGGAGGAAGGCACCATCGGAGCCTTCTACGCCGGCAACGCCACGAAACTGCCGGAGAAGCTGATCGGAGAGGCCATCGAGGCCGTCACCGACCAGGGCGGCGCCTGGACCGGCGTGATCGACGAGGTTCGCTTCCGGACCGACCGCATCGCGATCGTGCGAGTAAAGCCCAACGTCCATCGCCGGCAGGCCGCCGCCGAATCGGCAGCCGCCTAATACGCTGTCGCAGACACTTTCACGTCCCGCCGCGCCTGCGGCGGGACTTCTCGCAGAAAAAACCTTCGCTACGAAGCCGCTGACGCGGCGATCCGCGAGTCACCGGACCCCCAGAACCCCCGGAATCGGTCCGGATCCGGGCGGTACTGCCCGAAACGCAGCACCACATCTGGCGCTCGATGAGTTCGCAGCACCCCAACATCTTGCGCCTCAAAGGTGGCGCGCACGACAACATCTTGTAGACCGCCGCCCGGCTTTCGCGCCCCAGACCGGTGCGCGATCGCGCATTGCTCTGACCCCGTTTTCAAGACAGCGCAGACGACGCCGGCGACGTTCACTCTTGCCGCGGTTTCCGCCGTCAGAGACTCTGCGCATATCCCCGAGGCGCTCGATTCCGTCCGCTTTCCGGACCATGATGAAGGGGTTCTCCGCTTTCCGCCAGGTACGGGCGAGCGGAAAGCTCCCAACCCTAACATCCCGGAGGATTCCAGCATGTCCAACATCATCATCGTTTCCCCCAGCTCGGTATCTCAAGAATGGGAAATGATCTGCCCCGGATGCCGACAAGACGACCGCATTCACATCCAGGCCACCGTTACGGTCCTTCTCACCCGTCGCGGCACCGATCCCGTCGATTGCGATACCGAATGGGACGACGCCAGCATCGCCCAGTGCCGCCATTGCGATCACACCGGAACCGTCCGCGACTTCTGCGACGCCTTCTCCTCACTCCGCAGCGGCGGCCGCTAGGCCGCCGTACCCTTCCCCCGGCCGTATTCCGGCTGCCCGGTTTCATCGTTCCCCCTGTCGCGGGTTCTCCGCTTTCCGCCAGGTACGGGCGAGCGGAAAGCTCCCAACCCCAACCGACAGGAGGACCCCCTTCATGAGTGCTTACGTAGTCACCCCGGCGCACATCGCCACGTGCGCGAAGATCATCCGGGAGATCATCTTCCCGTATGAGAAGAATCCCCCCAGCGACACTGACATTCGCATGGACCTCGCCATGGCGAACGTCATCAGCGTCTCCTTCTGCTACGGTCCGGAAGGACGGCGCGCCTACGCCTCGATCTTCAGCTCCATCCTCGGCCAACTCGACGACGCCGGCTGGGACACCAGCGGCGTGCATCATCCCGAAGGCATCAGCGACATCAACGCAGCCTGCTTCGACGAAGGCTACACCGTCAGCGACTACCTTCGCGACTGCCGTTCCGCCGAGCCGCGCCGCTACTCCCACGCCGAGGCCTGCGAGTACCTCAGCTGCCTCAACTACCAGTCGTGCGAACCGCCCAATTGGGAACAGAGCAAGGTGCGGCTGTGGATTCTCGAATCGAAGTCCTATCTCGCCAGCCGGCTTGCCAAGCAGGTGCTCGGCAGTCGCCACGTTTGGGAAGTCCGCGAGCCCACCGACAAGGCCGCCTGACTCCCTTCCTTCCCCGCCGCTCCCGCGGCGGGGATTCCTTTCACTTCATGGCGTGATCCCCTCGCGCCCGCTTCCTTCGACGGGTTCTCCGCTTTCCGCCAGGCAGCGGTGAGCGGAAAGCTCCAAACCCATTCCCGAAGGAGGACTTCAGCATTGAAATCCCAACCTCAGACCATCGACGTGATGCTCCGCAAGTACCGCGGCAAGAGCGCCGAGATTCTGGCCGTGTTCCCCTACGAGGCCCACGACCGCAGCGGCCTGTTCGTGACCTGCTACGCGAGGATCGGCCAGCACGGCGCCGCGCAGATGGCGCACCTGCATTCCGCGACCCGGCCGGCGAAGCCGGACGAGTACGCCGAGCTGCACCGCGAGCTGCAGCAAATCTACGAACGGCCCAGGTTTCCCGGCGATCCCGTCCACCAGCTCCGGATCATCCAGCGGCGTTCCTCCAAGCGCATCGCGGAAGCGCTTGAGAAAGCGAGGCGCTAACGTTATGTCCGATTCATTGCACTACATCCGAACGGGCGAAGCCCTCGATCCGGAAGCGAAAGTCCCGATGATCGAGTGCGGTAGCTGCGAATTTCACCACCGTTCCGACTTTTGGGGCGACTGCCGCACTGACTCCCAGCGCTTCATGCCTCACCACCCCGCCGATGGCGAGCCGGAGTATGTTTGCGCCGACGGCCACCACTGGATTTCCGACGCCGAATGGATGCGCCGCGAAGACGCGCGTACCCGCAAGGCCGACTCGCAACCTCTTGCCCCGCATGAGAAAGGAGCCTATGTATGACCGTCCCTCGAAGCATTTTCCGCACAAGGTCCTCCTGACTGAAGTCGTTTGGTATCCTGAGCGTGGACCCTGGCCGGGAGGTCGGGGCGCAAGCCGTAAATCCCGGCAAAACCTTCTCAAGGCCTGTCGCGCAAGGCCGTCCCAAGGTGAAGCGCCACGCTGCCATGTTTCTGGCATGTCGCGCGTTGACGGCCAGTGTGAGGGTGCGCACGTGAAATTTCGAACGGTTGTAAAGTCCTCTTAACACCTCACACGTTCACCCTTTGCACGGGGTTTAATTGGGATCGAGTTACAAACTTGGCGTCGAATTGTTTCGAGCCTAGTAGTTGCTCACCCCCGGTCGCGATTCTGATTTTGGTTTACACCGATACGGCCAACAGCGAACACATGTGACGGCTTACACCACCAATGCTCAACAACCGCGAAATAGCGTCTTTGATATTACTCGGAGCCGCTGTACTGTGGATGCTGACCCAGCAAAGCATCCGTGAGCGCCTTAAGGATGTCTTCAAGGCGTTCTTTCAGCTCAACATCGCCATTCCTCTGCTGGCGATGCTGGTCTGGATCGGTCTTGAGTGTTGGTTGGGCAGTCGTTTCGCTTTGTGGAACATGTCCCTTCTGAAAGGCTCAATTCTGTGGTTTCTTGGTTCCGCTTTTGTTCTCTTCTACAACAGCGATCAAGCGGCCCGCGACCCTCACTTTTTCATTCGCCTGCTGCGCGGCACAGTAGGCATCTCGGTCTTTGTGGGGTTTTTCTTGAACCTGTATGTCATGTGCCTACTGGCAGAACTCGCACTTCAGATTGTACTCACAGTCTTGACTCTGACTGCGAGAGTCGGCGGTTCCGGTCCTGAGCACAAAAAAGTGAAGGCGTTTTGCGAAGGATTGCTAGTCCTGATCGTGATTGCGCTGTTTGTTTACACGGTACAACAGGTCTATTTGTGTTGGAATCAAATAAACTTCCGTGCGTTGCTACTGGACTTCGTGCTTCCCTTCTGGCTCAATGTCGGCCTGCTACCTTTTCTCTTTTTCTTGAGCATCTACGTCGTGTATGAGATGACCTTCCGCGACATCAACTCGAGGACCCAAGACTATCGGGCGCGCTGGCGGGCGCGGATGGCGTTAATTTCGACTCTACATTTTAGAACCGACGTAGTTCACAAATTCCGAGGGCACTGGGTGAAAGACCTTAGTGATGCTCCGACATTTTCGACTGCCTGCAAAGTGGTAGCGAAGTTCAGCGACAAGTTGAGTTTTGAGAAGCAGGCGGCTGCGGACGAACAGTAACAGATACGCCTCTACACCGGTTCACATGACTCGTCCCGTGGGGCGTGAATACAGGCCGTTAAATCCCCTTAAAAACCCTGTTTATTCACCCTTCACAGAGGGGTTAAAACGGCACAAGTTGCAATTCTGGTGTCGATTTTTCACAAACCTTGTGTTCGCTTACACTCACCCAGGGCCTTTTCGTGCGCTCGAGCTACCGCGCTTGAGCGCAATCTGCCGCCAGAGCAACTGCCCTGCAGGTAGACCGCACTCCCCCTGAGACGGGTTCTCCGCTTTCCGCAAAACAGGGGCGAGCGGAAAGCTCCACCCCCTTACTCCAGGAGGTCGTTTCCTCACTATGTCACTCTCACTCGAAGTCGCATTGAGCCTCACGCCCCTGGCGCACCGCGAAGAGAACGACCCGCCCTCCAAGCCGGGCTGCTCCAATTGCCGAAGCAGCGAATTCACCTTCGACGCCACCGCCTATTGGGACGCCAAGGCGCAGTGCTTTGAATACGACATCATGAAGCACGAGGCATTCTGCCTCGACTGCGCCGAAGAACACTCACCCGATTGGGTTGCGGCGTAAGGTGCCGGCCGTCCTCGATCGCCGTTTGGCCGCGCGCTCCCCGGCTGCGGCTTCGCCGCCGCTTCCGGAGCTCGCGGCCCCCTTCCCGCTGCCTTTTCTCCCACGCACTCCCAGTGCGAAGCCGCGTGGTCCGGACTTGCCAGAATCCTGAATCCGTGCAGAATTGAAGTTATGCAGGCTTGCACGCTTGCAGGCTTGCAAGAACTGAGACCACGCTTATGAAAACCATCGCCATCGTCAGCCAGAAGGGCGGCTCCGGCAAGACCACCCTCGCCTTGCACTTGGCGGTCGCTTCCGCCGCCGAAGGCCGCAACACCGCCGTCATCGACCTCGATCCGCAGGCTTCCTCCGCCAACTGGTCGGACCGCCGCGCGGCCGAGTTGCCCGTTGTGCTGTCCGCTCACGCCAGCCGGCTGCAGCACGAAATCCAGCGCGTCTGCGGGATCGGCGGTGAAATGCTCTACGTCGACACCGCTCCGCATTCCGACAGCGCCGCACTCGAAGCGGCGCGGATTGCCGATCTGGTGCTCATTCCCTGCCGGCCGGCCATCCTCGACCTGGAGGCGATCACCAACACCCTTGCCTTCATTCGCACCACCGGGACGCCGGCGCTTGTGGTCCTCAATGCCATCGCGGCAACCGGCCAGGACGCCGTGCTCGCCGAGGAAGCCCTTTCCTCGCACGACGTGGAAACCTGCCCGGTCCGGCTGGGCCGTCGCGTCGCCTTCGCTCGTGCCCTGCTGAGCGGCCAGTCGGCTCAGGAATACGAGCCCTTCGGCAAAGCCGCCCTCGAAGTCAAGCGGCTGCACGACTTCATTTCTGCAAGATTGCAGGACTTCAATCCTTCAGCCAACGGAGCCCCCCTCTCATGACCAACAACCAATTCGCATCCGCTTTGAAATCCCGCGCTGCGGTGCCGGAACCGCCGCCGCCCGTTCGCTCTCCATCGCCGTCGAAGTCGAGCAGCAAGCGCAAGCACGTCGGAGGGTACTTCGCTCCGGCCGTCGCCAAGCAGCTTCGCTTGCTGGCCTCCGAAGAGGAAACCACCGTGCAGGAGCTTCTCACCGAAGCCCTCACCCTGCTCTTCGCCAAACGCGGCTTGCCGCTTCCCTGATCAAAAAGAGGATTTCGCCATGCTTGACGCCACCCTGCACCTTTCCACCCCTGCCCTGTTGGTTTTCGTCTTTGTCGTTGCCTCCGCAGGCTGGGCTCTCACATCGATGCTGACCCGCGATTCAGGCAATGGCGCTTTCCGGAACCGGCCTTTCCGCAGTTTCAACCTGCTCGACTTGCTCGCGGTCGTTTGCTTCGTCATCGTCGTCACGGCCGCTTCGTTCTTTCTGGCCCGCTTTCCGGCCGGCCCTCCTTTGCCCTGACAGGGAGCCGTTTGACGGCTTTGTCTTCAGCGGCCGGCCGATTGTTCCATCGAGGACTTGGGTGAGCGCCAGCTCACGGACTGAACTGCTCATTGCTCGACGATCCTTACTGTCTTTCTCAGGATCGAGTTCTGCCCTGCCTCTTCCGCTGCCTTGCTCTTTGCGTCGAATCGGGCCGTGGATCGTTGCCTTCGATCTTTGCGTCACATCTTCATAGCCTGTCCCGGCCTTCTCACTGAATACAAATCGGCTTTTGCCGCTGCATGGCGGGATGCTCGCTCTGAAGCCCGCCGCTCGCGTTAACCTCCCTCGTTCCCCTTCGCCTTCTTCACTACAGCTCGCTCAAATACCCCTTCCTTTGAATTGTGGCTGCGGTGACCAGGTGCACTTCCTTCCTAGCTTGTAGAGGCTTGGGTTGCGCATCGGAATGGCGGTCCAGCCCGGGAAGTTGAGCGGCTCCCATCGACGGTTCTCAAGCCGTCATCGGCCGTTGCACGTTTCGCTTTGCTCGATACGCTGCTGCTCTGCAGAGCTGTTGCTCGAGTCATCGCTCTGACAGCGCGCGGCCACTACCAGAAAGGTTCGATCCAGATTCACGTTCTGCATGTGCAATCCCTGTTCGGAGCCATTGGCCGACATCGCCTATTATGCGCTCGTCGTAACCGTTAGAGACGCTTGTCCGTATAGAGATTCATGGAACTCGTTCTGCTGGCCCTTGCCTGGCTCACGGTCCTGTTCCTCGCCAGGGCCTTGTTCAAGAAACGGCCCGGTGACACGATCGTCGGCAAGGCGTATGTCACCGACGGCGACGGGCTCAGAGTACGCGGCCACACCATTCGCCTAGCCGGACTCGATGCGCCGGAGTGGAACCAGGTCGCGAAGCATCGCTTCGGATACTGGTTCAACCACGGCAAGCGCGTCAAAAGCGCTTTGATCCAGGTCATCGGCGGCCGGAAAGTCCTTGTGACGGTCGAGGGTATCGACCGTCACGGCCGCCTGCTGGGTACGGTCTCCTACCAAGGCAAGGACGTTGGGCAATGGCTCGTTCTCAACGGCTACGCCATCGCCGCCTTCGACGACCGCTACCGACCCGCCGAGCGAGAGGCCCGCAGCGCCCGGCGCGGCATGTGGGGCTACGCGAAGGTCTACGATCCCCGCGCATGGCGCCGCATGCGTCATTAGTCCTCGCTCGATCGCTTACGCTCTGGCTGCGTATTCCATGATCGGAGCAGGTAGCCAGGTCTGCCACAAGCTCAGCTTCGCTGGCGCTGTTGCGGGCGCGGACCTGTGGTTAGATGCCCTACTACAAAGACAGCCTCGACGGCGCCAAGAACCGCTGGCGCGCCAATCTGAGCCACGCCATGAAGCAACGAGCGGATAGGACCCGCTGCCCGAAATGCAAGCGCAAGAACGCGCTTCGCCGCATCAGCTTCGGAGACGGCTCATCGTGTCGAGTCTGCCGCTGGCAGGATTGCGGCTACGAACTCAGTTCGTAAACAGCTCCCCACCAGCCCTCCGCCGTGATGCGCTCGCTGACACGACATCGGCAGCGCGGCCTTTGTGCTTTCTCTTCATTGACGGAACACGAGCCCCGTTCCAGGATTAAGATCATTTTGAACTGCTCACTGCCGTGATTCTGTCCAAACTTCATTCTTTCAGCAGGTTTCTGTCACGGCCACACCAATTCGCTTGAAGGAGGCGATATGAACGTTCGCTATTTCGTGTTCCTGTCACTTGGCCTGGAGCGCGAGCATCGTCAACAGCATCAGGTAAAGAAAAGGGAAACCACCGAGAAGCTGATGGAGCCTGACGGGGCCAGAACCTGCAGACGGAACATTCTGGCGCTCGCGGGAATCGTGGTCCTGGCTGGATTTGCGGGCGCTGACCCGCACGAACTCAGCGTGTTCGGAGTGAAGCCTTCGGGAGATCGGGGAGCTCTTGTCCTTGGCGGGGCAGTAATTCTGGCTCACCTGTACTGGTATGCCTTGAGGTACTACCATCTGAAGGAAGACGGAGTGATCGAGACGGACCCATCATTGAGCCATCATGGTCTTGGGAATCTTAGGATATTCCAAAACAGCTTTCATCTTGTGCGGAAGAGAGCCGATTTGTTTGCGAATTACGCAGCTTTCCTCATGACCATTTCTTCATGGTGTGTTATCGCTTTCTGGATGATCGGCCAGGAAAGCCGGTAGAAGAAATCGGATTGCGAGCGCTGGCCTAAGGTCTCACCATGCTGGAGGCCGCCCAGCGACAGGTGGAACACAGCTGACCAAAGATGAACTGACATCGCGGAAACAATTGTTTCTGCGAGTCCCACACGGTGTAGCGCTCCCGGCGCTTGAGAGAAATTCCAAGGTGGGGCCTCGACGTTCTCCACCAGTGCCGCCGACGCCCCAATATCTAGTAACTGTCGTGGCCTCAGCACACCTACATCTTGGGGCTTGCCATTTCGTCTTTTCTTCGCCATAATGCACGGTGCCGCCCCATGACGTAACCGACCCGGGCGGCCCGGCGAACCAGCGATGCGACTCGGCGACTATATCGACGCGGGATGGTCTTTCCGCGCGGAGTGCCAAGCCTGCGGACACAAGGCCCGGATCTGGCCGATCGACGTACTCAAGCTCTGCCCAGCGGCACACCGCGGCATGCGCCTGATCGACATCGAGCGCCGGCTGCGCTGCCGCGATTGCCAGCGGCGCCGCGGACGCCTCGCGGCCGAGCCGAAGGTCATGAAGCAGGCCTTCGTTGCGGGGCTGGTTTGACGACCCCGGCTTTTCGCGAGCGATGCAGTTGCGATCCTTTCCGATATAACTCAACGAAGGGCGTCTTCCCGTACGGGCTGGATCGCTCAGCCTGCGACCAGTTCGAGTGCAGGAGCCGTCCATCACTACTGCCGGGAGGAAGCATTTGCCTCCGCCGGCAGCACTTCTGAGATAATCCGGGTGCAAAAACGGAGCAACGGCCATGCATGCCTAGTGGACAAAGATCTGGATCGCTGTAAGCCTGTTTGCCGTCGCCATGGCGACCGGCCCCGTCGCAGCGGAGACCTTCCACAGCCAGGATCTGTTGGTATTCAAGGGAATGTTTCGGTGGGACGTCTATGAAACTGCCCCCTGCAACGTGTTGGAGCAGAATCACACCCAGGACGAGTATGAGCGGCTGGGTCTCGTGGAACATGGAACGCATTGACCGAAACGATGATCGAGGCTTTCGATGTTCACGCCCTGGAGGACGTATCCGAACAACGCGCCATCGCCCATTTCCTCGGCACAATGAACGACAAGATCGAGTTAAATCGGCTGATGAACGAGACTCAGGAGGTGATGGTACCGGCTCACTTCAAGTCTTGGTCCGTCGATTTCGACCCGGTCCGTGCGAAGATGGAGGCCGGGACACGGGGCTACTGGAAGACATCGCCGATCTGTTTCCCGACCAGCTCGTCGATTCCCAAATGGGTGAGAAACGAGAGGGGTGGTGCGCCACGACTTCCCAGGATGCCATCCAACGTCTCGCTCACCTCACGGATGGAGGTGCGTATCAAGCTGTCGAGACGTGGGGTGTCTTGGACACCGCAGTGGCACTGCCCGACGAGCAGGTGCGACTCACGTTTTCCTCATTGGTCGCAACATTTCTGAACCGACAGAAAGTGAATCAGCGAGAAGCTCCCATCCTAACCGTTCTTCGCGACACCCATCAGCCCGAGCTGATTTTGGGAGAGATCCGCGTGCCAGTTGTCGAAGGGGCACTAGAGTCCGTTACATGACAGTGGCACGGGGAGTAGCTGTTTATAGCGCGGGAAATCCGCCTTGCACTGGGCTTGGTTTCAAGTGGTCCGTCGAGGAACTTGACGCCGCCTTGGATGGCCCGGTAGCCGCTGTGTTGTTCGACGACGAAGGGAAGGCTGATGTCGAGGAGATACTGCGTGGAATTGTCGAGACCGAATTCGAGCAGGACGGCCTGCGGCGCATTCTTGACAATCTGGGGAGTATCGAGGACTGGCGGGTGGGAGAGGCGATTGCCGAGACCTGGCTGACAAATCACCGCGACTGCCGCTTCCCGTGGCCCGACGGGCGCGACGAACGAAAGCGCGGGTCCAGCCTTCCGGGAGCAGATCTCGTTGGTCTGCACGCCGACGACGAAGGCGATTGTCTGGCCTTCGGCGAAGTCAAAACATCGTCCGACGCCATGTGCCCACCGGGAGCGATGTATGGTCGTACAGGTCTCAAGCGGCAACTTGAGGACCTTCGTGACAGCACCTCCATACGGGACAACCTTTTCAAGTATCTCTGCCATCGTGCCAACGGGACCACCTGGATGACGCGCTTCCAACGGGCCGCAAAGCGTTATCTCAACAACAAGTCCGATGTGCGGCTTTTCGGATTTCTCGTCCGGGACGTCCCACCGCACAGAGACGATGTGCGAGCGCGGGTCAAGAGTCTCGGCCAGGATTGTCCCGATGGCACGAGGATCGAGCTACTCGCCTTGTACCTGCCCGTGGGCAGAATCAGAGGGATCGGCGGCGCCGCCGTCGCGGCGAGGACGGGAGCGGCATCATGAGTCTGTCCATGCAGGCACTCGACGCACTCAGTAGTCACTGGGCCGTAAGCGCGATCGGAGCAGATGATTTGAATCGTGCCGACAGGCTCGTCAAAGAACATCTCGCTCGACGGGCTGTTGGTGCACAGATCACTTTTTCGTTTTCGACGAACGAGGACCACAACTCCTTGCTGGAACGGGTTGCGCTCGCGTTCGAGATGGCCGCGATCGAGGGGCTGGAGGAATTGAGTCGGCCTTCGGGGGAGAACATGAGACTGCGCGATCAGGCGACCGCCGCATCGTTCCGCGCATTCGACATCCGCCGTTTGCTGCCGGTTCCGGCCGAGAGGCATGATCGCCTGTTTTTCGTGCTGCAGCTCTCCGCCGTCGCCTATTGCGGAGATCGCTGGTCCGATCTTCGCCGCTGGTACAAGGAGAATGGACAGGCCCTCAAGGCTCCGAGCGTCGCCGAGATGCCGTGGGACCGCCGCCTGCTATATCGACTTTTTCATTGCTGGGTCCGGTTGTTTCGAAAGCGCGGCTGGGATGATCTTGACCGGATCCGGGAGATCATCGCCGGACTGCGTGAGGATCAAAAGCGTTTCGAGAAAGGTCGGCTCCAGAACGACTCGCCCGCAGAGAGCAGGTCAATTGCCCTGCGGCTCGCGGCACTTTATCACTGGGCTAAGGGCACGGAGATCCTGGCCCGTTACATGCTGCAAGGGCAGCCAGCCAACCCGTTTGGCTCGCTCGACAAGCACTTTGACGGGGCCATCAGAGCAGCGATGGCTTCAAGCGATGCACAGCATGAGGTGATCCTACGCTGGTTGCATGCAACCGCTCGGATCATGGTCACCAATTCCTTGTGGTGGGCGACACGTGCCGTCAATTCACGGACGACGAAATTCGTCCGCTCCCTCACCCGTCGCGAACATCGGGCGATGTTCGAGCTTCTGCCGCCCCAGCGTGTGGCGCTTCTGGAACAGGGGCTCCTCGACCAAGCCAAGACCGCCATCGTGATCGACTTGCCGACCTCGGGCGGGAAAACACTGCTTGCACAGTTCCGCATGCTGCAGGCGCTGAACCAATTCGATGCCGACAATGGCTGGGTTGCCTATGTGGCACCTACACGCGCCCTGTGTGCGCAGATCACTCGGGGGCTGAGAACAGATTTCGATCCGATCGGCATAAGGGTCGAACAACTCACATCGGCGGTCGAGGTGGATGCCTTTGAGGAAGAGTTGCTGACGGAAGCGCATCAGCCATTCCACATTCTCGTGGCCACGCCCGAGAAACTGTCGCTAGTCATCCGCAACAAGAAGGTAGTGAACCGACCGCTGGCCCTCGTGGTCATGGATGAAGCCCATAACCTTGAAACAAAAGACAGGGGACTGCGCATCGAACTGTTGCTCGCCACGGTAAAAATGGATTGTTCGCGGGCGAACTTCCTGCTTCTCATGCCCTATGTCGAGGGTGCCGAATCTGTTGCGCGATGGTTGGCCCAGGATGTCAGCGCAGGCCGAGCAATAAGTCTGGGTACGGCTCCCTGGAATCCGAACGAGCGGATCATTGGGCTCTATGGCGCTTCTCCAGACGCCAGCCAGCACGCCAGTTGGCATCTCCGTTTCAAGACCTTGACCGCGACTCCAAAGGCCATGCCGCTTCATGGCACGCACCGCGTTGGCGGGCTGAAGCCTGTCAATGTTCCCAAAAGCCATGTCATCATCAAGGGCCGACAAAAGGGCTTGGGTCTTCAGACGGCGGCAATGGCGACGGTCATGGCTTCCCGTGGCACGAGTATCGCTATCGCAAACAGCATCCCCACTGTATGGAATATGGCGACAAAGGCCGCGCAAAGCCTGCCGGATTTCAATGTGGTGCCGCCGGATATCCAGCTTGTTCAGGACTTTCTGCGCACCGAGATCGGACCCCACTTTCAGCTTGTCGAGACCTTGGAGAAGGGGGTCGGGGTCCATCACGCGGGCCTGTCCGACGATGCGCGAGCTCTGATGGAATGGCTCGCCGAGAGAGGAACCCTGAAGGTTCTATGTGCGACCACCACCATTGCGCAGGGCATCAACTTCCCGGTTTCCTCCGTTTTTCTGCAAACGCACAAGTATCGCTATGGACAGGAGATGTCGTCGCGCGAATTCTGGAATCTTGCCGGTCGAGCGGGGCGGATTGGACATGACAGCGTGGGTGTAATCGGCCTTGCGGAAGGTTCTGCCCCGGAATCCGTAATCGAGTTCGTGAGCCGCAGCACTGGCGCACTTGTCTCCCGGCTGGTATCACAATTAAACGAGCTTGCCGCGCAAGGGGAATTGGCAAGACTCTCCGAGGTGTTGTGGCAGGATCAATGGGAAGACTTCCGCTGTTATGTAGCCCATCTGTGGGCGGAAAAGAAGAATTTGGACGCCGTGCTATCGGACTCAGAACAACTTCTTCGGCAGACCTTCGGATATACGTCGCTCCGAAACGACCCTTCGCAACGGCAAAAGGCCGACGCGCTGCTGGATGCTACGCGCGCCTACGCGCGCCGGCTCGCGGACATGCCCGGCGGCGTTGCCGAGCTTGCGGACTCGACGGGCTTCTCCCCGGAAGGAGTAACAGGAGCAATGAAGGAGCTGCGCAATCTCGAGACTAAGCTCACACCCTCAGATTGGGCTCCGGAGAGTCTCTTCGGCGAAGGCGGCAGGATCGCCGATTTGTACGGAGTGATGTTGAACGTGCCGCAACTGAAGCGGCAACTTGATGAGATTCGCGGTGAAGGTCACGGCCAAATACGGATTTCCGAAATCACGCGCGACTGGGTGAACGGCAAGGCAATCGACGCCATCGCCCAGAAGCATTTCATCCGGGAAACAGACGACGAGGGTGGAACTCAGGCAATTACGAATGCCTGCCGCGCGATCTACCGGACCATTGTCAACAGCGGAACTTGGGGCATTGCCGCGTTGAGCCGCGTTTCTGGTCTCGACTTCGATGGTATGTCCGAAGCCGAGCACCGCAGGATCAATGCGCTTCCGGCGATGATATACCACGGCGTCCGAACGGAAGACGCGGTTCTGATGCGTATGAATGCCGCGCCGCGCAGCGTCGCAGTGAATCTTGGCAAGCTGTACCGCGAGACAGTCGGCGAAAACGATAGCCGGTACTCCGTTGCCCAGGCGCGCGAGTTCCTGAGGAACCTCAGCGAAGGCGACTGGCGCCGCGCCCGCCCGGACAACGCCGCTCTCTCAGGGGGCGGATACAAGCGCCTCTGGAAAGTGCTCTCCGGGGAAGCGGTCTCATGAAATAGTTTGCCACGAGCCATACCGCGCCGTGGAGGTGGCACAGGCGATATCCAGCAACTCGTAGAAAACAGATTGCCCCGAAGACAACGCAAGTCAGGCAGCGACACGGAAAGATGTCTCTCAACCGCCAGGATCAATCACTCAAACTTAACGACCCCGCTAGAAAGTCGCGGGAAATCAATCCTCCCTGAGCCGCATGCACCAAGCTGTCGAATGCCTCTCTTCGGACAACCATACCCGCTCCCCTCAACCGGGGCCATGCGAGATGGTAATCGCTAATCTCATATTCCGTTCGCCACGTGATTAATGCAAGAGCCGGTCCGGCCTCGTCGTGCAGAACGAAGTTTGTACTACGCTTCAACGAAAGGGCGGCGACGAGCCAAGGGGTCGGCGTGAGCAGTTGTCCCTGGACTCCAAGCCCATAATAACCTTCGCCAGCAGCACGTGCCCCTAAGTCCGAGCCGATAACCGGTTGGCTTCGAATCTTCTCGTTCACAGAAAGTCCCATCCAAGAAGAGGAACTCCATGCTCGGAGGTCTCCTTTCGCAATCGGCGGCAAAGTGAGTGCATGTCGATCCCCACTGAGTCGCAACTCGACGACTCTGTATCGGTAGATGATGTCGTTTTCCTTAGTTCCCCAGTCAGGTCGCGACATAACGCGTTGTTCGACGGCAGCCACCAGTCGCCAACCGTCATAGGGCCCGCCTACTATGGTCAGCACATCTTCAGAGCCCATAATGGCTACAGTGCCGAGAAGCTCACTACCGTTCTGGCTAGCATCTTCGACACCTGTCTCATCAACACTCCCGCCTTCAGCACGGACACGTAGTGCGTCCCATAGCGGGTCGCTCCTCGGCGGCGGAGGTGGAATCTCTGGACGCGATTGACGTGTGCGTTCCAAGGCCAAAGGAAGCTCCGGTTCATTCAGCAACGCCTGTGCGAGCGTCTCTTCCAATTCGACGGAGTCCGCTACCGGTCCATGGTTCATCAAGCAAGCCGCACGGGCCCCGGCCGCAACTCGCTGTATGGCATCTTCAACTGCCTCATCCCATACAAGAAACGCATCAGGCAAGAGTTCGTTCCGCGTGTCTTGGTAGGCATGGATTTGTGCCTGCCTACGGCGCTTGTGAGCTTCACTGTTCAAAAGTGTATCCACCCGCTTACGCACAGCCTTCCTAAAACCCGGAAGGATTGGCTCAACGCGCGAAAGACGAACACCAGCAACCTCATCGATTATGCCGTCGATTGGCAAGGCATGCTCACTTTCGACTGTAACGCCGGCTGGAAGTAGAAGGCCAGTGGAGCCGTGCTCTAGCAGTTCTGAATCTGGCGCGGCAGAAGGGACCAGTGGAACTTCAGCGCTGGAAAGTAGCCGACGAGCGAGTGCGCGGACGGTCAAATGGGGCCGCCCAGTCAGTTCAGTGAACGCGCTACGAGACTCGATAAGTATGGGTGATGCTTTCTCACCCTCAAGTTCGATCACTCGAAGCAACCACGTCAGTGTCGCCGGATCGGACAACGAAGAAAGTGCAGGCCCGAGCACCGCCGCTACAGCTGACGCGCGCTCGTTAATTAGCACCTGAATCGCCACTAACGACCGTCTCTTTTGCTCCCTACCAGGATGAGCCAATCCGGCGACCGTCGCTGCCGCGAAGGCAGTCTCAATATCTCCGGGCAGATCAGCTCCGCAGTCGGGAGTTGGTGCCACATAGACATCATCAGGGTCGTCGGCTGCTGCGACCCGTGGCACTCTTTCGGCGATGACGGCAAACGCTTCATCCCAGATGTCGAATGCAACTGAACTAGTGGTACCAAGACCGCCTTTTGTGAAGCCGTATACCAGCGCCCGTGCGATTCCGAGCGTCCCAAATCCCCGGGAGGCGACCTGATGAACTTTCCGAGCTATGGTTCTTAGTGCGACGGCCCGGTCAAGCCGCGTGGCGCGCTGAAGCGATTCGATCTCGGTTTCACCGCCAAACGTCATCCAACCGCGGTCACGCGCTTGTGTCCAAGTCAAAGCGTACGCCAGGGCTGCAAGGCTGCTGTGCCCGTGGCGTTCGAATCCTTCGGCAAGCTCCTTCAACAACTTCGGACCACTGTCAGGTCTCTCTGCGTCCGCAATCAAGCTCAGGGCGGTCTCCGCATCCCCTTCCCTTCCTAGCTGCACGAGTTCAATAATTCGATAGCCCAGAATGTTCGATAATCGCTGAACAGACAAATCTGGGTCTGTTTCTCCGTACTGTCGGCTTCGCCAGGCCCGGATTGCCTGAGCAACTCCGACTGCACCACTCTGAAACACCATGTCAACCCGATTGGGCAAGTGCGCTACCGACCGTACCCCCCGGTGGAGATTACTAGAGGTGGTATCGTCGCCGGATTCAACCGGTGTCGTGGGTAGCGGGGCGATCCTTAACACACCAGCGCGTGCCGCGATAGCGTTCAGCTCATCTACGCGCTCGCGATCGCGTACTAATAACTCGTTTCCATTGCTGTAACTGTACTTGAAAGGGCGTTCGTCGATGCGCGCCATCAACGCGATCATGAGACGCGAGGGCTGGTCATTACCTGTCCCGTCGCAGATGTCTGCGAGTCGACCTAAGGCAGCTGAGGTATTCTCGTTCAGTGTCTCCTCCAGCGTTAGCTGGAGAGCTCCGGCAACTATTGGATCAGTTCGATGATGCCATTCACACCACAAATCGTATCGAGCGCCGTGCAACAACCAGTTCGGGTCATTGCAGGAGCTCAACAGTCTTGGCTGAATCAACTGCCAAAGGGCACAAGGGTCCGCTGCCGCGAGAAGCTGCCACCATCGGCTGACTGCGTAACGCGTGTCTTTTCCATCCGTGTGTTGTGGAATGCGTTCGCACAAGGGCTGCAGTTTGGCGACCGCCACACGACCGCGTAGTGGGTCTTCGGCAATCATTGAGGGGAGCGGATCGAGCAACTCGTAGATTGTGAGGTCCTTGTGCCAGCCATAGGCGATGAGCAGTCGACAGGCGTCGTTCCAATGTCGCCTAGCTTCAGTTGAGTCATCCGCTGTCAACGCGAGTCGTGCAGCGACAAGTCGGTACTCAGCCAAGTCCGAGTAGTACCTGCCTTCTCCACCGTTCTCAATTTCATAATTAACTAGAGTCTGCGCCGCAGTCCGACGTGTCGGCGTGACAGTATCTACCGCCAAGTGGAGCAATCTGTCGCGGCGTACCGGACCACTAATTTCGCCTTGAACCGTCGTGGATACTGCGGCACTGACGCGGCCAAGGATCTCAAGCGCTTCCTCCCAGGCATGATCATCAAGCAAAGAAACTGCACGCCGAATGGTCTCCTCAATCCAACTGTGAATTGTATAGAGATCACATGCTCGAGGTTTACCAAGGTATGGATCCTGGACTTCTGTCAGGATACGAAGAGCCTCCAAACCGGACCGCGACTGTTGGTCCGCCGAGGCAGCTTCAGCAACCACGAGGGCAATTGTGAATCGCAGCCAGCAGGTATACCAGCCAGGACCTTCGAGCAGTGCCTCAGCTGCAGAGAGACCGATCCGGTCATTTCTCGCTGCGACGGTACACAAGTCGATCCACTCGCCGTAGCGCCCTGTCTCCAAATACACAGAAGGTTCTCGCACCTCCCGCGTCAGTTCTAGTAGGCGCTCTCTCGCCTTTGGGATCGGCTGCAGGTCGAGCTTGTCGACTTCTACCCCAATAGCGAACAGTCGCGCAGTGCTTCCGGGCGGGACACCGCAGGCATCCGCTCGCGAGGCCCAGTGAAATGCATCACCATGCGAATCTGGAGCTTTCCCTGCAGCTATTTCCTCAGCAAGCGCAAGACAAACGGCACCCGGATGAGATAGCTTCCCAATCAGATCAACAACCGTTTGCAATCCATAAGTGTCGAGAATCGCTCTGACCACGTCGGAGGCGGGAAGGTCACTCTCATCCAGCAGCTTCGCCAATCTTGCCCAATTCACGGGCGCATAGAGGCCGCGATAGTCATCTTCATCAGTGTCTGACTGCGCCAGCTTGTGGCTAGAGTCGAAGCTTGTGTCATGCTTGAAAAACGATGATAGCCGGAGTCGCCCGCGCAGCTGTGCAACACGCACCTCTCTATCGGAATCTTGGCCATAGACCGTGTTGTCGTCCTTGGATTCTCTTAAGAATGCCCTCATGTATTCGCGCCATGGCGCGACAGCCCCCAAGGCATCGAGAGCCGCGCACATTAGAAGCCCCGACCGAGCGGACATAACGGGCCTCCCATCGTGCAACAGCCTTTCTGAAACTCGATCCAAACCCAACAGACACCCGATGACGTCGACAAATCCCACTATTGCTGATTCGAATCGCTCCTCCTGGTAAGTTTCGGCTGACCGACTCATCTCCACGTACCGGACAACCGCGGGCCAGTTGCCGACTGATGCAGCGCTACCAATGGCTGTGGCTAGATTCTCAATGATCGCTGACGCAGGAAATCCAGCGGCAATCGACCTGACAACGAAGTCACAGCCAACCGCTTCTACAACCTTCTGGTTGTAATTGGCCTCGGAAAGGATTGGAAGTAGATGACGAAAGGCACGCGAGTCCTTGAACATGCCCCTGCCTTCAAGCCACTCAATGATCCTGTCGAGCAGCGCCATCCTAGCGCCTGCGTGGTCTTGGAACTGCAGTCGAAGAAATCGCGCGAACGATTCATGATAGATACGGATGCCAGCCTGTGTGGCCCGTTCTATTAGAACGGGTCGCAATACATCTACGGCTTGATCCACCCTATGTGCCATATCTGGGCGGATTGCCTTCAATTCGCTTCGCGAAACCGGAAAATCAAGTAGTGCAATGACGTCCGCCACCCATGCACCCTGATCTCCAAGCGAAGCTTGAATATGCAGATAGTAACTGCGGAGGGACTCATCAAACTGGGGCAGACTGCCCACGATTGCTGCTGGTCCTGCCCCCGTCGTCGGGTTTCTCAGAGCCTCTCGACAAAGGTACGTGGCGTAAAGTGCGTTACCCGCGGATCGGTCCGATAGGGTCGCCACGAATTCCTCCGTCGCCTCCGTATCTGAGAGCAGAGGCGGGCAACCCGGCAAAGCGGAGTCACCTGACAAGCTGCCAAGTACACCTAGCTGAGTTGCGAGTTCCCGTAACTCGCCAATAGTCAGGCGCGGAATAGACAGCTTAACTGCCCCCGCCGCTTCAAGAGGAACCAGATGAGTGCCGGGCTGACTCAGAACAATCAGAGTGCTGCCAGCCGGTAGGGCAAGGGCCGCGAGCGCTTCGGCCAGTGTGAAGGACGGATCAACGTTCGGCCCTCCAGCGATGACACGAGTAACGTGGTCTATCCCGTCGACCACGAGGGCGACACGGCGGTCAGGCCTCTTTTGGCGTGCTACAACAACAGCGTCCTCAAGTGCCTGCTCATTGGCTGCAAACCTTGGGCGCTGCTCGGAAACCAGCTCTAAGTCATTCTCGGAGAGCCGACCTAGGAGACTTCCGAAAACTGACTCCGCCTGGACGCGAGGAAGCAGTTCCCCATCAGCGTCACCTAGATAACAGTAGTGCTCTGCTACGAGCCATTCCTTATCCGAAAGGCTGTTAATCATTTGCTGGCAAATCCAAGACTTTCCTTGTCCCGGTGGACCCACGAGCAAGATAACCTTTCCCTCGTCGGCCCCTTTAGCCGCCTGTCGGACAACTTTGTCCACGGTCTTTTGGCGTTGCACCTCGATGGCACTGTCAACCGGATGGGCACGGGCTACTGCGCCGAAGTCGATACGAAGCCGAGCCCGTCGCAGTAGCTCCGATGCAGTGACAGTCATGGAGCCCTGTCGCGCCGTACGGGCGGAACGAATGAGAGCCTCCGCAACGTCGACGTCCGAGCGATCTGTATTTGGGTATAGACCCGCGCCAACTTCGTTGTGAACTCGATGGAGCAGCAATTGCTCTGCCGCACCTGGGTTGGTCAGATCGAAGCTCGCCGCTGGTGCGGCAAGCTCAACGACGAGTCGTTCACAAATCCAATCTAGGTCTGGACGTTGAATGGCTTCTTCTCCCACCTGAAGGAAAACAAACGGGTGGCGGTCATCCTTGGGCTCAGCTGCGAAGCTTCTGGATTCTTCCCATAGGGCGTCCGCACGGAAGCGCATACGCGCACTTTCCATTCCTGGCAGAAAAGGGCCGGGGTCAGGGTTCGCAGGGCCGAGAACCGCAAGTAGCCGCCTGTCGGTCGGCGGTGTGTCACGCAATACGATCCGGAAAGAAAGTTCACTGGCTTGATTACCCGGACCACCTCGATCAGCCAGCGCGACCTTGATGACACGGTCTAAGCGAAGACTGCGGGCATCGCTGGTGAATGTCGCCAGCGTCAGAGGTTGATCGGCATTGTCCCTATGCTTGACTTGTGTGCGCTCCCGACGGCCCGCTTCATCCACGGTGGTCAGGTCATCGAATCTGTCGTCCGGTACCAGTTTCTCGTCAACACGGATTTTCACGATTGACCCGAGCATAACGTCAATCAGCCGCGCAGCGACCAGCAGATCCTGGTACTCGTACCCTCTATGAGCAGATGTTAGAGCCACGATTCCGAGTTTGTGTTGTTTCTCAGTCTAAGAGCGTATTACATAAGTCATAAATAACCTTAGGCCCGATGAAGTGCCCAGGTGAAACTGCCCCGGCGGTCCAGGCTTCGCAGTCCGGCCTTCCTGCCGGTCCCGTTGGGGTTCTTCCATTTCCTGCCCTCCATGCCTGGATTGTAAGCCTTGGGTCCTGGTTGTTCACCAGTGCCGCTAGGCGCTGTTCCGTGTGGCCTTGGTAGAGGCGCAGCGCCTTGGAATACCAACCGAAGAAGTCGTCATACAGACCCTCGACACGGGCCTGCCGCAACTCAAACCCTAAGGAGACTAGCGCTACTCTGCCAGCAATCGCAGATAGGACCCTTTCCGCGATGTCGTGGCTGTTGCGGAAAAATCACCGAATCAGAGCCGGTTTTCACGAACAAGTAACATTGTGGTCCTACATTCAAGCGGTAAACTGTTTTTAAGGGTTTCCGCGACATGCGCATCGGCTACGCCCGTGTCTCCACCGTCGACCAGGATCCGGCGCTCCAGATCCGCGCCCTCGACGAGTCCCGCTGCGAGCGCATCTTCACCGAGCACGCCTCCGGCGTAAGCCGGAAGCGCCCCGAGCTCGAGCGGCTCTTCGATTCCATCCGTGCCGGCGACACCCTCGTCGTCTGGCGCTTCGACCGCCTCGGCCGCAGTGTCTCCCATCTGGTAGAAATCGTCGAGCAGCTCCGCGCCAGGAAAGTCGCACTCGAATCCCTCACCGAAGGCATCGATACCAACTCCGTAGCCGGCGAGGCCGTCTTCACCGTCATAGCCGCCTTCGCCCAGATGGAACGCCGGCTCATCTCCGAGCGCACCCGCGCCGGCATCGCCGCCGCGAGGAAGAACAATCGGCCCTGGGGCAAGAAGTCCAAGTTCCACGACCCCGAGACCGTCAAGCTCGTCAAGGCTCTGCTTCGCGAAGGAAGCCTCTCCAAGGCCGACATCGCCCGCAAGATCGGCGTCCATCCCGGTACCTTCTACCGCTGGTTCCCCGGCGGCGAGGCCGACTTCTTCAAAGCCAATCCCTGGAAGAAACCCCATGATCGGACGGCGACCGCATGAAACTGTCTGAAGCCTGCGATGCCTACTTGCGGGACATAGAGGCGCGGCATCTTCGCCCTTCGACCCGTAAAAGCTACAAGTCTCTGTTCCGTGCTTGGCAAGCCTACGCCCGTAATCGCGGGCTTACGGAGCTGTCCAGCTTCGACCAAGCAGAAATGCGCACTTGGCGCGACTCCTGGTTTTGTCAACCCGGGACGCAAATCCGTCAACTCCAGCAACTTAAAGCCTTCTTCAGACATGCCCAGCAGGTCGGCTGGGTTACTCGATCACCCATGACAGGGATAAAACCCCCTCGTTCCCGTCCTAAGCCCACCATGCCTTTTTCCAGAGAAGAGTTTCAGGCTCTCGTCGCTGCGGCGGCGGAGCAACCGAAAGAACGGGCGTTGCTGTTATTGATGCGATTCTCCGGCCTCTCGATCCGCGACGCGGTCACTTTGCGCCATGATGCCGTCAAGGGCAACAACCTTACCTTGCGACGGGCCAAGAGCGACGAGCTTGTCATGCTCTACATCCCCGACTTGGTGATCGACGCCCTGAAGCGGATCAAGCGGCGCAACCTAGTGCATTTCTTCTGGACAGGATCCTCGCTGCCTGAAACCGCCGCCAACTACTGGCGGACACGACTGAATCTAGTTGCTCGCGATGCGGGTGTCAAAGACTTCATACCTCATCGCCTTCGACACACCTTCGCCGTCGAGTGCTTACTCGCCGGCCGTGCAATAGAGGACGTGAGCACGCTGCTGGGACACAGCAGCGTGAACACCACGGAGCGGCACTACGCTCAGTGGAACTTGGCCCGCCGTAATCGGCTCTTTCGGATCACGCGGGAAATTTACGAATGCAACCCGTCGCTTCTCGTATTCGATGGATGCATTCCTCGGAAAAACAACACGGGGGCCGTGGCTGCGGCCCCCGTTAACAGCTCGGCCAAGTCCATGGCCAAACTCGCCTAAACACTCAAGGCGAGTATAGCACTTAAGTAGTTGCACGACAACTCCATCGCGGATCCGATCGCGACCTCCATCGATCCACCAGCCTCGGACCTAGTCGGGACTACTTTCACGTCTGCGTCAACTGAAGTACTTCAGTAAAACGTTCGGGTTTCCTGGAGGAGGGCGTCTCAGGGGACGGGGCTTTGGGGGCCCCTTGGCTTGGGTTCCTTTCGAAATCGTTCGCAGGGCTTGGTTTGCCAGATGAGCGTTCTCAGTTGCCGCTGGCCTCCAATAGCCACTGAGTGCAGGGTTGCCTGTGGAGTTCTTCATGTGGTCTCGGGGGGTGCACCCCTGCGTCGGCGACAGCCGCAGCTCCTTTCAGCGCTTCAGCCTGGGGAGCAGGCCGACGGCGGCCGCCACGAGCAGCAAGGTCGAGACGCTGGCCGCCAGCGCCGGCAACGCCGTTTGTATCGTCGTGGGGAGCGCTGGGAGGGGCGGTTCTGAACCCCAGTAGAAGTTGAGGATCAAGATAAAGGCCAGGATCACCAGCACCCCCGCGCGAATGATTCGACTGATGGGCGCGTTCCAAGCTCGCGTGCCCAAACGAACCTGCCGCCTTACTCGCAGCCCGTACCAGATATTCACTCCGAAAATTGCGGCGGCGAACATGAGGAAGATCCGGGCCCAGGTGTCTGGAATCTCCATCCGGCTCGTCCGATGCGGTTCAGGAAGCGGTGTTCCATCCCGGCTCCGAACGATCGCCCGGGCAATTTCACCGGCGCGACTGGTTCCCATGTTCACGAGGACCGCTGCGCCGATGGCCCGCTCTGGAGCCAGCACGACTGCGGTGTCGGCGCCCCATAGGCTCCCGGTATGCTCGAGAACGACTTGGTTGTCCATCCACTCCGTCTCGTCGCTCACGTTCCAGCCCAGATCGTAGTCCGGGCCTAGCTGGTCCCACCAGGCAGCGCGGAAGTTCGAGTCGCCGGCGTGGGTGGACATGGAGTCCAGCCTGGCGGCCATGGGGTCCAGCATGGACACCATGTACACGCCCATATCCTCCGCACTCGCCTTGATACGTGAACTGCCGTACCAGCCCAGAAAGCGCGAGGGGCTGACTCGGACTCGTCCCCACTGCCACTCGTGAGGGGATGCGCCTTCCCATGAACGCGCCACTTCTTCTTGCAACGTAGTCCGATGCATGCCGAGAGGCTGGAACACCGACTCCCGCATGTAGCTGATGAACGCGGCGCCCGCCATACGCTGGATGACGGCAGCCAGCAACACGTAGTTGCTATTGGCGTAAGAGAACGTCGCGCCCGGAGTGCTCTCGAGTTCCACATGGGCCAGCATCCGAACCGCGGAGTCCAAATCGAGGTTTCCGGCCTGCCCGCAGCAAGGCGCGAGGAAGTCGTGTCGGCGGCGCAAGCCGCTGCGATGCCGGATCAGATGGCTGAGAGTGACACCTTGCCAGCCGCCATCGAGTTCGGGAAGGTATTCGCTCACGACCGAGTCACGGTCGACAGCTCCGTCTTGCTCGAGTTGCAGGATCGCGAGAGCGGTGAACCCCTTGCTGACTGAAGCCAGCTCCATCGGGGTCTCGACTCGAAGCGGTTGCCTCGACTCGGAGTTCCGCACGCCGTAAGCCCGTAGGTAGGAGACCTTGCCTTCCTCGACCAGGGCAAGAGAAAGACCGGGAATCCCGTTCAGCTCCATCTCGTGCTCGACGTAGCGATCGATTTCCACATCGGGTGCGGCATTCGCTGCTGCGGAGCCCGCGATCAGTACGGCGACAAGGAACAGGTGGCGCACACACAGCATTCTACGGTTGCCGAAGAAGTTGGCAAGTTCTGTGCGGATTTCAGCAGCGGTGAGATCTTTCAGCCAGGATTCGATGGTGATTCCCAGAACCCGCGGATGCCGTGGAAGCGGCCTGGGTGTCGGATTCCCTTCCAGAAATGCGACTTGCAAGCCTCGATGCCCTGCCAGCGCCGCTTTCGGGCAGCTTTTTTCTACAGGCCTTTTCCTGATGGCGCGAGGCTATGGAGAAACCGGTTGCATGAGCGCCCAGGACATTCGAGACGAAGCCCGTTGTGTGAAAATCACATCTGAAGACCCTGCGTGAAGAGCTGGGAGCACGTTGCGGCCGGTGGTGGGGTGAATGCAAACATCGATTCTTGAAGACAAAACGGCTCTGATCAATGGCGGGTCACGAGGGATCGGGCTGGCCATCGCTCGGCGAGTGCTTGACCTTGGCGGCAAGGTTTGTCTGACAAGCCGCAAGCAAGGCGGTCTCGACGATGCTCTCAAAGCTCTCGAGGCTGGTCCGCGGGCCATCGCTGTCGCCGGTTCGTCGGCGGACGCGGAGCACCGCCGACGGGCCGTGGCAAGAACGATCGAAGCATTCGGAACGTTGGACCTGCTCGTCAACAACGCGGCCACGAACCCGCAGTACGGGCCGTTGGTCGAGGCGGAGACGGACGCCGTTCGGAAGATCCTCGAGGTCAATGTCATGGGCCCGCTGGGCTGGATTCAAGAAGCGTGGCAACAGCGGATGTCCGATTCAGGCGGAGCGATTCTCAATGTCGCTTCCGTCAACGGCCTTCGTACGGTCGAGAAAGTCGGTGCATACAACGTGAGCAAGGCCGCCGTGCTCCAACTCACACGGCAAATGGCTCTGGAGTTGGCGCCGAAGGTGCGGGTCAATGCGGTCGCGCCCGGCTTGGTGAAGACCAAATTTGCCCGTGTGCTCTGGGAGGGCCGTGAGGAGGAGGCTGCTGCGGCGTATCCTCTCGGCCGGCTTGGCGAGCCGGAGGATGTAGCAGGTATTGCCTGTTTTCTGCTGAGCGACGACGCTTCCTGGATCACGGGCGCAACGCTGGTTGTTGATGGCGGCGTACTGCTTGCCCAGCCCGAGTAGCAGCAGCTTCAGGAGTCCTGCTTGTTATCCTGTTAGCTACGCGCTTGGCGACCGCTGAGAAGCGTGCAGCCGCTGGAGGAGTTCCCCGCTTGGACGACTACATCATCATTCCGATCGGTGTCATTCTGTTGCTCGGATTCGTATTCTGGCTCAACACGCGTCTCCGCCAGTCGAAGTGGGTCCGGCGGGCTGAGATGCAGAAGCAGTTCATCGATCGATTCTCTTCCGCCGCAGAACTCAACGAGTTTCTGAGCACTGAACACGGTCGCAGTGTCTTTGAAGACAGCCTCACGGAACGCAAGGATCAGCGTCTGAAGGTTCTCGGGGTCATGCGGACGGGCATTGTGCTTGTCTGCCTCGGAGTCGGGTTCGTCCTTCTGTTGGACGACGACCCCAGCACGATTTTTCCAGCAACGATCTGTTTGTCGCTGGGTATCGGGTTTCTGTTGGCGGCGCTGATCTCCTACCGGGCCGCCAAGAGTCTGAGAGTCGTCGAGGATAAACGGCCCGCTTCTGAGGCTTAGCTGGAGCGGAGCCATGGCGAAGCCGCCAACACCTGACGATCCCGGCTCGGGCCGTCGCCCGTTTTGGGACGTCGAGTTGTTGATGCACCTTGTTGTCATCATGGTGGCCGGAGTGGGACTCGCTTGGCCTTACTTCGACGACTCGCCGCAGCAACTCATGCTGCGCTTGCCCGCGTCCCCCGCTCTGATCGTTACGATCGCCGGCTGCTACGCGGCTCTGTTCATCCACCGATCGCCGGAGCGTCCTTAGCACGCAGGACGGATGCAGAGTACGATTCTCGATTCGATGGGCTCTTGCCCAACAGCGATGCCGTGGGGCAGATAACAAAAAAAGTCTTCGATAACGCGGTCAAGGCGCGGAGCGTGAAAGTGGATCGCTTCGGGTTTGAATTGGTTCACTCTCGAAATCAACTCCCTTCAACAGGGTCCGAGTGGCCGCACATGGAAGACAGCATCAGGAGAGCCGAGCCGTCTGCATTGCGGCCTTCTCGTCTGGTGCCTTTCGGCCATTCTGGTGGTTCTGCACCGCATACGGGGTCGGAGGCCCTCATTGTAAGGTGCGTAACATCAATATCTTGTACTTTGGCATCCTGATTGCAGAAGTGAGGGCGGAGACAACGCCATGAAACACACCAACCGAATCTTGCCGGTATTCGCAGTGGCCCTGCTGCTGCCGAGCTCCACCGGTTGGGCTCAGCAGAACGGGCCCGCCCTGGGGGTCGCCCGCGTCAGCCTTACCAATGGTGATGTCACCCTTCGCCGAGGAGAGTCAGGCGACTGGATGCAAGCGCAGGTCAATTCTCCGCTTGTCGAGGGTGACTCGATCGCCGCTGGAGCCGGCTCGCGAGCCGAGGTGCAGCTTGACTATTCGAACCTGCTGCGACTGGGTCCGGATACCGAAGTCCATATGGCGAATCTGGAAAACCGCCGGTATCGCGTTCAAGTCGAGCGCGGCGTCGTCACCTACAGTGAACTGCGCGGCGGCGAGGCCGATGTCGATATCGAGACTCCACTGGTCGCGGTCCGTCCCGGCAAGAACGGGCGCTATCGGGTCGAGGTTCATGGCGACGGCGAAGTCTGGGTGATTGTCCAGAAGGGCGAAGCGGAAATAGCTTCTACGGAGGGGGTGGAGGTCCTCAAGAAAGGTAAGCGCATGATTGTCCGCGCGGGCCAGGAAAAGGACGAGAGCGAGTTCATCATCACCAACACCACTCCTCGTGATGAATGGGATGAGTGGAACGAGCGCCGCGACAAGAGTCTGCGGAAATCAGAGAGCTACCGCTACGTCAGCCGGAGCATCTACGGAGCGGAAGACCTCGACGATCATGGGCACTGGGTCTACGTTCCCCGCTACGGGAATTGCTGGTTCCCATCAGTCAACATCGGCTGGGCTCCCTACCGCTACGGAGGGTGGCGTTACATCGACTACTACGGCTGGACCTGGGTCAGCCGCGAGCCTTGGGGCTGGGCTCCTTATCACTACGGCCGCTGGTTCCATCACGCGATCTACGGCTGGGGCTGGTATCCGGGCGCATACTACAGCCATCATTACTGGCGTCCCGCGCTGGTTGCTTTCTTCGGCTTCGATTTTGGTATCGGGTTCGGTGTCGGAGGGCATTATCCCTACCGTCACGTGGGCTGGGTTCCGCTGGCGCCGGGTGAGCGTTACTACCCCTGGTATGGGCGCGGATCCAGGCGCGTCGGCGGCGGACGCAACGCCGTGATCGTCAACAACAACATCAACATCCACAACGGCTTCCGCAATGCGCGGGCCAACAACGGCGTTAACGTGGTGACCGCTGAGCGCTTCGCGCGAGGATTGGCGAGTCAACCGCGTAGCCTTCGGGCAAGCGAATTACGCCGAGCGACAGTCATGCGCGGTCAAATCCCGGTAGTGCCCGAAGCTCAGAGCCGTGGCAACGTCGTCAGGCGGGCGACACTGAGACCTGCTTCCGGGCAGAGCGGAAGCAGACAATTCTTTAGCACCGACCGGCGTCAGCGCCCCGTGCAGAGAATCAGTTTCCAGCAGCAACGCGAGCAGGTGACCCGCACGATCCGTGTGTTCGCCGAAGCGAACGGACGGCGCCAGGCGGCTTCCGGCAGTTCGTCCGGGACCGTCGGCCGTGTGACTCAATCCAGAACGGGCTCCGCTGGCGGAGGGGATGGGAGGACTTCATCCGCGGGAGGTGTCCGCTCGGCGGCGCTCGGGGCGATCCGCGGCCAACGGAATCGGGCCTCGCAGTCCGATATTCCGTCTCAGACCGGTTCATCCACATCCGTCCGAAGCTCAACGACCGATACACGCCGTCCGAGAGGAGTCGCAGCCTCCCCGAGCACCACGGCGCGGTCTCGAGGCGGGAACGTAACTGCCATCGTAGCCGCACCGGGCGTTGCGGGCGGTGTCAGATCCGGCGCGACGACGCAATCCGGCACGGGCAGCGCTTCCCGTCCGGCGTGGCGCCGATTCGGTGGAACGCCCCGCCGCTCGCGAGACGGTTTCCCCACGACGGGTGCGTCACGACCCACCAACTCGACCAACTCCAGAGAGCCGACAAGCCGCTCGCGGTGGCGGACGTTCTCGAGGAGCCGCACAAGCGGCAGCGGCGGAGCAACGGTGCGCTCGATGCCCAGCAGCCAAAAGCCTGGCGACCGAACATTCCGGACCTCTCGGCCGCAAGGGGTGGATCGATCCTCGGGCCGGCCTTCGATAGCGCCTCGGACCAACTCGCGGGTCCATTCCGGCACCACCCGCACGAACTCCTCCTCTCCTCGTACAGGTGTGAGCCGCGGCAACTCGGGCACGTTCGCCCCGCGCATCGGGTCGCGGGTGAATACCGGTTCCCCGAGCAGCTCGTCGAGTGTCCGACGCAGTTCCGGCAGCCGATCCGCTCCGCCGCGTGTCAATTCATCGCGGTCGTCTTCCGGCAACTCCGGTGGATTCACAGCGCCGTCACGCTCACGCGCGCCGTCATCAAGCAGGGGCGGGTACTCGAGTTCCCGCTCGAGCGCACCCTCGATGCCCAGCCGCGGCTCTTCGATGGGCCGCTCGCCGGCTCCTTCGCGGGCACCGTCGGTTTCACGCTCGCCGAGCCGTTCCGGAGGCTCCTTCGGCCCCAGCAGAAGCTCTGCGCCGAGCAGCATGGGCCGCTCGTCGAGTCGAGGATCGATGGGAAGCTCATCCGGCAGCGTGCGCTCGGGTGGTGTCCGTAGTTCCAGTTCGGCCGGCAGCCGCAGCCGCGACCGCTGACCGCAGACCGTTTCCCCCAACAACACGTTGGCACCCTTCAGAAAGCGGACCGCTCACCCCGGTCCGCTCTTTTTTGATAGCGGCTGGCCGCGGACCCATCGACGGAATTCGACTCCCGCTACCATGGAAGGGCTCCCATGAGATTCCGTCGGCAACCGCTGTCCTTGCAAGTCCAACTGGCCCGCAAGTGGATCAATGCAGCGTCGAGGATCGTGGGCTTCACGGGCGCGGGCATCTCGACCGAGTCGGGCGTCTCTGACTTTCGGAGCCCAAATGGTGTGTGGGCCCGCAATCGCACGGTCTATTTCCAGGAATTCATCAACAACGAGGAAGATCGCATCGAAGCCTGGCGTCAGAAAGTGGAGAGTTGGCCCGAGATGCGTGACGCAAAGCCGAACTCGGGTCATATGGCGTTTGTCGAACTGTACCGCGCCGGCAAGCTCAGCGCCATGATCACGCAGAATATAGAGCGCTTGCATCAGAGGTCCGGGATCCCGAGCGAGATCGTCTTCGAGCTTCACGGCACAACGACCGAGGCCATGTGTCTTACCTGCGGCGACCGCATTGACATGGAAGAGGCTGTCGCTCGTGTCGAGGGCGGGGAGAAAGCTCCCCTATGCCGAAAATGCGGCGGTCTTCTCAAACCCGCCACGGTCTCCTTCGGACAGCCCATGCCAGTGCGAGTTGTG
This sequence comes from Bryobacterales bacterium, assembly GCA_965204095.1. Lineage (GTDB taxonomy): Bacteria > Acidobacteriota > Terriglobia > Bryobacterales > UBA6623 > JAPPLB01. The sequence continues at coordinate 3,323,890 of OZ241991.1, read as the reverse complement.
CTTGCGGCGCAGCAGGCCGCGGAGTCCTGTGACCTGTTCTTGGCCGTGGGGTCTTCTCTGGTCGTGCAGCCTGCGGCGAGCTTGCCCGTCATCGCCAAGAATGCGGGCGCGAAGCTCATCATTGTCAACCGTGAGGAGACCCCAGTGGACTCGGCGGCCGACCTTGTGCTGCACGGCGAGATCGGCGACATTCTGCCCGTCATGGCAGGCATGGCGAGCGCAGGCTAAACCGCCTGACGGCTCTCTCGGGAGCAAGCAGTGACCTCCACCGGGACACCGCGACGCTTATTACTACAAGGGTAGTCCATAGCGGGCGGCCGCTGTCTTGCGGGCCTTATCAGCGCCGCCTATACTGAGGAACGTCCTGCCTTTCTGCTGGGAGGTAGTGTAACGGTAACACGACAGACTCTGGATCTGTTTATCGGGGTTCGAATCCCTGCCTCCCAGCCATGTTCCCCGCAACGATTCGTTTCGTCCGCCTGGGCGCGTCGATGCTGTCTTTGGGACAACGGATGCCGCCGGTGCTTCTCTAACGTCCTATCGACCAACTCCATCATCCGTACCGACCGGCCATTGCGCACACCCACCTATTGCGCCGAACGGACGAATGGGGCTTCCAACATACATTCAAAGCACCTAACCTGCATTTCTCGCCACCCGACGCCCGAAGCACGCGATGCGACCGCCATGACTTCGCTTTTCCTTTGCAACGCTTGCTCGACCTACTGACCAGTACGCCTGCACGCGCCAAGCGGCTCGCGCCTCGTCCCGGCGGCCCTCTTACGCACTTCAGCTCGCCACGTGGTGAGACATGCAGGCTAGAATGAGTGGGCTTTCGACGGTGAATCTTACAGATCGATATCAGGGCGCACTTGTCGGCCTGGCGGCCGGGTCTGCTCTCGGTGCGGCTTACCAGTCCCGCACTCCCGGCAGTTCGGAGCACTCGGAGGAGCCGAATGCCCTCGACCCCGGCCATTGGACGGGCACCGCGTCAATGGCTGTTTGCCTGGCCAGCAGCCTGCTGGAACGCCGAGGATTCGATCCGCGCGACCAAATGGATCGATATCTGCAATGGTGGCGGCAGAGCCGGACGGGCAGCAACGGCAGCGCCGCGGAACCGGAGCCGGGTTTGTGGGGGGCGATCAGCCGCTACGAATCGACCGGAGACCCTTTTGCGGGGTCGGATGAGACTTCGAAGGCGGGCAGCAGCTCGCTGGCGCGGCTGGCTCCGATACCGATGTATCTGATTCACGACGGCGCCCGGGCAAAGGAGATTGCGGCCCAGATGTCGCGCACCACGGATTCGACGGTCGATGCGGTGGATGCTTGCCGGTACATGACGGGACTCATTGTCGGCGCACTACGCAACGAGTCGAAGGAGGCCCTGCTATCTGATCTCTACTCGCCTGTCTACAACTATTGGCTTTTCCAGCATGTTGCTTTGAGTCCGGCCATCGATCGCATTGCGCGCGGCATCTACAAGCAGAAGCAGGCCTCTGAACTTGCCGCCTCCGGAATCGCGGCAGATACCCTCGAAGCAGCGCTCTGGGCCTTTCACAAGACGAGCGATTTCGCAGCAGGCGCTTTGCTAGCCATACGACTGGGACTGGCGCACAATGCCGAGACCACGGCGGCTGTGTATGGGCAGTTGGCGGGGGCCTACTACGGCTACTCGAATTTCCCGGGACTTTGGCGCGAGAAGGTGGCCAGGCGCACCGAGATCAAAGACTTGGCGATTGCTTTGATGCACGAGACGAAGCAAGGCATCCGACACTTTACCTGACATGCCCGGGAACACCATCAGTGACGTCGAGCGGGCAGCGCAAGCGGCTGAACGTTCGCAGCTCAGCCAGGTTCTCACCGTACCGAACCAACTTACGCTGTTGCGGATGGTCGTGTTGCCGTTCGTCTTGATCTCGATGATCTACGGGCAACACACGGCAAGTCTTTGGCTGTTTGTCGCCGCTGCGGTGACTGACGTCATCGATGGGATCGTGGCACGCCGATTCAACCAGAAAACACGCCTTGGCCAATACCTGGACCCTATCGCGGACAAGCTGTTGCTGAGCTCCTGCTTCGTTGCTCAGTCCGTGAACGGCGCGATTCCCTGGTGGGTGACGATCCTCGTCCTGCTTCGCGATGTGATGATCATCGCCACTGTTCTTGTTGTCGTGCTGACGACGTCCGTACGCAGATTTCCGCCCAGTCTGCTCGGTAAGGCGAATACCGTGGTTCAGTTCACTACGTTACTCACGGTCCTGCTGAATCACGTGATCCTGGCAGGCTGGCTGCAGAGAGTGATCACGGCGCTCGTCGCGATGACCGCAGTCACGACGGTTTTCAGCGCAGTGCACTACGCGCTGGAGGTCTCGCGGCGATTGTACGCGCACCCCAGCGCCGGCGAAGGGGAGTAGAAACGAACGGGCAGCGCGGAGGCCACGACACATGTCGTTTCAGTCGATACTCCGACCGAAGAACTGTTTGAGAGCGCCGCCCACAGCAGCAATCTGCTCTCGCTGGGGTTCGATGCGGCGCAGGGGGCGCTGCCAGCCTGCATTTCTCACCACCCGATGGCCGCCGAAGCACACGAGAGAAAGGCCGTGATTCGTGTCCAGTAATTCGTGAATAACGGTAAAGGCCGTGTTGCTGGCGCGGGCGGTACGCACCTCGTCCTGACGGCCCTCTCTCGCACTTCACCTCGCCAGGAGGTGAGACATGCAGGCTAGCTCGATTTGCGAACGAACTTCTGCACGCTGGGGCAGTCCTTTGGGATGAGACCCTTGCGGCCGCCCGCCGACCACGTGACTTCGCCCACATAGATGTCACCGAAGCGATCGACCCAGATGTCGTGCGGCGCGTAAAATGCACCGGGTTCACAGGGGTCCTCGCCGCCGCCCCAACGATCGAGAACATTGCCGTCAAGGTCAAGGACGCTGACATATGCTCCGACGGGATCGAGCGGTTCGACGCCGGGAAACAACCCCACCCTCCAGCCGATCTCGGCCACGTAGATTCGGTCCTCCGGATCGATGAACACCTGGGCCGGACGGCTCACTTGCGTCCATTCGGCGATGAAAGCCCCTTCGGGCTCGAAGAGTTGCAATCGGTCGTTCTCTCGATCTGCGACGTAGACGACTCCGCGGCTGTCGATCGCGATGCCGTGGGGCAGGTTGAACTGGCCGGGGGCGTCACCGGGTTCTCCCCAGGAGGAAATCAACTCCTGCCGTGCCGAGAACTTGTGCACCCGGGCATTGCCATAGCCGTCGGCGACGTACATCTCACCGGCCGGGGTGAGAGCGATGTTGGTCGGCTGATTGAACGGCCCGGCGGCGCGCTTGATCGTACGGTAGTCGCTATTTTCGACGCCGGTGTCAGACGGCTTGCCGCTTTCTCCGAGGGTCGTCAGCCGCTTGCCGTCGGTCGTGTACATGTGGACGGTGTGATCCAAGTCGTCCGTCAGATAAATGGTATCGTCCGGTCCGATGTGGATGCCGTGAGCACGTTGGAACTCACCTTCGCCCCAGGAGGCGACAAAGCTGCCGTCGCGCTCGAAAACGATCACCGGATGCTCGCCGCGATTAAAGACATAGATCCGGTCGTTGGAGTCGGTCGCGACTCCCGCCGTTTCGACGAGGTCCCAACCTTCGGGAATTGCCGGCCAGCGGGGGTCGACTTCGTAGTTGGGGGAAACCATGGCGCCTTGCGGTTTCATTCGAATCCTTTCATGGAGCCGGGCAGATCGGCTGACGACTCGGCCGGCCGCTGAATATGTGAATCTCTCTGGATGGGGTATCGAGATACGTGTGATTGAAAGCCGCGGAGGTCTCGTCTTCACTCCGAAAGCGGCCTTGATGTCCGGGCCGCCGGCTGGATTGGTGGTGAGGGGCTTCAGCGCGGCGAGCCGCTTGCGGTCGATGTCCCCGGCTCTTGAGGACGAAACTCGTCCCGCGCTCACCGTGTTTTTCAAGGATCTTGCTGCGGGATAGGGTTTGACCGACCATGAGCACGCGAAGAGGGGCTTCGGACAATTGTACTCGACCGTTTCCGTCAGCTTCATGGGCAGCTCATTCCCGGCCTGAGGGCGCGGCCGCCTCAGGAGGGGTATCGTAGACCTTGGGAGGGTTCGGTGGCGTGAGCAACTCTGCTTACCTGGCTTTCGAGACAGGCGGCACAAAGCTCGTTGCGGGAGTGGCGGGACCGGACCGTCGCCTGATCGAGACCCGGAGGCTGTATCGAGCACCGAACGACACCGCCGCCGAGAGCTTTCGCTCCCTGGTCGAGATGGGCCGCGCGCTCAATGCCTTCCACACTGCGAAAGGGCTCGTGTTCCGCGGATGCGGACTCGGGTTTGGCGGCTATGTGCGTCGATCGGATCAGCGGCCGTTGGCGAATCTGCATGAGCCGGGCTGGGAAGAGATTGATGTTGCAGGAATCCTCGAGAAGGAATTCAGAATCCCGGTTCGTGTCGAGAATGACTGTAAGGTCGCTGCCCTGGCTGAGGCCCATTTCGGCGCCGGCCGCGGGTATCGGACCATCTTCTATATGACGATCGGGACGGGCGTGGGCGGCGGTATTGTCCGCGACGGGCGAATCGTCGAGATGAGCGATGTGGGCGAGGCTGAGATTGGCCACCTCGTGGTGCTGCCGGATGGGCCGGTTTGCGCGTGCGGCAATCGGGGTTGTGTGGAGGCCGTGTGCTCCGGGCCGGGTCTTTCGCAGTTGGCGGCGTGGCTTGCGGATCGCGAGCCGCAGCTTTTGAAGGCAAGCGAGTTGCACCCGGCGGAAGGGGGTTCCATTGGCGGCAAGGATCTGATGAGGGCGTTTTCGCGAGGGGATGCATTCGCAAAAAAGGTGATCGAAAGGGCCGCCTCGTGCCTGGCGTCGGCGGTCGCCGCGGCGATCAGCCTGGTGGCCCCGGATGTGTTCGTCGTAGGCGGGGGCGTGGGGTCGGGCAACCCGGCGTTCGTGAACCTGCTGCGAGAGAAGACCGAGCCCCTGGTCGCATCCTGCTTTCGCGGACGATACAGCATCGTCTCGTCAAAGTTGGGCGAGCAGGTCGTGACTCAAGGAGCGGCGATTCTGGCCGCTCAGGCGAAATGAATCTCCCGCGGCACGGGGACTGTTCGCCGCCGCACACTGCACCTGACATCTTCTTCGCGGTTTGTGTTACGTTTTCGGGGAGGCGTTCTCGGTCCCTTTGATGGAGATCTGACATGACCGAGATCACAAATGAGCGATCAACCTTTTTTCAGAACCTGCGCCGCAACACCCTTGTCCAAGGGATTGCGATTGGAGCACTGGCGCTGATCCTTCAAATCCCTGTTCTCTTTATCCGAAACATTGTCTGGGATCGTAAGGATACGCGCCAAGAGGCGATCGAAGAAATCACGAGCAAATGGGGCAAACAGCAGGAGGTCTTCGGACCGTTCCTGGTCGTGCCCTACCTGGAGCAACGAACCGTTCAGACCGAAGAAGGCCAGCCGTCAAAGATCGAGGTGTACGAAGAGCGAGCCACGTTCTTGCCGCGCGACCTTCACGTCGATGGTTCTCTCGAGACGGAAGTTCGCTATCGAGGCATCTTCAAGGCGCCTGTTTATCGATCCCATCTGAGCTTCGAGGGTTCTTTTGACCGACCGGACTTCAGCGGCTGGTCGATTTCGTCGGCCGACATTCTCTGGGACCGCGCGGAGCTGATCATGGAAGTGGCGGATCCACGGGCGATCAAAGACGCTGTACCAGTGGACTGGTCAGGCGAGGAGATCGAGTTCGAGCCGGGCGCCGGACTGCGCCATACGGGCCGCTCCGGAATCCACGCACCTCTGGGCCAGAGGCTCGATAGTGAGACGTTCTCATTCTCCTACGCGTTCGATCTGAACGGAAGCGTGCAGTTGAGCTTTGCCCCGTTGGGGAGCAACACGGAAGTGAACCTTCGTGGCGACTGGGCAGACCCGAGTTTCCAAGGCAACTGGCTGCCTGGGTCACGGCAGGTCAGCGAAGAAGGATTCACCTCGAGTTGGAATATTCCGTATCTGGGCCGGGGCTATCCGCAACGCTGGCGCGGAGTCGATCACGATGAGGCGATTGCAGCCTCGCAGTTCGGCGTCGATCTGTTGTCGCCAGTAGACGTTCGCCGCCAAACGGAGCGCAGCTTGAAGTATCAGATGCTGTTCCTGGGGCTGACGTTTCTGACGGTTTGGCTGTTCGAGATTCTCACGGGCATGCGTTTGCACCTGATTCAATACGGCTTGATCGGGGCGGCTCTTTGTTTGTTCTATCTGCTGGAGCTCTCGCTCGGCGAGCATCTCGGCTTCGCGGCGGCCTATGTCATCGCGGCAGCGGCAGTGATCATGCTGGTGGCAGCCTATGCCTGGGCGGCGATGGGATCGGCGCAGAGCGGCATGGTCGTTGGGGGAGTGGTCATGGGTCTATACGGCTTCCTCTACGTGTTGCTCATGCTGGAGGAATACTCATTACTCGTCGGCTCGGTGGGTCTGTTTCTGATTCTCGCCGCGATCATGTACGTGACGCGACACGTGGATTGGGACGCACCTGTGGGCGGAGCGACTGCGAAGAAGTAGCCGTTTGCCGCATCGGCTGCACCGAGTCCCGTGCGGGTTAGAATAGGTCAGCTCACGAGGAGGGATCTGCCTTCCTCGAGCAGTCGGAAGAGATTCACCCGGAGGAGCGAGATGGAGACCGCCGCAAGGACAGGTTCCGTACAGTTGTTCGTATTGATATGCGTGTTCGCGGTTTTGCTTGGGCTTGCAGCGAGCGCTGGAGAACCGATCGATATCGGATCGCGGCGTGAGCTTTTCGTCGACGACCACTTGATCGACTCCATGGATGGCGTGCGGTTGCTGCTGAACCGGCCTCAGCCGGCCGGAAAGGTGCTGGCCTTCGATAAACCGTGGGAAGGCAATACGAGCCTCTATGTCACGGTTTTTGAAGATGAGGGGCGCTATCGGATGTATTACCGCGGCAGCACGCATCCCGACTACGTGGTTCAGTCGATGGTGCGACCGGACGAAGCGGTCCCGAAGGATCATCCTCAACTCACCGTGTACGCGGAGAGCCAAGACGGCATGAGTTGGACCAAGCCGTCGTTGGGCCTTTTCGAGTTCGAAGGCTCCAAGCAGAACAACATCCTCTGGGTGGGCGAGGGATCGCACAACTTCGCGCCATTCAAGGACACCAATCCCGACGCGCCGCCCTCCGAGCGCTACAAGGCGCTGGCGGGCGGACCTTTGCTGGCGCTGAAGTCGGCCGATGGGATCCACTGGGAAAGGATGCAAGAAGAACCCGTCATCAGCGATGGCAAGTTCGATTCACAAAACGTTGCTTTCTGGGATGAGGTTCGCCAGCACTATGTCGCCGTCTACCGCGACTTTCGATATGGAGTGAGGACGATCAAGACCGCGACTTCGAAAAATTTCATCCACTGGACGCCGGGAGAATGGGCTGACTACGGCGATGCGCCTCCGGAGCACATGTATACGAACGCGACGGTGCCGTACTTCCGAGCGCCGCAACTGTATCTCTCTTTCCCGAAGCGCTTACAGCCGTTTCGAACGAAGGTCAATGACGGCAAGAACAATGGGTTGTCGGACGGCGTTTTCATGTCGAGCCGCGACGGGGTCCATTGGTATCGGTTCGTGGAGGGCTTCATCCGTCCGGGGCGCGATGAACGGAACTGGATTCATCGGACGAACGCGGTTTCGCGCGGGATCATTCAGACCGGTGCCGATGAGCTTTCGCTGTACGTGGCGCGGCACTATACCTACCCCTCGGCGCACATCGAGCGCATGACGCTGCGGATGGATGGATTCGTGTCGGCGAACGCGGGGTATCCGGGTGGGGAGCTGGTCACGAAGCCGGTGATCTTTTCAGGGAACCGCATGTACTTGAACTACGCGACGTCGGGGGCGGGGAGTATCCGCATCGAGTTCCAGAACGAGAAGGGACAGGCACTGCCCGGTTTTTCCCTGGAGGAGTCGCCGGTGCTCTATGGGGATGAGATCGACGGCGAGGTAGTGTGGCCGCGTCCTGACACGCGGACGGACCGCATGCCGTTACGGAGAATTACGGGCCAGACGGTCAAGATTCGATTCGTGATGCGGGATGCGGATTTGTATGCGTTTCGGTTCGGCGAGTGACAAAAGAAACCGGGGTTGGCATGACACGTAGAGGTTTCCTGAAACGAACATCGCTGTTCGGCTCCTCCGCCGGTCTGCTCGCGTCCGGAACAGCGCGTGCGGCTGCTCCACTTCTACAGGCAGGCTATGCCGAGACGGACATCACGCCGGAGATCGGGATGGAGCGGCCGGGAGGATACGGCAAGGTGTTCCACCAGCACTTCCACGATGCGTGCAAGGTGCGGGCCGCAGTGTTCAGCGACGGCAGCAAGACCGCCGCGCTGGTGGGAACGGACACGTTGATGATCCCGCGCGACTTGGTATTGAAGGTGCGCGCCGTGATCGAGCGCAAATCGGGGATCACGGGGGACGCTGTCTTGATCGGCGCTTCGCACTCGCATTCTTCCGGGCCGGTGGGCATGGTGCAACCGGGCGAGTACGATCACGCATCCGAGTTCGTTCAGAAGCTGGCGTACGAGGCATCGTCCATGGCGGATTCGGAGTTTCTCCGGCATGTGGAAGACCAGATCATCTCGGCGGTTCTGCAGGCAAACGGGAAGAAAAAGCCCCTCCGCTGCGGCGCCGGTTCGGGTTACGAAAAGGAAGCGGCTTTCAACCGGCGCTTCCGCATGAAGAACGGTCGTACGCAGACGCATCCGCGGCAAGGGAATCCCAACATTATCGGACCGGCGGGGCCGACGGATCCGGAAGTGGGTGTGATCGGGACGTTCGACGAGGAAGGCAACCTTGCGGGTTGCATCGTCAACTACGCCTGCCATGCCACGGCGAGCCCCGGCGGCATCTCAGCGAACTGGATCTACTACCTGGAGAAGACGATTCGAGGGGTGTTTGGTCAGGATGCCGTCGTGGTCTTTCTTGCCGGCGCCAACGCCGACATCACGCAGGTCGACAACTTGAGTCCGTACATCAACCCCGGCAGGGAAGAATGGGCGCGGCTGGTCGGCGCGCGCGTGGGCGCGGAAGCCGTGAAGGTGCTGGCATCGATGCACTCCGGTCCGATGGGGCCGGTCGACTCGGCGATCGAGGTGTTGAAGATCCCACGAAGGATTCCCAGTCCGGAGCGTCTCAAGAAATCCATCGAGATGGTGAAGCAGGGCCCCGAGAAAGTGGGCCGGACCGAGTGGACCTTCGCCAAGGAGATCGTGATGCTCGACGCGTTGATCGCCAAGACGCCGGTGGTAGACACGGAAGTGCAGGCGGTGCAAGTCGGGCCGGCGGTGTTCGTAAGCAACCCGGCGGAGTACTTTGTCGAGTATGGCCTGGACATCAAGAAGCGCAGCAAGTTCCCGTACACGTATCCTGTCGAGTTGGCCAACGGGTGCGTGGGATACGTGCCGACCGAAGAAGCGCTGAGTCCGACCGGAGGCGGGTACGAGACGCGCCTGACGAGCTACAGCAATCTCGCAAGGACGGCGGGAACGCAGATCGCCGACGCCGGTGTGCGGCTGGCGAACAGCCTGACGCCCGGGAAAGTTCCGACGAGACCCGCTCATGCACCGTTCGCAGGAGAGGGATGGTCATACGGCAGCGTACCGGCTGAGTTGCAGTGACCAGCCTGCCTGTCTCACCACACGACGTCCGAAGAACGCGATACGACCGCCATGACTTCGCTTTTCCTTCGCAACGCTTGCTTGCCGTGCTCGATGTACTGCCAAGTACGCCTGCGCGCGCCAAGCGGTTCGCGCCTCGTCCTGGCGGCCCTCTCACGCACTTCACCTCGCCACTTGGTGAAAAAACAGGCTGGCTGACGGAATGGACAAAGAAGGAGACCGATGAGCATGTACAAAGGCATTGAGCACACCGCAATCGCGACACCCGACCCGGAAGCACTGGCTTCCTGGTATGACAGAATCCTGAACTTCCCGATCGTTCACCGCTACGCCGGGAATGTGTTCGTCAAGGCGCCGGACGACACGATGCTCGAGATCATTCCGTCAGAAGGCGACCGGGCGGAGACGCAGATGAAGACCCCGGGTATTCGCCACCTGGCGATATCCGTGGACGACTTCGAGGCGGGGAAGAAAGACCTCGAGAGCAAAGGCGTCGAGATCGTGCAGGAAGTCAACGCTAGCGGGAACCGGCTGGCGTTCTTCCTTGACCCGGAGGGGAACATTCTGCACTTGATCCACCGCGAGACGCCGATCGTTTGAGTCGAATGCCGGCTAGCCGGCAGGTTTCGCGGATTGCGGCTCGGACTTCTCGCCGTAGGTATTCCGGCGGAGCTCGTCGAGTCGATGCGCGGCGGCGTCGCGGATATAGCGGAACTGGTCGTTGCTGGCCACGTCTTCGAGGACGGCCTCGTCCTTGAGCTTCTTGACGGCTTTGCGCCGGATCTCTTCGTCCAACGAGTGTTTGGCCAAGTGGGCGTACACGCTGTCGCCGGGTTGACGGTCGCGAATCTCGTCAAACACGCGATGGCGCACGAACCAGTCGCGGTCATCTGTCGCCATCTTTTGCAAGATGCCGATGTCAGGCAGTTCCCTGGCGGCGGCAATGCGCACGTCGGGATTGGCGTGCTTCCACTTGGGCCGGAAGATGTCGAAGAGCCCCATCGCTCTTATTATCTTAGCCTGCATTTCTCACCGTCCGACGGTGGAAGCACGCGAGACAAAGGCCGTGATTCGTGTCTCGTGGCCCGAAGAAGGCGATGAGGGCGCCACACCTGAGCGCGCCAAGCGGCTCGTGAAGATCAGGGGATCTTCCTGATCCAGCGGATGCTGCGCATGCCTTCCTCGAAGCCTTCGGATGCGTAGAGCCGATTGCCGACCTCGTTGGTCGTGAGGCAGTCGAGGTGGGCATAGACGGCGCCCATCGCCTTGAAATGCCGCAGCATGCCGCGGAGCATGCTTCGCCCGAGTCCCTTGCCTTGATGCTGCGAGGCGACAGCGAGAATGTCGATAAAGCCCATCGCGGTTGCTTCGTCGCAGACGCCGGTGGCGCAGGCGACGACCGCGCCTTCCAACTCGCCGACAAGGATGATCCGGGCATCGAAGCTTTTCTCAAGCTGGAGCCGCCAGCGCTCCCGCCAATCGAGGCCATTCATGAGTCCGAACCGTTCGTCGGCGGTTTTCTGCCACGTGATCGGCTCGAACGCGTCGATGATCATCTCCTTGAGATGGTCATACTCGGCTGGGTCAGCGGGACGTAAGTGCAGGGACATGGTTCGGTATCGCTTTCCTGTTCCGGCGGCCTGATGGCCGAGGCTCGCGTCATGAGCGTCCAGTAATCTCAACGCCGCAGGCAAATCGCGCTTCGTCCGGACGGCCACACAAGTCGTCTCGCTGCGCGGCGAGAAGGTCAGGTCGCGACGATATTGACGAGCTTGTCGGGGACCACGACAATCTTGCGGATGGTTTTGCCGTCGATGTGCGGCTGAATTTTCTTATCCTCCTGCGCGAGCTGCTCGATGTCTTCGCGAGCGCCGCCACGTGCGATCGTCAATCGTGACCGCAACTTTCCGTTGACTTGAACCGGGATCTCGATTTCGTCTTCCCTGGCCAGGACAGGATCGAACTCAGGCCACTGCATTTTGAGGATGAACTCATCGTTACCCAGTTCGCGCCACAACTGTTCGGCAAGATGGGGCGCGAAGGGCCCCATGAGCAGCACGGTCTTCGAGACGACCTCACGCAAGACGCCCGCGGACAGTTGCGCCTCATGGGCGTAAAGATCATTCAGCAGTTCCATGAGCGCCGCCAGAGACGTGTTGAAGTGCCAGCGGGTGTCGAAGTCGCCGGTGATCTTCTGGATCGTCTGGTGCAGCTTGCGAAGCAGAGCACGGTCGGTATCATGGGCGGGCTCAGGGGGTTCTCCCGCTCCGACTGCTGCGTTCCTGGTGGCGAAACGGTAGAGCCGTGTCAGAAACCTCTGCATGCCCTCGACCCCTGCGTCGTTCCAATCGAGGTCCTTTTCAGGAGGCGCGGCGAACAACGAAAACACGCGGGCAACGTCTGCGCCGTGTTCCTGCAAGAAATCATCGGCGCTGATGACGTTGCCCTTGCTCTTGGACATCTTCATGCCGTCACGGATGACCATGCCCTGAGTAAACAGGCGAGTCGCGGGCTCGTTCCAATCGATCAGGCCGAAGTCGCGCATCACCTTCGTGAAAAAGCGGGCATAAATCAGATGCAGCACGGCATGCTCGACGCCTCCGATGTATTGGTCGATGGGAAACCAGGCAGAAACGTTCGCCGTATCGAAGGGGGCTTCGTCGTTGTTCGGATCGCAATAGCGGTAGAAGTACCAGGATGAGTCGATGAACGTGTCCATCGTGTCGCACTCACGTTCGGCGGGCCCGTCGCACTGCGGGCAGTCGACATTGAGAAACTCGGGGACCTGCTTGAGCGGCGATTCGCCCGTGCCGGTCAGCCTGACGTTGGCCGGGAGCACGACCGGCAGATCCTTCTTGGGCACCGGGACCACGCCGCACGCGGCGCAGTGGATCATGGGAATCGGCGTGCCCCAATAGCGTTGCCGCGAGATGCCCCAATCCTTGAGGCGGTAGGTGACGGCGGACTTGGCGAAGCCCTTCTCCTCGCCGTGGGCGTTCATGGCTTCAATCGCGTGGGCGCTGGGCAAGCCGCTGAATGGCCCCGAGTTCTCGGCGACGCCGTAGGTCACGAAAGCTTCGTTCATGTCGGCTTCGACGGCTAGAGCGCCGTCGAAGGGGCGGATGACCGGCCGCACGGCGATGCCGTACTTGCGGCAGAACTCGAAGTCGCGTTGATCGTGCGCCGGCACGGCCATGATCGCTCCGGTGCCGTACGTCATCAGGACGAAGTTGCCGATCCAGACCGGAGTCTTCTCACCGCTGTAGGGATTGACGACGAAGCGGCCGGTATCGACGCCGAGTTTTTCGACATCGGCCGGGTCGCGCTGCTCGATGGAGTCGATCAGCGGCCGGGCTTTGTGCTGAAGTCCAAACTTTGCGACCCACGGATGTTGGGGCGCCAGAATCACGCAGGTTGCGCCGAAGATCGTGTCCACACGTGTCGTAAAGACGGAGATCTTCTCGTCGGAGCCAGCGAGCCGGAAGTCGACCTCGGTGCCGGTGGAGCGGCCGATCCAATGCTTCTGCATGCTGAGGACGCGCTCGGGCCAGCCCTCTTCAAGCTCCTTGTGATCATCCAGGAGTTGCACGGAGTAAGCGGTCGTGCGCAGGAACCATTGGTCCAGGCTGCGCTGCTCGACAACAGTATCCTCGTGGCGCCAGCAGCGGTCATCAACGACCTGTTCGTTGGCCAGCACGGTGGCGCATTTCGGGCACCAGTTCACCTCGGCTTTCTTGCGATAGGCCAGGCCGCGCTCGTACATCTCGAGGAAGAGCCATTGATTCCAGCGGTAGTACTCGGGCTCGCAACTCGAGATCTCGGTCGACCAGTCGTAGCTGAAGCCGAAGCGCTGAAGCTGATCTTTCATGGCGGCGATGTTGGCGCGGGTCCATTCGCCGGGGTCGCGGTTGTTCTGGATGGCGGCGTTCTCAGCCGGCAGGCCGAAGGAATCCCAGCCCATGGGGTGCAGGACACGGAAGCCCCGCATCCACTTGTAGCGCGCGAGGGCGTCGCCGATCGAGTAGTTGCGCATGTGGCCCATGTGAAGCGTACCGCTGGGATAGGGCAGCATTTCGAGTACGTAGTACTTGGGGCGCGACGGGTCGAGGCCGGCTCGAAACAGGCCGGCCTTGTCCCATTCAGCCTGCCAGCGGGCTTCGATTTCTTGCGGGTTATAGGGCTTCTCCGGCATGGGGCGAGCAATATACGTTCCAGTCCTCGGTTCCGCAGTATTTCCTATGACTATAGTGACAGACTCCTAGAGCCGCCCCCGCCCCGTAGCGGACCATGCAAGGTGAAACAAGGGGCTGCCGTCCGATGTTCGCGAGGCTCCGGCTCGGCCAGACTCGATGCGCGCCCGGAACTTTGCTTCGCATCCGGGGCACTTGATGCGCGGGGGGGGGGGGGTACCTGGGAAATGCCGGGAAATCGTGGGAAATGCCGGGGAATGGTGGGAAACCTTTGCAGGGAACGCGCCCGAACAAGACGATCTGAAGCGGCAAGGATTTCACTGCGCAGGCGCTCGCAGGGAACGAATCCAGGCCTTGATCAGGAGCCATGATCTTCATGCTAAGCAAGCCGGGCGGCAAAAAAAAGACTGAAGGGCTTCAGTACCCCCGTGTACCGTTCGAGCCACGTGAAAAGCATAAAAGCCGTGATTCGTGATTCGTGTCTCGTGATTCGTGAAAAGCATTTGGTGGGGCCTGGTTCGCTCCAGAAGAAATGTCTGACGGCCCGTTTTTTCTCCGCTCGTGGGCGGAGCATTCAAACAGGAAACATCCGGATGAGTGTCAACCCGGCTTGATAAACAGGAAGTTTCAGGTCAGCCGCCGGCTTGGGGACGGACGAGCGAGTACAGCTCACGGACGTCCCTGCGGTATGTTCCGTGTTCATCGGCGGGCGTTTCGAGGATGAACGTCTTGCCCTGCAGACCGGGATGGCGCAACAGGCGGCGGAATGTTTCACGTCCCAGGAAGCCGCGCCCGATGTTCTCGTGGCGGTCGCGTCGCGAGCCGAGAGCGGTTTTGGAATCGTTGGCGTGAAGCACGGGAATATTGGCGAGTCCGATGCTTTGGTCGATTCGATGGAGCGTGGCCTCGAGTTCCCTGGTCGTGGTGAGATCGAAGCCAGCTTCATAGCAGTGCGCTGTATCGAGACAGAAGCCGACGGGGAGGTCGGCATTCATCCGGATACGGTCACGCATCTCGGCAAGCTCCCCGAACTCTCGTCCGAGGGTTTGCCCGCCCCCGGCGGTGTTTTCCAGCAGTAACGTGAAGCCGTTCCAGGCGGCGTTCCCGGCGGCTTCGGCTACGGAGTCGGCCAGAGTGCGGATGGCGCTGTCGATGGCCTGCCCTTTGTAGCTGCCGGGATGGATGACGAGATAGTCGGCGCCAAGCAGGCGAGCCCGCTGCATTTCATCCCGAAACGCCGTGATGGACTTGTCACGGACGGCGGAGTCGGCCGCAGCGAGGTTGGTGAGGTAGTTGCTGTGGATCACGAGGGGACGCAGGCCGTGCTCGGCGCGCAGTTCCCGAAACTCCGCTACGGCGTTCAGATCGAGGGGCGCGCTACGCCACATGCGGGGACTGCGAGAGAAGATCTGCAGCGTGTTGCAGCCGGATTCGAGGGCGCGAACGACTGCCTTCGTCAAGCGGCCACCGATGGAGACGTGCGCGCCGATCCGCGGGGTCTGGAAGGTGCCGCTAGTCTGCATGTCTCACCACCCGACGGTCGAAGCACGCTAGAGAAAGGCCGTGTTTCGTGACTCGTGATTCGTGAAAAACCTTAAAGACCATGTTGCGCGCGCCAAGCGGCGCGCGGCTCGGCCTGACGGCACTCTCACGCACTTCACCTCGCCGCGTGGTGAGAAATGCGGGTCAGGCATTCGGGTTGCCGCCCGAGGAACGGAACGGCGGCTAGGGCAACGTACCTTCGGCGTTAAGGGCGATGCGATACAGTCCCGTACGGGCGGTCATGTAGAGCGTCTTGCCGTCGTCGCCCCAAGCAACGTTGGCGGGGACTTCCTCCGGCTGAATGCTGCCGAGATGCTTGCCTTCGGGGTTATAGATCCAAACGCCTCCGGGCCCGGTCAGGTAGAGGTTTCCCTGCTTGTCGAGCTTGAGGCCGTCGGGCAGGCCTTCGGCTGTCTCAGAAGTAGCGTCGGCGAAGACACGGCCTTCATCGAGAGTGCCATCGTCTTTGACGCCATAGGCCATCCAGACCTTGTGAGCGGCGTCGGAGTTGGCGACGTAGAGCGTCTTCTCGTCGGGGGAGAAGCCGAGGCCGTTGGGCCGGGTCTGCTTGTCGTTCAGCAACTCCAGCTCACCGTCCGGACCGAGGCGGTAGATGCCGTTGAAGTCCAGTTCCTTCGCCGGGTCGTCATCCAGGCCCGCCAAACCGTAGGGCGGATCGGTGAAGTAGGCCCAGCCGTCCGACTTGTAAACGATGTCGTTGGGGCTGTTGAGGCGCTTGGAGTTGTAGCGTTCGGCGATGACAGTTTCCGCGTTGTCCTGCTCGATGCGCAAGATGCGCCGGTTGCCGTGCTCGCAGATGATGAGGCGCCCCTGGGGGTCGCGGGTGAGACCGTTCGAGCCGACGTAGCGGCCTTCTTCGTACTCGCCCTCGAAGACCGGTTTGCGGAAGTCGCTGACCTCGCCCGAGCCGGCGTCCCATTTGTAGATGGCGTTCCCGCGGACATCGCTAAAAAGCAGGTGCGGGCCGCCCTCAATCCTCCACAGCGGTCCCTCGGTGAACATAAAACCGCCGCTCAGCTTTTCGATCTTGTAGTCGGCGGGAACGATGGCGTCAAGGGCGGGATCGAGCTTGACGACCGTCCCCGCGCCGTGATCCGGCGAAGCTTCGGGAGGAGGCTCGCCGCCTCCGCAGGCGATCAAGAGAAGAGCGAAGAGAACGTTCAAGAGAACTTTATTGTGGAGTTTCGACATGATGGTGCTCCTGTGGGCTGGTCTTGTGAAGAATGCAATGGGCTCTGGAGACTAGTCCAGGATCAACTCTATCAACTTTTGCGAGGGGTCCAATCCGGACACCCGAAAGCTACGCACTTGCCCCGCCTTGAGCGGTTCGCTCCCCGCGCCGCCAGCGTCTTTGCCGCCGCTCTTCCAGGCGGCCTGCAGCATCGCCCCGAGCGAGGAGACGCTGGCGCCGGCGCTGCCGCTTGCCGGGGCTGCCGATGCAAGCGACTCTTCGATCGGGCAGATAGCCCGGACACCCTCGCCCAACTCGACGAGCGCTTGGGTCTGCTTCACACGAAGCACACGACCGGTCACGGTGTCGCCTACTTCGCAGGACATCAGGAAGACATCCTGCGAATCGGGCTCGAGTTGTTTCATGCCCAGCTTCAAGCGCCTCTTCTCGCAATCCAGCTCGAGCACCACGACCTTCACCTTCTGATCGGCCTTCAGCATTTCGCGGGGATGATCGAGACGCTTCCCGGTGGTGATATCGGAGACATGCAGCAGACCCTCGATGCCGTCAGACACTTCGATGAAGGCGCCGAACTTCGCGAGGTTACGCACCACGCCTTCAACAACCGCGCCTGGTTCGAGTTCCTTGGCGGCGCGCTCCCAAGGATCGCCCAGAGCCTGCTTCAAGCCGAGTCCGATACGCCGCTCAGCAGGCTTGAAATCGAGCACGACGACCTCGACGGCGTCACCGATGTTCAGCAGATCCCTCGGATGCCGGACCTTACGCGCCCAGGACATTTCCGAAATGTGGATCAGCCCTTCGACACCCGACTCGATCTCGACGAAAGCGCCGAAATCCTTGAGGCGCGTTATCGTGCCCTTCACGCGATCGCCGACGTGGAGCTTCTCGGCGACCAGTGTCCATGGGTCGGGATTCATTTGCTTCAGCCCGACCGAGATCCGCTCTCCGCCCTTCTCGATCTTCAGGACCTTGACCTCGAGTTCCCGGCCTTCCGATAGAACAGCGGCCGGATCTTTCACACGCGAGTACGAAATATCCGAGACGTGCAGCAGGCCGTCGACGCCGCCGAGGTCCACGAACGCGCCAAAGCCTCGCACACTTCGGATGACGCCCTTCACGACCATACCGGGCTGGAGGCCGGCGATGGTGTTGCGTCGCGCCTCTTCGCGCTCTTCTTCAAGGATCACGCGGCGGTCGACAATGATGTTCTCGTCGTCGACGTCAAGCTGGATAATGCGGCAACGGACTTCCTGACCGACCAGCTTCTTGAGGTCCTCCGAATCCCGGACACCGGTTCGCGAAGCCGGCATGAAGGCGCGCGAGCCCACGTCCACGGCCAAGCCGCCCTTGACGACTTCCTTGACGGCGCCGGTGATGGCGGTACCGTTCCGGAAAGCCATCTCGAGCTGTGACCAGTCACTGGGGCGCTCGGCGATGACGCGAGAAAGAGTCAGGCAGCCGTCCGCAGAGCGCCCGGTGATGGAGACCAGCACAGAGTCTCCCACTGAGAGATCCAGGTTGCCGTCCGGCGCGGAAGGGTTCTTCGCAGATTCGAGAGGCAAAAACGCTTCGGACTTCTGGCCGATGTCGACAAAAAGACCGTCGCCGCGCACGCTCACCACCGTTCCCTGGAGCAGCCCATCAGAGAACGCATCCGAGGGGACATGATTTCCTGGGTGTTCCCATTCGTCGAGCAGTTCGCTCAAGTCGACGTCCTGGCTTTCAAAGGCCCTTTCCTCTTCAGCGGAGATGGGCGCGGGCTGGCCGGGCACCAAGCCCGCGGATGCCTTCGGTTCAGCTTGCTTCATTGCTTTCCCTTGCGCCAATCCACATTGTGACACAGGGGTACGACGGCAGCGTTCGCCGGCACGGAACGAGCCTGGAGAGCCACGGGAACAGCGGACGTTGTGCGGACACCGGCTCAGGGGCAATATGCCGCCCATGCCGCGCCACAACGCGCAGGAAAGCGGCGACCGGGCGGAATGCGCGGCGGTCCGGGCGGGGGTTTCTGATTGTGCGTCCCTTGCGCACCCACGACGAACACAATGGCCATGTGCCAAGGCCGTGATTCGTGTTTCGTGTCCCGCGATTCGTGAATAACCGTAAAGGCCGTGTTGCCGACGCGGGCGACGCGCGCCTCGTCCTGACGGCTCTCTGACGCACTTCGCCTCGCCACGTGATGAGAAAAGCAGGTCAGGAAGCGAACATTTCCTGCAAGGCTTGCAGCACCTTGGTCACGGTTGCCGGTGAAAGCCGGCCAAGCCGCCTGGTCAACCGTGCCGTATCAACCGCTCGAATCTGGTCTACGGACACGAAGCCGGCACGTTTCTGAAAGCGGCACGGCACACGCCACGGATAGGCCCGTCCGCCGGTGGTCATGGGGGCTACGATCGTCGTGCGCAGGTATTGATTCAGCTCGTTGGGCGAGAGAACGAGACACGGGCGTGTCTTGCGAATCTCACTGCCGGTCGTTGGATCGAGACTCACGAGGTGCACGTCACCGCGGCGGCAGACTACCACTCCCATTCCTTACTGTCGAAGTCAGTCGATTGCGGCGGATCAAGGAGTTGATCGTAGCCCCGAGCGTGCATATCCCTAGCGGCGTCAACCCACCCTGCGCGGGGCTGGCGCGCCGCTGTGAGGACCAGTCTCCCGGGCTCGGCCCTGAGCTCGACTTCCGTCGGCAACTCTGCTTGCTCCAAGATGGCTTTGGGAATCCGAAACCCCTGAGAGTTGCCGATTCGAACAATACGGGTTGTCGTCATGTAAATACAGTGTAATTACATACGGCACAGTCCGCAATGCACGCTTCACAGAACGGAATCACGCGAGACCTCACGACTCAGTGCTGTCCGGGACGGCCCCAAGGGATACACCTATGCGAGGCCGTGTCCCCTCGACCCCTGTTGACCTCTTCTATTCCTCGCTTTCCAGCTTCGAATCGGCGACACTTCTTGAGAGGCCGGCACCGCGTTCAGTTGTTCAACAGCACCTGCCGCAAGTGGTGCGGGTCGAATTCCATCCCGGACCGGTCGTATGTCAACAGACCGTTGCGCCGCAACTGACTCATGTGCTGGGTAATGATCTCCCGCGAGGTGCCCACGTGCCTTGCGAGAAGCTCGTGCGTCACCGGCTTGAGACGAATCTTGCTCCCATTGAGCGGCTCGCCGAACGAATCCGCAAGTCGCAGGACCACCTTGACCAAACGCTGTGGAATCTGATCCGTCGCAAGGCTCTCGACGCGGTCCTCGGCATCGCGCAGCTTGCGGGCCAGCATTCCCAGCAAGGAGGGCCCGAGCGCCGGCGAGCGCTGCGTGATTTCGTACAGATCGGATGCGGTCCACTCCATGATCGAAGAGTTTTCCTGCGCGACCGCCATCTCGCCCCGACAGGACTGAACGAGCAGGCAGGATTCGCCGAAGAAGGTGTCGCGGCCGCAGAAGTCGAGCACCGTCTCTCGGCCGGAGTGAGAGATGCGGCTGACTTTCACCATCCCGTCGACAACAAGGTACAGGCTTCGCGCCAAGTCTTCGGGAGTGTAGATGGTTTCTTCTTTCAAGAAATCCTGCGGTTTACGGTGAGGCAGGATATCGAGTGGGTCTTCCCAGTCGGGCCAGACAGCGATGGGTCGAACGGCCCCCAGCGGCATAGAGAGTAACCTCCGTTTCGAGTGCTCTTCCGTATTCGTCAATGGCCGAGCATGTAAGCGGCTCCCAACAACAGGAACCGTCCCCGTAGGGTTGCTCCAACACAGTTAGACAGATTTCCGTTGAAGTTGGTTACGTTGGAATGTGTGGTTTGGGTTCGCGGAACGGGAAGTCAACTTCCCAGAGTCGCCACCCGCGGAGAAGCTAGCGGTTCCAGTGTTTTTCAAGGGTCGCCATGAGCCTGTCGTGGACATCGCCCGGGAGCGGGTGGCATTCGACGTTCTGGAAGATTTCGACCGTCATCTTCGTTTCGTCGAACTCCACCCAGCAGTCCGGGCAGTTGGTCAGATGGGCTTCGAGCCGGGCGCGCAAGTCCGGTGCCATCGCCCCATCGACATAGTCCGACACGTGCTCGAGGAAATCCTTACACGTTATTTTCTTCTTGCCGATCATCTTTCTTCAGGAACCTTCGCAACTTCTGCCTGAGTTGCAACCGAGCCCGCAGAAGGCGGGATTTCACGGCCGGGAGCGAGAGGTTCAACATCTCCGCCGTTTCCTCAGTCGACAGACCCTCGACATCGCGCAATACGAACACCGGGCGATAGATTTCCGACAGGCTGTCAATCGCCTGCGTCAAGCTTTCCCGCAACTCCGTTCGGCTCAGGCTCTCCTCCGGGCTTTCGGTTTCCGCCGGCAACTCCCGTTGGATGGCGCCGTCGCTGGTTTCCAGTTCCTGGTCGAGCGAGACCGTCACACGGTTCTTGCCGCGCCTCATCCGCATCAGTGCTTCGTTGACGGCGACCCGCACGATCCAGGTGTAGAACTTCGCATTCCCCTCGAACTGCCCGAGGCGGGAGTACGCCTTCAGGAACGTGTCTTGCAACACGTCTTCGGCGTCCTGATCGTTCTTGGTGATGTGGCGCGCCACACGGAAGACGCGTTGCGCGTAGCGGTTCACCAACTCCGTGAACGCACCCTTGTCTCCCTGCTTGGCCTCGGTTGCCAAGGCGATGTCGTCGAACGCAAGGGGCTGGCTGGAAGTATTGGTCATGGGTATCCCGGACAGCAAACCGTCCCCAGCGTCTTCTCATTGTCCGGGTCCATTTCTCCTCGCGCAAGCCCGACAAGCAGTCTGTTATCATGACCACCTTTTTGCGGACAGCGACAAGGATGAGACATTCCAAGGAAGAGCTTCTGTCCGAACCGACGCGCCCTTTCCCGATCGACGGATCCACGTCCGCGTCGGCCATCCTCGAAAAGATGCGCTACATCGGCTTCCAGGGCCGTCAACTGGGCCGTGCGTTCGACGTATGGAAGCAGATGCTGGCCGACCCTGAATGCACCATCCTGATGGGCATGTCGGGAGCGATGGTGCCCGCCGGCATGCGCGAGGCGGTCAAGTTCATGATCGAGAATCGCCTGATTGACGTTCTCGCCTCGACCGGCGCCAATTTCTTCCACGATATCCACGAGAGCAAGGGGTTTCATCATTACCTGGGCGATCCGGAGATGGACGACGAGAACCTCGGTGACCACATGGTCGACCGGATGTACGACATCCTCGCGGACGAGGTCCGTTTCCGGGAGCACGATCTTTGGATCGGCAGCTTCGCGGCCCGCCTGGATCAGGCTCGCCCCTACACCACGCGCGAGTTTCTCTACCTGCTGGGCCGGGAAGTGGGCAAGGACTGCCGGCAGGACGGCATCGTCACCACCGCGGCCAAGGCCGGCCTGCCGCTTTTCTGCCCGGCGATCGGTGACAGCTCGATCGGCATCGGCGTCGCCGAGAGCCGGCACCGGGGCGAGAACCGCCTGATGTTCGACGTCATGGGGGATGTCCTCGAGATCACCAACGTCGTCGCCGACTCGAAAGCGACCGGGGTCATCTATTTCGGCGGCGGCACACCGAAGAACTACGTCCAACAGACGGAAGTCGTGGCCATCTTGATGAACCGGAGCAAGTCGGGCCACCGCTATGGGATTCAGGTCGTTACCGATGCTCCACACTGGGGCGGTCTGTCGGGCTGCACCTTCGAGGAATCGCAGAGTTGGGGCAAGCTGGCGAAAGGCGCCCAAATGGTGAACTGCCACTGCGACGCGACGATCGGGATGCCGCTACTGGTCAGCGCGCTCTCGGAACAGAAAGAGTTGATCGCGAACCGCAAGCCCCCCACTTACGAAATGGGCCCCGTGCTCAGGATGCATCCGGGCAACGCAGCCTAGCCTGCATTTCTCACCACCCGACGGCCGAAGCACGCGATACGACCGCCATGACTTCGTTGCGCTTGCTTGCCGTGCTCAACGTACTGTTCAAGTACGCCTGCGCGCGCCAAGCGGCTCGCGCTTCGTCCTGGCGGTCCTCTCACGCACTTCGTCTCGCCACTTGGTGAGAAATGCAGGCTAGTCCCGCCCCCGTTCAAGTGCGGATCAATCACGGCTAAAAACCCATGTCGTGCCTTTCGTCCTACCTCTTCCGTACCGTCGCACCGGCCTCGTTTCGACCTATCCGCGGCGAGGATCATGGGTTTTCACATCAGGATCAGCGGCGTCTCCGCAGAGCAAGCTCTCCGTCGCCGAGGCGATGCCTTGTCGGGGCGGGGCCGGTGGGCGAGAATGAACTCATGGCGATTCCCCCGCAGCGATCGAAGTTCTTCTTTCTGCTTTCCTGCCTGATCTTTCCTCCGCTGGGTTTCGTTCTGTTGTGGCTGCGGTCGAAGGAAGGAGTGATGCGCAAGCTGACTTTCTCGGCGGGTTTGGCGGCGCTTTTCGCGGCGCAACTGTTCCTGTTCTACGGCCTGCGCATCGAGTTGGCCGGCAACGGCCTTGCGCCGATCTTCACCTTCCATGATCCCGATTCGCACTTCGACGCCATCGAAGCGGAGCGCTCGGGCGGGGATGAAGGGACGGTGCAGGCGGCGAGCCGGCCGCCGGCCGGGCCGAGCGACGCCTCGTGGACCGACTACCGAGGACCGAACCGCGACGGAGAGTACACCGCAAGCGCGATTCGGACGGACTGGCCTTCCGACGGGTTGCCCGAGATCTGGCGGCAGAAGGTGGGAGGCGGATATGCGTCGGTCGTTGTCGCCGAAGGGAAGGTATTCACCATCGAGCAGCGCCGCGATGAAGAGGTCGTGGCCGCCTACGACTTCGACACGGGCGAGGAGTTGTGGAAAAACGGCTGGAAAGCTCAATTCCGGGAGTCGATGGGCGGACCCGGGCCACGGGCGACTCCCACTTGGCACGACGGCAAAGTCTACGCCCTGGGAGGCACGGGAGAATTGCGCGCTTTGCAAGCCGCCACGGGCGAAGTGATCTGGCGCAAGAACATCCTTTCGGATAACGGAGCGAAGAACCTGACATGGGCGATGTCGGGCGCTCCGCTCGTATTGGATGACAAGGTGATCGTGCTGCCGGGCGGTACCAGGGGCAAGTCCATCGTCGCCTACGACAAGGAAACAGGAGACCCGATCTGGACTTCGCTGAACGACAAGCAGGCCTACACGTCGCCGATGCTGGCGACGCTGGACGGTCGCCTACAGATCGTTCTGGTCAGTGCACCGCGTCTGTTGGCCGTCGACCCCGATGACGGCTCGCTGCTATGGGACTACCCTTGGAGGACATCCTACGACGCGAACTGTTCGCAGCCCTTGATCGTCGACGACGAGCACGTATTCGTCTCGTCGGGGTATGGCACGGGCGCCGCCCTGGTGAAGATCGTTGCCGACGGCGACGGCCTGCGCGCCGAGCAGGTCTGGAAGAACAACACGATGAAAAACAAGTTCAACAGCTCGGTTCTTCACGAAGGCATCGTCTACGGCCTGGACGAAGCGATTCTCGCGGCGGTGGATGTTCGCAGCGGTGAGCGCAAATGGAAAGGCGGCCGGTACGGTTATGGACAGGTGTTGCTGGCCGGCGGCCACTTGATCGTGCTCACCGAGGCCGGAGACGTCGTGCTTGTGAAGGCCACCCCCGAAAGCCATCAGGAAGTAGCGCGGTTTTCCGCCATCAAAGGCAAGACCTGGAATACGCATGCGATAGCGGGCGGACGGCTGATCGTGCGCAACCAAACCGAGATGGCCTGCTACGACTTGTCGAGATCTTGATCCAGGCTTACCCGCCAAGTCTCACTTCTACGGCGAGGCGGTAAACTTGTGAATTCATCTCCATCGGGAAGGACTAGCTTGAAGCATCATTGGTCATTGGCGGCGGCTACCGCACTGTGTATTCTCGTGACGAGTTGTTCACGGGAGCCGGTCTATGAAGGCCCCTTCCAGGCTCCGCCGGGATTCGTTGTCGAGCCGCTGCTGCCGGAAGGGCAAACCGAGACGCTCATCCAGTTGACCTTCGACAGCCTGGGACGGCCTGTCGTCTCCCGCGAACAGGGAAACCCGACCATCCTGTTCGACAAGGACCATGACGGCATCTATGAGGCGGAACAGGTCTTCAGCGACAAGATCGAGATGCTGCACGGCATGTGGTTCGACGGGAGCACGCTCTACGCCATCGGCAGGGAGGTCGAGAACCAGCAAGCCGGACTGTACAAACTCGAAGACAACAATGGGGACGACAGGGCGGATACGTTCGAGAAGCTGCACGACTTCACCGGAAGCATCGGCGAGCATGGGCCGCACGACATTCGCCGCGGGCCGGACGGGCACCTGTCGGTCATGTTGGGGAACCACGCTTACCTTCCCGAAGAACTGATCGACCCCTGGTCGCCCCTGCGTAACTACAAGGAATCGCAACTCCTTGACCGTTACATGGATGCGCGCGGGCACGCTGTCGGCATCAAGGCGCCGGGAGGGACGGTGTCGGGCCTGCGGCTCGACCGCATGCGGTACTCCCTGCTTGCAGGCGGTTTCCGCAATGCGTTCAACCACGCCTACAACCGGGAAGGCGAGCTGTTCACGTTCGACAGCGACATGGAGTGGGACGTCAACATGCCGTGGTACCGCGAGGTGCGCTCGGTGCACGTCATTCCCGGCGGGGACTACGGTTGGCGCACGGGGTCGGGCAAGTTTCCGCCCTACTATCTCGACAGCCTGCCGCCGCTGCGTGACCTGGGACGAGGGTCACCTGTCGGCGTCGAGTTCTACCACCACTACGCCTATCCCGGGGAGTACTTTGACGCCTTCCTGCAGGCCGATTGGTCACGCGGCCGGATCGTGTCGATGCGCCTGGCGCGTGACGGCGCGACGTACCGGCTGGTGGAGGATGCCGCCAACTTCGTTTACGGAGAGCCGTTGAACGTGACGGACCTCGAAGTGGGTCCGGACGGCATGGTCTACTTCACCACGGGTGGGCGCGGTACGGCCGGCGGCTTCTATCGTGTGGCGTACAAGGGCCATCGAGCCAATACTGCGTGGCCGAAGACGAAGGGCGTCTGGGCCGCTATCCGGCAGCCACAACCGCTGTCGAGTTGGGGCTGGGCGGCCGTCGAAAAAACAAGGGAAGCCCTGGGCGAGCGCTGGGACGAGGATCTACAAAGGATCTCCCTGAGCCCTTCGCATCGAGCACAAGACCGCATCCAGGCCTTGATGCTCTTCCAGCAGCATGGGGCAAAAGCGCGGGCGGATTTGCTGCGGGCTCTCAGCGGGGACTCCGATCCGCGGGTCCGGGCGGCGGCCATGTACGTCGTGGGGCAGCATGGCAGCGACCGCGCCAAGGCTATCGCCGCCGCGGGCCTGAAGGATGCCGATCCACTCGTCAAGAGGCGTGCGGCGGAGGCCGTGGTTCGGATGAGACTGTCGCCGGACGAGCCGAGCTTCGCTCCCGTCGACGATCTGTACGCGATGCTCAGCGACGAGGACCGATGGGTGCGCTACGCGGGCCGCGTCGCTCTCGAGCGCACTCCGCGTGCCGAATGGTCGCGGCGAGTGCTCGAGGAAGAAGACACCGCGGCCGCCGCGGAAGGGCTGGTCGCTCTGACCCGGACCGCGGCGCAGGAATCGGAAAGGACAGACGCCGTTGATCGAGCACTGGAGTTGTTGGGGCGTGAGAATCTCCCGGCCGACGACGAGCTGCGGCTGCTGAGGGCTTTCCACCTGGCGTGTCTGGAGAGGAGCGAGGGATGCGCACCGGAGATCCGCTCGCAGGCCTCACGACTCGCGCTCTCTCGATTTCCCGCGGAAGACGAGAGGCTCAATCGCGAGTACGCCCGCACGATGGCCTACGCCGGCGATCCGTCGGCGATCCCGGCCCTTTTCGACGCCATGCCCGAGGGCGATGAGAACCAGCCATTGCAGATCCACTATGTGTACTGCCTGCGGGAGATCAAACAGGGCTGGACGAGCAGCCAGAAACAGAGGCTGCTTTCGTGGTTTCGCACAGCGCGCCGCTGGCGAGGCGGGGCAAGCTTCCCCGGTTTCATCAATCGGCTGTTCGACTCTTCGCTCGACTTTTTCGATGAGCAAGAGAAGGAGATGGCCTACCGGGAAATTCCCGACTTCGCGCCGGTGGAGGACCTGGACGAGGCGGGGCTCCGCCGCAGGGGCGGCTACGTTCGAGCGCGGGTCTTCGCACGCCAGAAGGGATCGAGCGCACTTAGCGAGCAGGAAATCTTCGACCACACGTTGCTGAGCCCGATGATCGGACGAGCCGAGGCGCAACGCGGACGGGAAATCTATGAGAAGGAATGTTCGCGCTGCCACCGGTTTGGCGACGAGGGAAAAGACTATGGACCCGACTTGACGACGCTGGCGAATCGCTTCCATCGCCGAGATACGCTCGAGGCGATCCTGTGGCCGTCGCGGACCATCTCCGACCAGTATCAGTCCTACATCATCGAGACGACGAGCAATGATATTCTCGACGGCCTGATCCTTTCTGAAGACGAGGAAAAGATCACGATGATGCTGCCGGAAGAGGAGCGCCCGGTGGCGATTCCGAAAGGGCAGATTCGCGACCGGAGGGTTTCGCGCGTTTCCGCAATGCCGGAAGGCTTGCTGGACCCGTACGACCTGAACCAGATTGCCGACTTGCTGGCGTACATGCAGCGATCGCCCGCCGAATGAACAAGGAGCGGTCCCATGGGACCAGGGCGGCGGGGATATTGATCAATGGCGTATAACGACCTTCGTGAATTTATTCGAGCGCTGGAAAAAAACGGCGAGCTCAAACGAGTCGCCGTTGAAGTCGATCCCGTACTCGAGATCACCGAGATCGCCGACCGAGCGGTCAAACGGGGCGGTCCGGCGCTGCTGTTCGAAAACCCCAAAGGTTACGACATCCCCGTACTGATCAATTCTTTCGCGAGCATGCGGAAGATGGAGGTGGCCCTGCAGGTGGATTCGGTGGAGACGATCGCCGGACGTATTTCCGAGTACCTGGAACTCAAGACGCCGCAGGGCCTGATCGGCAAACTGAGCATGCTGCCCAAGCTCGCGGAGATGGGCGCCTTTTTTCCCAAGCAAGTCAAGAGCGGACCGGTCAAGGAAGTGATTCGGAAGGAGGAGTTCTCGCTGTTCGACTATCCGGTGCTGAAATGTTGGCCCCAGGACGGCGGCCGCTTCATCACGCTGCCGATGGTGTTTTCGAAAAACCCGGTGAGCGGCAAGCGCAACGTCGGGATGTACCGTCTTCAGATCTATGACGAGCGCACGACGGGCATGCACTGGCAGACCCACAAGCAAGGGGCCGAGCACTACCGCCGCCGGCTGGCCGCAGGGGAGGAAGAGCACATGGAGGTGGCCGTGGCTATCGGGGCGGACCCCGCCACCATGTATTCAGCGATTCTGCCGCTGCCGCCCGACCTGGACGAGATGCTTTTCGCGGGGTTCTTGCGCTCGAAGCCGGTGGAGTTGGTCAAGTGCGAGACCGTAGACATCGAAGTCCCCGCAAACGCCGAGATCGTGCTCGAAGGATATGTGACGCTCGGCGAGCTGAAAACCGAAGGTCCATTCGGCGACCATACCGGCTTCTATTCACTGGAAGACGAATTCCCGGTCTTCCATGTCACCTGCGTCACCCAACGCAAGGACCCGATTTACGCAACGACGATCGTGGGGCCGCCGCCCATGGAGGACTTCTACATGGGCAAGACGATCGAGCGCGTATTTTTGCCCTTGATGAGATTGCAGCTTCCCGAGATCACGGACATGTGCATGCCGGCGGAAGGCATCTTTCACAATCTGATGCTGGTGTCGATCCGGAAGTCGTACCCGCTGCACGCGCGCAAGGTGATGAACGCCATCTGGGGATTGGGGCAAGCCATGTTCACCAAGTGCATCGTCGTGGTCGACCATGACGTGGACGTCCAGAACGTCAGCGAGGTGGCCTGGAAGGCGCTCAACAACATCGACCCCGAACGGGACATCCAATTCACGATGGGACCGATCGATCAACTCGATCATTCGAGCCGTCTGCCCAACTACGGCTCGAAGATGGGCATCGACGCCACAAGAAAATGGCCGGAAGAAGGATTTACGCGACCCTGGCCCGACCTGATCGAGATGGATGCCGACGTAAAGAAACGAGTCGACGCCATCTGGAAACAACTGGGAATCGAATAAGAGTAACGGCTGACCCGGCCCCTGGGCCGACTGTATATTGGCCGATTGCTGTACCCCGGGCTTGTTCGTAGCTCAATCAAGTCGAACTGTAGTTTTTCGAAGCTGGAGCGCATCTGACAAGAGGCGCTTCCCTTTGAGAAGGTCCCCTAGTCCTGAACGGTGCAAATGCCGTGGTATTGCGAAGGGCGCGCTTGGCCGGAGGCAAAGAAGTGGCGGGAATGGACGGCAAGGAACCCTTTTGGAGGCTTAGCAAAGCCGGCAAACACCGTAGTGAAGTTCACATTGCCGGAATCAGTTACTTCGATGAAATGGATTCCTGAACTGGTTGGAATCACGGTGATCGGCCCACTTCCCATGTTACCCATCATGGAGGCGGTTCTTGCTTTGAGGTCGATTGAGTGAAAAATGGTCGGATCACCCGATTTGGTCATCACGTCTGGTTCGACTACGGCCTTCCCTTCCGACCATATGGTGAAAGATCCGTCTTGAAATACGCAATACATGCTCTTGTCTTGGAGCAACGATGTTGCAGCCTTCTCTTGGGAAACCATCGCCTCCATCATTGCCCGCAGCTTCTGAAGATCGTCTGACTGTTGAGGATGTACACTGCCGGATGCAAAGACGAGCAGAGCTAATAGACGAGTTGAGAACATGGGTGTCGCTTATACCCAAAAAGTCTGCCTTCGCAACAGCAAGGTGTAGTGGTTATTGACTCTAACCTGTGTCGCGGTCCTGTGCCCTGAGGGGATGCAGGGGGTAGTCGGCGCCGAGCCGGGTGTTCAGGACGCGGGCGACGGCCGGCGGCCACGTGTCGTAGCGAGGCATCCGGTCGTGTTTCGGATCGAAGGCAGTCACGTCTTCAAGCCGATACGGACATTCCTTCGGCAGGGTCCGATCACGTTCTCGGAACGCATTCTTGCTTGCCGGCAGTTTGGTGTCGGATTCGTCGTACTCGGCCAGTCTGCGGCAAGCGGAGGCTCTGCCATCATCCCAGGACTGTGCGAACATTGTCCCGTACTGCCCTTTCAGACCGGGATTATCGTGGATGGTGCGGGCCATATTTTGGCGGAACTCTCTCACCTCATGCGACCAGTGCCTCAGCAACTTCTCGGTGGCCTCGTGGTAGTGTTCGATTTTGAGCAGATGCTCGATGACTCGGGCGCAAAAGGCCCTCCAACTTCGAACTTCTGCTTTCCCCACGTCCTCAATCTCCTCGATCACATTCTCCCAGTCGATGGCGTCCAGGTCGCGACGGCGCAGCGCGTCGGCCTGCTCGATGGCCCAGGTGTAGCCGTCGCTGTGGTAGAGTTCCTCCGCATGTGTCTGTCGAACACCACGCAGCGGAGTGGTCGTTGCGGGCATGGGGTTATCCCGGTTGTCATTGTAGCAACCGCCCGCGCCACGGGACCGGCCTGCCGGGGCGCCTTGCTGCTCCTCTCAACACCGTAGGCATGTCTCTTACGGGTCGATGCCGAGACACAGCGGATCACGCGTCCACGCCCGGTCTTGTCCTATCATGGTCTTGAAGCGGGTTTCGCCATGAGCCAGGTGAGACAGCAGTTCTCGTGGAAGTTCTTCGGCGCGATCGTGGCCATCGGCGTGCTGCTGGCCTGGGCATCGAGATTCTGCGAACCGGCACAGGCGCAAAACGTCAGAACCGGACCGGCGATCGGCGAGAGCATCCCTGCCTTTTCGATCACCGATCACACCGGAAAAACACGGACGTTCGAATCGTTGCGCGGACCCAAGGGCCTGCTGCTCCTGTTCCACCGCTCGGCGGATTGGTGACCGTTCTGCAAAGGGCAACTGGTCGAGTTGGCCGAGCAGAAAGAGGAGTTCGAATCGAAGGGGCTGAACGTCGCCGCCGTGAGCTATGACTCACCGGCCGTTCTCAAGCACTTTGCCGACCGCGCCGGAGTCGAGTATCCCTTGCTGGCGGATACCGATTCGGAAGTGATCCGGGCGTTCGGCATCCTTAACGACAGGATCCCGGCGGACCATCGTTTCTACGGCATCCCGAACCCCGGATACTACGTCATCGACGAGAAGGGCATTGTTCAATCGAAGTACTTCGAAGAACGCTACCAGGACCGTTTCACGTCGGCGAGCATCCTGGTCCGTGAGTTCGATGATCCCGGCGAAGTGCAGGGAGAAGCTGAAACGCCGCACCTGCGGGTGAGTTGGTCGGCGAGCAACCACGAAGTTCTGGGCGGTAACCGGGTCTCGCTCATCCTGCAGGTTGCGATGAAGCCCAAGATGCACGTATACGCCCCGGATGTAACGGGTTATCTACCCGTCGACTGGGAAATGACGTCCTCGGCCGGCTGGCGGGACTTGCCGGCCGAGTTCCCCGAATCCAAACTGCTGCACCTGCCGGCGATCGACGAGATCGTGCCCGTCTATGAGGGCCGGTTTCGAGTCGTTCGCGATCTTGAGATCGGCGCAAACAAACAGCTTCGACCTCTCGTAAGCGCAGACGGAACGATCGCCGTCGAAGGCGTGTTTCACTACCAGGCTTGCGACGACAAGGTCTGCTACCTGCCGCAGCAGATCCCTCTGAAGTGGACCTTTGGCGTGAATGCCTACGACCGGCAACGAGCCCCTGAAAGCCTGCGCCGGTAGAGTTCAGTTTTTCCTCCGCCCGCGAGCGGATGATACCAGCAAGAAACATCCGGCCCGGCGTCAAGGCCGCTCGATCAGAAGAGAGCTTCAGTTCCAGATCTTTCGCATGCCGGCGAGTGCCCGGCAGGGACTCGCGAAGATGCGCGGCAATCGTATCATGATGAGCGCATGACGGGCCGACTTCTACTACGTCGTTCTCTCGCCCACTACAGGGGCATTCATCTGGCCGTTGCCCTCGGCGTCGCTGTCGGGACGGCTGTTCTGGCGGGCGCCTTGTTGGTGGGAGAATCGGTGCGGGGAAGTCTGCGCGATCTGACACTTGACCGCCTCGGGGACATCGACCATGCCCTGGTCTCGGACCGCTACTTCCGTGAAGAGTTGGCGGAAGATCTGGCGGAAGCGACCAACTTCGCTTACGCGTTCGAACGGGCGGCGCCGGCGGTGTTGATCCGCGGCAGCCTGGAAGCCGCAGAATCGGGGGCGCGGGCCTCGCGGGTGAATATCCACGGGATTGACAAGCGTTTCGCGGAATTCTACACCAGGGCTACGACTCTGCCGGAAGGGCGCGCGGTTGTTGTCAATCAATCGCTGGCGAAGGAATTGGACGTGGAGGCAGACGCGAGCGTCTTGTTGCGGTTTCAGACCGACACGCTGGTTCCGAGCGAGTTCGTCATGGGCCGCAAGTCGCAGAACGTCCGCACGCTGCGGCTCACGGTGGCGGCGGTTCTGCCGGATGAAGGCATGGGGCGTTTCGGGCTGTCGCCGAGCCAGCAGCTTCCATTCAATGTTTTCCTGCCGATGGATGCGCTGCAACGCGCACTCGATCAGCGGGGTCGAGCCAATGCCTTGTTTGTATCCGGTTCGTCAGAGGAAGGGGAGAGCGCTTCACTGGACGCTGTGTTTCGCGATTCGCTGAGGTTGGATGATCTGAATCTGAGCTTGCGCGCGGTGGAAGACAACCGCGCCCTGGCCTTGCAGACCGACCGGATCGTGCTGGATCTCCCGCTCGCCGAGGCGGCGATGCGCTCGGCCAAAAAAGCAGGGCTGGACGTGGTTCCGGTATTGACCTACCTGGCGAACACGATGCAAGCCGAAGGCGCGGAAGTTCCCTATTCCACCGTGACCGCCGTTGACACTGCGCAGGCATCGGTAGCGGAGAGGCTGCGCTTGACATCGGGCGAACCGGCGCCGGCTCTCAGCGGCGACGAGATTCTCATCAATGACTGGACTGCCCTCGAACTGCAAGCTTCCAGCGGCGATCGCGTCACTCTCTCGTACTACGTGATTGCCTCGAACGGCGGCATAGAGACGGAGAGACACGCGTTCACTATCAAGGGCGTCGTCTGCCTCGATGGTCTTGCGGCTGACCGCAATCTGGCGCCACTGTACGAAGGCATGAGCGATGCGGAAACGATGGGTGACTGGGACCCGCCGTTTCCGGTCGATCTGGCGCGCATCAGGCCAGTTGACGAGGAATATTGGGAGCGTTATCGGACGGCCCCCAAGGCCTTCGTTGCACTCGACACGGCCAAGGAGCTATGGACCAGCCGATTCGGGCAACTGACTTCGCTGCGGCTCGTCCCGCGCGAGGGCCAATCGCTCGATGAAGCCGCCGCGGATTTCACGAAAGCGCTCCGGGAAGAGCTGGACCCGGCCGCCTACGGCATGGCGTTTGCGCCGGTCAAGGCCCAAGGCCTAGCGGCATCGGCGGGCGCGACGGATTTTTCCGGACTCTTCATCGGGTTCAGTATTTTCCTGATCGCCTCGGCGGCGATGCTGGTGGCGTTGTTGTTCCGGCTCGGAGTGGAGCGGCGCTCACGGGAAGTCGGGTTGCTGCTGTCGACGGGCCGAACGCCAAAGCAGGTTCGCCGCTTTCTGTTGGCTGAAGGAGCTGTTGTTTCATTGGTCGGCATTCTGGCCGGCTTGCCGGGTGCGGTCGGCTACGGCGCACTGATGGTGCACGGGTTGAGGACCTGGTGGAGCGCAGCGGTCGGCGGCTCGTTCCTGCAACTGCACGTTTCAGCGGCGAGCCTGGCCGGCGGCGGGGTCGGGGCTCTGGTGATGATGGTGCTGTCGATCTGGCTGGCGGTGCGGCGGCTTGTGCGCTTCAGCCCACGATCGCTGCTGGCAGGAGCGCTGGAGGAGGACCGCCTCGGCGCGGCGCCTGGCGACCCGGGAAGGCGCTCGCGGCTGCTGGCCTATGGGGCCGGCGGTGTGGCGTTGACGCTGACCGGACTCTCGCTGGCAGGGGTCATATCGCAGCTTGCCGGCTTCGGGGGCGGCGCACTGCTGCTCATCGCGGCCCTGGCCCGCTTCCGAGCCTCGTTGGCGAGTCCTCCCACCGACCCGATCTTGGGGAAAGGCCGCGGTCCGATGGTCCGGCTGGGCGCCCGCAACGGCGCGCGTTACCCCACGCGCAGCGTTCTCTCCGCCGCACTGGTCGCGAGCGCAACGTTCCTGATCGTGACGGTGGCGGTGAACCGTCACGACGTGACGAAGCAGGAGCCGTCGTTCGATTCAGGAGACGGCGGATTCCGGTTTGTGGCGGAATCGGACCTGCCGTTGTTTCAAGACCAGTTGGCCGAGCAGGAGCAGCTCGACGGGGCGATGATCTTCCCGCTGCGCCGCAAGCCTGGCGAGGATGCGAGTTGTCTCAATCTGTACAAGCCGTCGCGCCCGACATTGCTGGGAGCACCACCCGAACTGGTCGAGCGGGGCGGGTTCGCGTTCCAGGGGACTCTTGCCGCCTCGTCGCAGGAAGAGGCGAATCCCTGGCGGATACTCGGCCGGGATTTCGAGGACGGCGCGATTCCGGTCTTCGGAGATGTGAACTCGGTGATGTGGATCCTGCATCTCGGCTTGGGGCAGGAACTCGAGATGAAAGACGACCAGGGACGACTGCGGACACTGGTGATCGCCGGACTGTTGCCACGGAGCCTGTTTCAATCGCAGCTCATCATGTCGGAGAAGAACTTTCTCGACATGTTCCCCGGTCACAGCGGCTACAACTTCTTTCTGGTGGAGACGGATGACGGAGCGGCGGGCGCGAAGCTCGAGGAGCAACTGGGCGACACCGGTTTCGACGCGGGACGCACGGCGGACCGCCTTGCGGGTTATCTGGTCGTCGAGAACACCTACCTGAACACGTTTCAGACTCTGGGCGGGCTGGGGCTGTTGCTGGGAACGTTGGGCTTGGCGGTCGTGATGGTGCGCAATGTCCTGGAGCGGCGGGCGGAACTGGCCTTGCTGCAAGCCGTTGGCTTCAATCAGACTTCGATCTTTTGGCTCGTGCTGGCCGAGAACGCGTTCATACTGGTTTTCGGCCTTCTCATCGGAGCTTTCACGGCATTGTTGGCCGTCATTCCCTACCTGCTGAGCGGCTTGAACGAGCCGCCGGTCATGAGCCTGTTGGCCACCCTTCTGCTGATTCTCGTTCTTGGGCTGTCCGCGGGCGCGGCGGCGGTCGTGTCCAGTTTGCGAACGGCGCTGACTCCGGCGCTACGCGGTCAATAGACAGAGAAACCCGAGATCAAGACGACCTTAGCAGCGGTGGCAGACTCGACTGGCTCTCCCCGTTGCGGCCGTCAGATGGAGGGAAGGCAGGCTAACCTGCATTTCTCACCACCCGACGGCCGAAGTACGCGATACGACCGCCAGGACTTCGTTGCGCTTGCTTGCCGTGCTCAACGTACGGTTCAAGTACGCCTGCGCGCGCCAAGCGGCGCGCGCCTCGTCCTGACGGCCCTCTCACGCACTTCGCCTCGCCACGTGGTGAGACATACAGGCTAATTCATCTGCACCACTGCACGGACGAGCGAGCCCTTGGCCATGTCGGAGAAGCCGTCGTTGATCTCGTGGAGGGAGATGCGCCGGGTGATGAGCTCGTCGAGCATGAGGCGGCCGTCGAGGTAGAGTCGGGCGAGCAGCGGGAAGTCGCGCCGCGGCCGGGCGCCGCCGTAGCTCGATCGGACGATGCGGCGTTCCCCCATCATCGAGCCCCAACGGATGTGAACCTCGCGGGTGACATCCGTTTTGCCGAGCAGGATGACGTTGGCGCCGGGCCGCGAGACATCGAGTGACAACTGGAGCGTGTTGTCGATGCCGGCGGCTTCGATGACATGGTCGGCGCCGCGGCCCCGGGTGAGGCCTTGCACGACCGAGGGAACGTCATCACGCCCGGCCAACGCCGTGTGGGTCGAGCCGAAGGCGTCTGCCATCAGCAGTTTTTCCGGGTGGATATCCACCGCCACAATGGGTTCCGCTCCGGCCAGCCTGGCTCCCTGGATGGCGTTCAGCCCGACGGCGCCGCAGCCGATCACGACAACGGACGTCCCGGGTCGGGCACGCGCCACTCGCAAAACGGCGCCAACTCCCGTCATGACGCCGCAGCCGATCAGGCAGGCGCGATCGAAGGGAATCTCCGACGGCACGGGAATGGCGCTGCTCTCGTCGACGACGCAGTATTCGGCGTGCGAGCAGACCATCGAGAAGTGATAGAGCGTTTCGCCGCCCATGCGGAGCCGCGACGTTCCGTCCATGAGAAACCCCGCCGGCACGTGGCGTGAGAAGGGCTCGCAGAGAATGGGCAGGTCTAGGTCGCAATAGAAGCAGTGCCCGCAGTTGGGATTCCACGAGCAGACGACGTGGTCGCCGGGCTTGACCAAAGTGACGGCGTCACCGACAGTCTCGACGACTCCCGAGGCTTCGTGTCCCAGCACGATCGGCAGCGGGAAGCGCAGCGAGCCGTGAATGACCTCGAAATCGGTATGGCAGAGGCCGCTGGCGTGGTTGCGGACCAATACATCGTTGGGCTTGAGGCCCGTCATCTCGACATCGTGGATCTCGAGAGGGGCTTCGACTTTGCTGAGTACAGCCGCTTTGAAGTCCATTGAACGGCTCTGAAATCGTGAAAACGCAATCTTCCGGCCTGCGCTTGTCTCTGCTTGCCAGCCTGTCAGATTCCCTCGAAAAGGATGCTGCTCAGATAGCGTTCGCCCGCATCGGGCAGGATGGCGACAATGGTCTTGCCCTTGAAGGCGGGCTCCTTGGCGATACGGCAGGCGACGGAGATCGCCGCGCCGCAAGAGATCCCGGAAAGCAGGCCTTCTTCGCGCGCCAGGCGCCGGGCATACTCGACGGCCTCGTCGTCGCCGGCCGTCTCGATGCGGTCGATCAGAGAGAGGTCGACAACATCGGGGATGAAGCCCGCGCCGATTCCCTGGATGCGGTGATGGCCGGGCTGCAGCGGTATGCCGGCGAGTTTTTGTGTGATGACGGGGCTGTTGGCGGGCTCGACGCCGATGGAGACGAGCGGTTTCTTGAGGTGCTGCTTGATGAAGCGCGAGATGCCGGTGATCGTACCGCCGGTGCCGATTCCGGCAACCAGCACGTCGATTCCGCCTCCGGTGTCATCCCAGATTTCGGGCCCGGTCGTGCGGAAGTGAATCGCCGGGTTCGCCGGGTTCTTGAACTGCTGCAGCATGACGTAGCGGTCCGGCTGGGCGGCCACCATCTGCTCGGCGCGCTCGACGGCCCCTTGCATGCCCACTTCGTCGGACGTGAGCTCGAGCTTGACTCCAAACATCCGCAGCACTTGCTGCCGCTCGAGACTCATGATTTCAGGCATCGTCAATGTCACCGGATAACCGCGCGCCGCGGCTACGAAGGCGAGCGCGATGCCGGTATTGCCGCTCGTGGGCTCGACGATCTCAACGCCCGGTTTCAGTACGCCGCGCTGCTCGGCGTCCCAGATCATCGATGCGCCGATGCGGCACTTGACGGAATACGCCGGGTTGCGTCCTTCCACCTTCGCCAGCACCGTGGCGGGGGCGCCGTCGGTGATGCGCTTCACCTTGACAAGCGGCGTCCGGCCGATGCTGAGCGAGTTGTCGTTGAATAGGAGGCCCACCGACGCGTACCTTCTTCCCTGATTGTCAGATCTGCCAACTCACAGCCTGGCGAGTGCGTTTTTCTTTCCAGCGGGCCAGCAGGTCGGCGAAGGTGGTGTGATCAATAACGCCGGATACCGCCGCGTCGACCTCACGCCACAGATCGTTGAAGGGCGAATCGGACGGCCGCGGATGATCGTCGCTGAGACGCGCGGTTGCCAGGGGCCCTTCGATGTGACGGATCACATCGCCTACCGTGATGTCTTCGGGAGCCTTCGCCAGTGAGTAGCCGCCGCTCGCCCCTCGCCGCGAGTTCAGGAAACCACCCTGCTTGAGCTGAGACAGTATCAACTCCAGGAACTTCTGCGGGATACCTTGCCTGGCGGCGATGTCAGCGATCTTCACCGGCTCAGGGGCGCCGCGAGAACAAAGCTCGAACACGGCTCGCAGCGCATATTCGCCCTT
Organism: Bryobacterales bacterium; assembly: GCA_965204095.1. Taxonomy (GTDB): domain Bacteria; phylum Acidobacteriota; class Terriglobia; order Bryobacterales; family UBA6623; genus JAPPLB01. Next base: position 3,286,110 of record OZ241991.1, on the reverse strand, counting down.
GACGGAAATGTCCATCGAATCCCTATCAATTTACTAGAGATTCAGAGTATGTCACGCTCCGGCAAGACGTCAACGGCGAGACCGCACTACGATAGAGTTTCGCGTCGGCCCATGGAGCAGGCCCATCGTGACCGATCTGTTACTGAACGCAACTCTCTTCATTCTCATCCTGGTTTCGGGTTGGTTCGCCACTCGGTTCTACGTCAAGCTTGCCTACCATGAGTGCGAGCAATGCGGCAGCCTGAACGTGAAACGGCGCACGGAGTGCCGTGTTTGCCGTCATCCATTGCCGTAGACTGCGCGCGCCACCCGGCGCGCGCCTCGTCCTGACGGCCCTCTCAGGCACTTCGCCTCGCCACGTAGTGAGAAAAACCGGCTAGGAGCCTGTCTCACAGAACGAAAATCGCCAATTTTTTGTCAACATCTTGTGTCTGTTATCAAGTCTGACCACAACTGATTGGGGCCAAATTTTTCTGTGGGACAGGCTCCTAGAGGGGCACGAGAGCCAAGCTAATCCGAAGAGCTTGGTCGACCTCCTCCATCTCCGCTGCTGACAATGTGCCGAGCTGCTTCACCAACCTCTTCTTGTCGACCGTCCGAATCTGATTGAGAAGCACTACTGAATCAACAGTGAGGCCCGTCAGCGCTTTGGCGGATATCAAGACCTCCGTGGGATATAGAGGCTCATCAAACTTGGAACTGATGGCCGCCACGATGGTGACCGGGCTGAACTTGTTGCCGATATCGTTTTGCAAAGTAAGCGCCGGGCGTGTTTTTCGGATCTCGGCACCAAGCGTCGGGTCAAAGTTGACCAGATAGATGTCTCCCCTGCTTGGTCGGATCATGGGGACAAGTCAGGAAGGACGAACCACTCCTCAGCGATCTCCCGGTCACGCTCGGATCGAGCTGCCGCACCAAGCGCGAGCTGATTTCGAAGGTTCGCTCTGCCCTGTTCGTTGACAAAGTGTTTCACAGCTTCGTCAATCAACCTTGATCGCTGGCCGCGAGGCGCCGCGCGATCCAGCATCCTGACCGTCTGTTCCGGAAGGGTAATGTTGAGCCGTCGGTTCATCGGGGACCTCCACGTGATGTAGATCATCATGATACACACTTTACATGTGTATTGAAATGCGGCCGCCGACGAGACCTTCCCTCGCGACTGAAACTTAACCTGCATTTCTCACCACCCGACGGTCGAAGCACGCGATACGACCGCCAGGACTTCGTTGCGCTTGCTTGCCGTGCTCGACGTACTGTTCAAGTACGCCTGCGCGCGCCTTTTTCCTCCGCCCGACTCGCGCCTCGTCCTGACGGCCCTCTCACGCACTTCGCCTCACCACGTGGTGAGAAATGCAGGTTAACCATCACTGCGCCTGCTACGCACCTTGAACGCCTCCAGCTCATGCTCGATCGCGACCAGTGGCGCGATCTGGTTCAGATTCAAGCCGATCCGCGCCATGACCTTCCTGCGGCAGCACCGACAACGATATGCCCGTCGCACGGTCTTTCCCGCGCCACTGCTCCAGTTTTCAGGTCTGAGCCGTGCGTTCGAGGCGCCGGCACAGTTCATGCGCTTGTCCGGTTGTCCCTCGGCTAGGCTTCCTGAGTGTTCTCGAACGGGGTTCTGGATTGGGCCTGCGACGGAGCGCCAGGAGGCCTGATAACCTGGGACGGTATGCGGGTTTATGTTTTCCGGCACGGGATTGCCGAAGACGCCGCTCCGGGGCAGGACGACTCGACGCGCCGCTTGACGCCGAAGGGAATCGAGAAGCTGAACCGGATCCTCCGGACAGCTCGCGAGGCCGGTGTGCGGCCGGACATGATCTTGACCAGCCCCTACGTCCGCGCCGTGCAGACGGCTGAAGCGGCAAAGGAGGCGCTCGACTTCGAGGGTGAATTGATCGAGACGGATGTCCTGGTTCCTTATCAGAACCCGTTCGATTTATGGCGGGAGATTCTGTCGCACGGAACCAGCGGCGAACTGATGGTCGTCGGACATAACCCGCTGCTGAGCGACTTTGTATGCTTCCTGACAGGCGCGCCTTCCTATGGCATCGTGCTCAAGAAAGGGGCGATCGCGATGGTTGACGTACTACCATCCTCGCCGCGCCCGCAAGGTTCTTTGATCTGGCTGCTCACGGCTCGGATCGCTGGCGGCTGAGGACGAACTGCGGCCCCGATGGCCGGACACCCGGCTGAAACCGACATGGGAGGGCACTGCCGCGTATAATCCTTCTTTGACGACGGGCGCCGAGTCGGCCGGAGTCGTCGTGGAGGAGCCGTGCAGTGGTTTGAGTATGCTCGACCCGGAACGGTCGGTGAGGCAGTGCGACTGCTCTCCGAACACGGTGAGAAGGCGTGCGTTCTCGCCGGCGGAACCGACATTCTGGTGCAGCTTCGCGGCGGTTTTCGGGCCGCCGAGTGGGTGATCGACGTCAAGGAAATCCCTGCGTTGGATGAAATCGCCTGGGATGAGGCGTCAGGACTGACGATCGGCGCAGCGGCGCCGTGCTATCGCATCTACGAGAACGAGGACGTCAGGAAGCACTATCCAGGACTCATCGACGTCGCGTCGTTGATCGGGGGGACACAGATTCAAGGCCGAGCCTCGCTGGGCGGCAATCTTTGCAACGCGGCTCCCAGCGCGGACGCCGTGCCGATCATGATCGCGCTGGAAGCGAGTTGCCGCATCGCCGGTCCGAACGGCGAGAGAACGGTCGCCGTGGAGGACTTCTGCACGGCCCCGGGCAAGAATGTCCTCGCTGCGGGAGAGTTACTCGTTTCCTTACATTTCCCCGCGCCGAAAGCGAATTCCGGTGCTCATTACCTACGGTTCATTCCTCGCAACGAGATGGACATCGCCGTCGCGGGAGCCGGCGTTTCGGTCGTACTCGACAACGGGAACTTCGCTTCGGCGCGAGTCGCTCTGGCGTCGGTCGCGCCGACTCCGCTGTTCGTCAAACAGGCCGGTGACTCTCTTGCAGGCCAACCGGTAAACGACGAGAGCATCCAACGAGCCGCCGATATCGCGAAGCAAGCGGCCAAGCCGATCGACGACATGAGAGGCACCGTGAGATACCGCAAGCACCTCTGTGAAGTCTTGACGCGGCGCGCCTTGCATGTTGCGGTTGAGCGAGCCAGGAGGAACAACTGATGCCGCGGAGAGTTCACGTTCAAACAACGATCAACGGCGAAGAGATCGACTTCCTTTGCGAACCTCGTCAGAGCCTGCTGGAAGTGCTGCGCGACGTGCTCCGGTTGACCGGCACCAAAGAAGGCTGCAATGACGGAAACTGCGGCGCATGCACGGTGATTTTCGACGGGCGGATCGTCACGGCTTGTCTCGTACTGGCCGTCGAGGCGGAAGGTAAGCAGATCACGACCGTCGAAGGCATCGCCGTGGGCCGCGAACTGCATCCGATTCAGCAATGCTTTCTCGAGGGCGCGGCATTACAGTGCGGCGTTTGTACTCCGGGCTTCGTCGTCGCCGCGAAAGCGTTGCTCGATCAGGACAGCAACCCCTCGGAAGACAAGATCCGGCTTTGGCTGGCAAACAACCTGTGCCGTTGCACGGGGTACGACAAGATCGTGCGGTCGGTTCAGGCCGCCGCCGAGAGAATGCAGGAGGCGAGATGAGCGAGCAAAGCTATGAACCCAACATGGTCCTTTCGACCGAGGAGTTCGACGTTGTCGGGAAGCGTCCGTTGCGGCACGACGGAGTGGACAAGCTCACCGGGCGTGCGATCTATGGTGCCGACGTCAGCATGGCGGGACTGATTCACGGCGCGGTGCTACGCAGTCCTCATGCTCACGCCCGCATCAAGTCGATTGATACCAGCAAGGCCGAAGCCCATCCCGAAGTGCAAGCAGTGGTCACGTCGGACGACTTTGTGGACCCCGGCGACAAGACGGTCGATCTCGGTGAGGGCCTGACGCGGCTTTCCTACATCCGCAACAACGTGCTGGCCCGCGACAAGGTTCTCTATCGTGGCCACGCGGTAGCGGCGGTAGCGGCGGCCAGCCTGCATGACGCGCTCGAGGCGCTGGAGTTGATCGAGGTGGAATACGACCTCCTGCCGCCGGTTCTCACGGCTCCGGATGCGATGAAGGAGGACGCTCCGCTGCTGCACGAGAGTCTTCGCAATACGGAGTTCGGCAAGCCGACGGACAAGGTCAGCAACATTTCGGACCACTTTCGCCATGAGAAAGGCGACATCGAACAGGGCTTCGCCGAAGCCGACCTGATCGTCGAGCGCGAATTCGACACGTCGACAGTCCACCAGGGATACATCGAGCCCCACAACACGATGGCTCTTTGGAACAACGACGACCGTATTCACATCTGGACCAGCACGCAAGGCCCCTTCACGATCCGCGACACGACGGCGGCCATTCTCGACAAGCCGGTTTCGCAGGTCCGGGTGACGCCGACGGAAATCGGCGGCGGGTTCGGCGGCAAGATCCCGGTGTACATCGATCCCGTCGCGGCGCTGCTCTCGAGGAAGAGCGGGCACCCGGTAAAGATCGTGATGAGCCGCGAGGAGGTGCTGGAAGGGACCGGGCCGACGCCGGGCTCGCATTTGAAGGTCAAGATGGGCGTCAAGAGCGACGGCACGATGGTGGCGGCGCAGGCATGGCTGGCCTACGAGGCGGGCGCCTATCCGGGCGCGATGGTCGTCCCCGGGGGCATGTGCGTCTTCGCGGCTTACGACATCCCGAACGTCACGATTGACGGCTACGACGTTGTCGTCAACAAGCCCAGCACCGCCGCCTACCGTGCGCCCGGCGCTACGAATGCGGCGTTCGCGACGGAGAGCGTTGTCAACGAAATCGCTGAGAAGCTCGGCATCGACCCCCTTGATCTGCGGCTGAAGAACGCCTCGAAAGAGGGCACTCGCCGCGCCGACGGACCGAAGTTTCCCCGGATCGGCTGCGTCGAAGTGATCGAGGCCATGAAGAACCACCCGCACTACAGCGCGCCGCTCGAGGGGCCGAACCGCGGCCGGGGCGTCGCGATCGGGTTCTGGTTCAATGCCGGGCTGCCCTCGGCCTGCAATATCGCCGTGAACCCCGACGGGACGATCACGCTGGTTGAAGGCTCACCGGATATCGGCGGCACGCGAACGTCCGTTGCGATGCAGGCCGCGGAAGTGCTCGGTCTGCCCGCCGAGAAGGTCAGCCCCAGCGTCGTCGATACCGACTCTGTCGGATTTACGGCCGTTACCGGAGGCAGCCGCGTTACGTTCTCGACGGGTCTGGCAGCCATCGAGGCGGCCCGCGACGTACGCGATCAGATGATCCAACGCGCGGCCAAGATCTGGGGCGTGCAGAAAGACGGCGTCGAGTTCGAGAAGGGTGTTTTCCACTTGAAGAACGGAACGGAACATCGCATGACGTTCTCGGAACTTGCTTCTCAGCTCGCGACAACCGGCGACCCGATCATCGGACGCGCGGGCGTGAATCCACCGGGTGTGGGCGGCTCATTCTCGGGAAACATCGTCGACGTTGAAGTAGACCCGGAAACCGGCAAGGTCACGATCCTGCGTTTCACGGCTTTCCAGGATGCCGGCAAGGCAATTCATCCCAGCTATGTCGAAGGCCAGATGCAGGGCGGCAGCGTGCAGGGTATCGGTTGGGCGCTCAACGAGGAGTATTTCATGAACGCCGAAGGCAAGATGATGAACTCGAGCCTGCTCGACTACCGCATGCCGACCAGCCTCGACTTGCCCATGATAGACACCGTCATCATCGAGGTGGCCAACCCCGGGCACCCCTTCGGTGCGCGTGGCGTGGGTGAAGCGAGTATCGTCCCGCCCCCGGCGGCCCTGGCGAATGCGATCAACAACGCCGTGGACGTTGCCATGGATCGCTTGCCGATGAACCCTGTCGCCGTGATGGAAGCAATCTGGGAAAAGAACGGCGCAACCGATTAAACCTCGATGCCGATCGTATTCATCCCCGCGGCGATGAAGGAGTTGACCGAGGGAGCCGCGGAAATCCGCGTCGGCGGCTCCACCGTTCGAGAGGCTGTCGCTGAGTTGGAAGCCACCTACCCGGACATTCGAGACTGGCTCTTCGAAGACAACCGCCTCAAACCGAACATCGCGGTCGCGGTGGACGGGGTGGTCAGCCCGATCGGTTTGCTGCAGCACGTCGACGAGAATAGCGAGATTCACTTCGTGGCTGCTATCAGCGGAGGCTGAGAGGCGTTCTCGGCTGCGAAGGCCGGACGGCGGGTGTACTGCCGGACTGGCTTTCCGCAGCGGTCAGGGATCAACCGTTCAAGCGCCTTATGCGGAACTGCGGGAACACGGAGGCGAAATCCGGCGCACCGGACTTAGAGGCCGATTCGAGAGTCACCGTGATCCGTTTGTCGGTTGGACGAAGCTCTGCACCTTCCCAAGCCAATCAGGGTATCCTCTTCCATCATGCGCAGAATCACCGCCCTCTCGTTCGGACTTTCGATCCTATTGTTCGCGTTGCCGCTGCCTGCCGAGAAAGAGGAGACGGCTGAGGAGCACGCCGAGTGGATCAAGGCGAACTACACCAAGTATGAATACATGATCCCGATGCGTGACGGGATGAAGCTGTTCACTTCCGTCTACGCGCCGAAGGACGACAGGCAGCCTTACCCGATCATGCTGTACCGAACGCCTTACAGCGTGAGGCCCTACGACATCAACGCCTACAAGACCCGCATCGGTCCCTCACGTCAGTTTGCGAAAGACCTGTTCATCTTCGCCTATCAGGACGTGCGCGGCCGTATGGGCTCGGAAGGCGAGTTCGTGAACGTGCGGCCTTACAAGGAGATCAAGAACGGACCTGAAGACATCGACGAAACGACTGACGCTTATGACACGATCGACTGGCTGGTGAAGAACATCCCGAACAACAACGGCAAGGTCGGCCAATGGGGCATTTCCTACCCAGGATTCTATACGGCGATGGGGGCTATCGACGCCCACCCGGCGCTGAAGGCCGCCTCTCCGCAGGCGCCGGTCGCCGACTGGTTCATCGGCGACGACTTTCATCACAACGGCGCCTTCTATCTGGCGCACGCTTTCCGGTTTTTCTGGCGCTTCGGGATGCCGATCGACGAGCCAACGCGGGAAGCCCCGAAGCAGTTCGATTTCAAGACATTCGACGGATACGAGTTTTACCTCAACCTCGGTCCGCTGACCAATCTCAACGAAAAGTATTTCAAGAACAAGGTGCCGTTCTGGAACGAGATGATGAAGCACCCGAACTATGACGACTACTGGAAGGAACGCGACCTGCGGCGGGGACTGAAAGACATCAAACCCGCCGTCATGACCGTCGGGGGGTGGTTTGACGCTGAGGATCTATTCGGACCCCTCAAGGTATACGAGTCGATCGAGAAGAACAGCCCCGGAGCGTATAACATCCTGGTGATGGGGCCTTGGTATCACGGGCAGTGGGCCAACCACGATGGCGACAAGATGGGACACGTGCCCTTCAACGCGAAGACTTCACTCTTCTACCGCGAGGAAATCGAGTTACCGTTCTTCCGGCACTTCTTGAAAGACGTGAAAGAGCTCGACCTGCCGGAAGCTTACGTTTTCGAATTGGGCACGAACCAGTGGCGGCGCTACGATTCCTGGCCTCCCAAGCAGGTCACCGAGAAGACGCTGTATTTCCATCCTGACGGCAAGTTGAGTTTCGAGTCGCCCTCGGAGAGCGGCTCTACGGCGTTCGATGAGTACGTCAGCGACCCGGCCAAGCCCGTTCCGTTCATCCCGAACATTGCGATCGGGATGACCCGAGAACACATGCTCGATGACCAGCGCTTCGCCAGCTCAAGGACGGACGTGCTTGTCTACAAGACGGACGTGCTGGAAGAAGATATCACGATCGCTGGCCCCATCACGCCGCGTCTTCACGTCTCGACGACCGGAACGGATTCGGATTGGGTGGTGAAGTTGATCGATGTCTATTCCAGCGATTTCCCGAACCCGAAGCCGAACCCGGAACGTGTGCAAATGGGCGGCTACCAGCAGCTTGTTCGCGGCGAGGCGATGCGGGGCCGGTATCGCAACAGCTTCGAAAAGCCGGAGCCGTTCCAGCCCGGCAAAGTGACGAAAGTCGAGTATGTCATGCCCGATGCCTATCACACGTTCCGGCGCGGGCATCGGATCATGGTGCACGTCCAAAGCTCGTGGTTTCCGCTGGTCGACCGCAACCCCCAGAAGTTCGTCGATATCTACAACGCGAAGAAGAAAGACTTTCAAAAGGCGACCCAACGGGTGTATCGGTCGAAGCAGGCTCCGTCGGTGGTGCGGTTGACAGTGCTGCCACCGCGGAAACCTTGAACATCGGGGCTGTCAGGGTTTGCAGGAAGGTTTTATCCTTTTGCGCCGAAGCAGATCATTAAGAGATGCTCCGTAAGATTGAGGAACTCGGCATCTCGTCTGAATTGCCAATCCGTCCGGCTCGAATACCCGAGAGCGGCCGGTCCGCTCAGGCCACAGGCCGACCCTCCACGGAAAACTGATTCGGGTTCCACGTCGCCACTCGCATCTCGTAATGAAAATCGGCGGACACCTGGGTGTAGTATGCGGTCACGATGCGGCCGTCATCGAGTTGCACGCTGCTCGGATAGCCGCAATCCGGCCGCGGGCAATCGGCAATGCGTATCGGTGGGCTCCAAGTCTGCCCCTTATCGTCGCTGACTCGGACATCCACGCCGAAGTTGTTCCAGCAGCGGTTCCCGTAGCTCAGGAGGATCCGCCCGTCCGCGAGCGAAGTGAGATGTCCGGTGACCTGCATCGGCAGGCTGAGAGGCATTTTGCGCTGCCAAGTGCGCGCATCATCGGTCGAAGAGAAGAGCTCGAGGTGAACGTCGCGCTTCTCACGAAATTCGCGTGAAGCCGCGAGCCACCGCCCTCCACCCATGTGGTGGATGGCCGTTTCATTGCCAACCGGATTCAGCGGAGCCAATTCCGTCCAGCTTCGGCCGTCGTCGCGGCTGCGCACCATGTAGCCCTCTCGCATGTCGCCCTTGCTGAGGTATGCCCCCGTGCACAGAGAGCCGTCCGCAGCGATTTGGATATCCCCGAACGGGATCAGGTCGTTGTCTCGGCCCACTGCCGTTGGGGGCGCCTCCGGAAACTTCATACCCACAGACCAACTTCGGCCTCCATCCGACGATCGGCATACCCAAGGCCGCAGCACCCGGCTTTTCGGGCCGCTCAACGTTCCCGCCGGAGCGCGGTTAGACCAGCCACTGCAGAGAACAACCAAGTCACCGTTCTTCGCGAACCCGGCGGCACAGTTCATGCGGTTGGTCGTCGGCTCATGCTGCGCCGTACGGCTGCGAAAACGCCACGTCTTGCCGTTGTCTTCACTCGCCCAGCAATCGAGATCGCCTTCCCAAAGCCCATGGCAGGGCTGATTGAAGATAAACACGACCAGCGTTCCATCCGGCATGCGCTTCAGATTCGGCCAAGCACAAACCTTCTGGATCGCGGTGTGGTTGGTGACGCCCGAGGGGTTCCCCTCGGCGCCCCGGACAGAAGAAGATGGCGGTGCCGCGAACGGCATTGCGAGCGAGGCCGCACCGCTCCGCAGCAGTTGGCGCCTGTTCATGGTGTCCTCCCGATCGTCAGCATCAGTGGTTGAGCCCAGTATAGTGTGTCGAGTCGCTCACGGAATGTCTTCGGTTCTTTGTGAGAAGGTAGCGGCGATTTCTCAAGTTTTTTGACTTCCCTCCACCAGTTTGGGACGATGAGGGACGCCTTGAAGCGCCAGGCTCGTCTCGGCTGAAGTCCGAAGCGCTGCAATGCCGCTGCTTCCCTGTCTCTTCAACGTTGCTCCCTCGGGGGAGCGAATTTGATCTTTCAACGAAAAGGGAAGCAACTGGAATTCCGATGAAGCTCTACGTAGGCAACCTACCGTACTCCGCAGAGGAGTCTGACGTCGAAGCCTTCTTTACCGAGCAAGGCGTTACGCTGGATTCTCTCTCCCTCATACGCGACCGTTTCACGGGTAACTCGCGCGGCTTTGCGTTTGTCGAGATCTACGACGACGAGACTGCCCTGCAAGCGATCGAAAACTGCAACGGTAGAGACTGCCAGGGCCGCCCGTTGGTGATCAACGAGGCACGTCCCAAGACTCCCAACTTCAGCGGTGGAGAAGGGTTCGACCGCGGTTCAGGCGGCGGAGACCGGCCGGGGCGGGGCGGGAAAGGCAGCCGGCGCAATAAGCGCGACCGGGGCCGTCAACGCTGGTGAGCAAGCCTGCATTTCTGACCACCTGACGGTCGAAGCGCGCGATAAGGCCGCCATGACTTCGTTGCGCTGACTTGCCCTGTCGATGTGCGGTCAAGAACACCTGAGCGCGCCAAGCGCGGCGCGCCTCGTCCTGCCGGTCCTCTCACACCCTCGCCTTCGGCCAGCCATGTGGCGAGAAATGCAGTTTAATGATCGGCTTTGCGGAATTCGCGCCCGGAACTATTCCGAGTCCTCCGGGGCCTTCATCCCCAGGTTCCGTACCAGGAACGCCCATTCGTCGGCGGCTTCTTCGATTTGCTTTGAAGTGGGCTTGCCGCTCCCATGACCTGCGCGTGTCTCGATTCGCGCCAAGACGGCCTTAGGACAATCCTGCGCCGTCTGCAATCTTGCGATGAATTTGAAGCTGTGCCCGGGCACGACGCGGTCGTCGGTGTCGGCGGTCGTTACGAAGGTCGGCGGATAGCAGGTTCCCCGCTTGATGTTGTGGTAGGGCGAGTAGGCATGGAGCGCCTTGAATTCCTCCGGATTGTCAGATGAACCGTAGTCGTCGGTCCAATAGCGGCCCGCCGTGAACTTGTGAAAGCGGAGCATGTCCATCACTCCGACAGCGGGGAGCGCCGCAGCAAACAGGTCCGGCCGCTGCGTCAAAGCAGCGCCCACGAGAAGGCCTCCGTTGCTCCGACCCTGGATCGCCAGCTTCTCCTTGCGTGTGAATTTGTTGTCGATCAGCCATTCGGCCGCTGCGATGAAATCGTCGAACACGTTTTGCTTGTTCATCTTCGTGCCGGCCTTGTGCCAGGCTTCACCGTACTCGCCGCCGCCGCGCAGGTTCGCCACCGCGAGCACTCCGCCCTGCTCCAGCCACCAGACCCGCGAGGTGAGATACCTCGGTGTCAGCGAAATGTCGAAGCCGCCGTAGCCGTAGAGCAGCGTAGGGTTGGCGGCGTCAAGCGCAATCCCTTTCTTATGCGACAGGAACATCGGGACGCGTGTGCCGTCTTTGCTGCGGTAGAAGACTTGCTTGACGGCAAAGTCGTCGGGACGAAAGGTCACCTCCGGTCGGCGAAAGACGTCGCTTTCTCCGGTGACCAGGTCGTAACGGTAGATTGTCGGCGGTAAGGTGTAGCTCATCATCAGATAGAAAGTCTCGGAGTCGGTCCGGCTTCCCTCGAAGCCATACGCAGTAGCGATCGTTGAGAGGTCAACGTCTCGCACGAACGCGCCGTCCATCTTGTGGACCTTCACTGACGTCCGGGCATCTTTGAGATACGTTGCGATGAAGAGGTTCCCGACCAGCGTCACCGCTTGAAGCGTATCCGCACTCTCCGGGATGATTTCCCGCCAGTGTTCTTGAGCCGGTTGCCGCGTGTCGATCGCGATGACGCGGCGCCGGGACGCGTCCAGATTGGTCTGAAAGAACAGCACCGGTCCATCGTTGCCGACGAACGTGTATTCGTTCTCGAAGTTATCGATCAGTTCCGTGGGCAAACCATACGGTTCGGTGAGGTCTCGATAGACGATGCGGTGCCGCTCGTCGGTTCCCACCTGGATCTGAATGATGAGTAAACGCCCGTCTTCGGTAACTTGGGCAAAGAAACCCCAATCCGGATGATCCTCGCGCTGGTACACCAGCACATCGTCGGCTTGCGTGCTTCCAAGCCGGTGGTAATACAGCTTGTGATTAAGATTGAGGCTCTGGAACGCGGCGCCTTCTTTCGGCTTATCGAAGCGGCTGTAGAAAAACCCTTCGCCGTCGCGCGTCCAGGCGGCTTCGCTGAACTTGACCCACTCGATTTGGTCCTCCAAGATCCGTCCCGACTCGACTTCGATGATTCGCCAGGTCTGCCAGTCAGAACCCGACTGCGCAGTTCCATAAGCGACATGTCGGCCATCAGGACTGGGCACGAAACGAGTCAGCGCTACCGTCCCATCCTCCGACCATTCATTGGGATCGAGCAGTACCTGTGGCTCGCCGTCGAGCGAGTTCAGGAAATAGAGGACATATTGATTCTGCAGACCATCGTTTTGAAGGAAGAAATATCGTCCGCCCGCTTTCTCGGGGGGGAGGTATTTTTTAAAGTTCCAAAGCTCGGTCAATCGTTCTCGAATTCCCTCGCGCTCGGCAATGGCGTCCAGGTAAGCGAACGTCACTTTGTTCTCGGCGGCGACCCAATCTTCGACCTCGCTCGATTCCCTCACGTCTTGCTCCAACCAACGATAGGGATCAGCTACCTCCGTTCCGTGATAGACGTCGATGTGATCGACGCGACGAGTGTCCGGGTAGGTTGGCCCTTGCCGCTGTGCCGCCAGGGGCAGCGTCGCCGCCGCGGCCACGACAAGAATCGCAAAGAGCTGAAGTGGATTTGTGAAACAGACAGGAGGTATCAAGGGTCTTCCCTCGTGGGCTGCGGCCTCGAAAGGGACGAGGCTGTGACAGTGAGCTTCGCCGTTGTCGAGATCAATTCTGAATTGCACGCCAGTGGGTCATCGGGCTGTTTCTAGTCGTCCCGGCCACCCAGCAATCCGGCCCGCATCAGGAAATAGAGCAGTGTCAGCAGCGAGCTGACCGCCGCCGCAACGTAGGTGAGGGCTGCGGCGTTGAGGACGCGATCAACTCCTTCGCGTTCGTACGGGGAGATGATTCCGTGCTCGACTACGAGTTTTTTCGCGCGGGCGCTGGCATCGAACTCGACGGGCAGCGTGACGATCTGGAAGAGGACCACCGCCGAGAAGAGGACAGCGCCGATCATAAACATGCCCATTGCCCCCAGAAAGAGTCCGCCGATCATGACGATGTAGCCGAGTGACGAGCCGATGTTGGCCGTCGGCACCAGAACAGACCGCAGCCACAAAGGCTTGTAATGCCGGGCGTGTTGGATGGCGTGACCGGCCTCGTGCGTAGCTACACCGATGGCCGCGATCGAATTCGCGTCGTATACCGCCTCGGATAGCGCCAAGCTCCTGGTGGCCGGGTTGTAGTGGTCCGAAAGAAATCCGTGGGCGCGGTTGATCTTGACATGGTGGAGGCCTTCGCGGTCGAGCATCGCCCGGGCTGCTTGGGCGCCCGTGTACCCGGTCGCGGCGCGGACCTTCGAATATTTATTGAAGGCGGATTTCGTGCGCAAGCTCGCCCAGCCTGACAACGCCATGCCCGGTAGAAGAACAAAAAGGAGATACAAGGGATCGAAGAACATTCTGCAGGCCTCGGCTTAAACCTCTAATACGCTCTCAGTTCATTCTAAACGACGGCGAAAAAAGATTCCGGCGTTACGATGGGCTGACTTCTGTTGTCCTTCGTGGCCACCGACCTACCTCTCGACTTGATGCGGCGTTACTATTTCTTGCCGGCAAGTTGGTACTGAGTGAACGGCGACCGGGCTCCGGCGATGTTGATGTTGATGAGGTAAGGCTTGTCGCTCTTGAGTGCGCGGTCGAGCGCCGGGCGGACTTGGCCTGGGTGATCGACGTGCTCGCCCTCACCGCCGAAACCCTTCATCACGAGATCGTAACGCGTGCGGAGCAACTCACAGGCGACGGTATGCTCGTCGTCATATGTTCCCTTTTGCAGCTCGCGCTCGATGCCCCAGCCTCCGTCGTTGCCGACGATGATGATGACCGGCAGGCCAAGTCGGACGGCCGTATCCATTTCGGCCGCGTAGAAACCGAGCGAGCCGTCGCCGCTAACGATAATGGATCGAGAATTTGGCCGCAGGATCTGTGCCGTAAGACCGATCGGGAAGCAAGCGCCCAACCCTGCCAGCGCACCCAGCCGCAGCCAGTGCATCGGGCGGCGCGCGGGGATGCTGCAGCGACCCCAGTGGACAAAATCACCTCCATCCCAGCAGAGGGTGGCGTCTGCAGGAACCCAGGTCCGCATTTGCATGTAGAGGTGGAGTGGGTGCATCGGATCGGACGGTGCTGCTGCGATGGATTCCAGCTCCTGCCGCCAGGCTTCGTCGGTCTTGTTGACCTTGGCCAGCCAGTCGGAGCGGTCCGGCGCCGTCCGGTCTTGCAGGGCATCATTGAGTGCCTGGAGCGCCAGCTTGACGTCCGAATTGATTCCCACTTCAAGGCGGCGATTGAGCCCCAGCTCCTCCGGATGGATGTCGACCTGGGCGAATTTGGCCTCCGGGGAGAAAAGCCGCGCGCCGCCAAGCCGCAGCCGATAGTCGAGTTTCTTTCCCAGTACGATGACCACGTCGGCTTCCTTGAAGGCTTTGGCGGCAGCGCGGCTCAACGACGGATCGGCATAGCCGAAGCACAGCGGATGGTCATCGGAAACCACCCCCCGTGCCAGGCAGACCGTGAAGAGCGGCATTGCGGTCTTCTCGACAAAGGTCTGCAACTCGCTGCTCGCACCCGACCACCATGTGCCGCTTCCAGCGATGACGACGGGCCGCTCGGCTGTGTCGATCAGGTCGATCAGACGGCTGATTTCGTTGGAATCGGGTCCTGGTTTTCGAATTTCGATCGGTCCGTCGGGGAGCGGATAGTGGTTCTCCGTGTTCGCCGTGAGCAGGTCCACCGGCACGCTCAGGTGCGAGGCGCCGTTGCGGCCCGAGAGTGATTCCAGAAAGGCTTTGCGGACATGGAACGGAATCTGACCGGGTTCGGCGGGCATGGCCGCGTACTTGGTGATGGCTTGAACCATCCCGAGCTGTTCCATGTCCTGGAAGGCGTAACGGTCTCGCATCTTCGAGCTGCTCATGCCGCTCATCGCGAGGATCGGCGAGCCTGTCGTATGGGCTGTCGCGATGCCGCTGAGAGAATTCGTATGGCCGGGTGCGCCGGTTACCATCGAGACACCTGGTTGCCTCGTGATGCGGCCCCACCCGTCCGCCATATGAACAGCAGCCGATTCGTGCCGCGTGTCGGCGATCACGAGCCCCTCGCGCTCGGCGACGCGGAGGATCTCGTTCAGGTGATCACCCACCAAGGTGAAGATGTGGGAGACACCGAGTTTTTTGAGGCTGGCGATGAATAGTTCGGCTCCGTTGGGCATGTCGGTCTTGTGGTACTTCGGGAGAATTTGGATGTGCGGGGAGTGCTGCTTTGCAGGTGGGGAACAGCGAATACAGCAATATAGCGTGTTTCCGAAGTCAAGCGGTCAGCCATCCGGTGCCGCCAACACGAGTGACGTCGCCACAACGCCTCAACAGGAAAGATCGAGGCATCTGAACAGGACCGCTGAACGGATCGCTCTTTTCTCTAGCCGGCCTTTGCTTCCTTCGGAAGCTTCAAGGCCATCAAGAAGCCCAGCAAGGGTAGCGCTACCACGCCCCAAAACACTGCCTGTAAGCCTACATAGTCGGCAATCCATCCCAGCATCGGGATGAGCGTGATACCGGCCATTCCCCAGCCGAAACCCATCACCAGCGCACTCGCAGTTCCTGCCTGCGCCGGTACGAGCGCTTGCGCCATGACGATCATGACCGGATTCGTCAGCAACAGGATGAGCGTTCCCACGAAGAGACCGGCGAGTGACAACCATCCGGTTGTAGCGAGGAAAAGCGCAAAAAACGGAAAGCAAGCCATCATCGAGATCAGAACGACGCGGCGGCCGCCGATGCGATCCGCCAGGCTGCCACCGGTCAACGAAGCGACTACCGAACTGACGAAGAAGATGGCCAGCCAGAAACTCGCCCGTTGCAGTGTGAACCCTCGATCCTGATATAGATAGACCGTCAGAAACTGCGCAAGGCCCAGGTGCACGACCGATCGCAAGACGACAAGCGCGTAGTGCAACAGGAGAGGCTTCCAGTGCCTCCTGAAGGGCTCCCATTCGAAGGATGTCTCGCCGTTTGTCCTTCCGTTGGCGGGCACGGGCAGCGTCCAGAGCAGAAACCCCGCAATGATAAGCGCCGGCAGAGCGGCTAACGGGAGTTGCTCGAGCCCGACCCTTTCGGCCAAGGTCGAGAAATAGATGGGACCCAGCGATAGGCCTACCATGCCTGCCGCGATGAAGATGGCCACCGTGAGTCCACGCCGCGACTTTGCATGAGCGGCTGCTTGCGACGTGCTCTGGGGATGGAATGACGCGACCCCCATTCCACCGATCAGTGCAATCGCCAGGAGCATCGGATAGCCGTTTGCGACACCCAGGCTCGACAGGAAAACACCCGCCGTGGCGAGACCTAACACGACGAACAACCGAGAGTGGATGCGGTCTGACAGCAGCCCGAAAAAGAGCTGCATCACCGCCGAGCCGAACATGAAAACACCACTGAGGACGCCGACCTGTGCCAGCGTGAGCGAATATTTGTCGGCGAGCAGCGGCTGCAGCGTGGCGACGGAACTGGCATAGAAGTCGACCGCAAAATGCCCGAGGCAGAGCAGCAGGAAGGGGCCTGTCAGGATGGCTGCCATCGCCGGAGCCGCGGCGGATGGAGCAGTCGACGCAGGCGCCTGTACCGAGGGCTCTATCGTTGAGGTACTCAAGACGAACAGCTTTCGAAGAATGCTTCATGATAGCCAAAGGCTTCCCGAACCGCCGGTTCGGTATTCTTAGTGCTTCCTTCCGAACCGCCGGTCACCCGGATTTCACGCCATGAAAATCGTCGACATGAGAGTCCATTCCATCGCGATGGCGGATCCGCCCCTGCGGAGCTCCTACGGATTGCACGCTCCCTACGCGCTGCGGAACGTGCTTGAACTCGAAAGCCAAGACGGCCTTGTCGGTATCGCCGAGACGTATGGCGGCGAGAAGCCTGCAGCAGCACTTCGGGAAGCCCGCGAGAAGGTCATAGGCGCCAACCCCTACCGCCTGACGGGTGACCTGCTCGGTTTCGTCGAGGACGAAGGCGGCGGCCTCGATCGCTCGCAGACCTACCACGTTCCCGGCGAGAATCCTCTCGATGCGAGCAGCCGCACATACGCCGCTATCGAGACCGCTTGTCTCGACCTGATCGGCCGCGCAGTTGGACAGCCCGTCTGCGACCTGATCGGCGGCCGCGTTCGCGACGAAGTCCCGTTTTCGGCTTACCCCTTCTACAAGCACGCCGGCGGCGGGGGCGAAGGCGATGACGCCCGCGAAGACAGGTACGGCGAGGCGCTGTCGCCGGAAACGCTCGTCCGCCAGGTAAAGCAGATGTTCGACGAGTACGGATTCGGTTCCGTCAAGTTCAAGGGCGGCGTCTTCGATCCGGAGATCGAAGTCGAGACGATCCGTCAACTCCGCCAGGAGTTCGGCCCCAGCGTACCGTTGCGCATCGACCCCAACAGCGCCTGGACCGTCGAGACCTCGATCAAAGTAGGCCGGGACCTGAAACAAGAACTCTCCGGCGGCGGCTACCTGGAAGACCCGGCGATGGGGATCAATGGCATGGCAGCGGTTCGCGCAGGCCTGCTTGCCGAAGATGTCGATACGCCGTTGGCGAGCAACGTCGCGGTGACGTCTTTCGCAAATATTCCCGAGTCGGTCCAGAAGGAAGCAGTTCAGGTGATTCTGTGCGATCACCACTACTGGGGCGGTATGAGGCAGGTGCAGCACCTCGGCAAGATCTGTCAGGTCTTAGGAATCGGGCTCTCGATGCACTCCAATAGCCATCTGGGAGTTTCGTTGATGGCGATGACGCATGTCGCCGCCGCCACGAAGCACCTTACCTATGACTGCGATACGCACTATCCGTGGCAATCCGAGAAGGACGAGATCGTCGCCGGCGGACGCATCGCGATCGTCAACGGCTGCGTCAAGATTCCCGACAAGCCAGGCCTGGGCGTCGACCTGGACTACGACCAGATCGCTCGCGGGAAGGCGCTTTTCGAGAAGCTGCCCTACCGGAAACGCGACGATCAGGCCGAAATGCGCAAGCACGTCGATCCGAACTGGAAACGTGTACTGCCGCGCTGGTAGGAGCTGCCGTCGGTGCCTCAGCAAAGATCTTCAAGCATTGGGTGCGAGATGAGCTGCTATTGGTTGCGGCCGATGATCTCTGGTCGTGTCAGAAAAGGCTCGGAGATACAAGGGGCTCCGTAGCCTTCTGTGGCATAGACACCCTTTCTTCGAACCGTTAAGCTAGACGGTTTGCTCAAGAAAGGGGCTTCCCCGCCATGACTGCAGAGGAACTCAAAGGCCAACTTGGTGGCGTGATCACTTTCCCGGTCACCATCTTCAAAGACGATCTTTCACTCGACATCGAGGGCTATCGTCAGAACGTTGCGGAGATGCTGAGGTTCCCGCTGTGCGCGGTCGTGGCGGCGGGTGGAACAGGCGAGATGTATTCGATGACTCCCGAAGAGCATTTTGAGGTCATCAAAGCCACAATCGATGAGGTCGGTGGCAAGACCCGCGTGCTCGCCGGGGTCGGGTTCAACATGCCCCTCGCAACCGAAATGGCCAAGAAGGCCGAGGAGGCGGGCGCCGACGGCATCCTCTGTTTCCCGCCTTACTATCCGAACGCTGATCGCGAAGGTTTGCTCCACTACTACAAGGCGATCGGAGAGGCAACGAATCTCGGTCTGTTTGTCTACAGCCGTGACTGGGCGACGTTCTCCGCGACCGAAGTCTGGCGACTCTGTGAAGCGATTCCAAACTTGATCGCCTGGAAAGAGGGCCAAGCGGATCTGCGCACCTATCAGCGCATCATGGAGCGATGCGGAGATCGCCTGCACTGGATCGGCGGGATCGGTGACGACATGGTGCCGGGCTACTATTCGATCGGCATTCGAACCTACACGTCGAGTATTGCTGTGCTTGCCCCACGGCTCTCGCTGCAATTGCACGAACGCGCCTCGATGCTCGACCAGGCGAGCCTTGCTCGGCTGATGTCGAACTATGTGATTCCTCTCTACGCTCTGCGCGCCCGGCGCAAGGGCTATGAAGTGTCTGTGATGAAGAAGGCGATGGAGATCCTTGGTAAGCCTGCTGGACCGGTGCGGCCTCCGCTTCCAGAAGTGCGCGCTGAGGAAGTCAAGGAAATCGAAGCCTTGATGGAACGCTTCAAACCCGTCCTGTAGCCCTTGGGAATCCAGCGGCCAGCGTACCTTGCATTCGAGCGCCAAGAGATTCCGAAAGACCCGCTCTGGAATGGGCGAATACTCCCACATCCGTATCCGGTAAGCTGCCGGGTCCATTTCCCATCACTCCCTGGTGTAGAATGCCTGGCATGCAGATTCGTCTTCTCGTCTTAGCCCTGCTTGTGGTCCTTCCCCACCAAGCCGCTGAACCCATCAAAGTCGGCATCATCGGTACCGACACCTCGCACGTCCCGGCGTTTACGAGCATATTCAACGATCCCTCGCGCCCCGATCACGTGCCCGGAGCTCGCGTCGTAGCTGCTTACAAAGGCGGCAGCCCTGACGTTGAAAGCAGCCGCACACGGGTCGACAAGTACGCGGCTCAACTCGAACAGGACTGGGGCGTCGAGATAGTCCCGGACATCCCGACTCTCTGTTCCAAAGTGGACGCTGTTCTACTCGAGAGCGTCGACGGCCGCCGACATTTGGAGCAGGTGAAACCGGTCTTCGAAGCCGGAAAGCCGGTCTTCATTGACAAGCCTCTTGCCGCGTCGCTCGAAGACGTTCGCGAGATCGCGCGGCTTGGCAAGATGCACGGCGTTCCATGGTTCAGCTCGTCGAGCCTGCGCTATACCGATGCCGTTGCGGAGACTCGAGTGCAAGGACTCAAGGGCGTGATCACGTGGGGGCCTGCTTCGATCCACCCTACCCATCATCTGGATCTATCGTGGTATGCCATTCACCCGATCGAGCTGCTTTACACGATCATGGGACCCGGTTGCGTCTCCGTACATCGCACGTTTACCGAAGAGGCTGACGTAATCGTGGGTCTCTGGAAGGATGGCCGTATTGGAACCGTGCGTGGAATCCGCGCGGGCAGGAGAGGCTACGGAGCCATCGCCTATGGAGAGGATGAGATCAAGCAGTCGACGAAAGCCGGCGGGGCATATGCACGCATGCTCGTTCGCGTCGTCGAGTTCTTTCGCACCGGTGAACCACCTGTGCCCAACAATGTCACTATCGAAATATTCGCCTTCATGGACGCCGCGCTACGCAGCAAAGACCGCGGAGGTGCGGTAGTCAAACTTCGTTAGACAGGCCTGCTGAAAACTGCCTGGAGCGGAAGATCCCAAAGGAAAGACGGATACGTTCGAGTAAATCCATACGCCTGCAGGCGTAGCCCGCGAAGAGAGGTTTGGGAATCCGCACGCAGCCAGACCAGCCGTTCAACATGGATCAAACCAACCCGAACGGTTGAACGGCTCAAGCTATCGAAGGAGGCCGCCTAATTTTTCTTCTTCTTGTAAACCTTGTGGCACGACCGGCAACCCGCGCCCACTGAACCCATTGCTGCTCGGAACGCGTTGCCATCCTTCGCTTTCGCAGCCGCAGTGCCCTGCTTGGATCCGTCGATCACCTTTTGGGCGCCCGGTGTCCAGGGATCGTCCTTCACACGCTTGCCCATCAGCAATAGCTGCGTGGTTTCACCCAGGATCGAGATGTGTTCCCGGGCGTGCTTCCAATCGTCATCGGTCTGTGGGCCGCCCGCCTTCATCATCTCCGAGAGCTTCTTCATGCTCGGCCCCTGCACCACTTCCATGATGTCGTGTACCGAAGCCGTTTCTTCATAGATGTGGGCAGCATGGACAAGACCTGCACTCGCCAGGATAAAGACAAATAGAAAGCCCAGTTTTTTCATGTTGAATTCGTATGCTCCTCGCTGCTCTCTGAAACGCCATTATAGACAAGCTGATTGCGGTCGGTGTGTCCCCCAACCTCCCGTCTACCCCTTGGCCGCAAAGCCTTTCTGCTATTCTCTTGAAAGATTCAGACCCGATGTCTGTGGACGAACGGCGGCTCCCGCAGAGTTCTTCGCTGAGGCCTTTTCCCGCGCCGCCACCGAGCGGTCGAATCCAAACGTTAGAGGAATCAACATGTCGGGCCATTCCAAGTGGGCGACCATTAAACACAAGAAGGCCGCTCAGGATGCCAAGCGGGGCAAGGTCTTTACCCGACTTATCCGGGAGATCCAAATCGCCTCTCGCGAGGGTGGTGGAGACCCTGACGCCAACCCGCGTCTCCGCACCGCCATCGCCGCCGCCAAGGGGCAAAGCATGCCTCAGGACAACATCAAGAAGGCCATCCTCCGCGGCACCGGGCAGTTGGAAGGCACGTCGTACGAAGAGATCATATTCGAGGGCTATGCACCGTCCGGCGTGGCCGTCATCGTCGAAGTCGTCACAGACAACCGCAACCGAACCGTCAGCGAGCTGCGTTACCTTTTCTCAAAGAACGGAGGTAACCTCGGTGAGAACGGCTGCGTCGCATGGATGTTTAGCAAGCAAAGCCTCGTCATCGTGCCGATGGAAGGTACCGACGAGGAACAGCTCATGGACATTGCTCTCGGTGCCGGTGCCGAGGATCTCGTCGATGAAGGTGAGAACTGGCATGTCGTTTCACCATGTGAAGCTCACAACGATGTCGTCAAGGCTATCGAAGAAGCCGGCGTAGCGAGTTCTTCAGCGGAGGTCACCATGGTTCCGCAGAGCACAGTGCAGATCGAAGGCAAGAGCGCGACTACCGTGCTGCGCATGCTCGACCTCCTCGAAGACCACGACGATGTCCAAAACGTCTATTCGAACTTCGCTATCGACGACAAGGAACTAAAAGCCCTTTCGGCTTAGAATTCACACCTCTGCGGCCTCATTTCGAAGCTGTCTCAAAGCAATGAGAATCGTAGGTATTGACTGTGGTTCGAAACGAACCGGCTACGGCGTCATCGAGACGGACGGACGTCGACACAGGCTTTTGACCTGTGGTGTGATCAGCACTTCAACGAAGCATGCCTTCGGAGAACGTTTACGGGTTATTCACGACGGACTCCGGAACCTCTTGGAAGAGCACTCCCCGGATGCGATGGCCGTTGAGGGAGTGTTCGCTGCGGTCAACCCGCGCTCAGCGCTACGTCTTGCTCATGTGCGCGGTGTGGCGCTGCTCGCCGCCGCGCAGTCAGGTCTACCCGTTGGCGAGTACTCACCGCTCGAGGTGAAGGGCAGTGTGGTCGGCTATGGCAAGGCCACCAAGGATCAAGTCCGCATGATGGTGAGTTCTCTGCTAGGGTCGGACCAGGACGAGATCAATGGCTCATTCGACGCCTCTGACGCCTTGGCCGTTGCGCTCTGTCACTCGATGCGAAGTACGGGGAGAAAGGTGTGACGCACCGGAGACCGACGACGTGTGCGAGCAACGCCGGACGAATCAATAGGTTTCTGCTCGGGACCTGCGTTCTGCTCGCATTAGCAGCTACTGCTCATGCTCAGGAGACTCTCTTCTTCTCGCGTGACTTCCCAGGCAGCATGCCCCCCTATTTCGAGGTGGAATTGACCTCCGACGGGAACGCGATCTACCGGGAAGAGCCTGACGAGGAAGACCCCTGGGCCTTCACGCTACGCCCTCGGGAAACAAAAGTAATCTTTGAACTCGTTAAAAAACTCGATGGCCTGAGACGACCCATCAAAAACGACCGTAAAGTAGCGTTCACAGGTGACAAGATCTTGCGCTACGACAGTGGCAACGGGCAAAGAACGGAGGCCGCATATGTATATACGGAGGAACCAGATGCGAAAACTCTGGAGAGTTGGTTCTTACGAATGGCCGAATCGGCAAATCACCTGTTCGAACTTGAGCGCGTGGTGAGATTCGACCGGCTTGGTGTGAACAAGACGCTTCTCTATTTCCAAACTTCGTTCGACAAGAACCGTATTGTTGCTTCCCATCACTTCCTTCCAGTGTTACGTAAGGTGGCAGGCGATCAGAGGTTCGTGCACATCGCACGAGCACGCGCGGCGGCATTGGTCGAGCGAATCGATAGCGAGTAGGGTCATTCTTTACCTACAATTGTAGTATATATGCGGTCGAGGTCGTCGGCAGAGTAGTATTCGATCTCGATCTTGCCCCCGTTACGCCCGCGTTCAACCAAACGCACTTTCGTACTCAAGACTTCTTCGAGGCGTTCAACAGCAGCCAGCACGTTGGGATCGAGAGGTTTGTCTTGCTTCGCACGCTTGCGAGGTTCGTTCAATTCTCTAGCAGTCCGCTCGACCTGCCGGACGGATAAGCCCTGAGCAACCGCCTTTTCGGCAAGTGCTCTTTGTTGTTCCACATTGTCAAGGCTCAATATGGCACGGGCATGTCCCATCGAAAGGCGCCTCTCGGCCACGAGTTGCTGGATATCTTCCGGCAATCGTAGTAGACGCAGTTGATTCGTTACACTAGTGCGGTCTTTGCCGGTACGTTCCGCCAGTTCCTCATGACTCAGGTCCAGATCGTGAGCCATGGTTCGCAAGGCCGTGGCCACTTCGATCGGGTTGAGATCTTCACGTTGGATGTTCTCAACAAGTGCAACTTGCAAGAGGCGTTCGTCACTCACATCTTTGACAATGGCGGGTATTTCGTCTAGCCCTACGAGGCGAGCGGCCCGAAGACGCCGCTCCCCAACAACCAGTTGGAACCGATCTTGCTGCTGTCGAACAACAATCGGCTGGATCACGCCATCTACACGAATTGACTGCGCCAACTCTTCGATCCCTTGAGGGTCGAAAGCACGTCGCGGCTGCGACGGATTCACATTGATGTGACTCAGAGGAATAGATTGGACGGCATCCCGCCTTGAGCGTCCTCGTGAGTCCGCCGGAGACTGCGACGGACTTCTCTTCGGTAGAAGTGCACCAAGGCCTCGACCTAGGGCCTTGCGAGACTTGGTTTTTTGCGGCGGCGTTCTAACCATCTTTGTTAACTCCTTTCATGTCAGGAACATATGGAGGTAACCTTACTCACGGGACCGCCTAGAGCGATGGATGTTGCCCTCGGCGGAAAAGGAATTCCCGGGCTAACCCCAGATAGCTCTTTGCTCCGCGTGATCGGAGATCATATTGGATAATCGATCGGCCATGGCTGGGTGCTTCCGCCAAGCGAACATTTCGTGGGATGACCGTGTCAAATACCTGCCCTTCAAAGAACTCCTGGAGGTCCGATGCGACTTGGCGTGAAAGCGTCGTGCGCTCGTCGAACATCGTCAAAAGAACTCCTTCGATCATCAGATCCGGGTTCCAGAATTCACGAACCCGGTCAATGGTGTCAAGGAGCGCCGAGATGCCTTCGAGAGCAAAGTACTCACACTGAATCGGAATGAGCACGGAATCCGCGGCGACAAGCGCATTGAGGGTTAGAAGATCGAGTGCCGGTGGGCAGTCGAGAAAGATGAAGTCATAGGCCGCAAGGGCATCAGCCAGTCTGGACCAGAGGATGAGCTCGCGATCCGATAGGTCAACAAGCTCCAGATTCGCTCCGGCCAAGTTTCGCGAGGAAGGCAGCAGGTCGAGCTGCTCAATTTGAGTCTCTCGTTTGGCCGTATCGTATGGAAGTCCTTCGATGAGGACTTCGTAGAGTGTAAATGGCTCGGATTCGGCCTGTTGAAAGCCGAGTCCGCTGCTGGCATTAGCCTGTGGGTCGCAATCTACGATAAGAACTCGGCAGTCGGCCGCAGCGAGAGCAGCCGAGAGATTAACGGCGGTAGTCGTTTTGCCGACTCCACCCTTTTGGTTAGCGATTGCAATGATGCTTCCCAAGGAGCAGGCTCCCCGGTCTCCGGGACATCACACTCTAGCACAGCGATGCAGGGACGCCAAAAAGAAGGAAGCAGGAAACGCGCGTCTACGTTTCACGTGGAACATGGATAGACCGCCCGACGAGAACAACTCGCCTTTTGTCCCATGGGACTACTTGTTCCCGCTCCCACACCAACTTTTTTCGCCTTTTCCAGTGTGCGGCTTGGCGTTCACTCGTTATCGCGGCTACTCGGTCGACACATAGGGCGATATCGTCCTCGATCCCTTCTAATGCCACTCCTCGCCAGATCGCCCAATCGAATCTCCAGTCCACCGAATGAAAACGGCCTGCATGAACCTTTACACGTGCTTCATTTCTGGCTAGCTCCTGCAGAAACACAGCCTTTTTACGGACGGATTCTACCAGCGTCACCAGCAATGATGGTCGCGCTACCGAAACGGGAAAGCCAGGGAATCCCGCGCCGGAACCAATATCGACCACCGTTCCTTCGTGAGGCAGCAGTTGTGCAAGAAACAGAGATTCAGCAAAATGTCGTTCTGCAATCTCGTCTGGTTCCCGTATGCTCGTCAGGTTGATACGAGAATTCCATCGCAAGAGCAGCTTGTAGTGGTTTTTTAGTCGAATGATCTGATTCGAGCAGAGCTCAACTTCAAGGGGAGAAAGTAAGGACTTCAAGAGAGCGTCGAACCGCTCTACGTCAGAGTGTTGAGCGCCCACTACTCAAATGTAAATTCAGAATGGAGATCGCGGCTGGTGTGACGCCTGGAATGCGTGACGCTTGACCCAACGTCGCCGGCCTGACGCGCTCCATTTTTTCCACGATCTCATTCGAGAGCCCCGCAATTCCTTCATAATGGAAGTCAGCCGGGATCTTCCTTTTTTCCGCTCGGCGAAGCTTCTCAATGCTCCGACACTGCTGAGCCAGGTAACCCTCGTACTTGATCTCCGTTTCGATCGCCCTCCAATCGGCGTCGCGCAGGTTTGCCTTCGTGGTTCTCTCCACGAACTTCTTTACATGGTCGACGCGCAGCTCGGGTCGTTTCAACAACTGGACTAGCCGTGGCGGTCTCTGACCGCTCCCAACTAAGCCACCGAGATCGTCGTTTTGACTAGGACAGTACTGGTTGAGAAATTCGCGGACACGCTGGCGTTCCTTCTGCACCCTGGTAAATCGCTCCCATCTCCGTCCTCGGATAAGTCCGCATCCATGGCCTATCGGAGTCAATCGTTGGTCAGCGTTGTCGATCCGCAAATGAAGGCGAAACTCGGCCCGTGAGGTGAACATGCGGTACGGTTCGTCTGTGCCCTTCGTGACGAGGTCGTCGATGAGAATACCAATGTATGCGTCTGTTCGACCGAGTACGACGGGCTCTTGATCCCGTAGCGCGCAGGCCGCGTTGATTCCGGCCATCAGGCCCTGCGCCGCCGCTTCCTCATAGCCAGTCGTGCCATTGATCTGACCCGCCAGATACAGGCCTCGGATTCGTTTTGTCTCAAGAGTATGGCGGAGTTCAGTCGCGTCCACTGCGTCGTATTCAATTGCATATCCGGGTCGAATGATCTCGGCCCTTTCCAGTCCCGGGATCGATGCCACCATCGCACCCTGCACGTCGATGGGCATGCTGGTGGACATTCCATTGACGTACACCTCATAGGTATCAAGTCCCTCGGGCTCCAGGAAGATTTGATGACGCGGCTTGTCTGGGAATTTGACGACCTTGTCCTCAATCGACGGACAGTATCTAGGGCCGACGCCGTTGATCTGACCACTATAGAGAGGCGAGCGATTGATGTTCTCCCGCAATATGCAAAGCGTTTCGTCCGACGTGAACGCAATGTGACACTCAATCTGTTCCCTCTCGATCCGTTCCGTCTGGAACGAGAATGGTGTCGGCTCGGAGTCCCCTCGCTGGGCTTCAAATCGCGTCCAGTCGATAGTACGACCATCCAAACGTGGTGGCGTACCCGTTTTTAGTCGGCTGCAACGAAAGCCCAGCGACCTGAGCACTTCACCGAGCATCACCGACGGCGGCTCCCCGCTTCGTCCCGCAGGGAACGTTCGCTCACCGATGTGGACTAATCCGTTCAAGAAAGTCCCTGTAGTCACAATGACGGCGGCCGCGCCGATCGTGCGTCCGTCTCCCAGCTCAACACCGTGTATCTGACACTGCCCGCCCTGCTTATCCAGCACTAGATCAACAACTTCCGCCTGCTTGATGGTCAAATTCGTTTCGCTTTCAAGCAGGCGTCGGGACTCGATTCGATAGTGCTTCTTGTCACATTGGGCCCGCGGCGACCACACGGCCGGACCACGGCTTGTGTTGAGCAACCTGAACTGGATACCAACTTCATCCGTCACTTCGCCCATGATGCCGCCCAACGCGTCGATCTCACGGACAAGATGCCCCTTTGCGATCCCGCCAACCGCCGGATTGCAGGACATCTGAGCAATCAGGTCAAGATTCAGCGTGACCAGCGCCGTCCGAAGCCCCATTCTCGCCGCAGCCATGGCAGCCTCGTTGCCGGCGTGCCCCGCCCCGATGACGACAACGTCGTAGGCTTCATGGAATGATCGAGTCATGGTCGGACCTGAAAAGCCGCTTACCGTTAGCTTTCCTGTTATTCTATGCGCTTGCCGCAGCTCCATGAATCATCGGAGCACTCCTGACATATGAGAATCCTGGTCGTCGGTAGTGGTGGAAGAGAGCACGCTCTGGTTTGGCGTCTTGCTCAATCCGCCGGCGTCGACCGGATCTTCTGTGCTCCGGGCAACGCCGGCATTGCCGTGGAGGCATCTTGCATTCCCGCGGACATTGGTTCATCCGATGAAATGGTCGCCTTGGCCCGCACATTGAGAGTTGACCTGACGGTGGTAGGTCCTGAAGCTCCTCTGGTCTCTGGTCTCGGTGACGCCTTTGCGGCTGACGGTTTGCCGATCGTGGCCCCCAGTTCTTTCGCCGCCCAACTGGAGGGCAGCAAGATATTCGCCAAGCAGTTCTTGGTCGACCGGGGCATTCCGACAGCCGACTTTGCGGTGGTGGAGTCCCTGGAAGACATCGATGCTCATCTTGACCGTTTTGAGTATCCAATTGCTGTCAAAGCCGACGGTCTTGCTGCAGGCAAGGGCGTCATCATCGCCAATTCTCGGCAAGAGGCTGCCGAAACGGCCCGCAAGATGCTCGTCGGCGAGCTCGCTGCAGGCGCTGGGCGTCGCCTCGTGTTTGAAGAATTCCTGAACGGCGAAGAACTTAGCTTTATTCTGCTTTGCGACCGCCGGACATACTTTATTTTTCCACCCACCCAGGACCACAAGCGGGCTCTTGATAACGATCAAGGGCCCAACACCGGTGGGATGGGTGCCTATTGCGACCCGCTCATTCTGCCGGTCGAGCTTCGAGATGCGATCGTCGATCGAATTGTTGAGCCGACTCTTGCCGGTATGCGCGACCTCGGACACCCCTTCTGCGGTTTTCTTTACTGTGGTCTGATGATCACCAGCGAAGGACCAAAGGTTCTTGAGTTCAACGTTAGGATGGGTGATCCCGAAACCCAGCCATTGATGCATCGGCTCGAGGGCGACTTCGCGGGCCTGCTCGCTACGGCGGCTAGCGGAAGCCTCGATGCGAGCCTCGTTCAATGGAGAGAAGGACCCACTGCCTGCGTTGTCCTCGCCTCGGAAGGCTATCCCGGCTCGTATCCCAGGGGCCGCCGTATTACCGGCATTCCAGAAGCCGAGACACTCGGCGCAAAGGTTTTTCACGCTGGTACGTGCATTCAATGTGGACACTACGCGACCGCCGGGGGCAGGGTGCTGGGCATTACCGCCGGCGGTGCAACTCTGGCGCAGGCATTGGATACCGCCTACAACGCCATCGAGAAAATTCACTTTGACGGCATGCAATTCCGAACGGACATAGGAAAAAAAGGCTTGGCGCATCACTGAAACTACACTAGTAGTAAATAGGTCGTGGAGGTGCTTCTCTCATGAAAGTTGGCCTTATCGGTACAGGAGCCATTGCCCACAAGCACGGCGACAGTTATCAAGAGATCGATTACCAACTAGTCGCCGTTTCCAATCGCTCTGAACAGAAAGGCCGTGACTTCGCGACCAAGTACGGCGCCGAGTTCATCCCCGATTGGCGTGATCTTTGCGCTAGGCCCGACATTGACTTCGTGGATATCTGCGCCTTCCCCGACTCTCGCCTGGAGATGACGAAAATCGCCGTAGCGAACGGCAAACATGTCCTTGTTCAGAAGCCCATCGCTCTCACACTCGAAGCGGCACAAGAAATGATCGAAGTAACTCGATCCGCGCACCTGGTTCTTGGCGTCGTGAGTCAGCACCGGTTCGATGACTCGATGCTGTTCCTGGCAAAGGCCGTACGGGAGGGCCGCCTCGGCAGGATTCTACAAGCGGACAGCTACACGAAATGGCATCGGCCTCAGCCGTATTATGACCGTCCCGGCAAAGGCGCCTGGGGTGTTGAGGGGGGTGGAGCGCTCATCAATCAGGCAATTCACGGTCTCGACCTGCTGCTTTACTTGGCGGGCCCTGTGAAGGAAGTTTTTGGCCAGTGGCAGATCGCTGCGGCGCACGAGATGGAATCCGAAGACCTTGTCAACGCTGTCATTCTTTATGAAAGCGGCGCTACCGGGGTCATCCAGGCTTCTACTGCGATTATCCCCGGATATCCCGAACGCATTGAGATCCACGGTACGAAGGGCTCGGCGATACTCACCGGTGATCAACTCACGGAGTGGGATGTTGACGACGACACCAGTGACGACGTTCCGCTTGTCGAACGGGGTATGGACTCCGGCGCATCCGATCCGATGGCAATTTCACTGGAACCGATCAAGCGACAATTCCTCGACTTTGGCAAAGCGATTGAAACCGGAAGTAAACCGCTCGTTGCAGGCGAAGAAGGCTACGCCGCACTCGAACTTACCCTCGGCATCTATGAATCCGCTCGGAACGGCCGAAAGGTCACCTTGCACTAACGCTCTCGCCTATGGATCTATCGTCTCGTAACACCTTTTCACAAGCAGGCGTCTCGGCCTTGTAGATTCTGATCGGACGCCATCCGAGGAGGACTTGGTTTCATCGGTTCCTCTCTTGTTCACGGGTTCTTGCTGGAATCCGATGTTGAAGAGACGGTCGGCATCACACTGTCAGTCCTGGCGACCGATCAAGAACAGCCTCAGCAAAGGTCAAATTACTTTCTGTGCAGCTGCACTCCAGCCTAGAGTACCGGACCGATGCGCCAGGGAATGAACTCACGGTGCCCGAGGGCTTCGGAGAAGGTCTTCCTTCCGGATGCAACGTCGAGAGCGAACTGATAAATCCGTTTTCCAGCCGTCGGAATGTCCTCCTTGCCCTCTGCGATGGTGCCGCAATCAATATCCATGTCCCGGTTCATATGGCTCCCTGTCTGCGAGTTCGATGCGATTTTTACGACAGGCACTGTCGGGAAGCCGAATGCGCTGCCACGGCCCGTTGTGAACAAGCAGACATTACACCCGCCGGCCGCCATGCCGGTAACTGAAGTCGGGTCATAACCAGGGGTGTTCATAAAAACGAAGCCCGAGCTGGTAATCCTTTCAGCAAAGTCATAAACGGCTGTTAGATTCGACATGCCTGCTTTGGCGACGGCTCCGAGCGATTTTTCCGTGATATTTGTCAACCCCCCCGCTTTGTTTCCGGGAGAAGGATTCGAATCGAAGCTGATTCCCAACCCGAAGCCGGCAACATAGCGCTTGTACCACTCGATTTTTTCGAGTAGCCGTTCGCCGACCTCCCGGCTGACAGCTCGCCTAGTGAGCAGATGTTCCGCGCCATATACTTCGGTCGTTTCAGCCAAACACACCGTTCCACCTTGCTTCACCAGCAGATCGGAAAAGTAGCCGACGCTCGGATTCGATGTGATTCCCGAAAACGCATCCGAGCCGCCGCACTCCAAAGCCACCACCAGCTTCGAGGTCGGACACGGTACGCGCTGGCGCCCGCCGACTTCGTCAATGATTTCTCGAACGGCTTTTACGCCGTCCATAACCACAGCCGTCGTTCCTCCGCTCTCCTGCAGCGTAAAGCCCCGCCGCGGTGCACCGTTACCGTCACGGTCCTCTTCCCTCGTGTAGTAGCCAATCTGGTTGACCTCGCACCCCAGGCCAATCATTACGGCCGCCGCTACATTCGGGTGATCGGCGAGGCCATCGAGGGTTCGGCGGAGCTGCTGTGTATCAGCTCCCTCCGCTTGGCCACAGCCATCTACGTGGGGAAACGCGACCACGCCGTCGATTCCCGAACCGTCAAGCGATTCACTGGCGAACTGAGCCTCAACCTGCTCGGTTGCATACGCGGCGCAGTTGCTGGCTCCGACGATCGCGATAAAGTTACGTGTGCCGGCGCGGCCATCCGCACGCGGGTATCCAAGGAAGGTGTCTGCGGCGAGGCGGGGCACGTCCTCTAAGTCGTTCAGGGTATTGGCAAACTCATACTTCCGCTCGCCTACGTCAAATTCCAGGTTGTGTACGTGGACCAGGTCGCCCGCTTCAATGTCGGCTCCTGCCCGACCGATTTCCTCGCCATATTTGAAGACCGTCTCACCTGCCCGAATCGTCTCCACGGCCACCTTGTGGCCCGCTCCCACTGCTTGCCGGATTGGTATCTCGGCGCTCTCGAACTGAACGCTGGACCCTGCAGAGAGTGGAACTCGCGCCACGACCACATTGTCCCTGAGGTTGAGCCGGATGAACGGATTGTCCGGCGGCAGCAGGCTCTCAATATTAACTATATCCATAGTTTTAGTTCAGGTTGTCAGCTCCTAGGAGACAAGCACTCGCCCCACTTGTTGCAACAGCTTCGCCTCATCGCCTGTGAAGTCACGCTCTCTGCGAGTCGCAATGCCCAACGCACCCACAGCTGTGGCGCCGGCTATCATGGGGACGCATATCGAGCCTTGTACGCCGGTCGCGCGTGCACCGGGCCGCGCATCGCCGCTCTGATCGGTCTGAAGATTGCACAGATTGACCGGTTCTCGGCGCTGAACGGCCAACCCGGCGATCCCCTTGCCAACCGGAATGGTTCGGATCACGTCCAGCAAGGGTTCCGGGATACCACCTGCCCAAGCCTCGAGGTGTAGCAGGCCGTCCGGACCCAACACGTGAATCGTCCCTGTGTCGGCGTCGAAATGCGCGAGCACCAGGTCTATCACTTTGGCGCGGTCGCCGGCGACCTTACTGATCTCATCGAGCAACTCCCTATCGGACATCCCCTTACCGCCCCACGTCAGCCCATATTCTCCCATAGCTTGACTGGGAAGACGCGCTTCCTCAAGCTGCCGAATGCTTGGTTCGATGGTAAACTTTTCCTCGCTACGACTTTCGCGTGAAGGAGGGACCACCGTGAGGCGCAAGACCCTTTCGAGACCATGCCGCTTTTTAACTTTCATCTTTGCGTTGGCCACCGCGAGTACGGCTGCCGAGAGTTGGAAAGCGGGAGTTGCTCGGGTTGACATCACACCGAAAGAGTCAATCTGGTTGGCTGGCTACGCCTCTCGCAAAAAACCGTCCGAAGGTGTTCGGCAACGCCTTCATCTCAAAGCCCTCGCGCTCGAGGACAGCGCCGGTATCGTTTCTGTTCTGGTTACTGCCGATCTTGGAGGCTTTCGCGCCGATGTGACAAAGCAGATCGTTCGGCGCGTGACCACTACGCATGGGCTCGCCCGCGAGAGGTTTGTCCTGAACGCGTCGCATACACACAGTGGGCCCGTCACGACGGTCAACCGCTATTCGACCTATCCGCTGAATGACCAGCACAAAGAGGTTATATTGCGCTACCAGGCGCAGCTCATCGACAACGTTGTCAAGGTCATCGGCGAAGCGATCAACAATCGCGAGGCGGCAACACTCTCCTACCGTCTGGGCCTTGCCGGATTTGCCGTCAATCGCCGCCGGGTGGGGCATCCAGAATACCCAGGCCCGACCGACCACGACGTGCCCGTGCTCGCAGTCAAGAAGACTGACGGAACACTGCTGGCGATCGCTTTCGGCTATGCCTGTCATGCCACTGTTCTGAGCGACTACCAGATCAACGGCGACTGGCCGGGCTATGCGCAGGAGGCAATCGAGAAGCGCTATCCGGAGGCCGTGGCTCTGTTTGTCAACGGCTGCAGCGCCGACCAGAATCCATTGCCTCGCCGCAAGGTCGAACTGGCTCGGCGCTATGGCGACACGATGGCCATCGCTGTGGATGACGTCCTCAAGCGCGAGATGAGACCCATCGGAGGACCCTTACGCGCGGCCTTTGACGAAGTGGCGCTTCCTTTCCGCGTGCCGACGGAGGAGGCGCTGAAAGGGCGGTTGAACGACAAGAATCGGCGTGTTCGCGAACATGCCGAGCGATTGCTCAAGATTCTGGCCGCCGGGGGTGATTTGATGCAGGCGTATCCGTACCCGATTCACGTCTGGCGGTTCGGAGAGGATCTCACCTTCATCGGCTTGGCAGGCGAAGTCGTCGTCGACTATTCGATCCGATTCAAACGAGCTTATGGCGCAAGAGATACGTGGGTGTCGGCTTACAACGATGATGTCTTCAGCTACGTTCCGAGTCTGCGGGTTCTCAAGGAAGGCGGCTATGAAGGGGGCGGAGCGATGCTCTTCGGTACGTTGCCTGGGCCGTTCCGTGCGGCCGTCGAGGAGACCGTCGTCGAGAAAGTGGACGAACTGGTTAAACGCGCCGATGGGAGCCCCGACCAGGAATAGGGGTTGTGCGGCGGAATCCAGCCGGCTGCGAAAAAGACCCCGGCTTGACCCCAACTTGGCTGTGAGAGGGAGTGCTAGGGATGAAGCATCCGCTGGTTGCGCCCCTGGGCGCCCTGGCAGTCGGCGTAGCCGTCTCGCAGCTAGCGGTCTTCTCCTTCGCTGAAACCCTGCTATCAGTTGTACTGTTGGGCGCCCTGGCCTTGCTTGGGCTGCGGACAGGTGCGTATCGGGCGGGTTTCGTAGCTTGCCTGTCAGGTTTTTTCGTCTGTGGCATCATGCTGGGGTCTCGTCCGGACGTCCCCGATCCGCTCAGGGTAGACCGGGTCTGGATTGAAGGCCGCGACGAAGCCGACGACCCGGTGCGCCTTCGCGGTTGGGTCCGTCGCCCGCCGGAATCGGTGGACTACGGCGACCGGTTCGTCCTCGAAGTCGAGACCGTCTTCAGCGACTCTGTCGCCCACGGAGGCGTGCAGGTGATCGTCTACCGGGGTGCGGACGACCCCGTGCTGGATCTGGCCCGCGGAGCACGCGTCGAGTTCCTCGCCCGTCTTCGCAAGCCAAGGAACTTTCAGAACCCGGGCAGCTTCGATTATGTAGGTTACCTGGAATCGCGCCGCATTTTTCTGACGGCATCGGTTCGGGCGGGGACGCCGATCCACAGCCTTGACGGGCGAGGCGGATCATTGGGGCTGTCGTTGGTCTGGAGCGCACGGAAGGCCGCCGAGCGGCGGCTCATAGGCCTGTTCGCCGATCACGAGAGTGACGAGAGAGTCGAAGGCATTCTCCGAGCCCTCCTGCTCGGTCAACGCACAGGCCTCAACCGGCAGACGCGCGAGGACTTTCAGCGGACCGGAGCCTATCATGCCCTGGTCATCTCCGGTCTGCATGTCGGCGCAATGGCCTTCGTGGTTTTGTTCCTCCTGCGTTGGGCGATGGTTCCAGCGACGGCGCGGACCCTGATCACGATCATGCTCATCGTCGCTTACGCGTTCTTTGTCGGAGCCGCGCTGCCTGTGATGCGCGCGGCGTGGATGTGCAGCGCTTACTTGGTGAGCACTCTGATCTACCGACACAGACGAGCGCTGAACATGATTGCGGGGACCGCCCTCGTATTCCTGTTGATCGATCCGGCTCTTCTTTTCGACGCAAGCTTTCAGATGTCTTTCCTGGCCGTGGCGCTGATCGCGGGTATCGCTGTGCCGCTGCTGGAAACCACCATCGAGCCGTACCGGCGGACATTGATCGACTTGTGGAACGAGGATCGCGACCTGCACCTGGACCCGCGAGTCGCACAGCTTCGGGTCGCTCTGCGGATGTGGCTCGAGCCGTTGCCCCTGCTGACACGTCTGCCCCGCCGGCTGATAGCAGGCGCCGTGGTCGGTTGCTTGCGGATTGTCGTTTGGATGGCGGCTCTCCTTGTTGTTTCCGCGGTCATCCAGGCCGGATTGACCTTGCCGATGGCGGCGCACTTCCAGCGTGTCTCCTGGGGTGGTGTATTGGCAAATCTCTGTGTCATGCCGCTCCTGCTGGTAACGTTGCCGCTGGGGATGCTGGCTTTGCTGACCAACTCCACGCTGCTGGGAACGTTGACGTGGTCATTCGCACAAGCGATTTCATCGATCGTCGGCTGGTTTGCGGCCGATCTGCCCGTCGATCTGAGAGCGCCGCCGCCGCCGTTTTGGCTCGCCGCTCTATTCGGCTTGGCTCTGATCGGGCTGTCGTTGAGTTTCTGCCGTGCCTTGCGGTGGCGATTGGGCGCCTGGTCGCTGTTCGCTGCGAGCTTGACACTCCTTGTCGTTCACCCGTTTAAGCCGCGTCTGATGCCGGACCATCTTGAGTTCACTGCTATCGATGTCGGTCAGGGTGAATCGCTCTTTCTTGCCTTGCCTGACGGACAGACGGTCTTGGTCGACGGCGGTGGACTGCCTGACTTCGGCGGGACACGGACACTGGATATCGGCGATGCGGTAGTGTCACCGTATCTCTGGTCGCGGTCGATCCGCCGTCTCGACGTGTTGGCGATCACTCACTCCGACTCGGACCATTTTGCGGGCGTACCGGCGCTGCTCGAGAACTTTGCGATTGGCGAGATCTGGCTCTCCAGGACGGCCTTTGGAGATGAACACCGCGATTGGATCGATACGGTAACCTCCCGCGGGATTGCGGTCAAATCCCTGCAGCAAGGAGACCGTCTGTCGATAGGAAACGTCGTTTTCGATGTACTGGGTCCGGCTCCTGAATCCGCTCTGGCCGGCCTTCGCGAAAACAACCGCTCGCTCGTACTCAGCACGAGCTTCGGAGATCATCGTTTTCTGCTGACGGGGGACATCGAGGCCCGCGCCGAAGAGCGACTCCTCGACGGACCGCAATTGCGGGAGTCCGATGTTTTGAAGGTCGCCCACCACGGCAGCGCAACCTCGACGCGAGATGCGTTTCTCGATCGCGTGGCGCCAACGTTCGCGGTGGTATCCGCGGGCTTTCGGAATCCCTTCGGCCATCCCCATCCGAGTGTGATCGAACGCTTGACCGAGCGAGGAATCCGCGTGCTCAGAACGGATCTGGAAGGGCTGATCTCCATCTTGACGGATGGTCGCCGTCTTTCGGTCGAGACCTTTCGGCGGCAACGGGCGATCAAGAATCGCACCGGGCCAGGAGTTCGTGAACTTCCCTAGCCTGCATATCTCACCACGTGGCGAGGCAAAGTGCGTGAGAGGGCCGTCAGGACTAGGCGCAAGCCGGGCGGAGGAAAAAGGCGCGAGCCGCTTGGCGCGCGCAGGCGTACTTGAACCGTACGTTGAGCACGGCAAGCAAGCGCAACGAAGTCCTGGCGGTCGTATCGTGTGCTTCGACCGTCGGGTGGTGAGAAATGCAGGCTAGTCCCGCCCCCGCCCAAGTGCGGATCAATCACGGCTAAAAACCCATGTCGTGCCTTTCGTCCTACCTCTTCCGTACCGTCGCACCGGCCTCTTTTCGACCTATCCGCGGCGAGGATCATGGGTTTTCACATCAGTGTCGATGAAGTACCGTGGAATCGGAGAGCCTGCACTCCCCGGCGCCTTTCTCGAACTCCGCTATCCTTTTTGCGCGGACGCCCCGAATCCTACATATGTAGTCACAAGCGCCTGAAGCTGCGGGACCTCTCTCTTGTGATCGCCCGGATGGAGGACGGTTCGCCGTTCACAAACGTCGGCTAAGGCAGGCTCAGGCTGTCTTGACCATCGGTGAGCCATTCGAGGTTGAATCGGGCGACGCTGAGGAAGCCGACGTGAGTCCCGCGGTCTGTGGGCGTGCCGCGTTCGTAGATGACATAGATCGTCCCGTCCGGATCGACGGCTACGTCGCTGTAGCCGCTGACTCCCGGTTCGAGCGGCTTCGAGACCGGCCACGATTCACCTTCGTCATAGCTGAGCCGGACGGTTACGTTCTGGCGCTTGAAATTGCCCGCGGGGTTGGCCGGGTCGCGCGGTTCGCTGCTGTCAGGGTTGATGAACAGGATGCGGTTCTTCTCGTGCTCGTGCTGCTTCGTCAGACGGATCATGCTGCCCATGCAGACGGGCTCGACCAACTCCTCGTGAAAAACGGCCGCCGACCAGCCTGTTGCGCCGTCGCTGCTGTAGGAGACCGCGCGGCGGTGCTCCGGTGACTCGTTGCGGATGTTCAGCATCACTCTGCCGTCGGTGAGCTGCACGGCCAGTGTTTCACTGGGATTTTTTAAGTCGGGGTGGCGAACGACGACATCGCCGCCTTGCCACGTCTTGGCGTGATCGTCGCTATAGATGACCGACACGATCGAAGGGCGATGAGCGTGTCCTCCCGTACCGTCGGAGAGCCAGACGGGAACGATGAGACGTCCGTTTTCCAGTTGCGTGCCGTGGCCGGGTCCCGTGGCGATGACTTTCCAGTCGTATTCGTCACGGTATTGCTCGAATGTTGTGGTGATGTCGACCGGCTCGCTGAAGGTTTCGGCATCGTCGGTGCTGGTCATCGAGTAGCAGCGGGCGTATTCGACGCAGAAAAGGAAGTGCATCTCGCCGGTCTGGTGGTCGACGATCGGGACGATGTTGTTGTAGGTGTCCTCGCCGGGTGAGTCGAGGTCTTGGGCGAGGGCCACGGGGTTGGCTTGGATCTCGCCTTCGACATGGGCGATGTTGCGGGGCGCGTCCCACGTCTTGCCGCCGTCCGCACTGCGGCGCAGCAGGATATGCTGCGTGCCCCAGTCGCCCTGGAAACTCTTGCGAGCTTCGGCGAAGACCATCACCGTGCCCTTCGGCGAGACGGCGATGGCGGGTACCCGGTAGTGGGCATATCCGCCGGTTTCGGCTTCGAAGACGTCGACTTGTTCAAGAAACGGTGTGGTATCGATAGGCCCGTCGGCAATGCAGGAGAAGGTCAGGACGGCAAGCAAAGCGATAACAACGACGGAGCCGGTGCCGTCGGGAAATGCGTGGCGGCTTGCGCCGGGGATTCGACGGGGAGAGAAGGCCATGAAATCAGAACGTTACCACAGCGACGGCAACGTATTCACGCAAACCATTACGTGGCCGCCTCGGCTAAGTCAAACCGGGATCATCTTGACGTTGCGCCGCCACGGTTCCGGATTGTCTAAGCGGATCGTTCCTGCTTCGCACAGACCGGAGATAAAGGCGTAGGCCTCTCCGGCACCGGCCCTGAGTTGAACGCCGTTGTTCGCCGGAAAGGTGTATGCGGCGGCAAAGGCGCTGTGCTCCTGCCGTCGATGACTGGATGCCATTCGGAGAGACTCTCCCATAGCGCCGCGTCTTCCGCGACAGGGTCGGTGTCTTAGCCGGTTAGTGGCCGATAGAGCGCCGCCTCAAAAGGCCGGCGTGGAGTTCAGCGCACCTCGGAGCGGCGGTTCAAGCGGCTGTCCATCCACCCCACCGCGGTCCCGAAGCCGCTGGTGACCGGCACGCCCAGGGCTATCAGAAGGAAGATCATGCCTGCGATCCATCCGACAATCGGGATCATTTGAATAATCGTGACGAGCACGGCTCCGAGAAACGCCGCCAGCATCGCGTTGACTTGCGGCAGCAGTCCGTGGCCCACCCAGTAGCTGATGCCCGCGTAGCCCACCACCAGGGGCACAAACAGGATCAGGGATAACGGAAGCCCGATCCCTGGAATCCACAAGGGGATGAAAATGCCGGCCAGGCTGAGCAGAAAAAAAGCCGTCAGCAGGCCGGCGCCCACGCAGAAAGACATCAGCCCGCGGCTGGCGGCCGTGCGCGCCAGCACGTCCAACCGTTGCGGCCCGAGTACGGCAGCGCACGCCAGGGCCAGCAATGGCTGGATGACGAGCGCCGCGATCAGGAAAAGAACCAGAACCAGAACGGCGATCAAGCCGGCATCGAAAACGCCGGCGATCGGATCGAAAGTCGCAAATGGGCTCGAGACCCGGCCCTCCACCACCCCTCCCCCGACATCCGCGCCAGGTTCTATTTCTATGGCTCCCGCCAGCGCCACCGCGTCTCCGCCGACCGACGCGCCCGGTCCTAGTTCTATGGTTCCTCCCAGCGCCACAACGTCTCCGTCTGCAGCTCCGGTCAAGCGAATTCCGCCGCCAACGGCCACGACGTCCCCGTCAACCCGTCCGGAAACCGTGGTCCTTCCGCCGACAGTCACGGCATCCCCTCTCACCGTTCCATCGACGCGAATCGAGCAACCAAGACATACCGCGTCGGCGACGGACTCGCCCCGCTCGATGACGATGTTCCGGCCAAAGGAAACCCGGTCTTGGCGACCCTGCCCCCAGGCCGGCGTAATCATCACAATGCCGCCCACGGCGAATAGCAGTATTTGCGCGAACCGCATGGTAAACCCCATAGACAAGTTACGAACACCGCACGGACAAGTTCCTCCGGCGCTGCTTGCAGTGCCTTGCGCGGCTACTTCTTGAGAGGCCGCAGTTCGATACTCCGAAAGAACACCTCCGCCCCCTCGGACTGAAACAGAATCTTGCCGCGGGCCGGACTTCCGCCCGTACCCTCGTTCACCAAGGTACCGTTCACCCAATACTTCACGGCGCCGCCATCGGCAATCATTTCAACGACGTTCCATTCTCCCAGTGGCTTCTCGACTTCACCCTCGGGATCGCGGTACGCGGCGTAGTCTTTCCACGGTCCCTTGTCGAACCGGTTGAAACGCCCGCGGGTCTTGGTCTCTCCCTTGACCGTAAGCTCCGCGCCGCCCACCACGAGGATGTCCCCCGTTCCCCCCTCGATCATCTGAAACTCGATCGACTTCGGCCACACCCGGTTCGGGCCGACAACGTGGAAAAGGATGCCGCTGTCTCTCGCCCGGCCCTTGCGTGGCGGATAGGTCGGCAGACCCCACTTGAATTCCGCCCTCAAATAGTAGTCCTCGTACTCCTCTTTGGTGATGAAATAACCGTACTCCTTGCCCGACACGTGCACGAGGCCGTCGTG
Organism: Bryobacterales bacterium; assembly: GCA_965204095.1. Taxonomy (GTDB): domain Bacteria; phylum Acidobacteriota; class Terriglobia; order Bryobacterales; family UBA6623; genus JAPPLB01. The sequence goes on along the minus strand of OZ241991.1, from coordinate 3,246,071 downwards.
CACTCGGAACACGTGATCGGGGTCGTTGTTGAATCCCTGATTGCGAAGAAAGGTGTCGAAGCGGCTGAGGTCGCGGCCGTTGAAGAGCTGGATCCGCTCGCCCAGTGGCGGTAGATCGGCAGCGGCGGCGCTGCCTCCGATCGTGATCGCAGTGAGCAGGATGAGGCCGGCCCGTGTGGCCCGCATGAAGAAAGGCATGTGTAGATTATGGCGCGTTGCCGCTGTTCGACGCGACAAATCGGCTACGGCTCCGCAGTAAGCTCCATCCATTCCGCGATGCGTGAGGGCAGGTCGTCCGCGGCCAGGTCCGAGATCACGGCCACCGAATCAGCTCCGGCCTCGAACACCTCATGCATATTCGCGCGCGTGATGCCCCCGATGGCAACGAGCGGCTTCTTGGTCAACGGCCGCAGCCGCGCCAGTTCCTCTACGCCGACCGTCGGATCGGGATTCAGTTTCGACGCCGTTGGGAAGATCGGGCCGAACGCGAGGTAATCCACGGGCTCCTGATCGCCGGCCCGGAGCTGCTGCTGATTATGGGTGGAGAAACCGACCGCCAACTTCGTCCCCACCAGGCGTCGGACCGCTTCGGGCGGCAGGTCGTCTTGTCCGATGTGGACGCCGTCCGCACCGGCCATCAGGGCGATGTCCGCGCGGTCGTTGATGACGTATGCGGCGCCGGCGCTTTCCAGGATGCGGCCGATGTTCTCCGCACGGGCCAGGGCGTCACGGGTATAAGGGCCTTTGTGGCGGAACTGCGCGATCCGGACTCCCGCGTCAGCGAGGGTCCGGGCCATGTCCTCCGGCTCGATCCCCCGCATCGCGAGAAGCTCAGCGTCGATGATGGGGTACAGGCGGGGCAGTCTCATACGATCGGCGCACCGGCTGCCGCTATCCCTTCCGAGCGGCGGGCAGCTTCAGGGCCGATTCTCCCGAGGAGGTTAACAGCCCGTGTTGAAACCCCGCGTAGCACCGAGAGCGGCGAGGCGCTTGGCTGACAAGGCGCGACGAAAGAGCATATTGGACATATTCGACCGAGGAGCAACGCAGTTCAGCCGGGATGCATTGCCGCTTGAATGCAGCGGGGCTTTTGACACGGGCTGTTATACGTCCTCGTGCCGGCAGAAGCGGGCGTCGAGCGCCATCTTGTTCCCTTCAGACATCTCCCGCGAGAAGTTGTCCATTTCGTGGCGCGGCATGGGCTCGAAGTTCCTCGCGAGCCCCGTGTTGTGACGGATGTAATCCAGCTTCGGCATGCCGACGACCGCCGCCGCCACCGGCAGTGACAACGTGTAGCGCAGCAGCGGGTCGATCGTGGACTTGCCCGGGGCCTTCCCCAGCAGATTCTCCTGGCCCGTCACCTTCATCGCCAGCACGCCGAGATTCTTTCGGCGCGCCACCGGCAGCGCAACCCGCTCGAAGCTGTTGGCGGGCGCCGGCGGCAGGTTCTCCCCCGTGGTGCTGCGTCCCTGCAATGCGGCGTTGAGCGCCATTTGCGTACAGTCGAAATCATGGCGCTCCAGTGCGGTGGCGAGCGTCTTCGGGTCGACGTGGCTGGTCACCCCGATGAAGCGGGCGATCTTCTCATCGCGCATGCGGTACAGCGCCTTGAGTGTGCCCTTCTCGACCGCCGCGAGGTCGTCTTCATACCAGAGGCTGTGGCAGTGGAGCAGGTCGATCTGGTCGGTCTGCAATCGTTGCAGGCTTCGCTCGGTTTCGCGGAGCGCTTCGTCGAAGTCGCGCGTTTTGATCTTGGTTGCCAGGAAGACTTCCTTGCGGCGTCCCTTCAGCGCCTTGCCGACCCAGGTTTCGCTCTTGCCCGCGCCGTAGGCCTGCGCGGAATCGAAATAGCGCACCCCTCGATCCAGGGCTAGGTGGATCGCCTCGATCCCCGTCTGCTCGTCCTCGTACATCATCAGGCGGCTGCCGCAGCCCATCGCAAGCTGTGTGACCTCGACGCCGGTTTTGCCGAGCACGCGCGTCGGCAGCTTGCCGCTCGACGCCTGCGCCGCCACGGACGATGCCACCGCGCCGCCGATGAAGTGCCGCCGGGAAAGATTGCTTGTCATGGAGCCTCCTGGTGCGCCCATTTTAGCTTGCTTTACTCTCCGTGTGGGGAGGCGAAATGCGTAAAAAAAGTCGGCAAGACTAGCCTGCATTTCTCACCACGCGGCGAGGTGAAGTGCGTGAGAAGGCCGTCAGGACCAGGCGCGAGCCGGGCGGAGGAAAAAGGCGCGCGCAGGCGTACTTGCCCAATCAACTTCTTCACCCCTCGGGTCATGAAACACGGCCTTTCCGGTTCACCAGCCGTTAGACATTTCTTATGGAGCGAACTTGGCCCCCGTCTATGGTTTTCACGAATCACGAGACACGAATCACGGCCTTTTTATCGCGTGCTTCTCGGCCGTCGGGTGGTGAGAAATGCAGGCTAGCCGCTCGCCGCCGCCCGTATCCGCTCGCCGCGCCGTGAGACACCAAGCTGCAACGCAATGGGAACCGCCGGAGCCGGCCGCCGCGACTCCATTGGTAAAACGAACTTTCCGCGGGCGGCCTACTGAATCGTCAGCATCCGCTGGATCGCCGCCTGCGCCTCTTCGCGCACGTGCGGCTCTATGGTCACTTCGACGCGGTCGTGTTTCAGCGAGTCCCGAAGCTTCTCCAGCGTATTCATCTTCATGTACTCGCACATGGCGTCGTGGGAGATCGGGTGGAAGGTCTTCTCGGGCACCAGCTTCCGCAGGCGGTAGAGCATGCCCGCCTCCGTCCCGACCACGAATTCCGACGCCGCAGAGCTCCGCGCCCGCCGCAGCATCTGCTCGGTCGAGAGGAAATAGGCGTTGCGGTAGGGCGACGAGCCGTTCGTCGTCTTGGCCAGGCACGATGTCGAGCAGCCGCACTCCGGGTGCAACAGCAACTCGGCGTCCGGATGCCGGTCGAACGACTCTTCCAGCGCATGCTCGCCGATCTTGGCGTGCACGTGGCAGGCGCCGTCGTACAGATCGACCCGGTCGCGGTCGACCGTCGACTGCGCCAGCGCCACCGACCCCAGGTACTTGTCCGGCAGGAACAGAATCCGCTTCCCCGGATGCGTATCCGCGGCATGCTGCAACACCTGCGCCGCATTCCGCGAGGTGCAGATATAGTCGCTGATCGCCTTCGTTCTGGCGTCCGTGTTCACATACGAAATGACTACCGCCTCGGGGTTGCGCGCCAGCCAACCCTTGATTCGCTCGCGGTCGATCGATGCCACCAGCGAGCAACCCGGTTTGTCGGGCATGTAGACCTTCGCTCGGTCCCCGACGATGGTCTTTGCGGTCTCGCCCATGAACCACACGCCGCAAAAGTCCACCCGCTTGTCGGCCTCTCGCGCCACGTATTGGCTCAGGCCGAGCGAGTCCCCTACGGCCTGCGCCACTTCCTGCAGTTCGGGGTATTGATAGTTGTGCGCGACGATCAGCGAACCTTTCTCGTCCGCCAGGGTCCGAACCTCTTTCCCCAGCTCGACGAGGTCCTTGACGTATTCGCTCGTGTAGCGGCCTTCGTACAGGTCCCCCGCGAAACGGTTGAAGTCGTCGTACCACGACTCAAAGCGGATTCCGTTTCGCATGGTCACCGGAAAATCAGGCCATGAATGACTTGCCGCAACCACAACTCTTCGTGGCGTTGGGGTTGTGGAAAACGAAGGCCTGCTCCATCAAGGTGTTCCTGAAGTCGAGTGTGAGACCGTCCAGAAACGCGTAGCTCTTCGGATCGACCATCAAGGTGACGCCGTCCACCTCGAACACGTTGTCGTTCGGGCGCGGCTTCGTCTCGAAGCGGAACTTGTAGCTGAGCCCCGAGCATCCGCCGCCTACAATCCCCAGCCGCAAACCGCCGTTCACCTCGTTCTGGACGAGCAGTTGACGGATCTTCTCGACCGCGGCTGGAGTGACGTCGATCATCGGATCAGCGCTTCTGTTTCGACCTCATCATAACAAACGGCCCTTCCCATCCAAACGCTTCGGAGCGCCGCGCGCCGCTCCCGGCCCGGGCACGGGATAGAATGGGATTCGTGCCCGGCCGCTCATCGCAGACGCTGCTCCGTGATCGCCTCGACCGTCCGATCCAGGATCTGCGGATTTCCGTCACCGATCGCTGCAATTTCCGCTGCCTCTATTGCATGCCTCTCGCCGAGTACGACTGGATCGAGCGCTCCGAGATCCTGAGCTATGAAGAAGTCGAGCGCCTGGCCCGCATCTTCGTCGACCTCGGCGTCACCAAGATTCGTCTCACCGGCGGTGAACCGCTCGTCCGGCGCGATCTCCATGATTTGGTGGCGCGCCTCTCCTCCCTGCCGCGCATCCGAGACCTTTGCCTCACCACCAATGGCGCCTTGCTCGCCGGCCAGGTGGACGCTCTCAAGCAAGCCGGCCTGCGCCGCATCAACGTCAGCATCGACAGCCTCAAGCCGGAGCGCTTCCGCGCGATTACGCAGCGCGGCGAGTTGGGTCCCGTCCTCGAAGGACTCTTTGCCGCCAAGCAAGCCGGCCTCGGGCCCATCAAGATCAACGCCGTGATCGAACGCGGCGTCAACGACGACGAGATCATCGACCTCGTCGAGTTCGCTCGCCGCCACGGCTTTGCGATGCGTTTCATCGAGTACATGGATGTCGGCAATGCCAACCAATGGCGCTCGGAGAAACTTGTTCCGAAGACCGAGATCCTCGATACCATCCGCCGGCATTACTCCTTCCAGGAACTGGGGCGCGACCAGGGCTCGGCCCCCTCCGTCGACTACCGCTACGACGACGGCGCCGGTGACATCGGGGTGATCGCGTCCGTCTCCGAACCCTTCTGCGGGACCTGTACGCGCGCCCGTCTCACCGCCGACGGCCGGCTCGTCACCTGCCTGTTCTCCGATACCGGCCACGACCTCAAGGTTCTGCTCCGGCAGGGTCAATCCGATGCCCGGATCGCCGGCTTCATCCGCTCCATCTGGTCGGTCCGGGACGACCGCTACTCCGAACAACGTTTTGAAGCCCTTCGCTCCAGCCAGGGCTACCGCCCCGCGGACCACCGGAAAATCGAAATGATCAGTCTCGGCGGCTAGCCGCCCTGTTCTCACCGCCTGCGTCGGTCCTCGCCTCACCCATCGCCGCCCCCACGCATTGATCTCCCCAAGCCGCCCCCGCGAAGTCAAACCGGCGCGATCAGCGTGAGTCGTTGTGCATGCTGCATGCTGACTCTCATTCACCCGCGGTGCGCCTTCACCCAACCACCGTATTTTCAGGCTCATCTTGTGTTGGAAAATCTCCCACGTTCAGGATCATCTTGTGTGGGACAACTCTGCCTTGCGCATTTTCGTGCAGAGTGTTCTATACTGGAAGTATCCCGGGCGGGGCACCCGCCGCGCCCTGTTTTTTGCCTGAGGCAAAAGCTCAAGAGTAGACCAACCTGATTCGCATGTACGCGCGGTTCAAACCCGTGTAGACCTCTGCGCCGGATAGTTTCTGTCTGACTGAAGGCCGGAGAGATTTTGTTGCCGCGGTCGCCCGCCAAAGGCGCCGTGCGGTTGAAACACTGACTGGAGGACAAGTATGCAGTTGAGACCTTTACACGATCGCATCCTCATCACGAGGGTCGAGCAAGCAGAGCAGAAGAAGGGAGCGATCATCATCCCCGATTCCGCCAAAGAGAAGCCGTCGGAAGGCGTCGTGGTCGCCGTCGGAGCCGGCAAGCGGCTCGACGACGGCACCGTGATCGCCCCGGACGTCAAGGCCGGAGATCACATCCTCTTCGGGAAGTACTCTGGTTCGGAAGTCACCGTTGACGACACCGAATATCTGATTCTGCGCGAGGACGAGATTCTCGCGGTCATCGAAGGCGGCGATAACGCCGAGAAAGCCGCATAAGGGGGAGTGAAGAAAAATGGCAGGTAAGAGCATTCAATACGGAGAAGACTCGCGCCAGGCGATTCTGGCTGGAGTCAACAAGCTGGCCGACACCGTCAAGGTGACCCTCGGCCCCAAGGGACGCAACGTCGTCCTCGAGAAGAAGTTCGGTGGTCCGACCGTCACCAAGGACGGCGTCACCGTCGCGAAGGAAATCGAGCTGGAAGACAAGATCGAGAACATGGGCGCGCAGATGGTGCGCGAAGTCGCTTCCAAGACCAGCGACGTCGCCGGCGACGGTACCACCACCGCCACCATCCTCGCTCAGGCGATCTATCGTGAAGGCGTCAAGGGCGTCGCTGCGGGCGCCAACCCGATGGCCGTCAAGCGCGGCATCGAAGCGGCCACGCAGCAGTTCGTCCAACTGATCCACGAGCTCTCCCGCCCGGTCGAGGGACACGCCGTTTCGCAGGTCGCGTCCATCTCCGCCAACAACGACGCCACCATCGGCAACATCATCGCCGAGGCCATGCAGAAGGTCGGCAAGGACGGCGTCATCACCGTCGAGGAAGGCAAGGGCATGGAGACCGAGCTCGATGTGGTCGAAGGCATGCAGTTCGACCGCGGCTATCTCTCTCCCTACTTCGTCACCGATCAGGACTCGATGGAGGCCGTCCTCGAAAACGCCCTGATCCTAATCCACGAGAAGAAGATCAGCAACATGAAAGACCTGCTGCCGCTGCTCGAGCAGACCGCTCGCGCCGGCCAGCCGCTGATGATCATCGCCGAAGAGGTCGAAGGCGAAGCCCTCGCCACCCTCGTCGTCAACAAGCTGCGCGGCACGCTGAACGTTTGCGGCGTCAAGGCGCCGGGCTTCGGTGACCGCCGCAAGGCCATGCTCGAGGACATCGCCATCCTCACCGGCGGCAAGGCCATCATGGAAGAGACCGGCATCAAGCTCGAAGGCGTCCAGATGGACGACCTCGGCAAGGCCAGCCGCATCGTCGTCGACAAGGACAACACCACCATCGTCGAAGGCGCCGGCACCAAGGCAGCCATCGAGGGCCGTGTCAAGCAGTTGCGCGCGCAGGTCGAAGAGACCACCTCCGACTACGATCGCGAGAAGCTCCAGGAGCGTCTGGCGAAGCTCGTCGGCGGCGTGGCCGTCATCAAGGTCGGCGCCGCGACCGAGACCGAGATGAAAGAGAAGAAGGCTCGTGTCGAAGACGCCATGCACGCCACCCGCGCCGCTGTCGAAGAAGGCATCGTGCCGGGCGGCGGCGTCGCTCTGATTCGCGCGGCCGGCGCTCTGGATGGTCTCTCGCTCAGTGACTCTGACGAGAAACTCGGCGCCAAGATCGTTCGCCGCGCGCTCGAAGAGCCGCTTCGCTGGATCGCGCAGAACGCCGGGCAGGAAGGCGCCATCGTTTGCGAGAAGGTTCGCGAGAGCAGTGAAGCGGCCTTCGGCTACAACGCCCAGACCGAAGTCTACGAAGACATGGTCGATGCCGGCGTCGTCGACCCGGCCAAGGTCACCCGCACGGCTCTCCAGAACGCCGCTTCGATCGCCGGACTCATGCTGACGACCGAAGCCACCGTTCACGAGCTGCCCGAGGATCCCGCCCCCGCTCCCGGCGGCGGTATGCCTCCCGACCACTACTAGAATCGATCGAATGCGTTAATGATTGACGCGCACGTCGGGGTCGGTTGGCAGCCGGCCCCGGCTTCTTCTGTGTAACCGAATGGAAAACTTGTCTTGACAAACTATCTTCCTTGTCAAGGCCAGCCGCCTGGACGAAACATCGAATCCGTGTTGACGAGGCGGTATCTCCATCATGAAAATCGATCCAGTAGATAAATAAAATCTATTAAACGAACCGGCTCGTACGCCCGTTTGGCGCCGAACTCGTCGAAGAGATCGGAACGCCTGTCTTCCGGATCGTTGCGCGCAAGGCCGACAACAGGTACGACAGGAGAAAAGGTCATGCTGAAACAGACGGACGAACGCATATTGGGCCTCGCTGCGGCTTTGGACTCTTGCTTTGACGGCATTGGTTCTCGCATCGAAGGACTGGAGAGAAGTCTGGGAACTCGCGTCGAGGCGATGGAGCTGAGCATGGACCGCCTGGAATCGCGGATGAACAAGATCGAGTCTCGGATCGACTCGATTGAATCGAACCTGCGCGGGGTGAAGGATTCTCTCGGCGCCTTGCTCTACAGCCGCCAAACGGAAACGGCCAAGTGATCCCGCCACTCCTGGCCGGCATGTCTCGCCGCGTTGCGAGACGAAGTGGGTGAGAGGGCCGCCAGGACTAGGCGCAAGCCGGGCGGAGGAAAAAGACGCGAGCCGCTTGGCGCGCGCAGGCGTACTTGCCCAATCGCCTTCATCACCCCTCGGGTCATGAAACACGGCCTTTCCGGTTCACCAGCCGTTAGACATTTCTTATGGAGCGAACTAGGCCCCCGCCTATGGTTTTCACGAATCACGAGACACGAAACACGAAACACGAATCACGGCCTTTTTATCGTGTGCTTCGACCGTCAGGTGGTGAGAAATGCAGGCTAGCCGCCCTCTCCGGTTCTGACCTTGGCTCGATCGACCCGCATTCCCTTCCACCCCATCCCCAGACCTCGCAGCACCGTCGCCTGCTTCGTCATCGAGACACGAGACACGGCTGGTAGCCCTCATGCTACCTTTGAGCGACGGCCGTGCCGCCTGCCGAGGTTTCGGGCTCACCAAACGCGAATCACCGCCTTCCCGCCTTCATGAATCACTATCCACTATTTACTGCCTTTAAGCTTTTGGGTTCACGAAACACGAATCACGAAACACAGCTTTTTTTCGAAACACGGCCTTTCTCACCCAATCTCCCCTGGGGCCACGGCCGTGCCCACCCCCGAGCCTTTAAGGGTCACGAGACACGAGACTCGAATCACGGCTTTTTTCACTAACCACTGCCTGACGACCCGATGACCTCACACAGCCCAACGAGTTCCGATCCGCGGCCGACGCGCGGGCGCTATGGGGTCGTGCTGTTCGCGGTGACGCTTTCCGTCATCACCTACGTTCATCGCGTCTCGATCTCGCAGGCGGCGCCGCTGATGATGGAGGAGCTGGGACTCACCAAGGTGCAGTTCAGTTGGGCCTTCTCGATGTTCTCGTTGGGCTACTTTCTGTTCCAGGTCCCCGGCGGCTGGCTCAGCGACTGGATCGGTCCTCGCCGCGTGCTGGCGTCGATCGTGACCGATTGGTCGTTTTTCACCGCGGCCACCGGATGGGTCTGGAACGTGGTTTCGCTCTCGGCGGCGCGTTTGTTCTGCGGGTTGGGACAGGGCGGCGTATTCCCCGTCATGACGAAGATGTTGTCGGCCTGGCTGCCGTCGAGCGAGCACGTCCGGGCGCAGGCACTGATGTGGCTGAGCGCCCGTTGGGGCGGCGCGGCGAGCCCCTTGCTGGTCGTTTTCCTGCTGCAATACGTTTCCTGGCGGCGGACGTTCGAGTTGCTTGCGCTGCTGGGCTTCATCTGGACGCTGCTGTTCTGGCGCTGGTTCCGCGACAGTCCGCGCGGCCATCGCAGCGTGAATGCGGCCGAGCTGGAGCTGCTGGCCGGCGCTGAGGAAAAGGCTTCCGGACACGGCGATGTGCCCTGGGGACGATTTTTCCGTTCGCCGACCGTCTGGCTGCTTTGCGCGCAGTACGGAGGTTTGTCCTACGGCTTCTACTTTTACATCACCTGGCTGCCGACCTACATCCAGGAGGAGCGCGGGCAGAGCATGGAGCAGTCGGCCTGGCTGGCCGGCATCCCCTTGTTCTGTGCCGGCATCGGATCGATCTCGTGCGGGTTCCTGTTGCGCAGGATCGAGGGTTGGTTCGGTGACGTCGGCCGGGCGCGGAGGTTCATGGGGGGCCTGGGCTGTTTCGGCTCGGGCGCCGGCCTGATCGTGTCGCTGCAGATCGAAGAGCCGTTCTGGGCGATGGTGGCGATGGGCTTGGCGGCGTTTTCGACCGACTTGGCGATGCCGCCCTCCTGGGGCGCTTGCATGGACGTGGGCGGCAAATATGCCGGCAGTCTTTCCGGGACCATGAATACGGCCGGCAACATCGCCGGTTTCTTCGCGCCCATCACGATTGCCAAAGTCCTCGAGGTCACCGGTGGAAATTGGCCGATTACCTTCTTCTTGTCGGCGGGCATCTACTTCACGGGGGTGTTCTGCTGGATCTTCATCGATCCGGTCACGCCCCTCGACCGCGAGCAATCCTAGCCTGCATGTCTCACCACGTGGCGAGGCGAAGTGGGTGAGAGGGCCGTCAGGACGAGGCGCGAGCCGCTTGGCGCGCGCAGGCGTACTTGAACCGTACGTTGAGCACGGCAAGCAAGCGCAACGAAGTCCTGGCGGTCGTATCGCGTGCTTCGACCGTCGGGTGGTGAGAAATGCAGGCTAAGCCGCCCGGACGGGTTGACGGTTCGCAGGTCCTCCTTACTCGCTGTCTGCACCCGCCCTCGAATCACGAAGCCTTGTGGTCGGACCTGTGAGAGAATGTGTGCAGAATGGTTGGATAACGGCATGACCGGAGAAATCATAGCCATCTTGACGGTGGGGGTTGCGCTCGCCGGGCTGATCCTGACCAGCGTTCATGGGTTGCGCGGAGAGATCGCCGGTCTGCGTGAGGATACGCAAGAGCAGATTGGCAAGCTGCGCGGAGAGATCGCCGGTCTGCGTGAGGATACGCAAACGCAGATCGCAGCCCTGCGTGGAGAGATCGCGGAGATCCGGTCAGAGCTTGCACAACTGCGCGAGCGCATGGCGCATCTGGAGGGACTGCTGGATGGTTTGCGGGAGGCCATCGCAGTACGCGTCGCCAGCTAAAGACAAGCCCCTCGACCGCAATCAATCCCCAACCGCCCGGACGGGTTGATGGTTCGCAGGCCCGCCTTGCTCACCGCGTGCTCCGCGGCCGGCCTATCCTGAAGCCATCGCCGAGATCGGCTTCGGCCGGAGTCCGATTCGGGGGATGGGGAAGATCCCCGGCAGCAACCTGTAATGGCTCCGTGACCGGCTTCCGGATTTGGGTGACCGTGCTTGCTGTGATTCACACTGCCTTCGTAGGTCTCACGGCCCTGGTCGGCGCATTCGCGAACGGCGGAGACGTCTGGCAGCGGTTGCTCCTGGTCTTCCTGCACCCTATGGCTGCCGTGGGCTTGCTTCTGCTCGTGACGCGGCCCCGCCTAGCCGCGAAGGCGATCCTTGCCCTGGTGGCGGTCCTGACGGCGAACGTGATCGCCGATCTGGTCGTTGCGCTGATGATTTCCAGGGGCAGCGTGCCGGGGGATTGGGAGCTCGCGCTGGCGTTTTCGGTCGTTCCGGCCGTCGGGATCATCTATGCGCTGGCGCTGCTGCGAAAGGCCCGCCCACAGGCTGGCTGAGGCACACCCTTACCCTGCCTGCCTCCCCCCTCGAACCACGGTACGTAAAGCCTTTCCGCATCAAGAAATCACGAAACACGCCTTTTCCCGCCCCTCCCGCGTTCCTCGGTGGAGCCACCCCAAGCCCGGCCAACCGGTTTTTCACGAAACACGGCTTTTTTGCTGCCTGAGAGCCACCGCCGCCCCGACCCCCGAGCTTCTAACCTGCATTTCTCACCACGTGGCGAGGCGAAGTGCGCGAGAGGGCCGTCAGGACGAGGCGCGAGCCGCTTGGCGCGCGCAGGCGTACTTGACGGTACGTTGAGCACGGCAAGCAAGCGCAACGAAGTCCTGGCGGTCGTATCGTGTGCTTCGACCGTCGGGTGGTGAGAAATGCAGGTTAAGGGTCACGAATCACGAGACACGAATCACGAAACACGGCATTTTTCGACACGAATCACGGCCTTTCGACCCACGGCACGATCAATCTGGCCGGGTCTATCATGAACGACAACTGACCATTGCCTCGTCCTGTTCGCGGCGGTCTTCGCGGGGTGGCGGGCCGTTTCCATGTTCGGACCCTTCGTCCACGATATCGATCCGGTCATTGCCGAAGTCGGCGGAGTGTATCTCTGGTGGTACGGGCTGGGTTATTCCCTGGGTTTCCTGCACCTGCATCTGTTCCTGCGGAGCCGACGGTTTCAGCTTGGACTCACCGCCCGGGAGGTCTATACGCTGTCTCTCTCGACCCTCGTGGGCGTCTTGATCGGGGCGCGCCTGGTCGAGGTCGTGTTCGACGAGTGGCCCTTCTACCGTGCTCACCCCGAGCTCATTCCGGCCTTTTGGCTCGGCGGCTTGGCGTCGCACGGGGTCCTGCTTGGGGCGGCCGTGGCCGTCATCGCCTTCGCGTGGCTCTCCCGCAAGCCCCTGCTCTTGCTCGTCGACGCCATCGTTATCCCCGGCGCGTTCCTGATGGGAATGGGCCGGCTCGGCAACTTCATCGACGGCCAGATCGTCGGTTCGCTCACGGACGCCCCCTGGGGCGTGCTGTTTCCCGATGCCGACGGATTCCGGCACCCGGTCGTGCTCTACGACGGCCTCAAGAACCTCCTGCTGGTGCCCTACCTGCTGCGCGTCCGGAAGACCAACCCGACGCCGGGGGCGGTCGCGGCGCGATTCGTCTTCTGGTATGCGTTCCTGCGCATATTCATCGACCTGTTCCGCGACTATCCGACGCATCGGCTGGCGCTCGGGACCGGCCAGACCCTGAACTTCGTCATGGCGGCGCTGGGCGTGGTGCTGTTGATCCGATCGTGGCTTCGCCGCCAGGGCCGCCTGCGAAGCGGCTCCGCGACGCTGTTCGGTGTCGAACTCCCACCGGAAAAGGCGCCGCTCCTCTTGCAGAAAGTCGTCTTCGTTGTCTTGTTGGCCTTCTGTCTCACGTTTCCCGGCAACTGGACGCAGAACGTACCGGAACGTTACGGTGACCGGCATCCCGGTCTTGAGCATTCCTGGCTCTACCCGGACATCGACACGGCGCCGGACCCCTGAGGCAAGAACCATGCGAGCCGACACCGTCGGCAACCGCCAAGCGCCGGGTAACGAATCACGAACCACGAACCACTGCCTTTCGACACGAGACACGAAACACGGCCTTCAAGGCGCGCGGCGCAAGCCAGCGCGAATTCCAAGGTTTTCACGAAAAACGAAAAACTAAAAACGGGTTTTGAGGTTTTCACGAGACACGAAACACGAATCACGGCTTTTATCTGCCTTATCTTGAATCCATGCCCCGAATCTTCGTGCTCGGAAGCCTGAACGCCGACCTGGTCGTCGCTATTCCGCGTCCGGTGCGGCCGGGTGAAACCCTCACCGGAGGCGAACTGACGATCTTTCCGGGAGGTAAGGGCGGGAATCAGGCGGTGGCGGCGGCCCGGCTCGAGGCCGAGGCCTTGATGGTTGGACAGGTCGGTTACGACGCGTTCGGTGATTTTCTGTTGGACCGCCAGCGGGATGCCGGCGTGATGACCGGCGGCATCGGGCGCTGCGGCCAGGCCAGCGGCGTTGCCCTCATCTCCGTTTTCCCGGACGGCGAGAACTCGATCGTGATCTCGCCGGGCGCCAATGCGGCCATGACCCCCCGGCTCGTTCGAGAACGTCTTGCCGCTATCGAGGCCGGCGACTTCCTGTTGTGCCAGCTCGAGATTCCTCTCGACGCGGTCGAGGCCGGTCTGCGGCTGGCCCGCGGCCGCGGCGCGGTCACCATGCTCGACCCGGCGCCGGCCCGCCCGCTCGCGCCGGAGTTGCTCTCTCTTGTCGACTACCTCACCCCCAATCAGACCGAAGCCGCCCTTCTTCTCGATGAACCCGGCCTCGAGACCGGGCAAGTCGAGCAGGCCTTGGCCACTGCCGCTCGGCTCCGGGCCTCGGGAGCCCGCAACGTCGTCATGAAGTTGGGCCGGCTGGGCTGCTGCGGCCTGGTCGGAGGCGACTCTGTTGCCGCCGCAGGATTCGCCGTCGAGGCGGTCGATACCACCGCCGCCGGCGACACCTTCAACGCCGCTCTGGCGGTGGCGTTAAGCGAAGGGCAGGCTTTCGGGAGCGCGGCGCGGTTCGCGAACGCCGCGGCGGCGGTCTCCGTCACCCGGCGCGGAGCCCAAAGCTCCGCCCCCACGCGCTCCGAGGTTGCCCAACTCCTCGTCAAGCCGATGGGGTTGCCGTGAACACTTCCTCGATGAGTCGGGTGCTGGCCGGCATCGCCGCCTGCTCCGGACTTCGGTTCACGAATCACGAGACACGGCCTTTTGTAGAGCCACCCCAATCCCCCCCAACCGGTTTTAACGAGACACGAGACACGAATCACGGCCTTCAAGATGCGCGGCGCAAGCCAGCGCGAATTCCGAGGTTTTCACGAAAAACTAAAAACGGGTTTTGAGGTTTTTTCGAATCACGGCTTTTTTCTTCCCCCGAACACGTCTTCGATCAGTCGGCGGTAGCCGGCCTGAGCGCGCCGCAGGTCGTGGTTCCGTTCCACCAGGGCCCGTCCGGCCCGGCCCATCTCGCGGCGCCGTCGGCTGTCGGACAGCAGCTCGCGTATGGCGTCCGCAAACGTCTCGGCTTCCAGGCCGTCGTTCTCCACCAGGATGCCGCAGTCGGGCCGCACCGCTTCCTCGACGGCGCCCACCCGCGAACTGATCACCGGCGCCTCCATCGCCAGGGCTTCGAGAATCACCAGCGGCAGGCCCGCCCCGCTCGAGGTGACGATCAGTGCCGCCGCGCCCCCGAGCGCCGCGGCCAGCGGCTCGACGTGGCCCAGCAACCGGAAGCGCCGTTGCCGCCGCCCCGACTGGATCTTCGAGCGCAATGCCGGCAGCAGGGAGCCGTCCCCGGCGACGACGAACTCGTACGGCTCGGCCGGCGGGTCGCGCTGCAGTTCCCGGTCGATATCCAGCAGCAGCAAGGGCCGCTTCCGCTCGGTCAGCCGCCCGGCGAAGACGATTCTCGCCGGCCCCCGGGCATGGCCCCTCGGCCCGGGCTTGTATTGTTCGAGGTCGACCCCGTTTCGGATCAGACGGATGCTGTCCTCGTCGACCGCCATGTCGATCAGCCGCTGCCTGCCCTTCTCGCTGACGGCGACGCGCCGGTCGATCCAGTCGCCGGCGTCCAGTGCGGCGAAGAAGTTCCCCTCCTCGTCGGTGTCGTGGACGATGTCGATGACCCGCAGGCCGGGCAGCTTCTCCTTCAGCGCCGGCAGCGGGCTGTAGGCGAGCGGCGTGTTCTGCGCCACCAGGCCGTCCCATTGCCAGTTGACCGCCATCGAATAGAGCGCCCCGGCGACACGCTCCTCCGGCAGCAGTTGGCGCAGGTCGTGGATGTGGTCGACCGCTTCGCGCCATCGCGGCAGCAGGCGCCGGTCGCTGGACCCGGTCGCGGCGAGAAAGAGTTCGAACCGCGAGCGGTCGAACTGCCGCGCGATTTCCAGCAGCGCGCTCTCGGCCCCGCCGAAACCGAGATGCGGCGTGCACAGCGCGATGCGGCGCCGGCCGTCCGGCGGAGGGACCCTGTATTCGAGGGGCTCGATCATGCCTCCGTCGATGAGCACGCTGTGCGGACGGAACTGCAGGTAGTACGAAAGGTCGAAAACCCCCCGGCCGGCCCACTGGTTGACGCTCTGCTTGAAGCGCAGCGGAAGCAGCCGGGCGGCGCAGCGCAGCGGATGGCGCAACCACGCGCCGGGCGACAGCGGACCGGCGTTCCGGCGGGTCGTCCGCGGGCCGCCCCCCCCGCGCGGCGGGTCGTCCGCGGGCTTCGCGGCGCTCTTCCGGGACAGCCCCTCGTCTACCGCTCCCCCCGCGCCGCCGCCGCCCCTCGCCGGAGCCAGCCGGCACTTCCAGGGAAGGCGGCAGACCGCCCCCGTCCGCCGCGCCTCGCTGGTCGCCAGGGTCGAGCGGGTCACTCCCAGCGGACCGGCGGCTTGACGCACCGACGGCGGCGGAGCCGCGCCGGTATCGGCCCACGTCACCCATTCGTGGGCCTGCAGCCCCCACAGGCACTCCTCGAACGCCTGCGGCCGCAGCTCCCGGCCGCCCGTCATCCACAGAAAGCAGTCGGCCCGCGCGCGCTCCAGCGCCTGCCGTTCGCTGACGTTGCGCAAAATCTCGAAACTGCGCAGTGTCTGGTTCGCGAACGTGGGAGCCTGCGCGCCCTGAACGATGATGCAGATGGCCGGCGTCAACGGGGTGTGCAAAAGAACAAAAGAACGGCTGCGGCAAAACAATTCTCGCGCATCGCGTTCTATCTCGAATCAGGATAAAGCCCTGCTCGGCTATACCTCTTATATATATGTCGCCGCTTCGCCCATTTCCCGCGCCGTGGAGCACCGCGCCCCTCGCAGCAAGGAACGCGAATCACGAAACACCGCCTTTCCCATCTCACCGGCGGCCCCAACAAGAGCCACCCCAAGCCCGGCCCACCGGTTTTCACTAACCACTATCCACTAACCACTATCCACTGCCTTTCCCCCCAAGCCGCCCGAGAGCCAAGGCCACCCCGACCCCCGGGTTTTGAGGTTTTCACGAATCACGAAACACGAATCACGGCTTGTAACGGCCTTTCCCCGCCCGTCCAGCGTTTCCGAGTTGAGCCACCCCAAGCCCGGCCCACCGGTTTTCACTAACCACTATCCACTAACCACTATCCACTGCCTTTTCCCCAAGCCGCCCGAGAGCCACGGCCGCCCCGACCCCCGGGTTTTAGGTTTTCACGAATCACGAGACACGAAACACGAGTCACGGGGTTTTCGAATTGCGCTTCGCTCTGTCATGCCTTACTATCTGAATAATCAGAATAGTAGTGAAGTAAGCAAATGGAACTCGCCAAGATCACCGCGCGTGGGCAGACCACGATCCCCAAGAGCATCCGTGACGCCGCCGACTTGAGTGAGGGTGATGTGATCGCTTTTGAGATTGAGGGCAATCATCTGGTGGTGCGCAAGGTGACGCCGGGCCGGAACGGCTACCTGCAGGGCCTCTCCGAGATTTTGAGCGAGTGGGTCTCACCCGAGGACGAGGAAGCGTGGCGTGACCTTTGACTCGCTCGATGTGGTCGTCGTCCCCTTTCCTTTTACGGATCGCTTGGCCGCCAAACGCCGGCCGGCTTTGATCATCTCTTCGGCAAACTTCAATCGGGTTCATCAACAAACGATCCTGGCGATGATCACCTCGGCCGCTAGCGATTGGCCAAGTGACGTGGCAATCCGGGGCTGGCGGCAAGCCGGACTCAGTGTTCCTTGCAAGGTCCGCTTCAAGCTCTTTACCCTCGATCACGCTCTCTTGATCCGCAAGCTCGGGACGTTGTCGGAACAAGATGCAAGAGCCGTGAAACAAGCGCTCGGGCGCGTCCTGGCAAGCGATGGCTAGTGTGAAACATCCTCCTGATCAAGTGGCGTTGACACCGGTCCGGGTGTTTCCCGCTTGTTTGATCCGCATGCGGGCGGAGGAAAAACTAGCCTGCTTCGTTTTTCGGGTCACGAAACACGAATCACGGTTTTTTACGCGCGCGGCGCAAGCCAGCGCGAATTCCAGGGTTTTCACGAAAAACTAAAAACGAAAAACTAAAAACGGGTTTTGAGGTTTTCACGAAACACGAATCACGGCTTTTTATCGAGCCACCCCAAGCCCGGCCCACAGGTTTTTCACTATCCACTAACCACTATCCACTAACCACTGCCTTTCAAACCCTCACCCCTTTCCGCAACAGCACCATCGCGTAAAACAGCAGCTCGCCGTCCAGCGCCCTCTTGATGTTGTCCGCCATCCGGAAACCGTGCTGCTCCCCTTCGAACAGCACGTAGGCCGTCGGGACCCCTTTTCTTCTCAGCGCCGCCATCATGCTCTCGGCCTGGTCCGGCGGCACCACCTTGTCTTCGCTGCCCTGGAAGAAGATCACCGGCGCCGACAGCGACTCGACGTGATGGATCGGCGAGCGGTCCCGATACACCTGCTTCTGCTCGGGATAGGGGCCGATCATCGAGTCCAGGTACCGCGACTCGAATTTATGGGTCTCCAGCGCCAGGGCTTCCAGGTCGCTGACGCCGTAGTGGCTCGCCCCGGCCTTGAACACGTCCCGGAACGTCAGGACGGCGAGCGTGGTATACCCGCCGGCGCTCCCGCCCTTGATGATGAGCCGTTCGCCGTCCACCCGTCCAGCGTCGGCCAGGGACCGCGCTCCGTTGACGCAGTCGTCGACGTCGACGACGCCCCACTGGCCGAGCAGCCGTTCGCGGTAGGCGCGGCCGTACCCGGTGCTCCCGCCGTAGTTCACGTCGAGCACCGCGAAACCTCGGCTGGTCCAGTATTGCGTCCGCAGGTCCAGCGTATTCGACGTCGAGCCGGTCGGCCCCCCGTGGCATTCCACGATCAACGGCGGCAGTTCCTCCTCCGGGGCCTCGTAATCGGGGTTGTGGGGCGCGTAGAAGAAGGCGTGGGCCGTTTCGCCGTTCTCCGTGTCGAACTCGACCGGCTCTGGGATCGAGTAGTGCTTCTTCAGCTCCTCCGGCGCCTCGAACGCCCTGCGCAAGACATCCAGCCGGCCCGTCCCCAGGTCGAGAACGGCGATGGCCGGCGGCTCGGTCGGCGATCCGCCGCTGAACACCACCCGGTTGCCGGCGGCGTGAACCCCCCCGATGTCGCTGAAGGGGATATCGATGTTCTCTAGTTCCCGCCGCGCCGCGTCGATCGTCGCCAGCCGCCAGCTTCCGTCCCGCGTGTAGGCGCACACCAGCCGCCCGGCGGACACGAAGTCATACGTCGAGCCGCCGAACAGCCATTGCGGTAGCCCGAACTCGGCCTCCATCTCGATCACCGCTTCGCTCTCCGTCCCGTCCGTGCGGTAGAGGTTCCACCAGTTGCTGCGGTCCGAGACGAAGTACAGCGTGCCGTCCGGGGCCCATCGCGGTTGCTGGATCGACTCCCGCGGGCCGCCCGCCACGGTCCGCGCGTTCACCGGGAAGCCCTCCGCGTCGAGCTCCGCGACCTGCAGTTCCGTGCCGTCCCACGGCATCCGGGGATGGTCCCAGCTCAGCCAGGCGAGCCGTTTGCCGTCCGGGCTCAGCCGCGGGTTCGAGTAGAAATCGCTCCCTGCGACCAGCACCGCCTGTTCCCGCCGCCCGCTCGGATCGACCGCCGCGATCGTGTTGACCGCTTCCGCCCCCGCCCGGCTGTGGTCTTCCCGCACCGCGATCAGCCTCTCGCCCGAGGCATCGATGTCGGCGTCGGCATAGCGCCAGGCGCCCTCCGGAGTCACCGCGGCCGGCGGCCGTCCGTCTCCGGCGGCGTACAGGCGTTGGTCGGCGTAGTGCGAGAAATACACCCGCCCGTCCTTCACCGCGTACGAGCCGCCGCCGTACTCGTGCACTCGGGTGCGCACGTTGTAGGGCGCCGGCGTCAGCTCGGCGGCCTCTTCGCCGCCCCGCTTGCGCATCAGCACGTACCGCCCCCGCTCCGCCGGACGCCCCTCCACCCAGTACACGTCGTCGCCCTCGATGTAAGCCCCCCCCAGCCGCACCGCCTCGCGAACGATCAGATCCGAAGTGATCGGCGATTTCCAGAAACCGTACTCGGCAAGTTCAGGCATGGGCTTTGCCTGTATTTCTTACCACGCCGCGAGGCCAAGCGTAACAGCGCCGCCAGGACAAGGCGCAGCCCCGCTGGACGCACAGCTCGAAGTGACCCCGCACCCATCTCCCCAACCCCGCCCCAACCGGTTTATACGAATCACGGCCTTCAAGGCGCGCGGCGCAAGCCAGCGCGGATTCCAAGGTTTTCACTAACCACTATCCACTGCCTTTCGACACGAGACAAGGCCTTAAGGCGCTCCGGCAGCTATAATGCTGGTGAATGTCGGCGGGCTGATCCGAGTCGGCCATCCTTGCCAGGGAGGACATCCGGAAAATGTTCGATTCGCTCACCGTCGCCCGCCGGCTGACCGACGCCGGCATGGACCGTGAGTTGGCGGACGCAACGGCCGGCGCCATCCGAGAGGCAGCCGAGCACGGCGATCACGTCACGCCGGAGGTATTGCGGGCGGAACTCTCAGCGCTCGAAACCCGGCTGATCAAGTGGATGATCGGGACCGTCATTGCTGCAGTAGGCGCGACCGTCGCGTTGCTACGCCTCATCGGCTGACCGGCTGCCGCGCCGCGCCCGCCGCAATTCTCATTGATTTCCACTTTGCCGCTGTTCGCGATGGCTTGGCATGGCCCGGAAAGAAGTCTCTGCTGATCCTTTGTGCGCAAACCCTGTAAAACGTGCCGGGCTTGCTTTCCCCTGCCTTGAAAAATCGAGGAGTTGATTTTACGCCCATTCGTCCTTGAGCCACCCCAAGCCCCACCAACCGGTTTTCACGAAACACGAGACACGAAACACGGCCTTCAAGGCGCGTGGCGCAAGCCAGCGCGAATTCCAAGGTTTTCACGAAAAACGAAAAACGGGTTTTGAGCTTTTCACGAATCACGAAACACGGCTTTTCCCCCAAGCCGCCCGAGAGCCACGGCCGCCCCGACCCCCCGAGCCTTTAAGGGTCACGAAACACGAGACACGAAACACGAATCACGGCTTTTTTCCGGCCTTTCCCCCAAGCCGCCCGAGAGCCACGGCCGCACCGCCTCCCGGGGTTTTTGCTAACCGTCCGAGAGGCGTTTCTGGAGAGATTTTTCCAAGGCCGTGATCATGGCGCCGATGCGGTCAACGTCGGAGTTGAGGGCGGCAAGGTCATCGTGCGCACAATAGTCGAGGTCTCTTGCCAGGATCAGAAAATAGCGCAGTTCTTCCAACGAACCGTTAGCGATGGCGAGATGGCGCAGGAAGTCTTTGGTGGAGCGTCTGCCCCACCCTTCGGCCACATTGCTCGGCACAGAGACGGCACACCGCCGCATCTGGGACGTCAAGCCGTAGACCTCATGTTTCGGAAAGCGGCATGTCAAACGGTATATGGTCAAGCTCAACTGATGAGCTACTTTCCACAAATCCAAGTCGGCAAACTTCTTGAGCGGCACCAGGCTGTCTCCGGTCTGGGCATCACGATACAAGAAAACGCCGTGATTAGTGATGCAAAGCCAAAAAACCAGAAACACGGCACCGACAAGAGCCACCCAAAGCCCGGCCAACGGGTTTTAACGAAACACGGCCTTTTTCCGGCCTTTCCCCCAAGCCGCCTGAGAGCCACGGCCGCCCCGACCCCCCGAGCCTTTAAGGGTCACGAAACACGAGACACGAGACACGAAACACGGCTTTTAAGGTTTTTGATTCACGAATCACGAGACACGAAACACGAATCACGGCTTTTTGCTCTACTAACGTATTGCCTCGCTTCGCCCCCCTGCGAAGCTCCCGCTCCCCGATCCGCCCAACGCATGGCCCTCATCGACAACCGCCGCCAGCGCCTCGGGATGCTCTGCGCGATGTACTTCGCCCAGGGCGTCCCCTGGGGCTTCATGACCATCGCCCTGATCAGCTACCTCACCGATCGCGGCGTGGGCGACGGCGACGCCGGCGAGCTGACCGCCGTCGTGCTGCTCCCCTGGACCTTCAAGCTCGTCTGGGGACCCCTCATCGACACCGTCACCATCCGCTCGATGGGCCGCCGCCGGTTCTGGATCATCGCCGCCGAGTTCCTCATGGCGGTCTCGCTGATCGGCATCCTCCTGCTCGGCGACCTCACCGAAAACCTGCGCCTGCTGGGCTGGATGTTCTTCATCCACAACTGCTTCGCTTCCCTGCAGGACGTCTCCACCGACGCCCTCGCCGTCGACGTCCTGCCGCCCCCCGAGCAGGGACGCACCAACGGGCTGATGTGGGGCTCGAAGCTGATCGGCAAGGGCATCGGCGGCGCCGTCATGGCCATGGCCATCGACGCCTGGGGCCTCCCCGGGGCCGTCCTGGTGCAGTTCGGGCTCCTGCTGCTCCTCATGCTGTTCCCTCTCCTGCTGCTCGAGCGGCCCGGCGAGAAACGCTTCCCGTGGAGCCGCGGCGCGGCCCGCGGCGCCTCCGCCGATTCGAGCTTCCGCAGCCCCGGCCGCGTCCTCCGCGACCTGCGCCGGGGCTTCTCGCTCACCTCCACCTCCGTCTTCGTCGTGTTCGGGACCATCAGCATGGTCGGCTGGGGCATTGTCGAGGTCATCACCAAGACCCTCTACACCCAGCAGCTCGGCTGGACCTTCGTCGAGGTCTCGCAGGTCTCCGGCTCCGCCGCCCTCTCCGAGATGGCCGGGGCGCTGCTCGGCGGCTACGTCGCCGACCGCTACGGACGCCGCAAGGTCATGGTCATGGGTCTCGGCGGCTATGGGCTGATGGCCATTGCCTTCGCCCTGTGCTCGGCCTTCTGGCGCGAGACCTGGCTCACCGCCGGCTACCTCTTCTTCAACCCCGGCGTCCTCGCCATGGGCGCCGTCGGCTACCTCGCGATGTCGATGCGCATCTCCTGGACCCGCGCCGCCGCCACCGTCTACACCATCTTCATGACCGTCTCCAACATCGGCCACGTCTTCGGCAACTGGCTCGTCGGACCGCTCCGCGAAGGCCTCGCCCTCTCCTACGTGCAGTCCTTCTGGTTCGCCGGCCTCGCCATGGCCGTGCCCCTGCTCATGCTGCTCGCCGTCCGCCCCGCCGAAGTCGACCGCGCCAAAGCCGCCCTGCCCCCCGCCTGAACCCGACCAACCCCGTCACGCCCAAGAGATCGCTGCGGTCAGGCTAGCGCCGAAATCGCCCCTTCCGCCCCAGGGTCACGAAACACGAATCACGAAACACGGCCTTTCCCGTTTCACCTGCGCCCCCAACAAGAGCCACCCCAAGCCCGGCCAACCGGTTTTCACGAAACACGAAACACGAATCACGAATCACGAAACACGGCCTTTAATCTCCCCGCCCCTCCGGCATTTTCGAGTTGAGCAACCCAAGCCCGCCCAACCGGTTTTCACTAACCACTATCCACTGCCTTTTCGACACGAATCACGGGGTTTTTTCCGTTCCGGGGCTTGACGGGCATTTGAATCTGCGGTAAGGTTGGAAGGTGCGCTCGGAGCGGGAAGCGTGGGTTCAGTGTGCGCGGCCCGATAATCGCACATCATTCATTTCATGGGGCATCATTTGATGCACCTTTTAGGTTCGTGAACAAGGAGAAACACATGAAGTTTTTGAAAATCAGCAGTTTGCTTGTTCTGAGTTTGCTGTTGTTCGCGCCGTCCGTGCTGGCCCAGGTCGAGTGTGAGGTTCGGCCCAACAACCAGCGGATCAGGATGGAGAGCGAGATGGAAATGCTCGGGGGCATCACGGTCCGGTGCGAGTGGCAGTCCGGCGATATCGTTGCGGCTGACGGTGTCAACGCCACCGACAGCTCGTTCGACCTCGAGTTGCAGTTCAACGGGGATCTTCTCAATGACGACGGCGCCGACGCCGACATGCCCGTAACGCTGTGGCTCAGGGATGTCACTAACACTGCGGGAGATGATTCAAGGGACGCTACACCTGACACTACCCCTCCACTGTTGGCTGCCGATATGGACGGCTTCAGGTTGCCCCCCCCCGCGGCTACCGTCGACCGTGACACGGTGTATTGGGAAGACATTGAGTTTCCCACCACTTGGGGTACTGGCACCAGCGGAACCTTCGACATTGCCATGATCTACGTCGATGCGACCTCCATAGGCGATGACCGGCTTGAAGTGTCGGCGGACATGATTGGTTACACCCTTGGTAATGATGCAACTCTCGATATGGACACCAGCACTGTTAACGTGGCCCGTGTCGATCAGGCGCTCGATCTGTCGTTCGATCCGGACGACAAGGCGACGTTCAATTCTTGCGAGCCGGGTTCCGCGACGATCTCGGTGAACATCGAAGAGGGCTATCGGATGGCGTGGATGGACGACAACGACATCATGCTCATGACCTCGTCCGGAAAGATCAGCGCCAGTGACGCGGGGGTCTTCGATGTGACCGCTGAAGGCGGCGCCGGCGAGTTGGTCATCGACGTTACCCCAACCGATTCGGATGATTCCGGAGCTCTTTCCATCAAGTTCGAGCCCGCTGCGGGGGGCGCCGTCGGTGACGATGTCACCCTCAGCGCCATGATCCTTCCCGCTCGGCGGACGGATGAATCGTTCGCCTACTCCGCGCAACTCGTGATCGGCACCTATGGCGCCTGCGAGGGCGACATGCTGTACTTCCCGTTCGTCACCTCCATGACGGGATGGGACACCGGCATCGTGGTCGTCAACGACTCGGAGGTCGATGGAAGCTGCTCGCTGAACTGGGGCAACATGGATCTCGACGACGACGAGATGGAGGCCCTGTCCACGATCGACGTGGACGGCAAGGACCACATGGCCTTCCTGGTGTCGATGCAGCGCGGCGCTGACTACGATGGGAGTCTGAGTGTGCAGTGCTCGTTCTCGGGCGCCACCGGCTACGTCTTCCTCAGCGACGCCGCCAACGGCATCGGCCAGGGCTACTTGGTCAACCCGTAAGCGCGATTGCGCCCTGCGAGAGTTGGCGGGGGCCGCGTCCGATTCGTTCCGGCCGAACGCGTCTGACGGGAAAAGCGGCCCCTGCTGCACTCATAGGCAATTTTCACAAGCGGTTCCGTCGAGAGGCGGAACCGCTTTTTTGCGTCGTGGGTCCGAACCGCGCGCCGGATCGGCGCTGCTTGATCGGTCAGGCCATCCTTCATTCTTTGGGGTTTTCTGGTCACGAAACACGAGACACGAAACACGAATCACGGCCTTTAATCTCCCCGCCCCTCCGGCATTTTCGAGTTGAGCAACCCAAGCCCGCCCAACCGGTTTTCACTATCCACTAACCACTATCCACGGCCTTTTTCCGTTCCGAAGCTTGACAGGCAGACGAATCTGCGGTAAGGTTGGAAGGTGCGCTCGGAGCGGGAAGCGTGGGTTTGGTCCGCGCGGCCCGATAATCGCACATCATTCATTTCATAGGGCATCATACGATGCACCTTTTAGGTTCGTGAACAAGGAGAAACACATGAAGTTTTTGAAAATCAGCAGTTTGCTTGTACTGAGTTTGCTGTTGTTCGCGCCGTCCGCGCTGGCGCAGGTCGAGTGCGAGGTTCGGCCCAGCAACCAGCGGATCAGGATGGAGAGCGAGATGGAAATGCTCGAGAACCTCACGGTCCGGTGCACACTTACTGCCGCCGCCGATATCACTTCGAGCACTAGCACCACCAGTCTGCTCGCTGCTCGTAGAACCGCCAACGAGAGCACGTTCGACCTCGAGTTGCAGTTCTCGGGGGACCTTCTCAATGACGACGGGGCGGACGCCGACATGCCCGTGACGCTGGTGCTCATGGACGACGCTGCCTCAACTGCAACTCCTCCTGTTGCGGCTACCGCCGAAGTCGATACGGCCGGCAACCGGATGCCCGCTCCCATGGGTACCGTCGACAGTGACACGGTGTATTGGGAAGACATTCTGTTTCCCGGCAGTTGGGATGGCACCGCCGAAACCTTCATGATCGCCGGCCTTTACGTCGATGCGACCAGCATAGGCGATGACCGGCTCGAAGTGACGGCGGACATGATTGGTTACGACCTTGCTGCGGGCGTAACTCTCGATGTGGACACCAGCACTGTTAACGTGGCCCGTGTCGATCAGGCGCTCGATCTGTCGTTCGATTCGGACGACAAGGCGACGTTCAATTCTTGCGAGCCGGGTTCCGCGACGATCTCGGTGAACCTCGAAGAGGGCTATCGGATGGCGTGGATGGACGACAACGACATCAAGCTCATGACCTCGTCCGGAAAGATCAGCGCCAGTGACTCGGGGGTCTTCGACGTGACCGCGGAAGGCGGAACCGGCGAGTTGATCATCGACGTTGAACCAACCGATTCGGATGATTCCGGAGCTCTTTCCATCAAGTTCGAGCCCGCTGCGGGGGGCGCCGTCGGCGACGATGTCACCCTCAGCGCCATGATCCTTCCCGCTCGGCGGACGGATGAATCGTTCGCGATGTCGGCGATGCTCGTGATCGGCACCTATGGCGCCTGCGAGGGCGACGAGCTGTACTTCCCGTTCGTCACCTCCATGACGGGGTGGGACACCGGCATCGTGGTCGTCAACGACTCCGAAGTCGATGGAAGCTGCTCGCTGAACTGGGGCCATCTGGATCTCGACGACGACGAGATGGAAGCCCTGTCCACGATCGACGTGGACGGCAAGGACCACACGGCCTTCCTGGTGAGCGCGCAGCGCGGCGCTGACTACGATGGGAGCTTGGGCGTGCAGTGCTCGTTCTCGGGCGCCACCGGCTACGTCTTCCTCAGCGACGCCGCCAACGGCATCGGCCAGGGCTACCTGGTCAATCCGTAGCAGCGCGATTGCGCCCTGCGAGAGTTGGCGGGGGCCGCGTCCGATTCGCTCCGGCCGAGCGCGTCTGACGGGAAAAGCGGCTCCTGCCATACTCCTGCGCGATTTCCGCAAGCGGTTCCGTCGAGAGGCGGAACCGCTTTTTTGCGTCGTGGGTCCCAGCGCCGCACCGCACCGGCGCCGCTTGATCGATCAGGCCATCCTTCATTCTTTGGGGTTTTCTGGACACGAAACACGGCTTTTTTCCCAAGCCTCCTGAGAGCCACGGCCGCCCCGACCCCCCGAGCCTTTAAGGGTCACGAAACACGAGACACGAATCACGAAACACGGCCTTCAAGGCGCGCGGCGCAAGCCAGCGCGAATTCCAAGGTTTTCACGAAAAACTAAAAACGAAAAACTAAAAACGGGTTTTGAGGTTTTCACGAAACACGGCTTTTTTCCCAGGCCGCCTGTGCTGCCCGATCCCCGGCGACAGGGCGCGACTCCTGGAAACCTCGCCGCGGCCGCGAGTCCATCTTCCTTCCCCCGCACCACGCCCGCGAGTTCGTGCCGGAGAGGTTCGCCGTTCCTCCTCGACCGCCCATAGCCTGCATGTCTCACCACGCGGCGAGATGAAGTGCGTGAGAGGGCCGTCAGGACGAGGCGCGAGCCGCTTGGCGCGCGCAGGCGTGGCCTGTAAGGTTTTCCACTAACAACTAAAAACTATCCACTATCCACTGCCTTTTTTATCGCGTGCTCCGGCCGTCGGGTGGTGAGAAATGCAGGCTAGCGGCCCAGCAGCAGCTCGATGATCCACCACACCAGCAGGAGACCCGCCGCCGCCGCCGCCAGCAGGATCAGCAGCCCCGAGAGCCAGTCCCAAAAGCTCGGCCCGCTGATGAACCGCTTCGGCATGTCAAGAAAATCCTACCAGAATCGACGGCCACGAACCATTAATGTTTGGGGATTGTATACACTACTTGACAGAAACAAGAAGAAGCAGAAACCTTCTAAGCTGCTGTCTATCCCTTGAGTGAGATAGCCGTTCAGCTCCTGCTGCCTGGTGCAGTATAGAAGCGGGACTCAAGAGCAGACAATTTTTTCAGCGAGTTGGTCGTGTCGTCTTGTTTCCGAAACTGACCTTGCCAACAATGGAGTAATGTTGCCGAGGTCCGGGACCTCGATAGCGCACCTGTTCGACGACACAACTGAATTGTTCAGATACTATCTGAGCTCTGTCGTAATCAACAAACTTCTTGGAACCTACGGGCCAATGCACATACGTAACGTATGAATTCAGCCGATATCTTTCGCCGGATAGCGGCTTTACCAAACTGGAGTTGATGTCAAGGTGCGATATGTCTGTGATTCGGAACTCTTCTCTACGCCGTAAATCGACGGAAACTCGGGTCTCGCAGGTCTTCGCAATACCTTCGGAATCGTACAACTGAACGCAGGGCAGAACAACTATTGACACCAGGAGCAAAGGGATCAAATTGCTTGGTGGTAGTTCATTCCAAGTCAT
This sequence comes from Bryobacterales bacterium, assembly GCA_965204095.1. Classification (GTDB taxonomy): domain Bacteria; phylum Acidobacteriota; class Terriglobia; order Bryobacterales; family UBA6623; genus JAPPLB01. The sequence continues at coordinate 3,218,416 of OZ241991.1, read as the reverse complement.
CAACAGCTTGTCGATCTCTCTGACCAGCTTCACATCATCGCCGGCCATGCACTGCCCAACCTCTTTCTAAAGACGTCAAGGAACGTCTACGCCCCTCTCCTTGAGATGATCGCCATGGGTTCTGATGTCGCGCTTAGCAGAATCCATGCCATTCAGGATCTCGTCTACTTCGCTCCGATCAGGATATCGCGTCTGCTTTCCTCCATATGACGGTCGAACGGTTCCGTCTCCGGGGATTTTCTCATGACCTCATCAGCCCTAATCAGTGTTCGTTTGTCAAGTAGTGTATATAATCCCTTAATGTTTTCCCCGCCCCTCCGGCGTTGCCAACGAGAGCAACCCAAAACCCGGCCAACAGGTTTTTCACGAAACACGAGACACGAAACACGGGGTTTTCGAGCCACGGCCTGTAAGGTTTTCCACTAAAAACCAAAAACTAAAAACTAAAAACGAACCACGGCTTTTTCCCGAAACACGGCCTTTATGGCATAATATGCTAACGGTGCCCACCAGAGGAGCACGCCGGTCATGCCGACACGGAATGTCGTTCTGACGGATCGTCAATCGGAGTTCATCGCGGAATTGGTTGATTCCGGGCGTTATCAGAACGCCAGCGAAGTGCTGCGCGAAGGCATCCGGCTGGTCGAGCGGCAAGAGTTGGAGAACGAGGCCCGCCTGAAGTTGCTTCGGGAGGCTGCCAGGACCGGCATCGCCGACATCGAGTCCGGGCGTTTCCGGAGCTTCGACGAGCCCGAATCGCTCCGCCGTCACTTGGCTACCCTGGCCGGAGATACGGTCGGCAACCCTTTCGGCGGCCCGGATGGCCGCTGATGGCCCGTCGCCGCCGCTGGCGGATTCATCTGACGGTGGCAGCCGAAACGGACTTCCGGAATATCCTGCGTTGGACCTCCGAGCATTTCGGTGAGACACAGGCGCATGTCTATTCCGAAACCCCGGCCGCTGCTATCGAGGCGCTGACGGAGGGTCCTGACGTTATCGGATCCAGGAAAAGCAGCGGCATCGGCGAGGGAGTCAGGGTGCTTCATGTCGCTCGGGGTGGACGCAAGGGCCGCCATTTCGTGCTGTATCGTGTCCGGCCCCAGGCTGAGCCTCCCGCGATCGATGTGCTCCGTTTGCTGCACGACTCCATGGATTAACCCCGCCACGTCGCCGCCGGCAATTGAATACGACCGCCAGCCTGCATGTCTCACCACGCGGCGAGGCGAAGTGCGTGAGAGGGCCGTCAGGACGAGGCGCAAGCCGGGCGGAGGAAAAAGGCGCGAGCCGCTTGGCGCGCGCAGGCGTACTCGACAAATCGACTCATTCACCCCTCGGGTCACGAGACACGGCCTTTCCGGTTCACCGGCCGTCAGACATTTCTTCTGGAGCGAACCAGACTCCCGCTCATGGTTTTCACGAAACACGAAACACGGCTTTTACCACTATCCACTGCTTTTAATGCTTATGATGAGGTTATACGGAATTTGCCATGCCAGTGCTTCGCATAAGGGTCAGACTCGAACCTGAAGAAGACGGCTCCTTCCATGCATACTGTCCCGCCCTCAAGGGATTGCATGTTCATGGCGAGACTCGGGATGAGGCCTTTCGACGTGCTGAAGAAGCGATCAGGCTTTACTTGAAATCCATCGAGCGCCACGGAGACCCGTTGCCGCTAGGACCGGATTGTGTTCTTGAGGAAGATGCTGCCCCGGCCGACCCTCATGCACGGTTCATGCCATTCCAATGGCCTCCTTTACTCGATCAACACGCAATCAGCTCAAGAACTTAACGTCTGCAAGCCTTGTTCGCGCGTTGAAACGTGACGGATGGGTTGAAGAAGATCGGTCAGGCGCTACGCTTGGATTTATCAAGCACGACCCTTCCAAAGGCCGTCGGCGAGTCGTCATTCACTATCACCCTGGGAAGACGTACGGACCGAAGCTCCTCTTAGCCTGCATTTCTCACCACGTGGCGAGGCGAAGTGCGTGAGAGGGCCGTCAGGACGAGGCGCGAGCCGCTTGGCGCGCGCAGGCGTACTTGAACAGTACGTCGAGCACGGCAAGCAAGCGCAACGAAGTCCTGGCGGTCGTATCGTGTGCTTCGACCGTCGGGTGGTGAGAAATGCAGGCTAGGGCTGATAAGAGACATCGGATGGACTGAAGATGACCTCAAGCGCCTCAAGATCATCAAGCGCCGGCCTTGATCGTCTCATCGGCAAACTTCAATCGGGCTTTTAAGCAATCGATGGCGCCTTGGGCGCGGGGACGAACCCGCAGGTCAGGACGACGTTTGGAAGCGGCATCCACCACGGGCTGACGGGGTACAATCAACGGCAAGCTTGGGCTTGCCCCCTCACCGTGACGACTGCCCCCCCTCCCCGTCGGATCGAGCCGCTTCGCCGTTCTCCCGCGGCAGTCCTGTCTCTTGCCGCGCTCCTGAGCCTCCTCATCGGCGCAGCCGGCGCGCCCGCCTTGCGGGCCGAAACCCCGCCCGGGCTGCTGAAGATCACCTCCAAGCCCTCGTTCCTGCCCGCCCAGCGGAACTGGCAACGGCTCGGGGTCGCCGATTGGGAGCTGCGTCACCTCGAACGCTTTCACCGCGGCGACGGCCACGAAGGCTGGAACATCGCCTACAAGAGCCTGGGGCTCAACATGACCGGTGTCCTGGCCCGCCCGTACATCAATGAAGAGGAAGAGATCAAGTATCCGATGGTGGTCCTCGGTCACGGCTACGAGGGCGGCCTGGATGCCCGCTATCGCTCCGTCGCCCTGGACTTCGCCCGCCGCGGCTATGTCGTCCTGGCCCCGACGTTCCGGGGGCGCGCCGGGCCCGAGGGGCGCTCGGAGGGCGTCGTCCAGATCGGCCGCAACGAAGTCATCGACCTGCTGCAGCTCACTCAACTCGGACGCAAGCTGGAGTACGTCGACTCCCTGCGGATGGCCGTCATCGCCGAGGGCCACGGCGCCACGGCCGCGCTGCTGGCGATCGAGCGCTCGAATGTCTTTCGCGCCGCCGTGATCGTCTCTCCCCTGATCTTCTCCGGCATGCCCGAGTACGGCTTCACGGGGATCGATCGGCTCAGAGGCCTGCAGGATGAGCTTTTCGGCCGCGAGCTGTCGCGGCCGGAGCTGATGCGGGAACTGTTCCAGCGCGACATGTTCCGGCAGGCGCCGCGCATCCGGACGCCGATGATCTTCATGCATACCGACTCCGACCCCGGGTACCGCGACCAGCGCCGTTTTCTCGGCGTGCTCGCCGAACACGGCATTCAGCCGGACGTGCTCGAGTTCCCCGGCCTGTCCCCGTTGTTCCTCACCGGCTTCGACGACGGCGCCCGGCCCGCTCGCTGGCGCCAGCAACGGGATGGCGCCTGGAGCCGGATTTTCGCCTTCCTCGAGGAGCAGATGCCCGAGCCGCCTCCCGAAGAGGAAGCAGAGGGAGAAGAAGAGGTAACTCCCTAGCCAACATTTCTCACCACGCGGCAAGGCGAAGTGCGCGCGAATCACGAAACACGGCTTTTTCCCAAAGCCGCTGTGGAGCCAAGGCCACACCTCCAACCTCGGGGTTTTGGGGTCACGAAACACGAAACACGGCTTTTTGTTGAGCAACCCCAAGCCCGGCCCACCGGTTTTCACGAAACACGAAACACGAAACACGGCCTTCAAGGCGCGCGGCGCAAGCCAGCGCGAATTCCAAGGTTTTCACGAAAAACTAAAAACGAAAAACTAAAAACGGGTTTTGAGGTTTTCACTAACCACTATCCACTAACCACTATCCACTGCCTTTCGACACGAGACACGGCTTGTATAAAATACGCATGCGAGAACTCCCATGCGGCGTATCCGGCGACACCGACGAAAGAGCTTCATTCGGCTCATCCTGGCCGCGATTCTGATTGCCGCCGCCGTCTGGGCCGGCCATCTCATCCGTGACAGGAGGCTCGCCCCGTCGGATCTGGAAACCTGGTTCACCGGTCCCGAGCCGATCGGCCGCCGCTCCGGCGACCCGCTCGCGCGGCTCGGCATCGATCCGGCGGACGTTCGCAGCGGCGGCTCCTCTGGCGGCGTCCGCGTCGTCGGGCCGACGACCTACTGGAACGGCGCCCGCGCCGTGGTCACGCACACCGCCGACGACTCCAGCCCCAGGATTCCCGATGCGCTCGCGGTTCTCGACCGCTACGGCGTCAAGGCCACCTTCTTCGTCAACACCTTTCGCGCCGGCGACTTGTGGCCCGTCCTGGAGCGTGCCGTGAACAACGGCCATGAGGTCGGTTCTCACACCCGCACCCACCCCTGTCAGTTCCCGCCGGACCGCTGGTTCTGCTTCCTGGCCTACTCGAACGACGAGTTGATCGGATCGCGCGACCGCATCCTGGCCCAGGTCGATCAGCCGCACGTCTGGTCGTTCGCCTACCCCTGCGGGCAATGCCCCGAATACGCCTTCGTGCGCGGCAAGCTGCGTCACGCCGGCTACCTGGTGGCGCGCGTCTATCCCGACGAGTTGATCGGCGGCCAACTGGCGCCCGGCATGAACACCTGGGACCGCCGCCCCTATCGCGCTTTGTACACGCAGGCCGTGCAGAAGAAGGGAGGCATTTCTCCCGAGGGCCGGACCGACGTGGCGCTGATCAACGGCGCGTTCGACGAGGTCTACGAGGCTGGAGGCATTTACAATTTCCTCACCCATCCCAATTGGCTCGACTATGAGCCCGGCTCCTTCTACGAGCGGCACATTCGGCATATCGCCCGCCGCGGCGACGTCTGGTACGTCCCGATGGGGCCGCTCTACGCCTACCGGACGGTCGTCGAGCGCACCCGGGTCCATCCCCTCGACGATGCCCGCTTCGCCGTCACGCACGATCTTTCGCCCCGCGTGTTCCCCAACAGCGTGACCATCGAGTTCGACACCGGCGGCCGCGAGGTCGCCTCCGTGCGGACCGCTCGCGGCGAGCTCGCGCCGCGGAGCGCCGGCCCGTCCTACGGCTGGGACGACGAGTTCTACCGCCTCGACAACGGGCGCCTGCTGATTACCCTCCGCCCCAACACCGTCCTCGAGATCCGTTAGCCTGCTGTCCGTCGTCCCCTGGTAGCCTGCTTTTCTCACCACGTGGCGAGACAAAGTGCGTGAGACGGCCGTCAGGACGAGGCGCAAGCCGGGCGGAGGAAAAAGGCGCGAGCCGCTTGACGCGCGCAGGCGTACTTGAACAGTACGTTGAGCACGGCAAGCAAGCGCAACGAAGTCCTGGCGGTCGTATCGCGTGCTTCGGCCGTCGGGTGGTGAGAAATGCAGGCTATAGCCGCCCCAAGCCCGACCAACCGGGTTTTCACGAATCACGAAACACGAATCACGGCTTTTTCAACACGAGACACGAAACACGGCTTTTTGTCGAATCACGGCCTTGCTATCCCCGGCGATGGCCCTTACCCGTACTGTTTTACCGGCCCGCTCCGGTTGCGCCACACTCTTGTTCGTGCGGTTGGGGACCGTGGCGATTTGGGCCGCACAGTGATCTCGACATCGTGGCCAAGCGCGTTCAGAAACTCGAACAGCCGGCCGAGAGAATAGGTGCCTGAGCGGCCGTTCATCAGCGCCGAGACATGCGGCTGCTGAATGCCCAGAATCTCCCCGGCTTGGGTTTGCGTGAGGCCACGCTCCTTGATGGTGCGGTAGATCTCCAGCATGAGCTTCGCCTTCAACTGCTCGCGATCAGCACCTGGAAATCCAAGGTCGGCGAAAACATTACCGCTACTCTCCGTCACCTTCGTATCGTTCGTCCGCTTGGTCATCAGTTCTGCCTCCTGGTGTGGTCCTGACGCGCCGCCTCGGGCCTGCATGTCTCACCAAGTGGCAAGGCGAAGTGCGTGAGAGGGCCGTCAGGACGAGGCGCGGGCCGCTTGGCGCGCGCAGGCGTACTTGACCGTACGTCGAGCACGGCAAGCAAGCGCAACGAAGTCGTGGCGGTCGTATCGCGTGCTTCGGCCGTCGGGTGGTGAGAAATGCAGGCTGGATCGAAGGGTAAGTCTCACCGCACTGGGCGGCGTAGAGAGCCTGACCGATATCGCGCTGTACAGCCCTTGGAAACTCTTTGAGGTCCCGTAGGGCGGAACCGACCCAGCGCACGGGCCGCACACCCTCATCCACCCCTAGAGTATACAGATTTTTGTATGCAAGGAACGGAGCATGCCGTTCAAGCCGTCCTGGTGAATGTATGGTGGGCTGAATCCTTCCCTGCTGTGGCCCGCAGCCTTGAAAAACTCACCAAAACGCAGAGATCGAACAGCATCTCGACTGGTAGTTCCCCCTGCATCGACCCCTGCTCGTTTCCCTCCGCTCTCGGGGCACGAAACACCTGTCTGTTGCCTTCCTGCAGACGAGGCAGGGACAGGCCGGAATGACAAGCATCACGAGACACGAAACACGGCTTTTATGCTTTTCCCGTGGCTCGAACGGTACCTGTTGGTACTGAAGCCCTTCAGTCTTTTTTTGCCGCCCCGGGCCGCCTAGCATGAGGACATCGAGGTGGAAATCCTGCCCGGCATGTCTCACCAACTGGCGAGGCGCAGCCCGTGCGGGTCACGACTCAGGGCTTTCAAGGTTTTCACGAAACACGAATCACGAAACACGAAACACGGCCTTTATGCTTCCCTACCCACCATTTCCCACGATTTCCCGGCATTTCCCGGCATTATTCGGCCCCCCCACCCCCCAACCGATCAAGGGTCCGCCCGCCGTCCACCGTTCTGGGTGGGCCGCAGGACGAGCGCCGTTTGTTGGTAATCCCACAAAAATGCACAAAATCCCGGATCCCACAGGAAAATGCGCAAAGCACAGCGTTAGCCTGTATTGCTCACCACGTGGCGAGGCGAAGTGGGTGAGAGGGCCGTCAGGACGAGGCGCAAGCCGGGCGAAGGAAAAAGGCGCGAGCCGCTTGGCGCGCGCAGGTGTACTTGACAAATCGCTTCCTTCACCTCTCGGGTCACGAAACACGGCCTTTCCGGTTCACTGGCCGTCAGACATTTCTTCTGGAGCGAACCAGGCCCCCTCCCATGGCTTTCACGAATCACGAGACACGAGACACGAATCACGGCCTTTTATCGTGTGTTTCGACCGTCGGGTGGTGAGAAATGCAGGCTTAGCCCCCCCAAGCCGCGGCCAACAGGTTTTCCCGAGACACGAATCACGAAACACGGCCTTCAAGGTGCGAGGCGCAAGCCAGCGCGAATTCCAAGGTTTTCACGAAAAACTAAAAACGAAAAACTAAAAACTGGTTTTGAGGTTTTCACGAATCACTATCCACTAACCACTATCCACTGCCTTTCGACACGAAACACGACTTTTTTGAAACCCGGGAGCGCAAGTTGGCGTCTACACCTGACAGCCCGCATATCTCACCACCGGGGGAGGCGAAGTCCGTGAGAGTGCCGTCGGGACAAGGCGCGAGCCGCTGGCCGCGAGCAGGTATGCTTGACCGGTTCGTTTCCGGCTTGAGCCACCAAAGGCCCGGCCAACCGGTGTTTCACGAAACACGAGACACGAGACACGAATCACGGCTTTTTCAACACGAGACACGAAACACGGCCTTTTTCCTCCTCGCCCTGGGCGGGTCGTTGATGCTCGCCCAGGCGGCCTGGGGGGCCGCCTTCATTACGGGTACGGTATCCGAGCAGGACGGTTCCGATGCGGTCCCGCTGCCCGGCGCCTACGTCCAGGTCAAGGCCGGCAGTCCCGAGCGCGTAGTCGCGCAGGCCGAGACCGACTCGCGGGGGCGCTATCTGCTGAAGGACGTGCCCGAAGGCCGCGTAACCCTCGGTGTTGTCGCCGCGGGTTACTACACGCTCAAAGCGGGTGGGCTGGACTCGGAAACGATCACGCGGACCTGCCCGCCGGAGGGCGAGTGCGGCGGCGTTGACTTCGTGGCCGCCCGCGCCGGAGTGCTCGAGGGTTATCTGAGCGACGATTTCGGAGGGCCGGTGCAAGGGGCGGAAGTGACGCTCACGCCCGCTCCCGGAGCGGCGCCGGAGCGGCGCGGGCGGGGCCGTGCGGGCGGCAGGGCGGCAGGTCGCGGGCTTAGCGACGACCGGGGCTACTTCCGTATCTGGGGCCTCAAGCCGGGCCGCTACCTGTTCGAAGCGCGGATGCGCTTCCTGTTCCCTCGCTGGCTGCCGAAGTTCCGGCTCGACGCTCGCGAGGTCGAGATCGCCGGCGGCGGCGAACCCCAGGAGGTGAGCTTTCAACTGCGTGGGGACGCCGGCGTGTTCTCGATTTCCGGAATCGTCGAAGGGCTCGCGGACGAAGAATCTGGCCCAAACTTCATCGGCATCCGGCCCAAGGCCACCCGCGGCGGCGATCTCTGGGCCATGTTCACGGGGGCTCGGGAAGGAAAGTTTCGGATCGATGGGCTCGAGAAAGGGGATTATGTCTTGCAGGCCGGGCGGGATAGCTCATCCAATACGCGGGAATTTCGGCTGCTCGCCGTGCTGACGGTCGACCGGGACCTGATGGATCTGCGTTTGCGGCCTGCCCCGCCGACGGGCGTTCGCGGCCGGGTCGCATTTGCGGATGGGGAGAAGAGCAACCTGAATGTTCGAATCTATCCCAGGGGATTCGAACCGGGGGCCTGGGAGTACCTGCGGGTCGAAGGGCCCGACTATACGTTCGAGCACGGCGGGCTGCCCCCGGGCGAGTACAGCGCCTCGTTGCGCCCCGGCGACCGCTACCTCGTGGAGGACTACGCCTTCACGGTGCACCCGGGCTCGATGACCGATCTGGAGATGGCGGTTTCGTCCGAGTTCGCCAAGGTTCGCGGCACGGTTCGCCTAAGCGGCGGCGGCCGGTCATCCCGGCCCGCGGGCGCGCATTTCCTGGTCGGCCTGCGCGGCGGCCGCGGTTCGTTTTCCTCACCGGCGGACGAGAACGGTGTGTTTGCGTTCGACAAGGTGATTCCGGGCGAGTATCGGATCGCCGCCTGGCGCGAGCCCGGCACCGATGTCTCCGATGAAGAGGCCTGGGCGGAGGCCGCCTCGGTGGTCCGGACGATCACGGTCGAGGCGGGTTTCGAGATGGAAGTCGACCTGACGGCGGAACGCTAGCCTGCATGTCTCACCACGTGGCGAGACGAAGTGCGTGAGAGGGCCGCCAGGACGAGGCGCGAGCCGCTTGGCGCGCACAGGCGTACTTGAACAGTACGTTGAGCACGGCAAGCAAGCGCAACGAAGTCATGGCGGTCGTATCGCGTGCTTCGGCCGTCGGGTGGTGAGATATGCAGGCTAATGGTGCGCGCATGAGGACTCGCGTTCTTGCGGCTTCGATTCTCGCGTCGGCGGGCTTGGTGTGTGCGCAGCCCGGCGGGCCGTCCTCCGGCCCGGCCCGGCCGGCCGAGACGGTCGAGCTGCGCGGGCGTGTGCTTTGGGGGCACAGGGGCGTCCCGGTCCGAGGCGCCAAGGTGGCGGTCACGGCCCGCGAGCGCGAGAACGCCTCGGCGTTCACCCGCTTCAACGGCTCGTTTGTTATCGAGAACGCGCCGGTCGGGGATCACGAGATCGGTGTCGCGGCGCCCGGCTACGAGTTGTTGCAGAAGAGGATCCGGATTCCCTCCGGCCGGCCGTTGGATGGCCTGGATCTGCGAATCGAGCGCTCGGCGGTGATCACCGGACGCGTTCTGGACGAAGACGGCCGCGCTGTCGTCGGCGCGAGGGTGGAGGCGCTGCGGGAACAATTCCTTGAAGGCCGTCTCCGATGGCGGGACCGAAGCTCCCGCATGACCCGCTTTCAAGGTGGTTTTCGAACGGACGATCGCGGCGTGTACCGCATCTTCGGACTGCCGGCGGACGAGTATGTGATCGCGGTCCGCCCCGCCGAAGAGCCGGGGTTGGATGGCCAGCTTCGTTTCGCCGCCGCGCCGGGCTACTTTCCGAACGCCGACTCGTTGAGCGGCGCTGCTCGTGTCAAGGTCGAGTGGGGAGAGCAGAAGCAGGGCATCGACGTGCGTCTTGTGAAGGCGCCGCCCACCAGCGCTCAAGGCCGCGTCTCGAGCCCGGACGCGGGCCAGTCTTGCAGCCCATGCCGGTTCGAGGTGTATCGGCGGGACGGGAGTTCGGTCAGGCAGGTCGGAAGCCGGTCGACAACCGAACAGGGGTCGTTCTCCTTGTTCGGGTTGCCGCCGGGGCGTTACCTGGCGGTCGCGCGCCTGTATGACCGTCGAACCGGCAGCCAGGCTTTCGGCCGCCAACCGTTCACGGTTTCGGAAGGAAGGGTCGAGGCCGTCGAGGTCGAGGCTCTAGCGGAGCGCGATATCGTGGGCCGGCTGGTCCTCGTTGACCCGCCGGATTCCGTCGGCGATGAAAGCGGGGCCTGGTCGTCGCAGGTTCGGTTGGAAGCGGACAACCTGGACCCGACCGAAACCAGGCGCACTCGCGGCATGTTCGCGAAAGTCGAGGGGATGGGCGGGCAAGGGCCGTTCGAGTTGACGGCCGTCCCGGGACGGTATCGGCTCATCGTGTTTGGCCCGAAAGGCGCCTACGTCGAAGGCATCGAGATCGACGGCCGCCGTGTACCGGGATCGAAGCTGACCGTCCCGCGGGGCGGGATTTCCGGCGATGTGGTTCTCACGATGAGCTTTGCGACGGGGACCGTACGGGGGACCGTGAAGGAGTTGGAAGACGGCGAGTCGACGGGTGCCTTCCTCGCCAGGGGCGGTCTGCTTCCGCCTGCCAGAACGGTGAGGCTCCTGCCGGCCGACGGGGATCCGCCTGCTCACCCCCGGCTTATGGGACGGGTGCGCGAGGGCGGATTCGAGATCACCGCGGTGCCGCCCGGCGAGTACGAGGCGTTCGCGTTTCCCGACCGTGCCGGTTACAGCATCGAAGACCCCAGATATCGAAAGAAACTCGCTCGCTATGGCGGGAAAGTTGAAGTGAAGTCGGGTGAGACGGCGGTCCTCGACCTCCAGGCCCTGCCCACCCGGGAACAGTTCGACCAGGAAGGGCTGCGGTAGATCGAACCTGCAAGTCTCACGAAGTGGCGAGGCGGATCGGCGGGAATGCTTCGGGAAGGGAGATGATACACAACAGTGCTGAAACCGTCTGACCGCAGCTTCCGGGGCGACTTGATGTAATGTGCCCTCACAAGCCATGTCAGGGCCTTGAGGGCGTCATCGAAGCTCGCGCTGACCGCGCTGACGCCTTGATTGAGTTCCGCTCGATTCGGCTGTCAGAAACGGAGAACGCTCACCAACTCCGAGGTTTTCACGAATCACGAGACACGAGACACGAATCACGGCTTTTTATCGCGTGCTTCACCCCTTTTCGAGTAACAGGCGTCGGCTATACTAGGCTCTCTCCCCAGGCGTAATCGCCGGTCCCATTGATGCGCAACGTTCTCGCCATCCTGCTCGTTCTCCTCTCGGCGTTTCTGCTTTTCTGGCGCCTCGATGGCGTCCCGCTGTGGCGCGACGAGACGACGACCGCCAACTGGGGGCGCTTGATGGCCGAGAGCGGCGTGTGGATTCCGCGCGTCTTCGACGGCGAGCAACTGATCGTGCAGGCGGCGGACGGTCACGACGTCAACTCCCATCTGTTGCCCGCCATGCAGAGCTGGCTGCAGTTCTACGTGAGCGCGGTGGGGTTCAAGCTGCTCGGCGTCAGTACATGGTCGGCCCGGGCGCCCTTCGCCCTGCTCGGCGCGGCGACTTTGTTCGTTCTGTACCGCGTGGGCGTGGTGCTCTTCGGCGGTGGCGTGCGTCCGCTGATGCTTCCCTCGATCGGTCTCCTGTCGATCTACTTTCTCTACGCCGCGCGAAGCTCCCGCTATTACATCCTCATCCTGCTGGCGGCGGCCTTGCTGCTGCTCGAGATGTGCCGCTACATCCGCGAACCGGAACGCGCCGCGTCGCGGGCCTTCTATCTGCGGCTCGGGCTCTACGGCGCGATGCTCTACCTGTCGAATTACGTGGCCTTCGCGGGAATGTGGCTTGCGCTCGGCGTCTTCGCCTTGATCGAGGCCGACCGCAGGTTCCTGCGCGGGTTCGTCAAGCTGTCGGCCGTCCTGGCCGTCTTGTTGGGCATCGAGTTCCGCCTCCTGCATTGGGAGTTCGCCGGCATGTGGCCGCCGCCGATCGACCGCTCGCTCGACGATATCTATGCTGCGGCGCTGACGGTTCGCGGCCGCGATTTCTGGCGGGCCGTGCCTCTGGTTCTGCTGGTTCCGGTCGGCTTCTTTCTGTTCTGCCGCCGGGCGCCCTCTTCGCCGCCGGTCCTGACCGCGATGCTGGGCGGCGGCTCTCTTCTTGCCCTCTCGTCGTTCTTCTACTCGGCCTCGGATATTCTGGCTCTGCCCGCCGCGGCCTTCTGGCCGTTCGCCGCCCTTTGCCTGACTGTCCCCCTCGGTTTCTTGTGGGCCTGGCGGAATCTGCCGTCACGGGGAGTCTGGAGCCGCGCCGCCCTGCTGGCGGGATTGGTCCTCTTCCTGTCGCCCTTGTTCGCGGTGGCCGTCGGAAAGAACAGAGCGAATACGCGGCACTACTATCAGACCGTCCCGGCCGCGGTGTTGCTCTGCGCCCTGGCCGCCGCGCAGACCCAACGCGCCGCCGGCAAACGGGCCGCCGCCGCGCTCTTGGCGGGGGTCGTCGTCTGGCCCAACCTCAACTGGAACCGCTCCGGCGGCGAGCAGATGCTGGAACGCCAACTGACCCGCGACGCCTCCTATACCCAGCCCCTGATCGACTACCTCCAGGCCAACCTCGACCCCGGCGACAAGATCGCCTTTTTCCGCAACGTCAAGGGCATGGCCGTTTATTTCTATATCCCCGACATGCATTGGGTCGCCCTGCTCGACAGCGAAGCGCCCCACAATCGGCAGTTCCGCGGACGCATACCCGACGACCAGTTCGACGATTACCCCGGCGTGGATTGGTATGTGTTCTGGAACCCGCGCGGAGGACATCCCCGCGGCCTCGATGATCGCTTCGAGAAAGTCTGGGAATACTCCTATCCGCTTCATGGTGTCCCCTGGTGGGACCGCGGAAGCAAGCCGCGCACGAGAACCTACCAGGTCTTCCGCAGAAAAGCCGGAATCTGACCTTACTTAATTCCGGCAGCCGTGGAACACGGCTTTTTCGAAACGAGACACGTCCTTGAAGTTCCTCGGCCTATCCGGCGTTACCGATCAGAGCAACCCCAAGCCCGGCCAACGGGTTTTTCACGAAACACGAACCACGGCCCTCGGGCGGTGGGAAATACAGGTTATGCTTGTACCTGTTTTCAACCTGAGCCGTGGCCTCTGCCCCGGCGGAAAAGCGTCTCGCAATGAAGATTGAACGTGTAATTGCTCAGATACTGCGGCTGCATCAAGTGGAAGACAAGACTGCCGGCACTCAGGATACCCTGCTCGTCCGCATCCGGACCGATTCCGGCATCGAGGGCGTCGGCGAAGTCGACTCCAGCCCGGAAGTGGCCCAGGCGGTTATCGATGCACCCTTCAGTCATTCCGAGGTGTGCGGTTTGCGCGAGTTGTTGATCGGCGAGGATCCTCTCGATACGGAACGGCTCTGGGACAAGATGTACCGCGGCTGCGTCTATTTCGGAAGGCGCGGCGTCGCGATTACGGCCATGGCCGGGGTTGACCTGGCTCTGTGGGACCTGAAGGGAAAGCATGTCGGCGCCCCGGTCCATCAACTGCTCGGAGGCAAGCGGCGCGACCGCATTCGCGCCTATGCGTCCATCCTGTTCGGCCGGGACGGATCGGAAACCAGCGAGATCGGACGCCGCTGGATCGAGGCCGGTTACACGGCGGTCAAGTTCGGGTGGGCCCCCATGGGGACATCGGAAGCGGTGGACCTGGATCTGGTCCGCGGCGCCCGTGCCGGTTGCGGCGACCATGCGGTGCTTGTCGACGCCGGCTGTGTTTGGGACGCCCGCACGGCGCTGCGGCGGGCGCACCAGTTTGCCGAGTTCGAAATCGGCTGGCTCGAGGAGCCTCTTTCACAGGATGATCTCGACGGCTATGTGTGGCTGCGCGACCGGTCGCCTGTGCCCATTGCCGCCGGCGAGGGGGAGTGCGGCCGTTGGGCCTACGATCCCTGGATCAAGCGTCATGCCCTGGACATCTACCAGGTCGACCTGGCGAGGAACGGTTTTACCGACGGCCAAGTCATCCGCCGCCAGGTCGAGGACTCGGGAGCGCGAGTCGTGAACCACTGCTACAAGACGCCCGTCAGCGTGGCGGCCTGCCTGCACTGGCTGGCCACGGCGCCCTCCGCGTTCATCTTCGAGGACTGCGTCGAGGATTCGCCGCTGCGCCACGACTTGGCGGTCGAGCGCTTGCAGGCTGACTCCGATGGCCTGATCACCGTGCCCGACCGGCCCGGACTGGGCGTGACCCTGAACGAGGATTGCGTGCGCGAGTTTCTAGTGGCCGAGAGCGGCGCGTGATGAAGCTGCGTGAGGCCCTGCCTTCATGGTCGATGCCCGCGCACGATCGCCAGGGCCGTCGGCCGCATCAAACCATTGAAATTTACCTACGTTTAACAACCACGCCGGCGAGAGGGTGTTATCAAGAAGAGAGAGGTCAGGCGCAAAGATGAAACCTTCTCACTTCGCGGCGCTCATTCTGGGAATGCTGTTGTCGGCTACGCCGGGGGCCGCCCAGAATCGCGGGCCGATGCCGCTGGCCCCGGGAGATCGCTTCCCGGAAATCGACGTCCACGATGCCGCGGGCAAAAGGCTCAACACACGCAGCCTCAAGGGCAAGTACACGGTCATCGTCAACGGCTGTTTGACTTGACCGCCGTTCATCCGCAACGTCTCCAGGTTGGAGACCATCTATCGAGATTATTCGCCGAAAGGAGTGCGGTTCGTCTATCTGTACAAGGCGCTGGCGCACCCGGAGCTGAACGGCTACGTCAATCCGCTGACGCTCGAAGAGCGCTTGGCGCACATCGAGGAGGCGAAGCGCACCTTGGGATCGGAGATTCCCTGGATCGCCGATACGATGACGAACGATCTCAAGCACGCCATCGGCGACCGGCCGAATTCCGAGTATCTTCTCGATCCCGAGGGCAAGGTGCTGCGCGTACGTGCGTGGAGCAATCCGTCGCAGCTCCGGAAAGATCTCGAGGAATTCGTCGGGCCTGTGGATAACCCGACCGAGGTTGCGGAACTGAACATGAAGATCAAGCCCCCGCCGGAGCATGCGCCGACCGGGGTGGTTCCGCGCATCCGGAAGCAAGGGTTCTACCGCACATTGCGGTCCGAGCCGCGGTTCGAAAAGACCAGCGATCCGTTCTACGCGAAACTGCGCGCCGAAGCCGAGCGGAAGCTGCTGAGCACCGGGGAAGGGAAGCTCTACCTGGCCTTCCTGCCGGACCCGCTCCACGGCGTGTATTGGAACAACCGTGCACCGGCGATCGATGTCGAGCTGACGCCGCCGGAAGGCATCGGGATTTCTCCGGCAAGAATGAAGGGGCCGGATGTAGAAGAGGACGCCGACGCCGACCCGCGCGAGTTTCTGGTTGACGTGAAGCTCGGCGAAGCGCGTGAGCCTCTGGCATTGAAGGTCCGGTACTTCGCTTGCACGAAGGAATGGTGCCGGCCGGTCACCCAGGAGTATCTGATTTCCTGGAACGTGAACCGCGACGCCGGCCGGGTCGTCTCGCGCCGCATGGACTTCAACAGCGACGGCCCCCGCCGCGGGCGCGGCGGCCGGCCCGGCAGGGGAGGCGGGCCGCTGGGACCGGGCTTCTTCCGTAACCCGGAGGGAATGATCGAGCGTCTGCTTGCGATGGACACCGACGGCGACGACCGCCTCGCTCCGGAGGAGTTCCCCGAGCCGATGCGCCGACGATTCGACCGCATGGACGAGAATGGCGACGGTTACGTCGAACCGTCCGAGATCGAGACCATGATGCAGCGCGCAGCCTCGCGCCGAGGACGCGGCGCCTGGATGCAGCGCGATGCCGACGGCGACGGCAAGCTGAGCATCGATGAGGTTCCGCCGCGTTTGCAGGAGCGCTTCGAACAGTTCGATGCGAATGGGGACGGGCTCCTGGACGAACAGGAGCTCGCCGCGATGCGCGGGCGGATGGGCGGACGCGGTGGCGGCGACCGCGCGACAAGGATGATGCGCGCTGACGCCGACGGCGACGGCAAAATCAGCCGAGAGGAGGCGCCGCCTCAGCTCGGCCGGCGCTTCGATGCCATCGACGCCGACGGCGACGGCTTCCTGACCCCCGAAGAGATCCGAACCGCACGCTGACCAAGGCAGTCTCGCCGCGCCCGCTTGTTGATCGAGTCAAGTCGCAGGCGGTTACACGCCTCCCGGCTCTTGATCATGACCCGAGCGGAGCGGCAACTCGAGTCGTGCGATGCAGCCCGGCCGGTCTTCTCGGTTCCGTAGCGTCAGTCCACCGCCGTGGTTCTCGGCGATCTTGCGGGAAAGCACGAGTCCGATGCCCGTTCCTTGAGGCTTGGTCGTAAAGAAAGGCACAAACAGGTTCGCATCGCTCGATAGTCCCGGCCCTTCATCCAGCACGTCGATGCAGGCCGCCTTTCCATTTCGGCTCCACCTGATCCGAATGCGCCCGCCCGTCTGTTCCGAAGCCTCGGCGGCGTTCTGAACGAGGTTGATGAGCAACTGCTCGAGCTGCGCCGCGTCGGCGTCGACCATCAGGTCGGGTCCTGCTTCGATCTGAAGCTCGGGTGTTCGCTCGATCTCGGCGACCCTCTCGACACAATCGCGAAGGTTTACCGGTTCAAGGGTCGGCGGTGGAAGCTTGGCAAGCCGGGCGTAGGCGCTGGTGAAGCGGCCGAGAGCCTCGGCGCGCGACCCGATGGCGCCAAGTCCCTGCTCCATGTCGTGTTGCCAATCCGGATCGGATGCCGATGCCGGCCGGCGCAGAAGAGACCGCAGACTGCCGGCTATCGACTTGATCGGCGCCAGCGAATTGTTGAGTTCGTGGCTCAGAACACGAACCAACCGCTGCCAGGCCTGTAGTTCTTCTTCCCGCAGCTCGAGCGTCAGGTCCGTCAGCACAAGCAATCGATGCTGCACGCCTTGCTCACGAAACCCGGTGCAAGCGATTCCCCAGCGCCCGGATCCGCCGGCGAACGACTTCTGTAGAGTCCGCGGCGCGTTCTTGGCGAGGCACTCCATCAGGTCGAGTTCGCCGGCCGTGCGCCCCAGCAGGCGCTCCTGGTTCGCTCCCAGGAGTTTCGTCCCCGCCTGGTTGACGAGACGCAAGCGGTTCTCTTCGTCGAAAGCGAAGACCGCCACGTTGATTTCCTGCATCACCTTCTGGAGCAGGTTCGTTGCTTCGAGCGCGCTGAGGCGCTGTTCCCGGAGCATCTGCCCCATCAGGTTCACTTCACTCATCACTTCGCCCAGCACGTCTTCCTTCGCAACTCGGGCTCGCAACGAATAGTCGCCCTCGCGCAAGGCCGCCAGCAGATTCGAAAGCGTTCGCAACGGAAACACGACTTGCTGCCGTACGGCAAGAGAAAACCCGATCCACGCCGCCGCGACGAGAATCAGCAGTGTCCAGCGGGTCTTGTCGCTGTACTCGCTGGCGAACAGCAGCGCGGTCGAAAGGGCCACGGCCGGCAACCCTGCCAGGAGCGCATAGACGAGCACGCGCCGCTCATGCCGCGGCGGCGTCTTCGGGTCGTTGCGATGGAACAGCACGAGACTCGCTTCCTTGCGCCTAAAGGCCGTATTTTTGCAGCCGCCGGTACATGGCGCTGCGGCTCAGGCCCAGTTCCTTCGCCGCGTCGCTGACACTGCCGTTGCATCTCTCGAGCGTCTTCTTGATGAGGTATCGCTCGACTTCTTCCAGACTCATGTCCTCCAGCCGGAGAGCGCCGGAAACGGGAGCGGCAAGGCCCAGGTCCGCTTCGGTAACCTGCTCGCCCTTTGCCATCAGCACGCCCCTCTGGACGACGTGATTCAATTCGCGCACATTGCCCGGCCAGGGATGCCGTAATAGCGAATCCATCGCCGCCGCCTCGAATCCCTCCGGCCGCTTACCGTAGCGACTTCTGGCCGTCTCGAGGAAGTGCGCGGCCAGCGCGGGGATGTCGTCTGTGCGCTCCCGAAGTGGTGGTAGATGGATTTCCACCATGTTCAGCCGGAACAGCAGGTCATCGCGAAACCTGCCTTGCTCGACTTCACGGCGCAGGTCCGCGTTGGTCGCTGACAGGACCCGCACGTCAACCTTGCGGGTCTTCGATGAGCCGACGCGCTCGACTTCACCGCTCTCGAGAACGCGCAGAAGACGCGCCTGCCGATCTGGAGTGATATTGGCGATTTCATCGAGGAACAACGTTCCCTGATGGGCCAGCTCGAAGCGGCCGATGCGGTCCGATGCCGCGCCAGTAAACGCGCCTTTCGTATGCCCGAAGATCTCGCTTTCGAACACTCCCTCAGCCAGGCCGCCGACGTTGACGGAAATCATGGCGTTCCCGGCGCGCGGCGAGATCTGGTGCAGGGTCTGCGCGACTACTTCCTTGCCCGTGCCGTGTTCGCCGGTGATGAGCACGTTGGCGTCGGATGGGCCGACCTGTGCGATCATGTCCAGGACGGGCTTCATCACAGCCGACTCCGCGATCAGGGTCGGCAGACCGTCGCCGCGCAGGATTTCGTTCTCCACCCGCAGGCGGCGCTCGCTCCGGAGCGCCCGCGCCAGTTCCGCCTGTGCGCGGACGATGCTCAAGAGCCGCGTGTTGTCCCACGGCTTCTGCACGAAATCGCGTGCGCCGCGGCGCATCGCTTCCACGGCGAGCTCGACGCTTCCCCAGGCGGTCATCACCACCACGGGCAGAGTGGAGTCGATCGCCCGAAGCTGCGGCAGCAGGTCAAGTCCCTCTTGTCCCGAGGTCGTATCCCGCGTGTAATTCAAGTCGATCAGGACGACGTCGAACTCGTCCGCGGAGACCGACTCGATAACCTGCGCGGGCTTGACCGCCGTTTTCGTCTCATAGCCTTCTCCCTTGAGCAGCAGGCGCAAAGCCGTGAGGATGTCCGGTTGGTCGTCAGCGATGAGAACTTTCGGCATGTCGGCGCGGCGGTACGCAGAGAAGATCGCGCGGAGTCGCAACGAAGAACGGCAAGCCTGTACTAGATATCTTCGCCGTCCACAACCCAACCGTCGCGCAGGTTGATGATGCGGTTGCTGTACGCGGCGTTGTCTTCCGAGTGCGTGACCTGGATGATCGTGGTCTCCTCCTCGTTGAGTTTCTTGAACAACTCCATGATTTCCTTGCCCTGTGCGGAGTGCAGGTTACCGGTCGGCTCGTCGGCGAGAATCAGTCTTGGACTGGCAACGATGGCTCGCGCCACGGCGACGAGTTGCTGCTGGCCTCCTGAGAGCTGGTTCGGGAAAAGGTCTTTCTTGGCGACGATGTTGAAGCGGTCGAGCACGTCGGCGACAATCGACTGGCGCTCCTTGCGGCCGACGTTGCGGTAGGAGAGAGGCAGGTCGAGGTTCTCGTAGACCGTCAAGTCGTCGAGCAGATGATAGCTCTGGAAGACGAACCCGATGTACTGCTTGTTGAGTTCCACCCGCTGGCGCGGCTTGAGTTGGTGGACGGGCTGACCGAGAAAGTGAAACTCGCCCTCGAAGTCGCCGTCCAGCATTCCCAGGATGCCCAGCAAGGTCGACTTCCCCGCCCCCGACGGCCCCATGATCGTAACGAATTCGCCTTCACGGATATCGAGGTTGATCCGGCGCAGGACGAACGTCTTGCCGTACCCGCTGAGATAGAATTTCTCGAGGTCTCTGAGTTTGATCATGGTGTGTTCGGACTTCGCTTTCGCCCCTCCCTCAACTGCTCATGGTCTCCACCCCTCACCGCGAAACCGGAATCGGATCCGGCCTCTTGGACACTCTGCCGTCATAGGCTTCGTCGATCGAGATGTCGTTCGCGGCAAGCGTTTGTCCGGTGACTTCATCCAGGTTCGTCCGCTCGATCACGAACTCGTTCCGGGTCAGGATCTCGCCGGCCCGTGACTGCGCCAGGGAGCGCTGCCGTTGGACGACCTTGAACGTGTCCGAATACCCGAGTTTGAATTTCTGTTCCTCTCCATCGAGCATCTTTTCGCGGAGTTCGCGTGTCGCTCGCGCCGCCAGGTAGCGTGCATGCGCCTGTTCCAAACCGACCACTGCCGACTGAACCTCGCGCCGGATCTCGTTGAGTTGTTGTTGCATGCGCAGTTGGCTCTGCCGGCGCCGCAACAAGGCGTTGGCCGCGTCCGCCTGCGCGCGGCGGTTTCTGAGCGGAATCGAGACCGACAAGCCGACCGAGTAGTCGGGGAAATTGCGTCGCATCACCTGCCCCAGCGCCTTGCCGAGCCCACCGATGAAGAAATCCGGAGTGTTCGGAGCCTGCCCCGGCAAGAGCATCAGGTTGGGATTCAGGTCTCCGGCCAGCCCGTTGTTCGTCGTGCTGGCGACGAGGTCGACCGACGGCAGCAGCCGGTTGCGGCTCCCTTCGAGCAGGATATCGGCATTTTCGAGTTGGAGACGGGCCTGCGCGATATCCGGGCGCGACGCCAGCGCCATGTTCATCAGTTCTCGCAGGGGCTTGATCTCGAGAGTTGCGGGCACTTCCACATGATCGGTGGGGATGACCTCGATCTCGAGCAGAAAGGGACTCGCCAGGCCGTTCTTGCTGAGCGCGGTCTTCACAGTCCCTTCTTGTTCCCGAACCGCGGTGAGTGCAATGGTCAGTTCCTGTTCCCTCTGACCGACCTCGGCTTCGGACTCGATCAGGTCGATGGGCGCCAGCTTGCCGATCTCCACGCGCTCCCGGTTGCCCTCGTAGAGTTGCCGGGCCAGCCGCAGGTCCTCGCGGCTGCTCTCGACCTCGGCGCGAAACCGGACGAGGTCCCAATAGAGCCGCTGAATCGAGGCCACGGTAAAGATCACTTGCTCTCGGAATTGCAGATCCGAGGACTTCAGGTTGTTGCGGGCGACTCGAAGGCTGATCTTGTTCACTCTGCCGAATCCCTGCAGGAGTGGTTGTCGGAAATCCAGACGCACATCGGAAGTCGAGAAAGGATTGAAGTTCGAGCGAAGGGAGTTGGAGAAAGAGCGCTGCGTAGACCACGAAAGAGAACCGAAAGCGCCGCTCCAAAAACTCTTGCTGATGGAGATCCGCGAGAAAGTGTCGTCGTTGACCAGGAAGTTGGTGCCGGTCGTGAAGTCACTGAAAGTCGGGGCGCTGTTATGGCGCTGCGCGAGGCGCGCCGAAAGGACGGGATCGAGGTTGAGTCCCCCGGAGGCGCCCAAGCCGGCAACGCCCGCCGCGCCCCTTCCATCATTTGCCGCTCGGCCGGAAACGGCCCCCCGGCCCGCGACGCCGCTCGTGGCAGCCGAAGAGGCCCCGGTCGAGGCCGCGCTGACGCCGCCCTGCGCCCCCGATACGGCCCCGCCCGTCTTCGCGCGCAGGAGTTGCGTTTCGGCAATCTTTCGCGAAAAGCGCGAGACGGCCACGTCCAGGTTGTTTTCGAGCGCCAGGGCAATGGCGTCGCTCAGCGACAGGTACAGCTTGCCGTCATGGATCAGCTCATCGAGCCGCGGCGAGTTCCCCTCCTCGACATAAGGTACGTCGGGCATCTGGAAAGCGTGGAGGATGTTCGGCCAGGTGTCCGGACCGATGCTGTAATCCCGCTCGCTGGAGTTCGCCGGCATCTGCGCCATGAGCGGCGCGAAAGCAAGTTGCACAGCGAGAAAAACAGCACAGAGCTTCGTCAGGTTCATCGGCAAGACAGACTCCGGAAATCGCATTTCAGGATCATGGCTACTCGTATCGCAAAGCCGTCATCGGATCGACCTGGGTCACCCGCCGCGCGGGCACGTAGCAAGCCGCAAGAGTCACCAGCACCAGCACTGCCGACGCCCCCAGGAACATCTCCGCGTTCAGTGGGTCCGCGCCGTACAGAAACCGGGCAACCAGCCGGCTCAGCGCCGCGGCGGCCAGCAGCCCGCAGACGATTCCGCCGCAGGTGAGCACGAGGCCCCGCCGGAGCACCATCCTGATGACATCTCCGCGAACGGCGCCCAGGGCGGTGCGAATGCCGATTTCCCGCGTTCGCTGGTTGACCCAGTACGAGATCACTCCGTAGATTCCCACGACCGACAGCACCAGAGCCAATGCGCCGAACACCCCGAACAGCGCGCTGGTCAGAGTGGCCGGGAAGCGAGCGTAGCGCAAGTGGTCGCTCATCGTTTGCACGTCGAACGCCGGGATATGCGGGTCGAGCGTGCGCATCTCCGCCAGCATGGCCGTCACCACGGAGTTCGCGTTGCCCGCTGTGCGCACGTGCAGGTACAGCAAGGGCTCGTAGTGTTGTTCCAGGGGCAAGTAGTAATACGGAGTCGGGGCCTCCCCCAGGCTTCGGTACTTGCCGGTCTTGGCGACGCCGATGATGCGATGTTCCACGCCGCCGACGCCCATGGCGTTTCCGACTGGATTCCGGCCGGGCCAGAAGCGCTGCGCCAGCGCCTCGTTGACGATCACCACGCGCTCGCTGTCGTCCGTGTCGCTCTGAAGAAAGCCGCGCCCAAAGAGGATCGGGCTGCCGATGGTCTCGAAATACCCGGGGCCGATGCCGTTGAAACCGAACGACATGAACTCCCCCTCCCTCGGTTCATACCCGGGAACCGAAATGCTGCGGCTGCGCGCCATCGGTCCCAGCGGCACTTGGGCGCCCCAGGCCGCTGATTGCACGCCGGGGATCGCGCGGACCTTCTCGAGCAGGGCTTGGTGAAACCGCCGTCCTTCCGATTCGTCGTACCCTTGCAGGCCCACGCTGATCCCGGCTCGCAACAGGCCTTGGGGATTGAAACCCGGATCGATCGTACTCGCGTTCCAAAGGCTCTTCAAAAAGAGCCCCGCGCCGATGAGCAAAACCAGCGACAGCGCGACTTGCGCCGTAAGGAGCGCGTGACGCAGCCTCGATCGAGAGCCGCTGACCGCGGCCAAAGCGCCGGCCTCCTTCAGCGCCGGGATCAATTGCGGCCTGGTCGCCTGCAACGCCGGAAAGAGCCCGAATAGAACACCCGTGACCACCGAAACCGCAAGCGTGAACAGCAACACCGGGACATCGAGACCCATCTCCAAGCGCACGGGCACCAGCAGGGTTGGCATCAGAGCGAGCAGGCCATGCATGGCCCAGCGAGCCACCAGCAGGCCCGCGGCCCCCCCGATCAGCGCCAACAAGACGCTTTCGGTCAGCAGTTGCCTGACGATTTTTCCTCGGCCCGCCCCGATCGCGAGCCGCACCGCGATCTCTCTGCGCCGGGAAACGCCCCGCGCCAGCAGCGTGTTGGCGACGTTCGTGCAAGCAATCAGCAGGACAAAGCCGACCACGGCCAGCAGCATCGCCAGGACACCGCGGGCGGCGTCGGCCGCGCCGCTGACCAATGGGACCCGGTCTTGATGAAACCCGACGACGACCGCTCGCTTGTTGCGGTTGCTGCCGGGATGCTCTTCGGCCAGCCGGTTCGAAATGACCTGCAGCCGGGAAGACGCCTGACTGAGCGTGACGCCGGTCTTGAGACGGCCGACGATGGCGAGCCACTCGTTACCGCGCCGCTCCATGTCGACCCCGAAGGGGACCATCCGTTCGACTATCGACATCGGGGTCCAGATGTCGATCTCGAGAGCGGCCCATGTTCCGCCGAAGCCTTCCGGAGCAATCCCGACCACCGTGGTCGGCGAGCCGTTGACGACCAGATTGCGCCCGACGACGGCCGGGTCGGCCCCGAACCGCCGCTTCCACAGCCCGTCGCTGATCACGCAAACATCTCCCTCGCGGGAGGGATAGCCCTCCTCGGGCAGGAACGTGCGTCCGTGCGCCGCGTCCACGCCGAGAACCGAAAAATAGTTCGCTGTGACGACTTTGCCGAGAACGACTTGCGCCGAATCATCGCTGCTCAAGCTGACGGGCGCCACCGTGTGGGCGGCAAGTCCGGAGAAGACGTCGCTTTGGTCCCGAAAGTCTCTGTAGTCGGGATAGGAGGACGTGCCGTAGGGACCGCCGCCCTCGTGACGTGAAAAAACAGTTGCCAGCCGGTCCGGGTCGTCCACCTCGAGAGGCCGCATCAGAGCGGCATAGGTGAGGCTGAAGATGGCGGTGTTGGCGCCGATCCCAAGCGCCAGGGAGATCCCGGCCACCGCCGTGAATCCCGGCGTCCTCGCGAGCATCCGAAGCGCATAGCGAAGGTCCTGTATCAACCTGCTCATCTCGTGGCCCCCTTAAAAGGTCCTCTCAAAAAGTCGCTTCTTACTCGTATCGCAAGGCTGTCATCGGATCGATCCTGGCCGCGCGCCGGGCGGGCAGGCTTGCCGCGAGCCCGCCCGCCGCCAGTAGAACCAGGACCGCCGTCGCGATGGTTATCGGATCCGCGGGCTGCACTCCAAAGAGCAAGCCGGCAACGAAACGTCCGAAGGCGCTCGTCGCGAGAATGCCGAGCACGGTGCCTGCCGCTACCAGCAGCAACGTTTCGCGGAGCACGGCCTGCACGACATCATGCCGCTGCGCCCCGAGAGCCATCCGGAGGCCGATTTCTCTTGTCTTCCGGGTGACCGAATAGGCCATGATCCCGTACAGGCCGATGGCCGCCAGGGCGAGTCCGAGCACTCCGAAGAAGCTGGTGAGCTTGGTGAGGAGCTTGTCCCTTCCGAGCGATCTTTCGATCAGGGCAGCCAAGGGAACGACCCGCAGGATCGGCATAGTCGGTGTCACGGCCCGGATCGCTTCCCGCACTTGGTCAGAAAGCGCCCCGGGATCCCCCAGCGCGCGGATCTCAAGAGCGCCTGCATTCCGCCGCATCTGAAACAGCGACACGTAGACCATCCCTCGTGTCTGCTCGCGAATGTTTCCATAGCGGGCATCTTTGACAACTCCGACAATTTCGAAATCGTAGCCATCCGGCGACGCACCGAAAGCGAAGCGCTTGCCGAGCGCCGATTCGTTCGCAAAGAAACGCCGCGCTATGGTTTCGTTGATGAGCGCCACCTGCGGCGCGCCCTCGCGGTCGCGCGCGGTGAGGCCGCGGCCCAGGAGCAGTGTCTTTCCCACGGTTGCGAGATAGCCCGGCGTCACATAGCTGAGCCGGACGCCGAGTTTCTCGTCGGGCCGCGGCTGGTAGCCTTCAACGGAGATGGTGCTGGTGCTCGAAGATCCGTCAAAGAGGCCGTGAGCGGAAAGGCTGGCGGACACGACACCGGGAATGGCTTGCACTCTCGTCAGCAGTTGCTCGTAAAGGGGTGTCCACTCGCTCTCGCCGTAGCCAGCCGTGTGTGGGTCGATGCTGACCTGCAAGACGTGCTCGGGTAGAAAACCGACATTGAATTCCCGCAGGTTCTGCAGCGTACGGAGAAACAGGCCCGCGTCCACGGAGAGCACCAGCGCGACGGCTACCTGTGACACGACCAGGATTCGGCTGACGTGCGCGCGACCGGCGACCTGTCCGCCTTGGCCGGCTCCCTTGAGAATCGGCATGAGATCCTGGCGCGAGGCTTGCACAGCGGGCGCGAGGCCGAACAGGACGCCCGTCAGCATGGAAATACACGCGGTGAACCCCAGTACTCGGGCGTCGATTTCGAGGTCGAGCGGAATCGACGACGGGTTGCCGAAAACGAGCCCGAGCAGAAGTTGTCTGCCCCAAACGGCGAACAGGAATCCCGTCACGCCGCCGAGCGCCGCCAGTACGAGACTTTCCGTAAGAAGTTGTCGCGCTATGCGGGCCCGCCCGGCGCCCAGCGAGAGCCGCACCCCGATCTCCGCTGTTCTCGCCGAAGCACGGGTCAGCAGCAGGTTTGCCACGTTCGCGCAGGCGATCAGCAGAATCAGCGCGACAACTGCCATCAGGATGAGCAGCGGCCGCGAGTAGCCTCGACGTAGAGGGGAAATCCCCCGCCCGCCGGGTAAGACCTCGATTGCGATCCGTTCAAGCTCGCGCTTTTTGTCGGGCGCAATTCCCTCGCCGCGCTCCTCGACAAAGATGCGGTGCAGCAGTTGAGTGCTTGACGCGCCTGCTTGATCGAGCGTGACTTCCGGTCGAAGCCGCCCTATCATGCGCAGCCACCGCGTGTCGGGATCGTTGAGCCACGCACCGCGCCGCACGGCTTCCTCCTGCATCATCAACGGAATCCATCCGTCGACGTCCCATCCGACGTTGAGGCCGTAGAAACCTGACGGCGTCACCCCGATGACCTCGTAGACCGTGTTGTTCAAGGTCAGGCTCGAGCCGACGGCTTCTGGGTCCTGCCCGAAGCGGCGTTTCCAGTAGTTGTGGCTGATGACCAGAACGGGATGCCCGCCTGGAACGCGATTGTCGTCCGGCGTGATCACGCGGCCTCGAGCGGCGTTGACACCGAGGGTCGAGAAGAAACTGCCGCTGACGAGACGCATTTCGGGCGAGTGCGCGTCCGGTGCGTCCTCGCGCATCCGGGCCGGGAAGCTCGAGAAAACGAACAGGTCAGAGAACTCGCGACTCTCCTTCCGAAACCGCTTGAACAAAGGGAACGAAAAGAGGTTGGTGTCGCGGCTGTTCCCGATCGAGACGCCGCTGCTTTGATCAGAGCCGAAGAGAGCAAGGCCCCACGGCTCCCGTACCTGCAGCGTGTCGAGCAGCAACGCATCGACGAGCGAGAAAATCGCTGTGTTCGCGCCGATGCCCAGCGCCAGAGACAGCACCGTCACCGCCATGAAACCCGGCGATTTCGCCAGCATCCGCAAGGCATAGCGGAGATCTAGAAAAAATCCATTCATACGAAATCTCTATTCGTATCGCAAAGCTGTCATCAGATCGACCTTGGCCGCACGCCGCGCGGGGATATAGCAAGCCGCAAGAGTGACCAGGACCAGCACCAGCGAGGCGCCGAGGAACATATCCACGCTCATTGGGTCCACGTCGTACAGAAACCGGGCAACCAGCCGGCTCAGCGCGGCGGCGGCCAGCAGCCCGCAGACGATTCCGCCGCAGGTGAGCACGAGGCCCCTCCGGAGTACCATCCTGATGACATCGCCGCGAACGGCGCCCAGGGCTGTGCGAATGCCGATTTCCCGTGTTCGCTGGTTGACCCAGTACGAGATCACTCCGTAGATTCCTACGACCGACAGCACCAGGGCCAATGCGCCGAACACACCGAACAGCGCGCCGGCAAGAGTGGCCGGGAAGCGGGCGTAGCGCAAGTGGTCGCTCATCGTTTGCACGTCGAACGCCGGGATATGCGGGTCGAGCGTGCGCATCTCCGCCAGCATGGCCGTAACCACGGAACTCGTGCGGCCCGCTGTGCGCACGTGCAAGTACAGTGAGGGCTCGTAGTGTTGTTCCAAGGGCAAGTAGTAATACGGTGTCGGGGCCTCCCCCAGGGTTCGGTACTTGCCTGTCCTGGCGACGCCGATGATGCGATGTTCCACGCCGCCGACGCCCATGGCGTTTCCGACCGGATTCCGGCCGGGCCAGAAGCGCTGCGCCAGCGCCGCGTTGACGATCACCACGCGTTCGCTGTCGGCCGTGTCGCTCCGCAGAAAGCCGCGCCCAAAGAGGATCGGGGTGCCGATGGTTTCGAAATACCCGGGGCCGACGCCGTTGAAACCGAACGACATGAACTCCCCCTCGCTCACCTCATACCCGGGAACGAAAATGCTGCGGCTGCGCGCCATCGATCCCAGCGGTACTAGCGAGCCCCAGGCAGCTGATTGCACGCCGGGAATCTCGCGAACTTTCTCGAGCAGGGTTTGGTGAAATCGCCGCCCTTCCGATTCGTCGTAGCCTTGCATGCCCACGTTGATCCTGGCGCGCAACAAACCTTGGGGGTTGAAACCCGGATCGATCGAACTCACGTTCCAGAGACTCTTCAAGAAGAGCCCTACGCCGATGAGCAGAACCAGTGACAGCGCGACTTGCGCAGTCAGGAGCGCATGACGCAGCCTCGACCGAAAACCGCTGCCCGCAGCCAAAGCGC
Source organism: Bryobacterales bacterium (assembly GCA_965204095.1). Taxonomy (GTDB): domain Bacteria; phylum Acidobacteriota; class Terriglobia; order Bryobacterales; family UBA6623; genus JAPPLB01. The sequence continues at coordinate 3,190,448 of OZ241991.1, read as the reverse complement.
CGGCCTCCTTCAGTGCCGAGATCAATTGCGGCCTAGTCGCCTGCAATGCGGGAAAGAGTCCGAAAAGAACACCCGTGACCACCGATACCGCAAGCGTGAACAGCAACACCGGGATATCGAGACCCAACTCCAAGCGCACGGGAAGCAGCATGTTTGGCATCAGAGCAAGCAGACCATCCATGGCCCAGCGAGCCACCAGCAGACCCGCGGCCCCCCCGATCAGCGCCAACAAGACGCTTTCGGTCAGCAGTTGCCTGACGATTTTCCCCCGCCCCGCCCCGATCGCGAGCCGCACCGCGATCTCTCTGCGCCGGGAGACGCCTCGCGCCAGCTGCGTGTTCGCGACGTTCGTGCAGGCAATCAGCAAGACAACGCCGACCACTGCCAACAGCATCACCAGGATCCTGTGGACAGCGTCGGCCGCGCCGCTGACCTTCGGGATTCGGTCTTCATGAAACCCGACGACTACCGACCGCTTGTTACGGTTGCCGGGGTGCTCTTCGGCAAGCCGGTTCGAGATATCCTGCATCCGGGAAGAAGCCTGCGAGAGCGTGACCCCGGGCTTGAGTCGGCCGATGATGTCAAGCCACTCGTTTCCCCGCCGCTCCATGTCGACCCCATAGGGGACCATGCGTTCGAGCATTGACATCGGAGTCCAAATGTCGATCTCGAGAGCGGCCCAAGTCCCTCGGAAGCCTTCCGGGGCGATCCCGACCACCGTGGTCTGCGAGCCGTTGACGACCAGATTGCGCCCGACGACGGCCGGGTCGCCGCCGAACCGCCGCTTCCACAGTCCGTCACTGATCACGCAAACGTCGCGCGCGCGGGAGGGATAGCCCTCCTCCGGCAAGAACATCCGCCCGCCCGCCGCGTCGATGCCGAGAACTGAAAAATAGTTCGCCGTGACGACTTTGCCGAGAACGATTTGCGCCGAGTTCTCGCTGCTCAAGCTGACGGGCGCCATCGTGTGGGCAGCCAGTCTGGAGAAGACGTCGTTGCGGTCACGAAAGTCTCTGTAGTCGGGATAGGAGGATCTGCCGTAGGGCCCCCCGCCCTTGTAACGCGTGAAAACGGCCACTAACCGGTCCGGGTCGTCCACCTGAAGGGGCCGCATCAGAACGGCATAGGTGAGGCTGAAGATGGCGGTGTTCGCGCCAATGCCCAGCGCCAGCGACAGCACCGCCACCGCCGTGAACCCTGGCGATTTCGCCAGTACGCGAACTGCATAGCGCAAATCCAGTACCAGTCCGCTCATCATCACCGTCCCTGAAGCAGGTTCATTCCCCAACACCTGAAGCCTGGCCCTCTGTCGTGATGTTCAAGTCCGGAGCCTCGCTCTCGTCCACGATGCGGCCGTCGAACAGGTGCACGGTGCGCTCCGCGTATTTCTCATAGCGCGGATCGTGCGTGACCATGCAGATCGTCGCGCCGTTCTGGTGCAGCTCTCGCATCAGTTCCATGACGGCCTCGCCGTTTTTCGAATCGAGATTACCGGTCGGCTCATCCGCCAGCAGGATCGCCGGGTCTCCCACCAGAGCCCGCGCCACTGCCACGCGCTGTTGCTGGCCGCCCGAGAGCTGCGACGGATAGTGCTTCATCCGGTGCGCCATCTCCACTTGCTCGAGAGCGCTTTTCACCCGCTCCTTGCGCTCCTTCGAGGGTATCCCGCGGTAAGTGAGCGGCAACTCGACGTTCTCGTACACGTTGAGGTCGCCGATCAGGTTGAAAGCCTGAAAAATGAACCCGATCTCGCGGTTGCGGACGCGCGCGCGCTGGCTCGCCGAGAGATTTTCGACCGGCTCGTCCTTGAGAAAGTGTTCGCCCTCCGAGGGCGTGTCGAGCAGGCCCAGGATCGACAGCAGCGTCGATTTGCCGCACCCCGACGGCCCCGAGATGGCCACGTACTCCCCGCGGCGGATCTCCATGTTGATGTTCGAGAGCGCGTGAGTCTCGACTTCCTCGGCCAGGAAGACCTTCTTGACGTTGTGGAGACGGATCAGGGTTGGATCGATCGTGACGGATTCATTCATGCTGATTTTCCTTCTGTGTGCTACTCCAATCGGACGCGGTCGTACGCGTCCATCGCTGACATGTCTGACAAGATAACCCGGTCGCCGGGTTGCAGTCCCTGCCGGATCTGGATTTCGTTCACGGAAGTGCGGCCCACTGCGACCCGCACGCGCGAGGCATGTTTCCCGTCGGGCTCCACGCGGAACAGCGAGATGGTCGCGTCCGACTGCGCATAGACGGGCCGCCCGACTTTGACGACTTCCACGAGGTGGTCGAGAATGATCCTGCCGTCGACGCTCAGGTCGGGCCGCGCGCCCTTGGGCAATGCTCCGTCGAGGCGGACGTCCACCGTCACCGTACCTTCTTCCGCCGCCGGGTCGATGCGCGTCACCGTGCCCGGGATCACGCCGTTGCGGGTGTCGATCTCGGCCCGCTGGCCGAACGTGATGTCCTTCGCCTGTGTCTCGGCGATGCGCAACTCGGCTTTGAGGTGGCGGGGGTCCGATACGCGCGCCAGCACGGTGCCCGCTGAGACGAGTTCGCCCACCTCGACTTCAAGTTGCTGCAAGACTCCCGTTGCCCCGGCGCGCACGATCAAGCGCTCCAGCTTCTGCTGGCGCAATCGCAATAGGCGTTTCTGCTGCTCGATGCGCGCCCGCTTCGCGGCCAACTGCGATTCGACGGCCTTCTCGCGTATCGCGGCCCGCTCCTTCTCCAAATGAACGCTGATTTCCAGTTGCTCGGCCGTGACCTTGGCCTTGGTGAGCGTCACCTGATCGGTGAGGCCCTTTTCCGCCATCTGTTTCTGCGCCAGGTACTCGGTCCGAGCCTGTTGGTAATTCGCGGCCACCGTGGCTGCGTTGGCCCGCTGTGTGAGCGTCTCATTCTCCAACCGCACTTCGAGGTCGGCGTACTCGGCCTCGGCGGCGCGAATCTCCGATTCGGTGTCGAACACTTCCTGCTCGAGCTGCGGGTTGCTGAGCTGGAACAGCACCGTGTGCGCCTCGACCTGCTCGCCGGGCAACAGGAAGCGGCGCTCGATTCGGCCCTGATCCCTAGCGGGCACCAGAAGCACGTTCTCCGGTACCAGCGTGCCCAGACCGCGGACGTCGAGCACCATGTCCCCGCGCTGGACCGTGTCGATGAAGGGCGATCCGTCGACCGTGGGCGCGGCCGGCTCGAGCCGCGAGAGACCGAACGTGATCGCTCCCAGCGCCGCGGCGGCCGCGACGGAATAAACGATGCGGCGAATCCGGCGCTTTCGGACGAGGTCTTTACGCGGAATATCCAAACCGGACTCCTCTTCGACAGGTTGCCGCCATCTCGACACCCCACAGTTGCACGTGGCGAGCCATTTGTCCGCAGATCACGGAACCTGCTGAAATAGAAGGACTTGGCAATATGCTCCTTGCCGCCGCAAAACGTGGGGTGTCCGCTAATGGGACGACCGCGTCCCAATATCGGGACAGCTTCCACCCTGTTCGTATCGATCTGCGGCCTGCCGGACCGATCTCCGGCCCATCTCGACCAATCCAGGCGCGCCCATCGCCTTGGCCGCAATCTCGGAACTCGTCAACATCCGAAAGCGGTAACGCAGGTCTGTCGAGAAAACCCATGGCCGCTTCTTCGGATCAGGCTCAGTCCCTCGGGCAACCGGAACCTGCCCTTCCGGCCGCACGAACCTTACTGCAATCTGTAGACGACGCCGGCGGAGAAGAGTTCACTGATTCGACCAAATGATCGGATTCCGGCCCGAGCTTGGCTTCTGCAATCTTCAAAGAAGGCCCCCGGCGGTGATCACTCCGGACGAGTTCAGGCACAACTCGGAAAGGCTATCAAGCTCAGGGGTGAAGCAATCCGCAGCAAGCACGCTGATTTCGAAGGAGAGGTCGAAGCAACGGACGAGTGGAGCGTGATGGTCGGTCAGAGCAGTAGAGATAGCACACAGCTGGATCGATCGGATGGCCGGAATTCGATCGGAGCAGGATGGAAGTCGTCCCGATATTGGGATGCGGTCGTCCCATAAGCGGACAACTCACGACCTGCAGCGGCAAAGGACTTGGCGCCAAGCCCTTCTATCTCAGCAGGTTCCGTGATCACCGAACAAACGGCTCGCCACGTGCATATGTACGGTTGCGAGATGCTGGGAACCTGTCGAAGAGGAGTTCAGCTTGGATAGTCCGCGTCCTGCATGTCTCACCAAGTGGGGGGGCGAAGTGCCTGCCTGTTTTGGCCAATACGGGCCATGCTTGCGGCAGGAGTAGTGTTAACAAGAGAAGTGACGTCGCCAGTGCAGTCATCAGTCAGCACCCGGTTGAATAGGCCCTGTGGAGCACGGTACTCTTCTCGAAAGACGTTAATTCAAGAACCTGCTACCGGTACTGAAATGTTTTTGGATTCAAGCGAATCGTCTTGAAAATTGGATCTTGGCCGCTCCCGCTGAGGGGCGGCGCTCACACAAATACGAGGGAGTTGCTTGTAGCGTGATCAGCTTACGTAGCCTTCTTGATGCCAACATTCGGCACATTAGACTTGCGGCGCGAACGTTTCTGCGGCACGGCCGCACGAATTTGACGGTGACCGCCATTCTCGCGCTCGGAATCGGGATGAGCGTTGCAATGTTCTCGCTCGTAGACGCCGTTCTGTTGCGACCCTTGCCATTTTCAAGACAGGAATCGATTTATGTGATTTGGAAAGCAAACCCGCTCGCCGGAGATCACATCGAGGAGCTCGCCTACCCTGAACTCCTTGATCTCCAAGAGAATGTTCGCGGTCTCGAGTATGTAGCTGTCATGCCTACCTCTCTTTATGGCTATGGCAAAGTGCTCCAGGTCGGCACGGCTAAACCGGTGCAGTTGGAGAGCGCGCCCGTATCACACGACTTTTTTCGTGTGCTCGGAGTCTCACCCGTCTTAGGCCGTGATTTTGAGAGTTCGGACGAGGGCGTGGGGGTCGCACCGGTAACAGTAGTGTCTGATCGAGTATGGCGGGATCAGCTTGGAGCGGATCCGAACATCGTTGGACAGATCATACGTCTCAACGGCCAAGGACACACCGTCATTGGGGTCATGGCGCCAGGTGTTGAGTTCCCGCGAGGTGTGGACTTGTGGGTTCCTTTGGGCATCGAGCAGCGTGTCGTCGAGCGCCGGACCGCGACATTCTTACAGGCGATTGCGAGGGCCAAGCCGGGCTTTTCCCACAAACAAATTGAGAGTGAAGTGGGCGCTCTCTTCCAACGACTCGCAGCCGATTACCCGGAAGCTTACTCATCCAATCAGCAAGGAGTAGTGACACCACTGGTTCATTATTGGACTGGATCGGCGCGACTACACCTGTGGATCATGCTGGGGGCGTCTGTACTTCTTTTCCTGGCATCAACCGTTACATCGATTAACCTCTTGCTCTCACGCACCACATTGCGGCGATCCGAGATTGCCACACGACTAGCGCTAGGCGCGCAGTTTCGTCATGTTCTTGCACAACTCGCCATCGAGGGTGTTGCAATTGCCTCCACGGCTGCGATAGCAGGCTTGTGCATGGCTCGATTGGCGATCTGGTTCTTGGTACGGTGGGCCCCCGCCGATATCCCGAGACTGTCGGAGGCAGGACTTGACCTCGACAGCTACTGCTTCGCCGCTGGCGCAGCAGCTCTGGCCGCGCTAGTGTGCTCCACCGTACCCGCGTTTTCTGCGGGGCGGATGAAACTCGAAACCGTCCTCAGAGAAGGGGGACGTTCGTCGATATCGCATCGCGCTCAGTCCACGAGGAACATGTTCGTTCTGGCCCAGGGAGCGGTGACCGTAGCGCTGTTGGTAATGTCCATCCTGCTCGTTTTAAGCTACCTCTCCCTGACCTCAACAGATCCAGGGTTTGCCAATCGCGATACAGTGACGATGGAAGTACTACTGAGAGGTCCGGGTCTGTTTGGGGCTCAAGCTTTCAACAAGGAGTCCCGGCAAGCGTTCTATTCCCGCCTGTTAGACCGGTTGCGTCAAACACCAGGGGTCACGTCTGCGGCAGCAATCCTGGTGCGACCCTTGGAAGGTCCCGTGGGATGGGACATCTCTTATGAACTTGAATTCGAGACGGGAGCTAGAGCTGGGTCGGTGCTCCCTAAGGGGAACTACGAAGTTGTGACCCCGGGCTATTTTGAAACCGTCGGGACGCCCTTGCTCGAAGGGCGGGATTTTGACGAGTACGATTCCGGGGAAGGAGAACCGGTCATCATAATTAGCCGTCAACTCGCTGAACGTATTCGTGCTTCTGGTTATGATCCGATTGGCCACCGGGTAAGGCTTGTAATGGGCCGGCCTGTTTGGCGCAAGGTGGTTGGTGTCTGTGCGGATGCTCGGTACAGGAACATTGCACAAAGCGGTGTGGACATCTTCGTACCATACCTCCAAGCATGGCCCCCGACAAAGTACGTGGTCATTCGAGGGACACGATCTGCCCAAGAACTCGTTGCATTAGTGCGCACCGCACTGTCGGAGATCGACCCCAGTCAGGCTGCAGGCAATCCAGCTACCATCGGGGAACTCATCGACAGAGGTACGAGCCGGCATCAATTCAACATGGTTCTCCTGTTGTGGTTTGCAGTATGCGCAGCGACACTCGCAGCTATGGGGGTGTACAGCGTGATAGTTGACAACGTAACCGCTCGAGAGAGCGAGATTGCGATCAGGAATGCGCTTGGCGCACAGCGACCTCGGCTTGTCTTCGAGATGGTATCGAGTACACTCCGATTTGCGCTGATCGGGCAGGTGCTTGGCGCCCTCTCTGTCGTTTCCTTCGGAGCTCTGATCTCGGGACTGCTATACGGTGTCTCGGCGCTGAATCCGGTTGTCCTCGGCTCCGTGACGGGTTTTCTATTCTTCATTTCAATCGTGGCCGCATTCTTTCCGGCATGGAATGCGGCGGGACACGATCCGAAAGCGTCTCTTCGTACAAGTTAAGAGGACAGAGTCCCATTCAAGAGCGCCTCCAGATCCGGGTCCTCGTTCCTTGCGCGGTACGTAACTCAAGCCCCGAGCAACCGTGAGTCTCCACCCTGTTGGACAAAAGTCAACGCTTTGCGCCAACGTTTCCAGCTTGCCGTTCGACTCCGATAGTAGGGCGGTGTCTCTCACATGGGTCATTTTCGAGATGCAGATGAATACTTGCCAGTCTATGGCGATGACCTGAGGCCCGTTGCCGGAGGTCCGCTCACTACAAGGCGAGAAGTAGAGTTTTTAGGGTGCAAGAGTCAAACAGGCCCTGATGATTCGGCGAGGTGCCTGGATCACCAACGGCATCTGCTTTTTGGACAGTGGAGCGGGGAGGCCGTCACGATGCGAAAGAGATTCCTATTGCTTTCCCATAGGAAAGTGTGCCATACTCATTTGGGAATCCCATAGGTCGGTGAAAGAGAAGAACGACGTCTGGCAGGGCACGCTCTCGCTCATGGTCCTCAAGACCCTGGAGGTGATGGGGCCTCTGCACGGCTACGGAATCGCCCGCAGGGTCGAGCAGACCAGCGGCGATCTGTTGTCCATCAATCACGGAACGCTGTACCCGGTTCTGTTGAAGCTGGAGCAGGAGGGGGCGATCACTTCGAAGTGGGGCGTCTCCGACAACAACCGCAAGGCGAAGTTCTATCGGATCACGAAGGCGGGACGCCGCCGGCTTGAATCCGAAAGGCGTCAGTGGGCGCAGACCACCGAGATCATTGCCGCTTTCTTTGCGGCTTCAAGTGGAAAGCCATGAAGGCGCTGCGCAGTATCTGGCGGAGGATGGCGGGCGCGCTGACGGGCCATCGCCGAGAGGACGATCTCGCGAATGAGATCGACTTCCACCTCCGCATGCAGGCGGACGACTATGTCCGCTCCGGCATGAGCCCCGAGGAAGCTCGTCGCAAAGCGAGACTGAAGTTCGGCGGTGTCGAGTCGGTCAAGGAAACCTATCGGGATCGACGAGGCTTGCCGCTCCTGGAGGCGTTCGCGCGGGATATCCGCTACGGGCTGCGCATGCTGGCGAAATCGCCGGGCTTCACGGTGGTAGCCGTGGCGACGTTGGCGCTCGGCATCGGAGCCAATACGGCCATCTTCACTGTGGCCAATACCGTTTTGCTGCGGCCCCTGCCTTTCCCCGAGCCGGACAGAATCGTAGCGATTCAAGAGGAAATTCCTGACCTCCTACGCTACATTGGCCGCCGTTTCCCGCCAGAAGTCAATTACGTGTTCCAGCGGGACCAACTGCAGAGCTTCGAACATCTCAGCGGCTTCGTGCTCGCAAGTCAACACCTCACGGGCGTGGAAGATCCCGAAAGGATTCGGAACGTTTGGACGACGGAAGACTTCTTCGCGATCCTCGGAGTGCAACCCCTTCATGGCCGCCTGCTTGAGGAAAGAGACCTCGAAGAGCAAGCCCGTGTCGTCGTCATAAGCCATTCTCTCTGGATGCGCCAGTTTTCCGGGGACCCGGAGATCGTCGGCCAATCCATCCGTTTGAACGAAGAGAGCTTCACAGTCATCGGAGTCTTGCCGGCCGATTTCCGTTTCCCTTGGCGCGGTGTCCGGTTTGACTCCTGGTCGCCGATGAGTCTCTCTCGCCAATACATGGAGCGGAACCCCGCTTGGGGGCTCAGTTACACGATCGCCCGCCTTAAAAACGGTGTGTCGTTCGAACAGGCCCGCGCCGAGCTGGAGGTGCTTCGGAGAAGAATCCACCCCGAAAACGAAACCGGCGAAGGAAGAACCCTCGTTTTCCGCACGCTGCATGAGGACTTGGTCCGTAGTGTCCGGCAGGGCATTGTCATGTTGCTGGCGGCGGTCGGCTGCGTTCTCCTCATCTCCTGCGTCAACCTTGCCAACCTGTTCTTGGGTCGCGGATTCGGGAGGCGAACCGAGATGGCCGTACGCAATGCGCTGGGAGCGGGCCGCTGGCGGATCGCCCGGCAGGTCTTGACCGAGAGCATTCTCGTCGCCATTCTCGGCGGCGCACTGGGAATGCTGGTAGCCCATTGGGGTGTCCGGGGACTGGTTGCCGTCAGTTTCTCGCGAATCTCTCTCGTTTCCGACATCGCCATCGACATCGATGTCGCCCTTTACGCCTTCGCTCTTTCTCTGTTGACCGGACTGCTGTTTGGAACGTTGCCCGCGCTGCGCCTGTCAGGTTGTAGCTTGAGCGAGTCATTGAAGCAGGGAGGCCCGCAGGGAACCCCCAAGCTCGGTTTCAAGAGCATGCAGGGCGCTCTCGTTGTGGCCGAAATTGCACTCTCGGTTGTCCTCGTCATAGGCGCCGGACTGATGGTGAACACATTCATCCGGATCAACCGGATTGAGTTGGGATTCAATCCCGAGAATGTCCTGGCGGTGTCGGTCACTCCACCGCGGTCACTCCTCCGCGATCGGGACAAGCGTCTGGCGTTTCAGGACGATATCACAGCAAGGGTTCGCGCGCTTCCCGGTGTCGAATCCGTGGCGTGGACGGGCCACTTGCCGCCCTCCCGCATATACACGACACATAAGTTCCGTCTACCGGGCCGGCAGTACGCCGACCGGGTCGAAATGCCCTACGCGAGCTCTCGTTTGGCGACGCCGGGATTCTTCGAAACTCTTCGCATCAGGCCCATTGCGGGAAGAGTCTTCGAAGAACGAGACCGGCTCCATTCCACGAGGTTGCTCGTCATCAACAGAACCATGGCGCGCAGGTATTGGCCCCAAGAAAGCGCCTTGGGGAAACGGATCATTCTTCGCGAAAGGCGGCAAGATGTGCCCGCGGAGATTATCGGTGTTGTTGAAGATATACGAACGCACGGCTTGACGGAGGACCCGCCGTACCTCATGTACATGAACCCTGAGCAGACCGGCTTCTTCCCATCCAGTCAAATCGTCCTGCGAACATCGGTGGAACCGCTTTCGCTGGTCCCGGCAGTGAAGAGCGTCATCCGCGAAATCGATCCCAACCAGGCTTTCCGGAACGTCACTACCCTCGAACAGCACTATGCCGCCAATCAGGAATACGCGGAGCCGCGTTTCTACACCGCATTGCTGGGAGCCTTTGGCGTTCTGGCGCTCTTGTTGGCTTCGGTCGGACTCTACGGAGTATTGAGTTTCATGGTCAGCCGCCGCTCTCGCGAAATCGGCCTGCGCATGGCGCTGGGTGCTCCAAGGTCCACCGTGCTCGGGCAAGTCATGGGCGACGGCCTGAAACTGACGGCGCTGGGTTTGGCGATCGGAGTGAGCGCCGCCGTCTTCTCCGCCCGGGTGCTCGCGGAGCTTCTTTATGACATCTCTCCGACGGACACCTTGACGTACGTCTGCGTCGCGGCCGTCCTCACGCTCGTCTCGCTGCTAGCGTGTTACGTTCCTGCACGGCGAGCCACCCGGGTCGATCCGATGACGGCCCTGCGGCACGAGTAATTCCCCATTGCCGGGAGCGAGTCCCGGCTCCCCTCGGTTGCAAGTGTTCGCCGATGACGTTCTCGCCGGGCCGGAATGCTCCCGGTAGTCGCCCTGCGGGCTCCCTCCGCGCTGTCAACGTCAACAATCTGTAAGCAAACCGTGGACACATCTGGATCTCAAACCTTTTTGCAGAACTTGACGCACACAACTAGGACCGTCAGGACGAGGTGCGCGCCGGGCGGAGGGACAAGGCGCGCGCAGTCGTACTTGAACCGTACATTGAGCACGGCAAGCAAGCGCAACGCATGCGGCCTTGGAGCGACGGCCGTACAGCTTTCCTGGGTTTTGGGGTCGCGAGACACGGCTTGTACGGCCTTTACCGTTCACCGGCCGTCAGACATTTCTACTGGAGCGAACCAGGCCGCCGCCCATGGTTTTCACGAATAACTAAAAACTAACCACTAAAAACTAACCATGCTTTTCCCTCTTCAACCAACGCCCGCCTTGCGGATTTCCGGAGCGAACGCCTGGATCTTCCGCACCGCCTCGGCGATCTGCTCCATGTCTTCTCGCGAGCCGAGCAGCTTGCTCTGCGTGAGCCAGACCGCCTCGTTGCACAACCGGTCGTTTTCGGGGGTGTGATTGCGCTCGCGCCAGTCGCTCAGTTCCTTGTCGGAATAAATGCTTCGAAATGCTCGCGACTTGAAGGTGTGTTCGAGAAACTTGTCCTTGTTGAGCGGACGGTAGCCGGTCGAGCAGTGAACGCCCTCCGCTCGCAGCGCCTTGACGAACCCTTCCCGCGGCAGTCCGGCGAAGGCATGCGGGTCGTAGCGGAACATGTACAGGTGGTAGGCGTTGCGCGTGCAGCCTTCGTATATCCGCGCCGGCGAGATGCCGTCGATCTCGTCGAACAGGCTCGTCAGGTAGCCGGCATTGTCCTCTCTTTCCCGCGCCTGCTCTTCGACCCGGTCGTACTGCGCCGAGAGCAGCGCCCCTTGAAACTCCGTCATCCGCAGATTGCATCCGTTCGTGCGGTGCGGAATCGGGTTGTCCGCCTTGCCTGCCGAGCCGCCGTTGGTATGAAAGCGCTCGGCCCGAGCGATCAGTTCGTCGCTGTTGGTGATCAGCGCGCCGCCCTCGCCGCAGTTCAGGTTCTTCGACGCTTGAAAGCTGAAGCACCCGATGTCTCCCACTGTTGAGACGGGCTGATTGCGCCACTCGGCGAGATGCGACTGGCAGGCGTCTTCCACGACCGGCAGCTTATGCTTCCTGGCCAGCTCGAGAATGAGGTCCATCTCTGACGACGCGCCGCCCATGTGGACCGGCAGGATGCAGCGCGTCCGGGGAGTGATGCGCTCTTCGATCTTCCTGGCGTCGATCTGGAACGTCTCGCGATCGGTGTCCACGAACACCGGCAAGGCGTGCTGCAGCAATACTACGTTCACCGTGGCGATGAACGTGTACGGCGGAACGAGCACCTCGTCCTTCGGCCCGACGTCGAGGGCGTTCAGCGCCGTCCACAGGGCTGTGGTCCCGCCGGAAGTGGCAAGGCAGTAGCGTGCGCCGAGCCGGCGGGCCCAGGTCTCCTCGAACTGTTTGACCGCGCTCCCCCGCGTGCGGTTCCACTTCAGCGTCCGCAGGACCGACATCCAGACCTTCTCGTCGCTCTTGCGGACGACCGGCCAGCCGGGGAACGGTTTCTTGCGGATCGGCCTGCCGCCGAGCACGGCCGGCTTGTCTCCCAGGGTTGCCGCCGCCATTCGCGCCCCGGCCGCTCCGGCCGCCGACGCCACGCTCAAGAAGAAACGGCGCGATCGATCCGCCATCGTGAACCTCCCATGTGCTGGGGCGGCGCAAGAGCCGCCCCGAGCACGAAACGGTATTGACCCTATTCGGCCTGTTTTGCGAACTTGCGCTTGTGGCGCTGTTCGCGCAGCACGGCCTTGCGGCTCAGCTTGATTTTATTACCGTCCAGGGCCAGGCACTTGACGAGAATCTGGTCGCCTTGCTTCAGCTCGTCCTTGACGCTGCGAATGCGGTGCTCGGCGATCTCGCTGATGTGCAGCAGGCCCTCGGTGCCGGGGAAAATCTCGACGAACGCGCCGAAGTCCACGATGCGCGTCACCGTGCCCAGATAGGTCTTGTTGACCTCGGCCGAGGCCGTCAGGTCTTTGATCATCTGGATCGCCTTGTTCGCGGCCGACTCGTCGCTCGAGGCGATCTGCACCGTGCCGTCGTCATGCACGTCGATCTTCGCGCCCGACTCCATCACGATGCTCTTGATCATCTTGCCGCCCGGTCCGATCACGTCACGAATCTTGGCGGTCGGAATGTTCAAGGTGTAGATGCGCGGTGCATGGCGTGAGATGTTGCTGCGCGGTGCGGGAATGGCGGCCTCCATCGCGTCGAGAATCTCGAATCGCGCCCGCTTGGCTTGATCGAGCGCCGTTTCGAGCACTTCCAGGCTGACGTTGGGCTGCTTGATGTCCATCTGCAGCGCCGTAATCCCGTCCCGCGTGCCGGCGACCTTGAAATCCATGTCGCCGTAGTGGTCCTCGGCGCCGGCGATGTCGGTGAGAATCGCCGTGTCCCCGTCGCCGCCGGTCACCAGCCCCATCGCGATGCCCGCCACGGGCGCTTTGATCGGCACGCCGGCGTCCATCATCGCCAGCGTTCCGCCGCAGACGGTCGCCATCGAGCTCGATCCGTTCGATTCGAGGATGTCGCTGACGACCCGGATCGTGTAGGGGAAGTCCTCTTCGTCGGGGATCACGGCCGAAAGCGCGCGCTCGGCCAGTATGCCGTGGCCGATCTCGCGGCGGCCCGCGCCGCGCAGGAACGACACCTCGCCGACGCTGAACGGCGGGAAGTTGTAGTGCACCATGAAGCTCTTCTGGGTATCGGGGTCTTCGAGCTTCTCCTGCCGCTGGCCCTCGTCCTGGGTGCCCAGGGTCACCGTTGCCAGCGCTTGCGTCTCGCCGCGAGTGAAGACGGCCGAGCCATGCGTGCGCGGCAGTTCGGACACTTCGCAGGTGAGTTCGCGGATCTCGTCGAAAGCCCGGCCGTCAGGCCGTCGTTTCTTTTCGAGTATCGATTGCCGGAACAACGATTCCTTCAGCCGGTTGAAAAACTTGCCGGCTTGGGCGGCCTGGTCATCGTCGTCGCCCTGCTCTTCGACAGCCTCTTTCTTCAGGGCGTTGACCCTGGCTTGACTGTCGAGCTTGCCGGCCTGGCTCGTATCGAGCGCTTCGGTCATCCGCTCGCTCCACTGGTCCGAGAAGGCCCGGAAGGCCTCTTCGTCAAACGCCGGAGGCTCGACGTTCCGTTTCGGTTTGCCGGCTTTCGCCGCCAGCTCCCGCACGCCCTGAATGATCTTGCGGCAGCCTTCGTGGCCCACTCGCATGGCCGCGACCATGTCGGCTTCACTCACTTCCGAGGCGTTCGACTCGACCATCACGAGGCCCTCGTCCGCGGCGGCGACCACGATGTTCAAGTCGCCTTCGTCGATCTGCGGGTAGCTCGGGTTGAGCACCCACTCGCCTGCGACCCGCCCGACGCGCACGGCGCCGATCGGATACAGGAACGGGATATCGGATATCGTCAGCGCGGCGGAGGCTCCCACCATCGCCAGCATGCTCGGGTCGAACTCCGGGTCCGCCGATTGCACGAACGCGATCACCTGCGTTTCGTTGCGGAAGCCCTCGGCGAACAATGGCCGGATCGGACGGTCGATGAGACGGCTCGTCAGGACCTCCTTTTCCGAAGGACGTCCTTCGCGTTTGATGTAGCCGCCGGGGATTCTGCCCGCGGCATACGTGTATTCACGGTAGTCGACCGTGAGCGGGAAAAAGTCGATGCCCTCGCGGGGCTGGTCGGCGGCGGTCGCCGTGACCAATACGGTCGAATCGCCGCAGCGCACAATGACCGCGCCGCCGGCTTGTTTGGCCAGACGGCCGGTTTCGAGCTCGATCGTTCGAGAGCCGAGCTCGATCTCTACTGTTTGTTTCATGTTGTTCTTTCAGGTGCAGGTGGTTGGCGCCGCAGCCACAACGCGGCGGCGGCGATCTTGCTCGTCTTGGTTTGAGAAGTTGGAGGGAACCAGAAGCAAGCCCCGGGAACCTGGGAGCGCGAGCGTCCTCGCCCGCATCCGTCGTCCCGGTGAAGTGGAGGGATGCGACGGAAAGATTCACGGTGACGCCCGAGGGCGCCTCCAGGCGCGAGACCGGCGATCGACCGAGTCAACGGACTCGGTTGCGAACCGTCAGTTCGCCGGCGACTGGATGGGGATCGGTTTTCGTGAACGGGTTCATCCCGGACACGACGAACGGCCTAGCCGCGCAGACCCAGACTCTTGATCAGCTTCCGGTATCGCCCGGGACTGGTGTTGCGGAGGTACCGCAGCAATCGGCGGCGGCGGCTCACCATCGTCAGCAAGCCTCGCCGGGAAGAGAAATCCTTGTGATGTCCCTTGAGGTGCTCGGTCAACCCCTTGATCCTCGTGGTCAGGATGGCGACCTGCACTTCCGTCGAGCCCACGTCGGCCCTGTGGGTTCGATACGTGGCGATAATCTCTTTCTTCGCCTGCGGCTCTAAGGGCATGGCCGTCCGTCTTTCGACTCCTTTTTTCTTCTTTTTCCCTTTACGTTACACCGTGAGTATACCACAGCGGTACCGCCCACGCCCCGCCCGCCACAAGCATCACGGCCCCTACTGTGGTTCCCGAGACACGAAACACGAAACACGAGACACGGGGTTTTTCGGCCTTTCACCCAAGCCGCCAGAGAGCCACGGCCGCTCCGCCTCCCGGGGTTTTGTGTCACGAGACACGAATCAAGAATCACGGATTTTTGTTGCCTTTGGGTACTGAAGGGCTTCAGCCTTTTTTTTGTATGCCGAGCATGATCGACAGCTTGGGGGTGCAAGTCCTTTATCCAGCCCGATGGCGGCGAAGGATTAGCGAAGCGCAAGGGCGTCGTCGCGAGGCGGGGTCTGAAGGAAGCGTGGAGCAAAGCCGCGACCCGATGGACAAGAACCGGATACGAGGCCTACCCGGCCGGACGAGCGAGCGAATGATCGCGAAGTCCATAGCCATCAAGGGCCGGGGTGGTAGATCCGGCGGGTGCGCGGTGAAGGCGGTCGATCTTATCTCGGGAGGTCTGCGCCGTGTCCGGAAGTCCCGGACTGAGCGGGTCCGCAAGGCCCGTGATCGCGGCGCAGAAGTCAGCAGAGGGCATAGTAGTCGGCACGCCGGCGAAGGCCCGAACGACGGACAGGGTTAGTAGGACGGTACGCTCATGCGGACCAAGCGGCAGAATATCCAGTTGGAACTGGCCTTGGAGCCGGAGGCGAAGGGTGAAGCCCGGAGCGCCGGAGCCCAAGGGACCGAAGCCCGCCTGGCGCGTGCCGGACCCGAACGCCCGGCGGCTGGGCAGGGACCGTCGATGGAGACGGTCGTCGAGCCCGGCAATTTGAAGAAGGCGCTGGCGCGAGTCCGGCGCAACAAAGGGGCGCCCGGCATCGACGGCATGAGGGTCGATGAGCTGGGCGATCACCTGAAGGACCACTGGACCGAGATCAGGTCCCGACTTCTCGACGGCAGCTACACCCCGCAGCCGGTACGGCGGGTGGAGATACCGAAGGCGTCGGGCGGGGTTCGACCGCTCGGAGTGCCGACGGTACTCGACCGCTTCATCCAGCAAGCAGTGATGCAGGTGATGCAGGGGGAGTGGGACCCCAGCTTCTCGGATGCGAGCTACGGGTTTCGGCCCGGACGCTCGGCCCACCAGGCAATCCAGTCCGCGCAGAACCACATCCGCTCGGGCTTCGGCATCGTGGTCGATCTCGATCTGGAGAAATTCTTCGACCGGGTCAACCACGACATCCTGATGGGACTGGTGGCCAGACGGGTGGCCGACAAACGCCTGCTCAAGCTGATCCGCGGCTTCCTGAGCGCGGGTGTGCTGGAGGGCGGGCTGGTCGGCCCGACTACCAAGGGGACGCCGCAAGGCGGACCGCTCTCGCCCTTGCTGTCGAACCTGATGCTTGACGTGCTGGACAAGGAACTGGAGAAGCGCGGTCACCGCTTCGTCCGCTATGCCGACGACTGCAACATTTACGTGCGGTCCCGGCGGGCGGGCGAGCGGGTGATGGTGAGCGTGACCCGCTTCCTTGCGCGGCGACTGAAGCTGACGGTGAACGCAGACAAGAGCGCGGTGGATCGTCCAGTGGCGCGGGCCTTGCTGGGCTTCAGCTTTACAGCCGGACCAGCGGTCAAGCGGCGCATCGCGCCGCAGACACTCGCTCGGTTCAAGGCGCGGGTCCGGGAACTGACGCAGTGCACCAAGAGCGTCAGTCTCGCCCATCTCGTTGCGGAACTGTCTCGCTACCTCGTCGGGTGGCGGGGCTACTTCGGCTTCTGCGAGACCCCCTGGGTATTGCATCGACTCGACCAGTGGATCAGACGGCGGCTTCGCGCCCTCGTCTGGCGGCAGTGGAAGCGCGGGCGCACCCGCTTTGCGGCGTTGCGCCGCCATGGCATCGGCAAGGATCTGGCGGCCCAAACCGCTGGCAGTGCCCACGGCCCGTGGCGGATCAGCAACAGTCCCGCGCTCGCGATCGCTCTATCCAATGCCTTCTTCGCGCACCTCGGCCTCGTCTCTGTTGAAGCCCGTGCAGCCGCTTAAATCCGTCGAACCGCCGTGTACGGACCCGTATGCACGGTGGTGTGGGAGGGGTGGAGCCGCGAGGCTCCCCCCTATCCCGATCGTCTTGGCCTGCATAGCATAAGGAAAAAGAGCCGTGACAGGTGATCCCTGATCCGTGGCGCAAACGAAAGCAGTCCTCACCGGCCCTCCGGCGTTTCCGGGGAGAGAAACCGCAAGCCGCGCCCAACGGTTTTTCCCGAATCACGAGACACGAGACACGAGACACGAAACACGGCTTTTTCCCGAATCACCGCCTTGATGCCCTGTTCGCCATTGTTCACCAAAGTTCGCTATTGTTCAGCATTTTTTAGGTGCCCCCCTGCCGCCAATCAAGTGCCCCGCGCACACCTCCTGGTAGAGCCGCTGCGCCGGCTGCTCGGGAAACTCCTCCAGCCGAGCTCCGATCATCCCCTTGTAGGGATCCAGCTTGTGCGCTGCCGTTGCTCGGCGCGCATGGCCCGCAGGGCTGGAGCCCAGATCCCGGTTCCATTGGCCGCACGCGATCCAGTAGTGAATCGTCCGTTGGCTGAGCTGGAACCTCCTAGCCAGCTCGGCCTTCGACACCCCTTGCTCCAGGTAATGCTTCAGCAACATCTTCGTTTCCAGGTCGTACATCTGCCCACCCCTCTCTGCGGTGTCACCCACATGCTGGGGCGCTGCCTAACCTGACGTCGAAAAGTGTGCAATTTTCGATTGCCGAAAATGTGCGAAGTAGTATTGCCGCTAACAAGGGCCGTGGTTGATGTTCGACAGACAGGAAATGCATGGCTGGTATTTCTATTGAGAAAAGCTATGAGTAACAGTATCCTGTTGCAATAGCGATATAGCGAGTGGACAAGCCCGCCCTGCTGAAGTTGCTGTTCAACCCCGGCGCTTGGTATTCCGTCTTCGGCAGAGTTGATGACTTGCGTTGGCGCCGCCAAGATCTTCACCTTTCGTTTCATTAGGGTCCTAGCGAACGATATGCAAGCCCCTGTCGCTGTTGAGTCAGCTAAGACCTTCGTCAGACTACTGAGTCAGCACTACTCTCGCAATCTGCTTGCTGTTTTTCTTGCTTGCTCGATGGCCGGAGCGGACGAGGAGTGGAGGCGTCCGTTTACTCCGGATGAGCATACCGTCGTGCTTTACCATTTCGATGAGGGCGGTGGGAACGTCACGCACGATGCTCTCGGCGACCCGGAGTTGACTCTTCGGGCAAAACGGGGGATGTGGGGCGAGCGCGCGGGCTTTGGATCGACTGCGAGCTTTGAACGCCATGCGGACGACGGAAATGTCCTCGTGGGGCCGGTCGACAACGACAAGCTCCACCTGCGCAGCTGCACCAGGGAATGGACGATCGAGGCCTGGGTGCGCTACACAGGTCCCGTCGGAGAGGACGGCGGGGACACCTACGCCAACATCGCCGGCACCGATGATGAAGGATTCAGCCTGCCGATAGGGTTTCGTGGCGGCTGGAACTTTGCCCTCTGGAATCGGCCTACCCTGTCAGAAGGGACTACCCCCGTCGCGCGTTTCATTGGCTCTCTGCGCAGGAAAGACCCCAACCATGACACCAGCGGCTTGCTCTTTCCTCATCAACGAGACGGGGGGTATACCGGCTCCCAACCCGCACATATCACCGATCAGCAATGGCACCACGTGGCTTGGCAGTTTCGCTACCGGGACCAGACACATTTCTTCTATCTCGACGGACAGATCGTTCGAAAGGTACAGCTTCCATTTCCCGGAGATCAGCAAGGGAAGGTCATCAACGACGCCACAGACGTCGTCGTTCCTTTTGTGGTGGGCGGCTTCATCCATTCCCAAGATCCTCCTTTCTACCCGGAGTTCGGCAACTTCGAAGGCGAGATTGATGAGTTGCGCATCTCGAGCATCATGCGATATCCCCTCGCGCATGAACTGGCCATTGTGAGGGAGACTCCTCTCAAGGCGGGATTGAACCTGCCCTATAAGTTTCAACTGGCAACGGACGCGGCCAAGGGCAAGGTGGCCTGGAAGCTGATCGAAGGTGTTTTGCCGCGAGGGTTGACTCTCGACGCTATGCATGGTGCGATTCAGGGACGGCCACAGGAAATCGTCGAAGACCGCAAGGTGACGATCGAAGCTGAGGATTCTTCGGGTAAGACCGATCAGCACACTTTCACGATCACCGTGGCTCCCGGAAAGATTGTGACGGAGTCTCTACCCCCCGCGTTCTGGGACTCGGCCTATCGAGCGTCACTGCAAACAATGCACGCTGCTGAACCCCTTCGTTGGCAAGTCTCATCGGGCGAACTCCCGGAAGGAATTGCTCTTGACGCGCAAACGGGCGTTCTGTCGGGAGTGCCTTTGAGACAAGAATGGTCGAGGTTTTCTGTTCAACTTAGCGATGCGAACGGTCTGCAACTGCGGCAGGCCCTGATGCTCAAGGTGCTGCCGCAGAAGCTCCGAACGATCAAGCCCGATGAGAACACGGTTGTCCTCTATGACTGGCAGGGCCCGAATGGCCGGTTCATCAAAGACCGCATGGGCGACGAAGAGCTGACTCTGACTTGGACCAATATGGGTGGCGAGCGGCGCATATCGTGGCCGGGCCGTGAAGGCCGCTTTCCGCAATTTGTCGGGCACGGAGAGCATGGCTTCGTCATAACGGGGAAGGGTAACAAGAAGCTCGACTTGAAGACCTGCACTGAGGCGTGGACGGTCGAGGCCTGGGTGCGGCGCGGTGGTCCGTTTCGGGCGTTCGGCGATCGACTACGGGAACATAATCAGCCGTTCGACTACGGTCACATCATGGGTTCATATGACAACACGGAACGCGGCGTGTGGGAACTCTATTTGTCCGACAGCGACTCGCCCGACGGAAGCATGGCTGTGGGGGTTCACTTCCTCGGTGCAGAACCGGATCAGGCGTTGATGGATCTGCATCCGTGGAAGCGTCCCGAGGGCGTCGTCGGTGAACTGACCGATGCCGGAATTTCAGATATCGAGTGGCATCACGTGGCGTGGCAATATAACTACGCCGATGACTTGCACCAACTGTTCTTGGATGGCAGACTCATCTGGCGGATGAACAGCCCGGACGGACGGAGATTGATCAACAACCGTCAGCACGACGCCCAGTTCAGTGTCACCACGCGTTTGGACGGTTATGCCAAATACGGCGGCGGCTTCAACTACCTGGGCTTTGGCAACTTCTTTGGACAGATCGGTGAAATCCGGATTTCTGATGTCCTGCGGTACGGAAGTACGGCCAAATGAGTAGATTGGCTAGCAGTGACTTGTCCGTGCCCACGAAAGTGGAGATCCGGTAACAAGGGCTGTCAAATGCCAATTCCTTTTCCTTTGAGTTGTGACTCCTTGGAGTTTGCCTGAGATGTTGTAGCGTGTATCTGACTGATAACTGCAGGTTAAGGCCAAGCGCAGAGAAAGATTTGCGTATACAATGGTTATCTCTACAGAACGGCTCCGGGAAATTGTGGCGATCCCGGACGAGGACATCTATTCTCGGAAGCGACATGACCGAAGGCCCACCGGCCATGTCTTCCTCGGACTGAAACAATGAAGCGGTTCCGCCTAGCGGCCAGAGTGTTCATCGCACTTGCGGGAATACTGACCGTTACGATCCTGACGACGTCGGCAACTCTTCTCTATAACACAGCCTCGGCTTTGCGTGACGAGGCGGAAGCCGCAGCAGTACATCTGGCGGAGTTGCTTTCCGGGAGCTTCGCGGAAATGGGTGAGATCTCTTTGGCCAACGTTGCGCGCACGTTGGACGCGACGCTTGACGGCCCCATGACCGCGCAAGCGCGCATCGCCGCCCATCTCACGGAAGCTGCTGAAGCCGCCGGGTACAACCCGCCCCGCATCAACAGGATTCTGGATGAAATTACCCAGGAGACGGTGCTCGACGAGTTCTGGATCACCGACGAGGAGGGCTTTTCCTATATCACCAACGTGCGGGACGAGGTTGGTGTTCCGGTGCCCTTCCGTTTCGATCCCGATCCTGCCGTGCAGCCGCAGGCGTCGAAGTTCTACGTTCTACTTGATGCGCCTCTTGACGGCGACGATTTCATTACGCAGCCGGCGCAGGTTAGGGAGATCGATCAGCAGGTTTACAAGTACGTCGGCGTCGGCGGCGTCGACAAGCCGAGGATCGTGCAGGTCGGTAATGCGCTGGCGTTCGGCGAACAGGAGATTCTGACCAATGTCTATGCCTCGCAGCGGGCAGACGTCTCGGCAGTCATTGAGGGCATCCTGGGCCAGCATATGAGGGTGCAGGCCACGATGTTGGATCACTTCGTCTCTGCCGCGGAGGCAGCTGCTTGGAAGAAGGAGGATATCGATCTCCGGCTGAGGCGTATCGTCGATTCCACCGCCATTGGCGAGATTCGCGTTACTGACGCGAGCGGAGTCTACGCCATTTATTCCAGCCTGGCACAGGGCAGCACGGCTACGGTCGACCTTCCGCACGCAAAGGATCTCGGTGTTTTGGTGAACGGATCGGAACAGGTTGTGGAGCACCCGACAGCGCCGCACGCCTCTGACGGCAGCGCTTACAAGTACGTCACGGTCTCCAGAAAGAACTCCCCGCGCCTGGTGCAGGTCGGCGTTCCTATCGAAAGTAGTACGGGCAACCTGCTCTATTCCGTGTACCAGAAGGAGGCGGACATCCTGGTCCGTTCCCGAAATCTTCAGGCGCTTTGGATCGTCAACCTCGAACGTGAGCTGGCGGCGGCCGCGCCTCGACCAGAGTTGCAAACCGCTGACGAAACGGTCGATGTACAACGCATCTTCGAGCAACGCACCGAAGCCTTCATGAAGGATGCGATGGACCAGCAGCGCGTGGTCAGCTCGGCGAGCTTGAGTCTCTTGTCGCCCGATGATCGTGGTATCTGGGTTGCCTCACCGATCGTCAACGCCGGCGGAATCCTGATCGGCGGTCTGGGCATTGCTGTCAGCCTGGACGAAATTGCGCTGAAGGTTCAAGGCGAGGCGCGGAACACCGCCCTCATCGCGTTCCTGCTGCTTGGACTCACCGCTGTTGCCGCGCTCTTCGGCACGCGATTGCTGACGCACCCCATCGAAATCATTGCTGATGCCGCCCGGCAGGTAGAGTCGGGAGAGCAACCGGACCGTGGAGTTATGGATTCGGTGATTCGCAGATCGGACGAGATCGGCAGCTTGGCGCGTGTCTTCTCGGACATGACGGTACAGGTTTTCAATCGCGAGGAGCAGCTCGAGACATTGGTGTCGGAACGAACAAAGGAGCTGCAAACCAGCAATCAGCACCTGCGTCTTGCACAGGAGGCGATCGATCAGGATCTGAAGATGGCAAAGGTCGTGCAGGCTGCGCTGGTGCGGGAAGGGAGCGCCGATCTGGGGACCTTCTCGGCGTATGCGCGGATGACTCCGGCGCAGCAGGTCGGCGGCGATTTCGTCGATATCGCGGAGCCGTCGGACGGGATGATGTTCCTGGCGGTCGGCGATGTCTCTGGCAAGGGCGTCGCCGCCGCACTCTTCATGGCGGCGTCCCAGGCGGCGGTCAAGTCTGCGTCCGCCGATCACACCGCGATCGACGCGATCGCCGAGAAGGCGAACAGCCGGTTATGCAGCCAGAACCCGATGGGCCTGTTCGTCACCTGTATGCTCGCCAGGGTCAACCTCGAAAACGGCGTGGTGGACTACGTCTGTGCAGGACACGAACCTGCGTATCTGATCAGTCCCGACGACTCCAGGCGGCCTCTCCCGATGACCGGCGGACTGGCGATGGGCCTGATGGAAGACTTCGGCTATGCGAGCAGGCGTGAGGTCCTTCAGCCGGGAGAAACCCTGTTTCTGTATACTGATGGACTGACCGATGCGACAAACCGCAAAGGGGAGTTGTTCGGCAAGGAGAGGCTGGAAGGGACCCTACATGGTTCCGCGGGGCGATCACCTGAAGACATCGTGAATCACGTCTGGTCAGAGATCGGGAACTTCTCGGCAGGCACTGCGGCTGCCGACGACATGACCTGCCTTGTGCTTCACCGCCGATGAGATTGCCAGGGCCGAGGAGGCTTCGCTACGGTGTAGGCACCTCTGATTGTTATTGCAAGGAACGGGTTCGTAGCAGCCAAAGATTATCATAGCCATGTCTGAGGAGTTGCACGTCACACTATCACCCCGGCTGTCCAAGCTGCACGATCTGTCGGCAATGGTGGAAGAGTTCGGGGATGAGCATCGGCTGCCTGTACCGAAAGTCTTTGTCATCAATTTGGCGCTGGATGAACTCATCACCAACGCCGTGACCCACGGCAGCTTCGAGAACGCGTCCGATCCCAAGATAGAGGTTCGCCTGAGAGTCGATCATGATATCTTGATCTTGACGATAGAGGACAACGGATCTATGTTCGATCCGACGATCGACACGGTACCGGACACCGAGTCTTCATTGGAGAGACGCGAGGTGGGCGGCCTGGGGCTGCATCTGGTCAAGAGCTTCGCCGACCGAGTTTCCTACGAATTCGTGGGAGGCAAGAACCGTTTGACGTTGGAGCACCATCTCAAGCCGGCATCGGGATAACCGAGACGAAAGCGAGTCCGACCCGAGGAAGAGGTATATCGATGAATATTGAAGTCGCGGAAGAACGAGACAACGGGGTTCTGGTGCTGCTGCCTGTCGGACGTCTCGACAGTGCGAACGCGCGTACGTTCGAATCGATCATCATGGATCACATCGGGAATGGTGAACAACACCTGATCGTCGATTTCAGCCGACTGGCCTTCATCAGCAGTTCCGGCATGCGGGTGCTTCTCATCGCTGCGAAGAGACTCAACGCGAGCAAGGGGAAGCTGGTCCTGTGCGAGATGCAGGACCACATCCATGAAGTCTTCCATATCAGTGGCTTCGATCAGATCATCCCGATCCTTGACTCACGTCAGTCCGCCACGGACGTGTTCTGATCTTCTGACCAAGCCCCGATCTGTCACTCTGTGGCGTCGGGATCGTCGTCTGGCTCCGGCATCAGCACGAACTCCGGGTACGCATCGATCCCGAGATCCGCGACATCCTGACCAAGCTGCTCGACTCGTTGCGACACCCGGGCGCCGACCGTCATCTCCAGCCCCTTCCACAGCAGAAATGAGGTTCCGAACGCAAAAACCCCGATCGAGGCCACACCAAGCAGTTGAACCCCGATATTGGCGCCGGCAGCAATGCACGTGGCGAGAGTGCCCCACGCGCCGGCGAACAGGTGGGCAGGGACCGCGCCTACCACGTCGTCCACTCTGACCTTCTCCAGCAACTTCATGCTGGCGGTGCAGATAACGGCTCCGATGGCTCCGATGATGATCGCCCAATGGTGCTCGACGATATCGGGACCGGCGGTAATCGAGACGAGTCCCGCAATGGCGCCGTTCAGCCCCGCGAGCAGGTCGATCCGCCCGAGAATAGGTCGCGATACGGCGATGGCCGCGATGACCCCGGCCGCCCCCGCCAAGTTCGTATTGACCAGCACGTGGCTCATCGCCACTACGTCAGCTGCGCTTCCCAGCGCGAGCTGCGACCCGCCGTTGAAGCCGAACCAGCCGAACCATAGGATGAAAACACCCAGGGTCACCACCGGGATGCTGGATGGGGGCGTCGGCCGGGCAGTCCCGTCGCTCTTGAACTTGCCCCGCCTCGGTCCGATGATCAGTGCTCCCGCGAGCGCCGCCCATCCCCCGGTGCCGTGCACGATGCTCGACCCGGCGAAATCCTGGAACCCGAGTTCGTTCAGCCAGCCACCACCCCACGTCCAGGCGCCGACGACCGGGTAGATGAACGCGGTCAGCACCAACGTGAAGATGAAGAAGGTCCACAGCTTGACCCGCTCAGCCAGCGCACCTGAAACAATGGAGGCGGCAGTCGCCACGAAGACCATTTGGAAAAACCAGTCGGACATCACGGAGTAGCCGTTCTCGATCACGGCTGACCGCGCCTCCTCCTGACCGCCCAGCAGCGCGATCTCGTCGGCCGACGGGCCGTAGAGGAACGTGAATGAACCGATCCATCCCTGGACATCGCTGTACATCAGGTTGTACCCGATGACGTAATAGGCGATCCCCGCGATCGAATAAAGACCAATGTTCTTAAGACAGATGACGGAAGCGTTCTTGGTGCGTACCGATCCGGACTCGAGCATGGTGAATCCCGCGGCCATCCACATCACCAGTGCGCCCCAGAGGAGGAAGGATAACGTGTTGAAGACGAACTGTGTTTCGTCGCTCGCCGCCTGTGCGGTGGCCGGGGCACACAGCAGAAGCACTAGTATCGCGAGCGCAGTGCGCGCCGTGGTGCCACAGCGAGCCCCGTGCGCCCGACGACCCCGCGGTCCGTTCCGAGTATCATTCATCTCTTCTTCTCCTCTCGTCCGCAGGCTCTGGTGAACGAGTCCTGCGTGTCATGATTTTTTCATTGCGGCAACAAATTATGACGCCGTCGACCTACCGTATGCAGGGCACAGGCGGCCGCGGATGTTCTATAGCATAGCTCGCTTCGGTCATCGGCCGCTTGCGGTCTCGACCATCCAGGAGGCAAGGTGGACCATTACTCAGAAAATGGCCTTCGGCGGCGGTGTGGCCATCTCCGAATGCGTCGGCCTGCAAGTGATGCTGAGCAAGGACGTACGGTAAGAAATCCGCTTCGAGTCGTTCGCGTTCGGCGGACAACTTGTTTCTGTGTCCACAGTCGATCGGAATGATTCCCTTGTAGGGTACGTGTGCTTTGCACTCCATGGGACAGCACGTCAGATCCGCCAGATCACCAGCAGTTGTAATACGTTGTCGTGGTGAGCCGTGCCGAGCTTGTTCCGCCAGAACTGGTACTCCGTTCCGATCATCAGTTGATTCGCCTCTCCAAACAACGCCGCACCTAGATCCCAGGTGAACTGTGGCTGCGCGAGTATCCACCACCGGTTCTGGTTGCCGAATTCGTCCGTCGTCCCGCCGATATACTCGGCGTGGCCGGCGATCGAGAATGATTGGCCTCCGATCTTGAAGGGGAGCGCCCAATTGGCGTCGACCATGAAGCTGTTGCTCGTACGGGGGGCCCCGCCCGAGGCGGCACCGCTGTTGGCGTCGATGAAGGCGGTTATGTCGGTGTTGAGGAACAAGAAGCCCGGCACCTTCCAGGACAGCCGCACGCCGGGCAGGTATTTGAAGAAGTTGGCGTCTGCATCGAAGTTGATACCGCCGATGAGCGCGACGTCTCGAATCGGCCCCAGCTTGACCTCCTTGCCAGTCATCTTGCCGAAGCTCAAGGTTGGATACCATTCGCCATAGAGGTCCTTGTCGTTGAAACCGTCATTTCCGCCATCGTCGATGATGTCCATGAAGAAGAAGCTGTCCCCCAACTTCCAGCCCGTTGCATGCTGGATGGTTAGGATGGATGTATAGTACCTCTCACCTGAGAACGGGTTCGTGAGGTTGCCGCGCTGATATTGAAAATCGAGTTGTGCAGCCGCTGTAGGCGCCGTGCCCAAAACCAGCCACGCGCCCACTGCGTATCGCAGCAGGCCCCGCACAAGCCTTCCCGTGCTCATGGTGTTGTCCCTTTTTCCATTTCTTGTATTGGAGTGGTCATATGCTCCGCGAGTTAGTGACAGGATCAGAAGGATGCGCTCTGCTTCCCGATGACCGCAGAGGTGCGATACGACTCGGGAGCGTTGCCGTGATGGGCTTGGACGACGTGGGACGGCTGCGGCCGGGACTCGGCGAGGTCTTCCCATAGCGCTGGAGATTCCGACGCCCTCGCTCGGATGGAATCCGAAAGGTCCCGAAGCGAGTTTTCTCCAGAATAGCCGGATCAATTGCTTGCGTGCGGTACGCGCTAAACACTCGATCACCCTCAGATCCGGTCTCGGCTTGACAGCCTCTCACGGCGCTTTGGCATAGACGAGACGCAGATGGTAATCCGAGTGAGTTAGTGACTCCGATTCGACCGGCACGAACCACGCCTTCATAGCACGGCATAGAAGCTTGTCTACAAGACTTGGTTCTATTGGGATTGACTGCAGGTCGATATTCGCCTCAATCTACTTGTTCCGTATCAAACTATATCAAACGCTTGGCCTAGTTCGATGTTCTCCTGATTGCGAATCTCGGCTGGTATGACGATCTGACCCTTCGATGAGGCGGCAGTCTTCATCGCAAGTAAGCTAACGTCTTACTTCGGGATTGTCAAACCTGGAATGCCTACCGTGTCAAGGCCAAATAGAGATGTTCCCAGGGATTGTCCAGTAGAAATATCTCCGTTGCTCGTCTAGAGAGGAATGTCTTTGTCGTGGCTGTGGGAATGCGAGAATTGCGGAAGCGATTTCCAAAGGCGGCAAGAACCGTCCTGTGCGCTCGCTTGGTCAAGAAGGCTTTCCGTCCTTTCCATCCGGCTGGACGCCCCATGGATGTGAGCAAGAGAATCCTACTCGCCTCTTTGTGATTCACGGTAGCCAGCCGCAGGGCCGACTTTCCTGGCACAAGAACACCCGGAAGCCTTCCGGGCTGTTCTGCACTGACCAATCTCGGCCATTCACGAAGAACGCTTTTGTCCAGGCCTCGCTGTCAAGAGTAGAAGATGCGAGAACGGACACGGACACGACACCCCGAGCGGGCATCCCCGTGCGGGGGTCCATGATGTGGCTGTAGATCTGGCCATCAGCCTCGAAGAACTTCTCATACGTGCCCGACGTTGAAAACGATTGATCTCTGAGATGGATGTCCTCCAACGTAGCAGCGGGATTTTCGGGGTTTCGAATTCGGATCGGCCAACCATCAGGCTCGTCAGGAGGCGCGCCGATCGCATACATGCTGCTGCCCGCCGCACTGATGAAAGCCGCGGACACGCCGGCCTTGCCAAGGATGTCAGCCATCCGGTCGACGGCGTAGCCTTTACCGATACCGCCGGGATCGAGTTCTATTCCGTTCTTCAGAAAGCGCACGGTTGAGTTCCTACGGTCTAATTTGATATGCCGGAAACCAACCTTGCGGCGCGCTGCGGCGAGTTGCCATGCATCCGGTAATGCGCCGCTACCCCTATAGAATCCCCAAGCTTTCATAAGGGCGCCGACAGTGACGTCGAAAGCTCCGTCACTCGCACGGCTGTACTCCAGGCAGCGCGAGAGGAGGTCGGCCATTTCTTGCGAAACGATAACAGGGCCCCCCGCTGCATCGCGGTTCATGCGGCTCAGTTCGCTGTTCGGCTTGTAATTGCTCAGAAAATCGTCGATGCGTCGCGCCTCGTCGAAGGCCGCCCGAACAGCCGATGCGAGATTGCCACGGTGCTCTCCCAAAGCGGCAATGGTATAGGTCGATCCCATGATCGACGCACTCGCTTCGTAGCGCTGAAGAGGAGTTGGTTCGTCAGATCCGGCCACAAGGGATGGCCGATCGATGAAAGAAACGAAGTAAACCAGGAGAAGAGCAGCAATGCGCGTCAAAGGAACTCCACTTCGCGGCCTATGAGGTCAGCGCCGAGGAACCGCTCTGCTTCACTCTCGGCTTTCGCAAGCTGGTTCTGCACGCGCTGCCGATCTCTGGAGACCATGACGACGGCGACGACCGCCGCCTGCCAGGTGTCTTGACCATCCACTTCTGCGACGGAAACGTTGAAGCGCTTCCGCAAGCGGTCCTTGAGCCCCTGCAGAACGTGCCGCTTTTCCTTAAGCGAATGAGCGTGCTCGATGTGTATTTGAAGCGTCAGCAGTCCGACGACGGACATCAAGCAAAGACTTCTTGCGCCACCTTCTCGGTGACAAACGCCTCGATGACGTCGCCCCTCTTGAGGTCGTTGAAGTTCGCAATACCCAGGCCGCATTCCTGTCCCGAGCGGACTTCGCTGACTTCATCCTTGAAGCGGCGCAACGAACCGACCTTGCCTGTGTAAACGACTACATTGTCCCGCAACAGACGAACCTCGGCCTTGTTCGTAAGGCGGCCATCCTGAACGAGGCAGCCGGCGACTGTACCGACCTTGCTGACACGGAAGGTCTCGAGGACATCGGCGCGGCCGAGCATCGTTTCTTTGATGATCGGCTCAAGCAGCCCCGTCATTGCCGCTTTGACCTCGTCAATCAACTCGTAGATGATCGTGTGCAGGCGGATATCAACACCCTCGTGCTCCGCTACAACGGCAGCAGTTCGTTCTGGGCGCACGCTGAATCCGATAATGACAGCGTTCGCTGCGGTGGCCAACAGCACGTCGGATTCCGAAATCGCACCGACTCCGGTATGGATCAAATTGACCTTGACCTTCTCGTTGGCGAGATTCTTGAGTGCGTCGGTAAGCACCTCCATGGAGCCCTGTACGTCGCACTTCAGCACCAGCGGCAGCTCCTTGATATCGCCAGAGCGCAACTGCTCCTGGAACTGTTCCAGTGACAAGCGGGATGACTTCGCGAGAGCCTGTTCACGGGCCTTGTCCTCGCGGTACTCGACGATTTTTCTCGCTTTATCCGTATCCGTTGCGACCTGGAGAGTGTCGCCGGGATCCGGGAGACCCTCAAGACCCAGCACTACGACGGCTGTCGACGGAGGCGCTTCTTTGACTTTGGCTCCGCGGTCATCGATCATGGCGCGCACTTTACCGAATACGGATCCCACGAGGAAGTGATCTCCGTTGCGCAGCGTACCGTTACGAACCAGAACAGTGGCGACCGGACCCTGACCACGGTCAAGCTTGACCTCGAGAACGAAGCCGACAGCCGGCCGGTTCGCGTTAGCCTTCAACTCTCTTAGGTCTGCAACAAGAAGCACCATCTCCAGGAGTTGGTTCAGGTTCGTCTTCTCGGCTGCGGAAACCGGGACCATCACGACGTCGCCTCCCCAGTCTTCCGGCAACAAGCCTCTGTCGGCCAGTTGCTGCTTCACACGGTCTGGGTCGGCGCCGGGAAGGTCGATCTTGTTGATCGCAACCACAATTGGGACATCTGCTGCCCTGGCATGATCGATCGCCTCGATCGTTTGCGGCATTACACCATCGTCAGCGCTTACAACCAGGATGACGACATCGGTACTCTGCGAACCCCGCGCGCGCATGCGTGTAAACGCTTCGTGGCCTGGTGTGTCGATGAACACTATACGGTGGCCTTCATGCTCGACATGGTAGGCGCCGATGGCCTGGGTGATGCCACCCGCCTCGCGCTCGGCGACGTTGGTCTCACGAATGGCGTCCAAGAGCGATGTCTTTCCGTGATCGACGTGACCCATTACCGTGACGACGGGAGCACGCTCTTGCAGGTCGGCCGTCTCCTGGGACTCCTCCAACTCGAGCATCGTCTCTTCTTCGTAGCTCAATTCGGTGGCGGTGGCGCCGAAGTGTTTACAGAGATCTTGAATCATCTCCATGTCGAGGGTCTGGTTGATCGTTGCGAACAGGCCACGGTCGACGAGGGTCTTGATGATCAAGTTGGCTTTGATACCTAGTTTCTCCGCCAGTTCCTTGACGGTCGTACCGGCGCTGACGGTGACCTCCGTATTGACGGCCTTCGGAGGAGCGGCCTGTGCTCGACTAGCCTGACGTCGAAGCACCTTCGCTTCGCGTTCCGCTTCGCGGTCGCGGACTGTCCTCGGCTGAGCGGGCCGAGGAGGCCTGCGTCCGGCGGGGCGCGCGGGCTGGCCGGGCGGGGGTAGGGTTCCCGGATGAGGTACTCGGGGGCCAGGGAAACGCGCTCCCGGCATCGGTCCGGGCACACCGGGCACACCGGGTCGGCGTGCACGCGCATAGATCGGCTTTCCGGGTACCGGCTTCTGCGGCGTAGGCGTCTGCGGTTGTGGCCGGGCTGGGGGTGGCCGCAGTGCTCGCTTGGCCGGGAGCCGTGCTAGAGGCTGTGACGGCGCGGGTGAAACCCCTGCTACGGGCGGGCGAAGAGGTGCGCCGGGCAAGGCTGTCACACTGGTTTCCGGTTTGAATGGAGCACTGCGACCTTGTGGAACCACCGCACTTGGCGCCTGTCTCGGAACCGGCTTGACCGGGTGCCCTGGGCTCTCTGCCGGTCTTTGTTGCGTGGCGCTTGCCGGCGAAGGCGTCACGGACTTGATCGGCGTAGTCTTGGGAGTGACGGGAGGAATCACCGGGCGGACGGGTTTCAGAGGCGGCCGTAAGGCTTGCACGGGTGGTCGCAGGGGCGTGGCTCGCGGTCCGGTCGGAATCGAAGGCTTGACAGGTCGCGAAACCACGGGTCGCGAAGCAAACCGATGTGTTGCCGGTAGCGCATCCACGAAACGTCGGGTGGTTGCTTTCTTGGCGGGTGGCGGCTCGTCCCTCGATTCTTGGGCCTGTTGACGAGCTTGATTCTGTTGGCGAAAGTGCTCGCGGATCTTATCGGCGGCATCCTCTTCTATGGAGCTCGAATGGGTCTTCTTCTCGACGACTCCGACCTTCGGCAGGATATCGAGTATCGCCTGTGCTTTGACTTCGAGCTCGCGGGCCAACTCGTTGATCCGCGTTTTTTTCGTCTTATTCAAGACCGGTCGGACTCCTTCACCGTTAGGTTGTCATGGACATCATCCTCGACTGGTGGTGTTGATTCGACAACCGGGGAGTGCTGGAGTTGGGTCTCGCCACTCTCCGTGTCGGAGTGGATGAATTCGTTCTCCACTTTGTTGGTAGTGAAGGACAAATCCACGTCCATGTTATCAAAATCAATGTCGTCGTCTTCAAATCCGTCATCGTCCCCATCCGCACCTTCAACAGGCAAGCCGGGCATGACGGCGGCGGTCTCTGTCGTTGAGTCCGCCATGGCTAGCTCTGGTTCCTGAGCTACAACTGGCCCTTCAGGGACTGTCTCCTGTTCTGGGGGCGTGAGGCTCAGTTCGCTCGACTCGAACTGCCCAAAATAAGCCCCGACGGAGAGCGTGATTTTCTCGACCATTTCCGGCCCGATGCCAGGGATCTCCTCGAGTTGTTCGGGCGTCATGTCGGCGATCCGCTCGACGGTTGCTAACCCCGCTTCCAGAAGCTTGTCCACGAGATTCTCGCTCAAGCCGTGTTCGATCAAGATGCTGATCGGCGTACCGGAACCCGCCATCGCGGCCATGGCGGACTCGACTTCCTGGCGTTTTTCGTCTTCGCTCTTGATATCGATCCGCCAACTCATCAGCTTGGCGGCCAAGCGGACATTCTGGCCTTTCTTGCCGATGGCCAGCGAGAGTTGGGTCTCCTCGACGATCACTTCAAGGTGGCGTGCGAGGGGGTCGATGACCGTTACACGGCTGATCTTCGCGGGGCTCAGTGCGCGTGTCGCCATTTCAACCGGTTCCTCGGAATATTCGATGATGTCGATCTTCTCGCCTCGTAGTTCCCGGATGATCGACTGCACGCGCATGCCCTTCATGCCGACGCAGGCACCGACAGCGTCCACATCGCGATCGCTCGACTGAACGGCGATCTTGGTGCGCTCGCCGGCTTCGCGACCGCAGGCCATGATCTTGACCGTTCCGTCGTAGATCTCGGGAACTTCCTGTTCGAAGAGCGTTTTGACCAATTCTTCGGAGGCTCGTGAGACGATGACGGCCGGTCCGCGGCCTGCCTTTTCAATGTTTTTGATCACGACACGAATCCGGTCACCGGGAGAGAAGCTTTCAAGCCGCGACTGTTCGCGCCGTGGAAGTCGAGCCTCGGTCCGCCCGATGTCAACGATCAGGTCCGGTCCTTCGATGCGCTTGACGGTGCACGGTACGATCTCGGCGATGCGCCCCGAAAACTCGTTGAAGATCGTTTCCCGCTCGGCCTCGCGGATCTTCTGGAAAATCACTTGCTTTGCAAGCTGGGCGGAGATGCGTCCCAAACCTTCTGTTTTTTTTCGGAATCGGATCTCCTCTCCGATGGCGGCGTCGGGCCGGAAGCGGCGGGCGGCGCTAACGCTGATCTCCCGAGCCGGATTGGCCACGAGCTCGGAAACGATCTTGACGGCATACACTTCGACTTGGCCCGAGTGGCCGTTATAATCGGCGACCAACTCTTCGCCCGCCTTGTAATACTTACGCGCGGCGACTACGATCGCGTCCTTGAGGGCATCGATCACGACTTGGGGATCGATCCCCTTGGCACGACTCAAATCCTCGATTTGACCGAAAAGGTTCTCCATTTTGCCCTCGAAAAAGAAAAAGTCGGTCTTCAGAGTTCCACGACAAGACGCGCTTGCTCGATATCTTCCAGGCGAAACTGCCTTAAGGTTCCCGCGCTCTCCACGGTCACGGCACCTTCGATGCAGCCTCGCAGGCGGCCCGTAAATTGCTTCCGTCCTTCCATCGGGTGCCGAAGCTTGATCCGTGCCTTCTTTCCGGCGAAGCGCTCGTAGTCGGATTGCTTCATCAGCTTGCGATCCAGTCCTGGAGACGATACCTCGAGTCGGTAGGGTCCGGGCATCAGATCCTCGACATCGAGAATCGGCCCGATCTGCCGTGAAACCTCCTCGCAATCCATATGGGTAATGCCCTCCGGACTGTCGATGAAGATTCTGAGGACACCGTTTCGCGGCCCTCCACGCAGTTCGACATCAACAACATCCAACCCCGTCGACGAGGCGACCCTTTCTGCAATCTTGTAAATCTCCTGCTGAACCCGCCCGTGCGCCCAAGCCATGGGTCCGCCACTTTTTGGCGCAATAAAAAAGTGGGCATTCGCCCACTTTGGAAACGCGCCCCCAGTAAGCCCTTTCGGCTTTATTGTAGAGGTCGCCGTTCTCGAAACGCAAGAGAAGCCGTCTCTTCTATTCCGTCCGCGAGCAGCAGCGACCGGGCCGCGCCAGTGGCGTCCTGTGTCGTAATGGCTGCCGTGAGTCCTGTTAGGCGGCAGTCCCCCGAAGTTTCCAGCGCCAGGATAGCGTCTTCGATCCGAGCCCGCTCCTTGTTGGCATCCTTGATGTGAACTTGGCTTCTGCCTGAAACACCGTCTATATGGTGTGGCTGCCGATGTGGTTTCGAAGGTATTCCAGACGGTTGACAGCCGCTCGGGGGTGTGCGGTTCAGCGCTTCTCCCTCACACGGGCCACCTCTGCCCTGAGTGAGATTGCGTTGCGAAAAGCAACGTTCGCGTCTCTCTCAGCGAGGCTGCCTCCCAAGGTCACTGACGCTTGGCAGATCCCGTCCAGCAAACTCGCCGCGGACGAACCTTGTCGCCGTTCTTTGAATGAGCGCACTCGCTCGAAACCATCAACAAGCCGTTGGGACAAGTCATCTAGGTCCTGCCAGTCCTCGTCGCTGAGAAGGGGAGCCTCCAGCAATTCGAGAATGCAATCAATGTAGAACTGCATGAAGTCTCCTTCCGTCTGGATCGTGATTCATTTCGACGTTGATCTCTGAAGGGAAGACGTGCTGAGGCTTGTTTAGCCGGCTGATACCTTGATCAATCGCCGGCCGTAGCGCAGCAGAAGGCAGTCCTCGGCTACGGCCGTCCCGTAGAGGCGACTCTCTTCAGACAGGCTGTTTCTGGCGATCCGCGTGAATGAAGTGCCCGCCTCGATGACTTCCGTCACGCCGTTGACGCCGCAGAAGTAGACTCGATCCTTCAAGCCGATCGGCGAGGCCCAATTTGGTCCTTCGAGTCGGGAACGCCAGATCTCCTCTCCGGATTCGATATCGAGACAGAAGGCCACGCCGGCCTTGCTGACCATGTAAACCAGTGACTGATGTACAAGCGGGGAACTGAAATACGAAGCAGCCTCCGTAGACCGCCAGACGATCTCCGGCATCGCTTTCGCGTCCGGGCCGAAACGGATGGCTACGGTATGCGCCTTGCGGCTCGATCCGATGATCGCTCCGCCGGCGATGGGGGTCGGAGAGGAGATGAACGCGCCTTCGAGTCCGTCCAGGGTCCACAGCAGTGAGCCGTCGGCGGTATCGTAGGCGTCAACACGCCTTCCCACGCTGACAAGCGCGATCTCACGGCCATCGTGCTCAGTGATGCTGGGTGTGCTCCAGGTAACTCCTTTCGGGCGATCCGCCTTCCAGACCGTGTCGCCGGTGCCGAGATCGGTGCAGAGCAGGTAGGACGGTCCGTCGTGAGCCACCAACACCAATAAGCCCGAGCGGCACAGGCGGACCGAGCTGCCGAGCCCATGGCGGCCGCCGAAATCACCGAACTCCTCGGTAAGTCGCCGCTCCCACTTGAGCTTTCCGGTATGATCGATAGCCGCTAAGTTTCCGGTTTCAAAAAACGCGTAGACCGCACCAGCGTCCACCGCCGGGGTCGGAGCTGCTTTGCTCACCATGTTGGAGTCTTCGATGCGCTGCCCCGGTCTGCCGCGATGCGTCCAGAGATTCTTGCCGTCAGAGAGGTCGAACGCGGCAAGCATGAGTGTCTCCTTATGAGCGCCTTCGACGCTTGTCACGAAGACCTTGTCTCCATAGACGACCGGACTCGATTGACCGTAACCCGCAGTGGCTACGCTCCACGCGACGTTCTTATCGTCGGACCATTCCAGCGGAAGCCTCTGGTCAGCGTCCACGGAACTTGCTCCGTCACCGCGGAACTGCGTCCATCGGGTCCCGGCGACGGCGACCGGACCGCAGACGGCGCTGAGCAACGCCCGACGAGAGAAGGTGAATGGGGAACTGGAAACTCGCATCGAAGGGAATGTCCTTTCTTCTAACGCCCCGCTTGTTTCAGCGCCTATCCGCCTCCGGCATGGTCGATTTCCGATTGTGAGTGACGAAAGAACTCGAAGTTGGCGGCGCTATCGTTGATCATCGCTGCGAAGCGCAGATATTGCTCCTCGGTGAGCGTCAAGCTTGTGACTCCGAGCTGCACATGGATGCAGCCGTGAAAGCAACGGGTCACGGAACCGAAGCGGTCGTAACGTGCGAGAACGACGGGTTTATGCTGCATGATGTTTCAAAGCACGCCAAGGGAAATCGTCGAAGATTGAAGATGTCCCAGTGACGCCAGAAGAACCATCACCACGGCCTGAACCAGAAGTGAGCCGAGCAGAATGCACAGATAGTTTCGGTCATCAAGTAGTATCTTCATACTGCTCCCTAGTCCCTCCCAAAGTTCCAGCGCATCCCGACTCGGAATGTGCGGCCGGGGTCCGCCCGGAAGAAAGACGGATCGGCGGCCTGGAGATTGGAGTCCGTCGAATCGAACAGGTTGTCCAGCGCGAAGTAGAATTCGCTGCCGGCGGCCACGGGCTTGGCGATGTACCAATCCCATACCTGATATGCGTCGCCAATGAAGCTGCCGCTGCGCCCCGCAATCGGCCACTTGCTGAAGTACGTGCCTCGGAAGTTGGTCCGCAGGCCGCCCCAGCGGCTCGTAGACCACCACACGCGGAAGTTGCCGTGGTGACGATGCCGTTGACTAAGGAACGCCTTCGTTTCCTTATCGCGGGCGTCGAGGTAGGTGTAGCTGGAAGAGACGATCAGACTTCGCGTCAGATTTACTTCCACCTTGCTCTCGACCCCAGTCGTGTACACGTTGTCTACGTTGCGGTAGAGATAAAACAACCGGTGCAATCCCGGATTGAAAGCCGAATCGATGTTGAAGGCATTGAGTATTCCACGGAGGGCTTGGGGCGTACTCGGTCTCCCGATCAGGTCGGCCTGGATCAAGTTCTTGATGTCGTTCCGGAAATACGTGCCGCTGAAGCGGATGCGGTCCAGCCGGTAGTCGAAGCCGACCTGATTCGTCGTCGATGTCTCCGGAACCAGGCTGGGGTTCCCGATCACTTGATAAAAGTTGGTCGGGTTGAGGAAGCGGAAATAGAGCTGCCCTAGGTCCGGAGCGCGGAACCCGCGGCCCCAAGAGCCCCGCAGGCGAAGGTTATCGGTAACCCGCACCAGGGCGCCCGCACGCGGCACGAACTTATCCCCATAGAGCGAGTGATCGTTCCAACGGGCGCCCAGGGTCAAGCTGACGCGCGGGTGTATCTCGATACGGTCGTTGAACCAGGTATCGACCATAGAGATCTGCTGGCCGGCGTTGTCACCGACCACTCGGTTGTAGCCGCGATAGTTGTCCTGGTTCCACTCCAAGCCACCCTGAACAAGCTGCCGTGAACCCCAGACATGCGAGATGTTCGTCTCGAGCCGATAGAGGCGCTGATTGAGGTTCGCGTTCGTGTCGATATGTCCGGGCATCGCGAGCACGGCGATCCTCGAGCTTTCGTCGTACTTGCCGTAGTAGCCGCGGAAGGTCCACTGCGTGACGGGAGTCAGTCCCAGGTCGAGGTTGAGGCCGTAGTTCTGGGCGCTGTCTTTCGTCGCGGTCGTCTGCGGCCCGAACTCACCGAAGAACCTGCCGAGCTCGTCATTGTCGAAGGCATTCGCCATCAATCCCACCTTGAGCCTCTCCGAGAAGTCGTAGCCCATCTTGCCGAAGTAGTCGTATCGGTGGAAGCCCGCTGCCGTCGTATCGAAACTGTCGGGGGTCAGGCGGTAGGGATTGCGCTTATGTCTCTCGACATCGAAGAAGCCATGCCAGCCTTGGTGCCGAATGCCCACATCCCCGCGCAGATCCACTCCGCTGAAACTACTCGCCGAAGTCGTGACGTTGCCGTCAAACTTTCGTTTCGCTTCGCGTGTGATCAAGTTGATTACCCCGCCGATCGCCTCGGAACCGTAGAGTGCCGATGACGCGCCCTTGACCACTTCGATGCGCTCCAGCCGGCCCGCCGACTGCCGGTCCATGTTGAGGATGCCGCGCTTGATGCCCCTCGCCCCGACGATGGGATAACCGTCGATCAGCACAAGCGATTGGCGGGAGTCGATACCCTGAATCTGCGTTTCCGAGCGATTTCCGGAAGAACCGCTTCGAACGACCACTCCGGGCTCTTCGGACAGCAGGTCGCTGACACGCTCATAACCCGAGTCTTTGATCATCGTGCTGGAAACGATATCCACTTTCGCCACCGAGTTCTCGATGAGTTCCTCCTCTCGTGAACCACTGACGACGACCTGTTGCGCCAGCGGCGCTGGTGTGAGTGTTGCCAGCAGATTCTGCGCCTCCGTCGATGGTACCTCTACGATCTGGGTTTGGTTGGCAAACTCGGCACGGGCTGCCGTGACACGATACTTCCCGGGGCGAACCACGACCTCAAAAGCGCCCTCGTCGTTGGCGACGGTCGAAAACTCCAGCCCGGTCTTGAGATCCCTGATAAAAACGTTAGCGCCGGCGAGCGCGCCGCCGGTCTCGTCGATGACTCGGCCCGCGATCACTTGGCTTTCCGCCGGCGCGGACCACATCGGGAGTGCCTGAAAAACCAAGAGAAGCAGCACCCCGCAGATACAAGAAACCTTCTTCATCACACCCTCCGTCGTCTGTCTGTGGTGGACGAGCCGCCACAGGTTTTTTGTTGAACAATCCCACGCAGCCCAAAGGCCACGCCTATTCATTCAGCCGTCGGGGAGTCCGGAGGGCATTCGCTATAATCGACTGAAGCTCCGTTCGCCTGGACCATCCTCGCGGCTGAGCCAAAGGAGGCGAGGCGCTGCGTCTAAGACGGGTAATCGAGGCCGCAGCGTCTTCGCCTCAGTTGCAGGACCCTATCATTCCGCGCCTTGCAAGAGCTGCACATCCAACCAATCAATCTGCAGTGTTCGGGTCTTCCCTTTCTCCGCGCTGACGATACGTCTCGATTTCGGAAAGTAGCTGTTCCCGAGCTTCTGATAAGCGTCCGTGTAAGCTGACGCCGACTCGACCGATCCGCTGGCGCGATCGAACACGGTCACGAAAAAGTGTCGCGGCAGATAGCGTCCCGTGGCGGTCTTCTCCGTATCGAGAACGCTGATCAACAGCCGCTTATCATCCATCTGGCGGTCGACTTCGAGGATCTGATCGTCGTGAATGCGGTAGCTCGAGGAATACTTGTCGCCAATCAGGATCTTGCGGCCCAGCGGATGGTGGTCTTCCGGTCCGAAAGCCACGGGCTTCTTTTGCCGGGGGGAATTGTTCGACGACATCCGATGCGACAGCATGGATTTGATCGTGCGTTTCACTTCCTTGCGCAATTCTTTGTCAACGAGTTGCACTTCGAGTGTGATCGGAGGCTTGAATAGCATCGACCCGCGATGCGCTTCTCCGTCTACATGGATCAGCAGATCGCTCCGGCAGCCCGGGAAGTCCTCGTGAAAGACCTCACGATGCTCTCGGGCCGCTTCCAGTAGCGCGGACGCATCCTGGCTCGGCTCGAACTTGGGCGGTTCGGCGGTAGCGGGCAAGACTGCCGAGATGGCAATCATCGCGGCCAGGCAGAGCCCCCGAAGGGATCGTTTCATCTGCTTGGCAAATGCAACATTCCTGCGATACTTGTCACTCGGCGCTCCTTGCCCAGAGGCGCAGTGTCTGACCATAATCATTCTCCAATGCCTGTTTTCAGGGGTATTCGGGAACATACAAGCCCGATAGCCCGTACGCGCCCTACTTGTCCAAGCTATCAAATATGCAACTCAGTGTCAAGTAGAAAAACAAGAAAACCCTGTTCCGGCAGGAGGGGGCTGCAGGGAACCTCGTTTTCGAGCCCGCTGCGCGATGACTGTGACCTTCTTCAATGCACTGGCTTGCGAACAATTCCCGCCCCCCTTCGTTCCCAGGTAGACACGAAGGAGGGTCTACATGACTTACAAGACGGTGAAGGGGAGGGCCATTAGCGGAAGGTCATTGACGTTGCCTTCTTCAACGTTGGAGTTGGCTCTTCGCGCTTGCTATTGCTGTCTCAATGCAATAAGAATGCAGCTACACTTGATGCTAAGTCCAGCCGATTACTCCCTCTAATCCGAGTGCCTGCAAGCTTCAGAAAGGATTTTGCGATTGTCGAGATAGGCAAGCCCATCGAGACCTTATGTCGGCAAGCGCCAGTTAGCCTGCCGCAGGACGGCGTACGGTGAGCTTTTCAGGCGCTCGTACCAGACGGTGACGAGAGAGCCGTCATTCAGCTCGACGGTTGAGGGGTATCCAAGATCGCCTGCGTCTCCGTCGTCGGAGATGGTCATGGGTTCAGACCAGGTTCGACCGTTGTCCTTGCTCAGGCGCACTTGGTTGCCGAAGGGCTCGCGGCGGTAGCCGTACGTCATGAGCATGCGCCCGTCGCGGAGACTCAGCAGGTGTGATGGCAGTCCCCACACCCCGATGGAGTGCGGAGTGGACCAGGTCCGCCCGCCGTCGTCGGATTCGGTTTGCAGCGTCTCACGTTCGTTCTTTTTGTTGTGGTTACGGATCTGCGCGATCAGGTGTCCATTGGACGCCTCGCCGATGTGAAGCTCGTGGTACTCGGTGAAGTCATCACCGTCGCGCGCGGGAATCTCGGCTAGCCAGCGCCAGGTCTTTCCGTCATCGTGCGACTCGGCGACTCCAATGCGTTTCTTCTCATGCCAGAGGCGCTTGCCGGCATAGATTACCCGTCCGTCGGACAGCGGGATCGGGCCGTGCGGACTGTTCACCGGCACACGGTACGGCGCGGACCATGTCACGCCGCCGTCGCTCGACCGCAGCATCCAAGTCCCCAGCATACGCTCGCGATCGGCAGCGGACGTGCGCGTATGCGCGGCCTGCCAGGCTGCCATCTTCTCCTTGGTCCAGTCGGTAAAGCGGCCTCTGGCGCCCGGCTTGGCCTGCTGGAAGTAGTCGATGTAGGCGAGAGAGGTGAACGTCGTGACGAGCAGCGATCCTTGCTGCGTCTCGCACACGCCGGCGTCGCGGTCGTCGATCGCGGTGTCCATCAGGACGCGAGGCCATCCCCAGGTCTGTCCGTCGTCTTTCGAGCGCATGATCTCGACCCAGCCGAAGGGGCAAACGTGCGCTTCCCGGCCTCCTGAACACACAACGAGCAACTCGCCATCCTTACGCCGTGCCAGCGTCGGCCAGCCGTGGTAGAGATGCGGCCGCATGCTGATGATCTTTCTGTCGTCGACTTTGGCTTTGGCTGCGGCGGCGCG
Source organism: Bryobacterales bacterium (assembly GCA_965204095.1). Classification (GTDB taxonomy): domain Bacteria; phylum Acidobacteriota; class Terriglobia; order Bryobacterales; family UBA6623; genus JAPPLB01. Next base: position 3,149,491 of record OZ241991.1, on the reverse strand, counting down.
GGGGCGCAGCGCTGTGGCATATGCACCTGCGACGATCAGGGTACCGAGCAGGTCACGACGTGTTTTGGTTGAGGGGGACATGGTGTTCCTTGCTGGTGGCTTGCAAAGAAGAGTTTAACAATTGAAGCCGCCCTTTCGGCACATGACGCAGATTTACCCCCCGACTCTTTCCGCGTGCGGTGGGGAGAAGCGGGAATGTCGCAGACGGTCAGGCGATAATGCGCCAAAGGGTTGCCACCGCGAAGGTGACGGCGAAGGCGAAGGCCAGCGGCATCAGGGCACCGATGGTGGTCCACCTGGTGCTACGTGTCTCTTTCCAGATGGTGATGATCGTAGTCGCGCAGGGATTGTGGAGGAGCGAGAAGAGCATCAGGTTGATCGCAGTCAGCATGGTCCAACCCTGCTGCTCGACCAGCAGCGCGCGGATATCGTCGTACGATGTGACGTCCGACATCATGCCGACACCCATATAGATCATCAGCATCGTCGGGACAACGATTTCGTTAGCCGGAATGGCGATGACGTATGCCAGCAGGATTACGCCGTCGAGACCGATGGCAAAACCGAGCAAATCGAGAAAATCGGCTGAACGCTGAGCCAGGCTGACTCCGGCTACATTGATGTTGGCCAGAATCCAGATCACGGCGCCCGCCGGGGCAGCGGTCATGATCGCTCGCCAGAGCACGAAAACGGTGCGGTCAATCAGCGACGTATAGAGAATACGCATAATGCTTGGACGGCGGTAAGGAGGCAGTTCCAAGGTGAATGCAGAGGCTTCGCCTTGCAAGACGGTCCGCGCGAGTAGCCAGGAAGCGAGCAGTGTGAAGCCGACTCCGATCAGGACCACCCCGACGACTGCTCCAGCCGCAGCAAACGATGCGAACGTCGGCGGGAACGCAGCCGCCACGAAGATCGTCGCGAGCATGATCAACGTCGGGAAGCGGCCGTTGCAGGGAACAAAGTTGTTCGTCAGGATGGCGATCAGCCGCTCGCGAGGCGAATCGATCACGCGCGTTGCGGTGACGCCTGCGGCGTTGCAGCCGAAGCCCATCGCCATGGTGAGCGCCTGCTTGCCATGGGCGCCGGATTTGCGAAAGAGCCAGTCCAGGTTGAAGGCTACGCGTGGTAGATAGCCGAGGTCCTCCAGGATGGTGAACATAGGGAAGAAGATCGCCATCGGCGGTAGCATCACGCTCACTACCCACGAGAGGCCGCGAAAAACGCCGTTCCAGATAAAACCCGTTATCCAGGCGGGTACGCCCCAGTCAGTGAAGAGCGCAACTGCCGTGCTCTCCACCACGAAGAAGAACTCAGCCAGCATCTGTGACGGATAATTTGCACCGACGATCGTGATCCAGAAAACGAGTGCCAGGATACCAAGCATGATGGGTAGCCCGAGCACCGGAGAGGTGACGATGCGGTCGACTTTCTGATCCCAATCCCATTTCTGATCCGCGCCGACGCGGACCGATCGATCGGCGATGCGCCGCGCATCGGCGTAGAGGGATGAGACGATGCGGTCGCGGAAGTCATCGCCGATCTCGCGGCGCAAGTGGTCCGCACGAAGCAGGACGGTCTTAGGATCGGCGACCTTCGCTGTCATTGGCGTCCTTGGAGGGCGACAACGCTGCTGATCTCTTCCATAGGGGCGGATTGCTGGGATTCGAGATCGGCCAACTCGCCCGACAACAGCGCCTGCCGGACTTTGTGGTCGCCATCGAGCAGTCTCAGCGCAACCCAGCGGGCGTTTGGGAGGCCGGGCGCGGACTGTTCAATCAGCGGGACCAGTTCATCGACAGCGCTTTCGAGTTCCGGTGGGTGACTCGGATGGACCGGCTTCGAAATGACGGCGCCGGAAATCAGGTCGGCGATGGTATGCACTAATTCGTGCAGGCCTTCCTTCGTACGCGCGACAGTGGGGACGGCGGGCACGCCGAGATCACGAGAAAGGCTTCGGACATCGACCTCGATGCCTTTGCGCCGTGCCTCGTCCATCAAGTTGACACAGACAACGACTCGATCGGTGATTTCCATCACCTGAAGAACGAGATTCAGGTTTCTCTCGAGCGCCGTAGCATCTACGACTACAACGGTGCAGTCGGGTCGCCCGAAGAGGAGGAAGTTGCGGCTGATCTCCTCGTCCTCGGAAGCCGAGAGCAGTGAGTATGTCCCTGGGAGGTCGACGAGCTTGTATCGAAGGGTTTGGAAGGCATAGCCGCCTTCGGCGCGCATGACGGTCTTGCCGGTCCAATTACCGACGTGCTGCCGCAGGCCGGTGAGGGCGTTGAAAACCGATGACTTGCCGGTGTTCGGATTCCCGGCAAGGGCGACCAAGTAGTCGAACTTTCCGAGCGAGACGCCCATCTGCGCTAGCTGGGCGTGCGCGGGACAGGTTTCGCAATTCGAGTGTGCAGCGGCTGTGGGTGTCATGCGTGAGTCACCTCCGCTACGCTCTCTGGTTCATGGGAAGCCTTCTGTGTCTTGATCCAGACTTGGTCGGTCTGCTGTTTGCGGAGCGCTATGGTCGTGCCGCGCACGCGAAAACCGCGAGGGTCCCCGAAGGGATTTTCCAGTGCGACTTCGACACGGGCTTGGGGTGTCAGGCCGAGATCGAGCAGACGGCGGCGGCTGAATCCACGGCACGAAACGTCAAGCTCGAAGACCTCGGCGGCCTCGCCCGCCCGCAGTTCCGACAATCGCCGCGTGCCTGTCGGCCTTGTTGCGCGCTGAGCCTCGGCGACCTGAATATTGGCGGCGACGACATGCGCCAAGCGGTGTTCGGCGCTGCCGTCGCTGACGATAAGCCGCTGCGGCGAGTTTTCCAGAATGCGGATCGTCGAACCCGGACGCAGATCGGCGGCGACGATTTGGCGGAAGATGACATCCGGCTCGTCCTCAATGTGAACGACGCGGGCCGGTTCGCCCTGCGGCCATTCTGTCAGGGCTACCGCGTCCAGCGGCTTGACGGTACCCTCGACGGTAGGGATCGGATCGCCGTGCGGGTCACTCTCGGGATGGCCCAGGTGCGCATCCAACTGGTCAAGGTTTTCCGCCGACAGTTGATGCTCGGCGATCTCGGCCGCCCGGTGCACTCTCTCCATCGGCATGCCCGCGTCATCGCTCAGGTAGGTCTCCCAGAGTCGATGCGCCCGCACGACGTGCAGTGCCCAGCGTTCGCCCTCGGGCGTGAGGGTCAATCCGCCGGTGTCACTGCGCACATGGCCGCGTGTCTCCATGAGCACGATCAGATCGAGCGTGCGCCGCTGTGAGAGGGCCAGTGCGCCGGCAAGGGATTCCGGCGTGGCGGCTTGGCTGCGGTGTTCCCAAGTGATGATGTGTTTGAGTGCGTCCTCGAACAACCGCCGGTCCCGCTGCGCGATGCTTCGCTTCCATTGAGCCCACAAACCCACGTTGGGCCAAGCCGCTGCGAGAGCGAGGAGAAGAAGCGACAGCAGCCATACTGAGATTGAGCCGGTCATCGCAGTCAGCCCGTCGTTTCCCCGTTCGCTGTGGGCGGCAAGACGCGAATCTCGCCGGCGACGCGGGGACCTAATGCTTGTTTCTCATTGTCGGGACCGACTTCCAGCATCAGTGGTCCGTCAAACGGCGCTCTTTCCGTAAGGTGCAGCGTCGTTCCTGGCGTAATGCCGAGTTCGGAGAGATAGCGCAGAATCTCCGGGTCGTTGTCCGACACCCTCGAGACCGTCGTCTTCGCGCCGACGAAAAGGTCCAGCAGGCTCAGGTCGCGCCTTGGTGGGATCGTGCCGTCTTTGCGTGGAATCGGATGCCCGTGAGGATCGACTTCGGGGTCGCCGAGTCGTTCGGCGATGCGATCCTCGAGTTGCTCGGAGATGGCGTGCTCCAGTCGTTCGGCTTCGTCATGCACTTCGTCCCAGCTATAGCCGAGCATGCGATGGAGGAACAGCTCGATCAGTCGGTGATGGCGAATGACCTCCAGTGCTCGCTGTTTGCCGTGATCGCTCAGCCGTACCCCGTGGTGCTTCTCGTACTCCACGGGCGCGGGATTACGCCCAGCGAGCTTTTGAAGCATACCGGTGACGGACGCCGGGGCCACGCTCAGCTTGCGCGCCAGCGATGCTGTTGAAGCGCGCCCGTCGTCGCCTGCGATCTCGTAGATCGCCTTGAGGTAGTCGTCGACGGCTTCTGAAGGCATATTGAATATTTAATTTAGACAGTCCTAAAAGTCATTCTACGCGCAACGGCTCCGGCTAGTCAAACCAAACAGCCAAAGAGTCCTCCCGATCGATGTCGATGGATCGATGTCATGCTGGATCAACTCGGCCCCGCATGCACGAAAGCGCACATCCACACGTCATAAGCCATGAAGGGTGCGTGTTATTCTTGAAAACGCGATGGCTATCTTGCAGTTCCGCTGGGTGTGTTGGGGACTCGCCGGATTGCTGTGTGCCGGATGCGTTCTGCTGGCTCAACGAAGCTATCGAGGTGTTCCTTTCCCTCCCGAGATGTCGCTGATCGAGCCGCCCGCGGACGGCGACAAGCCTGCGGAATTCTACTTCGCCCGGCTGGCCTACTCCGACCCTTACGGAATGCGGATCGAGGGTGATCGGCCGTGGATGATCGACTCTCCCGCGGCCGAGAGGCACTTCCTGCAGGGGCTGCGAAGGCTTTCCAACATCGATTCACGCTCGCAGGAAGTCTATGTGCACGCGGCCTCGGAGGGTCTGTTCGAGTATCCGTGGATTTACGTCGTGGAGCCGGGCCATTGGGCGCTCACCGATGAGGAGGCGGACGGTCTGCGGGAGTATCTGCTGCGCGGCGGATTCATCATTTTCGACGATTTCCATGGCACCTACGAGTGGGCCATGTTCATGCGGGGCCTGCGCAAGATCTTCCCGGACCGGCCGGTCGTTGACCTCGATCCGGCTGACGAGGTTTTCCACGTTCTCTACGACCTGGAGCCTGGGGAGCAGATTCCCGGCGTCCAAATGCTCTATACCGGACGCACGCACGAGAACGACGGCATCATTCCGCAGTGGCGCGGCATGTACGACGACGATGGACGACTGATGATTCTGATCAACCACAACATGGACCTCGGCGACGCTTGGGAACACGCCGACTGGCCGCATTACCCAGAGCGCTACACGGCGATGGCCTATCGGCTGGCCATCAATTACATCGTCTATTCGATGACGCACTGACATTCCAGGCCTGTGGTCTCTATAAGAACACGGCGCGGACCTCGAAGGAGGTTTGCGCTACCGGTTCCTGAGACGGGGCCGTGTCATGCTTCGTCAGCAGGCTCCGTAAGAGGGACTTCGTGGTATGCAAGCGCCCATTCCTGCATGTAGCGGACGCTGTGGGGCTTGATACGGTAGATGATCAGCTCGGGGTTGTCGAGCGTTCCCAGAAACTGCCTCATCAACCCGTTCTCGTCCCAAATCGATTGCTTCACCAGTGGGTCGGTAAGAACCTCGGCCGTCCCGGTAATCCGTACTTGGTCATGACCTTCGTCAAGATAACAGAGCTCGACCTTGGGGTTGGACACCAGTTCCGTGGTCTTGTGGTAGCGCCGCAGTGATGCCACGTAGACCGTGAATCCGTCCGTTCTGACCGGCGATACAGGACGCAGGCGCGGTTGATCGCCGTCCATCGTTGCCAGCATCGGGAACCTGGCGCTTGACATGACTTTCATCGCCAGTTCCGGGAGACGGGACGGATCGAAAGGAGCGGGTTCGGGCTTCATCGTGTACAAGTCTAACGCCCGGTCGATGAACCCTATGGGAAGTTCGTTGCCACCCGCACTTGGCGAATGTGCATCCACTCCAGTGGAACGGAAGCCAAATGTGAAAAGAGGCGAGAAGCCCGTTTACTGGCGATCTGAGGCTTTGAGAAGAATGTTGCGGAACGTTTCCCGCTGCTGGTCGTTGAGGATCATCTCGATACGGGCGCGGCCATCCGAGCGAAGACTCTCGATACGGGAAAACATGTCCGCCTCCCGCATGATGCATTCATCCAGGACGCTATGGACTTCAGAGAACTGTTTGTCGTCGAGCCCCAGTTCTTCCTTCAGGCGTTCCATCGCCAAGCGGGGGCTGTCCGGGTGAAAACCTGTTTGGATCCGGGATGCTGCTGTGTGTTCGAGATAGGCTTTCATGCCCACGCCGCCCGCTGCTACGCCGCAGACGAATACGACGAAGAAGACTCCGAAGATCTTGCCTTTATAGAATGCGACGTGAGCACTCGTCATCGGATCGTTCCTGGATCTTGATTACTTGGATGCCAATAAAACATTCAGCATCGAATTCCGGTTCTTGTCCAGATCTCCACCCAACCGCACTTGGTACTCCGGCGAGGGCGGATGCGTGAGGATGCGCGCCATCACCTGAGGGTCGCGCGTATCGGGTCCTTGGGCCACAACAATGTAGGAACCCAGCAGCGCCAGCCACATCAGACTGGCAAAAGCCAGTCGGCGTAGCAAGAAGGGTTCGAGGAAGACCATCCAGAATGGTTCTTTTTGCTCCTGTTCGACCTTTCTCATCACGCGGCCATAGAAACCCGGCGCGAGCTGAGCTGAAGCCTTCTCCTCTTCGTCCGGGCGCAACACAGCAAACAGAGTTGAGCACTCCTCGATCCGAACTAACTCCTCGGCCTCCTTGGGATGTTTCGCCAAGTAGTCCTCGAACTCCTTCTTCCGTTGTCCGGTGAGCACCCCCGAAAGGTGGTCCTCTAGGTTTTCCTTTATCAGCTCATCCATTATCCCCGTCCCCCGTTTCCAACCGGCGGGCGACCCCTACGCCCTTACCTTACCGAACTTCGCCGCGGCTTTCACCAACTTTTGCCGGGCGCGGAACAGCTTTACCTTGATGGTGTTCTCGTTGAGGCCTGTCATGCGGGCCAGTTCTTCGACGGTATGCCCTTCCACCTCTTTTTGGATCAGTAGAAGTCTCTCTTCTTCAGAAACCTTGGAAAGGATCTTCAGCAGATAGTCCCGCTTCTCTGTCTTGATGTCGATGGATGCACGCCTATCGACCGCTAGTTGCGAATTCTCCATCGACCGCTGATCATCTTCACCAAGGTTGCTCTCATAGACCAACTTGCGCACCTTCGCCTTGCGCAAGTAGTCGTAGCATTCGTTGACCGTGATCTTGTACACCCATGTGCTCAAAGACGACCGGAAGTCGAATCCCTTGATCGAAAAGTAGATCTTCGAGAACACGTGCTGGGCAATGTCCTCGGCGTCGTTGCGATTTCGGATGATGCCGTAGATGATCGAAAACACCTTTGACTGATGTTTCTCGACAATCTGCCGGAACGCATCTTCATCGCCGGCCTGACAACGACGCACGATTTCGGCTTCGGGGCTGTCTTTGAATGCCACCTTAGATCGAGTCCTGGCCCCGACAACGACATCGATCGGTAGCGTGGCGGTAGCGGTGGCCATGCATCCTGTTCGACGTATTGGTAAAGGGACTGGTTTCAGTCAAATTGCAGTAGGGCTTGTCCGGCGACCGGCGTGCTTTCGGTGCAGGATGGAACCTGTACCCTCGTCCCATCGCCGGCAAGACGGAAGGCAGTGATTATAGAACGCTTATGAGGGTACCGGGATTGTAGGGTCTGCGTTCGGGCACTGATCGCGGTCAGTGAGCATGAAGGATCTTTTTGTGGGATGCGGTTGCCGAAAGCATCGAAAGGCTGTTCGAAGCCAGGTTCACCCCATATGAAAATGCAACTCATGAAGAACAGGCGGCGTGCGTCGGCCCGCTGCGCCTGTCTGTTCCAAGACGAGTGTTCAGGGGAACCTTGATGCCCGACGCAGAAACGTTCGATTTCTATCCTTGCGGCTGTCAGACGGGGCGTGAGCACACCATGACACTCTGCTTCGAGTTCGCGCCGCTCTATGCTGGCCCAGGCGCCTTTTCGTGTTCTACAATCCTTCCATGTCCACGTCATTGTCGCGCCGCAGATTTGCCGGTCTGCTGGCTGCAGGGGCTGTCGCCGGTGCTTCTGGCTGCGGGTCCGAGCCGCCGGAGCCCGAACAGGCTGCATTACCATCGCTGAAAATTATCGATCCTCATGTCCACGTTTGGGTGAACGATCCGGCTTACCCTTGGCCGGAGGAGAACAAGAATCCCCCCAAAGAAGACGCCACTGCGGAAATGCTGCTCGACTTGATGGCCTCCCATGGCGTCGTTCACACGGTGATCGTGCACCCCTTTCATTACCGTTGGGACTGCCGATACGTCGGTGACGTAATGAAGAAGTATCCCGACAAGTTTCAAGGCGTCTGCCGCGTCAACCCTGAGGCGAGAGATGCTGCGGACGAGCTATCGAAGTGGACGGAAGAATGGGGCTTCAAGGGCGTGCGCCTGAGTCCCTCCGTGTCGGAAGTCGGCAATTGGATCACGAACAACGAGTTGATGGATCCGATCTGGGACCGCGCCGAGCAGCTCGGAGTCCCGATGCTGATCCTGACCAAGACGGGGCGTCTGCCCGATGTGCAGAAGCACATCGAAAAGCATCCCGATATGGATGTCGTGATCGACCACATGGCCGATTGCAAGCCGACGGATTCGCCGGAAGAACTCCAGAAGTTGCTGACCCTCGCAACGTTCCCGCGGGTCTACTGCAAGATCTCCCACACTTGGAGCATCTCCGACGAACCCTATCCACATCGCGATACCTGGGACCAGGTGAAGACTGTCTATGACGCGTTCGGCCCGAATCGCATCATGTGGGGCACCGATTGGCCGGTATCGAAAAGGAAGATCGACTACGTCAAGACGCTCGAGATTGTCCGCGACGAGATGGACTTCTTCAACGACGAGGATCTCGAGTGGATCCTGAGCAAGACGATCGAGCGGCTTTGGCCATTCCCGGAGGCTGCTTGAGGAGAACGCAAAGCGGAAGCATACTTCATGACCTAGCTAGCGGTTAGCCTCGGGCAGGCCTTAGTCAATAAAGGGAGTGTTGCGCCCGCAAAACATCCTGCGAAGGTACGGCCAGAACCGCGCAGAGGCGGCGCGCGACGAGCACATTAGGTAATGGCAATTCACTTCCGAAGGCGCTTGTTGCGAGGCCCATTCGCGAGGGGTGCGGCTCGATGGAACCCCTCTGGAGGAGTTGGTGGAATGCCTGTGGTGGCGAGGGACGGAATCGAACCGCCGACGCCGGCCTTTTCAGGGCCGCGCTCTACCGACTGAGCTACCTCGCCGTAGTCTTCGATTGTAGGGACCGTGGCGAAAGGGTGTCAAACTGGGGAAACCAAGGCGTTTTCGGGCTTTGACGCCTCACAGATCTCCCGATAGTAGTCTTCGTATTGGGGAATGATCTTCGCCGCGCAGAAGCGTGTCAGTGCTGTCTTGCGGGCGGCGGCGGCCACGATTCGGTAGTGCTCGGCGTCATCGAGCAGGGTGTTGCAGGCTTGCGTCATGGCGTCGATGTCGCCGACCGAGCACAGAATGCCGTCGTGCCCGTTGGTGATCAATTCCGGGATGCCGCCGACATGGGAAGCGACGGCGGGCACGCCGCAGGCCATGGCCTCGAGCGCTGCAAGGCCGAAACCTTCCATTTCGCTGGGCAATAGCAGAAGGTCCGCCAGGGCCACCACTGGAGCGACCTGAAGCTGTTTGCCGAGAAACGCGACACGGCCCTCGACACCCAACTCGCGCGCCAGCGACTCGCAGGGTCCACGCTCCGGGCCGTCCCCGACCATCAGAAGTCGTGCGGGACGGTGCTCGGCTACTCGGGCCAGGATGCGAATGCAATCAAGTGGGCGCTTGACCGCGCGGAAGTTCGACAGGTGAATGAGGATTTTCTCGTCGGCCGAGGCGTAGCGGGCGCGTAGACGGGGGTCATCGACGACTTGATAGAGATCGCAGTTCACGAAATTCGGAATGACCCGAATGGGGTTCTGCGTGCCGAAGACGTCGACGGTGCGTTGCCGCAGGTATTCGCTGATGGTCGTAACTCCGGGGCTGCGCTCGATGGCAAAGGAGGTGATCGGAAAATAGGATGGATCGTTGCCCACCAGCATCACGTCGGTTCCGTGGAGAGTCGTGATGAACGGCAGCCGGCCTTGCAGCATGTCGTTCGCTAGAATCGCGCTGATCGAATGCGGAATCGCGTAGTGTACGTGCAACAGGTCGAGATGTGCCGACTCGGCGACTTCCACCATCCGAGAGGCCAGCGCCAGCGCATAGGGTGGATATTGAAAAAGAGGGTAGTTGGTCACTTCGACTTCGTGATAGTGCAGCCGAAGCGATTCGGAGCTGAGTCGAATCGGGTTGGCGTAAGTGATGAAGTGCACTTCATGACCTCGCTCGGCCAGTTCCATGCCGAGTTCGGTTGCGACGATTCCACTGCCGCCATAGGTCGGGTAGCAGGTGATGCCGATACGCATTTCTTGAGCCTAACAGTCCCTGGCGCAAGTCATAGGGAAGAAGCGGCAGGCTCCCATGACTGGTCGGCGCGGAGTGTGCAGGAAACGATGCGGGTCGATCCGATCCGACGGACAAGGAGCCGAAGACCGCTCATGCCCATCGGCTTCAAGGCGCATAACCCGGCCCGCGAGACTTTCACCACGGGCTGCTCAGGATCGAGGGCTTGACTCTATGCAGTGTTCAACTTGCTTGCTATGTCGTCCGCGATCGAGATGCCGTGGAAGCGGCCGTTTTCGATAAAAATCTCGTTGGTGTGCATGCCGGCAACGATCACCCCGGCAAGATAGACTCCGGGCCGCTCGCTCTCGAGGGTTTCGGCGTTGGTGCGCGGCTTCTGTGTTTCGGGCTCCAGCGTGATGCCGCAGCGACGCAGGAATGCAAGATCAGGTGAATATCCGGTCATCGCGAGCACGAAATCGTTTTTCATTACCTTCTCACCGTCAGGTGTCGCGATGCGTATCGTGTCCTCGGTGATAGCGAGAACGCTCGTTTCCGCGTAGGCCTTGATCTCGCCATTCTTTACGCGGTTCTGAATGTCAGGCAGGATCCAGTACTTGATTCTGTCGCTCAGTTCCGCGTCGCGATAGATCAACGTCACCCGTCCGCCGGCGCGATAGACCTCGAGAGCGGCAATCGCCGCGGAGTTTTTTGCTCCGATGACGGTCACATCGCAATCGTAGAAGGGGTGAGGTTCTTTGTAGTAGTGCAGGACCTTAGGAAGATCCTCTCCCGGAACATTCATCAAGACCGGAACGTCGTAGTAACCGGTTGCAATGATGATCTTGCGGGCCTCGTAGTCTCCGGATGCGCCTTTGCGGTTGGTGGTGGCCACCGAAAAGGCGCCGTCTACTCCTTGAATATCGTCCACACGCTCGTATTGGCGGATATCGAGCCTGTAGTGACCGGCAACGCGGCGGTAGTACTTGAGGGCCTCGGCCCGCGTCGGTTTCTCGCGAACGGCGGTCATGGGCAGATCGCCGATCTCGAGCAGCTCCGGAGTCGTGAAGAAGGTCATGTGCGTCGGGTAGTGGTACAGGGAGTTGACAACACACCCCTTGTCGAACACGACGGCGCTGACGCCGCGCCGCTTGAGCTCGATGGCGCATGACAGGCCGGTCGGGCCGGCGCCGACGACAGCCACGTCAACAGGACGGTTCTGTGGCGGGTGGGGACTCGACATCGACTACGGCCGGCGGAAATTTCATTCTACCGAGTCACTTCTACAGCGCAGCCGATGGATGCGTGACCGTTGCGAAGCCCCGTCATCTCACGGAGGGCCGTAAAGAAGCCTTCCGTTTCGATTCCGTCGTTAGGAAGATAGAAAGATTCACCCCGAATCAGACAGCCGCTTCACGAGGAGCTGATCAAGGTCATGCCCTGTGTTGCTCGCAAAATCTATGTACCTGTACAGAACCAACGGCTTGCCATTTTCCAGTGAAGGCGACTGGCCATAGCCTGGCAGAAAATCGTCACGAGCGGTCTCACAAGAGCTTGCCGGCTTCGGTAGAATCGTGACGTGCGGATTGGTCGGGGGATGAAGCACTCCGAAATCCGAGGACGAGCCGCTGATTGTGGTTGTCTTTTCCGATGAACGGAGGAGGGAGCATGCCGGTCCTGTCTCGCCGTAGCATCCTGGAGCTCACATCCTTGGGCTTCGGCCGAGTAGTGCTTTCGCACTTGCTTGCGGACTCCCGCGCAGCCGCCTCGTCGAACGCTCCCGTCCCGGTATACAACAACCTCCGGGCCCGCAAAGGCCATTTCCCGGGCCGTGCGAAGGCCGTTATCCAGCTCATTCAGAACGGCGGCCCGAGCCAGATGGATCTGTTCGATCCGAAACCGATGCTGTCGAAAATGGCCGGCAAGCCTCACCCCGACGGTGTCGAGATTCACCAGCCGGGTAATGAGAACACCCTGATGCCGACGCCGTTCGAATTTCGCAAGTACGGTCAATGTGGGATGGACATCTCCGAGGCCCTGCCGCACCATGCCGAGATCGTCGACAAACTCTGCTTTATCCGGTCGATGCATACTGAGCACAACAACCACCTCGAAGGGTTGAACATGCTGCTCACGTGCAAGATCTTCCCCGGCCGGCCGGTAATGGGCGCCTGGATAAGCTACGCGCTGGGAACCGAGAATCAGAACCTTCCCGCGTACGTAGTGTTGCGCGACCCGAAGGGCTACACCATCGGCGCCAAGCAACTCTGGGCCAACGGCTACTTGCCGGCGCTCTATCAAGGCGTGGAATTCAATATGAGCGGGTCGCCGGTTCACCATCTGGAGCCGCCCGAACCGCTTCCGCCCGGAGTGCAGCGAGGCAATCTCGACTACTTGGCGCGGCTCAATCGCATGCACAGCGACAGTCGCCCGGGCGAGACTGAGTTGGAATCGCGAATCGAGAATTTCGAGTTGGCGGCGCGCATGCAAGTCGAAGCGATGGACATCCTCGACATCAGCAACGAGCCGGCCTCGGTGAGAGAACTCTACGCCGTCGATGACCCCGTACGGGGAGCCTACGGCATGCGTTGCCTCATGGCGCGCCGCTTGGTCGAGGCTGGCGTGCGGTTCGTACAGGTTACGACGCGCCCCGGCCAGCCCTGGGACCAGCACAACAATCTCAAGAAGAGTCTCACCAGGATCGCGACCGAGACCGATCAGGGCACAGCAGCTCTAGTCCGCGATCTCGAAGAGCGCGGCCTTCTCGATAGCACGATCGTCATGTGGGCGGGTGAATTCGGACGCCTCCCCACCACGCAGAACGCCGACGGCCGCGACCACAACCGCAACGCCTTCACACTATGGTTTGCCGGGGGCGGGTTCAAGGAGGGGCTCATCTACGGGGAGACGGACGACTTGGGATACAAGTCTGTTGTCGATCGCGTCAGCGTCCCGGACATGATCGCCACTGTCCTACACCAACTCGGGCTCGATCACCGCAAAACGCTGTATCCCCACGGCGGGCGCATGGAAACACCTTCCGACGTCACCGTAACCGGAGCCCGTGTCATCGGCGATCTGGTGTCTAAAGACCTGCAAGCGGCTTAGTGGAGATGGGGCTGAGATGAAGATCGACACGCTCGCTCGATGCAAAGCGTTGATCATTCTCCTTCCCGTAAGCCTGTGTGCGCAGAGCACGGCGGGTACGCCTGTATTCGAGCAGGACGTCCTGCCGATCTTCTCCACTTACTGCTTTACCTGTCACGGCAAGAGTTCGCCCGAGCTAGGCATGGACCTGCGGACCGCTTCGTCCGTGCTGCGAGGCAGCCACAACGGGCCTGTCATCGAGAAGGGCTCGCCCGATAGCAGCCGGCTCTTCCAACTCGTGTCGAAGCGCTTGATGCCACCGCCGGCCTTCAAGAGTATGGTTCCCGAAAGGGAAGTCGAGACGATCCGCCGCTGGATCGAAACCGGCGCGAACTCATCGCAAACCGGCGACGAGATCCCCGAAGCGGCCCGCCGGCAGATCAGCCGCTTCGAGAAAGAGATCCAGCCAATCTTCAACGCCCGATGCACCGGCTGTCACAGTGGCGAAGCTCCTCAATCGGGACTCGACCTGACCTCCCTCGCCGCTGCTTTGAAGGGTGGCAAGCACGGACCGGTGATCTCGGAGGGCTTCTCCGACAAGAGCATTCTGATCCGGCAGCTTCAAAACGGCGTCATGCCCCCGGCCGGAGCGGGTGATCCGATCCGGGAAACGGAGTTGGAACTCATTCGGGAGTGGATCGACGCGGGCAACTTCGCCGACTACGTTGCCGTGGAAAACCCCCTCGACCGCGGTTTCACCGAGGCGGAAGCACCCGAAGTGACTGCTGAAGATCGGCAGTATTGGGCCTTTCTCAAGCCGGTTACCGCCCCCGAGCCGACGGTCAAGAACAAGGACCGAATGCAGACGCCGATTGATTCATTCATCCTCTCTGCGTTGGAGGCCCGTGGCCTGGAGTTGTCTCCGCCAGCTTCGCGGCAGACCTTGCTGCGGCGAGCGTACTTCGACCTGTGGGGACTTCCCCCCACGCCGGAGGAAGCGCAGGCATTCATCGAGGACCCAAGGCCCGACGCCTACGAGCGGCTCATCGATCGCCTGATGGACTCCCCCAAGTATGGCGAACGCTGGGGCCGGCACTGGCTCGATGCCGTCGGCTATGTCGACACGACGGGAAAAGACTTCGCGGTGAATGTCGTTCAGCTAGCCGAGGGCATGTGGCGCTATCGCGACTACGTGATCCGGTCGTTTGAGAACGATAAGCCGTGGGACCGTTTTCTTACCGAGCAGTTCGCCGGCGACGAGTTGGTCGACTGGCGAAACGCCGAGACCTATACGCCAGAGATCGTCGAGTCGCTCGTGGCCACGGGATATCTGCGAACCATCCTCGATGTCACCAACGAAGACATCTCCGACCGTCCGTTGGACCGTTACGACGCCCTGTTCGGGCTTCTCGACAAGGTGTCGTCCAGTGCGCTGGGAATGACACTCACCTGCGCCCGTTGTCACAGCCACAAGTTCGATCCCATCCCCCAACGCGATTACTACCGCTTCCTTGCCTTGTTCACCGCCGCGTACAATCCTTCCGCATGGATTCAGCCCAAGAAACGACTTCATTACACCGTATCGGAGTCCGAGCGGGAAGAGGTCGAGGCCCACAACAAAGAGATCGACACGGCCGTCGACAAACTTGCCGAAGACATCGGGCGGATTCGCGAACCTTATCGTGAACGGCTGCTTGCCGAGAAGCTCGAACAACTACCGGAGGTCGTTCGCGCTGACACCAGGCTCGCCGTTGAAACTGAGGCCGAAGAACGAGACGACATTCAGAAATACCTGGTCGAGAAGTTCGGTCCGCTGGTCGAGATCTCCGAGGAGGAACTGGGAGGATCGATCGCCGGCGAAGACCGGGAAGCGATTTTGCAACTGCAAAAGAAGGTAGCCACTTGGAACAGCTATCGCCGTGGTCTGCACCAGATCCAGGCTTT
Source organism: Bryobacterales bacterium (assembly GCA_965204095.1). Taxonomy (GTDB): domain Bacteria; phylum Acidobacteriota; class Terriglobia; order Bryobacterales; family UBA6623; genus JAPPLB01. The sequence goes on along the minus strand of OZ241991.1, from coordinate 3,134,099 downwards.
GTGGGATGGCGACGGCCTGCCCACGATCCGTCTTTTGCAGCGAGGCAGCGTGGAATCGCCCGGCCCTAAAGTTACTCCCGGCTTTCTCACCGTCTTGTGTGATGCGGACCAGGATTGCAGCGCCAAGCCTTCACCGAACCGCGTGGGAGCGACCGAAGGCTATCGTCTTGCCCTGGCGGAATGGCTCACGGACCCGAATCATCCGCTCACGGCGCGCGTCATCGTCAACCGAATCTGGCAGCACCATTTCGATACTGGCATCGTAGCGACCTCGGGCAACTTCGGCAGCACGGGCTCGCCGCCCTCTCATCCCGAGCTGCTCGACTGGCTGGCTGTTGACTTCGTCAACAACGGCTGGAAAACCAAGCGCCTGCACAAGATGATCATGTTGTCGGCGGTCTATCAGCAGTCCTCACGCCGATCGAGCAACCCGAGCGACGAACGAGCCGCCGCCGAGGACCCCGATAACCGCCTGCTGTGGCGCATGCCGATACGGCGTCTGGAAGCGGAAGCCCTACGCGACTCGATCCTCGCCGTGGCCGGACGGCTTGACGATACTGTCGGTGGACCGGCGGTCGGGCTCACTCCCCGCCCTGACGGCTTGCAAGTCGTTTCCGGCGCGGAGTCTGCAAATGGCTCGGAACGCCGTAGCGTCTACCTGCTCGCTCGGCGTACTTGGCCGCTGACATTCTTGACAAACTTCGATTTTCCGATCATCGATACGGCCTGCACGCGCCGCGTCCCATCCGCCACGCCGCTGCAATCCTTGACCGTAATGAACAGCGAGTTCGTCACCGACAACGCACGCGAGGCAGCGCGCCGGGTCGCCGCGCTGGCGGGCGGCGGTTCCGATCCGCACGGACTGGTCAACACGACCTACGGATTGCTCTTCTCCCGTAAGCCCTCACCGCAAGAGGCCGAAATCGCCCTTGAACACCTCGAGTCACAACGGCTGCTCTACGCCAAAGCGAACGCGACCCCCGAGGAAGCTTCCCAAAAATCACTGAGGAACCTCGTCCACATGCTCATCAGCTCGAATGAGTTCCTCTATGTGGACTAGAATCTTGCCCCAGCAGCACTCGATCAGGCAGTCCGTCGAGTCGATAACTGGCTAAATCAGGCCAACTGCCTGTAGGAAGACCAGAATGATGCCGACGGGCACCAGGAACTTCAGCAGAAAAAGCCAAGCCTTATAGAAGACCTGGAGTTTCGAGCCCGCGAGAAAGTGATCGTGCCGGATCGCTTCGTTCATGCGCCACGCCGTGTAGACGGCGATGCCGAGACCGCCGAGCGGCAACATCAAGTTGCTCGCCAAATAGTCGAAGAAGTCGAACCAGTTCTTGCCGATCGTCGCCGCGAGATCCGCACCGAACAAGTCCGTGCCGCCGCTCAATGCCGAGGGAATGCCGATCACGAAGATCAGACCTCCGGCGAACAGTGTCGCTTTCTTGCGCGTCCAGTTCTGGACATCGATGAATGACGATGTCGTGACTTCGAGCATCGCGATCGCGCTTGTGAGAGCCGCGAAAACCAGCAGCCCGAAGAAAACCGGAGCCAGGAACGCGCCGCCCGGCATTTCCGCGAAGGCTATCGGGATGCTGATGAACACTAGCCCGGGACCTTGAGCCGCTTCCATGTTTTGCGTAAACAAGAGCGGGAAGAGAATCATCGAAGCCGCGATCGCGATGGCCGTGTCGAGCACTGTAATCGTGATCGAAGCGCCCATGATGTCATCGTTTCTGCGGAGGTAGCTGCCATAGGTCAGCATGGAGCCCATGCCAAGACTCAAGCTGAAGAAGGCTTGGCCCAGCGCATGCAATGCACCGGATGTCGTCAGCTTGTCGGTTCGAAAGCCGAACATGAAATCCACAGCCTTGCCGAAGCCGTCCAGGGTGAGTCCGTTGACGAGCAAGATCAGCATCATGAGCAACAGGCCCGGCATCAGGATGCGCGACCAGCGCTCGACCCCCTTGGAGACGCCCCCGAGCACGACCGCCATCGTGAGTGCCATGAAGACTGCGTGCCAGCCGATATTCAGAGTCGGGGACGAGAACGCGGATTGGAACAACGGCTCGAACTGCCCCGGCTCGAGGTCGACGAGAGAGCCCGTCAAGGAGAGATAGGTATAGTGGAGGGCCCAGCCGGCCACGACCGAATAGAAAGAGAGGATGACGAACGAGGCGGCCACTCCCAGCCAGCCCATGCCGACCCAACCGCTGCCCGCGCCCGCGAGCTTGCGGAAGGCTCGTACCGGCGAGCTTTGCGTCGCTCGGCCGATCAGCACTTCGGCCACCATCACCGGCAGCCCGACCAGGGCTACACAAAGCAAATATACGAGGACGAATGCACCGCCGCCGTTTTCACCCGTGATGTAGGGGAACTTCCAGATGTTGCCGAGGCCCACGGCGGAACCTGCGGCAGCCAGGATAAACCCTAGCCTTGAACCCCAGTGTGCACGTTGCTCCAACCGACCTTCCCTCTAGCTGGCTATCGAACCTGCCGGGTTCGACACGAATCGCCAAGATACCACACCTAGCCTGCCTTTCTCACCACCCGACGGTCGAAGCACACGATACGACCGCCAGGACTTCGTTGCGCTTGCTTGCCGTGCTCGACGTACTGTTCAAGTACGCCTGTGCGCGCCAAGCGGCTCGCTCCTTTTCCCTCCGCCCGGCTTGCGCCTAGTCCTGACGGCCCTCTCACGCACTTCGCCTCGCCGCGTGGTGAGAAATGTAGGCCAGGCGTTTCCCTCGACGGAAGCAGTTCGGAGGGCGACGGGAACTGCGCGGCCAACGGCGCTTGTCGTGAGGCCGGCCGGGAACGGCTGACGCGGCAAGCACACTGGCGCCGGGCAATATTTTTTTGCCGAACAATGGCGAACCATAGCGAACAATCGTGAACAATGGTGAACTGGAAAACAGTGACTGGGCGGCGGTTTTTTGTGGTGCGACCCTTTCGCACCCACGGTGAACCGGAAAAAGCCGTGTTTCGTGTCTCGTGTTTCGTGATTCGTGCAAACCGGGGGAGGGGGCCTGGTTCGCTCCAGAAGAAATACCTGACGACCGCTGAACCGTAAAGGCCGTGATTCGTGATTCGCGTCTCGTGTTTCGCACGTATTCTCCTTGCTGCCTGATGCGAAAGCAGGGCAGTGTTTTCTCCTCTCTACGCCATGCTATCCAGGCCGGGGCGGAAAAAAAAGACTGAAGGGCTTCAGTACCACTGTGTACCGTTCGAGCCATGCTCCGCACCCTCACTCCTACCCTCTGCCAGCGGGAGAGGGGACGGCTGTACGAGGTTCGTGAGGCTCCGGCTCGGCCAGACTCGAGGCGCGCCCGGAACTTTGCTTCGCATCCGGGGCACTTGATGCGCGGGGGGGGGTACCTGGGAAATGCCGGGAAATCGTGGGAAATGCCGGGAAATGGTGGGAAACCTTTGCAGGGAACGCGCCCGAACAAGACGATCTGAAGCGGGAAGGATTTTACTTCGCAGGCGCTCGCAGGGAACGAATCCAGGCCTTGATCAGGAGCCATGATCTTCATGCTAAGCAAGCCGGGCGGCAAAAAAAAGACTGAAGGGCTTCAGTACCACCGTGTACCGTTCGAGCCACGTGAAAAGCATAAAAGGCCGTGATTCGTGTCTCGTGATTCGTGAAAAACCTCTTCAAGGCCGTGTTGTGCGCGCCAAGCGGCTCGCGCCTTTTTCCTCCGCCCGGCTTGCGCCTCGTCCTGGCGGCCCTCTCACGCACTTCGCCTCGCCACGTGGTGAGACATGCAGGCTAGCAGGCAGGTCTGGTTTTTTTCATCCCCTCTGTAAGGGATCTGGCCGGCTGATTTCCGTGATTTCCAGGAGGTAGGGTCGCATTCATCCAGCGTCGGATGGAGCGGATGTCAGGAAGAGTTCGGGCTTAGATCCGCGACGCCGGTCTCTTCCGGAGCACTGTCGCAGTCAGTCTCGAGGGTTTACCCATGAGGGGTATACGATCAGGTCCTCGGATACAGAAGTCCCCGCAAGTAACCGAAACTCTCGGCAATGCCGAACTCGGGAGCTTCGGGCTCCGCCTCGTACTCCAGCGCGGCGTGATGACGGTAGTTCACATCGCGTAGGGCGCGCATGATGGAGGGTATATCGACAACGCCGCGACCGACGGGGACATCGAGTCGGCGCCGGTTGGCTTCCTTCAGATCCTTGAGGTGCACATCATACAGCCGATCGCCGCAGGCGTGAATCGCTGCGACAGGATCGATGGGCACACGGAAAGTATGTCCTACGTCAACACAGACGCCGATGCGGGAATCGAGATGCCGAATCTTGTCGATGATCCTGGCCGCCGACCAGCGCCAATAACTCAAGTCGTCTTCGGGTCCGTGAGTGTGGATGGCGATCTTGATATTCGCATAGTCCTTGATGATGCTGTCGAGCTGCTCAAGCCGCTCGGCAGTCGTTGTGACGGTGACCGAGGGCGAACCGATGTCTTGCACATAATCCAGGCGATCTCGGACGGACCTCTCGTCACCGCTCAGGCCGATCACACCGCAGCCCGCCAGTGTGAGGCCCGCATCGTGGATCATCCGGAGGGTCCGCCGGCGTTCCTCTTTCGTGCTGTCCAGAGGCAAATGGAAATATTTCAGAGCGATATTTCGAACGCCGGTTTGTTTGAGCAGAGCAATGGTCTGATCGAGCGTGAGCTCCCTGGTGCTGAAAGTTGTGAGGCCGACTCGTAAGCCGCCGAAGTCGGGGCCATCCGGCTTGACGGCCCATTCCTCCTCGACAGCCGCTGCCGAACCCGCGCGTGCAGCACCGAGGGCCACTGCCTGAAGCAGGGTGCGGCGTGTGACGGAAGCAGGTGATTTCATGATGCACAACGATGCCGCGGCGTTGCGCGGCTATCCTGGGCGCCTGAGGCGAACGGCTATTCTCTCGTGATGAATTCGTCGAGGTTGAGCAAGACTCTGGACGTCGATGCCCAGGCAGCGAGCAGCGGCACGTCTGCACCCCCGTCCACTTCCATCGGAAGTACGGACGCGGCCTCGTCGGGGTGAGTGCGGAATTCGTCGAGTTGATTGGCCAGAAAGAGGGAGAGTTGCTCCCGCTCACTCGCTTTCGGCGTACGTCCCAGTGACAACCGGAAAGCATGATTCAGCCGCTCGTCACGGGACTCGGACGCCTCGTTGAGAACCCTCTGCGCCAGCGCCTGAGCAAACTCGACATGAGCTTCGTCGTTCAGAAGCGTGAGAGCCTGCAGGGGCGTGTTCGAACGATTGCGGCGCGTGCAGGTCATCATCGAGTCCGGCCCGTCGAAAACGATCAACCCCGGATGCGGCGCGGAACGCCGGAAGTACGTGTAGAGACCTCGTCGGAAGCGATTGGGGCCGATGTCCGCTTCCCATTTGCGATTGACTTGGGTCACTCGTCCCGCACCGGCCGGTTGCGGCGGAAATACGCTGGGGCCTCCGATGGCGGACGACAGCAGACCGCTCGCCGAAAGGGCTGCGTCTCGGATGATCTCGGCTTCGAGACGCAGGCGGGATTGCCTTGCCAGGAGTTGATTGTCCGGGTCTAACTCCAGCAATTCCGGCCTCATAGCGGACGATTGCCGATAGCTGCCGGAATTCACAACCAGCCGATGTATCGCCTTCATGCTCCAGCCGCTCGTGATGAATTCCGATGCCAGCCAATCGAGAAGCTCCGGATGAGATGGAGGGGAACCCTGGCTCCCGAAATCGTTTTCGGTACGGACGATGCCGCGGCCGAAATACTGTTGCCATATGCGGTTTACCGTGACGCGCGGCGTCAGAGGGTTCTCGGGGTCGACGAGCCAGCGAGCGAAATCAAGGCGGTTCGTCCGACCCTCGGCCTTCAAGGGCGGTAGCACTGCGAGAGTGCCCGGCTCCACCGTTTCGCCCTTGCGGAGGAAATCTCCTCCAAGGTGGATATACGCCTCGCGAGGCTTTGCCAGCTCGCGCATCACGAGTGTGCTCTCGAGTTTGGGCTCGGCCTTTCGCAAGGCGTCGATTCCCTTGCTGCGAGCCGACCAGCCCGGATCCGCCTGCTTGAATGCGTCCAGGGCGGCGCGCTGCTGTTGTTCATTCCGCTCGTTCGCAGGAACAACCAGCACTTCCCTGACACGTGGGCCCATCTCCTCGAGCTGCTCTTCTGTGAGTGAGGCTTCCCAAGCCGTCTGCCCTTCTTCGATCGACTTCTCGTATTCCTTCAGTTCCTGCTCGAGCAGCTTGATCTGATGCCTCGCGGCGTCGCGGCGGCTGAACTCCTCAGGCTGGCCGAACTCGAGGATCGGCTCATGAGCCCGTGCACGGCCCGCAGCATCTTTAAACTCGCCGCTCAGCTCATCGATGTTGTTGAAGAAGGCATAGATCTGGTAGAACTCTTTCTGCGAAATCGGGTCGTACTTGTGGGAATGGCAGCGGGCGCAGCCCAGCGTCAACCCCAGGAATCCGGCCCCGGTCGTGGAGACTCGGTCGACAACGGCCTCCACGCGGTATTGCTCGAAGTCGATGCCTCCTTCCAGGTTGAGCAGTGTATTGCGATGAAACCCCGTAGCCACGATCTGCTGCTCGGTCGGATTCGGCAACAGATCGCCGGCGATTTGCTCGATCGTGAACTGATCGAACGGCATGTCGTCGTTCACCGCGTTGATCACCCAATCGCGATACATCCAGATCTCGCGGGGGCCGTCGATGTTGTAGCCATTGGTGTCGGCATATCGCGCCAGATCAAGCCAGTGACGCCCCCAACGCTCACCATAGTGGGGGGATGACAGCAAGCGCTCGACGAGTTTCTCGTAGGCTTCCGGACTCGGATCGTTGACGAAATCGTCGATCTCGTGGGGTGAAGGAGTGAGTCCGGTCAGGTCGAGACTGACCCGCCGGATCAGCGTCTCTCGATCAGCTTCCGGAGACGGTTCGATACCTTCCTTTTCCAGGCGCGCCAGGATGAAGTTGTCGATCGGGTTGCGAACCCGGCCTGTGTTGTTGACCCTCGTCGGCTCCGGTTTCTCGATAGCCTGAAAAGCCCAGTGACCAGCTCCCGCCTTGGGGGCGTCCGCAACGTCCGCCTCCTGCCACGGCAATCCCATTTCCACCCAGCGGGTCAAAGCGTCGATCTCGGCTTGCGGCAGCTTACCCGTCGGGGGCATCTTCAAATCGCCGCTGTACCGAACCGCATGGACCAGCAGGCTGTTTTCCGGGTCGCCCGGCGCTACCGCGGGGCCACGCATGCCGCCCTGTAGCGTGCTCTCCCGTCTGCCGAGTGAAAGCCCGCTCATCTTTGCTGTGTCGTTGTGACAGAGCAAGCACTTCGCGTGCAGCACAGGCCGCACTTTTTCCTCGAAGAACCGTTTCGCCTCCGGCGACAATTCTTGAGCGCCTAGTGGGCCCAGAAAGGCAAGCGAGGCAAATGCCGAAAAAGCAAGAGCACGCATCCTAGCTGCAATTGTATCACTGCTTTGATGACCCTATGGACAAGAGGAGAGTCACCATCAAGCCATGAAATCTTCTGTCCGACTGCCTCATTCGACAACGAACGGCGCCTAGCCTCAATACTCTTCACTTATTGAGTCCCGCAAAATATTATGACTCCTTTGAGTGGTTTGTAGCATCTAATAGGTATGGGCAACCCCAAAGGAGTGAAGCGGGATTTTGAGGCGCTGGAGAAGCGCCGTTTCGAGGCCATGCGGCTGCTTGACCGAGGTCTGAATCAGTCGGAAACGGCTCGGCGGCTGAAGGTGGCGCGGCAAACGGTCAGTGTCTGGCGGCGGCAATATCTGCAACAGGGTGCTGCTGCGCTGCGGCGCGCCGGGCGCGCCGGACGCAAGCCGCTGCTGGACGCCGCGCAACGGGAACGCTTGACGGCGTTGTTGCTCGAAGGTCCCGAAGCGCACGGCTTCCCCACGCCGCTGTGGACTTGCCCGCGGGTGGCTCGCCTGATCCGGGACGAGTTCGGGGTCGACTACCACGAAGGGCACGTCTGGAAGGTCCTGCGGGGGCTGGGCTGGAGCCCGCAACGCCCGGTCGGCCAGGCGCGCGAGCGCAACGAGGAGGCCATCCGCACCTGGAAGCGCACGACTTGGCCGGACCTAAAAAAAAAGCCCGCACCGAAGGCCGCACACTGGTCTTCATCGACGAAAGCGGATTGAGTCAGAAACCGCACCGCTGCCGTAGTTGGGCGCCGCGCGGGAAGACGCCCGTGCTGCAGTTCAACTTCAACTGGCAGAAGCTTTCCGTCTCAGCCGGGCTGACGTTGCGCAACTTCTACTTCCGGCTCTATCCCGGCGCGATCCGACAAGCCGAGGTGATCGACTTTCTCAAAGCGCTCGTGCGTCAGATCGACAAACCGTTGTTGATCATCTGGGACCGGCTGTCGGCCCACCGCGGCCGCCTGGTGCGGGAGTTCATCGAACTCTCCGAGGGCCACATCGTGACGGAATACTTGCCGGCGTATGCGCCGGAGTTGAATCCGGTGGAATACATCTGGTCGTACTGGAAGCAGCACGAACTGCCCAATGTTTGTCCCAAAGACTATGGACAGCTGAGCCGTCGTGCCCGCCGGGCGCTGCGCCGCATGCAACGCAAACCGCGCTTGGTCACGGCCTTTTGGAAACAGTCTTCTCTTTGCTTCGATTGACGGGATATTATGCGAGACTCAATAATGATGACAATGTAGTTCTCGCCATCCCGGACCGGAGCGAGATTGGCTTGGTTTCGGCGGACGGGAAAGCTGCTCATCTTGCGCTTGACCGCGCGCGGGTTGCGGCGTCCTCGGCTGGAGACCACCCGTTCCTCGAGGATCTCCTGCAGTACGGCTTCATGGAACGCTTTTCTGTGCCGAGGGGGGGACAGCGACAAAGCGCGGGAGCTTGCGGCGGACCACCCGCACGGCATGGAGAAACGAAAGCCGGTCGGGATCTTCGTCGGCCTTCAGCGCCGCTTCGTGCATCAGCCCCCGAATGGCAAAGTGCGCCAGCAGCAGCCCGTAGAACTCTTGCTCGACCAACTCCGGGGTCTTGCTGCGCAGCACGATGCGGGCTCCCCGCAAATGCGTCTTCAACTCGTCCAGCGCCGTTTCGATCTCCCAGCGCTGGGGATAGAGGGCGGCCAACTCCGCCGCCGGGGCCTGCTCGGGATCGAGAATCGTCGTCAGCAGGCGATAGAACGGCTCGCTGTCGGGCAGCCCTTCGAGACGGTACTCGATGACCCGCACCCGCACCCCCTGGCGATGCTGCCGCCGCTCCCGCTGCGAGCGATACATGCGGCTCAGATAGGAGCCGTCCGGCAGACGTTGCTCGCAAGCAAGAATCAGATTCTTCCTGCCGCGCCACAGCAGATCGGCGCCCGAGGCGCGCGCCTGGTTCCACAACGGGTAGCTGAAGAAACTGCGGTCGGCCAGGCACAACATCTCCTTGTGCAAGCGCCCGACCACCTCCTCGGCGAGCGAGAGTTCGCTGACCGCATAGGCACCCATCCGCGTGCCGAACAACACGTGGGTCCCGGCCTCCAGCAGTGCGACGAAGCGTAACTGCGGATAGGCGCTCGCGCCGCGGCTCGCCCCGGGCCGGCCGTAGGCCGCTGCGTTGCGCTTCTCATCGGCCAGCTCCAGCGTGCTGCCATCGATGCTCACCAGCCGCCAACGCCGATACCAGGCGCCCCGCGTGGCGAGCGCCGCGATCGGCTGCACGCACTCATCATGGAGTTGCCGCAGCACCGCCGCCCCCAGCCGCGAGCGCGCCTGCGAGATCGCCGCGTTGCTCGCCACCTTGATCTTCGTTCCCGGTGCGCTCAGCCACTGCAGCCCTTCCAGCAAGCAACGCAGCACCTCGCGGTAGGAGGACTGCATGTAAAGAGCCAAGGCGATGACGTAGTAGACCACCACCTGAGCCGGCATCTCGCGCCGCCGCACACTGGCCTTGCCCGTGGCCGCCAGAACCGCTTCGATTCGCTCTGCCGGAAACGTTTTGGCGATCACTCCCAGACTGATGTAATCGCTGATTCGCGAACCTCGGGGCAACCCTGCCGGCCTGCGCGCCATACGGTGGTCCTCCTGTCCCTGCCTGAAACAGAATACCACAAAAATGTTTTAAGTTAAGAGTATTGCGCCTAGCCTGCATTTCTCACCACCTGACTGTCGAAGCACGCGATACGACCGCCAGGACTTCGTTGCGCTTGCTTGCCGTGCTCAACGTACGGTTCAAGTACGCCTGCGCGCGCCAAGCGGCTCGCGCCTCGTCCTGACGGCCCTCTCACGCACTTCGCCTCGCCACGTGGTGAGAAATACAGGCTAAACCGCTATACGGCTGCGCTGTCGAGTCGAACCGGCAATCAGGCCGTCTGGAACCCTTCGTCAGGAGCGAAGCCTCGGCGGATCGTGTTCTCCACCACGTTGCGCGGGAGCGTGAACTGCATCAGGTAATCCGGGCCGCCTGCCTTCGAGCCGACGCCCGACATTTTGAAACCACCGAAAGGATGCCGGTTCACGATCGCCCCTGTGCAGCCTCGATTGATATAGAGATTGCCCACCCGAAACTGTCTTCTTGCTTTGGCAATGTTCTCGGGGCTCCGCGAGAACACTCCGCCCGTAAGGGCGTATTCCGTTCCATTTGCGATCTGGAGCGCATCGTCGAAGTCCTTCGCTTTGATGATCGACAAAACGGGACCGAAGATCTCTTCTTGCGCGAGGCGATGTTCGGGAAGGATGTCCTTGAAGATCGTCAACGGAACGAAGAAGCCCGAGGTGTCGGTGGGCTGCCGCTCCAGCACCAGCGTCCCTTCCTGCTTCCCGACCTCGATGTAGCTCTTGATCTTCTTTTTGGCGGATGCGGAAATAACCGCCCCCATGTATGTCCAGGGCTGTTCGCTCGCCCCGAGATGGATGCTTTCTGCTGCCGCCCTCAAACGTTCTATCAGCTTGTCATGCACCGACTCCAGTACGACCAGCCGTGAGCATGCCGAGCACTTCTGCCCCTGGTAGCCGAACGCCGAATGCAGCACGTGCGGGATGGCTTCGTCAAGATCGGCGTCGCTGTCGATAATGATCGCGTTCTTGCCGCCCATCTCCGCGACAACGCGCTTCATTTCCTGGGAGCCTTGAGAGACTTCGCTCGAAAGCCGGATGATCCGAAGCCCCACTTCCTTGCTGCCGGTGAACGCAGTCATCGATACATCCTGGTGCGTCACGAGCAAATCGCCGATCTCCTCGCCGGGACCCGGAAGATAATTCAGCACTCCCGGCTTCAGGCCGGCTTGCTGGAACACCTGATAGATCATCCATCCCGTCACGGGCGTATCCGAGGCCGGTTTGTAGACGACCGTGTTGCCTGTGACCAGTGCCGCCGAGACCATCCCCATCGAGATCGCTAAAGGGAAGTTCCAAGGCGCAATGACGCTGACGACGCCCCGCGGCTCATAGAACAACAGGCTGTCCTCACCCGGTGCATCGCCCATCTCGCGAGGCGTCCCCAGGCGCAGCATCTCACGGCCGTAGTACTCGAGGAAGTCGATCGCCTCGCCGACGTCGCCGTCCGCTTCGCTCCAAGTCTTGCCGGCTTCCAGGATTTGCAGCGCACACAGTTGGTACCGCCGCTTCCGCGCGAGCTCCGCCGCATTGAACAGATACCCGGCCCGTTCCGTCGCCGGCGTATCGCGCCAATCGGTAAAGGCGGCCTTCGCGGCGCCGATGGCCTTCTTCGCCTGCTCGGCGGAAGACGACGCAACAAGTCCAACGACCTCCTCAGGCCGATTCGGGTTGATCGACCGGATCGTGACCTCCGTTTCGACCGCTTCCCCTCCGATCTGAAGAGGGATCTGCAGGGGCAAGTCTGCACGAGCATTCTTGATCGCCTGCGCCATGCCGTTCCTGTGCTCGGCGAGCGTCCAATCAAAAGGCGGGATGTTCCGGAACGGACCCATTTCATCCTTCTGCTTTACCGTACTCTCTTCATCCCCATCACCCGTCTCCGAAACTCCGAGCAAGGTCCTGTTGCTCGCCGCAACACTCGCCGGGTCCCGAAGTAGCTCATCGCGTGAGACGGACTCCAAAAAACTCTTGCGCAGGAATGATTCGTTCGACGTGTTCTCCAGCAAACGCCGCACGAGGTAAGCCATGCCCGGTACCAGGTCTCCTATCGGCGCATAAAGGCGCAGCCGCAGACCATCCTTGAGCAAAGCATTGCGAATGGGCTCCGCCATGCCGTATAGAATCTGGAACTCCAGCCGATCCTCCGGCACCCGCATCTCATGAGCCGTCTCGATTGCCGCTGCGATCGAGCGGATGTTGTGCGACCCACAGGCCAGGCTCAGGTGCTGATGATTCCCCAACACCAACCGGGCCACGCGCTCGAAGTTCGCGTCGCTGTCATGCTTGTTGGTGAACACAGGTACCGGCCAGTTGTTCTGCCGTGCCGTCATCACTTCCGTGTCCCAATATGCGCCCTTCACCAGCCGAATCGTGATGCGCTGATTGTGGGCGCGGCACCAGTCGATCAAGTTCGACACGTCCTGCTCGGATTCGCGCAAATATGCCTGAATCGCAATACCCGTGTGCGGATAGCCTTTGAACTCAGGCTCCTCCATCAGACTCCGATACAGGGCCAGCGTCAGGCTCTTTAGCGAATGATGCTCCATGTCGACGTTCACGAACGCGCCGATCTCCATTGCCCGCCGCAGAATCGGCCGGAGACGCTCCTTTGCTTTTCCAATCGAATGGTCAAAGGCCCTCGCGTTCATTTGCGAATACATCGCTGATGCCTTGACGGACACATTGATCTTCGGCGAGGAGCCCCAGTCAAGACCATCCGTTCCCGGCGCAAGCCCCTCCCACGAGTCTGCCTCTCGACCCATCACCTCGAGCAAGTCGATATACTGCCGCGCGTATGCGTCCGCCTCCGTTTCCGACACTACTGCCTCGCCGAGAATGTCCAACGTGAAGGCGAGGCCTTTTTTGCGGAGTTTGCGCAGGACCGATAGTGCACCTTCGGCGGACTCGCCTGCGATGAACTGTCGCCCCATGCTCCGGATGTTGGCTCCGATGCCCCGGGCTACAATGCGCGCCGCCAACGAATCGGGGTCAATCGACTTGATCGCCCACTGAAGAATCTTGGAGAAGTCCTGGTCGGGCCGTGCGAAGTACTCGCGAAGATGCTGCGCCACCGACTTCGATTCGTCCAGTGCCGGGAACACATCGACGAAACGAAACATCTCGACCTTGAATGCGTTGTCGTTCATACTCCGGTCGAGAATCTTCGACGTCCACTCTTTTGCGAAGAACGATGGTTCGCCCTCTTCGATTCGTTCGTAGAGCTGTCGGCCCCGTTCGACGATACGGGAGTCCAGATCAACGGGCATACGCCCTCCTAGCCTGCATTTCTCACCACCCGACGGTCGAAGCACGCGATACGACCGCCATGACTTCGTTGCGCTTGCTTGCCGTGCTCAACGTACTGTCAAGTACGCCTGCGCGCGCCAAGCGGCTCGCGCCTCGTCCTGACAGCCCTCTCACCCACTTCGCCTCGCCATGTGGTGAGAAATGCAGGCTAGTCGCATCGTGCCTCTATTCTTTTGGATGCGGAAAGGAGCTGGATGTTTCACACAACGACCTTCCGGCCTGAATCGTGACGGAATGCGACATGCGCATTCTCGGTTTTTCCCTCGATATCCAACGTTGCCAACAGGCTGCTGCACTCAACAGCGTGTACAATCTCCTCAGCGGGAGGGAGCAACGATGAAATCGACAAAACATTCTTCGAGAACCGTCAACCGGCGTGAGGTGTTCCGTGCCGGTTCGTTATTTGCGGCCGCCGGACTGCTGGCCCCCGGCGCATCGGCCGCCGCACGGCTGCCTCAGCGCGGCAAGGGACCGAATGTCTATCAGCGCGCGGGTATCGAGCCGTTCATCAACCTCACTTCGACGCGCACGATGAACGGCGGCGCTGTTTTGTTGCCTGAGGTTTCCGAAGCCATCTACGAAGCGTCGTTCTACCACGTCAATTTGCAAGAGTTGCTACAGAAGGTGGCTCCCCGTATCGCGGAACTTCTCGACGTGCCTGGCGCTTTCATCGGATCGGGAGCGGCAGGATGCCTGACAAGCGCGACGCTGGCCTGCATGTGCGGCGGCGATATCGAGGCGTTGCAACAAGTTCCCGACACCGACGGTCTCAACGATGAAGTCGTTGCTTTTCGCGAAACCAGCTCGATCTACGATCACGCGATTCGGATGACCGGCGCGAAGATGATCAATGTCGCGACCGTCGCCGACCTCCGGAAAGCCTTCGGCCCAAGGACGTGCATGGCCTTCGCTGGAGCGCGCATCCAAGATGCCGCCAGCCGCATCCCGCTCGAAGCTCTCGCAAAGGCGGCTCACGATCATGGTGTTCCGTTGCTGATCGACGCCGCCAACGAACTTCCTCTGAAGCCCGACCCGTTCCTGTCACGCGGCGCGGACCTCACCGTTTACAGCGGCGGCAAGAGTCTGAAAGGTCCGCAAAGCGCCGGGCTGTTGCTGGGACGTAAAGACTTGACCGAGATCGCCTTCTGGTCGAGCGCGCCGCATCACACGTTCGCACGCCCGATGAAAGTCAGCAAGGAGGAGGTCATGGGCATTCTCGCGGCGGTCGAATATCTGGTCACGAAGCGCAATACGGAGGAGGAACACAACCAGTTCAAGTTCTGGTATCGCCATATCAGCGACCGCATAACGCAGGTTCCCGGTGTGCGGACCGAGATCATGGAAGCGCCGCGTCCCGGCTACTACCCCGAGATGCGTGTCGAGTGGGATCAGGACAGAATCGGCTACGTCGCTCGGGAGATCGGCGAACAACTGCTGCATGGCGAGCCGCGGATCATGAGCACGGCGTATCCAAAGGAGCTGGATCCGAAAATGACCGAGACGAATCACTTTCTGATCCGGCCGATGGCGATGTGGCCTGAGGACTATAAGGTAGTCGCCGAACGCCTCTACGAAGTCTTCAAGAACGCGCCCGGCAAGAAACAGCCGCGCAAGCTCGCCGCGCCGGCCGGAAGTCTCGACGGCCATTGGGAGGTCGATGTCTCCTACATCGGAACGACGGTGCGCCACACGATGTATTTACAGAACAAGGGCAACGAAATCACCGGCCTCCACCGCGGCCGCATCGCGCAGGGCAAGGTGAAGGGCGAGATCGACGGAGACAAGGTCGAGTTCGATAGCCGCGGCAGGTATGAAGCGGCCGCCATGCGGTACTTCTTCAAGGGAACTTTGCAAGGCGACGAGATGAGCGGCGACCTTGGCCTCGGAGAATACGGTAACGCCACCTGGAAAGCGCGGCGCGCTTGAGCCGGGATCTGCTCCGGCCGGTGCTAGCCTGCATTTCTCACCTCCCGACGGTCGAAGCACACGATACGACCGCCAGGACTTCGTTGCGCTTGCTTGCCGTGCTCAACGTACGGTCAAGTACGCCTGCGCGCGCCAAGCGGCTCGACTCGCGCCTCGTCCTGACGGCCCTCTCACGCACTTCGCCTCGCCACGTGGTGAGAAATACAGGCTAGAATGAGGCGCCATGCTCGGCCAAGTCGAGGCGGTCGACCTCGTCAAGGAATTCCGCACATTCAAGCGTAAGGAAGGTCTTTGGGGTGCTGTCCAAGACCTGTTCTCCCGCGAGTACGCGACGCTGCGCGCCGTCGACGACGTGTCATTCCAGATCACGCCCGGCGAGATGGTCGGTTACATCGGTCCGAATGGGGCGGGCAAGTCCACAACCGTCAAGATGCTCACCGGCATTCTTGTTCCGACCTCGGGCGAAGTGCGCGCGAACGGCTACGTGCCCTACCGCGAGCGTATGGCCTATACCCGCACCATCGGAGCCGTGTTTGGCCAGCGGACGCAGCTTTGGTGGGACATTGCCGTTGTCGAATCCTTTCGCCTGCTGAAGCGCATCTACGACGTCAGTGACGCGGACTACGAAGCTCGCATGGCGCGGTTCGACGACATTCTTGCCATTAATCGCTATCTTCATCAACCGGTCCGCAAGCTCAGTCTCGGGGAGCGCATGCGTTGCGACATGGTGGCGGCGCTGCTCCACAACCCGCCCTTGCTGTTTCTCGATGAGCCGACGATCGGGCTTGATCTGCTCGCGAAAGAGAACATCCGGCAGTTTCTCAAAGAAGTCAATCGTGAATACGGGACGACCGTCCTGCTGACGACACACGATCTTTCCGACATTGAGGAGCTGTGCAGCCGACTGATGATCATCGATCACGGTCATATTCTGTTTGACGGTCCGCTCGACGAGCTGAAGCGTATGCTCTGGCGTCAAACGCAAATCAAGTTCGAGCTCAAGGACGTGGCGCAGGGGGCGGCGATCGAGGCGTTCAAGTTGCCCGGTGTCGACAAGGAGCGCCTTGACGAGATCACCTACCGGCTCTCTTTCGATCGCGAGGATTTCACGTCGGGTGACGTCATCCGCCGCGTAGTCTCCAAGGCTGAAATCAGGGATATCTTCATCGAGGAGGAATCGATCGAAGAGATCGTCAAGCGCATCTACACCGGCAGCACGCTCCCCGAGATGCAACAGCGATGACGGCTGCCCTCGCCCTCTCTCGCCAACTGGGCGACCTGCTGGAGTTCTCGCGCATCGGCTTCGTCAACATCCTGGCGTTCCGGCTGCGCTATTACACCGGGATCGTCACCTATCTGATCAACGTCACGGTCTATTACTTCATTTGGAAGGCGCTCTACGCCACCGACCCCGAATTCGCCGCCGGGTTCACGTTCGCCGAGATGGTGACATACGTTTCGGTGGGTTGGGTGATCCGTTCGGTCTATTTCAACAACATCGATCAGAACATTTCCTATGAGGTGATGGAGGGCAAGATCGCGTTGTCACTGTTGAAACCCGTCAGCGTTCAGACCATGCAGATGGGACGCGCGTTGGGCGAATCCGCCTTTCGCCTGGTGATGCTTACCATCCCGGCTGGCATCGTAATCTCGCTCGTTTTTCCAGTGCAAGGGCCGGCAAGCGCACTACACTTCGGGTTCTTCCTGGTCTCGCTCGCCGCGAGCATTTTGCTGACGGGCGCTTTGAACTTTATCGTCGGCACGTTCGCCATTCGCATGAAGTCGATCCTGGGCTTGCTGCGCGCCAAGTACTTTGTCTTCGAGCTATTGTCAGGACTGCTCGTTCCCATGACGATGTTCCCCGATACTTTGCAGAAGATCGTCGCCTATTTGCCCTTCCAGCACATCGCCTATACACCGCTGCGCCTCTATCTGGGCAAGCTCAACAAAAGCGAGATTTATGAGGCCCTGGCCCTGCAGTATCTGTGGATCATCGCATTAGCCGTCTTCGGAGCCTGGTTCTGGAATCTGATGGTCCGCAAGGTGACAATCCATGGAGGGTAGTCGTGGAGGTCGTAGCAGGGCGCCTGGTTTGCGGCAACGGGTGACGGCTTTTTGCGGAGGGTTTGAATAAAGAGCCGGACGACGCTTCTCGCAAAGTGATCGCGGACGGCTCCGCTCTAGCCTGCATTTCTCACCACCCGACGGTCGAAGCACACGATACGACCGCCAGGACTTCGTTGCGCTGGCTTGCCGTGCTCAACGTACTGTCAAGTACGCCTGCGCGCGCCAAGCGGCTCGCGCCTCGTCCTGACGGCCCTCTCACGCACTTCGCCTCGCCGCGTGGTGAGAAATGCAGGCTATGCCTTCGGGTGTGAACGATCGTACACTTCCATCAGATCTTTGAATGAAAGCTGCGTGTATTTCTGTGTTGTGGAGAGGCTGGCGTGACCGAGCAACTCTTGGATCGATCGAAGGTCAGCGCCATCGGCCAACAAATGAGTCGCAAACGCATGCCGCAAAGAGTGCGGATGCAGGTCGGGGTCTCCGGAGAAGAGCAGGGCATATCGTTTCACGATGCGCTCGACGCTGCGGGAGGACAGCCGCCCTGCCCGCGTGTTCAATAGCAGGGCTCGTTGTTCGACATGACCGCGGGCCTGCAGGTAAGCTCGCACAGCCTCGTCGGCGCGTTCACCAAAGGGGACCAAACGTTCTTTGCGGCCTTTTCCCCGAACGCGGATCCAGCGCTCGGAGAAGTCCAGGTCTTCGATGTTCAGACCGACGAGTTCACTCACCCGCAGGCCACAGCCGTACAACAGCTCGAAGATGACCCGGTCGCGGGAGGCGGAAGCGTCCGAGAGTTTGGTCTTTCCCGGCGGCTCACCCGAGAGACTCGCGGGAATCGAGTCCACGAGCGCGTTGGCTTGCTCAGCCGTCATGACCGCCGGCAGCTTCTGGGGAGTTTTCGGCATCGAAACGAGCTTGGCTGGATTCGAAGGGATTTCTCCCTGTTGGTGCAGAAACTTGAAAAAGGCCCGCAGAGACGAAAGCTTCCGCGAGACCGAGCGGTTCGCATTGCCGCGATCAAAGCAGTGCGCCATGAATTCCCGCAGAAGCAGTGGATCGACTTCAGAAGCCGTCGGAGGCTCGGTTCCTGCAGGGCTCAGGTAGGAGCGGAACTGTTCCAGGTCGGCCCCGTAGTTTCGAATCGTGTGCTGCGAGAGATTTGCCCGTCGAAGCGAGTCGAGAAACCGCCCGATCTGCTCCGCAAGAGAAGGGTGCCTATGAAGCGACGGGGGCATGGGCCTCCAGGAAACAGGAAAGCTCTTCGAGACCGCGTTGACACTGTCGGCGCCTCCGCGCCTTCTTGTCGAGGCGATAGCGGCTTGCCTCTTCGGGCGGAAGCGTCGGCAGAAGATCGAAGGTAATGTTGGCCGGCTGATAGTTGTCCGGGTTCGCGCCCGAGACATAGGCGGCCAGCGAACCGTGGGCCGTGGGCCGCGGCCAGGTCAGTGGGTCCGCTCCGTCTGCCAAGCGAGCGGCGTTGCGGCCCGCCATCAGTCCTGTCGCGATGGATTCCACGTAGCCTTCCACTCCCGAGAGCTGTCCCGCAAAGAATATATTCGGATGCGATCTCAGATGCAGGGAACCGGTGATCAGAGCCGGAGCATTGATGTATGTGTTGCGATGGATTTGACCGTAGCGCAGGAATTCCGCTCGTTCCAAGCCGGGAATCAACCGCAGAATGCGCTTCTGCTCGCCGTATTTGAGATGGTTCTGGAAACCCACCAGGTTGTATGAATCCGCCCGCATGTCCTCTTGACGAAGTTGAACCACGGCATAGAACGATTCGCCCGTCCGCGGGTTTCGGAGGCCCACGGGTTTCATCGGACCGAATCGAAGCGTGTCAACGCCGCGGCGCGCGATCTCTTCGATCGGCAGACAGCCTTCAAAGTAGTTCGGGTTGTCGAAATCGTGGCCGCGGTGCTGTTGTGCTTCAGTCAGAGCCAGGTAGAACCGCTCATATTGCTCGCGTGTGAACGGGCAGTTGAGATAGTCGCCTCCGTCATTGACTGACTTGCCATAGCGGGAAGCCTGAAAGACAACCTCTCTATTGATTGTTTCGGCATCGACAATCGGGCTAATCGCATCGAAGAAGAACAACCGCTCGCTGCCCGTGAGCCGCACGATGGATGCGGCAAGCGCATCGCTGGTCAGCGGTCCGCTCGCGACGACAACGATGGCGTCGAGCGGTATCTCGGTGACTTCATCACGAACGACCTCAATGAGGGCCTCTTGCTCGATGCGGGCGGTGACGGCCTCGGCGAATGCCTTACGGTCTACGGCAAGAGCATGACCTCCAGGGACACGGACGCGGTCCGCGACGTTGAGGCACATCGACCCCATGCGACGCAATTCTTCTTTGAGCAGCCACGGAGCAGAATAGGGAGTCTCGGTCTTGAGTGAGTTGCTGCAAACGAGTTCGCCCAGGTTGTTCGTTTGGTGGGCCGGTGTCGGGCGGACTGGACGCATTTCATGGAGTCGGACTGGGTGACCCGAGCGGGCCGCTTGCATCGCCGCTTCGGGACCGGCCAGTCCGCCACCGACTACATGAATCACGCTCCTCACGATGACGACAGAAAACGCTGGAACTCCCATTGTAGGCAGCGTTGGTGTGTTCGTCGCCTCCGCAGGATGTCTTTCGCTCGTAGAAAACGTCTGGTTATCTTCGATCAGGCCTGGGGCCAAAACACACGCGCCGGGCGGAGGCGCCGCTGTTCAGTCCATTCGAAACCCTATGGACAGGGGCTTCGACAACCGATCCGGACTTTACAGCGGTCACGGGGTGGCTTACGATAGGAAAGCGGGCATGAATAAAACATTTCTATGCATTTATGCTTTGCACCTGTCCGGCCGAGACACTCGTCCGGTTGGGATTCACAAGGAGGAGCATGGCTGAACGGAACAAACTTACACAGGCGCAGATCGTTGCCAATTTGGCGGACAAGGTCGGCGTCAACAAGAAGGTAGTCAAACAGATTTTCGAGGAATTGGAACAACTGGCCGTGAAGGAAACGCAGCGTGCTGACGTTTTCGTTGTTCCTGGTCTCGGTCGCCTCGTACGGACCCGTCGGAAAGAGCGCATGGGTAGGAACCCCGCGACCGGACAAGCGATCAAGATTCCGGCGAAGGATGTCGTCAAGTTTCGGCTTGCCAAGTCCGCGAAGGACGCGATCGTGCCTCCAAAGTAGTAGCGTCTCAGCAGTTTCCGAAAGGACAAAACCCCCTCCGGCCGGAGGGGGTTTCTTATTGCCTGTATGCTTGGAGTCGCCCGTTGAATGACGGTACGAACGGCTAAGAAGGTCGAGGCGCTTCCTTCTTCTCCCCGGTGCTCGCCGTTGGCTTGTCTTCCTTCTTCATCGCGCTTTTGAATTCACGGATGCCTTCTCCGAATCCCTTGAAAATCTCGGGGATCTTGCGGCCGCCGAAAATCAACACGGCGATGAGCAGAATGATGATCAGTTCCTGCACGCCCAACGTTGGAATGATGAGTCCAAACGGCAGGTGTGAGGCATTCATTAACGGCATTCAAAGCCTCCTGTGGATCATTGTAGGAACACCGGGAAAGGAGCGTCAAGACAAGATTTGAGCGCCCCGGAGCCGTGATCCTGCTCCTGGAAACGACCTTCTGGACTAGTTTACCCAATCGCCCCCGCGGCCGTTGCGTTTCTTCATGTAGACCTGAAAACGCCGCCGGGCCCGGCGCATCTGCCACCGCCTGTAGCTCTCCATCCAATCGACATTCAGAAACCTCGGTCGATGACGGAGATAGAAGTAACCAAAGACCATTCCGCCGAGATGGGCATAGTGAGCGATGCCGCCTCCGGAGCCTGCCACGGCGGAGAGGAAGGCAATCACGCCCATAATCAGTACGAAGATGCGCGCCGGAATCGGGAACATCAGGAAAACGTAGATGGTCCGGTTCGGGTAAAGCAGCCCGAATGCCAGCAGGACGCCGTAGATTGCCCCTGATGCTCCGATCGTCGCGCCCGCTGTGTTCTCCCCCATAGCGAAGCGCGCCGTGACATCGAGCAGGCCGGCGCCGGCTCCGCAGACGAAGTAGAAATGGAAGAACCTCCTCTTGCCCCAGTCACGCTCGAGATCGCTGCCGAACATCCAGAGCATCAGCATGTTGACGAGGATGTGGCCGAACCCGGTAGGGCTGTGCAGGAAGAGGTAGGTGAATGGCTGCCAGAGTGCGCCGCGGACAATCCAATCCGGAATCAGGCTGAGGAAGTGGAATACCCATAGCAGGGAATTGATTCCCGTGTGGTAGCAGAGAAAGTAGATGACAAAGATGACGCTGTTTGAAATCAACAGCAGTTTGATGCCTTGCGGAACGATCCCGCCGAAGCCGAACTGCACGCGTGAATACTGCGTGTAACCGCCCATTCTGACGCTAGCCTGCGATGTTCATTAGCAGCATAGGGCCTGCCGGGGATGAGGGTCAAACCGCAGGTAGCGCGTAAAGGGCACTATATGGCCCTCCATCAAATCGCATCCCGTCTGCACTCGTAAAAAAGGCGCCTGTCCCAATCGGACCTTGGCTCTTCGATATAAAACGGTTCAATTCTGGTTGACGGCAAAAAGGGGGAACGCTACGCTTAGTGGGGTTTTTGTCGTGAGTTGTTACCGTCCAGCTCGTCACTACCTGCCGGCCGGTGTTGTGGCTGCTTGCTTCGCGCTTTTTTCCGCTTGGTGCGGAACCCGATGGTGGGTGGCCCTGATTCCCGCGATGTTGTTCGTTGCAAGTTCGCTTGTGCTTTGCTATCTCGGCACACGGCCGGACATCGAAGTGGACGATCGACAGCTCCGGATGGGGCCGCGGGGGTTCTCATGGGGAGAAGTCGTACGCATCGATTCAACGGCCTGGAGTTCACCGTTGATGCTGCGGATCAGTCTACGTGACGGCAGACGGATTCGACTGCTCTATCCCGGGGATGTCGAGTCATCGGGCCGGCTGCTGCGCCAGATGCGCCGCGCCGCTCGTCAAGCCTTGATCGACGGACTGTCGTACAGTCAGTATTGGGGTGAGGTTCTCCCCGGGTCGAGTCAGCCGAAGCCTCAGGGTCCGCCGCGTTATCGACTTCTTCGGTCCGAAGACGAGAGGGAGGTCGAGGAGATGTTTCAGCGTCTACGGACAGTTGGCAGACTCGACCATCATCAATCCCAGGACGGACACCGGGATTGATGCCCCATCATCCTCGTCAACAGTCCTTGGGGATATTTCGGACACAACGAGTCTGAGTTCGCAATCCGGTTTGCGGTGAAGCACGGAGCGCAGCCGGAAATCTTCGATCCCTTCCATCCATATGGAAAGGCATTCCACCATGGGAGAGGCCCAAGTTGTCGCCGCCGATTTTCTTCGGAGCGGGATTGAGAAAGCGATTGTCCTTGCATCGAATTACCACACCCAGCGGGAACGTCACATTTTCCACTAGCAGGGCGGCGGCGAGACCGAGTACCTTTAGCCTGCATTTCTCACCACCCGACGGTCGAAGCACACGATAAAAGGCCGTGATTCGTGTTTCGTGTCTCGTGATTCGTAAAAAACCTCTTCAAGGCCGTGTTGTGCGCGCCAAGCGGATCGCGCCTTTTTCCTCCGCCCGGCTTGCGCCTCGTCCTGACGGCCCTCTCACGCACTTTGTCTCGCCACGTGGTGAGAAATGCTGGTTATGCCCCTGCCCCCAACCCCGTACTTCGAGCCTGATTGGTGGCGCTTCCGTGAGGGCAGGAAAGTGTTCTTACAGCAAACCGTGAAGCCCCAGAACGCCTGGGTCGAGTAAGATCACTTCTGGCAGGCATGATTTCGACGCTGCGGACACTTGTCCCCTACCTGATTCGGTATCGCTGGCGCTTTGCTGCAGGTACCTGTGCGTTGCTCGCTACCTGCCTCTTCACCGTTGCGATTCCTGTCGTCATCAAGTTCGGCATCGATTCTCTGAATGCCGATTTTGAGTCAGGCACACTCGTCCAGTGGGTCGGGGTCCTTTTGGCACTCGCCCTTGTAAAGGGTATTTCCCATTATTCGATGCGCTGGACTCTGATCCGCATCTCACGCGACATCGAGTTCGACTTGAAGCGGGACTTTTTCTCGTGCCTGCTGTCGTTCTCCCAGCAGTTCTATCGCTCCTATCGCACAGGGGATCTGATGTCCCGCGCGACGAACGACATCGCAGCGGTCCGCTTGCTGCTTGGCCCCGGGATCATGTGCTCGGCGGAATTCATTGTCGTTTTCTGCGGCGTTCTGGTCGTCATGAGCCTGACGGATTGGCGTCTGACCTGTTTGGTCCTGGTTCCAGTCCCGGCCATATCGTTGATCGTGGGCTTCTTCGGCGAACGGATTCACGATCGCTTCCAGAGCGTGCAAGAAGGTGATGCGGATTCGAGTTCCGTAGTAAAGGATCACGTGAGCAACGTCAGGCTGGGAAGCGATGTCTCCAGGCAAAACACCAGCGTTGAGAGCTTTCGGGCACAACCCGACTCGTTTACAGACGAGAACTTCGATCGGATTGGATTCAAGGGCCGGTTCTACCTATTTCTGAAAGCGCTCATCGGTCTGAGTTATTTGATTGTTCTCTGGTACGGCGGACAGCGGGTTTTGGACGACTCCATGAGTCTCGGCTCGTTTGTGATGTTCATGAGCTACATCACGGTTTTCATGTGGCCGTTGAGCGACTTCGGTTGGGGCGTGAATCTGGTTCAACGCGGAGCCACGTCACTCGCGCGACTGAACGAGATCCTGAGGCAGCGCCCGGATGTCCTCGATCCTGCCGGAGGTAGCGGCGAGTTCGTGGAGATTCGTGGGGATCTCGAGTTTCAGGGTGTGACCTTCACGTACCCGGGTTCTTCACGGCCGGCGCTAGAGAACATCCATCTCCAGATCCAGACAGGCGAAACGGTAGCGATCCTGGGACCGACTGGAAGCGGAAAAACTACCCTTGCCCAACTTGTGACTCGGCTCTTCGATCCGCAGAAAGGGCGTGTGTTGGTCGACGGAAAGGATGTACGTGAGCTGCCCCTGCGCTCGCTGAGACGGGGGGTCGGCTTTGTGCCGCAGGACACGTTCCTGTTCAGCCGGACAGTTCGAGACAACATCGCGTTCGCTGTTTCCGGGGAGCAGGACTGGAAGATCGCCCAAGCGGCCGAGGTTGCGCAACTCACGTCGGATGTCGCCTCTTTTCCTGACCGCTATGAAACCTTGCTGGGAGAAAAGGGGATCAATCTGTCGGACGGGCAAAAACAGAAGGTCTCGATCGCGCGGGCGCTGCTGGCAAACCCGAGGATTTTCATCCTGGACGACACGACGTCAAGTATTGATGCCGAAGTCGCGGAGCGGATTCTCAGGAACCTTCAAGTCGTCCTGCGCAATCGGACGATCCTTCTCTTCACCCAGCTAGCTTCCACAGCCCGATTGGCTGACAGGATCATTGTTCTCGATCAGGGACGGATCGTTGAGGAAGGGCCGCCCGATGATCTTCTCAGTGATCGAGGAGGCTATCACGCACTGGGTGGGGATCAGCAGCACGAGATGAAACTCGAAACCCGGGAATCCAGCGCACCCGTACGAGAACCCTCCTGGGAAGAGAAGAACGTCTCAGTCGAGTCGGCGAATACCTATGACATGAGATTGATCAGGCGGCTGGCTGCTTACTTGCATCCTTATCGATTTGCTCTCGGGTTTGCGATGGCTCTGCTGATCGTCCATTCGCTGCTGGGAGTGGCAGGACCGTACCTGACGAAAGTTGCTGTTGACCGCTACTTTCAAGTCGCATCCATGTCTTCTCTGCTCGACCCCTGGCTGCTGGAAGACGGCCGGGAGGGACTCGACTTGATCGCCCTCCTCTACGTAGCGACTCTACTCGTTGTATTCGTCACCCGCTATCTGCAAACCTACCTGATGCACCACACCGGGCAACGAGTGATGCGGGACTTGCGTTTGAAGATTTTTACTCATCTGAAAAAGATGAGCACACAGTCCTTCGATCCTGATACGGATGGACGTTGGCTCACCAGAGTCAACAAAGATAGGGAATCACTGAACGAAATGTTCACGCCCGGAGCCGTGGCGGTGATCGGCGACACGCTGGCGTTGGCGGCCATCTCGGGAGCCATGTTCTTCCTCAGTCCGAAGCTGGCCCTGGTGGTGTTTACGCTGGCGCCGCCGGTTCTGCTTGTGCCACAGTGGTTCCGCCAGCAAGCTCGCGCCGCTTACTGCGCGGTGCAACAGGCCGCCGACCAAACCAGGACGCTTCTACAGGAACATATTTCCGGCGTGAAGGTAGTGCAGCTCTTTGTGCACGAAGACCAGAGCATGAAGGAGTTCGAGAGAATCAACATCGAACATCGCGATGCTCACCGGCAGGCGATTCGTGTGCATGCCTGTTTCTATCCCGCGATTGAGTGCCTTGCGGCCCTCGCTACTGGTGTGTTGTTGCTCTACGGCGGTTTCCGTGTGTCCGAAGACACGCTGACGGTCGGCGTCGTGGTCGCTTTCCTGCTATATGTTGTGCGGATCTTCCAGACGATCCAGGATCTCACTGAAAAGAACGACCTCCTGCAGTCGGCGATAGCGAGCTGCGAGTGTATCTTCGGAATGCTCGACACTCCGACTCATGAAGAAGCGGCGGGTAAGCCCGCCGGCTCGGCATCCTGAGGAACCCGGTCGAGCAAGTGGTCTTCGACGCCGAGCCCGGGAACTGATGTGAAAACCCATAATCCTCGCTACGGATAGGTCGAAACAGGGCCGGTGAGACGGTACGGAAGAGGTAGGACTAACCTGCATTTCTCACCACATAACGGCCGGAGCACGCGATACGACCGCCAGGACTTCGTTGCGCTTGCTTGCCGTGCTCGACGTACTGTTCAAGTACGCCTGTGCGCGCCAAGCGGCTCGCGCCTCGTCCTGACGGCCCTCTCACGCACTTCGCCTCGCCACGTGGTGAGAAATGCAGGCTAAAGGCAAGACGTGGCTTTTAAGCTGTGATTGATCCGCACTCGCGCGGGGGCAGCCTTGGTGCAAACCCCGGGAGGCGAGATGCCCGAGGAAGGGACGATCGGACATTCTCGCTGGGGTTTGTGCTTGCACCGCGTCGGGAAAGTCTCCTATCATTTCGTATGGTCAGTTTGCCGCTTGCCGAAGCGCTTACCTTCGACGACGTTCTTCTCGTTCCTTCCTTTAGTTCCGTTCTGCCGACGGAAGTCGATACCAGCACCCCACTTACGAAAACAGTTCGCTTGAATATCCCCGTGGTCAGTGCGGCCATGGATACGGTGACGGAGTCTCGTCTGGCGATTGCCCTGGCCCGACAGGGCGGCTTGGGATTCATCCACCGCAACATGCCGATCGCGAGGCAGGCTGAAGAAGTGGACCGCGTCAAGCGCAGTGAGAGCGGCATGATCGTGGACCCGATCACGATTGCTCCCGAGGACAAGATCTACCAGGCTCAAGAGTTGATGGGTCGATATCGCATTTCAGGTGTACCCGTTACACAACTAGGGAGACTCGTCGGGATACTCACCAATCGGGACTTGCGGTTTGAAACCCGTTTGGATCTTCCGGTCGCCGACGTGATGACGAAGGACAACCTGATCACAGTGCCCGTCGGCACCACCCTGGAAGAGGCTGAGCGGATACTTCACGAGCACCGCATCGAAAAGCTTCTTGTGGTTGATGACGACTACATGCTCAAGGGACTGATCACCGTCAAGGACATTCAGAAACGCAGACAGTACCCGAATTCGGCCAAGGATGACAAGGGACGCCTGATGGTTGGAGCCGCGATCGGTGCAACGGGCGACTTCGTCGAACGCGCCCAGGCCCTCGTGGAAAAAAAAGTTGACATTCTGGTGATCGACACGGCGCACGGACACACCCAGCGGGTGTTGGACGCTGTAACGGAGGTTCGCGAGAAGGTTGCCGAAGTGCAGCTCATCGCCGGGAATGTCGCGACCCATGAGGGTGTAAGGGATCTCGTGCAGCGCGGGGTGGATGCGGTCAAGGTCGGTATCGGACCGGGATCGATTTGCACGACCCGAATTATTTCAGGCACCGGCGTGCCGCAGATTACGGCAATCAGCGAATGCGCCAAAGCTGCCTGCGAGGGCGGTGTTCCGCTGATTGCGGACGGCGGCATCAAGTACTCTGGTGACATCACCAAGGCCATCGCCGCTGGCGCCGACACCGTGATGATCGGCAGCCTGCTTGCGGGCACGGAGGAAAGCCCCGGTGAGACGGTTCTTTATCAGGGCCGCACTTACAAGTCGTACCGTGGGATGGGGTCGATGGGCGCCATGACCGGCGGCAGTAGCGATCGTTATTCGCAGGAATCATCTAGCGGGAAACTTGTCCCCGAGGGTGTGGAAGGGCGTGTTCCCTACAAAGGGCCGTTAGGCGAAATGGTCCATCAACTTGTAGGAGGACTGAGAGCCGGTATGGGATATTGCGGGGCGCCGACCATCGGCGAGTTGCAAGAGAACTCCCGCTTCGTCAGGATCTCGTCGGCCGGGTTGAAGGAAGCACACGTGCACGATGTGCTGATTACGAAGGAAGCGCCAAACTACCAAGTCGAGCGCTGAGGTAGAACGGCCCGATTTCTCCGCAACATACTCTGATAGTCTGCGGCAAGCGCGGCCCAACACCCGCTGGCCAGCCGTCACACATGGGGAATAGCCGCACATCAACCTCGGTCCTGCGGCGCTTGGAGTTCGAAGGCTTCTGCTGATGCTTCGCCTTTCGGTCACGATCTTTCTCAGCGCTTTCCTGCTCTTTCAGGTTCAGCCGCTCATCGCCAAGGTCATTTTGCCATGGTTCGGCGGCGGTCCGGCGGTCTGGACGGCCTGCATGTTGTTCTTCCAGGTCATCCTGCTCGGCGGTTACGCTTATGCTCACCTCATCAGCACACGCCTCTCGAGGTCTACCGGCAGCGGCATCCACATCGCCATCCTGCTGATTTCGCTGCTGTTCCTGCCGATCACGCCCGAGGCGTCGGTCTGGAAGCGTGCGGATGTTGTTCAGCCGACCGCGTTCATTTTTTGGCTGCTCTTGGCGAATGTAGGCGTACCGTACTTTCTTCTTTCGTCAACGGCGCCCCTGGTGCAGCATTGGCTCAGCCTGACCGATTCGAATCACTCGTCCTATCGGTTGTATGCGCTTTCGAACACAGGTTCGTTGTTGGCTCTGTTGACCTATCCGCTTGTCGTTGAACCGAAACTTACGCTCGGGAGTCAGGTTGGGTCGTGGTCGATGGCCTACGGGCTTTTTGTGCTTCTGTGCGTTTGGAGTGCCTGGCGAGCGATGGCAGTGACCTCGAGTGGCGGGAGAACTGCGGCTACGGGCAACTTCGGAGTCCGAAGGTCGACACCGGCGACACTCGACGTTCTCATGTGGCTGGGTCTCGCCGCGGCTGGCTCGATCATGCTGCTGGCAACGACGAACCAGATGTCTCAGGAAGTTGCGGTGTCGCCTTTTCTTTGGGTGGTGCCGCTGGCGCTTTATCTGGCCACGTTCATCATTACATTCCAGCATGAGCGATGGTACAGCCGTTTCCACTTCGGACTGCTGATGGGAGTTTCGTCGATCGTGGCCGCGGCAGTCCTGTTTGGAGGTGTATTCGTACCACTTTGGGTCCAGATTCTGGCCTACTCCGCGGCCATGTTTGCCTGCTGCATGATGTGCCACGGCGAACTCTACCGCTCGCGGCCCGATCCGTCTCACCTGACCCTGTTTTACCTCGTGGTTGCTTCGGGGGGAGCACTCGGCGGGCTCTTCGTTGCGGGAGTGGCCCCGGTGATCTTCAACGGATATTGGGAGTACCATGTCGGCCTGATTGCCTGTCTCTTCCTGACCCAATTGGCCTGGTTGCGCGCGGGCGTATCCGTGCGCGCATTTGCAAGTCGTACCACACTCTTCATCCGCCTCGGCTTGATGTTAGGGGCGCTCGCGATGGTCCTTTATGCTCACGTGCGGCTCGGTGGAAGAGGCGTTGTCGAGGCATCCCGCAACTTCTACGGAGTTCTGACAATCAGCCGTGATCATGATGAAGTCGGCGAAAAGCTTGTGTTGACTCACGGCCGCGTCGTGCATGGCGAGCAATACCAGGATCCGGATAAGAAGCGATGGCCAACCACTTACTACGGGCCCCGAAGCGGCGTCGGCTTGGCGCTTCAACACCACCCGCGCCGCTATCCCTCCAAGGGAGCCTCAAGCCTGAACGTGGGCATTGTGGGCCTCGGTGTAGGGACGGTTTCAGCCTACGGCAAGCCCGGCGACAAGCTGCGTTTCTATGAGATCAACCCCGATGTGGCACGCTTAGCCGAGGAGAGATACAGTTACAATTCCGGCAGCGAGGCACGGGTGAAAGTTGTGCTCGGAGACGCTCGTGTGCAGCTCGAGAGAGAGCTGACGCAACACGGTTCACACGGTTTTGACGTGATGGCCATCGATGCCTTCAGCAGCGATGCGATTCCGATCCACCTGGTTACACGTGAGGCAGCCCAACTCTATTGGGGCCACCTCGCCCCCAACGGTATCCTGACCTTCCATATCTCGAATCGCTCCCTCGACTTGTCGCCCGTGACGCGTGCGCTCACGGAGGTCTGCGATTGCGAGCCCGTACGCATACAGTCCCCTGCGCAGCCCAGCCGCGGCGTCAGTGATTCGACATGGGTGATTCTTACTTCGAACCGCCCCTTTCTGGATGCGTCCGAGGTGAAGGAGGCCGTCGTCCCCTGGACGGACGAAGACCGCCCGCCGTTCCTCTGGACAGACGATTTCGCCGGCCTTTGGCAGGTCCTCAAATGGTAGTGCTGAGGCCGTTAAAACAGCGTCGGGAGCACCTTCGCGTCGCTGCCGAATTCCTCGTATTGGAGAACCGGTGTTGCGTGAAACTCGCGAACCATCGTCGTTAGCCGTTCTACCGCCAGCTTGAAGATGCGCTCGCCTTTCTCCGGCGTCGCGGCGGTCCGTCAAGACAAGATGCGGACGCAGGTACATCTGAAATGCCGTTTCCCACTCACCGGCGTGTCCGGGTCCTCGCATGTCGGCCGTCGACCAATCGCGCATCTCTTGCTGAACAAGACTCCAATAGGGAAAGCTCAGCGTGATGATGTTCTCGTGCGCGAGCTTGTTTGCAATCGCGGTTACGGGCGCCACATTGCCGCTGGCCCTCGATCTCCATGAGTTCATGGGTCTTGCGAATCATGGTCATTTCGACGGGAGAGCAGACCGGCTTGGCTGGTCCTGGAAGTTCATCGTGCTCTCCGCTTCGGAACCTCCTTCGTCGACGACGCGCAACGAGGGAATGTTCGTGAGATGCAGTTCGAGTTCCGGCTCACGATCTTACATTTCGTGCCGTAAACCTTTAACCTGGAAGCTCGCGGCCTTGGTGGTCGCGGGCTTCTTCTTTTCCGGGTGCTGACAATGACCAAGTTCGCGAGTTCGATTTCCCTCTCTCTGCTGTTCAGCTTTTTTTCCCTTGCGCTGGTTCCTGCGGCCGCCACGGACTGGAAGGCCGCTGTGTCCAAGGTCGACATCACTCCCACGGAAGAAATCTGGTTGGCCGGCTACGGCGGCCGCGACCGCCCCGTGTCAAAGGTGTCGCATCGGATCTGGGTCAAGGCGCTGGCCTTGCAGGATGAGACGGGACGAGTTTCAGTGCTCGTTACAAGCGACCTGCTCGGCTTTACGTCAGGCCTGTCGAAACGGGTGGCGGATCGCGTTCAGTCCAAGCATGGGATCTCGCGCGCCGGACTAGCCTTCAATGCCTCGCATACGCATAGCGCGCCGGTGGTAGGGGGCATGTTGCGGCCCGCCTACAAGCTCGGCCCCGAACACGTGCCGGCGATCGATCGCTACACGCAGAAGCTTGAGGATCAGGTTGTCGAGGCGATCGACAATGCGATTGCCGCTATGGAGCCGGCCACGCTGTCTTTCGAGCAGGGTCTCGCCGGCTTCGCCGTGAATCGCCGCCGCGCGCGCCGCGGCAAGCGCCACTACCCGGCGCCGGTTGATCACGATGTTCCTGTCCTTGTCGTTAAGGACGCCAGCGGGAAGATCAAGGTGATTGTCTTCGGATATGCCTGTCACGCGACCGTTCTGAGCGGCTATGAGGTCAATGGAGACTGGCCGGGATGGGCGCAGGAGGGCGTGGAGAAGCGTTATCCCGGGGCGGTTGGGATGTTTGTCGCCGGCTGCGGCGCTGACCAGAATCCTCTGCCGCGCCGTTCCGTCGAGCTTGCGAAAACGTACGGCGAGGTATTGGCCCACGCAGTCGATCTGGTTGTAAGGGGAACGATGCAACCGGTCGATAGCAAACTCAACGTGGCGCTGGAACACGTAGACTTGCCGTTCCAGGCCCCGCCGACAAGAGAGGAGTTGGAATGGCGCATCAAGACGGACTCGTCCGAATCACGCAAGCGCCATGCGAAGTTCCTGCTCGAGAAACTCGAGCGCGACGGCAGGCTTGCGACCGAATATCCCTACCCGCTTCAGGTGTGGCAGTTCGGTGATGACATCACCTTTATCGTGATGGCCGGCGAGGTTGTCGTCGATTTCTCTCTGCGGTTCAAAAAAGCCTATGGCTGGGATACGACCTGGGTGGCGGGTTACTCGAATGACGTGTTTGCCTACATCCCATCCGAGCGCGTGCTGCACGAGGGTGGCTACGAAGGCGGCGGCGCCATGATTCCCTATGGCCAGCCGCGTCCGTTCCGGGCCGGGGTGGAGGAGATCGTTGCCAACACGGTGGACGCGCTCGTCCAGCGTGTGAATGGCCAGCCGTAGGGAACTGGCGATCATACGGCAAGGCAAACTTCTACATCTCGGCGCCCCGACCTGCCCTCTCTGTCCTCTGCGCTCTCCCGCTTGACCCTGCTTTATTGCGGTCTCCGCCGACCGCGAAGTCCCTGGGCCCACTCCTCCCACAGGCCGAGGAACTTCATTTGCTTGTCGAGATCGGTTTCGTCGAGCAACTCTTCGATCTCCCGTCTTGTGAGACGCTTCCCGAGAGGCTCTGGGCTGTCAGCCAGATTGTAGATCGTGACGGCGGCCGTTCCCGTTTGTCGTCGCAGACCGTAGAGACTGACTTTGTCGAAGGTGTCCGCGCTGGAGTGATAGACGGGGACGAAGTCGGTCGTGTCCTGGATTGCGATAAGTGTAGGTACGCCCTGGAGCAGGAAATCGAAGTGGTCGCTGCCGAAAAAGGCGTCGAAACTGTGAGCGTTCGCGCCGCGGCCGGCGACCGGCTCCATCGCCTGCATGAGGCCGGTCTGGATATCCCGTCGGCCGCCAAGAGAATAGCCCTTGATGTTGCCCGTACCCATGTCGTGGACGACGACCGCCGAGACGGAATCGAGCTCGTCTCGATGCGCTTGCGCGTAAGCTCGGGAACCCAGCAGGCCCAGCTCCTCGCCGCTGAAGAGGATGAAACGAACCGTGCGGCTGGGGCGCGGGCGGGCGGATGCCAGTGCCCGCGCGGTTTCCAGGAGAAGAACGACATTAGCCCCATTGTCCAAACAGCCTGTGCCGAGATCCCACGAGTCAAGATGGGCGCCCACGATCACAAGCTCGTCGGGCGTCTCCCGCCCCAGAACGTCAGCGACGACGTTGCGGTCTTTGAAGGGGCCGCCGGTCTTGTTCGGGAGGCGAATGTGCATCCGGACGGTTTCGTTGCTTTCGAGGAGTCGAATCACGCGCTGGGCTTCCTCGCGGGCAATTAGTGCGGTCGGCATGACATCCAGACGGCCATCTACGATGTTCACGTGGCGGTACAACAAGCCATGAGGTCGGGTCGACATGAAGAGCACGGCTGCGGCCCCGACCTCGGCGGCCTCCCGCAGGGCGATGGTCGTGTCCCTCTGCTCGTTCCCCAAGTCGAGAAAGGTGCGCACGGTGTCGGACCTCACGAGCAGGATCTTGCCTTTTGCCTTGCGGCCCAGCCGGCGGATAAAACCCTCGGCGCCGCTCCCGCCATCGAGCACCTCGGCGCGCAGACCGCCACGCCTTGTGGGCGGAGTCCAGGCTGACGCGGCTCCGCGAACGCTGAAACGAACCGGGTAGGTAACTTCGATCCGCGTATCCCCCTCCTGCCAGGATGCGGGGATCTCGAATGGTTCCGTTCGTACCGAGTCCGCTCCCGCCTTGCGAAAAGCATCGACCGACCATTCGACGGCCCGCTTCATGCCTGGCGTCCCCGGTAGCCGCGGCCCGATCTCGTCGCACAAGGTGCGGAGGCTCGGCTCGAGCGAGGATGAGCGGGTTATGGCGCTGAGAATGCGCTCCGAAACGGTTTCGGAGTGCTGCTCCTTACCGGCAAGGGGCGTGACCAGTGCAGTCAGCAGTACAAACGCGAGAGCGCGATAAGAAGGGTGATGCACCGGTCCCGTACCAGTTTAAATGACGGGTGCTCGAAACAAAAAGCCGGGCAGAAGGCGTGAAAGCATTCTGCCCGGCGTGTCTTTTCCCTTCCTGATGTCGTGAGGCCGACAACAGGACCATGACGGGGCGATCAACTACGCCCCGTTCACGGAAGCAATACTATTCAACGTCGTTCGGACGAATGAAGTTCGCCCACTCCTTGATCCAGTCTCTGTTCGGACCTGTCGGATGTGGGCTGAAAGCTCCATGATACTGAGCCGTTGTGTCGGAGGACCCGTCATCGTTCGGACGAGCCGAGTATCCGATCGTGCCAACGTGAGACTCGGCTTGCGGGAAAGGCTTGGGCTGCGGGCCGGCCTCCGGTCGGATCAAAAGAGGATCCATGTCCGTGATGATGTTCGACTGCGTCATCATGAAACTGGCGACGTCGCAGTCGCCCCCAAACTGGTCGGCGTACATAGTGGAGCCGTTGTTGTTCCAGATCGTGAGGCCGTCGAATGTCATGCCTCCGCTGTTCATCTCGGTGCAGGTCGCAGTGTCGCTCACCTGAACACCCACGCCGGGTGACTGCGTGATGATGCTGTTGTAGTAACGCGCGCGCGTACCCTCCTTCAACAGCAGGCCGCGCCCCTCGCAGAGCGGCGCGCCGACCAGGGTCATGTTCCAGATGCTGGGATCGGAGTGGGGATCGAAATCGTTGCCGTCACCGTTGTTGTCGCTCTCATTTCCTTCGTCGCACTCGACGGTGTCGTCCTGCGCGATGTAGAGATGCTGGACGCGGCCGTCCCAACCGTCAGTCCAATCGAGAGAGTCGTCGTTCGCGCCGGTGATGACCATGTGGTTGGCGTTAGCGCTGCCGCCGAAGAACTCGATGCCGTCGTCTTTGCCCCAGTGCGCCTGGATGTAATCGATCGTCGTGCCTCTGCCGATTCCGTGGAAGCCCCAGGAGTTTGGTTCGATCTCGGTAGTCTCACGGAACCCGGCGTACTCGGATCGGACAAACGTGAAGACGCCGCTGTTGTCTTCCGTGTCCGTGCCGCCGTAGGTGCCGTTCTCGGCCGTCACGCCCTCGGCAATGCCCGTGCCGCCGATGTTGTTGGAGATCGCGTTGCCGAGGATGATGACGCCGCTCCAGCAGTTCGGTTCACGCAGTTCGACCGCTTGGTCGCACCCGAAGACGATCGGTTGGGACCGGGTTCCTCTTGCCATGACGGCGCTGCCGGCTTTGGCGACGAAAAGTGAATTGGACCCCAGGCCCAGGATATGGGTGCCCGCTTCGATGGTGAGCGTAACGCCGCTTTCGACGAAGACTTTGCCGCGCAGTCGGTAGATCTTCGTCTGTTCCCAGGTCGTGTCTTCAGTAATGAATTGGCCCTCTTCGCCCTCAGCGGCCGTGCCGAGTGTTACCTCTTCGTCGTAGACGACGAATTTCGCCCAGGAGCTGTCTATCAGGACTTTCGCAGTGCTGTCGCGAACTTCCGCCACCCAGTGCCAGAGACCGGCCTCTGATGGCGCCGAACCCGCGTAGAGCGGCAGTTTGTTGATGGAGCCCATGCCCGAAACCTGGAACAGGAAGCCGTCGGCGGGAGAGTTGCCGAACGCGTCAATCGCCTCGTCAGACATTTGGCCGGTCATGACGTTGAGATAATGACGGTGGCCGCTGCCGTCGGCCTTTTCGAGGTAGAAGAACAATGTCTTCGAATAGTGGTCGCTGCCGGAGTCGTAGGACCAATACAGGGTGTGCTCAGCGCCCGGCGAATAGTCTTGATTCTGCACCCAGATGTAGTGGGTTATATCCGACTGTGCGCTCGCGGGGCTTTGTTGATCATCCGCCGCGGCCCGCGGGACTGATGTGATCATCAGAGCCATCGTTATGGCGAAGATGCGAAGAACGCTTCGCGTTCCGTGGTGGTTGGGGTTGAAACCTTTCATTTTGCTTGTCATTGTGTTTTTTTCTTTGCCTCGGGTTGTTACAGGCTAACTGCCTAAAAAAATCGATACGAGGTGCCGATCGTAAGAGTGCGGCCCCTTCTGAAGTCGCGGAAAACCATCCCCCCCTGTGTCCAGAGCCAGCGGGCATCGGTCAGGTTTTGCGCCGCCGCGCGAATCTTCCAGCGCCCCTCGCCGGCAATGTCGTACTCGTAGATGAGGTCCAGCGTAGTGACCCCGTCCTGCTGGATATCGGGCAACAGGTTGGCGCCCACGTCACTGATGCGCGACGAGAAGCTGTTGGCATAGAACCGGGTCGTGCTGTTCCACTTCGGACGCGCCCATTCGAGAATGACGTTGTAGACGCACCGGGATTGACCCTGCATCGGACGGAAGTGGGAGGTCAGGACGTTTTGCTGTGTGTTGCTGAGATCGATCTCGGAATCGACGAACGTGAAGTTCGAGCTGACGGCAAACTCCCGGAGCGAAGAATTGAGGAAATCCAGTCCGCGCCGAAACTCCATTTCGAAACCGAAGTTCTGGGCGCTCTTGGCATTGTCGAAGCTGGTGCGCAAGCCTTCCGTGGGCTGGATCGTCTGTTCAATCGGATTGTCGAACTGCTTGTAGAAGAAGCTGGCCGCGATCAGTTGGTTGCCGCCGGGAAAGTGTTCCCAGCGAACGTCGTAGTTGTTGATGGAGGCCTGCACCAGGTCAGGATTCCCGATGAGGGTGCGGCCGCTCGTCACGTCCGAGAAATCGAAGAGAGCCAATTCGCGGAAGTCGGGCCGCGATAGCGTCTGGCTGTAGGCGAATCGGATGTTCGACTTCGGCGTAGCCGAGTAGACGACGTTGAGCGCCGGTAGATAGTTCGTCGCGTTCAACTGTGTCGGCTGGCGATTAAGGCGGGGATCGAAGGGGTTGAACATGATGAGGAACTGTTCCATGTTCTCGAGGCGCAGCCCGCCGATGACGCGCCATTTGGCGGCGAATGCCAAGTCCGCCATCGCGTAGGCGGAGTGAATGTCGCGATTGGCGTTGTAGCGGTCGGTTGGCCGCGTCTCCTCGATGATTTCGAAGCCGTCGCGGCGGATGTTTTCGGTCCCCAGAAGCTCAGTGGGCGGCAAGGTGAGGTCCAGCGTGCGCTGGCGCAGGATGCGGTACCGGAATCGGCGGTTGAAAAACTTCCGGTCGCGCAGAGTCAGTGTGCCGCCGACCTTGACAGACCCGGTCACGCCCCCGAAGTAGAACGGCTTGCGCCAGTGAAGCTGTGGGGTGAAGATCTCGTCGTCGAGCGTGTTGTACATCCGGAAAGCGCTTTGGCTGTCGTCGGTGAAGATGAATTGATCGGTCCGGAGGTCGCGTCGGAACAGGATCTCTCTGAGGTCCGGCTCATCGCGCAAGGCGTTCGAATAGCCGAGCTGCCAGAGGAAGATGCTGTTTCCCAGAGTTGGAAAGAGGTGCTCTCCTTCGAGTTGGCCGCTGTAGAGACGGCGCTCGATCCAGCGCAGGCGCTGGTTCGAGACATCGTTGCGGAAGTCGCCGTTAAAGCCGCTGAAAACCCGTGTCTCGCTGTCGGTGTCGCGAGAGAGGAAGTTCTTGAAGAGGATCTTGTGCGCCGGGCTGAACTGGTAAGCGATGTTCACGATCGCACCCAGACGAGCGCCGATGTTGGTGGAATCGTATGTGTAGTCCGTGAACTGGACCGGGTTGCCTTGAGGGTCGACCGAGTTGAAGATGTTGCGTTGTTCTCCGAAGATCGATTGCGGCGTGTTGCTGAAAGTGAAGGCCCCCACGACGCCCAGTTTTCCGAAAGTGTTGCCGGCCACCACACTCCAACTCTGTGAGGGGCGCGCTGAGTCGGCGAGAATGGGGTCCCAGTTGTTTTCGAAGGCTTGACCCAGGCTTTGCAGTTCGTTGCGATCGAAATTGGTCCGGCTGACCGGTCGATCGGTCGGAATCACACCGGGGATGTCGCGGGAGCCGTCGTCGATGCCCCAGAAATCGTTGCTGCCGCCGCGGTAGTGAAGGTAGGGTTCGAAAGTGGTTTGACTGTTGAACCCGGTGGTGTAGCTGACTTCGAACGTGGGGGAGTTCGGGAACTCGATCGTCTCGACCTGCACCAGACCGGCCGAAAATTCGGCCGGCAGATCCGGTGTATAGGTCTTCAGGACCTTGATGCTGTCGAGGAGGTTCGAGGGGAACATGTCGAGGGGAACCACGCGCCGCTCCGGCTCTGTCGTGGCCAGGAGCGCGTTGTTGAGCGTCGTGGCGCTGTAGCGTTCGCCGAGTCCCCTGACATAGACGAACTTGTCTTCGACGATCGAGACGCCGGTTACCTTCTGCAGGGCGCCGGCCGCGTCCGCGGCGGTGCTGGCTCGGATCTCCTCGCCGCTGATGGAGTCCGTGACTCCCTCCGAAAGTTTCCGTTCGACAATCAACGTTTCCGCTGTCGCGGCGGTGGGCGCGATCGTTTCGGTGACTTCGATCTCCGTTACTTCCTCCGAAGCAGAGAGCACGGTGCTGGCGTCGGCGATCTCGCCCGAGATGACTTCCAGACCCTCGATATCGATCGAGAGGTGGTTGTCCGAGTTGTATTTGACGGTGTAGACCCCTGCCGGCGCTTCGATCCGGAAGGCGCCGTCGAGGTTGCTGACGGTCTCGAGCGTCACGGGCCCCTGGGCAGTTACTTTCACCTGCGGAATCACGTTGCCGGTGGCGGCGTCGTATACCGTGCCGGTGATCAGGCCCGCTTCTTGCGCCTGTAATGCGGAGGTGCTCAGCATCAGGACCGCGGCTAGCAGCCAAGCAGCATGAAAATGATGTCGTTTCACGTTCTTTTTCTTCTTCCTCGATCCTTGGGTGGAATCGATACAGCTATACGATGACGGTGTTCGTGAACGATGCCAGCCTGAGCTGAAGAGGTCAGGCTAACCACGAATAACTACCAGTCTGTAACCGGACGGTCTCACCGTAGTAACAAACGGGTGAAGATCGGGTTAACGGCTTGAAGGTTGCTTTAAGCACGATTGAAGATGGTGTTAAGGCAAAACGTCGAAGGCTCCAAGAGAACGATCAAAGGAGCATTCTGCGTGGCTTGGGTGGACCGTCCCGAAGAAATTTGCATTGAGGCGGATGCGGCCTGACGGCCTGCATACTTCCAGCGGAACGGTTTGGCGTCTTTCCGGCAGGCG
The DNA here is from genome assembly GCA_965204095.1 of Bryobacterales bacterium. Classification (GTDB taxonomy): domain Bacteria; phylum Acidobacteriota; class Terriglobia; order Bryobacterales; family UBA6623; genus JAPPLB01. The sequence continues at coordinate 3,095,225 of OZ241991.1, read as the reverse complement.
TTGCCGTTGCGGAAAGGTTGGTAGTCTGCCCGGTGCTGGCAGGGACAACGCCATCGGTAATCACAGCGTTCGCCAGCACTAAGCACGGTGGTGCGGCAGAATGTTCCCCGTTCGCTTCTTCGTGTGAGCAGTTCCCGGAGAGCTGTCCGGCTATAGAATGGGGGTCGGTGCCGAGTCTTGACCTGGAACACTCGACATGACCGAGGACAATCCGGTTCCAGCGTTTCTTCGGGAGGATGCCGCAAGACACGAGCCGCTAGCCTGCATTTCTCACCACGAGGCGAGGCGAAGTGCGTGAGAGGGCCGTCAGGACGAGGCGCGAGCCGCTTGGCGCGCGCAGGCGTACTTGAACAGTATGTTGAGCACGGCAAGCAAGCGCAACGAAGTCATGGCGGTCGTATCGCGTGCTTCGGCCGTCAAGTGGTGAGAAATGCAGGCTAGAGGTCACAGAACGCTGAGGTCTCTGCACCTCCGAGCGTGGGTGCTCGCGGCGGCTGTTCTCGGTGTAACCCTTACCGGTTCTGTGGCTCACGCGCAGTTCGGGCCGCTGCTCAACGCACGGCGGGCGCCTCAGGCCAAGACACAGGAAGAGCTGGACCTCTACCTGGAGATCTACACCGGCAGCGATCCCCAGGAAACGATCCGCAATGTCGAACGGTTTGTCGTGTCTTACCCCGATTCCGAGTTTCTGGGCTTGGCCTATCAGTATCAGATGACGGCCTACCGCGGCCTGTCGGACTACGACGGCGTGTTGACGGCCGGTGCGAAGGCGCTCGAGTTCCTGCCGGACAACCTCAATACGCTCATCACGCTCGCCACCGTGATCCCCAATGGAGCGGACGGCCGCCCCGACCGCGAAGAACTGTTGGCGAAGGCCGAGGGTTACGCTGCCGCCGTTCTCAGCCAGCTCCGAACGTTGACGATCCCCGCCGAGATTCCCATCGAGAGGTGGGAATCGCGCAAGGCGGAGATGGAAGCCGAAGCACGGGAAGCGCTTGGGCATGTGGCCGTCAAGAAGGGTAATCTCGAAGAGGCGCTGCGTCAGTTCAAAACCACCGTCGAGACGAGCCCTCGACCTACGCCCAGCCAGTGGTACCGTCTGGGCGGGGTGTACCTCATGACGGGGCAGCAGGACAAGGCAATCGAGCCGTTGCGTCGCGCCGCCGAAACGGGTGACGGAACCGTGAAGAAGCTGGCTCTTGATCAGCTCGAACGAATCGAGCGGTCCATGACGAAATAGCGATTTCCTGGGACGCTGCAGGAACGCCGATCAACTGAAAAGCGATTGAGAAATAGAGCAAGCGGCTCCGTACGGCCCTATTGGGCCGAGAATTGAAAAGCATGGAGCTTGGCGCCATAGCGGAGCTCGAAGCGAAGACGAACGGCTCTCCCGGCGAGCGATCCGACATCCGCCTTCTCCCGCCATCGTACAGTTTTGCTCGTGGAGTTGGTGGTGTGAATTCGGTCGCAATCCTCGAGTGAAAACCCCGGGATCGGCTGTCCGGCCTGATCTTGGATTTCGACCCGCAACAACCCCAGAGCCGAGGTATCCACGTTGAGCGACAACCGGTCTCCTTCGAACCGGAGCGGAGGTGTCGTGAACTCGCCGCCCTCGTATTCCGCCTCGACCGAGGTGAAGCCGTCCTTTCGGATTACGACGCGGCTCATGACCGGTGTGGATCGTTCCCGTCTGCCGGCGTCGCCATGCAACCTGTCGTAGCCGATGTAGTAAAGCCAGATCTCGTCGCCGCGCAGGGTCAGGCCGCGGCACGAATACATCGCTTTGGAGTCAAAGGACCCCTCAGGCCCCAGCGGGATCCATGGCCGGCGCTGGTAGCGCTCCCAGTGCATGCCGTTCCGGCTGGCTGCGAACCCGATGTCGAGTGTCCCCGTGTTCAGTGTGTCTGCTCCGGAGAGCGGGTATCCCGACAGGTCCTCGCGCAGGAACCAATCCTCGTAGTGCAGGTAACGGGCCGTGAACAGGTAGTAGGCGTCTTGGGCGTGCGGATACGGAATGACCTGCGGGGTGTAGAAGTCCATGACGCCGGCCCCGTCGAACCGGGGGTCCTGCTCGTCGGGCTGGAGGACCACCTCCGGCATCGGGAACTTCGAGAGATCGTCCGTGACCGCCCGCCCGATGGAGCGCAGGAAGTAGTAACCCTTGCGGCCATAGTTGCGCAGACTGAGTTGGTCGAAGTACGGCTGGTGGTGCGGAGGAGCCGGTATCGCCAGGTTGACCCGCACGTAGGCGGCGTAGCGGTTGATCCGGGTGTCGTAGAAGGCCACGTTCTGGCTGTCCATGCCGCGCGGGTAAACGGCCTCCTTGGGGAACAGCCCCCGATGGATTTCACGCCACTCGGCTCCGTCCGCCGAGGCGCGAAGGACGGTTTCATTGAATTCTTCGCCTTCGGATGCGGAGAAGAGCTTGTAGCGCTCTTCCGGTTCCGCGAGAGGATCGACAAAGGGAACCCTCTGCCCGTTGTACAAACCAAGGATGTCATCCGGCTCGGGAACGTCACCCGGCTCGACTCGGCGCCAGCGGACACCGTCTTTCGTCAGAGCGTGAAATCCCCGAAAGGTTCCGTCGGGCTCCAGCACCGTTTCGTAACCGCGAAGGTCGCCGACCAGGCATTGCTCGTTGGTCTTCACCGGTTGGTTGACCGTGATTCGAACATCGCTGGCGGAATCCAGGTAGCGTCCGTCGATGAAGACCTGGTTGCGGTCGCCGATGTCGTACGTCACCGCTTCTGGAGAGTCCGCCGTCGGCGCGCACGCGACGAAAAGCGCACATGCGAGAAAACCGGCAACCGTTCCAGCAGAACAAGATCTATTTTGTGCTTTACACATCTTGGTTTACCGATGAGCTTGGTGTCGCTGGGATGGGCATCAGGCTGTTGAATGCGAGCCGCGGCAACGCCCCCCTGCTGTTATTGTCGTGAATGAATCTGTGGAACGATAGCACCGACAGATCGCATCCATAGCTTTCCGCACGGTACGGACGAGCCGGTCGCGGCGGTTTGACCCTCGATGGCGTCTTTCGTACTCGATCTCGGGACCGTCTCAACAGTGGGTACATGCGCGGGATACGTCCAGAACCTAAATGAATGCACTATGCTAGCATAATGTCTACATACGTCTCGGGGAAGGAGAGAGCGCGTGGGTAATCTTACCGTCCGCAATCTTGACGATTGGGTGATCGAGGGGCTCAAGGCTGAGGCCAGGGCGAACCAGCGATCGCTGGAGGGAGAGGTGCGCCATGTGTTGGCGCAACGGGTGGTTCGCCGGAAACGCCTCGCCGATTTTCGCGAGCGAACGCGGCAGATCGCGGCCCTGACTGCCGATACGCCTCAGACCGACAGCGTCACGCTGTTGCGCGAAGATCGGGATCGGTGAAGCTGACCGTCGACGCCAGCGTCGTCCTCAAGTGGTTTGTGACCGAGCCGCTCTGTGAGGAGGCGCGGCAATTACTGGGCGTTCAGTTCGATCTGCATGCCCCCGACATCCTGCTGGCCGAGTTCGCGAACACGATCTGGAAAAAGGTCCGAAGAGGCGAAATTCTGGACCCGCAACCGTACTTTGTCGAGCTCGTGAGTCTCCCCTATGTCGTCGCCATTCATCCCGTCGGCGATCTCATCGAGCGTGCCGCGCAGGTCGCCGTGTTGATCGACCATCCGGTGCACGACTGCCTCTATCTGGCTTGCGCCGAGTTGACGGCATCGGTACTGGTCACCGCCGATCAACAACTGGTCAACCGGGCCGCGGAGCGTTTGTCCGGTCTCGACGTTCGCCACCTTGGGGCGCTCGGAGCCGCAGGACGGATGCCGTCCTTCCACCCGTGAGGATTCGTGATGCGCCCCCGGTTCATCCATACTTCCGGCTTTCGTATATGACCGTACACGGCTCGAAAGGACTCGGGGCCGATTACGTCGTGGTGCTGGGACTGTGCTCTGGAAGAAATGGGTTCCCTTCGAGATCAATGATGACCCACTTCTCGACTTGGTTCTCTCAGTGCCCGAAGGGTATCCGAATGCCGAGGAGCGGCACCTGTTCTATGTCGCTATCACCCGTGCCAAGCGGCGGGTCTTCCTTGTTGCAGGCGGAGACCCGCCGTCTCCCTTTGTCATGGAATTGATCGGTAACAGGTACGGCGTCACCGTCTTCGGGCGACTGCCGCAAAGCGATGTACCCTGTCCAAAGTGCGTTAACGGGTGCCTCCAATGACGTGAAAACGCGCGAAACGAAAGCACCTTCTACGGTTGCTCGAATTTTCCCTATTGTGACTACCTGCAACCTTCCTGTCCCGCATGCGGCACAGGATTGCCCGTCAAGACGGACGGCGACTTCCGTTGCCGGGACTGCGGTCAGGACATCGAGAGTTGTCCCAACTGTGAGGGTTGGCTGCAGACCAGAATCGGCAAGTACGGACGCTTTCTCGGCTGCTCGAATTGGCCTGATTGTGATTACACCCGAGACATTCGACAACAGAGACTTTAGGCCAAGGCCCACGGGCATCGCCGGGCCCCGCTAATGGAAAACCCATGGCCGGGCCTGCTTGATGGCCAGCCGGCCTTCGGATGTGACCTTGAACTCGATCTCCATGGCGAACGGGTCGCTGACTCCGACGCCATACTCCACCTTGAACTTGTTGTGGATCAGGCGCAGGGATTCGCGCAGTTCGTCGAGGTGCCCCTCGCTGAGTAGCGGGCTGTCGTTCCCGGTGCGGTTCGAGCGCCGGATCACGCGGTCGAATCGACGCCCGCGCGTGCTGAGCAGGACCTCCTCGGGGGTCGACTCCAGCTCCGGGTTGGTCACGAGGTCCTCTCCCACTTGCGCGTTGACGTAGTACATCCTCGGACGGCCGTACCCGCCGGATTGGTACGCGATATCCTCGCTCACCGCCACGCCGTTCGCGAGTTCCCCCGAATAGTTCGGATGGACCAGGACCCCCATCGCCGCCGCGAGGTGGTCGACCCGGAAAAACTCGCGCTCCTCGAATGCACGGAAGTTCCACAGGCTTGCGTAGACCTGCTTCACGGACTTTGCAAGATGGCCCTCGTCCGGGTGGTGAGTGAAGGAGTCGTACAACCCGGCGCCGCTGAATCCCGGCAGGTCTTCGTTGTTGGTGCTGGATCGCAGGCGGATCGGCTGGGACGGGGCGAACCGCCTCTGCAACGACTTGAGCTCGCCCAGCATCCATTCCGGCAGGTCCCCGTCCTTCACTTTCCTGCGGAATCGCTTCAGGGCCTCGGCACGCTGCTGGGTATCGGTCAGGAAGCCGGCTTCTTCGATCATCGTGCCGGCTTCGTCGTAGAGGCCGTTGTGGCGCATGAAGGCGTCGTAGAAATGGAACGGGATTGCGTAGCCTTCGGGGACGACCCCCGCCTTGAAACCGAGCTTGCCGAGCGCGGCGACGTTCGCTGCCTTGACGCCGACGCTGGAGTGATCCTCGAATCCCAGTTCGGCCAGCGGCCGGATGCGCTTGGCCTCGAGGTCGCGAGCCGGCACGGAGGATTCGCTGGGACGCATGCTCTCGAAGTGCCGGTCCACCTCGGCGGCTGTCGCTTCGCGGATCTCGTAACCGTCTTCGGCGACCCGGTAGTAGACGTACTTCCCGATCAGGCTGCTGATCCGCTCGTCGTTGGCGGCGTCGCGAATGAAGGCGTTCGGAACCCCGTCCTGAACGGCCCGGAGATTCACGTGCGACAGCGGGGTTTGCCGGACTCCGGTGATGATCCCGGCGACCCGGGGCATCTCGTTGGGAAGGCTCTCGTAGAGCACCACGTCCCTTGCGCGTGGTCGCTCATCGAGCGGCATCAGGCGCAGGAGCCCGTATCCCTCGCTCACGTTGAGGGGCAGGTAGGCAAGGTCATCGTAAACCTCGTCCTGAAGGAAGACCGGCAGCTTGGCGGCTTCGTACCGGGCCTGCTCTTCCCGGTAGCGCGGCACAGCGGCCGGCAGCGGGAGGTAGGCGATATGGCCGTCGAGCAGGGACGAGTGTCTGGACAGCAGGTTGTGGGCGACCTGGACCATCTCGAACGGGAACGAGTCGCGAGGCTCGAACTCGTACGTGTACAGGCCGCGCGCTCCCGACGGAGAGGTCAGCAGCGGCCGATAGACGATCACTCCGCGCATCGTGCCCGAGTTCTCCCCTCCCATCCTGAAACCAAGGCCCATCTCGCGCATGAACATCGGGTGAGCCCGGTGATTCTCGGTGTTCATGAAATACAGCAGCGGCCTATCGCCGTTGGCGTCCGTGACGACGAACTTCACGAACTCGAGCCCGATCAGGGCGGTATCGATAAGCGTCTGTGAGCCTTGGTAGGAGAATCTCTCGAACGTTTTCCGATCGGGGATCCAAGCGCCGCCTTCGTGCGGTTCGAGGTCTTCCGGCAGCTTCCGGACCGCCGAGGTCTCGCCCCGGAAGCCCCCGAATCCGCCGCGGCCCCCGGGACTGCCCGGCCCTCCTCCTCGGGGGCCGAAACGGCTCGACAACTCGTCTCGAGTCAGGATTCCGCTGCCGTCCGCGTCGAGCTTTGCCAGCAGGGCCTGGGCCTCGTCGATCTCCAGTGAATTGAGGTCTCCGCTGTTGTCGGCGTCCAGGGCCGTGACGATCGGGTGTGTTCGAGGCCATCGGTCCGGCCGGACTGGTTGACCCTCTCCACGGCCTGCCGGCGACGGTTCCGGTGGCGTCGTCTCCCGCTGTGTCAGGCTGCCGTCCTGGTCCGAGTCGAGGGACCAAAGGGCTTCCGAAGCTTGAGCCAACTCCTCCGAAGCGATTTCGCCGTTGCCGTCCGTGTCGATCGCGGTCATGATCGGCGCCGGCCTCGGCTCGGGGCGCCTCCCTCTGCCGAACCCGCCGCGTCCGCGGAATCGCGGCAGGAGTTCGCCCGCCTCCAGAGACCCGCTCTGGTCCGTGTCGAGCGCCCGGAGGGAGCGCGCCGAGTCCCGGATCTCGGCCGCTGACACCTCGCTGTCCCCGTCCGCGTCCAGGGCCGCCAGCACGGGAATGCGCTGGATCATCCTGGCCAGCCCTCCGCGCCCGGGCTGCTGGCCGCCGCGCGGCCCCGCGCCGCCGGAGAACGGCGGGCGCCTTCCTCCCGCCCTGCCACCCGGCAGGGGCATGAGTTCGTCGATCGTGAGCGTCTTGCTGCCGTCTGCGTCGAGCGTGATCAGCGAGGCGGGGGCGTTGTCGATCTCTTCGTTGGACAGCGTCTCGTCCCCATCGGAATCGAGCGCTGCAATGGCTGGGATGAACCGCACGGGTCTCGGCTGCCCCTGAGCCATGTGCGCCCCGCACAACGCGAACAGAATCGTAGCCGCCGGCCATGCACAACGCGGTTTCATGCCTTGTTCCCCCTCTTGGTCCCGCGTTCTACGCTCTCCTCTTCCCGCTGGTCGTAGAACAAAGTTAGATCGGCCGTGTCGCTCACCAGGTCGAGCCGGCCGACCGAAACGTGCCGCACAGTGAGGCCGGTGCGCTCGCGCAGGTCCGCCAGCAACTCGTCTCTGCGCTGCGGCCGGGTCAGCTCGACCCGGTCATAGATGACCCGCTTGCTGGCCTCGAAGTGAAAGCCCCATTCGCGCTCCAGAACGAACATCACAGCCACGACCGCGCCGTTCGAGGCCAGCATCCGTATATGCTCGCTTTGCGTGACAAGCACGGAATTCATGACCGCCAGGGCGATCACCACGAAGAGGTACGTCATCTCGCGGGCCGAGATCGTATCGGTCCGATAGCGCAGCACCGAGAACAGGGCGAACAGCCCGAAGCCCACCCCGATGCTCAGATCGACGCTGGTCAGCAGGCCCAGCACGAAATAGGTCACCGTGCTGAACGTCAGGAACGTCAGCACGTACTGCTTGTCTTGACCGGACGGGTAGTAGATCAGCCGGACAATGATCAGCACCACGAGGAAATTGAAACCGGCCCCGGCCAGGTGAACGATGAGCTCAGGCTGCATGAACGGCTCCTTCTGCCAGCTTTTCGACGGCCCGGAGGCTTTTTCTGAAGCGATTGCGCTTGAGTTGCGGATGCAGCAACTGCGCTGCGACGCAGTACTTGCTGAACCGCGCGGGCCTCGACCCGATGGACCGCATGTGCCGGAAGAATGGCGAAGTGCGGTCAATGCTGGCTTGCTTGAGTTCGGCCACGGCAAGGCCCGGCATGCTCTGGCGTTCGGCCCCGCTGGAAAAACCGATGCGCAGATCCAGCGTCACTCGCTCGGCGCTGCTGTTTCCCAACAGCGTGATGCGGTCGAATTCGTTCCAGAGCTTCGGCTCGAGGTCCCCGGTGCCGGTCAAGGCCTGCGATTCGACGAAACCCATCGCCTCGATGGTCAACTCGGTCACAGTGGAGGCCGTCTCCTTCCTGGCCTTGACGGTTCGATTCTTGCCGACCTTCCGCTTGACCTCCAGGAAGGAACGGTCTGAGTCGACGTAATGGCGGCTGCGGACCTTGAATCGATTCCGGGCCCCCGAGTGGTGCCGCAAGTAGAGATCGAAACCGGGAGTGTCGAAATACAGGGTGCGGTAGCGATGCACGCGAATTCCGTCAATGTCGAGCGACGAGTAGTACCTGTCCAGGAATCGTAGGGCGGCGATGAGCTGGCTGTGAGACAGCAGGAATTTCGTGTCATACCGGTTCGCCGAGGGCAGGGTGTTCGCGACGGACAGTGGAACGGGCGTGTAGTTCCGCAGCAGTTCCCGCGCTTGGCAGGCGGCGGGGTGCGAGTCGTTACCGTTCATCAGTGACATGGGAGGGTTGCCGGCTGCCTGCGGCTTGGCGAGGTGGGTGGGCAGGAGCGATGCAAAAGGCTTGGAACACTCTCAAGCTACCAGCAGGCGCCGATCGCGCCGTTGCTGCGTATGCAAAACTTTTGTAAAAATCCGACCGCTAACCGGTTGTGCGCTGCATTCCTGAAGGCGGCTTCGAGGGCGGTCAGGTTACGAAGAGGTTACGAAGCGGGCGCCAGCCGCCTCGATGCCTCACCGATCGGCGGTCGAAGCACGTCGTAAAACGGCCATGAGTTTGTCGTACCGGCCGCCGCACTCCGATGTAGCGCCAAGTGCTTCTCCACACGTCAAGCGGCTCTCGCCGCGTCCTGACCGCCTTCTCACTCACCTTGCCTTGCGGCTAGTCATCAGGGAAACGATAGAACCACTCGACGGGCAACGACAGGAACAACAAGTCTGAATAGCCCGGCTGGACGACGAACCGCTCGATGGAAGAGAACTGCGGGTAGCGCATCGTCGTGATCACGACTCGGTCTCCGACGTAATCGACGCTGGTGTAGCCGTAGCCGTGATACTCGCTGCGATTGAGATATTTGACCGGGCTCCAGGTCTTGCCTCCATCGCGGGAGACCGCCGAATTCAGAGGCGTGCGGCCCGTCAACCCGCGGGACCAGATCGCCAGCGTGTCTCCCGTCGACGGAATGGTTCCCACGTATCCGGGGGCCACGATGCCACGGAGCGGCGACAGGTAGGGCTTCGACCAGGTCTCGCCTTCGTCTTCGGAGTAGGAGAAGAAGTGCCCTCCGGCGATCGAACGCATCTTCATGAGCAACCGGCCGTCCGGCAGTTCCGAGATCGTTGGCTCGTTGACGTTTTGCCCTTCCACCTGCTTCGGCGTCAGATCGGGGGCGGGCGTCTTTTCACCGGCGATCCATGTTTCGCCGTCATCGTCGGAGTAGAGCGCATACGGCCAGCGAACGCCGTCGATGTACTCGCGGCTCGAAAGCAGAATACGGCCGCTCTTCAACCGGCGGAAGCAGTCGTTGTTCGCCGCGTGAGGGTTGCCGTTGTCGGGACTGATCTGCCGCGCCTCGCTCCACGTTCGTCCTTCGTCGCTCGATCGCCGCAAGAGACTGCCTTCCTCCTTCATCGAAGGCGTCTCACCGTGATAGGACATCAAGATGTCGCCGTTGCCGGCGCGGACGAGGCTGGCGGACATGACGTTTCCGGCGGGGCTTTCCGGATCGTACTCGACGGCGGTCCAGGGCTCGCCCCAGGTGAGGCCGCCGTCTTTCGACACCTTGGCGCTCAGCCGGGCCGGCGAACGGTCCCAGCCCTCGCCGTCGAAGTAGTCGCTCCAAACGAGCAGCAATGAACCGTCCTTCAACTCGATGATGTCGCCCTCGGAGTGTCGGGGGGACTGCGGGGTCGCCTCGATAGCGAAATTGCGGATCATTTCGTCCTCGGGGCGAATGTCTTCCGGGCCGTCCGGGCCCATGTCTTCTTCCGAATAGGGAAAGGGGAAGCGGTTGAGGAAGAAATGACGGTATGAGGAAACGACTTCGGGGCCTTCGGGGTCGGGTTGCGCCGCACCCACGTGCATGCGGAAGGTTTGTGGATAGGGTCCGTGCGAGAACCGCTCGGTCCTGCCGTGGTTCCACTCGATCTCGAGGGCGGCCGGCTCGAGCGTAAGCCGAACGTCGTCCCAGCCGTCGGACGGCGGTCCGGCGGCAACCGTCTCGATCACCGTCTCGCTGCCTGACGACCGCTGGATCCTCCAGACAGCCTCGCCCGACTCGTCAGCCTCCATCCAGATATCCCAGGGCCCTCCCTGGGGGAAGACGTAGGAATACTTCCCGCCAGGAGCCAGCCGCTCGGGGCGCTGCACGCGCCAGGCCGCGTACAGCCGGCCCGCTTCAAAGCACAGATCATTCGATTTCCCGGCATACCAATGGTCCTTGCCGCTGATGAGGAAAGCGGTGGAGCACTCGGCGCCCTTTGCCCGCGCCCGGAAGAGCTTGCCGGGCAGTTCGGTGCATTCCTGCGGCGTAAAAAGCCCGTAGTCGAAGTAGTCGGGGATGGTGAACAGATGGGCCATCCCCTGAAACAGGTCTTCCTCGGCGTTCTCGGCTGTGAGCGTGCGGGGCAGCGGTGCGCTGGATAGGAGAGATCGTTCGGCGACCGGGCCGTCCCCGCAACCAGCCAATATCAGGAGGGTTCCCAGGATGCCCGATGACACGAATGCCGGCATCGCCCGTTTCGGATGCATCTGCATGCTTACACCGCGCTCACTTTTTCGTAGACTGACTCGCAGGATCAATGGAGAAATCGGGAAAACTCTTGCCTGTCAAACAATCCGCTCAATATATACCACGCCGCACCTTCCTTGGCGGCCTCGGCGCGGTTGTCGGGTCGACGCTCCTGCAGCCCGGCTGCGGCCCCCGGGAAGCAGGTTCCTTGCTCGATGTCGATGCCGACGCTCTGGTCTCGTCGGCCGATCTGATCTACCTGAGCCCGGCGGCGGAGCCCGTCGAAGGGCATCCCATCGGCAATGGCCGCATGGGCACGATGATCTGGACCGAACCCGATCGAGTCCGTATGCAGATCAATCGCAATGACGTTTTTGCGGTGAATCGCAATCACGAGGGGCCCCGCGACGGCCCGGCCGATCATTGCGGGGGTTGCGCCCAGGTGAGCATCGACGTAGGCGCCGCCGCCTTCAGTGGGGAGCGCGGGTTCGAGCAGCGGCTCTCGCTCTTTCGCGCTGAAGACTCCATCGAGGGCGGCAATTTGACCGTGCGTTGCTTCGCGGCGGCGGACACCGACGTGCTCGTCGCCGAAATCGACGACCGCCGTCCCCAGCCGCAGCCGATCCGAATCACTCTCTCGATGTGGCGAGAGCCGGAAGTCAAGACGGGCGAGCACACCTCGCTTTATGAATTCGACCAGATGGCGGGGGAAGTTTCCGTTGCCCAGCAGTTCAGCGAGGAGGATCACTTCTGCTCGTCGGCGGTCGCAGTGAGGGCGGTGGGACGAGAGGTTTCGGTCGAAACCGCCGACGACAAATCCCGCGTCATCGCCATGCCCGCCGCGAAGGGCAAGGTGACTGTCTACATATCGTCCGCCGCGGCGTGGCAAAAAGAGACCGACGTCCGCTCGCTGGCAAGCCGGCTCCTCGCTGAAACGGCGGACGTGCCGATGGTGGAGTTGCTTGCACGGCACCGGACGTGGTGGGAAGACTTCTGGTCGCGAAGCTTCGTCAACGTCACGAGCCGCGACGGCATCGGCGAGTTCATAGCGCGCATCCGCATGTATCACCTCTACTGCATGGCCTCCACCTCTCGCGGACCGTTGCCGGCCAAGTGGAACGCGTCGCTATTCGCCGTCGATGGCGATCAGCGCAGGTGGGGGGCCCAATTCTGGGTGTGGACCACCGAGATATCTCACTTCCCGCTTTTCGCTTCGAACGCCGTCGACCTGACCGTGCCCTTCTTCGACATGTATGTCCAGCAGATTGCGGCCTGCGAGATCGCTGCGCGTCAACGCTGGAACGCTTCGGGTGCGTACTTCCTCGAAGCCGGTCCCTTCGACGGGCCGGTCGAGCTACCCGGCGACGTGGCCTCGGAGTATTTCGACGTCTATCAGGGGATCAAGCCGAACACCGAGTTCTCCGGCCGCGCCCGATCCTTCGGACAGTACGAATGCGTGTTGACGCAGATGGCCGATGACCGCAAGCCGCCCTATATTGCGAAAGGGAGGTATTCGTGGGTAAGCCATATCGCTTCTTCCGGAAGCGAGATTGCCGTCGCCGCTTGGTGGAGATACCGCTATAGCGGCGACATCGAGTGGCTGCGCACCCATGCCTATCCGTTGTTGAAGACGACGCTCGAGTTCTACCGCAGCTTGGCGCAAAAAGAAGACGATGGCCTCTACCACCTCTATGGGCTCAATCAGCACGAGGCCTTCTGGGGGGTCGACGACGGGAACGTCGACCTGGCGGCGATCCGCGGCACGGCGCCCCTGGCGATTCGCGCCGCCGAGATCCTTGATCTTGATGCGGAGCTCCGGGAAAAGTGGCGAGAGCTGCTTGATCATCTGGCGCCTTTCCCTATGGGACGCGACCCGAAGTCCAAAGCCCTTGCGGGCGGAACCATCGCGGATGACGTCTGGTCGATCGGTCACTTGGGTCAGGTTCCGGGGCGGCACATGGATCCTGGCGAGGCGCTGCTGTTTCCCGTGTTCCCGTTTGAAGTCTGGACCTTGGAGACCGAAGATGCGGAGACAACCCGCATCGCCTTGAAGATTTCGGAGTTGAACCCCTCGCGCAAGCAGATCTTCGAAGGCGAGCCGTTCGGCAGTGCGGCCCGCACCCCGATCATGGAGTCGCGAGCTGGCCGCGGCGGCGATCTGCCTTTGCTGCTGGCGAGCTACTACCGCAACTGCTTTAGTCCCTTGCCCAACGGCTTCAGCAACTTCGAGGGCGTGACCGCCCACTCGATCGAGCACTTGGGTTGCATCACGACGGCCTTGCAAGAGGGCCTGATGCAAAGCATCTCGCCCCGCCCCGCGGAACCGGAGGTCATCCGCGTGGCCCCCGCTTGGCCCGATGAGTGGGACGCTGCGTTTCGGTTGCTTGCCCGGGGAGGCTTTCTCGTTGCCGCCGTGATTGAGGCCGGCCGCCCGCGGTTCATCGAAATCGAAGCGCGCCTCGGCGGGGAATGCCGAGTGCGAAATCCGTGGGGTGGCAAGTGCGCCGTCATGCGCCGGAATGAGTTGATCGTGGAGTCGGACGGCGATGTCATCAGGTTCGCCGCCGAAAAGGGGGCGCGCTACCTGCTCCTGCCGGAAGGCGCAGCTCCTCCTGACCCGATTGCCGTTTCAGCGCAGCGAAACGCACAGCCTTTCTCGTGCTCGTTCGAGCTTCCCAACGGACAGGCCTCCGAAGCCGTTTTTGGCCGGATGACATCCTGACCTGCCAAGCGCCGGAGCCCGCGGCGCCGTCCGTCCCCAACCTGCATGTCTCACCACGCGGCGAAGCGAAGTGGGTGAGAGGGCCGTCAGGACGAGCCGCGAGCCGCTGGGCGCCGGTAACATGGCCTTTACGGTTCGCCGGCCCTCAGACATCTCTTTATGAAGCGAACCAAATCCCCGCCAAAGCTTTTCACGAATCGCGAGTTACGAAACACGAATCACGGCCTTTTTTCGCGTGCTTAGACCGTCGGGTGGTGAGAAATGCAGGCTAACGCCTACTGCGAGGGTTCGGTCACGCTGAGAATCTGATTCGCGCGAACGTCGGTCAAGCGCTGAACAACGCCGCTCGGCCAGCGAATCTCGAGGAGTGCGGCTTTGTTCTCGGCGCCCAGTCCGAAGTGGACCCGCTTGTCGCTCGCCGACAAGTAGCTGCCCGCCGTGGATGCGATCTGGTGCTGTTCCACGCCTCCCGGCGTTGCAAGCCGCAATCGGGCGCCTATTCCTCCACGATTGCTCCGCGTCCCGAGCAGATCGACGATCAACCAATGATTCCCGTTGCCCTGGTTGCGAAGGAGCAGGGCGGGCTCCTCGTTGCGATTGATGACCACGTCAATAAAGCCGTCGCTGTCGAGATCGCCGAAGGCCGCCCCGCGCGCCGCCAGCGCCTTGCTGAATATCGCGCCGCTTTGCCCCGAGACGTCCTGAAACTTCCCGTTCCGATTGCGCAGCAGCAGCAGCGGCTCCTTGTACCGAAGGGAGGGGTTCGTCAATTCGATGTTGTCCATTACGTGGCCCTGGGCCACAAAGAGGTCTTTCCAGCCGTCGTTGTCGTAGTCGATGAACTTGGTGCCCCAACCCGAATGCAGAGCGGAAAACGAGCTGACGCCGGTCGGTCCCGAGGCGTACTCGAACTCGCCCTCTCGATTGCGGAACAAAGCGTATTTCTGGTGAGGCAGCGCATTGGCGAAGATCTCCGGCCGGCCGTCGTTGTCATAGTCGACGAAGTCGGTCCCCATGCCGGCGAAGACATTGCCGTCCTCGTCGTAGGCGACGCCGGCCAGCAGGCCGACTTCTTCGAAGCTGCCGTCCCCCTTGTTTTGAAAGAGTTGCTGCGGCGCCGAGTCGTTCGCAATGAAGAGATCGAGCCGGCCGTCGAGGTTGAAGTCGTTGAAGGCGACACCGAGGCCCTTGCCGGGCGCATCCGCAAATCCGGCTTGCGGCGTCACGTCCCGGAACGTGCCGTCCCCGTTGTTGCGATAGATCAGGTGTGTGATGGGGGCGAAGTTGTCCGGGTGGCAATACGATCGATAGCCGGGCTTGTGCTCGCCGCACCAGACGTTCTTTGAAAAGTCCCAATCGACGTAGCGCACGACGGCCAGGTCCAGTAGGCCGTCCGCGTCGAAGTCGAAAAAAGCAGCCCCGGTGGACCACTCGCCGGCCGCTGCGCCCGCGCTCTCGGTCACATCCCGGAAACCACCCTTTCCGTTGTTGCGATAGAGAATATTCCGCCCGTAGTTCGTGACGTAGAGGTCGGCGAATCCGTCGTTGTCGTAGTCGCCCACCGCCACTCCCTGTCCGTAGGAATGGCCGGAGACGCCCGCTTGCTCGGTCACGTCTGTGAACGTCAGGTCACCGTTGTTGCGGTACAGCCGGTTCCAGTATCGCGGGTCTTCCTTGCGGGGCTGAGCGCCCTGCGGCATGGGATCTTCCAGCGCCGCCCCATTCACGAAGTAGAGGTCGAGGTCGCCGTCGTTGTCGTAATCGAAAACCGCGGCTCCTCCGACCATCGATTCGAGCAAGTACTTCTCCGAAGTCCTCGACGGTTCGTTGCGGAACGTGACGCCCGATTTCTCGGTGATGTCCGCAAACGTGGGGCGTTCCGGGCCCGAGGTCTGAGCGAACAGCAGTGGGCACTGCAGCAGAATCAGCCAAGCGGCCTGCCGACCGGGCAGCCTGTGGTGGGGGCGCGGAACGCCGCCCGCGTGACTTGAATCACGGGCTGCTGGTGCGCGCACGGCCTTCTTAGTCCCCGTCTGAGCCGAAGGCGATGGTCTTCACGATGCCCTCGCCTTGCTGGACGACGATCCAGTGGCCGGCCGCGACGGCTTCGAAGCGGCTCGTCTTTCCAGCCGGCCAGCGGATCTCGATATCGGCCGCGGATGCCGTCCCGAGCCCGAAGTGAATGCGAAAGTCGCTTTGCGAGATGTGGTATCCGCCGCTGCGCACCTCTTCGATCTGGTCCCGGCCGTCGGCGGTCACTCGAATGCGTGCGCCGATGGCGTCACGCCCCTCGGGGGTGAGGGCTTGCACCAGTAACGCGCCGCCCCGCTCTCCATCGTTCTTCAACAGGGACGGCGCCTCGTGCATGTTGACGATGACGATCTCCAGGCTCCCGTCGTTGTCGAGGTCGCCGATGGCCGTGCCGCGCGAGGAGTGCTCCGCGCTGATCGCCGGACCTGCCTCGCCTGACGCATCGTGGAATCCCCCATCCCTGCGATTCCAGTACAGAAGTCTTTGTTGGAGGAAAGTTTCGGAGAGATGAGTGTCGTCGATACCCGGATAGACGTGTCCGTTCGCTACGAAGATGTCCTTCCAGCCGTCGTGATCGACATCAAGGAAGGCCGTTCCCCACCCCAGATACTGGGTGTTCACGGCCAAGCCGGTGCGGATAGTCTCGTCGCTGAAAAACAACTCGCCTTCGTTGCGATACAGGGTATGGGTGTCGCTGGAGAAGTTCGTCTTGAAGAGATCGAGGTCGCCGTCCCCGTCGTAGTCGCCGGCAGTGACTCCCATGCCCGCCTGTTCCATGCCGTCGAGGTTGTAGGCCGTGCCCGAAATCACGCCCACTTCTTCGAACGTCCCGTCTTTCTGGTTGTGATAGAGAAGTGAGGCCGTCGAGTCGCACGCGACATAGACATCCGTCCACCCGTCGTTGTCAAAATCGGTCGTGAGCGGAGTGAAGCCGTAATACTCCTTCGGCACGCTGATGCCCGCCGCGTCGGACACATCCGCAAACACTCCCTTGCCGTCGTTCTCGTAGAGCGACATCGTCTCGGGCGGTAGGCCTCTCGGACCGCAAAGCACGGGTACGCCTCTCCAGCGGCATTCCGCCCTCTCACCCGGTTTCGGCGTCTTCTCGGGATCGAACCGCAGGTAGTTCGCAACGAATAGATCCAGATCGCCGTCCCGGTCGTGGTCAAGGAAGGCGCAACCCGTGCTCCAGCGCCGCTCCGGGCTCAGTAGACCTCGGCTCTTGGTTTCGTTTTGAAAAGTTCCGTCTCCTTGGTTGCGGAACAGAACGTGGGAACCCCAATGTGTCACCAGGATGTCGGTGTACGCATCGTTGTCGACATCGCCGGCGCAGACGCCCTGGCCCCAGCCGCTGTGCCCGATGCCGGCTTCCTCGGTGACATCATCGAATGCGAGTCCGCCGCGGTTGCGATAGAGATGATGCCTGGATTGCCCGGCCTTGTCGCCGAACCGGTCTCCGTTCACGAAGAACAGGTCCATCAGACCGTCGTTGTCGTAATCGAATATCGCCACACCCGTCCCGGTCGTCTCGACGATGTACTCCTTTCCCTTTTCTGCCCCTGAGATGTTGACACCGGTCAGGCCTGCCTGACGTGCGATGTCGTGATAGGCGATCCGGGGCAGCTTCGTGCCCTCCGGTAACGGCCTGCGCGGCTGCGCCCGGCGGCCGGACACCGCCACGCCCTGAGCGGACACCAGAGGTTGCAGCACGGCAGCAAGAGCGAAGGCCGCGATGACGGCGATAAAACGGCTTGACCTGCGGAAGAGGTGGGCCATCGAGGATCTCTTCATCGGCAGACACACCTGGGTGAGCCGCAAAGGCTTAGTCTACTGGGAATAGGCGGAGGAAGGATGCGAGTTGTTCACAGGCATTCATTCCTGCCGGGAATGCCGGCGCACTGGGGGAAGTTCCCCTGGCGAGCCAACGAGAAGACAAAGGAAAAAATTCCCCTCCGACTGATGTGAAACATCCTGCTGATCAAGCGGCGTTAACACCGATCCGGATGCTTCCCTTTTGTATGAGCCGCACACGGGCGGAGGAATAACTGATGTGAAACACCCCCCTCATCAAACGCCGCTGACACCGGTACGGTGTTTCTCGCTTGATTGATCCGCACTCGCGCGGGGGCCGGACTAGCCTGCATATCTCGCAGCGTGGCGAGACGAAGTGCCTGCCTGCTGCAAGGCAGGCCTGAGAGGGCTGGCGGAACAAGGTGCGAGCCGCCCGCGCCGGCCTCACGGCCTTTCAGGGTTTTCACGAATCACGAGACACGAGGCACAAACGTTGTGAAGCCCTTCAGTCTTTTTTTATCGCCCCGGCCGGCCTAGCATGAGGACAGGATGTCGGGAATCATCCGGATCGACTTGCCCTCGGCGCGGCACTCTCAGGGGCGTCGGCCGTCCCCCGCACCGGCCTCACGGCCTTTCAGGGTTTTCACGAAACACGAAACATGGCTTTTATGCTTCCCTACCCACGATTTCCCACCATTTCCCGGCTTTTCCCGGCCCCCCCCACCCCCCCGTCAAGGGTCCGCGCGCCGTTCGCATGGCAACACGGCCGGTTGGGTTTTTGCGAGACACGAGACACGAATCACTGCTTTTTTCGGCCTTTCCCGTTCACCGGCCGGCAGATATTTTTCTGGAGCGAACCAAGCCCCCAACCATGCTTTTTACGAAACACGAAACACGAAACACGAAACACGGCTTTTTTCGCCGTGGCTGCGCAAGGGACGCACGATCGAAACCCCCGCCCGGACCGCCGCGCACGCCGCCCGGTCGCCGCTTTCCTGCGCGTTGTGGCGCGGCATGGGGCGGCATGGGCGGCCGCCGTCCCCCGCACCGGCAAAACGGCCTGTAAGGTTTTCACGAAACACGGCTTTTATGGCTGAACAAACCGAAATCCGCCGCCCGGACCGCCGCCCCTTGACGACTTCGCTGCGAATCTCGACGAGGCCATTCCTCGATGTTCTGGGTTTGTTGCCGCCGGATAACGAGTTTTTGCCGCGTGATAACGTGGTTTTGCCTCCTGATTACGATTTTTTTCGAATCATTACGGTTCTTCTGCCCCACAATTCCTCGGTATTCTTCGGATACCCACAAGCCGCTGTCCGCGCGCCGTTCGCCGCAACTCCCGCCGCACTCCGGGCTGCTTCCGATGCGGCCGACTCCCAATGAACCCACGCTGGGAAAGGGGAACGTTCCATATTGCTCGAACAATGGTGCTTTCTCTATTGCGTTGACACATTCCTGCCGGGAATGGATGGCGATCGAACTGGGTGAGAAGATACGGGCGGGTGAACGGGTGAGCCTCCTTGCCAGGATGGCTCGCTTCCTCCGGCAGAGCGTCCCGCTCTGTGTCGTGTTGTTCCTGTCTCCGGCCGTCGGCCAGGTTCCGGATCGCGGCGAACACTTCGAACGCCGACTCAGCCCCGTTTTCCCGGAGCGATGCAGCGAGTGCCACGGCGAAAAGGTGCAAAAAGCCAGTCTGAAGCTGACGCCCGCGCGAGGTTTTGGACTTGGCTGCTATGGACTCTCTCGAACGCCTTGTGTAACATGAACCTGGAGACGGGAATCAGGCAGGACGTCATCTCAATGAATGTGCGTGTTCCGGTTGTTTGCTTGCTCCTGGCCGGCTTTGCGGTGCTTTGCGGTGGTGCGGCCCGGGCCGAGGCCGCACAGGAACACGAAGAGTTCTTCGAGACCCGCATTCGACCCTTGCTCGCCGAGCATTGCCAAAGCTGTCATGGCGAGCTGGCGACCTCCGGACTGCGTGTCGATTCACGCGATGGTTTGTTGAAGGGCGGCAGCAGAGGACCGGCCATCCTGCCGGGGAATCCAGGGTCCAGCCTGCTCCTGCAAGCCGTCAGCCATTCACACCCGAACTTGAAGATGCCTCCCTCCGGCCGGCTGGGCCAACACGCTGTCGATGATCTCACTACCTGGGTCCGCGCCGGTGCGATGTGGCCGCGGAAGACCGAGCAAGTCAGTCAGGGGAAAGCGAAGGGAATCACCGAGGAAGACCGATCCTTCTGGTCGTTCCAGCCGCTCAGGAAACCGGCCGTCGTCGGCGACTCGCCCATCGACGAACTCGTTCGGGCGTCCCTGCGGAAGAATGGCTTGACTCCGAATCCGCCCGCTGACAGAAGAACGTGGCTCCGCCGCATCAGCTTCGATCTGATGGGCCTGCCCCCGACTCCCGAGGAGGTCTCCGCATTCCTCGCTGACGACTCGCCACTGGCGTTTTCAACAGTTGTGGACCGCTTGCTGAGCTCTCCGCACTTCGGCGAGCGCTGGGGACGTTATTGGCTCGATGTCGCTCGCTATGGCGAAAACGACTTCCACGGCGTCGGCATCGCAGAGTATCCGCAAGCCTGGCGCTATCGCGACTGGGTGATCGAAGCCTTCAACTCCGATATGCCCTATGACGTCTTCGTGAAGGCGCAGATCGCCGCTGACCTGATCCCGGGCGACAACCAAAAGCTGCTCGGCGGCCTGGGCCTGTTCGGCTTGGGGCCATGGTACTACGGGATTTCACATCCTCCCCAAGCCCGTGCCGACGAGCGCAATGAGCGAGTGGACATGGTTTCGCGTGGATTGCTGGGACTGACGGTCGCTTGCGCCAGATGCCACGATCACAAGTACGATCCCATCTCGATGCAGGACTACTATGGGCTGGCCGGGGTCTTCGCCAGCGTGCACTATAAGAGCTATCCGCTCGCCTCGGAACAGACCATCCAGGACTACAAGCAGCAGGAGAAAGAGATCAAGGACCTCGAGAAGGAAATTGCCGATTTCCTGAAGCGGCAGAGTGAAGACCTCGCGCGCATCTTCACACGGCGTACCGCCGACTATGTGATCGCCTCTTGGCGGGTTCTGTCGCCGGGTGAGATGGACGAGGAGGAGCTTGCCTGCAAGGTCGACGAGGTCGCACGCCGGAGCAAGCTTGACTGGAAGATCCTGGAGCGCTGGGTCAACTACCTGCGAAAGCCTCACGAGGATCATCCCTATTTGGACGCCTGGCAGCGGTTGCTTGAGGATGGAAACGAAGCCGAGGAGCAAGTCCGGCAAGTTGCCGACGACTATCAAGCGCTGGTCGTTTCGCTCGCGGATGAACGAGAGAAGATTGAGGAAGAGACGCGGACTCTCGTAGCTCGTCTGGATAAGAAGAAACGAGAGCGCACGCAGCTTCCCAACAATTACATCTCGGGCGACAGCTTCAAATTCAATGATGTGGATACGACACCGATGTCGCGACACCGGTACCTGGCTTGGAAGCCGGTTCTCGGGGTAGGCAATGATGCGGTCCTGCGTTATCAAGGGGAAGAACTGGAGCGCTTCCTTCAGGGTGAGTGGAAACAGCACCTGCAGTCGCTTCGAGCTGAACTCGAGGAGAAAAAAGAAAAGCTGCCGCCTCACTACCCTTACCTGCCGGGCATCGAGGACTGGAAGGAGCCGCGGAACGCCAAGCTCAACCCTCGCGGCAACCCGTTCCAGGAGGGAGAGGAGATTCCTCGGCGATTTCCTGCGGTGTTGAGCCATGGTGAGCCTGCTCCGTTCCGCAATGGAAGTGGCAGATTGGAATTGGCCGAAGCGATCGTCAAACAGCCGCTGGCTGCGCGGGTCATGGCGAATCGTGTTTGGCATCACCTTTTTGGCAGTGGCATCGTGCGAACAACGAGTAATTTTGGACGGACCGGAGCCAAACCCTCAAATCCGAAGCTGCTCGAATACCTGGCATGGCGTCTCGTCCATCAGCAGTGGTCGATCAAGAAACTCATTCGCGAGATTGTGCTCTCCGAAACCTATCGGGCAAGCAGCGGAAGATTGAATCCCAACGAAGCGAAGGATCCCGACAATCGCTTCTTCCGGCGTGCCAACCGGCGCCGTCTCGACATCGAGGCCTTGCGAGACGCGATGTTGTTCGTTGCCGGACAACTCGACCCTGAACAGGGCGGCGAGTCCAAGGCACTCTCCGCCGAAAACCGCAGGCGAACCGTTTACGCAAGAGTCCAGCGCTTCCGGCCGGATGAAACATTGGCCTTGTTCGACTTTCCGAATCCGAGCGCGAGCAGCGCGCAACGGGTTGTCACCAATGTGCCGTTGCAGCGCCTCTTTTTTCTCAACAGCGGCTTCGTTCTACAACAGTCTGAAGCCTTGGCGGCGCGGGTCCGGTCCGCCGGAAGCGATGACGATCGGATCCGGGAGGTGTATCGGCTTTCGTTTGCGCGCGAGGCGGACGACTCGGACGTTCAGGACGCCCTCGACTTTCTCGCCGCCGCTGGAGAAGACGGCTGGACCCAGTACGCACAGGTGTTGCTCGGTTCCAACGAATTTGCCTTCATTGATTAGCTTATGTCCGTTCACTTCCCCTCCATACCGCCTGCAGTGAGCCGCCGCAGCCTATTGGCGCAACTCGGCAGCGGCTTCGGCCTGCTGGGCCTCGCGAAGCTGAAGGCCGCCACGTCGGGCCCCTTTGATCCGAAACCGCCCCACTACGAGCCCCGTGTAAAGAACGTCATCTTCCTGATGATGAATGGCGGCTGGTCGCAAGTGGATACCTTCGACCCCAAGCCGTCCCTCACCAGGTACGACGGTAAGCCGATGCCCGGCGGCACACCGAAGACCGACGCCGATGACGGCCGAGTCGGGTCTTTGATGCAGTCGCCGTTTCGCTTCCACAAACACGGGCAAAGCGGTATCGAGGTGAGCGAGCTGTTCCCTCAGGTGGGCGGGGCCATCGATGACTTCTGCGTCATCCGCTCGATGCACACGAATGTGCCCAACCACGAGCCGGGGCTCTTCATGATCAACTGCGGGGCGCTCCAGCCGGGTCGACCTTCCATCGGCTCATGGATTACCTATGGGCTTGGCACCGAAAACCGCAACCTGCCCGGATTTGTCGTCCTGTGTCCTGGTGTGCCGACGGTCGGCCCTCCTCTGTGGAACTCCGCTTTTCTGCCCGCCGTCTACCAGGGAACCCATATTCACACCGAGGAGACAGATCCCAGGAAGTTGATCCGGTACATTCGGAACGAGCGCTTCACCCACGACGTACAGCGTCGGCAGCTCAACCTGCTCGAGCGCCTGAATCGCCGCCATCTTGCGACCCGCGAAGGGGACTCACAACTCGAAGCGGCGATCGAGACCATGGAAACGGCCTTCCGCATGCAGATGCAAGCGCCCGAGGTCTTTGACATTGCTCAGGAGACGGAAACGCTGCGCGATAGTTACGGCAACAGCGACTTCGGCCGGGCTTGTCTCATGGCGCGGCGCATGGTGGAGCACGGCGTTCGCATCGTGCAAGTCTATTTCGGCAAGGTCCAGCCTTGGGACAGCCATGGGGACATCATGGCCCACAAGCGTCTGTCGGCAGAGGCGGACCCGGCCATCGCGACTCTCATCAGGGATCTCAAAGCCCGCGGCCTCTTCGAAGAGACTCTGGTCATTGTGGGAAGTGAGTTCGGGCGAACCCCAGCGGTCCAGTTGCAGCGAAACTCCCAACTGACCAACGGCCGTGACCATAACTCTCTTGGCTTTACGGTCCTTCTCGCCGGAGGTGGAGTCAGGGGAGGAATGACCTATGGCGCAACCGATGAGTTCGGATACACCGCTGTGGAAAAGCCGGTCCATGTTCACGACCTTCATGCCACGGTCCTTCACCTGCTCGGCCTCGACCACACGAAGCTCACCTACCACTACAGCGGTCGGGATTTCCGTCTGACTGACGTCCACGGGAACGTCCTCAGCGAAATCCTTGTGTGAAGGCTCCGTTCGGAACAACAATCCTTTTCCACACGGAGTGGTCCTCGCCGGGTTTGGCAACCGAGGCTGTCAAACCCGGGTCGACGCCCGTCAGGTAAGTTTTTCCTCCTCCCCCGTGCGGATTATTCAAGTGGGAGACAGGCGGCTCGGAGTCAAAGCGTATGGTCAGGAGGGAGTTTCAGGCCAGAATCTCTTTGATCACGCGGGCCGGATATTGATCGATGAGGCGCTCGTCGAGTCCGTGGCGCTGGTAGGTCAACTGACGGGCATCCATGCCGAGTTGATGGAGGAACGTGGCGTGCAGATCGTGGACGCTGACTCGATCTTCGGCGGCATGGTAGCCGATCTCGTCAGTGGAGCCGTGCGTGTAGCCGCGCTTGATGCCTCCGCCGGCCATCCAGATGCTGAAGCCCATGGGACCGTGATCTCGGCCGGAGGTGTGGCCCGCTCTTTCTTGCGAGACGGGCATGCGGCCGAATTCGCCGCCCCATAGCACAAGCGTTTTGTCGAGCAGCCCGCGCTGCTTGAGGTCCGTGAGCAGCGCCGCCACCGGCTTGTCGGTCTTGCCGCAACTGTAGTCGAGGCCCTTTTGGAGTTCCGAGTGATTGTCCCAGATTTGATACTCGATGAAGAGCTGAACGAACCGAACGCCTCGCTCGACAAGCCGTCGGGCCATCAGGCAGCGGGTGCCGTAGGACCTTGTCTGCTCGTCGTTGAGTCCGTACATCTCCTTGGTCTTCTCGCTCTCTTGGGAAAGATCGAGAGCGTCCGTCGCTTCGACCTGCATCCTCGCAGCCAGCTCATAGCTGGCAATGCGCGCGTCGAGCTCGGGATATCGCGGTCGCTGTCCACGATGGCTTTCGTCCAGCCGGCGGAGGAGGTCTCGCTCGGCCTGCACCAGCGGGGAGGGGAGGTCCTGTTCCGGCTTGAGGTTCAACAGCGGCGGGCCTTCGGAGCGAAACCGCGTTCCTTGGAATTCCGGCGGGAGCCAGCCGGCCTGCCAATTCTGGATGCCATTGACGGGCAGCTTCTTAGGATCGTCGAGCACGACATACCCGGGCAGGTTCTGATTCTCGCTCCCCAATCCGTAGGTTACCCAGGAACCGAGCGCCGGCCGTCCGGGCAATGTCCGTCCGGAGTGCATCAAATACAGCGACGGCTCGTGGTTGAAGTGCTCGCCATACATCGAGCGAATCAGTGTGATGTCATCGACGCGCTTCGCCAAGTGAGGCAGCGCCTCGGAGACATCCATGCCGCACTCGCCATGCTTTGCGAACTTGTACGGCGACGGCAGAAAGCTGCCGGCCTGTTGGGGGTTCTCAAGCCGATTGAGGATGTCCCGCGGCGCTTTCTTCCCGGCGTACTTCTCAAGGGTCGGTTTCGGATCGAACAGATCGACCTGGCTCGGGCCGCCGTTCATGAACAGATGAATCACCGAACTGGCCTGCGGTTCGAAGTGCGGTTTGCGCGGCTGGAAACCATGAATCCGCGTCGCCGCGGCTGCAGTGGAAGGTCTCGAATAGAGGTCGGTTCCCAGCAGCGTTGCGAGAGCGGCGCCGTGTACTCCGTCGCTGATCCGCGAGAAGAAGTCTCGTCGGCTTACCTTTCGGGGTGTCGGTTTCATATCCATCGCTCGACTCCTCTCGACGTGCTCAATCCACGTATAGAAACTCGGCCGAGATCAACAGCGCGTGGGCCAGCGAGCCCAGCGCCGACCAGCGGGCCGTGTATCCCCGCGGAGCATCGTGGTTCTCGTTTTCCAGATGGCTGCGCCACTTGCCCGACAAATCGCCGATGGTGGCGAGCCCGGCATCGACTTCGTCCGCGGTAGGCAGCCGAGTCAGTGTTTGCAGATAGAGTTGCTGAATCTGTTTCTCGCGATCATCCGGGAACTCGTCGATCAATCGAGCAGCCAGGAAACGCGCGTGTCCTCGAACCGTATCGCCGTTCATCATCTGCAAGGCCTGCGTCGCGACGGTCGACTGTATCCGCTCGGTACAGTTCGGAGTCAGTTGCGGCAGGTCGAAGACATCCATGATCGTCGCGGGGGTCTTGCGGCGTTTCAGCACGTAAACCGCTCGGCGCCATCCCTTTTTCGTACCGTCGACAATGATCTCGCCGCTGTCTTTAGTCGTCACTTGGTCGGGCGGCCCGAACGGAGTGGTGTCGAGTCGCCCCGTCGTCCACAAGATGGAGTCGTAAAGCGCCTCGGCGCTCATGCGGCGTAACGGCATCCGCGAAATCAGCTTGTTCTCCGGATCCTCGGCCGCCACTCGGTCGCCCACTTGCGAACTCTGTCGGTAAGCGGTCGTCATCATCATCAGGCGGTGCATCGTTTTGATGCTCCAGCCTGAGCGCACAAACTCGGTCGCCAGCCAGTCCAACAACTCCGGATGGCTCGGCCGCGCTCCGGTGAGTCCGAAGTTTGACGGAGTCTCGACGAGGCCGCGCCCGAAGTGATGCAGCCAGATGCGGTTGACCATCACGCGCGCCGTCAGCGGGTGATCGGGCTGAGTAAGCCAGCGCGCCAACGCGATCCTGTTTCCACTGCTGCCGTCGTGTTCCCAGGGCCGCTCGACCTGGAGCGGCTCGAGACCGACTTGCAGCACCGACGGTACGGCCGGGGTAACCCTCTCGAGCAGCGACTGCGCCTCGCCGCGGCCCAGCAGATAGACCGCCGACGGCTCACCGCCCATGTCGTAGAGAGCGCGAATCCGGGGTTCGGGTTTGAGCTTCTGCTTTGCCTCATTGAGAGACTTCTGGGTCGTCTCGCGAAAGGCTTTGAACTCTGGCGAGAGATCGTCCAACTCATCATCTTCGACCTTGAGTACATCGGAGAACTTTTTGGCCAGGTACTTCTGAATCTCGGTACGCCGCTCGCTCTGAGTCTCTTCCAGACGAAGCAGATCCTTCCGCACCGGCTCGGGCAGCTTGGCCAGCCGTTCCTGAATCAACTGCCTGCGGTAGGGCTCTGCCTTCTTCTTCAGAGCCGCTTCAAGACGTTTGATCTCTGCTTCGATCGGTTCGTTGTGTTGCTGTGCTTCCTTCCATTCCGAGGCAAGCCCGACCTTCAGGAGTCGTTCGGTCGGCGGAACCCAATCGTAGGGATCGAAGGCGGTTTGCAGGATCGCGCTCAACTGATAATAGTCGCGCTGCGGAAGCGGGTCGTACTTATGGCTGTGGCAGCGGGCGCAACCGATCGTCAGTCCCATCACGGAGGAACCCAGCACGTGAATCTCATCGGCGATCACGGTCATCCGTTCGGCCAGTGAACCGTTCGCGGGCGAATAAGTTCCGTCGGGAGTCATCCGTAAAAACCCGGTCGACGCCAGAATGTCGATCGTCCCCTGGCTAGCTTCTTTGAGATTTTGGTGGTCGACCAACTCATCGCCGGCGATCTGCTCGGTGATGAAGCGGTCATAAGGCTTGTCCTGGTTCAGCGCTCGGATCACGGCATCCCGATAGCGCCAGGAGTGAGGCCGCACCTTGTCCGCGTCGATGATGCCTTCCGAATCGGAATAGCCGGCCAAATCAAGCCAGTGCTGCGCCCATCGCTCTCCGTAATGCCGGGACTCGAGTAGCCGGTCGACCATGCGCTCATAGGCGTCGGGCCGGTCGTCGCTCAAGTAGGCTTCCGCCTCCGACACGGTGGGCGGCATACCGATCAGGTCGATGTAGGCCCGGCGCAACAGATCAAGCCGGTCGGCCTCGTCAGAGTAAGTCAATTGCTTGTCTTCCAGCTTGTGCAACAGGAAGGCATCAATCGGATTGCGCACCAGGCGAGCGTGCTGGACCGTGGGGACATTCGGTCGCTCAGGCGGTTGAAACGACCAGAACCGCCGATCCTCATCGCTGACGAGCGATTCGCTCTCCCTGACCTCGACCACCTCTTTCGGAGCTGGCTGAGCCCCGGAAGCAATCCACTTTCGAAGCGTTTCCACCTCGGCGTCCGTTGGAGACTTGACGTTGTTGGCGAACAGCATGTCCGGCGGGGGCATTTCGCCCGCGGCGACACGTTGGAACATCAAGCTGCCCTCGGGATCGCCCGGCACCAGAGCGGGTCCCGAGCGGCCACCTTTCAAGCGGCTCGCTAGGGTTCGCAGGTCGAGGTCGCCTTCACGCCGGCGCTTGCCGTGGCAAGTGACACAGCGCATCTGGAGAATCGGCAGAACTTCTTTGTCGGTGATCAGCGGACCCGACTCGGAGGTTCCCGCCGCTCCTTGGTGGATCCAATCGCGGAGGATCCGCAACTCGTCGTCGGTGAGTTTCTCGCCGACCGGTGGCATGGCGCCGGAAACAACCTTCTGCAAGAGCAGGCTCGTTTCGGGAGAGCCGGGGAAAATAGCGGGGCCTGACTTGCCGCCCTTGAGGAGCGTCTGATGTGATTCGAGATTCAGTTCCGCCTGCGGCGCCTCGGCGCCGTGGCAGGCCACACACTTTGCTTTCAGAAGAGGTTGTACGGCGCCTTCGAAGCCTACCCGAGGGGCGCTCCACCCCGGGAGGCAAAACATGGCCGCCGCCACAAGAGGAATTGTCTGTCGAGACCAACTCATCGTCCCGAGCCTCATCTTTTTCACGTCACTATCTCAAGACCTACGACGGCGTGCTGTACACCGAGACCTACGCAAGTCCGCCCAGCGGCCGCGAGATGTCGGCCAAGCTCTCGATCGGCGCTCCCATGCGCTCGGCGATCGAGAGGTAAAGCCCTGCCAGCGGCGTGTCCTGCGGATAGGCGATTGCACGTCCCGTGCGAATCGTCCCGCTTCCGCCACCGGCAAAAATCAGCGGCAGATCGTGACAGGTGTGCTTGTTGCCGTCCTTGAGACCGGACCCCATCACGATCATCGAGTGATCGAGCAGAGTGCCTTCACCTTCGTGAATCGAGTCCATGCGCTCCAGGAAATAGGCCAACTGCTCAACGTGCCAACGATTGATCGCCTCGTACTGCACCATGATGTCGGGCTTTTCCTGATGATGGGAGGTGGCGTGCCACTGCTCCGTTACGCCGGGCAGAAAACTGAAATTGCCGCTGCAACCTCCGTTCTCGAACATGAAGGTGGCGATCCGTGTCTGATTCATCTGGAACGCCAGCACAATCAGATCCAACATCAGCCGCACATGCTGCTGACGGTCCTCGGGCATGCGCTCCGGCCGAGCCGGTTGCGGGACGCTCTCTGCCGGCGTCCAACGTTCAGCACCCGCTCGGTCGGCTTGGTCTATGCGGTCTTCGACTTCACGGACCGACGTGAGGAACTCGTCAAGTTTTTCACGGTCGGGTCGGCTGACGTTCCGCTGCAGGTCTTTCGCCTGATCGTGCACCGTGTCCAGAATGCTCTTGTTGCGCTGCTGTTTCTCCTTGTCCGCGAACAGGAGATCGAACGCGAAGCGAGGGTCGATCTCCTTGCCGACAGGCTGCGATGGTGACTTCCAGGAGATATAGGACCGATAGACCGAAGAATAATCGGTCTGAATCTTTGAATCCGGTTTGATGCCGAGGCACAGCGAGGGCAGAGGTGTTTCGCTGCCGATCTTTTGCGCCATGAGTTGATCGAGCGAAGTTCCGACTCTCAGGCGGTTCCCTTCGATCTTGTAGTTCTCGATGCCCGACAGGAACCCCGAGGTCTTGCCGGAGTGCGCGGATCGGCTATCCAGCCGCTCGTGCCACAGACCCGATGGAATGATAACCTTGCGCTTGATCGCTTCGAGCGGTTGCAGGATTCGGCTTAACTGGAAGTTGTCGCCTTCACCGGTCGCTCCCCACTGCTCGATCTCCACGCCATTCGGAAAGTAAAGCCCCGCGAAGCGGGTTGGCGGTTGCGATGACGGCTTGATCCGAGCGGACGCTCCAGAGGCGGGAATCGATTCGAGCCAGGGAAGAAACAGCGTGGTGCCGACGCCCTTGAGGAAGGCACGGCGTCCGACGAAGCTCTGAGCCATTTTCATCTTTCAGTCCTCCCCTGCGCCACCTGAGTGCTCGTGCTCTCTACGCTCGATGTCGGCGCCACCTGCCGATAGCGGAATTGGCGGCTTTCGACGATCGACTGGACAGCCGCCGAAAACCGATATCCGTTGGTCTTCAGGTTCGTCTCCATTGTACGCAAGATTCCGAGGTCTTGAAAGGTCAAACTGCGCGCAAGTGCATAGGCCAGCAGTCGTCGGCAAAAAGTCCGGATAAACTTCTTCTTTTCGCGGCCAGTCAGCAGAGCTTGCTT
The DNA here is from genome assembly GCA_965204095.1 of Bryobacterales bacterium. Lineage (GTDB taxonomy): Bacteria > Acidobacteriota > Terriglobia > Bryobacterales > UBA6623 > JAPPLB01. The sequence goes on along the minus strand of OZ241991.1, from coordinate 3,065,517 downwards.
GACATCTCTTAGCGAACCGACCGCCGTACCGTCCGGCAACTCAGCCCGTGTGTCGACCGTCCGACTGGTCCGCTCGTCCGTCGCGCGAAAACGGCCGATCGCGTCGAAATTCTCCAAGGCGAAGCCCAGCGGATCAAGCCGTCGATGGCACGCCGCACAGCTCGGAGCCCGCCGATGAGCTTCGAGTTGCTCCCGGAACGACACGGGCATTGTCTCTTCCGCTGTCTCCTGCAATTGGCCGGAGGCGTCCGGAGGGGGAGGGGGAGGAGGGCTGTCGAGCAGGTTCTTCAGGATGTAAAGGCCCCGATCGACCGGGCTTGTCCGAGCCGGATGCGATGTCAGCGTCAACACGCTCGCCATGCCAAGAATGCCTCCCCGATCGACGTCCCGAAGCTCGATGCGCCGTATCTCGGGACCTTCGATCCCCGAGATTCCGTAATGCGCCGCCAACTCCTCATTCACATACGTGAAATCACTATCGACGAGTTCCAGGATACTGCGGTCTTCCCGGATCACCTCTTGCATGAACAGTAGGGCTTCCTGATACATCGCCTCCCGCAGGGAGTCCGTATACGCCGGGAACAGTTCTTGATTGGGCTCCTCGTGCTCTCGAATTTCCCGGAACTCGAGCCAGTTGCCGGCAAACTGATCGGCCAGTGCAACGGAACGACGGTCACGCAGCATCCGCTCGGTCTGTGCTCGCAACGACGATATCTCTCCGAGTTGTCCCTCAGCAGCAAGACGGTGCAATTCCTCGTCCGGCATCGTCGACCACAGGAAGTAAGACAGTCGGGACGCCAACTCGAAAGGATCGACTTCCCGAACCTCGCCCCCCTCGGGCTCCCACTCCGACACGTAAAGGAACTGGGGTGAAACCAATACGCTCTCCGCTGCGAACCGGGCGGCATCGTAGCTGTAAGCCTTGTCGTCCTGCATGGACTTGTCGTAGAGGTCCATCAGACGGCTGCTCTCGTCGGAGCGCAGCGGCCGCCGAAATGCCTTTGTCGCCAAGGCAGTCAACTGAAATTCGTATGCCTGTCGCAAGCGCCGTTTTCCTTCAACCTGCAGTTGGTCGAGAAACGCGACCTGCGCCTTTGCCTCATCGCCCGCGAGTTCTCGAACATCCTGAAGCGTCAGCAACCGCTCGGCGTAGTCTTTGGCGATCATTCTGCGCTCCCAGTTCAGCGCTTGTTCAGTCATTTCGCGGACGTAGCGGGGCTCTGCGCTGGCAAGCAGATACTCGTCCCACCGTCGCAACAACTCGCTCTTTACCTCGGCCTCGCCGGGGGGCAACATTTCGGCGACGCTAGCAGGGTGAAGATGAAAGACGCCGCGCTCCGGCGGTTGTCCCGGCTTCTCGGTTGCAATCTGAACCCAGCGATCGGCGCTCGGAAAGTAGTCGCTCACGAAATCTTCCAGATAGCGCCGGAATTGCCGGAACTGCGTGCGGTTCGAGAAGGTAAGGCGGGCTCCCGGGATAAAGTCAAGACTCTCCGGCCGTCTGGTGGAAACGAGAAACTGCACCATGCCGTCGTCGAACCATTTACGGCGCTCCTGATCGGGGTGAGTCCGAGAGATATCCTGCATGACTCCCTTGACGGTAAATACCGCAGCGCCATCAGGAACCCGGAACCCCAACAGCGAAGGCGCACGCACCGCCAAGGCGTGGTCCCACGGGATCGTATTCTCTTGGTAAAGTGGGTTCCCCGGGTTCATGCGGGACGGTTCTTCGTAGAGGCGGTTGCGGACCGTCCTCAGATAAGACGCCTGCGTGAAGACGTGCAGGGGGCCGCCCCGGCTATTGATCCCGCGGGCCAGGCGGCCGTCGCCCGATATCGCCTCAACCGGGTCTGACTCGGCCAGAGTTTCTACCGACCCGTCAGGGAATCGAAAAGCTCCATCGAGCCAGGCGGCGTAGTCAGAGTCGCTTTCGTCTCCGCCGTCGGATACCGACAGATAAATCATCGATTGACCGGAGACGTCCATTTCGAAGGGATGACTGTGGTCGCCCCCGGGTAGCGAGTAGGTGTAGTCGACATCCTCGCGAAAGGTATCGAGAACGGTCTGGAAACGCTGCGCTGCTTGCTCGACCTGCGGCCGGAGTCGAACCGCCTCCTCTGGGTCGTCGGCAAGAGGCAGGTTCTGGAACGGTTCGAATAGCGCGTCGAAGTGCGGTCGAAACTTCCCGAACTGCTCGAACTCCACGCCTGTCCCATCCGCGTGGAAATTCTTGTAATCCAGACCCAGGAATCGCGAGAGACGTTGCAGCACTTCGGCGTCGACCCCGTGCCGCCGTGCCGCTTCGTTCCATTGAGCATCGTCTTTGACATCACCTAGACTCTTGGCTTCCCAAGCTGCGACAAAATACCGCGGAAGGGCGTTTCCCCTCACTTCCAAGTGTTGCCTGACGACGGCGTCATAGTATTCGCCCAACTCGACCGCAGCGCGGTGAACCCGCTCCGAATGGCGGATCGGCTGTAGCGGCTCCTCGTAAAAGACGAAGCCCCGCGTCGGCGAAACCTCGGCATGGGAAAGTACGAACTGCGATGCGCTGACCAGTTTTTCAAGATCGGACGAAGAGAGGAACAGGCTATTGCCGTTGTTCGGCAAGCCGTCTTCGCTAATCCCGTCGGCCGGCAGCAAGCGCGTGACGTCAATCGCGGTGCCCGTCAGGTCACGGAGGGTGTTTCGGAACTCGGCGCGATTCAAGCGGCGCACCAGTGGAGCGCCCGGTTCGTCGAGCCCGCTCAGGTCCGCCGTTTCCAGTTGACGGTCAATCCAATCGGTTAGGAACCTCCGCCGTTCGTCGCTCGGACGAACGGTATGTCCCGTCGGCGGCATGCTACGTGTGATGACTTGCTCCGCCACCGTTTCCCAATGCCGGAAGTCTCTGATGAGTGAATCGGGATAGTCGGCCAGCAGCCGTTCAAGGTCGAAGCCTGCAACCTTGACAGCGCTGGAGTGGCAGGCATAGCAATTCGTCTCAAACAGCGGGCGGACGTGCTGCTCGAACCGCGCTTTTTCGATCAATGGTATTTCCGGCGGTTGATCTCCTTGCAAAAGCTGTGCGCCGAGGGACAGCAACAGCGCCCCGGCCACCGTGAACGGGAGCAGTCGGCGGGAGCACGCGTTTGGGGCGATCTGCTTCATATCAGAGCTGCGTCTCCCCGTTTCCTCGTGCCTCCTCGGCGCTGGGCCTATTACAAGATACATCCATTGGAACTCGTCTGCATTCGACGGAAAGGCCTATGGATGAGCGGGCGTTGCGGGTCCGATGTTCAGTCTCTCCGATCTGGATCGAACTGCTCGAGTTGGAACACGGTTGGGATTGCAACGCCGGAGGGAGGAGTGCGCACGAGCTGAATCAAGGAAACGAGTCGCCTCGTACAATTGTGAAGGTGAGGAACGGCATGCAGAACATCAGGAAGGAATCCGCAGCATAGCTCGCAAAACACGATGGCGCACTATCAATTCCTGATTGACACCTACGAAACCGAGCGCTTGAAAGTGCTCAGTGTCTGGAGCATGTTCGAAGATGAGCATCTCCCTTTTCGACCACACTCGACAGACCTCCGTGGACGTAGCGTTCATGAACAGATGGTGCACCAATGCGTGAGTGAGGACCTATGGTTCGTGAACATCCTGGGCATCGACGTGAACGCGCCCCCTCTGCCGAAAAACGAAACCCGGCTTGCATTCATCGAGCGCTACGCCGAGGACTCCGGCAAACGGCTCGCAGCGTTACGTGTCAAGGATGACACTTGGTGGGAGGAGAGGGTCACGTTCTTCGAAGAGCGTCGCTCACGCGCCTGGGTGATGGTACGTCGTATCGCTCACACCGCCCATCACCGCGGTCAGCAGACGGCGTTGCTGCGTATGCTCGATTGCCGCCTGCATAGCACTTACGGCCCCACGGCCGACACCGGCGGGCTGATGCAGAACAAGGCCCCGGTCATCTACGCCTACCCGGACCTTGACACTCTGCTCGAGGGGGAGGCCTCCGGTGGGGCCAAGGCGCCCCTTCCCGGCCCGGGTGACAAACCGCCGACAGAACGGCTCCGCTGAACTGTGTCTCGAGTGTCCGCCGAAGGATGCTGCTCTTCCCATCTTCCGCAGCCTTCGTTCTTCGGTTCACAGGTAGACGTCTCGGCAGTCCCGATCACTCGACGGCTCCCTGATGCTGGTTCGGAGCGGGAGCTCTTTTGCCCGGATCTCCCATGAAGGCTTCTACAATGGGAGCGTCTCTTCTGAGAAGCTGACCGTTGCAGAGGCAGTAGCTAGTTCACTTCGTTACGGACGCACCACCGATCCGTCCATGCCGCGGACGGTCGTCCAATCCGCGCTGCGGTGATCGTCCACCAGCGGGTACTTCGCGGCGATCTGTTCGTTGAGGTCGATTCCCAATCCCGGCTTGTCGCTGCCGTAGAGGTAGCCGCCGCGAATCCGAGCGACGCCGGGCATCATTTCGTGGACCTCCTCTGGGAAGTCGTTTTCTTCCTGAATGCCGAAGCTGGGGATCGTCAGGTCGACGTGGTAGGCAATGAGCTGATTGATGGGGTCGTTCTCGCCGCCCTCCTGGAATGCCGTCCGCACGCCGAACTGCTCGCATAGCGCGGCGATCTTCTTCGCCTGGGTGATCCCCCCGATCATCCCCACCCGGCCCCGGAAGAAATCGATCAGCCGATTCGCGATCAGCGGCCGCCATTCATGCGGATGCGTGAACAGCTCGCCCATCGCCATGGGCGTCGTCGTCAGGCCGCGAATCTGCTTGTAGTAGTCGATTTGCTCGGGCGGAAGGATATCCTCGACAAAAAACATGCGAACCGGCTCGAAGCGCTTCGCTAATTCGAGCGCACCCCAGCCGGTGAGATGCTCGTGGACGTCATGCAGAAGCTTGACTTGCCACCCAAGCTTGTCCCTTAGGTGCCTGAAGAGCTTCGGGATCGTGTCGATGTACGTTTCCTCATCGAACGCTTTGCCGCTGAAACCCGTTTCCGGGCGGCTGCCTTCACCCGGCGGGATGAAACCGCCGCCGCCATACCCGCCCATCTGGACGCGGACGTGTCGGAATCCCTTCTCCATCCAACTCCGCGCGCTCTCGACGCAGGCGTCGAACGTCGGTCCCCCGGCATGTGCGTAGAGAGGAACGGCTTCGCGGGCCTTGCCGCCGAGCAGTTGATAGACCGGCATGTTGGCGCGCTTGCCCTTGATGTCCCATAGCGCGGAATCGAGCGCTGCCTGAATCACATTCGTGATCGGCCCGTTTCGCCAGTACGAACGGACGTGGTTCGACTGCCAAAGATCCTCGATGCGATCCGGGTCTTTGCCGATCCAGAACGGCCGCATGTGTTTTTCAAGCGCAGCCTTAGCTGCCCAGGCCAGATAGCGGTTGTTGGCTGACCCGAGCCCGTAGAGCCCCGGCTCGTTCGTCAGCACCTTGATGAACACCCAGGAATAATACGGACGTGGGCTGACGCCGATGACCTTGACGTCCGTGATCTTCAACGGTGGCAGGCCATGCGTCGCCTGCGCATACAGTTCCGACGCCCACCAGGGCGCGGCCAGCAACCCTCCCAGTAAGTCTCTCCGTCGCATTGCGGTCCCTCCGAACAGGCTGAGCGGAATAAGGGCCATCCTACCAGCTTGCCTATAATGGGTGGTTACTCAGTCCAAGAGGCGGCATGCCCATCAGCGAAGATCTGCTAAGCATTCTGTGTTGCCCTCGCACGAAGGTGCCCGTGCGGATGCTGTCCGCGGATCGGCTTGCGGCGTTGAACGCCAGGATTGAACAGGGCGGCGTGACCTGCCAGGGCGGCGAATCCGTCGAGAAGCCGCTGCAGGAAGGGCTGATCACCGAGGACGGTGAAACCGTCTACCGCATCGATGACAGCATCCCGGTCATGCTCGTCGATCAGGCCATCCCCGGCCACTTTGCGGATTCGCCGTAGCGCCGTCTGGCACGGGGATGCGTTCCGAGGCTATGCCAGTCTCAAGGTCAGCACCCCCCTCAGGGTCGCTTCCTGGCCTGGGACAACCCGTTGAGGTTCCACACCTGGATCACCGACGTCTCATTCAGGGTGTCAGCTCCTTTTGGGGATCTGGACGCTGCCTGCGCAGTTCCTCCCACCTTTCGCGCGTCGACATCAACTCGACCTCCCGCTCGCAGAGCCGCGACGCATAGTTCTGTACCTGCTGTTGTTTCCTTCTTACGGATCGCAGACTGGAAATATTCCGGTTCAGCCTGTCCTTATCTGCGACCAACTCCTTGATCTGTTGTCGCAGCGGTGCGACCTCTCGATCGATGTCCGCAATCTTCCGTTTCTGATCAGCGATCGGTCTGAGCTTTTTGCAGCCGGCGTCGATCAGCTACTTATTGCGGAAAAAAACTGGTCATAGGTTTGGTTCGCGATGCTCAGCGTGCGAGAGTATTCTTTCTCTTCCGACACCGGGAACTTGACAGTCTCTCCCGTCGCCGGCCCTCTACACAGCTATCTGGGCGAGACGACAGCCTTCTCGGAGTGCTTGGCGGCGCTGCCGCTCAACCGCCGGCGTTACTGGATCGTGCTCGCTCCCTGCATGCCTTGATCGGCGGGTATCAGGTTGCGGTTGATATGGCGGTCCAGGTTGATCACGTAGGTCTCCGCAGCCCCGATCAAGACCGGAGAATGCGTGGCCGCAATGATCCGGAAATCCTTCTGGTCAACCAGTTCCTTCAGCATCTTGAGAGTGCGCCGCTGATTCGACGCCGACAAGGCCATTTCCGGCTCGTCGAGCAGGAGAACCGTGCCATTCGGCAAGGTCGGAAACAAGTCCTTGAACATCGAGAGCATTACCTGCCCGTGACTGGCGGTGTCGATGAATTCCCTCATGGCCGGGTCATCTTTGAACATCTCGGACTGCATGCGGGGATTGTGCAATTCAGCATCGAACAGCAAGACCTTGGGCCAGTCCAACCCCTCCGGCTTGTCCAGTCGATAGGAGAACCCTTCTATGTTCTCTGCCCTGAGCGCGCGGTAGATCGAGTGCAGCAGCGTCGATTTGCCGGAACCGTTCTCGCCTTCCAGCATGATCAATGGATGGCTCAGGTCGACGATCATCGGCATGTGAAAATCGAGACCCATGAAAACGGGGTGGCTGAGAATCTTGAGGAACATGGTTTCCGGATCCGGTGATCGTCTGACTCTGACCCAAGCATAGCAAGCAGGAAGTACCGAAGGCTCCGCTTTCTTCTTCGAGACCTTACTTCGCCACCCGCACCCTGAGCCGCACTCTGGACTCCCAATCAATCTCCGTACTACCTTCTTGCGGACGGTTATCGATCACCAGGATGCCGCCCTTGCCGGCCTGTTGGTAGCGAGCTCGCGATCTGTTCACACGAACCTCGTAGGAACGGCCCTCCTCGAGACCCACGACATAGATGGCTTTCCCCTCGGGGACCACTCGATCGAACGAAAGCGGCGGCTTACCGAAAAGCATCGCCCCGCCCGGAAACACCAGAGGAGCCTGCTTGTCTGTCGGCTCGATCACGTGTTCCTCGCCGTCGGCCACGATCAGTAGTCGGCCGTCGAAGTATCCGGCCCACAAGTCTTCTTCCTGCCAACCCGTACGGGCGTAGACACGGCCTTCAAACTCGTCATGAAACACTAGCGGCGCGGAGAAGTAACTCAGTCCCGGCAGGTACGGGTTCACCCACAGAAACTCGTATACGGCTCCGAGAGGCGTGTACAACGTGTATGCGTCATGCCGCACCCAGCCTTGTAGAAACTGATAATCCGAGAGCGTGTTCTCGTAAGCGACGAAGACCATCGCGGCAATCCGATTCAATGTTCCTTCAATGACCGCTGCGGACCTGTCGGTCTCCACGGGTAAACGGAATATGCCTTCCTCGGTGCGATGTGGGCGGGGCGACACCCTCAGCATCAACCGCAATGGAAGAGCCCGAAAGAGATCTGATGCTTGGCCCCAGATCTCGATCTCGAAGTTGCGGCGCGCCACGTGAGAAAGCTCCGCCAACGCTACCAGCTCCGCGCTTGCTTCGAGCAACTCTCCTTTTCGCAGCAGCGGCAGCAGACGCGCTTCCCAATGGTCTTTTATCAATGTCTGGAGAACGCGTTCATAGCCAACGTGGTCTTCCCCGACCGCAACAAGCGCCATGACGCCGCTCCGCACCCTCGCAAGACCGATTTCGTTCTCGCGGGAAAGACCTTCTGCGGCTGTGAAGAGCGCCTGGGCCAAACTCTCCTTTTGCTCGGCCGACAGCAGTTCGTGGCACCAATCAAAGACCACCGCTCCAAGACGCAGATGGTCAGGCTTCTCGAACCCTCCCGAATCCGTCTCGCCGGCAGCCCAGGCAATCGCCTTCCGGCCTGATTCCTCATCGCCCGTAACTTGAAACAGCAACGCTTGCAGCAGGGGCTCCTCGGGAAATACGACGTCCGCCTGGACAAGTCTTTGGAGATTTCGCCAACGCTCGGACTGCCGCTCGACGTCCTTCCGCAGCCGATTCAGCCGCCGCCCTTCCAGCCAGAGCCGCGGATGCGAGGTGTAGACCTTGTAGTCCGCCTGCGCGATGAGCAGAGAAGAGACGAACGGGCTAAGTATCGCAATACAGAGGAACCGCTTCATTCTCAAGCTATTGTACGAATGGTTCTTCCAGGCCGACTAAATGCTATCCGCTGCTTCGGACACCTCCGCGGCGCTCTCCGTTGCCGAGACGTGCACGGACTCATCGTCCATCGCGGGACGGGGCGAGTCGTTTTCGTCGTGTACGCCCCGATCATGGCCGAGTACGATCCGGGCGCCATGCGAGAGGTATGCGAGCTCCATCCATGGCGGGTCCTCTTCATAGTCGTATCCGCCTATGACCCACACCGGCGTGCCCTGCTTTTCGACCTTCCAACCGCGTGGACCGAGTTCCCATTGGTCGCCCCATCCATACAGCCACTGCGCGTCTCGGCCCAACAAACGGACGCAACCATGACTCGCTGGATACCCCGGCAACTCGTACTGATGGAACGCGATGCCATCACGATTCATGAAGTTGAAGACCCATGGTAGGAACCAGTCACGGTTCACTGTGCTGCGGCGGCCTTTCGATTTCCAATTGAGGTGAAAGTATCCCGAAGGGGTCGGCCGATGCTGGCCGCCTGAGCTAACCGGGCCCCAATGAACAAGCTTGCCTCTCTCGTAGGCTCCAAAGGCTTGCACCTGCTGATGGATGACCAGCGATTTCTCGTGCAGACCCGCCCACTTCGATACGCTCGGCATGGGGCTATAGTCCAGTTCACGTAGGTCCCAGCGGTTCGGAACCACGATAGAACCCATCTTCACCAGGTTCTTCACGTCGGCGCGATTGAGTTTTTCGAGAATCGCGAGTTGCCCCGGCGTGAATTGACAGTGCAGTTGCTCTGGATCATCCGAAACAGCTTGCAACTGAAAACGCACCGGCGGTTCCAAGTCTTCGCCGGGAACCAAAGGCGCTGCTGCCAAGGTGAATGCCATCCAGAGCCTGCAGAATAATCCTGCCACGCTCAGCGCGGTCGTTTTTATGAGGTGACGGGCCAGTCCACTCCGAACAAGCATGATTTTCCTCCTCGGGTCCAATCGTGCAAGTCCCGGGCCAAAGTCATTCCAGCAGTGCTCTGCGCCTGTCTGTCTCCACACTCCCTCTTCGGAAATAATTCTTTTCGTGGGATTTTCCGTTCCATGAAGAGATTTCAAGGCAGGCGCGGCCGAGAGTGCTTTCGCCCGCGGAAACGTGTAGATTCTTCGTGGAGGGGCAGTTTCTACGTGGCGGCCGGCAACTCGGAGTGATGTAGAATGGGGTGCGATTCTCTGGGAGTGACAACATGACAAACGATGGATCTCGGCGCGATTTCTTCCGCGGTCTCTTTGGAACGGCCGTCACGGCAGCCATGGCTCAGGGTGTGCTGGCGCAGCGCTCCAGTGGCGACGGCATCCCGACCGCCCGGCTCGGGCGCACCAACGAGCAGGTTTCGATCATCTGCCTCGGTGGTTGGCACATCGGAGCCGTAGAGGACAAGAAGGAAGCTCACCGCATCATGCATCGTGCGATCGATGAAGGCGTCAACTTCTTCGACAACGCCTGGGACTACCACGACGGCGGCTCCGAGGAATTGATGGGCGACGCCCTCGCCTCCGACGGACTCCGCAAGAAGGTCTTTGTGATGACCAAGAATTGCGAGCGCGACTACGAGGGCAGCAAGCGCAACCTCGAAGATAGTCTCCGCCGTTTGAGAACCGACTATATCGACCTATGGCAGTTCCACGAAATCAACTACGACAATGATCCCGATTGGGTCTTCGACAAAGGAGGTCTCAAAGCGGCCCTGGAGGCGAAAAAGGAAGGCAAAGTCCGATACATTGGTTTCACCGGCCATAAGGATCCGCGCATCCACCTCAAGATGCTCGCGAAGCCGTATGACTGGGACACTTCGCAGATGCCTATCAACATCATGGACGCCCACTTCCGCAGCTTCCAAAAGGAAGTGGTGCCTGTCTGCCTGAACAAGAATGTAGGCGTCATCGGCATGAAGAGCCTGGGGGGCTCGCCGACTTCACCGCAAGGCCGCATACCCAGCCAGTCGAAGATCAGCGCTGAGCAGTGCATCCGCTACGCGCTCAGCTTGCCGATAGCGAGCCTCTGCGTGGGCATCCGCTCCATGAAAGACCTTGAACAGGATGTCGGCATCGCGCGGGGCTTCCAGACGCTCTCCGACAGCGACAAAGAGCAACTCATTCGGATGGCGGCCGCCGAGGGAGGGGACGGACGTCACGAGATGTTCAAGTCAACCAACCACTTCGATGGTCCTCATCATCGATTGCAGCACGGCTTCGCCCTCGACGTTTGATACCCGGACGCGGGCGGCGATCACTTGGGCGGGCGAATGTGAGTCCGGAATTTGCCCAGGCTCTGTTTCGACTCCATCTCGCCCACCCACAGCAGGAACCGCCACAGTTCGCGCTGTCGGGTCCACATGAAGTTCCAAAATCGGCCAAAGTCCACTGCATCCGCCTCGATACCCCAGTACGTCTCAATGCGCCAGCGGAGATAAGGGCTGGCCCAAGGACGAAAGCGATGTCCTCGTGTCGCTTTCCAGAGGAATCGGACAATCGCGGCTGCTTCGTTGAAACGCAAGGAGCTACTGGCTGTAGTAGCCGGGACGATGCCGGACCTTGTAGCGCTTGGCCTTGCCGGTCAACTCGACTCGCACGCGCCGGAATCCCGGTTGAGTGGAAGCCTGCGGCGTGTAGGCAAGGATGTATTGGCTTCGGATATCCCGCGCGACCTGTTGCGTGATGGCGTGGACTTCGTCGACGCTCGCCGGGAAGTACGCCGCGCCTCCTGTTGCGCGCACGATGTGGCGAATTGCACGGTTGGCCCGCTTCGCCTCTCGGCGATCTTCTTCGCTCATCAGTCCGACGGCATAAATCACGGTCTCGGTTTCCTGCAATCGCCGCACAAGCCGCTCCAAGGTGGTGCGGCTGGCATTGTCCGCGCCGTCGGTGACGATCAACAGGACTTGCTTGTTCCGCTCGGCCTCTTGTTCAAGATAGTCCAGCGACATGCTCACCGAGTCGTAGAGCGCCGTTCCGCCGCGGGAATCGATTCGCTGCAAGCCATCCTGCAAGCGGGGCAGATCAGAAGTGAAAGGAGTATCGAGGAAGGCTTCGTCATTGAAGTTGACGATGAACACCTCGTCCTGGGGGTTCGACGCCTTCACGAAGTCCAAGGCGGACGCGTTCACCTGGCGGCGTTTGTCGCGCATGCTGCCGCTGTTGTCGACCAGAATGCCCAGCGAAACCGGGACGTCTTCGCGCCGGAAAATTCGCAGTGTTTGCAGAACGTCTTCCTCGAAAACTCGGAAGCTGTCCTCTGCGAGATCGGTGATCAGCCGGTTATCCCTATCGAGCACGGTCGTGTGGAGAACAACGAGCCTCGTCTCTGCACGAATAATGAGACCGGTATCGGAATCGTTGCGGATCGCCTTGGAGTCCGTCTGCGAACTCAGCGGCGCGCCCACAGCACTAAGACAAACCACAACGGCGAGCGAACGTACCGCCCTAAACCGGAGATTCATTCTTGACGGGCGCCTTTCTTGCCGGCTGAATACCGTGTTGGGCCCCTGCCAAGGGGCGTTCATCGGGTGGGGGCGTAGTAGCCCTGGCGGTAGTGGGTGCGCAGACGAGGCATCCCTCGAATCTTCTTGATCTCCACCCTCATACGCCGCCACCGGCCGTCCTTCTCTTGATTGATGGGGACGTAACCCAATACATACTGGTTCCTCAACTCGACGCCGATCTTGGCGGCCACGTCGGGCAATTCATTGAGGTTCTCGACCGGAAACTGCCGTCCGCCGGTTTGCTCCGCAATCTCGGTTAACAGGCTCGGGCCGTTCAGTTCTTCTGGGGTTCGCCCTCGCGACGATATCGGTTCGAAGATGCCGATCGCATAGATCTGGACATCTGCCTCGCGCACCAGCCGCTTGATCTCGCGTTCCGTGTAGCGGCTGCTGTTATCGCCTCCGTCGGAAATCACCAACAGTGCCTTCTTCGTATGCCGCGCTTCCTTCATCCTCGTGATTGAGAGATAGACCGCGTCCAGCAGCGCCGTGCGGCCCTTGGACTGCGTGAAGGTCAGGCGGTTCTGAATATCCTCGATCCTGTCTGTGAAGTCCGTGATGAGTTCCGGGCGATTGTTGAACTGCACGAGCAGGAATTCATCCTCCGGATTTGATGTCTTGAGAAACTGCGCGACCGCCTCTCGCGCTTTGCTCATCTTGTGGCCCATGCTGCTGCTGGCGTCGAAGACCAAGCCCAGCGACAGGGGAGCGTCCTCCATTCCGAACTGAGTAATCTCCTGCGCGGCCTTGTCTTCAAAAATCTTGAAGTACTCTTTCTCGAGACCCGTGACGAGTCGGTTCATCGGGTCAGTCACGGTAACGCTGACCAACACCAGCTCGACATCAACCTTGATGTTCGCTCCGGACGGCAACGGTTCGAGATTGGGATCTGGGATTCGCGGCTTGACTCCGACGTTGGCATCATCAGCGAAGATCGGAGCGGCTACGAGGAGAGCAACAACCAAGCAGACGGGCAACGCATGGTGCGAACATGCGTTGCGGTGAGGCAGGATTGCCAAGACCTTGTCCTTACCCGCTTCAATGAATGGCGTTTTCCCGTTGCAGGCGCCTAGATTTTAGCACAGGCATCGAGGGCGTGCTAGACTTGTGCAAAGGTGTGTGCGGCAAGGAAGCGCAGGCTTGATGCAGCGCTCCCCGAGTCCCCGAAAATCCCTTCCCGCATGGCCGGCTCTCGAGGCGATCCGTCCGTCCACGAACGACACCATCCCCGCCACCTCGATTCCCTGATGCACTCGGCCCCGCCGCTCCTGAACCTCATCTTGCGGCTATGTCGATCCGTGCTCCACGGTTATGCTTTCGTTCCTGTTGGAGAGGTCCATGGGCTCCGTTAAAAAGTGCATCTTCGTGACCGGCGGAGTAGTTTCTTCCCTGGGCAAAGGCATCGCCGCTGCATCACTGGGCTGTCTACTGGAAAGTCGTGGACTGCGCGTCACCCTGCAAAAGTTCGATCCCTACTTGAACATCGATCCGGGCACAATGAGCCCGTTTCAGCACGGAGAAGTGTTCGTAACCGACGATGGAGCGGAGACCGACCTTGACCTCGGCCACTATGAGCGCTTCACGCACGCACGTCTGACCCAGGCCAACAACGTCACCAGCGGCCGCATCTACGAGCGCATCCTCGCGAAAGAGCGCCGCGGAGACTACCTCGGGAAGACCGTTCAGGTGATCCCGCACGTCACGAACGAAATCAAAGCCAGCGTCCGCAAGATCGCCACTAACGACGTTGACGTCATCATCGCCGAGATCGGTGGTACCGTCGGCGACATCGAGTCGCTGCCTTTTCTCGAAGCCATTCGCCAAATGCGCCACGAGTTGGGCCGCAACAACTGCGTGTTCGTCCACGTAACGCTTGTCCCCTGGATCGCCGCCGCCGGAGAGTTGAAGACCAAGCCCACACAGCACAGCGTCAAGGAGTTGCGCGCAATCGGGATCCAGCCCGACATCCTGCTGTGCCGCACTGAGACCGACCTTTCCCGCGAACTCCGCGAGAAGATCGCGCTCTTCTGCGATGTCGACAAAGATGCCGTGATCGCCGCGCGCGATGTCGATTCTGTGTATCGAGTGCCGATTCACCTCGCACAACAGGGAGTCGACGACATCGTCTTGCGCCACTTCGACATGAGCGACCTGCCCAAACGGGAACTGAGCGGCTGGGAAGACATGCTCGACCGCATGCGCCATCCCATCGACGAGGTCACGATCGGCATCATCGGCAAGTACGTCGACTATGAAGACTCCTACAAGAGCCTCAAGGAGGCGTTGCTCCACGCCGGACTCGCTCATCAGCTCCGCGTGCAACTCCGCTGGGTTGAGGCCGAAGGCATTACCCAAGAAACCGCCCATCATCAGCTCAGCGATCTCGATGGTATTCTCGTCCCTGGCGGTTTCGGCATCCGCGGCATCGACGGCATGCTCGAAGCGATCCGCTACGCCCGCGAGCAGAAAGTGCCGTACTTCGGCATCTGTCTCGGTATGCAGACCATGGTCATCGAATTCGGACGTAACGTCTGCGGGCTGGAGCGTGCGCACTCGACCGAATTCGATCCCGGCACGCCGGTCCGGCTATTCTTCAAGTTGCGTGAGCTGAAAGGTATCGAAGACCTGGGCGGCAACATGCGGCTGGGCAGTTGGCCCTGCAAGCTGGAGCCGGACAGCTTGGCGACCAAAGCCTATGGCTCACCTCAGATTCATGAGCGCCATCGTCATCGCTACGAATTCAATCGCGATTACGAAGAAGTCCTCACATCCCACGGCATGAGAGTAACAGGGGAAACTCCGGACGCGATGTACGTGGAAATCTGTGAGCTTCCCGACCATCCTTGGTACCTCGGATGCCAGTTCCACCCCGAGTTCAAGTCGAAGCCGTTGGAGTCGCATCCGCTGTTCTCGTCGTTCGTCGGAGCGGCTTTCCGCCATCGCGGAACGCGCGTTCGTAACGAGCAGGTCCGCGAAGCCGAGCAATTCCTGCGCGTCCGCGTATCATGAGCCGGTCCACCCGCGCCGGACCGCTCTGAGTGCGACCCCATCTCCGCCGAAGGCGCATACTACAGACTCGAAACCGAATGCCTTCCGTTGACATCGGCGCTTTTTCGATCGGAGACCATGCACCTCTCGCGCTGATCGCCGGCCCTTGCGTCATCGAGTCGGCCGAGCACACTCTGGCCATGGCGCGGGCCGTCAAACAGGCTGCGGCCGGTGCGGCGCTACCCGCAATCTTCAAAGCTTCGTACGACAAGGCCAACCGTACCAGCGTCGATTCCTTCCGCGGGCCGGGTCTCGAGGATGGACTGGCGATCCTCTCCGAAGTGACGAGGCTAACCGGTTTGCCCGTCCTGACCGACGTCCACGAAGTGGCGCAGGTGGAGCCTGTCGCAGAGGTCTGCGATGTCCTCCAAATCCCCGCTTTCCTCTGCCGCCAGACCGACCTGCTCATCGAAGCAGGCCGTTCGGGCCGTGTCGTCAACATCAAGAAGGGCCAGTTTCTCGCTCCCTGGGACATGCGCTTTGCCGCCGAAAAGGTTGCTTCCACCGGCAACAATCGTATTCTTCTTACCGAGCGTGGATCGAGCTTCGGCTATAGGAACCTCGTCGTTGACTTCCGATCACTTCCGGCCATGAGGAATCTTGACTATCCCGTCGTCCTCGACGTCACGCACAGCCTGCAGCTTCCCGGCGCACAGAAAGGTGCAAGTGGGGGTCAACCCGAGTTCATCGAAACGCTGGCTTGCGCCGGTGTCGCGGCCGGCTCCGATGCGCTCTTTTTAGAAGTTCACGACTCTCCGGAAAAGGCGAAGTCCGACGGGACCAACGCCTTGCATCTCGATCTGCTGCAGACTCTGGTCGAGAAGGTCAGCGCATTGGGCAAGCTCGTTCGAAGTTGGTAGTGGCACGACGATCAAGCGAACCCATAAAGGTTGCTCCTGTTCTTGACGCAGGGCCGTCGGTAGATCGCCGCTGTCAGCGAGCACGGCAACTCATGGCTAGCCTGCATTTCTCACCACGAGGTGAGGTGAAGTGCGTGAGAGGGCCGTCAGGACGAGCTGCAATCCGCTTGGCGCCGGCAACACTGCCTTTCAGGGTTTTCAAGAGTCACGAATCACGAATCACGGCTTTTTCCGTGGCTCGTTTGGTGCATGTGGTACTGAAGCCCTTCAGTCTTGTTTTTCCCGCCCCGGTCTGCTAGGCGTGAGGACAGGGAGGCGGCGAGGCGCAGTCCGTGCGGGTCGCGAATCAGGGCTATCAAGGCATTCACTAGCCGCAAGCCACTGATTTTAAGGTTTTTACAAGATACGAAGCACGGCTTTTATTCTCGAGTCACGAAACACGAAGCACGGCTTTTATGTTTTCACGAAACACGAATCACGTGGCTCGAACGATACATGTGGGTACTGAAGCCCTTCAGTCTTTTTTTGCCGCCCCGGACGGCGTAGCATGAGGACAGCGAGTCGGGAATCCTGGCCCTCGCGAAGAAAAAAGCGGAAAAATCGAGGAGGTGAGATCACGCGCATGCGCCCGCGGCGAAGTTTGTTCTTCGTGGCGCCGGCAACCCCGGCCGGCAGCACAAGCTGCAAGCCGCCGGCGCCGGCAACACGGCTTTTTCGGCCTTTCACGAATCACGAGTCACGAAACACGGCCTTTATGCTTTTCTCGCTGCTTTCCTGCGCGTTGCGGCGCGGCATGGGGCGGCTGTGGCGCGGCATGGGCGGGGCCGCCGTCCCCCGCACCGGCAACACGGCCTGTTGGTTTTCACGAATCATGCATCACCGCATTTATCGCCGTTCGGTTCGTCTTGGGTGCGAAAGGGTCGCACAACCGAAAACCGCCGTCCGGACCGCCGTGCCCGCCGCTAGGTCACGGCTTCCCTGTTCACGATTGTTCAAGATTGTTCGCCATTGTTCGCTATTGTTCACTATTAATTTAAATGCAGGGGGGGCTGAACAAGTGTCCGCGCATCGTCCGCCGTTCTCGGTCGGCCTCCCAGCGAGTGCCGTTCTCCGCAGCTCCCGCCGCTCTCCCTTGATTGCACAGACATGGGAACGTTTTCTCTTGCGTTGGCAGCTAGCCTGCTTTTCTCACCACGCGGCGAGGCGAAGTGCGTGAGAGGGCCGTCAGGACGAGGCGCGAGTCGGGCGGAGGAAAAAGGCGCGCGCAGGCGTACTTGAACAGTACGTCGAGCACGGCAAGCAAGCGCAACGAAGTCCTGGCGGTCGTATCGCGTGCTTCGGCCGTCGGGTGATGAGAAATCTAGGCTAACTACTTGGACTTGGATGTGCTGAAGTCCTTGGGCAAAGGACTCCGCGGTATCGGATGGGATATCAAAGGCTTTGTCTATTGCATGTTGGCGGACACTTTTTCGCGTTGCTGCCCGCCTGCGTCTCAGAACTGGAAACGGACACCCAGCTTCATCGCGATCGGATCGAGAGCGGCGATCACACGTTCGGCGTCTCCGGTTCGCAGCGAGAAGTTCGTGACCGCGTTCGAGTTGAAGACGTTGTAGAGGTCCAGCATCAGAGTGAGCCTGTTCTTGCTCTCGGTTCCGACGGTGAACGCCTTGTCCAGACGGATGTCGGCAATCGTCACGTTCTCGGAGCGGTTCTCGGACAAGCCGCTGAGAAAGATCGGCTGGTTGGTGCCGGTGCCCGGGATGTCCACCCGCTGGATCAGGGCGTACGGCCAGCCACTCTGATGCCGCACATTAGTTGACAGGCCGATATCGTGCGGCAGAATGTAGCGTGCGAGCAGGCGGCCGCCCCAGTTGGTCGTCTCCTGCCTGGCATCCACGTCGAGGCTGTGGTTCTGCCAGATCCGCCCATGTCCCCCGGAGCCAACGACGAGCGGGTCGGCAAAAAGCGGGCTGCGCGATTCACCCGCCGCTGAGCGCAACTCGTTACGCCACTGGTAGTCAAAGCTGGCTTGCAGCAGTAAGCCGCCGGTGAAGCGCCGGTTTACCGCAACCTGGACCGTGTCATAGGCGGCCTCCATGCCGGGGAAGGTGGCGATCCGGTTGTCGACGAGTCCCGCCACGTCGTCCGGCACGCGCTGGACGTTCAGGGGTGTGCCGGTGAGCGCTTTGAGCGGACAATCCCAGTCGGGATCGTCCGAGCACGCGATGCCGCGTCCTTCGAGTAGCGCGGTCTGCTGCGGCCCGTTCCAAATGCCGCTGTCACCGTTCAGGTCCTTGCGTACGTAAGAGAAGCGGACGGAGGTGTCAGCGGCCAGCTCGTGCTCCAGCGAGACGTTGATCTCGTCGACATATTCCGTTGCCAGTGTGGGGTCTACCGGTGTCCCTTCGGAGCTGAGTTCCATACCGGTGGCGCCCTGCTCGTCCAGCTTGTCACCCAACTCGTCGGGGCCGTCGTAGATCCCGTTGGCGTTCGGATCAAGGAAGGTGTACCGGACCCACGCCGTGCTCGCCGGATTGGCGTCCTCGTGCGAGTCGGCCAGATTCAGGTAGTAGCGGCCGAAGTGTCCCTTGAGCACGGTGCCCTGTGACGGCGAGAATGCCACACCCAACCGTGGCGCCCAGGTATTCCAGACGGCGTTCGTCCGACCCGTGGCGGTGTCGGTGGGGAAGAAGTCGGCGAGGAAGGGGCTGGAAACCGCGTCGATGAAGTAGGTGCGCTGCTGCTCGAAGCGCACGCCCAGGTTCAGCGACAACCAGTTCACCGGCCGCCACGTGTCCTGGAAGAACGCCGCATGGTGCCGGTTGCGGTTGTCAGATGCGATTTCCCCCTCGGCCGGCATGTTGAAGAGCATGATCCTGTCAACGTTGAAGGTGCGATCGTTCGCGCTGTCGTCCAGATAGCGGACGTGCCCGGAATTGGCGTTTGAACCGAAGCGACTGCTGTCGATCTGGAACTCGTAACCCACCTTGAAATCGTGACTGCCACCGAAATCGGGCACGTAGTGGTTCATGCTCACAGTGGCCTGCGGCTTCCAGCGGACGAACGTGAATGGCGGCGGGCCGTTGGCCCCGGGGAACCAGCCGGCGCCGCTCAGGCGGCCGGTCGCTGTGTCCAGGCGAGGCGGTTGCTGTACCGGATCGACCTGCGGCACCATGGGCCAGCCGAACCCGAAGTGCTTGATGGCGGTGGTCATGAAGGTGCGGTTGTTCCAGACTCGCTGCCACTCCGCCTTGTGCGCCCAGCTCCAGCTTGCCTGTGCCAGCACCGAGTCGGGACCAACGTCCGTGGACAGCCCGCGCTTCGGTTTCTCCTTCAGTCCCCACTGCGTGTAGCCTATCAACCGGTCCCGATCGGTCAGCCGTAGCGTCACCTTGCCGCCGAATCCATCGAAATCGCCCAGGTCGGTGGCCACGGAGCGGTCCACCCCCGATACCGCCTTGTCAATGCGAAAGTGGTTGTAGAACGCGTAGAACCAGGCGCGGTCGCGCACGATCGGCCCACCGATGTCGGCGTGAGTCTCGAAGAACAGAAGGTTCGGGTTGCCCGTGTAGCCGCGTGCCTCCAGGTCGGCGTCGGTGTTGTCGCCGACGAAGCTCTCGTGCTCGTAGTCGCCGTGGAACATGCCGTGGAAGTCGTTGCCGCCGCTTTTCATAGTCATCATGACGAGCGAGCCCGGAGCGGTCATCTCCACGTCGGCGCCGGCCGCCGTGGTCGTGAACTCCTCGATGGAGTAGTAGTCGAAGTAGAACCCGGTGCCGCCATTGCCCTCAGTCGTGTCCACGCCGTCGGCAAGAATCCGGTTCTGGTTTCGCACGCCGAAGCTCTCGTAACCGGTCTGCTGGCTCTTGTGCGAGCCCCCAACGTCGAAGCCGCGCATGCGAACTCCCGCCGTCTGGCTGAGCACTGCCCAAACATCGGTTGCGGACGGTACTTCCTGCAACTCCGCTACGCCGAAGTCGTTGATCAGAGAGGTTGTTTTGATGTCCACGACAGGTGCTTCGCCAGAGACGGTGATCGTCTCCTCCACGGTGGCCACCTCGAGAACCGCATCAATCCGGATCACCCGGTTGCCTTCCACGATGACGCCCTCACGAATGATCCTCCGGAATCCTTGCAACTCGAACGTAAGGTCATAGGATCCGCGCCTGAGCGCCCGGAATCGGTACGAACCGTCGACGAGGGTTACCGCGGAGAGAGGAGCGATGAGCGCCTCCCCGGCGATCGTGACCGTTGTGCCGGGCACAGCATAACCCTGGCCGTCGACAACAGCACCCTCGATGGCACCCGACGTTTGAGCGGCCGCCGGTCCGGCTGCTGCCGCCAGCACCAGCGCGGCGCACCAGAGGGAAGACCGCATCGTTCCGCATGACGAAGAGGTCCTCATCAGTCCACTGGATCGTTCGTCAAACATCATTATTCACACTGGAGTCGACACGTCCGCATGACGAATTGTTCCTTAGTCTGAGTCATTGCCTTCGACGCAGCGGAAGCGGTGCATCGGCGCGGGATGCGGTATAGACGAGCAGGACGAGGTCGGAGCTTCCGTCCAGCACCACGGGGGTCTGGGCGTTGATCGAGGCGAGCAGTTGGCGGGCCTGCGGCACGGAGATATCGCTGGTCTTGTCTCCGGTGTCAGCGTAGCAGTCGCCGCGTTTGGCCCCTATGAATGATAGAAAACAGCAGCTCAACCTTGGCTGCGTCTCTAGCCCGGAAATCTCACCAGGGGGTAGGAAAAGGGCTGCCTGGTGTGGCATAAAACATTTATGTCCAAAACGTTAGCGCCACAAGCCGAAAGCAGCCCTATGACAACAGAGTGTACTCAATGCAGCTTCACCTTTGGCAAGCATTTTCGGCGCCAGGTGAGCGCCCGCTTCGACGGCGGGGTGATCAGTTCCGATGGCGGCGCGCTGCTGTTGCGCGAGGTGGACCAGCGCATCAACCTGCTGCCGCGCTTGGCGGCCTGCTTCGAGGATGGCCGCGATTCGCGGCGCATCGAACACCGGGTGGGGGAGTTGGTCTCGCAGCGGGTCTACGGGCTGGCGCTGGGATACGAAGACCTCAACGATCACGACGAGTTGCGGCGGGATCCGGGGCTGGCGCTGCTGGCGGGCAAGAGCGACGTGGGCGGGCAGCAGCGCCGCCGCGAGCGTGACCGCGGCCAGCCGTTGGCGGGCAAGAGCACGTTGCAGCGACTGGAACGAACGACCGATGGGCTGGACCGCTATAAGAAGATCCGCTGCGACAGCGCAGCGATCGACCGCCTGTTGGTGGACGTGTTTGTGGAAGCGCAGCAGCAGGAGCCGGCCGAGATCATTGTCGATATCGACGCCACCGATACGCCCTTGCATGGGCAACAGGAGGGGCGTTTCTTTCACGGTTACTACCGACACTACTGTTACTTGCCGCTGTACATCTTCAGCGGCGAGCACGTACTGTGCGCGCGGCAGCGAGTGGCGAATCAGGACGCGGCGGAGGGCAGCGTGGCGGAACTGAAGAGGATCGTGGCGCAGATCCGGGGAGCGTGGCCGCAGGTGAGGATCATCGTGCGCGGCGACTCGGGGTTTTGCCGGGACGAGTTGATGGACTGGTGCGAGGAGAACGGGGTGGAGTACGTGTTGGGGCTGGCGCGTAACGAGCGGCTGCGGTCGCTGATCGACGACGCCCTCGACGAGGCGGCAAGGCAGCAGCAGCAGACGGGCCGGCCGGCGCGGGTCTTTACGGAGTTTGAGTACCAGACGCTTGAGAGTTGGAGCCGGGCGCGGCGGGTGGTGGCCAAGGCGGAGCAACTGGTCGGCAAGGAGAACCCGCGCTACGTGGTGACGTCGCTGGACGGGGAGCGTTGGCCGCCGCAACGGTTGTATGAACAACTCTACTGTGAGCGAGGCGAGGCGGAGAACCGCATCAAGGAGCAGTTGAGTCTGTTCGCGGATCGCATGAGCAGCGAGACGCTGCGGGCCAATCAGTTGCGGCTGCATCTGTCGTCGCTGGCGTATGTGTTGCTGGTGGGGCTGCGGCGGCTGGGGCTGGAGGGCACGCAGTGGGCGCGCGCCCAGACGGAGACGATCCGGCGGGGGTTGTTGAAGATCGGGGCGCTGGTGAAGGTGAGCGTGCGGCGGGTGCATCTGTCGCTGGCCAGCGGCTACCCCTATGAGGAGGTGTTCGCGGCGGTGTATCGGGCACTGCGTCCGCCGGGATGCGCAACGGTTTGAGAACACCGAGTGAGCCCAAAAACAGCGTTCCCGGGGCGCTCTGCCGGGGCCGTAGGGCTAAGTGGGTCTGCTGTCGGCAACAACCCCAAAAACGGACGTTGGCGGGTCGCCAGGGGCGGCAGAAAACGCCCCGTACCGGCCCTCGTCCCTCCTCACCGTGAGGATTCCGAGCTTCAGACCCTATTGCGGCCCCTCTCAACCCTTCGCAATGCCGCTGGTGAGAAATGCGGGCTAGTGGACTTCTGAGACTGCGCGCACGAGACCAACTCAATAGCTCGGGCACCGATCCGTGATTCACCGTTGCTCTTCTTCGAGCTGCTTGAGATACAGCCCTTCGAGCCGCTCGACCTCGGAAAGGAATCCTTCCGGGTCCACGAAGGTGTCCAGACTATAGGGTTGTCCGGGCCTGTATTTGGAGTGCAAGCCGTATTGCGAGCCGTGCGCAGCAACCCAGATGTCGATCTCCATGGCCTTCTGCCTGCGGAAGGTCTTCGCAAAGTCCTCGGCAAGGCCGTGATAGGTCGGGTCCACGACCAGGCGCTTGCCCGGGTTGATCGTCCCCATGTTTGCGATCACGACACGGTAGTCCCTGTCGTTTTCCCGGACCGTCATGGTGTAGCTGACGCTGCCGGCCGTGTGACCCGGCGACTCGACCACTTTGAGCCTGATGCTGCCCAGCTCGATTTCCTCTCCGTCGGTGATGATCTTGTCGACCTCGACCGGCTCGAACAACACTTTTCCTCCGAAATGAGGGTCGCTGAATCCGCCGTCTTCAAGCACGGGCGCGTCGCCTGCCGTGGCCCACATCTCGGCTCCTGTTGCCCTCTTGATCTCGGCCAGTGCCGCGGTGTGATCCCAGTGTGCCTGCATGGTCAACAGGATCTTGATGTCGTCCATGCGAAATCCGACCGATTCAATGTTCCGACGGATCAGCGGCGTGGATTCCTTGAGTGCGGTGTTGATCAGAATGTGACCCTCGTCGGAAGTGACCAGGAAGACGCCAAGGTCATAGGTTCCAACCGCGTACAGGTTTCCGATCACGCGGTGGCCCGTGAACGGGCACGTCCATTCGGCCGGCTGGGCCACGAGGGGCGATGCGGAGAGTGCCAGAAGACAGGGAATGGCGAAACGGAGCATGCCGCATAGTATGGCGGTTTCAGTGCCCATTCGTCGGGGGGAAATTGAATACTTGGAGCGATCCTCACTGTTTACGGGCGGAGAACAGGATCGGGTCAGTCGAGGTTCTCGGGGCCGAATGCTGCCGGCAGTAACTCGGCAAGTGAGAATGTTTTTCGGAACCCTTCCGGACCCGCTATGTGAATCGAAGCCGACAGTTTGGCAAATTCACGGATGCGCTGGCGGCAACCTCCGCATGGAGTGCAAAGCTCCGAGCCGCCGCCGACAATGGCGATCTCTTTGATCTCGCGGCCGCCGGCGGCGATCATGACCCCGATCGCGCTGGCTTCAGCGCACTGACACATCGAGTAGGATGCATTCTCGACATTCGCTCCGGCATGCACGGCGCCCGTCTCATCCCGGATCGCCGCGCCAACCTTGAAAAGGGAGTAGGGAGCATGGGCTCGTTCCCGCACGGACATCGCCGCCTGGATCAGCGATTCAATGGAACGGCTTCTCATGGCGTTTCCTGATTATCTTATGGCGAGCCCGGCGTCCGAAGTGAGCGCCTCCGGGAAGTCACTTCCGGACACGGCGAGTATCATCATGAATCGGGAACAGAGTGGTCGACTCAGTGAGGCTCACAGGCCGAACTTTGCCAGGTCGATAGCGTAGTCGGCCAGCCGGGCTTGGACGATCGCGAAACCCTTTGGGCGACGGACATTTGCAGTTTTGTCGTTCGTCGGAGGAGATCACCCGGATCGCCATCCTCCTCACTCCGCGCCGAGCGACCGCAGGAGCCCGCCGCGCCTTCGACGGGACTTTTGCCACGGGCTGTTAACTGCCGGAGCAAGTCCAGATGCTGGCCGGGCACTTTGAAATCCACTACACTCCCAAGCAGGGAAGCTGGCTCAACATCGCCGAAATCGAGTTGAGCGCTCTGTACAGACAGTTGCTGCCGGATGGTTTACAGGAGGGATCAAGGATAGCGGCTCGTCGCGTGCTTTTCCCTCCGCCGCGACGCTAAGACGAGAGACAGACATGGCGAAACTTCAAATCGTTGCAATGATCGGCAGCCGCCGCCCGGGCAACGCCACGGCCAAGGCTTTGGCCGTCACAGTGGACGAACTTCTTCAGGAAAGCGGCATTGCGGTCGATGTCATCGACCCCGCCGGTCTCGACCTTCGTACACCGGGCGCCCAGGACCCCGAGCTGGTCAGGATACTGCAAGAGAAGGTCACTGCCGCCACCGGCGTCATTCTCGCTACGCCCGAATACCACGGCTCCTACAGCAGCGTCATCAAGCTGCTCATCGAGCATCTGGGATACCCGTCGATGCTCAGCGGCAAGCCCGTTGCCCTGCTCGGGGTCGCCGCCGGAGCCATCGGCGCCGTCAAGTCGCTGGAACACTTGCGCAGCGTCTGCTCCCACGTCGGCGCAATCGTGCTGCCGGGACCCGTTTCCGTCGCGAGTGTGCACCACGCCTTCGACGCCGAAGGCAACTGCACCGATCCCGGAGTCGAAAAGCGTCTTCGCGGCCTCGCGCGCAACCTGAACGACTACATCCACCAGAACATCTGCCCTCGAGTCGCACTCGAACAAATGGTTCGCGAAGGCTGAGACCCGATCTCGCGCAAGAACGCAAATCTCGCCAAGACAGACCCCTCTTCTGGGTTTGTGCGCATCAGTTCGGCTAACAGCAAGTCGGTTACTTGTTCGCTGCCGCTCCAGCGCTGAGCAGGTTCGCGAAGATGCGATAAGCCCCCGGCACTCCCGCCGGCAACTGCCGGAACCACGAATAGCCGGTGTAGATGTAAACGCCCTTGCCGTAGCGCACGTACAACAAGCCGCCCCGACGCAGCGGTTCGCCCGGATCGTTCGATGCGAGCAGAGCGTCATACCGTTCGTCCCATTTCGACATGAAATAGAGCCCGCGCTCCTGTACCCAATCCTTGAAGTCCTTCTCGGTAATGGCATTGGGCTGCTGCAACAGAATATGCCGCGGATGTAACAGACGCACCGGCGCCCGTTCGTCGCTGACCCGTTCGCGCGAGGGCGTGAGCGGAAACGGAGCCAGCACTAGCGGTGGCCCGCGCCGGGACAGCGTTTCGTACTGCACGATGAGCGTCCCGCCGTTCTCGACGTAGCCCAGAAGTCGTTCCTTGGCCGCCAATACTCCCGGACGCGTACGCAACGCTCTGATGCCCAGAACAATCGTGTCGAAGGAGCTCAGCTCCCCGGACGTCACGTCTTCATCGGACAACAACGTCACTTCCGCTTCAAGTTGCTCGAGCGCTTCGGGTATCCGGTCGCCCGATCCCATTACGTACCCGATGTTCTTCGTAAGCAGTTTGACGTCGACTCGTTCGACGCGCATCTCTGCACGCGGAAAGACGACCTGCAGCGGAATATGCGGATACTCGATCTCGCGAACACCGTGGTTGATGGTTCGATCTCCTAGCTTCACGTTCGCGACTACGGTGCCTCCCGTGGACTTCTTCGGAGGATGCAAGGTAAACACGAGAGTTGTCCGCATTCCACGCCGCTCGAGTCGATACGGCATTGACGCCGGCTTGGTCATCCAACCCACGGGAACGGACAGCGAGACGGAGCCCTCAGCGCGCTCTGTATGGCTATCCAAATCCACTGCGACAGTACGGGGTTGCGCGTCGGGGAAAATTCGACTGCTGTTGTCAAGGCTTACGGCGACGGGCGGCACTACTTCAACGCGGCGAGTGCGCTCACCCTCCGTCGGCTCGATCCAACGAAAAATGACGGCTCGCCTGACAGTGAACTTCACACCGTCCGGCCCCTTGAGATGAAACAAAACGCTCAACGGGGGCGGCGACTCGGCCTGGCCGATCATGCCGGGATCGTCTATCTGATAAGAGTTGCCGGTGACCGGCCGCCGCAGCCAGGACGGCTGAGAATACTCCGCTTCTTCCGGAATCGAGATGCGGACCGTTTGCTGCACGACCTCGTTGGAACGGAGATGGCGCGCCTCAATGGCCACATTACTCGTTACCGTTCCTGCTACCTCGGCGTCTTCCCAGTACAGCCATGCACTCGATCGATTCATGGCCGAAAGAGTCAACTCGACTTCTGAGCCGGGCGTGACATCCCAGCGCTCTGCCGCAGCATCGATCCAAAGGCCGCTCGCAAGTTCGATCGCACGAACCATCTCCTGCTCTTTGCGACGCGCCCACGGACCGTCCAAAGCCTTGACGGCTTGGTATGTCCGGAAAAGACCCTCGATTACGGCATCCCGGTTCCCGGTCTTGTTGGATGCAAGCACCTTCGTCAGAAGAATCTTCACGCGCTCCGCGCCCGGCATCCGATCCCAAGTCGTGTTGATCCGCTCGAAGAGATCTTGTTCGGCCTTCTCACCCGCCACATATGCGAAGAACGCCGGTGCGTCCCCCTTGCGCTGCCGGGTCCCCATACCCTGGCTGCGATGCATGCTCCGGGCGACGCCGCCGATCTCTGCGTACGAGGCCCCCAACTCCGGGTCGTACTCGCCCGTATTGATTCGAATGCGGTCCGCCCGCAGGGCCTGCGTTTCCTCCTGGACGCGCGTGAAAAGTGGCGGGCTCCAATAGAGGCGCGTCGCCTGCCAGGGTTGCAAACCCTGCTCGATCTGCTCCGGAAAGCGTGCCGGATCAGCCGAGGCCTCGTAGGCCTCGCGGGCCAGGTGGCCGATCGCCGAGTGGTGGCCGTGCCCTCTGCTCGCGTTGGGCGAGAACCGCGACAGAATGACATCCGGTCGAAATCGGCGAATCACCCGGACCATGTCGCCGAGAACCTGCTCCTTACCCCAAAAGGAGAGCGCTTCCTGGGGTGATTTGCTGTAGCCGAAGTCAATCGCTCTTGTAAAGAACTGCTCACCTCCATCGAGCCTGCGGGCGGCAAGCAGTTCCTGCGTTCGGATGATCCCCAACAACTCGGCTTGTTCCGGGCCAATCAGGTTCTGCCCTCCTTCGCCGCGAGTCGCCGAAAGGTACGCCGTCCTCAAGTTCCGCCCGCGGGCGAAGTAGGCGATCATCGTTTCACGCTCGTCGTCGGGGTGTGCGCCGAGAATGAGAATGCTGCCGAGCGTGTTCAGCCGATCGAGAAGCTCCCGCAGTTCCGAAGCACCCTCCCAGGGTCGTGACGAACCGGCCAGGGCCGGAAGGACCAATAAGCAGACAAAGAACGCGGCCAGGATCGTGCGCACGCAGGAGCAAGACAGAAGACGGTAGCGGCGGAGCAAGCTGCATTGTATCGCCCAGGGAGCCTGCCGAGACATGATCAATGAGCTGGTAGGCAACCCCGGAAACCGGTAGCGTGGACCGCCTCCCGCCGCCGGGTTCATTCTCGATCCAGTCTTAGACCTGTTGGGGAAATCACTCCTTCGACAGTGAGACCCAGATTCCCATGGGCTACTGCTTGTTCATGGGAAGACATCGAGACCCATCTCTCGACATCCGGCGGCGGAGCTTCCTGCCGTGTGCGAACATCAAGGGCGGAGTCTGGTTCTTTCAGGAAACATCCCGCCCGCCATCGCTCAAGCTCCCCGATGCGCATCATCACCTGGAACGTCAACGGCCTTCGCTCCGTCGGCCGCAAAGGTCTACTCGCGTGGCTCGAAGCTGAGAAGCCCGACATCTTATGTATGCAAGAGACGAAAGCGCACCTTCAGCAGCTCCCGCCCGAACTCGAAGACCCCGACGGCTACGATGCCCACTTCCACTCAGCCAGGAAAAAAGGATATAGCGGTGTCGCCACCTGGATACGCAAAGATAGCCCGGTCACGCTCAAAGCCGAGCCTGTTGCCAGGATGGGCATTGACCGCTTCGACGAAGAGGGCCGCGTGCTCATCACCGAGTTCGAGCCCTTCACACTTCTCAATTGCTACTTTCCTAACAGCCAGCGTGGTCTCGAACGGCTCGGATACAAGCTCGACTTCTACGATACTTTCCTGCACTATTGCAACCGGTTGCGGCGTCAAGGGAGAAGGCTGATTATCACCGGCGATTACAACACCGCCCACAAGAAAATCGATCTCGCCCGCCCCCGGGAGAATCGCAACAACTCCGGCTTCCTGCCGGTAGAGCGTGAGTGTCTGGATCAGTTCGTAGCTCACGGCTACGTCGACGCCTTCCGTCTCTTTCACGGCGGTGCGGGCCACTACACCTGGTGGAGCTACCTGTTCAACGCTCGCGCTGCGAATATCGGCTGGCGCATCGATTACTTCTTTGTAAGCGATGACCTCGTCGATGAGGTTCAGGACTGCACGATCCTCAGCGAGGTCGAGGGGTCTGACCACTGTCCCGTTTCGCTCGAACTACGCGGATGAAACTGCCCCGGCGGGAGGCCGGAGGATCAGATAAACAACCATGCTCAGCGCCATTCCCGGGATGATCTCATAGAAGTCTCCGCCATATCCCAGTACTCCCCCCCAGACGATCACCCCCGCAAGCCCGGCCGCCATCATACCTGCGGCGGCCGAAGTATTGATCCGCCACTGCATGGCGCGCACCACGACCAGCGGACCGAGCGAAGCGCCCAACGCCGACCAGGACAGCGTGACCAGCGCAAATACGTTTTGGCTGGCAAACAGAGCGATGAACAGCACGACCGTCGCCACCAGCAGCGTCGCAAACTTCGATTTGACGTACGAGTCACGCCAAGAAGAGAACAGATCCTGTGTCAGCGCCGCCGAACAGGACAGCACCTGCGAATCCGCCGTCGACATCGTCGCCGAGAACAAACCCGCAAGAACCAGCCCTACCAGCACTCCGGGCAGGTATGCAGAGGCCAGTGTTGGCAGAGCCAATTCCGCGTCGAAAGCACCCACATCGGGTATCAGGATGCGGCAGGCGAACGCGACGCCATAACAAGCAAACGAAAACAGCAAGTACCAAACCAGATAGATATCCCGCGCCTTCGCGATGTCCCGCCCCGAACGGATCGACATCATGCGGACCATAATGTGCGGCTGCCCGACGACCCCGATGCCCGCCCCGAACCAACCAAAGATGAAGAGCGCGAAACCAAAGCGCGGAACGGGCGGACTCAGGCTGATCAGTTGCGGGTCGATCGCTTCCAGTTTCGACCACAGCCCGCCTAATCCGCCGACTTCCACCAGGGCCAGAATGAACAGCAGCCAGATCGCGATGATCATGTTGATCGATTGCGCGACGTCCGTCCAAATGGAAGCGCGAATGCCGCCGGCAAAGCAGTAGATCACCACGATCACCGCGCCCACGATCGCACCCACAGAGTACGGCCAACCAAAGAGTACATGCAGCGCCTTGCTGCCGGCATTGAGTTGGGCCGCCGCATACGTTCCCAGGAAGGTGATCGTAACCACAGCTGCTGTGGCTCGAACCAAGCTCCTGCGGCCCGGCAATGCCGCTCCGAGAAACGAGGGAATCGTGCGGAAATGATCTGCTTCGCTTTTCTCACGCAGACGCCGATGGATCCAAAACCACATCAGGTAGTCGCCGAAGATCCACCCGAATATGATCCAGATCGCAGACAGCCCCATCGTGTAGCTCGTTCCGATCAGGCCGATGAACATGAAACCGCTGTTGTTGGTGGATACGGCGGACATCGCCGTGAACCAGGGACCGATGCTGCGGCTTGCCAGCAGGTAATCGTCGGTAGTGCTTGTCTTGCGGCGGGAAGCGTATGCCCCAATCAGAGTGAATCCAATCAGGAAGGCAAGGAAGCTGAGGATTACAGGATTGATCATGCGCGGGACAGAGGGCCAGCTCTCCGTCGCGGACCGACTATTGTAGCTACCTGCCAGCCAACGGCTTGGTTCTTGTGTACTTGACGCTGCGGTGTCAAGTGCACAAGAACCGTTACAACATGAGACGGCCGACCACACAGGAGGCGTTTGAGTGGCTTCAACGATTTAAGGGATTACCCCCCTGCACTCGCCGAACTTGGAAAGTGGTACAACATTGGGGGCAGGCCAAGCATGTGACAGTGTGGGTGTGAGGGTATCGCGTGACGCAGCCGTGGCGCGATTGGATTCCGGGTGTCCTGAACAAGGACCAGATGAGAGAGTTGGCCGGGGAGGGTCTCATCACGGTGCCCGATTCCGCTTCAATCGAAGGCCTTCTGGACGAGTCTTCCCTCGATCTCACCCTGTCGGACCAAGCCTTTCGGATGGTTCATGGGTCGGTCAAGCCGAATAGTCATTGCCCCTATGGTTGCTTTCTGAACGACAAGGACCTTGCGGAGAACCTCGCTCCCGTTGAAGACAACACGTTCCTCCTGAAAGCCAAGCACACCTACATCTTCAAGTTGAGGGAGAGATTGGAGAGGAAGCTCGGAGAGATCGGCTTCCACGGTCAAGCGACGGCGAAAAGTTCCGTTGGGCGTGTTGACGTGCTGGCCCGGCTCATCGTTGACGGCATGAACACCTACGAAGGTTTTGACCCTGACAGTCTACTCAAACAGTCAGGGGATATGTATCTGGAGCTCACGCCGATCACCTTTGCTGTCAAGGTCCGTCCAGAAACGTCGCTGTCGCAATTGAGATTTTTCTATGGCGACCCGCGTCACGTCGAGATTGAGAGTCATGAGCTCTACCGCACAATCTTTCACGGTGAGAAAGAGGATGACGGAAGTCTCACTGTCAGTCTTGATAACACTACCGTTGGCGGTCTGGACACAGCCGCGTTTTACGCCGAAGCGTACGATAATAACGACCCGATAGCCTTGTGGGAAACGGAACAGAAACCCGACCCGTGCAAGTATTGGAAATTGAAGGAAGCGAAAGATAATCGTCTCACCATCGAAGCTGGGAAATTCTATATCCTGCGATCGAAGGAGACTCTCTCGTTGCCTCCGGGGATTGCGATCTACTGCCGCGCCAGTGACGAGACGATCGGTGAGATGAGAATCCATTACGCCGGCTTCGTTCATCCTTGGTTCGGGGGCAGACGAGCCGACGGGAAGACGGGCACGCCGCTTATTTTCGAGGTCCGCGGCCACCAGGTGGATGTCAGTCTCGCCCACGGGGAGCGGATGGCGAACTTGACCTTTTACAGAATGTCGCGGGATGCGTCCAACGACGGTGGCTCCACTGAATATGAGGAGCAAACCCTCAAGCTGTCCAAATTCTTCGCTGACTGGCCGGAGAGGTTGGAAAGGAACGCTGATGGCAGACTTCAGGCAGCATAGTTTTTTCCCTCTTGCTCCAAAGTTCCGCATCGTGCGGATCGACGAGGTTGACGCCCGCAGGACCAGCGACAACCTCTTGTCGCTCAGGTCGCTCCTGGCGGGCTGCGAAGACATGTACCCCGGCATCGACCGCTGGTTCACTACAAAGGTCATTCCGGGCCTGAAGACCTCTGAGAGAATCGCGTATCTGGCCTACGAAGGCGAAAACCAGATTGCCTCGGCTGTCCTGAAACTGGGCAAGCGGTCCAAGTTTTGCCATTTACGGATTCACCAGGACTTTCAGGACCTGGACCTTGGGCAAATGTTTTTTACCCAGATGACACTTGAAGCGCGCCATCTGGCAAAGGAGATACACTTCACATTACCTGAGAGCTTGTGGTCCGGCAAAAGGCGCTTTTTTAATTCCTTCGGCTTCCAGCGTCCAGTGAAAGCCCGTCGCCAATATAGGACCGGCGACCCCGAGCTGGCCTGTTCGGCGCCGCTGCCTGTGGTTTGGAAGGCGGCGTTGGGACGGCTTCCCGAACTCATGGAGAAATTTTCGCCGGCAGGTTTTTCGCTTGACAACAGACTGTTGATCAGCATGAAGCCGAAACATGTCGAGAGCATTTTCGCCGGCGCCAAGCGGGTTGAAGTGCGAAAGCGGTTCTCACGACGTTGGCTGGGTTGTCGGGCAGTCTTGTATGGCTCGCATCCACTGAGTTCGTTGGTCGGCGAAGCAACCATTGCGAACATCACTCGCGATGAGCCCGAGCAGGTTTGGTCGGCATTCGGCCCCAGGATCGGGGCGGGACGGCGTGAGTTCGAAGCGTATGCCGGCTCGAGCGAGGAAGTCAGCGCTATCGAATTCACGGATGTTGCGCCATACCTTTCACCTGTGGGATTGGCGCAACTGTCTCATCTGGTCAAGTCGGAACTGCGTCCTCCTCAATCGTACTGTAACCTCAGGGCCGATTCTTCCAGCGGGTGGACCGGAGCTGTGGCTGTCGCCGCTCTCCTTCATGGAAGATTCCAGTATGTGAAAAAAACTCTTTGATAGGGGTTAGACGAGCTGTTGTGTGATTCGATCCCCGCGAGCGTGGGTCCGTTTTTTCGACCTCTCATTCGTGACACCGCGGAGTAGGATTATGACCTACCGAGCTGGACCATCTGAATCTGGAACCGATCCCGGTCTCTCTCCTTTGCTCTTTTCAGAAGCTGTCGATCTTCGAGTTCAGCCAGAAATGCCACTCTTCGATCGACCAATTCATCGGGTACTGATGAAAACTTCTACGGCATAGGGGTTCGGACGAACGCTGCGGCATGGGGAGGCGCTCGCAGCGCGAAACAACCTGCTTTGACCCGCCACCAGCCTCGTCTCATATAATTAACTCGTAGTCCCCTTCCAGCCGCGGAACTCCCCGGAGGGCGCTGTTTGTGTCCCAGGATTACCTCGAAGTCCGAGGCGCCCGTGTCCATAGCCTCAAGAACATCGATCTGCGCCTGCCGCACAACAAGCTGATCGTCGTCACGGGTGTTTCCGGCTCCGGCAAGTCGTCGCTGGTCTTCGACACCATCTATGCGGAAGGCCAACGACGCTATGTAGAATCCCTCTCGGCCTACGCGCGGCAATTCCTGGAGCGAATCGAAAAACCTGATGTCGACGAGATTCACGGTATCGCGCCGGCCGTGGCGATCCGCCAGAAGAACAGCACACGTAACCCGCGCTCGACGGTAGCCACGGCCACGGAGATCTATGACTTTCTGCGGCTGCTCTTCGCACGCGCAGGGCGAACGTACTGCTCCAACTGTGGAAACGAAGTCCGCAAAGATACCGTCGATGAAGTCGCGAGCCGCATCCTGGAACTGCCGGAGGGGTCGCGGTGGTACGTTCTTTTCCCCGTCCATGGGTGGGTCAAGGACGACCCGGACGACTTCAAGGGCCGTCTGGCGGACCTTCGGAGTAAAGGCTTCAACCGCCTCTATCAGGATGGCGGCCTCTTCGAGTTCTCAACGCCGGAGTCGCTTCTCGATATCGATTTCGAGAAGCCTTTCTATGCCCTCGTTGATCGCCTCTCCATCCGCGGCGACCTTCGCCAGCGTATCACAGACGCCGTCGAGACCTGCTATCGCGAATCGAAGGAAGTGGTCTTCGAGCACGCAACGGACTATGGGCGGCGACTCTGGTTCAGCGAGCGTTTCGAGTGCAGACCATGTGGCATCGAATACCTGGAGCCCGAGCCGCGTCTCTTCAGCTTCAACAGTCCCTACGGCGCATGTCCGCGGTGTCAGGGCTTCGGCAACACCATCGGCATCGACATGGAACGTGTCGTCCCCGATCGTTTCAAGTCGCTCGAGGAAGGCGCGGTTGCCCCTTGGAGCAAGCCGCGCTATGCCAAGTGGCAACGGGCGATGCTCGATGCGGCGCGAGGAGCAGGCGTCCGTACAACGGTCCCATATCACGAGTTGACGGCGAAAGAAAGGGACTTCATCGTCCACGGGGACAACGGCTTCAAGGGGCTCGACGGATTCTGGGCTTATCTGGAGCGCAAGAAATACAAGATGCACGTCCGCATTTTCATGAGCCGATACCGAGGTTATGCCCTGTGTCCCGACTGCAAGGGCGGCCGGTTACGCGCCGAGGCGTTGAACGTCCGAGTCGGGGGAAAGAACATTCGAGAGGTGGTGAACCTGACTCTCGAGATGTCTAAGGACTTCTTCGAAAAACTCAAACTTGCGGGACAGCAGGCGCAAATCGCGGAGGAATTGGTCCGCGACATCATTCACCGGCTTACCTTTCTCAACAATGTCGGCCTGGAGTACCTCACGCTCGACCGACTGGCTTCGACTCTTTCCGGTGGCGAGTCGCAGCGGATTCAGTTAGCGACGTCGCTCGGTTCACGGCTCGTCGGCGCATGCTATGTGCTCGATGAGCCCTCGATAGGATTGCACTGCCGTGACACCGGACGGTTGATCGGCATCCTGAAAAGCCTTCGCGACATTGGAAACACGATCCTCGTTGTCGAGCACGACGCCGACCTGATGCGAGCCGCGGATCATATCGTCGATCTCGGACCCGGCGCCGGCGAGTTCGGGGGAGAGGTCGTTTTTTCCGGAACGGCGTGCAAACTGCTCTCGAATGGTGGACTCTCTCTCACAGGCCGCTACCTGCGTGGCGAAAGGACGATTCCCGTTCCCAAGATGCGTCGCAAGGTTCGCCCCCGTAGGCAAATCAAGTTCCAGGCAGCATACGTTCACAACCTGAAGAACATCGACGTTGCTATCCCTCGTAACCTGCTGACGGTAGTCACCGGCGTTTCCGGGTCCGGCAAATCCACCCTTGTCCGCAATGTTGTTTTTGATGGCCTGCGTGGTCTCACCAAGGGCGCCGGCAGAACTGACTCCGATGGCGAGTTCCAGCGACTGCCTTGCCGCAAGATCACCGGACACACTCAAATCGAGGACATCGTCTTCGTGGACCAGTCGCCCATTGGCCGCTCGCCGCGTTCGAACCCCGTCACCTACGTCAAGGCCTTCGATGCAGTGCGTGCGCTCTTTGCCTCGACGCTGCAAGCCAGGCGCAAGGGCCTCAGGCCCGGCCATTTCTCCTTCAATATCCCCGGCGGACGCTGCGAAACCTGTCAAGGCGACGGGACAGTCACTGTGGAGATGCAGTTTCTGGCCGATGTCCCGCTGCTTTGCGAAGACTGCGACGGCAAGCGATACAAGCAGGAAATCCTCGACATCCGTTACCAGGACAAGAACATCGACAACGTCCTTCGGATGACGATCGACGAAGCTCTCAAGTTCTTTATACGTTCGCCCAAGATTACTCACAAGCTATCGCAGCTTTCCGAAGTCGGCCTCGGCTATCTTCGCCTCGGCCAGTCGGCGACCACACTTTCGGGAGGCGAGGCGCAACGAGTGAAGTTGGCGGGCCACGTGGCGCAATCGAAGTCCGACGGGACGCTCTATCTCTTCGATGAGCCGACGACCGGTCTCCACTTCGACGATATCCGCAAGCTACTTGCCGCCTTCGACAAGCTGCTCGATCACGGTGCAACCCTGCTGGTCATCGAGCACAATCTCGACATCATCAAGTCGGCGGATTGGGTGATTGATCTCGGCCCGGAAGGCGGCGATCATGGCGGAGAGATCGTTGTCCAGGGAACACCCGAGCAGGTAGCCAAGACCAAAGACTCTCATACGGGCCGACACCTTGCCCACGTTCTCAAAGCGGCTGAGACGGCGGGAAGCGGGAAAAGTTCCCCTTGATGGGCCGCAAGCTTTCTCCAGTCAGCGGCGGTCAGCACGAGTCTCGGACCAGAGACATCAATCACCCGGCCAAGCCTTAGAGAAGCGTTGCGGTAGAAAGCAACTTGGACGGCTTTACGGTTGAAGGAGGGCGAGGACCGGCGGCAGCCGTCAGCGGAGCGCCACCGTGCCATGGTGGGGGGCACGAATCCGGTTGGCGAAGCGGCGATGCTAATCTGAGGGAAGAGTCTTCCACGCCGGGACGGTAGCTCAGTTGGTAGAGCAACGGCCTTTTAAGCCGTGGGTCCTGGGTTCGAGTCCCAGCCGTCTCACCATCTGACTCTCCTGTTTCCAATAATCCCGGGATCCGCGCTGATACTGGTTTTCATCCAGGTTGTTCAACCCGTCCGTCAACGCCATTCTTCGGCACGTTCGGCGAAGATTGTACCGCCGCTATCGAACCATTCTGCAAATCCGATGGTCCTGTTCGCGGTCAGGCAAGTAATCGCCGTGTTCATGGCTTCTCGCAGCGCGTCGCCGGCGGGCGTGTCGGGATAGCTGAATGCGCCGTGTTCGTTGCCCCCGGTGTCGATAGCTGTCAGCCGCAGTCCCGGAATGTCGCGAGCGGCAATCCGGTTGCTGATCTCCCCCCGCGCCACGACATCCACCGTGCCCTCCAGCAATGCGCTGAGTAGTTCGTCGTCACTCTCGAAATAGAGCACCTCGGGCTGGTCATCCCCTGGCGGCGTCAGGCGGATACGGGTGGTGATGGCGGCGGACCCTGTTCCTGCGGCGATGCGCAACGCCGACTCGCTGTTTGGCGGCCCGGCGGTCAGAAACGTGCCACCGGCCAATATAACCTTGGTTCCCGCTCGGAGGAAACCCGCAGAGTCGATGATGGCGGTCAACTCCAACAACCGCTTCTCGCCGGTAGTGGCTCGATAAGTTCCCACGTGGTGTTCGGACGTCAGATCTTCGTGACGCTCGATGGCGCTTCCCTCATGCACCAGCAACGATTGGGAAAAGCTGATATGACCCACGCCGAACCGGATCACCGGCCAGCCCTCTGCGTCTCTGGCGCGTTCGGGCAATGCGGTGATGCCGCCACCCACCATGTCATGTGGCTCTTGCGCCGCCTTGAGCCAGATTCCGGAGAAAGGATTGCCGATGGCCAACCTGTTGAAGCTCAGCCTGCCTCCCGACAAGGCCTCAACGGCTGCGACCAAGTCCGGCTCGTAGCCCATCGGTCGCTGCGACTCGGACTCCTGCGCTACGGAATAGCTCACCGGATTGTAATCGGTGTAGAAACCGTACTGAACTTGCATGGCCGGGAAGTCAGCCAACGTTTGCCGGGCCGCTACGCAGGCCGTCGTGTCCGCGCTGCCGCACCCGCCCGGCGGGCAGTCGATGTAGATTCCGGCGCCGATCAGGATCGGCACCCCCTGCCCCGTTAGCCGCTTGATGAAAGCGGCCTTGCGCTGCCATCTCCCTGTCTCGGGATGGATCGCATGGTAGTAGACGTGGCTTTCCCCGAACGCCTCCGCCACGGCTATCACATCCCGACCGTCAAAAAACGTCCGGGGATCTCGCCCCCACTCCGGAAAATGCTCGCCGTTCCACATCCCCGAAAACAACTGGTTCCCTGTCAGATCCGTCCCGAACAAGTAGATCGATCCGGCCTGCCAGCGCGGATCGCTCTCCAGCAACGGTAAGGCGAAGTATCCCTTCGACTCGACTTCCATAGCTGCGCAGAGGACGAACTCTTCCAGTCTTTCCATGGACGGATCGGCCGACAGCAGGGCGGCGTTGACTTGAGCGGCATGGCAGGTGCCGGGTATGTCGCGGCGGTAGATTCCCGCACCGAGCACGGCGTCCTCTCCTTGCCAATCGATTCGTACAAGGTAGGCAGCTTTCGGCTCGATCAGGCCGCTCTCCGGGTTCAGAAACTCGTAATAGCTCCAGCCGCGGTCGCGCTGTTGCAAGACACGGAAGAATTCTCCAATCACGTCCGTTCCGAAGCCGTCGATGAGGGGGCCCAAAGGTATCCTCTCACTGCTTGGATCCGTAGGCTGGACGATGCGCTCCGACAGTTCGGAGCGGGGAGCCAGCATTCTGACGAACACGTAGAATTGACCGCTATTCCAGCGCGCATCCTCGTGAAAGGCGCGGTACGCTTCCTCGAAGCCCATTTCCCGCACGTATTCATAAGCGCACTGCACAAAGGCTTCGACATCCTCCGTGGAGCGGATGCCGGCGGCCGTAACTGAATTTTCCGCGCAGGGAACCGTCGCCTCTCCGGAGACCTTAACAATCGTACCCGTCAGAAACAGCGCCGCAATCGGCGCCATAATCCTGGATTTGTTCACGGGCTGAGCCTATCACAAGCCTTTCGAGCTCAATAAACACTGCGTATTCGATATCAACGCAAAAGAGAAAGTTTTTCGCGTGCGAATAATAGGACGTTGCCTTTTCTGAGCATCGGAGCAGGTGTAGTTCAGCAGAGTCCCGGTCAGTTCCGGGCTTCTTCCCACAAGCCATTACGTCATAAGACTGGGTGGACGATGGATGTATCGCAAATCGGCAGACGGCTTGGAGCAATGCTGGCGTCTACAGGACCTCGGCTGTCCTGGTTCTGGTTGCGGCCATTCAATTGGTTGTCCAATCGCTCCCAGCCGAGGAAACTGAGGGTGTCAGACACACCGATCGACCTCGCCTGATGCAATACGAAACTGGGGCGGGATAGTTTCGATCTTTGTACCTTCCACTCCCCATGGCGATGCCACTCAGGTGTCCACGAGGTTCGTCTACGGCCCGCTTATTATAATGGCGTCCATCGCACTGCCCTTCTTTAGTGCAATGGGACTCGGGAACAAACCAATGAAGTTCGCCAATCAATTCAAGAGGGTCGTGCTGTGCACAATCGCTTTCCTGTCATTTATCAGGGTCGCAGATGCCGCAGTCGACGTGCTCGGTGTAATGGCTGCGGAACTTGATCGCTCCTTAGAGGTACTTTCCGAAGAGAGCCCTCCGCTCTACTTCCTCAGCTACGAGATCACCCAGCAGGAGCGAGCCTCGGTAGTTGCTTCGTTCGGGGCGGTCTTTCAGAATTCGCGAAGTGAGGACCATGTCCTCGACATTGATCTGCGGGTGGGCGACAAGGACCTGGACAACACTCATCCAACCGGCAGGGGATTCGACTTCCGGGTACGGTCTCGGACACAGGTACCGGTATCCGACCCCGAAGCGCTCCGAACCGTCCTCTGGCTTACGACCGACAGAAAGTACAGGCAAGCAACCGAGCGGCTTTCCCGGGTCAAGGCGAGCGTCCGGATCAAGGTGGAAGAAGAAAACCGGGCTGCCGACTTTTCCCCGCAGCAGGCCGTGGAATTCAGGGAGACGCCACGGTCCATAGCGATGGAAGCCTCCGCGTGGGCCGAAAAGCTCAAGCGGTACTCGACGCCGTTCGCTCAGGCCGATCACATGTACACCGGATCAGTGAGCCTTTCGACCGTGGCTGAAACGCGATGGTACGTCAACAGTGAGGGGACCAGGATCAGAACCTCGCGCACGTCGTACCGGTTGGGCGTTTTTGGCTCGACGAAGGCCGAAGATGGCATGAACCTGCCCCGCTATGAGCAGTTTTTTGCTTTCAACGAGGACGGCATGCCCGACGACGAGACCGTTATGGAAACCGTCAGGCAGGTTATCGTCGATCTCCAGACCCTGAGAATCGCACCGGTTGCGGAACCGTACAGTGGGCCTGCCATTCTTTCCGGGCGTGCCAGCGGTGTCTTCTTCCATGAAATCCTGGGTCACCGTGTCGAGGGTCACCGGCAGCGCGAGGCCGACGATGCCCAGACCTTCAAGGACATGACTGGCGAATCGGTGCTGCCCGAGTCTTTCTCGGTCGTGTTCGATCCGACCATCCGCCACGCCGGGGGGACCGATCTCGCCGGCTCCTTCAGGTTTGACAACGAAGGAGTCAAAGGCCAGCGGGTGTTGGTTATCGACCAGGGCGTATTGCAGGCGTTCCTCATGTCTCGCAAACCGATCGAGGGGTTCTCTGGTTCCAACGGCCACGGGAGGAAACAACCCGGGTTCGCCGCTGTTGCCAGGCAGTCGAACCTGTTCGTCGAAGTGGAGAAGCCGCTGTCGGAAAGCGAACTCAAGGCAATGCTCCTCAAGCGGTTGCGGGACGAAGGCAAGGAATACGGATTGCTCTTTGACGCCATCCAGGGGGGCTTCACGTTCACGGGCCGGCGCCTGCCGAATTCATTCAATGTCCTCCCGACCATGGTGTACCGCATCTACCTGGACGGCCGTGAGGAACTCGTACGCGGAGTCGACCTGATCGGCACACCGCTTACAACATTCAGCAAGATCGCAGCAGGCGGAAAGGAACGCGCAACGTTCAACGGGATTTGCGGTGCGGAATCCGGAGGCGTTCCGGTCAGTGCGATCTCACCTCCGATACTGGTCTCCCAGATTGAAGTGCAACGAAAAGAGAAATCCCAGCAACGCCCGCCTATTCTGCCAGCACCCTCGGGCCTGGCGCAGAGTGGGCGCCTGCTCGCTCTGGGAGGTCTCCAATGAACTGCACTCGGATCTTCACCCTTTTCTTATCGCTGTGCATCGCATGGCTCCCGGCTGTCGCGCAGCCCAGCGTGGTGATGCAGGCGATGAAGGACGAATTATCTCGCAGCATGAGCGAACTGCGGCTGGGCGAACTGGAACAGCCGTACTTCGTCTCATACACCGTACAGGAGGTCACGGCGATGAGCGCCACAGCTTCCTTGGGCGGTCTCTCCGGAAGTGGAGAGAGTGCAAGCCGAACCCTGTATGTCGAGGTCAGGGTCGGGGACCGGGATCTCGACAGTACCAACTTCTTCTCCCGACCGGACTTCACTTCGATAGGGGATATTTCTTTCGGTCCTGCTTTGCTGCCGCTGGAAGACGACTATGAAGAGCTCCGTCGCACGATCTGGCTGGCGACGGACCGCGTATACAAGTACGCTCTCGAGCGGATCGCCAAGAAGCGCGCTGTGCTCCAGAACGAAACCGTCGTCGAGGAAACGCCGGACTTCAGCGTCGAGGTTCCGTACAAGCACGAAGGCGTCCAGGCTTTTCCCGCTGCCGAGAGGGACACTATCCGCGCGTTGACAATCGGCTTGTCGGCTGTATTCAAGGAGCACACTGATATCCACGTCTCTTCGGTCGATGCACGAGCGCGTCATGTTCGCGTCCATTACGTGAACAGCGAGGGATCGTGGTTCATCCGCGATGATCCTACCGCCATGGTGACCGTAAGGGCAGGGGCACGAGCTGACGACGGAACGGACATTTCAGATTCGTTCACTGCATTTGGCCGCAGTTGGGGCGACCTCCCTGGCCTCGACGATCTGGTCGAGCAAGGACAAGCGCTGGCCGGTCGACTCGAGGACCTTCGGCAGGCACAGATATTCGAACGCTACGCAGGGCCCGTGCTGTTTGAGGGGCAGGCAGCGGCGGAACTGGTGCGCCAAGTTCTGGTTCCACGGCTGCTCGTCCAGAAGGCTCCCGTTACGGACGACCAGCGGACGCGTCAGCTAGGGGACCGCTTGACCAATCCGTTCCAGGACAAGCTTGGCAGTCGAGTCCTGCCGCGATTCCTGGCAATGGTGGACAATCCGGCGCTCAGGGAAAACGAGCAGGGCCCGCTTTGGGGAGGTTACGCGGTAGATGACGAAGGTGTCCCCGCCCGCGAGACGGTGCTCGTCCAGCGCGGCATGCTCAAGACACTGCTGTCGACGCGCAATCCGATAGAGGGGATCCCTCAGAGCAACGGCCATATGCGGGCTGGCGGACCGGCCCCGTCCAACCTCCTCCTGATGTCGAGCAGTGGGCTTACGGCAGAGGAGATGACCGAAGAATTCCTCGCCTTGCTGGAGGAGAGGGAGCTGGAGTATGGCATTGTCGTGAGACGGCTTCAGGAACCAGGTGCGGGCCGGTTCCAGGCAAGGCGGGGCGGCCGCTCAAGAGGAGGCCGGTTGATCAGGGCGGT
Source organism: Bryobacterales bacterium (assembly GCA_965204095.1). Taxonomy (GTDB): domain Bacteria; phylum Acidobacteriota; class Terriglobia; order Bryobacterales; family UBA6623; genus JAPPLB01. The sequence goes on along the minus strand of OZ241991.1, from coordinate 3,023,672 downwards.
TGTTGCTGTCAAGCTCTTTCCAGACGGCCGCGAGGAACTGATTCGCGAGGCTGTGCTGACTGGGCTGTCGGAGAGCGGCTTCCGAGATATCGTCGCGGCGTCCGAAGCTCTGACCAACCACACAATCCTGTTCCGGCATAGCAGTCCGTCGTTCGACCCATTCGGTTTCATGCTGCCCTCCCGCCGGTCGGGGATCATGGCGTCCCTGGTCGTCCCGTCGCTCTTGTTCGAAGACGTGTCGGTGCGTCGGCCGCCGGGCAATATTCCGCGGCCACCCGTCGTTCCGAGACCTGGGTCCAGGAATGAGTTGACACGGAAAGCGAGTTCAGGCCTGTCTCGAAGGCGGGTACCCCAACCTGGACGATAAGGGGCTTGTCGATTCCTGAAAAACCGACATGCTTGACGCACGCATGCTGTCCGGTTCAAGTTCACGGAAATGTTGAAAGTTTTGGTTGCGCCGCCGCCAAGGGAGCGTCGAACGGCGCTGCCTGGGGGCCGACCTTGGGATCCGACGGAAACACGGCACTCGCTCCTACTCGGCCGCACCGCAGGACGATGCGAGAAGAAGCGTCAGGGTTGCGGCAACGGCGCGCTTGATCGCCGAGACTGTAGTTCGGCACGCACCTCCGACAAGATTCGATTCGGCTCGGTGGCTCGTAGCGAGACTCGCTACGTTTACAAGCCTTCCGCGTCCCCGCGCGACCACTATGCGAAATCGGCGAGTCCGATCCCTTCCTTCGTCTCGGCAGCCGTGAGGTTTACCACCGAACGCATTGCCTCGGCATCGGTATCCCCTTCCAGCCGACGCAGCCTGAAATGGTCGACCTGCCGGTCCGCTCCGGCGCCTTCTCGAATGATTTCTTTGGCGTGGCTCAACTCGGCGTGGCATCCGAGGGCGCGGGCATCATCTGCGAGGTCTTCGATCAGCTGGGCCGTGTAGTCATCAATGTCCATTCGGCCGCCTTGCTCGTGATCTCCGAGAAAGGACATCACGCCGTATCTCTGGGCCAGCCAGCGGTTCTCGGCGATGATCTCGGTGGGCGGATCCTGTGGCAGACCGCCCTCCTCGTCCCGACGAAGCAAATAGCGGACGAGCGATGCATAGAGGGCAACGATGCACATAGCGTCTTCGACGCGCGTGCAAATGTCGCAGATACGCAGCTCCACCGTTGGATAGGTGCGTGACGGACGGATGTCCCACCACAACTCACTGCTGTCCCGTATGAAACGCATTCGACGGTAGTCTTTCACCAAGTCATCGAATTCGCCCCACGAGGCCAACGCATTCGGCAGACCTGTTCGTGGCAAGGCGCCCACTAGATTGAGCCTGTACGACTTGAACCCTGTCGAGCGGCCCTCGTTGAACGGAGAAGAGCCGGAGAGGGCATGGAGCAGCGGCAGATAACGCCGGAGGGCCGTCATGATGCGCACGCGGGAGTCCTTGTCGCCGAATCCGGCATGAATGTGCATTCCTCCGACGAGGAACCGACGCAAGGATTCCTGAAACGTGATCGCGAAGTCGCGGTATCGTTGGCCGGGCGTGACCACCTGCGTCTCCCATTCGGCGAACGGGTGCGTGGAGGTCGCCAGCACGGCCGCGCCATGCTCCTCGGCTGCCTGGACCAGAATCCTGCGTGTCTCGCAGATGGCCGATCGCACATCCGAAATGTCAGTGCAGACGCGCGTGTTCGTTTCGATCTGCGACCGCAGGAATTCGCGAACGATCTTGTGCGGACCGGTCCTCTCCTTGCAGGCCTCATAGATGCCCTCATCGGGTTCGCGGAGCAAATCGCCAGTTTCCGGATCGATAAGGAAGAACTCCTCCTCGACTCCAAGGGTAATCGCAAGTTTGTCGCTATTTCGCCGGTGGGTCACTTTCTCTCCCTCAAGCGTCTCCCGGTGAGAACCGCATGGCCCAAGCCGAAAGCCGTTCGAACGATAGCTATCCCTGTTGGCCGGCCGAAGGAGCCATCGCCCGGACGAGACGGGAGGCGATCCTCTTGCAATCGCAATCCCCTCGCCTTGCACCATCTATTGTTGGCACATTTTCGCAGAGGTGCCTGGCCGGTTTCCGAATTAACAAAGGCTCTGAGGCTCGGTAGATCGCGGCGCAATAGGTTCGAACTTTCAGACGACGATGATCGTGTCGCGTTTGACCGTGCGATCAACTGGCCGGAATCGCGACCTCTCCGAGGTTGCCTACAAAGAACGGAACTGCAACTGCCTGGGTAAATTGCAGACTGAGAGAGGAAGATTAGGAACTGGAAGTCTGGTTGTAGAACGAAATGATGGCGGTGAGGGTGGGATTCGAACCCACGGAGGCCGCAAGACCTCAACGGTTTTCGAGACCGCCCGATTCAACCACTCTCGCACCTCACCGCGAGTGGAAGGGCTACGGTCATTATAGGCAGAGACCTCAATAGCTCTTTGCCGTCAGGCTCAGAGGGAGTTTCCTGGGCTGCACTTGGGAGTTGACGTTGTTCGAGGCCGCCTCTAAGCCGAACCTGTGCATCAATCCCATCGCCGCAAGAGATTACCCCACCAGCAGGTCGCTACAGCGGAAGGCCGCGGCGGATTTATTCCGGATCGGTGTGGTCCGAGAAGAGCGATGGGAGCAGGCGTTGGGCGAAGGAGAAGAGGCCGGCGCCGCCCCAGAAGCGAAACTCCTCGTTGATGATGTTGTGGTCGTGGCCGAGTTCAATGGTGCAGAGGAAGCCGGCGGTCTCGCCGCGGCGAAAGCGGAAGTCGCTGAATTGGACGCGGTGTCCGGTTGGGAGCGGAGTGACCTCAGCGCGGGCATAGGCGGCGAAGTCGAGATACTGTTGCGCGACGGGGCCGGCGCGCGCTTTTTTCAGGATGACGGTCTCTTCCGCCTTGTCGATGCATTGCCACTCCGGAGGTGCCGAGGGGCGGCGAGCGTCGGAGATCCCGGTCAGGAAAGACCGCTTGATCTCGACGAAGGCGCTCCAGCGGAAGAGCTCCAGTGGCAGAGGGAAAGCGGCTACGCGGATCGGCGGGCCGCCGCCGTACGTGCCTTCTTTGAGGTCCGTGATGACGCGGTCGTGCAGGATCGCTCGGAATCCGATATAGGCGACGAGGATCGTCAGCCCGGCCCAGGCGAGTTTCGAAGCGTACTCAGGACCTGATCGGCGGTGGACGATATGCAGTGCAAACAGGATCAAAAGCGGGGCGAAAAGAATCGCCCAGACCCAGAGGTCGACGATGAAGAGGAGATCCCAGCTTGACCAGCGACCATCGAACGGTAGCCAGAGGCGTGTTCCGTAGGCGTTCGTCATGTCGAGCACCGTATGAGAGAGCGTGGCGATGAGGGAGACGGCAAAAGCGGGTCTCCAGCGGATTCGGTCGCCGCCGCGTCGAACAACGCGGTGAACACCCTCGACGATCATCACCGTCAAGGCAGCCATCACGGGCACAGCCGGGAGCGAGTGCGTGATGTGCCGGTGGTACGTGAGGTAATTGATGGACGATCCGGCCGTGACGATGTCGATGTCGGGCAGGTTGGCCGCGACGATGCAGAGGGCCGTGGCGCGGGGTGTCCACCGATCGAGACCGGCTCGTGCGAGGAGAACTCCGACCAGAGTATGAGTCAGGTTCTCCATCGGCTACAGCCGGGAGACGCTCGACACGGCTTCTGAACGAAGCGGAACCGACGGTCGGCGTTCGATGTATTCACGGGGAAGCAACAGCGTCAGCGCGTCGGGGACGGTTTCGACGGTCGCAGGGAGACGACCAGCATATTCCCCGTCGACTTCAATGTGAACTTGACCACTGGAGTGGGGGAGAAGCTCGACGCAATCGGTGCGATGGAAGGTCACGCCTTCGAATTGATCGAGCGTACCGGTGGCGGCTTGGGCCAGATAACCGACATAGCGCAGAGGCGTCTCCCCGTGGAAAAGGACGACCTGAAAGTGACGGGCGAGCAAGTGTGCTCCGGAGGCGATGATCAGCTTTCCGGCGTAGCGGCGGCTTTTACTGATGAGCGCGAAGGTGCAGTCGTGGATTTCGCCGTTGATGTGGACGTCGAAGTGCTGGAACTTGCGTTGCTGGAACTGCTCCAGTGAGCCGAGCACATAGGCGCCCTTGCCGAGATATTTCTTGAGGTGCGTGTTCAGGTGATAGACGATATCCGCGTCGACGCCTACGCCGCACATGAGCAAGAAAACACGCGAGCTCTCATCCATGCTCGGCATCCTGACGCGGCCGAGCGGTACTTTCACGGCGACCAGCGAGGGAAGCAAGGCTGCCGTCTTGGCGGGATCGACCGGGAACGACACTTCTTCGGCCAGGACGTTGGCGGTTCCCGCCGGGAGAGCGAGCAGGGGTACGTCCGAGCCCGCCATGCCGCGGATGGATTCGTTGATGGTGCCGTCCCCGCCGCAAGACGCAACCAAGTCACAGCCGTCGGCGACGGCTCTTTCGGCAAGGCGTGTGGCTTCGCCCTGGCAGGAAGTCCGCGCCAAGTGCACTTTTTCCACCGACGGCTTCATAGCGTCGCGAGCTCGGAGGACGGTCCTCTCCCGTTTGTTGCGCTTGCGCCCGGAAGTCGGGTTGTATATGAGAACCGCTTGCCGAAAGTGCATGAAAGATAAATTTCTATAATAGTAACGTCCATGGGCCCAGGCGATGTCCCGGCCGACGTCGAGCAGCGTGCGGCCACCCTCCGGGAAACCATCCGCCACCACGACAAACAGTACTACGTGCTCGACCAACCGGAGATTTCCGATGCCGAGTACGACGCCCTGATGAGCGAGCTGCAGGGGCTGGAGAAGCAGTATCCACAGCTTGTGACGCCTGATTCGCCGACGCAGCGGGTAGGCGCTCCACCGCGCGAAGGATTCGTGAAGATGGCCCACCTGTCGCCGATGCTCAGTCTCGACAACGCCTTCAGCGACAGTGACTTGCTCGAGTTTGACCGGCGAGTGCGGGAGCGGGCGGACTTGGAAACGGTGGATTACGTCACAGAGTTGAAGCTGGACGGGATTTCTATGGCCGTGCACTTCGTCGACGGGCTGATGACACGCGCGCTGACCCGAGGAGACGGATACACCGGGGAAGAGATCACCGAGAACGCGCGGACGATTCATTCCGTGCCGTTGCGGCTCGATTCGACTTCGGACACGAGGATCGATTGGACCGGAGAGGTGGAAGTACGCGGCGAGGTCGTGATGACGCGGCGGTCGTTCGAAAAGCTGAATGCGGAGCGTTTGAGGAAAGAGCAGCCAACCTTCGCGAATCCGCGAAACGCGGCAGCCGGATCGCTCCGCGTACTCGCTCCGAAGATTACGGCATCGCGGCGGCTGGAATTTTACGCCTACGCACTGCTGCGAAACGGCTCGTCGATGTTTGACCGGCACTGGCTCACTCTTGATGCGCTGGCGGCAGACGGGTTCAAGGTGAACAAGCATCGAGCACTGTTTTCGGGAGTTGAGCCCATACTTACTTTCGCCTCCGATTGGGGCAAGGAGCGGAAATCGCTGCCGTATGAAATCGACGGGCTGGTCATAAAAGTGGACTCCACGACTCTCCAGAGTGAACTGGGTACGCGATCGCGCGCTCCGCGCTGGGCCGTGGCTTGCAAATGGGCGGCGGAGCAAGCGGAGACGGTCGTCGAGGACATCGAGGTAAATGTGGGGCGCACTGGAGCGCTCACCCCGAGCGCGCGGCTCAAGCCGGTAGCCGTCGGCGGCGTAACCGTGTCGCGGGCAACCCTGCATAACGAAGACGAAATCGAACGGCTGGGCCTGCAGATCGGCGATACGGTGCTGATCGAACGCAGCGGCGATGTGATTCCCAAGGTCGTGCGGATGGTGGAGCCGGGCGAGGATCGAAAACCGTTCTCGTTGCCGGAATCGTGTCCCGTATGCGCAACACGGGTCGTGCGGGAAGAAGGCGAAGCGATCAAACGTTGTGTCAACACGAATTGTCCGGCACGGCTGAAGGAGTCGATTCTGCATTTCGCGTCGCGTCGGGCGATGAACATCGACGGTCTGGGCGAGTCCCTGGTCGAGCAGTTCGTCGACAAGGGATTGATCAAGAGTCTGGCGGGCCTCTATCAACTGAAAGCGGATGATATCGAGTCGCTGGAGCGGATGGGCAAGAAGTCGACGGAAAACCTGCTGAACAACATCGAGGATTCACGCTCACGCTCGGTGGCGCGGCTCGTTTATGGGCTGGGGATTCGTTTCGTGGGGGAGAGAACGGCGCAGATACTCATGGAGAGCTACGGCGGGGTCGATGCGCTCCGAGCCGCGTCGCTGGAAGAGTTGCAGGAAGTCGAGGACGTCGGACCCCGGGTAGCGCAGGCAGTCGTCGATTTCTTCCTGGAGCCGGAGAATCAACGCTTGCTTGCGGCTTTACGCGAGGCAGGTCTGCGATTCGAAGGCGAGAAGAAGGTCGAGCGGAGAGAAACGCCGCTTAACGGTAATACTTTCGTGCTGACCGGGACCTTGCCGTCTCTGACACGAGACGCGGCCGGGCGGCTGATCGAACAAGCCGGAGGAAAGGTCATCGGATCAGTCAGCAAGAAGACGACCTATGTCGTTGCCGGCGAAAAGGCCGGATCCAAGCTCGAAAAGGCCCAAGCTCTGGGTATCTCCATTCTGGACGAGGCGCAACTGCGTGAGCTTCTCGGCGACCTGTCGAACTCGCCGCAAGCCGCTGATTGACTGAAGCGAAGGCTTAGCCTGCATGTCTCACCACCCGACGGCCGAAGCACGCGCTAAAAAGGCCTTGATTCGTGTTTCGTGACTCGTAAAAAACCTTAAAGGCATGGTGCACGCGCCTCGTCCTGACGGCCCCCTCACGCACTTCGCCTCGCCGCGTGATGAGACATGCAGGCTCAGTCAGGGATCAGGCTTGCGAGTTTGCGGCGGCCTGTGGAGTCTCGCTACCGGCGGCATTCCGGCGGAGCTGTTGAGAGGGAAGCCCTGGGGTAAACCGAAAACAGTCAGTGGCCTGCGGAGAGCGATTCACCCGCAGCCGGGTAGCGCCACCTTCTGAGGGACCGGTGGTGCAGAGATGTGAAGAGAATGCGTCCGTCCATATAGATTTTCATCTCGCGGGGCAGCCAAAAGCCTTCCTCGTTCCGGATCGTCTCAACGAGTCCGTCGGCGACCGTCACGTTCCCGAGGATCCCGTACCACAGGCGCACGGGCTCCATCAAGTGGAACTCGACGCGCGCGATGCCGTAGTCTTCGGAGTCGATCCATACGCGGCCGTTTGACTTGTTCAGCGCATAATCCATCCGCCTCCTGACGGGTAGTTCCCCGTGCCTGGGTTCGAACTCGATCACATAGGCATTGCGGCCGTGAACGGTTTCCATGCCTGCCAGCTTCGCCTGATAACGCTCGACCAATGCGCGATTGAACTCGACTCGATCGTTCTTCGGTTTGTAGGACTTGTTCCCTCGGTTGCGCTCGATCTCCCTCAGGAACTTCTCCTTGCGTGCTTTCTCGTCACGGGCCTCTTTTGCCGTCAACTTGCGGCCGTTGACGAGAATCTTCTCGTGGAAATAATGACCGTCGTGCTGGCTTTCTCGAAAGACGATTTCTTCCTTGGATTCGGTTGAGCCCTCATCGTCAAGACGCTCAGTCACCTTGATCAGATCAGCCACGGAGACGCGGCTGATCTCCAATTTCTTCTGCCGCTCGGCCCTCGCGAGAGCCTTTTGGATGATTGTTTCGATAGGCGGAAGCGCACCTGTTGCACCGCTCTGGGCACTCGCAAAGGGAAACGTCGTCAGAAAGACGAACAGGATCCTAGCAGGGAGCTTCTCGGGCAAGATCATGGCGAGCACGAAACCAGAACTCTCTGCTTTCTCTGAACGGCTAATCATCCTTGTGCCGGGCGGCGAGCGGCGAAACGCCGCTGCCAACTCCGTCCGTGCCGCTCGCAGCCGCTGCGGCTCGACGCGGGCCCGGGGCGCCGTTCGACTCGAGCAGTGATGCGCCGGACACCGATGGAGAGTCTGTGCCGGCTGCCATCGAAGGCTCCGGCAGAGGACGATAGAGCCACACCAGCCCTCGCAAAACCCAACGCCCCGCCTGCTTGATGTCCTCGATCATCAGATACAACGACGGCACCAGCACAAGCGAAATCACGGTCGCGAACAACACACCGAAAGCGAGGGCCACGGCCATCGGGATCAAGAATTTCGCTTGCACGCTCTCTTCCAGCATCAGCGGCGTAATGCCTGCCGCCGTCGTGAGAGACGTCAACAGAATCGGCCGGAAACGCACCAACCCCGCATTGCGCACTGCATCGTACAGACCCCTTCCTTCGTTGCGTTGAGTGTTGATGTAGTGGACCAACACGAGACTGTCGTTGACGACTACGCCCGTCAGCGCGACGAGCCCCAGCATCGACATGATGCTCAACTCGTACCCCATAACCGCATGTCCCCAAACCGCGCCGACGATCCCGAACGGCACTGCGATCATCACAATCAACGGCTGGCTGTATGACTTGAACGGGATCGCCATCAATGCATAGATCACGAATAGAGCTACGGCAAAACCCATCGCCAACTCGCTCAGCAACTCCATCTGCTCGCGCTGCTGCCCTTCCAGCGAGAAGCTGACATTCGAGTACTGCGTCGCGATCAGCGGCTCCAGGAACGTACGGCTTACGTCTTCAATGACCGTGTTCTCGTTCGTCTGTGACGCATCGACTTCCGCCGTCACGTTGATGACACGCTGTCGGTCGACCCGCCGGATTTTTGCGAACCCGCGGCCCAATGAAGCGTCCGCAACGGTCGAGAACGGCACCTCGTTCCCGCTGGGCGTCCGAATCCGCATCGACTCGAGATCGCCCAGAGAGTTCCGCTCTTCCCTCGGATAGCGCACCATCACCCGGATGTCATCGCGCCCCCGCTGAATCCTCTGCGCCTCTTCACCATAGAATCCCTGCCGCACTTGATTCGCGAGATCCTGAAGCGTCAACCCCAGCGCCTCTCCTTCCGAGTTCAGCGCCAGCTTGACCTCCGGCTTTCCGCCCCGGAAGGAGTCCGTAATGTCATAGACACCCGGGTACTCAGCCAACTTGTCCTTGAGTTTCTCCGCCACCTGGCGCAACGCCTTCGTGTCGCGTCCGCGAAGCTGAAAGTCAATGTCGGAGCCCCCTACCAGCAAGTCCGCCGTGAACTTCAACTCGACGGCGCCCGGAATCGGCCCTGTCATGTCTCGCCAGCGGTTGGCCAATTCACCGCTCGGGATCGTACGGCTTTCCGACGGAGTCAGCTCGATTCCGATTTCACCGATGTGGGAACCGCCGGCGCCCGCTGTTCTCTCACCGGTGTTTTGACGGTTCTCCGTCGTCACGGGCTGATTTCCCACCGACGCCAGCAGATGCCGAAACACCTTCTCTCCCGACTCGGCATCGATCTGTCGCTGGAGACGCTCCGCCGCCGCTTGCATTTTCTTTACCGCCCGCTCGGTTACCGTCGCCGGAGTTTCCAGGGGAAACGTGACCGTTCCGATGACATAGTCCGCCTCGACCTGCGGGAAGAACGTGAACTCCAGAAAGCCGCCGCCGACCAACCCCAGGGTCAACATGAGCGTCGCTAGCGCCACCGCCATCGTTACATAACGCCAGTTCAGCAGGCGTCCGAGCGCCGGCCCGTAGATGTTCCGGATGAACGACTGCAGTGCCGTGTCGAAGAAGCCGAAAAACGCGGTCCACATTCTCGCCAGCAGATTCCGACGCCGGCCCTTATCGCTGTGCGCCCGTGTCCACGACAGGTGATGCGGCAGGACAAGCTGCGATTCAATCAACGAGAACAGCAAAGCCGGAATCACCGCTAGCGGAATCATCCGCCAGATCTTGCCCATATACCCAGGCAGGAACAACATCGGCGAGAACGCGGCTATGGTCGTCAGCACACCGAAAATCACCGGAAATCCGACGGTCCGTGCCCCCCGAATCGCCCCTTCCACGCCCTTGTTCCCGCCTCGCTGCTCGGTAAAGATGCTCTCGCCCACGATGATGGCGTCGTCCACGACAATGCCCAGCACCAGAATCATCGAGAACAGCGACATCATGTTGATCGACCCGCCGTACAGCGGCATCAGCGCCAACGCTCCCAGGAACGAAATCGGAATCCCGATCGTCACCCAAAACGCGAGTTGCATCCGTAAGAACAGCGCCAGCACGATGAACACAAGGATCAGCCCGTTCGCGGCGTTCCGCAGCAGCAAATCGATACGGCCCCGAAGGAAAGATGCATTGTCTTTCCATACCTCGATGGCAATGCCTTCCGGCATACGTGCACGCGCCTGCTCGACGTAGTCGTGAATGGTCTCCGACACCGTGATGGCGTTCTGATCGCCCACTCGATACACCGACACCATCACCGACGGTTTGCCGTTGAAGAATGCCCACTCGTCCGTATCCGTGAAGCCGTCCACGACGATGGCGACATCTTCGAGATACAGCTTCGTGCCGTCCGGTTTCGTCAAAAGCGGGAGCTGTTCGAAGTCCTGACCGACATAGGCCTGCCCCTTTGTTCGCAGCAGAATATCGCCCGATTCGGTCTTCAGCGACCCCCCCGGCAAGTCCAGCGAAAAACGCCGCACCCTCTGCGCCACGAAATCGAATGTCAAATTGTGACGCCGCAGCGCCTCCTCCGAAACTTCGATCGATATCTCGTAGTCCCGCGCATTGACCAGTTCGGCGTGCGTGATGCCCGGGAGGTCCAAGATCTCGTCACGCACCTGTTCGCCCAGCCGCTTCAGCGTCTTCTCAACTGTGTTGCCGGAGATCGAAACGTTGATCACCTGCCGCCGGTTCAGAATTTCCCGCACCACCGGCTTCTCCGTTTCGTCGGGGAACGTGTCGATCGAATCCACCCGCGACTTGACGTCGTCGAGCAGCCGGCGGGCATCATAGCCCGGCGCCACTTCCACGCTTACCGTCCCATTGCCTTCCGCCGCCGTCGAGGTGATCTTCTTGATGCCGTCCAGATCCTGAATTTCTTCCTCGATCCGGATGCAGACCGTCTCCTCGATCTCTTCCGGCGTGCCTCCGCGGAAATCCACCGACACGGTCACCATGTCGATTGCGTACTCGGGAAAGACTTCCTTCTTCAACCTCGGGATCGTCATCGCTCCCATCACGATGATCACGATCATCAACAGGTTGGCGGCAACCCCGTTACGGGCAAACCAAGAGATCAATCCGTGCATGGACAGCTCCGCTTTCCCACTACGACACAGGAACGGCTTCCCCTTCTGTCACGACGACTTCCACCTTCATTCCTTCGACAGCCGTCTCGATGTTCGAAATACAGACCCGCTCGCCCTCTTGCAAGCCGGAACGCACGAGCACGCGCTCCCGCTCCGCCCGCAGCACGTTGACGGCGCGGAACTCCAAGCGGCCGTCATCATCAATGACGTACACCGTGTCCCCGTCCCGCAACGCAGCGCGAGGCAGCACCACCGACGATGACCACCTGCCCTCGATCTCGGCCTCGACGAACATTCCCACGGCCAACGGAGGCCGCCCGGGGCTCCCACCCTGACCATACGGGTCCGCGACGCGCGCCACCGCTTGCACCATGCGGCTCTGCGGATCAATCTCCGCTTCGGTGCGAACGATGCGCCCTTGCCAGGTATGCTCGCGTCCGGCGAACTTCGCGCGCAGCGTCACTTTCGGCCCGTTCGCATCGCCCGCCTGCCCGCGAAACGCCAAAGGCAGGTCTACGTACGCCAGTTCCGCATCCGGGATCGGGAGCCGCACTTCGGCATAGTCCACCGCATAGACGCGCGCCACCGGCGCGCCGCGGCTTACGAACTGCCCGACGTCCACGCTCTTCGTCCGAATCCGACCTGCGTACGGCGCCTTGACGACCGTGCGCTCGAGGTCATACTCGGCCTGCGCCAACGCCGCTCTTGCCGAAGCGAGAGCAGCTTGGGCCTGGGCGACCTGCGGCTCTCGGAACGTCAACGCGGTCGGCTCGCCCTTGCCCAGGCTCTCCCATTCTCGCCGCGCCAAGTCCGCCTCTTCCTGCTCCGTAGCCAGCACCAACTCCGCTTGCGCCACCGCGGACCTAGCCCGCACGACCGCCAACTCATACTCGCGCCGATCCACCTTCAACAGTTCCTCGTCCTTCTCGAAGAAACCGCCCGAAGCGAGCGAGGGCGAGACCCAAACAACACGCCCCGAAATCTCCGGCACCAGCTCCGTCTGCGTACGAGGGACCACCGTTCCTTCCGCCGTCACCGTCAGCCGTTGGCCTGTCGGCCTGACCTCGAGCGCCTGCACCAGCGGCAGCGGTATTTCGATCGGCTCCGTTTCAGGCTCTTCCCGAGCCTCGACCAACATCACAGCCACATACCAGCCGATGCCGAGAATCGCCAGCGGCAACAGAATCTGAAGCACGATCCTTACGACTTTCATAAGTCCTCCGCCGCTGACAACTGCGGAACCCCGCTTGCAGGTGCCGGCAATTCAAAACCACCTCCCAGAGCAAGATGCAAATCGACCCGGTTGTCGAGCCGCTGCCGGCGCAACGCGAGCATTTGGCTTTCGGAATCGAGCGCCGTCCGTTGCGATGAAAGCACCGTAATGATGTCCGCCAAGCCGCGTCGATAGCGGTCTTCCGCCAAGTCGCGCGCGGCCAGAGACTTCTCGGTCGCCGCCACGAGTGCGTCTTCCTGCCGCGCCAGAATGTCCTCCGCCGCGAGCGCGGTTTCGACTTCGCCGTATGCCCGCAGAAGAGAACTCTCGTAGCGCGCCATCGTCTCCGTCACCAGCGCTTCGTCACGGGCGATTCCCGCTTTCAAGCGTCCGCGGTTGTAGATCGGGTGGAGCAACCCGCCAATCAGATTCCAAGCCATCAGATTGCCGTTCATCAAGTCTTGCAACTGATTGCTGGCAGTCCCGAACTGCGACGTCAGGTTGAAACGCGGACGCAAATTGGCTCGCGACTGCGCCACTCGCGCATCCGACGCCAACAGCTCCTGTTCGGCTGTCTTCAGATCCGGGCGGCGATGAACGAGTTCCGACGGCAAGCCACCGGGGACGTGAACCGGCAGATCGGGAAGATCCTCAGCGAGTGCGTATGCGCCGGACGGATACCGCCCCAACAGAATCTCGATCTGCCGAATCGAGGAGTCGACTTGCGCCTGCCGCTGCGCGACGAGCGCCTTGGCCCTATCCACTTCGGTCAGCGCCAGCCGCAGGTCGAGAGAAGGCCGCAAGCCGCGTTCAAACCGTTCCCGTACACGTGCGACCGAGATGTTGTAGCTCTGCAGCGTTGCCCGAGCCAACCCCACTTGCCGCCGCGCCTCGACCGCGGCGAACCAGGCCTTCGCCACCTGCCCGGAAAGCGACAAGCGAGAAGCCGACAGGTCCTCTTCACGAACTCCCACCGCGGCCAACGCCGCCGCTTCACCGCTCTTGATCCGTCCCCAAAAGTCGGGCTCCCAACTCAGCGCCAGATTCACGCCGGCGTTGGAGTAGGTCGTCGAGAGCACGCTGCCTTCGCGCCCCGGAATCGGCAACCCGACGAAGTTCTGCCGCTGCCGTCCACGCGCCAGATTCAGGTCGATCGTGGGACGCAGGTCCGCTCCCGCTGCGCGCGCCTCGGCCAGAGCCGCTTCCACCCGCGCCGCAGCCGCCCGAAGGTCATAGTTGTGCTCGAGAGCCGTATCGATCGCGGTGTCGAGCCCGTCGTCACCCAAGTAGCTCCACCAACGAGCGTCCGATATACCCGTGATGGCCCTGCCGCCCGACCACTCCTCGGGCACCTTGATGCTGAGCGGATGCGGCGGCGCCTGAAACTTATTGCCGCAGCCGGATGCCATCAAGATTGCGCTGGCGATGACCACCCACAGAGCATGCTTCATGCACTCACCCCCACTTCGATGCCCTTCGGTTCCACCGCGGCCTGCCCCTTGTGCGGCAGCGTCGTCGGGGGTGTTTTCATCCCGGCCGCCGCGAAGTTCACCATGTGCTCCACCACCGATTCCACGTCGCACGGGTCGCAAGCGCCACACGAAATGCGTCGAAGCTTCTCGCTGTCAAGCAGCGTGTGCACCATGACTCCGACCGTGAAGTGAAACCGCCAGAGCAGCTCCGCCGGCTGCAGGTCGGGGCAAGCTTTCCGGAAGGCCGCCACATAGCGCTCGATGATCTTGCGGAACAAACGGTCGAAAATCGGCTGCAGGTGGTCCCCCGCCTCGGTATAGAAGCGGCCGCATGTCTTCATGAATGTCCGTCCGCGCTCCGAATCCATCGCAAGCTGAATCGCCGGGGTCACGAACGCCCGCAGCACTTCCTCCACCGGCGGCGCGCCGTCCCATTCGGCCTCCAACCTGTCCAGCCACGCCAATCGAGCCTCGTTCACCGGCCCCACACGGCGTTCGAAGACCGCCTCGACCAAAGCGTCTTTCGACCCGAAGTGATAGTGAACCGCCGCCAGGTTCACCTCCGCTTCCGCAATAATCGTCCGCAACGACACCGCATGGATGCCGTTTTCGGCAAACATCCGCTCGGCGGCATCCAAAATCTGCTCTTTCGTCCCTGTTGCCATTTCGCCTCGAACTTGACGCGCCGGACAGCTTGGCCGGCGGATAATTCAAACGAACGTTTTAATCATACGTCCAATTGAATCTGCTGTCAAGCAGAATACGACCCGGTCGACGCAAAATAACCTGCATTTCTCACCACCCGACGGTCGAAGCACACGATACGACCGCCAGGACTTCGTTGCGCTTGCTTGCCGTGCTCGACGTACGTCAAGTACGCCTGCGCGCGCCAAGCGGCTCGCGCCTTTTTCGTATGCCCGGCTTGCGCCTCGTCCTGACGGCCCTCTCACGCACTTCGCCTCGCCACGTGGTGAGAAATGCAGGTTGGAGCGTTCCCCTTTCTCAGCATGGGTTCCTTTTGCGGCAAACGGAACGAACCCGGTGGGCGACGGGAGCGGCGGCGAACGTTGCGCTTCATGCATTTTCCTGGGAGAAGCGGGATTTTGTACACTTTTCCGGGATTTCCAGCGAACAACGCTTGAACACCTGCTCCGGAGCACTCCCCCACCCACCGAGAAATGACGGGAAATAGCGGGGAATAGTGGGAAACAGCCGCCGGGGAAGCCGTGACCGGGCAACAAAAAAGCCAGCCAATCGCATCCAATGGCGGGCAGGCAAGCCGTGACTTGATAGCGGGCACGGCGGGGTGAGCGTCGGATTTCGGTTTTTGGTTCTGCCACCTTCAGCTCCGCTTTTTCTCCGCACGGCGCACCGAAGGGCCGTAAGGGACGTGTTTCGAAAAAAAGCCGTGATTCGTGTTTCGTGAAAGCCTCGGAATTCACGCTGGCTTGCGCCGCGCGCCAAGCTATCGCCGTGTCTCGGGTCTCGGGTCTCATGTTTCGTGAAAACCTGAAAGGACGCGGCTCAGGGGCTCTTCTCTCCCCACCCGACTTGTCCCCGACGGGCGCGGATGGGGTTTTTGTTCCCAACAACGGCGTCATCACTTCCAACCTAAACCGTCCCCCGACTGAAAAAAAACTGAAGGGCTTCAGTACCAACAGGTACCAAACGTGCCACGGAAAAGGCCGTGATTCGTGTCTCGTGTCTCGTGTTTCGTGAAAACCTGAAAGGACGCGGCTCGGGGGCTCTTCTCTCCCCACCCGACTTGTCCCCGACGGGCGCGGATGGGGTTTTTGTTCCCAACAACGGCGTCATCACTTTCAACCTAACCCGTCCCCCGACCGAAAAAAAGACTGAAGGGCTTCAGTACCAACAGGTACCAAACGAGCCACGGAAAAAGCATAAAAGCCGTGATTCGTGCCTCGTGCCTCGTGTTTCGTGAAAACTCCAAGGGCCGTGTTGCCGGCGCGGGCGGCTCGCACCTCGTCCTGCCGTCCCTGTCCCGCACTTCGCTTCCCCACGTGGTGAGAAATGCAGGTCAGCGGAAGGGGAACGTTCCTCTTGGCTCACCAGCGGGACGTTTCCCATTGCGCCGACATCGGAATGCGACCCTCGCCTGCGGGTTCGCTTCCTTACCGGGATGGCGCAATGCAGCATGCAGACCCGTGTTGCCCTGTTCGACCGGGTCATCGGCCTGACCGGTTTGCGCTAACCTGATCCCGATATGACAGCGATCCTTTCGGGAACATGGTTTCCAGAGGCCCGGCATCAAGCCTGCCCGAAAGATCACCTTCCGCAACGCCACGCCGGCCTCCGGCTCGGACCCGAAAGGCCTACACTACAAGCTTTCGAGAGCCGCGCCTCTCAACGCAAAGCCGGACATGTTCCGGGACGATCAACTGCATGACAGACCTTAACCAGCTTGCTCCCGGAGCGAGTCGCGAAGACATCGACACCCCTTGTCTATTGATCGACCTCGATGTATTCGAGAGCAACGTGAGAAAGATGAGCGCCTACTGCGCCGAGCACGGCCTGGCCTGGCGCCCGCACGCCAAGTGCCACAAGAGTCCCGACATCGCGCGCGAGGTGATCGCCGCCGGAGCGATCGGCCTGACCTGTGCGAAGCTTGGCGAGGCGGAGGTCATGGCGGCAGCGGGGGTGAAGGATCTGCTGATCGCGAATCCGCTCGTTGGCGTTCTCAAGCTGCAGAGGCTGGCAGCGCTTCGGAAGATCGCCGACCCCATCGTCGTCGTCGACCACTCCGATCACGTGGATGCTCTTTCCGCGGCTCTTCCACCAGAACGACCGGTGCGGGCCATGATCGAGGTTGACATCGGCATGAGCCGCTGCGGCGTCGAGCCGGGTCAGGCGGCGGTGGAGCTGGCGCGCCTCATCGACGGGTCAGCAAGCCTGGAGTTCGCGGGGATCATGGGGTACGAGGGGCACCTGCTCCGAGTGGAAGGCCCCGGGGAGAAGGAAAAGGCGATCGCGGAATCCATCGGCCTGCTCGCGGTCACGAAGCAGGCACTGCTGCAAGCCGGCCTACCGTGTCCCATCGTGAGCGCCGGCGGGACGGGATCGTACGAGATCACGGCGCTTCAACCGGCCCTCACCGAGATCCAGGCCGGCGGCGGGATCTTCATGGACCTGATGTACCGCGAGCAATGCGGTGTCCGGAGCCTCGAATACGCGCTCACGATTCTGGCGAGCGTTACGAGCCGCCCGGCGCCTGATCGCGCCATCATCGACGCCGGGCGAAAAACGATGAACATGGAGCTTCACGTGCCCGAAGTGAAGGGCCGCAACGATCTGAAAATCCAAAGCCTTTCCGCCGAGCATGGGATTCTCGACGTCAGCGGGGAATGCGGACCGGCGGTCGGCGAGCGGATCGAGCTGATTCCCGGATACGGCGACTTCACGACCGTCCTGCACGATCGATTCTATTGCTTGCGCGACGGCCGGCTCGAAGCCGTGTGGTCTTTGGAGGCCCGCGGACGATTGGCCTAGACGCTGCCCGTGACGAGTCTTTCGTCATGGGCAACCCAGTGTAATCACTTGTGGGCATTATTGCGTTGGCAAACCCATCTAAAACTCTAATATTTCCTATGCAAACAAGGAGATGGCGGGATGAGCATGAACCTTGTTTAGGCAGTGATGCTAATCAAGGATGAAGCCCGCGAGTATCCTGAGAGGATATGCTGGCCTGACTGCCCGCACTGCCGGGACCTGGAGCGGCAAAGAGGATGGAGGGCGAGTTGCAGCGGACGGGCCTCTTCAAGTGCGACATTTGCAGGAAGCAGTTCACGGTTACACTAGAGACCGTGATGCATCGGTCGAAGAGCCCGGCCGTTACCTCTCCACCTTACATTCCGCGTGTCGAAACTCTCTGACTCGTACGGGACCGTAGTGGACACTATGAACACAGCCCGTCCCAATGAGCCCATCTGTCTTGTCCCGCGCGGAAAGATCCGCTGTTACATCCATGATGACGAGTTCCGCAAAGACACACCGGAGGAGCATGTCCGCCAGCGGGTCGCCCGAAGCCTCGTAGAGGAGTACGGCTACTCCAAGCGCGATATCGAGTTGGAGTTTCCTATACAGGTAGGATCTGGCCGCAAGCGCGCTGACATCGTCATTTTCCCCGAGGGTGCCGAACACACCCAGGAGACAGTGGCAATGATCGTCGAGACCAAGCGCGACGACGTGACGCCCACACACCGCGATGAGGGTGTCAAGCAACTCCTGTCGTACCTCTCTGCATGTCTCAATGCACGATGGGGCCTATGGGTTGGTTCCGAGATGCAGGCTTTTGAGCGCTTGCATGATCCCACCGTATCCACCGAAAAGCAGATCGTTCCGGCTACGGACATCCCCCTCCGCGGCGAAGACGAGCCTCGTCGAAAGAGATTCTCGGAGCTAGTTCCCGCAACGGACGGACTTCGAAGTGTCTTCAAACGTTGTCATAACTACTTGCATGTGAACGGCAACCTCAGCAAGGAACGGGCTTTCTTCGAGCTTCTGAAGCTAATCTTTTGCAAGGTCTTCGATGAGGAGACCACTGACGGCACGATGGAGTTCAGCATCGCGCAGGAAGAACGCCGAAGCGAACTAGGCCAGCGCAGTTTACGTCGCCGTATCGGGGGCCTCTTTACGAAAGTCATGCAGAAGTATCCCTACATCTTTACCTCCGCGACTGAGCACATCGAGCTGGATAACCGATCGCTTGCTTATGTCGTCTCCGAGTTGGAGAAGTACAACTTTGAGGAGACGCAGAGCGATATCAAAGGAGAGGCATACGAGGAACTGGTTTCTGTGACGAGTCGAAGGGACTCAGGCGCTTTTTTTACACCGCGCAATGTATGCGATATGGCAGTGGAGATGGTGTTCTCCACCTATCCGTCCGACAATTGGGTCAACCTGTCAATCCTCGATCCCGCATGCGGCACGGGTGGGTTCCTCCGAGCCGCCTTGCTAAACATCAAGAGCGCTATCACCGCAGGCGCAGTCGGAAAGTGGGGAGACAACGAGACGCGACTCCGAAGAGAGGTTGCGGACCGCCTGACGACTGCCTGCAACAAGAACATCCATGGCGTGGACAAGCTTTCTGAACTGGTCCGTGCAGCTCAAATGAACCTAGCCATGCATGGCGACGGTTCCACAAACGTTCATCATGCCAATTCACTTCTGCCACCGGGCGAATGGTCGCCTTCGGTCAGGGAGCAGATAGGACTCGGAAGATTCAACGTCGTACTTACGAATCCGCCGTTCGGATCAAAATTGCCAATCGACGACCCTCATGTATTAGATGAATTCGAGTTGGCTGTTTTCGATGCTGCGGCCGTGCGTTCGTCAATGCCGCCTGAACATCTTTTTATCGAAAGGTGCTTGCGTTTCCTGCAACCGGGCGGGCGGATGGCAATCGTGTTGCCCGACAGCATTCTATCTAACCCCGGCCTAGCGTTCATCCGGGAATGGATGCTCATGAACGCCTACGTGCTGGCGAGCGTCGATCTCCCGAAGCAGATGTTCGCCCGCTCGGACACAGGTACCCTTACGAGTGTTTTGGTGCTCCAGAAGTTCACGGACGAGGAACTGCGCCTTGCCAGAGAGATGGGGAAGCCGCCGGACTATCAGGTTTTCATGGCCATTGCGGACGAGGTTGGATGGGACCTGCGAGGGAATCCCGTCTTCAAGCGTACCCCTTCCGGAGAACAGATCCTGGCAACGAAGAAGCGTGTTGTCACGACCCGCAACGCGAAGGGAGAAGTAGTAGAGAGCGTCCAGGATGTGGCTGAGCCAATCCGAAACGACCAACTACCGATGGTGGCGGAAGTCTTTAGAAAATGGCTTGGAAGTATTCCGCCGCAGAGATGGATGCATGCCTGACCCGTCCACCCTCTCGCAGGCGCTGCCAGAACGGGAGGAGTTCGAACACTTCGGAGTTTCCTCTAGGTCGCTTTTCTCGGGCGACCGGCTATTGCAGGCAAGCTCCTATGCGGCGGTCGCTCTGCGGGCGCGAAACGAGATCGAATCCTGTGGCCTTCCGGTCTCGCCAGTTGAGGACTGCGTTGAGGCGATGTTCCACCTGACACAGAATCAGGCGCGGAGCAACTTCAAGCGCATATGGGCTGACAAAG
Organism: Bryobacterales bacterium; assembly: GCA_965204095.1. Classification (GTDB taxonomy): domain Bacteria; phylum Acidobacteriota; class Terriglobia; order Bryobacterales; family UBA6623; genus JAPPLB01. The sequence continues at coordinate 3,003,649 of OZ241991.1, read as the reverse complement.
GCGAGGGTCCTCCATTCATGACACCAAGCGAAATGTTCTTTTTTCGACCGGAGAAAACCCGGTTCCTGTCGCATGAGATGCCCAAGCTTAGCGAGATGATGCCCCATCAGGGAACTATCATGATGACGAGGTCTGGGACTGCAGGGTACCCGGTCCTTGTAAACCGGACGTTGTCCGAGTTCGCGATCTCAGACGATGCGATCAGGGTTCTGCCGGGGACAGTACCCATCGGTTATGTATACGCTTTTCTCGCATCGGAATATGGTCACGCGTTGGTGACAAGTGATCAATACGGCGCCACCGTCAAACATATCGAACCGAAGCACGTGGCCGCGATTCCGATGCCTCTTGCCCCGCGAATGGTGCGGCAACGAATACACGACACTATCCTGCGCGCCTACCGTACCCGCGATGAAGCGAATAACCTGCTAGACGATGCTGATGAAGCACTTCATCGACACTTGGAACTTCCCAAGTTTGACGCTTCCCAGGTCGATTACATTGGGCCGGGGTCGAACGAGGGAGCATTCCCAGTGCCCCGGGCGTTCGCGGTTTCTTCCGTCAACCTCGTCGGGCGTTTGGATGCGTCCTACCACGTCCCCGTGGTTCGGAGCGTCCATCGACGTCTTCGATCTGCCGTGTATCCGGTTGTAGAACTCGGCGACATCTCGTTAGACATCGTGGTCGCTCCGCGCTTCAAGCGCGTCTACGTCGGAAGGGAGTACGGCGTCCCCCTACTTCAGGGATCGCACATACCCCAACTGACGCCGAGAGACCTTCAGTACATCTCGCGGACCGAGACAAAGAATCTGGAACGATGGATCATCCACGAGGGGTGGGTACTCGTAACGTGCTCCGGGACTATCGGGCGCGTAGCTATGTCAACCAATAGACAAGATGGTTGGGCGGCATCTCAGCATATCCTTAGGATCATTCCAGATGAGGCACGAGCACATGCAGGCTATATGGCTGCCTTCCTGATGAATCCGTACGGTCGGCACCAACTTACTTCCAAAATCTATGGCGGCGTGGTTGACGAGTTGACTGCTGAGGACACGAAGGAGGTCTTGATCCCCGATCCCCCGCGTGAAGTGCGTGACGAGATCGGAGACTTGGTCATGCGAGCATTCGAGATGCGCGACTTAGCAAACGAAGTGGAGGAAGAAGCCGTTGCGGAGATTGAAGCGATGATCCGAAGACCGGAGGTTTTGTAAGGAGACGAGAGTCCGAGAGACAACCGTGACTTCGCTGTATCAGCTTTCGCCTGAGGAAGCGCTTTCGGGCTTCCTTAAAGTCGAATCCAATCGGGTGAAGAAAAGGCAGAGAAGCGCGACTAGAAGAAGCGGAAGAAGGGTGCCAAGCGAAATCCCGATGGGCGCTTATAAGGATGCCACTATATCTAGTAGGTTTGTTAAGCATACAATACCTTCACTTGATTGGTGCAAACCTTCACTCGCCTTGGTATGTGGAAGGGGTGAATCAACTCCTCAATCCATGATGAGAACAGTCAGACGAGCCAAGGGCTTCCTAGGGACCTGTCGCTGGGAAGCCGTGCCGTACCGGACTCGCAAGAGCGGCGGCATGGCGCGGCGTAGAGCGCCCTAGCCCATCAATGCGCGGCTCGCCAGTTCCATGGCGATCGGATCGCCATGACGCTCGCCCCAGGCCATGAGCTGGCGAGAGAGGTCCGCTACGGTGTCCTGATGGGCCGGGTCCCCATAGAGGTCGTTGCGCTCTTCGGGGTCGGCCTGCATGTCGTGTAGAGATCCCGGCGAACCCTCCGAATACGCCTTGAAGCGGCGCAGGATCAGCTTCCAGCGTTCGGTGCGAATCGCACGGTCCTCGAAGTAGGCGCCCTCATACAAGCGCTGGCAGTGGTTCATCATGACGAGGGGCATCCGCCAGCGGTCCCGCTTCGCCTGCAGATCAGGCAGCAAGCTGCGCTCTTCGAGCGGCATATAGCGCCCCTGCAGTCGGCCCACGGCCCCTGCGGCGTCCATGATGGTCGGGGCGAGATCCACGGCACCGACTCCGGAATTCCACACCATGCCCCGCGGCAGCCCATCCGGCCAATGCATCACGAGCGGGATGCGCGAAACCTCGTCATAGGGGCTGGAATAGCCGTGAACGCCTGTGCCGGGATATTTCCGCAAGGTCATTCCGTGCTCGGTGGTGACGATGATCAGGGTGTTGTCGAGGATCTTTCTCTTTCTGAGGGTTTCCACCAGCCGGCCGACGTTCCAGTCCAGGCTCGTGACGGTCTCGTAGTACCCCTTCGGCTCGAGATTCCCTCCCTGATACGGCTCGTAGTATTTCCTGGGAGGGTCCCATGGCGGATGCGGCGGGTAGAAGGACTGGTAGAGGAAGAACGGCCGATCCGCGTTCGCGTTGATGAACTCGATGCCGCGGTCCGTCTGCATGTCGGGACGATAGACGGACTCGTGCGGCTTGCCGATCCAGTGGAACATCTGGGAATTGAAGGTCCGCCAGGTATCGAAAAAGCCGGGGTTCGAAGGGCCCAGGTGCCACTTGCCGACGTGGGCGGTCTGGTAGCCGGCATTGTGCAGGACATAGGGGAAGTTGTCCCAGAGATGAAAGCGCTCGTCGTGGAAGGGATCGGGATTGCGTCCGTGGTAGGAGTTCTGCCCTCTCCCATGGGTCGGGTGGCAGTTCTTGCGCATGCCGTGCTCGTTGGGATACATGCCCGTGATGATGGAAGCGCGGCAGGGTCCGCACAGCCCCTGCGGGGCGTAGTAGGTGTCGAAGCGGACGCCGTCTTTCGCGAGCGCGTCGATATTCGGCGTGTGAACGGGCTTCATCCCGTAAGCACCGAAGGCGTCGCGGCGGCACTTGTCGAACAGAATGAAAAGGACGTTGGGAGGCCGCCGCCTTGGTTTCGCTGTTTGCGCCGACGCACTTCCGGCAGCCAGAGGCGTACCGGCCAGCCCTCCCAGAAAAGACCGTCGTTCCATCGCAGACCTCCTTGTGCGCCCTACAAGGCTAACAACCGGCCCCTGGGCAGTCAAAGGCGTCCGGGACGGCCTCGACCACGCAATTCCGGTGGCCGGCACAGGGGAGCGAATCCGGGCAACCGGCAGTGATATACTCGGCGCAAACACAGCTTCCGGCGCCACCTCACATTCAGGAGCATCAGCCATGCAAACCCATTCCCGTCTCGCGGCATCCTTCCTGCTTGTCCTGTTGATTATCCCGCTCGGTTGTGAAATGCCCCAACCGGAACCGGAGGCCGAAGCGGAGAGGCTCGAATTCACCCGCATGATCGTTCACTGGCGGCAGTATCTGGAGCCCGGATATCTCGAATTCATCGAAGAGGCCGAACCCGAGATCGTGCAGGTCGGCTTTTACGGCGCCGACTTCTGGACGCTGGCCCACATGCCCGACAAATACAAAGGCCTTACCGGGCCGGTGATGCCCAGCCACGGCGGCGCGGTCGAGTCCGAAGACCCCGCGGAGAGGTTGCGGCTGAGCGGGGACTACTTCGAGAAGATCAATGCCGAGGTTCGCAAGCGCGGCGCGCGGCCGATCGGGCACTTCGACATCGCCAAGTACCTGCTGGGCACCACCGAAGACCCGAACAACCCCACCGGCGGCTTCTTCGACTTCTACAACGAGCTGTGGGACGAGGAAGAACTCGGACCGAAGCCGGTCGAGAACCCGGTCGACCTGCTCGCCAAGAACGCCGACGGCACGCCGATCTACACGACGGACCCTGACGCCGCGCCGTTCGGCGTCTATTACGGCTGCCTGGGGAACCCTCACTGGCGCGAAGTGCTCAAGGCCTGGGTCACGCGCGGCATCGAGCGCGGTGTCGACGGATTCCAGATCAACTACTTCTATCGCAGGAACTGCCTCGCCGAACACTGCGTGCGGCGGTTCAAGGAATATCTGGGCGGACGCTACGAGTCCCAGGAACTGCAACAGAAGTTCGAGATCGACGACCTCGACACACACCAATTCACCGAGATCGTTGCACGCCACAACCCCAACGACACAACTCCGCTGCGGATCGAAATGCGGCGGTTCTCGGACATCATCAACAAGGAAGCCTTCGACGAGGTCCTCCACGAGCACGGACGCTCGGTCAAACCGGATCTGATCACCTCGATGTGGGGTCACAGCTCCGGGGATTTCGGCAACCCGCCGCGCGGCTCGAACGATGAGCGGGCCATGCTGCCGAGCGAGCTGTGGGGCAAGGACGAAAGCTATCTCTGGTACTGCCTCGGCAAGCAGGAACCCACGCTGCAACTGCGTTACCTGCGCGCCAGCTTCGACGACAAGCCCTATACGGTGTGCCACTACGAGAACGTGAAGATCCGCGCATCGATGGCGGAACTGATGGCCAACGGCGGCGCGCCCATGGCAAAGTACATCAACTTCACCGACCCGGCCGCGCGACAGGAACTCGTCCGCTACTACCAGTTCGTCAAGCGCTACGACGACGTATTCCGGGCCAACCGGCCGTACGGCGAAGCGCTGCTTCTACACCCCCGCAGCCAGAACCATCAGGGCCAGTTGATCCCGGCCATGACGCGATTCCAGTACGTCGGCAACAAGCTCATGGACGAGCATGTGCTCTTCGACGTGTACCCCGACGAGATCGTGACGCCTGAACAGAGGGACAGCTATCGCGAGGTCTACGCCATCGGACACGCGCAGACGATCGACAACGCGAGCTTCGATCAGCTCAGCCGCTTCGAAGCACCCACCACTGTGCGCGTCTCGGCGAGCCGCCCGGCGCAGGGCAACGAGATCGATCTTCACTTCGTGAACTACAACCGCGAGTCCGGCCCGGAGGGCTATCGGGGCAAGGGCATCGCCGACGAGAAGCCGATCGCTGTAGAAAGCGTCAAGGTGGATTTCATCCTCCCCGAAGGGAACCGCGCCGTGAAGGTCGAAGCGCTGTCTCCCGAGAAGCCCGAGCCCCAGGAACTCGCATTCGAGGAGTCGGACGGCCGGCTGAAATTCGACGTGCCGGAGTTCCTGGTCTACGGCTTGGCGCGAATCCACCTGGAAGCCGAGAGCGGCGGCTGAGGCGCATGGGGCGGATTTTCTTCGGTTTGAGTTAGCCTGCAGGTTTCCGTGCGCCGTGGAGGGCGCCATTCCTCGGCGGGCGTGAAATCCGCCTGGCAACTGCCACTCCAGTGGGCGGGTCAACGAACTGCTGATCGGCAATGCCTGTTAATACTTGATAAAGTTCTCGTCGTGGACAACATTCGGAGAACTGATGTCACGCGTGTATCTGAACTGGTACCCCCACGAAACCGTTACCTGTGCACCCGGCTGGAAGCCAGCCCGGTGGATTGTGGGAGCGCCTACCTTGCCCACGCTGGTACCTCAACTCTTTCCGTCCAGTACGCAAAGATATCCAAAGGTTTGGTCGATCTGGTTTTCCGTTAGATGACTGGGGATGTTGAAGATCCTGCCTGCGGGTCTAGCAAATTCCTCTTTTCTCCGAATCTTCACGTTCGCCAGCATCCTGGAATCTATTATTTCCTTCTGTAGCGGGCACGCTCCCTTCTAGGGCGACATCGAGACCGGGGAGTGTTCTACGTGCAGGACATTGGCACCTGTTGCAGTTGTGAGCAAAAAGGAACCAAATGACAGAAGGGGACATTCCGCGGATCACTCAGGATCGCATCTCTCTTGCCACTCCCATCTACCGATGCCCGCCTTGAGGACGTCGAGTGCGCCCTCTCTGCCCTTGTTGTCGACTCGGATGTGAGAGTGATATGGATTTGGGAGCAACCCATCTGAAGGCTTGAGGACGGGAGAGGCATGGGTTTCCCAGCCCCGATCTTGAAAAACTGAAGCAGGACAGTGCACCCAGCCATAGAACGTTCTAGAAGGGTTTCGCCTTCGACCGATAGCGTCCTGAATCTTGGTCAGCTCAATGCAATCCGCTTTATCGAGCCTGTCCATAGATACGTCATTGCTCTCCGTGGAGGCAGAGAAATCTCCCTGTAGAAGCTTCCAGGGAGGCATGCTGCCGTAGCTCTCCAGCCGTATCTTGACACGGCTCGAAAAGACACCTCTTCCTAAGCGTTCATCTCGTTCGATTTGCGAGACTAACATCTTGGGAGAGCGGGCTCATCAGACATTGAAGGTGCTGCAACAATGGCGATCCTGAAATGCCATCAACAGAAAGATCCTTGTAAGATCCCGAAGCGCGATAGGTGTCGTGAATCGCGTTGTAAATACCGTTGCCCCCTTTGAAACACGTAAGAAGGAAAATGAACCCCTTCACTCCTATTTGGATGGAAACACTGCGTTCGTCGTCGGGAAACACGCTAGGTGGAGGCAAGTCCTTCTTCGAAAACTCTTCTATGAACTTCTCAGCGAAAGCGCGGGCTTCCGAGAACGGACGGTCGATTCCCTCTTCATCGGCCTCCGAATCGAGGTCGTTCAGTTGTTCGTGAGCGATCTCCAGCCATTTCTGGCGCTTTGCAACTCGGCTGGTGAACTGATGAGGCTTTGAAAATTCGTCGCCCAGAGCATCCCTTACTGAGAATAGTGTCTCTTCTATGTTCACGACATCGAATTGGCCAGACCCTATTGATCGTGGAACGAAACCAATTTCTACAGAGCCTTGAAAGAAGCCGGTCTCATGTGAACGCTGCCCGATGTCTCTCACGTGGTACGGCTGAGTGTGGACAGGTACGCACGAGAAATCTGACTCGTCGAACTTCCACTTAGGCAGCGGTGCCGCCGATTGGTTCCGATCCAAGCCAGAAAAATGATGTTGAATCCAGTCTTCTTGGCTTCTCGGGGCTACGTCTTTCATTTGCGTCCCCCCCGGGCTTGTTGCACTCGTTCCAAAAGCCAGTTCCCTAGCGACTCTGCTTCATCCAAGGTGAGCATCACAGTAGCTTCAATCTCTCTGACAATCTCGCGTTTGTGCTCTACGAGACTCTCGATCACTTTTCCGTCCTCATCGACTGTCAATATGCCTTGGTCCGGTAATCCGACACGCTCCGAGTAGAGCGACATGCCCAAGAAGCGTCGCGGGGTTACCGCACCTACGGCTCCATCGCAATGAATGACCCTGAAACTGGTGGACTTCGTATACCTGACGTCAGGCAGGCCTTTCGCGCCGACTGATGTGGCTTGAGGGGTCTCCGATTCGGACACAGGTTCCTCCATTCCGGTAGTCGTCATCTAACAAGAGTGACAGCCGACCTTCAGAGAAGCAACAGACGGCACGCTGATCACTCTTGGCCACGACCGAATATACCCTACTACAATCTCAGCATAGAGGACGAGGATCTGGACAGATGCCACGGCGGCTACGATCATCGATATGTCCAAGAGTCGTTGTGACTTTGTGATGGAGAGTTGGCGCTTTTCCGGGTTAGCCATTATTGATATAACGTCCACGCCATTCACTTCACTTCGCCGATTACCTCGGCGACGGTCGGCCAGGGAAGCGGCGGCCAGTCGGGTGCATCGTTGTCGCTGAGCACTTGCCAGCCGCCCGACGTGTCCTTGCCCAACCGCTTGACGACCACGCCGTCGCCGGTGCGCACCACGAAGATGCCTCCGACGCGCCGTCGGCGCCGGGCGCGGTCCACCAGGATCGCGCTGCCCTCCGGCAAGGTTGGCTCCATCGACTCGCCTTGCCCTCTCACGCACTGCACCACGCCACGTGGTGAAGTGTGCGGGTTTAGACCAGCTCGCGGACGGGCTCGCCGGTGGCGTCTTCGAAGGAGTTGGCGATCTTGATGGGGCGGCCGACGGGGGTCATGTACTCGTGGGTCCAGTCGATGCCGAGAGCCTTGTAGATGGTTGCGAAGAGGTCGCCGATACTGGTCTTGCGCTCGACGACGTAGGCGGCCCTTTCGTCGCTCTTGCCGACGGTCAGGCCGGTCTTCAAGCCGCCGCCGCCAATGGCCGCCGACCAACACGTCGGCCAGTGGTCACGGCCCAGCCGCGAGTTGATGTTCGGTGTGCGGCCGAACTCACCCATCACCACGACGATGACTTCGTCATAGAGACCGCGCGCCGACATGTCATCGATCAGGGCCGACAGCGAATGGTCGAGGGGAGGAGTCAAGCGGTCGCGGTGCCCCTTGTCGTTGAAGGAGTGCGTATCCCATGAATTCCCGTGGAACCCCGCGGCGGTCACGAACCGCGTGCCGGCTTCGACAAGCCGCCGGGCCAGCAACAGGCTCTGTCCCACGGAATCACGGCCGTAGGCGTCCTTGGTCTTCTCGGATTCCTTGGAGAGATCGAAGGCGTTGCGGACGCCGGGGGTCAAGAGCATCTCCCACGCCTTCTGGGTGAAGGCGTCCATCTTGGCATGCTCGGCGCTGTTGACGCGGTCGCGATATGTGCGGTCGACGACATCGAGGAAGGCGCGGCGATTCTCGACCGCGGCGGGCGCGACCGACTTCGGCAGGCTCAGGTCGGTTACCTCGAACCCCTCCTTCGAGGGATCGCGAATCAGCATCGGCGCGTAGTCGGGGCCGAGGAAGGCGGAACGGAACGACTCCTGGTACTGCTGGCTGCGCTCCCAGCGCGGCACGATGACATACGGCGGCAGGCCGTTGGCCGAACCCAAGCGCTCGCCGACGATCGATCCCAAGCTCGGGAACTGCATCGCCGGGTTGTGCAGGTGCCCCGTCGCCGCGTAATGCACCGCCTGCGGATGGTCGTCGCCGAACGAACTCATCGAACGGATCAGCGCCAACTTGTCCATGCGTTTGGCGAGTTTCGGAAGCAGCTCGGAGACCTGAATGCCGTCAACGTTGGTGGAAATCGGGCGGAACGAGCTGTTCGTCTTCGGATCCCAGGTGTCCATCTGCGCCGGGCCGCCTTCGAGCCACAGCAGGATGCAGGCTTTCGCCTTGGCCCGCGAGGAGAGCCGCGCCGAGGACGCCGCCTGCAAGCGCAGAGACTGCGCCAGGTTCATCCCCAGGAAACCGAGCGAGCCGACCTTGACGAAGTCGCGTCGATTCCACTGCTGTTGCGTTCCCGTCAGACAACCGATTTTCTTGAGCATGCCGATCAATCCTCGAAAAGCCGCATGATACCGCTACCAGTTTACTCCATCGGTCAATGGTTCTCAGCAAATTCCCGCGAACTCAGAATCGCCCATTGCAAGTCCCGCAACGCCTGTTCCCTGGTGGGAGTCCGCGCGATGAGTTGCTTCACATTCTGTAGCTCCAGCTTCGCTGGCTCACGCGAGAGCGCCGCGAGATACAGTTCATGAACGATCTCTTCGTCGGAGGCGCCTTGCCGAAACAAATCAAAGACCCGCGCCCCTTCGGTCCACAGCTTGTCGTTGTAGGTTGAACCGGCGAGCATGTGCAGCGCCTGCGTCAGCTTGGGAGACGCGTCGCGCTCCGGGACCGAGAAGCGGTTGGCTCTTCCGTAGAGATCCAGGAACACCGACGGATAGATGTCGGTTTCCTTCAACTGCACGGCGCGTGTGCCGAGCGGCGCGGTGCCGCCCCTCCAGACGCCGCGATTCGTCCCGACCTCGAACCGCTCCTCTACTCCCGTCACATCGGTGATGGCGTCGAAGAGGATCTCGGCGTCGAGGGGCCGGGGCAGCGCGTGGGAATAGTTGATCTTGTCCGCGGCGTTGGTGGTGTTCGTGGCGCTCGATAGCTGATAGGTCCTCGACGTCACGATCGTGCGCATCAGATGCTTGATCAGATAGCCGTTCCGCGCGAAGTCCTCCGCAAGACGCGACAGCAGTTGCGGGTGCGTCGGCGGATTGGTGCTCCGGAAGTCGTCCACCGGATTCACGAACCCGCGTCCGAAGAAGAGGCTCCAGATGCGGTTGACCGTCGCTTCGGCGAAGTACGGGTGGGAGGTCATCCATTTCGCCAGTTCGCGCCGCGGCAGGTCGGTATCCGAAAACGCGAACACCGTTCCGTCGAGCAAGGTCGGCGGCACCGGCTCTTGCGTGCGTGGATGAACGACCCGCAGCTCCTTCGGGCTGGGCACATCGGGCGCCACCTCTTTCCCGTTCGGGAAATCAAAAACCACCGACTTGTCCCCTCCACCGAGCTTGAACATCGGCCCGAAGAACGCCGTCATCCCCCAGAACTGATCCTGTGTCCACTCCTCGTAGGGATGGTCGTGGCACTGCGCACAGTCCAGCCGCCGGCCCAGGTAGACACGCACTTCCTCGCCCATCATGTTCTCGGGAGGGGGAATCTGAAGATACGGCAGGTAGTGACGCGTCGGACCGGTGTAGCCCTGGGCGGTGATCCGCTCGCGAGCCACCTCGTCATAGGGCCGATCGCGCTCGATGAAGCCGCGGATCCACTCCGAATACATCTGCGTCCACTTGGGGTTGATGCCGATCGGAAAGATCGCCACGCGATACAGGTCAGAGAAACGGAATGTCCAGTAGTCGACGAATTCCGGCGAGTCGAACAAGACCTCGACCAACTTCCCGCGCTTCTGCGGGTCGTTGTCATTCACGAACTCGCGGACACGGTGCGGCGGGGGCAGACGCCCTGTCAGATCGAGGCAAACCCGCCGCAGGAACTCCTCATCGCTCGACAGCTCCGACGGGACGATATTGAATCGGCGGAGCTTCGAGAACACCTCTTCGTCGATGAAGTTGTTGCGCGGCACGTCAGGGTAGTTTTTTAGCGGCTGAGCCACGACGCCCACGCCCACCCGCGCATTGCGGCCCGCGGCCTTGATCGACACGGCCGTCTCGCCCGGCTTGGACGCCTCGATCACACCGGCCGGGGAAACGTCCGCAATCTCGGACTCGTTCACTTCATATAGGACCTGATGCGTGAAGTCCTCGCGGGTCCCGTCCGACAAGTGGGCGGTGACGAGGACCCGCTGCCGGGAGCCGTGTTCGAGCACGACCTCGGTGGGAAACGTCTCGAGCCTCACGACTTTCGTGGAATCCTCACCGCTCTCCTGCCCGTAGGGGGCGCCGGCCTTGACCCAATTCAGAATCGTCGTGTAGTCGTCCGAGCCCTTCTCGAAACGGGGTCCGCCGCCGTGCGCCACCTGCATGGTCGCCTTCTGCAACAGCAGGCTCGCTTCGGGATGCTCGATGTTGATGCGAGGCTGCTTCGGTCCTTCCGACTCGTTCGTCAGGACCTGGAACACGCCGCCCTCGACGATCCACTTGTAGTCATCGTGCGGGTGGACAGCGTTGTGGGAGAGCTTGAAACCCGCCTGACCCTTCACGCCGCCATGACATCCGCTGCCATTGCAGCCGCGGCGGGTAAAAATCCCGCCGATGTCCCGCGCAAAGCTGAACGGCCGCTGCTCAGAGGAACCTTCGATCCGCAACGACGCCTCGGCTTCGTGAGTCCCGATGGCCGCGCGAACCTTCGTTTCGCCGTCCCGGACCGCGATTACCCGTCCCGTCTCCCGGAACGCCGCGAGCTCCGGATCGGCGAGCGTGAAGCGCGCCTGATCGGTCAAGTCGAGTTCCTTACCCCCAGCCGTTTTCGCCATCACGACGAACTGCTGGGAAGCTGCCTTGCCCGACAGCGTCCGCGCCTCGGGCACGAGCCGAATCGAGACCATCTCCGACTCGCTTTCGCCAGCGCCATACAAGGAAAGCGCGCCGAACAGAAGGGCGCACGACAGAAGAACCCTGATCATCGAGAAGCCTCCGCTGATTGTTTCTGTTGATTCCCGCTCACACTCTCCGGCTGCCGCGTCACCATCACCAGCAGATCTTTCACGGGGATCCGGTCGCCCAACTTGCCATCCACCACGGGCTGCGCATAGACCGAGGCAACCGCAGGCATGCGCGTCGCAGGGGCGTCGGGGTCCGGCAGGATCACGAACGTCGCCTTCTGGCTCTTCGTGTTGAAGCGCTCGATCTTACCCACGCTGAAAGGCGGCGGGCTATCCGGCTCGACCTCCGTTCCGGGGACGGCCCGCACGCCTTCGGGCAAGCCTTCGATCGACAGGACCACGAAGCCGTCATAGCCTTCTTCCTGATCGGTGACCACGCTGAGCTTCTTCGCTTCGCCGGCAACCAGGTTGATATGGCCTTCCGCAATGTGAACTTCGCCCATGTGCGGCACCCAGGGGCGAACCAGCACGCGATAGCGCATCTCCCGATCGCCGAGCGACGCAGTGATATCGCGAATATCCAAGGTGAAATCGCCGTCGCGCGCAAAGGCGAAAGCCGTCTTCGGCCGGATCTGCTTCGAGGCATTGCCGTTTACATTGACGTTCGAGTAGACGTTCGTGAAGGCCTCGACGCCGGCGGCATCCACAACCCGCAAGTACGGATTCATCTCGGGAATCGTTTTCCCCGGCGTCTCCACTTCGAGGATGAGCTTGTCGCCTTCCCTGGTGGAAAAGCGCACGCGATCGACATCTCCGGGCCGCTCGAGGGTTCCGACGATCAACGCCGGCAGGGGAATCTCGGGAGGCTCGACCGGCACCCGGGTCGGCTCGGCATCCGGATCGACCACGGGAATCTCCCGGATCGCAGCGACCGCGCCTTCTCTGGGCTTACCCTCGTCGTCCGTCAGGCTCGGCGCCAGATCAGGAACCGAACGGGACCACAGGGTTTTCATGCGACCGGTATCGAGCCTGCGCGTCCACGTCCTTTCCTTCCAACCCGAACTTTTTTCGGGTTTCGGCGTGCTGCCAGCCTCTGCCGGCACGATCCGCAGCAGGTACGCGTGGTCCAGACCCCCATATCCCCAGAAACCGTTCACGCGCACGAGGAAGTTCCCGTCCTTCGTAAAGCGGTACCGCAACGCCGACTCCGTCGAAAGGCCGGGATACGACACGTCATCATCGTGATAGGCGAGCCGCACGGCTCGATCATCATCGAACCAACTTCCGGTCAGTTCATAGAGGGAGACGGCGGGGTCCAGCGGACCGCTCGAGAAGGCTTCAAACAAGAGTTCTTCGCCCTTGCGGGCGTCAAACGAGTAGTAGTCCACCTGTCCCACTTCATGGATCCGCCCATGAACCGCCAGAGGGTGTTCGGGAAGCGGCTGCGCTTGCCGCGGGAGCTCATGCGCTTCGGTCTGCTCGATCAGAACCGGCTCCGTGTGCATGTGCAGCGTCAGCGGATTCGAAAGACCGTGCGGCGTGACCACCCGGAAAGGGTGAGTGCCTAGCGGCAGGTCTTCCCTCGCGTGGACCTCGATCCGCAGAAGCTGAACCGGGCCGGCCTTACGCTTCCTGCTGCCGGATGCGGACGGCTCGACCGTCTCTTGTTCGATGGAGACCACCCGCGCCTGAATCGCGTCCGACCGGAACCACAGCGCGTAGGCCCCATCGAGCGAACGGCCTCGAACCGTTGTCTCGAACGTCGCCCCGACCCGGCCGCCCAGCGGAAAGACCGAGAGCAGGCTTGGCTCGGACGGCTTCTGGCCGGAGAGATTGCCGGCTGCGAGAAACAGAACGGCCGCGATGGAACACATTCCTCGCCACCGCCACGTCCATTGCTTCAAAAAGATCACCGGGAAAGCCCATCCAGCCTGCTGGCAATAGTTTACACCAGGGAATGACGATATTCGACCAACCGGGGCAGTTCATCAGCAGGAAGGTCGTTCAATTGCGTTTCGAGGGTAGCCGCGAGTCGCCGAAGCAAAGCGCAGGACGGTCTCGGCCGTTCTCATAGTCCGGCCCGCAGATACGCGATCACATCCGCCAGTTCCTGGCGCGTCATCGTCTCTTCCAAGCCCTCCGGCATCAGCGACACGGTCGAGGCCCGCAGTTCCGCGATGTTCCGGCGCAACACCGTCACGTCTTCCGTCTCACCGCGCAGGGTCACGGTGCCGGCGGTTTCGCCGGCGAGCAACCCGTCATGGACGTAGCCGCTTTGGGTTACCAGGACGTAGTTGGCGTACCTGGCCCGGATTGCCGCGCTCGGGTCGAGGATATGACTGAGCAGGGTTTCGGCATTGCGATTGTTGACGCCGGAGAGGTTGGGTCCGATCCGCCCCCGCTCTCCGCGGGGCAGATGACATTTCGCGCACTCGCGCTCGAACACCGGCTCGCCCCGCTGCGGATCATTCTCCAAATCGAGGACATCGCGGTAGTCCGCAAGCACCTGCGCACGGTCCGACATTTCACTCTCGAGAACCTCCGCCGACCTTCGCCGAACGTCGGCATCGGGATACTGCGCCAGCTTGATGCGCGTGACCGCATCGAGAGAGCCCGGTTCCACCTGACCGGACTCGATGGCGTCGAGCAGGGCCAGCACCCGCGAAGGCCGCGCCAGCAGAGCCTCGAGCACGGCGATTCGCACCGCCGGTCCATAGCCGCGCCATCCGCCGAGCAACGTATCCGCCACCCCTTCGTCGTCGAACGTCGCCGCCGTGCGGGCCGCCGCCGTCTGCAATTCCTGCGGATTCGGTGAAGTCAAGATCGCTTCCACGACTGGCCGCGCCGCCGAGAACGCGGCGCCGCGCAAGGCCCGGACCGCGGATGCGCGAACGGCCGGGGGCAGATCGTCGTTGGCCGCCTCGGTCAGCGCCTGGTCAATCAGCGCCGGCAACTCGAAGTACTGCGCCACATCGAGCGCCGCCGCCCGCACGTTGCTGTCGGGATCGTCGAGTACTGCGGCGATGGCCTTCTCGATCGCCCGCGAACGCCGGCCCGTGCGGCCATCCAGCTCGAGTCCCGCGGCCAGGCCCCGCAATGACGCCACCCGCCACACGGGATGCCGCAGGGCCCGGGTCACCGCCAGCGCCCTCAGCCAACGGCTGATCCCGGCCATCTCACGCCGGGCTCCTACGATGCGGCTCAGCTCGCTCAGCAACGGAGCGGCATCGTCGGACGGCGACGCGAGAAAATCCCTCTCCTGCCTCACCAACGTTGTCAACAGAGGTATCGCCGTCTCCGGGGGCGCGCTCGCCAGCGCCATGCGAAACCACCGGTCGTCCGCATAGCGCGCCGCCAGCCTAGCCATCGCGGGAAGCACACGCGGGTCGCCGATGACCTCGCCCAACGTCAACGCCAACTGCAACTGAACCTGTGACGAGTCATCATCCACAAGCGCAATCAAGCTGGGGGTCAGATCAGGCAAGAAATACTCGGCAAGCTGAACAGCGTTCCGACGGACTCCGGGATGAGGGGCTTCAAGGGCCGCTTCCACGAGCGAAGCATCGAGCGCCGACAATCCTTCGAGTACCCACAGCGCATGAATCCTCCCTTGGGGCGTCTTGGCCCGCACGACCATTTCCCGCAGCAGTGGAACAGCCGCTTCGTCCTGCCTCTCAAACAGCAATCGATGGGCGGTGCGGCGATGCCAGCCGTTGGAGTGATCGAGCAGCGCCACGAGCGCTTGCGGGGATGCCGATCCGAGATTCGGCTTCTCCCTCCGAACCGTCCGCGGCTCTTCCGGGACGATGCGGTAGATCCTTCCCCGCGTGAAGCCGCGGTAGAAGTCCATCCGCAGCCGTTCCTGCACCGCGTCGGGAATGAAATCGGGGTGCTCCAGATACTGCCGGTAGTAATCGACGATGTAGAGGTTCCCGTCCGGGCCGTTGGCGAAGTTCACCGGCCGGAACCAA
The DNA here is from genome assembly GCA_965204095.1 of Bryobacterales bacterium. Taxonomy (GTDB): domain Bacteria; phylum Acidobacteriota; class Terriglobia; order Bryobacterales; family UBA6623; genus JAPPLB01. The sequence continues at coordinate 2,988,149 of OZ241991.1, read as the reverse complement.
CTGTCCGTCGAGCGCACAAAATCCTCCTCCTGCGGCCAACGGCTCGCCTTCATCGTGGAGACGCCGGGAGAAATGATGTCTCGGTGGACCAGATTTCCATTCCCGTCGCTGACGATCACGTTGTTCGCGAAGTCCGCCGGAAAGGCATCGCCCGTGAACACCGTCGCGCCGCACGAGGCGGTGAAGTAGCCCGCCAAGCGCTCGATGCGGCCGGGCCGCGTTTCCTGGTAGCGTTTCTGCCGGGCCGTGGTGCGATCGATGCGCCACTGCTGGGGCTGACTGATCGGGTAGATCGGCGCCGGCCGGCCGTGATCGGAAATATCCTGATCCGCTCCCGTGAGCGTCAGGAACGGATTCCGCATCAGGTATCGAGCCGGGATCACCGCCTGCCGAATGTGGGTCGTGTTGTGCGAGACGTAGCGATTACCCCAATCGTCGAACGACATCCCGAACTGCCCGTCGCCCGACGCCGGGCCCGCTTCGCCACGTTCCGTATGGAACCGAAAATCCCAGCCGCGAACCTGAACCGGCGGCAGATCGGCGCGGTCCGGCGAGCGAATCTCGCCGGGATAGCCGTGGTTCACGATATAGATCCAGTTGTCCAGACCGAAGCGGGGGTTGCTGACGCGCCCCTCGGGATTCTCCATTGCGAACCCGGTATAGAGCACCTGCCGGACATCGGCCTTGCGATCGCCGTCGGTGTCCTTGAGGTACAGGATGTCCGGGGCGGCGGTCACGATCACTCCGCCCTTCCAGGGCTGGACACCTTCGGCGGTCAGCACGTTCTCCGCGAACACGGTGCGCCGGTCCATCGCACCGTCGCCATCGGTGTCCTCGAGATAGGCGATGCGACTGCGCGCCGGCTCGCCCTCGGGAGGGTCGTCCGGATTGTCGACCAGCTCGGCCACATAGAGTCCGCCGTTTTCGTCAAACGCGATTTCGACCGGATCAAGCACGATCGGCTCGGACGCCACCATTTCGATGCGGAACCCATCGGCGACCTCGAAGGTTTTCAGAGCCTGCCGGGGTTCAATCGGGTCGCTTTCAGGAAGACGGGGAGCGCAAGCCGGCAGCAGGAACAGAACCGACAAGGAAGCCACGCGCAGGAGCGGCATGCTTCGCTCAACCCGTGTGAGCCGCTGCCGGGGCGCCGTCATGAAGCACCATCCATCGCCCGCTCTCATGACGCATGATCACACCCTGAACGGGTCTTCGATCTCATCCAGCGGATGAATCGGCCGCGATACGCGCTTGTAGGGCAATGACCTGAGATTCGACGAACTCAGTCCCGGGCTGTCCACAATGATCGCCTCGACCATGAACGGGCCGTACTCGGAGCGAAAACTGTTCGCGGATTTCACCACGATCATCTTGCGGTACTCCGGCTCGAGCCCCTGGCTGCGGAAAACATCGGTACCGATGCCGCTCGCGGCTTCTTCGGAAACAACCATCGAAATCCGGCCCACTTCGATCACGGCCGTGCGCCCCATCTCGTTCAGCATCCCGTGGTTGTAGGCGCCACGAAAAACAAACCGCCCGTCCGAAAGCGAGCGAACCCGGCCCTCGATCTCGACAGGCCGGAACAGATCGTTGGTGAACATGCCGCCGACGCGGGTGCGAATCGAATCGCCGGGCCGCAGCTTCCAGGCGGCTGCAACGGCCGCGGGGTCGCGCACCCAAGCCAGCGAGGGCGCATCCGGCGCTTCTTCCAACAACAACCGCAGCAGCTCCGCACTATCGCCCGGCGCTCCCGACGTAGGAGCATCTCCGGTGTCCGCAAGCACGACCGGTCCGCCTTCGATTGCGAGCGCATCACGGACCGCCTGCCGGGGAGCGATCCGCCCGACCTCCATCTCTCCCTTCCGATCCCAGAGCTCCCGCGCCGACTCCCGGACACAACGCCGCCCGGAGTCCGGGTCGGCATCCGTCACCGCCAGGGTCGCGCAGCCCATCTCGTCGATGTCGAGCCAGGGCTGCACGCCGAACACCGAAACGGACAGAACCCCTGAATTCGCCCGCCGGCAGGCCCACGCCGTGTCCCAGACTTCCTTCATGGGCCCGTGGGTCGTCTGCTGATTCTCCGGCGGCACGATGAGCGGCAGCTTCCGCATGACGGTCACCGGACGCACCTCGCCGTTCAGAACCCGCAGCATCAGTTCGGCCGCCTCTTGCCCCACCTCGTACATGTCGACGTGCGGGTAGGTGCGGTAGCCGATCACGGCATCGGCCATGGCGGTGATCTTCGCCGTCACATTGGCGTGCAAGTCCAACGTGGCGACAATCGGGACGTCCCGGCCGACCGCTGCGCGAATCGCCTCCAGCAGCACGCCGTCGCAGTCGTCGGTACCTTCAGCCGACAGCGCGCCATGCAGCGCGAGGAGCAGTCCGTCGTAGGGGCCGGAGGCGCGAACCTGGTCAACCACCGATTGCTTCAGACCGGCGAACGTCCCGGCGGACATGCAGCCCGCCGTCATCGCCCACCCGGCAAACAAGGGAACCGCCTCGTGATTTGTAGGACCCAGCGTATCGAGGAAGGCGCCGATCTCGGTTCGGCTGCCCTGCCATTGATCCAACAGCGCTTCGCCGAAAAGCGGGTGGAAATCGTGAACCCGCGTCTCGACCGGGGAAAAGGTGTTCGTTTCTTGAAGAAGGTAACCGAGCCCGACGCGCATCGACTCAGTACATTACCAGACCGCCGTCAACGTTCACGGTCTGTCCCGTCATGCCATCGCTCAACTCGCTGGCCAGGAACAAGCACACCCGCGCCACGTCAACGGGAAGGATTCTGCGGCGCAGGCACTGTTCCTCCATGATCCTGGCGATGTCATCGGGGTTGGCGTGAACCTTCTCTCCCTCGGTTTCGATCGCACCGGGAGTCACCGCGTTGACAGAGACATTGTCGGGACCGATCTCCCGAGCCAGCGCACGTGTGAATCCCAACACCGCGCCCTTCGACGCCACGTAGTGCGTCAAGCGGGGAAAGCCCTTGAAAAAAGTCACCGACGAGATGTTGACGATCTTCCCCGACCGCCGCGCCCGCATGTGCGGCAGCACGAGCTTCGTCATGTGGAACATGCCCTTGACGTTGACGTTCTGCGTCTCGTCCCACTCGGCTTCGGTCATGTCTTCGAAGGTCCGGCGCGGATAGATCCCCGCGTTGTTGACGACGGCATCGATCCGTCCGTAACGCTCGAGTGCGTCATTGACGGCCGGCTCGATCGTCTCTCGCCGGCTGACGTCCGCCGCGAAGGCGTGGGCCGTCGAGCCGCCCTTGCGAATTGCGGCGGCGGCGGCTTCCGCTCCGGCTCCATCCACGTCCAGCAGGTAGACGACCGCGCCTTCCCGCGCGAACAGATCAGCGACTCCACGCCCAATGCCTGCGGCAGCGCCGGTGACGACCGTGACCTTGTCTTCGAGCAAACCCATGGTTAACCTGCCTTTCTCACCACCCGACGGTCGAAGCACACGATAAAAGGCCGTGATTCGTGATTCGTGACTCGTGATTCGTGAAAAACCTCTTCAAGGCCGTGTTGAGCGCGCCAAGTGGCTCGCGCCTTTTTCCTCCGCCCGGCTTGCGCCTCGTCCTGACGGCCCTCTCACGCACTTCGCCTCGCCGCGTGGTGAGACATGCAGGTTAATAACAGCCCGTGGCAAAAGCCCCGCTGCATTCGAGCGGCGATGCATCCCGGCTGAACTGCGTTGCTCCTCGGTCGAATAGGTCCAATATGCTCCCTCGTCGCGCCTTGTCAGCCGGGCGCCTGACCACTCTCGGTACTACGCGGGGTTTCACCACGAACTGTTAAAACTCTAACGCGGAATCGGGCTGGGCCGCGGTTTATCGGGCTGCAGAGGGCTGGGCCGCGGCTCGTCAGGCCGCACCGGGCTGACGGGTTCGGCTTCTTCCTCGGCGTCTTCGGTCTCTTCCGTCTCTTCGGTCTCGCTCGGGTCCACCACCGGACGTATGTACGTGGGAGGGGTCCGGGGCCGGTGAATCCGCTCGATCCACTGATCGAACCAGCCGATCACGGTCTCGTACCAGTGGATGCTGTTGCGCGGCTTGAGAATCCAATGCCCCTCGTCCGGGAAATACAAGAACTTCGACGGCACCTCGCGCAACTGAAGCGCCGTGAACAACTGCATGCTCTGCGTAAACGGCACACGGAAGTCATTCTCCCCATGGATCACCAGCGTCGGGGTCTGAAACTTCGTAACGAAACGGCTGGGCGACCAGCGCTCGTACGACTCCGGGTTCTCCCAAGGCGTGCCGTCGAACTCCCAAATCGGGAAGAACAACTCTTCGGTCGAACCGAACATGCTGCGCAGATCGTAGACACCGGCGTGAGAGACGAAAGCTCGGAAGCGAGTCGTGCGGCCGAGCATCCAGTTGATCATGTAGCCGCCGAAGGACCCACCCGCCGCAACGAGCTTGTTGGAATCGACGTAGGGCCGCCGCAGCACATAGTCGACACCGGCCATGATGTCTTCGTACACCAACCCGCCCCAATCTCCGTTGATCGCATCGGTCAGCGCCTGACCGTATCCCGTTGAACCCCGCGGGTTCGGCATGAACACGAGGTACCCTGCCGAAGCGAACACCTGCGGGTTCCAACGATAGCTCCAAGCCTCACCCCAGGCGCCCTGCGGCCCGCCGTGAATCAGTAACAGCAGGGGATACTTCCGCTCGAAGTCGAAGTTCGGCGGTTGCACGAGAAACCCGCTGATCGACGTGCCGTCGATGCTTTCGTAAGTAATCTCCTCGACTTCTCCCGATTCGTACGCCTCCATGACATCGTCGTTCAGGTGAGTGAGCTGAATCGGCGGCCCGCCCGAGGAGAAGCCCCGATAAATCTCCACCGGATGCGACGCGCTGTGAACGCTGTAGATCATCGACCGCGCATCCGGCGTCAACTGCACGTCGCCATGGTGCGCGTCACCGAAGACCACTGCCTGCATGCCGCCGCCTTGCGCCGCAACCGTGAAGATCGGTGCCCGTCCGCGGTCTTCCGCCGTAAAGAAAAGCCGCGACGAATCCGGCGCCCAGGCAATCTCCGACACCCAGCGGTCGAGGTTCTCCGTCAGGCTCACAACCGGGTCTTCTTCCGAGTCTTCGTCCGCCATGAGGTCGAGCAACATCAGCCGGTAACGGTCGGACTCATACCCCGCCCGCTCTTGCGCCCGGTAGGCGAGATAGCGCCCGTCCGGCGAGTAGAGCGGCGAGGTCTCCGTCGCCGGACCCTCTGTCAGCGCGGCCGGCCTAGCGCCCTCCCCTACGTTCACCACGTAGAGATCGACGTTGGTGCTGACCGCCGGCTTGTTGCCCACCGCCACCGCGAAACAGACGGTTTGGCCATCCGGTGCGATGTCATAAGCATCCATGCCACCCAGAGAAAAGGGTGGAACGTCATAACCCCCCGGTGTCAGGTCGCGCAGTTCGCCGGTCACAAGGTCCTTGATCAACAAATGACCGACCCGGCCGTCGTCCCATTCATCCCAGCGCCGATACAGAAGCTCGTCGTAGGAGCGCGCCCGAACGGGATTGTCCTCCCGCTCCTGCAATCGCCGCTGGTTGCATTCCATGTCCGCCCCGCATTCCTGAAATACGCGACTGGCGAACAGCAACCGTTCCCCGTCCGGGAAAAACTTCACACTCGAGGCTTCCGTAGGGAGGTCCGTCACAGGACGCTTGTCGTCGCCGTCGGCGGACATCAGCCAAATCTGCGACGAGTCCTCGCGGTCGGAAAGGAAGGCGATCTGAGAAGAATCGGGCGACCACCGCGGCCGGCTGTTCGACTTGCCTTCGAACGTCAGTTGCCGGGCTTGGCCGCCGTCGATCGGAAGCGTGTAGATGTGCTTGCGCTTGGTGTTCTCGGAAAGCAGGGTCTTCTCGCCGACGAAGGCCACTGTCGAGCCGTCGGGGGAAAGCTGCGGATCGGAGATGCGTGTGATCCGCTGCAGCGCCCAGATGTCAAAGGGTTGCCCGGATTCGGTCTGCGCGAGGAGTGGCGCTGACAGCAGCAAGCCCAAACACAGCAAGGCCCGAGTCATCAACTTGACTCTACCTCATGCCGCAGGTCTTGGAAAGACGAAAGGGCCTCGATGGCCCTGTTGGAAACAGGTATTGATCCCTGCGAGCCACATCTCAGCCTGAGGCACCCTTGATGGTCGCGCCCATCTCCTCCTCGACTTCCTCGATCTCACTCGGTTGGTGCAACGCAAAGTACACGATCAAGAACACCACGCACGCCAGCGACAGCAGCGCGATCCCCATGATCAGCACCGTCGCCATCGAGATCGCCCCCAGCGCCCCCGGCCCTTCCTCCACCGCCACCACCATCCAGTCCAGCTTCGGATACTGCTCCTCCAATCCCAACTCCGCAAACGCCAGCCGCGCGCGCCGCCCCCCCGGAAACGTCGCATCGAACGACCCCGACGTGCGGCCCTCGTAATTGCCCCGCGCGTCCACCACCGCATCCACCTCCGCCGACCGCTCCTCGTCCGCCAGCGTCAAGCCGTCCGTCCCGAAGATCACCGCCCCGTCCTTCTTCGCCAGATACACCTTGCCGCCCACCCCCAGATCCGCACGGTGCAACGCCGGCAACAGCGACCCCACCTGCACCAGCGCATCCAGCGTCCCCATGATCTGGTTGGTCTCCCGCACCACCGGCACCCCTACCCCGATGTAGTAGTTCTTCGTCGCCTCGTCGTACAGCACGTCCGTCAGGCTCACCACCCCGCGGCCGTAAAAGTAGATGTCCTGCCAGTACTCCTCGTCGGCCTGGTAGTAGTCCAGCGTCTTGTGCGTCGCCGCCACCGTCGCCCCTTCCAGATCCGTCACCGTGATGCGCAGAAAACTCGGGTCCACCGTCAGCTTGCGCCGCAGCGCCTCAGAGCCCGGGTTCGACATCGTCTGCTCCACCAGCGCCTCGCCCTGCGGCGTCACCCAGGTCTGGTCCTTCGCCAGCAAACGCTCCCGGATCAGTTCCTGCCGCACCCGGAAATATTGCCGGTTCGAGTTGCGAACCACCTCCAGCACGGCCGCGTCCGAGGCCATCAGCGCGGCTTCCACCACCTTCGCCTCGATCTGCTGTTCGATGCTGCCGGCGGCCGCCTGGGCGACCGTTTCCAGGTGGCGGCCGGCCGCTGATGCGGTCGTCTCGCCGGCCCGCGTGGCGGCGTAGAGAGCCGCCAGACTGATCGGGACGACGGTCAGCAGCAAGGCGATGACGAGCTTGCGGCCGGTTATGTGGAACACCAGAGGTTTAGGCATGAAGCGGATTTCCCTCCCTGCCTCGGGCCGGCATGCGGGGGGGCTCGACGGGGCCTCCCGAACCGGCCTTTCGACGGTGTCAGTGTAATCGCTCGGCGGACTCCAGGGCAAGGGCGCGTCCCCCACGGTATTCCGCCAACTCCTTAATAATGTTGACGTTACGAGGTTTTCAGGGCGTCTGTTTCCGCTCGCGGCACCAACGGCTCGGCCCGCTTGATGGAAGGGTGTTCTGACGGTCTGTTGATGTTGGTCGCTGCCACGGCCATGTTTGAAAGGCGCCGCAACAAGTTGTTGGATGCTTGTGTACTGGACACCGCAGCGTCCAATACAGGAGCGCCTCTCGTTTACATCGGCGTGCTGTCCGTGCGAAGCATGCTGTTTTCCCACTGGACGCGGCGCCCGGCGGAGGCGTACACTTCGGTTGACACGGCCGGCTTTGCGGGATGTCTTCCGAAGTTTCCAGGCCGTGGTGAATCCTTATGCAACGCAGATCTTTTTTGAGAAACAGTGCGCTGGCGGCTGCCGCAGGAGCAACCGCCTGCTCCGCATCTGACAGCAGTTCAGGCGAAATTCGACGCGTGTTGATCACATCGGGCGAACACGCTCTGGCCGGCATGTTGGCGGACAACCTCAGCGGAAGCTACGAGATTCTGAAGACGAGCCGCAACACGATCGAATCCGAGCACCCTTTTCGCCAATGCGATCTCGACCACGAGGAACCGACCGACCAACTTGTTGCCGGAATCGACGCGATTGTCCATGTCGCCGAGCCTCTTGCGGATGACGACATGCACGAGCAGATCGATTACCTCACGCGGCGGACTTATAACCTGCTGCTGGCAGCCGCCAACTCCGGGGTGCGGAAGGTGGTCTACCTCAGCACCCTCGAGATCATGACGGCGTATGATTCGGACTATCTCGTCAACGAAACCTGGCGTCCCCGCCCGGATCTGAAGGGCCGCTCTCTACCGAAGCATCTCGGCGAATTCACCTGCCGGGAGTTTGCGCGAGTCGGCAAACTGCCGGTCGTCACTCTGCGGCTCGGGAAGGTGGTTCCTGCGTCCGAAGTCTCTGGCGATCCGATGGCCGTAGCCGAAGAGGATGCCGCCCAGGCTGTCCGCCTGGCGCTCGAAGCGCACGGCGAGGAAAGCCCTTCCACCCTTGCACATTGGTCGGTACTACATGTTTCGGCCGGTTCTCCGCTAGCGCGCTTCGACTCGAACCGTGCCAAGCGCGTTCTCGGTTACGAGCCCGTCCACAACGGCTGAGACGGCAAAGCAGAGCAGAAAGGAGAATCGCGATGAAAGCCCTGATCCTCGGCGCGAACGGCTACCTCGGCCCGCACGTCGTCAAAGCGCTCGAAGGAGAGCACGAGTTGCTCATCACCGATATCAAGCCTCCTCCTTCGGAGACTCCGCATGAGTACCGCAAGGTGGACGTAACCAACCTTGAGCAGGTCATGCAGGCCGCTGAAGGGATGGACACGATCCTCAATCTCTCCGTCGTGCGCCCGCATCGCGTGCTGGCGTTCGGAGTGAACATGATGGGCTGCTACAACATGATGCTCGCGGCGGTGGAGCACGGCATCCGGCGCGTGATCAACACGGGGCCGCATTTCACCATCACCGGGCCGCCTTACGAAGGGTTCGATTTCGATATCCGGCCGGATGTTCCGTCGCAGTCGGGCATCAATCTCTATGCGCAATCGAAGTCCCTGGGACAGGAAATTTGCCGCCTTTTCACCGAACATCACGACATCTGGGTGCAGGAATATCTCTTCTACAACTTCCGTGATCCGGCCATGCTCAAACCGGGTTCGGGCGGTGCTCCGTTCCAGATTTCCTGGGCCGACGCCGGCGAGATCTTCCGGCTCGGCCTGGCGATCGATCTCGGGGACCTGCCTTCGAAGTGCGAGGCTTTCTGCTGTTTTGGAGACATGCCCCACGGCAAATTCAACAACGAAAAGACGAAACGCATCCTCGGTTTCCAACCGAAGGATGATCTATCCGTTCAGTGGAGGAGACCTTCATGAAAACCCGAAGCAACTCCCTGTCCTTCAGCCGAAGAGACTTCCTGCAGGCCGCCGCGGGCGCTTCCGCGTTCGGAGGCATCCTCGCTTCGACGGCTGAATCCACCTTCGCAGCGAAGAAGACGGCCGATTCGGTGTTTGGTGACATTCGCATAACCGAGATCGAGACTCACGACATCACGCTGGAGTACCACGACTGGATCGCTTACCAACTGAACCACTACTACGGGCCTCGCGAGCGCACGGTCTATGTGGTCCATACGAACAAGGGCATTACCGGGTTGGGCGAAGGACAGAAAGAATCCGAGGACACCGTCGAGAAGTATGTCGGCACCAGCCCGTTCGATTGGGTCGGCGACGAGACATCCCTGCCGCTCGGCACGGCGATGTACGACTTGATGGGCAAAGCGGCGGGCGTGCCGGTCTACAAGCTTTTCGGGCAGCGGTACCGTCGCTTGGTGCCGGTTTGCTCGTGGACGGTCTCGACGCACCCCAAGCGCATGGTGGAGGCGGTGCAACGCTATTCAGCAGAGGGCTACACGTGGATGAAGTTTCATCTCTCGCCATTCGAGAACGTGTTGGATCAGACCGAAGCCATGCAGGCGGTCGCGCCGAAGGATTTCAAGATCCACTACGACATCACGATGGGCGGCACTGAAGACCACATGTTCGACCTACTCGAGCGCCTCGCCGAATACCCCATCGCCGGCTGCTTCGAAGACCCGCTCGAACCACACGAGATCGACGGCTACATCGAGCTGCGCAAGCGGGTGAAAATTCCCGTCGTGCTGCACCACTCCGCGATGCGCTTCACGTATTCGGTTCTGCACCGGGCCGCCGACGCCTACATGTTGGGGCATCACCGGATCGGTAAAGCGATGCGCAGCGCCGGGTTGTTCGAGGCCGCGGAAATGCCCTTCATGCTCCAAAACGTCGGCGGCAACATGACGCGCGCGATGACGACACACATGCAGAGTGCTTTCAAGGCGGGGAGCTTTCACTTCATCGATTCATCGGAGCAGTGGAAGTCGGACGTCGTGAACGAGCGTCTCGAGCCGATCAACGGGTTGATCCGGGTTCCAGAAAAGCCCGGCCTCGGCGTGACCCTGAACGACGACGAACTGGAGCGGCTGAAGAAGCTGCAGCTTCCGAAACAACCCAAGTGGATCATCAAAACGACGTTCGACAACGGCACGAGGATGTTCAATATCGCCAACCCCGAGGACTCCATCTTCATGGTCCGCCCGGACCGCCGGCGTCTGATCCCGTTGCGCTACGATCTCCCCCTCAGCACCGAATACTGGGACGACGACGGATCTTCCGAGTACAAGCAAATGTTTGCCCGCATCGAACATGAGGGCGTGGTGTTGCTGAAGAATTGATATCGACGAGCACGGAATGGCAGGGGTTGTGCCGATGAGTTGGAGTGATACCGTCTTGAGACGCGGCGGTAGCGGCCGTGAGCCCCCTTGTTGTTGATCGATCGACAAAGTTTTGGATCGAGGAGCGGCAATGACTGGTTTCCAGGAAATTCGTTCGTTCGCGCAATGTCATCGCATGCGGCCGGGCACGGCGGCCCGCTGCTGCGTTAGGCTCGCCGCTCTCACGCTGGTGACTGTGTTCGGTCCGCTGCCGTCTGAAGGCCAACAGGCCTACGACATCGGGAGCAGCAATCAAATCTTCCTCGACGGTCGTTTTCTGGCCGAGCGGAAGAACGTCAGGATTGTGGTCCAGCCGCCTCGCAAGACCGGTGAGCGAAACATTGTCGCCGGAGTCCACAAGCTGGTTGTGGGCGAGCCCCTGACTGTCACAGATGGGCCGCTGTCATCCGCCTACCTCCAGGTGATGGCGAACGACGGGGTGTTCCGAGGGTTTCGCTACATCTCGAAGAACGGCGTGGACTGGCAGTGGGCAACGAAGGAGCTGCTCGACACGGGAGATTTCGCTTACGGAATTCGCGACAGCATGTACCCCAGGCTCACTGCCTTGGGCGTCGTTTTTCGCGATCCTCATGCGCCCCCCCAAGAGCGCTACAAGATCGTCAGCGGCTGGCGGAACAAGGTGTTCGCTTCAGCGGACGGCCGGGAATGGACGGCAGTGCATGACAACGTCTTTCCGAAGGCAGCTCTCTATCCCGACGGCATGGACAGCCAGAACATTGCCTTCCATGACGCGGCGCAGGGTGGCTACGTAGCCTATGTTCGCGTGAACGACCTCGTCGAAGTCGCTCCACAGCTTAAAGATCGCTGTGGCGATTTCGGAAGGTGCTTTCTGCGGGCTGTCGGCCGCTCCGTCACCACCGATCTCGCTTCGTTTCCAATGCCGGAGATCGTCTTGGAGGCGGATGAGAGAGACCCTCGCTTTGACGGTCTTGCCGAGGCGGACTTCTATATGCCCCAGGTGCTGAAATATCCGCATGCACAAGACGCTTACGTGATGTTCCAGAACCGCTACCTGCATTACCGGCCCTGGTTCATCGCCGACGACTTGAGCGTCTACGCGCCGGAAGGCGGCCGACTCAACAAAGGCCCGCTGGACATCGGTTTCGCCTCGAGTCGAGACGGCATTCACTGGGAGCGCTACGATCGGAAACCCCTGATCCCGCTGGGTCCGACGGGGGCTTTCGACTCTCGCGGCCTCTACCCGGTGCGAGGTTTGGTTTTTCGCGGCGACGAGATGTGGCTGTACTTCGTGACGTGGGACAGCCACTTGTCGCCCAAGGACAGCATCGGATTCCGCCCAACGGTCTCGCGCACGGTTTTTCGCCGAGACGGCTTCACGGCCGTCGAGGCCGATTACAGCGGGGGAGAGTTCAAGACGCCCCCGATGGAGTTCGAGGGTGGCGAGCTGCACGTCAACGTCGACACCTCGGCGCTGGGGCTGCTGCGAGTGGAGGTGCAAGATCAGCAGGGAAAGCCGATACCAGGGTTTTCGTTGGACGATTGCGACCGTATCCACACGACGAACTCGACGAGGAAGACCGTTCGGTGGCGTCGAGAGTCGAGCCTGGCTGAACTCGCGGGCAAAGAGATTCGCTTGCGGTTCGAGTTGCGTTTCGGTGTAAAGCTGTATTCGTTCCGGTTCGGAGGCGGGGAGTGAGTGTTCGTTCCGCGTGACCCGTGAGGCCGTTCCGGCCGCAATGGTGAAGGAAGCGATCCTGGCTGCGGGTCAAGAAGACCTTCAAGCCGTGCTGTCGTGACACCGTAGTGCTCCGTTACGCCGGGATCGAGGAACCACTCTTCGTCCCCAGGTCCATTGAATCCGGCGGAAAATCCGCACGATGGGATTACACTCCGGGACGGTTGTCCCCTTCATCACCCGGCCGCTGCCGCGAGAGGGCGGCCCGGGCGATGTTAGCCTGCATTTCTCACCACCCGACGGTCGAAGCACACGATAAAAGGCCGTGATTCGTGTTTCGTGTCTCGTGATTCGTAAAAAACCTCTTCAAGGCCGTGTTGTGCGCGCCAAGCGGATCGCGCCTTTTTCCTCCGCCCGGCTTGCGCCTCGTCCTGACGGCCCTCTCACGCACTTCGCCTGGCCACGTGGTGAGAAATGCAGGTTAAGTCCGTACTATACTGAAGACACGATATCTATCCGGCCGCCGCTCGGCGGCCCCGGCGCACAACAGGGTCTCCTGAGAATAGATCGCGCCTGTTGGTTCTCTCTCACTCCTGTCGCTGTTGTATGGGTTTGAACGGGATGCGGTGTACGTCAGCACAAAGCGCTGCGTCCACCGATAGGTTTTTTTCACATGAAGGAAGTATCTTCCCGGCCGAGCGCCGGGTTCTCGCAGTTCGATCTGCGAAGCAGTCTCCAAAAAGGCATCGAGGGGCTTGGATTCGTCGAGCCGTGGCCGGTTCAGGCGGAGACGATTCCGGCGGGTCTCGCCGGTCGTGATGTGCTGGGCCTGGCCCAAACCGGAACCGGCAAGACAGCGGCGTTTGCCTTGCCGATTCTCGAGCGCCTGCTGGCGGACCCCAAGCGCGGTCCGAGGGCGCTGATCGTCGTTCCCACAAGGGAACTGGCGATGCAGATTCACACCGAAATCAGGGCCTTGGCGAAGTTTACCGAGGTGACCGCAATCACGATCTACGGGGGCGTCCCGAGCCCTCCGCAGATTCGCAGCCTGGAGCAGCGGCCGGATGTCTTGATTGTCTGTCCGGGCCGGCTGCTGGATCTCCATGGGCAGGGGCATGTGCCGCTCGACGGTATCGAGACCCTGGTGCTCGATGAAGCCGATCGCATGTTCGACATGGGTTTTCTTCCCGACCTCAAACGGATTCTCCAGTTGCTGCCCGAGAAGCGGCAGAACCTGATGTTCTCGGCTACGATGCCGCGCGAAGTCCGCGCGCTGGCCGACGAGGTTCTGCAGGATCCCCATGTGGTCGAGCTGGCGCACTCCACGCCTGCCTCGACGATCGAACAAGCCCTTTACATCGTGCGGGCTACGCAGAAGCCCTACCTTCTGCGACACCTGATGGCCGGCGACGACTTCCGCTCCGCGATCGTGTTCCTTCGTACCAAGCATCGCGCCAAGCGGCTCGCCCAACAACTCAGCCGGGCAGGGCATCAAGCCGTGGGGCTCGAAGGCAACATGACGCAGTCGCAGCGCGACCGCGCCATGAATGGTTTTCGCAGCGGAAAGTACGACGTTCTCGTGGCTACCGACATTGCAGCCCGTGGCATCGATGTCGAGGATGTTTCGCACGTCATCAACTTCGACGTTCCTGGAACTCCCGACGACTACACCCACCGCATCGGACGCACGGGCCGTGCGGAACGGAACGGAATGGCGTATACCTTTGCTGCGGTCGATGAGTTGCCTGCGGTCCACGCGATCGAGCGCAAACTGAAGTCAAAGATCCCGCGGCGCGACGCTCCCGAGCTTTCTCCAGCAACGTGGGTCACGCACGAACCGCGGGAACGGATTGCGAAAGTGGAGCCTTCGGCGCCCGGCCCGATGAATCGCTCCCGGCGGCGGCGAAGGCGCAGCGGGCCCCGTCGGTCGCCGCGCAAGCATAACGAGACCGCCACATAGCAAAGGGTTGTTGAAGATTCACTGCCGCCGGCTCGGTGGACTGCGGCGCCGTCTTTCCTAACCTGCATTTCTCACCACCCGACGGTCGAAGCACACGATAAAAGGCCGTGATTCGTGTTTCGTGTCTCGTGATTCGTAAAAAACCTCTTCAAGGCCGTGTTGTGCGCGCCAAGCGGATCGCGCCTTTTTCCTCCGCCCGGCTTGCGCCTCGTCCTGACGGCCCTCTCACGCACTTCGCCTCGCCACGTGGTGAGACATGCAGGCTGGTTGCGAGTCGAAACCATCTGCCCAACCCGCTGCCTCGTTTGCTTCCGCCCCTGGACTCCGTGTACCATGCGGGCCGTAGCAACCGGTATCCCGCAGTCCGTCAACCCGAGGGCACAACCCATGAAAAACTTCACTCCCAATCTCCGTAGACGCATCAGCCGCCGCGCCTGCCTGCGCGCCGCGAGCCTCTTTCCAACCGCCGGCCTCGCGGCATCCCGTGCTTCCGCCACCGTCACACGTGAGGGCAATGTGCACTCCATCGACGACATCGATACGCCCGCCGTGGTCATCGACCTCGATGTCCTCGAAAAGAACATCAACGGGATGCAGCAAGTCTGTCGCGACGCCGGCATCGACCTGATGGTCCATATCAAGACCCACAAGGTCCCCCAGATCGCCCACATGCAGCTCCGTGCCGGCGCTGTCGGCATTTGCTGCCAGAAGCTCGGCGAAGCGGAGGTCATGGTCGCTGCAGGCATCGACGGCGACGTCCTCATTCCTTACAACATCGTCGGCAGGCCCAAGCTCGTCCGCCTGGCGCGACTGGCGAAGCGTGCCCGCATGACCGTCGCCGTCGATTCCGAGATCACTGCCAGGGGAATCTCCGAGCAACTCCGCAAGGACGACGCGTCGGTCCGCGTATTCGTCGAGTTGGATACCGGCGGCAAGAGAACCGGCGTCCAATCGCCCCAGGCCGCCGTCGAACTTGCCCAAAAAGTCTCGAAGCTGCCGAACCTCGAGTTGCGGGGGGTAATGACATACCCCAGCCGCCTCGAAGCGAAAGCCTTCATTGAAGAGACCGTTGCTCTCTTCCAGAAGGCCGGCCTGCCGATCGAAGAGATTAGCGGCGGCGGCACCGGCGCAGAAGTCCGCTCGAAGGAAATCGGTTGCACCGTCCACCGCAGCGGGTCGTACGTGTTTGAAGGCCTCAAGCGCATCAGCGCCTCCCGTAACCCGCCCAATCCGGATACCTGCGCGACGCGAATGATCACCACGGTGGTCAGCACCCCCACGCCCGACCGCATCATCATCGACGGCGGTCAGAAAACCTTCCAGCGGGGCCCGCGCAGGGGCTACGGTCATATCGTCGAGCACCCCGATGCCGTCATCTACGGTATGTCGGTCGAGCACGGCCACGTTGACGTCAGCGCCGTGAGTCACAAGTTCCGCGTCGGCGAACGTCTTTCGGTCATCCCGGATCATCAGGGCATCACGATCAACCATCACGACGAGGCCTATGCCGTCCGCAAGGGGCTCATCGAAGACGTCTGGAAAGTGGCCGGACGGGGGCGCGTGCAGTGATGTACCGGAAGAAGGTCAGGGTATGCCAGGACAGGATCGCGGCCGGAGCCGAAGGGAGTGCTATCCTTGGCAAGCCAGACTCGGCCGCTTCCCGCACCGGATCATCGAATCCTAATCGTTGTGTGTGACGAGGCCGCTGTTCCGACTTTCTCTTGAGAGCCGGCAAGGGCCACTTCATGAAGGGCCAAAGCGTAGCGCGAAGTTGCTTCGGCTCGCTTGGGCTGCTATCTTGAATCTCTGGCCAGCGGCTCGTTTTCTCGAGGCTTCGCCTCGCCTGTAAGATCCCGAAAGATCAGTTTGATGCGGTATCCGCGGCGGGTGCTTTCGGATGAAAGACACTGAAGGGCGCGGGTCATGGATCAAGCGTTACGGACCGGCGGCGGACGCCGGTTGGACGCTGAGCGGGAGTGTTATCGGTTGCCTGCTGATCGGATACATGTTGGGCGTCTATTTCGACTTGAATCCTGCGGCAACGTTGATCGGATTGTTTGTCGGGATCGTGGTGGGGATGTATAACATCGCGAAAGTCATGTGGCGGAAGCAATGAACGCTGTGTTCTGGGGACTGCTGGGGGGGCTTGCCACGTTGGGCGTGTCGGAAGTGCTGCTGCGATGGTGGCGGCCGCGGCCGGTGCATACCTTCTGGAAACTCGGTTTGTTATGCACGGCGGTTCGCACGCTGCTCGTTTTGAGCCTGCTAGGCACGGTGCTCGCGAGCGGTTCGCTTGACGGGCGTTTGTTCGCTCCGGCGCTGCTCGGCAGTTACTTCATTGCGCTCCTGGTGGAGACGTTCCGGCATCGGCAGGTGATTCGATCCAAATGAGCCTGGCCATTCCATTCATGCAGCCGGTCGCGGCAGCCGAGGGCGGTCACGGGGAAGGCGAGGAAACGATAGCGGATGTGGTGATGCATCACATCTCGAACGCCGACCTTCATATGTGGCCGTTTGATCTGGTCGCGCCGTTCTCGAAGGCGGCGTTGTTCATGTTGATTGCGGCGGGAGTGCTGATTCTATTGCTCGGCTATGCCTTCCGGCGGTCGCGGGTCAACAGCGGGGCAGCGCCCAAGGGCCTGACGAACGCCATGGAGTCGGTGGTGGTTTTCGTCCGCGACAGCATCGCGATTACGAACATGGGCAAGAAGTATGGCCGGAAGTTCACACCGTTCCTGTGCACGTTGTTCTTCTTCATCCTGACGTGCAATCTGCTCGGGATGGTGCCGGGCGGCTATACGGCGACGAGCAACTTGAATGTGACGGGCACACTGGCGCTGATCACGCTGCTGACGATGATTGTTTCCGGGATCATCGTGATGGGGCCGGTGGGCTACTGCAAGCACATGGTGCCGCCGGGTACGCCAATGGTGATTGCGCCGCTGATGATCGTGATCGAGGTGATCGGCACGTTCGTCAAGCCCATCGCTCTGACGATTCGTCTTGGCGCCAACATGACGGCGGGACACATTGTGATTCTGGTGATGATGTCATTCGTGTTCATCTTTCAGAACGTCTTCGTCGGCGTGTTCGTGTCAGTTCCGATGGCGGTAGCGGTCAGCTTGTTGGAGTTGATCGTGGCGTTCATCCAGGCATATGTGTTCACGCTGCTGTCAGCGATTTTCATTGGGATGATGGTTCATTCCACACATTAGAGGAAGAGCAGTCCAAGGTTTACAGAGGAGATAAGTTCAGATGAGATCCAGTCGAAAGAGATTCGCGCAAGCCATGCTGTTGCTGGCGTTTTTGTTGCTGGCGGCCCCGAACGCCGCCTTGGCGCAGGACGGGGACAACCCAACGCTCCATTACTTCGGCGCTGCGATCGGCGCGGGAATCGCGGTGATCGGCGCGGGGATCGGCATTTCGCGTTTGACGGCCGCGGCCGTGGAGAGCATCGCGCGACAGCCGCAGGCCGTCAAAGACATCGTGGGTGCGTTCCAGTTGCCGTTGTTCCTGCTTGAAGGCGTCGCGGTCATCGCTCTCGGTGTCAGTTTCGTCGTCATCTTCATGAGATAAGGAGGGAGCGACAGATGTTGAATCTGTACGCCCTTTTGTTGGCGGCCGGCGAGAACCCGCTACTGCGGTTCGAGCCCGGCCTGATGATCTGGACGGTCATCACGTTCGTCGTCTTGCTGCTCACGTTGCGCAAGATCGCGTGGGGACCGATTCTCAGGATGCTCGACGAGCGCGAGCGGAAGATCGAAGATGCTCTGAAGCAGGCGGAGAAGGCGCGGGCCGAATCAGCGAGCGCCGCCGAAGAGACCCAGCGAAAGATCGACGAAGCGGTGCAGCAGGCGCAGCAGATCGTACAGCGGGCGCGAGAAGAGGCGGACGAGTCGCGTCGGCAGATCCTCGATGACGCCCGAGCCGACGCGCAGCGGATTATCGACCAGGGGCTGCAGCGGCTCGAAGCTGAGCGACGAGCCGCCTTGCAGGAGATTCGACAAACCGCTGCGGACTTGGCGATCCGAGCCGCCGGACGTTTGATTCAATCCTCCCTGACCGAGCGGCAGCAGCGCGAAGTGGTCGAGCGCTTCCTCAAGGAGCTGCCGGGAGAATCGGTCCAGTGAACCAGGGCGGGAGGTCAGACCCTCCGCTTGGCGGTTGCACGCGGAAGACCGTTTTCTCCTCCTCTTCCGTCTCGGTCAGCCGGGAGTATTCCTCGCTCAAGCCGATCAATAAGGTTCTCTTGCGTTCGCTTGAAGCGGCCTTCGAAGCCGCGTCAAGCTGGTTACCTTCCGGTTAGCGCGTGCTCTGCCGCCGAGAGATCTTCCGGACGCCCTACGTCCCGCCAGTGGCCTCGAATCTCTACCCAGTGCAAGGTTTGACCGGCCGCCAAGAGTTGGCCGATTGCATCCGTAAGCTCATATTCGCCCCTGGGCGATAGCGGAATCCGTTCCAGTTCGGTGAAGATCGATGACCGGAAGAAGTAGATCCCGGCGTTGCCCCAAGGCGTGGTCGACGTGCCGCGAGGTGGCTTCTCGATGATCCGGGTGACGCGCCGGCCTTCGACGTATACGGCCGCCCCGCGGTAGGGGTCGTCCATGCTCTTGAGCGCGAGAACGGCTGCGGCGTCTTCGGCGAACTCGATCAGACGGGAGTAGATCGAGGGTTCGACGATGATGTCTCCAAAGGTGAGCAGGAAGGGCTCATCTCCAATGAACTCGCGCGCCTGCAACGTGGCACTCCCGGTTCCGTCCTGCGCGGGTTGATGCTTGTAGGTAAGGCAGGCCTGGGCCGGAGGGTGGTCACGAAAGAAGTCTTTGATCATCTCGGCCTTGTAGCGAACGATGAGCAGGATCTCGGTTATGCCTGTGGATTCAATGGCTTCGATGACATGGGCCAGCATCGGCCGTCCGTTCAGCGGCAGCAGGGGCTTGGGGCACTCCGCGGTGAGGTCTTTCATGCGTGTGCCGCGGCCGGCGGCGAGAATGACAGCCTTGTTGACGCCCACGGATTTCATGATAGCTTTCAGGCGCTGATGGGCTTTCCGAGCTGCATTTCGGACAGCTTGTCTACGCCTCCCGCGCCGCAGTTCGATCGAGAGATCCTCAGCGGGTCGGCTACTGGATTTCGGCGTCGTTTTCGCTGGCGGGTTCGTTGCCGAAGTGGTTCCTGATGACGTTGGTGTGGTCGGTGTAGAACGTTCTCGAACCCGTCACGTCATAGGTTTGAGGGTCGGCGTTGACGGTGTATCCGCCGGGCGTTCCGACCATCGTGAAGACGTAGCCTGATTTGATGCCCGTCGAGAGGTCACCGGGAATGAGGTCGGAAGCTGCCGGAGAAGAGGAGGCGTTGCCGACAGGAGGGCCGAGTTCTATCAGCGACTGTGCGTATCTGCCGTACGTCGAGAAGTACTGGATCTGTGCGGTGTTGATAGTGTGCAGCGCCCGAATCGCGGCCATCTCGTATGCCGCCATGCGTGCGCTCGTGAGTTTGGGGATCGCGATCGCGGCGATGATCAGGATGATCGCTATCACGATGAGCAATTCGATCAATGAGAATCCACGTCGGCGACGAATCCGCATGCAATGCCTCCTGCGTTCTCCTATTGTAGTCAGACGTTTGAAGGAGCAAATCAGTGCAAAACAATTCCGGGTGCTGTCGGGAGGACTGCTCGAAGTTGCTGCTCCTGCCTGAAGCCCTGGACAGGAGCTTTGGGCTCCGGTGTGACGTGCTTCTGGCATTTTCCGCGGAGACGAGCTTGGGGTAGGGAGCCGCCTTGGCGGAGTCCGATGCTGGGGGATCGACCCAGGCTCATTCTGGACGCCTCTTCGGAGGCGTTGTAGGATAGAGTGTATCTTTGCTGAAATGAAGGACTTCCTCGAGTGGGCGAAGCCGGGGAGCGAGGAAGCCCGGCTGTCTTCGCTTCTGGATCCAAGCGCCTTTCCCCGACACATAGCCGTGATCATGGACGGTAACGGGCGCTGGGCTCGCAAGCGTCATTTACCGCGGGTTGCCGGTCATCGCGCCGGCGTAAAATCGGTCCGGGAGATCATCGAGGCTTCTTGCCGCCTGCAAATCCGCGCACTCACCCTATATGCCTTCTCATTGGAGAACTGGAAGCGCCCGCAGGCCGAAGTGGAGACTCTCTGGGGACTGTTACAGCACTACCTCCACCGCGAATTGCCGGAACTCAAACGCAACGGTGTTCGTATGCAAGTGATCGGCCGCATCGACGGCCTACCGGCCTCGGTGCAAGATGACCTCGACATGGCGATGGTTGAGACCGCCGCGAACTCGGGTCTGCAGTTGACCATCGCACTGAACTACGGCGGACGCGCCGAGATCGTCGACGCGGTGAACAGTCTGCTGGCGCGGGCTCGCAAGCTGGACGGACTCTTCAAGATTAACGAGCAGATTCTCAGTGAGCATCTGTACACGGCGGGTCTGCCTGACCCCGATTTGTTGATCCGAACTTCCGGCGAGATGCGTGTCAGTAATTTTCTTCTCTGGCAGATCGCCTATGCCGAGATATTCGTGACCGACAAGTTCTGGCCTGATTTTTGTACGATAGACTTGCTCGAAGCTCTTCTGGACTACCAGAAACGCGAGCGCCGCTACGGAGGCTTGAGTGACTCGACTCAAGCTCCCGAACCGGACTCGGAGCTTGTGGCTGTCAACGGCTCCGAATCCACCGGTGATGCTGCAGCCGGCGACCGGCCCTCCTCTTCTCTCCACCCATAAGTGGCGGGCGTATCAAGGTCGTCAAGGAAAATCCGACCTTCGCTGCCGGGACTTGCTGCTGTCGAACCTGATACTGTCGATCATGGGTGCCTTCGGCGAATTCAAGTGGATCATAATCCGCAAACGTCAGCGCGAGGGCATAGCCCTTGCCAAGCAGCTCGCGCCTCGTCCTGACGACCCTCTCACGCACTTCACCTCGCCGCGTGGTGAGAAATGCAGGCTAGGAGCCTGTCCCACAGAAAAATTTGGCCCCAATCAGTTGTGGTCAGACTTGATAACAGACACAAGATGTTGACAAAAAATTGGCGATTTTCGTTCTGTGAGACAGGCTCCTAGCCCGCAGTTTGGCATCAGTCGAGAAACACTTGTAAGTCCTGGCCCGTTGATCAAGGAGCCTAAAGGACATTTTTACAGCAACCTGAGCGGTATCCTACATCCAGGGGGACGGCCTCCCCCCGCCAACAGGCCGAGGGAACTCAACCGGCAGCAGCGCGGCGAGTCATCCGGTAGAGAACCCGCCCGCTATCCGAGATGGCCGCTCTCTCCCGTATAGCAAAAAGAACGCTGAACTGTTTCTCGAAGGCCTCCCGCGTGTAGTCTGGAAAAACATCGTTTCGTGAGGAGAGGAGTCGCTGCACCTGGGAGTCTTCCTTAGGGATGAATTCGATGATCAGCGTGTGACAGATGGCGCCGAAGAAATCGGCCAGCCGGGCCAGCGGCAGGTTGTTGGAGATGGCCAAGTGGTGGATGAGGGCCAGGGCCAGAACCGTCTGGGCTGGGCCGCGCTCCAGCAGTGATTGGCGCTCCCGGTTGTGCCATCCGATGGCCGGGCTGGGACTAGTCAGATCCACCAGCAGTGGAAGCAGCCCCGTCTCCTTGCGTGTGACCACTTCCAGGTAGTTGTTCTCGACAGCCACCGGATCCATGTCAAACGAGATAGTCACCCCTGCCTGCTGGCCGGCGATTCGGCTGAAAAGACCCCGGTTGGCTCCCAGGTCCCAGACCATCCCTTCCAGGCTGCGGCTCACAAACTGCTTCACCAAGCATTTCTTTTCCTGCAGAGCCTGTGCTGTGTAGTTAGTGTCTGAATAGTAGCCGCCCCACTCCGTCTTCTGGCCCCGCCAAGTGAGCCCCTTGACCAGAGCCTCCAGATTTCCCAGCAGGCCCGCCATCCCTCTCCGGCTCACACGCGCCCCTTTGGCCGCTCCGCCCTTGGCAGCGAAGTGCTGCTGGCCCCTGGAGTGGAGCTGGATGTGGGCCAGAACCGATGGCCGGATCAGAGCTCGGAAGGGGAGGAGTGTACGGGCCAGATCCAGCGGGACCCCGTCCAGGTGAATCCGCAGCAACTGGTTCAGGCGAACATCACGGTAGGCCATCAGCAGAAGCGGTGCCAGGAAGTGCTGGCAGAATTGCCGGTAGGCGACCCATGGCTGTCCTTCCCGGTATTTCTCGAAGGACAGGGTGTCGATCAGGATAGGTTTGCCCTTCAGGAACTGGATGTTGTAGGCGCTGGCATCCTTCAAGGTCATGTCAAAGCGCAAAGCCCGGCTCTGTATCTTCAGGGTAGTCAGGGCGGCGTCCTTCAACTGGCTGAAGCACCACTCATAGGGATAGGACAGAAAGGGAACCTGCTCAGGTCTCAGCACCTTGTAGGCCTGCTCTCCATCCGGAGGGGGCGGATCGCTCACCTCCTGGTGGGAGATGAGCAGCCGGCCGGCCAGCTCCTGATAGAGGCCGGAACTCATCAGGTGATCGTAGTTCTCCCGATAGCTGAGATTGACTTGCCGATGGATCTGTCGTTCGTGCACGAAGACGAAACCGCTGGAGTCTCTGAAAGAGGCGCCCAGCCGGGAGGTACCGCTAACCTCCATCTCTTCTCACCCCCTTGGCACGGGGTTCTTTTTCGTGTACGCGCTGGCGACGGGTTGAGATGAGAGAGACGAACTATTCATCCCCGTCACGCACTTCCGGACCAGTGAAGAAGACCCCCCCCAAGAACAATTTGATTTTTTGCCAGTAGGCCTTGATGGCCAGGGAGAGCGCAAAGAAGGCGGCCACCAGAGCCTGGACGATCAGGCTCCCGGTGCCGGGGTCCAGGTAGGCATGCGCCTCTCTGGGGAACAAGAGGAGAGGCGCTGCCATCAGGAGCGCCATCCGGGAGATCCTGTTCAGATTCATTCTTCCTCCACGCTCGCGCCCTGGGAAGGAAGTGGCGGAAATTCTCCGTCCCCGTGCTGTCCAATTATGGTTCTTTCCCGTCTGACCCGCAAACGATGCCTGTAGTGCTCTTTGATGTGGAGATCGGATTCATGATACAGCAGCCCGTCCGGGACGTGTATGCCTTCCCGCCCGGCCACGCTGTTGAGCTTGATGTGGAATGGGGCGTACTGGTCAGAGATGTGAGTGTTGAACGTCGCGCCCTGCTCGTTGCCCGTTTGAGGAACTGGTCATTCCGTCGCCTCAGTACTCAACGAACACAAAGCGATGATTGAAGCGGCTTCGGATAGTCGGACAGGCCGGCGGCTTGGTTAACAGCCCGTGTCAAAAGTCACGCGGGCGGCGTTACGCGCCCCAGCACCATTGGCGTAACGCCTAACCTGCATTTCTCACCACCCGACGGTCGAAGCACACGATACGACCGCCAGGACTTCGTTGCGCTTGCTTGCTGTGCTCAACGTACTGTTCAAGTACGCCTGCGCGCGCCAAGCGGCTCGCGCCTCGTCCTGACGGCCCTCTCACGCACTTCGCCTCGCCACGTGGTGAGAAATACAGGCTAGACAAGAGGATTTCTTCCTGCTGTCGTCATGAAGGCAGCATCTATGGTCGAAGCTGCACCGACTTTAGAAGGGCCGACGCTCTAAATGTTTCCGACTGTGGCGATTGGGCTACCGTGTCGAAGACGACTGAGACTATGTTGTTTCCTTCCCGAAACGTGTTGGCGGGCACAGGAACCACCAGTTCCTTCCAGAATGGGTCATTCGGAACAGGTACTTCGATTGTGGATCCGATCTGCTCACCGTTGACCGACACTTCGAAGCTCTGAGGCCCTGCCCATTCCGGAACATGGAGAGTCAATATCATCTCCATGCCTCTCCGCACATCTGGATCCGGCGTCACAAGAAAGGCAACTTGGTGGCCACTGATCCAAGAGGACTCTTCTTCGGGCCGGTTAGGATTCAGACTAGCTCCGCGCATGAACTGGCGAGCTGATTCGTAGTTTACTGCAGGGTAGCTCGATGGTGCCGGTTCGTATACCAGGATGTCTTTGAGGATCCAGTTCTGACCGTCACGGATATTCCCCTTGACCTCATAAACATCGTGGGGAACCGGATTGGCTCCCCAGAGCTGACTGGTGGAATAGGGCGTGAAGAGTCTTGGCCGGTCCTCGCCATCATCCAGGGAAAAGGCTGACCTTCCGTAATTCTCCTCATCAAGGCCGGCGAGCTCCAAGACCGTTGCTGCAACATCCTCCAGCGCGGTCGGAGCTTCACTCACCTGAAGGGGGCCTGCTTGATGCCTCCTCTTTACCAGGAAAGCCGGTCGGGCTGAACCGCTCATTCCCGCGTACAGACTCGCATTGAAAGACGGCTGCGACTGGTCGGACGGAGGGAGATTGACGCCATGATCACCTGTGATGACAATGGCCGTTTGATCGTAAATGTTAGCGCTCTTCAGTTTCTGAAGAAAATCAGCAATGCCGGTTAGGACACAGACAGTCTGTTGCTTGTAATTCTCCCTTTCGTGAGCTAGTTCACGAATGTAGTTACAGTTGGCATCCCAGTGCGGTGGGATGTGAGTTCCAATGTAGTGGTACCACTTGTAGACAGGCCTATCGCTAGTGACTTCCATTTGGCTTGTCCATTCGCGGATGACGGGATCGGGATGAGGGGATGTTCCATGTGCGTTCGTATCTGACAGAAACCAGTGGCCTTGATCGTAAATCTTCTCTTTCACGGCCATTGGAAAAAGCCGGAAAAGCGTCAAGTCCGCGACGAGATAAATCGAGTGCAGGGCACTGCCAAACGCTTGCCGTGTATAGCCTCGCGCTTTCATATCGTTGAAAGACCGCGGATGGCATGAATCGGCTTCACCGATGCAGTAAAGTCCAGAAGCTGGGACCAGGTCCATCCGGAATCCAGCTTCGGAGAGAGAGTTCTGGTACGCGTTTTCCTGGAGGTAGGGTATGACCCACGCGTAATCGTGCCCTCGCTCAAATTGGAACGGTTCGCCTGTAAGGAGGGTTGCAACTGCGGGAGCAGTTCCCTGGTAACGCCCAACATGGTTCGCAAACAGCGTGAAGCCTTTGAAATGGCTCGCCAGTTCGGAATCCTCATTCAGGACTTCTTCTACGATATCCCCCTGGAGGCCATCGGGAAGTAAGTGGATTAGATTCAAGGCATCTGAAAACTGAAACACGGCTGAGTCAACGTCGTCCCCGACCGTGTTCGGCGATACGCCATCAACTGGAATGAGCAACACTGGCGAGACGAGCAGAAGAGAGGAAACGATTGGTAGCATCGGAATCCAGGCAGGAATCTGTCGGATACGCGCTAGTACCCAACTGACCAAGGGAATCGCTAGCAGGAACCCAATCCACTCCGCATGGAACTGCCAGCCGTTGGCCCGAAAATTCACAGGGCTTCCATTGAAATCGCCGTAGTAGAAAAGATCATGGATCAGATTACCTTGAATGGCTAAGACGAACGCCATCGCCAAGAAAGCGATCGAAATCCGTTTGTGCCATACACGCCCGGTCCACGTGCTGAGAGAAAATGTGATCCCCGAGAGCATGATCGAGAAGACAGCGCAGATCCCAGCGAGCGTCCCCAGCGAGATCGTGATGTCAGCCGAATTATGTGCGGCTATGAACAATGGAGTTGCAAACAAAGGTCCGAACCATAGAGCGAGATGTCCAAGGTAGAGTGCCGCCGTACTCTGCGTTTCAGGTTGATCAACTTTGTTGTGCATAGGTCGTCATAGACGGATAGCCCGATCCAGTCGGCCGTTGGATATGCCCGCAGTTGCGATAGGTCGTAGGCCGATCGGGGACGCATCCAGAAACCGAACCCTCTTCGAGATGGCCTACTATTATTCAGCCTCTCTGTTCTGGTTTACCCCGCCCGTATTGTAAGTCGGAGCAGAACAAAACTTACTGTTTTATTGAGTCTCGCATAATACAGAGTCAATCGAAGCAAAGAGAAGACGGTTTCCAGAAGGCCGTGATCAAGCGCGGTTTGCGTTGCATGCGGCGCAATGCCCGGCGGGCGCGCCGGCTCAACTCCCCGTAGTCTTTGGTACAAACATTCGGCAGTTCGTGCTGCTTCCAGCAGGCCCAGATGTATTCCACCGGATTCAGTTCCAGTGCATAGGGCGGCAAGTACACCGTCACGATGTGGCCCTCGGAGAGTTCGATGAACTCCCTCACCAAGCGGCTGCGGTGAGCCGACAATCGGTCCCAGACGATCAGCAACGGTCGGTCGATGTGACGCACGAGCGCTTTGAGAAAGTCGATCACCTCGGCTTGTCGGATCGCGCCGGGATAGAGCCGGAAGTAGAAGTTGCGCAGCATCAGCCCGGCCGACACCGAGAGCTTGTCCCAATTGAAGTTGAACGCCAAGACGGACGTCTGGCCGCGCGGCGCCCAACAGCGTCAGCGGTGCGGCTTCCGGCTTGGGGAACGAAACAATCCGCTTTCGTCGATGAAGACGAGAGTGCGGCCTTCAGTGCGGGCTTTTTTGTAAGGCCCGGTCAGGTCTTGCGTTTCCAGGTGCGAATCGCCTCTTCGTTGCGCTCGCGCGCCTGGCCGACCGGGCGTTGCGGGCTCCAGCCCAGCCCCCGCAGGACCTTCCAGACGTGCCCTTCGTGGTAGTCGACCCCGAACTCGTCCCGGATCAGGCGAGCCACCCGCGGACAAGTCCACAGCGGCGTCGGGAAGCCGTGCGCTTCGGGACCTTCGAGCAACAATGCCGTCAAGCGTTCCCGTTGCGCGGCGTCCAACAGCGGCTTGCGCCCGGCGCGTCCGGCGCGGCGCAACGCGGCCGCACCTTGTTGCCGGTATTGCCGCCGCCACTCACTGACGGTTTGCCGCGCCACCTTGAGCCGCCGCGCCGTTTCCGACTGATTCAGGCCTTGGTCGAGCATCCGCATGGCCTCGAAACGGCGCTTCTCCAGCGCCAGAAAATCCCGCTTCACACCTTTGGGGTTGCCCATACCTACATAGACGCTGCAAACTACCCAAAAGCGTCATAATATTTTGCGGGGCTCAATAGGATGACGAGGTCATTCACAACTTCCTGGCGCTCAACGCCGAAGTGCTGTGAGAAAGTACACGGCAAATATGGGACGCGGTTGCGAAGAGAAGGACCGTAGGCGAAACGGATTGATCCTTCACTTGCCGGCTTTGGTTTCGCGCAGCTTCTGGAGCGGAGCACATTGACGATGAACGGTGCAGTGCGAGGATGGCTTCGATGGCCCCGTAGGTTCCCACTTGGAAAGTGGGAAGCAACGAGGAAAACTTGGCTGGACCAGCGACAGCAAGCCACTTTTTATTAGTGACTTACAGGGAATAGAAACTAACGCTACCATAACACGAATGAAACGGGTCCTGACGGCCCTGCTGTTGATTCCCCTTATCTTGGGCATCAACTTCTACCTGCCGGCGCTCGTGACGTGGGCGGTAATGGTGCTCGTTGCGGTGCTGTGCTTGCGCGAGTATTTTCTCCTTGCCCAAAAGTTGGATTTTCAGCCTTTCCGGGTAATCGGCTACGGGGCCGGGACGGTGCTGATCTTTGCCAGAGGATCTCCGCAAGAGGCGCTTCTTGTGCTGTTGTCGTTGGTCCTGCTGCTGCTCATGCTTTTGCGGCCCACTTACGAGCGGGCGCTGGGAGATGTTGCATCGACGCTTTTCGGGGTCGTTTATATCGCCGGTCCATTCGCTCTAGGCCGCGAGCTGCATTGGATTGACCCGCACTGGCTCTTTTACGTTCTGGTGCTGAACTGGGCGGGCGACTCGGCGGCTTTGTACCTCGGCCGGGTTTTTGGACGGCGTAAGATGGCGCCGGTAATCAGTCCCAACAAGACCTGGTTGGGTGCCTGGGCTTCGCTAGTCGTTGCGGCGGTTGTCGGAGCAGGCTATCTCTATTATTTTCTTCCTGGTCCTGTCGCACCGTGGGCTGCGGTCCTCTTGTCGATTTGGGTGAATGCGGCGGCGCAGAGCGGTGACCTTGCAGAATCCGCGTTGAAGCGAGGAGCCGATGTGAAAGACAGTGGCGGCATGTTGCCGGGCCACGGCGGCATGCTGGATCGTGTGGACGGTTTGTTGTTCTCGCTCCCGGCCTGCTACGTGGTCGTGCGGTTCTTGTAGTGCTGGAACGTCGGACTACAATACGGAGGCACGAGGGCAGAAGTTAGGATTGTTCGCGTGACATACTCCGCCTGCTGCTCACAACACTGTTTCATCGAGGTTGTTAGTGTCCGACTTCAAGCTCAAGATCGGCAAGGGCCTGCGCGACATTAACGGCGCAACGCTGCGGTTTTTTCGGCAGATGGGCGTCGAGCATGTCGTGATGCCTTCGCGCTACAACACCGAAGTCCGCAAGCGCGGGCTTGTCCCGGGAACCGACCATGGTCCTCGTCCGGGGCAGATGTTGCAAGCCTGGGACACGAACGAACTCATCCGCATCAAGCGCAAGATCGAAGATGCTGACCTCAAAGTCGCAATGATCCACCTGGGGCGCTTCCCGAGGATTCTACACGGCCGCGCCGGCGCCGGCCAAGAGCTTGAAAACGTGAAGGAGAGCCTGCGAGCCGCCGGCAAGGCGGGCGTTCCGGTGGTTGAATACAACTTTACGCCGCTACGCGGCTCGGAGGGTTACGCGCGCACGACGGGACGCGGCGATGCGGGGCTGCGCAATTTCGACTATGAGCGGATCAAGCATCTGCCCCCGTTTCCAAACGTTGGCACACACACACGCGAACAAATGTGGGAGCGGTTCGAGGATTTTCTCAAAGAGGTGATTCCCGTGGCGGAGAAAGCCGGGGTACGGATGGCCTGTCACCCGAATGACCCGCCGGTCGAGGTGTACCGGGGGGCCGCGCAACCATTACGTTCGATCGCCGACCTCAAACGCATGATCGAGGTTGTTGACAGCCCGTCCAACGGGATTACTCTCGATACGGGAGTGACAACCGAAATGGGCGAGGATGCAGCGGCGGCGATTCGCTATTTCGGGTCGCGTGACCGCATTAACCATTGCCACTTTCGCAACGTAAAAGTGGAGATTCCCTACTACAAGTACACCGAGGTCATGCACGATGAGGGCGAGTGCGACATGCTGGCGTGCATGAAGGCTTTCC
This sequence comes from Bryobacterales bacterium, assembly GCA_965204095.1. GTDB lineage: Bacteria > Acidobacteriota > Terriglobia > Bryobacterales > UBA6623 > JAPPLB01. The sequence goes on along the minus strand of OZ241991.1, from coordinate 2,958,713 downwards.
ACGAAGTTGGTTATGCCCACCTCATCATTCCCGATCACACTCCGGAATTCAGCGGCGATACGGTGGCTTCACAGCGCGGCTGGGCGTTTGCGCTGGGCTACATGCACGCTTTGCGGCAGGCTGCGCAGAAGTCCTGACCTGCCATTCTCTCCTACTTGTTGTGAGAAAGGCAGGTCTACGCTGCGGGGAGCTTGCTCTCGCCCATTAGATAGAGATCGGCGGCGCGGGCGGCTTTGCGCCCTTCGGCGAGAGCCCAGACGACGAGGGATTGTCCTCGCCGGGCATCGCCGGCTGCGAAGACTCCCTGGATGGAAGTAGCGTGCACGCCGTACTCGGCTTTAACGTTGCCGCGTCCGTCCTTTTCTACGCCGAGTTGCTCCAGCAGACCCTCTTGCACAGGGTGCAGGAAGCCCATCGCCAACAGCACGAGATCGGCCGGGACTTCGAACTCGGAGCCGGCTGCTTCTTCAAACTTGAAGGGCCGCTTACCGGTTTCAGGATCGGGGTCGGGCCATTCGAGACGAACGCCCTTGAGAGCGCGGACATGCCCCTGCGTGTCTCCGATGAACTCTTTCGTGCTGACCGCCCAATCGCGCACATCGCCTTCTTCGTGTGAGCTTTCGGTTCTGAAGGTGAAGGGCCAAAGGGGCCAGGGTTGCGCGCCGGGTTCGTCGCGATACAGCGGCGGTTTCGGCAGCAGCTCGAATTGCCGGATCGACTTTGCCCCTTGCCTCCGCGACGTACCGAGGCAGTCGGCGCCGGTATCGCCGCCACCGATGATGATGACGTGCTTATCCTTCGCGCTGAGATCGAAGCCGGGGTCTACGGGGCGTCTGCCGACACGCCGGTTCTGTTGTGGCAGGAACTGCATCGCAAAATAGATGCCTTCCAGGTCGCGTCCGGGGATGGGCAGGTCGCGCGGGGCCTCGGCCCCGGTGGCGATCACGATGGCGTCGAAGTCGGCGAGCAGTTTCTTGCCTTCTATGTCTACGCCGATGTGCACTCCGGTTCGGAAGTTGACGCCTTCCTCTTCCATTTGCTTCACGCGACGCTCGACGAGATGCTTCTCCATCTTGAAGTCGGGGATTCCAAGGACAAGCAGTCCTCCGGGGATTTCGTTTTTCTCGAACACCGTTACCGTGTGGCCGGCGCGATTGAGTTGTTGCGCTGCGGCCAAGCCGGCCGGTCCGGAGCCGATGACGGCGACTTTGCGGCCGGTACGGATCTGTGGAGGCTCGGGTTCGATCCATCCTTCTTCCCAGCCACGGTCTGCGATGGCCTTTTCGATGCTCTTGATCGTGACCGGGTCGTCGTTGATGCCGAGAACACAGGCGGCCTCGCAAGGCGCGGGGCAGATGCGGCCTGTGAACTCCGGAAAGTTGTTGGTGGAATGTAATTGGCGCAGCGCGTCCTGCCAGCGGCCTTGGTATACGAGATCATTCCAGTCGGGGATGATGTTGTTCAGCGGGCACCCGGTATGGCAGAACGGGATTCCGCAGTCCATGCAACGGGCGCCTTGGGTCTTGAGGACGCGTTCGTTGGCGGGGATGTAGACCTCACGATAGTCTCTGACTCGCTCCTCAACCGGACGGGCCTTGAGGCCCTCGCGGATGTACTCCATGAATCCGGTTACCTTACCCATGTTCTTGCGTTCTTCTGTCTGTCCAGGCCTGGCATCGGAGGCTGCCGCCGGGGGTCCCTTCTCCGGAATCCGGCAGGCCCGAACCTCGCTTACACCGAGACCAGGGCGCGTTCTTCTTCGTAGCGGTCGGCCAGGGCGCGCTTGAGTTCTTTCGGGAAGACCTTGATGAACTTGGGCAGCATGTCGTCCCAGTGATCGAGGACCCACTGGCCTTTCGGACTGTTGGTATAGCCGACGTGCCGCTTGATCTGATCTCTTACGAACTCGATGTCTTGTGGATCATCGAGTGGTTCGAGGACGATCATCGAGTGGTTGGCGGCCTTTTCCGCGAAGTCGCCCGCTTCGTCCAGAACATATGCGAAACCGCCGCTCATGCCGGCGCCGAAGTTCCGTCCGGCGGAGCCGATGATCACCACGCGGCCGTTCGTCATGTATTCGCAGCCGTGATCACCGACGCCCTCGACGACGACCGCGGCCCCGCTGTTGCGGATGCAGAAGCGTTCGCCGGCCATGCCGTTGATGAACGCCTCGCCGGCCGTGGCGCCATAGAAGGTGACGTTTCCGATAATGATGTTCTCCTCGAAGACGAAGTTCGACCCTCTCGGCGGGAACACGATCAAGCGCCCACCGGAGAGCCCCTTTCCGAAGTAGTCGTTTGCGTCGCCTTCCAGCTTCAACGTCATCCCGGCCGAGGCCCAGGCGCCGAAACTTTGTCCTGCTGAACCTTGAAAACTGATCCGGATCGTGTTGTCCGGCAGGCCCTCGGCGCCGTAGCGTCGCGCGATCTCGCTGCTCAACATCGTGCCGACAGTGCGGTTGATGTTGCGGATGGGCATCTCGATCTCGACCGGTGTCTTGTTTTCGAGTGCTTCCGACGACAACTCGATCAGCTTGTTGTCGAGTTGGACTTCAAGGCCGTGATCCTGCGTCCGAGTGCAGCGTCGCGGCACGCTCTTGTCGACGGGCGGGTCGTAGAAGATGCGGCTGAAGTTGAGCCCGCGGGCCTTCCAGTGATCGACGGCCTTCTTGACATCGAGTTTGTCGACGCGTCCGACCATCTCGTCGAAGCTGCGCAATCCCAATTCGGCCATGATCTGCCGTGCTTCTTCGGCGATGAAGAAGAAGAAGTTGATCACGTTCTCCGGGGTGCCATTGAACTTCTTGCGCAGCGCCGGGTCCTGCGTCGCGATGCCGACAGGACAGGTATTGAGGTGGCACTTGCGCATCATGATGCATCCCATCGATACGAGCGGCATGGTGGAGAAGCCGAACTCCTCTGCGCCGAGCAGTGCGCCAATCACGACATCGCGGCCGGTCATGAGCTTCCCGTCGACCTGCACTTTGATGCGGCTGCGCAGATCATTCATGACGAGGACTTGCTGTGTTTCGGAAAGGCCGAGTTCCCAGGGCGTGCCGGCGTGACGGATGGAACTCATCGGTGACGCGCCGGTCCCACCGTCGTGTCCGCTGATCAGGACGAGGTCGGCATGCGCTTTCGCAACGCCTGCGGCGACCGTGCCGACGCCGACTTCCGAGACGAGTTTTACCGATACGTCGGCGCGGTTGTTCGAGTTCTTCAGGTCGAAAATGAGTTGCGCCAGGTCTTCGATCGAATAGATGTCGTGGTGCGGTGGCGGTGAAATCAGTCCCACGCCGGGCGTCGAATGGCGCAGCCATGCGATGGTCTCATCGACCTTGTGACCCGGGAGCTGACCCCCCTCTCCCGGTTTCGCGCCTTGGGCCACCTTGATCTGCAATTCGTCGGCGTTGACAAGGTATTCGGCCGTAACACCGAAACGCGCCGATGCGACCTGCTTGATGGCGCTACGGCGCCAATCGCCGTTCTCGTCATGGTGGAAGCGGGCCGGGTCTTCACCCCCCTCGCCGGTATTGCTGCGGCCTCCGATGCGGTTCATCGCGATGGCAAGGGTCTCGTGGGCTTCCTTGCTGATCGACCCGAACGACATCGCGCCGGTGCAGAAGCGCTTGACGATGTCCTTCGCCGGCTCGACTTCCTCGAGCTGTATCGGATATTCAGCCTTTTTGAACTCGAAGAGCCCCCGCAAGGTGCACAGAGTCTTGCTGAGATCGTTAACCGTCGAGGTGAATTCCTTGAAGTTCTTGAAGTTGCCGTGGTGGACAGCATGCTGCAGCTTCGAGACCGTATCGGGGTTCAGCAGGTGCTGCTCTCCGCGTACGCGAAACTGGTACTCGCCGCCGACGTCGAGCTTCGTGACATCGTCGGTCAGCGGCTGATAGGCGTACTTGTGGCGGCGCATCACCTCTTCCGCCAGCACTTCGAGTCCCACCCCCTCGATCTGCGACGTCGTTCCCGTGAAGTACTGGTCGACGATCTCGCGGCTCAGCCCGACAGCCTCGAAGATCTGTGCCCCGTGGTAGCTGCGCACGGTCGAGATGCCCATCTTCGACATCACCTTGAGCACGCCTTTGCGGATCGCCTTGATGTAATTCTCCTGAGCCTTTTTGAACATCAGCCCGGGAGTCAGCAGCCCCATCCGCTGCATGTCTTCGAGCGTTTCGAAGGCCAGGTAGGGATTGATGGCGGTTGCGCCATAGCCGATCAACAGGCAGAAGTGCATGACTTCTCGCGGCTCACCGGATTCGACGATCAGGCCGACTTTGCCGCGCATCGCCGCGCGAATCAGATGGTGGTGCACCGCGCCCAACACCAACAGGCTCGGGATGGGCGCCCATTCCCCGTTGACCCCACGGTCCGAGAGGATCAGAACACTGTAGCCCTGCCCGGCAGCGGACTCGGCGTTCTGGCACAGCTCGTCGAGGGCTTCCTGCAGCCCTTCCGCACCGTCGCTTGCCCGGAACAGCGCCTTCAACGTGCGGGCGCCGAAGTTGATCTTTCCGCCCACCCCGTCGAGTGCGCCATTACCGTACTCGGCCGAGCCCGGCTCGCCTACTCCGCGCAATTTCTCAAGTTCGCGGTTCGTTAGAATCGGTAGTGGCAGCTTCAACTGGTGAGCGTGCCCCGGCGACTCGGCAAGCAGGTTTCCTTCGGCTCCGGCGTACACCGTTGTCGACATCACGAGTTCTTCGCGAATCGGGTCGATCGCCGGATTTGTAACCTGCGCAAAGAGCTGCTTGAAATAGTTGAAAAGCAGTTGCGGACGGTCCGAGAGACAGGCGAGCGGGATATCGACGCCCATCGAGCCGAGCGGTTCCTGGCCCTTGGCGGCCATCGGGCTGAGGATCATCCGCTGGTCTTCAAGCGTGTATCCGAAGGAGCGCTGGCGCTGAAGTAGCGTCTCGAAATCCGTTCCGTGCACCTTGGCGGGCTCGGGCAGCTTGTCGATGTGGATCAGATTCTCATCCAGCCACTTGCGATAGGGCTTGCTCTTGGAAATGGTTTCCTTGACTTCTTCGTCTCTCACGATGCGCGCTTCCTGCGTGTCGACGAGAAAGATGCGGCCGGGCTGCAGGCGCCCCTTGAGACGAACGTTCTCCGGCGGAATCGAGAGCACGCCGGCCTCGGAAGCCATGACGACGAGGTCGTCGTGCGTAACCCAGTAACGGTTGGGCCGCAGACCGTTACGGTCGAGCACGCCGCCGACGTAACGGCCGTCGGTGAAGACGACCGATGCGGGCCCGTCCCAGGGCTCCATCATGGTGGCGTGAAACTCGTAGAACGCCTTCTTGTAGTCCTCCATGTGCGGATGGGCGTCCCAAGCTTCGGGGATGAGCATCATCACGGAGTGGGCCGTCGAGCGTCCAGCCTGGATGAGCAACTCCAGGGCGTTGTCGATCATCGTCGAGTCGCTGCCGCTCTCGTCGATCACCGGAAAAATCTTCTGGATGTCGTCGTCGAAGAGGGGTGACGCCAGTGCCGCCTCGCGTGAGCGCATCCAATTGATGTTGCCTCGAAGAGTATTGATTTCTCCGTTGTGCGCCAGATAGCGGAACGGCTGCGCGCGCTCCCAGGTGGGAAACGTGTTGGTCGAGAATCGCTGGTGGACGAGAGCGATGGCCGATTCGAAATCGGAATCTCCCAGATCGTGATAGAAGTCGGGTATCTGAGGAGCAATCAGCAGCCCCTTGTAGCAAACGGTCCGTGACGACAGGCTGCAAGGATAGAAGCGAGGAATCTCTCTCCTCTGCGCTTCCGATTCCATCCTCTTGCGCACGACGTAGAGCTTGCGTTCGAAAGCATCGCCTTCAGCATCAAGGGTATCGGGGCCGTTCCCGATAAAGACTTGCTCGATCTTCGGTTCGGACTCACGGGCCAGCCAACCAATCGCTCCGCTGTCGACCGGCACTTCGCGCCAGCCGAGCAACTCCAGGCCCTCTTCCGTGATGACTTCCTCGACCATGCGTCGTGCTGCGGTTTGGTCGGACGGCGCCTTCGAAAAGAAGAGCATCCCGACGCCGTATTGACCTTCCGGAGGCAATGAAACCGCTAGTCTCTCCGTCTCTCGACGAAAGAATTTGTCGGGCAACTGCAGGATGAGCCCTGCGCCGTCTCCCGTTTCGGGATCGCAGCCGCAAGCGCCGCGATGCGTAAGGTTGACCAGGACCTCGATGCCTTGTTCTACGATCTTGTGGGAGCGGCGTCCCTGCATGTCGGCCACAAAGCCGATTCCGCAGGCATCGTGTTCACGCTGCGGGTCGTACAGACCTTGCCGCTGTGGTAATCCGCGCCTGGACATGCAGAACTTGGCCATTGTGTGTGTTTGAATCGCGGATTCCGGCCGCCAGAGGACGGTAAAACACGCTCATTGCGCTCGCGCGCGAGGGTGGAGCCCCCTGAATACTGGATCGAGGAGCCCCCGATTGCAGAGATTTTAGCAGAATAGCACCCGATTATTATAATTGCAAGCGAAGATAGGGAGTTGTTTTATTAGTTGCACTTATGTTACGGGTTTTCGATTATGTCGGATAACTCTTTTTTAATCAATAATGTATTGGTTCTCAGCCCAGAGGTGGCTTCTGAAGTGTGTCCGAACGCAATGCAGCTTGGTGAGGATTCGGGCGCTGATCCGCTGGAAAACCCATCTGAAGTCTCGTAATACTTCATTCTGCCGGTGGCTGGCTGGGAATGCCGCGTCTTCAGGATCGACGGGGTGGACGCCGCCGTGCTCTAGCAAGCTACTTGTTGGGCGATTTGCCTTCAGCGTCTTGCCGACATCGTCATCGATCTCGAGACGCAGGCCGGGACGGAAGCTGGCAGCAAGGTTCCCGGCCCGGCAAAGCTTTGCCCTTCGGATGGTCCGCCCTTTTTCGCAATCGAATGCGGGTGTAAACTGTTGATTCCACGAGGACGTGGGAAGAGTGCCTGTTCCCGAAGCGCCGGGATGTGCTTCCGCCAAGGGCCGTCAGAGTTGACGGCCAACCTCCTCGCTGGTGGGAGCCATCGGATGGAAAGAGCTCATGCGAAAGAAAACCCTGATTGCGCGTATCTTCCAGAACGAGGAGTTCGTGTCAAAACCGCGTAGCGACGGTCTGCGGGAACTGGCGAAGCTCACTGATGTAGAGACATACACGGCCCGGAACATGAGGGATCAGCATGCCGAGGACGTGGTGGCGGTGATTGCCGACTCGGCGCTTTTCCATCGCAGCTTTTATGAAGCGGCGAAAGACCTGCGGATCATCGCCCGATGGGGCGTGGGATACGACAAGGTCAACGTCGATATCGCGACCGAGCTCGGGGTGATCATCACCGTCTCGCCGGTGCACATGGACACGGTCGCCGAGTACACGATTGCGCAGTGGCTGGCCACTCTCAAACGGCTCTATACGCTGAACCGGCTCTCTCACGAAGGTGACTTCTCGATCATCCGGACGTATGACGCGCAGGGATCCGTGCTGGGGCTGTACGGCTTTGGCCGGATCGGACAGCAGGTGGCCTCGCGCGCGCGGACGTTGCTGGGGGAGAAGGGCCGGTTGCTCGTCTATGACGTGCGTCCGGATATTACGGAGCTGGCGCAGAGATTCGGCGCCGAAGTGGTCGGGAGCCCTCTGGACTTGTTCTGCAAATGTGACACGGTTTCGATACATGTCTCGGGCGATGATACGATCGTCGGTTATGACGAGCTGCGTGCGATGCGGCCGCATGCGTCTCTGATCAACCCCTCGCGCGGCAATCTTGTCGATGACCGGGCAGTTCTTCGTGCGATCGAGGAAAATCGCCTTTGGTATTACGTTGTCGATGATCCCGTGAACGGCCCACGCGAGATCCACAAGGGGCACACCCGAATCATCTGTACGAACCACAACGGCGGCATCACGGTCGAGTCGACGACCCGGCTGGATTGCCAGACGTTCGAACAGGTTGCCGATGCCATCGAGGGCCGTCAGCCGAAGCACATCTTGAATCCCGAGGTGCTTGATCATCCGCGTGTCAAGGCATTCCTCGGCCGGAACGGTCGATCTTCGTTTCCGGGAAAGGCAGGCTCATGAAAAATCCGATTCGCGAAGCGCTTGAAGTCGGCAAGCCCAGTGTGGGCTCGTGGCTCAATCTGGGTTCACCTCTGGCGGCGGAGGTGATGGTCAGCGCAGGATACTCCTGGCTGGCCGTCGATACCGAGCACACCGCTTACGACATGGAGTCGATCGCTCACATGTTTCGCGCCATCGAAGCGCGCGGCGGGGTTCCGCTGGCGCGGGCGTGGGACCACGATCCGGTGACCATCGCACGGCTTCTGGACGCAGGAGCCTGGGGCTTGGTCTTTCCGCACATCAGCACGCCCGAACAGGCTGCTGGCGTAGCCAGCGCGATGAGGTATCCGCCAGTCGGAACGCGCTCGATCGGTACGGGGCGTTGTCGAACGATCAGCCCTGATTACCCGAAGGTCGCGAACGGGCTCGTGCTGTGCATCCCGCAGATCGAAGACCTCGAGGGGATTGCGAACGCCGAGGCGATCGCTCGGATCGAGGGCGTGGATGTGGGCTTTCTGGGGCCCGGCGACCTGGCGATGTCGATGGGAGTAGAAGCCGGGCATCCGGATCACGAGGCGGCCCTGCAGCGTTTCCGCGAGGGATGCGAACGGGCCGGCAAACCTTCCGGTCTTCCCGTCAGTGATGCGGCCGACGCGGCCCGTCGCATCCAACAAGGTTTTCAATTCATCGACCTTGCGAATGACATGCGCTTCTTGCAGGCGGCGGCCGGCACGGCGTTGCGGGAAGTTCACGGCGAGCCGGGTTGATCCGGCCGGTTTGCAGCCTGACGCTTCCGCCCACCGCTCGGGGGGCCGTTCGATCAGTCGTCCGTTGGGGCGCCCCAGAGTTTTTTCAGGCGGGCGTCGCGACCGCACCCCCAGCGGTAGTACTTGTAGCGAATCGGATTCTTCCTGTAGTAGTCCTGGTGGTAGTCTTCGGCCGGATAGAAGGGGCCGGCCGGCAGGATCTCGGTCTTGATCTCACTCTTCAGCTTCCCTTCCGATACCAACTCGGCCTTGGACGCTTGGGCGGCGGCGAATTGTTCGTCGTCGAGAGTGTAGATGGCCGACGTGTAGTGCCGGCCCTTGTCACAGAATTGGCCGCGGCCGTCGAGCGGGTCGACGTTGCGCCAGAAGACTTCGAGCAGGCGCTCGTAACTGACGCGCTTGGGGTCGTACTCGATGCGGACAGCCTCGCGGTGGCTGGTCCTGCCCGAGGCGACCTGCTTGTAAGTGGGGTTGACTTCCGAGCCGCCGGTGTAGCCGGAGGTTGTCGAGAGCACTCCGTCGAGCTTGTCGTAGGGCGGCTCCATGCACCAGAAGCACCCGCCGGCGAAAATGGCGACGCTCGTTCCATCCTGCTTTGTTGCTGCCGAGGCGGCCACTGCCGAAGAAAGAATAATAGCGAACAAAGTGAGAATGCCGCGGAAACGCATGCGAATGCCTCCCTGGTAAGGTTTGATCTCGCGATGAAGCAGGGCGCGACTTAGAAATCGGATGCGCCCTCGTCAGCCGGCATGAACGTCATCGCCACGCCGTTCATGCAGTAGCGCAATCCGGTGGGACGCGGCCCGTCATTGAAGACGTGGCCGAGATGCCCGCCGCAACGGCGGCAATGCACTTCTGTGCGCGTCATGAAGAATGACCGGTCTTCAGAAGTTCCGATGGCGTTGTCGAGTGGTTTCCAGAAGCTCGGCCAACCGGTGCCGCTTTCGTACTTCGTTTCGGAAGAGAACAACGGCAGGTCGCAACCGGCGCAATGAAAGACGCCTTGGCGCTTCTCGCGATTCAGCGGGCTGCTCCCGGGGCGCTCAGTGCCTTCCTTTCGCAACACGGCGTATTGTTCTGGGGTGAGCGATTGCCGCCACTCTTCGTCAGTGCGCGTCACTTCGAACCTCCTTGGCTTCTTGGCTCGCGCGTTCACCCCCAGAAGAAGGGCGGCGGCGCCGAGCGTCAGTTGTCGTCGGGTCGGTCTGATCATCTTGCCTCCAGTAGCTGTCTACTCATTAGATGCCGCCCGGCAACTTGTGACTCAAAAAATGTCCTCACATTATGGCGGCGCCTCTCCTTGCCCGGCGACGCGGTCGACTTGTACATCTTGGACGGAAATCTCATGATCGGGATAGAACTGTTTGCAATAGCGTCGATACACCCCGATCTCTCCGTCGGAGCGGCATAGCCTCGGGCGGGATCGGTACTGTTTCCGACTCCAGATCACCACATCCTGCATAACGTCCTGCTTTTGGGCAGTCATAAGGATTTGGTTCATGATCCTGGCGCGAAATCTTAGCGGAACGAACCTCAAACCGACGATCGGCCGTTTCGGATTACGCATCTGCCGAACTTGGCTGGCCAGCACGAGTTCGATCAGCGTGCCGTCGACAGGCGTTGCGAGCACCCACAAACGCGCATCCATTCCAATGGAGCGCTCGTGAATTTCGACGAACGAATAGCCTGGTCCAAAAACGTGGGTCATGGCGGAGACGTCGAAAGTGATGTCTGTGAACCCGGCGATGGTCTTGGTGCGTTTGAAGTCAAAGCAACTCTTGAGATAAGGGCCGTCCACAGTTACCGGTTCGACCCGCTGCACATTGTCGTAGCCGTGCACGTACCGCAGGTGCGCCAGATCTACGGCGTTCTCGGAGGTTTCCTGGGGGTGGCCCGCAAATCGTAGCGTACGGAACCCCAATTCGCACCAGTCGTCACTGGCTGGCGGGTCTTCGGGAAGGCTCCATTGCGATGGACGTCCATCGATTCCCCACCAGGCGAAGACCATGCCAAGTACTTCACGCGTCTCGAACACCTCCAGCTTCGCGGCCTTGGGCGCTGCGGCAAACGGAGTGGCAACGCATTGTCCGCTAACGTCGAACTCATAGCCGTGAAACGGACAGACGAGACAGCCATTACTCACTCGGCCACCCGCAGCGGGCCCCAGCTCGGACCCCAAATGCGGACAGACAGCCACGGCCACGCAGATGCGACCTGCAGCGTCGCACCAAGCGACGATTTCTTCCCCCAACCAGGTCTTTTGAATCAGCTTCTCTTTCAGTATGGATTTACGGCTGGCAACGAAGTACCAACCTTCAGGGAACGGGTAAAGCAAGGGGATATTTTTATTATTAGTGCTTTTTGCTGGCATTTTCACTGATAACACGTGGTTTGAGGGCCGCAGTACTCTCTGAGCAAATCGGGTAGCCAAAAATACCAGAATCTGGTTGTTAATCGTATCTCAAAATCTGTTGCGGGCTGCATCTGGATATGTGGTACGGGAGTATGGAAATCCAATTGACCGGCTTGGCTGTCACCCCGGGTCAGGTCTGGTTTTTTCCGTATGCTGCGTGACGTCGTTCATTCAATCCGCGACTGCTCTGCGTTCTTGCATCTTACGGAACTTTCTCTCACTCGATCAATTTCAGAAACCCGACTCCCCGGAAGTGATCTAACTGAGGATTCACAATTGCCAATAGTAAGATAGACGGTCCAGCTCAGCCGTTTTCAGTCACAAGCCCGTACTTTTCTTGCGCCATGAATGTTCTCAACTCAGCGGCCCGTTCGTGAGATACTGGCGAGCGAGATTGGCTCGGGACTATTTTCGCAGAGTCCAGGCCGGTTCCCCGGGATGCAGCCACAAGCTCCCGTTGGGCATACCGGCCGGTCTCCTGTGCAGCGGCCTGATGTCGGCACGGTGACGGAGCGCGATCCGGGATATACTTGTTTTGCGCCTCAGCCGTCCCTTGGAGGTATGAGGGCGATGCATGATCCGGCTGCCTTTTCCATTGACGGTTCCGCCCGTGCAGCGCGTTTCGAGTTGCAACGATATCTGCCGAATAGATCAGCATGAGTAAACTAATCGGCTTTTTGGCTTCGGTCGCCATCCTTGCCGGCTCAGTGTATCTGGCCTATTACCTGGTGTCATTGGCTCCCGAACCGGAGCGTCGCGAGCCGCCGCCCCAAATCCCGTTCGTACGGTCGGCTCGGGTTGTTGCGGGCTCGGGCGCCATCCCCGTATACGGTGCCGGAACGGTGCGGCCCAGCGCTGAAATCGACATTGCTCCGTTGGTCACGGGTAGAGTCACCTGGCTTGATCCGGGATTCCAGAGTGGCGGACATGTCAAGTCGGGCCAGACCATCTTACGCATCGAAGAAGCGGACTACCTCAATCGCGTGCGCCAGGCGGAGGCCGATCTCGAGGCCCGGAAGGTGGCGCTCTATGTAGCCCAGGAAGAAGCGTCGTTCGCCCGCACTGAATTCGATGAGTACTCCCGCCAGCAGACCGAGGCGGGGTCTTCGGTCGGAGAGCCTGGTCCGCTGGCTCTGAAGGAACCTCAGTTGAAGGTGGCACAAGCCGAGCTGAACCGTGTGGAAGTTCAGATAGCCGCCGCCAAGTTGGCGCTGTCCCGTACCGAAGTACGGGCGCCCTTTGACGGCTATGTGCGTGGCGAATCGGTGGACGTGGGGCAATACGTTACCGCCGGTCAGACTGTCGGGCGGCTGTTCGCGTCCGATGCGGTCGAGGTGGTCGTTCCCGTGTCCGACGCCAGCGCTGCCTTGATCCCGGGGCTCTGGAAACTTCGAGCAGGGGACTCCTCACGGAGGGTGACCACCCGTGTGATCGCCAGATTCGAAGAAAAAGTCTATGCTTGGCGGGGCTATGTCGATAGGGCTGAAGCATCCATCGACGAGCAGACACGAACCATTGACGTGATTGTGCGCGTGCCCAATCCCTTTTCCGCGGGGGTTCCGGTGGACGGGACCCCTCGCATCGGGAGCACGCCTCCGCTTTTGGTGGGCAAGTTCGTGGAGGTGGAGATCAGGGGTCTCGCACCGCAGAGCTATTTCCGGATACCACGGCCGGCACTGCAAACGGGCAACGAGGTATGGACGGTACGTGAAGACAAGAAGGTGAGTATCGTCCCAGTGCTCGTTCTGCAGCGTGTCAACGATGAGGCCTTTGTAACAGGTGATCTCGAAGACGGGCAGTTGGTTATCGTCGGTGGCGTTCAATTTGTCACTGAAGGAATGGTTGTACAGATCGGGACCACCATGGCGCGATAAGCCGGAACAAGGAAGTACGCAGGAAACCGAGTGGACCGATTGCCTGCATGGCGATCAACCGAGTTGGCGCCAACCTGGTAATGCCGTCCATCGTGGCGGAAGGATTAACCTTCATGTTTCACTAGTTGGCGAGAAGAAGCCCGTGCAGGTAACGAAACACGAATCACCGTCTTTACTATCGAGCACGCCAAGCAAGCGCAACGAAGCCATAATGGCCCTGTCAAGTGCTTCTGCCTTTCGCATCACGAACCAGGAAATGTGAATCACGGTCTTCTTATCGCTTGCTTCCTCCGTCAAGCGCTGGGGAAAGCAGATTGATATCGTTGAAGAGCATAGCGTTCGAAACGTGGTCCGCCCTGCCCTTCAACGCGATCAAGGTTTCCACGTCCTACTTCCGCTGTCATACCCCAGGAAGTGGAGGAGTCGATCGTCTTCTACATCGAGGAGAAGGTACGCTCGCTGCCAGACGATTTCCACGATACGGAAAGGAGTATGCTAGAAAGGGAGGACCAAGCCACCCGTTCGCCCGACCCGTTTCTTGATGGCCGGCGCGTTGTAGGACGGAGACAACGACATTTGCGTCGCAAAGGCTTGATGATCGGAGCGGCTGATTGACCGGCTCCCAGCAAACGCCCCGGACTTGAGCCATCCAATCTGGATTGGAGAAATATGAGCGCGCACGCGCAGATTCCGATACGCCTTGCCGAAGAGCTGATCCTCCTGATGCTCAACGAACGGAGCGGCTATCTGGAAATGGTTCCAGGCTGGGCTTTCTCCTGTGTTATGGCAGGTGCCGTAATCGCGGATCTCACACTTGAGGATCGAATCGACACCGATTTGAACACCCTCTATCTGGTTGATCCCACTCCAACCGGGGACAACCTGCTCGACCCGACGCTCAAGGAAATTGCTGAATCCCAGGAGACTGCGGACACGCAATACTGGATCGAACGCAACACGAGCCGTTCTGACGAAATCGTCATGTCCACGCTCGATCGCCTGGTGGAGAGGAAGATCCTGGACTACGAGAGCGGCGGGTTTTGGGGGCTCTCGCGCTCCGTTTCACGTTCTGGAACATACCAGACACACGACTTGCAGATCCGCCAAGAAGCCAAAACAAGAATCCTGAGCGTCATTCTGAACGACGTCATCCCGGACCCGCGCGATGCCATTCTCATTGCCTTGATGCATACCTGCGGGGGTTTCAAGCTGGTGCTCGAGCCGGAAGACTACGAGGAGAAGCTGGAGCGCATTGAGACGATCTCCAAGCTGGATCTGGTAGGGCGGACGGTTGCCAGTGCGGTGAGGGATAGCACTGCGAAACCGAAGACACGCCGTGTTCTTCAAACCAAACCCATTCCGAAGCTCCGAATCGTCGACGCTCTGCGACAGCGTGACTTTCGCACGGGCAATATTCCAAAGGCGATGTACGGCATCTTTCGGAAGTACGGGCCGGTCGTCGAGATTCCCTTCAAAATGCGCAAGTCAAGGGTAGTCGCCTTGATGGGGCCGGACACCAATCAGTGGGTCAACAAGCACGGGCGGTTCTACCTTCGCTCGAAGGACTACATCCAGGATCTGGAACGCGCCTTCGGCGCTTCGCGAACCTTGCCGGGCCTGGATGGCGCTGATCACTACAGGATGCGCAAGTCTCTGCAAGGCGCCTATTCCCGCGCCGCCCTTACGCGACGGCTACCGGAGTTGGTCCACCTCTGCAGACAGTCCCTGGGCCGATGGAATGAAGGCGATGTTTTCGGCGCAGCCGATACCTTCCAGAACCACATCAGCAGTCAAATCTCGCATCTGATGATCGGAGTGGATTGCAGCCATTACGTCGACGAACTTCTTGAATATGAACATCGCGCATTAGTGACACAAGTTCAGGGCGCACTGCCGAAATTCATGCTGTCGACGCCAAAGATGAAACGCTATGGCAAGCGTGTCCGTGAACTCCAGGAGGCGATCATTTCATCGCATACGCCGGCGCAGCGGAGGGGGAAGCCGCCGGATCTTGCCGACGCAATCCTCGAACTCCACAAGAACGACCCGCAGTTCCTGCCGGAAACGGACATCACCTTCCCGTTCGTGGCGTCAATGGTGGCTAGCATCTATCTCGGGAGTGGGCTCGCCTTCGCCGTCTATAACATGGTTCGACACCCGGATCTGTACGAGAAGATTCATCGAGAAGCCGAGTTGCTTTTCGGTAACGGGCGTGAACCGGAAGCGAAGGATTTCAGCCTCGACAGCGTCGACGTCACTCACCGCCTCTGCATGGAGTCCGCGCGCGTGTACCCAGTGATTCCCTGGCAGTTGAGAACCGTCATGAACGAGTGCATTGTGAGTGGCTTCCAAATACCGCCCAAGACGCATCTATTGATTTGCCAGACCGCAACGCACTACGCCGACGATCTGTTCAAAGACCCGCTGGAATTCGATATAGACCGTTATCTGCCGGATCGAGCCGAGCACACGAAGCCGGGCGCCTATGCTCCTTATGGCCTGGGCACGCACACTTGCCTTGGAAGTCGGTGGGTGGAACTTCAGATGGCCGTCAATCTTCTGCTCATTGCGTACCACCTGAAGCTGGAAGTGGTGCCCGTAAACTACAAAATCGGAATCAATCCGTTCCCCACGTCTGCCCCCAACAAGAAGATGAAGTTCCGAGTCGCTGAAATCACGAATTCGATCTGATCGCGCGAGCGCGCATCGGCGCCACCTCTTTCAACGGGTGGCTCCAAGCGCGTCGTGCCGGACTTGATCGAGAATGCTTGCGTGCTCTGGCAACGGCAGTACGGACTCGGCTCAAGCAGACAGCTTTAGCCTGCATTTCTCACCACGCGGCGAGGCGAAGTGCGTGAGAGGGCCATCAGGACGAGGCGCGAGCCGCTTGGCGCGCGCAGGCGTACTTGAACAGTACGTTGAGCACGGCAAGCAAGCGCAACGAAGTCCTGGCGGTCGTATCGTGTGCTTCGACCGTCGGGTGGTGAGAAATGCAGGTTAGGTGGCACAAGTGGCGAAAGCACGTTCACATGGCTGACGCTGCCCTGCGGCGTGGCGAGTTGGCGCGCAGATAGACGGCGATCAGCGCCGGCACGAGCAACATCAGGATCCCGGTCGTAATCATGATGCCGACTCCGAGAGAGGCGGCGAAGGGGACCATGAACTGTGCCTGGATAGCTCGTTCGAGAATAAGCGGCGTAAAGCCGAGAAAGGTGGTCAGCGAGGTCAACATGATGGGTCGGAAGCGTCCCTTGGCGCCTTCGATAATCGCGGTCTTCGTAGTCGCACCCTGTTTACGCCGCTGGTCGATGAAGTCGATCATGACCAGTGAATCGTTGATGGTGACGCCGCTAAGCCCGAAGAAGCCCATGAACGATGCGGCACTCATGGGGACTCCCAACACGAGGTGTCCGAGGACGACGCCGATGAGGCCGAACGGAATGATGGACATCACGAGAAACGGTTTGATGTACGACCCCAGGGAAAGAGCCAGCAGTGCGAAGATCGCGAGCATGGCGAGAAAGAAGCCGCGGTACAGCGCGTCCAGCGACTCCAACTGCTGCTGCTGTTCTCCTCCGAAAGAGAAAGTCAGCTCAGGGTTGGTGGCGGTCAGTTGCGCGAGAATCGTGTTCTCGAGGATGTCATTCGCTTCGCCGCCCGAAATCACATTCTCGTCCACATCCGCAGTCACCGTCACGACGCGCTGACCGTCCTGGCGCCGGATCGTCGGTGGTGACCTGCCCATTGTCATTGATGCCGCGTGGCTGAGCGGCACCTCCCCTCCCGACCGGGTGCGGATCAGGTAGCCCTCTACGTCCGTGATCGCGTCGCGCTCATCGTCAGGCAGTCTCGCGTAGACCCGCACCTCTTCCCGGTCGCGCTGCATTCTCAATGCCTCCACGCCGAAGAATGCCGCGCGCGCCTGCCGCGCCATCTCCTCGACCGTGAGGCCAAGCGTTCGCGCCTCCGGCCGCAACTCGAGCTGAATCTCCCCGACGCCCGGTGTATGATCGGACCGGACATCGAAGACGCCTGCCACGCTGCGAAGGCCTTCAACTACCGAGTCCGCGATTTCCACCAGGCGCTCCGGGTCCGGATGCGACAACACTGCTTCCACAGGACTGCCGAGATCGATGACCTCTCCGCTGAATTCGATCCCCCGAACGTAGGGAAGAATCCCCACCTCTTCCCGCCAGGCCTGCACGATCGCGATGGTGGACATGTTCCGTTGATGGGCGCTCGAGAGCTTGAATTCGATGCTGGCGATGTTTGCTTGCGGATTTTGGGTAGGAGTCGGGTCAAGCCCTCCTCCCTCGACACGGGGTCTCTGCCCCACGGTTACGTTCACGCCCGAGAGCAACGAGGAAGCACTGTCCGGTCGTTCCCGATCCAGGCGTTCCAGAACCCGCCGTCCCGCACGCTCCAGTTCCATCGCCACTTCATAGGTCCGATCGGCCGGTGTCCCGTCCGGCATTTCAAGAGTCGCGGTGATGAAGTCGCCCTCCACGACGGGGGCGAAAGTGGTTGGGACAATACCCGCCGGCACCAGGGACAGGCTGACTACGAACAGGCCAACGACTCCCGACACCACAATGCCGGGATGATTCGTCGAGAAGCGCAGCGCTCCATCCAGGGGGCCGTCCAGGAATCTGTTCAACCAGCGATCAACGAAGTCTCGGATCGACGCGAAGAAACGATCCACCAGGTTGGACGGCTTCCACTCCGGTCCGTGCAAGTGGGACAAGTGATTCGGTAGTATCAGGAGCGCTTCGACCAGCGAGATCAGCAGCATGCCGATAACGATCACGGGCAATGCGCTCCACACTTCTCCAATGCCCCCGGGGATGAAGAGCAGGGGCGTGAACGCCGCCACCGAAGTGAGAACCGCGAAGATCAACGCCTTCTTGATCCGTCGTGTGCCTCGAATCGCCGCGACGACTCCCGGCACTCCCCGATTGCGTTCGTAGTGGATGTGCTCGGCCACGACAATGGCATCGTCGACGATGATGCCGATAGCCAGAACGAACGCGAACAGTGAAATGGTATTGATCGCAAGGTCGAGTGCCAGCATCACCGCCAAAGCCCCGATGCCCGAGGTGATCAGGCCGGCGACGACCCATAATGCGAGCCGAATCTCGAGAAACAGGGCCAGCGAGATGAATACCAGAATGATTCCCATAAGACCGTTCCGGAGGAGGATGTCGGCCCGCTCCGAGTAGGTCTGAGAGTCGTCGTTCCAGATAGTGATCCCGACGCCATCGGGCAGGGATGGAACAATTACGTTCGCGATGTGCTCGTGTACGGCTTCGGCAACATCCATCACCTGCTCGCCCTCGGCCCGGTAGACTTCCACGAAAACCGCCGGCCGGCCTTGGTGCCGCAGGATCAGGTCGGTATTCTGGAAGGCATCACGCACAGCGGCGATATCTCCAAGGCGCACGACTGTGCCGTCTTTCCGGGCTATGACGATGATGTCCTCGAAGCCGAGCTGGTCGTAGCTTTGTCCGATGGTCCGGACGCGCACCTGGGCGTCCTGCGTATCGATGCTGCCGGCCGAAAGGTCGAGGGAACTGCGGCGGACGGCATCTGCGACATCGTCCAGTGTCAGCCCGAGGGCTCGCAGACGGATGATCGGCACTTCGATCGAGATCTCGTAGTTTCTCGTCCCGGTGGTCTCGACCTGGGACACGCTGGGCAGCGTCCCCAAGTCGTCTTCGATCTGGTGGGCCAGCTCCTTCAGCGAGCGCTCGGGGATGTCGCCAAAGACGATCAGACGGATCATGCTGGTGCGGTTGTCCATCTCCCTGAACTGCGGACGCTCGGCTGCGCCGGGAAACGACTGAATGCGCCCGACCGCGGACTTGACCTCGTCCATGGCCTCGCCCATGTCCGCACCGGTCTTCAATTCGACCCTCACCGATGCGAGCCCCGGGGCCGCCAAGGACTTTACCGCCTTGGCATCCTCCAGCGCCTCGACCTGCTCCTCGATCTTGACAACGATCGACTCCTCCACCTCCTCAGGCACGGCGCCGGGATAGACTACGGACACTTCGATGGTATTGAACGGAACGGTCGGCCAGGCTTGACGCTCCAAGGCCCCCAGCGCTACCAGGCCGGCCGCCAATATGACGACCATTGACAGATTGGCGGCAACGCGGTTGCTCGCCATGAAGGCGATGGGACCGCCCGGTTCCCCCTGGTAGGCGTCGTTTTGATTCATCGACTGCACCTGCTGCTTGTGTGGGAGGACTGCGAGTGAGAGCAGGCGGAGCGGCTGGAATCAGCTTGTACTTGGACTTCCATTCCTTTCAAGACAGTCGCCTGGGTCGCCGGTGAAACCAGCCACACTACGTTCGCATGGCTCAAACGGTGCCTGTGACTCCGATTCCACGACAAAAACCCCCTCTTCCCCGGTCCGTACGAACCTTCCGGTCCACGAGTGTATGCGCCGGCCGAACTCGATCCCGGAAGGAGGACAGCTTGGGGCTTTCCGGAGCCTTCGCCAAGACTTCCGAGAGGAAGGCCCACACAGGAGCGGCGGAAAAGGAGGCACGGGCGCAACAATGGTAGGCGCAGCTTGATCAATTCAGATGCTCTTCGGCAAGGGTTGGCGGAAGGAGAGATTCCGGGTCTCCCGCTGGGGCGCTCGCATCAAAACCGCCACCCAGCGCCAGATGGAGGTCGATCCGAGTGTCGAGCAGGAGACGTTGCAGGGTCAGAATCTGACTCTTGGTGTTGAGGATTCGGCGGTCGGTCTGCAACACCAGCAGCATATCCCCCTTCCCATGGCGATAACGAAGCTGGGCCTGTTCCCGAACCACTCGGTCCTCCGCAATCGATGCTTCCAGCTTTCGCAGCCGATCTCGCAACAAGCTTTCAACCGACAGCGCCGTCTCCACCTCGCCGAAGGCCTGCAGGACGGCGCCTGTATAGGTCTCCAGAGCCTCCAGGGAACGGCCTTGCGCGATTTCGACCTCACGCCTGCGTCGCCCTCCTTCGAAAAGCGGCTGAACCAGGTTGCCCAGCAAGCCCCAGACGGCGTATTCCCCATTCACCAGACTCAGCAGTGATTCGGTGGCCATTCCACCCGTTGTGGTGAGACTCAGTCGGGGATGAAGGGCCGCTCGAGCCTGGACAATGCCGGCGTCGGAGGCCAGCAGGCGACGCTGTGCCGCGATGAGATCGGGTCGGCGGGTCAAGAGTTGAGAGGGAATACCGGCCGGAACAGCGGAAGAAATCCCGGGAAGGCTTTCCCGAACCCTCAACTCCCCTTCCGGATAGCGCCCGACCAGGAGTTCCACCTGGCGGATGCTGCGTTCCAATTGCTCGCGGCGGAGATCGACGACAGATTCAGCGGCAGACGAGTCCGACAGCACGAGATTTATTTCCAGGGCCGGTACGAGACCTGCCTCGATGCGGTTCCGTACCCACTGGGATGTCGTCTTGTAACTGGCCACGATCTCGCGGGCCAGGGCCATTTGAAGGCTTGCCTCCGAGCAGGCAAACCAGGCCTTGGCCGTCTGGCCCGCCAACGAATGTCTCGCCGCCGCAAGATCCGCCGAATTCGCGGAGGCAAGGGCGCCGGCTCGAATCTCGCCGCTTCGGATTCTCCCCCAAACGTCCGCCTCCCAGTGGATGTCCAGGCCGACGCCAAGGTTGGTAAAAGTGGCTTGCGGGACCCGGCCCTCAAAACCCGGCAAGGGAAGCCCGATGAAATTTTGACGTTGGCGGCGGCCGTTGATTGCGAGTCCCAATGCCGGCATCCGCTCGGCGCCGGCCATCCGGGCTTCGACGAGCGCCGTTTCCAATCGGGCGGCGACGGCCCGGAGTTGGGGATTGTTGCTGAAGGTCTCCTCGATCAACGCATCCAATTGCGGGTCCTGAAACTGTTTCCACCAATGGATGTCCACCGTTCCCTCCACCGCCTCGCCCGCGTTCCACGACGGTGGAATCGGCAGGCTCGGTTGACGTGGGGGCGGCGCTGTGGGGCGGACGCACCCGGTTCCCGAAAGGATCATGGCCAACAGAAGAAGGTGAGTGAATCTCATCCGTAGTGTTTCTACAATGGAACCGGAGTTCTGAACCGGGTGGCCTGAAAGGAAACAAGAAGGTCGACGACTGACGAAGGAGAAGGTCCTCCTGAGACGGTTCCGGGAACGTCCAGCGCCCCCGCGTTCCTGGATCAGGGGTCCCTCATAATCCCCCAAAGAAAACAATCGTTTGAAATGTACGATCATTCTAAAAAAATTGGCGCGACTGTCAAATGAATGGCATGCCGCCGCGAATGGCCGAAACTCATGTCGGCCGCCGCCGATAGGCGTCCCCCCGGTGGGCGATGCGAACGACCAGCACGATGAGCTCATCCCCTCGGACTTCGTACAAGACGCGATGGTCCCCGATGCGAATCCGCCGCAACCCACGCATGTCGCCCTTCAGAGCCGTGCCGAGATGGGGGCTCTCCGCCAGCCGGTCGATGGCCGCGACGATCCGTGTCTGCTCTGGCTTGGCAACACGTTTCAGCTCCTTGGCCGCACTTTCCTTAATCCGTATCGAGAAGCTCACGCCGGACCTGGTCCCAATCCAGCACCGGATCGCTGGGATCGCGGAGCCGGTCGATGGCGACGGAGAGATCGTCGAAATCTTCGAGGTAATGTTCGACTGCCAAACGGATGACATCCGCCCGACTGCGCCGGAGCTGTTGCGCTGCCGTATCCAGCGCATCGACCATCGGATCGGGTAATCGCGCAGTCACCTGCAGGGGCATGGCACCTCCAAAGTTGCCCAATGTCGCTCACATTAATTTACTGCAAGACGACTGAAGGATCAATCCGGCTTTCGAACGAGTAGCCTGCATTGAAGACCGGCTGTTCTCCTGTGTCTCCAGTCATTTCCTGCACCTTCCGTTGTTCGTTGTCTCACGCCCGGAACGGCTCCTTGTCTCTCGGGCCGCGCTACCGGGTGTCACAATAGGAGGCGGCCGATGCGGCGATGTGTCAAGCAGGCGGCAGCGCTTGAAGGTCTCCGGCCCGGTGGAAGTGGCAGTCAGGTACGCGAAGATGGCCGAGAACAAGACCTTGTATCTGGCGAATCCCTATGGTTTCTCCGCGCAGCAGCGTGAAGGGCCGCTGTTGTCGCTCGTGGCAGCCCTGGAAGCGCTGGGCGCCGAGGTATGGGAGCCGTTCGCCCGAAACGACCAGATCGACAAGGCAAGCCCCGGCTGGGCCTACCGCATCGGCCAGGCCGACCTCCGCGACGTGCGCAATGCCGACGGCCTGTTCGCGGTGGTCAACGGCTGTCCTCCGGACGAGGGCGTGATGGTGGAGCTGGGCCTAGCGATCGCTTGGGGAAAGCCGGTGTTCCTGTTCCGAGATGACGTTCGCCGATGCACCGACAGCGTGTCTTATCCGCTGAACCTGATGCTGTTCGCCAGCCTGCCGGAGGAGGGCTGGCAGGCCTTTTGGTACACCTCGATTGACGAGATCGCCGATCCCGCCAAGGCGCTCGCGCGCTGGCTGAACGACGGGGCGCCGTCACGCTCGAGACGGTGACCGTCACCGTCCCGGCGGCGTGGTGCGTCCGCAATCGCGCTGGGAGTGGGGCGGGGGGTGGTGCCGCCCCGCCACGAGCGCACCAGCGACGGGTTCGTGCGCGGCCTCCCGGCACGCGGCGCTACTCCGCGTCGCTTCTTGTCAGTCGAGCGCCCGACCGCCCTCGACCGTGGGATCGATTTGCCAACGCTCCATAGCGAAGTCGATGATCTTGGTGCCGCGCTCTCGAATAGACGCTTCGTTCCATTTCTCCCACCTCGCTAGGTCGCGTTGGACGCGCAGACTCGATTCGCGGTAACAGGTCTTCGCTCCGTCAGATTCGTCGTCCAGTCGACCGTCTCGCTTCTCGTCGAAGGAACGGTTGCCCATCCTCCGGTTCCAATTCTTAGATGCGAGAGTCAAGTTGCCTAGCAGATGGACGATCTCCTCGTGAGCGGCAACCTCTTCTTGACCCAAGCCCACTGGGCGCTGCGGCAGGATATGCTCTGTTTCGTACTCGGATGACAGGATCTCCGCGAGGTCCAGAGGCAACGGCTCGCCCGCGTCAGTCCGGAGCTTCATCTCGTACTGTGCAAGCAGGTACTTGATCGTCCACGTACCGAGATGCGTGTAGCAGTGCGTCGCGGACAAGTAACGGCGGAACGCACTGTCGCTGACGTATGCTAGATTCAGTTGCCTCAACTCTTGGAGGAAGTCGGCCACCGTGAGATTGTCCTTGTGGACCCGACGGGCCAGCCGGTTCAATGAGCTTCGGCCAGCATCGCTACGGTATCTGACAACGCGGTAGACCCGGAATACGAAAGCCTCGAACAGACGGAGGATCTCTAGGCGCTGCGAGTCCTCCCCGAACCTCTGCCAGGAGGCGATTAGGAGCGGATACAAGTTGGCCATGTGCCCGACCCGGAAAAGCCTGTCGATTGTGCTCCCAAGCGTATTCCTTTCCTGCCTGCGCTTCGCGATGTCCCTCATCGTGTCGAACGCGTTCCGGAGGTCACGGGCATAGCAGCGAATGAAGCGTTCACAGTATTCTGGATCCTCCCGGCTCTTCTCCATAAGGCGATCCTTGAGCACCCGCATGTGCTTGTGCGAGTCCTTCGGGTCCAAGAAGAAGATGTGGTGATAGCGCTGGATCTCGCCTGCATCCCGAAGTCCAAGCCCTTCCTCGATATCCTTGAAGCACCTGTAGATCTTCGAAAAGTGGTCGTTCAGCTCAGAGAGCCGCGTCTCCAGAGTCTGGCGGTCGGCAACGACGAGGTCCGAGGCGTACATCAGGATGCTCTTCGTCTTCTCCAGATCGGTCAGCGGACGCCCGCGGTCGTTCACCGTCTCGAACATGCGAACCGCCTCGGCGTTCGACTGCATGCGGTAAAGCATGACCTGCAGCCGATCGATCCGATTCTTGAACTCGATCAGGAAGTTGAGGTACTCATCCCGCCCTTGTTTTTCTCGTTGCCGACCGAACTGGTTGCGAAAGAAGTTCCGGGCGTTTCGTAGCCGCTCCTGAGCTCGGGTCTCGGCGGCGGGGGATGCCCCGGTCAGGATCGAGTCTCGAAAGAACGACGCGTCTTCACCGCCGATGTTCAACTTGTACTGGTCGCGGTAGACGATATAGTCCGCCTCGAGCTTGGACACCTCGTCGCTGATGTCTTCGTCACCGAGTTCCTTCATCTGGGAGATCAGCTCGCGGAGCAGGATGAGAGTCGTCGTCAGCCGTTGCTGGCCATCGATCACCTCGAAGCGCTCGAAGGTCTTCAGACCCACCCTCGTCGTCGGCTTGTCCGCCCTCTTCAGCAGGACGGTGCCGAAGTAGTGTTCGCGGTCGCCGAGGTAGTAGAGATCGTCCCACAGATCCCGGAGGTTCTCCTCTTCCCAGGCATAGCCGCGCTGGTAGATGGGGATCTCGAAGAGCCAGTCGCTGGGCAGGAACTGCTTAAGAGACGTAAGTGTGCCGTTCATTTGCTCTCGCTTCTTCCAAGCGAACTCTCGGTCGGTGGTTCCTACTTCGTTGGACAGTTCAAGGGCCACCGACGAGGTCCCGAACCAGTCGACCCGGACGCCCTCCTCCAATCTCGATTTGAATCTAACACTGACTTACGTCTTACCGTCGGCAGTGTTCGGGCGATGGTGTTTGATCGTCAGCCAACCCCAGAGCTCGTGGGTCCGTGGAGGTCCCCAGAGTCTCAGTGCATTCGCGTCCAAGGAGAGGGATGGAATGTGGGGACGATGCAGTACTGATTTACCTAACATGTTGTAAGGCCGTGAGTTACGATATCATTGCCAATGGTCGTCTCCTAGTCGAGCTTGGCCAGGCAGTAGAGTCCCCAGTCGGTGCGGAGATAGATCTTGTTGTCGACGATGGCCGGCGTGGCATAGGCGGCGGCGCCCATGTCATTCGTCTGGATCACTTCCCAATCGGGGCCGGATTTGAGCACGGAAACTTTGCCGGCTTCGCTGAGCATGTAAATCTTGCCGTCGGCCGCCACCGGTGCCGAGAAGTATCTGTCGAGCGCTTCCATCAGCCTTGCTTGCTTGAGGACTTCCCCGGTCTTCTTGTCCAGAGCCGTCACGATGCCTCCATCCTTGACTAGGTAGACGATGCCGTCGTAGAGCAGCGGCGACGGCACATTGGGCAGGGTCTTGTAATGACGCCAGCGGAAGGCGCCTTCTGTCATGTCTCCCTTGCCGCCCAGGCGGATCGCATTCATCGCGTTGACGGAGGCGCGCTTGTTGCGGTAGTGGTGCCAATCGCGCGAGCCCATGAAACCGTTCAGGTCCAGGTCGTAGTTGTTCCAGGTTTTCCGCATCGCAGGGTCGGGGGCTTCCTCTTGGCTGAACTGTCCGTCACCGTCTTTGTCGTACAGCTTGAGGGCCTCCTCGAAGGGGATCACGTCTTCTTGCTGGCCGAGGTCGGCGCGTCCGGCCCAGTTCAGCAGGAATATGGTGTCCTCATCCATGACGGGGGTGGGTTTGAGCTGCCAAGTGAGGCCGCGCACCCACCAGGACTTCTCGCCGCTGGCGACTTTGTAGGCGATGAGCTCGTAGGAGCCGGGGACGATGGCTTCAAGCCCGCTGCCGTCCTTCGGGTCATACAGGACGGGCGTCGAAAAGCCGCGCGTAACGAAATCGCGTTCGTTGCGCCATAACATCTTGCCGCTGTCTTTGTCGACGGCGATCATGAACGAATCCGATTCGGAATCGCAGATCAGGATGATCTTGCCCTCGGCCAGAATCGGCGATGCGCCCATGCCCATGGGGTTGTTGAAAGGCCCGAGAGGAATACGCCAGCGCTCGTTGCCGTCGGGGCCATATGAGAGCAGGCCGACATCATGAAAAAAGACGTAGACGTTCCGGCCGTCCGTGGTGGCGCTGGGCGAGGTAGGGCCGTTCGATTCGTGCAGCTCGCCTTCGCGCTCCCGGACGATCTCGCGGCGCCACTGGATGCGTCCGGTCTCGCGGTCGAGCGAAAACGTGAAAACGCTTTTGCCCTCCCAGGCGGTCAGGAAGATGGCGTCGTCGCCGAAGACCGGAGATGAGTGTCCCCTGGGGATTGCGGTCTTCCAGACGACGTTCTTGTCGGGGCCGAACTTCACGGGCAGATTGGTGTCATTGGCGACACCGGCTCCATTGGGTCCGCGGAAGCGTGACCAGTCGACTGCGTACAGCATCCCGATGGTGAGCGAGAAAGCAATGATGAAGGCAAACGATCGAAGAAAAGTGCGCATAGTCACCTCGAACCCAAAACTATAGCGCAGGAGTTGGCGGCGGCGGAGATTGTCTATGCGCCGAGGGCGGCGAAGAAAGCGAGGGCTTGCTCTTCGGCCCAGAAACGGGGCCGGCGCCGAGACAGAAATGCGACGTGACCGCCGTATCGCGTTCGCAGCAGCTTGACGTGCGGGTTCTGTTCGAAGACGGGGTCCGCGTAGGTGTCCGGTGGTATGAAGGGGTCGTCGTCGGAGTGGATCAGAAGCGACGGAACACGCACCCTCGGCAGGAACGAGGCGCAGGAGCACTTCTCGTAGTAGTCGTCGGCATTACGAAAGCCGAAAGCGGACGCGGTGACATATTCGTCGAATTCGTAAATGGATCGAATGTGCTCGGTGGAGAAGGCGCCGAAACGCTCAGGCATCAACTCCTGCTTCTTCCGCAGGGTCTGCCGCAGCATCCTCATGAAGCGCCACTCGTAGACGCGATTGTGCAGACGGCCGAGTTCGCGTGCGCAGAGCCCGAGGTGGATCGGTACGGAGATTCCGCAGATCCCCCGAACGTGCGGCGGCGGCTCGTCACCCCATTCTCCAGCCAGTTTCAAGGCGATGTTGCCGCCCATCGAGAAGCCCAGGATGTACAGCGGCGCGGGCGCGAGTTCGTCGACGATACAACGCAGATCCCAGGTGAGCCCCGAGTGATAGAGCGTGGGCGAGAGGTGCTCGGTGCCGCCGCAGTTGCGGACATTGGGGCGAAGGACGTTGTACCCCGCGGCAAGAGCGGCCTGAGTCGACCGCCTCACATAAGGCGCGGTGCTGGAAGCGGCGAGGCCATGGAGGATAAGCAGGGTGGGGACGCTTTCAGCGGCTTCAAAACGGTTCTCGTGCGCGAGTACCTGAACGTCCGGCTCGATTCGAAACAGCCGCTCGCGCGCCGGGAATCGCGGGTCTTCCTTGGGCAGGGGCCAATAGCGTCCGAGGACGGTTTGCGCGTGTCCGCTGCGTACGAGAGGCCTATACAACGGCTGGTCGAGAGTCACTCCGAAGTGGTGAGGACGTCGTTTCCCCGAGGAGGCTTTCTGTCAGGAGGCCGGCTCTTGCAGATACTTCTCGAGCAAACGGCGCAAGTTCGTGTAGGAATAGTAGTTGCGCTCTTTGCCGGTATGTTCCTCACGAATCGTGCCGGAGCGATCGACGATCAGCATGTGAGGGTAGAAGGGCGGTCGCGCCATCACCGAGAAGCCCCCGAATTGCGCCCATAGCGCGCGGGTGCCGACGGTAACAGGGAAGTTCGGTTCGAACCGCTGCACGAAGGATCTCATTTCCGTCTCGGCCTGACGGTTCGTGGCGATTCCGATGACCTCGAGTCCACGCTTCTTCGACTCCTCGTAGATGGCTTTCAGCGCCTGAGTAGCCGCGTGGCAACTCGGGCAACTGGTCGACATGAACATCACGACGACCACCTTGCCCTTGAGCTGATCGAGCCGCCACTGCTCGCCTTCCCAGGTCCGAACCTCGAGGGGGCCGGCCGCTCGCGGCAGCTCAGCGGCTTGCAGCACAAGAGAGGCCCCTGCGAGCAGAAGCAGGACGGTACTGAGAATCCTGAACACGGCTGCCTGCTGAGGGACGGTCCGCAAAGGCCTAGCTGGTCTTCCCGGCGGGCTCGTTCAGCAGCGCTTCCAGTTCGGCTTGGATGTTCACGGCCTGGTTGCTGTAGAACTGCCGGTCACCACCTTCGTGTTCATGCCGAATCCGTCCGTTCCGGTCGATAAAGAACATGTAAGGGACATAGAAGCGCGCCATCAGCGAAAGGCCGGCGAAGCGAGCACACTCGAAACGGCTGGAGACCGTCAAGGGAAAATTCGCGCCGAAGGTGCGCCGGAATTCTTCGATATCGGTGGCTGCCGATTGGTTGGTAGCCAAGCCGATGATCTCCAGCCCCCGAGGCCGCAGCCTCGTATAGATCGGATTCAGGATTTGCGTGGTTTTCTGACAGTGAGGGCAGGTGGTGCTGAAAAACATCACTGCAACGACTTTGCCCTTGAGGTCCTCCAGGCTCATGCTTTGGCCGTCCACCGTCGTGAACTTGAGCGAAGGCGCGGGGCGGGGCACTTCGCTGGCCGTCAGCGAAACGCACAGGATCAGGGCAATCAATGAAACTTTCAGAACTCGCATGATGCTTTCTAGCGCCTAATTCGCAGCATGGAAGGCGAGGAATCGTTACCGAGCGGGTGGCTTCACTTTATCATCCGGCAACCCTTCGATGCTAGTGAAGACGGCATCCATACGAGCAAGACGGAACGAACCTTCTTCCGAGCGCCCCGTGACCTCGCTGTCGGTCTCGGTATCGAACTCGACCTCGCCCCACTTCTTCTTGCAGATCATCTTGTAGAGATCGAGGTAGCGAGCCGCGTCTTCCGGCCGCTCCCAGCGCACGGCGTAGGCGAGCACTGCCTGACCGGTCTTCCTATTCTCGAGGATTTCGTAGCGTCCGCCGCGCCAACGGGGCGAGAGATCGTCTGCAATCTCCCGAGTCAGGAACTGCTTCAGAAGGATACGGTGATCGAGTTGACCGATCTCCCCGTAATGGATGCGCCGGAAGCCCTTCGGGAGCTCGAGTTTCGGCAAGACGGGGTGGTTGGCGAGCCGCTTCTCGAGATAGCTGTCCGGTTCGAGGATGTGCTGCGACGTGCTCGGCGGACGGCGAAAGATCTCGGAGAACGCCTGGGTCCCCAGCTTGTCGATGATCTCCTGTTGGAACAACAGCCCCTCGGCGTAGGGGAAAAGCATGGTTTCGCGCAGGAACAGGGGCGCTGCCGAGAAAACCGGGAACTGGTCCGCCTCTACCTTGGATGCGCTCGCGGTGGCGATTGCAAGGAGCCGATTGCCGACCATCGAGCGTCCGCTTTGCCGAAGAACGTACTCGGTCATTAACCAGGATGCCTGTCCTTCCATGACGGCTGAGCGCGCGATGTCCTCTTCTGAATTCCTGGCTCTCTTGACGAACCGCTTGAGATTGAAGTGCTGGTCGGCGAGGGCGTGAGCCAGCTCGTGGACGAGCGCGAACTCCTGCATCTCCTCCGGTGTCCATGTCGCGAGGTAGAGGCGGCGGGTTTTGAAGTCGTAGAGTGCGATGGCTTGCTCCGTCAGGACGTCAACGACCTCGCCCTTCAAGTCGAAGTCATCGCCAACGAAGCCGAACAGCTTGAGAAACAGCTCCTCCCGACGGATTTTCTCCGGATTGCTTTCCTGGGCGATACGGGATTCGATGAGTTCCCGGATCTCGTCGCGTGTCAATAGCTCACGCGGGACCGGCTTGCGGACCTCGAGGCCGGTGATCTCGCTCAGACTCGCGAGCATGCCGTCGACCTGCGAGAAGAGTTCTGTACTCTGCTCGTCGGCAATCTCGGTCTCCTGGCCGCATATCGGATATCCGGCTGCCAGCACGGCCACGGCGATTGCGCCGAGCAGTCTGCCGAAGAGGGTCCTACTTGAAGATGAGTTGAACATCCACGGCCTTCTCGACTTCGTCCGCTTTCATCTGCCAGTCGGTCGTTTGCAGGTTGTCGAACATCTGCTCGGCGCGTACACGATTGAGAAAGATCGCAGGGTAGTGCTGGTTGAAGTGATCGCCTGCCTTCAGCGCCCAGCGCTTGCGGACAGCCGCCTCGGCCACCAGATCGAGCCCCTCGATCTCCAGCTTGCGAAAGACATATCGATATCCCGGGTCGAGTCTCATGACGACGTCGACGGTTTTCTTCTCGGGGTTCGTGGTCGAGTCGTATTGTGAGCGGATGTTGATGAACCCGTTGCCCTTGAACTGCTCTTCATAGCGCTGGAGAGCCTCGCTGACGAGCATGAGGTTGGCCGTTTCGCCGGGATGAAACTTGATGAGCTTCGCCATATCCTCCGGCTTGATGAAGGAGGTTCGCGGAGGTACGACCTCGCCGAATTTGTACTCCGGCCCCTCCTCCACTTGAATCGTGACAATCAGTCCCTTGGATGCCGTGTCAGGCTCGACGCTGCACGGGCAGAACTTTACTTCCAGGCGTCCGACCTGCTCGTACAAGGGCCTGATGTTGTACATGAGCAGCTCCAGCAAGCGCCGCTCGCTGTAGGTGACCCCCATCGCCACGCTGTTGAACTTTTGCTGCAGCGTCAACGCCGGAACCACCCTTGCGTTTTCGAATCTCGTGAAAGCGATGTTCTGGATCGTACCCTCTGGACGGTACAGTATTTCGAACTCTTCATCGCTGAGGAGGTTGATGTCGCCGATGATCTTGGTCTGATTGCCTTGTTCGATCCAGAGTTCCTGCAGCAGATCGCCGATGCGGCGCGCCATGATGCCGGTGGGTGGTACTTTCGGTCCGAAAAGCGGGATCTTCTCGCGCAGGCGGGCTCGGATCTCTTCTTCGGAGATATCGAAGCCTTCGAAGCGCACCGCATAGAGTTCCGGCGCTTCCTGAACCGTGAAGGTCACGGTATAGCCATCGTCCTTGGGGCCGAAGCGAAACGCATACCCTTCGAAAACGCCGGTCTTGTCGAGTTTGCCGACCGCGCTCTCGAAATCCGCCCGGTTCACCATCTGACCGATGTCAAGGCCGAGCACCTCGATGATGTCTTCGGTTGTGAAATTTTCGTTGCCGTCGATGAGGATCTCGCGGAGCGGGAACTTGTCGTTCTCGGCAGCTTCCGGCGATTCTCTCGCGGCCGCGCCGGTGGTCGGTTGCGCCGCCGCAACGATGCCGAAGACCACCATGAACAAGGCCGAAGAAAGCGCTTTCATTGACGCGTGGGGAATTGCTCCGGGTCCATCCAGTATGCCAGAATTCAGGGCCTTCTCAAGGGAAGACGGGGTGCAGGCGAAACTCGTTGCGTTGCCGGGTTGATTGCGCCCGCGGTCTGAGAATCGAGGGCGATGCGAGAGGTCGAGATGAGCGAGAGTCTTCAGGAGTTCGGTCGGAGCTTGTTGGATGAGGTCGGGAATGAGGAGTTGAACGATGCGGCGCGCCATCGCGCTGCGGCGAGGGGTGGTGCCGATATCCAGGGCTGGCGCCTCCACCTGCCGTCACTGACCCGGGAGCCGGGCGATCCGCGGGTACTGCATCTCGTTGCGGATCGGGACGGAGACGAACGTCAATCCACCCTGCTGACATTTACGCGCGTCACCGATGGCGAAGTTCAGGTTCGGGAACAGTCCTTCCTTCCGGCGGACCGCGAATCCGTGCGTACGTTGGCCGCCAAAGATCCCCTGTTCCTGCCCCGTCCCCAAAAGGACCTGCCCGCAGTGGCGGTGGGCAACCGTCATCCCGAGATCGCTCTGCCGGCTGTGTTTGACGCGTTCGGCCGCATCCTCGGCGAGACCGGCGTCAACATGGCCAGCACGGTGCAACTTTCCGCAACGCGCGAGATGACCATCGACGAAGAAATCGCGGCTCGCGACGGCGAGGATCCGACGGCGATCGGCCACACCCGCGTATCGATCGAGCATCTCTACCATAGTGGTCTGTGGGCTGCGATTCGGGCTGGTTGGAGGAAAGGCTACTCCGCCGAGGCCGACCACTTCATCGTCAACGGCGCAACGCCCGAGGAAGTCTCCCGATCGATTGAAGCCACCCGGGAAGCCATTCGCCGGGCCTCTGGATACACCAAGTTCACGACCGATTCTTCGCGGCTTTTCGAGCTGCGGGCGGATACCCGGCACCCGCGCGCCTGGACGGATGCGGAGGTGGAGCAAGCCTTTGCCGGGACGTTGACGCGGGATGAACGGCGCTGGCTGCTGAACGAATTCGCCGCTCCGCTGCAGGTCGAGGATCGTGAATATCGCTTTTCTCCATCGGAAGTGCGCCGGCTGGCGGTCAAGTTCGGCGAAAGCCTGAAACTGAACGAAGAGTTGTACGACTTCATCCGCGAACAGAAATCCGGTGCGGACTTCGACTTCGAGCCTTCGATTGACGAAGCGGCGACGCTTACTTCGCCGAAGGAGTTGTTTTTTTACATGCACTGGCTGCGGCAGCGCGGACGTCCGGCAAGCCTTGTTCCGCCGAACCTGGGATTCAAGAAGAGGCAGGCGTATCCGGAAGCGCTTGGCGAGTTGAAAGCGTATGCGGCCGGCAAGATGTGGCCGGAGCTCGTGCCGGCGGCGGAAGGCGGCTTCGGAGGCGATCCGATAGCCGAGCTCGAATGCCGCGTGCGCGAACTGGCGGCGGTGGCGCGGCACTTCGATGGCACTCTCAGCATCCACTCGGGAAGCGGAAAGCAGGCGCGCGTGCTCGAGATGATCGGGAACGCGACAGCCGGCCGGGTGAACTACAAGATATCCGGTGAACTGCAGTTGCAGCTTCTCGACGTGCTGTCGGAGCAGCCGGAGGGGAACTCGTGGCGGGGACTCTATCGAAGGATGGTCGATCGCTGCCATGAATTCGCCTCACGGAACGCATTCGGTGAGGAGAGCGCCTTGGCGGACCTCTATCGCGACAAGGGGCTTGGGTACTATCTGGGTGATCGCGGCAAGGGCCGTGTTGACGGCAACCTGTTCCTTGTCTTCTGGATAGGCAACCTGGTGGGTACGCGCGACCGCGATGCCCCCGGCGGCGACATCCGGTTCTTCAAGGAAAAGATCGACGAATTGCCGCCGGATCTTCTGGCCGAGATCCGCCGCCGCAACGCCGACTACATCGTTTGGTTGGCGCGCCGTTTGCAGCCTTGATGCTGCGGCTCGGACTTCGCGGCTTGCGTCCCGATCAGCCGTGGCCGAAGTACATCAGCCAGCCAAGCCCGAAGATCGCTGCCACGAAGTAGCCGAATACGGTCACGCCGTACCGTATGCGCTCCTTGTCGCTGTTGCGTCCGACTACGCCCAGCACGATCGACGCGAAGAAGGCGAACAACAGCGCCGCCTGGAGATGGGTGAGGCTTAGGAACATTAGTGTTTCTGGCCGGCCGCGATCTCGTAGGCGTCGATGACCGCGAGGATGTTCAGCAGCCCGGCGCAGGCCAGGAACTTCGTTCCGTAGTCC
The DNA here is from genome assembly GCA_965204095.1 of Bryobacterales bacterium. Classification (GTDB taxonomy): domain Bacteria; phylum Acidobacteriota; class Terriglobia; order Bryobacterales; family UBA6623; genus JAPPLB01. The sequence continues at coordinate 2,925,344 of OZ241991.1, read as the reverse complement.
GCCACCGCCGTCGCCATTTGTTGTTGTTGGTAGCCCAGCCAGGTTGCCAGGAAGTAGAGTGCGCCGTTGGCGACATCCGCAATGTAGCCGCCGCAGTTGATGACGGTCGTGAAGAGGTCGCCGGTTTGCGGCTCGAACATGCGGCCGCGCATCAGCAGCCCGAAGATGAACATGCTCGCAATCGCGAATAGCAGCAGGCCGCCGTGGTTCCAGCGCTTGAGGTAGAAATGTCCCGCCCCCGGCACGAGCCACGCCAATAGCACCGGCGCCGCCCATTGCTGGACCGGTGGCATCGCCTTTTTCTGCTTCGGCATCGGTTGAACCTGCTCCCAAAATATCACACGGCGTGACGCCTGCTTGTTTCGAAGGTCCCAAGGTGGGGTGTGCCTTCCCGCGTCCTGCTCGCCGGCCGTTTCTTTACGAATCACCTTGTGATCGCTCGGTTGACTTTGTCTTCGTCCCAACGCTAGTGTGACCGCAAGGCTTCCGGGACTCCGGCGTCCCGGAAGCCTATCGAGCGAGGAAACCATGAAGATCGTCGTCACGGGCGCCACCGGTTTTGTTGGCCGCCGGCTGTCCGAAACGCTAAAGCAGGCGGGCTGTCAGGTGGTCGCGATCACGAGAGACGCCGAGAGCGCCGCCTCGAGGGCGCCCGCTATTGATTCAGCCTGCGCCTGGAATCCTCTTTCGGAAGCGGCTCCCGCCGAGGCTTTCGACGGCGCCGATGCCGTTGTCCATCTCGCCGGCGAGACGGTCGTGGGCCGTTGGACGCATGCCAAGCTCGCAGCCATTCGCGACAGCCGCGTCATCGGCACGCGCAACCTCGTCAACGGATTGCGCGGTCTGCCGTCCAAGCCGCCGATGCTCGTTGCCGCCAGCGCCGTCGGTTTCTACGGCGACCGGGGCGACGAGGAACTCGACGAAACTTCGGCTTCGGGCGGCGATTTCCTGGCCGAGGTCTGCCGCGCCTGGGAAGCGGAGTCGAGCAAGGCCGGGGAATTCGGAATGCAGGTGGCTCAGGTGCGCATCGGGGTTGTCCTGGCCCAAGGCGGCGGCGCGCTCGACGCCATGCTTACGCCCTTCCGGCTCGGCGCCGGCGGACCGCTCGGGTCGGGTCGTCAATGGTGGTCGTGGATCCATCGCGACGACCTCTGCGATCTCGTCCTGCATTTGATCCAGCGCGGCGAGTCGGGTGTCTACAACGGCACCGCGCCGCATCCGCTGCGCCAGAAGGAATTCGCGCGCGTCCTCGGCCGTGTCCTGCGCCGGCCCAGCTTCATGCCCGCCCCGGCGTTCGCGCTGAAGGTCGTGCTCGGCGGATTCGCCTCTGAGCTGCTTTCCAGCAAGAAGGTCTTGCCCGCGGCAACGCAAGCGTCCGGTTTCTCCTACCGGTTCGCCGATTTGGAACCCGCCTTGCGCGCGGCGCTCGATCGCTGAGCGCGAGGGGGCCGTCAGGACGAGGCGCGAGCCGAGCGGAGGAAAAAGGCGCGCGCAGGTGTAGCGGCCTGATCGCTTCCCTCGACCCTCGAGTTACGAAACACGCAACACGGTTTTTCTCCGTCCTCCGGGGACTCCAAGATGAGCAACCCCAAGCCCGACCAACGGGTTTTTCACGAATCACGGCCTTTGTATCGCGTACTTCGGCCGTCGGGTGGTGAGAAATGCAGGCGGGGCTTCGTTACGCCTGGAAAGAACTGCCGCAGCCGCAGGTGGAGGAGACGTTCGGGTTCTCGAACTTGAACCCCGCGCCTTCGAGGGTCTCGATATAGTCCACACGGCAGTTGTCGAGGTAGAGCATGCTCGCCTGGTCGACGAACACTTTGAGGCCGCCGTTGAACGTGTAGGTCTTGTCGAGCGGCAAGCGGCTGTTCTCGAAAGCCATCGAGTACTGAAAGCCGGAGCAGCCGCCCCCGACCACCGAGATGCGCAGTCCCTGGGGCTGCGGGTCCTGTTGGCCCATGATCTCGTGGATCTTCGTGACAGCCGTTTCAGTTAGTTGGATCATGGTCGTGTTTCTCCTTCAGCTCTAATAAATCGGGAGGAAATTCCTTCCCGGAACGCTTGCTCACGCCTTCCGCCCTAGATTATACGACATTCGTCCAAGCCGTGCCGTTGACGGTCTCGGAATCCTCCCATTCGATGCAACGATCCTGCTCTACGCGGGCGAGAAACCGGCTAATACGCCCAGCGCCACAACGACGCGCCGGCGGTCAGTCCGGCGCCGACGGCGCACATCACAACCAGGTCGCCCTTCTTCAATTGACCGTTGTCGAGGACCTTTTGCGCGGCCAAGGGAAGCGTGGCGCCGGTAGTGTTGCCGTATTCCCCGATGACGTTGACGGCTTTGTCTGCGGGCATCCCCAGCTTGCTGGCGACTGCCGAGATGATGCGCCCGTTGGCTTGATGGAGCAGAAGGTAGTCCACATCTTCGGGCGTGAAGCCGTTTCGCTCGATGAGCTGCATGCATACGTCCGCCATCTTCCGCACGGCGTACTTGAAGACCTGCCTTCCGTCCTGCTGGACATAGTGCATGCGCTTCTCGACGGTCTCGGGACTCGCGGGGCGCCGGCTGCCTCCGGCGGGCATGCAGAGCCAGTCGCCGCCGGAGCCGTCGATTTCATTGATGTAGTCCAGCAGGCCCAGTTGGGGGTCTTCAGAGGGCTCGAGCAGAATCGCGCCGGCCCCGTCGCCGAATAGAACGCACGTGGCGCGGTCTTGATAGTCGACGATCCTCGACATCGTGTCCGCGCCGATGACCAGCACGCGTTCCTGCGCTCCGCTGGCGATCATCTGTGCCCCGGTCGTCAACCCGTAAAGGGTTCCCGAGCAAGCCGCGATCAGGTCGAAGCCCCAAGCGCCTTTCGCCCCGAGCCGGTTCTGGACGAGGCACGCCGTCGACGGGAACATCATGTCGGGAGTGACCGTGCAGACGATCACGGTATCGATGTCGCTGCCTTCGAGGCCGCGCTGCTCGAGCACCCGTTTGGCCGCTTCCACCGACATGTCGGACGTGGCTACCTCGTCATCCGCGATGTGTCGGGTCCGGATGCCGGTTCGCGCAACGATCCAGTCATCCTTCGTGTCGACGATCTTCTCGAGGTCGGCGTTCGTCAGTGTCTTCGGCGGCACGTAGCAGCCGATCGCTGAAATCTTGACCCGGCGGACATGGCGAGAGTTCTGCGAGGGTCCTGCGGTGGGCATAGGAAGGGAGGGTTGATCGGGGGCGGGCTTCCGTGGAGGGCTGCCAAAGACCCTTTATGATACAGCGAAACGCCTGCGGCATTGCTGTTAGCCTGCTTTTCTCACCACGTGGCGAGGCGAAGTGCGTGAGAGGGCCGTCAGGACGAGGCGCGAGCAGCTTGGTGCGCACAGGCGTACTTGAACAGTACGTCGAGCACGGCAAGCAAGCGCAACGAAGTCCTGGCGGTCGTATCGCGTGCTCCGGCCGTTATGTGGTGAGAAATGCAGGTTAGGACAGGCATCCGCCGCTGCCGCCAATGATTCAGACCTCGTTGCTGTTCGAGACCGTTGAAGAGATCTATCAACGGGTCTTCCGCGAAATCAAGCCTCGCACGATTCTGCCGGAGATCGTGGTCCGCTTCTGCTCCTACGTCCACATGGACAGCAGGATTCGCCTCGACGGCGACCATAAGCGCATCGAAGTGCGTATCAGCGACCAGTTGGCGGGAGCTCCCGCGCCCGTCCAGGAGGCGCTGGCTCATATCCTTCTCGGCAAGCTGTACCGCAAGAAGATCGAGCCCAGCTACAACCGCCGCTACCGCCTCTACACCGAGCGCGACGACGTGCGCCGCAAGGCCTTGTTTGTCAAACGGCTCCGCGGCCGCAAGCAGATCCTCACCGCGCGGGGCAATGCCTACGACCTTGAAGAAATGTTCGACTGCCTCAACGAACGCTTCTTCGACAACCTCCTGGCGCGTCCCCGATTGACCTGGAGCCTCCGCCGCTCACGCCGCTCGCTCGGCCACTGGGACCCGGTTCATGACACCATTGTCATCAGCCGCATCTTCGACGAGCCGAGGGTCCCTCGCTTCCTCGTCGAGTACGTGCTCTATCACGAGATGTTGCATCTCAAGCACCCGGTCGAGCACGTCCGGGGACGCAAGCGCGCCCACACGAAGCAGTTCCAGGCTGACGAACGCAAGTTCCCCCGCTACCAGGAAGCCGTCGCGTTGCTCAAGCAGCTCTGATCCGTTCCCGTCTCCGCAACACGGAGCGAGACTCCCCGGCGTCCGTCAAACAGCCCGATGAACCACGGGCCGCCGTTCTTTCTCTTCTGCCGGCTTCACTCCGATCACGGGTTGTCCAGTTTCCACTGAATCTGCCGCAGCATCCCCTGGAACATGCGGGCGTCCTTCGGCGCCAACCGCAGCCGGCTGACCCAGCGCCGCAGCTTGCGCAACTGCGCGTCACGGTTCTCAGGGAGGATGAATCCGCCTGCCTCCAGCATCGGAACGAGCATCTGAATAATGCGGTCGCGCTCATCCGCGCCGATCGACGCCGGCGTCTTCAGGCCGGGCACGGTCTTGGAATGTCGAGCGAGCTCGTAGCAGCACAGCGCCACGGCCTGCCCCAGATTCATCGACGGGCATCCCTCTTCGGTCGGAATGGTCAGGATCCAGTCGCAGTGGCTCAGGTGGTCATTGCTCAGGCCGAACTTTTCCGACCCGAACACCAGAGCCGCCGTACGGTCTGCCAGATGAGTTCGCAGGGGAAGGGCGCCTGCGGGCAGCAGGCGCTGCACGTGATCCTCGGCGCGGCCTCGCATCGCCGATGTCCCTACGACGAGAGAGGCATCGCCGAGCGCCTCCGGCAAGCCCGCCGTCACTTGCGCCTGCCGCAGCACCTCCGCCGCTCCTGCGGCCGATCTCGCCTCGCGAAAGGCTTTTTCATAGGGATCGACCAGCCACAGGTTCGAGAAGCCGAAGTTCAGCATGGCCCGTGCGGCAGCCCCTATGTTCAGCGGGTTGCGCGGCTGAACGAGCACGATGCGCAATCGTTCTTGCCAGCTCACCGACGGTGAAATCGCTGTTGCGGCAACAGCTTCGAAACCAGCATCGTTTTCGAAGCCCATTAGCCTGCTTTTCTCACCACGTGGTGAGGCGAAGTGCGTGAGAGGGCCGTCAGGACGAGGCGCGAGCCGGGCGGAGGAAAAGGGCGCGCGCAGGCGTACTTTACGATTCCCCGGCCGGCGTGCATTTCTTCTGGAGCAAACCAGGCCCCCTGCCCATGGTTTTCACGAATCACGAGACACGAAACACGAATCACGGCCTTTTTCTCGCATGCTTCGGCCGTCGGGTGGTGAGAAATGCAGGTTATTATAATGATCCCAGTATGTTCAACCTCTTCCGGAGTCGAAAACGGGCTGTCCGCTACGTGCTCGGCGGCATTCTGACCCTGGTCGCCTTCTCGATGGTGATCACCCTCATCCCGGGTTTATTGAGCAACCCGGCCGAAGCAACGGATGTCACACTCGGCGAAGTCGACGGCCGGCCGATCACGGCCCAGAGCGTCGTCGCGCACATGGCCGCGCAGGGCGTGTCCTCTGATCTGCCCTTCAATAGCATCCTGTTGTCGTCGACCGGCGCTTTGGACGCCCTGGTGGAGAGAGAAGTGCTCCTGATGGAAGCCGAGAGGTTTGGCCTTTTTCCGGATGAGCAGGAAGTGGCCGAGTGGATGCAACTTCAGATGCCGTTCCTCTTTCCCGAAGGCGTCTTCGTCGGCCCCGCTATCTATGCGCGGTACGTTCGACAGAGCTTCAAGCTCGGCATTCCGGAGTTTGAGCATCAGATCGCCCAGAGAATGGCGGTCGACAACCGGCTCAAGCGTCTCGTGACCAGCGACATTCTCGTCACGACGCCCGAGTTGGAAGAGGTCTATCGTGCCCGGAATGAACAGGCGAGCATCGAATACATCAAGGTCTCGACGGCGGACTTTACACGGCAGGTCCAGGTCACGGACGAAGAGTTGCGGGAGGCCTACGAAAGCGAGCAAGCGCGGCACCGTATTCCGGAACGCAGGACCGTCAAGCTGCTCTTGGTGGACGACAGCATCCTTTCCGTTCCCGAGGTGCCGGAATCACGGCTTCGACAGTACTACGCGCGAAACCGCGCCACCTACCGCGCGCCCCGGCAAGCGCGGGCGAGCCATATCTTGTTCATGGCCGCCATGGAATCGCCCGACGACGAGAATCCCGATCGGAAAGCTGAGGCCGAGGAAGTGCTCCGGAAGATTCGTGACGGCGCCGACTTCGCTCTTATGGCGAAGGAGCACTCGGACGACACGAATGCCGCGGAAGGGGGCGATCTCGGCTTGTTCAGCGCGGGAGAATACCCGGCGGAGTTCGAGCAAGCCGTTTTCGATCTCGAGCCGGACGCGGTCAGCGATGTCGTCAAGACCGAGGTTGGCTACCACATCATCAAGCTGCGCGAGAAGGTTCCTGCGAGGACCAGGCCCTTCGATGAGGTGCGGGACGAGCTGCTCGCCACGCTGCGCCAGGAGACGATGCAGCGCGATCGCTTCGCGCTGACGGATCGCGTCTCGGCGGCTGCTCGCGAAGCCGGAACCGATTTGGAGGAGGTTGGGCGGCAGTTCGACCTGGAAGTCCGTACCCTTCCGCCCTTCAGCATCAACGAGCCGCCCGCCGAGCTCTCCGGCGACCAGGCCTTCCTGAACGCTCTGTTCGACAACGAGCCGGGCAATCCGGCGCTGAGCACCGAGGGCGGCATTACGAAGATCGGCGTCGTCAGCGCTGTTGACCCCTCGAGGCAGGCGGAGTTCGAAGAGGTTCGCGACAAGGTTCGGGACAGTTTGGTCACGCAGAGAAGTACGGACCTCGCGCAGCAGCGCGCCGACCGGATCGCGGAAGAAGCACGGAAGCCCGGCGCTTCGTTGCGGCGAGTGGGATCGCGCTTCGGAGCTCGCGCCCGCAGCAGTGAGTTCTTCAAAAGCAGCGATCTTGTGCAAGACATCGGGCGCGCCTCGGTGCTCGGCCCCGAGCCTTTCAGCGGCGCGCTCGACTTGGTTGTCGGGCCTCTCAGAGTCCGGGGCAACTTCCTCGTCTTTCGAGTCCTGGAGCGCAAGGAAGCGGATATGGGCAACTTCGCGGACGAGCGCGAGGATATCCGTAAAACTCAGCTCGACACCAAGCGCGAAGCCGCGTTTCGCGTCTACACGGAAGCCAAGGTCGCCGCCTATGAGGCGGCGGGCCGCGTTCGGAAGCACGAAGATCGCGTTCGCGACTTCGCTCGGCTCTACTCCCGCGGCAGAACGTAGTTCTCTCTTCGCATTTCCTTGGTTGCGGCTTTACAAGCTGGGTACGCCCATCTTCACGACGTCGTCCACCCTCAACATTTCGCGCACGACGAAAGGTTCGCCGTACTTCGCGTGGATCAGCATTCCGTAGTGGCGGGCGGCTGCCCGAATCCGCTCCGCGACGGCCTCCTGCTCGGGAAACAGCTCCGCCCCCGCCGGCCTCGTCTCATACTGCGAGCGGTAGCGGAAGAGGGCTCGCATCCGGCGCTCGAACTGCGCGCTGATATCCACGACGAAGCTCGGCCGCACGTCGGCGTAGATGGACGAGTACAGGACCTTCAGCGGCCGGTGCGGTTCTCCGCCGATATCGAGTTTCTTGAGGCCCGCCAGGAAGCAGGCCTCGGATCCGATCTCCGAAGCGCGGCGGTGATCCGGGTGGCGGGCTTCCCAGTAAGGCAGGATGACGACACGCGGCCGCAGCTCGCGGATCTTCGCCGCCAGCTTCTTCCGCGCTTCGAGAGTGTTTTCCAGTCGGGCGTCCGGTAAATGCAGGTTGTGACGCTCGGCCAGCAGCATCTCGGCCCCCGCCGCGGCGGCTTCCGCGAGGCGCTGCTCGGGGCTGCCGCGCGTCCCCATCTCGCCCGCGGTCAGGTCCACGACGGCGGTCCGGTAGCCGCGCTCGGCGGAACGGATCAACGTGCCGCCGCAGGTCTGCTCCACGTCATCGGGATGAGCCGCGACCGCCACCACGTCGATGGGTCTGCTCATGAATCTCCCTCGGTTTTCAACCTCCCGGCAGCGCTTCCAGGAAGGCCCTCGGGCTCCAATGATGCCGCAAGGCTTCGACTCCATTCACGGTCACGACCGGCACGTCGTGATCGTACCTCTCCCTGAGCTTTGCGTCGCGGTCGATGTCGACCTCCGTCAGCATGAAACCATGTTCCTTTCGCAGCGTCTCCAACTGCGTCCTCACCTCCTCGCAGAGATGACAACCATCCCGCGAGTATAGAATGACCCGGGCTGTTTCCATCTCAATTAACGAAAGCGTGGTCTGCCGGATCGGCCGGTGCTTGACCGTCCGTGGTGAAATCCCGCTTGGCGCCGGGAACGGTGAGCCGCGAGCCGCTGCGCGCGCACGGGTGTAGCGGCCATATTGCCTCCTTCACCTGCATTTCTCACCACGTGGCGAGGCGAAGTGGGTGAGAGGGCCGTCAGGACGAGGCGCGAGCCGCTTGGCGCGCGCAGGCGTACTTGAACCGTACGTTGAGCACGGCAAGCAAGCGCAACGAAGTCCTGGCGGTCGTATCGCGTGCTTCGGCCGTCGGGTGGTGAGAAATGCAGGTTAACCCCTCGGTTCATGAAACACGGCTTTTCCCGGCATTTCTTCTGGAGCAAACCAGGCCTCCTGCCAATGGTTTTCACGAGACACGAAACACGAGACACGAAACACGGCCTTTTCCCCGCATGCTTCTCCGTCAGCGAGCGCGATAGACAGCTTAATAGTAGTAAGCCCTTCGATAGCGCCGCCGGCGTGGCCGCGACCAGATCAGAACCGCGCCGGCCACGAACCCGCCGACGTGCGCCCACCACGCGACGCCTCCCGTGCCGGCGCCTCCGGTCTCCACCGCCCCGCTGAAGAACTGAATCGCAAACCAGTACACCAGCATCACTACGGCGGGCAACTCGATCGTCGTGATGAACACGAAGATCCAAACCAGTGTCGTGATCCTGGCGGACGGAAACCTCACCAGGTAAGCGCCCATGACGCCCGCGATGGCGCCGCTGGCCCCGACCGCCGGCACCATCGATTCCGGGTTCGCCAGGATGTGCGCCAGGGATGCCAGGAGCCCGCAGGCCAGATAGAACAGCAAGTAGGTGAAGTGGCCCAGTTCGTCTTCGACGTTGTCGCCGAAGATCCACAGAAACCACATGTTCCCGATCAGGTGGAGCCAGCCTCCGTGCAGAAAAATCGAGGTGAAGACGGGACCGATTCCCTCGATCAACGGATAGCGGCCCGCCAACGCTTGCTCGGCGCGCAGGGGAATGGCCCCGAATGTTTCGACGAAAGTTTGCTGCGCGCCCGGCGATTCGATCGCCAGCCAGAATTGATACACGAAGACCGCCACGTTCACGACGATCAACGCGAGCGTGATGAACGGCGTGCCGAAGCGGGGGGCGTCGTCGCGAAGGGGAAACATGGCGGCTAGACGTGCGCGATGCGCTCGGAGAACTCCGGCGAGGAGTGTCTCTCGCCCGACTCCATCAATGCGCGGGCCTCTGTGGCCGGCGCGATGCCGCCTCGGGCCCCCAAAGCCCGGCAGTTCAAGGCCGCCATCGCGTTCGAAAAATCAAGAACCTCTTCCAGCGGATACCCTTCGAGCAGCCCATAGCAGAATGCCCCGTGGAACACGTCTCCCGCTCCGGTGGTGTCCACGCAGTCCACGACGAACGCCGGGGAATACAGAAAACGCCCGCTTGCGTAGGCCAGCGCTCCCCGGGACCCCAGTGTCATCGCGGCCGCCTTCATGTTGTGCTCTGCCTGCAGGAGTTCGAGTGCCCGGAAGGGGTCCTGCTCGCCGGTCCAGCGAGACGGGAATTCGGCGGAGGCGACGAGATAGTCGACCAGCGGCAGCACGCGGTCGAAGCCTCGGTAGATCGTGTCCACGTCGACCGTTACGGGAATGCCGGCTTCTCGCGCGATGGACGCGGCTCGCTCGACCGCCAGCGTATCGTGACCGTCGATATGGAGTAACCGGGCACAGGTGATCTGGTCTTCGTCGATCTGATCCGGATCGATCCGCAGGCAGTCGTCCCGGCGCCAGAAGATGGTGCGCTCTCCGGTCTCTTCGTCCACGACGATGTAAGCTGACTGGTTGGCGCAGCCTCTTCTCACTTGCAGGTGCTCCAGGTCGATCCCGCTCGACTGGAGGCTTTCGAGTTGAATCCGCCCGCGCTCGTCGTCGCCGATCGACCCGATGTATTTCGTCCGCAAGCCGAGGGCTTGGCAGGTCGCCATGGCGCTCGCCACCTGCCCGCCGGGGCTGACGACCTCCCTGCTGAAGGGCGTCTTCCCGCCGTGCGGCGGAAACCGCGACACCATCAGTACGGTGTCGGTGGCGTTCAGGCCCACGCCGACAACGTCGAACCGAGCTTCCACGAACCCATTGTACGGGCGCTCGAAGCCGTGGGCTTGCCGGCCCTCTCCCCCTGTCCTGCTTCATGGACTGAGCGTCTTGGCGGGTTGAGCCCGCCGGCCTGCGGACTCCGCACGGGATAATGGGTTCATGACGCGGGACGAGATCATACTGGCTTCCGAGAGATATTTGTTCCCGGCGGTCGCGCACTACTTCAAGGAGCGGCTGGTCATCAGCCGGGCCAAGGATCAGTACGTCTGGGACGCGGACGGGCGGCAGTATCTGGACTTCTTCGGCGGGATCGCCACGATCAGCGTGGGGCACCTCAATGACAAGGTGCGCGCGAAGGTCCACGAGCAGGCCGACACGCTGCACCATGTCTCGACGCTTTATGCGACCGAGCCGCAGGCGGCGTTGGCCGAAACCGTGGCGTCGCTGACGCCCGGCGGCGCGCTGACCCAGTCGTTCTTCACCAATAGCGGAACCGAGGCCAATGAAACGGCGATCATGCTGGCCCGCTGCTACACGGGACGCAGCGAGATCGTCGCGCTGCGGCACGGCTACCACGGCCGGACCGCGCTCGGGACGACGTTGGCGGGGCAGGGCATCTGGCGCGGTAACACGGCCCCGCAGCCGGGCGTGGTCCATGCCCACAGCGCCTACTGCTACCGCTGTCCGTTGGGGTTGTCGTACCCTTCGTGCGAAATCAAATGCGCCCATGACGTCGAGAACGTGATTCAGACCACGACAACGGGACAGATCGCGGGCTTCATCGCCGAACCGATCCAGGGCAGCGGAGGCTTCATCACTCCGCCGAAGGAATACTTCTCGATCGTCCATGAGATCGTGAAACGCTACGGCGGCATCTTCATCAGTGACGAGGTGCAGACCGGCTGGGGCCGGACGGGGGGCCGCTGGTTCGGCATCGAGCAGTACGATGTGGTGCCCGACGTCATGACCGCCGCCAAGGGGATCGCGAACGGCCTGCCCCTGGGGCTGACCGTGGCCCGGCCCGATGTGGCGGATTCGATGCGGTTTCTCACGCTGTCGACGTTCGGCGGCAGCCCGCTGTCCGCCGTCGCGGCGTCGGCCGTGATCGACTATGTGCGGCAACAGGATCTGCTCACGAACAGCGAAGAAGTGGGAGCCTATCTGCGGGCGCGGCTGGAGGAACTGCGGCGGAAACACCCCCTCATCGGGGACGTGCGCGGCATGGGCTTGATGCAGGCGCTGGAGCTCGTCAAAGATCGCGAGACGAAGCAGCCGGCCCCCGACGAAACCATGGAGGTGCTCGAGGCCGCGCGCCGCAACGGGCTGCTCATCGGCAAGGGCGGGCTCTACGGCAACGTGATCCGGGTCTGCCCGCCGCTGAACATCGCCGGGAGCGATGTCGATGAGTTCGTCAGGTTGCTGGACACCAGCCTCGGCGAAGCGGTGGCTCCTTGCAATTCCCGCTGACGCCCGCGCTCACTCGATCACGATCGTGACGGTGTTCGAGGTGACCCCGGCGGCGGTGACGGCCACCTTGACCTCGCCCGACCCCGCCAGACTGCGCGGCAGCGGACCGACTTCGACCTGATCCAGGCCGGCCCATCCGCTCTGCGCTCCCGCGGACACCACCGGAACCTCGCTGCCGCCGATCGTCGCCTGCACCGTCTCGGCTCCCCCGGCCTCTCGGATCCCCGTCCCGAACAACGTCAGGAACACGTGGCCGCCTTCGATGCCAAGATCGAGCGGCACGCCGACCACCCGCCCGGCCGCTGCGTCGTAGCGGAACACCTTCGGGTTCGAGCGCGAGCCGTCGGTCGCCACCCGAAGTGCTGAGATCGCCCCGATGCCCTCGCCCGTGCCGTTCACCGAGAAAAGTCCCGGAGCCACCGCGTCGATCGTCAGAGCCAACTCGACCGGTTCCTCGCCTTCCCGCGTCAGCCGCAGCACCGCTTCGCCCGTTGCCGCTTCGGACGGCATCAGGAAATTGACTTGCTCCCGGCCTGCATAGAATAGTTTGGCCTGATACGCCGTCTCCGAACTGTCGATGATTTCGATCGCAATGCCGGCCTGCCTGAGCGGCAGCGGACGCCCGTGCGCGGCAGCCGTTTCGCGGGCCAACGGCGTGCCGAACAAACTCACGATCGACTCCGGGGCAGCGCCGGGAGCGAAGCTGGCCGCATTCTTCACCCCTTCCTTGGTAAGCAGCCCCGACACGATGCCCCCCACCCGCTCTACCGCACTGGGGAGCGCGTATGGATCTCCGCCTGTCTGCTCGTAGACCCAGTCACGAATGGCGGCTGCCCGCGTCAGAACCGACGGATAGTCGAAGATACTTCTCCCTGGCCCCCCGCCCAGTGTATGAACTCCCACCTGGCCCCAGCGACCGCCGGGCAGAGGCACGACATGGGGACCTCCGCTGTCTCCAATGCCGGTTTTTTTTCCTTCTACCCTCCCAACGCACAAGGCGCTTTCATTGATCACACCTCTTTCCCAGCTTTCCCACAGGGAATCCTCTCGGCAATCCTCCGTGGACCATAAGATGAGCTCCACTTGTCTCAGGATACGGGCATAGTTCCCATCGTTCTGGCGGCCCCCGCCGATGACGGTTACGGAGGCTCCGGCGGGTGCGTACAGGGCTTCTTCCCCCGGAGTCAGCAGCTTGATGGGAGCGGCCGGCGCCGGCTCGAGAATCTCGACGAGGGCGGCATCGGGGATCGAGCCCTTGGGGCGATGGTCATAATCCGGGTGGATGATCACCCGGCCGATCTCTTCTCGGATGTTCTCGCAAACCCCCTTGTCCCAGTCGTATCCCAGAAAAACGGAAATGTCGCCTGGTTCGTCAGCGATCCCTTCATCATCGACCAGGCAGTGCGCGGAGGTGAGAACCCAGTTCGGGGCAACGAGACTTCCGGTACAGGTACTATCGAGTCCACCCCCGTATCTGTCTAACTCGACCCGCACGACGAAGGGCCACTCTCCCGGGGCAACTTCCCTGCCGCCGATGATGTGCCGGGGTTCGAAAAGTTCAGCCTTGGCGTTGACCGCACTTGTCCGAGCGCTCGTGGCAGCCGACTCCAGGTCGGCGAGGATGCGCGTCTGGCGGCCGTCGGCACTCACTTCGAAGATCCGAAAGTTCCTGTCATCGCCAAGGATCAAATTCCCGGCCTGGTCAAAGACCATCCTCCCGGCAGGGCCATCGAGCAGTTCATAGAGATCTGAGAACAGCGTCAGCGTTCCATTCCGCTCGAGCCGGTAGATTAATCCGTCATCGCCCACAAAGTGCAGCAGGTTGTCGGAGTCCAACGCCAGCCCTAGCGGTCGCCGCATGCCCGTCCTGAGAGCGGCTGTGCCGTCCGGGATAAGGCCTGGCCAAAATCTCCAGTTGCCTACAGCCCCCGTGATCGTCGACCCGTTGGGGTCGACCTCGTGAATGCGGTAGTCGCCGTAATCAGCCAAGTAAACCGCTCCCTCGGAGTTGACCACCAGATCGATGAGAAAGCCGAATTGCGCCTCGACCGCGGGGCCTGCGTCGCTCCCGCAGCCGTCCTCCCCACTTCCCGCGTGGTGATAGATCCGTCCGGCCTCGACCCGCCAGATACGACCGTCGTTTTGCGCAATGTACAACTTGCCCGAACCCGGATCAAATTCGACTCGAAGGAGATGTCCCAGCGCAAACTCGCTGGCGAGTTCTCCCCCTGCTATGCCGTCGCCCCAGTTCCCGTTGCCAACGACGGTGGTGATGATGCCGTTGATGTCCACCTTGCGGACCCGAATACTATCGGCGATGTAGACCTCGTTGGTTCGCGGGTCCACGGTGACACCGTACGGTTCCCGCAGCACCGCAGCGACCGCGGGCCCGCCGTCGCCACCCGGGTCTAGAAAATCCCGTTGCCCGCCCGTGCCCGCGAACACCGAGACCGTCCCGTTGGGCGTGACCCTAAAAACCTGATGAAGTTCCCCAACGGCAGCCAAAATGTTGCCCTCGGCATCGATGGCAATGTCGTCGATCCCGCCTGCCAGGGGTTGCGGCCAGGCCGCAACGGCCAGAAACACGATAACGGCGAACGGTCTCAAGATTCGCATTCTCTTGCTCCTTTCGACACTTTCCGTTCCCTCCCGACGCTCTCCCCGCCCGGTGAACCTGACCGATCACCCTGCTCATCCTTTGCGAAGGACAGCGTTTTATCACCAGAGGTGATGCGCCATCAGAGTCCCCGCGCCGGATTCGTCCAGATCGGCTGAGTCACGAACGCTCCTTCCACATGCCCTTCGAAGCCGATCCCTGCTATCGAGGCAGGCTTCGAACGATCGCCGCGAATCTCGAGCGTTCCCTCCGTCATGTCCGTACAGGGAAGGTGGTCCCTCAACAGGAACGGTCGGTGATGCCTGGCGCCGAAGCTCAAGGTGGCTCTGCAAAGTTCGGCCCCGTCAAAGCCGCTGCGGGCGATCAGTGTCACCGCCTGAGCCTGCATCGACACCAAAGCCAGGGAGGGAGTGAACCCGCCCCCTGCCAGGTACGGCATGAAGGCCGTCTTGTGAAGGCGGCTCGACAGCGGTATGCCGGCCATGAACGGCGGACGTCCCGGCACCAGGTTCACGAACGTCGCGTTGACCGCTACCGATTCGGCGGGATCCATCCTCACCACGGCGTAACCGATGGCGGCGTCCGAGCCGTTCGGGATCGTCACTTGCGCCCCGTAGCCGCCCGGCGAGAGCGTCCCCTGGAATCCATTGGAAGCTGTGCCGATCATGTCATCGGCATTTGCCGCCAGCGGCATGTCCATGGGTTCCCCGTTCCCGTCGAAGAAGTTCACTTCGAACGTCGCCATTTCCTCCGCGACGTTGCTGGCTTGGAAGATCATGAAGAACCCCCCGCTTTCCGGAGTGCCGCTGTTGGCGATCTGGGGAAGGATCTCGTCGCCGGGGGCGATCACGATGCCGGGCGGCTCGATGGCTGCTTTGGTTTGCCACTCCGGGATCGGCTCGAAGTAGGGGCCGGCGGGCCGCGGCATGGCTTGCGCCATCGAGCTCAGGGCCAACAGAAACAGCAGGACTATTCTTGTGGAGTGCATTTTTTTCTCCTAACGTACGTGTCAGAACGGCAGAAGGCCGCGAATTTCTTCTAACAGCGGTGCTCGCTCGCCGCCGCTGTCAGTAGCCCGGGTCAGGACACGGATTCGGTGGTTGCCCGTATCGGCGATGTAGAGGTTGCCCGCGCTGTCCAGCGCAACTCCAG
The DNA here is from genome assembly GCA_965204095.1 of Bryobacterales bacterium. Taxonomy (GTDB): domain Bacteria; phylum Acidobacteriota; class Terriglobia; order Bryobacterales; family UBA6623; genus JAPPLB01. The sequence continues at coordinate 2,909,711 of OZ241991.1, read as the reverse complement.
CGGGGTTGTTCAACTGGGCCCCGTGTTTCATGGCACTTATTCCCTTTGCCAGAAAGAGATGGTGCTTTCCTTCAGGGTTGAGGTAGCTCCAGGATCGAGAACACGGACTTCCCGTCGTTAATCAATACCAGCCCCTGTTCGGTGTGTCGAAGATCGTCGACAACAATGTCGAGATCCCCATCGAAGTCCCAGTCCTGTAAGATCAGCCATTCAAACCAACTGTTGCCAGGTTTGTCATAGGTGTTGAGTAATTCGTCGTTATCGATGCTGGATTCGGTGACGTCGGAGAAAGTGCGGCGGTCCTCCTGTCCCTTGAGCACCTGAAGGTACATCCCCCCATAGAACTCTCTTGCAGGTGGGGAGCCGGCGCGGTTCAGCAGTACATCGTTGATGCCGTCACCGTCGAAGTCACCCACGTCGATGTCTACGACGATCCCAAATTCAGTCACCTCCGGCAGTGTGCTCGTCGGGCTGTTGGTGAAGCCAGGTTCCGCGGAGCCCCATACGATGACGCTGGAAGCGTCGTCAAACTCGTGACCGGCGACCAGCAGATCCAGCTTCCCGTCCCGGTCCACATCGATCAGTTCCGAAGTGTAATAGCCGCCATGGTCCATTCGGAACAGCTTCGGCAAGTACGATCTGTTGCTGATCATGTTCCCGTTGCCGTCGTTGAGCAGGAACACGGGAAAGGGGGAAGTCATCATGAATGCATCGGTATCGCCGTCCCCATCTATATCCCCGGCAGATGCACCATGATGGAACCCCAAGGTGTGCTCCAATCCTTTCGCTTTCTCCAACCTGCCGTCCGCTGTGGACAAGTACAGCAGCAAGGGGGCTCCGGGAAACGGCCGGGCGTCGTAACCATGATCCGCCACGATCACGTCTGCCCGGTCATCTCCATTGAAGTCGGCGATGACGGCTTTTCGGGAGTGGAAGCCCCCAACGGTCGGGTTTGCCAGCATGCCGTCATCCCGGCGATAGGTGCCGTCGCCGTTGCCGAGCCACATCTCGAGATGCTGCCGCTCAACAGATTGCCATTTCCCGATAGCCCTGAACAGGTCCAGCACACCGTCGCCGTCGAAGTCTGTGTATGCACGGGCGATACCAAAGAAAGGCCACCCCAAGTTCACGTCCATATCGCTGTAGTCCAACCTGCGAATTCCCCTATAGCCTGTCGAAGCCACGTCCCTGCCGAAAATCGGTTCCAGACGCGACAACGAATCGGCTGTGTCGGCCGTAATGGTGCAATTCACTATCTGACCGCCGCAGAAGTGATCGCTTGATTGCTTCCAGGAACTGAACCGGTAACCCACCTTGGGTTGGGGCACGAAAACTTCATGGAACTCTTCATCGATAGGGATCTCGCAGGTTTCGCCGGCGCCGCACGAAAACGTATTCGATAGCGTGCCGACAGTGCCGCCCTCGGGCACGACAATCACCAAGTTGTGCGTCGTCTGCGGGTACTGGCTCGCTGCCTTGCCGGTCCGGACCGCAGATCGTAGTGGCAGAAGACCGCCTATTTCTTCGAGCAGTGGAGCTCGCCCGCCGCCGCTGTCCATGGACTGCGTCAGGACTCGAATGCGGTAGTTGCCGAGATCGGCAACGTAAATTTTGCCCGAGCTCTCCACCGTCAAGGCAAAGGGAGAGGCTAGCTGCGCCTCGACCGACGGCCCGCCGTCACCACCGTAGCCCGGCTCCCCGGTCCCCGCGATGGTGGTGATGGTCCCCGCGGTATCGATCCGCCGAATGCGATGGTTGCCCGAATCGGCGATGTAGACGTTGCCGGCATCGTCCACCGCTACATCCGCGGGGTAGGACAATTGTGCCTCAACCGCCGGCACGCCGTCACCGCCGTAGCCCGGCTCCCCGGGGGTCCCTGCGATGACGCTCACAGTCCCCGTGGCATCCACCCGGCGGATGTAGTTGTTGTCGATATTGGCGATGTAGACGTTGCCGGCATCGTCCACCGCTATGCCTCTGTCCCGGGAAAACCGCGACTCGTCATCCGGGCCGTCGTATGGTTCACCGGACCCTGTGACCCTGCTCATGGTCCCCGTGGCATCCACCCGGCGAATCCCGAAGTTATAGAAACCAGCGAAGTAGAGGTTGCCGGAGTAGTCCACTGCCACGCCTTTGGGGTTGGTAAGTTGCGCCTCAACCGCCGGACCGTCCCAATCGTAGCCCGCCTCGTCCGTACCCGCGATGGTGGTGATGGTCCCCGTGGTATCGATCCGGCGGACGCGGTTGTTGCCGGTGTCAGTGATGTAGATATTTCCGGCATGGTCCGCCGCTACGCCTGAGGGAAAGGATAGTCCCGACTCGACCGCCCGTCCGCCGTCCCCGCCGTAGCCCGGTTCCCCGGTCCCTGCGATGGTGGTGATGGTCCCCGTGGTATCCACCCGGCGGATGCGCTGGATGAAGAAATCGGCGATGTAGACTTTGCCGGAATTATCCACCGCCACGCCTGAAGGGAAGGATAGCCGTGCCTCGACTGCCCGCCTGCCATCCCCGCCATGGCCCGGCTCCCCGGTCCCTGCGAAGGTGTCGATTCTCCAGTCGGCGGAAGGTTGCGCCCCGGCGGCCGCAACGAGAAGCGCGGCACAGACGGCAAGCTTGACGGCGCGAACTCCCGCGCCCTTACGTGGCAGCGCGGCGAACCAGCTCGACATTCTTTTGCTGATGGAGTTCCGCATACGATCTCCCTTCCGCCAATCGAAACAAAGAGAGGACGGCTTCTGAAAAGCCAAAATCAAGCATGGCTCGCCAAGTCGTCCTTCGGATGGGCGTTGGGCGGTTCGTGCTGCTTCCCGCAAGGCTGGATGTATTCTACGTGAGTCGGCTCCAGTGACTGGGGCTGACCGTGGCTCGGTCCCAGGTGGAGGATTCGATGCGGTTTCTAACCTGTATTTCTCACCACGAGGCGCGGCGAAGTGGGTGAGAGGGCCGTCAGGACGATGCGCGAGCTGCTGGACGCCGGCAACACGGCCTTCAAGGTTTTTCACGAATCACGGCTTTTTGGGTTTCACGAGACACGAGACACGAATCACGGCCTTTTTATCGTGTGCTTCGACCGTCGGGTGGTGAGAAATGCCGGTTAACGGAGCCGAGGCCGAAACGGACAGCACTGGCAATCCTTTGGGCCGGAGGATGAAGAGGCCGTCAAGGCGGCGTAACGACGTTCACGGTCAACTTGCCGCAACCAACGATTCGATGTTTTCGATATCGATCGAGGAGCGGGCAACATCGAGGTCGTACATTTTCTGCAGGTTCAGCCAGAACTCAGGTGTCATCCCAAGAGCCTGCCCGATGCGCAGCGCCGTGTCCGCTGTGATGGACCGGCGTCCGTGAACGATCTCGTTGATTCGGCGCGGTGGCGCGCCGATCGCTTTCGCCAGACGATATTGGCTGATACCGAGCTCGTCGAGAATTTCCGCCAAGTGTTCTCCGGGATGAATCGAGTCGATCTGGTTCATGAGTTTGCTCCCTGGTTTTCTTGTCGCTGGCTAAGGTTGACATTTGAGTCAAGTTCTCGCGGCGATCCGTTATCCTGCTTGTTGGTCGGAGGCGGAGCCTCCCTAGTGATAGTCGGTAATCTCAATTTCCATGGCGCCTTGCTCTGTCCAGCAAAAGCACACACGCCATCGGTCGTTGATACGGATGCTGTGCTGGCCTTTCCGATCGCCCGTCAGGGCTTTGAGGCGATGAGACGGTGGAACCCGAAGATCGGACAACGCGGTGGCCGCCACGACACGCTGAAGCCGCATGCGGGCTCGGCGCTTGATGTCATCCGGAAGCCGGCGAACGTTCTGACCCTCAAAGACACGTTCGGTCTCTTTGTCCTTGAATCGCTGTATGAGCACATAGTAACGCATCGAGATAATAACGCCAACGGTTATGGGCCGTGTTGACAGAAAACAAGCCATGGCCGTTGGAGAGCATGGGATTCTCGACTATGGCCCACCTTTTCTCACCACGCGGCGAGGCGAAGTCAGTGAGAGGGCCGCCAGGACGAGACGCGACCCGCTTGGCGCGCCGGCAACACGGCCTGTAAGGTTCTTCACGAAACACGAAACGCGGGGTTTTTGAGACACGAATCACGGCCTTTTGTTGACGTTGCGCAAAGCGCTGACGAGAATAAGGCATATCCCAAGGCGCCCGTAGCTCAGCTGGATAGAGTGTCTGCCTCCGGAGCAGAAGGCCGCAGGTTCGAGTCCTGCCGGGCGCGCCATTCACCCCTTTTGTTTTCTGCGCTCGTCTGCCCTTCCTCTCATTTCTGAGGACGGCATCGTAAAGCAGACGCGCCTTGTCTGAGCGTCTGCGTCCCTTCTTCGGCATATCTGAATGGCTGTACGCGCGGCTCGAATCACCTCGCCGTCAGGCTTCACGACTTTCGGCCTTGTCGAGCGCATCGTCGAGTTGATCGAGGACGCCGAGCCCTGTTTTCACCGACTCGCTATCGAGAAAGGAGTTGGCGGAAAATCATGCAAGCCGTCCTCTTGTTTCGTACGCAACGAGGCTGCACACCGAACCCTCGACGGTAACACCACTTTCCGGGTAGCGGCTAATGTTGAGTTCAGTCATCTTTGCATCTCGTTAGCATTCCTCTTCAAAGCGAATGGCGGCGATCTCCTTGAGGATGGCAACCGAGGTTTCCACCGCCTCTTCGCGGACCGATTCATCAAAGGGCGATTGGTTATAGATGGTGCTGGGTCGGCCCGAAGATTCGACGAATATGATGCCGCGCTTGCGACCGATCTTGGAAGCCAGCGCGGTCGGCTCGCACCCGCGTCGCTTGCCCAGGGAATGTGTGATGCGAAGAGGATGAAATTTGACGTCAAGGAATAAACCGCATCCTTCAATGTGACCACCATCTGCAAGATCAAAGACAGAGACATGGTCTTGGTAGATGCGGGTCTTAAAGAGTTCCTTCTCCCGTTCGGTCAGCCGTCCCTTACATTGGTCGATATGGGCTTGTGCCTTATTCCTTGCATCCAGATCACGCTTCACTGCATCGCACATCGACTGGATGTTGCTGATCTTCTCGTCGTTTTTTCGCCAGAATTCGAGGAACTTCCGTAGGTCATCGGACATGGTAGTGGTCCTTAAAAAGCGCTCGGCCTGCACCAGAAAATCGAAGAGCAGATACTGGTATTGAGTGTTGTGAGAGCCGATGTAGCTGCCCATGCGCCGACGCACTTCATCAACGAGGTCACCATAGGTGATGTTGACAAAGCGATGGGCTTGAAGACTCGGATTGGAGACGCAGTGCGGGCTGAGGACGATGCCCACCACACGTTCGGGGTTACCATCGCAGCGCGTTTTGCAATGTTCCCGGTACTCGCCCAAGTCGTTGTGCAGTCCAGACCAGATTTTGTTTTCGATGCAAACCACGAAGTCCTCGCATTCGATCAGGATGTCGATACGATTGTTGGTAGCCGTGCTGGTCTCACGCTCGACCTTCTCGGTGGCTTGTAAACTTTCGGGGTCGAAACCTTTCTTCGGCCAGCCGTCAGGGCAACGACTGCTATAGATCGCCATGATCGAGCGGATGAAGAGTGGCCCGAAGCCATGGATCTGCTCGGAGTTGAGCAGGAACGCCAAGATGTTGCTGTAGACGTTTTCCCATTGTGGAAAGCCGGCAATCTCCATCAGCGTCGGAGGCTGGTTGGTGCCCGTGTCATGAACGGTATAAGAGTCCATGAGCGCCCGGAGATCATCGAGATCGCTTGTCCCGGAATCAGGCATAAATAGTGCCGCTGAAGTTAATTCGAAAATGCCAAGCCCATCGGTCCCCGAAACCTTGCCACAAGCGGACAGCGCGCTTCAATACCGGCGGATCCGGGAGATCCGGATTTCGCCGATCTGCCCGAAGAAGTTCCCCGGCCCCAACCAGTTGAATTTGCCCCCGTAGCGAGCCCGGCCGGCCAGTCGGCTGCCCACCGAGAACTGTGCGAGGTGGCGGCGGTTGTTGACCAGTCTGCGTCCGTCCGGGCTTTTCATTTCCCAGATCAGTGTGCCGTCCAGGAAGAGCTGGTGCAGGTCTTCCTCGTAGGAGTACTGCCAGGCGACGTGGTGCCAGGCGGTGTCGCGGATCCCCACCCATTCGGGATCCGCCGCGATGCCGGTCGGACGGCTGTAGGGGTGCAGGTCTTTCAGGGCCTGCTCCGGTTCCGCCCCCAGGAAGTGCACGCCCGGAGCCATGCTGCCGTCGGGTGAGCCTCGGTCGGACAGGTACAGTTCCCAAACGCCTCTCTCCGTGTTGTCGTAGGTGCCGCAGACGTGCCCGTAGTGGAATTCCTGGCCGTATTTGTTGATCGGGCCGCCCCGCCTCACCCATGCTTCAACCGTCCATTCCTTCTTGATGGTCTTCAGGTCCACCTTGTCGTTCCACTGGGGTCCGATGAACCCCCCTTCCCCGCCGCCGATGAAATGGGGATACCTCCCCCAGCCAGGGGTCTCTATTCGCGTGTCCCCTTTGCTGTTGACCCAGGTGAGCGTCAGTTCCGAGTCGCCCATGACGTCCGGAAAGAACTTCCCGCTGGGGCCTTGCCAGTCCCACAAGACCACGGTGTGCTTGTCGGGGCCGAGGCGGCGGAGCCCTTCATCGACGACCTTCAACCGGAAAGCGCGCGAGGCCGTCTGTCCTGCGGCATCGGTGGCCTCGAGCTGAATCCGTTGCAGCTCCGGAGTCGTGGCCGTGCCGCTGAGCTCCCCGTTCTCGCGGTTCAGGGAGATCCCCGCCGGCAACGTTCCCTGCGTCGTCCGCCAGCGCACCGGCGCCACCATGTGGCGTGTTTTGAGAACCTCTCGATACGGGATTCCCCGGAAGACCAGCGGCAGCGAATCCGTGGCCACCTCGCCCTCCGATACGGTCAGGGCGAAGGTGTGCTCGTCGCTGTGGCCGGAGCCATCCGTCGCTCGCAGGGTGAACGCCCGTTCCTGGGCCGGCTCGGTTGGCGTGCCTTCGATCGTCCCTTGCTGCCCGTCGAAGCGAAGTCCATCCGGCAGGTCTCCGGCCAGCTCCCAGCGAACGGCCCCCTCGGCCGCATCGGTCGAGAACCTCACCTCATAAGGGGCATGCAGTCCGGCTTCGGGAAGCAGCCGTTCCACGACCGTCAGTTCCTCGGCGACCTGATAGCGCATCACGCTCGAGATCCGAAGTTCATCGATCTCCCCTTCGAAGTCGTATGTCTTGAGGTGGTAGGGAGGCTCGCGTGAATTGAGGATCCCCCCGACCACGAAGGGAAGATCGTTCCGCTCGGCGTCGTTCTTCACCCGCCGCGGCGGAGTGCCCTTCCAGATCAGCTTCCCGTCCAGGAAGAAATAGTGCGTCTGGTCTTCGTAGCGGAACTGCCAGGCCACGTGGTGCCATTCCTCATCCTGAATGGCGGCCTCATGCATGACGGTTCCGTAATCGGCTCTTCTTCGTCCCGGGTAGACCAGGACGTCGCTGTCCGGCGCGCGCTTCTGCGATCCGGTAAACCGGGACGCCGGCAGCAGACCCGGCTTCACCGGCCAGATCTCCAGCCAGGAGTGCAAGCTGAAGTCCCAGCCACCCCGGATGCCATGGATCAATCCGAATCCTTCGTCGTCGGTGCCGCAGATTTTCGCGAAGGGTCCCGCGGTTCCGGAACCGCGCGGGCGGTAGGTGGCGGGGTGATCCAGTTGGATGTCAGTCAGGGCGAATCCCCGGTAACGCACCCAGGCTTCCACCGTCCACGCTCGCTCGCAGGTGCGCAGCTCCAGCTTGTCGTTGTTGACCGGACCGATCAACAGGTTGGCGTCGTCCTCCCGCACTTCGAACCGGGCCGTGGAGCCGAAGCCCGGTCGCTTCCCCCACAGAAAATCTTTGTGGGCTCTCAGGGTCAGGGCGGGATCGCCCATGGCATCCCGCGTCTGGGCCCCCTGACCCTCGTCGAAGTGATACAGCACTACGGTGTGCTCATCCGGGCGGAAGGGCTCGCGCAGGAAAGCCGGCAGGGAGTCCTCGGCATGGGACCGGACGGCCCAGACACCCATCATTACCAGCACCGTCCAACCAGCCGATCTCAGGAGATTCTTCAATGTCCTCCTGCCTTTCTCCAAGCCTGGAACCGCAACCAAAGAGGGGAAACGCAAATGTCAATGACAACGGTCTGACAATCCGAAAACGAATCCGCCCCAGTATACATAACGCCGCCCAGTCTGTATTTCTCGCCACTCGGCGAGGCGAAGCGTGCGAGAGGGACGTCAGACATTTCTTCCTGGAGCGAACCAGTCCCCCGCCCATGGTTTTCACTAAAAACTAAAAACCAAAAACTGACAACTAACAACTGCCTTTTCCGAGCTATCATCAACCGATGCTGAAAGTCGGCTTGACGGGCGGCTTGGCGACGGGCAAGAGCTACGTGTCGGCTCGTTTGGCGGAGTTGGGCTGCCATGTCATCCAGGCGGACACGCTCGGTCACGAGGTCCTGCGGCGAGGCGCCGAGGCCTACGACGATGTCGTCGCCGAGTTTGGCGAGGGGGTTCTCGGCGCCGGGGGCGAAATCGATCGCAAGTTGCTGGGGGCGGTGGTCTTCCCGGATGCCGCGAAGCTGTCGAGGTTGAACTCGCTCGTCCACCCGCACGTCTTCAGGCGGCAGCAGGCTTTTTTCGAGGCTCTCGAGCGCGACGATCCGCACGGAATCGGGGTGGTCGAGGCGGCTATCATGATTGAGAGCGGCAGTTACAAGCGCTACGACCGGCTGATCGTCACGGTTTGCCCGCCGGAAATGCAGGTGCGGCGATTCATCGAGCGCGGCGGCACGGAGCAGGCAGCCCGCGACCGCTTGGCGCGCCAACTGGCGATCGGGAAGAAACGCGCTTTCGCCGATTTCATCATCGACACCTCGGGCAGCTTTGCTGAAACCGACGCCCAGGTCCGCGATGTGTACGAACGGCTGAAACGGGGAGCGGAATGAGACGGCAGATCGGATTGAGACCTTTCTGGCTCGCCGCCCTGATGTCCGCGGCCTTCGTGTTGTGGACGACTTCGCCGCGTTGGCTGGCCCGTGAGGCGCCGGTGCTTCCGCCGGCCGATCCGTTCTGGACCGAAGCGCAATCCAGCGGCTTGACCCAGGAAGAACTGGCGGATATCGACATCTACAACCGGGCGGCGAGCGCCACCGTGAACGTCACCAGCACGGTGCTGCGCCGCAACTGGTTCTTCGATGTGTATCCGGCGAGTGAGTCGGGTTCGGGCTTTCTGATCGATGACCAGGGCCGGATTCTCACGAACCATCACGTCGTCAAGGGCGGGTCGCAGATCCAGGTCACGCTTCTGCATGACGAAGCGAGTTATGACGCCGAGCTCCTCGCCTTCGACGAGGCGAACGATCTGGCGCTGATTCGCATCGAGCCCGATAAGGAGATTCCGTACCTGACGATCGGCGATTCCGAGAACCTCAAGGTGGGCCAGAAGGTGTTGGCGATCGGCAACCCGTTCGGGCTCGAAGGCACCTTGACGACGGGCGTGATCAGCTCGCTGGGGCGTACGATTCGAGACAACGACTCTCTGCTCGAGGACATGATTCAGACCGACGCGGCGATCAATCCGGGCAACAGCGGCGGCCCGCTGCTCGACAGCAGCGGCCATGTGATCGGCGTGAACACGGCGATCTACGGCCCCGGAGGCAATATCGGAATCGGATTCGCGATGCCGATCAGCCGCGTCAAGCCGCTGTTGCAGTTCGTGTTGTCCGACGGTTCGTCGCGGCCCGCCGAGCCATTGGGGCTTCGTTCGCTCTACCTGCCCACTCGGCTTTCCAACGCTCTCGAACTGGCGGATCAGCCGGGATTCCTGATCGTCGATGTGAACCGCGGTTCAGCCGCTGCGGAAGCGGGCCTGCGCGGAGCCGACCGCGAGGTGATCGTGTCGAACTACCGCATTCCCGTCGGCGGGGATCTGATCGTTGCCGTGGATGGGCGCCGCGTGACCCATCGGCGCGTCATGTCGCAGGCGCTCTCGCTCAAGGCGGGAGGCGATGCGGTCAAGCTGACGATCGTTCGCGAGGCTCGTGAGATGGACGTGACCGTGAAGTTGCGCGCCCGCTCGCGAGGCATTCGTTTATAACCGCCGCCGCCCTGCGAGTACGGGCCGTTTTCCTCACGGGAAGAAGGCGATCTTGACGAGCAGCGCGAGGATAACCGGGCCGTACGCGAACTTGAGAACCGCCAGATCACGCTCCAATTTCCCGAACCGCTCGCCCATCTCGTCCCGGAGTTCGTCCCGGAGTTCCCTCAAGTCCTCCTTCGTTGCAAGCTCTCCGGCAATCGGAATCGCGCCAGCCGCCGCCTTGGCCTTCTGTTCGGAAGTTCCGGCTTCGATCAGCGCCTCGTAAACCTCCGCGACCATCAGGCTCATCGCTCTCCTTCCTCCCCGGAACGTCCGGCAGTGTCCGCCCCCGGCGCGGAGCGGAACTTGAATGGAAACCCCGTCTGGGCGGTCCGCGCAAACGGGACCCGCTTGGATTCAGGTGAATCCGTTGGCTTGAGTCGATCGTGGTTCCGCGCCCTGATCGGATGCCCGATCAGAATGCTACCACAAGCCGCCGCCATGGGAGCGCGTGCCGCGGTCCTCACGGGAAGAAGGCGATCTTGACCAGCAGCGCGAGGATAACCGGGCCGTACGCGAACTTGAGAACCGCCATATCGCGCTCCAACTTCCCGAACCGCTCGCCCATCTCGCGCTCCACCTTCCCGATCCTCTCGCCCAACTCGCGCTCCACCTTCCCGATCCTCTCGCCCAACTCATGCTTCACCTGCTCGATGCGCTCGCCCAGTTCGTCCCGGAGTTCCCTCAAGTCCTCCTTCGTTGCAATCTCGCCGGCGACCGGAATCGCGCCCGCCGCCGCTTTGGCCTTCTGTTCGGAAGTTCCCGCTTCGATCAGCGCCTCGTAAACCTCCGCGACCATCAGGCTCATCGCTCTCCCTCCTCTCCCGAACGTCCGGCGGTATCCGCTCCCGGCGCGGAGTGGAACTTGAATGGAAACCCCGTCTTGGCGGTCCGCGCAAACGGGGCCCGCTTGGATTCAGGTGGATCCGTTGGCGTTAGTCGATCGTGGTTCCGCGCCCCGATCGGATGCCCAATCAGGATGCTACCACAAGCCGCCGGGCTTCACCCGCGAACCGCAAGGGGCATTGGTGCGATCCGCTCCCTCAGGCGTGGACGGAGGTTGTGGTTATGCGCGCCGCGTCGGCGCTAACCGGCGGTCAATGGTCCGCGATAATGATCGGGACGCGCTGAAACGGGTCGCGAGACCCCGGACGTTGAACCGCCAGGGCGTTCGTACTGAAAGCGGGAGGTGAGATCATGGGCAATCGGGTTGCCGTCGTCGCGGGCGGCCGCACTCCCTTCGTGAAGTCCGGCAAGGCCTTCAAGGGCCTGGGTCCATTGAAATTGGCTGCTCACGCCGTCACGGGTTTGCTCGAAAGGCACGAAGTCGATGCCGCCGCGATCGATGCCATCGCCTTCGGTGCCGTCGTCCCCGAGCCCGGCAAGCCCAATCTGGCCCGCGAGATCGTTCTGGAAGCGGGGTTGCCGAGGGCGATCGAAGCGCAGACGATGTCCTCCTACTGCATCACCGGTTTGCGCACCATCACGGCCATCGCGGAAGGCATTGCTTCCGGCCGCATCGAAGCCGGCATCGCCGGAGGAGTGGATTCGTTGTCCCATGCCGACCCCGCAACCTTCCGCGAGCCGTCCACCGGACTGTCGATGGGCGAGCACATGGAGATCACCTGCAAGCAGTGGGGGGTCCCGCGGGAACGTCAGGACGAAGTCGCGCTGGCCAGTCACCGCAACGCCGTCGCGGCCCGTGAGCGGCTAAGCGAGCAGATCTTTCCTCTCGAAGGCGTCGAGCACGACACGGGACCGCGAACCGCCACGTCGATGGAAGCCCTGGCCAACCTGAAGCCCGCCTTCGACCCCAGCGGCACGGTCACGGCCGGCAACGCCTCCCCGGTCACCGATGGCGCTTCAGCCGTGTTGCTGATGAGCGAGGACCGCGCGGCGTCGGAAGGCCGCGAGCCGCTTGCCTTCGTCCGCGCCATGCGGTACGGCGCCATTGATCCGGGTGAGGGCTTGCTGATGGCCCCCGGCATCGTCGTGCCGCGCCTTCTCGAGCGAAGCGGCCTGCGCCTCGCGCAGATCGACTTGATCGAGATTCACGAGGCCTTCGCCGCCCAGGTCCTGACCAACGTCATGGCCTGGGAACAGGGCTGGCAGTCGGCTCCGACCGGTGCCGTGGACTGGAGCCGAGTCAACGTGTCCGGCGGCTCCATCGCCGTCGGGCACCCCTGGTCCGCCACCGGCGGCCGCATCGTCACCACCCTGGCCTGCGAAATGGCCCACCGCAACGCCCAATTCGGCATCATAAGCATCTGCGCCGCCGGAGCCATGGCCGGCGCCCTCATCCTCGAACGCTAACCCTCATGTCTCGCCACGTGGCGAGGCGAAGTGCGTGAGAGGGCCCCCACGACGAGGTGCGCGCCGCGTGGCGCCGGCAACACGCCTTTACGGTTCACCGGCCGTCAGACATTTCTTCCTGGAGCGAACCAGACCGCCACCCATGGTTTTCACGAATCACGAGTCACGAAACACGAATCACGGCTTTTCTGCTTTTTACTAACCACTAACCACTGCCCTTTTTCGCGCACTGGCCAAGTCGCGTTGAAGCTCTTCTTCTGACATGTCGAACGTGTCGACGCCGTAGTCCGCCAACTTGGTCAAGAACAACGGCTTGGACACGTTCGCCAATCCGGCTGCCGCGCCAGTGGACAATCGCCCCATCTCGTAGAGCTTGACCGCAATGAGAATCTTCGCCTCCTCGCGAAACTCATCGGGCGATAGTCCCAGCCTGCATTTCTCACCACATGGCGAGGCGAAGTGCGTGAGAGGGCCGTCAGGACAAGGCGCGAGCCGCTTGGCGCGCGCAGGCGTACTTGAACCGTACGTTGAGCACGGCAAGCAAGCGCAACGAAGTCCTGGCGGTCGTATGGCGTGCTTCGACCGTCGGGTGGTGAGACATGCAGGCTAGCGCCAGTAGGACTTCGTCGCTGTAGTCGATGGTAAGGGATCTTGTCATTTCAGGCTCCTGATCTTTCGCAGCTCCGCACGGTCAAAAGGCGGAAAGCGGTAACCCATGCGGCACGCTCATCTGCAAGACTGCGGACACAGCGCATTACCCAAAGGTGGCGAGAATATACTCCATATTACGTTGCTTGCACCACATCTCCGCCGCCTTGCGCTTGGGCTGTACGTCATTCGGTTTCTCCCGGTGTAGTCCTGAATGCGCTCGATACACTGGCGAATATGTCGCAGAAGCAACCGGTCCGACCCTGTGCCTGGCGTCACAGCGTTTGCGCTTCTTTCAGTATCCGGTCGCGTATCTCGGAGTGGGGACTGTTCTCGGTCATCACCTCTACCCGGCGTTTGAGGACTCCCTGTACATCCATCAGCAGGGCGCCGAGCGCGAGACCCGTCCGCTCCGGGAATAGGGAAACCAACAGATCCACATCACTCGCATCGTCGGCGTCACCCCTGGCCATGGACCCGAACACCCGCTCGTCGCGGACGCCATGGCGTTCAGCGACGTTGAGAATTTTGGCGCGGTGATTTTCAATCAAAGGATGCATCGCGTGCGTCTCATGTCCCGAGTATCAATCTGGCCGGCGTGCGTTGCCTCGCCACGGCTCCGCCGGCCACGCCGAACCTGCACACAGATACGTTCAGCGGTTTTCTCCATGGGTCGCTGACGAACGCCGGCAAGACGACATCCCCGTAGTCGATGATAAAGGATCTTGTCCCTTCAGGTTCCTGATCTTTCGCCGTCGGGCACCCCTGGTCCGCCACCGGCCGCCGCATCGTCACCACCCTGGCCTGCGAAATGGCCCGCCGCATCGCCCAGTTCGGCATAGCAAGCATCTGCGCCGCAGGCGCCATGGCCGGTGCCCTCATCCTCGAACGCTAACGCGCTGGGCAATTCGTCCAAGCAAAGGACTTACCGGAGATCGGGTCAGAGATTGTTCGTCAATGCTGGCGCCGCTCATTATCTCTTTTGGAAGCACGGCGGAGAAGTTCATCTACTATCTCTTGATCATTCGGAACGAGGGTTTTGGACAATTCTGCGTCCCGGAACTTCGTCACGTCGCACTCAGGTCCAGCCAACAGGCAAACTGTTTCATCCCACATGTTTAAGAGCCATACTGCTCTAAAGGGACTGTCTGCCAGTCGATCGGATGCGACGTTGGAGAGCATTTCTTCCCATCCGGTGAGTGGTGGGGGGTCGGGTTGGTTCTCTATGTAAACGATTAGTTCAATCGGATAAGCAGATTGGTAACGCTTGTTCTTCATCTTGTCGAAAAGACGTTTGCGAATGTCAGTTTCCGGGTCGAACCAGAAGTACTGTGAGCCCGCCTCCCACAAAATACTTGGATATCGGATTTGCTTCATCGCGATGTGATCGAGAACGTCTAAAGGTTTCTCTGCCCTTCCCAACTGACTCGCCCCAAAATCAGCAGGCATTGATATCAGATGATCGAAGATTTTCGGGAGTGACTTTTTTCGATCTCCTGGTTTGACTTCTTCCCGAAAATGTAGGTCGATCACCTTGCCATGATGGTTGGCTTCCAACTGCTTCTTCTTTTCATGCGAAAGAGATGCGTATGATTTACGCACCAGTTCCCGTGTCTCGATCATCTTCGAGCATTTGGAAGCAAAAGCTTGGTCTAAGGCTTCGGTTAGTTCGTAAGCAATATCATCTTCGTTCACGACTGCACGAATGTCCGGTTTGGGCGGTGGTGGTTCCTCAACGTTCTCAACGTCCAGTCCGAGTATTTCGCAATATTGGTGAAATACACGTAGTTCTTTGGATTGCGAATTCATTTCTTTGATCTCATTTTATGGCTCTCCAGGTCTTGCCTCGTTGAGCAAAGATTGGGTCAGTTTACTCAACGACTCTTCCTGCAGGTCGCAGGGATTTTACATTCAATCCTTGACAAGCGCAATGCGGACCTCACGCTTGTAGCAAGTGTCCCTCTACCAAGGCACGCATGTCAGGCCATATTTCAGCAATTGACAGCGTGTATATGTTGTGATCTGGCTCCGGTAGATGCCCCGGTGGGGCTTAAAGGAAACTCCAAGGTATTTATGAAAGCCAATCTCCAGAAATTCCGTCGCGTAGCTACCACGTTGTGGATGTTCGCAGAGGCTACTGAAGTCGTTTTAGATCTGATCTGGCACATGATCGGTACGGCTTGGCAAATCGTGCTGGTCTATGAAATCGCGAATCTCCTCCAGGTCTCTCCGCATTGTCGATCAACTGGACGACAAAGGCCGTCAGCGGGGCCGCCGCCAGAACGGTTGGATGAAGCGGTCCTGAAGCCGTGCCCGGTGTAGTATGGCCAAGCTCGCGAGGAGGCAAACGATGATGGCGAAGATGGACCCCTCCACTCCGAGAGAACCGCCGGAGAGCAGTTCCGGTCCGCTCAGCTCCGACCGCAATAGACTCTCTACCTGGATGCCCGAGACATTCGGACCGAAGACGCCCCCCTGGATGAAGTTCCATCCGAAGTGGATGCCGATCACGAGCCAGAGCCGCCGGGTCAGGACATAGGCGGCTCCGAGCAGCATGCCCGCTTCGATCCCGATGGCTGTAGCGCCGTACAGCGACGCGTTGGGGTTTCCCAAGTGCACGAGCCCGAAGAGCGCCACCGTGATGCCGAGAGCAAACCAGCTTCCGAGCGCCTCTTCCGTGATCCGGAAGATCACCCCGCGAAAGATCACCTCTTCGATATAGCTGGAGGCCACCGCCATGTGGAACGCCGCGGCGAGGGCGCTCCATGCGCCGATTTCCTCCACCCGGTAGTAGCCGAGTGCGGCGATCAGCCCCACCGTCACGGTCAGGCACCCGCCTCCGACCAGCACCCCGGCGCCTGTCTCCCGCGCCGCGCCGCTCAGGGCGAGTTCCACCGCGCGCCTCTGCTCCAGCAGACGCACGATGCCGCAATAGACAAGGTGGACCGCGAGGATTTGGAGCGCCAGATTCGCCGCGCTGCTCGGCCACCCCTCTCCCAGCACATGTCCGAGCCCGTCGTGCGCCAGCAGCACGAGATGGAGAGACACGGAGATGCCAGCGGTGAAGAGCAGGATCCGGACGATGGGAAAGTGGGCGGCCCGGCGCAGCCACCCTGTTCGCGGCTTCTCGCCGGGAACTGACGATTCCTGCATCCCCCGATCATACACCGCTAGCGGACGTACAGCCTCGGGACCCATTCAGTGGCAGCACGATCGGACAGATGGCTCGATGCGACGACGTAGGCTGCAACTCCACGGTTCGATCCGTGTCAGCAACCACATTTCTTTGCGGATAAACCGAACATCGATCAACCCTTGACAGACGCAGCGCGGGCCTCACGCTTGCAGCAGGCGTTGCTCCAGCAAGGCCCGCATGTTCCGCCGCCCATCGGCAATCACCAGCACGTAGACGTCGTCTTCTCTCACCCGGTAGATGATCCGGTAAGGCTTGAAGAAAACTTCACGGTACTCTCGAATTCCAATGTCCAATAATTCCTTCGGGTAACTTCCGCGATGCGGATGTTCGGAAAGGCTGCTGAACGCCTTTTCGATCCGCCGCAGCACATGATCGGCGTGGCCCGGTGAATCGTGCCGATCGATGTAATCGTAGATTTCTTCCAGGTCACGCTCCGCATCGCCGGTCAACTGGACGAGAAAGGACATCAGCGGGCCTGCCGCCGCTTCCGAAGCTGAGCGATGACATCCGCGGCGGGCTGCACCTGACCGGCTTCGATCTGGCGGTTGCCCAGCGCGAGAATCTTGAGCAGGGCCACGGTCTCCTGCATTTGCTCATAGCTGTCGATGTCCTGTATGACCACCTTGGCTTCACCGTTCTGGGTGATGATCAAGGGTTCCCCCCGGTCTCCGAGGGTGCGAACGATCTCGGCGGCGTGGGCCTTGAGGTAACTGATCGGCTTGATCCGGCTGGACAGTTTCATGGGTCAATCCCTCTCCAGACTAAATATAGCCCACAAACAGGTCTGATGGCAGGTCGGTGCATGCGAGGGAACGATGCCCGGCCGAAACCGTGGCGGACCCGTTCACAAAGCCATCAACGTTAACCTGCTTTTCTCTCTAAGCGGTGCGGCGAAATCCGTGGATTCACGAAATATGCAACACGGTTTTTCTCCGTCCTCCGAAGAGACCAAGATGAGCAACCCCAGGCCCGGCCAACAGGTTTTTCACGAATCACGAGACACGAAACACGAATCACGGCTTTTTTTCGAAACACGGCTTTTTCGTTGCCTCTTGGTACTGAAGCCCTTCAGTCTTGTTTTTCCTGCCCCGGCCTGCTAGGCATGAGTCGGCGAGGCGCAGTCCGTGCGGGTCGCGAATCAGGGCTTCCCAGGCGTTCACCAGCCGCAAGCCACTGATTGTAAGGTCTTTACGAAACACGAATCACGAGACACGAGTCACGGCCGTTATGTTTTTCACGAATCACGAGTCACGAAACACGAATCACGGCTTTTGTGTTTTTCACGAAACACGGCCTTTTCCGTGGCTCGTTTGGTACCTGTTGGTACTGAAGCCCTTCAGTCTTTTTTTCGGTCGGAAGCCGGTTTAGGTTGAGAGTGATGACGCCGTTGCTGGGAACGAAAACCCTGTCCGCGCCCGTCGGGGACAAGTCGGGTGGGGACAGAAGAGCCGCCCGATCGCTGCTTTCCTGCGCGTTGTGGTGCGGCATGGGGCGGCTATGGCGCGGCATGGGCGGCGTCCGTCCCCCGCACCGGCAACACGGCCTGCTGGGTTTTCACCAGCCACGGGACACGCAACATGGTTTTCCCCTGCCCTCCGGCGACTCCAACGAGAGCAACCGCAAGCCCGACCAACGGGTTTTCACGAATCACGAGTCACGAAACACGAATCACGGCTTTTTTTCGAAATACGGCTTTTTTTCACGAGTTACGTCTTCCCTACACACGATTTCCCACGATTTCCCACAATTTCCCACCATTTCCCGGCATTTCCCGGCCCCCCCCACCCCCCTCTGCTGTTCTCGCTCGGCTTCCCGGCGCGCGCCGCCATCCGCAGCTCCCGCCGCCCTCCGGGCTCGTTCCTCTGCGGCCAAGACACAATGAACCCATGCTGAGAAAGGAAAACATTCTGGATTGCACGAACAGTGGTACTTTCTATCTTGCGTTGGCAATCGCCCGGCTTGAGTCGCCGCACCGCTCGGGTCATCATCGAGAGCAGCGCCCGAGAGGAACCGTCCGCGGCGTGACCCGATCGACAACCGGGCGCGGGCTGCGAAGGCGAGACATGCCTTCCGGACAGGAGACGATTTCGAAACGACGATGACCGATATCCGCTATTGCTGCTGTCTTTGGACTGCCGCTGTCCTTCTCTGGCTTGCTCCCCTAGCTTCCGGCCGCGGCAAGCCCGTCTCGATTCACGTCGATGTTCCCCAGGCGGCGCCGGACTGGGCGCTGCTGGAGCGCCAGTTGATTGAGACGATGAACAGTGCCGGCAAGGCGTTCGTGAAAACCTACACCCTCCCCGGCGGCGCGTTGCGGTGGAAAGAGCGCTACGAAGGCGGCATGAACTCCTCCGACGATGCCTACGAGGCCTTCCGCGGCTATTCGCTGCACTACATTCTGGGCGGCTCGCGTGATCTCGACACCCTGCATCGCCACGTCTGGGAAGGCATCACCCGCCAGTTCAGCCGCTACGGCCAGATCTACCGCGAGTTCGACGGCAATTGGGATTGGATGCATCACGGCGAAGGGTACGTGTCGCTCTATCCGATGGGCATGGCCGATCCGCGGGACGCCAGGTTCCGCGAGCGCTCCGAGAGGTTCGCCGCGATGTACATCGGCGAAGATCCGGAGGCCCCGAATTACGACCCCGAGTTGAAACTGATGCGGGCTTCGATGAACGGCAGCCGCGGCCCGAAGATGGTCTGGAGCAAGCGCGACTGGATTCCGACCAACGCCAACCTGGTCTACTACCATCTGCCGTTCGACGACATTCCGGGCGTTTCATCCTCTACGGGTTGGATCAACGATCATCCCGACAACGACCAGTTCGCCGCCATCGTCAAGGTCATGAGCGACCGCATGGCCAAGGGCGATGTGCCGATCAACCTCACTGCCGCGCCGCTGGTCGCGAATGCCTTTCTCTATACCGGAGCCGATAAATACCGCCGCTGGATAACCGACTACCTCGGCAAGTGGATCGAGCTGACCGAACAGAACCACGGCATCATGCCCGACAACGTCGGTCTCGGCGGCAAGATCGGGGAATACAACGACGGAAACTGGTGGGGCGGCTATTACGGCTGGAAGTGGGTGCGCGGCGGCACGGACATCGTGTTGGCTTCACTGACCGCCGCCAAAGTGGCGTTCCTGCTCACGGGCTGGAAGGACTGGTTCGAGTTGCCCCGCGGCCAGATGGCCGTGATGAGGAGTCGCGGGAAGGTCGTCGGCGGCGTCCCGACGGTTCCGATTCGCTACGACAACGACAACGGCTGGCACCACTTCGTTCCGGAAACGTCGGCACCGTATGTGAATCTCTGGCAGATGACGCAGGCGCCTCAGGACTGGCGGCAGGTCGAGCGTTTGGCCGAAGCGCAGATAGCTCGGGAGGATCTGCGGGACGTCCACCTTCGCTGGGCGTACTACTTGAAGGGCCGGGCGCCGGATTTCCCCGTGAGTGCTTTCCGGAGCGACTTGCGATACGTCCAGACCAGGCTCGACCGCATCCTGAACGAGCACGGGGATCCGGAAACCTGGTTCGACGCCAAGTGGTTGGTGCTTGACCCCATGCCGACCGACAATCTCGTGCGCTTGACGATCGGTGGCGTCCCGGTCCACAAGCGCGGAGAAATGCTCCATGCGCGGCTGCGGTACTTCGACGCGGACCGCCGCGAGCCGGGCTTGCCGCAAGGCGTGTCCGCCCTGGTCACCGGCATCGAAGAGGACGTCGTGGAGCTGGACTTGGTGAACACGAATCTCTTCGAGCGCCGCCGTGTGATCATTCAGGCGGGAGCGTACGGGGAAGACCGGATCGAAGAGGTCACCTACCGCCGTGCCCGAGATCGGCAAGCCGCTCGACAACGGCCTCGGTTCGATCTGGCGACCGAAGACGAAACGCTCCCGGTGGCGCGTTCCCACGTCCAGGTCGACATGTCCCCGGGGGCCGGTTCGCATCTGCGCATCCGCGTGAGCCGCCACGCCGATACGCCTTCCTACGAATTCCCCTGGCGCCGTGGGGGGGAGGAGCAATGATGAGCAAGGCCTTCATTGCGGGACTCGGTCTGCTGGCGCTTTGCGGGCCGGCCTACCCGCAGATGGGTTCGCCCGGCGGCGGCGAGACCCAGGCCATCGCGCTGCATCCGGCGAATCCTCAGATCATCTACGCCGGTGCCGCCAAAGGCCTCTGCAAGACGACCCGAGGAGGATTGGACAACTGGCCGTCCACCGGTCTCGACCATCTGGGGCCGAGACACATCGTTCTCGATCCCTCCGACCCGGACGTGATTTACACCGGTGCCTACGAGATGGGCGTCTACAAGAGCACGAACGCCGCCGGATCATGGCATCCCGTGAACAACGGGCTCACGAATGGCAGGATTCGCGGTCTGGCGATCGATCCTTCAGACGGGCAAACCCTCTACGCGGGTACCGACGGCGGAGGTGTCTTCAAGACCACCGACGGCGGGACCTCCTGGCGCGAGGTGAACCGCGGATTGATCGACAAGACTCTTCGTGCGCTCGTCATCGATCCTCGCAGTCCGAGTACGCTCTATGCCGCCACCTGGCACGGCGTTTACAAGACGACGGATGGCGGTGAGCATTGGAAGGCGAACCCGGAAGGGCTCTATGACATCGACGTGCGCGCGCTCGCGATGGACCCCGCCGACTCGCGAATCATCTATGCTGCCACCGATCCCGGAGGCGTCTACCGTTCGACCGACGGCGGATGGACGTGGACCCTGGGCGAGCGGCCGCTCATCCAGCACATCCTCGCGCTTGCCGTTGATCCTCACAACCCGGCTCAGGTCTATGCCGGCACGAAGAAGGGCGTCTTCCGCAGCACCGACAGCGCCGATACTTTCGAGGTCGCGGGGCTGCAGTGGTCGAACCGCACCTGGACGCTCGTTTTCGATGACCGAACGAACCCCGCCACTCTCTACTACGGCGGTGAGGGCGGAGTCCTGAAGACGACGAACGGCGGCCGCTGGTGGGACGTCACCGGCCCGCAACGAAAATGAACGAAAATGAACGGAAGGGGAAGAAATGAAAGGCGGCCGGAAAGTTTCTTCTCCGGGGAACTGCCCGCCCGCAGGGGCTTCGCAGGGTCGCAGGTCCGACAGCCGCTCCCGGCCCGTGGCGGCTGCGACCTTCGTCGCTTCAATCCGGCGTTGTACTTTCCGGGAGTGCTCCCAGGTTTTTCAGGAAGCGGCCCGCCACCCGATCCGGGTATCCGAAATCGTCGCCGAGAACGCCGCGCAATGCCTCGACCACCGGCCGGGCATCCTCGCCCAGCGCTTCCAGGGCGTGCGCCGCGTGGAGCCGTGTCCCGCCGTTCGTGTCGGATAGACCCTTTGCGATCACCGGCAACGCCTCCTCCGGTTTGCCCAGCCGGCAGAGCGCTTGAGCGGCCCATATTCGAACGTCGATCGCATCGTCGGCAAGACGGGCTCTCAAGTCTTGCTCGAACCCGGAGGCGGAGTCGCCCATCGATCCGACGGAGCGCACTGCCCAGTGACGCACGGCGCTGTCCTCGTGAGAAAGAGCGCGGCGTAACGCCGCCGTGGATTCAGCGTCCGCCGGATTCTGCCGCGCGGCTTCACCGATGGCCCGGATCGCCGAAAGCCGGTCCAGGCGATCTTCGCCGTCAAGCAGGATGGCCCAGTCGGACAGGCTCTTGCCGAGGAACTCCTGTTCCGGAGTGCTGCACGCCGTCCAGACGATCGCCGCCGCAAGAGCAGATCGGAAGAACAGACGGGAGACGGTTTCCATGACCGGTCACTACCTTACCAGGGTTTTGTTTCCTGCTAGGATGCATTTCTCGTCACGCGGCGAGGCGAAGTGCGTGAGAGGGGCGTCAGCACGAGGCGCGAGCCGCTTGGCGGAGAATCACGCCGTCTGAGAGTCATCGCAACAGCCCGTTTTCCTGGATCATCACATGCGCCAATCGAGTTTGCCATTCGCACGATTCCTTCTCGTTCTTTGTCTGCTGGGTCCCGTTGCCGCCGGGGCGCAGGAGCGCTCGTTACCGACACCGGATGAGTTCGCCGGCTTCGCGATCGGGTCGGACGGCAACCTTCTGCGGTGGGAGAAGATCGTCGAATACTTCCAACTGGTTGCGGAAGGGAGCGATCGTGTGCTCTTCGAAGAACGCGGAGAATCCACGAAAGGCAACCAGCTCGTAATGGCGACGATCTCGTCGCCGAGCAACCTGGCCCGACTCGACGAGATCAAGGCCCGGCAAAAACTCCTGGCCGACCCCCGCCAACTCGACGGCGAGCAGATCGAGAAGCTCCCCTGGGAATCGCCCATCGTCGTGTTGATGACGTGCAACATCCACTCCACCGAGATCGCTTCGTCGCAGATGGCCTTGAAGGTCTTGCATCGGCTGGCGACCGAAAATTCGCTCTGGGTGCAGAACGTTCTCGATCATGTCCTTTTCCTGCTGATGCCTTCGTTGAACCCCGATGGACAGATCATGGTGACCGACTGGAACAACCGTGTTCGCGGCACCGACCATGTCTGGTCGCCGCTGCCCCGGCTCTACCACCCTTATGTCGGGCACGACAACAACCGTGACGCCTTCCTCATGACGCAGGTCGAGGCGCGAATCACCAACAAGGTGCTCTACCACGACTGGCTGCCGCAGGTGTTTCTCGATCAGCACCAGATGGGTCCAACAGGCATGCGCGTTTTTGTTCCGCCGTTCACGAATCCGATCAACCCCAACGTCAATCCGGTCATCTGGACGGAACTCGGAATTTTCGGACTCGCGATGTTCAACCGCTTGCACGAGGCGGGTTTCACCGGCATCGGCTACAACATCGACTACACGAGCTGGTGGCAGGGCGGTTTCATCCGGGCGCCCTGGTATCACAACATCGTCGGGCTTCTGACGGAAGTGGCGAGCGTGAATCTGGCGAGTCCGGTCTATCAGGAGAAAACGCAGTTGTGGCAAGAGCCCGACAACTCCTACACCTCCAAGGATTGGGTGAAAAGACGCGAGACGGATCCCGCGGCGCCCGCTCCCGCGCCTCGGCGCGTGGCGCCGCTCGTGAACTACCCGCGTCCGTGGCTTGGCGGTAAGTGGACTCTGAACGACATCATCGAGCGGGAGTTGGTCATCTCTTACAGCCTGCTCGAAACAGCGGCGAACAACCGGGTTCAGGTGATCGAGAACCAGATCGGAATGGGCCTCAAGGCCGTCGAGCAGGGAGAGCAGGGCAGCCCGTTCGCATTCGTCTATCCGACCGCGCAGCATGACCCCGACGCCCTCTACGAGCTGCTGGAAGCGCTGCACTTCAACGGCGTCGAGGTGCATCGGGCGCGCGAAGATTTCGAGGCCGACGGCGAAGAGCACGCCGCGGGCAGCTACGTGATCCGGATGGCTCAGCCGTACCGCAACTACGTCATCGACTTGATGACCCCGCACGAATATCCCGATCCCGGGGACATGCCGACCGGCGCGATGAGATCCACTCCCTACGATTCGACCACTTGGACGATGCCGCTGCAGATGGGCGTTGAAGTGGCTCGCGTCGAGAAGCCGTTCGAGGCGTCGCTGGAGAAACTCGACGCAATTCCTCTGCCTGTCGGCGAGTTGCATGGTGACGCGGAGAGCCGGTTCGGTTTCTTGATTCGGCCCGAGCCCAACAACACGGCCAAGGCGTTGAACCGCTTGCTCCGTGACGGGGCCGACGTGCGTTGGACCACCGGGGAGTGGGCGTCCGGCGGCGTCAACTATCCGCCGGGAACTCTTTGGGTGCGCGGCCTGGAGACGGACGAAGCCTCCGCGGTCGTCGAGCCGCTCGGGCTCACGGGAAGTCTCGCCGCGGGAGTTCCCCCGATACGGACGCAACCCCTCGGCAAGCCCCGCTTGGCCCTGTATCAGCCATGGACGTCTTCAATGGACGAAGGCTGGACTCGCTGGTTGCTCGAAGAATACGAATTCGACTTGACGACGGTTCATAACGGGGATATTCGAGGCGGAGGGCTGCGGAAGAAGTGGGATGCATTGATTCTGCCCGGAGACCGCGGCGACGAGAGCATCATCTCGGGCCTCGAAAGCAAATCGGTGCCGGAAGAGTATCGCGGCGGCATCGGTGAGAAAGGCCGCGCAGCGATTCGGAAATTCGTCGCGGACGGAGGGACGTTGATCACCATGGGCGACTCATCGGATTTCGCGCTTCGCACCTTCGAGTTGCCGGTCAGGAACTCTCTTGAAGGTGTCAAGACCTCCGAGTTCTCATGCCCCGGGTCGTTTCTTCGCATCTTCGTCGACAACCGCAACCCGCTTGCCTACGGGATGCCCGACGAGGCGACCGCCGTGTTCAAGGGCGACGCGGTGTTCGAACCGGTCCCCGAGTTCAGCTACACGACCTTGAAGGTCGTGGCCCGCTATCCGGGTTTCAACCCTTTGCAGAGCGGTTGGATCCGGGGAGCCGATCATCTCTACAATCGCATCGCGGCGGCGGAAGTGATCTACAAGAAGGGCCGCATCGTGCTGATTGGCTTCCGCCCACAGCACCGGGCGCAGGCGCACAACACCTTCAAGCTGCTGTTCAATTCGATTCATCTTTCCGCGGCGGGTCCGGCAGAGGTGCTTCGCTCCGGTGACAGCCAAGTCCGCTGACCCCCTGGGAGCGTGGGCATCTTGCCCGCATGAAGTACGGCCCGTCCGCCTGAGGCCGCTACAGGACCTCGCGGTACACCTGGAGTAAATCCGCAGCCGTGACCGGCCTGGGGTTGTATTGGGCCGTCCATTGCCTGGCCGCTTCCTCGGCCAGATCCGGCAGATCTTTCTCGGAGATGCCGTACTCCGCCAGTCTGCGTGGGATTGCTGCTTGATCGAGCAAAGACTCGACGGTCGAGGCCAGATCGGCCCCGGCCCGGCCCGAACCGTCAAAGCCGATCAACTCCGCATACTCGTCCGCAACCTCGACCGTGTTGAACCGTATCACCGTCGGCAGCATCATCCCCACGGCCGCCCCATGAATCACGTCGAAGTGTGCCGTCAAAGGGTTCGCGCAGGAGTGCGCGATCCCGAGCATCGAATTCTCGATCGCCGTCCCGGCCAGATTCGCCCCCAGCAGCATGCCGGCCCGTGCGTCAAGATGGTCCGGATCCGTCAACACGCAAGGCAGGTTCGCACGCAGCAACCGCCACGCCTCTCGTGAATAGAGCTTCGAAACAGGGTTCCGTTTCTTGGTCACCCACGTTTCGATCGAGTGTGACACGGCGTCAATGCCCGTCAAGGCGGTCACCAACGCGGGTTGCGACAGAGTGAGTTCCGGGTCGAGTATCGCGATTGCGGGCGCGGCTTTGGGATCGCCGCAGGCCATTTTCTGGTGGGTCTCGGCGTCCGCGATGAGAGCGAACGATTGGGCCTCGCTGCCCGTCCCGGCGGTCGTGGGGATCGCGATGAGCGGGAGCATCGGTCTGGCGGCCTTGCCGACTCCCCAGTAGTCCTGCATGCGGCCGCCGTTGGTGAGCAGGAAGTTGACTCCCTTGGCGCAGTCCATGGCGCTGCCGCCGCCCAGCCCGACGATCAGATCGACATCATTCTCTTTCGCGGACTCCAGACAGGCATCCACATGCTCCGTCGTGGGGTTCTGGTCGACTGCGGTGAAGACGGTCGACGTCAAGCCGGCGGCTTCCAATGAGACAGCCGCCCGTGCCGGATAGCCCACTGCGTCGATGTCCGGATCAGAGACGACCAGGACACGCCGGCCGCCCAGTTCCCTGGCCAGCTCTCCGACACGGTCAAGAGTCCCTGCGCCGAACACGACGCGCGTCCGCGGTCGGAAGTCGAACGGTATCTGTGTTCGACTCGCAGAGTCGCGGGTTGTTTCCTTGAGCATGTCGGAGCGGGCGAGGCGTCGGGGCAGGAGTCCTTTGGTTGCCGGACCCTGCAATCAGTACACCCCGATTGCGACCTTCTCCTTCGTCTGGGAGAACGGCCGGACATTGCGCACGCCGTCCCACGGATACAGCTCGATGGGTGGCTCGCGCTCGCATTCGTCGCGCTCGGGGAACCGCGGCATGAAGAATTCTTTCGTCAGAGTCGTGAGTAGCACACGGCCCGTCTCGCCATGGTCGACGACAGTGTCCATGTCGTCCGGGTCGACCACTTGGCTCACCGCGCGCGGTTGCGGCGGGTAGTAGATGATGGCGTGGTTGTCCGCGGGGTCGAAAGGCTTGTGACAGGCCAGCCCCATCAACGTATTGCCGTACGTCGCGGCAAAATAGGCGCCTTCCAGCAGCTCCTCACGGGCAAAGCGATGAAACTGCGGCGTCATCTCCGTACCTCCGCAGAAGACGCCCGTGATGCCCATCTCCTTGAGCGAAACACGGTCGGCAAGAGCCTCGAGCAGCTTCGGTGTCGTGAACAGGCACTTGATGTTCGGATGGTTCTCGAGGATGATCACGGCCTGATCGATGCAATGTTTCTTGTAGGCTTCGGCTGCCTTGATGTCGCCCTTCTTGAGAAGCTTGACGACCCAACGCGGGTCCAGATCGATCTGGAAACAGATCCCGCCGCGAACCTGCGCCAGATGTTCCACCGCAAGCCGCAATCGCCGCGGACCCGAAGGGCCGACCTGAATCCAATCCGCCCCTGGAGGAAAGAACTCGTCCGGGAGCGTGTGGCTGAACTCGGAATAGTCGATGCGGAAGTCGTCGATATTGATGCGGGACTTCGGCACGCCCGTCGTGCCGCCGGTTTCGAACACGTAGACCGGCTTGCCGGCCAGTCCCTTGGGCACCCAGCGGCGCACAGGTCCGCCCCGCAGCCATTCGTCTTCGAAGAGACCGAACCGCCGCAGATCGTCGAACCCCTTTACCTCCTTTCGTGGATCCCAGTCGAGCTTCGAGGCGAAGTCGAGCCAGAAAGGACAGCCGGTCTCGGGATCGAAGTGCCATGCGACGATCTCGCGCACGTGGGCGTCAAGACGCTCGCGAGCGGCGTCGACTCTCGGTTTCAGGTCGCGGGAGACTTCATTGCTTGCCATGGTTGTTGTTGCTCGAATGCGGTCGGCGACCCTCTACCTTGGTTTCTCGGGTGCGGCCTGCTCCTACTTGCCGGAGATCGCGTACAAGTGCGAACGGGTCATGATGTAGAGCGTGTCGTTTGCTACCACCGGCGTGCTGTAGATGGTGTTCCCGAAGTTGATCTCCGAGAGCACCTCCATCACGCGTCCCGCCTTCAGCACCGTCAAGTCGCCGTCTTCGTCGCCCAGCATCACCTTGCCGTCTACGACGAACGGCGATCCCCACACGGCCGCGAACATGTCATGCTCCCACAACAGCTTGCCGGTTTCTACGTCCAGGGCATGGAAGAACCCGCTGAAGTTCGGAACATACAGGATGCCGTCGTCGATGGCCACGGTTGAAATCGTCCGGCGAAAGTCGTGATGCCAAACAACGCCCGTTTTGGTAATGTCGCCGGTCCCCGTAGCGTCAATTGCCCAAAGATGGCCGATGCCTTCTCCGTGCTCCGGATCCTGCCCGACCGCCACGAATACCTTGTCGTCATAGATCACCGGCGTAGCGATGATGTTGTTGCGGTCACCCCGGCCTTGCTTCCACTCGGACTCCTTCGGGTTGCAGTCGAACTCCCAGATCAACTCGCCGGTCTTCGGCTCGAAGCTGCGCAGCCAGCCGTCGCCGCCGGCGAAGATCACTTGTTCCTTGCCGAGAATTTCACCGTATGCCGGCGATGCCCACTGTCCGTGCAGTATGTTTTCTCCGGGGGACCCGTCTTCCCAGAGAATCTCGCCCGTGTGGCGGTCAATCGCCAGAAAGCTCGGCGCGTCCGGGAAAGGAATATTGATATGGCTCTCGTCGACGCCGTTCGAGGTGTTGACGAACAGGATATCCCCGGCGACCAGCGGCGAGGTCGCCGCCATGTTGTGCGGGAACACCGCCAGCTCCTCGTACATGTCGAGCTTCCAGAGCACATCACCGTCGATCTGCGAAGTCTCCTCCTCTTCCACGAAAGGACCGTCGTTCTCGCCGTCCAGGAAACCCTCCGTATCCACAGCAATGACTTCAGCGCGATTCGAAACGTAGTAGGCGACTTTTCCCACCACCGCCGGAGACGAGCAGACACCCTGCTCCGGCCAGTCATTGACGCGCCCCGAGGCCAGCTTCTCATGAGTCATCTGCCATAAGAACTTGCCGTCGGACTCGCGAAAGCACATCACCACGCCGCGGTCGTTGCCGAGCTTCGGGTGGCGCAGCAGCTCGTTGTTGGTGCCGACGAAAACCTTGCCGTCCGCGATCACGGGATTGCCGTAGGACTGCGAGCCCAAATCCGCCACCCACTTGATGTTGGTCTTCGTCTTGAGGTCCCACGTGCGTGGAATGCCTTTCTCGTCCGAAACCATGTTGCGGTCAGGACGGCCGCCCCACATGGGCCAGTCAGCGGCGAAAGTGGGCCATGCCGCCAGACACGCCAGTGCTACTGTCGCTAAGCGATTCGATTTCATGGGTTACATCCGATCCGTTTGGTGACCACGGGCCGACAGCCGTCGGGCGCGGCCGCGGAGCTAACTCCCGGCAGGCGTCACCTTGATGTTGTCGTAGAAAATGTCCGCGGCCGAATAACCGTAAATCCCCGGGCTGCCGCTCGTATGCGGCAAGGCGTCCTCGGCCTCGATCGTCCAGGCTTCGGGTTCCGGGTTGCCTTTCTTCCAGACCTTGCCCCGTACGGTAGCCTTGCCGCCGTCCTCGGCGACGTCCACCTGCATCTTCATCCGGTACCAGACGTCCGCTTCCATCTCGAACGGAACCTGTTTCGAAAAGCGTTCGAGTTCCGAGAGCCAGGTTCGAATCATCAGCCGTTTGCGTGGCCCCATCAGGGCCAGGGTATAGCGGTGAGAAACGAGACCCATATCCGGTTTCCAGCGGCCTCGCTGCACACCGTACAGGTCAGCCTCGATCACGTAGCCGGATGCGGAGGGATCACCGAAGAACACGGTCGTTCGCCAGCTCCTGCGATTCGCCGAGGATTTCTTGAGCACTTGGTTGCCATCAATCGCCGCGACCTGAAAGCGTCCCCGTGTTGCGTTCCACCCCGGCGGAACGGTCTTCTCTTCATAGGACTCGAAATCTTCCGTAAACGGAATGCGCGGCCGCACACTCACGCGCGCTGTCCCCTTCACTCCTCCGACCGTCGCCGTGAGAAGCCCGCCTTGCGAAACGTTGTCGCCCGCGACCTTCAAATCTCCGGACCCGGACACCGCGGCCTTGAGACCTTCGAACGACCATGCCGCGGAGGGTTCTCCGATCAATCGTCCTTTGGCGTCGTAGGTCCGTGCGACGAATTTTTTTGAATCTCCCGGGCTCAGGACCGCCTCCGCGGGCACAACCTGCACATGAGCTGCCGCCGCCCCGGCCGGGGCCTTGTTCGAAACCGCGTTCACGGCTTTCGCACCCGAACCGGCAGACTGCTTCGCGCCGATGGCGTACAGGTCCGTCGTCGTCATCAGATAGATCCGCCCGTTGGCGACAGCGGGTGAACCGTTGATCTGCGTCAAGCTGCCGTCGGGCTCCTTGAATTCCTCGACATGCAGAACCTCAGGTTCCTCACGGCCGTTCATCTTGAGAATGTGAAACTTCCCGTCCACGTCGGCCACGTAGATCTTGCCGTCTCCGATGATCGGCGAAGCCCTCTGCGCGATCCCGATGTTGTGCTTCCAAAGCTCTTCGCCCGAGGCGGCGTCGAACGCCGTCAGGTTGGCCGAGTTGTCCACGTGATAGAGAATCCCATCGTGGTACGCCGGCGAGGCATAGCCTGCGGCGAAGCCGTCCACATTCCACACCTCCGCGGGCTTCCCCTCGGACACCTGCCCGGCGTTCAGGTGAACCAGCCGCCCCATCGCCGTGCTTGCATCGACATTCTCCTCGCTGTGCGAGGCGTAGACGTCGCTGCCGTTCACCAGCACGGACGAATTGATCCCGCGCTTGCTGAACGGGAAGTGCCAAACTTTCTTGCCGGTCGCGACATGCAGCGCGTAGATGCCGCCGTCGCCGTTTCCGGTCACAAGCAGCCGTTCACCGTCAATCACGCGCACTACAGGCACGGAATACGTCGTGTCCTTGGGAGCCCCGCCGGGCGTCGAAATCCAAACGATCTCCCCCGTGGACTTGTCAAGGGCAAAGAATCGGTGCCGCGGGATGAAGTTGCCGCCCCACCCCGCTGTGAGAAAACTCACAATCACCAGCTCTCCGTCAATCAGGGGATCGACCGTCCGCCCGCCGAAACCCGAGATACGCCCCACTTCTTCGCCAAACGAACGCGACCAGACGATCTTGCCGTCGCGGTCGAAGCAGATGAACATGCCCTCGACGCCGTGCGAGTACACATAGCCGGTCGCCGGGTCGCCCGCCAATGAGGCCCAGCCCACTCGATGATGTGGAATGTCCGTCTGGAAGATGCTGTAGCGGTGCTCCCAACGAATTTTGCCGGTTTCCGTGTCCAGGCAGGCGATTCTTTCCTGCCACTTCGTCGGTTCCCCTGGCTCGGCCAGTGTGATCACGCAGACCCGGCCGTCAACCACGATCGGCGTCGAGCGCCCGCCGATCGGTGCCTTCCAGAGCAGGTTCTCGCCGTCTTGCGACCATTTCGCGGGTAGGCCCTCTTCGGATGAAACACCGTCTGCGTTGAGACCCCTCCACGAAGGCCAATCGGCCGCTGGAAGCGCCAGAGAGACGGCTAGAAAGGCACTCAAGGCCAGTGAAAATCGCATTGCCGGACGCGATCTCATAAGCTTCTCCAGGTTCGCCATTCTATCAGAAGATGTTCCGGCTCCCTCCAGCGGTCAGGTTCCGAGATCTCTCGCTGGGGCTCCTTCGCCCGGGCTGTACACGACGGTTTGTTACTCTGGCGTCCATGAACGCGGTCGCACGGATCGAGAACGAACTCAAGAAGTACAAGCACCCTCTTCTGGACTTTTCGGCGCGCGAAGAGAACGGTCGGCTCGAATTGATCATCGACCTCAAGAACAAGCCGCCCGACATCCACACCTATTACCTCGAGATCCATCCCCGCGACCTTGCGAACAGCCAGTTTCCCTGGACCCTCCAGCGCATGATCTTCGACGGCCTCCACGATTACTTCGTCGAGATGTTCGTCTACACGCCCCAGAGCATTGATAACCCCGACGCTCCGGTATGACTCCTCTCGAGGCGTTGATCCACGATGAGATCCGCATCTACGGACCGATCTCCTTCCGGCGCTTCATGGATCTGGCGCTCTATCACCCCGGCCACGGCTACTACATGCGGGGCGAGGATCACTTCGGCCGCGAAGGAGACTTCTACACGAACTCGCAGCTCCAGCCGGTCTTTGGACGTCTCATTAGCCAACAGATCGCGCGGTGGCGCGAGGAGATGGGTTCTCCTGAAGACTTCACGGTCGTCGAGCTGGGCGCGGGGCGAGGCGAAACGCTCGCTGAAGTGAGAAAGGCGTTGCCGGAGGCCCGTTGTCTCGCCGTCGAGCGCACCGGCGGGACTCTGCCGGAAGCATTCCGGGGCGTTGTCTATTCGAACGAGTTCTTCGACGCTCTGCCCGTCCATCTCGTCGAACGACGGAGTGAAGCAATGATCGAGCTGCTCGTCGCGTCGGATGGCGGCGGCTTTCAATGGACGACCGGCCGGCCCGCCGAACCGTCTGCGGCCAACTACATCAGCCGTTACGCGCCCGGCTTCGCGGATGGTGATCGCATCGAGGTCAATCTCGACGCCCTGGATGAATGCGAGCGCATCGCCGCCGCCCTCAAGCGCGGCTACGTGCTGACCATCGACTACGGCTACACATCCGAGGAGATTGCCGCCGGCCGCCGTTTCCCGCGGGGCTCCCTGATGGCCTACGAGCGGCACCAGGCAGAGGAGGACGTTCTCGCCAACCCCGGCCGCCGCGACATCACCGCGCACGTCAACTTCACCGCACTCGAGGCGCGCGGCCGGGATTTCGGCCTCGACTCGCTGGGACTGCGCACCCAGGCGCAGTTCCTTTTCGCCCTCGGCGAAACGGACAACTTTGCCGCCGCCCTCGAAGCCGCGACGGACACCGAAGCGCTGCATCTCCGTATGCAACTGAAGTCATTGTTGTTCGGGATGGGCGAGACGTTCCGTGTCTTGATTCAGAAGAAATAACCGCTATACTCCCAGCAGAGTATGGCGTCCGCGTCACCTCAGTTCTCGCTCGACGAGTTGGCCGATCGCCGCTTTTCCTTCTACCCCACCATCCGCAACGTCGAGCACAACGAGTGGACGCTCGCGAAGGAAACGTGGTCGGAAGTGCTTGTTGCGAACGCAGCAAGCGGTCTCGAAATCTGGATTCCCCGCACCTTCTTCGGAAGCATTGGCAACTCGGATTCGCCGGTCTTGATCGTTGGTCTCACCCGCGAGCTGGAGTGGAATGCCGGCAGGGTCTGGCCCCACCAAAAACGTCTGATCGAGATGCCGGCGCGCAAGTCGCCGCACAAGACCTCCGCCCTCATCGCAGGGCCTCAGCCCGCGAGCCGAGAGTCTGTAGCCGAGTCCAGCGTCGGGCGCTTCCTTTTCGCCGCGGTGGGCGTCGGCTTGCTCGCGTGCCTTTTCGTCGTGATGTATGCCTTCGACTCGCTGCGCAGCCCGCTCGACATCCTCTTCCCGCCGGATACCGCAACCGCCGATCAACTCTATCTCGGCCTCGTCGGTGCCGACGGTTATCAGGATGTCGTCCGGAAGATCGGCAGCCCCGAAAATGAGCAGTGGATCAGCAGGCCCGCGGACCAGATTCAGTTCCAGGTGCTTTCCTACTCAAGCCGGTCTTACGCGCTCATTCTCATGGGTCCCGGACGCCGGCAGGCCCGCTACATCGGCGCTATCCATGAGCCCTCCCGCAAAACGCTCGACAGCGTGAAGCTTGCCGGCGGCGGCACCACCGCCTCGATGCTGAAGAACCTGCCGGCGTTTTGAGCCGCTTGCAAGCGGTCCCTTGCCCCCTTGTCGGGAGGTCGATGGAGTAACCGGCGGACTCAGGCTTTGCAGTCTTTGGTTTCGATAAGGGTTTGGATCAGGGTGATGAAGTCTTCGAGGGGTTGGGCGCCTCGGTCGGCCTCTTTGCGGTGGCGGACGGAGACGGTCCCGGATTCGGCTTCACGGGTGCCGACGACGAGCATGAAAGGGACTTTCTGTAACTGGGCCTCGCGGATCTTGAAGTTGATTTTTTCACTGCGGGCGTCAAGCTCGGTGCGAATCCCGGCCTCCTCCAGTCGGGTGACAACCTGTCGGCCGTATTCGTTCTGACGGTCGGTGATGGGTAGGACCAGGGCCTGCACCGGCGCAAGCCACACGGGAAACGCCCCGGCGTAATGTTCAATCAAGACGCCGAAAAAGCGCTCGACGGACCCCCACAGAGCGCGATGAACCATCACAGGCTGGTGGGCTTTGCCATCTTCGGCAATGTATTCGAGTGCAAAACGGCGAGGCAGGTTGAAGTCGAACTGAACGGTTGAGAGCTGCCAGGAGCGGCCGATGGCATCGACGAGCTTGATGTCGATCTTCGGTCCGTAGAAGGCCGCCTCGTCGGGCATGACCCTGGCCTCGATGGCGCGTTCTTCGAGGGCGCTGAAGAGACCGTCCTCGGCCATTTTCCATTCCTCGGGAGAGCCGGCATACCGACTGCTTCGGCCGCCGTCCCAGGTGGAAAGCTCGACCTCGAACTTGTCGAAACCGAAGGTTCTGAGAACGTCGAGCGCGAAGTCGACGCAGCCCAGGATTTCATCCTTGACCTGTTCGGGAGTGCAGAAGATGTGGGCGTCGTCTTGGGTGAATCCGCGGACGCGGAGCAGCCCGTGCATGACGCCGGAGCGCTCGTAGCGGTAGACGGTTCCAAGCTCTCCGAGCCGGATGGGCAGGTCGCGGTAGCTGCGGAGCATGTCCTTGTAAATGAGGATGTGGAAGGGGCAGTTCATCGGCTTGAGTTGGTATTCGGAATCATCCAGCTCCATGCGTTTGAACATGTCCTCGGAATAGAAATCCGCGTGGCCCGATGTCTTCCACAAGTCGAAGCGGGCGACGTGGGGTGTGTAGACGAGGCCGTAGCCGCGCTTGACGTACTCGTCCCGCAGCCAGTCTTCCATGATGCGGCGGATTGTGCCGCCCTTCGGGTGCCAGAAGACAAGGCCGGGGCCAGCGCTCTCCTGAATGCTGAAGAGGTCGAGCGCCTTGCCGAGCTTGCGGTGGTCGCGTTTCCTGGCTTCTGCAAGCCGGTGGAGATACTGCCTCAGCTCCTTCTTGTCGAAGAAGGAAGTGCCGTAGATGCGCTGCAAGCGCGCATTCTTCTCATCGCCTTTCCAGTAGGCGCCGGCCACGGAGAGCAACTTGAAAGCCTTGATGCGCCCCATGCTGGGGATGTGCGGGCCGCGGCAGAAGTCGTCGAAGCGATCACCGCTCTTGTAGATCGAGATGCGTTCCTCGTCGGTCTTTTCTTCGATCAGCTCGCACTTCATCCAGTCGCCGATCTTGCGGTATTGGGCGAGTGTCTCTTGACGGGGGAGCCAGACTCGTTCGTTGGGCGGGTCGCGCTTGACGATCTCGGCCATTTGGGCTTCGATCTTCTCGAGGTCCTCGGGAGTGAAGGGTTCGTCGCGCTGGAAGTCGTAGAAGAACCCCTGCTCGGTGGGAGGTCCGATGCCGAGCTTGGTTTCCGGGTACAGCTCGAGGACGGCGGCGGCGAGCAGATGCGCCGAGGAATGGCGGTAGACTTCGAGGGCCTCGGTATCCTTGGAGGTCAGCAGGCGCAGGTCGGTATCTTCGTTAAGGGGCTCGGTGAGATCGATGAGTGTTCCGTCAACTTTGGCGACCAGGGCCGCGGCGGCAAGGCGCGGGCTGATGGACTCGGCGATTTGCCGCGGAGTCGTACCCTTGGCGACCTCCTGGCGACTGCCGTCGGGAAGAGTGACCTGGATGGTTTCCATTAGATTGGTTTGCACCCGGGGACGGCGAACCTGCCGCTAATTTTTCGAGTCGGACGAGGTCTTGGAACTGGAGCCGGAACCGTTCGATTTTGACTCGGGTTTCGATTCGGTCTTCGTTTCGGACCTGGAGTCCGGCTTGGCCTCGGTCTTCTTCTCGTCGCTCTGCTTGCCGTCGCCATCGGTTTGGCCGGCGCGGGCGTAGTCGGTGATGTACCAGCCGGTCCCCTTGAACTGGATTGCGGGAGCCGAGAGGAGCTTGCGGAGTTCTCCGCCGCAGCGGTTGTGTTCTTTGAGCGGCTCGTCGGAGAATTTCTGGATCTCCTCGAAGCGGTGGCCGCACTTCAGACATTCGTACTCGTAGAGGGGCATGGTCTCAACCGAGCAGTCGTTCGTACCGCAAGTGTGAAGTTCGGGGGTGTCCTGCGGAGCGGACTTTTCAGCCTGAGGCCGCGGTGTTTCTAGCCTGCTTTTCTCACCACGTGGCGAGGCGAAGTGCGTGAGAAGGCCGCCAGGACGAGGCGCGAGCCGCTTGGCGCGCGCAGGTGTACTTGAACAGTACATCGAGCACGGCAAGCAAGCGCAACGAAGTCATGGCGGTCATATCGCGTGCTCCGGCCGTCATGTGGTGAGAAATGCAGGCTGGGCCACAAGCCGTTTTTCAGTATAGCAACGAGCCTTCAGACGGGAGCATCAGCCGGCGGGGAGAAGGCCTTGGCGGCGCAGTAGGGCGTCGGCATCGGGATCACGCCCCATGAAGTCTCGGAAGAGCTGCGCCGGGTCTTCGCTGTCGCCGCGCGCCAGGATGCGTTCACGAAACTGCATGCCGACATCCCGGCTGAAAATGCCCTCGTTGGCGAAGCGGGAGAAAGCGTCGGCGTCGAGGACTTCCGACCACTTGTACGAGTAGTAGCCGGCTCCGTAGCCGACCGGGCTCGTGAACAGGTGAGTGAAGGACGCGATCATGGCGTGTTCGGGAGGCAGAGCGGTCGGTGCGAACGAGCGCATGATGTCGAAGGCGTACTTCATCACGTCACCGTCCTTTTGAGGGTCGTAGTCGCGATGCAGGGCCAGGTCGACCGTGCCGAAGCTCAACTGTCGCATCTGGGCGTTGGCGGCTCGGAAGTTGCGCGCCCGCTTCATTTTTCGGAAGAGATCCGTGGGGATGGGTTCGCCGGTCTCGTAATGGCGTGCAAAGAGATCCAGGGCGTCGCGCTCCCAGCACCAGTTCTCCATGATCTGCGACGGCAACTCGACGAAGTCCCAGGCGACATTGGTTCCTCCCAGACTGCGAACCTCGACTCTGCTCAGCAGGTGATGCAGCAGGTGGCCGAACTCGTGGAAGATGGTCTCGACCTCGCGGTGCGTCAGCAGTGCGGGTTTACCGTCTACTGGAGGTGTCTGGTTGCCGCAAATCAGGCCGAGATGAGTCCGTGGGCCGCCGGGGACGCTGACGAAGAAGGAGTCCATCCAAGCCCCTCCACGCTTGTTTTCACGGGGGTAGAAGTCGGCGTAGAAGGAGCCGAGGCGAGTTCCGTCGGCATCGTCGATGGAGTAGTACTTGACGCTGCTATCCCAAGTGGGAACACCGATTTCCTCGAAGACCTTGATGCCATAGAGGCAGCCGACGAGTTCGAACATGCCGTCGAGCACCTTCTCGAAGGCGAAGTAGGGCCGAAGTTCTTCCTCTTCGAAGTCATAGATGGCTTGGCGCTTCTTCTCCGCGTAATACGCGATGTCCCAGGCATCGAGTTCGGGGGCGTCGGGGCCTTCGATCTCGCGGCGGAAGGCGAGCAGCTCCTGGTTTTCTCGCTCGAAGGCTGACAGGGTCTTTGTTTTGAGGGAATCGACGAACCCGCGAGCACTGCGGCCGGTCTTCGCCATGCGGTCTTCGAGGACGAGGTCGGCGAAGTCGCGGTAGCCGAGAAGCCGGGCTTTCTCGCGTCGCAGGCGTAGGATGGTGAGGATCAGCTCGCGGTTGTCAAGGGGTTCCTTCGCGCCTCGAGTGACGTAGGCGCGGTAGACCTTCTCGCGAACGGCCGCATCGTCGAGGTACGTCATCACGGCGGTGTAACTGGGGGCTTGCAGCGTAAAGCGCCAGCCCGGCTTGCCCTTGCTTTCTGCGTCCTGGCGGGCCAGTGCGACGGCGCTGGGCGGAAGCCCGGCGAGCTGCGCCTCGTCCTCGATGACCAGTTCGAAGGCGTTGGTGGCATCAAGCACGTTCTGGGAATACTTCGTGGTCGCCTGGGCAAGCTGGACGTTGAGCTCGTTGAGCCTGGTCTTGTCCGCTTCGCCGAGGTCGGCTCCGCTGCGGCGGAATTCGTCGAGAGTCTTCTTGAGGAAGCGGCCGCGGGAACCACTGAGCAGGGCGGCTTCCTCCGTCTCACTGAAGCGCTTGATCTGCTTCCACAGATCTTCGTTGAGGGGGATCTTCGAGTCGAATGCGCTGACCTTCGGCTCGACGGCGTTGTAGGCGTCGCGTAGTTCCGGGTAGGTGGCCACAGATTCGAGATGGCTGACTACGGACATGACGTACTCGAGCGTCTCGCCGGCGTCCTCGAGGGCGCGGAGCGTGTTGTCGTAGGTACGCGGGCCCGGATCGGCGGCGATGGCGTCGATGTTCTGTTGCGCTTCGGCGATGAGGGCATCGATAGCGGGCTCGACATGCTTCGCCTTGATCTGATCAAAGGGGATTTTGAACTTGATTTCCAGGAGAGGGTTCGTCGAATTCGCCGCCATGAGGGTTCCGATGGGTCAGTCTAACAGGGGGGTGGGGTCGATCTGCCGAGAAGGGCCGAGACGCGATCGACAGTCCGCCTCGGGGACCAATCGCGCAGAGCGGACCGGAGAAGGTCTTCCCTGCAATGCCCGAAAGGCCGGAGAAAGGGTTTCGGGGCAGTTGGTATCGCAGGCTCCTTTCGGCCGGAGCACGGCGTCCTTCAGGCCACAAGGGCATTCCTGGAAACGAGTAGCCTGCTGAACAAGGCCCTGACATGGCCGGTATAAAGAACAGGGTGCTGAGAAACTTCCGGCAGCTCCGATCCTCCGGCACGCGCAACAGATCACGCGGGAGTAACGAGGTTTTCCCGCAACACCCGTGGGTGCCGGGCGGCAACGCGCAGCAAAGCGAGCGCCGGACCTTCGGGACTTCGGCGCCGCTGCTCCCAATTCCGCAGCGTATGGACGCTGATGCCCAGCGCTGCCGCAAACTCCTCCTGTGTCAGACCGGCAAAGCGGCGAAGGGCTGCGATGTCCTTCCCCGGATCGATCCGGCCGCTCATGATGCGTTCGCGCTGCTTCCGCGGAATGGCGCGTGCGAAGTCTTCTTCGGTCAACTCGCGAATGTCTTCAACCATCGATACCTCCGGGATAGGAGTGCAGAAGGCGGGCTTCCTTTCTCGTAGCTTTCCTCGCACTGACGATGCGAATTACGTCGTCCTGAGGCTCCGTGTAGACAACCACGACAACACCGGCGCGGATGGGTCCGATTGCAATGAAGCGATCCTCTTCGTCCGAATGCTCGTCATCATAGATCTCGAGAAAACGCTTGCCGCCGCCGAATAGTTCTTTCGCCTCGTCGAATGAGAGCCCGTGCTTTTTCTGGTTGGCTTCATCCTTGTGCGGGTTCCACTCGAAGCGCACATCCACACTATAAGTCATTGACTGAGTAAGTCAATGAACGGCAGCGAGGAGATCCGGCGTCTTCGGTCATTGCTCGCGTTCAGCGGGCACGCTCAATAGTCCGCTACGGAACCGTCCGAAACGAACTGCGGATGCCACTTGAACCTTCGCTCTTTCGACAACTCGGCGAGACGGGCTTCGTCGACTTCCACGCCGATACCGGGTCCTTCGGGCAGCGTGACATGGCCGTCGTCACGGAGTGACCAACTGCGCTTCGCCAAACCGGGCAGCCGGTTGTCGGGCGAGTAGCCTTCGTGAATCAGAAAGTACGGGATCGAGGCCGCCACGTGAAGACTTGCTGTCATGCCTACGGTCGTCATGGTGCAGTGCGGCGCAAGCGGGACATAGAACGTCTCGGCCAAGGCGGCGATTTTCTTCATCTGCGTGATGCCGCCGACGAAGCCGCAGTCGGGTTGAAGAATGTCGATCGCGTTGTTGATCAGATAGGGAATCACGCCCCAGATCGTACGATCCTTCTCACCCGTGGCCAGCGGCACGTTGATCTTTTCCCGAAGCCGCTTGAAGATCTCGATGTTGCCGTAGACAGCGGCCTCCTCGATCCAGAGAACTTCATATGGCTCGATGCGGTTGGCGAATTGAATCAGCATCGGTGGCGGCATGTTGCAGTGCGCGTCGAACATCACGGCTCCGTCGTGGCCGACCCGTTCCCGCGCCTGCTTGACTCTCTCGACGACGGCATCAATCTCCGCCGGCGTCCCGGAGAAGGGCCACAGGCCGCCGCTGCCGATTTTACGGGCCTTGTCGGTGTGATATACGCGGATATTGTCGCGGGTCGGGCCTCCCAGCAGTCGATAAAGCGGGACATTCCAGAGTTTGCCGGCGATGTCCCACAGCGCCATATCGATGGCCGAAATCGTGTGGACCATGAACGGCCCGCCGCGCAGGTTGCGGTGCGCCCGGTACATCAACTGCCAGAGATGCTCGATGCGGGTCGGATTCTGGCCGTCGAGCAGTTCGAAGATGCGGTGGGCGAGGGGCGTCGCGACGTCCGCAATGACGTTGCTGATTTCACCCCAGCCGGTGATGCCGTAGTTGGTCTCCAGCTTGACAATGCACTTCGGGTCCGCCGGCGTGCAGGTGAGTTTGGTGATTCTGATGTTCGAGGCGCGGTCCTCGACGTTGGCCGCGGGGTTTGCTTGCGCACCCAGGGCGTCTTGCAGCAAGCCTTGGGCGGCAGCCGCCGCTCCGAGACCTGCAAGCATGCCGCGGCGCGTAGGTTTGGATTCTATTGATTTGAGATTCATTGGGCTTCTCCGTGATGTGGATCGGACAACGAGCACCGGGCTGGTCGGCGCCCGGTAGCGACCATGGTACGTCAAGGCAGCCCCCGATTTCCCCACGATGGCCCCGCTTGGGAGAGGGACACCGACTTGTCATCTCCATGTTGGAAGAGCCAGGCGATTTGACGCGAAGGACGAACGCTCTGATGAAGCTGATGGATGAGCGTGGCGATGTCCTGGCGCTTCCGCATCCTGGCTCAGGATGGCGGAGCGTTTCTTGAGCCGTCTCTCCGGCAAATTTGTTCGTCGTGTTGTGATTGGCAGCGCCTGTGAAGCTCGGGCCGCTGTCGGCGGCTACGTTAGTTGCTGGTTGGCATCAAGTCCACTGAAGCATTGATTGGGATTGCGTGGGCATACGCCATCCTCACCAAAGTCAAGCGCGGCCGAACGGCCGTCCAGAAGCTACAATCTGCTTGACGTGACTATGCCAGATCGGGTCCTTCTACATGGACAATGACCGTGAACTCCATCTTGCGCGAAGTCTACGGAGCCTTAATCGCGTCCGGCGACCTGCCTCGCGCTCTCCGTGCGCTTACGGCTCATCGCGGCGGTCACTTTCGTTCTGCTGACCGCCAGGGGCTGCTGATGGTCCTGTTGGTACTCCTGACCCTTTTCCTGGGGGATGCCGCCGCCGCTCAGGGGAGCGTTTCGGACGACAGGCAGGCTTTGGCGGCGCTTTATCACGCTACGGATGGCGAGAACTGGAAGACCAACACGAACTGGTTGAGTGAGAAGCCGCTTGCAGCATGGCACGGTGTTACCACCGACAAGAACGGCCGCGTCACGGAACTGGCTCTCGTCAACAATCGGTTGAACGGCGAGATTCCGGCCGAGTTGGCGAACTTGACCAAGCTCGAGGCGTTGATGCTCAACGATAACGGCCAATTGGCAAGGTCGCTGACGGTGAGTTTGCGTGGTCTGTCACATCTCACCAAGCTGTGGACATTGGGTACCGAGCTGTGTGCGCCGAGGGATGCCGCCTTTCAGGCTTGGCTGGCGACGATCGACTTCAGCGGAGTGAATTGTCCGTCGGAGCCGGTGATCGGCAAGGACAAGAAGGAGACAACCGGGGGAGCACTGCCGGTGGAAGCCGTGCGGCGGATCGAGGGGCTGCTGGGGGAAAAAAAGCGGAGAACACCCGCCCAGCGGAAGATGGATTCGCAACTCCTGGACGCGTTGCGTAAGGTGCGCGGTCAGTCAGCAGCAAATGAAATGGTTACGGTGGACATCCGGGCCGAAGTGACGTCGTCAGTCCTGGCGCGAATCCGCGCCTTGGGCGGCGCAGTGATCAACAACGTGCCGCGCTACCGGGCCATTCGTGCGCGGTTGCCGCTCGCCGGGCTGGAGGCATTCGCCACGCTCGACGAAGTCCGGTCGATCCGTGTCGCTGACGAAGCGGCCACGAGAGACTTGCCGACGCTTCCCCCGCCCGACAACTGAACGGATGCTACGGGTGAAGGTGCTGCCGGGGAAGACACAAGGGGACAGCACTGATCGAGATCGTCCATGACTCCGGCGCCGTGAAGAGGCTGCATCTTCTACCGGGACACCGTCCCCGCCGTCGAGACCATCGCGAAGGATCCCGACGGCCTCCGGCACACTCCACGAGGGCGTGTTGTGCAGAGCTTGGAACCTCAGCAGAACAGGAAATAACCTGGGGGTGCGCCCCTCTGATGCGTGTCGCCCCTTGTGCGGCTTCCTGCTGAAATGAAGTTGCCGCCCTACTTTCAACTAGCCTGCATGTCTCACCACTCGGCGAGACGAAGTGGGTGAGAGGGCCGTCAGGACGAGGCGCAAGCCGGGCGGAGGAAAAAGGCGCGAGCCGCTTGGCGCGCGCAGGCGTACTTGAACCGTACGTTGAGCACGGCAAGCCAGCGCAACGAAGTCCTGGCGGTCGTATCGCGTGCTTCGACCGTCGGGTGGTGAGAAATGCAGGCTAGCCGTACAATCGGGAAGATCAGCGAGAAGCCTTGGATGAAGTCAAGGTCGAGATGGCTGAGTTTCGTCAGGGGAGGTGAGAGTTTATGGTTATAACCTTCGTTCCAGGATGCGGACTATTCCATCAATTCTTCACTCTCGACCTGGACCTGAACTGGGGCAGCGATATGTTTTAATTCGCCGGGAGATCATGAAGCAACCATGCGCTCCGGGAATCATGGCCTGAGCTGGCGCCGGTTCACTTTGCGGGTTGTTCGGGCAGCGCTGGCGATCCCGCTGCTGGTGGGGGCTGTCCGGACGCAGCAAGCGTCGGCGCAGGAGCGCGGCGGACTGTCGCTGAAGGCCGTGCGGCAGATCGAGGAGCTGCTGGCCGCGAAAGCCCAACGCACGCCCGCCCAGCGGAAGGTGAGCTCCCAGCTCTTGGACGCGGCCGGTGAATCTATCGACGTACGCCGGCAGGCGAAGGGAGCAGCCCTTGCGGACGAACAGGTGATGGTGGACATCCGGGCCGATGTCTTGCCGGCGGTCCTGTCGCGCATCCAGTCCCTGGGCGGCACGGTCATCAACAGCGTCCCCAAGTACCGGGCCATCCGGGCCCGGCTGCCGATCGCTGCCGTGGAAAAGCTGGCGGCTCTCGACGCGGTCCAGTCGATTCGACCCGCCGAGCTGGCGTTTACGCGTGACCGGCCGGCGCGGCTCCCAACCGACGACCGGCCGGGCACGCTGGAGAGCGTGGTGACCCGGGTGGTCGACACCTCCGAGGGCGATGTCGCCCACCGAGCGAACGTGGCGCGGAGCACTCACGGTGTCGACGGAACAGGCATCGGAGTCGGCGTGATCTCGGACGGTGTTGCCACCCTTGCCGACCAGCAGGCGACGGGCGACGTGCCGTCACGGGTCACGGTCCTGCACGAACAGGAGGGGGGCGCCATTTCATATCGCTGTGGCGGT
The DNA here is from genome assembly GCA_965204095.1 of Bryobacterales bacterium. Taxonomy (GTDB): domain Bacteria; phylum Acidobacteriota; class Terriglobia; order Bryobacterales; family UBA6623; genus JAPPLB01. The sequence continues at coordinate 2,866,588 of OZ241991.1, read as the reverse complement.
ACGAGCGTAGGAAGCGAGGGGACGGCCATGCTCGAGATCGTCCACGATCTTGCGCCGGGCGCCGAGCTGTTTTTCGCCACCGGCATCAACGGGTCGGCGCAGATGGCGCAGAACATCGAGGACCTCTGCGCAGCAGGCGCTGACATCATCGTCGATGACATCGGTTATCCTGCGACGTCGGTCTTTCAGGACGACGTCATCTCCCAAGCGGTCAGCGCAGCGGTCGCAGACGGTTGTTACTACTTCTCTTCGGCCGGCAACGGCGGCAACAAGAACGACGGCACGGCCGGAGTCTGGGAGGGCGATTTCGCCGCCGGGAGCACGCTGACCGTGAACGGCGTAGCAGTCGGTACCACGCACGACTTCGGCGGCGGCGTGATCCGGAACCGGATCAAGAGGAACAGCACTTCCTCCATCTACCTGCTATGGGCTGATCCAGAGGGTGGGTCGGCAAACGATTACGATCTGTTCCTGGTCGATGCGGATGATAACGTGCTTGACAGTTCGACGAATACGCAGGACGGCACGCAGGACCCCTTCGAGCGTATCAGAGGATCGTGCTCCGATGACCTCGAAGACAACCGCCTTATCATTGTCAAGACCACAAGCGCGGCGGATCGCTATCTGCGTCTTGAGTACGCGCCAAGAGGATTGGAGATCACGACGGCCGGCCATACCTTCGGGCATTCCGCTTCGGAGGATGCGATCGGCGTGGCCGCTGTCGATGTCGGGGACGCCGGAGGATCCGGCGGTGTCTTCAACGGCACGGAGTCGGTTGAGGGGTTTAGCTCCGACGGTCCTCGGCGGATCTTCTTCGAGCCCGACGGCACGCCGATCACGGCGGGCAATTTTTCCTCGACCGGTGGGAAGCTGCTGCAGAAGCCCGACTTGGCCGCCGCGAACTGTGTTTCGACCTCGACCCCCGGTTTCTCGACGTTCTGCGGCACCTCCGCCGCGGCGCCGCACGCGGCGGCGATTGCGGCCTTGATGCTGGAGGCGGCAGGCGGCCCCGGCAATGTCACACAATCGGCGCTTAGCACGGCGATGACCGGAGCGGCGATCGATATCGAGGCAACCGGTGTCGACCGCGACTCCGGCGCCGGCATCGTGATGGTGCCCGGCGCGGTGGATGCGGTGGATGTGGCGGCGGCGAACCGCAACCAGGCGCCGAAGGCGGAGGGCATGCTGGCCGACCGGACAATATTGCGGGGCGCCGCCGCCGTGATGGTCAACTTTGCGAGTGCGTTCTCCGAGCCGGATAACGAAACGTTGACCTACAACGCGATATCGAGCGACACCGATCGGGTGACGGTCACCCTGACGGGGTCGCAGTTGACGCTGACGCCGGGGTTGCCGGGTTTTGCCGAAGTTGCGGTGCGCGCGACCGATCCCAGCGGCTTGAGCGCGGTGCTGACCTTCCTGGTCACCGTTGCGTCCACGGCGCCCTCCGCGCCCCGGAACCTGACGGCGGTGGGCGGGGACCGTCAGGTCGTGCTGAGCTGGGAACCTCCCTTGAGAGACGGCGGCGCGGACATCACCGACTACGAGTACCGCGTCGACCGCATGAACCCCTGGGTCTCGACCGGCTCCTCCGACACCACCTACACCGTCAGCGGCCTCGTCAACGGCACGACCTACCTCTTCGAGGTCAGGGCGGTCAATAGCGCCGGCAAGAGCTTTCCTTCCAACCGCGTCGAGGCCACCCCGACGGCCCCGGAACCGCAAGTCTTCACCCTCGACTTTCCGCATTTCGCCAACGGAGGTGGCGGGGGCATCACCTCCGAGGTCGTGCTCCTCAATGCAGGCGCCACGGCGATCCGCCCCGTCCTGTACTTCTCCGATCGGCAAGGCAAGCCGCTTGCCGCCGAGTCGGTCGTGGAGGTGACGGACGACCTGGAGGTCCAACAGGACGACGGCGGGCTGACCGTACGGACGGCGATCGAGCCGCTGGGAGAACTCACCGTAGCGACCCACGGCCGCGGGGAGGAAGTGAGCGGTTCGGTGCGGGTGGTGGTGGAGGGTGCTCCCATCGGCGGGGTGCTGCGCTATGGCGTCCCGAGGGTCGGGGTGACCGGGGTGGGGGCCGGCATGGCCGTCGGGGATGCACTGTTCCCGGCGCGCCGCCAGCAGGGAGGCATCCGCACGGCGGCGGCGCTGCACAATTTGGGAGAGGAAGCGATCGAGGTGAGCTGTGAATTGATGAGCGGGGGCGCGGTATTGGAGGAGGCGGCGATCTCTCTGGAGCCCAACGGACAGGCGTCGTGGTTCCTCGAAGACGAGTTCACGATGACCGACACGACGGACTTCACGGGGACGGTGCGCTGCCGGGCGCCGCGGGAGGGCTCGCAGGGAACAAGGTTCACGGGCCTTGCGGTGGAGGTGGACGCCGCCAACCGCATCTTCACCACTCTGCCGGTCGTCCCGCTGGAGCGCACGGCCGGCGAAGGCGGGGCGACGGTGCTGTACTTTGCGCATTTCGCCAATGGCGGCAACCCCGAAGGGGAGGGCATCCGCTCCGAGCTGGTGTTCGTGAATGTGCAGACCGAGGCGAGTCGCCCCGTCCCGACGCCCTTTCACCGGGACATCCCGGCGAGCCGTCCGGTGATCTACTTTTACGATCGAGAAGGTCAACGGATCGGCCCGGCATCGGTGGTGGATGTGACGGACGATCTGGAGGTCACCGACGACGATGGTCTGACGGTCAGGACGGTGATGGAGCCGCTGGGAGAACTCACCGTAGCGACCCACGGCCGCGGGGAGGAAGTGAGCGGCTCGGTGAAAGTGGTGTCGGAGGGAGCGATCGGCGGAGTGCTGCGCTACAGCGTCCCGGAAGTAGGAGTGACCGGGGTGGGGGCCGGCCCGGCGGTGCGGGACGCGCTGTTCCCGGCGCGGCGCAATGCAGGAGGGATCCGGACGGCGGCGGCGATGCGCAACCTGGGCGAGGAGGCGATGCAGGTGACGTGCTGGTTGATGAGCGGGGGCGCGGTGCTGGAGGAGACGGAGATTCCACTGGCCGGCAAGGGGCAGATGTCGTGGTTCATCGAAGACGAGTTCACCGCGACGGACACGACGGACTTCGCGGGGACGGTGCGCTGCCGGGCGCCGGGGGAAGGGGAGTACACGGGCTTGGCGGTCGAGGTGGACGGGGCCAACCGCATCTTCACCACGCTGCCGGTCGTGCCGGTCGAAGAGAGGATGGCTCAGCCGTAGACGGACGACCAGAGAGAAAGAGAGTCGGATTCGTTGAACCTAGGGATATTAGCTCAACTCTTCCATGATCTCGGCCAGCGCCGATTCCTGAGGCCGGCCGCCGTTTGATTCCGAGACCTGCCATAGAGGCGCATCGGCCAGGTTCAGCAACTCGATGAAGTCGCTCTTCTCCGTGTTTACGTAAAACACGCCGGTAAGCACTTGGCCCCGCTGCGCATGTTCGTGCAGTGTCTTCACGGCAGCCATCATGTCGGAGGGGTCGTAGCCCTCTTCGATCTTCTTGAGCAACAGAGTCGAGCCATCGTGCAGCGTGACTTCACGGAGTTCACCAGGTTCGATTTCGTCTTCGACATGAATTTCGTCGAAGAACGGCACAAAGTCCACCGCGTTCAGATCGTGGCGGTGATCCCTGACGTAGGAATAACTCTTCGTCGATCCGGAGTGATCGTTAAAAGTAACGCAGGGTGAGATCACGTCGATCATTACCGTGCCGTGATGCGACAAACCGGCCTTGAGGATGCTCTGCAACTGCTTCTTGTCGCCCGAGAAAGATCGCGCCACGAAGGTCGCTCCGAGTTCGATCGCCAGCGCGCAAGTGTCGATCGGCGGCAAATCGTTCGCCACGCCTGTCTTCAGCGTGGATCCCAGATCAGCCGTGGCCGAAAACTGCCCCTTGGTGAGGCCGTAGCAGCCGTTGTCCTCAATCACGTAGATGATCGGGAGGTTGCGGCGCATCAGGTGGACGAATTGGCCGATACCGATGGAAGCCGAGTCGCCGTCGCCCGTCACGCCGAGCGCGATCAGCTTGTGATTCGCCAGCATGGCGCCCGTCGCCACTGAGGGCATGCGCCCGTGGACGGCGTTGAAGGCGTGAGATGTGTTCAGGAAATAGGCCGGCGACTTGGAAGAGCAGCCGATGCCCGAGAGTTTGATGACCCGTTGGGGATCGATGCCCATCTCGAAGCAGCACTCGATAATGCGCTCCGAGATCGAGTTATGCCCACAACCGGCGCACAAAGTCGTTTTGAGACCGCGGTATTGCTTGAGCTCCAGGCCGATGCGGTTGACCTTTTTGGGAGGCGGCGCTGCTGCTGTGCTCACAATCCCTCCTGTTCGAGGATCGAGTCGGTGATCGTGCGGGAGTCGATAGGGAGCCCGCCGTAGTAGCGGACACTCCGGAGGCGGCTCACCATTTCCGCCGGGCAGTCGGCGCGAATCAACTGCAAAAGTTGACCGTCGCGATTCTGGTCCACGATGTACACGCGGTCGTGACCGCGGATGAAGTCGATGATGTCTCTGTTGAACGGGAAGCCCCTCACCCGAAGGTAAGAGGTCTGCAGGCCATGCTCGAAAGAGAGCTGGTCGCGGCTCTCGACGGCGGCGAAGTGGGTTGTCCCACAAACGATCAGCCCGATGGAAGCCTCTTCGACTTCGTCGATCTCGGGTGCGGGCATCTTCGCTCGCGCTGTCTTGTACTTGCGCGCCAGCCGGTCCATGTTGCGGGTCCAGTCATCGGGCCGCTCGCTGTATTGGGCGGCTTCGTTGTGACCCGTTCCTCGCGTAAAGTAAGCGGCCAGCGGATTCTCCGTGCCGGGTAGCGTGCGATAACAGATACCATCGCCGTCAACATCCCGATAGCGCTCGAAGACACCGCGGCGATCGAGATCTTCCGAGTCGAGCACCTTGCCCCGATTGAACGGCTTGGTCGGATACTCGAATTTATCGGCCATCCAGTAGTTCATACCGAGGTCGAGGTCGAGCATGACGAAGATGGGCGTTTGGAGTTCTTCCGCAAGGTCGAACGCTTGCCCAGCCATTTCGAAGCACTCTTCCGGCGAACTGGGGATCAACATGGGATGAAAGGTATCGCCGTGCGAGAGGGTGGCACAGGCAATCAGGTCGCCCTGTGCCGTCCGGGTGGGCAAGCCGGTCGAGGGGCCCATTCGCTGGACGTCGAAGATAACAACTGGAATCTCCGCGAAATAACCCAGGCCGACGAACTCCGACATCAGCGAGATGCCCGGCCCGGCGGTGGCCGTCATCGAGCGTGCCCCGGCCCATCCGGCCCCGAGCGCCATGCCGATCGAGGCCAACTCATCCTCGGCTTGCACGATGGCGAAGTTCGCCTTGCCGGTTTCATTGTCGATCCGGTACTTTCGCGCGAAGTCGGTAAGCGATTCGGCCAGCGACGACGACGGCGTAATCGGGTACCAAGTCACCACCGAAACGCCGGCGAATATCGAGCCCAGCGCCGCGGCGGCGTTGCCCTCGATGATGATCTTGCCTTCCGTGGCGTTCATCCGCTCGACGTAGAAGGGGTCGGTTTTCTGAAGGTTCTCTTTGGCAAACTCGTAACCGGCCTGTACGGCGTTCCAGTTCAACTTGGCGGCCTTGGGCTTCGTGCTGAATTGCTTTACGAGAGCCTTGTAGGTCTCTTCGAGTTCGATCCCGAGCAGCCAAGCGAGCACACCGTCATAAATGATGTTCTTGACGAGCTTCCGCAGCTTCGCATTGGGGCACACGGGCGTGACGATCTTCGTGAACGGAACCGGGTAGAAGTGGAGGTCCGTTCGCACAGCGTCGAGGTGCAGAGGCTCGTCGTAAACCACGGCCGCACCGCTCGGCAAATCCAATACGTCTTCACGCGCCGTCTCGGCGTTCATTGCCACCAGGAAGTCGATTTCCTTCTTGCGGCCGATGAAGCCTTTCTTGTTGGTTCGAATCGTATACCACGTCGGAAGCCCTGCGATGTTCGAGGGGAACAGATTCTTGCCGGAAACCGGAATCCCCATCTGAAACAACGACCGGAGCAATACCAGGTTTGCGCTCTGGCTCCCGGAGCCGTTGACGGTGGCGACCTGAATGCTGAAATCGTTGACGATGCGGTCAGGAGGAATAGGTGCACCTGTCCCCACAGGTGCTGTTTCTACACTGGACATCGACTCCCCTTTGCGAGAATCCGACCGTACTAACCTCGGAGGTGGGTGGTAACTATCAGTATAACCTTGTTTACCTTTTTTCGCACTGTGATCGGGTCGGTAGATCACACAAAAAAACTTGTGCGCCCGCCAAGAAGATAGAGTGAGGATGGTTTCGTTGCAACCACTTGGAGCGTCTGATATAAAATGAGGGTTCTCCCTCCGCCGGTTTCCGTGCCCGCTTGCCTGCATTCGCCGCGCACGAGCTAACCGCGCTACTCCCATCGCTAATTCCGTGCGGTCGAGCGGTGCTCCAGAGAGCAGCAGCCGGCGAGGAATAGATACTGACCGGATGGCCCGCTTTCGACCCCCCCGAGCGACTCGCGACCTCTTGCCCGCAGACGCAGCTTTGCGCATGCGCATCGAGAATCAGTTCGCAAAGATAGCCGAGACCTACGGTTTTCAGCCTATCCAAACGCCTTCGTTCGAGAACGTCGAGTTGTTCGCCGCGCGTTCCGGGCCGGAAATCAAGAGCTCGATGCTGACGTTTCATTGCGATCACGAAGAGTTGGCTCTGCGCCCGGAAATGACGGCCCCGGTCTGCCGGCTCGTCTCCTCTGGCGCGCTCGATGATGCCCCGGCACCGCACAAGCTCTACTATGTCGCGCCGTGCTTCCGGTATTGTCGCCCGGGGTCGGGCCGTTACCGCGAGTTCACACAGGCCGGCATCGAGTGCATCGGCGAGGCGGGATTCGACGCGGATGCGGAAGTTATTGCCGTGGTCTGCCGCTTTCTCGACGCCATCGGTATCACCGACAAGACCTTGCGCATCGGCAACATCGGCATTTTTGGTCAACTGCTGCGTGAGGACTTGGACCCTGAGGACCGTGCCATCGTCATTGGTCACCTCGACCGGCTAATGGGCATCCGTGAGCGTTGCCGGGCCCTTGCGCAGTCAGGTGACCGGCTCTTGCTCGATGCGTTGAAGATCGATCGCATGGACTTGGCGGCGATACAGGCACAGTTCGACTATTCCGGATCGGAACAGATCGAGGCTCGGCAGAATCTCGGCATGGAGGAGTTGGCGGAGATCATGCCGAGGGAGGCCGAGGCGACCTATCGCCGTCTATGGGATGTACAGGATCTGGTTCCTGAACCGGCAGCGGACCTTTTGATCGACATCTCCCGCTTGCAGGGGCCGTTGGCAGAAGTCGATCAAGAGGCTCGGGCTCTCTTGGACGGAACCGCAGCCACAGGCGCCCTGGATGAACTGCTGTCGGTGTGCCGGCGGGTCGAGCAATATGGACAGCACGAGCCGGAAGTCGTCCTGGGGATTGCGCGGGGCTTCACGTTCTACACGAGCACTGTCTTCGAAGTCGCCTCTGCGAACGCCCACGGCATTCGAAAGTACTGCGGCGGCGGCCGCTATGACCGCCTCATCGGTGAGTTCGGTGGACCCGACCTGGAAGCGACGGGCTGCGCAGTCCGCTTCGATTCGCTGATCGACGAAGTACGTTCGGCAGGAGCCTGGTCGATGCCGCGGCCCTACCAGCTATTCCTGCTCGCAGCATCCGACTCCGTCATGTCGGAAACGATCGGGCTCGCCGAAACGCTGCGGGCTCGAGGGCACCGTGTCGGTCTTGCCGTCGGTTCGCAAATCCAACCTACTGCGGCGGATTGCGCGGCCCGCGGGACGGAACGAATCGGCCTGGTCTCGGGCGAGCCGCATGCAGAGATCGTCGTCAGTGATGGAACTTCTTCCAGAGCCGTTCCCGCCGAAGCCAACGCCCTGTCGGCCGAGTTCGATCGATGAATCCTCGTTGATCCCGAAACAAGCCGGCTCGAAGGCCGCGGGCAGTACAGTAAGGTGAACCCATGACTCACGTCCGTTTCGCCATCCCGAAGGGCAGCCTCGAGAAAAAGGCGGCCGACTTCCTCGATCGCGCCAACATGCGCCCTGCGGGTTACGGGGAGGGCAGCCGCAGCTATCGGCCCAAGCTTGACATCCCAGGTCTCACCGTGAAGGTGTTGCGGCCTCAGGAGATTCCCTACATGATTGCGGCCGGTTTCTACGACATGGGAATCTCTGGCATCGACTGGTATAGAGAGAGCGAATGCGAGTCGAACGTCGAGGACGTACTTGATCTCGGGTTTGGCCGGGTTGACATCGTTTTGGCCGTACCCGACAAGTGGGAAGACGTCCAATCGACAGCAGACCTCTTCCATAAATTCGTTGACTCGACGGGGACTCATCCCCTGCGCATCTGGACAGAGTACCTGAACCTCACTGCATCGCTGATCCGACAGCACACCGATCTCGAGCCTTCGCTGTACAGCCCATACGCCCGGCTGCATGTGGAGCGCCGCAGCTCGTCGCCGGTCGCGATCTTCCACTCCTTCGGGGCTACCGAATCGAAACCGCCCGAGGACGGCGACGCTATCGTCGATAACACCGAAACAGGTCGCACGCTGCGCGCCAACGGACTCAAGATCATTGAGAAGGTATTGCCCAATTCCACGGCGCGGCTGCTGGTGAATCGCCGGTCTCTGCGGAATCACGACAAGCAGAGCATCATTCGGGAGGTCATCGAAGGACTGTCCACTGCTGCTCCCACCCGCCGCGAAACCGAGCCGGTTTTCGGTCACATATGACCTGAAACATTCTTCCGCTCAAGCGGCATTGCTGTACGGGGATCACGCTGTTCGCCAAGGCCTTGGCATTGCGGCTCGCCGCGTCACGTGGCCACGGAGGCCTCTCGTGTCAGCCCTCGGGTTGCTTCAAGTCGAGTGTGGAAGTCGGGAGGACTGGTGACAAACTTGCCCTGAACGCAACGATGGCGCGGAACTCGCTGTTCCGCGCCATCGATCTCTTTTGGGTTCGCAAGGAGAAGCAACTGGCAGTACTTCGTCGATTCTTATCCTCTACTGTTAGACTAGACGAACGAGAAGCCCGTTTTTTCGTCAGCCCCGGAAAAAAAACGGGTATTCACAGCAAGTTATTGAAGTCTAAGTCTAAGGACTTGGCAGATCGCCACGTATTACGCTCGGGGTGCAACTCAAGTCCGCCCGACTTTTTCCGGCCGGGAGGCGTCGTAATTGTGTAGGAGCCGGCATTGATCTTTCGGGAGGTCGAGGATCGCGACCTGATTCTGCGCGCTCGCGAGGGCGACGTGGACAGTTTCAACATTCTCGTATCTCGTTGGGAGAAAAAGGTTTACAACTACCTCTTGCGAGCCGTGCGTGACCGGGAAGACGCTATGGATTTGTGCCAGGAAACGTTCCTGAAGGGCTATCGGAGCCTCAGGAGCTTGCAGGATCCGGCACGGTTTCCGCAATGGTTGTTTCGCATTGCTCACAACGAGAGTGTCTCGCTGTTCCGCAAGCGCCGCTTTGAAAGCGACGAGGAAGTGCCCGAGCGCGGAACGGGCGGGCCGATCGGGGTTGTGGGAACGCGGATCCAGCACCTCGACCTCGGCTTGACCGTTGAGAAGGCGCTCGCGAGCCTCTCGCCGGAGCAGCGAGAAGTCGTGATCTTGAAGATCTACTACGGTTTCAAGTTCGATGAGATCGCCGAAATCGTGGAAAGCCCGGCTTCGACCGTGAAATCCAGGCTGTATACGGCGCTGGAACTTTTGAAGGATGTCTTGGCCCCGGTGGCGCGGCCACTTGGGGTGGAGGTGCGGGAGGTGTAAATCATGTCGCAGGCTCCTCATGACCTGAGGGACTATCTGTTCGACGAGTTGAGTTCGCAGGAACGCACGGAGGTGGAGGCCTTTCTGAGCACTTCTGCGGAAGCACGCGAAGAGCTGGATCGGCTACGAACGATGCAGCAGGCGTTGCGCAGAGCGCCCGACGAAGAGATGCCAAGACGCATCGGTTTCATTTCGGACAAGGTGTTTGAGCCTTCGCGCGCCCGTCGTTGGTGGCTCGGCTTTTGGGACGCCGCCCCGCGCTTTGGTTTCAGCATGGCGGCCGTGCTGTTGGTCCTGTTCGCGGGGATGTGGGCGGTGCAGCCGACCATCACGTCCGACTCCGACGGTTGGCGCATTGCCCTAGGGGGAGCGTCCACACCCCTGACCGATGCGACCCGCTCAATATCCGCAGCGGACGAGGACCGGATTGAACAGTTGGTGCGGCGGATCGCGGCGGAACAGAGTGAGCTTCAAACTGCAGACTTGACCGCCGTGTTCGAGGAGCAGCTGCGGAAGGAATCCGCGGCCCGCAAGGCCCAGGTGGACGACGTTTTCCGAAGATCGGAAGAAGCCTACCTGATTCTCTACAGCGAGCAGGAGAAGCTCGAACGCGAGTTGCTCGGCGGCTTCACGCTTGCCTCAGCGGAGCGATGATCATGCCGAATCGGAAATGGCTGTCGATCGCATTGTTGCCGGTCATGGGATGTCCGCTTCTCGCCGAGCCGCCGGCCGCGGAAGACTCCTTGCACCGCGAACTGGCGGCTGCTGAAAGGTCCATTGATGGCCGCTTCGACAACATCAGCGCGATGACGGGCTCCAAGCCGATGCCGCTGAGGGGCGTGACACGGGGTGGATATTTGAAGGGCTTTGGCGCTGTGTTCACTCTGCAGGTCAGTCTTGTGCCGGTGTCGAATCTGAGTCCGTTCCTCCGGCCGACCGAGGAAGACAAGACGCAGCTCAATCTCAGCAAACGCCAGCGCGTGGAGGACCTGGAAATCCGTGCGAGAACGGTCCTCGTAGAAGAGGGCGCGCGGCTTAAGAGGGTTCCCGTCAAGGAGAAGGTGGCTCTGATCATCTCTTTGTTCCACTACTCCTGGGAAGATGTCACGGGACTGCCTTCGCAACTCGTCATGCAGGCCCGGCGGCAGGTCCTGATCGACCGTCAAGCCGGGCGGATTGATCTGCCGACGTTGAAGAGCCATCTGGAAGTGACCTACTTCTAGCCTGCAGTCGCAAGAGCGGGAAGCATCAGATGTTTGTGCGTAGCGTATGCCGCAACGAACGGCGAGGCGATCATGCTGACATGGCGTAGCCCGGGGGGTTGTCTGGATGGCTGTCCGTCTCGGTGAACTGCTGATCCGCAAAGGCCTGCTCGACGCCGACGATCTGGAGCAGGCGCTCGAGCTCCAAAGGGAACGCGGCGACAAGATCGGCAAGATCCTCGTCGATCTCGGGTTCGTCAATCCTCGTGACGTCCTGGCCACTCTTTCCGAGCAGCTTCAGATTCCTCTACTGGCGGCGGATGACTTCCCGCCCGTTCTCCCCGAGGTCGAGCGGATCACGCCGAAGTACATGCGGCAGTTCCTGTTTCTGCCGATTCATGTCGACGACACCAAGCTCACCGTGGCGATGGCGGATCCTCTGGACTTCGAGACGATAGCGACGCTGCGTCAGTTCAGCGGACTCAATGTCAAGGGCGTTCTGGCCGCCGAGCAGGAGATCCTCGACGCAATTGACAGGTATTTCGGCGAGCAGGAGCAGGAAGGCGAAAGCGAATTCGGCGCGGGGGACGACTCCGACGCGGCCCAGATCGAGCATCTGCGTGACATGGCGAGTGAGGCGCCGGTCATCCGCCTTGTCAACGGCATGATCTCACGGGCGCTCGAGTTGCGAGCGAGCGATATCCACCTGGAACCCTTCGAGAAGGATTTCCGGGTTCGCTTCCGCGTTGACGGCGTATTGCATGACCAGGAGGCGCCTCAGCGTGACTTGCGCGCGGCCGTAATTTCGCGCATCAAGCTGATGGCGCGTCTCAACATTGCCGAACGGCGACTTCCGCAGGACGGGCGCATCAAGATCAAGGCTCTCGGCCACGAAGTCGACCTGCGGGTCTCGACACTACCGATGCTCTATGGCGAGAGCGTCGTGATGCGCCTGCTGGATCGCAGCGCCGGCGATTTCTACGACCTGGACAAGTTGGGCTTTGACGATCTCATGCTTCACCGCATGGAGCACTTCACGAAGCTGCCGCACGGCATTTTCCTGGTGACCGGACCGACGGGCAGCGGGAAGTCAACGACCCTCTATTCAGCGCTGAAACTCATCAACGGACCGCAGAAGAAGATCATCACGATCGAAGATCCGGTTGAGTATCAGATGAACGGGATCAATCAGATTCATGTGAATCCACAGATTGGGCTGACGTTCTCGGCGGGACTCCGGCATATCGTCCGCCAGGACCCGGACGTGATCATGGTCGGGGAGATCCGCGACCGAGAGACCGCCGACATGAGCATCCGTTCGGCGCTCACCGGACACTTCGTCTATTCGACTCTGCATACCAACGATGCGCCGAGTGCGATCACGCGCCTTACGGACATGGGTGTGGAGAATTACCTGTTGACCTCGTCTCTGGTTGCGGTGCTGGCGCAGCGTTTGGTTCGCAAAATCTGCAGACACTGCAAGACCGAAGACGGTCTTGTCGATACGCCGGCCGACATGCAGATCCGAACGTGGCGGGGCACGGGCTGTGAACAGTGCATCGGCACGGGCTACAGCGGCCGCGTGGGCATCTTCGAGTTGATGGAAATGAACGAAGAGATACGGAGTCTCATCATGAGCAACGAGGATGCATCGGTTCTCACCGACTCCGCGCGACGCAACGGTATGAGGAATCTTCGTGAAGACGGCTGGGAGAAGATCGCCTGCGGAGTCACGACGGTCGAGGAAGTTCTGCGGGTGACGCAGGAGTTTTAGGAGCGGGTCTCGGAATTCATGAATCGAAGTGGTCTGTTGCCGGCATCAGGAAGTAACGCAGTTCATGCGAGGAGCCGTTTGCGAACGAGAGATGCTGAAAGATGCCGGCAACAGACCTCGAATACGGTTCGGGGGACGACATCGCCGAACCAGACTCAGACGTCGACCGGAACGGAGCCATGACCACCGCCTTGGAAAGGCCGCCAAAGAAACGACAGGCAGGTTAGCCGCCGTCCCTTTCGCAACGCGAGAAACGAATCACGATGTCAACTTTCTTCTACAGGGCTCTTGCGCCGGACGGCAAAGTTCAAACTGGGACTTTGGCGAGTGAAGACGGCCGGCTGGCGGCTCGGGAGCTGCAGCGGCAAGGGCTGACGCCGGTTTACGTTGGAACCTCCAAGCCGGCGAACTGGTCTTTCGCCCTGCCGAAGTGGGGAGGGAGGCGTTTGCAGGACGTCCTTCGTTTTACCGAGGGAACGGCGACGCTGCTCAATGCGGGAGTGCCGATCGACCGCGGACTCTCGATCGTCGGCGAAATGACGGAACGTCCGGAATTTCGAACGATCGTCGCTGAGATATTGCGCTCGATTCGATCCGGCAAGTCTTTTGCGGAAAGTCTGGCCGAGCATGAGGAGCACTTCTCGGAACTCTACGTCAGCATGATTCGGGCAGGTGAAGTCAGCGGCAGCCTGGCGCTCGTGATGGATCGGCTCGCGGCCTTCGAGCGCGCTCGTGACGAGTTGCGCCGCTACATCATCTCGTCGCTGACGTACCCGGCTCTGTTGATCCTTGTTGCGAGCGGCTCGATTTTCGTCATTCTGCGCTACGTCGTGCCGCGGTTCGCCGCGGCTTTTCAATCGTCGTCGATTGAGATGCCGTTGCCGATGCAGATGTTGATGACTGTCAGCGAGGGCATCGGTACCTACGGCCTACCAGGGATTCTGCTCTTTCTCCTGGCGATGGTGGGGCTTCGGATTTACATCAAGAACCCGCAAGGCCGGCTCAAGTGGGACCGCTTGAAGCTGCGTGTTCCCTTGTTCGGAGAAGCGCTGCGAAAGGCCGATACGGCGCGTTTCGCGAGGGCGATGGCGACACTGATGGGTAACGGCGTGCCGCTTGTTCAGTCGCTGACGATTACTCGGGGCGTGCTCGGCAACCGCATCCTTGCCGGCGCTCTGGATGTGATCGGCCAAGGCGTCAAACGCGGTGAGGGGCTCTCGACGCCTTTCAAGAAAACAGGGGTGTTCCCGACGCTGGCGGGCCACCTGCTTACCGTGGGAGAGGAAACCGGTCATCTCGATCGGATGTTCGACCGGATGGCTGATATCTACGACAAGGACGCGCGCGAGGCGGTCAAGCGCTTCACGGCATTGTTCGAGCCGATCGTCATCCTTATCATGGGAGTTGTCGTAGGCGCAATGATTCTCAGCATCATGCTGGCGATCACCAGCATCAATCAGATAGGGCTATAGCCATGGAAACCATCAAGCAGAAAGCAACACGGCGCCACGCCGGGAACGCGGGTATCACCTTGATCGAGATGCTCGTCGTCGTAACGATTATCGCTCTGTTTTCAGCGATTGCCTATCAACGCCTGACGCCTGCTCTCGAGCAGGGACGCCGCACTGCGGCGAAAACACAGATCGAGAACCTGGAAGCGGCATTGCAACGCTTCAATATCGACTATGCGCGCTTCCCTACCGAGGAAGAAGGTTTGGAGGTCCTGCGGCCTTACCTTTCGCAGGAGATTCCGATGGACCCATGGCAGCGCCCCTACATCTACCGTTATCCCGGCGAACATGGCCCCGAGCCCGACGTGATGTCCTACGGAGCTGACGGTGAGGAAGGCGGCGAAGGTCCCAACGAGGACGTAGTGAGCTGGCGGGCGATTTAGGCCGGACTACCTGCAAGACGCGGCAGGCGCGACCTGCCGCCCGGCCCGTCCGAAAGCCGGGCGCTCCCGTCTTTTCAGAGTTGAATAGCGTCTTACCTGCTGAGGGTCAGTGTCCCAGCCTGCCTTTCTTCCATGTGGCGAGGCGAGCTGCGTGAAAGGGCGGCAGGACAAGGCGCGAATTGCCTGGCGCGCGCGGGCGCACTTGACAGTGCATCGAGCACGACAAGCCAGCGCAACGAAGCCATGGCGGCCGTATCGCCTGCTTCGGCCGTCAGGTGGTTAGAAGTGCGGGCCAGATTTCCAAACTACATATCTCGGGGCCTCCGCTCCAGGCGCCGAAGCGATAGCGGGATCACGCTGGTCGAGTTGCTGATCGGCCTGACCATCATCGCGTTGATCCTGGCGATTGCCTGGCCCAACGTGACCAGCGGCATCGACGGCATCCGCCTGCGTACCGCAGTGGACAACATCGCCGTGTTCTTCACCGAAGCGCGCAATATGTCGGATCGCCTGCAAACGCCCGTACAGGTCACCGTGCTGCCCGAAGAGGATCGGCTGCGAGCGGTAACGATCGACGGCGCCTGGCGTAACGTCTATGACCTCCCGGATCGGATCCATATCCTCTTGCCGCGTGAGCAGGGCGCAGTGATCTTGTTCCCCGGTGCGCCGGCGCCGGGACTCCGCCTGCTGCTGGAAGCCGAACATGGCCCACAGACCGGCTTGCAGTTCAACGTCTTCACAGGAGTAGCGGAGAAGTGGGAGCCCGACGAGCCCGTCTCGGCGATCTGACTCGATGAGCAAACCACGACATGCCGGGCGCTCGGGCCGAGCCGCGTCTACGATGCCGGGCGGCGCGGCGGCGCGCCGGGGCTTCAGTCTCCTGGAGATGCTCGTGGCGACGGCACTGCTCGGCGCAGTCATCATCGGCCTGCTGACGCTCGTCACTTCTTCGCTTTCGAATGCGCTGGTCGTGCGGGAGTACGACCGCGCCGCCATGCTGGGCAAGACCAAGATGAATGAGTTGCTGATGGTGAGCCCCCTGGCGATCGATCAGCCGCTGAGTGGCGGCTATGACGAAGACTGGCGTTGGGAGGCCGTCATAACCCCCTTCGAAGCGATTCCACCGGTTCGCGTCGGCGGTCTCATGATCCTTCGCATTCAGGTGCTCATCTCGTGGCGAAACGCCGCAGGCGACCGCCGAAGCGAGTTTATCGGCTACCGAACTGTGCGCATCCGTCCCGAAGACCTTGATCTTGTGAGCCGGTTCCGCTAATGCCCGACCTATCCATCCGTAACAGGCGCCGGCGCCGGCCGATGCATCCCGAATCCGGGATGACGCTGCTCGAAGTGCTCGTGGCGGTCACGCTGTTGGGTTTGCTTTCGGTGGGTCTGCTCATGTCGTTCCGGATGGGCGCGGACTCCTGGCAAAGCACGCGCGACCGACTCATGCTCGACCGGCGCATCGCGACAGCCAACCAGATTCTTCACTCCACGCTGGCCGGCATGATCCCGGTGGACGGAGAGGCTCCTTACGGCCAAGGTGCGCAGCGCCGCCGTTTTCTATTCTTTCAGGGTGAGCCGCGTTCGATGCGTTTTGTGAGTTCGTACTCGGTGACGGGAGGCGTGCGAGGAGGATTGCATGTCATCGAGCTCCAGGTTGTGCATTCGACGCGAGGCCGTCGAGTGCTGCTCAATCAGTCGCCGTTCGTCGGTCCGCAAGGGCTGGAGCGTTTTGTCGATGGCTTCTTTCGGGATCCGGACTTGCGCGGCATTCGCCCGCGCTTTCGACCGATCACGTCACATGCCGGTTCGCTGGTGATTGTTGATGAGCTGGCGGACGGTGCGTTCCGATACCTGGAACGCCAGCCGGGCGTGGAGTTGTCCACGACATGGTTGCCGGCCTGGACGAACCTCCGCGAGCTTCCCCAGGCTGTCGCGATCAACGTGTTGCCGCGCAGCGAAGACAATCGGCTCCACCCCGTCTCCATGGCGGTCCCGGTCCTGTCTCGCGGCAGGGTTCGCAGGTGAGACACCGGAGATGCGCCGATGAGAGGAGCCCCCATCTTGTGAAACCGGCGACGACTGCCTACCGTCGACTTCGAGGCCGCAGCGGCAGCGCCCTGCTGGGCGTCGTCTGGCTGTCCCTCGCTCTGACCGCCATCGCGTTTACCCTCTCTCGGACCGTCCGCGGCGAGCTTGACCGCGCGGCCATCCATGTAGACGCCGCCCGCGCCTACTTCCTGGCGAAAGGGGGGATCGAGCGCGCCAGATTGCGCATGACGCGCATTCAGACAGGCGATCGTAGTGATCCGAACCTGGGATTCCGGTTGGGCCAGAATTGGATGCGATTCGATTTCCCGGAAGGCAATGTCGTCGTCGAGATCATCGGCGAGGGCGGCAAGCTCAACGTGAACCAGGCGTCTGGGGAAGCGTTGGCGCGGGTACTGACTTCTTCGGGTCTCGATCCCGCCTATTCGGCGGCGACAGCCGTGCGAATCGTAACCGCACGAAAACCGACCCCGGAGCAATTGTTGGACCCGTCCGGAGCCGCGGAATCGTCTTTATCGCGCCGTCCAGCGTCTTTTAGGGAGTTGGAGGAGCTGCTCGTGCTGCCGGGGATCACATCCGAGGTGCTGTTCGGGACTTGGGGACGGAACCGGGCGGGGCAGTGGGCCAAGATCGGGGGTCTCCATCGGCACCTCTCGGTGTTCGGGGCGGGCGGCATCGACGTCAACTACGCTTCGCCGGAGGTTTTGCGGGCGGCGGGCCTGGGGCCGGGTGCCATCGCTTCACTGTTGGAGATACGTGAGTTGCGGCCCTTGCGCTCCCAAGATCTGGAACCGAACCTGATGGCGGATCGAAGCGGCTTGATACCTGTCACTGCCGGCGGCGGTGGGGCGTACTATACGCTCTGGAGCAGAGCTTCGCTTCATGGCGGCCGTGCTCGGCGGAGTGTCGGCGCGCTGGTCGCGCGTTCTCGGTCGCGTTCCGGACACCCGATACGTGTCGTGCGGTGGTACGACGCGGAGTTCTAGCAGATGAATCTCGACACACTGTTCCGCGTCGGAACCGGCTGCGGCATCGAAGTCCGCGGGGATGACCTGCTGGTGGTCGCCGCCAAGTCGCGCCCGAAAGGTGTGAGCGTTGTGGGCAGGATGGAACTGGCCCGCTTCCGAGAGAGGCCGCCTCACGAGTGGGGCACGGAATACGCCGAGTTCGTGAGGGATCTGGGGCTTTCTCATTTGGCCGCCACCGTCTCCATCCCGCGCAACGATGTCATTGTCCGCCAGATACAGCTTCCGCCTGTCAAGGGGAAGGATCTCGCGGCGGCCGTACATTATCAGATCGACACCCTGCACCCCTTCGGCGAGGACGAGGTCTACCATGCCTATGCGCCGCTTCGGGACGTCGAGAACGTAGGCGGCGACCTGCCGGTCGGCATCGTGATCGCCGAGAAGAAGAAGATCGACCAATATGCGGAACTGTTCGAGAGCGCCGGCATCCCGGTCAACAGTTTCAGCGTGACGGCGGCGGCTTTCTTCACCAGCGTGCGGGTCCGCTGGGACTCTCCGCCCGTACCGTTCCTGATCACCGACTTTCAGGGACAACAGCTGGAGATCTATGGCGAAGGGACCAACCTCCCGCTCTTCAGCGCGGCGTTCGATCTTTCAGTTCTGCCACCCGCGCGGGCGCTTCAGTTGGCGGGGGCGGGTCTGCGGCTGGAGGGAGGCGAGTCGGCCGGTTTGGCTGTTTGCGGCGATAGTTCCGTCTCGAGCCGGGGCGTGCAGGGCGAGGATTCCGCTTCGGCCGCTCACCTTGCATTCGAAGCGGACGGGACTTTCGAACAGCGTTCCATCAACGAGATTCTGCCGTCTCCGACTGCCGCGCCGCCCGACTTTGAAATACGCCGTGACGCTGCTGCCTTGGCGGTGGCCTTGGAGGCCGCCTGTCCGAGGCTGGGATGGCGCGCCAACCTCTTGCCGCTCGGGCGCCGCAAGTCGGGCTCACGTTGGATGTACGCGCCTTCGCTCGTGCTGGGCTCGCTGCTCCTCCTCATTCTGCTCGGCCACCTGTTGCGCGGGACGATTCAGGATCGCGCCTATGTCCAAGCGCTTCGGGAGGAGCAGCAGCGAATGGCCGATTCCGTGAACAAGGCTCAGACAAGCCGAGATTCGATTGCGGATGCCCGGCGGCGGATCGACCGGCTGCAGTCCCTGGCGAAGCGGACGGAGTTGGATATGGGGGTGCTTGCGGAACTATCCGAGTTGATTCCGGACACTGCTTGGTTGAAGACACTCACGCTCGACGACAAAGGGATCGTGGTCACGGGCGAGGCCGAATCGGCTGCGCCGCTGCTCGGCCGGTTGAATGACGCACGCTACCTGACCGAGGCGGCCTTCAGCACGTCGCTGCGGGAGATCAAGGGCGGCCAAAGCTTCCGTATCGTGGCGATTCGACAAGACCCCGGGGTTTTCTACTCCGACGAGCCGTCAACCCGACCCGTTCTTTCGGTGGGTGCGCCCGGAGAGTCTCAGGGATCACCTGATGCAGCGGCGACGCTGACGACCGTCGGCGAGCAAGACGGCGCGGCGGATGCGGAAGACGAGACGCAGGAAGACGCCTCCGGGGAGGTTCTTCGCTGATGCCCGTCTCCGATCGAGACCGCCGGGCTTTGATGTTCCTCGGGATCGCCTTCGTGCTGTTTCTGCTGCTCCAGACGGATTGGATCCTGCCCGCGCCGAATGCCACCGCGTCGATGCCGGGGAGTATTGAAGCCGAACAGAACAAGCTGCTGCTGGCACAGACGCAAGTGCGCCAGGAGCCATTGCTCAGCGCCGAATACCGCTCATTGAGATCGCTCGAAGAATCCCTCGAAGATCGTCTTCTCGAGTCGGAGACTGCCGCTCTTGCGCAGGCAGAGATGCGCGAGCGGGTCGGCCAGTTGCTTGAGGCCGCCGGCATCAGCATGCGGGCCTCTCGCTTCACGAACGTCAAAGCCGAAGGAGAAGATTTCGCCCAGGTGCCGCTGATCGTCGACTTTACCTGTGACATCACTCGCTTTGTCAACCTGCTGGCCGACATCGCAAATGCACAGGAATTGCTGTCCACGCGTGAAATCAAA
Source organism: Bryobacterales bacterium (assembly GCA_965204095.1). GTDB lineage: Bacteria > Acidobacteriota > Terriglobia > Bryobacterales > UBA6623 > JAPPLB01. The sequence continues at coordinate 2,846,776 of OZ241991.1, read as the reverse complement.
GTGTCGTCGGCCAATCCCAAGACCAAGGCCGTACGGGTGGAGCTCACCGTCAGCGGATACTTGCCGATTGCCCGCACACCGGAGCTTATCGAGAAATCGCGGAACAGGAGTTAATCGATGGTCAAGAACAAGAAGCTTCTTGTGCTGAACGTGGTGCTGGCGGTCGTTGTGGCGGCGGCGGCGGCCGGTTTGTATGCGAGCATCGGGGCCGCCAATGAGCGGTACTCCATCTTGGCGCCCCAGCTTCCGCTGAAGGACGTGCCGGACTATCCCGGGCCCGAGGCCGCCCGCCGCGTCCGAGCGGGAGACTACCTTCCGATCGTGGACAGAATGCTCTTCTCGAGCGATCGTAATCCGACTATCGAAGTCACCGGGCCACTCCAGGGTTCTCCCGAATCGCGGCCGCCTCTGCCCCGCCTGGCCGGCATCATGGAACTCGGCGAAGGTCCGGTTGCTCTGATGTCGCCCGACCTTGACTCTCCGGCCACTCCGATTGAAGTGGGAGAGAGGGTCGGCGCTTATACGTTCCTCGGAACGCAAGGGGAGAAGGTTCTTCTCCAGTGGGGGAACCAGAAGATTGCCGCCATGCCTTCCGAACTGCGGGGATCTCCCCGTGATGACGGCCGCGGCCGCCGCCGGGCGGGTTCGAAGTCGGCCGCCGGCTCCGAACGTGCGCGGAGACCGTCACCGTCGATAGAGAAGACGGCGCCGTCACGGACGTCAGCGCCTCGAGCCAGGAGCGTGCAGGTGAAGAATCCCACTCGCAAGCAACCGGATGAGGTCGGGGGCAAGTACAACATCGGTCCTCACACAGGCTCCGGTCGGTATAGCGCGGACCACAAAGACAAATCCCCGGCGGGAACGCGATACAAGGGCTTCATCAAACGCTCGCAGCAAACGCCGTTCGGAACCAGATATTGGTGGGAGAAGGAGAACCAATGACAGTCTTGAAGCATGGCGGGAAACTGGAATTGATCCTGTTGGCCGTTCTGCTGTGCACTCCGCCGGTGACCGCGGAGCAGCGCGAGCAACCCCCCGCGAACGCGCCGGATTCCTCATCGCAAAGCGAGGGGCCATCATCCGAGGCGAAGGAATCGTCATCCCGGGAAACGAAGCGCACTTCAGGCGAACGGTCGCTGCCGTCAGCCATGAGCAGCGTCCTGAAACTCCTCAAGGAAGCAAAACGCGATCCGGGGCCTGCTATCCAAATCGAGGAAAAAGGAGACACGATCATCTTCAAACGCCCCTCGCCCTTCGGACTCATGACATGGACGAAGAAGCGTTCCGAGTTGACGCCCGATGAGCAGCAAATGCTGCGCGCGCACCAAGCCAGACAAGCTCAGGACAGGCCGGATGAGCAGCAGCAGCCTTCGGGGGAAGCCGCTCCGGCTCCCGTCGAGGAGCAACAAGCCGAGCAAGCTCAGGACGGGCCGGATGAACAGCAGCAGCCTTCGGGGGAAGCCGCTCCGGCGCCCGTCGAGGAGCAACAAGCCGAGCAAGCTCAGGACGGGCCGGATGAGCAGCAGCAGCCTTCGGGGGAAGCCGCTCCGGCTCCCGTCGAGGAGCAACAAGCCGAGCAGGCTCAGGACGGGCCGGATGAACAGCAGCAGCCTTCGGGGGAAGCCGCTCCGGCGCCCGTCGAGGAGCAACAAGCCGAGCAGGCTCAGGACGGGCCGGATGAACATCAGCAGTCTTCGACGGAAGCCGCTCCGGCACCTGTCGAGGCGCAACAAGCCGACGCGAACGACGACCGCCGCTAGCCGGCGTGATGAGCGCCAGGGAACATCATGTATAAAGCCACCATTTCCATTCTGTTGATCCCACTGCTTCTTTGGGGTCAGCAGCCACAGCCGGCGAGGCCGCAACAGGATCCGGCTCGACCGCAGGCTCGGTCCGCCGGAGGACAGGAGCCCGCCGCGACCCCTGCCGCCGACGCCGCGCCGGACCCCCAAGCGCCGACTCAGGACGCCGGCCAGCAGGCTCCGCCACAGCAACAACCCGCTCCAGCGGATCAGCCGTCACCCCGGTTGCAGTCGAATGGGCCCTCGACGGTTCGCTTCAGCAATCTGCGTCGAGCCAACCTGTTGGAAGTAGTCGACCTCATTGCTCGTCGGCTCGACATGAACTATATCCTCGATCCAGGTCTGGAAAACCTCGAAAATGGAGTTGTTTCGATCAACACCTACGGCGAACTCACTACCGACGACCTGCTTCCCCTGCTCGAAACGATCCTTCGGATGAATGGAGCATCTGCGGTGAAGGTAGGCAAGTTCTACAGGATCTCTCCGTCGGGCGAGATTCCGCGGCTGCCGATTTCGCCGCAAACCGATCCGGACGCCGAGATCTCTGATGACGAACGGATGGTCCTGAACGTCATCCGGCTCCGCTACACGACGGCGGCGGACATATCCGTCGTTCTCGAGCCGTTCCTCGGGCCGGGTGCGCTCGTTCAAGTCGTCGAGCAGGGCAACTTGCTGCTCGTCCTGGACAACAGCCGTAACATGCGCCGCACCATGGAACTGATCACATTGCTCGATGCCGAAGAGATGGCCTCGCAGCGGATGCGGCTCTTCCCGGTGGAGAACAGCTTGGCGTCGACCATTGCGGACGACCTGACCAAGATCTTCGAGGCCTTGTTGTTTACGGAAACCCAGCCCGGCTTGCAGTTCCTGCCGATCGAGCGGATCAGCTCCGTGCTGGTCGTATCGGGCAATCCCTCGGTGTTTGACAAGGTCGAGGAGTGGATCGAGAAGCTCGATCAACCGATGGCGGCGGGTGGCGTCCAGACGTTTGTCTATCGCGTTCAATACGGTCTTGCCGGCCAACTGGCGCAAACCTTGTTGATGCTCTACGGCCCTTCCTTCGGCTTCGCCGGGGGGTACGGCTACGGCGGCGGCTTTGGCGGCTACGGTGGTTACGGCGGTTATGGCGGCGGCTACGGTGGTTACGGCGGCGGCTTTGGCGGGGGCGGCCTCGGCTTCGGGGGCTATCCGGGAGCAGGAGGTCGTGGTGCAGGTATGGTCGGCGGCCCCGGTCTCGGCAGGTTCGGCGGTCGCGGCTACGGCGGCTACGGCGGCTACGGCGGCGGTATGGGAGGTTTTATTCAACTCCCGGCCGGTATGGCGCCCGGCGGGACCACTGCGCTGGGTATCCCGCAACCGCAGGCGGGCGCTACCGATCAAACCGGCCAGATCTTGGGGGCTCCCACCGCCGATCCACTGTCGCAAGCCTACGAGGACGCTATTCGGATCGTCCCGGATGAAATGAATAATCTGATCCTCGTGCAGGCGACGAAGCAGGAATGGGAGATTGTCCACAAGACCCTCCAACAATTGGATTTCCCGCCTCGCCAAGTCTTGATCGACGCGAAGATCTACGAAGTCTCGCTGGAGGGCGCCTTCTCGAGCGGTGTCTCCGCAATGCTGCGCGAAAAGGGCAACACGAACCTCTCGACACGCAAACTCACTGGCGGTGTTGACTCCATGGGGCAATTCAATCTCACTCTCGGGGCGCTGGTCGGAAACACGCGGGAGCTGGCGGCGATTCTCAATGCGACTCAGTCGGATGGCCGCAGCCGCATCATCTCTGCCCCGTCGGTCATCGCCACCGACAACATCCCGGCTTCGATTACCGTGGGTGCGTCGATACCAACCCTGTCCTCGCAAGCCCTGGCGGCCGGTGCGCAACAGGATGGCTCTTCTCTCTTTACAAACACCGTGACCAACGTGCAAACCGGCGTTACTCTTTGGATTACGCCCCGCGTAAACGCCTCGGGAATCGTGACGCTGATGATCAACCAGGAAGTGAGCGTGCCGCTTCCGGTCAGCGGAGCCATCTCATCTCCCAGCATCGATCGTCGCAACGTGAGCACGCAAATCACGATGGCCGATGGCGACACGGTGGCCATTGGCGGCATCATGTCGGAAACCGACATCTATAACCGCAGCCGTGTTCCTCTCATCGGAAAAGTCCCCATTCTGGGCGGTCTTTTCGGGTCCACCAGTTCTTCGAAGCAGAAGACGGAACTCATCATTCTGATCACGCCCCGAGTCATCTACGACGAGAACGAGTTCGTCACGATGAGCAACGAGCTCAAAAGCCGCCTGCGGTCCGTGCGGCGTCTGATGCGGGAGTAGGCGTGACGGGTTCAAGGGCAAAGCGGCGCCGGTAGTCGGTCGGAGGCTCCCGCCGCGGTTTGAGAGAGCGCGCGTTCCGGCGTCTCGCTACAAGGTGAGAAATGCAGGTCAGCTCTGGCGCAGAAGCACAGCGCCCGCGGCGACAATGCAAGCCGCTAGTGTCCGGCGGGGTCCGAAGCGCTCCTTGAGCACGGCCGACGCCAGGATAGCCGCGAAAATGACACCAACCTCTCGAAGCGCCGCCACCGGTGCCAGGGCGCCGATACTCAGCGCCCAGACGATCAGCCAGTAGCCGACAACCGACATCGCCCCGCCCGTCGTCCCTCGGACCCAATGGTTTCGAATCCAGTCGATGGCGTCTCGTCCGCGCAGCCCCAATGTGATGATGCTGATGGGGAAACCGTCGAGCACGAACAGCCAAACGATATAGCTGTGCGGCGATTCAGCGAGGCGCGCCCCCAATCCGTCCGTCGTCGTATAAGCTGCGATGAACAATGCCGCCCCAAGGGCGTACAGCACCGGACGGGGATTCTCGCGGAGCGTCGCAGTGCCGGAAAACGCCAGGCTCGCGACGCCGCCCGCAATCAGAAGAACTCCGGTGAGCGCCGTCGTCGTCAACGTTTCACCGGCCACGAACGGCGCGGCGCCCGCGACGATCAGCGGAGCAACTCCCCTCGCGATCGGATAGACCTGACCCAGGTCACCGTGACGATAACCGGCATACAGGAACAGGTTGTACATCGTATGGAGCGCCATCGAAACAATCAGGTAGGACCAAACCCCTGTGGACGGAAAGGGCAGAAACAACGCGACCGGCAACGACAGCAGGGTCGCCGCGCCGGCTATCGACGCCAACATTACCAGCGGGTCACCCTTCAGCTTGACCAGCGCGTTCCAGCCCGAATGCAGCAGCGCCGAGAGCAGGATGAGAGCGATGACAAACGGTTCCACGAGAGAAGCGGACCAGCGTATCAGAGCACGTCCGGGTCGTCACGCGCGGGCACGGAGCAGGTGCCTCGCCGGCTCTCCGTCTCTGAGACCCGAGACCGGTTTGTCAGGAGAGAATATCGTGAACCACGTTGCCGTGAACATCCGTTAGACGGAAGTTCCGTCCGGCATAGCGGTACGTGAGCCGTGTGTGGTCCAACCCCAGGATATGCAGTATCGTGGCGTGAAGATCGTGAAAGTGCACCTTCGGCTCCACCGAGTAGTAGCCGTAGTCGTCCGTCGCACCGTAGCTGGACCCGGGTTTCACGCCCGCCCCAGCCATCCACATCGTGAATGCTTCAGGATTGTGGTCGCGGCCGTCGGAGCCTTGCGCGGTCGGAGTACGCCCGAACTCCCCACCCCACAGAACTAGCGTGTCAGAGAGCAATCCGCGCGCCTTCAGATCCGTCAATAGCCCGGCGATCGGGCGATCGACCTCACGGGCGTTCTGCTCATGATCGCGGCGCAGCCGGGCGTGCTGGTCCCACTTGTAGCTGTGGCTGACCTGCACGAACCGTACGCCCGCTTCTGCGAAACGCCGGGCCATCAGGCACTGTCTTCCGAAGTCTTCCGTCATTGGATCGTCGATGCCATACAGGCTCAACGTCGCGGGCGATTCACCGGTCAGGTTCTGTAACTCCGGTGCTTCGGTCTGCATCCGGAACGCCAGCTCGAACGACTCGATGCGGCCTTCAAGCGCGGCATCGCGCCCCGACCGTTCGAGATGGTCTTCATTCATTTCACGGATGAAATCCAACTCCATCCGCTGGATATCGCGTGGCGTCTTCGCCGCGATGAACGGGATCTTCGCATCACGCGCGGGCGTGCCGACGGCGCCCACTGCAGTCCCAGCATAAGGCGCCGGCAGAAACGCCGACCCGTAATTGTTCGCGCCTCCGTGGCTCTGCGTCGGGCTCACCGTGATGAAGCCCGGCATGTTCTGGTTCTCCGAGCCAAGACCATAGGTGATCCACGAACCCATGCTGGGACGCACGAAGGTATCGCTTCCCGTATGCAACTCCAGCAGCGCCCCGCCGTGCCGCGAGTTCGAGCCGTGCATCGACTTGATGAAGCACACGTCGTCGACGTGCTGAGCGAACTCAGGGAACAGTTCGCTCACCCAGGCGCTGCTTTCACCGTATTGCTTGAACTCCCAGGGGGACTTCAAAAGATTGAACGTTTCGCTGGAAACGACTTTCGGGCGCTCGAAAGGCAGCGGCTTGCCGTGATCGCGTTGGAGCAGCGGCTTGTAATCGAACGTGTCAACCTGCGAGGGTCCGCCGTGCATAAAGAGAAAGATGACTCTCTTGGCGCGCGGTGTGAAGTGCGGCTGCTTCGGGGCGAGCGGATGCTCGCGGTCTGTGCGCGAAACCTTGGCGGCCGCGAGAGCCTCCTGCCCCAGAAGCCCGGTCAACGCCAGATGACCGAAGCCCGCGCTGCTCAACCGCAGCAGGTTGCGGCGAGACAGGGATCCGCGGTCAGGATGCCAATGCCTGTTCATTGCTCAGCCCTTGTCGCCAACATGGTAACCCTGGATTGCCGCCAAACTGCCCGGCCGGAATCTAGAACGGCACGTCGTCGTCGGTGATGCCTTGACCTCCGAGGTCGTCTCCGCCTGCTCCGCTCGCGGACGCGGGCCGCCCTTGAGCCGCTTGTCGAGTTCCGCCGCCGGCAGGCGCTTCACTGGCCCCGTCGCGCCCACTTAACAGAATCACGCCGAAAGGATCGGCGATCACTTCGGTGCGGTAGCGCTTGTTGCCGCTTTGGTCCTCCCAACTGCGCGTTTGAAGACGACCCTCGACGTACACCTGCTTCCCCTTCTGCAGGTATGTCGCCAGGTTCTCGGCTCTCCAGAGGACAATGTCGTGCCACTCGGTGTCCTCCTGCCACTCGCCCGTCTGCTGGTTCTTGGACCGCCTGCTGGTCGCGAGAGTGAAACTGGTGACTGAAGTACCGCTCTGGGTATAGCGCGTCTCGGCATCTTTGCCAAGATTTCCGATCAGCATAACTTTGTTGAGACTGCGGGATGCCATGGAATCAAGGTACAATCAAACGCCGCTGCGATCAAGGAATCCGGCTCATTTTGGCCAGGATTGCGGACTTTCCGGCTTTTTTGCATGCCCGATGGATCCCTACGGACGGACAGTAGCGACAGCCCTACCCCAGGAGATACAAACATGACCCCATCGTCCACACGTAGAAACTTTCTGCACAACACCGCGGCTGCTGCCGCTCTCACTACCTCCGCCGGCGCAATGGGATGCGGTGATCAGCAGCAGTCGACCGGCGGCGTAACGGCGACCATCACTTACGAAGACTTGGGCGTCCGCCGCGTGATCAACGGCCGGGGGACGGTCACGGTCCTGGGTGGTTCCGTAATGCCCCCGGAAGTCGTCGCCGCCATGGTCGACGCGGCCAGGAGCCATGTGAGCTTGCCGGACCTCCAACAAAAAGCCGGCGCGAAGATTGCCGAGATGATCGGCGTACCCGCCGCGATGATTGCTTGCGGGGCGGCGTCGGCCATCACTTGCGGCACCGCGGCTTGCTTGCACCGCGGCGATCGCAAGAAGGCCTATCAACTTCCCGACGTCACCGGCGTTGCGAACGAGATCATCTCGCAGAAAGCGCACCGCTGCGGCTACGAAGCACAGATGTGGCTCACCGGCGCGCGGACGACTTGGGTCGAGACCCGCGAGGAACTCGAAAACGTCATCAGCGACAAGACCGCCATGATGTTCTTTCTCAACAAGGCGGACCCTGACGGCCAAATCAAGCGTGCCGAGTGGATCGAGATCGCCAGGAAGCACGGCGTCCCCACGCTCAACGACGCTGCGGCCGACGTTCCGCCCATGGAACGCCTCAAAGGCTATGTCGACGAGGGTTTCGACCTGGTCGTCTTCTCCGGAGGCAAGGGACTGATCGGGCCCCAGGCCAGCGGCCTGCTTTTGGGCCGGGAGGATCTCATCGAGGCCGCCTGGATGTCGATCAGCCCTCATGGGGGCATCGGGCGCGGCATGAAAGTGGGCAAGGAGGAGATCATGGGCCTCGTCGCGGCCGTGGAGCGCTACCTGCGCATCGATCACGATGCCGAGCGCAAGGAACTCGATCGCCGTGCGGCGCACATTATCGACACCGTCAAGGTTATCAGCACGGTTTCCTGCGAAATCGATGTCCCACCCATTGCTAACCGCATCCCGCACGTTACCGTGCGCTGGGATGAAGGCGCTGTCGGCAAGTCACCCCGGCAAGTCATTGACGAACTGCTCAATGGCGAGCCCGCCATCGCCATCTCCGGCGGAGGCGACAACGGAGTTCGCATCTCCGTATGGCAAATGCAGCCCGGGGAAGCCGAGACCGTCGCCGCGCGCCTGCACGAGGTCTTGAGTTGACATGCAGGCTGGCCTTCCATCCGCCCCTGCGAGGGGCCAAGGCCCTGTTGTATATTGTTGAAATTCGTCGAGCCCTGAAACCCTTGGCAATCCCCAGGAATGGTCCCTTTCGGAGGCTCTGAATCCCCATTGGAGATCCACTGAATGTCTGCTGCTGAGCCCAAGCCCCACAATCCCCCCGAGGATTTCGCCAAGAACGCCGCCGTCGGTAGCATGGCGGCTTACAAGAAGCTCTACGACCAAGCCCAAAGTGATCCGGAATCCTTCTGGAGCGATCTCGCCAGGCAGGAACTCCACTGGTTCAAGCCTTGGGAAGAGACGCTCATATGGAAGGCTCCGTACGCGCAATGGTTCGTCGGCGGCAAGACGAACATGAGCTACAACTGCCTCGATCGGCATCTCACGACGGCCCGCAAGAACAAAGCGGCCATCATCTGGGAAGGCGAGCCCGGCGACACCGAGGTCATCACCTATCAGGAGCTTCACCGCCGTGTCTGCCGCTTCGCCAACGCTCTGAAGAAACTCGGACTCCGCAAAGGCAGCCGCTCGATCATCTACATGCCGATGGTGCCTGAACTGCCGATCGCGATGCTTGCCTGCGCGCGCCTCGGCATCACGCATAGCGTCGTATTCGGTGGGTTCTCCGCCGAAGCGCTCAAGACCCGTATTCTCGACCTCAACGCAACAGTCGTGATCACCGCCGATGGCGGATGGCGGCGCGGTAAGGTGGTGCCGCTGAAAGACACAGCCGATGAGGCGATAGCTGATTGCCCGAACGTCAAACATTGCATCGTGTATCGCCGCACTCGGAACGACATCACCATGCAGGAGGGACGCGACCACGACTGGAGTGACCTGGATGCCGATGTAAGCGATGTCTGCCCGGCGGTCGAGCTCGATTCGGAACATCCGCTCTATGTGCTTTACACATCCGGAACGACGGGCAAACCCAAAGGCATTGTGCATACGACCGGCGGCTATCAACTCCAGGTCAACATGGCCATGAAGTGGGTTTTCGACATCAAGGAAGAAGATACCTACTGGTGCGCGGCCGATGTCGGCTGGGTGACCGGCCACAGCTACATCGTGTACGGACCGCTGCTGGTCGGAACCACCACCGTGATGTATGAAGGAGCCCCGGCGTACCCCCAGCCCGACCGCTTCTGGCGCATTATCGACAAGTACAAGATCAACATCCTGTATACCTCTCCCACGGCCATTCGCGCCTTCATTCGCCTGGGAGAACAGTGGCCCGAGAAGCACGATATGTCCAGCCTGCGGCTGCTGGGCTCCGTCGGCGAGCCGATCAATCCGGCTGCCTGGGAGTGGTATCACAAACACATCGGAGGCGGTCGCTGTCCGATCGTCGACACTTGGTGGCAGACCGAGACGGGATCGATCATGATCTCGCCGCTGCCCGGAGCGACGCCGCTCAAACCCGGTTCCGCCACATTCCCGCTGCCCGGTGTCACCGCCGATGTAGTCGACATGGAGGGCAATCCCGTGCCAAAGGGCGGCGAAGGGTATCTCATCGTTCGCAAGCCGTGGCCTTCGATGTTCCGGACACTGTGGCGCGACAAGCCACGATTCAAGAAGACCTACTGGTCGCAGATTCCCGGTGTCTACTTTGTCGGCGATGCCGCGCGCCGTGACAAGGACGGCTATATCTGGGTTCTCGGCCGCGTCGACGACGTGATGAACGTCAGCGGACACCGCCTCTCGACCGCCGAGCTCGAATCGGCTCTCGTCAAGCACAAGGCCGTCGCCGAAGCCGCTGTCATCGGCAAGCCGCACGAACTGACCGGTCAAGCCGTCGTCGCATTCGTCACGTTGAAGGCGGACGAGGAGGCGGACAAAAAGATGGCCGCCACCCTGCGCGATTGGGTGGCTGCGGAAATCGGCAAGTTCGCCCGACCGGAACAGATCCGCTTCACCGAGGCCTTGCCGAAGACCCGCAGCGGGAAAATCATGCGCCGCTTGCTTCGGGAGATCGTCACGACCGACAAAGTCTCGGGCGACATCACCACGCTCGAAGACCTCGGCGTCATCAACCGTCTCGCCAGCCAACAGGACGAGGAGTAGGCTGCGGAGAAGCTCCGCCTCGCCGAGGTGCGCGCTCGCGGGGACCAGCGATGTGTACGGCGCGTGCCCCCATATCGGGGAGATAGCAACACCGCTGATAAAATGGATTTTTGAAGTTCCCGAGTCCATTCACGATTGGCACGGTGCCCATCAAGCCCGCCGTCGTGCTGGCGCCTATGGCCGGCGTGACCGATACCGTCTTCCGCCGATTCATCCGCGGCTTGGGGGGCTGCGGTCTCATCATGACCGAGTTCACGAGTTCGAACGGGCTCCTCGCCGTCCGCAAACGTGAGTTCCCTCAATCACGCAATTTCAATTACCTGTATTACGAGCCCGATGAGCATCCGATCGCCGCGCAACTTTTCGGATCCGATCCGCAGGTTCTCGCCGACGCCGCCCGCATCGTCGAGGATCTCGGTTTCGACGCGGTCGACCTCAACTTCGGCTGCCCGGTCAAGAAAGTCGTCAAATGCAATGGCGGGTCTGGTCTTCTCCGCGACCTGCCCCTGATCGAAGACATTCTGAGTACGGTGCGAGCGGCGGTGAAGATTCCCTTTACCTGCAAGTTCCGTTCCGGTTGGGATGACAAGTCCATCGTTGCGGTGCAGGTGGCTTGTATCGCCGAGGACTGCGGGCTGCAAGCCGTCGCGATCCACGGACGTACCCGTGCGCAAGGCTACGCCGGCCGGGCCGATTGGGCGCTGATCGGCGAGGTGAAGCAAGCCGTCAAGATCCCCGTCATCGGCAACGGCGACGTTTTCTCGCCGGAAGATGCGGTTCGCATGTACGAGCAAACCGGCTGCGACGGCCTGATGATCGGCCGTGCGGCTTCCACCAATCCCTGGATCTTCCGCCAAATCCTGCAGTACGTCCAAACCGGCTGCTACGACCGGCCCACCGAGCGCGAGCGCTACCTCATGCTCCGCGACTACTATCGGCTCCTCGTCGAAAAGAGCGACAAGATCTCCGGGGCGGTCGTCGGCAAGATGAAACAGTTTGCCTCGCGCTTTACGCACGGCGTCCGCAATGGCTCCCGCCTTCGCAAAGCCATTTACCGTTGCGGCGGGACCGACGAGATTCTCGCGACCGTCGACGAATTCTTCGAGGAAAGCCTTGCCGAAGCGGCATGAAATCCGTCGCGTTGATTACGGACGGGTCGTGCCTCGGCAACCCGGGGCCCGGCGGCTGGGCGGCCGTCCTGCGTTACGGCAAGCACGCGCGCGAACTCTCCGGGGCCGATCCCGAGACAACGAACAACCGCATGGAAATGACTGCGGTGCTCGAAGGCCTCTCCGCCCTGCGCGAGCCCTGCCGGGTTACCATCGAGATTGATTCCGAATACGTCAAGAAAGGCATTACCGAGTGGATGGCTGGCTGGAAGCGCCGCGGCTGGAAAACCGCTTCCAAACAGCCCGTTAAGAACCAGGATCTGTGGCGCAGGTTAGACGAAGCCGTCGCTCGACACGACGTCAAGTGGCGCTGGGTCAAGGGTCACGCCGGCCACGCCGACAACAATCGCTGCGACGAACTGGCGCGCGAGGCCGCCATGACTGCTCGCTAATCCAGGTACGCGGCCTACCATCCCCGAAGTCCCCATGGCGTTGCATTTTTACAATACGCTGACCCACCGCCTCGAACCCTTCGCGCCGCTCGACGGAAACAAGGTGCGCATGTATTCGTGCGGTCCCACGGTCTATAACTACGTTCACATCGGCAATCTTCGCAGCTTCACTTTCCAGGACATTCTGCGGCGCTATCTGCGCTGCCGCGGCTACGAGGTCTACCACGTTATGAACGTCACCGACGTGGACGACAAGATCATCCGCGACTCGCTCAAGGCAGGCCAGTCGATCGCTGAATTTACGGCCCGATACCGAACTTCTTTCGAGGAAGACGCCGCTGCGATGCGCCTCGAATCTCCGGAACGGATCACGCCGGCTACCGAGCACATCGGCGAAATGATCGAATTGATCCGCCGCCTCGACGAGAAGGGGCATACCTACGAAAGCAAGGGATCGACCTATTTTCGCATCGGAAGCTTTCCGGAATACGGCAAGCTTTCGAGACTCGACGCCTCAGGGATCCAGTCTGGCGCGCGCGTCGAGCAGGATGAATACGAAAAAGACGAGTTGCGCGACTTCGCCCTTTGGAAAGCCTCCAAGCCCGGCGAACCCGTCTGGGACAGCCCTTTCGGCCTGGGCCGCCCCGGCTGGCACATCGAATGCTCCGCAATGGCGATGAAGTATCTCGGCGATAGCTTCGACATCCATACCGGCGGCGTCGATCTGGTCTTCCCCCACCACGAAAACGAAATCGCGCAATCCGAGGCCGCTACGGGAAAACCCTTCGTGCGCTTCTGGCTGCACGCCGAACACCTTCTGGTCGATAACCGCAAGATGTCGAAATCCGCCGGGAATTTTTATACGCTCCGGGATTTGTCGGACAAGGGTTTCAGCGCCGAAGCCATCCGCTACCTTCTGGCCTCGGTGCCCTACCGCAAGCAGATCAACTTCACCCTTGAGGGACTCAAAGCCTCCCAAACAGCCATCGAACGCCTGCGCAACTTCCAGCGGCGTCTCGAAGAAGGCGGTTTCCCCGGCGGTCGCAATTCCGTCGTTACCGAGTTGGCTGACACTGCCTGCCAGAGCTTCATCGCCGGCATGGACGACGACCTCAACACCGCCTTGGCGCTCGCCGCCGTCTTCGAGTTCATCCGCGACGTCAACACCAGGATGGATGCCGGTGATTTTCAGGCGGACAATGTCACCGACGCCGACCGCGTCCTCGAGCTGTTCGATGCCGTCTTTGATGTCCTCGAGACCGGGGAGTCCGGGCAGGTTCCCGCCGAAGAGATCGAAGCCCTCATTGTCGAACGCATCGCCGCCCGCAAAGCCCGTGACTTCATCCGCTCCGACGCCATCCGCGACGGCCTCAAAGCCCGCGGCGTCATCCTCGAAGATACTCCCCAAGGCACACGCTGGAAATACGGCTCGGCGTAGCGGGAGCTCATGACCACCGCGTCCCTGATCAGCCCGCCCCTGGGGGAACAGATCCTCCAACGCAAGGCCGGCGGTTTCCGATGCGAACTCGACCTAGCCTGCATTTCTCACCACGAGGTGAGGTGAAGTGCGTGAGGGGGCCGTCAGGACGAGGCGCGAGCCGCTTGGCGCGCGCAGGCGTACTTGAACAGTACGTTGAGCACGGCAAGCAAGCGCAACGAAGTCCTGGCGGTCGTATCGCGTGCTTCGGCCGTCGGGTGATGAGAAATGCAGGTTAAGGTTTTTCACGAATCACGAGTCACGAAACACGAATCACGTGGCGCGAACGGTGCATGTGGTACTGAAGCCCTTCAGTCTTGTTTTTGCCGCCCCGGTCTGCTAGGCGTGAGGACAGGGAGGCGGCGAGGCGCAGTCCGTGCGGGTCGCGAATCAGGGCTATCAAGGCGTTCACTAGCCGCAAGCCACTGATTTTAAGGTTTTTACAAGATACGAAGCACGGCTTTTATTCTCGAGTCACGAAACACGAAGCACGGCTTTTATGTTTTCACGAAACACGAATCACGTGGCTCGAACGATACATGTGGGTACTGAAGCCCTTCAGTCTTTTTTTGCCGCCCCGGACGGCGTAGCATGAGGACAGCGAGTCGGGAATCATGGCCCTCGCGAAGAAAAAAGCGGAAAAATCGAGGAGGTGAGACCACGCGCATGCGCCCGCGGCGAAGTTTGTTCTTCGTGGCGCCGGCAACCCCGGCCGGCACCACAAGCTGCAAGCCGCCCGCGCCGGCAACACGGCTTTTTCGGCCTTTCACGAATCACGCAACATGGTTTTTCCCTGTCCCTACGGCGACTCCAAGGAGAGCAACCACAAGCCCGACCAACGAGTTTTTCACGAATCACGAGTCACGAGACACGAAACACGGCTTTTCTGCTTTTCTCGCTGCTTTCCTGCGCGTTGTGGCGCGGCATGGGGCGGCTATGGCGCGGCATGGGCGGGGCCGCCGTCCCCCGCACCGGCAACACGGCCTGTTGGTTTTCACGAATCATGCATCACCGCATTTATCGCCGTTCGGTTCGTCTTGGGTGCGAAAGGGTCGCACAACCGAAAACCGCCGTCCGGACCGCCGTGCCCGCCGCCAAGTCACGGCTTCCCTGTTCACGATTGTTCACTATTAATTTAAATGGAGGGGGTCCTGAACAAGTGTCCGCGCACCGTCCGCCGTTCTCGGTCAGCCTCTCGGCGAGTGCCGTTCTCCGCAGCTCCCGCCGCTCTCCCTTGATTGCACAGACATGGGAACGTTTTCTGTTGCGTTGGCAGCTAGCCTGCTTTTCTCACCACGCGGCGAGGCGAAGTGCGTGAGAGGGCCGTCAGGACGAGACGCGAGTCGGGCGGAGGAAAAAGGCGCGCGCAGGCGTACTTGAACAGTACGTTGAGCCCGGCAAGCAAGCGTTGCGAAGGAAAAGCGAAGTCCTGGCGGTCGTATCGTGTGCTTCGGACGTCGGGTGGTGAGAAATGCAGGCTAGGTCGGTTTGTCCGCATGCCCTTGGTGGAAGCGAACACGGGAAGCAGTTTCATTGCTTCACGCGTCGCGGTGTCTGAGGCCCTCTGGGAGCGGCCTGCCTTTCATCCTTCTACGCTTGAGCGATCAGAATGGCGGTCTGCTCGCCTTCGATCGTCATCTCGCGCGTTTCGGCCGACGACCAATCAGGTTGGTCGTGGCGGAGTTCGGTGCAAAGGACTTCGCCTTTGAAGTGGTCTTCATTGGCCGCGATGATGCGCCGCAGCCGCTCCGAGCCTAGCACTGACAGACGGATTCGTTGGGTGTATTCGACGTCGAGTTCCTTACGAAGGTTCTGAATGCGATGGAGCAGCTCGCGGTACAAGCCCTCTTCGCGGAGCTTGTCGTCAAGGTCGGTGCTGAGGACGACGACGGTCGTCTGATCTCCAGCGGCGGCAAAATGCTCGGTGGCTTCGACCAGGACTTCGACATCGTCAGGGCCGAGTTTTAGAACTTCGCCGTCGACTTGAATCTCGGCGGAACCGGTGCTGAGCAGTTGGCCGCGGAGCATACCGCCATCGACATCTTGGAACGCCTTCTTTGCGAGCGGCATCTTCTTGCCGAGGCGGGGTCCGAGCCGGCGGAAGTTCGGTCGGATGGAGTAGCTGACGTGTCCTTCGTCACCGTGCACGAAGGCTGCTTCGTGCACGTTGAGCTCTTCTTTGATCAAGTGCTTGTATGGCTCGAGACGCGTTCGCAGGCCGTCGTCAGGCAGCACGATCTCGGCTTTCGAGAGCGGCTGGCGTACCTTGAGCTTGTTCTCCGTGCGCACTCGCAGGCCGAGCGACACCAGATTTCGAACTGCCGCCATCTCCTGAGACAAGGCGCGGTCGACGTTTGCCGGTTTCGGCGAGGGGCAGTTGCACAAGTGGATGCTTTCCGTCGCTCCCTGGTTCTGGCGTCGGACGATGTTCTGGTAGATCTCTTCCGTCGTGAAGGGGATGAAAGGTGCGGCGAGAGCAATGACACAAGTAAGGCACTCGTAGAGAGTGGCGTAGGCGTCTTCTTTATCGGCGTCGAACTCGCTCTTCCAATAGCGTTCACGGCTACGGCGCAGGTACCAGTTCGAGAGCCCGTCGACGAAGCGCGAGAGCTCACCGGCCGCTTCGTAAGCCCTGTAGTCATTCATGAACTGCGGGACGCTTTCCGCAATGATCGCGAGCTCGGAGAGGATCCAGCGATCGAGGAGCGAGCGCTCGGCGATGGGCCGGCCCTTCATTGTGACGGGGTCAAAGCCGTCGATGTTGGCGTAGATCGTGAAGAAGGAATAGACGTTCCGCAGCTTGAGTGGGAACTCCTTCTGGATGGTCCGCACGTTGGCAAGTGAATGCCGGGTCGACGACCACGGCGGATTGCCAGCCAGAAAGAACCAGCGGAAGGCATCGGCGCCAGGCGCTGTGGCAGTCGGACTTTCGATTGTCACGCGCTCGCGGCTCGCCAGGAACCGGATGTCATTGGGCTTGGCCTTGATCCCGGCCTCGCAGGGACACAGGCCCAACGCATCGCGATCCTCCTTGGCGAGCGCGATCAGCCGGCGCGGGAGCCTCATCCCCGGCTGCATCCTCACCGTAACGGCAACCTCTGTCTTATCCGAGCGATAGACCTTCATAGCGTCGCCGGGAAGCACGTCAAGAGCTTGCAGATCCGCGCGAGCGATGACAGCGCTGCCGGGCTCGACGGCAACGCCCTCGGCCTTGGAATCGATGACCGCGAACTCCTGGGCTATCTTGTCGAAGATCACCTCGGGAGGCGTGTAGTTGCCCTTGGACTTCGATTCCTTCTTACCCTCGGGATCGGTCACATGCCCCAGTACGATGCACGTCTTGAACGGATGTGGGTAAGGCCGTGGTTGGAGGCCAAGTTTCTTCTGCGTCTCTTCACTGAACAGCAGCGTCGAGATCATGAGCTGCGAATAGAACCAGCCCCGGGTTTGATCAATCGCCTCGGTGATGTAGTCGGCTGGAAACGCGTTCGCAAACTTGTCTTGGTTCTGGTGCGGATAGCCCCATTGCGCGAAAGGCATGCACCCGGAATCGAACCAACAGTCGATCACTTCGGGGACGCGCCGGTACACTCCGGGCTCGTCCGGCTCGGTGAACGTTACCTCGTCAACCCACGGCTTGTGGACCATCAGGTGGTCGGAAAGCTCGGGTTCCTTTTCGCGGTCGCTGTGGAAATGGTCGAATGCATTGGGGTTCTTCGCAAGAATTTCGTTGACCGAGGCCGGCGCCTGCATCTTCCCGGTCTCGTCGTTGCGCCAGATGTTCAGTGGTGTGCCCCAATAGCGCTCGCGCGACAGCGCCCAATCCACGTTGTTCTTCAGGAAGTCGCCGAAGCGGCCGGTGCCGATCTGCGGAGGCAGCCAGTTGGCGGCATCGCTGTTCGCGATCGCGTTCCTGACCTTCGCCGTCGTACGGATAAACCACGCCGGCCGCGCGTATTGGATCAGCGGATCGTCATCTGCGCGCCAGCAGAAGGGATAGTCGTGACGGTACGTTTCGCGGTGCAGCAGGATGCCCTTGTCGCGCATCGTCCGGATAATCTGCTTGTCTGCCTCTTTGACCCATTGGCCTTGAATGTCGGGCGTCTCTTCATTGAAGGTACCGTCGGGCTTGACGGGACACAGCAGAGGAATCTCAGACGGATTTTTGAAGCGCTCGGCGTGCTTGCGAAGCAGGTCGTAGTCAACTTCTCCGAAGGCGGGGGATTCGTGAACGAGACCAGTGCCCTGGTCGAGTTCGACGAAGTCCGCGGCGAGAACGCGCCAGAGTAGATGCTCACTGCCACCGTCCTTGAGTTGGGCCCTCTTGTCCCAATATTGATCCAGGTAGTAGTCAAGAGGAGGGTGGTAGCGCTTCCCGAGCAGTGCTTCGCCCTTGAGCCCGCGCTCGACGAGCAGGCTGCGTCCCAGCTTCTGCTCCAACGTCACACGCAAGGCGGCGGCGACGATCAGCTTGTGATCGCCGTCAATGACCTGCACATAGTCGTAGTCGGGCCGGACGGCGACGTATTGATTCGACGGTAGCGTCCAGGGTGTCGTCGTCCAGATGACCAGGTGCGAGCCAGGTTCGTCGACGAGTTCGAGCGCAACGTAGACGGCCGGGTCATCGACCGTTTTGTAGCCGAGGCCGACTTCACCCGACGATAACGCCGTGCCGCCCTGCGGCCACCACCATACGATTTTGTGGCCCTGGTAGAGCAGGTCTTGTTTGAACAGTTCCGAGAGCGCCCACCAGACGCTTTCGACGTAGCTCTTGTGGTAGGTGACGTAGGCCTGGTCGAGGTCAACCCAGAAGCCGACACGGTTCGTCATTCGCTCCCACTCGGCGGTGTAGCGGAAGACCGACTGCATGCAGCGAAGGATGAAGCGCTTGACTCCGTATTCCTCGATCGCCTCCTTGCCATGGATGCCGAGTTCCTTTTCGACCTCGACTTCGACGGGGAGGCCGTGAGTGTCCCAACCGCCTTTCCTCAGCACTTGGCAGCCGGTCATCGAGCGGTACCGTAGAAACACGTCCTTGAAAACGCGTGTCAGGACATGCCCGTTGTGCGGCAGGCCGTTGGCCGTCGGTGGGCCTTCATAGAAGGTGAAGCTCGGCCCGCCCAGGCGGCTCTCGATCGTCTTCTCGAAGATGCGGTTGTCCTGCCAGAACTTCTGGATCGAGGATTCGACCTCCGCGAAATTGACGATCGGCTGCGCTTTCTGAAACTTCGGATCGCTCATGACAGTGTCAGTAAAGGACTTAGTGTAGCGACTTGACGGTATGCGTCCGGCTCGGGGCGGTCGGACGATCTTGTCGCCGCCGGAGTGCGAACCTCTTCTGAACCAAGTGGTTCGATCGCCGTCAAAGATGTCGAGTTCGCGATAGCCGATGCTGTTTCGGTCCCTATCATCGACACGCTTGAAGTGCAGCCTCGCATGAAACGGGTCTTCCCGAAACCATTGGAAGGCGATGCGGGCTTGCCCTTGTACGTCGATACGCAGCAGTTTCCAGGGTTTTCAAAACATTACGATGTCGATCCGGACACAATGCAACAACTTCAGTCTGCTCATGGGATACAACCTCATCGCCGTGCTTTGTTCCGCTACAATCAGTCCTGATCTGCGGCGGGCTTTGCGCTATATCCACCTTTGAGCTCCGCGATACTCGTGCGACACGTCCTTTCGAGCTATCTCTTTGTGGAACAACGTGTCACGGTGGCTCTGCTCCACCGTATTCTGCAAAGTGGGATCGATGAGATTGAACTGTTCTGCGCACGGCAACATCTGGATTACCGCAACAAGAGCCAAATCGAAGAGTTGGGTCACTGGCTCAGAGACTCGGAGATGACGGTTCACTCGCTCCACTCGCCTTTGTTCAGCGACGACGTGTGGGGACGAAGCGGGCCTCACGCCGTGGTGTCGATTACAGAGACGTCCAAGGTGCGGCGCATCAAGGCCACCGACGAGATCAAGCGGGCCATCGAGATCGCCGACACCATCCCTTTTCGTTATCTGGTGCAGCACATCGGCATGGCGGATGAAGAGTATGATCTGGCCAAGCTCGATGCCGCCTTCAACTGCTTGGATGAATTGAACATTTTCGGCAAGCAGCTCGGGGTGGAGATTCTTGTTGAGAACACGGCCAACGAGTTCTCGTCCGCACGGCAGCTCCTGCATTTGATCGAGTTGACCCATCTGCCCCTCTCGTTCTGTTTCGACATCGGACATGCGCACTTGCAGGAGGGAGTCGATCACGAGTTTCATCTGATGAAAGACCGAATCCGCTCGACGAATGTCCATGACAATGACGGCGAGCGGGACATGCATCTCTTTCCGTTGCATTCGGACATCGGCTCGGTGCCATGGGCGCCGACGATGAAGTTGCTGCGTTCTCTCCCCGAAAACGTGCCGATGGTGATGGAATTGCGGAACGATGCGTCTATGGCAGACCCGCTCGTGGAGGCACGCCATACGTTGAACCGACTGGAGGGGTTGTAGATGGCGGATGCTCCTCCGCTGATCCGCATCGACAAAGCC
Organism: Bryobacterales bacterium; assembly: GCA_965204095.1. Taxonomy (GTDB): domain Bacteria; phylum Acidobacteriota; class Terriglobia; order Bryobacterales; family UBA6623; genus JAPPLB01. The sequence goes on along the minus strand of OZ241991.1, from coordinate 2,826,607 downwards.
TCCGGATTCGACGGTCAAACGGTTCGGCTTCGCGGTTGGCTGCACAACCTGCGCCGCTCGGGCAAGATCCTTTTTCCCACGTTTCGCGACGGGACAGGCTTCATGCAGGGTGTCGTTGTCAAAGCGGCGGTGGCGCCCGAGACTTTCGAAAGCTCCCGGCACCTGACACACGAATCGTCAGTTGAGGTGACAGGCGAGCTCCGTAAAGAAGATCGGGCTCCGGGTGGGTTCGAGATGGAGGTCAGCGATATCCGTATCCTCCAGCAGGTATCGGCGGAAGATCCGTTCCCGATTACACCTAAACAGCACGGCGTTGATTTCTTGATGAACCAGCGGCACCTGTGGCTCCGCAGCCGACGGCAGCACGCAATCCTGCGGGTGCGTCATGAGTTGATTCGGGCGGTTCGGGATTACTTCGATAACAACGGCTTTACTCTTGTGGATACTCCGATTCTGACGCCTGCCGCATGCGAGGGGACCACCACTCTATTCGAAATACCCTATTTCGACTATGGCAGTGCGTACCTGACACAGTCGGGTCAACTCTATAACGAAGCGACGGCGGCGGCTCTCGGAAAGACCTATTGCTTTGGCCCGACGTTCCGCGCCGAAAAGTCGAAAACCAGGCGGCATCTTACGGAGTTCTGGATGGTCGAGCCGGAAATGGCTTACGCCACGATCGACGACGTAATGGATTTGGCAGAGGATTTTCTGGTCTCTGTGATCCAGCGCGTCCTCCAGGAAAGGGCTTCTGAACTGAAGACATTGGAGCGGGATACCTCACAGCTCGAGAAGGTTGTGAAACCGTTTCCGCGAATCAGTTATGACGACGCTGTCGAAAGGCTCAGGGAAAAAGGCGTCGCCTTCGAGTGGGGTGGAGATTTCGGTGGAACGGACGAGACTCTATTGAGTGAGGACTTTGACCAACCGGTGATAGTGCACCGCTTTCCGATGGCGATCAAGGCTTTCTACATGCAGCCGGACGAGGAACGCCCTGAGCTGGCGTTAGGTGTGGACGTGCTCGCGCCGGAGGGTTACGGCGAAGTGATCGGTGGCGGTCAACGCATTCATGACTACGAATTGCTGGTGAAAAGACTGGAAGAACATCACCTGCCGCGAGAAGCGTTCGAGTGGTATTTGGACTTGAGAAAGTATGGCAGCGTGCCGCACAGCGGTTTTGGGCTCGGGATCGAACGCTGCGTCGGATGGATCTGCGGTCTGGAGCATGTCCGTGAGACGATTGCCTTCCCGCGAATGCTCTATCGGATGCATCCTTAGCCTGCTTGAATTGCTCTCATCCCTGTCATGAGAAAGATTCGCATCGCCGTCCTGTTTGGCGGCCGTTCCGGTGAGCACGACGTATCGATCCGGTCGGCTGCTTCGGTATTGCAAGCACTTGACCGGGAGAAATATGACGTCATCCCCGTCGCTATCACGCGGGAGGGTCACTGGCTGAGACCGGGTGAATCAGCGCGGCTCTTGCCTGCCGGAGCTCGGGAATCGTTGTCGATCGAGACCGCGGCGGTGCTGTCGAAAGAGCCCGACGTGACTTCCGGAGTTGAAGTTGTCTTCCCTGTTCTGCACGGTTCGTTCGGCGAGGATGGGACCATCCAGGGACTTCTTGAGCTTGCGGACGTGGCTTACGTGGGCGCCGGAGTCTTGTCGTCAGCGGTGGGGATGGACAAGGACGTGATGAAGCGTCTCTTCCGCGAACGCGGCCTGGCGACTGTTGATCATCTGGCCGTCTTGCGGTCCAAGCGCTCCGCGTCGATTCCGGAGATGGAAGGGCGCTTCGGTTACCCGATGTTCGTGAAGCCTGCGAACCTCGGCTCGTCTGTGGGAATCTCCAAGGCGAACGACCGCGATGGCCTTCGCAAAGCCCTCGACTTGGCGGCTGAGTTCGATCGCAAGCTGATCGTCGAACCTGCAATCCGGGGCCGTGAAATCGAGTGTTCCGTGCTCGGCAACGACGATCCGCAAGCTTCGGTTCCCGGTGAGATCAAGCCCGGCTCCGAATTCTACAGCTACGAAGCCAAGTATATCGATGACTCCTCCGAACTGCTGATTCCGGCGCCTCTTACTGGACAGCAGGTGGCGGAAGTGCAGCGCATGTCGGTAGGAGCCTTCCAGGCCATCGACGGTTCGGGGCTGGCGCGTGTCGACTTCTTCCTTGAAGACGGAACCGGGCGCATTCTTCTCAACGAGATCAACACCATGCCCGGCTTTACGTCAATCAGCATGTATTCGAAACTCTGGGAGGCCAGCGGGGTTGCGTACGCGGAACTGGTTGATCGTTTGATTCAGCTCGCTTTTGAGCGGAACGGAGAGAAACGACAGACGAGATTTTCTCGCAATACCTGACCATCGAACCTGTTTTTGCTTCAGCGCGTTAGCGGGGATTCCGGTTATTTCATGGCATTCCTGAAGACGATGTCAATGGCTATCGGGGATAGGGGTGATGATGAAGAATCGTGAATGCCCGGTAGATCTGTTCGGTGAGAACGACGCGGGCGAGCTCGTGTGGCAGGGTCATTTTCGATAGCGAGAGAAGCTGATCGGCTTGCGCCCGGAACGAATCGGTGAATCCGTCGGCGCCGCCGATGGAGAAGTGGATTTCACCGCTTTTTGCTTTGATCAGTTTGGCAAGTTCTTGGGAAGTGATCGCCTGTCCGCCTGGATCAAGCACGACCTTGAAAGCCTTTGGAGCGGGAACGATCGCCTTCTCGCTCTTCGCCGGGATCATTTCAAAACGACAGAACCGAGAGATACGCTTGGCGTATTCTTCTGCCAGCAGGTCTGCTTCTCGGCTGCGGGGCTTGCCGATGTAAAACAAGCGGATTTTCAAAGCAAGAAGATCGTGGCGCCGGCGCACCGCGAAACGCGGTTATACCAACGCTGACTCGGGGATTTCGACGCGCGGCGCATTCTTCCAAAGCCGTTCGAGCGAGTAGAACTCGCGGGCCGCTGGCGAGAAGATGTGTACAACGAAGTCGCCGTAGTCCATGAGAATCCATTCGGCGTTAGCATAACCCTCGACGCCGAGCGGACGAGTGTTACCGTCTTTCAGACTTTCCTCGATAGCTTCTGAGATGGCCTGCACCTGTCGCGAGTTGGCGCCGGTACAGAGAATGAACTTGTCCGTGAATGAACTGACGACCTCAATATCAAGAACGAGGAGATCTTGCGCTTTGCGTGACCGCGCCGCATGAACCGCGGCCTCCCAATCGAACATAAAAATGTTGGTTCCCCGTTGCCCTATCTTACTCCTAACGAACAATCAGCGGGTAGAATGAAGTCGCATTTTCCGGTGGTTCGATTGCGGCTGCTTTACACCATCGCGGTGCTAGGGTTTTGTGCGTCGATTCTGTGCGCCAACGATCCGCCCCCTGTGAGCCCGGAGGAGGATCGCCTTAACGCGCTTGTGGAGCAGGGCGTTCTGCCTCGTAACACTCTCAAACAGGCGGCGCATGAACGCGAGCGCGCCCGACTCGAGGGCATCGTCCGTGACACTCTGGTGGATCGTCACCTCACGGTAGGTCAGATTCCCGAGATGATGAGAGCAGTGACGCATCTGCGCGATCTGGCCCGCGCAGACTTGGCCCGCGATCGCAGGCTTGCCGAGGCGGGTGTCCTGCCCCTGCAGCAACTCGAGAAGACGAAGGAAGCGGCCGAGTTCGCCGAGCGGCGGTTCGAACTCGCCGAGAAGCGGGCGCAACTCGTTCGTGAACTGGCCGTGATGGCCCGAGCCGAGGGGCGCGTGGATGCATTGAAGGAAGAAGAGTTGGCGTTCGCCTACGTGAGTGAAAGCGAAGAATGGCGGGAGCAAATTCTTTCTGTTGATGAGGCCTTCTACTCTGAGTTCGGGCACGGCTTACCGATCAGTGCGGACGGAGCCACGGCGCTTCATCGCTCGCTGGGCTACGATCACACAGACCGCGTCGACGTGGCGCTTCACCCCGACGACCCGGAAGGCATGTTTGTTATCGACCTGCTTTACGAGTGGGACATCCCGTTCATTGCTTTTCGCAGCAGCGTGCCTGGGCAGTCGACCGGGCCACACATCCATATCGGGCCCCGGAGCGAGCACATTCCGCCCGAAGAGGAGTAGGGCGGCCCAGCACCAAGCTCGAAATGTCGGCTCGTAGCTGTTTCAGATAGTGACGTAGTGTGCACAAGTGCACTATGGAGGCACTACCATGGTGCATAGCCAACGACGAGGCACAGCTATAGCTATACTTTATTCTGAACGTCTCTACTACTGTTATCCGACAATCAGAGGACTACTCTTGACGACTACTCCCAAGGATCTCGCGAGGGGTGCGTTACTCGCCCTGTTGACGATTCTCTTCCTTGCCGATGGGCTCGGAGCAGCTGACGAGGAAGAAACGGCGGCGAAGTCGGATCGAGCCCAGGCTTACTACCACTACGCTTTGGCTCACCTGAACATGGAGCGTGCCGGCCAGTATGGCCGCCGTGAATACTGGGACAAGGCCCTCGAGGAATACAAGGCAGCCATTGCTGCCGATCCGGACTCGGAGTTTCTGCGCATCGAGCTGATTCGCTTCTATGGACGCACGGACCGTCTCGACGAAGCTGTTGCCGAAGCCGAGTCGGCTCTTGCGAAGAATCCTGACAGCATCGAAGTGCGCCGTACGTTAGGACGCTTTCTCGCCGCCTATGCGACCAATAGCCGCCGCGCCGGAGTCGATCGGGACTTGTTGGACCGTGCCGTCAAACAGCACGAGAAAATTCTCGAGATCGAACCAAACGATACGGACTCCCTGCTGAAGCTCTCCGGGTTCTATCAAGCCTTGGAGCAGCCGGACAAAGCCGAGGGGGTCCTGAAGAGGTTGCTGGAGATCGACCCGGGTTCCGCCGAAGGCTTGGCGAATTTGGCGCGATTGTACCTTTCTCGAGGCAAGACGGAAGAGGCCGTCGAGGCGCTCGAGAAAGTCCGTGACTCCGGCGAGGCGGGTCCTCAGGACTTGGCGACTCTGGCCGACCTGTACGAGCGGATGGGCCTCAATAGCGAGGCCGCCGACCTCTACGAACGCGTCCGGGAAATGGGTGCGAGCAACGCTGCCTTGAGTGCCTCTCTTGCCCGCAATTGGGCTTTGTCCGGAGAGTACGAAAAGGCCCTGAACGAATACAAGGCGCTGAGTCGCGAAGAACCCAACAACCCCGAATACCAGCTTCGCCTTTCACAGCTCTATCGTCAGAAGCGGCGCTTCAAGGATGCTTGGAATCATCTTGATCAGGCCGCCGAACTGGCCCCAGACTCGATGGAGGTGAAATACAACACCGTTTTGCTGTATGAGGCCGAAGGCAAAACGCCCAGAGCGATCGAGGAACTCGTAACGCTTTTGGAGCAAACCCGTAAGGATGGCTACACACAGCGCGAGAAGAGGAATCGCGGACTTTTTCTCGAGCAACTCGGCATGTTGTACCGGGATGAAGGGAACGTCCAACGCGCCGTTGACACGTTTCGGGAGCTGGGACAAGTCGACCCGGACGCCAAGCCTCGAGTGATCTCTTACTTGGTGGATACCTATCGATTTCACCGGGACTATGAGAGCGCTATGCGAGTCGCCGACGAAGGCTCCGAGGAGTTTCCTGAGAACCGGTCGCTGATCATGCAGCGCTCAGGTCTTCTTGCTGAGACTGGCGACTGGCGGGAGGGCAGCCGGTTGCTGAAGGAGATCCTCAGGAGTGAACCGGACAATCGCCGCGCCCTGCTCGCGCTCGCGCACGTGTACGAAAAGGGCAAGCGCTACGACGATGCGATCGCGACAGTCGAGAAGGCCGCTGACTTGGCTGAGACCGATGAGCAAAGGCTTTCAACGCTGTTCACCTTCGGCGCGGTCCTTGAGCGAGCCAAGCGCTATGACGAGGCGGAGAAGAAATTCCGCGAGCTTCTCGACAAGGACCCCGACAACTCTTCGGCGCTCAACTACCTCGGTTACATGTTGGCCGATATCAACAAGAAGCTCGACGAGGCCCACGACATGATTCAGCGTGCGCTGGACCTCGATCCGGAAAACGGCGCCTATCTCGACTCACTGGGCTGGGTGTACTATCGCCAAAAAAAGTTCGACTTGGCCGAGCGTTATCTGGTTCGTTCGCTCGAGAAAGTCAAACGGGATCCGATTGTTCACTCTCACTTGGGCGACGTTTATTTCGAGCAGGGCAAGGTCGAGCAAGCACGGAAGCACTGGGAACTATCGATCGAAGAATGGAATAGTGGTCCCGCGGCAGACCGCGATCCCAAAGAGATCGCCAAGCTGGAGGGCAAACTCTCGAAAATCGGCGTCAAGCTTTCCTCACGCGCGCAGGACAAAGATCAATAGTCGGGACTCGGTCCTGGCGTCCGCTACGCGACCGGTGATTCTTCTGCGCCGCCGGTTTCCCCAACGCGGGCAAGTGTGATCCACTATGAGCATGCGAATTCAGGCTTGTCTTCTTGCGCTTATTCTTCTGTTGGGTTGCTCGCCTATCGGACAGGTGAAATTCACCGAGGGAGATGGCGAGATCGGAGTCCACATCGACGGAAAGCCGTTTACCACGCTTTACTACGGTGACGGCGCTCCGAAGCCCTATCTACACCCACTCCGTGCTGCCAGCGGCACTATCGTCACACGGCACTATCCGATGGAGGACATCGAGGGAGAACGGCAGGACCACCCGCATCACCGCGGGCTGTGGTTTACCCACGGCGAAGTGAACGGCGCCGATTTCTGGGCGAACGAACCAGACCGGGATTTTCCCCGCAAGGGGACGGTGGCGCCGGGCGAAGTGCGCACCGAAGGAGACAGCATTGTCGGCAGCTTTGTCTGGAAGGACCACAACGGCAAGTCGATCGTTCGAGAGCAGCGCAGGATGCGCTTTCATGCCGGTGGCCCGAATCGTGTAATTGACTTCGATCTTCGGCTGACGGCGATGGGCGGCGAAGTGCATTTCGGTGACACCAAGGAAGGCACCTTCGCCATACGCGTCGCTACTCCGCTCGAAGAGCAGCATGCGCGTGCTACCGGTGTTACGCGTACGGGTGTTCTCACCGCCGCCAACGGCAAATCCGGCGAGAAGGCCGTGTGGGGCAAGCGATCACCGTGGATGGACTACAGCGGCGAGATCGACGGTGAGAAACTCGGCATCGCGATCTTCGACCACCCGTCGAACCCTAAGCATCCGACGTACTGGCACGTGCGCAGCTACGGGCTATTCGCAGCGAACATTTTCGGCGAGCACCATTTCTACGCGGATGATTCGAAGGACGGCAGCATCACTCTGCAGTCGGGCGAGTCGCTACGGTTTCTGTACCGCGTTGTGATCCATCCGGGTGACGTGAAGTCGGCCGACGTGGCGGGGTTGTATGAGAAATATAAGAGCGAGCCGAGTTCGAGTCAGATAAAATAGCCCGGCCCTGCGGGCTCTTTATTCATACCGCAGAACTTCGGCGGGAGCGATGCGAATGGCCGATCCTGATGGGTAGATCGTCGTCAGATAGCTCATCAGCAACGCAGCCAGCCCTACAAGAACCGCATCAATCAGGCGCGGGGCGAAGGGGACATAGCTCAGACCGTAGATTTCCGCTTCGAGCGGGATCAGCTTATAGGAGTTGCAAATCCAGGCGGCGACATGTCCGAGCACGAGTCCGGCGGCAGTGCCGGTGGCGCCGATAACGATCCCCTGCAGGATAAATATTTTGCGCACTTGTGTCCGTGAGGCGCCAAGCGATTTGAGAATGGCAATGTCCTTTCGCTTTTCCATGACCATCATCACGAGCGACGTGAGGATGTTGAGGCCGGCGACAAGCATGATGAGCCCGATGGTGATGGCAGTGACAAGCTTCTCGACTTCCAGAGCCCGGAAGATGTGGGCGTTTTGTTCCTTCCAGTTGGTTGCGCTGAAATTACTGCCGGCGACGGCTTCGAGCCGCCCTCCCACGGCTTCAACCTGGTCCAAGTCGTCGATCTTGAACTCGACGGCATTGATGACATCGGGCTGATTGAGCGCCTGCTGGGTGTACTTGAGTGTTGTGATCGCCCAGGCTTTGTCGTAGAGGTAGAAGCCGGACTCCATGATGCCGGCGACACGGAAGCGCTTCTCGCTGGGGATCGGGCCCCACGGGGTCATCTCGCCTTGGGGGTTCATCACCGTCACGAAGTGGTTCATGCCGACCCCGACGTGCTCGGCGAGATCGCTGCCCAGGATGATGCCTGGAAAGTCGTCTGCCCGTTCGAGGTCATCGACGGAGCCCTCTTTGAGGTCGGCGAGCATACCGGCGACATCGAGCTCGCGATCAGGTTCGATACCCTTCAGATTGGCGAAGCCACTACGCAGTAGGCCTACGATCATCACTTCGCCATAGAGGGCGGGTGCGGTCGAAGCAACGTTGGTGATGTCGTCGAATTCCTTGATGAACTCGCGCCAGTTTGTGATGCCCTGGCGTGATTTTTCGAGGAGCTGGACGTGGGCCGTCGCCCCGAGCAGGTAGCGGCGGAGATCCTGCTCGACACCGTTGTTGATCGCCATCGCGATCACCAGCGCAGCGACGCCGGTAGCAACGCCAACGACCGAGAGAGCGGTGACGAGCGAGATGAAACGCTCGCGGCGCTTGGCCCGCAGGTAGCGGCGGGCAACGAACATCTCGAGCGACATGGGAGTCAGTCTGCGTGCTGATCTTCGTTGTTGGTCGTTTCGTCCATGCCGCGCAGGCGCTCGGCGACGCCGATTTCCCCCTCAGGCCGTAGCAACGGGAAGAACACGACGTCGCGGATCGTATGCGAGTCCGTGAGGAGCATGGTGAGGCGGTCGATGCCGATACCCTCGCCAGCGGTCGGCGGCATGCCGTAGCAGAGGGCACGGATGTAGTCCTCATCCATTTCGTGGGCTTCGTGCTCGCCTTGTGCCCGCTGATCGACTTGCTGTTCGAAGCGCCGGCGCTGTTCCTGAGGGTCGTTCAGCTCGGAATAGGCGTTGGCGATCTCCATGCCGCCGGCATAAATTTCGAAGCGCTCGACCCAATTCGGGTCGTCAGGCTTTTTTTTCGAAAGCGGTGAGGCCTCGACCGGGTAGTCGTAGACGAGTGTTGGCTGGATCATGTTTTCCTCGCAGGCATGCTCGAACAGTGCCTGGATGCAGGCGCCAGGTGAAGCGTTCGCCGGAAGCGGCAGTGTGGAATCGATCGTGCTGTTGTAGATGTCGACCAACGTGGTGACGTGGTCGGGGTCATTCAGATCGTCAGGCCTGGGGCGTGTGTTGTCGCTCGGCCAGAACTCGGCGATGGCCTCCTTCATCGAAAGGCATTGCAGCTTGCTGAAGTCGATCTTCCGGCCCTTGAATTCGACCTCGGGGCTGCCGTTATTCGCCGCTTCGGCAGCGGACCGAAGCAGCACTGCGCTCAAGTCCATCAGGTCTTTGTAATCGCTGTAGGCCTGGTAGAACTCGAGCATCGTGAACTCCGGGTTGTGGCGCATCGAGAGGCCCTCGTTGCGGAAGTTCTTGTTGATCTCGAAGACGCGGTCGAGGCCGCCGACGATGAGCCGCTTGAGGTACAGCTCGGGCGCGATGCGAAGATAGAGGTCAACGTCGAGAGCGTTGTGATGCGTCTGGAAAGGCCGCGCCAGGGCGCCGCCGTACATGGGCTGCATCATAGGCGTCTCGACTTCGAGATAGCCGCGCTCGACAAGCTCCTGTCGTAACGCCTGGATGATTCTTTCTCGCTTGACGAACACCTCACGGACGAGATCGTTCGTGACGAGATCGAGGTAGCGCTGGCGGTAGCGAATCTCGACGTCTCTCAGTCCGTGCCATTTTTCCGGCATGGGGAGCAGCGCCTTCGCCAGGAAAGAGAGGCGATGCGCGCGAACGGTCAACTCGCCGGTACGGGTGCGGAACAAGGGGCCCTCTACGCCGATGACATCGCCGGCGTCGAGTTTCTTGTAGAGCTCGAATGCCGCGTCGCCAACCTCGTCCTTGCGGACGTAGATCTGCAGCCGTTCGCCCTGCTGCTGGAGGTGGCAGAACCCCGCCTTACCCTGTCGCCGCACTGTCATCAGGCGGCCGCAGACGCGCACTTGGACAGCCCTTGCCTCGAGGTCGTCGCCGCTCAACGGTCCGTAGTTCGTGCGGATTTCTCCCGCCGTATGCGTATATTCGAACTTGCGTGGGTAGGTCGCAAAACCCAGCGCTTCGATCTCACGGATCTTCTGATAGCGCCGCTCAAAAAGGCGATCTTCGAGGGACAAACAAGGACTCCGAGCGTAAGCCGGAAGGCGGGCAGGATGGAAGATTCATTATAGCCAGGGGCAACGCCTCGATTTCCGTTCAGACGGTGTCGATGGCACCCCGCCGATGCCGCTCTCCTGTGCCCATCGTTCGACGATCGTCGTCGCTTGCGCCATCGCGAATACTCCCTGCCGAGTTGAGAGACGGATCAATTCGCCAGTTTGAAGAACGCCGGATACTGGTGAAAGTTTCGGACAAGACCGGAATTCCACAGTACAGTTCGATTGTGCATGATGGTTGTCAAAGCTGTTGTACTAGGAGAACGTGCTTTCCGCATCACCTCGGATTCGATTCCAAGTGACGGCGGCGTACGAACCATGACTCGAAGAATTGTACTGCTCGCTATGGCTTTTGCCCTGACGGCCGCGGCGAGTAGTCCCGGCGAGGACGATTGGAAGAAGGGAATCCGGCACTTCTCTGCAGAGGACTTCCGCGCGGCTCAGGATGTATTCCAACGAGCCGTCGAGCAAAACCCTGAGAACTCGACCTACTTCCTTTGGCTGGCCTTGGCCATGGGACGGCGCGCCGAGAGGATGACCGGATTTCGCAAGCTTGCCGCAGCGCCTCTCGTACGCCGGATGCGCCGGGTATTGGAACGCTCCATCGAGTTGGAGGAATCCAACCTAGACGCGCATGACGCGCTCCAGGCATTTCACCTTCAAGCACCTTCGTTTGTCGGAGGCAATAAGGCCGAAGCCATGGAGATAGCGAGGCGGATTCAGGCTGTCAATGAAGCGCGCGGAGCAGAAGCTTTTGGAACTTACTACGAGGCTGTGGGCGAGTTCGACAGGGCCGACGAGCAGTTCGGCGAGGCGAGGAAACTCGATCCAGAGGGAATGAGGCCACTGCTGAAATACGCCGGCTTCCTGGCCAGGCGCGGGAGGCATGCGGAGAGTGACGACTTGTTCGACCTGGCGTTTGCTCGCGACTCGGAAAACCCCAAAGTCTGGCGGGCCGCCGCTACGGCATGGGTCCTTTCGAAGAGGAAATCCCGCTACCCGGAAGCACGTGAACTCATTGAACGCTATCTTCAAGCCCCGGACCGAGAGCCCAACCCGGACCCGAAGTCCGAGGTTCGGGATTTGCTCAAGAGACTCTGACAGCCAAGCTGCTTTTGGCGTGAGGAGTTGCTGAGACGCTACGATTCCCTTCGACCTTCTGTTCCGGTCCTCAGCTTTTGCAGAGATCAATCGTCGTGCGATTCTACAGACGCACCGAGATTGACTGCCAGGGCAACCCTGGGAACCTCAAGCATCCCGCTCTGATCAAATCTGACGGGTGCGGTGTCTGTAACCACTGATGAAGAGACTCCTGAAGCGCGCTTGCCTCCGGGGCTGCGGCGCGCTGGGATTGGCCTTGGGAGCAAAACAGCGGGCCCGGCTCGCAGTAGAATCAAATATTGTGTATCCACATCGCTCCCAAGAGCGTCTTATTACTGTGGATCCTGAGGTTTGTTGAACGCCATGAATCAATCGCCCGCGCCACCGGATGAGAGTTCCGGCGAATTCGCTTTTACCAAGCAGGCCAAAAAACCAAGCGCGAAGTCGATTCTGAAGCAGCCTGTGATGATCGCGGCCATGCTGTTGCTCATCGGCGTAGTCGTCTTGGTGCTGTATCTGGAAACCGGCGGCATCATCAGCAACCTTCCTGAAATCGAAGTGACCTACACGCTGCTGCCGAATGAGGGCAAGACCGACGGCGTTCCGATTGCCATCAAGCTGAACGAGATCGCTGTTTTCGTGATCAACGATCCACTGGAAGGTGGAGGCGGAGCGGCCCGCGCCCGGAGTATCGTGGATAGTCTTCAGGAATCAATCACGATCCTGAAGGATGAGCCTGGCAAGATCATTACTCTGGACGAAGACGACAAATTTCCCGCCATCGTACAACAGGCCAAGGATGGCACCCAGCGCCGGCTCCTGATCAAGCTGACGCAGGAAGACCTGACTCTTGCTGGAGAAACCAATCCGAAGCGTCTGGCTAGGGTCTGGGCCGAGCGTCTGACGGACGCCGTGAAACTGATCGCGTTCGGCGAGGCTCCCGAATATAGCACCGGAACCGAATTCGGCGATGCCATCAGTACCCTCTATGCGGCGGCAAGGGCAACGGGCGGCTCGGTTTCGGAGGGCTCGCTCGAAGAGGCCTTCGAGATCCTGAACGACAGTCAAAAACTGGTTCTGGAGACCGTACCCTCCTTGCAGGGGATTGAGGAGTCCGAACCGTCCGATGGTGCAATCGAGTCTGGAAAGACGTTCAAATAGGGTTGTTCGAGTGGGATTCGATCGAGTTTGTGCACGGCGCTATACTGAGTGACAGCTTGTGAAGTCCGGCACGGAGGCGGTGTGATGAGAATCTGGCGAAGTTTCCTGATGCTCGCAGTCACGTTGGCCCTTCCACTCTCACTCAGCGCCGAACCCAAGACCGATCCAAAGGGCAAGCGCGATCCCAAGAACAAAAAAGAAGACGTCGAGGCTATCGGTGACCGCGAGGTCGGCGGGGGGATGAACTTCTATTCCCTTGAAAGGGAGATCGGCCTCGGTAAGCGTCTCGCGCAGGATGTCGAACGCCATGCCAAGATCGTTGACGACCCGGTGATCGCCGAGTATGTCAATCGAGTGGGACAAAACCTGGTCCGCAACTCCGACGCCAAGGTTCCGTTCACGATCAAACTGATCGATAGTCAGGAAGTCAACGCCTTCGCGTTGCCGGGCGGTTTCTTCTACGTGAACGCGGGGTTGTTCCTACGGGCCGAAAGCGAGGCCGAGCTTGCCGGAGTAATGGCGCATGAGATCGCCCACGTTGCCGCGCGCCACGGCACGAAACAGGCCACCAAGGGCCAAGTGATGCAATTGGCCACGATTCCGCTGATCTTCATGGGCGGCTGGACCGGCTATGGCATCTATCAGGCCGCGGGCTTCGCCATCCCGATCACCTTCCTGCGCTTCAGCCGGCAAGCCGAGACGGAAGCGGATTTTCTCGGTCTGCAATACCTCTACAAATCGGGCTACGACCCGACGGCGTTCGTCGACTTCTTCGAGAAGATGAAGGCCGACGAGAAGCGCAAGCCGGGCACGATGTCGAAGCTCTTCCGGAGCCACCCGCCCCATGGCAAGCGCATCGTCAAGGTTCAGAAGACCATCGACAGCTTGCTGCCCAACAAGCCTGAATACGTCGTGAGTACGTCGGAGTTTCTCGATATCAAGCGACAGTTGTCGGCGACCGTCACTCGCGGCGCGCGCAAGAGGGCCGAGGAAGACCCCGACCGGCCTACCTTGCGCCGCGCGCCCTCGGGAGACCCGACGATTCCGGCTGATGACGAAGGTCTGGGGACGGAAGAGGAAGAGGATCGCCCGACCCTGAAGCGCCGCTGAACGTCTAGATAGCGACGTTGTTCTGGGTATGTCCTTCCAGAAAAGCGATTACGTTCTCGACCACGCCAACATTGAGCAGCTCCACGCCTTCTACGGTCATATCGGCGCAGTGGGGCGTGAGAATCACCTGTTCGCAGGCAAACAGTGGGTGATCGGGCGGAGGCGGTTCCTGTTCAAAGACATCGACTGCGGCCCCTCCCAGGTGGCCCGCGTTCAACGCCTCCACCAGTGCGGGAGTATCGACGATGGCTCCGCGCGCTCCGTTGACCAGTAGCGCGCCTTCCTTCATCAAGCCGAGTTCACGCTTGCCGATCATGCCGCGTGTCTTGTCTGACACGGCGACGTGCAGGCTGACGACGTCGGAGGTCTTGAGCAGCTCGTCAAGTTCGACATAGCGCACTCCCAGCTTCTCCGCTCGTTCCGGCGAAGGGTTGAATGTCCAGGCAATCACGTTCATGCCGACAGCCCGCGCCAATCGCGCCATGGTGGCGCCGATGTTTCCCGTTCCGATGATGCCCAGGGTCTTGCCTTGGAGCATGACGTTGTTCATGCGGGGCCATTGCCCAGCTTTCATCTGCTCGGTCAAGAAGGCCGTGCGTTTGGCCAGCCCGAACATCATGCCGAAAATATGTTCGGCGACAACGGGCGCAGTGCGGCCGGGCAGGTTGCAGACCGCGATACCGTGATCCCGGGCTGCTTCAAGGTCGATCATATCGGTGCCGATCGAGCACAGCGAGATGATCTTGAGGTCCGGCAGCCGGCGGAACTCCTCTTCGCCCCACTTCACGGCGCCGCGGGTGTTCATGATGACTTCCGCCCCCTCGACCCGCTTTACTTTTTCCTGGGACGACGCCGGGCGGTCGGTGTAGATGGTGACATCGCCGTAGGTCTTGAGTTTGTCCAGTTCCGGCGACCCTTGAATCTGAACAGGGTCATCACCCGGAACAACAATCTTGACTCGGCTTTCGAACGCCATGTTTCCATTTCCTCCTACGTGTGCCCGCCTTCGGCTCGGCAGGGCTCGGATTCATTAGCGTACTGGAAGTGAAACGAAGTTCGCACGAGGCCGCCGTTTTCCGAACACTTCCCGTCGGGACTCAGACCACGAGTACACAACGGACCGCGGCTTCGAAGAAGTCCGAACCTCGATGGAAGGAGCTGGAGATGGGGAGCGCGACCGTTTCGAGGCTCTGTGAGGCTGTTGGCTGGTGGGAATGCCCTTGCAGTGATTCAGGAGACTTTCAGGTGCAGGCGATACTTACAGATCAGAACATCCGCCTCATACGATTTTTTACATTCCTGGCCAGATCTTCGATGCGTTCCGCCTTCCGCAGGGTACGGATATCGATGATGTGTTCTTTATTTTTCTCGAGTTCCTCCTCAAGCTCCTTGGCAAGCGTGAGAATCTCGGCCACGTCCTTGAGCGACTTCTCGTGATCCTCTTTGAGGATGGCATTCCGTTGTTGCTGGCGGGTCTTCAGCCCAGGACCCTGCGGGACCGGGGCCAGTGAGGTCAGAGGAGACAGAAGAATGAGAACGAGTACCCAATAAGCCATTGACGGCTCCTTTTCCTAGATCATACGCCGAGCGCGCCTGACTGCAAAAGGCAACCGCAGTCGGCAGCGGATCAACACCGCGGGCTGAGGGTCGGCCTACGGTGTCGTGCTATCCTGAACATGATCCTACCTGTACGGGCCTGTGGCGCAGTTGGGAGCGCGCTTCCATGGCATGGAAGAGGTCGAGGGTTCGAATCCCTCCAGGTCCACCATTCCTGAAAACACAACTCGTCTTTCCAGGGAGGCCCCAGGAGTGACGTGCTGCATCCCATAACCTTGTATTTCAAGGTTTGGGCATTCCTCACATCATTCCCGTTCCATTCCCCACCGGTCCAATTCGCCTCCTTTGGTTGCCTCCCATTCTCTGTTGGGCCCGTATTCTCCGTTCCTTCTGGACTTCGTCCAAACCTCGTCTGGACGGGTTAATCCGTTCCATAACAGTGAGTTGAGCCTATGTGATCAGTTCCGGGGGTTGTGGGAACACGTCCTGTGCTCGGTCGTGGGTACCCTGATCACCTTCGCGCAGTACGAACGGGAGGTCATCGCCGAGCGCATCCGAGACAAGGTGGCGACGCCAAGCGGCACGGCAAGTACTGTGGCGCCCCGGCCATCTTCGGCTACGACGTTGAACGGGAGCAGAAGAAGCTTCTCGTCAATCCGGAGGAAGCTCCGTTGATCCAACACATCCTCCGACGCTTCATCCAACTGACCTTGGCCAAGGCGCTGGCCGCCGGGCTCAACGAGCAGGACTACCGCACTAAAGCCCGGACCACGAAGAAAGGAATACATCGACCAGCGGTACCCTGGAATACCGGCCACATCTAGCGTTTGTTCGGCAACTGTACCTATAGGAGCGAGGTAGTCCACAAGAGGAACAGCTATCCCGGCGAGCATGAGGCAATCGTTTCCAAGGGGCTGTGTGAGGAGGTTCAGACGGTGCTCTCGAAGAACACTCGAGCCAAGCAGGCGAAGGCTCGAACGAAGATCGTGCGGATTCCGCTGATGATGATCAGCTCGGAGCGGAGCGATACTGGAGGGTTTATGATGCCCGAAGTGATCGGCGCTTGGTTCACGGGTAAAGGACATCATCCTCTCGTTTCTCCTTGTTTTACGGACATGGCCCAGTCGTCGACGATCAACATGTCGAGGCGAGATAGCCGCAACAATCGCTGCGGCAAACTGCCGTCGGCACGGGCGCTAGGTAGCTGAATAGTGCGAGGCGCGTAGAAAGCGCGGTGTAGCCGCCGTGACGGGCCTTGTGGGCCACCGAGCGCTCGCCAAGAAGCTCTTGCCAATCCCTTTGGGACTGAGAAGGGAAAGAAGGATCTCTGGCCGATCGAGCAACAGCGTGTGATCTCGTGCTGACCCAGCCCCATCTGATCAAATCGAAGAACTTCTTTGATCTTGCGCATGGCAATCTTTCTTGCGGAAAAACATATCCTCCACTTGCCAGTGCAGGCGGTCTTGCCGCGCAACTGTCCAGCGCCGTCCGCTTGCTTGTTCCAGGCTCTTGATCAGCATTCCGACCATCCTCGATCTCTGATCGGCTTCAGCCCGGATTGCTATTCACCTTGCCCCGGAATCCGCAATTCCGGGCCAGTGCATTAGCGCTTCTCCTGGTAGTAGGACTAAGTGCCTCGAAACGAACTAGATAATCTCAAGTGGAGCTACGAAATCCGCTGTAACGGCGGAGGGTTGATCCAGATACCTGGCTTTGCCGCTCGCTTGGCGCCCGAGATGCTCTACTCGGCTGGAATGACTGGTAAGAGGATATGCGACGGGCGCCCGCTGGAATGATGGATCGTCTGATGAGCCACAACCGGCTTCGACCCAAGCCCAACCGTTTTACCCGTGTTCAGGTTGCGGTTGAACTGCGGGAAATGACTGCTCGTGATGTCCACGCGGATTCGATGACCCGGCAGAAAAGCGTTGCTCGTGCCAATAAGATTAATGGACATCTCATAAATGCGTCCGGGCTCCATCAGCTTGGGCTTGTCGAGCCCTTCGCGATGGCGAGCACGTAGAATACCTTCGGCAACATTGACCGCGCGCCCATCGGGATAAACGTCGACCAGCTTGGCGACGAAGTCGGTATCCTTCGCATCGGAGGCGGCGTACAAGACAACTTTGACAGGTCCTGTCACTTCGACTTCCTCTTTCAGGAATTCGGAGGTATATACGAGGATGTCATTGCGCCCTTCGATGGGACGCTGATCCACGGGGCCGATCGGCGTATCGGCCCCGCAGCAGTTGTTGCCCCCCAGGCTGGGGACCGGATGATGGGGGTCGTATCGGTAGCGATCCGGTCTGCTGTCGGCCGCGGGGGGATCCCAAGAGAGGCGTCCATCACCACGGTAGCTATTGGCCTTCCCGTCGCTATGCAAATACAGTTTTCTGTATTCGGTTCGGGCCAAGGGATACTCGTTCTCTCGTCTCCAGACGTTCTTCCCCATCACATACACGGTGACCGGTGGTTCATCCTGGATACCCGTATCGACTCCTTTCAACCAGTAGTCAAACCAGCGTATCTCGACTGAACGACTGTCTATATTGGCGTGATCGCCGAAGTCGAGGTGTCCAACCCGGCGAGCCGGACCGTGGCCCCATGGGCCGACGATCATCCGACTCTTTTCGCGCGCCACAGCCGTCTTGCCCCGCTTACTCAACTTGGCGTATCCGTTGAGTGTTCCCATCAGGTTGACATCGAACCAACCTCCGAAGGTGTGGGCCGGAATCGGGATCTTATGGAAGTCCACTTCGGCATTGAGGGCCTTCCAATAGTCGGTGTAATCGGAACGGGTGACCCAGTCCCTCCAGAACGTTGGGTTACGACCGACGAGGCGCGGAATATCGACCAGCGGCAGGTGCCACAGTACTTTCTCGTAGCTGATACTTTCGGGCCCATTCTCCATGAAGTGGGGCACAGTGTTCTGCATGAGTCGGTCGTCGTTCCGAACAGCGCCCCAGCCGAAACGCATCGCCAGTCGAAACGCTCCGTTCGTCGTCACCCCGTGATGATAGAAGCTGGTCATGGCCACCACCGGAAACACCGTAACCAAGTGCGGCGGAACGGTACGGGCGGCCTGCCACTGCACATGGCCCAAGTAGGATGCCCCTTGCATCCCCACTTTTCCGTTCGACCAAAACTGACGGGCAGCCCACTCGATCGTGTCGTAGCCGTCGAGCATCTCAAGCCGATACGGTGACCATTCACCGTTCGATTCGTGTCGTCCTCGCGTATCCTGGAACACGAAAACATATCCTCGCCGCGCGAAGAATACCGCGGTGGCATGTCTACCGGCGCGCTCGGTGCCATAGGGTGTGCGGGAGACCAGTACCGGGTACTTTCCCACACCGGCAGGACGATAGATGTCAGCTTTGAGAATCGCACCGTCCCTCATCGGGATCGGAACACGATTCTCAACCTGAATGTGATTGCCAGGCGGTCGAGCTGCAGGGAATAGATCCTCGTGGTCGATTTGACCCAGCAGTGGGCAGACGCTCAGCGCCAGTGCCGCGAGGCTGTGCCAGAGGACCGGCGAGTTCGGACGTTCGCGTTTGGTCACGGAAAGTTCCTCTACCTCTTGGAATCGCAAGTCGAAAAGAGACAGTGCACGGAAATAGACCGGCGTCAATCAGTCGGAGATCCCTATCCGCGTCAGAGTTCTGTGGTTCAACAGCATCAAATAGGCCCACTCGGTCATGACCTCTTACATCCTCACCATTCGCTGGTGACCGACTGTTCCCGTACAGCCAGCCCGCCGTCACAGTTGATCGGGGGCTGCTAGCCTGCATTTCTCACCACCCGACGGTCGAAGCACACGATACGACCGCCAGGACTTCGTTGCGCTTGCTTGTCGTGCTCGACGTACTGTCAAGTACGCCTGCGCGCGCCAAGCGGCTCGCGCCTCGTCCTGACGGCCCTCTCACGCACTTCGCCTCGCCACGTGGTGAGAAATGCAGGCTAGAAGAACAGTTTAAGTCCAAACTGGATAATCCGCATCGGTGTCCGCGTGCTCCTGATTTCGCCCACTCGCGAACCATCCGGAACGAGAGTGTTCGATGAGGAGTAACTCAAGCCCGATGGGGCCCCGAAGTACTGAGTATTCAGGGCATTAAAGAACTCCGAGCGAAACTGTACTTTGAACCTTTCACTGATTGGGATGTTCTTGAAAAACCCGAAGTCCAAGCTCGTCTGTCCGTCCGAAGCCAGAACGTTGTAACCCGGGTTGCCGAAATGGCACAGGTCTTGGCGTCCGGGGATATCACAGGTCACCCGTTGAAATGCATTCGGGTCATACCACATCTTCCGGGTGGGGTTGTCGAGCTCCGGACTTCTCGTTATGTCCGGCCGGATGCCCGAGTCTGCAACGTTGAGGTCACCTTGACCGCCGGTGATCCTGTGAGGAAACATCTTGACCCCTTCTGATTCTTTTTGCTGAACTTTCCCAACTTAACCCTTCTTCTCCAAACGTCTTGCCCGTGGTCCGACATCTTTTCAACGGGCGAAGCTTGCGAGGGGCTGCTTCAGACTGATCATCTGGCTGGTGTCGAAGAAAGCGACTCCCGGCCAGTTGCCTGAGCCTTGAGAGCCTTGTCCTGCTAGGCTTGCGGTGGGGCTCGGACGGGTTTCCGGGTCGACGTCAAGAAGACGAATACATGCTGGAGGAAACGAGATGAGGAACAAGTTTGCGTCGTGGGATCGGCGGTATTTTCTGAGAACCATGGCCACGGGCCTCTTTGGCGCCGCGGGCTCCACAGCGTTCGGGGCTGCCCAAGGGAACGCCAGCGCTTCATCCCAATACGGAGATGGTCCGAAGATTACCGGGATCAAAACCTACAAGTTCAACGTGGCGACGGGACAGGCGATCCGTGACCCCAGCAATCGCCAAGCGGTATCGAGCCCGTTCAAGACCTGGTTGTTTCTCAAAGTCGAGACGGATCAAGGGATCGACGGCTGGGGTGAGGGGAGCATCGAGTGGCTGTCACCCGTCATCGAGGCCGCCCTGCACGAATGGAAGCCGCTGCTTCTGGGCCGCACTGCTTTGGATGTCGTCACCATCTGCAACGACATCACGAACCGTTTGCCGTGGAAAGGCGGACCGGTCATCGGCACTGCCATCGCGGCCGTCAACATGGCGCTGTATGACATCGCCGGCAAGACCTGGGGTGTTCCTGTTTATCAAATCCTGGGGGGCAAGCAGCGGGATCGCATCAAGATCTACAACGGAGGCATCAATTTCGAATCCGTGGAACTGGCTCGCCGCGGAGCGCGTGAAGCCGTCGACAGGGGCGCCCGCGGGTTGAAGGGCAATCCTCTGGAATCGCGCACCTGGCCGATGGACTACGAGGCCCTCAAGCACTCCGTGGCGATTGTGAAAGCGGTTCGTGAAGAGG
The DNA here is from genome assembly GCA_965204095.1 of Bryobacterales bacterium. Classification (GTDB taxonomy): domain Bacteria; phylum Acidobacteriota; class Terriglobia; order Bryobacterales; family UBA6623; genus JAPPLB01. The sequence continues at coordinate 2,805,996 of OZ241991.1, read as the reverse complement.
TCGGTCCCGATGTCGAGCTGATGCTCGACACGCACGGGAGCCCGAGTCCGGAGCTCAGCATCGCCTTCGCAGAGATGGTTGCCCCTTACCGCCCCCTGTTTTTGGAAGAGCCTGTCAAAGTGGGCTCTGTAAATGTGCTCAAGGAGGTCTCATCCAAGAGTCCTGTTCCCATTGCGACCGGTGAGAAGCTGTTTGCTTATCGAGAGTTCAAAGAAGTCGTGGATGCTCGCGCATGCGCCTTTCTCCAGCCGGACGTGAGCCATAGCTTCGGTATCACCAACTTCGTTCACATCGCGCGCCTGGCCGAGGAAGCCCAAATGCTCATGGCTCCTCATAATGCAGGGGGCCCGATTCATTTCGCCGCCATGTTGCAGGCGGACGCCGTCGTCAGCAATTTCCTGATCCAGGAGGTTTCCGGATACTGGATGCAGCGTTTTGGCGAATACGTGGATCACGACTTCGAGTTCAAGAACGGTTTCATTGAACTCAACGACCGGCCGGGATTGGGAATCGGCGTCAAGGAAGATCACATAGCTCAACTTCCCTATGACGAAAGCATGTCGTATCGCCAGTACCGAAATGCGGATGGCAGTTGGAAGGGATGGTGACGAGCAAAGTTCAGACCGGCCAGCGTCGCCCAACGTCTGGCTACCGGTCTGGGTCAAGCGGCGTCTGGCTGCTTTCGATCACGGCTTTCGTCAACTCCTCATGAGACTCGCATCGTCCGAGGCGGGGAAAGCCGCCGCACCGTCCGCTAGCGGGAACGCCAAGCCGCGAGCCATGAAAGATCAGTCTCTCGGCGGGTCTGCGTGGAATAGGAGCAATGATCAGGAGCTTACTCGATTTGCCTGCCAGCTTCCCGTTCCGTACTCACCGAGATCAACTTCACCGGACATGTGCTCACCCGAAGCGCGTCCACTAAAGCGGTACCGCAGTGATGTTCCCTCGTAGCGGGCCGAGCTTGTGAAATCGACCTCATGACCGCTCACTCGGCCTCGTATCGGGCCGCTGGCGATGCGTCCTGTGTGTTCGCCGTTCAGTTGACTCTGTTGCATCGCCAGGAAAAACTTGTGGCGAGTGGAACCGACCGAGTAGTCGATCCGCACATCCCAGTGACCCGACACGTCGATCGAAGCCGGAGATTTGTCCGGTGGGGACGGTTTTGGCCCCGGCGCGTTGCTGAAGATCTCGTACAGCCTTTCGGCGACAAATTTCTCATCGCCCGGATAGAGCGCGGCCGCACGAATTCCGAGCGAATGCCCTTCACCGCCCGCGTGCGCCCGGATGCGCGGCTTGCCGCTCAAGAGCAACTCTCCAACCTCGCCCGAAGTCATCCCGATCAACTTCGGGTCCCAGTCGATACTCATCCGAACGTAGTTGCCTTCAACCTTACCTTCCGTTATCCGGCCCGTTACACCCCGGACCAGCGACACGCGGTTGATGATGTAGCGATACCAGGTCCGCCACAACTCATCCTCCTCGGAACGGTCGGGCTTGCTCGCCAGTGCTTCGACCGCCGCGAGCAGCCCCATGATCTCTTCCTTGCTGACCTTCATGGCGCGCGCGAAGGTGTGGTGCGGAGCGCTGTTGGTAAATGCCGCTGCGATCAGGTCCCTGCGTCCCAGCAAGAGCCCCGCTGTCTGGGGACCCCTTACGATCTTTCCGCCGCTGTAAGCGACAAGATCTACTCCGCGCCGCAGAAAGGGATTCGGGCGATGCGGCGTGCCGTCGGCCGCATCGATCAGTACAGGGACGCCATTCCTGTGAGCCGCCGCGACGTATTCCTCCAGCGAGAACGGGTTGCCGCTCTCGCCCATGTGAATCAACCCGGCAGCCATGGCTGTCTTTGGACCGAAAGCCTTCTTGAGATCCTCGGCGGTCGTCACTTCAACGATGCGTGCTCCCACCGAGCGGATCGCCTGGTCATAGACGATGCGAGACCAACTCGGAATCACCACTTCGTTCTTCAGGCCCCGCGTATCGGGCACTTGCTGGATCTTCTCGGGGTCACCGCCCGCAATGCAGGCAAGTGTCGCGCAGGTAACCGAGCCGGCCGCACCGGAGCTGACGTGAGCGGCTTCGGCATCGAGCAGCTTGGCGATCCGGGGGGCCACGGCCGCCATGAGCTCGTCGAGGTTCACGTGGTAGTAGGACGCCTGGCGGATCGCTTCGATGACTTCGGGCCGCTGAGCCGAACCGCCATGGATGGTGGCTATCGCCGTGCAGTTGATGTACGGCCGGCCGCCGACCCGCGTATAAACCTCAGGGCCTCCGCCCCGCATCGGCAGCCCCGTTTCGGGATGAACAGCCGGAGCCGCCCCCGGTGCGAATCCCAATATCTCACGGCGTGCTCGTCTTTGCATGCAGATAAGGTAACAAACCTGAAGCCGAGCCCGGCCCCGGCATGTGAATGATAGAATCCTCGGCGAGGATGATCCGCCGGTACCTGTAACACTGCTTGCCGGGCCGTCTGCTTGCTCTTGGAAATGATTGGCGGCTTCGATATCGGCGGGACCTACACGGACATCGTCATACTCGATCCGGCAAGCAAGACACTGCGGACCGGGAAAGTCAGTTCAACTCCAGGAGATCCCTCCGAGGGCTTCCTCGAAGGGTTGATGTCTCTCGCGGTCGACCCCGCTGATCTTCAACTTGTCATACATGGAACCACGGTCGCTACGAACGCCATTCTCGAGCGAAACGGCTGCAAGTGCGGCCTGATCGCTACCAAAGGGTTCCGCGACATCCTGGAGCTTCGACGCCGCGACCGTCCTCATCTCTATGGCCTTACGGGGGACTATCGCCCGCTCATCCCCCGCTATCAGCGGCTCGAAGTCACCGAGCGGATATCCGCCGAGGGAGAGGTCGTCACGCCTCTCAATGAGGATGAGCTTATCTCGGCCGCGGAGAACCTGGTCGCGGAAGAGGTGGAAGCGGTCGTTGTAAGTTTTCTCAACTCCTATGCCAACCCGGCCCACGAACAGCATGCACGAACGCTTCTTCGACAACGTTGGCCGGACCTCTTTGTAGTGGCCTCGTCGGAGGTGCTTCCTCTCTTTCGTGAGTTCGAGCGAACCTCGACCGCCGTTGTCAACGCCTACGTGCAGCCGGTCATGAGCCGCTACCTCTCGCGTCTGCACGGGTACTTGAGCGAGAAAGGCTACGACAGGGACCTTCTCGTCATGCAGTCGAACGGGGGCACGGTCGGGGCCGTTTCGGCCCGCGAGAGGCCCGTCAACACCGTTCTCTCAGGGCCGGCCGCAGGTGTCATCGCCGCCGCCGAAACAGCCATGGAAAGTGGTTTCCACAACCTGATCAACTACGACATGGGAGGGACCAGCCTCGACGTGTCACTCGTTGTCGAGGGCAAGCCTGTTTTTTCAAGCGGGCGAGAGATCGACTTCGGCATACCGGTGATGCTCTCGATGATCGATATTCAGACCGTCGGTGCAGGCGGCGGCAGTATCGCCCGGATCGACGAAGGCGGTGTTTTGCAAGTCGGACCCAAGAGCGCGGGTGCGGAGCCCGGGCCGATTTGCTACGGACGCGGCGGCGAGGACCCGACCGTGACCGACGCCCAGGCAGTGCTTGGCCGGATCAATCCGTATTACCGCATCGCGGGAGGATCGCTCGATGTGGAGCGCGCAAGGCAGGGAATCGCAAAAGTCCTCGGCGAACCGCTTGGGCTATCGACGGAAGCTGCCGCCGAAGCTGTCCTAGCGGTCGCAGCGAATCGCACGATCGGCAGCATCCGCCGCATCTCAATCGACCGCGGTTACGATCCCCGCGACTTCGCTCTTTTTTCATTCGGCGGAGCGGGTCCCCTCTTCATCAGCCATCTCTTGCGCGAGACAGGAGCTCAGATCGGGTTGGTGCCCTACTATCCGGGCGTTCTTTCCGCTTGGGGTTGCGCGATCGCAAACTTGCAGCGGGACTACGTCGCGATGGTGAACCGGCGGTTGACGGAACTTACAAGCAATGAAGTGACCGCGCAACTGGAGGCGCAGCAAGCCGAAGGGGAGCGTTTTCTCAACCAGGAGAAGGTCGCCCTTTCCCGAATCCATGTGCTGCGCGAAGCTGAACTCTCTTACGAAGGCCAAACCCACCTGCTCCGCATCGGGCTGCCGGCCGGCGACCTGTCGCTGCCGGGGATTCGGGCTGCGTTTCGTGATGCCTATCTGGAGCGCTTCGGCGCCTCCCGAGACCAGTTTTGCGGTTTGGACACACTGCTCGAGGAACTGCCGGTTCGCTTGATGAATCTGCGAACAACCGTCATCGGAGTCCGGGCGGAATATGCGATGAAAGATCTGATGCCGAGCCGTCAGGATCCTCCGGCCTCAGCCCTCAAGGGTACGCGGCCGGTCTGGTCGGCCGGTGAGTGGATCGAATGTCCGACATACGAACGCGCCGCGCTGTCCCGCGGGTCGGAACTGAAAGGCCCCGCAGTGATCGAGCAACATGACACGACCGTCTGGCTGGAAGACTCGACGCATGCCCAGGTGGACGAAACCGGCAATCTCGTAGTGAGGCTGCTTTAAGATGGCGGACCGCATCGATCCGCTGACATTGGCGGTCATCCGAGGAAGCTTGGAACAGGTCGCCGACGAGATGGACGCCACGCTCGAACGGATGGCCTTCTCACCGGTGATCTCCGACGGCTTCGACCGCGCCAGCGGCATCTACGACAAAGAGAACGGAGAGGTGATCATCCAGGGGCCTCGCGGGCTGCCGAACTTCATCTACGTGATGGAGCACACGGTGCGCTCTGTGATCGGACGCATCACCGACATCGCCCCCGGCGATGTCTACATCGTCAACGATCCGTACCTCGGCGGCACCCACCTGATGGATGTCAAGATGGTCAAGCCATACTTCCATCGCGGCGAGTTGACCGCGTTTTTGGCCAACAGCGGTCATTGGCCCGATATCGGCGGCAGAGTACCCGGGGGCTTTTCCACCCACGCGACCGAGATCTACCAGGAGGGGCTGCGGCTGCCTCCGTTGGCTCTGTTCAAACGCGGCACATTGAATCAGGAAGTACTCGATATCATCCTCCACAATGTGCGCGTGCCGCGCGAGCGCCAAGGTGACATCATCGCTCAGGTCACCTCGCTGCACGCGGGGGCCGAGAAGCTGACGCAACTCATCGACCGCCACGGGCGGGATACGCTCTTCAGGGCGATCGATGAGTTGAGTGATCGCTCCGAGCGGCTGATGCGGGCGCACATCGAGGCCATTCCCGACGGCACGTATACGTTCCAGGAACACATCGACAGCGATGGCGTCGATTGGACGGCCTTGACCATTGATCTACGGCTCAGCATCGACGGCAGTTCCGTGCACGTCGATCTTTCCGACAGCAGTCCGCCGTGCCGAGGACCGCTCAACAGCGTGCTGAGCACAACGATGGCCGGGGTGTTCATCGGTTTCAAACACGTATTTCCTGATGTGCCGATCAACGCCGGCTGCTTCCGCCCCTTCACGTTCGACATCCCGACGACGACTTTCCTCAACGCGCAGGAACCGCGTCCCGTATCCGGGTGCGCCGCGGAGGTATGCCAGCGCATGATCGACGTCATTCTCGGAGCGCTCGGACAGGCGCTCCCCGAAAAGGCCTACGCAGGTCCGATGGGCACCGTGACGAACCTAGCCGTCGGCGGCAACGACCCGCTGCGCGGCTACTATGTCTTCTACTCGTTCATCGGCGGTGGATACGGAGGAAACTACCTGACCGACGGCCTCATCAACGGAAATCCGACGCTCGCCGTCGCGCGGACACAAGCGCTGGAGATTTTCGAAGCACACTATCCGGTTCTCTTCCGGCAGTATGCAATTCGCGAAGATTCAGGAGGAGCGGGACTACGCCGAGGCGGTCTGGGAGTCGTGTTCGAGTTCGAGCTTCGACGAGGCGACGCCTCGGCATCTCTGCTGGGCGACCGGGGACGTTTTCAACCCTTCGGCGTGTTCGGCGGCAAGCCCGCGCGGACGGCGCGTCATACGTTCGTGCTCGGTGGCCGCGAGTACACACCGGAACATCTGACCAAGGACGAAGGAGTCAGCATGTCCGCCGGTGACGTGCTTCGTTTGGAGACACCTGGCGGCGGTGGTTTCGGGGACCCGCGTAAACGGCCGCCCGAGCTGGTCGCCGAAGACCTCAAGCTCGGCTATTACCATCGACAGACGGCCGAGGAGGAATACGGCGTTGTTCCATCCGACGGGAATGCGAAACCCGATAGCGACTGAACCAACAAACGGCAACTATTCCACGTACAGGAACTCGTTGCTCGCGAGAAGCATCTGGCACAGGCTCGCCAGCGCCTTTCCGGATGCCTTCTCGTCTCCGAAGTTCGATTTCCGATAAAGGTCCCGCTGCTTCGTGAGGTGATCCCTCGAGATCGCCATTTCCATGGCATTCGGTTTTCTCGCCAGGGCAAGGCGGTAAGCGCTTTCGATTTTCCCGTCGATCGACGCGGTCCCGGACAGGTCGTGCACGCGGTTTTTGATGTGCTCGGCGTGCTGCAACACGAACTCGTCGTTCATCAGGGTCAACGACTGCAAAGGCGTCGCCGAGTTGATGCGCCGGTTGCAGTTGGTCTGCATCAGCGGATAATCGAACACTTCCAGGAAATTCAGCGGATAGTTGCGCCGCGCGAGCACGTACAAGCTTCGACGCCGATCGGCGTTCGGAGTGGGGTCGTTGCGGTCGATCGACTGCAGGCCACTCGAGTCGTGCTCGATCAGGATGGCGGGCCCGCCGACTGTCGAGTCCAGTCTTCCGCTGACGGCGATCACGGAGTCTCGCACCGCTTCGGCCTCCAGCCGCCGCATGTTCATGCGCCACAGCAGCTTATTCAGCGGATCGCGCGCCTTCGCGGCGGCATGGGCCTCGTCCGTCTGTCGTGAGGACTGACGATACACCGTCGAAGTCATGATCAGGCGGTGCAATCGCTTCATTTTCCAGCCGTTTTGCATGAAGTCGAAGGCCAGCCAATCCAGCAGCTCCGGGTGGGTCGGTTGCGCCCCCAGCTTCCCGAAATTCTCTGGAGTGGCAACGATACCGACTCCGAAATGGTGTTGCCAGATACGGTTCACGGCCACGCGCGCCGTGAGCGGATGGTCCGTGCTCGTCAGCCATTGAGCCAGGGCGAGGCGATATCCGGTCGTCTCACCCTTTGCTTGAGCCGGCCGATCGGCATCGGATTCACCGGGTCCTGACAAGATTTCCAAAAACCCGGGTTTCACTTTCGGACCCGGGGACTCCACCGCGCCCCGTTGCAGCAAACGCGTTGCCGGCGGCGGACCCACGTCCCAGAGCGCCTGGATCTTTCCGTAACTGCGCCGGTAACCCTCGAGCGTGGCGATGCGGCGCTTGATTCTTTCCTGCTCAGCTCGGTGCGGCTCGTTCTTCTCGAGTAGCTCGGTCACTTCCTCCGGCGTTACTTCCAGCTTCTCGCCGAATTTTTCAAGAAGGTACTTCTGAACGTCGGTGAGCTTCTCTTCGTCTGTTCGCACCGCCTCCTTTGCATCGGCACGAATTTCCTCCGGGAGAGCCTCGAGCCTTTTCTCGAGAAGCATGTCCTCGTAGGGCATTCGCAGATCGGCAAGCTCTTCTTCGAGCTGATCGAGGGGCTTCTGGATTTCAGCGTTGTGGCGATCGATCTCTTCCCGCTCGGGCTTGGCAACGTCGGGCAGGTAGCGGAACTTCGGCTGTTTCCAGTCCATCGGGTTGTAGGCCGGAGTGAACAACGCGAAGAAGCGGTAATAGTCGCGCTGCGGGATCGGATCGTAGCGATGGCTGTGGCAACGCGCACAGCCGAGCGTCAAACCCATCAGGCTTGTCGATACCTTTTCCATCAAGCCGAACAAGACATCGTGGCGTTCCTTGAACAAGTTCGTGATGTCGGAGTCCGTTCGATCGAAGGCCGTCCGCAAGTAGCCGGTTGCGACGAGCGCCTCCACCGTCTCATCCGAATAGGTCCCGGCATTACGCCAGTCGACGAGCTCATCGCCGGCAAGCTGCTCGGTGACGAAGCGGTCATAGGGCTTGTCGTCGTTCAGAGCCTTGACGACATAGTCGCGGTATCGCCAGATCCCTTCGAAGACCTGGATCGTCGGAATGTCGTTGTCGAAGCCACTCGTGTCGATGTAGCCCGCCGCGTCCAGCCAGTACCGCCCCCAACGTTCGCCATAGTGTGGCGAGTCCAACAGGCGGTCGATCAGCCGCTCGTACGCTCCGGGCGCCGTATCCGACATGAATGCGTCGATCTCTTCAGTGCTCGGGGGCAGACCGATCAAGTCGAAGAACGCGCGACGCAGCAAGACCTCCTTGGGAGCGTCGGGAGAAAAGCCGAGACCTTCCGACTCCAGCCGCGCCAATACGAACGCGTCGACCGGCGTGCGCAAGCGCTTCCTGCCGCGGACCGCCGGCTCCGGATGCTTCCGGGGTTTCCGGAAGGCCCAGTAACGTCGATCCTCATCGGTGATCGGCGGCGCCTCTTTTTCCGTGAACGTCTCCCGCTCCGCTCCGGCCTTGTCAGCGCGCAACGCGAAAGTCGACGTGTCCACCCAATGGCGCAGCCGATCCAAATCCTGCTTGTCAACGCGGGGCCCCATGCCGGGCGGAGGCATCGCACCCGCCGAAACTTTGCGAATCAGGATACTGGCGTCCGCTGAGCCTTCCACGATCACCGGACCGTTCTGGCTCCCTCTCAGCAACGAGGCGAGCGAGCGCAGATCCAGCCCGCCCATCGGCTCCCCGCCGCCGTGACAGCCGACGCAATGAGTTTTCAGAACCGGCAGCGCCTCGTGGTTGAACTTCTCGACCTCCTGCTCGGAAAGAACGATCTCCTCGCGGGCGTCCGACAGCGCGCCTCCTTCGATCCATAACCGGATCGTTTCGATCTCCGCCTCCGTCAACGGCCGGTTGAACGCTTCCGGAGGCATCATCCGGCTGGAGATTTTTTTATAGAGAAGACTGTCTTCGGGTGAACCCTTGACCAATACCGGTCCGTTGTGGCTGCCCTTGAACAGCGACGCCGCCGTCCTCAAGTCCAGCCCGACCATCGAATTTCCGCCATGGCAGCTCAGACACTTGGCGGTAACGATCGGCAAGACGTCGCGTTCGAAGCGAAGCGCCTGGGCGGCGGCGGCGGCTGCAAAACAACCTAGTAAGACGGCGAGTTTTCGGAACTCTCGCATGAAAGTCATCTCAGGCGGTTGTGACCACCGGCGAGCTATGAACCGGGTTGTCGATCAAGTCGGGCACGACTTCGCCACCGGTCACCGTTGCGTCGGTCGGCGTTTGCTCGCGGCCTTCGTGAAGGTATGTCAATTTCTTGTGATCAATGCCCAACTGATGAAAGATCGTCGCTTGCAGGCTCGGGACACTCACCCGATTGGCTGTCGCCTTGTAGCCGAATTCATCGGTCTCCCCGTAGGTAAGACCTTTTTTGAAACCTCCGCCGGCGAGCCACAAGCTGAACGCATGCCGGTTGTGGTCGCGGCCGTCCGAGTTCTGCGTCGTCGGCAGGCGCCCGAATTCCCCGGCCCACATGATGATCGTGCTGTCGAGCAGTCCGCGGGACTTGAGATCCTTGAGCAGAGCGACCGTGGGTTTGTCGGTTCGCGCGCAGACCTTCGGCAATCGAGTAGCCAACTCACCGTGGTGGTCCCAAATCTGTCCCGGGCCCGGGAAGATCTGCACGAACCGAACGCCGGCCTCGACCAGTCTACGGGCCATCAAACAGCGGGCGCCGTAGCTTGCGGTGATGTCATCGTCGAGGCCATAAGCCTTGCGGGTGGCCTCCGACTCTTTCGAGAGGTCCAACACCTCCGTGGCCGCCAACTGCATGCCGGCGGCCATCTCGTAGTTCTGGATGCGCGCTTCCAGCTCGGACTCCCCCGGATGGTTGCGCAGATGTTCGGCGTTCAGCTTCGACAGGAAATCCAGGCTCTCCCGCTGCGCACCCGGAGGTCTTGGATCGACCGGGCTCAGGTGATGCACCGGGGTTCCGGTCGAGCTGAATTCCACGCCTTGGTACAGAGCCGGCAGAAAACCGCTCGACCAAACGAGCTTGCCGCTGGTGCTGTAGCCTTCCGGATCGCGCAGAACGACATAAGCCGGCAGGTTCTGGTTCTCGCTACCCAGGGCGTAGGTGATCCAGGCACCCATGACCGGCCTCCCGGGGAAGATGTTGCACGTCTGGAGCATGTGCAAGCCTTCCGGGTGATTGTTGTGCTCGGTATACATCGAGCGGATGAGGCACATCTCATCCACCTGCGTGGCCTGGTGCGGCAGGATGTCCGCCAGCGTCATTCCCGATTCGCCGTGCTGGCGGAAGTCGAACGGGCTCGGCATCAAGACGTTATCGTTGTTCGGCTGGTGGATCTCGACGCCGTCCGGATGCGGTTTCCCGGCGCGCCGGGAAAGCTCGGGCTTGGGATCGAACAGATCCATCTGGCTCGGCCCGCCGTTCTGGCAGAACTGAATGACGGCCTTCGCCCGAGCCGGGAAGTGCCCCTTGCGCGGTTCGAGATCGTTGTAGACAGGAGTCGCCGCCCGCAACGATTCCGATTCCACGAGCCCGGCCAGCGCCAAGCTGCCGAAGCCCAGACCGGTCATCTCGAGCAGTCTGCGACGCGAGAGCGTCGGTCTCATTCCGGCGAGCAATGTGCGGTTCGGCATGAAAACCTTCTCAGACAATTCTATTGTCGACTGGTGCGCCGGGTTTGCAACTCCTCGGACACGACTCGATTATACGCCCGTCCCAGCGCGGTGAAAAGCAGTCGACTCGGGTTGTCAACGCAATTGAGAACGCACCCCTTTCCCGGCATGGTTTCATTTGGCGTTCGCCGCGGCGACGGCGCTTGTCCCGAGGCCGGCCGAGAGCGGCTGACGATGCGTTGACGCCGGCTGATGGCAATATTTTTTTGCCGAACAATGGCGAACAATAGCGAACAATCGTGAACAATGGTGAACTGGAAAACAGTGACTGGGCGGCGGTTTTTTGTGGTGCGACCCTTTCGCACCCACGTTGAACCGGAAAAAGCCGTGTTTCGTGTCTCGTGATTCGTGATTCGTGCAAACCGGGGGAGGGGGCCTGGTTCGCTCCAGAATAAATCCCTGACGACCGCTGAACCGTAAAGGCCGTGATTCGTGATTCGCGTCTCGTGTTTCGCACGTATTCTCCTTGCTGCCTGATGCGAAAGCAGGGCAGTGTTTTCTCCTCTCTACGCCATGCTATCCAGGCCGGGGCGGAAAAAAAAGACTGAAGGGCTTCAGTACCACTGTGTACCGTTCGAGCCATGCTCCGCACCCTCACTCCTACCCTCTGCCAGCGGGAGAGGGGACGGCTGTACGAGGTTCGTGAGGCTCCGGATCGGCCAGACTCGAGGCGCGCCCGGAACTTTGCTTCGCATCCGGGGCACCTGATGCGCGGGGGGGGGGGGTACCTGGGAAATGCCGGGAAATCGTGGGAAATACCGGGAAATGGTGGGAAACCTTTGCAGGGAACGCGCCCGAACAAGACGATCTCAAGCGGCAGGGATTTCACTTCGCAGGCGCTCGCAGGGAACGAATCCAGGCCTTGATCACGAGCCATGATCTTCATGCTAAGCAAGCCGGGCGGCAAAAAAAAGACTGAAGGGCTTCAGTACCCCCGTGTACCGTACGAGCCACGTGAAAAGCATAAAAGCCGTGATTCGTGATTCGTGTCTCGTGATTCGTGAAAAGCATTCGGAGGGGCCTGGTTCGCTCCAGAAAGAAATGCCTGACGGCCAGTGAACCTTAACAGCCCGTGTCAAAAGTCACGCGGGCGGCGTTACGCGCCCCGAGGCTGATGGTGTAACGCCTAGCCGGCATGTCTCACCACCCGACGGTCGAAGCACACGATAAAAGGCCGTGATTCGTGTTTCGTGTTTCGTGTCTCGTGATTCGTGAAAAACCTCTTCAAGGCCGTGTTGTGCGCGCCAAGCGGCTCGCGCCTTTTTCCTCCGCCCGGCTTGCGCCTCCTCCAGACGGCCCTCTCACCCACTTCGTCTCGCCACGTGGTGAGAAATGCAGGCTAGAACAGGGGGATGTTCCGGATCAGTGCGGGCGGAACTTTTGCACGCGCCAGTTCTTGATTTCCGCGACGTAGAGGTTGCCCAGCAGATCGACCGCAAGGTGGTGCGCGTAGTTGAACTGCCCCGGCAGCTTGCCCTTCTTGCCGAGTGAGCCGAGGATCTTGCCTTCCAGGTTCAACTTGAGCACGCGGTTGTTGTGACCGTCGGCCATGTAGATTTCCCGCTCGGGGGTGATGTGCAGTCCCCAAGGAGAGCCGACGTGGTCCCATTGGGTGAGGAACTCGCCGTTCGGGTCGAAGATCTGGATGCGGTAGTTCTCGCGATCGCCGACATAGACCTTGCCGTCCGGGCCGACGTCCACGGTGTGAGGCAGGTCGAATTCCCCGGGGCCCTTGCCGGGTTTGCCCCAGGCGGTCAGGAAGGAGCCATCGGCAGCGAACCTGGCGACGCGTGAGTTGCCGTAACCGTCGCTGACGTAGAAATCGCCGTTCTCGGCGAAGGCGATATCGGTGGGGCCGTCGAAGGTGTCATCGCCTTCGCCGGCCTGCCCCTTGCGGCCCATCACCATCAGCACGCGTCCCGCCTCGCTGAGCTTCAAGACGGTGTGGTCCGCCCGATCGGTGACCCAAATATGGCCATCCCGATCGATCTCCACGCCGTGAGCGGCTCCGATCAGCCCCTCGCCCATCGAGCCGACGACCTTACCGCTACGGTCGATCTCGATGATCGGATGACTGCCGCGGTGGAAGATGTAGACCTGCTGCTGCGGTCCTATAGCAACACCGGGAGTTTCCAAGAGGTTCCAACCGGCAGGCAGCCGGGGCCACGAGGCATCAAGCTCGAACGGCAGGCTCGGATGAGAATCACCAGGCAGGAGTGCAAGGCCCAGCAGCAATAACGGCGCGATTCGCCTCAACATGATGGCCTCCGTGTCTTTGTATCGGTCTGGTTTGTCCGCAGCCGGAGACGTTCGAGCGTCGACCGCCCGGGCCAGGCGGACCGCCTAGAGGTTCTTGACGATGCCGGTGTTGTTGTTGAAGCGGTCTGCTTTGACGCCCATCTTCCGGGCCAGCGTCAGGTGCAGGCTCGTGATGTGGGTATCTTCTGGCAGAACAACACGGCGTCCGGGGTTCAGCGCGCCCTTGCCGCGGCCGGCGAGCAGAACCGGCAGGTTCTTCGTCGTGTGGCCGTTGCCGTCTTTCAGGCCCGATCCGTAGAGAACGATGGTGTTGTCCAGCAACGAAGCGCCCCCTTCGTCAATGGCCTTCATCCGCTCGACAAGATAGACGAACTGCTCGACGTACCAGCGGCTGACCTTCGTATAGTCGGCGACGAGGTCGGGGCTTTCCTTGTGGTGCGAGATCGAGTGATGATCGCTGTTGACACCGATGAACGTGAAGTTCTGGCGCGAGAACCCATGAGCCATCATGAGCGTCGCGACGCGCGTCGTGTCGGTCCACAGCGCCAGCACCAACAAGTCCATCATCATGCGGAGGTGCTTGTCGCGGCTTTCGGGCAAGCGGTCTCCGGGCCGCACCAGCTCCGGCTCCGTCAACGGCTTCCAGGCCGATTCGCGGGGCTTCATGCTCTCCTGAATCCTCTTTTCGACGCCGCGCACGGCTGTCAGGTACTCGTCGAGCTTGCGGCGGTCGGCCATGCTCGCCTTCTTCTGGAGGCGTTGCGTGTCGTCCGCGACCCGGTCGAGAAGGCTCCGCTCGAAATTCAATTCGAGCGGCGTCTTCCTGCTCTCGCCGAAAAGGCGGTCGAAGGCCGCTTGCGGGTTGATTTCCGGTTCGATCTTCGTATCGTTCTCGGCCCACGAAACGGTGTTGGCGAAAGAGATCGGAAGATTGTTCTCCCCACCGGAGCGCGGTGGATCGAGGCCGAGTTCGATCGAACGAATCCTGGTTTCACCGCCAATGCGCCTGGCCGTGAACTGATCGAGCGAGACGCCCATATCAGCTCGCGTCACCGTGGGGCCACTGGCCCTGCGCGAAAGCGGCGTGCCGGTGAGGAAAGAGGAAGTCGCCTGGACGTGACCCTTCACGCCGGTCGAGAGGTTGGAGAGCACGCTAACATCGCTTTTCACCCGGGCCAGCGGTTCAAGAATCGGCGACAGCTCGTAGTCGACCCCTTCGCCAGTCGGATCCCAGTTTTTGGGATACACTCCGTTGGGCTGGAAGATGCAGGCCAAGCGCCTGGGGGCGTTGGAAGAGCCGCCGACTCGGGCGGCGGCGGCAACGGGCTCCATGATGTCGAGCAACGGCAGCGCAACGCTCGCGCCCAATCCGCGGAGGATCGTCCTTCGGGAAACACGCCAACTCTTTGTCATTCGGAGGCTCCTGCGGCTGATTCGTCCTAGCCTGCGTTTCTCACCACCCGCCGGTCGCAGCACGCGATACGACCGCCAGGACTTCGTTGCGCTTGCTTACCGTGCTCAACGTACTGTCAAGTACGCCTGCGCGCTCCAAGCGGCGCGCGCCTCGTCCTGACGGTCCTCTCACGCACTTCACCTCGCCGCGTGGTGAGAAATGCAGGCTAGTATTGAAAAGGATAGCTCAGCGCAATCCGTTCGATCAACACGGACGGCCGATAATCCGACTCGATGACGGCCTGGGTGATCTCCTGGATGACGGGTTCGTCGTAGTAGGCCAGGGGCCGGCCCAAGGCGAAAGCAAGCATGCGCTCGGTCACCGTCCGGGCGAAGGTTTCCTTGCGGCTCAGCAGAATGTCCTTGAGTTTGGCGGGGCCGTTGAAGTGCTCGCCATCGGGCAGCTCGCCAACCGTATCGAGGGGCCGGTCGTTCTCGTCCGTCAGGCGCCAGCGGCCGATGGCGTCGTAGTTTTCCAGTCCGTACCCGATCGGGTCGATGCGATCATGGCAGGCAGCGCACTGCGGAGATTCGCGGTGTTGCTCGAAGCGCTGCCGAAGGGTGAGGCCTTCCGTTGCCGGGGTCGGCTCGGGCAGGTCGCCCGCGTCGGGAGGGGGCGGCGGCAATTCCTTGCCCAACAATGTCTCCAGCACCCACTTCCCCCGCAGCACCGGGCTTGTCCGCACCGGCAACGACGCCGTCGTCAACAAACCCGCCATGCCGATCACACCGCCGCGGTTGCGGTCCTGAATGGGGACCTTGCGGAATTCCGGCCCGGTGACTCCGCTGATTCCGTAGTGCGCCGCGAGTTCTTCGTTCACGGTGAGGTAATCGGCGTCAATGAGTTGGAGCAGACTGCCGTCCTCTTGCAACAGGCGGCGGAAGAACTCGACGACTTCCCGCTTCATCGACTCCTCGAGCGAACCGCTGTACTCCGGGAAGACGCCGGTGTCCGGTTTCGCGCTGCGGCCGAGTTCCACCGAGCCAAGCCATTGGCTGATGAACCGGCTCGAAAAAGCGTCAGCCCTGGGGTCACGGATCATGCGCCGGACCTGGCCGCGAACGACGCCGGGCTCACGGAGACGACCTTCCCTCGCCAGATCGAACAGGGTTTCGTCCGGCATGGAGAGCCAGACAAAGTACGAGAGCCGCGAAGCGAGAGCGTAGTCGTCGATTCGCTGTTCCGGGCCGCCGGCCTCTTCGAGCCGGTAGAGGAAGTTCGGGGAAACGAGAGCGGCCTTGAGCGATCGGCCGACGGCCTCGTCGAAGGGCAGACCTTGCCGGTCGGACTGCTGGAAGAGCTTGAGCAGGTACTTCAACTCTTTTTGGTCGATCGGCCTGCGCCAGGCGCGGGCGGCGAACCGCTCGAGGATGCGCCTGGCGGCTTCCTGCTTCGAGGGTCCGGCATCGGGGCGGGCGATGAAAACGCGGGAACCGTCGGAGAACTCGGGTGTTTCCTCTTCGATCTCGATCCAATCGAGAGAGAGAACCACCCGCGTTTCCTCGATCCTGGGCTTCTTGTCGCCTTGAGCTTCGGCTTCCTTTCTCTTGCGGCGGACTATCGCGAGAAGCTCTTGCTGCTTGTCATTGGTGACGGCGGTTTTTTCGATGTAGCGATGCAGCGAGAGGCGGTGGTTGCCGGCGGGAATCCAGCCCCGCAGGGTGTAGACTTGCGGGTCTTCCTCAGTCGCGACGACCACGCCGCGGGCCACGATACCGTTCGCCACGCGAATGGTGATGCCGGGCATCCGGCCTTCCGTGCCGGAGCGACCCCAGCACCGCACCCGGAAGCGGTACCAGCCGCTCCGGGGGAACTGCACGTAGCGGTAGATGGTCTGCTGGAAGTTGTTGAGGTCGAAACCGTAGTCGAGCACCGGGTGATTCATTTCGGTGCGGTACATCGTCTCGACTTCAACGCGGGTGCTGAACGGTTCCGTTCGGCGGCGGGCGGCGATGAGGGCATCGACAACTTCATGGGCGGCCTGCAGGTATTTCTCCATCAGCAGCGGCGAGACGAACAGGCCGGCCCGGTCGTTGTCGAATCCGGAGTTGCCGGCGCCGTCGGCCGGAAAATGGCGAGCGGGCCGAAGATCAAGGCCGGTCAGGTCACGGATCGTGTTGTCGTACTCGGTACGGTTGAGGCGAGGGATGACGGTATGGCCGGGGTTGCGGACCTTCGACCAGTCGATGTTCCGCAGGGCTTCATCGGCCCAGTCGGCCACCGTGATTCGCTCGGCCTCATTCGGGAAAGGGGCCGCGGGCGGCATTTCCCGCTCCCGAAGGACGCGAATGACGCGCAGCCAGACATCGCGGCGCTGCGCGGCATCCCCTTGCGGACCGATCGACTGGAAGTCGATGCCGGCGGTTCGCGTCTCGGGGCCGTGGCAGCGAATGCAATAGGCCTCCAGAAACGGCTTTACGTCTTGTTGAAAATTCAACGCGGAGTCATCGGCGAGGGCCGGCAAACCGGCCAGGAGCAGAGCGGCAAGAAAGGCCTGCCGGGCCAGCGGCTTCCCAACCGTACACAGAGAAGAATGCATGGGCTGTTGGAGAACCTATCGACCCCGTTCATTATGCCTGAATCAGGCCCACTCGTCTTGGAGTTGCCTTGTCGATCCGCCTGCCTGGATTGGTGAGCGCCGTGCTCATCGCCGGGTAGCGGTGTGGTTCGCGATGACGATCCCTTTCCCAATCCGAGATATTTCTCCGGGTCTGTGGATCAGTTGCGGTTCATGTCTACCACAAACAACACTTGTGAGATACTGTTAGCGCCAAGCTTCACCAGTGCTTTTGCACGCGTGGCGATCTCAACGCGACCGGGGAACGCGAATGAGTTGCGCAAGCCTACGGCCCGGTTTCCTGTTCAGGTTCTTCCTTCTTCTTGTCTTCGCATCAGCCTTCGGTCCATGGGCTGAAGGCGCTGACAGGGTTTCTCCGGACGACCTGCATTTCTTCGAAAGCAAAATCCGGCCGATACTGGCGCGGCACTGCTACACTTGCCACTCCGCCGAGGCCAAGACCGCCATGGGCGGGTTGAGGCTCGATAGTCGAGAAGGTGTCCTACGCGGCGGCAACCGGGGAGAGGCGATCGTACCGGGCAGTGCCGCCGACAGCCTGCTGCTCGAGGCGCTGAGTTACGAATCCGAACTGAAGATGCCTCCGACGGGCAAGCTGTCCGCGCAGGTGATCGCGGACTTCAGGCAATGGGTCGAGAGAGGAGCCCCGGATCCGAGAGAACAGGCAGTCGTCAAACAGGAATCCCAGATCGACCTGAAGAAGGGGCGGCGGTACTGGGCTTTCCAAGCCCCCGAGCGGGCGAAACTCCCGCCCGTGAACGATCTTTCCTGGCCGCGAGGCGCAGTGGATCAGTTCCTCCTGGCGAAGCGCGAGCAGACCGGCCTGTCGGCCGTCGCCGACGCTGACCGTCCCGCCCTTCTTCGCCGCGCCACGTTCGATCTGCTCGGCCTGCCTCCGACGCCTAAGGAAATCGACTCCTTTGTCAATGACCCGGATGAGCATGCCTTCCGCAAGGTGGTCGACCGTTTGCTGCGGTCTCCGCGGTTCGGCGAACGTTGGGGACGCCATTGGCTCGATGTCGCCCGCTATGGCGAAACCATGGGCCGAACGCTGAACTATCCCTTTCCGGTGGCCTGGCGCTACCGCGATTACGTCATCGACGCCTTCAACCGCGATAAGCCCTACGACCGGTTCGTCGGCGAGCAAATCGCCGGCGATCTGCTGCCCTCCGAAGCCGACTGGCAACGGCGCGAGCAGGTGACAGCGACGGGGTTTCTCGCCCTGGGCGCCCACGATCTCAACGAGCCGGACCGAGTGCTGTATCCGATGGACGTGGCCGACGAGATGATCAACGTGACATCGCGCACCATCCTCGGGCTGACCGTCGGATGCGCCCGTTGTCACGACCACAAGTTCGATCCGATTCCGACACGTGACTATTACGCGCTGGCCGGGATCTTCCGCAGCACGGAACTCAAGGGCGGACTGCGCCAGCGTCCCAAGTACGGCGCCGGCTACTTCAAGGTCGACAAGCTCATGCGGCTGAATCGAGCGTCGAGCTCCGCGGAATCGCGGGCCGGCTGGGCAGAGCTCCGGCGGGACGAGTTGTGGCGGCAGATCCAAGAGGCCATCAAAGCCGAGGACCGGAAGAAGGTTCGGGACCTGTCGAAGGAACTCGACGAGTTGCCGTTGCCGTGGAACGTGGCGATGGGCGTCAAGGACAGTGACGCCATACAGCCTTGCCGCATCAACATCGGAGGAGACCCCCACACTCTCGGGGAAGAGGTGCCGCGCGGGTTCCTGCAGGTGCTTGATCGAGAGGCTGCCGGCCGGCCGAACATCAGCGACAGCGAAAGCGGCCGCCGGCAACTGGCGCAATGGCTGGTCCGGCGGGACAACCCGCTTACGGCGCGAGTGATGGTGAACCGCATCTGGCACCACCTGTTCGGCCGCGGCCTGGTCAGCAGCGTCGACAATTTCGGAAAGATGGGCGAACAGCCCTCGCATCCGGGATTGCTGGACTACCTGGCGGTCCAATTCATGGACCAGGGCTGGTCGGTAAAGAGCGTCATTCGGGAAATCATGCTCAGCCGCAGCTATCAGCTTTCGACCAGGTTTCACCGCGCGAACTTCGAGAACGATCCCGACAACAAGCTGCTGTGGCGCATGAATCGGCGACGGCTGGAAGTCGAGGCCATTCGGGACGCGATGTTGTTCGTCAGCAGGGAACTGCAACTCGAGCCGCCGCGCGGGTCTCCGGTTCAGCGGTGGAAAAGAAACGCTCAAGTGCGAGCGGGGAACAAGCAGTTGGAACCTTGGGACATGGAGCAGAACTACCGAAGCGTCTACGTTCCCGTCATACGGACTCAACTCAGCCGGTTCTTCGAGACGTTCGACTTCCCCGAGTCCAGTGAAGCGGACGGCGCACGCGACGTTACGACCGTCGCGACACAGGCTCTCTTCTTCTTGAACAGCCCGTTTGCGCGAAGGCAGGCGAATGCCGCCTCCGAACGGCTTCTGGCCTCGACCGCGGACGACCACGACCGTGTGAAGCACGTGTACCGACAGGTCCTTTCGAGGGAACCGACGCGGCAGGAGCTGGAGCGGGCGCTTGCCTTTGTGCGGAGCGCCTACGACACGACGAATCAGACCGAGTCCTCGGCGCCACAGGCACAACAGGCCTGGGCTCGGCTGTATCAGGCATTGTTCGGCAGCGCCGAGTTCCGCTATCGTGGCTGAAGAACAACAGGAGGGCCGACCAGTTATTGCTAGCCTGCATTTCTCACCACCCGACGGCCGAAGCACGCCATACGGCCGCCAGGACTTCGTTGCGCTTGCTTGCCGTGCTCAACGTACTGTTCAAGTACGCCTGCGCGCGCCAAGCGGCTCGCGCCTAGTCCTGACGGCCCTCTCACGCACTTCGTCTCGCCACGTGGTGAGAAATGCAGGCTAACTGGAGCAAGGATCAGACGATGACGGACTCAAGTTGCACACGCCGCTTCCTCCTGAAGAACGCCGCCTGCGGATTCGGCTATCTCGCCTGGGCGGGACTGGCAAGCGAACAAGCCGCGCTCGCAAACGGTTTCCGAAACCCTCTCCTGCCGAAGAAGCCCCACTTCGAAGCCAAGGCGAAGCGGGTCATCCTGATGTTCATGCAGGGCGGACCCAGCCAGCATGACACGTTCGAATACAATCCCGAGCTTGACAAGGCTGCCGGCCAGGAAGTCGGCTCCGAACTGAACGGTGTCAACACAAGCGGCAAGATCCTGCCCGCCCAATTCAAGTTCCAGCGGCACGGTCAAAGCGGAATCTACATTTCCGAGATCTTTCCCGAATTAGCGAAGCATGCCGACGACCTGTGCCTGCTGAACGGCATGCACACCGACACTCCGGCCCATCCGCAGGCCACCGTCTTCGCGCACACCGGCAGCATCACCTTCGTGCGGCCTTCCATCGGAGCTTGGGCGCTCTACGGCCTGGGGACGGAAAATCAGGATCTGCCCGGCTTCGTCACGATCAACCCGCCCGTATTCGGCGGAGCGCAGCTCTATGGCTCGGCATTCATGCCCGCCACCTATCAAGGGACACGAATCAACATCAAGGAGGACCAGGATCCGATCGAGAACATCCGTAACGCCCGCATCTCGACCAGGGAGCAACGCGAGCAGATCGACTTCATCCAGTCGATGAACCGCAACATGCTGGAGCGCGCCGAGGTCGACCGGCAGTTGGAGGGCATCATCCAATCGTACGAGCTCGCCTTCCGCATGCAGAACGCCGTGCCGCAAGTCATGGACATATCGCGCGAGTCCGAAAAAACCAGGCAGATGTATGGCCTGGACGACGATGCGACGAAGGATTACGGAACACAGTGCCTGCTGGCGCGCCGGATGGCGGAGGCAGGCGTGCGCTTCATCGAGATCGGCCACCGGGGCTGGGACCAGCACGCCAAGATCCGCGAACGCCTGCAAAGGAATGCAACCGCCGTCGACCGTCCGATCGCGGCGCTCATCACCGATTTGAAGCAGAGAGGCCTTCTCGACGAAACGTTGCTCGTATGGGGCGGCGAGTTCGGCCGGTCGTCGTACGAACAGAACGACAAGTCCGACGGACGCCGCCACAACCACCGCGGCTACACCATGTGGATGGCGGGAGGCGGCGTCAAGGGCGGTCTCCAGCATGGGGCTTGCGACGTTACGGGCGCGGCGGTTGAAGGCCGTGTCCATCTCCACGACCTTCACGCCACCATTCTCCACCAGCTCGGCCTCGACCACACGAAGCTCACCTATCGCTACGCGGGCCGCGACTTCCGGCTCACCGACGTCCACGGCAAGGTCGCCACCGACATTTTGACCTGACCCGCATTTCTCACCACTCGATAGAAAGGCAGTGGATAGTGGATCGTTTTTAGTTGTTAGTGAAAAACCTTAAAGACCATATTGGCTGCGCCAAGCGGTGCGCGCCTCGTCCTGACGGCCCTCTCATGCACTTCACCTCGCCACATGGTGAGACATGCAGGCTACCGGGCTGAGAAGGCGGCAATCAGTTCATGCGTTGCGCTTGAAGAAGCCGGACCGCACGACAAGCCGCTTGCCGAATCACGAGAATCCGCCGTTCTGGGTTTTTTGCCTTTGCCTTTCACGAGGCACGAGGCACGAGGCACGACCTTTCCCGCCTTTGCAGCCAAGAGCTTCCGTCCCGGTTTCCCTCCGGCCGGCGCCACCCTATGATGAAGACCGATTATCCGCCAGGACGGCGATGATTCGGAGGCTGGTCAGATGATCCGCAAGCTGGGAATCGGAATCGGGACGGCGATGGTCCTGCTGATTGTCCTGGAGGGGGCGGCGTGGCTGCTGCTTTCGCTGGGCTCCGGCTCCGGGCCGGCTCCGGGCTTCCTGGTGTCTCGCGGAGGTGAGTTTCACCGCCGACTGGCCAGGGGATTCGACGGGACCTCACGGGGGCCTCTGGCCGTGGATCCGCACTTGGGCTACGCACTC
Source organism: Bryobacterales bacterium (assembly GCA_965204095.1). GTDB lineage: Bacteria > Acidobacteriota > Terriglobia > Bryobacterales > UBA6623 > JAPPLB01. The sequence continues at coordinate 2,784,048 of OZ241991.1, read as the reverse complement.
GAGCCGGCTTTCCAGGTCTTCGGAGAGGGAGAAGGGGAAGGCACTCTCCGCATCGTGGCCCTGGGAGGCTCCACCACCGATCCCTTCAATCAGGGACACTGGTCCGGCACCCTCTCGAAGCTCCTGGCGAGCGATGGTATTCCGGCCCGCATCCACAACGGCGGCGTCGGCAGCTACTCCACCAACCAGGAAGTGATCAAGCTGATCCGGGACGCCCTGGCTCTGAATCCGCACGTGGTGATCTCGGTGGACGGCGTCAACGACCTGGGTCTGGTCAAGTCCATCTCCCCGTCGACTCCGATGGTGAACGAGCCCCAGCGGGAGATCATGGAATACGTGGCCGGCTCGGCCTCGCAGAGCGTGTTCCTGCCCAACCTGGCGCGTCTGCTGGGGTCCTCCGGCGAAGTGATCCTGCAGGAGCCGCACTGGGGCCATCCGGCCGAAATGAAGGCCGAAGAGGTTTGGGAGAAGAACGTGCGCATCATGAACGCCGTTTGCCGGGAGTTCGGCATCCGTTACCTGGCGGTCCTGCAACCCATCATGGGATTCGGGAGCTATGAGCGGTCTGCCCGCGAAGAAGAGATGTGGAAAGAACGGAGTCAACGGTTGCACCCGGACGGGACGCCCTACCACGAGGCCCTGACCCGCTATTACGAGGCGGCCCAGGTCCGCTGCGAGCGCCTTCCCTACTGCGCCGATCTGACCGGGATCTACGCCGGGAGAAGCGACCTCTACGGCGACCCGCGCCATCCCAACCCCGAGGGATACCGCCTGTTGGGAGAGGCCATCTACCAGGAACTTCGGGACCGCGGCCTGCTGGCGGTGCCAGAGGATCGTGGACCGGAGCCGTGAGGAGATGCGGGCCGGGGCCGTCGAGAGCCTTGAGCAGACGGTCTAAGGAGATGGGAATCTGACCTGGACCCAAACCCGAATCCAACCCGGACGATGGATCAACAAATCTGACCAGCAACACCACTCAGATCAGCGGGGAATTCGCCCCTCGATGCCATTGGCAATTCTGGATGCGTGCCAAGGTGCCATCTTCGCCGAGACGCCCCAGAATGCAGAAAGGCACATTGAGCATATGAACCAATCCGCTGACAGGAAAACTCCCATGGTGTCGCTGGTATTGCGCCACTCGGGGATTTTCTTTCTTCTGACGCTTGCTCTGCTGCCTCTACCGGCTCAGGCCCAACGGATCGGGCCACTGGTTTCGGACAACCCGGAGCGGTCGAAAGAGTCGTCAGCCGAGCGCAAGGCGGCGGCCGGGCCGCCCAGCCTGCAACTGAGTCTTCCGCCGCCCGCCGAGGTTGCTCTACCACCGTTGGGTCCCGAAGATTTGCAGCGTTTGCAGCCGCAAGAGGGCCGGCCTCCCATCATTGGCGTCCACCGCCGCTTGCCGGAGGGGGCTCTCAAGATAAACTTCTCCGGAGGGATCGTCAGGACGACCGCCGAGGGAGCATGGCAATCGACAGAGGCCGGGCGCCTCTGGCGGCTGAAGTTGACCTCCCCCAGCGCCCGCGCCCTGCGCGTTCACTTCCGGTACTTCGCCATCGGATCGGGCCGTCTCTGGCTCCATTCGGAGGACGGGCAGGCCGTCGGACCCTATACCGGCATGGGCCAGTACGGCGACGGGGACTTCTGGAGCGGCATTGTTTTCGGTGACCGCCTGACGATCGAGTACCTTCCCGATCCGGCCGCGGCGGGGGAGGCCGTGCCGTTTCAAATCGTGGCTATCAGCCATATCTGGGGCGATGTTTTCGGGGAGGACGCGGAGGGCAGCGTCCGACTGCCGGAGGCGGCGTGGGGGAGTTCGGACCGATCGGGAGTTGCCAAGCTGTTACTTGGCCGAATCGACCCTGCGGTGGGAACTCCGTCGAAGAAGGCGCGGCTTGCCAAAGCCATACGGTGGATCGAGCGGTCCGCCTCCCAGCAACAGCCGCACCCGAAGGCGGCAAGGCCGCTCACACCCGGACGGCCTGTGTCCTTCAGCCTGGGTCGGTTGACCACGCGTCGCTGTACAACGGGATTTATTCATATCAGTTGGTCCGATCGCGCCATTCCATTTTTCTGAACTACTGACAATAAAAGTGTTATGAGAGAACGCTAGGCTCTCGTCCTACGATCTGTCCCACAGTCGAGTCTGGGTAGAGGTGGCAAGACCGTTTGCTGTCTAAATTCTTGAATCCCAAGACGACAGAGCCAGGGCCAGGGTTTGTACCGACACTCCAGCGTCGGAGCTGCGAGTTCGATAGCGATTCTCGACGGCGGGCGACATAGGTCCAGTCACTAGTGTCGCGTTAAGGTCATTGATTTGGATTGTAAGTTACGTATTGGCGTGCGCCGTGGAAAGGCGCTGATTCCTGGCGGATGCGAAATCCGCCCGGCAACTGTCGCTCCAGCCGGTAGCAATCGGGACGGTTCGAAGAGGTAACGACACGGACTGAAGCACTTCGATGCAAAAGGACCGCCTTGGGCGGTTCAGCGAGCGTGCAGACCACAACGTGCAGTGAACGTTGAGCAGGCCTCGAAAAGATTAACGCGGAAGCCGCCCCGCCGTTATTTCGGGGAAGGCTGCCAGCGACCGGGAAGCGAGCGACGCGAGCACCGGGGGTTTCCGCCGGGGTATCAACGGTGGCATGCACGAAAGAGGGAGACAGCAGCAACACGGGAAACCCCTGTCGGTGGCGCGCACGCGCCAACCGGGAACTTGCGAGGGCCAGCTTGGGCCGGCAGGGTGGCAAAGAGGCCCATAGTAGCGAGGAAGCCGAGTAATGCCGGTGGAGCGAAGGGGCCTCGGTCGAGAGGACCGCACGGCGGAACGCCTGGCAAGCCAGCCCAGACTGCTGGACCGTCGCCGGGAATCTGCCGAGCACCCGTTCGGTTCGATCAAGCACTGGATGGGACACGGCGGGTTTTTGATGCGCCGCCAGCGACGTCTCTCCAAAAAGTGTGCAGTTTTCGGTTGCCATTGACACCGGGCGACCACGTTGGTCGGGACTCCGGCGTTATTCGCGGCGGTCCGCACCTGATTCGGCCCGGGCGATAACCCAAATCGGCCGGAATAGCCTCACTGGGAGCCTCAAGCAAGCCACGAGCCACGTTACCGCAAAGAAACCCCGACAAGCTCTTTGTGATACCTGAGCCAGACAGTCTGCAGCGGAGGCTTCGCCTTGGCTTCACTTTTTACACAGTCTGGGTCCTTTTCGAAAACGGCGCGGCAACTTTGACCGTGCGGCGCGTCATGCGGATGCGGATCGAGTCCGGAGGTCGGTACGAATCAGCTGGTCGCGAGCGATATCCCGTGGTCAACCAACAACTTCCACGCGATTCCGCTGTGGGATCGCGGGGCCGGGCGAGAGTCATGGAGATGGATGGACACGACTCAATTACGAGCCCAGATCATACACATGGCTTGCGAGACTAGGGAAGACAGACTCGACTATCGGCGCATCGTAAATCGTCCAGCGGGGTGTCGGTCTCCACAAGTGGCGGCACGAGATGATCTCCCTGTGATCGCTACGGCCCGCAGGGCAAGTCAGGCTTTCACTCTAGGGCAGTAGCGGAAACTAGTCCTTGCGATGAGTACCCAGCAATTGCTATGCTTTTCGCGACGGCAGGTTCTTGTAGGTGCTCTCCGCCTGAAGAAAACTTTCGTTAGCAACCACATGAGCCTCTGACTTCCTCAACGGATCTCCGTACAGCACTTGGCAGTAGCAAATTGCATAATTGGGACTAGAAGCGATGCGGAAAGCAATTCGTAATTTCTCATCTTCTCTTGTCTTGCTTCTTGGCTTGACAACAACCGCTATTTGCCAATCTGGTAGAAATGTAATCGCTGAAAATCAGGAAGATCTAAGCGGCCAACTAAATCAGATTTTGAAAGATGGTGATATCAGAAACCTATTGGGGATTGAAGAAGAAAAAATCACCGAGTTGCCCGAGGAGGAGCTCTTCCAAATTCAGCAAACTTTAGAGAACACAGTGCTCCGATTTGATGATAAAGGCAATGCTATTGTTCAGACAAGAAGCGGCGACGAAGTTTCTAAACCGGATATCAAATCCTTTGTTTCAGTTAACCTTCAAGTATTTCAAGGGCCAAGCGGCGAGATGTACGTTCCTCCGGAACTTGGAGTAGTTGCCGACGGAGTTGGCAATGATGCACATGGGTTTATCTCGATTATATTTCAGATATCTCTTGCACCATTTATTGAAGAAATCAACATCAAGGACTCCCACCCAAAGGCAGGCTATATCATTAACAAACCCAAGTTGCAAGAGCGCAACCCAGAGTGGGTGTCCGTAACGGTCGAACTTGAACCTAGACTTTCAGATGATGAAAATCACGTTGAGGGATCTGGGGAAAGTTGTGCTGAATATTTCCAAGTCTTGGAGATTCTTCCCAACGATACTGAAGCTGGTACGAAAGAGCAATTCATAACACAATTCGCATCAATTGCATCGCAAATTGCCGGTTTGCAGGGACCATTCTTCCCAGTAAGTGCTTTTCAGGCTCGATTTTCCTCTGGCTCGGCTGGCTTGGGAATTCTTTTGAAAAATTTATTTCCTCCGAGATCCATAGCTTATCAATACGCATTTATGGATTCACCTTCTAGTTTCGGGTGGTATATGCGGAGGAATCAAAAAGACCCCGATTCGAGGAATCTGTCTCTGCTTGGACTCCATCGAGGCGTAGTCCTATTGCGAGTCAATAATGACAGCTGTAATGGGAAAGTCCTAAAAGGAATCAATGTGAATTATCAAGTATTATCTAAATGGGATAAGGCCGCAAATAATGTCCGTAACAATAAGTGGCATTTTATAGCCGGTGACTCATCAGATATCGTTGTGCCCCAGAAAACTGAAGAGGCGTCGACGGAAGACGATTCGCTGGATCTAACGGAGCATCCTGCATTGATCAAAGTCGATAAAGCAAGAGACATCCTACAGATTAAGGAGACCGATTTCGACAGTCTGATTAACAACGATCATATTCAAAAAATAGACGGCAATACTGTAACAAGGGTATCTATGCAATGCTTTCTTGGCCTAATAGCACAGACTGATTGCCCCACTATCAAGAATCAAAGACACTAGCCTAACAGGCCGTGTCTAAACAGTCGTTTTCCGCGAGTCTCAGGACGAGTTCGTGCGATGGGATTGAGTAAGGCACGGTGGGTCGGATCAGCTGAGTCAGGCATCACGCGCTTCGGGCAACTCCTCAAGCCGATTCCAGGCCACCAACAGCGCCCAAATCGCCGTGCAAAGCGCTTGGGCGGCCTCCGCCAGGCCTCGTGGCGAGCCCGCGCCGTGCTTGGTCCGCAACAGCAGCGCCAGATTGCAGGCCGCTGCTTGCAGCAGTAGTTTCTTGCGTACTTCGTCCAGCCCCCGTACGTGCAGCCGCCGCATCGCGCCCGTCTCGAACTGGTGCGCGAACGGCCGCTCCAGCTTCTCCCCTCGCCGCCGCAACAGCTCTTTGCCCCGCTTGCCCCTCACCCGCCGCCGATTCGCGTAGGTCGCCGCTTGCTGCTTCCTCTTGCCACGCCATTTGCGTCGTCCGCGCGCGGGCTCGGAGACATAACTGCGCACGCTCCACTCGTCGAGCTTCGCCAGCGTCGCCCCACTGTGATAGCCCTTGTCCGCCACCACTTCTTCGATCCCCGCTTCGTTGACTTGCGGCGCCGTCACGATCTGTTCGGCCACCGCTTCCCCTGCCGCCGGCAGGGTCTGTTGGATCGATGTCGTGTCGCCCGTCGCGCCCGCATGCGCGGTGCTCGCCACGATCGCTCCCGTGTCCAAGTCCACCGCCTGCTCGGCCTTGTAGGCCAGCCGCGTGCGCCCGTCCTTCATCTTCGCGATCTCGGCTTCGCGATCGTGCCGATTCACCCACTCCTTGTTCGAAACCCGCTTCTTGGTGCGCTTGCGGTCCTTTCGCCGCAGCGCCGCCGGGTCGCTCGCTTCGCCGTCCGCGGCCGCCAGCTTCTTGAGGTACTCACGATAGCTCTCGCCCGTCGCACGCCGCACGATCGAGCGCATCGCCGCGTTGGCCTCCAGCGTCGTCGCGTCCACTCCGATCGTCTTGCCCTTCAGCAAACCCGCCCCGGCAAGCCGTTCCAGCACCCAGCGAAATACCGCCTGATGTGTCTCGGCATCCAGCAGCCGCCGGGTGCGCGAGATCGTCACGTGATCCGGCGTTGCCTCGTCGAGCCCATAACCGAGGAAGCCCCGCAGCGACAGCGAGTCGGCCACCCGCCAAGCGATCCCGCGCTCCGAGTCCACCCCCTCGAAAAAGCCGATCAACTGCAGTCGAAAGTAGACGCCCGGCGCCAACGACGGCCGCCCCAGCCGGTCGTGGTAGAACCTCCGACAGCGCTCTTCGCAGAAACCGTCGAAGCCGGCTGCATCGAGTGTTTCGTTGAGTCGTTTGTAAAACGGATGTCCCGGCGCTTCGGCCGTCTCGGCAGCGTAGAAGAGCTCCTCCTGCCGCCGCCGCTTCCCTCGCGTTCCCATCGCCATGACGCCAGTTTATGCCAAAATATCCTTAGCTCTAAATGGTTTTTAGACACAGACTGCTAAGCGATAAAGACTTGTAGCCTGCTCGACCTGCTGCTACAAGGTCGACACTTGCCAGGACAAGCCCTTGATCCGGTGCTCTGATGGTCACGACGCTTCTTACCCGCGCCGATTTGTGCCGAGCAGCTTCCGTAGCCGGCCAAGGAGACGGTCACGGCGGGCTTCGTAGAACGCGCTGAACCCAGTGATGTCGCTCGGAATGTCGCCAAGGTCGTGACGTTCAGCGTACTCCTCCCTGCCGACCTGAGTATCGAAGATCGCGTTCATCCACTGCCGCGGGAGCATGTCGCTCTTGCTCTCGTTCGCCTCTCCGACGAGCAGTTGCAGGTTGGGCAGACGGTCAGCGCGGTCCTGGAACACCCGAATGTCGTCCGCAGCCACGCCAGCGTCACGCAATCGCTTGGACGAGAATCGGCTCTTTGGAAACACGTGGTCGATGTGGAACTTGTTGTTCTGCAGATCCACGAATGGGTACAAAAGGGACAGCAGCAAGAACGTGCGGTCGTTCGATTCCACGAGATCCTGGAAATCCGCTTCCTCGAAGGTCAGGCTCTTACCGCGAACCCTCATCGCCGCTTCCAGACGTGCCGCCGGAAACGCCTCGCCGCCGTGCTCGTCGATGACACTCCTGAGCGCGGTGAGCAGCGAGTCCAGACCGCTGCCCCAGATTCCCCGCTTGAGCAGCGACCGTACCAGCCAACTTCGGATGGTGTCACGATCCTGGCGGTACACCGGGTGAGACAAGAACCCGGACAGTGTGTCTCGACGATACAGGTAGTGTGCAATGGGGAGAACCGCGTTGGTTACTCTGAGACTACCCTGAGAGAAACCGAACCTAGCAACCAGCTCCACGGCGGTGCGAACGGCGCGCGTGATGGAATCCCAGCAATCTTCAAGGAGTTCCATGTTCCGGGCGCTGAAGTTGGTGACCCTGAACCTCACGCTGGGGATGCCGGCGAGCATCAGGCCCGCCTTTAGCAGAAAGTCCTTTGAGAATCCGAACCCGTCACCAATTCGGTTGAGTTCGTCCACAGTTCCGTGGATCTCTTCGCGGGCGTCCCGGTTCTTCCACTGCGCAGTCGCCATGCTCATCAGCATGTCCGAGTAGCTCAGCGTCGTGCCGCCACTGTTCGTACGGATGAAGATGTCCAGAACCTTGTCGAGATCCTGATCTTCTTCCTCGTAGTACGCGATGACCCGCTCCGTGTGCACCACCTTGAGGAGTCGAGCCAAGACCCTCAATGGCCCCTTTTGGTTGGCAAGTTCCCGGTCGATGAGAAAATCATTGAGGTCCACAATATCCTCGGCTTTGAGGATGTCGCGGACGGGATACCAGCAATGTGTTTCGTCGTGTCCGGCCTTCGCATCCTCATCGGTCAGGAAGCGGAAGTCGTACTGCATTCCTGCCTCGTTCTCCTCCGCCTCGCCGAGGACGTTCAGGTACAGTGCTCGCGTGGGAAAAGGGCTGCTCCACCACCATCGCGGCGGCTTGTAAGCGTACGTGCCGCGAAGGCCGATGTTCAAGGCCGTCAGCCGCTGCTGTCCATCAAGCACCGCAGTGATCTCTTCGCGAGTGACCTCGCCCAGTGACTTCAAGCGCTTGTTGTCCCGCTGGTGATAGTGGAGCATGAAGTCGTAGAACTCGTACTTCTTGATGCTGTCGCGTTCGACTCTCCAGAACAAGAAAGACCCAATTGGATAACCCCGCATGAGGCTGTCGAAGAGCCGTTCGATCTTCGAATGATCCCACACGAACTCGCGTTGGATGGCCGGCAGCGCATACTCGCGACGTTGGATGGCGCTGAGCGCCTTGCTGATCTTGATGGGTGTCTGAAACGCCATGCCTGCGAAGCCTCCTGCTCCTAATGTCGCGCCGTTCCCAGCATACGATGCCGCTTCGGGTCGTGACGGCGTGGAAACGGCTCCCCTACCGGCCACAGCTCATATCGTCGTCGCTTCCACGGCCCAGCACTTCTCGCGCCGCTCCGCGTTCTGCTTGCCGGCACGCTAGATCTCACGCTCCAGCCAACCGTAGCGCTCAAGGTCTCGCCCGATTGCCGGCGGTGGACCCCTGAAGTGAGACAAGCCGTTCCTCTCACCCCCAGCGCGGCATTACCGGGCTACGTCGTCTGCTTGTCCGAAGCGTCGAACGCGTTGCGCAGCGCGGTCAGCAAGGCCTCACCCTTCTCTGCCACCCCGGTCGGTAGCTTATCGATGCTCTTACACCGGATTAGATCCCGGCGGATCAGTTTGCCCGCCGAGCCCTTGTTGAAGTCTACTTTGAGCTTGTCGAAGCACTGTTGCAACCGTGGCAGGACGGGACCCGAACCGTTAAGCGTGATCTCGTCAGTAGCGAAACCCTTGCTCTTCAGCTTCAGCTCATGCGACTTACGCACCTTCTCCAAGTAGTAGTCCTCCGGGAAGAGGTCTTCGATCGTTGCCTCTTTGCCCGACATCCCAAGCGCGTCACCGACCAGCATTGTCACCGCCCGCGCATTCTTATACCGGGTGATCCACTTCTTCCGGAGCTTTTCCTCGGCTACTTTCCCTGCTGAGTCTGAATCGAACAGCGCGACGACGCTGAGTTCCTGGCCGATCATGAACGTGGCAGTAGGGACGATCTCCGACGCCCCGCCTGCGGCTGTGATCAAGACGTCTTCCGGTAAGCAGACGCGACCCTCACGCTCGAAGATGTTCGAGAGTTCTGTGATGATCCAGTAGTCGTGGACACCCTCGACGAGGAGATTCCGCTCGGAAACGAGGTAGCTCTGGTTCGCACTCATCCCTAGCGCGGCCTGAAGCGTCAGCCGCTCGTCGGTCTGAGTTCCACCGAGGTCATCCGATACTATCGCACCCAGTTCAGTCTGCTTGATGACCTTGATCCGCTTAGGTTCGCGCAGATCGACGAGGAACGGCAGGTGCGTCGTATAGATCAGCGTGTTCTTCCTGGCGTATGCGTCCAAGCGCTCGAGAAGATCCTTTTGCCCACCCGGGTGCAGGTGGAGACCGGGTTCGTCCAGCAGAAGTACGCAGCCCTCGAAGGTTCCTTCGCTATCGTGCATGAAGTGTAGATCGAACGAAAAGAACCATTGGAATCCCTTCGACTGCTCCTCAAGCGGGATCATCCCAATGTTTTTGTTCGTCTCCTCGATCTCTGTGAAGAAAACCTGGCCGTCGGCCCGGAACTGCACCTGGTACTGGTTCTGGCCCCAGCGTCCGGCTACGCTGCCAGTCAGCGTGGTGGCAGCGTCTTGAAGATCGACCTGGCGATCGTGTATGACGTTTTGATCTTCTGAATCGCCTTGCTTGATCAACTCGTCTAGGTTCAGACCGGCGAGTTTGAGGATCATCAAGAATGTCTCGTCCTCTTCGGAGAGGTCCAATTTGTTGTTAACCAAGCGCTCTTTCAGGCCCTCCAGGTTAGCGCGACCCTGGAACCTCTTGTAATCATCCATGTAGATGAATGTGGGGAGTTGGGAGACGATGTACTCTTTGACCTTCTGAGGCTTTGCGTACTCGGCGACAAGCCTGTCTTTAACCTTTTGCAGTTCCGTCTTATACTCCGCAATGAACTGGTTTTCGCTTGTCTGCTGCGGCACGGTGTCCCCTTTGGTAAGCTGCCTTTGCAGAGCCTTTGCGTGCCGGGCGCGAACCTGGGTAAGCTCCTGAAAGCGACCCTCCTTTGCATATTGCTTGGCCTCTAGGATGCATTTGGTCGCCACCTCCCGAAACTTTTCTCCAACCGGTTCGGTCAGCTTTGGCAGGTTCTGACAGATAGCATCGATCGAATTTGGTGGCAACGTGTCCGGAAAGAGAGTCGAATCTTCTGGGAACTGAATCTCGAAGTTACCCTCGTAGTCTTTCGTGACGACGATATTCTCGATGCTCAACTCCTGACCAGCGATCTCTTCAAGTTTTTTTAACTCTTCGGGCGAGAGTGCAAAGTGCACCTCGCAGACGACTTGTTTCTTGTTGCGTTTGGTGCGCTGGCCACGGGGCCACTCTCGGCGCGTGTCGTACGGCTCTGCGAGATGCGGGTTAAACTTGTGCAGCGCTCGTAGGAGAGCGCTTTTCCCGGCTTGGTTCTTACCGACCACACAAGTGAGCGCATCGAGTAACTCAATCACTCCCGAGTCCTCGATATTGCGAAACTTCTGCACACGGAAGGCTTTCAGTTGCACGGAGGTCTCCTCTCCTTCATTCAGTCTTCATCTCATTCTTCAACAATGGGAACAAGAGCTTCTCCTTATTTCTTCATGGCCTCTCCCTCAACGGTACACCTTGTCGCGGCTACCGACCCTCACCACGAGCACCCGCAAAACGTCGTCCTCGATGCGGGCGATCAAGCGGTAATTGCCTACCCGGTACTTCCAAAACTCGCCGAGACGTGAACCCTTGAGGGCCTCTCCGATGCTGTGCGGATCGTCCAGTGTTGCAAGGCGGCCGTGCAGGAAGGCAAGCCGCCTGCCGGTCGAGCTTTCCCAAGTCGCGCACGCGGCGCAGTCAAGCTCAACCTTCCAAACCATAGCGCTTCATCACTTCTTCCAGCGGCACGGTCTCGGACTTCGCGGCCCGCATGTCGATCAGCCGTTGCTCGGCAAGATACAAGTCCTCGAGATCGTCCAGGTGCTGCTTGATGGCTTCGATCATGTAGAAGGTCTTGCTGCGCCCGGTGAGGTCGGCCAACCGGGTCAGGCGTTGAGAAACCTCATCAGGCAAGCGAAGGGCTACGGGCTTCATGACTGCTCTCCTAGCGTGTTTAGCCGTGATGACAGTATGGCAGAAGCCTTCCTGCATGGGGATGAAACGAGGCCGACTGCCGGACTGCCGCGCAGGAGCGCGAAACGGATTTATAAATCGGCTTCTCCAGCGCGGATAAGCTTTGGCTGGTTGGGCCTCATACCCCCATCAAGGGGCACAACTTATCGCGTAACAACCGCTCGAAGTCGCCCCGGTTGATCTTGTCGGCAGCCCGTAGGCGTTCCTGAGATGTTTCGAGTGTCAGGACTTCCCAATGCCCGCGGCGCAGCCGACCATCGACCAGTTCCGGTACAAGCCATATCACGTCGCCGTCGTTGATATCCCGGCTTGGTTCGGGAGATGGGCCGCCGAGCGACTCGAAGAACGGACGGTCAACGGCGACGGCGATCTTGGAGTTCCATCGTTGCAGAGTCGGTGACTTCACCTGTAGCTGCGGCATCAGCCGTTTCGCACCAGACGACCGCCAATCCGGCCGGCGGTTCCAGACCGGATACGGCGGGGCATTGCCACGATGGTTCCGCAGGGCAACGAACTCATCGCGCATACCTTTACCGGAGAAGTAGACCGCTTGGATCTCCAAGCCGTACCAGCGCACTGCGTTGCCGTCGCTGGCGACAACCAGATCGATCTTGCCGGCGTGCTTCCCCGTGTCGGTGCTCCGCATGAATGGAACCTCACGGGCAACCTGCGCGGATTCGGGCTCGAAGCCCACGATGTCAGCCAGCCAAGTAAGCACAATACGATCCTGCTCAAACCGCGCGGGACAGACGATTACCGGATCACCTGCCACTGCCGAGATGAGTCCGTGCGATTCGGTGTAGGGCTGAATTGAACAGACTCCGCCTTTCTTGTTGCACGGCTGGCCGCGAAACGGGCACTCCGGCGGATCGGCATCACCGAGAGCAGTGCGCGCCAGCTTTCGTCGTCTGTCGCGTGCAAGCGAAAGGAACGGCTGGCCGTACCACTCCGCAATTCCGTAGCGGCTCATGTGAACGTCTGGCGCGAGGTGATGACAAGCTCCGGCAGACGTGCATGATGCCCGTTCTTCATCTCGACCACTGCTGCGGTGAAGCCGTGTGCCCGAATGAGCCGCACGATCTCCGGTGAGCAGTCGTATGTCATGAGGAACTCGGCGCGGGTGTCGGCAAGGATCTCGAAGATGCGCGCGTGGTCTACCTCGTTGTGAGCGTAAAGCCTCGACCCGGCGCGCTTCCCGCCGGGCACGGTGTAGGGCGGATCGATGAACAGCGCAACGCCTTCAACCCGCGCGATCAGGTCCGTTGCGCGCACCCCGTCACCTTCGTAGAACGCGATCCGGTCTGAGCAGGTCGAGATTGCCCTGAGTCGCTTGCGCAGAGTGGCGGGGTACCAACGCGATGCGATCCCGGCACCGTTCTCGCCGTGCTTCGTGAGTGACGCTCCCGGCGCCAGAACGCCACCGCGACGGGTCCGGTTCAAGACCAATGTGCGAAATCCATGCGAAACTACGTCCTCTGGCGGTGCGGTGGCGATCTCCTCGACCGCTGAACGGCTCAGCGGAAAGCCATCAATGCGTTCGATCAGGTCGTCTGTGTTCTCCAACGCCGCTCGCCAGAACGCGGCGACATCCCGATCCCTGTCCACCATTACGGCGCGTTCGACAAGACCCTCCATGACAGCAGTCAGAGACACGATCCCACCGCCAGCGAACGGTTCGACAAGGCATGTCGCATCGGCGCGCGACAACCAGACGCGGATATGCGGTATCAGCCACGTCTTGCCGCCGGGGTATCGCAACGGGCTGCGCTGCGGGACTGTGGCGACATTGGCAGCAGGAATGCTCGACGTGTCGAAGTCGATTGAGGGCATCAGATCACCACGGTTTGGTGGCCGTGATGGTGACTGGTGAGGTCGTCGTACTTGAGCCGTTTGCCCTCAGCGCCCAGCACCATGAGGCTCAACCTCTCATGGCGGCAACGGCCTGCTGATTGCTGACTCATGCTTACAGTATGTTGCTCGTGATCTGGGAGGTCAAGGGCTTTTGGGGGCTACTCGATATGATCTCCCGAGTGACTGGGTAGACTCCGGTTCGACTATTAATTGATTGTATTGCCCAACGCACTTTTCACCCACCGCGCTTTATCGTGGTATTGATTGTCGTCTTGGACGCGGCTTAGTTCCGGGAGGGGTACTCGTGACCTCCGTGCGGGACAAAAACCGACCGCCGGGGCCGGGGGCTCTGATGACGATCAATGGGGCAGCCTGCCTATCTCACCACCCGACGGCAGCAGCACGCGAACAGAAAGGCCGTGTTTCGTGACTCGTAAAAAACCGTAAAGGCCATGTTGCGCGCGCGCCAAGCCGCTCGCGCCTCGTCCTGACGGCCCTCTCACGCACTTCACATCGCCACGCGGTGAGACCGGCGGGCTATAGTGTTCAGCGCCATGATCAACCTCGACGACCTTCCCATGCGAGTGGGGCTGGGGCAATTCCATGAGATTACCGAATCGCGGCTGCGGTTCATCAAGCAATGCGGCTGCGACGACTTTCAACTCAACACGCCCAGCCTACCCGGGGAGGAGCGTTGGGAATACGAGGACCTGGCGGTACTGGTCGAGCGGGCGAAGAATGCCGATCTGCGGCTGATGGCGATCGAGAACGTCCCGGTCAGGTTCTGGGACCAGATCCTGCTGGGCGGGAGCGGCCGAGAGAAGCAGCTTGACAATATGGCATACACCGTCCGCAACGTCGCCAAAGCGGGGATTCCCATTCTCGGTTACGCCTTCATGCCGTCGGGTGTCTGGCGCACCTCGCAAGACCGGGCGGTACGCGGCGGAGCGTTGGCGACCGCCTTCGACTACGACAAGGCGAAAGGGGCGCAGGAGGGAGATGACATCCTGAATGGGGTTTGGGGCCGTGCGCCGGTCGAGCGCGAATACTCCGAGCAGGAGATCTGGGAGAACTACTGCTGGTATCTGGAGCGCATTCTTCCGGTATGCGAGGAGGCCGGGCTGCGGCTGGCGCTTCATCCCGATGATCCGCCGGTCCCCACGCTGGGCGGCGTGGGCCGGGTCTTTCGCAACCTGGAGAACTTCCGCCGCGCCATGGATCTCTTCGACAGCCCGATGCACGGCCTGGACTTCTGCCACGGCTGCTGGTCGGAGATGCGCGGGGGTGAAGGGGTCACGGACGCGATCCGGTTGTTCGGGGAGCGCAACAAGATCTTCTACGTACACTTTCGGGACGTCCAGGGTCCGGTTGAAGACTTCACGGAGTGCCACCTCGGCGACGGGAACTGCGATCCGGTGGAAACCATCCGCACGCTGAAGCAGGTGGGATTCCACGGGTTCCTGCAGCCGGACCACGTCCCGCGGATGGAGGGTGACGCCGATTGGTGCGACCGCGGGCGCGCCTGGACGGTGGGCTACATCAAGGGGCTGATCGCGGCCGTCGAGGCGTGACGGCCCGCGGCGGTTGGGATCAGCCGAAGCTGAGCCAGCCGGCCTGGATCGCCAGGGCGATGAGAACCCCGCCGGGGGAGACCTACGAATTCGATTGCTCGTCCTGCATCAACAGGACACCAGACTTCGGGGCAACCAACAGCGCCTTCCTGAAAATCCTCAAGAAGGACATCCCGATCAAGATGTGTCCGCCTGGGGCCACGATCACTGACCCTGCCCTGGTCTCGCTTCCCAGGGTCACGTAGCCCCGCACCACTGGACACAATCTGGACGTCCCATCGCCGAACCCCACATCCACGGCTGATCGGGGCTCTAGCTGAGGGAAGGACAGTCTCGCTGCGGTTTCCTGGGGGACTTGAAGGGATCCCGTAGATCCCGTGTCGATGATTCCGGTCAGCGTTCTCTTGGGAATGGGGCTGTTTTCCGCCTGCAAGTCGAACGCCATGCAGGGGAAACCGTGCTCGTCGAAAAAGCCAGAAATGTTGTCAGCCATGCAGCGGGGAAGAACTCAAACTGAAGGCGGCAGGAAAACCTATACGGACCAAATAGAAAAACCCTTCAGACGATCGGTTGTAGGCTTTCTCAAGGGCCTCCTCAGAGTGCTCTGCCATGTAGGCTTCCCCGGTGGTCACATCAACGGCGACAAACTTCCCTCGGTGCTTCTCTTCAAGGCTTTCACGATGGCGTTCATCGTAGAGTTTCCTGCCAAGACGAGCAATCTCCTCGGTGGTCATGGAAGGCGGGGCCGGAATCGGTTCGGTGCTCATCCTTACGCTCCGTTGCGGGGAACCGCTGTGCGGGAATTGCTATATGAAGTATGGTCGCACTCACGGCCCGTGTTCACGGGTGAACCCGGAAAAACACGCCGCTTCGATCAACTTTTCAACCTCCCGCGGCTCGGTGGAGGAGTTGTGTGAGTCAAGTTCTGCAAAAAGGGTGGAGATCCAAATGTGTCCTCGGTTTGCTTGCAGGTTGATGACGTTGACGGCGTGGAGGGAGCCCACAGGGAGACCGCAACGTCGTCAACGTCATGCCATGTCGGCGAGCGCCCCCCGCAGGTTATGAGCAGCACCAGAGACGGCCCGCGGCTATCGGATCAGCCGAAGCTGAGCCAGCCGGCCTGGATCGCCAGGGCGATGAGAACCCCGCCGGGGGAGACGATCGCCAGGACGATGGCGCAAACCCACAGCCAGCCGGTTATCAGCGGGCCGGGAACGATCCTCGAATCCAGCTTGCGATGCCGCAGATAGAGAACCCCCAGGCCGAGGACGGGAAACATCACGGCCGCAATCAGGCTGCTGGTGATGAGCAGCATCTGCGGCGGATTCTCGAAGAGCCAGTAGGCGATGGAATAAATGACCAGCGAGACGACGACGAACGCTCGAATGAACCTCAGCCGCGCCCCGTAATCGGATGGGTCGATGAGGCCGATCACCGCCATCGAGTCCGCAAGGAAGCGGCTGTGTCCGGCGGCGCCGGACATCACCGTGGTCAGCAGGACGAAAAAGGACCCCACCAGAAACAACGTGGCGGCCCAATCGCCGAAGCTTTCGGTGTACATCAAACTCAGAATGACGATCGTTTCACGTCCGTCCGGATTGACTCCCTTCGCATACAGGATGGCCGCTCCCAACAAGTAGAAGCAAACGGTGCTGACGGTATAGACGGCCATGGTCACCAGCACGTCGGTGTACATGACGCGAATCCAGCCTTTGGCCCGTTTCGCCCAGGCTGCGCCGGGTTCAATCCGCCCGGTGTTGCGGGCATAGCCCTTCTCGACGCACCAGTAGGTGTAGATCCAGATCTCGCCGAAGGCGACGCCGGTGCCGGCGTACATGGCCAGCGCGGTGAGGACCAGCGCCGTGGTGATCTCGTTCGGCACGTCGAGCGAGAGACCGCCGGCAAGCTGGGACCAACTCACGGCGTATCCGGTCCATTGCAAGATCACCGTGCACACGACCGTGAGCCCGGTAAAGACCGCCACCAGGATGACGAACATCTTCTCCATCGACGCGTAGGTGCCGCCGAGCAGCAGGGCCGCGGAGAGAATCGCGATCAAGAATGACCAGTAGCGCGCGCCTCCCTCGCCGAGGAGCCCCGGGAAGGCCATCTCGACGACCTGGCCGACGCCCCCAAGAATCGCGCCCGAGTTCACGAAGATCAGTAAGGTCGCCGCCAGCCAGACCCAGGTGAACCAGTTCATCTTGCGGCGCACCGGACGCCTGGATTCTTCGCCGGTCCGGCGCAGGATCCAGGCGGCAACGACGCATACCACGCCTACGCAGGCGCTTATCAACAGGGCCGCCGTCGTGGTTTGCGATGCCGGATCGAGCCGCACAAATGCGGCAACGGCCACAATGCTGGCCAGAACGAGCACCGCCATCCACGGCAACGTCAGCCAGCCCGGGCGGGGCGCCGCGGGACCGGGCATCGCGTTGAACACGGTCAAGAACGTCTGACCGCTCGCGATGGTATGCCGCGTCAGCTCGGCCTGCACGACGGCTTTGACAAAGCAGGAGAGCAGAACGAACCACAGCAGGACGAAGCCGGCCATGGCGCCCAACTTGGTGGTGAGGATCAGTTCTCCAGAGCCCACGATCGAGCCCACCAGAATCATCCCCGGCCCAAGGTGCCGAGCGGTCGCCCAGAAGCCGCGAGGCGGTTCGCGATAGTCACTCGTGTTTCGCGCGTAGGGATCGGTTACGGTCATGGGCAGGGGGAAAGGCCGTGATTCGTGAAAAAAAGCCGTGTCTCGTGATTCGTGAAAACCTTACAGGCCGTGGTACTGGCGCGGGGGACTGCGGCTTGCGGTGAAGGGCCTGCGGCTGAGAAGCCGTGCTTCGTATCTCGTGTCTCGTGATTCGTGTCTTGGGACCCTCAAGCAGTTCGCCTCGACACGAGGTGAGCGGTGCAGGTCAACCGTCAAGGTCACTCTTGCGAAGGACGGCCGAACCTGTAGGGGCTTTGACTCGCGGCTCTTTCTGATATGAGGCAGCGCCTTTTCTCGTCTGCGGGGTCCTCAGGCCAAAACCGGTTTGACGACGCTAGCGGGGTCGACGCCGGTGAGCCGTTTGTCGAGGCCCTGGTGGCGGAAGGTGAAACGCTCGTGGTCGATGCCGAACAGGTGCAGAATGGTTGCCTGCAGATCGCGCACGTGGACCGGGTCGCGAACGATGTTGTAGGAGAAATCGTCCGTTTCGCCGTGGACGCCGCCGCCCTTGATGCCGCCGCCGGCCATCCAGATGCTGAAGCAACGAGGATGGTGGTCGCGGCCATAGGTCTGCTCGGTGAGCTTGCCCTGGCAGTAGACAGTGCGGCCGAATTCGCCGCCCCAGATGATGAGCGTCTCATCGAGCAAGCCGCGTTGCTTGAGATCCTGGACGAGGGCCCAAGCGCCCTGATCCACGTCTTTGCATTGACTGGGCAGGACCTGCGGCAACCGCCCGTGGACATCCCAGCCGCGGTGATAGATCTGCACGAAGCGAACGTCGCGCTCGACCAGGCGGCGCGCCATCAGGCAAGTGTGTGCGAAGGTGCCCGGCGAGTGCACGTCGTCTCCGTACATCCTGAGAGTGGCCTCGGATTCCCTGGTGAGGTCGGTAAGATCGGGCACCGAGGATTGCATGCGGAAAGCCATCTCGTACTGCTCGATGCGGGCGAGCGTCTCGGGGTCGCCGATCTTTTCGTGGCGCACGCGGTTCATTTCGCCGAGCGAGTCGAGCATGCGGCGGCGGATTTGGGGCGGCACGCCCTCGGGATTGTTGATGTAGAGAACCGGGTCGGCACCGGAGCGCAGGGCGACGCCAGCGTATTCCGACGAGAGGAAACCGGAACTCCACAAGCGCGCCGAGATGGCCTGGACGCCAGCCTTGGGGTGCGAGTGGCTGGCTTTGAGGACGACGAATGTCGGCAGGTCGCGATTCATGCTGCCCAGTCCGTAGGTGATCCATGAACCGATGCAGGGCCGCTCGGGGACCTGACGGCCGGTTTGGATGAAGGTGATCGCGGGCTCGTGGTTGATCGCCTCGGTGTGCAAGGAGCGGATGACGGCGACATCGTCGGCCATGCGAGCGGTGTAGGGCATCAACTCGGAAATCCAGGTTCCGCTCTGGCCGTATTGCTGGAACGCGAACTTCGACGGAACGATCGGGAAACGCTCCTGGCCGGAGGTCATGGTGGTGAGGCGCTGACCCTGGCGGATGGAATCGGGAAGATCCTTGTCGTACCAGTCGTTCATGACCGGCTTGTAGTCGAACATCTCCATCTGAGGCGGCGCGCCGACCATGTGCAGGTAGATGGCCCGGGTGGCTTTGGGAGCGAAGTGAGGCAGGGAGGGGAGGCCGGCCGTGGGACCGATCTTCGCGGCAGCGCGGGCATCCCGGTCCATGAGCGAGGCAAGAGCGAGAGCGCCCAGACCGCGCGCGCCGCGGCCGAAGAACTGGCGGCGGGTTTCGATGCGAACCGCCTCATCACAAAGGTTGTCGGGCAACAAACGGTGAGCGCTCATTTGTTCAACACCTCGTCGAGATTCATGAGTTGATTGGCAACCATGGTCAGCGCGGCGAACTCGGGCCGCGGCAGCGTTGACTCCGGCGCCGAGTCCCCGACCGAAAGGGCGCGGCGGGCCTGATCGGGATTCGAGTCGTAGTAGCGCAGATAGTCTTGATAGGCGGCACCGGCGATGCCGCGTTCGCGATCGTCGAGCCGGCGGGAGAGCAGTCTGGCCGACATGAAGTCGAGCTGCTGATCGAGCTGCCGCGACGAGCGTAGCGCGCGCTGCGCCAGATGGCGGGCGGCTTCGAAGAACTGCGGGCCGTTCATCGTGAGCAGCGCTTGCAAGGGCGTATTGGTGCGTTCGCGGCGCACGGCGCAGAACTCACGGGTCGGGGCGTTGAGAACGGTCATCGCGGGAGGGGGCGCGGCGCGTTTCCAGAAGGTATACAGGCTGCGGCGATAGAGCCGTTCGCCGTGGTCCTGTTCGTAGAACCGGGTGTTGCTGCCGATCATCGCAACGGCTTCCCAGACCCCCGATGGCTGATAGGGCTTGACGCTGGGACCGCCGATTCGATCGGAAAGCAGACCAGCGGCGGACAAGGCATGGTCGCGGATCATCTCGCCGTCCATGCGGAAGCGCGGGCCGCGGGAGAACAGCCGGTTGTCCGGATCACTCTTGAGCTTTCTCGCCGTGATCGCGGCAGACTGCCGGTAGGCTGCGGAAGTGAGCATGAGTCGGAACATATGCTTCATGTCCCAGCCGGACTCGCGGAACTCGACGGCCAGCCAGTCGAGAAGTTCGGGATGGCTGGGGGCTTCGCCCTGCGATCCGAAATCCTCGGCAGTCTTCACGATGCCGGCGCCGAAGATCTCCTGCCAAAAGCGATTGACGGTAACGCGGGCGGTAAGCGGATTCGCATCATCGACGAGCCACTTCGCGAGGCCGAGACGGTTGCGGGGAAGCGAAGGGTCCATCGGCGGAAGCACGCCCGGCGTGGCGGGCTGGACCTCTTCGCGTTTCTGGTCGTACATGCCGCGATAGAGGATGTTCGCCATGGGGTCGGAGTCTTCCTTCTCGCGCATGACGTGCGTCACGGAACTGCGACGCAGGATCGCGTCGCGCTCGGTTTCCAGGTTGGCCAGTTTTTCATCGGCGCCGCGGTAGGCCTCATTGTGTCGGAGGAGGTAGTAGGACTCGAGGGATGCCTTTGCCTTGTAGTTCAGTTTGCGCGGGGCTTTGCCGCGGGCCGTGGCCAGAGAATCCCAGCGGGCAAGCAACGGCGCTTCGGCTTCGGTCACGGCGCGGGTGAGGATGCGGAGGTCACGGATCGACGCGTTCAGGAATCCGCTTTTCGATCCGTCTTCGGCGAGACTGGCGCCGATCAGCAAGGGCTCCTCGGTGTGGATCGGCCCCCGCAGGGTTTGAATGGCTCGGCCGGTGTTCTCGATCGGCAACTCCTTGCCGTCAAGATAAAGCGTGATGCCGGTTCGCTGCCGTTCGCCGTCATAGGTGACGGCGATATGATGCCAGGAACCGGCTTCGGCACGGCGGTCGCCGGTGGCCTTGCGGCCGATGGCGCGGCCGTCCTGTACACGCAGCGTGAGACTGGGCAGGCCCTTGGCGAGATCGATCCGCCAGCCGCGGTCTTCGTTGCCGGGGTCGTTCTGGCTGATGAGGGTCCCCGAATCGGCGCCTTCATGCAAACGGAACGCCAGCGCTACCGTGAACGGCTCGTCGGCCTTGAGGGAAGGGAAGCCCGGCAGCGCGGCATACGCTTTCTCCGACAAGCGCAGGACGCGGGTGCGCGATTCGCGTTTGACCTTTCCGCCTCCTTCGAGTTGGAGCGGCATGATGGTCGAACCCAAGCGAGCATTCGCTTGACGATCCAGTTCGAGGGAAAGGACCTCCGAAGGGTCAAAGCGGCCCGTCTCAAGCTGAATCTTCTTTTGGGCGCGCAGCCAGTTGTCGAAGTCGTTCCGTGCTTGCCGACGCACCTGATCGAGATTCTCTCTTGCGGCGGGTTCTTCGGTCCGAAGTTGCCGCCAGCGGGCTTCATCGTCTGGCGGAGGCAGAAGCAGCGCCGGCGGGGTGTCGTAGTAGTTGCCGTCCATCGCCTTCTGCGTGGTGTTGCGGAAGAAGGCGGCCATTGAATAAAAGTCTTTTTGCGCGATGGGGTCGAACTTGTGATCGTGGCAAGTCGCACAGCCGACCGTCAGGCCGAGCCAAACGGTGCCGGTGGTGTCAACGCGGTCTTTGGCGTACATCACGAGGACTTCCTCGGCGATGGAGCCGCCTTCGCTGGTGGTGATGTTGCAGCGGTGGAATCCAGTGGCGATCTGCTGTTCCCTGGTGGGGTCGGGAAGCAGGTCGCCGGCAATTTGCTCGACGGTGAACTCGTCGAAGGGCTGATTGCGGTTGAAGGCGCGGATGACCCAGTCGCGGTAGGGCCACATCTCGCGGTAGTTGTCGTGGTGCAGGCCGTGGGTATCGGCGTAGCGGGCGGCGTCGAGCCAGTAACGCGCACGGTGCTCGCCGTAGGCCTCGCTGCCCATCAGGGTGTCGACGAGATTCTCGTAGGCATCGGGCGATGAATCGTTGACGAACGATTCGACCTGCTCCGGGGTGGGCGGCAGGCCGGTGATGTCGAGAGAGGCGCGGCGGATCAGCGAGCGGCGGCCGGCTTCGGGAGCCGGCGCCAGTGCCTCTGCATCGAGGCGCGCAAGGATGAAGCGGTCAATCGGATTGCGGACCCAGCCGGTATTGTCGACTCGAGGGAGTTCGGGGCGTTCCGGCTTCGTGAAAGCCCAATGCTCCTCCCAGTTGGCGCCTTGCTCGATCCATTGGCGGATCGTGTCGATCTGCTCGGGGTCGAGCTCCTTGTGAGAGTATTCGGGCGGCATGCGGCGGGCCTTGTCCGGATTGGTGATGCGCTGGTAGACGAGACTGCTTTCAGGGTCGCCGGGGACAATGGGCACGCCAGCGGGCCGGCTGCCGAAGGCGCCCTCGCGGGTATCCAGCCGCAAGCCGGAGATCCGCGTGGTCGGGTCGGGGCCATGACATTGGAAACAGGCGTCGGAGAGTGCGGGACGGACTTGACGTTGGAAATCGACAGCGGCGCTGTTGGGGGCAGCGTGGACAGCGATGGGCAACACGCCGAGCAGGGACAACGCGAGGAGGCGTCTCGCAGATCGACTTGCAGAAGATGCGACGGTCATGGTGAGGTACGGCGCCTTCATTTCTCTGGTAGCAATCCTTGAACGATGTTTCCGCCTATCTATTCTATTCCCGTTGTCCACTGCAAGGGAACAGCGGGCATGAGGATGATGGGACAGGAGCCATCCCAATCGCGGAAACGCCGGATCAGAGTCCGCCGGGCGTTCTACGAGCCGGGGCTCTTAACTGGTTTTCTCAACACCTCCAGATGGTCCCGGTACGCCGAGCGGGCCGCGATG
Organism: Bryobacterales bacterium; assembly: GCA_965204095.1. Lineage (GTDB taxonomy): Bacteria > Acidobacteriota > Terriglobia > Bryobacterales > UBA6623 > JAPPLB01. The sequence continues at coordinate 2,761,327 of OZ241991.1, read as the reverse complement.
AAGTCGGCGTGATCCAGCCGAAGTTCCTGAGTGATCCGCCGGATTTCATTGTCTTCCGCCGTCGAGACCGCCTGGTCGGAAGAAGAAACGGCGTAGAGGCAGTTGAGCAGCGCGAGTTTCTGCTGGCGGCTCGCGATGCGGTTGAACTCCTGGGTGACAACGAAGTTCTCTGTGGCGCCAAACAGCAGCGCCTGCGTCTTCGCCAATTGCACCACAAGGATTGCCTGTTCTTCGGGGAGACCGCCCAGTCCCTGAACGATGCGCTCCATCTCACGGGTCTCCTCGTCACTGATGTCGAGGTCGGCATGCGCGACGCGGCCCAGGATGTAGGCGAACGAGGCGATGTACTTGGCCTGATCGCGGTCCATGTGATTCAATTCGTCGGTGATTTTACGAACGGTGTCGGAAGCGCTATCCTGCTGCCGCTGCTCCCAAGGGTCTTTGGAGGCAATACCGAAAAGTTCCAGAATCCCCATCGCGAACTCAGGATAGCATTCGGTGCTCCCAGCCCCTGCGACCGCGAAGGGGTTCGCGCGTTGTCCTGACGGCCCTCTCACGCACTTCGCCTCGCCGGCCGCGTGGTGAGAAATGCAGGCCAGCGGCGGGAGCGCCGCCGGGAGGCGAACAGGCCTTCGGTGAACTCAGTTCGCCGGGCGCATCGCTTCGTCCGCGCCGAGCCCCTCGGTCAGCCAACCGGGGTACCAGCGAAAGACGTTGCCCGTAAGGCTTCCGATGAAGATCAGACCGTCGTGGGTCTTGTGGATCCAATGTCCGGGGCTCTCCATGGCCCCCAGGATCTCGCCGGTTTTCCGGTCGATCTTCATGATCCGCCCGGCCAGCGTGTCATAAGTCAGATTTTCGATGTTGTTGCGGTGGGTGATGACCCACAGTTCGTCTTCGGGAGTGATAAAGATGTTCTGGGTAGCTCCGAGGTGATTCCACTCGCGCAGGTATTCGCCATCGGAGGTGAAGATCTGGATCCGATTGTTTTCCCGGTCGCTTACGTAGACGACGCCCTCTGAATCGACAGCTACCGAATGGACCGTATTGAACTGGCTCTCGCCCGTTCCCGGCGTGCCCCACGCAGTGACGTACTTCCCCTCGGGTGTGTATTTGACGACACGCGAGTTGCCATATCCGTCCGCGACGTAGATCGACCCGTCAGGGGCGAAGGCGAGGTCGGCGGGGCGGTTGAAGCTGTACTCGTCCAGCCCGGGCTTGCCCTGGTTGCCGATGGTCCGCCGCCATTCGCCTTCGCGGGTGAACTTCATGACGGTGTGGTACTGAACATCCGTCGTCCAGACATGCTGGTTAGTGTCGATGCGCAAGCCGTGCGGGGTGCCGAACATCCCGCGGCCCCAAGAGCGAACGTAATTTCCTTCGGCATCGAAGACCACGATCGGGTCGGCCTTGTCGCCGCGGTGAAAGACGTAAACAAACCCGTCCTTATCCGTCGCAACCGCCGAAACACGCCCGAACTTCCAGCCGGCGGGCATCGTATCGGGTTCTTCGCCGAACCGGATATTCACCCTGTACTTGAGAAGGCCGCCTTCGTGGGGATACCACCCTTGCTGGGCAGGCAGGGGCGCGAGTACCGCGCACATCAAACCCAGGCATAACCATCGCGTCGCCATCCAAACCTCCCTGATGATTTTGTTCAAGAGAATACCGCACACGCGGGGGCAAGAGAGCGACCATACTGCGGCTGCGATGAGAAGTCAGGCGGCGGGAAGGACGAAGAACTCGCACCGCCACGCGGGAAGGACGATCAGCGGCCACGGGCGGCGAACAAGGCGGTCATGCGGGATCAGCAGCTTTTGAGGACCCGTTCGAGCTTCGGTCGGATGGCAGCCCCCGTCATCGAATCGACAAGGTCTTGGCCTTCTCGTATCTTCCCAGTATCAAATACAAGAACCCTGTCAGCAGGTAGAGCGCAACGCAGTATAGAAGGACCAGCCACACCATGCTAAAGCCGTGCTCCAGGAATATTTCCACTAGAGGAAGAAACGCTATCGAGATTCCGAAATCGGCAACGCCGATGAGAATTCCACTCCTCGACGTCAGCTCCAGTACCTGTCCGCAATGCGGACAGTCCAGTGTGCGATCTCGCATTTCTATCCAAGCACTCCAGATACTTCGATGGTCCAGCGCGTGCTCGCATACCGGACATCGAGCCGCCATGGGTCACCTCCCGCCCACAATGATCTCACTGAGCGCTGGGGGTGCGCACCTGCAATCGAGAGGTTTACGGAACCGAGTTAGTTCTTGACCATCCAGCCGCGGTCCCAGGGCTGGGCCAGAGTCGGCTGGTTGACGTAGCGCTGCATCTTGAACTCGAGGCGGTCGCCGGCGCCGGGTTCGAGGCGAACGGTGACATAGGCGTGATCGATGGGAGTCGTCTCGCCGCTGACCGTCACGCTGTCGAACTGATGCTCGCCGTAGCCGCCGGCTTGCACCATCACGGTGCGGGCGTGGGCCTGGCTGGTGTTCACCAGCGTGACCGCGACCGAGTCGGCGGTGAGCTTGTCCACGAGCGCCGCCACATCCCTGGGCGGACCGGAGCGCCGTTCGTCGGGGTCGAAGTAGCGCAGCCGGCTGTGCAGGGTCCAGAGTTTGCCGTTCGAGAAATATCCTCCGAGCATGAGTTGGGTGAGAACGTCGGTTTGCGCCGGACTGAACCCGAGGAGCCAATCGGCCAGGCGGGTGTCGGGCGATGTCGGGTCGGTGCGAATCTGGTGCAGATTGTCGCGCAGGCGGTCGAAGGCTCCCTGCAGCGCTTTTTCGGGATGGCCGGGATTCCTGCCTTCCAGAAAGCCGATCCAGCCCTCCTTGGGAATCCGCTCGAGGTCCCGGCGGTCCATCGACCAAAGGTAGATTTCGGTCAGCCGGTCGTGGTGCAGCCTGGGCTGCCACAGGTACCACTCGGCATCTCCCTTGTACTTGTAGCCCTTGGGGTCGCCGTACATCTGCGGAATCAGCGTCCGGCCGTTCTCGACGCGCGCGTGCTCGTAGAACTTGTCCATCTGCGTGCGAAGAGCATCGATGTACTTCTTGTCGCCCGTCAGAAGGTAAGCGGTGCTGAAACCCGGCCAGGGTCCCACCGGGAAGTAGTTGCGATGGGCGATCTGCTCGATTTCACCGTCGAAAATGGTGAAGTTCCAGCCGTAGGTGCTCTTCCACCATTGGCCGTTGAAGTTGGAGCCCGGCACTCCGTCGAGCCCGACCGTGGACGGGATCATGCCGTCCGTCTGCTGCGTGCGATCGAGCCAGGCATCCATGTATTCGAGCACCCAATCGCGGTACTTGTTCTCGTGGTCAAGCATGTAGGCGTTCAGACCCAGGATCGCCGTGCCCATGTTCAACCAACTGTCTCCGACACTGTCGACGTACTCGGTGCAGTGGGCCAGCATCTTGTCGTAGACCGACATGAGGTCGAGCATGCTGTTGCGGCGTTGCGGACTGTGCAGGATATGGAACATCCCCGGCACGGGGTCGCCGACCCAGTCGTACACGGTGGCCTTGTGCATCATCGGCCCCTTGCTGCCGTTCCAGATCGAGCGGATGACCTTGTGCTTCGGGTCGTAGTTCGGCGCGGACGGGTCCTCGTTCATGTACAGGCCGGCAAAGCGCTTCGTGCGAATGCGGAACTTCTCGTCAAGCGGGTCCGCGAGGCCCATCAACGTGAAGCCGCGGATGCCTTCTCCGGTGTGAAAGAAGTCGGACATCGTGATGAACTCGTTGTGGTACGCGCCGTGCTCGGCGATCTTGGTCTTCGTAGTGCGGAGTTCCTTGTACTGCAACAGGTGGCCTTCGAGACCTTTCTTGTAGATGTCGAGAACCTTGTCGCGTCCACCCAAGGCGTGGAGGAGAGTCCAGTTGTAGTAGGTCTCGATGGCATCGTCGGGGCCGTCAAGCGAGCCCCAGCGAATGGTGTGCAAGAGGTAGCCGCGCTCGTCAATGTACTTGTTGGCGAAGATCTCGATGGCTTCCGAGTTGGCGTCCAGCAGTTGGCGCTCCATCAGCGCCCATGCCGGCGGCGCCATGGGGTTGTCAACGACAATAGTGAGGTCCTTGGCGGGGAGCGATGCCACCAGGCAAAGCGCCATCGCGGCCATCAGGCCGGCCGGGCGGGCGGAACGGGACATGGGGAAATTCCTCCTGTTAAAAAAGAAGTGTTTCATTGTACATGCGGTTGGTTGCTCGCCGAGGCGCTGTGAACGGAAGGTCCGGCAACTCGCGTTTTCACATGCTGCCGAAAAACTCGTATATACCGCAGAACCGTAACTCGACCTATGGTGCCGGGCACGCTGTTAGAGTGGGAAATCTGGAGACCGGTGGGGATGGGGACGGCGTCGCAACGGCGGTGGGGGATGATCGCGGATGATCTGACCGGGGCCTGTGATGCGGCCGCGGCGTTCGCGACGCAGGGGTTCGAGACTCGCGTGCTGCTGGAGCCGGGTTCGGAGGTGGCAAAGGAAGCCGAGCTGACGGTCGTTTCCACCGACAGCCGGGACGATGCGGCCGACGACGCGGCGAAAAAAGCCGCTGACGCCTGCCGATCGATGAGGGAACGCAATATCAGCGTTCTCTTCAAGAAGATCGATTCGGTATTGCGGGGGAACATCGAAGCCGAAGTGGCAGCCGTGATGAGCGCCTGCGGTTTCGGGTCGGCGGTGTTGACTCCCGCGTTTCCGGCGATGGGACGGACGGTTCGGCAGGGCGCATTGCACGTCTTCGGGAAGCAGCCGGATTACGGACCGGATCTGGAAACGATGTTCCTTTCGCAGGGGGGCGTTTCGGTTGAAGACGCCGAGACGGACGACGATCTCGCGGCAATCGCGGAAGCCGCGTTGGCTCGGGACCCGGTCCCGCTGTTGGCGGGATCGGGCGGTCTGGCGGGGCCGGTGGCGAGGACATTGGCGCGACGGTGCGGCAAACCGGCTCCGGATGATGCGTCCGGTGCGCCGTTTTCGACAGCGGTTCCGAGGTCTTCGCTGCCGATCTGGCTGGTGATCGGTTCGCGGCATCCCTCGACGATGGCTCAACTTGCCTACCTGGAGGACAAGGGGCTTTTCATCGACGCCGCCGAGCTTGTCCTGCTTTGCGTGCCCTTGGAGGCGTTCGATGAGAACGCTGTTCGGCCCGCCGCCGAGGCCGTCGGACGCGGTATGGTGGGAGCTTTGGTGCTGAGCGGCGGAGACACGGCTCGACTGCTTTGCAGCGCACTGGCGGCGGACGCCATTCACCTTGGCGGCGAAGTCCTGCCGGGAATCCCTTGGGGGCGGCTGGAAGGGGGTCTCGCGGACGGAACGACCGTCGTGACGAAATCGGGCGGCTTCGGAGGACCCGACGTGCTGCTTCGAGTCGTCGATTCGCTCAAGGAGAAGGAACAGGCATGAAACCGAGACTCGCGGTCACGATGGGTGACCCGGCCGGTGTGGGCGCAGAGGTTGTGGTCAAGGCGCTGGCCGACCCGCAGACCGCGGGTCTTGCGAGTTGGCGCATCGTGGGCGATGAGAGTGTCCTTGAGAGCGCTTGCAGCATCACGGGTCTGGACCTGCCGGACGGGGTTGAAATCGTGAATCCCGGACGGGTTTTCCAGGAAGCGCCGGCATTCGGCGAGTTGAGCGTGGAGTGCGGTGAGGCGGCAGTCGCCTATATCCGGGGCGCGACCGATCTCTGCCTGCAAGGAGAGGCCGATGCGATGGTCACCGCACCCGTCAACAAAGAAGCCGTGGCGATGAGCGGCATGGCGTTCACCGGGCACACCGAGTACATCGCCGAGCTTTGCGGCGTGGAAGATACGCGGATGCTGCTCGCAAGCGAGCGGCTGCGGGTGGCGCATGTCTCGACGCATCTGTCGCTGCGCCGCGCTTGCGATTTGGATCAGGGACGCATCCTGCGCACGATCGAGTTGGGCAACGAGGCGGCTCTTGCGCTGGGGATCGCAGAGCCTCGAATCGCCGTATGCGGACTGAACCCTCATGCGGGTGAGCACGGGCTCTTCGGCGATGAAGACGCCGAGCGGATCGTTCCCGCGATTGCGGCGGCGCAAGACAAAGGAATCGATTGCAAGGGGCCGTTGCCGGCCGACACGGTTTTCCTGAAAGCCGTCCGGGGACACTATGACCTGGTCGTCGCGATGTATCACGATCAAGGGCACATTCCCATGAAGTTGCTCGACTTCGAGCACACGGTGAATATCTCACTCGGCCTGCCCATCATACGGACATCGGTGGACCACGGGACGGCATTCGACATCGCGGGCAAGAACCTCGCGGACCCCACGAACATGAAGGCGGCGATGCGTCTCGCCTGCAGGATGGCCCGACAGAAGGCATCGCCCGCTACGGTCTGAAGCCACTGGAATAGATGGCTTCTCGACGAGGCGTTACGCCCGCTCCGTGTTCGGGTCTGCCAGTTTTCAGCTCACCTGCACCGAGGACCGCCGGGCATAGCTGTGACGGTAACCGTTGTCCCGGTCCTCATTCTCCCTGAGGGTCCTCGCGCCACCCAATGAGTTCGTCGAGAGACACCTCAAGCGCCCTGGATATTTTGCGGTAGAGATTCACAGCGCCGTCCTTCTTGCCGGACTCGATCTGCGACAGGTAGCCCTTCGAGACATCGAGTCTTTCAGCGAGTTCTGATTGTTTCAATCCGCGATGCTCGCGCCAGACCTTGACCGGGTTCTCTCCGGCAACAAGGCGCCGCACCACTTCACCCGGAACGGTGATGATCTCGGCCGCTGCCTTCGCGCGGTCGTAAGCCGCTACGTCGTCCGCCATCTCCGAAGCTTCATGGAGCCGCTCGAACTCGCGGTAGGGCACTACGGCGTACTCGGGTTCGCCGTCCTTCCTGATGATCTGCACTTGCTCGTTCATTTCTTATACACCTGTCCTCGTGGTCCAATGACCAAGACGATCATGACCTGGTTGTCGTCGTCCAGATCGTAGATGACTCGCCAATCACCGACTCGTAAGCGGTAGCCGTCTCGACCTTTCAAGTTCGTGACATTCGGGTGGCCTTGGTAAGGGTCGTCCGCGACATCTTCGATCCTCTCGATGATCCGCTTGACGAGGTTGCGCGGCAAGCGCGCCAGTATCTTCGTCACTTCGGCCGCATAGGTTACCGAGTACACGAATGTAGTTTACTATTAGTCAACCAAAGAGTTCTTCTAAAGGAAACAGCTTGGCCGTTCACTATTGAGTGTGCCGTGGCGCCGCCTGTTCCGCCGTTTCGGTCATCCAGGCGTTGGAGCTATTGCTCTCCGCTTCGGCGGCCGAAGTGAGGACTCGTGATCGATCGTTCAGGTCACCTGCACCGAGGCCCGCCGGGCATAGCTGTGACGGAACTCCCGGGTCCGGGCGAAGACCGGGGGCAAGGGCCGGCCGTTGGGGATGGTGAGCCAGAGCCGCATCATGTGGCGGCGGTGAGCCGGATCATCATGGTCTTCAAATGAAGTCCGGCAGTGCAAGACGTCGTAGTTGCTGGCCGCGAGGATATCCCCGGGCTGCATGTCGAACTCAAAGCACACACCGGGCTCGGCGCAGATTGCGTCGAACAAGTCGAGGGCTTCGATCTGCCGTTTGCTCATTGGAGGCACTTCCGGAAAGCGTTGCGCCAACTCGATATAGAACCGCTTGTGGAGCGTGCTGAGGCGGTTTTCATGAAAGTTGTAGATCGGCACGCACTGAGCCCGCAGCTCTCCTTCGTGCTGCTGTCCGCGGACATCGAAGTAGAAGGGCTGCTGAAGGATCTCGGCCAAGTCGGGGCGGCGGTTCAGCATCTCGTTAAAAACAGAGGTCGAGCTTACGAGGCGGCTGCTGCCGCCGCTCTTGGCGTTCCGCACACAGAGCAACAGGAAGATATCAGAGCCATCGTTGTGAAAAGGGATGTCCTGGTTGGTCTGGTACTTGCGGATGTCGTCCTGGGAGAGATCACGGCCGGTGTCGCGGACGTGGTGAAGCAGGTTGCCGGCCACGTCCTGCGGTTCGGGCGTGCCGAGATGGGTGCCGAGACCCCAGAAGAGTATCGCGATGTCGCTGTCGGAACAGTCGTTCACAGGCAGACCTCGAATCAAGGCAAAGCCTCGCCCGCCTTCCAGATCGTCCAGCAATTGCTTCCGGCTGGCGGCGAACGAAGGCAAGGGGAAGTGGTCCGGCTCGATCTGAAACATCTGCCGACCCGACTCACGGACGGCGTCGAGGGCGGCCCCGAGTTCGTTGACGACAGACGGATGCAGCGTATAAAGCCACGACTGGTCGGACTCCCACTCGGAGCCTCGCCAGGCAGCGGGAATATCGAGAGGATGATTCAGGATCAGGGGCATATCGCGAAGAACTTTCAGACTAACTCAGGCGCAAGAGACAAGGTTCCAGGAGAGGCGCTGCGGCTCCACCTGCTCCTTCATCGGCGCCAACAGCCAGCAAGGGGTGGAATGAACGGGAGGCCGCCAGTTGCTCTATGGCGGAGCTTGAATGAAGCGGATCAGATGGGCCATCTCTTCCACCGTGATCTGATTTTCGAGGTCTTCCGGCATCGCGGAGAGCTGTGCGGACCGCATGCCCCGGATGTCGGCCCGGCTGATGATGTCCTGTTCGCCACCTTCGCGGCGCAGCGTCACGACCGTGGGGCTCGGGGGACCTAGAACTCCCTCCAGAATTCGTCCGGCGTTCGTTTCCACGATATACGACTGGTATTGCGGCTCGATCGACTGGTTCGGTAGGAGGATGTCGTTGAGGATGAACTCCGCGGGGCGGGTGCGGACCGTTGCCAGATCGGGTCCGACGTCTTTGCCGACTCCATCGACGGCATGACATTTCGAGCAGGCGCGTTCGAAGACCTGCCGGCCCGCCTCGCTGTCGCCCTGTTGATCGAGCGCGGCGCGGTATTTCGCGAGCACTCGCCTTCTTTGTTCGGGGGGCCGCGTGATCAGCAGGCGGGCCCGTTCGCGAAGGGGAGCATCGTCATGCATGATCAAACGCCTGCGGAGCCGTCCGCGGACCGTCCACGGTTCGACATCGCCCTCTTCGATCCTGTTCAACACCAGAGCGAGGCTCTCGCCGTCCTGCGCCAGGATATCGCTGGCGGCGTTGCGGGCTTGCGGGGGCAGTTCGCGCCATTTGGCGAGCAGGAAGGTTGTCAGTCCCGCGCCATCCGTGCGGGCAAGGGCGCGAACGGCGGCGGCTTGGACGGCTTCCGGCTCGTCGGGCACGACCAAGCGTTGCAACTGTTGCTCATCCGGATCCGGTTCGAGCGCCAGCAGCCGGATCGAGTCGGCTCGGAGTTCGGGGTCGAGGTCGGGATCCTGGGCTCGCCCGAGCGCGGCGGCGAGAGTGCGGGGCGGCAGCCGCGGCGTTTCGATCTGCTCGAGGATACGGATCGCCGGGCTTCGGAGGTCTGTTTCGGGCTGTGCAGCGAAGTCCAACCATGTCTGCAGCGGGGCCGCTGACGACATCGACAAGGGAGCGCTTCTCGATGAGATGCCGGCTGCCATGCCATGGAGAACGGCACTGAGCCACCATCGCCGTTCCGGACCGGCTCGAGCCATCTGTCCGACCGAGTCGACGACCTCCGATTCGCTGCCCGCTGCGCCCGCCAGGGAGGCAAGTTGCTCGAAGATCTCCCGGTGTTCCGCGCTTTCTCGATCTGTCAATTCGGGTCGCCGGAGAGCGTTTCTCAAGAATCCGGCGGGGCGCATGGAAGAGTGCGTGAGCGCGGCGGCTCGCATCCAGGGATCGCGGATATCGGCGAAAAAGGCTTTCTCGGCGATTCGGCGGGTTTCGGTGGAGTCAATCTCCCCGAGAGTCAGCAGGATTTGAAAGCGGACGCGGGGGTCGGGGTCGCGGGTGAGAGGAAGAATCCTCGCGATGAGAGTGGACGACTTGCGAAGTCGCGGCTCGGCCAGCAGAATGGCGTTCTCGCGCACGCCCGGCTCGTCGTCATCGAGCGCCAATGAGATCAAGTCGTCGTCGAGGCGTCCCATGCCGTCGAGGGTCCACAGGGCATGCAGGCGCGCCACCGCCGATGGCCGTTCCTCGGCCAAGGCACGCAGCAGAACGACTGATCCGCCGCTACGGCGCTCGACCAGCAACCTCTGCGCCGTTCGCCGCCACCAGATGTTCGCGTGCGACAGCTTCTCGACGAGTTCGGCGTCCGAGGCATCGCGAAGGCTGAGACCCGCGGCGAACGGCAGCCCGTCTTCGGGAACGATGCGATAGATCCGGCCACGATCGTTGCCGTCATAGAGCTGCGGTGATTCATAGGTTTCGGCGGCTGTCCACTCCGGGTGCTCGATGACTTCCCGGTAGTAGTCGAGCAGGTACAGCGCGCCATCCGGTCCGATGTACAGATTCACCGGGCGGAACCAGCGGTCGGTTGACGCCAGGAACTCACTGCCGACATGGGCGCGACGAGCCTTGAAGGTGACACCGTTCGGCTCCCAAATATCGCGGTGAACGAGGTTGTGGGCGGGTTCCGCCACGAACGACCCCCCTTCGAAGTTTGCTGGAAATGAACCGCCCAGATACACCGTGAGGCCGCAGGCCGATGTCATCTGACCGGCGTCCGATAACAGTTCGAAGCGCGGGTTGACCGTGATCGGGAAGACTGGAGCGGGAGCGCCGTGGTCGGACATCTCTTCGAACGGGCGCGCAAGACGAAGCTGCGGGTTCCGCTCGAGATAGCGCGGCGAGAGGACTTCGTGCCTCAGGTGACGCGAGTTGCTATGGACGAACAGCCGTCCCCAGAGGTCGAAGGTCTGGCCGAACTGCGAAGGGTTTGCAAGGTACTCGATCTGAAATGTATCCGGACGGAAACGGACACTGCGCCGTTCGACCGGGAGGCGCGGTGAATCAGGTACGCCGGGAAAGTGGATTTCGCTTCCCGGGTCACCAAACTTGTCACCGAACACCGCCGAGCGGCTGAAACCCTCGTGCGAAAGATAGATCCAATTGTCGAGCCCGTAGTGGGGGCTGCTCACCGTGTGCTGCGGGTTGTTGAACGGGAATCCGGTAAGCACTACACGCCGGACATCGGCGCTGCCGTCGCCGTCCGTATCCTCCAGGAAGAGCACGTCGGGAGCATCAGTCACCAGGATGCCGCCGTTCCAGGCCATGACGCCGGTGGGCATTGTAAGGCCGTCGGCGAAGAGCGTCGCTCGGTCGGGACGTCCGTCGCCGTCCGTGTCGGTTAGGAGCTTGATGCGTCCGGCACGTCCTTCGACGTTGAGCGGATAGCCGGAATTCTCGACCACGAAGATACGGCCCGATTCATCGAATTCGATGGCAACGGGGTCGGCGACATCGGGCTCGGATGCGAACAGCTCGACACGGAAGCCGTCTTCGATCTGGAGCGTGCCGAGTGCTTCTTCGGGGCTATACGGAGGTTTTTGGTCGGCGCAGCCCCACGTCAACAAGGCCGCCAGCAGTGACGGCGCGAAGCGGACGCCGGCCGCGCCGCGACGGCGGCGGGCTCTCACCATCGGCGGACAGGCCGGATCGGGTCGGGGCCGGCGCCCGGCGTCGTCTTGAATTTCCTGGTGATCGTTCGTTCAGCCATCGAAATGACGTAGACGGTGTCCTGGTCCTGCGCGCCCGCGAAGGCGTGCTTGCCATCCGGAGAAGTAGTCAGTGAGACCGGAGAGCCTTCGAGATCGACGAGCGCAACCTGCTTGCGGGAAGCGACATCGGCGAAACCGACTTGTTGATCGGAGATGCAGGAATAGACGAGGGTCCTGTCATCCGAAGACAAACCGATCCGCGCGGGCTCGCGGCAGGTCGCGATGCGGAATGCCATTTTTTTCTTCGCCGTATCGATCGCGGTGATCTCGTTGGAGTCGCGGTTCGACACATAGAGCGTCTTGCCATCGCTGGACAGTACGCTGCCCTCGGGCCGATCGCCCGCGGAGATGAGGATGGTTTCGCCCGTCTTGAGATGGATCGCCGCGACGTTCGACGAACGCGCATTGCTGACATAGGCCCATTCGCCCTGGGCATCGCAAGTGACGATGTGTGAGGTACGCCCCTTGGTGTCGAAAGTGCGCGTGACCTTCTTCCGGTTCACGTCGACAACGATCAATTGGTCGGGATTCTCGGACGAAATGAGAAGATCGCCAGTCACCGGATTCACATCGATCCCGTGCGGGCGATGATACTTGCCGAGTGAAACCTGCGCGATGCGCTTGCGTTCTTTGAGGTCGATGATCGAGACCGTGTTGCCGCCCTCGCCGGCGACTTCGATCGCCATGGTGCCGTTGTCGGTGGTGTAGGCGTAGCGTCCGTCGCGGGAGAGCGCCATCTCGTGGGGATGCCTGCCGACTTGGACGGTATCGAGGAGCTGTCCCTCCCAGGTATAGAAGCCGACAGTGCTCGCAGCCTTTTGCGAGACGAGGAGCAGCGTGTCTTGGGCGGCAAGAGGTAGGGAGGCGACGGCGAACAACAGAGCTAAGCGCATGCTGAAGGGCTCACTGCAAAAGATGATCGCAGAAAAACAGCGGCCGTGTTCCTACTCTTCCAGGTCCGCCTTGGGCCGGTTCGCCTGAGGGGCCCGGAGTGAGAGTCTTCTCAAGGCCTCCCAGGGGAATAGGGAAATAGCGGGTACATGAATCAGCGGAGAATCTCGAGAAACTCTTCGCGCGTCAGGCCTTCGTCGCGGATCAGCGCTCTCAACAGGCCACGGCCCAGTTCCCGGTGTCTGGGAACCGAGAGCCGACGACCGGTTGGCCCGATCAGAATCATGTGGCTGCCTTGGATCCGATCACGCGTAAAGCCGATCCGCGCTACCGCTGCGAAGAAATCGTCTCCCGAGATGACGGGTAGCCGCGCCACCCTTACGCTTGCACCTCGACGACCTGGTACTCGGATGAGGCCGGCGGTGTGACCTCGTGCTCGCGCAGGCTTGCCAAGTAGCCCCTGATCGCCTCGCGTATGTTGTCGAGCGCTTCGTCCCGCGTCCGCCCCTGACTGTGGCAGCCCGGCAAGGTCGGACAGCTTGCCACTTCCCAACCGTCCTCGTCTCTCTCGAACACCACCAGCAGCCGCAGTGGCTCGTCGCCCTGGGCTGTGGCTTCCCGGAGCGCAGGCAGCGGCGTTTCGGCGTTCGGCGGCGCCATGTTTGGGGTTCGCTCGGAGATGTTGAACCCCAGACGGTAAAGAATTCTGTGGGCATCCTGCGCCGTGAAACTCACGGGCGGCAATCCGGTGACGAGCCGGATGACCTGCTTGATCGGGAAGTGCTTGTTGTGGAGCGAGACGAAATACTTGTTGCGGCCATCAACTGCGTTGGGGGGAATGTTCTGCGTTGCGCGCAGCACGGCGTCCGGCGTGATGGAGAATGAGACGCCCCGGATCTGGAAATGCATGCTGCAACCTCCTACTTTCTGTTACACCTATCATATCGACATGGTAAGTCAGGGGACCCGCCCACTTCCCAAGCTCACTGCAAAAGATGATCGCAGAAAAACTGCGGCCGTGTTCCTACTCTTCCAGGTCCGCCCACTCCAGGAGAGGCTCGATTCCGGCGAGTGGTCCCTGATGCCCGAACGCCATGTGGTGAATCTCGTTCCGACGGCTCCGGAGACGGCCGGCCAGTGCGCGCAACTCTCGTTGGTTCCGCTCGCGGTCGACGGAATAGATCGGGGGCGCCGGCGAGATGGTTCCGGCGGAACTTGCGGCTGCGCTGTCACCAAAGAAGAGGACGCCGTGCGCCAGGAAAGCGGCGCTGTCCGCGGTGTGTCCGGGCAATGCGAAGACCTCGACGGTCGTACCGTTCAAGTCCAATCGCTCTCCGTCGGACAGCCGGCGGGTAACGGCGATCCCGTGAACGGTGTCCGGCCCTTCCGGGGATGGGCGCATTCCGGCGCCGTCGGGGGTCAGATTCACCCGTTCCAGCAGATAGATCTCCGCATGGGGAAACGCTCGGGCGCCCCCGGTATGGTCGCCATGAGAGTGCGTGAACAGGATGGCGCGGATGTCGTCGCCGCTCTTGCCCAACCTCACCAGCGCGGTTCGAATGGCCTTGGCTTCGGGGTCCAACCCGGCATCGATGAGACCGAACCCACCATCCCGAAGCCGGAAGAGATAGGCGGCGCACTGGATGGGTCCGTTGCAGTCGTCCGCCGTGATGATGACATTGCCGTTGGCGAGCTCGACGCCGTCTTCGAGCGGCTGGATGCCCCGAAGGACCAGCCAGACGAGAAGCGCAACGCCGAGCAGCAGGGCAGCGATGCCACCGAGGAGGTATTTGAGGAACTTCACGATAGCCTCCGTGGATGGCTATTTCCTATAGCGGAGGAAATCGTAGTGTGTCACGGGTTCGGCTAGCTGTAGCCGACTCCATCCCATTTGTCGGTCGTCTCGACACACAAGGCTTGGGGACCTGAGCCCCCCGGATCGATCTGCTCCAACGTTATCAGGGCGCCTTGGCCTGGTCGAACAGCCGCAGCCAATTCTCACCCAGGATCTTCTTCATGCGTTGCTCGCTGTAGCCCTTCTTGAGGAGAGCTTCGGTTAGGCGGCCGTATCCGGTGGCGTCGAAGTCGACGATATTGGGGCCGCTCATCAGATCGAGACCGATCCCGACATGGCTGTCTCCCACGTTCTCGACAACGTAGTCGACCAGTTCCGCCCAGTCGTCTACGGTCGGCAACGGCCGGCCGGCCTCGATCGCCTTGCGGTGCGCTTCACGCCAAGGAGTGCCGTAGCCGCCGCTGTTCCAACGGTCGTGCATCTTGGCGTCGAGCTTGTCGATGTAGGCTCCGAAGTCTTCGTAAGCAGGGCGATGGAACTCGAATCCCTCGATGAGGTGGCGCAGCCTCGGCACAGACGATCTCCCTGCGCTAACGGTGGATCGGGCCTTCCGCCATTCGGCGAGCTTCACTCCGATGTACCCCGAGCTCGAGTGCATGCCCATGAGTCCGCCCTTGGCCGCCATGGCCTTGAGCACTTCGTCGGAAAGGTTTCGCTTATGCTCCACGAAGCGGCGCAGGCCGTGATGACTGCCTACGACGGGCGCGCGGCTCGCCTCGATGATCTGAAGCTTGGCCTCGTCGGTGGCATGCGACAAGTCGATCAAGATGCCGAGACGGTTCATCTCGGAGATGACCCGGCGTCCCTGTTCGGTGAGTCCTCCCCATTTCGTGATCCCAAGTCCCGCGTCCATAAAGGCGTTGGTCGTGTTGTGGCTGATGGGTTGAATCATGCGGACGCCCAGCCGGTGGAACAGCCGCAAGACATCGAGATCGCCCTCGGTGTCGAAGCCGCCTTCGAGCGCCAGGATCGCGGCCATCTTGCCCTTCGCGACGATGCGGCGCACGTCGGCGGAAGTGAGGGCCAGCTCCATCTTGTCGGAGTTGGCGTCGAGCACGCGATAGAAGATCTCGATCAGTCGGCAGGCCTGCTTGACCGCATAGTTGTAGTTGTTGTAGGGGTCCTCGATGTAGACGTTGTGCACCACGACATCAAGGCCGCCTTGCTTGGCGCGGGCGTAGTCGAAGAGGCCGGTTTCCTGGACCTTCCACGGGTCGATGCCTTGATGGAAGACCGGCGTGATGATGTGAACGTGGCCGTCCACTACGATGGATTCGTCGTGCAGTTTGGCTGCATCGACGGACTGAGCCGAAAAACACGTCGGCAGAACCGCACAGCCGAGAAGCATGGCAACGGTGATGCTGATGTTTCGTCGAAGTTGGCGCATAGAAACCTACCTGAGCAAGCGTTCACAGAAACCCTTACGGAACCTGTTTCGCGCCAGATTCCCTGGGGCCAATGGCCGCCATTGTAGCGATTTCGCATCCAGGTCGCGCCGAGAACTGCACGAGGGTCCGCCGGGCACGATTCCTGAAGAGTGCCGTCGCGCGAGCCAGATGACCTTTTCCGCAGGCTTTGTTCGAACCGATCGGTCTGTGTTCTGCGATGGGATGAGGGAACGGTTAGTACAGTGCCGGCCCGGGCCTGAGTGCGGGGCCGCTATCGACCTTCCATCTGCTCGGGTGTCAGCTCGTTCAGCAGTGTCATTCCCGACGAATAGCGGTCGAGGTTTTCGAGAAAGATATCCCAGATCCGGCTAACAAAGAACGGGCTGAGGCTCGACCCGGATATGTGCGGCGTCATGATCACGTTCGGCATTTTCCAAAGCGGGTGTCCAGAGGGCATTGGATATTCGTAGTGGGTGTCGAGCGCCGCGCCGGCGATCCAGCCTTCCCGCAATGCTTGCAGCAGAGCCGGCTGGAGAATGAGCGGTCCGCGTGCAGGATTGAGCACAAAGGCCGTTGGCGGCAATGTTCGCAGCTCCTGTTCGCCGACGATGCCTTGCGTGCTTTTCGTGAGAGGCAGCGTAAGCACCAGAAAATCGAGGTCCGAGAGGAACTCCGTTCTCTCCTCCCGGAGATAAACCCGGTTCGGCATCACCCCTTCCGGGTCACCCGATCCGGGTACGCAGTAAACATCTCCCATGGGACCGATCCCTCGGCGTGAGAGGACATGAACCCTCATTCCCATGGTCTTCGCCAGCCGCGCCGTCTCGCGACCAATGCCGCCGTAACCCCAAATACCCACGGTCAGGCCGCGGATCTCTCGTTGGAAGCGAGCCGATTGGTCCCACACGCCGGCGTCCTGATTGCGAATCATCTGCCGCAGGTCTCGCGCCAGGTTGACCATCATGGCGATGTTCCATTCCGCAATGGGAATGTCAAAGCAGCCCCGACCGTTGCTGGCGCGGGCCCCTTTCTCGCTCAGACGCAGGCCGTATAACTGGTTGCAACCCGCCGAGGTGATCTGGATCCACTTGAGGCTGGTCATCTCGGAAAAGTTCTCCGGCGGAAACGTGCACGCCAGGATCTCGATCCGCCGCAGCAAGTCCGGCGGCAAGGGGCGGACACGCTCCTCCGGCTCGACGAATTCCAGGTGCACATTGGAGATACCCCGCAATCTGGCCCGCGCCGCTTCATCAACCGGGATATCGACCAGAACGTGGATCATGGGCATGCCTCCAGGCGCATGGGAGCCGCACCAAATCACTCGGTCAGGATTTTGCCGGGAACATCGTTGAACTCTCCGCTGCCTGGCACGAAGGGGTAGCGGTTCTTGATCTCGTCGGTCAACACGATGCCCAGACCCGGTTTGTCAGGCGGTATCGCGTAGCCGTCCTTCATCTGAAAAGAATCGCCGATGATGTCACTGTGCAGGCCGGCGTAGTCGGGCGCGATCTCGAGGATGCGTGTGTTGGGCGCGGCAAAGCCGCAATGAATGTTCTGCATGAATGCTCCACCGGCGCCCCAACTGTGCGTCGCGATTCCGCGGCCCCGACTGTCGAGCATCGCCGCCACCTTCAGAAAGTCGCCGAGACCTCCGGTGAACGCTCCGTCCGGCTGACCGATATCGAAGCAATCTCGCTCGACGAAAACGCGCCACTCATAGGTTCCGGTCAGACATTCGCCCCCGGCGATCGGCACGTGGGTGCCGCGGCACAGTTCGCTGTAGCTCCAGGGGTCGGTGTAGTGCAGCGGCTCTTCGAAGAAGAACAGATCGTAGGGCTCCACCGCTTTCGCGACGGCCTGAGCGATCCCCAGGTCCCACGTCTTACCCGCGCTGTTGCCCATGTGTCCGTCGAGCATGACTGTGACTTCCCGGCCCGTGTGCGAGCGAATGAACTCCAGCTTGTCTGCCTCGAAGTCCGCCGCCTCGGCGGCACCCTCCGGTATGTAGGTTCCACTGTCCGGCGAATACCTGCCGGTAGCAATCTTGAGAGCCCGGAAGCCCAGCGACCGGTAGTGGTCGATCTTGGCGCCCAGGCGGTCTTTCGGATAGTTGCTGGGGCCACCGGTCGCATAGCAGAGGATCTTGTCGTGCCGGCGTCCACCCAACAGCTCGTAGACCGGCAACCGGGTCATCTTGCCCTTGAGGTCCCAAAGCGCCGCCTCGATGCCGTTGATGACGGCGAGGCCCAGACCCACCCGACACCAGAAGTTGCCGCAATGGTACATCCGGCTCCACAGTTCCGCTATGTTGTCAACGCCTTGGCCGACGAGAATCGGTTTGAAGAACTCGACGATCTCCGGGACTACTTCAGGGAAAAAATAGCCCACGTAGGTTTCGCCGATGCCGACCAGCTCCGTGTCGGTATGAATCTCGACAAACGCGGCGCTACGGAACTTGCGGCTCTCGCTCACAAAAGGGTCGTTGGTGCACGGTCCCGTCAGCAGGATGGTCTGTACATCAGTGATTTTCACGGTCGGCTCAGTCAATCAAGGTCCCGCCAGGGACGAGGTTCCGTTGAGAGACATCCCGGTCAGGCTCCGACCTGACCCTGGCGCATCGGACGGCGGCAGACGGCCATCCCGCAACAGAGGCAAGCCGGCGAAATCGGCCGAGACCCAGTATACCGGCATCACCGCCGCTATCCTCGACCACCTCGGTATCGCCCCTCCGCCGCCGATGACCTCAAGCAGCCTCGTGCAGCGCATCCTCGGCCGAGAAGAGAAGGTGCGTGACTTCGCGGTCTGGTGCCACTTCCGTAAGTCTCTCAATATTCGCCACGACGACTGGATCTGCCACTACTTTCCCTAAGGTGAGGCCAAGTAGAAAGAAGACAGCAAGCTCTTCAAAAGGGGTCCCGAATTCTATATCACGACCGACAATCCCAACGAGCACAACAACTTCATTGCCGCCGAGCCCGACCGCGCCCGTAAACGGTCCTGCCGGAACCCGACTCAGGGGATCTTTTCGTAGTCACCGGCTTCGGTCCACAGAGGGAAGGCGAGTCCGTCTTCGTCGAATACGATCTCACCGTTGCGGACGGTGAGGACGCAGCGCACACGCTTGGTCGCCATGAGTTTTTTCTGCCAGGCGTCTTTGAGGGGAAAGACCCCTTCCTCGTATTTCAACACGGCAATGTCAGCCGCTTTGCCGCGTCCCAACGTGCCCAGTTCGGGGAACCGTTGAATCGCTTTGGCCGGACTCACCGTGGATCGTGTGATCGCGTCCTGCAAGCCCATGCCCAGGTTCATGAGCTTCGAGATGCAGTTGGGCATATCCGATTGCGTTGTAAAAATGCTTTGGCCATGAAGGTCGGTGCTGATGGTGTCGGGCGGGAAGCCTTGCGCCATAGCTCTGCTGGCGACGGGCCACAGGAAGCTGCCGGCGCCGTGGCCCATGTCGAACAGAACGCCGCGCTTCCGGGCCTGCAGCATGTAGGGCTGGACCTTACCCGAGAAGCGGCTGATCACCTCCACTTGCCTGTCGTTGTAGAAATGCGTGTGCATGTCGCCGGGCCGCAGGATGTCGAGCAGCTTGGTTCTCGTATCACGGTCGTATTTGGTCAGGATGTGGTTGTCGAGAATGACGGGCGTGCCGGACAATCGGCCTGCCTCCACGGCCCGGCGCACCGAAACCCAACCCATGCCGCCGAAGTGGGCATTCTTGATGCCGACAATCAAATCCGGGTACTGCATGATCTTGGCGGCGGTCTTGTCCGGTTCCATGTCCGCGACGTTATCCTCGTCATGCATTCCGCCGCCGACGATGTTGATGAAGGTCAGAACGCGCGTCTTGGCGCGATCGACGATCTTCTCCTTGTACTCGTCGAAGGTCTTCCAGCCCGGACCGCCGCAATCGACCAGCGTGGTCGTGCCCGTAACCAATGCGGTGTCGTCCGGAAAGAGGCTCACGTCCGGGCCGAAGGTGTGGCCATGCAGATCGATCAAACCGGGCACGACAAAGAGCCCCGACATGTCCACCGTTTTTTTGGCCTGCGCGGATGGGATGTCAGGAGCGACGGCGGCAATCGTGGTTCCCGTAACCGCGACGTCTCTGATCCCATCGATCTCGTTGGCGGGATCGATGACGTGTCCTCCCTTGAGCAGGAGGTCGTATGTCTGCGCCATAGCCCCGCCGCACAGAAGGGCAGCCGTTAGAAGAAGCTGGAAGACCGTTCGCATAAGCACGATCAACTGAACACCTCCTGGATCACTTGGCCATGATCGGTGATGGGCACGGGCCGCTTGCCGGCATAAAGGACCTTCGCCGGATCAATATTCAGTGCGGCGTGAATGGTAGCGTGCAAGTCAGGCACTTCAATCGGCGGGGTAACAGCCGTTTTGCCGAGTTCATCGGTTTCTCCGACGACCTGCCCCGTGCGCAGCCCGCCGCCGGCCAGCAAGCAACTGAATGCCAGCGATTGGTGACCCCGTCCGCCTTGACTGTCGAACTCGGGCGGGCGGCCGAACTCGGTCGATACAACGATCAGAGTGCGGTCAAGCTGCTTGTGTTTCTCGAGATCCTGAATCAAGGCCGTCAAGCCCCGGTCGAGATCCCGAATGAGCAGATGTTGTTTCAGAATTCCTTGCTGATGAACGTCCCATCCGGAACCGTTGAGGAAGTTCAGGTTGAACGAGACCTCGACGAAACGCACCCCGGCGCCGACGAGACGGCGCGCCAGCAGGCATCGCTGCCCGAATTCACCTCCGTACACCTCGCGCAATGAACTCGACTCTTCCGCCAGATTGAACACCGACATAAAGCGCTGTCCCGCCATGCGAAAGCCCTGCTCGTTGACATCGATTTGCGATTGGACGGTGGGGTCGGCGGCATGATCGCGACGCAACCGGTTGCGCAGGGTTCCCAGAAGCATCTCGCGCCGCTGCTGTCGGCGGCGATCGACATCCGGGGCGCGGGTCAGTCCACCCGGGCCGGTTTTGGTCTGCGTGAGGTAGACATAGCCGTGCCGGGCGCCCAGGAAGCCGGGGTCGCGCATGATGTTGGGGTACCCCATGACCACGTAGGCCGGCACCTCGTCCGATTTCGTGCCCAGCTCGTGGGAAACGACCGAGCCGATGGATGGATATTGCAGCGTCCCGCTCGGCTTGCGGCCGGTGTGCATCAAGTTGGATGCCGCGCCATGGGGGCCAACGAGATCGTGGCTGACCGTCCGCAGGATGACGCAACGGTCCAGGAGCTTCGCCGTTCTCGACAGGTGCTCGGCGACGCGCACCCCTTGCACGGCGGTCGGAATCGAATCGTAGTAAGACCCCGGCAGATCGCGCTCGGGGTCACCACGACGCTTGGGATCGAAGGTGTCGATGTGGCCGGCGCCGCCGCCGAGCCAGATCATGATGCAGGCATCCGCCTTGCTGTGAGGAAGGCGGTCGCCCCGGTCAGCACCCGCCGGCGCGGCGCTGACTCCCAGACCCATTCCTGCGCCGGCCAAAGCCGTTGTCTTGATCAGATCCCGTCGTGTACCGTTCCAACTTGTCATGGCGTGTTCCTGTTGTCGAGTCAAGGAACGAGCATGAACTCCGGCGTGTTCACCAAAGCCCAAATCACGTCCTCGTAGCGTTCACGGAAGGCCGGTTGCAGAGCCTCTGTCGGCTCGTCGCCCATCCGTACCAGACGTTCTTCCTGCATGCGGATCAGATTGGACTCCTCGGACATGTGATTGGCCCAAGAAACTCGTTGATCCGTTTTCTTCGACGGATCGAGGTCCGACAGCGTGATGCCGTGGACCCTGCGGTCATTGTAAGTTGGCTGCAGGTAGTCCGTGAAGACGTTCGATTCATCCCTGGTTGGCGGACGGGAAAGGAGCCGCAGACAGGTCTCGTGGACCAGCTCGTCCAAGGGCCGGTCTTCGAGAGCCAGCCGGGTGAACCCACTGTCGTCGGAGAGCCGAGCGATGCGGGTACCCATCGGGCCGTTGGCCAGCATGAGCGTTTGCATCGGCGAAGGCCCGTCGTCGCGCACGGTGGCCGGATCCTGCCGTGCCTGACGCCACCCAAAGGTCGTCAGCACGTCTACCAGGGCCTGAGCCCTCGGCAATGCCAGAGACGGACGATCGCGCTCGTTCGACAACGCCGTCATCTCCCAGGCGCGTTGCGGCGTCCCCATATTCACAAACTGATTCAGCGGACGGTCGCCCAGCGGATTGAGATTCAACTCCTCGCAATCGAGACTCTTGCCCGCCGCCACATGGAGAGAATCGACCAACTGCTCGGCGCTCAGCCGGCGGCGGACGGGACCGGCGAAAAGGCCGCCGCGCCCGTTCTCCGCCGCGGCGGCTGCCGGATCGGGCTTGCGTTGATAGACATGCGACGAAAAGATCAGTCGTGCGAGGTGCTTGAGGTCGTAGCCGCTTTCGAGAAACCGCTGCGCCAGATACCGCAGCAGTTCGGGCTGCGAGACTTCCGCTTCCGACCAGTCATGCGCCGGCTCCACCAAACCGCGCCCCAGATAGCGCTTCCAGACGCGGTTGACCACGACCTGGGCAAAGCGTTCGTTCTGCGGGTCGACCATCAAGCTCGCTAATCGCCGCCGGCTCGTCACCGACGTATGACTCGGTGGTTCGGCCACTGCGGAAGCTCCGCTCAGATCCTGGAACGGCCAGTGCGGATCAATCCTGTCACCCGGCTTGAGCGAGATCTGAACGAACGGTTTGCGCGACCCCTCGCGGAGCGGAACAGTGCTGGCCTCGGGAAGCTCGATCGGTTCCCCAGCGAGCAACGCGGCGGTGCTGAACAGATCCTTCTGTTTGAAGGGATGAAACGGCGCATCGTGGCAGCGGGCGCACGACAACTTCTGTCCGAGAAACGCCTGGGAAAGAATGTCGGCCTTCGCAGCCATCGGAGCATCGTTCAGGCTGGCCATCGCGAAGCCTCGCGGCGCGCCCTTGTAGAGGCTTCCCTCCATTTCGATCAGCTCCGTCACGATGCGGTCGAACGGCAAATCGTCGCTGAACGCCTGATGCAGCCACCATCGAAACGGACCGCTGTTGTTCAAGTCCGGCTTCAGGATGCTGGGATTCTCGGCCAGAACGTCCTGCCAGTAGGGAATCCAGTGGTGGGCCCAGCCCGGATGGTTCAACAGCCGCTCGATGGCCCGCTGTCTTCTCCACTCGGGCGGATCCTCGAGATAGGCGCGAATCTCATCCGCCGTGGGGATGACCCCGATCACATCGAGCGACAGCCGGCGCAGAAACGCAAGGTCGGTCGTCAGAGCCAGCGGCCGGACAGCGGCTTGTTCGAGTTTTGCCTGAACGAACCTGTCGATGTCGTTATGGACCGACTCTTCCGACGTAACCACGGGCACTTCAATCGGAGAACGGGTTGCGAGCCATGCGCGCACTCGACGATGCCGTTCCGCCCAAGCAGCCTCGACGGAGTCATCGATCGCCCGGCGGCGGCGCCTGTCTCCCTGGATGTGGCGGGCAACACTCCTGGCCTCGTAGGTTTCCCAGCCTGCGTTGGTCAAGAAAGGCGTTTCGGCTCCGCCCAGTAACCGGTCCAGCCCGCCATCACGGGAGTAGCTCAACGACAATTCCGCCGGATCGGGAATCAGCCCAAAGCCACCGATCAGTGCGACCAGAGTGAAGCGGTGCTCACGGCCATCGAGTTCCACGGTCACCAGCGCGTCCTGATGGGGAACACTCGCCGGACGGAGAGGCGGTTTGACGAACTCGGGAGGCGGAGGCAAATCGTCGTTGCTCGAGCGGTTCGGCTTCTGGCGTTTGGTGATCGCGAGGACCTTCCCGTCCAATGCAAAGCGAGCCGCCCCCTTTGACCGAAGCCGGAACCGATAGCTCCCGGCCGGCAGGGAGGCATGCATGTCCGCCTTCAGTGCGAACGGCTCGGAGTAATCCAACGGCAGAGCATTTTTCGAGAACTTGGCCGGCAAGCGGGGAAAGCCAAACGCCGATTCGGTGTAGCGGAATGTCGGAGTCAATCCGCTCAGGTCGATGTCGCGCGCCTTGTGGTGCACGTATCTCTTGTCCCACCCTGCCTGGGCCTCTTCCGGGGTCGACGGCGGCGGTGGCGGCAAGTTCTCATAGATCTCGACAACAACAGGTCCCGCTTGATCCAAAGAGGTGTCGAGCACGGGTCCCGCGATCAGGACCAGGGGCATGGCGAGGGAGAGCAACAATCCACGGCGGACCAACGGAGACAACCGGCTCAGAGTTCGTTCACCCGGATATTGACAGCTCATCAAGAATCTCCCAGCCGGGTTGCGGCCGCACGCCTCCCGACGCCATTCGTAGATATGATGACCCAACGGGCGGCCGACTTCAACGTGGGACATGAGATTTCCGTTCCGATGAAGATGCGAGGCCCGACCATCCGGCGCGGCACTCACCGCGGAACCCGTCGGCTCCCGGCAGGCGCCCGCTTGTCAAACAGCCTGTCAATGCAATATAGAACGTTTCCCTTTCTCAGCATGGATTCATTCACCACGAATGAACACGAATCAACACCAATGAGGGGCGATTTTGCAGCGGAGCCGTGAGCTGTGTGTCCATTCGCGTCTACCTCAGCAGGTTGAGCCCCGAGGGCGAAGGGAGCAGCGGCGAACGCAGCACTTCGCGCATTTTCCTGTGGGAAGCGGGATTTTGTACACATTGCCGGGATTTCACAGCGAACGGCGCGCGGACACCGGCTCGGGGACAATATGCCACCCATGCCGCGCCATAGCCGCCCCATGCCGCGCCGTAAGGCGCAGGAAAGCAGCGACCGGGCGGTGTGCGCGGCAGTCCGGGCGGGGGTTTCCGGTTGTGGGTCCCTTGCGCACGCACGGCGAAAAAAAGCCGTGATTCGTGATTCGTGTCTCGTGATTCGTGTCTCGTAAAAACCCAACCGGCCGTGTTGCCGATGCGAACGGCGAGCGGACCCTTGACCGGGGGGGGCGGGAAATACCGGGAAATCGTGGGTAGGGAAGCATAAAAACCGTGTTTCGTGATTCGTGACTCGTGAAAACCCGTTGGGTGCGGCTTGCGGTTGCTCTACCTGGAAACTCCGGCGGATTGGGGAACATTGCTTTCCTTTGCGCCACGGATCAGGGATCACCTGTGACGGCTCTTTTTCTTCATGCTAAGCAGGCCGGGACGCGAAAAAAAGACTGAAGGGCTTCAGTACCTTCATGTACCAAAGGAACCATTTTCCTTCTCCATCCGCTTTGCTCACCAGGGGAACTTCTCCCATTGCGCCGACAGCTTGTCAACAGGTATTGACGACGGGCTGAATATTGTGTACATTATCGTCCATCTTGCATCCTGAACCTCCTGTCGATACGCTCACCCGCAAGATCCGGGACATTCTGTTCACGAGCCGCGCATCCCGCGATGCGCCGATCACCGAGCAAGAGCTGGCGGATCGTTTTCAGTTCAGCCGCACACCCATCCGCGGCGCCCTCCGCGTGCTCGAAGAAGAAGGCTTGATCGAACGGCGCAAAAAGAAGGGAATCTATCTTCGCCGGCCATCGATCAAGGAGCTTGCGGAAGTCTACGAGGTCAGGGCCGTTCTGGAAGGATTTGCGGGACGTTTGGCTGTCCGGAACGCGACTCGCAACGACATCAAGCAACTTCAGTCCCAGGCTCGGTGGTTCACCCGATCACGGGAACGAAGAGATTTCGAGCGGGCGGAAAGGGCCAACGTCGCGTTCCACAACAAGATCGTCGAACTGGCCGGCAATACAGTGCTGGAAAACATGATGGAGCGCTTCGCCATCGTGCGGAGGGCATTCCGGTTGACGCACACCATTCCTACCGAGCGCATGGTGCGAACGACACCCTACCCGCACGAAGCGATCGTCGACAGGATCGAGGCGGGCGATGCCGACGGCGCCGAAAGGCTTCTGCAGTTGCACATCCGAAGAGGGAAACAACTTCTGATCGAGAGAGTTCTCGACCTGGATCTCGAGATTCCTCAATGGGAAGGCTACCGGGTCCCCGGGCTTGGAGAAGGCTCCTCGACACGGAGCGAGGGAGGATCGGAATTATGACCACGAGAGTGACGGAAATATCTTCCGGGGCTTTGCGCACAGGTGTGCGAAGCGTCCCCGAGATCGTCGACGACATCAGGAAGAACGGCTACGGCGTAGTGGACGACGTGATACCGGCGGAGCGTGTCGGACAGATTCGGCGCGAAGTCGTGGAGGCTCAGCGCGTTCATCACGAGGAGGCCGAGGCCGAGCTGGCGAAGATCCGGGCGCGCGGTCACCGCGTTGGCGTCCAAGGCGTCGCGGTGCTCAAGCAGGCGATCAACGCCACGCAGTGTTTCGCGCCTTACCTGGCCGACGAACGTATTCTCGGGGTCGTCGAAGCGTTCTTCGGCGACTTCGCGCGGATCTCGTGCACCGACTGCGTGATCAACCACCCCGGCAACGGCCGCGGGTACTGGCACGCCGATTGGCCCTACAACGCGACGAACTCGACGCACGTCAAGGCGCCGTATCCGGACGCGATGATGCACCTTTCGTCCATCTGGATGCTGACGCGGTTCGGCCCGGATAATGGAGGAACGTTCGTCTTGCCTTGCAGTCACCGCTTCGACAACAATCCGGCGACCGGCAAGATGGCCGGCATCGACCAGGACGCGCCGAACCCGGATGAGCGGCAGGTGACGGGTTCGGCAGGCAGCGTGCTCTTTTACGACAGCCGACTGTGGCATGCCGTGGCTCCGAACCGGAGCGAGGAATCCCGTGTCGCCCTGATCGTCAGATACGCGCCCTGGTGGTTGAATCTGACGCCCACGATGCGGGGCACCCCCGACCATGAGCGCATGGTCCTGGAAACGGGCGGCAAGAACTATGATTCGATTCCCATCCTCCGCGACGTGTTCGAGCGGCTGCCGGACCATGTGAAACCGCTCTATCGGCACTGGGTCCTGGACTGAACTTCCGACGGGCCATGTCGCCTCTTGACTACATCGTCATCGCCGTTTACGTGGCCGGCGTCACTCTTGTCGGACTCACCGCTTCCCGGCGCAAGCAGTCGTCCGTCAGCGAGTACTTCCTCGGAAACCGCCGCGTGCCGTGGCTGGCTGCGTCGGCATCGATGATCGCCACCGGCATCAGCGCGAAAAGCCTGATCGGTTTGCCAGGACTTTCGTATACGAAAGACCTCACCTACCTTCAGATGTACCTCGTGCTGCCCCTGGCGGCTTTGATTGCGGCGACGCTGTTCCTTCCGTTCTACAGCCGCATCAAGATCACCTCCGCGTACGAGTACCTGGGGCGGCGCTTCGGTCCAAGGGTGCAGTCCTACGCGAGCTTGATCTTTCAGATCGAGACGGCGTTGATTCTGGGGACGGTCATCGCCGCGCCGAGCCTGGTGATGTCGGAGGCCACGGGCATCTCGTACAACGCCGCGGTGGCGATCCTGCTGGCGGCCACGCTGCTGTACACGTCCATCGGGGGCATGCGGGCCGTGATCTGGACCGACGTCGTTCAGTTCTTCGTCTTCGCCGCCGTGCCGGCCGGCCTGCTGCTGTACACGGTTTCCACCGCAGAAGGAGGGCTGCCCGCTCTTATCGAAACCGCAGCCGCGCACGACAAGCTGCGGGCGTTCAATTTCTCTTTCGATTTCACGGAGGAGATCACGTTCTGGGCGGCGCTGGTCAGCATGCTGTTCTGGCACACCGGCAACCAGAGCGTGAACCAGGTGTTGATTCAGCGCTACATGACGACGCCCTCGCAGCGGGACAGCCGCCGAACGATTCTGCTGAGCAGCGTGGGGATCCTCGGCTTGTGGGTCCTGTTCCTGCTGGTGGGGATCCTGCTTTATTCTCACAACACGATGTATCCGGGAAGCGTGCCACCGGATACGCCGCCGGATCGAGTTTTCACGGCCTTCGTCATGTCCGTCATGCCGACGGGGCTGAAAGGGGCTTTCATCGCGGCCGCATTCGCGGCGGGCATGTCGACGCTCAGCTCGATGTTGAACTCGATGGGCACGGTGACGCTGGTGGACGTGTGGCAACTTCATTTTTCCGACGGAGCGAGCGAACAGGTCTGGATTCGCCGAGCCCGTCTGCTGACTCTGTTGTGGGGTGTGTTCAGCTTCGTTTCGGCTTTGTTCGTTCTCCGGTTCGGAACCGTCATCACGGCCGGCATCGCGCTTGGCAGCATCATTACCGGCGCTCTGCTGGGCATGTTTCTCATCGGCATCTTCGTCAAGCGGGCCGGCGCGGTCTCGGTGCTGACCGGCTCGATTCTCGGCATGGCCAGCGTCGTGGCAGTCATGGCCGTTTCGGAAATCTCGTGGTCCTGGTACTGCGGCATCGGAACGGTCATGACGTTTCTTGCGGGATACGTGAGCAGTCTGTTTGCGCCCGCGGCCTCCGGCTCGGAGGACCTTTCCTACGAGGCGCTCCGCGGCCCGGCTGCAACGAAACAGCAAACCGAGAAGCGCTGACAACGAGAGTTATCCTAACCGCCCTTGATTCGGGAGTGGTGCCGGCAGGAGCTGTCACCCTAGCCTGCATTTCTCACCACCCGACGGCCGAAGCACGCCATACGGCCGCCAGGACTTCGTTGCGCTTGCTTGCCGTGCTCAACGTACTGTTCAAGTACGCCTGCGCGCGCCAAGCGGCTCGCGCCTCGTCCTGACGGCCCTCTCACGCACTTCGTCTCGCCACGTGGTGAGAAATGCAGGCTAGCCGATCAAGAACCGGATAGACCATCTTCGTTGTCCAAGGATCGCGGCGAGACGTGGTCGGACGCTGAAGCGACCGAGCTACCCTCACCATCGGCGGCAAACTGCATCAAGCGAATACCCGAGACGGGCGACCTCGTTTTCCTCTGGAACAACGCGACGCCGGAAGCACTGGCGGTTCCCGGCGGCACGAGCTACCACTACCCGCGAAACCCGCTCACGGCGGCCATCTCCAAGGACGAGGGCCAGACCTGGACGAACCTCAAGGATGTCGAGCGGCGCGAGGGCTACATCAGCGGGTACCCGTCCATCTCGTTTGCCGACAGCGAAGCGCTCGTGGCCTATTACCATTCTTCGCGATCGATGTCGCGCGACACCGATCTGAGGCTGAAGATTATTGTTGTGGACTGGTTCTACTCTTGAGGAAGACGTGATGACACGAACATCTCGAAGGTCCATTTTGACGGCTGATAGGGCGGCGCAAATGAACACTGCGGCGGGCGGCCGGCTCGTTTCTTCGGGTCTCAGGCGCGCCGCGTCATGCGGCAGGCGGCGCAACACCAGCTCCGGCTCGCCGCCGGGCGGCTCATCCAGCTTGAGCCACCCTTCCTCCATCACCTGCTGGCGGGCGGCTCGCCCGCCCGGGTGGACTCTACCTCACTGGTAGCCGAAGAGCGGCGGGAAGACGACGACCACGGCGGCGGCCCAGACCGCGTAAACCGGCAGGTACGCGGTCTGCCAGCGCTCGACGGCCGCGAACGGGCCGCGCCCGGCGAGGAACCGCGCATACAGCCAGAGCGACCACGCCAAGTTGACGAGGAGGACGAGGTTCTCGCCGAGCGCCGCCACCCGATTCGGGCTGAAGCCGAACTCCGAGATGCGGGAGGCGATGGCGGCCAGCGCCACCGCGTCGGCGAGGAGGGCGCTGGCAACCAGCACCACCTGCAGGACATCGAAGATCCCGGGCGGGGCCTGGGGATCGCGGGCCGACACCGCATAGAGCAGCAGGCCGAGGACCACCACCAGCAGCAGGTCGAAGCCGATCAGCACCTCGCGGTCCAGAGCGATGCCGCGGCCCGTGAACAGCATGGTGGCGAGAAACGCCAGCAGCAGCATCGCGAACAGCGGAGTGAACAAGCGGGTCAGCACCGGCGCCATGTTCTCGATGACGCTCTGCTTCGCCTCGACCAGCCACGCACCGACGATAACCGCTCCCATCGCGCCGCACGGCAGCACCCACGCGAGGATGAGCGGCTCGACGTCCACATCGATGGCCGAGAAGATGCCGCCTGTGAACCCTGTGAGCACGCCGCCCCCGAGGGCCATGAGCACGTAGTAGATGAACAGCTCGCCAGAGAAGCGCACGAAGTCCATTCGTCCGCCGCTGGTGTTCCACCGGCCGGCGGCGAACGCCATCCCGACCGCGAGCCACAGGGCGATCGGCAGGTGCAGCGCCGCGAGCGTCCAGGTGTGGCCGCCGGGCGAGAACGGAAAGGCGTTGACGACGAGCGCGGCCGCGGCGAACGCCAGCGCCAGCCGCAGGCATCCCGCCCGCTCCAGCCGGCGTTTCCAGGCGAAATAGCCGGCGAGGAACGGGAGCACGAAGAAGCTGAGATTGGGGAAGTGGAACGAATCGGAGTCGGCCAGGCCCTCCCCCGATCCGATGGGCGGGTAGCCGAACAGCTCGGGCAGCTTTACGGCGAGCGCCGCGGCGGCCGCGAGGGCTGCGACCACGAGGATCTCGCGAGAGGCGTTCGACCGCGTCCCGCCCTCGCCCTCGGGCGTCGCCACGAGCTGCTTCCACAGCCGCTCGGAGTGCTCGCGCGCGAACTCGCGCGAGACCGCATCGAGGTTGCCCATCCGCTTGACGGCGACCAGGAACGCCTCGTCGGCGGCCAGGCCGGTGTCGACGAGCGCCGCCATCTGGTCGCGCAGGTGCCCTTCCAGCTCCTCCACGTCGGACCCCCGGATCGCCTGCCGCCGGCGCAGGTACGCCCGCCACTGGGAGATCTGCCCTTCGATCGCGTCTTCGTTCGCCATGATGCAGATTCCTATCCGATGGCCACGGGGGCCAGCTTCAGCCACACGCCCCGCAACGCGGCGTCCACCACCTGCCACTGGCGCCGCTGCACGGCGAGGTGAGAGCGGCCCGCCTCGGTGATGCGGTAGTACCGGCGCCGCCGACCCCGGGGCGAGGTTTCCCAATGCGCCTCGATACAGCCGAGCCGCTCAAGGCGATGCAGCACCGGGTAGAGCATGCCGTCGGTCCACTTCAGGCGGCCGCCGGACAGCTCGCTCACCCGCTTGAGGATCGCGTAGCCGTAGCTGTCGCCCTCGGTCAGGATGGCGAGGACGAGCGGGGTGGCGGAGGCGGCGACGAGGTCCTTGCCGATGTTCATCGGTTTCGCTTCTCCCGCGAGGCAACCGCGCCGGCGCGGGCGGTTCCGACCTGCGGACAATATATAGAACAAGTATACATAGCAATGCTATGTATGTCAACACGCTCCATCTTCGCAGGCCGTCCTTGGCGGAATCCGCGTCGTACGGAGACAGCCGGTCGAATGCAGCGGGGCCACCTGCCGCAAGACTGCTACGATCGGGCGTGCACAGGAGGATGCCTGACGAGACAGTCGGGATTGGCGCGTTTCGGTTGCCATTGACACCTTTGACACGGAGAATCCAGCCTGCATGTCTCACCACCCGACGGTCGAAGCACGCGAAAAAAGGCCGTGATTCGTGTTTCGTGTCTCGTGTTTCGTGACCCCAAAACCTGGGCAGGCGGCACGGCCGTCGCTCAAGGGCGGCTTGCGTTGCGCTTGCTTGCCGTGCTCGACGTGTAAAGGCCGTGTTTCGTGACTCGTGTCTCGTGATTCGTGAAAACCATTGGTGGGGCCTGGTTCACTCCAGTAGAAATGTCTGACGGCCGGTGAACCGTAAAGGCCGTGATTCGTGTTTCGTGACCCGAGGACCGCAGGAGGCGATAAGGCCGCTACCCCTGAGCGCGCCTTTTTCCTCCGCCCGGCTCGCGCCTCGTCCTGACGGCCCTCTCACGCACTTCGTCTCGCTGCGTGGTGAGAAATGCAGGCTGGCGTTCCCAATGCGCCATGCAGAATCTGTGGAAATGCCCTGAATCGCGAGCTTTTATCGTTGCATGCGGTAGAAGGATATGGTAGCGTCTAGGCGGTCAATCTCTCCCCGCTCGCACAGCGCAACTCAAGTGCCGGGCGGCGATCGTGGGGGGTAATTTGGCGCGCGGTCAACCAGCACGTGCACTACGTCCTGGTGCGACGCTACAGGACGCTGTAGTCCCGACCCGGGACTTCCGCCGGACCGTCTCCCTCCGCAGCACCGGCCTTACCGGCCTATCGATTTCCCTACGTATCACTGGCGTTGTCCTCTTCGTACACAACGCTTTACTCTCTGCGTTTTTCTTGAGCCATCTCTTTACTTCGCCTGCTCCGGCTTTTACCTCGGACCAAGAGCTTTCTTGGGGTTTTCGCGGTACAGCAATGAACACCAAGTTGGGAACTGAAGGAGAAACATGAACACGCATCTGCTTTCTACGTCGAAGCTTCTGGTGAGCTTGCTGCTATGCATCCTGGCAAGTTCAACCAACGTTCTGGGTCAAGGGAATTTCGGATCGATCACCGGAGGCGTGTATGACGCAACCGGCGCCGTGATTCCCGGAGTCCGGATCACAGCCATCGGGCTGGAAACCGGCTTACAGCTTTCCACGGAGACGACTACCGTGGGTAGTTATCTCATTCCGAACCTGCCCAACGGCGAATACCGTGTGACGGTAAGCGCCACCGGGTTCAAGACATTCACTCGGCAGCCGGTCATCGTCTCGACGGGGACCGTCACCACCGTGGACGCGACCCTCGAGATCGGCGACGTGACCGAAACCGTCACGGTGGAGGCGGCCAGCGTGCAGTTGGAGACAACCACTTCCGGGGTTGGATCCGTGATGAACGAGGACGTGTTTCGGAAGGTCCCGTATGACCTGCACGGCATGAACGTGCAATCCGGCATCCGCCAACCGCAGCAGTTCATCGTCCTGGTGCCGGGGGTCACGGGCGACTCCTCGAACCACACCATCAACGGGGGTCAGCTCAACAGCTCGACGCTGCAGGTGGATGGTCACAACTGGCAGCTCATCAACCGTCCGGGCATCATGAACTCCTGGCCTCCACCGTTCGAAGCCATCGAGGAGTTCAAGCTCAACACCGCGCAGTACGGGGCCGAGAACCCGATCGGGACCGCGGTCACGCAGTTCACGTTCAAGTCCGGGACCGATGATTTCCATGGAAGCTTCACGCACCTCTCGCGGAATGACGCTTTCAATGCACGAGGGTTTTTCGGCAGGGAGCCGTCTCCGACCAAGATCAACGAGAGCACCATCACCGCGGGCGGGCCGATCGTCAAGGGAAAGACCCACTTCTTTGGTCTCGTTACACGCTACAGCCGACGGGGCAAAGCGAACGCGGCTCGGCGGATTACCGTGCCGACCCCGCTCATGAAACAGGGGGACTTTTCAGAATATGTGTTTCCCGACGGCCGCTTGCGCCAGATCTTCGATCCGGCGACCACCATGGACAACGGCAGAGGGGGATTCACCCGGGAGCCATTCCGCGACAACGTGATTCCCCAGGATCGAATCGGCGCGGTGGGGCGAAACGGAGTAGGCTTGATGGTCGACCCGACCCTGCCGGGCATTATCAACAACCATGTCATCGTTGGCGGTGCCGGGGAAAACGTGTGGCTGCCGAACATAAAGATCGACCACTCCTGGACGCCCAACCAAATCACGCGAGGCTCCTATTTCGGGACGCGCCGCGACCGCGTCCGACCCAGCGGATACGAAGGTCCTCTCGGACCCGGTGACGCGTCCGATTTCAACAACAACAACTACATGGTTTCCCACAGCAGTGTGTGGTCGTCCTCGCTGGTCACGGAGTTTCGCTTTGCCATCGCGCCCTGGATCGGGCCGCAGATCAACGTGGGCATCACTGACGTTGCGGGAACCGATGCATTGGGCATCAGCGGGATTCCGTCCGTACCCGGCATCACGCCCCGTCTCAATATCAGCAGCATCTTTGGCCCGCTGGGCAATGCGAACCGCCAGATCTTCCGGAGCACCAGGAAGCACCACACGTTCGGCAATACCACGAACTGGACCAAGGGGCGCAACCAGTTCAAGTTCGGTTTCACCGGGGTCTTGAGTCACGACAATACGAGCCGGGGTTTGAACGTGGTCGGAACTTTCGCTTTCAACAACCGCAGCACTTCCGATCCGGATGCACCCAACGTCGGACAACTAGGCCATGGGCTGGCCAGTTTCATGCTGGGAGACGTCTACCAGTCGTCGCGATTGATCTGGCGGCCGGATGTACAGGAGAGGCAGCGGATGCGGCGAGTGGAGGTCTTTTTCCAGGACGACCTCAAGGTGACCAACAAACTGACGCTGAACCTTGGGATCAGCTACCACATCCCGTATCCCTACATCGACGCGGAGGATAACGTTTCCGCTGTCTATCTCGACGTACCCAACCCGGGCGCGGACGGGCTGCCGGGGGCCCTGGTGTTTGCAGGGGAGGGCCCCGGACGCATTGGACGCAAACAGTTGGTCGACACCTACTACAAGTCTTGGGCGCCCAGGTTCGGGTTCGCCTATCGCTGGAACGAGAAGACGGTATTCCGAGGCGGCATCGGGGTGTACTACGGCTTTGCGCCTTCGCATACGGTACTGAACGGAACTCCCAGGGAGGGGATGATCTTCACCGACGTGCGCGTGAGCGAGGATCAAGGGGTCACCCACCCGTTCAACATCAACGACGGGGTGCCGGCGGCAAACATTACGCTCCCCAGTGTGGACCCCACGTTGAAAAACGGGGGCACCGCCGACTACGTGCATCCCCGCAGCGGCGTGCCTCCCTTCAGCACGAACTGGTCATTCGGAATACAGAGGGAACTGCCCAATGGCCTGTTCCTCGATGTATCGTACGTCGCCAACAAATCCAGCCGTTTGCCGTCGCAGTTGGAGAACATTCAGCAATTGGACCCAAGCATCCTCGACGACCCCGTTCTCGCGCCGATTCTCAACAGAAACATCAATGACCCCCTGGCCGTGGCCGCCGGTGTCGAGAAGCCGTTTTCCAGCTTCAGAGGAACCGTGGGCCGGGCGATTCGTCCTTTCCCGCAGTATCAGAACCTGCGCAACCGACATCAGGGGAATGGTTTTTCGCAGTATCATTCCCTGCAGGTCAAGTTCGACAAGCGCGCCGGCGATTTCTTTTTCCTGAACGCCTATACCTTGTCGAAGCTTATCGACACGGGCGGAGACAATCGAGGAAGAGGGAATGGACTCGCGCTCGACACCAACCGCCGGTTCCTCGAGAAGGCATTGTCATTAAACGACCAAACACACACGTTCGTGACGAGCGCCGTTTACGAGCTACCCTTCGGACCGGGAAAGAAATGGCTGAACACCACTGCCGGCAATATCTTCGGCAACTGGAGACTCTCGTGGTCCATGCGCTATTTCTCGGGAAGACCGATCGGCCTCACTTCCGGCCAATCGCTTCCCATTTTCGGCGGCACGAACCGACCCAACCGCGTGGAGGGCGTACCACTACAGGCGTTCTCAGGTGACTTCGATCCGTCCGTGCATCGCTATATCAACCCCGACGCCTTCGAAGACCCGGGACTGAACGCATTAGGCGTGCCCACTTTCGGGACCATGGGCCGGACGCTGTCGAACTTGCGAGAGCCTTTCTTCCTGAATGAGAACTTCATTTTGACGAAGTTGTTCAAGCCGAAGGAGAACCACACGGCCGAAGTGTACGTGACCATGCTCAACGCGTTCAACCGGGTGCGTTTCGGCAGCCCCACCACCAACGTGAGTTCGGCCCGGTTTGGAACGATCAGCCGCCAGATCAATGAAGCGCGGCAACTCGAGATCGGGATGCGCTACCTGTGGTAGGCGTCCCTTGACCGTTGCGGCCGGTGGTGTTTTGGCGGCGCCGCCGGCCGCCCGTTTCCGCGAGCCGGCTGACGCCGGAGCGGGTCAAGGCGGGACAGCCAGTGTCGAGCAAGCATCGCCATGAGAGCGCCACGAGAACGCGGCGGTTGAGTTCGCCGCGACGCACCTGAAAGGAGTTCAGAGTGAAGCGAGCATCTCGACGTTCCCTTCTGAAAGCCGTTGCCGCGGCCTGGGCGGGAGGATCCCGGCAAGAGGCCTGGGGCCTGGCAGCGGCAGGGCTTGCTTCGCCGCTGGCCGGCAATGAGCTGGCGCACAAGCTTCTTCAGATGTCCGACGCCCAACTGGCCCGGCTCGAAGAGGCACGCCAGCAAGGCTTGCTGGAACTGGCGCCGGTGAACCTGCCGACACCGGACCGTTACTCCGGCGACAACGACCATTTCGGTTGGCCCGTGGCTACGATGATCGACGACACATTGATCGTCAGCCACCGCCGGATTATCGGTCACGCCCATGGCGAGGGTCAAAGGATGGACGAAACTTCGACCTACTCGGTCGTCGTCCGTTCGCAGGATGGGGGCAAGACCTGGTCAGAGCCGTACGATCTGCGCGACTGCATGAAACCCAGGGACCGCACTCGCGGCGGCTTCATACCCCTGTCACACCGCTATCGCTTCGATGCCCAGTTGCAAGACCCCTATCTCGGCTACAAGCTCCACCTCATTGCGATCGGCGCGACGAAAGATGGCGGGGTGGTCATCATCAGCGATCACGGAGCTTTTCGCTCAGACGACAAGGGAAAGACATGGAGACATTTTTCGACCGCCTTCCGTGACGACACGATGGCCGGCCCGATCCTGTACACCGCGCCGCGGCTGTTCGAGCACCCCGAGTACGGCCTTGTGCTGGTAGCGCACTCGATGCCGAACCGTTACCCGCATCACGTGAAGCATCCCGGCCCGGTCACCATCGCCGATGCCGTTCACATCCGCTATTCGCAAGACGGCGGCGAGACGTGGAACAGCCTGGATGTCCCCATGCCGGAGTGGGCCAAGCCCAACGAGCCCTGTCCGCTCTACCGGGATGGCAAGCTCGTCCTCATCACACGAAGCTGGGGCGAACCGTCGAGGGATGCCGACGGGAATGCGCGCTATGTTCAGTTGTGGTCCGAGACAGGCTGGCCGCCGCTGAAGGCCAAGTTCAGCAACATTCGCAGCGAAAGCCAGGATACCTGCGACATCGACTACAACCCGGTGACGAAACGGCTCGAGGTGATCCACCCCAACCGCAGGGGCGCCGGGCCGGGTCAACTCAACAACGGCAAGATGTCGCTACTGCTTTGGAGCATCGATCCGGAGGCGCTGTTCGCAGGCAGTTCCGATTGGCGTTATGACTGCACTTTCTTCTCGCGGCAGGGCGGCCTCCTCTGGCGCGAACCGAACCCCGTTGACGGTCTGCACCCTGCCGGCAACGTCATCGATGAAAAGGCAGGGGTCCAGCACATCTTCATGTACATGGGCTTTCCCATCGGGCCGGCCGGCGTGTTCCGTCTGACCCGCACGTTGGACACGGAGAAGCTGAAGGCATTTCTGGCCGCATGACCAGTGCGAGCATCACTCGGAGAGGAAGGAGCCCTGTGGTCACATCACTTTGTGGGGAGGGTCCTTTGCGCAGGCAGCGCCGGCAGGTGCAAAGACCGGGAAACGAAACTTGTGAGATCGTCCTGGTGAGAGGGGTGACGGCGGTTGTCGTGCGGCGGAGGTATCCATCGAGTCTCGGCGAGACGTGCTTTCCCTCGCACTTTCCGTTTCATGAACTACCCCATGTTCTGCTGTCGTCCCATTGTTCTAGCTGGACCCGCCACATGCTCGTAGCGAGGGTGGGGGATGCCGCCGAGAATGTTCGACGACTGGCGGAGGGTCAACCGCCCATCAACATTGCCGGGAAGGGCACGGCATGAAGCTACTCGGACGAGGCGGACTCACTTCCGTTCTCGGACTCTACCTTACCCTGGGGCTCTCAGCCTTTCCGGCAGGCGTGAGAACGATGATCTGGACAGGCGCCGCGAGCACGGACCGCTGGACGGATGCGGGTAACTGGACCGGCGATGTCGTGCCTGGAAGCAAGGACATCGCACGATTCGAGTCACAAGCGGATGTCGTGCTGGAGGGCGCTTCTTCCGTCGGACGGCTGGAGGTGGAACTCGCCGACAAGGATGCCGTGGTCTACATCGATGGGGCAGGCAAGCTGGTGCTCACGGGAGTCGATACCGTGATCGGCAAGCCGCTATCGCTAGCCGTCAAGAGCGGAACGCTCGAGATCGGCCAGAAACTCGCGATCGATCTGGAGGGAACCCGCTTCAGCGCCCAGGCCGGTGGAACGCTTGTTCTGCGAAGCGAAAAGATCGTCGCCAAAGAGCCCTATCTGAAGGCCGCCGTATCTCAGTCGGGAACACTGCGCTTGGGGATGCGGCGCTGGGACCCCCGAATGGACCTCGACCTTTCGACGGCGTCAACGCTGGGCCGCGGAGCCAAGGTCATCGACTTCGCCTTGTCCGCGGACGTGCACCAAATCATCACCTTCAAAAAGTTCAAGGAGCATGACGGCGATCCCGTCGTGATTCGCGGCTTCGAGCCGGGAGACGCGCTGTGCTTCTCCGAAGACCCCCGGCGATCGACGGACCCCGGCAAGGAGCCAGCCTGCATTTCTCACCACCCGACGGCCGCAGCACGCGATACGACCGCCAGGACTTCGTTGCGCAGGCTTGCCGTGCTCGACGTACCGTCAAGTACGCCTGCGCGCGCCAAGCGGCGCGCGCCTCGTCCTGGCGGCCCTCTCACCCACTTCGCCTCGCCGCGTAGTGAGAAATGCAGGCAAGTGCTTTCGGCGGTCGGGTTCGAGGGCTGGGGCGCTCAGAGTGCGGCCGCGATCGAATCGGCGGGAGCCCTTTGGTGCCTCAAGCCGATGGGGACGAGTCTTCCGAAAGCGGTCGTCGAGCTTTCCTCTGCGCCCCCCGAGAGTGGTTTTCGGCCGCGCGCGCATCTCAAGGACATGCACGTCCAAACCCTGGTTGCCGCCTCCGAACGCTACCCGAGAAATATGGGCGCCGACATGGTCAAGTTGCGGGACGGGCGTTACTTCCTCGCGTTCTCGCAGTGGTTGACCGGCATGACCGACCAAGACGACTCGCGCGTCATGGGAATGGTTTCGAGCGACCAGGGAGTGACATGGGGCAAGCCGTTTCCCGTGGCCACCCCGGACGGCGAGTGCAGGAGTGTTCGTCAGCCGAGCCTATTGCGGCGGGGCGACGGTGAGCTGCTTCTCTTCGTTCGTTGCCGCAAGGAGCTCACGGAGGCCTGGGTAGCTCTGTTCCGATGCCGCGACGAAGAGAGAATCGACAAGGGACTGGCGGCCTGGACGCGCCGGTGCCGGATTACGCCTGCGGCTCCTGGAAGGCATATCGCGCTGAACAATCGAGCGATCCGTCTAAGCACGGGCAGGTTGCTCCTGCCTCTCTCGACGCCGTGGCCGTGGGACCGGCCAGACGTGAGCGGGAGAGGGAAAGACATCCGATCATGGTGCCTTTATTCCGACGATGACGGAGAGACCTGGCAACAGAGCCGGTCGATGCTGGCGGGGCCGGGGCGCGGGCTCATGGAGCCGTATGCCGTCGAGCTCAAGGACGGCCGGCTGCTCATGCTGATGCGCACACAGACCCACCGCCAGTATCGCTCGATTTCGCCTGACGGCGGCGATAGCTGGTCGCCGGCAACGGAAGTCACCGCCCTCGTTTCTCCGGAATCCCCGGCGGCTGTCCGTCGGGATCCCGGCACCGGCTGGCTGACCGTGGTGTGGAACTACAACAGCCGGGACAAACACGGCGCCGATCGAACA
Source organism: Bryobacterales bacterium (assembly GCA_965204095.1). Taxonomy (GTDB): domain Bacteria; phylum Acidobacteriota; class Terriglobia; order Bryobacterales; family UBA6623; genus JAPPLB01. The sequence goes on along the minus strand of OZ241991.1, from coordinate 2,722,047 downwards.
CCGCTGACGATTGCGTTTTCCGACGATGAGGGAGAAAGCTGGTTCGGTTATCTCAACCTGGAAACCGATCGAACCAAGGAGTTTTCCTATCCGAGTTTGCGGTTCATCGACGGCAAGGTTTTCGTGACCTACTACGAAAGGCCGGTCGATCCAACGGACCGCCGCATTTCACTCAAGATGCGCTCCTTCAACATTTCAGCTGCAGGCTTAACAGCCCGTGGTAAAAGTCACGCGGGCGGCGTTACGCGCCCCGGGGCTGATGGCGTAACGCCTGGCCGTTCCAGGAACGTGGCGCCGCGCTCTCCGCGAAGCCGAGCGGGAGTGGCGCGTTTTTTTTCTTCGCACCCTTTGGGCGACGGACATTTGCAGTCGTTGGCTTTGTCGTTCGTCGGAGGAGATCACCCGGATCGCCATCCTCCTCACTCCGCGCCGAACGACCGCAGGAGCCCGCCGCGCCTTCCACGGGACTTCCACCACGGGCTGTTCACGAAGGGAGACGGACCGCATGACTGAAGTACATCGCAGAAATTTTCTTTCGTTCGCCGGTCTGGCTGCAACGGCTCCGCCCGCACGACGGGCCGCCGCCGCTGCCAAAACGGGCATCGGCGAGAAGTACTCGCTCAGCGTCTGCCCGTGGACGCCGGAAAACCCGCGCCATGACCATCAACTGATCTTCCCGATGCGCAATGGGAGTCTGATGCTGGTGTGGTGCGAGTACTACGTTCGCAAGCCTTCCCGCATTTTCCGCACGCCTTATTCGGCGGCCGGCTTCCGTGATGACGCGCCCTGCCGGATTACAGCGAAGATTTCCAAGGACGGCGGCAGAAGCTGGAGCGGCAAGATCACGCTGCAGGAAAACTTCGGGACCGACAACGTGAAGCATCCCAACCTGCTGCGGTTGCCTACCGGGGAAATTCTGTTCTCGTTCACGGTCCGTGATATGGCGAAGCGTGATCTGCGGATCTACTTGAAACGGTCAACCGACGAGTGCGAGACGTGGACAACGCCCGTGCAGATCTCGCCTCCAGGCGGTGTATATTACACGAACGCCGATCACAACCTGCTGCACAGTTCAGGCCGCGTCATTCTGCCGTTGCATTACTGGGATTCCGTCCGCGAAGAGAAGCCGCACTATCAGGCGTTTTGCCTCTACTCCGACGACGAGGGAAAGAACTGGCAGGCCAGCCGCAAGGGAGCGGACCTGCCCCTGGCCGGCGCCGAAGAGCCCGGCGTCGTCGAACGCAAAGACGGTTCGTTACTCGCGATGCTGCGCACGTCGCTCGGAAAAATCTACCGTTCCGTTTCAACCGACCGCGGGGAGACGTGGTCCGACGCCGAGCCAACCGATCTGCCGTCACCCAACGTCGCGAACTGCATCAAGCGCATACCGCAGACCGGCGATTTGCTGTTCCTCTGGAACAATGCCAGACCCTACTCCGAAACGCGGCCGGGGTCGACGGAACGAAGCCGTCCGCGCAACCCCTTGTGCAGCGCGATCTCGCGTGATGAAGGCGACAGTTGGGAAAACGTTAAAAAAATCGAGGACCGCAGGGGCTATGACAACGCCTACCCGTCGGTAACATTTGTCGGTGACGAGACGCTGATCGCCTTTTACCGGCGCTCGGAAAGGATGGCGCGGGACACCGATGTGGCGTTGAAGATCTTCAGCACGGACTGGTTCTACAGTTAAGGCGAGCAGGTTGGAACGCATGGGCAGACGGCGTGCTTCCAAGGAGGACGGCATGAATCACAGGCAGGCAGGTATTGATCGGCGAAGGTTCCTGGCCGTGCCGGGGGCCGCGGCCGCGGTTTCAAGTGTCCTGTCCGCGACAGCCGCACAGAGAGGCATCGGCGAGAAGCACTCGCTCATCCCGTGCCCATGGACCCCGGAGAACCCGCGGCACGACCATCAACTGATCTTTCCGCTGAGCGGCGATCGTTTGCTGCTCGTCTGGTGCGAATACTACGTGAAGCAACCGTCGCGGATCTTCCGATCGCCTTACTCTGCCGCCGGCAGCGGCGACGCCGCGCCCTGCCGGATCTCGGCGCGCGTCTCCAAGGACCGGGGACGAACCTGGAGCGGGAAGGTCACGTTGCAGGAAAACTTCGGCGTAGACAACGTGAAGCACCCGAACCTGCTGCGCCTGCCCTCGGGAGAGATTCTCTTCTCCTTCACGGTGCGGGATATCGCCAAACGCGACCTGAAGATCTACCTCAAGCGGTCTCGGGACGAATGCGAAACGTGGACCGAGCCGGTGCAGATCTCACCGACCGGAGGGGTGTACTTCACCAACGCCGACCACAATCTGCTGCACAGCTCGGGAAGGATCATCCTGCCGTGCCACTGGGGCGAGTTCTACGGCCGGGGGGATCATTACAACGCGTTTTGCCTCTACTCCGATAACGAGGGAGAGACATGGCAAACGAGCCGCAAGAGAGTCGATCTTCCCAAGCGCGGCGCCGAAGAGCCGGGTATGGTCGAGCTCAAGGACGGCTCGCTGTTGGCGATGATGCGGACCACTCTCGGGAAGATCTACCGCTCGACCTCCAAGGACCGCGGCGAGACGTGGTCGGACGCTGAAGCGACCGAGCTGCCCTCACCATCGGCAGCCAATTGCATCAAGCGTATTCCCGAGACGGGCGATCTCGTTTTCCTCTGGAACAACGCGACGCCGGAAGCTCTCGCCGTTCCCGGCGGCACGAGCTACCACTACCCGCGCAATCCGCTCACGGCGGCCATCTCGAAGGACGAGGGCCAGACCTGGACGAATCTCAAGGATGTCGAGCGGCGCGAGAGTTACATCAGCGGGTACCCGTCCATCTCGTTCGCCGGCGGCGAAGCGCTCGTAGCCTATTACCATTCTTCTCGATCGATGTCACGCGACACCGATCTGAGGCTGAAGATTTTTGACGTGGACTGGTTCTACTCGTGAGGAAGCCGTCATGACACGAACATCTCGAAGGTCCCTTTTGAAGGCCGTTACGGCGGCGTGGGCGGCGGGCTCCCGGCAGGAAGCCTGGGCTCTCGCCGCAGCCGCGCTCGAGTCGCCGCTGGCCGGCAACGAACTGGCGCACAAGCTGCTTCAGATGTCCGATGCCCAACTGGCCCGGCTCGAGGAGGCGCGGCAGAAAGGCTTGCTGGAGTTGGCGCCGGTAAACCTGCCGACACCGGAGCGTTACTCCGGCGACAACGATCACTTCGGCTGGCCGGTGGCCACGATGATCGACGACACTCTGATCGTCAGCCACCGCCGCATTCCCGGACACAGGAAGGCAGCAGATCAAGAGCAGGACGAAACTTCGAGCTATTCGGTCGTCGTTCGTTCGCAAGACGGCGGCAAGACATGGTCCGAGCCCTATGACCTGCGCGACTGCGTGAGGCCCGAGGACCGAACCCGCGGCGGCTTCACTCCGCTGTCGCATCGCTATAAGTTCAATCCCGGGCAAGACCCGTTTCTGGGCTACAAGCTCCACCTCATCGCCATCGGGACGACAAAGGATGGGGGAGTCGTCGTCATCAGTGACCACGGGGCTTTTCGTTCGGACGACAAGGGGAAGACGTGGCGGCATTTTTCGAAAGCCTTCCGCGACGACACGATGGCCGGCCCGATCCTCTACACCGCGCCGCGGCTTTTCGAGCACCCGGAATACGGATTGGTGCTGGTAGCGCACTCGATGCCAAACCGCTATCCGCACCACGTCAAGCATGCGGGAGCGCTGACCATCGCCGACAAGCTGCACATCCGCTACTCGCAAGACGGCGGCGAGACGTGGAAGAGCCTGGACATCGCCATGCCGGAGTGGGCCAAGCCCAACGAGCCCTGTCCGCTCTACTGGCAGGGCAAGCTCATCGTGATCGCGCGGAGCTGGGGCCAACCTCCGAAAGATGCCGCCGGCAACATGCGGTACGTGCAATTGTGGTCTGAAGCCGGTTGGCCGCCGCTCAAGGCCAAGTTCACCAACATTCGCAGCGCCAGCCAGGATACCTGCGACATCGACTACAACCCCGTGACGAAGCGCTTCGAGGTGATTCATCCGAATCGCAGGGGCGCGGGACTGGGGCAACTCAACAATGGCAAGATGTCGCTGCTGCTTTGGAGCATCGATCCGGAGGCATTGCTCGCGGGAAGCTCGGATTGGCGCTTTGAGGGCGTTTTCTTCTCCAGGGAGGGAGGCCTGTATGGGCCCTCCACAACAGCCATCGACGGATTGCATCCGGCAGGCAACGTGATCGACGAGAAGGCGGGCGTCCAGCACATCTTCATGTACATAGGCTTCCCCGCCGGGCCCGCGGGGGTGTTCCGTCTGACCCGCACCTTGGACACGGAGAAGCTGAAGACATTTCTGTCCTGACGACCATGACGAGGTCTGGCAACGCCGGAACGTTTCGCCCGCACTCGCCACTGCACACGAGACACCATGCCAACAACAAGTAACCCATCGCGCATCACCCGCCGTTCCTTCGTCCTCGCCGCTGGGGGCGTTGCCGCCTGTTCCGAGCGGCCCTCCGTCAAACCGACCCTCGCTGACGATCCCCTGACGGCTCGGCTGCTCTACATGTCCGACGAGCAGTTGGCGCGACTCGAGGAAGGCCGCCGGGAAGGTCTGCTCGAACTCGCGCCGGTGAGTCTGCCGCCCGACCCCGAAGCTCTCAACAACCACTACGGCTGGCCAGTGGGCACGCAGGTCGATGACACGTTGATCGTCGTGCACCGCCATATCCCGGGGCATTGGACAGGCCTCGAACGGACCGACGACAACCACAGCTACACGATGGTGGTGCGTTCAACCGATGGCGGCAAAACGTGGACCAGGCCCTTCGACCTGCGGCAGGTGATGACGCGCGAAGACCGCTACCGCGGCGGCCACATCCCGCTCGCCCACCGCTACAAGTTCGCCCCCGATCAGGACCCGACACTCGGCTACAAGATCCACCTGAACGCCATCGGGAGCACATCCGACGGTGGAGTCGTGGTCGTGAGCGATCACGGCGTCTTCCGCAGCGACGATCAGGGCCAGACCTGGAAGCATTTCTCGACGGCCATGCGCGAGGACACGACGCCCGGGGCGGTGCTCTACATCGGCCCGCGGCTGTTCGAGCATCCTGAATACGGACTGGTGCTCGTCGGGCACTCGAACGTCGTGACCGAGGATTACAAAAAAGGTCCCCATCCTCCCGACACCACGGGGGGGACCGTGCGCATCGCCGACAAACTGCACTTCCGATATTCGCAGGACGGCGGCGCCAGTTGGCGGGAAGAAGAGCAATCGCTGCCGAGCTTCGTGCGTCCCGGGGAACCCGTGGCCCTGTATCACGACGGCAAGCTCGTGGTCGTACCGCGAAGCTACGACCCAGCGGCCCATGACGAGACGACGGACACCTCGGTCTACGCGCAGCTCTGGTCGGACCGCGGCTGGCACCCCCTTGCAGCGAAGCACACAACGATCCGCGTCGAGGGCAAGCGGGGCCGGCAAGATACGCTGGACATCGACTACAATCCGGTGACGAAGAGAATCGAGGCGGCGGTTCCGGCGCGTGCGGGCGGTGGGGAAGGACGTCCGTATCCGGGGCAGATGTCGCTGAACCTGTGGAGCATCGACCCGGATGAGCTCTTCGCGGGCAGTGCGGACTGGCGCTTCGAGTGCGCTCTTTTCGCAAGGAAGGAGCCCATGGGCAAGATCGACGGCCTGCATCCCGGCGGAGCGGTGATCGACGCCCGGCGCGGCGTGCAGCACATCTTTGTCTATATGGGCTATCCGGCGGGGCCGGTGGGGGTGTTTCGCGTGACGCGGACCCTGGACACACATCGGTTGAAAGCTTTCCTGAGCTGACCTTGCCGGGAATCCGTAATCACAGCCCCTCCACGGAGGAAAGTTCCATGAAGAGCCATCAAAGCATCGACCGGCGAAAGTTCTTCGCATTGTCGTCGTCCGTACTGCCGATCGCGGCGAACCGAAATGCCCGTGCCGCCCAGGGAGGATTGCGAGAGTCGTTCAGTCTGACCGTCTGCCCGTGGTCGGCCGAAAACCCGCGGCACGATCATGCCCAGATTTTTCCTCTCAAGAGCGGAAACCTGATGCTTGTCTGGTCGGAGTACTACGTGAGGCGGCCGTCGAACATCTTCCGTACGCCGTACTCGAAGACCGGCACGGGAGACCAGGCTCCGTGCCGCATCTCCGCGCGCGTTTCACGAGACCGCGGACGCAGTTGGAGTGGCCGCATCACGTTGCAGGAGAACATCGGCTCGGATAACGTCAAGCAGCCGAACCTGGTTCGTCTGCCCAACGGGGAGGTATTGTTTTTCTTCACGTCGTGGGATTTTGCCGCCCAACAACGCCGTATCCATATGCGGCGGTCGGAGGACGACTGCGAAACGTGGACTCCGCCGCGGCAAATCTCGCCCGAGGGCGGGGCTTATATTCTGGATGCGGGCCGTGTGTTCCTGCACAGCTCGGGGCGAGTCATCTTGCCGGCCTATTGGACCCCGGAGATCTGGAGCGAGCGAGAACACTTGACGGCCTTCTGCTTCTATTCCGACGACCTTGGGAGTAGTTGGCATCAAAGCCGGAATCGGATCGATATCCCCAAGCGGGGCGCGATGGAGCCGGCCGTCGTCGAGCGCAAAGACGGTTCGCTTTTCGCCCTTTTGCGAACGCAGCTCGGCAAGCTCTGGCAAGCGGAATCGCCGGACCGGGGTGAAACCTGGGGGAACGTAGGCGCCACCGTGCTCGCTTCACCGCAGTCGGAGCCCGCGCTGAAGCGTATTCCCGGGACGGGTGACTTGCTGGCCATCTGGAACCACACCGTTCCGTATGCGTTGCGGAACCCCAAGCCTTCGGACAACTTCGGCGGGCCCCGCAATCCCCTCAGTTGCGCCGTCTCGCGGGACGAGGGTAAGACCTGGGAGCACATCCAGCACATCGAAAACCGCGAAGGCTATGACAATGCCTACCCGAACGTCTTCTTTTTGGGTGACGAGGCGCTCGTGACCTACTATTGGAAGTCCGAGTCGAGCGCGCACGTTCGAAACTTGCACTTGAAGATCTATCCGACGCAGCAGTTCTATCTTCAAGCATGACTCGGGGATAGGTAAGGCACGAGGCTCAAAACCACTCCTGCACACCGTAAGGTCAGGAAGTACAGGCTAACCTGCATTTCTCACCACCCGACGAGTCGAAGCACACGAAAAAAGGCCGTGATTCGTGTTTCGTGTCTCGTGTTTCGTGACCCCAAAACCTGGGCAGGCGGCACGGCCGTCGCTCAAGGGCGGCTTGCGTTGCGCTTGCCTGCCGTGCTCAACGTACAGTCAAGTACGCCTGCGCGCGCCAAGCGGCGCGCGCCTCGTCCTGACGGCCCTCGCACGCACTTCGCCTCGCCACTTGGTGAGAAATGCAGGCTAAGCCAACAATTTGTGAATCACATTGCCGCCCACATCCGTCAGACGGAAGTCGCGGCCCTGGAATTTGAAGGTGAGCTTTTCATGATCGAGACCAAGCAGGTGCAGAATAGTGGCGTGGACGTCATGAACCGGCACCACGTCGTCAACGGCGCCGAAGCCGAATTCGTCGGTCTCACCGATCGTTTGGCCGGGTTTGATGCCGCCGCCGGCAAACCACATGGTGAAGGCTTCGATGTGATGGTTGCGGCCTACCGTCTCTCGTAGCTCGCCCATGGGCGTACGGCCGAACTCGCCTCCCCACACGACGAGTGTCTGATCGAGCAGACCGCACTGCTTGAGATCGTTGATCAGGGCGGCACAAGCCTGGTCGATGTCTTTGCAAACCTCGTCCAGGTTTTCGTTGAGGTTCTGGTTGGGAGAACCGTGATGGTCCCAGTTGGTGTGGTAGAGTTGCACGAACCGCACGCCCCGCTCGACGAGCCTGCGCGCCAGCAGGCAGTTGTTCGCGAACGACTTGGCGCCGGGTTCGGCGCCGTACCTTTCGAGCGTCTTTCTGCTTTCGGTTGAAAAGTCGATCAACTCAGGCCCGCTGGTTTGCATGCGGTACGCCATTTCATACGAAGCGATTCGGGTGGCGATCTCGTGGTCACCCGTCTTCTCGAGGTGCTGCAGGTTGAGGTCGCGGATCGTGTCGAGGACTTGCTTCTGCCGGTGCGCGCCGATGCCGCCAGGATTCGAAAGATTGAGAATCGGATCGCCTCCCCCTTGAAAGGGCACGCCCTGGTGCGTGGTCGGCAGGAAACCACTCCCCCAGTTCAGCGCACCACCCCGCGGCCCCCGCGGCCCCGACTGCAAGACGACGAAGCCCGGCAGCTCTTCGGACTCGCTGCCCAACCCGTAGGTGACCCATGCGCCCATGCTCGGACGCCCAAAGCGCGTTGAACCCGTATTCACGAAAATCTTCGCTGGGGCGTGGTTGGGGTTCTCCGCGTGGACGGTCGAGACGAAGGCCAGATCGTCGACCATCTGCGCTGTGTGGGGCAGGCATTCGGAGACGTACCGCCCCGACTGCCCGTATCGCTTGAACTCACGCCTCGTGCCGAGCAGCTTCGGCGGCTCTTTCTGGAAGCTTTCCATGAAGGCGAAACGCTTGCCCTCGAGAAACGACCGCGGGATCGGCTTGCCGCTGTAACGTTGCAACTGGGGCTTATGCTCGAACAGCTCGAACTGGCTCGGCCCGCCGGCCATGAAGAGGTAGATCACGCTCTTGATCTTCGGAGCGAAGTGCGGCTCTTTTGGCGCCAGAGGGCTGCGTACCTTTGGGAGGGTGGCCGCCGCGAGACGTTCGTGGCGGAGTAGAGAGGCAAGCGCGACTTGCCCCAGCCCGACGAAACACTTCTGAAAGAAGTGGCGGCGCGTGTTGCCTAACAGCAGTGAGTCGTATGGGGTCACGGGATAGCCCTGAGACTGCCGCCGGTTTCCGAGTTGATCCCGTCGCACTGATTCTCTCCGGCGGCCAAGCTGTTTTTCAGCATGATATCAACGCGGCAAGTTTCAACAGGCCTCTATCGTCAGTCTCTCGTAATAAATTCATCGAGATTCAGCAGCACGCGTGCGACCATGGTCCAGGCCGCCGTCTCGGGGAGGTCAGCGCCTTCGGGGGTAGCGAGGGTCAAGATCTCCGGCGCCCTATCGGGGGTGGTCCGGAACTCGTCGAGTTGCATCGCCAGCAGACCTTCGAGGCTCTCTTTCTCGGGTTGCCGGGGCGGTCGGGCAAGACAGAGCCGAAAGGCATGCTCGACCCGGTCGGAGTCTGAAGCGGCCGGCCGCTCACGGAAAACTCGCTGCGCCAGCCCCTGGGCGAACTCATAGAAGCCGGCGTCGTTCAGCAGTGTGAGCGCCTGCAACGGGGTGTTCGACCGGTTGCGCCTCGTTGTCATCGTCAAAGCGTCCGGACTGTCGAAGACCATCAGGCCCGGGTGAGGATTCGTGCGCCAGAAGTGCGTATACATACCCCGCCGGTAGCGACCCGAGCCTTCACTCTCCTTCCAGGGCCGTCGAATGACTGCCCCCGGCGGCTGCGCCGGGAAGACGCTCGGCCCTCCGATCTCACCAACCAACATGCCGCTCGCCGACAACGCCAGGTCCCGCACAATCTCGGCCTCGACCCGCAGCCGATTCTGACGCGCCAGCAGGAGGTTGCGCGGATCTTTCCGTGCCGCATCCGGCCGATGCTCCGACGACTGCCGGTAGGTCGCCGAGGTCACGATCAGGCGATGCATCGCCTTGAGACTCCAGTCTTGAGCGACAAATTCCGACGCCAGCCAGTCCAGCAACCAGGGATGCGTAGGGGGTGACCCCTGCGTACCGAAATCATTCTCGGTCTCGACAATACCCCGCCCAAAGTAACGTTGCCAAATGCGGTTAACGGTCACGCGCGGCGTCAGAGGGTTCTTCTCATCCACCAGCCAACGGGCCAAGTCGAGCCGCGTATAACTCTCCCGCCTCGAAAGCGCGGGCAAGACGGCGGGAGTACCAGGCCCGACACGGGCCCCCTTACGCAGAAAGTCCCCACCTAAAAGCACGTTGGTCGGCCGTGGCTCGGGCAACTCCTTCATGACCAGCGTGCTGGGAACTTTGGGCTCAAGCTCTCGAACAGCAGAGATGGCCTTCGTGCGCTCCTGGTGCCCCAAGTCCTGACCAAAATACGCTTTCCGAATAGCATCACGCTGAAGCTTGTACCTTTTGCCGATCGGAACCCTGAGGACGACGCGCTGGTTGGGAGTGAGTTCGGCAAGCTGTTCTTCGGTCAGGGACGCTTCCCACTGAGCTTGCTTCGCCACCAACCGTTCCTCGTAGTCCTTCAACTCCCCTTCCATAACCTCGAGTTGCGCCCGGAGGGCCTCTCGCCGCATGTACTGTTCGGGCGTTCCAAACTCCAGCACCGGCTCGTATGGGCGGGCGCGTCCCTCGTCGTTGTTGAACTCGCCGCTCAGCTCTTCGATGCTATTGAAGAAGGCGAAGAAGCGATAGAACTCCTTTTGCGAGATCGGGTCGTACTTATGGTCGTGGCAGCGGGCGCAGCCCAGGGTCAGCCCCAAGAAAGCCATCCCTGTGGTATCGACGCGATCGACGACGGCTTCGACTCGGTACTGCTCGAAGTCGACGCCCCCCTCCAGATTCAATAACGTGTTGCGGTGAAAACCGGTCGCCACGATTTGTTGTTTGGTGGCGTTGGGTAAGAGGTCCCCGGCGATCTGTTCGATCACGAATTGATCGAAAGGAAGATCACGATTCAGGGCACGAATCACCCAGTCGCGGTACATCCAGATCTGGCGCTCGTGGTCCTTGTATCCGTTGGAGTCGGCGTAGCGAGCCAAGTCGAGCCAGTGGCGGCCCCAGCGCTCGCCGTAGTGCGGAGACTCCAGCAGCCGGTCGACCAAGCGCTCATAGGCGTCCGGACGAGCGTCGGCCACAAAAGCATCGACCTCTTCGGGTGTGGGCAGGAGCCCGATCAAATCGACGTGCAGTCGCCGCATCAGTGTCGTCTTGTCGGCTTCGGGCGCGGGATGCAGACCTTCTCGATCGAGGCGGGCCAGGATGAAACGGTCTATGGAATTGCGAGCCCAGAACGCGTCAAAAACCGCGGGCTCGCGAGGCCGGCGTATCGGCTGAAACGACCAGTGCGTCGCGCCCCCGTCCGCGTTTGCGCCAACCGGCGGCCCAGCGGGCCACGGCAGACCTATCTCAACCCAGCGAACAAGCGCGAAGACTTCCTGCGGCGTCAGCGGGCCGCCGGGTGGCATTTTCAACTCGCCTTTTCGGCGAATCGCATGGATCAGCAGACTGTCGTCGGGCAGCCCCGGCAGGGCCGCTTGTCCGCGGCTGCCTCCCTGGAGAATCGCCTCGAGATTCTCGGTCGACAGCCCACTGGTGCGAAGTTTGTCGTTGTGGCAGACGGCGCACTTGCCGAGAAGGACCGGCCGGACTTCATTCTCGAAAAAGCGGATGGCATCGCCTGAGGATCGGTTCCCCGGCCCCTGCTGCCCGGCGAGAGGCAACACCCCCCAAACGATAAGAATCACCAGCGCGTGAACCCGTGTCGATACACTGGCCACGAAGCTAACGATACCATGTGCGTCAAGGGCGAGCATCACCAGGGCGAGCTGTTCCCGCGGTCCGGATTCATCGTGACGAGCATGAGCTTGCCAAGCCACTCGGTGGTGCGCTTCTATAACAAGCGCGGCACGGCGGAGCAGTGGATCAAGGAAGGCAAACAGGCCACGCATTGGACAAGGCTGTCGCGCCATCGGTTCCGGGCCAACGAAGTGCGGCTACAACCGAGCGTGCTGGCTTACAACCTGGGCAACTTGCGGCGGGATGGCCAAAACGGAAATCCCAGCCCAGGGGCGTCGCAAAAAGCTTCAGGGCCAATCAAATCGTGGTACAACCACTCGCAGGTTGACACCTCTTGCTGCGCAATAAGACATGAACGGACATACACTTGCTGGGACGCCCATCCCGCTGACGGTGCTTCTTGTCTCCACCTGGATCCTCGTTGCGACCGTTGCGGCGCCCCAGTCCCTGACAGCTGAAGAAGAGGTCATTTCGTTTCGAATTCGATTCGGGATGACGGACAGGCAGCCCCAACCCTGGAACGGGACCGTCAGCGCCGTAAAGGGCGAGATCATTCGCCTCCGCAACTGGGCCCCGCATCCCTCCGAAAGGATCGTTGGCAACCACGGATGGATTCTGGCCACGCGGTGGAACAAGGCTCGCACGCGGAGCGCCTTCCAGAAGGAGTACCACCGGGGCACGCTTCCCTACATGGACTATCCCGGGATTGTGGTGGACGTCAAAGCGTCCTCGAACACGGGCGTCACGGTTGAGACCGAGCGTGGAGACTTCGAGATCAACCTACGCCAGTTACAGACTAGCTGGGTTCTCACGTACTTGGATGGCGCTGTCATCGTCGATCGAGTTCCGACCGCCGATGTCATTTCGACCGCGGCTTACGCGAACGACTTCACCACGATGCTCAGTGGCAACGAAGGGCAGCCCTGGGTCGCATGGGTCGCATACCGCGACAACGGAAACTACGTCCTCACCCGACGATGGGGAGGCGATCGGTGGGAGCCGGCCGTTCCGGTCTCCGATAAGCCGGCGGACATCTACCTCCCAAAGTTGGGCCGTGATCGCCTGGGTCGGCCATGGGTCGTTTGGTCAGAGCAAAACGACGGCAACTTTGATCTTCACGGAAGCTACTGGGACGGCGAGCAATGGTCTGGCTCCGAGCGGCTTACTACACATCCGCAACCCGACATCGAACAAGCTTTGGCGACGGATGCTCGAGGGAACCTCTGGCTCGTTTGGCAGGGATTCCGCGACGGCAAGGCCGACATCTTTGCCCGGCGATTTGACGGCGAGGAGTGGTCAGCCGAGGAAAGGATCTCCGCTTCGGGCGCCAACGACTGGCAACCTGCCGTGGCGGCGGACAGCCGAGGCGCCGTCTACATTGCCTGGGATACCTACGACAAAGGCAACTATGACGTTGCAATGCGGCGCTTCAGCGAGGGCAAGTGGAGCGACGTGACTCCGATTGCCGACACACCTCTTTTTGAGGCACACGTCAGCGTGATGACCGACGGTGAAGATCGTTTGTGGGCGGTTTGGAACGAGACCGGCTTCCAGTGGGGCAAGGACACCGGTTTCGGCATCGCCAAAGAGGCAACAAGGCTCTATGACTCACGCTCGATCGGTGTGGCCGTGCTTCACGGTGGCCGTTGGCAGGTTCCTGTGGCGGACATCAACGCATCACTACCAAGCCAACTGCGAGAGTACAACGACTTCCCGGTCCTACAAAAGGACGCTGCCGGGCGCATGTGGGTCTTCTTCCGCCATCGTCACGTCTCCAACCCCGACATCATGGAACCCTCACCGTTAAGAGCGGCCGCCTGGCAGATCCACGGGACCGCCTACGACGGTGATCACTGGACAGAACCGCTGCACTTGCCCTTTAGCCGGAATCGTCAGGATGTCCGCTGGGACCTGGCTTCTGACGGCGCGGGTAACCTTCTCGCCGCCTGGCCCACCGACAACCGCGACGCAGCCGACTTCGCATTCCGTAATGCCGAGATCTACGCGGCAAGGTTGCCGCCTTTGAACGGCAATCCCAAGAAACCGCAGTTCCGCGTTGCTGTCGAGAAGACCTATTCCACCCACCCGGTCCACCCTGACGAGGCCGAGGATATAGCTCGTATTCGTGATTACAAGATCGAGTCCGAAGGCAAGACCTATCGCATTTATCGCGGCGATACGCACCGTCACACCGAGTTCTCAATCGACGGCCGAGCCGATGGCTCTCTGATGCAGGCCTACCGTTACGCTCTCGATGCCGCCGATCTGGACTTCCTTGGCGTCAGCGAACACAACGTTTTTGCTCAGGACATCGAGTACATCAATTGGCTTTTGCCTCAGTACGCAGACGTCTTCCATCTACGCGGTAGCTTTGTCCCGATCTACACCTACGAGCGCAGCCTTGACTACCCAAACGGTCATCGGAACATCCTCGTAGCAAAGCGCGGCATGCCTACCCTGGTTCGGTCTGAGGCTGAGATTCGCGGGGAAGAAGGAGCGGCGAAGCTTTATGCGTATTTGCGGCGTTACAACGCGATCGCCATCTCTCATACCAGTGCGACCGACATGGGTACCGACTGGCGTGACAACGACCCCGCTCTCGAGCCGCTGGTTGAGATATATCAAGGGGACCGTTACTCGTCCGAGTATGAGGGGGCTCCCCGCGCCGCCACCCGCGAGCGGCCGATGACGATGGGCCCCCGCGTCCGTCCTGCTGGCTTTGTATGGAACGCATGGGCCAAGGGCTACAAACTGGGCGTGCAGGCCAGTTCCGACCACATCTCGACTCACATTTCCTACGCCGCCACAATCGCCAGTGAATTCACCCGCGAGGGCCTGTTGTCTGCGATGCGTCAAAGGCATTCCTACGCCGCCACGGACAACATCATCCTGGACTATCGTCTGCGAGCCAATGGCAAAGAGTACCTACAAGGGGACATCGTGTCGGTGGATGGAACATTCCAGCTCTGGGTGAATCTGATAGGCACGGCAGCAATCCGTCAGGTCGACATCATCAAGAACCAAACCTTCGTCCTCAATCGTCAAAACCTGGGGCGTGAGGTGAGCTTCTCGTTCGTTGACAACGACGTAGAGCCTGGAGAGAACTACTACTACGTTCGCGCGATTCAGAGCGACGGTGAGATGGCTTGGTCATCACCCATCTGGGTCACGGTGAGGTAAGCGGTGTTACCCTGGCAGCCCGTGTCAAAAGCCCCGTGGTACGTAGGAAAAAGCGTGGTGGCTCCTGCGGTTGCTCGGCGCGGAGAGAGGAGGATGGCGATCCGGGTAATCTCCTCCTCGCGAAGGAAATGCGAACGACAAAGTCGACGAGCTTAGGCGGTCTCCTCCGTGGTTGCACCGGGCAGCAAGCTCGGAACCGCCGTTGGAAAAAAATGTCCGTCGCCCAAAGGGTTACGCGCCGCTTCCGGTCTACGAAGGAAGAAATGTGCTGAGAGAACGGCGCTGCGTTCCAGGGGCGCTCACTCGTTACTCAATCGGCCCGGGGGCGCGTAACGCCGCCTGCGTGACTTTTGACATGGGCTGTTAGCCTGCATGTCTCACCACGTGGCGAGGCGAAGTGCGTGAGAGGGCCGTCAGGACGAGGCGCGAGCCGGGCGGAGGAAAAAGGCGCGCGCAGGCGTACTTGACCGTACGTCGAGCACGGCAAGCAAGCGCAACGCAAGCCGCCCTTGAGCGACGGCCGTGCCGCCTGCCCAGGTTTTGGGGTCACGAAACACGAGACACGAAACACGAATCACGGCCTTTTTTGGCGTGCTTCGGCCGTCGGGTGGTGAGAAATGCAGGCTACGCTAACTGAAGCGGATCTTTGCGAGGTAGATGCTGGTTTTCCCCTCGTGGGATGAATAGTAGCTCATCCATAGGAGGTTGTCGTGCCAGACCATGCCGGGGTAGCTGTTGTCGCCTCCGCTCGGCAAGGTAAGGACTGGCTCGTAGCTCTCGGGCGTCATCCTGGCGAGCACCGTCTTGGACCCGTCTGGGTGATAGCGGCGCGCACTTGCCCAGAGCCCGCCGTCGGGCAGGCGGATGAAGTTCGGTCCGCCGATGCGGTAATTCATCTTGTGAAACTGCCACCACTTGTAGGGAGGGTGGCTGCGGCCGATCCAGCCCGGACGGACCAGCGCGATCATCTCGTCGTCAGGCATGAAGCGGAGCGTAGTCTCGCTGACTCCGGCGGCCATGAACTCGGTGACGTAGTCCCATTGCAGGCCGTCGGTGGTGGTGTAGAGAAAGCCCCGGCGCGTCCGACTGCCTCGGTTGAGCTTCGATAAGCTGTATCCGATTCCCTTGTGCCAAGTCACGCGCCACAGCCAGTGGTCTTCCGCGAGCAGGCGCTGCGGGGTGCTCCACTGGGCGCCGTCGGTCGAGAAGGAGACGCGCGGCGACCGCGTCAAATACTGGCCGTACTCATACTTGGAGCCGCCCATGATCAACATGAGCCGGCCGTCGGGCATTATCGACAATTTCGGGTCGCGCAGGTCGGTGCCGGATTCGGTGAGGAAGCCGGTTGATTCCCAGCGGCTGCCGGTTTCGGAGATGTCATCCGAGACGATTACGCGAACGCTGCCGTTGTCCCCAGCGTGGGCTGTCGCTTCGCGGAAGGTGCAGTACCAACGGTCGCGAAACCGGATCAGGTCGGTGGTCATGTGGAAGGCGCCGCGGTCCCAGATGCGCTCGACGGAGAGGAGTTGCGGGTTGTCGAGCTTGGCCGCGGTTGCTCCGGAAAACGGCGTAGCCAGGGCGGCCGGGACAGCGGCGCTACGGGACAGGAACGCTCGACGAGCTACACTTCTTTGCTTGCGACTCATGCAGTCCTCCTTTGGATCAGGGCGGTGTGCTCACCCGTTCCGATCCGCGCTCTCTTAGCTGTGGAACCAATTCCGTCCTGACACGGATTTACAAAGCACACCCTTTCATAAATTTCATAAATACGGTCACGTATCTGGGCGGGCGGGCGCCGGGGCCAGCCGCTGCATGGCAAAACAGGGACGTAACCGTATTTGCGAAACACGCTACTAAGCGCTGCCAAGCCGGCCGTCAGGCGTTCGAGCTCGCGGAACCTCCAAAAAACGCTTTCAGCTTCGGGGTGTCCAGTGATCGTGTCAAGCGGAAAACGCCTGCGGGGCCTTCCTTGAACCCCATGTAGACGAAAATATGTTGCACGCCCCTTTTCGAATCGATCACGGCGCCGCCAGGGTGAAACCCGTCGGCGCGGCCGAAACGGCCATCGGCAGGCCGATCGCCGTTGCGCAGCCGGGCAAACAAGGTGCATTCGAAGCGCCAGTTCGCACTGCCGGCAAACAGCTCGTTCGGATCGATGCTCCACAGGTTGAGGGACATCTCTTTGGCATGGAAGCGTCCTTCGCCGCCACCGGAGCGCGCCGGCACGGCCGCCTCCAGCCGCTTCGTTGCAGGGTTGTAGTCGATGTCGAGCGTGTCTTGCCGGCCCCGCCTGCCCGCGACGCGAATCGTCGTGTGCTTGGCCATTAGCGGATGCCAGCCGGTTTCCGACCATAACTGCGCGTAGACCGAGGTGTCGGTCGCGGGGTCATGGGCCGCTGGATCGTAGCTGCGTGAAACGATGAGTAACTTGCCGTCATGAAGCAAGCCGACCGGTTCAGCAGGACGCACGAACGAAGGCAGATCCTGTTCCTCTTCCCGCCAACTCTCGCCACCGTCCTTCGAGTAACGGAAATGCACCTTGTCGGCGATGCGTGCCGGTCTTCTGATGCTGTCGGGAGGGTGCTTCCCTTTCGTGGATTCCTTCGTCACGATGTTCGAGTGTCCCACCACGACGAGCCCGTAGTCGGGATGCTCGAACAGGCGCGGGCCGATATAGAGCACTGCCCCGGGGGTGGTGTCTTCCCGCATGGCCTTGGAAAAATGAACCCAAGTCTTACCCTGATCGTCGCTGCGAAAAACGCCGTGATCACTGACGACAACGACTCCGCCGTCGGATGCCGTTCCAATGGCGTTCAAGTGGATCTTGTATCCCAGGGTGGGGTCTTGGTGCGGGGCAAACTTATGGCGATGAGAAAGCGGGATAAAGCCGCCGCGGTCGCGGTCCTCGGGCTTCATGACCTGGCGCAGGTCGAACGGCTCCGACCACGTTTCGCCGCCGTCGGTCGAGCGGGTCACCATCGCATAGGTGTGCTCCTGGCTGAGTTCCGCTATGCGTTCCGCTCCGTCCCGCCAGCGGTGTGCGGGAATGTGCCGGTGCACGACGAGCAAGGTGTCGTCCACCATCGTCCCGACAGGCCAACCTCGGTGGTTGTAAACCGACTCGGGATTCGGTGGCAGACTTACCGGCGCCAACTCGATCAGACCGTGTTGGCGGCCCTGCTCGAGCTTGGCAAGCTGCGCATCGGGCATCTGCAGCAAGTCATGGACAAGCGGGTCATGCTGACGAGGAAACGACTTCTCTGCAACGTCCGGACGTGTGCCGCAGGCTCCAGCGGCCGCCAAAGCACCGGCGGCAGACCCAAGGATCTCACGCCGCGAAATAGTCACAATGGGATTGTATAGTACCGAAGGGCTTTCCACCTGCCCCAGAGTTGTCCAACACAAGATGATCCTGAACGGGGGGAGTGTTTCGTGTGACAAGGACCTTGGAATCGGGGAAACTGAAAGCATTTCCGGGTTTAATCCGCCTTTCTCACAACCCGACGGCTGGAGCACGCGGAAAGGCCGTGATTCGTGTTTCGTGACTCGACTCGTGATGCAAAAACAAAACAACCAGAAATGCGAAATCCGGAGGCGTGAAAGGGCGTGATTCGTGACTCGTGATTCGCTAAAAACCCCTTCAGGGCTGTGTTGCCGGCGCGGGCGGCTCGCGTCTCGTCCTGGCGGTCTTCTCACGACTGCCCGCAGCATGCAGGCAAATCACCTCGCTACGTAGTGAGACATGCAGGTAAGAAAAGATGAGACATGACGCACTGATTCCTAAGTTCGAGATCAGACTCCCGGCAGCGGGAGCATACCGCGGCGTCGGCGGTGAGTGGGCCTCGTTGACGGAGGAACGGCAGCGCCGGCAGGGGAGAAGGGGAAGCACCCTCATTCTGCTGGCCCTGCTGAGTTTCGTTGCCGCCGAGGCCGCCGCCGGCCCCGCCCTGATCGACTATGAAGGTCGCATCGGTCACATCGCGAAACTGCGGGACGACCGGCTGGTGACGGTCTACACCCTGGGGCGCGATCGCAGAGAGGTCCCGCGGCCGGGCCCGGAGCAGCCTCTCTACATCCGATATTCCGACGACCACGGCCGCACCTGGTCGCGGGAGAGAGCGGCGTTCTCCTACCCCGCGGGCCGCGGCACGATGTTTCGTTACGAGCAGTCCGTCGGGCCGTACCTGCTGCTCGATCGGCGGAACACGCTCCATCTTTTCGCCATGCGTTATTACGGCCTGCCCCGAAAGGGCGATCCGGCGGCGATCGGGCTTACCGAGCTGTATCACAACGTGTCCCGCGACGGAGGCGAGACCTGGACGGACCCCAAGCGCATCGACATGGGGCATCACTATGTGCCGGTGATCGAGTCGATCATCGAGCTGTCCAGTGGACGCATCCTCTTCGCATCGAACTATGCGACCGACAACTATCTCGCCGAACGCGGGGAATACGAGTACCGCATTCTGACCCTGTTCTCCTCCGACCACGGGGAGACCTGGGAATTGGGCGACGATGACATCCGGGTCCCGCTCGGTCCCGGCCTCGGGCACCCCGGCGCCATCGAACCGGTGATGGCGGAGCTCGACGACGGCCGCGTATGGATGCTCTTCCGCTCGCAGTACGGCCGTTTCTATCAGACGTTCTCGCCGGACGGCGGCAGCTCGTGGGAACCCTCCACGCCGACCGACATCCGGGCGGCCAACGCTCCGGCCGGCATCCTGCGGTTGTCGGACGGGCGGTTGGTGTTGTCATGGAACGACTGGGCGAACTACCCCGGCGACGAGATTCACCGCTCGGGACGCCAATACCTGCACGCGGCGATATCGGACGACGACGGCAAAAGCTGGAGCGCTTCGAAGCTGATCGCAAAACCGTCCACGAAGGAACTCCGGAACGCACACATGCGCTACCCGTTTCTCTGCGAAACCGGGGACGGCTCGATCCTGTTGCGCTACCATCGCATCGAGAGAAGCATCGACGTCAACCGGAGGGACTTGCTGCGCATCGATCCGGCATGGATCGCGGAGTGAAGGCGCTTCCAAGGGGGCAAGCGGGATGAGAACTGAAGAATGCATCGACTGTCGAAGGTTCGCTGCACTTTCGCCAATTTACCTTGAAGCGTATTTCTTGGATTAGCCTGCATTTCTCACCACTCGACGGTCGAAGCACACGATACGACCGCCAGGACTTCGTTGCGCTTGCTTGCCGTGCTCAACGTACTGTTCAAGTACGCCTGCGCGCGCCAAGCGGCTCGCGCTTCGTCCTGACGGCCCTCTCACGCACTTCGCCTCGCCATGTGGTGAGAAAAGCAGGCTACGCAGAAATGCGCTTCACGCCGCCTGAATAGTGTATGCTGCGTGGCCAATCGCCATGTCGGAGCTGCCGAAGATGCTCCAGGACCACTGGAACCCCGCCGTTGCGCACGGTTTCCGCTCGTCGTTCCGGGACTGGGCGGCCGAGCGGAGCGACCAGCTGCGGGAGGTCATCGAGGCGGCGCTGACACAAATGGCGCCGAACAAGGTGGAGGCGGCGTATGCGAGGCCGGACCGGTTCGAGCGGCGGGCCGGCACGATAGAAAGATGAACGAGGCGCACATGAAGCGGGCGGTGGCACTCTCCCGCAGAGGTATGGAGTTGGGGCACGGCGGGCCGTTCGGGGCCGTGGTCGTCCGCGACGACACGGTCATCGGCGAAGGCTGGAACGAGGTGCTGCGCTCGAAGGACCCCACGGCCCATGCCGAGATCGTGGCGATCCGGAACGCCTGCCGCAAGCTGGCGACACATGAGCTGTCGGGCTGCGAGATCTACGCCAGTTGCGAGCCGTGCCCGATGTGCCTGGGCGCGATCTACTGGTCGCGCATCGGCAGGGTCTATTTTGCGGTCAACCGGCACGACGCGGCCAGTATCGAGTTCCTCGACGAGTTCATCTACGAGGAGCTGGCGAAGCCGTTCGAGGAACGCGCACTGCCGATAGAGCATGTCCCGTGCGAAGGGGCGCTCGATGCCTTCGAGGCCTGGACGCGCCTGGCGGGACGTGTCACGTACTGACCTGGCGGCTACCACCGCCTCTCCGAGACCAGAGTGGTCAATTGTGGCGCTGTTGACCGATCCGGCCGCAACCGGAAATTGTATGCAGAAATCTATGGACCTAGGCGAGGCGTTACAACTGACGTCCCCCCCTAATCCGCGTGGGGCTCCTCATCGCGAAACCTGCATGGTTGGGTAGTCTTGGGTGGCCGCATGCATCCCATCGTCACTGTCCAACCTTGTCGCTTCACGTCCGGTCTACTCTGGACTGGCGGGCCTATCAGCCCCCTGAAGCAAACTCGATATTCTGAGCTTGAGCCGCTGTCTCCTTGCCTCACAGAAGGGTACGAAGGCATCGAGGTCCTCTGGCACGTCACCCAAGAGATGGGTCGCAGTGTAGTTGAGGCGTGCTTCGGGCGTGCTGAATGTCTGAAGCCAGTCGGCCGGCAACGTGGCTCTCTTCTGCAGGTTCTCGTGTCCTTCGAGCAGTTGTAGGTTGGGTAGGCGGTCTGCGAGGTCTCTCAGTTGGTCGGAATCGGTGTCGGAGAACCCCGCATTGCGTAGCTTGGCCGGGGTGAAGCGGGACCTTGGAAAGACGTGGTCGACGTGAAAGTGCTGGCGTAGGTCCAGATGACGAAAGACCAGCGACAGCAGCGAGAAGGTACGTTTATCGCCGAATCGCATCTCGGTCAAGTCGTCGATATCATCGTCGTCGAAAGCCAAGGATTTCCCGCGGGAACGCATCGTTTCGCGGATTCCGAGCGCAGGAAAGCTCTCGTGGTCTTGTCGGATGACCTCGCGTAGCGCCGTGAGGAGGGTGTCGAGGCCACTTCCCCAAACACCTGACGGCTTGAGAAGGCTCGCGATCAACCACTGGCGGATTGACTCCCGGTCGCTTACGGAGGCCTGGTCGGTAAGGAAGCGGTCATCTACCTGTTTGGAGTACAGGTAGTAGGCGATCGGCAGCAGGGCGCTGTCGGCTCTCAGGGTTGCGCCATTGAATCCAAAGCTTGAGGCCAGTTCGACAGTGAGGATCAGCGCCTCCTTGATCGTGGGCCAACGATTTTCGAGGATGCCCATGTTCTCGCGATTGAAGTTGTCTACCTTGAAGCCGACACTTCCGATGTCGCTGAGCATGAGCCCAGCCTTCAGGACCCAGTCCTTGGAGAAGGCGAAGCCCGCGCCGATCTTGTTGATGTCGTCGACGAGTTGATGGATTTCCTCGCGTGCGTCGGAGGTCCACTGCGCCACGGCGACAGACAGAAGCAGGTCTGAGTACGACAGGACCGTTCCGCCGCTGTTGGTGCGGATGAAGATCTGAAGGACCTTCTCCAGCTCCTGGCTCTGTTCTTCGTAAAAGGAAACCAGCGGCAGGTTTCGAATCACCTCGAAAAAGCGATAAAGGACTTCATACGCTTCGATGGACTGATCGCCCAGGTCGCGGTCGCTCAGCCAGCGGGTCATGGCGGGGCCACCGTTCGCCAAGGTCATGATGTCCGGTACGGGGAACCAGCAGCCGTCGCGCTCACGGGCTTGTTCGTGGGTGAGGAACTCGAACCGATAGCGCATCCCGACATCGTCGTCGTCGGTCGGAGACCAGAGCAGGTCGAGGTGGAGGTACCGGGTTGGAAACGCGTCGCTACTGTTCCAGCGCTTGTACGGGAGCTTCCGCGCTAGCGAGCCTCGGATCCCGATGTTGAGGGCGGTGAGACGCTGTTGCCCGTCCAGGACGGCAATGACGTCGCGGTTCGGCATTTCGCCAATCTTGGGGCAATGGGGCCGATCACGCTCATGGTAGTGGAGGACGAAGTCGTAGAACTGGTAGCGCTCGTTGTGCTCTTGCTTGACCTTCCAATACAGGAACGTGCCGAAGGGGTACCCCTGCATAAGACTGTCGAACAGGTTGTAGATCTGGTCTGGCTGCCAGACGAACTCACGCTGAATTGCGGGAAGCACGATCTCGTGACTTTCAATTTGACGGAGAGTGTGCGCGATCGTGACTGCTGCTTGATAGGCCACGTGGAGATTCCTTCAGTTGAGCTATCTGTCTATCGATGACTGTGAAGATCGGCGAGTGAGGAGCTTGCAGAACTGTGACCCTCTGTAAACGCTATCAGCTCCAAAGTTAATATCGGCGGTGACCACCACAGTATTAGTACCACACTTTCGTGACCTTTTTGTGACTATTCAGATCATAATAGCGTGTATATAGTGAATTTTATGGTTTTTCCGCCAGCTAATTGATACCGTGTTGTGGGGCCTTCTGACAGGGTCCTTGGCGGCGGTGTCACTGTTCAGCGGACAACTCCTCACATCCCGCCGCCTCCCTTCATGAAATCGCTCGGTGACCTCCGCTACATGGTGGTTGACGTGATCGAGAGCGACCGTGGCAGTTTGGTCGCGGCGATTATCTTCCTCGCCAGTTGGGGCTCGCTGGCCATGTGGTTCTTACTGTGGGGCGTCCGTCTTTCTTGGGTGGATTCCCGCGGCGGTCATAGCAGTCTACATCGGCTACCTTTGCCGTTGATCGGAGACTGAGTCGCTCGGCCCTGGTGGGCGAGCTTGGCGAATGTTCTCCGGAAATCGTGCGGGGTGATTTTCCCCAGGCCGGCCTTACGGGTGTAGGAGACGATCGTCTCAACCACCGCCAGAGCTGTGATCGAACCGGGCCTGACCCGTCCGGCCTTGTCCGCATGCCGCAGCTCCGGCCCGGAGTCGATCCGGACCGCCGCCGATCCGGGCCCGGTCAATTGTGGCTCAATGAACCGATCCGGCCGCTACCGGAAGACGTCCTTCTCTGAGTTATATCGGAAAGGATCCTTTCCGCAACGTCGTGGAACGTTCTTCCGAAATAGGTGCATGCGCCTCTTTTCCTGCCAAGCAATGTTGCGGTGACATAAGCAGCCACTAAACTGTTTTCAAGAGTAACCGCGATATGCTCATCGGTTACGCGTGAGACATGCCAATGAACTACGAACACACTAAAAACGGCCTGTGGAGCAGACGGGAGGTTCTCGCGGCGGGAACTCTACTCGGCGCTCTTCGTTCTGGAGCCTATGGGCAAGAGCGGGCGGTGTATCTTTCGGACTTCAGTCAATGCCGGCCGTCGGAGGCTCTTTCGCGAAAGCCCAAGCGCCACCACTGGCGCCTGCTCGACTATGCGAGCGACAAGACCGAAGGAGTCATGCTCGTCGCGGGGCACAACACCGCCGCTCCCGAGATCACGCTGCCCCTCAACCGCAAGGGCTGGCACGCGATCCACTTCGGGCTTCGCTCGCGTTACGGCGAGTCGCGGCTCGAGATGCGGCTCGACAGCGAATCCACCTTCAGTCTCATCACCCACAACGACGTTGTCGGCAAGAAACAGAGCCGTAGAGACTACGAGATTCGCCCAACCACCTTCGACACCCGAACCCGCATCGACGACCTGTACTGGAAGACCGCCGACCTGACCGGCGAGGGACTGGTCCTGCGGCAGTTCTGCCCCCGGCTTGTCCCCGAAAACGAAGCGTCGGTGGCGAACTCCTGCCTTCCGCTGTGGCTGGCCTATGTCAAATTGACGCCCTTGTCCGACGAGGAAGTCGAACAGCTCGAGGCGGAGCGCCGTCGCAAAGACACCCGCCGCCTGTACGCGCACAACGATGCCTGGGGATACGTGAGCTGGTTGCGGCCGTCAACGGAGGCCGACATCCGGCGCGAGATCGAGCCCTACCGCGACACCGATTTCTCCCGGATCTATTGGGAGGCCGGCGGGGGAGACAAGATGTTCTACCCCACGAAGATCGGTCTGCCAGCGACAAATGACTGGGTCCAGGACCCTTTCCGGGTTCGCGACCGGCTCGCGGCGGAATCGTTCCGGGTGTTTCGCGAGAAAGGCATCGACCAACTACGTGTCGCGGCGGATCATACCCGTGAAGCCGGTCTCGAGTTTCACGCTTCGTATCGGGTGGCGGGCTTTCACTTCCCCGTGCCCGAGGACGAATGGAACACCGGGGGACTCTACGACCGGCGTCCCGAGTGGCGGGGACGCAATCGGCAAGGGCAGCCCACGCCTCGTCTTTCCTATGCCTATGAGGGCGTGCGGCAATACGTGCTCTCGGTGTTTCGCGAGATCGCGGCCTATCCCATCGATGGCATCTGCCTGCTCTACAACCGCAGGCCGCCACTCGTCGAGTACGAAGAGCCCATCGTAAAGGGGTTCGAGGAGAAGTATGGCGAAGATGCGCGCAAGCTCGACGAACGCGATCCCCGCTGGTTGAAGCACCGCGCCACGTACCTCACGCAGTTCATGCGCGAGGTTCGGGAAACGCTCGACGACGAGGCCCGACGGCAAGGCCGGAAGCGTCCCTTCGAGGTGTCGGCCATCGTGATGGGCACCGAGCAGGCCAACCTCTACTACGCGATGGATCTGGAAGAGTGGATCCGCGAGGGGCTGGTCGACACCTTGATCCCCTACACCTCGACCGACAGTTTGAACAGCAGTCAGGACACGTTCGTGGACCCCGGCGCCGCCGAGTACTTCCTGCGGATCACCAGGGGCACTTCATGCAAGGTGGCGGCGAGCCTGCTGCCGCGGCAAATGACTCCCGAGGATTATCGCCGTCGCGCCCACGGGCTCTATCAAGCGGGGGTCGAGAACCTGTTTTTCTGGGACTGCTACCAGCGTTGCGATTACAGCCGCTCCTGGACAGCCCTGCGGCGGCTCGGCCATCGCGAAGAGATCGCCGACTGGGTCCGCGCCGGTGAGCCCGTCATCCAACAATCGGGGGCCACCTTGCACAAACTCGGCAACTGGGACCTGCGCTACGACACTCCGGGGTAGCCGGCATTTCCCGCCATCCGGCGGCCGAAGCACACGATACAAAGGCCGTGATTCGTGTCTCGTGTCTCGTGATTCGTGATGCAAAGACAAAAACCGGAAATGCGAAACCCCGAGGCATGAAAGGCCGTGTTTCGTGTTTTGTGAAAAACCGCACAGGCCGTGTTGCCGGCGCCCAGCGGCTCGCGCCCCGTCCTGACGGTCCTCTCGCGCACTTCGCCTGGCCAGGTGGCGAGAAAAGCAGGCTTGCGGCCGGGTTGCTCACATGGAGGCGGTCGGTCCGACGCGGACGGTGATGACGTCCGTGTCGTGGAACTGCTGGTGGCGCACGGACGACGCGTAGTGGCGTATCAGCCGCAGCGAGACCTCATGCTCGACCGGGGGGCCGGTGACCTGTTCGCTGAGGAGCGCCAACTGATCCTCGAGATTGGTGTCGTCGGTCGTGGCCGCAAACTCGAGCTCGACGGCGTCGCCGTCATTGCGCGCCACAAGCAGGAGATGCCGCCCCGCAGGCGCTCTGCCTTCTTCCAGCGGCCTCGTCAGGGTGAGCAGCATCTCCTCGCCGACGGCGCGGAGTCGATCGGTCATCTCCTCGGTGCGCTTGCCGCGCGCGGCGAAATCGGACAGAAACGAGTCGATCTTCGGGAAGTTTTCCAGAGTCAGCTCCGTCTTCAGGCGCCGGGGGCGCGGTCCCGTCAGCTCGACGAACTGCGTCAGAACGATCACGGTCAGGCCACCGACGGTCATGCTGTTTCCGAGCAGATCGCTCCACTGGCCCTGGAAGTATTCGGGAAAGATCCAATCGAGCTGGAAGGCGATGCCCAGCCAGAAGGCGAAGCCCACCGCGAAGCCCTTGCGATGGTCGAGGCCGTCGTGCATGAGCACCCGGACGCCGAGGATGAAGAGGGACGCCACCAGCACCATGAAGTAGGCGGCGACCACAGGACCGGGAATGGCAACGATGACGGCCACGAGCTTGGGCAGGAACGCCAACACGATGAAAATGACCCCGACGCACATGCCGACGACGCGGGCCGTCACGCGGGTGAGATCGGCGACCGCGATGCTGGCCGCGTAGGTCGTGTTGGGAACGGTGCCCGTCAAGCCGGAGAGCAGGTTGCCCAGGCTGTCGGCGGTGAGAGCACCCTGGATCGACTGGAAGTCGATGGCGCGCGGCCTGCGCCACGAAATCCGTTGGATGGCGATGCCGTCTCCGATCGTGTCCAAGGCGCCAACGAGCGTCACCAGCACGAAGGCGGGCAGGAGGGCCCAGAAGTCGGGACCGAAGCCGAGGTCGAGGCCCGGCCAAGCAAGCTGCGGCCAGCCGATCCAGGCAGCCTCGATGACACGCGAGGTGTCGTAGATCCCGTAGAAGAAGCCGCCGACCGCACTGCCCACAACGATCCCCAGGGCCGCGGCCCAGAGTCTCCAGGCGCCGCCGGCACGGAGTGTGATCGCGGCTATCACCGCCAGGGTCAGGCCCGCCGTGACCGGGGCGGCGTCGGAGGCGGCGTCAGGCGGCACATCATTCAGCTTGCGAAAGATGATCGGCGCGAGCGTGACCGGAATCAGCATCAGCACGGTTCCCGCCACGGTCGGCGTGAAGATTTTCCGGAACAGCGAGAGCTTCGCCGCGAGAATGAACTGACACAAGCCCGAGACGATGATCAGGTTCGCCATCAGCCCCCCGCCGCCCCGTTCGAGGGCCGTGACGCAGATGGCGAGAAAGGCGCTGCTGCTCCCCATGAGCAGGAGGTAGCCGGAGCCGATGCGACCGATGCGAGCGGACTGGATCACCGTGGTCACCCCGCTGACCACAAGCGCGGCAAACAAGACCCATGACAGATACGCCTCATCTCCTCCGACAGCCCCAACCAGGATCGCGGGCGTCAGCACGATGCTGGCGACCGTCAGCGTAGCGTACTGCAAACCGAGCCCCATGGAAAGCAAGGGCGGGGGCTTCTCGTCCGGCTCGTAACGGACTTCCTGGGTAAGATTCCCGGTATTGGATTGCATCATTCTCTTCTCGTCATTGCTCAGCCGCAGCTCCCGCTTGCCGGCGATCCTCAGGGCTCCGGCTCCCGCTTTGGGCGCTTCGCGAAAGCAGCTTACCCCGTCTCATCCGGCGGCGTCCGCCCGTGCGGGCCCCGTAGCGTGATGAAAGGGAGGGGCTTGAGCAGGTCACGACTCACTCGGACAGGCCGTCAGTGTAGTTTAGCCGAACCCTCGCCGACCATCATGCGGCCGATACCTGACCTGCGAGGGTAGTATGCGAAAATACGTGTACACGTGGCCAGGAGATGGTGCAGTACCGTCCATGCTTCCGAATCGAACGTTCGGTATCCTGGGCCACAGCTTCCGCTGGATGAGGTCCGCACTCGCCGTTTTCCACACGGTGGAACGGGCATGCGACTTCATGTGACCAGCAGCCGGACGCACGGAGCACTTGTGTTGAGGAGGTGGAAATGCCCAAAATCTCGCTAGCCACGGTCGCACGCGCCCTTGACGCGATGCTGGACGGCCAGATGACGGCCCAGGCACGCATCGCCGCGCATCTTGTGGCGGTGGCCGAAGCGAGAGGGCATGACGCCGCACAAGTGATCGAGACCCTCGAAGTCATCGCTTCGACCACGGTGCTCGACGAGTTCTGGATCACCGACGAGCAGGGCGTGGCCTATCTCACCAACGTCCGGGACGAAACCGGCGCGCTGATGCCCTTCCGGTTCAATCCCAATCCCGCTGTGCAGCCGCAGGCCTCGAAGTTCTACGCCCTGCTTGCGTCCCCCATCGAGAGCGACCACGTCATCACGCAATCGGCGCAGGTGCGGGAGATCGATCAGGAAGTCTACAAGTATGTCGGGGTCAACGGCGTCGACCGCAAGCGGATCGTGCAAGTGGGTAATGCGCTTGCCTTCGAGGAGCACGATCTCCTGAGCGGCTCCTATACCTCGCCGGTCATGACCGCGGTGATGGCAGCCTTCGGCGAGCCGGATCTGCTGGATTTCGCCTTTACCGACCAACTGGACGAGATCAGAGTCGTGTTCGAGGAGATCCTCGGCAAGCAGATGGTTGTGCAGGCCAGGCTCGCGGAGTACTTCGTCGTGGGCGCCGAGGAGGACGGGTGGTCGACGGAGGAAATCAACAGCCGGCTACTGCGCATTGTGAACTCCAGTCCCATCGACGAGATTCACATCGTGTCGATCGATGGCGATACGGTTTACAGCAGTCTGCGGCCGCCTCTCGCCGGCGAGGCTCCGTCCGGGCTGCCGGGAGCCGACGAGCTGAGTTCTCTTCTGGATGGAACGAAGAAAGTCGTGGATCTACCAACCGCGCCGCGCGCCTTGGATGGCTCTTTCTACAAGTACGTCACGGTCGCCTTCGCCAACACGCCGCGGTTCGTGCGGTTGAGCCTTCCGATCGACGACGGTTCACTGTTGTCCCCCCGTTACAGTCCCGCACCGGCGGGTAGTTAACCTGCATTTCTCACCACCCGACGGCTGAAGCACGCCATATGGCCGCCAGGACTTCGTTGTGATTGCTTGTCGTGCTCAACGTACTGTTCAAGTACGCCTGCGCGCGCCAAGCGGCGCGCGCCTTTTTCGTATGCCGAGCATGATCGACAGCTTGGGGGTGCAAGTCCTTTATCCAGCCCGATGGCGGCGAAGGATTAGCGAAGCGCAAGGGCGTCGTCGCGAGGCGGGGTCTGAAGGAAGCGTGGAGCAAAGCCGCGACCCGATGGACAAGAACCGGATACGAGGCCTACCCGGCCGGACGAGCGAGCGAATGATCGCGAAGTCCATAGCCATCAAGGGCCGGGGTGGTAGATCCGGCGGGTGCGCGGTGAAGGCGGTCGATCTTATCTCGGGAGGTCTGCGCCGTGTCCGGAAGTCCCGGACTGAGCGGGTCCGCAAGGCCCGTGATCGCGGCGCAGAAGTCAGCAGAGGGCATAGTAGTCGGCACGCCGGCGAAGGCCCGAACGACGGACAGGGTTAGTAGGACGGTACGCTCATGCGGACCAAGCGGCAGAATATCCAGTTGGAACTGGCCTTGGAGCCGGAGGCGAAGGGTGAAGCCCGGAGCGCCGGAGCCCAAGGGACCGAAGCCCGCCTGGCGCGTGCCGGACCCGAACGCCCGGCGGCTGGGCAGGGACCGTCGATGGAGACGGTCGTCGAGCCCGGCAATTTGAAGAAGGCGCTGGCGCGAGTCCGGCGCAACAAAGGGGCGCCCGGCATCGACGGCATGAGGGTCGATGAGCTGGGCGATCACCTGAAGGACCACTGGACCGAGATCAGGTCCCGACTTCTCGACGGCAGCTACACCCCGCAGCCGGTACGGCGGGTGGAGATACCGAAGGCGTCGGGCGGGGTTCGACCGCTCGGAGTGCCGACGGTACTCGACCGCTTCATCCAGCAAGCAGTGATGCAGGTGATGCAGGGGGAGTGGGACCCCAGCTTCTCGGATGCGAGCTACGGGTTTCGGCCCGGACGCTCGGCCCACCAGGCAATCCAGTCCGCGCAGAACCACATCCGCTCGGGCTTCGGCATCGTGGTCGATCTCGATCTGGAGAAATTCTTCGACCGGGTCAACCACGACATCCTGATGGGACTGGTGGCCAGACGGGTGGCCGACAAACGCCTGCTCAAGCTGATCCGCGGCTTCCTGAGCGCGGGTGTGCTGGAGGGCGGGCTGGTCGGCCCGACTACCAAGGGGACGCCGCAAGGCGGACCGCTCTCGCCCTTGCTGTCGAACCTGATGCTTGACGTGCTGGACAAGGAACTGGAGAAGCGCGGTCACCGCTTCGTCCGCTATGCCGACGACTGCAACATTTACGTGCGGTCCCGGCGGGCGGGCGAGCGGGTGATGGTGAGCGTGACCCGCTTCCTTGCGCGGCGACTGAAGCTGACGGTGAACGCAGACAAGAGCGCGGTGGATCGTCCAGTGGCGCGGGCCTTGCTGGGCTTCAGCTTTACAGCCGGACCAGCGGTCAAGCGGCGCATCGCGCCGCAGACACTCGCTCGGTTCAAGGCGCGGGTCCGGGAACTGACGCAGTGCACCAAGAGCGTCAGTCTCGCCCATCTCGTTGCGGAACTGTCTCGCTACCTCGTCGGGTGGCGGGGCTACTTCGGCTTCTGCGAGACCCCCTGGGTATTGCATCGACTCGACCAGTGGATCAGACGGCGGCTTCGCGCCCTCGTCTGGCGGCAGTGGAAGCGCGGGCGCACCCGCTTTGCGGCGTTGCGCCGCCATGGCATCGGCAAGGATCTGGCGGCCCAAACCGCTGGCAGTGCCCACGGCCCGTGGCGGATCAGCAACAGTCCCGCGCTCGCGATCGCTCTATCCAATGCCTTCTTCGCGCACCTCGGCCTCGTCTCTGTTGAAGCCCGTGCAGCCGCTTAAATCCGTCGAACCGCCGTGTACGGACCCGTATGCACGGTGGTGTGGGAGGGGTGGAGCCGCGAGGCTCCCCCCTATCCCGATCTCCGCCCGGCTCGCGCCTAGTCCTGACGGCCCTCTCACCCACTTCGCCTCGCCGCGTGGTGAGAAATGCAGGTTAGGGTACCGGACGTCCGGGGAGTGCGAGAGGGATGACCAGCTCACGATCCGGTCGGAAGACGCAGGTCAGTTTTTCCTGTGACCGCGTGCGGATCATACAAGCGGGAAACCGCCGGACCGGTGTCTCAGAGGGGTTCGTCGCCGGTCGCTACGTCCTCTTTTTCGGCTTCGGAAACCCCCGTCAGCGTCATCTGGGCTCCGGACTTGATGAGACGGCCCTCACCGGGTCCCTGGAAGAACATGTACCCTTGGCGGTCACTCCATGCGAATGGCCCCCCCAGGATCTTGCCGGCCTCGAGCGTCTCGTCACGGACTCTGTTGATCAGCTTCATGTAGCGCGGATCGGTTCGCTCCCATCCGGTGAAGCTGCCGATGTCACCGCTGGCCGCAAAAACGACGTCAATGCCCGGCACCGCGGCGATCTTGTCAACGATGGCGACACCTTCCGGCGACTCGATCATGACCACGATCATCATGTTCTCGTTGGCGGTTTTACGGTAGTCGCTGCCCCACAATCGGCCGTACTGGCCGCCACCCTGGCTGCGGCGTCCGACGGGCGGGAATTTGGCGTACTTGACGGCATCCTGGGCTTCCTTGACGGTATGCACCATCGGCACCACGATGCCCAAGGCGCCAATGTCGGTTGCTTTCTGGATGTCGCCTTCGGTGGCGTTCGGGATACGGATGAACGGAATCGCCGGGGCGTCCTTGCAAGCCCAGATCATCTTGGCGACGTCGTCGTACATCAACGGGCTGTGCTGCATCTCGATCCAGAGAAAATCGAAACCCGACTCGGCCATGGCGCAATAGATATTGGGGTCGGACGTAGAGACAGTTCCGCCGACGACCTGCTTGCCCTCGAGCAGTTTCTGTTTCACGGTGTTGTACATCCTGACCTTGGAGCCGCTGTCGCCATTCTGGGCGCTCGCAGTCAGCGGCGACAGCATGCACGCGGTTGCACAGAATGCGGCGGTCAGGAAAACTTGCTTTGCGGTCATGAAGACTCTCCTTCCAAGGCGGCGGATTCCGGTTTCTGCTGTTTGCCGTTTGGGACTTCCCGCGAACCGAGTTTACGACTCCCAAGCCTGGGATGCAACAGGCCGATGGCACCGGCCATTACTTGCAAAGCGTCGCTCGGGAGTCCTCGGACACGATGAGCCGTTCGTTTTCTATCGTGAAGTTAGTTTTATTTTGTTCTTTTCGCCGGCGAGCGCCGAGTTCAGAAAAACAATGAGCGGCTCGATGGTCCGGAAGCGCTCGACCAGTTCCTGGAAAAGCTTCGGGGTTTCGGCAATGGCCGGGTCGAGATGGCCGACCGCGAGGAACTGCTTGTAGACCAGCAGATCGGCAGCCGGGTGATCCGGCGCGAAGCCCTTGGGAGTGCGCTTGAGACGTTCGCCGCTGATCCGGCCGAAGAAATGCCGGAACATCCTTTCCTTGCAGATCGCTCGGAGCGCTTCGTGGCCGACGGCGATGCGCTGACGAATGGCCAGCAGTTCCCGGCTTCCGGGCCTGTAGATACCACCGCCCACGAGCAACTCATCGGGCGAAACGTGGAAGTACAGCCCGGCGCCGGCATGCTTTTCGAGTCCTCGGGCGCTGAAGACGGCGGCCACGTGGGTCTTGTAGGGGCTTTTGTCTTTGCTGAAACGCACGTCGCGGTAGATGCGATAGACGGCTTTGTCCGGGGCCGTGACGAGTTCGGTTCCGAAGTCACGGAGCTCTTCTCCGAGCGCCATCACCAACTCGACCATCGGCGCTTTGACCTTCTCCTCATAGATGGGCTTTCGAGGCTGGAACCACTCGCGCT
The DNA here is from genome assembly GCA_965204095.1 of Bryobacterales bacterium. Taxonomy (GTDB): domain Bacteria; phylum Acidobacteriota; class Terriglobia; order Bryobacterales; family UBA6623; genus JAPPLB01. The sequence continues at coordinate 2,689,119 of OZ241991.1, read as the reverse complement.
TATTGTTGGCTTTCAGGTCGCGAAGGAATGGGAGTGTTTCGGGTGGAAAACCGGGGAAGCGGGGCGGCATGGCGTCTCCTCGTCGAAAGGGTCAGCCTGCATGTCTCACTACGTGGCGAGACATGCAGGCTATCGGATCAGCTTATAGCAGTCGGGTCCATCTGCTCTACGATGGATACAGGATGAGAAGACTGCCCTCATGACACACCCTGTCTCTTTGGATTCCGTCGCGTCGTCGCTTGCGCAGGTCGAGAAGCTGAATGTACGGAGCGATGTGGAACTGCGAGGGTACACCCGTTTCGGGATCGGCGGCCGCGCTGATCTCTTTGCGGAAACGGCCGAACCGGAAGCTTTTGCGGAGACCGTTCACATTTGCAGAACCCACAAGGTGCCGTACTGCATTCTCGGCGACGGCACGAACGTCATCATCGCGGATGCGGGCTATCGAGGCCTTGTGCTGCGGTTCACGGCGAAGTCCATCAAACAGCAAGGCCTGCAGCTTCAAGCGGACGCGGGCGCAGCGCTCGAATCCCTGGTGGATGCGGCGATCACCGCAGGGCTCCGAGGCCTGGAGACCCTGGCCCGCATTCCCGGTTCGGTCGGCGCCGCCATCTACGGCAATGCCGGTGCGTATGGACACTCCATTTCAGAGAGTATCGAGTGGGTTCGCTTTTATGACGGCGAGGAGGTTCGGAAACTGGATAACGCGGGCTGCGCGTTCGAATATCGGGGAAGCGTCTTCAAGCGAAACAAGGACTGGATGATCTTCTGTTGCAGTCTGCTGCTGGAGCGGGCCGATCGAGCGGAGCTTCGGAGCCGCGCGGACAAGATCATGGCGATTCGCGACGAGAAGTTTCCGCCCACGATGCGCTGCGCGGGAAGCATTTTCAAGAATCTCCACGTCAAAGACTTGCCTCCGTCGGCAGCGGCCGAAGTTCCCGAGCGAGCCGTCCGTGAGGGCAAGGTGGCTTCGGCCTATTTTCTCGACCAAGTCGGGGCAAAAGGGATGCGGCGCGGAGGGATTGCCGTCGCCGACTACCACGCCAATCTCATCTACAACGCCGGCGGAGGGACCGCCGCCGAACTGCGTTCGTTGATCGAGGAGCTCAAGCAGCGAATCGCCGATCGCTACGGATTCGCGGTCGAAGAAGAGGTCCAGTACGTAGGAGAGTTCTAACCTGCATTTCTCACCACCCGACGGCTGAAGCACGCGATACGACCGCCAGGACTTCGTTGCGCTGGCTTGCCGTGCTCAACGTACCGTCAAGTACGCCTGCGCGCGCCAAGCGGCGCGCGCCTCGTCCTGACGGCCCTCTCACGCACTTCATCTCGCCACGTGGTGAGAAATACAGGCTAAGACTACAGGTTGCGGGCCGTCTCGACGGCTTTCAGCAACGCACCCGCCTTGTCCATGGTCTCGCGCCACTCTTTTGAAGGGACCGAGTCGGCGACAATGCCCGCTCCCACCTGCAGGTAGGCCCTGTTCTTGCGCACCAACATCGTGCGGATGGCGATGCAGGAGTTGAGATTGCCCGAGAAATCGAGATACATCACGCTTCCGGAATAAACGCCGCGCCGTGTCGGCTCGAGCTCCGCGATGATCTCCATCGCCCGCACCTTCGGGGCACCCGAAACGGTCCCGGCAGGGAAGCAGGCTTCGAGCGTGTCAAAGGCGTCTCGATCCGGCCGCAGCTTGCCGGTGACGCTCGACACGATGTGCATCACGTGCGAGTAGTTTTCGATGATCTCGAACTCGGGGACGTTCACCGAGCCGAACTCGCACACACGGCCGATGTCGTTGCGACCGAGGTCTACCAGCATGACGTGCTCGGCGAGTTCCTTTTCGTCAGAGAGAAGGTCTTTCGCCAACGCCTGATCTTCGGCCTCCGTACTGCCTCGCGGGCGCGTACCGGCAATAGGGCGGTATTCGACGCGGTCCCCATCGACCTTGACCAGCATCTCGGGGGAACTGCCGAGAATCACCGTATCGTCAAGGTGAAGATAGAACATGTAAGGGGAAGGGTTGACCATCCGCAGAGCCCGATAGATTTGGAAAGGGGCAACCTCGGGCTTCATGTTCAAACGCTGCGAAAGCACAACCTGAAAGATGTCGCCGGCGAGGATATACTCCTTGGCTTTCTTGACGGCCGCAGAGAACCGCCTCTTTCCGGTGTTCGATCGTACGGTTACCTTTTTCTTGGGGGGGCGCGACCGCGGCAGGCGCAACGGCGAGGAGAGAGTCCTTTCGATCTTCGTGATGCGCCGACAGGCCTGTTCGTAGCCTTTCTTGAGCTTCCCCTTCCATTCGTCGCAGCGGACGTTGGCAATCACGTGAATCTGATGCTTGACATGGTCGAACGCCAGCAGAGTTGAAAAGAACAGGAAGACAGCATCGGGAGTCTCCAAGTCGTCTTTGTCGAACGCGGGTATGCGCGGCTCGATCAGGCGGACAGCGTCGTACCCCACGAAGCCGACCGCGCCGGCCGAGAACGGAGGCATCCCCTCGACCCGGGCAGGCCGGAACTCGGCGGCGGTTTCGCGGAGGATGCGGAAAACGTTGCCTTTCAGCTCATGGCGGTCACCATTGCGCAGGAGGGCGACCTTGTCTCCGCTTGCTTCAACGACCAGGAATGGATCCGCACCGAGGTACGTGTAGCGAGCGACTTTCTCGCCACCTTCGACACTCTCGAGAAGGAAGGAGTAGGTGCGGCGCGCGGCCAACTTCAGATAGGCCGAGACCGGTGTCTCCAAGTCGGCTGTAAGCACCTTGGACACCGGCACGATGTTGGCGTCGCGCGCATAGGAAGCGAAGGCTTTGTAGTCAGGCTGCATGGGGTTGCGCCAAGCGCTCGAGCACCGAGTTGCGCATGGGGCCGCGAGGCGCGGTTTCCCCGGTCCACAATTCGAATTGGGCGGCTGCCTGCTCAAGAAACATTTCAAGCCCCGAGATCGTTCCCTTTCCCGCCCCACGCGCCATTTTGAGCAGCTTGGTTTCGAGGGGGTTGTACACCATGTCGAACACCAGATCGGCGGGGATGCGGTCTTCGAAGAAGCAGCCGTTGATGCCGGGAAACATGCCCAGCGGCGTCGACTGGATGAGGATATCGAAGTACTGGTCTTGCAGACGCTTGCGGTCGATCGATTCGACACCGCAGTCGCGAGCGAGCCGGCGCACGCGGGACGGATTTCGGCCCGTAAGAGTGACCCGAACGCCTTTGTCGCGGAGCGCGAAGATCGCTCCTCGGGCGGCACCGCCGTTGCCCACGATCAAGGCGGATGCTTTAGTGAGACGTATTTTCTTTTCGAGAGGCGTCACGACACCGAGAGCATCGGTATTCGTTCCGCAGAGTTTCTTCTTCTTGCGAAAAACCGTGTTGACCGCGCCGATCCGTCTCGCGAGCGGATCGACCCAGGCGAGATACCGCATCACTCGCTGCTTGTGGGGAATCGTGACACTGAGGCCTTCGATGGGGAGTTCCTCCACTACTTTGCGGAAATCGGAGAATTGGTTCGGTTTCACCAGAAAGGGCAGATAGACAGCGTTGATCCGGCGCGCTTTGAAGGCGCGGTTGTGGAGCACCGGAGACATCGAATGGCCCACCGGGTCGGCGACCACTCCGAAAATACGGGTCGCGGGATTGCGGCGGTGAGCCATGTAGAGATTCCGCAGACTGTCGGCTGAAATCTGGCCCGGAGCCGTGGGTTCGGAAGCAGGCATTTTCCCCCGGGACCTTGGGCGAGGCGAATACGAGCCGAACACGAAGGCTGCGCCTTGCGAAGGGCCGAGAATCCTCGTCGCCACACCGACTTCGCCCATCGCCAAGGCGACAATCCGACAATCGAGGTGGCCTGCAGGCAGCTTGAGAGTTCGCAAGGCGTCGGTGGGTTTGCGGGCGAGGACGGCGAACTTGTACAAGTCGGCTGGAGTCTTTTGCAGGCGGCGTATCACGTGAGCGAGCGCGGGTGTCCGCTCGAAATTGTGATAGGAGATCAAAAGACGGGCGCGCTTGTCGAAGCTCTTCAGCATCGAGGGCGCCTGTTCCGCGGTTTCAATCTCGATGTCGACGATACCCGCCCCGGCCCGAACAGCATCTTCCAGAATCTCGATTTCCCTCTCGACCGATCCTCGAAACGTTCCACCGTTGCTTATGCGGCGGCAGGTGGCCAGCAGGACGACGTCAGGATAGCGTCGAGCGATGCGGCGAAAGACCCTGACGCCCGATTCCGGGTTGTCGAGCAGGTCGAGTCGAAGCTCGAGGAAATCCTCGCCGTCGTCACAGGCGGCCACCGCGAGACGCTCGAGTTGCGACACATCGGCGACCCCCAGCGACACGCAAATGCGGGGAAGAGAAGACAAGGAAATCATGGGGGGATCAGAGGATGGAAGTCAGCATATCACAAGGGTATTCCGGCAGCCGGCAGCCCGCTATTGAGGAGAGAAGGCCATGTTACACTCGGTTCTTGCTCACGGTTCTGTTCTGGTGCCTCGTCGTACCCGCCGCGGTCGCCGCGGTCATTTCCAATCGAGCGGGCCGCCGCTATTTCGAGCATGTCGAGTCGGAACTGCGGGAGCCTGTCGGCCCGTACGCACCGCCCGCCACGGTGATCGTGCCTGTCAAGGGCATCGATCACGAACTCCATCGAAACCTGCGGTCGCTGGTCGAGCAAGACTACCCCGACTTCGAGCTGGTCGTGGTGACCCGGAGCGTCGACGATCAGGCGGTCGGGATCGCTCGGTCGTGCCTGGACGAACGGTCCCGGATCCTGTTTGCGGGCGAGCCGCCCGACTGTACCGGAGAGAAAGTCCACAACCTGCTGCAGGCCGTCGAGGTGGCACGTCCCGAGAGCAAAGTGCTGGTTTTTGCGGATTCCGACGGCCAAGTCGAGCGCGACTGGCTGCGGACCTTGATCGCTCCTCTGGAAGACGAGTCGCTGGGGGCCACGACGACGTTTCGATGGTATTTCCCGGAGGAGGGGCGGTTCTGGCCGCTGATGCGGAGCGTCTGGGACTCGACGATCGCCGCCAGCATGCGAGATGACGACAAGAACTTCGCCTGGGGTGGTGGGATGGCGATCCGCAAGGAAGTTTTCGAGAAAGCCAGCGTTGCGAAGTTCTGGCAGGGAGCCGTAAGCGACGATTGCCGACTCAGCGCGGCAATGAAGGCCGCCGAACTCGGCATTCGGTTCGTGCCAGGAGCGCCGGTAGCGACCACCGGAGGGTGCGATCGAGTGGAGTTCCTCGACTGGGCGGTGCGCCAGATGGTCATTACGCGGGTCTACCGACCGGACCTTTGGATCGCCGCTTTGGCGGCTCACCTTGTCTACTGCGGGGCGATCGTCGTGAGCTTGCTGACGGCAGCGTCAGGAAACTTGCTCGGCTGGGGCGGACTGGCGGTGAGCATTGTTCCCGGCATGGGCAAAGGGTCTGTCCGCGCCGCGGCGGCGCGCCTGATGTTCCCGAGCCGCGAGGAATGGCTCGATCAGTTCGGCTGGGCGTACTTCTGGTACACGCCGTTCGCCACGTGGATCTGGCTTTATGTATTACTCCGCTCGGCCCTAACAAGGAGAATCGAATGGCGCGGCAACGTGTATGAGCTCATCAGCGCTGAGCGAACGCGATGCCTGAGCTAACGGTGCTCACGGGAGGGTCCCTCTGGACGAGTGAACCTGCATGTCTCTCCAGGTGGCGAGACATGCAGGCCAGGGTGTTACACAGATGATGAACCCTCTTTTTCACTTTGATTCATATCTCTTCATTTATGCTAGCCTGCATTTCTCACCACCTGACGGTCGAAGCACGCGATACGACCGCCAGGACTTCGTTGCGCTTGCTTGCCGTGCTCAACGTACTGTTCAAGTACGCCTGCGCGCACCAAGCGGCGCGCGCCTCGTCCTGACGGCCCTCTCACGCACTTCGCCTCGCCACGTGGTGAGAAATACAGGCTAGAAATTTCTTTGCGTGTGGCTGGCCGGGAGACCCGAAGCCGCGCCAGGGAGCATTGTCATGAGCCAGCAGAATGTGTATGACTCCATCGCTGAGCGCTATCGCGAGTCCAAGTGGCTTCTGTTCCGCCATTTCATCGAGCGTTACACCCTGTTCCAGGTGCTGGGTGATCTGAGGGGCCAGTCGGTGCTGGATATGGCGTGCGGCGAAGGAGTCTACGCTCGCCAGTTCAAACGGACGGGCGCGGCAGAGGTGACCGGCGTCGATATTTCGCAAGCAATGGTCGACCTTGCCGAGGCCGCCGAGCAAGAAGAACCTCTCGGCTGCCGTTACGTCCGGGAGGACGCGGCGGCATTCACGCCGCCCGAACCGGTCGATATCGTGACAGCCATCTATCTACTGAACTATGCACGCACCAGGAAGCAGTTGGACCGCTTTTACCGCGCCTGTTTCCGAGCGCTGAAGCCGGGGGGCCGGCTCGTAGGCTTCAACGACAACGTCCGCAACCCGCCTCAGCCGGGCATGCCGCTGGAGCAGTACGGTCTTGAGCGGACTTGCGCCTATCCTCCGAGCGAGGGCGACGTCATCCAGTACCGCATCACCAACCATGATGGCCAAGCGTTCGAGTTCGAGAACTACTACCTCGCACCGGCCACCTACGAGGCGGCGGCGCGCGAAGCCGGCTTCGACGACTTCCGCTGGGTCGACGCCATGCTGGAGCCGACTGAGCGGGACGATCCCTACTGGGACGACTTCATGACCTGTGCGCCGCTCACCGCCTTCAGCGCCTCGAAAGGGTGAGCAGCAGGACCGGCGCCCCCCTGAGGCCCGTGGGTCCGCGGTTGCGTGCTGGTTGTCTTCGGGGAAAGGATGTTTGGGGGCGAGACTGCCCCACAGCGCTGCGACTACCTCGACGAGGTCAGGGACCGGGTCAGCAATTGGTTCAAAGCAGTCGTCAGGAGCTTGCTTGCAACGGCAGGCTACTTTTCAGTCACTTCACGAATGACGCGCAGCAGATTCAGGCCGAGGATTTTGCGGATGCGCTCTTCGCCGTATCCGAGACGTTGCAGGGCTTTGGTCATTTCGGGGTAGTCACTGATGTCTTTGATTTCGCGGGGCAGCGGCGGTCCGCCATCGAAGTCGGAGCCGAGGCCGATGTGGTCTTCGCCGACGAGCTGCACTCCGTAGTCGACGACCTTGGCGAGCTGATCCGCTCCCATCCAATATTCGTCAGGTATGGTCCCCTTGAAGACGAAGGGCAGGCGTGACCGTTCCTCGGCGTCGATCTCGCCGATTGTCATATCGGCGTATTTGCCGAGTCTCTTCGAGATGTCGTACACGATCGGGATGCCCTTGTGCTTCCAGTCGAAGTATTTGGGGTTGTTGAACGTGCTGCCCCATTGGATCGAGATGACGCCGCCCTTGGCCGCAATCGCTTTGGCGGCCGCGTCGCTGATGCAGCGAGGGATATCGACAAAATGGCGGAAGCCACCGTGGGTGTAAATCACGGGATCCTCGCTGAGCTCGACCGTTTGCTGAATGGTCTCTTCGGAGGCGTGCGCCACGTTGATGATCATGCCGAGGCGATTTGCTTCTTTCACGACGGCGCGGCCCCGTTCGTTCAGGCCGCCCCATTTGCTGACATCGCAGCATGAGTCGACGATGTTGCTGGTGAAATTATGAGCCGTGAGCTGAAACGACCGCAGTCCCAGGCGATAGAGTCCGGCGAGCACCAGGAGGTCGCCGTCGAGATCGAAAGGGCCTTCGAGGTCCATGAAGGCCGCCACCTTGCCGTCAGAGGTGATTCGCTCTATGTCGGTCGCATTGAGGGCGAGATCGATCCTGTCGTTGTTCCTCTCGATTTGCTGCCGGGCCAACTCGACGAGTCGAAGCGTGCTTTTCACGTCGTGCCGATTCGGGTAGTAAGGCTCGGGCGTATAGATCGAGAAGAACATCGCGTCGACACCGCCCTCGATCGTCCGCGGCAAGTCGACGTGCCCGTCTTCATAACGGTCGCCGAAATCGGTGCCTTCGAGGAGCTGCCGGCTCATGACATGGACATGAGAGTCCATCACGAAGGAGTCGGTGTGGAAGTCGCCCGTCGGCTGCGTCGCGGCTGTTTCTGCGCGTTTATCCGTGGCGGGCGAGCAAGACAAGAGGAACAGCAAGGACAAGCCTGCCGAGGCGACAAGAGCGTTATTCATGCGGGAGATGGTATCAGAACCTATCCTGCATTTCTCACCACCCGACGGCCGAAGCACGCGATACGACCGCCATGACTTCGCTTTTCCTTCGCAACGCTTGCATGCCGTGCTCGACGTACGGTTCAAGTGCGCCTGCGCGCGCCTTCTTCCTCCGCCCGTGTGCGGATCATTCAAGCGGGAAACGTTCGGATCGTTGTCAACGCCGCTTGATCAGGAAGATGTTTCGCATCAGGAGGTTCGGTACTTGTCGATCGCATCCTCGTCGAGGCTCACGCCGAGACCCGGCTTCGTGGGAACCGTGTAGAAGCCATCTTTCATCGCGAACGGTTCTTTCATCAGGTCGTCGACAAGCACATGAGTAATGCTGATGGTGTACTCGATGCCTGGGAACGCCGCAGCCTGGTGAGCCTGAAAGACCTGGTTGATGCCGTCTTCGATACTGTGCTCGACCCAGAGCGGCATCCTGGTTACTTCGGCCATCAGAGCGCGTTTGATGAGCGTCTTGCCGAGTGGCCCGCCGATCACGAAGGTATCCAAGAGGCCTTCGCGGATGTACGGCATCGGATCGGGCGTCATGTGCTCGCTCATTTGCAGCGGCACCTTTCCCTTGAGGGCCCTATAACCGGCGATGCCCGGCCGCCTGATGGGAGACTCGATCGCAAAATAGTTGTTGAACTGTGCCAGCCGATTGCAAAAGTGAATGGTCCGCCCCACTGAGCCCCACCAGGAGTTGGCGTCCGCCCAAATGCGGAAATCACGCTTGACGACGTCGCAAATCGCGGCAGCTTGCTCGATGGGATCTTGCCACGGACGTGCCTTGACCTTGTGCACCTTGTAACCCAGATCCTCGCCGCGCTTTGCCTCTTCGGCCATCAATGACGGCGGATAGCACTGACTCCACCAAGTCTGAACGATCTTCTCCTTCGGATTTGTCGAGAAGAGGCGCGAGACTGGCAGACCCGCTGCCTGTCCGACAAGATCGTAGACTGCCACCAGGATACCGGCGAGAGAATCGTCGTGCAGATACTCCCAAGGCGAATGGCCGACCATTCGTTTCAGGGTGGCTTCGATCCTGTCCGGACTTCGCATCATGGCGTTGCAGATTCCGGTCAATCCATCGTCGGTGTGAACCTTGACCATGGTCGGGTCGAAAGAGGTTTGATCACGGTTCTGCAGCAGGAAACTACCCGTCAATGCTTCACGGACCGGCTCGTAGTAGGGAAGTTTCGTCGGCGTAATCTCGAATCGCGTGATGCGGGATGTGAGAGACGACTTCGGCGCAGCCGATGCGGCTGTAAAAAGCGGCTGCATTACGGACGAGCCGACACCCAAGGCGGCGAGAGAGGTGAGGACTTGACGACGATCTGGTTTTGACATTCGGGAGTCTCGATAGCTCAACAAAGACGGGAGAGGAAAGGCTTCTCAGCCCAACCAGCCATCGACTATACCACCACGGACGCAGCTTCGCCGGGTTCCCGGGGCATTGCTATTGCGGCTACGCGACCGGAGGCGAATCAAGGGCTTCGGCGCGGCCGGCATGATAATCAGCAACCGCCCAAACCGCCGGCAGGATAAGAGTGCAGCCGGAAGAGGCTCCGAAACCTGAGCTGGCCGCAAAGGCTTCTAGTGCCTGATCCGTTAGGGTCAGCTCATCCTGGAGTCCGAACCGGCTATTAGGGTTCACCGGACGCAAAACCCGGATGGCCCGTGGCGAACAACCCCCATTTGAGATCCGGAGCTGTCGTGAGAGAGCAACTCGATTGAACGTTACTGCTGCAGACCGTGTTCAAGGGGCATGGTCAGAGGTTGGTCGACGAGAAAGCCGAGACCTTCCATGCGGCTGATGGCTTGGCGCAAAGAGCCTTCTTCCGTGGGTTCGATCGTGATGACGAACGGCAAGTCGGCTTTATTGAAGCTAGGCTCCTGGAGCACGGCTTCCAGGCTGATACCGGCCTCCGCGAGAATCGAGGCGAGGGCCGCGATAATGCCCGGTTGATCCCTCACCCGGAATCTGAGGTAGTAAGCTCGCACCTGGTGCTCGATGGGAGCCGGCGCGTACTTCTCCAGAGCCGGATGGGCAAATGGCGAGACCCTTTCGGGACTGCCGTTGACGATTTCACGGGCCACGCGCATCAGGTCACTGACGACGGCGACTCCGGTGGGTGTCGGTCCGGCGCCACGGCCGTAATAGAACGTATCCTCTCCGTGGACTCCCCTGATCCAGATGGCGTTATAAGAACCCTGGACATGCGCCAGGATCGTTTCGCGGGGGATCAGAGCGGGTCGAACGGACAGCAACAGGCCTCGATCGGTCTGTTCGGCAGCCGCGATCAAACGCACGGTCTGACCGAGCCGCGAAGCGTACGCGAAATCGATGTTGCGTATGCGCCGGATGCCCTCGCGATGGATGTCAGAAGGGGTGATCTTGACGCCGAAAGCGAGCGCGGCCAGCAGAGTCAACTTCGATTGGGCGTCGTAGCCATCCACATCGGCCGTTGGGTCGGCTTCGGCGTAGCCCAGATCCTGCGCCTCTTTGAGAACCGTTGCCAACGACTCGCCGCGCCTCTCCATCTCCGTCAAGATGTAGTTTGATGTGCCGTTCAGGATGCCGACCAACGAAGCAACCCGGTCTCCGGAGATTCCCTCGCGCAACACGGAGTGGATCGGTATTCCGCCGGCGACGCTGGCTTCCATTGCCAGGCAGGTGTTAGCGTCGATGGCCTTCTCCCAGATATCGGCACCTTGCTCCGCCATGAGTTCCTTGTTGGCGGTGACGAATGATTTGCCGGCGGCAATCGAAGATTCGACGATCCGGGCTGCCGCGTCGGCGCCGCCGACGAGTTCCGCCACGATGTGAACGTCGGGATGGTTGACGACGTCTATCCAGTCCGCGGTCCGCAAAGCATCGGGGAAGTGCAGGACTTCCTCAGGCGGCTCGGCCAGCACTGACCGCGAGCAAAGGGCCTTCACGACGAGCGGGAAGCCCAGCTTGCGCTCGATCAGCGACGCGTTGTCGTGCAGAATGCGGAGAGTGCCGCGCCCCACGTTACCGAGGCCGATGATGCCGAGATGAAGGGGGGGCATGGAGACGACTCATTATAGGCAAGCTACGTGGCTTTACCCTCGCCGGCTTGGTCTGTCGATCAGGGCGAGTAGCGCTGCGCAATGGGGAAGCGGCGGCCCATTCCGAAGGCTTTCGAGGTAACGCGCAGGCCGGGAGCCGCTTGCTGGCGCTTATATTCGTTGCGCTCCACCTTGCGTGTGACGTCGCGAATGAGGTCTTCGGGAAGCCCCAGTTTCTTCGCGATGGCGGATGGTTCCTCGTACTGCTCGACGTAGAGTTGAAGGATCGGGTCGAGCACTTCGTAGTCGGGGAGAGAGTCGGTGTCTTTCTGATCGGGCCGCAACTCCGCGGAGGGCGGCTTGGTGAAGACAGACTCGGGAATTGTCCCGGAACGCCGCTGGTTCACGATCCGAGCCAGCTTGTAGACCAGGGTCTTGGGCACGTCGCTGATGACGGCCAGCCCCCCGGCCATGTCGCCGTAGAGGGTGCAGTATCCAACGGCGATTTCGCTCTTGTTGCCGGTCGTGAGCACTATCGAGTCAAACTTGTTCGAGAGCGCCATCAAGGTGTCGCCCCGTAGTCGAGCCTGCAGGTTTTCCTCGGCGGTGTCCGGCTCACGGTGCTTGAAGATGGGTTCGAGAGCTTTCGTCATGGTGGCGTAAGCGTCGTTGATGCTGATGATCTCGAAACGGATACCCAGCGCTTGGGCCAACTGCTTCGCATCGCTGACACTTCCCTGGGACGAAAACGGACCAGGCATGCCGACTCCCATCACGTTTTCGGCACCCAAGGCATCGACGGCGATGGCTGCTGTGAGCGATGAATCCATGCCACCGCTCAGACCTACGATTGCACTTCGGAACCCGCATTTTCCAGTGTAATCGCGGGTGCCGAGAACCAAGGCGTCATACAGCGCATCGCACTCGTTCGACGATTGCTCACGGATGTCGCCGACGCCCGTTTCCGTGTCGTAGAAGAGCAGATCCTCGCGGAAGGAGTTGGCGCGGGCGCGGATGCCGCCGTCCGCCCCGACGACGAAGCTCGATCCGTCGAAGACGAGTTGATCGTTTCCCCCCACCTGGTTGCCCATGGCGATCGGCACGTTCCAACGGCGCGCTGTGGCGGAGATCATGTTCAGCCTTAACTTGCGCTTGTCCATGTGATACGGAGAAGAGGCGATGTTGATGACGATATCCGTACCCTGCTGCACGAGTTCTTCGACCGGGTCGCGTTCGTAGCGCCGGCGATCCCAGAACTGTTTGTCGTTCCAAACGTCCTCGCAGATCGTGACTGCCATGCGGCATCCGTCGTGTTGCCAGACTTGTTGGTTCTCAGCCGGAGCGAAGTATCGCCACTCGTCGAAGACGTCATAGGTAGGCAACAGCATTTTGCTTTGCCGGTGCAGCACCTGGCCGTTTCGCAAATATGCGGCGCAGTTGGAGGCCGACCGCGATGCACCAGGTTCGGAGCTTCCCGCGTAGCCCGCGATGACGGCGATTCCCAGAGCCGACGTCTCGCGCGCCAAACGCCGCAACTCGTTCTCGTTGCGTTCGAGGTAGTGCGGAATCTCGACGAGGTCGCGGGGCGGATAGCCGCTTACGGCGAGTTCAGGGAACACCATCAGATCGGCGGACCCCGCAGCTGCCTTTCGGGCCATCGCGATCATTCGATCGACGTTGCCCGCAAGGTCGCCCACAGTGGGGTTGACCTGGCCGAGCGCTAGCTTCATCTTGGTCTTCGTACGAGGGCAACCGTCGCTCCGACGGCGCTTTCCCCGTAGCGTAGCACCCGGAATCGTCCCGCCCACTTGACGGCCATGCCGCCACGGGCCGACCGGCAACAGTTGCTCCGAGTCGGCGTGGGATGTTTCCACCCTCCCGTGCGCGAGATGTCGGGGAATCTCTTGTGAAGTGAGCGAGCAGCGTCTCCGTGCAAAGCTGACCTGAAACATCCCCCTATGCAAGCAGCGTTGACACCAACCCGAAGGGTTCCTCTTGCAGGATTCACACCCGGGCGGAGCAAACCCCTGGGAGCGCGCGGGTGCCCTCTGGGCGCCTGCCCGCCTCTCCGCATGATCCGCAGGCAGGCGGATGAAAAGCGAACCCGAAACATCGTCCGAATCAAGCAGCCATGGCGCCGATCCGGATGTTTCTTGCTCGAATGATCCGCACCGCGTAGCGGGGCGGGGGCGGGACTAGCCTGCATGTCTCACCACCCGACGGTCGAAGCACGCGATACGACCGCCAGGACTTCGTTGCGCTTGCTTACCGTGCTCAACGTGCTGTTCAAGTACACCTGCGCGCGCCTTTTTCCTCCGCCCGGCTCGCGCCTCGTCCTGACGCCGCTCTCACGCACTTCGCCTCGCCACGTGGTGAGAAATGCAGGCTAGTTGCGGAGCGGTTTGCCGGTTTCCAGAATGTGGCTTATGCGCTGCTGCGTTCTCTCTTCCCCACAGAGGCTGAGGAAGGCTTCTTTCTCCAGACCGAGCAAATAGTCCTCTGAAACCCAAGCGGGCTGGGAAAGAGGCCCGCCGGCGAGAACGGTGGCCAACTTGCACCCGATGTGACGGTCGTAGCCACTGATGTAGCCGGCTTCGTGCAGCAGATAGATCGCCAGGTTGAGGGCAGCCAGGGTGCCTTGTCCTCCGACGAGTATCTCGGAGCGCCGCGGCGGTTGGTACGGAGCGGCGGCCAGAAGCCGAGCTGTCTGCCAAGCATCGGATAGCAGGTGGTCTCGGTTCATGGTGATGAGGTCGGCGGGCCGCAAGAGATTCCATTCGCGGGCTTCCTCGGCACTGTTGGAGACTTTGGCCATGCCGATCCGTTCAAAGACCGCTTGCGTAGCAGGAGTGAGATCGTGTTTCGCTTGAAGAGAGGCGGTGTGCCGGCGCAGCAAATCCGTGCAGCCTCCGGCCGCGGGGATTAAACCTGCGCCTACCTCGACCAGTCCGATGTACGTCTCGGCCGCGGCCTGCACACGGTCGCAGTGAAGCGTGAGTTCGCAACCGCCGGCGAGCGTTTGCCCGAAGATGGCGGCGACGGTGGGTTTGGGTAGCCCGCGAAGCGCGCGGAACAGCGTTTGCACTTCGTCGACAGCCTGCTCGATCCGTTGCCAGTTCTTCGATTGACACCATCCGAGAAGCATCGCGAGATTGGCTCCGACGCAAAAATGAGCGCCATCATTTCCGATGACCAGCGCCCGGTGATTGTCGTCACAGTCGTCGATCGTTTCCCGCAGCAGGCCGAGCACGCCTTCATCGAGTGAGTTCGCTTTGGAATGAAACTCCAAGCAGACGATGCCGTCACCGAGGTCCACGAGGCTGGCGCTGTCGTTGGATTTCAAGATTCGCTTGCGCCTATGCAGAGAAGCAAGGCGGATGAAGCCCTCGGGATCGACCAGCGGCTGGTGGCGCTTTGCCGGGAAGTCGAAGTAGGTGACCTCAAGACCCTTCTCCTGGTAAAAGGACTTTTCGGGCGTCTCGAGCACGGCTTCCACGATCGCTGGAATCCCGCGGCCGTCGTCCTTCATGCGTTGAACCGTCTGTTCGACGCCGAGGCCGTTCCAGATCTCGAAGATGCCCTTCTCCCAATTGAACCCGGTCCGCATGGTCGTGTCGATGGACCGGATGTCATCGGTCACCTCGGGAATACGCGCCGCAGTGTATAGGAATAGTTCACTCAGTGTTTCCCATAGGAAGCGGCCGGCCGGCGTGGGAGCGTCGATGAGCGTCTTGATCCTCTCCGGAAGATCGCGGACCTTCCCGGCTTGCTTCAATTCCGGCCAGCTTGGTTTGTTCGCCGGCCGATAGTCCAACGTTTCGAGATCGAGAACCAACAACTCGGGGCGGCCCTTGCCCTTGACTTTCTTGTAGAATCCTTGCCCGGCCTTGTCTCCGACGAAGCCCCGCTCGACCATCTTGCGAAGAAATTCGGGCGGCCGGTAGACCTCGTGTTTTTCATCGTCGGGAACGAGGCGATGCAGAGTTTCCGCAACGAAGAGACAGACATCGATTCCGATGAAGTCGGCCAGGCGAAAGGTCGCCATGCGAGGCCGTCCGACAAGCGGCCCGGTCAGGGCGTCGACCTCTTCGATCATCAAGCCATGCAAGCGCATGGTCTGCAACGTGTGCATGACGGAAAAGAGCAAGATGCGGTTGGCGATAAAGTTGGGGCGGTCGTTGGCGTAAACAACCACTTTGCCGAGACGCCGGCTGCAAAAGTCCGCGACGAAGTGGACCACTTGAGGATCGCTCTCAGGCGTGGGAATCAGCTCCATCAGGCGCATGTGGCGGGGCGGATTGAAGAAGTGCGTTCCCAGCCAGTGCTTTCGGAAATCGTCGGACATGCCTTCAGCGAGCCTTCCGACGGGTAGGCCGGATGTGTTGGTCGTGATCAAAGCTCCGGGACGACGCAATGCATCGACCTTTGCGAGGATCTCGCGCTTGGCATCGAAGTTCTCGACAACGGCCTCGATGATCCAATCCGCCTCCGAAACACGCGCAAGGTGGTCTGAGAAATTACCGATCTCGATCCGCCGAAGCGTGTCTGCTGTAAAGAGGGCCGGAGGGCGTGACTTGAGAAGGGCCTTGTGCGCTTTCGCAGCGATGCCGTTGCGGGCAGCTTCGGTGGATGCGCCTTCGATGGGGAGATCGAGCAACAGACATTCGACCCCGGCGTTCGCAAGATGCGCCGCGATCCGAGAACCCATCGTGCCCGCGCCCAGTACGGCTACCTTACGAATCTCGAAGCTCATTCACCGATCCCTCTCGATCAATAGGGTGACCTTAGCACAGGCCAGAGAGGCAAGTGCTTTGCGGTCCGAAACGGACCTCTGGATCACGTTCGTGAGCTCGTTTGTTTCCGCAACGACAGATCCGACTGTAGTGAAGGCATCCCATCCAGACCATCTCTCTACTCATCACGCGGCAGACAAGGCGGGCGGCTAAAGCGATGCCGACCGGCGGTGGCCGTCCGTCAGGAAGACGTTGGGAATCGATGTCTTCGAACACCGCCAGGGGAGGAAAGACAACGACTGATCGGACTGCATCCCCTGCTCGTCTGTCTTTCTTCCCGCCTGACGGGGCAAGCACGCGACACGACCGCCAGGACTTCCTGGCGCCGGCTTGCCGTCTTCGAGGTGCGGTCAAGCAGAACTGCGTGCGCCAGGCGGCATTCGCCTCTTCTGCGGCGAGTCCACCTCGATCACGTCAGCACGGGCGTGGAGCTGTTCCTGCGCCTCCACCATTTGGCCAGCGCCAGTGAACCTGCGGCTGAGACCGCACTCAGCAGAGTGATGGAAGCGAGGATCAGGACTCCCAGCAGCCACACCGGGAGCGCGCCGGTTTCAATTGAGCCCAAAACTAACGGAAGCATGCCGACCAGCACTCCACTCATCGACCCCCTGGCACAGACTTGTGAATGCGGCAATTCATCAAATCTGCGACGGCCCTCTGAAACTCCAAGCGCTGCGAAAAAGACTGCCCCGCAAAGGAAGCCCGGGTATCCTCCCACCGCCACCCACATCTCATCCATGGACCCATCCGAATCCACGATCAGCCCGATCAGCACACCAATCGGCGCCCATGCCGCGGCCCAGGCCAATCCCATCAAGATTGCACCGCGGATGTGTCTCAGCCACTTCGCCATTGCTACCTTCCTTTGCACTTCGATCTTCTATCACCAATCCTATTACATCCGCTGCAATAGGAAACCTTCGTCTCGGCCAGATGGGGCCTGCAGGCTAGATCTGATAGTCAGGCGGTCTTGGCGCCCCCCAATTGATACGCGCCCAGAGGCTATCGTGCAGGAAATAGGCTGCCATCTTGGCGACGGAATCGAGCAGGCCCAAACCCAGCGCCACGTCCCATGCGCCGCACAACAGGTAGGCAATCAGTGCGGTGAGCAGGGAGCCGAGCAAGCGATAACTGGCGGCTTTGGCGATGCTGCGCTGGTGTCTCTCCACCACAATCTCCCTTGCTAGTTGGCGGTGTCGCATAATGGAGAGCTTGACCGACGACTTTGGCTGCATGGTGACTTCCACCCAACGCTCCCCGTTGCGACATGACTGGACCGCCGAGGAAATCGCCAGTCTTCTTGATCTGCCGCTGCCCGAGCTCCTATATTTTGCCCAGATCGCGCATCGTGCATTTCACAACCCGCTAGAAGTGCAAGGATGCACTCTACTCAGCATCAAGACGGGGGGCTGTCCGGAGGATTGCGCCTATTGCCCGCAGTCTGCTCGTTACAAGACCGGGGTCGATGCGCAAGCTCTGCTGAGTGTCGACGAAACGGTAGACGCCGCAGCCACTGCACGAGACAACGGCGCCACGCGATTCTGCATGGGGGCGGCGTGGCGTGATGCCCCCGAAGGCGATGAATTCGAGCGGATTGTCGAGATGGTGCGGGGGGTCCGCTCGTTAGGGCTGGAGGCGTGTTGCACTCTCGGCATGTTGACCCGACAACAGGCCGAAAGGCTCGCCGAAGCAGGTCTGACGGCGTACAACCATAATTTGGACACCTCGCCGGAGTTCTACGGTGAAATCATAACGACACGCCGGTACCAGGAGCGGCTCGATACGTTGGGCCGCGTGCGCGCCGCGGGAATCACCGTTTGCTGCGGGGGCATCATCGGGATGGGCGAGAGCCGCGCCGACCGCATCGGGCTTCTGCGGGAACTGGCGACTCAGGCGCCACATCCGGAGAGCGTACCCATCAACCTGCTGGTGCGAGTAGAGGGGACGCCTCTGGCGGCTCAGCGGAGCGTGGACCCACTGGAGTTGGTGCGTATGGTGGCGGCGGCGCGCATCCTGATGCCGGCGTCGATGGTGCGGTTGAGCGCCGGGCGATTGTCGCTATCCGACGAGGCGCAGGCACTGTGCTTCCTTGGCGGAGCGAATTCGATCTTCATGGGCGACAAGCTGCTCACCACGTCCAATCCAGAGATGGACCGGGATCGGCAACTACTCGATAAACTGGGCATGCGGCTCATGAACGAGCCGGTCACCATGACAGGAAGCGAAGGGGCGCCGCTCCCCCTATCCGTAAAAGCCGATCATGGCTGAGCTGGAAGATCGTACCCGCCGCATCTTGAGTGAACTTGACTCTCAAGGACTGCGAAGGGAACTGTGGAGTCCCTCAGGAATCGATCTCTCGTCGAACGACTACCTGGGGCTGGCCGACCATCCGTTGATACGCGGCGCGATGGCGCGGGCGGTTTTGCAGGAGGGCGTCGGATCGACGGCTTCCCGTTTGCTCCGTGGAGAGCGGAAGGCCTTGCACGATGTCGAGCGGCGCTTTGCCGATTGGAAGGGGACTGAGGCGAGCCTGTATTTCAGCAGCGGCTATGCGGCGAATCTGGGTGTGTTGTCGTCCTTCCTCCAAGAAGGCGATGTCGTTTTTTCAGACGAGTTGAATCACGCCAGTTTGATCGATGGGATGCGGCTCGGGCGAGCGCGGCGAGTCATCTTTCCGCACTGCGACGCGCGGGCTCTGCGCGGCGCCCTGGTTTCAGAGCAGGTGCCGGGACAACGATTCCTCGTGACCGAATCGCTGTTCAGCATGGACGGCGACTTCGCGCCGCTCGAGGACTACGCGGAGCTATGCCGCGAGACCGGCACGGCTCTGATTGTTGACGAGGCACACGCCGTGGGCGTCTTCGGCGAACACGGCAGCGGTCGGATCGAGCAGGCCGGTGTCGGCGGTGACGTCTTCCTTAGCGTGAACACCGCCGGCAAGGCGTTGGGAGTATGCGGGGCGTTTGTCGCGGGTCCGCGGTGGGCGATCGATTTTCTGATTCAGCGGGCGCGCACGTTTATTTTTACGACCGCGCCGCCGCCTTCGTTGGCGGCCGCGCTGGATGCCGCGTTGAGTGTGGTTGTGCGCGAACCCGAGCTTCGCGTGCGAACGCTGCGGTCCGCCGGAAAACTACGGGCCATGCTGACGGAGATGGGCGTTCGCGCGCCTCAAGGCGAGTCGCAGATCATTCCGATCGTGTTGGGAGACAACGAGCGAGCCATGGCGGCGGCAGAGGCCTTGCAGAAAGACGGCTTCGACGTGCGCGCCATCCGTCCGCCGACCGTGCCGCGGGGAACAGCGCGGCTTCGGGTGTCAGTAAACGCCAAGCTTCGCGAGGCGGACCTCGAAGCATTTCGATCGTCTCTCGTCACGGCTCTTGCAGAGAAGGTGGCATGCCGCGCGGCCTCTTTGTAACCGGCACGGATACGGGTGTCGGTAAGACGATCGTCAACGCCGCGTTGATGCACCGTTACCGCAGATCCGGTCCGATTGGATACTGGAAGCCGATCCAGACCGGCATCGAGGAGGACGACGACACAGCCGTCGTTCGCGAGTTGGGGGATTGCTCGGAAGCGGAGATCTTCACCGAGGGCATCCGACTTCCGCGGCCGTTATCGCCGCACCTGGCGGCCCGGCTGGCCGGCGAGACAATCGCGATCGAGGATCTCGAAACGATGGCGTCGCGGCTTTCGAAGGATCGTGCCTGGATGATCGAAGGGGCAGGGGGAGTATTGGTCCCACTGAATGACTCGGAGCTCATGACGGATTGGATGGCGCGACTGGGATTGCCGGTAGTCGTGACGGCGCGGTCGGGACTGGGGACCATCAACCATACTTTGCTGACCCTGGAGGCTCTGCGAGCGCGTTCACTGCATGTGACGGGTGTCGTGATGGTTGGCGAGCGCAATAAGGAGAACCGGCGGGCGATCGAGCGCTACGGGAACACGGTGGTGCTGGGGGAGATGCCTGTGTTTGGTGAGTTGACGGCGTCGAAAGTGGGTAGTTGGGCGGCAGCGAGTTTGGATCTGGAAGGGACACTTCTCAGAAATTCTGCTCAGTAGGTTTCTGACATGAATTCCGGGTTGGCGAGAGGGTTGAAATGACGTTGGTCGATCGGGATCTTGCGCGCTTGTGGCATCCGTATACGCAGATGCAGACGGCGCCGCCACCGATCCCGGTGGTGCGGGGTGAAGGGATTTATCTGTATACGGAGGACGGCCGGCGCATCCTCGATGGGATTTCATCCTGGTGGGTGAATATCCATGGGCACAGCCATCCGAAGTTGAACGAGGCGCTAGCGCGGCAGGCGCGGGAACTCGAGCACGTGATCTTTGCCGGCTTCACGCACAGGCCGGCGGTGGAACTGGCGGAGCGGTTGGTGGAGGTTCTGCCGGAAGGCTTGCATCGGATTTTTTATTCCGACGATGGTTCGACGGCCGTCGAGGTGGCTTTGAAGATGGCCTACCAGTACTGGAGCAATCGCGGCGAGCCAGAGCGGCGGTTGTTTGTCTCTCTCGAGTTCGCGTATCACGGCGACACCGTCGGAACGATGTCAGTGAGCGAGGAATCGGTGTTTACCAAGGCTTTCGAGGACCTGCTGTTCCGTGTAGCGCGGGCCGATGCGCCTTATTGCTACCGTTGCCCTTTGGGCCTGGAACGCTCTACCTGCGCGATCGACTGCCTGGGCAGCCTGGAGCAGATCCTGAGGGAGGAGAAGGGACGTGTGGCCGGCGTGATCGTCGAGCCGATGCTGCAAGCCGCAGGCGGAATGATCGTCTGGCCTCGGGAGTTTTTGAGCGGTGTTCGAAAACTGTGTGACGAGCACAAGACGCTGCTGATTGCCGACGAGGTGATGACCGGTTTCGGACGCACCGGGCGAATGTTCGCATGCGAGCACGGACCGGTCCGTCCGGACATCGCGTGCTTGTCGAAGGGACTCTCGGCAGGATATTTACCGCTGGCTGCGACCGTTGCGACAGACGACGTCTACGAAGCATTCTTGAGTGACGATCGCACGAAGACGTTTTTTCACGGGCACTCGTTCACGGCGAATCCGCTGGGGTGCGCCGTGGGGCTGGCGAGCCTCGATATCTTTCGGGAAGAGGGCACGCTGCAGCGAATCGCGGCTCTGGAAAAACAGCTCCGCGAGGGGCTTGAACCAATGAGGTCACTCAATTGCGTGGACGATGTGCGCATCATCGGCGGCGTGGGAATTGTCGAGTTGGCCGAGGATGACGGGTATCTCTCAGATATCGGACCACGACTGTATCGCGAGTTCCTGCAACGTGGTTTGCTTCTCAGGCCGCTCGGCAATGTGCTCTATTTCATGCCGCCCTATGTGATTACCGAGGAGGAAACGAATCGGGTGATCGAACAGATGGGCGAAGTGCTACGAGGCGTGGATCAGACGTAGTTCTTATCAGAGTCGATTCGGATGGGACGTTACCTCCAACTGCTGGGACAGTATTTTCTGCAGTATGCAAAAGTGCGCTTGGCCTACAAGGGCGACTTCGTCGTTTCCGTCATCACAACCATGATTGCGACCGCTTTCGGCATCGCGTTGGTGTTCATCTTGTTTCAACGCGCGCCGGAGATTGCCGGCTGGCGGTTTCACGAGATTCTCTTCTTGTATGGGTTCGGGCTGATCCCGCTGTCACTCTTCAACGTGGTGAGCATCAATCTGTATTACTTCGGCGAGTCGTACATCGTCGAAGGGAAGTTTGACCGAATTCTGCTACGGCCGGTCCACTCCTTGTTTCAAGTGATGAGTGAGCAGTTCCGATTGGAGGCGCTGAGCGACACCGCCACGGGCCTTTTCATCGTGGCTTACACCAGCAACGAGCTGGGCTTGCGACACGGTCCAGAAGACTGGGCGTTTCTAGGCGCTGCTGCTTTGTGCGGGTTGATCATCTACCTGGCGGTATTCCTGATGCTGACTTGCGTTTCGTTCTGGGTGGAGGATCGGGTTGGTATTATCCCGCCGGTGTACAACATGCTGGCGTTTGGACGTTATCCACTGAATATCTATAGCCCGCTGGTGCAGTTTCTGTTGAGTTGGGTGATTCCTTTTGCATTCGCAAGCTTCTATCCCTCGACGGTATTGCTGGAGAGGATGGAGTATCAGTCGTACGTGGCCTTGCTGCCGCTGGTGATGGCAGTTTTCTTGACCGGGGCGATCGTCTTGTGGAACCGGGGAGTGGCGAATTATTCAAGCACAGGGACATAACCTGCATTTCTCACCACCCGACGGCCGAAGCACGCGAAAAAAGGCCGTGATTCGTGTTTCGTGTCTCCTGTTTCGTGACCCCAAAACCTGGGCAGGCGGCACGGCCGTCGCTCAAGGGCGGCTTGCGTTGCGCTTGCTTGCCGTGCTCGACGTACTGTTCAAGTACGCCTGCGCGCGCCAAGCGGCTCGTGCCTCGTCCTGACGGCCCTCTCACGCACTTTGTCTCGCCACGTGTTGAGAAAAGCAGGATAAGCTGGTGATGTCTCTTCGCCCTGGTGCTTGCCGCGGGGACGTATCGTGGATCCGGGCGGCCGGGAATGCCGCCCGGTTGGGTGTTACGAGTTGGAGGCTAGCAGGAGCTGGCGGAGTTTCTTGGCCCGCTCGGGATCTCGGAGGGCCTGAAGGGCCTTCGCCTCGATCTGTCGGATGCGCTCTCGAGTGACTTCGAACTCTCGTCCGATCTCCTGCAGCGTGTGCTCGCGGTCGTAGCCGATGCCGAATCGCAGCCGCAGCACCTTTTCTTCACTCGGTGAGAGCGTGCCGAGGATATCGGCTGTCTTCTTCTTGACATCGGAGGCGAGCAAGCTTTCCACCGGAGACGAACCGGCCGGATCTTCAATCAGGTCCTCGAGCGAAGATTCGCCCGTTCGGCCCACCGGCGTCTTGAGTGACACCGGGGTGCGAGAGATCGAGCGAAGTTCCTCGACCTTGACCTCGTCCGTATCCATGCGCCGAGCGATTTCGCGATTCGTCGGCGGGCGGTTCACCTCTTTCTCCAAGCTGCGCAAGGCTCGCAGGAACTTGTTGAGCTGCTCGTGCATGTGCACGGGAACCCGCACTGTTCGCGACTGGTCGGCCAGAGAGCGAGTGACGGCCTGACGAATCCACCAAGTGGCGTACGTCGAGAACTTGAAGCCCCGCCGATAGTCAAATTTCTCGGCGGCGCGCATCAAGCCCATGTTGCCTTCCTGGATAAGATCCAACAAATGAAGGCCGCGGTTGACGTACTTTTTGGCAACGGACACTACGAGACGCAGGTTAGCCTCGACCAATGCCGCCCGGGCCCCATCGGCCTCATCGCGCCCCGCGCGCATACGCTCCAGAGCGTACAGCACATCTTCACGGGCCAAGACCGTCGTTACGACGACTGGATCACCGGGCTTGCGAGTGGCCGGAGAGGTCTTGACGCCTTTGGCCTCATGGAGCTCGCGAGCCTGCTTGGCTTGTTCCGCCTCCTGTAAAAGTTCCGGGACTGCCTCCTCGAAGTTGCGCGCCCACAGCTTCCAGACGTCGAACTTGATCACGCTTTGAACGATCGCACGCGAGAGTTGGACATTCTTACGAGCGACCCGGTAGTACCAACGGCGACGGATGGCCTTTCGAGACTGAGCTCGAGCCTCTTTCTTCTGTGAGAGTTCCTGCAGCTCGCCGATGAGACGCGTGATCGTGGCCAGTTGCCGCTTCAACTTGGCAACCGTCTTGGCTCGAGCAACAGGGTCGTTGCCGGAACCCTCGACTTCGACCATATAGCGCAGATAGCGCAGGTCAGCCTCTTGCGACTGCAGCGAATTCCGCAAGTCGACAAACTTCTTCCAAAGCCAGGGGGTCCGTGCCAAAGCCTTGATGACGCGATGGTTGCCTCTCTCGACCCGCTTCGCCAATCGCACTTCTCCCTCTCTGGTCAAAAGGGAGACAGCGCCCATTTCCGACAAGTACAAACGAACACTGTCCTCAGCGGGTGAGGCTTCCAGATCCTCAGCAAACTCCTCGGCTTCTTGACGATTTCGCTCATCCAACTCGAGCTCATCAAGGTCGGCCGGATCCTCGGAAACCGCTGACACCGCTCCACCAGACCCCGCCAAGTTGTTTTGTTTCAGTTCAATAGGGGTCATGCACGTTCTCCGGCACAGCTTCTCACTTATTAGATGCTCCTAAAGCACAAAACGTTGCCGATGGCCCGGCTGTTCCACTACACCGGGGTGGCAAGGTTCCTATTCTGTTTGACGTCCTGGACCGCTGTTCAGACGTGTTCTTCCTTGTATTTTTCGGCGAATCAGATTTCTTTTCGCGGGCTCCGAACGACCGAGGAGCCTGTCGTCTGTGACACCCAACCGGGGCTGCAACCTCCTTGGCGCTACGATTTCCAGGATGCCAGGAAGCGGCCTGTCTGACAACAAAAATAACGGCGTCAGACTACTATACCGCAAAACCGGCCCAAACACGAACACAAACGTGTGGTGTTTGTGGGAATGTCGGCTGGTGTGGGATTGCCTGAACCTCAGCTCGGCCATGTTCATACTCGTCAACGATCAACGCCCGGGCAGAAATCCGTAGAAATGATGTGGTTCGGGATCTTCAGCTATCATCATGAACTGGAAATGACTCGGGGTTGGCGCGGTCTGGGAATCTTGGTTTGTGTGATGTTGTTGCCGGGACAACCCTGCCTGGCCGGAGAGGCGGAGAATCCCCTGGGGTCCGATGCGGAAGTCATCGCCGAGGGGCATGCGCTCTTCAACAAGCTCTGCACGGTCTGCCATGGCGTTGACGGAGCACCCGGTGACCGCGGACCGGCAATGGCGGCGCAGCGGCGCTATTTACGGCAGACGGATACGGAGTTGTTTCAAGCGATTCAAGAAGGGATTCCCGACAGCGAGATGCCGCCGATGGGCTTGCCGGAAGACGATGCCTGGCGGATTGTAGCCTGGATCCGGAGCCTGCGGGCGAAAGCGATCGATGTTCCCGTCGACGGCGACATTCAACAAGGCTCCAATATTTTTTGGGGAAAGGGCGAATGTGGCCGCTGTCATGTGATCCGCGGTCGAGGGGGTCTGTTGGGACCGGATTTGACAAACCTCGGAGCACAGATGTCGCTGAACCGGATTCAGGAGGCGATGACCGTGGAAAAGCCGCATCCGCCGCTGGGATACCGCCCCGTCACGGTTACGACCAAGGAAGGACGGACGATCTCGGGAGTGAGCAAGAACGAGCATAACTTCTCGCTCCAGATGATCGGCGATGATGATCGCCTTTACCTGTTTTCCAGCGAAGAGATCGACAAGATCGTCTACGGTGAGAAGTCGCTGATGCCCACGGATTACGATCGACGCCTGAGCGAAGCAGAGTTTCGGGATTTGCTCGCCTTCCTGAGCCGCCTGTCGCTACGTAGGAGGGAGGGCAGTTCGGTCGAGCCGAACCAGGCGCCATGATAGCTGAGATGAGCAACAGAGCCGGCGGCATGGGCCGTCTTTTTCGGTGCGCATTGGTAGCAGGATTGCTGGCGGCGGGACTTTCGGCCGAGGAAGTCACGTACGAACAGCTTCTCGACCCACCGCCTGAAAATTGGCTCACGTACGGCCGAACCTACGACTCGCAGCGCCACAGTCCGCTCGATCAGATCACCAAGGAAAACGTGAGTCAGCTCGCACCCGCCTGGATCTTTCCCATGCCGGGAGCCAGGCGGCTGGAAAGCGTGCCCATCGTCGTGGACGGCGTGATGTACGTGAGCCAGCCCAATGAGGTCTACGCGCTGGATGCCCGCGCCGGCCGCCAGATCTGGAAATGGCGTCGGGAGCCGGCTCGCCAGCGCGGCAACAATCGCGGCGTCGCGGTGCTGGGGAATCTTGTCTATGTTTCCACGCCGGACGCTCATCTCGTCGCTCTCGATGCCCGCACCGGGAGCATGGTGTGGGAATCGGAGATTGCGAGTTCCGAGGACGGCTACTGGTCGCCGGCGGCGCCGTTTGCGATTGACGGCAGGATCATCGCCGGCAACGCGGCGGGCGACTACGGACTCAACGGCTGGCTGGACGCCTTCGACGCCACGACGGGTGAACGGCTTTGGCGGTTCTACACGATTCCGCGTCCGGGCGAGCCCGGCAACGAAACGTGGGCCGGCGATTCGTGGAAGACCGGCGGCGGCGCGACGTGGCTCTCGGGGAGCTTCGATCCGGAGTTGAACCTGCTCTACTGGGGCATCGGGAACCCCGCGCCGGACTTTGACGGCGAATCGAGAAGAGGCGACAACCTGTATACCGAGTCGGTTGTCGCGGTGGACGCCGACAGCGGCAAGCTCAAGTGGCATTTTCAGTTCACTCCCCATGATCTGCACGACTGGGATTCGGTAGAGATCCCGATTCTGGTCGACGCTCCCTACAAGGGCCGTCTACGGAAGCTGCTGGCGCATGCTGACCGCAACGGTTTCTACTACGTTCTTGACCGCGAGACCGGCGAGTTTCTCGAGGGCGTGCCGTTCATCGACAAGTTGAACTGGGCCAGCGGACTGACGGAGGCCGGCCGGCCGATCCGCGTCCCGGGCGTGGAGCCGACGCTGCAGGGCAACTTTGTCTGCCCATCTACCTCCGGCGCGACGAATTGGATGTCGCCAGCCTACAACCCGGCTACGAACTGGTTCTACCTGGCGGTCAAGGAGGGTTGCGGCGTCAGCTATAAATCGAAGCAGGAGTTCCGTCCCGGGGGCTTTTCGTATGCGGCGACGGGCTATATCGAATCGCCACGGTTCCCCTGGCAGATGTTCGTCCGCGCGCTGGACCTGACAACGGGTGAGCGCAAGTGGGAGTACAAGCAAGTGAACTCCCGGCACTACGGGGCCGGGCTGGTCTCGACCGCCACCGGCTTGATCTTCGCGGGCGACGATCAGGGGTTCTTCACCGCCCTCGATGCCAAGACTGGCGAACCGCTGTGGCACTTCAACACGGGTACGCGAATCTCGGCCTCGCCGATCAGCTACGCGGTCAACGGCCGGCAGTACCTGGCTGTCTGCTCCGGAGTGAACGTCGTGGCGTTCGCGTTACCCGCGGGTACTGAGACGGACTGAGATCGGCGAAAAAGCTTCGCCGCAGTCAGGTAAGCGCATTGAATGCGATGAGGCTTGTCTCCCAATAGGGTTCGCGCCCTCTACAAGACACCTCGCAGCCCAACACATAGCAGAGCTTGTGAGCCCCGTCCGCGAGAAGAATGTCATCCGAACATCGGGCTCGGCAGTAGAAGTCGAGAGCGGAGGGAATGCAGCCCTTGCCATCTCGACCGAAACAAACCGCAATGTGGCTTGACCGGGCCTAACCTGCATGTCTCACCACCCGACGGTCGAAGCACGCGAAAAAAGGCCGTGATTCGTGTTTCGTGTCTCGTGTTTCGTGACCCCAAAACCTGGGCAGGCGGCACGGCCGTCGCTCAAGGGCGGCTTGCGTTGCGCTTGCTTGCCGTGCTCGACGTACTGTTCAAGAACGCCTGCGCGCGCCAAGCGGCTCGTGCCTTTTTCCTCCGCCCGGCTTGAGCCTAGTCCTGACGGCCCTCTCACCCACTTCGCCTCGCCGCGTGGTGAGAAATGCAGGCTAAACGAGTGGGAAGAGCCAACTTCCCAGCAGGGTGACGGCGAAGCCGGTGGTTCCCAACACGACAAGGAGAGCTGTCTTGGTTTGCAGCGTTTCGATCTCGGTCAGTCCGGTCATCGTGCGGAAGACCCAGAAGCCGCTGTCGTTCATCCAGGTGCCGATGAGAGCGCCGCTGCCGATGGACATCAGAACATAGACCGGGTGGTAGGTCAGGTCTGCTGACGCGAGCAGCGGGGCCATGATGGCGGAAGCCGTGATCATCGCGACGGTGCCGGAACCTTGGGCGATCTTGACGAGCATGGCGAGCAGGAAACCGAGCAGCATCAGCGACATGCCCAACTCGCTCGCCGACTCGCCGAGCATGTCGCCGACGCCCGCAAGGACGAGCATTCCGCCGAAGGCCCCGCCTCCCGCGGTGATCAGGATGATAACGCCGGCGCTCTTGATGGCCTCCTCGACGGGGACGGCCAACTGCTTGAGCGACAGACGGTTCTGACGAGCCAGGAGCCACAGCGAAACGACCGCGCCGGCCAGCAAAGCGAAACTCGGGTTCCCGAGGAAAGCGGTCAGGCGGGCGAGGCCGGTTCCCTCGTAGAAGGTGTTCGCCACCGTATTGGAGGTAATCAACACGACCGGCAGCAGGATCGGTGACATCGACGCCCAGAAACCGGGCAACTCTTCCTCGGGCCGCGTCGCGATCCTGCCGAGCTCGTCGAGGGAAAGCCCGGGCGCTTCGCGAATCGGGATGTCGAGCTTGCGGTCGATCCATATCGAGTAGAGCCAGCCGCACAGCGACGCGGGCAGCGCGACGCACAGACCTACGAGAATGACGATGCCGACATCGACACTGAGGGTGGATGCCATTACGAGTGGTCCCGGCGTAGGCGGGACGAAGACGTGCGTGGCCGATCCGCCGGCGGAGATCGCCATCACATAGAGAACGTAGTTGCGTCCGCCCATGCGGACGCTCATCGCCCGCGCCAAGGGGACCAGGAGATAGAAGACGGTATCCGAGAACACGGGCACCGAAAGCACGTAGCCGCTCGCGACCAGCGACAGCGAGGAACGGGCCTCGCCCAGCCAGGCAACAAAGCGGCGGGTGATGCGGTCGGCCGCGCCGCTTTCCATCAGGCACTGGCCGACGATGGCGGCCATGGCGATCGCGATGCCGATGCGGCCGACAACATCCCCGAAGCGCTCACCGACGGCCGGGACTACCTCGTTGACAGCGATGTCGGGTGAGAGGAGGCCGATCAGGATTGCCGACGAGATGAGCGCAACAAAGGCGTTCACCCGGAGTCGGATGATCAGCACGAATACCGCGGCGACGGCGATGAGGAGAATCAAGAATGGGTGCATCGGGTCTTTGGCTGTGCGAAAAAAAGGTCCATCATACAACGGTGTGCATTGATTTGCCCTCGGGACTTAGGGTCGTGGAAGCGCCAAGGGCCATGGTCATCGTATGGTGACTTTACCCCCGCCGGCATAACATGCCGCGCACCTGCAACCCTGGGAGGTCTCTGGTCAGCGCAGCCAGTCTTCCAGCCGGATTCGTTCGTCGGTCCTTTCGTCGCGGTATTTGACGATGACGGGCGTGTAGAGCGAGAGGTTCCACTCTTTGCCGATTCCTTTCGTGATCGGACGGCTGCCGGCGACGACAACAGCGCCTTCCGGGATGATGAGGGGCATGTCATCTTCGGCGCGGAGCACCGTTTCGTGGACGATGTCGTAGACGGGGGTTGATCTTGTGAGGATCGTGCCTGAGCCGAGCACGGCACCTTTCTTGACGATGGTTCCTTCGTAGATTCCGCAGTTGCCTCCGACGAGAACATCGTCTTCGATGATGACCGGCAGAGCGCCGACGGGCTCGAGGACACCCCCGACTTGCGCTGCGGCACTGACGTGGCAATTCTTACCGACCTGCGCGCAACTGCCTACGAGGGCATGCGAATCCACCATGGTTCCGTCGTCGATGTAAGCTCCGACGTTGATGTACATCGGTGGCATGCAGGTCACGCTGGTTCCGATGTAGCAGCCGTCGCGGACGCTCGATCCACCCGGTACGATCCGGACACTGTTCGAAAGATCGAAATTCCGTAGTGGATAAGTCGACTTGTCGAAGAACGAGAAGCGGTCGTCACCCTTTGACATATCGACGGTCTTGCCCATCCGGAAGCCGACGAGGATACCGCGCTTCACCCAGTGGTTCACCTTCCAACCCGGCGCAGAGTCCGGGTCGGGCTCGGCGGCTCGAGCGGCACCCGAGTTCAGGGCCTCCTTGAATTCCTGGAAGGCCTCCATGTCCTGGTGGTCATAGTTCTCAGGGTTTTTTGCGAAGAGTTGATCGATGAGTTGTTCGAGCATGATGAATGAACAGAAACGCCGCCGGCGATGGCGCGGGCTGCGGGTCGGACCCGGTGACCGGTCCGGTTAATCCGCCGAAGCCAACATTCGAGTCAAGCCGAGCCCCGCCAGGACTCTTTCGATTTCCGCCTTGCTTTCGTTGGTTGGCGGCACGATCGGGAGGCGATAGTTGGGCTGTATGCGCCCCATCACCGAAAGCGCCCACTTCACCGGCCCGGGGCTGGTCTCGATGAAATTGACCTCCATCAGCGCATGGCAGCGGCGATGGATTTCCCGGGCTTTGTCGAAATCACCATTCGCACAGGCTTCGCAGAGTTGGGACAACGCAGCCGGAATCTCATTCGAGGCGACGGAGATCACCCCGGCGCCGCCAAGAGCCATCAGGGCGAGCGTCACGGAGTCATCTCCCGAGAGAACGGAGAAGGATTTCGGGACGAGCTGAAAGATCTCCGCCATCTGTCCGATATCTCCCGACGCCTCCTTGACGCCAACGACGTTATCGATCGAGGCCAGCCGAGCCAGGGTCTGCGCTTTCACGTTGGAGCCGGTGCGGCTGGGAACGTTGTAGACGACGATCGGCAACCGGCTCGCCTTCGAGACGGCCAGGAAGTGTTCATAAAGGCCTTCCGGCGTGGGCTTGTTGTAGTAGGGAGTGACGGAGAGCAGTCCATCGACTTCCATGCTCTCGAGTTCACTCGCCAGCGCAGCGACTTCGGCGGTGTTGTAGCCTCCACAGCCGGCGAGAATCGGAACCTTGCCTTTGGCTTCCTCGAGCGTCATCTCGACGACACGGCGGTGTTCCTGCTTTGTGAGAGTCGGGTTCTCGCCCGTGGTGCCGCAGGGAACGAGGAAGTGTATGCAGCTTTCCAACTGCCAGCGGACGAGCGCGCGGAATGCTTCTTCGTCGAGAGAGCCGTCCGACCGAAAGGGCGTGACGAGTGCGGTGCCGCAACCAGTGAACATGATCACCTCCCGAGGCGGTTCAGCTTGCCGAGGGCGCGGCCTCCATGCGGTCCCAGACCGTTGAGAACTCGTACAGCCCCTTGCGCCCGATGATCCAGCGGGCGGCGCGCAGCGCACCGCGGGCGAAGCCGACTCGGCTCCGCGCGGTGTGGATGAGCTGGATGGTATCGGCCTCGGAGTCGAAACCGATCTGATGGCTTCCCGGTACTGCGCCAGCGCGGTTGCTGGCCTGATCGATCCGGCGTGCGTAGCCTGCTTCCTGCATCTTCTCGACAAGCCGCAACAACGTACCGGATGGAGCGTCTTTCTTCATCTTGTGATGGATCTCGTACGCCCACGCATCGTAGTCGTTTTCCGTAACCAGCAAGGTCGCCGCCGCCTCCGCGACACGGTAAAAAACCTGCACGCCGACCGAGAAATTCGCGCCGTAAACAAGGCCGATGTTAGCACGCTCCACCGCGCTGCGGACGCGAGCGATCTGGTCGAGCCAACCCGTGGTCCCAATCACCACATTGACACCCAAAGCGGAGATTTTCTCGGTGTTGTCGGCGACAACCGGTGGAATCGAGAAGTCAATCGCGACATCGATGCCTTCGAAGCTCTCAGCGGTGATGCCCTCGCCGCCGACGTTGTTGAACTCGTCGAGCTTGAGGCTGACTTCGAAGCCGAACTCGGGAGCGAGACTCTCGACCATGCGGCCCATCTTGCCGTAGCCGACAAGGGCGAGGCGCCGGGATGTGGCTTCAGCGGGCATGTCCATGAGAGGCCTGCTCGGCTCTCCAGGCGTACAAGCAGCCCATGTCAAAAGCCCCGCTGCATTCAAGCGGCGATGCATCCCGGCTGAACTGCGTTGCTCCTCGGTCGAATATGTCCAATATACTCCCTCGTCGCGCCTTGTCAGCCAGGCACCTCGCCGCTCTCGGTGCTACGCGGGGTTTCAACATGGGCTGCTAGGCGAAGACTTTCTCGTTGACTTGCGAGAAGAACGTCGCGTGCAGCGCCTCCACGGTCCTCCGGAGATCCTTCTCATCAACGACCAAACTCACGTTCAGCCGCGACGCGCCCTGCGAGATCATCCGAATGTTGATCTGCTCGAGAGCCTGGAAGATCCGTGCCGCAATTCCCGGAGTATAACCGATGTTGTCGCCCACGACGCAGACGATGCCCTGATCGGATACGGGGGTCACCTCGGCGAACTGCTGCAACTCCTGAACCATGGCGGGGAGGTGAGTCGTGTCGTCGATCGTCAGCGAAACGCTGACCTCGGACGTAGTGACCATGTCGACGGAGGTCTCGTAGCGGTCGAACACTTCGAAGATCTTCGCGAGGAAGCCGTGAGCCATCAGCATCCGGGTCGAGCGCACCTCGACGACGGTGATGCCTTGCTGGTAAGCGATGGACTTGATGATCGATTGACCGTCCGCATGCTCGGCCACGATCAAAGTGCCTTCAACTTCAGGTTTACGGGAGTTGAGTACGCGAATCGGGATGTTGTTCCTAACGGCGGGGAGCATCGTGCTCGGGTGCAGCACCCGCGCCCCGAAATAGGCGAGTTCCGCGGCCTCGGCGAAAGACATTACGCGGATCCGACGGGCCGGCGAGATCAAGGAAGGGTCGGCGGTGAGAACGCCGTCGACGTCGGTCCAAATTTCAATCTCCTCCGCCGTCAGGCCGGCGCCGACGAGCGAGGCCGTGAAATCCGAGCCGCCGCGCCCGAGTGTCGAAGTGATGCCTTTCATCGTGGAGGCGATGAAGCCTCCCATAACAGGGATCTTGCCAGCGTCGATGAGCGGCCGGACCAGCCGGGCGAGCCGCGCATTCGTTTCATCGACGAGCGGCGAGGCTTCGCCGAAGCGGTCGTCGGTGACAATGACCTCGCGCGCGTCGATATGTTCGGCCGCAAGGCCCCGCGCTCGCAGCGCTTCGGTGATGACCCTGCTGGAAAGGCGCTCGCCGTAGCTCGACAGGACATCCAGCGACCGGGCGCTCAACTCGCCCAAGATCGAGAGGCCGCGCAGCAACTCCGCCAGTTCATGAAAGTGGTCATCAAAGTGTTTTTCGAGGGCTACTTCGGCCTGTGGCGCGACGACGCTTGCCGTTTCAACGGCGTGAAACTCACGCAGGCTGTTGAGCTTTCGAAGCGCGCCGTCGATGTCTCCGGTAGCAGCGGTATGGCCGATTTCAATCAGGCGGTCCGTCGTCTTTCCCATGGCGGAAACGACGACGAGAAGCGGGCGTTGGGCACGTCCGGCGATGATGCCGGTTACGCGCTGTACGGCGTCGGCGCTCTCGATCGAGCTGCCGCCGAATTTCATTACGATCATTGGCGGGGTGGCAATTCGGCAGAAGCCGAAACTTCGAGTTTAGCGTTCTCGTCCTCCATGAGTCTGCTCGGATGCTCCCCGGGGTGTCCCCGGAATGTCAGATTGGGAAGCCTTGAGAGGTCCCGATGTTGGGGAAGCGCAAAGTCATGAGCGGATTCGGACGACATCCGGCGGCGAGTACGGGGCGCCGGCGGCCCCGCCTGGATATCCATTTGCCTGATGGCTGAAGAGCATGAGAAGGCAGCCATGCATTTGCCGCTCCTGCATGCTGGGCCTCATTGACAGCGGTCGGTTGCGGACGTATCCTTGCAACCGTGGTACGTTCTGTTTTCCTGGTTTTGATGGCGGCATCCGTCTGTTCCGCGCAGCCCAGCAGAACGAACCCCTTCCACAACAGTGCGGACGACATCGACACGGGCCGCGCCACCTTCCGCATCTACTGTGCTCCCTGTCATGGGATCGGGGCTGCAGGGGGCTCCGGGCCGGACCTTACGTTGGGCGTCTACGAGGTCGGTGACAGCGATGGGGATCTGTTCGAAGTCATAAAGGACGGTGTGAGCGCCACCGAGATGCAGGGCTTCGGCGAACGCATGAATGACAACACGATTTGGCGTGTCGTGGCCTACTTACGTTCGGTGGCTCGCAAAGAGACGCCGGTGTTGACAGGCGATGCTTCACGGGGTGAATCGATCTATCAGGGAAAGGGGGGGTGCGCCGGATGCCATCGCATTGCAGGCACAGGCGGACGGCTTGGGCCGAACCTGAGCCGCATCGGTCGGACCCTCAGTTTCGCCCGGCTGCGGGAATCGCTCGTCGAGCCGAGCAAGAATATCGCCAAGGGGTTCGACACAATCTCAGTGGTTGAGCGAGATGGCGAAGCCGTCCGCGGACGCCAGATGAACATCGACAACTTTTCCGTTCAACTGATGGACTCGCGGGAAGAGATCCACTCGTATCTGCGGGATGAAGTGCGGTCTGTCGAGCGGGAGCCCGAGTCGCTGATGCCGTCGTACGAGGGAATGTTGAGCGGTTCGGAGATTGACGACGTCCTGGCGTACTTGGTGAGCTTGCGACGAAACCAGTAGGGTGTCCGGAAGACGCTGGTCAACAACCAGATGAATCCAGGAACCCGCCTCGATCACGATTGCGCTGGGAGATTTTCTCCCGGGTCGAGAGAAATGGCAGGAGGAAACCGAAGATGAGAGGCAGCGTCATCTTGCTTCTGGGCATGCTCTCCGCGGCCGGAGCTTTCGCCGGGGACGTCACGAACCAGATGTTGCTCGATGCGCAAGGCGATGCGGAGTCGTGGCTGACGTACGGCCGGAACTACTCCGGATGGCGCTACAGCGAGCTGGACGAGATCAGCACCCGCACCGTGAAGCGCCTGGCGCCTTCGTGGGTTTTCCAGACCGGCGTTTCCGGCCGGCTCCAGACGACCCCGCTGGTCAGCGACGGCGTCATGTACGTGACCGGCCACAACAACCACGCCTGGGCGCTGGATCTGCTGACCGGGCGAGAGCTGTGGCATTACTCGAAGAAGCCGGCGAAAGAAGCCCAGGGCTGCTGCGCGCGGCCCAACCGCGGGTTCGCGATTCTGGGTGACACGCTCTACAAGGTGAACTTCGGAGCGACTCTCGTGGCGCTCGACGCCAAGACCGGCGATGTTCTGTGGGAGAAGGTCGTTGCGGACTACAAGGAGGGCTATTCGGCGACCGCCGCGCCGCTGATCGTCAAGAACATGGTCCTGGTGGGGATCGCGGGGGCGGAGTTCGGCACGCGAGATTTTCTGGATGCCTACGACGCCAAGACCGGAGACCGCGTTTGGCGGTTCTGGACGGTTCCGGGTCCGGGTGAGCCGGGACACGAGACCTGGGGCGGCGACTCGTGGAAGCGCGGGGGCGGGTCGACCTGGATTACGGGGACGTACGATCCGGAACTGAACCTGATCTATTGGGGCACCGGCAATCCGGGGCCTGACATGAATGGTGATGTGCGGCCCGGCGATAACCTCTACACGTGCAGCGTCGTGGCGCTCGACGCCGATACGGGTACGCTGAAGTGGCATTTCCAGTTCACACCCCATGACGTGCACGATTGGGATGCGGTGGCCGACCCGGTCCTGGTGGATCTGGACGTCGAGGGCAAGAAGCGCAAGGCGCTGATACAGGCGAATCGCAACGGTCACTTCTACGTACTCGATCGAACGACGGGTGAGTTCCTGCTGGCGCGCGCCTATACGATGGTCACCTGGGCGGACGGGATCGACGCGAAAGGCCGGCCGATTCTGATTCCTGGGAAGGACCCGACAGAGGAAGGCAACGTCGCCTGCCCGGGATTGGGCGGAGGGCATAACTGGCACCCAACGGCGTACAGCCCGCAGACTGGGCTGTATTACTTCGATTCGATCGATGGATGCCATATCTACTACAGGACGACACAGGGATACATCAAAGGGCAGTGGTACCAGGCCAGCACGGTGGGCGGCGTCCCCGACGAACCCGCAACAGGGTCCATCGTCGCCCTGGACCCGGTGACCGGAGAAACGAAGTGGCGCTACGAGATGGTGTCCAATCCGAGCAGCGGCTTGCTGGCGACGGCGGGAGGGCTGGTGTTCGGAGGAGACCCGCAGGGATACGTGACGGCGTTCGACGCCGAGACGGGCAAGGTGCTCTGGAAGTTTCAGTCTGGCGGGTCGGTAGCGGCTGCGCCGATCACCTATCGGTTCCGCGGGAAACAATACGTGGCGGTGGCGGCCGGCGAAGCGATCATGACCTTCGCGTTGATGGACTGACGGTCCAGCCTACATAACTCACTTCTGACGGCCCTCTCACGCACTTCGTCTCGCCGCGTGGTGAGACATTCAGGCTGGCCGTAACTCACGGCAGCGCGAAGGCAACGACTTTACCGCTGAAGTCGCTGTTGTACTTGTTGCCGCCGCCGGCTGCGATGACAACGTACTGCTTGCCGTCTCGCCCCTGATAGGTCATGGGAGTGGCGTGGCCGCTGGCGGGGAGACGGGTTTCCCAAAGCTGTTCGCCGGTGTCTTTGTCGAAGGCGCGGAATCGTCTGTCGTTGGTCGCGGCGATGAAGACGAGTCCACCCTTTGTGACAATCGGGCCGCCCAGGTTCGACGTTCCGGTCTTGGGAATGCCGCGTTTGGTGAGATCGTCGATTTCACCGAGAACCACGCGCCAGCGAAACTCGCCGGTGTTGAGATCGACGGCCGTGAGGTGTCCCCAGGGCGGTTTCTGGCAGGGGTACATATTCGAGTCCCAGAAGCGGCCAAACCTCGTTCCGCGGCTGCGGTAGGGGACCTTGGATCCCTCCGGGCGTTTCACCATGCGCTTGGGCGCGCCGACGTCCATCGAATTCACGAAGAGCACGCCTTCGGTCGGATCAAAGGAGCCGCCGCCCCAGTTGGCGCCTCCGTTCGTACCGGGGAACTGGATGGTGAGCTGTTCGCGAATGGCGCGAAACATGGGACCGTCGAAGTAGGCGTTGTCGATCATCTCCATGCACTCGGCGCGGGACTCGGGGGTTACATCGGTGATCTCTTGGCGAGTCATGGACTGCCGTGCGAACGACGGCGGCTTCACCGGAAACGGCTGCGTCGGCCAGGATTCCTCGCCGGGCACATTGCTCGATTCGACAGGCCTCTCTTCGACGGGGAACAGCGGCCGCCCCGTGATACGGTCGAGGACGAAGATGAAGCCGGTCTTGGTGATTTGAGCGACCGCCGGGATTTTCTTGCCGTCACGAACAACGTCGACAAGATTGGGGTAGACGGGAAGATCCCAATCCCAGAGGTCGTGATGGATGGTTTGAAAGTGCCACTGGCGTTTTCCGGTGTTGCAGTCGATGGCTACGACGGCATTGCCGAACAAGTTCATGCCCTTGCGGTCGCCTCCGAAGTAGTCCGTGCTGGGCGAAGTCAGCGGAACGAAGACCCATTCGAGGTCAGGGTCGACGCTCATGGTGGACCAGGCGTTGGTTCCGCCTCGGTCTTTCCACGAGCCGTCTCTCCATGTGCCGTGGCCGTACTCTCCGGGACGCGGGACGACGTGGAAGCGCCACGCCAACGCTCCCGTCCGGGCATCGAAGGCGCGAACGTCACCGCTGGGGCCTTGCGGCTCCCCATCGCTCACCCAGCCGCCGACGACCACCTTGTCGCCGCAAGGCGCGACGGGCGAGGTCACCCCGTAACGAAGGTGCGGGTAGCGGTCGACCAACATGCCCGTCTTGAGATCGACCATGCCGCCGTCACCGAAGCCGGGGTCGGATTCGTGAGTTTCGGTGTCGATCGAGAAGAGCCGGCCGAGCTGGTCCGCGAGGAAGATGCGCTTGCGGGTCTCGTCAGACCAGTAGGCGACGCCACGGCTGTGATATTGATTCACGCGCTGGCTGCGGTCAAA
The DNA here is from genome assembly GCA_965204095.1 of Bryobacterales bacterium. Classification (GTDB taxonomy): domain Bacteria; phylum Acidobacteriota; class Terriglobia; order Bryobacterales; family UBA6623; genus JAPPLB01. The sequence goes on along the minus strand of OZ241991.1, from coordinate 2,651,474 downwards.
CCGCGGATCGAACTCCCAGAGCTGCTTGCCGGTGACCGGGTCGAGCGCCACCAGCCGGTGGAAGACGGTCACCACGTAGAGCACGCCGTCGACGAGCAACGGGGTCGTCTCGAACGCCGAGCGTGTCGGGAGCGAAGTGCCGTCACTCATGTCGCCGGTGTCATGAACCCAGGCGACTTCCAACGCGCCAACGTTCTCCTTGTTGATCTGCTCGAGAGGCGAGTAGCGCATTCCGCCGGGATCATTGCCGTAAGAAGGCCAATCCTGGGCGGGAGCGGGTATGGAGAGAGCTAGAAAAAGAAGGAGAGGGAACAGTGGAACGATCGACACCTTGCCAGTATTGAGGCCGCGGCGGCGGCTGTCAAGGTTGCCGCGGGGCCTGAGCTGGACAGCAGGGCTGCTGCTAGTAGGGCGGATCGAGCCGAACGAACTCGAAGTTCAGCGGATCGAGGTTCCGTTCCTGGAGTTTGGCGACACAGGCCTCGACGGAATCGCCGATCGCCTCGATGCGCTGGAGCGGCAACGTCTGCGGCGTGTAGATCTCGCGAGCGATGCAGGAACCGTAGAGCAGTTCGCGCTCGGCGAGGTCGAGGCGGTCCCAGGAACGCCCGATGAAGTTGTCGAAATCCACTTGCGTTGCGGCCATAGGTCACTATTGTGAGTGAAGCAAGGGCTCCGAATCAACCGGGGGCAGGTGGCCTGGTTCCAAGGTGTTTCGTGAATCGTGATTCGTGAAAAACCTTAAAGGCCATGTTGTCGGCGTCCAGCGACAAGCCTGCATTTCTCACCATCTGACGGCCGAAGCACGCGATACGACCGCCATGACTTCGTTGCGCTTGCTTGCCGTGCTCGATGTACTGTTCAAGTACGCCTGCGCGCGCCAAGCGGCTAGCGCCTCGTCGTGACGCGGCCCTCTCACGCACTTCACCTCACCTCGTGGCGAGACATGCAGGCTGGTCAGCGGACCGCCAGCTTTGCTCCTTTGCGGAGAACCTGGAGCCTGGCTTTGACGGCGGGTTGGGTGATGGGGATGCGGCGGCCCTGTTCGCTGATGACGACGGAGGAAGACGCCAGATCGATCTCGTATTCGCCGGGGTAGGCATCGGGGCCGGCAGTGCAGGGCAGCCGGAAGTCTTCGATGCCGGGTTCGGCGGTAATCGGGTCGCAGGTGACGTCGAGAGGCAGGTTCTCGGGCTTGATCTCGACCGACGATGAAAACCCCGGTTCCCGCTTCAGGCGGGCGGCAAGATATCCTGTGTCGCCGGGTTGCAGGGAGGTGACTTCGGGCTCGATTTCATAGGCCCGGATCACGTCGACGGTGACCGCCGGGGCATAGACGGTCTCATTACGGCCATCAATGTTCACCTCAGCCGCCAGAACGATCTCGTATTTTCCGGGACCCCAACCAAGCTGGCTTCCGACGTCGAAGACGCCGCGAGGCTTGCCGATGTCCTCCTTGCGAAGGCGGTTGAATGTGCGCACGTTACGGGTTTTACTGGCGCCCATCCGCCGGGGAGGATCGATGCCGTCATCCTTGGCAAGGAACTCCCAGTTCAACTCGTATTTCAGGCCGGGGATGATACGCATATATCGGGACGAGGTGACCTCGATCGAGGCAGGCTGCTCGGGGACGATGCGGACGGGAAGATCGGCTCCCAACCAAGGCGCCACGTTGGCGCTGCTGAAGCCGCTGCCCAGCCGCCGGATCTCGTTGTCGCTCTGGACATTGACCTCGAGCCCCGGTCCGCGGGCGCGGCGGCGGACGAGCCGGCCAGCGATCTCGGCTTCGCCCCAGATCCGCAAAGCGGCGTCACGCAGCTCGGCGCCCGGTTTGTGGGTCAGCGTCAACAAAGCCGACGATCCCTGACGGGTGCTGCCGGCGATCTCATAGAGCGGCATGTTGCCGCCTTCGGCGACGAGGCCGTCGGGGATTTCGGGGACGAAAAGTCGGATCGGACCGTCATAACCACGCCGCTCGGCGTTCACGATGACGAGAGCCGTTCCGTTCGTCGGGACGTTCACCTCGTGGCTGCGGAGCGTGAGGGTGAAGTCGCCGCTCTGGCGGCGGGCGATGATGCGGTAGCCGAAGCCGGGTCCGCCGCGGCCGAGCAGATCTTCGACTTCGATATGGATCTCGTCCTGGGCGTCCGAGGTCCGGAAGGAAAGGAACTGATCGATGCCGGTGTCTTGCGAGACGTCGAGGTTGGACAGTTTTTCCTCGGCGGTCAGGTTCTGCGTGGACATCATCTGTTCCCCGCCGGGCAAGCGCGCAGTGAGGACACCGTAGAGCCGCGACGTTCCCAGCGTGGTAGCGTGCAGCTCGATATACCAGTGCTCCTCGGGCTTCACCTCGAGGACGTAGGTATCGACTTCGCCGGGCTTGGCGATGCGGCCGTTCATCCAGGTCTCGGGATCGAGGACGGTCTTCACCCCGGCGGTTTCCAAGGCTTCGGATTGGCCGCTCAGGACGAAGGGCATGGGCAGGGCTCCCGGCATGCCGGGGACGTGCAACATGGCGAACTCGGCGGCCAACTGCTCGCTGGATAGGTCGATGTTCGTTCCGACCGGCGCATCAAGGTTTCCGCCGAGGAACTCGACAGCCGTTTCGCCGCCGCGCCGCCATCCGAGCGGATACAGGCCTTCGGCGTAGGCGAACTTACCGATCTTGAGGCGGTAGTAGTCCTGCTCCTGCTTGCTGAACTTTGAGTCCCGCACCGCGATGAAGTACGAGCCGGCTTCCGGGAACTCCACTTCGACGCGGGCATCGATGCCGATTCCGGGGGCGTCGTCGTTCCAGGCGAGCCGGCGACCGGACGAGTCGAGCACCTGAATCAGCGGATCGACGGCCGAGCCGACGCGGCGCGCTTCCACTTCAATGACGAGCCGCTCGCGCTTCGCTGCCTCGATGCGGTAGTAGTCACGGTCGGGGCCGTAGAGAGTGCCGTTGACGATGACGGGCGTCTCAACGGGTTGCGCCTGGCCGGCGGAGTCATTGACAGGGCCGGTCCGGCTCGATTCGGCTTCCGCGACCTCGGGAAACGCGCCCACGGTGAAGAGCAGGATGTTCGACAGGCCGTTGGGGGACTTGACGCGGACGGGGTATATGCCAACGGCAGCTTCGGGAGCGATTTCGACCAGGAAGGGTAGTTCCCGGCCGCGCTGCATGGGATTCTTCGGCGGAGACAGCGGCGTGACGGCGCCCGGGATTCTGGTCTCGATCTCGGAGGCATCTCCGAGGCCGCGCCCGACCAGCGTCAGCTTGACGGCTTGTCCTCGTTGGCCGCCGCGGGGTTCCAGACGCGTGAGCGAGGGAGCCGCCGCGAGCAGCGCGGATTGCACCAGGAGGGCGGCGAAGAGGAGTCGGGCCGTCATTCAAACCCCCATGAATCTCGGGCGCGGAGCATCGTGTCCAGGCGCGCTCAGCGATTGAACAAAAACGCGTTGCTGTTGATCAGCGCCCACAGCAGATCCTGGGCTCCGGCGGCGCGTCCGGAACCCTGGCGCAAGTAGGTCAGGGCGTTGTCCATTTCACCGGCCGTCGGGAGGCGGCTGAGCGCGCCGAGGTACAGTTCCTCGATCAGCTCGCGGTCGGGTTTCCCGGCGATGATGGCCGCGGCAACCCGCCCCTCGGGATCGGCAACCGCTTCCGCCAACGTCGGTCCGTTCACGAGGCTCATCGCTTGCGGGAGACTCATGTCATTGCGGCGTTCGCATTCGCACGCCGACTCCCGCTCGGGGCGGCCGAACATGTCGAGAAAACCACCCTTGCCGATGTGCGGGTCGGGCAGCTCTTGCGCAGTGAAGTCGGGTGGAACTTCATCGAACTCCGGACGAGAGCCGGTCGCGACGGTGATCGCGTCGAGCAGAGACTCGGCCGTCAGCCGGCGCGGCAGGAATCGCGAGAAGTTCGTCGCGTCGTTCTCGTTCCACTCGTTGGCTGCGATACCGGCCTGGTAGGTGCGTGAGTTCACGATGGTGCGGATCACGTGCTGCAGATCGTAGCCGTTCTTGACGAAATCGGCGGCGAGAGCTTCGAGAAGCGCCGGGTTCACCGGCGGGTTCGAGGCGCGAATGTCGTCGACAGGATCGATGATGCCGCGTCCGAAGAAGTAGCTCCACAGACGGTTGGTGATGGCGCGCGCGAAGAACGGATTCTCATCCGACGTGAGCCACTCGGCGAGGGCGAGGCGGCGATCCTCTTCGGAGTTCAGGGGCGGCGCGCCGGCGCTGGCGATCAAATACTCGGGTTCGACGATCCGCCCTGTCTTGGGATGCTTGACGGTGTTGTCGTCGCGCTTGAGATAGACGATTTCCTCGTCGCTATCGAAGCCCGGCTTGACTCCCACGGACGCAAAGAAGGCGGCAAGCTGAAAGTACTGATTCTGCGTCCAGCGCTCGAAGGGGTGATCGTGGCACTGCGCGCAGACCATCCGCACACCCAGGAAGAGCTGCGTCGTTTTCTCCATCGCTTCTTTCGGATCCTTGTTGACGCGGAAGAAGTTCGCAGCCGGATTCTGGTAGGTGCTGCCGGTGGAGGTGATCAACTCCCGCACTACCTGGTCGTAGGGGCGATTGGACGCGATCTGATCACGGATCCATTGGCGGAACGCCCAGGTGCCTTTCTCACCGAGGTACTTGCGGTTGGACTGCAGCAGGTCTCCCCACTTGAGCGCCCAGTGGTCGACAAACTCCTTGCTCCTCATCAACTCGTCAATCAGGCGGATGCGCTTGAGGCGAGACGTCTCCGGGTCTTCGATGAAGGCACGGGCTTCCTCCGGCGTGGGCGGGATGCCGATGAGGTCGAGGTAGACACGGCGGACGAAGGTGCTGTCGCCGGCGACTTCGGAAGGCTGGATCTTGAGGCGTTCGAGTTTTGCGTCAATGTGCTCGTCGATGTAGTTGTGCCGCGAAAGCTGTTTCCACTCGAAACCGGGCTCGGGATTGAGAATCGTTACCGGCACGATCACAAACTTGCCTTCGTAGCGAACGAGCAGGGTGGCCTCGCCGGTGCGCTCGCCCTGGACGACGGAGTCATCGACGATCTTCGCCGTGGTGTCCTGGCTACTGGCGACGACGGCTTCGCGCGTGACATCTCGGGTGGAACCATCACCGTAGGTGGCGACCACGAGAATCTGCTGCTTCATGCCGGGGCGGCTCATGAAGACTTCCGGCGGCGTGACTTCGAGACTGGCGACCGAGTCTCCTTGCGTGTCGCCGAACGGAGTGCCGGCGGAGATCCAGTTGAAAATGGTGTCGTAGTAGCGCGAGCCCTTCTCGATGCGGAGCCCGCCCTCGTGCGGCACGGCCTGGGTGGGCTTGGCGAGCATCAGACTGCGGGCCGGGTCGGCGCGGTTGAAACGGCGGCCGGATACGTCGAAGAGAAGAGCGCGGTAGTCGAATTCGGGGTCGTAGCCGCGCAGCGACAGCTTGAAGCCGTTTTTGCCTTTGGCAGACCCGTGGCAGGCCCCGGCGGTGCAGCCCTGCTTGTTGAGCACGGGCATGATGTCGCTCAGGAAGCTGATGGCGCGCTTCTGGGAAAGGTCGCCGACGTTGACCGGCAGGTCGACCGACCGGCCGCGTGCTGAAACCTTGATGGTGGCCGCTCCCTGGGAGAGGCCATACAGATAACCGTCGTCGTCGACACGAACGCCGCCGGAGGGTTCGAAGCGGGCTTCGCGGGTCAGGTCGAACTTTTCACCGCCGGCCGTGACGCCCGTCACCAGGACCCGCCGACCCTGCTCGGAAGAGTCGAGGCTGAGCGAGGACGGTGTAATGACGATCTTTGCAGGCTGCAGACCGGCGCAAACGCCGCTCACCGCGAGGACGGTCATCAGCCACAAGCAAGAACCCGAAATCCAAAGTCGTTTCCCTGACATCATCAACTCCTATTCACGTAACTCCGCTCGCGCCATCTTTCCTGCTTCGGTGACCATGATGCCCGTCATGACAGGTTCGATCTTGTAGGGCACCAACTCGGTGTCGCGTCCGGCCAGCACCGACGCGGGCGCCAGCTCGATTTCGTATTCTCCCGGCTCGGTGGAGGGATCGGCTTCACATTCCAGACGGTACGATTCCGGGGCGCCGTCGATCTCCGCCGCCGAGCAGGAAACTCCAAGAGGAAGGTTGTCGGCCTTGACGCTGACGGGCGAGGAGAAATCCGGCTCGCGGTGGAAGGAGCCGACAATGGCCGCGCTTCCCCCACGAGGGATGGCGGTGACTTGCTCCGGCGCTTCGATGCGATAGCCCTGAACGACATCGAAAGTGATTGCCGGGGCGTAGACGACCTGTTCGCGGCCATCGATGCGCGCCCTGGAACTGAGTAGAAGGTCGAAGGTCATCGGCAGGGTGCCCATCGTCGTGATCACGGTAAAACGGCCCTGCCTCGCCCCTGGCTTGACCCGGGCTGTTCCGATGACGCGAATGTTGCCCACCGGCGGCGTGTTGCCGACGCTGATGCGGCCGATGGGCGCTCCTCCGCCTTCGAACCGCCAACGGACCTCGGTTTCCATACCCTGGATCAGGCGGGCTTTCTGCGGCGTGAGGACACGGAGGGCGGCCTCATCGGGTTCGGCGACTTTCGCCGGCACCCGCGCTGTCAACCAGGGCGCGGTGACGACTTTCTGTCCGCGGCCCATGACGCCGGTTTGCAGGCCGGGCGCGCGCGCCTTGACTCGAACGGTGCGGCCATCCTCGAGGACACCTTCGCCCCACACGGTGAGAGCAAGCTCTTTTGCCTCGGCGCCGGGCTTCGGGGTAAGGGTAAGCACGCCCTGGCGCGAGATTCGGGAGGTAGTCATGCCTCCGACCTCGGCGGGGATGTGTCCGCCCTGCAGCTCGACGTCGTCCGGCAGGCCGTCGACCTCGAGCCGGATGGCTCCCAGGTAACCGCGCCGGTCAACGTTGGCGCTGACGATGGCGCTGCCGTCTTTGGGGATCGTAACCTGCGGTGTGCCGAGGGTCAGGGTGAAATCGGGCGGCTGTTGGCGGGCGACCAGGCGGTAGCCATACTCGGGTCCTCCTCTGCCAAGCAGGTCTTCCAAGGTAACGGTGACTTCGGTGACTCCCTCCGGGACTTCAAAACCCAGATGCGGGTCACCGAACGTTTGCCCGGACGACCGAATGAACGACAGCGGTTCCTCGGGAACCTGGTCGCCGGCCGAGGCGAGCTTCCGGCCTTTGTCGTCGTAGAGCGTCAGCAGGCCATAGAGCGCCGATGTTCCCAGGCCGGCGGCCTGCGTTTCGATCATCCATTGCCGGCCCGGTTCGACCTTGATGCGATAGCGGTCGATCTCGCCGACGGCATCGATGCGGCCGTTGACGATGACGCCCGGGTCGAGCCGGTGGGGTCCTTCGCCCTCGGGCTCGAAGATTTCGTCGTCGTCTCCCACGACCATCCGCAGGGGGAGCGGCCCGTTCTCATCAGGAAGGCGCAGGTCGGCGAATCCCGATGCGGTGGCTTCGGCTGACAGGTCGGGCCGGACCTTCACGGGCTTTTGCGTGTTGCCGCCAAGCAACTGCACCTCGATTGATTCGCCGCGCTTCCAGCCCAAGGGGAAGACGGCTTCCGCATACGAATACCGCCCGGCGCGCAGGCGGTAGAAGTTCATCTTCTGGGTGCTGAAGCGGGCGTCGCGGACTTGCACGAAAAACACGCCGTCCGCGGGGATGTCGACTTCGGCGCGCGGGTCGACGCCGATTCCGAGGGCGTCGTTGTTACGGGTGATCGTGTTGCCGCCGCTGTCTCGAACCTCGATGACCGCGTCTACCGCCGAGCCCGCCCGGCGCGCTTCGACTTCCACGACGACCTTCCCGCCCGCCTCACCCACGAAGCGGTACCAGTCGCGATCGGAGCCGCGCAGGGTACCGTTGACGGTGGCCGGCAGGCTGATTTCCTCCGCCGTACCGGTCGAGTCGTTCGAGTACATCCGACGCATGGACGCCGACTCGGCTTCTTCCACTTCCGGGAAGGGACCCACGGTGAAGAGCAGGACATTCGAAATGCCCGCCTTCGTTGCGATGCGAACGGGGTAAGAGCCGACGGGGGCATCTTTCGCCAACTCGAGAAGCAGCGGCAACTCACGGCCCGGGCGCTCGGAAGTCAACTCGGTGAGTTCGCCCGGCAGGTTGGTGACGATCTTGAGATCTCCGCTGAGGCCGTAACCCTCGAGCGTGAGCGTGACCGCCGTTCCTCGCCGGGCGCCCCAGGGTTCGAGTCGAGTGAGCGAAGGTCCCGCCGCCGTTGCGGCCGCAACGGCAACCAACCACCATGTCAAGAGCCGGCGTTGCATCTCTTCTCTCTATCCCGTCTAGCGCGCTGACCTCAGCCGTCCCTGCTCAACCGGCACCGCCGTCCATTCCTTGAGAAGCTTGCCGGTTTCCGTGTCAAAGACGCGAAGGAGTCCGTCGAATCCCGCGGCGAGCAGTTGCTTCCCGTCCGGACGAAACGCCAGGACGAAGGCCCCGCCGCCAGGGAGAGCGCAACGCCCAGTGCTGTCGCCGGACTCGGTGTCGTACAGGTTCACGACCTCGGCGATACCGCCCACGGCGATGCGGCTGCCGTCGGGACTGAAAGCGAGGGCGTAAATCGCGCCTTCCTGCTCATCGAATTGGCGCACGAGCGTGGAATCGTCGGCGATTTTCAGGGCCCGCGGGCGATCCATCATGTAGAGGTACGGCACGCGGTCCACGCCGCCGATCAGCACGTAATCGCGGCGCGGGTGGCGCGCCACGACGAAAAGCTGGTCGCGCAACAGGTTTACGTTCTCGAGGAACGCGCCGTCCTCGGTGTTGGCGAGCTTGGCCGCCCGGTCGCGGCCCACCGATACGATGCGTTTGCCGTCGATGCCGAAGACAGCGTCGAGCACCCAGTCCTCGTGATGGCCCGCCTTGAAGAGTTCCTTGCCCGAATTGACCTCGACCGCCCGAAGACTGTTGTCAGCGCCGCCGACCACGACGTACTTGCCATCGGGGGAGACATCGCCGCCGAAGAGGGTGTCGGAGGTCGTCATGACGGACTGCACCTGCTTCTTCGAGGCGAGATCCCACACCTGTACTTCGCCGAAGCGGGCCGGTGTTCCGCCCACGGCGACGAGCTGTTTGCCGTCGGGCGTGAAAGCGACGGAGTGGATGCGGTCGGAGCGGCCGAGAAGCCGGGCTTCAATGCTCGAGCCGTCGGCTTTGTGGAGGAGAATCTCGCGGTAACCGCCAACGGCCACCTGTTCACCGTCCGGCGAATAAGCGGCGGCTGTCACGACGGGCGGTTGAATGTAGTTCGGCGGTTCGGCCGGAACCTGCGGCGCTCGCGCCGACTCGGGCGTATCGTCTTCGGCTCCCTGGTCGATCCAGTTGCGGAACAAGTCGATCTCGTTCTCGGGCAGAGGGTCTTGTCCGAAGGGCATGCGCGGCTCGCCGGCGCCGGTGAGCAGCTTGACGAGGCGGCTCTCGCCGGCAGAGCCGGCGTTGAAAGCGGGTCCCTTGTTGCCGCCCGCCGCGATGGCCGCGTAGGAAGTAAGGTCAAGCCCGCCCATCTTGTTCGCCGGCTGATGGCAGCCCTGGCACGACTGCTCGATCACCGGCCGCACTTCGTTGTAGTAGCTGACGTCGGCGGCGGCGCCGAGAGCCGGCACGAGGAGCAGCAAGGCGAAGACACAATCCTTCATGGTGACGATTATATCTCCATACTTGTTTTCTTCGCTTTCCGAGGTTGACATTCGAGTCATATTTTCGCGGCAATCCGCTTTCGTGCTTGCCGGTCGGCGGCGGGAGCGGCGGCTGACGGCGCGCGCCGTGAGGCCGACCGAGAACGGCGGAGGGGGGTGGGGGGGCCGGGAAATGGTGGGAAATGCCGGGAAATGGTGGGAAATCGTGGGTAGGGAAGCTGTGATTCGTGAAGAGCGTAAAAGCCGTGATTCGTGTCTCGTGACTCGTGTCTCGTGAAAACCATGGTCGGGGGGGCCTGGTTCGCTCCAGGAGAAATGCCTGACGGCCGGTGAGCGGGAAAGGCCGAAAAAGCCGTGATTCGTGATGCGAGAAAAACCCGTTGGCCGGGCTTGTGGTTGCTCTCCTTGGAGTCGCCGCAGGGACAGGGAAAACCATGTTGCGTGGTTCGTGAAAAGCAGAAAAGCCGTTTTGCCGGCGCGGACGGAGCGCGGGCAGCGGACAGCGGCTTGTGGGTATCCGAAGAATTCCGAGGAATTGTGGGGAATTCCGAAGAATTGTGGGGCCGAAGAACCGTAAAGATTCGAAAAAAATCGTAATCCGGAGGCATAAACACGGAATCACGCGGGAAAAACTCATTATCCGGCGGCAAAAAACCCAGAATATCGAGGAATGGCCCCGTCGAGATTCGCAGCGAAGTCGTCAAGGGGCGGTGGTAAAGTCCGTGATTCGTGATTCGTGAAAACCATGGTTGGGGGCCTGGTTCGCTCCAGGAGAAATGTCTGACGGCCGGTGAGCGGGAAAGGCCGAAAGAGCCGGGTCTCGTGATTAGTGAAAACCATACAGGCCGTGTTGCCGGTGCGGGGGACGGCGGCCGCCCATGCCGCGCCATAGCCGCCCCATGCCGCGCCACAACTTGCAGGAAAGCAGCGACCGGGCGGTGCGAGGGCACTGGCGCAGGACAATATTTTTTGCCGAACAATGGCGAACAATAGTGAACAATAGTGAACAATGGCGAACCGGGAAACAGTGACTCGCCGGTGGGTGCAGTGGTCCGGACGGAGGTTTCTGGTGGCGCCATCCCTCGCACACCCACGGAGAACCGAACGGCCGCAAAGTCCGTGATTCGAAAAAAAGCCGTGATTCGTGTCTCGTGTTTCGTGAAAACCTTGGCGGCCTTGGATCGGGCGGCTTTGTTGTCTCCAGCCGGCACGTCCCCGACGGGCGTGGATGAGGTATTCGTTCCCAGCAACGGCGTCATCACTTTCAACCTAAACCGGCCTCCGACCGAAAAAAAGACTGAAGGGCTTCAGTACCAACAGGTACCAAACGAGCCACGGGAAAGGCCGTGATTCGTGTCTCGTGAAAAGAAAAAAAGCCGTGATTCGTCTTTCGTGATTCGTGTTTCGTGAAAAGCATGGTTGGGGGGTCTGGTTCGCTCCAGGAGAAATGTCTGACGGCCGGTGAACGGGAAAGGCTGGGAAGTCCTGATTCTTGAAAGACTTAGCGGCCGTGTTGCCAGCGTTCGGGACGGCCGCCGTCCGAGCGAACGCCGCGCCGAGGGCAAGTCGATCCGGGTGATTTCCGACATCCTGTCCTGATGCCTAGCAGGCCGGGGCAGAAAAAACAAGACTGAAGGGCTTCAGTACCAACAGGCACCAAACGAGCCACGGGAAAGGCCGTGATTCGAATAAAAGCCGTGATTCGTGTCTCGTGTTTCGTGAAAACCTCGGAATTCGCGCTGGCTTGCGCCGCGCTCCAGGCAATGGCCTTGTCTCGTGTCTTGTGAAAACCTTGGCGGCCTTGGCTCGGGCGGCTCGCACCTCGTCCTGCCGGCTTCGCCCCGCCACGTGGTGAAAAAGACAGGCCAGGATTGGTGCTTCGCTCGCCAGGGGACCTTCTCACGTTGCGCCGACACGGCGTTTCGGAGGACGGCTGGGCCGCATCTCGACGCGGCTGGCAAGGCTTCTCGCGGGCATCCTGATCAGATGGAGGACGGTCGCGGCGATGTGCTCCGGCGCGATCTTCCAATCGGCGGCGGGACGGCCGGCCCCGCCGAACCCGGTATCGACGCTGCCGGGCATGATCGTGCTGACGCGAATGCCGTCGTGCCGCAGGTCCAGCATCATCGCTTCGGTGAAACCGTTCAAACCGAACTTCGACGCGTTGTACGCCGCGCCCCCGACGAAGGGGTGCTTGCCGGCCAAGCTGCCGATATTGATGATGAAGCCGCCACCGTTCTTCTTCATCAAAGGGACGGCCTCGCGGCAGCAATAGAAAACTCCGTTGAGGTTCGTGGCGATGACCTCGTCCCAAGCGGCGGGGTCGATCTCGTCGACCGGCGCGAACCGGCCTACGCCCGCGTTGTTGACCAGGTAGTCGAGCTTCCCGAAGGATTGACCGACGAAACGGAACAGGGCGGCCACTTCGTCGAAGCGGCCGACATCGCAGACACGCCCCTCGACAGGGCCAAGCGGCCGGAAGTCCGACAGCGCCTGCTCCAACGTCCCGGCGCTTCGCCCACAGATGACGACCGAAGCTCCTTCGTTCAGCAACGCCCGCGTCACGGCGGCGCCGATGCCGCGGCTACCTCCGGTTACGACGGCTACCCGTCCCTCGAGTTCGACTCCCATTTGCTCAGACCCGTTTCCCTTGTTGACTGCCGATTTCACGAAGGCAGTTTTTAGTTTCTAGTTTTTAGTGGTTAGTGATTGGAAAAACTTGCAGACCGTATTGCCGGCGTTAGCGGCTCGCGCCTCGTCCTGACGGTCCTCTCACCCACTTTGCCTTGCCACGTGGTGAGAAATGCAGGCCAGCTCCCGCTACAATAGCAGTCCCCGGAGTTCGCGCCCCGCGAACCATAGAACGTGCCGGAAGAGTCCGACAACTTCCCGGAGCTGGATTCACTGCTCGATCCCGCCTTCGAGCAGTTCCGGCGCGAAGTCGCATCGCAACTCGACGCCAGACACACCGCGTGGCTGGAGGCCCGATTGCGGAAAGAGCGCGGGGAAATAGAAAAAGCGGCTCGTACCCGCGCGAGCGAATCCCTGCTTGAAGCGCTGCGGCAGATTCGTCTCGAGCACTCCGTGACGGGCATCGCCGTGGCGCTGGTCGAAGCGGCGGGGCGCTTCGCACGGCGGACGGCGCTGTTCATTCAGAAAGAGGATCGGCTTCTCGGCTTCCGCCTGACGGGCGCGGACGACAAAAAGCAACGGAAGGCGGTTGAGCGACTGGAATTCCCCCTTGCCGACGCAGCGGGGCCGGCGCACGCCGTCGAGACGAGAGACACCGTCGTTTGCGGAGGCGGCTCCGGAGAGCTCGGAGAGCCACTTGCCACGATCCTGGTCACCGCGGAGGAAGATCGCGTGCACCTTTTCCCGATCGTGCTGCGCGACCGCGTGCTTGCCTTGTTGCTCGCCGACGGAGACGAGCAGAACCCCGTCGAGCAACCTGCGATCGAGGTGCTGGTCGCGGTCTCGGAGGCTTGGATCGAAGCCGTCGGAACCCGCAAGAGGACGGCGCCGCAACCGGAAGAGGCCGTGGATAGTGGATAGTGGACAGTGGATAGTGGGTAGTGCGAGGGAGGCTGTGGCGCCCTATGGGACCGTTGCAGAGCTATCGGGAACTGGTGGTCTGGCAGAAGTCGATGGACTTGGCCGAGACCATTTATCGCTGTTCGCCGCAATTGCCGAGAGAAGAGGCTTATGGGATGCGCTCGCAGTTGACGCGGGCGGCGGTGTCGATTCCGGCCAACATCGCGGAGGGTCAAGCCCGTCATGGCAGGGGAGAGTTTCTACACTTTCTGGGGATAGCACGAGGTTCCCTCGCCGAATTGGAGACGCTGCTGACTTTGTGCGGAAACTTGGATCTCTTACCCGAAGAGAACGTGACCGACGCTTTGAAGCGTTGCGAGGAAACCAACAAATTATTGACCGGGCTCATAAAGTCGCTACGTCGTTAACCTTCCCACTGTCCACTATTCACAAATCACTGTCCATGGGTTCGACTGCAACACCGCCAGGAGCGGCTACGTGGAATCGGGCGCGACGGTATCTGGAATCGTTGGCGGGGGGGATAGTGGACAGTGGATAGTGGTTAGTGAAAGGCTTGAAAGCCCTGATTCTTGATCCGCACGGACTTTGCCTCGGCGCGCGGGGAGAAAGGCAGGCCAGCGGTGGGCTTTTCCTGACGGCTTCCAGGGTTTACCATGTAGGGAGAGTCTCGCCCGCTTCCCGCCTTTGGGGATGAAGACTTCGAAACGTTCAGGCGCTGTACCGGCCTGCATTTCTCCTATGTGACGTTCGAAGCACGCAATGAGGCGGCCATGACCTTATTCCGTTTGCTTGGCGGGCTCAGCATACCGCCAAGTCCACTTCTGCGCGCCAAGCGGCGCACCCTTCTTCCTGACGGCCTTTTCCTTCACGTTGGCTCACCGTGCGGGAGAAAAAGCAGGCTGATCTTGTTGGCAGCACTGCTTGTCGCCGGGCTGTCTGTTGGAGGACTCCGCGCGGCTTCTCCCGAGCTTCAACGGCACAGCCGTTCCTACATCAAGTCGGGAAGGGCGTCCGACCGCACGCCGCTTGCCGCATACATCCGGAAGGCGGACGGCTCGCAGGCGGCACTGGCGCGTTTCGCTCTCGGCATGGGCGACTATGAGGCCCGAGCCTATGAAGACGCCGTGCCGCACCTGCGGCATGCTTCCCGCGACGGCGGCGTGCTGTCCGACTACGCGCACTTCTTCCATGCCCGGGCGCTCGCGGGCGCCGAGGATTTCGCTTCGGCGGCCGACACGATCGAGAATTTTCCCAGGCGTTTTCCCAACAGCCTGCTGCTGGGGCGCTCGCTGCGGCTGCAAGCCGAGAGTTTGATACGCGACAAACGCCGGCAGGAAGCACGGCGGCTGTTGAGCGCCTCGCAAGGCAAGATGGAGGAATCGGTCCGCCATTACCTGATTGCCCGCACGCTGCAGCTCGACGGCGCATTGCTGGACGCCGTACGGACCTACCGGCTTGTCTACTACAAGTATCCGTTGAGCAGCCAGGCCGACCCCGCGGAGACGGCGCTGAACGCGCTTCGCGCGAAGCTGGGGAGCCGGTATCCCGATGCGCCCGCCGCCTGGAGACTCGAACGGGCCGACAAGCTTTACAACGCACGCAAGTACTCCAAGGCGGCGCCCGAATATCGCCGGGCGCTCGCCGCCGGACTGAAAGGGCGCGACCGCGAGCATGCCCAGGTCCGCGCCGGGTCGGCCGACTACCGCCGTTTGCGGACGACCATCGCCTACGGCTGGTTGTCGAAGCTCAATATCACCGATCCGGATCTGGCAGCCGAGCGGTTGTACTATCTCGGCGAATGCGCCCGCCGGAAGCGAAGGATCACGGAATTCCGGCAGCGCGCCGAGCAGCTTGGCGAGAAGCATCCGAAGTCGCCCTGGTACGGGGAAGCGCTGTTCTCGCTGGGGAACTACTACCTGCTCCAGAATCAGCCCAAGGAATACCGCAAGTACTACGAGCGCTGCGCGCGGGCGCTGCCGAGAGGCGTGAACGCCGCGAAGGCGCACTGGAAAGTCTGCTGGCGGGCCTATCGGGACGATGATCCCCGCGCCGCATCGCTCTTCGAAGAACACATCCGGCTGTATCCGAAGTCGTCGACGGTGTCGGGCGCCATCTACTGGCTGGCCCGCGTCGAGCAAGCGAACGGACAGACCGGCCTGGCAAGGGCGCTTTACAGCGAGTTGACCCGGCGTTTTCCGCATTACTATCACGCCGTCCGAGCGCGCGGACGCCTCGCGAAGCTGCCGCCGGCCGGCAAACCGGCCCGCGCGCCGGACTACTTCGACTCGATCCCCGGACCTCGGCGGTTCGCCGACGAGCCTGAGCAAGCCACGAAATTCAAACTGGAACGGGGAGAACTCCTCTTTGCCCTGGGGCTGCGCGATCTTGCCGAAGGGGAGTTGCGGACGGCCGACTACCGCAAGCCGGACGCTCACCTGGTCGGTCTCGAGCTGGCGCGCCAGAAAAGCGAAAACAGACAGTTCCATCGCGGACTGCGCTACATGAAACGTTACGGATTCGGGTACCTTCGCGTTCCGCTCGGGGCGATGGCGCGCGAATATTGGGAACGCCTGTTCCCGTTGCCCTACGCGAAACAGCTCAAGCGCCGTGCTGCGCCTCATTCACTCGACCCGTATCTCGTTGCCGGCCTGATCCGTCAGGAGTCGGAATTCAATCCCGGGGCAAAATCTCGGGCGGGCGCGCTGGGCCTGATGCAAATCATGCCTCGTACCGGCCGGGGCCTGGCGCGGCGGCTCGGCATATCGGGTCTTTCCAACCGCCAACTGTACAACGCCGACCTGAGCTTGCGTCTGGGCACGTTCCACTTCAAGACGGTCTTGAAGAGATTCAACCACCGGCTCGAATACACCCTCGCCGGGTACAACGCGGGCGAGCACCGCGTCGATGCCTGGCTTAGCTGGGAGGACCTTTCCGACCCGGAGGAGTTCGCGGAAAGCATTCCCTTCACCGAGACGCGCGGCTACGTCCAATCGGTGATGCGCAACGCAGAGGTCTACCGGCGGCTGTATGGCGGAACCGAAGGCAGTGGTTAGTTTTTTAGTTGTTAGTTTTCAGTTTTTCGTTTTTAGTGAAAAACGTAAAAGCCGTGATTCGTGTCTCGTGTTTCGTGATTCGTGAAAACCATTTGCGTGGCCTCGTTCGCTCTTGAAAGGAATGTCTGGCGGCCGGTGAACTGTAAAGGCAGTGCTTCGCGATCCGAGGGGTGAAGTAGGCGATTTGGCAAGTACGCCTGCTCGCGCCTTTTTCCTCCGCCCGGCGGCCCTCTCAGGCACTTGGCCTCGCCGCTTGGCGAGACATGCAGGCCCGGCTGCGACATGGTCGCCGGGAAACCCGGAATGGGTTCAACAAAGCTCGGGCTGCTAACGGGCCGTGGGATATGTGAGTCGCAGAAAGCTCCGGACCGGAGCTAGTTTCGCGATCCTCAACCGGGCTTGAACGGCAGGACGTCTTCTTCCGGACGGAAAGGGGCGCTCACTCCCAGCTTGGCTGCGATCTCCTCGACGTCGGACCTCGACCAGCCGACACCCGTGTGGGCGATGCCGCCGTCCCGCTGGATGAGGAAGACGGTCGGCACGTTCGTGAGGCCGTAGGCATTCGAGACCGGAAAGTCCGCTTCCTCCGTATCGAACACGACGCGCGTCTTGAAGTCGAACTCGAGCTTGAAACGCTCGGCGTCTCCGGGCGAGTCCTGGCAAACGGCAATGGATTCGGCGGCCGTTCCTTCGAGGGCCGAGGCAAGCCGATCGAGGTACGGCAATCCATACTGGCAAGTTGGACAACTGGTCTTGAAGAAGGTCAGCACGACGGGACCGGTGTCGAGCTGTCCGCGCAGGTGGAATTCCTCGCCGCCGGCGTCGAGAAGTCTGAAGTCCGGCGCGCCGGCGCCTGATTCCAGAGCCGCCATGCGCCTCATTATACTTGGCAGCAGGCGGTAAAAAGGCCGTGGATAGTTTTTAGTTATTAGTGGTTAGTTGTTAGTGAAAAGCATAAAGGCCGTGATTCGTGTTTCGTGTCTCGTGATTCGTGACCCCAAAACCGAGGCAGACGGTATGTCCGTTGCTCCAAGGCGGCTTGCGTTCAGGCCGGGTCTCGGAAAACCCGTGATTCGTGGAAAACCTTGCAGGCCGGCCTTGCGGGGGCGGGATCAGTAGTCCAACAAGTAGTTGAACTTGATGAACAGGGCGCGGGAGAGGGTGCGCCGCTGGACATCGTGCGGGTCGAAGTAGTCACGCGAGAGATCGGTTGTGTTGTAGACGACGAAGAGCCCGGTGCTGGAAGTCGATAGCAGGCCCAGGCGGATGTTGTGGCCGATCTGCTCGGTCCGGCTGTTGTACTGACTGAAGGTCTGCAGGAAGCTTTTTGGCGTAAACGCCCAGTTGAAGCGCAGACCGACCAGGTCGGTATTGAAATCGCCCACCGGCAATTCGATGAAGTTGCGGACCCAGGAGCCTACCCACGTCAGATTCTTTCCCTTGCGCAAGCCGACGCGGCCGTTGAGGGTGCGGATCGTTCCGCTGTAGAAATCCCCGACCGCCACGTTGCCCCCGACGTACACCGTCGCGCTGGGGTCGGATTGAAAGTTCGTGATCCACTCGTTGAACTGGTAGCGTCCGACCGGGATGAAGATGCCGGGGTGGACCTCGAAGGGTATGTCGAGCCGCTCGAAGTTCCGGTTGTAGGCGATGCCGAGCCGGCCACCGTTCTGCCAGCGCGTGTCCAGGTGGAGGTGATCGAAGCCGGACTCCTTTTCGTTCGTTTCCAGCGTCAGCCAAGTATCACTCAGGAAGTGCGGCTCGATGCTGCGGATGGGACCGCTGTCCATATAGTGCGTGTAGCGGTAAAAGTACTCCGGTTTGCGAAAACCGACTCTGCGGACGAAACCGACTTCGGGGTTGAAGTTGCGTCCGACTTCCATATACCCCAGCGTGAACTGGTGGCGGGCGTCGTCGTACTCGAAACGGCTCGAATAAGTGTGGTCGCTGCCATCCAGTCCCGGAGTCTGTGTCGCCGCGGCGTAGTTGAACCAGTTTCCGAAGCGGCCGAGGCCGATGTTGGCGTCAGCGCCGAAGGTGCGGTTGTAGCTGCCGCTGCCGCCGAACTGCGTCGTGGCCTGGCGGTTGACGCCGATCACACCGATGGAAGAGCGATTCGGCAGTTCGCGGCTGAGGCGGGCGACGCTGTAGTTGTTGGCGGGGGCGGCTCCGTCCACGGACCGCGTCTGCATGTTGAGCATTCCGATCTGGTACGGGCCGGCCTTTCCGCTGATGCGCGCCCCGGCGTCGATGGGGACGGGGTTGCGGTCGTCGTCGAGTCCGATCCGGCGGGAGAAGAAGATCTCGACTTCCTGGGTTGTGCCGAATTCGAAGAAGCCGGAATTTTCGAGGAAGAACGGACGCTTCTCGGGAAAGAACAGATCGAAACGCGTCAGGTTGACCTGTTCGTCGTCGACTTCAACCTGGGCAAAGTCGGTATTGAAAGTGGCGTCGAGCGTGAGGCTTGACGTCAGGCTGTATTTAAGGTCGAGACCGGCGTCGCGTTCAAACCGGCCTTGATCATCCGAGCGGGTGTAATCCTGCGAGAAACCGCCGAGCACATAGGGCAGAAGCTTGAGGTTGCGGTGGGTGCGGGTTTCGAGCCCCGAGAGCGACCCGGCCATGCTGACCTGCGTCAACCTGAATGCGCGGCTGATGGGCGACCAGTACGACAACTCGTTGCGACGGCGGAGGTTGCGCATCAGATTGAGCCCCCAAACGGCCGCACCGGGTTTGTAGCGCAGTGTCCGGAAGGGGATGACGATTTCGCTCTCCCAGCCGCGCTCAGTGATTTGAGACCGGACTTTCCAGACGCCGTCCCAGTTGAGGTTGAACGCCGACGAACCGCCGCGCTGGGCACCGCCGCTGCCGCCGGCGCGGGCCGGACCGCCGCCGCCTCCGCGTCTCTGGCCGGCTTTGGACACCTGGGCGTCAAACTCGATGCCGGTGGGGCTCGTACCGAAGATGAACGCGTTCTGGTCGTCGTTGAAAGTGTCGAGCAGGATCAGCAGGGAGTCGGTGTCTTCGAGGTCGGCGTCCCGGCGGTTTTGCGTAACGACGATGTTTTGCGGTTGGGAATCGAAGCAGATGATGCCGAAATACAAGTTGCGGTCGTCGAAGACAACGCGAACTTCCGTGCGCTCGGGAGAGAGTTCACCCTCTTCGGGATTCTGCTGGATGAAGTCGGTCGCAACGGCGATCTCCTCCCAGAACGCTTCGGTGACCAAGCCGTCCAGCTCGGGCGGCTGGGAGACCCGTTGCGCGCGGAGCGTCTTCAACGGCGCCGATTCAAGCTCTTGGGCGTATGAATGTTGGGAAGAGACAGCCAGCAGACCGGCGAGCCAGAGAACGCGAACCAGGGTATTCATCCCAGGAAAGAAACGTGAATCCGGGCGGAGAGGCCAAGCGAGTGAGAGCCGAACCCGGATAACGATTCTAACCTGTCTTTCCCGTCAGCCGAGAAAAAGGCCGTGGATAGTGGATAGTTTTCAGTTGCCAGTTTTTAGTTTTTAGTGAAAAACATAAAGGCCGTGATTCGTGTCTCGTGACTCGTGATTCGTGACCCCAAAACCGAGGCAGGCGGTGTGGCCGTTGCTCCAAGGCGGCTTGCGTTCAGATCGGGTCTCGGAAAGCCCCGTGATTCGTGAAAACCCGTTGGTCCGGCTTGGGGTTGCTCTCCTTGGAGACGACGGGGTGACAGGGAAAACCATGTTTCGTGATTCCTGTTTGTGAAAAACCTTAAAGGGCCGTGTTGCTGGCGCGGGCGGCTTTTGCCTCGCCGATCAGGACGGCTGCGGGTAGTTAGGTGAATAGAGGAACCGTTCGGGGCGGGTGATCAGCTTGCCGCCCTTGACAAAAGGCTCGGCGCGCTCCGCGAGGTGATCGATCATGCGGTTGCGCCAGAGCCGGAGCAGGTTCTCGCGGCTGCTGTCGCCGGCCATGTCTTGCCGTTCGTGGGGGTCGGATACCAGGTCGAAGAGCTGCTCTTCGCCATCGAGGGCATGAAAGATGTACTTCGTGCGGCCATCGGTCAGCGCCGTCCAGTGGTTCCTGGGGCTGTAGCAAATGCTGTGCTCCAGGTCGATGAACTCCCGCCAGGAGGCTTCTTTGTCTCGAAGCAAGCTCAGCATGCTGCGGCCGTCCATGTCCTCGCGCTCACCCTGACCGGCGGCGTCGAGCAGCGTCGGCAGGACATCGCGGATCTCGACGGGCCGGTCGATCCTCTGTCCGCGTTCAGCCGCGACGAGCCCGGCAGGCCAACGGACGATCATCGGAATGCGCGCGGAAGCCTCGTAAGCGAAGCACTTCCGCCACATGTGGTGGTCGCCGGTCATGTCGCCATGGTCGGAGAAATACAGGATGAGCGTTTCGTCCAACACGCCGCGCTGCTCCAAGGTCTCGAGAATCCGGCCGATCTGCTCATCGATGAAGCTGACGGAACCGTAGTAGCCCTGACGCGAGCGGCGAACCTGTTCCGGCCCGAGATCCCCATGCCAGATGCTGAAGCTGTCGTTGTTGCGTTCACGGTAGCGCCCGGCCCAGCCGCCGACCGCGGCCTCGGGCAGGGCAACCTCGGCGTAGCGATCCATGAAACGTTGCGGCGGATCGTAAGGACTGTGCGGGCGCGCAAAGGAAACCTTGAGAAAGAAGGGCTCGGGACGGCGATATTCCTGCAGAAACTCGACTGCGCGGTCGGCGGTCCAAGTCGTGGGGTGGAGACGTTCGGGCAATACGTACGCCTTTGCGCGGTAGTCGTTCCAGCCGATGCCGGTGGCGTCGGGATCGAGATCGGGCGCCTCTTGTGCGAACCACCGGCGGTAATCGCTGACGAAACCGGGGGACTGGACACGGCCCGACTCATCGAGCTGCACGCTATGAAACCCATGCGGGTTGCGCTGCGGGTGCCAGTGCATCTTGCCGATGCCGGCCGTGTAGTAGCCGGCCTGACGAAGGGCGCGGGGCTTCTCGACCGGGTAACGTTCGGCGACACGGCCGTAGCCGAGCATTCCGTGACGCCAAGGCGACTGCCCGGTGAGCAACGCCGCGCGCGCCGGCGTGCAACTCGGCGTGGACGAGTAGGCGTGTCGAAACAGGGCTCCCTCGGCCGCGAGCTGGTCCAGATGAGGCGTGGAGACGGCCCGGTTGCCGTCCGCGCCGACGCAGTCGCCGCGATGCTGATCGGACATCAGCATGAGGATGTTGGGTTTCTTGTTTCCCGAGGGCGTCGAGCAGGCGAAGGCGGCGGCGCCCCAAGAGGCCGCCGCCAGCAAATCGCGGCGCGTGAGCCGAGGCGTTGCAAGCTGTTCATCCATGGCAAGAGACATTGCGTCGTCCCATCCAGAATATCGCGGGTGCTTCGCCGGGGGCGGGGGAAAGGCCGTGGGCAGTTTTTAGTTTTTGGTTTTTAGTTTTTTGTGAAAAACACAAAAGCCGTGATTCGTGTTTCGTAACTCGTGATTCGTGAAAAGCCATTTGCGGCGACCGGATTCGCCCCAGAAGGAATGCCTGACGGCCGGAGCACGCGATACGACCGCCAGGACTTCGTTGCGCTTGCTTGCCGTGCTCAACGTACGGTTCAAGTACGCCTGCGCGCGCTAAGCGGCTCGCGCCTTTTTCCTCCGCCCGGCTTGCGCCTAGTCCTGACGGCCCTCTCACCCACTTCGCCTCGCCGCTACGCGGGGTTTCACTACGGACTGGTAGACTCCAACCATGGCGAAGGATTCCTCCGGTATCCGCACGTTGGCCATCGACATCGGCGGCTCGGGACTGAAGATGATCGTCCTGGACGGAGAAGGGCACCCGATCACGGAACGATCGCGGGAGCCGACGCCGAAGAATCGCACCCCCGACAAGGTGCTTGCCGTGCTGGGCCAGCAAATCGCCACCCAGGGGGAGTTCGACAGGATTTCGGTCGGATTTCCCGGAATCGTGGTCGACGGCGTGGTCCATCAGGCGGTGAACCTCGGCCCCGCCTGGGACGGGTTCAACATCGTCAAGGCCCTGGAGGACATGACGGAGAAGCCGGTCCGCGTGGCGAACGACGCGGACGTGCAGGGCCTGGGCGTGATTGAGGGTAAGGGCGTGGAACTGGTCATCACACTGGGGACCGGTATCGGTACGGCCCTCTATGTCGACGGCCATTCCGTGCCGAATCTCGAGTTCGGTCATCACCCCTTCTCGAAGGGCCGCACCTACGAGGAGTGCCTGGGCAACGCCGCCATGAAGAAAGCCGGAAAGGAGAAGTGGAATCAGCGGCTGAAGAAAGCCATCAAGGTCTGGGAGCGGGTTTTCAGTTACCGGATGCTCTATCTGGGCGGCGGGAACGCGCGCAAGATCGAGTTCGAGCTGCCGAACAATGTCCAGATCGCGCCGAACATCGCGGGCCTGCTCGGCGGCATCGCCCTGTGGCGGGAGTAAAGGCTGTAAATAGTGGATAGTTTTTAGTTTTTGGTTGTTAGTTTTTAGTGAAAAACCTTACAGGCCATAAGGCCGTGATTCGTGAAAACCTTCATGGAGCATCGCTTAACGACTGTAAATCCCGTGAATCGAAGGCGGTTCGCTTGCTGTCTTGCCGGAGCGGTTGCCGGCTTGGGTGGAGGCTTGCGGGCAAACTCGCCGGGCGGGTTCCGGTATGTGCTCTCCTCCTGCATGTACGGGACGATGCCGGTCGAGAGCATCGTCCCGGAGGTCCGCAAGACCGGCGCCGAGCATATCGACATCTGGCCGCGCGTCCACGGCAACCAACGCGAGCAGATGGAGGTCATGGGGCACGACGCCTTTGCGGCTCTGCTCGCGCGCCATCAAGTCAAGCTCGGGGTGCTGACGCACTACGACCTCGGACCGTTCGGACTGCAAGCGGAAATGGCGGTCGCCCGCAAGTTCGGGGCGGAACTGTTGATCTGCGGCGGGAGGGGGCCAAAGGGCCTCAGCGGCGCGGAATTGAGGGCGGCCGTCCAGGAATTCGCCGCACGGCTCAAGCCGCATGTCGACGCCGCCGAGCAGGCCGGCGTGACGATCGGTATCGAGAATCACGGGAACAACCTGATCGATTCTCCGGACGCCGTGAAGCGGCTGGTCGAGTTTGTTCCGTCAAAGCACCTGGGGATCGCCCTGGCGCCTTACCACCTGCCGCAGAATCCGGGTTTGATCGCGGGACTGATTCGCGACTTGGGCGACCGCATGGCGATGTTCTACGCTTGGCAGCACGGCAAGGGTTCCGGCAAGCTGTCGAAGCAGGACGAATTGCTCCAAATGCCCGGCAGAGGGCCGCTGGACTTCCGCCCGATCGTCCAAGCACTGAAGCAGACCGGCTATCGAGGCTTCGTCTCGATCTTCATGCACCCCTATCCGCGCGGCATCCCGATCCTGCCGACGGCCGGGATGGTGTCGGCTGAGATCAATCGGGCTCGGGGGCATCTGGAATCGTTGGCGGAGATGGGGAGCCAGTTTTGAGTTTTCAGTTTTTGGTCAGGACTGACCTGCATTTCTCACCACCCGACGGTCGAAGCACACGATACGACCGCCAGGACTTCGTTGCGCTTGCTTGCCGTGCTCGACGTACTGTCAAGTACGCCTGTGCGCGCCAAGCGGCGCGCGCCTCGCCCTGACAGCCCTCTCACGCACTTCACCTCGCCGCATGGTGAGAAATGCAGGCTAGACGGCAAGAGTTCCGGCAAGCTTTCGAAGCCAGACGAATTGCTCCAAATGCCCGGCAGCCGGCAGAGGGCCGCTGGATTTCGGCCCGATCGTTAAAGCGCTGAAGCAGACCGGCTAGCGAGGCTTCGTCTCGATCTTCATGCACCCGTATCCGCGCGGCATCCCGATCCTGCCGACGGCCGGGAAGGTGCCGGTTGAGATCAATCGGGCCCGGCGGCATCTGGAATCGTTGGCGTAGTTGTAGCGATGTGCAGGTGGGAGGCGTTTCCGGTCTGTAGATTGGAAGAAGACTAAAGGCCAGATACTGTATCGTCGAATCCGGGATCAGTTGCCCGAGATGAAGGTGACAACACCATGAATCCGCAGGTGTCTATTCGAAAGGATCAGCTTGCTGCTTTTTGCAAACGCTGGCAGGTCACGGAACTGGCGTTGTTCGGTTCCGTGCTGCGGGACGACTTCGGACCGGACAGCGACGTGGGCGTGCTGGTGTAGTTCGAGGAGGAAGCCCGGCATACGCTGTTTGACATGGTCCACATGGAGGAAGAGTTGCAGGAGATATTCGGACGTCAAGTCGATCTTGTGACTTGGAGGGGAGTCGAGAACAGCCGGAACTATATCCGCCGAAAGTCCATTCTCAATTCTGCTGAGACGATCTACGCAGCCTGACGACACCTGTCTGCGCGTCATTCTGCTTGCAGATGGGGAAACGGTTCACAATGCATTCTTCGATCGGAGGTATCCGAGAAAGGGAAGAGAATGAAGATCAATTACTTTGAAGATACCGACACCGCACTGATCGAGTTCACCTCGGAGTTGGTCGCCGAGACCCGAGAGGTGTCCGAGAACATCTACCTGGATCTGGACGAAAAGGGAAACCTGGTCTCGATGACGATTGAGCATGCAGCGGAGAGCGCCAACATCCGGGATTTCGCCTTCGAGCATCAACCGAAAGTGAACGCATAACCCGGCAAGCGAGCATTAACCTGCATCGAACGCGGGGCTGGCAGGGGTTGGCCGCCGTTCCGCCCCTGGGGCCTACAACAGCGGAACGACGATCGCGTAGGCCATCATGAAGGCCATGACGACTGACGTCACCCACAGCCCGAGGGTGAGCCAGCCTTTGGGGAGGATCGCCTTGGGAAGGTGTCGATAGCGCAGGTAGATCGTCGAGAACCCGACGACCGGCAGCAACAGGGCTTCCGCTGTTCCGCCGAGCTTGACCATGATCACGGGCTCGCCCACGAAGAGGTAGCAGACCGCCGGAAGGATCAGATAGATCACGACGAAGACATGAGTGACCCGCAACCGGCGGCGATAGTCGTGCTTGTCATAGAGCCCAAGCATCCCCGCCACGTCCGCAAGCATTCTCGGGTGGGCCGCCGCGGCGGCGAAGACGCTCGAATAGAGAATGATCACCGCCCCCAGCAGGAACAGCGGCTGCGTCCAATCGCCGAGGGTTTCGGTATACATCGTCGATAGCGACCGGATCATCTCCGAACCCTCGGGCACGATCCCCGCTCCGAACAGGACTCCCGCGCCGAGCAGATAGAAAGCGACGGTGCTCACGGTATAGAGCGCCATCGAGCTGATGATGTCCACGCCCATCACCCGAATCCATCCCCGCGCCCGATCTCGCCAAACCGTCGAATCGTCCCTGGGTCCGGCGAAGCGCGCATAGCCCTTCTCGATGCACCAGTAGGGGTACATGAACAACTCGACGGAGCCCGCGCCCGTGATGCCGAACGCCGCCACCGCCGTCAACAGCCCCCCGGTGGGTCTCTGAAACGTGAACCCTTCGAGCACGCGGCCCCACGAGAAATACTCGGGTTGCGTGACGAGCATCGCTCCCGCAAGCACGGTCATCAGCGTGAAGTAGGAAACGAGAACCATGGAGATCTTCTCGATCAGTCCGTATTCGCCAACGAGAAGAATCATCACGCTCACAGCGGCGATCAGCCAGGTCCAGACGTTGATCGGGACGGCCGGAACGAGCATGTTCAGAACTTCACCGATCGCGCCCAGCATGGCTCCGATCGTAAGCACCGTCCCGGCGATCATGAGCACCCAGAGCCACACGACCCAGGAGATGCCCAAGCGAGGTCCGGGAATCCGATCGAAGGCCTCGAGAGTGGTCTCCCCGGTTCCGATCGCGTAACGCCCGAGCTCGTTCTGGATGATGTTCTTGATCACACAGCTCACGACGATCAGCCACAGCAGCGTGTAGCCGTTCTCCGCTCCGAGGACGGTCGTAGCGATCAACTCGCCGGACCCGACGATCGATCCGGCCAGGATGATGCCGGGACCGAGCTTGCGAATCAGGTTCGCCAGCGAGCGAGGCGGGTTCTCGACATCCGCCGATGTCAACGCATAGGGATCTCGGACTTGCTGCGCGGTCATGAGGGCCATCACATCTTAGCCCGCAAATCTTATAAAAGCCGTGATTCGTGTTTCGTGTCTCGTGATTCGTGACCCAAAAACCCAAGCAAGTGGTACTGCCGTTGCTCTAAGGCAGCTTGCGTTATGGCCGTGTCTCGGGAAAGCCTTATTTCGTGTTTCACGGCCCGAGGAGTGAAGGAGGCGATCTGGCCGCTACACCTGCTCGCCGAGCGGCTCGCGCCTCGTGCTGACGGTCCTCTCACGCACATCGGCTCGCCACGCGGCGAGAGATGCAGGCCGGTCGAGTCCGCCAAAAACCGCACTGTTCCGACACAACCCTTGACACTTGACGGCCTTCGCAGTAGAATCGAATAAAAAGCGAATAAAAAACGCAGAAAGAGAGATTCCGATGCAGGCAAACCTTCGAGTAGGACCGGCCGGTTGGTCGTACAAGGATTGGAACGGCGTCGTCTACCCCCGGTTGCGTCCCGCCGGATTTCACGAAGCGTCGTATCTCGCCAGCTACTTCCCGCTGATTGAAATCAACACCTCGTTCTACCGCCCGCTGCGGCCGGAGCTGGCGCGGTTGTGGGTCCGCAAGGTCGAGCATCGCCGCGATTTCCAGTTCACGGTCAAGCTGTACCGCGGCTTTACTCACGAGCGCACGCTCCTGCGCGGCGAGGTGAAGCAGTTCAGCGACGGCATCGCCCCTCTGGCCGAGACGGGGCGGCTTGGTTGTCTGCTGATGCAGTTCCCCTGGGCGTTTCGACTCAACAAGGAAAACTGCGATTACGTTGTTCGGCTGAAGCGGGCTTTCGGACATTTCCCTCTCGTCGCCGAGTTCCGGCATTCGAGTTGGAACTCGCATCCCTCGCTCGATCTGCTGATCGATCAACGGATCGGCTTCTGCAACATCGACCAACCCCAAATGGACCACTGCCTGCCGCCAACGGCCCACGTCACTTCGCCAGTCGGCTACGTGCGGTTCCACGGCCGCAACTATCAGGAGTGGCTCCGCCACGACAGCGACGCCAACGGCCGCAGCGGCATACGGCGGGTGGATGCCCGCTCCAACTATCTCTATTCCCGCAAGCAGTTGGCGAAGTGGAAAACGCGCATCGACCAGATCGCCGGACAGGCCCGCAGAACCTACGTCGTCACCAGCAATCACTTTCAGGACAAGGCGGTCGTCAACGCGCTCGATCTGATCGAGATGACGAACGAAGAGCCGGTGGAAGCCCCGCTGGAACTCCTGGCCCACTACCCCGAGCTGCATGCCATCGCAAAGACCGAGCCGGTCCAGCGGTCGCTCTTCATGCCGGTCTCGCGTTCGCGGTACGCCGCGGCTTCGGGCGCCGGGCCGGTACTGGTGACTCAATAGCCGGCGGACCGTTAGGGCAGTTTTTTCAGTTTTCAGTTTTCAGTTTTCGGTTTTTGGTTTTTAGTAAAACTTTTTCTCCGCCAGGGTGTGGAACCTGTAAGAGGAACCCTTCGGGCTGGTGTCAATGCCGCTTGAGGAGGAGGATGTCTCGGGTCAGTAAGCCAAGATTCTTTCCGCTGCGGCGCGAATGGTTTCCACCGAAGGCAGCACTTCGAGCTCGAGGTTGGCGGCCGAGGGGATGAAGCAATCCTTGGCTCCGACGCGGCCCACGGGAGCATCGAGCGAGTCGAAGCATTCATCCGCCACCCTGGCGGCCACTTCGGCGCCGAAGCCCATCGTCAGGGTGTCCTCGTGGGCAATGAGCACGCGGCTGGATTTCCGGATGCTCTCGAAAACGCACTCCTGATCCCAGGGGATGAGCGTTCTCAAGTCGATCACTTCCACGGATGCCGACCCTTCCTCTGCAAACTGCTCGGCAACCCGCTTGGACAGATGAGCAGCCGTTCCCCAGGAGACGATCGTCAGATCGGAGCCCTCGTTGATCACGCGCGCCTTGCCGAACGGGACGAGATAATCGCTGCCGGGCTCCGGCGTACGGGCGTCCATCCGGCGATACAGCCCTTTGTGCTCCAGGAAGAGGACCGGGTCTTCGGCTCGCGCGGCCGTCTTGACGAGTCCCTTGGCATCGGCGGCGGTGGCGGGATAGACGATATACCAGCCCGGGATATGGGCAAAGAAGGACTCGATATTCGCCGAATGCCAGGGGCCGCCCTTGATGTATCCGCCGACGGCGACCCGAACGACCATCGCGGAGTCCCAGACTCCGTCGCTGCGCCAACGGATGCTTGCGATCTCGTTGCGCAATTGCATGAAGCCGGGCCAGATGTAATCAGCGAACTGGATCTCGACGATCGGCTTGTAGCCGCCGGTAGCCATGCCTCCGGCGATGCCGACGATGCTCGCTTCGGCCAGAGCCGCATTGACGACCCGTCCCGGAAAGGCTTCGCCCAGGCCGCGCGTGACGCCGAAAACGCCTCCCTTGGGATCTCCGATGTCCTCGCCCCACATCACGATCTTCGGGTTGCGCTCCATCTCTTCCCGCAAGCCCCTGTTGATGGCTTGCACCATGCTGACCTTATGGCCGGACTCGAAGCCGGGGTCGGGTTCTTCGGAAACAGGCGAGTTTGCAGAGAAGACATGCTCGAGTACGTCGTAATGCCGGGGAAACGGATGGCTGTCGGCATCCTCGGCCGCCTGGTCCACCTTTTCCTTGATGCCGCGCCGCAGTGATTCGATCTCGGATTCGGTCATCAACTGGTGGCGAATGATGTACTTTTCGGTCAACAGGACGGGATCGCGCTCCAGAATCTCCTCCAACTCATCCTCGGAACGGTACTTCTTCTGGTCGTCCGAGGAGGAATGAGATTCCAGGCGAACCACGCTGCACTCGATCAAGGCCGGTCCCTTGCCGTCGCGAATGTTCCGGATGACTTCGGGCAGGATCTGGTACATCGGCTCGAACCAGGTGCCGTCGAGCGGATGGGCCCGCATCCCGAAGCCCTCGGCGATACGATGAACTTTCGACGAGGTCTGGCTGGCCTGGGGCACGCTGATGGCGTAGCCGTTGTTCTGCACGACGAAGAGCACCGGGAGCGTTTCGCGCTGAGCCCAGTTCAATGCCTCGAAGAACTCTCCTTCGCTTGTTGCGCCTTCGCCGGACGATACGTAGACAAGCTGGCCCTTAGCGTTCTCCTTGCAGGCTTTGGCCATGCCGACGGCGGGGAGATATTGGGAGCCGGTACAAGCGGTCTGAGACACGAGCTTCAGTTCACGGGACGACCATTGCTCCGGCATGTTGACGCCGCCGGAGTTCGGATCTCCGTCGCGGCTGAGCATCCCCAGGAAGAGGTCCTTGAGGTCCATGCCGAGGGAAACGGCGACTCCCTTTTCCCGATAATAGGTATAGAACCAGTCGTGCCCGGGCTTGAGGAGCATCGGGATTCCGGCCTGGACCTTCTCGTGCCCGCGAGTGGGAGCGTTGAAAGTGCATTTGCCCTGCTTGACGAAGACCTTCATGCGCTCTTCGACGTAGTAGATGTGAAGCATCTTGTCGTAGAGTTCGCGGATCACCGCGTCGGGGACGATCCGTTCTTCGACTGGGGGTGGGGTCTTGACTGATCGTTTGGGCATGGTGTTTTCCGATCCGAGGGTCGTGCTGAAGAGTCGCCCATCGGGGGGTCCAGCAACCCTGGATCACACGTGAGGAGGGCAGACAGTCGGGTTTTAACTCCGTGCGCTACGGGCCGGCTTTGTTCTGCGTCAAGCCGCGTCCGGAGAGAGACAACCGGTCGGTTTCAGAGCCGCGTCAAGCCGCGGCAAGAGCCTCTTTGGGCCTTTTTTCTTACCATACTGCATCTTGCCGGCCGATGACGGCGACGGCGCGGTTCCGGAAACACGGCCGTAACCAACACAACCGGGACCGCTCAGATTGGAGTTCCGGGCGGGAAACAGACAAGGAGCCATGCGGGGGGGCTGAGCGGCTGCATCGGTGTGATATCGTAAATGTCGATTAGTCTGCATGTCTCACCACCCGACGGCCGAAGCACACGATAGGACCGCCAGGACTTCGTTGCACTTGCTTGCCGTGCTCAACGTACTGTTCGAGTACGCCTGCGCGCGCCAAGCGGCGCGCGCCTCGTCCCGACGGCCCTCTCACGCACTTCGTTTCGCCAAGTGGTGAGACACGCAGGCCAGCGCCCGGTGAGCCGAACCCGGACGAAAGCGCAGTTGAGGAACGGCCCGGAAATCGATCGATCGCAGGTGCTGTCAGGACACGAAATCATCGAAAGTACAGTAGAATCCCTTGACGGCGAAGAGCGGGTGCTGTTGATGGAGAGGATCGAGGCGGTATGAGTTCCTCGGCTGTCAGGACAACGATGCCGCCGGAACCGATCCCGAGCGCGGCGCGGCGCGGCTTGCTGGGAATCGAAACGCTCGAGCGCGACGAGATTCAATGGCTGCTCGATCGCGGGCATTATCACAAGCGCAAGCCGGGGGAAAGCGCCAAGAAGCTCGACACTCTCCGCGGCAAGTCGATTGTAAACCTCTTTTTCGAGCCTTCTACACGGACGCGGGCCAGTTTCGAGATCGCCGCCAAACGCCTCGGCGCGGACACGATTTCGATCTCCGGCGAGGGATCGAGCTTGTCGAAGGGCGAGTCACTCGTCGACACGCTCAATACTCTTGCCGCGATGCTGCCCGACACCATCGTGATGCGCCACTCGGCATCGGGCGCGCCGCAGTTTCTCTCACGGTTCCTGTCGACACCGATCATCAACGCCGGCGACGGGCAGCACGAGCACCCTACGCAGGCGCTGCTGGATGCACTGACGATTCTCGATTACCGTCCCACTCTGGAGGGGTTGCGGGTCGTGATTATCGGCGACGTGGGACACAGCCGCGTAGCCCGCTCGAACGTGTACCTGCTTTCCAAGTTCGGAGCGGATATCGTTTTGTGCGGACCGGCCACGATGCTCCCTCTGCCCCTGGCGGAACTGGCGCCCGGAATTCTGTTGACCAACGACATCGTGGAAGCGATCACGGATGCCGACGTGATCATGATGCTCCGCGTGCAGCTCGAGCGGCAGAACGTCTTGAACTTCCCCAAGAACGAGTACTTTCAGTTCTACGGTCTGCAATGGGAACATTTCCAGCGCGCCAAACCGGATGCCATCGTGATGCATCCTGGTCCGATCAACCGGGGACGCGAGATCTCGTCCGAGGTTGCCGATTCGCCGCGATCGGTCATCCTGAACCAGGTGGAGAACGGCGTCGCGATTCGGATGGCCGTCCTCGAGAAGGTGTGTGGAGATTGTTGAGGCCGAGCAAGAGATGAGCCGCCTGCTGATCAAGGATGGCCACTTGATCGAACCTTCTTCGGGTATTGACGAGCGGCGCGACGTCCTGATCGAAGACGGCCGCGTGGCGGCGATCGAGCCTCGCATCGAAGCAGCGGATGCGGACGTCGTCGATGCCGGCGACTGCTTTGTGGCGCCGGGTTTTCTCGACATCCACGTTCACTTGCGCGAGCCGGGAATCGAGCATGCGGAAACGATCGAGACGGGCGCCAAGGCGGCCGCCGCGGGCGGTTTCACGTCCGTCTGCTGCATGCCGAACACGATTCCCGTCAACGACAGCCCGACCGTGACGAGTTTCATCGTCGAGCGGGCCCGACATACCGCCATCGTCAACGTGTTCCCGATCGGGGCCATCACGAAAGGCAGCAAGGGCGAACAGCTAGCGGAGATCGGAGCGATGAAGAAGGCAGGCATCGTGGCCATCTCCGACGACGGCCTGCCGGTGATGAACTCGCGAGTGATGCGCCGCGCCATGGAGTATGCCGCGTCGTTCGGCCTGACCGTCATCGATCACTGCGAAGACCTCAACCTCAGCATGAGCGGCGATATCCATGAAGGCGCCCAGTCCGTCCGATTGGGCCTGCGAGGGATCCCAGGCTGCTCTGAGGACGTGATGGTCGCGCGAGACATCATCCTCAGCGAAGTGACCGGAGGCGCGGTTCACATCGCCCACATTTCAACGCGCAATGCGATCGAGATGGTGCGTCAGGCACGCCGTCTCGGCATCCGTGTGACCAGCGAAGTCACCCCCCATCACTTCGCGCTCACCGACTCCGACATCGCCGGCTATGACGGCAACTACAAGATGAAGCCCCCCCTGAGGGGCCACATTGACAAGCAGGCAGTGATCGAAGGGATCGTTGACGGCGTGATCGATGCAATCGCGACGGACCATGCACCGCACACGGGCAACATGAAGATGCAGGAACTCGAGCGCTGCCCGTTCGGCGTGACAGGCCTCGAGACGGCGATCGCGCTGACTCTAGAAGAGCTGGTGTATCCGGGCGAGATCAGCCTCAAGCACATGGTGGAGCTTTTCACGACCGGTCCGGCGCGTGTGATCGGTCTCGATCGCGGCAGGCTGTTCGTAGGCGGACCCGGCGATGTGACGTTGTTCAGCACGAGCCGTGAATGGGTCTTCGACGTGAACGAGTCGCAGTCGAAGAGCAAGAACTCCCCCTTCCACGGCCGCAGGTTCCGAGGCGGCCCGGTAGCCACCATCGTCGCGGGCAAAACTGTTTGGCAGGCACCGGTCGCTGTTGCCGCCTAACCTGCACTTCTCGCTACCCGACGGTCGAAGCACACGATAAAAAGGCCGTGATTCGTGTCTCGTGATTCGTGAAAAACCTTAAAGGCCGCGTTGCGCGCGCCAAGCGGCTCGCGCCTCATCCTGACGGCCCTCTCACGCACTTCGCCTCGCCGCGTGGTGACAAATACAGGCTTGGACCTCGTTTGGGCGGACGACAGCAGCCGTCCCAGACCTTTGTTTTCACCGAGCAGTTACACTAGGGCGATGCGGTGTCCTTAGGAGCGCCGCAAGCATGGCTATGCAAACCTCTCAAATCCGAATTTTCGTTCTGATCGCTCTAGTCCTGATGCTTCTCGCTGGTTCGAGGACGTTCTCGGAGTTGGTGATCGAATACCAATGGTGGAGCGAGGTCGAGCAACTCTCGACGTGGTACACCATGCTGCTCTACCAGATCCTGCCCGTCGTCGTGGGGTCGATCGTCGCCTGGCTGTCGTTGCTTTGGGCGCACAGCAAAGGCTTGCGTTTCGCTGGTGTTCACGAAGCGCAAAACAGCCTCTACCGGCGAATTGTGATGGTGGCGCTGCTGGTGGTAGCCGTCGTATTCATCGGCACCGGAGTCGACTCACAGAAAGTCATGGCGTTCGTTGGCTCACTGATCGCCGACTTCGACGCGCAGATGTGGACGGACCCTGTCTTCAACGAGGAACTGCCGTTTTATCTCTTCCAGCTTCCCTTTTACACGCAATTACTGCGCTTCGTATTCGTCGTCGCGGTGTTCTCAAGTCTCGTTTTCTGGGCGTCGGGGCGCGGGTGGCAACTCTTCGACAAACTCAAGCAGTTTCGCGCCGGGGGAGGTTCGGTGGAAGAATTCGATCCCGGACCCAGCCCGCTGCTGCTGCCCGGAGCCACTCGGACGAGCTTCGCGAAGATTCTTGCCGGCATCGGTTTGACGTCCGTGGCGCTGTGGTTCTACCTCGGACGCTACAGCCTGCTCATGAACCAGCATCCGGTCTTGACCGGCATGGACTACGTCGACGAAAACGTGACGCTGCCTTTGCGCTGGGTGGTGATCGCCGCGGCGCTGGTGAGCATTCCGTTGGTTACCAGGATGAAGTTGCGGCTGGCTGTAGGCTTGCTCGCCGGTTCTCTCATCGCCAATATGGTGCTTCCCGAAGTGGTTCGCAGGTTGTGGGTGCAACCGAACGAGCTGGAGCTCGAAAAACCCTATATCGGGCGGCATATCGAGGCGACGATCCAGGCTTTCGGGCTGGCCACCCGGGCCACGGAACAGTCGTTTCAGTCGTCGCAGGTTGAAGAAATCGATGTCTCAGCACACGGCACATTGGTGGACAACATCCGGCTGTGGGACGTGCGCGCGTTCAATGACACCATCACGCAGATCCAGGCCTTGCGCCCCTATTACCAATTTCCCGACGTCGACATCGATCGCTACATCATCAACGGCAAGATCAAGCAGATCCTGTTGTCGCCCCGCGAAATCGACGTGACGCAGTTGCCGGGAGAAGCTCGTGACAGTTGGGTGAGCCGCAACCTGATCTACACCCACGGTTACGGAGTCGTCATGTCGGAAGTCAATCGTACGACTGACGACGGATTGCCGGTTCTGCTGATCCAAGACGCGCCGCCAGTAGTGAAAACGGAAGATCTGACCCTGAGCCGGCCCGAGATCTACTACGGCGAGTTCACGGATTCTTCGGTATTCGTCTCGACAGACGAGCAGGAGTTCGACTATCCGTCGGGTGTCGAGAACATCTACTCCACCTACGAGGGGACCGGCGGGTTCCCGATCAGCTCGCTACTGTTGCGCCTGGCGGCCTCAATCTCCACAGGAGAGTACAACATCGTCCTGACCGGCCAGATGAATGAAAACAGCCGCATGATGATCTACCGCGACGTGCGGGCGCGATTGGAGCACATCGCTCCGTTCATCCATTGGGAGCCGGATCCTTACCTTGTGATCACCGATGAAGGCCGGCTGGTGTGGATCGTCGACGGCTACACCTCATCGAACACGCATCCTTACTCGGCTCACGTCAACGTCTCGGCTTTCGGGGAAAACACCAACTACGTCCGTAATGCGGTGAAAGCGACGGTCGACGCCTATAACGGCGAGACGAAGATCTACGAGTTCGAGAGTGCGGACCCCATCCTGCAGATCTATCGCGCACTGTTTCCCGCCCTGTTCCATGACGAGGCCGAGATGCCGGCCTCGCTGCGCCAGCACGTACGGTACCCGGAGTTGATGTTCCAGGTGCAGGCTGAGATCTATCGCACGTTCCATATGCGGGATCCCGAAGTCTTCTACAGCAAAGAGGACGTTTGGGATGTCGCGCAGAGCCTCGCCGGTGATACGAACACGCCCGCTCCGATGCGTCCGACCTATATCGTGGCTACGGTTCCGGGAGAGTCGCAGCCGGAGTTCTTGTTGATGCTGCCGTTCACGCCGCGGAGCCGTCCCAATCTGATCGGGTGGATGGCGGCCCGCTGCGACGGCGATAAACTCGGCGAATTGATCTTTTTCCAACTGTCGAAACAGGAGCTGGTATTCGGGCCGAGCCAGATCGAGGCGCGTATCGATCAGGACCAGGACATTGCCAAGGATCTGACCCTGTGGGGCCAGCAGGGCTCGCGAGTCCTGCGAGGCGACATGATCGCTCTGCCGGTTGACGACAACTTTCTCTATGTCGAGTCGATTTACATTCAGGCAGACTCGGCCCGTATGCCGCAGTTACGGAAAGTCGTACTCGCCATCGGGAACCGTCTGATCTATGAAGACACCTTTGAAGAAGCTCTCTCGATGCTGGGCGGAGGCATATCGATGGCGGACTTCCGAGAACAGCCGACCGCCGCCGAGGATCCTTCTTCGACCAGGGCTCAGCGGTCCCCAGCGCCGGCCGCTGCGAGCCGACTTCGAGCGCTTGCTTCACGGCTTCGGCAACTCCGGCGCCAAGCCGAGGGCCTGGTTGAGGAACTGACGGCGGTGGAAGAAGAACTGCGGCGTTAGCCAGCAGGTTACAGGTCAGTGCCGCCCGCGCCCCGCTAGCCTGCCTTTCTCACCACCCGACGGCCGAAGCACGCCATACGACCGCCAGGACTTCGTTGCGCTTGCTTGCCGTGCTCAACGTACTGTTCAAGTACGCCTGCGCGCGCCAAGCGGCGCGCGCCTCGTCCTGACGGCCCTCTCACGCACTTCGCCTCGCCGCGTGGTGAGAAATGCAGGCTAGGCGGTGCGGATCATTCAAGCAAGAAACATCCGGATCGGCGTCATGGCTGCTTGATTCGGACGATGTTACGGGTTCGCTTTTCATTCGCCTGCCTGCGGATCATGCGGAGAGGCGGGCAGGCGCCCAGAGGGCACCCGCGCGCTCCCAGGGGTTTGTTCCGCCCGGTTGTGGACCCTGAAAGAGGAACTCTTCGGGTTGGTGTCAACGCTGCCTGCATAGGGGTACGCTGCAGGTCAGGAGAACCGTTTGGCTTGAACGTGTTGGAGAGCCGCGGCGGCCGTGGGGGCGTCGATGCGGTCGCTGGCTCGGTAGTACTCGATCAGCGCCGAGACCCTGTAGAGACAGTGCACCGGGTAGCCGCGCTCCGAGAGGATTCGATCGCCCCCTTGCTCACGGTCGACCACGACCAGGATGCGCTTCACCTCGAGGCCGTCTTTCTTCAACTCATCGATCGCCCACAGCTTCGTGCGGCCCGACGCCATCACGTCATCGATCAACGTGATCTCACGGGTGTCGTCGCACGTACCCATGTAGGCGCTCATCCCCCACTCACCCCCGGGATAGGTGGCAGGCTGTTTGCGCAACTGACCGTAAGCAACGGGCAGAGCCGTCGGTTGTGATTGCAAAGCCAGGGAAAGGGCGATCGGCGTTGCGGTATCCGGAATTCCGATGACTTGTTGACGCGCTATGGCCGGCCCGGAGTCAGTGTGCAGGATGCGCACGAGTTCGCCGTGAAGCGCCGCGCCAAGCAGCCCTAACAAGTCAAGATCGTCATACAGCTTGTGGCGCAGGTCGATGAAAATCGGCGTCCGCAGTGCGTATTCACGCCTCACGCGCTCTCCGATCAGAATGAGCCCCTTGCTCCAAAGAGCATCGAGCAAAGGGTCTGCGGGTACGTCGGCGGAGGACATCGACTCAGTTCATTCGCAAAACAATGCTAACTCCGGCCACTGCCGTGTACGTGCTTCTCCATGCCCTCCCAGTGTGGGTCGCGCAGCGCCCGCTTGAGGATCTTGCCTGTCGCTCCCTTGGGAAGCTCCGCCTCGAACGCAACCGTCCGCGGCACCTTGAAACCAGCCAGGTGCTTGCGGACGTGGTCTCGTATTTCGTCCTCCGTGGCCGATGCGCCGGGCTTGAGCACGACATAGGCTTTCGGCGCCTCGCCCCACTTCTCATCCGGCACCGCGACGACTGCCGTTTCGTACACGGCCGGGTGGGCGACGATGACCTTCTCGATTTCAAGGGAGGAGATGTTTTCTCCGCCGCTAATGATCACGTCCTTTTGGCGGTCGACGATCAGGAAGTAGTTATGCTCGTCCCAGACGGCGATGTCTCCGGTGTGGAGCCAGTTGTCGCGGACGGTCTCGGCGGTCGCTTCGGGCTCGTTCCAGTAGCCGTCCATGACGAGGTCACCGCGGAAGAGAATTTCGCCCATCGTCCGCATGTCTTTCGGGACATCGCTTCCGGCAGGGTCGGCCACACGGGTCTCGACGCCGGGGAAAGAGAACCCGGTCATGGCCTGCCGGCGGATGCGTTCCTCGTCCGAGACGTTTCCGAGCGTGTCCTTGATGTGGGCGATCATGGCGACGGGCGAGGTTTCGGTGAGTCCGTACCCAGCCAATACTCTACACTTCAGTTTCTCTTCCGTCTCTGCTATGAGCGAGGGCGAGGACGCCGCGCCGCCGATCATGATCTCTTCGAGGCTGGACAGATCATAGCGGTCCAGTTCGGGACAGTTCACAAGCGCCGTAGCCATCGTCGGGACGGCGCACAGGCCGGTGACTTTCTCCCGCTCGATGAGCGCCAACACTTGGGCGGGCTCGAAACGCTTGACCATGACGTGGCGGCCCCCCGTGAGGGTGACGGTGTGCGCCTTGCCCCAGCCGTTGGCGTGGAACAGCGGTATGGTATGGAGCTCGACCTGCTGGTCCGCCGGCCGCTTTTCTCCGCGGCGGTAGATGCCGATCAGCGCAGTAAGCGCATGTAAAAAAAGCGTGCGGTGGCTGAGCATCACGCCCTTGGGGCGTCCCGTGCTGCCGCTCGTGTAAAACAGCTCGGCGATCACGTTCTCGTCGTACGTCGTGAAATCGATCGGCTCGTGCGAGGCGGATGCCAGCAGTTCCTCATAAGTTTGCGAATGAACCCAGGAAGGCGGGTTCGGCGGCGCGTACAGCGGGATCCAGCGCATTCCGGGACGGCTTTTACGCAGTTCATCAACGAGGGGCAGGAACTCCGGATCGAAAATCGCCACTTTCGCCCCGGAGTGCTCCAGAATGTACGCTTGCTCTTCGGCGGCAAGACGGACATTCAGCGAGAGCAGGATCGCCCGCGCCATCGGGATGCCGTAATAGGCTTCCAGCAGCGGGTGACAGTTGAAGCTCAGCGTCGCCACGCGGTCGCCGGCCTCGACACCCAGGCTCTGAACAGCGGCGCTGAGCCGCGCCGCGCGGTCAAGGAACTGCCGGTAGGTGAAGCGCTTGTCTCCGTCGACGACCCCGACCTTGTCGCCGTATTCGTCAGCCGCCCAAAGCAGAAAGCGGATCGGGGTCAACGGCAGGTGCATCCCGGAAGTCTCCTCGTTTGGCGGATACGTCGAAGGCGATGGACCAACATGCATTTCTCGCCACGTGATGAGAATGCAGGCTAACAGTTTACCTTTGCGTCGCGGCGATGTCCGTGGTCCAGGTTGGCGATGAAATCGGACTACTGCCCGGTAGTTTCCCTTCCGTCCGTTCTTCCGTAGAATGGCAGAGCACCACAACTGACCGGAATGGGTCAATGCTGATCATCGACTGCCATGCTCACATCACTTCGCCGGACGAGGAGCGTTATCCTCCGCGGCCGAACAACCCGTTGCGGGTTCCGGAGGGCACCGGCTCGCTCGATGAGCTCCGCCGCACCAGTCTCGCCAACGGCGTTTCTGCGGTCCGGGCGGTCCACACCGTGTCGTTCTACGACTACGACAACCGTTACCTGTGTGACGCGGCGAAGCTCAATCCGAGTTGGATGGCGGGCGTCTGCACGCTGGAACCCGACGACCCACACAGCCCTGGTCTGTTGGAGGAGTTTGTTCGCGAGTATGGAGTCAAAACGTTGCGCAGCACGCCCGGGAACCAACGAACGACGTTCGATCATGACGGCGTGAGCAAGCTGTGGCGAACCTGCGCGGATGTCGGCGCGAGCGTGGACATTTTCCTGATGCGGCTCGAGTGGGTCGAATCGGCTGAGAAGCTGCTCAAGGAGTTTCCCGACATCACGGTGGGCTTCTGCCACTGCATGGATCTCAAGCCCGGACCCCAATACGAGGCCGTGCTCCGTGAAGTACTGCGGCTCTCGAAGTACAAGAACCTGTACGCCAAGGTGGATTTCATCAGCACCGGGACCGAGCAGGGCTATCCCGGCAGCGACCTGCACGCGGCAGCGCTCAAAATCATCGATACGTACGGGCCCGAGCGCTGTGTTTGGGGCAGTAATTTCCCGAACTCGCTGTGGACGCCGAAGCTCACCTACTCCGAGCACTTGCGCATCTTCACCGAGGCCTTGCCATTGAGCGATGAAGCGAGAGCCCAGGTGCTCGGCGAGACTGCTCGACGGCTGTGGTTTCCGCAGTTATAGCCGGAGGCATAGAGGCAGCGTTTTTCAGTCTTCGGCCAAGCTTTGTGCGGTTGGGATTCGCAAGGAAAAGCTCGGAGTCACCGGCCTCGGCCACAGCCATCAGAGTCCGCTCTGGCTGAACCACCCGGGCGGTTGCGAGGCGGAAGCGGCCGTAGCACACGTGCAGCATTTCTTGATGAGGCCGAGTCGGGTTTCCGGAAGAAGGCTCGACGTTTACCCACCGATCGGCCAAGCCGACGGAGATCGGCAAGAGATCGGCGCTCTGTCAGGTTGCGTGCTACCCTGGATTTTCTTCGTTCACGGGCAACCCGGAAGAATCCTGAATGTCCAAGATCAGCAATCTGGAAGGGCTCGAAGTTCTCGACTCACGAGGGAATCCGACGGTTCAGGTCACGGCGACCCTGGAAAGTGGCGCTAGCGGATCGGCCCGCGTGCCTTCGGGCGCGTCGACCGGAATGCATGAGGCCGTCGAGCTCCGCGACAATGACCAGACGCGCTTCGGAGGCAAGGGTGTCCGGAAGGCTGTCGGCAACGTCGGAAACGAACTGCTCGACGCAGTCCGCGGCTTTGACGCCGATGATCAGCAACGGCTCGACGAAGAGTTGAGAGCCGCCGACGGCACCGTCAACAAAGGCCGCATCGGCGCGAACGCGATTCTCGGGGTCTCACTGGCGGTCGCGAGGGCGATGGCCAACGAAAAGCAGATCCCGCTCTACCGTCATCTCACTGACGCGGAAACCTATACCCTGCCGGTGCCGATGGTCAATGTCCTCAACGGCGGCGAACACGCGGACAACAATGTCGACATCCAGGAATTCATGCTCGTGCCGCTCGGTTTCAACAAGTTCAGCGACGCGCTGCGCGCCGTCACCGAGACATTCCATTCGCTGCAGGCGATCCTCACGAAGAAAGGCTATTCCACCGCTGTGGGCGACGAGGGCGGATTCGCGCCGCGACTCGAGTCGAATGAGGAGCCGATGCAGTTGTTGGTCGGCGCGATCGGGCAGGCCGGCTACAAGCCCGGCAGGCACATCTCCATCGCGATCGATGCGGCATCGAGCGAGTTCTACGAGCAAGGGACATATGTCTTCTCGCAGTCGGACGGCAGCCGAAGGTCATCAGACGAGATGAGCAAGATGTGGGCCTGGTGGGCGGAGGCGTATCCGCTGATCTCGGTCGAGGACGCGTTCTCCGAAGAGGACCACGGAGGCTGGCGGAAAGCCACGCCGAAGCTCGGCAGCAAGTTGCAGCTCGTAGGCGATGACTTGTTCGTTACGAACCCGGCCATCTTCAAGCAGGGCATTGCTGAAGGCTTGGGGAACTCGATTCTGATCAAGCTCAACCAAATCGGAACGCTGACGGAAACTCTGCAGTGCATCGAGATCGCCAGGACCAACGAATACACGTACATCATTTCTCATCGCTCGGGCGAGACATCCGATACCACCATCGCGGATCTGGCAGTGGCCACCGGGAGCGGGCAGATCAAGACCGGTTCGACCTGCCGCGGAGAACGGACCGCCAAGTACAATCGCCTGTTGGAGATCGAAACCGAACTCGGCGACAGAGCCGTCTACGCCGGCCGCAAGGCATTCCAACGCTGGTTGTAGCAGCCCGTGGCAGGAGTGGTCATTTTCAGCAAGATGTCAACTTGGCGCTCCTGATGGACCGCGCGTGCCAGGGCGACGAAACCCGCCAACCGGCGTTGGAGTCGGCAATTCGCACCGGTGCTGTCGGATGAGCTTAGAGCTTGCCGTTTCTGAATGGGGAGACAATGAACAAGATGAATAAGAAGGTGGCGATCAGCGATCTCAGCAACGACGAAATCCGAGTTCTCGCAATCATTGCGGATTTGAACGCCGGTTCGTATGCTTCCAGAGAGGATATCCACTCCAGGGTGCAGATACCCGGCATGCGCTTTGGTCTTGTGCTCAGAAGTCTTTGGAAGAAGCGGCTGATCGATGGGATGGAGAGCTTAATCTCTGTCGAAGAGCGAGGCTGGGATCTTATAGCGGAGAATGAATCCCGTTTCATGTCGGCTGTGAGTGACACAAATAGTCCGTAGGGGAAGTTCCATGGAAATCGCCTGACTGCTTGCCAGGCAGGCGGGCATCCCGTCCGCATCGCCGCCGCCGGAACGCAAATGTCGGTCGCCCAAAGGGTCACGCGCCGCTTCCGGCTGGCTTGTGAGGAGAGCGTGGCGTCGCGCGCGCTGAAATCTTATTCACCGCAGAGCGCTCTGCGTGGACGCTTTGAGAAAACGTCCACTAGACTAACGGTAGCCCGCAGCGGTATTCGCTCCTCCCACAACCATGCACCGAGTCGGCACACTCGTTCTGATAGCGGCTGCATTGTGCACCCACGCTGCCGCCGACCTTGCAGCGCAGCAGAACGAAGGCGACCAGCTTCTGACCGACATCCGCCTGTTCACCGTGCTGACGGCGATTAACATCTCCGGGTACGACAATGGTTTGGGCTCACCGTCCGACAGCGTCGTCCGGCGGGTCGTGCGGGACGACCTGAAAGACTTCCGCGGGCATAGCCGCACGCA
This sequence comes from Bryobacterales bacterium, assembly GCA_965204095.1. Lineage (GTDB taxonomy): Bacteria > Acidobacteriota > Terriglobia > Bryobacterales > UBA6623 > JAPPLB01. Next base: position 2,609,220 of record OZ241991.1, on the reverse strand, counting down.
GCTCGGGAACTTCTATCAGCAGTTTCTGCGCGATGACCCCGTCAGCAATCTGACGCAGTACATCACCTTCGCGTTGACCTGCAACGGCCCCCCTTCGTTTGAGGTCACGGCGAATCTGCCAACCGATCTTCCGCCGAGTGTCCGGCGGCTCCGCGCGCTGAGCCCGATCCTGTCCGAGTTCTACCAAGAGGCCGGCATCGAAGAGCTTTGGGACCGCTATCAGCCGGCCTATGACAACGAGATCGCCCGCTATCAACAGCCTCTGATTGAAATGCTGCTGCGGACCGGCGCTTACCTGCGGTTCTCCCCGACGAGCCAGCAAATGCGCAGTTTCAAGATCTACTTCTCACTCATGGGAGCGCCGAATCAGGTAACGTCGAGAAGCTACGGCGGGGAGATTCAAGTGGTGCTGCAGGCCTCGAACAAGCTGCGCCTCGATCAGATCCGACAGGCATTTCTGATGCACCTGCTGGATCCGATGTCGATCCGACACGCCGAGGAAATTGCAAAGAAGGAAATACTCTCCCGCTTTGCTCTATTTGCTCCGGCCCTGAGCGAGATCTACAAATCGAACTTTCAGCTCCTGGTATCGAAATCGCTGGCCAACGCGGTGGACGTGAGGTTGTCCGGCGCATCGGATGCGGACAAGCAGGCGCGCGCCGAGCAATTCCTCAAGGAGGGTTTTATTCTCACGCCCTGCTTTTATGAGCAACTGGCGGAGTACGAAGCGCAACCGGAAACCTTTTCGAGCTACTACCGAGAACTGATTCAGAATATCGACCCCAAGGCCGAGGCGCGGCGCCTGCAGAACACGGAGTTCGTGCAGGCGCAGCCGAAACCGGCGTCCCAGCCGGCACGCCCCCAACTCAGTAAACTGGACCGGCTGCTGAACGAAGCTGAGGGATACTTCCGGTTGGAAGACCTGGAACAAGCCCGCGCGAAGTTCGAAGAGGCGTTGGCTGAAGCCGGCGGACGGAATGCACAGGCCGAATACGGTTTGGCCCGTGTAGCGGCCTTCGAAGGCGAGCCGGACTTGGCCCGCGAACATTTCCAGAAGGCGATTGCCCTGGCGGATGACACCCATATACGGGCCATGTCGCACGTCTACATCGCCCGCATCGAGGACTTGATGGGAAACCGCGAGCAGGCCGTCGAGCACTATCAGTTGGCGCTCGATGTCGGCGACCCGTCGCCGCGCATCCGCGAGTTGGCCGAAGGCGGACTCGAAGACGCGTTCGGCGTTGATCGTGAAGAAGACGAAGAGCAGGAGAACCAGCAGCCGTGAGCCGGCGCGGCGCGCAATCCGCTCCGGCAAAGCGGTTAGAATAGAGACAGTTCGGATACGGCCCCACAGCAAGGGCCGTCGACAAGGAGATTCGAATGATTCGTGCAGGTGTATGTTTGCTATTGACCGCGATGCTGGCGTTTCCTGCGCTGGCTCAGGACCTACCGCGACCGAAGTCGCAGAAGGAAGCCGATGATATCAACGCCTGCATGGGCGCACCCGATATTGAGTCTCGCGTCGACTCGTGTGAGATTTTCCTCGACAACCATCCCAAGAGCGCGTTCAGGGAGTATGCGCTTTGGGCATCCTGTACCGCAGCCCCTCAGATCCCGGATCGCAGCATCAACTATTGCCAGAAGCTGCTTGTCGAGTACAAAGACACCGAATATAAGGAAAACGCACTCTTTTTCACGACACTCGGTTATCAGCGGCTAAACGACTTCGAGAATATGTTGACGTACGGCGAACTCGTACTGGAAGAGAACCCTGATAACATTGGCACCCTGTTGGCGCTTTCCTACGTTCTGCCGATCCGAACGCGACAGCACGATCTTGACAAAGAGGAAAAGCTGTCGCAGGCCGAGTCGTACGCAATGAGGGCGCTCGACATCATTCCGCGCGCGGAGAATCCCAATCCGGATCTGATGACCGATGATGACTGGCTGCTCGAAAAGAAGGACCTGATGTCCAATGCTCATAGCTCGCTGGGGGCTGTTGCCGCGAAGCGCGAGGATTGGACGGCGATGGAGCAGTCTTACCGGCAGGCCCTGCAAATTGCTAACAAACAGACCAGCGAACTGTTCTACCAAATTGCCAAGGCACTGAAGGAACAGGGCAAGAATGACGAAGCCCTTGGCATGCTCGACCAGTCCATTGCCCGGGGCGGGTTCAAGCTACCGAACGGCCGTGACGCGGCGGCGATCCTTAAAGCGGAGATCGCATTGAGCAAGGCGCCTCCGGCCGAGAGTGCGGGTACGGCGCCGGGTGCTGCCGCTCCAGCCACACCGGCGGCGCAGCCTTAGCCGCTTTCGTGAGAGCAAGCCTCAGTTCGCACCCCAACCGGGCGGATATCGTGCGCCGTTCTGACGTGTTCCGCGAAGAGACAACCAACCTTTCGAGCAAGTCCATTCGATGCCGCATTCGAGCGCGTCTATGGGCGGACAGGAGGAACCCGTCTTGGCGGCGGCGAAACCCGCGGCTTTGACCGAGTTGGAGAGCCGGATCGGCTATTCCTTCTCTGATCGCTCCTACCTCGAAGAAGCTCTTACCCACCGTTCGTATTGGCAGGAATCCGCGGCCCGGGACGATGGCTCCTACAACGAACGGTTCGAGTTTCTGGGCGACGCCGTACTGGGGTTTCTCGCAAGCGACGAACTCATGAATCGATTCCCGGACTACACGGAAGGGCAGCTCACGCAGCTCAAATCCATCCTTGTCAACGGGGCGCACCTCGAGGCAGCGGCAAGGCGCATCGAACTCGGCTCGTTCTTGTGGCTGGGGCCGGGCGAGGAACGCACTGGAGGCCGCGACAAGAAGACACTCTTGGCCGATGGGTTCGAAGCTTTGATCGCTGCCGTCTATCTGGATGGGGGCATTCCCGCCGCCCGGCGGCTCGTAACGAGCCTGGTTCTCTCGAACGACGCCATTGAAAAGGCGCGGCTGGAGGACAAGACCGCTCACAAGTCGGCTTTGCAGGAATGGCTACAGAAGAACAATCTGCCCTGGCCCGAGTATGAGGTCGTCTCCACCAGCGGACCTGATCACCGTCGATGGTTCCAGGTCGCACTGAAAGTCGGCAGCCTCTTCGAGGCCACCGCAGGCGGCTGGACAAAGAAAGCGGCCGAACAGGATGCGGCGCGGCAAGCCGTGAAGTTCTTCCGCGATCGTGGCGGCGAAGTCAGAGAGAGCTGCGCCGATCCCGCCACCGACGAGGCGTGATGAGGCCGGCGCTCCGAAGTTCAAGCGGACAGCTCGTTTCGAGGGACCAGCGGGCGATCAGCTCGACACGAGCCATCGCACCATTGCGACGGGGAGTCCTGCCTCTCGCCGCACTTGCCCTGGGCGCAACCGCGCTTGCCTTACCGTCCTCTCTCTCACCGGAGTTGGGCCGGAGCGCACGGCAAAAAGTCGAGCGCATCGAGAAAGGCGAAACGATGCCCGGAGAGGCCGTCGTCTTTACGGAGGCCGAGGTCAACTCTCTGCTGAAGTACGAATACGAAGCCGAGACACCCGCGGGAGTTCGCGATCCGAGCGTGCGGCTTTTCCAGGATCACGCGACCCTCCACGCCTCCATCGACATCGGAAAGATGCAACAGGCGGCCGGCCGGCCGGCGGAAGGGCTATGGGCTCTGTTGTTCAGCGGCGAAAGAGAGCTCAACGCCAAGTTCCGGCTGCGCTCCGCAGACGGCCGAGCCTTCGTCGAAATCGAAAGCGTTCAGTTCGGAGACACCATCCTGCCGGGAGCCTTGCTCGATTGGCTCATCGCCGCCACGATTTCCGATACGGACCCTGGTTCCGGACCCGCCAATCGAGTCTCGCTTCCCGAGACCATCCGCGCCGTTCATCTTGAACCCGAACGCGCCGTCGTCGTCATCAACTGATCCAACGTAGATACGCCTTGCCGCTGCCGAAACGGAATCGTCTCATCGGAAGAGGCAACGCAGGTGTTGTAGAATAGACACACCAAGGCTTCTTTTCTTTGTTTGGAATCAGTAACTTGACATTGGCCAGGCAAGTGCAAGTGGAGAATCGTACAGCTCCGGTTTTTCGTGCAGGAGGAGTTTCTTGGATCTCGAGAGAACCATCGACAGCCCCGTTGAAGCCTCGGGGATCGGACTCCACAGCGGTGTCAAGGTCAGAATGCGGCTGTTGCCGGCCCGCGCCGGCAAGGGAGTCGTATTCAGCCGGACGGATCTCGACAGCTTCGAACTGCCTGCCGTAGCCAGGCACATCGCCCGCGTCAGCTATGCGACGAGCCTGATGCGGCAAGGAGTGCTGCTCTCGACGACCGAGCACCTGCTCAGTGTGTTCTACAGCCTCGGCATCGACAACGCGCGCGTGGAGATCGACAATCTCGAGTTGCCCATCCTCGACGGCAGTGGGAAGCCATTCGTCGAGTTGATCCGCAACGCAGGCGTCCGGGAACTGAGCAGGCCCCGCACCTACCTCCGCATTCTCAATACCGTCGGAGTGCGCGAGGGGAAGAAAACGATCGTGATCCACCCCGCGGACCATTTCGCCATCACCTGTGAGACCGACTATGGACACGCACTCGCGGGTCGCCAGACGCTGGAGATGGTTGTCACGCCCGAACGTTACGCGCGGGAGATCGCTCCGGCGCGCACGTTCGGATTCGAGCGGGACCTCGATCGGATGCGCGACATGGGGCTGATTCGCGGAGCGTCGCTCGAGAACGCCGTCTGTTTCGGGCCAGACGGCGTCCTGAACCCGGAGGGGCTCCGCTTCCCGGACGAGTGCTGCCGGCACAAGGTGCTCGATCTCATCGGAGACCTCGCCCTGCTGGGCCGGCCTTTGCTGGGACATGTTGTCGCCGAACACGCCGGTCACGCCATGCACACGGCCTTGGTGAAACAGATCCTCAGCGATGCCTCCTGCTATGAACTGGTCCACTCCGACCAGCTCGCTTCCAAACTCTTGCACGCGGAAGCGGTCTAAACTGGTTCCACTTGGTATTCCGCAGGCCGGGCGGGTTTCGAGGCGAACTCTCCGATGCGCCGGCTACGGGCTGGAGGGAGGTTCCTCGGGCAGCGGTTCGAGGCTCTCAGCTTCGTCGAAGGAGATTTCCGCATCGACGGCGAACTTGCGATACAGACGGAACTCGACGTCATTCCTCGACAGGTACCGGCCCTGCCGCATGCGCATCCGCGCCTTCAAAGGGAGAAGAAAACTCTCGCCGCTGATCTTCGTGAAATCGTAGTCCAGACGCGACTGGGCGAGTTGAATCGGGAAGTCCGTCGGGATATTCTCCGCCTGCATGTAGATGCGGAGCACTCGCTCGGTTTCCTTGTCGACATAGACCAGCCCGCGGTATCCGGTGATGATCGAATTCGTCTTCTCGAAAGTCAGCGACCATCGGGAACGGTGCCGGGGCACCTGAAACTCGAACACGTAGACGCCGCGTCCGCGCAGCAGCGAGTGTCGCGCCCACCGGAAATCCGCTTGTGTCTTCGGATCGAAGAGTTCCGCCAACATACTGCCGAACTCCCCCGTGCTGACGGCTCCGCCGAGTTCGAAGATACCGGCGTCCGTCAGCTTGTTGTTGATGCTGACGACTTCATAGTTCTCGTGTGAATCGAAGTAGCTGACCCTTGTCTTGATCTCGTCCTGCTTGAGCCAATCCATCTCCAGGCCGCTCGGGTCGATGAAGCGGCGCGTGATCTGCAGGCAGATGAAATCCGGCAGGCGGGAGGTGTAGTCCAGCGCGTAGGAGCGCGCTTCCTCGATGATTCGCTCCTGCTCTTCCGGTGATGGGGGCGGTTGCTCGGGAGCTTTCGGCGCCTCGCTGGCAGCAGGGGCCTTGGCGGCCGACAATCCCTTGGTAGCCGGTTGCAGCTCGCGCAGGGTTCGCAGGGTCCGCGGGCCAATGCCCCAACCCTGGAACTCCTCGATCAGAGCATCCGTCAACTCGAAACCGAATTTCTGATTCTTGAGATACTTCGCGATCTCTTTGTCCTGCAGATTCTGCTCGATCGATGACTTCAGCAGATCTTGCAATTGCGGATAGGTCAGCGGCGCCTGCGCCGCAACCAGAGCGGCGATCAGGAACACGCTCAGCAGCCGCACGACCGGCATGACCCTATTCTAGCCAACGGACCTCGAAACCCACGTTCGCGGGCAATCGATCAACGGAAAAGATCTTGACAAGCGTTGAGGAAGAGCGCCGTTCCGATATAATCTGCGTTGATGTGAGGCCAGGAGGTTCGAGATGCGCAGGCAATTGCTGGTTCGGGTATTGATTCTGGCGGCGGGGATTGCCGCTCTTTCGGTCGCATACGAGAAGGTGTCTACGGAAAAGAGGATGGAGCTGGCCGCCAACCGCTTTATACATGCGCTCGACGATTCGGGACGCGCCAAGGCCAAGGGCGACTTCAATGCGAAAGACCGCCAACAGTGGCATTTTGTCCCGGACAGCAGTTTCCGGAATACATACGGTTACGGCCGCCGCGGCTTGACCTACAAGAACATGAACCCTCGGCAGCGCAGCCTGGCGAATGCCCTGCTCGCTTCCGGCTTGAGCACCGACGGCTTGACGAAGGCGCTGACGATCATGAGCCTGGAAGAAATTCTGCGCGTCAGGGAAAACGACACCGCCGGTCGCCGGGATGTCGAGAAGTACTACTTCACGGTGTTCGGTACGCCCGCGATGTCGGGCAACTGGGGCTGGCGGGTTGAGGGTCACCACGTCTCGTTGCACTACACCTTGCAGAACGGCAAGCTCGTTTCGGCCTCGCCGACGTTCTTCGGGGCCAATCCTCACAAGGTGTCGGGTGGTTTTCGCTCACTCGGCGCGGAGGAAGACCTTGCCCGAGACCTCCTGAAGTCGCTGAACGAAGAGCAACGAAATTCCGCCATCGTGGCCGACGTAGCCTACGACGATATCCTTACGCGCGCCGACACGCGGGCAATGCTCGATGACCAACCGCGCGGTCTGGCGGCATCGGAGATGACCGCGAAGCAGCGCGAGACTCTGACGGCTCTGATCGAGCAGTACGTGAGCAATGTGCCGGCCTCGATCGCTGCCGAGCGCCGCAAGGTCGTCCAGGCGACGGCGCACTCCGATCTGCTCTTCGCGTGGGCCGGGCCGGGTGATGCCGGCAAGGGCGATTACTATCGCGTCCAGGGGCCGAAGTTCCTGATCGAATACGACAACACCCAGAACGACGCGAACCATTCCCACACCGTCTGGCGCGACTTCGCGGGCGATTTCGGACGAGACGTTCTGGCGCTGCACTATCAGTACGACGACCACGGCCTGGGCGTCGAGCGGCCGGTCGCCGCCGATTAGCGTGATCGCAGGGGTCGCCGCCGCTCAGAGTCGCGGTTCTCAGGCAAGGTGAACAAAATCACGCCGCCGCGTCCGATCGGACCGTTTGAGGTCTACAATGAGGGTGGCCCATGCAGTCGGTGGGCCGGATGCGCGCTCGGGGAGGACCTGTCATGAATGCTCGCAAGTGGTTTCTCATCGTCGTGTTGGTCCTGGCTCTCCCGGGACTGCTCTTCGCGAAGGATGACCGGCCCAAGAAGAAAAAGAAGAAGAAGAAGGACAACATCGAGGCCATCGGTGAGCGCGATGTCGACGGCAAGGTCAATTTCTATTCGCTCGAGAAGGAGATCGCCCTTGGCAATTCGTACGCCGCCGAAATCGAGCGGACGTCGAAGATGGTCCGCGACCCCATCATTTCCGAGTACGTAAACCGCATCGGTCAGAACCTGGTTCGGAACTCTGACGCGAAGGTGCCGTTCCAGTTCAAGGTCGTGGACAATGACGCGGTCAACGCCTTTGCTCTTCCCGGCGGGTTCATTTTCGTCAACACCGGCCTGCTGGTGAAGGCCGAGACCGAGAGCGAGGTGGCGGGCGTTCTGGCGCATGAGATCGCGCATGTCGCGGCGCGGCACGGCACACGCCAGGCGACACGAGGGCAATTGGCCAACTTGGGGATCATTCCGCTCGTGATCCTGACAGGCGGCTGGACGGGGTTCGGCATCCAGCAGGCGGCCTCCTTAGCCATTCCCGTGACGTTTCTTCAATTCTCGAAGAGCTTCGAAGCGGAAGCCGACTACCTCGGCGTGCAGTATCTCTACAAGGCGGGGTACGACCCCATCGCTTTCGTCGATTTCTTCGAGAAGCTCCAGACCATGGAGAAAACCAAGCCGGGCGCACTCGCCCAAGTGTTCCGCAGCCATCCGCTCACCGACGACCGCATTGCCAGGACGCAGAAAGAGATCGACCGCATCCTGCCCGCCAAGCCGGAGTACGTGGTCGACCGTTCCGAGTTCCTGGATGTAAAAGAGAGGTTTCTTCATTTGGCTCGGCTGGAGAGAGAGGAAAAACCCGTGCGCCGGCGCGGTCCCATCCTGCGTCGGGGCGGCGGTACGATCTCGACGGAACCCATCGAGGCCAGCGACGAGCCGGTCGAGGACAGCGAAGAAGACGAGCGTCCGAAGCTGAAACGGAAATAACCTGCATGTCTCACCACGCGGTGAGACATGCAGGTCAAGACGCTGCTGTCTTCGACGTCCGGCTCAGCGGGCCGAGACTTTGTTTTGCAGCCTGCGCATCCCTCTTAGCCAGCGGTCATGATCGTCCGCCTTGCGGTGCAAGTATTCGGCCACTTCAGGGTGCGGCAGAATCAGGAACCTCTCCTCCTCCAGGCCCTTGACGACGCTGTCGGCGACCTCTTCCGGAGCAAGCGCAATCTCGGTAAGCATCTCTTTGAGCGGTCCCTCATCGTTGGCGAGCAGTCGGGTGCGTACCCCCTGGGGGCAGAGGCAGGAAACCTTGATGCCCGCGTCTCCATAGGTCACCGCAAGCCACTCCGCCAGCGCCACAGCGGCGTGTTTGGTGATCGTGTACGGGGCCGCTCCGATCTGCGTGAGCAATCCGGCGGCGGAGGCCACCGACAGCAGGTACCCGCGGCCGCGCTCGACCATGGCGGGAACGACCGCCCGGGCCGCATAGAGATGCGCCCTGAAGTTGATGCGCCACATGTGCTCCCAATCCTCGTCGGAAACCTCCAGGCCGCCCTTGTCCATGATGCCCGCGTTCGAACAGAACAGGTCGATCGGACCGATCTCGTCGCGCGTCCGCCGGACCAGGTTTTGTATCGAAGCCTCGCTCGTGACGTCGGTCGGAACCGCCAAGCCGCCGATCGCCGAGGCCACGCTAGCGGCTTGAGGAGCGTCAATATCCGCGACAACGACTCCTCGGGCGCCTTCCGCGGCAAACCGCTCACAGAGTGCGCGCCCAATGCCGTGGGCGCCGCCGGTCACGATCACGACTTTGTCTCGCAAGAACATCGGGCTGATCCGCGGGCAGGTGATACTGCTTTGGCAACGCGAATGAATAGGCTAGCACGGCTTGACCCTGGAACTTCACTGACTCGGGCCGCTCGATCGTGGGTTGGTGCTGGCGGTACCCGCTTCTCTTTGGATCACGAGTTCCCTCGACAACGGATTTCGGAACTGTGCTCTCTCCATGACCGGCACGACCGGCAGGGTGATGAAGATGCGGTTGAGGGCAAAGCTCTTGCCGACGCAGTTGACCGCCCTTATCTCGAAGAGGTAGGTGGCGCCTTTGTCGAGGCCGGTGACGGTGTAGGTGGTGTCGGTGGAACCTGTCGAGATCCTGCGGTAAAAAAATGGCGGTTCTACCCTGCGGCAGAACCGCCTGAAGATTATTGAGGAATCGAGGGATAGCAAGGAGAGCGCCTGATTCTGTTTCCCGTCAGAAAAAACACGAAGCAGAACGCAGTCCCCGCTAACTTGTTCGACGACCGTGATAGATCCATGCGACTGACCGTGGCCGTCGGAGATGAAGGCATAACCATACGCGTTCCGGAAGTCACATTCCACATTGTGCTTGCGTCACGCCGCTGAATCCGATGAGCAACCCGGCTGCCGGACTACTGAGTTTTGAAACTTCATGTGCATCTTTCCCCGGCTGTGCGCTCTTCAATTCGATGTGTCATGCATCTGATGCTGGCGGACAAGAGTTCGTCGATCACATGCCTTGGTCCATCAAATCGGGGCATGTAGCCGTTCGGGCAAGAAACCGTACCGCACCCTCCTCGAGGAATGCGCCAACGCTATGACACAACTCTATACGATCAGTGTGATCTAAAGGTGAAACATCTGACCGTAAACGTGTTATTTCTATGAACATCAGTAGTTTTCTTCGGGGCCGGCTCCGCTCGCGCATGCCTGCATGCCGGGCATAGCATCCGGATGAGTGCTTCTTCGAAAGCTAAGGCGGTGAACGGGCCTGTCTACGAGCGGTCGAGATCCTGATGCATCCGCCGCTGCTTCGGCGGCATCAGATCGGGGTCCGTGAGGTCGACCATCGCATCACGGGTCACCCGGTGCGGGCATGCGGTAGCCGACTGCGCGCTCGGTAACGATGTAGGCCGGCTTGTCGGCATCGTCACCCAGCTTGCGGCGGAGCTTCTTCACGAAGGCGCGCACCCGATTCGAGCCGGAGGGCTCCCACTCGCCCCACACCCGCTGCAGGAGGACTTCATAGGTCATCACCCGACCGGCGTTGAGCGCGAGCAAGCGGAGCAACTCGTACTCGGTGGCCGTCAACTCCACGGGACGGCCGGCCAAGGTGACAAGGCGTTGATCGTAATGGATGGCCAGGTCCCTCAGCAGGAAGGTGTCCGGTTCCGCCCGCCGGCGCAAGGCCGCTCGCACTCTCGCCGTCAGTTCCGTCGGCGAGAAGGGCTTGACGATGTAATCGGCGGCTCCGGCGTCCAGAGCCCGGGCGATCGTCTCGTCCCGGCCGTAGCAGGAGATGAATATGACCGGCAGATCGGCCAGCTCGGGAACACTCTGCATCAGCTCGATGCCATCGGCTCCGGGCAGCACCAGATCCAGCAGGACCAGTTGGGGCTTGTGCGTCTTGATGAGTCCGGACATCTCCTGCGGGTCGCCCGTCACCAACACGGCGTAGCCATCCGGATTGAGAGCATCCCGAACGTACCTCAGCGTCTGAGGGTCGTCGTCGACCACCAGGATGCACGGCGGCTCCTGACCGTCGCGAGGCCAGCGGGAACGGCTCGGGGCGTATGCGGCCGCGGCGCTGCCTCCGGCCTCTTCGGCTACCGGAATCGTAAAGCTGAACCGCGTGCCCCGGCCCTCCCCGCCGCTCTCGGCCCAGATGCGGCCCCCATGCGCCTCGACCAGTCCCTTCGAGATAGAGAGGCCCAGGCCGGTTCCCCGGCCCCTCTCCTGCCGGTCTCCGGCGACTACGCCGGCGTGCTTGCGGAACAGGTGCGGAAGCTGTTCAGGCGGCACGCCCCTGCCCTCGTCGGATACCGAGATCACGACGCTCAGGCCGTCCCGAGCCGCGGCGACCCGGATGCGGATGGGAGCCGTCTCGGGAGAGTGCCGCGCGGCATTGGCCAGGAGATTGTTGAGGACCTGCACGATGCGCCGCCGGTCGGCCAGAACCCGTGGCAGGTCCGGCGGCAGGTCGATGAGCAGCGTCTGTCGGCTGCCGCCGCTCTGGAAGGTGTTCCTGGCCTGATCCACCAGGCCAGCCACCTCCGCCGGCTCCGGTGAGACCGAAAGCTTGCCGGCCTCGATGCGCCCCGCGTCCAGAAGGTCACCGAGCAGACCGCGCATGTGATCGGCCTGCTCGTCGATGACCCGGAAGAACTGCAGCATCTCCTCAGGGTCCAGGGAGGCCGAGGCGCCCAGCACGGTGGCCGTCGAGCCCTTGATCGAGATCAGCGGCGTCCGCAGCTCATGGCTCACCAGGCTCAGGAATTCGGTCCGCAGGCGCTCCAGCTCTTCGAGCGGCCCCAGGTCCTGCATGGTGACGATGAGCGACTCGACCTCGCCTCTCGCCGACTTGATCGGCGTGGCGTTGAGCAGCGTCGTGACGCTCCGGCCGTCGGGAAGCGAGATCATGACCTCCTCGGCGCGCACTGTCTCGGCGTGGCTCAGTTCCTGCTGGAGCGAGAGCTGGTTGAGGTCGACCTCCCGCCCATCGCCCCGCCGGAACTTGATCACCTCCAGCAGCTCCTCCAGGGTGCGTCCCGGCATGCGCAGGCCCTCCACGATCCGCCTGGCTTCCCGATTGGACGACATGAACTGGCCGCTCTTGGGATCGAGGACGACGACGCCCACGGGCGAGGTCTCGATCAGGGCCTCCAGGTCGGCCCGAGCCCGCTGCTCGTCCCGGTAGGTGCGGGCGTTGGCGATCGCCGCCGCCGCCTGCGAGGCGAACAACACCAGGATCTCCTCGTCCTCGTCCGTGAACTCGAGGCCGACTTCCTTCTCGGCGAGGAAGAAGATGCCGACGTGCTTGTCCCGGTGCCGTATCGGCGTTACCTGCATGGTCTTCGACCTCATCAGGTCCGGGGAGAAGCCGATCGACCTGACATATGCCGGCAGGTCCCGCAGCCTCAGCGGCGCCGCGAGGTTCCTGAAGTGCTCCAGGAACCGCGGGCCGTCCTGCCATGCCGTCATCTCCCGGTTCTCTTCGGCCGTGAAGCCGGAGGAGACGAAGCCCTGGACGCGCCCCGACTCGTCGAAGATCGTGATCACGCCGTAGCGGGCGCTGGTCAGACTGCGGGCGCTGTCGACGACTTCGTGCAGAACGGTGTCGAGGTCGAGGCTCGTGCTGATCCGCAGAATGGCCGCGCACAGCCGCGAGATGCGGTTCCGCGGCGTCTCCTTTTCGCGCCGCTGCTCGTCGGGGCTCTTCAATGGCATACCCTCCTCGAATCCGGCGCGAACGCCGCGTCGACCCCCTCCCGCCTCGGTTCGATCGATGAGCCAGGTTCGGACTGCGCGGCTTCTCCGATGTCCATGATAACCCTCTGTAAATTTCCGGATGTCACGAAAAAGTCACTAAACGACGCTGTTTGTCTATGTAGAAATCACGAGCACAGTCTACCATAGGTGTAGCTGTTCTGCGTCATGACCAGCGTGCCCGATCATGGCCAGCGCGGCGGGTCGATGACGCCGGCCTGCGAAGGTTCGCACTTCGAGAGAAGAAGAGAAGCTGTTGGTCATGACCGTTTGGGAATCCTGAGAGGACTGTCATGTGGGGACAGAAAGAAAAAGAGTCGTCAACGGAACCCGATATGTCCGGAACCGGCCAAGCACTTTCCCCAGCCGATACAGCTCCCCTTCCAGCTTCGAGTACTGTCGTTCATCCGGCGGCCGAACGTGATCCCTGGGAGCAAGTCCGGACAAGGTTCGGAAAGGGCTTCAGGTTCAATGGTGAAATGAGCGGCAGCGAGGACGTTTACGTCGCGGGTGAGATCGAAGGATCCATCGAGTTGAGCGAAAACGAACTGATCGTCGGTTTGAGCGGTGACGTTCGCGCGCAAGTCAAGGCTCGCGCGATCACCGTATCGGGCCACCTGAAAGGGCAAGTGCGGGCCGAGGAAAGGATTGAGATTCTAAAGACCGGATCGCTGGAAGGCGACTTGGAGACGGCTCGAATCGTCATCGAAGACGGCGCCGTCTTTCGGGGCAGTATCGATATCCTGAAGCCCGAACAAAGCGGGAACGCACTGCCGCAAGGGAACAAGCCTCCGCTCAGCCAGCCATCGGCGGCAGCGGAATCCGGTCCGCCTATCGTCTCCGTGGAAGACTCGACAGACGACTGAGTTCCTGGTCGGCATGTCAGTCATGCACGGGACTGAACGGCAAACACGGAATCAGCGGCGCTCAGCAGGTCCCATTGCCTGTGGCCTGCGCTGAAACATCCTGCTATTCAAGCAGAGTAGGCAAAGGCCCGGATGTTTCCCGCTTTTATGATCCACGCCACGGCCGGAGGAAAAACTGACCTGACCTTGGCCGGTCATGGCGAGGAAGGATGGATCCATTGGTTGGCGTTCATCGCGATGATCGCGGCGGTGGTCCTGGTGGTCCTGACTTTCTCCTGCTGAATCGGAATCCACAACCCGGCTCGCGGCTGCCGCCGCGAACAGCCTCCAACGAGAATGGCGTCCCGCTGCTCGCGCGGATTGGGTTCCCGGATGTGGTACCTCCATCGTTTCCGGGTTGCCCCTGGTCGGTCCAAGCCGCCCCTCGGCCCCGCAGCCGGTCCCGCGAGAACTCGACCGGCGGGTCTTCCATGACCTCGTGATCCTTCGACCGCGCCGATATCATGTACTGAGGAACAACGTGCCCTCCCCGCGCCGCTGCTCCGGCCGGCGTCCGTTCAAAACCCGTACTTCAGGCTGAGGCTCACGCCCCACAACTGGTTGTCGGGTGTCATGACCTCATGGAGAATCGTTTCGCCGCGGCAGACGCTGGGTTCATGGCTGCGGAGCTGATCCCACTCGGTCGGTTCGCCCCTGAAGGTGTGCGCCGGCAGCCATCGGAACTTCACGCCCAGCGTCAGCGGGTAGCGGACGCGGTAGTCCAGCCCGGCGAGCACCTGATAGCGGAAAATGACGTCTGTCGGACGCGAGCGCCCGATGGTCGTGGTGCCGGCGAGTTTGGCGCGCAGTTGCGGATCGGAGAACGTCGTGATCCGCGCCGGGTCATCGTTGCGCTTCCAGGCGAGAAGTAGGCGAGCGACGCCCGTTCGACGCCCACTCCCGCTCCGGCGTAAGGGGTCCAGGCCGAGGACGCCGCCAGGAAGTCGTAGTATGCGTTGGTGAACACACCGTGCGACTGCAGGTCGTCGACGCCGCCGACCGCCAGCTCGATCTCCTGCTCGCGCTTGTCCAGGGTCACCTCGTCGAAGATGCCGGTGTCCGCTCGATCGTCGTATGAAGTGACCCGGTGGAGATACTCCCCTTCGAGCCTGAATCCCCCCCAGTCGTAGCCGTCGGCGAAACCGGCGGTGATCCCGCTGCCGCCGTCGAGCGCATTCGTCCAGGATGTTCTTGGCGGGGCCGCGCCGCATTCGCCCGCGGTCTCGAGTCCGTGCGGGTTGATGATCAGGTCGCACTTCGTGCCCCAGTCGTTGTCCGACCCGTGGACGTCGAGCGGCGGAGCAACGGCGATGCCCAGATCCGTCTGCAGGTACAGTCCTGTCAGCGCCGGGGCGAAGTCGATTCCACCCAGCAGCATGAGGGGCGTGATCATGCCGGATCCTGCTCTCATGCGTGCGCGTTCGCCTTCTCGACACACCGGCTGGTCCACTCCAGGAAGGTTACTCGCCATCGGAACGCTCCATCCAGGTCGGCCCCACCCGACTCGCAGAGGTGGTCCGCGGTTCCTCTTTTCCTTCAGGCGCTCCGCTTCCGGCTGTGACGGGTCACGTGCCTTGCGGACGCTGCGAACGGATCAGTATCGCCCATTCTCACTCATCCCCAACGATAAAAAGCAGGCTTTACGGCACAATCCACAGAAATGTCATGTAAATATCCGTAATATTCACAGATATTTCACGCTGACCGTGTATGCTGAGCGATCTTAGGAATCTCTGGCCGATGTAACGAACGCTGGATCTACTGGCAGGAGTCGATCGTCGTCACTGTCAAGCCAAGGGGGACACGGATTGGAAACCAAGAGCTAACGGGGCGGTGCCGACGTTGTGCGCTCTGCTGCTCCTCTCGGGGGGCGGGGCTGCGAACATGCTTGCCTTGCAGAGGGGCGGAGGGACTTTCGGCCGCTACCCGACGGACGGCCTACAAGCCCCGCCCGAGCTTGCAGAAGAGCAGAGTGGAACGAATCTCATGTGCCTTGGACAGACACACAGTACGCTTGCGGCGAACTCTTGCGAGCTTCAGGTCACCGAGAACGTAAGAAAAGACATCAGGCGGCAATTCGTGGATGCAGGCAGGGACGCGGAAGATGACGAGGCCGGGATTCTTTTCCCTTACGAAGGCAAGCCCGTGATAAGACGCTTCTCCGTTTCGAGCAGGAACAACCGGGGCATCACCTACAAAGGCGACGCGCTCATGGTGAAGGACCTCACCACCAAAGGGAAATGGCAACGGAAGAAATACAAGTGCATCCACGACTTGGAAACAAGGGAGGTTGTGGAGGTTTCGATCAGGAAAAAATAGGGACTGGCCCGGCGAGTTGCCAAGAGTCCGCGCTTCCCTCCAGCGAAGACCGGCCCTGTCCGGCTCATGGAGGTGGTCAGCAGCCCCTCTTACTCCTCAGGCGCGTCGGATGGAAGCGCGAACCCGCCGGTTCGGACTTGCAGGCCGCACGCGTATACACGCCGTGGCGCATCACGCGCTTTGCGAACCCTGCGAACACATTGGCGAACGGCCCCGGGATGTTCTCCCTCAGGACATGCTCATCCGTCTACTCGGCAAGACGTGCGGCGGAAAGGCGCGGCAGGAACGGGTGCTTCCGGCCGGTCTCGATGGGGAGAAGGGAGAGATGAAGCGGTACTTGACAAGCAGAGGGAGATCGAGCCGGGCCGCCAGGCTCGCCTCATGCGCCGTGCTTCTCGCCGCGGACGCCGGCGGCGGCCTCTACATCGTCGATCGAGACAGCCGCCCCACCCGCAAGGCGGACTCCTCCAAACTCGTCACCTCCATCTCGGGCACGGGAGAGCACCGGTTCGGCGTGGGCTGCGGGCAGTCCCATGCGGCTCGGTGCGGGTCTGATCAATGAATCGACCGTCGGCGTCATCAACGGACTTGCGAGCGCAGTATCTGAAGCGGGCCTTCATGGCCATCTGCCTCATGGGGCTGTTCATCCTGGGCGGTTTCTCGATCTTCCACTACACCATGGGCAGGATGGCAGCGATGTGGATCAATATCGCCATCTTTCTGCTTGCCGTCTGGGCCATGCTCGCGGTTCAGTTCAATATCCAGGCCGTAGGGGCCTATCGCTTGATCTGTGTCGGAACCAGCGTCGGCTTGTACGGTCTCATGTTTCTTGGCCCTAACGCTCCTTTCTTCCAGCTCGTCATGCCGCTGGTGATGTTTTTTTTTCTCGGGTCCCGCGAAGGCATGATCTGGGCTATGGGCTTCCTCTTGGGCGTGACAACGCTGCTGTTTGCGCCGGAGCTCATCGGCAGCCACGTCTATCCGACAGAACAAGCCGCGAGGTTTCTCACCTGCTTTCTCTTTGTCATGTTCTTCGGGTGGAATCAGGCAACGTCGCAGGAACGATTCAGTTCGATCTTGATGACCAAGAACGAACAACTCCAGCACGATCAGAAACAACTGAAGGAGGCCTTGAGCCGAGTCAGACGGACAGAGAAACAGTTGGAGCAGACGGCCGCCCAACTTCAAAGCCAGAATCTGCTCACGGAGACCATTCTCAACAACATGAGCGAGGGCATCGTCGTCGGAGATACGACCGGACGGCTGTTGTTCTTCAACGCCAGTGCGGAGCGGATTATGGGCAAGGGATTGGATACGGAAGCCTCCTCCGATCAATGGTCCGAGACCTACGGCATTTATTACCCGGACGGCGAGAAACTCGTTTCCTCGGATGAACTTCCGCTCTCACGTGCCTTGCGAGGCGAGTCGACCGACGACTTCGCGGCGCTTGTACGCAATGAGAAGCGGCCGGACGGCGTGCATGTCAGTGCAAGCGCGCGGCCCATGCGGAACCGGGAAACCGATGAGGTCGATGCCGGCGTGGTTGTTTTTCGAGACATCACCCGGCAGCAAGAGACAGAGGCCCAGTTGCAAGATTCCATCGCTCAACTGAGAAGTCAGGCCCAACTCATGAACACGGTTTTCAAGAGCGTCAGCGACGGCGTGGTGGTGACCGGCAAGGACGGGAAATTCCTGTTCGTCAATCCCTCTGCGGAAAAAATAGTCGGTATGGGACCAACGGATGGCCCGTCCGATCAATGGTCCGAGACCTACGGGACTTTTTATCCGGACCAGAAGACACCCGTTCCATCCGACGAGCTTCCCCTCATGCGCGCCATGCGCGGAGAGGTGTCGGACGATGTCGAGTTGTTCATACGCAATCAGGAAAGGCCGGAGGGAGTTTTCATCAGCGTCAGCGGCAGGCCGCTGCAGGATGATACCGGCACCATCGAAGGCGGCGTCATCGTGCTCCGTGACGTCACCAGGCTGAAGGCGGCGGAGTCCGAGCTGAGGGAAACGGTCCACCGTTTGCAGGAGCAAACCCAACTCATGGAAACCGTTTTCAACACCATGGATGAGGGCATCATCGTCGGTGACCTGAAAGGACGGCAGCTATTCCGCAACCCCAGTGCGGATCGTATCAGCGGAACGACGACGGAGAGGGCGGGGCCCGATGAATGGGCCAAGGTATACGGCATTTTTTACCCCGATGAGAAAACCTATCTTTCCGTGGATGAGAATCCCCTCGTGCGCGCCATGCGGGGGAAGTCGACAGACAACTTTGAAGCATTTGTGCGCAACAAGAACAAGCCGAACGGTATTTATGTCACCGTCACCGGGCGCCCTCTGCAAAACAGGGAAACCAATAAAGTCACTGCTGGCGTGATCGTATTTCGCGACATCACCAAGGCGAAAGAGACTGAGGCTCAGTTGGAACAGACCATCTCCGAACTGCGCAGTCAGACACATGCCATGGAGACTATTTTCAACAGTATCAGCGACGGAGTCGTCGTCGCCGATGAGAACGGCGATTTCACCATTTTCAATCCCAGCGCGGAACGCATTGTCGGTTTCGGCAACACGGAAACAAGCCCCGATCAATGGTCGGATCAATACGGCTTTTTCTTTCCCGATCGAGTAACACCCATGCCGACCGAAGAGCTTCCGCTGGTTCGCGCCATCCAAGGCCACCCGTCGGACGAGATGGAGATGTTCATCCGCAATCCGAAAGTTCCGAAGGGGGTTTACATCAGCGTTAGCGGGAGGCCGCTGCAGGATGATTCCGGCCAGGCGAAAGGCGGTGTGATCGTTTTCCGCGACGTGACGGCGCGCATCCTCGCGGAGGAAGCTTTGACGCAGGCATTCGCGCACGGCAGGTTGGAGGTCGTCGATACGATCCTTCACAACATCGGCAATGCGATCAACAGCGTCACCGTCGGAGTGGGAACCCTTCGCGAGCAGTTGACGAAGAATGAGTTGGTGCGCCGCTTGTCCGCCCTGGCGAAGGCCATAGAAGCGCATCGCGACGATTGGATCCCGTACCTGCAAAGCGACCCCCAGGGCCGCCAGGTGCTGCCGTTCATTCTTGCTCTCGCCAAAGATTTCACCGAGGAGAAAGCGCGCATGAAAAAGACCCTCGATCGCGTGGAAAACAGGGTGGCTCACATCGTCGACATCGTCCGAACACAGAAGTCGTTCGAAAGCGCAGCCATGTCGCGCAAGGACATCAACCTTCACAAGGCGGTCACCGATGCCGTCAAGCTGCTGCAGGATTCGCTCGCCAAAAGAGATATCCAAATCGAAATCGACGTGAAACATGCCCCGAAAGAGATTCGGATTCAGGAGAGCAAGTTCCATCAGATGCTCGTCAATCTCATCAAGAACTCCGTGGAAGCCATTGATGATCTTGCGGCATCGAACGGACGCAAGGGGCGGTCCTGCATCAAGATCCGATCCTACGTCCAGGGGGAATTCCTTGTCCTCGAAGTGACGGACAACGGCATCGGTATGGAAGGGAACATCTCGAAGATCATCTTTTCCGCCGGTTATACGACCAAGAAAACCGGCAGCGGGCTGGGGCTTCACTCGACGGCAAACTTCGTGATTGGATCCGGAGGGCAGATTCAGCCCTTCAGCGACGGCATCGGTAAAGGAACCACCATGCGCGTCAAGCTGAGACTTTCCTCCGTGTTGCCGGACTCCGAAGTTCTGCGCGGGGGGAGCGGGAAATTGGCCTCATAGGCCGTGCGGCTCATCATGGGAGCGGCGATTCGTGAACAAGGCGGCGTGCGATCGCCGCAGCCGATACGGAGGGAAGCCGGATCCGAACCCGGCGCGGACCGCTGCATTTCTACGGGAACGTTACAACGAAGCTGGCGTCCCACTCCCTCTGCAACATCTGCATCACCGCTTGCTGGATGAAGCGGTCGAGTACCGTTGGCTCCCCGAGCGGACGAACGCCGCCCGATGCCCTCGGTATCTCCACCCGCCGTACCGGCTGCGGGGTGTAGGCGCCGTCGAGAAGCCGGATCCTGATCTCGAGCCAGCGGTCCTTCAGGTGATCGCCCGACTCGTCGACCCTCATGCCGTCGATGCCGCCCGGCCCGCTGGTCCGGGCTCCCGGCGGCTGCACGCTGTGACGAACCGCGCGCCCTGCCGGTCCTGCGAGCGGACCGGAGCGCGCGTCCCGGCAAAAAAACGGGACTTCACAACACAATTCACATAAAGATCACAACAGTAATCGTATTATTCATACTGATGTCACGATGATCATGTAATCTATCGCTCGTAAGGATTATTGTTCGATTTGCCGAATCCCGCCACACTCGTACGGAGAGGTTGCTTTTCCTCCATCCGATTGACCGGAGAAACTCCCAAGGAAGCGTATCCGCGCCTCGTCATCGACAACTGCGGCCCGCGCCGACTCGAGAAGCTCCGGGATCGGCTGTAGAAGCGCGCTTGTTTTCAACTGCCTGGCACGCCGGTGGGGTTCTCCCTGTTCAACTCGATGGAATGCTGCATTTGCGAACGGCGCCGGGATGTCCTGCCTGAGGAACTCTCATCGGCATGCTCGACAAGACTGGCAGGAGAAAGGCGCAGGTCGAGCGAGGGCTTTCTGTTGGTTTCGACTGGAAGAGGGGAGATATGAAGCGCTGCTCGACAGGCAGAGGGAGATCGAGCCGGGCCGCCGGGTTGTCGCGGAGCGGCGGGGGAGTTCGCGCCGTCAGGCTTGCCTCCTGCGCCGGGCTTCTTGCCGCGGCCGCCGCGGCGCAACCTTCCGCCGGCCGGAGAATCGAATCCTTCGACGGCTCCGCTGAAGTGGGAAACGGGCCGGCCGCCGCGGCGCATTTTTTCAGGCCCCATGGCCCGGCGCCGGACGCTGCCGGCTACCTCCACATCTTCGGTCGAGACAGCCGCCGCATCCGTAGGGCGGGCTCCTCCAGGGTCATCACCATCATCTCGCGAACAGGAGAGCACCGGTTCGGCGTGGACTGCGGCCAGTCCCATGCGGCTCGGTGCGGATCGGATCAATGAATCGACAGTCGAAGCAATCAACGGACTTGCGAGCGCAGTTTCTGAAGCGGTCCTTCCTGACCATCGGCATCATGGGCTTGTTCATCTTGGCCGGTTTCTCGATCTTCAACTACACCTCGGGCAGGATGACGGAGATGTGGATCAATGTCGCCTTCTTGCTGCTTGTCGCCGTGGCCATCCTGACGCTTCGGTTCAATATCAAGGGCGTAGGGGTCTATCGCATCATCTGTGTCGGAACCGGTGTCGGCTTGTACAGTCTCGTGTTGCTTGGCCCTCGTGCTTCCTACTTCCTGCTCGTGCTGCCGCTGGTGATGTTCTTTTTTCTCGGTCCCCGCGAAGGCATGATCTGGTCTACGTGCTTCCTCTTCGGCGTGACCGCGCTGCTGTTCGCGTCGGAGTTCCTCGGCAGCCAGGCCTATCCGACAGAACAAGCTGTGAGGCTTCTCTGCTGCTTTCTCTTTGTCATGTTCTTCGGGTGGAATCAGGCAACGTCGCATGAACGATTCAGTTCGATCCTGATGACCAAGAACGAACAACTCCAGGACGAACAGAAACAACTGAAGGACGCCTTGGACCGGGTCAGAACGACGGAGAGCCGGTTGGAACAAATCAACGTCAAACTGCGAGAGAAGACCCGGCTCATGGAAACCGTTTTCGACAACATGGACGAGGGCATTGTTGTCGTCGATGTAACGGGCCGCCAGTTGCTCTACAACCCCAGTGCGAAACGGATCAGCGGCAAGGGGATGACAACGTCACAAGCCAGTCAATGGGCCGAAATATACGGTCTTTATTATCCCGATCAGGAAACCCTCGTTCCAGTGGATCAGAATCCCCTCGTGCGCGCCATGCGGGGCGAGTCGGTAGACGGCTTTGAAGCATTCGTCCGTAACGAGAAGAGACCGGAGGGTGGTCATGTCAGCGGCGACGCACGACCCCTCCGGAGTGATGAAAACGGCGAGGTCGAAGCCGCCGTGCTCATTTTTCGGGACATCACCAGGCACAAACAAACAGAGGAGCGGTTGGAACAAACCATCACCGAACTGCGCGATCGAACCCAACTCATGGAGACCGTTTTCGACAGCATGAGCGAGGGAGTCGTCGTCGGCGATCCAACCGGCCACCTGCTGTTCTTCAACCCCAGCGCGGAGCGGATCATGGGCATGGGGGCAATGGATACTCCCACCGATCGATGGGCCGAGACCTACGGCATTTTCTATCCTGACGGCGAGAGCACCGTTCCATTCGATGAACTCCCGCTCGCACGCTCCTTGCGCGGCGAGGCGACCGACGGCTTCGAGGCGTTCGTGCGCAATGCGAAGAGGCCGGACGGCGTGCATGTCAGTGGAACCGGACGACCCATACGGAACCGGGAAACCGATGAGGTCGAGGCGGGGGTGGTCGTTTTTCGCGACATCACCCGGCAGAAAGAGACAGAGGCCCGCTTGGAGAAAACCATCAACGAGATGCGGGACCAGAGCCAACTGATGGAAGCCATGTTCAACAGTGTCAGTGACGGCGTGGTGGTGACCGATACGCAGGGGGGCTTCCTGTTCGTCAATCCCATCGCGGAGCACATTGTCGGCATGGGCGCGACGGAGGGCCCCGCCAATCAATGGTCCGAAACCTACGGTACTTTTTACCCGGATGGAAAGAGCCTCTTTCCCTCCGATGAACTTCCGCTCGCACACGCCATGCGCGGCGAGTCCGTGAATGATGTCGAGTTACTCATCCGCAATCAGGAGAGGCCGGAGGGGGTCTATATCAGCGTCAACGCGAGACCGTTGCGGGACGATGCGGGCGCGTTGCAAGGCGGCATGATCGTGCTGCGCGACATCACCAAGCTGAAGGAGACGGAAACCGAGTTGAAACAAACGGTCGCCAGCTTGCGAGAGCAGAGCCAACTCATGGAAATCGTTTTCAACAGCATCAGCGACGGCGTCATGGCCGCCGATGAAAACGGGGAGTACCTGGTTTTCAATTCCAGCGTGAAACGCATTACCGGCATCTCCCCGGAGACCAAGCTTTCGCAACTGCCTGAAAAATACGGTCTCTTCCTCCCCGACCGGAAAACGCCCTTTCCGGTGGACAAGCTTCCGCTCAGGAACGCCATTCGGGGCGAGTCGACGGACGGCATCGACATGTTCATCTGCAATCAGGAGAAGCCGGAGGGTGTCTATGTCAGTGTCAGCGGCAGGCCGTTGCGGGATGATTCCGGCGCGACGAAAGGCGGCGTGATCACCTTTCGCGACGTGACCGCGATCAAGGAGGCGGAAAGCCGGCTGCAACTCACGGCCAAACGGTTGCAGACACAGACACATGCCATGGAGACCATTTTCAACAGCATCAGCGACGGCGTGGTCGCCGCCGATGAAAACGGCAACTTCACCATCTTCAATCCCAGCGCCGAACGCATTGTCGGTTTCGGCAACACGGAAACAAGCCCCGATGAATGGTCGGATCTTTACGGCATCTTCTACCCCGATCGTGTCACGCCCGTTCCGACCGAAGAGCTTCCGCTTGTGCTCGCCCTCAACGGACGGCCGTCGGACGAAATGGAGATGTTCATCCGCAACCCGAGAGTCCCGGACGGAGTGTACATCAGCGTCAGCGGCAGGCCGCTGCGGGATGATTCCGGCCAGGCGAAAGGCGGCGTGATCGTTTTCCGCGACGTCACCGCGCGCATGCTCGCGGAAGAGGCATTGACGCAGGCATTCGCGCACGGCAGGTTGGAGGTCGTCGATACGATCCTTCACAACATCGGCAATGCGATCAACAGCGTCACCATCGGCGTGGGAACCCTTCGCGAGCAGATGTCGCAGAACGAGTTGGCGCGCCGCTTCGAGGCCCTGGCCAAGGCCGTGGAAGCGCATCGCGACGATTGGATCCCGTACCTGCAAAGCGACCCCCAGGGCCGCCAGGTGCTGCCGTTCATTCTTGCCCTCGCCAAAGATTTCACCGAGGAGAAAGCGCGCATGAAAAAGACCCTCGATCGCGTGGAAAACAGGGTGGCTCACATCGTCGACATCGTCCGAACACAGAAGTCGTTCGAAAGCGCAGCCATGTCGCGCAAGGACATCAACCTTCACAAGGCGGTCACCGATGCCGTCAAGCTGCTGCAGGATTCGCTCGCCAAAAGAGATATCCAAATCGAAATCGACGTGAAACATGCCCCGAAAGAGATTCGGATTCAGGAGAGCAAGTTCCATCAGATGCTCGTCAATCTCATCAAGAACTCCGTGGAAGCCATTGATGATCTTGCGGCATCGAACGGACGCAAGGGGCGGTCCTGCATCAAGATCCGATCCTACGTCCAGGGGGAATTCCTTGTCCTCGAAGTGATGGACAACGGCATCGGTATGGAAGGGAACATCTCGAAGATCATCTTTTCCGCCGGTTATACGACCAAGAAAACCGGCAGCGGGCTGGGGCTTCACTCGACGGCAAACTTCGTGATTGGATCCGGAGGGCAGATTCAGCCCTTCAGCGACGGCATCGGTAAAGGAACCACCATGCGCGTCAAGCTGAGACTTTCCTCCGTGTTGCCGCAAACCAATCACGAAACACGAAAGTTGAGGAATGCGAGTCCCCCTCCCGACGCGGACAGCTAGCAGCCCGTGTTGACACCCCGCGGCGAACCATGCCGCGCGGCTTGCTGGCCACCGAGACAACGACATGAGGGAGCGAGAAGACCGGAAATGAAATCAAGACGAACAGGACGATCGGGATCAGACACTCATGAAGTTGATCCTGTTGGTCCGGCCGCCGCTCTGGCTGCGCGGGAGGGGGCCGGCGGAGCGGTCGGATCTAGCCTGCATTTCTCACCACGTGGCGAGGCGAAGTGCGTGAGAGGGCCGTCAGGACAAGGCGCAAGCCGGGCGGAGGAAAAAGGCGCGCGCAACACGGCCTTTAAGGTTTTTCACGAATCACGAGACACGAAACACGAATCACGGCCTTTTTTCGCGTGCTGCGACCGTCGGGTGGTGAGAAATGCAGGCTAGCGGGGACGCGCCCGGACGCGAGTCCGTCCAGCCCGCGGAACCTGCCGCTGAACATCGACTTGAACGGTACAACGGACAGAACATGCCGGGGGATATTTGATGGATTCCACAGATCACAAGAACCTTCGCGTGCTGATCATCGACGACCAGCAAGAAATCCATGACGACTTTACGGAAATGCTGACGTCCGGCTTCATGGCCGCGTCAACGGATGCATTCGCGAAGGCGTTTCTTCAGACCGAACACAAGCCCTTTCTGCCGAAGTTCGAGCTGTTGCACGCGACAAGCGGAGAAGAGGCCATCAAAATCATCAAGGCGGAAAAGGAGTCGGGCCGCCCCATTGCCGCCGCCTACGTCGACATCAGAATGCCTCCGGGCATCGACGGGATCGAAACGATTCGCCGCGTGAGAAAAATCGATCGTGACCTCGAGATCGTCATCATGACCGCCTACACGGACAAGTCTCTACCCGAGATCGTCCAGGATATGGAATTGCTGCACAAGCTGCTCTATATCAGGAAGCCTTTCTCGCGCGAGGAGATTCAGCAGATCACGCTTTCCCTGGTCGAGAAATGGAACGTCGAGCAGGAGTTGAGCGAGAATCGGCGGCAACTGACCATCAGCCATCAAAGGCTGGAAGCGGTGCTCGACTCCACCGGAGACGCCATGGCCATGTATGACACCGACAACCGGCTGGTGTTCGCCAATCAGGCGTACGTGCAGATGCTCGATCTGCCGCAAGGCGAACTCGAGAAGATGACGAGCGAAGCGTTCACGGCGCACTTCAAGCAGCGCTTCCGGGAACCCGACCTGCCTGATGTGGAGAGAGGATTCTTCTTCGAGGGCAGCGGTAGCGTGGTGCAGGAAGCGGATATGAGCAAGGTGCCCCGGCAGCGGCTGTTCTATCGCTCCACGGCCCCGGTGCATGACAGTCGAGGAGACGTCATCGGCGATCTGTACGTGTACCGCGATGTGTCCAAGGAAATCGAGGTCGAGCAGATGAAAGCCGAAGTCATGCGCTTGCGCACCGCGCTGGAGAAGACCTATTCCTTCTCCGGCATGGTGGGCGGCAGCGACCAGATGCAGCAGGTCTACGCGCTGGTGAAGCAGGCCGCCGAAAGCGACATCACGGTGCTCATTCGCGGCGAGAGCGGAACCGGCAAGGAACTGGTCGCCAAGTCCTTCCACTTCAACAGCCTGCGAAAAAAAGGGCCGTTTCTGGCCATCAACTGCGCCGCCATCCCCGAAGCCCTCATCGAAAGCGAACTGTTCGGACACGAAAAGGGAGCTTTCACCGGCGCGGCGAAGCAGAGAATCGGCGCATTCGAGCGCGCCAGGGGAGGAACGGTCTTTCTCGACGAGGTCGGCGACATGCCGACGGTTCTGCAAGCCAAGCTGTTGCGCATCCTGCAAGAGCGCGAGATCCAACGGATCGGCGGATCGGTCTCCATCCCGGTCGACGTGCGGGTGATTGCGGCGACCAACAAGGACCTCGAGTCCCGGGTGAAATCAGGCGAGTTTCGTGAAGATCTGTACTTTCGCGTCGCCGTTTTCCCCATCGTGGTCCCGCCGCTCAGAGAACGCCGGGAAGATATTCCTCTGCTGGCGAAACATTTTCTGGAGAAGCACGCCGAACGCATCGATAAATCCATGAGCGGCATTTCCAACGCCGCCTTGCGGCTGTTGCTGCAGTACGATTGGCCCGGCAACGTTCGCGAGCTCGAGAACGCCATCGAGCGCGCCGTTCTGCTGGAGACCACCGACGTGCTGCAACTCAACAGCCTCCCGCCGCAACTCTCGCCGATCGTGGCTTCCCGAAGAGACCCCACGGCGCCGGCGGCAGTCCTCCCGCTGGCCGAAGTCGAGCGGCAGGCGCTCGTCCACGCGCTGGAAATCTTTGCCAACAACGTGACCGAGGCGGCTCGCTCCCTGGGTCTCAATCGCTCGACCCTGTACCGCAAGTTGAAAAAATACGGCCTCGCCGCCGGAAACTGAAGTCCACTCCTCCGAGCTCGCGTTCCTGTCGCAAAATGCGGCATGTGTCGCGAATTGCGACACCTCCCCGCTGCTGCGGTACGACCGGCCCGGCAACGTTCGCGAGCTCGAGAACGCCATCGAGCGCGCCGTTCTGCCGGAGACCACCGACGTGCTGCAACTCAACAGCCTCCCGCCGCGACTCTCGCCGATCGTGGCTTCCCGAAAAGACCCCGCGGCGCCGGCGGCAGTCCTCCCGCTGACCGAAGTCGAGCAACAGCCGCACCGCCAACCCAGGGGTTTGGGGTCACGAAACACCAAACACGAATCACGGCCTTTATGGTTCACAGGCCGTCAGACATTTCTTCCTGGAGCGAACCAGGCCTCCCGCCAATGGTTTTCACGAATCACGGCCTTTTTGGTACTGAAGCCCTTCAGTCTTTTTTTGTCCGCCCGCCCGGCCTAGCATGAGTGAAGAGGAGCATGACTCGTGACTCGCGATGCCTGATCCGTGGCGAAAATCAAGGCAGGGTGCACCCCCCGTCAGGCGTTTCCTTCAGGAGCGAATCCCAGCCGCTCCCCACGCTTTTTTTCCGAAACACGAGACTCGCAACACGAATCACGGCCTTGTGCGCAAGCTGCCCTGGAGCAACAGCCGCACCGCCAACCAGGGTTTTTGGGGTCACGAAACACGAATCACGGCCTTTTTTCGATTTCCCACGATTTCCCATGATTTCCCAGGTACCCCCCCGCCAATCAAGCGCCCCCGCGCACCGCGGCAGCCGGGCCGGCCGCTTCATGGATGCATCGAGTTACCGCGCAAGCGCCCCTGGCCTGCCTGTCCCGCCGGCTGGCGAGGCAAAGCACGTCCGGGTCGCGAAGCACGGCTTTTCCCCAAGCCGCCTTGGAGCCACGGCCGTACCGCCAACCCAGGGTTTTGGGGTCACGAAACACGAGACACGAAACACGAATCACGGCTTTTGGGTTTTTGGGTCACGAGTCACGAGACACGAACCACGGCCTTTTCTCGAATCACGGCCTGTGTCGCAAGATGCGACTCGTGTCGCGAAATGCGACACTTCCCCGCTGCTACGGTACGACCGGCCCGGCAACGAGTGCGATCTGGAGAACGCCATCGAACTCGCCGTTCTGCTGGAGACCACCGACGTGCTGCAACTCAACAGCCTCCCGCCGCAACTCTCGCCGATCGTGGCTCCCCGAAAAGACCCCGCGGCGCCGGCGGCGATCCTCCCGCCGGCGGAGGTCAAGCGGCAGGCGCTGGTCCACGCGCTGGAACTCTCGGCCAACAACGTGACCGAGGCGGCTCGCTCCCTGGGTCTCAATCGCTCGACCCTGTACCGCAAGTTGAAGAAATACGGCCTGCCCGCCGGCAACTGAGGTCCACTCCTTCGCGCTCCGGTTTCTGTTGCAAAATGCGACACCTCCCTGCGTTGAGCACGGCAAGCCAGCGCAACGCATGCGGCCTTGGAGCGACGGCCGTACCGCTTGCCCGGGTTTTGGGGTCACGAATCACGAGACACGAAACACGAATCACGGCTTTTTTTCGAATCACGGCCTGTGTCGCAAGATGCGACTCGTGTCGCTAAATGCGACACCTCCCTGCCGATACCGCGTAACTCATTGCAATCATTCGACTTGTCTCTGCCGCGGACCTGCTGATCGGCTCGCCGCCGTTTCATGCTGCAACGCTTGCGGATAACGGAGGTTCTGCGGTTACAGGATCCTAAGTCCTTTGTTTGGAAAGACTTGGAGACTCTTGCTGGGTTTGGCACGGTTTTTGCCCTTGATGCTGGGACGGCTCCCGTCTACTCCCTCGCTAGCTGCCATCCCCTCCGCCCACCACGAGCAAGAGTCCACCCGTGCAACTCGAATCCTCGGCAAACACCGCAAGACTTCCCCTTCTGTTACTGCTTCGCAAGCTTTCCAGGGCGGCCGCCAATACGGCGATGGCTTGCCTGCTCGCGGCGGCCTTTTCCGCCGCTCCGGCGGCAGAGCAATCGAATGCCCCGCCGGTGATCACCGATCCGGGCGACAAGAGCTATGAGCAGGGCGAGGCCGTGACGGCCTTCCCCATCACGGTGACGGACTCCGACGGCGATACCCCGACGGTGACGGTGACGGGTCTGCCGTCGGGGCTGTCGTACGCCTCGGGGCAGGTGAGCGGCACGGTGGCGGCGGACGCGGCGGCGCAGGACCACACCGTGACCATCAGCGCCAAAGACGGCGTGAACGCGGCCGTGACCGAGACCTTCACGATCGCCGTGACCGACGTCAACTTTGCGCCGGTGATCACCTGGCGGGACGACTTCTTTGTCCGGCAGTACCAGGAGATGACGCCGGTCCCGGTCGAGGTGAGCGACGCCGACGGCGACAAGGTGACGGTGACGGTGACGGGTCTGCCGCCGGGGCTGTCGTACTCGGACGGCCAGGTGAGCGGCACTCCGGGCGGGGACCGGCTGAAGCCCAACAGAGGGCTGGAGTACACGGTGACGATCACGGCCAACGACGGCGTGAACCCGGACGTGACCGACGAATGGGAAATCGAGGTGCGCTGGCCGCCGCCGGAGATCACCGATCCGGGGGACAAGACCTACAAGCAGGGCGAGGAGATCACCGCCTTCGGCATCACGGTAACCGATCCGGATGTCGTGACGGTGACGGTGACGGGTCTGCCCTCGGGGCTGTCGTACGCCTCGGGGCAGGTGAGCGGCACGGTGGCGGCCAACGCCGCGGCGCAGGACTACACGGTGGCGATCAACGCCAACGACGGGGTGTACAACGCGGCGGACACCTTCACCATCACCGTGACCGACGTCAACTTCGCGCCGGAGATCACCGATCCGGGCGACAAGAGCTACAAACAGGGCGAGGCCGTCACGGCCTTCCCCATCACGGTGACGGACGCCGACGGCGATACGCCGGCAGTGACGCTGGAGGGTCTGCCGTCGGGGCTGTCGTACGCCTCGGGGCGGGTGAGCGGCACGGTGGCCGTGGACGCAACGGCGCAGGACTACACCGTGACCATCTCGGCCGATGACGGCGTGAACCCGGCCGTGACCGAGACCTTCACGATCGCCGTGGCCGACGTGAACTTCGCGCCGGTGATCACCTGGCGGGACGACTTCTTTGTCCGGCAGTACCAGGAGATGACGCCGGTCCCGGTCGAGGTGAGCGACGCCGACGGCGACAAGGTGACGGTGACGGTGACGGGGCTGCCGCAGGGGCTGTCGTACTCCGACGGCCAGGTAAGCGGCACTCCGGGCGGAACGCGGCTGAAGGCCTACACCGGGTCACAGTACACGGTGACGATCAGCGCCAACGACGGCGTGAACCCGGACGTGACCGACGAATGGGAAATCGAGGTGCGCTGGCCGCCGCCGGAGATCACGGCGCCGGGGGACAAGACCTACAAGCAGGGCGAGGCGATCACCGCCTTCGGCATCACGGTGACCGATCCGGATGTCGTGACGGTGACGCTGACGGGACTGCCGTCGGGGCTGTCGTACGCCTCGGGGCAGGTGAGCGGCACGGTGGCGGCCAACGCCGCGGCGCAGGACTACACGGTTACGATCACGGTGGACGACAGGGCCTATCCGGACGTGACGGAGACCTTCACCGTCACGGTGACCGACGTCAACTTCGCGCCGGAGATCACCGATCCGGGCGACAAGAGGTACAAACAGGGCGAGGCCGTCACGGCCTTCCCCATCACGGTGACGGACGCCGACGGCGATACGCCGGCAGTGACGGTGACGGGTCTGCCGTCGGGGCTGTCGTACGCCTCGGGGCGGGTGAGGGGCACGGTGGCCGTGGACGCGGCGGCGCAGGACTACACCGTGACCATCTCGGCCGATGACGGCGTGAACCCGGCCGTGACCGAGACCTTCACCATCGCCGTGGCCGACGTCAACTTCGCGCCGGTGATCACCTGGCGGGACGACTTCTTTGTCCGGCAGTACCAGGAGATGACGCCGGTCCCGGTCGAGGTGAGCGACGCCGACGGCGACGACGTGACGGTGACGGTGACGGGGCTGCCGCAGGGGCTGTCGTATTCCGACGGCCAGGTAAGCGGTACTCCGGGAGGAACGCGGCTGAAGGCCTACACCGGGTCACAGTACACGGTGACGATCACCGCCAATGACGGCGTGAACGATGACGTGACCGACGAGTGGGAGATCGAGGTGCGCTGGCCGCCGCCGGAGATCACCGCTCCGGGGGACAAGACCTACAAGCAGGGCGAGGCGATCACCGCATTCGGCATCACGGTGACCGATCCGGACGTCGTGACGGTGACGCTGGCGGGGCTGCCGTCCGGGCTGTCGTACGCCTCGGGGCAGGTGAGCGGCACGGTGGCGGCCAACGCCGCGGCGCAGGACTACACGGTTACGATCACGGTGGACGACAGGGCCTATCCGGACGTGACGGAGACCTTCACCGTCACGGTGACCGACGTCAACTTCGCGCCGGAGATCACCGATCCGGGCGACAAGAGCTACAAACAGGGCGAGGCCGTCACGGCCTTCCCCATCACGGTGACGGACGCCGACGGCGACACGCCGGCAGTGACGCTGACGGGGCTGCCGTCGGGACTGTCGTACGCCTCGGGGCGGGTGAGCGGCACGGTGGCCGTGGACGCGGCGGCGCAGGACTACACCGTGACCATCTCGGCCGATGACGGCGTGAACCCGGCCGTGACCGAGACCTTCACCATCGCCGTGGCCGACGTCAACTTCGCGCCGGTGATCACCTGGCGGGACGACTTCTTTGTCCGGCAGTACCAGGAGATGACGCCGGTCCCGGTCGAGGTGAGCGACGCCGACGGCGACGACGTGACGGTGACGGTGACGGGGCTGCCGCCGGGGCTGTCGTATTCCGACGGCCAGGTAAGCGGTACTCCGGGAGGAACGCGGCTGAAGGCCTACACCGGGTCACAGTACACGGTGACGATCACCGCCAATGACGGCGTGAACGATGACGTGACCGACGAGTGGGAGATCGAGGTGCGCTGGCCGCCGCCGGAGATCACCGATCCGGGGGACAAGACCTACAAGCAGGGCGAGGCGATCACCGCCTTCGGCATCACGGTGACCGATCCGGGCGTCGTGACGGTGACGCTGGAGGGTCTGCCGTCGGGACTGTCCTACGCCTCGGGGCAGGTGAGCGGCACGGTGGCGGCGGACGCCGCGGCGCAGGACTACACGGTTACGATCACGGTGGACGACAGGGCCTATCCGGACGTGACGGAGACCTTCACCGTCACGGTGACCGACGTCAACTTCGCGCCGGAGATCACCGATCCGGGCGACAAGAGCTACAAACAGGGCGAGGCCGTCACGGCCTTCCCCATCACGGTGACGGACGCCGACGGCGACACGCCGGCAGTGACGCTGACGGGGCTGCCGTCGGGACTGTCGTACGCCTCGG
Organism: Bryobacterales bacterium; assembly: GCA_965204095.1. Classification (GTDB taxonomy): domain Bacteria; phylum Acidobacteriota; class Terriglobia; order Bryobacterales; family UBA6623; genus JAPPLB01. The sequence continues at coordinate 2,576,761 of OZ241991.1, read as the reverse complement.
GGCGGGTGAGCGGCACGGTGGCCGTGGACGCGGCGGCGCAGGACTACACCGTGACCATCTCGGCCGATGACGGCGTGAACCCGGCCGTGACCGAGACCTTCACCATCGCCGTGGCCGACGTGAACTTCGCGCCGGTGATCACGGCGCCCGGGGACAAGAGCTACGCGCAGGGCGAGGCCGTCACGGCCTTCTCCATCGCGGTGAGCGACGCCGACGGCGATACGCCGACGGTGACGCTGGCGGGCCTTCCGTCGGGACTGTCCTACGCCTCGGGGCAGGTGAGCGGCACGGTGGCGGCGGACGCAACGGCGCAGGACTACACCGTCACCATCACCGCCAACGACGGGGTGAACGCCGACGTGACGGAGACCTTCACCGTCACAGTGACCGAGCCGGATCCAACCCCTCCGACGGTGACCCTCAGTGGTCCGGCGCAACCGCAGCGAGGCGCGTTCACCGTGGACATCGCCTTTTCGGAGTCGGTGACCGGGTTCGAGCAGGCGGACGTAACGGTGGGCAACGGATTCGTCAGGAAGTTCTCCGGTTCGGAAGACAGCTATGCGGCCGAGATCAGGATCACGCCGGGGTTCTCCGGAACGGTGACGGTGGACGTGGCCGCGGACGCGGCTACGGATGCAAATGGCGACGGCAACACGGCGGCGACCCGCTACTCGGTGGAGGCGGACCAGACTCGTCCGACGGTGACCCTCAGTGGTCCGGCGCAACCCCAGGTAGGCGCGTTCGACGTGGACATCGTCTTCTCGGAGCCGGTGACGGGATTCGAACAGGCGGACGTGACCGTGGGCAACGGATCGGTGACGGCCCTCTCCGGTTCAGGCAGCGATTACAGCGCCGCCATCACGCCGTCGGCCACGGGAACCGTAACGGTGGATGTGGCTGCGAAGGTGGCTACGGATGCAACGGGCAACCCCAACCTGCCGGCGAGCCGGTTTTCCGTGCAGGCCCAGCTGAACTCGCAGCGAGTCCAGCTGAACTCGCCGCCGGAGATCACCGATCCGGGCGACAAGACCTACGAGCAGGGCGAGGCCGTCACGGCGTTCGACATCACGGTGACCGACGCGAACGCCGGCGACACGGTGACGGTGACGGTGACGGGCCTGCCCTCGGGGCTGTCCTACGCATCGGGGCAGGTGTCCGGCACGGTGGCGGCGGACGCCACGGCGCAGGACTACACGGTGACGATCTCGGCGGATGACGGAGTGAACACGGCGGTGACGGAGACCTTCACGATCACGGTCACGCCGCATTGGAATCGTCCTACGGTGGACATCACGGGTCCGACCGCTGCTCAGAAGGGGGCGTTTGACGTCAGGATCGTCTTTTCGGAAGACGTGACGGGCTTCACTCAGTCGGATGTGACGGTGGGCAATGGGTCGGTGACCTTGTTTTCCGGCTCGGAGTATAGCTATGACGCCACGATCACGCCGGCGGCCACCGGGACGGTGACGGTGGACGTGCCGGCGAATGTGGCCGAGGACGGAGCGGAATACGGCAACGTGGCGGCGCCCAGGTACTCGGTGGAGGCCGATCTGGATGCTCCGACGGTGACCATCACGGGGCCGACGGCCAGCCAAAGTGACTCCTTCGACGTGACAATCACCTTCTCGGAGTCGGTGACGGGGTTCGATAAGGCGGACGTGACGGTGGGCGGCGGGAGCGCGACGGCGTTGTCCGGTTCGGGGGCGGGCTATACGGCCACGATCACGCCTACGGCCAGCGGGACGCTGACGGTGGATGTGGCCGCGAATGTTGCCGAGGATGGAGCGGGCCACGGCAACACGGCGGCGAGTCGGTTCACCGTGCCGGTGGCTCTGACGCGGCCGACGGTGACCATCAGCGGTCCGGCTGGCGTTCAGAAGGGCGCGTTCACCGTGAGCATCAAGTTCTCGGAAGCGGTGAGCGGGTTCGAGCAGGCGGACGTGACGGTGGGCAACGGACGAGTGACCGGGTGGGCCGAAACGAATGGAAACACCCTGGCCATCATCACGCCGGCGGCCAGTGGGACGGTGACGGTGGACGTGGCCGCGAACGTAGCCGTGGATAACGACGGCCTTGGTAACACCGCGGCGGTCCAGTACTCGGTGCAGGCCGCCATGGGTGAGCCGACGGTCACCATCAGTTGTCCGACCGGTGTGCAGAAGGGCGCGTTCAACGTGGGCATCACCTTCTCGGAAGCGGTGACGGGGTTCGAGCAGGCGGACGTGACGGTGGGCAATGGAAGAATTATGGCGTTCGCCGGTTCCGGGGCGGCCAACACGCTCTATATTGACCCGGCGGCCAGCGGGACGGTGACGGTGGACGTGGCCGCGAACGTGGCCGTGGATAACGACGGCTACGGCAACATCGCGGCGAGCCAATGCAGCGTGGAAGCAGACCTCGATAAGCCGACGGTGACCATCAGTGGCCCGACGGATACACAGAATGGTGACTTCGACGTGACGATCGCCTTCTCGGAGTCGGTGACGGGGTTCGAGCAGGCGGACGTGACGGTGGGCAGCGGCGCCGTGACGGCGTTGTCCGGTTGGGGGTCGAGCTACACGGCGACGATCTCGCCGACGTCCAGCGGGACGGTGACGGTGGATGTGGCCGCGGATGTGGCCGCGGATAGAGCCGGCAACGGCAACACGGCGGCTGCCCGGTATTCGGTCGAGGCGAACCAGACTCGTCCGACGGTGACCATCAGTGGTCCGACGCAACCGCAGCGAGGCTCGTTCACCGTGAACATCGCCTTCTCGGAGTCGGTGACAGGGTTCGAGCAGGCGGACGTAAGGTTGGCCAACGGATCGGTGACGGCGTTCTCCGGTTCGGGAGCCAACTATACGGCCGAGATCAGGATCACGCCGGGGTTCTCCGGAACAGTGGTGGTGGACGTGGCCGCGAACGTAGCTACGAATGCAACGGGCAACCCCAACCTGGCGTCGAACCCGTATTCGGTGGAGGCGGACCAGACTCGTCCGACGGTGACCATCAGCGGTGCGACCGGCCAACAGGCGGGCAGGTTTACCGTGAACATCGTCTTTTCGGAAGCGGTGACGGGGTTCGAGAAGGCGGACGTGACGTTAGACACCGTGATTGGGTCGGTAACGGAGTTCTCCGGTTCGGGAGCCAGCTATGCGGCCTCGATCACGCCGTCGGCCTCTGGGACCGTAACGGTGAACGTGGCCGCGAACGTAGCTACGGATGCAGTGGGCAACCCCAACCTGCCGGCGACGCCGTATAACGTCCAGGTCGCCATGCCTTGGTCGTTTCTCGACTGGTCGCTGAGGGGTAAGAGGCCGACAGTTACAGAAGGCGCGTCGGCGTTCATCACGGTCACCCATCATGCAGCAGGACAGAACACACTCGAATACTGGACCGCGTTGGCGAACGGCGACGGCCGCTACGCCGCAGCTTCGGTTCTTGACATTATCGCCGTGCCCTATCTCTTCAGGCACACCCTCACATTCGATGGGGTAGGCGACGAGAAGACCATCGAACTGAAAACCCGTTCGGACTACCTTGTCGAGCATGACGAAGTGTTCAATGTGTACTTCGAAGGAACATCAAGCGGCGGACAGAACGGGCAGATGTTCACTACCGTAGTAATACGCAACGACGACCAGGCAACGATCACGGTGTCGGATGCGGAGGTCTTGGAAGGCGGCACGCTGTCCTTCACGGCAACGTTGAACAAGGCGCTGCCCAGCAGCGCCACCGTCAGGCCGAGTTTCACGCACGGGACGGCCACCGGAAACGACTACACCGAGAATACGGCTGCGATCACCTTCGCCGGCACGGCGGGCGAGACGCAGAGCTTCACGGTCGGCACGACCGAGGATTCGGCGGACGAGGGGGACGAGACCTTCACGGTGGGACTCACCGTCTCGCGTTCGTCACCGCCCTGGAGCTATACCGGCAGCGGGAGCTCGATCGCGGTCTCGGCCGGGACCGGCAAGATCAAGGACGACGACGGCGTCTCAGCGGCCGTAACGGTCGACGACGCATCGGCCAGCGAGGGCGACTCGATAACGTTCACCGTGACGCTCGACCGGGCGGTTCAGGGCGGACTGACGGTGACGCCGAGCTTCACCGACGGCACCGCCACGAAGGGCACGGACTACACCGAGAACACGGCCGCGATCACCTTCGCCGGCACGAAGGGCGAGACGCAGACCTTCACCGTGGCGACAACCGAGGACGAGGTGGTGGAGGTCGGCGAGACCTTCACGGTCGGCCTGGCCGTCTCCGGGACGTCGACGACCGTAACGGCGACCGATACGGCCACCGGTGCGATCACTAACGACGACAGCGCGACGGTGACGGTCGAGCCCGTATCCGGCGCAGAGGGTGGCCCGGGCTTTAGCCATAAAGGGAACCTCTACAGCCAGGTCGCCGTGACCGCGACGCTCGACAAGGCGGTACAGGGGGGCTTCCTGCTAAAACTTGATGCTTCTGCTGGCACCGCAACCAAGAACACGGACGGGGCGAGCTATGCCACGACCGACTTTGGCGCGACCCTCGTGAGTATCGTGTTTGACGGCAACGCCGGCGAGCGGCAGTCACTCGATGCGGGCTGGGTTTCAATCCACCAGGATGAAGTCGTCGAAGGGACGGAAACCTTCAGAATCTCCTACAACCTGAGTCCCTTGCCCGCATCAGGACCCCTCCCTCCGGTGCCGGACGGCGTGACGGTCGCCGGCCCCGCCACCGGGACCATCATCGACGACGACACTGCGACCGTGACCATCCTTGACGAGTCAGCCAGGGAGGGAGACGCGGTCACCTTCACAGCGAGGGTGGACAAGGCGGTGGTGGGCGGCTTCACCGTGACGCCGAGCTTCACTGACGGGACGGCGACGGAGGGCGCGGACTACACCGAAAACACGGCCGCCATCACCTTCGCCGGCACGGCAGGCGAGGCACAGACCTTCACCGTAGCGACGGCCGAAGACACGGACGACGAGTCGGACGAGACGTTCACGGTGAGCCTGAGCGTCTCGGGAACGTCGTTGCCGGTAACGGCGACCGACACGGCGACGGGTACGATCATTGACGCCGCCGCCACGCCCATAGTGAAGGTCGCCGACGCCGAGGCCGCCGAGGGCGGCCAGATCACCTTCACGGTGACGCTGGACAAGGCGGTGTCCGGGGGACTGACGGTGACGCCGAGCTTCACCGACGGCACCGCCGCGAAGGGCACGGACTACACCGAGAACACGGCCGCCATCACCTTCGTCGGCACGAAGGGCGAGACGCAGACGTTCACCGTGGCCACCACCGAGGACGCGCTGGCGGAAGCCGACGAGACCTTCACCGTCAGCTTGACCGTCTCCGGGACGCAGACGAGCGTGACGGCGACCGACACGGCGACGGGGACGATCATCGACGACGACGGCGACTCGTCGAACGCCCCGCCCGTGATCACGGCCCCGGGCGACAAGAGCTACGCCCAAGGCGCGGCGATCACGGCCTTCGACATCACCGTGAGCGATGCGGACGGCGACACGCCGACGGTGACGCTGGCGGGGCTGCCGTCGGGGCTGACGTACGCCTCGGGCCAGGTGTCCGGCACGGTGGCCGACGACGCGGCGGTGCAGGACCACACCGTGACCATCACCGCCAACGACGGCGTGAACCAAGACGTGACCGAGACCTTCACGATCACGGTGACGGACGTCAACTTCCCGCCGGTCATCACCTGGCGGGACGACTTCTATGTCATCCAGTACCGGGAGATGACGGCGGTCCCGGTCGAGGTGAGCGACGCCGACGGCGACGAGGTGACGGTGACGGTGACCGGGCTGCCGCCGGGACTGGAGTACTCGAACGGCCAGGTGAGCGGCACTCCGGGCGGGGACCGGCTGAAGCCCAACACCGGGTTGGAGTACACGGTGACGATCACGGCCAACGACGGGGTGAATGCGGACGTGACCGACGAGTGGCAGATCGAGGTGCGCTGGCCGCCGCCGGAGATTACCGATCCTGGGGACAAGACCTACAAGCAGGGCGAGGCCATCACGGCCTTCGACATCACGGTGACCGATCCGGACAGTGTGACGGTGACGGTGACGGGTCTGCCTTCGGGGCTGTCCTACGCGTCGGGGCAGGTGAGCGGCACGGTGGCGACGGGCGCGACCGCGCAGGACTACACGGTGACCATCAGCGCCAACGACGGGGTGTATACGACGGAAGAGACCTTCACCGTTACGGTCACCGACGTCAACTTCGCGCCGGTGATCACCGATCCGGGGGACAGGAACTACAAGCAGGGCCAGGCGATCACGGCCTTCGACATTACCGTGAGCGACGCCGACGGCGACGACGTGACGGTGACGCTGGCGGGTCTGCCGTCGGGGCTGACGTACGACTCGGGGCAGGTGAGCGGCACGGTGGCCGCGGACGCCGAGGTGCAGGACCACACCGTGACCATCACCGCCAACGACGGCGTGAACGATGACGTGACGGCGACCTTCACCGTCGCGGTGACCGACGTCAACTTCGCGCCGGTCATCACCGATCCGGGGGACAAGAGCTACGCCCAGGGCGAGGCGATCACGGCCTTCGACATCACCGTGAGCGACCCTGACGGCGACGACCTGACAGTAACAGTGGAGGGCCTGCCGCCGGGGCTGTCCTACGCCTCGGGGCAGGTGAGCGGCACGGTGGCCGACGACGCGGCGGTGCAGGACCACACCGTGACCATCACCGCCAACGACGGCGTGAACGATGACGTGACGGCGACCTTCACCGTCGCGGTGACCGACGTCAACTTCGCGCCGGTCATCACCGATCCGGGGGACAAGAGCTACGCCCAGGGCGAGGCCGTCACGGCCTTCGACATCGCGGTGACGGACGCCGACGGCGACGACGTGACGGTGACGCTGGCGGGTCTGCCGTCGGGGCTGACGTACGGCTCGGGGCAGGTGAGCGGCACGGTGGCCGGCGACGCGGCGGTGCAGGACTACACGGTAACGATCACCGCCAACGACGGTGTGAACGCGGACGTGACGGAGACCTTCACGATCACGGTGACCGACGTCAACTTCGCGCCGGTGATCACGACGCCGGGGGACAAGAGCTACGCCCAGGGCGAGGCCGTCACGGCCTTCGACATCGCGGTGAGCGACGCCGACGGCGACGACGTGACGGTGACGCTGGCGGGGCTGCCGTCGGGGCTGACATACGCCTCGGGGCAGGTGAGCGGCACGGTGGCGGCGGACGCTGCGGTGCAGGACCACACGGTGACGATCACCGCCAACGACGGCGTGAACGATGACGTGACGGCGACCTTCACCGTCGCGGTGACCGATGTCAACTTCGCGCCGGTGATCGCCGATCCGGGGGACAAGAGCTACGCCCAGGGCGAGGCCGTCACGGCCTTCGACATTACCGTGAGCGATGCGGACGGCGACACGCCGACGGTGACGCTGGCGGGGCTGCCGTCGGGGCTGACATACGCCTCGGGGCAGGTGAGCGGCACGGTGGCGGCGGACGCTGCGGTGCAGGACCACACGGTGACGATCACGGCCAACGACGGCGTGAACGATGACGTGACCGAGACCTTCACCATCGCCGTCACCGACGCCAACTTCGCGCCCGTGATCACCGATCCGGGGGACAAGACCTACGCGCAGGGCGAGGCGATCACAGCCTTCGACATCACCGTGAGCGACGCCGACGGCGATACGCCGACGGTGACAGTGACCGGCCTGCCGGACGGGCTGTCCTACGCCTCGGACCAGGTGAGCGGCACGGTGGCGGCGGACGCTGCGGTGCAGGACCACACGGTGACGATCACGGCCAACGACGGCGTGAACCCGGACGTGACGGAGACCTTCACCATCACGGTGACCGCGGCGGCGCAGGTGACGGTCGCCGACGCATCAGCGAGCGAGGGCGACTCGATTGAGTTCATCGTGACGCTGGACAAGGCCGTGCAGGGTGGCCTCACGGTGACGCCGAGCTTCACCGACGGCACGGCGACGGAGGGCACGGACTACACGGAGAACACCACGGCGCTCAGCTTCACCGGCACGGCGGGGGAGACGCAGAGCTTCACCGTCTCCACCACCGAGGACACCGCTGTCGAGGCGGATGAGACGTTCACGGTGAGCCTGGCGGTGTCGGGGACGACGGCGGAGGTGACGGCGACCGATACGGCGACGGGGACGATCACCAACGACGACGGCAGCGCGGCGGTGACGATCGAGGACGCCTCGGCGAACGAGGGGGATGCGATCACGTTCACGGTGACGCTGGACAAGGCGGTGCAGGGCGGCCTGACGGTGACGCCGAGCTTCACCGACGTCACGGCGACGAAGGGGACGGACTACACGGAGAACACCTCGGCGCTGACATTCGCCGGGGCAGCGGGAGAGACGAAGAGCTTTACGGTATCGACGACCAAGGACACGGACGCCGAGGACGCCGAGACCTTTACCGTGAGCCTGTCAGTCTCGGGGACCTCAGCGACGGTGACGGCGACCGACACGGCGACGGGGACGATTCACTCGGTGTTGCTCAAATCCCCCTCGGACGACGCGGCGGTGACGATTGCCGACGCGTCGGAGAGTGAGGGTGATGACATTACCTTCACGGTGACGCTGGACAAGGCGGTGCCGGGGGGCCTGACGGTGACGCCCGGCTTCACCGACGTCACGGCGACGAAGGGGACGGACTACACCGAGAACACGGCGGGGTTGACGTTCGCCGGCACGGCGGGCGAGACGCAGAGCTTCACCGTGGCCACGACCGAGGACGCGCTGGCGGAAGCCGACGAGACCTTCACCGTCAGCTTGACCGTCTCCGGGACGCAGACGAGCGTGACGGCGACCGACACGGCGACGGGGATGATCATCGACGACGACGGCGAGGCGTCGAATGCCCCGCCCGTGATCACGGCCCCGGGCGACAAGAGCTACGCCCAGGGCGAGGCGATCACGGCCTTCGACATCACCGTGAGCGACGCCGACGGCGACGACGTGACGGTGACGCTGGCGGGGCTGCCGGCGGGGCTGTCCTACGCCTCGGGCCAGGTGAGCGGCACGGTGGCGTCGGACGCGGCGGTGCAGGACCACACCGTGACCATCACCGCCAACGACGGCGTGAACCAAGATGTGACGGCGACCTTCACGATCACGGTGACCGACGTCAACTTCGCGCCGGTGATCACCGATCCCGGCGACAAGAGCTACCAACAGGGCGAGGCCGTCACCGCCTTCGACATCGCGGTGAGCGACGCCGACGGCGACGACGTGACGGTGACGCTGGCTGGGCTGCCGGCGGGGCTGTCCTATGCCTCGGGCCAGGTGAGCGGCACGGTGGCGTCGGACGCGGCGGTGCAGGACCACACGGTGACGATCACGGCCAACGACGGCGTGAACCAAGACGTGACGGCGACCTTCACGATCACGGTGACCGACGTCAACTTCGCGCCGGTGATCACCGATCCCGGCGACAAGAGCTACGCCCAGGGCGAGGCCGTCACCGCCTTCGACATCGAGGTGAGCGACGCCGACGGCGACGACGTGACGGTGACGCTGGCGGGGCTGCCGGCGGGGCTGACGTACGCCTCGGGGCAGGTGAGCGGCACGGTGGCGGCGGACGCAACAGTGCAGGACCACACCGTGACGATCACCGCCAACGACGGCGTGCACGCGGACGTGACCGAGACCTTCACCATCGCCGTCACCGCGGCGGCGCAGGTGACGGTCGCCGACGCATCGGCGATCGAAGGCGACTCGATCACGTTCACCGTGACGCTGGACAAGGCGGTGTCCGGCGGGCTGACGGTGACGCCGAGCTTCACCGACGGCACGGCCACGAAGGGCGCGGACTACACCGAGAACACGGCCGCAATCACCTTCGCAGGCACGGCGGGCGAGAGGCAGAGCTTCACCGTGGCGATCCTGGAGGACACCGACGCCGAGCCGGACGAGACCTTCACGGTGAGCTTGGCTGTCTCCGGAACCTCGACGACGGTGAAGGCGACCGATAGGGCAACGGGGAGGATCATCGACCACAACCATGACGAGAACCGCGACGCACCGGAAGTGACGGTCGCCGACGCATCGGCGAACGAGGGTGACTCGATCACGTTCACTGTGACGCTGGACAAGGCGGTGTCGGGCGGGCTGACAGTGACGCCGAGCTTCACCGACGGCACAGCCACGAAGGGCGCGGACTACACCGAGAACACGGCCGCGCTCACCTTCGCAGGCGCTGCGGGCGAGACGCAGACCTTCACGGTGGCGACCATCGAGGACACCGATGACGAGACGGACGAAACGTTCACCGTCAGCTTGGCCGTCTCCGGGACGGCGGCGACGGTGACGGCGACCGATACGGCAATGGGGACAATCACCGACGACGATGAGGCGTCGAACGCCCCGCCGGTGATCACCAATCCGGGCGACAAGAGCTATGAGCAGGGCGAGGCCATCACGGCCTTCGACATCACGGTGACGGATGCCGACGGCGACGACGTGACGGTGACGGTGACCGGGCTGCCGTCGGGGTTGTCCTATGCCTCGGGCCAAGTGAACGGCGCAGTGGCGGCGGACGCAACGGCTCAGGACTACACGGTGACGATCGAGGCCGATGACGGCGTGAACCCGGCCGTCACGGAGACGTTCACGATCACCGTGACCGCGGCGGAGGCGCAGGTGACGATCGCCGACGCATCGGCGAGCGAGGGCTCCTCGATCACCTTCACCGTGACGTTGGACAATGCGGTCGAGGGCGGCCTGACGGTGACGCCGAGTTTCAGCGACGGCACGGCGACCGAGGGCGCCGACTACACCGCGAACACGGCGGCCTTGAGCTTCACCGGCGCGGCCGGCGAGCAGCGGACCATCACGGTGCAGACCATCGAGGACTCGGCGGTGGAAGACGAGGAGACGTTCACCGTGAGCCTGAAGGTGTCGAACGCTCCGTCGGGGGTGACGGCGGGCAGTCCCGCGACCGGGACCATCACCGACGACGACGACGGCACGATCGGCGGTAGCGCCACGGTGACGATTGCCGACGCCGGCGCGGCGGAAGGGGACGCCATCACCTTCACCGTGACCCTGAACCAGACAGTGCAGGGCGGCCTCACGGTGACCCCGAGCTTCACCGACGGCACGGCCGCCGCCAACCGCGACTACACGCCGAACACGTCGGCGTTGAGCTTTACCGGGACAAACGGAGAGCGGCAGACCTTCACGGTCGAGACCATCGAGGATGCGGTTGTGGAAGGCGACGAGACCTTCACCGTGAGCCTGGAGGTGTCGGACGCTCCGTCGGGAGTGACGACCGGTGCTGCCGCGACCGGGACCATCATTGACGACGACGCGACCGGGGGCAGTGCCGCGGTGACGATCTCGAATGCGAGCGCCATCGAGGGCGAGGCGCTGACCTTCACGGTGACGCTACACCGGGCCGTGCCGGGCGGCCTGACCATGACCCCACGCTTCACCGACGGGACGGCAACCCAAGGCGCCGACTACACGCCGAACACGGCGGCGCTGCGCTTCACCGGCGCGGCCGGCGAGCAGCGGACCTTCACGGTGGAGACCATCGAGGATGCGGTGGCGGAAGACGACGAGACGTTCACGGTGCGCCTCGACATGACCGTTGCGCCGGCCGGGGTGACAGCAGGCCGGCCCGCGACCGGGACCATCACTGACGATGACGGCGGCGCGATCGGGGGAGATCGCGGGGCCAACAACGCGCCGAAGGCCGAGGATGACTACATCACGGTTTCCCGAGGCGATACGGCTACGACGCTGGCGAACGGAAACAGCGCCGCTCACCTGAAGAACCTGGAAGTAGATCCCTTTGGCTCGCCGGAGGATTTTCTGGATGCCGCGGATGGTCAGGGGGACGAGAGGAGCTATTTGGCGATCCTTCTGGAAACCAGCGTCCTGGCTAACGACAGCGACCTTGAGGACGACATCAGCCAGTTGTCGGTGAAATTGGTCGACGGCGTTTCCTACGGCGACCTGACGTTGAACACGGACGGGACGTTCGTCTATGCGCACGACGGGAGCGAGGTAGCCGAAGACCGCTTCACCTACCGGGTGAAGGACAGCGGCGGCGCTTTGAGCGAAGTAGCGGAGGTGACGATCGCGATCGTAGATGTGAACGCCGGGCCGGCCGCGGAAACGATCCCGGATCAGATCCTGCTTCTGGGCAAGAACGGGACGGTGGACTTGTCGAAATACTTCACCGACCCGGACGGAGACCCGCTGACCTACCAGGCGCGGGCATCGGATGGGAGCGGCACGGTGAGGGTCAACGTGTCGGCCGCCGAGGTGACCCTCATCCCGGTGGCGGTGAGCGTGACCCGGGTCACGGTAACGGCGCGCGACCCCGGGGGATTGAGCGTAGAGCAAACCTTCGGCGTGACCGTCGAGAGCATTGCAGGCAGGAACGACCGTTTGCTGGAGTTTTCGCTGGCGGCTTTCGGTCGGACGGTGGCCAGCCAGGCCGTGGACGCGATCGGCGGCCGCTTCGATGCCGCATCGTGGGAGCCGCGGGCGAGCGTTGGCGGGCAGGGGCTCGACTTCGAGTCCGCATCCGATGAGCAGGGACGGACGGAGAGATTTCTGCAAGCCGTGGGGCATTTCATGGCCGGGCGCGCGTGCTATCCCGGTTCCCATTCCCTCGCCGGAACGGCGGCCGGCCGGCTCGCGCCGGGACAGGCAAGCGCAGCCGGGTGGTCGACAGGCGCGCAGACCGTGCAGACAGGCTTCTCCGGCGGCGGCATGGCGGGCGCAGGCGGCGCGGGAGGCTTCTCCGGCGGCGGCATGAAGGGCGTCGGCGGCGCGGGCGGGTTCTCCGGTGGCCGTTGCCGGGCGGGCGTCGGCGGCGCAGGCGGCTTCGGCGGCGGTGCGGGAGAGTTCGGAGGCGGCGCAGGAGGGTTCTCCGGCGGCGCGGCAGGCTTCGGCGGCGGTGCGGGCGGGTTCTCCGGCGGCGCGGCAGGGTTCGGCGGCGCAGGCGGCTTCGGCGGTGGACTGAACGGCGGTCCGGGCTACGGTCCTGCCTCCGGCGGCGATCTGATGAGGGGCAGTTCCTTCCAGTTGGCGCTGGGCCAGAGCGGCTCCGAAGGCGGCAGCCGGGAGCAGGGAGAGCAGGTAGAGCAGGAAGGCGGCTGGATGCTGTGGGGCCAGGGAGTGCGCAGTGACTTCTCCGGTCGTCCTCAGGCGGACTTGGGCCTGGACGGCCGGGTGGGTGCGGCCTACCTGGGAGCGGACCACCGCTGGGGCTCGAAGGCGCTGCTGGGCGTGGCCGCCTCTCATAGCGTGGGCTCCCTGGATTATACGAACGGAGGAGACATCGCGAGCGAGTTGGAGGTGGGGGCGCGGCTGACCAGCGTGCATCCCTATGCCCGGTGGTCGCCCCGTGAGGGGTTGGACCTGTGGGGTCTGATGGGCTTTGGACGGGGCTCCGCGGATTTGGGGTTTGCCGGCGACTCGGTGGAGATGGGCATTGACATGCGCATGGCGGCCGTGGGCGTGCGTAACGAACTGACGCGGCTGGGAGCGGTCGATCTGGCGCTCAAGGCGGACGCCTTCACGGTGAGCATCGGCTCGGAAGCCATCGAGGGCGTGCGGGCGGTCAACGGGGACGCCCGGCGCGGGCGCCTGATCCTGGAAGGCAGCACCGACTGGAGCTTGTCTTCCAACACCCGGCTGACCCCCAAAGTGGAACTGGGCGCCCGCGTCGACGGAGGCGACGCCGATACCGGCCTCGGGGCCGACTTGGCCGGAGGATTCTCCCTTGCCAACCGGCGCATGGGGCTCGAGGTCGAGGCCCGAGGTCATTGGCTGGTGGCCCACCAGGCTCGCAACTTCAAGGAGCGCGGCGCCAGCCTGGCGGTCCGTCTGGACCGCGGTTCCGACCGCAAGGGTTGGGGTTTCTCGTTCGCTCCCCTCTGGGGCAATAACAGCGGCGGAGCCAATGCCCTGTGGAGAAGCGAGCAGATGCTCGACGCCCACCAGCGCGGGAACCGCTCGGAAGCCGTGAACTGGCAGCCCAACCGCGCTCAGGCGGACCTCAGTTATGGACTCTCGACTCGGCGCGGACGCGGGCGGGTGATCCCCTTCGCCCGGCTGCAGCAGGAGACCGCCGGCTCACCCCGCCTGGGCGGAGGTCTGTACTTCGATGTCCTGAGCACGCCCGATGCGCCCGCCGCCATGCAGACCGAGGGCCTGCGGGTGGAGTTGTTCGGCGATTACCGCAGTAGCCGGCCGGACTTGTCCAGAGGCTTGTATGCCGTGCAAGGCGCGGCGCAGGCCGGCTCCTCCAACGGAAAGGCGGATTACCGGTTCGGCGTCAAGCTCGCACTGACCTTCTGAGGGCGTGCGCCATGAATCGAGATGGGGCGGGGAAGCACCAAAGCGCTCACTGGCGTCGTGACAGCGGAAAATCTGCTTTGTAGGCGGCGGTTCCGGTAGCTTCGTGTGTGAAGACGAACGCCAGCAACTTCTTGGAATCATCACCGAGGCCAACGACGCGCTCAAAGAGGCCGCCTTCAAGCTGCGCCGGCACTTACCGTCGAAAGCCTCGGCCCTCAAGTCCGCCTTCCGCGCCGAGCAGGAGGTCTTCCGGCTGCGCCGCGAGCTCCAGCGGCTCGTGCCCGAGGACCCGTACTGGTGCGGAAACAGGTGCCGTTGCCCGAGGACCGCGGCAGCGGCAAGGTGATCGATATCGGCCGGCTGCGGCGGCGCAAGCTGGACGTCGACGAGCCCTGAAACGTCCTCCTCAAAACCACTCTCCAGGCTCAAATCTCCAGGTAGTCAGCGGCCTATCCCCGCATATGCGGGGGAAACGGCAACCCGATCATTGTGAGCCTCCGCCGAGCAGGTCCATCCCCGCGCTCGCGGGGGAAACCATAACAAGCATGCAAAAGCAGGGTACACTATCGGTCCATCCCCGCGCCTGCGGGGGAACGTTGGCCGGTATTGGCCAGTTTTGGCCGGAAATGGTCACAGAAACTCCAAACAAGAGGTGAAGATCTTCAGGGCGGCAGCTCTTGCCCCACAATGAATCGACCATGGCATAGTCGCCCGGTTCAAGGTCTCTGCCCCCGGCCGTCTGGAAGCGGAGTGCGCCGTCTGCTGCCCACAGTCTGCTGACCACAAGCGGCAGCGGGAGAGCCATGCCAGGCCGTGACGGTCGGCGTGTGGAATACTTGCGGTCTCGAGTCCGAGACGACGCGGGAGCGGCATAAGCAGGTTCCTCCTCCGTCTTGCCTCACGCCGGCTTGAGGAGCAGCATGCCGAAACCGAAGCCGCAATGGCGGCCAACGCCCCTCGCGAGCAGGTCCGGAAAGGTATCCGGGCTGGTGATGTCCAGTAAACCCGTAAAGCGGACGTCCGGGCGGGTGAGCCATTGAGTGGCGCGTCGCCCGTTCTCTCCCCGCGGGCGGCGCAACAGGCGGACCGAGCGGTAGGACTCCACCCGTAACGAGTTCGGCACCAACGCTACGGCCTGAGGCCGTTCCGGCCGAGACGCTAGCCGTTCCTCGAGCCATTCGATGTAGACTTGCTCCCTGGTAGGTGGTTCGTTGCGTGCCGGCCGGCGCGCGGCGGCTACCTGGAAGGCATCCAGTTCCTTCCCTTTGTAGACCGTCGTCGGCTGCAGTTTCGGGCGCTCCCGAGTCGTAAGCGGTTTGATGATCCGCCGTACCGGGCAGGCCCGGAGGTCGAAGCGGAGCCGCAAGTTCTTCGGCCAGGGGTAGGGCATGGGCTTGGACCGCGCAGCTTCCCAGTTGACGGTAGCACGCAGCTCATCGTCAGCGAGTTGTGCCAGTGATCGAAGAGTTTCGAGGGGTGCGCATGTGTAGCCGAGCAGGTCGAGCATGCCGCCAGAGGATTCCGATGCGGCAACCGCCCGCCGGCGCTCGCGCCGGCCCGCAAGTGGAATGGCGAAAGGACGGGGTGACTGCACGCCGAACAGGCCGTTCAAGGCCGCGTGCAGGGCGTACCCCATCTCGGCGTCCCGCGGACGCCCGCGGCCATCGCCGGGAGGCGTGTCCAGATAGCCGCGGCCTAGCGCCCAGGCAGTGAACTCGCGGAGATTCAACGGCAGGCGGACAAGGTGCAAGTCGGTCATAATGCACCGCCAGAGGCCGGAGCAGGCAAGCGGCCCAGGACGAGTGTGCCGCGCACCACGATTCGCTCGCCGCCATGCAATTGATTTCGCCAGTCTCGCCGGTCGATGACGCGGCGCATTGCACGGCGCGCATCGGGAGGCAAGGCGCGATCATTCTCTACAGGCCACTCGGCCATGACCTTCACCTTGTCGTTCCTGCCCGCGATCTCTGTCCAGCGGTCCGGAAAGGTGTCGGGGACGCGAGTGAGGGCTTCTGTAAGGCTGTCGGCATCTGTGATGATGCCGACGAACAGCCGTGTTGCTGGCAGGCAGGGTTTACGCCCGATGAACAGCGGCCGAGCGGGCGCAATCAACGCGTTTCCAATGTCGTTCAGCGTTGGCTTCTCATCCGCAGGCGACAGCGATATCGAACTCAGCACGCTGGCGTCCGCGCGGTAGCGGCGGAAACGGATATGGGTGCCGTACCGCGCTTCCAGTCCACCTTCCCGATGCTCGCTGCTTCCCCGTGTCGTCCATGAGGGGCTGCGCAGATGAGTTTGGCCGAGATCCACGGTCTGGTAGTCCTGCAACTCTTCACCTTCGCGCACAAGAGCGCTGGCGATTGACAAACGCGCTTGCAAGGCTTGCAGCGGGTCGAAGTCGCCATGCTTACAGCCGAGAGCGTTTGCGAACATGCCGGTGATCTGGCTCATCGTCGGGAATCGTCCCGTCGGTCCGATCTGGTCGACCTGTGGGCCGCCGAAACTCATGAGCGGCGCTTGCAGATGAAGAATCAGCGCCTGCATCAGCTTGCCTCTTCCACTTGGCCGGCCGCCCATTGCGCGAGCGAGGCCATGCTTACTCTCTCGCCGGAGTGTTCCGGAGCCGGCTCGATCATGGTTGCAACCCTCCGCCTCTCGTGCGCGCCGTACACGGCGTCATAGCGGCCAAGGTACTCACTGATGGCGGCAGAGGCCTTTTCCTTCGCACCCTGCTTCGATACCGGAGTCATGAAGGCATTCGCCAGCGTACGCGGCTGCCGGGCGCCGCTCTCCGCCAACATCATTTCGGCACAGGCGTAGGGTGCTGTCGCCCCCAGCTTCGCGCCGGGGGAGACTGTCGCAATCAGATGAACCAGCCGACGAATGACCTCCGCCGCCAGTGCGCGGTCGCTGGACAGATTGTCGACGAGTTGGTGTAAATCGACGACGACATAGGTGTAGAACAGCCCGCTGGTCAATTCGCTTGTGTTGATATGGGCGGAGCCGAGCTCACCTTCGGCGGCAACCAGATCGTCGAGCGCCGAGAAGTAGTCCGGCTCCGTCTCTTCGGCATGCACAGTGAAGCTGTGTGCAACGTGGACAGCGGCGTCGCTACGCGCCATGAGGTCCGAGGTCACCATGCGCCCGAAGATCGCGGCATCCAGGCCGGAACCGATCACCAAAGCCTTCAGATTCGCTTTGTTCGCCTTGTCCTTGAAGTAGGCATCGACGGCTTTGGCCGTCCTCTCGGCATCGTCTTTGACCAGTTCCGCCGCAAGGTTCGTCAGGAAGGCGATCTCAGGCTCACCCAGGACGATGACCTGATCCGTGTGCAAGCCGGCAAGAGGTTCAGCGCCCTCGACCGGTTTCTGCTGGCGCGCCTGCTTTGCCTTGATGCTCTCGCCGACCACCGCGAACCGGATCGGCATGAGGACATTGACGATCTGGTTCTCCGAGAGTCCTCGTTCCAGGAGCCGGCCGGCAATGACGTCGCTGAAAACCCGCCGGGAGCGAGTGGACTTACCGCTGCCCAGTTCTTGCAATGACCACTCACCTGTCGCCTCCCGCCAGTGCCGCTTTAGACACTGCGACGACACACGGATGCGATCATGGCCGCCGAACGGCAGGCGCTTGGCGCGACCGACATCGTCGCGGTTCAGCAACGTCGCGGAGTAGCCGGTGAGGGTGTGGAGTTGGAGAAACCTTCCTCTCATGGTAGTGATTTCCTCATGGGTGCAATGATCGTCGGGTTGGGGTACGGAAGTAGTCCCGCGCCATTCGGTGGCTGGCGATCTGAGGGTTGACGTTCAGTCCGAGGCCCCTGAGCGACAGGTGTGCCGGCCGTTCCCAGTCAGCCTTGAGGCCGGCTCGGGCAAGCCATAAGCCGGCGATGCGAAGTTCGCGAGCCAAGTCTTCGCCTTCGGCGCGCAACAATCGGACGAAGCGGTCTTCGGAATAACGTGTCTTGGCGAGGGCAGCGCCGAAGGGCTGATCGAACGAGTGCGGGTTAGGGGCCATCTCGACCATGGCGCGAATGAGCCCGGCCCATGCCCGATCGACACGTGCATCGACCTGACCGAGAGGTTCACGCCATTCCGCGGGCACGTCGCAGAGGTACCGTTTCCAGAACGCTGAGCGCAGATCGTTGCCCGTCAAGCGGCGAAGTTCGGCCAATGCTCCAACACCGATCCTCTCGGCATTCAATTGCCGCGATAACGTTGCGATCACCTGGCCCAGCCCGCGAGGTTCGGCGGGGTCGTCCTGAAGTGGACGAGGGTCAATCACGGCTTCCGGGTTCATGTGTAAGGCTCCTTGGAATCATGTGCGAGAAAGGCTTCAGGCAGCCGCTTGCGCAGTCCAGCGAACAATACAGCTTCCGACGCGGCACGAGCTTTCTCCCGGCGGATGCTCGGCGGCGTTGTTTTATGCCAGACGTCCCGCGCGAGTCGAAAGGCCTCGTCCCGGAGCAATAGCTGCCAGCGGAGGATCACTTCGTCCGAGCCGATCTTCGGCGCTTCGAACAGGCAGTTGAAGAACGCCTCGTCGATTTTCCGGTCGTAGCTGGCGATGGTCGGTGCGGCGTCCGGCTTCCGGAATTTCGGATGTTCCGGTCCTTGCAGATAGATCTGCACTGTCTGCCACAAAACCTTCCGGGACTCTCCGGCCAGTGCAACCATGTCTTGGGAGAGAGAGGCGAGCGGCGAGCCCTGTTCGCCCTCATCGAATTGCAGATACGGAGCAACCGATTCAGGCAAAGGGATAATCCGCTCGTGCAGCCCTTCCGTCTTGCCCTGACCGCGTACCAGGACCGCCATGTGCACCTCGCAGTCGAGGCGGTTCTCTCCCGGTAATGTCTTCAGTGAGAGGGGTTTCTTCAACTTTCGCTCGAACAGGATGAGCTGAGCCAGACGGTAGTTGAAACCGTTGCCGCCGACCGTCAATGAGGAAGGGGCACTCTTGCTCAGATTGACGGGTGTCCATGGGTCGCCGAGATTTCCTTTCAGCGCCTGTGCGGCAACCCGTGGAATTTTCGCTGGCCGCGCCAGAGCCGCGAGGCGGCCCTTTCCAGTAGCGGTGAGCCGCACACGCCGGCATATCTCGATGAAGAATGGGTCCAGCTCCTCCATACGCAACGGCGCGTCAGTGTCCCACTCGTGGAGCCACGTCAGCGCCAAGCCACCTTCGGATTGATAAAGGTCGTTACTCGCAGACCGCAGAATCTCGCTGCGGCGCGCGAGCAGCATGCGCATTGCACGGGCAACCCGCGGCCCCCAACGCGGGCCGGGACGCCGATCCACCAGGACGCGGCTGGAGAGGCCTCCGTTCATTCGAGCGATTCCGGGATTACCCCTGCCGGAATATCCCTGGGTCGTCTGCAACGTGATCAAGGCGTAGAGCCAGAGGTGCGGTTCTCCGTGGATTGCCTGCGCGCGCTTGCGATCGTGGTTCTTGGCGGTCACCAGAACATCGAGTGCGTCAGGAGTTTCGCCCGCAGGCTTGAACTTATGGAGCATTCCAGTCGGCGGTTGCAGGAAGGCCGGACGAGTCGGGTTCTCGACCATCAGACTCCAGGCGGTGGCGGCGGAGCTCGGAGTGAGGTCGGCCAGCAGCCTCCGCCAGGCATCGGGGTCTTCCGGCGGTTCACGCAGGTGTCCCCGGTGCAACGCAAGTGCTCCGAGCTGAGCCAGGAATTGGTACCACGCTTGCGCTTGATGGGCGGCCAGGCCGGGGAAGCCGTCGATGGCATCCCGGCCAAGCTGGCTGAAGAGTTCGGGCAGCGTCAGCATCATCCCTTCACCGCCGGTTTCGACCGGCACGATCCGTTCGATCAACAAGTCGAACATGTCCGATGAGTCCTCTTCTCTTTTATGTCGAAGCTACGAGACTTCGTCTTCTCTCACGACCGGTCAGTCACGCAATCAACAGGACGGCATGAGGCCAGAGGCTTGTGAATGTAATGTGTCAAGAGCTATTGAGCCGACAGTCTCAGCTGGTCGTAGAGGAAGGTCTTCGAACCGGGACAGAAGTGGATTTCTCCGTTACGGTCAGTCGCATCGGTGAGGACTGCATCATCGGGATCCTCCTGAACCATCCAACCGGGGACGTTCAGCGCAAGCACCGGTTTGCCGAAGGGGCCGGGTAGTGATTCGGGCAGTTCCACAAGGCGATCCTTGAGGCCAAGGCAGGTTTCTGCGCGCAAATCCGGGATGGGCTGGCCAGGCGCCGCCGAGATTCTTCTCCTCCCTAGGGCCGGCGAACATGCCTTGTTACTCTTCAACATTGCGTATTTAACAACTTGGCCATGACCTCTACATGAACAGTCGCAGTTACTTGGTAATTTTTTTGTGACTTCTTAAAAAAATTACAATTTCGCGCTGAAATCTCTTGCTTGATATCCAAGTTCGGGCATGTCCATCAGGTCTGAGGACTATGGCACAGGTCGTCATGGATGCCGGCTTAGCAGTCCGTGGTAAAAGTCGCGCGGGCGGCGTTACGCGCCGGGTACCGATGGAGTAACGCCTGTTCGTTCGAGGAACACGGCGCTGCACCTTCTGTGCCGTTGGCCGGAAGGGGCGTGTAACCCTTTGGGCGACGGACATTTGCGCTCGTCGGCTTTGTCGTTCGTCGGAGGAGATCACCCGGATCGCCATCCTCCTCACACCGTGCAGAGCAACCGCAGGAGCCCGCCGCGCCTTGCACGGGACTTTTACCACGGACTGGTTGCCTGATACTCCTCAGTCCCAAGCTTGCTCGGTCAATGGTACGGACCGAGCTGAGTTGTCACGGCAGCGATACCGAGCCCGATCCGACCCTCGCTTCTGCTATTGCGAGGAGCACGGTTTGCCGTTCTACGGGGCCGCCGATCGGGAACCGGCCAAAAGACACAGCACGCAGATGGCACCTCTTGAGAAGACATTCGCTCGCGCCGCAGGCCCCGAAAGTCCGTATTTGATCCGAAACACGATACTCTGATTTATCAGCAGCGGAAGCCTGCCAGAGAGGGCGATTCTCGCGGTGATCGCAAGGATGCCGAAAACCGTGTACAAAGATCCCCTGTACATTCCGGAACGCTGAAATACTACAAGTACTTCGTGTAAACCATATAGTGTTGATACTTCAGCAACGCATCCAGGCCGTGTTGGAGATAGACCGGCTTCGCGGCAATATCGTAAGGCAGCTTCAGACAAGACGAAAAGGCGGCGGCAATGGAATCAGTTCCCAACTTCATCGGCGGGCAATGGACTGCTGCGTCCGCGCATGAGTTCAGTAACGTCATCAATCCGGCGACGGCCGAAGTCCTGGCCCATGTACCCTTGGACGGCGCTGAAGAGGTCGATCGGGCCGTGCAAGCGGCGTCGCGGGCATTCCGCGACTGGAGACAGACGCCTCCAGAAGATCGCATCCAATACCTGTTTTGCCTGAAACAGCTTCTCGAGGACAACCTCGACGAGCTGGCCCGCACGATCACGATCGAAAACGGAAAAACGCTGGCCGAGTCGAAAGGCGAACTGCGGCGGGGCATCGAGAACGTGGAGGTCGCTTGCGGCATCCCTACGCTGATGCAGGGCTACAACCTTGAAGATGTCGCCCGCGGGATCGACGAAATCATGATCCGGCAGCCGCTCGGAGTCGTGGCGGCGATCACGCCGTTCAACTTCCCGGCGATGATTCCGTTGTGGTTCCTGCCCTACGCCGTCGCCTGCGGCAATACGATGATCGTCAAGCCTTCTGAGAAAGTTCCACTGACGATGCAGAAGTTCTTCGGCTTGATCGAGCGGCTCAACCTCCCCGCCGGAGTCCTCAATCTTGTCAATGGAGGCAAGCCGGCCGTCGATGCCCTGCTTGACCATCCCGATGTCCGCGCTATCAGTTTCGTCGGCTCGACACCGGTGGCGAAGTACGTCTACGCCCGCGCCGCGCAAAGCGGCAAACGTGTGCAGTGCCAGGGTGGTGCGAAGAACCATGTCGTCGTCCTGCCCGACGCGGATATGGAAGCGACGACTCAAATCGTGAGCGACAGCGCGTTTGGTTGCGCTGGCCAGCGCTGCTTGGCCGTCGCCGTCGCCGTCACGGTGGGCGAGGCACGGAGGACGTTTCGCGACGCGATCGTTGAAGCGGCGGGTTTGATCCAGGTGGGTTCCGGCCTTGACGACGGCGTTGGAATGGGGCCTGTCATCACTCGCGAAAGCAAGGTTCGCATCGAAGCGGCCGTGGAAATCGGGACCCGGAAGGGCGCGCGGGCGGTACTCGACGGACGGGACACGCGAGTCAACGGCCTCGAAGGCGGTCACTTCATCCGTCCGACCGTGCTCGACGGCGTGTCGCATGACGGGCCGCTTTCCTCGACGGAGATCTTCGGTCCCGTGCTCAGCCTCACGCATGCCGCCTCGGTGGACGAGGCCATCGATATCGTCGCGAGGAATCCCTACGGGAACGCTTCATCGATCTTTACTTCGAGCGGAGCGGCCGCCCGCAAGTTTCGCTATCAGGCGCCGACCGGAAATGTGGGCGTGAATATCGGCGTAGCCGCGCCGATGGCCTATTTCCCCTTCAGCGGCTGGAAGGACAGCTTCCTCGGCGCGCTGCACGGCCAGGGACGCGACTCGGTCGAGTTCTACACCGACAAGAAAGTCGTCATCGAGCGATGGCCCCAGGAGTGGTCGCGCAAGTTCTGAGAGGGCTGGCGGCAGAGCAGGATCTTCATCCCTGGCCGCCCGCGGCTCAGGCCCAACCAGCACAGGCGGGAGGCGTCCCAGCGTCCCCGGATGCAACGAGTTCCGGATACCCTCCCATCGCGGACCGCGGAGTCGACCAGGATCTGCAGATCAGCCCGGCACTGCCATGACGTTGCCATGAGGAGGGTTACTGGGAAGCCGCGGTTTCTTCTCGAAGCGGCTCCGGTCCTCCTTTGATGGTTTTTGACCGACACGAAGCACGAAATACGAGTCACGGCTTTTCCCGTGCTGTCACCCTGGCCGTATCGTCGTGCGCATGTGGACTTCCACCCATGGGCATCGAGAAGCGGGCGGTTACGGTTTCCAACATCGCCTAAAATGAGATTTCCGCTTGGCCTGTCCCCCTCTCGATGCTCGATCGCATTACCGTTCGCGGAGCCCGTCAACACAATCTCAAGAACGTAAATGTCGAGATTCCGCGCGACAGCCTGACGGTAATTACCGGCCTGTCCGGCTCGGGCAAGTCCTCACTGGCTTTCGACACGATCTACGCTGAAGGCCAACGCCGCTACGTCGAGACCCTGTCGCCCTACGCCCGGCAGTTTCTCGACCAGATGGAGCGCCCCGAAGTCGACTCCATCGAAGGTCTGAGTCCGGCTCTTTCGATCGAGCAGAAAACCACCAGTCGCAGCCCCCGCTCCACGGTAGGCACGATCACCGAGGTTTACGACTATCTGCGGTTGCTTTACGCCTCGATCGGCACGCCGTTCTGTCCGAATTGCCAGGTGCCGATCCGGCGCCAGTCGGCCGAGCAGATCATGCGCCGCATCCTTGAAGAGCAACTCGGCCGCAAGGTGATGATCCTCGCACCCATTGTCCGTGGCCGCAAGGGCGAGTACCGGAAAGAGTTCGATCGCCTCGCGCGACTCGGATTCCTCAAAGCCCGTGTTGACGGCGAGATCGTATCACTCGAGGACGACATCCACCTCGACCGCCGGCGCAACCACACCATCGAGGTCGTCGTGGATCGGATCACCGTTCGCGAAGGCCAAAAGAAAAGGGTCGAAAACTCGATCCAGACCGCCACCAGGATGGCCGGCGGTCTGGTCGTTGTCGCAGAGGTCGGCGGCGATGAAAAACTGTATTCCGAAAAGCTTGCCTGCACCCGGTGCGGCGCCAATGTCCCGGTTCTGGAGCCGCGCTCGTTCTCGTTCAACAGCCCGTATGGCGCCTGTGAAACGTGCAGTGGCCTCGGCAGCCGCTGGGACTTCGATCCCGACAAGGTCATTGCCGACGCCGGCAAGCCGTTGCTTGAAGGAGGCATTGCAACCGGCCTGTTGCCTCCGCGTGTCGAAAGCGGCCTGATAGCCGGAGCCAAAAAGCATCGCATCCCGTACCGGAAAGCTTTTGAGGAACTCACCCTCGAACAGCAGAAGCACCTGCTCTTCGGCGGTGATGACATCGCCGCCGGCAAGACGCGCAATTCCTTCCAGGGACTGCTGGGCCTGCTCGACGAGTGGCATTCGTCCTTTGCCACGGAGAACTTCCGCTCCTGGTTGACTCGCTTCATGTCCCCCGCCCCCTGCGCGTCGTGCAACGGCCGCCGGCTCAGGAGGGAAAGCCTTGCCGTCCGGCTCGCCGAATTGTCAATCGCCGACTTTGCCTCGCTTCCTGCCCGCAAGGCGCTCGAAGTAGCCCAAAACCTCGAACTCACCGAGCGCGAAAAACAGGTGGCCGGCCGCATCGTCGAAGAGATCCGGCGGCGCATCCGTTTCCTGCTAGCTGTCGGCCTCGACTATCTCAGCCTCGACCGCTCCGCCACGACGCTTTCCGGGGGTGAAGCCCAACGCGTCCGCCTCGCCACGCAAATCGGGTCGGAACTGCGCGGGGTCCTCTATGTTCTCGACGAGCCGTCCATCGGACTGCACGCACGCGACAACGACCGTCTTCTCACGACTCTCTCGCAGCTTCGCGATCTGGGCAACACGATTGTCATCGTTGAACACGACTTCGAGACGATCCAGCGGGCCGACTACGTTGTCGATCTGGGCGTAGGAGCCGGCCGCCTGGGCGGCAATCTCGTAGCTCACGGGACCCCCGAGCAGGTTGCGGCGGAGCCCGCGTCCCTCACCGGTCAATACCTCAGTGGACGAAAGATCGTTCCGATACCGTTCGAGCGCCGAGCTCCCGACAAGGCAGTGCTCACGGTTCGAGGCGCCCGCGAGCATAACCTCAGGAATATCGACGTCACGTTTCCCTTGGGTCGTTTCATCGTGATGACCGGCGTTTCCGGCAGCGGCAAATCGACGCTGATGAACGACATCCTCTACCCGGCGCTCGCCCGCAAGATCAACCGATCGATCACTGTGCCGGGCGCCCATCGGCGCATCGAGGGCATCGACCATGTCGACAAGGTGGTCCGCATCGATCAGTCCCCCATCGGCCGCACGCCGCGGTCGAACCCCGCCACCTATACCGGCGTGTTCACGCCGATTCGCGCTCTCTACGCCATGCTTCCCGAATCGCGAGCTCGAGGCTACGCGCAAGGACGTTTCAGCTTCAATGTCAAGGGCGGCCGCTGCGAGGCTTGCCAGGGCGACGGGCAGATTCGCATCGAGATGAACTTCCTTCCCGATGTCTACGTCACGTGCGACTCCTGCCGAGGGCGCCGCTACAACCACGAGACCCTTCAAGTGAAGTACAAGGGCTGGTCGATCGCCGATCTACTCGAGGCCACCGTGGAAGAAGCTGCTCCGCTCATGGAAAACCTGCCCCAGATACAGCCGAAGCTCCAGACCCTGCTCGATGTCGGTCTGGACTACATCCACCTCGGGCAATCGTCGACGACTCTCTCCGGCGGCGAGGCCCAACGAATCAAGCTTGCCCGCGAGCTGAGCAAGCGCCAGACCGGACGCACCCTCTATCTACTGGATGAGCCGACCACCGGACTGCACTTCGACGATGTCAAGAAGCTGCTCGAAGTACTCCATCGTCTGGCCGATCACGGCAACACGGTGATCGTCATCGAGCACAACCTCGACGTCATCAAAGCCGCGGATTGGATCATCGACCTGGGACCTGAAGGCGGAGAGCAAGGTGGAGAGATTGTGGCCCAAGGCACGCCGGAAGACCTGATGCGCTCCGATAGAAGTTACACCGGGCAGGCGCTCGCGCAGTTCCTCGGTGTCAACGGAGACGTCCCGGCTGCCCGCAGCGCCTGAGCCGGACAGCCTTTTCTCGGACCGCACGTGTACGTTGTCTGTTTTTTCGGCCTTTCTGGTCTTCAAGTTTCCTCTCTTGCAGATCGTTCACGGGTGAAGAGGCGGGCGCGAAACTGATTTCGAGGCAAGTTTTTTTGCTCCGCCCATGTGCGGATCATTCCAGCGGGAAGATCCGGATCGGCGTCAATGCCGCTTGATCAGGGGATGTATCACATCAGATGGACCTCGTCGTCATGAAAGGGCTTCGAGCCACGTTTGGATTACAGACCGGACTCGCGTCAGCCGGAGAACCAAGGGCAGAGGTTAAAATAGAGCCAGCCTTGCTCTACCGCTTGCTCATCATCGGCCTGCTGCTCGCCGGACTTCCTCTGTGCGCCGCCGACTTGCTTCCGCTCGACCAGGTCAAGGCCGGGATGAGAGGCGTCGGCAAGACCGTGTTTACGGGAGAACAGGTGGAGGAGTTCCAGGTCGAGATCCTGGGAGTCCTGAAAAACATCGCCCCCGGTCAATCGCTGATTCTGGGACGGTTGGAAGGTGAGCCTCTGGACAAGATGGGGGTTCCCGCCGGAATGAGCGGCAGCCCGGTGTACTTGGGCGGCAAGCTCGCCGGCGCGATCGCCTATTCTTTTCCCTTTTCGACCGAGCCGATTGCGGGCATCCGCCCGATTCACGAAATGGTCGGGCAGCTCGAAGATGCTCTCCCAGCGAGCGCCCGCTCCGGCAACTCTTCCAAGCTTCTATTGGTCAATGCTGGTGAAGCCCCAAGATTCCTCCCCGACCCGGAGGCCGACTTGCTTCCCGAAGGTCCACGCCCCTTGGGCAGCGAGCCCCGGCTGCTCCCGATCGCGACTCCCGTCGCCATGGCCGGTTTCTCGGAACGAACCTTCGAGGTTTTCGGCGAGCGTTTGCGCGGCCTCGGGTTGCGGCCCTCGCAAGGCCTCGGAGGACAGGGAGCGGATGCCGAAAAACCTCGACGCCCCGAGCCCGGTTCAATGGTCTCCGTAGCGCTCATCGAGGGGGATATGGAACTCAGCGCCTCCGGCACGGTCACCCACGTCGCCGGAGACCGGCTCTATGCCTTCGGACATCGTTTCCTTGCAAGCGGCCCCACCGAAATGCCGCTCCTGGGTTCATCGGTGATCACGACGGTACCCAACCTCAACAACTCGTTCAAGATTTCAGCATCCGGCGGGCAGCTCGGAGCCGTTACGCAAGACCGTGGCACCGGCATCACCGGCGAGTTGGGACGCTCTGTCCGGATGGTCCCGCTCGATATCGATCTCACCTCCAACGGCCGGTCGCGGCGCTACGAGATGAACCTCGTAAACGACCGCACGCTCTCTCCGTTTCTCATGCAGATGGCCTTGTTCTCGGCGGTGGATACGACCGAGCGGCAAGTCGGCGCGTCAAGCTATCGTGTCCGCGGACAGGTCAATCTGGGTGACGGCATCCCGCCGCTGCGCCTCGACAACATGTTTGCCGGGTCCAACGGCGTTGCGCTGCAGCTCGCGACTCTGACCAGCATCCCGTTTGCGTATCTTCTGGAAAGCGGCTTCGAGGCGATTTCTCCCCAAAGCATCCATCTTGCGGTCGAAGCCATTGACAAGGACCTTCGGCTCGACATCGATCGCGGCTGGGTGTCGAAGACGCGTGCTCGCACTGGTGAAACCGTCGAACTCGCCGCGGCCCTCCGTAACGAAGCCGGCGAGGAGGTCATCAAGAGAACGCGTTTCCAGATTCCGCCGGGCGCCAAGCCGGGTCCGATCGAGGTCACCTTCGCGGACGGCGGCTCGCTCAATCTGTTGGAGTGGCGGACCTTCGCATCCACCACACGTGCTCAGGACCCCTCCAAGCTCGTGCACGCCATGAACCGCCTGCGCCGCAACAACAGGCTCTACATTCGCGTTTGGCGCCGCGCGCAGGCATTCCAGCTCGATACGGAACGCCTACCGGCGCCTCCCGCTTCGGTGCTTGCGCTGCTGTCGTCTCCCCGGGCGCAAGGCGGCGGCGTTGCGGCGGAGTATCAGTCGACTCTGGACGAGTACGAGATCGGTGGCCTCGATAGTGTCGTCCGAGGCAGCGTCAATACGCGCATCATGGTCATCGAATGATCTCCTTCCCCTCGCGATTCCTTGCGATAGCACGACGGCTCCGGGGCAAACCTTCGATGCCGGACGCGACCCGCTCGTGGCGACCAGCGTCTTGCATCTTGCTGTTGCTGATCGCGTCTGGTGTCTTGCCGGCGGCTACGAGTCAGGTCTGGGAAACGACCGAGTACGCCCAGTTCGTGGCCGGCAAGCTCGAGAACCTCTCGGTTCAGCCGGAAGGCGCGCTCGTCATCGCTCCGGTTCTCGATAGCGTCTTCTCCTCGGATCAACCTTTGATCTGGAGTGTCGCCGCCGCCCCGGACGGTTCTCTGTTCGTCGGCACGGGTCACCAGGGCAACGTCTACCGCATCGGCCCCAAAGGGAATAGCACCCTGTTGTGGAGCGCTCCCGAAATCGAGGTCTTCACCTTGGCGGTGGCTTCCGACGGTGACGTTTTTGCGGGCACGTCTCCGAACGGCAAAGTCTATCGGATCGATAACAAGGGGCAGCACGAGGTCTATTTCGACCCCGAGCAGACCTATATCTGGTCCCTCGCCTTCGCCCAAGACCCGGGCAAGGATAATGCTCCCAACCTGTTCGTTGGCACCGGTGACAAGGGAAAGATCTACCGCGTGACCGGCCGAGGCAAGGGTGAACTCTACTACGAAAGCGGCCAACGCCATGTCGTCAGTCTGGCGTTCGACGGCCAGGGCCGCTTGCTGGCGGGCACGGACCCCAACGGCATCCTCTATCGCATCGAAAGCAAGCGCAAGGCTTTCGCCCTTTATGACTCCGATATGCCCGAGATCCGGAATCTCCAGGTCACGCCGGAGGGCGCTATATTCGCAGCCGGAGTCGGCGGCGGCTATTCGTCGTTCGGCGGCGACGCCGGAGCCTCGGTCGGGACCGCACAAGGCGCCGCTACGACAACAATCACCGTGACCGCCTCACTCGGAAACGACCCCAAAGTCGTGCAGAAGCCCGGCGCCCAAACTAGCGGGACCAAACAACCGCAGAGCGCGGTTACCGTTTCGCAACCCGTCATCACGGTGGCCGGCATCGACAGGTCGGAACTACTGCGTATCGGCAGCGATCTGCAAGTCGAGAAGGTTTGGAAATCCGACTCCGAAGGTTTACTGGCGCTGACTCTCCCTGGTGCGGGCCGAGCGGGAGTCCTCTTCGCGACGGACAAGCAAGGCCGCATCTACAGCGTAAACCAGGATGGCCAAGTCACTCTGGAGACGCAGACCGGCCAGGATGAGATCACGCAGCTTGTCACCAGCGGCGGCGAACGATGGGTCGCCACGGCGCATGCCGGTAACCTCTTGCGCTTCGGAAGTGAGCCGTCAAAAACCGGCTCCTATCTTTCGGTGGCGCACGATGCCAAGTCGGCGGCAGTTTGGGGCCGGCTCTCCTGGCAGGGGACGCTTCCGAACGGTACGGCAATCGAGTTTCGGACACGCAGCGGCAATTCCGCGAAGCCCGACGCCGGCTGGAGCGACTGGTCGGAGCCGGTCGCGATCGAAGAAGGAACGTGGCGCGGCGGCCCGATCACATCGCCGCCGGCTCGGTATGTCCAATGGCAGGCCCGATTGAACGGGCGCGCCGATAGCTCACCCGCGCTCACCGCCATGCGGCTCACCTACCTGCCTCGGAACCGCGCGCCGCGGGTCGACAGCATCACGGTTTCCGCAACCAGCGGCCAGGACACGAGCCTCGAGGAGGAGACATCGACGACCGACACTGCCTCAGCCTACAGCATCACCGTGACCGACACCGGCTCCGTGTCCTCGACCACCTCGACTGAAAGCACCGATGCCTTCGCCGGCGGTCCGCAGCGCAAGCTGAAGATCACCTGGACCGCTACCGACCCCGATGGGGATGACCTGCTTGCCGCAGTACGTTTTCGCGGCGACGGAGAATCCGCCTGGAAGCTCGTCAAGGATGAGATCGAAGAGAAGACTCTCCTCATCGACAGCGACACCCTCGCCGACGGCACCTACCGCTTTCGCGTCGAGGTCTCCGACGGCCGCTCGAACCCGCCCGACAAGGCCCGCACGGCGTTTCGAGCGAGTGAACCCGTGATCGTCGATCACACGCCGCCGGTGGTCCGCTTGCTCGGTATCGACGACCGGCAAGTAATCCGCTTTGAGGCGCAAGACGCCGGCTCGATGTTGCGTCAGGCGGAATACTCCATCGACGCCGGCCGCTGGGTGCCCGTTCTCGCCGATGACGGGGTCATCGATTCGCAAAAGGAAACCTTCACGATCCGTCTCGACAAGGCGGCTGACCATGAACGCTTGGTGACTCTGCGGGTTCGCGACCGCGGGAGTAATGCCGGACTCGGCAAATCCGTCGTCAAGTAAAGCCGCGCACGGAGGTAGCAGCGAAATTGTCCGAGTACACCGGTGAACATGCTCAAGCCGGCATCGATGCCGAACTGCCCGCTCTCGAAACCTGGCCCAACCAGTTCAAGGGCTATCGCATCAAGATCGAGATGCCCGAGTTCACATCCGTCTGTCCCAAAACCGGACTGCCCGATTTCGGCAAGCTGACTCTGGAATACGAGCCCGACGAACTCTGCATCGAGCTGAAATCCCTGAAACTCTACATCCTCGCCTACCGCAACCTGGGGATTTTCTACGAGAATGTCGTCAACCGGGTGCTTCGCGACGTGGTGGATGCCATCCATCCGGTCCAGGCGCGGGTGCAAGGCGACTTCACTCCACGCGGCGGCCTGAATGCAACGGTGGAAGCCGAATACAGGGCCGAAACGCAGGCTTAGCCCGCATATCCCACCACCTTGTATGTGGCAAGGTAGGGAGCAAGAGTCTCGCGTCGAGTATCGTCGAGCTTCGCGCAACTCGACCCGGAACGAGCTCTGACCGCCGTGTTCCCGGCCGCTCTCATCCAGACTGTAGACTAGTACTCATGCGCCCCAACCCCCTCCTCCTCATCTTCCTCACAGCCCTCACCATGCCCGCTGTCCTCGCCGAATCCGCCGGCGGAGTCACCTGGACCGCCCCTGACGGCTGGACCTCCCAGCCTAAACGCATGCGCGCCGCCAACTACGTCGTCCCCGCCTCCGGAGGCGACAGCGAAGACGGCGAGTGCGGCGTCTACTTCTTCGGACCCGGACAGGGCGGAAGCGTCGAGGCCAACGTCAGGCGCTGGATCGGCCAATTCCGCGCCCCCGGCGGCGGCCCGGCCGATTCCCTTGCGAAGCGCTCCAGCGACAGCATCAACGGCATCGCCGTCACGACTCTCGACCTCGCCGGCACGTACCTCTTCAAACCCTTCCCCATGGCGCGCCAAGCCACGCCCAAGCCGGGCTACCGCATGCTCGCCGCCATCGCCGAAGCCCCCCAGGGACCGGTGTTCTTCAAGCTCACCGCCCCCAAGGCCACCACCGACGCCGCGGAAGCCGCCTTCCACAAGATGCTCGGCTCGTTGAGAAAGTGAAAAAGCAGGCCTATTGCGCCTGCGCCGGCTGCGGCGGATTGAAGTTCACCGCCGGCGGAGCCTGCCGCGCCTCCTCCGTCGTCCGGAAGTAGGCGTCCTCGCGCTCGTGCCCCGAGAACGAGGCCACCATGTTGTTCGGGAAAAGCCGTTTTATGGAGGTTCAAGGCATCCGAAACGGGCCTTGCAAGAGCGGTCTTCCGGCCTCTGTATCCATGCGCTTGGGGTCCGGCTCCTCCATCAGGAGGTTCAGATCGCGGACCGGGATTCCCAGAAGTTCGGCCGCCTCGTCCGCTGAGACCGCTCCTTCCGACATAGCGCGGCAGACCAGCCGTTCGAAACGCCTGGGCTTCTCCCCCACCATGGCGTAAGGCTCCTGATAGGGTGGCCTGCGCCAGCCGCGGCGGATGAACTCGTCGAACAGCCGCCGGGACAGAGCCGGGCTGAAGATGCCGAGTTCTTCGCAGCGCAGGGTCAGAGCCTGCACGCTGATGCCGAATATCCGCTTGAGCTCGAGCAGTTCGCTCCAGCCGATAGACTTGCGGCGCCGGCCGACCTCCGCCCGCAGCGGCTCCGCGGGCATCAGCAGCGCCGCGGCGAAGCGGTGAGCGGCATTTTCACCGTCGATCTTCGGAGCAACATCAAGAACAATATGACCCAGTTCGTGAGCCAGCGTAAACCGCTGACGCTCGCCCCAGTGCCCCTGGTTCACGACGATCACGGGCGTGGTGCTCCCGTCTTCGCGGCGCACCCGCACCGTCAAGCCGTCGATGGCGGAAAGGTCCATAGCGAGAACCTTGATCCCTCGCTCTTCCAGAAGCTCGCCCAGGTTGGGGATCGGATCGGAGCCCAGGCCCCAATGGGCGCGCAATCCGCGCGCGGCGTGCTCGACCTCGGAAAGATCGTGCAGTACGGGCCAGGGAGATCCCCGAGGCTTGTCCCAGGACGTGCTCGTCAGTCCGAGTAGCTCCTCGACCGCGAGATAACGTTCCAGCAAGCGCAGGACCCGAGCCTTGATCTGGTCTTCTTCCCGCTTGCCTGCGAACGTCTTTCTGCGGAACTCGACGGCCTCCAGAGTCATGTCCCGGCTGCCGGTCAGATACGTCGTGGACACGCCGAGCGCGTCTGCAAGCGCGGTGAGGACGCCTGTGCTCGGCATCGATTCGCCGTGCTCGTATTTGCCGATCGCTTGCGCGGTCACTCGGTTGTCGATCTTGGCAGACAGAGCACGAAGAGACAACCCGACGGCAGTGCGGGACAGCCTGATTCGTCGGCCTATTCGGTTTTTCCTCGTGACGATAGTTGACAAAACTATAAAAATATCTGTAAATGTAAACTGACAAGCTTGTTGTCGCTTCGCTCGACGTTTCGATGCCTTTGAGGCCGGCAGGGCCTTCCGTACCCGGCTTTGCAGCCAGGCGGACCGCAAGACAAGGAATGAACGATGATTGACCCGCGGGAATCGATCCTGTTCCTCGACCGGTGGACTGCATCCAACCCCAGTCTGAAACATTCTATCGCCTCCGTGGATCCGGATGCGCTGGCGGCCGAATACAGGGCATTATGGGCAAACGCGCCTTGCCGCTTGACATCGTATTTTTCCGGACGTGACGGAACAACCCAGGGGAGGCATCCCGACACCCCCCGAATTCAGTGGGAGCCTCGCTATGCAATGGCGCTCTGGAACCTTGCATGCTGCTGGCCGCGGCTCGACGGCGGTTGGCATCGCTTTCTCGACTACCAGATGCCGCTCAAGGCCATCCGGGCGAACCGCGGCATCGGCAAGATCGACCTGCTCGGCGTCACGGACCGGGGCAGGTTGATTGTCGTCGAACTGAAATGTCCGCGCCGCAACCGTGGCCAATCACCGATGCACGCTTGGATGGAAGGGTTGCGCTACGCCGCTATCGTCGAAGCCAACCTCGGAGTCCTGGCGAGAGAGGCCCGGAATCGCTTCGGTTGCAAGATCGCCGCCGAAACTCCACCGATCGTTCAGGTGTTGGGGCCGAGATCCTGGTGGCGCGATTGGCTCGACTCCGGACTCAAACGCCGGGCGGCAGGCGACTGGAACCTCGCTTTCGCCCGGCTCGCCTCGGCGGTCGAGGCGCGAATCGGCGTGTCTGTCGAATGCATGGCGACACATACGAACATCGGGGAAGTCGTCGATGGATTGTGCAAATCGAGGCCGTCTTTCGACTGTCCGCCGACCCTTTACCTTGTCCATCTCGACCGGAATCCGCACGCATTCGAAGCCCTGCAACCGGTCAGCCGCCTTGCGTGAGCGGCTCGGCCTCATCGCCATGTCTGCGGGCTGGTTCGATTGGAAGACATTGATGCACTTAATGAAAATTAAAAAAGTTCGCGTTGGAAAGCTTGCTTTCTGCGCCGCGCTGCTCGCCGCGGCGGCCGGGGCGCAACAACAGGCCGGGTATAGAATCGACACGTTCGCCGGCCTGCCGGAAGTTTGGGATAACGGCCCGGCGACCGAGGCCCGGCTGGATTCCCCCCGTGGAGCGGCGACAGACGGCGCGGGCAACCTTTACATCGCCGATTTTTGGAACCACCGAATTCGCAAGGTGGATTCCTCGGGGGACATCACCACCGTCGCGGGATCCGAAGAATACGGGTACGGCGGGTACGGCGGACGGGCCATCGCGGCGCAACTGTACAGACCCTCTGACGTTGCGGTAGACGGCGCGGGCAACCTCTACATCGCCGATGCGGGCAACGACCGGATCCGCAAGGTGGACTCCTCGGGGGTCATCACGACCATCGCAGGCACGGGAGCGGCGGGTTTCGGCGGGGACGGCGGACAAGCCACTGCGGCACAGTGCGACAATCCCTCTGGCGTAGTGCTGGACGGCGCGGGCAACCTCTACATCGCCGATGCGGGCAACGACCGGATTCGCAAAGTGGACACCACCGGCGTCATCACGACCATCGCAGGCACGGGAGCGGCGGGTTTCGGCGGAGACAGCGGACAGGCCACCGCGGCGCAACTCGACAGTCCCTCTGGCGTAGTGCTGGACAGCTCCGGCAACCTTTACATCGCCGATCGGGGCAACCACCGGATCCGCAAGGTGGACACCACCGGCGTCATCACGACCATCGCAGGCACGGGAGCGGCGGGTTTCAGCGGGGACAGCGGACAGGCCACCGCGGCGCAACTCGACAGTCCCTCTGGCGTAGTGCTGGACAGCTCCGGCAACCTCTACATCGCCGATCGGGACAACCACCGGATCCGTAAGGTGGACACCACCGGCGTCATCACGACCATCGCAGGCACGGGAGCGGCGGGTTCCGGCGGGGACAGCGGACAGGCCACCGCGGCGCAATTCGACAGTCCCTCTGGCGTAGTGCTGGACAGCTCCGGCAACCTCTACATCGCCGATCGGGACAACCACCGGATCCGCAAGGTGGACTCCTCGGGAATCATCACCACCATCGCGGGATCGGCAAAGAGCTTATTCGGCGGGGACGGCGGACAGGCCACCGCGGCTCAGCTTGACACTCCCTATGGCATAGTGCTGGACGGCTCCGGCAACCTCTACATCGCCGATGGGCTCAACCACCGGATCCGCAAGGTGGACTCCTCGGGGGTCATCACCACCGTCGCGGGATCTGAAGAATACGGGCACAGCGGGGAAGGCGGACAGGCCACCAATGCCGGGCTTGCATTCCCCCGTGGCGTAGCAGTGGACGGCGTCGGCAACCTTTACATCGCCGATTCGGTCAACCACCGGATCCGCAAGGTGGACTCCTCGGGGGTTATCACGACCGTTGCGGGGTCCGGAGGAATCAGTTTCGGCGGGGACGGCGGTCCGGCGGTCAATGCTCAGCTATATTCACCCACTGACGTGGCATTGGACAGCGCGGGCAACCTCTTCATCGCCGATAGGTACAACCACCGGATCCGCAAGGTCGATGCCGACGGGACGATCACAACGGTGGCCGGCATGGGGGCAACTGGCTTAGGGGCCGGCGGCTTCAGCGGGGACGGCGGTCCGGCGGTCAATGCGATGCTCGAAGACCCCCATGGCGTGGCGGTGGACGGTGCGGGCAACCTCTACATCGCCGATCGTGACAACCACCGCATCCGCAAGGTGGACTC
Organism: Bryobacterales bacterium; assembly: GCA_965204095.1. Lineage (GTDB taxonomy): Bacteria > Acidobacteriota > Terriglobia > Bryobacterales > UBA6623 > JAPPLB01. The sequence continues at coordinate 2,540,866 of OZ241991.1, read as the reverse complement.
CTCGGGACTCATCACCACCGTCGCGGGCACAGGAGAGCGCGGGTTCGGCGGGGACGGCGGCCCGGCCGCCGCTGCCCGACTGGCATTTCCCCATGGCGTAGCGGTAGACGCCGCCGGCAACCTTTACATCGCCGATACGAGCAACCACCGGATCCGCAAGGTGGACTCCTCCGGTATCATCAGAACCATCGCGGGCACGGGAGAGCGCGGGTTCCGCGGAAATAGCGTCCTGGCCACCAATGCCTGGTTAGACTTGCCCTTTGGCGTGGCGGTGGACGGCTCCGGCAATATCTACATCGCCGATACCGGCACCGACCGCATCCGCCTGTTGACGCCGCTGCCGACATCTCCACCGCCACCCCCACCGCCCCCTCCTCCTGCACCCTCTCCGCCGCCGGACGAGGACGACGACGGTGTCCTGAACTCCATTGAGGAGGGAGCGCCCAATGACGGCGACGGCAATGCTGATGGGGTAGCCGATGCCGAGCAGTCCCACGTCGTCTCCTTCCCCAACGCGTTCGACTCCCGTTACGTCACCTTGGAGGCCCCGCGGCTGATCCGCATCACCGACACCAGAACCTTCCCTCGGCCCCCGCGGGACATACCCCCGCCGCCGCCCGAAGCCGCGTTTCCGATCGGACTTCTCGAGTTCCGCCTCAGCGGCGTGATCCGCGGACGGGCTGCCGCGGTGACCTTGTATCTGCCTGAGACGGTGGTGTTCAACAGCTATTGGAAGTACGGTCCCACGCCCGACCAGGCCGAGCCGCACTGGTACCCGTTCGACTACGACGGAGAGACCGGGGCGCGCTTCCTGGAGACGGGGGAGATCGTGCTGCGCTTCATCGACGGCGCGCGGGGGGACGATGATCTGCTCAGCAACGGCGAGATTGTGGACCTGGGCGGGTCGGCGCTGACCATTCCCGCCCTGGCGCCGCTCACGCTCGATCTCTCCGGAGAGGACGTGGCGGTGGGTCTGGCTCTCCACAATCCGACGCCCGCTGCCAACGCCGTGACGTTGTCGCTCGTGGACGCGGCCGGCGCGACCCTTCAGGCAGTAGAGTTGGAGGAGGCTCTTGCGGGGAAGGGGCAACGGGCCTGGCCGGCCTGCGAGCTGCTCGATTGCAGCGAGGAGAACGGCGCCTCCGCGGTGGTCGCGCGGGGCCGGCAGAGTCACCTGCAGAGCTTGTTCATGGTGGGCGATCATGCCGGGCGGAAGCTGGACGGGCTGTCCGAGGAATTCGAGGCTGCTCGGCGGCTCTACTTCCCCATCGTCGAGCCGGGCCGTCACGGCGCAACCCGGTTGTTCGTCTTCAACCCGACTCTGCAAGAGACCGCAGTGACCTTCACGCTCTACCGCGAGGATGGCGGGCCGGTCGCTGAGGCGAGCCGCACGGCGGCCAGTGGCGGCTTCGTGAGCGAGACAGCCGAATCGCTGTTTGCCGGCGCCGACGACAGCGCGCACAGTTATGTGGAAGCACGGGCCGAGAAACCCCTGGTGGGATTCGCGTTCCTCCACGATGACGATAGCTATGCGGCGCTGGCCGGCCGGCCATTTCCCCGAAACTTCGCCAGGAGCAGCAGATTGTATGCGCCGCACTTCGCGGTGGGACGCGGCAGCGCCACGAAACTCTATCTGCTGTCGAGCTTGGCGGGGCACGCGACGCGGGTGCGGATACGAGCATTCGACAACGACGGCAATCCCCTGGGGGAAGGCGAGCAGGAGCTGGCCGCTGATACCGACGGCTTGCTGCTGGCCGCTGACGTGGGCGAGTTGCTGTCACTGAACCCCACGACGAGGCAGGACGGCCTGCTGGAGGGCTACTTGCAACTGGATTTCTCGGTGACCCGAGGTCAGTTGCGCATTTTCGCCTCGCCGCGGGTATTGGGGGCCGTGGCGGTAGTGTGCGATGGCGCTCGAACCGTCCTGCCGCTGGCTGCAGCCGAAGGCAGCCTGAACAACTCTTTTTTGCATGTGGCGCACATAGAGCAACCCGAGGACAATATGTACACCGTGCTGTGGATTCTCAATCCCGGTCCGGAGACGGCGCTGGTGAGGGTGCGGGTGTTCGATCGGACGGGGCGTCCCAGCACCTCGGAGCGAATCTTGGCGATCGCGCCGGGCGCCCGCCGCGGCGGCGATCTGGAAGAGCCTTTGTTGTTCGGTCCGGCGTTCCGGCAGGTGGGCGGACACTTGCAAGTCAGCAGTGACCGGCCGGTGATCAGCTTCGCTGTGTTCGGAGACCGTGGGGGGCAGTTCCTGGCGGCCATCCCGGGGCGTCCGACGTTTCCTTGACAGCACTTCGAGGTTAGATACCCATTCCAGGCACTGTCTTTTTCTTGCTGGTCAGTGCCGCCCCCGCCCCGCTGCGCGGTGCGGATCATTCAGACAGGAAACATCGGGCACGGCAAGCCACAGGATACACTGAAGCCCGGCCCCGGGGTGCTGCGCATGGCGGCCCTCTCGCTCGAACGCTCCCGCACCGCACTGGGCGCCGCCTTCCGGCGCACGGCACGCTACAAGGGGCGCGCCGTGGCCATCTTCGTCATCGCCCGCAAGCGGCCATCCTCGTCTACCGCATGCTGCGCTACGGTCACGACTATGTCGATATCAGGGAAGTCCAGTACGAAGCCCGCTTCTGGCAGCGGCGCCTCGCCACTCTGCGCCACAACGCCAAGGCTTTGGGCTACACCGTGGTCCCGCTCAGCAATGCCGCTTGATCGGAGGGATGTTTCAGGTCAGGGCAGTCGATAAGGAACGGATTTGGTTTGAAAAGGGAGGAAAGGATGGCGAGCCTGTTTGACGGGACGAAGGGGATGGAGGACATCGCGGAGATCCTCAGCCGGATGGAGGCCAATATTCCGCATCCCTGGTCGACTTCGCAAAAACTCTGGCAACTTCGGCGAGCGACTGACATCAGTTCTCATAACCGAAGCCGGGAGACGATACTTGAGAAAGCCGTCGCCATGCTGGCCGAGAACGGGCATATGCCGGGATGGTTCAATCAGTGTCCGACCGCGTCGGGTATCGGCGACTCTTCCAGGAGCAGACACAGCAACATCGATCTTGTGCACTGGAGCAGGGCGGGCATGCGCGCGCGACTGGTCGAACTGAAATGGGACAGCGACAGCCCGTCCGAAGCAGTTCAGCAGGTTCTTCGCTACGGCGCCGCCTACCTGTTTTGCCGGATGCACAGAAACAGGCTTCCGGTCTGGCGCGGTTCGGTGATGGATGCCTGCGATATCTCGCTCCAGGTCGCGGCGCCGGCTGGTTACTACACGGACTGGGGTCTCCGGGGTTGCCTCTCGCGAGCACGCAAAAACCTGTCGCGGTTCGATATCGGATCGAGGATAGGCGGGTTGTCGATGTCGCTTGACGTACTGGCTTTCCCCGAGTGGTTCGACCGTCTGCCGTTTGCCAACGGGGAACAAGTCCGTTCGCAATGCGACGCTTCCGGACTCACCGAGGCGGGACGAAAGGTTCGCGATGCCTTCGACGGGCTGGCCTCCGTGTACCCCGAAGCGGAGGGAGGGCAGCCATGACCGGCAGGTTCCTGCCCGGCGTTCCCGGGCCGGAAATCGAAGCCATATTCAATGCGGCTGGCGGCAACGAAATCGCGAGTGGGAAGTTTGACAGCCCGGAATCGTCCGCGGCGCTCGCCGCCAACGCTTTCGGCTTCTTCCTTGGGAAGGCGGTGGTTCTGCCACCCCTGCCCGGATGCGGCGGCGAAACATGGCCCGCACGCACGCTGATGCTCGAAGCCGAGGTCCGCTTCCCGTGGCGCGGGGGGAGGCATCCCGTTCTCGATTGCCTCGTGACGACGTCATCCGCACTCATCGGCATCGAATCAAAACGATTCGAGCCGTTCCGGAGTAGGAAGGCGTCGGCGTTGAGCAACGCATACTGGCGTCCGGTCTGGGGCAAACGCATGGGGGGATACGAAAGCATTCGCGACCGATTGCACGGGGCGCCGGGCTGCTACCGGCATCTGGATGCCGGGCAACTGTTCAAGCACGCCTTCGCGCTCCGGACCGCAGTCCACAAGAGGCCCGAGTTCCGTGCCCTCGCGCCTATCCTCTTCTATGTGTATGCGGAGCCGAATTTCTGGCGGGGGAGTGGAGAACCGGTGGACGAAGGGGCAAAGGCCCGGCACCGGGATGAAATCGAGCGTTTTGCCGCAGCCGTGGCCGATGATGAAGTAACCTTCGTTTCCTGTTCCTGGCGGAAGCTGCTTGAGACATGGGCGCAACGGGAAAACGGCCGCATTCGATCCCATGCGGATGTCTTGATGGAACGTTTTTCTCCCTGAAGGTCGGCCATTCACCGCAAATCAAGCGTTGCGTTGCAGACCCGGCAGCCACCTTCCGCAAGATGCTCGGCTCGTTGAGAAAGTGAAAAAGCAGGCCTATTGCGCCTGCGCCGGCTGCGGCGGATTGAAGTTCACCGCCGGCGGAGCCTGCCGCGCCTCCTCCGTCGTCCGGAAGTAGGCGTCCTCGCGCTCGTGCCCCGAGAACGAAGCCACCATGTTGTTCGGGAAAAGCTGTATGTAGGTGTTGTACTGCTGCACCGTCTGGTTGTATTTCCGCCGCTCGACGGCGATGCGGTTCTCCGTCCCCGCCAGTTCATCCTGCAGCCGGATGAAGTTCTGGCTCGACCGCAACTGCGGGTAGTTCTCCACCACGACCATCAATCTCGACAGCGCCCCGCCGAGCATATCATTGGCCGCGATCCGCTCCGACGGCGTCCGCGCCCCGGCCATTGCAGCCCGCGCATTGGCGATGTTGGTGAAGACCTCCTGCTCCTGCGCCGCGATCCCCTTCACCGTCTCCACGAGGTTCGGGATCAGATCCGCCCGCCGCTGAATCACCGTATCCACTTGCGCCCAGGCCCCTTCAATTCCCTCCCGCATCGTCACCATCTGATTCCGCCGGCTCACGAACATGCCGCCGAACGCCAACACCGCAACCAGAAACAGCGCTGTCAGAATGCCGAAAACGATCAGGACTTTGCGCACCTCGGTCTCCTTCCCCTCCGCGGCGGTCTTCCCGGATTATAACCGGTCGACGTGTTCGGCAGCCCGCGTGATCTCGCTCAAGTATTCCTCGAAAAGAGGCCGTATCTCCGCGTCTCCCAGCCGCCGGCCGCCCTGCCTCACCTCGAGCAGCTTCTCGAACGGCGCCGGCGAAATCGCAAACTTCGCCGCGCTCTGCCGAAAGATCTCCCGCTTTCTTACGGGAGGCTCCTCGCCGCTCAGGATCAGCGCATGCCGAAACAGCGTCGCAAACGTCGGGATCGAGTCCGTCATCAACCGGATCACTTGCCGCCGGTCTTTCTGGATCGCCAGGAACCGCTCCCGCAGCCGCAACAGCCGCGACCGCAACTCATGCTCCACCTGATGACGGTGATGGCTCGGCTCCACGCTGATCGCACCGACGACATCCTCTCCGTAGAGCACGCGATAGGCAGCGCGAATGTCGAGAAACTCGATTGCAAACGCGTCGTGCGCATTCTCCACCTCTTCCAGCGAAAGGATCACCGGCGCTGGTTGCTTCTTCTTCATCCAGCGGTCCACGGCAGGGTACGCCTTTTCAAGCTGCTTCGGCCCGACCGCCTTCAGCACGCACAGCACGTTCAGGTCCGATACCTTCTCCTGAAAATCGCCGGTCACGGCGGAGCCATACAGCACCACCGAAAGCAGGTCGCCTCCCAAACCATCGCGAAGCCGTTGGACAAGCTCGTCGAGGAGTTGCTCTCTCATGCCATTTTGCCCCAGTTGTTCACCATGAACCCGACGCGCCTCCGCCTCCGAAGCCGCCGCCGCCGAAACCGCCGAAACCGCCTGAACTGAATCCCCCGCCGCCCCTGAAACCGCCGCCGCCCAAGCCGCCGCCGAAACCGCCCATGCTGCCCAACATCCAGGCCGTCGTGATCCCGCCGCCGTGCCAACCGCCGTAGCGCCGCCGCCGCGGCAGCATCAACAGAAGGAACACCAGCATCAGCGGCCACCAGCCGGTCCCGGTCCGCCGCCGGCCGCGGCCACTCCGGGTCGCTTGAACCTGTCCGGTGAGGCTGATGCCGGCGTCCTGCGCCACGATCCGCCCCACTTGCGCCACGGCCACCGTCACCGCCGCGTCATAATTGCCGGCGCGCAGATGCGGCGTCATCATGTCGCGGATTTCACCCGCTCGTCCGTCAGGGATGATCGGCTCCAGACCGTACCCGACCTCGACGCGAAGCTGCTGGTCCTGGATCGCCAGCAGGATCAGCACTCCGCGATCCTCTTCGTCTCCCACGCCCCACTGTTCCGCGAGCAGATTCGTGTAGGTCTCGATCGTCTCGTCTCCCAAGGACGGAACAATCGCCACCGCCACCTCCGCACCCGTTTTCTGCTTCAGTTCCGTGGAGAACGTCTCCAGCGCCCGCTTCGCCGAAGGACTCAGAACTCCCGCAAAATCATTGATGAACCCCGTGGGAGCCAGTTCCGGAGCCTGTCCCGGACACACCGCCGCCAACAGGGCCGCCAGGAAAAGCCGTGACATCCAGGGATTGTTTCGGCGGAAACGCCGAGCAGCAGGGCCAGGCAACATGGAAGCTCAGCATACCACCTGCCCCCGCACTCCAAGCTCCGGCAGATAGTCCGGTCACTACCGGGTTCACACCCCATCCGTCTCCTGCCGGTTTTCTCGGCTTCATGTCCACACCGATTTTGTTGCACGACCAGGTTCATGCGCTCAGGAATGGACTCACCTCGCCCGCTTTCCGCGAACGAGAAAAGCTGTTGGGGATGCTATGCTTTCTCCAGAAGACACTGATGCTCGCTGAACTCGCCCAGTGGATCACTCCTGCGATTTTCATCTTGGGATTCCTATACCTGGACCGATCCATCCGCACGGTGCGGACCGAGTCTTGCCAGGGGATGAAGGACTTGCGCCAGGAGATGAAGGACATGCGTGTTGAGATCGTTAACCTCCGTAACCGCATGGACGAGCAAAACGAAGCCCTCCGCGACCGCTTGGACACGCAAAACGAAGTCCTCCGCGACCGCTTCGGCCGCATCGAGGGGCCGCTCGATGTGCTCCGGGACTTCTTCGTCCACAACGGACGCGGCACCGCCGCGTAGGCCCCCGGCCGGGGCGGGTCGGGCCAAGAACGGAAATACAAAGATTTCATGCCCACTCAAAGCGTATCGCGGCCTCGGAACGCTCCGGGCCGCTTACCATCCGTCAGGCGGGCGCTCGAGGAAATCATGGGCGACTATCGAGGGGAGCGCCCGTAAGCTGCTGCCGGCATTGGGCCGCACGGCGGAATCAGATGCCGTTATTCGACCGCATGAAGTCGCGCTGGGGCGTGGGACCCGGGGGCGCAGTGGCCATTCTGCTGGCCTTCGCGCTCGCGGGCCTGACGACGGTCAGGCTGAAAGGCCCCGTCATCGGATTCCTGCTCCCCGCGACCGCACCCGGCTGGCTGCAGTGGACGATCTTCCTGATCGTGACGCTGCCGGTCTATCAACTGCTGCTGCTCGGCTACGGAACGCTGCTCGGGCAATTCGACTTCTTCTGGAGCAAGCTGAAAGCGGTCGGGCGCCTGCTGAGCGGCCGTACCGCCCGCGCTTCCGGCTGACCTTCCGGCAGGCACCGTCCGCGCTGTCAGAGCCCCGGAACGGGCTTGACCACCAACACCAGTCCGGCCAGCAAGGCTGTGAAGGCTAAGGCCGAAGCCACCAGTTGCACGAGACAAAAACACTTCGGCCGGAAACAGCGAGCAGCAGGGCCAGGCGACAGGGAAGCTCAGCGTCTCATCCGGCCTCCCTTGCCCCAAGAACCGGCAATGGTCGTATCACATCGTAGAGCGGCAGCTACGCATTCGCTGGGCGCTGCCGCAGTTCGATGGCGAGGAAGACCTCGAACGGTCGCCTGGCGTGACGGCGGCCGCCCCGTCTCGCTCGGTCTGCTTCAAGGCTGTACAAGAGGTCACAGGGAACAGAGACGAGGTTGCGGGCGCTGGAGGATACTCAATACGTCGTCCAGGCGTCTGGAGAACACCCTGACTTCATTTCAGCCCAGGATACGTCGGATAGGAGGGGAACGGCGATAAAGCCGTCCTCGGAGGCAAGGTTCTCGAGCTGTCGTATCCGGTCTTGAGTCCGAGGATGGGTGGACAGATATTTCAGGATCTCCGGCGTATCGAGATCCTCCAGCGATTTGAAAAAGGTGACCATGCCAATGGGGTCGATTCTTGCCGCCTTGAGCAGTTTCAGGCCTTCCAGATCAGCCTCTTCTTCCGCTTTCCTGCTGAAGCGCAGGTCTCCCATAGTTTCTGCCGTTTCCATGGCATATTCGAGGCTGCTCAAATCGCCACTCCAGGCCGCGATCAGTATCTGGATCAAGAAATCCCGAAACAGCGACTCCGTAGTGTGGCGTTTCAGGATGTGCTGCATCTCGTGCGCCATGACACCGGCCAACTCCTCGGCAGAACCGGTTTTTCTCAACAGTTCGGTATGGACCACGACATATCCGCCCGATGCTGCGAAAGCGTTAACCGTGGAGTCTTTCTTCAGGATGAAGCGGAAGGTGTAGGGATTGTCAGGAACAGCGCCGGCCAGGCGGACGCCGATCCGTTCCAGTATCTGGGTGCATGCCGGGTCTACGAGGCGCTCCTCCGGCGGCGCCAGCACGACCAGGACGGATCTGCCCAGTTGTTCGTCCCATGAGATTGGCACTCTCTCGGCCAGTGCTTCCGCCATGGCGGGAACTCCCCACAGGTAGAGGGCGACTCCGATCAGGGGGATGCAAACGCCCGCCAAGATGGTGAATCTGATGCGTGCGGAACGTCTGGCAGGGTTATGAAAGCTTGTCTGACCGGGTGCATAATAGTGGACGGCCGATAAAAACCGGAAGTCATCGACCAGAACGGCCTCGGCCACAGGGCCGCCTCTTTCCAGGCGTACCTGTTCACCGGCATAGCTCCCCTGGGTCTGGCGCACCTCGCCGTAATCCCACCAGACATCGTTCTTATCCGCCTTCACGATTTGAAGGCCATGGTCACCGACTCTGACCACTACTGGCTGGGGAGTGCCCGTTTGACCGTCAAAATAGCGGCCCTGCCATTCCATGCTGGGGGGCGTCGGGGTCACAAGTCTCAGAGGATGCCCAGGTCCATATCCAGCAGGTCTGCAATGCCTTCTCCAGTCCCGGTCGCTTCGGCGTCACGGGCCGCTTGCACGACGGACGACAGGTCGAGCGGGCCGTGCAGGGAAGTTCTTTCAAACATGAACCTCGCCGTCCGCACCACTACCCATGGTGTTCCGAGACCCAGAGTGATCATTACCAGAAAACCGTTTACCAAATGCAACCACAACAGGCTGCCCCCTGTCATCGTGGAATGGAACTGCGCGCCTTCGAAACGGGTATGGCTCCAGTAGTAGCGATGTTGCCGGGCTGCATACCAAAACATGGAAAGGCCCAGAGTGAACGGGAGAAGCAGAAAAGCGACCAGATAATGCGGGAACAGATCCCTCCCATTGCCGTCGAAGTGGAAAGAACTCGTGCCGAAGTAGGACCGGTCCAGCAGGAACTTCAGAAGCCGGGTCTCGAAATAGGGACTGTAGAGACCCAGGGTAATCATGGTCAGCAAGAGGCCAGGCACATAAAGTTTCAGGAAGTCCTTGGTGGATCCCCGGAACGAGAAGCGGATGTTTCTCCAGGAGGACCGGCTCAACCGATAACGCCAAGCGCCGACGATGGCAATCGGAATCAGACCGAGGAACAGAAACAGCAGGAAGAGCAAGTAAATCAGGACGAGGCTCTCTACCGGGCTTTTACCGAAAAGGTAGAAGAGGCCGAACAGGATTGCGAAAACAACTGCCATGATAAGGATCGCTCTGAGCCAGCCCAGCAGGAGTTCCTTACCTGTCCCGTGGTAGGCGAATCGGTCCCCTTCAAATTCCGATTGGCTGTAGATATAGTTTCGAACCTTGACTTTTCCCCAGAAATAGTAGATGCCCAAGGTTAATATCGTGAGCAGGATATTGACCACGTGGATGCCGAACAGGCTGGCTCCGCTTCCGTGAAAACGGATATGTCTTCCCGGCGCAGTCTGATCTCTTGTCCCGGAATCGTCACTTCCTATTTGCTCCTGCCCTTTCCCTGGTCTGTTCTCTTCCATGCCGTACTCTCCTTTTGATCTTGGCCGCTAGCGCCAAAGAGTATACAGGAACTCCTCGATCTCTCCCGTATCAACGATCGGTCTTTCCTGCCCGGTTCCGGCAGCCGAGGTCATGATTCAGTTGTGTGCGTCAAGTTCTGCAAAAAGGGTTGAGATCCAAATGTGTCCTTGGTTTGCTTACAGGTTGATGACGTTGACAGCGTGGAGGGAGCCCGCAGGGCGCCCGGAGCGCTGTCAACGTCATGCCGCGTCGGCGAGCGCCCGGAGGCGTTCGGCCAACGAAGCTTCCGCCGCTTCCATGAGGACGATCGGCAGTTGCCGGTCAGAACCAGAGCCGCAAGCCCGCGACGATCGAGAAGCTGCCCGGGTCCTCGCCTCTGTGGAGCGTGAATTGAGCAGTCCGGCCGGTCGCACGGGTCCAGGAAATGCCGAGGTAAGGAGCGAATTCGCGCTTGAATTCATACCGCAGGCGAGCCCCCACCTGCGCCGTGCTCAATCCCGAGCCGATCGCCAATTCTTCGACATCCTGGACAGCGAGGTTGATCTCTGCGCGAGGTTGGAAGATCAATCGTTGGGTGAAACGAAGTTCATACTCGGCCTCGAGGCGCGCGGAGACGTCGCCCTCGTGACTCACGAAGAGCGCGGTATCGACTTCGAGCCAGTAGGGCGCCAGCCCCTGGAAACCGACCACCCCGAAGGTACGCCGCGCGCCGGGGGCCAAGTCTTGGCGCACACCAGCCTGGAAGTCGAAGAAGGGGCTGACCGCGCGGCTGTAAAGTCCCTGGACCTCAGCCTCCTCGAATTCGCCACCCGCCGCAGACTCCCCCTCTGTCTTGAACCAGAATTTCTGGTAGTCCCCTCCGACCCAGCCCTGCGCCTCGAACAGCCTCGGTCCGGAGCCTCCGTTTGACTGAAATTCCAGCCGGTCGGCCTGCAGAAAGTAGTTGATCTGGCCTCCGTGATGATGGCGCAGCGCTTTCCGCGCCTTCTCCATCTCCCGCGAATCGTGTTCGTAGTCAACGCCGGCGGCATCCTGCGCCTGAACGGCGGAGAAGGACTGGAGGCCGACGACCAGAAGGATGAACAGGCGGATTGCCGGATTCACGAGTGTGACTTCGGTGCGCCCTCGAGCACCGATACGACCTGAAACATCCCGGCATGCATGTGGTAGAGCAGGTGACAGTGGAACGCCCAATCGCCGATGGCATCCGCCGTAACGTCGACCGATACCTTCTCGGCCGGCTTCACGATGATCGTGTGTTTGCGCGGCTTGTGCTTCCGCGAGCCGGTCACCACGTCAAAAAACATGCCGTGCAAGTGAATCGGGTGAGGCATCATGGTGTCGTTGATCATCGTCAGACGGACTCGCTCGTCTTTGTAAAACACAATCGGCTCTACGTTGTCAGAAAACTTTTTGCCGTCGAACGACCACATATAACGCTCCATGTTGGAGGTCAGATGGAGCTCGATCTCGCGGCCGGGGAGGCGCTGATCCGGGTTTTCATCAAGACTCTCGAGTTGCGCGTAGGTCAGCGTTCTGTGGGGAACGTCCTGAAGGCCGGCGCCGGGCTCGTCGACCCGGCGGCTCGGATGCATCGCTACGTTCTGAACACCGGGGCCTTGGAGACGGTTGTGCGCCGGTATCCCGGCCACGGCCTCTTTCGCTCCGCTCGGTCCCGTCGAATGGCCGGCATGGGGATCAGCCGGGGAAGACTGATGACCGGCGTGGCCGGCGTGAGGGCCTGCTTCCGCTCTGTCCGGGCTTGCATGTCCGCCATGTGGGTCATGAGCCTGGCCACCGTGGTTCTCGTGGTCCTGATGGGGCGTTCGGGGTCCTTGAGCGATGCCGCTGCTCGGGTGGCTGCCTCCCTCCATGCCGTGATGGGCCATGCCCATGTCTTTCATGGTCAGCAACGGTCTTGGACGGAGCGGCGGAACCGGCCCCTCCATGCCGGATCGGGGAGCCAAAGTCGCGCGAGCATAGCCGCTGCGATCGATCGACTCGCACATCAGGGTGAAGGCCTCCGAACGTTGAGGCTGTACGACCAAGTCATACGTTTCGGCGACGCCGATCTGAAACTCGTCCGTCTCGACCGGTTTCACGTTGAGTCCGTCGGATTGGACAACGGTCATCGGCAGACCCGGGATGCGCACGTTGAACAGGGTCATGGCCGACGCATTGATGACCCGCAGGCGTATGCGCTCGCCCGGCTCGAACAGCGCTGTCCAGTTTTCCGCCGGAGTATGGCCGTTGACGAGGTAGGTGTACTCGGCGCCGGTGACGTCCGCAATGTCGGTAGGACTCATCCTCATGCGGTTCCACATCAGGCGGTTGTCGAGAGCCTTGCCCAGCCCCTCACTGGAAGCATCGCGGAAGAAGCTGCCGACCGTACGCCGCTGAAAATTGAAGTTGTCGCTCATCTTCTTGAGCTTGGAGAAGACCCTCCTGGGGCCGGCAAATGTCCAATCGGAGAGGACCATGACGTATTCGCGGTCGGACTCGACCGGATCACGTCCCTCGGGGTCGATCACCAGCGGTCCGTAATGCCCGAGTTGCTCTTGCAAGCCGGAGTGGCTGTGATACCAGTACGTTCCGCTTTGAGGGACGCGAAAACGATAAGCAAAGGTCTCGCCGGGCTTGATGCCCGGGAAGCTGATGCCGGGAACTCCGTCCATCTGATAAGGCACCAGTATTCCGTGCCAATGAATCGAAGTGTCTTCTTCAAGGTGGTTCGTCACGCGCAGCACGATCTCGTCTCCCTCGCGCCAACGCAGCAGGGGAGCGGGAAGCAGGCCGTTGATGGTGATCGCTTTGCTCCGGCGCCCGTCGATGGTCACTGCCGTACGGGCGACCTCGAGATCGAACTCCTTGCCCGAAAGGGGCTGAATCCCCTTGTCAACGGTCGGTCCCGCACTACGCGCCCACAGCGGCAGGAGGCTCTGAAAGGCGGCCACACCACCCCCGGCGGCAGCGTATCGGATGAGTTTTCGCCTAGTCACGCGTTCGTCAGAGACCAAGGGCCGGAAACCCGGAATGTTCGGTCCTTGACCTGTGATTTTTATTTTAGGGAATAGCGAGAAAGACAAGATGCGGGACAGAACCTTCAATCCCCCAATAGCAACTCCAACGGACGGATTCAGGTTCATGGATGCACCAGCAAACCGCATTCATGCGGCTCTTCGGGGGACGGGGGCTATTCCGGCTGGAACAGGCCGAAGGTGACGATGTCGGTTTCGTTGGCGATGGTGACGTACTGGTTGCCGTCGATGGCCCAGGTCATGGGCGAGGCGTAGATCATGTGGCCCATGTTGAAGTGCCAGAGGTCCTCGCCCGTGTTGGCGTCGAGCGCCACGAGGTTGCCGTCGTCGTCGCCGGAAAAGACGAGGCCGCCGGCCGTAGAGACCGTTCCGGGCCAGGCTCGGGCCGGGCCGGGCAGCGGCTGCTCCCAACGGATTGCCGCCGTTTCGGGATCGATGGCGCGCAGATACAGATGACCGGGCTCGGCGGGAATCTGCGCTCCGCCGGTGCCGCGAAAACCGCTGTCCGGCACGGGTTCCTTGGCGGAGGAATAGTAGATGTCGCACTGCTCCAGCGTCACGACGTAGAGCAAGCCCGTCTCCTTGACGTAGGTGGGCGACATCCAGTTGCTTGCGCCGCGGACCGCCGGGCAGACCTTCACGCCGGCCGGAGTGGGCGTCGTGCCCGGACGGACGATCGGACGGCCGTTCTTGTCGAGGCCGTCGGCCCAGGAGAGCTTCTCCACGAAAGGCTCGCCGAGCAGGTACTCTCCCGTAACGCGGTCGAGCACGTAGAAGAACCCGTTGCGGTTGGCCTGCAACATGACCTTGCGCATCTCGCCCTTGAAGTTCATGTCCACGAGCACGGGCGTCTCGTTGGCGTCCCAATCCCAAACGTCATGCGGCGTGAACTGGAAATACCACTTCATCTCGCCGGTATCGGCATCGAGCGCCAGGACGCTGTCGGAGTAGAGGTTGTCGCCTTCGCGGCGGCCTCCGTAGAAATCGGGCCAGGGGTTGCCGGTCGGCCAGTAGAGAAGATTCAGGCCGGGATCGAACGAGCCGGTGGTCCAGGTGGGAGCGCCGCCCCATTTGGCCGGGAAGCCGCCCCAGGTCTCGTAGCCGGGTTCACCCTTCTCGGGTACGGTCCAGGTGCGCCAGAGTTCTTCGCCGGTGCCGGCGTCGAGGGCCGCGACAAAGCCGCGCTGCCCGGAGCCGCCGCCGCCCACGCCGACCATGATCTGGTTCTTGAGGGCCAGCGGCGCGACGGAGGAGTGGTAGCCCTCGTCGGTGTCGGCGAACTCGGCGTCCCACAACAGCGCTCCGGTGACGCGATGCAGGGCGACGAGGTGGCAATCGCTCGTGACCAGATAGATGCGGTCTCCCAGGATCGCCACGCCCCGGTTGGCGCGGCTGCGCTTGACGTTTTCCGCGAAGTATCCCCAGAGCTTGCGGCCCGTGCGGGCATCGAGAGCGTGGACTTCGTTCGTGTTGGTGACGTACATGATGCCGTCATGCACGATCGGAGTGGTTTCCAAGCGCCGCGAACCCCGGAAGTAGTACACCCACTTCGGGACCAGCGAGGAGACATTCCCGGTGTTGATCCGGTCGAGAGGACTATGCCGCTGCGAGGCGTAGTCACCAGCGTAGGTGAGCCATTCCTCGGTCGGGCCTTCGAGGATGTCCTCGTAGGTGACTTGCGCCGCCGCCGGCAGCAACAACAGCATCATCAAGATCAGGAATTTCATTGCTGTTCCCACTTTCGCAAAGACTGACGGCTAAGGAAAGCCAGCAGGTTGCCGATGTCGTCATCGGAGAGCCGTTCAGCGTAGTCTCCGGGCATGAGCGAACCCTTCCGGAAGCTGATATCGGCCAGCTTCTTCTTCTGAAGGAAATGCAGACGGCCGCCGCGATCGAGAATGCGGAGCGTATAGTTGTTCTCGAACTTGGCGACGCCCTGGACCCTGGAGCCGTCAACGAGGGTGGCCTCGACCGCGCGGAAGCCGTCGAGGACGGCCACGCCGGGCTCGAGGACGGCTTGCTTGAGCTGGTCGGCTCTGCGGAGGGCGGCAACGTCAGTGAGATCCGGTCCGAGCACGCCGCCCTGGCCGCGAATGGAGTGGCAGTCCGAGCAACCACCGCGGCCCCAGAAAATGTCGCTGCCGGCCTGGACGTCGCCGGGCAACGGTTGCGCGGCCACCGGGGCGTTGAGGCTGCGAATGAACGCGACCATCCGCCAGCGATCGTCTTCGGGCATGGGGAAACCGGGCATGTCGGTGCCGGGAAGCCCGTTCTTGATCGAGTCGAAGAGATGCCGATCGGACGCCCGGCGGATTTCGCGGCCTCCGATCAAGCTGGGGCCGTGCCCCCCTTCGCCGTTGGGTCCGTGGCAGGGACTGCACTTCTCGACGAAAAGAGGACGGCCGGCGGCCGCGGCGGCCGGGTCCCGCACCAATGGATGGCTTTGCCGAAGGCGCTCCTGTCCCGGTGCGGCCGTGACGAACAGAGCCGCCAAAACCAGCGAGCCGAGGAAATGAACAGGCATGGGACGGTTGCCGGCGCTGGGGTGAGTTACGGCGCCACGGGCGGAGACAGGGAGAGCCGCTCCATCTGTTTGGGTGCAAGAACCCACAGCCCTCAGATCCCGAAATCCGCGTGCGGAGGAACCGTCAACCGATTCAGCGCCGAAAGAACAAACCCCAACATGCTCTCCCATGGCCTCTATTTCAGCAAACTCCATCCGGACAGAGACCGCGGTAGAGGGCGCGCCGCAATGATGACAGAGATGGCCGTGACGAACGCTTCGATGATCGGCGCCGCGGCAAACCCGTACAGAACTCCTTGGGGGGGCGGGGTTATTGTATCCCGGCCGGTTCGTTCCCGCAACGCGGACGAGTTTCCCGTCAACGCAATCCAGAATGCTCCCCTTTCTCAGCATGGGTTCATTGGCGTTCACCGCGAGGCCCACCGAGAACGTAGGACAAGGCGAGGACACTGGCTCAGGAGCATTTTTTTGCCGAACAATGCCGAACAATCGCGAACAATGGTGAACAATCGTGAACAGGCGAGCGGTGAATGGGCGGCGGGCGATGCGGTCCGGACGGCCTGCCTCGGATGCCGGGTTCTCCACACAACCCCGGGACCTTCCCGCTAACTGCGCAGGCCGTAAAGCCGACCGAGAACGTCGGACGGTACGTGGACACCGGCTCAGGGGCAATATTTTTTGCCGAACAATGCCGAACAATCGCGAACAATGGCGAACAATCGTGAACAGGCGAGCGGTGAATGGGCGGTGGTTTTCGCACCGGGACCCTTGGCATCCACGGCGAACCGAACGGCCATAAAGTCCGTGATTCGTGTTGCGTGACTCGTGATTCGTGAAAACCTTAAAAGCCCTGATTCGTGACCCGCACGGACTGCGCCTCACCATTTGGTGAGACATGCAGACCCTGATTAGCGCCTCGCTGTCCTCATGCTAAGCAGGCCGTGGAGGAAAAAAAAGACTGAAGGGCTTCAGTACCAACAGGTACCAAACGAGCCACGGGAAAGGCCATGTTGCGTGCCTCGTGTTTCGTGAAAAACCGTTGGCCGCAGCTTGGGGTTGATCTACCGGGAAACACCGGCGGGCCGGTTAACCTTTTTCGTTGCTTACGTTTGCGCCACGGATCCGGCATCACGGGACATGAGAAACGGCTCTTCTCTCCTGACGCCATGCATACCGGAGCGGAAAAAACAAGACTGAAGGGCTTCAGTACCAACCGGTACCAAACGTGCCACGGGAAAGGCCGTGATTCGTGCTTCGTGACTCGTGTTTCGTGAAAAACCTTACAGGCCGTGTTGCCGGCGCCTTTTTCCTCCGCCCGGCTCGCGGCTTGTCCTGACGGACCTCTCACGCCTGCCTGCAACAGGCAGGCACTTCGCCTCGCCAGATGGTGAGAAAACCAGGTGCAAGCAAGCATGGCCCCTTTGCTACGATGGACCCGTCAACGCGTCCTGAAGAGCACCTCTCCCCACTCCGACAGCAACGGGAAGGGAACAAGCAAGGAACCGTCAGAAGCGGGGGCGGTATGGAATCCGTAGTTATCCGGCGATCTTCAACCTTGCGCCGCAAGTGGCTGACCTTGCGCCGCAAAGTTCGGGAGATCCGGATGGTCGCCTACGGACTGGCGCACAGGGACCATCCGATTCTGGTTCACCTGATTCCGATACGCCGCTGCAATCTTTCGTGCACCTACTGCAACGAATTCGATGACCACTCGCCGCCGGTGCCTACACACGATCTGTTCAGCCGGATCGACCGCCTGGCCGAACTCGGCGCCAGCATCGTCACGCTGAGCGGGGGCGAGCCGATGATGCACCCGGATCTGGACGACGTGATCCGGCGCATCCGCAAGCACGGCATGATCGCGGGACTGCTCACGAACGGCTATTACCTGACGCAGGACCGCATCCGGCGGCTGAACGAGGCCGGACTCGACCATCTACAGATCAGCGTCGACAACGTGCAGCCCGACGACGTGTCGAAGAAAAGCCTCAAGGTGCTCGACAGGAAGCTCGCGATGTTGGCCGCGCACGCGGACTTTCACATCAACATCAATTCCGTACTCGGAGCAAAGGTCCGCCGCCCCGAAGACGCCTTGAGAGTGGCCCGACGCGCACAGGAATACGGGCTGGCCACTACGGTCGGCATCATTCACGACGGGAGTGGACAGTTACGTCCGCTGAGCCCCCATCAGAAGAGCATCTTCGAGCAGGTCCGCGACCTGGGCAAGAGTTCGTTCGGGCGCATCAACAAGTACAACCCGTTTCAGGACCACCTGGTCAAAGGCAAGCCGAACCGCTGGTGGTGGTGCCGCGCCGGCGCTCGCTATCTCTATGTCTGCGAGGACGGACTCGTCCACTACTGCTCGCAGCAGCGGGGGCATCCGGCGATTCCGCTGGAGCAATACACCCGGAATGACATCCGGCGGGAATACATGACCGAGAAGGGCTGCGCTCCCTATTGCACGGTCTCCTGCGTTCATCAGGTCTCGATCATCGACCGCTGGCGAGACCGGCAAACCCGCCATTTCGGTGGGAAGCCGTCGTCATTTGTCGACGAAGGATCGAATTCCTGAAGGCGGCGGGGTCTTTGCCCTGACTGTTTCGAGGAGCCCGCGCGGATCGATCGCACCTATCCTGCATTTCTCCCCACCCAACGGTCGAAGCACGCGGAAAAAGGCCGTGTTTCGTGTCTCGTGATTCGTGAAAACCATGGGAGGGGGCCTTGGTTCGCTCCAGAAGAAATGTCTGACGGCCTGTGAACGGTAAAGGCCGTGTTTCGTAACCCGAGGGGTGAAGGAGGCGATTTGGCAAGCACGCCTGCACGCGCCTTTTTCCTTCGCCCGGCTTGCGCCTAGTCCTGACGGCCCTCTCACGCACTCCACCTCGCCTCGTGGTGAGAAATACAGGCTATCGAGGAGGGAAATAGAGCCTGGCGGCTGTGCCGCCCAGGATGGCCGCCCGCGCCTCGGCGCTCAACGGCAATTCTTCGCGATAGATCCTCAGCGCCTGGGCGTAGGTCAGCGCGGGCGAGTACTTCTCGAGCGGGAAATGCGCTCCCCAGGCGCAGCGCTCGGGGCCGAAGATGTCGACAACCTCCATCACGACCTTGTGGAAGCTGCGGCAGGGATAACCGTCCTGGCATCCTCGCGGGCCGTTTGCGATGAACGATATCTTCGTGTGGCAATTCCCGCGGCGGCCGAGTATTCGCAGAGCGGCCAGCGTCTCCGCGATCGGGCCGTCGGCCTGCATGCGGAGAGTATGGTCGAGCGCGACGGGCAGGTCCGGGAACTCGCCGAGCAGCCGGTCTGCTTCGCCGGCATGCCGGTAGCCGATTTGCAGGTTGACGGTGATGCCGTTGTCGAGGGCCGTCTTCCAAAGCGCCCGGACGCCCGAGTGGTCGAGTTGCCGTCCGTCGGGGCCTCGGCCGGGTACGCTGCGGAGCCCACGAATTCCATAGTCCCGGACATATTGCTCCAACAATCCGGGGCTGTGAGGATCATTCGGATCCAAGGTGCAGATTCCGGCTATCCAATCGGGATGAGCCTTGGATGCGTCGCAAATGAAACGGTTGTCGAATCCGTAGAATCCACTGACCTGCACCGCACAGATGCGGTCAACCCCGTTGGCATTCATCTCGCGCCGGACGTGCTCCAACGTCCCGGCGCCGGCCGGAGGCCGCGACGGGTTGGGCCTTGGCGGATATTTCTTTTCGTCCGGCGAGAAGAGATGCGCGTGTGTATCGATGACCGGCATGGGCATCATTATGGCATCGACTTCATGACCGACAGCGCGCGCCGTAGGGGCCATCCGTTCCGCCACCGGAACCGAAAAACCCGCTGATAGAATGTGGGCATGAAGTGGCTCGCGGCGCTGTTGATGGCGGTCACGGCCGCCGCCTCCTCCTCCCAGGAACGGGTTCAGCAGGCGAACCAGGCGCTCGAAGACGAAAACTTCACACTGGCCGCCGAGCTACTCGAGAAAGTTCTCACTGAAAGCCCGGACGATCACGAAACGAGGTTCCAGCTCGCCTACGCATATACGCGTCTCGAAGAGCACGACAAGGCGATCGAGGGATACCGCCAAGTCGTCGAGGCAAAGCCGGATCTGATCGCGGCTCAGGTGAACCTCAGCCTGCTGCTCATGCAGAACGGCAGCGCGCAGGAAGCGTTGCCGCACCTGCAGGCGGTCACGGAGTCGCGTCCGGACGATGCTCGCTTTCGGCTTTTCCTGGCGCAGGCGCTGCTCGAGGCACGGCGTTTCGAGGATGCCGTCCCGGCATTCGAGCGGGCGCTGGAACTGGACCCCTCTTCCGCCGACGCAGCCCTCGGCATGGGGCAATCGCTGGAACTGAGCGGGCGGTTGGCGGAAGCGGCGCAAGCGTATCGCAAGGGGGCGGCCATCGATCCGAAGATCGCCAACATGCTGCTCGGATTGGCCCAGACGTTGGAAGAACGCGGCGATGTCGATCAAGCTCTGCCGCTTTACGGCGAGTATCTCACGGCAAACAGCGATGCGGTTCACGTCCGTGAGCGTTTCGGCATCCTGCTGATGAACCAGGGGCGGTACGAGGAAGCGATCGCAGAGCTGGCTCCGGCGGTCGAGCGCAAGCCGACTCCCGCCAACCGGGAGGCGCTGGCGCAAGCATTCCTGATGACCGACCGCCGCAGCGAGGCACTCGGACTGCTGCAAGACGCTTTGCAGAACGATCCGTCGAACACGGAGCTGCTGGTTCGCTACGCCAACGTGCTGCTGCACTCCGGGGAAACGGAACAAGCGGCACAGCACTACTACACCGCGGTCAAGCGCGCGCCCGATCACGTCGACGCTTGGAACGGACTGGCGTTCAGCTTCTACAAAATGGAGAACTTCCCGGGAACACTGAAGGCGCTTATCCAGGCCCGCATGAAGGCGCCTCTCAAGCCGGCGGCGCTCTATCTGCGAGCGATCACCGAAGACAAGCTGCAGATGTACAAGGAGGCGCTGGCGAGCTACCAGGAGTTTCTGGCCACGAATCCGGGCATGGAAGATGAAGAGTGGAAATCGCAGCAGCGTATCAAAGTGATCAAGAAGGTCCTTGAACCGCGATGAAGCTGCGTCTCGCAGCGATGGTGGCCGCCACGGTGCTGACGTCTGCGCCGGGACCGGGCGAAACCGCTCCGTCGATGGAGGCCGTCAAAAGGGAGATCCATCTTGAAAAGCGGGCTCGGCTGGCGATCCGTTATGCGCGCGCAACCGTAAGCCGGGTGGAGGCCCTGTATCGGGAGGGCAACAGCAATGAAGGCGCCGCGCTGCTGCTGGAGATCCAGGAGGCTGTAGAGCTGGCCAATGAGTCCCTGCAGGCGACCGGCAAGCCGGCATGGAAGAAGTCGAAGCCGTTCAAGGTCGTGGAGATCGCCACGCGGAAGCTGCTGCGGGACCTGGATGATCTGGACAAGAAACTGAGTTTCAACGAGCGCGATCAACTGCTGGCGGTGCGGACTCACATCGAGCAACTGAACCAGAAGTTGCTGATGGCGATCATGACCAAAAAAAGGAAGAACTAGCGAGGCGAACATGAAATACCTCGGCGCTTTGTTGGTTGCCACGCTGTTGGTGAGCATCCCTCTCGCGGGACAGGACCTTCTCGGGGGCGGCCGCGACTTTCTGACGGATCACGAAGCCGATCTGATCCGAGAGAATCAAGAACCCGAGCATCGAATCGGGCAATATCTGCATTTCGCGCGGCTGCGGATCGAGTTGGTAAGGCAGGCGCTGCTCAGGGAAGATGCGGGCCGATCGAAATTGATCCACCGCAACCTCGAGGAGTACGGGCGCATCGTCGAAGCGATCGACTTCGTGATCGACGACGCCGCGGCCGACCAAGTGGATCTCGCCGACACTCTCAAGATGCTGGCCGAACGAGAGAAGGAGTTCCTGGCCGCACTGGAACGGATTCGGGAAAATCCGGCCGACGACCACTGGACCTACGAGTTCGTTCTCGAAGACGCCATCGAGATCACCCGCGACAGCATGGAGTTGACTCTCGAAGACCTCGGCGACCGCGGTCGGAGGATCCTCGAAGCCGACGCCAGAGAGAAGAAAAGACAACGGGCCCTGATGACTCCGGAGCGGCGCAAGGAGGTCGAGAAGGTGGAGAAGAAGGTGCAAGCCGAGGAACAGGAGCAGAAAAGCAAGAGCCCCACACTGCTGAAGCCCGGCGAGACTCTCGAGAAGAAACCGCGCTGATGTGAAACAAACCCTCGGCCCCGGTGTTTCCCACCTCGGATGATCCGCACTAAAAGGCCGTGTTTCGTGATTCGTGACCCAAAAACCAATACAGGCGGTACGGCCGTTGCTCCAGGGCGGCTTACGCCTCGTCCTGACGGCCGTTTCATGCACTTCGCCTTGCCGCGTGGTGAGAAAAGCAGGATGCCCCGCTGTTCCCGGAGCAGGCTGTAAAACTCCGCATTCAGACGGAGACACCCTCATCGTTATAGTGAAGCGATGGAGGCCCATGAACTGATCGAGCACATCGGCCGTCAGCCTCAGGGCCGATCGGACTTCAATCGCCTGGCGCGCCAGGTCGGCGCTCGCGGCAGGAAGCGAGCCGCTCTCCAGAAGACCCTGGACCGGCTCGCCGCTGACGGCCGCCTTGTCGAGTACCGCAGCCGTCACTACGCAGTTCCCCGGCGCGATGCGGAATACATCACGGGGCGTGTGATCCTTCACGAGAAGGGATTCGGGTTCGTCGTCCCCGACCACCCGATTCCTGAAACGGAAGGCGACATTTTCATTCCGCACCGCGGCATCAATGACGCCATGCACGACGATCGCGTGCTGGCGCATCTCGTGCGGTTTCGGGCCGGGGGGCGAGTCGAGGGACGCATCGAGCGGATCTTGAAACGCACGAACCGCTTCATCGTCGGCACCTTTCACTATTCCCGGCATGGCAGTTTCGTGACGCCGCATGACGATCGCGTACGAGAGCAGGTGGCGATTCCTCCCGGCTCGGAACTGCCTGCCGGGGACGAACTCGAGCAACGACTTGGTGATGTGAAACGAGTCGACGTCAAGTCGGCGGAAGAGCTCGAGGGGTTGATCGTCAACGCCGAGGTCGTGCGGTTCCCGACGCGAAGGGAGATGGCGGAAGGGCGGGTCGTTGAAGTCCTCGGGCGTCCCGATGACTTCGGCATCGATGTCGAGATCATGATCCGGCGCTTTCATCTTCCTCACAGGTTCTCGGAGGAAGCGCGGCGCGAGGTCGAGGCCATCTCACCGAAGATTCCGGACGAGGAGATCGCGCGGCGGCGAGATTTCCGTGAGCTTGACGTCGTCACCATCGATGGCGAGACGGCGCGTGACTTCGACGACGCGGTCTGGGTGAAGAGGCTCGACAACGGCCGTTTCCTGTTGCACGTTCACATTGCGGACGTCAGCCACTACGTGGCGATGGGCTCAGCGCTCGATGCCGAGGCACGAGAGCGCGGCACGAGCGTCTACTTTCCGGATCGGGCGGTGCCGATGCTGCCCGCGGAGTTGTCAGCGGGTATTTGCTCGTTGCTACCGAAGCAGGACCGCCTTGTGGTATCGGTCCTGCTGGAGATCGACGCCAAGGGCGAAGTCTTCAAAGCCGACTTCCGTGAAGGGATCATCCGGAGCGTTGAGCGGATGACCTACACGAAAGTTTTCGCAATTCTCGAAGGCGAGGAAGCCCTCCGGCAAGAATACGGGACACTGGTCGAGCGCTTCGAGCAGATGCGCGACCTCGCGATGATTCTGAATCGCCGCCGCGAGCGCCGCGGCTCGATCGACTTCGACCTGCCGGAGGCCGAGATCGACTTTGACGACCTTGGCCGAATGACAGGTATCGCGCGGTCCGAACGGAATACCGCGCACCGCATCATCGAGGAATTGATGCTGGCCGCGAATGAAGCCGTGGCACGGCATCTGGCCCCTTTGGGGAACGAGATGCTCTTTCGCATTCACGAGAAGCCGGAAGCGAGGCGCGTGCTCGAATTCGAGCAGCTCACGCACACTTTCGGTCACCGTCTTGGCATCGAAGTTCCCTTACGGCGATTCGGCCGAACGCAGCGGCGGCGTGACGGCTCCAAAGCTCGACGAACCGAGTTGGCGGCCGACACGAACATTGAGGTGTCGCCCCGGGACTATCAGAAGCTCATCAAGCGGATCGAGGGCAAACCGGAAGAGCGAATCCTGAGCTACCTGATGCTGCGGTCTCTCAGGCAAGCGCGCTACAGCGAAAAAAAACAGAGTCACTTCGCGCTCGCAACGGACCTGTATACGCATTTCACGTCGCCGATCCGCCGCTATCCCGATCTCGTCGTGCATCGGATTCTCAAGGCGTTGCTCAACGCGGACGGCGCGAGCCCCTACACGGGGGGAGACGCACCGGCGCCGTACCCGGAAAGCGAACTCGCCGCCATCGCGCAGGAAACCTCCTTTACCGAGCGCCGGGCCGTCGATGCCGAGCGGGCTCTGATCGAATGGAAGAAGGCTCGCTTCATGGAGCAGAAGCTCGGCCAGGAGTTCGAAGCACTCGTCATTCAGGTGAGCAAGGCGGGACTATTCGTCGAATTGATCGAGCTGTTCGTGGAAGGGTTGGTGCCGATCGAGAGCCTGCCGGGGCGGTTCCAGTATTACGAGTCGTCCCGTGCACTCATCAATCAGCGCACGAAGCTCAAACTTTCTCTGGGCGACCGCATCCAAGTCCGCGCAGACGGCGTGACGTTCGACGGGATG
Source organism: Bryobacterales bacterium (assembly GCA_965204095.1). Taxonomy (GTDB): domain Bacteria; phylum Acidobacteriota; class Terriglobia; order Bryobacterales; family UBA6623; genus JAPPLB01. The sequence goes on along the minus strand of OZ241991.1, from coordinate 2,516,403 downwards.
CGGGCGGAGTTCTCCTGGATTCCGCCGAAGAAAGGCTAGCCTGCATATCTCACCACCCGACGGCCGAAGCACGCGATAAAAGGCCGTGATTCGTGTTTCGTGTCTCGTGATTCGTGAAAACCATGGGAAGGGGCCAAGCCTGCATGTCTCACCACCCGACGGCCGAAGCACGCGGTATGACCGCCAGGACTTCGTTGCGCTTGCTTGCCGTGCTCGATGTACGGTTCAAGTACGCCTGCGCGCGCCAAGCGGCTCGCGCCTTTTTCCTCCGCCCGGCTTGCGCCTCGTCCTGACGGCCCTCTCACGCACTTCGTCTCGCCACGTGGCGAGAAATGCAGGCAAGACACCATAACCCGGCGTGAACTACGGTTGGCCGGTTGAGAGGCTTCTGCTAGCATAAACGGCGAGTCGACAGCAATCAGCCGGCATTGAAGCAGTTCCCGCCTCCGCCGATTCAAGATAGCAATGAGCACTGCTGTTGCCATTCCCGAGGTGGAGGAAGACGTTCGTAGGGGCCACGAGTCCGAGGGCGAGCTGGCGCGCCTCTACCACGTCATCCTTCTCGACGACAACGATCACACCTACGAGTACGTCATCGAGATGTTGATGGAGATCTTCTCGTTCAGCGAAGAGAAGGCCTACGCGCACACCGTCGAGGTGGACACCAAAGGGCACACGCGGTTGAGCACATGCTCGTTACAGGAAGCCGAGAAAAAGCGAGACCAGATTCACGCCTATGGACCCGATCGACGGCTGCCTCGCTCGCTTGGCTCGATGGCGGCTCTGATCGAACCCGCTGACTAGGGCCTGCATTTCTCACCACCCGACGGCCGAAGCACGCGATAAAAGGCCGTGATTCGTGTTTCGTGTCTCGTGATTCGTGAAAACCATGTGAGGGGGCCAAGCCTGCATGTCTCACCACCCGACGGCCGAAGCACACGGTATGACCGCCATGACTTCGTTGCGCTTGCTTGCCGTGCTCGATGTACGGTTCAAGTACACCTGTGCGCGCCAAGCGGCTTGCGCCTTTTTCCTCCGCCCGGCTTGCGCCTAGTCCTGACGGCCCTCTCACGCACTTCGCCTCGCCACGTGGTGAGAAATGCAGGCTAACCTGCCCGTTTTACGCCAAGTGGCGAGGAAGGCAGGCCCAGCTCTCGTTATCCTGAAGCCTCGCCGATCTGGCCGGACCGGCTGACGGCCCAGTCTTCATCGACCGGTTGGTGTGTGCGGCCGGGCTGCTTCTTCTCGACAGCCTCGTCGGCCTCTCCGCCGGACCTCGACGCAGCGGCGAGCTGAGCTCGGTGAGCGTCGTCATAACCGACCGCTGCGAAGTAGAGTGCCTCGTCGAAGAACTCACCGATCGAAATCACCAGATCATACTCCAGGTGCAGTTCATCGGCCCGCCCCGGCATATGATGCCGTATGAAATCAACGAGCGTCGCCTTGGTCAAAGACAGGGCAAAGATCAACTCGCTGAGGGGAATCCCTTCGAGATAGCGCTCCCGCCCGAGCCGCTCATAACGGGCTTTCAGGGCGCTCTTCGAGCGAGTGCTGAGCCAGCTTCCGAGGTGCTCGTACAAATCGTCTTTGAGCGCGCTGAGCCTCTCGCGGGGAATCGTCCGATAGGACGTCGAGCGCGGGTCGGTCTGGAGGCGCTCGATCAAATCGTTCGTGAGCCGATTCGCGGATTCGTGGATTTGTTCAATGAGCCGTTGTGAAATCATGACAAGCTTCATTATGACGCTCAAGAGCCGGCTGCGCCAATAGCCGCGTGTAAACGCTTCGGGCCTTCAGACCGAGAAGCGCGCCAGGGCGTCCTCATCCAACCGCACTCCCAGTCCGGGGGCGTGTGGAACGATCGCATGGCTGTCTTTGATATTGATCGGCTCGACGATCAGGTCATCGACACGCTGATGGGACAGGATGTCGCTTGGCAGCGTGCAGTTGCCGGCGGCCGCGCACGACTGCACGAAGGCCGCGTCCTTGATGCCGAGCTCGTGACCCGAGCCGTGCCAGCAAGGCATGTCGAAGGCTTCCGCCAGCGCGACGTTGATGACAAAGCTCATCATCGAGGGGCGCGGGCCAGTGTTGATGAACCGGCAGGCGCCCAGCCGGGCGGCCTCGACGATGTGCTTTCGGCTGCGAGGCGTGAGAGTGATGGGAGTACCGAGCGCTTCCGCGATCTTGGCCAGTTCGCCCAAGTCATCGACGGGGTCTTCGATCGTTCGCATGCTGCCGATTCCGTCGAGGGCCCGGCCGATCGGCAGGAACTCCTCGGCCGTTTCGTAGTGGCGGTTGAAGTCCACCGTAATCTGCACGTCCGGCGCCACTTCACTGACGGCGCGTACCGCCTCGGCGATCGGATCTTCCGGCCGGCCCTTCATCTTGAGGGACGTGAAGCCGCCGTTCAGAGTCCGCTCGGCGACACGCTTTGCATCCACCGGATTCTTCCGGCCGCACCAGTACGGCACGTAGACTCTGTCCTGCACCATCCCGCCGAGCAATTGATAAACCGGCCAGCCGAAGGCCTTACCAACGACGTCATACAGCGCAATCTCGAAGCCGGCGCGCGAGCGGCCGTTCGGCAACGCGAGACGCGGCAGGTTCAGATCCAGAACAGCCTGTCCTTCCAGATGGCGGGCGTTTTCGAGGGCGCCCTCCCTGGGCACGTTGCGGGACGTTTCGCCGATCCCGACCAGACCGGAGTCGGTGTGGAGCTTGACGATGACCTTTGGCCCTTTCGGGAACTCCGAAAGCGGGTCCGGGTTGAATTCCGGGCTGTTGATGATGTCGTCCTGCATCGGAACGACAACCTGAAAGATTTCTATCTTCGTGATCGTGAGCCGCTCGGATTTCCCTGCGGAGCAGGCGGGAAGGGCGGCTAGGCCAGCGAGCCCGGCGGTGCTGAAAACCTGGCGACGTGTGAAGGAATGGCTATGCATTGACAACAAGCTCCTATGGCGTCACGGAGACGCTAACCGCTAAGCATTTTCCATTGCCCATGTGCCGAGGTCGATAGACAGGTCATCGTCGTACTCTTCACCCCAATCCCTGACTTTCGAGGCCATCTCCTTCACCGTCGAACGCGCCGAGTCCCAGAGGTTGCGCGTCTCGCCGGGGTCCGCCTTCATATCGTACAACTCACCGGGGCGCCGCACCGGACGAACACCGTACTTGCGCAGGATGATCTTGAACTGCTCGCTGCGGAGCCCGCGTTCTTCGTAATAGGCATTGTCGATGCCTTGCTGCGGCACGTTCTGGATCATGATGGGTCGGCTCCAATCGTCACGGCCCTCGTTGACTTCCTCGAAGAGGCTGCGGCCGTGAATCACGGGTCGAAAGTCATTTCCGTACGCTCCCATGATCGGAACGATGCCCGCGGCGTCGAGGATCGTCGGCATGATGTCAACGGAGCTGACGCCGGACTGCCACACCTTGCCGGAGGGCAGCCGCTTTGGATAGCGAATCATCAGCGGGATGCGAGCTGCGTCGTCGTAAGAAGTGGTCATGCCCTCGACGCTTCCCGGACGCTCCGTCCAGGCGCGGCCGTGCTCGGTCGTAAAGATGATCATCGTGTCATCGAGCAGATCCTTCTCTCGCAACTTGTCGAGGATGCGCCCGACGTTCCAATCAAGTGCGCTCACCGAGCCGTAGTAGCCGGCGTGGCTCTGCCCTTCATAGTGCTTCAGGAAGTGTTTGGGCGGATCGGATGGCTCATGCGGCGAGTAGTAGGACTGATAGAGGAAGAACGGTTCGTCGGCGTGATCGTCGAGGAAGCGCAGACCTTGATCCGTGTGCACGTCAGGCCGGTAGCGTGATCGGTGCGGCTCGCCGATCCAGTGCAGCAGCAGCGAGTTGAACGACTTCCAGTAATCGAAGAAGCCGGGGTTTGCAGGCCCCAGGTGCCACTTGCCGATATGCCCGGTCGCGTAGCCCGCGTTGTTGAGATAGAACGCGAAGTTGTCCCATAGCCGGAAGCGCTGATCGCGGAAGGGGTCGATGATCGGCTCCTGGTAGGTCGAGTTGCTGGAGCCGGGGCTATGCGGATAGACGTTCCGCTTCAGCCCATGCACGTGGGAGTAGCTTCCCGTCAGGATCGACGCCCGCGTCGGCCCGCAGAGAGCCTGGGGCGCATAGCAGTTGTTGAAGCGAACCCCGGTCTCGGCGAGAAAGTCAAGGTTGGGCGTGTGCACCTCACGCTCACCGTACGCCCCGATGGCATCCGTTCGACACTTGTCAAACAGGAGGAACAGAATGTTCGGGGGCCGTTCGCCGACCGGGGCGTAGTCCTGGCCGTTTGTTTGGCCGGAGATAAGCGGCGCGGCGCTGACGCCGGAGAGAAAGGTTCTGCGATTCATGGCTCAACTCCTGAGGCGGGAAGTGACAACAGTATAGTCGCGCGGTCCTTGCAGTGGAGCCTCCGGTCGAGCCGAGCCGGAACATGGCGATCGAGTGCCCGACCGAGGCATGACTGTCGCTGCGGGTGGGGCGGGCCGCGCACATTCCGAACTCTCGCGCAACTGCTGCGGACCGTGGAGAACCGGCGGGAGGGGAGGCGATCCAGCCTGCCTTTCTCACCATCCGACGGTCGCAGCACGCGATACGACCGCCAGGACTTCGTTGCGCTTGCTTGCCGTGCTCGACGTACCGTCAAGTACGCCTGCGCGCGCCAAGCGGCGCGCGCCTCGTCCTGACGACCCTCTCGCGCACTTCGCCTCGCCGCGTGGTGAGAAAGGCAGGCTAGGGGAAGAAGACCAGCTTGGCGAGCATCATCAACACCGCCGGACCGTAGACGAACTTTATGATTTTCAGATCCGACTTCACTTCGGTCCGAAGCGCGGCGATCTCCTGTCTGACCTCGGCGATCTCCTGTTGCATCTCGGTCCGAAGCGCGGCGATCTCCTGTCTGACCTCGGCGATTTCCTGTTTCACCTCGGTCCGAAGCGCGGCGATGTCCTGCTTGCCGGCCAAGTCCTTGGCGACAGGGATGGAGCTGGCAGCGGCCCGAGCGCTATCCTCGGGCGCCCCGGCCTCGACCAGAGCCTTGTACACCTCGGCGATCATGATGCTCATTCTGCGACTCGCTCCGCATCCAATCTAACACGAATCCGTGCTTTGAGGAGAACGCATCGACAGCATCATCAGGCTGTACGAGACCGGGCGGCAACAATGCTAAACTGACAGGTGGCCCTGGCGGATTCGCCCTCCCTCCGCTTCGGAGTCGTCCTCTTTCCTGGTTCAAACTGCGATCACGACGCGCTCTACGCGCTACGGGAGAACCTTGGTCAATCCGCCGATTTCGTCTGGCACGAATCGGAAGATCTGTCCGGTTTCGATGCGATTCTGCTCCCCGGCGGTTTCTCCTACGGCGACTATCTGCGCGCCGGCGCAATCGCTCGCTTCTCGCCTGTTCTGGGCGCGGTGCAACGATTCGCGGAGCGCGGCGGCCTTGTGATCGGGATCTGCAACGGGTTTCAGATTCTCGTCGAGTCGGGATTGTTGCCGGGCGCACTCGTACGGAACCGGTGTTTGCACTTTGTGTGCCGCACGGTGCATTTGCGCGTCGAGAGTACTGAATCTCCGTTCACACGGCACTGTAACCCGGGTCAAATTCTGGCAGTCCCGATTGCTCACGGTGAAGGCTGCTACTACGCCGACGAAGAGACGCTCGATGAACTCGAGCGGGATAACCGGGTCGTCTTTCGATACGTACATCCTGATGGGAGGGTCACGCCCGAGGCAAACCCCAACGGCTCAGTCAACAATATCGCCGGCGTTGTGAACGAAGGCCGCAACGTGCTCGGCATGATGCCCCATCCTGAAAGAGCGGCCGACCCGGCCATGGGCTCTATCGATGGACGATGGGTCTTCGAATCGATGATCCATTCTCTCGTCCGCGGCTGACCTCACTCGACTCGCTACGACCCTTCGCTCCGTGATGACCATCAACGCCGAAGTCATCGAGCAACACGGCCTTACGATCGAGGAGTACGGTCACATCGTCGAGAAGATCGGCCGCGAGCCGAACCTCACCGAGCTCGGCATCATCAGCGTGATGTGGAGCGAGCACTGCTCCTACAAGAGTTCGCGCAAGCATCTCAAGAAGCTACCTACCTCGGGTGAGAGGATTCTTGTCGGCCCCGGCGAAAACGCGGGCATCATCGACATCGGCAACGGATACGCCGCGGCCTTCAAGATCGAATCCCACAATCACCCCAGCTTCATCGAGCCGTTCCAGGGCGCGGCGACGGGGGTGGGCGGCATTCTGCGCGACATCTTCACGATGGGCGCGCGCCCGCTCGCCGTGATGGACTCGCTGCGATTCGGGCCGCCCAACGACCCCGAAGCCGGGAACCGCAACCGCCACATTGCGGGCGGCGTCGTGGGCGGCATTGCGCACTACGGGAACTGCTTCGGTGTTCCCACCGTCGGCGGCGAATGCGTCTTCGAATCGAGCTATAACGGCAATCCCCTGGTCAATGCGTTCGCGCTCGGCATCTTCCGCAAAGACAAGATCTTCTTTGGCAAGGCCTCCGGAATCGGCAACCCGGTGATCTACGTCGGGGCGAAGACCGGGCGGGACGGTATCCACGGAGCTTCGATGGCCTCGGCCGAGTTCGACGAACAGTCGGAAGAGAAGCGGCCCAACGTTCAGGTCGGGGACCCCTTTCTCGAGAAACTTCTGCTCGAAGCCTGTCTCGAAGCGATGGACAAAGGAGTGATTCTCGGCATCCAGGACATGGGCGCCGCCGGGCTGACCTGCTCGACCTGCGAAATGGGCGGACGGGGCGGCACCGGCGTGGAGATTGACCTCAAGAACGTTCCGCAGCGTGAGCAAGGCATGACGCCCTACGAAATCATGCTTTCCGAGTCGCAAGAGCGCATGTTGCTGATCGCCGAACGCGGCGTCGAGGAAGAAGTTTTCGCTGTCTTCAAGAAGTGGGGACTCGACGCCGTGGAGATCGGCACTGTCACGGACGACGGAATTCTCCGGGTGCGCGATCATGGCGAGGTCGTTGCCGAAGTGCCGAACTCACTGCTCACCAATGACGCGCCACTCTACGACCGCCCTGCAACGACGCCGTTCCGCCCCGCACCGTTGGATGGCCCCAAGCTGCCGCAACCCTCGGCCTCCGACCATGCAGAAGCACTCGAGAAGCTGCTCGCTGCTCCAGACCTCTGCTCGAAGCGCAAGATCTACGAGCAGTACGACTACATGGTCCGCACGAACACGACGGCACCGCCCGGGAGCGATGCCGCGGTGATCCGCGTCAAGGACGCCGGCGTGTCTCTCGCCATGGCACTCGACGGCAACGGCCGCTATTGCGCATTCAGCCCGCGAGAAGGCGCCAAGCTCGCCGTCGCGGAGTGTTGCCGAAACCTCTCGACCGTCGGGGCCGAACCGATCGCCGCGACGAATTGCCTGAACTTCGGCAATCCCGAGAAGCCTGAGATCATGGGGCAATTCGTCGAAGCCGTAGAAGGGATGGGCGAAGCGTGCCGCCACTTCGGCACGCCGATCACCGGCGGCAACGTCAGCTTCTATAACGAGACCCTGGGTGACGCCATCTATCCCACACCCGTCATCGGCATCGTTGGCCTTCTCGACCACATGGGCGTCCCGGCCGGCATGCACTTTCAACGGCCCGGCCGCAAGATCATGCTCGTAGGCGGCCTCTTGCCCGGCGCAACCGCTGACCCGCTGGAGTTGGAGCGCCGCTTCGGAAGCTCACAGTACGCCAAAGTCATCCTCGGAGAGACATGGGGTCTGGCGCCCGCTCTCGACATGGACTACGAAAAACGAGTTCACAAAACCGTCCGCGCCATCGTTCGCGCCGGCCTCGCCGAATCGGTACACGATCTCAGCGATGGCGGCCTGGCCGTGGCTCTGGCACGCTGCGGATTCGGGCCCGAGCGCATCGGTGCGCGAATCGAGCTATCATCAGAGTTCAGCCCACTTTTCACTCTGTTCCACGAAGCACCCTCGAGAGTTCTGTTGTCGGTATCCAAAGAGAACAGCGAGGCAGTTGGCAGCATCGCAGACGATCTGGCGATTCCCACGCCGGTCATCGGCGAAACCCAAGAGGGCAATCTGGAAATCCAAATCAACGGAGACACGTTACACGCATCCGTCGGAGAACTTTTCCGAGCATGGGATTCCTCTCTGGAAAGGATGCTCTCCGGCTGATGACGCACAGGCGCAAGGACTCCGGCGATCCAGCGGGCCATTGCGACGGCGCAACGGAGTTCGACGGCTTCCGCGAAGAGTGCGGCGTATTCGCCATTCACGGCCATCCAGAGGCGGCGAACTTAACCTACCTCGGTCTCTATGCCTTGCAGCACCGCGGGCAGGAGAGCGCCGGCATTTGTTCGAGTGACGGCGAACGGCTTTATTGCACGAAGGAGAGGGGCCTCGTCGCCGAGGTCTTCACGAAGGGCGTCCTCAAAGACCTGCCCGGCAAGATGGCGATCGGTCACACGCGCTATTCCACCGCCGGTCAGAGCAACAAGCTCAATGCCCAGCCCTTCATTGTCGGGTGCAACAAAGGCCAACTTGCGCTCGCACACAACGGCAACCTGACGAACGCCATCGAGGTTCGCAACGAACTGGAAATGTCCGGTTCGATTTTCAATGCGACCAGCGATACCGAAGTCATCCTGCACTTGATGGCGCGCTCCCGTGAGCCCAACCTCAAGCACGCCCTGCGCGAATCGCTGCTGCGCCTCGAAGGCGCCTTCTCCCTGGCCTTGATCGCAAAAGACTGCCTCATCGTGGCGCGCGACCAACGGGGATTCCGTCCCATGGCTTTCGGCAAGCTCAAGCACAACGGACATGACGCCTACATCTTCGCGTCCGAGACCTGCGCCTTCGACCTCATCGGCGCCACGTACATCGATGACGTCCATCCCGGCGAGATGGTCCTGGTCAGCGAAGACGGGCTCGTCCGCGAGCCCTTCGCGCCGGCACTGCCGGCAGCGCACTGCGTTTTCGAGCACGTTTACTTCTCCCGACCCGATTCACTGGTCTTCGGCCGCCCTGTCGAAGACTCCCGCCAAATGCTAGGCCGTCTGCTGGCGCGCGAATCGCAAGTGCCTGCCGATGTTGTCGTCCCAGTTCCCGATTCCGGCGTTTCCGCGGCCATCGGTTACGCCGCCGGAGCCGAACTGCCGTTCCGAATGGGCCTCATCCGCAACCACTATGTCGGCCGCACCTTCATCGAGCCCAAGCAGTCCATCCGCGACTTCGGCGTCAAGCTCAAGCTGAATCCGGTCCGGCACCTCATCGAAGGTCAACGCGTTGTGCTGGTTGACGACTCGCTCGTCCGTGGCACAACCAGCCGCAAGATCGTCCGCATGATGCGCAAGGCAGGCGCAAAGGAAGTTCATTTACGCATCTCGTGCCCTCCGACGATGTCGCCTTGCTACTACGGCGTCGACACGCCCGACAAAGACGAACTGATTGCCGCGAATCACAATATCGAATCGATTCGCTGCTACACCGAGGCTGACTCGCTCGCCTACCTCTCGATCGAAGGCCTGCGGCAAGCCGTCCAAGATCATAACGGCGGATATTGCTATTCCTGCTATACCGGCCGCTATCCCACCGACGTTGTCGGCATTGAGCAACTCGTAGCCGACCACCGACGGAAAGGCTGATTTTCGCCAAGGCGCAAAACTGGCGCACCCCTGCCGTTCCCAAGCCCCGCCTGGCGCACTCGACCTAGCCTGCATTTCTCACCACCCGACGGTCGAAGCACACCATAGGGCCGCCAGGACTTCGTTACGCTTGCTTGCCGTGCTCAACGTACGGTTCAAGTACGCCTGCGCGCGCCAAGCAGCTCGCGCCTCGTCCTGACGGCCCTCTCACGCACTTCGCTTCGCCGCGTGGTGAGAAATGCAGGCTAGTCGTCACAGCCCTGCAAGATCTGCGTGCTATCATCGCCATAACGGGCGCCCTGCCGCGTCAAGACGTACTGCCGTTTCCCCCGACCGTCCGGTACGGACGCATCCGACATGATTCAGACGCTCTTCGGTCCCCCCCCGGACCCGGGTCTGCTAGACCGCTTCAAGACCGCCGTCGCCAAGACTCGCGACGACCTTAGCGAGCAGCTTGACGACCTCGTTCAGGGCAAGAAGGAAATCGACGACGACCTCCTCGATGAGCTTGAAATGACGCTGATTGACGCCGACATCGGTGTCCGCACCGCCACCGAGGTCCTGAACGAAGTCCGCGAAAGACTCGACCGCGATCAGCTTAAGGATCCAGCGGAGCTCAGGGACCACATTGCCCGCCACCTTCTCGAAGTGCTGCAGGCATCCGAACCCAAAGAATACAGCGCGGTCAAACCGCCCGAGGTCATCCTTGTCGTCGGCGTCAACGGCACCGGCAAGACCACCACTATCGGGAAGCTTGCCCACCGTTTCAGCGGGGAAGGGAAGAAGGTTCTCCTGTGCGCTGCCGATACTTTCCGCGCGGCCGCTGCAGAGCAGCTCACCGCGTGGGGCGAGCGCACCGGCCAGCCGGTCATCAAACAACAGCAAGGCGCCGACCCCAGCGCAGTTCTCTACGATGCACTGGAAGCCGCCAAGGCGCGTGCCGTTGATCACGTCATCGTCGACACGGCGGGCCGTTTGCACAACAAAGCCGGCCTGATGGCCGAGCTTCAAAAAATGAAGCGCACCGCGGAGCGGCTTCTCCCCGGCGCACCGCATCAAGTCCTGCTGGTGCTCGATGCCGTCACGGGCCAGAACGGTTTGGAGCAAGCCCGCCGGTTCACCGATACCGCAGGCGTCACCGGCCTGGTGCTCGCCAAGCTCGACGGCACCGCGAAGGGAGGCATCGTTGTCGCGATTACTCGCGAGCTCGGCCTGCCCATCCGCTATGTCGGCGTCGGTGAACGGGCCGACGACCTTGTGCCGTTCGACGCCAAGACTTTTGTGCGGTCGCTTTTCGAAGGATGATGGCTGAAGACAGCAACAACCTTCGAGAAGCCCTTCGTCTAGCCCGCCAGGGACGAGGCTTGGCAAGCCCCAACCCCATGGTCGGCGCTCTCGTCTGCGACGCCGCGGGATCACCTGCCGGAAGCGGTTTCTACACCTATGACGGCAGGAAGCACGCCGAAGTTCTCGCGCTCGAGGAAGCGGGCGAACGAGCCCGCGGCGGCACACTTTACGTCAGCCTCGAGCCGTGCTGTTTCGAAGGCCGCACGCCTCCCTGCACTGACGCCATCATCGCCGCCGGAATCCACCGCGTCGTCTGCCCTGTGGAGGACGAGCATCCGAAAGTCTCCGGCGGCGGCTTGGCTCGGCTGCGCAACGCAGGTCTCACCGTCGACCCCGCCGACGACTTTCGAGAGGAAGCCGGGCGCCTCAACGAAGCCTTTTTCCACTTCAGCAAGACCGGACACCCCTTTGTCACGCTCAAGGCCGCGCTCACTCTCGACGGCAAGATCGCCGCGCCCGACGACAACACCGGCTGGATTACCAGCGAGGTTGCCCGCGCCCATGTCCAGCAAGTGCGCCACGATCACGATGCCATTCTCACCGGCATCGGCACCGTCCTCTCCGACGATCCGCTCCTCACCGACCGCTCCAAGCTCTCTCGACGCCGGCCTCTGGTACGCATCGTGGCCGATTCCCTATTGCGCATTTCTCTTACGTCGGAAATGGTGGAGTCCTTCAATGATGATCTGGTCATAGCGACGACTTCCGCCGCGCCTGCCAAGCGCCGCTCCGCGCTCGAGGAGCGTGGCATCCCGGTCAAGGTCTTCGACGCCCCGCAAGGCCGCGTCGACCTGCCATCCCTTGTCGTTTGGCTGGGTGAACAGCAGATGATCTCGCTTGTCATCGAAGCCGGGGCCAAACTCAACTGGGCTGCCCTCGACAGCGGCATCGTCGACAAGACGCTGCTCTATTACGCCCCCAAGATTCTCGGCGGCGTCGACTCACTCCCGCTGGCGGGCGGCATCGGCCGCCGCAGCCGCTCGGGCGCCATCCAACTTCACGATGTACGAACGTTCTCCGTAAGCCGCGACGAATTCGCGGTGGAAGCCTACCTGGGCTCCGCAGACTAAAATGCCAAGCGGCGGAGGCTCGGCTGACCATCCGCGCACAGACGCTGGAACGGGTGGTAAATCCTACAAATCCGGAACACCGCAAGAAACCGCTGCCGAACGCGGCAAACCCGTAGCCAGAAGCTCGACCCTGTGGTGCGCTACCTTTCCATCGAGCTGCTCAATCCGTCACGCAAACCCCTGAATCCCATCACCATGTTTACCGGAATCATCGAACAAACAGGCAGCGTCCAATCCCTGATGCGGGGCACTGCCGGCGCTCGACTGAGCATTCGCACGGAACGAATCCTCTCCGACCTCACGATCGGCGCCAGCATCGCCGTCAACGGCGCCTGCCTCACCGCCGTCGAAGTCAGCGCAACCGGTTTCGCCGCCGACCTCTCTCCCGAGACCCTCGACAAGACGAACCTTGGCTCACTTCAAACCGGATCCCTGGTGAACCTCGAGCGGCCCCTGGCCCCCGGCGGCCGCCTCAGCGGACACTTCGTCCTGGGCCACGTCGACGGCACTGGCGAGATCACCCGCCTCGACCCCGCCGGGGATGGTAACCGGCTCCTCGAAGTCCGCGTCCCGAAGCCCCTGCGCCGCTATCTCGTCTTCAAGGGCAGCATCGCCATCGACGGCGTCAGCCTCACACTCGCCTCCGTAGTAGATGATCTGGTCTCCGTCGCCATCATTCCCCACACCTACCAAGCCACTGCCCTCCATACCCAACGCCCTGGAGCCGAAGTCAACATCGAATGCGACATCCTTGCCAAACACGTCGAAAAACTCCTCGGTAACATGACCATCGACCCCGGTTCAAATCTCACTATCGAAGACCTCAAACAACAGGGGTTTTAGCGATGCCGCTTGCTTTGCCCTCTCACCGCCATGGTTGCAAGCCCCGAGCGTCGGGCTTTCAGTGCATCTTGCATTGAGACAAGTCCGTGTCTTGGTGGCATCGGAGTGCTGCGGTATAGTAGAGCCAAGGTTTTGCTGTACCTTCCCGGCGAACCGCTAGTTGCTCTTGATGCCGCGTCTTGCTCCCATCGCAGTCCTCTTCCTTGCCGCACTACTCATTTTTCCAGCCGGATTGTGGGGAGCCGATTCCGCTGACTTCGAGAACGACATTCGGCCGATTTTCGAAACCCACTGCTACGTCTGTCACGGTTCCGAGAACCAGCTCGGCGAGTTTCGATTGGATCGGCGGGCCGACGCCTTGCGCGGGGGCGGGTCGGGCGTGCCCGCGATCGTCCCTCACAAGAGCAACGAAAGTCTTCTGATTCGCTATGTAAGTGGGGCTGACGAAAAGATTGTCATGCCGCCGCAGGGTCCTCGACTGACCGTTGATCAGGTTGCGCTGCTACGCCGTTGGATCGATCAAGGCGCGGCATGGCCGGACGACGGGAGCGAGGAGCACGCCGAGCACGGCCCGCCCGACGGCAAAGACCACTGGGCGTTTCAGCAGCGAAGCCGACCGGATCCGCCGCCAGTACAGAGCGATGAGTTGCGGTCCCGGATTCGCAACCCGATCGACGACTTCGTGTTCGCGCGTTTAGAGCAGCAGGGCTGGCAGCCCAACTCGAGAGCGGAACCTCATCAGCTTTTACGGCGGGCGCACCTCGACTTGACGGGTTTGCCTCCAACGATTGCAGAGCAAGATGCTTTCTATGAGGATCCATCCGCAGAGGCGCTTGATGCTGTCGTCGATGAGCTTCTCGGCCGCAAAGGCTACGGTGAGCGCTGGGCGCGACATTGGCTTGACCTAGTACGTTATGCCGAGACGAATGGATACGAGCGCGACGCGACCAAGCCGCACGTCTGGCGCTACCGCGACTACGTTATTCGGGCGTTCAACGACGACAAGCCCTTCGACCGCTTCGTTCTCGAACAGCTCGCGGGTGATGAGTTGCCCGATCGTTCCGCCGAGACGTTCATCGCGCTGGGGTACACGCGGCTCGGCCCATGGGACGATGAACCGGCTGATCCGCTGACGGACCGCTATGACCAACTCGACGATCTGGTCAGCACGACTGCGAATGTCTTTCTCGGGCTGACCCTCGGCTGTGCTCGTTGCCACAACCACAAGTTCGAGCCCCTGACCGCGCGTGACTACTACCGCTTCCTGGCGGTATTCGATCCGATGGATCGCGCTCGAAACGGGCGCCGCGAGTTGGACCTTCCGATCGGCCGGCCCCTCCAAATCGAGCGACAGAAGCTGCGCGATGCGAAGATCGAACCGCTCGAAAAGGTGATCACCGAGATTCGTTCGCAGTTCCGGCTCAAGCACCTGAAAAATGGCGACAGTGAGTTGAGCCGAGAAGTGCGAGACGCATTCCTGGCGACTCGCGAAGAGATCACGGTCCGCCAACGGGAGCTGATCAAGGAAAATCAACGACGGCTGGATGAGGAGTTGGCCGCTGCCCTGCCTCGCGAAAAGCGCAGTCGGATCGAAACGCTCGAGAATCTGATCTGTGAGCTTCGCGAGGAAACGCCGGATCTGCCGCGGGGCTACTTCCTACATGAACCGAAGAAGAAACCGGCGGCGACTCATCTGTTGATTCGCGGCAAGGCCACAGCCCCCGGTCCGGAGGTAACCGCCGGTGTTCCCGCGGTGCTGGACCCCGTCGACAAGGCTCTTGTGAGGCCGGCAACATGGGAGGGCGAGAATCCGGAGACAAGTTTGCGGCGGCTGGCGTTGGCGCGCTGGATCGCCAGTCCGGAGAACCCACTCACCGCACGCGTGATCGTCAACCGCATCTGGCAGTTCCATTTCGGACAGGGAATTGTCAGAACGCCGAGTGACTTCGGCGTCAACGGAGATCCGCCGACGCATCCTGCATTGCTGGACTGGCTCGCGAACTGGTTCATCGACAACGGCTGGTCGTCGAAAAAGCTGCATCGCCTGATCATGACGAGCAGCGTTTACGCGATGAGCAAGGATTGGCGCGAGGACTACGGCGAGAAAGATCCCGAAAACCGACTCCTCTGGCGCTTTCCCTACGAGCGGTTGGAGGTCGAGGCGATTCGAGATTCGATGCTTGCGGTCAGCGGAAGGCTGAACCGCAAGATGTATGGTCCAAGCACGTATCCGTACGTACCCGCGGCCGCGCTTGAAGGCCATAGCGATCCGGACAAGATCTGGAGGCCGTTTGATGAAGACGCAGCGTCGCGGAGAACGATCTACGCGTTCGTGAAGCGTTCGATGATCGTACCGATGCTCGAAGTGTTGGACTTCTGCGATACAACCCGCACGACCGCGGCGCGCGTGAACACCAGCGTGGCGCCTCAGGCATTGACTCTCCTCAACGGGGATTTCGTCAATCGGCAGGCAGGCCATCTGGCGCGGCGCCTTCGCGCAGAGGCGGGCGAGGACCGCGATAAGCAGATCACACTCGCCTATCGTCTGGCCCTGGCGAGAACACCAACCCAAAGCGAATTGCGCCAGTTGAGCGCGTTTTCCGGAGCCGAAGCAAAGCGGCTCATGGCCGATTCAGCCCGGCAACACACGAAAAAAGAGGCAAGTCATCAAGCCCTGCGGCAAGTCTGCCGCGTGATTTTGAACCTTAACGAGTTCGTATACCCTGACTAGGCGAATCCCTTGCGCGCCTCGTCCTGACGGCCTTCTCACGCACTTCACCTCCGCACGCGGCGAGACATGCATGCCGGTGCCTTGGAGCTGACCATGAGCAGCCGGATCGTTCCATTCTTCGAGAGCCTCGAGCGGGCCAGGCACGCGTGGTATTGGCGTCTCTCGAACGCCCTCGCGTACAGAGTTCCGACCGTCAGCCCATGACACCGGTCGACTACACCGTCCTGGGCGTCTACCTGTTCCTGGTGGTCTGGATAGGGGGGCGTTACGGCTCCGGGCAGAAGTCCCTGAAAGAATTCTTTCTCGGCAGCCGGACGATCCCATGGTGGGCTGCGGCCTGCTCCGGAATCGCGACGATGGTGAGCGCCATCGGGTACCTCGGAGGCCCGGGACAGGCATTTGCGTCTGATTGGACCTATCTGCAGGCCCGCTTCGCATGGCCGATCGCGATCCTCATCACCTGTGTCCTGTTCATTCCGTTCTTCTACAAGCTCGAAGTCTTCACCGCGTATGAGTACCTGGAGAAGCGTTTCGACCTCAAGACGCGACTGCTCGCCGCGGTGATCTTCATCGTTCTGAAGTGTTTCTACACCGCTGTAGCGATCTACGCCCCGGCGTTGGTGGTGGCGGAGATGACCGGCTTACCGTTCGGATGGATCTGCCTCGGAATCGGAGTCCTGACGACCTTGTATACGACGCACGGCGGGATGCGGGCCGTGATCTGGACCGACGCCATCCAGTTCGGTGTGCTGCTCGGCGGGCTGGTGGTCGCGTACTGCGCAATCGTCGGCCGAGTCGAAGGTGGATTCAGTGAGATCGTATTCGCGGCGGGCTCCGAGGGAAAGTTTCGTTTCCTGGACTGGTCCACGAGCTTCGACACGGAGTTCACCGTGTGGGGCGGGTTGATCGGCGGGACATTCTACCTTCTGAGCCAGTACGCGGTGGATCAAGCCGAACTGCAGCGATTCCTGACCACCTCATCAGTGCGCAACAGCCGACGGGCGCTGGTTTCCACCATGGTGTTCACCTCGTTGTACGGTGTCATGGTCTTCTTCATCGGAACGGCGCTCTATGTCTTCCATCTTCAGCATCCCGAGCTGGGAGGGGCACAAATGAACTCGGACCGCGTCTTTCCGAGATTCATCGTTGAATTTCTTCCCACCGGAGTTCGCGGCTTGTTGATCGCCGGGGTATTTGCCGCATCGATGTCAACGGTCAGCTCGATCCTCAACTCACTGGCGACGGTCACCGTACGCGATTTTTACGAGCCTCTGGCACGAGGGAAGGGGACCGTGAACCTGGCCCGCCTGGCCACCGTCGTGTTCGGCTGCGCCGCGACGGGTCTTTCGGTCTACGCCGGGTCTTTCGGCACCATTCTCGTCGCGCAGGGCAAGATCCGAAACTTCTTCGGGGGCAGTCTGGTCGGAGTGTTTCTGCTCGGCTTGATTTTCCCCCGAGTGAACGGCAATGGGGCATTCCTGAGCATGGTCGCGTCGTTTGCGGCCACGGCGGCGCTGTCCGCACTGACCGATGTCTCGTGGCTTTGGTACAGCGCTTTCGCAACCGTCGTCTCGTTCGCAGCCGGCCTCGGCTATAGTTATGTGACCGAACGCCCTACAGACGCGCATCTCGATGGCCTCACGTGGCAGCGGAGGCGTTGACCGGGCGGAAAATCATCGGAGAGATATGGACATGTCAGCAGCCGCCTCGATGCGAGACTCGATCCTGCGGGCGGACACTCGCTTGAGCAAGTACAATCCCTTGTCGCGCATTCTCTTCTACGACGATTTCGACGAGGGAGTCAACGGTTGGTGCGAACTCGTCGGAAACCACGCAGGCAACCTTGACGACATCCGAGGGATTGCCAGGGATTTCCGACCGCCTCAACTCAGCAGTTGCACCTTCTTTGATATCGGAACACACGGGGCCATCGAAGGCACCTATTCTCTGAAGCTGGCCACTCGGGCCGTTCCGAACCACGCGGCGATCGCCATCAAACGACTTACCTATATGCGGCGCGGCTTGGTTCAGTTCGAGACCTATTTCACGTTCAAGGCCGAGCAAACCTTTGATCGGGCGGCGCTCAGCGGCTGGGACGGCAACAAGGCGCCATCAGAAAGGCAGTTCGGAGATTTCTCATTCAGCAACGACATCTGTGATGGAGAGAACGGGAAGCGCTACATGGGGCTGGTTCGTTATCTCAATACCGATGTTGACGGAAACCTGGTCCAGAAATGGATGCACAAGACATCAGTGCAACCGACCACCAGAATGGAGCGTCAGGGGGTTGTCCCTCCGAATCAGGATTTCCATACGGTGAACCCGGACGACTGGGAGGAGATTCCGGGCGGGAACCAGCCTCTCTGCTTCAACGAGACGGCTTCCAAGGTCAACTGGCACTACCTGAAATGGATCATGGACACCGGCAGACGCCGCATGGTCGAGCTGCAATGCAATGACAACGTTATGGATCTCAGCAGAATCGAAGTGCCGGTCTACGACGGACACTATCACGGCCTCCCTAATCTGCTGAACTTTCTTTTGGATGTGCGAACCCACACCAACGTACGGAACTTCCTGTATCTTGATTCGGTCCTCGTTTCGGTGGACTGGTAGGGAAAGCGAAAGTGCTGAGAAGATCGTTCACGGCTGTTCTCGAGAAGAACTCCACATTCACTTCTGATTTTGTGACGGAGCCCTACGAGGCGGGCTGGGCGCTTGAAGCCCGCTGGTTCGTTCGGGTTCTCGAAATATCACCGGGAGCCGGACTCACGATGACGGCGCAGATTTCTCCCGACGGGCTCTTCTGGTGCGATGAAGAGAGCGGCTCTTTTTCACTGAACGAGGCTGGTCTCGCTTCCATGCCGTTGCGGAACTTCGGCCAATGGTTGAGGCTCGACGCCAGGCTCAGCGGAAAGAATCCGCATGTCAAGGTGCTCATCTACCTGGCGCTCAAGGGATAGGGTTGCTCTGGGCGACTCGAACGAATCATGCGGCCTCAGAGTCCCGTTGGCCCGTTCCGACTGATCAGCAGTTCCCGGATCGCGTGCTTCCCGAAGATTCGGCCGCTGTCCTCGATGAGACGGAGCCTGCTGACAGGACTTCCGGGTTTGCATTGAATACCCGTACATAATTTCCAATGAGAAGGCCGTCGAGCTATATAATCTTGTTGACGAGTTGCATGAGATGACCGACGCGGCCGCGCGATCCCCGAAGAGCGTCAAGGAAATGCTGGGCAAGACGGGCGGCAGCGTGGTCATGAGGTGAACAGCCATGGACGTGTCCGACAAACAGCGATTTGGCGCCAGCAGTCCACCGAGCCGAAGGCAGATGTTGCAACGCATGGGCGCCGGCTTTCCGGCGTTGGCGCTGCTCGACGTCCTTTCGCGCGACGGCTTCTTCGCGCGGCCCGCGCACGGAGCGGCCCGAGATTCCGCGACGGGCGGAATCCTCAGCGAGAAACCGGCCCATTTCGAGGCAAAGGCCAAGCACGCGGTCTTTCTCTTCATGAACGGTGCGCCGAGCCAGGTTGACACCTTTGACTACAAACCGGCTCTGACCAGGTTCAACAACACGCCGTACGAGGGCGACGCCGTTGTCGGCTCGAACAATCGTCCGATCGGGAACCTGATGCAGACGCCGTTTACCTTCCGTCAGCACGGCCAGAGCGGACTTTGGATCACTGACCTGTTCCCTCACACGGCCAAGTTTGCCGACGACCTTTGCGTGATCCGCTCGTGCCACACCGACACGGCCGCCCATGCATCGGGCTGCTTGCAGATGAACACGGGCAGCGTGACGATCGGGAAACCGTCGTTGGGGTCATGGCTGAGCTATGGGCTGGGCACCGAGAACGAAAGCTTGCCGAGCTTTGTCGTCATGACCGACCCTCGAGGCGGCCCGATCAGCGGGGCGTCCAACTGGACGGCCGGTTTCATGCCGGCGGCCTTTCAGGGCACGCTGTTCCGCAGCAAAGGTGCGCCGCTGCTGAACTTGAAAACGCCGGAGGGGGTTAGCGAAAGAACCCAGCGCGAAGCCCTCGACGTGCTCGGTGACTTGAACCGGAGGCACCTCGAGGCCCACCCGGGGGAATCGGAGCTGGCGGCGCGGATCGAGTCGTACGAACTGGCCTATCGGATGCAGACGGCCGCGGTCGAGGCGGTGGACCTTGATCAGGAGTCTCCTCAGACGCGGGCCCTGTACGGGCTCGATGACGACCTCACGGCTGATTTCGGAAGGAAGTGCCTGATTACGCGCCGTCTGCTTGAGCGCGGAGTGCGCTTCGTTCAGCTTTATTCCGGCGGCGGTCATATCGAAGACACCTGGGACGGTCACAACGATTGCATCTCGAACCATAAACTGCACGCCGGAGAGACCGACAAGCCGATCGCCGCGCTGATGAGCGATTTGAAGCGCACCGGGCTGTGGGACGAAACGCTCCTCGTCTGGGGCGGAGAATTCGGCCGCACCCCGACCAGCGAGGGTGTCGACAAGCCCGGCCGCGATCATGACTGGCAGGGATTCACCATGTGGTTGTCGGGCGCCGGCGTGAAAGGCGGTCAAGCGATCGGGACTACGGATGAACTCGGCTTCAAGGCCGAAGAAGAGCCTTGCCACGTTTCCGACTTGCACGCGACGATTCTCCATCTGATGGGTCTCGATCACACGAAGCTCACCTACCTCTATCAAGGCCTCGACCAGCGACTGACGGGAGTGCGGGGCAACGTTGTCAAGAAGGCCTTGGCCTGACGGCCTTCGTCCGTTTCCCGTGCTTTCAACCTGACTGGCGCAGGACCGATCGTCAGAGCCTGTCGTCGCAGGTTCACCCCGTTTCCCGTTGCGTGCACGCGCGAACCGGGAGGCTCGGCTACTCACGCCGTGCGAGCGGGCCTGTTATCCTTCGAGATTCTCGACAGTCCCAAACATGACTCTTCCTGGAGGCTCCCGATATGCAACAAGCCGGTTTCGCCTGGCTCGCCTACGCCCTGATGACCGTTTTCGCCTGGGGCACCTACGGCAATCTGCTACACACCGGACAGCTCGGCATGGGCGATCCGGTCAACGGCCGCTATAAGGCCTTCCTGTTCGTAGGGATCGCCTATTTTCTGGTGGCCGTCCTGGCCCCGATCGTGGTGCTCATTGCCGGCGACGCGAACTGGAATCTTCCGATGAAGGGCGCCGGCTGGTCGCTGATCGCGGGCTGCGCCGGCGCGGTCGGAGCTTTTGGCATCCTGCTGGCTTTCGGCGCCAAGGGAACCCCGGCGGTCGTCATGTCGATCGTATTCGCCGGCGCGCCCATCGTGAACGCGATCGTATCGATGATCCTGCATCCGCCGGCGGGCGGCATGTCGAGCATTCGCTGGCAGTTTGCGGCGGGGATTCTGTTCGCGGCGATCGGAGGCTGCATGGTGACGCTCTACAAGCCGCCGCCGGCTCCCGCTCAACCATCCAGCGCCGTCCATCAAACGGTGGCGGCTGCGGGGAATACCTCGGCGCAAGAGAAGGCCGACTAGCCAGCGGGGCTCTGCCTCAGACCGATTCGGGCGGCGGCAATCATGCCGGGACCGGTGGGCCAAGAAAACGTCTTGTGCCGGAACTGTCGCGCCGGTCGATGAACTGATTCACCGCGCTGCTTCTGCCACAAACCGGGCGTCGATGGCGGCGGCGACGACTTTCTCGATTTCGTCGGCAAGTTCGTTGACCACCGCTGCTCTGTCTTCATCTTCAATCAACTTGCGCATGAATTTATCCTGAAAGAGTTTTTCCTTCCAAAACCCAACATCTTTTTCGGGGTATTTCCATCCAAGCATGCCGTTGGCTTTCTTAAAATTCATTCCCGCCAAGCGAAGCGAGTCCTGTTTTTCGGAAAGCTGCGAGTTTTCCTCGAAGAACCCGCAACCGAGTTCGTTGTCACGCAGTTCGTCACCTCTCATGCCGATATAACCATCTCCAGACTGCTTCACGAGGCAGAAACCGTAGTATAACCCTTCGTATTCATACGCAACCCTAAGGACGATCTCGGAGTCTTCGTTGTAGAATTTCGCAGTTTTGGGACAAACTCGGAACGTCCATCCGTAGTGCCATTTGTTCTTTTTGTTCTCGTACCCCCCTTGACGGCATTCTCCGATGCGTCCTTGTATATCTGTACTCTATTCAGTGACCAGTCCCTTTCCGAATTTCGAGTCAGCCGTTTCAAGAGATCCCGCCAGAAATTCCACTCCACTTCGACGCAAAGCGCCTTCATCGCCTCTTCGACAAGTGGGAACAATTCAAAGTTGTACGCCTCGCCCTGCTTGTCCCGAAGCAGTCCCTTGAGTTCCATGGTCAAGCTCCTGTTTAGCGATCCGGTCAGTTTACGGAGAAGGTTCTGGTATTGGATGAGTAGTTCGCGCACTTGTGGAACTCTTGCGACTTCCTTGATGCACTCATCCAGCCAGTCAACAATGTCGGATTTGTATGATAAGCGCCGTATTCTATCGCGATCCTTGTTGCCAAGGGAGCCAAAAGCATACTTACTTGGATCGGACCCGAAAAGAGTCAGGTAAACGAAGTTGGTCGTTTTAACCTCTTTCGTTTTTACATAGTTGTAGTAGCGCTCCAGTTGCTTGGATTGATCATCCGCGTGGATTTTATTCTCGATCACGAGGCAAGCGTTCTTTGTTTCAAAAAGAATGTCGATGCGTCCGTACGCGCCGGCGTCCTTTTCTTTGGTCACGCTGGCGTCATCCAAGTCGTCGTGCAGATTTTCAATGTCGAGAAGCTCGAGAAACAAGCGGGCGAAGACCGATCCCTGACCATGCGTTCCCTTTGGGTTCAGCAAGTCGGCAAGAATGGGAGTGTGAGTGTGGACTTCATCATATTCTCTCTTGAGGAGGCTGAAGACATTGAATTTCTCGCCGCTAAACGAGGCGCGCTCATCGTTCTTGTCCTTCAACAGGCTGACCTGATTCAACAGATTGTTGATTTTGCCAGCAGAGTTCTCATGCATCGCACGGGTTCTCCCTTGACAATCTCAGCAGCGCTTTACGCCTTTGCGAGAGGCTAACGCCCCGGCGGACTGCTAGCGGAGAGCCAGCAGGATCGAGTCCGTCGCCATATTGATGAAAGGCTCGGGGTAGAGGCCGATCAGCAGAGTGAAGACGGCGCTCGCGACAAGCGCAATCTTCGTTCCCAAGCCCGGCGCGATCACGGCGGGTTCGAGGCTCTCGCTGAGGAACATGGCTCGGACGATGCGGAAGTAGTAGTAGGCGGAGACGGCAACGTAGAGCGCTCCGGCAATGGCAAGCAGGTAGCTGCCGGCTTCGAGGAGGCCGAGGAAGATGAAATACTTGCCGTAGAAACCGGCCATGGGCGGAATGCCCGCGAGAGAAAGCAACAGGACGAGCATCAAAATCGCGTAGCCGGGATGGCGGTGCATCAACCCGTTCAGGTCATCGATGTCTTCGGCGGCATGACCCTCCCGGCGCATCGCGGAGATCAGGGCGAAGACGCCGAAGTTCATGAAGATGTAGACCAGAATGTAGAGCGAGATGCCCTTGAGGCCCGTCTCGTTGCCCGCAGCGAGCCCCAGCAGGATGTAGCCGGCGTGCGAGATCGAGCTGTAGGCCAGCAGTCGTTTGAGGTTGTTCTGCGTAAGAGCGGCGATGTTGCCCAGGGTCATCGTCAGCAGGGCAACGGCCCCGAACAACGGCATCCACAGTTCCTGAACGCTTACGAGCGGCACGAGGAAGATGCGCATCATCATCGCGAACGAGGCGGCCTTCGACGCTACCGAGACGTAGGCGGTGATGGGCGTCGGCGCGCCTTCGTAGGCGTCGGGCGCCCACATATGAAACGGCACGACCGAGATCTTGAAAAACAGGCCCACGGATGTGGTGACCAATGCGATCAACAAGACCGGGTCGGAGATCTCGCGTGCGGCAACGGCGTCGGAGATGGCGGCGAGGTTCGTCGACCCGCTCATGCCGTAGAAGATCGAGAAGCCATAGGCCAGAAATCCGCTCGAAAGCGCGCCCAGGATGAGGTATTTCATCGCGGCTTCGTTGGACCGCAGCTCGTTGCGCAGGAAGCCGACCATGACGTAGAAGCTGAGGGCCATCAGCTCCAGACCGATGAAGAGCGTGACCAGTTCGTAGCCCTGCGCCATGACCGTCATGCCGGCCTGCGCGAAGAGCATCAACCCGTAGAACTCTCCGCGATTCGACTTCTCGTCGTCCATGTAGCGCGAAGCGATGATGATGGCCAAGATCGCGGACACGACGAAGATGTAGTTGAAGAAGACGGAGAAGCCGTCCACGGCCATCGAGCCGCCGAGAGCGAAACGTTGACCATTGGCTGCGACGTCCTCGCAGTGCTGCCATAGAGCAACGGCGACGAACCCTTCACCGACAAGCGCGGTCAGGGCATTCCAGCGGCCCTGCTTGAGCAGGAAGTCCGTCAGGAGGATGCCGCACCCAAACAGGCTGAGGAGAATCGCCGGTTTGAGGACGAAGAAGTCGGTCCAGGTAAAAAGAGGGTCCATCAGTCTTGTACCAGCGAGGCGACCCGCACGCCCTCGTTCAGGGGATTCGGAATGCCGTTGCGGCTGTAATACTCGGGATCGACGCGCTCGACGATGCGAGCGACGGGCTTCTCGAGAACCTCGAAGTGCTGCTTCGGGTAGAGCCCGATCCAGAAGCACCAAAGAACCAGCGGCACCATCACGCAAATCTCGCGCAGATTCAAGTCGCGCAGTGTCTCGTTCTTGGGGTTCGTCATCGGGCCCAGCATCGTGCGCTGGAAGAGCCACAACAGATAGGCCGCGCCGAGCACGATGCCCAGCACCGCGAAGGCGGCCCAGGTCACATCGCGCTCGAAAGCGCCTCGCAGGATCGTGAACTCTCCGATGAACCCGTTGAGCCCCGGCATGCCCATCGACGCCAGTATCGAGATCAGAAAGATGGTGGTGTAGATCGGCATGCGATTCGCCAGTCCGCCGTAGTCGGCAATCTCAAGCGCGTGCCGCTGCTCGTAGACAATGCCGATCACCAAGAAGAGAAGGGGTGTCGAGAGGCCGTGATTGAGGCCCTGAAGAATGCCGCCGGCGATGCCGTTCGGGTTCAGCGCGATGATGCCGAGCGTGCAGAAGCCCAGGTGGCTGACCGAGGAATACGCGATGAGCTTCTTCCAATTCTTCTGCATCAGCGAAACGAGCGCGCCGTAAATGATCGCGATGATCGAAAGCACGGCGATGATCTGCACCGTGGTCGCATCGCTCGCGGCTTCCGGCAACAGCGGAATCGAGAACCGCACCAATCCGTAGAGCCCCATTTTCAGCAGGACGCCCGCCAGGATCACCGAACCCGCCGTGGGGGCTTCCGTATGGGCATCCGGAAGCCAGGTATGCAGCGGGAACATCGGCACCTTGATCGCGAAGGCGATGAAGAAGCCCCAGAACAACCAGATCTGCATGTCGAGCGGAATCTGTGTTCGCATCAGGTCTTCGATCGCGAAGGTGTAGACCCCGAACTGCTCGGCGTGCTTGAAGTAAAGCGCCAGCATCGCCAGCAGCATCAGCACTGAACCGGCCAGGGTGTACAGGAAGAACTTGATGGCCGCGTAGAGCCGCCGGGCGTGTCCCCAGATGCCGATGATGAAGTACATCGGCACGAGCATGATCTCCCAAAAAACGTAGAACAGGAACAGATCCAGAGCCATGAAGACGCCCAACATCCCGGCTTGCAGGAACAGGAAGAAGGCGTAGTACTCCTTGACCCGCTCTTCGATGGCCGTCCACGACGAGAGGATCGACAGGAACCCGACGACCGTCGTCAGCATGATCAGCAGGAGCGAGATGCCGTCGATGCCCAGGTAGTACTCGACCCCCAGCGCCGGTATCCACGACACGCGTTCGACGAACTGGTAGTCCGCGATGCTGTTGTCGAACCAGAAAACCAGCGGCAGCGATACCAGGAAGCCGGCGAAGGCAGCCAGATTCGCGACGATGCGTATGAGCTGCTTGTTCTCCTTGGGCAGCAGCAGAAGGATGAACATGCCCACCAACGGGGTCAGCCAGACGATGCTGAGTATGTGCGCTTTCATGGCTCTATCAATACGCCCCCACAGGGGCTCTCACCTCTTCCGGCCTCATGGAAACAGGTAGTAAGTCAAGATCACCAACACGCCCGCGACCAGGAAGAAGGCGTAATTCTGCACCATGCCCGTCTGCAACATGCGGATCGGGTAGGAGGCGAACTTGATGCTGAACGCCATCAGCCGTATCGAGCCGTCCACGATCCAGGTGTCCCACCAGATGGTGACGCTCGAACTCAACCGCGTCAGCCAGCCGGCGCCGTTGACGCCGCCGTCAACGACCCTGGCGTCGAAATTCGAACACGCGGCGCCGCCGCCCTTGGCGAAGCCATTGACGAACAGGGTGTCGTAGATCTCGTCGACGAAGTACTTGTTGTAGAGAAGGCGGTGCAGGCCGGAACCCAGCCGTTTCTGCATCGCGTCCCCCTCGCGCGTACGGTCGAACATCGACTTGGCGAGGAAGATGCCGGCGAGCGCCAGTCCGACGGACGCCGCCATGAGCAGCCATTCCATGCCCGTTCCATGATGCTCGCCCGCGCCCAGCGCAGTCGGCATGGCGACGGCCGGCTCGAGGTAGTGCTCGAACGCGGTGACGTACAGTCCGATATCAGCGAAGGCCGCGGGTGTCGCGACCCATCCGCCGAAGATGCTCAGCACGGCCAGTGCGATCAGCGGGATCGTCATCGTGCGCGGCGATTCGTGGACATGGACGCCGGAGTCCACCCGGTCGTTGCCGAAGAACGTAAGGTAGATCAGCCGGAACATGTAGAACGCCGTAAAGCCCGCAGTGATGAAGCCGAGAATCCAGAGTCCCGGATGATGAGTTGACCAGACCTGCCAGAGGATCTCATCCTTCGAGAAGAATCCGGCAAGGCCGGGCATTCCCGCGATGGCGATCGCGCCGATGAGCATGGTCCGGAACGTCGTCGGAATCCTGTGCCTCAGCGCCCCCATTTTCCGCATGTCCTGCTCACCGCCCACGGCGTGGATCACCGAGCCGGATCCCAGGAACAACAGGGCCTTGAAGAACGCATGGGTATAGAGGTGGAAAATACCCACCCAGAACGCCCCTACGCCGCAAGCGAGGAACATGTAGCCGAGCTGACTCACGGTCGAGTAGGCCAGAACACGCTTGATGTCGTGCTGCACGAGCCCAATCGTCGCGGCGAAAATCGCCGTCAGGGCGCCGACGACGGCGACGATGGTCATGGTCTGCGGCGTGAGCACGTAGATCGCGCTCGAGCGCGCCACCATGTAGACGCCCGCCGTCACCATCGTGGCGGCATGAATCAGCGCGGAGACCGGCGTCGGGCCTTCCATGGCATCGGGAAGCCAGACGTAGAGGGGAAGCTGCGCCGATTTGCCCGCCGCACCGATAAAGAGCAGCAGCGTCATCACGCTGAGCACGCCGAACCCGGCCGTCTCGGCCTGGATCCCGCCTGCTTCGAGCGCCGGGCCGATCTCCGTGAAGGTCACCGTGCCCAGCGTCGTGAACATCAGCAGCATGCCCAGCACGAAAGCCGCGTCCCCGATGCGGTTGACCAGAAACGCCTTGTTCGCCGCGTTGGACGCCGACTTCCTGTGGAAGTAGAAGCCGATCAGCAGGTAGCTGCACAGCCCCACGCCTTCCCATCCGACGAACAGCAACAAGTAGTTGTTCGCCAGCACCAGCGTGAGCATGAAGAAGATAAAGAGATTCAGATAGCCGAAGAAGCGGTAGTATCCGCCGTCATGGGCCATGTAACCGATCGAGTAGACGTGGATCAGAAAGCCCACGCCGGTGACGACCAGGATCATCACGCTGCTGAGCGGATCGAGCAGGTAACCCCAGTCAGCGGTGAAGTCGACCAAGGCGCCGGAAGAGGTGGCCGTCTTGAGCCCGGCGAGCCAGGTGAACTTCACGACCTCGTGCGAATGGCCCTCGACGCTCCGCAGCTCGAAGATCGCGCCGGCGGAAAAGATGAACGACAACAGCACCGTGCCGGGGCAGATGAAACTGATGAGCTTCTTGCCGGGGGGGGCGTGGTGTCCGCCGTGGCCATGGGCGTCATGGCCATGCGCGTTCTGCGGATCCAGGCGGCGTCCGAAGAACAGCATGATCACCGCCCCGATGAGCGGGAACACGGGGATGAGCCAGATGCTATCGAGGAAGAACATTTGACTTCAGCTTCGTTTCAACTCTCCAAGACACCTACCACCGAAGGATGTCGATCTCGTCAGCATGCACGGTTTCCTTGTTCCGGAACAGAGCGATCAGGATGCCCAGGCCCACTGCCGCCTCGGCCGCGGCGTCGGTGATCACGAAGATCGTAAACACCTGGCCGTTGATGTTCTGCAGGTAATCGGAGAACGCGACAAGATTGATGTTCACCGCATTGAGGATCAGTTCGATCGACATCAAGATGACGATGATGTTGCGGCGCGTCAGGACGCCGACCGTCCCGATAATCAACAGCGCCATGCTGAGCACCAAGTAGTGTGTTACCGGCATCTTGACTTGACTCGAATGCGCCCTGCGCCTATTCCTCTCCCGGCCGTGCTTTCGCCATCACGACCGCCCCGATCATGGCCACGAGCAACAGGATCGAGGCCAACTCGAACGGCAGCAGGTACTCGGAGAAGAGGACTTGTCCGATCTGCTCGGAGTTGGTGGTAACCGTCCCGATCTCGGCAGGCGGGGTGGGCTCGCCCATCTGGAACGAATCGGCGCCCTGCCACAGGAAATAGCCCAACTCGCCTGTCAGCAGCACCGCGACGATCAACACGATCCACAACTGGGAAGAGAACCGCCGCTGCCTGCTCTCCTCGCTGACCGGCACAAGCATGATCACGAACAGGAACAGGACCGTAATACCGCCGATGTAGAGGATGATCTGAACGCCGGCCAGGAACTCGGCGCCTTGCAGCAGGTAGATGCCCGCGACGCCGACCAGGGTGCTGATCAGCCACACCGCCGAGTACACGACGTTACGGCGCGTGATCGTCATCAGGGCGCTGAACAGGATCTGAACGGCGAAGAGATAAAACAGGATGCTGTCTAGCTGCATGACTGAACAGGAGCCGCGAGGCTTCTCAAAAAAACGAGCTACCCAGAATACATTAAAACCGTCTGGCGAAGGGCTGGAAACTTCGCCGCTCTTGCAGGCCGACCGGCAGTGCCGAAGCGACCTTTGAAACTAGTGTTTGTACTCCGTCGGAAGGGGGCCTTCTTCGAGCATCTGGCGATCCCAGATCGCGCCTTCCCGGGTGTAAGAGGCCAACTCGAAATCCTGAGTCAACTCCAGAGCGTCGACCGGACAGGCGTCTTCGCAGAGCCCGCAGAACATGCAACGAGACACGTCGTATGTGAACGTGGTCAGTTCCTTACGTCGCGTCTCCTTGTTGCGCTCGGCGCCGACAACGATCAGTTGCTCGGGACATGCCAGCGCACACAGGTTGCAGGCGATGCACAGTGTCTCATCCGTGTCGGGATGAACGTTGAGCCGCGGCGCGCCGCGGTAACGCTCGGCCACGAACGGCCGCTCTTTCGGGTATTGCTCGGTGTAGATAAGCGATGGCTTCTGATTGCGGAACGTCACCGCCAATCCCTTTATGAGGTCGACGAGAAAAACGGCTTTCAGAAGCTCTTTCATATCTTGATTCTATCCTCCCATCACGACGTAAACAACAGTACGATCCCGTTTACGATCAGCCCCCCCATGCTAATGGGGATCAGGTACTTCCAGCCCACCTGCATGAGCTGGTCGTAGCGGAATCGTGGAAACGTTCCACGCACCCAAATGAATACGTAGATGAAAATCAGGACCTTGAAGAGAAACCAGAAGAATCCGATGATCAGCTCGTTGATCATCGGGACGGCGAACAAGCCGGCGACCAGAAACATCGTCAAGGCCAGGACGCCCATGATGGCTTTCTCATAGGCCAGCGTGACTCGCGCAGCGCCAAGGGCGCAGCCGGCGCCGATCACGACGAACAGCAGAATCGGAAAGCCTACATTCAGCGGAGTTTCCAGAAATCCAACGTTTGCGAAGGGCCGCAACCACCCGCCGAAGAAGACCGTGACCGCAATTCCACAGATCACGAAGATGCTGGCGTATTCAGCGAGGAAGAAGAGAGCCCACCGGAAACCGCTGTATTCGGTGTGGAAGCCGGCAACGATCTCGGATTCCGCTTCCGGCAAATCGAACGGCGCACGGTTGGTCTCGGCCACCGCAGCGATGATGAACACCACGGCCGGGACCAGCATCAGGCCGTAGTTCGAGAAGGCGATCCATACACCCTTGTCGAGCTGAGACTGTACGATTCCCTGCATGCTCAGCGTCTCGGCGACCATGAGAGCGGTGACGGTCGTGAATCCCAGCGGCACTTCATAACTCACCATCTGCGCCGCCGAGCGCAGCGCGCCGAGCAGGGAGTATTTGCTGTTCGACGACCAGCCGCCGAGGATCAACCCGAGAATGCCCAGCGACGACATTGCCAGGATGAACAGGATCCCGATGTTGACGTCGGCGACGTAGAACTTGTCGCTGAAGGGAATCACTGAGAATGCCGTCAAGGCAGTGAACGTCGAGAGAACGGGCGCGCCCCAGAAAATCCATTTATCGGAGGCGGCCGGAATGATGTCTTCCTTGAGCATCAGCTTGAAAGCGTCCGCCAGGGGCTGCAGGAACCCGTACGGACCAACTCGCATCGGTCCCAGACGCACCTGCAGATCCGCGAGCACTTTGCGCTCGGCCAGCACCATGTAGCCGGCGACCAACGGGAACACCGCGACGATCAGAAGGGTCGCGATGATCGGCTGCAGGTAGGGGTTGTCGAGAATCTCTTCCATCAGAGTCGTTTCACGGGCCTCAGCGGTCCACCTCTCCCAGCACGATATCAATGGTGCCGATGATCGCCACGACGTCGGCGACCAGACAGCCGCGGCACATTTCATCGAGCGCCTGAAGATTCACGAACGACGGCGGCCGCACACGCAGGCGGTAGGGCTGCGTCGAGCCGTCCGACACGACGTAATAGCCCAACTCGCCTTTGGGAGCCTCGATCGACTCGTAGGCCTCGCCGACCGGCGGCTTGAATACTTTGGAAACCCTGCCCTTGATGGGGCCTTCCGGCAGGCTGTCGACCGCCTGGCGGATGATCCGCACCGACTGACGGAACTCCTGCATCCGCACGATGTAGCGGTCGTAGGTGTCGCCATTGGCGCAGGTCGGGATGTCGAAGTCGTATTTCTCGTATCCACAGTAGGGCTGGGCCTTGCGCAGGTCCCATTCGACGCCCGCCGCCCGCAGCACGGGACCCGTCACCCCGTAGGTTTTGCAGGCCTCGGCATCGAGGATGCCGACGCCCTTGGTGCGGCCGACCCAGATGCGGTTGGTCGTCAGCAACTCTTCGTATTCGTCGACCTTCTTCTCGAACCAGTCGCAGAAGGCATGGCAATCCTTCTCGAAGGTGTCGTACGTCTCGTACTGCAGGCCGCCGATGCGGAACGCATGGGTGGTCAGGCGCGCTCCGCAGTACTTCTCGAAGATCTTGAGGACCTCTTCGCGCTCCCGGAAGCAGTAGAACACCGGTGTCATCGCTCCGATGTCGAGGGCGTGCGTCCCGAGCCAGAGCAGGTGGCTCGCGATCCGGTTCAGCTCCGTCAGGATGACGCGGACGCATTGGGCGCGCTCGGGAACTTCAATCCCGCCGAGGGTTTCCACCGCCAGGCAGTAGCCCAGTCCGTTGGAAACGGCCGCCACATAGTCCATGCGATCGACGTAGGGGGCGAACTGCTGGTAGGTGCGGTTTTCGGCGATCTTCTCGACGCCGCGGTGCAGGTAGCCGATAACGCAGTCCGCGCCCATCACCTTCTCGCCATCGAGCTTGAGGATCACGCGCAACACGCCGTGCGTGGATGGGTGCTGCGGCCCCATGTTGAGGACCAGTTCGTTGGTGTCGAGAAACGTCGTTGAGGTCGCCATTATTGAGCGCTCTCAATCTGCAGGTTCTCGCGGACCCAGTCCTGGTCCTGCTGGATGATGGAGTATTCCTTGCGCAAGGGGTGGCCTTGCCACTCGTCCGGCAGCAGGATGCGCGTCATGTTCGGATGGCCTTCGAACTCGATGCCGAACATGTCGAAGACTTCGCGCTCCAGCCAGTCGGCGGTCCGGTGGACAGTGGCCGCCGTGTTCGGTTTCTCGTCCGCGCCCGCGGATGCCTTGATCCGGATTCGCGTGTTCCTGGCGAAGGAATAAATGATCCAGATGACTTCGAACCGCTTTTCCTTCTCGGGGTTGTCGACCGCGGTGATATCGACGAGGTAATCGAAATCCTGTTCGAGCTTCAAGTACTCGATGATCGAGGCGACCGAGGCCAACTCGGCCACGAGGAAATCCTGGCCGCGGTAGGTCGAGAACTGCTTGATCGCATCGCCGAACCGCTCGGTGAGCGCGTCGACGAGGGACCCTTGCCACGGCTCGACCTCCATGACGGCGGGAGCTTTCTTCGGCGGAATCTTCCGGCGGGGAGGTCGCGCCGGGGCGGCGGGTTTCTCGGCGGCGCCAGGGCTTGCAGCGGGCGGGTTGGCCGCCGCAGCGGGCGCCGTCCCGGAAGGCTTGTCGGCTCCGGAAGAGGCAGCTTCGGCCGATGCGGCCTTCACCGGCTCGGCTTTGGGTTGTGCTGCTGCGGGTGGAGCTTGCGCCTCAGGCTTCTTGTCTTCGTCCATCTTGTGCGGGTCCCGAAGCCTGTTCGAAAAGACAACGGCGGGCGCTAGCTCTGAAAGAGAACCTAAGTGGTATCACAGCAATCGATGAAGTGTCAATCAAACGGCTTCTGACTGTCGACGCAATGCAGAACGTTCCCCTTTCCGGCATGGGTTCATTTGGCGTTCGCGGCACTGGGAGCAGCCCGGAGAGCGGCGCTCGTCGTGAGGCCGAGCGAGAACGGCTGACGGGGCAAGCACGCTGGCGCGGGGCAATATGCCGCCCATGCCGCGCCATAGCCGCCCATGCCGCGCCACAACAAAGGCCGTGATTCGTGTCTCGTGTCTCGTGTTTCGTGAAAACCTCGGAATTCGCGCTGGCTTGCGCCGCGCTCCAGGCAATGGCCTTGTCTCGTGTCTCGTGAAAACCTTGGCGGCCTTGGCTCGGGCGGTTTTGTTGTCTCCAGCCGGCACGTCCCCGACGGGCGTGGATGCGGTATTCGTTCCCAGAAACGGCGTCATCACTCTCAACCTAAACCGGCCTCCGACCAAAAAAAAGACTGAAGGGCTTCAGTACCAACAGGTACCAAACGAGCCACGGGAAAGGCCGTGATTCGTGTTTCGTGAAAAGAAAAAAAGCCGTGATTCGTCTTTCGTGATTCGTGTTTCGTGAAAAGCATGGTTGGGGGGTCTGGTTCGCTCCAGGAGAAATGTCTGACGGGCGGTGAACGGGAAAGGCTGGGAAGTCCTGATTCTTGAAAGACTTAGCGGCTGTGTTGCCAGCGTTCGGGACGGCCGCCGTCCGAGCGAACGCCGCGCCGAGGGCAAGTCGATCCGGGTGATTTCCGACATCCTGTCCTGATGCCTAGCAGGCCGGGGCAGAAAAAACAAGACTGAAGGGCTTCAGTACCAACCGGTACCAAACGTGCCACGGGAAAGGCCGTGTTTCGGGTCTCGTGTTTCGTGAAATGCATAAAACCGTGTTGCCGGCGTGGGTGGCGGCAGCCGGCACAGCGAGCGCCGCGGGGACGGCAAGTCGATCTTTTGCCTGCATTTCTCACCACCCGACGGTCGAAGCACGCGATAAAAAGGCCGTGTTTCGTGTCTCGTGATTCGTGAAAACCATGGGCGGAGGACCGGTTCGCTGCAAAGAAATGTCTGACGGCCTGTGAATTGTAAAGGCCGCGTTTCGTGACCCGAGGGGTGAAGGAGGCGATTGGGCAAGTACGCCTGCGCGCGCCAAGCGGCTCGCGCCTCGACCTGACGGCCCTCTCACTCACTTCGCCTCACCGCGTGGCGAGAAATACAGGCTAGAATCTTGGTCGCATCTCGAAGCCGTTCGATTCGAAACACGGAGGACCTCAAATGACTTGGACTCGCATC
Organism: Bryobacterales bacterium; assembly: GCA_965204095.1. GTDB lineage: Bacteria > Acidobacteriota > Terriglobia > Bryobacterales > UBA6623 > JAPPLB01. Next base: position 2,482,616 of record OZ241991.1, on the reverse strand, counting down.
GTCCTGTTGACAACCCTATCAGTGACATTCGCGCTGCCGGCCGGCGCCCAGGAGCCGCGCCGCTTTACGCGGACCCCCTATCTCTCCGGACCCGACGATCCCGAACGGGGGCAGGTTCGGGGCACGATCCAGCTCGGTGAAACGGTGGTGATCGAAATCCCGGGCGGATACGACAGCATCCTCGAACCGGGCGTTGTGCCGGAGTTGAGCGAACGGCGCCATTCGCGCCGCGGCGGGCCGTTCGAGATCGAAGGGGTGAAACCCGGCGATTGGCTGGCGATCCACATCATCGACGCCCAGCCGGGGCCTTACGGCTATTACAACAACGGCGGGCCGTATCGCGGCAGCCTGCGCCGGGTCGCTCCGGTCAAGGACGGGATGCTGCATTTCCCGCCCGATTTCGTGGTCCCGGTTCGTCCCATGGTCGGGATTGTCCAGGTCGCGCCGCGCATCAACCACCCGGGCGGGGCATGGAACCACGGCGGCAACCTCGATCTGAACTCGGTGCAGGCCGGCAGCACGGTCTACATCCGCGCCCAGCGCTACAAGGGTCTGCTCACGATCGGCGACACGCACGCCTATCAGGGGGATGGCGAACTGACCGGCACCGGCGTCGAGATCGACATGACCGTGACGATCAAGGTCGAGCGCGGCCCGGACTTTCCCAACGGCGGCGTCGTCGTCGAAACGGCCGAGAAATGGTACGCCACCGGTGTCGCCGCTGACTGGGAAACGGCTCTCAAAATCGCATGGACCGAAGCGGTGGCGCTCGTCGAGCACCTCTACGACACCAACGCCGAGCACGCCAACCGGATCGTCGGGACCATCGGCGACGCCCTGCCCGGATATGCCGCCGGCAAGCTCAACAGCCGCGGTTTTCCCAATGACAGGGCCTACGTCACCCTGCAGATCGGGATTCCGAAATCGCTCAAGAGGACGGGGAAGCCGTTCGAGCCGTAAACCGCAAAAAGGCCGTGTTTCGTGTCTCGTGATTCGTGTCTCGTGACCCCAAAACCCGGACAGGCGGTACGGCCTTAGCTTGAAGGCGGCATGAGTTGCGCCGGTTTGGCTTGCTGGATGGGGAAAGGCCGTGTCTTGAGAAAAAGCCGTGATTCGTAAAAAATCTTAAAGGCTGTCTTGCGCGCGCCTTTTTCCTCCGCCCGGCTCGCGCCTCGTCCTGACGGCCCTCTCACGCACTTCGCCTCGCCGCTTGGTGAGAAAGGCAGGCCTAGCCTGCCTTTTCACGTCGCGGAGGCTCGGTGCGGCGAGTGAGGGCAGGTGGTAGCGCCCTGCGGACGCGAAATGGTATCTTATGGGCACCACACTCCATCTTCAACCCTTGTCGGGCAGCTCCTGTTGGCTGCCCGATTTTTTTCTACGCGTTGTCAGGGAGGTTCCCATGCCGGGTTTCACACGCAGGCAGTTCTCGCGGTGCGCCGCGGGAAGTCTTTCCGGGCTGCTGTTGTCCGGTTGCGGTTCGGAGGGCGGGGAAGAGGCCAGGGAGGACAGCCCGAACGACGGGCACAAATCAACCTTCGCGGGCGTCCGCATCGGTGTGCAGAGCTACAGCTTCCGCGACCGGTCGCTGGACGAAGCGATTGCCGGGATGGTCGAAATCGGGTTCGGCGAGTGCGAGATGTTCTCCGGCCACCTGGAGCGGAATGACGGCGTTCAGCGGGACCGCGAGGAGTTGCGCGAGTGGCGGCTCACGACTCCGCTGTCGCACTTCGAAGAAGCCCGCAAGAAGTTCAGGGATGCCGGGATCGACCCCTACGCCTTCAACTACAGTTTTCGCGACGACTTCACCGAACCGGAGATCGAGCGTGGCTTCGAGATGGCCAAGGCGCTCGGCGCGAAGGTCATTACGGCGTCATCGAACGTCACGACGGCCAAGAGGATCGACCCCTACGCCAAGAAGCACCAGATGCGGGTGGGCATGCACAACCATTCCCGGATCCACGAGAACGAGTTCGCCCGCCCGGAGGACTTCGACGCCGCCCGCATGGGCGCTTCCGAGTTCATCGCCATCAACCTGGACATCGGTCATTTCACCGCCGCCAACTTCGACCCGGTCTCGTATATCGAGAAGGAGCACGCCGACATCCTGACGCTGCATGTCAAGGACCGTAAACGAGACCAGGGCGACAACATGCCCTTCGGCGAAGGCGACACGAAGATCGTCGAGGTTCTGCACCTGCTGCGCGACAGGAAGTACCCGATCCCCGCCAATATCGAATACGAATACCGGGGGGAAGACACCGTGGCCGAAGTGCGCAAGTGCTTCGAGTACTGCAAATCGGCGCTGGCGGCGGGATAGCAGGACGTGGGAAAGGCCGTGGAAAAGCCGTGATTCGTGTCTCGTGATTCGCGAAAACCATTGGTGGCGGGCTGGTTCGCTCCAGAGGAAATGCCTGACGGCCGGTGAACCGAAAAAGCCGTAGTTCGGGGAAATGCCGTGTCTCGTGATTCGTGTCTCGTGACCCCAAAACCCGGGTAGGCGGAACGGCCTTGGCTTCAAGGCGGCGTGCGTTGGGGTGGCTTGGCTTGCTCGGTGGGTAGAAGGCTGCGGGGAAGGCCGTATGCGTTGCGCCGGTTTGGCTTGCTGGATGGGGGAAAGGCCGTGATTCTTGAAAAAGCCGTGATTCGTGTCTCGTGTTTCGTGATTCGTGACCCCAAACCCGGGCAGGCGGTACGGCCTTGGCTTCAGGGCCGCATGTGTTGCGCTTGCTTGCCGTGCTCGACGTACTTTCAAGTACGCCTGTGCGCGCCTGCGGCAAGCCCCCAGAGGGCACCCGCGCGTTCCCAGGTTCGATGTTTCAGGCTAGAAGGCGTAGCCGACGGCGGTCACCAGACCGTAGTCGTTGCGTAGTACGCCCGCGCTGGGCGGGTTGCTGTCGAATCGATCGAAGAGGCTCAAGCTCCAACTGAATCCCGCCAGTATGGGAATCCGCGCGGTGCTGTCGAACTCGATGCGGTAACGCCCGGTCTGCACGAGGTTGGGGATGAAGGAGATCGTCGTGATGACATCGACCTCATTGAACAACTCGATGCGGTAGTCGATTCCGGCGACGGCCTCGCCACTGCTTGCGCCAACCTCGGGAACCGCTCCGGGCACATCCTGAAACTGCTCGTTGGTAATGGTAAAGCCGCCGAGAAAGGAGAATTGCGTCGTCTGGGTGTCCTGGAACTTGTAGCCGTAGCCGCCGCCCAGCCGTGAACGCAGATTCAATCGCTGCCGGTCATTGCGTTCCAGGCCGAGCAGGCCGAAGGCGAACTGGCGAGTGCTGAAGAACCGGTCGTAGCGGGCGTCGGCGGTCTGGCGGCTGGTGGGCTCGGAGTCTTCCTGCCGGGTAAAGAGGGATGTGGCGCTTGCGGAGATCTGATATTTCGGCCTGCGGTACTGACCCCGGAGGCCCAGCGAGGACGAGTTCAAACGGGAATTGCCGCGAGTGAAGTTGAAACCTACATCCACCGCGCCCTCGAGAATGTCGAAGAAGCCCGGCAGCTTGTCGTCATAGAACCTGATGCGGACGACCTCCGGGACTTCGACCGTAAATACTCCTTCCTCTTCAGTGGCGACCTCGATTTCTTCTCCGGTCTGCTCGAAACTGCCGCGAACCATGTGTCCACTCTCGAGTTCTATCTCGACCTTGTCCTCGGTGATGAGCTCTTTCACGTGCTCCCATTCGATGCTGAGCGTGCCCGCATAGTCGGTCTTGAACGACAGTTCTCCCTCTTCGAGCTTTTGGAGCTCCCCGGTCAGCCGGTCGCCGTTGTCGAGGATGACCGTGTCCGCGCCGTGCAGACCGGGGACGGCGAGTATGAATAGAAACGAGGCGGCGCAAGGCCGCAGGAACCTCAATGGAGCCTGCATCATGGTGTCTGTTGGTCTGCAAAAAGGCTGTGATTCGGGAAAAGCATAAAAGCCGTGATTCGTGTTTCGTGTCTCGTGTTTCGTGATGCAAAAACAAAAACCGGAAATGCGAAATCCCCAGGCATGAAAAGTCGTGATTCGGGAAAAGCATAAAAGCCGTGATTCGTGTTTCGTGTTTCGTGTCTCGTGACCCCAAAACCTGGGAAGGCGGTACGGCCGTTGCTTCAAGGTCGCATGCGTTGCGCCGGCTTGCCGGACTCGACGTACTTTCAAGTACGCCTGCGCACGCTTGCGGGCAGGCGCCCAGAGGGCACCCGCGCGCTCCCAGGTTCGATGTTTCAGGTCAGCGGGATCAGCGCACCAACTCCCAGGCGACATGGCGCAATTCGGGGGCGATGAGTTTTTCCCAGGCCAGCCGCACGGCGGCGGGCGATCCGGGCGTCGAGAAGACGACCTTGCCGGAGCAAACACCCGCGGTTGCGCGGGAGAGCATCGCGGCGGCCCCGACTTGCTCGTAGCTCAGCATCCGGAAAATCTCGCCGAAACCCGAGAGGACCTTGTCGAGCCGGGCGCTGATCACGTCGAACGTGCGGTCACGCCGTGACATACCGGTTCCGCCGTTGAACAGCAGGACCTGCACGTCCGCATCGGCCACGAGTTCGTCGAGGATGCCGCGAATCTGCTCCGGTTCGTCTTTCACGATACGGGAAGAATGGACGCTGTGCCCGGCCTCGGCGAGCTGCTCGCGCAGGTATTTGCCGTTGACGTCGGTCTCCTCGGTGCGCGTGTCGCTCACAGTAACGATCGCAACCGAGACGGGACCTCGCTCGGAGGCCTTCTTGCGGTGTTCGCCGGCACTGCCTGAATTCATGGTTCCTCCTCTTTTGCGGGAACGGCGTTCCGTTTCCTGCAAATCTCAGCATGGCGAAGCTCGCCGCCGGAAGCAAATCAGCCCCGCGCCGCGTAGCCTGCCTTTCTCGCCACGGGGCGAGGCGAAGTGGGCGAGACGGCCGTCAGGACGAGGCGCGAGCCGCTTGGCACACAACACGGCTTTTATGTTTCTCACTAACCACTAATCACGGCCTTTTTTTCGCGTACTTCGCTTCCGCATGGCGCTTCAATCCCTGGCCCACGCCGGTGAAACCTCGCCGCATGAATCCGCCGAAACACCGCAGCACGATCGGCGCAAGCACGCCGCTCAGCCGGTCGGTGTTGCGATAGACGCAGCTTGTCCCGCTCTCCGCTTCCAGGTGCTGCTCCCGCAGCGACGCCAGCAACCAGCGCGCCCCGAAGGTCTTTCCCCAGGCAATCAGCCGGGTGGGCTCGAATGCGGACATGATTTCGGTCATCGGCATCTTCACCGGCCCCATCCTGACCCGAAGACGGACCGCCGAACCGATCCTGAAATCCGTCCGTGCTTGCGGCGTGAACGGATTCCACTCACGGTACTTCTCGACATCGGTGAGGATGTCCCAGACGAAAGCGGCCGGCGCGACGATCCGGATGCGCCCGGTCCGCACTTCAATCCCGCTCATGATCATCACCGCCAGGTTTCACGAGAGTCCCAGCCCACGCGCTCGTCCTTTCCCACAGCAATTTCGAAGCGGTTTCGTCCCCATGGATCAGCGCGATTCCCGGGATTTCGCCACCAGGGCTTCGCTCGCTTCCCACAGCCTGGCGCCGTTGTCGGGGTCCGATGCGGTTCGCGAAACCGCTTTCCTTTGCATCATGTGCAAGTACATCCCCGTGACGTTACCCGCTTCTTCCGCGCAACAGAGGTAGACGACCGGTCCGGCAGCCTGCTCCGGCGACTGGAACAAGCGCCTCAACACGGGGTTGACGATCGGTTTCAGCAGCAGCGGCGCGTGCCGGGCGATGTTCGTGGCGACGCCTCCCGGGCACATCGCATGCACCGCGACTTCGACGCTCCCAGCCGGGTTCAGGCGGCGGGAAAGTTCGGTTGCGAATGTGCACAGGACCAGTTTGCTGAGGCCGTAGGCCCTGAGGCTCTCCCTGATCCCGTATTCCGTGAACGCCCCGAAGCGTTCGAAGTCGATGGCGTGAGAGGACCGGTGCGATTCGGACGTGATGAACACGATGCGCGGGGTCTTTCCGGTCCCGCGCGACGGGCGAACGACTCCGTCCCGCAACCAACGGTCGATCATCACCCGGCTCGACAGGAAATGAACCGCGAACATCATCTCGTATCCTTGCGGGGTCATTCTCGCCGTTCCCGGCATGAGGCCGGCGTTCATGAGCGCGATGTCGATCCCGATGCCGCGCTCGTGCAGAACATCGCAGAAGCGGTGCACCGAGTCGAGGTCCGCGAGGTCCACCTCGATCAGCTCCACGGTCGTCGAGCCCGACAGCCGCTTGATCTCGCTGCAGGTTTCGGCATGCCCGGGCCGGCAGGCCAGGATCATGTTCCCGCCGCGCCGTGCGAGTTCGACCGCGGCGGCCCGGCCCAATCCGCTGTTGGCCCCGGTAACCAGACAGGTCTTGCCATCGATGCGAACGTCATCCGGAACCGGGCGGACATCCGGCGCCTTTTGATTCCTGAGATCCCGTAAAGCCCGGACGAGGGCGTGGACAAAGCTCCCGTCGCCGATTTCTCTTGATTCTCGTTCCATGGCGGATTTGGCGTCTCTCAGGCCGACCCCTGTTCCCGGCTCGATCGAAAGCGATGGGTCTGTTCGATCAGGATCTCGTGTTTCTCCCGATAGGAAGAGAAGGCTTCGTCCACGATTCCCCCGCTCAGCCCGAAATCGCCCAGCCGGCAGGCGTGCCGGCCAAAGCGGTTCCGCGGATTCGTCCTCATGTACCTTTCGGCTTCGCGTTCGGCCTCGTGGCCGAAGCCGATCCCCGCCCGGCGGCAAATCCGCCGAAGCACGGCCATCGGATCTTTCATCAAGTCGTAATAGGATACGCCGACGAAACGGCCTCGGTCGTTCCAGGCCCGGGCCCGCAGGGCCGATTGGACCATCCTGCGGGTGTTCCTCAACCAGTGTCTTCCTGTTTCCCTCGGGTTGACGCAATCGCTGAGGATGCCGCGCGGCGCTTCGCCCATCCGCAGGTTCGGCATCTGGGGACCTTACGAGAGTGACGAATCACCTACCGCATGAGAGGGACAGGGCTCCTGAAGTGCTATTCGAGGCGCGGTATGCGGAGCCGCACCATGGTTGGCAAGACCCCAATCTCGCGCTCAGTAGTAACCCGCCTCTCGTTGATGTCGCACTGCCAGTACCGTCAGCAGCTTTTCTTTCGAGGCGTCATAGCGATACAACGCTACGTAGCCGCTTGCGCCAAAATCGATGGGCAACTCCCGGTATTCGGGCGGCATATCCTCGACAAGCCTGCCCATTTGCGGATGCTGCTCGAGCCGCTTTATCGCCGTAGTGATCGCCGCGGCAGCTCGAACGGCGGCTTGCGGGCTCTTCGAGTGTAGAAACTCTCGCAGGCGCTCCAAATCCCGCAGCGCGGCGGGGGCGAATCTTACTCGTGCTCGCGGCATGCAGGCGCGGCCGTCTCGGAATCTTCACCCCAGGTGGCGAGCCAGGCCAGAACATCTTCCGAGGGTGCATACATGCCGGTTTCCTGGCATTCCTGCCATGCAGCGAATGCGTCACTGCGAAGGCAAGCACGCTTTTCTTCGCGCTCGACATATTGGCGAATGGCTTCGCGCATCATCCAGTGCTGGGAGCGTTGCTTGTCCTCCGCCAAGCGCTTCATGCGCTCTTTCATGTCCGGGTCGATTTTCACGGCAACAGGAACGGCGGAGGCGCTCATGGTATTTATGAGTATTACTATAGCAAGAGCAAGGAAGTGACGAGAACGATGGGAAACGGCCGCCGACATGGGATGAAATAGAGGCAGCGCGGTTCATCCCCACGCATGCGGGGAACAATTACAATGAAGGCCGCATTCGTCATCATGTCCACGGCTGCTACTTCTCCTGCCAACCCTCCGCAGCGCGAATCTGCCGAACTCTACTTCGACGATCCCTTCTCATGGTCTGTCGAGCAGTCGGATGCCCTTCGCCGCCGCGACTTCGACGCCGTCGATTGGGACCATGTCATCGAGGAAATCAAAGACGTTGGTGAACGCCATCACGATTCCTGGGTTTCTCAGTGCTCCCGCGCGATCCACCACTTGCTCAAGATCGAGCATCACCGCGAAGCCTCTCTCTCCACCTTGGAAGGCTGGGAAGACGAGGCTCAGGACGCTCGCGACGAAATGCTCACCATCGTCGAGAAACACCCCGGCTTGAAGCACCGGTTGAGCTCCCTGTTCGCCGCTGCCTGGAACCCCGCTCGCCGCAAAGCCTGCCGCGAGCTCGCCGGTTACGATGTCGAGAACAAGATTGTGCCTGACAAACGCCTTGCCGCCAAGCGCCGTGATGTTTCTCTTCCCCGTTCCTGCCCCTACCTCTTCAACGACGTTACCGGCATCGTTTTCACTCGCGGCTCGAAGAACCCTTCCGTCGATCCGTCCGCCCTGCCCCCTCAAGTCAGCAAGGTTCTCGATCTTCGCCGCTCACGCTCTCCCGAATAGGACCGCTGATTTTCTTTCTTTGTCGGTTCATCCCCGTGCGTGCGGGGAACAACTCGACGGCCGGCCCTGGCGGTTCGATCAACTTCGTCCGTGTCGGCACCCATGCCGAACTGTTTCAATGACCACCGGCAAGAGCATCCCCTCCGTCTCGGTCACCTACGCGCAGAACGACGCTCGCCGATTCGATCGCTCACCGCAAGCGGCTGTCGCACTGTAACAGAATCGCGGCGATTGCCGAGGTATCCCGCCCGGCGCTTTGCCCATGCTCAGGCGCCGCGTCTGGGGACCTTAGGAGAGCAACGAATAACCTTCCACTTGAGAGCGACAGGGCTCCTGAAGTGCTATTCGAGGCGTGTCGCGCGAAGGGTCCATCTCCGTGTGTGTGGGGAACAGGTGATGCACCCGCATTCGTCAAGCGCGGTCAGGTTGCCATGCATTTTGCGCTGTTTCCGTGCTGACGGCGTGCCTAGCCTGCATTTCTCACCACCCGACGGTCGAAGCGCACGATACGACCGCCAGGACTTCGTTGCGCTTGCTTGCCGTGCTCGACGTACTGTCAAGTACGCCTGCGCGCGCCAAGCGGCTCGCGCCTCGTCCTGACGGCCCTCTCACCCACTTCGCCTCGGCAGCGTGGTGGAAAGGCAGCCAGGTTTTCGGACAGGGCAAAGAGGCCACAATGCAATCGGCAGTTTATTTCACAATTTGAAGGTAGTATCTTAAATCTGTGCTACAATTGAGTGGGGGGGATTGACATCATGATTCCGCGCGACATCGCTCCCATCCTCAAGGGTCTGTTTCAGAGCTACCCCTTCGTGACCGTCACGGGCCCGCGCCAGTCGGGCAAGACCACACTTTGCCGCGAAACGTTTCCCCACCTGACCTACGTCAATCTTGAAGCGCCCGATGAACGCGAGTTTGCCGAGCGCGATCCACGTGGTCTGCTCTCCCGAATCGGCACGGGCGCGATCCTGGACGAGATTCAGCGTGTGCCCGACTTCCTGTCGTACCTCCAGGCATGGGCGGATGAGAGGCGAGAGAATGGCCTCTGCGTGCTGACCGGCAGCGAACATTTCAAGCTCTCCGATGCGATCAGCCAGTCCCTTGCGGGCCGCACCGCTCTGCTTCGCCTGCTGCCGTTTTCGCTTTCCGAACGACGCCGAGCGAAACCCGACGATACCGTGGACGAACTGCTCCACAGCGGCTTCTATCCCAGGATCCTCGACCAGGGCCTCGATCCGCGGCAAGCGTACTCAGCCTACTTCGAGACGTATGTAGAGCGAGACCTGAGACAACTCGCCGAGATCCGCAACCTTTCGAGTTTTCGCCGCTTCGTCCGCTTGTGCGCGGGACGAGTGGGCCAGATCGCAAACTTGTCCTCCCTCGGCGCGGACGCCGGCGTTTCCCACATGACCGCGCGTGATTGGTTCACGCTGCTTGAACAGAGTTACATCGCCTTTCCCTTGCAGCCCTACTTCGCCAATATTCGAAAGCGCCTGGTCAAATCACCCAAGATCTACTTCTATGACGTCGGGCTGGCGGCTTATCTCATCGGCATCGAACATCCGGGACAGGTTACGTATCACCCCCACCGAGGAGCGCTCTTCGAGAATATGGTTGTCGTGGAGGCCCTGAAATTCTGTTTCAACCGTGGCCTTTCGCCGAATCTGTCGTTCTTCCGCGACAGCAGAGGTCTGGAATGCGACCTCCTGATGGAAACCGGCCACGGTACGGCGGCGATCGAAATCAAGTCGGGAGCGACGGTCACCTCGGACACCTTCGAGGCGCTGGGCAAGGTCGGCAGGCTGATCCCGGAGATTTCAATGAAGGCCGTCGTCCACGCTGGAACGGACCGCCAGTCCCGGAGCGCAGGAGAGGCAGTGCCTTTCGCTGACTTCGAGGGGTTGCTGCACCGCTTCGATGAGGAGCAGCGAGTGGCTACCTTCGTGCGGGAGCGAATCGGCGAAGCCCCGGAAGCCTACGCAGTGACTGTGCTGGACAACGTCTTCCGCTTGGAGGTACGAACGACGATCGACGGTTTGGAAAGATCGCTGAAGACCTTGGCCCCCTTGTTTCGCCAGACCCGGACGATTTCCCAAGTGACCGTCGGAAAGCCTTTAGTCGAGGGGCCCCCAGTTCTCGAAGCCCGCCACTGGAACCATACCAAGGAGCAGTACATCGTCGGGCCGGACTTTTCGCTGGACGATGCGAAGCTCATTGAGCTGGGGCACGAGTTCCGATTTGAGCAATACACCGGTAAAGGAAATCGACCCTTCGACCTGACGTTATCAATCGTCTGGAAGCTTGGAGGCAAAGAGTTCCGGAGAGAAATAGCTGTTGACGGCAGGCCGATACCGGACCTGCAGATTTCCTGTTGCTATGTGGATCTCGGGAGCCGTTCCTCGAACGTGGACCGGCTGTGTGCGGACGTCCTGAGAGAGGCATCTGCAGAAATCGAGCGCCGCTCCGGAGAGTGAATCAGGTCATCACCGCGAAGAGGCGCTTACCAGGGAAGCTGAGGATACGAGTCTGCGTCCGAGTCGGATTCCTAAAAGTCATTCAAGCCGACTCCTAAAAGTTCATAGACATGCTGAAATCCGAGAGGGTTGCCACGGAGGAAGCGCCTGCCGACGTGTGAGAGAAACCCTGCTCCAGCCACTCAGAAGTCGGAAAACCGGATCTTCGGCTTGGGCAGTTTCGTTTTCAAGCTTACCGGCGAACGGCCGAACTCCCAAACATATTTCGTGACTCGTTCGTCGATCACTCGCTTCTGTTGTGCTTCGCTCTTCAGCTTGCGCACGAGCAAGGCAGGAGTGTATGCGGTGATCTTCTCTTTGCCATACGAATATTCAAGCGGTTTTTTCTGGTCCGCTTTGGCAAGAACTAGGCAGCCTCGCACCTGCGTCCCTATGGGCGCTAGTTCGCGCACCGCTCTCGTATTTGCCGCGATGCGGCTCAGTACATCATTGAAGACTTTTCCGGGTACACGCTGATATTTCGTTTCGATGACCCATATACCTACCGGTGTGGCTACGATGTGATCGATATCGCCCACTTTCGCAGGTCTGGTTACGCCATGCGCAACAGCGCAGTCTTCGGCGGTGATGGCGTATTCGATCAGCTGCCCCACACGGGTCTCCGCTAACACTCCTTTCCGAAGATTCTCGTAGTTCCATCGGAAAGAAGGCCTGTTCAGGATTCGAACCGCCAAGTAGACCGCTATCGCTGTGATCAGAAACCCAGTGATGGCCCAACCGCGACCGAACCGATCTCCGACCAGGAACAACAGGAATCCCATTGAAAGCCCTATCAGAAAACCCACACCACCCGTTTCCAGCAGCGATAGCCGGTTCAGTGTTTCTCGAACGAAGGAGCCCGGAGATCGTCTCATCGAATCGTTCCAGAGTTGTATTCGCTCGTATCGGCGCTACGTCCTATCGTGCGGCAAGAGACATCAAGCAAGGTGATAGGTCTTCTCAGTCCGCATTAACAGCATTCGTAAGCTCGTGCACTCTTGAGCTTGTGCACGATTCTCTCATGAAAATCATCGTCCTCGTCAGCCAGAAGGGAGGGTCTGGAAAAACCACCCTCGCCCTGCACTTGGCTTGGCCGTCGCTTCGGCCGCTGCCGGACGCAACACTGTAGTGATCGATCTGTATCCCCAAGCTTCCGAGGCCAATTAGTCCGACCACCGCGACGTGCGGACTAGACACGGGCTTTCCTTCAGGACCGGGAGAGGCTTTCACGTTCCGGCCGATACGATATGAAGCGTCTGAAAGGGGTCATGCTGCTTCTTATCGCAAGCGATGCCCCGCTCGGTCCCGAATGGAAGGACCACCCGCTGAAAGGCGCATCTCCGTGCATGCGGGGAACAGTTACAATGAAGGCCGCATTCGTCATCATGTCCACGGCTGCTACTTCTCCTGCCAACCCTCCGCAGCGCGAATCTGCCGAGCTCTACTATGACGATCCCTTCTCATGGTCTGTCGAGCAGTCGGATGCCCTTCGCCGCCGTGATTTCGACGCCGTCGATTGGGACCATGTCATCGAGGAAATCAAGGACGTGGGTGAACGCCATCACGATTCCTGGGTTTCTCAGTGCTCCCGCGCGATCCGCCACTTGCTCAAGATCGAGCATCACCGCGAAGCCTCTCTCTCCACCTTGGAAGGCTGGGAAGACGAGGTTCAGGACGCTCGCGACGAAATGCTCACCATTGTTGAGAAACACCCCGGCTTGAAGCACCGGTTGAACTCCATGTTCGCCGCTGCCTGGAACCCCGCTCGTCGCAAAGCCTGCCGCGAGCTCGCCGGTTACGATGTCGAGAACAAGATTGTGCCCGACAAACGCCTTGCCGCCAAGCGCCGTGATGTTTCTCTTCCCCGTTCCTGCCCCTACCTCTTCAACGACGTTACCGGCATCGTTTTCACTCGCGGCTCGAAGGACCCTTCCGTCGTCGACCCGTCCGCCCTGCCCCCTCAAGTCAGCAAGGTTCTCGATCTTCGCCGCTCACGCTCTCCCGAATGGGACCGCTGATTTTCTTTCTTTGTCGGTTCATCCCCGCGCATGCGGGGAACAACTCGACGACAGCGACCCCGTCAGGCCGTACAGCTACACCATGCCCGGCTGTCGCAAGTGGAGCGCACTGCGCCCCCTAGAATCAGGGTTTAAGGGGTCTTACAGTCGTGCTTCGATCGGTGTCATGGGCATCGGCCACGACTGCTGAAGGAAACCAGAGTGATCACTACACCCACGACCTTCGTCGTTGGCGCCGGGGCCAGCAAGGTCTACAAGCTGCCAACAGCCTTCCAGCTTTGGGAAGAAGCATATGCTCTTAACCCAAATTACCCAGCCTATAAGCTCATCCTCGCAGCCGAGATCTGCACTCGCGATCAACTGGGCTACATATTTGAGGACCTCCGCAATCATGGCACTATGTCGATTGACGAGTTCTTGTTCACCCGTCAGGATGATCCGCTTACCATGAAGGTCGGCCGGGCTTTGATTGCAGTGCTGTTGGTGAACCATTTTCATGAAGTGAGGTCACCGGAATTGCTAGGCGGTGAGGCAACGGACTGGCTCGGATACATCATCTACAAGATGCAATCCGGTGCCCCGGATTGCGACGCGTTTGTTAATGGAAACACTGAGGTCAGATTCGTTACATTCAACTTTGACTCCGTTATCGAAGATCGCCTCGAGAAGGCGATCCGCAACCTCTACCGTGGTACTTCAGAAAAATGCTTGGTGAAGGCCATCGAAGCCATGCACTGCCAGATCATCCACGTGCACGGCCGGCTAAAACCCCCACCGGCGCGGCGCTTGACGTTCGATCAATTTCATTATCCGCAGGACTGGGTACACTGGCTCCAGTCTGCCCCATCAAAGATTCATCTCGTCATGGACGATATCGACCCCGACATACTGGCTGTCGCCCAGGAAGCTGTAAAACGCTCGGAAATTTTGTGCTTCCTCGGGTTCGCCTATGCCAACGACAATCTGGAGAAACTGGATCTTCCCAAGGCCCGCAATCTCGGGCTTGACGGCCAATATGCTACTCGGTGGATCTACGGCACTGCATTCGGCATGCGCCCAGGTGAGAAAGAACCAGTAACGAACAAGTTGACTGGCGCTGTTCCTGCTGTTCTTGGCGGTGAGTCTGAGGGCTGCCGCGACTTTCTCCGCAACCATCACATCTTTAGGGGTTAGACGCAACGAGTCCGTTTGCTGATAAGGTGGTGCTCCCCTTCTACAGCCCGATAACATCCGTCATGCTGCACAAAGAGGCCATCTGCGAGATTGCTACACCGCCGTGATAGGCTGTCTGTCATGCAGCATTCCCTGGCTTCCCTCACCCTGAAAATCTCCGAAGCTGGAATAGTATGTACGTCAGCCGTATTGATGACAGGACTCATGCTTGGGCAGCAGATCGCTCCCAACGATTCCCACTCTACATTCCCCATCACCAAGTTTGGCAGCGTTGAGACGGGGAAGACCCTACCTCACTTTGCTGCGGGAGGGGACGCGTGGCGTACCGAGTTGGAGATTTTCAGCTTGGAAGACGTACCAGTACCCTTCCGCATGGAAGTATTCGACAGCAATGGCCAGCCTCAGCAATTGGAGTTGTTCGATCTGGACGGTCGAAGCCTGGGCACAAAAGACGTTTGGACTGGTACTGCCGAGATAGGCACCCTCCGACTTCAAACTGCGTCGGCTGGGCCAATCCGTCAGGGCTATATCGTTTTCGAGACCCCTGATTCTCGTGACTTGGCAGTCAACGCTGTCATCACGAATATCATTGGCAATGTCCCGCAGTATAGAACCTCCGTGCCCGCGCTCGGTCGATTTCAGGATCACATCAGGCTCGCCTTTTCAAACACTCGTGGGTTTTTCAGTGGGATTGCGTACAAGGCCGAGGCTACACAGGCTCTCACCATCATTGCTCGACGCTCTGACGGTAGCGAAATTTGTCGTAAGACAAAGCAGATCGAGGACAATCACTACGAGGCGTTCTTGATACGCGATGAGATGCCGTGTACCGAAGGCCAGGAGGGATTACTCGAGCTGATCTCAGATTTTGTAGGGATTGTTGCGATTGGCCTGAATTTTGACTCTTCATTGAGGATGTGGACGAGTCTGCCATACGAAGTGTGCTGTTTCTGAATGCCTTCTCTAAAGGTTCATGCAAGGTGTCCAGACTGCACTGTGCCTCACTAGTCCCCAGGGGGCCATCGAAACGCCAGTAGCCCGACCTGCCCCACAATCCGCAGCTCTGCGCTTGAATGAGAAGTCACTGGCTCAGCACCATTCCCTATACTGTAGCCGCCATTATCCCGAGTGGGAACAGACTCGGCAGAGCACCCACGAGACGGCATGCTTTATTGATCGCGTGAAAGATCTGACCGCAGTCTCGACACCCGGTCTTGTTCCTTGCGTAGTTTCTCCTGCCAACTCTTTCGCATCTCGTTCATCAGCCTGCGGATAGAATCCACTGATCCGCTTGTGACCTGCCGGTAGTCCGCCCAACCGGAATCACCCGGTTTCTGGAGCATTATCTGCGGTCCTACAGGCCCCCGCGATACACGCCACACCTCCTCGTCTACGGCATAGTCCTGAACAACTGAATTGATTTGCTCGACCACGAATTCCAGATCGTTCGCAAAACGCTCTGCGGTAAGACGCTCTTCCATCTCCTTCTCCTCTAGGACCTCAAGCAGGAAAACCGTCACCGCTTCACTTGCTGACACGGCAAACCGCGCGTCCCGCGACAGTGGTGTGCGTGATTGGGCGTGTCCATGTGCATCAGAGTACCGGTTGCGGAATTGCGACAATCCTTCAACCACCGTCCGTAAACCTCGAACCACTTTATCGAGACCGGTCGGTGTTCCAGTCTTTACTGCTTTGCCGTGACTTGGAAAACCGAGCACTTCCAGCGCGACACTCAGTTGCTCGACCGACTTCTCAACTTGCTGACCACCTTGTTGATGCTCCGCCGCAATGTGCTTGAATGTCGACTCAAGGACGGTCCGGGAAAGCGTAACAGCGCCAGCTGGATCACTTTCAAGGCGCGCCGCGGCGAGCTCTAGCTGTTTGCGAACATGCTCCGGGGCTACACGCTGCAATACTCTCTCTATCTTGTCTTCCACTAGTCCACTCATCGGTCTCGTTGGTCACGCTGGCACGATGGGCGGTCGGGGCTCGCTCTACACGGACGGTACGAAAGTACGGCCCACACAAATTCCTCCCGTGGCGCTCTTCCATAATCCACTTTGTGGCCTTCCTCTAATCAATTGCTAAGAGTTCGACTTGCCGGTCGTGCTCGCACAATTACTACTGTAAGTCCTCGGCCAAAGCAATCCCTTCTTCTTCCTTGGTTAAAGGCTTGTACGCAGCGGACTCAAGGGGTCTTCCGTGCGTCAACTCGTGACGGCTTGACCTCGGGCCTGTGCCAAGCCTAAGGTAGCGACGATGTGCGGCCGTTTTACCCAGCAGTTACCCGCAGAACAGATCTGCGACCTCTACAGCGTGCGGGGTACGCCGCTGCCACCGAATCGACGAACTCGCTACAACGGTGCCCCCGGTCAGGACTTCACCGCGTGCCGGCTGGATGAGCACGGCGCCCGCGCGATCGCTCTGCTCCGCTGGAGGTTGGTTCCCTCCTGGGCGCGAGACGCCAAGATAGCCAGCCGTCTGATCAATTCCCGCTCGGAGACCGTCCACAGCAAGCCGTCCTTCCGCGCCGCCTTCCGTTCACGCCGCTGCCTGATTCCAGCCGATGGCTGGTTCGAGTGGCGGCAAACCGGTCGCGGCAAGCAGCCCTACTACCTGACGCCGGCGGATGGCTCCCCGCTGTCGTTCGACGCGCTATGGGAGCGTTGGGACCCGGGCGGAGGGCCGTTGGAGACCTTCACCATCATCATGACCCCAGCCTCCCCCGAGATCGAAGACATTCACCATCGACAGCCGGCGATCATCGAACCCCGATGATTCAGCCTGTGGCACGACCCGCTGGCTCCGCTGCCGGCGCTGCTCGAAATCGTCCGTGAACCCTGTTGTGGCCCCTTCGAGAGGCGTCCCGTCAGCAGCAGCGTGAACCGCATCCGCAACGACGATCCGGAGATCCTGCTCCCGGTGCCGGAGAGCGCGCTGTTGCGTCCGCAGAGGCGGACATCAGGCGGAGTGAAATGAGATAATTCCTATCAATTTCCGGGGGGTGAGATGGCAAAACCTGGACCTGCTGCTGTCCTGCTGGCTGCTCCCGCGGGGCGTCTTCGACAGCCATCGGGGCGGTCGCGACAGGAGAGGTTGAAATGCGATTCAGGTTCCCGATCGTAAGGAATTGCCTGGGCCTTGCCTTGATGGTTTCCCTCGCTTGGCCGGGCCCACCGAGGCTTCACGCCGAGGAATCTCGGCAAGACTGGAGCCGTGTGCAGGCGTTGCCAGCCGACCAGAAGATCGTCGTCAAGGCTTTCAAGGGAATGGGTCCCAAGGTGAAAGGCGCTTACGTTTCCAGTGATGCCGACCGTCTCATTGTCCGAAGGCCAGACGGCCAGACGGTCACCATTCCCAAGGACCGCATTCGCCTGGTCTTGGGCAAAGTGCGTCATCGCCACACCGTCTGGATTGGTGCGGCTGCCGGGTTCGCAATCATATATCTATTGGGTGTGGCTGCTGCAAGGGATCCCGCGCCTGAAGGTATAGTTGCCTTCGGGGGGATTGGCGCAGGAATAGGGGCTCTGCTTGGTCTTGCAGCCAAAGCTGCGGGCAAAAAATATATTGTCTATCAGGCTGAGAATCCGGACCGCAGTGGGTCCACGACTCCGTGACCCCTTTCCAGGTCCGCTTTCCTTGATTTGAGGCCGCAACGGGGCGCGCTCCCGAAAAAACCCGCGCTCAGAGCCGCAGGACAGGTGCGTTCTCCGGGTGGTCTTGTTTCACATGGATGAGCAGCCCGTGGCGAAAGTCACGCAGGCAGCGTTACGCGCCCCAAGGCCGATTGCCTAACGCGTGGCCGATCCAGGAACACAGCGCCGCATTCTCCGCGTTTTTTCTTCGAAGCCGAGCGGAAGCGGCGCGTAACCCTTCGGGCGACGGACGTTTGCAGCCGTCGGCTTTGTCGTTCGCTTTTCCTTCGCGAGGAGGAGATCACCCGGATCGCCATCCTCCTCACTCCGCGCCGAGCGACTACAGGAGCCCGCCGCGCTTTTTCCTTCGTACCACGGGACTTTTGCCACGGACTGCTGGTGAAGGGTTTCCCACCTTCCACTATGGTTCGGGGAGACGACGTTTGAACGTATAGAGAGCCTTCTTTTTCTTGTCCAAGCCGTCCACAGCTACCAACTCCCAGCCTCTTGCACCCAGTGCATTGAGAGCGCGTTCGGAACGCTTTGGATCGCGACGGATCTCAGCTACTTTGTACTCCCACATTTCCCTTGACGGTACGGGACTGCCGCTAAGCGGCAACAGCGAGAGAACCAGCGCCAGGCAGAGAATGAACCCGAGCGCGACCGGAATTCGTTTCGTCATCTTCGTTACCTCCCTTGTCTTCCAAGCTTGTGGACGTACCGCTGCTCAATAACGTAACACCGTTCTTGGAAAGCACCGAATCCTGCCAGGGCGCCCCGTTAGCCGTGTTGCACTGCGGGGGCTGGCACCGTTGTGATGTACGGCGCGAACATAACGAACGCGGATGTCATCATGTCCGACGGAGGCCGCTTGGAGCACACCGGTGTTACGCCGGACGAGCTGCTGATTCCCTCCCAGGAAGATCTTGCCGCCGGACGGGATCCTGTCTTGGCCCGAGCGGTGAACCTGATCGGCTACGAGATGTCTCCCGAACAGGCCGGCGAGTTCTTCCCCATCGAGTGGGAGGATTAGCCTGCATTTCTCACCACCCGACGGCTGCAGCACGCAAAAAAAGGCCGTGATTCGTGTTTCGTGTCTCGTGATTCGTGAAAACCATGGGCGGAGGCATGGTTCGCTCCAGAAGAAATGTCTGTCAGCCGGTGAACCGGAAAGGCCGTGTTTCGTGACTCGAGGGGTGAATGAGACGATTTGGCAAGTACGCCTGCGCGCGCCTTTTCGCTCCGCCCGGCTTGCGCCTCGTCCTGACGGCCCGCTCACGCACTTCGCCTCGCGGCGTGGTGAGAAATGCAGGCTGGCACCCCTGGATTCGGAGTCTTGAGATGTCTTCCGTTTGCGTCCGGTTCGGCCAATAGCGCCACAACTGACGCCCCGATCGTGCCCTTGCCGTCGTCGTCGGCGTGCGGATCCGGACCGGGCAGGCCCCTGCGAGAGGCGTCCCCGCTGGAAACTTAATTCTCTGTTTCTCCTCTTCCGGCGATCGTGGTAATGGTTCCCGAGGGGCCCACCTTGCGGATGCGGTGGTTGTCATGATCGGCAATGTATATATAGGTTGCCGGCCGCGTCCACGGCCACGCCTCTGGGGTGGTCTAACAGGGCCTGGGCCGCCGGGCCGCCGTCTCCGGTAAAAGCGGAAATGCCGGGCGGGGGGAACTGCAAATTCTAGGGTCTGACAATCAGCGTCACCGGCACCGTGACCGGCCATGCCGGCGTGTGTTTTGAGGAAGGCGCAGCGAAGCCTGCTATAGGTTGCCGCTCGGTGATCGTGATCGTTCCCTCGAACCTGCCGGGCTCCATAGCCATCGGGTCTGCTCGAATCTCGATGAGATCGGTTTCTTCCATGGCGGAGCCTTGATCGGGCGAGACTGACAGCCAGGGTTGATCTGTGGTGAGCTGGTAGTTCAGTACTCCCTTGCCGGCATTGTGGACTTCGAGGATTTGCGGCGGCGGGACCTTGCCTTCCCGTGTGGTGATGAGGGAAACAGGGACACCGAAATGAGGCACGTTGGCTGCAATCTCCTCCTCAGAGACGGTTACGTCTGCGGTCAAGGTTCTCTTGACGAGCACTCCCTGCGTGCGGACGTGAACGGCGATGAAGTAAAGCCCCGGTGTGAGGGGCGGACTTGATGCCGGCGTGATGGTGATCGTCTCATCGCCTCCTGGTTCCGTGGACGAGTACTGGCTTTCGTATCTGACGAGCACTTCAGTGTTTTTGCCGAACATCGCGCTCGGACGGATATCACGGTTTGCATACAGGTCGACTTCGGCGCCCGGCGTGTAGGTGACGAGACGAATGGCGAGTTGCGTGGCGCCCCGCGGCACGAAAATCCAGTAGCCGTTGTAGCTCTCCGCGCTGGCCGAGCCGAAAGCGGAGAGCAAGTGCAAGAGAAACGGTTTCCCGGAGGTGAGCTTGTCCGATTCGTAACTATGCGCATCGATGAAGAAGGCACGGACGGATTTACGGGAGTCCAAGTGCAGGGATTGCGGGTTCTCGGTTCCGTACAAGTCCCCAAGCCAGGAAACGAATTTGAAACCTGGAGCGGGTCGTGCAGTTAACTGCACGACGGTGGAGACGTCATGATAGCCGCTCTCCGAAGCGTTGGGCTGTACGATTATCCTCCCCGATCCGTGGGTAACCGTATTCACAGAAACCCGCCTCGTGAAATTCGCCGTGATCGTAGCGGGCTCTGCTGAAACGGTGATGTCGTGTGTGTCGTCGCCACCGTCGCTCCAGCTATCGAATGTCAACCGATAGCCTCCAACGCCCTGGGACGTGCTGGTAGTTCTGTCGAATCCGATCGTGTGGGTGCTTCCGGCTCCCCAGGCAAAGCTGATAGGCAGGATTGTCGTGGATCCATCCACCACGACACGGCTCCCTGGAACGTTTGTGTCGATCGTGGTAAGGGGCTGCTGGGTAAACAAGGCCGGGGAACTCTGCCCGACGCGAGATAGTACGGGATTGCTGGAAAAGCCACCCCCAATTGGTAAAAAGAACCAGGGTCTCCAGTGTTCGAAAGAGAAACCCGCTGCGGGTTCGGCTACGACTTTGACGAAAGAGTAATTCGGATAGTAACCGCCGTCGGAGGGAGGGTCGAACCTGACGGTCCCTCCATGCGGAGGGTGCGCTGTGGCCTCCGGCCTGATTAGCTCAATGAAATTCGCTATGAAGACAGTGGTCTCCGAAGATGCCGTCACGGAATGGGTTTGAGCACCGCCGTCGCTCCACTTGGCGAATAGATATCGATAGTAGTTAGCCGCATGCTCAGTTGACTGGAGTGGCCCAACGCCGATCGTGTGAATGCTGCCGGGCTCCCAGTCGAAACTGTGCGGCGCCTTGTAAAATCTGCCGTCAACCTCGACCCACAAGCCCGCGACATTCGTTGCAACGGTCGTCTTGGTCGGGATTTTCCCATAGAGCCGGCTGATGCCGTCGATATCCCCAGCCGAGAGTCCTGTATCCGAACTTGTCCCTAGCTGCGGACCGCCTCTTCCGAGGACTATGCCGGGCGGGATCGTCGTCACCGGTCCGATCCACCTGTAATGCATGACCGAGCCGTAATCATAGGGGCCGATAGCCACTGCGTAGGGCCCATCTTTGCCGTAATAAAAAAAACCATCAACGCTGCCCTCAGGGTGGGAACGTGCCCAGACGTGGGAATCTCGATCACTTCGCTCATGCTCGTGATAGAGCCCGACCGCGTGACCTATCTCATGGACGACCCCACCGGGGCCGCAGTTTTTGCTGAGAATAATTTTCTGTTCGCCACCGACCATGCCTACTGACGCCGCACATCTGCTTCCTGGCACGAAGCGAATCCAGTTCGGCTGATCCGTTCTTTCCACGAACCGGATAGGGGTGTTCTGCTCCCAATGCTGAATTGCGTCGTGAACGTGAGGGTTCGTTAGTTCGGGATCGAGGACATAGGCAATGATGCCGCCGGGCCAGAGGCTTTCCTTGTTGCTTACCGCTGAGATCTTGTTGCGGCCGTCGAGCGTATTATCGGGCGCTGGCGCTTGCGCGGGAGTCAGTTCCTCGGGGGTTCCGAGGATGATATCGCCGTCCCAGATCGCCAGCCCGTCAATGACTTCGTAGGTGACGACTTGGCCCCGATAGACTCCGGTGCGTATGTCGCGGGCAACGGGGTCGAACGGTTGGGCGGATACGATATCCGTTGCCGCCACCACGGCTGCAAGGGCAAGGACCGAACCAACCGTTTTCACGGTGCAATCCACACCCGCTTTCCCGAAAAGATGTTAACAAGGGTTTTTTCGATTTTCCCCTCTGAAGGCAACCGTCCACGCCCTTTCCTCCCAAACTGGAGGTGATCTGGTGGTTGCGCCGCCTGCGGCCGGATTTCGAGACCTTGGACTAGCCTGCATTTCTCACCACCCGACGGCCGAAGCACACGATACGACCGCCAGGACTTCGTTGCGCTTGCTTGCCGTGCTCAACGTACTGTCAAGTACGCCTGTGCGCGCCAAGCGGCTCGCGCCTCGTCCTGACGGCCCTCTCACGCACTTCGTCTCGCCGCGTGGTGAGAAATGCAGGCTAGAAGGCGCTGGGAAGATCAACTTCTGAACGATTCACTATGGGGACCCTTTCAAAACCAGACGTGAAATTGTCTCCTTCGCGTCCCACAAAATACCGGTAAACGGCTCCTGTTTTCCTGTTGTAGAGGAAGACCTGACTATTGCGTTTTTGGGATATGACCCAGTTACCCTTCATGGATTCAAGAAGCTCCTCGATCCGTTCCCTGGTAACTCCCTCCTCCGGCGGTTGCGGCTCCTGCGCGTAGAGATACAACGTTGTCAACGCAGCAACAACGATCAGAATCAAGACATGGTTCACCCGCATGAGGGCCCCCTTTCAAGTTGCGCGTGATGTTGTAGCGCAGCCGAACGGAGAGCGTCAATCTCCAGTCTGTGCACTCCCATGGGTAGCTCGCGTTGAGTTCGGGGCAGCCAGCCAGGTTGAGAGGGAGCGTCGCAGGGTCGACACGATGCCTTCGTTGTAGCGAAGAAGCTCGAGGCTGAAGTCGATGCGGCGGAGTGCGCTCCCAAAAAAACCCGCGCTCAGAGCCGCAGGACAGGTGCGTTCTCCGGGCGGTCTTGTTTCACATGGATGAGCTGGTGAAGAGTTGTCCACCTTCCACTATTGTTCGGGGAGGCGTCGTTTGAACAAGTAGATAGCTTTATTTCCATCGGACTGGCTATCCACAGTCACCAACTCCCAGCCGCTTGCACCCAGTGCTGTGATGGTACGTTCGATGCGTTCAGTTCGCTCTGTCACTGGAAAGCGATTGATTGTAGTGACTTTGTACTCCCATCTCTCCCTTGACGATACGGGACTGCCAGTAAGTGGCAACAGCGAGAGAACCAGTGCCAGGCAGAGAATGACCCCGAGCGTGACCGGAATTCGTTTCGACATCTTCGTTACCTCCTTAGGCTTCTAAGCTTGTGGACGTACCGCGGCTCAATAACGTAACACCGTTCTTGGAAAGTACCGAATCTTGCCAGGGCGCCGTTGCGTGGCAAGAAAAGAGAGCCTAGCCTGCATTTCTCACCACCCGACGGTCGAAGCACACGATACGACCGCCAGGACTTCGTTGCGCTTGCTTGCCGTGCTCAACGTACGGTTCAAGTACGCCTGCGCGCGCCAAGCGGCTCGCGCCTCGTCCTGACGGCCCTCTCACGCACTTCGCCTCGCCACGTGGTGAGAAATGCAGGCTAGAACATCCGTTCGCGGGGGCTTAGGGTGCCGAAGGAGCCTACGTTGGCGATGGAGAGGGCGACGCGGAACTGGTTTTCGTTGCGGGTGTGGCCGATGGCGAAGCGGCGCCACTCGAAGCTGAAGCCGCAGCAGTCGGTGTTGTAGGTGGCCTGGGTGGCGTTGTAGATGAAGATGTGCTGGCCGTAGTCGTAGTTCGTCCGCACGGCGACGTTCCAGCCGCGGCGGTTGAAGTCGCCCAGCCGAACGAGAGTCGAGAGCTGGTTGCTGGGGGGCGACAACTCGACCGGGGTGCGGACGGCGTGGTGACCGACTTCGACGTTCCACAGGGCGTTGATCCGCCAGCCGGAATCGACGCTGCTGTTGACGATCCTGCGGCGCAACGGGTCGTAGTCGGTGCGCCATCCCAGGAACGTGCGCCAGTTCGGGCGGACCCGAAACGAGGACACGATCGGTGAATAGTTGCGGGCCTGGTCGAGGAAAGCGAAGGGCGTGACGTCGACGGTCGAGCTGAAGACGTTGCGGCGCCCGGGAACGAGCGCGCCGCCGAATTCCGGGTCGAAATAACGCCGTTGCCAGATCTCGAGGCTGGCGACTTCGCGGACGCCGCCGGTCGCCGCGTCTTTGGCGTACAGGCGGTTCATAATGGAAATGTCGGCTTCGTTGGTGTTGGTGAGCAGGTCGCGGCCGTCGAAGCGGATCACCTTGTCGAAGTTGTCGATGCCGTCGACGAAGCGGTAACGGATGCGCGGTTCGATGACGTGCTTGACGCGGTCCCCGAGCCACTTCGGGCCTTCGAAGATGCGCTGGAAGCTCGGCGCGGCGATGTCGAGGGAAAACTCACGGCTGTTGCGATAGAAGTTCATGCCCTGCAGCGATCCTTGCTCGCGCCGCTGTCCGTAGGCGGTGTGGCGGACCCCGAAACTCGGCGTGAAGCGGAACTCCGCCAACCGGAAAGTCGAGGTCAGCCGCGGGAAGACGTCGCCGCGCTGCACGAAGCGGCGCGTCTGGAACGTCTCCTGGGTGCGGCTGACGAGCCCGAACGAGCTGTCGAGGCTGAACCATAGAGGCACGGGGCCGTCGAAGAGTTGGCGGTCGCGGCTGTTGAACTCCAGGCTCGGCAGTTGGCGAAGGATGACCTTGTCATCGGGCCGCACGCTCTGGAAGTTCTCGCCGCGAAGCAGGGATACGTTCATGCTGAACGTCGAGAGGTCTTTCGACATGAAGCCGATCGAGCGCATCTGCGATTGGACCGCCTCGGCGAAGCTCTGGGTGAAGGCCTGGCGAAACTCGAGCGAGCTGAGGTAGTTGAGCTGCATGACCCCGCGAAAGCCGCCCGGCATGGTCGCCGCCCCCTCCATTTCAAAGGTGCGTCCGCCCTGCTTGATGCGCCGGCCGTCGCTGGTCTTGAAGCCGCGATCGAGCACACCGTAGAACGAGGCGCCGAAGTAGCTGCCCCTGGTGGGTCGCCCTCGAAAGCCGAGCCTCGTCGCGATGCCGCGGTCACTGAACCAGGTGCCGCCGAACGTGGCGTCGTAACTGCGGTTGATCGCCCAGTAGTAGGACTGACCCAAAACGAAGCCGAAGCGCGAGCTGTTGCCGATGTTCGGCGTCAGGAAGCCGCTTTGCCGGGGCAGGCGCTTCAGCGACTTCCGGAAATACGGGAAGTAGAAGATCGGGATGCCCTTCAAACGGAAGACCCCGCGGTGAATCGTGGCATGGCCGCCGGGCACAATCTTCGTTTTCGGCGTGCGCAGCGTCCACCAGGGGTCGTCGACTTCGCAGTTCGTCACGTAGCCCTTGTGGACCGTATAGTGGCTGCCGGCCTTGTAGACGATCTCGCCTTGGATGTAGAAGGGGTTGTCGGTCGAAAGGAGGCGCGGGCCGCCCTGGCTGGCGGACTCGACAATCCCGTGGACCTGGTAGAACGTGCCGGCCTCGCTGCGGGCGTTGTAGCTGAGTTTGTCGGCGTAGATGTCTTCCCGCCGGGTCAGGTGACGGTAGCGAACGTTGCCCTTGGCCTCGATCTGGCCGGTCGCCTCATTGTGGCGGGCCTCATCGCCCGTAACCACGAACTGGTCGGTGGCGATCTCGACACGGCCCTTCAGGAACTTCAGGTCGCCGTGTTGTTCCTGATAGTCGGCGGTGGCGCTGGTGTCGCCGGGCTGCAGGTCGAAAGCGTCGCCGTCCTGGGCGGGCAGCCCTGTTGAACCCATGGCGAGAACGACAGCCAGCGAGAAGACGCGCCAAGAGAACGGAGCCGGCCCGGCCCTCTCGCGCCGTGCCAAAGCCGTGAATCGAAAAAAGGCCGTGATTCGTGATTCGTGTCTCGTGATTCGTGACCCCAAAACCCAGGCAGGCGGTACGGCCTTCGCTTAAAGGTCGCATGCGTTACGCTTGCTTGCCAAGCTGGATGTACTGTCAAGTACACCTGCGCGCGCCTTTTTCCTCCACCCGGCTTGCGCCTAGCCCTGACTGCCCTCTCACTCACTTCGCCTCGCCGCGTGGTGAGAAATGCAGGCTGGTTTTTCCTCCGTCCGCGTGCGGATCATTCTAGCGGGAAACATCCGGGTCGGTGTCAACGACGCTTGATCAGGAGAATGTCTCAGGCCAGCACGCACCCGGAATGGCCGCACACGCTGCCCGGTCGCCGCTTTCCAGCGTGTTGTGGCGCGGCATGGGGCGGCTATGGCGCGGAATGAGCGGCGGTCGGCCGTCCCCCGCACCGGAACACGGCCTGTATGGTTTTCACGAATCACGAGAAACGAGACACGGCTTTTATGACAGAACCAAAAACCGAAATCCGCCACCCGGAACGCCGCGCCCGCCGCCTCCGGGATTCTTCCGTTGCGGCGAACGCAAAATGAAGCCCTTCCTGGAAAGGGGAACGTTCGATATCCATCGATGGAAAAAGAGCCGGCCGACGTCTCTAGTGTGAAAACCCATAATCCTCGCCACGGATAGGTCGAAAAGAGGCCGGTGGGACGGTACGGAAGAGGTAGGACGAAAGGCACGATGTGGGTTTTTAGCTGTAATTGATCCGCACTTGCGCGGGGGCAGGACTAGCCTGCATTTCTCACCACCCGACGGTCGAAGCACGCGATAGAAAGGCCGTGATTCGTGTTTCGTGACTCGTGATTCGTGAAAAACCTTAAAAGCCATGTTGCGCGCGCCAAGCGGCTCGCGGCTCGTCCTGACATCCCTCTCACCCACTTCGCCTCGCCGTGTGGTGAGAAATGCAGGCTAGCGCCAGGAGCCGCCGTGCGCAGTGGTCAGGCGTAGTCGGGGAACTTCCAGATGCGCAGGGCATTCTGGCCGAGCAGGAGCTTGCGGTCTTCGTCGCTGTAGAAATCGCAGATCTTGTCGACGAATTCGAGTTCCAGGTCCATCGGCAGTTCCCAGCGCGGGCGCGGATAGCCCGTGCCCCAGATGATCTGCTTGCCGCCGAACTCCTCGTAGATGGCCTTGTAGAACGGCAGCGTGTCGAGATAGGGGTATTTCTTGATCTCGGACATCTCGTAGGGCTCGGAGTTGCTGATCCATACCTGCGGGAACTTCTTGAGCCGGAACATCTTCCTGAACTCAGGCCAGGGATCGCTGAGCTTCAGGTCGGGCTTGCCGGCGTGGTCGACGACGATGTTCACTCCGGGGAATCGGCCGGCCATGTCTTCGAGCATCGGCATCTGGTGGGGAAGGATGTAGTAGTTGAAGCAGACTCCGAGCTTCTCGGCCTCCTTCCAGAGGGGATAGTGCTCCTTCGAGTTGAGCCAAGTCGATTTCGGATGGTAGATCGGGCTGAACCGCATGCCCTGGAAGCCGTGCTCGGTGACCCAGTAGCGCAGATGCTCGGCGACCTTGGGATGCTCGGGATTGATGAGCCCGTGCGCCACGAACAGGTTCTTGTAGGTGTGGTAACAGTGGCTCATGTAGGAGTTGTCCCAACCGAAGTAGCGCGGATTGATGATGACCGCGTACTTTACGTTGAAGTCCTTCATCTGCTCGACGAAGTTTTCGACCGGGGCGTCCATGCGGGCTCGCTTGAAGTCGGGGTTCTCGGGGTGGTTGAAGGGGAAGCGCGGCTCGGACGTCCAGAACTCGATATGGGTGTCGATGATGAGGCGCTGATGGCGGTCCGCCGTGGCGGACTTCGCGGCTACCGAGGCCGCGGCGAGGGCTTTCGTGGAACGACTGAGGAATTGTCGTCGGGTGGGCATGGGGACTCCTGCTGCACAGGCTCTGCGCTGACATCGTAGCGCAAGGATAAAAGGCCGTGATTCGTGATTCGTGAAAACCTTAAAAGCAGTGACTAGTGGATAGTGGATAGTGACTAGTTAAAACCTCGGAACTTGCGCTGGCTTGCGCCGCGCGCGTCGTGAAAAGCCGTGAATCGAGAAAAGGCCGTGATTCGTGATTTGCGCCGTGAGAATCGGTGGACCTTGGTTATGCCGTCATTGACATTGCCCAGGATCGCCTCTCGACGCAGGGTAGAAGATGTATACTTGATTCTACCTTGGGGAATGCGATGAGCCTCAACATCAAGAACGAGGAAACCTGCCGGCTGGCCAGTGAGATGGCCCGGTTGACGGGCGAGACCATGACCGGCGCGATTACGGTCGCACTGCGCGAACGCCTGGAACGCGAGAAGCACGCACGCAGCGTCGAGGCCCGGGTTCAAGAACTGCGCGCCATCGCGGATCGCTGCGCCAAGCTGCTGGGCCCGGGACCCTCGGCCGTGGAGCATGGCGATGTACTCTACGACGAGCGGGGATTGCCCTAGCCTGCATTTCTCACCAGCCGACGGTCGAAGCACACGATACGACCGCCAGGACTTCGTTGCGCTTGCTTGCCGTGCTCGACGTACTGTCAAGTACGCCTGCGCGCGCCAAGCGGCTCGCGCCTCGTCCTGACGGCCCTCTCACGCACTTCGCCTCGCCACGTGGTGAGAAATGCAGGCTAGTGATTGTCGATAGCTCGGCGCTGCTCGCCGTTCTGTACCGCGAGCCGGATGCGGAACGCTACGAGACGGCAATCGCCGCGGCCCCGAATTGCCGCATGTCGGTCGCCAATGTGCTGGAGGTATCCATCGTTGTGGAAGGCCGCGGCGGTGCGGAGGCGGGTCATGAGCTCGACCTGTTTCTGGAAAGAGCCGCGGTCGAACCGGTTCCGGTCACGGTCGCGCATGTTGAAGCAGCCCGCCGCGCCTGGCGTCGCTTCGGCAAAGGCAATCACCCGGCGGCGCTGAATTTCGGCGACTGTTTCGCCTACGCGCTTGCGAAGACGACGGGCGAACCGCTGCTGTTCAAGGGCGAGGATTTCGCCCGCACCGATATCGAGCCGGCATGATAGGGAAAAGCCGTGATTGGAAAAAGCCGTGATTCGTGTCTCGTGTTTCGTGAAAACCTTAAAAGCAGTGACTAGTGGATAGTGGATAGTGACTAGTTAAAACCTCGGAACTTGCGCTGGCATGCGCCGCGCGCTGGGCAAAAGTCGTGTCTCGTGTTTCGTGGCCCTCGCGTTTGCCTTTAGCGGGCGGTCGCTTCGGCTTGGCAGCGGGTGAGATATGCGGGTTACTTCGTTCGGCGGATGCGGGCGCCGACGTTCGACAGCTTCTCTTCGATCCGCTCGTAGCCTCGGTCGATGTGGTAGACGCGGTCGATGATCGTCTCGCCCCGGGCTGTCAGGGCGGCGATGACGAGGCAGGCGCTGGCGCGAAGATCGGAGGCCATCACCTTGGCGCCGCTGAGTCGCGACTTGCCCCGCACGGTGGCCCGGTTGCCTTCGAGCACCACGTCGGCGCCCATCCGAAGCAGCTCGGACACGTGCATGAAGCGGTTCTCGAAAATGGTTTCGGTGATGTGCGACTCGCCTTCGGCCTGCGTCATCATCGCCAGGAACTGGGCCTGCATGTCGGTGGGAAAGCCGGGATACTCCCTGGTGGCGAGGTCGACGGCCCGGAGCTTGCCGCCGGCTCGGACCTCGATGCGGTCTTCGTCCGGGAACGAGAAATCGACGCCGGCTTGCCGCATCCTGTCGATCAGAGCGGCGAGGTGCCGCGTATCCACACCGGCGATCGTCAAGGGATTCCCGGCCAGAGCGCCGGCGATGAGGAACGTCCCGGCCTCGATGCGGTCGGGGATGATGGCATGGGTCGCGCCGTTCAGTCGGGGCTTGCCTTGAATGCGGATCGTCGAGGTTCCTGCCCCGTCAATCGCGGCGCCCATCTTGCCGAGCAGGGCGGCAAGGTCGGCGACTTCCGGTTCGCGGGCGGCATTCTCGATGATGGTTTCACCCCGTGCGAGGGCGGCGGCCATCATGAGGTCCTCGGTGCCGGTGACGGTGATGCGGTCAAAGCGGATGACGGCGCCCGCCAGTCCGTTGGGCGCGTGAGCGCGGATGTAGCCGTGTTCCTGGCTGATCTCAGCTCCGAGCTTCTCTAGCCCGGCCAGATGCAAATTGATCGGCCGCGCTCCGATGGCGCAGCCACCCGGCAGCGAAACGCGCGCCTCGCCGCAGCGGGCAACCAGCGGCCCGAGAACGAGGCTGGACGCGCGCATGGTCTTGACCAGGTCATAGGGAGCTTCCGGCGAGGTGACTTCAGCGACACGCACCGCATAGCCGCCGCTGTTCGGCGCAACATCCGCGCCGAGGCTCTTGAGAAGCCTGGCCATCGTTCGGATGTCGCGAACTTTCGGGATGCGGTCGAGTCGAACCTCCTCGTCCGTGAGCAGGGTCGCGGCGAGAACCGGGAGAGCGGCGTTCTTGGCGCCGCTGACGTGGATCACGCCTTCGAGAGGGCGACCCCCTTCAATGGCGAATTTGTCCATAAGGCGTTGAGCGGTTAGACTCGGCGAGCGGCGGCGGCCGTTGCCCCGGACGGGACCTACGGCACAGGCAGACCGCGGGCGTACACCTGTCTTACGTTGAGTTCCTCGTCGAGGATGACGAGGTCGGCGTCGGCTCCTTCCTCGAGTTGTCCCTTGCGGTCGGCGATGCCCAGGTGACGGGCCGTGTTGAGCGTGGCCATCCGAATCGCTTCGGCCGGCGCTGCGCCGACGAACCGAATCATGTTGCGGACGGCGCGGTCGAGGGTCAGGACGCTGCCGGCCAAGCTCCCTTCGAAGCGGCAGGCTCCGTCCTTGACCCGGACCCGCAGGCCGATGACTTCGTACTCGCCATCCGGCATGCCGACGGCCGAAATCCCGTCCGAGACGAGAATGATTCCCTCCACGCCCTTCGCGCGGTAGAGCAACTCGATGGCCTTGGGGTCGACATGAACGCCGTCAGCGATCAACTCGGCCTTGACGTCCGGATCGGTGAGCACCTTCGCAATCACTCCGGGGTCACGATGCCCGAACGGCCGCATCGCGTTGAACATGTGGGTGGCCTGCCTCACGCCAAGCCTGACGGCGCTGTCAGCTTCTTCGAACGTGGCGTCGGTGTGTCCCATCGAGGGCATGACGTTGGTGACGAGCATCTCCTCGATCAACTCCGGCGCATGGGTCAACTCGGGTGCGATGGTCATGATGCGCAGCTTGCCGCGAGCGGCCTGCGCGAAGCGGCGGTACGCGTCGAGCGTCGGCTCGACCAGCAAATCGATGGGGTGGACGCCGCGGCGCTTCGGGTTGAGATACGGCCCCTCCATGTGAATACCGAGCGGATGCGCCATCGCGCTAGGCACGGAGGCTTGTTCAACGGAGTCGGCGAGAAACTCGACCGCACGGCGGATGTCGGCGGTCGCGGCGGTGCCGGTCGTGGGGTAGAAGGAGGTCGTCCCGAAGCGCGCCAGGGTGCGGCGGATCGTGTCGAGCGACTCCGTCGTCGCTTCCATCACGTCCGCCCCGCCCGCGCCGTGGTTGTGAATGTCAATGAACCCCGGCGCGATGGATAGTCCTTCCAAGCGCACTTCGCGCGCAGCGGCCGGCAGTTCGATGCCGGCGCGGGGAGCCGTCTGGAGAATGCGGCTGTCCTCAACGAGCACGACGCCGTGCGGGATCTCGTTCGGGGTGTAGACGGTGTCCGCGGTGAATGCTGTAATCGGCATGGGACTGTTAGCCTGCATGTCTCACCACCCGACGGTCGAAGCACACGAAAAAAGGCCGTGATTCGTGTTTCGTGTCTCGTGATTCGTGAAAAACCATAAAGGCCATGTTGCGCGCGCCAAGCGGCTCGCGCCTTTTTCCTCCGCCCGGATTGCGTCTAGTCCTGACGGCCCTCTCACCCACTCCGCCTCGCCACGTGGTGAGAAAAGCAGGCTAGACGGTGTTTCACCACGGACTGCTATGGGCTCGACTCCAAAGCCTGCCAGAGGCTGTCTCCCGCGTCGGCCAAATGGCGCTGAGCTTCGGAGGCGTCGAAACCGTGCTTCATGATCAGTATCGCGACTCGGACATCGTTTCGCGCGGTTTCGAGAGCCGCGGCGGCCTCGTCAAGGCCGCAGTTCGCCGCTTCGGAGACGATGCGCCGGCCGCGCTCGATCAGCTTTGCGTTAGTCGGCTGCACCTTGACCATCAGGTTGCCGAGCACGTATCCCATGCGGACCATGACGGCCGTCGAGATCGTGTTGAGGATCAGCTTCTGGGCGGTTCCGGCCTTCATGCGGGTGGAGCCCGTGACCACCTCCGGCCCGGTGGCCGGGACGATGGCGATCTGCGCCTCGGTCGCGAGGGCCGATCCGCGGTTCGAGGTGAGACCCACCGTCAGCGCGTCCATCGACCGGGCGTAGTCGAGTGCTCCCAGCACATAGGGCGTGCGACCGCTCGCGGAGATGCCCACCACCGAGTCGACCGATCGGCAGCCGCGCTCGCGCAGATCGCGGGCGCCGGCTTCCCGGTCGTCCTCGGCTTTCTCGACGGCCCTGAAGACCGCGACGCCGCCACCGGCCAAAATGCCCTGCACGCGATCCGGCGACACACCGAAAGTCGGCGGGCACTCGACGGCGTCCAACAGGCCTAACCGGCCGCTGGTTCCGCTGCCGACGTAGAGCAGGCGGCCTCCCTTCTGAAACCGGTCAGCGACCGCGTCGACCGCTTTGGCAACCTGAGGCAGCACCGCCCGGACGGCGAGGGGAACCGTCTGGTCCTCTCGATTGATGAGCGCGACAAGGTCGGCTGTGGACAGCCGATCGAGATTGCCGGAAGCCGGGTTGCGCTGCTCGGTCGTCGGCGCGGCCATCGGGAGCCACGCAGTATATCAGTCCGCTGATGGCGGTCCCCGGCGCTTGGTGAACAGGCTACCTTGTATAGATGGGCTGCCGGAGCCGCCGCATAGCATCTTTCCCAAAAGGGTCCGGAGAGATCGCACTGGTTCTTTGCGCGGCGACGCTGTTCGGAGTTGCAAGCGCCCGCCTCCCGGCGCAGGATTGGCCGACTTCCCCGGTGCTGGACGAG
Organism: Bryobacterales bacterium; assembly: GCA_965204095.1. Classification (GTDB taxonomy): domain Bacteria; phylum Acidobacteriota; class Terriglobia; order Bryobacterales; family UBA6623; genus JAPPLB01. Next base: position 2,449,719 of record OZ241991.1, on the reverse strand, counting down.
GTCGTTGCACAGGCCGTGGATACGGGCATCACGCCGGGAGCCGTCCTGGTGGCCGGTCACCGCGGGCGGATCGTGCACCGCAAGGCTTACGGCTCACGCAGCCTCAAGCCGGCAAAAGAGCCCATGACGCTGGACACGATTTTCGACTGCGCGTCGCTCACCAAGGTCCTGGCGACCGCGCCGGCGGTGATGCAGTTGGTGGAACAAGGCAAGTTGCGCCTCAGCGACCGGCTCACCAAGCACCTGCCTGCGTTTTCATCCGGCAAGTCGGACATTCGCATACGGGAGTTGCTGACACACTACTCCGGCCTGCGCCCTGATGTGGACCTGGAACCTGAATGGTCGGGGTACGAGACCGGCATTCAGAAAGCGTACGCGGAAGTTCCCGTGGCGCCGGTGGGTTCGAGGTTCATCTACAGCGACATCAACTATCTGCTGTTGGCGGAGTTGGTTCGGAAGCTGACGGACATACCTATCGACGAGTATGCCCGGAAGCACATTTTCGCGCCGCTGGAGATGAACGAAACGTCGTTCAAGCCGGCCGCGGGTTTGAAGCCGCGCATCGCTTCCACCGAGCAACTGCCGACCGGCGAGATCCTGCGGGGCGTAGTGCACGACCCGACCACGCGTTACATGGGCGGCGTGGCCGGCCACGCCGGTGTTTTTTCGACGGCCGACGACCTGGCGCGATTCGCCCGGATGATGCTCGATCAGGGCCGGCTCGGCCAGGCGAGAATCCTGAGCCCGCTCTCTGTCATCAAGATGACGACTCCACAAAGTCCGCCCGGGAAGGCGGCTCTTCGAGGCCTGGGCTGGGACATCGACTCCCGCTACGCGTCGGTGCGAGGCGACCTGTTTCCGATGGGCTCGTACGGACATTCCGGCTTTACGGGGACTTCGGTCTGGATCGATCCGGTGACGGACACGTTTGTCATCCTGCTGACCAATCGAGTCCATCCGACGACGAAAACATCGGTCGTCAGCTTGCGTAGTCAGGTGGCGAGCGCCGTCGCGGCCGGCATCGGCGTCGTCGACGAAAGCCGGATGCGAAGGGAAGCCTTCCAACGGCGCTCGGGTGATCCGAGCGAGTCGGAAGGCAGCAACGCTACGGAAGTCTTCACGGGTCTTGACATTCTGGCGCGGGACGGATTCAGGCCGTTCGCCGGCAAGCACGTGGGGCTGATTACCAACCAGACGGGAATCGACCGCAACGGCCGGACGAATATCGACCTTCTTGTCGAAGCGGAGGGTGTTCGGCTCAGCGCTGTTTTCAGTCCCGAACATGGAATCGACGGCGTGCTGGATCAGGCGAAAATACCCGACGCCGAGGGTTCGCATGGGGCGCCCATCTACAGCCTGTACCAGCCCGGTCGGCGACGCCCCACGGCCGCCATGCTGGACGACGTCGATGTGCTGGTCTTCGATATCCAGGATGTGGGCGCGCGGTTCTACACCTATATCACGACCATGGCCTACGCCATGGAGGCAGCCGCCGAACACGGTGTGCCGTTCTACGTTCTCGACCGGCCGAATCCGATTACGGGTGCGGTCGTCGAGGGTCCCGTGCTCGACGAAGAGCTGAGGTCGTTCATCGGATATTTCCCGATGCCGATCCGTCACGGGATGACAGTGGGAGAGCTGGCCCGCATGTTCAATCAAGAGCGTGCGATTGGCGCGCGGCTGGAAGTGATCGAGATGGAGCGGTGGAGCCGCGATCAGTGGTTCGATGAAACCGGATTGCCGTGGGTCAATCCGTCGCCGAACATCCGCACGCTCGATCAGGCTCTGCTCTATCCGGGCGTCGCGATGCTGGAGGGCCTCAGGAACTACTCCGTCGGTCGAGGGACTGACACTCCGTTTGAATTCGTGGGAGCGGACTGGATCGACGGCAGGCTGCTGGCCGAACGCCTTAACCGCAGACAACCGGGCGGCGTGGGATTCTACGCTGTCGAGCGGACCCCACGCAGTTCAAAATTCGCCGGTGTTCCGATTTCCGGAGTGCAGATCACCATCCTGGACCGCGATGCGGTTCGCGCAACGCGGCTTGGGCTCGAGATCGCGAACACACTTCGGGAACTCTACCCCGATCAAGTGATGCTCAACGAAGCGGATCGATGGATTGGGGATAGATCCACACGAGAGGACCTCGCCAACAACCAATCCACGGACGCCATCTATCAGCGCTGGCAGCGTGCGACGCAAACCTTCTTGCGTCAGCGACAGCGTTACCTGCTCTACTGAGCGACCCGGAGCCGTGCATGAGTTTCTCTCATGTAATGGCGGCATCCTCGCTCTGCACTCTCTCGACGCTTCAGCTTGTTCCCTCGCTCGCACCTTTTTCTCCTCGAAAGAACAGGGATGCAAGCCAGCCGCTCGTGAACGTCAGCGTTGCTCCTATGACCGTGTACCAGGTCCAGGCAACGTTCGTATAGAGGGACACATAGGTAATCACGGCGAGACCGAAGATCATGGCTCCGATCGCCATGCCTTCCGTAACGCGGCGCGTCAACACGCCGAGGGAAAAGACGCCGAGCAGGGCACCGAGAGGGACGGAAGCAATGGCGAGGCCGGCCTCCAGCACCGAACCCCACGAGCGGGCAAGAATAGCCACCCCCAGCAGAACGAGCCCCCAAGCGAGAGTCGCCCAACGTGAAATCCGGACATGATCGGCACCGGTCAGATCGGTGCGCTTCGTCAAGGGCAGGTAAAAGTCCATCACCGTCGAAGACGCCAGGGAATTCAGAGCGGCGCTCAGGTTCGACATGGCGGCGGCCAAAATCGACGCAATGACGATGCCGGCAACAACCGGCGGCATATGCGACCAGACGAAAGTCGGATACAAGCGATCCAGCGGCTCCGGCGGGGCGGCTCCGGTGACGTCATACAACACGAACAGGGTGATGCCGATCAGGAGGAACAGGGTGAACTGAAAGGCGATCACGACCCAACTGGAAATGAGCGCCAATCGACTTTCCGCCCGATTGCGTGCGCTGAGCAGGCGTTGCACGAACAATTGGTCCGTGCCATGCGTTGCGGTTGCCAGGAAAAGGCCGCCGAACAAGCCTGCCCAGAAGGTGTAGGTTTCAGCGAAGAAACCGGCGTCCCAGGAGAAGCTGAAATCGAATACGCGAAACTTCTCCTCAGCCGACGCGAGGAGCTGCACTTCCGGCCAGCCGCCGGGCACGTGACCGAGGATCATTGCGAACGCCAGTATCGCGCCGGAAACGTAGAGCACCATCTGGACGAAGTCCGTCCAGATCACGGCCTTCATGCCTCCCTCGAACGTGTAGAAAAGCGTCAGCAGGGTGATGATGACGATCGAAGCCAGATCGCCCGTTTCGAGAACCACGGAAACCACCAGCGAGATGGCGAAGACGCGCACACCTTCGGCCAGCGATCGCGTCACCAGGAAGGTTGCGGCCGTGAAGCGCCGCAGCCGCTCGCCGAAGCGCCGGCGCATCAGCTCATACGCCGTGAACATCCGACCCTGAAAATAAGCCGGCAGGAACAGGAACGAGATCACGATCCGCGCGACGAGATATCCCAGAACGACCTGTAGGAAGCCCATGTCACCGCCGAACGCCAGGGCCGGAGTGCCGATGATGGTCAGGGTGCTCGTCTCGGCGGCGACAATCGATAGGGAGATGGCCCACCAGGGGGTGTCACGTCCGCCGAGAAAGTAGTCGGTCAACGACTCTTGGCGCTTGCGGAAATGCACGCCGAAGATCGTGATCGTGATAAGATAGACTACGATCAGGCTGAGATCGAGGACTCGATCCGGCAATATTCGCTCCTGCAGCGAGCACGGATTGTAACAGATCAGAAAACGCCTCTCGTCGCCGTCTCTGCAAACTGAGGCCAAGTCGACAAGGGGCGTCCGTTCGTCACGAAGACCCACACCGAGGTAGAAGCCCCACACCGAGGTAAACGAAACTTCAGCTAGAAGCGATCTTGCCAACCGCTCCATCCTGCTATATACTCCCCGTTTGAGTTCGAGTGTTTGCGCCGCGCAGCAGGAGCCGCACGGCCGGTCCGAATGACACGAGGGTGAAGAGAAATTGTTCTAGGAGTCAGATCATGTTGACACGCGTCACAAACTTCGCTTTGGCCGCCGCGCTCTTGATGCTTGTCTGGGGTGCCGCGATACCGCCAGCTCAAGGTCAAGCCGAGAAGCGCCCGAAAGACCAGAAGGAGTACGAACTGATCAACGGCGTATTCAAGGAAACGGATGCAGCGAAGAAGCTGCAGATGCTGCAGGAATGGGAGAAGTCATATCCCGAAACGGCGTACAGCACCGAACGTGTGCAGTCGTTCATGCAGGCGCACCAACAAGCCGGGAACGCGAAAGAAACGGTTGAATGGGCCAAGAAGGTGTTGGAGCTGATCCCGGGCGACATCCAGGCCAACCTCGCGATCACCGCCACGACGGCGGTGCTCTACCCCGGCGCCAGTGACTCGGAGAAACCACAGATCCTCGAGGACGGCGCAACAGCGGCAGGCGCGCTCTTCAATTTGCAGAAGCCCGCCGGTGTGGCCGACGCGCAATGGGCCGCGGCAACGAAACAGATCGGCGAAACGGCTCACGAAACCCTCGGCTGGATCGCGATGCAGCGCAAAGACCACGAGACTGCAGAAAAGGAGTTCCTGGCGGTGCTCGAGAGCAATCCCACCAAGGCCCAGGTGTCGTATTGGTTGGGGACCGAAGTCCTGGCCCAGAGCAACCCTGAAAAGAACGAACTTGCTCTATACTCCATTGCCCGCGCGGCGGCCTACGAAGGGGAAGGCGCATTGCCGGCCTCGGGCCGGACTCAGGTGGATGAGTACCTGAAAACGGTCTACACGACCTACGCCGGAACCGAAGACGGCCTCGAGGACCTGAAGGCGATGGCCAAGAACAGTCCCCTTCCGCCGGCGGACCTGGAGATCAAACCCGCCGCGGTCCGCAGGTACGAGGAGGAACAAAAATCACGGCAGGAGAACCCGCTGTTGTGGGCCTTCCTGGATTTGAAGAAGACCCTCCAGGGTCCTTCGGGTGACTCGGTTTGGGGTGACCTCAGAGGCAAGCTGACACCGAGAATGCGCCTGTATGTGGTTTCCGCGCCGGCGAGGTCCAGGACCATCAGCCTCAGCAGCACTCCGGGCGGGCCGGTGGAAGTAGAGGTCGGCCTTTCGAACATGATGAGGCAGGGTGTGGGCTCCGGCCGGCAACTTACTTTCGACGGCGTGGCGTCGAGCTTGACGAAGGATCCCTTCAAGCTGACCTTGACGGACGGCGCGGTTCCGGCATTGGGAATCAGCCGCTAGCGCAACAGCGCTGCCCTATCGAAGGCGCCGAGTCTCAGACGGAAGAAGCGGCTGAGAACCGGCGCCTCTTCCATTTTTCACGGCTTGGTCTTCCCACCGCTCATCAATGATGGCTAGATGGATAGAAGCGTCTGAATGTGAATCTTCAAAGGGCGAATTCTGCAATCCGGTTTTGGACCTTGAGGAGTGAGAGGCGGTTGCGATCGCTCGGTCCTGCACAATGGACGGTAGGGATGCAACCTCCCGTCTTCGTGCGGCGTGGGTGCATGAAGTCAAGCTCTCAACACAGGGCCGGCCGGCCCGGGGTTGATATCCTCGAAGATGATGCTCTGTTCGAAGACGCCTGCCAAGGCAAATGAAATCAAGGCCGCGTTCGGGTTGCTGATGCTTGCGACGGTCAGTTCGACCGCCTTCGCGGCAGAGTGGCCCTTGTTTCTCGGCACACCGGAGCGAAACGCTGTCCTGGAGAAGACTCTCGCCCCTCCGCTGGAGCTCGAGTGGAGCTACGACGCCACCGAGCCGATCGATTCGACGGCCATTGTCGTTGATGGAACGGTCTACTTCGGTGACATGAACGGCCGGTTTCACGCCGTCGACCTCGAAACAGGAAATGGCAAGTGGATCTATGAGGCCCGTTTGGGCGTGCCGGCTTCCGGCTGTGTTCAGGATGGCGCGGTCTTCTTCGGCGACGAGGAGGGCTTTTTTTACGCCGTGGACATCGCAACCGGAAAGGCCCGTTGGACGTTCGAGAGCCTTGCGGAAATTCTGTCTTCGCCGAACTGTTTGCCCGGCGCGGTCCTGTTTGGTTCTTACGATTCCAATCTCTACAGTCTTGACCCCAAGAGCGGGAAGCTGAACTGGTCGCTCGCCACGGAGGACCGCGTTCATTGCAGCCCGGCGATCGAAGGCAACTCGACTTTTGTGGCCGGCTGTGACGGACACCTGCGGGTGATCGACATCACAAAGGGCGAAGAGACCAAGACGATCAAGATCGGCGACTATGTGGCGGCGACGCCTTCGGTCGTGAACGGCATCGTTTACATCGGTACGTTCGGCAACCAGGTGCTTGCGATCGACTGGCGGAAGGGGGAGATCCTCTGGCGTTATTCCCACCCGGAGACCGACCACCCTTTCTTCGCCTCTCCCGCCGTTGTGGACGGCAAGATCGTCATCGGCGGACGCGACAAGCGCTTGCACGCCATCCATCGGGAGACGGGCACTCTCATCTGGGACTTCCCGACCAAAGGCCGCGTGGATTCGTCACCCGTCGTTACGGGGGATGTGGTCTATTTCGGGTCCTACGACGGCAATCTCTATGCCGTCAGCCTCGCCGATGGCAAAGAACTATGGAAGTTCACGCTAGGGGGGGATGTTGTCGCTTCCCCTGCCGTCGTGGGGAACCGGCTGTTGATCAGCTCGCGCGACAACGTCCTCTACTGCTTGCGGGCCAAGTAGGCGGCATGCCCGCGCTTCACAAGTCCATTCGGCAGACAATGCCGACATCGTCGCAATACCACAGCTTGCCCTGCCAGATCGTCATTCCGTGCGGCAGCGGGTCGCTGTCGGCCAATTGGATCCTCTCGACGATCGCACCTGTTTCGGAGTCATGCTTGTCAAAGGCATTCAGGTTCGAGTCCGTGACCCAGAGAAAGCGGCCTTGCCAGCCAATGCCGTGGGGACGGTTCCCGGCGGTGGGGAAGTTGGCCTCGACGATCCAGTTGTCGGGATCGATGCGGTAGACCATGCGGGAGGGGGGGACAGCCACCCAGAGCTTCCCGTCGCGCCACTCGAGACCGTGAGCGCCGGTGCCGGTCGTATTGAGCGGTCGAGGACGCTGCGGTGAAGGTGCGGCGGCCGGCGCCGGTTCATTCTTGATCAGAGGGCTGCTGCGCGGCGGGGCGTCGCCGACCCTCTGATAAATCACACCCGCTCCCGGAGTGAAATGCTTCTTGATCGTCTTGCCGGTCTTGGCGTTGGATTGAATCAGCTCACGGTTGTAGGTGGAAGCGAGCCAAAGAGCCTTGCCGTCGTACGTGATGCCGCTGGCTCTGTCGGCTTCGGTTGGCAGGTCGCGAAGCACTCGGCCGTCTTCGTAATCGACCAGATAGACGCGGTTGTTCCCCTGGTCCATGATCCACAAGCCTTCCTGTGTCGCCTGGAGCCCGTTCGGCTTGGGTCCGGGCGATTTGAAGACCGTTTCGACACGGCCCGCTTTGCGCGTCGGTATCTGCTTGGCGTCCAGGGGAATCGCATTTGCCCATACGGGCAGAGCGGCGAGCGTGAGGAAGGCTCTTCTGGTCGTCTGCATGATCGGAGAGCATGATATCATCCTGGCCTGAGCACGCGGGGCGCTGTGGATTCAGGGTCGAGATCAACACGGGAGGATCGTCATGGTCAAGGTAGGCGACAGGGCTCCTGACTTTACGGGTGTGACCGACGCGGGCGAGACAATCGAACTCAAAGATCTGCAGGGCAAGACCGTCGTGCTCTACTTCTATCCCAGGGACAATACGCCCGGCTGCACGATAGAGGCTTGCGGCTTTCGGGATTCCTACGCGGAGTTCGAGGAAAAGGGGGCGGTGATCCTCGGCGTCAGCCCCGACAGCGTCAAGTCTCACGCTAAATTCAAAACCAGGTTCAAGTTGCCCTTCCCGCTCATCGCCGACGACGATCACAAGATCGCCGAGCAGTACGGCGCTTGGCAAGAGAAGTCCATGTACGGCCGCAAGTACATGGGCATCGTCCGCTCGACCTTTGTGATCGACCCGCAGGGCAAGGTCGCCGAGGTCTACGAAAAGGTCAAGGTGAGAGGCCACGTGCAGGACGTGCTGAGCAAGATCTGACAAGATCCGGCCTGCTCGTCAACGAGGAGCCGAACTTACGGAGTTTTTCTCAGAGGGTTTTGCGTTATTTCAGGAACCCTGGCGAGAAAGGCAGCTCAACTCTCCACGTTCTGCCAGTCTGGCCTCTTCAGCACCTCTCGCGGCCGGCTTCCGTCCGGAGGCCCGATGATGCCTTCGCGCTCCATTGCGTCGAGGATGCGGGCCGCCCGGCCATACCCCAGACGCAGACGCCTTTGCAGGATCGATGTCGACGCCTTGCCCATCTCGAGCACGATGCGCACGGCATCCTCGTAGGCGGGGTCGTCCGGGTCGTCGTCCTCGTCGGCGCCTTCGGTCTCCTCCGCCGGGGGCGTCAGGAACTGATCCTCGTAGCACGGTTCGCCCTGTTCTTTCCAACAGCGGACGACGGCATCGATCTCTTCCTCCGATACGAGGGGACCGTGAAGACGCTGCATTCGCGATGAAGCAGGAGGAAGGAAGAGCATGTCGCCGCGTCCGAGTAACGACTCGGCGCCCATCGCATCGAGGATCGTCCGCGAGTCGACGCGCGTTGCGAGCCGGAACGAGATCCGCGACGGAATGTTGGCCTTGATGAGGCCGGTGATCACATCGACGCTCGGCCGCTGCGTCGCCAGGATGAGGTGGATCCCTACGGCGCGCGCCATCTGCGCCAGTCGCGTGATCGCCTCCTCGATCTGACGACCTTCGACCATCATCAGGTCGGCCAACTCGTCAATGATGATCACGATATAAGGCAGCTTGCCGGGCGCTTCTCCTTCGTACGCCTCTGTCCCGTTCGAGTGGGAAGTCAGCATGCCCGCCTTGCGGTTGAATTGGGCCAGGTTCCGAACCCCGAACTCGGCGAGCAGCTTGAGACGGCGCTCCATCTCGCGTGTTACGTTCTTCAACGCATGCGAGGCTTTCTTCATGTCGGTGATCACGGGCGTGAGCAAGTGCGGGATATCGACGTACAGCCCCAATTCCACGGTTTTGGGGTCAATCATGATGAAGCGCACCTCGTCCGGCGTGGCCTTGTACAGCACGGACATGATGATGCTGTTGATCAGGACGCTCTTGCCGGATCCGGTCGAACCGGCAATCAGCAGGTGAGGCATCGAGGCGAGATCGGCGCTCTTGATTCGCCCATCGATGTCTTTGCCCATCGCCATCGTCAGCAGCGAGTTGGATTCGCTGAACTCCGGAGCTTCGATTACTTCCCGGAACGAAATCACTTCCCGCCTGCGGTTGGGAACTTCGATGCCGATCGTGGACTTACCGGGTATGCGCTCCACCATGATCGATTCGCACTCGAGGGCCAGACAGAGGTCCTCTGACAAGTTCACGATCTTGGTGTACTTGATACCCGGATCGGGCTTGAACTCGAAGGTGGTGACAACCGGGCCGGGATTGATCTGAGTGACGGTTCCTCCGACGCCGAACTCTTGGTACTTGGTGCAGATCTGCCGGGCGATGGCGTGGAGTTCATCGGGATCGTAAGCGCTTTTCGGGTCCGGCCGGCGCAGCAACAGCGTGGAAGGAAGATGGTAGGTTCTGGGCTGCTCCTCTGGGATCGGCGCAGCGGGCTCCGACTCGGTTTCCAGCGAGTTGGCGGATTCCTCCGGTTCCGCATCCGCCTCGTATGGGATGATCGGCGGCGTTCCCAAGTCTTCCGGTGCGTCCTGACCCGATTCGATGGGATCCACGGGTAGCCGAGGCTCCTCTGGAGCTTCGCTGACCGGTAGCGCCGCAGAGGGGTCTATGAGGGTATGCCGCCGTGGGTTTCTCTCGGTTGCCGGGGCCTTTCGTCTCTTCCGCCAAGCCCTCCAGGGATTCGCAAAAACGCCAAATCGGCGAGGCCCCCCGATGAACCAACCCTTGCCAGCGCGCAGTTCAAACGACGTGATCAGATACACGGATACGATCGCGAACATCGCCAAGACCAAAACCAGGCCCGTCTGGTTGAGATAGAAAATCAGTAACTCGGACAACAGCGTCCCCAGCACGCCGCCTGCTGCGATCGTTCCACGCCAGGGGGCGGTGTTACTCAGGCTGAATGCCGTCGCCAAGACCACCAACAGCAATAGTGCTCCGGTCGTCCTGCCGATCGGCATGGCAAGCGGCGTCGAGCACACCCAGGACCAGCCCAGCGCCACCAGGTAAAGTGGGAGAAGAAAGGCCGCCCAGCCCAGTGATTGCAACAGCAGATCGCTGAGATACGCCCCTGGAAAGCCGATCAGGTTGCTTGCCGATTCCGTTGTGCCGACTACGTTCCAGGAGGGATCGAACGGCTGATAGGAAATCAGGCTGAGACATAGCGCGACAGCCAGGATGAGCGCAATAAACCCTATCGGCTCATTCAGCCGTCGGATGCCAGTGGGTTGTAAGAAGCGCATTCCTCTCCACCCTCGTTCTCACCCGACGCTCCGATTGGTCTGCGCCTATTGACGGAGGCCGCTCAAACGGGGAAGCGGAAGAATAACGCCAAGGCCAATACTATTATGCCAAAAATCAGGCGGTAATAGACAAAGACCCTCATTGTCGAATGCTGGAGATAGCGTAGGAACAAGGCGATCACGGCATGGCCACCAACGGCGCTGACCAGGATGCCGACCAGGAAAGGGACTTGCATGCCGGTCGGGATTCCGTCTCCCAAGACGTCGAGTGCGGCTTTGACGGAAGCGCCGGCGATGATAGGCGCCGAGAGCAGGAAAGAAAACCGGGCCGCCGCCGGACGTTTGAAGCCCAGAAACAGTCCAGTGGCTATGGTGATGCCGGATCGAGAGGTTCCGGGGATCAGTGCAATGGCTTGCGCGCAACCGATGAGCATGGCTTGACGCAGGCTCATGCGGTCGAGATCGTTATCAAGGCGGCCGCGGCGTTCGGCCCACCAAATCAAGAATCCTACCGCGATCAGCATGACGCCGATGACGACCGGACTGCGTAGCGTGGTCTCGACGTAATCCTCGAGCGCCATCCCGGCGATGCCTGCCGGAAAGGTTGCCGCCACCAGAAACCAGAACAGCCGCGGGTTGTCGTACAGCGCCGCGTCCGGATGATCGGGTCTCGGGCGGAATACCTGCTTGCCAAGGCCTGAAAAGATCAGCCGGATCCAAGTCCGGGCGAAGTAGACCAGCACCGCGATCAGCGTACCGAAGTGCAGTGCGATGTCGAAGAATAAACCGGGATCCTTCCAGCCCAGGACCCAGGGGACAAGCACCAGATGGGCGGTGCTGCTGACCGGTAGAAACTCCGTGGCTGCCTGGACGAGCGCCAGGATGACCACTTGCAAGAGCGGCATTCAGGGAGTTAGTGCGCGATGGCCTCCGCTTCCCCAACGACGGACAGATTGCCGTCAGCATCGTACTCGATCTCGCGCGCCTCTCCCAGAATCTCGACTTCCGGATTCCGGAGTACTTCATCGAGAAGGTTCTCGCTGATCATGAGCTCGTTGATATCCATGGTATTGCGGATCCAGGCAATCGTGACCTCGCTCATGTCGAGCTTGCCGCAGGTGGGAGCGATTTTCTCGATGCAGGTGCGGTCATCAGCGAAGTGCAGCGGAACGTAGGAGGCGGTGAGGCTCGATGCGGTCAGGCTGTTGATCCAAGTCGGCTCGAAGTCGATCTTGTTGAAGAGCCTGTCGGAGATGACATCCGACAGACCGATGCCAATCGCATTGCCGTTACTGAGCGGGCTCAAGTCGCGTGAAAAGATGCGGTGGATCGTTGGAACATCCTTCCAAGTGTTGGGGCCGCGGCGTCCGCTGCGGTTGATGATCTTGGTGTCCATGCCGGAGCCGCTGAAGTTCTTGCCGATCTCGTCGACGATGAGAATGTCGAGTTCCTTGACCGGAATGTTCGGTTTCCACGATTTCACGCGGGCCAGCAGCTCTTCTTCTTCCTCGACCATGCCCGCCGCGCCGACAGCGTGAACTTCGGCGGTGTGATGATGGGCGTCTTCCAGGATCGCCAACCCACCGAGCATCTTACCCGTACCAAGCACCACAGCGCCTACGGTGCGGATGACATGCTCCAAGCCGAGGTTGAGCCCGTGAGTGTGATAGACCTGTGCTCCGGCACGCTTGCCCAGTCCGATGGCCATCATCTTGTGGATACCGCTTTCGAGCTTGCCTTCGAAGTCAGTGTGCCATTTGATACGCGAGCACAGCATGACTCCGTCGGCTTCAAGGGCATCTTTCGCCATGACGACTTCGATGCCGTCCGGCGTTATGCCGATCGGCTCGACATCGAGCGAACTTACGATCGGGCAACCCATCGTCTTTTCATGGATTCCGTAATGCGCCAGAACCTCGGCCTGCCCTGGTCCGGTCGCCGCCCCGTGGCTCCCCATGACGGGGATGATGAACGGCAGGCAGTCGCGCGATTTCCAGAAGTCCACGACGGCCTTGGCGATCATATCGATGTTCGTGATGCCGCGGCTGCCCACGCCCACTGCGATGCGGCTTCCGGCTGGAACCCCGTTCGTCCACTCGGCAACTCCCATCGTCTCGTGCACGGCCAGGGGAATGTCCCGCAACCCCCGGTCCGGAAAGTTCTGTCGTATGGGAACAAGCTTTTGAAGTTGCATGGCCTGGGCTCTATTATAGGCGCTTGGGTGGCGAAATCCTTACTCCGGCATACTCCTGATCCGACGGAGTGGGGGTTTGGCGAGGATTGATCGGGGTTGGCGAGCCCGCAAGGGTTTCGCCGTGAAGGGCTCCGAGCCGCTGATCGCGGTCGTATCTGCTCAGGTTGCCCGCGGTGACCGGTCGGTCCACGGGATCGTTTGCGCCCGCGTGATCTCTCGATCTGTCCATACATCCCGGCGCTCCATAGAGCGGCCTTTCACGGGAGGATGCAGGAACAGGCCGATACAAATGCTATAATACCCATCGAATTAGTAGAGATTGCTTGGGGGAGGCATAGATGACTAGCGCGGTAACCACCACAAGTGATCTTTGGGCTGAGCTGCCTGAGTCGGTTCGGCAGGAGATCGACGTATTTGAAACCGAGCTTCGCCGGGTGCAGATGGGGCAAATGCCGGAGAAGGTGTTCCTCGAGTTCCGGCTGCGGCACGGCGTCTACGGACAGCGGCAAGACGGCGTTCAAATGCAGCGTATCAAGATCCCAATGGGGGTTTTGAGCACCGACCAGATGATCCGCCTGGCAGACCTGGCCGAGGAATACGCTGTCGGTGTCGCTCACATTACGACGCGCCAGGATGTCCAATACCACTACGTCGACATCAACGACACCCCGAATCTGATGCGGCGGCTGGCCGGTGTGGGAATCACCACCAGAGAAGCTTGCGGCAACGTAGTCCGCAACGTCACGGCTTGTCCTCAGGCCGGCGTTTGCACGGACGAGATCTTCGACGTAACGCCCTACGCCCGAGCGATGGCTTATTTTCTGCTACGGCACTCCGACGCCCAGAATTTCGGCCGTAAGTTCAAAATCGCCTTCTCGGGCTGCGGGGATCACCCCTGCGGCTTGGCCCGCATGCATGACATTGGCGCCATTGCGAAGGTGCAGGACAGCGGCGGCAAGCAGGTCAAGGGCTTCCAGGTGTTTGTCGGCGGCGGCCTGGGCGCGCTGCCCTTCCAGGCCAAGCTCTATAGCGATTTCCTCCCCGCGGAAGACCTGATGCCGCTGGCGCAGGCGATATCGCGTGTTTTTGCGCGGCTGGGCGAGAAGCAGAATCGCGCCAAGGCGCGCATGAAGTTCTTGATCGCCAAGCTCGGTTTCGATGAATTCAAGCGGCAGGTCGAGTTCGAGCTCGAGAAGCTGCCGCACGACCCACAGTGGCAGGCGCAAATCGACGACGCGATGGTCGACTACCACGATCAGCCGCTCAGGGATCCGTCAGAATTGAAGATACCCGAAGACGCCTCCCCCGAATTGCTGCGTTGGCTCGATGTCAACGTGCGGCCGCAGGCCCAACAGGGCTACTCGACGGTCGAGGTCTTCCTTCCACTTGGAGATATTTCGTCCGATCAGTTGCGGCGCTTGGCGAACCTCTGCCGCCGCTACGTGCAAGACACGATCCGTACAACGGTCGAGCAGAACCTTCTGATTCGCTGGGTTCCCAACGGCGACGTATTGGATTTCCATCAGGGCCTCAAGGAACTGGAACTCGCCGACATCGGAGCGGGACGTTTGGCGGACGTGACGGCCTGCCCGGGCACGGACTCCTGCAAGCTGGGCATTGCGTCTTCGCGTGGTCTTGCGGCCGTGCTGCAGGAGAAGTTCGCGAACGGCCTGTCGCGGCTTGCCGACCGTGACGACCTGAAGATCAAGATTAGCGGCTGCTTCAACTCGTGCGGCCAGCATCATATCGCCGACATCGGCCTGTTCGGTTCCGTGCAGCGCAAGGGAATCCACTCGGCGCCGGTCTTCCAGATCACTGTCGGCGGCACCACGAAGAACAACGCCGCCTCCTACGGTTTGGCTGTGGGTAAAGTGGCCGCCAAGAACGCTCCGGATGCGATTGCGAAGCTGACCGATCTGTATACGGCGGGGAAGAAGCAAGGCGAGAGCTTCAACGACTTTGTCGAGCGCATGGGCCGCTCACGGATGAAGGAGGAACTCGCGGAATACGCCGTGAAAACTGCCTATGAGCAGTCGCCGGAGCTTTACGAAGACAACCGTCAACCGTGGGAATACAAGAAGTCGCTGGGCGTGGGGGAGTGCGCCGGCGAGGTGGTCGATCAAGCCGAGTTCATGCTCGAAGACGCCGACCGGCTCAACTTCGAAGCGACCCTGGCTCTCGATGCAGGCAATTGGAGCAACGCCGCGGAAAAGTCGCTCGAAGCGTCGAAAAAGGCGTCCGATGGGTTGCTCTCCACCCGTGGGCTGTTATTGTCGGACCGCTACGACACGGTCGTGGAGTTTCGCAAACACTTCTACGACACGGGTCAGTTCTTCAAACCGTTTGCGGACAACTTCTTCCGGGCGGTCGATGAGCCGATCCAGGGCGTCACGCCGGAGAGGGCTCGCCAGCGTGTCGAAGAAACGACGCTCTTCATCGAGCAGGCCCAGACGGTTTATACACAGTCCTGACCTGCTTTTCTCACCGGCTGCCGTCCGAAGCGCGCGGTAAGACCGCCATGACTTCCTTGCAGTTGCTTGCCGTGCTTGATGTACTTTCAAGTACACCTGTGAACGCCAAGCAGCTCGCGCCTCGTCCTGACGGTCCTCTCACCCACTTCGTCTCGCCACGCGGTGAGAAATGCAGGTCAGCTTTCCGCCAACATGGAGGCTCAAGCCGTCGGTCACTTGATCGATACCGATGCGGTGTCGCCGGCTCGATTTTCACACAGAAAGGAATCCGATAAGCTTTTTCAAGATGAGCGCCGACCTTCAACGTATCCATGTAAAGATGCTTGCCCAAGCGCCGCGCGGCTTCCGATTGGACCCATTCCTGGTAATCTTCGGCCGATGGCGGCAGGACAAGAATCATCCTGCGCAGTGGGTCGACCTCGCCGACTATGCGCACATGGCGCGAGGCCCGGGAATCCTTCTGGCCGGCCATCAAGGCAACTTCGCGATCGACCTAAACCGTCCTGGGCTCGGGGTGCTCTACGCCGGGAAGAAGGACTTCGGCGGATCGAATGACGAACGGATCGTCGAGGCATTCCGGCGCTGCCTGGATTTGGCGAAGGCCTTGGTTGCGGAACCGGCCTATCCCGCCGAACTGCAACTCAGGCCGGAAGCATGGGAGTTCTGCATCAACGACCGGCTTCAGTTTCCGAATAACGACGTGACGGATGGAATGCTTCGACCCGCCATCGAAGCCGCCTTGAATAAGCTTTTTGGGGAGGGAGGTTGCGACATGAAGCGAGACAACGATCCGCAGCGCCGCTATGGCTTCTCCATCCGAGCCGCCTCCGGCCTGACCCTCGACACCTTGCACCAGCGAGCGAAAGCCGCGTAGCGCGGAGCGACGCAGCCCATAGCCATTCCGGACGCCGTCCGCCCTTCTACAATTCCAGTTTCCAAGGCGGCCGGTATTCACGCCTCAGGTAAGTCCGGGCCTCCTTGTTATCCGTAGTTTCTGTCTCGGGATTCCACTCGATGCGCTGGCGGCTCCGCAGAGAGACGTTTGCCAACAGGCAGGTTGCTGTGGAGCGGTGACCGTTCTCGATGTCGCTCCTGGGCGGCTTGCGGGTCTTCATGGACTCGATGAAATCGGCCCAGTGGTCGGTCGTGGTCTCGTTCTCGCGGACGCCGCTTTCTCCGATCAATCGCGCCATGCGTTGGCGGCTGCCGGCAGCGATGGGCCTGGTCTCCGGGATGATTTCCCAACGGCTGCGGTCCACGAACAACGTTCCCTCTGTACCGTGGAACAGAATGCCGTAGCCTTGGTCCCACATCGACTGTGCATTCGTGACGCGGTTTTCGTAGACGCATGCAAAACCGGGAAACTCGTACGTAGATTGGATGGTGTCGGGCGTTTCACGATTGTCCTGGAGCGCGTACGTGCCCCCAACGGTGGTGATGACGCGCGGTCCCTTCTCGTCCATCGCCCACAGAACGATATCCAGCAAATGGACGCCCCAGTCGGTCATCATGCCGCCGGCATAGTCCCAGAACCAGCGGAAGTATGAGTAGTGATTCGGGTTATAGCCGAAGCGGTTCTTGTTGAATGCGCGTTTGGGAGCGGGGCCGAGCCACATGTCCCAGTCGAGGTCTTCGGGCGGGTCGGTGTCTGGCGGATTGCCGATGCCTTCGGGGAACTCGTTGCCGTAATTCCATGTCCGCACGAAGCTGATGTCGCCGAGCTTGCCGCTTCGCACAATCTCCACCGCTTTCTCGAAGTGCTTGCCGGACCGTTGCTGCGTGCCGACCTGTACGATGCGCTTGTACTTGCGGGCGGCCTTGACCATCATCCGGCCTTCATGGACGGTCACCGAGACGGGCTTCTCAACGTAGACATCCTTGCCGGCCTTGCAGGCCTCGACAGTCATATAGGCGTGCCAGTGGTCGGGCGTCATGATGCACACCGCATCGATGTCGTTGGCCGCCAGCAAGTCGCGGAAGTCTCGATACACCTTCAAGCCGGGCGCCATCTTGAGAGCCAACTCGATGTTCGGCTCGTAGACTTCGCTGATGGCGACGACCTCCGTCTCGGGGTTCCGAAGCGCCGTTCTCATCACGCTCCGTCCGCGACGGCCCATGCCGATGCATCCGACCCGGAATCGTTTGCTCGATGAACCGTCTTGTGCGGCGCCCGGACCAGCAATCGTTGTAGCCGCACCCATTGCTACAGAGGAAAGGAAGGTTCTTCTCTCGAGGCTGGGCATATGTCATTCCGGAGTAACGGAGCCGCGGATGTTTATCAGCAGGTTCGCGCCGTGAGTTGCAAAAAACATCTCGTCAGTACGCATCCTCACACACATCTGTTGGGACTGTGGCAAGCCGGCAAGCTCCTCATCGCTGGCGACCCCTTCATGGCCACAGGGGAGGCAGACCTGCAGCTTCGTGAATGCTACAGAACCGCTGCGGGTTGCTCACACCCCGACGCGCATGATGCGCGCCGCGTTGTCGTGCAGGATCTTTTTCAATGCCATGTCGTCCGGCGCCAACCGCCTGAGGATGGCCAACGTATTGGCGCCGATACAGTTTTCGCCCCGGCCATCGGAATCGCTGCAATCGCTTCCGAACAACAGCTTGTCCTGATGTCGCTCGATGAACCCCCGGGCCTGCTCCTCGTCCCGCTTCAAGGAGTTCTGGCCCGATCCGGCGGAAAGGTCGCCGTACATGTTCTCGTAGTCGCTCAGGTAGCGGTCGGAGATGCCGCCGGGCGTTACCGGTGTTTTCGGATACATCACGGCCTGGTCGTGATTTTTGTCGATGTTGCCCCACCAGGTTTGCGCGTGACCGATGAAGTTCACCTTGGGGAACTTCTCGAGAATCTTGTGGAAGCGCTCGATGTGGAAGTTGTATGCCTCGTGCTGGAAGTGCATCAGGACTGGCACATCGAACTCTTGCGCGATCGACGCCACCAGCTCGATGTGCTTCGAGTCACAGTCGACCGGAAACTTCTGCTCGCCAATGCCGATGGCGCCCAACTTCAGATATTTCTCAAGCACTTCCCTCGTCTCGGGTATGTCGGGTAGCTCATTTGCGAAGAAAGAGTACTCGCCCAGGTGCTCCTGCACGAACGGATAGACGATCTCGTTTCCCCCGGCCTCCGCCGCCAAGGCGTACTTGCGCCCAGCAGGGAGCATCACTGTCTTCGAGATCCCCATCGTCCGCTGATGATCCAGCAGGGTATCCGCCTGCCTCCCCGAAAAGGGCAAGTGCTGATGGATGTCGATGATCGGATAGTCTCGTGCCTGTGCTTCTTCCTTTTTTTCAGAAGAGAGAGGTCCTTCTCCACCTCCGCAGGCAAGGTAACCGGCGGCGCCACTCGCGGCGGCCAGAAAGTCACGGCGTGACAGGTGATTCATGGTTGTCATGCTTGTCGGCATAGATTATGGCATGGGTGAGAGCGTGAGTCTCAAACAGATCGAAGAAGCCCATGTCGAATGCCGGTTTTTGGATCTCTCCTCTAATTCCCGTGAAGGCTCCATCCCTTGGTTGTGTGGTCGGCTTTCCCGAAAGTGGACTGACGTTTTTCTCGACACTCGCTCTGGCGGCAGGCTTCATGCGACTCTTCTGATCGCCGAGCCTACGAACCCGAGCTGCTCTTCACGAAGCAACCCATAGTTGTAGAAAGTGCAACCGCCAGCGCCTGACTTCTTGGCGATGCTGACCTCCTCCTCTAACGGCTCAGCTCGCGTCATTCGCCCGGGCTGAGTCGAAACCATCACGACGCCACCTTCGTTGATCGCACCTTTGATCTGCTGGACGCCGGCTTTACCTTCTGCTACGGACTGGAACGGACCTACCGTCACACGGTCCAGATAGCGGTTCGCAGAAGGGCTGATGTCCGTCCTCTGCTGTGATTCACTCGTAGCCAAGACGGACTGAATCTTGGCTCCGCCGTCATGGATGATCTTCGCGATCCGTGTCCAGAGTTCCGTCGTTTGTTTTCTCCGAAGCTGCAGCCAGTCATTGAGCCGCCCGTCGAAAGCCTCCTTGATCCAGGCCTCATCCGCCGGAGCGCGGTCACTCTCCGTGGGGAGACGCGCCAACCGCGGCCGTAGCCAGTTCACCACCGATTTCTGGAACTCCGGACCGTCAAAGCCTTGTTTGGTGCAGTAAGCCACGGCCGCCGGATTGAAATCCAATCCCATCAAAAACTCCACCCGATCGGTGATCTCCGACAGCACCTTGGGATTACGAAACCCGTAGCGCCACCGCAGACGAGACAGCGACTCGACGTGCACTGCGGACGGCTGGTAAACCTGAACGATATTCTCGGTCAGCGCGGCCAGATATTCTTGAGTGTCCGGCGGGGCCGTGCTGAGCTGCGCGAGATACGGATTGCCAAAAGCGTCGTGCTTCGCGAACTCAGGATACGTACGGGCCAGATAGTGGTTGTAGCAATAGACAATCCAGGCGCTGAACTTGAGTCCGCGCTTGTTGATCGCTTCGACAACCCGCTCGAAATAGCCTTCTTGATCCACCACATCGCTTACACGGGGACGGACACGAGTACGGGAATACCGCTTGTAGTCCGGATGGAAGTAAACCGCTCCATCCTCGCCGTAATACAGAGGCCGCGTCGGGTTGTGAGGCAGAAAGTATGTCGATACGTGGTACGAGGGTGTAAGCATCACTTCGTCGCAATGTGCGATGTCCGCAATGCGGTTGAGTGAGCGGTCGAGGCCCTCGTCGGTGAGATCCCAGGAATAGGTGTAGATCGAGGCAAGAAAGTTCTCAGGCATGGTGGATGAATCCTCGGTCGGAGCTAACCTGTATTTCTCACCACGCTGCGAGGTGAAGTGCGTGAGAGGGCCGTCAGGACGAGGCGCGCGCCGCTTGGCGCGCGCAGGTGTACTTGACAGTACATCGAGCACGGCAAGCAAGCGCAACGAAGTCATGGCGGTCGTATCGCGTGCTTCGACCGTCGGGTGGTGAGAAATACAGGTTAAGGTCCATGGCCATCGTGGTGCAATGGATCACAGAGTCGCGGCCATCTCTGGAAAACAATTCCCCTTGTTTGGCCAATCGGCACGTCAATCCGAGCCGCGCGTCTCGAGTTTCCAGGCATTCGTCTTGAGCCATTTCATCGCCGACTTCCCAATACTCCAGCAACGAAAGGTCGTCCTGCATGGAGAAACGGTAAGTCATTACAGCGCACCGCACTCCCGGTTCGGAACACGCGTCGGTACTGATCCCGTATGGCACAATGAATTCTACTCCCTCGAAGGGCTCGCCGAATATCGCTGCGCTGCCCCAGCCCAATCAGCTTCCCGTGTTCCTCGTTCTCGCCCATCGTGTACGCGACGCGGTCGCAGCGCACATTCGGCAACGATATGACGCGAACATCTCCGTCGTCATCGAGCAGCCGCGGCAATCCAACTTTGGCGAACTCGCGCTGCCGGTGTGCTTTTCGTTGGCGAAGACGCTGAAGCGAGCCCCCCGCCGGATCGCCGAGGAGATGGCCGCCGAGCTTCCTCCTATCGAGGGTGTCGCCTCGTTCGAAGTCGCCGCTGGTGGTTACATCAATGTCCGATTCGACCGCGGCGCCTATGGAGAGAGTCTCCTTTGCAGGACCGCCACTGCTCCGGAGTCAAGCACCCCCAAAATCATCGTCGAGCACACGAACATTAATCCCAACAAAGCGGCGCACATCGGACACCTGCGCAACGCCGTCATGGGCGACACGCTCGTTCGCATGCTTCGCCGGCTCGGTCACACCGTCGAAGTCCAGAACTATATTGATAACACCGGCGTGCAGGTAGCCGACGTCGTCGTGGGATTCCACTTCCTGGAAAAGAAAACACCCGGGCAAGTGCAGGCCCTTGTCGACGACCCCGATCTTCGCTTCGATTATCGCTGCTGGGACCTCTACGCCCGCACCTCGCAGCACTATCAAGCCGATCCCGAATCTCTGGAGTGGCGCGCCGCAACTCTTCACGCCATTGAATCCGATGAAGGTGAACTCGCCGAGACGGGCCGTATCGTCTCAAACGCCATCGTCAACAAGCACCTTGACACGATGGGGCGCATTGGCGTCGAGTACGATGTGCTGCCTCGCGAGAGTGAGATTCTGCATCTACGCTTCTGGGATTCAGCCTTTGAACTTCTCAAAGAGCAGGGCGCGATCGTCCTCGAAGCCGAGGGCAAAAACAAGGGTTGCTGGATCATGCCCGCTCGCCTCTTCCAAGAGTCACTGAAGACGACCCGGAAACTCGGCAAGAAGGGTTCCGCTGAGAACCAATCGGAAATCACGGAGGACCAGGATCAGGACAAGGTTATTGTCCGCTCGAACGGGACTGTCACTTACGTCGGGAAAGACATTGCCTACCAGCTTTGGAAGTTCGGCCTGATCGACAAGGATTTCCGCTACGTGTCCTTCCGCACCTACACGGACGGCCGCGAGCTATGGGCCTCTTCTTCCGGTGAAGGCGACGCGAGTGCGCCGCGCTTCGGACACGGCGAGAAAATCTACAACGTCATCGACGTACGGCAGTCTTACCTTCAGGATGTCGTTCGAGCCGGGCTGCGATCACTCGGCTTCGAGCAGCAGGCGCGTGACTCGGTCCACTTCTCCTACGAGATGGTGGCGCTGACGCCGCGCTGCTGCGCCGAGCTTGGCATTGAACTGACCGACGATGACAGGAGGCGCTCGTTCGTCGAGGTGTCGGGCCGCAAGGGACTCGGCGTGAAGGCCGACGACCTGATCGACATGCTGATCGACAAGGCGCTCGAAGAAGTCCGCAGCCGCCACGCCGACACGCCGGAAGAAGAGCAACACAGGATTGCCTCGGAAATCGCTGTCGGCGCCCTCCGCTACTTTATGCTGCGCTTCACGAGGAAGACGGTAATCGCCTTCGACCTGCAAGAAGCACTCAGCTTCGACGGTGAAACAGGGCCGTATGTTCAATACGCGTCGGTTCGTGCCCGCAACATTTTGCGAACGCTCGCAGAGCGCGGCGAGTCGCTCCCCGATTTCGACAAGCAACTCGATCGGACGGCTTTTGAAGAGCAACTCGCCCACGAGGACTGCTGGCAGCTTCTGCTCGAGGCCTCGCGCGGAGAGTGGACCATCGACCGCTCTGTGGCGGCCGAAGAGCCCGCCCAACTCGCCCGCTACGCTTTCCGGCTCGCACAGATGTTCAACAACTTCTATCACCAGCACCATATTCTCAATGAGCCCGATGAATTCAGGAAAACCTTCCTGCTGTGGATGGTGCGGTTCTTCCTCGGCGAACTCACCCGCGTGCTTGACACGATGGGTATTCCCTCGCCCAAAGTGATGTAATACTGAGTGTGCAGGGCGGCCGCCTTTCGCGGTGTGAACCCTGGGAAGACAGGCTGGGGAATAGATGCAAGCCCCGCTCGAAACCCGGGGGGAACTCTGTTTTACAATCCGTAGCCGGAGGCAACTCGTTCGCACCCGGCCCCTCGGGGCTACGGTAGGACGGTGCTTTCAGGCCGGCGGTACTCGAGCCTGGAGTCTGCGTTCTCTGGCGAACCCTGACCGGTCGCCGGGCTCAAGAACGACTTTCTCGCCTGGGGTTCACGCCGCAAGGGGCGGGTCGCCCGCGCCGCCCCCGATTCTGCTCGTCCGTGCAGTCCTGACATGATTACCGTCGCTGCCGCTGTCATCGAGCGTGATGGCCGCGTTCTTATCTGCCGCCGCCGCGCCGATCAGGATTTCGACGGCAAGTGGGAATTCCCGGGAGGCAAGTTGGAAGACGGCGAGCTGCCCGCCGAGGCGCTGCTGCGGGAGTTGCGCGAAGAGCTGTCGATCGAAGCGCGGATCGATTCGGAAATCGAGCGCTACCACTATGAATACCCGGGACGTAAGCCGATTGAGCTGATCTTTTTCGCGGTGACTTCTTTCGACGGCGAACCGTGCTATGAACAGTTCGCCGAGGTTCGCTGGGCGCAACGCAGTGACCTGCCGGCGTTTGACTTCCTCGACGGCGACGTAGACTTCGTTCGCCGTCTCGCATCGCGGGCGGTGAAGGCCCCACAATAGCCGTTTCCCGATGACGCGCAAACTGCAACCAGCCCGCTCCGTAAGGGGTCGCATCTGGCTCCCCGGTGACAAGTCGATCTCCCATCGCTATGCCATGCTGGCCGCCGTCGCCGAGGGCCGCAGCGTCATCCGAAACTATTCCACCGGCGCCGATTGCGCCGCAACGCTCGAATGCCTCCGCAGTTTGAGCGTTCCAGTAGACCGCGACGGGAACGAGGTGATCGTCGAAGGAGGCGGCCTCTCCGGGCTCAAGGCCCCGGCCGGGATACTCGATGCCGGCAACTCCGGTTCGACGATTCGAATGCTCTCCGGGATCCTCGCGGGGCAACCATTCATCTCGGAAATAACCGGTGATGAATCACTCTCCCGGAGGCCCATGAAGCGCATCATCACTCCGCTCGAGCAGATGGGCGCCCGCATCGATGCCCGCGAGGGCAACTTCCCTCCCCTCAGCATCCTCGGAGGCGGGCTCAACGCCATCGACTACGACCTCCCTGTTGCTAGTGCCCAGGTCAAGACCGCCGTTCTCTTCGCCGCCCTGTCCGCACCCGGATGGACCAGCCTGCGCGAGCCCCTGCCTGTGCGAGACCATTCCGAAATCGCCCTCGGCGAGTTCGGAGCCGATGTCGAGGTCGAAGGCAACGAAATCCGCCTCCTCGGTCAACCCAGGTTGACCGCTCGGGAACTAACGGTGCCGGGCGACATCTCCTCCTCCGCGTTCTTCATTGGCGCCGCCTTGCTGCTCCCCGGCTCCGAGTTGAAGATCGAAGGCCTCGGGCTCAACCCGACACGGACCTCCCTGCTCGACGTGCTCCGCGGGATGGGCGCCGACATCAGAATCCTCGATCGTCGCTGCAAGTATGGCGAGCCGATTGGGGAAATCCTTGTTTGCGGACCTGAGTCGGCCCGACAGGCGCCGCTGCAAGGCGGAGTCATCGAAGGAGACATGACCGCCGCAGTGATCGATGAAATCCCGATGCTCGCTGTGCTCGGAGCAGCCAGTGCAGACGGCTTGATCATCCGCGATGCCGGCGAACTGCGGCTGAAAGAGACGGACCGCATTACCACCGTCGCCGACAACCTTGCGCGCATGGGTGTGCTTGCAGAGGTCGATCCCGATGGCCTGCGCATCCCCGGCCGGCAATCCTTCCGCGCATCTCGGCTTGATTCATTCGGCGACCATCGAATTGCTATGGCCTTTGCGGTCGCTGCCCTGAAGGCGAATGGCGAGTCCGAACTGCGAAACGCCGATGCCGCATCCGTTTCCTTTCCCGAGTTCTACGACCTGCTTGACCAGATCACTGAGGCATGAAGAGCTGACGGTCCTCGACGGCGCGGCGTCCCGCATCTGTCACGCTCCACCAAGAGGCGCTTGCAATGCGGGCTTGAATGTGTAATTATTCATTACAGCGTCAATTTATTAATTCTGGCCGCTGGCTGATCCCATGACCTCCGCTGTAAGCAAGAGCCCCGTTCAATCAATACAGGCCCCGCACTTGCTTACGGACACGGACCTGACCGCGGAAGAGTTGCAAGCGCTGATTGGGCTGGCTTCCAGAGTCAAGAGTGCGCCGCGCGACTACGCAGCAAGCTTGACCGGGCGATCGATCGCACTACTGTTTGAAAAACCGTCGCTGCGCACCCGACTGACCTTCGAGCTCGCCATCCAGCAACTGGGGGGCTTTACCGTGTTCCAGGATCACCGTGACGGCCGCATCGGCGAGCGCGAGCCGGTCAAGGACATCGCGCGGAATCTGGACCGCTGGGTGGATGCGATCGTGGCCCGCACGTTCAAGCAAGAGACCCTCGAACAGTTGTCACAATGGTCGTCGGTCCCCGTCATCAATGCGCTGAGTGGCAAATTTCATCCCTGCCAGGCGATCGCGGACTTTCAGACCTTGACGCAACGCTTTGGCCAACTCGAAGGCCTCAAGATGGCCTTCGTCGGTGATGGCAACAATGTCTGCCATTCTCTTCTGTTATGCGCCGCTCGACTGGGGGTGTCACTCACCGTGGCGACTCCACCCGAGTATGGACCTGATCCTGAAGTCGTCACGAGGGCTTGCGAGTTGGCGCGGACGTCCTCTGCCAAGGTCGAGCTTTCGTTCGACCCGCGCGAAGCCGTATCGGGTGTCTCGGTGGTCTACACCGACCTCTGGACAAGCATGGGTTGGGAAGCCGAGACGCACCAACGCCGTGCCGCCTTTGCCGATTTTCAAGTCGATGACGAACTGATGTCGCACGCGGCTTCCAACGCGGTTTTTATGCATTGCCTCCCGGCGTCTCGCGGAGAAGAGGTGACCGACTCCGTGATCGAGTCGCCCTTATCGGTCGTGTTTGATCAAGCCGAGAACCGGTTACATGCCCAGAAGGCTCTATTGCTGATGTTCTTGACCGAGGAGGATGGCTGAAGGCTCACGGTGGCGATAAACGAGCCTTCCCGGCGATTCTTTCGAGATGGCAAAGCAAAATAAATCTTCTACTGTCATGTGAAGCACAGGTTGCCATGGAGACAAACCCGAAAAAAATCGCCCTCGCCTATTCCGGGGGCCTTGATACATCCATCATCATTCCTTGGTTGCGTGAGCAGTACGACTGCGAGGTAGTCGCTGTGTGCGGCGACATCGGCCAGGGTGACGAGGAGTTGGCTGGTATTCAGCGGAAGGCCAAGGACAGCGGCGCTTCCGATATCTTTGTCGACGACATGCAGGAAGAGTTCGTGCGCGACTATGTATGGCCGGTGGTGCGCGCGGGTGCGGTCTATGAAGACAAGTACCTGCTTGGTACTTCGATCGCCCGGCCTCTGTTGGCGAAACGGCAAGTCGAGGTCGCACTCGAAACCGGCTGCGACGCCCTCTGCCACGGCTGCACCGGAAAAGGCAACGACCAGGTCCGTTTCGAGCTGACCTACAAGGCTCTCGCACCCCATCTGAAGGTCATCGCTCCTTGGCGAATCTGGGACATCCAATCCCGCGAGGACGCCATCGACTACGCCCAGTCGCACAACGTTCCGATTGATGCCACAAAAGCCAAGATCTATAGCCGCGACCGCAATCTCTGGCATCTCTCCCATGAGGGCGGCGAACTGGAGGATCCGGTCAACTCGCCAAGCCACTCCGTCTGGACGTGGTCGGTCGATCCGGACAACGCCCCCGACGAGCCCGCCGAAGTGACGATCGGCTTCGAAAAAGGGAACCCGGTATCGATCGACGGCGAGGCGCTTGGCGCGGCCGATCTTCTTACGAATCTGAACCGCCTTGGCGCCGAAAACGGAGTGGGCCGAGTCGATCTGGTCGAAAACCGCTTTGTCGGAATGAAGTCGCGCGGCTGCTACGAGACGCCCGGCGGCTCTTCCATCATGACGGCCCATCGCGAGCTCGAGGCGCTCACGCTTGATCGAGCCACAGCTCATTGCAAGCGGAAACTCGCACTTGACTACGCCGATCTTGTGTACAACGGGCTGTGGTTCACGCCTCTCCGTGAGGCGCTCGACTCTTTCGTCAATAAAACCCAGGAGAATGTCTCTGGCGAAGTCACCTTGCGGCTCCACAAGGGCCGCATCGATGTGCTCAGCCGTACGTCACCGTATTCGCTCTACTCACTCGACATCGCCAGCTTCACCATGGGCGCAGACTACGAACCGAAGGACGCGCGTGGCTTCATCAACCTGATCGGCCTGCCGATCGAATCTCGCTCACGTGTGATGACCGGCGTGGATGAATCATGAAGCTTTGGGGCGGTCGATTCGAGCATGGTCCGGCCGAGCTGTTCGAACAGTTCTCCGGCTCGTTGGATTTTGACCGCAGGCTCCTCGAGGCCGACATCCTCGGTTCAAAAGCATTCGCTTCGGCTTTGGCGAGTGTTGGTATCCTCACCTGCGAGGAGCGCGAGATCGTTCACCGAGCATTCGACGAAATCCTTTCGGAAGCGCGAGAAGCAGATATGTTCGGCGAGGCGCAAGACGAAGACATTCACACCTTCGTCATTCGAAAGCTCGACGAGAAGGCTGGCGCCTTGAGCCAAAAGATCCACACCGGGCGCAGCCGCAACGAGCAAGTCGCCACCGACTTCCGCCTCTGGATGAAGACCGAAATCAATGCCATCCAGGAGCTTCTCGTGGGGTTGATGGGCGTGCTGCTCGACTTCGCAATGCGCGAGCCCGACGCTTTGCTTCCCGGCTACACGCACTTGCGGCGCGCCCAGCCTGTCTTATGGGCTCACTATTTGCTGGCTTACTTCGAGATGTTCGCACGCGATTGGCAGCGCTTCGACGACGCCTATCGCCGCACTGACGTTCTTCCTCTCGGCAGCGGTGCGCTCGCCGGCAGCGGGTTCCCCTTCGACCGGCAGGCGATGGCCGACGAACTGGGCTTCAGTAAGCTTTCCGCCAACAGCATCGATGCCGTCTCCGACCGCGACTTCGCCTTGGACTTTCTTTACGCCGCGGCCTCCACGATGCTCCACCTCAGCCGCTTGGCCGAGGATTGGATTCTCTATTCCGGCGAGGAGTTCGGCTTCCTCGAGCTGGGCGACGAAGTCACCAGCGGTTCCAGCCTGATGCCCCAGAAAAAGAACCCCGATTCCTGCGAGTTGGTGCGCGGCAAATCCGGACGCGTCAGCGGGAGCCTGCTTTCACTGATGATGACGCTCAAGGGTCTCCCTCTCTCCTACAACCGAGACTTGCAAGAAGACAAGGAACCTGTCTTTGACGCCGCCGCGCAGCTCTCCGGCTGCCTGGCTGTCATGAAGCTTACCGTTCAGACTGCCGCCATCCATCCTGACCGCATGGAAGCTGCGGCTGATGAAAGCTGGGTATCCGCGACGGCGCTCGCGGAGGAGTTGTCGAAAAAAGGAGTCCCCTTCCACCGCGCCCATCAGATCGTAGGCAAGCTTGTACTCGAGAGCGTTCGCACCGGCAACAGACCCCAGGACTGGACGACGGATGAGCTGAAGGAGATCGCCTCTGAGTTCGACGACAAGGCGCGCGATCTTCTCACGGCGCGGAGTGCGCTGAGCAATCACGTCGTTCCCGGCGGTACGGCCTCCTCCGTACTTCTCGATGCGCTCGAAGAAGCCGACAAGCGTCTGGAGGCGATGCGGCGCACACAATGACCAAGACGTTCCGGCAAGCGCAGATTCAAAAGATACTACGCTCCCGGTCCGTCACCACGCAGCAAAACCTTTCTAGACTCCTGAAGTCCGTCGGTGTCCAAGCCAGCCAGGGAACGCTCTCCCGCGATCTGCGGGAATTGGGCGTTGTCAAGACCCGTGAGGGCTACCGCGAGCGCGACGTGCTCCAGCCCTCAGAAGCAAACCGCGATACGTTGCGGCGGGTTCTGGGAAAGCTCGTCCGCGACCTTCAGCTCGCCAGCAACCTCGTCGTTGTCAAGACGCTCCCCGGAAGCGCGGGAACGGTCGCTGAAGCATTGGACTTCGAAACCGACCTCGGCATAGTAGGAACGATCGCTGGTGACAACACCATTTTCGCCGCGGCAAGCAGCCCGCAACACGCGAAGCGGGTGATGCGGAAACTGGCAGCCTTCTGGCAGGTGTGAATCCCCTCCTCAATACGAAAGGCAGGAACAATCCTGCTTGGGTTGATCAATGTGGCTCACAGGAGTCCTAGCCTGCATTTCTCACCACGTGGCGAGGCGAAGTGCGTGAGAGGGCCGTCAGGACGAGGCGCGCGCCGCTTGGCGCGCGCAGGCGTACTTGAACAGTACGTTGAGCACGGCAAGCAAGCGCAACGAAGTCATGGCGGCCGTATGGTGTGCTTCGGCCGTCGGGTGGTGAGAAATGCAGGCTAGTGTGTGAATGGGTCGCCGACTCGAGAGATGAGGGCGAGGCCATGGAAGAGTTGGCGATTGGCTGTGCTATGAGCCGCCGGACCTGACTCCCATGTCCCTTTCGACTTTCGCGATTCGGCGGGCGAGCGCTTCTTGCACTCGCGTGGGCATGCGTCCGAAGCGGTCCGTGTTCGTCTTCACTTTGTCCTGTATATTTCGGAAGATGTCGAGCGCCGTGTTTTCTTGACCGGCATTTTCATATAGCCCGGCAAGCTCGAGATGCATGAGGTAGTTGCGTGGAAAATCGCGGATGATGCCCTCGAGAACTGGAACGGCTTCGAGAGGCCTCTGCTCGCGGCGCAGCAACAGCACAAGCAAGGCACGGGCAGAGTCTCGCGCCAAATCGCCGTTCTCGGCGACAAGTCGAACGTATTCCTCCCCCTTCTTCTTGCTACCTCGCACACCCCCGACAGCCACCATGAATCGCAAAGCCCAGGGTAGGTTGCCAACGACATATTCGTGTGTGCCTGCGATGAGATAGCCGTCGATGAACTCGGGATGAGTTTTGATCGATTCACGGCTATGCCTGTCCGCGCGGTTACTGCTCCGCAGTGCTCTGAAATACGATGTGCGCACCATGAATTGATAGGTGCTCTCGAGCGCATGGTTGGTTGACAGCGCATAAAGGGCTTTGACATCTTGTGGGTCCGCCGCGAGTATGTCTTCGGCGATCTGCCGTCCACGCAGCAAAACGCCCTTGAATTCGTTCCAGACCTTGGGATCGGCGTTTGGCTTCTCCCAGGCATGAAATTGAGTATCTCCTTTGAAAGCCTTTGTTTCCAGCTTGCCCAGTCGCAGCAGCTCTTTGTAAAGAATCGCTGTCGCTAAGCGATTGTGCGCAGACGAATCATCCGGCTGTTGTGAAACGAGCCGACGGTTCGCTTCAATCGCTTCCTCGTACTCGAGGTTATAGAAGTGATCGTGCCCGAGGACGCGATCATCGATTCTGTCCGATGCTGCTGCCGGGAGGTCCGGCGAAACAGTGATCGCCAGAAGAAACAGAAGCCGGATTCTGGGGAACGCGTGCTCCACTAACCTGTATGACGCAGGTCAGCGTATTACGATTACCTCTCGGATGCTGTCGTGTGTCAAAAAAAACTTCAGCGAACCGAAACCGCCGAACAGTCGCTCCAGACTTCGGTTATTGAAGGTATGGGACAGCGGCCTCCGATGCCGTTCCCGGAGCCGGAGATGGTCTGCATCTTCGATCTGATACTGGTTCGCCGTGACAGGCATCCCCTTTGACCTGGTGTGAAAAAAGGTTAACAGCGACCCGCCGGGTTGCAAAATCCGGCCGAATTGAGACACGGCAAGCTTGAGCACTTCCGTGTCAAAGAATTCGATCACATCCCAGACGAGGATGATGTCAAAGGTCGCGGGTGAGTATCCGAGATATTCGTTGATGAATGATTTGGCGTCGACGGGACTAAACCTTTGTCCCGGCAATTTCTCCTGATAAGCGTCGAACAACGATAGCAAGTCAAGCGCGTGGATTCTGCAACCCAGGGAGCTGAGGAAACTGACACTCGATTCGCTCAGGCCGCCCAGGTCAAGCACTTGGCGGTGCTCTGAGTCCGGCAGCGAAGAGAGGCAGTATCTGAGGCCTCGGCTGTAACGCTTCGAGGAGCTTGGCGCAGGAACTGCATCGAACGGGTCCGCCCCGATGGACGCATCCGGTGAGGCCGCACGCTGGCTGTTATCAACTAACCTGTCGGAGAACTCCGCCAACTTGTTCTCCCTGCACTCCCTGATGCTGTCGTGACTGATCTTGCCGGGCGCTGCCTAGGAACCCGAGTTGCCAGTTGATCCGGCCGTGGTGATGGGTGGCCGATCGGGTCTTGATGCTGCTACAACCGGTGGTCTGCTCCGCGGGGGTTTGCTCACTTTCGGCGGCGCTTTCTCTTTGATTTCAGGTTTCAGGACATCAATGCTTCCCCGAAATACTGCGCCGTCTTCGATGACGATTCGAGGCGTCACCAAGTCGCCTTCCAGCGATCCGGTCTTGCGAATCTCAATCCTTTCGCCAGCCTGCACTTTCCCTTCCAGATGACCAAATATGGTGACTGAGCGGGCTTTCACTTTCGCACGAACGTTGCCGCTCGGTCCAATGACCAGGGCGTTTTCAGGCAACTCGATTATTCCTTCGACTTCTCCATCGACGAAAACGTCTTCGCTGCCGTTCATTTCACCCTTGAGCTTGAGGGTCTTTCCGATCTTCGCTTGGACTTGCCCGGAGCGATCAACACCGGCCGCCGGCCGGCTGGCCGCGCTCAAGCCTGAAGGTTGTGCCGTGTCGGAACGGGAAACGGGTTGGCCGGTTGTCGGCGTAGCGGTTTTCGTTGGCAACGGTTCTTCCTTGTGTCCCCACATGACAGCTCTCTCACTTTACAGAATGGTTATGATACCACACACTTGCGACTTCCTCAGAGACCTGGACGGGTGTATACTTTAGCCAGGTATATGAGCGCACTTCGCTCTGTCTGGGACGGTCGTTTGAACGCCGCCAGACGAACATGTCGATGTTTCTCCAGGGGCATTATCCATGAGACACCATCAAGCGAATCGCCGGTCGTTCCTGAAAGCTGCGGGAGTGAGCCTCACTCTGCCGTGGCTGGAATCCGTCTCGACGCTCACTGCGGCTCCGGCAAAGCAGGCGGCTGCTCAGGCCCCGATTCGCTTTGTGACGACTTTCTTTCCGCTTGGTGTCAATACGCATCAATGGGGAGCCTCCGGTTCGGGCGAAGATCTGAAGCTTGGGCCTACGCTTGAGCCGCTGGAAGAGATCAAGCACAAGGTCAATGTCCTTCAGGACGTGTCCCATCTGCATCTGAGCAAAGTTCGCGGACATGCCGGCAAGGTCGCCGCGTTTCTAACTGGCGAACCAGGAGGGCGGGACCATAACCGATCAGGCATTTCTTTCGATCAGCAGATCGCCGCTCGGATCGGTGGCCAAACCGAGTTTCGTTCGCTCGTGATGGGCATTGCTCCCTCAAGAAACGGCCGTGCCTTCTACGATTCCAGCATCTCTTGGAGAGGTCCTGACAAGCCTCTTTCCAAGGAGATCGATCCCGCCATGACGTTCGCGGCCTTGTTCTCCGACAAGTCCTGGTTGAAGCGGGACAAGAGCGTGCTCGACTTTGTGCTTGGTCAGGCCAAGGATCTTGAAAAACGCATCAGTGCGCAAGACAGCCAGACATTGGCCGAATACTTCGAGGGCATTCGCGAATTGGAGTTGCGGATCGAGCGCCTGGAGCGGGAAAAGAACGCTTGGCAACGTCAACAGGCGGCTCCCTCTGCCATCTCCAGGCGTTTTCACGCTGATGACCCGAGCGGTGCCGGCGAGACACCGGATTTTGCTCTCTATCAGCCGGAGAACTTCCGCGAACACACCCGATTGATGCTTGATTTGATCGTGCTGGCCTTGCGAATGGATAAGACCCGCGTGCTGACGTTCATGTTTGACAGCTACGGCCCCAAATACATGGACTTCAGCTTCCTGCCCGGCGTCACCGGTCAGTGGCATGCATTGAGCCACCATAAGGAGACTCCGATTTCGCTGCACCAATACCATCTCATCAACCGCTGGCATATCTCTCAATATGCTTATTTGCTGCAGAAGATGGACGAAGTGCAGGAAGCGGATCGTACCCTGCTGGACAATTCGATGGTCATGATCGGATCCGATATGTGGGACGGAAACCGCCATACTTGCACCCAGTATCCATTGCTTCTGGCTGGCGGTGGCGGCGGCAGGATCAAGACCGGGCGGGCTATCGATTTCCAGGGCGGCTCGATGTCTCGGCTCTTTTTGTCGATCGCAGAAACCATGGGCGCCCCGCTGGACGGGTTCCAGGAGGCGGCCGAGTCGTATGGTTCGACGCTGGCGGGATAGGAAGATCCCAATGCAGCCTGCCCGCTTCGCCATCCGGCCCGTCATCAGTGCCTGCGGACTCGCTCTTTTCCTTGGCGTCGGGATGGTCTATTCCCCCGCCCTCGCGGCGAACATTGATCAGCCCCAGGAATGGGATACGAAGGTTCGACCGATCTTCGAGCAATTTTGTGTGCAGTGCCACGGCTCGGAAACCCGGATGGCCGGCCTGCGGCTGGATCGCCGTGAAACTGCATTGCAGGGCAGTGACAACGGCCGGGTGATTATTGCCAAACAGTCTTCCCGAAGTCTGCTTATACAACGTCTGACGGCTCCTGCCGCGGACAGCCTCGCGATGCCTCCCCAGGGCAATCCCAGACCTGGCGAGGAACAAATCAGGATCATTGCAGGATGGATCGACGAGGGTGCGTGGCAGGCGGACAAGCAGGAAGGGGACGCTGCGTCAGAGAAGGCGCCGGAACAACCTATGGCATATCAAGTTCTGTCCGGGCCGGCCAAAGAGTTGACGTTCGAAAAGGAGATCCATCCCTTCCTGCGGCATTACTGCTACGACTGCCACGGCAAACAGAGCCGTGAAGGCGGACTTGCCATTGAGGAATACTCGGCTCAGTGGCCAGGCGAGGATCTCGGTAGTTGGCATCAGCAGTGGGAGAAGATTGCACGCGCCATCACCACCGGCGCCATGCCTCATCCGAGCCAGAAGCGCCAACCCTCCGAAAAAGAACGGGAACTCTTCGGCCTGTGGTTCGAAAAGGAGATGGAATCGCGCATCACACCCGACTCGTCCCGCGCCAGCAATGCGCGGCTGCGACAGATGACGCCTTTCGAGTACGACAACACGGTGCTCGAATTGACCGGTCTCGACCTGGGCCTCGGTAGTCTGACGCAACCGGGTGGAACAGCCAGTGACGGCGGCTTCTTGAACCAGGGGCTCGAGATGCAGTTGTCCCCCTCGAAGTTGTCGCGTTATCTGCTGGCGGCAGATCAGATTGTCGCCCACGCCTCAGTCGATCCTGACAAGGGCATCCGTTTTCACCCGGAGCCACGACCGGCTCGGCTTGACTCCTCGTACCCGACTCCGCCGGCCGAATTGCAAGCTGCGGCCTACCAACACCTGTCCACCTTTGCCGCCCGGGCCTACCGCCGACCTCTGCGCGAAGAGGAGACGGCCGGCCTCAAGGGCCTTTATGACGAGCAGATCAAAAGCGGCAAGAATTTCGAGGGCGCCTGTCGACAGGTATTGCAGGGTATCTTGGCCTCGCCGCAGTTTGTCTACTTGCCCGAGGAGCACCGCTGGGAAAGAAAGGTAATCAACTGGAGTGACAAGAAACGGGAGAAATCCGAAGCGACCGCTCCGTTGTCCGATCACGAAGTAGCGTCCCGGCTGTCGTATTTTCTATGGTCCGGGCCGCCGGATGAGGAACTGACTCGTTTAGCCGTCGAGCAGCGGCTGCGCGATCCTGAGGTGCTGAAAGCTCAGGTAAGGCGAATGCTTTCGGACCGCAAGGCTGCCGCCCTGGCGACGCAGTTCGCCGGGTACTGGCTCAAGTTCAACAAGATCGCCGACCATCTCGACATCAGCCCTCAGCGCTTTCCGGAGTTTACCGAATCGCTGCAAAGGGCAATGTATGACGAAGTGCTTTATTTCGTCGAGGAAATCATACGCCGTGATCTGAGCATCCTGAATCTCATCGACTCTGATTTCACGTTTGTGAATCGCGAACTGGCGGCGTACTACGCAATGGCAGACGTTGCCAGTGAGGGTTTTCAAAGAGTCCGATTGACGGACCGCGACGGTCGCGGCGGCTTATTGGGCATGGCCGGGATTCTGAGTCTGACTTCGCATCCGGACCGGCGCAGCGCCGTGGAGCGTGGCGCTTATATCCTGCGCGGGATTCTTGGCACGCCACCGCTGCCGCCGCCCGTCACGGTCGACAAACTGGAGGACGTCCAAGCCGGGGACGGACGTCCGTTGACCTTGGCTGAAATGATGGCGCGGCACCGGCGGGAAACCCGTTGTGCCGGCTGTCATAGCCGCATGGATCCTCTGGGCCTCGCGCTGGAAGAGTTCGACGGGATTGGCCGTCGGACGAACTCGAAATCGTTAAACGGCGGCTCGCTTGCTGACTGGGCCAAATTGCCGGATGGCGCCACGCTGCACGGACTCGAAGATCTCAAACGTTATCTTCTGCAAGGTCCGCAACGGCGGAAGTTCGTCGACAATTTTTCCAAACGCCTCATGACGTACGCCCTGACTCGCAAGCTGCAATCCGGCGATTTCCATACGTTGCTCTCGATGCGCCGTGCTCTGGAAGACAACGGATACCGGTTCTCCGTGGCGGTCTCCGCGATCGTCACCAGTGACGTTTTTCTGCAGCGGGCTGAGGAATAACCGTATCCTTCAACATCCACTTCCGCAAGCTCAGCAAATTCCAGCTTCCCGAAGTTCGAGTCCTTATGAGAATGCTGGATCGGAAGCATCGCGCGCCCTCCGGCATGTGGCAGGGTGGTGTCGGCGGGTTTCTGAAGTCAAATCCGGTTCTCCGTCTTGAATCCCTTGATAACGAGCAGCCGCTGACGCGGGTGCGGATCAGCCGGGGGTATTGGCTGGGGAAGTACGAGGTGACGCAGGCGGAGTGGCAGGCGGTGATGGGGGCCAATCCATCTTGGTTCGACGAGTGCGGTCCCGATTGCCCGGTGGAGAGAGTCTCCTGGGATGACGCGCAGGAGTTTATCCGGAGGCTGAACGGGCAGTCCGGAGGAGATCGCTACCGCTTGCCGACAGAGGCGGAGTGGGAGTACGCGGCGCGGGCGGGGACGAGCGGAGACCGCTACGGGAATGTGGACGTGGTCGCATGGTACGACGGCAACAGCGGGGATCGCATGCATCCGGTGGGGCGGAAGGCACCGAACGCCTGGGGGCTCTACGACATGCTGGGGAACGTGTGGAAGTGGGTCGATGACTGGCAAGGCGACTACACGGGAGGGTCTGTGACAGATCCTCAGGGACCGGGGTCAGGCTCGAAGCGGGTGTATCGTGGCGGCGGCTGGGGCGGCAGCGCCAGGGGCTGCCGGGCGCCGATTCGCTTCAGCGTCTCGCCCGGCCTCCACGGCACCATTCTCGGCTTCCGCCTGCTGAGGACGGAATAACCCTTTGCGCTTTTACCCTTTAACCCTATGCAAAGCGACGCAGGAGAGGGCGGGTAGACGCACCGGCGGGCGCATCAGCGCCCGTGCCGAGCGAAGAACCGCCCAGCGGCCAGGGATGTCGGCTCCGGGTCCCGCTTGCGAGACGGATTGCTTAGGTATGCGGGGGCCGGAGTGAGGCCGACAACACCTCCTGCGGTGCCCCTGGCGCGAGTTTTTTACGGCGTCGGCGTCCAGAGGCGGAAAACGGCTGTGGCCCTGCTATGGTGGGGGCAGATTCCTGCCCCGGGAGCGGATCCCATGAGCGAAGACGAACGACTCGAGCTCGTCCGCACCGCCGCCGAAGCCCACTCGGGGCTCTCCGAGATCGCCTTCAAGCTGCGGCGGGAGCTGTCGGCGAAAGCCCCGGCGCTCAAGGAGGCCCTCAAGGCTGAGAGGGTGGCGTTTGGTTGAAGCGCGAGCTGCAAAAACTCGATCTCACCGATCCCGACCCGCCCGAGAGGCGCGGGCCGTTGGGTGAGGTCCGCCGCGGTGGCAAGGTGATCGATATCGAGCGCCTGCGGCGCTAGCAGGGTCCCGACGTTGAGCCCTGAGAAAGACCCTTCAAAGCGTTTCCCTGGCGTAAATCCCAGGTGGCTAGCCTGCATTTCTCACCACGTGGCGAGACGAAGTGCGTGAGAGGGCCGTCAGGACAAGGCGTGAGCCGCTTGGCGCGCGCAGACGTACTTGAACCGTACGTTGAGCACGGCAAGCAAGCGCAACGAAGTCCTGGCGGTCATATCGCGTGCTTCGGCCGTCGGGTGGTGAGAAATGCAGGCTAGGGTCCACCTCCTCGCTGAAAACGCCTCCTGCGGGCTCTGAGGCGCGAGTTTTTTACGGCGATGGGCGTTTTGCCTCCGGGCTGGTATGGTTGGGGCAGTTCCCTGCCTTGGGCGCGAATCCGATGAGCAAGGACGAACGCCTTGAGCTGCTCGGTTCCATTACCGAGGCCCACGCCGCGCTCAGCGATGTATAAATGCGCTTTCTTCTCCTCCTTTGGAGGGAGTAAAAAGGAGAAAAGACACACCTAAGCGCTACAGCCTGCGCTACGATGGCGCACGGTGAGTTGAGCAGGCCCGCGACCGCGCCCTGTTCGGCCTGCTGTGTTGTGGGTGCTGTTTCTGCTATTCATGCGATACATTGATCTAGGTGGCGATACGCAGTATCCGGCACGGCGGCCTGCGGCGGTTCTTCGTGCGCGGCGACTCGAGCAAGCTGCACCCGGCACACGTCGAGCGCATCCGAAACATCCTGTTGGCTCTCGACGGAGCGGATGCGCTCAGCGAACTGTCCGAACCGTTTTACCGGCTGCATCCTCTGAAGGGCACCCGCAAGGCCAGTGGGCGGTGAGGGTATCGCGCCTGTGGCGGATTGTGTTCCGTGTCGAGGGCGGCCACGTCCTGGATGTCGACCTGACGGACTACCACTAGGGGGAGTTATGAGCAAGAGCAACGACAGCGTGCCGTACGACGCCTGGCTGCGGCGCAATCCGTCGCCCCCCGGGCGACACATCTACCACGGCTGCATGGAGGATCCACTGGGGGAAAGTACCCTGACGGTGGTTGAGGCGGCGCGCAAGATCGGCGTGTCGCGGGTCGCGCTGTCCCGCGTTCTCAACGGGCGGGCCAGCATCTCGGTGTCACTGGCTCTGAAGCTGGAAGCGGCAGGATGGGGTACCGCCGACTCTTGGCTGCGGCGGCAAGCCGCCTACGACCTGGCGCAGCAGAGGAACCGTCTCGGGCAGTGGCCCGACGAAACAACGGCGGCCTAGCCGCACTTTCGGCGGCCGGGGGATTTTAGAGACACAAAGCCGATCTACACACGTCAATATATCTTCGCCAATTCTGCCACAGCGTCGATCAGCCCATAGTGGATGAGGTTGCCCGGCATTCGGGCCTGAGGATGGTGGTACGCGATGTGGGGCACCGCGTTCTCAATCCTGTACCGCACCCCGCGGCTTGTCGACTTCCAGTCATCGGCGTTTCGTGGGTACACACCGATGGGCTCCGCCTCGAAGAGCAGGTTACTCACGTCCGTGCCGCAGCAGATCACGTAGTTGGGCGCATACAAGGACAACTGTTCGGAGATGGACTGGCGGTCGCGCTGCGTCGCCTCTCTCAACTGGTCGTAGTCCGCCACCCCGGCGCCGGGTTCCTTCTTCAGATTGACGGCCGCGATCTTCCGCAACACCCGCTTTCGTCGATTGATGTCGACCTCCGAAAGCTTGTCCCACGGCACGATGCACGGAAGCCCTTCAATGCCCTCGACCCACCTCGTCACGTTGTTCCATGTCGGTCCCCAGCTGTCACCTCGAAGAAACTCTCGTAGGTCTCCCCTCTCACCTGGAGCGTTCGCCTCCTTGAGGACGAACAAGAGCTTCACGCGGCTGCGGGCATATTCGTCGGCGTCAACGAGACCGTCCGGGACGAACGACTCCTGTCGGGACGGCCAAGCCTCGAACAGTTTGTCCTCCTTCTCGGCGATCCGGTTCATTCGACAATCCCCCTCGTTGCAACCGGGATCCATTCTAGATGAGGGCCGGGATGGCTTTCTCCAGCACCGCAGGCGCGCACCTTGTGGGGTTCGGTAGATTTGGCCATGATTCGATGGATTGGGCGGCATTAGTCGAGTCGTCCGCAAGCTCCAGGCCGATGCTGTGGTTGATACGCTGGCCGACAATGACACCGTGGCTACCAAAGCCGATGTCGCCGACCTCAAGGCGGGGCATCGTCGCCCTGACTGTCGGACTGCTCAAATTCACCTGAATGTGATGGGGTTAAACCGGCCCGATTCCGGGGTGCTGGAGGTGCGGGACCGCCGTGATCGTCGCTTGTAGGTGAGTTGAGGGCGTGGTTTTTCCGGCATCGAGCTCGCGGTGGTCGGTTTGGCAGAGTTCCGGCGTGTTCGACTCCGGCAAAACGTACAGGCGAGGGGGCAGATGGATGAAACGGGACGCTTTCTCCCGATTTCCGGGGCTTGCCCTCGACTTGGCACTCGAATTGCAGCCCTTCCCTGCCTCAAAAGGGAGCCTTGGGTGACGCGAACGGCGCAGCCGTGAGCGTTGTCAATGGCAACCGAAAACTGCACACTTCGGGGGAGGACGTCGCGGGCGGCGAGGCTTGGACTCCCCGGCCGCGAGAGTGCACGCGAACCGCCGCGGACCGCGCTCAGCTAGCGCTCGTCATTCACCCGTCACGTGAAACCCAATCCGGGCTTTCTTCGGCGGTTCGGGTAGCTCCAACAGACCTCTGAAGTGCGCAAAGAGAATGTCGATCTTCTGATCGTGCTGGGCCACTTTGCGTGCCAGTTCTTCGTTGCTGGACAGCACTTGGCGTAGCCGCACGAAGGTCCGCATCATTGCCACGTTCACGTCTTCAGCGCGGTCGCAACGCAGCACGGAAGACAGCATGGCCATTCCCTGCTCGCTGAAGACTCGGGGTGGTTTACGCCGCCCTCCCCGGCCGCCCTTTGATATCGCAAATTGCGACATCAAAGCCTCTTCGGCGGTGAGCTGAAAGGAGAAATCGTCAGGGAACCGCCGCCTGTTGCGTTTCACCTGCTCGTTCAGTCGGCTGGTGCTCACGCCGTACAGCTCGGCCAGGTCGGAATCAAGCATGACACTCTGCCCACGGATCACGTAGATCTGAGCGGCAATGCGTTCGACCGGGATGAGATCTTCCGACTTCGCCTCGGCCATCTAGCCACCTTGCGACCGACGATCCTTTGTCGGGGGCCGCTTTTTCGGGTCGCGACGCATGGCGGGCTTGGCCCCCTCTTGCCGCCCCGTCGGCACCGGTCGCGCGGCTTCACCCCTTACTGACGGGGATCGATTCATTCTACGCAATCTTCCGTTCCGACTCTCGGCATCTGTTTCTCCGGGCGGACCGAGGAGGTCTTCCTGCCCCGCTCCAAGGGGCAGTGCGGGACCCAACAGGACCCGTCAATGGCGTTTCTCAAGGCGTAAACCCAGGTTTAGGGTCCGGGTCGATCGAGAAAACGCCTCCACGGGGCTCCTGGCGCGGGTTTTTTACCGGTGCCGGCGGAAACGCGTGGCCGAGGTGGTATGGTTGGGGCAGTTCCCTGTCCCGGGAGCGGCTCCCATGAGCGAAGACGAACGCCTTGAGCTCGTCCGCACCGCCGCCGAAGCCCACGCGGGGCTCTCCGAGATCGCCTTCAAACTGCGTCGGGAGTTGCCGGCGAAGGCCCCGGCGCTCAAGGAGACCCTCAAGGCCGAAGAGAGGGCGTTTCGGCTGAAGCGGGAGCTGCAACAGCTCGATATCCAGGATCCCGAACCCGCACGCCGCCACGAGCCGTTGGCCGAGGTCCGCCGCGGCGGTGAGGTGATCGATGTCGAGCGCCTGCGGCGCTAGCAGGGCCGTCAGGAACCGCCATGTGGGAACGACAAGAAAAAGCGCCCACGGCGAAACCCGCTGCGGCGGCCTCCGCCCAGCCAGCCCTGGTTGGTTTAGGTTTGATGAGCAAGAACGCCGCCGTTCGGGCGGCGGACGGCGAGGTTCGGAAACCGAGGTCGGAACATGACGAACGATATCAGAATATGGGAGGTTGACGGCTCATCAAAAGCTGCAGAGCCGGTGGAATCGACCAATCGGATAGAAACAGAGCATTTGCTAGAGGAGGTGCTGGTCAGGAATCCGGACATGCTGATGCCGGGCCTGACGCTTGTGGGCCGTCAGACGCCGATCGACGGTGGCTTTCTCGATCTGCTCGGCGTGGACGGGGACGGCAGACTCGTTGTGTTCGAGTTGAAGCGAGAAAAACTTACGCGGGACGCCGTAGCACAGGCCATTGATTACTGCTCCTATCTTGAATCCCTGACGGAAACCGAATTGGCAACTTACATTGCCAATCACTCGGGGAAGAACGAAGTTGACAAGATCGATGATTTTGAATCGTGGTACGGCGACCGACAGGGAAAGCAGCTGATCTCCTTGAGGCCGATAAAAATAGAGCTGGTCGGCCTCGGTGCTGACGACCGAGCGCACCGCATGGTCGAGTTTCTAGTGGAGAGAGGAGTAGACATCTCTCTCTTGACATTCCACGGGTACCAATGCGGAGACAGAATGATTCTGGCCAGACAGGTAGAAGGAAGTGTTGATGGCGGTGACATCCGCAGATCAGACACAGCCAGTGAGCGCCGCCGTACACTTGCAGAGCGGGCTAGGGATCTAAACATAGCGAGCCTCTGGCAGGATGCGGTCGAAGCTCTAGGCATCGCCTCTAACGGGTATCCAACGAAGTCTGGCTTCACCTTTTATATGCCCAAAATCACGCTTCCCGACGATGTCAATGTTTACGGCTCTCATTCGGTAGTGATCGACCAAAGCGGCAAGCTACGCGTCACGTTCTATCCAGCAGCAGTCGATGTCTGTTGGGAACAGTTTCAGGACAAGAAAGGGACAATCCCATTCAAGTTCGAGGAACCACCTAATGCGCCGCCGACCAAACGAGTCTCGGAGCAATGGTATTGTCTGTTGGACGAGAAGAAATGGGAGCTGCACAAGGAGGCGATCACCACGCTCGCGAACAACGTGCATGATGCGTGGCAGAAGATCAGACGGGGTGGGGCCGCCGCCTAGCAAGACTTAGAGCAGTCGGCGACTGGGACTGCCTCTTTCTGCGAACCAACTCCCACGGGCACCCCTCTTTGCCAACGAGATCGGCGTCGTCGGAACCCGCCATCAGCGTCTTTTAGGCGAGGATGGCAGGTACTTTCGGTTCACCGCGAGGCCGAAAACTCCTCTATGGGCTTCCTGAGGCGGGTTTTTTCTGAGGACGGGGATCCTGAGGCGGGAAACGGCCGCGGCGGTGCTATGGTGGGCAGAGGGCGGTCCCGAGCGGTCGGCTCGTCCGTGCGTGCTGGCGGGTGTAGGATCCTCTGGCTGCGAGAGACGCACTCGAATCCCCGCGGACCGCCCCCCTTTTTTAGTCCGTCCCCGCCCGAAGATTCCCATGAGCAAAGCCGCCCGACTCGAGCTGCTCACCGCCCTTCGCTACGTGATGATTGACGTGCTCGAGAGCAACCGCGGCCGTTGGGTCGCGGCCATCGTCTTCCTCGCCGCCTGGGGCTCGCTAGCGGTGTGGTTCTTGCTGTGGGGCGCGGTTCTCGGGTGGATTCCCGCGGCGGTCCTGGCGATCTACATCGGCTACGTTTGTCGCTGAGCAGAGACGAAGCCACCCCCACAACGCCATTTCCGTAGACAGTTTAGGTCCAACCGAAGGCTGAAAACGCCTCCTGCGGGCTCCTGGGGGAAGTTTTTGAGGGACGGGCGGCTGAGACATGCAGTCTGCGACGCACCAACCCCGGTAAAGGATTCGTAGCTCCTGTATTAATCCCTTCACTTCGTCTTCGCGTACGGCAGTTGCGCTACGTTCTGGGCGGTGTACTTTCCCCATGACGTTGCTTGTAGCTCACCGTCTTTACCAAGAATAAGAAAGCGAATCTCAGCGCACGAGTACGAGTGGCCTTGACCACGGCCGCAAAAAACCTGATTCAAGATTACTGGGGACGTAAACCATGAGCAAGGCATACGACTAGGTCATTGCCGGGTTCGAGGATGCCCGAGGCTACTTGGGAGGCAAACGAGACGGGTTCACGGTGCATGACATCGAGGTGCCCGAGCCCGATGTCGTGGCGATCCGAGGCAAGACGGGACTCTCGCAACCGGCTTTTGCCAAGAGCATCGGCATACCGTTGGGCACGCTCAAGAATTGGGAGCAA
This sequence comes from Bryobacterales bacterium, assembly GCA_965204095.1. Classification (GTDB taxonomy): domain Bacteria; phylum Acidobacteriota; class Terriglobia; order Bryobacterales; family UBA6623; genus JAPPLB01. The sequence continues at coordinate 2,406,813 of OZ241991.1, read as the reverse complement.
GGACGGCGCCGACCAGATGGGTCGGCTCGCGTGATTCTCGCATTGATCGAAAAGCGCCTATCGATTGTTCAGGAAGAACTCGGCCGCTAAATCACCGCTGCCCGCGTCGCTGGTTGAGCTTCGTCGCGGCGGGAGATATGAGTTTCGCGGGTGTCGGTTTGCTGACATAGTGCTGACACGCGCATGATGTCGGCAAGGACGTTCATCCAGTAAGTTGTTGAAAAGAAATGGTGAGCGCGCAGGGAATCGAACCCCGAACCTAGTGATTAAGAGTCACTTGCTCTACCAATTGAGCTACGCGCCCGGAAGGGGAAATAACTGAATGCTTGGTTTCTGAAAAGGCTGCGCGCCGAGTGCGCGCGGCTTTTCCTGTCCTGAGCGGCTCTCATTGTATCATCGGCGCTTCGTCGGTATATCGTCCCTGTCTCGGGACCCGCTTCTTCGGTGTCTGCTGACCTTTCATCCTGTTGGGACGGGTTGCGTATTGTCTGCTCGCCATGGCGCCAAGATAAGTGCTCGTCAGTGAGGAAGGCTTCCGGGCGAGCTGCGCGTTACGGTTAGCCTGCTTTTCTCACCCACGTGGCGAGGCGAAGTGTGTGAGAGGACCGTCAGGACGATGCGCGCGCCGCTTGGCGCAGGTGTAGCGGCCGTATCGCCTCCTGCAGGCTCGGGTTACAAGACACGCAACACAGCATTTACGGTTCACAGGCCGTCAGACATTTCTTCTGGAGCGAACCAAGCCTCACCAATGGTTTTCACGAAACACGAGACACGAGACACGAATCACGGCCATTCCCGTGGCACGTTTGATACCTGTTGGTACTGAAGCCCTTCAGTCTTGTTTTTTCTGCCCCGGCCTGCTAGGCATGAGCATACGGAGGCGGCGAGGCGCAGTCCGTGCGGGTCGCGAATCAGGGTTCCCCAGGCGTTCACCAGCCATAAGCCACTGATTTTAAGGTCTTTACGAAACACAAATCACGAGACACGAGTCACGGCCTTTATGTTTTTCACGAATCACGTGGCTTGAACGGTACCTGTTGGTACTGAAGCCCTTCAGTCTTTTTTTTTCGCCCCGGCCGGCCTAGCATGATGACAGGATGTCGGCAATCACCCGGATCGACTTGCCCTCGGCGTGGCGCGGCATGGGGCGGCTATGGCGCGGCATGGGCGGCGACCGTCCCCCGCACCGGCAACACCGCCTGTAAGGTTTTTCACGAAACACGAATCACGGCTTTTTTCGCGTGCGGCCGCCGTCGGGTGGTGAGAAATGCAGGTTAGAGCCCGGGCTCGGAAGAACAGGGTATTCGGCAGGAGGGTTCCGGACTCCGGTTCATTTGTGTTTCCAGCGCTTTGCTTTCATCTCGAATCGAGGAAGTGCGCCCGGGGTGACGCTTTCCACCGAGAAGCGAAGGCCGAATGTGCTGTGAAGGGCCTTCTCGACATGAATTGCGAAACGAGATGGGTCCGTGACCGGGGCGGAAGGCTCGACCCGAAGCCGTAGCTCTGTCAAGTCGTTGTTGGTGCTGATATCGACTTGGAATTCCGCGATCCCGCCAACTGCCCGCAGCACGTCCTCGACGGCGCTGGGGTAGAGGTTGACTCCTCGCACGATCACCATGTCATCTGTCCGCCCGAGGATGCCCCCTTCCAAAGACAGCTCGTAGCTGCCGCACTCGCAGCGTGCGGGGTTCGCGGGTCGTACGAGGTCGCCCGTGCGATAGCGAATCACGGGTGAACCGAGGCGGCCGAGGGGCGTAAGGACAAGTTCGCCGATGTCGCCCGGCTTCACCGGCGCGAGTGTTTCGGGATCGATGACCTCGGCAAGGTAGGCCGATTCCATCACGTGGGCGACACCCCGGCGGCGGGGGCATTCGTAGCTGACAGGCCCGACTTCAGTCATGCCGTAGTGGTCGAACACGCGGATGCCCGGCCAGAGTTTTTCGATCAGCCCTCGAGTGGACGGGATCGCGCCGCCCGGCTCGCCGGCAACGATGATCGCCCGAACCTTCATGGCCGAGAGGGCGATGTTCTCTTCGCGGGCCGCCTCCCCAAGGTGAATCGCGTACGTAGGCGTGGCGCAGATTGCTGTGACGGCATTGTCGACGATAGTGCTGAGACGCGCCGCACTGCGCTGGCCTCCGCCGGGAATCGCGAGACAGCCCATCCGGTTCGCCGCGTCAAAGGCTGACCAGAAACCGAGAAACGGACCGAAGGAGAAGGGGAAGAAGATCCGATCCTGTGCCGTGATTCCAGCCGCTTCGAAGATATGCTCCCAGGAGTCGACCATCCAGTTCCAACTCTCGCGCGTGTCAAGCCAGCGAACTGGAGTGGAGGTCGTACCGCTGGTCTGGTGGTACCGACAGTAGTGCTCGATCGGGAAGGCGCGGTTGGACCCGTACGGCGGGTTCCGTCGTTGATCGTCGACCAGTTCCCGCTTGGTCGTCAAGGGTGTGCGGGTGATGAAGTCGTCGAGGCTCTCGGGAAGGTGATCGGTGCCGGCGGCCCTCAGCTTCGCCTTGTAGAAGGGGTTATCGGCAAGGGTCGTCTTTAGAAGAGCGTGCAGTTTCTTCAACTGGTGCGCTTTGAGCGCGGCTCTGTCGAGATGCAGCGTCTTCAATGAGTTCATGCGCTTGGCAACAACATCCCGGCGGCTGTTCACGCGGCCGCCAGCGGACGGCCGTGGGACAGCGGGTCCGGGACGGCGGCGAACTTCGATACCGCTTTGAAGAGTGGCTCGAAATCGCGGGATAGGTTTCCAATCAGGCAATCGGTCAGGTCGGGGCTGAGATCAGGGTGCTCCTTCATCAGGTCAGCGAAGCTGAAGCCGTGGTCGTAGAAAGCGTAGACCAGGCGGCGCATTGCTTCCATGCCGCTGCACATCTCGTTGGCGTAGTCGTTGAAGCGCCCGGCTGAGTAGTCGCCTGCGGTGAACGCCGCGTCAACGGCGTCGGCGACGAGTTCTCCGCCCCGCAGCGCGAAGAAGAGTCCCGAGGAAAACACGGGGTCGAGGAAACCGAAGGCGTCTCCTGTCAGGACCAACCCGTCGGCGGCGGTGTAACGCGAGCGATAGGAGAACTCTCCGGTGACCCGCAAGGGTTCCGTTCTTCGACCGATCGCAAGATGCTTCTCGATCCAGCGGTTGTTGGTGACCTCGCGAAGGAAGATTTCTTCCAGGTCGCGCGTGTCGCGATATAGGTAATCGCTTTCCGCGACGACACCGACGCTGACCATGTCGTCGGGGAGAGGGATGTACCAAAACCAACCTCGTTCAGGAATCGAGGCGATGGTGGTTGCGCCTTCATCTCGGCCGGGGTCGCGAAGAGCGCCTTTGTAATAGGTCCAGATCGAAATCTTCTTGAGCTGGTCGTCCCGCACGCGCCAGTTGTTGCGGAGCATCGAGAGCGAGTCGCGCCCGGAGGCGTCGATGGTGATCGGTGCGCGGAACTCCAGCATACTCCCGTCCTTGGCTTTCGCACGCACGCCGCTAACGGTGCCGTTTTCATCGATCGTTTCTGTGACCTTTGTTTCTTCCAGAACTTCGGCGCCCTTTTCGCGGGCGTTGTCCATAAGCATCTGGTCGAACTCGCTGCGAAGCACCTGCCAGGTGCAGGCTGCCTCGTGTTTGAGGTGCTCGAAGAAGTAGAACGGCTGAGAGAGGTTCCCGCTGCGGCCGACGAACTGGACGCTGTACTTGCTGGGGAAGTGTGATTTCTTCATGCGCTCGATCATGCCGATGCGCTCGAGTGGGAAATAGGTGTACGGGATGAGCGACTCGCCGACGTGATACCGTGGAAACTTTTCCCGCTCGATGGCGAGGACGCGGCGGCCTTTGGAAGCCAGAACTGCCGCGGCGGTGGAACCGGAAGGCCCTGCGCCGATCACGATGGCGTCGTAGCGGTTCATCGTCGATGGCGGGATCTATGCGGCGTTCGCGACTCGATGACGGGGAAGAAAGAATCGATGCAGCAACTGATCGACGCGGAGCAATCCCTCGCGGGTGAGCGTGATGCAGGCGGAGTCGATCTCGACCTGGCCTCTCCGGCGCAGTTCTTCAAGGGCCGTACCGAAGCGGTCCTGTAGCTCAACCCCAAACTTGGATTGGAAGTACAGTTTGTCGACACGGCCTTTCTTCATCTGCAAAATGAACTCACGGATCATCCGTTCCTCTGCGGTCGTCGGGAGCGCGCGGCGGATCGGAATCTCACCGTCCTCGACGGCATCGAGATAGGGCTGCATGTGATGCTCGTTTTGGATGTGCACTCCCTGCAGATGGCCGAAGGAGGACACCCCGATGCCTAACATGTCAGCGCCGCTCCAGAGCAGGTCGCGGTAGAGAAAGGTGGCCGCCGCCGTGTCCCTGACCGCTGTGTAGCCGCTCGTCAGCGTATAGCCGGCTTTTTCGAACTCTGCGAACGCGTAGCCCGTCCAATGGCGCTTCGTCCTCCAGTCCGCAACGGGAGCGGGCTGCCCATTGATGCGCATCTCCTTGGATATGACGGTGTTCGGGGGCAGCTCCATTTGGTAGATCGTGATGCTGTCAGGCTGTAGCGCGATGCTCTTACGGACGCATTGCTCCCAGTTGGCGTCGGTTTCGCCGACCATCCCGGCAATCAGGTCGATGTTGATTTGCGGAAAGCCGGTATCGCGTGCGAAACCGTAGGCCCGGTCGACCTCTTTTGATCCATGGGCGCGGCCGTTGACTTCGAGGATCTCATCGTCGAAGTTCTCGATCCCGAGGCTCAGCCGGGTCACGCCGATGTCGCGGAGGATCTCGAGTTTATGTTTGGTGATCGTGCCCGGCTCGCACTCGAAGGTGATCTCCTCGGCTTCATCCCAGGGGAAGAGCGGCTGGATGGCGTTCACGAGCCGGGATAGCTGTTGCGTCGAAATGTACGACGGAGTGCCGCCTCCGAAATAGATGAACTTTGGTTTGCGCCCGCTGACGGCCGGCTTTTTGGAGTAGAGTGTCAACTCCTTCGCGACGCCTTCGAGATATCGGGTGATCTCCGACGAATCGTTGTCGGTATAAACCTTGAAGTAGCAGAAGCGGCAGCGCTTGCGACAGAACGGGATGTGAAGATACAGCCCAAAAGGCCCTTCCATGCTCGGCGGATGGTCCAGGGCGGCCACGGCCTGTTCGGCAGCCTGCGCATTCCAGAAGCTGTACGGCGGATAGTTGGAGACGAAGTAGTTGCCGACGGTCGTCGCGTCTCCGTTCGTGCCGCCGCTGCTCGTCGCACTCATTGGGATGTTGTCCGGAACGTACTTTAATTCTAGTCGAGCAGACGGGTCGGTATCTGTCGGCGGAGCGCCAAAGCAAGCGCCGCCGGCCGCGTCAGGCTCTTGCCGCCCGCTGGATTCGCCTTGACAGCAGACGCGCTCCTGCTGTATCGTCCGTTGGACGCAATGGGCTGAAACCCGATCTCCGGTGCGGCGGTCTCCCTGAAAGTTAACCGCGAGTACTGATGTCTTCTGAAGCGATATCGCCCATGAAGGAGTATGTGGCTCGCCAGAGCGAAGCTCGTCTCGACCGCTTTGCTTATGAGCTTGGACGTGGCTGCAAATCGACCGATGCGGATACGGTGCACGACCTGCGAGTCTCGATCCGTCGCTATGAAAGCTGTGTGGATGCGTTCAATGGTTTCTTCCTGCCCAGCCCCGCCCGCAAGTTCGATAAACGCCTGCGGGAAATCCTGAAACCGGCGGGCATCGTGCGCGATCGGGATATAGCCCTGCAACTCGCCAGCGACGCGGGGCTGACACCGGATACTCCTTTGGTTCGTGTCCTGTCCAAACAGCGGCAGGAGTTCGCGAAACGCTTTCAGGAGGATGTAAAGCGGTGGAGCAAGCGCAATCCGTCGGACAAGTGGCGGCGGCGCCTCGTTGTAAGCTCGCATATCGATCGGCGTGGAAGAGCCAAGTCGACTTGGGACCCCACCCTCACAAGCTCGGAGAACGCTGCCGTCGTGTTGCCGAGTCTGACGCAGAAGTTCTTCAACAGGGGCCGCAGGCTGATTCAGGTGAAGACCCCCGACAAGAAGCTGCACGACTTTCGACTGCGGGCGAAACGCTTTCGATACACCCTGGAGTTGTTCAAGCCTTGCTACGGACCCACCCTCGACAAGCACATCACCGCCCTCAGGCGGCTCCAGGACCACTTGGGTACGATGAACGATTGCGCCGCCACGCTGGCCCTGCTGAGGAGGCCCGGTCTCCGCGAACAGCAGGGGGCCCGGCGATTACGGGACGCTCTCAAACGCCGTATCGCAAGCGAGCGGTCTGACTTGTTCGCTTACTGGGAAAGCCACTTCGCTGGTGAGGGCGTGAGGCAGCGTTGGATGGGCTACCTCGAGCGCTATGCCGGCCGGGTCGCGATGCCGCAAGGTAGAAACACCGCCGCCCGCGCTGCCGACCGAATGTCGGCCTGACTGCGTATCCGGGATCTGGAACCCGACAACTCTTCACGCACCCGCCGCCTCTTCCTTATCCTGCCGCAACATTCGTAAGACCATTTTCTACGTCGCGTATGCTACCTCGAACACTTCAAGGCGCGTCGCATGAGAAGATGGTCGGGACAGGGTAGCCTGCTTTTCTCGCCACGTGGCGAGGCGAAGTGCGTGAGAAGGCCGTCAGGAGGAGGCGCGAGCTGCTTGGCGCGCAGGTGTGGCGGCCATATTCCATATTGCCTCCTTTGGCCCTCGGGTTACGAAACAGGTGGCACGAAATATGACCTTTACGGCTCACCGGCCGTCAGAGATTTCTTCCTGGAGCGAACCAGGCCCCTGCCAATGGTTTTCACGAGACACGAGACACGAAACACGAAACACGGCCTTAATGATTTGGTTCTCCAAGCCATGCCGGTCGGTAGCCTGCGTTTCTCACCACGCGGCGAGGCGAAGTGCGTGAGAGGGCAGCCAGGACTAGGCGCGAGCTGCTTGGCGCGCGCAGGCGTACTTGAACAGTACGTTGAGCACGGCAAGCCAGCGCAACGAAGTCCTGGCGGTCGTATCGTGTGCTTCGACCGTCGGGTGGTGAGAAATGCAGGCTAGAGCTTGAGGAGCTGGACCGGACAGGCTGAGTCCGGATGACTTTCATGAAGGAGACACTCCGTCAACTGTTCCTCGCGGCGCTGGAAGATTTGTCGCTCCGGCGCGTGATGAACGAGAAGATCAAGTGCCGGGAGGGTGTGCTCTGTTGGGGTGATGAGCGGATCGAATTGGAGCGCTACAGGAAGATCGTCACGATTGCGATCGGCAAGGCGGCTTTTCAGATGGCCGAAGGCTTTGCGGAAACGGTTCGGCCGCGAACCGCCTGTGGCTTGGCGGTCAGTTCTCTCACGCCTCCGCATCAACCCGATTTCGTAACCTACCAGGGCGGGCATCCGTATCCGAATTTGGAAAGCGTGCAGGCCGCCGAACGTGCTCTCGAGGCGCTGAGTGATCTTGAGCCGCACCACCTCGTCGTCTATCTTCTGTCCGGTGGTGGGTCCGCGATCTGTGAAAAACCGATCTCGGATGAAATATCGATCGACCACCTGAGAGAGTTCTACCGCGTGCTCGTGACGTGCGGAGCGAACATTGTGCAAATGAATGTGCTTCGCAAGCATTTCTCGGCCATCAAGGGAGGCCGGCTCGCTGAAAGGGCCTTCCCTGCCAGACAAGTCACTTTCTACGTTTCCGACGTTCCTCCCGAGCAGCCATCGACCGTCGCGTCGGGTCCTACGATGCCGGACGAATCGACGGTCGGCGACACAATCGAGATTGCCGAGAAGCTCGGCATCGTCGAAAGCCTGCCGGCATCGATCCGCGGTTTCTTCCGTGACCGCCGTATCCCCGAAACACCGAAACCGGGCCACGAGGCCTTTCACGGTAACTCCTGGTTCTGCCTCCTGGATAACCAGGACGGGTTGAATCGTCTCGAGAACCAGGTGCGGTCGAAAGGATGGGTCGTCGAGACGGATATCTCCGTCGATGATTGGCCCCTTGAGAGCGCCGTTGACCATCTGCTCGCGGGGCTGCGCAAGCTCCGCTCGAACAATCCCGGGCGCACGGTTGCCTTGTTGACGGGCGGTGAGTTGAGTTGTCCGGTGATCGGTGACGGACAGGGAGGCCGCAATCAGGCTTTTGTTCTCGATTGCGTCGGAAAGATTGCCGGCGACAACATCGCTGTTGTCAGCGCGGGCACGGACGGAGTTGACGGCAACTCGCCGGCCACCGGAGCTGTCGCGGACGGGTCAACGCTGGAGCGGGCGCAGTTATCGAGCTTGGATCCGGGCGATTTCGCCCGCCGGTCCGACTCGTATCACTTTTTCAAACGGCTGCAAGACAATTTGACAACCGGTCCCACAGGGAACAATGTCCGCGATCTCCGGCTTCTCGTCGCTTGGTAGTTAGCTGGACAGGGTTCCGTCCGTCTGTTTTCCTAACGTAGCTTAACTCGATTCCCGAAGGGATAGCGGGCGCCTACCCAACCCGTCCATCAGTCGCTGGCTCGGGGCATCACGTTGACAGCTTGCAGGCCCTTTGGGCCTTGCTGGACGTCGAACTCGACATCCGCTCCCTCTTGGAGGCTGCGGTATCCTTCAGCTTGAATTGCCGAGAAATGTACGAACACATCCTCGCCGCTCGCGCGCTGGATGAATCCGTACCCCTTGGCGTCGTTGAACCACTTTACAGTGCCTTGCTCTCTCACTTCAAAACTCCTGAGTACTCACTTGAGTACTCGCTTCTGCTCGGGGTGGCTCGCTCCGGGCTGCTTAATCTATCGCCGGCGAATTCGGGGAGTGCGAGAGGGCGTCCTTCGATTCCGCGAGAAACAGTCAGGCAGCTCGGGACGAGCTGCTTAAGTCGCCCCATTATTGCATACAGTGCAAGCCGGGGAGCGCGGAATACCGGATTTTATTGGACTCCGTGGCTGTCGATGGCCGCTATCGGCCCCAAGCGAATCGAATTGATATCGTTGTATTGGGCTCGACATTGACGGTCCGCTGAAGGGGCCTCATGTCTTTGCTCTCGACGCGCACGACGTGTTTTCCGGGCGGCAACTTGATCGTACCGGGCGTGGTTTCCGGGCGCTTTTCGCCATTTACGTAGATCATGGCGCCGGAGGGCTCGGTTGCTACCTTGAGGGTGCCGAGAATTTCCTCCAACGAGAAGTTCACCTTCAACGGGTCTGCATCCACCGTGAACGCTCTTCGGTGCGGGAAGTAGCCGTCCGACCTGATCACCGCCGCATGATCGCCGGGCGGCACTGCAACGTTGCAGGGCGACGTGCAAGTCCATTCCTCTCTTTGGTCAACGACGACCCTGGCTCCGCCGGGTTGGCCTGTGAAAGAGACAACCACGTTCGACAGCGTGTCCGGGCGCGGCGGTGGGGTCTTCTCGACGGCTGCGGCCTCCTCCGTCTCGGAAGGTTCTTCCGGCAGCGGTGGGCCGGGCTCTTCGACCTCTTCAACGACAGCCGGGTTGTCCAAACTCGGTTCGGTTGGCCGGATCGGTACCGGAGTACCCCTGCTTGTTGCAGGTGGGGACTCGCTCAAGCTGCTGATTCTGGTTTCAGGTTCACTGGGGGCGCCAGCACCCTTTTCAGGAGTTGACTCGACCTGTTCGAAGATGTCGGTGGCGACCAGCTCCAACAATCCCAGCGGGTCGTCCAGCAACCATGGGTTCATGGCGATCGCCGTGGCTGCAACGCCCAGCATCGTGGCCAACGAGGCTGCGAGCACGAAGCGGGTGCGCCTCCTGCGCGGGGACGGCTCGGCCTGGGAGCTCGGCGCGGCATCGGCTCCCGCGGCGGCTCTTGAACGCAAGGGCGGCAGCTTGTGAGCCTCGGCGCTATCAGCGGGCAAGTTCTCTTGCTGTTCGCCGCTCTTTATCGTCGATGCACCGCTGATCGCAGCGGTTTGATCGAGTGTGGAAATGATGCTGGGAGATGGCTCCCGGAGGGTCGTCCTGGTCGCATCGGAACCCATCGTTGACGCTGTTTCGTAACCGGCCAGACAAGCATTGAACTCCGCCGCGAACGCATGACAATCCCGAAAACGTTCGTCGGGGCGTTTCGCCAAACCTTTGAGAATGATTCTGTCTAGTTCCGTAGGCAGAGCGGTGTTGATGGCGCTGGGCGGCTCCGGCTTCTCCGAGACGATCTTGAAAATCACGTCCGTAAGGCCGTCTCCGATGAACGGCTTGCGCCCCGTGACCAGTTCGTAGGCCATCACCGCGAGAGAGAACTGATCCGATCTGCCGTCGATCGACTCGCCGCGCACCTGCTCCGGAGACATGTAGCTGGGCGTGCCCATCACGGTGCCGGTCTGAGTCATCTGCGATGATGTGATGCGCGCTATGCCGAAGTCCGTGATCTTGGTATGGCCGTCGGGCGTTACGAGGATGTTCGAGGGCTTGGCGTCGCGGTGAACGATCTGCCGTGCATGTGCGTAGTCGAGAGCCCCCGCCATCTGATCGATCAACTGCGCGACGGCTTTCAAGTCACCGACTTCGCCGGCATTCATCAACTCTTCCAGCGTGCGGCCCTCGACGAATTCCATCGTGATGTAGGCGATGCCGTTTTCCTCGGCAATGTCGTAAATCGTGACAATACCGGGATGGGAGAGCCGGCCGGCGGATTGCGCTTCGCGGAAAAGCCGTTCTCGCAGCCCCTGCATTTCGTCAGGGGCTGCTTGATCGGCGAGCTTGATGGTCTTGATCGCGACGTCCCGCGCGATGCGGGTATCGTGGGCGCGGTAGACGATTCCCATGGCCCCGCGGCCTAGTTCTGAAACGATCTCGTAGCGTCCGATTCGATCCATGGCGAGGCGCAAGTGAAGGCTGAGGTGACTCATCACTCTAGCACGCTGCACGGCGCTGAATTCGGCCTCCAAGTGAGGCTGCACAGGGCAGGTGATCCGTAAAACCGAGCCCCGTCCGATCCCTTCTTCTAGCGGTCGAACACGGTCGGAAAAGGGGCATCGAAACGGTCATGACCTCCGCCGCTTTACTGCCGGCTCAACGGGTGTGGCGTCGCCATGCACGCTCGTCGGAGCGCGTCCTGCTCTCTTCACGAGACACGGCTTTTCCCCATCGACGTCGTTGACAAGGACAATATCCTGGCTACAGTAAGGCCATGGTGAGCCTGCATTTCCCATCACGTCGCGAGGCGAAGTGTGTGAGAGGGCTGTCAGGACGAGGCGCGAGCGGCTTGGCGCCAGCAACACGGCCTGTAAGGTTTTTCACGAATCACGAGACACGAGACACGAATCACGGCCTTTTTTCGCCTGCCTCGGTTTTCGGATCACGGAACACGAGACACGAACCACGGCCAAGTCGCTCACTCCAGGTTGGCGTGACGCTTGAACATGTCTTCGGAGGTCGCTCCGAGCCGGTTCATCAGCAGGATCACCAGCGCATCCATCAACAGGAAAAGGCACTGCTCGAACAGTGAGGCCATGGGCTGAATGGATGTTTTGCCCTGACCCGGACCTTCGGCTTTCGGCGAGGAGGCGGGAATCACCACGACCGTGTCCGCCGACGCGGCAAGGGGCGAAGTCGGGTCGACGGTGATCAGCAGCAGCCTCGTGCCGGCTTGTCGGGCCTTTCCGGCTTGAGCGAGAACGCTCTGCGTTCGCCCCGAGCCGGAACCGACAATCAGCAAGTCGCCGGGACCGACGGGAGGAGTCGATGTCTCGCCGCTCAGGTAGGCGTCGAGGCCGAGGTGTCTGAGCCGGATCGCTCCGGCTCGCAGGGCTGCACCGCTCCGGCCGGCGGCGGCAAGCACGATCTTACCGGCGGACAGAATGTCCTCGACGGCCTGCTCGACGGCTTGATCGGACACGGCATCGAGGCAATCGCGGATTTCCGCCTGCATCTCGGTCAGGGTCTTTTTCAGGGTATTCACGATGTCGGGCTCCCGGCGAGCTGCTTCATCGCGGCGGCCGCTTCGCCGGGATTGGGGTCGCGGGCAATGGCTCCGCCGACGATGACGACGTCGGCGCCGTTCTGGATGACCGCGGGCATGGTATCGAGGGTAATGCCTCCGGCGACGGCAAGCCGGCACGTCGTTTGCCGGCGCACTTCTGCCAGCGGCTGTGCATCGGCCTTTTCAACGCCCTGCCGATCGAAAGCGGTGTGCAGACAGAGGATCGGAACGCCGAGCGCATCGAGTTCCCGGCAGCGGCGAACCGGGTCGGGCGCATTGATCAGGTCGGCCATCACTTTGCCGCCGTGGTCCGCGGCGGCCTCCAGGGCCGCCTGTATCGTCATGTCGGCGGCGATCCCGAGTATGGTTACGATATCTGCGCCGCGCTTGAAGCCGCTGCTTGCCTCGACCCTGCCGGCGTCCATGATCTTGAGGTCGGCGACGCAGCTCTTGTCCGGATATCTCGACTTGATCTGTTCGACCGCCGCCAAACCCGCTTCGAAGATCAGTGGTGTGCCAATCTCGACGATGTCCACGTACGGGTGAACCTGCTCCATCAGCCGCAGGGCTTCCTCGACTCTCAGGCAGTCGAGAGCGATCTGCAGCTCAAGTTTGCGGGCCATCCTGATCGACCAACGTGTTGCCTTTTTCGAGTCGGGGACGCTCTGCCAAAGCCTTGGCCGCAATCTTCACCACACTTGGGAAGCTATAGATCGTCGATGCGTAGTGTCCGCATTCGTGGGTGCAGAAGCAGCCGTCCGCAGCCTTGCGCGCCACTTCGCGCGCCTCATCCGTGAACCACAAACGCCGGAAGTCGTAGTCCACATCGCGCAGATTTCCGAGCTTCGAGTTGTTGATCTCGCACTCGACCACGTCGCCGTTGCTGTAGATGACGCCGGCCAGCCGCCCCGAAACGCACGAGAACTGCGCCCGTTGCCGGACTACGGTCTGCTCGACGGTACGGCGAACCTCCTGGTCGAGGATGTGGTTCGCGCCGGTGTACTCGCTTGGGCCCGCGTGCGAGATGCGGCCTGCCTTGAAGTCCTGCTCCATGCGATCCATCAGCCGACGGTAGATCGCCGGATCGACCTCGGTCTGCTCCGGGTCGAGCGGATGTCCGCGGCAATAGTTGAACGAAGCCCCATCCGGCTGAAAGCGGCGTTGCAGCTCTTCATAGATCTCGAGTATGCGGTTCTGGTTCTCTTTCATCACCGTCGTCAGGGTGTGAACGATCAGGTTGCTGAACCGCTTCCGTAGCGGCCGGATCGCATCGAGCGTTGCAAGCAGGCGCTGATGCCCCCGGGTCTTGCCTCGAATCCGGTCATGGATCTCTTCGTCGACGTGATCGACGCTGAGGTTCAGATGGAAGCGCATGGCCGGCGCTTTTGTCAGCGTCTCTTCCAGAATCTCGACCGTGCGCCCGGTGTGCTGGCCGTTGGTCGGAACGTAAACGTTCGCAACGTCGTTCCGTCGGGCGGCGGCGAGAAGGATGTCGGCCAGGTCCGCGCGCAGGAACGGTTCGCCTCCGCCGATGAAGAGGTTGAAGATTTCGCCCATCGAGGCAAGCGTCTTGTCGAACTCTTCCAGAGTGAAGTCGCGGTTCGGCTTGGGGTTCAGCTCGTCCCAGTAGTAGCAATGGATGCACTGCTCGTCGCAGCGCGTCGTCACGTAGAGAGTGAGGAACGGTGGTGTGACGCGGCGGCCGCCGAGGGTGCGCAAACGCGTGCGGACGAGATGAGGCAGGTAGGAGCGCGTCTGTGTAGCGTTCATCGCGTCCGATGACTGTTGCCGCCGAGGCCCGCCTGTTCGAGATCGCCGGGGTGGTTCAGATTGGTGAACGCGCGGCCATCGGGGTCGACAGCCGCGTAGTCGGCGGGCATCAAACGCAACACATTCAAACCGTTCAGCGCTCTCATGACTTTGTGAATCCCGCTTGCGACCGCCCTCCGGACAGCGGTCCGAGCTGTCGATCGGTAGACCGCGCAAAGCGGTTCGGGCCGTCCCTCGCCGTCATAGGGCAGCACCAGGTCTTCGGAGCAGTCCGCCGTCCGGCCGACGAGCGAACGGAACAGTTCCGTTGTGACGCAGGGCATATCACAGGCTGCGATCAGGTTCCACTCGTGCGTCGAGTCCTCGAGCGCCGCCAGCAGCCCGCCCAGCGGCCCGAAATCCGCAACGGCATCGGGAATGACCCGTGGCCCCAGGCGGCCGTACTTGGCCGGAGGTCCGACGAGTGTCACCGAGTCGACGGCCGGCCGCATGCATGCGGCGATGCGGACGGCAAGCGGCTGCCCCTCGATCTCCAGCAGCGCCTTGTCCTTTCCCAGGCGGGAGCTCTTCCCGCCAACCAGGATGTATCCCCCCACCGGCAATGAGGCGATAGTACCACGGCAACGCGATGCAGTCCGCTCACGAGAAGGGTTGTTGAACATGACTTCTGCACTGCCGACCCGCAAGCGCACTCGCTTGAGATGGGAGCATGAGCCTGCATGTCTCACCGCGTGGCGAGGCGAAGTGGGTGAGAGGGCCGCCAGGACGAGGCGTGAGCCGCTTGGCGCCAGCGACACGGCCTTTAAGGTTTTTCACGAATCATGGCCTTTTCCCACGCCGCCCTGGAGCCACGACCGCATCGCATCCCGGGTTTTTGGGTCACGAATCACGAAACACGGCCTTTATCCCGCCGCCCCAAAAACCACAGGCCGCCGAAGGTCCAGGCCAGCTCGGTCAGCGTCAGCCACAGCCGCAGGCCGACGGCGACGGTCATGGCGGTGCCGATGCCGATGCGCTGTCCCGCGAGCAGGCCGAACATGCCGTCGCGAATGCCCATCCCGGCGGGCGCGATCATCGAGATCATGCCCACCACCCAGGAAAGCGCGTAGTCGCTCGCGAGCTGCGGAATCATTCCCCACGGCGTCGCGAGTACTCCGCGGACGAACAGCGCCGCCGCGGTCCCGAAGATCAGCCAGCTCAGCAGCAGGAACGCCCAGATGCCCGCCATAGTCAGCCAGCGGATCTTCAGCGGTTCGTACTCCTGCTTGAGCCGCCGCGAGAGGCGTTTCGCCCAGAAGTTCAGAACCCCGGGGTGGATCGCAACGAAGGCCGCGATCGGGATGATCCACAACATGATCAGGTGATAGCGGTTCAGCGACGGCAGCGTTTCCGACAGAAACCACAGGGCGGGAATCAGCGACGCCAGAAACAGAATGACCGTTTCCACCAGCGTGGTGGCGATGGTCGCATGGGTGGGCACGCCGTAGAGGCCGGCCAGGTAGATGCGGCTGACGTACTGCCAGATCGTGCCGGGCACGTAGCGGCTCAACTCCGCTTTTCGCACGACTTGGAACGCCTGATGGAAAGTGAGCTTGTGTCCGAAGTGGTCCAGGACGAATCCCCACACGCGGGGCCGCAGGACGAACCACCAGCCGGTCAGCAGGAAAGAAGCCGTAAGCTCGAGCGGACGGAAACTCCAGGCCGCATTCCGCACCTCCTGCCAGTTCTGATAGATGACCCTTCCGATGAAGAACGCGATGACCACCGGAACGAGATACTTCAGGACCTGAACGGCGCGTTGCAAGCGGGAATCTCGTGCTCTTTTCGTCGCTGTCAGGCGGATGCCTCGGACTCAGTCGAGCCTCTCCTGGATCGCATATCTGGGAATCTCCGGCCCCGGCGCTTCCGTGGCCGCGACACGCTCCGCCGCCCGGCCCGCGGCCCTGAAGACGCCCCTCGCCAGAATGAGGACCGCGCCCGCAGCGACGAGCGGCGGCGTCCCGGCGTCCAGTACGATCAACCCCCCGAGCAATAACAGCGCCAGCGCCAGGAAAGCGAGATCCACCCGGACGAACCCCTGCGCCGGTCGCTTGAGCAACCGGGTCGCCAGCACGACCGTGATCAGGTCGAACAGGCCCCTGAACATTCGTTCGATGCCGTACTTGGAGCGGCCGTGGCGGCGCGAATGGTGGGTGACCTCGATCTCGGTGACCCGGAAGCCTCGGGCGGCCGCCAGAACCGGAATGAAGCGGTGCAGTTCACCGAAAATGCGCATCGAGCGCGCCGTTTCGCCCCGCATGGCTTTGAATCCGCAATTGATGTCATGGAGCCGCAGACCCGTGGAGAGCCGCGCGGCGAAGTTGAACAGCCGCGACGAGATCACTTTGATCCGGGGATCGCGGCGGTGCTTCTTCCAGCCCGTGACCAGGTCGTAACCCTCGCCGAGCTTGGCGACGAAGCGGGGGATCTCGGCAGGGTCGTCCTGCAGATCGCCGTCCAGCGTTATGATCGTTTCGCCCCGCGCCGCGCGGAACCCGGCCATCAACGCGGGCGTCTTCCCGGAGTTCCTGCGAAAGCGCAACAGTCGGACCCGGCCCGGCTGGTGGAGTTCCACTAACCGTTTCCAGGTGTCGTCGGTGCTGCCGTCGTCGATGAAGATGAGCTCGTACTCATCCTGGACGGCTCCGGCGATCCTTGCGGCCAGTTCCTGGACCGTATCCTGCTCATTCCGCACAGGGACGACGATCGACAACCGGGGAGCCGCGGGCATCGGGACAGCCGATCATAACAAACCTCCCGAGAGTTCCGTCCCGGGCGAACACCGGCGTGAACCGACCGGAACGATAGCTTGAAGGTAACCGGATGGGGTGCTCCCCGCGTCCAATGAGACAGTTCGCTTGAGATAGTTCGCTGCGGAGGGCGATGTTACAATAGAGCCGGCGGTAACGTTGGCGGCCCCCGCCCTGAACCGCTTGTTCGATTGAAGAGATCCTTCCCGGGGGAAAGCTGAATGTCTACGAATCCGTATGATCCCGACCAACCGGCCGGAGGCCGTCCGGCTACGCCGCCGATCATGATCGGCCTGCTCGTGGTGGTGGCCTGCCTGATGGGAGCCACGCTGTACCTGTTTCTCGAATTGAAGGACACCCAGGCGCGGCTCGAACCGCACGTCGCCATGCTTCAGGTCCATGAAGAGAAGCTGGCGCAACTGGAGGGCTCGGTCACCCGCACATCGAGGGAGATCACCTCGAGCGTCAAGAAGGTCGAGGGGCTGGTGGACTCCGCTGAAAAGGAACTCTCCGCCAAGACCAGCCAGGTCGAGAAGCGTGCGATGGGGCGCGCCGCCAGGCTCTCGCAGGCCATCGAAGAGACCCAGGCTCAGCAGCAGGCCCGCTTCAACGAGGTGGGCGGCAGCATTCAGGAGTTGCGCTCCACGACGCAGCAGACCGGGAACCGGCTCGGCTCGCTGACGGGCAAGGTGGGCACTGTCGAAGAGAAGGTTGACGAGACGCGGCAGGAGTTGGAGCGGACGATCGCCGATCTGAAGACGGTACGCGGCGACCTCGGCGTGCAGAGCGGCCTGATCGCGACGAACGCCGATGAGCTCAAGGCGCTGCGCGAGTTGGGCGAGCGGAACTACTTCGAGTTCGATATCACCAAAGCGAAGCAGGCCTCGCGGGTCGGCCCGGTCACCATTCG
The DNA here is from genome assembly GCA_965204095.1 of Bryobacterales bacterium. Taxonomy (GTDB): domain Bacteria; phylum Acidobacteriota; class Terriglobia; order Bryobacterales; family UBA6623; genus JAPPLB01. Next base: position 2,389,434 of record OZ241991.1, on the reverse strand, counting down.
GCTCCGCAGAGCCGATACCAAGCGCAATCGCTTCAACATCGACCTCTGGGCCGATGATAAGCGGATTGAAAAGAAGAACAAGACGCTGCTCGAACCCGTCCAGTTCTATGTCATCGGGTCGCGCCAACCCTGCGAGCTGGTCGTCAACCGCATCTCCAAAGACCGCATCGTCGGCTATCTGGCGACCCCCAAGGTCCAGCAACCCCGGCGAGCGGCGGCGAACACCTCCGGCGGCGAATAGCCCGGCCCGGTTTGCAGGCGCATCGAAGAAGCCGGCTCCTCTGGGGTGCCGGCTTTCTCATTCGAGTGGCAGGCTTGATGCGCGGAGTTTTTGCTTCGACTTCCCCAGCCTCTCGATGGTCACCTGGATGCGGTCGCCCAGGGTGTACACGCCGCTGACCTCCAGTTCGTAGTACTCCCGCAAGACCGAGTAGACGAGGCGGCTCAGCGCCGCGGGCTGAAGTTTCAGCTTCCGCGCAGCGTACGGAGCGCCCCCAGAGTAGTCCGACAAGCGCCGGAACATCCCGCGCTCGACGCCCACCACGTAGACCGGAAAGATCGAGACGCCGCGGCTGCGGGCCAACCGCAGGACTTCTCCCTCGTTGACCCGGCTGTATCCTTCGACTCCTGCCGACAGCAGGACGATCACGCGCCGCCCTACGTTCGAGGTGAATCCGCCGTCGATCGCGGCGTACAGCGCGTCGAGGACTCGCGGGTTGTTGCCGTACTGTACTCGCTCCAAGGCTTGGTGAAGCAGCGATTTGCTCGAAGTGAAGTCCTGGATCAGATCGGCGGAGTCGTGGTACGAGACGATCGCCATCTGCTCCTTTTCGCCCAGTTCGTTGATGAACGAGCCGGCCAGCGGCCGGACCATCGGTCCGGCCAGACTGGTGTCGATCAACAGCATGATGTCGATCGTCGTGTTCTTGAACTCGGCGTCATCGACACGCAGCCGCGTCTTGTCGTCCATGATGTGGAAGTTCCGCGCTTCCAGACCGCGAATCGGCTCGCCGGTCTTCTGATCGACGACCGTCACGATCATCTTGGACTCCTGCGCGGAGGAAGCCGGGGCGAACAGCAGGCAGCTTGCCGCCAGTAGCGTCTTCATCGTCACCGCTTCACCACTCCCTGCTGCTGTCGAGCACGATCGAGCGGCCCGTCCCTTGCTCGCTGATGACGATCTTGCCGGCTTTCGTCTCGACGTCTTGCACCCCTTCGTAGCCGTCGGGAATCTCGGCGAGAAAGACCACGTAGCGGACCGTTGCCTTTTCGCGGCCGTCGATCCAGCGATACAACGGCACGCCGTAGAGCGTGCCTTCGCTGACGACGTTCTCCATCGGCCCGCCAAACGGCGTCGTGCCGAACTCCATGCCCCGGGCCACGACCTGGTGGTTCCACGGCAAACCGCCGTTGCCCTGGTTCTCCTGCCAGTCGCCAAGCCACGGAAAGTCCTTCGTGTGCCACAGGTAGCCGATCAGCACGTTGTAGTCCTTGTGGAACATCGTGAAGTAGTTGCGCTCGCGGTCCGGGTCCATCAACATCGCGTAGTAGATGCCGGATTTCGGCCGGTCCTGCATCTCGCGCAGACTGACTCGGCGTCCTTCCGGCGACGTCCCCCACGGCCAGTCGATCGAGCCCCTGGCCAGCATGCGGTTCGGACTGGTCGGACCGCGCACTTCGCCCCGCGTCGCCGATGCGTCGAGCACGTTCTTGCCGGGCTCGACGAACGGCGGTCCGAACGTCGCGTGCTGCACCCAGTGAGCTGGCCGGCCGAACGCAAGCAGGTTTTCGACCCACTCCTCGACGTACATCACGGTCTCTCCGTCGATCAGGGTCAGCGTCCGACCAACGTTGTACTGGGTCTTGGGCAGGTAGGCGGAGTAGACGAGCTGGACCGCCTCCGCGCTCGTGATCGCCGCGTCCTTCTTCCACTCCGCGACCAACGCTTCGCCGTGATTGCCGAGGCCGCTTTGCGCTTCCTTTTCGGAAGGCCCGCCGAACGTCGGGAAGTTCAGCAGATGTCCCATGTACCCGGATTGCAGCCAGCGGTTCGTCCCGCCGCCGTAGATCTTGTCGTGCTTGGCGCCGTCGTACTCCCACGGCTCGATCGTGGGGAAGTGCGGAATGCGCATCGGGTTGACGCTCTTTTTCGGGTCGTCGGACTTGAGCCGGATCTCGGCCCAATGTCCCGCACCGCGAAGCGCGCTCACCCGCAGTTGATCCGTCTCCAGCACGTAGGCGTAACGCCCGTGGAAGGTCTCTTCCTGGAAGGAGGGCTCCGCTCCCGGAGCCGGGCAGACCGCCAGGACCGCCGCCGCGGCCGGAGTAAGCAAGCAGGTCAGCTCGATTCGCATGCGGGGAATGATATCAGATCGGCCTGTGCGCGTCCCTAGTTCCGCGTCCTCGACCCGGACGAACATCGACCTTCCCTTCCGAAGAGGGGCCGGTCGGGTCATCCCGGCCGCCCTCAACGTCCGCAGCTTTCCTGATGTGTCCCGCTATTCGACGTCGAAGTGTACGATTTCGGTGAAGTTGTAACGCTTGACGTTATTCGCTCGGTCCTGTACCGCTATCTCCGCGACTCCCCAGATCCCTGGCGCGGACCCCGCAGGCAGGAGCACGGTCCAGGTCTCGTCAGACCACTGTGATGGGTCCCCGGATGGAAACCATGTCGATCCATGAAAATATCCATCTTTCGGGGCCATGTAAAAGAAGTGTTCAATGCCTTGTGGGTCTCGCAAGAGGATATATCCAATCGTGACTCCGGAAATGTTATCGCGAACGCGATAGTTGAGAGTAACCAAGGTCTCGCCGTTCGGATCCTCGGGCCGGGTGGGCTGCGCCTGAATGCTGATGTTGTTGAGGTCCAGTTCCGGCGGCTCGAGGTCCTCATTGTTGGTGATCAGTTCGATTTGTTGCGCCGTTTCATCGATGATGGATTGTTCTTGCCGGAGGCTGTGGCCAGGGTCCCCGAAATAGACTCCGGCCGTATTCAAGGCCCGGTCCCTCATCTTGATATAGTTCATGGTGTACACCGATGAGGGCATGTAGTGAGGCATTACGAACGTTACCTTGCAGATGCTCTGATCGGGATCGTAGTGGCCGTACTCTTCGAACCGATACGTGTCTGCATTCTCGTCGTTCAGGGATGCGTAGCAAGCCCAATTCTCTCTCATCGCCGAGTTCTCGTCCACTTCCCATGTCACCTCGATAAACTGGACTTCCCTACCTTCCAAGGTTCCGCTGGATTTTGTGAGTGACGCCGAGTTCCTCACATAGCGAGGAGGAGTGACATCTTCCAGCGGGTTGTTGATGTAGAGGCGCCAACCGAAGTCCTGAGTCCCCTCGAACCGTTCGTTGCCGTGCGCGTCGGAAAGTCTGATCTGATCCGGACTCCAGTAGCCCGCCTTGGCGTATTTGCCGAGCTTGAAACTCCCCGACAGCACCGTGCCTGGCGTACCTCTTGGTAAGCCGACCGGATAGAGGTACAGGTCCTTGAACGTGCCGATTTCGCTGAAGATTCTGGTGATCGCGTAAACGGCGCCTTCCAACCCCACGTCCAGCGCGTGCAGTTCAATCTCGACGCTGACATTCTTGTCCTCTTCCGGCCCGCCGGTCACCTCGATGTCCACGCGGCGGATCTTGCCGGGGTACACGTAGTCCGGGTACAGGTTGTACACCTCGAACGTCAAGTCCTCGCGAATCCTCGAAATGTAGATGTTGCCCTGCATGATGCGGTCACGAATGAACTCATACTTTCCAGGAGAGCGGGACCGCAGTTTGTCCGGGTTGACGACGAAGTAGGCGACCGACTCGGCCATGTCCTCATTGGGGTTCTTTCCGTGGGCGTAGGCGCTGACGAATTCCGTCTGCTTGGTCGTGGACCAGCCGTCCGGGTCGTTGGCGTCGCGGTACCAGCCTCCCAGCAGGATCCAGTCCTGCTTCAACTGCTCGTCGAACAGGTGTGCCCAGAGGAAATGCGCCTTCTCGTGAATGATCAGCCGGTGGACGTAGAGAATGGAGGACGTGTTGAAACCCTTCTCCATGAACTCGATGTAGCCGGATCCGGTCCAGGCGACGGCGGGAGCCTCGGGATACAGAGGGTGCGGGGTTCCGTCCAGGCGTCTTGCCAGGTACTTGAGTCCGGCGATCGCATGCATTCCCTCCGGCATCTCCTCGAAGGTGTTGATGATCTGTACGATCTCTTCGGCATGGAATGCCTGGAAGCGCGACGCCGGCTCGTTCGTCGTGTTGGCCGTCAAGGTCTCGTAGGTGGTGTTCTCGGTGATGCGCGTCGTCACGCCGAACCGTTCCTGGAGGATCTTCTCGTAGGCCTCCTCATCCCGGCCATTGTCCGTGACGAACCGCACGAGAGCATGGTGCAGGCGCTGCGAGTAGTAAGCCCCCCGCTTGCCCTCGATGCGCGCGATCCTGGGGGTAGCATGAACGAAAGCATCGGCCGCGATCCGGACCGTTGTGGGTCCGTCGCTGTCTCCGCCTTCGATCCGAATGTCGTTTTCCACATGCTCGGAGGCAATGTGCCAGCGGCTGGCAGGCAGAGACTGCTCGCGGTACGGATCCCGCTTCCGCTGGGGAATGGTCTCCATCGTCTGCAGAAGTCGGTAGGCATGCTCGTGCGTCCAGGTTTCGCTGCCTTCATTGACGAGCGAGATGTTGTAGTCGTGGAGAAGCCGGTTGGCCGAAGAGCCGTCAGGGGCCGGAGTCTCTTCGTCGACGAACTCGACTTCGATCGGCTCGTTGACGTGGGACGAATAGTCGTATCCTGCGGTGCTTTGGTCCTCCTCCCAATGGAATACGAACGTGTTCGAGTCCAGTTGCTCGAGAACGAACTCGTTCTCGGCGCTTGTCGACGAGACCTGTCCTCCCATCTCCACGCGGAACGGCCGGGCGGGCGATGATTTGTACCCCGGTTTGCGAACCTGAACGACATAGTCGCCGTCGGCCAGACCGTAGAACCCGAATCGGCCATCGCCGTCGGGAGTGGTGGTTTTCAGCACTGCGATGCCGCTAAGCAGCACGCTGACGTCATCGAAGTCATCGCTCTCGGGAACGCCGGAGACTTGGCCCAGATAGGTTCCGCCGTCGTTGGCCGAGAGAGCCAACGCCGCAATCAGGAACCCGAAACAGCAGGCGCGCAGCACCGGCGGGAGCTTCGTTGCGATGGTCCGGTTCATCTCCGCCTTCTGGTCTTTCGCCGGTCGGCAAACAAGGCTCAGCCCGGTCGTCGGGCCTTGCGGCATGGGCGAGCCTGAACTTGAAATCTACCAGACGTGAATGAACTTGCCGTGATCTGAGCCTCATAAATCGTGACTCTTTTGTGAATACGTGCAGAAAAACCTGCGACTGTCCTTTGGCGCGGCCCGGCGCTTGTCGACGAGACCTGCCCTCCCATCTCTACTCGGAACGGCCGGGCAGGCGATGATTTGTACCCCGGTTTGCGAACCTGAACGATGTGGCCGCCATCGGCCAGACCGTAGAACGCGAATCGACCATCGGAATCGGGAGTGGTGGTTTCCAGCACCACGGCGCCGCTAAGCAGCACGCTGACGCCATTGAAGTCGTCGCTGTCGGGAACGCCGGAGAATTAACCCAGATAGGTTTCGCCGCCGTTGGTCGAGAGAGCCAACGACGCAGTCAGGATCTCCAAACAGCATGCACGCAGCGCCCGCGGGAGCTTCGATGTGATGGTCCGGTTTATCTACGTTCTCCGGTCTTCCCCTGGTCGGCTAACAATGCTATGTCCGGGCCCGGGCCTTGCGGCATTCGTGCACGGATTCATTCAAATCCAGTGCTTTCACCATGGCAGGGAGAAAGACATTCGGAAGCTCCTGAAATTCAGCCTAGAACGCCAGTGGCAGCTTGTCCGCCGCCCGCGTCCCTTCGGCGTAGTCGCCGTTCGCATCCTGTTTCTCCGACGGGACGAGGAAGCTGAAGTCGCAGCCCTGATCCGCCTGCAGGACGCTGTCGATGAAGAGCCGCCCGTAGCCCCGGTCGTAGTGCGGCGCCCGGGGTTTGAAGAGTCGCAGCCGGCGGTTCATCTCGTGGTCGTCGATCAGCAGATCGAGCCGGCGGTTCTCCACATCCAGCCGAATCTCGTCGCCGTTCCGGACCGCCCACAGCGGGCCGCCCACCGCCGACTCGGGAGAGACGTGCAGCACGACCGTGCCGTAGCTCGTCCCGCTCATCCGCGAGTCGCTGATGCGCACCATGTCGCTGACGCCCTTCTTCAACAGCTTCGCCGGTATCGGCAGGTTGCCGTATTCCGGCATCCCCGGTCCGCCCTTGGGTCCGCCGTTCTTGAGCACCATGACGCAGGTTTCTTCGATTTCGAGAGCCGGGTCGTCATAGCGGACCATGAAATCCTCGTGATCTTCGAACACCACCGCCCGGCCCGTGTGGCTCATCAGCCTGGGATCGGCGGCGCTCGTCTTGATCACCGCGCCGTCCGGACAGAGATTGCCGTAGAGAATGACGGTCCCGCCCTCGGTCTGCAAGGGGTTGTCGAGCGAACGAATCACATCCGCGTTGTGGCATTTCGCCGAAGCGATGTTCTCGGCCGTAGTCTTGCCCGTCACTGTGAGGGTGTCGGGATGAAGCATGCTCTCGATCTGCTTCATCACCGCCGGCACCCCTCCCGCGTAGAACAGGTCCTCCATCAGGTACTCTCCCGAGGGACGGATGTTCGCGATCACAGGCGTGATGTTCGAGATTTCGTCGTACAACCTCAGCGGCAGATCGATGCCCAAACGCCCCGCCACCGCCTTGAGGTGGATGATGGCGTTCGTCGAGCCGCCGATCGCCATGTTCACCCGGATTGCGTTCTCGATCGCTTTGCGGGTGATGATCTTGTCCGGCGTCAGGTTCTCACGGACCATGGCGACGATCCGCGCTCCGCTGCGCTCGGCGATCTCGTTGCGCCGGGAATCGGCCGCGGGAATGCTCGCGCAACCCGTCAACGTCATGCCCATCGCTTCGGCCAGGCTCGTCATCGTGGACGCCGTGCCCATCACCATGCAGTGGCCGGTGCTGCGCGACATGCAGCTTTCCAGCTCGCACCACTCCTCCTCGTTGATGCGGCCGGCGCGCAACTCGTCCCAGTAATGCCAGACGTCGGTGCCGGAGCCGAGAGGCTGGTTCTGCCACATGCCCCGGAGCATCGGCCCGCCGGTGACCATGATCGCCGGCAGCCCGGCGCTCGCCGCGCCCATCAGTTGCGCCGGCGTGGTCTTGTCGCAACCGCACAGGAGCACGACTCCGTCCAGCGGATTGGCCCGGATCGATTCCTCCACGTCCATCGCCATCAGGTTGCGGAACATCATCGACGTCGGCCGCATGAACGGCTCGCCCAGCGAGATGGTGGGGAACTCCAGGGGAAATCCCCCCGCCGCCCAGACGCCGCGCTTCACCGCCTCCGCGACTTGACGCAGGTGCGCGTTGCAGTTCGTAAGCTCGCTCCATGAGTTGCAGATGCCGATGACCGGCTTGTTCCGGAACACCGAGTCGGAGAAGCCTTCCGTCTTCATCCACGAACGGTGAATGAAGCCCAGCTTGTCCTTGCGTCCAAACCAGTCCTGCGAGCGAAGAGGGCGGCTCATGTGCTACTCCCGTGAGAAAAAGTGGCGCCGTCCACAAGCAAAGTATGGATGCGGCGGATTCGTCAGGACGGCCGTCGAGACCACCGGCCGTCCGCGCCCCGGAGCGAAAAAGCGGGCCGCTGCGGCAAGCATCAGCATAGTCGAGCCCCGTCCGAGCCGCAATGTTTTCCGGCCCTGGCCTGCATGTCTCACCACGTGGCGAGGCGAAGTGCGTGAGAGGGCCGTCAGGACTAGGCGCAAGCCGGGCGGAGGAAAAAGGCGCGAGCCGCTTGGCGCGCGCAGGCGTACTTGACAAATCGCTTCCTTTACCTCTCGGGTCACGAAACACGGCCTTTACCGTTCACAGGCCGTCAGACATTTCTTCTGGAGCCAACCAAGCCCCCTCCCATGGCTTTCACGAATCACGAGACACGAAACACGAATCACGGCCTTTTTCTCGTGTGCTTCGACCGTCGGGTGGTGAGAAATGCAGGCTAGCGCGGATGGGCCTCGGAAACCCCATGGCGGGAAACCCCTGCCGGTGGCAAGAGTGTTATGTTGTCCGTTCATGACCATCTCGGCGGAGTCCGCCTTGGATTGGGAAAAGCTCGGAGACCCTTCACCGGGCAGCCTCGTCGACGCGCGGCTGCAGCTTCATCACGCTGCTCAAATCGCGAGCTCGGTCGGATTTACTTTCGTTGAACCGGCCGGGGACGACAGCCACACCAACCTCGAATGGATCGACTCCCTCGGCGCTCTGACGAGCAAGCCCGCCGCTGGCGACCCGTCCTTTCATGCCGCCTTGGACGTCGCGGGGCTGCGGCTGCTTCTGGTCAGCGGCGAGGACCGCCGCACGATCCTCAGCTCCTTCGATCTCGACGGACAAACCGTCGAGGTGGCCTACGCCTGGTTGGAGTCCGTGATCGGGCAATTCTCGGAGAGCAGGCTCTCGAAGGAGATCGTCCGTTCGCCCAACCTCATCCCGGCGCATCCGGTCGCCCAGGGCCAGCCGTTTTCCTTCGCCGCGCCGGAAGCCTTTGCCGAACTGCGGCGTTGGTTTGCGAACAACGACCGCCTGTGCCGCAAGATCGAGGCCGAGACGCCCGAGGCGTCCCCGGTTCGCTGCTGGCCGCACCATTTCGACTTGGCCACGTTGATCGAGTTCCAGCCGGCCCAGGGGCGCGATTCCGGCCGCTCGATCGGAGTGGGCATGACGCCGGGGGACGAGGATTACTGCGAGCCCTATCTCTACGTGACTCCGTGGCCGTATCCGCATGACCCGCCCTTGCCGCTCCTGGCGGGCGAAGGGCAATGGCACGCCGAAGGCTGGCTCGGGGCCGTGCTGACGGGACCGAATCTGGTGGCCGCCGGCGGCGCGGACGAGCAGTCGCTGCGCGCCGCCGGCTTTCTCGCCTCGGCCCTGGAGGCGTGTCGCGAGCTGGTCGGGGTCTCTTTTCCTGAACGCGCATCCGTAACCTCCGACCAGGGTGGTGAGGCTGGTCGCGGTGACGGCGCCTGAGGACTCCCGGCTGGTTCATACTAATTTCTTGTACCGCCGGATCAAGCGGGATCAGTGATGAAGAATACGGCCGATGTTGTTGTGATCGGGGGCGGCGTGATGGGTGTCGCCATTGGCTGCGAGTTGGCGCGGCGCGGCGCTGGAGCGGTGGCCGTCCTTGAAAAAAAAGCCCTGGGCGCAGGATCTTCCGGGAAGTCGGGCGCGAACATTCGGTGCCATTACTCCCACCCTCTGACCACGTCGATGGCGCTGCACGGCCTGCGTACTTTCGAGACCTTCACGGACGTGTTCGGCGGACCTCCCGTGTTTACAAGGGCGGGGCTCCTCATCATCGCTCCCCCGAGCCGCCGCCGGCATTTGGAGTTCGTGCTCGATCTGCAGCGGCGGATGGGCGTGAAAGTGAACTTGATTTCTAAAGACGAGCTGCGGGAGATCGATCCGGAAGCCTCGCTCGCCGACGGTGAGGTGGCGGCGTTCGAGGAACAGGCCGGATATTGCGACGCCCTGCAGGTCGTCGCGTCGTACGCCCGGGCGGCCCGTTCGAAGGGCGTGGAAATTCGTGAGGGCTCGCGGGCGACACGCATCCTCACGCAGAGCGGAAAGGTCGCCGGAGTTGCGGCCACGGATGGTGAGATCGCCGCTGGAACGGTCGTCCTCGCCGCCGGTCCCTGGAGCGCGGCTCTGGCTGAAACGGCCGGTTTCTCGCTGCCCGTCAAGCCCTGTCGTGTTCAGATCGCCATGCTGCGGGGTCCCTGTTCTTCCGGCCGGCCCCGGCGGCAGCCGGTCTACTGTGACTTTGTCCATGAGACCTACTGCCGGCCGTTGCCGGGCGGCCTGCTCCACATCGGCAATATCGATCCCAGAGAAGAGCGCGCCGAAGTCGACCCGGATGCCTACAACGAGGTCGCCGACCGGGAATTTGTCGACGAGATGCGGCGCAAGATCCAGCGTCGAAACCCCTCCCTCCAGCGCGCGGCTGGCCGCGGAGGCTATGGCGCGCTCTACTCCGTCACCCCGGACTGGCACCCCATCCTGGATCGTCTGCCCGGCGTCGAAGGCCTCTTCTGCGCCGTCGGTTTCAGCGGACATGGTTTCAAGATGGCCCCCGCGGTGAGCAGGATTCTCGGCGAGATGATCCTCGACGGCGCGGCCGAAAGCTTTGATGTTCACGCCTTGAGAGCGGCTCGCTTCGCGGAAGGGGAACCGTTCCTGGACCTCGCATCAGCGCAGGTGATGGGCTGAGTCGGCCGTACTGTCGGCTCTCTCGCGCACTTCGCCTGAAACGCAGGCTGCGGCGGTTCGCGACAATGGATGCCATGCGAATCGTCGTGGTTGGAGTGGGGGCCGTTGGGGGCTACTTTGGAGGACGGCTGGCGCAGGCCGGTCTCGATGTCGTTTTTCTCGCTCGCGGAAAGACTCTCGCCTCCCTGCGGGCAGAGGGGCTGAGGATTCAAAGCATTGCCGGAGATTTCGAGATTCGGAATCCGAATGTCGCGGGCGACCCGGCGCAGATCGGCCCCTGCGATGTCGTCCTCGTCGCGGTCAAAGCTTACCAGGTCCGGGAAATCGCGCCCTCGCTCGCTCCGCTCGTGGGAGCGGACACCGTCCTCATCCCGATGCAGAACGGCCTCGAGGCCCCGGCTCTGCTCTCGCAAGCGCTCGGTCCGGAAGTCGTCCTCGGCGGGCTCTGCAAGATCTTCGCTTCGAAGACCGGCCCCGTGTCCATCGCGCACATTGGCCTTGAACCCGCTATCGAGTTCGGTGAGATGAGCGGCGGGAAGACCGCGAGAGTCGAGCGGGTTCGCGCCGCCTTCACCCCCGCCGTCGGCATGGCCGCCGTCGTGCCGGACGACATTCAGGTTGCCCTGTGGCAGAAGCTCATGCATGTCGAGCCGCTCGGCGCCGTGGGCTCCGTCGTTCGTGAGCCCGCTGGCGTTCTCCGCACCGTTCCCGAAACCCGCCGCATGCTGCTGTCGGCCATGGAGGAAATCGTCGCCCTCGCCTCCAAGCGGGGCGTCGCGCTTGATCCCTCCCTTCCCGAACGGGCGATCCGCCGCATCGATCGGCTCCCTGCCGATGCGACCGCTTCCATGCATCGTGACATCCTCGCCGGCAAACCTTCCGAGTTCGAGTTCCAGACCGGCGCCGTGGTCCGTTTTGCCCGCGAATCAGGAGTGCCGGCGCCCGTCCACTCGGCAATCTATGCTGCTTTGCTGCCGGCAACGCTTCGCGCGAGGGGCTGTCTTCCTGCCCCGTCTCAGTGACGGATGGCTGTGCTTCGGTTTCGAGGCGGACAGCTTGTTGCGCCCGGCAGGGGTGTCTGACAAGTCGCCGGCGCCGCGCCGGACGCGAAGCGGGTGAGCCTGCTTTTCTATCCGTGTGGCGTGGCGAGGTGCGTGAGAGGGCCGTCAGGTCGAGGCGCGCCGCTTGGCGCCGGCAACACGGCCTGTAAGGTTTTTCACGAGACACGAATCACGGCTTTTGATCCAAGCCGCCTTGGAGCCACGGCCGTACCGCCTGCCAGGGTTTTGGGGTCACGAGACACGAAACACGAAACACGGGTTTTTTTCGAATCACGGCTTTTGAGCTCCCTGCCCGTCTGGAGTTCCGACTAGAGCAACACCAAGCCGCGACCAACAGGTTTTCACGAAACACGAATCACGAGACACGAAACACGGCCTTTTTTCGAAACACGGCCTTTTTTGCGTGCTTCGGCCGTCGGGTGGTGAGAAATGTAGGCTAGGATGCCGCCAATATCTCCGCCAGCTTGCTCGGCTGAATGTTCCCTCCGCTGAGTACGCACACCACCGGCAGTCCGGCACTCTTCACTTTTCCGCTCAGCAGAGCCGCCGTGCCCACCGCCCCGCCGCCTTCGACGACGAGCTTCTGCTGCTCCGCCAGCAGCTTCATCGCGCCCCTGATCTCGCTCTCGTCCACGGCGGCGACGTCGTCCACGAGCCGCCGTACGATCTCGAACGTACGTTTCCCCGGCTGCGCGATCATCAAGGCGTCCGCCAAGGTCGGTCCGGGCGTTACCGCCACCGGCTTGCCCGCCTCCAGCGAACGAGCCATCGACCCGTTCGCCGACGGTTGCGCGCCCACCACGCGGCACCCCGGGCGTTTCTCCTTGATGGCCGTTGCGATGCCCGAGATCACGCCGCCGCCGCTGATCGGTACGACGACGCAAAAATCCCCTTCGACCTGCTCCAGCAGTTCGAGCCCGATCGTTCCGTCGCCCGCTATGGTCTCCTCGGAATCATACGGGTGAATCAACAGACGCCCCGATTCACCCGCGATCCGGTACGTCGTGTCCCAGCGGTCTTTGAAGGTGTTCTCGCACGGAACCACTGTCGCTCCCAACTCCTCGGTCCGCTGCCGTTTGAATCCCGAGGCGCTCTTCATCATCACTACCTGAAGATCGACTCCCAGTCGCCGCGCCGCATACGCGGCGCCCTGCGCGAAGTTGCCCGAGGACGATGTCACGACCCCCTTCGACCGTGCTTGCTCCAGGTGCGTCAGCATGCTGTTCATCGACGGCCGCACCTTGAACGAGCCGGTCGGCTGCTGGGTCTCCAGTTTCAGCCGGACGGGGCCTCCGTGTTGCTGTGACAGGATGTCGCAGCGCACGGTCGGCGTGGGAGAAAAGTACTCGCTGAGACGCTCTCGCGCCTTCTCGATCTGTCTCAACATGGTTCTCTCCACAAGGGATTCAGGAACGCAGACGGCTGAAGAGATACGTCCCGCTCAGCCCGAAAATCACGCTGGGCGACCAGGCGGCAATGACCGGACTGAGTTGGCTGTGGCGTCCCAAGCCTTCGAAAAAAGCGTTCAGGGAATAATAGGCGACGGCCAGTCCGATGCACAGCACGACCCCCGTGAACGCTCCTCGGTGACCCGCCAGCATCGAAAATGGCGCCGCTAGCACCCCCATGATGAATGCGAACAGCGGAAAGGCCAGCTTCTTGTGAAGCTGCACCTGAAACTTGACCGTATCGAAGCCCGCTTGCGTAAGCTCGCCGATGTACGCGCTCAACTCTCGCCAGTTCATCTGCCGGTACTGCTTCTCTTCCTTGAAGAAGTGGCTAGGCCCCTCTTCGATGTCGGCGAAAGGACGGCTTTCGAACTTTTCGTAGCTCTCTACCTGATCCCCGTCGATCTCGCGAACCCAGCCTTCCTCGAATACCCATGCACTCTGCGTCTCGTCCCAGTGGGCCCGCTGCGATGCGATGTGGCGGCGCAACTTGAACGTGTCCGGGTCGAGATCGTAGACGTTCACGCCGGCGAGCACGTTGTTCTCGGAGTCGAAAAAACGATGAAAGAAGATCCTCTCCGACTGCCCGAACGTCCATTGCCGGTTCGGGTTCAGATAGGTCTGCACCGGCCGGCCTTTGATCTCGTTGCGAATCCCGTCCTGACGCCGGTTCGTCTCCGGCAGATAGCGTTGGTCCATGGCGAACAGGAGTCCGCTCAGCAGCAACGAAACGGCAAAGATCGGTGTCGCCAGCCGATACAGGCTGATGCCGCAGGCTTTGAACGCCGTCAGTTCATGATGCTTCGCGAGGATGAAGAAGGTAATCAACGTGGCGACCAGAACACCGAGCGGCACGGTTTCGTAGATCAGGAACGGCGTCAGGTAATAGATGTACGGGATGAACAGGCCGAGCTTGTCGCGTTCGAGCATGTCGCGCAACAGCTCGAAGAAACTGAAGACGAACCATATCAATACGAAGCTGGCCACCATGACGGCGAAGTAGTACAGGAACGTCGAAAGCAGGTAGCGGTCCGTGATCGGAAAAAACGGCTGCGAAGAGTTCTCGGCCTCCTCGCCGTTTTGCTCGATACCCTGATCTCTGCCGGTTGCCTCGCCCGGCTGCGGTCGCCGCGACTGAAGCCACAGGGTCCATCGTCGAAACGGCCGCAGCACGGCTGCGGCGAAGTCTAGGCTCTTGGGTGAGTCCAGGCGCGCCAGCATCAGCAGGCCCGCGGCGCCGAAGATGAGGTTGCCCGTCCAGAGAGCGAGTCCCACTGGCAGAATCTCCGCGTTCGCCATCGCCACGCCGCTCAGCCAGATCATCCAGTAGATGAAAACCAGCACGATTCCCAACACCACGCCCACCGAGCGGCTTGAACGCTGTGAGCTGATCGCCAGCGGAATACCCACCATCGGGAAGATAAGACAAGTCATCGGAAATGCGAATCGTTGGTGGAGTTCTACGCCGGCCAGAATCGGCTGATCGCTTTCCCGAGCGGCGGCCGCCAGCTCCGGTGTGCTCATCTGCTCGAAAGGGCTGCTGCCGGCTGCGGGCGTTGTCGTCTCGAACTCGAGTACTTGATCGATATCTTCGTACTCGGAGAAATGATATTGGTCCGGGTCGGAAGACTGCTCGTACCGGCTCGCCGACGGCAGGTTCAGTTGCACCCGGTTTTGCTCCGGAATCGGAATCGCAAACGCCTGCTCGGCCAGCGTGATCCTCGGGCCGCTGACCGTGGCATTCAAGCCGCTGAACGATCCTCGCAATTCCGGCGTGCGCATGTCGGCGACGAATACATGCTTCAGGCGGGCGGCATCGGCCGGTAACACTTCACGCACGTACAACACGAAGTCCGGAAAATTCTCGACGAAGATCCTTGGCTGAATCTGTGCCGTCGCCTGCGAGATTTTCAGCCTCTCGCGCATGCTCTGCAACTCGCGTTGCGCCCAGGGGTTCAGATAGTGGGTCGTGAGCGAGCTCGCGGAAGCCCCCAGCAGGGCCCACACCGCAATCGGAAGGATCAGACTCCGTCCCGGGATGCCCGCTGCCCGCATGGCTGTGATCTCGCCATCCGTCGCCATCCGGCCCAGACCCACCAGGACGCCGACAAGTACGCCCATCGGAATCGTGAAAACGAGCGTCCGTGGAACCATCAACAGAAACAGATTGAGTGTCTGGGGTCCTGAGACGTTCGGGCCGATCAGCAGCTCCATCACGCTGCCGATGGTCTGAAGAAAGAGGACGAAAGTGAACAGCAGCGTCCCGATCAGCGTGCTGACGAAGATCTCTCGGAAAACGTAGCGGTAAAGGATGTTCACGTACGGACGGTTCCCGCAACCGCGGTAAGCCCGATTGTAACGAATCGATTTCGTCGCATCCGTGATCCCTGGCAGCCCGTGGTAAAAGTCCTGTGGAGGGCGCGGCGGGCTCCTGCGGTCGTTCGGCGCGGAGTGAGGAGGATGGCGATCCGGGTGATCTCCTCCGACGAACGACAAAGCCGATGAGCGCAAATGTCCGTCGCCCGAAGGGTTACGCGCCACTTCCGCTCGGCTACGCGCAGAGCGAGGCGCCGCCTTCCTGGAACGGCCAGGCGTTACGCCATCGGTCCCGGGGCGCGTAACGCCGCCCGCGTGACTTTTACCACGGGCTGCTATGCCGGGAGCGGGGGCTTGCGGGGCTCCGGCGGAGGTCGCGATAAACTGACTAGTCTGGATGTCTCACCACGTGGCGAGGCGAAGTGCGTGAGAGGGCCGTCAGGACGAGGCGTGCGCCGCTCGCGTAAGCAATACGGCCTGTGAGGTTTTTCACGAATCGCGAAACACGGCTTTTACGGCCTTTACGGTTCACAGGCCGTCAGACATTTCTTTCTAGAGCGAACCAGGCCCCCGCCAATGGTTTTCACGAATCACGAGACACGAAACACGAATCACGGCCTTTTTTGCGTGTGCTTCGACCGCATGTGGTGAGACATGCAGGCTAGTCCGGCGCCGGGAAATGCAGGCCGGCGGCCGCGAAACGGAAAGATCGGCTTGTTACGAATTCCTGCAACCTGCCTCGCGTTTCTCGCGGCGGCTGTCTGCTGCTGGCCCCTGACGGCGGTCGCGCAGACCGCCTACCAGGGCCGGATCGAGAAACTTCCGGTCAAGGTCGCTCCTCAGCCCATTCCCTTCAGCCACAAGACCCACAGCCGCGCCGGTGTCAAGTGCCTCGATTGCCACTCCGGCGCAACCAGCAGAGAGCGGGCCGGGCTGCCGGCGGCGGGTCAATGCATGCTCTGTCACGCAACCGTCGCGAAAGACCGTGCCGCCATCCGGGAACTGTCGTCTCTCGCTGAACGCGGTGGAGAACTGCAGTGGGTGCGGGTCTACCAGGTGCCGGACTTCGTCTTCTTCAGCCACGTCAATCACGCCAAGGCCGGCGAACGATGCTCAACCTGCCACGGCCCGGTTCAAGAGCGGGACGTCCTTGCCAGGGAAGTGTCCACGAGCATGATCGTGTGCATGAACTGCCACGCGCGGCGGCAGGTTTCCAACGAGTGTTTCCTGTGTCACGACCTGGGGCAGTAAAGCCCGGCCTTCCGGATCGCTTCAGGCGTCCCGAGCGGATACCTGGAACGCGCCGAACGCGAAGATGCTGGGAATTTCCAGCGGCAGGTCGCCCAGTTCCTCCTTGTAGCTCTGCTCCAGATCGGGGAGGGCGAAGTTTTCAACGGCTTCGAAGCCCTGATCAGCCATCAATGCATTCATCTCTGCAAGCGAGTAATCGCTGACCATGGGCTCTCCCATTCTCGCTACGAAGGATCTCAGATTCTCCCGCATGGTGAGATGTTCGGGTCGAGCGGACTCTACATCAAGCAGGTAGTCGAACACCAGCAGCGTTCCGGCGGGCAACTGCCGTGATAGGGAGCGAGCCGTCTCGGCCAGAGAATCGGCTGTGAGATAGTAGACAACCCCCAGCAGGGTCAGGAATGTCGGCCGTCCCGTTTCGAAGCCCGAACCGGCCAGTGCGTCCATGGCCGGGATTTTCGTGAGGTCGGCGGGTACGAAATGCAGCCGGGAAGGGATGGTCAGTCCCAATCCGCGAATGCGCTCCAGCTTCTTGTGTTGCGTCTCGGGATGGTCGATCTCGAAGACGTCGACCCGCTCCATCAGGTCGGGCCTGCGGAAAGCGAACGAATCCATGCCGGACCCGATGATGACGTATTGTGTGATGCCGTCCTCGACGGCTTTCTCCAGGGCCTGCTCGGCATACCGCGCCCGCATCACGACGCACATGCCGGTTGGCGCCATGGGCTTGGTCATTGCTTTGACGATCCATTCCAACGGGCGCACCCGCAAGACCAGGTGCCAGAACGGTCCGCACAGGAACTGGGCGTAGGGGTCCTCGAAGATCTGCCCGGATTCGCGCTGATGGAGAGCCCGCAGAGCAGCCACGGTTTCCGCGGTCGAGGATTTTCCTTTCCGCACGATCTCCGCTATGGCGTGAACTCTCGACAAGCCCCCATTCTAGACTGCATTTCTCACCACGTGGCGAGGCGAAGTGCGTGAGAGGGCCGTCAGGACGAGGCGCGCGCCGCTTGGCGCGCTGCTTGACGCAAGCAACAAGGCCCGTAAGGTTTTTCACGAATCAAGGCTTTCGGTCCAAGCCGCCCTGGAGCCACGGCCGTACCGCCTGCCAGGGTTTTGGGGTCACGAAACACGAATCACGAGACACGGGGTTTTTTCGAATCAAGGCGTTCGGTCCAAGCCGCCCTGGAGCCACGGCCGTACCGCCTGCCGGGGTTTTGGGGTCACGAAACACGAGTCACGAGTCACGGCCTTTCACGCAAGTCGGGCCTTCGCCGGCGCGTTTCCACGGCGGCGCAGCCATTCCACGATGATCATGAAAAGCAATGAGAAGGTAATGAGAAAGGTGGCGACGGCCAGGATGGCCGGGCTGATCTGTTCCCGGATCCCGGCCCACATCTGGCGGGGAATGGTGCGCTGGTCCAGGCCGCCCATGAACAGTACCGTGACCACTTCGTCAAACGAGGTGGCGAAGGCGAACAGTGCGCCGGATATGACGCCAGGGGCGATTTGCGGCAGTTGTACGCGTATGAAGGTGCGCAGCGGTCCGGCTCCCAGAGTGGCTGCCGCCCGCTTCAGGTTCGGGTCGAAACCGGCCAGGGTGGCGGTAACCGTGATCACTACGAACGGCGTGCCCAGCGCGGTGTGGGCCAGAATCAGTCCCAGGTGCGTTTGAGTCAGCCCCAGATTGGCATAGAAGAAGAACATGCCGGTTGCCGAGATGATGACCGGAGTGATCATGGGCGAGATCAGCAAGCCCATGGCCAGGGAGCGGCGGGGCATGGCGGGGTTGGCCAGCCCCAGCGCCGCCAGCGTGCCCAGAGTGGTCGCCAGCACGGTCGCCGAGATCCCGATGGTCAAGCTGTTGACCATCGCCAACAACCACTGTTCATCTCCGAAAACGCTCCGGTACCAGCGGAGCGAATAGGCTTCGGGGTCCAGTGACAGCATCCCCTCGGTGAAGGTGAAATACGGTTCCGCATTGAAGCTGAGCGGGACGATGACTAGAATCGGCGCGACCAGGAACAGCAGCACGGCCGTGCAGAAAATCAGGTACGAAAGTCGGCCGGCGTTCTCCCATCGCCCTCTGATGGTCGCCATGTCAGCCCAATCTCATGCGCTCGATTCCGACGGCGCGGTCGTAGATCAGGTAGATCGCGAACACGCACAGCAGCAGGATGCCGCTGATCGCCGCGGCCAGTCCCCAGTTGAGCGATTGCTGCATGTGGTACGCGATCATGTTGGAGATGAGTTGCCCGCTGCGTCCGCCCACCAGTTCGGGAGTGATGTAGTACCCGATGGCCAGGATGAATACGAGCAGTGATCCGGCAAACACGCCGGGCTGCGTCTGGGGCAGGTAAACACGCCGGAATGCCCTCGGAAAGCTCGCCCCCAGCGTGGCCGCCGCATTCATGTAGAGCGGCGGAATGGTGCGCATGACCGAATAGAGCGGCAGCACCATGAAGGGGAGTAGTACGTGCGTCATGGCCACCACCGTGCCGGTCATGTTGTAGATCATGGCGATCCGGTTCTCTTCGGCAATCAGTCCGAGCGCCACCAGCGCATCGTTGATCACCCCTCGTGTTTGCAGCAGCACGATCCATGAAGTTGTCCGCACCAGTAGCGAGGTCCAGAAGGGAACCAGCACCAGCAGCAACAGCAGGTTGGCCCATCGGGCAGGGGCATTCGCGATAAGGTAGGCCACCGGATAGCCGAGTAGCAGGCACAGCGCTGTGATGCTCAGGCTCACCGCCAGCGTGCGCCCGAGCAGGGGTATGTAGATGCGCCGCTCGGGTTCTTGCCGCACGATGCCGCCGCCAGGGCCGCGGTCCAGATCCACCGCGTGCAGGTAGTGCCTCATCGTGAAACGCTCCCCCGTGCGGCGAATCGCGCGCCAGGTTTGCGCTTTGCCCCAGGCGGGATCCATGTCGATCAGAGTGTCGCGCCAGGAGTCGCTGCCCGATATCCTGCGCAGCCTGCGCACGCTCTTCATGATCACGCTGCGCATCCCCGGCTGAACGCGGTTGATGCGGGTTACGATCCGTCCTAGATTTCGTGCTTGGCGAGCCTCCAGCAACTCACCCACAGCCGCCTCGAACACCGCCTCTCTTGGAATGCCCTTGCCGTCCCATTCACTCAACAGCAGGAGGGTTTCAGGCATCGCTTCGGCAACCAGAGGGTCGTAGACGCTGCGCACCAGCATGGTCGCCAGTGGAGCGATGAAGGTCACCAGGATGAAGGCCGCCAGCGGCGCTACCGGCACTGCCGCCCGCAGCCGAACTTTCCTCAGAGTGCCATCCATGCGCTGAACCGCTCGTTCATTTCGTCCACGTGATTGCTCCACCATTCCCAGTCGTTGTGCAGGGCGCGGGTCATGTTCTCCGGACTGGTCGGCATGTGTGGCTTCATGTCTACGCCGGTCTCGATGTGAGTCGTGATCAATGCTGATCCGGACCGCCGGACGGGACTGTAGGAGATATAGCGGCCCAGTCGGGCCATGGACTCGGATCTTGCCGCAAAGGCAAGGAATCTTCGTGCGGCTTTCAGCCTCGGCGTCCCGTAGACGATGGCCAGTTGCCCCTTGTCCAGGACCTGACCGTCCCAAACCACCGTGAAGGGCTGGTTCTCCAGTACTTGCGCGTTGAAGATACGGCCGTTGTAGGCCGTGCTCATTACCACCTCGCCGTCTGCCAGCATCTGTGGCGGCTGTGCTCCCGCGGTCCACCACACGATGTGTTCCTTGATCGTATCCAGCTTGCGAAATGCCCGGTCTACGCCCTCCTCCGTGCTGAGCGTGGCGTACACCTGGTCCAGAGGCACCCCGTCTGCCATCAGCGCAAACTCGAGGTTGACCTGGGGAGTGCGCCGCATCCCGCGTCGCCCCGGGAATTTCTTCATGTCGAAGAAGTCTTCGATCGTGGCCGGCTCGCCGCCGGAGAAGTTCTCCCGGTTGTAGGCAAAGATCGTGGAGTAGAAGTTGGTTCCCACGCTGCACTCGGTGAGCGTGTCGGGAGGGAAGTCCCGAGCGGCGGGAATGCCGTCCGGACCCGCTGGGAGATCGACGCCTTCGATGAATTCCAGCAGTCCTTCGTCACAGGCCAGCACGGCGTCCGCTATTTCCAGATCCACGATGTCCCAGTGGATGTTGCCGGTCTCGACCTGGGCGCGGATCTGAGCCAGCCCGCCGTTGTAGTCCTCCAAGCGAATTTTGATCCCGCTGTCGGCGGTGAAGGGCTCGTGATAGGCCTTCGTGCAGGCCCGGGCGTAGGATCCGCCCCAGGAAACGACGGTCAGCGATTCGGCGCTTGTCAGCGCTTGGCTCCCGATCAGCAGGAGGATCGAGAGGATGACCGGTGGTATTCGGAGGCCGGCGCCGGGCGGCGTTGCGCGGGATCGAGCGGCGCTCTCGCGGCGCATCCGCCCGGCCTTGGGACCATCCATCAAGAGGTGACTCCCTTCTCCCCGGCAGGTTCCAGTGCCCGGCAATCCGTCGGTGTCCAACCAATGCGTACCCGGTCTCCCTCCAGCACCGCGCCGTGACCCACGATGTTGGGAATCTTGACGATGAAGTCCGATCTGCCGTGCACGTTCATGCGCAGCCGCAGATGGTCGCCCAGGAAAACGAGGTCCTCGATCTTGGCTTCCAGCTCGTTGCTGTAGACCTGCGGGTCCGGAGAGACGCACACTCGCTCCGGACGAATGGCGAGGGTCACCCTGTCGCCGGGACGGCACGGGGCCACGCGGAACGCCTTGACGATCACTCCTTCGACCTCCACGTCGCAGAGGTCGCCTTCAACGGCCGTGACCTTGCCGGGCAGCAGGTTGTTTTCGCCGATGAAGCGGGCGACGAATCGGCGTTCCGGTTCTTCGTAGATTGCTTCGGGTGAAGCCACTTGCTCGATGCGCCCTTGTTGAAAGACGGCTACGCGGTCCGACATCACCATCGCTTCTTGCTGGTCATGGGTGACATACACGATGGTCACTTTTAGGCTGCGCTGGATGCGTCGGATCTCGTATTGCAGTTCCTCCCGCAGGCGGCGGTCCAGGGCGCCCAGGGGTTCATCCATCAGAACGAGACTCGGCTCGAATACGAGTGCGCGCGCTATGGCCACTCGCTGTTGCTGGCCGCCGGAAAGTTCGGCGGGCCGCCGCTCCTGCAGTCCGTCCAGGCGAACCAGTTCCAGGGCCTTTCTGATCCGCTCGCGGCGCTGCTCCGGATTCAGCCCGCGCACCTCCAGGGGAAAAGACAGGTTCCCGCCCACGGTCATGTGCGGAAACAGCGCGTAGTTCTGGAACACCATGCCGATGCCGCGCTGGTGAGGCGGCAGATTGTGAACGGAGCGTCCGTCAATGCGGATGGCGCCGGCCGTGGGCATTTCGAAGCCGGCGAGCATCATGAGACAGGTGGTCTTGCCTGAGCCTGACGGCCCTAGCAGGGTTAGGAATTCCCCCTTCTGCACCCTCAGGTTCAGATTCCGCACCACATCCGTCTGTCCGTCGTAGCTCTTGCTGACGCCCTCGAATTCTACGTGTGCGTTGCCGTCTGGATTCACCGGATGTTCGTCCTTTGCCTCTCGGTTCTCGATCCGCCGGGTGTCGTATCGAGATTCGACTTTCATTTCGTTCGCTCCCTTCGTGGACGGAGCGTGGCAGTGATATTTTCGCTGGAGGAGTAGTGGCCCGATTCCCGTTCTCTGGCCGATCCCGTAGGGCAGGAAACCTTTCTGGCGGCAAGCCTGCGGCAATCCCGAGTCTGGAGCATCGAACGGTACCGGGTA
This sequence comes from Bryobacterales bacterium, assembly GCA_965204095.1. Taxonomy (GTDB): domain Bacteria; phylum Acidobacteriota; class Terriglobia; order Bryobacterales; family UBA6623; genus JAPPLB01. The sequence goes on along the minus strand of OZ241991.1, from coordinate 2,367,225 downwards.
TCTCCCGGCGAACAGGTCACCTTACGGGCGGCGTTTCGAGCCTGCATGTCTCACCATGTGGCGGGAAATGCAGGTCAGTCCCCGCAAGTCTTGAGTTCTCTTTCTTTTGGCGGCAGGTCCACAGCGAAACGCGCGGATGCGCATTCTCTCGTTCCATTTTGCCACACTGGTCCTTGCTGAATTGCTGTCGGACCACCACTTCAGATGGCATGGACAGCCGGCCTCGGTCGGGCGGTTGCGCCGCTAGCCTGTCTTTCTAGCCTCGTGGCGAGGCGAAGTGCGTGAGAGGACCGTCAGGACGAGCCCGCGTGCCGCTAGCGCCGGCAACACGGCCTTTGACAGGCGCGCGGCGCAAGCCAGCGCAAGTTCCGAGGTTTTCACGAAAAACGAAAAACTGAAAACGAAAAACTGGTTCCGAGGTTTTCACTAACCACTAACCACTAACCACTAACCACTAACCACTAACCACGGCCTTTTCTGCAATGTACGATGTAGGAACGGCTCATGGGTCCGGGTAAGTTTTTGGTTGCAATTGCCCTCTTGTCGATCATCGGCTGCTCGCCTGATGAAATACCGCTGGTATCGACCGGACCTCTTGATGACCTGGAAAAAATTCCGCAGGATGCCATGGCATTTGCGGAAATCGGAGGCTCTCCGATTCTCCAGGTCGATGAGCGTCGGCTTCGGGAGTTTGAAGATTACTGGTACGGTCCATGGGAGAGGACCGAGCCGCAGGTCTGTACTGCCGAGGAGTTCGGTTGGGCTGCGGAATCGTTTCCGGAACAGTCGATCTTTGGTCCCAACCTGTTGGAAGTTTCCGCCTCCTATGTCGAAGAAGTCACGGCGAACGCCCAACTCGGTCAATATCCCAGTCGAGCTGCCTACGGGATCACGGTCCGAAACACGTCGATGCGCGCGCTGCCTTCAACCGACCCGTTCTTCTACGACTTCCGCAAGGCCGGAGAAGGATATCCGTTCGATTACAACCAGAATTCGGCGGTGTGGGCGGGAACGCCTCTGTTCCTCTCGCACATCTCCCGGGACGGGCGATTTTTCGCTGCCGAATCGCCCTATACCTGCGGTTGGATCGATTTGCGCGACATCGCGTTTGTGGACGAAGAGTTCGTCGCGAAGTACCGTTCTGCGAACTTGGCTGCAATACGGCGAGATCGGATACCCATCTCGAGCAACCAGGGAGGCTTCCTGTTCCTGGGCCGGATCGGCATGATCTTGCCCATGGCGGCACAAGCCGAATCCGGGATAAGTCTGCTGGCTCCGGAGGCGGATTCAAGCCGTCATGCGTTGCTGACACGCGTGAGTCTGCTGGACCGGGATGCCGCTCCATTTCCTCTTCCGTTCTCTGAGGATCAACTCGCCCGGTTGATCAATGAAATACTCGGGCAGCCCTATGGATGGGGTGGATTGGGCGGTCATCGCGACTGTTCGTCCACGATCCTGGATGTCTTCCTCCCGTTGGCTGTGCCGCTTCCTCGCAATTCGAGGAAACAGGCTGGCGCGGGGAGAAATGTGACGATCGAGGAACTCTCGGTTGCCGAAAAGCGAGAGCGCATTGTGACCACGGCTGTACCCTTCCGCACAATACTCAACCTGAGCGGCCACAACATGCTTTATTTGGGAACCTTTGAAGGTTCTCCCGTGGCGTTTCACACGATTTGGGGACTGAGGACGGAGTCCGCGGATCAGTCGCAGGCCGGCCGCTACCTGATCGGCAAGTCGGTCATCACCAGCCTGTCGCCCGGACGTGAGATCAGCAGTTTATCGCGCAGTAGAGGCGATCTCCTGAGTCGCATCGGTTCTTTTACTCTTCTCGGAGAACGATAGAGTCAGGGATTTGTTCTTCCGCTCGTACCGTCTCTAGCCTGCATGTCTCACCACGGAGCGAGGCGAAGTGCGTGAGAGGGCCGTCAGGACGAGGCGCTAGCCGCTTGGTGCTGGCCACACCGCCTGTAAGGTTTTCCACTAACAACTAAAAACGATCCACGATCCACTGCCCTTTTCTCGTGTGCTTCGACCGTCGGGTGGTGAGAAATACAGGCTAGCGGGGCCCCCGCGTCGTTCCGTCGCGGACCATTCGAGGCTGAAACTGGGCAACAGTCAAGGGGTGTGGCATAACCAAGAGGTGCAAGGCGCGGCAGCCACGCCCCGTTATGTCATTGGTGCGCATGCTCCAAGGCTAGTTTGGGTCCGAGCGGGCCATCGTTCATTGGTGAGGCTTCGCTCGAAGCTCTCCCGCAAGTCAGAATCCATCACGACAGCCAACTCGGGCCGCGCTGCTTGCCGCAAGGAGGATTGTCATGAAGGAGACCCAACGGGCCGCCAGCGGCCCGCCTGTCGCCGGGATTGATCTCGGCAGCCGCGCGCACTGGGTGTGCGTGCCCTCACCGGCCCGTAGCGGACCCAGCACGCAGGCGTTCGGCACGACCACGCCGGAGCTGGAGCGCATTGCTGTGTGGCTGGAAGCCGAAGGCGTCGAATCGGTGGCGATGGAGAGCACGCACGTGTATTGGATTCCGCTGTACGAACTGCTTGCGTCGCGGGGCATCGAGGTGTTGCTGGTGAACGCGCGGCAATTGAAGCACGTGCCGGGCCGCAAGACGGACCTGAGCGACTGCCAGTGGCTGCAACGGCTGCATGGCGCGGGACTGCTGCGCGGCTCGTTCCGTCCGGGCGATGCGATTACGCGGCTGCGGGCGCTGCACCGGCAGATGGGCAACCTAGCCCGGGAGCGGACGCGTTGCGTGCAATGGATCCAGCAGGCGCTGGACCAGATGAACGTCCAAGTGCAGCGGGCGGTGAGCGACCTGACGGGTCAGACCGGCATGGCGATCGTGCGCGCGATCGTGGCCGGCGAGCGGGACGCCCGCCAGCTGGCGGCTCTGCGCGGGAAGCGCTGCCGCAAGTCCGAGGAGGAGTTCGCCCGCTACCTGACGGGGAACTGGCGCGAGGAGCACCTGTTCAATCTGGGGCAGGCGCTGGAGTTGTACGACACGCTGCAGAAGCAGATCGCGGTCTACGAGCAGCGTCTGGAGGACGAGATCCGTGCGCTCACGCCGCAGGAGCGGAAGCAGATGCCACCTCCCAAGCACCCCAATGCGGCCAAGGAGAAGGCGATCGGCGCCCGCGGGGAGCGGGCATGGCGCGACGATCTGTTCCGCTTCGCCGAGGTGGATCTGACGCGCATCGACGGGATCAGCGTCGGGACGGCGCGGACGATCCTGACCGAGGTGGGCCTGGACCTGTCGGCCTTCCCTGGCGAGAAGCACTTCGTGAGCTGGCTGAGACTGGCACCGCGGACCGCGGTTTCGGGGGGCAAGCCGCTGCCCCGCAACAAGAGCGGCGGCATGGGTTCCAACCGCGTCGCAGCCGCCCTGCGGATGGCGGCGGTCGCCCTGCAGCGCTCGCACAGCGCCCTGGGAGCTCACTTCCGGCGGATCGCCCGGCGGAAGGGCTACCGGGTGGCCGTCTTCGCGACGGCCCGCAAGCTGGCCCGTCTGGTGTATCGCATGCTGCGCTGGGGGCAGGACTACGTGGATATCGGCGAGCAGGCTTATGAACTGCGATTCCGACAGCTGCGCATCGCGGGCATGCAGAGGGCGGCTGACGCGCTGGGCTACGAACTGGTCCCCCAAGCCCAGCTGTCCTCCTGACCCCAAACTCCCGGCCCACTCACCGTCCGTCGGTGGTGCGAAGATGGTGTTTCAAGTCAGCCGCATTTCTCACCAGCGGCATTGCGAAGGGTTGAGAGGGGCCGCAATAGGGTCTGAAGCTCGGAATCCTCACGGTGAGGAGGGACGAGGGCCGGTACGGGGCGTTTTCTGCCGCCCCTGGCGGCCCGCCAACGTCTGTTTTTGGGGTTGTTGCCGACAGCAGACCCACTTAGCCCTACGGCCCCGGCAGAGCGCCCCAGGAACGCTGTTTTTGGGCTCACTCGGTGTTCTCAAACCGTTGCGCATCCCGGCGGACGCAGTGCCCGATACACCGCCGCGAACGCCTCCTCATAGGGATAGCCGCTGGCCAGCGACAGCTGCACCCGCCGCACGCTCACCTTCACCAGCGCCCCGATCTTCAACAACCCCCGCCGGATCGTCTCCGTCTGGGCCCGCGCCCACTGCGTGCCCTCCAGCCCCAGCCGCCGCAGCCCCACCAGCAACACCTACGCCAGCGACGACAGATGCAGCCGCAACTGATTGGCCCGCAGCGTCTCGCTGCTCATGCGATCGGCGAACAGACTCAACTGCTCCTTGATGCGGTTCTCGGCCTCGCCGCGCTCACAGTAGAGTTGTTCATACAGCGCTTGCGGCGGCCAACGCTCGGCATCCAGTGACGTCACCACGTAGCGCGGATTCTCCTTGCCGACCAGTTGCTCCGCCTTCCCCACCACCCGCCGCGCCCGGCTCCAACTCTCAAGCGTCTGGTACTCAAACTCCGTAAAGACCCGCGCCGGCCGGCCCGTCTGCTGCTGCTGCCTTGCCGCCTCGTCGAGGGCCTCGTCGATCAGCGACCGCAGCCGCTCGTTGCGCGCCAGCCCCAACACGTACTCCACCCCGTTCTGCTCGCACCAGTCCATCAACTCGTCCCGACAAAACCCCGAGTCGCCGCGCACGATGATCCTCACCTGCGGCCACTCTCCCCGGATCTGCGCCACGATCCTCTTCAGTTCCGCCACGCTGCCCTCCGCCGCGTCCTGATTCGCCACTCGCTGCCGCGCGCACAGTACGTGCTCGCCGCTGAAGATGTACAGCGGCAAGTAACAGTAGTGTCGGTAGTAACCGTGAAAGAAACGCCCCTCCTGTTGCCCGTCGAAGGGCGTATCGGTGGCGTCGATATCGAGAATGATCTCAGCCGGCTCCTGCTGCTGCGCTTCCACAAACACGTCCACCAACAGGCGATCGATCGCTGCGCTGTCGCAGCGGATCTTCTTATAGCGGTCCAGCCCGTCGCTCGTTCGTTCCAGTCGCTGCAACGTGCTCTTGCCCGCCAACGGCTGACCGCGGTCACGCTCGCGGCGGCGCTGCTGCCCGCCCACGTCGCTCTTGCCCACCAGCAGCGCCACCAGCGGATCCCGGCGCAACTCGTCGTGATCGTTGAGGTCTTCGTATCCCAGCGCCAGCCCGTAGACCCGCTGCGAGACCAACTCCCCCACCCGGTGTTCGATGCGCCGCGAATCGCGGCCATCCTCGAAGCAGGCCGCCAAGCGCGGCAGCAGGTTGATGCGCTGGTCCACCTCGCGCAACAGCAGCGCGCCGCCATCGGAACTGATCACCCCGCCGTCGAAGCGGGCGCTCACCTGGCGCCGAAAATGCTTGCCAAACGAGAAGCTCGATTGGTTACACTCTGTAATCGCAGGGCTGCTTGTCTTGTGTGGCGCTAACGTTTTGGACATAAATGTTTTATGCCACATCTGGCAGCCCTGTTCCTACCCCCTGGTGAAATATCCGGGCTAGCGCTTCCCGCAACCGCCTTGCTGGCCGGTGCCCCATGTCTCTCGTGGACATCACCAGTCTCCGAGCGGGTCCAGGACGCTTAGGAACGGGAAACGATGGAAGTGCCTGACGCGGCGTCGCCGCCAGCACTTCGAATCCGGGAGCGGCGATCAGGCGTTCAATGAAGCTCCAGGCAGATGAAGGCGTCCACGGTGATCGGAACACGCGGGCGGGCGTGCTGACCCGCAGAAACTCGTAGCAGACACTCCAGGTGAGGAAGGCAGGCGCGGAATCACCCCGTGCGTCCTCCAGGCGTTTGCGGCAAGCCGATCTCCGAGCGCTCGTCCGCAGCGTGAAGGAGCACGTTGGTGTCGAAGACCAGCAACTACTCCCCTTCCATCGCGCGGTACAGCGCGTCACGGTCGTCGATGTCCACAAGATGCCCGCCGCTGTCCCAGGTCGGCAATGGCGGCAGGGGGGGCGGCGGTTCCCCGGTGGCGGCCGCTGGGGCGAGCACGCGGCGAAGTCCCGCTTCGACCAGCGCTGACATCGTCGTTCCCCGCCGCGCCGCCTCCTCCCGCAACCGCTGCATGACCGAATCATCGATGTTGAGGGTTGTCTTCATATGGGAAACCATACTACGTCGCGACCGACAACCGACACGCCCCCCGCGGGTGATCGCCGAGCCGGCCGATGGAGATCGCGCCATGGCTTGTATCGAACGCATCGAGGCCTGTTGCCGGCAGCAATAAGGTCATGCCTCGGGGAGCATCCTCTAGCCTGCATTTTTCACCACGCGGCGAGGCGAAGTGGGTGAGAGGGCTGTCAGGGCTAGGCGCAAGCCGGGCGGAGGAAAAAGGCGCGAGCCGCTTGGCGCGCGCAGGCGTACTTGACAAATCGCCTCCTTCACCTCTCGGGTCACGAAACGCGGCCTTTCCGGTTCACTGGCCCTCAGACATTTCTTCTGGAGCGAACCAGGCCCCCTCCCATGGTTTTCACGAATCACGAGACACGAGACACGAATCACGGCCTTTTATCGTGTGCTTCGACCGTTGGGTGGTGAGAAATGCAGGCTAGGGGCGCGTAACGCCGCCTGCATGACTTTGACCACGTGCTGCCAAGGACTGGGGCTGCATGTGAAATCTGCGGCCACCCGGCCCGTTGCCCCGCTCCAGTCGCTCCACTCCCTCCGCATCCCGGCAAGCAGCCCCTGACATTTTCGATGCCCATCGGCAAGCAAACGAAAGCAAGCTTCACCGCCCCACCGGCGTTTCCGGGTAGAGCAACCCCAAGCCGCGCTCAACGGGTTTTAAAGGTTTTGAGGTCACGAGACACGAAACAAGAGACGCGGTTTCGACCAGGCGCGCGGCGCAAGCCAGCGCAAGTTCCGGGCTTTTCACGAGACACGAGACACGAGACACGAATCACGGCTTTTTCGATACCTGTTGGTACTGAAGGGCTTCAGTCTTTTTTTTCCCGGCGCAGCCGACATAGCATGAGCAGAGAAGAGCCGTGACGCGTATCTCGGGATGCCTGATCCGTGGCGTAAACGAAGGCAAGGTTCCCCAACCAGTCGGCGTTTCCGGGTAGAGCGACCGCAAGCGCGGCCAATCGGTTTTCAAGATTTTAGGGTCACGAAACACGAGACACGGTCTTTGATCAGGCGCGCGGCGCAAGCCAGCCCGAGTTCCGAGGTTTTCACGAAACACGAAACACGAGACACGAAACACGGCTTTTATGTTTTTCACGAGACACGAATCACGGCTTTTTTTCGAAACACGAGACACGAATCACGGCTTCTTCGGTACCTGTTGGTACTGAAGGGCTTCAGTCTTTTTTTTTCCGGCCCGGTCTGCTTAGCGGGAAGGAAAAGAGCCGTCACAAGTGACCCCTGATCCGTGGAGCAAGTGGAAGCAAGGTTCTCCAACCCGCCGGCGTTTCCGGGTAGAGCAACCCCAAGCCCGGCCAGCCGGCCGTAAAGGTTTTTGGGGTCATGGCACACAAAACAAAGGGTTTACCCAAGCCGCCGGAGACCCAGGGACACACCGCCTCCCGGGGCTTTGGGGCACGAGACACGAAACAAGAGACGCGGTTTCGACAGGCGCGCGGCGCAAGCCAGCGCGAATTCCAAGGTTTTCACGAAACACGAAACACGAAACACGAGACACGAATCATGGCTTCTTCGGTACCTGTTGGTACTGAAGGGCTTCAGTCTTTTTTTTCCGTCCCAGCCGGCATAGCATGAGCAGAGAAGAGCCGTGACGCGTATCTCGGGATGCCTGATCCGTGGCGCGAACGAAGGCAAGGTTCCCCAACCAGCCGGCGTTTCCGGGTAGAGCAACCCCAAGCCGCGCCCAACGGTTTTCAAGGTTTTAGGGTCAAGAAACACGAGACACGAAACACAAGACACGGCCTTTGACTAGGCGCGCGGCGCAAGCCAGCGCGAGTTCCGAGGTTTTCACGAAAAACAAAAAACTAAAAACTAAAAACGGCTTTTAAGCTTTTCCCGAAACCCGGCCTTTCAAAGCCCGAGCAGGAAGGGCGCGGAGAAGAAGGGAGAAGAAGGGAGAAAAATCATGTCACGGATCAGCAGCATCGATCGGCTGCCGAGCGAAGTCCGCGAGGCGCTCCACGGCTGGTTGCGCGACCCCGCCGTCTCGCAGGCCGAGGCGGCGGATCGCACCAACGCCATGCTCGACGAGCTGGCGGCGCGGCGGCCGCGGGCAAAACGGGCCGGGCCCGTCAGCGAGTCGGCCGTCAACCGCTACGACCGGCGGATGCGGAAGGCCGCCGAGCGGACGCGCCAGTCGCGGCTGGTCGCCGACGCCTGGGTCGCCAGGTACGGCTCGGAGCCCGACGGGCCGGTCGACCACATCGCCGTCGAGATGCTGCGGATGGTGGCGTTCGACCTCGCCTCCCGGCTCCAGGATTTCGAGCGCGACTTGGAGTCGCTGCCCGGCGCCGCCGAGACCGCCGCCAAGATCAGCCTCATGGTGGAGCGCCTGGAGCGGTCGGGCGAGATCGCCCTCCGCTGTGATCGCGAGATCAAGCGTCGGGCCGCCGAGGAGGCCGCCGCCAAAACCGGCGACAAAACCAGGGACGCCAAGCGGCCCCCCCTCGACGCCGAGCGGTTGCGCGAGGTCATGCGAGAGATCTATGGCGTCTGACCTGCATGTCTCACCACGTGGCGAGGCGAAGTGCGTGAGAGGGCCGTCAGGACGAGGCGCAAGCCGGGCGGAGGAAAAAGGCGCGAGCCGCTTGGCGCCGGCCACACCGCCTGTAAGGTTTTCCACTAAAAACCAGAAACTAAAAACCAATAACGACCCACGGCCTTTTTACCGTGTGCTTCGACCGTCGGGTGGTGAGAAATGCAGGCTGACGCTTCCCGGGAGCGTCTGCCTCGCCGGCAGCCAGGCGTAGAAAGGAAAAGTCATGCCCGCATCGAGCCAGGGAGCGCGGACGGAATCCCCGCCCGCCGACTACCTCCCCGTCCTCTATCCCTACCAGCAGCGCTGGCTGGCCGACACCGCCCGCCTCAAGGCCGGCATGTTCGCCCGCCAGACCGGCAAGACCTTCACGGCCACGCTCGAGATCGCCCGCGATGCGATCGACGCCGAGGCGGCGGGCGGGCGCGCCCGCTGGGTGATCCTCTCGCGCGGCGAGCGGCAGGCGAAAGAGGCCATGGAAGAGGGTCTCAAGCTCCATCTGCGGGCGCTTCGAGCGGCGTTTGAAATGCACGAGTTCGAGTACCTGCTGGACGACAGCAAGAGCAAGGTCACCGGCCTCGAGGTGCGGCTGCCGGGCGGCTCGCGCATCACCGCCCTGCCGGCCAATCCCGACACGGCGCGCGGCTTCTCCGCCAATGTGCTGCTCGACGAGTTCGCCTTCCACGCCGACAGCCGCAAGATCTGGGCCGCGCTGTTCCCGGTGATCACGGCCGGCCGCAAGCTGCGGGTCGTCTCGACGCCCAACGGCAAGGCAAACAAGTTCTATGAGCTGATGACCGATCCCGAGCAGCTCCCGGAGGGCAGGAACCCCTGGTCGCGGCACGAGGTGGACATCCATCAGGCGGTCGCCGAGGGGCTGCCGTGCGACATCGAGCTGCTGCGGCGCGGCCTGGGCGACCCCGACGCCTGGGCGCAGGAGTACGAACTCCAGTGGCTCGACGAGGCCAGCGCCTGGCTGCCGTACGACCTGTTGGCCGGGGTCGAGGACAAGCGCGCCGGCGATCCGAAGGGGTTCACGGGCGGGCAGGCCTTCATCGGCAACGACATCGGCGTCCGCCGCGACCTGTGGGTGGCCTGGGTCTGGGAGCGGGTGGGGGACGTGCTGTGGACGCGGGAGGTGCGCACCCTGCGGCGGGCCTCGTTCGCCGCTCAGGCGAAGACGCTGGACGAGTTGGTCGAGCGCTACCGGCCGAGGCGCATCGTGATGGACCAGACGGGCATGGGGGAAGCGCCGACCGAGGCCGCCAAGCGGCGCCACGGGCAGCGCCGGGTCGAGGGGGTGCTGTTCACCGCCGACCGGAAGCAGAGTCTGGCGACGCTGTTGAAGCAGCACGCCGAAGACCGCAAGATGCGGATCCCGGTGGACGCGGCGGTGCGGGCCGATCTGCACTCGCTGCGGCGGGTGACGACGCCGGCGGGGAACGTGCGCTTCGACGTGCACGGAGGTGACTTGTCTCAGGCGGGAGGCCACGCCGACCGCGCCTGGGCGGCGGCGCTGGGGCTGTATGCCGCGGACGTGCCGACGCAGCCCTTCATCTATCGGCCGGTGCGCAAGACGGACTACCTCGGGCCGAACGCCACCCGCGACCCGGGACCGTACCGGATCCGGGCGACGGCCGGCTTCGTGCGGGGGGTGTTGTGATGGCGCGCCTCGCCCCGACTCTACCCACGTGGCGAGGCGAAGTGCGTGAGAGGGCCGCCAGGACGAGCCACGAGCCACGAATCACGGCCCTTTTGCCGCGTCGGCAGGCCGCTGAAGCGCGAAGGCGGCAGGCAAGCAGGCTTCAAGGGAGGATGTTCGAAGCGCGGGAAAACGCGTGGAAAGGGGTTTTTCTGAATCCCGAGACAGGAATTACGACTTTTACCGAATCCCGATTCGGTTCACGACCCGGAATTCCCCACAATTCCCCACAATTCGTCGGAATAATTCGGATACGCGCCTTCCGCCAATCGAACGCCCCCGCGCACTGCGGCAACTTGGCAGTCCGTGGTAAGAGTCCCGTGGAAGGCGCGGCGGGCTCCTGCGGTTGCTCGGCGCGGAGAGAGGAGGATGGCGATCCGGGTGATCTCCTCCGACGAACGCGCGCACTGCGGCAACCGGCGTATCGACTTCATGGATGCATCGCGTCCCCGCGCAACCTTCCCTGGCCCGCAGGTAACGCCAGGTGGCGAGGCGAAGGGCCAACGGGTCAAGAATCGCGAATCAAGGCCTTTAACCTGCATTTCTCACCACGTGGCGAGGTGAAGTGGGTGAGAGGGCCGTCAGGACGAGGCGCGAGCCGCTTGGCGCGCGCAGGCGTACTTGAACAGTACGTTGAGCACGGCAAGCAAGCGCAACGAAGTCCTGGCGGTCGTATCGCCTGCTTCGACCGTCGGGTGGTGAGAAATGCAGGTTAACCAGGCGCGCGGCGCAAGCCGGCCCGAGTTCCGAGGTTTTTCACGAAAAACAAAAAACGAAAAACAAAAAACTGGTTTTAAGGTTTTCACTAACCACTAACCACAAACCACAAACCACTGCCTTGATGCCCTCAAGCCTGCAAAACCGAACCCGCGTCGCTGCTCAGGCGCCGGCCCCGCCCGCCCGGGTACGGCGTGCCGTTGGCGGCCGCCTCGCCGTCGTGCTCGCCGATCTTCACCGAGACGACCCGCGACACGCCCGGCTCCTGCATGATGACGCCGTAGAGGGTCTGGGCGACCTCCATCGTCGTCTTGGCGTGCGTGATGAGGATGAACTGCGTCTGTCCGGCCATCTGCTGCAACAGCCGCCGGAACCGAACGATGTTGGCGTCGTCGAGGGCCGCGTCGACCTCGTCGAGAACGCAGAACGGACTCGGTTTGTATTGGAAGATCGCCATCAGCAGCCCGATCGCAGCCAGCGATTTCTCGCCGCCCGAGAGCAGCGCGACATTCTGGAGCCTCTTCCCGGGGGGCGATGCCACGATTTCGATGCCAGCCTCACTCGAGTTCTCGGTCTCGATGAGCCGCATTTCGCCGACACCGCCGCCGAACAGAGTGGCGAACATCCCCCGGAAGTTGATGTTGATCTCTTCGAACGCCTCGTTGAACTGTTTCCGCGAGACCGTGTCGATTTCGTTGATCGCCTCCTGGGTGTCGCGGATCGAGTCCAGCAGGTCCTGCCGCTGGGTGTCGAGAAACTCGTGGCGTTGTTGCGCCTCTTCGTACTCCTCCAGGGCAAGCACGTTCACCGGGCCGAGATTCCGGATCTTCGTTTCCAGGTGCTGCTGGAAGTCTTCGGCTTCGGACAGCTTCTCCGGAGCGCACTCCCCGAAGTCCGCCGCGAGCTCGGCGAGCGGACGCTCCAGCTCGCGCCGGCAGGCTTCGTCCTGGTGCTTGACGTCGGAGTTCAACTCGACGAGCCGCAGCTCGGCGGCGGAGCGGCGTTCGCGAACCGTCTCGAGCTCTTCTCGGTCTTGTTGCAGCTCGTCTTCCATGGAAGCTTCTTCGTTGCGGCTCGCCTGGATGTCGTCGGCGCGCTGGGTCGTCTGGCTTTCCAGTTCGCTCTTGCGGGAGGTGTCCCGCCGGATGCGTGTCTCGAGTTCCTGGTTCTCCGCGAGCAGGCGTTCTCGCTCCGTGGTCCAGTCGGCTGCCTGCCCGGCCATGCGCTCCCGCCGTTCGCTTTCTTCCCGCGCCTGTTCCCGGGTCCGGTCCAGCGCGAGGAGCGCCGCTTTCCGGCGCTCCTCCAGCGCGGCCAGCTCGGTCCGCAGCACGGTTTGCTCCTCGGCGAGCCGGGCGCCGGCCTGCCGCGCTTCTTCCATCCGTCCGGCAAGCTCGCTGATGGCCGCCTCGGCCGCGATGCGCTGTTGTTCGCTTTCCTCGCCGGCCCGCATCTGTTCGACGCGGCGGGCCTGTGCCTGGTCGTGCTCCTGGCGCAATCGCTCCGCATCGGACTCGGCGACCGCCATCGACCGTTCGGCCCGATCGATCTGACCGCCCAGTTGCCGCATTTCTTGTTCGACGGCGAGGACTTCTCTCTCGGCGCTTTGCAATCCGGACTGGATCGATTCCAGCTCCGTGCTCTTCGCGGCAAGCTCGCTCTGCTCTCGTTCCAGGGCGGCCGTGGTCGTATCGAGTTGCTGCTCCCGCTCGGCGAGGCGCGGACCCAACCCGTGCAGCTCGCGCCTCAGGGCCAGTGGCCCCGCGCTCGACTTCTTGCCGCCGCTGACCGTGTGGCCGTGGTAGCAGACGCCGTCGGGCAGGAGGAAGAACAGGTCCGGATGCTGCACGGCCAGGCGCTTCGCGGTCTCTTCGTCCTCGGCCAGGTAGCAGGAACGCAGCTTCGGCAGCAGCGTCGATGCCGAACCGGAAAGGCCGTTGGTCAGTCGGATGTGGTCGGCCAGACGCCCGCCGACGCCGGTCTCCGGGCCAAGCGCCGCTGGCTCGGGAAGCACCGGGGATTCCGGATGCACCAGGAACGTGGCGTAACCGTTCAAATCGGACCGCAGCAATCCAAGTCCAACCCTTGCCTCTCGCCAGTCCTGAACGACCACGAACTCCAGCTCGTCGCGAAGGAAGTCTTCCGTGGCCTTCTCGTATTCACGATCGACTTCGATGCAGTCGGCCAGCACGCCGATCGGCCGGAAGCCGCCGGCAGGCTGTTTCTCGATCAGGCCGAAGAGATTCTTGACGGTTTCCGTCGTGTAGGCGTGATGCGAGAGGATCTCATCGAGCGATTGGCGGCGGGCGCGCAACCGGGAGAGTTCGTCGCGAAGCCGCTCGGCTTCGTCGCGTCTCGCTTCGATGCTGGTTTTCAGGTTTGCGATCGCGGTCAGAATCTTCCCGCGCCGCTCGCTCAGGTCGTCGAGCTCCGCTTGCCGGCTCTCGATGGTTTGCCGGGTTTCGTCCCGCTTCCGGCGGAGTTGGGCCAGCTCGGATTCCGCCGCGGCCTTCTCTTCCTCGACGCGCGCGAGCTGGCGTTGGGTTCCGGCTTGGAATTCGTCGATCTTGGCCAACTCGTTCCTGTGTGCGGAGGTTCGGCCCAGCAGGTTGAGAACGAGCCGCCGCTTCTCTTCCCGCTGTTGCTCGGCCTCGCCCAGGAGCGATTGCTGCGTCCGAACCTGGTCGCTCTTGTCCTGGAGTTTGCCGCGGAGCCCCTGTACCTCTCCGGCGGCTTGCTCCAACGCGGCTTGCTCGACGCCGACCTGTTCGTCGAACGCGGCGAGACGCTGGTCGAGCCGGACGATCTCGGCCTTGTTCTGCTCCATGCGCTGTCCGGTCTCTACCACGGTGCGCGCCTGCTCGGTGACGCGGGACCGGATGCGTTCGATCTCGACGGTCAGGCGGGAGAGTTCCGTTCGCTGCTGTTCGAGTTCTTCTTCCGCGGCTTGCCGCTGCTCACGGCTCGTCCGGAGGGCTTCCTCGAGTTCCTCGACCCGCGCGCTTCGTTGCCGCTGCTCGATGTCGGCGGCCGCCAGTTCCCTTTCGCCGAGCTGGACTCGGCGGTGCAGGTCGTGGTAGCGCGCGGCCATCAGGACGGAAAGGTTCTCGTCGCGTTGCTGCTTGAGTTCCTCGAAGCGCCGCGCGCGCGCGGCTTGCCGCTTGAGCGAATTCATCTGCCGCACGACTTCCTGCAGGATGTCGTTGACGCGGTGCAGGTTTTGCTTCGCGCTTTCGAGCTTGAATTCCGACAGCCGTTTGCGGGACTTGAACTTGGTGATGCCCGCGGCCTCTTCGATGATCGAACGGCGATCGAGCGGACGCGAGCTGAGGATCTGCCCGATGCGGCCTTGCTCGATAATGGCGTAGTGTTCGGGGCCGAGGCCGGTTCCGAGAAAGATATCCTGGATGTCGCGAAGCCGGCAGAGCTTGCCGTTGATCAAGTACTGGCTCTGGCCCGACCGGAAAAGCTTGCGCGTGATGGTCAGCTCGGCGGACCTGCCGTGGGGCGCGCCGTTCACGCGGTTTGCCCCGTTGGACCCGTTGGCCGCCACAGCCGTCTTGGGCTTGAGATGAGCCTCGGGGTCCAGGAGGGTGAGGCTCACCGACGCCATGCCCGACGGTTTGCGGTCGCGCGACCCGTTGAAGATCACGTCCTGCATGCGGCTGCCCCGCAGCGACTTCGCCGAGCGCTCGCCCAGCACCCAACTGATCGAGTCGCTGATGTTCGACTTGCCGCAGCCGTTGGGGCCTACGACGGCCGAGACGCCGCCGCCGTTGAACGGCAGTTCCTGGCGGTCGCAGAACGACTTGAACCCGACCAGCTCGATCTTCTTCAGTTTCAGCAAGAGAGCGAAGCCTTTCGGGTCCGGGACGGCGCGGGTCTCCTGTCCCGGACAGGAACCTTCCTCCTTTCCCGGGATGGCGGGGGAAGGAAAGCGGGCGGATCGAACAGGCCGCCCCGTGTGAATATCCTATCCCTGATCATGCATCTTGTAAAGGCCTTGTAAAGGCATGTCAGCGCAACATCTTGCACATCATGAATAGTTTAGCACGACATCTTGCTCCCCGGTGGAAAAGATCCGTTTCGCCGTCAATCGTCTATAATCGAGAGCCTCAGCCATGACTTTCTCTTTGATGATCCGTCCCGGAATCTTCCTGCTGTTGGGCTGCGTTCTGCTCCCCGCGCAGAGCAGCCGCTACCTCGCGAACATCCGGCAACTCACCTCCGGGGGCCAGAACGCCGAGGCCTACTGGTCGCCCGACGGCGAGGAGTTGGTCTTTCAGTCGACGCGAGGCGAGCATCGCTGTGACCAGATCTACGTGATGAAGAGCGACGGCAGCGATGTTCGGATGGTCTCGACCGGCAAGGGAGCGACGACCTGCGGCTACTTCCTGCCCGGCGGCGGCGAGATCCTGTTCGGCTCGACCCATGAGGGCGGCGATGCCTGTCCGCCCCGGCCGGACCGCTCGAAGGGCTACGTCTGGGCGGTGTATCCCAGCTACGACATCTTCGTCGTGGGTCGGGACGGGAAGGGCTTGCGGAAGCTGACGACGGCCGATGGGTACGACACCGAAGGGACCGTCAACTGGAAGACGAAGCGGATCATCTACACCTCGAAGGCTTCGGGCGATCTGGAGTTGTGGTCGATGTCGCCGGACGGCTCCGGCAAGCGCCAACTCACTCGCAGCCTCGGCTATGACGGCGGCGCTTTCCTCTCACCCGACGGCAGGAAGATGGTGTGGCGCGCCCATCATCCCACCGGCGAGGAGAACATACGGAAGTACAAGGACCTCTTGGCGCAAGACCTGACCGCTCCGATGAGGATGGAGATCTTCGTGGCGGACTCCGACGGCGGCAACGCCAAACGGATCTCGGATTTCGGCTGCGCCAGCTTCGCTCCGCAGTTCACCCCGGACGGCCGGCGGATCATTTTTTCGTCCAACCGGCACGATTGCGACAGCCGCCATTTCGAGCTCTTCCTGATGGACCTGGACGGCTCCAACCTGCGCCAGGTGACGGACTTCGGGGGGTTTACCTCATTCCCCGAGTTCTCGCCCGACGGCGGGAAGCTGGTCTTTACCTCCGATTGGAAGGCCACGGGCCGCTACGAGTTCAATATCTTCGTCGCGGACTGGAAGGAGTGAAGGTCCGCATTATCGGGAAAAGATTTCAACGAACCCTGAGTGCGCTCCACACGCCGAGCTGGCCACCCTTGAGGCCCGCCTTCCATGGCGCATTGCCGGCGCGATGCTGGTACAAACGCTACCTTGTTCAATCCGTTCCCGGATTGGCTCCTCGCGCCGATTTGAAATTGCATCCGGTCGTTGGACTTCTTTCTTGTCGCAAATCCGAAAACGGTTTTGCTTACGTCTGTAATAATATGTAATAATGGTTGTGTTCGATGCATCGCCTCTCATCTTGCTGGCCAAGGCCGAACTGCTTGAGCGGTTCCTCGGCTCGTTTCCCGAGCCGGTCGTGATTCCCCCGGCCGTGCAGGCTGAATGCTGCCAGAAAAAAGCTTCTTTTGATGCTTGGCTCATTGCGCGACTGATAGCTGAAAAGTGCATCGAGGTCCGTACCTTGAGGGACAGCAAGGCTTTTGGGCAGATCCGCAGGGAATTCAGCCTGGGAGCCGGTGAGGCGCAGGCGATTGCCCTTGCGCAGGAGAGCAACGCGCGCCTGATTGCCATTGAGGATCGCAGCGGCGTCAACGCATGCAAGATTCTCAAGCTGCCTTTCACAGGGGCGCTCGGGATTTTGCTGAGGATGCGGGAGAAAGAGTTGATTTCTGGAGAGGAAGCCTTGAGGAAGCTCGATATCTTACGAAAGTATGGCCGCTACCGTGCAGAGATTGTCGACAACGTGAGGAGAAGGCTGGAGGCAGCGATATGACCAGGACGATGAGCATAAGAATGGACGAAGAGAACTACGACTTTCTCAAAAAGCTGTCCAACGAAGAGCACGGGGACGTTTCCAAGGCCGTTCGGGAACTCGTCAACAAGGGCCGGCTCATGCTGGCCGTGGAGCGCTACAAGGAAGGAAAGGCCTCCCTCGGCTTGGCCGCTGAACTCGCGGACCTGCCGCTTGGGGAAATGATCAACGTGCTGGCCGAGTATGGAGTGCGGAGCAATCTCGAAACAGAGGACTACCTCAAGGGGCTGGAGAATTTGAGGAAGGCGTGGTGAATCTCCCGACAGTGTCCCGATTCCGCCGGGATCGCAGATTCTTGACGGACTCCGTATCACATGGACGCGTCGTCGAGTTTCTCGAAGAAAGCGCGCATCGCGCGGTAGAGCGAGTAGAGGTCCGACTTCGAGGCGACTTCGTAGGGTGAATGCAGGGACAGGATCGGAATACCGATGTCGATGACCTCCATGTTGTCGTCGGAGAGGAAGTGGCCGAGCGTCGCGCCGCCGCCCGCGCCGACCTTGTAGGACATCACCTGCCAGGGAATCCCCTCGTCATCGAAGATGTTCCGGAACCGCGCGGTCGTCTCGGCGTTGGGGCTGTTGCCGCGTCCATACGCCTTGAAGTTCACCCCCTTGCCGACCTTCGCCGCATTCTCCTTTTCCAGAGCCGAAGTCGACAGGGGATTCACACCCGGATTGGGGTCGCCGGAAAGCACGATGGTCTTGCCGCGCGCCCGGCGCGTCATCACATCGCGGTAGCCGTCGCCCTCCTGGCGGTAGATCAGGTCGGCGAGCAGGTCGTTCAGAGCGCTGGATCGGGCTCCGGTGTTGTTGTTGCTGCCGCTTTCCTCGTTATCGGCCAGAAACACCAGGCTGGTGTAACGCGGCGGCGCAGAGTCGATCAGCGCCAGCAGGGCCGCGTAGGCGCTCGCACGGTCATCCTGGCCGTAGGCCGCCACCAGCTCGCCGTCGAAACCGACGTCGCGCGGGGCGAGCGCAGGGACGAAGTTCAGCTCGGCGCTGACGAGATCTTCTTCCTCGATCCCGTAGACCTCCTTGAGGTGAGCCTTGGCGTTGTCGGCGACATTCGACGATGCCTCGTCTTGCCGCGAGTAGGCGAGCGCGTCCAGCTCTTCTCCCCTCACGACTTCCCGGCTTCTCCGGCTTCGCTGGGACACGTCTACGTGGGGTGCCAGGTCGGCAATCACGAACACCGGATCGGCGGGACGCAAACCGATCGAGATCGGCACCATCTCGCCGTCTTTCTTGAAAACGCGTCCAACGAGCGCCAGGGGTAGATTCACCCACTGGTAGTTCTTGATGCCTCCGTGCGGCATCGTTTGCAACTGTACGAACGCGCCGGACGCCTTGATCGGCCGTGCTTTCAGGTCGAGGTGTGGAGAATCGATGTGAGCCGCGGCGACGCGGAACCCTTCACGGAAAGGCTGCTCCCCCACGACGAACAGGAACAGCGCCCGGTCGCGGTTGTTACGGTAGAACTTCGCGCCGGGACTCAGCTCCGTGTCGTCGGTGAGCTCGCGAAAACCGTTCCGCTCCGCCAGCCGGATCGATTCCTCGACGAATGTGACCTCGGTCCGGGCCGCCGAGAGGAAGTCCTTGTAGCCGTCGGCGTAGGAGTGAGCTTCTGGCGATGCCGCTTGCGGCCACGCGGGAGAGGCAACGACCCCCGCGGCCATGCAGCACAAACCCATCAGCGCCGGGAAGCGGCTGCGGCGAAACAACGTCCGACGGCTCCGGAACATGCCCAGAAGAATAGCAGGTGCGGGCCGGCATTCCTGTTCCTCCCGAACGACGGACCCGTGTTCGAGGTCCGCGGCTTCGACAGCAGCCGGCTCGATCCGCCATGTCCGCCCGCCGCGCCGTGGCTTGTTCTGACATAATCGCAGGTCCATGAAAGCCTCTCGAATGCGTTGGGCCGTGCTGACAGCCCTGTTCCTGTTCTCTCTCATGACCTACCTCGACCGCGTCGTGATCGGAAACGTGAAGACTCCCATGGCCGAGGAACTGGGGCTGTCGAACACCGAGATGGGCTTCGTCTTCAGTATCTTCATCCTGACGTACGGTCTCTTCGAAATCCCCATGGGGTGGCTCGGGGACCGCTTCGGGCCTCGCCGCGTGCTGACCCATCTCGTCGTGTGGTGGTCGGTGCTGACCGCTCTCACCGGCGTCGTCAGCCGCTATTTCTGGCTGCTGGCGGTGCGGGGCGTCTTCGGGGCGCTGCAGGCGGGGGCCTATCCCAACGCGACTTGCGTCATCCGCCGCTGGTTCCCCACCGACGAACGAGGGCGCGCGCAGGGAGTCGTCTGGATGGCCGCGAGCCTGGGCGGCGCCCTGACGCCGTTTATCGTCCAGCCGATCCTGAAGCACTATGACTGGCGGGCGGTCTTCTACATCTTCAGCGTGATCGGCGTGATTTGGGCGGTTGCCTGGTATGGCTGGTTCCGCGACAACCCGGCCGACAAGAAAGGCGTCAATGCGGCGGAGCTCGCGCGGATCGGACCGCCGGCCGGCGCCGCTCCGCACGGCAACCTGCTGCCGTTGTTCTACAGCCCGAACATGTGGGCGATCATCGCCATGTACCACATCACCGTCTACGGCTCGTACTGGTACATTTTCTGGCTGCCCAGCTACCTGGTCGAGTCGAAGGGACTCCAGGACTTCGCGCCCTACGTCGCCATGCCGTTTCTCATGAGCGCTTTGTGCAACTATGCCGGCGGGCACACGGTCGACCTGCTCGTCAAGAAGATAGGACTGACCGCAGCGCGTCGCAGCGTCGGCCTCAGCTCGGGGATCGTGAGTGCGGCCTGCATCCTCATCGCGCTCTCCGTCGAGGATGTGATGGGAGCGATGATTTTGCTGACGCTGGGCTACTCCGCCATTCAATTCGCCCTGCCGAACTCCTGGGCGGTGTGCCTGGATGTGGGCCGGGATTACGTGGGCTCCGTCAGCGGGTTGATGAACACGGCCGGACAGATCGGAGGAGCCATTGCGTCCGCCGCCATCGGCTGGGCGATCGACGCATGGGGCTGGGACGTGCCCCTGTACGGCGTGGCTGCCGTGTACCTGATCGGTTCGCTGTTCTGGTTGGGCATCGATCCGCGCAAGCCCGTGATGCCGGAGGCTGTGGAAAGCTGACCTGCCTTTCTCGCCACGCGGCGAGGCGAAGTGCCTGCCTGCTGCAGGCAGGCCTGAGAGGGCTGTCAGGACGAGCCGCGAGCCGCTTGGCGCAAGCGGCATGGCCTGTAAGATTTTTCACGAATCACGAGTCACGAAACACGGTCTTTCCACGTGCTCCGGCCGTCGGGTGGTGAGACATGCCGGCTGATTCTGACATAATCGCAGGTCCATGAAGGCGTCGCGGATGCGTTGGGCCGTGCTGGCGGCCCTGTTCCTGTTCTCGGTCACGACGCAACTTGACCGCGTCTGCATCTCGGCCGCGGCGCCCGACATGCGGGGCGAGCTGGGCCTGTCACATTTGGAGATGGCCTGGGTTTTTGCCGCCTTCGCGGCGGCCTACGGCATCTTCGAAATCCTCATGGGGTGGCTCGGGGACCGCTTTGGGCCTCGCCGGGTGCTGACCCATCTCGTCGTGTGGTGGTCCGTGCTGACCGTGCTCACCGGCGTCGTCAGCCGCTATGGCTGGCTGCTGGTGGTGCGGGGCGTCCTCGGCGCCCTGCAGGCGGGAGCCTATCCCAACGCGACCTGCGTCATCCGCCGATGGTTTCCCACTGATGAACGGGGGCGCGCGCAGGGAGTCGTCTGGATGGCCGCGAGCCTGGGCGGCGGCCTGACGCCTTTTATCGTCCAATCGATCCTGAAGCACTACGACTGGCGGGCGTGCTTTTACCTCTTCGGCGTAATCGGCGTGATTTGGGCGGTTGCCTGGTATGGCTGGTTCCGCGACAACCCGGCCGACAAGAAAGGCGTCAATGCGGCGGAACTCGAGCGGATCGGACCGCCGGCCGCCGCCGCTCCACACGCCAACCTGCTGCCGTTGTTCTACAGCCCGAACATGTGGTCCATCATCGCGATGTACAGCATCACCGTCACTGGCTCCTACTTGTACATCTTCTGGCTGCCCAGCTACCTGGTGGAGTCCAAGGGACTTGAGGACTTCGCGCCCTACGTGGCCAAGCGGTTTCTCATCAGCGCCTTGTGCAACTATGTCGGCGGGCACACGGTCGACCTGCTCGTCAAAAGGATAGGACTGACCGCGGCGCGGCGCGGTGTCGGCCTCGGCTCGGGGATCGTGAGTGCGGCGTGCATCCTCATCGCGCTCTCCGTCGAGGATGTGATGAGCGCACTGATTTTGCTGACGCTGGGCTACTCCGCCATTCAATTCGCGCTGCCGAACTCCTGGGCAGTCTGCCTGGACGTGGGCCGGGATTACGTGGGCTCCGTCAGCGGGTTGATGAACACGGCCGGACAGATCGGAGGAGCCATTGCCTCCGCTGCCATCGGGTGGGCTATCTACGGTTGGGACCTGCCCCTGTACGGCGTGGCGGCCGCCTACCTGATCGGTTCGCTGTTCTGGTTGGGCATCGATCCACGCAAGCCCGTGATGCCGGAGGCTGTGGAAAGCTAGGGGCGCGGCAGGCTGTTCCGAGACCGGCCCGTTCGGTGCCGAGCCTGCATCAACGAAGGCCGACCCACCGCCTGCGGATCGCAGCCTCTCAAGGCGCGAGCCGAGTTTCAGCCCGTCACCGCCATGGTAGGATCAGGAACGGTCACCTCCTCTGGGGGAATAGCAAGAGCTTTCCATGAACCGGTTGTCTCTGCTGTCTGAGTTCGCCGTCTTCCTGAAAGAAAACAAGAAGCTCTGGCTGTTGCCGATCGTAGTCGTGCTGGTGCTCCTGGGCGCGCTGCTGGTCTACGTGCAGGGCTCCGCTCTCGCTCCCTTCATCTACACCACCTTTTAGCGCCGCAACCCGCGTCTCACTCGAAGGAGGGTGCGCTGGAGCCGGTTGGGGTTTGAGAGACCATTCGTGGTGCGGATCAGCCGAGGCGAGGGCCGGTCTTGTTCGCTGGGCACGCAACCGATTAATTTCGCTGAGACCGGTTCCCGGCCACGGCCCGCAGTTCCTTGGCGCATGGCGGACCCTATTCCGGCTTGCCTGTTTCCTTCAGAGATTGGTAATGCTTGTCCCAGGGTTCCTTGTGGTAGTCGGTCCGCTCGCCGCGGGGCCGGTTCTTGAACTCCCGCACCAGCTTCACGAAATGGTTCACGGCGGCTTCGAAAAACTTCTCGCCCTTTTCCGCCGTGGCGATTGTGGCGTCGCCGTAGACACCGCTCTTGGAAAACCGCGTCCACTCGTCCATGCAGCGCACCGGCGAGCCGCTGAGCAGATCCATCCAGATGAAGTCGGAAGCGGGCATGTTGATGTCTTTGACGGCCTTGTCCATCTGCACGCGCTCCGGCGCCAGGTGCAGGTAGACGGATGTCTCCAATTCGCCGGCGTGCGCCATGCCCTGCTTGTCGGACTCGCGGTGCTCGTTGATCTCGGGAATGTTCAGCGACGGCCAGATGAACGTCGCGCACAAGGCGTCCGATTCGAGGATGGTGCGGCGCGCCGCCAATTCCAGAATCGGCATGTTCGAGCCGTGACCGTCCGCGATCAGGATGCGCTGGAACCCATGTTGCGCAACGCTCAGGGTCACGTCGAGAACGAAGTTCAACAGGTGCTCCTGCTTGATGTCGATCGTGCCGGGGAAGTCCATGTGGTGCGTCTCGAAGCCGTAGGGGATGAGCGGCATCAGCAGGATGTCGCCGTCGGCCCGCTTCGCCGCCTCCTCGGAGATCGAGCCGATCAGGAAGTTGTCGACATCGAGCGGCATGTGGTAGCCGTGATCCTCGACGGACCCGATCGGCAGCACGACGACAGGCTGTTCGGCGACCCGCTCTTTCAGTTCAGGCCAGGTGTGATGGTGGTAGAGGTAGGACTTCTTCTGTTGATCAGGCATGGGTAGTCTCGATAGGGAGAGAGCAGGCAGAGGGCTTGTGCGCTCGCCTCTACGACGCGGGTTCTTCCTCTTCCGGCACCTTGATGCTGCTGCTCGGGTCGAGGATCATCCACATCACCGAGGCGATGAAATAGATCACGATACACGATGAGAACATCACCGTGAAAGAGCCGTAGGTTTGGCGCAGCCACGCGGCAATGACCGGCGAGACCATCGCCGACATGCTCGACGCCGTGTTCATGAATCCCGTGGCCGTACCGCCGAGCCGGCCGCCGACGTCCACGCAGGTCGCCCAGGCTACGGGCAGGGCGAGGTCTTGTACGCCTTGCGCGAACGAAAGCCATAGCACCGCGCTGAAGGGATCGCGCGCTTGCGCCGCCACCCCAAAGCCCACAGCGGCCAGCCCGTATCCTCCGACCCCTACGACGCGGCGGCCCCATTTGAGGCTGCCAAGTCGGCGGATCAGCCAGTCCGAGAAGGTCCCACCCGCCAGGCAAGCCAGCGCGCCGATGCCCATCGGCAGCCCTGCCAACCACCCGGAGCGTTCGAGTGTCAGCCCGTGCTCCTCCATCAGGTAGGTGGGCATCCAGGTCACGAAGAAGAAGGAGCCATAGGCCGAGCAGAAGTACATCACGAACAGGGCCCACAAAGTGCCGCTCCGGAACACTCTCGTCCAGGGCACTTTCGCCATGGGCTTGCTCTGCACGGTCCCTTGCTGGATGTAGGCCAGCTCCGCCGCATTCACGCTTGGATGGTCCGCGGGGTTGTCGCGGTACCAGCGCCAGAAGAAAAAGCACCAGATCACGCCGACGCTCCCGAAGAGATAAAAGGTCTCGCGCCAGCCGATCGAAACGATGAACCAGGCGGCAATGGGCGGCGCCAGGGCGGCGCCCCCTCGCGCCCCCATCCACATGTACCCGTTCACGCGCCCGCGGTCGGACTGCGGAAACCAGCGCGCCAGCGCCCGCGCCAGCGTCGGGAACGCGCCGGCTTCCGCCGCCCCGAACGCAAACCGGGTCGCCAGAAGCAGGATGTAGTTGCTCACCATGCCCGTCATTACGGTGAAGACTGACCAGCCTGCGACGATGCGGGTCAACAGCTTCCGCTGTCCGTACTTGTCGCCCAGCCAGCCCATGGGAATCTCGAAGATGCCGTAGGCAGCCGCGAAGGCGGCAAAAACCCAGCCCATCTCCATTTGCGACAGGCCCAGCTCGCCACGCATGTCGGGCGCCGCGGCCGAGATGCAAACCCGGTCGAGATAGGTGATGAACGAAACCAGAAAACCCAGGAAGAGGAAGGTGTGGCGGGCGCGGGTCGGCTGCGCCGAGCGGGTGGTGCTGTCGGGAGAAGTCAAAGCAGGGAAGCGCCACTAAGAGCGCGTTACAGTGTAGCAACCCCGCAGCCGGCCGGAACGGCGGACCGGCCGGCTGCGACCTATTGCTCCCCCAGCACCCACTGCCGGTTGAAGCGCGCCCAGCGGATGTCGCGGCCTCCTTGGTGAAGCTGTTGTTGCCAGAGGGCGACTATGGTGCCGTCCGCCGCTTGCGTAATGCTGGGATAAGACACCTGTGGCCCGTCCGACTCGGCGACGTTCCGCGGGATGCTCCAGTTGCGGCCGCCATCGGACGAGATCGCCACGCTCAAGGGCCGGCGGTAAACGGGAGAGTTGTTCCAGATGGCGATGATCTCTTTGCTTCGATCCAACCGCCACAATCCCGTGGGCGTATTGTGGCCTGTCAGCGAGCTGGGGCGCGGTGGCGCCCAGGTGAGACCGCCGTCGCGGCTTCGACTCTCGTAGTGACGGCTTGATCCGTTCCGCATCACCATCAGAATCTCTCCGTCCGCCAACTCGACGATGGAGGGTTCGTCGAGACCGTTGGTGGAGTACGGGGTCATCTTCGGGATCCAGACGTGCAGTTCGCCGAAGGGAGTCCAGTGGATGCCGTCGGTGGATCGCAGGATACCGGACGCGATGTTCATCTCGCCTTCGGTGCGCGCCGGCGTGCCCTTCTCGGCCCACAGGTCCCACGAGTAGCCCATCAGCAGCGTACCGTCACCCAGACGCATGCCCTTGTGCTGCTTGCCGGCTACGTACTTCTTGGGCATCGAGATTTCGACGGGCTCCGACCAGCTTTCACCGTCGTCGTCGGTCTTGACCATGAACACCGTGCTCCGGTCGATGGTCTCGAGCTCGACGGTGCGTGTTGTGCAATAGACGAAAGTGCGCGAGCCGTCGACGATGATGTTGGGATCACCGTCCCAGAGCCCGGGGTTGTCGATAATCTCCCTGGCGTTGGACCAGGTGCCGCCCCCGTCGTCGGAGAGAGCCGCTGCGACCAGAGCGCTGCTTTGATCGGGCGAGTAGGCTCCGAATAAGGCCATCAAGCGGCCGCTCGTGAGCCGGGCGACTGTAGGATAGGCGTTGTGATAGAAGCGAGTGCCTTCGGATTTCTTGACCACGCCTGTTTCGAATTGCGGTCCGTCAGCCCCCAGCAGTGGCACCGAGTTTGCGAGGAGAAATGCTATCAGTGCACAGCCGCAACGTCTTGGCCAAACCCAGGCCGTCATCCCAGCCACCTCCATGGGAATACTCAGATCGCCGGGCAAGTCTGGGTCCCGGCAAGTCGGTAGTAGTCTACCAGTTGGCAGCCAAGGCGAGGACACTGGCAGGATTTCGGATCGTCAGGAGTGTGTGATTCGCGTCTGCTCGGGTACCCGGTCCGTGACTTCTTGATGCCGCCATCCTGGGCCCATCTCACGATAGCGGGTTGTTGACGCCATCTCGGGAAATTATGCCGTTCTGAACGATCATCAAGCTCTACGATTGTGATAGCTTGGAACCGACATCCAGGGGGTGAAACGCCATGAATCGTCGGATTTTCAACATGATGGCAGCACTCGGCATCGGAGCGGCGGCTCCCTCCGCCTTCAGTCAAACCCCGAGCCGAAGTCAAATCAAACCGTTGCCCGGATCGCTGAAGGAAAAAATGCATAAGGGCGAACCGATCCGAACGGCCACTGTGCCTGTCGAGTCCACGCGCGAAGAGCTCGAGCGGATCATCAGTCAGAACGGCAAGGTGGACCTCTTCAGCGTGGACGGTCAGCACAGGCCCCTGCCGGACGAAAGGGATCTAGCCAGGTTCTGCAAGCTGACGGAAGAGCTCGGAGCCGGCGTGCAGCTTCGCATCCCCCATGCTCGATGGGCCTACATGACAGGTCGGTATGCCGATCTTGGCGTGCTGGCGATTCTCGTTCCCTTCGTCGAAGAGGTCGAGACGGCGGACGAAGCCATCGACAGCTTCTATTACGCCCCTTTTGGCAACCGGAGCTGGGGTGGGGACTATCGATATGGACAGAAGCCGCCTGTGGACCGCCTGGAATATGCCAAGTGGTGGAACGGTACCGGCATGTTGGGTTTTCAGATCGAGACTCTTCGAGCGGCGCTCAATGTCAGAAAAATCGTCAAACCGGGCGTGGATTGGGTCTCTTGGGGGCCGGCGGATATGAGTTTTGATATCGAGAGGCATTCCAATAGCCCTTTCAAGACGTTGGAGGAGGCTCATGCCTTCGTGGTGGAACAACTGAAAGGTTTCGACGTGCGTGTGCCGCAGCCGTAGAATTGCTGGTAGTACCGGCGATCGAGACGCAGGCGGGAACGTTCCGTTGCACATTCGTTGCATGGCCTGCCATAGCGTCGCCCATGAGACTCGCGATGTCTGATCGATCGCTGTCGCGTCACGCCGCGAAGCGGTTGCTACATTTTGAGGAATAGGAGGTTACATGAATATTTGCGACCGACGGAGCATGTTGTTCACACTGGCCGCCGCGCCGCTTCTGCGGCATCCACCCACTGCCAAGGCTGCCGACGTTTCCCTGTCCGGGATGAGAGTCGACTCGGTGCGGCGTGTCTTCCACAACGGCGAGCACAATGCCTTTACCGACCTGATTCTCTACAAGGGCGTCTACTACCTCACTTTTCGAAGTTGCCCTGACGGGCACATGGTGCATCCCACCTCATCGATCCTGGTGCTCTCGAGCAGCGACGGCCGGGAGTGGCGTCAGGTATACCGCTTCCGTGTCCCCAAGAGAGACACCCGAGACCCCCACTTCCTGATTTACAAGGACAAGCTCTTCGTCTATACCGGGACCTGGTACTGTGGCGATACTTCTCCCGAGCACTACGACATGAACCAGCACTTGGGCTACGGTGCCTGGACCGAGGACGGCAGCCGTTGGCACGGCCCCGAAATTCTCGAAGGCACCTACGGCCACTACATTTGGAGAGCAGCGGCGTTCGGTGGCATGGCATATCTGGGCGGACGCCGCAAGCGCGGATTTCCCGAGACCCGAACCCGTGAGGAGAGGGACCCCGTCACCGAATCGGCATTGCTCGAAAGCGACGACGGAATTCGTTGGCGCAAGGTCGGCCTGTTTCAGGAGACCTACGGGAATGAAACGGCATTCCTGTTCGAGTCCGACGGCGCGATTGTCGCCGTCGCCCGTACCGGTGCAGGCCGCAACGCCCAATTGTTGCGCTCGGCGCCCCCTTATCAAGAGTGGAAGCGGTCTGATCTGGGACGCTACATCGGCGGACCCCTGGTCGCCAAGTGGGGCAATCAATATCTCGTTGGAGGCCGCAAGCATACCGAGGCAGGTCCGCGAACAGTCCTCTCACAGCTTGTCAATGACGGCCTTGAAGACCTGGTCGAATTGCCCAGCGACGGCGATAACTCCTATCCGGGGTTCGTGGCATTGAGTTCGAACCGCGGATGGGTATCCTACTACTCGACTCACGAAAAAGAAGCCGGGAAACCGATCACGGCGATCTACCTGGCCGAGTTGGTGATCTAGCCTGCATACATATGTCACCACGCGGCGAGGTGAAGTGCGTGAGAGGGCCGTCAGGACGAGGCGCGAGCCTCTTGGCGCGCGCAGGTGTACTTGAAAGTACATCGAGCACGGCAAGCAAGCGCCACGAAGTCATGGCGGTCTTATTGCGTGCTTCGGCGATCAGGTGGTGAGATATGCAGGCTAATCCTAGGGCTCATCGACAGAGAGGAATGATGAAGCGTAGACAGTTCATCCGAATGTGCGGGGCGGTCTGCATGGCCCCTCTGGCGTCCCGAAATCTCGCCGGCCAGCAAACAGCCGCTGACAAGTTCGATTTGATTGTCCGTGGCGGCCGGGTCATCGACCCTTCCCAGTCACTGGATCGCATCGCCGACGTGGCGGTCTCGGATGGCAAGATCGCGGCGATCACACCCGAGCTTGACCCCGGACGAGCGAGACGGGTCATCAACGTCCCTGGCAGCCTGGTCACTCCCGGCCTCATCGACCTCCACGTACACGGGTTCCAGGGTGTTTCACATTGGGGCGTAGACCTGGACCGATTCTGTTTGGGACGCGGCGTAACCACGGCCGTCGATGCCGGCACATCCGGAGCTGATAGTTTCGAAGGGTTCCGCCGCTACATCGTCAATCCTGCAAAAACACGGGTTCTGGCCTTCCTGAACATCTCTCGGATCGGACTCATAGCGAGACCCGGCGAACTGACGGATATGCGCATGGTCGATGTGGCCGCAGCCGTGGAAGCTGCGATGAAACACGCCGATCTGATCGTCGGTATCAAAGTGCGATGCAGCGGGTCGCTGGCCGGCCCGAACGAACTCGAAGCCGTTCGCAGGACACGCGCAGCGGCCGACAAGATCGGCAAGCCGATCATGATGCACGTCGGGCGTCACGAAACGCCCCTCGAATACCTGGTGGAAGAGTTACGGCCCGGCGACATGATGACGCACTCCTTCCGCACGGAGGGAGGCGTCATCGGCCCCGACGGCCGGGTGCCCGATTACATCAAGCGCGCCGCGGAACGCGGCGTCCGATTCGATATTGGCCATGGAAACGGGGGGTTCTCTTTTGCCGCCATGGAGCAGGCTCTGAAAGAGGGCCTGCCTCCTTCCTCGATTAGCAGCGACATCCATTCCTACAGCACGATGGGGCCCGTTTTCGATCTCCCGACCACCATGTCGAAGATGCTGATGCTGGGGCTTCCCCTGCAAAAAGTGATCGAGCTGGCAACCATCGAACCCGCCCGCGCGATTCATTGGGAACGTCTCTTGGGGTCGATCGCGCCCGGCAGGATCGCCGATATCGCCGTGTTCGACCTTGTCAAGGGCAAGTTTCCTCTGATTGATTCCAGTAGAGAAGTTCGAGAAGCGTCGGAAAAACTCGTTCCCGTTCTCGCACTGCGTGACGGCAAGCTGACCCCTGGGGCTTGAAGACCGCGGTAGCTGCCCTGTCGTTTCGCGGGATGGCCATCGTCTCGCCGACGACCGGACGGCTGAACGGTCCGAGGCGTGGCGCTGCAGAACAGCGCAAGACCTCCGACAATCATGATCGGCCCATGAACCCACTCGCCTGTTGTGCCGCGCTCGTCGCTTTCGCGTGCCTGAACCTCGCAAGCGCTCAGTCTCATTCTGCGCTTGAGCACCTGCGTGATCCTGTCACGGGACGCGATATCCTGCGCTACGCAAGTCCGAACCACGAAACTCATCACTACTACTTCGTGTCGCCATGGTCTCCCAGCGGAGACAAAGTCTTGTTTTTCCAATTCGACGAATCCGTGAACAAGCTGACTGCGACCGGCCGCTACCCGGGCAATCTGATGGTGATGAGCTCGGACGGAAGCGAGCGCAGAAAACTTGCCGGACCGCTTCCAGGTCACTATCACACCGGCGTGAATCAGCTATGGGGTCCGGACGGGGAGTTCGTCTACTTCCAGTCCCGCTCTCCCGGCCCGCAGTGCATGGCTCGGGTCCCGCTGGATGGCGGGGAAATCCAATGCGTGGATTCGCCCGTCCCCTGCAGCCGGCTCAGCCCGGACGGAACCCTTCTCTCGTGCGGGAATGCCCAACAACAAGGAGTCCTCGACCTCAAAAGCGGAACCTATCGGCGGTTGGTGACTCTTGACGAGGCGCGGAGCCTTACGCTGAATAGAACTCGGATCGAGGATCATGCCACTCAACTGCAGAACACCCGGTTCAGCCCGACAGGCGATCGACTGATGATCGTCCATCGTACGCGTGAGACGTTTCCGCGATTGGTGGAAGTCTTCGTTTATGACTTCGAAGATCGTTCCTTTCGCTGGCTTGCGGATGATCTGCACCATCCGAGCTGGCGGCCCGATGGCAGGGCCATCCTGTTCGTCCGGCATGACCCGCGGACCAACCTCCAATGGCTGGTGGAAGTCGATGTCGAGACCGGCGAGAGCCGTATCGCGTTTGACGCCGAGCATGTCCCAGCGGGCCACCCGTCGTACCATCCGCTCAAGCCGCACCTCGTCATCACCGACTCCTACGGAGGGGAGATGGGCAACGGCTTGGCTTTGATCGACCTGCAAGCGCAGACCATGTCGCAGTTCGCAACGATCCCTCTGGGCTCCAAGCACCGTCCACCTGCGGATGAGCGCTTTCCGTTCCGCAACTGGGGCATCTGGTTCCCGCCGCGCAGGTACCTCAACGAACCTCGGCCCGTCTGGAACCACGACGGCTCGAAGGTTCTGTACACGAGCGAGGAGAGCGGGAGAATCAACCTCTATGTCGCCGATGCTTCGGACCTCTGAGTCCGTCCCGGCGACAGGAAGACACACTCCTTCCACACGATTGGAGGAGTATCCGGCGCCGTGTCCGGCTGCGTGTGACTCACGAGCCCGTTATCGTGGCTGCACTGCAACCCGGCTGACGGCAGGCGTGCCCGAGGTCTTCGTGGCGCTCAAAGACAGACGGAACCGCCAGCGCCGCGCTACCGGCATCGATGCTGCAAGATCGCTTCGCCCGTCATAGACCTCGAGCTTCCCGGAGTCTCCGTCAGCCGTCCCATCGCCGTCGCGGTCGATCTCGATCAGCAGACCGACTCGGCTGCCGCCGAAGGTGTATTGCTCCACATCAGCGATCTTGGAATCCTTGGTCGCGTAGTACGTAGCCGCGGCGAAGGTATGGTCGCTTCTACGCTTCAGATCGCCGTAACCGGTGTCGGTTCCGGGGTACATCGTTCCGTGCAGCAGTTCCGGGCCGTTCCAGGACTGGGCGTTGTCGTCGGACCAATACACGACCGGCTTGCGCGTATAGCCTCCGCCGTTGCTGTGCAAGCCTACGCCCCAGAGCCGTCCTTGTCCCTTGGTGTAGTCGAGACGATTGTTGAATTGGAAATAGGGGTTGCTTTCCTTGTACAGCCTCACGCGTTGCCAGAGACCGTTGCTTACTCCGCCGTCGACCTGATCGGAGATTTCGACCGGCTGCGGGAAAGAGGCTCCCATATCCGTGCTTACGGATTGCCAGGTATGGCGGTTGCCCGCGGCGTCGCGCATCACCGCCACGATCGTGCGGTTGCCTACGTATTCGATGGCGGGCTCGAACGTCGCACCCGAGTCTGGGTCTTCCTCACTTGCCAAAGGCCCGATCCAGCTCAGGAACCGATAGCTCTTTCCGTTGTCCGTCGACCGCGCGAGCAAGGTGCCCGCAAACTTCCCCTCGTAGTGGAAGTACTGAAATGACATGTAGATATCGGTCGGGTTTTCCGGATCGACGAAGTAGTCTTCCGTGCCGATCGCGTAGGAGCCGTCGGCGCCGGTAACGCCCTTGACTTCGATGCGGTCCACATCTAAGGCCCACGTCTTTCCGTCGTCCCGGGAACGAAGCTGTTTGGTGCCCGACCGATAGCTGGTGCGCCAAAACTGGAGGATCAAGTCCCCGTTGGGCATCTTGAACAGGCCCGGCTCGCTGTGCGTGTATCCGTCTTCGTATGGCAGCCCCTCGATCGGTGAGCCGTCAAACCAGCGGTCAAGCTGGCTCCAGGTCCTGCCTTCGTCGTTCGACGTGATGATGTGGATCGCGTCCCGATCACCCCAGCGAATATGGTTGACGCCTGACCGTAGCGCCATGATCCAGCGTTTCTCATCGACGATGGCGATCAGGCACCGGCCGTACCAATCGTGAGGGACATCATCTTCGTCGGTGAAAGGAGTCTCAGAGCCATCGACTACGACTTCGATCGTCTTGTTGTCAAAAAGCTCGATGTCGGCTTCCACACTGATCTGCGCTGCTCCGACTGCTTCCTGCCAGGTTTGCCAACGGCTCGTCCAGTGGCCTTCGTTCTCGCTGTCGAGAACAATCCGGCCATCGTCGATGTGTATTCCCGTTTGTTCCGCGGCGGCCTCGGCCCACTCGCGGGTGGTATCAACCGACCACGAAAGTTCTTGGCCCATGGCGGCCGTTACTGGCAGCCCTGCCAGCACCCACGCGGCGAGCAGGATCGCTCGCCTTACTTCGTAGCCACTGCGGGCAACCTGATTGGGGGCCGTGATGGTACGGCTACGTTGCTGTGTCGGATGCTTGGTCATTCATCGCCCCCCATCACGGAACTGGATCGCGAACAAATCGGCAGCTATGTACATGACCCCAGGCCGCGGTCTTTCTGCAATGGCTGACAGCTTGTCGAGCCCTTGCCGGAGTTGGCTCGAGTCGTGGAGCATGAGCACTGGTTGTTCCGTTGTGAGCAGGAGCCGCTATCCGCGGCGAGCCTCAAGGAGGATTTCCCGCAGGCGGCGGCCAACGATCATTTCTTCCCGCTTTTGCAAGCCAAGTGAGTAGACCGTCAACGACGAGCTCTTCGCTTTGCGATTACCAGGATCGGGCTTCGGCTTCGGGTGGCTGTCGCGAATGACGTACGGGTTGTAGTTCGAGAGCACCTGTATCGGCGGATCACCCTCACGAAGCCGGCGGCCGCATTCATTGCTGCTGATGCCCATCTCACTTTCGTCCCACTCGACCACCAACTGCCGGAATCGGTTGCTGCCGCGACGGGTTTCGATCGTCGTACGAATGCCCGGAACGGTCGAGACCATTGCCTCGATGCGCTCGAGCTTCTTGTCCTGATCTTGGTAGAGGGAATCGAGGTCAATCGTCAGCCATTTCTCCACAGCGGCCAGGCAGCCGATGATCTCCTCCTTGCCCACCTTCATCGGTCTGCAGACAGCCCCTTCGATCGGGCTCGAGTTCATGACCGCCGCATCGATGAGGTGTTTGCGTCCCAACAGCAAGCCGGAACATTGCGGCCCTTTCAGTCCTTTCCCCCCACTGAAAGCATATAGATCGACACCCATCTTCGCGTATCGTCGCAGGTTCTCCACCGGCGGGATACCGCCTGCGGCGTCCACAAATACGGGCACGCCCCGTTGCCGACAGGCAGAAACGATCCCCTCCAACGGCGGCGCGTTGCGGGGAGCAGGGTCGGCGGGATATCCCATGTACAACATGGCCGAACGCTCTGTGATGGTATCGCGCAGGTTTTCGAGGTTCTTCACCACTTTCAGCTTGCCTCCCGCCAAGCGAATGGCATTGTCGAAAACACTGCGGCCTCCCCACATCAATACTTCATTGCGCATTCCCTCGGAATCGGGCAACGCTCGGATTTTGACCGGGTCGTCACCGGCGATGCAGGCAGCGGTGGCGACGGCCATCGCTCCCGCCGCGCCGGAAGTCACCATGCCTGCCTCGGCTCCGGAGATCTCGGCCAGCCTTCGGCCGACGGCGCGCTGCAACTGCACGATGTCAACAAAGTACTGCGAGGCTTCGTCCATCGCCTCCCGTACTTCGGGCCACATCAGAGTGGCGCTGAGGAACGTGAAGGGGATGTTGGCCATGATGAACGGTTTGACGCCGAGTCTTGTGTAGACGTTGTCTCGAAAGGAGTGGCCTCCACGTCGAGTTGCCGTCTTGGATCGCACGCCGGCCAGCGAGAGATACCCGAGAAGTGCGTATCCCCAGGCCCGTTTGAAGAATCGCCGGCGAGTGGATGGATAGGACATGCGCAAGCCCCCTGTCTCTACTTCGAATCCTGGTCACGTCGCCCCGCACCGGAGAACTGCGGGCGGGGTCGGACTATGCGTAGGGCCGGCGCCTGGCGGTCCAGCGGGCTGAGCCGTAGGCTCCGAGGCCCACGTCACCCTGCATCGTATCGCCCGTAACCTCGCCTTCGAACTCGTAGCCGAAGGTCGCGGCCTCGTAGATGTGAGAGTCTCGGAAATGGATGCGTTTTCCGTCCACCCAGCCGGCCAAGTCCCCTGTCGTTACCTCACCCCGATGTTCGCCGGACAGATCACTGCCCTCCTGCGCAAACGTCAATGTGTGATCGGCGCTGCCGTAAACGAAATCGATTTTCAGGTCCCAGCGGCCTGCGACGTTTGCCTGCGGCCCGGTCGACTTCGACTCCTCGGGCCGCGGCGGGTTGGACAGTACCCGATACAGGCGTTCGGCCACGACGTTGGCATCTCCCCGCTGCATGAAAGAGGGAACGACGAGGAGATGACTTTCACCTCCTTGCCGGCGGGTCCCGGTTCCCGATCGGAGAATGATTCGGGGTTCGTCGTTGTACAAGTGCTTGAAGACTTCTTCGCCTCCGATGCCCAGTTGTTCGCTATCCCACATGATCTCGAGCCGGGGCTTCCTCTCCCACTTCAGAGCGGTGAGGGGATCGCTCTGCGGCAGGCCCGCGCTGCGCTGCACTTTCGTCTGTACACCGGGAACGCGGCGGACGCTTGCCGAGATTTCCTCGGCCCATCCCTGCCACGTCCTCCACTCTGCGGCGTGATCACGCTGGGGCCACATCTCTACGGCGGCCAGCAACCCCATGATGTCTTCCTTGGCAACCTTCATGGGGCGCCCAAAGGAACCGTGCGGCGCGCTGTTGAGCCGTGCGGCTTGAATGAGATCTTTGCGCCCGATAAGCAGCCCGGTGCTCTGGGGACCGTGAAGAGCCTTGCCGCCGCTGTAAGCGAGCAGATCCGCGCCTCTCTCCAGGTGGACATTGGGAATGGTAAGATCCTCCGCGGCTGCATCGACCAGCACCGGCACTCCGTACTCGCGGGCCACCCGCGAGATCTGGCTCAGTCCAAGGGTCGTGCTTTGGTCCGCTGCGCGAGCCAAAACTGACACCATGGCTGTTCGCGGGCCAATGGCGTCACGCAGTTCCTTCTCGTTCGCGACCTCGATCATCTTGACGCCCAACATGCGGATGGCGTGGTCGTAGCCGTTGCGCGACGTAACCGGTGCTACGACCTCGTCCTTCAAGCCGGCCTGAGAGGGTAACCGCCGGATACGCTCCGGGTTGCCGCCTGCGATGCAGGCCGACGTAGCGTGGGTCAGAGCCGCTGCACAGCCGGATGTGACCATCGCCGCCTCGGCCCCTGTGATCTCGGCGAGACGTTTCCCTACCGCCTCCATGAGTTCGTCGATCTCCACGTAGCGCTTCGAAGCCTGAACCATCGCTTCTCGCACTTCCGGCAGAATGATCGAACCCCCATACCTGGTGATCGGCCCGGTGGCGTTGATTACCGGCCGCACCCCGATCGACTCGTAGAGATCCGACCCCAGGCTCAGCTTTCCTGCGGAACTTACCGCAGCCGTGCCGGCGGGCGCAAGCCCTGTCGCGGCCAGCAGGCCGCCATTGCGGAAAAGCGCGCGCCGAGTCAGCGGCCTTTGTCGGGTAGGTCTTGAAACGGTTGGTGTGGAACTGTTTCCCATGATTACCTCGTGATTCATAGTCGTGCAGGAGTTGCTCCTGCGGTTCAAACAGAAGAAGTGGATTGGAACCTCGCGTCGACCTCGTTCCAGTCGATGTGATCGAGAAACTTCTCGACGTAGTCCGCTTTGCGGTTCTGGTAGTCGATATAGAACGCGTGTTCGTACGTGTCGATCACGACAAGCGGCATCGCCATCCAAACAACCCCCATCGCGTGCTCATCGCTGACGACGTTGTACAGCCTGCCGTTTACGGGATGCTTGACCAGCATGGCCCATCCCGCTGCGCCTTTCGCCGAGGCGACAAAGTCGGATGCCCATTTATCCAGAGAGCCGAAGCGCTGCCGGATCGCCGTCAGCACGTCCGAGGTCGGATCGGGGGCTTTCGGAGCCATGCCGTCGAAATACAACTCATGCAGAACGACGCTGTTGCCTTTGCTGTTGATCGCTCGCTTCAGCGCCCCGTGCTCTGGGGCGTCGAGCGGATTGCCGGACTGAACCGATGCCTCCACCTTGGCATCGGCGGCCGCATAGCCTCGGAGCGCGCCTCCGTAGTGGGCCGTGTGATGCGGCGCGATCTGCTCGGCGCTGAGGAATCCGTTGATCGCTTTGTGCTTGAGCGGTTTCGGTTTGCCGGTCACGAGTCCGCTTTGTGAGAAGTCCAGGGCTCCCGAATGCTCTGCGGCCGAAGACAGTCCCGCCACCACCATGTTGCCCATCGCCGCCCCGGATGACAGAAACACGAAACTGCGTCGATCGAAGAATCCCATGGTTGATCTCCCAAGACCGGCGATGAACGCTCGGCTACCCCATGGTAGCTCTCCGCATTGCCGCTCCCCGCCGCGCCAAGCCGCTCCGAGCCGTTACTCGATTCCCATTTCCTTCTTCCGCTTTTCGAGCCATTCCTCATACTCCTTCAACAGAGCGGGATCTCGGGGGCTCGAATAGATTTCGCTCGCTTTGTATCTACCCGTCATGAACATCTTCTTCGTCCATTCGTCGTGGAGGCGGGCCAGCTCGGCGCTCTCGACCACTTGCCTCAGCAAGTGAGGGGGGATGAAGACGACTCCGCCGCGATCGCCGAGAACGATATCACCGGGCATGACCGTCACGCCGCCCACACGGATCGGGACATTGATTCCTGCCACCATGGCGTCGCGGCCGGAGGGGTGATAGCCGCGTGTAAAGATCGGGACATTCAGTGCGGCAATGCCCGGCACGTCGCGAATCGCGCCGTTGATGACATAACCGTTCCCGGTGATGCCGTAGATCGCCGTGGCGAGGTTGTCGCCGCCGAAGGTCGCTTCGTCGACCTCGCCCATGACATCGACGACAAGCACGTCGCCGGGTTGTAGAAAGTCGATTACCCGTTGCGTGGTGCCCGGCCCAAGCCCGGCCAGTTTGGCTTCTTCTTCGATGACCTCCTCGACGTCGGGTCGCCGCGGCATGAAGACGGCTGTGAAGGCACGGCCAACAAGTTGCTTGTCCGGGTGGAGGATTTCCCAGTCGCCTTCGTACTGGTTGTGGTAGCCGCCGCTGCGAGCCACGCCCCAGGCCGATGTCGTGGTCGCGCTCGACAAACGCCTGATCAAGTCGCCTGGGGCTTTCGGACGTCCGTCGTCGAAGCGCTCGAACGGGTTCAGTCTCGTGTATTTGAGCAGGTCGTCCTTCGAGAAACCGGACATCTGGGCATGGAGGGGAACAGAAAGCAGAACGAGGGTTGTGAGAAGGCAGCGGTGCATGGCCAGAAGGTATCACAAACCGACCCCGCGTGAAGTGCTGACCTGCATGTCTCACCACGCGGCGAGGCGAAGTGCGTGAGAGGGCCGTCAGGACTAGGCGCAAGCCGGGCGGAGGAAAAAGGCGCGAGCCGCTTGGCGCGCGCAGGCGTACTTGACGGTACGTCGAGCACGGCAAGCAAGCGCAACGAAGTCCTGGCGGTCGTATCGCGTGCTGCGGCCGTCGGGTGGTGAGACATGCAGGTCTGGGCAAATCGTAGAATGGGCCTGTGGGTTACCGTTTGGCGATTGAAGCCGTTGTTGTGGCGCACTTCCTGTTCATCTTGTTCGTGATCTTCGGGGCGGTCGTTGCCTGGAAGTACCCGCTACTGAGATGGCTGCACTGGGCGTCCATGGCTTACGGCTTGCTGATCGAGATCTTCCATTGGGTCTGTCCGCTAACGTTGGTTGAAATCGAGTTGCGGCGACGAGGAGGGCTATCCTACTACGACGATAGTTTCATCAGCCATTACTTGCAGCAGATCATCTACCTTGACGCGCCGCGCCGGTCTTTGATCATCGCTGCGGTCGTCGTCGTGACCGTTAATATAGGCTTGTATTGGCTGTTCGGTCGCCAGGGCTTCCTCCCGAATCAAGACAGGAAACATGAATACGAACCTCCACCGTCGGCGTAAGCCCGCCGTCGTCCTGATCCTTTTCTGTTCTGTTGTCCTGTACTCCTGCGGCGGCGGTGAGGACGGCGGTGAGATCGAGCTGAAGCTCGGCCATGTTTCTCATCCCGGGGCCCTGGTCGCCGAGTCCGCTGACGAGTTCGCGCGTCGCGCCAACGAAAAGCTCGAGGGCCGCGCCACGGTAACGGTTTTCGGCGCGAGTCAACTCGGCACGGATGAGGCCTTGTTGCAGAAGCTCCTGCTGGGCACAATCGACTTTTCGCTCCCGTCCACGATCATGTCGACCGTTGTGGATCAGTTCGGCCTCTTCGAGATGCCCTATCTCGTCGAGGATCGCGAGCATATGAAGCGTGTTGAAGAGGCTGTTTTCTGGACTCGTCTGGCGCCGCTCAGCGAGGAGAAGGGATACCGCGTCCTGGCCGTGTGGGAAAACGGTTTCCGGCATATTACCAACAACGATCATGCGATCCGCACGCCCTCTGACCTAAGTGGGATCAAGCTCCGCACGCCCAAAGGCCGATGGCGGGTCAAGATGTTCCAGGCCTACGGCGCCAACCCGACCCCAATGCCGCTCTCCGAAGTGTTCGTCGCACTGCAAACCGGCGTGATGGATGCCCAGGAAAACCCGCTGTCGATGATCTACAGCACCAAGTTCCAGGAAGTGCAGAAGTATCTCTCTCTGACGCAACACGTCTACACGCCCGCGTACCTTCTTGCCGGAGCAAAAAAGTGGGCGAAGATCCCGGAAGAGATACGCGAGATCCTCCAAACCACAGCCCGCGAGACACAAGAGTTCGTCCACCGGAGAGGGGCCGAAATCGACAAAGAGCTGCTGGACAAACTCAAGAAAGCCGGTCTCGCTGTGAATGAAGTAGACCGGGAAGCGTTTGTGGAAGCCAGCTCGGCGATCTACCGCGAGTTCGGCAGCACCGTGGAAGGCGGCGAAGATCTGATCGACCAGGTCGTTGCACTGCGCCGGGGACAGGGCTGATACTAGTTCGTTGCTTTCCGACGGTCGGGCAGCCGCGTCGAGCCGGCTGTCGGATCTTCCGCCTGCATGGCCGCCTGCATGGCTAGCCTTCGAGCGAAGTTCGAGCGCCTACTCGAATCCATTGTTCTGATCCTGCTCGGATCACTGGCCGCATTGGTGGTCGTGGCCGTGCTCTTCCGCAAGGCCGGGGCCTCGATCGTTTGGTACGACGAGGTGGCCTCGGTCTTGTTGGCCTGGCTGACCTACTACTGCGCGTCGCTCGCAGCCCTGAAGCGCGCTCACATCGGCTTTCCGAAGCTGGTGCTGGCCGCGCCGTTGAGACTGCGCCGGGTGCTCTACGCTGCGCGCGAGATCACCGTCATCGGGTTCTTTGCGATCGTGGCCTGGACCGGCTGGCAAGTGCTCATTGTCCTCGAAGGAACATACCTGGTGAGTCTGCCGTGGGTTCCCACGCAGTTGACTCAATCGGTGATCCCGATCGGAGCGGTTCTGTTCATCGTCGCGGAACTGCTGAGCTTTATCGATGTGTTGCGGGCTGAGGCCGCCGCAGCGGAGGAGCATCGCCCGTGACCGTCTTGCTGATGATCCTCGGGCTGCTTGCGCTGGTCTTCATCGACGTGCCGATTGCCATTGCCATGGGCGTGGTTGCGATCGTCGCGATGATTGCCGGCTCGGGGCCGGACGCGTTGCCCAACGTTGCCCTCGTGCTGTTCACGGGCGCGACCAAGTTCCCGTTGATTGCGATACCGCTGTTTATCCTGGCGGGCTCCATCATGAATGCCGGCGGGATATCGCAGCGGCTCATTGCGCTCGCTTCGGCGCTGATCGGGTTCGTTCGCGGCGGGCTGGCCATGGTCACGACCGGAGCATCGCTCTTTTTCGCGGAAATCTCGGGGTCGGCGGTGGCGGATGTCGCGGCGCTGGGTTCGATCCTGATCCCCGCGATGAAGAAGAAAGGCTACCCGACCCCGTTTGCCGCCGCCGTGACCTCTTCCGCAGCGACCCTTGCCGTCGTCATTCCACCGTCGATTCCCATGATCTTGTATGCGGTGATGGCAGGCAGTTCGGTCGTCGAGCTGTTTGTCGCGGGCATCGTCCCGGGGGTTCTGGGAGGGCTCCTGATGATGGCCGTCACCTATGCCTTGGCCGTGCGGCACGATTATCCCGTGGAAGAGGTCTTTCAGTTCAGCCGAGTGAAGCGGACGTTTCGTGAAGCGGCTTGGGCGCTGCTGCTTCCGGTGATCATCTTGGGCGGCATCTTCGGCGGTTGGGTGACGGCGACCGAAGGGGCCGGTCTCGCCGTGCTCGCCGCGCTCGTCATCGGCGGAGTCGTCTACCGGGAGCTGACCTGGACGACGATGCGCGGCGCGATGATCGAGGCGGGACAGCAGACGGCCATCGTGATGCTTCTTGTGGCGACCTCGGCGCTGCTCGGCGAGCACCTGACCGCGATGCAAATCCCGCAGCAGATCGCTCGGGGCATCATCGGCCTGACGGATGACCCGATCGTCGTCCTCGCTTTGCTGAACATCTTTTTCCTCGTGATCGGGATGTTCCTGCACTCGGCGGCGGCGATCATTCTGGTCGTGCCGATCGTGATGCCCTTGGTGAACGCTGCCGGAATCGACCCGGTCCACTTCGGGCTTGTGGTGACGCTCAACTTGGGAATCGGTCAGCAGACGCCGCCGGTCGCCAGCGTGCTCGTCACAGCCTGCTCGATCGCCAAAGCCGATATCTGGGAAGTCAGCAAGGTGAACCTGTATTTCATCGCCGTGCTTGCGGCGATGCTCCTGCTCGTCACCTACGTACCGGCCGTTCCGATGGCGCTTGTCGAACTTTTCTATCGCTGAGTCAGCTCAGAACGGCTGTTCATCGGCGGATGGCCCGTACAAGGCCGGCACGGGAACGTCACACAGTCTGAGAAAGTGACTACTAGTATGGTATACTGGTAGCGAGAGTTCGAAGCGTCCAGCATTTATCGAGTGCTCTGTCAGGCGTTGAGAACACGAGCGGGAGCCGGTACGGGGCTCCCGTTCAGCTTTTCTGGCTCCTTTTGCTAAGTTCCTGAAGCAAGGGATCGTTCAAGTTCGCTTGCTGTGTTATCTGAACGAGACGGTCGCGCCGCGTTTTGTTCCAG
Organism: Bryobacterales bacterium; assembly: GCA_965204095.1. GTDB lineage: Bacteria > Acidobacteriota > Terriglobia > Bryobacterales > UBA6623 > JAPPLB01. The sequence continues at coordinate 2,326,152 of OZ241991.1, read as the reverse complement.
GGAGCGTAGTGGCGCTCGGTCGTGAAGATGCTGCTGTGGCCGAGCAGAGTGCTGACATCCTCGATCGGCACATTCTTCGAGAGCAGCTCGACGGCGAACGTGTCGCGCAAGCGTTGCGGTTTGAAGTCGGCGACCCCGGCTTTGCGAGCCAGGGAGTTGAGTCGCCTCCTCCAGAATTTCGTTGCGGTGAGGGGCTTCGATGTGCCGGTCCAGAAGAAATAGGGGCTGCCGTCGAAGGTGATGGAAAAGAGTGAGTCAATGACGGGATCGGGCAAGTGAGTGATCACAAGCTCGCCCGTCTTCGCGCGGCGAAGAATGAGGGTGTCGCCGTAGATGTGATCGCGGCTGCAGGTGACGGCGTCCTGGAAGGAAAGCCCGGCGTAGCGCATGAGAAGGATGAGGGCTTTCTCCTGGACGTGGTCCTGGGAAGCTCTCAAGAGCGAGCGCATTTCATGCAGGTTGAATGGAAGAGTGGGCTTGCTGACGACCTTGGGGTTGAGGACGTTGCTCATGGGGAAGTGATCGATCCAGCCTTCCTTGACGGCGAACCGGAAGAAGGTGCGCAGCAGCGTGAGCCGCAGCTTGGTGGTGCTGGTGCTGGTGGTCCAGCTATCGCGCCAACGGCGGATTTCATCCTGCGTGAAGTTGTCGAGGTCAGTGAGGCCGTGCTTTTTGGCGTAGCGATTCCAGACGCGGAAGAGGTAGTCGTAGTTCCTGAAGGTGGAGTGTGACCGCTTGCGAGCCTGTACTTCGTGCAAGTAGATGCTGAAGGCTTCGGTAAGCGTCACTGATGAGCTCGCTGCTTCTGTTTGCGGTGAAAGGTCGGTGTGGGAGTGAAGCTGTCGGCCTCGCCGCCCGGGAACCAGCGGTAAAGGGTGACGGGATGCACGCCGATGCGGCGGGCGATCTTGGCTTTCGACAAGGTGCCTTCGCGGAGCAGCGAGCGTGCGAGCTCGACGTTTTCGGGGTTGTGGAACTTTGACGGCTTGCCCCAGCGGTTGCCGTTCTTGCGGTGGGCCGCGACGCCGGCGCGGGAGCGTTCGGAGAGGATCTGCCGCTCCAATTGAGAGAACACGGCGATGATGGTGAACATGGCTTCGCCGATGGGGGTGTTGGTGTCGATGCCTTCGGTGAGGCTGATGATGGCGACTTCCAGGGAGCGAAGCCGCTCGATCAGGCTGACGAGGTTGGAAACGCTGCGGCCCATCCGGTCGAAGCGCCAGACGACGAGGGTGTCGCCGGCGCGGAGCGACTCGAAGAGGCGGTCGAGCTCGGGGCGGATGCGAGACACGCCGGAAGCGTGTTCGGTGTAGATGCGCTCGCAGCCGGCGTTTTTCAGGGCATCGATCTGCAGCTGAAGGTTCTGGTCAACGGTGGAGACTCGTGCGTAGCCGATGCGCATGTTGCACAAACCCTTCGAAACATTCGAAAAGACGATTGTATCATTGCATGTGCTATTGATCGGCAATCCGATCGGTCACGGAGCGGATCGAGGAGGGGGGGTGCAATGCTGCAGAAAGGATCGTTTCTACAATGGTCAGTGGACTATTTTCCAGTGCCGTTTTCACTATCGCCGCTACAAGGCGAACGTACCGCGTTGGATACCAAATTCGCGGCCGCGGGACGCTCCTTAATCAGGATGCTGTTTGGTTTGAGCTGCGCGTGCCGCCACCAACGAAGAGGTTGACTTCCGAATTAGTCATACAGGCCAGCACCCATGGATTGAGGCTCGATCAACTGACCCGATGTTACGGTCGCCCACGGCTCGAGGAAGATACGCAAATGAGCCGCGTCGACCCCTTGTGGACAACCCGACCATTCAGCCAGCACGCCCCCTGTTGCGGCAGGTACGGGCATGTCGGCGATCCGAAGCTGCAAGGAGGAACGGTAGCGCGGCTCGTCATAGCTTCTGAAACGCACATGCGTATCGGGCAGCACGTGAGCAGTCAGCCGTTCCAGCAGTTCCTGCACCGACCGCAACTCTAGAGGGCCGGCGACCATCCAGGTCAGATCGAGGACGTCGCTGATTCGAGCACGCTGAAGGCCCGCCCGAAACGTCTGTGAGTCCGCACTGTCTTTGAGGAGTTGATACGTCGTTTCCTCATCGCCTTTGGCGTTCCGAGACACAACAGTTCGCGTCACATGCAGAAAGGCCCCCGGCCGCCCAATATTGAAACCTGGAGGCCGGAGCGCTTTGAAGTTTTCGAGGCCGCCGGTGTTCGTTGTGAAGCTTGCCAGCGCTTCTACAACGTCAGGCTTCCAGGCCCGAAAGTTGGGTAGCGCTCGCTGAACGAGCACCACGACTCCACCCACGGGATGGTCGGGATCCGAAGCACGAGCCGAAGGGCCCGTGAAACGTTGCACCAGTTCGCGAACTCGGTCCCCGGAGTCCGCTCCGGCGGTGACGGACTCTTGAGAAGCCTCTTCCAACTGAACTTTCGAGTGGAACAGGTCGATCAACTCCTTTGGCACTGGGCGAAAGGCCAGCGATTCCCTAACTACTTGGTAGAACGACTCGCCGTCATCGTCATCTGGATTGTCGATGACTTTTCTGAGTCGGCCAATCGTGATGTCTTGTTCTTTGTTCATGAACGCTCCTTCTCGCAAGATATTTTCGACAGCATTGCGGAGCCGCTTGCGGCCCTCGTGCATACGGCGTCGGAAGGTGCCGTCCGGAATGTCGAGAAATCGAGCGGCAGTCGTCGGCTCGTACCCCTCGAAGTAGAACAACGACACAACTTCGCGCAGGCGGCCCGGCAACTCCAATACGGCGCGTTGGACGACAGATCTCAACTGTAGCTCTGCCAGCTTGTCGTCCGATCCGTGTGCTGGATCGGGCATCGCCGCGCTAAGCGAACTTTCAGTCTGCCGACGGTTTTGAAGGACCCGGGCTTTGCGCATCACAATCCTTCTCAACCAAGCTGCAAATCGATTGGGATCGCGCAGGGAGTGGATGCTCACCAGCATCTGGCGGAACGCTTCCGCGGCCGCATCTTCGGCCGACGGCAGGTCCCCTGTCACTCCAAACGCGGCCGCTCGTGCTGCCCGCCAGTAACGCGAGAAGAGTTCCCCGAGTGCCTCACGATTGCCCCGTTGCGCCTGTGTCACGAGATCCCTGTCTTCGCAATCCCTCATGTACTGAGTATGTGTGTCCATCAGCGTTATTTGTTCACTGCATCCCAAGATACCGGAGGCGCTCTTTCCATTCGTGAGACACAGGACAAGTCCTGTTGTCGCTGAGCCGTCATGGCAGATGCCGTACCTGAGCCTGAGAGACGCAACTTAAATCCAGAGCCAAGTTGAGCGTCTCCCGAATGTCAGAGGACAACATGGTTTGAAATAGCCTTCCATACAGTCATGTATCGCGAGCAGGCAGGTTTAGAGCCGAATTCTCGCTATCGATCTTGACCGGCAACGTAGAGCCTTTCGGGGCTGCAAGGAATCGCTATCAACAAAACAGGCGGCCCGCAAGCGCAGCGTGTGGAGGCCGCAGGTCTGAGAGATGGAGCATCTGATTGTGCAATCCATCGAGTGAGCTATGACATGGTTGGTAGTGCACTGTTCATTGCACAAACCTTCGTTTTTGCAACAATTTGCGATCCACGTGTAAAAATGAGCAGAGGGAATGCATACCGGTCTTTCGTCGACATCGAACCATTGGGTTTTTGTGCTGAACGTGCCGATGGATCGACCGATCTCGATCCCGCATCATCGCGAATACCGACCCTGGCCACCCCATCCTCTAACGTCCATCACCAGTCGCCGCGTTCGTATTGGCGACTATTGCTGACACTGAACGGTTCGTCCTCCCGCCATGAACACGCGCGAATTCATTCTCCAGGCCAACGATGCAGGAACCCTGCTTGAAGCAATAGCCGCTACCCCCTACGATCAACTGGACTCTGTGGCCAAGGCAATCTCCGACCTGCACAACAGCGGTGAGATTGACTTTCTGGCTTCCTGTGAGCCGTCATCTCTCGTTGAAGATCTGAACTGTTCATTCTCCGCGCTCCAGCGGATTTTCTGCGAGACTCTACCGCGCATCGAATGTACGGCCGAGGCTGCGGCCCGCTCGTGCAAGACCATGTCAGCAAGGGCTGACAACACCTCGCATCACTTGATCCATAACGCCTTTGGCTTGTGGGCACGCCAAAGCCCCGCACATGCTGAAGACGCCTTGGCACTTGTCCATCTCGACATCGATGCACACGCACAACTCATCAACCCTGTCTTGCTCGCGGGCGCAACACATGATGTGGACAGGTATGTTGAAGAGGCCTTCACTTTTTCTGACCATTCCCAGTCCAAAATTCAATTGGACGCTGTCTGGGCGCTTGTACAAATCGTTTCAATCGATGACGAAACCCGTCTCGCCCGTGCAATCAACCGTATCGAGGACCTCATCGAGACTCCCGACCCCGACGAGAACACAGCCATAGCCGTAGATGCCGCACTCCTTCTTCTGAAGCGCGGCGGTTCCGACATCACACACGCCGTGGAGCCTCTGCTTAAAAAAGCGTGCAGACATCAAATACCCGCAATCCGCCGCTCTCTCGCCTATGGTCTTCTCACTCGTCGACATCTCTACACCGAGGCAATGATCGACGCGAGCCTCGCCGCCCTTCAGTGCGTGGACAAGCACGACATCCACACCATTAAGATGATCGATTCGGTGCTCGACCAGTGGGATCTCGACAAAGATCGCCAACGCGTGCTCGGGTTTCTCGTCCAATTACTAACCAATGGCGATGACGTGCCCACCATCGACGTCTTGAGCGATTTCACACACAAACTCGGCGATGAGAAAGGAAGCGTTCTCGGCTGGTACGTTGTTTCGCTGCTGTTGACAGGAGATCACAAACTATGCACGGCCGCTGCCGACCTGCTCCCATTCCAGCAATCACGAGATGGTCTCGACATCGACCTCACTCCCTTATCCCTCTCTTCTCCCTGGATTCTATATCTGGCGCGCAAGATACTTGGCTACTGCCTGATCAAGAAGGAAGCCACCGCCGCACTTCTTCTGTCCTGTCTCAGAGCCATATCGGAGCAGGATCGCCTAGAACTCGAACAGCTGGTTCTGGGCTACTTCCTCCTCAACTATCCCTCTGCGATCGAATGCTTTGAAGCAGCAATTTCACCTGACGACCCCGCACGGCACTCGGTAGCGCAACTTTCTCGAGACTTGGCGACCTATGTCAATGACCTCGAGCGCACGGGACATTGCCAAGCATTCGCGCCAAGTGAGCGGGAACGACAGATTCAATGCTATCGACTGGCCGACTATTATCGAAAAGTGCACAAGCAGGCGGAAGAGGCTTCGATTCTGATTAACCTCGCACACAAGTCGACGATACTCTACGGCACTGCATCGATCGCCTATATCTATCGTGAAGCCACCAGCGATCCAGAAAGAAAGGAAATCGCGATGTCTACCCACGAAGTTTCAGCCGAGTTTCCACGCATGGACCTTATCGACCCCGTGGGCCTCCATCTCGCCATCCATCGCTTCTGCTCAGAGCCGCCTCCGTCATGAAGCTCATCTTCACCGAATATCTCGCATCCCTGAAGGAGAGGGGTGAGCTTGACGTCATCATGCCGGATCTACTCAGCGAAATCGGCTTTACGGTACTCTCCAAGCCCGCAGTCGGGACAAAACAGTACGGCGTCGATGTATCCGCAGTGGGCATCGACAACGGCGGCAAGCAGGCCCTGTTTCTTTTCTCAATTAAACCTGGCAACCTCAGACGCTCGGATTGGGACGTCGGACCGCAGTCACTACGCGCATCACTCAATCAAATCCTAGACGTATACATCTACAAACGCATACCGAAACGCTACAACCACCTCCCTGTCAAAGTCGTCCTGTGCATCGGTGGGTACCTCCACGAGGATGTGAGAGACGACGTTAACGGCTACATGGACACACACACACAGGGATGCATTACATTCGATCTCTGGAATGGAGACCGCCTGGCTGAAATGCTGCTCTCCGGCATCCTGCGAGAGAAGACCTTGCCTGAAACATGGAGTTCCGACTTGCGAAAGTCGGTGGCGCTGGTCGATGAGCCCTCGACCTGCTTCGCCCATTATTGCCGCTTTGTGAGCAGTATCGACAAACATTGCAAGAGCAACAGACGAGCACGCCTAATCGCGATTCGTCAGATCTACCTAGGCCTTTGGACCCTTTACGTCTGGTCAAGGACGGCCGGGAACATCGAAGCTGCATATCTTTGCAGCGAGCGCGCGATTCTCGTCGCCTGGCCGCTCATCAAGAATTCCCTCTCAGGTAATTCGAAGGAAGCTCGGCAGCTCAAAGACTCGATGATACGTCTCATCAAACTGCACAACGCAATTGCAGACGATTATCTCAGCACCTATGTCCGGCCGAGAGCCAAGATACTGCACGGATTGGCGGCCGCCGTTCCAACCCGATCCGCCCTCGATGTCAACCTGAAGCTGTTCGACATACTCGGTCGAGTCGCTACCCGGGGGCTTTGGTATCTGCAATTGATGGAATTGTTGGATGCCAATAAAGACAAAAAACTAGTAGCCGACGTTCGAGCCGCCCTCGGCAGCATCGCTGAGCTTCTTGATGACATGCGTCTCAACAATCCAATTCTCTACACCCCAATCAAAGACAGCCAAGCGATCGACATCAATATCGCATGCTTGTTCCTGAACAGGATTGGATGGAATCACGTGATCAAGGAGTGGATCAAGCAAACCGCGCATGCCACGATATTCGCATACAAGGTAAACCACGAGTATCCATGTGTGTTCGAAGATTATCGTGATCTTGCCGGCCACCCGAAAGATGAACCAAGTTACCGCAAGGAAGCCACCGCGGCCAGCCTTCTCATCCCAACGCTCGCGGTCTGGGCCGCCGTAACCGACGATAACGAGACTCTGGGCGTATTGGCCGATTTCGCGAGCGGACCATTCCAGCATTCCACCTTGCAACTCTGGTATCCCGGTCCCGACAGCGAAGAACATCTGTATCGTTACAGCGACAATCACGGGCTGGCAGCAACCGGCTTCAGGATCGAACGCACGTGCGATGACATGCTCGCTCTCGTCAGGGCGGAGTGCACTGCCTCGAAGGCCTACTGCTCACTTTCAGCTCTTAAGTTTGGACTTTGGCCATTGCTCGTTTCGGCGAGCCGTCACCACCGCGTTCCGCTTCCTCCGCACCTTTGGCCCCTCGATAACCAATGAGTGCACAACGTGCATTGAGGCCTAGTCTTGGGGTTTCTCTCAAGCGACCAAGGAGAAGCTAAAACCGTGTGGGGCTTTCAGAAAGGATCCTTTCTGCGTCACTAACTGAGTTGTCTGGATCGTCCATTCGGTAGAGCAATGCTCCACAGTGCGCTTCTTGTAATGCTTGGAGATTCGCCTCGGTAGCCACATCAGCTTTCCGGAAACCGTCCGCTGCTGTATCGCCCTCATCCAGCGCTGGATGGGCGAAACTAAGAACTGCTCCATGAGTCAGGCTATGCGAGAAGACTTAGATTTCGATGAGTGGCGGCAGTTCGACGATCGAGCGTCGGATGATCGTGCTGTGGGGCCAGCGCGCGCGGCAGAAATCAGTGGGCGTTGCAAGGACTGCTGGGGGCCGGTGACAGTGGCAAAGGACAGGGCCGACCGATGTATAAACATTCAGTGCCGACTATGCGGGCGATCGGTCAAAGATGAGGACGCGGCCCGAGAGGCCGCAAGCATGAAGCTGGAGGAGGAACGCAACATTCCTCGGGCGCGGGTTGGAAGCGGCTCGCAGTATCGCGAGGATGCGAGATTCGTGCTGAAGATCCTACCGGATATGGACAGGGATACGGAGAAGTTCAACCAGCGCGTGGCGGACAAGGCGTCCCAGGAACGAGAGAAAGGTTGGGTGGATCGACGGGACTACTCGCCTGGACAGGCAGGCTATCTGTACGCTCAGGCGTGCGCGTTTCTGTCCGGGTTGGAGAACCTGCCTCGTGAGCTGTCAGCGATTTCACTCTCGGACTTCGACTTTGGGAAACCTCAGAATGTCAGCGTCGACTCGTCGGTGACCGACGGGCTGGTTCGAGTGACTGGGACGATACCGACCAAGTATCGGAAGCCTTCGAATCATGAACTGATGGCCAGGATGGGGACCACTATGATGGCCGGAATGACGGCGGCATTTGCGTGTGAGCTAGCAATGAAAGCTATTCTCATGACGCGACTGGACAAGGCGAAGAAGACTCACGACCTAGCTGAACTGTACGATGCATTGCCAAGGGACTGCCGGGAAAGGATAGAGGCGGCGGTGGACCCCTGAAGTGAGACAAGCCGGTAAGCAGGTTTTCCCCATTTGCTGAAAGATGGTGGGCTGGGGAACGGCCCTCAATGTAAACTCTTCATCGGCTGGCGAAGCGGAGGCGGGCTCTGCTGGAGAGCAACCCGCCAAGGAATAGCCAGTCGGAAACTCATCGAAACGATGGGTTGGGGCGTGGAGCCGCGCGCTCTGCGCCCCACTCCAACGGGGGTCCAGGCCATCGGATCGATAGATTTCCCGATGCCTCAGAAAACTCATCCCGTGACTCCCGCCGGCGTCTGCTGGTCGAGCAACCACTGCTCGTACTCGTTCGGCGGCCGATAGTCCAGCGCCGAGTGCAGCCGTTTTTCGTTGTAGACGCGCTCGATGAACTCCCCGATGCGCTGCTGCGCCTCGGCGAAGTCCTCGTACTCGAACAGGTAGACTTCTTCGTACTTGAGCGTCTTGATGAACGACTCCGCCAGGGCGTTGTCGTTGGGGCTCGCCTTGCGGCTCATGCTGATGGCGATGCCGTGGTCGGCCAACAACGCCGTGTAGGGGCCCGCAGCGTACTGCACGCCACGATCGGAATGATGCACCAGTTCGGGCCGCCGCGCGCGCTGGGCGAGGGCCATCCGGAGGGCTCCCAACGTCAACTCCGCTTCTAGCGTGCAACCCAGCGACCACCCGATGCAGCGCCGCGAGTAGGCGTCCAACAACACCGCCAGGTAAACAAACTCGCGCCGTAGCCGAATGTAGGTGATATCCGCCACCCAGAGCTGGTTCAGCCCCGTCAGATCCAGCTTGGGAACCAGGTTCGGATAGACCCCCAACGCATGGCTCGAATCCGTGGTGCGCACGCGTTTGACACGACGCAGGCACAGCAGGTTGTCTTCCCGCATGATGCGCTGCACGCGCTTGCGGTTGATCCGCCAACCGCGTCGACGCAACTCGGCGCTAATGCGCCGCGATCCGTAGCCGGGCATCTCCAAGGCAATGCGCTGGATGGCATCTCGCAACTCGACGTCGTCGCAGCTCGTGGACTTGTGACGCGCCCGGTAGTAGGCGGCGCGATTCACGCTCAAGGCGCAGCACATCGCCGCTAATGACAGCTCGGCTCCTGCTTCCTGCTCGATCAAAGCGATCATCTTCTGGTTATAGACGCGACGCTCGGTGAACGTTGTTCCTCGAGCCGCGCCAAGGCCTTTTTTAGCAGCGCATTCTCATCGTCAGCCGGCCGACCATACGCTCCAGTTCGGCGATGCGAGTTTCTTCGTCCGAGCCGTTCCCCTTGCTCCTGAACGCCCGCTCGGGATCCTGACGCAGCTGCTTGCACCACTTCGTTAGACATTATGGAGTGACCTGTCCAACCGCGAGGAACGCGGGTTACGCTTACGAGCGAGAAGCACGATGCGCAGAGCCGCATCGAGGAGGACAGGTCATGAGGGAGTTTAGCAACTACATTGGACTGGACGTTCACAAAGAGATGATCGCTGTCGGCATCGCCGATAACGACAACAGCGAACCGCGTTTTTGGGGCATGATCCAGCATGAGGCCGAAGCGGTGCGGCGGATGGTTCAGCGGCTTTCGCGGAGCGGCCGACGACTCAAGTTCTGCTACGAAGCCGGAGCTTGCGGCTACGGGCTGTACCGCCAGTTGCTGAAGCTGGGGCAGGCCGTCACGGTGGTGGCGCCGTCGTTGATTCCGCGTTCGCCCGGCGAGCGCATCAAGACCGACCGCCGCGACGCGCTTTCACTGGCGCGTTTGGACCGTCGCGGCGATCTCAGCGCCGTGTGGGTTCCGGGCGAAGATCACGAAGCGGTGCGCGATCTCAGCCGCGCGCGCGAGGATCTCAAGATCGTCGACAAGCAGATGCGGCAACGCCTGAACGCTTTCCTGCTGCGCCACGGCAAGGTCTATGAGGGCCGACAACGTTGGACGCAGGCACATTTTCGTTGGCTGGAGCGGCAACGCTTCGCCTCGCCACATCAGCAGATCGTCTTCGAGGAATACATCGAGGCAGTGCGGCAAGCCCAGGCGCGCACGGCCCGTCTGGAGCAGGTGTTGCGGGAGGCGATCGAAGAGTGGAGCCTGGGCGAGACGGCGACGGCCTTGACGGCCTTGCGCGGGGTCGACCAGATCGCCTCCATGACGATGCTGGCCGAACTGGGCGACCTCACTCGTTTCAGCCGGCCCCCGGAGTTGATGAGCTTTGTCGGGTTGACACCGAGCGAAGCCTCGTCGGGGTCGCGGCGCCGCCAGGGAGGGTTGACCAAAGCCGGCAATACGCACGTACGCCGCATGTTGATCGAATGCGCTTGGGGCTATCGTTTCCCCGCCCGCAAGACGGCCGTGATTCAGCGCCGCGCCGAAAAGTCTTCGCCCCAGGTGCAAGCCCTGGCCTGGCAAGCCCAGCAACGCTTGTGCGGCAAGTTCCGGCGCATGGCGGCACGCGGCAAGCCGTCCACCGTGATCGTCGTCGCGATCGCTCGGGAACTGTTGGGATTCATGTGGGCCATTACCAAGGAGGTGAAGCGCCAACAGCTGTTGTCGGAAGCGGCCTGAACAAGGACCGTGAAACAGGAAATCTTCTCAGACCGAGAGCAGGACGCCGGGGCCGTCTCGGGAGAACCCTCGTGGCTGTTAGGAAGCGCCGCAGGGCGATCTTCGTACTTAGAGTGAGGCAGCTCCGCGACGAATGTCAGTCAGGCGGTACCCAACCCGCGCATATCAGCAGGATCCGAACGTCGCTTCGAGCCCCGGCGTCCCGCTCTCCGTCTGAGAAGTAGAACCAACGAAAAGGAGGTCCCTTTCCCGGACATCTTAACGCAATTGCTGTGCCCAAACTTGACAGGTCACACCATATCAGCAGCGTGGGATGGATTTCATAGCGTCGAGCGACCGCGGCCGTCGAGGCTCCCGCCTCGACTTGCCGTACCGCCCGCAACTTGAACTCCGCAGAAAACTTCCGTCTTGACAACGCCATAGCACCTCTCTCCGATCACTGTAAAAAGATGCTTAGCTACTTGTCTCATTTTTGGGGTCCACTCCGCTGGCAGCCTCAACGACTGCACAAACCGCACAGTGATTGACGATAATCCGCGAGCGAGACCGTCCTGGAGCTGTTGCAGAAAGGATCCTATCAGCAATGATCAACTGCAGAGAGCGAAACTGATCGGGCCACTTCTGGTGGGGTCGACCTTCTGGCTCGACATCAGTGGCAGGAGCTGAGCGCTGCTAGTCGGTTCTGGGAGAGAGTTAACTGCGACTGACTTGATAGAGTGGAGCTGATTTTGTTCTGTTTAGACGAGTTGACGTTCGATCAGAAGGTCCAGATTGGGTTGTTGTTAGGGACTTGGGCTGCAGGGTTGGCAACACTCGCGGCCGTGTGTGTGTCCCTGTATCTTGCCAGACGTGGCGAGAAGGTACGTCTCAGAATCTTCGTTGGCATCCGCACGATACTTCTTGGTGGATGCAGTTCTGGGAGCGATCAAGTGTGCTTCGACGTAACTAACGTGGGGGAACGACCTGTAATGATCACCAATGTAGGTTGGGTTGTCGGAAGACGGAAGAAGCGAAAATACTGCATCCAGACCCTATCGGGTTCTTGGACGAAACAACTCCCTACGGAACTCACGCACGGGCAGAATGCTAATGTCCCGTCCCATATAACAGTTGACATATTATCGCTCTCATGATCTCATGGTGGCATGGTTACCGCCGCCGCTATGGACATCGACGAAGCGACTTTACGACAGCTGGAAACGCTGGTGCGTTCTGGCAATACCCCGCAGCGGGTGGCGCAGAAATGCCGCGTCATCCTGCTGGCTCAGCGGGGAGTGGCCAATGCCTCGATTGCCCGCGAGTTGGGTCTGTCGCGGCCGACCGTGATTCGAGCCCGGGCGGCGTTCCAACACGGTGGCGTGGGCGCCCTGACAGCGAAGCCGACCCGCCAGCGGTCGAGGCGGGTGCTGACGCCCGAGAGGGAGCGTGCGATTCTGGATGCGACGCTGAAGACCCGACCCGCCGACGCAACGCAATGGAGCGTTCGGACCCTGGCCAAACAGCTGCACGTATCGCGCATGATGGTGCATCGAGTCTGGCAGCGTTTCGAGATCCAGCCGCATCGAGTCGAAAAGTTCAAGATCTCCAACGATCCCCAGTTTGAGGCCAAGGTGCGGGATATTGTCGGTCTGTATCTGAACCCGCCGGATCGGGCTCTGGTGCTTTGCGTGGACGAGAAGAGCCAGATTCAGGCCCTTGACCGCACCGCTCCCCTGCTGCCGTTGCGTCCCGGATTGCCCGAACGCCAGACCCATGATTACAAACGTCATGGCACCACGACGCTGTTCGCGGCTTTCAATATCGTCAACGGCAAAGTCATCGGCCGTTGCTTGCCGCGCCACCGGGGAAAGGAGTTCGTGAAGTTCCTCGATCAAATCGAGAAGGAAGTCGCTGCGGACTTGGAGGTGCATCTGGTGATGGACAACTACTCCACGCACAAGGGCGCTGAAGTCCAACGCTGGCTTAAACCTCGCAAGCGCCGACGGTTCCATTTCCACTTTACGCCCACCAGCAGTTCCTGGCTCAATCAGGTCGAACGTTTCTTTGCCCTGATCACTCAACGCATGATCCGGCGCGGTACGTTCCGCAGTGTTGAAGATCTGGAGCGCACCATCTATGCTTGGCTCGCCAATTGGAACAACCAGCCTCAGCCTTTCGTCTGGAAGGCCACCGCTGATGTTATCCTTGACAAGGTGCAACGCTGTAAAGAATTAGCTGGGACATAACACTAAGTTCATGGTCTCCTTATCTGAATCGCCGAAATGGGCGAGTTATATGCACGAACGTTTGATCAATGACCCCTCAGATCAGTCACTTAAGTCGCTCAGGGCGCAGATTTTCACATCGGTAGGGCAGACTTTTGAAGTCAAGCCCGAAAGCGGTCTGATTGATCGGCTTCGTCAAGTTCCTGATGGAAAAGCCCAATCCGGTATCTAATCTTGGGCCGTTTTCTCAGAGATCACAAGCGAGATTTGATGCGGAAAGACGGAGTAGGAAGGATGCCTCTTGGCGTCGAAGTTCTGCAGGTCGATGCCGGTGACATGCTCCATCTGGTAGGGGCATTCGGAGGGAACGGAGAGGTCGCGGCTGTAAAAAGCGGAATCGAAATCTGGACGCAGCTTGTTTTCGACATCGAGTTCGGCGAACTCCTTGACGGCATCGGTGCGGGCATCGGCCCAGGCTGAAGCGTACAGCGAAGCGCATTCGGATTTGAGGCTGGCTGCGCTGCGAAGCTGTTTGAACATGAGCTTGCGCTGGTTGCGAATTTCCTTCAGCCAGAAGGCAACGGTTTCCGGGCGTGCTTCGCGGAAGTGCTGGATTTTCAGGAAGTGGCTCAGCACGTTGGAGCAGTGCGAAGTCCACTTCAAACGTTCTTGCCTACCCAAGTCGTCGATCTCCTCGATGACATGGTCCCAATCGACGGCGGCGAAGTCGCGGCGCCGAAGGGCCGCGGTCTGCTCGACAGACCAGGCGTGAATGTCGCTGCGGTAGAGAGCAGACGACCTGCGCCGCTGATGGGTGACGGGCGCTGTAGCGGCCGTAGACATGAGGCCTCGCGAGGCCCTCATTGTAACAACCGGTCGGGAGTGTCATATCAGGGCAGCGGCGGCTCCCACGGGACGTGAAAAAACAGGAACGAGAGAGCGAAAACGAAGGCGCAGAAGGCAGCCGCGACGAGCAGATCGAGCAGGCTGAGCCAGCGGAACGGCCAGCGGGAGAAACGGCGATGGAGTCGGTCGTTGGTAAGAAACAGAGTGTACGCCCAGCAAGCCGCAACGAAACCGAGGGTAAGCAATAGAACGTAGATCGTCGAGGCGAGCGGGACAGCGTCGAGCATGGCAAGAATCTCCGAGGGCTCAAGGCAGCGGCAAGCCGCGCTTGGCGAAGAGCAGCGATAGGGCTTCGGTGAGAAGCTCCTGCACGGTGGTTTCCTCTTCGGAAGCCAGCAAGCGAAGCTGCTTGGCGACGGCCGGCGCGAAGTACCCTCCGACGTGCTTGCGCTTCGCGCTCGAGTTCGACGGCGAAGGGGAGCGAGAAGGCGGCGGGGGTTCCGGCGCCGAGGCGCGGGATTTCAAGGCGGATGCGAACTGGTTGTTGGTCATCGAAGGGGGGCTCCGTTGGTTGAAGGATTGAAGTCCTGCAATCTTGCAGAAATGAAGTCGTGCAGCCGTTTGACTTCGAGGGCGGCCTTGCCCGAGGGGTCGAACTCCTGCGCGGTCTGGCCGCTGATGAGCGCCCGAGCGAAGGCGACGCGGCGGCCGAGGCGGACGGGGCAGGTTTCCACGTCATGCGCCGAAAGAGCCTCTTCAGCGAGCACAGCGTCCTGGCCGGTAGGTGCGATGGCGTTAAGAACGACCAGCGCCGGCGTCCCGGTGGTGCGAAGGAAGGCGAGGGTGTTGGTGATCGCCTCCAGGTCGAGGATGGCCGGCCGGCAGGGAATCAGAACCAGATCGGCAACCCGCGCCGCTTCCAGAGCGGCGCTGTCGGAATGCGGAGCGGTGTCGAGGAAGAGCATTTCGCCGCCGATCTCCTGAACCCGCTGGATTTCGTGCCGTAGCCGGCTCGCATGAGCCGACAGCACGACGGGCAGTTCGGCCGCGCGGCGGTCCGACCAGTTGGCGGAGGAAGCCTGCGGATCGAGGTCGATGACGGCGGTGTTGCGGCCTTCGGCGGCAGAGGCGACCGCCAGGTGCAAGGCGAGGGTGGTCTTGCCGGAGCCGCCTTTCTGGCTGACGATGGCGATGGTTTTCATAAGCGTGGCCTCAGTCCTTGCAAGCCTGCAGGAATGCAAGCCTGCATAACTTCAATTCTGCATGGATTCAGGATTCTGGCAAGGCCGGACCACGCGGCAACGCTCTGGGAGTGCGTGGGAGAAAAGGCAGCACGAAGGGGGCCGCGAGCTCCGGGAATGGCGGCGAAGCCGCAGCCGGGGAGCGCGCGGCCGTCACCGGTCGGGGTAGCGGAAGGTGAGTCAGAACAGTGGCGGATCCGCGCGGCGAAGCAAGCATGATCCAGCAGCGAATCGGGGGGTGTTGGGGGTTGAGCGTGAAGGTGATCGCCGCGTCAGCGGCCTCGGAGGGCGGGGTTTTTCCGGAAAACCGGGCCGTGACGCAAGGAACGGCAGAAACCTCTACTGCACAAGAGCGACGGCAGGAGCGGCCGGAAAGTAGTCGTCGAAACGATTCGGCACGGCATGGCGGCCGTGACGAAACAGGCACCGCAGCGCGACGGGAAACGACCAGCGCCAGCGGCGCCGGCTTGGGCTGCGCCGCTCTGTGGGCACGCCATCCCACGTCGCAAAGGACGGTGCGCCCGTCCTCGACGTGGGCCATGACCGCGCAGAGGGTGTCCGTCTGCGAAGATGGCTGAGGGGGTACAGCCATGGCAGTGAGCGACATCGTGTGCCGGCGAGAGTCTGGCGTGGTGCGGGTGGAGGGCGTGACGCAGACCTGGGTGTGGCACAGCCCTGCGGGTTTCGAGTGGGGATACGGCGGCAGCGGACCGGCCGACCTGGCGCTCAACATCCTGCTGGAGGCGACGGGCGAGAGGGACTTCGCCGCCGAGCATCATCAGGATTTCAAGCGGGCCTTCGTGGCGCCGATGCCGTTCGCAGGCGGCAGGATCGAGGCCGCGAAGATCAGCGAGTGGATTGCGGAGCGAGGTCCGGATCGGGGATCGACTCGATCTCGCGCAGCTTGGGGATGATCGTTTCGAGCGACTTCAGGTGGACGTCGAACTCTTCCCAACCGAGGAAGTGCGGACGGGCGGGAACCGGCAGGCGGACCATGCGAAACGCGACCGCGTCGGTGGGGTTGCGCTGGTAGAAAATGCGGTAGGCTTCGATCCAGGCCCCGGAACGCATGGCGTTGAGAGCTTCGATCTTCGCATGGGTCTTGCGGGGAAAATCCCAGGGAGAGGCTTCCCTGGTGGGCGCGCAGCCGAGGGTGCCGGCCACGAAACTGCCGCCCAGGCAGATTTCGCAAAAGCCCTGGCTGTTGGGGAAGTGCCAGTTGCGGTAACGGGGCTGGTACTGGTCGCGGTCGAGCCTGCGGGCGTCGGCAATGGCCGTTGCGAGCAGTTCCGACAAGGTGTTGATCTGTGGCTGTGTCTTCATGGTGGTCATCCTCACGAGGCGCTCGCCGGGTCGATCCCGGAAACGGCTTCCCATCGGGACCAACCGTGCGGGACGGGCCGCTGGTACGTTTCGCAGTGCGGGCACCATTCCTCGCCGTCGAGAACGAAGCGGACGGCGTTGCCGCAGCGGTGGCATTTCCTCCGCTGCGAGCAGTCGAGTTCGCTGCAGCGGGCTGCCTGCCTGGCGATGGCGGCGTTGAGGACCGCTCTCCCTTCGGGGGTGCTGAGATTGGGCCGTGGCATGTTGACGTGAGCCTCCTGGCGTAAAGGGTTGGGAGCTTTCCGCTCACTGCTCCCTGGCGGAAAGCGGAGAATCCTGCCCAGGGAGTCGGGCAAGCTGAGAGCGCTGCTCATTCCGCATTCCTGTCGAAAGGATTGCGGTGCGGGAAGAACGGATCGTAGAACGGCCGGAAGCAGGGATCGAAAAGGTGTTCCCTGTCGTTGTCGGGATCGTAGCCGACGATATCGACCCTATCCCAGGGGCAGTTCTCCGGAAGACGGTCCTTCCAGTCGCCCTTCTCGCGCTGGCGTTCGAGGATCCTGTTGCGCTCGGGGGGATCGACGTACAACAGGCGGTTCATGGTGCGTGCGGCGCTGAAGCGGCCGCCGTGCCAGGCGAAGTCCACCATGGCGGGCACAAAGGGCTTCATCGAGGGGTTGTTGCTGAGCAGGTGCTCCATCTCGATGCGGTGCTTACCGAGCGAGTCGTTCCACTCGATGCGGGTGATCGGAACGGCCTTGTTGGGAGTTTCGGGCATGGGGTTGTGATCCTCCAGGAGGTAAGGGTGGGGAGCTTTCCGCTCGCTTCAACCTGGCGGAAAGCGGACCACCTGCCGAGGGATGGGGTCAGCGTGAGCGATCACGCTTTGCTGGCGTCGCGCTCGATCTCGCGCAGCTCGCCGACGACGGGCTCCAGCGAGTCCAGGTGGGCGTCGAATTCGGGCCAGTTGTCGAACTCGCTGTGCGCGGGCATCGGAAGGAGAAGCAGGCGGTCCTCGATCTCCAGGGGAGCCGGGGTCTCGTAGAGCGTCAGGTAGGCGTTCAGCCACTTGCCGCAGCGCATGTTGTCGAGGGCGTAGAGCTTGCGGTAGATGGCGAAGGAGAACATCGACGGCAGCATGGCGAGGCTGCGGGAGCTGCGGTAGGTGCGTGCGATGACGCTGCCGGCCAGGCAGACTTCGCAAGGGCCTTCTTCGACGGGGCAGTGCCAGCGGAAGCTGGCGGGGCGGTAGCCATCGCGGTCGAGCCGGCGGGCGTCGTCGATGGCGGCCGCGAGCAGCTCGTACAGGGTGTCGGGCAGCAAGTCCTGCATGATGGGCTCGTCATTCGAGACGTGACGGGCAACGTTGGGAACGGGAGTGTCGGTCATGATGAAGGAATCCTCCGGGATGGTAGGGTGGGGAGCTTTCCGCTCGCATGAACCTGGCGGAAAGCGGAGAACCCGCAGATCGTGGAGTGGGCGTGTGCGATTACGCCGTGACGGCCAGGTATTCGATCTCTCGAAGATCGGGAACGATCGATTC
The DNA here is from genome assembly GCA_965204095.1 of Bryobacterales bacterium. GTDB lineage: Bacteria > Acidobacteriota > Terriglobia > Bryobacterales > UBA6623 > JAPPLB01. The sequence goes on along the minus strand of OZ241991.1, from coordinate 2,308,148 downwards.
CAGCGAATCGAGGTGAGCGTGGAAGTCGTCCCAGTCCTGGAAGTTGCCTCGCTCGGGCTTGCGGAGATCCAGCAGCGCGGTCTCGATCGGCGGCTCCGGGACGCGGCCGTAGAGAGAGTGAAAGGCGTCAACCCAGCGGCCGCAACGCATGAGGTCGAGGCAGAAGAGCTTGTCGGCGATGCGTTTGGGGAACATCCAGGGTTGCTTGCTGAAGTAGGGAGAGCTGTTCAAGCTGGCAGCGATCAGGCAGCCGGCCAGGCAGACAAAGCAAGCTCCGTGATCGAGGGGCAAGTGCCAGCTCACGCTGCGGGGCGTGTAGTCATCGGGGTCGAGCTGCCGGGCATCGGCGATGGCGAGGGTGAGCAGACCGGCGAGGGTGTCGGGCAAGGCGGCCTCGGTGGAGGCCGTGGACGCGCTGTGCTCGATGGAGAGTCGGACGGGAGAAGCAGTCATGGTGAAGGAATCCTCCGTGGGGTAAGGGTTGGGGAGCTTTCCGCTCACGGCTGCCGGGTGGAAAGCGGAGACCCCGTCGAACGGGGGCCGGCCTGTGCGATCACGGAATGATCGTGCCGCGCTCGATCTCGCGGAGCCGGGGAACGATGGCTTCGAGCGAATCCAGGTGGGCGTTGAACGGCTCCCAGTCCATGAATCCGGAGAAGGCGGGGAACGGCAGGCTCATGAGCCGGTTCCTGGCAGAGAGGACCGGCCGGCGATGGTGGACGCGGCAGAACGCCTGCAGCCAATTGCCGGCGCGCATGTCGTCGAGGGCCTTCAGCTTGTTGTACGTGGCGGGGGAGAACATCCAGGGCAGGAAGCTGTCATCGGGCGAGCAGCGCAAGCTGCCGGCCATGACGCTGCCGGCCAGGCAGACCTTGCAAGGGCCATGCGAGACGGCGCCGTGCCAGCAAGAGCTGACGGGGCGGTAGGAGCCGGGATCGAGGCCGCGGGCGTCGGCGATGGCGACGGTCAGAAGCTCGGCCAGGGTGTCGGGCAATTCGGGCGTTACTCGGGAATCTTTTACGTGAAAGGGGGTCAGCAGCTTCGGGATTGCGGCGGCCATCGCGTGGCTTCCTCCTGGAGGTAAGGGTGGGGAGTTTTCCGCTCGCTGTGCATGGCGGAAAGCGGAGAACCCGCGGCCGGAGGCAACCTAAGGGCCGCTGGAGGCGGACTCTCTAGGCGCTGTCGTGGATCTCGTCGAAGGGCAGCCGGCGCGAGTCGGCGAGAACGCTGGGGTGAACGAGGCGGAAGCCGATGATCTGCTCCGCGTCCCAGGGACAGTCCCGCGGCAGCCGCTGGTTCCAATTACCGTGCTGTTTCTGTTCGGCAAGCACACCGTCGCGCAGCTCGGCGTCGATGTAGTGTCCGGTGGTGAGCACGGTCCAGGCTTCGGAGCGGGCGCTGCGCCAGGCGTAGCGGATCATGGCGTGGACGAAGGGCTTCATCGAGGGGCTGTTGCGCAACAGGGTTTCGAGCTCGACGCGGTTGTAGGCCAGGGCGTCTTTCCACTGTTTGCGGGTCGTCGAGCCGGCAGCCGGCGCGTAGCGCAGCAACAGCAGCGACTTGATCGCGATGCGGCAGTGGGACCGGCCTTTCGCGAGAAGGCCATCGACTTGCCGCAGGAAGCTGCTGATGATGCTGTCCAGGTCGCGGCGGTCGTAGCGGCCGCTTTGCAGCCGGCCGACGACGTGCAGAAGCCAGCCCATCAGGTCGCAACCGATGAGGTTGCGGTTGTTGCTGTCGATGAGCTTTTCGATCAGGGGATCGGTGTCGTTCTTCCACTGCCGGCGGGGCAAGAGGGGCTCTTGGTCGTACTGGGACATGGGGAAGGAATCCTCCGGGAGTCAAGGGTTGGGAGCTTTCCGCTCGCCCGTACCTGGCGGAAAGCGGAGACCCTCGACGGCGGACGGACAAGGGGCAGGCGCAAGCCCCTCGGCGAGGGATGCGCAGCGACACTGACGGCGGAAACTGCGGCAAGGGCTAACAGCGCCGGCGCCGATTACGCTGTATTGAGAAGCTGAACCAGCGCTATGCGCGATCGGGCGGCGGTGGACGTCCGCCTGCGGGCGGCGCGCATGGCGCCGGATAGGGACGCGTTCCGCGAGTTCCTGTCGCGGGACTACGTGAAGCATCCCGGGGCGGGATTTCCGGGCCTGACGGTGAGGGCCGCCGTGGCCGGGGCGGCGGAGGCTGCGATGTCGGCTCTGGGGAAACGGCTGGACCAGTTCGCGAGCGCCTACCTGCGGGTGAACGAGGTGACCTGCGTGGGGCGGGGACTCAGCCTCGAGGAGGGCAACACACTGCCATGACTACCTATACCAGCCGCGACGGGGACGTGATCGACGACGTGTGCCGACGCTTCTACGGGCGCGAGGCGGGGGCCGTGGAGGCCGTGCTGGAAGCGAATCCGGGACTGGCCGAGCTGGCAACGCCGCTGGAGCGGATTGAGACTGTTCGGTTGTGGGATTAGAGGGGGGTGGTAGAATGCCCACCATGGTTAAAGTCAACGTGATTGGGCGGCTTGGATGGCCCAAGGATCACACTCTGTCTGACTACGCCGACACGCTGTACGTCTCGCCGTCGATGCTGATGGCCATGTCGGGACACCACCACAAGGGAGCCGTTCTCTATTTCCCCAATGGCGGCGAGCTGCTGATCGATGAGACCGTCGAGGAGCTGTTGGCCCGGTTGTCTGCCGATCAAGACGTCGCAGGACCCACGGGTCAAGACTTCGCCTGGGTGCCCGAACTCCACAAGTATTCGTTCGCCAATGCAGAGCAGGTGCGATTATTTGTGGATGCCGTCCAAATAGCTGTTGAGGACAGGCAAAGCCTTCCGGACGGTGAAGACGTCAAGTCTACTGAAGAATGGACCGATGCGGGCCGCGTGATTGAGGTCTCCAAAAGCCTGCTCCCCGGCGAAAAGGACAAAAAATACGTTGTGCGTTTCGAGGTCGACGACTCCAAAATAGGGGTCACCTCCTACATCACCACTAGCGTTCCTCAAGACAAACTTCGCAAACAGCACATCTTCGACGTGCGCATATATGTGACCGACCACGGCGAGTGTCGATACAGTGTCCAGCGATTAGCGGGCGAAAACACCACCCCACTAGAGAAGGACAATTTGCTACGGTGGCAAGTCGTCCGGATGGCTCTGGAACCGCTGCTTGGATAGCTCAGCTGCCTGAGATGTGACGCAAATGGACTACAGGTTGTCCTTTGAACATCCGGCGTGGCCTGTCCTGACCGGGCTTCTGATGGTCGTTGCGACCTTCCTGCTAGCGGTTGCAACTTGGCAACTTGTGAAGGCTGCGAAGGCCCAGACACACTTCCTTGAAAAACAGATAAAGCCTGAAGTGAAGCTAGGCTTCGCTACTTCCTTCCCTGGCCTGGACAGGAGACCTCGCTTCGCGGGCTTCACGCTGACGAACATAGGTGTCCCGGATGTCACGTTGATTGGCGCCTGGATCGCGCTGCCCATACCCGCCGTGAGTACCGAGACAGGGCCGAATTACCTTGGTCTCCAGTGGAGACAGAGAGATCGAGGTAGACAAATCTCGAACTTCAATCCGCCGCACCGATTGAAGTCGGGGGACGGAATATACGTTCGATACGACTTGTGGTAACTGAAGACGTACATTGAGCCCGGCCAATGCGTTCGTCATGAGTGTCTGGACTCGTTCGGCAACACCTACGTCAGCCGTTGGATGGACTACTACAACGCCCCCCCCAAACCGATCAGCGATCACGATAGCCCCAGCGAGGGTTTTCGCGAGCCGACGGTGCCGGAGAAGCCTATCAAGTGGTGAGCCACATGACAAAGTACTTCCTTATTGACTTCATCGAGGAGGACCGTCCCTCACGCTCCAGATGGCGAGTGGTAGCTTACGACGACCCTGGGGGCCACAAAGACGACTATGTTGTTGTCGGCGAGTCCCAAGACCTCGAGGAGCTCCTCGATCGTTGCCATGAACGTGGCCTCAAGTGCCTGGACGCAATCACCCTACCGGCTGTCGAGCAAATCCACAGAGGGCTCGCAGCTCTTCCGGCCATAGAATTCGTTGAGGAGCTTTGGAAAGGCGAAAGCACCCTGACGAAAACAAGACGGGTACATCGCATTGGATTTCCGGCCCCGACTCCAAAGCCGCCAGACCCCACGGATCGGCGGTAAAGCCGGTTTTCTGGTGCTTGATGTAGTCCTTGCCGGTGAGCCGCCCTGCTAGGCTGTCTGTCATGCGGCGTTTCCTGGCACCGCTCTTCTTTTTAGTGCTGGCGTTTCTGGTAGTGCCCTCGACCGGGCAGGATGCACTCTCTGGCCTGCGCCCTGATGACAGGAAGGGGGTAGAGCGCTTCCAGCTTTTCAACGCTTGTCGGCCCATGCTGCTTTCGATCGCAAGTCTGGTCAACGACGAGGCGTCCATCGGCCTCACCGAGGTGGACTTGCAGGCGGCTGTGGAGAGCCGCCTGCGGGCGGCGCGCCTTTTTGCGCCTATCGGCCTAGAGGGCATGAACAAGACGGACGCCGCGATGCTGGACGTGAATGTCCACGTGGCCGGGAGGACATTCGGTATCACTGTCAAGTACCAAAAGGTCGTCAGAGATAAGTTCGGGCTATTCGGTCGAGCAGCGACTTGGGCCACAGGGGGCACTGGTGGAAGGCACGGCGGGGATGCGGGCTACATCCTGTCACGTCTTTCGCGGTACCTAGACCAGTTCCTGGCCGACTATCTTCGCGTAAACGAGGCCGCTTGCGAGGCACGCTAGCTCTTTTCCTCAAAAAGCAAACCAAAGCGCAATGACCCCTGAATTCCACATCGTCGTAGACGGCGGGCAGGACATCACGGCTGGGGTTCGGGAGCGGTTGCTGAGCCTGCGGGTGAGCGACGAGGAGGGGTACCGTACGGATGCGGTGGAGCTGCGGCTGGACGACCGCGGGGGCGGATCGAGCTGCCGCGGCGGGGTGCGGGGATGACGGTCGAGCTGGGGTACGAGGGGCTCGGGCGGGTGCGGATGGGGCGCTACGCGGTGGACGAGGTGGAGCTGTCAGGGCCGCCGGCGACGCTGACGGTGCGGGGTACGGCGGCGGACATGCGCAGCGGGGCGAAACAGCGCAAGACGCGCTCGTGGGAGGGGGTGACGATCGGCGGGCTGGTGAGGACCATCGCCGGGGAATACGACCTGACGCCGCGGGTGACGAGGGGGCTGGCGGGGGTCCGGCTGCCGCACCTGGACCAGACCGACGAGTCGGACCTGCACCTGCTGACCCGGCTGGGAGAGCGCTACGACGCGGCGGCAAGGGCGGGGGGCGGCCGGCTGGTGTTCGCGCGGCGGGGGCAGGGACTGAGCGCCACGAGGGGGCCGTGACGACCGCGAAGATCGAACCCGAGGCGGTGGGGGACTGGCGGGTGACGTTCGACGATCGGGGCCGGTATGGGTCGGTGCGGGCTTATTGGTACGACAAGGGGGCTGGCCGGCGGGTGGCCGTGGTGGCTGGTAGGGGGCGCCTGTGTACGCCCTGAGAGACGACCAGGTGGACGAGGCTACCGCCCGCTATGCCGCCCAGGCGCGGCTGGATGCTTTGAACCGTGGGGCGGTGAGACTGGAGCTGTCGCTGAGGCCTGGGGTGCCCACCATCGCGGCCGAGGGGACGCTCACCCTGAACGGGTTTCGCAATGGTGTGGATGGGCGCTGGGTGGCGGTGCGCGTGAGGCACTCGATCGACAGCGGCGGGTATGCGACTGAGGTGTCCGCAGAGCGTTTTACAGGGGTGATTTAGAGGCCCGGATCGGGGCTTGTCGCGTTTACGATGGGTTTTCGTCGCGTTGCTGGTGGAGTTTTACAGCGAAAGGGGTTTTCCGTCTCCTCAACAACAAGGGCAAGTGGAGTTGTGCTGCGGCGGGCGGTGTCGAGGACTAGAATCAGAGCCGGGAGGAACCAGCTATGAAGATCACCTACCAGGAGCGCATCGGAGAGGACGGCGAGCCCGTTTCGGTACCCGTCATTCCCCCTGACGCCACGGCGGATGAGATCGAGGCGATCGTGGCCGCCGAGGGCGCGGCCGTCCTGACCGACGAGCAGGTCGCTCGTCTCGAAGCGCACTTCAGCGAGGGGGTCACCCCCGAAGGCTTTGCGCGGTGAAGCCGGTCTGCGGATCGGCCGGCCCGCTGGATCACGTAGAGCTTCTCCATCAGGGCGAACAGCGCGGTCACCAAGATGCGTTGATGGGGAACGCCACAGCCTCTGGTAAGCACTCATCCGGCAGCTGTTCCCGAGGATGTTGACGATGTGGCTGTGGTGCAGCAGGCGGTCGAGGCCTGCTCGTGGCGCGCGTTGATCAGCTGGAAGTGCGGGATACTGCACACCAGCGAGGACATCGCCCCAGCCCCGTCAAGCTGGTTTTGCTTCTTCCCCGGCCTCGGAGAAAGTGGTAATGACCACGCTGCCCTGCGGAAATTCCGCCACGATATTCAGCTGTCCGCCCATGGCCTCGATATAGGAACGCAGGTTGGAGACATACATATCCGTGCGCCGCTCCAGTTTGGCGACCGCTGGCTGTTTGACCTTCAGAACGTCGCCGACCGCCTTTTGGGTCATCGCCCGTGCCTGCCGCAGCTCATGGAGCGGCATGGCCGCACGAAGCTCGGCCTTGCGCGCGTGGACGCGCGCAAGGCGCTCCGGCGTAAAGTCCTTCGTCAATTCGTCGAAAGCATTTCTCCCGCTCATTCGATCAGCCCTTCCTCTTTCAACTCCTGCAAATGCTCGTCATAGAGCCTGTCGGCCAGCGGGACGAACCGCTCATAGAACCGGTCGTCCCCCGTCTTGTCGCCGCCGATCAGCAGAATTACCGTTCGTCGCGGGTCGAAGGCGTAGAACACTCGCACGGGCCGACCGCCTCTCTGAATGCGAAGCTCGCGCATACGGTCGTGCCGAGAGCCCGCTACGCCGGAAGAGTAGGGAAAGCCAAGCACAGGCCCTTGCTCCGCCAGCAATTCTACTGCGGCGACAATTTCCTCCTGATCGTCCTGTGCAAGCCGAGTCCACCACTTCCCGAACTCGTTCGTGTACTCGATATCCCAGACCATTCGATTATATATTCCATTGACGGAATGGCGTCAAGCCATCTGAAGTCCACGCACCTTGGGCTCGTCCGGGTGGTAGCGTGAATCCGAATGAACTCATCCTGACGGTATCCCGACACGATATCGCACGACCATCAGTTCGTCGATCCGAACAGCAGCAGGTCCCGGTTCACGGGGTAGCGAGGGTGACACCCTCGAGGACCTCGACACCTACCTCCGCGATCTCTACCAGTACCTTACCAGAGGGGAGTTGCCCGGCATCCGCAGGGTGGGGGATATCGCCGTCGTGTGAAACGAACGATGCTGATCAAGAAGATCAACGAGGTTGGCCGCGTGCTGGTGTGGCCCGGAGCCAGGCATGACGGGTACCGCCATCCCGAGGCGAGGGGTTTGCCTGCCCGCGCCGCGCCATCGCGAGATCTGCGACCGCCTCGCGATGCACACCCTGCGTAGCTTGAGTACCGCTAGACGAGGCCGCTTGGGCTGCGGCCGCGAAAAACCTTGCGCTAAGAGGCCGCAGGAGAGGTGATCGCGCTGGCGCTGGACCCCCAGCCCCCCCGGATTCGAAGCCGTAGTCAGTAGCGGCAGAACTGACCGGGCCCGGATCGGCTGGTGCGGATCCGGCCAGGTCGGGGCTCGGAGGAGGCCGCGGCGGGCGGTGTCGAGGTCTAGAATCGGAGCAAGGAGGCACTAGCGATGGAGATCACCTACCAGCAGTGCATCGGACCGGACGGACCGCCGCTGGCGGTACCCGTCATTACGCCTACCGCCACGGCGGATGAGATCGAGGCGATCGTTGCCGCCGAGGGAGCGGCCGTGCTGAGCGAAGAGCAGCAGGCTCGGCTCGAAGTGCACTTCAGCGAGGGAGTCTTTCGCGACGGCTTCGCACTCTGACGACCGCGCGAGCCGCCGCCTTTTGCTGAAGATGATCGTCAAACCGGCCGCGATCGGCCTGGATGACCTTGACGGGCAAGTTCAGTAGCATGGTCCTATAGGACGCCCGATTCCATGCAGCGCAATCTGGACTTGGTTCGAGACATCTTGCTGTTCGTAGAACGCAAATCGGAGACGGCTGATTATTTCAAGGTTCAGATTGATAGATATGGTCAGCGCGAGATCAACTATCACGTGTATCTGCTCATGCAGCAGGAATTTATTACCGGCACAGAGACGCCTCTCAGGCACGCTACAGTCATTGTCACCGGACTAACCTGGAATGGCCACGAGTACCTTGACACGGTGCGTTCTGACAATGTGTGGAAGAAAACCAAGGAGCGCTTAGATGGTCCGGCTTCATTCGACCTGGTGCTTCAAATCGCCAAGGAAGTCATTGTCAAGTCAATGATGGGAGCATAGCCCAAGAGCTATCGGCGCGGCCGGCTCGGAATCCTGGGCCGAGTCTGGGCTCATTCTCAGCCGTCTTCGAGAGGTGACACTACTGCCGGCAGGAAACCCTTGCCGCCGCCGGCAGCGCTTCTGAGATAATCCGGGTGCCAACGAGGAGGAACGGCTATGAAGGCCTGTTGGGTGAAGACTTGCATCGCTGCAAGCCTGTTGGCCGCCGCCGCGGCCCAGGGCGAGACCCTCTACCAGCAGGACGGCATCACGCTCGAGGGCAGCGTTCGGATGGTCACCCGCGGGGCCGGCGTCTGTCGGGTGTTGGAGTCACATCATCCGCCCGACGTCTACGAGGGCATGAAGGGGAACCACGGCCAGCCGCTCAATGTCTGGCGGCTGGACTTCGCCGCCCGCAACGATTCCGGCCGGAGCCTCGAACACCTGACGGCGCATCTCAAGATCGACTCGGAGTGGCCGCCGTGCACGAACTGGAGCGGTCCGGAAGGCCGCTACCCCACGCCGCCGCAGTGGGCCGGCAGCTTCGAAGTGCTCCAGAGGCCGGCCGGGATGCAGCCGGGTGAGCAGGTCGGCGATACCGTATTTGTGCTGGCGTTTCACAGCCATGAGCCGAGGTTCGAGAACTGGCAGCTTGACTACCGCTTCGGGGAAACCCGTGCCGCCACCGCTGCGGTCACGGCCTCGCCCGAGCAGGAGAACCTTTTCTGGCAGTCGATCATGAACAGCACGAACCCGGCGGATTTCGAGTCCTATCTCGAGCAGTTCCCCAACGGGGTGTTCCGATCGCTGGCGCAGAACCGGCTGAAGGCTCTTGAGCAGACCCCTCCGACGGATTCAGCCGCCGCCGCGCCGGCCGCGACTCCAATCCGCCCGGAGCCGAGCTGCGAGGGGAAGGCGAAAGGCACCGAGTGCTGGATCGAACTCACAAGCCATCCGGGCTGTTACGTGTGGAACAGCAGTTACACTCCAGACGAGCCCGTTTCTTGGAGTGGCGTCTGCGTAGACGGCAGGGCTAGCGGCAGAGGAACTGTAACAGGAACTCCTATGCGCTTCGCACAATCACAATCCCGATGTCGGGGCGTAGGCTGTCCGCCATATGAGAGCCGCGGGGTGTATCAGAGGGGCAAAAAACAGGGCCACTGGACAGAGAGTGTTGCAGCGAACCTGGTTGTATATGGACCTTACGTAGACAGCAAACGCCACGGCCATTGGGTCGTGCGCTTCTCATCGGGGGATTCTAGCCAGGGGCCGTACGTAAATGGCAAGCGGCACAGCGAGTGGGTATGGCAACGCGATGATGGAACCCGCGTCACGAGCCGTTGGGTAAACGGCGAACGGCAGTGACGCCGCATGGGCGGTGAGCGGTAGCGGGTGGGCAAATCTGTCGGAGCCATGAGGCCTTATCGAGAGCACTACAGGCTCCGCGGTGGCCTGGGCTGCGAAAAACCTTGCGCTCAGAGGCCGCAGGAGAGGCGATCGCGCAGCCGCTGAAACCCTAGAACCCCTGGAATCGAGGCAGTTGGTCAGTTGCAGCACGATTGACGTAGGGTTGTGCAAGATGTACTAGGACGGAACGCAGTCCAGGATCAGATCAGCCCCGCGACGAAGGCCTGCTTCATGACCTTCGGCTCGGCTTCGAGGCGTCCTCGACGCCGCTGGCAATCGCGGCAGCGCAGCCGCCGCTCGATGTCGAGCAGGCGCATGCTTCGGTGCGCCTTCGGGCAGAGCTTGAGTACGTCGACAGGCCAGATCCGGGCCTTGTGTCCACAGGCCTGGCACTCCGCATGGAAAGACCATCCCGCGTCGATGTAGTCGCCGAGCCGCATGGCGCGCCACTGTGTAGTATGGCGAAGAAAAGACGAAATGACAAGCCCCAAGATGTAGGTATGCGAAGGTCTGCGCAGCTACCGGATATTGGGGTGTCGGCGGCTGGACTGGCGGAACGGGATCGCCGCCATGGCCTGGCGGGGCATGTCGAAGCCTCGGCCTACGGGCTGCACTCGAAGCCGCAATCTTCCCAGCGGCACACCCTGCACGATTCGCCGGCGTCGAAGTCGATGCGGCGAAGGGCGTTCATGCGCTTGCACTTCGGGCAGCGGGTTTGAAGAGCTCGCCGCTTCATGATCTTGCTAAGCTGCGAACGCCAGCGGTTCTTGCTTCCAGGCAGACTGTCTTTGTAGAAGGGCATATAGCGGTAAGTCTGCCGGCGCAACAGCGGATGGGACTGCGGCCCATCAGCGGAAAGGATGAGAGGGAGTTCATGGAGCTGCTGGCATTCGCCGTCGCCGCGATCGTGCTGCTGTACCTGCTCATGGGCCGCAAGAAGAAGCGGCCGGGCGACACGATCAAGGGATGGGCGAAGGTGACGGACGGCGACGGCATCAAGGTGAGGGGCTACAAGGTCCGCCTGGCGGGCCTCGGTGCGCCGGAGTGGAATCAGCCGGCGAAGCACCGCTTCGGATTCTGGTTCAACCACGGCAAGCGGGTGAAGCGAGCGCTGAAGCGCGAGATTGGCGCACGTCGGGTCCAGGTGAGGATCGAGGGGTTCGACCGCTACGGCCGGGTGCTCGGGACGGTAAGCTGCCGGGGCATCGACGTGGGGGAATGGCTGGTGCGGTCCGGCCATGCGATCGCCGCCTTCGACAGCCGCTACCGGGCGGCCGAGAGCGAGGCGCGCAGCGAGCGGCGGGGCATGTGGGGGTACGATCAGGCCTACGATCCGAGGGCCTGGCGCCGCCGCTAGCTCTCAGCGGCGTCGTGGACGCGGCGGCTCTGACGCCCGGAATGCGGTCAGAGCGCTTCGACCTGGCGCACGCCTCTCCGTACGCCTGCGACCACTCGGCCGCGCGTCCGCCAGCGGCGGGGTTTCTCTCGCAACGCCGTGTGGGGATCAGCCGGCCCTGTCCGGCTGTTGGAAGCGGTCAAGGCGCGGCCTGGCCGCGACGTAACGGAGGCCGCGCCATCGGCCTCCATGAGGGGTTGCGGCGGCAAGGGGAACGCGGACGGCGCCGGCTAATCCAGGTTCATCATCATTTCTCGCCGACCGCAATGGTGAGGCGGCAGAGCCGCCGATTCCGCTGACTCGGCCGAGCAAAGGAATCCGTGTCCGGATCCATTTGCTCTGACTCGAAGTTGCGCTCAAGCGTAGCACTTCGAGCGCACGCCGGACCGCGAGGCGCGGCCTGCCAAGCCAAGCGGGCATGAACCCGACAAGGCCGATGATGGCTCACATGCGCCGCGATTAGATTTCGAAAAACCGCCCGGGCCTGCCCGCCATTGCGAACGGCCACCGGAGCTGCGCAGGGATGGCGAACAACGTCTCTGACTACCCTAACCTCGTTTGCCCGGGAAAGGGAGATCAAAGGATCGAGCTGAACACAACGGCAATGACGAGGGACGCATCAACGGCTGAGGTCAGCCGAGAAGATCGAGATTCTCGGAGATGACAAGCGAGATCTGATGCGGAAAGACGGAGTAGGAAGGATGCCTCTTGGCGTCGAAGTTCTGCAGGTCGATGCCGGTGACATGCTCCATCCGATAGGGGCATTCGGAGGGAACGGAGAGGTCGCGGCTGAGAAAAGCGGAATCGAAATCCGGACGCAGCTTGTTCTCGACGTCGAGTTCGGCAAGCTCCTTGACGGCATCGGTGCGGGCATCGGCCCAGGCTGAGGCGTACAGTGAAGCGCATTCGGAATTGAGGCTGGCTGCGCTGCGAAGCTGTTTGAACATGAGCTTGCGCTGGTTGCGAATTTCCTTCAGCCAGAAGGCAACGGTTTCCGGGCGTGCTTCGCGGAAGTGCTGGATTTTCAGGAAGTGGCTCAGCACGTTGGAGCAGTGCGAAGTCCACTTCAAACGTTCTTGCCTACCCAAGTCGTCGATCTCCTCGATGACATGGTCCCAATCGACGGCGGCGAAGTCGCGGCGCCGAAGGGCCGCGGTCTGCTCGACAGACCAGGCGTGAATGTCGCTGCGGTAGAGAGCAGACGACCTGCGCCGCTGATGGGTGACGGGCGCTGTAGCGGCCGTAGACATGAGGCCTCGCGAGGCCCTCATTGTAACAACCGGTCGGGAGTGTCATATCAGGGCAGCGGCGGCTCCCTCGGGACGTGAAAAAGCAGGAACGAGAGAGCGAAAACGAAGGCGCAGAAGGCAGCGGCAACGAGCAGATCGAGCAGGCTGAGCCAGCGGAACGGCCAGCGGGAGAAACGGCGATGGAGGCGGTCGCGGGAAAGAAACAGACTGTACGCCCAGCAAGCAGCAACGAAACCGAGGGTAAGCAGCAGAACGTAGATCGCCGAGGCCAGCGAGATAGCGTCGATCATGGCATGAATCTCCGAGGGCTCAAGGCAGAGGCAAGCCGCGCTTGGCGAACAGCAGCGTCAGGGCTTCGGTGAGAAGCTCCTGCACAGTGGTTTCCTCCTCGGAGGCCAGCAGCCGGAGCTGCTTGGCGACGGGCGGCGCGAAGTAGCCGCCGACGTGCTTGCGCTTGCCGCTTGACTTCGACGGCGATGGGGAGCGGGCAGGCGGCGGGGGTTCCGGCGCCGCAGCGCGGGATTTCAAGGCGGAAGCGAATTGGTTGTTGGTCATGAGAGGGGGGCTCCGTTGGCTGAAGGATTGAAGTCCTGCAATCTTGCAGAAATGAAGTCGTGCAGCCGCCTCACCTCGAGGGCGGCCTTGCCGAAGGGCTCGTACTCTTGAGCGGATTGGCCGCTGAGCAGGGCGCGAGCGAAAGCGACGCGTCGGCCCAGCCGGACCGGGCAGGTTTCCACGTCGTGCGAGGAAAGGGCTTCCTCGGCGAGCAGGGCGTCCTGGCCGGTGGCGGCGATGGCGTTGAGAACGACCAGTGCCGGCGTCCCGGTGGTGCGAATGAAGGCAAGGGTGTTGGTGATCGCCTCCAGGTCGAGGATGGCCGGCCGGCAGGGAATGAGCACCAGATCGGCGACCCGTGCCGCTTCGAGTGCGGCGCTGTCGGAATGCGGAGCGGTGTCGACGTAGAGCATTTCGCCGCCGATCTCACGGACGTGCTGGATTTCATGCCTCAGCCGGCTGGCGTGAGCGGACAGCACAACCGGCAGCTCGGCCGAACGGCGGTCCGACCAGTTGGCGGAGGAAGCCTGCGGATCGAGGTCGATGACGGCCGTGTTGCGGCCTTCGGCGGCGGAAGCGACCGCCAGGTGCAAGGCGAGGGTGGTCTTGCCGGAGCCGCCCTTCTGGCTGACGATGGCGATGGTTTTCATAGGCGTTCTCACGAATCATGCAAGCCTGCAGGAGTGCAAGCCTGCATAACTTCAATTCTGCACGGATTCAGGATTCTGGCAAGGCCGGACCACGCGGCAACGCACTTGGAGTGCGTGGGAGAAAAGGCAACTCGAAGGGGGCCACGAGCTCCGGGAAACAGCGGCGAAGCAGTAGCCGGGGAGCGCGCGGCCGGGCTACGAAAGAGGGCCTCGGGAGCGGCGATCGCGGCGAATGCCGTCCTCGGCAAACCGCTTCGCGCTAGAGGTCGCTTGTTGCGCAGGTGCGGTCGTGTCCGAATACAATCAGCGCAAAGGCACCCTTGCAGAGAAGCAAGAGCTATCGTCTTCTCGCGTAAGAGTTGACGTCCGCAATACCCATGGCTCGCTTATCCGTTGTGAAGGCTGGAACCCGTCTCACATTCAAACGAAGAGGTTTCGCGTCGATCCTGTTCGCGATGATTCGCCCGAGAGACGCCAAGGCTGCGGCAGTCAATGAGAAAACGCTGACGCTGACGTTTACGTTCCGATCCATAGGAGTGCCGCTTGAGGACATCAAGACGGTCCTGTTGGGGAGTAGGTGGAACTGGCGGGCTGTCAAGATACGTTACGCGAACAGGGAGTCGGTCGTATCGGGGCTGTCACGGGACGACGCCAGGGCACTCTGCCAAACGCTGGAAGCAGCCAGGGTTTTTTGGTGGCGGAGGGCGCTTGCTGCTCAGGCCGGTCGGCTTCAAGCCGTACATGGCCGTCCGGCGCAACTAGCAGCCCCGTCCAGTTCTGCACAACACCGGATTCCTGACGGATCGCTTCGCGCCGTGCACGACCGTCTGGCACAACTCGAAGACCCGCCCTGCTATACGACGCAGCGGATTGTTTCGGACCTTCGGCAAGACGCGGAAGCGGCGACGAGTGGGTTTCCGGGTCATTGGCCGGCCACGCTTTCGAATACCCCGGAACTTCTCATGTTGCTGGAGTTGCGGAGCTTTCTGCATGACCCGATCCACTTTCGCACCATGGCCAACCAGACCTATATCGCAAACGAACTGGAACGTTCGCGGGAGTTCTTCGACAGCGTCGAGGCACGGCCGCTCACCGACGAGCAACGAAGAGCTGTCGTCGTCGACGAACACCGCAATCTGGTAGTGGCCGCCGCCGGCAGCGGCAAAACCTCGGTGATCGTGGCAAAGGCCGGCTGGCTCCTTCATCGGGGCTCCCTCCGCCCGTCGGAGTTATTGCTCCTGGCCTTCGCAAGAGATGCGCGGAACGAGATGGAGGAACGGATTCGTGCGCGTCTGGGGACCGAAGCGATTCGAGGCATCACCGTTCGCACGTTCCACAGCTTGGGCATGTCGATCATCGGCGCCGCCGAGGGAAAGAGCCCGACACTGGCCCGGGTGGCCGAGGACAACAGGGCTCTGCTCGACCTGCTCAAACAGATCGTGGCTGAACTGCTCAAGGACCCGAAAAACTCCCGCATTCTGAGGAAGTGGTTCCAGGATCAATTCGTGCCGTACAAGAGCGCGCATGAGTTCCGCACCTACGGCGAGTATTGGGACTACATCCGGCGCTACGAAATCCTGTCGTTGAAGGGGGAGCAGGTCAAGAGCTTCGAGGAATGCGAAATTGCCAACTTCCTCTATCTCAACGGCGTGCCCTACGAGTACGAACGGTCCTACGAGCACGACACCGCGACATCTGAAAAGCGCCAGTACCAGCCCGATTTCTATCTCACCGATGCCGGCATCTACATCGAGCACTTCGCGATCTCCGCAACGGGGAAAACCCCACCATTCATCGATCAGGAGAAGTATCTGCGATCGAGGGAGTGGAAGCGGCAGCTCCACGCCGAACACGGGACCACCCTGGTCGAGACCTACAGTCATGAAGCGGCAGCCAGCAAGTTGACGGACAACCTCAGAGCGAAATTGAAAGCCCACGGCGTCGTGCTGTCTCCGATACCGCCCGACGACGTTTTCGCTGTGCTCAGTGAACGGGGACGGATCGATCCGTTCACGCAGCTGGTCGCGACCTTCCTGCAGCATTACAAAGGGTCCCAGCTGACGTTTTCGGAATTGTCGCGCCGAGCCGCCGCGGCTGGTGACCGCTTGCGAGCCAAAGCGTTCGTGTCCTTGTTCCAGCTGATCTTCGAGCGCTACCAGGAGACCCTCTCCGGGCTTGGACAGATCGACTTCCACGACATGATCAACAAGGCGACGGACCATGTGACGTCCGGGCGCTATCGCAGCCCCTACGGCTACATCCTGGTCGATGAGTTCCAGGACATCTCGCCCGCGAGGGCGAGCCTGCTGAAGGCGTTGCTGGACCAGTCTGGGGAGGCGCAGTTGTTCGCGGTCGGCGACGACTGGCAGGCCATTTTCCGGTTCGCCGGATCGGATATCGCCATCATGCGCGAATTCGAAAAGCACTTCGGCGATAGCGCGCGCATCAACCTGGAGACGACGTTTCGGTGCTCCGATCGCATCGCGGCGGTCGCCACCGAATTTATTCTCCGCAACCCCGCGCAGATTCGCAAGAAAGTCCAAGCGACGCGGAAGGCCCGCAGACCGAGTGTGCATGTCGGGCTTCCCGTCAAGAACGCGTCTCTGTTGAAGGAGGTTCTCGACGAGATCGCAGCCGATGCTGACAAGCATGACGTGAGATCGACCGTCCTGTTGTTGGGCCGGTACAGGCATACCCGGCCACTGAACCTGTCTGATCTGGCAAGGCAGTATCCCGGCCTCCGGCTTTCGTATATGACCGTACATGGCTCGAAAGGACTCGAGGCCGATTACGTCGTGGTGCTGGGGCTGTGTTCGGGAAGTTATGGATTTCCTTCGGAGATCACCGACGACCCGCTTCTCGATCTGGTTCTGGCGGCGCCCGAAGGGCATCCGAATGCCGAGGAGCGGCGGCTGTTCTATGTCGCCATCACCCGCGCCAAGCGGCGGGTGTTCCTTGTTGCGGACGGCGGCCCGCCGTCTTCCTTTGTCAAGGAATTGATCGATAACAAGTACGACGTGACCGTTTTCGGGCAACAGCCGGCAAGCGAAGTGCCCTGTCCAAAGTGCGTGAACGGCCGCCTCCAACAACGCGAAAACGCACGGACCGGAAGCAACTTCTACGGTTGCTCGCATTACCCCTATTGCGACTACCTGCAGCCCTCCTGTCCGGGATGCGGCACGGGATTGCTTGTCAAGACGGACGGCGACTTCCGTTGCCGGGCCTGCGGACAGGACATCGAGAGCTGTCCCAACTGTGAGGGTTGGCTGCAGCCCAGAATCGGCAAGTACGGACGCTTCCTCGGCTGCACGAATTTTCCTGATTGCGGCTACACCCGAGACATTCGACAACAAAGGCCAAAGGGCAAGGCCGCCGGGTCTCCGGCATCGACATCGGCTTCCGGACACTGATGACGGAGTAGCGCTAGGCTCTCTCACCCTGTGCAACGAAACGATCCGGAGGGCGGATATTTTATGGCGACAGCCGGAACCCACGTCCTTCGATGCTGTTCCCTCCTCCTCGCGGGAACGGACCTGCGAGCCGGGCCGGGGATGGACAGTTGGTTCTTTAGAAGATAAGTTGCCAGCAACTATTGTTATCTGATAGCTATACTATTCCTGTGTTCAAAGTCATGATCACGAAGGACGCCAGGCGTCGCCTCCGTGGTATGCCCAGCAATGTAGAGAGAGCAATTGTTGGGAAAATCGATGGCCTTGCGGCAGATCCGTTCGCCCCGAACCATAATGTGGTCGCCCTGAAAGCAATCGATGGCTTCCGGCTCCGGGTGGGCGACTGGCGAGTACTGTACACGCTCGACACAGAAGTCAGAACGATGACGATTGTCGCTATTGTGCCCCGTGGAGAAGCATACCGATGACCACTCCCACACCCCCAACCATAACCCTTGGCGGCGAAGAATATGCTGTTGTCCCACGCGCCGAATACGAGGCGTTGCGAGACGCCGTTGACGAAGATGTCATGGATGCCGCCATCATTCAGCGGGTTCTACAAGATCCCGATCAAGAACTCGTGCCTTTTGAACTGGCGAAGCGCATTGCGGACGGAGAACACCCGGTGCGCGTGTGGCGCGACTATCGTGGCATGAAGGCCACCGAGCTCGCCGCTGCCGCTGGGATCGTGGCTTCCTATCTGTCGGATATCGAGAACGGGAAGAAGCCCGGTTCGGTCAAAGCCTTGAAGCGTATCGCGGGTGCGCTCAACGTAACCGTGGATGATCTTCTCTAGAAGAGAAATGAACCACTCAGCAACTGGAGTAGTGCCGCTCGCTCTTCGACGAACTGAAGAACCTCGAGTTCCTGCCCGCGAACGAAGTGTATCGCGACGAGACTCGCAAGGCTCTCGACTGCTCGCTGCTGTTCGGAATCGCAAGCCTGCTGCAACTCGACCCGGGGCTGGAGGAAGGTTTGGGCCTGCTGCGGAAGCAGTGGTGCGCTGAGCCATCTGTTCATGGGGGGTAAGGCACCCGAATCAACGCAGGAACAATCTCTATACGGGCAAGCCTCTGACGCTAGGGGCATTGCTCCAGAAGAAGACCCGCGAGATAGGTCGCCAGAGTGACCGAGAAGGGCGGAAAGAGCCAAGCTACGTCAGACGAGGGAGGCTCTCGACGAGCCGCTCATGAAGTTGCTAAAACGTGCGCGGTTGCTGCATTGCCATGACGATGCGCTGGAGGTTCTCTATGAGTGGGTGAGCCGGTTGCCGGAAGTGGACGACGCCGAGTACGAAAGACAATTTGAGCAGGCGCTTCATCGCTGAATGCAGAGTGAGCGGCGGGGTGGTGCGCATGTGACGCCTCATCACTGCCACTGCCCGGCGGCTGAGGACGGAACCTTGTTTGCTCCAGCTCGGAAGCGGACCGAGAACGTTGGTTATGTCAACTCTACCCTGGTGCGGTGTGGAACGAGAGCTGACCGGGTGCTATGGTCTAGCCTGACCGCTACCAAGAGCTGATCGCGGCGGAGGTCTTGCAATGGGCTCGACAACGAAGAGGAGCATCCGCACACTCGCCGTACTGGGGGCGGCGGCCGTGGTGGCAGCGGTGCAACTGCCGCCGGACATCCAGGCGGACCGCTACCTGGTGCGGGCCGAAAGGCAGATCAAGCAGCAGGATTACGCTGGTGCCAGGGGGTCCATGGAGCGGATCCTGGAGCTGCAGCAGGAGCATGGCCTCGAGGTCCCGGAGGAGTTTCTGTTCCGGAATGCCCAGATCTTGTTGCGGCTCGAACTCTACGACGAAGCAGCTGAGTCCGCGACGAAGTATCTGACGCTGGCGGGCCGCGAGGGCGAGCACTACCGCGCCGCCTTGGAATTGCTGGACGCGGTCGAGCAGGCGCAGTCCGCAGCCGAAGCGGCAAGCAGGCGGCTGCCCGGGGAATCGCGGGAGTTCGACGGGATCCAGTTCGTGTGGGTGCCGGCGGGGGATTTCCTGATGGGCTCGACCAGTGAGGAAGCGTACGATGACGAGCGGCCGGTGACACGGGTGCGGATCAGCCGGGGGTTCTGGCTAGGCAAGCACGAGGTGACGCAGGGGCAATGGCAGGCGGTGATGGGGAGTAATCTGTCGAGTTTCGAGAACTGCGGTTTGGACTGCTCGGTGGAGCATGTCTCTTGGAACGATGCGCAGGGATTCATTCGGAGGCTGAACGGGCGGACCGGAGAAGATCGCTATCGGTTGCCGACGGAGGCGGAGTGGGAGTACGCGGCGCGGGCGGGGACGAGCGGGGACCGCTACGGCAATCTCGACGCCATCGCGTGGTATGACGACAACAGCGGGCGTCGCACGCATCCGGTGGATCTGAAGGCGCCGCCGAATGCTTGGGGGCTTCACGACATGGTGGGGAACGTGCAGGAGTGGGTGCAGGACTGGCACAGTGACTACCCGGGCGGTTCGGTGATAGATCCGAGAGGCCCTGGGTCGGGCTCGTTCCGGGTGTTTCGTGGTGGTTGCTGGGACGTCACCGGCTGGAACTGCCGGGTGCCGATTCGCAACAACCGCTCACCCGAAATCGGAGGCTACGGGCTTGGCTTTCGCTTGCTGAGGACCGAATAACCCTTTGCGCTTTTACCCGATGCGGAGCAAAGTGATCGTGTGCGGGAGGGAAGCCGCGCCGGCGGACGCTCCGGTGCCCGAGCCAAGCGGAGTACCGCCCGCCCCCGGACCGGAGTGAGGGGGTCGGGACCGAGAACGGCCGTTATGTCAACTACGAGCCGGCCGGACCCTCAATGCACTTTGGGAGCTAGTCTGCCAGTTGCTGGTCCGGACGCCCGAGCGGAGGGCTCCGGAGACACGGCCGATGGCCAAGATTTTCTCTCTGTGCCCGGCAAAGCGGGCCCGCGAGCGGCGCCAGAGGTAGTAGCAGCGATGACAGGACCCGTGATGGTAGAGCGAGGGGTCGTCACAAGGGCAGCACAGCGGGAGCTTTTTTTCGAGGGCGCGGGGCATACGGAAGCGGCGGGTTTTCTCAAGCACCGTCAGGCGCTGCCCCGTGTGGGAAGTCCGGCAAAAATGAAAAAGCGCCGGGAGCACCCCGTAAGTCATCTACGATAAGAATCTTTATCGTATAGATTGTGGCATTCCGCTTCGTTCACACTGCCGACATCCACCTTGACTCCCCGCTACGGTCTCTCGCCCTTCGAGATCCCGCACTTGCGGAATTAATTGGTGGCGCAACCCGCCTCGCCTTTCAGAGGACCATTGATCTGTGCCTCGACGAACAGGTTGATGCTCTGATGATCGCCGGCGATCTCTACGATGGCGCCCAGACGTCGATGAAAACCGCTCTCTTTCTCTCCGCTCAGCTGCGGCGGCTAGATGAGTCCGGGATTCGGTCGTTTATCGTGCGGGGCAACCATGATGCGGAATCGCGGATCACCAGGGAACTCCTATTGCCGGAAGGTGTGAAGGTCTTCGGGGGGCGGGGTGAAGCGGTCGAGTTGGAACGTCCCCGCGGTGAGATTCCCGTTGTCGTACACGGAATCAGCTTTGCGAAACCGCATGCACCGAGGAGCCTCGTCCCCAAGTTCAAAGCGCGTATCGAAGGCGCGTTCAACGTTGGGCTGCTTCATACGAGTTTGGGCGGTTCCGCACAGCACGACGACTACGCGCCATGCAGCATCGCCGAACTGGTCGACACCGGGTTCGATTATTGGTGCCTAGGCCACATACACAAGCGGGAGGTGCACAGCCGCGAACCGTTCATCGTCACGCCCGGTATGCCGCAGGGGCGTGACATCAACGAGGCCGGGCCTAAATCGGTGACGCTGGTCACTGTCTGGAACGACGGCTCGGTCGAGTCACGGCCGTATCCGACGAGCATCGCTCAATTCGAGCGTCTTGAGGTCGACCTGACCAACATCCAGGACTGGCGTGGCATGGTCGAGCGCGTCGATGCGAACCTCAAACAGACTCGGGGGGACGCCGTCGATGTGGAGCATATGGTTGTTCGGCTTACGTTGCAGGGTCGTACCGACTTGGCTTGGCGTCTCCGCCGCGACCTAGACGTCGCAAAGGCCGAGGCTGACAGCCGTGCCGCTATGCTCGGCCGCACATGGGTTGAAAAAGTCGAGTTGAATGTAGGGCCGGGGGCAGAACTCCCCGTTGGACCGGTGAGCGATCTCGCCGCCAAGATGCTGGGGCCGCTCGCCCAGTCGGATGATTTCAGGCGAGCGGCCGCCCAGCTCGTGGAAGATCTGGAGCCGAGATTGCCGCCCGCAGTGCGCGGCGTTCTCGGAGACAACCAGACATCGCGCAACGAAATCATTGAGGCGCTGACGGCCGAAGGCTGCGAATCCGTACTTGCCCATTTGAAGGAAGGCGTGCCCGATGGAGACGCCAACTGATGCGCCTGCGCCGACTGGGCTTGTCGCGTTACGGCATGTTCACCGACCACAGCATCGACTTTGGCGAGCGGATCGGTGACAGCCCCGATCTGCATATTGTCTATGGCCCGAACGAATCTGGAAAGTCAACGGCCCTGGCGGGCTTTCTCGACTTGCTGTTCGGGATTGAGCTGCGGAGTCGATACAGTTTCCTGCACGGCTACGAAGCCATGCGGATCGAGTCCGATCTTGAGATAAGCGAGCAGACGCACCGGTTGGTGCGGGTTCGCAAGACCACGGCCAGCCTGCTTAACGAACATGGCCAATCTGTGGCCGACGGCGTGATTGCCAACGCCCTCGGCGGCATGGATCGCGCGGCCTACAAGGCGATGTTCTCGCTTGATGACGACACCCTGGAAGGAGGCGGCGAGGAAATCCTCAGAAGCGAAGGTGATCTGGGTCAGTTGCTTTTTGCGACCAGCTCCGGGCTTATTGAACTGAGTAAGACCCTAAAGCAGCTTCGCGAGGACACCGGGAAATTTCATAGGGGCCGTGCCCATAACACGGAACTTAACAAGTTGAAGGCGGAGCTTCTCCGGCTAGACAAGGAGAAGAAGGAACTCGACACCGTAGCGAGCGCCTTTACCCGACTCATCACGGAACGGGATCGCGCTAAATCGGTCTACGACAAGGCACTGTCGGCGCGGGCTAAACTCGAGACCGAGCGTGAAACCGCTGAGCGTCGCATTCAAGGGCTGCCATGGCTTGATGACATCCATCGGCTGCGTGGCGAGATCATGGAGCTTGAATCGTTGCCGGAGGTTCCGCAAGTCTGGTTCGAGCAGATCGGCGGACTAATTGACCAGGAACCCAGGCTGACCACTCAGCTCAACGGCCTCAAGCACCAGAAGCGGCAACTGAAAAAGAAACAAGAGGCGCTGGCCGTCGACAGCGCGATCCTCAGGCTCGAGAGTCAGATCGCCCAACTCACTACCGCGCGCGCACGCTATGTGACAGCAGAGACGGACTTGCCCGAACGGCGATCCACACTCAGCGAATACGATGGGACACTCCAGACCGTTGTGCGGCGTTTGAACGAAGCGACCGGCATCGATCCTGCTGCTCTCGTCGTTCCTGCCAGTGTCGTAGGCTCATTGAATGACTTGATCGAACGGCGATCCGGTCTCGATGAGCGGTTGAAGACGACGACAGCTGAAATGGCGAAGGCAGAGGCTGCCGCCGACACGGCGATCCATGCTTTCGAAGGAATTGGTACGGAGAGTGCTGATGGCGACAATAGTGCGTTTGATCGCCTGGATGCCACGATCAAGGCCATATATGCGGATGACCATCATTCACGGCTGACGATGCACATGCGGCAACGAGATGAGATCAAGACTCGGCTCGACGCACAGTTGGCACAGCTTCATCCGTGGGATGGCCCCGTCGAAAATCTCGCTGGGGTTCGGGTGCCGGAGCCGGACGAGATGGATGTCTGGCGATCCACTCTTGACCAAGCCGCCAAGGACATCGACCGACTTGAACGCGAAAAAGCGCGTCTCCTGGCTGACCGGAACAAACTCTCCAGTCTGATGGAGGCGAAGATGGCCGAAACTGGAGTTATCGGCGATAAAGAGGCCGCGCGATTGCGAGCACTACGGGATGAAGCGTGGCAGACTCATCGCGCGACCCTCAATGCAGTATCCGCCGCCGCCTTCGAGGAACGGCTGGAGGAGGACGACCACGCAACGGCTACCCGTATCGCGCAAGCGACGGAACTCGCCAACTTGAGGCAGGCTAGCGAGGACCTGCGGGAAAACACCTCGGAACTTGAGCGGAACGCGGGAGAGCTCGCTCTGACGGACAAACAACAACAGCAGGTGCTGGATGAGATAGCCGCGGCTGTTCTGGTCATGGCAGGGACAAGAGCCGAAGGCCTGCCGGCTACCGTCACGCTTCCCAAGCTGACGGCTTGGATTGATCGCCGCGCGGAAGCCCTCAGCACATGGGAAAACATCGGCAGCCAAGACGCTGAAATAGCGCGAGCGCGCGAGGATGAGAACCGGCACCGAGAGCGGCTTGCAAAAGCCATGGCAACCGCGCGGACCCCATATGATCCGGCGTTAAACCTCCATGCTCTCGTCGAGATCGCGCAAGCGTCCGTCGAGACGAACAAGGAACGTCAAATCGCATCGCGCACCGCGCGACAAGCGGTTGAACAGGCGCGGGCAGAGTTGGGGCGCCGGCAGAGCAATGCAGCACAGGCGAGTCGCGATGACGCCAAGTGGCATGCCGACTGGACTGCATCGCTGTCTCGTTGCTGGCTCGGTGGGGCCGATCCAGAACCTTCCACCGCAGCGGTCAGGCGTATTCTCGAAGACGTGGCGGTCCTGGAGTCGACGCTTGAGAAGCGTGCCGCGATGGCCGATCGCATCGGGAAGATGGAGCAGGATCAGGCTGTCTTTACCGCTGTCGTGCGAGCCCTTGTGGAGCAGTTGGACGATCCTTTCGACGCCGGCCAAGTCATCGCAATCGGCGACGGCTTGAACTCCCGTCTCGGCAAGGCAATCCATGATCGAGAGGTGCACAGCAAAGGTCTCAAGGAGATTGCAAGGGTCGACGAAGACATTGCCGAAGTCGAGAATAACCTCGTGGAATTACGCGCCGTCGCCGACGAGATGTTCAAGGCATTCGGGGTGGATTCCCTCAGAGACGTGGACAACAGTCTGAAAAAGGTGGCACGCCGGACTACGGTTCGCGGGGAACTATCCGACCGCGAAACCAAGCTGGTGAAATCGATGAAGGCAAAATCGTTGGAAGAGGCAGTATCGGCTCTCGAGAATACCGACTCGCACGAACTCGAAAAGGAAATCGCCGAGATCAAGGCTCATCTCGAAGACGTGTCCGGTCGCACGAACGAGCTCTATCTGGCGCTCGGCCGCGCCGAGGATGCGATCGATGCGGTAGGAGGTGATAATGCAGTGGCTCGGCTTGAAGAACAACGACGCACGGTTCTACTTGAGATCGAGGAAGGGGCACTCGCTTACCTCCGGACACAGCTTGGCATCGAGGCTGCGGAGCGCGCCTTGAGCGCGTATAGGGACGAGCATCGCAGTTCGATGATGAAACGCGCTTCGGAAGCGTTCCGAACGATCAGTCGCGGTGCCTATTCACGGTTGGATACGCAGTTGACTGACAAGGGCGAGGTACTCATGGGCATTGGCATCAGTGGCCGTGCGAAGATCGCTTCCGAGATGTCAAAGGGTGCGCGCTTCCAGCTCTATCTGGCGTTGCGTGTCGCCGGCTATTTCGAGTTCGTCGACCAGCATGGCCCGGTGCCATTCGTAGCTGACGATATTTTGGAGACCTTCGATGACTTCCGCGCTGAGGAGGTTTTTCGTCTATTCGCCGAAATGGCCGGGGTGGGGCAGGTCATATACCTGAGCCATCATCGCCACCTATGCGAAATCGCGCGCGAGGTTTGCCCCAACGTCACGATCCATGAGCTTCCCGAGCATTCAGTCTCCGAGATTGCACCCATGTAGGCCGACTTGTCGATCTTCTATAGTCAAGGCAGAGGTTCGAGAACGAGGAGGTACTGCTTTGACAAATGGCCTGCCGAAATGGGAGCCAGGCGATGCCGGGAGAATGAATCGATGCCAGAAGAAGCCGAAAAACCTGATCTCAAGATGCTGAAGAAATCGCTACTGGATGTCGCCGTCGAATCTTGGCGCTTCGGCAGACTATTCGATCGACTTCTGCTGAAACTGGATGCGGGGGAGCAAGGCCGTTACCGGGGACAGTTTCGTTGGTTCCATAGAAAACTCGAAGACGCGCTCATGAACGCAGGGATGCGGATCGTGAATGTAGAGGGTCACGCGTTTGACCCTGGAATAGCAGCGACGCCATTGAACATTGAGGAATTCGGTTCTGAAGACGCGCTGGTTGTGGATCAGATGCTCGAACCGATCATTATGGGACCAGGCGGCGTTGTTAGAACTGGGACCGTCACGCTCAGGAAGGTGACTTTATGAAGAATTACGTCGGCATCGACCTGGGCACCACGAATAGTGCGATCTGTTCATACGATGGTGACCTGACCCGCATCTGGAAGAGTCCAGAGCAAAATGACGTCACTCCGTCCGTGATCTACATCGACCGACGGGGTAGCAAGTATGTCGGGAAGCGCGCGTACGACTCGGCGCCTCATAGCCCAGACAACGCCGCAATGCTTTTTAAACGCCTCATGGGGACCAGCACACCCGTCAAGCTGTCTGCCGTGGACATCACCATGACCCCCGAGGAGTGTTCGTCGGAGGTTCTTCGGGTGCTGTTTGGCTATCTGCCAGAAGAACTCCGCAACGACCCGGATGTGGGAACCGTCATCACCGTGCCCGCAGCGTTTAATCAGATGCAGAAGAACGCCACGATGCAGGCTGCGGAACTCGCGGGCATCGGCCGGGTTGCGCTGATGCAGGAGCCTGTGGCGGCAGTCATGAGCGTCATGAAGGCACGCCATACGGATGGCATTTTCGTTGTTTATGACCTTGGCGGAGGCACGCTGGATATTGCAGTGGCGGAGAGCCTGGGAGGTCGGATCAACCTGCTCGCACATGGAGGCATCGGGCACTGCGGCGGTCGAGACTTCGACCGCCTACTCGTCGATAATGTCATCAAACGCTGGTTGTTCGAGCATTTCGACCTGCCCGAAGACTTGTCGACCAATCCCGACTACAAGTCGTTGCTACGGCTGGCGGCGTGGGCAGCGGAGCGGGCAAAGATCGAACTTTCCGCTCGCGAGGAAGCAATTATCAGCCTCTCGGAAACGGAGGCCCGAGTTCGGGACCAGTCCAATCAGGAAATCTATGTCGACATCGCAGCAGCTCGGAGCACTCTCGACAGCCTCATTGAGGAAAAGGTTGGTGAATCAATAGAGGCAGCAAGGGAGACGGTCAACAAGGCGGGACTCAGCCCTCATGACGTTGAGCGTATCGTCTTCATTGGAGGCCCCACTAATTACAAACCGCTGCGCGACAAGGTTTCGTTCGAGCTGGGGATTCCTGCGAGCGCCGAAGTGAATCCTATGACGGCAGTCGCGGAGGGCGCCGCCCTTTTTGCGGAGTCCATCGAGTGGCGCTCCGAGAACCGCGGCCGCAAGAGCAACCGCGGCAGGCTCGCTTCGACGGGTGCACTTGACCTGACCTTCAACTACACAGCCCGTACGCCGGCCACGCGGGCGAAGATCGTAGTCCAGGTTGCCGTTGAAGTCATGCCGGGGGCAGAGTTCCAGGTTGACAGCCTGGATACCGGCTGGACATCCGGTCGACTTCCTCTTAAAGACGGGGCAGCCGTCGATGTATCCCTCTCAAAGAGTGGAGAGAATGCTTTCAAGGTGTTCGTGTTCGATGCGGACGGTGGCCCGTTGGCGCTCGATCAGGACAAGATCATCATTACACGGACTGCGGCGACAGTCGATGCCATTCCCGCTTCCCACTCGATTGGGATCGAAGTCCTTGAGAAGCTAGGGGGCTCCCCAACCATCGCATGGCTTGTGCGGGAGGGAGACCAGTTGCCGAAGAAAGGCACCAGAATTTTCAAGGCGGCCGAGTCATTGAAGGCGGGTAGTTCCGTCTCGCTCAACTTCAAGGTGTTGGAAGGCGAAAGTGACGAGCCCGCCGACAATCGGTTTATTGGACTTCTCAAGATCACCGGTAACGATTTCGATGAAGGAGTGATCCCCGCTGGCGGAGACCTTCAGTGCGACTTCGAGATGCTCGATTCCGGGCAAATCGTATTGGAGGTTTCCGTCCCGAGTATTGGGGGGACGTTCCATTCCGGAAGGAACTTCTATTCTCGCCAAGAGGGACAGTTTGACTTCAGCAGGGATGCGTCACGAGTCAGCGAAGAGGGTGGGTGGGCGCTTCAGCGTCTTGAGGAGATCGATGATGTTGTCGACGATCCGAAGCTAGAGCAGGCGCGCAGGAAGCTAGTGGCGTCATTGCAGCTAGATCCGGACGAGCCCGATACCGAACGTACCCAGGAGGCCATGGAGGGGGTCGTTGAGGCACGTCGCCTGTTGGCTCAGGTGCGCAAAGACAGTCTCAAAGAGATCAGACAGATGGATCTGGACAGCACCAGCGAAGGCTTCAATAAAAATATCCGACAGTCAGCGCGTCCAAGCGAGGCAAGCGCATTCGACAACTTGGTTCGAACGGCTCAGCGGTCCATCAACCGGAACCATAAGGATTTCGAAAGCCACCTGAACGAACTCAGGCACAAGATTTTCGATATTCTTTGGCGGCAAGACTGGTTCGTCGTGGAGAAGTTCAAGTGGATGGCGGCGGCACCTAACCATTTCTCGGATCCGGCTCGGTTCAAGGAGCTGGTGAAAATCGGGATGAATTCTCTCCAGGACGATGACATCGATGGACTGCGGCAAGTCGTCGGGCACCTTTGGCAGATCCAGATACATTCCGGATCAGATACCGATATGAGCGTCAGCGCGAACATCTTTCGCGAGTAGCCATGGCGAACGAACGCTGGTTTCCGGCAAAGCACGAGTTGCCTGACGGTTCCAGGCTCGGCCGGATCTTGCATAGCGGTTCCGACTGGCAGATTTGCCGACTGGACGCGGACAACTCGATCCTGATCTTGCGGAGCAGTCTCGCGGATCGGTGGGTCGAATCGAAGCTCCTGCCCACCACGGTTTTGGACTCATTCTCTTTCGGCGATGAGGATTACAGGACAATATTCTCGGGGTCTGGGCAGAGACTTGAGCCCGTCGCCGCGCGTGGCTCTCTGGACACCAAAGTGGACGGACTGTCATTCGCGATCAGTCTGCGCGAAACACGGAAGGTCGACGCGGAAGTACCGCTCCACGATGCGATATATGTCGAGCGCTATTCACGGCTTCTTCCGACCTGGACAGTGTCCGCGGGCAGCTCGGACGAAGAGATCCTGGGACGATGGCTGACTGGTGGAGTGTCGATACCCGCAACGTCGCTTCGTCGACTGTCGATCCTCCTGGGATGGCTTAGTAAACAAGACGTAGCGGAGCTGGTCCAGGCTGCCGGATTCAGCACCCCACAGGAATCTGGCGGAGCGCGAACGAGACAGAAACCGCAACGACCACAAGCCAGAGCGGAAGGCACTAAGGCGCCGATCGTAAAAACCGCTTCGGAAGAAGAGCCAAAACCATCCGTGCATCACCAGCAGTTTCACTTGTCGGGACGTCCGGCCCTCGAGGCATTCTTCAACGAGCACGTTATCGACATTATTGAGAACGCGGAGCGGTACAAGGCGCTTGGGATTGAATTTCCCACTGCCATCGTTCTGCACGGACCATCTGGCTGCGGAAAGTCTTTTGCCGTGGAGCGGCTGTGCGAGTACTTGGATTGGCCAATCTTCTATATCGATTCCAAGAGTGTGGGCAGTCCGTACGTTCACGAGACCAGCAGGAAGGTTAGCGAGATCTTTGATAAGGCGATGGACGCGGCCCCATCGATGATCGTGATCGATGAGATGGAGTCCTACCTCTTCGACCGACAGCTCCACGAGTCCACGGGCCTGCACCATGCAGAGGAAGTTGCGGAGTTCTTGCGGCGCATTCCAGAAGCAAGCAGGTGCCATGTGCTCGTTATCGGTATGACCAACCGGCTGGAGATGATCGATGACGCCATTCTTCGACGAGGCCGATTCGATCATATTGTCGAAGTTGGCATGCCCTCTGCCAAAGAGGTTTCCGATCTCATTGACTCGTTGTTGACCAAAGTTCCCATCGAAAACGAGATAGACACTAGCGACATTGTGAAGTCAACGACCGGGAGGGCGTTGTCGGACACTGCTTTTGTTGTCCGTGAGGCAGCACGACTGGCCGCACGCGTGGGGAAAAGTGCCTTGGATAATGAGTCGTTGCGGCGGGCGCTCGCGAGTCTCCCGCCAACTGAGCCTAAGAAGCGATCCATTGGATTTAGTCCGGATTAGACCGTGGAGTTGCTGAAGAACCCTTTCTTTACGCTTGGCGCTACTTTGCGTGACGACAGGCGTCGGATCATCGACCTAGCAGAAAAGAAGAGCCTGGTCGCTGATGAGGCTGCCGTGCGCGACGCGACGGCGGTGCTCACCAATCCGAGACGGCGTCTCGCAGCCGAGATTGGGTGGCTGCTTGGACTTGGGCCGAAACGCATCTCGGAGGCGATATTACTCCTAGAACAGGAGCCGGCCAAAGTACAAGACCTAGGTAATCTGCCGAGCCTTGCTCACGCCAACCTCCTCGCTGACGGGCTGATTCGAGTGGTCGAGCAGCTGCCCAAGCGCAATGTCGCACGGTGGATCGTTGAGCTCGCCAATGAACATGACGATATCGAAGCCGAGCACACCGCCACCTTGTTGAACGAGGAGCGGATGGTGGCTGGCTTCCCGGCCATCTCGGATCTGCAAAGCGTCAATTCCGAGCTTGAGGATCGGCGTCAATACTACAGACAAGCGATCAAGAGAGCGCTCGATCAGCTACCGGACCCTTCGCGCGTTGAGATCGTGAAAATAGCCGTCGATGAGGCAACCGATAAAGGGAACACTCAGGCACCAATCCTGATCGACGACTTGGTAGATGGCTTTGAAGTCGAAGCGCAGGCGGTTCTGGAGAAGGAAACGAAGAATATTGCAGTTCTGGTGCAGGGTGTGCGAAGTGCTGTTGAGCACAATGAAGGCCATGAGCACATTGGCCGCCTTGTCTCGCAGCTCGAGGAAGTTGTTAAGAACTGGGACCGAGTTGCCCAGCCAATCCAGGTGAGCTCGCGTAGTCGTGGGACTCCTCACGACCTGAGTGATAAGGTCGCTGCAGAGATAAGAAGCCTTGCGGTAGACCTGTTCAACGAACATGACCTCCTCGATATCTCCAAGAGACTGACGGCACTTCAGCAGGAGGTGTTTGCCGAGGTCGACAGTGTCGTGGAGCAATCGAAAAAGGACGCTGCTGCGCTCGATGAGATCGCTGAGCAGAGATCGAAGTTTCTCGCCGAAATGGAGGCGCGTGCTGAGTCTTGGAAAAGAGAGATCACCTACGAAACTGACGTCGGCGTAATGTTCAAAGACAAGCTTCGAATCTCACCGGACGGGGTCCAGTGGAAGGGTTCGAAGGTCCCGCTGGAAGAGATCAAGCGAGTGCGCTGGGGTGGCACCAGTCATTCCGTGAACGGAATTCCAACGGGTACGACATACCATATATTCGTTGGGCGTGAGAGGAGCGGCACGACTATCAAGCTCAGAAAGCAGCAGATCTACTCGGAATTTGTCGGGCGCCTCTGGAAGGCGGCGGGTGTTCGTCTTCTAACGGAGATGCTCAAGGGGCTTCGCGCCGGGAAGCGCTACAGGTTTGGAACGGCTGTCGTAACCGATAATGGCGTTGAACTGGAAAGACGCAAGTTCCTCTCGGCGAACGAACGGGTGCGGTGCAAATGGACGGACCTAGTCATTGGAAACGGCGACGGTACATTCTACATCGCCAAGAAGAACGAAAAGAAGGTCACGGTGGAATTGCCGTATCAGGAGATGGACAACGTCCACATCCTGGAGGCAGCAATGCGCATCTTCTGGAAGAGTACAAGTCCCCGGTTGAGTGATTTGCTGGATGAGGCGAACTAGGAACGCTCAGTGGAATTGATGAGGATTGTGTGCGCGACGGGAAAGGCAAAACGGAATCCTCTGGACGGTCGTTCCTCGCGCCGGACGTCGACGAGACTATAGGCGATTCGACTCGCCGCAATGTCCAGGGGGAAGAGACTGCCGCCCGAGGGCGAGGCAAGGATGAGCAACAACCGCACCCGCGGGAATCAGCAACAAAGCCACGGCCCGCAGCGCCGCCGCAGTCAGAGCCGAATATCGTTCGATGCTGAGAACGAATGCGCAGAGCGACTAATTCAACACGGTCGTGGCGGACTACAACAGCCGTTGTTGGAGCTACCAATACCAGGAAAGGACGTTGACGCGTGCTTAACGGGAAGTGGGGCGCGTTAGGGTACAGATCGTTGCAAGCGTATCGCCACCCTGGATGTCAAGCGACATCCAAAACCACCCCTGGTGGAGTACGCCTCCGTGAGTGGACAGGTTTGGGCTACGGTTCTGGCGGGACTTGTTGTATCGGTGCTGAAGGGGTTGTGGTGACTCCATGTGGTATCTCTACCGATCGCGGTGATCGACGGGATTGTATTTGTAGTACTCGGGTTGGCGTTAGGATTGGCTTTCAGCCTGGCTGCGAAAAATAAACCGAAGGTGTGCTTGCAGTGCGGTTGCGTCACGTAGGGGTGGATGTGCCCGGCTTCGTTGACAAGGAGAGGGCATTCCGGTTCAGGTCATGACATTCCCAAAGATATCGTTGCCTGTGGCCGCATGATCGTACCGTGTGCCTGAGATACCCCATCATCATTGCGGCAGTCGCAGCACTGACAGTTCTGTTTGTTACGAACCGCCGGTACGTCTACTCTGAGTCACTCTCCGCGCTGCCGACCCTTACCGCAGCGCACATCGTCGATCCGCGCCATGCCGGCGCGACGTTTCGGCTGGAAGGACGTGTCAGGTCGGTTCACACGACCCGTCAGGGGATTGTGATCATCGAGATGCACGAGTCGGCGGCGGACATCTTCATCGATGTTCCGGTGTTTCCGTCGCTCGGTTGCATGCCGGTGAAGCCGACGCGCGGAGAGTTGCTGCGGGTGACCGGCAACCTGGGGATGTATTCGGGCCAGCCGCAGCTCCGGCCGCTATCGGCGGCTCATGTGGAGTTGGGGGTGCGTCCCACGGATTCGGTTTCCTTGGCCGCCGCTACGGCACAGGTGGGCGCGAAGCTGCTAATCGGCCCGGTGATCGCTGTTGACACGGAGTTCTTCGTAAGCCGAGCCGGTCTAAAACATCTGCGGCTGACGCTTACCGACGCCGGCATCCGTGCCGACACGGCGGGCGCGATGGTGGCGGGAATCATGTTCGAGGGCGAGCAGACGCACTGTGAGGTTGATCTGCTGCTGTCAGACAATCCGTTTCTGGTGACGGCCAAGGTGGAACGGTTTCGAGGCGAGCCGTCGATCAACGTTCAGCGGGTGCTTCCGGTCAGCACATGGTGATTGTCGCCTCACTTCTGGGTGCGCTGGCCGGCATCGTCACCGGCCTGGTGCCGGGCATACACGTAAACACGGTGACGGCCTTGCTGTTGGCCGGCAGTGCGAGCTGCGCAGCTCTCGGCATTGAATACACGGCCTTGCTTGCCTTCACGTGCGCCTTGGCGATATCCCACACGTTCTTTGATGTCGTGCCAGGGTTGTTCCTCGGTATTCCCGGTGACGAGACGTTTGCACTGCTGCCAGGTCACGATCTTGTCAAGCAGGGGAAGGGGAACCTTGCGATACGCCTGTCGGTTGCTGGCAGCGCATCCGGTCTCGTTATCGGGGTTGGCATGGTTGTCGTCCTCCTAGCGCTCGGGAACGTAATCGGCGCCGTTGGGGGTGCCATCGGCCCCTGGATGTTCTGGATCCTGCTCGCGGTTTCGGCCCTCCTGATCGTCACCGATTCGCCGCGCGGCTGGTCGCTGTGTGTCTTCCTGACGAGCGGACTGCTCGGGTTGACGGTTTTCGGGACGCCGCTCGTCGCGGGCGGAATGGACGCACCCATCAATGCACTGTTTCCTGCGTTGGCCGGGTTGTTTGGCGTGGCGGGGCTGCTGTTCTCTATCGCAACTGCCGGCCCGCCGGCGGGCCGGCCGCCTCCATCCGACGAGTCACCCAATCCGACTGTCGCTGCCGTCGCCGGACCCGGCGTCCGGGGCGGGTTTGCCGGTCTGATGGTCGGCCTGCTGCCCGGACTCGGTGGGGCGAATGCTGCAACGTTGTTACTTCTGCTGGAACAGTGGTTCGGGCGGCGTGTGAGTCGGGACGAGCAGAGCCGCGCCTATCTCGTGACGACGTCATCGCTTAACACCGCGGAAGCTCTCTTTGCGATCGCTGCGTTGTATCTAATTGGACGGAGCCGCAGTGGCGCTTCTATCGCCGTGGAGCAGATCCTGGGAGGGATTGTCTCGCAGAGCGACCTGTTCCTGATTTCGCTCTTCATGATCCTCGCCGGCATGATCGCGTCGGGGATGCTGTGGTGGATGGGCGGGACTGTTTCCTCGTGGGTGAGCGCCGCTGACGAGATCAGTCTCAACTGGAGCGTCGTAGCTTTTCTGGCTGCGCTTGCTTTTCTATTACTTGGTCTCGGCGGTCTGGTGATACTGGTGTGCTCCACGGTCGTCGGCCTAGTCCCCCTGTTCTTCAAGGTGCGCCGGGCGCAGCTGATGGGTTTCTTTCTCGTGCCCACCATGCTTTTTTATTCTGGCCGGCAAGGGTGGGTCGTTGACTGGCTGTCGCTGGAACAACGGACCGCGCCGTTGCTGCCGTCGGTCACGCTCTCCGACATCGCACTGGCAGTACTGGCGTCGGCCGCAGTGGCGTTGGGCTCATATCACTTGACGCGGAGGATCGTCGCCGCATCGCGAAACAGCGATTCGTTTGAGCACTGGGGCTCGAAGATGGTCAAGCTCGTTGGCTTCGCCACCAGCGCTGTGGCGGCGGTTATCCTGCTGGTTGCTCTATTCGGCGGGGCGTATCCGCGCGACACGATCGCTGAGAGCCAGACTCCGGTACCGCTAGAATGGGCTGACGGGCGCATAGCCCGCATGATTGACGGCGACACGGCCGACATCGCGAGCGGCTGCCGGAGGTTTCGTGTTCGGTTAAGCGGCGTGGATGCACCGGAGTTAGGCAGCGTGGCTGGCGCCCGCGCCCGTGACTGGGCTCGGTCGACGTTCGAGAATCAGGCCATCACCTGGAAAGCGGTCGGTGTGGATGTCTATGGCCGCTTCTTGGGATTGCTCCAACTCCCGGATGGCACATCTATCAACCAGGAAATCATCCGCCAGGGCTACGCGCGTCCTTATGTCACAACTTCGCGGGTAAGGCGAACCGAGTCACGCGGGATCTCTTCTCCGTCTCGGTCGGCAGGGTCCCCGTCCGGCCGACCTGCTGCTCGCGGCTCCTCTTCAGCTTCCGAGAAGCTGCCGTGGGACG
The DNA here is from genome assembly GCA_965204095.1 of Bryobacterales bacterium. Taxonomy (GTDB): domain Bacteria; phylum Acidobacteriota; class Terriglobia; order Bryobacterales; family UBA6623; genus JAPPLB01. The sequence goes on along the minus strand of OZ241991.1, from coordinate 2,273,547 downwards.
ACAACGGCAACGGACGCATTTCCTGCGCCGAGGCACGGCGTCACGGCATCGCTCCAGTGCGGAATGGCCATCCGGCGTACCCCTTTATGCGCGATGCTGATGGAGATGGCGTAGTCTGTGAGTGAGTTATAGAAGGAGACGAATTGCTGAGTATGTCACGAAAGGGAGCTGAGCACTGAGAGATGAAAATGCGACCTGGGTTCTCGAAACAGAGTGTGGCAGCTATCAGCTTTTACTTGATGCTCGCAGCCCTATGGAATTGTTCTATGGACAAGAGCGGCCGATTGGGCGTCGTCGACTGCTTGAACTGAGAGCTACTCAAAGCAGGCGGCGGTTGCGGATGTAACCGTCTGTATCCAGTCCGACGCGAATCCGAGGCTGACGCTACCCCCCTACATTGGGCCGCCAAGCAAAATGGGTATCCCGCCGTCATCGCCGCGTTGCGTCTCATACAATGACCAAGCGTTGGATCACACGATGATATACGTCTACCACGTGGCTCTTGCCGCAACTGCCTTCCTGATCGAGCTGAATGGCTTCCTGAGAGGCTCCAAGAAGGCACACATCGATGCGTTCCTAGGGGTGATACTGGTAGGTCTTCTAGTAACCGGGTTCATCGCGTTTGGCTGGATAGTGGGTGTGTCGGCGCTTATCCTTGCGTTCATCTACGCGAGGATAAGCCGCCCTCTGGCTGCTGCTACGGCAGCCTATCTCTTCCGGCTTCGTTAAGCGCTTGTAGGTGGTTCGGACCTATCGCCCCCGCATGCCTTTTCCGATGAGCCACCATCCAGCACCCCTTAACGCAAAAGTCGCGACGAGCAGGATGATGATGGTTGGGGCCACGCCGTCGAAGTAGATGAAACCACCGATGATTCCTAGCGGTACGACACCTAACCCTAGGAGAAGGAGTCCGATGATCAAACCGAACCACCCAAAGCTTGAAAAGGTGACTGACGCGCCAAAAAACCACGTAGCGGCGCCCACTACTAACGAGAAATAGTGCAAGATCAGGCCTCCCCAGGAGCGAGTCCTATGGAAGATCACCAATATCGCAGTTGTCATGAGGGCCAGAGGGAACAGCCACACGGCCAAGCTCATCACGAAGCCCGAGGCGTCTAGTGCCCACTCAGCAAAGGCTTTACGCATTCAGGTAGACACTATCACAGTATGGAATCCCTCACCTGATGCGGTTAGGCGAGGCCAGTGGCCCTGTTCAATGTGGTCGGCAAGAGTGGGGTATATGCACCCCTTTTCGGTACCGCCCACGTCTCTTCCCGTTCAAATCCTTCACTTCTCCCAGCCACGAGCCCAAGCCGGTCGCTGTACTGATGCCGAAGAATTCATAAACCCTATTCGACGCTAAAGGCAACGAACGAGCTGGTTGCCCGGGAGGGGTAAGCTAGTACCATGCTCAAATGGTGGGACCGTCATCGCTGGTACGTTTTGTTGGTCACCGTTGCTGCAGCAGTCGGTTTCGTCGCTGGAGCGTGGTACGGACCGTCTATTGGCCTCGGTCGCTATGAAATTGTCAAGACGCGGATGCAGACTGTCGAGTTCGTCTACCGCATCGACCACGGCACCGGAGAGACGTGGTTTCTCAACCCGATACATGGCTGGCAACCTGTCAAGGGGCGCCCCGTTCCAGCGAAGTAGAACTTGGCCCCCCCATTCGTATCCACCCAACTAGGATCTCTCTCCTCCGTAATCCCTCTCCCCTCACAACTCCTCTGCCCTGCCCCTTATCACCCCTTGCCATCCCACCCCATGCTCCTCAGTCGACCGCACGGAGCAACGACCGCGCCATCCACTTCACCTCTGTTCAAACAGGCTCATTACCGCTCGCAGGCCTGATAGTCCGAGGTCATGCACGCTCGTGCCAGTTCCGTCGCGCGGCTGATCTCGTCTCGGGACATGTCCTGTTCGATCTTATCCCGCATCTCCCTGGCTTGTTCGCTCCCATTGGCGCCCGCGATGTTGAACCACATGTGTGCGAGTAAGGTATCCTTGAGCTCGTCCTTGCCCATCACGTAGCTCAACCCAAGGGCGAGTTGCGCACTGGCTTCGCCCTGCACGGCGGCCAAACGGAACCAGCGCACCGCCTCGGCAATATCCTTGAGCACTCCCCGTCCCTGGATGTACATAAACCCGAGTTGAAGCTGCGCACTAGCATGGTTCTGCTCGGCAGCCAAACGGTACCAGCGCACCGCCTCGGCTTCGTCCTGGACGACACCCTTCCCATCGGCATACATATTCCCAAGGTTGAACTGTGCACCAACACTGCCCTGTGCGGCAGCTAAACGGTACCAGCGCGCCGCCTCGGCTTCGTCCTTGAGAACGCCCTTGCCCTGGATATACATAAGCCCGAGATTAAGCTGCGCACCAACACTGCCTTGTTCGGCAGCCAAACGGTACCAGCGCGCCGCCTCGGCTTCGTCCTCGGGAACGCCACGACCCTTTGCGTACGCGGCCCCGAGCAGGGTCTGCGCACCGTCGTCGCCCTGCTCGGCGGCCAAACGGTACCAACGTGCCGCCTCAACATCGTCCTTGGGAACGCCACCACCATTAGCGTACAAGAGCCCTAGAATGACTTGAGCCTTCACAACGCCCTGCTCAGCAGCCAAACGGTACCAGCGCACCGCCTCAGCAATATCCTTGAGCACTCCCCGTCCCTGGATGTACATAAACCCAAGCTGAAGCTGCGCACTAGCATCGCCCTGCTCGGCGGCCTGACGGATCTTGTCGAGATCGTGTTGTGCCGGGAGTACGGTGATGGCAAGGACCGACGCAATCACAGCGGCCAAGGCCGTGCGGATCAATTGGGGTTTGAAAATCCGCTCAATCGGTTGCATATGCGGGCCACTCTCCTTTCGCCAGTACCAAAAAGATTTCGACGCCCGAACTCCAGGGCTTGCCCCTCCCTGAACCTCGTGCCCGAGAAGAGTAGAGAACAACGGCTGCATCCCAGGATTGCATCAGTTTACTACTAGCGATGACGAGAATTGTCGGCAGCCCACTCTCGACTACCCTGCCTTACTTCACTATCTCGCCTCTACCTCCCATCCCCTGATCCTCAACCGATCACAGGGCGCATCGTGCAGGTTCTGCCGCAAGCCCCGGTGGCGCTCCGTAGTCTGGATGGAGGCGTGTCCGAGGCTGATCTGGATCTGCTCGAGCGGCGCCCGGCCCTGGTGGGCGAGTTTAGCGACGGTGCGGCGCAGGTCGTGGGGGGTGACCTTGCCGAGGCCGGCGAGGTGGGCGCATCGGATGACGGTCTCGAAGACGGCTTGCGACGAGATCGGCCCGAGGCCGCCGAGAGCGATCGCTCTTCGAGATGCGAGCGGTAGCGCTGGACCGTGGCCCGGGTAAAGCCCTCGCCGGGGGTGTTGGACGGGTACCAGGCAAAGAACTTCTCCAACGCGCGGAGGCAGGCGCGTCGGGAGTGTTTATTTTGGTGGGAGGCGGGATCAGCTTGATGGTCTGTGCCCGAATCAACCGCCGATCTCGCGCAACTGTCCCGGCTGCAACGACGCCAGAGTGTCCAGAATGCCGCTCACAAGCGGCCGCAGATGAACCATGCGGTTCGACGCCGCTCGAATGACCACGACGCTCAGCCGAAGGGTGCTCAGATTCTGCTGGTGCTGAAGGCCTCTATCCATGCTCAGCAGGACATCGAAACACCCCTGAGCACGCCGCAGCAACTCACCGTTCGTCGTTCCGGACCAGCCCGCGGCCTGCACGGTGCTGACCTCGTGTCCCGTCAGTTCGGCGGCGAGAGCACGCGGCAGATTTTCGTCAAGCAGAACGCGCACGGGCCAGAACGGAGTCGCGAGCCAGATCCAGCGCGGCAAGTGCCTGCTGCTTGGAAACCGACGGGAACTGATCGAGGAACTGGTCGAGCGTCTCTCCCCCTTCCAGGTAGTCGAACAGCGCCTGAACCGGTACCCGCGTGCCGCGGAAAACCGGCATGCCCCCCGAGATTTCTGGGTCGCTGTGGACGACCGAAAGCGCATCGGTCATACGACCATCATACGCCATGGATCCGCCCTTCGCGCCCAGTGGGGTTTTTCTCCCGCGGCTGTCGACGCGGAGCGGTGTGGGCCGGCCAATGCAGAAGGAACACTATCGCACCCAAATACTCTTTCGGTTATGGTAGGGTTTCGAGAGTCCTGTGCGCCTGCCGCAAAAGATACATGATTTAGCTACCCTTCACTACCTTTGGAGTATCGCTAGAAAGTTATTAGCGGGTAGTATGGGTTCGCTTGCCAGCATCCTCAGCAGTGTTCCCCGATGGCTCGATCCGTTCGTGATCGTCCTTTTCATCGTGCTCGCCGAGGTGGGTTGGCGGTGGGCACAACCCAAGATGTTCCCTCCTTTCCAGAAGTCGAGACCTCCTGCGAGTCCGGATCACTCTGTCGTGGACACGAAGATCACTCAATCCCCGGAGCTTGTTCCCCTGCACGTGGTCGAGGAGGCAGAGTTGAGGGCAGAGCTTGCGGACTCGTTCAGGGCTGAGCTCAAGGACGAGCTTGAAGCTGAAATCAGAACCCAAATTGAAGCCGAGCAAAAAAAACCACCGACGCCTGAGGAAAAGCGAATCTATTCTGTCAAGAGTCATTCCGGGCTGATGGCTCTTTGCAAGGACAAAACAACGGCGCAATCTGATGCAGCCGTTGCTTCCGAAGTGGGCAAATGGCTGTGTTGCAACCTGTATATCATTCAGAATGTGGAAACCTATGAAGGCCGTTACCATGACGGAACGAGCGTAACCGTGTGGGCAGACACCCCTCGAAACGAAGGCGCGATTCTGTACTTTGACAAGGCTTACGTGGAGCAATTCAAAACCCTCGGCATCGGAGCCATGTTCTTCGCGGTCGGAAAGATCACGAGCGTGAACAAGAACCACGTAAACCTTAAAAAGTGCGAGATCATCGACCTGGGCATCGAACCCAAGAACTTCATGTCTCAGTTCTCGCCAAGCCCTCCAGAGCCGCCGCCGCCGCGACCAGATCCTCCAAGCTCCACGACAACGGCGTGAGCCCGGCCTCCATGGCCGGGGTGACGTCGAGCGTGGCGTGGGTTCGACGAAGTTGTAGTGCGTGAACTGTAGCGCCAGGGCCGCCTTGAGCATCTCATCTCCCATTTCTTCGAGAATGCATAGGTGCGGCGGTTCAGCCACTTCATCCAGAACCGCAGGCTGCTGTTGAGCCGTTCGGCCTAGGCGGTCTTGCAGCGGTCGAGGTCGGGATTGCGTCAGGCGGGCGCCTTAGCGACGGGTTTCTGCAAAACCGTTCCTTATTGCAACTTATAGTTTTCTGGATTCGGTATCGCTCAGTAGTACTCCCGAATGTACCCGTATGCGCGGTCAAACAGATCGACGTCCTGGTGGAGTTGGTATTTGAAGAGTGTCTTTCGTAGAGCCTTCCTTACCTCGCGTTCGCCGGCATGTGTGTTCTGCCAACCGACGAAGCGGACTTGTCGCACGATTTCATCGATGTCGCTTACGATCCGTTCGACCATGACCGGAGTGTCGACGTTCCTTGCCTCTTCGAAGAGCTCGGTCAGAGCTGCCTTTCCTCGATCTTCCTGCTCGATAGGGGGACTGGCATGCTCTGTCGCTACCACGTCACGCGCAAGGTCCAGGAGCCTCTTCAAGAAGTCCACGCTTGTTAGAAGCCCCTGTTCGTGGCGGTTCTTGAGATCCTCCAGCCGTTCTACGAGATCCTTGAACCGAGGGTCGTGGAGATGCTTCCGCAACCGGCGGAATACCTTGATCTCGATTTCCCTGCTCTTCTTCTTGGGATCTGGCGTTCCGAGCACAGCTTCGAGCAGGTCGGCATCGACGACAAGCAACTCTAGGTCGTCATGCACCGCTTCGACATGCACATTCTCATGGATCAGCTTGATGGTCTTGGCTCCGAGGCGGTGCCAAAGCAGCCGCCCAGTGTTCGAGACCGGCTTCACCGATTCGTAGACCTGAACCAACCAGCGGTAGTCGGTCTCGTACTGGTTCAGCACGGGATCAGGAGAAATTGACTCCCAGAGTCGTGCGAGGTAGCTGCAGTCAGCGGCAAACCGATCGCGAACGTTGTTGTCGGGCAGACACTCCTGCGCGGCAATCAGCCCCTCGTATCCCGTCAAGGCGCGGTCGACTCCCGGGAAGTACTGGAGACACTTCTGGATCGCCTCCGGGAGCTTATTCTTGAGCTCGATAAGGTTCGACACCACGCGCGTGATGCCCTCTTCGTCGAACTGGATCGCCTGCGCCACATCGTCGAAGATCCCGAGGTAGTCGACGATGAGTCCGTGCGTCTTCTGCTGGCCATAGGGGCGGTTCGTACGGCAGATCGCCTGCAACAGTGTGTGGTCGCGCAGTGGGCGGTCGAGATACATCGTCTGCAGGATCGGCGCGTCGAAGCCCGTAAGCAACTTCGAAGTAACGATGATGATCTTCAGAGGATCGTTGGGATCTCGGAAGCGGTCGAGGAGCGCCTCTTCCGCATCTCGCTCGCGGCGATAGGGGGCGTAGTGATCCTCTCCACTGTTCACCGATATGACGATGTCGGAGACCTCGGGTGCAAGGTGCTGGTCGATCGCCTGCTTGTAGAGGAGGCAACTCTCGCGGTCGAAAGTGACGACCTGCGCTCCGAAGCCGTTCGGAGCCACCTTCTCCTGGAAGTGTCTGGCAATGTCGGCGCAGACGGCTTGAACGCGGTCGGGGGACTTCAGTAAGATCGCCATCTTGGCGGCCTGCTTCCCCAGTTGATCTCGATCCTCATCGGTGAGGTCGGAGGTCAAGGCCTGAAATTCCTCTTCGATCTGAGGCCGGTCCATGTGGAGGTCGACCAAACGCGGCTCGAAATGCAGCTCCTTCGTGGCCCCATCCCGGATCGAGTCCTCGAATCCGTATCTGCTCAAGTAGCCATTGGCGTCCTCCTCAGCCCCAAAGGCATAGAAGGTGTTCTTGTCAGCCCGATTGATCGGTGTGCCGGTCAGGCCGAATAGGAACGCGTTGGGCAGGGCATCACGCATCTTGCGGCCCAGGTCGCCCTCTTGCGTGCGGTGCGCCTCGTCGACCAGCACGATGATGTTGTCGCGCTCGTTGAGAACATCATCGGACTCGCCGAACTTGTGAATTGTCGTGATGATGATCTTGCGGACGTCCTTCCCAAGCAGGTCTTGCAGGTCCTTGCGGTTCTGGGCCTTCACCAGGTTGGGTGCGTCTGCGGCGTAGAAGGTGCTCGAAATCTGACTATCGAGATCGACTCGGTCGACGACGACCATCACCGTCGGGTTCTTCAGAGCCGGGTGCAACCGCAGCTTGCGCGCCGCAAAGAGCATGAGCAGCGACTTGCCAGATCCTTGGAAATGCCAGAGCAGACCCTTCTTCGGGTGGCCAGCCACTACGCGCTCGACGAGCTTGTTCGCTCCTTCGTACTGCTGATAGCGGGCGATGATCTTGATGCGCTGCTTGCCCTTGTACGTCGCGTATGACGTGAAGTTCTCCAGCAGATCCAGGATGACCTGCGGCCGCAGCATCGAGGTGACCGCCTGCTCGACTCGCTCCAGCGAGGGCAGGGCATCATCATCCTCGATCCGCCACGGACCCCAAAACTCGACGGGCATGCGGATCGAGCCGTAGCGGTATTCCTTTCCCTCGGTGGCGACGGAAAAAACGTTCGGCACGAAGATCTCGGGCACATTGCACTCGTAGTCGTCGTGCACTTGCAGAGCTCCGTCCAACCAACTCTGGCTGGAGCGGACCGGAGTCTTCGCCTCGATGAGCACTAGCGGAACGCCGTTGATGAGCAGGACGAGGTCGGCCCGCTTCTCGGTCTTGCCGGCGCGAAAAGTGTACTGCTGGGTGATGACAAACAGGTTCTGCTCGAGGTCGTCGAAATCGATGAGTTTAATCGTGACGTGCTCGCCGTTCTCGCCGAAAGGCATCGACTTCTCGCCGGTCAACCAAGCAGCGAACTCTTCGTTAGACCTGACCAGGCCGTCGCTGCGGACACCCATGATGATCGCTCGTAGCCGGTAGAGCACGTCGGCGGCGCGGTCGGGCTGGGCGGCGATAGTGGGATTCAGGCGGATGAGAGCATCCCGAAGGTGTCCTTCGACGAGAACTTCTTGGGGTTGACGAGGCAGGGTCTCGTGGGAAAGGTAGTGCCAACCGAGTCCTGAGATCTGCCCAGTGCGGCGAGCGAGGCCGGAGCCGATAGCGATGCGATGCGTGATGTCGCCGCAGAGCAGGTCGCGGATGAAGGCTTCGACGGTGTTTGCTTCGTTGAAGATCATTGAAAAGCCTCCAACAGCAAGCTTGAGCGTGTACGCCTCAACTTCGCGATGCGAGCATGTGTTGACTCTAAAGCCGTAGTCAGTTGATCGATGAGTACGAGAGCATCACAAGCTCTCTCCGGGAAATGAACGGGCACGCCAGCTACGATCTTCGAGTTCAAGTTTGGCATTGTTGTCCCCACTGCACGGGATTTCAGCCATCGGATTACCGAAGCCGAAGACAGAGACTGAACCACACCCTGAGCCAAATTAACATCGTCCAGCCGAACCCGAAGGCACCCTGTGCCGCACAGCCAGCCTTCATGCTCACCGGACACTAGCGCACGGCGGCTTAGGTCACCACGTCTGGGCAATATGATGTCCCCGATGTGCAAACGGTGTTGGCTGAGTTGATCGGCCTTCTCTGGCGAGACCTTGGCAATTTGATCCATTGAAATCGAGTTGTCTCCAAGATCGGACGGCATAACAACAGGAACACCTTCTGATCTATAGTCGGACTGATGGAGTTGTGCCCCAAAGGGGCCAATCTGGATTCCGCATCCTTTCTCGCATAGCCTGCCCAACGTTGATGTCGAGGATTTCGAGATTCCGAACCATGTCTCTCGACATGACTCCAGTGCCGCGTAACCGGAAGACGCGACTTCCAAAAGTCTGGCAATAGTTGCTTCGATCCTGAGCAGCACCTTGGCAATGCGCCGTTGCTCCTCGGGCGGTGGCAGGGCGAATTCGTATTCGGCGAGCGCCTTCCAGTTCACCCGGGGAGAGAGCCCTCCCTGCGACATGCTAATCACGTATTCGTAGAACGATTCGTATTGACAAACGAATGGAAGCAATTCTGGGAGCATCTCATCGCCCTTGGGTTCGAGCACATAAATGTCCCCAGAGCACACGCCGCTGAAATCTGCAACAGCGACCTTCCGCTGATATGCTCGCCGTTTGCCAAACAGAACCTGTCCCGGATTGAACACTTTTGTGAAGGTCGTGCCGTCAGCAATGTCACCCCAGCTTTGGATTTTCAGCTCGTTCGGTCGAAGATGTTCGAGCCCGACGTATCGCACGAATCCGTCGGCCTCGGGGTTCTTTGAAATCGCTCTCGACAACTGAACTACATCGCCGAACGCGACGTTAGTTCCCACGTTGTTCTTGAGGGTCTGACGCATCACCGGTCTCCCTCCGCTAAGGCGCCTTCGAGCATCTCGACAAGGGTATGCATCTCGATCCAGAATTCTCGACTGTTGTGATCGAATGCCGCCCACGACGCGTCGAGTCTTTTCGTTCTGCCTGGGGTCTTGGTTGCAGGTGACTTCTTGACGTGTCTCGGTATGGACAGGTTCCCGCTTTGAGAAAGGACGTCCTCGGTTGTAACTACTTCGGCGAACCCGGGCTGGGAGGTAAAGGCTCGATAGGCATCGAGGATCCTGGCTTGGTGCTCGGGTTTGAGGAAGCTCTGCGCTCGTTCACGCGCCACCTCATTCACAGCATCAATAAACAGGATCTTGTTCTGGCGTTCAGCCGGTTTGATTGAACGACAGATGAGCACGAATGCTTCCATCGGCGAGTTGTAGAACAAGTTCGGTCCAAGCCCGAGCACACACTCGATCAGGTCCAGTTCGATCAGAGTGCGGCGCATCTCGGCTTCTTCGTTCCGACCTAGTACACCCTGCGGAAAGAGGATGGCGCAACGACCCGTCTTGGGGTCCATGCTCTTGAGGATGTGTTGGAAGAAGGCGTAGTCGGCGCGGCCTTGCGGCGGCGTGCCTAGGAAGTTGCGGCCCCATGTATCGCTCTGCCACGCCTCGCGGTTCCACTTCTTGATGGAGTACGGCGGATTGGCGAGGACCACGTCGAAGGCCTTGAGGCGGTCTCCCTCGATCAGGGACGGATCGTGCAATGTGTTGCCGTTACGGATATCGAAGTCGGAGACGCCATGTAACACGAGATTCATGCGGGCGATGGCCGCAGTGATGTTGATGAGTTCTTGCCCGTAAAGACCAATGGTGCGAGTGTCGCCTCCCTTGCGTTTCACTTCGGCCAAGCATGAGATAAGCATGCCGCCGGTCCCACAGGTCGGGTCGTAGATGTTCTCGCCTGCCTTGGGTTCGAGCATCTGTGCCATCAGGTGCACGAGCGTGCGGTTGGTGTAGAACTCTTGCGCGGTGTGGCCACTGTCGTCGGCGAACTTCTTGATGAGGTATTCATAGCCATTGCCGAGTTCGTCCTCGGGCACATTGGCAAGGCTCAAAGTGTGCTTCGAGAAATGCTCAATTAGGTTCTTGAGTGTCTCGTCGGGCATCTGGGCCTTGTCGGTCCAGGCGGCGTTCCCGAAGACGCCTTGCAGCCGCTGCGGGTTGGCGGCCTCGATGGCTTGGTAAGCGTTCAGAAGAGCCCGGCCGACATCGCGTGAGGCATCACGGGCATCCTTCCAGTGCGCACCTTCGGGAATGGCGAAGCGGTCGTTTGCAGTCGCCGTGGCATAGCCTTCGTCCTGAGAGTCCTCGAAGGCATCGCGGTAGTCCTCGTCCCAGACATCCGAGAGTCTCTTGAAGAAGAGCAGCGGAAAGATGTACTGCTTGTAGTCACTGGCATCGATGAGCCCTCGCAGCAGCGTGGCCGCGCCCCAAAGGTAGGACTCGAGACCTTTTTGTGAGAGGTGATCGCTCATTTCAACCATCCTCCTTCGGCCAGCACGGTGCGGAGGTGGTCTTCAGCGGCGCGAGCTTCGAAGAGCGCTTTTTTGAATGCGACGACCGCCTCGGGGATCGGAGGTATGTCTTCGCCGATGGGCGGCAGGACGTAGCGGGAGATGTTGAGCGTCCAGCCTTCCTCCTTGATCTCGTCGAGGGTAACGACCTTGGCACGGCCCTCGACATCCTCAAAAGCGTGAAACCATTTGACGATCCGCTCGACATGTTTGGGGTCGAGGAAATTCTGGGCGCGGCCCTTTCGAAATAGATTCGAGGCGTCAATGATGAGCACCTTGTTCTTCCGCTCCGCAGACTTCTTATGACGGAAGATCACAATGCAGCCAGCGAGGCCGGTACCGTAGAAAAGGTTCGGTGCGAGGCCGATAACCGCTTCGATCAAGTCTTCCTTGAGCAGGGCTTTACGGATCTTGCCCTCGGCGCCCATACGGAACAGTGCGCCTTGCGGGAGGACGACTGCCATGCGGCTGTTTCCGCCCTGGCCCATCGACGCGATCATGTGCTGGACGAAGGCGTAGTCGCCATATCTGTCCGGGGGCAGGCCATATTGCGACCGGCCCCAGGGGTCGTTTTCCCAGACCTCGCGCCCCCATTCCTTGAGCGAGAACGGTGGATTGGCGATGACGCAGTCGAAGGTGGCGAGGCCACCAGCACCATCGGTGAACGCGGGACCGCGGAGGGTGTCCTCGCGAGCGATCTGGAAGTCCTCGATGCCGTGGAGGAGGAGGTTCATCCGAGCAATCGAAGAGGTTGTGAGATTCTTTTCCTGACCATAGATCTTACCGAAGAAGGTGCGCGAGTCTCCACCTTTCCGCTTCACGTGGTCGATGGCGGCGAGCAGCATGCCGCCGGTACCGCAGGCAGGGTCGTAGATCGATTCGCCCTCCTTGGGATCGAGGATCTCCGCCATCATGCGCACCACACTGCGGGGTGTGTAGAACTCGCCGGCCTTTTTGCGGCGGGTGACGTCTGCGAACTTGCCAACGAGATACTCGTAGGCATCGCCGAGGATGTCGGTGTCGACGACGGAGTTTCCGAGTGAAATTGAGGAGAACCCTTCGACTAGGTCCTTCAAAATCGAGTCAGTAAACTTTTCTCGGTTGGACCAGTCAGCGCCTCCAAAGGCACGATCGAGTGTGTCCGGGTTGGCCAGTTCGATCTGCTGCATCGCGTGGGCAAGGGTGGTACCGACGCTCGTTGCCGTCTCACGGATGTCGTGCCAATGACACCCCGATGGGACCTCGAAGCGGTGGGCCTCGGGGAACTGTGACGTGTCGACGTCACCGTAGATGTCTACGGCCTCTGAAGTTTCCTCATCCCAGACATCGCAGATCCTTTTGAAGAAGAGCAACGGCAGGATATAGCCCTTCCAGTCGGTTCGGTCGACGGCCGAGCCACGGAGGATGTTGGCGGCCTCCCATAAGTGTGACTGCAACTCTGAAGAAGTCAGTGTCACGACAATTTCCGAGCCACTCGGCTCCTTCTCAGCCTTCATCTTCCCCGATGGTAACCAACTCGCCTCGTTGTTGCGCCTCCGGCTCTGAGAACTAGCGGCTGAGATCTTCGCCGCGTCTACGGAATATGTCTTGGATATGGCTTTCGATTGAGCTCTCAACGCGGTCTCTTCGATCCTCTGATTTGTGCTTCTGCTCGGCCGTGCCGTGGATGAACGACAGAGTTATCCCAGTTAGAACGGGCACGCCCGGATTCAACCAAGGGATTCCTGGATGGCTTCCGGTCGGATGCCGCAAGATCTGTCACGGAGGAGGAAAAAACAGCGCTTATTCGGCCGTTTCTCTGGAGCAGCCGCGACGTGGCGGAAAGGATCGTTTCCCAAACACCTCCAGCGAGTTCGCTGGAGAGCTCAGCTGAGCCCCAGGACGTTGGGAACGGACTCGCCGTCTCTGCATTTGGAGCCGTCAGGGCCGTGGATGTACGGTACGCGCAGCAGGGTCGCTGGGAGATCGTACGGGTTGAGGGTCGGGTTCACGAACAGGCAGGCTTTAGTGGATGAGACGGCATATGAGTTTGTGTTCGAGATGAATAGGACGGCAGCGGGACCGGAACGGTTCACGTTCCAGATTCCGTCCTTTCCGAACAAGACTTCGTGTCCGTCGATTCTGGAGGTGAATCCGCCGAGATTATGTACGTTGACCGCTAGGATCAGCGGATCGTTAGTTGGACCGTAGCTTTTGAGTTTGGCCTTTATCTTTTGTTTGGCGTTGGGCACGGAGCTGTTGTACATGACGACTTGCGGCCATGAGGCTATCCTGGCCTTCCTTGGGGCTCGCTTGTCAGGAGGCAGGGGAAGCAATTCAACCTGGAGTTGCCAGTCGCCGAATCGGATAGTCTCTGTTGGCACATGACCATAGCCGTACTGATCGCGCCGACGCTGGACTTCATCGGGATCGTATTCTGTGACGAGTCTTTCGAATTCCCGCTTGATTTCCCTCATCTTCAGGCGGCGTTTCAGGGTTCCGGTGGCTTGTGCGATTCTGGTCGTGAAATTGGCGATCTCGATCTGTGAAAACTTTTCCTGGGCATCTTTTTCATAGTCCGACGGAGCAAGCGGGTCATTATCCGGGGCAACTACAGTTGCTTCAACGAGGACGCGATAGCCATTCGATGACGCCTCAAAGTCCGAGCGCTTATCGTTGCCTGGCAGGAGCGGGTGCATCGTGACGGAGAAGCCAAGCTTCACGAGCAATTGGTGAGTTAGCAGTTCGAACCAAGCAGCGTAGTGCTGCCTATTGTCCTTGCTGCGAAAGTCTCCCTGAAAGCGACTGCGTTCGTCTTTTGACACGACCTTCGCATAGTCGGCGAACCACTGATTGCACAGATCCCTGGCCTCTTTGGCTTGGGGTCGGTCGGAACGATCAATGTAATCGTAGAGTGATTCGCCGGGATCGCTGGGGCCGTCGTGCGTTCTCTCAAATTCCTTAAACAGGCACATGGTTTTGTTGAGGTTCGGGTCTGGTAGCTCCGATGCTGACATCATCGCCGTCAGCCCGCTAGAACGCTGCTCAAGGAGCCGAGCAGCGAAATGGAGTGCGTTTGGATGGGTGCCGTGACCCGCGCGTGTGCTATCGCTACTGGGCAGATTATCGTCTTTTGAATCCGGCAGAAGCAACCGCTGAGACCGTCACTCCCTAGGATTGTGTGTCGCACCTGATTCTACTTTCTCGAGGCACAACAGCCGCCCGTGAATTTTCATGTAGTTAGGGTCGTTAACGCAATGATCGTAGTACGTGATCCACGGCACTTGAGGAGTGGAGCGCCAGCAAGACGGCAAAGTTCAATCAGTTATGGCCGTGTGCGGCGGACCATCCTGGAAAGTACACCTCAGCGGCCTCAATCACGCTCGACAGCCATAGCTAAGAAACGAATGATCAAGGAGGAAAAGGGTGCGTCCCAAGCCGGCTATCGATCATCCAACTGCATCAGCCCATCTGCTTCGACGGGATATTTCACGGCCATGTCGTCAATCAGATCGAGAAATCTCTTACGAAGATGCGGCCGATCCTCGGAATTCACGTATTCTCGATTCAGGATTTTCTGAACTTGGTACAGGGAAGCGCCCGCGCGATCGTCCCGATCCCGGACAATTATTTCGCCGGCTTCGATGACTAGCTCGGTAACATCACATGATGTCTCTTCTAAAGCCTCGATGATCGAATAAGTGGCATCCTTGAATGCCGGCGACCGGACGAAGGCCCACGCCATCTCCATGAAATGCGGAAAATCATCGCCGGGAATATCCAGGAACACGTCCGCGGCGGCCTTCCTGACCTCAGGAACTTCATGGGAGAAAAGCTCTACGATCTCTGAGATCGCCATATCACGGAATTCGGCATGCACGGCGAAATCACAAAGGATCGATGCCCAAAGCTTGGCGTGGACAGGCGATTGCCGCTCAATACCCGGGAACCGATCTCTTGAGTTGCCCTGCCGCAACCGTTCGCCGAGCGCCCACCATGTTCCGACCAGATTCAGATTCCTGTCCGGTAAGCCGATCATCCTTCCCATCAACTCCAGGGCGAGGTCCGGCAAATCGCGCTCTATGTAGCGAAAAAGATGGACGCCTTCACGGGTTGTAAGCGGAGCGAGGGCGGACACATCGTCCCGTTCCCCGGCGAGAGGTTCGGTCAGACGGCGAAGGCATACACTAAACCGGACCCGATCAAGACCAAAAAGTGGGGCAAGGGTGCAAAGCATCATCGCCCGCACTGAGGCGGAGGTCTCCTCGCGGGCTCTGCGCTCGACAAGAGTCCAGACCTCAGGAGCGCGGTTTGGATTGCTCCGAACCACTTGTTCCAAGGCCTGCCAAGCGACACCACGAGCCGAGTTGATCCCGGTAAGAACAAGAGGGTTATTGGCGGGAACTAGATCAGCAATAGAGGGGAATGGTTCTGTCTGTTCCCTATTACTAAACTCCAGTGTCTCGACTATCTCACCGTTCTCCGCGTACCAAAGCAATGCTTCGAAAACATCGTCGTCCCGGGCACACTCGGGATGGTTTTTGACAAGGCGGACGATTTGTTGTCCGAATGGCCGTTCCCGATGGGCATGTGCCGCACGCAGAGCCGCAATCGTGGCGTCCTCATCCACCTGTTCCGCTTCACCCAACCCTAGAAATATATGCTTGCCATATTCTGAATTGGCGCTCTCGGACAACAGCAGGAAGAAGCGTGCGAACCGATTTGGGTCAGACTTGGCAAGGTCTTGCAGCTCTCGCGCTAGTTCTAACGTTCCACCGACAATTTCCCCTTTCCTGAGTTGCAATACCGCGTTCTGGCTCCAATCTTTATTGATCGCGGTAAGCCATTGCTCATCCGTCATCTTTCGGGTCGCGTCCGAAGGGATTGGCGAACCAACGAAACCTCCTTCATTACTGTGTGGCGTTGGAACCTCCTCAGCAGAAAACTTCCGGTCCAATTCCGCCAGTCGCTTCTTCCCACGTGGGGAAAGCAGGTCATGTCCGATGGTCCTCAAGACACACCGTTCGACACGGCCCGAAACAGCGAGCACTTGCAAAGCGCGGCGCCTTGTTGAATAGGGTCCAACCTCTCCCTCCTCTTTGATTTTGTGCAGGATTTGCTTTGCCCGGTCGTGCTCTGGCCGGTGCTGAAACACCCTTTCCTCAACGGCCTGGATGGGTAGGCATTTCGCCTTGACGACTGATCGCGCCGCTTCGGCGAACGTCTTCCATTCGGCTCCTTCCAAGCCCGTGGTGAAAAGATGCGGCTTGTCGAGCAGCGCCTTAAAGCGATGCCCCAAGGCGTCTGGGTTCGCGCTGATCGTTTCGAGGTGCAAATGCAGCAATATCTTATGGAGTGTCGGGTCGAGTCGATCGAGACGAGATTCCGCTTCCGAAGGAGACGTTTTCGCAATCACACGGAAAGCATTGCGGTAAAGGGAAAACAATGCTTCGGGGCCGCTCTTGGCACTCGTTTCGTAAAGAACATGGAGGCTGTAACCGGAAGAATCCTCGTGCAAAGCAATTCGAACGGCTGCGACAAGCGTCGGAATCATTCCATCCAGAAAGACAGTCGGAGCCTTTTCGGCCAAGTCTGCCAGATCGTGCGTGTCAATCTCTCTCGCCTCGTGGTAGGTGAACGGATGTTTGCCTGGACAATGCTTGACCCATTGCGCTAAGAGGTCTCGCAGAATCTCCGAGGATGCCTCGGGCTCCGCCTCGCACAAGATGGGCAGTCTCCTCACGATCACATTCCAGCTTCCATCCAGGAAAAGATTGTTGGGCGAGGAACCTATGACATCGCGCAACAAAGCGGCCAGTGCGTGATCCACGGGCAGCGGGTGCACGTAACCAAACCATTCGATAAGCTGATCGTCCCGTGCGGGATCGTGATCCCACCAATTTCTCAAGAGCGCCGCAACCGGCCCCGGGCGCCTGTAGGCGATGTTGCCTAGCCACCGCAGCAGATAACGGAGTCGCGGTTCAGCTGCTGTACCGAGCAGGCTGGAGAGTTCGCCGCTCTCGTTCAAAAGATCGAACCAGGACTCCGATGCAAAAAGCGCCCTCCGAATTAGGACAGGAAACTCTTCACCAGCATCGTTAAGCCGCTGGATGATTTTCAGTTCGTCATGCGTGGCGCTGTCCAGGGAGGCAAGCCACTGTGTAACCGCGTATTTGATGTGAAGCCGGATTTCGGGATGGGTCAGAACGGTTTCCAGAGTGTTCAGGTAGCGGGGTGTGTCAGTGTCTCGTATTGAGGTCAGTATCTGACGCACTTGGGTGCGCCGAAAGAGATGCTGCTCGGTCGAGGTTAGGAAATCGGCGATGTCGCGATCGGATCGGGCGAAGGTTCGCGCAAAGATGAAATCGAAAAAGCTTTCGTGAAAGAATGCCAGCCGGTCTTGCGCAACGACGATCAGACCTTCCGAGGACAGCCAATCTGTTGCACCATCGAAGTCATCCAGAACTGAGTCCGGGCAACTTAACTCCTGCTTATCGCTCATCCATTCGGCCATGGCGCACAAAGGAGCTTGGACATTCCATCCGATGTTGCGGTCGTTTTGCAGCTCCTGGGTTTTCTTTTTGAGCAGTCTTTTCATCAGTGCCGTGCCGGTAGTGAAGCCGAAGGTTGGATCGCCAATTTCAAGAAAGACGGAAAGATTGATGGGAAGGGACAGTAGTCTCCGCTGGCCTTCGGTAAGGCCCTCCGTCGTGACTCCGGCATGTTCGAGGATCGGTGCCACGTCTTGTCCCCACGATAGTGGCGGCACCGGCACCCGTTTAGCTAGATTCTCCCGTTCCAGCTCGCGGTATTGCGGGTCGTTCTCCAGATCGAAGATGCGGCACACCAGAAGGCATCTGACGTGCCCGTAATGCCGGGTTTCCTGAACCAATTCACGCAAGACATCCTTAATCGCGCCGGTTCGGCCGGAAATCTCGCTCACCGCGTCGATCTGATCGACGATCAGGACGGCATCGGCATCCTCGCCCAGATTTGCTAGTGTGCTAATTGGGCTCTCTTCACGGCCCAGAACCACGGAACCGACTGAGTTCTTGGTCTGGCAGGAGAGGTAACGATCAATCCTGAAAGCGAGATGAGGGACAGAGCGGTCACTCAAGCCGGTCATCACTTCTCGCACGACGCCGGACTTGCCGCTGCCTGCATCTCCCGTCAGAAGGACCAGGGACGGACCGTCCACTGACTGCAACGCGTCAAGAACAACGCCGGCTTCGGCTCTCGGAATGTGTTGGCCCGCTAAGCCGAAAGGCTTGTAGCTATCCAAGTATCGTTGGTTGGCGTCTTTGACTTTCTCACGGAGCGTAGGATCGAAGGATGCAGGATGAAAGGTGAATGGACTGCTATCGTGGATCCATTCCCGCGCCTTTTCCGTTGTGATGTGAGCATTCAGGTTGTTTACCAGGTAATTCGATAGGGATGCGAAGAGATCCGCGTCACCCCGCAGCAAATGGCAACCATGTGTGGTGATGGCTTCGTCTATCGACTGCCTGGACTCCGTTCGGAATTCGCAGCGGCGCAGCCATGCGAACGCAGTCCCTTTGTCGACACCCCACTTCTTTACCAGATCCTCGAATGTCTCTCTATCCTTGCCGGAGACTGCATCACAAAACTCGTGCACATCGTTCGTTCTGCTGGCCTTGTCGCAGAGTTCCCGCATTTGTCTGGCCGGCTCTTGAGACACGAACACACATCTGGCGGAGGCATCGGCTGATAGACGCCCCTTGAAAGCGTCCATTACGCCTTCTCTTGCGAGCGCGTTCAGTGTCCAATTTCCACTCGGGGCGTTAATCTTTGTCTGGTGCCACTCGCTATGGCTCAGACGACATAATTCGAATTCGAATCCGTGAAAGTCTTTCGGTATGCCTTCATATCGAATCGAGGTCGCGCTGCCCTGAACAACTTCGAGAAGTTTACGAACCACCCACTTACGTTCATATTCGTTCCCCAACTTGTCGGAGATGCCGCCCGGAAACACTTACCTAGTCCTCCATCGAAAACGTCGGGAGCGGCAGGGGACACAAGTACACGACTGAACGCAAGGTGGGTTACAAAAAGCGATATCTCATAATAGGGGACATGTAGAAAGCTAAACGTCGCAGATACGATCCAGACTGTGTGAAAACTGGGACGAGGGTGGCTTCTCCGGCTGATCGGTTCGGTGTTGGTATTGTGTCCGCGTATCGCAAGGGTTTGCCCAGCGTGGGCACCTATGGCTTTCCAAGCCACTTCTGGGGGGCGATTCCGGCTGATATCGACACGTACGGCCGACGATATCAGGTGCGGACCGCCGCGATCAGTGTCGGGATGCTGACCAAGCTCGTCGCACGGCGAATGTTGTACGCAAGGGCGGTCAGGCTGAACTCGGCCCGGACGTTTTCCAGCCTGCGCATCAGGAACGCGCCTTGGCCCATCCATTGCTTGATCGAACCGAAAGGATGCTCGACGGATTCCCGGCGCTGCCTCAGCAACTCGGGCCGTTGGGCCAGACGCTCGGCCATGCGGTCCAGCACGGCCTCTCCCTGGTAGCGAGAGATCCGCCGGTAGCTGTCGTTAGTGCATAGCGCCTTCAAGGCGCAGCTTCGACGGGACGCGCGATTGGCGTAGTGGACCAACGTCGTGTCTCGTACTTTGCTGGTGTACAGGGGCTTTAGGCGTTGCCCGACAGGGCAGGCATAGGTGTCGGTCTCCGCTTCGTAGCGGAACCGCGCCTTCGGAAACCGGCCGCGATCACGGGCCGGGCTGCGTTGCGGCTTCGGCACGTGCGGCGTGACTCCCGTCGCCTCGCACCCGGCGATATCCTCGACCTTGAAGTATCCCTTGTCAGCCACCGCATCGATCCGCTCGACCCCGAGGCTCTCGCGCGCCGCGCTCGCTGTCTCGGTCAGCAGTCCCAGGTCCGAAACCTGGCTGTGCACTTGCTGCTCGGCGATCAGCTTGTGCTTCGTGTCCACCGCGATCTGCACGTTGTAACCCACCCCCACGCCCGTGCCGCTGTGCATCGCCCGGGCATCCGGGTCGGTCAGCGATAGCTGCTCCTCGCCACGGTCCTGCAGCGTCTTGCGGTGCGTTTCCAGACGCGCCCGGCGCTCTCGCAACGCCGCAATCTTCTGTTTCAGATCCCGCAACCGCCCCTTGCTGGGGCTTTCATCGGCCGCATCGGCCACATCCATCTCATCCATCTGCTGCAGGTACCGCTCCAGCCGTTCCTGGCTCGCCGCCAGCTCGCGCCGCAACTTGGCCCCGGTGAAATTCCGGTCCTGGCTGTTCACCGCCTTGATCCGCGTGCCATCGACCGCGATCAACTCCCGGCCGAACAGCTCCAGGCTCCGGCACACCTTCACGAAGTCTCGGAACACTTGCCGGAACGCCTCCCGGTTCTCGCGCCGAAAATCCGCAATGGTCTTGAAGTCCGGCCGCAGGCGGCGCAGCAGCCAGATCACCTCCAGGTTGCAGTGCGTCTCCGCCTCCAGCCGACGGCTGGACCGCACCCGGTTCAGATACCCGTAGATGTACAGCTTCAGCAAGTCGGCGGGATCGTAACCAAGGCGCCCTGTCTGTTTCGGCTCCGCTCGTTCGAACCCGGTCCCCGCCAAGTCCAGACTGTCGACGAAAGCGTCGATGAACCGTACTGGGTTCTCTGCTCCCACATAGTCATCTACCGAATCCGGCAGCAGAAGCACCTGAGCACAATCTGCCCCAGTGATGTATGCCATGCCCCATTCTACTTCCAGCAGGCAGTGAAGCCCTCCTGGCGACGTGAGAGAAAGTTTTAGGCTCGCCCTGTTGGGAACTTCTCAGTGGCCGAAAGCGCATGATGTCATGTGGCTTGCGGCGTTAGCTGTGCCGGGAGGCCAGCGTATACGAGTTGCCGAAGGTCAGAGCGGGAGAGGTGTTGGCAAAAAGCCCTTTGCGGTTGCCGGAACGGCTCAATCGGGGAACATTCGACGGCCAGAGCAGAAGCGAAAGGAATATCGGACATGGCAGTAGTGCAAAAACCGTTGCATAGCGGACGTGAAACGGCCAGACTGTATGCGCAAGAACGGTCAAAAAGGAAGTCCTAGCGGGCAAGTAGGCGCACGTTCGGAAGCACCTTCAGTCGTTGATCGAGAGCTGCTGAGCGACTTGGACGACGTGAAGGGAGAGAGGGTATATTGATGAGAAGCTCGTCTAGGATCGCCGGTGTGGGGTGTCTCACCGTGCTGGTCGTCGGAGCGATCCTGGCCGGACTCAATTGGGGTCGGATAACCTCAGTGGCCCGGAATCTCGGAGCGGTGTTCGATGGGGCCGAAGCTGCCCAGGCGCTGCGCTCGGTCGACGCGCTGCTCGACTTCATTGACGCCAATCGCTCCCACGTATCACTGGTTGCCTATCGTCTGGACGATCCTCATTCGGCGATCCTCCTGAATCCCGACGTGCCCCGGCCGCTGGCCTCGACGATCAAAATTCTCGTGCTCGCCGGCTACGCGCAGGCCGTGGACGAAGGGCGGTGGTCGCCGGACGAGCGCGTACCGCTCGTCGCCATTGAGGCCTTCTTCCTGCCTCGCACCGACGGCGGCGCGCACGACCGTGCGGTGGAGGTCTATCGAGAGCGAGGATGGCTCGACGCGGCCGGTGCTGTCTCTTTGCGACACGTGGTATGGGCGATGATGACAGTGAGCGACAACGCCGCCACGGACTACCTGCTCTGCCGGTTGGGACGCGAACGCGCCACGTCGCTCGCGGCCCGACTCGACGCGGTCCACTCCGACGCGCCGCTGCCGATCAGCGGCGTCTTTCTGAGTTGGGCTGGCGCGAGTAAAGCACCGCTAGTGGAAGCTGCCTGGGAGTTGGCGAATCGCATGCGTGACGAACCCGAGTTCCGGACGGTTTGGCAGGACAATCACGTGGTGAGCCAACTCGGACTTCGCGAGCAGGCCCACCTGAGCAGCACGCGTTCTCCCAAGGGCACCGCGCGAGACTACGCCAGTCTGATGGAGCTAGTTCAGCGCGGCGAACTGATTTCAGGCGCCGCGTCGGCCACGATGCGTGGATTCCTCGAATGGCCGATGGAGAACGAGCCGATCCGACAAGAGTTCACCGCATTTGGCACCAAGGGCGGCAGCCTGGCCGGCGTGTTGACCGAGGCCACCTACGCAGTGCCGCGTGATGCCGCATCGGGAGGGGTTGCAGCGCTGTTCCTCGAAGAACTGCCTCTGGCCGTCTGGTTCACGCTGGCAGAGAACTACCTACACCAGGACCTTCTTCGCCGACTACTGTCGGACACCGAGTTCTTCGAGGGAGTCCGACAGCGTCTCGAGGCGACACCTTCCATCGGATAGCCGAAGCCAAGCAGGAGGCGACCGGCGGGGCCGATGAGCGCTGCCAGTGACCGTTGGAACGCCCAGACTCGCTTCAGTCGCTCACAGCGGCCGACACAGCACAAACGCCGACCCAATCAGCCGCAGAAGCCACCCTGATCCAAGTTTTCACACAGTCTGGACCCTTTCTGCGATGGCTGGTTGAGCAGTGCTAGTCGTCTTATGATTTGAGCTGGGGCAGGCCCGCGTCGAGGGTTCGCATGACGACTTGTTTGGTTGATATTCCAAGGAGTTGAGCAGCAGTCGAGGCCGCACGGGACATCGCCTTATGGCGCTGGAGAACAACCAAGCCTGAGGGCTTACAATCCAGGCATGGCGCGCAGGGCAGGAAAGAACCACCACGGAACCGGCAGGAAGACTGAATCCCCCCCCCTGAACCACCAGGGTAGTATTACCTGTAAACGGCCGTGGGCCTGAGGAACTGACGATGTGCGCCCGTTTCACCCAGCAGTTGCCTGCTGAAGAGATTTGCGGCCTCTACAGCGTGCGGGGGACGCCGCTGCCGCCGAATCGACGAGCTCACTACAACGGTGCGCCCGGGCAGGACTTCACCACCTGCCGGCTGGATGAGGACGGCGCCCGCGCGATCGCCCTGCTGCGCTGGGGGTTGGTTCCCTCCTGGGCG
This sequence comes from Bryobacterales bacterium, assembly GCA_965204095.1. Taxonomy (GTDB): domain Bacteria; phylum Acidobacteriota; class Terriglobia; order Bryobacterales; family UBA6623; genus JAPPLB01. The sequence continues at coordinate 2,250,572 of OZ241991.1, read as the reverse complement.
CGAGACGCCAAGATCGCCGGCCGTCTGATCAATGCCCGCTCGGAGACCGTCCACAACAAGCCGTCCTTCCGCACCGCCTTGCGTTCACGCCGCTGCCTGATTCCGGCCGATGGCTGGTTCGAGTGGCGGAAAACCGGGCGCGGCAAGCAGCCCTACTACCTGACGCCGGCGGACGGCTCCCCGCTGTCGTTCGCCGCGCTGTGGGAGCGTTGGGACCCGGGCGGCGGGCCGCTGGAGACCTTCACCATCATCACGACCCCAGCCTCCCCCGAGCTCAAAGACATCCACCATCGACAGCCGGCGATCATCGAACCTCGATGGTTCAGCGAGTGGCTCGACCCGCTAGCGCCGGTGCCCGCGCTGCTCGAGGTGGTGCGGGAGCCCTGCTGCGGCCCCTTCGAGAGGCGTCCCGTCAGCAGCAGGGTGAACAGCGTCCGAAACGACGACCCGGACGTCCTGCTCCCGGTGACGGAGAACGGCTTGTTTTGACCGCTAGACTGTAGGAGGGTCTGACGGTTGAGCCGGACCCGAGGAGGTTCATTACCGACTATCTCACTCAGGGAATCGAGTCCGGAACGGTCCGCGACCGCGCCACGGTGGTCGCGGTCTTGCAGGATGCGGGCCTGGAGGTGCCGCGCCAGAGCACCGACTACCTGACGGTGTGCAATCCGGACAGCGGAGACAGGTGGCGGCTGAAAGGAGCGGTCTATGGGCAAGACTTCCAACGTGAGCGACTTACGGACGAGGTTGGAGCAAAAGAGCGAACAGGAGCGGCAGCAGATTGAGGCACTGATGAGGAGCAAGCTCAGCAAACTCTCGGAAAACTTGCGAAGTATCGTCAAGAGCGAGCTAGCTACCATCGAGCGCGATACCCGACAATAAATGGAGGCCGCCGCCCAGCGCGTCCACGCGTCGCTGGACACGCTGCGGAGCGTGAACGAGGCCTTGACAAAGGCCTGGCTGCGTCCCGTGGTGATCGGGTTGAGCCTCTTTCTCGGTATCTTAGGCGGGGGCTGGGGACTGACACGGTGGTTGTCGAACGACATCGAGAGCCTCTTCAAGACGAGAATCGAGCTCACCGTGGAGATCGAGGAGCAGCAGCGGACCGTCGAGAGGCTGAAGGAGACGACGTGGGGCATGGTGCTGCACGAGGGAGACGAGGGGCGGAGGTTCGTGGTGCTGCCTGGGGGGACACTCGAGTATCCGCCCTGGACCGTGGGCGGGCGGTCTGCCGTCGAGCTGTCGAGCGAGTGAAGGAGTTCTATGACCGAGCTAGATAAACGCTTGACGGACACCTTGAGCGCGCTCGCCGAGTAATACGAGCGGGAACAGCAGCGGCGGGCCGAGCAGTACGAGGCTTTGGAAAAACGGCTGAAGCGGCTCGCAACACAGATCGAGGACTTACAGCGGCAGTTGAGCGGGCTCGAACAACAAGTCGAACCCTTGGCAGCGGACTACAGGAAGATCGCCAGCGTGTTGAGCGGGGAGTGAACCGCATCCGGGAGATCCGCCGCCGGCAGCTCGGACTGCAGCGAGACGACGTGCCTAGCCGCTAGGGTTCCTCAACTGCACTCGTCCTGGTATTGGAGGAAGAAGGACGTAAACATGACGAAGCATCGAAAGGGTCAAGGACTGGATCCCGAGACGATCGTAGTGCTTGTCTTGAGCGGCGTGTTTTTCGTCAGTGCCGCAGCCTTATATTTTACAGCTGATAGCCCTATACTCACGGCGTTTTGCATGGGCTTGGTGGCGACCGCTCTTCTGTACCGCTTTTTTGGTGGTGTCGAAGGAAGCACCTTCAAGGTCGCGACATTCAAGGCGAGTGGAAGTGTTGCCGTGTTTGCATTTGTAACATGGTTTGTGAATGACAAACTTGTAGAACAGAATCCGATCATTGATCCAGCTCCCTCGTCTTGGATCGCGATCGACAGAAACGGTGCATCGTCCGCAGTCACAATCGGAGGGGAACTGTATAGTCAAGACGTGTCTGCATTCTTGCGCGAAGCCGTCTGGGGAGCCAGAATCGAGTCTGGAATGATCAGAGTAACGGAGCGAGAACACGAGTTAGGGAAGATCGATTTTTCGTCGCTTGGTCAATTAGGTCTCTTCGATCGGATGGAGATGATCCAAGGAAGAGGCATACGATACACCGGTGAATTGACTGCAGGGGCGGAGGGGGACTTGAGACCCATCTACCCTTATAAGATCCGGACCACCCAATTCACTGACAGTTACAACGGCTTTTCTGTGTTGGATGAGCACAACTCAGTGGTTCTCAGCGAGGGCCTACTCAGGACAAAGAACTTCCAGTTTTTCGAACATGACGGCGGGCACTTTCTGATCTTCGTTGCGCGGGCTGCACACAATGATCCCAACAAGGTGCCTTGGGCAGTCTTTGGGTTCGCTCAGGTCAACCCGATTCTAAGCCGGTAGAGTCTCTCGTGGTAGTAGGAATTGCTGCGGCAGGCCGTGGCCCGCACCAGCATCTGGACCGTTGCGTCGCGCGCGGCCGAGTGAGGGCGCTGCCCCGAACCGCCATTCGCCACAATCGAGGTTCTACCGGAACCGCATCGCCGGTCCTGGGTAGGGCGATCAGCCGTCATCACCGAGTCTTTCCAGCATGGAGTCCAGCTGCTCGTCCTCGATCCACGTGTCGAGCTGGATCCACAGCGGCAGGTGATCGGACATCTCGAACGTGAATTCGTGGAGCGAATCGATCTCTGGATACAGGGACTTGTAGTCGCTCATGTAGAAGTCAACTACCCCGGCATGATCCGTGAAGCGATTTGGGTTGGTTGCGCGGTGCAAGATCTGATCGTAGGTTGCCCTCCGCGACAGATTCGTGCCAGCCGCGGTTTTCCCGAGCTCTGCAAGTGCCTTCGGAAGCCTCAGTCCGTAGCGTTGAACAGTCTTGAAGAGCATGCTGTCCCTCGAGGGAATGTTCATGTCGCCTACCACGAGGATGTCACGATCAAAGCCGCCTTCATCCCTGCTGCGCTTTCTGGCCCACTTGGCAAGTTCCTTGAGCGGCACCAGCCTCTCCTCCTCGCCACTGCCCCAACGCAGGTGAACGGTCACGATCACAAAGTCGAAGTTGCCCGAGCGGAACGACGCGATGTAGGGTGCGCGCCACCAAGTGAACTGCGACTCGTACCTGCCCTGTTGATTTTTCTTGCGGGGAGGGTCCGCTTCGGCGGCAAGTCCGGTGAATTGCACGACCCGCTTGTCGAAGACATATGCGACCCGTTCTTTGTTGGCTGCCCGGTCGCCGCCGTAATCCGAGGTGATGAAGTCCCAGAAGGGCGGCAGGAACTCCATGACCCGCAGCAATTCTCTGAGATCCCGGCGGACCTCTGTCAAGGCGACAAGGTCGAAACGCCCGATCACTTCGGCGATATAATGCAGCGATTTTTCCCGGCGCTTCCGCCGGCCGAACTCGCGGATGTTCCAAGTGGCAAGGTTCACTGTCTCGTCGAGAATCGAGGCCGGAACTCGGTTGCCGTCCTGCTCGAGCCGACGTCTGAGTTCCTTCAGCCCCAGGGCTGTTTCCTGATCAAGATTGCCATGTCGCATCGAACTTCCCTCGTACTTGACCTTCACACACTACACCATTTCGGTGAACCATTAAATACCCTGATTCAGTGCTGTTGACGCCGACTGCGAATGCCTGTTGCGCTTCGAGAAAAAGGCGGCCCAGCAACTCGCGTGGACCCGCCTCTTCAGTGCCCAATAAAGGATGTTATAAGGCTGTAGGAGAACTCGCCATCGCGGCTCCGGCTTCAGCTTTCGGCTGCTGAGGACGGAACCTTGTCCACTCCAGCCCGGGCCGGGTCCGAGAACCGGTGGTTATGTCAACTACGGGCCGGCCGGATCTGAAGGGCAACGGGAACAGGTGGTCGGCTCACGTCCGTTAGATCGGGTGACACGCAATGCCATCACGGACACGAGCAACGGGCGAGGTTCGAGAACTGGCAGGTCGACTATTTCGGTTGTACGACGCTAAACTGGACATCGCCTGCATCACCCGCCTGACCAGACCTCCCCATCGGCCCAGACGCGCCGTTAGGTCCCGCTCCACGCCTGACCGTATTGAAAGCGCACCGCCTGCTCGCTCCGCCGGACCCGCCCGAGCCCCCTTGACCCGGGTTGCCTGGAGCGCCAGGCTCAGCGCGCACCCGCAGGCCAGGCTCAATGCCCGCTTGACCGTCATCGGACCTAGGGGCATATCCGACAACGATCCGCTGTTTCCCGGCGATCCAGTAGTTGATCTCTACACTGCCACCAGATCCGCCGGACCCGGCTGCCCCGCCCGACCCGCCGTTACCACCTTCCTGGCCACTGCAGACCTCGCCGCAGGAGGCCCTTCCACCCCGTCCGCCTTTACCGCCACGTTCACCGTTGCCGCCCTGCCCGCCGCTGGTGTCAATCAGCACGCTGCCAACTTCGACTAGTCCCGAGATGATTTTGATATCCACCCCTGGCTTGCCAGGGGTTCCGGCAGCGCCATCTGTCCCATTTCCGCCATCTTCGCATTTGCTACCATTCCTGCCGTTTCGGCTCGCGCCACTTCCAGCAGTGCCGTTAGTCCCAACTCCCAGAATCCGTACGCCCGAGCCGAAGGTGGCGCTGGTGGCGTGAATAGTCCACTCCTCGATGCCTTGAGCGAATTTGAGCGTAGAGTTGTTCTCCATCACCCACTCGTCGACGACGGTCGTCTGCTCTTTCACGATGTGCTGGTTTCCTGCGCCGACCCGAAGGACTTTTTTTTGATCCTCGGGGGGCGAACAACCGATGAGGATTCCGATCACCATCGTTAGTGCCATCTTGGGGTGCTTTTTCAAGATACGTCTTCTCTCGCATTCTGCAGGGTACGTCCTAGGTACAGTCATATCTCCCCCTAACCCTTCAATTCAGCATGCGGTCCCTCAGTCCAACTTCTGCACCAGGAGGATGCATGTGCCGGGCTTTCCGAGGAGCTCTTTGATTTCGATGTAGTATTTTTCGGCATCCAAGTTGGGTTCTATACGCGAATTCTTTCCGCCCTGAAAGTCGTTGTTGAATTCCAGTACGGTCCATTCGCCATCGTTGGGGTCAGCTTCGTACAAATAGACCACCGGATCAAAGCCGTCACTAACCGCTTGGACGTCAACCTGATAGGTTCCCGCCGTGGTAAGAGCCAATTGGCGCGAGGCCCGCTCGTCTGCACTCAGATGCAATCTGTTGACTTGCCCTAGCTCTATATAGGGTGGTGAGCCGAACGATTCATCCGTGCGGCCATACACCACTTGCTCACCAACGTGCCGCTGAGAGGCAACCCGCATCGCCTCTTGAATTCTCGAATCAAACACACCCAGTACATCTTCAGTCACGTCTTCTCTTAGCTGCTCTTCGGCTCGCTCAAACCTGCTGTCGATCCGGAACGTCGTAATGACGAATACTCCCGCGATCAGCGTGCCAAACAGCCCAACGCTTCCCGCCGTCAGCCCTGGCTGCCAGTCGCTCAGTGAGGCATTGGCAGGCAGCTTATAGAGTCTCCACGCGATGATACCCATGATGGTGCTGATCGTGAGCGCCACGAGGAAGACCGCGAGTCCCAGCAAGGTGTACACCAATTCCGACGCTGCCTGGAATGTGAACTCCACTGCCTGGAATGTGAACCCCGCCGCATCGTCATACAGGGCTATAAGCAGGACTCCCCCCAATACTAGAGCCCCGACGCTGATGACAGCTCTCTTGACAGTGCTCACGCTAGAGAAGAGTAGCACACACATATGAAGCGGCAGGTTCGTCGATGTGATTACTCCGGGCCGCTCTCAGAATCTCCACGGCGCACTCTTTGCGGCGGTTCCTGCTCCCGTCACTCCTCCCACCCCACGATTCCCAACCGATCGCAAGGTGCATCGTGCAGGTTCTGAGCCAGGCCCAGATACCGCTCCGTAGTCTGGATGGAGGCATGCCCCAGGGAGATCTGGATCTGCTCGATCGGGGCACGGCCCTGGCGGGCGAGCTTGGCGAAGGTGCGCCGCAAATCATGCGGCGTGACCTTGCCCAGCCCGGCGAAGCGGGCATAGCGGATGACGGTCTCGAAGACGGCCTGAGCCGTGATCGGCCCGTCACCGACGAAGCCACCTTTCAAGACGCGCCGCAGCACGGGCCCCGACGTGATGCCGGCGGCGGCGGCCCACTCGTCCAGCGCCCAAAAGACCCAGGACGGCATCGGGGCGGTGCGGACGCGGCCGTGCTTGCCGACGAGGTCGACGATCGCCCAGCGGCCTTCGCGTTGCGCGACATCACCAAACTCCAGCCCCGCCAACTCCCCCCTCCTGAGGCCGCACCCCACCAACAAACCCAGCAGCACCCGGTCGCGCAGGCCTTTCTTCGTGGCCGGGTCGGGGACGGCCAGGAATCGGCGTGTTTGCTCGAGGGTCAGCCAGTTGCCGCTCCTCACGCCCGAGCGATGGGCTCCGGAGACGTTGCCGATAGCGGCAGCGGACCTTCCCTCGGCTGCCTGCAGGTAATGCGGCGATGTTCCGGCACCGGCGGAGGCTGGCTGCGCATTCGAGGTCGGGGCCCGCTTGGAGTGCGCCCCGGCCGCGGCATAGGCGGAGTGGGTTTCCTGCGCGGCGGCCACTCGAACAAGGGCGGCCTCGACGGCAACGGCCGTGGTGACTTCGCGAACCATTGCCGCGGGGCGAACACGATCAGAAAGATGAAGGCAACGCAGGCGCCGCCGAGGGCGAGGACGTCGCCGGAAACGTGAGCGAACGCCATGCTGAGGCCGCAGGCGGCGATTCGGAAGAAGATCCCATCGATGCGCCGGCGCTCCTGCTCGAGGCCGAGCCAGAACTCTTCATCGAGGGGGCGGTTTGATGCAGGCGGTAGGCAACGGCCGGCCGGCAGCGACAAGCCGAGGGCAGATCCCGCGACGGCTCTGACGCGCGGAATGCGGGCCAGAGTGCTTCGACCTGGTCGACGTCAACTGGGAGCCTGTCTCGCGTTCGCCGGCGCGTCGACCTGCGCCGTCCCCAGCGGCCAGCGCCCGGGGCGGGAAGGGGCTTTCTCCCGCTCGCCGTGTGGGCAACGGCGGCCCTCGCGGCCGCCGTGGAATCGAAGTCACGGCGCGGCTCTCCCGCGACGTAACCGGAGGGCGCTGAAGCGTACTCCGCGCTGCGGTGTACGGGCGCCCCGGACGGCGCCGGCGAACCGCTCTCGTCCATGAAGGAGACGTACTGAGCGGAGAAGATCAGCTACACGACGAGCATCGGGATGATCTGGTCGGCAAGGTCGTGAAAGCAAGGATGCCGACCTGGACGAACCAAGCGGAGCAATAGAATCCGTGTCCGGATCCCTTTGCCCTGCCCACGAATTGCGCTCCAGCGTGAAAGCTCGATTGCACGAAGACAGACTCGGCGCGGCCTGCCAAGCCGAGCGGGACTGGGGCCGGGGAAGCCGATGATGGCTGACCGGACCTGGCGGGTAGAGAGTGGGAAACCTCCCTGGCCTGCCCGAGATGGCGAGGCGCAACGGCCACTGCGGGAAGACCCGACACAGCGGCCCTGACCTCGGACCTCTCGCTTGCAGACCGACAAGAGGGGGGAGCATCGATCCAGGGACCAACACGGGGAAAACGGACGGGCGCAAGACAGCGGGCCATCCGGCGAGAAAAACCACAAGGGCGAATGCGATCACGCTAACGGTGCTGCCGGCACCGAGCACGAGGGCCAGCACCTGCGAAACCGACGAAACGAGAGAGCCGCTGAAAATCGCACTCGAAGAGATCGAGAAGCAAGAGCAGAAAAACAGCGGCATGCTCAGCGAGCTGGCTGACAACCAGGCCGTGCTGAAGGAGGAAAAGACCCCACTGAGAGTGAACCTGGAGCAGCAAGCCAGGAAGAGGCTGGAGAAGTGGGAGAAAGTCCGGGAGAGCGGCTGGAGCGCAGACAACCGCAAGCGCATCGAGGAAGGCAGCCTCGAAGAGCTGAGGGAACGGGCGGCGACGATGCCAACGGACCGGGCGAACATCCGAGGCAGCATGGGGCTCATCGAGGGGATGCTGGAGAGAACGCGCAAGGAACCAGCACAACGACAGCCAGCGCAGCAAGGGAAGCCGGCCGGCGGAGACGGCCGGCAAGCGGAGTAGGAAGCCGGCGCTTCCCCGTCAAGGGAGCGATGCGAACCGCCAGGTTGCCCGTCAGGGAGAAAGAGGGCCGGCCGGATAGGGGACCGGAAAGAACGAAACGGCCCCGACCACGGCGACGAAGCCAACCACCGCGAGCACGTCGAGCAGGTTGAAAGAGCGGAACGGCCGGTTGGGGAAAGGTCCGTCACTCGGCTCGCGGGAGAGAAGCGAGCCGAGCGCCCAGCCGGCGGAGGCAACGACAAAGACGAAAACCGACAGGGCGGGCAGGGAAAGCGTAAGGGTGGTGTCAAGCAGGGCGAGATCCTCCTTGGGGTCAGGGAAGGGGCAAACCGCGCTTGGCGAAGAGCAGCGTCAGGGCTTCTCTGAGAAGCTCCTGCAGGGTGGTTTCCTCCTCGGAGGCCAGCAGCCGGAGCTGCTTGGCGACGGCGGGAGAGAAGTAGCCGCCGACGTGCTTGCGTTTCGCGCTCCCCTTGGCAGGGGAAGGGGAGAGGTCAGGAGCGGGGGGTTCGGGCGCCGGGGCGCGGGACTTCAAGGCTGCTGCGAATTGGTTGCTGGTCATGTCAAGGGGTCTCCGTTGGTTGAAGGGTTGAAGTCCTCGAATCTTCGAGTGATGAAGGCATGCAGCCGCCTGACTTCAAGGGCGGCCTTGCCGAAGGGCTCGTATTCCTGAGCCGACTGGCCGCTGAGCAGCGCCCGCGCGAAAGCGACACGGCGGCCCAGCCGGACCGGGCAGGTTTCCACGTGGTGTGAAGCAAGGGCTTCCTCTGCGAGCAGGGCGTCCTGTCCGGTTGCCGCGATGGCGTTGAGAACCACCAGCGCCGGCGTCGAGGTGGTGCGGATGAAAGCGAGCGTATTGGTGATCGCCTCCAGGTCGAGGATCGCCGGCCGGCAGGGAATGAGCACCAGATCGGCGACCCGCGCCGCTTCCAGAGCGGCGCTGTCGGAATGCGGCGCTGTGTCGATGTAGAGCATTTCGCCGCCGGTCTCGCGAACGCGCTGGATTTCGTGCCGCAGCCGGCTGGCGTGAACCGATAGAACAACGGGTACTTCGGCCGTGCGGCGGTCCGACCAGTTGGCGGAGGAAGCCTGCGGATCGAGGTCGATGATGGCGGTGTTGCGGCCTTCGGCGGCCGAAGCGACCGCCAGGTGCAAGGCCAGGGTGGTCTTTCCGGAGCCGCCTTTCTGGCTCACGATGGCGATGGTTTTCATAGGCGTTCTCACGAACCTTGCAATCCTGCAGGCGTGCAAGCCTGCATCATTTCAATTCTGCACGGATTCAGGATTCTGACAAGTCCTGACCACGCGCCGCCGCTCTGGAGAGCGGGGGAGAAAAGGCAGCGGCAAGGGCGGGGACGCGAGCTCCGGACACGGCGGCGGAGCCGCAGCCGGGGAGAGAGCGGCCGCGACCTGTCTGGATCGAGCGAATGGAGCAAGAGTGATGAGCGATCGCCAGCAGCGAGAGTGTCGAAAATCAACTGGTCAATCGATCTCAGCGACGACGCGGCAGGCGGTACGGCTGCGCACGTTGAGAACGCTGGCGGCGCGCGACATGCCCAAGGCGTTGCCGACGTGAATCCTGGTGCCGACCAGCTCGGCCGGAAGGGAGCGGGCATTGCCGTGAAAGACGGCGACGAGGACGTTGTCGGGCAGCCGGAACACTTCCCAGGGAGCAGTGGGCTCTAGCGGGAACTCGCGGCAGGCAGCTCCGGTCAGGGTGGTGCGAATCCAGTCAGAGAGTCCCTGCGGCGAATCGCGCTGCACCTTCTGCAAGTGAGCGAACAGCTCGGGATCGCAACGAAAGGAAACGGTCTTGCTGTGGCTTGCCATCGGGTTTGTCCTCCTGACGGAAAAGGCGGGGAGCATTCCGCTCACCTGGTTGCTGGCGGAAGCGCAACGCCGGCGTCAGGGGGACACGCTGGCGGCGAACGGATCAAGCGGGAATGAGCCGTGGACGGCAGGAACGGCCGAAACGAGTACCGCCTGAGAGCGACGGCAGGAGCGGCCCGACCTAGTTGAAGAAACGACTCGGCACGGCACGGCGGCCGTGACGAAACGGGCACCGCAGTGCGACGGGAAACGACAGCGGCCGAAGGGCGCGGCCTGGACTCGGCCGATTGGAGGGCAGGGCGCCCCACGTCGCGAAGGCCGGCGCGTCCGGCCTCGACGTGGGCCAGCGGGTGCGCTCGGGGTGTCGGTCTGCGAAGATTGGACGAGGGGGTGACGGCATGGCATAGACAGACATCGTGTGTCGGCGAGAGGCCGGCGTGGCGCGGGTCGAAGGCGTGACGCATCGCTGGGTGTGGCACAGCCCTACGGGTTTCGATGGGGGCTACGAGGGCAGCGGAACGGCCGACCTGGCGCTCAACATTCTGTACGAAGTGACCGGCGACCGCGACTTCGCGGCTCGTCATCACCAGGACTTCAAGCGAAAGCACGTAGCGCAGTTGCCGCAGGCGGGCGGAGTGATTGAAGAGGCCGTGATCGGGGATTGGATCGCGAAGCGTCTGCGCGAGCGGGAACTGAAATTCAAAAGGAACCGCGCCGGCCAGCGGCGAAGCCGGCTTCGCAGTTGGGGCAGAGATAGCGAGTGACGGTACGGTAGCCGTCGGAGAGAAACTCGTTGTAGGCGCGGCCGAGGCCGGCCGGGACGGCGCAGGTGCAGCGTCCGCACTTCGCGCGGCGCACGTTGCGGTAGCGGTCCCAGGCTCCGCTGGAGAAGTCCAGCCAGCCGCCCTTGTCGAGCAGCTCGAAGCGCTTGCGCTTGTCGGTGATGAGGGAAAGGTTCGGGTATTGGTAGTTCATGGGCAGGTATCCCCCCACAGAGCGACGACGAAGGCGTTGACGAGCAACTCGATGCGCTCGCGGCCTTCGCCGGTTGGCAGGGAAATCCGGAACTTGGGGCCGTCATCGTAGATTTCGGCGGTATCGGTATGGCCGTTGACATGATCCTGAAAGGTAATGGTGTGGGTATGCTTCATGCTGCTTCTCCTTGTGCGCCGAATCGGCTTCGGCGGGGGCTGAGCGGGAGAGTGCTCAGCCACGGAGGTACTCCAATTCGATCTCGCGAATCAGGGGAATGAAGGTTTCGATCGAATCCAGGTGGGCATCGAACTGCTTCCAGCCCTGGAAGAGGGGATGCGAGGGAGCCGGCAGGCTCTCCAAGCGGCTGCGGGTGAAGCCGGAGGGCCACCGACGGTGCATGAAGTGGAAGGCGTCGATCCACTCTCCGCAGCGTGAGCTGTCGAGAGCTTCGAGCTTGCGAAAGTAGGCGTTGTTCTTGAGAAAGGGCATGGCCTGGGAGTGCGGAGAAGCGCCCAGCGTGCCGGCGAGAACGCTTCCTGCCAGGCAGATCGCGCAAAGGCCGTCGTCCTTGGGGGTGTGCCAGTCGCCGAAGCTGGGAAGGTAGTCGTTGCGATCGATGCGGCGGGCGTCGGCGACCGCCAGGGGCGAGCATCCGATGGAGCGTACCGGGAAGTTCGTGGTGTTTCATGGGAGTCATCCTTTCAAGCAGGCAAGGTGATCGCCTGAAGATTCGATCGAGCGAAGTTGAGGCAGGATCGATTCGAGAGAGCTCAAGTGGGCGTCGAATTGCTCCCATCCTTCGAAGTTGGAAAAGGACGGAGCAGGCAGTCGCATCAAGAGAGAGCGTGTACGCCCGGCGACCTGGATCGCGTGAACCTGCTGGAAGGCAAGCACCCAGGCGCCGCAGCGGGCATTGTCGATGGCTTCGAGCTTCAGCCGAAGTCCGTCGGAGTGGAATGAGGGCCGATCATGCACCTTGGGTGACGATCCCAGGCTTGATGAAAGGACACAGCCTGCAAGACAGATCAGGCAACGGCCGTCTGATGAGGGGTAGTGCCAATCGCTGTAGCTGGGAAGGTACTGTGCGCGATCGAGCGTGCGGGCGTCAGCGATCGTCAGCGAAAGCAAACCGTGGAGAGTGTCGGGAAGTCGGTTGAGGCTCATGGGTGTCATCCTTTGAAGACTTCGGTGTGGTTGCCGGACTCGATTGAGCGCAGCTTCGGCAGGATCGATTCGAGCGACTTCAGGTGGCAGTTGAACGAGCGCCAGTTGTCGAAGGCGGCCCAGGAGGGCGCCGGCAGGCAGCACAGCCGGGCTTCGATCTTGATCGGAGGCCGGCGCTGGTGCACGAGGCGGTAGGCTTCGAGCCAGGAGCCGCAGCGCATTGCTTCGAGGGCTTCGAGCTTGTGTTGCATCTCGTCGGGAAACTCCCAGGGAGCGTAGTTCTTTTTCGGAGAGCACTGGAAGGTTCCCGCCAGGATGCTGCCGGCCAGGCAGACTTCGCAGCGGCCGTCGTCATCGGGGCAGTGCCACTCATCGCAGCGGGGCTTGTACTTGCGGCGGTTGAGGCCGCGAGCGTCGTCGATGGCCGTCTTGATCAAGCCGTGGAGCGTATCGGGAAGGGGTTGCGGATTCATGGGTGTCATCCTTTCAAGGCGTCGGGGTGGTCGTCCTCGGACTCGATCAGGCGCAGTTCGGGAAGGAACGATTCGAGCGACTTGAGGTGCAGGTCGCACTCTTCCCAGCTCACGAAAAGCAGGTGGGCCGGAAGGCCCAGCTCGAACAGCCGGCAGGCGGTCTTGGCGGTGGCGGTTCGCTGGTAGAGCAGGCTGTAGGCTGCGCGCCAGCCTCCGGAACGCATCGCGTTGAGAGCTTCGAGCTTGTGCTTCGTGGATTCGGGAAAGTCCCACGGACGTGCGGCGTTCCCTTGAGGCCACTTGAGGGTGCAGGCAATGCACATGCCGGCCAGGCAAACGGAGCAAAGACCGTCATCATCGGGCAAATGCCAGTGATGGTAATGAGGACGGTAGAGGTTGCGGTCGAGGCGGCGGGCGTCGGCGATCGCGGCTGCGAGAAGGCCGTGCATGGTGTCGGGAAGGGCTTGCGGATTCATGGGAGTCATCCTTTCAAGGCTTCGATCGGGTTCTCTGCGGCCTCGATCTCGCGCAGCATGGGAAGGAACGATTCGAGAGACAGGAGATGAGTGTCGAACTCGCGCCAACCGAGAAAGTCGCGGCGGGCCGGAATTGACATTCGTGACATCAGAAGCGCGGCCTTCTCGCTGGGCTCGCGCTGAAAGAGAAAGCGGTAGGCTTCGTTCCAGGCGCCCACGCGCATGGCGTTGAGGGATTCCATCATCGCTTGCGTCCTGCCGGGGTAATTCCAGGGGTTCGACTGAACGGTTGGGGGAGCATTCGAGGGTAACGGCCATGTAACTTCCGCCCAGGCAGACTTCGCACGTCCCATGGCTGTTCGGCAGATGCCAGTTGCGGTAGCAGGGTTCGTACTGCGAACGGTCGAGACGGCGGGCGTCGGCGATCGCCGTAACGAGCAGCTCGGACAGGGTGGAGATGGGTGCTTGTCGCTTCATGTCGGTCATCCTCACGAGGCGTTCGCCTCATCGATGTTGGAAACGGCTTCCCACTTCGACCAACCGTGCGGAACGGGACGCTGGTAGTGCTGGCAGCGTGAGCACCATTCTTCGCCGTCGAGCACGATCCGGACGGGCTCTCCGCAACGGTGGCACTTGATGCGCTGCGAGCAGCCGAGCTGCTGGCAGCGCTCGCTCTGCTTGTGAATGGCGGCGTTGAGAACCGCTCTCCCTTCGGGGGTGCTGAGATTCGGCCGTGGCATGTCGATGTGAGCCTCCAGGCGGTCGGGGTTGGGAGCTTTCCGCTCACTGCTATCAGGCGGAAAGCGGAGAACCCGGCAAGCCGGCGTGAGAGAACGGATGCGGTGAAGAAAGCTGAGTCCGAGGTTGAGGACAGGAATCATCAACGGAAAGTGTCTTAGCGATAACGGGAGCTGTCGAAGGGTTCGCTTTCCTCGAAGGGAAGCCGTCGAGGATTGGCAAGGTGGTCCTTGCTGTCGCGGGCGTCGTAGCCGAGCACCTCGATGTTTTTCCAGGGGCAGTCCAAGGGCAGCGGCTTGAGCCACTTGCCTTTCCGGCGGTGGCGCTTGAGGACTTCTGCGCGAACGCGCTCATCGATGTAGCGGCCGTCGATGATGATGACGGCGGCGCCGGCGCGGGCGCCTTCCCAGGCGAAGCTGATCATGGCTTCGATGAAGTCTTTCAGCGAGGGGTTCTTGTCGAGCATCGCGCTCATGCGGACGCGGTGGTAGTGCAGGCTGTGCTTCCAATGCGCGCGGGTGTTCCTGTCGGCTGCGGGTGCGAAGCCGAGCAGCAGCAGCATCGTGAGCACTTCGCGGCAATGGCCTCGCCAGGTGCGAAAGACCTCATCGGACTGCCGTATGAGAAAGCTGGCGATCTCGTGCGGGTCGATCTTGTCGAGGTTGCCTTGCCTGAGAAGCTGCGATTGCTGCAGCATCCAGTGAAGAGGGTCTTTCCAGTGAAGCTCCTGTTGGTCGGAGAGGCTGAGGGATTCGATGTTCTCGGCGGTGTCGATGAGCCACTGTTCGCGAACGCCGGGCTTGACGGTGGGTTGAGGTTTCATGGAGTCGGTGTCCTGTTGGGAGTAAGGGTTGGGAGCTTTCCGCTCGCTGTTGCCTGGCGGAAAGCGGAGAACCCGTCGTGAAGGGGAGAGCCGGGTTAGGGCGGCGAGCGGTGCGGTTGCAGCATGCAAATCAGGAGCGATGTCGGATGAGTTTGGCGGTGGCGCGGTCAACGCCTCGCAGCCGGGGCAGCATGCTTTCGAGGGAAGCAAGGTGAGCGCTGAAGTCGTCCCAGCCGTTGAAGCTTGAACGAGCGGGTTGGGGCAGCGCGTAGAGGTACTCGCGTAGATCGTTGGAAGCAATGTTGCCGTAGATCAGGCGGTGGGCCTTCGACCAGATTCCGTAACGCATCATGTCGAGTGCGTCGAGAAGGGATTCGGTTCGCGTGTCGAACGATGCCGAGTCAACGCTGAGGTCGGGGGTGATCTTGAGAGAGCCCGCGATGATGCTGCCGGCGAGGCAGACCCGGCACAAGCTGTTGCGATGATAGGCGCTGTGCCATTCGCGGGAGAAAGGGAAATAGATGTTGTGATCGAGCGCTCGGGCATCGCGGATGGCGACTTCCACAAGGCCGGCCATGGTGGCGGGAAGCTGGGCGGCGGAGCCGTCGATTCGAAGATGTGGATTGAGCATGAAGGGTTCTCTCCTGGCAAAAAGGTGTGGAGCTTTCCGCTCACTGGTGAATGGCGGAAAGCGGAGAACCCGCTGCCAGGGGGAAGCTGGGGGTGCGATCAGAGGGCGGCTTTTTTCGATTTCGCGCAGTGTGGGGATGATTGCTTCGATGGAAGTGAGGTGAGCGTCGAACTGCTCCCAGCCGATGAAGTTGAAGTGCAGCGGCACAGCGAGTTGGTGGAGGCGGTCCCATTGTTCGTCTTGGGTTGGTACGTGGTTGTAAAACATCCGGAAGGCGTCGAGGAACTCGCCGGTTCGGCAGAGGTTGACCGCGCGTAGCCTGCGGTCGATCTCGATCGGGTAGCTGCCGGGACTGGTGATGGTGCGGGGGTCGGTGTTGAAGGATCGCGAGATGATGCTGCCGGCGAGGCATACGACGCATTGATTGCGGTACTCGCTGTTGTAGCCGTGCCAGAAGCGGTTGTGGGGCATGTAGAGTGTTCGGTCGAGAAGCCGGGCGTCCTTGACGGCGAGCGCCAGGGTGTCGCTGAGGGTATCGGGAAGTGTGGGAGTGTCCATGGGGTTGATCCTTGTGAGGCAGGGTGTGGAGCTTTCCGTTCACTGGTGAATGGCGGAAAGCGGAGCGCGTGCCGAAGCGGAGTCGCGGGCGGCTGGCGGGCGGCAGGAAGGCATTGTTCAGGGCTTGAGAGCTTCGATCTCGATCTCGGCGAGAAGGGGCACAATCGACTGGATGGAGCGCAGGTGGGAGTCGAACGATTCCCAGTTGTTGAAGTCGATGTTGTCGGGGAGAGGCAGCGTTTCCAGGCGTGCCTGGGATTCGATTGAGGGGTAGTGGCGGTGGAAGATGTGGAAGGCGAAGTTCCAGTCACCGGTACGGCAGGCGTTGACGGCCTGCAGCTTGCGATCGGTTTCGAAGTCGAACGAGCAGGGCAGGATTTCCTTGCTACGGTCGGTCTTGAGTGTTACCGCTACGATGCAGCCGGAGAGGCAAATGAGGCATTGGTCCAAGTCGTGTGAGTGCCAGTAGAAGTAGCGGGGCGTGTAGAGTTTGCGGTCGAGCTTGGCGGCGTCGCTGACGGCCAGAGAAAGGGTTTCATGTAGCGTTTCGGGAAGGTTGATTTCGTTCATGGGTTTGCTCCTTTAAGCGAAAGGGTTTGGAGCTTTCCGCTCACTAGTGAATGACGGAAAGCGGAGAACCCGAATTGGCTGAAAGCAGAGAGGTTAGAACCAGTGCTTGCTCAACTCGATCTCGCGCAACTCGGGAAGGGTGGATTCGAGGGAATCCAGGTGGGAGTGGAAACTGTTCCAACATCGGAAGTTGGCGTCGTTCGGTTTCGGCAGCTTGCGAAGTCGGTTCTCGATGCAGGTACGCGGCCAGTGGCGATAGAACTCGTAGAACGCAAACAGCCAATGACCCTGGCGCATGTAGTTGAGAGATTCGAGATTGCCGCGAACGTTGCTGTCGAAGTGTTCGGGTGTGTACGACTGGTCAGGCGTTGCTTCAAGGGTTCCTGCGATAAGGCTGCCGGCCAGGCAGACTTGGCATTGCACGCTGACGGAGGCGTCGTGTAAGGCGATGTAGTTGGGCTGGTAGAGGCGGGGATTGAGTGCGCGGGCATCGATGATGGCAGCTTCGAGAAGATCGTTCATGCTGTAGAAGATGGGTTGCGAAGGGGTAATGGTGGCTTCGAGGGGAGAGGGGCTGTCGTCTAGTACGAGGGTTCGTGTCATCGGGCGATCTCTTCTGGATGAATGGGTTTGGAGCTTTCCGCTCACTGGTGAATGGCGGAAAGCGGAGAACCCGTCATAGGACGGGGTTAGCGTGGGTGATCATGCCTTTTTGGCGTCGATCTCGATCGCGCGCAGTTCGTACATGATGGGCTCCAGCGAGTCCAGGTGGGCGTTGAACTGCAGCCAGCCTTTGAAATCGATGTATGTGGGTTTCGGAAGGTCCAAAAGGCGTTTTTCGATTGCGAGGGGAGCTGCTGTCTCGTAGAGCATCAGGTAGGCGTGGAGCCACTTTCCGCAGCGCATGTTGTCGATGGCGCAGAGTTTCTTGCGAATGCGGAGGGAGAACATCGTGGGCAGGATGTCGAGGTTGGGAGAGCTGCGGTAGGTCCGTGCGATGATGCTGCCGGCCAGGCACACTTCACAATGACTTCCCATGCGGGAGCGGTGCCAGCGCTTGCTGGAGGGGCAGTAGGCATGCGGGTTGAGCTGGCGGGCGTCGTTGATGGCGACCGCAAGCAGCTCGTAGAGGGTGTCGGGCAGCAAGTCCTGGGTGATGGGCTTGTCATCGTATACGTGATGGGCAACGTTGGGAACGGGAATGTCGGTCATGATCGTTGAATCCTCGTGCAATGAAGGGTGGGGAGCTTTCCGCTCGCAGTGCTCAGGCGGAAAGCGGAGAACCCGCAGAGGGAAGGGTCGGCGGAGGCGATCACGCCTTGCTGGCGTCGAGCTCGATCGCGCGCAGCTCGCTGATGATGGGTTCCAGCGCGTCCAGGTGGGCGATGAACGAAAGCCAGCCCTTGAAGTCGGCGTGCGCCGGATTCGGCAGGGAGAGAAGGCGGTTCTCGATCGCCGGGGGCGCGGAGCGCTGGTGGAGAACCATGTAGGCGCTGGGCCACCTGCCGTTGCGCATGTCGTCGACGGCGTAGAGCTTGTGCCTGATGTCGAGGGAGAACATCTCGGGCATGATGTCGAGGCGGGGTGAGCTGCGGTAGGTGCGGGCGATGAGGCTGCCGGCCAGGCAGATTTCACAATGACCGTTCATGCGCGTGCGGTGCCAGCGCATGAACGAGGGGTAGTAGCAATTGGGGTTGAGGTGGCGGGCGTCGCGGACGGCGGCGGCGAGCAGCTCGTGCAGGGTGTCGGGCAGCAAGTCCTCGATGATGGGGTTGTCGATCGAAAGGTGACGTGAGGCAAGGGGAACGGGAATGTGGGCCATGTCGAAGGAATCCTCCGTGATGAAAGGGTTGGGGAGCTTTCCGCTCAATGGTATATGGCGGAAAGCGGAGAACCCGTCTGCAGAGGTAGGGAAGCAGGCTAGAGGCGGCGGTCGGCCTCTTCGATCTCGCGCAGCTCGGCAATGACGGCTTCGAGAGAATCCAGGTGAGCGAAGAAACGTTCGAAGTTGAAGAAATCGCAGGAAGTAGGACACTGCAAACGGTTAAGACGCTTCATGAGGGAGAGCGGTGCGGGCTTGCTGTTGAGAGATTCGTACGCGCTGCTGAAATTGCCGCGACTCATGTGGTTGATGGCGTACAGCTTGCGGCTCGTGTCGCGAACGAACATATGGGGAAACAAAGCGCGGTCCGGCGAAGTGAGGAACGCGCGAGCGAGAACGCAGCCGGCCAGGCATACGAGGACCGTGCCTTCCTCGGAAGGCCAGTACCAGCGCTCGCAGGCGGGTTGGAAGTTGTTCCAATTCAGGTTGCGGGCGTCGTTGATGGAGATGGTCAGAAGCTCGAACAGGGTATCGGGCAGCAAGTCGAGCGAGTACGGCGTGGAGCTGATGTTGTCTACATGCGAGGCATGAATGATGGCGTTCGTCATGCGAGGCGTCCTCCTGGAGTCAAGGGTTGGGAGCTTTCCGCTCACTGCTGAATGGCGGAAAGCGGAGAACCCGAATGCAACGGCTCGGATACGGATCAGAGGCTGCGGTCGGCCTCCTCGATCTCGCGCAACTCGGGGATGATGGATTCCAGCGAATCGAGGTGGGCGTTGAACTCGGGCCAGGAACGGAAGCTGGCATCGGCCGGCATGGGAAGGGAACGGAGCCGCTGGGCGATCGAGGGAACTGCGGAGCGGTCGTAGAGAATCAGAAACGCATGGGTCCACAAACCGCAACGCATGTAGTCGATGGCGTGGAGCTGGCGTTGCACGATCGGAGTGAACGTTTTGGGAACCGCGTAAACCTGGCGCGAGATGCGCAGGCTGACGGCGATGACGCTGCCGGCCAGGCAGACTTCGCAAATGCCTTTCTGAGTGGGGAAATGCCAGTTGCCGCTGTGAGGGATGTAGGAAGCGGCATCGAGGCGGCGGGCGTCTCTGACGGCGAGGGCGAGCAGATCGGCAAGATTGTGGGGCAAAGGAGAGCGGGTGGCAGGGTTGGCATTGCGGTGTCGATGTGAGTGTTGGCGGGATGAAGAAGCCATGTTGAAGAATTCTCCGGAAGTAAGGGTGGGGAGCTTTCCGCTCGTTCGGAGATGGCGGAAAGCGGAGAACCCTGGCGGACGGGAGTCGGCGTCGGCGGCTATGCCGGGACGGTCAGGCTCTCGATTGTGCGCAGTTCGGGAAGGAACGTTTCGAGCGAATCCAGGTGGGCATGGAAGTCGAGCCACAGCGCAAGAGCAATGAAGGTGTTGAAGGCGAGCAAGTTAGCGCAACGGATTGGCGGGTTTCGGCTCAACGAAGGGAAGAGCATGGGGATCGGAGAGCGCGTCGTGGGGGTTGCTGGCGTCGTAGCCGAGAATCTGAGTGGGGCTCCAGGGGCAGGAGAGCGGAAGGCGGTTGATCCAGTCGCCGCAGAGGCTTTCGGCCATCAGGACTTCCTGACGAATATCGCCGGCAATGAAAAAGCCGCCGTGGAGCTGCATGGCGGCGTACATACGGCCGACGCGCCAGCCGAAGTTGAGGGTGGCCTTCAGGAATTGTCTCATCGAGGGGTTGCGCGAGAGAATCTTGGAGAACTGGATGCGGCGCAAGCTCAGATCGGCTTTCCACTTGTCGAGATACTCCTTGTCGGCCGCGGGAGCGTTGGCGAGAAGGAGCAGCAGCTCCACGATGTCGCAGCAGCGGCTCCGCAGGCAGTAGAGCTGCTGGTTGGCGTCGTTGGTGAGCACGTCGATGAGCGTGGGGCGGTCGATCTTGTCGAACTCGCCTCGGCTCAGGTGGCCTGCTTGCTGGATGCGCCAGGAGAAGGCGTCGATTTGCTCGGAGACGGCATGTTCGTTGTGGCTGAGGATCTCCAGATCGGCGCGGGTGTCGATCTCGAACTGGTGATGTGAGGATTCGATCATGGTCGGTTGAACTCCTGCTGTGAGGGTTGGGAGCTTTCCGCTCGCCGCTACCTGGCGGAAAGCGGAGAACCCGCTGCGGAGGCGGGGCACTTCATGTGACGTTCGTAGGAACGCAGGGGAACGGCTTTGCCATCGATGAGAACATCGTTCGTGTCGAAGGGATCGAAGCCGAAGATTTCCATGACGCTCCACGGGCAGTCCTGGGGAAGCGGCGGGGCCGCACGGCCGTTGTGGTTGCGCGGAGCGAGTGCGAGGACTGCGTCGCTGCGTGCGCCTGCCCAGGCGTATCGGATCATGTCGCGGACAAACATCGTGATCGAGGGGTTCTCGCCCAGCAGCGTTTGCATCGAGAAACGGTTGTTGTACAGTTGATCGCGCCAGGTCGGACGGGTGCGGGAATCGGCTTCCGGCGCCGCGCAAAGCAGCAGCCTCATGATGTAGCGGCAGTAGTGGCGGCCGTCGCGCAGGAGCTGGTTGGCCTGGTCCATGAACAGGGCGATGATGGTGTTGAGTTCGGCGCGTTCGATCTCGCCGCGTTCGAGGCGTCCCGCCTGTTGCAGAAGCCAGGCGAACAGATCGTGCTCCGAGAGGTTGTCCTTGTCGGATTGGGTGAGCTGCTTGAGAAGCGGGTTGGTGGCGCGCCTCCAGAGCGTGTCATCGAGCTTGGCGAGGGAGAGGTTGGTATCGGAGAGTTGGTTCATGATGGGCTGTGAGCCTCCTGGAAGTAGGGGTTTGGAGCTTTCCGCTCGATGTTGGCTGGCGGAAAGCGGAGAACCCTGCCGGCAGCGGTTAGCATGATGGCGTGGGTGTCGGAAGAGGGATGGAGAGTGGAAAGGAGCGGCTAGTCCCGTTCCTCGATCCTGTGCAGCTCGGGAATGATCGATTCGAGCGAATTCAGGTGATGATCGAACTCTTCCCAAGAGTAGAAATCAGAATCATCCGGGTCGGGAAGATCGAGCAGGGCGTCATGGGTGTCGGGGCTGGGGGCGCAGGAATAGAACTTGAAGAAGGCGAAATCCCAATCGCCGCTGCGCATGGCGTCGAGGGCCAGCAGCTTGTCGTGCATCGGATGGGTGAACATCGAGGGGCGGATGTCGCACGTGGGCTGGAATTCGAGCGTGCCGGCGATGAAGGCGCCGGCCAGGCAGACCTGGCATTGCTGAACGGCTATGCCGTCGTGCCATTCATCGGAGCAAGGGCGGTAGCGCTTGCGGTCGAGGCCGCGGGCGTCGGCGACGGCGGCGCTGAGCAAGTCGGCCATGGAATTGAAGATGGGTTGGTACTCTTCCGGCAGTATGTCGAAATGAACGTCGCCGGAAAGGTCGCTGACGGGTCGGTTTTCGATGAACGGCATGATGGAGTCGCCTCCTGGAAACAAGGGTTTGGAGCTTTCCGCTCACTCACTGACGGCGGAAAGCGGAGAACCCTGCAGGGGAAAGGGTTGGGCTACGGTTGCTGCTCGATCTCGCGTAGCCTGGGGACGATCGCATCGAGCGAGCGTAGGTGAAGGTCGAACTCGAACCAGGTTACGAAGTAAGGGTCTGCGGGAATGGGCAGCTCGTTGAGCTGACGCTCGGTATCGGAATCCGGAAGGACGGAATAGAAGAACTTGAAGGCGATGGACCAGTTGCCGGTGCGCATGAAATCGAGCGCCTTGAGCTTGTTCGCGACGGAACTGGAAACATCGGCGATGTCGATGTCCGTGCTGCTCGGAGGGCGCAGCTTCGCGGCGATGAAGCAGCCGGCCAGGCAAACGCGGCACTCTCCGTTGAACGCGGGCGAATGCCACAACTCGGCATCCGGACGGTAACGCTTGCGGTTGAGGCCGCGAGCGTCGGCGATGGCGGCTTCGAGGAAGTCGGCCATCGTATCCGGAGAGGTCATCTCATCCGCATCGACGGTGAAGGTGGGCGTGGTGCTCGGAATGTCGGCGACGGTGTCGTTGGGCATGGAGTTGCTGGCCTCCTGGGAAGTAGGGTTGGGAGCTTTCCGCTCACTGGTTGATGGCGGAAAGCGGAGAACCCGTGAGTAAGGAAAGAAGACGTTGAACCGAACCGTCACGACGAATCTCGAAGATGGTTGCGCGACTCCTGCTGTTCGATCTCGCGCAACAGGGGGATGATGGCTTCGAGTGAAGTCAGGTGAATGTCGAAACCTGTCCAGTTCGTGAAACAGCGGCATTTGGGAGCGGGAAGCTCGTAGAGTTTCAATTCGGTATCGGGATGGGGATTGCGCGAGTAGTATTTGTAGAAGGCTACCGCCCAATCTCCGGTGCGCATGCAGTCGAGCGCCATCAGCAAGTCACTGACGGGACCGGAGATGTTCGTGAGGTCGATGAATTGACAGGAAGAAAAGCGCAACGTGCCGGCGATAAAGCTGCCGGCCAGGCAGATTTCACAACGTCCGGATTTGCCGGGGTGATGCCACACTCCGAAAAGCGGATGGTAGAGACTGCGAGTGAGCTTGCGAGCGTCGGCTACGGCCGCTTGAAGAAAATCGGCCATGGTGTTGAACAGCAAGCGGTAATCCTCCTCGAAGTGGAAGATGGAATTGTGAGCAACGGAGCCTGCGATGGGAGCGGGATGATCGGACATGGTGTGTTCGGCCTCCTGGAAGTTAGGGTTGGGAGCTTTCCGCTCGCTGTTGCCTGGCGGAAAGCGGAGAACCCGTGCTGAGGGCCGCATGAGGGGCTTGTGCTTCAATCGGGATCGATCTCGTAGGTGTAGAAGCGCCGGCGAGCGTAGTAGTCCCTGCGGCGCTTGGCTGCCGGGAAGAAGTGGTCCTCGACCACTTGGGCGATGTGTTTCTCGATCGAGACACCTGCCCGACGGCTGGCTTCCTCGACGCGCTCGTAGAGCTGGTCCCTGCAGGTGAAGGTGATGGATTTCCCGGTGCTGGTCATGGTTGGAGAGTAGAAGAGATTCGATCAGATCGAAACCCAATCGACCTGCTGCTTGCCGTCGCAGAACTGGCAGTAGACCTTGTCGCGGAAGATGTCGTATTCGAACTGCTGCTGCTTTTCGTTCCAATACGCGGTGGCGTCGAAGGTGATCTTGTTGCTGCCGCAGTTGGCGCAGACCTCCGCTTCGGGGGAGTCCTCGTCCTCGTCCGGATCGGGTGGTTCGTGCTGCAGATCGACTTCGAGCGACAGTGTCATGAAGGGTTGCCTCCTGATGGATAAGGGTTGGGAGCTTTCCGCTCACTGGTTGAAGGCGGAAAGCGGAGAACCCGCACGATCGAGGCGCGGCGATCAGAGCTTGGCGGCGAGTTGATCGATGTTGCGAAGGGTGGGCAGCAGCTCTTCGAGGGAATCCAGATGGGCGTTGAACTCGATCCAACCGGTGAAGTTTCCGAACGGAGGGGCTGGAAGGGCGAACAGCAGATCGCTGATCGCCCGGGATGGAACGCGGTTGTGGATCAGATCGAAGGCTTGCTTCCACAATCCGCAGCGCATGAAGTCGAGAGCATCGAGCTTGACTTCGGTTTCGTGAGAGAGCATGTGGGGCGAAACGGTAACTCGGGGGGAGAGCTTGAGCGTGCCGGCCATCAGGGCGCCGCCCAGGCAGACTTCGCAGTAGTTGTGGTTGCTGGCATGGTGCCACTCGTCGTGGTAGGGAACGTAGATGTTCCGATCGAGGCTGCGGGCGTCGAGGATTGTGGCTTCGAGAAGCCCCGCCAGGGTAGAGGGAAGCGTTACGTTGTCGGGGTCGGACGGGATCGTTGTGTTCGACAAGGAAGGAATCCTCCTGATGGATAAGGGTGGGGAGCTTTCCGCTCGCTGTTGCCTGGCGGAAAGCGGAGAACCCGTTCAGAAGCGGCGTGCTCAGAGCTTGGCGGCCTGCGCATCGATCTTGCGCAGATCGAGCAGCAGCTCTTCGAGAGAGGCGAGATGATCGTCAAACTCGTCCCAGCCGCAGAAGGAAGCGTTGGATGGAGAAGCAACTGCGCGAAGCATGCTTTCGATTGGAGAGTCCGCTGTGCGGCCGTAGACGAGCCTGAAAGCATCTCTCCACATTCCGCAGCGCATGTAGTCGAGTGCTTCGAGCTTGGTATTGATGTCGCGAGGATAGGCATTGGGAGAAATACGCACGCCAGGCGTGGCGTTCAGCGTACCTGCGATCAGGCTTCCGGCAAGGCAAATCTCGCAACGATGCAAGTCAAAGTCGCCGTGCCACTCGTCGAAGTAGGGGTCATAGATCGTACGATCGAGACTGCGGGCGTCGATGATGGCCGCATGCAGCAAGCCGGCCATGGTGTCCGGCAGCAGGGAGCTGCAGGATTCGGGAGCTTCGAGGGTGTTCGTCAAGGCTGTTGCCTCCTGATGTAAGGGTGGGGAGCTTTCCGCTCGCTGTTACCTGGCGGGAAGCGGAGAACCCGTAGAAGAGGGCAAGGTTCACCTGCAGCTAGCTTCTCTGACACGAAATGCGCTCAAGCGCAGTAGCTCGAGCGCACGAAGAGGCCCTGGGGCAACGCAGGTTGCGCCAGGGCGGAGTGTCGCAGGAAAGGATCAGTTCGATGGGAAGGCTTGGTGCCGGCGACGGCTTCCCATGGCGTCGAGCATTGCGAGCAGGATGCTGCGCTCGTTTTCGAAGAGCTCCTGGATGTGGCTGTCATTGGAGTCGGATTCGACGTTCCAGACTCCGGGGCTGTCGATCCGCTGAGAGATGGTGTGGCCTTTCTGGCCGATACCGATGTGGACGGTGCAGCTCGCGCGGACTCCGATGAACGAGAAGATGCCGTCCTCGGACTGCTGCAAGCGCTCTTCGTAGCCTTCCTGCTGAAGATACGAGGTATCGGGGAAGGGATCGGGCAGGGTTTCCATGGTGATTTCTTCGTGGACGATCATGACGAGGCTCCTTGGTCTTGCTGGGAAGGGGTTTGGATGTCGGCGGTTTCGGCGAGAGCCTCCTGCCGGCGCCACCATTCGGTTTCGGTAATCCAGTGGTGGCCGTTCTCGCATTCGTATTCCGGTTCGCCGGTGCCGTCATGCGGCATGAATCGCTGCGAGTCGGTCCGGCAGTCGCCCCAAAAGTCGGCGCGGTGGTGATACTCGCAGCTACCGCACTCGATCATCTCGACTTTCGCCTCCGGATCGAGGGACTTGCCGGCTCGGATGAAGTGCAATGAATCGGACATGGGGTTACCTCCTTGCTTTCTCAAGCATCTCCTGGATGCCCTTGGCGGAACGACGCTTGACGATGCGGAGCTGGTAGACCGGATCGCCGGGGAACTTCGCGCGTTCGTAGATGCCCTGCAGCTCGCGGTACAGATCGGCGTACTCGTCGGGCTTCGCCGGCCGGGTCGCGCTGAATACATGCGCCATCTGCACGCTTCCGTGCTGGCCGATATGCGCATAACAGGTCACGAACTGACCGCTGCGGTCGTGGGCCTCGTAGGGGAACACGGCCAGAATCTCGGCGCTCTTGTGGCGGTATTTCCGGAACATCACGTCGATGGTCTGAGGTTGGTCTTTCAATGCTGGAGTCCTCCTTGGGGAATGGGTTTGGAGCTTTCCGCTCGAAGCTACCTGGCGGAAAGCGGAGAACCCTTCAACGCGGGAGAGCCGCAGGGGTTGAGATGGCAGCCAGCGGCAAAAGAAGTCCCGCCGCCGAGGCGGCGGGGCAGGATTACTGCTGGGCGGGAATGAGCGAGGAAACGGGTTTGAGGTCGGGATCGGTGTCGCGGACTTCCCAAACGTGGCGTTCGCCGAGAATCTGCATGGCGAGCCGGTTGGCGATATAGGACTTTGCTTCCAGAATCCACATTCGCACCTTGCTGTCTTGCCAGTTCGGCGGTTCGCACGACTGGTAGTTGAGGCAACTGAGGTACTCGCACGCTTCGGCGTGGGTGTAGATGCGAGGCTCGGCGGAACGGCAGTCGCGAAGGTAGTCACTGACGGTGTAGCCTTCGTCGAAACAGGCTACGTTGATGTCGTTGATGCCTTCGGGGTGATCGATGTTGCTGGTGTCCCAGCCGGCGTCTTCGAGCTGGCCGAGGATGGAGCTGAAGATCGAGGTGTAGGCGCGGCGGCCTTCCGGGCCGTAGCGGAAGGAGACGCTGATGACGTTCGCCATGGCGAGGTCCATGCGAACGTCGCTGTCGCTGGGCGGATTCTTCTCATACGGGAAGATGATCTCCCGGATGATCTTGGCGCATGTGGCGATGTGCGCCGGGGTGACTACGTAAGCACTCATGGATCATGTCCTCCTGGATAAGTGGGTTTGGAGCTTTCCGCTCGCAAGTACCTGGCGGAAAGCGGAGAACCCGCTACCGGAGGAAAGGGGTATCCGGGCATCCGGAATGCGGCCGGGGAAAGCGGTGGCCTAGCCGACGCCGCTGCGGAGTGCAGAGAAGGCGTCCGAGAAGTCGCGGACGGTTGCGGTGAAATCGCAATGGCGGCACTGCGCGGTGCTGGAACCATTCCATTCGGTATCGGAATCGACGGGATCGGTTCCGCGACGGGTGAGCAGGACCGTAACGGTTGCTTGAATGTGAATGCGGTCGTCGCGGCGGCAGCCGGGGCAGATCATTTCCCATTCTTGAGATACCGAGCTGGGGGAAAGGATGATGATGTTGGGCATGCTGGAATCCTCCGGGATGCAAGGGTTGGGAGCTTTCCGCTCGTCCGTACCTGGCGGAAAGCGGAGAACCCGCTACCGGAGGAATGGGGAAAGTGGGCAGTCGGAATACGGCCGGGGGAAAGCGGCGGCTTAGCCGCCGCTGCTGGAGGGCTTGCGGTAGGCGTCCTGGAAGTCCTTCACGGTTCCCGTGAAATCGCAGCGGTTGCACAGCGCGATGCTGGAGTCGTCCCATTCGGTGTCGGAATCGGTGGGGTCGGTGCCATCGGGCAGCAGAATGACGGCGATCGTGGCGTGGATGCGAATGTCGTCGTCGAAGCGGCATCGGGGACAGGTCATTTCCCAAACTTCCGATACGGTTACGGCGTTTTCGTTTGCCATGCGTGAATCCTCCGCGATGTAAGGGTTGGGAGCTTTCCGCTCACAGGTGAATGGCGGAAAGCGGAGAACCCTCATCATGATCCGGGTCGCGCTGGGGAGCGAGCGCAGTGAAGATCATTCGCAGCGTATCGGCAGCGGAAAACGGGGCAAGAGCGGTTAACGCCGGCGTCAATCACGCTGTCGTCGAATCTGAATCAGATCAATGAGCGATCGCGCACTGTGGGTTAGCTTTCCGGAAGAAAAAAGCGAGCGGCGACAGTGGGGGAGTTGTGCTGGACATGGTGCTGCCAGCCCCGGCAGATTCGGCGTGCCCAATACAGGCCGGTTCCGCGATTGTCGCGGGGGTGCTGCCAGGCTCCTACGGCCTGGGACCAGCGGAAGCCGTAGCACTTGAGGACGTTGGTGGTGGGCTTGCGGACCTTGCGGGGGAAGAAGAGCTGGATGCGGCTTTTGCTGACGTTATCGACGATCAGGACATCGCCGCACATCTCATGAGTGGTTTGAGGGATGGTCGAAGGGGTGGAGCTGGTGAGCTTGCCGTCGATGATGGAAAGGTCGAAGTCGGCGATGAGCTTGTCGCGAATCTTGCGAATCCTCGTGCGGAGGTTGCGCAGCACGATCGGATGGATGCCGATGGTGCCTTTGTTGTTGGGGGACTTGAGGTTGGCGATCTGCTTGGAATCGAAGCCGAGCTCCACGAGGGGTTGGTCACTGCCGTTGCGTTCAGACTTGCGCAGTGCGCGGTTGATCGCTTTGAAGTATTCTTTCCTGCGGTAGAGAGACATGGCCTTCTTGAAGAGCTTCACGGCCTCGGAGTGGTGGATGTGAGGAAACAGGTCTTGCATCGGGTTGACGGCCTCCGGATGGGGTGGGTTGGGAGCTTTCCGCTCGCTTGTACCTGGCGGAAAGCGGAGAACCCCGGACCGGGCAGCCGCAGCGGAAGAGGGAAGCACAGGATGTTGCTGTCCGCGGCGCCGGCGCGGCACAAGATGTTGGGGTGCTGCGAGCTCATCGAGCGGCAGATGTGGGGTGTTGAACAAAGCAGCAGCGTCCGGATCCGGGACGAATCCGGGGGTGCTGGGGGTCCGGCTTGAAGGGGATCGCCGCGCCAGCGGCTTCCCAGCGAAGGTTTTTTCGCGAGAAGCGCCTCCGCAGGCGCGGCGGGACGTGAACGCGACCGCCGGCCGATCAGGAGGCAGCCGGCTCGACGGCGGCCGATTGCCGGCGCATGGTGTTGGGTTTGATCTTCACGATCGCCATCCGGTCGCTGCGGAAGCGGACCTCGTCGATGACGGCGGTCCAGGTGTTGCCCTGGTCGTTGCGGGCCTCGATGGCCTCGCCGATCAAGTTCTCCGGCAGCTTCGAGACTTTGCCGGCGAAGAAGGCGCCCATCTCGCGATCTTCGAGCTCGGCCTCCTTCCAGTGCTTCATGGTGCTGCGGGGAAGATGCACGCTGACGGCATCCTCCAGCGAGCGGCGCATCCACTCGGAAAGGCTGAGTCCGTGGTTCTTGCTGGCCTCGACCATGCGGTCGAGTAGCTCGCGGTCGCAGCGGAAGCTGGCGGTGGTCTTGGTGGTAGCCATGGTGGAATGATCCTCCTGTGATAACGGGTTCGGAGCTTTTCGCTCAGCCTGGGACGGCGAAAAGCGGAAGAATCCGGGCAGGGGAAAAGGGTCAATCGCGGATCAGAGCGAAGCAGGTGCAGCAGACTTCGGGATAGTCGGCGGGCTCACTGACGGCAAAGACGACTCCGGCCTCGTTGCCTTCGCGGTCCTTGATGGTTTCGGGAATGCCGTGCTGGTCGTGCGG
Organism: Bryobacterales bacterium; assembly: GCA_965204095.1. Taxonomy (GTDB): domain Bacteria; phylum Acidobacteriota; class Terriglobia; order Bryobacterales; family UBA6623; genus JAPPLB01. The sequence goes on along the minus strand of OZ241991.1, from coordinate 2,221,532 downwards.
GGCGCTGAGCAGCGCCAGGGCGTAATTCCATCCGTGGATGGCCTTGAAGTACTCGCGGGCGCAGCCGGGACAATAGATGTCGGCGTCTGCGGTGTAGGCGATGATCGAATCGGCTCTCTGCGGCATCGGTTGAACCTCCTCTCAGGCGGGTGGGGAGCTTTCCGCTCGCTGCTACCTGGCGGAAAGCGGAGAACCCGTCGCGAGTGAGGGAGGAGGCTATGGCGATTGTGAGATTGGAGAAGTGTTGAGGGAACCGAGTTTGCGGAAACGTACCGTGATGTAGCTGGGCGTTCTCAAGAGAACCTCGCTAACGACAGCCATGAACGAATCGCCTTCGGCGGTCTGTACCTGGATGCGCTTACCGAGAAGGTTGGCGGGAACGTGCCTGGTGGAGCCTTTGAGAACGGCTCCTGTATCGCCGCCGTGCAGAATGCACTTTTTCCAGCCAGTGGAGAAGTTGTGAGAGTGCTGTGGCTCCACGGCATAATCGAGCGTTTCGCGTATGAATTGCGAAAGCGAGCAACCGTAGGAAAGGCTTGCCTGCTGGATACGTTCGAAGAGCTGGGGGTCACAGAAAAAATGAACCCTTCTGTTCTTGACTGCCATGGAATGATTGTCCTCCTGCGATAACGGGTTTGTAGCTTTCCGCTCACCCGTACCTGGCGGAAAGCGGAGAACCCGTCGCGAGCGGGGGTGAAGGAAGGCGCAGCCAGGGCAAGCCGGGCGAGCCTCCAGGGCTGGGGCCTGCACCGGCGCCGCAGGTCGAAGCTGGAGGTGGAGCTTACGAGTTGTTGAGGGCTTTCAGCTCTTCCGAGACTTCGGCATGAGTGCGCTGATCGCGGACCATGCGGTCCTCGATGCGCTTGAGCTTGGCGAGAAGCGTCTTGCGCTTGCGCCGCCGTTCGCCTTCGGGGGTTCCCCGGGTCTTGGCTTCATAGCGCTTGTTCTGGCACGACCGGCAGACTTTCGCCAGGGGGCCGCTCTTGTACCAGTCGTTGTCGAGAAGGATTCCGCAGTCCTCGCAGGGGATCGGGTCGGGCGCCCACTTGGAACGCTGTGCGTTGGGGTCGAAGAGTTTGCTCATGAGGGGACTCCTGGTGCTCTGACTTCATATTGTGGGACGGAGAGGTAGCGGCGTCGGCCGTTCGGGCAACGAAACTGACGCGGATTTCGGGGACAGAGTACGAAGTCCGGACGTGACCGCGCTGGGTTCAGAATGTGCTCAAGCGAAAAAGCTCGAGCGCATAAAAAACGGCCCCTGGTCATCGAGTCGATTTCCAGGGGCCGAGTTGCGGACATGGGCATTACTCCACGCCGCAGCAGCGCCGCGCCCACCACAGCGCGGCTTCACTCCGATGGCGTTGCCACGCTCCCGCCGTGGGGGACCATCGGAAGCCGTTTTGCTTGAGCTTCTTGCGAACGTCGAACGAGGGAGTGCCGGGGAAGAAAATCTGCACACGGTTCTCCTCCACGTTGTCCACGATGCGAATCTCACCGTGCTGTTCCTCGGTGGTCTGATCGTCGGCGGAGGCCCGCAGCGCCTCGATCCGCTTGCGGATCCGGCGCATGTTCGCGCTGTTGTTGGAGAGCTGGAAGGGGGCGATGCCTCGCTCGCCGCAGGCATCCGGCTTCTTGAGCTGTTCGATCAGCTTGTCGCCGAGGCCCAGCGCCCGCAGCTCGTCGTCGTTGCCGCTGCGGTCCGACTTGCGCAGGGCCTTGTTGATCGCCTTGTAGAGCTGCTGCTTCTTTTCGAGTGCCTGCAGCTCCTCTTCGAGCTTCTCGATGGCGGCGGGGTCGTCCGAAGAGATACCGCCCTTGCCGACGCTGGCGGCTCGTCCGCGCAGCTCGGCAGCCTTGTTCTTCAGTTCGTAGCCTTTCTGGAAGTTGTTGTGAATGCGGTTGCGGAAGTTGCGGTCGCGCTTCTCCGAGTGGTGGCCGACGAGGATCGGCTGACCCAGCGGGATCGCCGAAGAGTCCTGATTGGCGCGCTGGATGCGGGAGTCGCCTTCGCGCTCGGCCTTGTCGGCCGCTTGCAGCAACCGCTCGCGCCTGGCGTCCTGCTTGCGCTCGTAGCTGTTGCGAAGATCATCCGAGGGGGTACTCGGCTCTTGGTTTTTCATGCTGGCATGAACCTCCTGTGAGTAAGGGTTGGGAGCTTTCCGCTCACTGGCTGATGGCGGAAAGCGGAGAACCCTGGAAAGGAGAAAACGGAAGGAAAGGGACACACAAGATGTAGTGTTCGATTCGCGTCGACCGGCGCGGACCGCGCGGAAGGGCACACAAGATGTTGTGGGGATAGGGGAACTCAAAGAAGACGGTCGAGAAGCTGGAAGCTGAAGGCAAGGTGTTGCGGGCCGAGGTTGAAGATCGAGGCGCTGCGGACGGTGGCGAACAAAAGCATGTGAGCCGTAGCGCGCAAGGCGAAGCCAGGCGCCGGGAAACGTAGAAAGGGGTACAGGGAAAGCATGTCAGAACTCGATCTCGTAGGTGTCGCGCTCATCGATGGCGGTGTTGACGGCGTTGTGAAGCAGGCGTGACAGCTTCTCGTCGATGAGCATCATCTTGGTGATGCAATGCGTGGTGCGCAGGCACTTCTGGTTGTCGAGGGCATCGAGCTGTTGGTTGACGGATTGAAGAATGGCTGCTGCTTCGGGATGCTTCATGATCTAAGTCCTCCTGGCACTAGGGATTTGGAGCTTTCCGCTCACTGCTACCTGGCGGAAAGCGGAGAATCCATCGACGGGAAGGGATCAGGGGCGGATTTCAGCCCGCACCTTCATCAAAATCTTTCCAAGGCGGTTTTCGCCTTTTCCACGGCAAACGCCCCAAAAGCGGTCGCCCCAATTATTCCCTTCAACCAGCTCGGCCGTTCCGGTCGCAATCAGCTTGCGGCGCAGGTACGGATCGGCGAATTTCGCTCGCACGACCGACAGCATCACCTTCTCCTTCACGGCTTCCCAATCGGCGCGAAGGGCGATCTTGCGGCCCATTCGCTTGGCTGAACCTGGGTTCAGCGCGTTGCGGATCAGCTCGAACTCATCCGAGCAGGCGCACTTGGCGGCCTGATAGGCGTGCTCGGCCGATGGAAAGCGTACTCCGTCCCACATCATGGGTTTCGCGAAGAAGTTCGAGAGGAAACGATAGGGTCCGGCGAAGCGAACGATCGCTTGCGGCGGGTGAAGAGTCGAGTCTTGTTGGCGATTCATGGAATGAGTCCTCCTGGCATGTCGGAATTGGAGCTTCCCGCTCACCCATGATTGGCGGGAAGCGGAAACGACGGCCAGTGAGAGGACGTAATCGCGCCAGAGAAGAGACTCGTATGCTGCAAGGTTCGGACCGGAAACCTCCGAAACTAGGCTGTTACGGGGGTGCTGGGGGTCCAGTGGAAGGGAGAACGTTCGCTGTAGGGGCTCACAGCGCGTGTTTTTTTTGAGCCGTCGCCGTGCCGCGGCTCAGAAGGAAGGAAAAGCGGCAAAATCGCGATCGGAGACTCGTGAGCAGTCAACGCTTCAAGAGGATTCGTGATGGATGTTGGCGTTGACGGCCAGGTGAGCCATGGAGCTGTTCTCCAGGATGAGTTGCTGAAGGAAGGCGTTGGCTTTGATGACGACGAGGCTGACGGCATGCTCTTCCTTGCGGCTGATGCGGTCGGATACGCACCAGCGTCCGCGCTGGAGAAAGTGCTTGCGGATCAGATGGCCGTTCACGTGGCGCCGACGGGGATATTCCGATGTTTCGAATCGGAAGGTCGAACCCAGCTTGGGAACGTTCAGCTCGATGACGCAACGGAGGCGGCCGATCCAGATTTCGAAATAGGTGGGGGGAGTGCGCTTGGGCATGTGAAGGTTCTCCTGGCGTTATGGGTTGGGAGCTTTCCGCTAGCAGCTACTTGGCGGAAAGCGGACAGCCCTCGCCAGAGTGAAAAGGGAGGCTGACGGTAAAAACGTCAAAAAAGAGAAGCGGGATAGCTGGAAGCAGGCGGCATTTGATGCAGGGCGGCGAGTGCTGGACGATTGCGGGTGAAAAGGCACATTGGGGTATGCCTCAAGCGGGAATAGCGCGCTCCTGGGCTTTGTAGCGCGAAACGGGGTTGCTGAAAGAAGCTGGAATCGGTGACAGCGACAAAGAAAAAGGCGGGGCTTGCGCCCCGCCCTGTTCGAGCGTCCGTTAGGACTTCTCGCTGTCCGGCTCGGCCTGCTGGCCGTTGGCGAGCTCGAAGATGGCGCTGTGCGCCTGGTCGGCGACCTTGGCGACAACCAACAGGTCGTCGCGGCCGAAGCTCGACGTGGCCTTCCAGTTGCCCTCGGCATCCTTGTAGATGCGCGAGAAGGTGGTGTTGAAGCGAACGACGCCCGAATCGGACTCGTTGCGCCAGATGGCGGCCTTGACGGCTCCGACGCGAACTTCCTTGACGGGCTTGGGGGTGGTGCTGGACATGATGGTTAAATCCTCCTGGGTAAAGTGTTGGGAGCTTTCCGCTCACCCTCGGACTGGCGGAAAAGCGGAGAACACGGACAAGGGGAAAGCGGAGCGTGGCGATGGACAGCGCCGTCCTGCCCGTAGAAGAGGAGACTGCCAGCAAAGCGGTATCGCACTTGCGATCGGCAGGCGTTCGTGAATCGCCTGGGTTGAGATTCTCGCATCGTGAGGGCAATCGGGTGCATGTCGAGGTTGGCTGCTGATGAGTTGAGAGATTGTCAGTAGGGGTATGGAAAATCTCGGCTCACGACTCTCAACAGATTTCTTCTGTTCAGTTTCATTCTTCGATTCGGGTTTGCTTCACGACGAGGGGAAGAGTGAAAAGAGGTCGATGGTCATGGCGTGGTATGGAGGCAGGCGCAGCTTGCCGGGCAGGCGGTCGGCGAATCGAGAAGTGCGATAAGGCCGACGAGAAGAACGAAGATCATGGGAATGAGCAAGACTTCGACCATGGGCAGATCGATCAGGGATGATTTGCGGATCATGGCGCTTTATTCAATCCCTACGATTCGGGAGCTGGACGCGTGAAAGATCAGCAAGCCGAAAGCGGCGGCGACGGCGAGGATGAGCGACAGCTCGACGAGGAAACGCAAGACGCGCTGAAGGCGAGGTTCGTTGGTCACGATTCGCTGACGGCGCGATCGGCGCGCAGGTAGGAGACGCTCAGTCCGATGGGATTGACCAGAACGTACTCGGAAGGAACGCCGTCGAGGAAGTGGAAGCGGATCTCGGCGCTCCACAGTTCGCGCCCCAATTCCGTTCCGCGACGCTGGTAGATGAGGGTGTAGGTGGCGACGGCGGTGAAGGGCGGCTGCTCGGACGGCGTAATGCGCAGAGTCAAGTCCTGCATGACGATTTCAGCGGACTGGCCGGCAATGACGGCGGCGATGTTCTCGGCGTCGCGGGAGCTGGCGGACTGCGCCAGCTCCTGGGTGAGGAAATAGAGGCTGCGGGTCCAGGCTTCGCGAACGCCGCCCTGGCGGCGCTCGTAGTGGTCGCGCAGGAAGCGGGCCAGGAAGAACTTGGTGACGGGCGAAGTGGGGTTCTTGTCGAACTCGAGGGCTTCGTAGTTGACGACTTCGGCGCGGCCGAGCTCGTCGACGCGAACGAAGAGCGGCTGCGGTTCGCGCGAAGCGCTGCGCAGCCAGCCGATCGAGGTGATGAGCAGCATCAGGATCAGCGCCGCGGTGATCCAGCGCAGGGTGCGGGCGGCGGAAGCGTGGGCTCCCCAAGCCTCGGCAAATTCGCGGACGTTCTTCTGGTTCATGAAGAGTTAGCCTCCTGATGCCTTGCTGACGGCTTTGGCGGTGATGGCTCCGCCCTTGACGGCGCCGGCCATGCCCATCGCGCTTCCGGCAAGGCCGCCGCCAGGCGCGGTTCCGGTGACCAGGCCGCCGGCGAGTTCGGGGATTTTGAAGGTGGCCAGCAAAGCGGTGAGAAGCGCCAGGATGAAGGTGATCGACCAGACGATGAACTCGGTGATGCCGGTGCCGGTGAGCGACGTGAGCTGCTGCAAGGCGGCGGCAATGGAGTCCACGTTGGCGCGTTCCTGATAAGCGGTTCCCACGGCCATGATGAGCTGGATGGTGATGCGGAACACGCCGGCGGCGATGGCGGCGTAGAGGGAGTAGGTGATCAGCATCCGGAACCAGCTCCAGAAAAGGAAGCTCATGTAGGGGAGCACGAGCCAGGGAATGAACAGCGGACCGAGCAGAGTGATCAGCGAGATGGCGAGCTGGGAGAAGATGACGAAACTGTAGCCGACGAGGACGGTGATCAGGGTGAGAAGGGCGGTTGCCGAGATGGCGAACAGGAACATCAACTGCCGGCCGCCGCTCATGACGCTGGTTACAAGTCCCAGCCCGTAGTATTTGGTGGCGTTGTCGAATACCGTGTTCCAGACATCGGTGAGATACTCGCGCAACCAGTGCCATGCGGCGCTGCCGGTGTCGGCGACGATGATGCCGTTGAGCCAGGAACCCTGCTCGACGATGATCTGAGGGAAGGACAGGCCAACCCCGGGCATCGGGGAGTCGTAGAACTCCAGCATTCCTCTCGGGATCGAGAGGAAGATGATCATCTGGATGATTTCCCAAGCGTTCCAGCCTTCACCGGAGAAGGCGATGCGCAGGCCGGTCCAGGAAATGATGATGAGGGAGAGCCCCATCCAGAGGGCGTTGCCGGCGTCGAGCAGGGAGCTGCCGGCGGTTTGCATGAGCTCGCGGGTCAGATCGTCGAGGACGATCTTGAAGTCGTCGGGGTTGTCGATGGCGGGGGGCGTGATGGCGAGCATGGATCAGCGTGACAGCGGGGGTTGCGTCAGTTCGCGGAAATGACAGGGGTGTAGAGCGTTTGATCGAAAGCGGCGGCGTCGAAGTCGGCTTCGTAGTCGGCGAGAGCGTCTTGCGTTTCGGTCCGTATCTGAAGTCCCTGCTGACGCAGCTGCGCTTCGAGCATCGAGCGCTCATGATCGAGCCGGACCGCGCGCTGTTCGGCCGAGAGGGCCACTTCGAGCTGACGCGCGGCAATGTCGCGGGTGGAGGAAGCCACCGCGATCTGGCGGTCAAGCTGCGCGCCGAGCCCCTGGGCGGTCTCGGTGTTCTGCGTGGATGCGGTGGCTTCGATGCGGCTGAGAAACTCGCCGGCTTCGGCAATGACGATCTGCGAGTCGTACCAGGCGTTCCTCGACGCCTCGCGCTTGGCGGTGGCGGCCTGGTGCTCATCGAGCACCTGTTGAATCACCGTGGCGTCTTCTCCGGCGTAGGCGTCCTGCACGTTCAATAACGTGGGCCAGGCGTTTTGCTCGTTGGTCCTGCGATCGTTGAGTTGCGTTTCGATTTGCGTGAGGCTGAAGTCGGTGACCAGCGAGCTGGCGTTCTCGCCGAGCTGGTAGGCTTCGCCGGTGAGGTCGTCCCATACGCCGGTGAAGGTGGCGACCTGGCCGAGCAGGGCTTCCTTGGCGGTGGTCATTTCAGTGAGAGTGTCGGTCGCCAACTGCACGGTCTGGATCAACTGCGCGACGGCCGAGATGTCGATGACGGGCCAGGCGGCCTGTCCGACTCCCATCAGCATCAGAGCCATGACGATGAGCAGGCTCAAGCGCCTGCGCCTGCGAGGGGGGCGCCGGGGGTCCGGGGCCTTGGCGTTCGCCGCTCCTGCGGCTTCTGAACGCGGCTTTTTTCCGGGATCGGGACGGTTTTCGTGCGGATGGGGCGAAAGAGCGGTATTCGTGGGGTTCATGAGGGACTCCTGGGAACGAGAAGATCGGAAACGAAATAGATGCGGATGCGGTGGCCTGCCCGGATGGTGATGGAGGGCAGGCGGTTGAGATACTGGCTCATGATGGCGCTGGCGGACTCGCCCAGCGAGCGGCCGGCCTCCATGCGGGCCGCTTGACCGGCGGGGACGTTGAAACCGATGCTCTGCGTGTTGCGAAGCGTCAGGCCGGCGATGACGCCCACGGCGCCGGCAGCGCCGAAGGTGGCGAGGTAGTGGCGTTTGACCTGGTCTTTGAGACCGGCTTCGCCGGCCTGGGAGAGTCCGGCGAAAGGCAGGCGGAGATTGTAGTTGTTGAAGATCAGCCGGTCGAAGGTGACGCTGAGCCGGGCCTGCTCCCAGTTCTGGACGGCTTGCACGCGGCCGATGAAGCGGGCGCCGCGAGGGATGAGGATGCGCTGCCGGTCGCGCGACCAGAAGGGAGTGGAAACGCGGGCGATGGCCGGGCCGGGCGCGTCGCCGCGAATCTGCGTCACGAGGACCGCTTCGATGAACTGTCCTCCCTGGATGCGTTCCCAGCCGTGTGCGGAACCGGGTTGCCGCGAGGCAACGACGAGTCCGCTTTCCTCCAGCGCCTGCTCGGCGCGCGTAGGCGGCGTTTCCGCAGGCGCGGGGGGCGGTGACGATGACGCGGGCGGGGGCTGCTGCGGCGCGGCGGGGGCGGCCGGTGTGGGTTCGGGATCGACTTGCGGAGGTTCAGGCTGTGGTTCGGGGTTGCGATAGCTGAGCGCGACCGGCGAAGAACGCAAGCTGTCGTCCTTGCGTTGGATCTGCTGCAGGCGGAGATTCTGCTGCAGCTCCTCCTCGGCGGAAAGGTCCGCCTGCCGCGAGGCTGCAATGGCCTTGCGGTTCTCGGCGGCTTCGGCTTCGAGCTCGGCCTGTTCGCGAAGCCAGCGTTCTTCGAACTGGCGGGCACGGTCGGCGGCTTCGCGTTTGCGGCGTTCAGCGCGTGACTGTTCGGCGGCGCGGCGATCAGCAGCTGACTGGATCTGCTGATCGCCTTTCGTAACCGCGGCCGGACCGGCCGGAGGGGGCAGCTCCGGGGCTGCGGCCGCCGGACCGTTGGTGGTTTCCTCGCCGGGGGCGAGAAGGATCACCACCATCATCAGGACCGCCATCAAGACGACACCGGACTTGAACAGGAGGCCCTTGGGAGCGGTTCCCTCCGGATCAGAGATGCGGTTACTGATCCAGTTCGGTAGCAGGTTGGGAAGTTTCATCCGTCACCTTGGAAGCGGCCGATGGTTCGGGCGCGGTGGTCGTCTTGGGCGCGGGCGCGGCCTTGGGGGTGGCAAGGCTGATGCGGCCTCGGACCAGCTGCGGATCGGGCTGCGGAGGCTGCCGCTCGCGCCACCACTTCGCGCGATGCTTGCCGATCTGGAAGTGGCCGTCCTCGACGACGCGGTTGATGATGTAGAGCCCGTCGGGCTGCAGCTCGTAGTTGACCAGCGACGGCTTGCCGTCGCGGTTCTCGTACAGCGCCGGCGCCTCCGCCGCGTGAGAGCGAACGTAGGTGAAGCGGCCGTCATGCCACATGCCGGCAATCTCGAAGGGCGGGTTGGAAGCCTTCTTGTCGAGGCGGTACTCGAAGCGGATCAGGGTGGGGTAGGTGGACCGGAAGCGGTCGATGGCCGATTGCATCTGCTGTTCGGCGCGTTTCCAGGCGGCCCGGGCGTTCTCCTCGGCCTGCTGGGCGGCTTCCTGATAGACCGCAACGTCCATCCGGGAAACGTACTTCGGTTCATGGAGGACCGGCTTGCCGCCGCCGGGGGATTCCTCTTCGATCATGGCGGCAGCGTAGTCGATGTAGACGACCAGATCGGGCTCGGCCTCTTCGTTCTCGGAAACCTTGAAGCTGTAGATGTTGCCGGACTGGCAGACCAGCACGATGTTGGTGGTGGCGGCCTTCTCGCCGGGTTTGAGGTAGGCGACGTTGGCGGAGCCGGTGACGGCCCAGGTAGTGGTGTCGCCGGCGACGTAGTCGAGGATGTTCTCCGAAGGCGGCAGCACGATCACGGTGGTGTGCCGCACCCGGGCCTGGATGGGAATGTCCTCGAGCAGATCCTCGAGGTGGATGCGCTTGGCGGCCTCCGAAGAGGCCGCCGGCAGGAATAGAGAAAAGCTCAGAAGAGCGAAGCGTCTCAAGGTGGATGTCATGGAGATTCTCCGCACTAGGGCGTGTAGGTCAGATCGTCGCACTGCCCCGTGGTTTGATCGACGGTGCCTTCGCAAGTCAGGTCGTGGAGGATCTGTTCCTGGAACTGCTGTGAGCAGTCCACGGCATCGGCTGCCGCCTGGGTTGAATGCGTGCTGCCGTCGCAAGCGGTGTAGGTGGTAGCGCAGCTCACGGCATCGGCGGCAGACTGGGTGTCGTGCTGATTCCCATGGCAGTCCTCAAAAAATAAAGTTGGTGTTGGTGAACAATCTACAGCGTCGGCGGCAGCCTGGGTACTGTGCGTCGAGCCGTCGCAAGCCTCGTAGTCATCAGGCGGAGGGTTGCCGCCTCCATCGCCTACATTGCCATTACCCGGGTCCGCGCCATCGCCTCCGTTGCCCGGATTCGAGCCGCCAGGGTTGCCCGGGTTGGTGGTGTCGGGATCGGAACCGCATAGCCATGAAATGGTGCATCCAGGTTTGGGGTTGCCTGGGGGCGGAGGTGGAGTCACCGGCTTGGGCGGCGGCGGTGGTGGCGACACCGGCTTGGGCGGCGGCGGGGGCGTGACTGGCGCAGGCGGCGGCGGTGGAGGCGGCGCCAGGGCGAGCGGTCCGGGGTTCACAACACAGTTCGCCGGCAACCCGTAGGTTATGCTCTTGGCCGCGAGTCCGCCCCACGCCCGGACGTAGTTCTCGAACACGGCTTGCTCTGCCAGCAGGCTTGCCGTGCGGCAGCCGGCCACGGTCGCCTCCGTGGCCTTGCGGATTTCGCCGGCAGGCGGGTGGTTGGGGTGGTGCCGCTGCTGCGCCTTGTTCCGCTCGGCCTGGTGAACGTGGTCGAGCGTCGGGGTCAAAAGGTGAGATCCCCAGCCCTGGCCGGAGCTCACAATGTCGTCGCGGTTGCTCCAGCGGGAATCGACGGGATCGGGATCGACCGCCGCCACGGCCGTCTTGGGCCGCTCGCCGGCGGCCTCCAGTTGGGTCCGCTGCGCCAGCCCGTCCTGTGCCCAGCGGAAGGCCTGCGGCGTCGAGCCGCGCCGGGTCAGCGCCCCATGCGCCCAATAGTTCGCCTGGGGCAGGTCGCCGTCCCAATAGCGGGCCAGCTCCTCGGCCAGGAGAACGGCTTCGGCGGCATCGGCCGCCGGATGGCCTTCGGGGCTCCAGGAGGTTTCCAGGTGTTTGACATAGTCGGGATCGTTCGCCACGATCCTGGCAAGCTCGGCGTCGCTCCACCAGGCGGCCAGGCCGGCCTGCGGCTCCTTGACGATGACCCAATAGCCCTTTTGCCCTCCGCTGGGCGGTTCATAGCGAAGGGCGATCCAGCCGGCGGGGACAGCGCCGACCGCGATGGCCGCCAGGGTCAGCAACACAACCACAATTCGAGTGATGTTCCATAAGCAGGTCATGGGGAAATGGTCCCACCGAATCGAAAATCCGGCAAGCCTGTTGTGGTAGTTTTGAGGACCGGAAAGGGCCGGTTTCGGCAACGCCGGGAAGCGCCCGCACGTCAAATAGATATGCCTCGATGCGCCTGGATTCTGCTCCTGCTGGCATTCGTTGTCATGCCTCTGCGGGCTGAAGACTTTACGGGCCAGGTAGGACCGATCGACGCGGCGCAACTCGACGAGAACTGGTATCTGTTGCGTCCTGGCGAGTTTCCCATCATTCCTCTTGAGGGGGTGACGGTGAGCGTGATTGATTGTGGCGGGGACTGTCCGGATCCGGTCCGTAGCGATCCGGACGGCCGTTTCCGGTTACTCGGCCTGGCCTCGCCGGCTCGACTGCGCTTCGATCCTCCCGAGTGCGCCGAAGGGGATCAGGAGTGCGAGCCCCTGGAGCCGCGTGAAGTGGAACGCGCATCCGGGGCCCGCACGGCTCTCGGGGCGAAGTGGCCTGCGGGGATTGAGGACACGATGCTGCGCTACATGCCTTCTGTAGCCGGCGCTCTCTATGTCAAGCGCGAGGGAGAGATACCGGGCTTACCTGGTGCGGCTGGCGCTGCTAATGATGAGATTGTGTGGGTGAACGGTCGTCACGGATGGGAACCGTTTAGGGAAACGTCAATTTTCCTCCATGATCTGACACACGTGTACGATCATCGACTTCGAACAGTGTGTCTGCGGGAGAATCGCGAGGTAAATGGTTACGTATTGCATGAAAACTGGCTGCGGGCCTACGACGCGGACCGCATCCGCATGGACAGCCTGGGCATACCGCTGGGAGAGGCGGATGGTTACAACCTGACGGGATGGCGTCGCGGAGCGGAAACCCTGGCATGGTTCTCGCAAATGTACTACTGGCCGAATGATCTGGTTCGGGAGTGGCGAAAGGATCATCCTTCACTTCAATTCATGACCCATGACGAGCTCGAACAGTACGCTCCGCATCGTTACCGCTACTTCGAGAAGATCGTCCTCGAACGCTACTTGAAGGAACAGAGCTGGCTCGGCTCCGCTTCGACGGGCGAGAGATGGCCGGGGATGTGCCGTGCGCCGCGCAACGAGTGGGTATCGGTGGGCAAATACCTGCTGGTTCCTTCTCCGCTGCTGAAGCGCAGTTTTCCCCCTCCGGCCGCCTTTGAGTGCGGCTTCCTCGATCTACCCTGACGGCGAAGCGATCGCGCGCGAGCGGTGGCCGCGCAAGCCGTCGACGCGACCGGGCAGCACTTACGCCCGGGGATCAGCCGCGCCGGCGCTCCTTGAGGCGTCAAAAAAACGCCGCGAGGATCTCGACAAGCATTTTCGACGAGAATCGCTCCGGCCCGGGAATCGAAGCCAGAGTGCTTCGACTTGGCGCACGCCTCTCGATCGACGAGTGCGCCTCGAGCCGCGGCCTCGAACGCGAGCAACCAGCGCGGCAGCCTCGGGCGGCGCCCAACAAAGATGTAGCGTGTGGGAGAAAAGCGGGCCGCAGGGCCGCCTTCAGACTTCTCGGCGCGCCGATGGCGCGACGAAACCGGAGAGGGCTGCCGCTTGCGGCCTCTCCGCTCTCGTTGGGAACGGGTGACTCAGGAACGCGGCTTGGCGCGTTCTCGAGAAACGCTATCTGTGTCGTCTTGATCGGTAGAGTTCTGACGCTTCTTGTTCTTGCGGCGAAGGTAGGCGCGATGGTTCTGATCTTTGCGCCGGCAGGACTTGCACAAATCGGATTGTTTACTTTTGGTGTCGTCGGTGAGCGGCTGCGAGCAGCGAGAGCAGCGGCGCTCGGCCGGGAGGGAGCTCATGGCGTGGATGCGGTCGGCCAGGTTGCCGCCGTCGCCGTTGGCGATCACCGGTGGAGCTTCCCAAACGGTGGAGCAGTTGTAGTCCTGTTCGTTGCGGTTGTAGCTGCTGACCTGGAGAACCTGGCGCACCCCACGGCGCCCGTCGAGCGATCGCTGCAAATGGATGACGTATTGCACGGCCAGCGCGACGTGTTCGCAGATCACGTCCCAAGGCGGCGCCGATTTGGACTGCAGGGCGCAGGTGGCGAGCCTCGTGAGAGCGGCGCGCGCGGAGTTGGCGTGGACGGTGGAGATCGAACCGCCGTGGCCGGTGTTGAGGGCTTCGATGAGGTCTTGAGCTTCCTCGCCGCGAACCTCGCCGACGATAAGACGGTCCGGACGGTGGCGCAGCGCATGGCGCACGAGATTGCGGATGGTGACGTTGGCGCCGCGAGCTTCCAGGCGAAGGCAGTTTGGAGCGGGGATCTGCAGCTCGCGGGTGTCCTCGATGGCGACGATGCGTTCTTCCTCGTTGATGAGAGAAGCGAGGGCGCTGAGCATGGTGGTCTTGCCGGTACCGGTGCCACCGGAAATGATGATGTTCTCGCGCTGGTTCAAGGCTTTGGCGATGAGGGAAAGGACTTCAGCCGGCAGGGAGCCGGAGTCAACGAGTTTGGCGGCCGTCCAGGGCCGGCTGCCGAAGCGCCGGATCGAGAGAGCGAAGCTCTCGGTGATGGGCGGGCAGGCGATGGCGACTCGGGAGCCATCGGGAAGGCGGGCATCGACGATCGGGGATTTCTTGTCGGCGTCGAATCCTAGCGGCCGCGCGATGCGCTTGACGGTGGCATCGAGCATGCGCTCGGTGAGCGCTTCGGCCTTGGGCGTCTTGTCGGTGTAGACGGGGTAGAGGCAGCCGTCCTTCTCGAACCAAACCGAGTCAGGAGAGTTGATCATCAGCTCGGTGACGGTCCCATCCTCAAAGACTTTTTGGAGGCGCTTGGGAAGGGCGGCGAGGACTTCTTTCAGAGAAAGGCTCATATCATGCCTCTCTCCTTCTGCCGGAAGTAGCTGAGGTCACGAGGCAGGTAGAACGGCTTGAGGTAGCAGCGGCGGGCGGACTGGTTTTTCTTGCCGTCGTAGGGCAGCACGATCGCCTGTCCGGTGTCGAGTTCGGAAAACGCCTTCGGCCGAAACAGCGGCTCCATGCGGTCCTGGAAGGACTTGGAGACTCCCAGCGATGATTTGCCGCCTCCGGGCGCTCCGCTGAAAAGGGAGATGCCTGCCTTCGGGGTGGATTCGTTGAAGGAGTAGGCGGTCTTGAGCACTTCGACCTGGCCGCACATTTCCGAAGCGATGCGGGCGGAGGAATCGTCGCTGAGGGAGAGAAACACCTTGGTTCTGAGGTTCTGGAAGAGGGTGCGCCAGGCTTCGCCGCTGCCGGTGACGGAGCGCAGCGAGGAAATCGACTGCGTGGCGACGATCGGGATGCAGCGAGATTGACGCGAAAGGCCGAACGCTTTCTCGTCGCCGCAGGGATCGGCTTCCCCTACGGTGGCGAACGACTGGTATTCGTCGCAGAGAAAGATGGCCGGCCGGAAATACTTGTTGGGAGAGCTTCGCATCAGAGCGGGGCGAAGCAGCAACGCCCCCAGCCAGCATTGCTTGAGAAGCACGCCGATCGCGCGGGCGAGAGCGGCATTGCTGGAAGCCGGCATGTTGAGGCAGATCACCTTGCCGGAATCGATCAGCGACATGAGGGAAGGAAGAGGTTGTAGAGTGGCGATCTGCGTGGCGGTTGCGCTGGCGCCGTTCGTGCCGGCAAGAGGCTTGGGTTGATGATCGGGTTTCGGAGGGCAGAAGATGCGGGCTACATCGGGTGTGTCGAAGAGGCCGAGGAAAACGGAAACGCCTTCGACGATCGAGGTGCGCAGTTTCGGATCGATCTGAGTCCAATCGTGGTTGTACCAGCGTTCGATGGCTTCGAGGCGCTCCAGGCGGGGGTTGATTTTCTTCGGAGGCGGATCGATAACGCGGTGATCGATGCCGAGCTTGACGAGGGCCTCCAGCAATTCGGAGTCCTCGAAAGCGGACTGCTCTTCGCTATTCTGCTCGCGCCAGTCCCACTGGCTGAGAGCTTCCTGGTGAGCGGCGAGAGCCCAGCGAGGGATGACCAAACGGGACTTCGTCTCTTCGGGGGGCTGAGCCTGTTGCCGGGCTTCGGTAATCAGCTTGCCGAGAAGAACGGGAGAGATGGCGCAGTTGTACACGTCCTTGAAGGTGACCCAGCCGGTGGTGACGCGGAACAGCTCGATGATGTTGCGGATGAGGTTGGTGGAGGCTTGTTGCCAGAAGGGCTCTTTGCCGCGGCCGAAGAGCTGATTCATGAGGCCGGCGACGCTGTAGGCGAGCGAGTAGGAGTCCATCCAGTCGGCATCGAGGGGGTTCCACTGCCAATGGCTGTTGAGGCCGATTTCGAGGTAGTCGTCCCCACGGCCGTTGCGCTTCAGCAGATCGTGGATGGCGTAGCAGAAGTCGCCTTTGACTTCGAGCACCAATCCGGCAGCTTTTTGCCGATGGTCGTGAGCTTGCCAGCCGAAGAGCTGTTCGGCGAAGGGCTGCATGCAGGCTGAAGTCTTGCCGGTGCCGATGGCTCCGACCACGGCGACTCCGGTGAACAGTCCCTTCTCCGACAGTACGAGCCAGTCGGGGTTCTCGGACTCGACGGGCCTGGTCGGGTGGTGCGTCTCTCCGACAACCAGGGAGATGGACTTGTCCTTGGCCGAAGCCGGCCAGCGGGGGAGAGAGCCACGTGCGCCGTTGTTGTCGCCGATGCCGGCGAACCAGATTTGCCACATGGAAAGGAGCAACGCTCCGCCCACGCCGGCTGCGGCCCACGGCGCGAGATAGTACCAGCCGATGATGCAGTAGAAGAGAAAAGGATCGTTCAGCTCGATCATATCGAGGAACGGATTCGAGCCGGCGCCGGGAAAAGGCTCCCAGCGCCAGCGTGAGAGGGAGAGAAGAAAGCCGGCAATCCAGGGAAGTGCGAACTTCATGCTTCAAGGATGCCAGCAGTTGGCGAATCAGCAAAGCGGAGCGTGCTGTTATGAGCGAGAGAAGGCGGCGATCAATCGCCGCAAAAGCAGGAGATCCCCGCATCGTCGTCCACGTCGATGAGTGTGAGCTGCGGGTTGGGGATCAAGGCTTCATCGAGAAGCTCGCGGTAGGTGTAGCGCATCGAGAACTGCGCCATCTCGGACTTCCGCACTCGGCGGCCGAAGCTCTCAAGGATTTTCTGTTCGTGATCGATCCACCAGTGGGCGCGATCGGGTTCCTTGCTGATGGTGCGAACGAGGTTGCGCTTGCCCTTCATGAAGCACAGATCGCAGTTGCCGAGCCGGGAAGGAATGCCGAGATCGAACGAGTGACGCGACCAGAAGGCATCGACCATCGGCTTTGTGACCCTGGCGCCCACCAGGGGGTACTCGGTCTGGCATTCTTCGAACAGCGCCTTGCGCCAGCGCTTCGGCTCGTCGTAGCGGATGCCGAGAACGTCGAGCGGCTTCTTCCAACCGAGCGTGCGCCGCGCCCAGCGTTCCGAGGTCCGGACCTTCAACTCGCTGGTGCATTTACGCAGGGACACGTTCGGAAGGATCGAGCTGGCGCTCAGCATGGCCGCGAAAGGCTCGCCGTTGCGGGCAGCGCTGTCGAAGTCAACGACGCGGTGAGCGTGCTTGGGATCGTGACGGCCGCCTCGTGCGCCGGCGCGGAAGTCGTACTCCAGCCAGGTGACCTCGACGTTCCACTCTTCGGAGCAGCGCCGGACGAAGATCAGAGTCTCTTCGCGTTCCTTGCCGGTGTTGCAGAACACGACGCGGATGCTGTCGGGGAGCGAGCGGCCGTAGGCTTCGAGGATGTGAAACAGCAGGAAGCCTGACGTGCGGCCTCCGGAGAAATGAATCAATCGGGGCCGTCCGTTCTCGCGGAACCTGTAGTCGGAAACTGACAATGGAGTGACCTCCTGGCGGTAAGGGTTTGGAGCTTTCCGCTCGCCGCAATCTGGCGGAAAGCGGAGAACCCCTGCGAGAGAACGGCTGATGTGCGAGGGGACGGCCGACGGGGCCGAGAGAGAAGGGCTGCGTCGTGGACGGAGCAAGCGGATCCGCACGTGAAGCCTGCGAAACGGGCAGAATCCGGCTGAAAAGGGGTGCATTCAGCAGTTTCCGGGGTCAAAACGCTGACAGGTGCTGAATCGAAAAACGGGAAAGTGCTGAAAAATGAGCGGCCGAGCGTTTTGTTCAGCAGGGGGGTAGGGGGGATTCAGCGCAGCTTTGGAGAAAGTCGAGAAAGCTGCGATTTTTCAGCGCGAAGCGCGTTGGCCTTCCCGCAGGGATCGATCAATCGTGTAGCGACCCCCCGGAATGAGGGCCGTAGGCCCGAGAGCAGTACTGCTGAATGGCAAAAAGGGGGGGGTCGCTACACGAACACGAACCCCCGTTCCGAAAGCACGGACGGGGTGAGTAAAACGGGTTAACTACATGGGGTGCAAGAAGATAAGGTAAATCGATAATGCCGCGTTGCTGTGCCGCGTTAGTCTCTTATAACGCGGCATCAAAAGGCAAGGATCGAAATCAGGAAATCAACTTACGAATGAGAATGTTGCTAGTTGCTGGTATGAAATTGTCAGGGAACGTCAAAATCATGAGGAAGAACCCGCTTCGCGGGATGTTTCGGCCTGTTGTTGTTGCTTGTGTTGGTCGAACTGAAGGATGTAATCCGCCATGCGGCCGGCGTCGCGAGCTGCGTAGCGCAGCTCGTTGGGGTTGTCCTGGAGCGTCTTGATCCAGGAGCCGACATAGGATGCGTGCGAGCCGGGATCGTGCGGCAGCCCCAACATGCCGTTGACAGTGACGGAAGTCATTTCCGCGCGCAGCTCTTCTTTGGCGTACTCGGGTGAACCGAAGCCGCCCTGCATCAGCTCCTCGCGGTCGAGCCGGCTCTTGTGGCCGGTCCAGTGTCCGAGCTCGTGAAGAGCGGTTGAGTAGTAAGCTTCGGGTGAGTGGAACTGATCCTGCTTCGGAAGCACGATCAAGTCCTCGGATCGGCGGTAGAAGGCACGGTTGCCGCCCCGGTGCTGGATGTTCGCACCCGATGCCTGCAGCAAGCGCTCGGCGCGCTCGGAGGCTTCCCATTCGTTCGCATTCTGAAGCGTGCTTTCGAGCGAAGGCATGCCCTCGATCTGCTCTGCGTTGAAAACGGTGTAGAGGCGGTGAATAATCTTCAGCTCTTCATGCTCCCTGCCGGCGGCGATCGCTGCGCGAACGCGGTCCTCCTGCTCCTTGCTGGGAAACTTCCAGTATTCGACCGTCACGCCCTTCTCGCCTCGGGTGACCTGAGCGTTGATCTTCTTCGCGCCTCGATAGGTGGTCCAGCGGGGATCGCCGTATCCACGCTCTCCGGCTTCGGCGGAGAGCACCAGCGAGTTGAGCCCGCGATAGCGGGTTCCGGTGACGGGATTGAAGGGCGGGACATCGGCGGCTGCCGGCTTGTCCCAACCACGCTGCCAAGGTGCGACGCCCTGCTTGAGCTGCTCGATGATCTTCTCGGCGGCCTTCTCGGCGAACTGCCGCGCGCTACCGCCTCTCTTCGGTTTCTTCATGACGGGTGAAGTCCTCCTGTCGGGTAAGGGTTGGGAGCTTTCCGCTCACTCGCTGTTGGCGGAAAGCGGAGAACCCGAGACGGAGGAAACCTGGAGGGGATCAGCGGCTGAAGGTGTCGTCGCTGCGATCGTTGGAAGGCTTGGGGAAAGCTCCGCTCGCTCCGTGGGGGTAGCTGATGAACGGCTTCGGCATGTCACTCAGCTTTTCCAGGTGCTCGGCAGTGGACTGGTCGTATACGACGGGGGCCGGTTCTCTTGCAGTCGAGATGTTGCGATCGGGAAGTTCGTCCACACGTCCCGCTGCGCGGGGAATCTGATCGACGTTGTGGTCGAGATCCGGATCGCGAGCATGCTGCAGCAGGTAGTGGCTGATGCGATCGGCGTCGCGGACGGCGCTGCGCAGCTCGTCGGGGTTGTAGTTGATGGCAGAGCCCCACGCTTGCTCCTGACCGGCAGCCATCTGGTTGTAGGGAAGGCGAAGCTCCGAACAGACGTTCATTGTGGCGATGTGGACGCGCATGTATTCGCGTGCGAACTCTTCGTCGTAATCCTTGCGGAAGTGCAGGGATTCGCGATCGAAGCGGTCCTTGTGGCCTGTCCACTTGCTCAATTCGGCAACGGCGTGCGAGTAGTAGTCCTGCGGGGATTTGAACTTTTCCTGGTGGGGAAGAACGACGGTGTCGCTTTTGTCGTCAAAGGTGGAGTAATCGTGATCATGCGTTTCAATTCGGGCGCCGGTGTTGCGGATCATGCTTTCGGCGCGGTCGCAGACTTCCCAATCGCGGGGTTCCCGGGGCAAGTGCTTTTCGAGCGGCGAAAGGCCGTCGATCTGATCGGCATTGAACACGGTGTAGGTGTGGTGGGTCGCGCCGGTGTGGGAGCCGTAGCGGTGAAACTCGAC
Organism: Bryobacterales bacterium; assembly: GCA_965204095.1. Lineage (GTDB taxonomy): Bacteria > Acidobacteriota > Terriglobia > Bryobacterales > UBA6623 > JAPPLB01. The sequence goes on along the minus strand of OZ241991.1, from coordinate 2,201,861 downwards.
GGTGGTTCCCTTCTCGCCTTCGCGGACGCAAGCGCCCATCTTCTTCGCTGCGGCTGAGGTTATCCAGCGGGGATCGCTGTAGCCTTTCTCTTCGGCGACACAGCGAAGCTGAATGGCGTTGAGCCCTTTGTAGTGCTTGTCGATGGCGGGATTGAAAGGTGGTAGATCGGAACCGCTGGGACGGTTCCACTGTTTCTGCCAGGGAGAGCGGTTGCCGTAAATTTGACGGGTCAGGCGATCTACCACCTCGCGGGCGAACCTGCGGGCGCTTTGTGAGGCGGTCCATTTGCGAAGGGGCATGTTGATTCCCGAAATTGGCTAGCGGCTGACGGCGGCCATTTCCTGCTGCGGCTGCTGGAGCTGGCGTTGCGTTTCCTGCATCCTCTCGGGGGTAGCCGGAGCGGCGACGGCGGCGCGGGAGGGTTCGGTCGGCAGGCGAAGCTGAGGCCGGTCGTGCTCGAGCACCTTGTCGGCGATGCGGTCGGCGTCGCGAGCGGCGAAGCGCAGCTCGTTGGGGTTTTTGCGGATGGTTTCCGCCCACTGCGCCTTGTGGCGTTCGCCGGTGGACTCCTTCGGAAGATGCAGTTTCGCGCTGATGGTGTGGCAGGCCATCTCGCTGCGCATGTTGCGGCGGGCGATCGAGCTGTGCTGCAGGGCTTCGCTCTGCGGCTCGGTGCGGCTGTCCATGCGCTTTTCGGTTTCGCGGTTCGCCATCTCCTTCACGGCGTTGCCGTAGAAGGCTTCCGGGGATTTGAACTTCTCCATTTCCGGCATCACGACGGCGTCCTTCTGCTTGTCGTAGTAGGAGTGCGCCTCGCCGTTGGGGGGCTGCTCGATCTTCACTCCGGAATCCTGCAGCATGCGCTCGGCGCGCTCGCAGATTTCGTGCTGTTGAGGCTCCTTGGGAAGCTGTTGTTCCAGAGCCGGCATGCGCTCGATCTGTTCGGCGTTGAACACGACATACGTGCTGTGGGTGATATTGGGCTGTCCCTTCTCCTTGCCGTCGGCGCCGGCGCCGGCCTCGGGAGCGGCTTTGTCCTTGTCCTGGGTTTTTGGAGGGAAGCGCAGGTACTCTACGCGGGTGCCTTTCTCGCCCTTGCGGATTTTCGCGCCGATGCGGTTGGCGGTGCGGAAGCTCATCCAGCGCGGGTCTTTGAAGCCCTTCTCCTGGGCTGCGGATTGCAGTTGAACGGCGTTGATGCCCTTGAAGCGCTTCAGGGTTGCAGGATTGAAGGGCTGCAAGTTTTCAGGATTGGGCTTGTCATATCCTTTTTGCCAGGGGGCTTCGCCTTTCTCGACTTGCTTGGCGACGCGCTCGGCGACCTGTTCGGTGAACTGCCGTGCGCTCTTGCTGTTGGTCCAATGGGGTTCCGGCATGGTTTTCTCCTTGTGGTGATTACGGGGGTGTTTCTCGATTGAGGCGTCGGTCTTGCTTCGACTGCCGTTGGGGGCACTGTCGGGAACGTCTTGATCGACGGTCTTGAATCGGTTGATGAAGCGTTGAACGCGCGATGGGGAGCTTTGCTCGGCAGCAGTGCGGGTGATTTCCGCGCGCGCGAGATGGTCTGCGGCGTGTTGCATTCCATTTTCGAGGGCTACTTGTCGGGGCGTTCCGATCTTGCCGGGTACGTGTGCTTCGAGATCGGCTCCGGCTTTGATCAGGCTGTCGATGGTTTGCTTAGAGTCGGAAAGAGCAGCTTGATGAAGTGGGGTTGCGCCATCAGAGTCGCGCAAGTTGGGATCGGCGCCCGCTACGGAGAGCCGCATGATGGTTTCCGGTGACTTGCTGTAGGCGGCGAAGTGCATCGGAGTTTGCTTGAAGTTGGTGCGGCTATCGGGGTCGGCTCCGGCGTTGAGCAAGTGCTCGGCGGAATCGGAACGGCCACTGAGTGCGGCTGCATGCAGCGGAGTGTAGCCTTGGGAGTTGCTGATATGTGGGCTCGCGCCGGAGACCAGCAACTGTTGGGTCATGGCCGACGATTGCCGCGCAGCAAGGTAGAGAGGGGTATATCCAGCGCGGTCGGGGGCATTCGGGTCGGCGCGTTCTTCGATCAGGCGTTGGCTGGCTTGGAGATTGTTTCTTTCGACGGCAAGGTGAAGGGGGGTGCTCTTGGCAAGACGATCGGGAAGATCGCTATTGGCTCCATGAGCGAGCAGGGTGTCGATGACCGCGAGTTGCTTGTTCTTGTGAAGGGTGTCTTTGAGCGCGAAGTGCAACGGGGAGTCGCCTTCACCATCGCGGAGGTTAGGGTTGGCTCCGGATTTCAGCAGGCGTTCCGTGATCGGCTGCGATTGGGCTTGTACGGCGCGATGCAGAGCGGAGTGGCCGAGGTAGGAGTCCTGTTGGTTGGGATTCGCGCCGGCCTGCAGCAGGCGATCCACGGTTTCAAGTGAGCCGGCATCGACGGCCTCATGCAGAGGCGTGCGGTGGTTGGCGTCGAATTCGTTGGGGTTGGCGCCGTGCTTGAGAAGGCTATCGACTTTCTCGTGATCGCCGGCTGCGGCGCTGATATGGAGCGGCGATTCTTCGCCCATGCGATCGGCGTAATCGAGGTCTTGCAGGCTCATGCCGGTTTTGGCAATGGAATCCCGGTTGTCGCGAACGGCGCCGGCTTTCTCAAGAAGGGCTACGGCTTCGTGCGCTTGCGACTCATCGGCTAGCGTTAGCGGCGTGCGGCCCTCGGCGTTGCGCATGTCTTGATGAGCTTTGGCTTCAACAAGGGTGTTGATGACTTCTGAAGAATTGGAAAGGGCGGCAATGTGCATCGGCGTATTGCCGTTGCGATCGGCGATGTTGGGATCGGCGTTGGCGCGCAACAGCTTGTCAGCGCAATGGGAGGTTTCCAGCCGGGATGCGGTGTGCAGCGGGGTCTGGCCTTCGTTGTCTTGGATGTTCGGGTCGGCGCCGCGCCGGAGAAGCTCTGCAGCGGTTCCGTGAAAGCCTTCCCGGACCGCGACGTGCAGAGGCGTATAGCCGTCGAGAGAGTTGCGGAGGTTGAGGTCGGTGCCGGCGTTCAAAAGACGTTCGATCGTGGCTTGATAGTCGCCTTCTCCGGAGAAGTGGATGGCGATGTGCAGCGGCGTGTTGCCGTCGCGGTTGACGGCGTTGGGATCGGCTTGCGCGTCGAGCAGTCGATCGGCGATTTCGGTGGTGTTCACGTAGGCGGCGTTGTGCAGGGGGGTGTTGCCGTACTCGTCGGGCTGGTTGGGATTGGCGCCTTGGCGAAGCAGTGTGGCGGCGTGTTCCTGGAGGCCGTTGGCTGCGGCGTCGTGGAGGGCGGTGATGCCGTACGGAAAGGCGCTGCGGGACGGGGACGGCGGTTCCCTGCCGAACTCTTCATCACCGTAGTGATCGATATGCTCGCCGGAAAAGCGTTCACTTACGGAATCGAACTGCGCGCCGAGCTCGTGGGCCTGGTGTTCTTCGAAGGCCGGGACGGGTTCTTCGCGGGAGTGATCCGGATTCAGGTGTTGCTGGATCGTGTCGAGCACCGTGCGGGCGTACTGACGCTCGATGCCGTCGCGGTCGCCAGAGGCGACATCGATGGGGGTGAGTCCCTGGCGGTTGGGCAGGTCGGTCCGGGCGCCGCGATCGAGAAGGGCTTGCGTGATTTGGCGGGCACCACCGATTCGGCCGTCGGCGAGGTAGTGCAGGGCGGTGTTGCCGTCCTTGTCCTGGGAATTGATGTTGCTGCCGGCGCGTAGCAGAACGTCTACGGTTTCGATCGAGGATTGCTCAGGTTCGATGTGAGTCGGACTCGCTACGACGGCGTGCAGCGGGGTGCCTTCGTGGGTGTTGCGAGCATGATTGTCGGCGCCGAGATCGATCAAGCGGGCTGTCAGCTCGGGATTGCGTGCGCCGGCTGAATAGTGCAGGACCGTATTGCCGTAGCGGTCGCGGGCGTCTACGAGCGCGCCGGCTTCGAGAAGGCGCGCAACGGCTTCCGGATGATCGTTTCGTATTGCTCCGATCAGTGGGGTAGCGCCGTCCTCGGAGCGGGCTTCGAGGTCGGCGCCCTGGCGAACAAGACGGTGTATCCTCTGGACGGAGCCGTTGTCGGCCGCGCGGTGCAAGGCCGTATCGCCGAACTCGTCAACGGCGTCGATGTCGTTAGCGGATGCGGCCATCGCGAGTGACTCCCTCGCTGACGTATTTGTCGAAGGCGGCCTGCTGCTCGTCGGTCATGACGGCCTGGCCTTCCTCGGAAACGATCGCCTCGATTTCGGCGGGCGTGGCGTCGGGCGGAATGACGGGAACCCGAACGGGCTGTCCGTCCGGACCGATGTGTTCCTGAAAGGTAAGGGGTTTACTCATGGGTGCTGCCTCCTTTGTTCAACATTGTTCGATGGTCTTGACTTTTGCGCAAGTGAAGTGTGCGGTCCAGGTCGGCCCGCGAGACGCTGTCGGAATAGATTGCGCGGTCGCCGTCGAGGGGATTTTTCGGGCAGCGGAAGAGCTGATTTCGATCGAAGGATGCCTCTTCGTGCCAGGCTATGCTTTCGTCAAGTTGGGCCGCACGAACGGTGCAGGTGGCGAAAACGCTGCGCAGGGTGCGCTCGGCGCGAGTGATGAAGAGCTCTTCGCCGGGGTAGGTGGTGTGATTGACGTAGAGCGATCCACCGTCTCGAAGGCGCGACCGCGCCAAGCGCAGGAACTCGGCGGTGAGCAAGTGGCGAGGAACCGAGCGGGGATTGGTGAACACGTCCACGACGATCGCCTGCCAGCCGCCGCGATCGCTGCGAAGGTATGCGCGGGCGTCTTTGACGGTAAACGTACCGGCAGTGTCTGGCGGGATGCCGAGAAAATCGGAAGCGATGCGTTGCTGGGCGGGATCAATGTCCACGAAGGTGAGCTCGAGCTCGCAGGGGGCTCCCTGGCCGATGGTCATGCCGGCCGCGCCGAGAACGAGCACACGATGTTCGCCGGCGCCGCATAGCGTGTGTTCGAGCAGTTCGGCGTAGGCCCAACCCTTGCCCTGGGGGTCGTGTCGAGAAGCGGACTGGTTGTTGATCGAGAGGATGCGGGCGTCGTCTTCGATCTCGATGATGCGGTAGTCGGCATAGGCGTTGCGAGCGACGTAACGGGTGGCTTCGACCCACAGATCGAGGCCGGGCCAGCAGGCGGCGAAGATGAAGGCGTGGACGGAAACGGTGCGCGGCGAAGCCAGCAGTGCGGCCGCGGCCGTTGCTGCGATGACGGCGAAAACGGCCACTGCGAGCCCCAGCGTGGGCAGTAGCAGGAAGGTGGCCGTCAGGGCGCCGGCGACGTTGCCGATGGTGGACAGGGCGAAAACGCCTCCGGCGCGTTCGGAGGCTTCGCGGGGGGGAGCGCAGGCATGGGCGAGCAGCACGCATTCGGCGAGCAGCCAGCCCACCGGGGCGATGCCGAGCAGCGAGTAGGCGAAGGTTTGCAGCAGCGGTGACAGTGGTAGGGAGAAAGCCAGCGTAACGCCGGGTTCCGACAACCAGAAGGCGGCCCAAACGGTGGCGGCGGAGAGGCGCAGCCCAAGACGTCGACGCGGGTCGTCATGACGAGCGAGCTGGCCGCCGCGATGGTAGCCTGCGGCCAGCGCGGCCAGGTAGACGGCCAGCAGGATCGAGGTAACGACAACCGAGGAACCGGCCCAAGGCGTCATGCGGCGCAGGGCCAGGATTTCGGTTCCGAGCGAGGCCCAGCCTTCGGCCAGCAGGATGAAGCCGAGGGCGAAGGGGGACAGTTGGCGTTTCATCGTTCGAGATTCAACCGCAGGGCTTCGCTGGCGCGGGCAACGGTGCGTTTGGCGTAGTCGGCGGGATCGCGCTTGTCGAGACGGGACTTGGCGAGTTCGGCCTCGACTTGTTCGGCGGGAACGCCGTTGCGGAGCTGGTCTTTCGTCCAGCCCCAATCCAGGCCGGAGGGCGAGGTATCTCCGCCCGCGCGGTGTGGAGAAGAGCTGCTTCGCTCGGTGGTTACGGAATGACTGGCTTCCAGGAAGAGGGCATCGGGCCAATCGGACTTATGGCTTCGTTTCGAAGAAGTCGAACTCATCGTGATCCAGGTATCCTTGCCGCGATGCTTGAAGCCGGGAAGCCGTAATACTCGCGAAACATCGGTAACGGCACGGTCGCCGCCGTACTTGATGGCGAGGCCGCGCATCAGCGATTCGGCTTCCTGGGGAGCGAAGGAACCGGGTTCGACGTTCCAGATCATTTGATAGTGGTCGGGCGAGGTGTTGATGATGTAGGAAGCAATGGGAATCCTGCCTCGGAAGCCGTCCTGGAGAACCTCTTTGAGTTTCGAGCCGCCGTCCTCGTCCAGATCGAGGTAGACGCGGCGGACTTGGAGAACGTCATTCTTGTGACGGCTGCGCGAGCCGGGCTTGAGGGGATTCATTCCGATGTAAATGTCATAGCCTCGGGTGTTGGAGTACTTGAGCCACTTCTGGACCTCATCGGCGGCGGCTTTTCTGGCGCTCCAGATGCGCTGCTGGGTCTTGTCCTCTTCTTCGCGGGAAACAAGAACGAGGGCGACAAGGTCGTCGGGAAGGTACATATCGGTAATGAAGTCAACGGGTTTCATGGAGGGCCTCAGAAGCGGTAGACAATGCCGGCGTAGAACTGATTGCCGGAAACGCTGGGGGCTGCGGACGAGATTCGAAAATAACGGTAAGCGAAGTCGAAACCGAAGCGGCGGGTAACGGCCAGGTGGGCGCCGGCGCTTGCGGAGAGCATCATGCTCACTTCGAGAAGATCACGGAAATCCTCTCGAAAGAAGGGCGAGTGGACCACTCCGCCGATGCTGGACTGAATGTCGTAGGAAAGGCTGGCCGCTCCGCCGCCGATCTCGAAGAAGGGGGTCACGACGCTGCGAAGCGGGACGGTCACGCGGGAACCGACGAGAGCGTATTGGGCGGGTAGGGTTCCGCTGAGTTCGAGGGGCACGTTGAAGTCCTGCGTGATGCGGCGGGCGGTGGCGGCGAGCTCGTTGTTCAGGGCGGGAGTCATCACGTCCCGCATCGTGCCGGCTTCGGCGTATACGTCGAGAAAATCGGTGAGGCGAACGCCGAAACCGCCAGCGTGGGTGAGATTCATGCCGGGGCGGTTGAGCGAGGTTCCGCTATGGGCTTTAAAAAAGCCGCGACCGCTGTTCTGTGCGGAGAGAGACGGAGTGAGGAGAAGAAAAACAACCGCGATCAAGGCGGTGTTGAAGTGTGCTGAGAAACGTTTCGAAGGGTTCATGGGTTGAGAGAAAAGCCTTTCGCTGTCAGTGATGAGCTTTGCGAGAGCCGTAAGGGTTGGGGTTGCTGGCGGCCTGCGCGATCCGCTTGGAGAGCCAGGTCGAATAGGTGGCGGAGAAGGTGCTGGACTCAGAGATTTGTTGAAGTCGCTTCTTGAGAGCATTGGATGCTCGCAGCGCACCATTGAAGCCACCGTAAATGGCAAGAGCAGCGTCGTCGTTGCTGCGGATCGCTTCTTGAACGAGTTGCAGTTCGGCCTCGATGTTCGTGCCGGTGGATGATGAAACCGGAGTGTGTTGCCAGCTAGTAAAGACTCGGCTCACACGATCGGAGAGCCGAGGATTGAAGCTGGCATGAACGATCTCAATGCGAAAGCCTTGTTGGTGAAGAGCAGTCCACAAAGGGGTGTGCTCCTTGCGCCAGCTCCGCAAGCCTTGTGGTGATTGTTCCTGGGAGTCGGCGTAGACGAAAACAGCTCGCGGAGAGCGGGCATCGACGGCGATGGGGTGCTTGTTGCCGAAGGGGCGTATGGTCTGTCCGTGAGGGCCTTTCCATAGTAGATAGGGCATCTTGGAGCGTTCGATGCGAAGTGCGTCGAAGCAGGCGACTTTCTCGTTTTCGGTGGGCAGCCAGGGAAGTTCTGGATGGTCAAGAACATAGTCGAGGCAAAGCAGGCGGCGGGTAATCAGCGACCAGCTCGCCATGCGGCGATGGCGGATGTCGCTGACTTCGAGAAGCCGGTAGATGGACTTGTTGGTGATGCGGGCAAGCAAACCGAATGCTTTTGCGGGGGTTTCGGTGATGAGTTGGCGATCGGAAAGGAGGCGAAGCAAACGCGTGGTTGTTTTTCGAGCAGCTCCTGTAACCGTTTCATCGTTGAAGCCCTTGTAGACGAGAAGTTGGTTGCGAAGAAAGCAGCCGGAATGGAGAGCCGTCACGGCGAGCCATTCCGACAGCTCTGCTGGCAGATCCAGCGAATCTGCCAGCTTCTCGGCGCGGTCGTTCAGGTGGGGGAACCTCACAGCTCGAAGAGCTCCTCATCACGGTTTTTATTGCTGCCGCCGCCTCCTTTTTTGGAATCACTCATGCCGAGGGCGGAAGAGAGACGGCGAGTTGCGGCGGCGCCGTTGGCGTACATCTTGAAGCCGGCGGCGAGCTTGGATTGAAGGCTCTTGGTGCGGTAGTTGCCGCTGGCAACCTCGACATCGACGCGGCCGATGTTGCCTTCCTGGTCCTGGTATTCAATGCGGGCGTCGGGGTAGTGGACCTTGCCCAGCTCGTCGCAGGTAAGGTTCATGTCACGGGCGGCTTCGAGCTTGGCGTCATGAGCGGCCTTCTCGCCTTTCTTGCTGCGGACTTCCTCGGCGATCTTCGAGACGCGGGACTTCATCTCGTAGTCGAGCTGGATGCGATACACCTTTGCTCCGGCCTTTTCGAGCTTGCTGACTTCGCTGCGGGCGGCTGGATAGACGGCGGTGTCGTGGCGAATCTCGGCCGACTTGGCGAGGCGGCTCCAATAGCGTTGCTGGGGGTGAGTGCGATTGCTCCACGCCGTCTTGCGACCCTTGTTGGTTGCGGTCAGCACGCGAAAGGTCTTACCGCTCTTGGAGCTGATGGTGTGCTCGTCGATCATGCCGTCGGCTTTGAGGTCATTGATGCCCTGACGGGCTGCGAAGGCGTTGGCGCCGAAGCGTTGCTCGACCAGATCGCGAACGCTGACGACGCGAAAGGTGGCAACGTCGTCGAGAGCGGAACGCTTCCGCTCGGTCATATCGATCCGGTCGCGATTCCGGATGCGGCGGCGGGTGAAGCGGCGTTGGTTGGAAGGCTGCTTGGGAGCGGAGCGCTGAGGGGTTTTGGTTCTGTTGGGCTTGCGAGCGTCATCGCGCTGTGAGATGGGTGGGCGTGGGACGGATTTGAAGTTGACGGGGCCCGCTCGACGGGAGCGAGCCCCGTTGCTTTTCTTTAGGTCGCGGCCTCGCAAGAGTCATCCTCCTTAGCCTCGGCGAAGTGTTGCTCCCGCTCGTCGAGGCTCAGGATGCACCAATGGTTGTGTTCGAAGGGTACTAGCGTCATTGGAGAGAGTACGGTCCCATGACAATTGGCGAAGCCGGTCAAGTAGCCTCCTTTCCGCTGAAGTCCTCAGCTTCTTCGAGTAAGATCAGCCTGTCGCCTTGTGCGATGAAAGCGCAGGCTGAGCATAGGTTTGCTTCCACCCAGCAACAGGGAAATCCGTCCGGTTCGATGCAGGCGTTCCAATCCGTGCAGCCGCAGATGCGGCAGCTTCGGCCACTCATTCCAGTTCGCCTTTCCGCTCGCGCTGCAGGCGCCGTGCGAGCTCGGCATCGTGCGATTCGCCGGCAGCGAGCCGCTTGTCCACCAGCTTGAGCTTGCCGCCCAGGTCGCCCAGGCCGGCGCGGCGCGCCAGCCAGTAGATGAAGGCGTAGAGGGTGACGGCGGCGGTCATCAAATACAGGCTGACGCTCCAGGCGTAGTGGGCGAAAAGCAGCTCGGCATACGGCTCCAGGTACTTGAGCCGTTCGCCGACGAGAAGGACGGCGATCACCCAAAAGATCAGGCTCAGTCCGGTTGCGATCCGCCAGGGCATGGGTTCAGCTTCCTCGCGCCAGCTCCTCGATGGCTTGCTGGAGATCTCCGGTCCGCTCGATCGCGGCGGAACGTTTCTCTTCCTCGATGGGGTTGGAAGTGAACATCCAGTAGCTGCGCTTGTCCACGTTGAGGGAGAGCACTTCGCGATCAGTGGGATTGCGGGCGTAGACTTCGCGCTTGGGAATAAGGCTACGGATCAGGACGGTTTCGGCATCGGATAATTGCAGCCGTGCGGCGGCTTCGTAGGTCAGGTCGCGGATCGAGAGAAACAGGCGGTTGGGGATCGATTCAATCAGCGCCTCGGTGGCGGACCCGCCGGCAACGTCAGAGACGGATTGCGTGGCGAGGATCAGCGCGGCGTTGCGCTTGCGCCAGGTCCGCGCCGCTTCGGCAAGGTAGTTTGCCGTGGAGGGCTCTGCGAGGAAGCGCCAGGCCTCGTCCACCACGAGGATTTTCAGCCGTGAGATTTCCTCGGAACGCTCGAGCTCTAGTCTCAGGCGTTCCAGGCAATAGGTGAGGGCGGCGGAAACCAGATCGGGAAACTGTTTGGCTCCGGTCAGATCGACAACCTGCCAATCGGAACCGTCGATTTCCAGGCCCTCGCCGGCCTGGTCGAAGATTTTGCCCCACTGTCCGGCGCCGATCCAGCGCGACATGGCGGCTTTCATTCTTGGCGGAAGGGTTTCGACGAGCGAGCTCATGCGGCGCTGCTTGGCGGGAATGCCGTACACGTCCTCGATGCGTGCGCGAATGTCGGTGGTGTCATCGCCGGTCGGGTTGTAGCCACCGATCGCGAGCAGTTGCGTGATCCAGCCGGTGAGAAATTCGAAGCTGCGGGTGCCGTGAGGAAGGGTGAACGGGTGTAGCGGCGTGCCGCCTCCGGTGCCGTCGAGGCGCAGATAGCTTCCGTTGAGCATTTGCGTCAGGTTGCGGTAGCTGCCTCCCAGGTCGAGGATCGAGACGCGCGGGTTGTAGCGCAGCGCGTGGACCAGTAGGAAGTTGAGAAGAAAGCTCTTGCCGGCGCCGGTTGAGCCGAGCACTAGCGAGTGGCCTACGTCGGTTCCGCCGAACAGATCGAGGTCGTAGAGGGTTCCGCAGCGGGTTTCCAGTGTTGCCAGCGCCGGTGCTTCCAGGTGCTTCGATTTCGGATCGCCTCTACCGGGAGCGAAGATGGCCGAACAGCACAGCGCGGTTCCGGCCGATACGGGCATCTTTCGCAATTGGCGGCTGGCCGACTGCCCGGGCAACCGGGCGAACCATGTCGAGAGCTGACCCCAGCCTTCGCGCAGGATTTTGATGTCTCTTCCGGTGAAGATTTTGACAACGGAGGCATCGTGCTCTTCGAGCTGCTGCAGGTCGGGGGCGTGAATCGAGAGCGAGGCGGCGAGCTTGCCCCAGGGAATGCCGTGGGTTTGCAGCTCGACCAGCGCTTCGCCCAGGGCGGATGATTCGGCCTCTGCTGCTGAATCGACCAAAGCCGAATCGGTGCCTTCGGTTCCTCTTGCGTGCGCCATCATCGAGTAGCGCGACGAGAAGTGATGCTTCTGAGCGGAGCGGATAATTCCTCGTGCCTTGCCGATTGACAAGCCTTGCCATTCCCACACGTAGGTCCAGGTGGCTCGTAGCGTGAGAAGCTCCCAAAGAATGTTGGCGGTCGCTTTTGGCGGCGGTTCGAGCAGCGAGTAGATGGCAAGCGGTTCATCGTCGAGTGTCAGGTGGCGGCGGTGTCCTTCGAGCTGCGAGAGTCCCCAGGCCCAATGAAGGGCGCCGCCTTCGTGAACCGGGCTGACGCTTCCCGGCCGGTTGATGAGGTCGCCAAATACGGCGGTAGCCTGTTCTTCATCGAGAATGGAGCTGGGGCAGACATCGGTGACCAGACCACGGCTGGCATCGACGATGCGTTGCAGCCGTTCAGAGGCGCGGGCGATCGATTCCTGCATGAAGAGCCGCTGGGCCTTGCCGTTGCTGGTGAGACGCTTGATCCAGGAAGCGGCGACGCCTCCTTTGCTGCGGGCTTCCTGGAGCCGCGAGTCGAGGGTCCATGCGGCGAAAAAGCGTAGCTCTCCGGAGCGACGCTCGATCTCATCGGCTCGGGATCGGAAGATGGCGGCAGGCAGTCGTTCGTTGCCGATTTCGGCGACGGCCCCGGCAGGAACCGGACGGCGCGTGACGATCAGGGAAAAGCGCACGTCCTCGTCGAGCTGCCCGAGCAGCCGCATCCAGGATGAGAGAACGTGATCGAGGTCTTCCGGCGAGCTGCCGGCGATGCCGCTGGGAAACATCTCGGCGAGCGTGACCATGCCTCCGGGACGGGTGAGCAAGGTGCGCTTGTCTACCCAGCCCCAATAGGGCAGCTCGTCGGCCAGCGAGCCGGCCTGGTCGAACCGCTGGCGAGAAAATTGAGTGATGGGGGTCATGTGGTTGGCGGTTGAGTGCTGAGAATCTCGATCTCGGCCTCGGCCGCGGGACGCTTGGCGGGGTCGTAGCGGACCTTGGCGTTGGAAGATGCTCGCGCGACCTGTAGCATGTGCGGGTCGCGGCGGGTTCCCAGCCAGCCGATGACGTAGCCGGTCACAAAGAGCAGCAATCCGGCCGGAAGGGAGTTGAGGACATTGAAGGTGGCGGCGCCGAAGGTCGCCGCAAGAATAAAGACCCTCCGCTCACAGCCCATGACTGTGAGTGGGCGCGCCAGGGATCGGCAGGCTTGCCAGGACCGTTTTCCGTAGACACCGGACATGAAGAGCCAGGCGCCTCAGAAGAGCCAGTCGATGAAGTTGGCGGCTCCGAGCGACATGCCGAGGCCGAAGATGATGCCCGCGAGGGCGCGTTTCGAGCCGCCTTCCCCAAAGGCGAACATTAATCCGCCGATGATGACGGCGATCAGACTTAGGCCGCGAGCGATAGTTCCGGTGAAAGCCGTCTGCAAGGTGGTCACGGCATCGACCCAGGGGCCGGTGGTAGGCGCCGTCGCAGCCAGCGGCGCGGCGTAGAGAACGGTCAGCGCGACAAGGCAGCAAGCTCTTTGCGCTGCTGGAGTGTAAAAGGGTGCGAATCGCATAAGTACCTCCTGTCAAATCGTTGCATCGAACCAAGGCGCTCTCAAGCGCCGGCACGGCGCAGCCGTGTGGTACGATCTCCACATTTCCACAGAAAGGTTAGGCGCGCGCGCCTGGCCTACAGGATTAACTACAGGAAGACATTATGTATATAGGGGATCGCGACCGATTAACTCCACTAAGCGCGACCGATTTACTCCACTAAGCGCGACCGATTTACTCCAGCAGGGTGCGACCGATTTACTCCACCAAGAGCGCGACCGATTAACCCCATCAAAAGCGCGACCGATTAACTCCACCAAGAGCGCGATCGATTAACTCCATCAAAACGCGACCGAATAACTCCATCACGGGCGCGACCGATTAACTCCATCACGGGCGCGACCGATTAACTCCACCAATGGCGCGACCGATTAACTCCACCAATGGCGCGACCGATTAACTCCACTAGGGGAGCTACCGACTTACTCTGGCGGGTGCATGTATGATTGACTTTGCCGGGGGAGCGAACTAGCGAATGGATGGAGAGAGAGTGGAGCCTAAGAAGTGAAGTCAAATATTTCGATTGATAGCGACTTGTCGCATGCGTTCGACCCATTCCATGTCGGCGGCGCTGGCGGGTTTCATGTGGAGTCCTTCGGCCGAAAGATCGAGGACAGGAGCGACAGGTTTGTGATGCAGAACGAAGTCGAGGGCCGGGATGAATTTTGCGCGGAAGTCGCGGGTACGTTTGTAATGGGAGCCGAACTGGCCTTCAAGCTTCTTCCAATCGATGAAGGTAGGGTGCTGGACTTTGGTGGTGCGGTGGGTGAGCCAAGCGTAGAGATCGAGGGCGAGAGAGGAACCTCGAAGCTTGTTGATGATTGTGGTTTCGAGAGGAACGACTGACTTGTTGGAGAGGATGAAGAACTTCTCGCTGAGTGAGATCCGGATACCCTTGGCGGAGCGCGTCCACTGATCGGTGATGTACATGCCTTTGAAGTCGGTGTCACCTTTCTTCTTCGAGAGAACGGAGAAGGAGGAAGAGCAGAGGCGTTCAAGTTGTTCTTGGGCGGCACGTCGAGAGGGGTTGCCCCAAGCGAAGCCTATGGTCTTTAGAAAATCGCGCCAGCTATCGCTGAAGAGGAAGTGGCGCTCTCTTTCGATGACACGAATGGTGGTGAGGTAGAGAAGGATGAGTCGAGCGAAGGGACCATAAGGAAGGCCGATCTTCTTGCGCGAGAGGATCGAGAGTGAGTAGTCGCCGTTATTACGCGTGAACTCGTTGTGTGACAGTTTCCGGTGAGGGAGAGTCATGTTCACGAAGGCGGGCGGGAGGTATAGAAGCTTGAAGTGACGGGAAGTGAGTACAGGGGCTTCGGTGTACTTGAGCGTGATGCCGGTCGCCCAATCGTTATCAGCAAGCGCGTGCGAGATTAGGTTGATGACATTGCTGCGGCCGTCGAGGGAGCGGCTGAGCTGGGCTGACTGGCGCAGGATGATGCGTCCGCGATTGTCTACGCCCTCGACTCGGTGATGGGAGAGAAGCTCCAGGTCGTGAGCGGTGAGAAGATTCCTGACCTTATCGATGGCTTCGACGAGAGCGAGCTCGCCGTGTTGAGGCTTGACGAAGCGCCAGGGATCGGTGCGAGAGCTCATGGCAGCCTAGTGACTGCCTGGCAGAAGCATCAAGGACAGTAGTCACTATCTGAGATAGACTCCCAACTGCGCCCGGTGGTGAATCATGTGATTCATCACGAAGCTGCGCAGCACGACGATTTTCGGCATGGGGAAAAGCGCCTGCCCGCCGGCCTTCAGCGACCAGGACGCCATCAGCATCTCGTCGCTCGCCCCTGCGATGGCTTCCCGAGCCGCCCGCAGGTTCTTGTCGAATGTTTCAAGAGCTTCAGCGCGGCTGCCGAGGGCTTGCATTGCCGGCGGCTTCATTCCCGGCGGTCCCAAGTCGAACGAGTCTTCCTCGACGGTCGTGACAGCCCAGGTCAGCAGGTTCGCCAAGTGGGTCGCCAGACCGCCGACCGTCATCGACTTGACGTGCGGTTTCCAGTCCCAGCGGTCCTCCGGGGCTCGCTCGAGTGTCTTGCGTGTATTCGCGGTCTCGTGATCAAACTCGGGCAACAGCGATTCGCTCAGCGCCATAGGTCCTCCCCCCGGCTTCGTCGTCAAAAGCTCAACTCGTCTGACACAACGTCAGCTCGTTTCCCGTGCAAGTCGGCGAATCGCCGCCAGGATCTTCTCTTCCCGGTAGCTCTCGCCGCCCTGGTAGTAGCCGCGGATCCGAGCCTGTCGATCCACCAGCACGAATCGCAGACTGTGAGTGATAATCCCCTGGTCCGGCCTGTCGGGTTGGCCGCCGTCGTCGACGGCGAGCTTGAAGCCGTCCTTGATGAGATGGTACAGATCGGTCTTGTCGCCGGTCAGAAAGAGCCAGCGTTGCGGGTCGGCCTGCCACCGCCTGGCATAGTGGGTGAGCACATCCGGCGTATCGTTTTCAGGGTCTACGCTGAAGGAAACGAGCCGCACTTCGGGCCGATCCTGAAGCGACTCTTGCAATCGCGACATCCGCTGTGACAGCAGCGGACAGGGCCCTGGACATTGCGTGAAGACAAAATTCGCCAGCCATACGCGGCCGGCGAGTTCGGAAAGCTCCACCGTCCTTCCACTGCGCTCCGTGAGAGCGAAGTCCGGCACCGTGCTCAGGATCGGCAATTCATCGTACTGCCCGGCTTGCTCGGTTCCGCCGCCGCAACCCAGCGTCACGAGAAGCAAGCCGATCAGGCAACAGCGCATTTCCCTATGGTAAGCCCGCCCGCCTCTCAGGAGGCTGGCGCAATATTGCAGCCTGGCCGGGAATGCCTCATCGGTTCTCAGTCCCTCTTGGGGCGCATCGTGGTCAGGCCACCTTGGATCGCGGTGACTCGCAGGTCCGGATAGACTGCTAGCCTGGAGAGGGCCGCAAGCGGCCTTTCGCCTTGAGATTGCGGGAGCTTGGAATGTCGGCACGAATCGGAGTCATTGCGATCTTTCTCCTCATGGGCTGTGCGCCGTCCGGCCCGGAGAGGGAAGCTTCATCGGAGCATGACGACAACCGCCTGAACCTGTATTTCGGGGATCTTCATAATCACAACTCGATCGGGCAGATTCGGGGGTCGCTGGAGCGAACTTTCGAGATCGCGCCCAGCCATCTGGATTTCTTCGCGTTCACACCGCAAAGCCAGTGGCCGGATATGCGGGAGATTCCCCAGGGCCGCAATGCACAGTTCGAACGCGGATTCCAGGCGGTACGGGACAACTGGGCCAAGATTCAGCGACTCACCGCAGAGGTGAACGAGCCCGGTGCATTCGCAGCGTTTCTCGGGTATGAGGTCCACTATAACGATGGGGATTTCAACATCATTTATCCGGGTGGGCAAGGGGAGCTCATACACTTCAAGACGATCGAGGAGTGGCAGCAGCATGCACGAGAGACGGGCGCGATTCTGATTCCGCATCACCCGGGCTACCGGCCGTTTTGGCGGGGCTGGGACTGGAGCCGGCTGGACCCGGAGGTGTCGCCGGTCGTCGAGATGATGTCCGAGCACGGCAACGCCGAGTCGGACCGGTCACCGATTCGCTACATACGCCACAGCATGGGCGGACGCTATACGAAGAGCACCGTGCAGTGGCTGTGGAAGACAGGTGTGCGTTCAGGGGTGATTGCGAGCCCGGATGATCATCTCGGGTATCCGGGAGCCTACGGGCAGGGGTTGGCGGCGGTTTGGGCGGACGAGTTGACGCGCGAGTCGATCATGGAGGCGATCAAGGCGCGTCGAACGTACGCGGTGAATGCGGACCGGATCGAGCTTGACTTCAAGTTGAACGGCCGCTGGATGGGCGAGTCCGTCCCGGCGCAGAGCCGGCGGAACATTGCGGTGAACGTCAAGGGCGAGGACGTGATCGACCGGGTCGAGGTTCTGCGAAACAATCGGGTGATCCACCGTGTGCATCCCGTGGACCGCCAGCCAACCGAGGCGAGTTGGGACGAGCCGGTGTTGGTGCGGGTGGAGTACGGCTGGGGGCCTTGGGCGGATTTCAACATGCCGCGCACCGCGGACTGGCGGTTTCGAATCGAGTTGAAGGGCGGAGAACTTCTTTCGGTTTCGCCTCATTTCCAGTCGCGGCCGTTTGATGAGGACCGACGGGACAAGGTGCTTGCGGTGACGGAGCAGTCGTTTGAGTTGGTTTCCTACACGTCGCGTCAGGGGGCGTATGAGGACAAGCCGACAAAGGACGTCGTGCTGGAGGTCGCCGGCTCGCCGGAGACCGAGGTCGCGTTGGAACTGACCGCGCCGGCGCGGATGACGTTCACCAAGACGCTGGGCGAACTGGCGGAATCGAACGACGTGCTGTTCCTGGGCGAGTTTTCATCGGAGTCGATGTTGTTCCACCGGGTGGTGTTTGCGGACAACTACCGGGCTGAATTCAAGTACTCGGATGGGGAATCGACGAGCGCCGGTTGGTATCAGGTTCGCGTCGCCCAGACCAACGGCAGCTACGCCTGGTCGAGCCCGATTTGGGTGGAGGAACGGAGCTACAGCCCGGCCTATTGATCGTTGTTGTGTACCATGTCTGTACCCGTGTCGAAGCGCCTGCTGTTCTCTTCACTTGCCATGACCGTCACGCTGTCGGCGTCCTCACTGCTGCCCCACCACGAGGAGGTCGCGCCCAGTGTGCACGCCGTCGGCTTCGCCCACGCCCACGGCTCGGCAAACTCGGGCTGGATCGAGTTGCGTGATTCGATCGTGCTGGTGGACCTTCCTCGCGGCATTTCCTTCGAGGACTATCTTGCCGGAGCAAGCAAGGCCGGCGGCAAAACCGCCAAGAGGCTCGTGCTCACGAGTTATCGAGAGGGCGACGAAGAGATCATCGAGTCGGCGCTTGAGTCGGGCATCGAGGAAGTCGTCGTTTCGCGCGGCATTGCCGAAGACCTCGTGGCGAGTTCGGATTCCGTATCACCCGCGCAGTTGCGGGTGTACAGCGAGAAGACCCGGATCGTGGACGGGTCCGTTCCCGTGGACTACATCCCGCTGGACCGCACGGCCGCCAAAGGGACGGCGGCTGTGCATTTGCCAAATAGAAAAGTGCTGTTCGCGGGGCCGGTTGCCGTCAATGGACCGCACGCGCCGCTGGAGGGCAGCAACTCGACCCGCTGGGTGGATTCCATTCGCCGCCTCGAGGGACTGCTACCGGCAAGCGTCGTGCCGGCTTTCGGATCATGGGGGGACGCGCATGTGCTGGCGCGGATGCGTTGGTATCTGGTCGAATTGCGCCGCCAGGTGGCTTACGGCCTTGCGATGGGCTGGAGGCCGGAGAGGATATTCCCCACGGTCCGATTTCCGGCTGAGTATTCGGTTTGGATTCCCTACGACAGAACCCGAGAAGAAGATGTAAAGCATGTCTATAGGGAACTGACCGTTCCCGACGCCCCGTTCAACGGGCAGGCGCTCCGCCGGGGTGACGCAAGCCCGCAAGCGCTGGTGCTGATCTCCGACCGCTATCACGAGCCGGAACACATTGAAATCGCGTTGCGCAAAGTGTTCGAAGTGACCGCCGTGACTCCGCATTTCACATTCGACACGCGGGCGCTCTCTTCCGGCAACCTCGGGCAGGTACAGTTGCTCGTCATTCTCAAGGACGGCATGCTCTGGCCCGACGGCATCGAGCGCGGCAAGAAATACAGGATCTGGATGACGCCCGAGCAGGAAAAGGCGGTTGTCGATTTCGTCGAACAGGGCGGCGGCTTCTTGAACCTGCACAACTCGATGGGGCTCTATCCCGAAAACGGACCGTATCTCGACCTTGTCGGCGGACGTTATATCGGCCATGGCCCCCTCGAACGTTTCCGGGTGATGGTGACGAATCGGGAGCACCCGATCGTGCAGGGAGTCGAGGACTTCTCCGTTGCCGACGAGCAGCATACGCCTCCTTACGATGAGGACAAGGTCCACGTTTTTCTGCGGAGCCGTTCCGATGACGGCTCGCGCGAAGCGGCGGCCGGCTGGGCTTACGAGCCGGGGCAGGGAAGGCTCGTGCACTTGGCGCCGGGACATACGAGAGAGGCGATGGAACACCCCATGTTCCAACGGCTTATGAGGAACGCAGTCACCTGGCTGCTCGAACGCTAGCCGCGCTGCACGGCGCTCGTCGCAAACGAGGGCAACGCCGCGTCCTCTGCGGCTTCGATGGAGTAGTCTTTCATCTCCGGGATCTGAATACGCACCCGAGTGCCGCCTCCGGGTCTGTCTTCGATCACCATGTCGAACTCGTTCCCGAACAACACTTCGAGCCGCTCGTAGACGTTGCTCACGCCAATGCCGGAGCGGAAGACATCGGGAATCGTATCCGGGCGGATGCCGACACCGTCGTCCTCGAGTTCGAGCTGGAGCCGCGCCCCCTGCACGGCGCTGCGGATCCAGATGGTGCCGCCGCCGACCTTGGGGCTGATGCCGTGCTTGATGGAGTTCTCGACAATCGGTTGCAGCAGCATGCTGGGGATCAAGGCGTTCGTCGTGTTGGCGGCGACCTCCTTGACGATCTTCAGCTTGTCGCCGAACCGCACTACCTCGATGCTCAGGTAGTCGTCTACAAAAGCCAATTCATCTCGAAGCGGTGCAAGCGCTTCCTGTTTGCGCAGTAACCGCCGCAGAATCGTCGACAGCTTGAAGATCAACAGCCGGGCGGCATCGCCGTCGCTGCGGATGAGCGATGCCACCGAATTCAGCGTATTGAACAGGAAATGAGGGTTGATCTGGCTCGTCAATGACGCCAGCCGGGCCTCGACCAGCAGCCGTTGCTGCTCTTCGAGCTTCCATTCGTTGCGGGTGTTGTTCCAGATCTTGAGCGTCAGGCCGATGCACAGCATCGTAGAGAAATACACCAGTACCACGGTCGCGGGGTTGAGTGCCGCCGCCGGAGGATTCATCACGAACAACCAGTTGTTGGACGGGAAAGCGTGTCCGAGGCTCGACCGGATGAACTCGATCGCCAGACAGCAAAAGAACAGCAGCATCTGGAAGGCGCCCTGCGGCGAGCGCAGCATCGGCATTCGCCAACTGGACAAAGTGAAGGGGTGCAACGGAGAGAATCGCCAGACGTCCTCGGTCCCAGGGGCAATGTCGCGCAAGAGTCCTCCCAGCGCTCCGACGCCAACCATCAAGGGCAAGCTGAGCAGTTCATGCGGTGAAATCAACATCGCAGGGAGAGCGACCAGGCCTCCCGCAAGCGCGCCGGTCACGTAGCCGCCTACCAGTCCCGTGACGAAAGCGCCCTCCAGCCCCAGTTCAGCGGCGTCGTACCCGAGCACGAGACGAACCAGACTGCCGGCCGCGAAGAACAGCCCGAAGAGAGCGCCGAGTTGCAGCCGTTGCCGCAGCGTGCGTTGCTCGCGCAGCAGCATCCGCTTGGCGAAACCCCAACGCAGAAGAAGGCTGGCCATCGAAGCGATGATGGCGATCTTCACCAACAGGCTGATGAGGAGCTCTTTTTCTCCCGGCATCTGCGGCGGCTTGCGGACGGGGCGGATGCTGCAAGTCCGATCTCTATAATGATATGCGATGGAGCCGGCCTCGATAGCAGCGGACAGCGCGGAACTCGAACAGGTTGCCGATGCCGCGTTTCCTTGCGCCTACGGCGATTTCCGCATCCTCGGCTTTCGCGGCCGTGCCAACGGTCATGCAGGCGAGATCATCGTGCTCAAGGCCGGCGACCTGTCAGAACACGAAGTCCCGCTGGTGCGCATTCACTCGCGGTGCCTCACGGGAGAAGTCTTCCACAGCCTGCGCTGCGATTGCGGCAAACAACTGGCAATGGCCCTGGAACAGATCGGCCGGGAAGGCTCCGGAATGTTGATCTATGATCCCCAGGAAGGCCGCGGCATCGGCCTGCTCAACAAGCTCAAGGCCTACCAGCTTCAGGACGAAGGCGCCGACACCGTCGAAGCCAATGAACGACTGGGCTTCGCCGCGGATCTGCGGTCCTACGAGCTGGCCGCCAGTGTGCTGCATGCTCTCGGCGTCAGCCGAGTCCGGCTGCTGTCGAACAACCCCTCCAAGGTCGCCGGACTCGAGCAATCCGGCATCGAGGTTGTCGAGCGCATCCCTTGTGAAGTGCCGAGCAGCGACCGCACGGCCGGTTACCTGCAAACCAAGAAAGACAAGCTGGGCCACATCCTGGAAGGCCTCTAGCCTGCATTTCTCACCACCCGACGGTTGAAGCACACGATACGACCGCCAGGACTTCGTTGCGCTTGCTTGCCGTGCTCAACGTACTGTTCAAGTACGCCTGCGCGCGCCAAGCGGCTCGCGCCTTTTTCCTCCGCCCGGCTTGCGCCTAGTCCTGACGGCCCTCTCACGCACTTCGCCTCGCCACGTGGTGAGATATGCAGGCTAGAAGGCCCGCTCGAATGCGCTGCCGCATCCACTCGGCGGCGGCGGTCTTCAACTCACGGGATCACGCGGCGCCGTTGTCGCTTCCTTCGGACCGCATCGGCGTTCGGCAACCGAGTTTTACCGCTGGTTCGCGCCGCTCAGAATCTTTGCCGTCGAGATGGCTTGCCCCGCATGCCGCGCACTGTGCTCGGCGGCGTGGAAGATCAGGCCCAGGGTCGTACTCGGCAAGCCGGCTCGACCCACCTTTCTTGGGACCAACAGTTCCTCGCGAGCGGTGGCGCGCAACTGGTCCAGCGCGCGCTCGATCGCCGCATACGTGCCGGCAGCGACCTCGCGCAACGATGGGACGGGATCGCCGGGCTCGCCTTCCGTACGCGCTGCAGCCAGTTGAGACTCGGACAGCCGCTCGCCCCGCGCATAGGTCAGCAGGCGATCCAGCGCCCCACCCAGATGGCGGACATGGAACCCGATCGACGCCGCACCGCTTGGCCGCTGCCACACGTGCTCGGCCGGCACGGACGCGACCAGGCCCTCCACCTCCTCGCGAGCCTGCATCAGGGCGTGCACGGCGGGCATCAGCAGAGGCTCGAAGCCGGCTGCAGGGCCGCGGAGCCAAGGGTCGGGTTTTCGGCTCATTCAATCTTCTCGTTCACACTAACCCGCTCGACCGCAGCGTGGAATTTCGGCTGGGCCGACGACCCGGTTGTAGAACCTCGTGCTCTTTCTCTATTGAACAGGGTCTACCAACTCAAGCCAGCAGCGCCTCCACCACCTTCCCCTCGACATCCGTGAGGCGGTAGTCCCGGCCGCTGTGGCGATAGGTGAGGCGGGTGTGATCGAAGCCCATCAAGTGCAGCATCGTGGCGTGCAGGTCGTGCGGGTGGACGGGGTTTTCTTCCGCCTTGAACCCGAAGTCGTCAGTGTTGCCGTAGGCCAGGCCTCCCTTGAACCCGCCTCCCGCCAGCACGGCCGAGAAACCGTGGCTGTTGTGATCGCGGCCGTTTTGCACCGAGATGCGTCCGCTGACTTCGACCGTCGGAGTGCGCCCGAACTCGCCGCTGATCAGCACGATCGTCTCATCAAGCAGCCCTGACGCCTTCAGATCCTGAATCAGCGCCGCCATCGGCGCATCCGAATCGGCCGTCAGCTTGCGCATGCGCTGGATGTCCTGGTGGGTGTCCCAAGGCTGCATGTTGCCGTAGTAGACCTGCACCATGCGGACGCCGCGCTCGACAAGCCGCCGGGCAATCAGGCAGCCGCGCGCAAAGTCGCCGTCGCCGTAGCGTTCGCGTGTCTTGGCGCTCTCGTTGCGAACGTCGAACGCATCGAGCGCTTCGACCTGCATGCGGAACGCGACTTCCATCGAGTGGATCGTCGCTTCCAGTTCCGGAGCGTGACCCTGTTGGCCGAGGTGCCTGCGGTTGAGCTTGCCCAGCAACTCGACTTGACGAGCCTGTTGCTCGGGACGAAGGCGCGGGTTGCGCACGTAGGAGACGAGCTTCTCGGGGTCTTCCTCGTCGTTGCGCACGTAGGCGCCTTGAAAGCTTCCCGGCAGGAACGCCGATGACCACAACTGCGGTCCGATCACCGGCAGTCCGGGACACATCACGATATAGCCCGGCAGATCCTGGTTCTCGGTACCGAGGCCGTACGTCAGCCAGGCCCCCATCGAGGGATGTCCCGCGACCCGGTGGCCGCAGTTCAGCATGAACAGCGACGGCTCATGGAACGGCAGATCGGTGTACATCGACTTCACGATGCAGAGGTCGTCGGCGCACGTCCCGAGCTTCGAGAAGATCTCACTGATCTTCAGGCCGCTCTCGCCGAATTCCTTGAACTCGAAAGGCGAGCGCATCAGCGCGCCCGTCTTGCGCTCCGTCTTGAGATTCCCGCCGGGATAGGGCTTCCCGTTGTACTTGTCGAGCATGGGCTTGTAGTCGAAGCTGTCGACCTGCGAAGCGCCGCCGTTGAGAAACAGATGGATCACGTGCTTCGCCTTGGCGGGAAAGTGCGGCTCTCTGACGGCGAGGGGATTCGGCGAACTCGTGCCGGCGGCCAGCGTGCGAGCCAGCCCGACGGCGCCCAATCCCGTCCCGACGCTGCGCAGCATGGCGCGGCGGCTGATGGTTCCGGGTGGCATCGGCATGGGACCTCTCTTCATCACTGAATATAAAGGAACTCGTTCGAACTCAAAAGGGCCTGTGCATAGCTCGGCCAGGCCCCGGCGCCGCCCCTGAGGTATTCATGCCCCATGGCCAGCTCTTCCTCCTTGGGCGGCCTGCCGTAGACCAGCCAGTAGGCGCGGCGGATTCGTGCGGCGTCATCCCAACCGGCTTCGTCGATCAGGCGGTCGCTCAACCGCTCGGCCTGGCGCATGACAAATTCGCTGTTGAGAAAGAAAAGGCCCTGCAGCGGGGTATTCGTGCCGATGCGTTGCGGGCTCGTCCGATTCGGGTTCGGGAAATCGAACAGGCCGAGACTCTTGTCGAGCTTGCGGCGGCTCACGTAGGAATACACCGTCCGCCGCCGGTTCGCAGGGTCGGAAACCAGCGTTGGCTCGCCGCCGCCGGACAACTCCAGGTTGCCTGAAACCTGAAGCAGCGAATCCCGCAGCGCCTCGACGTCCAGGCGGCGGCGGTTCGCTCGCCAGAACAGCCGATTGTCGGGGTCGACCCGTTCATTCTTTCCAACGCTCTCCGAGCTGCGGGCATAGGTGTCCGACATCATGATCTCGCGATGCATCGCCTTGATCGACCAGCCGTTCTTTACAAACCGCGTCGCCAGATAGTCGAGCAGCTTCGGATGGCTCGGTTTCTCTCCCATCCGTCCGAAATTGCTCGGCGTGTTGACGATGCCCCGGCCAAAATGGTGCAGCCAGGCCCGGTTGACCATGACCCGTGCGGTGAGTGGATTGTCCGGCCCCGCAATCGCTTCCGCCAGATCGAGCCGGCCGCTTCCCGTCTTGAACTCGCGCCCTCCAAGGATGCTGAGAAAGCGACGCGGCACTTCCGCGCCGAGATTGTCCTTGCTGCCGCGGATGTGAACATGCTCGTTCTTCGGATCGTCCTTGTCATGAACAACGTGCAGGAACGGGTACTTCTCCGGAAGAGTTTCGTGTAGGCTCTCGATCTTTGCTCTCAGGCGATCAGCGTGTTCGCGCCATGCGGCGGGAAGAAAGCGATCGATCTCAGCGCCCGCGTAGTAGAGCACACCGTGGTCCAACCCCAAGGCCGCATCGAGAGCCTGCGCCGAGCCAAGGTCGCGCCAGAGGAAATGCCGGTCGCGTTCCAGTGACAGCAACTCGACTTCATTGCGCGCGCGGCTGCTGTCCTCGCCGCCGAGCCGGATTTCGTTCTCTTTGTCGATCCGCCGTTTCTCTCGCAGCAGGTCGAGCACGAGAGTCTCCATCCCGGCGGCCCAAGGGCGCAGATTCCCGGGGGATGGATCCGTCAGAAATTCATCGAATCGATCGAGCAGCGGGTGGTCGCGGGGCGAGTGATCCAGGTACCGTACCCAACGCTCGAGCGTTTCCTCGTCCAGGAGGAATTCATGCGCGACTTCGGGCACGCCGCGCCGGAGAGGGCCGAGTACGTTCCAGGCGGCTTCCAGATACGACGAGGTGTTGCTGGCCAGCACCTCGACCAACTGGCGAGCCTGTGTCCCCAGAAACTCGTCGAGTTGCTTCTGCTCCTTTGCAATCTCCGCCGTTTTCTTTTGATACTCGGCGACCGTCTTCTCGTCGGCGAGCGGAAATTCGTCGACCTTGCTGCTATTGAAGACGCCGAGCAGCGCGTAGTAGTCCTCGGTCGGGATGGGGTCGAACTTGTGGTCGTGGCACTGTGCGCATTGCACGGTCAGTCCCAGGAAGCCTCGTCCGGTGGCGTCGATGCGGTCGTCCTGGAACTGCGGGCTGAGTCCGTAGAAAGCCAGACCGGCAACCAGATCGGGGTTCTTGCCGCCTTCGAGGAAGTCGCCGGCGATCTGCGCCTTCACGAACAGGTTGTAGGGCATGTCGTCGTTGAACGCCTTGATCACCCAGTCGCGGTAACGATAAGCCTGCGGATAGGGCTCCATCTGGGTGGAGTTCAGCTTGTCGTCCGAATAACGGGCTACGTCGAGCCAGTAGCGGCCCCAGCGCTCGCCGTATCGCGGCGACGCCAGCAAATCGTCCACAACGTTGGCGAAGGCATCCGGGGCGTCGTCTTCGACAAAGGCGCGTACTTGCCTGGGCGTGGGGGGCAGGCCGATCAAGTCCAGGTAGGCCCGCCGCAGCAGCGTGCGTTTGTCTGCGGGCGGCGACGGTTCGAGACCGTTGTCTTCGAGCCTCTTGAGGACGAAGCGGTCGATCGGCGTTGTTGCTCGCGCCTCGTCGCGAACTTTGGGCGGCTCGGGCTCGCGAACGGGCCGGAACGACCAGAAGTTCCGTTCTTCGTCCGTGATTCGGAATGCATCGCCGGCTTGGGTCGCCGGGGTGTCCGGCCAAACGGCGCCGTCGCGAATCCACACCGAGATGTGACCGATCTGCTCGTCGGTGAGCTTGCCTTGGGGCGGCATCTTCAGGCGTTCGTGGGTATGCTTCACGGCCTTGAGAAGCAGGCTCCGCTCGGGGTGGCCCGGCTGAATGGCGGGTCCCGAGTTGCCGCCCTTGATGAGCGCGCTCCGCGAGATCATCTCGAGGCCGCCGAGCTTCGTGGACGTGTGGCAAGCGAAGCAGTTCTCGGCAAGAACCGGCCGGACGCGGGTCTCGAAGAACTCGACGGCGTCCGCGCCGGACTGAGCGCCCGCGGAGGGGACAAAGCACAGACAAAGAAGCGCCGAGAACGCACCGATTATGGGAGCTGGCTTGATTCGCACAGCGAACGATCTCGCAATTGAAGTATATCGGCAGCTCGAGGAGGCGACAAGCGGCCGGCCGTGGTCCGTGTCCAGGAAGGAGGCATCTGGAGAGGGATGCCATTGCACCGAGCGAAGACAGGCTCGATTCGGCCCGGAGGGCCATTCAGCCAATTGACGCCGCCACGGGCGGGTCTGGTCGTTTCGGTTTCATCGCCCCGATCAAGCCACTGCCTTCGGACTACTACTCGCCGCCTACGCTGGTTGCCGCGGAATGGGGGCTCCGTTTTGCGGTGTCACACTGTGGGAAACCCGCTGCGTGAGCGCACGAGAGTCCCGACACGAATACCGTGAAGGACTGGGTTGCAACTAGAAGCTGGCTTAACAGGGTGGTGTTCAGAGATCCTTGAGAGTTGAGGCAGGCTGTACAGCTCGGATGGTTCTCGTGGGTATCCAAGCGGCGAGGATTGCAACCGTTAGCACCAGAAGCACCACGGCGGTCAGCGTCTCCAGAGGACGGTTGCTGGAATCAAGAAAAACAGAGGAGATAGCCCTCTGTCCAATGAAGCTAAGACCGCCTCCGAGAGCGATACCAACGCAAACGGTGAGCAAAGAGGCCCTACAGAGCTCGTACGCAGCTCTGGCGGGAGGGCAACCTAGCGCTATTCTCAATACACACTCCCGTCTCCTTTTCAAGGCTAAGGATCGAATCGTAGCGAACATACCCAGGCCCGCTATGAGAAGGGCCACTGTGGCGAAGATCGACACGTGAAGGGCGGTGAGCCAAGTGTTTTGGATGGAACTACGCAGGACCATGTTCATAGGGCGAACGAGGGAGATCGGCTGACTCGCGTCAGTCATTTTCGCTGCCCTCCTGATCCCACCTGGCAGGGAGTTGCAATTGACATGGCACTGAACGATCATACTCATAAAGGAGGAGGGCTGTTGATCGTGAATAATGTAGAATTCCGGCATGGCGTGCTCGCGTAGGTTCGCATGTTTGATATCGTTGACTTCGCCGATGACCGTATATACCATCCGAAGCTCCCCGATGCGGTGCTCAAACTTTCTGCCGATGGGATCTTGCGCGCCCCATAGACTCCTGGCAAAACTTTCATTGACGACCGCTGAGCTGTTCACTATTTCCTGATGAGTACCGATGTTGGATGATCGAAGTGCTTCGTGCAAAGATCTCCTGGCTGTTAGACCAATTCGCTTGTCTACGTAGTCGAAATTGCGCCCGCGTAGTAGCCGAATACCCATTGTTTGAAAATAGGCTAGCGTGACGACTCGGTAGCCCGCAAACACGGGATCCACAGGAGCAGCCCTTCCCTCCGCAGTCGAGATCCGAACCGAAATACTCGGTTTTCCACTCAAGGGTAGGGAGTTAACCGCGGCGACTGACTGGACTCCAGGCAGTGATTTGAGCCTGTCGAGGAATAGGCGATAGTAAGATATCACAGCAATTGGATCCGAGTACTCACTGCTAGCCAAATCTACATCTGCAGTAACTACGCCTCTTGGCTGGAATCCAAGATCCTTTCTCATCAGATTCCAATACGTTTCTCCCAGCAGACCCGCCATAACGAGCAGCGACACTGCCAAACCCACTTGTAGTGCCACCAAAGCATTTTGAATACGGCTGGGTCGGAGTACGATGTTCGTATTTGGTCGATAGGTGGCCGAAGCGCTCAAGAGGGCCCGCCGGATGTGGAACGCCGACAGGATCGCGCACGAGGCCGAGACCATCAGGGCGAGGCAGATCGCAAATGCCACTGTGGTGGTGTCGAACTCAACTAGAGATTGAAAGAAGGGCCCGATGGGAATGATCGATTTCGTAACGTCAAGGAGCAATACTGCAACCCCAAGACCCGCGCCGCCACCTAATAGGGTAAGGAGAAGCGCCTCGCAAAGCAACTGCCTTACGACGTTGGGAAACGTTGCTCCAAGAGCAACCCGCATCGAAAATTCGCCGAGTCGTTCACTGCTGTCAATCAAGAACAGATTCGCAGTATTGACCATCGCGATCAGAAACAGCACGCAGGACGCCATGAATAGAGCAAGTATTCGAGTCCTTGAGGAGGCGGACAGGTACTCCTTGAGGGGAATCGCGACAGGTTGTCTGGGAGAGGAGGTGCGCCTACCAAGCCGCGCCCGGCTTATCCGGTCGGACAAAACCTCAAGCATAGCTTGAGCCTGCCCGAGATTGTAATTTGGGTCAAGTCGGACAAGAATATGGTAGAAGACGGCACCTCGCAAAAAGGCAGCCCCTGCGGCGCCCAGTGGAATCCAGATGTCAACACCGGCGGGCAGGGTATGCGCGGGTGCTACAACCCCACGGATCTGTATTGGACGTCCATTGACGCTGAGCGAGAGTTTATCGACATGCGGTTCCGCTCCCAGGGTCTGGCGCCAGAAGCGATGGCTGACGAAACCCACTTGGTACGTCGATCCTTCTATGATGCCGGGGCCGGCAACGAAGCGGATCCGTAGCGTGTCTACGAATGAGGAAGAAATCTCCGCCGCGCGAACTCGATAGGCTTGTCCTGCGATCTCGACGTTGACGTCACCGTCGCGGTACATGGCTACGTCCTGGAACGCCTTGACAGTCCTGATGTTGGTCAGCCGTCGATCCCCTGCGGAACCTTCAAGCAAACGCCCACCTCTTCGGATCATTATCAGTTGGTCGGGATCAGGAAACGGAAGGGGTCTATAGAGAATCTCGTTGACTGCAACGAATACCACTGTAGTCCCGCCTACAGCGGCGGCGATCGTGATGAGTATTAAAAGGAGCATCCCCGGCCTTCGTCTATACCGACGGAGACCGAAGCTCAAATCACTGGCCAGATTACGGAGTAGACTTGGTTGTGGAATCATAGGAACGAAGCACATGAATTGCGTCTCATCTACGGCTCACCAGTAGCTTGCATACTAGTCACGTCTTAACGCTTGTCGGCGACGCGGCCCAACTGATGCAGTGGAAACCAGGTCCATCAACGACTCTTCGAGTCGGGCCGATGAATCGCGCCATTCATGATTCCTCATGACGTATCGTCTTCCCTCTCTTGAGAGCTTATTGAGTCCCGCATAATACAGAGTTAATCAAAGCAAAGAGAAGACTGCTTCCAGAAGGCCGTGACCAAGCGCGGTTTGCGTTGCATGCGGCGCAGCGCTCGGCGGGCGCGCCGGCTCAGCTGCCCGTAGTCTTTGGGACAAACATTCGGCAGTTCGTGCTGCTTCCAGTACGACCAGATGTATTCCACCGGATTCAGTTCCGGGGCATAAGCCGGCAAGTACTCCGTCACGATGTGCCCTTCGGAGAGTTCGATGAACTCCCGCACCAAGCGGCTGCGGTGGGCTGGCAATCGATCCCAGACGATCAGCAACGGTTGCTCGATGTGACGCACGAGCGCTTTGAGAAAGTCGATCACCTCGGCTTGTCGGATCGCGCCGGGATAGAGCCGGAAGTAGAAGTTGCGCAGCGTCAGGCCCGCTGAGACGGAAAGCCTCTGCCAGTTGAAGTTGAACTGTAGGATGGGCGTCTTCCCGCGTGGCGCCCAACTGCGGCAACGGTGCGGCTTCTGACTCAATCCGCTTTCGTCGATGAAGACTATGGTGCGGCCTTCGGCGTGGGCTTTTTTTTTAGGCCGGGCCAGGTCTTGCGCTTCCAGGTGCGGATCGCTTCTTCGTTGCGCTCGCGCGCCTGGCCGACCGGGCGTTGCGGGCTCCAGCCCAGCCCCCGCAGGACCTTCCAGACGTGGCCTTCGTGGTAGTCAACCCCGAACTCGTCCCGGATCAGGCGAACCACCCGCGGGCAAGTCCACAGCGGCGTCGGGAAGCCGTGCGCCTCGGGACCTTCGAGCAGCAACGCCGTCAAGCGTTCCCGTTGCGCGGCGTTCAGCAGCGGCTTGCGCCCGGCGCGCCCGGCGCGCCGCAAACCAGCGCTGCCCCGACGGCGATACTCACCCACCCAGCGGCTCACACTCTGTTGCGCCGCTTTCACCTGCCGCGCCGCTGCCGATTGACTCCAGCCTTGCTCCACTACCAGCCGCACGGCCTCTCGCCGCCGCTTCTCCAAAGCTTCGAAGTCTCGTCGTACTCCTCTCGGATTCCCCATGTCTAGTAAGACGTGATAAAGCCCTTTAAGGTTACCTTATATTATGCGGGAGTCAATAAGATAGAGAGCTTTATCCTGCAACAATAGGGACAAGCCGGAGTAGATATGCTCCTCGTCTTTTTCGACTACCCACACGTGCTCGCCGTGTCGAGCGTTAGTACCAAAGCGCGTTTCCTCAAAAACGACCGTTGGAAGGCCGACAGCCAGCGATTCGATCATCTTAATTTTGGTGCCACCTCCGAACTCGATTGGACACAAAGAGATGTCCGCGGCGTGCAGATACGAAGCGGGGTCCTCGACCCTGCCCGTTGCGATGACGTTATTTTGCCGCTCTGGTGTGCCAAAGATACTCCCGACGATAAGAAAGGTGCATCCAGGCATCCGCTCAGCCAATCAATGAGCCCAAGCCAGACCCGCTCTATGAGGTGGCTTCGCATTGGCGGCCAATTAGACGACGGTCTGTCGATCGGGAAACCCTAATTTGCGTCTTAGCGACGAAGAAGCGAACGGGAGCAAGCCGGACTACCCGCGGACAAGGATGATTGGTTCTGTGAATCTTTGGACAGGCGACACGTTGACCGGCGGCCCGGCTTGCGGTGCATGATCTTCATCGAGAGGTTCTACAATGGCGATCGACAAAAGGCTCGATCCCGGACGGTCAAGCGCTGGAGCTATTGCTGCAATCCGAGGTCAGGAAGGTTATCGCGCCTCCGTACGAACAACTGCCGGGAGCCTCGCCGGAGTACTATTGGGGAAAGGTCATTCACGAGAAGCTTGTCCTGCTGCGTTTCGGGAGCACCGCCGATCGGTTCATCCGGGCCCGCAGCGGGTCGAACCGGAGTCGTTGAAGCGGCTGATCGATGGTCTCGATTCGCGGAAGACCGTTCGGAAAGAGCGGCTTTCAAACGCCAGTTCCATGAAACTTGTTATCGACACGGACGCTGGAACTCTCGCCGTCGAAGAGGCAGGCAAGGAATGCGTCTCGCATGAACTGTACGGCCGGGAAGCGTTCGCTCATATTTCGCGCCAGTGGGTGCGTGCGGGTTGGAGCCTGCGCTACTATCACGGTTTTACCTGGATGGGGCTGCCTGTCCTGCAGTTGCCCGACGATCTGGTTCGCTTGCAGGAGGTCTTTTGGGAAGTGCGTCCGAGCCTGGTGATCGAGACCGGGGTTTTTCAGGGCGGCTCGCTGCTCTTCCACGCGAGCCTCTGCAAGGCCCTGGGCCAGGGGCGCGTCGTGGGAGTGGACATCGACATGCCGGCACGTCTCCGCGAAACGTTGGCCCTGCACGATGTCGGATCGCTGATCACGCTGATCCAGGGCGATTCGGCTTCTCCGGAAGTTCTTCGGCAGATCGAGGCTCTGCGCAAGCCGGATGAAACGACCCTCGTCCTTCTCGATTCCGACCACAGCCGGGAGCACGTTCGCCGGGAGCTGGAGGCCTTTGCGCCCATGGTCACGGAGGGTTCCTACCTGATCGCTGCGGATACGATCATGCGCGACCTCGCCGATGTGCCCGGCGGCGAGCCGTCCTGGATCGAGGACAGCCCGGCGGCCGCCGTTGACGCCTTCCTCGCGGACCATCCGGAGTTCGAGCGCGTCACTCATTCCCCGCCGGCGGGCCTGGACGATCTGCCTGAAGCGGTTAGCTACTGGGGAGGCGGCTGGTTGCGGCGGCGCGCCTGCCGTCAGGCCACATGACATCACAAGAACTCCAGCGTGAAGTCGAGGTGCTCGGGCCGTGGTTCTACCCGTTCGACTTCGGCGGCATCCGAACGGAATCGATCGTCCCGCCCCAGGTCGTCGAGATCTTCGAAACTAGGCGGCGCATGGTGGAAGGCCTCGTAGCGGCCCACTTCTCGGAGCGCCTCGCTGAGGTCCGGTGCCTCGATGTCGGCTGCCACGAAGGCCTCTACAGCTTCGCGATGGCGCGGCTCGGCATGGGACGCATCACGGGTCTGGACGTTCGCGAGGTGAACCTGACAAAGGCGCGCTTCGCTGCGGAACAGCTCGGGCATGCCGGAATCGAATTCCGGCAGGGCAACGTCGAGACGCTCGACACCTTATCGCTGGGTACGTTTGATCTGACTCTCCTTCTTGGCGTGCTCTATCACCTGGAGAACCCCATGCTGGCGCTGCGGAATTTGCGCGCCGTGACCTCGGAGCTATGCATCGTCGAGACGCAGGTGATCGACGAAATCGAAGGGGAGGCCGAGTGGGGCGCTCGAGAGTGGACCCGCCCGTATCGGGGCGTGCTCGCCTTGATCGACGAAACCGGCGAGTTCAACGCCGACAACACCGAAACCGGCCATTCGCCCCTGGTCACGTGCCCTTCCCCGAAGGCGCTCGCGTTCATGCTCGAGCAAGCGGGGTTTGCCCGGGTCGAGTTCGTGAACCCTCCCGTCCAGGCTTACGAGCAGCACGCACGGGGCAAGCGCGTGGTATGCACGGCTTATTGCTGAGGCGCGATGGCAATCAGCCCGTAGCAGATCGTGAACCTGCGCCGGCAAGCAGACCCATGATCCGCTGAATGGGCCGGCGTCGGCGACGACGGTTCTCTCCGGAAGAACAAGGGTACATTCCTATTGCGCCTTGACAACGGGCTCCTGCGCTGTTGACACTCGTCGTGGTTCGTTGTTAGCCTGCCTTTCTCACCACGTGGCGAGGCGAAGTAGGTGAGAGGGCCGTCAGGACGAGGCGCGAGCCGCTTGGCGCGCACAGGTGTACTTGAAAGTACATCGAGCACGGCAAGCAAGCGCAACGAAGTCATGGCGGTCTTATTGCTTGCTTCGACCGTCGGGTGGTGAGAAAGGCAGGTTAGCCTGCGAAGTCGAGTTCCCGAGCAGGGCGCAAGCCTGCGGTTGATCCATCAACAAGGAGAGAAGCCGTGACTTTGAAACCGTTGGGCGACCGTGTCGTGATCCGTCGCACCGAAGAACAGGAGCAGGTAAAAGGCGGCATCATCATTCCCGATTCCGCCAAAGAGAAGCCGCAGCGCGGCGAGGTCGTGGGGGCGGGCCCCGGCAAGCGGCTTGACAACGGCAAGGTCTCCCCCATGGACGTCAAGGTCGGCGACAAAGTGTTCTTCGGCAAGTATTCCGGTTCCGAAGTGACCGTGGATGGCGAAGAACTCCTGGTCATGCGCGAGGACGAGATTCTCGCCGTGATCGAGTAGGACCTCTCCGAGGTTCGGTCCCCGGCTTTCCCGCTCACCTTCCCCATCCAGCCCTCGGACGAAGGTGTAAAGCCCGCCGGATTCGGGTCAGCCGGAGTCGGCCAGTGCCCGCATCAGTCGCCGCAGCGCTTCCATTCCCGGCGGGTCTGTGTTGTTATGCTGGCATCCGTATGCCCCGCGGCTGTGCCGCGGCATCGAGGATGTTGATGATTGCTAGCCTGCATGTCTCACCACATGGCGAGGAGAAGTACGTGAGAGGGCTGTCAGGACGAGGCGTGCGCTGCTTGGCGCGCGCAGGCGTACTTGAACCGTACGTCGAGCACGGCGAGCAAGCACAACGAAGTCATGACGGTCGTATCGCGTGCTTCGGCCGTCGGGTGGTGAGACATGCAGGCTAGACCTTCAGGCGCTGTTGCGGCCCTCTTGGCGGCCCTCCTCCTGCCCGTCGCTTTGACCGGCGAGCCGCGGCGCCGGGTGATCCCCACGGTCCGGGCCGAGACGATGTACTACAACGGCAAGATCATCACCATGTGGGAGGAGCGGCCGATCGTGGAGGCGGTCACGATCGCCGATGGGAGATTCCTGGCGGTCGGCACGACCCAGCAGGTAGGCCGCACGGTGGGTCCGGACACGAAGCAGATCAACCTTGACGGCAAGACGGTTGTGCCGGGCCTGATCGACGCGCATGTTCATGCGATCAACGCGGGGCTGGCGGAGCGTGACGGTGAAATCCCGATCATGAAGGATTTCGCCGACATCCGCGCCTATGTCGAAAGGGCAGTGCGCTCGACTCCGGCCGACAGGCTCATTTTCGTGCCGAAGGTCTATTCGACTCGGCTGGCGGAGCGCCGCTATCCCACTCGTTGGGAACTCGACCGGTTCAGCGGCGCCCACAAGGTCATGCTCGACAACAACTACGCCTCGTCGTTGAATTCGGCCGCCCTCGAAGCCGTAGGCATAACAGCCGACACCCCCGACCCGGCCAACGGCAAGATCATTCGCAATGACGACGGCGAGCCCACCGGCCTGATTCTCGGTGCGAGGCAGCTCCTCGACGGCTTGATCGAACAGCGGGCGTTCAGCGCCGAAGACCGCCTCCGGGCGCTGCGCAAGATGCAAAAAGCCTACAGCGCCGCCGGCCTGACGAGCGTGATCGACCGGGCGATGCGGCCGGAACAGGTGCGCACCTACCAGCGGCTTTGGGAGTCGGGCGAGCTGCAGGTGCGGACCAACATGACCCTGCGCTTGACCGGCGAGGAGCCGATCGAAACCCTGCGCGACCAAACCCGGTTGCTGGCCCCCTTGACGGGCTTCGGCGACGACTTCCTGCGGATCGGCGGACTCAAGGTCGTGCTCGACGGCGGCATCCTCATCGGTACGGCCTACCTGCGAACGCCCTACGGGACGAACACGAAAGTCTACGGTTACAGCGATCCCGATTTCCGTGGTGTCCTGCGTCTGCCCCGCGAGAAGCTCTTCGCGTGGGTCAAGTTCGGGGCCGGACTCGGTTGGCAGATGTCCGCGCACACGACCGGCGGCGCATCAACCGACCTTCTCCTGGAAGCCTTCGAGGCGGTGGATCGCGAAGAGTCGATTTGGGACCGCCGCTTCACTCTCATTCACTCCAACTTTCACAACGAGCAGTCGATCCGCAAGGCCAGGGAGCTGAACGTTCTGGTTGACGTGCAGCCGGCCTGGTATCACTTCGACGGCCCCGTTCTCGCCGAAGTTCTCGGACCGGAAAGAATGAAGACGTTCCAGCCGCTGCAATCCCTGTTCAACGCCGGGCTTGTCGTGGCGGGCGGCGCCGACCACATGATCAAGTTCGATTCCCGCACCGCCATCAACCCCTATCACCCCTTCTTCGGCATGTGGATGACGATCACCCGGGAAACCGTCACGGGCGAGGTCTTCAACCCCGAGCAGCGCCTGACGCGCGAGCAGGCGCTGAAGATGTGGACCTGGAACGCCGCCTACCACTCCTTCGATGAAGAGGTGAAGGGCTCCATCGAACCCGGCAAGCTCGCCGACATGGTCGTGATCTCGAAGGACTACCTGACCTGTCCCGTGCAGGAGATCCGGGACATCGAGGCACTCACCACCATCGTCGGCGGCAAAGTCGTCTACCAGCGCTGAGGAGGATTCAGGGCTTCTGTTCCCTTCCTGGAGTTAACGAATCAAATTGTTCGTTTAGGAACGGATCGGTGCCACCGGTTATGGGTTCGTTTGGTCTAAGATGACGAAGAATGTGCTGGAAACTGTGATGATCCAGTTGTAGCCAGCGCCGAACCGGGCTGTCGTCCAGGGTGACGGCGAAGGATGGGCGACTGACGAAGCGTCCTGACTCAGGAAGATTCGATTGGATTTGAAGTTGCCGACGGCTTGGTTGGTGCCCGCGTCAGAAGATGTCATAGCACCAATGGATCCAATCCAAGAAACCATCATCGACTGGGTGACTTCGGATCGTAAACGAAGCAGTCCAACAAGGCGGCCCGCATCCAACAGATCGTTTCTTCGCGCGCTTCCTTCGGTGCCGGTTCACGAAACCAGGTTTGGTCGTAAATTTTCTCCAGAAGGCGTCCGTAGTTTTTAGGTGTCTCCAATGTGCTTTTTGCAAGTTCGAAGTAGTCCGCCAGCCCCGCATTCGATGCGTTATTCAACGATACGAAGCGGTCCGGCCTTGCAAGCGCCAACAGCCGGGTTGCGATTCCCGGCCCGACGCCGTCGAGCCCCACAAGTTCCTCATAGGCTGTGATCGCGACGTTTAGAAAACCCTCGTCTTTGGCGGTGGCAACACGTTGAACGGCGTTTTGGATTTTTTCGCAGTTAGCGCCAAATACGGTGTTCAGAGCAGATCGCCGCATGGCGCCGAGCAATGCCCAGCCCCCCTCCTCTCCGGTCAAACCGAGCAGGCGTCTCTTGTCGTAATCATCAAGCGTACGCCAGTTTTCCTGTTTAACGACATCATTCAAACCCTGAATGGTTTCGCTCCAGCTATCTGTCTCCTCCAGAACCGACCATTCTTTGTTACTCTTGCTCCACCACCACCGGTCGCATTGATCCAAGGCTGCGACGTAGCTTCTCCAGTCATCAACTTCTTTCAGCAACTGCTTGGGTGTCGAATTGATCGTCACTGCGGGCCGTGGCGGTGGCCGGGGAGGGTTCTCTTTCCTTGACTCGGCATAGTTCTTGATGGCGTTTTCGTCAAGTGGCCCGCACTGCTCCCAAAGCCGATCAAACCAACTCTCCACAGCTTCCGTGTCCGAAGTCTCAAACAGAGCCTCTTCGTTCTCCCCGAAGCCGCCGGACGTGAAATTCGCGCTCCCGACCCAAGCGACGGATCTGCCCTCACCTCGGAATACGTAGACTTTCGGATGAAACCGCCGGCTTTCGTCAGCCACGCGCAGTTCGCCCATATCGGCTAGAATCCTCAGCGCGAACGGGTCGGTGAGGTTGCCCCAAAGACCGACGATCGCGCGAACTTCGAGGGGCGCAGTTCGGTCCTGCAACGCACGGAGACCTGTGTTGCTCCTCGCCCAAGCTGTCGCGAGATCGATTCCGGTTGCCCACGCGAGATTTTCGGCAAAACGGCTTCGTATATTCTCTTCGTTGATCAGCATCGTGTCTTCCCGGAACCTATGATGGAGTCCACGCTGCTATAGGGAAACATCACGCATCACGCCCCACAGTTTGCCGCTCAAAATTGCCGACGCAAGCGTGGATAGCGCTGTCCGCTGATGCGAACACTCTGCGCGGCAACACCGTCTCGAACGACGAGAGCCCCAACGGCTCAGTAGTGGCTCCATGGTGAACCGACAAAGCAAGTCCGAAATATTCGATCCAGTCAGGCTCGCTCGTCAGCCACGTTCCTCTAGACCGAATGTTGGTGTTCGGCGGATTCGCCAAGGACTCCATAACCCTTGCAACGAACTCGATCTTGACCGGAGAGAACGAATCGAGAGTCGCCTTGAGTTCATCGAGCCTCATGACATGCGCAGCCGCCGCTCGATCAAGTCCACAAAAGCGGGCTTGATTTCTATGCCAACCCACCGCCGCCCGAGTTCACGAGCCGCCAGAAGCGTTGTGCCCGAACCGGCATACGGGTCGAGTACGATGCTGTCATCGCGGCTTGTGATGGCTACACAGCATCGAGCAAGCGACAGAGGCATCATCGCGGGATGATCGTCCGCTTTCTCATTCACGCGCTTTAACGGCTCGGTGGGTATCTCCCAAACCGTTCGCAGGCGACGGTCACGCGGCCCTTTGACGATCTCATGGTCATAGTAATATTCCTTGTTTTTTGACAAGAGGAATACCGTCTCGTGAGCTTTGGTCGGGCGGTCTCGAACGGACTCCGGATGAGCGTTGGGCTTGTGCCATATGACTTCACTGCGGACCCACCAACCGGCATCTTGCAGAGCGAACGCCAGTCTCCAGGGAACTCCGATCAAGTCCTTCGGCTTGAGTCCTTCTGGCGTCGGCGGTCGCACCGCCATGGCGCGTGCGCGGTTTTTCCGATCTGGCGCGCGATATCTCCGGTTGCCGGATGTGTAGGAATCGCCGACGTTCAACCAAACGGTGCCATCGTCGCGCAAGACACGTCTAATCTGCTCGAAGGTGCAAACGACGCTCTCGACGTAGCCCTTCAGGCTGTCGTCCCGTCCAATCTGTTCCTCAACCCCGTAATCACGCAGTGACCAATAGGGCGGTGACGTGACAACCGTTTGAACGGAACTGTCAGGAAGTAGCTTCAGAGCTTGCGTGGCGTCGCCGCAAATCACCATTGAGCGGCTAATGGCCTCGAATGGCGTTCTGTTCAGGCTGTCAACTCGATCATGAGTCTTCCGCGATTCGTTCTCCGTTTGCGGGCAGGGCTGTACAGACCGCCCGAAAAGCGCAATCTGAGCACTCTCAGAGGATCTCGCCTGCAGGGTCTTGTCGTTCACGGGCAATCCACATTTGGAAGGGTCGAAGTCTTCGAGAACGGTACTTGCTCACGCGTTGCTTTGCTTTTCACTACATCGAGGCCGGCTAGACCACTTGTGGCATAGTTTACGATGAATCGCCGATACCACGCGCTCCGCGGCTTGGCTCAGGGTCGCGTCATCGAGATGGGCATAGCGGTTCGTCGTGGGCGCCCTGCGATGCCCGAGCAACCGTCCCGCGACACCCGGGTGGCTGTGTCGAACACGGAACCCTCGGCAAGGTCGTCTACCAGCGCTGAGGAGGATTCCGGGCTTCTGCTTTCTCGCGGCAGCGAGCAAAAGGCGTTCCCGATGAGGTGAAAGTCGATCGTGGTTTCGCCAAGAGCCGGCAGGGCTTCTCACACCCCACGCAGTGCCCGATCAAGCGCCTCCACGTAGAAGTACTCACCCCACATCACCGACTCGTTGACGCCAAGGCCCTTGTGAAGGTGGTAGACACCCTCGGTGAGAATGCCTTCCCATCCCGGCTTTCCGCGGGCCAGGAAAGGCTCCTCGGAAAGCGTCGTCAGAATGCGCCGCGCCGTCTGGTCATAGAGTGTTCCCTTGGCGGGGTCGGCGCTGAGCTTCGCCAGACGCAGCAGGCCCGCCGCGACGATGGCCGCCGCCGACGTATCCAGATGGCGCGGGCCGTCGGCGGGCAGATCGTAGTCGAACAACGGAACGCCGTTCGCCGGCGTTTCCCGGATGTAGAAGTCGGCGCACGCCTCCGCGGTTTGCAGAAACCGAGGGTCGCGAACGGCGTTGTACGACGACGTGAACCCGTAGATCGCCCAAGCCAGCCCGCGCGACCAGCAGGAGTCGCCTCGGTAGCCCTGCTGCGTCGACTGCCGCAGGAACTCGCCGGTTTCGAGATCGTACATGCCCTCGTGCGACGAGCTGCCGTCGCCGCGGATCAGAACGCGCCGCGTCGTCAGGCAATGTTTCATCGCCACGTCCAGAAGCTTCGCGTCCCCGGTTTGCAGCGCGGCATAGAAGATGATGCCGACGTTGGCCATGATGTCGATGAACAACGAGTCGGGACCCATGAACGAGCAGAGATACTCGCCCTTCTCCTTGAAACGCAGGGCCAGCGTTCGACCGGCTTGAATCACGATGTCGTTCAGCGGCCGGTCGCCGGTGAGCCGGTACCAGCGGTGGTAGGTCGACAAGAAGATGAACCCCAAGTCGTGGACGCCGCGGTCCGTCTTGCGAGGTTCGAGAGGGATCGTGTAGCGCTCGGCGAGTTCCCGCCACTGGGCGTCACCCGTGCGGCGGTGGAAAACCCACATCATGCCGGGCAGAAAGCCGTCACACCAATGGGTCCATGCCTCGCCTTGGTGACGCCACTTCCCGTTCCGGGTGTACATCGGGTAGAAATCCGGATCGCGTTCCACCAATCCCAGGACCTGTTTCTGGGCGAAGTCGAAGGCGTTTTCCAGGGCTGGACGCCACTGTTCGGAGGGGCACGTCTCAATCATAGGCAGCCTAGTTTAGCAGGGGGTCTGCCAGGGACACGTGGACCGGCAATGGCCCTAGCCTGCATTTCTCACCACGCGGCGAGGCGAAGTGGGTGAGAGGGCCGTCAGGACGAGGCGCGAGCCGCTTGGCGCGCGCAGGCGTACTTGAACCGTACGTCGAGCACGGCAAGCAAGCGCAACGAAGTCCTGGCGGTCGTATGGCGTGCTTCGACCGTCGGGTGGTGAGAAATGCAGGCTAGGTTCGCCCGGCGCGGGCGCGTTTGATGTACTCGTCGCGATTCCGGCGGGACTCGAAGAAGAACATCTCGCCGTCGATCTCTTCCCGAACCGCAACGTTTTCGTCGACATAGGTGCCGGAGACGGGGTCCTTGACCAGGCGGCCCGTTTTCGCTTCTTTGCCGTCCGTGGTTTCGCCGCCGCCGTCCGTACTCTCACTGGAGGAGGACGAAAGGGCCTTCTTGACCGCCTTGACGACATCGGTGATCAACCAGCGCACCAACGCCAGGGCAATGACGGTCAGAATGATGAGGAGAAGATTGCGCACGGTGTTATCTCAAGCACGAAGACGCCGGCCGCAGGCCGGCGTCTTCCCCAAAACCCGAGCTCAGCAAGCCGCCATCACGTAAGACGGTGCTACTACTTGCGCCGTCTGCGCTTCCTGGCGTTGGGATTCTCGAAGCTCATGTCGACGCTGGCTTGCAGCGAAGCGATGAGGCTCTTGGCGGTCGGAGCGTTCGGCCCGTTCGGCGCAGTGTCCAGGTAGCTCTGAAACGCCTCGATCGTACCCTCCACCGGGATCGTGTTGCCCTGATCGTCAACCTTGGCTTGGCCCATGAGAGTCACGCCGATCTGGTAGAACGCTTCGGCATAAGGGGGGGTTACGGTAGTGGCGTCACGAAAGGCCTCAATCGCGCCTGCCATATCTCCTTGGTTCATTAACGTAGCGCCCAGGTTGTAGTGGAACTGGCCGGCGTTGTCGGGTGAGAGCAGCGCGGCATTCGCCAACTCCTGCTTGCCCGCATCCATCTGCCCGTCCTTGATCAATTCAAGACCAAGATTGTTGTGAAAGCCGGCATTGTCGGGCTGCAACTCGAGGGCCTTGCGATAGGCGGCGATCGACTCGGCGCGGATCGCCTTCCCCTCGGGCCCGCGCTTGGTGCCGGCCAGACCGGAATTCGCTATCGCCAATCGCGCCCAGACGGCCACCTGCTTCGGATCGATCTCGGCGGCCTTCTTGAACGAATCGATAGCCGCTGTGAAGTTCCTGGACTCCAGTGCTTGCATGCCTGCGTTATAGGCGTCGTTCAGTTCCTTGTTCCTGGAAATCTGTTCGCGGCGCTTGCTGAGCCGCTCCTCGTAGCGTTTGCGCTGCTCGGGCGACATGTTCCTCAACTGCTGCTCGGACAGTTGTCCCGATGCCGCGGCCTTTCTTCTGGCCGCTTCCTGCGCCAGGTCGAAATCCAGTTGGGTCGGTTCACCCGCGCTCGACGGCTTGATGTTGTTCACACGGGCCTTCTCCTGGCCCTCCACCTCCAGGGTGACGTTGTAGACCCCCATCTGGAGAAAGCCGAAAAGATACTCGCCGCGCTTGTTGGTTTTGACTTGTGCCTTACCCGGCATTTCCTGGCGCTCGACACGGACGACAGCTCCCCGCAGAGGCTGTCCGTCTTCCCCAATGACCTTGCCGGAGAGACGTCCGGTTTGCGCGGAAGCGAAGCCCGCGGAGCACAACAATCCGGCCGTCAACAAGGCAACGTGGTAGGCTCTGGCAAACATACTCATACTCCTTTCCCGGAGGCCCGGAAGCCCCCTGCTCAGAATACAATATTCCTCTCGGTCCTGGCCACAGAAAAGCGGTCATTCACGAACGGTAATGGCATAGGCCGCAGGATCCTCGACTCCGGCTCGTTCGAACGCACGCAGCCGGAGAACGCAACTGTCGCACGTGCCGCAAGCTTCACTCTCGGACCGGTAGCACGACCACGTCAGATGAAGCGGTGCTCCGAGCGCCATGCCGCGCCGCACGATCTCTGTCTTCGAGCAGTGTATCAACGGAGTCTCGATCGCAATGCGCGTTTCCGGCCGGGTTCCCGCCTCGACGGCTGCCGCGAAGGCCCGGTAGTAGCCGGGACGGCAGTCGGGATATCCGGAGCTGTCCTGCTCGACGGCCCCGACGAATATCCGGTCCGCGCCCAGCACTTCTGCCCACGATACGGCCGCCGTCAGGAAATGGGCGTTCCGGAAGGGT
The DNA here is from genome assembly GCA_965204095.1 of Bryobacterales bacterium. GTDB lineage: Bacteria > Acidobacteriota > Terriglobia > Bryobacterales > UBA6623 > JAPPLB01. The sequence goes on along the minus strand of OZ241991.1, from coordinate 2,159,739 downwards.
ACATAGGTTACAGGAATCTCGCCTTGTCGAGCCGCGGCGAGGTCGGCTTCCGGCACTTCGATCTCCTGGTCGGTCAGCGCCGAGCCGCCGATCGCCGTCATATAGCGCTGATCGATGTGCAATCGTTCTTCTACCCCGAGATAGTCCGCGATCTGCTCGAAGGCCCGCAGCTCGCGTGCTTCCGTCCGCTGGCCGTACGATGAGTGCAACACGGCTGGCCGAAAATCTCGAGACGCGATCGCCGCGGTGACGCAACTATCCATGCCGCCGCTGAGCAACACTACGGCCCTGGGCCTTTCCGGCATGGCCATCATCATAGCCGCGATGCGGAGGTCCGTCCTGTTCGCCTGCAGCAGACGGCAAGCCTGCATTTCTCACCACGCGGCGAGGCGAAGTGCGTGAGAGGGCCGTCAGGACTAGGCGCAAGCCGGGCGGAGGAAAAAGGCGCGAGCCGCTTGGCGCGCGCAGGCGTACTTGAACAGTACGTTGAGCACGGCAAGCAAGCGCAACGAAGTCATGGCGGTCGTATGGCGTGCTTCGGCCGTCGGGTGGTGAGACACGCAGGCTATGATGGGGGCCGGGGGTACAGAGCGGTTTGCTCGAGCCGGGCGGCTTCTGATGATCGCGGCGCGCAGTCCATGGACGAGATGCGTGTTGTGGGTGTTGCTGCTGCCACCGGCGGCTTCTCGGCTGCCGGCCATCACGGTTGATGTCGATAATCCATTTGGCGGCGTTCGCGTCGCTGTAGGGTCGGACCCGCGCTTCCGGGTCCGAGCGACCGGGACGACGCGCGAAATCACGCGCGACGACGTCGAGATCAAGCGCACCGAGGAACGCGTGGTCGTCAAGTGCGCGCCGCACGATTCCGAGCCGATCGACCTCGACATCTTCATCCCGATCGGTTTCTCCGTCGATATCGTGACGACGGATGGGGCGATAGAAATCAAAGGGATGATTCGTGGGGCGCGCCTCGTCACGGAAACCGGCGATATCCGTTTGGCGGCGCCTTGGCGGGCGACGCGCATCCGGATGGATTCGGAGCGGAAGCCCGCGGCGGTGCATCTTCCCCAGCAGGCGAATTTCACCCAGAACGACATCCAGGTGACTCCCGAGAGGACGATCTGGCGGCTCCGGGACCGCCTCACCGGCGGTCGGGTTACGTACGGACTCATTCGCGTGCGGGCGCAAGAGCCCGGTGAGCTGCGGCTGACCAATGAGCCCATACCGCAGGCCTCGCCTGTCAAACTCCCCTGGCAGTCGGTCGAAGCGTTGGCGAAGGCGCTCGATCAAGAGAAGCCGGGGAAACCGAAACCGGCGCCGAGGACTGACCCACAGCCAGCCCCCGCACCCACGAAGCCTCATCCCGCCGCCGGTAATCCCGTATTCCGGTCTGACGTAAGGATGGTCAATCTCGTCGTCACGGCTACCGACGCGGCGGGCCGGCCGGTGACCGAGTTGGATCCGGGGGACTTCACCATCATCGAGGAAGGCCGCGAGCAGGAGGTAAGTTTCGCGGGATCGGACGATGTGCCGTTCAATCTGGCGATCCTTCTTGATCTCAGCGGCAGCACCAAGCCGGACCGCCTCGCGATGAGGGAAGCCGCCCGGCGATTCGTCTCGCTGGCTCGCCCTCTCGACCGGGTAGCCCTGTACGCCCTCGCCGGCGATATCTTCCACGTGGTTTCCCCGCTGAGCGACGATCGCGAAGCGCTGCTCGAAACCGTCGACAAGCTCCCGGACGTCGCGGGCGGATCGCCCGTTTACGACGCCATCGCGTTGGCCTATGCCGAGGAGCTGCACGAGCACCCCGGCCAGCGCAATGCCTTGATCGTGATCAGTGACGGCATCGACAACCAGGTGAGCAACCAGAGGACGGACACGCCATCGACGATCCGGTTCAAACGGCTTGCCAAAGCGGCCGGTGAGATGCACGCGCTCATCTATCCCGTCTTTCTCCGTTCGGGCGAGCGCTTCGGGCGCGGTTGGTCTCAGAAGGCGCGCAAACGCCTGGAGACGTTGGCGGCTGCCTCTCACGGCCGGATTTTCCCCGCGATTTCCATTCAGGACCTCGATCCCGTGCTCCCGTTGATCGAATCGGAGTTGCGCGGCGTCTACAGTGTTGCCTACTACCCGAGCAATCAGAATTTCGACGGCGAGTGGCGCGGCGTGGAGGTCAAGGTCGGGCGCTCCGGCGTGACGATTCGCGCGCGGCCCGGCTACTACGCCCGCTGAACCGCGGCGCGCGATGAGATAAAGTAGGCGCATGCTGACCGCCTCTCCACGCGGACTCGCGTTCTGTCTGGTCCTGACTTCGGTTTTCTGCATCATGACGATTCCCCTGCGCGCGCAACTCCAGGAAGGACCGCCGTCTTCGGTGGGCATGTCGCAGCGACAACTCGAGGCGGCCGCGTCGATCCTGGCGGAGCAGCTTGATTCAGGTCCCTTCACGGCCGCATCGATCGTCGTGGCTCGGCGGAATCGGATCGTGCTCGCCCGCGGCTTCGGCAAGCTCAGCCACGATGCGGACGCCCCTCCTGTGAAGCCGGACTCGATCTTCCTGTTGGCGTCGATCACGAAGCCGGTGACGGGCTGCGCATTGATGATCCTGGTGGACCGCGGGCTGGTGTCGCTCGACGACCCGGTTTCCCACTACCTCCCCGAGTTTCAGGGCGGTGAACGCGCCAGGGTTACGGTGCGCAACTTGCTCTCGCACACGTCCGGCTTGCCCGACATGCTGCCGCGGAATCGCGAGCTGCGGCGGGCGCATTCGCCGCTGAGCGGCTTCGTGCAGGGCGCGGCGAAGACGCCGCTGCTCTACTCTCCCGGCTCGAGCTTCCGGTACCAGAGCAAGGGCATCCTGCTGGCGGCGGAGATCGTCGAACGCGTCTCCGGCCAGCGGCTCAGGGACTTCGAAAAGAAAGAGATGTTCCAGCCGCTCGGCATGCGTCACAGCGCTCTGGGAATGGGGGACTGGAAGCTCGAGGAAACCGTGTGGGTCGAGACGTCGCCCAACTCGAATCAGGCCGATCTGGAGCGTTTCGGCCCCAACAGCCCTTATTGGCGGGATATGGGCCATCCCTGGGGCGGTATGCACAGCAGCGCGCTCGACTTGGCGACCCTGCTCCAGACCATGCTGAACGGTGGCGAGTACGGCGGCGAGCGCGTTTTCAGCCGTGCCGCTGTCGATGCCATGACGAGCGACCAGAACGGTTCTCTGGAAGCCCCCTGGGGGCTCGGATGGGCGCTTCGGGATTCGCTCGTCTGGAACTTCTTCGGCGAGCTGGTTTCAGCGAAGACTTTCGGGCACACCGGCGCGACCGGCACCGTTGCGTGGGCCGACCCGGAGCGGGACCTGCTCTGCGTGATCCTGACGAACCGCATGGTCGAGAACGGCCGCTTGCTGCGGCGCGTCTCCAATGCCGTGGCGGCGGCCGTCGAGGACTAGCGAGGAAGTCCTCAGACCGACAAGCAGGTCAACGGATCGCCGCGTCAACTTGACTCGAATGTGAATCCTGGCCGGCGAAGGAAAAAAGCCGGCTTCGGATATACTGAGCTTCGACCCGATGAGATTCCTGCGCCGATTGGTAGTTCGCGCCGCTCAGGAACTGGCGGCCAATCCGGAGGCCCGCGCCAAGGCTTCACAGGTGTTGGAGGAGAACATCAAGCCGCGGGCCAAAAAGGCCTGGCAACAGGCCCAGCCCGAAATCGAGAACGCCAAACAGGGATTCAAGAGCTACGCGAAGAAGCTTCGCGACGAGTACCGCAAGGGCCGCGGCGGTGAATAGATCATCCGGCTGATTTCCGAGCTGCGATCAACGCGGCGGGTGAGCGCGCCCGTCCTTGGGAAACAACAGTTCCACGGAATCTCCGATCGCCACGCCGCCCCTCTCAGCGGCCGATTCCCGGTTGATCGAGACCTCCAGATAGCCACTGCTTCCGGTGATCACGAACGCGGCGCCGGGCGGGGCTTGGGCATACGCTCTCGCGGTCTTCGAGACCTCGATCCCGCCCGCCGCGAGGCGGAAATCCGAGGGGGATTCCGCAAGCAGTTCCGCCGGAAAGCTCGTGACGATGTTCCCGAAGCGGTCGATGTTCAGGACCTTCCCGCGCCAACGGCCCGGCTGCGCCAAGGCGGGAGTTGTGGGATCGAGTTGAACGTACTCGTCAACCGGCGATCCGAAGGCAGCGGGCGGCGTCCCCTTTGCCAGCCACGCCGCGACCGGCGCAAAAAGGTCCCGTCCGTGGAACGTGTTGCTCGTGGGTTTCAAGGCCCACCGTTCTGCATCGATTTCCCGCACCAGGTGCTCCGTCTGTTCGTAGACTTGCGACAGTACGCCGTTATCCGGCGCAACGAAATGCTGCCCGGCGGCTTCGACGAGGATCGGCCGCCGGCTCGTTCCCACGCCTGGGTCCACGACGACGACGTGAACGGTCTCCGCAGGGAAATAGGGATGCGCCTGCGCGATCACGAACGCTGCTTTCAGCAGACCGTACGGACCCACGTCGTGCGTCAGATCGATGATGCGGGCGGGTGGGTGGATGCCTGCGATCACGCCCTTCATCACGCCCACGTAGTGGTCTTCATGGCCGAAGTCCGTGGTCAGAGTGACGATTTCAGAACCCACGATATAATCAATATTCGCACCGTAACTCCGTGAAACGCCACTACTTCGACTACAACGCGACGACGCCGGTGGCCCCCGAGGTGCTGCGGGCCATGCTGCCCTACCTCGATCAGAGCTATGGCAACGCGTCGAGCATTCATACTTTCGGGCAGCGGGCCCGCTCGGGCGTCGAGCGCGCCCGGCGGCAGGTAGCGGCGCTGCTGAACGCCAAGCCCGCCGAGATCGTCTTCACGAGCGGCGGCACGGAAGCGGACAATCTGGCGATTCTCGGCGCCGTATACGGGTCCGGCAAGCCGTCCAAGCACGTCATCACCAGTACCATCGAGCATCCGGCCGTCTTCAACACCTGCCGCCGCCTTGAAAGCCGGGGCGTCTCTGTCACCTGGCTCTCCGGCGGTTCGAACGGAGTCGTTTCCGTCGAGGACGTACGCAAGGCGCTTCGCCCTGAAACCGTGCTGATCACCATCATGCACGCCAACAACGAGCTGGGCACGGTTCAACCCGTTACCGGGATCGCGCGGCTGGCCCGCGACTCCGGGATTCCGTTTCACACCGACGGTGTCCAGAGCGCCGGCAAGATCGCGACCGACGTGCAGCAACTCGGTGTTGACTTGTTCGCTCTGAGCGGACACAAGATCTACGGCCCGCAGGGTGTCGGAGCACTGTACGTCCGGAAAGGCACGGTCCTCGAACCGGTCCTGTTCGGAGGCAGCCACGAGCGCGGACGCCGTCCGGGAACCGAGAACGTGCCGGGAATCGTCGGACTCGGCGAAGCCGCGGCCCTGGCCCATCGCGATCTGGATTCGGAAGGCCGTCGCCTGTCCGCGCTGCGTGACCGCCTGCAGGAGAGTGTTCTGGCCCGCGTCGAAAGCGCCGTCGTCAACGGCGATGGGGTGGAGCGAACGCCGAACACGACTAACATTCGCTTCGATCACATCGAAGGTGAAGCGATGGTCATCGCGCTCGACCTCAAGGGCGTGGCGGTCTCGAGCGGCGCGGCGTGTTCCAGCGGCGCCGTGAAACCGTCCCACGTCCTCACGGCCATCGGACTGTCGACCGGGCAGGCCAAGTCCAGCATCCGATTCTCGCTCGGCAAGAAGACGATGGACGAGGACGTCGACGCCTTGCTGGAAGCTGTCCCCTCGGTCGTAGCTCACCTTCGCAAGCTATCCCCCGCCTACGCCGGTTAGCGGGGACGCAACACGAACGGGGACCATGTAGAACTGAAACCTTGCAGCGCGCTTGCGCGCCTCCCACAAGAAAAGATGGCCCGGTTCCTCCAGGATATCGCCGCTGTGCTCGATCCCCTCATGAGGGAAGAGCCGTCCGCGCGGGAGTCCATCCAAAACATCGAGCCCATCGAAGCGGCGCTGATTCCCGAACCGTACCGCTCGCTGCTCGTCCATGACAGCGACATGACGCCTACGCTGGGCGCCTGGTGGGGGTTGCCGATCGCGCTTCGGCCGCTCATCGTGTTCCGAGATGGGGACCTGCTGCACCGCCAGGTCGTGCTCACGGCGGGCCCCGGCCGGATTCCCGTCGAGGCCGGCGCCATCAGGATTCACTTGGACCGGTTTCCGCCGGAAGCGCTGCCCGTGATTCTCCGGGGCAGGCAGCCTCTCGGCGCCGTGCTCTCGGAGTACCGGATTGCCCACGTCTCCGATCCGCAAGGATTCTTCCGGCTCCCTGCGAACCGATTCTTGAAAGAGGCGTTCCAGGACCCGCGGGACCAGACCCTCTACGGCCGCTGCAACCGCCTGTCCGACGCCGCCGGAAAGACCCTCGCCGAGGTGGTCGAGATCCTTCCGGCAACCGTGAGAAGCAGCTTCAGTTGACCTGCTCGAGGATGGCGAAGTCTCCCGGATTCCAGGCCTGGGCGATGACGTAGTACTTGCCGCCGTGCTTTCGCAGCACCGCGTTGTGGATGTGCGTGAAGTTCTCGAGGCCCAGGTCTTCCTTGATCATGACTGTCGAGATGAGTTTGTCGTTTTCGAGAATGTAGATCGGCGCCCCTCTGCTCGTATCCGGCCCGCGCAGCGCGCCGACTATGGCGTAGTCATCGAGATAGTCGATGTCGCACGGCAGTGAGCCGAACGGCATGTTGAGGGTCGAGATGTACTGGCCGGTGCGGGTGAAGCGGTCGATTTCGGAATACAGCCGGTCGGCGACGTCGACGCGCCGTGTCCCCTCGGGTACGGTGATGCCGTGTCCTGTGCCGAATTGGCCGACGCCCGTGCCCTTGCCGCCGAACGAAAGGTCGTGCCATTCGGCCTTGAACGGGTTGGTGCTCAAGACCTTGGCGGTCAGCACGTAGTCCAGTTTGGAGTAGCCCGTCGCGACGTAGATCGTGCCGTCGAGGTACTCGGTGTCGGTCGGGACGAAGTTGCCCGCGCCGGCGAAGTAGTCGCTGGCGTGAGGATGCCCGAGGTCGGTGCCGGGCTCGGGAATCTTGAGGGTGTTGACGAGCTTGCCGTCCAGGGTCGTCGTCACGACTTGCGCCGACTGGTTTCCGGGGAAGGTCAGATAAGCGCCGCCGTCCGAGTACCAGATGGTCGCGTTGTGCATGTTGGTGTCTTTCATCGAGGGCGGCGTGCTGATCATCCGGGTGCTCTTCAGGTCCGAGCTGATCTGGATGATGCCCGCGCCCGGAAGCGCGAAGTACGTCTCGCCCTTGCCCGGCCGCCGATCGACCGCGAAACCCCCATGGGAGGCTTTCAGTACGTCGGGAACCTGCGCCTCGGACGGCAGATGGCTCGAGGTGTAGAGCACCTTGAAGGTCATCTTGCCCTGGCCGCTGGTTTTAGATGCAGCGCTGGTCGAGCGGTCGAGGCCCAACACCCAGCTCATCGCGAGTAGAAGAACGAAAAGAGCACTGACGGTCAATCGCTTCATGGGTCCACCTCCCGATATCCAGCTAAAGGATAGCCTAATTCGTAGCCCAACGCTATGCGGGGACCGTAACACGGGCGTCTGCGAGAATGAGCATGTGAGCAACGATCTCATCGCGGTCGCCATGAGCGGCGGCGTGGACAGCTCGACCGTCGCCGGTCTGCTGCACCGCGACGGTACGCCCGTGGTCGGCATGACGATGCAGCTCTGGAACCAGCGCCGCATGCCCGAGTTGATCCCGCCGGGCGGCTCCGTCGGCCGCTGCTGCTCGCTCGACGATGTCTACGACGCGCGGCAGGTCGCTCAACATCTCGGTATTCCCTATTACGTGCTCAACTTCGAGGATCGCTTCGAGCAGGAGGTGGTCGAGCCCTTCGTCGGCGACTACCTTGCGGGACGGACGCCGATTCCGTGCACGCTCTGCAACAACTTCGTGAAGTTCGACCGGTTTCTGACCACGGCCGAGCAAGTGGGCGCCTGGCAGGTCGCCACCGGCCATTACGCCCGGATCGACTTCGACGAGCGCAGCGGCCGATATCTGCTGAAGTGCGGCGTGGACGAGTCCCGCGATCAGTCCTACTTCCTGTTCGGATTGACGCAGGAACAACTGGCGCGTTCTCTGTTCCCTCTGGGAGGGATGCGGAAAACCCAGGTGCGCCGGCTCGCTCAGTCTCTCGATATCCCCGTGGCCGGCAAGGGTGAGAGCCGCGAGATCTGCTTCGTCCCCAATGGGGACTACGCCCGCTTCGTCGAGCTGTATCTCGCCAGGAAGCGGGCCAACGGCTCTTCGGAAACCGCCGGCGAGATTGTCTCGACCGACGGAGAGACTCTCGGCGAGCACGACGGGATTCATCACTACACGGTCGGCCAGCGCCGCGGCCTGAGGGTCGCCGCCGGCAGGCCGCTCTACGTGGTCAAGATCGAGCCGGCTTCGAAGAAGGTGTTCGTCGGCCCGAATGAAGAGCTGATGCGAACCAGTTTTTCCGTTCGTGACCTGAATTGGATCGCGGTCGCCGGCCCGCGCGAGCCCCTGAGAGTGCAGGTGAAGATCCGGCACCAGTTCAAGCCGGCCTGGGCGGAAGTGCGTCCTGACGGCGGGTCGGGCTCGGCAGCGGTCGAGTTCGAACGACCGCAGCGGGCCGTCGCTCCCGGACAGGCGGCCGTTTTCTATGACGGCGACACCGTCGTCGGCGGCGGTTGGATCCAGTAGATCCCACTGGACTCCCGCGCCTTTTTATCGTCGTCCTGAATCTTTTTCTCTGCGGCATGTCTCCTTGCTGAAAGGCTGGGTACGGCCCTCCGATTGCGGCCCCTTGCCGCCGCAATCCAACGGCCCTACCATAAGGGGGCGTCACCCCCTCCCGAGCGGGAGTAGTTCAGTGGTAGAACGGCAGCTTCCCAAGCTGCATGTCGCGGGTTCGATCCCCGTCTCCCGCTCCAGCTTCGCGGCAGCTTCCTCGTCGCCGATGTGGCGCAGAAGCCCGCAGGTCTTGCCAAGCGGCTGGGCGAAGTGCGTGAGAGGGCCTTCAGGACGAGGCGCGAGCCGCACGCGCGAGAAACACGGCCTTTCCACGAACTCAAGCAAAACGGCGTGCGATTTCGTAGCTGGTGCTGCGACCGCCCGCGTCGCCGCGCGCCAGAATGCCGTGAGTCAAAAGACCGCTGATGTCGCGGAGGGCCGTATCCTGGGAACACTTGGCGATCCTTGCCCATTTTGAGGTGGTTAGCTTCCCTTCGAAGCCATCGAGCAGGCGGTTCAGAATCATCCGTTGACGCTCGTTGAGCGGCACGGTCCGAACGGTTTCCCAGAAGCGCGCTTTCCTGATGACGGCCGCAAGCGTTTCCTGGGCTCCCTCGATGGCTCGGCCGAGACATCGGAGAAACCATTGCATCCACAACGTGACGTCCAAGGTGCCTTTCTGCGTCCTCTCCAGGACCTTGTAGTAGTCCGCGCGCTCGTGTCGGATCTGAGCGGACATGCTGTAGAATCGCTGCGAGCTCTGTTCGGAACGTGCGAGCAACATGTCGGCGATCGCACGGGCGACCCGGCCGTTTCCATCATCGAGTGGGTGCATCGTGACGAACCACAGGTGGGCCAGCGCGGCCTTCAGCACGTTGTCCGTCTCCGCCGGGGCATTGAACCAGTCAAGAAAGACGGATATCTCGTGATCGAGCCGGCTGGCCGCGAGCGCTTCGAAATGAACCCGCTCGCGCCCAATAGGACCGGAGACAACCTGCATCGGGCCGGTTGTGTCGTCACGCCATGCGCCGGCCCGGATGCGTCTCATTCCGCTGCGGCCCGTCGGGAACAGCGAAGCATGCCACGCAAAAAGCCTTTCCGCCGTTAGCGGCTGGTCGTAATGACGCGTCGCGTCGAGCATCATCTCGACAATGCCCTCGATCTCGCGGTCCGGCTGTCTCAGCCCGGCGGCGTCCAGGCCAAGACGGCGCGCGATCGACGAACGGACCTGCTCGGCGTCCAGCTTCTCGCCTTCGATTTCGCTCGTCTTGACGACTTCTTCGGTGAGAGTCCGCAGGACTGCCTGTTGCCGGAGATCGAAGCCGAGCGACTCCATCCTGCCGATCAACCGGCCCTGCTGATGCCGGACAGCAGACAGAGACCATGACACTTCCCCTTGATTCCAGGTGAAGCGGGGCCAGTTCGGAAGTTCGTGAATGTACGTCGGCGCTGACAAGGACGTCCTCCTGCGGAGATGATAGCAGTTAATCTCCGCACATAATGCGGTGAATAGGCAATGGTTTCACTGCATGGCAGCCTGTGGCGTCCATGCCGCTCCAGCTCCCTTCAACGAACGAAAGCACCGTGTCGCCACGTTCCTGCGGTGGCCGGGCGTTACGCAATCGGCCCTAGGGCTCGTAAGCTAACCTGCATGTCTCACCACGTGGCAAGGTGAAGTGCGTGAGAGGGCCGTCACGAAAAGATGCGAACCGCCCGCGCCGGCAACACGGCTTTTCCGCCTTTCCGCGTGCTTCCCCGTCAGGTGATGAGAAGTGTAGGCTAGGGTCATCATGCGTACCCCAAGACTCCCCGCACTCCTGGCCGTCGCACCCCTGATGCTCGTCTTCTGCGGCTCCCATCAACAGGAGAGATCCCTTCCGGACAGAGGGGACCACCCGCTCGAACTGCGCCCGCAGCCTTGGCAACGGCGCTCGAGTCCGGTGCTCTCGGCCGATACCACACAGCAGAGCTGGTCAAGCAAGATGCTGTACAGCCCGGCGGTGGTGCATGTGGACGGCGTATTCAAGATGTGGTACGTGGGCTCCGAGGGTGACTACGCCGCCGAGCATGGAGTCTTGAACATCGGTTACGCCGAATCCGAGGACGGCGTTCAGTGGCAGGAGTACGACGGCAACCCCGTTCTTCTCGCGAAGGACCTCCCCTTCGGAACGGACTTCCAGACGCCGTTCGTTCTCTTCGACGAAGAGGAACGCATCTACAAGATGTGGTTCATCAGTTTGTACCTCGATGACCAGAGGATGGATCAGATGCTGGGCTACGCCACCAGTTCCGACGGGATCGACTGGAGCATCCATCCGGAACCGATCTACTGGTCAGGCCGTTCGCCTTCCGTCATCAAGGAAGGCCCCGATCGGTATCGCATGTGGATGAATTCCCGTCCCTCGCCCGAGACGGACGACATGGACTTGTATGGCTACATCTATGAGTTCGCTTCCTCCGACGGCATCGAGTGGGAGCGTGGCGGCGAGCCGATGATCGTGCCTTCCGGCAAAGCTCACGAAGGCGTGATCTACCCCTATGTCCTGAAAGAGGAAGATGCTTTCCGGATCTGGTACGGGTCGTATGACGAATCGGACACGAGATTTCACCTCTTTAGCGCAACATCGAAGAACGGCTCCGACTGGCTGCTGCGCCACGATGGGGAGGCTTTCTCCGCGCACGACGATCCTCGATCTTTCGACGCGAAGTATGTCTCTACGCCGTGGGTCTTGAGCCTCGAAGACCGCTACCTGCTGTACTACTCGGCCCGGGACTACAGGACGGTTGAGACGGGCAACATCTATCAGCACATCGGGCTGGCGGAGATTCCCAAACCCGATTAGAACGACGGGAGGCGCTCCGGGCCGCCCCGAGGGCGGCCCGGCAGCCCCATCCGGAGCGTGACGCTCAGTAGATGAACTTCAATCCGAACTGCATCTGGCGCGCCGTCTTCGCCGAGAAGATCTGGCCCGTCGTGCGGATCCCGATGCTCGTCACGGGGTTGTTGTAGTTCACGTGATTCGGAGCGTTGAACATCTCCCACCGGAACTGCACGTACTTGTCTTCTCGGATGTAGAAGTTCTTCATCAGGCCGAAATCGAGTATGTGCTCGCCGGGACCGTCGAGTATGCCTTGCGCCGAGTTGCCGAAGGTGTAGGGGGCAGGTCGCGAGAAAGCAGCCGTGTTGAACCAGCCCTGCGGGCTCTGATCGGAGACTTTCGGGTTTCCTGAAACGTCCGCCCGGGTGCTCCTGCCGTTACCGAGCGTAGCCCCGGGCTGCACCATGCTCAGCGGAGAACCCGACCAGAAACGATAGATCCCGGTTAGTTGCCAACCGCCCAGGACGGCGTCCACGACCGGATTCGCGTCCGGCAGGAGCTTTCGGCCGCGCCCGATCGGAACCTCGTAGACGCTGTTGAAAGCGAAGATGTGCGTTCGATCGTTGCTGTTGCGGCCGCGGTTGTAGCTGTCCGGGGCGTGGGGTTCTCGCGCCGCTTGCTCCATGTGCCTGCCCAATGCGTAGGCCAGAGTGAACAGGACTCCGTCGTTGAAGCGCCGTTCCCACTTCGTGTGGAGCCCGTTGTACCAGGTGTGGCCGATCCCTTCGTAGACCCGCAGACCAAGGCCGAAGAATGGGAACGGCGCCGCGGCTTGAAGATTGGTGTACCGGGCAGGTTCGGGATAGTTGACGAAATTTCCGGCGTTGTTCCAGAAGTTGTAGATGCGATTGCCGACATACGAAACGGTCAGCGCGGAATTGGCCGGCATGGATGTCTGAATCGAAGCGTTCCATTCGTGCGTGGTCTGGATATCGATGTCCCATGCGGGTCCGACCACGATCGGTGCGAGGAAGGCTTTCGGGTCGTCGGGGAAAGCGGTCTCCCAACTCTGGTTGGAGGCTCTCGAGAAGGTCGCGGACTCGAAGTTCCAGTAGGGCGGGCCGATGATGGAGGAGGCGGCGCGATTGCCGTTGCCGATTCCGAAGGGGAAGATGCCGTAGGCGGCGCGGACGACCAGGTCCGACTCTCCGGTAGGCCGCCAGGCGAGACCCAGACGCGGCGAGATCACGCCCTTGGGTTCGAACAGCCCGTGGGGCACGCCCGCCTCGGAGGCGGACACCCAGTGGTCCTTGGTGAACTCGGCCAGGGCCATCGCGACGGGCTGCGCCGTAAGATCGATGCTGCCGTCGGGCTGCTCGCCGGCAATCGCTTTGCCGATCCGCGGATCGAACGTGGCATGATTCCCACGCAGCGCCGCCCTCGCATGCCAGTAGTCCCATCGGATGCCGAGGTTGAGCGTCAACTTCTGGTTCACCTTGAAGGAGTCGTTGAAGAAGGGAGCCGTATAGGGCGAATCCGACATGCCGAAACTCTGGATGGGGAAGTTGCGGCGGGCACGCTGGACCAATCCCAGCACGTAGTCCGCGAACGCGTCTCCGGTGTACTGGCCGTTGAACCGCATGTTCCCTCGGGCGCAGCAGGAATCGTGCTGGCTGGCCGTGGAGCGGTTGTTGTGGTGCACGCCGATGTTGATGGTGTGGCGGCCGCGAACCAGGTTCAGCGTCGCCCGCGAGTCGAAGCCCCACGTCTTGTGGAAACCGTCGCGGGGTGAGGCGAACCCCGAATAAGGGCCGGCGAAGAAGATCGAGGGCAGCCCCACGTGCTCGCTGCGGCCCTCGGTTTGGAATCCTCGGATGCCGGCCTGCTGGGTCAGGTTGCCGATGTCGGAGCCCGTGTGGGAGCCGTCGAAGTTGTTGATGTTGCGCAGATAGCCCATGCTCAGGTTCAGTAGGGACGTCTGGTTGATCGTCCAGTTGTAGTGAAGACCGATATTGTCTTGATCCGACTTGTCGTTGTTGGTGATGTCAGGCCGGGCCTGAGGATCGATCAGGTCGTGGTTCGATGCGATCCAGCGGCCGTAGATACGGTGATTGTCGGTGATCTGGTGATCGATCCGTGCCAGGAATTCCCAAAAGTCGTCCGGCCGCGGCTCCACATGGCGGAAGCGGTTTCCGGCAGAGTTCGGCAAGAGGAATTCCTTGAAGAAGAACCGTGACGCGCCGGAGAACATCTGCTCCGGGATCATGTTGTTCGGGAACACATCTCCGGTGAAGGGGTTGTTGATCATGCTCGACAGGCTCGAGAAATCGCCTTGCAGCATCTCCGGCGCGATCGTGGCGCTGTTGTAGAGATCTTCGCGTCGGATGCGCGTGTACTCGTTCGAGATGAAGAAGTGGGTGCGGTCACGAACGATGGGACCGCCGGCGGTGCCGCCGAATTGATTGCGCGTCAGCTTCGGTGTCGTCCGCGCAAAGGTGTTGCGGGCGTCCAGGTTCTCGTTCCGCAGAAACTCCCAGAGCGCGCCGTGCAGCTCGTTCGTCCCCGACTTGACCACCATGATCATCTGAATGGGGTTGCGGCCGTTTTCGGCGCTGAAGCTGCTGGTCTCGACGCTGAACTCGGCGATGGTGTCGACGTTCGGGATGGTGATGCCCCGCTCGTTCATCGCCGCGTTGGCGGTGAGGCCGTCAATCAGGAACTCGGTATTTTCCAGGGGCACGCCCGCGCCCTGCGCCGCGTTCCCCCGTTCACCGGTATTCTCCCGGCCGCTGTAGCGCATGCCTGGGACGAGGTTGACCAACTCGGCGGGGTTTCTCCCATTGATGGGAAGGTCGACGATCTGGCGCGCTTCGACCGTGCCGGTGACGGAGCTCTTCTCGGTCTGGATCAACTCGATGCCGGCGCTTTCGACGGTGATCTGCTCGGCGACGTCGCCGACTTCGAGCACCGGACTCACTCGCAGCCGTTGGCCGACGAGCAGTTCGGCGCGCTCGATCGTCCAGGTCTTGAAGCCTTCCAGCGACACCGAGACGTTGTAGAGGCCTCGGTTCAGACCCAGGACTTCGAAGATCCCGACTTCGTTCGTGGTGGTGGTGACGTTCTGACCGGTTTCGACGTTCGTGATGGCAACTTCGGCGCCGGGTATGACGGCGCCCGTCGTGTCGGTGGTGACGCCCAGAATCGACCCCTGCGTGCCGAGTTGGGCGGATAGTTGGCTGACACCAACTAAAAATAGAAAGGAGAAAACGGAAACGAACACCCTGATTTTCATGGAGCCTCTTGCTATTGCGGCTTGGCGTGCTGGAAGCGACCGAGCCGGTTGGAGTGTCTGCCTATGCTTTGCCCCCATGCCGGCAGTGCAAAGCGGAATGTTCTGGAAGGAGCCCGTTCTGGATTCGGAAGCATTCCTTACTGAACCCTTCCCGCCGTGCTCATAAGAGCGGGAACCGGTTTCAGCCGACTTTTTCGAAATCCAACTGCCTGAAGCTGGTCCCCTGAGTCTGATCGGTTCCAATTATTCCGATGTTGAGTTCGGGTGTCAAGCACGGAATATCTGGACCACGAAAAAAGCTGCCGATAGCCACCGTGTGCGGACGCAGGGGTGGACAGCTCAAGAGATCCCTATGCGTGATGCTTGAAAGGGCGGTCTCAGGTTATCTGTTCTTCCAGCCAGGGCCGCGAACGACGCGGCCGGGCAGCGCGCCGGTGTGTTCTCCATCTTTCAGCACGGCTACCCCGTTGACGAAAACGTGAAGGATGCCGCTGGAGTACTGGTGGGGCTGCTGGTAGGTGGCGTGGTCCTGGACGTTTTCGGGATCGAAGACGACGAGGTCGCCGAAGTAGCCCTCCTTCAACAGGCCTCGGCGATCCAGCCGCAGGGTCCGGGCCGGCAACGCCGTCATCTTGCGGATCGCTTCTTCCATCGTCAGCACCTTCTCTTCCCGTACGTATTTCGCCAGCACGCGCGGGAAGCTGCCGTAGCCTCGGGGGTGGGTGTGCGACTTGAGGAAGACTCCTTCCGTCGCGATCGAGGGAGAGTCGGTGCAGTAGCTCATCCACGGCACGGCCATCTTCTTTCGCACGTTTTCCGGATTCATCGAAAAGGCGACGGACATGACGCGTGTGTCGTCCCTGACGATCAGGTCCATGGCGGCCTCCTCGGGCGAAGTGCCCCATAGTTCGCCGATTTCAGCGACGGTCTTGCCGTTGAGATGCTTCAGTTCCGGGTTTTTCAGACCGACCACCAGGTAACCGCTGGGGCCGCCCACCGCCCGGTACAGGTTCTCCCATTCGTCCGATGGCTCGAGCATCTCACGGGCGATCCGCTTGCGCGTCGCCGGGTCTTTGAGCCGTCTGACGCGCTCTTCGTGACCGCCTTCTCCCACCCAGGGAGGCATAGCCGCGGTCAGTCCGCCCATGCCGGCGTGGTAGGGGTAGACGTCGCCCGTGATATCGAGCCCCTCGGCGCGGGCCTCCTCGACGAGCTCGATCGCCGGGTCGAGCTTGTGGACGTTCTCCCGGCCGACCACGCCGAAGTGATACACCTCGCCGCGAATCCCGGCCTGCCGGGAAATCGTAATGAGTTCCTCGATGGCGTCCAGGAAACGCGCTCCCGTGAATCGGAGATGGGAAATGTACAGTCCGTCGTACTCCGCCGCGGCCTTGGCCAGTGCGGTCAGCTCGGCGGTATCGGCATACGGCCCCGGCGCTTGCATCAGCGCCGAAGAGACGCCCACCGCGCCCTCTTCCATGGCCCGCCGCGCCAGGGCGCACATCCGGTCGAGTTCCTCGGAGCTGGGAGGCCGATTCTCCTGCCCGATCTCGTGGACCCGCAGCGTCGTTGCGCCGACGAACGATGCGACGTTGGTCGAGACGCCGCGGCGCACGAGGTGCTCCAGGTAGCCGTCCAGGGTGGTCCACTCGAAATCGAACCCCAGCTCTCCCCCGCGGAAACCCAGGTCGTCCCTCACCGCATCGTTCACCGGCCCCATGGAGCGGCCCTCGCCCATGACTTCGAGCGTGATGCCCTGGCGGATGTCGCTTTGCGAGCGGCCGTCAACGATGAGCGATTCCTGCGCGTGGCTCAGGATATTGATGAAGCCCGGAGCTACGGCGAGGCCCTGCGCATCGATCTCGACTCCTGCTCGGGCTTCCGGCAGCGGCTCGACGGCGGCGATCCGGTCATCCCGGAGCGCCACGTCTCCCTGAAACGGCGGGGCGCCTCCGCCGTCATAGATCGTGGCATTGCGGATGATGGTGTCGTGTTCGATGGGCATGGGGAATGAAACACCTGAGCTTCAGGGTGAGACAAAGTGTAGCGCTTTGCGGCGCCTCCGGGACGGGGGTTTCCGCCTTCAGCAATGCATCCGGCTGGCCGTCTGAACCAACACTGCTTGCCTGCCTTTCTCACCACGCGGCGAGGTGAAGTGCGTGAGAGGGCCGTCAGAACGAGCCCCGAGCCGGGCGGAGGAAAAAGGCGCGCGCAACATGGCCTTTAAGGTTTTTTATGAATCACGAGACACCAAACACGAATCACGAGACACGAAACACGGTTTTTTTGGTACCTCTTGGTACTGAAGCCCTTCAGTCTTTTTTTTCCGCCACGGCCCGCATAGCATGAGAACAGCGAGTCCAGAGATCGACTTGCCGCCGGCCCGCTGCTCGCCTCTGGCGGCCACCCCCGGGGCTGTAACACGGCCTTCATGGTTTTCACGAATCACGAGACGCGCGACACGAGACACGAGTCGTGAAACACGGCTTTTACGGTTCAACGGGCGTCAGACATTTCTTCTGGTGCGAACGAGGCCTCCACCAATGGGTTTCACGAATCACGAATCACGGCTTTTTTTCGCCGTGGGTGCGCAAGGGACACGCAACCAGACACCGCCGCCCGGACCGCCGCTCCCGCCGACAGTTCGCGGCTTCCCTGCCCACCATTTCCCGGCATTTCCCACTATTTCCCGGTAAAAAAATTGCCCTTGCGCCAGTGTCAGCGCGCCGTCCGACTTGCTCGGTCGGCCTCACGACGAGCGTCGTTGGCCTCAGATCCGGTCGACCTGTGGGCTTCTTCCGATGCCTCGAACTCAAGATGAAACTATGCAGAGAAAGGGGAACGTTCTATAGTGCGCAATCAGCGAAACTTTCTGTGTTGCGTTGACCGTCCGGCGGCAGTCGTTGACAGGGAACCCGGTGGGGTCTATGGTGTGAGTAACCCTTCTTTGAGTTGCAAGAGGAACATATCGGTGTGCTTCCGAATCAATGCCCGCGCTGTGCTTCGAGGGCTCCTGTCGGTCGCCGCTCTTTGTCTCCTGGCGAGCCACGTGCCCCAGGCGAGCCCGCAAGCCGTCTCTTCCGAGCAGGCTGGCCGCAGGCTCTTCACGAACCACATCCAGCCGATCTTTGAAGAGCACTGCCTGGATTGCCACAAGCCGGATTCGAAGCAGAGCGGGCTCGACATCACGAGCCGCGAGGCGCTGCTGCAAGGCGGCGCGAGGGGGCCGGCCATCGTTCCCGGTGATGCGGCGTCAAGCTTGCTCTACGAGGTGGTCGCTTATACCGAAGAGCCCTGGATGCCGTTCCAGGCCAAGAAGCTGTCCGATGACGCGATCGATCTGCTTGGCATGTGGATCGACCTCGGAGCTCCCTTTGCCGAAGCCGCTCCCGCATCGGCCCCGGCTACCGCGGCATTGTTCGAAGAAGTCCGGCCCATTCTCGAGACGAAGTGCCTGGTCTGCCACGGCGGCAAGTTCAAACAGGCCGGACTCGATATTGCGACTCGTGAAAAGCTTCTGCGCGGCAGCGACGAACATCAGGATGTCGTGATCCCCGGCAATGCCGCCGCCAGCCTCTTGAGCAGGAAAATCCGGCACGAGCACGACCCCGGCATGCCCTATCAGTCCGACAAACTGCCCGACTCCGACATCGCGAAACTCGAAGCCTGGATCAATGCCGAAGCTCCCTACACCGCGGATCTCGTGCTTCCCGGCGAACTGAGCGAAAAGGCTTTCTCCCACGGCAGCGACCACTGGGCGTATCTGAAGCCGGTCAAGAACCCGGTCCCCGAAGTGCGCAACGAGAAATGGGTCAACAATCCAATCGACGCCTTCATCGCCGCCGAGCACGACAAGCACGGCCTCGAACCGTTGCCCGCAGCCGACAGGAACGTGCTCGTCCGCCGACTCTATCTCGACTTGCTCGGCTTGCCGCCGACTGCGGAGCAGGTCAAAGCGTTCCGGAACGACACGCGCCCGAACGCTTATGAGCAGCTCGTCGACGACTTGCTCGACAGCCCCCGGTACGGTGAGCGCTGGGGCCGCCACTGGATGGACATCTGGCGCTATAGCGACTGGTACGGACGCCGTTCAGCGGGCGATGTGCGGAACAGCCAGCCGTACCTCTGGCATTGGCGCGACTGGATCATCGAGTCGCTGAACAAAGACAAGCCCTACGACCGCATGATCCAGGAGATGCTTGCGGCCGATGAGATCGCGCCGGCCGATAGCGATGCTCTTCGCGCCACCGGCTATCTCGTCCGCAACTGGTTCGTGTTCAATCGCAATGTCTGGGTTCGCGACACCGTGGAGTACACGGCCGCCGGCTTCCTCGGTGTGACCATGAAGTGCGCCCGTTGCCACGATCACAAGTTCGATCCGATCGCTCACGAGGAGTATTACAAGCTCCGCGCCTTCTTCGAGCCCCACGATGTGCGAACCGACCGGATCAGGGGTGAACCGAACCTCGAGAAAGACGGTCTGCCGCGGGTCTACGATGCAAAGCCGCGGGCGCCGCGGACCACGGTGCCCTTCTACCCGGGTATCTTCGAGAAGACCTACCGCTTCATCGGAGGCGACGAGAACAACCCCGACAAGGAAAACCCTTTGGACCCGGGCATCCCGGAGATTCTCGCCAGCGCCTCGAATCCCATTGAGATCCAGAGGGTCGATCTGCCGTTGGAATCGTACTACCCCGATCTCCGGCCGGCGATCCATGACGACCTTCTCTCCGAGGCGCGATCTGACATCTCCCGTTCCGAAGCCGCGCTCGCGAAGGCGAGGCGTGAGGTCGAAGAAGCCCGGCGGCAAGCCTCGCAAGGCGTCGTGGAGGAAGCCGTAGAGATTCCCGAGGCCGAAAAGGTTGACTTCAAACGGGATGTCAAGCCGATTCTCGAAACCCATTGCACCTCGTGCCACAGCAATCGGGTGGCCAAGAGCGGCCTGAATCTCACCTCACCCGACGCGATCTTTGCCGGAGGCATCCTCAGTGGACCGGTTGTCATCCCCGGCAAGGGCGCCGAAAGCCCGCTCGTGAAGTCCATGACCGGCGAGATCAAACCGCGCATGCCCTATCGCCGGTCGCCCCTGTCGGACGGAAAGATCGAAACGATTGCCAGGTGGATCGATCAGATGCCGCCTGAAGACCCTGCGGTCACGCTGAGCCGCGCTGAGGATGCCGTCAGGGTTGCAGAGAGGAAGCTCGAATGGACTCGCGCCAACCTGCCCTCCTTGGCGGCCCGCATTGCGGCTGAGAGAGCCAAGTACGCCTCGCCGCCGGCCCCCGATTCGGAAGACCTCGCCAAACAGGCGCTTGACGCCGAACGCCACGCCCATCTGCTCAAGGGGCGTATGGAACTGCTGGATGCTCAACAGCGCCTGGACGAAGTGCTGCGCTCGCCGCAGCCTGCCGATGACGATGCCCGCTCGGCCCGGGAAAAGAAAGTTGCGGCCGCCACCAAGCGCCTCGCTCAAGCCCAGGACGCGCTCGCTCAAGCCTCCAAAGAGTACACGCCGCTCGGCAAGATCTATCCGAAACAAAGCACCGGACGGCGCACCGCTCTCGCCCGTTGGATCACCGACCCGGACAATCCGCTGACCGCGCGCGTCGCCGTAAATCACATCTGGATGCGCCACTTCGGCGCGCCGCTCGTGCCCACGGTGGCCAACTTCGGGCTTAACGGCAAACCGCCTACCCATCCGGCGCTGCTCGACTGGCTGGCTGTCAAGTTTGTCGAAAACGGCTGGAGCATGAAAGCGCTACACCGCCTCATGGTCACCAGCAGCACCTATCGCATGCGGTCGAGCGCGCGCGATGCCGGCCACCCGAACCTGGATGTCGACGCCGAGAATCTCTGGTACTGGCGGATGAATCCCCGCCGCATGGAAGCGGAAACCGTTCGCGACAGTCTCCTGTACGTCGCTGGCGAACTCGACACGAAGATGGGTGGACCCGAGCTCGACGAAACCATGGGAGAAACTTCACGGCGCCGAAGTCTCTACTTCACCCACACCCCCAACTCGCAGATGCTCTTCCTCACCCTCTTTGATGGAGGCAATGCCGCCGAGTGCTACGAGCGTTATGAAAGCATAGTGCCGCAGCAGGCCCTGGCCCTTTCGAACAGCAAGCTCAGCCTCAGCATGGCCCGCCTTCTTACGGCCAAGCTGATCGACGCATCGGAGCCCAAAGCCACGGAGCCGTTCATTGACGCTGCTTTCGAACAAATTCTGTCTCGCCCTCCGTCCAATGTCGAGCGAACGATGAGCGCCGAATTCCTGGCCGGGCAGAGCTCTCTTTTTCAGAAGTCGAAACAACTCACTGCATTCCAGGCCGCCGACAAGCCTGAAGTCCCGCCGGCAACCGATCCCGGGACCCGTGCCAAAGAAAACCTGGTCCATGTACTGCTGAATAAGAACGAATTTCTGGTGCTAAGATAAGACCGCAACCGGATGTGAAGCCGTCCTCCGGCCCGTCCGGATTGCCCATCCGATCGATAACAGGAGCCTCGCGATGAAACAGCCGTCCGTCTCCGCCGCATGCAACTGCCGGCGCGCGCCACGCCGCGCGTTCCTGGCCGACCTCGGTATGGGCTTCACCGGCCTCGCCCTCGGCGCCATGCTGCACCGCGACGGCATCGTACGCGCCGCTACCCACGAGCCTGCTGTGTGGACGCCGCCCGACGGCCTCCCGCACTTCGCCCCGAAGGCCAAGAGTGTCATCTGGCTCTTCATGCAGGGCGGCACCAGTCATCTCGAAAGTTTCGATCCCAAGCCCGAGTTGAACAAATACGCCGGTAAGACCATTGACGACACTCCGCATGCCGGCGTCCTCGAGTCTCAGAACCTCAAGGACAACGTCGTAGAGTTCACCGCCGCCACCCGCAAGATGATGAAGAAGATCTTCCCCATGCAGGTCGGGTTCAAAAAGCGCGGCCAAAGCGGCATCGAGGTCAGCGACTGGTGGCCGCACCTGGGGGACGTGATTGACGACATCGCCGTCATCCGCTCGATGTGGACAACCGACAACGACCATGCGGCCCAGCTTCAGTTCCACACGGGCCGGCACATCTTCCAGGGTTACTTCCCGTCAATCGGATCCTGGGTGCACTACGGGCTCGGCACCTTGAACGAGAATTTGCCGCAGTTCGTTGTCCTCGGCGGAGGAGTCCCGCCGCAACTGGGCGGCCCTGCGGCCGTCGGGGGCGACTACCTTGGCCCTGAGCACAACGGTGTCACGCTGAATGTCGATCCGGACGACCCGTTGCCCTTCGGGCGTCCCGGGGACGTCTACCGTGAGGAGCAGGCCGCCGAATTCGAGCTCCTCCGGAAACTCAATCACATGGAGGGCGTGCAATACCCTGACGATCCGGCGCTCAAGGCGCGCATCAAGTCTTACGAGATGGCCTTCCGGATGCAGGCGTCGGTCCCCGAACTCTTCGAGTTCTCGGGAGAATCGGCGGCAACGCGCAAACTCTACGGCATCGGCGAGAAACCAACCGACTACTGGGGGCAGATCCTGCTCACGTCGCGCCGTTTGGTCGAACGCGGCTGCCGCTTCGTGCAGTGCTTCCACGGCTATCACGATACCGGCGGCGGCGGATGGGATGCTCACGCGGACCTGAAAGAGAACCATTCCAGGAACTCGCGACAAGCCGACAAACCCATCGCCGGCCTCTTGAAAGACCTCAAGTCACGCGGCCTTCTCGATGAGACTCTTGTGGTCTGGGGAACCGAATTCGGCCGCACCCCCGGTGTCGAGGGCGAACGGGAGGGACGCGACCATCACCCCTTCGGCTTCTCCTGCTGGATGGCCGGAGGCGGCATCAAAGGCGGCGTCGTCAACGGCGCCACCGATGAACTCGGTTTCCACGCCGCGCAGGACCGGCACTATGTAACGGACATCCACGCCACCGCACTGCATCAACTGGGCCTCGACCCCAAAAGACTGGATGTCCCCGGCCAACAGCGCCTCGCGATCGACTACGGCAACCCCATCGAAGCCATCATCGCTTAGCGTTGAGCTAGCGTTACGCCGTTCTCGAGAGCGTCCGGTTGCCGGCTCGGCACCCGCGCAGTCGGGAAGTTCTCTCCTCAGCCTCGGCGACTCCGGACGCCTGCTGGAAATCCCTACGCTTTTTCAGTAATCGGCACATCCGGCCGGATCGCCAGCCAGCACAACGAGCCCGCAAAGTGGACTCCGGCGAACAGGTAAATGACTTGGTTCCAATCGCCGCCGGAACGTTCGATGTCCCCGATCAGATATCCGAGCGCCGCCGGCATCACGAACGCGCCCAGCGTGCTCGCCATGTTGTTCACGCCGATCACGACCGGCGTCTGGTCTCCAGCCATGTCCATCACGGCAGCCCAGGTTGATGCGTAGGCCAGGCCCGAGCAAAGGGCCGCGATGGCGATGGCCGTCACGAGCTGTCCGGGCGTGGAAGTCAGTGGCGCGAACAGGCTGAACAATCCGCACAGCCCCAGTCCCGCCACGGCGATGCCGCAACGACTGATCCGCTTCGACCCGGTCCGCTTCAGCAGCCAGTCCACGATGAAACCACCCGTCATCGTTCCCAGGATGGTCGCGAGCAGCGGGGACATGTTCATCAGGCCCGAGTCCTGCCGGGTGACGCCGTAACCTTTCTCGAGAAACGCGGGGAACCAACTGACGAACAGGACGTAACCGGCCGATCGGAAGACCGCCTGGCCACAGATAGCCCACATGTTGGTCGAGGTCGCCATCGCGCGGGCAACCGACACCGTCAGCCGACTTTGTTTCTTTGGTTCGTCATCACCCGTGGACTCGTCCCTGCCGGCCTCGATCAGCGCGCGCTCCTGAAGGTTCACCCAGGGATGATCAGACGGTTTTTCCCTCGCGAAAGCGAAGTAGCCGCCGGCCCATACGATTCCGACGAGCGAGTACAGGTAGTACACCGTGCGCCAATGAGCGTGCTCCAGCAGCATGGCTGTCAGGCCCATCGTGATCACGGCGCCAATCGACATGGCCGCACCGATCGTCGCTCCACTGGAACCTCTTCGTTGCACGGGGATCCAATCATTGATGATCTTGGCCGTGTTGGGCACGAGACCTGCCTGCGCGGCGCCGAAGGTAGCTCGCGAGAGCAGCATCGGGATGTAACTCGAAACGGAACCGGTCCAAGCCGCCAGCATTGACCACAGGATGCTCAATGCGGGAAAAGACGCACGCGTACCGAAGCGGTTGGCCAGTGCTCCGCCCGGTACCTGAAAAGCGAAGTAGCCGATGTTGAACACGGCCAGGATCCAACCCATCTGCTCCGTAGTGAATTGGAGTTCGCTCTGAATCGTTGTATTCGCGACCACAATGCAGTGGCGCGTCAGGTAGGCGCTCGAAGCCGCCAGCGCCACCGCGGCCAGAATGAGGTGACGAATCGCGGTAGGACGGCCCTCCGGCGAGACGGCGGGACAGGTCGAAGGCGATGCGTCTTGCAGATGATTGGACACTTGTGGATGTCTCGGCCCGCGGTTGTGGTCCACGAAACATGGCGCGGACGTTATGGCATGAGCAAACCGCCGTTGATCTCGATGACCTGACCCGTGATGTAGTTTCCATCGTCGCTGGCGAGCAGCAACACCGCACCGACACAGTCTTCCGGCAGGCCATCGCGGCGCAACGGGATCTGCTCCTGAACGATCTTGCGGTACGTCTCGGGCGGTGTCCACCGCTCATGGATCCGGGTGCGGATCACACCCGGCGCGATGGCGTTCACGGTGATACTGCGTCCGGCGAGTTCCCGGGCCCATTGGCGCACCATGTTGCTGACGGCGGCTTTCGAGGCCGCATAGCTGAGGTTGCCCGCGCCGCCTCCCGTGCGGGCGCTGATCGACGAGTTCACCACGATCCGTCCGGTGCCATTCTCTAACACCCCGATGGCATGCTTTACGCACAGGAAGACGGACCTGCAATTGACGGCCAACCCGTTGTCCCATTCTTCCGCCGTTAACTCCACCGTCGGGCTCTGCACCGTCGGCCCGCCGGCGTTGGCTACCAGAATGTCCAGACGGCCGAAACGGTCTTTCGCGGCCGAGACCAAACCCTGGACCTCGGCCTCGTTCGTCACGTCCGCCTGCACGGCGGTCGCGGTTCCGCCCCGCTCTTGGATCGCAGCGGCCAGCTCTTCCGCGGCGTTCCCGCTCGTATGGTATCCGACGACGACCGAGGCTCCGCAGCGGGCCATGCCCAGGCAGATCGCCCGGCCGATGCCCGTAGCTCCGCCCGTCACCAGAACGGCTCGGCCCCTGAGATCGACTTGCAGCGGTAGGGAAGGCATGGCTGATGGGAACGGTCTAGTCTACTATGCTCGGACGGCGAAGGATGGCTGCCTCCCCTAGCAGTCCGTGGTAAAAGTCCCGTGGAAGGCGCGGCGGGCTCCTGCGGTTGCTCGGCGCGGAGAGAGGAGGATGGCATCCGGGTGATCTCCTCCGACGAACGACAAAGCCGACGACCGCAAATGTCCGTCGCCCAAAGGGTTACGCGCCGCTTCCGGTCAACGGCACAGAGGGTGCAGTGCCGTGTTCCTCGAACGACCAGGCGTTACTTCATCGGGCCCCGGCGCGTAACGCCGCCCGCGTGACTTTTACCACGGGCTGATATGCCGCCGTGACAGCGCCCTCCGCCTGCTTAGAATAAACGCAGCGTGTCCGTGGACCGATTGTTCTTTCGACCGGCCCTTGGTTGCCGGATGGTGTTGTTTTTGGCCTTGGCCGGTCTGATGCCGGCGGTCGATACCGTTGCCGATCCATACGCACTGACCCATGCCCGAGAGTTCCTGAGCAACTACTGCCAGGCGTGTCATCAGGGAGAATCGGCGGAGGCCCGGTTCCGCGTCGACAGCCTCGATACGATCGAGTCGTTTCGGACAAGTTCCGACCGTTGGACGCGGCTTGCAGCGCGTGTCTCGAACAACGAGATGCCCCCGAGAGGAGCACCGGTTCCGAACCTCGACGAGCGCGAGTCGTTTCTCGATTGGGTGGAGTCGACCTGGAGGAGCCAGGCTTGCGCTGCCGACCTGCCCCCGCTGCCGAGCTTGATCCGGCGCTTGAACCGGCACGAATATGCGGCTACGGTGCGCGACCTGTTCGATTTGCAGCTTGACTTCGGCACGGAGCTTCCGCTGGACGGCCCGGGTGGCGAGGGTTTTGACAACGCGGCGGAAACGTTGTTTCTCTCACCGTTGCACTCGGAGAAATACGTCGAGATCGCAAAGTCGGTGCTTGACGCAGCGTCGAAGGAATACAAGTCGCGCATCAAGATTTTCGTTGCCGAGCCCGGCCCGGGAATCGGGGAGAAGGAAGCGGCAGAGAAGATCCTTCAGGCTTTTCTACCGAGGGCGTTCCGGCGGCCGGTGGACCTCGAAACCGTGGACAGGTACGTCGATCTCTTTCGTGCGGCGCGCAAGCAGGGGCATGACTTCGAGCCGGCGATCCTTTTTGCTCTGCGCAGTGTGCTGGTCTCTCCGAGGTTTCTCTTTCACGTCGAGTCGGCGGGCCACGATCCGGAACTGCGGCAATACGAGCTTGCTTCGAAATTTTCCTACTTCCTCTGGGGCAGCATGCCGGACGAATTTCTGTTCGATGTGGCGGCGGCGGGGAAGATGGACGATCCGAACGTGCTGCGGAAACTCGTGCCGCGGATGCTTCGCGACCCGCGGGCGCTGGAGTTTGCCGACCGGTTCGTCGAGCAATGGCTGCGAACGCGTGAACTGGAGGGTGCGCATGGCCCTGATCCCGAGCTGTTCCCCGAATACGCGACCAACGAGGAACTGCACTCGGATATCCTGTTGCAGCCGGTTTACTTCTTTCAATACGTTTTTCGCGAGAACCTGTCGCTTCTGAACTTCCTGGATTCGGAACACACGATTCTGACGTTGGCTTTGGCGCAGCATTTTGCGGTCGAGCCGGAGCGCAAGCCGACGAAGAATCCCGAGTGGATACGTTTGCCGGAGGGCTCGCATCGGGGCGGATTGCTGAGCATGCCGGCGGTGCTGGCAGTGTCGTCGCATCCGTACAGGACGAGCGCGGTCTTGCGAGGGGTTTGGATTCTGGACTCGATCTTGGGCACGCCACCGCCGCCCCCTCCTCCTGACGTGCCGGAACTGGATGACGAGCAAGAGAGTGATATGCCCAGGTCGATAAGAGAGCTGTTGACGCAGCACAGCGCAAACGCGGCGTGTGCGAGCTGCCACCAGCGGATCGACCCTTGGGGTTTCACCCTCGAGAACTACGACGTGGTGGGACGTTGGAGGGAAGAGCATGCCGGCGGTCCGATCGACGCATCGAGCGAGCTGACGGACGGGACGAGGATCGAAGGTCCGGCGGGGCTGAAGCAGGCGCTGCAGGATCGTTCTGAACTCTTTATTCGCAACCTGACGAAGAGAATGTTGGGGTATGCTATTGGTCGTGGCCTGACCCCGGCCGACGCCTGTGCGGTGGAGACGATTGTCGATCGCGTTCGGGAAGCCGATGATCGAGCCTGGGCGCTGGTGCGGGAGATTGTGCTGAGCGAGCCGTTCCTGGAGTCCGCCGAAGCGGAGGAGCAACGATGAACCTGATCCGCACCAAGCCGATCTCACGTCGCACACTGCTGCGCGGAGCGGGAGCCGCTGTCGGCCTGCCGTGGCTGGAGGCGATGACGCCGGCGGTCGGACGAGCGGCGCCGCCGAAGAACCCGGTGCGGATGGCGGCGCTCTACATGCCGAACGGGGCTTTTCCGCTGACCTGGACTCCCGAGTGCCCCGGACGTGACTACGAGTTGACTCCATCCCTCGAACCCCTCGCCGATCTGAGAAGCGAAGTAGCGGTGCTGAGTAACCTGTGGAACGAGCAGTCGAAGGACGGCGACGCGCATTACACCAAAGAAGCAGCGATTCTGACTTCCACGCAGATCAAGAAGACACAGGGCGCGGATATCCGTAACGGCATTTCGGTGGACCAGGTAGCGGCCAGGCGAGCCGGGAACTCGACGCCTTTGCCGTCGCTGGAGCTCGGCATCACGCCCGTCGCGGTCGGCAATGACGTCGCCGTCGGATATACGCGGGTCTACGGCTCGCACATTTCCTGGAGCAGTCCGACAACGCCGCTGGCGCGAGAGTTGAATCCGAAGGCTGTGTATGAGCGGCTGTTCCGGGCCGCCCATGGCTCGGGAACCGACGAGGCCAAGCTGGACTCGCTGCTCCTGGACCGCGTTCTTGGCGACGCCAAGCGTCTGCGTCGCCGGGTGGGCAAGGAAGATCAAGCGCGTCTCGACGAGTACCTGTCCGTCATGCGTTCGCTGGAGAAGCGGCTGAAACGAGCAGGCGACCCCGGGCGCGATAGCTGGGAACCACGCGTGCCGATCGATCTTGAAGCGTCGCCGACGGACCGGCCGTCGAGTCATCTCGAGCATGTTCGCCTGATGCTCGACATGATTGCGCTCGCTTTCCAGACGGATACGACGCGCATCAGTACGTTCATGTTCGGGAATGCGGTCAGCGACGTGAGCTTCCGGTTTCTCGACGGCGTCGAATCCGGCCATCACGACCTCTCGCATCACGCGAATGAAGAGGTCAAGCTGAGCCAGTACAAGATCATCAATCGCTGGCATGTTGAGCAGTACGCTTACCTGCTGCGCCGTCTGGCCGCGATGCAGGAGGGAGAATCGAGCGTACTCGACAACTCGATGATTCTGTTCGCCTCGGCGTTGAGCGACGGTCACAAGCATGATCCTCACAAGCTGCCGGTCCTGCTCGGCGGTCGCGGAGGCGGACGGATCGACACCGGCCGGCACCTGGTCTACGGAAACGATCACCCGTTGTCGAACCTATATGTTTCTATGCTTGACGCTTTCGGTACGCCGGTGGAGCGGTTTGCGGACAGCACGGGACCGCTGGCGGGCTTGCTGCATACCTAGCCTGCCTTTCTCACCACGCGGCGAGGTAAAGTGCGTGAGAGGGCCGTCAGGACGAGGCGCGAGCCGCTTGGCGCGCGCAGGCGTACTTGACGGTACGTCGAGCACGGCGAGCAAGCGCAACGAAGTCATGGTGGTCGTATCGCGTGCTTCGACCGTCGGGTGGTGAGAAAGGTAGGCTAGTTCCCCATGCGAAGGCTTGTTCGGCCCCGTCGCCGCGGGCGCGGCCTGCTGCGCCGCTGCATTCTCTTTCGAAGTGGGCTGGTGATTGTTGGATTCTGCCTGTTGGCTGCAGCAGCGCCGGCGGAGAACCTGACCGGGACCTGGATGGGATTGATCCCGGGGGTGGAACGGGATATCGAGTTCAAGATCGTTCAGCATGGTGCGACTCTGAGCGGGAAGCTCTACCGCGACGGGGCCAGCAGCCCGATCATTGACGGCAAGGTTGACGAACGCGGCGAGGTCGAGTTCGTCGTCGAGACGCGCGAGCAGGCGGGCAATCAGGTCAACATCGTGGTGTACCGGTTCGAGGGTGTTGTCTGCGAGGGTGGTATCGACCTTACCCGCGAGCTCTCCGCCGCCCGCGATGCCGTGAGCGGCGCTGCGGTGCCGGTGCGGAGGTGGAACGACACGCCCGAACAAGACCGTCGGCGCCGCTTCCAGAGCTTTACGCTCGAGCGTCTGTTCTGAGAACCGACAGGCGATTGGCCGTCCGGGATCAAGGAGCAGAATCATGGCAGCGTGCGGATCCCCTCTGGGCGGCTGCCCGCATGACCGCCACGTGGTGAGAAATGCAGGTTAACCTGCATTTCTCACCACGTGGCAAGGCGGAGTGCGTGAGAGGGCCGTCAGGACGAGGCGCGAGCCGCTTGGCGCGCGCAGGTGTACTTGAACAGTACATCGAGCACGGCAAGCAAGCGCAACGAAGTCCTGGCGGTCGTATCGCGTGCTACGGCCGTCAGGGGGTGAGAAATGCAGGTTAATGCCGCCCTCGTGGCTTGCACTACGGGCTGCTGCATGTCTCCCCATGTGGCGAGCCGAAGTCCGTGCGGGTCGCGAGACACGAATCACGGCCTTGATTCGGCGGCGGGGCGGGGAAAGAGGTCGATCTGATCCTGTGCGGGGACTGGGCGGCGCGGGCGGGTAGGCCGGCGGACAGGGCTTCCGATGACGCCGAGGACCTTGAGTGTCAACAAGGCCGCGCGCGGAACGAAGACGCGTTGGGTGTTCGCGTTGGGATCGGGCGGCGTGACGGTGATGCCGCGTTCGTTCAATTGCAGCAGATCGTTGGGGATGATGCCTTCGAGGATTTCTCCGTCACGCAGGTTGAGGCGAATCCACAGGCCGTCGGATTTCGGTCGGGCTCCGAAGGTCTTGCGTTGGTTTGGATCGGGGTCGTTCTGGAAATCGCGCACGAAGGCGACGGTGCGGACTTCCTCGTAGGGGATGACCTGTAGTTGAGCGGTACGGTCCAGGAACTCGATGTTGTCGGGCCGGAGAAGGGTTTGCAGGCTGGCGTAGCCGTGGATCAGTCGTTCATCGAAACAGCGAACACTGACCTTCTTTGTCGTTGAACCGGCCAAGAGGCGCGCGCCTGACGCGCTCCGCGGGAAAGAGCGCCTCCTTAGTCAATACTAGTACGGCCGCAGTGCTGGAGTCAAGCAAAAACAAGCGCCTAAGTTATTCATTTTGCTACTGTTGAAGTAATGGCTGCCGCGCCGGTCGAGGAGTTTCTTTTCTATTGCCGCAGCGAGAAGGGGCTTGCCGGGAATACCCTTGCAGCCTACCGGCGGGATCTGGTGAAGCTCTCGGCCTTCTGCAAGAAGCGCGAGCGGGAGGTGCTCCACGCGGGGACGGACGAGCTGCGCGGCTTCGTGGATTCGCTCTACCGGGCGAGCTTGACGAGCCGCTCGATCGCCCGGCATATCGCGAGCGTTCGGAATTTCTACAAGTATTTTCTGAGCCGTGGACGCATCGACGAAGACCCGGCGGCGGACATCGGGTCGCCGAAACAGTGGAAACGCTTGCCGAAATACCTGACCTTGGATGAAGTCGACCGCCTGCTCGATGCGCCCGATCACGCCAAACCACTGGGACTGAGGGATCGGGCGATGTTGCAGTTGCTCTACGCGACGGGGCTGAGGGTTTCCGAACTGGTGTCCGTAGAGCAGCGTAGCCTGAACGCCGAGATGGGTTTCCTGCGGTTGACCGGCAAAGGCGGCAAGCAGCGGCTCGTTCCGATTGGCCGGGAGGCCCTGGCAGCGATCGAAACGTATGTGCAGGACGGCCGGCCGAAGATTCTCAAGGGCAAGGCCTCGCGGTTCCTGTTTGTCAGCTCGCGGGCCGGCCGCATCACGCGGCAGAACTTTTGGATCCGGCTGAAACGTTACGGGCTGGAAGCGCGGATCACAAGCCCGTTGACGCCGCACGTACTGCGCCACAGTTTCGCTACTCACTTGTTGGAGGGCGGGGCGGACCTGCGCAGCGTTCAGATGATGTTGGGGCATTCGGATATCTCGACGACGGAGATCTACACGCACATCCTTCGGGAGCGGTTGCGGAAGGTGTACGATCAACATCACCCGCGGAGCTAGCCTGCATTTCTCACCACGTGGCGAGGCGAAGTGCGTGGAGGGCTGTCAGGACGAGGCACGCGCCGCTTGGCGCGCGCAGGCGTACTTGACAGTACGTTGAGCACGGCAAGCAAGCGCAACGAAGTCCTGGCGGTCGTATCGTGTGCTTCGACCGTCGGGTGGTGAGAAATGCAGGCTAGCGTACCCGCCGGGACGATCGAGGAGAGGTTTTGCGGATCATCACGTTGATCGCGAGCGCCACGGAGATGGTTCACGCCCTGGGACTCGGAGAATTTCTTGTGGGGCGGTCGCACGAATGCGATTACCCCGAGTCGGTCAAAGACCTGCCTGTCTGCACCCGGCCGCGATTCGAGGTGGCCGGAAGCAGCCGCGAGATCGACGAGCGGGTCAAGGCGTTGCAGCGGAAGTCGATCGTTGAAGACGCGCTGGGCGTCTACGAAGTGTTTCCTGAGAAACTGCGCGAATTGCGGCCGACGCACATCGTTACTCAGGCCCAGTGCGAGGTGTGCGCGGTCAGTCTGCGGGATGTCGAGTTGGCGGTGCGGCAGGTGACGGACTGCGAGGCGGCCATCATCTCGTTGCAGCCGAACAACCTTGCCGACTTCTGGGCGGATCTGTGCAGAGCGGCGGCTCATTTGGGAGTGACGGACAAGGGAGTGCAACTCGTGGCGGACCTGCAATCGCGGATGGAAGCCATCGAGTCCGAGACGCGTTCCCTGCCGCTCGATGCGCGGCCGACGGTTGCCTGTATCGAATGGGCCGACCCGCTGATGGCGGCCGGGAACTGGACGCCGGAGCTGGTTCGTATCGCCGGCGGCAGAAACTTGTTCGGAGAAGCCGGCAGGCATTCCCCCTGGATGACGTTTCACGAGCTGCGCGAATCGGACCCGGAGGTGATCGTGATCATGCCGTGCGGGTTCGACCTGGAGCGCACGCGCGAAGATGTTCCTCTGCTTCAGGCACAGGAAGGTTGGGCGGACTTGCAGGCGGTCCGGAATGGTCGAGTGTATCTGGCGGACGGGAATCAGTATTTCAATCGTCCGGGACCGCGGTTGGTCGAGTCGCTCGAGATTCTGGCGGAGATTCTGCACCCGGAGACGTTCCGGTTCGGACATCAATTATCGGGGTGGGAGAGGGTTGCTTGGGCGGCATCTGATCCTGCAATGTGACGGCTGCGAACCGCCGCTCCGTTGAGGGCCGTTAGCCTGCATTTCTCACCACGCGGCGAGGCGAAGTGCGTGAGAGGGCCGTCAGGACGAGGCGCGAGCCGCTTGGCGCGCGCAGGCGTACTTGAAAAGTACGTTGAGCACGGCAAGCAAGCGCAACGAAGTCCCGGCGGTCGTATCGTGTGCTTCGACCGTCGGGTGGTGAGAAATGCAGGTTAGGCGATTCGAACCGGCCTCCAGGACGGTATCTGCAAAGAGGTTTTCCCGTAGCTATTCTTCCGCTTCGACCTCTTGGAGCCAGTCGTCATGGAGTCGGGTGAGCCGCTGAACCGCGTCGGCATGCCGCTGGGCGAGATTGGTGCGCTCGGAGATATCCTCCGCAAGATTCACCAGAAAGGTGGAGTCGTCACCGCTGAGATACTCGCGGTTGGTGTCGCGAGCGTTCACGATCAGTTTCCGGTCCCCTTCGCGGACGGCCCATTGCTTTCCGGTCTGCCAATGGAAGACCTCGTGAGGCGAGGGGGCATCCGCCGACTTGATGATCGGCATCAGGCTCTTGCCGTCGACGCCCGAGTCGGGTAGGGCCGTACCGGTGATCTCCGCAATCGTCGGCAGCCAGTCCAGGGCAGTCGCGAACTGACCGCGGACCGCGCCTTCCGGCAGGGTCCCCGGCATGCTCGCGATCGCCGGCACGCGGATTCCCCCTTCGAACAAACTGAACTTCGCGCCGCGGTACGGCCCCGCATAGCCGCCGCCGAACATGGTTCGCTCTTCGGTCGAGTGTCCGTGGTCGGACATGAAGATGATCAGTGTTTTCTCGCGCAGGCCCAGTTCGTCGACCATGGCCAGCACTTCTCCGACCTTCTCATCCAGAGTGGAAACGAGCGCCGCGTACTCCCGCCTTGGCGTCGGATAGTACGAATAGAGTCGCCGCCATTTCTCCAGGCCCTGCAATGGATAGTGGGGGATGTTGAACGGCAGGTACAGGAAAAACGGCTCGTCCTTGCTCTCCTCGAGGAAAGCCCGCGCCTCGCGCATCATCAGATCGGGGAAGTAGCCGCCATCCTCCCAATGCTCATCTTCATTGCGCCACAGATCGTGCTTGTTCGGCCCCGACCAGTAGAAGAAGTGCGAGTAATTGTCGATACAGCCGACCTTGTGTCCGAAGAAGGAATCGAACCCTTGATCGAGCGGCCCGTTGCCGTTCACGTGACCGAGGTGCCACTTGCCCACAATCGCGGTTCGGTAGCCCGATTGCTTGAGCATTTCCGCGATGGTCACTTGCCGCGCCGGCAAGCCTTCCGCCCGCAGACCCACGTTGCCGGGTACGCCCGCACGCTGCGGATAGAGCCCGGTGAGCAGCGCCGCTCGTGAAGGAGAGCAGACGGGCGCCGCGGCATAAAACTGCGTGAACAGTACCCCCTGGTCCGCCAACCGGTCCAGATTCCGGGTGTAGAGGTCCCGTGCCCCCAGCTTCGCCATGTCCAGAGTCCCCTGGTCGTCGGAGAACATCAGGATCACGTTCGGCGGCCGATCGGCAGCCTGCAAGGGCGGCCCGAGGGATACGAACAACAGCGCCAATCCTGCAGCAGCGAATCGTCGGAAGGAATTCACGGTGCTGTCTCCGGAGCCCGGTTCGCCTCATGATCGTCGATCACTCTGCGGAACAAGCGAATGTGGTCCGGCGTGCTGCCGCAACAGCCTCCTACGATACGGACGCCTGCGTCGAGCAGCGCCGGCAGGTCGCCGACCATCTCCTCGGGCGTCTGCTTGTAGACCACCTTCATGTTTTCGAGGACCGGTTGACCGGCGTTGGGTTGAGCCATGGTTGGCACATCAGCCACCGACCGGTACGACGCGATGGCTTTCGCTGCCCAGCTCACGTCTACGCCGGCCCCGCAATTGAGTGCGATGATGTCCACCCCTGCATCGCGCATATGCTCAGCGGCCTGTTCCGGACCGACGCCCATCATCGTGCGGAGCTTCGAGCGGTCGCGCGTTACATCGTAGGCCATCGACCCGATGACACAGGGGGCCCCGGCCTTCTTGGCGGCCTCGATGCCGATGGTCAGCTCTTCCAGCGCGGTTTGCGTTTCGACGAGGATGGCGTCCACTCCCGCCGAGACGAGGGCTTCGGCTTGCTCGGCGAACGCCTCCACGACACGTTGTTCCGGAATTTCGCCATAGGGTTCCATCAAACCTCCGAACGGCCCGATATCGCCGAGCACGAACCCGGGCTTGTCGCCGAAGGCTTCGCGCGCCAGTCGTGCTCCCGCTTGATTGATCGCCGCGGCGTCGTCGCCGTGATGATGCCGC
Organism: Bryobacterales bacterium; assembly: GCA_965204095.1. Classification (GTDB taxonomy): domain Bacteria; phylum Acidobacteriota; class Terriglobia; order Bryobacterales; family UBA6623; genus JAPPLB01. The sequence continues at coordinate 2,124,879 of OZ241991.1, read as the reverse complement.
TCGAGCATGATTCGGCAGCCGCCGAACGTGTTTGTGATGAGACAGTCGGAACCCGCTTCGACGTAGGCCCTCTGAATCTTCAGCAGACGATCGGGGTGTTCCAGGTTCCAGGCTTCACCGCAGCCGCCCGGTTCGAGACCGGCGGATTGGAGTTGCGTCCCCATCGCCCCGTCGCTCAGAAGGACGCGTTCTTGAAGCGCTTTGAGAAGCGTCTGCCCCATGATCCAATCCTATCGTTTTCACTCGCCGAGAAGGTTGAGGTCTGCCGGCATCGGCTTGAACTGGCAGCCTTCGACAAAAACCTCGAAGAAATCCGGCGTCGTTTCCAATTCGACGTGCTCGACGCGCTTGACCAGCCTGTCGAGTGACTCGCGCTTGCTTTTTGAAAGCAATAACTCCTTGGCTCCCTGCAGCGCGGCGTTGCCTGTTTTGACGACGCGCTCTTCGCGCACCGAAGCGAGAAAACCGATCTCGATGGCGTTTGCCACGTCAACGTAGTTCGCGAATCCGCCCGCCAGGTAGAGCTTGCCGATGTCCTCGGCCCGCAAGCCCAGCTTCCGCATCACGATGAATTGCCCGCAGTAATTCGCTGCCTTGGCTTGGGCAAGATTGCTGGCGTCCTCGCGGGAGAAGGTAATCCCTCGCTCCGGGACGATGGTTATTTCCTGTGACTTGTCGGCGAAAACGCCTTTCGGGCTCATCCGCTCGTGACGGCGCAACTCGGCGAGCAGATCGATCAACCCCGAACCGCAAAGTCCTCGTGGCTCACCTCCGCCAATCGTTTCGTACTGCGCGTCTCCGTTCAAGCGCAGGGTTTCGATCGCACCATCCACGGCCGCCATGCCGTAGCGGATCCCGCCGCCTTCGAAAGCCGGTCCGGCGGGGCACGACGCCGCTATCAGCCGCCCCTCATGCGCGACGACGACTTCGGTGTTCGTCCCGATGTCCACAATCATCACGCTCTCGCTTTGCGATTCGATGTTGACCGCCACGAGAGCAGCCGCCATGTCTCCGCCGACGTGACTGGCAATCAGCGGAGCGGCATACACCTTGGCCCTCGGGTGTGCCCATAAGCGCAGTTTGCGCGCGTCTTCAACCAGTGCGGTCGTTTCTCGCCCCCCCGTCAGGTACTCGTGTTCGACCGGCGACTTGTAAGGCCGTTGACCGATCGACTTCACGTCGAGGTTGAAGAACAGCTCGCGCATCGTGGAGTTGCCGACGACGCTGATCTCGTAGATCATCTGCCGCCGCAATGCAAGCCGTCGGCACATCTCGCGCAACTCTTGATTCAGGGTGTTGATGACGGCTTGGTGTAGTTCGCCGTGGAACGGACCGGAGTCGTACGAGATGCGATTCATCACGTCGCTGCCTCCGAAACGCTGCGGGTTCTCGAACGATGCCAGGTAGTTGCTCTCGCCTGTTTCCAGGTCGACCAGTTCGGCGACCACGGTTGTCGTGCCGAGATCGACGGCGACTCCGTACATGCGGCCCCGGTACTTGTCGATGACCTGTTCTCCGTGGATGACGTTGTCCCCGTCGCGGCGAACCGCGGGGTCGAGTGAAACGTCTTTTGGGGGACGCGAGGAGAGAATCTTCTGATTGGCGTGCAACAACGAAAATTCGATGTCCTCGTCGGAGTGCTCGATCACAGCCTGGCAAGCGAGCCGGTAGTCCCCTCGCAGAAACGCTTCCGGCTCGGTCGGCGCGCCGAGGCTTTCCTGACCTGCCTTCACTTCGACGACGCACTCGTGGCAAAGGCCGGTGCGGCCACAGGAGGTCGGAACACGCACCTGGAGCTCGTCGGCATAGTCGAAGATCGTCTTGCCGGCTACGAGAGGCAGACTTTGCCCGCCGTAAGAGATCCGGCCCATGGATGGAGGCGAACCGTCCTGAGGGCCGTCAGGGCTTGACGAATTTCTGGACGCGCATCCCGACGTTGACGTCGGTCACGTAGACCGCGCCGTCGTCGCCGGTCGCGACGTCGTGGGCCCACCAGAACTGGCCGTCCTGGCTTCCGAACGATCCCCAGGCTTCGAGGATCTTGCCGTTGAGGTCGAGCTTGAGGATCCGATTGCGCTCGGGCGGCGCAGGATTCATGTCGCCGCCATCGGCCACATAGAGAAGGCGGTCCGAGCCGACGTCGACCCCCCAGGGCCGCCCGAGTTCATCGCTCTTCCACTGCTGTATGAATTTGCCTTCCTTCGTGAACACCTGGATGCGGGAGTTGCCGCGGTCCGCGACGTAGACATTGCCCGCTTCGTCGAGAGTGATCCCGTGAGGATCGACGAACTGCCCTTCCTTGTCGCCCTCGGTTCCCCAGTCGCGGATGAACTTTCCGCTCGAGTCCATGTGAACGATGCGGCGGTTGCCGTAGCCATCCGCCACGTACATGTCGCCGTTGGGTGCGATCGCGACGTCGGTGGGGCGGTTGAAGTGCGAGCCGTCCAAGCCGGGTACGTCCTGCGCTCCTACCGTCATCAGTAGTTTTCCGTCGGCACTGAATTTGTGGACGGTATGCCGGCGCCCGTCGGTGACCCAGATATTGTCGTTGTGATCGACCGTCAGGCCATGCGCCGACCCGAACAGTCCATCGCCGAACGACGCGATCATCTTGCCGCTTTCGCCTTCGAAAATGATGATCGGTCGCGCGCCGCGGTGGAAGACGACGACCTGGTTCTTCGAGTTCACTTCCACGCCCGTGGTCTGGCCAAGGGCAAATCCCTTCGGCAGCGTGGGCCAGCCGTGGACCACTTGGTACGATTGATTGGCCGAGGTCGTGAGAAGGTTCGGTCCCGCCGCAAGAACAAGCAAACCGAGGAAGACTGCAAGAAGGTACGAGCGCTGCATGGCGTCTCCTGAAAAGCTGCGTGTGAAAGTGAAAGGAAGTAGACCTATCAAGAGTGTAACTCAACTAGCCTGCCCTTCAACACCACACGTGGCGAGGCGAAGTCAAGGGGCAATAGAAATGTCCCCTGGAGAGGGCCGTCAGGACTAGGCGCAAGCCGGGCGGAGGAAAAGGGCGCGCGCAGGCGTACTGTACGGTGCACCGGCCGTTAGTCATTTCTTCTGGAGCAAACTAGCCTGCCTTTCTCACCACGTGGCGAGGCGAAGTGGGTGAGAGGGCCGTCAGGACGAGGCGCGAGCCGCTTGGCGCGCACAGGCGTACTTGAACAGTACGTTGAGCACGGCAAGCAAGCGCAACGAAGTCCTGGCGGCCGTATGGCATGCTTCGACCGTCGGGTGGTGAGAAAGGCAGGCTATGGGATCGAGAGCGCTCACGAGCCGGAGTTGGCTAGCCGGTGCGGTGGAATTCCATACCGGCGAAACTGACGACGGATTGCTCATCGATGTTCCATTGCTCGTAGCGGAGGACGTTTCCCTTGACGGCCGGCACCGCCGCCAGGAAGGTATAGAGGGGAGAGTAGCCGCACCATCGTAGTTCATCGCGGTTGGGCTTGACCAACTCGAAGAAGCCTTCTGCGTCGGCTGCGCAGACGCGCTTCAGGCGGGCTTCGTCGAGTCGGCGTGTTTCAAGCAGCCGCCCCTGGCCGGCCTTGGCCGCGAAATCATCGCCGTAACGCCGGCCGATGTGCGCCAGGTCGATCCCCAGCACCCATACAAGCCGGTTGCCGAGCTTGGCGTCCAACTCGGAGAGGGCTTCGAAGAAGCGACGGACATTCTCGTTCTTCTCGGGCGCGGCGCCGCTCATGAGACTTTCTGTAAAAGGCCCGCAGAGGATCGGCGCCACCTTCACGTCGGGCCGTCCGAGGACATGTTGAAGAAAGATGCATTGGAACTCGATCGAGTGCTCGCTTGAGTGACAGTAGTCTTCCATCTCGACCGAGTTCGGAGCCTGCCGGGCGAGCTGATCCACGATCTCGACGTTGGTGGATAGAGCTCCGAACGGCGTGACGTAGGGCTTTCGGGTCAGCCCGAACCTCTCGGGCGCCCCGTAGTGTGAGGTGCCCAGGATGACGAAGGTCTTGTCCGCGTAGTCCGCGTTCAGCCGGCGGTAAGCCGCGGCGTAGCTCTGATACCCGCCCTCCGGGCTGACGTGCGGGGCCGTAATGGCGGCCAGCGAGTCGCCGCCCTGATTGGGAGGCTCCGGGTCAGCTCCGTACTGCGAGAGCTTCGATCGCAGTAACTCGGGCTGATCCGGATAACCGGAGCCGGCGTGCGCCGGCGCTCGTTGCTCGGCTTCGGCAAACTCCTTGTGCTTCCGATCGCGCATTTCGTGAAACTCCGGCGAATCCAGAAAGCCCGCTTTTCGTAGCGTGTCGATCAGATGACGCACCGTTTCGCCAACGCGGACATCGCCGCCGGTCAAGCGGGTGAAGAATGCGTGGAGGTCCAGCTCCGTCTTCGTTCCGTCGAAGTGCCCGAGACCTTGAACCAGTACGGGCGGGATGACGATCATCGCATCGGCATAGCGGAAGGGATCGCGAATGAACAGCCCCGGTTGACCAGGGACCGGCGAGGGCATGATGTCGAGCTCACGGCGGAGTGCGGGCAGTGTGGCGCTCATGCTCGATGAGGTTGACCGTCAGTAGGTGTGCAACTGCCCGGGACGCGGGTAGGGATTTTTCCTCCAGCTCAGTCCACCAGTTCGGGCGCGATCTGATCCGGGGCCGTCACTCCGGGCGGCAACTCCATGATCTGAATGTTTCGGAAGTGGATTTCCGCCCCTTCGGATTCGAGGCAGAGATAGCCTTTCTTCTGTGTCGAGCGGCTGATGCCGTTCACGAACTTCCCGTTGACAGAGAGCTTGATGACTCCGTCGACCGCGACGACGTCGTAGACATTCCACTCGCCGCGCCCCTTCGCTCGATTCTCGATCGACTTGCTGCGGCGCCCCCGCGGATTGTCCGGCGCCGTCTCGACTCCGTTGACCCCGAACAGTTCCCCGTGGACGTAAGCGACCGGAGGCTTCTTGCCGTCGCGCTTGTTGAGGTTGACCCAATCGAGTTCGAGCATCTGCACTTCTACGCCGTCCGGCAAGCGCTTCTCAGGAGCCGGCTGCGCGTTGCTCCACACAAAAACGCCCGAGTTGCCGCCGGGCTCCATGTGCCGCCACTCGATGTGCAGTATGAAGTTCTCGTACTGCTTCTCGCTGCGCATGACGCCGATGGGATGGCCGGAACAGATCAGCAAGCCGTCACGGACCTTCCAGGTGTCGGGCGCCGTGTTGACGGGGACCCAGCCGCTGAGGTCCTTGCCGTTGAACAGGGGCTTGAACTGAGGGAGCGGCGCTGTACGGGTCTGCTGTCCCGCCAGGACGAGAAGGCATGCAGTGAGCGTCAAGACAAACAAGCTTTTCTTCATGGTGTCCTCGATCTCTCCGAAGATATGATGATCGCATCCGTCGCACAAGCTTCTGCGCCGGCCGGCGGAATGGCCGGTCCATCTCGAATGCGGTGTGGAACAGCCTGTCCGCGGCCCTCCGCGAAGCAAGAGTGCAATGATTCCAACGGAGTGCTGGATGCAATCGGTTCCGATGCTCGTTCCTTCGACGCTGTCCTCACAACGGGATGTTCCCGTGTTTCTTGCGCGGCATCGTGTCGGCCTTGGTTTCGAGCATGCGTAGCGCGGCAATCAGCTTGGGCCTCGTGTCTCGCGGCTGGATGACCTCGTCGATCCAGCCTTTCTCAGCCGCGATGTAGGGGTTGGCGAAGCGTTCGCGAAACTCTTCGATCTTCGTCTCGCGAAACTCCCGGCTCTTGTCGTCGGCCTCTGCGATCTCGCGGCGGTACAGGATGTTGACCGCGCCTTCGGGTCCCATCACGGCGATCTCCGCCGTCGGATAGGCATAGTTGATGTCGGTCCGTACATGTTTGGAGCCCATCACGCAATAGGCGCCGCCGTAGGCCTTCCGCGTGATCACCGTGATCTTCGGTACCGTCGCTTCCGCATAGGCGTAGAGCAGTTTGGCCCCGTGCTTGATGATCCCGCCAAACTCTTGTGCGGTGCCCGGCAAAAAGCCCGGCACGTCTTCGAAAGTTACGATCGGGATCCCGAACGCATCGCAAAAACGCACGAACCGCGCGCCCTTGACAGACCCGTCGAGATCGAGGCACCCCGCCAGCACTTCCGGTTGATTTGCGACGAGGCCCACCGTTCTCCCGTCCAGCCGTGCGAACCCGATAACGATGTTTTTCGCGAAGTGCTCCTGAATCTCGAAAAAATAGCCGTCATCGATCACTCGCCGAATGATCTGCTTGATGTCGTAAGGCTGATCGGATTTCAGCGGCACGATCGTATCCAGTTCCGCCTCGGTGCGGTCGTCGGGGTCGCTGCTCGCTCGGACCGGTCCGTCATCGCGGTTGTTCGAAGGCAGAAAGCTGACAAGCTCGCGGATCATCCGCAGGCACTCTTCATCCCGCGGCGCAATGAACTGGGCAACGCCGCTGACCTCGTTGTGCGTTCGCGCGCCGCCGAGTTGCTCCTTCGTCACGTCTTCGTGTGTCACCGTCTTGATCACGTCCGGGCCGGTGACGAACATGTAGCTCGTCTGGTCCACCATGAACGTAAAGTCGGTGATCGCGGGGGAATAGACCGCTCCGCCGGCGCACGGGCCCATGATGGCGGAGATCTGCGGCACCACTCCGCTGGCCAGCGTGTTGCGCAGGAAAATGTCCGCGTATCCCGCCAGTGACGCCACTCCTTCCTGGATGCGGGCGCCGCCGGAATCGTTCAGTCCGATGATGGGCGCTCCCATCTTCATGGCGAGGTCCATGACCTTGCAGACCTTTGCCGCGTTCTCCAGCGACAACGAGCCGCCGAACACCGTGAAGTCGTGAGCGAACACGTACACGAGGCGCCCATCGATCCGCCCGTAGCCCGTAACGAAGCCGTCACCGGGAATCTGCTTCTGCTCCATGCCGAAATCCCGGCACGAGTGGATGACGAGCTTGTCGAGTTCCGAGAAGCTGCCCTCGTCAAGCAGCAGGTCGATGCGCTCTCGGGCAGACATCTTGCCGGCTTGATGCTGGCGTGCCGTGCGCTCCGGTCCCCCGCCGGCTTCCGCCGCCCGGTTTCGGTTCTCCAGCTCTGTGAGCTTCTCTTCGGGATCCATAAGCCGCGTCAAAGCTGCCTGGAAGCTACCCAGAGTAACAGAGGGTTGCTCGAAATGTTGTCGATATCGCCCCGCGCCAGTGCGGCTTGTTCCCTCCGCTCCAGTGGCCTTCCGGCATCTCCCCGATTCCTCAATGCGCCATGGCCGCCGCCCGATTCAACACCCCGCGCCAATGGATCTTGGGAATACGAACGATGAGAACAAGGTCGCTGAGATGGTTGGCCTGCATTTCTCGCCGCGTGGCGAGGCGAAGTGCATGAGAGGGCCGTCAGGACGAGGCGCGAGCCGCTCACGCCGGCAACACGGCCAGGAAGTCTTTTCGAACAAAAAACCACTATTAAGTTCCGCAAAATAATATGACGCCTTTGGGTGGTTTGTAGCATCTAATAGGTATGGGCAACCCCAAAGGTGTGAAGCGGGATTTTGAGGCACTGGAGAAGCGCCGTTTCGAAGCCATGCGGCTGCTTGACGAAGGCCTGAATCAGTCGGAAACAGCGCGGCGGCTGAAGGTAGCGCGGCAAACCGTCAGTGTGTGGCGGCGGCACTACCTGCAACAGGGCGCCGCTGGCTTGCGGCGCGCCGGGCGCGCCGGGCGCAAGCCGCTGCTGGACGCCGCGCAGCGGGAACGACTGGTAGCGCTGTTGCTTCAAGGTCCCGAAGCACACGGTTTCCCGACGCCGCTGTGGAGTTGTCAGCGGGTGGCTCGGCTGATCCGAGACGAGTTCGGGGTCGACTACCACGAGGGCCATGTCTGGAAGGTCCTGCGGGGGCTGGGCTGGAGCCCACAACGCCCGGTCGGTAAGGCGCGCGAGCGCAACGAAGAAGCGATCCGTACTTGGCAGCGCAAGACTTGGCCAAGCATAAAAAAAAAGCCCGCACCGAAGGCCGCACACTGGTCTTCATCGACGAAAGCGGATTGAGTCAGAAGCCGCATCGCTGCCGCAGTTGGGCGCCGCGCGGGAAGACGCCCGTGCTGCAGTTCAACTTCAACTGGAAGAAGCTCTCGGTGTCGGCCGGGCTGACGCTGCGCAACTTCTACTTCCGGCTTTATCCCGGTGCGATCCGGCAAGCCGAGGTGATCGACTTTCTCAAAGCGCTCGTGCGTCAGATCGAGAAACCGTTGCTGATCGTCTGGGACCGGCTGTCGGCCCACCGTAGCCGCCTGGTGCGGGAGTTCATCGAACTGTCCGAGGGCCACATCGTGACGGAGTACTTGCCGGCCTATGCGCCGGAGTTGAATCCGGTGGAATACATCTGGTCGTACTGGAAGCAGCACGAACTGCCCAACGTCTGTCCGAAAGACTACGGGCAGTTGAGCCGGCGCGCCCGCCGTGCGTTGCGCCGCATGCAACGCAAACCACGCTTGGTCGCGGCCTTCTGGAAGCAGTCTTCTCTTTGCTTCGACTGACGGGATATTATGCGAAACTCAATAAAAACTGAAAACTGAAAACTAAAAACTAACAACTATCCACTATCCACTGCCTTTCTATCGCGTGCTCCGGCCGTCATGTGGTGAGACATGCAGGCCCTAGTTCACCGGCAACCCGGCCGATCTTCCGATCGGCTTGTAGGCGGCGTGGATCTTCTCGATGGCCCGCATGATGTCCAATACATCCTCTTCATCCCCCATGAGCGTCGCGAGCGGCAGCCAGAAGGAATGCCCGCAAGCCTCTTCCGCAACCGGACACGGTTCTACTCGATGAGCGAGGTTGTCATACATCGGGTTCTTGTAGAGCGGCTTCTCATAGAACGGCGCGCAGGGGATGCCTTCGGCCTTCATCGCTTCGACAAATTCGTCGCGCCCCACGCCGAACTCCTTCTCTTCAATCGCGCATGTGACGATGTAGAAAGACTGCACGTTCGCCCCGGCTGGTGCCGTTTGGAAGCGGATGCCCGGCGTGCGCACCGATTTCATCAGTAAGCCGGCGTTCTGCTGGCGAAGTCGAACCTGCTCCGGCAGCTTCTCGAGTTGGGCCGTCAGAACCGCGGCCTGAAACCCGGTCATTCGGTAGTTCGACGCCAGGATGAAGTGGTCGAACCAGCCTGCCCCCTGGCGGCGCCCGCAGTTTCCGTAGGATCGGGCGCGGGCGGCGATGTCTTTGTCGTTGGTCGTAATGATGCCTCCTTCGCCGGCTGTCATCACTTTCGTGTTCTGGAAGCTGAATGTCCCGACCAGCCCGATGCTGCCCGCTCTCTTGCCGTGCCACTCCGCCCCGTGGGCATGAGCGGCGTCTTCGATGACAACGAGATCCTTCTGCGCCGCGGCCTGTTGAATGCGGTCCATTTCGGCCATGATGCCGCCGAAGTGCACTACGATCACGGCTTTCGTTCTCTCGCCGGCCGCCTCGACAATGCGGTCCGGTGAGATGTTGTACGTGTCGCGGTCGATATCCACGAACACCGGTATGGCGCCTACCCGCGAGACCGCCGAGGAGGTTGCGATGAAGCTGTGCGCGGGTACGATCACTTCGTCGCCGGGACCGATGCCGGCGGCATGGAGCGCCATCTCGATCGCGGTGTCGCCGTTCACACAGCTAACCGCATGCCGGCAATCGTGCATCTCGGCAAACAGCTTTTCGAATTCGCCGACGAGCTGGTTGTAACCGCCCCATTGCCGCGAACGGATCACTTCGAGCAGCAGCTCTTCCTCCCGCGCGCCCGCCATCGGCCAGCTTGGGTAGGGTTCTGTTCGAATCGGTTCGCCGCAGTGGATTGCCAGCTTTTTGCTCATACCCGATAAGATACGGCATCGTAGCGCGGGTACCGCTGCGGCTTTCTTTGACGACGCTTCTCGGTGGACTAGCCTGCATTTCTCACCACGTGGCGAGACGAAGTGGGTGAGAGGACCGTCAGGACGAGGCGCGAGCCGCTTGGCGCGCGCAGGCGTACTTGAACAGTACGTTGAGCACGGCAAGCAAGCGCAACGAAGTCCTGGCGGCCGTATGGCGTGCTTCGACCGTCGGGTGGTGAGAAATGCAGGCCAAGCCCCCTGCCCATGCTTTTCACGAATCACGAGACACGAAACACGAATCACGGCCTTTTCCCGTGTGCTTCGACCGTCGGATGGTGAGAAATGCAGGCTAGAACTCGTAGCGCAAGCCGAACTGCAAGACCCGCGGCGGTATCATCAACCGGGAGTAGTTCCCGAAGCTCCCGGGGAACGTAAACGACAGCGTCTCCCATACGTCGGCGTTGAACCTGACGCTGTTCGTCACGTTGAAAGCTTCGGCTCGAAACTGCAGGCTGTGCCCTTCGACGGGTATCTGAAATCGTTTTCCGATTGCCATGTCAATGGAAAAGATCCCGTGGCCGCGCAGGTTGTTGCGCTGTCCGATGTCGCCGACCACGACCTGACGGAACGAAGAAAGGGCGGCCTGCGGATCGCTGAAGACATTTGGCCCGCTGCCGCCTCCGATCAGCCTCGCGTTCGTCGTGTTCGTCTGAGTCGGTATCGGTCCGGTGACATCGGCGAAGTGCTGGTAGCAATAGCACGTCGGCCATGCCAGGCCATTCAGCACGCTGAGTGGGAGGCCTGACGTATAGCGCCAGAGGCCGCTTACCTGCCAGCCGCCCAGCAGTGTCTGGCCCGCCTGACCCATGTCGGTGAGAAACGCTTTCCCTCGCCCGAAAGGCAACTCCACCACCCAGTTGGCGTTCATCTGGTGGCGCATGTCGAAGTCGGAAGCCGCCCGCTGCGCCTCCCGGTCCCAGGAATTGATGACGCTGAACGCGGACCAGTAGGTGTCGCTTGGAATCTGGCCGAATCTTTCTCCTTGGCCGCGCCGGGGGCCGACGGACACCAGGTCCCTGGATTCGGAAAGGGTGTAGTTCAAGTCGAACTGGAAACCCTTCGAGAAGCCCTTGCGCAGTGAGACCTGCATCGAGTGATAGGTCGCGGTTCCGAAAGACCGCAGCGTGTCGAAGCTCCAGAACTGAGGGTTCATGAACGCCCCCGACCCGAGATCGCTGCAGAAGGGCGTACAGGCATAGTCGATATAGTAGAGCGCCGTGCCCGTGTCCGGGCTGCTGGCGCGCACGGCATCGTAGACGCTCTGCGTCGCGGTTTGATCGCTGGTGGCGGCCCCCGAGTACAGATTTTCAAAGAACCCTATCGGCTGCACCGACGATGTGGGCCGGCCGTCGCGAATCATGAGCTCGAGTTCCCGCAGCGAATCCAGCAGATGCTGGCCGGACTCCGGGTCCCTGAAGTTGACGTATTGCGCCGCGGCGGTGTCATTGACGAGCAGCCTGCGGCTGAGCCTTCCGACATAGCCGACCTCCACCAGGAAGTCGCCGCCCAGATCCCGCGCGAGAGAAACAGTGGGGTTGATGCTGTACGGGGGCAGCACGCTCGAGTCAACGCCCTGGCTGAATGCCAGACCTGTCGGGTTCGGCGTGCCGGGCCCCCCCGGCGGCGGAGGCAGAAGCCCTCCGGCGGGGACGTCCATAGGCCCGACAAAGCGCGGCGCCGTAGCGACGCCGAAGCTCTGGTTGGTCACCCTGCTCGTCAACCCGAACGCGTTCCGGTCGATCATCTGAATCATGTTCATCCCGAAGATGTTGTAGAAGAGTCCCGCGCCCGCGCGTATCGATGTCTTCCCCGGACCGCCGAAAAGCTTGCCCAGGAAGCCGTCGCGAAACTGCGGCGAGAAGGCCACCGCAAGGCGTGGCGAGAAGTTCTTCTTGTGAGTCGCCCACAGAGGCCCCCCTTGCGGATCGTCCGCCCCCACGAAGCCGATGGCCCCCGCTTCACGCGTGGGGCGGCCGTTTGCAGCCAACTCGAGACGGTTCGCGATGTATTGGTCGATGGATGGCGTGATGCTGACTTGCAGTCCGTTCACCTCCCTCACCGGCGGCATGAGCGACCAGCGCAGACCCGCCGTGACGGTCAGGCCCGTCTTGATGCGCCAGGTGTCCTGGGCGTACAGTTCCAGCTCTTCCATCCCGAAAGTCCGGCTTACCGGATCTCCCACCGCCAACGGGTTGCCGTCCAGGTCGTAGTTGTAGTTCGCATCGTAAAAGTTGACGAGGCCCAGCAGACTCGCCATGGTCTCCCGGTAGACTCCGGGGTTGGCGGGCTCTTCGACAAGCGGCCCGTCGAGCACTGGGGGACCATCGAGCAACGCCCAGGCTGCCTGTTTCGCGAAATGAAAGCTGTTGGCATAGTTCAAGCGGCGGTTCCGGATCGAGCGGAACACCGCACCGAATTGCAGGGAGTGCGCACCGCGCATCACCGAGAGGTCCTCTGCCACCGTGTGCGTCGGCAAGTACGATTCCTGGGGCGTCGTCGTGCCCGTGAGATCATCGATGAGGCTGTCGCCCAGACTCACCCTGGCCCCCGTCTGAACACCTCCCAGGTCCACCTTCTGGCCAGTGAATCCGTAACGGAAATTGCTGACGATGTTGCTCCCGAACAAGCCGGTGTGCCCGATCGCCAACCCTCGGCTGCCGTCTTCCGTCGTCCGGTTCGGGGGCTGGCCGGGAAACTGGGGCAACCCGCCGATGCTGTCGCTTTGATAGTTGCCGCGCACGAACATTCGGTGAGCGCCGTTCCGGTCCATGTTCCAATCCAGCTTCGAGATGAACGTGTTCCAGATAAGAGGTGTCGAGGCCGAAAACCGGTATCCGGCCGTGTTCAGACCGTCGCCGACGGTCGAGTCGTTCGGGTCCGGAAATGACCTGAAATACTCGAGCGCGGCCGGACTGGGCCCGATCTGCAGCGGATCGATGTTGGTGCGGATGAACGCCGGATCGAGTTCCTGCACCGCTCCGCTGACACCTCTGTACCGCAGAAAGCCGTTGCGCATCGATTCGCTCGGCACTTTACGTACCGTGTTGCCCTCGCTGGCGTCCCTGCGTCCTTCGTAGTTGGCGAAGAAGAACGCGCGATCCTTCTTGATGGGTCCGCCGACCGAAGCTCCGAAGATGTTGCGGATGAGCTTGGCCCGGCCGACGCCGGCCCGGTTGTTGAAGAAGTCGTTCGCTGCCGTGGCGGTGTTGCGGTGGTATTCGTAGAGCGACCCGTGCATCTCGTTCGTGCCGCTCTTGGTCACCAGAGAAACTTGCGCTCCCGCCGACCGGCCCTGATCGGCGTTCGCCGTGGTCGTCACCACGCGGAATTCCTGAATCGAGTCCAGCGTGTTGCGAAGCACGCTCGTGAACGGCAAGCGCCCGTTCTGGTCGTTTACGTCTACCCCGTCGAGCGTTACATTTGACTGATCGCTCTGGGCGCCGTTCACCGAGCCGTTCCGGATATCCCCCGACTTCCGGGAGTCCAACGGGTCGGCGCTCAGAAACGTAACGCCCGCCTGTAGCGAGAGCAGGCCGGCCGGATTTCGCGCGTTCAGCGGGAGTTGCCGGATCGGTTTAGTACCGAACGCGTTTCCCACCGACGCATCCGTCGTGTTCACCTGCACGCCGGAAGCAGACACGCTGACGGTCTCTGTGACCGCTTCCACCGAGCCGAACACGACGTCATTGGTGACGTTCGTGTTGACAAGCAACATCACGCCCTCGGTGATCACCGATTCGAAGCCTTCCTTGACCGCAACGAGCGTGTAGGTGCCGGGTGGAAGCTGAGCGAACGCGTAGCGCCCGGCTCCGTCGGACAAGGCCGATCTCTGTAAGCCGGTCTCCTCGTTCATCACCGCGATCTCGGCCTCGGGAATCACTCCTCCGGTCGCGTCGCTGACGACTCCGCTCAGGCCGGCCGATTGACCGTGCAGGCTTGGAACTGCCGAGAAGACGGCTATACCTGCAAACAGGATGATCCGGGCTATTGCCGGCAGACGCGATAGCCATGCCGGGACTTGCATATCGAGCAGGAAATGACTGCGAATCCGCAAATTCTTGGTAGGCATAGGAAGTTACCGAAAGTCATATGAAATGATCTGACGCAAATCGTTTGCGCGGTATCACGAGCATCAGTCTACCACCTGCGATACCGGCTGATTGAGCCTGCGTGTCTCACCACGCGGCGAGGCGAACTGCGTGAGAGGGCCGTCAGGACGAGGCGTAAGCCGGGCGGAGGGAAAAGGCGCGAGCCGGGCGGAGGGAAAAGGCGCGCGCAGGCGTACTTTACGGCTCACCGGCCGTTAGTCATTTCTTCTGGAGCAAACCAGGTCCCCTGCCCATGCTTTTCACGAATCACGAGACACGAAACACGAATCACGGCCTTTTCCCGCGTGCTTCGACCGTCGGGTGGTGAGAAATGCAGGCTAGGTCCCCTGCCCATGCTTTTCACGAATCACGAGACACGAATCACGGCCTTTTTCCGCGTGCTTCACCGTCGGGTGGTGAGAAATGCAGGTTAGGGGGACTTGGTGGACCGCATGGGACTCGAACCCACGACCTCGGCATTGCGAACGCCGCGCTCTCCCAACTGAGCTAGCGGCCCACGGAAGGGACTACCTGAAAGCGAGTATATCACGGGGTTTTGCAGGCTTCCTTGGCTCGGAACCGCTGCTTGTCGGCGCCGAAACGACGTTCCGGACGACTCAGGCGGCCTCGATGGTCTTCACCACGTCCAGGTAGAGATGCCGCACCCGTAAGACCGTAAAGCCCGCCTTCCTGACGTTGCCGACGGTGTCCCGTATGACCTCGGGCCCCACCTTGCGGCTGATGGGATTCATCATGTGGAGCACCAGGTTGAAGGGAAACCAGCGGCTCCCGGTGTGCTCGAACATGCGCAGCTCTCCACCGGGTTTCACGACACGGCGGAGTTCGCGCAAACCCTTGACCGGATCGGGTACGGAGCAGAACGTGCAGCTCGTGTAGGCCTGATCGAATGTGTCGTCGGCGAAGTCGAGATGCTGCGCGTCCATCTCGTGCAATTCCAATCGGCCGTCGTACGCTGCTGCTCTTGGCCGGGCCTTCTCGAGCATGCGAGGACTGATGTCGATGGCCGTGATGTCCTGGTAAGGCGGAAAAAACTGGATGTCGAGCCCGGTGCCGGCGGCCAGAAAGAGCACTTTGCCTCGCATGGGAGCGAAGAATGCCTGCTTGTAGGGGCTCCACCGCTTCTCGGGGCCGTGGGAATTGAAGAAGTCGAAGCCTCGCGCCGCCCCGTCCCATTTCTTTCGTACTTCGGCCGCGCTCATCGGGCATCTCCGGAAAGCACGGCGTTCGAGAGATAGGTGAAGCCGAGGACAAACACCCCGATGCAGACACCCCATACCGCTCCCGCGCCCCCCGCGGTCTCGTGCATCGACGCTCTCATCGCAACCGCCATGCCGGCCGTCATGGACGTGAGCATCATCGGAATCATCACTTCGAACGCGCCAAAGAACAGGCTGCATGCGATCTGGATCGGCATGCCCAACAACATTCCCAGCGCCATGCCGGCGGCCATCGAGACCGGCATCGGCCAGTTCACGGTGATGAGTGCGGCCGTGGCGCAGCCGACCGCCGCGCCGGCCAGCATGTTCGAGATCAGATCTCCCAGGATGAAGTACGGCCGGGTTTCCATGTCAGATCTCCCAGGACGAGGTACGGGTGGCTTTCCATCCGAGATCCCGCTGGAAAAAAATTACTTCAACCAGTCGTCCAGGTGCTGCGCGACAAAGGTGTCGTCATTCAGGTGCGGATAGGCTTTGTGAACCCGGTCGATCTCGTCGAGCTGTCCCGGCGAGAGTGTTTCCTTGGGATTCAGGCACCATCGGCCCTCCAGCAGGCCTTGACGGCGCAGAAGCTCGTGGATGCCCGGAATGCAGCCGGCGAACTGATGTTGCGGGTCGAAGGCCGCAGCGTTGGCGTCGGTGATCTGCGCCCCCATGGTCAACATCCGTTGTGGGATGGACACCTGTGGTTCGGCCGCCAGACGGTGGCACTCCTGCAATTGCAGGACTGCCTGCCGCGTCCAGAACGCCCAATGACCGAGCAGGCCTCCGACAATGCGTATTCCAGTGGCGCTCTGATCTTGCGACAACCGGTAGTTGGTCAGCAGGTCGGCGATAATCGCGTCGTCATTGCCGGTATAGAGAGCAATGTCCTGCGCTCGGCCCGCCTCCTTCACGGCTCGCACGACATCCAGCGTCTGATAACGGTTGAATGGTGCGATCTTGATCGCCACCACGTTTTCGATCTCGGCGAAGCGCCGCCAGAACGCGTAGGGTAGAATGCGGCCTCCCACCGAAGGTTGCAGGTAGAAGCCGAACACGGGAATGACTTCTGCCACCGCTTGCGCATGAGCGATGAGCTGGTCGACGCTCGCCGCCGCCATGGCGCCGAGGCTCAGCAGCCCGGCATGGTATCCGAAGTCCGACGCGGTCCGGGCTTCGGCGACAGCTTGCCGGGTCTGACCGCAAACGCCGGCGACTCGAATGAATCCCGCTTCGTATTTGGGCTCCTCGCCGCGCATCGTCTCGGCTGTCAGCTCGAGCACCGGTCGGAATAAGCCTGTTTCGGGTTCGCGGATCTCGAATTGTGTTGTGTGGACGCCGATCGCGATGCCTCCCGACCCGGCCGCCATGTAGTAGCGGGTGAGGGCCCGCTGCCGGCGTTCGTCCAGCTTGCGCTGCTGGTTGAGTGCAAGCGGATGGGCCGGGATGACGCACCCCTTGCGGAGTCGCTGAAGTACGGCTGCTGGCGGCATGGGCGGGTTCGTCATGAGGAACGCCTAGAAAGATCCTTGACGCTCCTCGAAGTGAGTCGGCTTGCCCAGGCTGCGGCCGCCGTGTTCGACCCAATGCGCGGTCCACGTGATCATCTGCTCGACCGGGACGGTCTCGGGATCGAGCAGCTCCCGGCAGCGGGCGGCATTGCTGAGCAGCGCCGTCTCGCTTTCTTCGCCTTCGAAAACCGGCTCGATGTCCCAGTATTCGCCGAACTGCTCTGCCAGCCGGCGCGTCGAAAGCGTTGCGGACCCGGTCAGGTTGAGCACAAGGGCCGGTGAGGAGCAATGCGCGAACGAACGGAGCGCTGCGGAATTCGCATCCCGTTGCCAGATGATGTTGACATGGCCCATCGCCAGTGAAACCGGCTTGCGGGCAAGCACTTTCTCGGCAATGTCGTGCAGCACGCCGTAGCGCAGGTCGATGGCGTAGTTGAGCCTCAGGATCGTGACGGCCGTGCCGTTGTAATTGCTGAAGTACTGAAAGATACGTTCACGGGCCAGGGCCGACTGTGCATACTCGCCGATCGGCCCCGTCGGGTGCGACTCCACCGGCCCGCCGCTCGCAACGGGCGTGAACGGGTAGACGTTTCCGGTCGAGAAGCTCACGATGCGCGAGTCGCTAAACCGATCGGCTACGATACCCGGCGCATGCGAGTTGATGGCCCAGGTGAGTGGTTGATTGTCCTGCGTTCCGAATTTCTGCCCGGCCATGAACAGCACGTTGCGGCAATCCGGCAGCTTGTCCACGGCCGCGCGGTCGAGTAGATCGCAGGCTACCGTTTCAACTCCCTCTTTTTCCAGTGGCTCGCGGCTGCCCGGATTCGAAAAACGGGCAACTCCGATGATCCTCTTGCTCACGCCCGCTTTCTCGCACGCGCGCCGCGCCAGGCGAATCAGGCTCGGTCCCATCTTGCCGGAAACGCCCAGGATGAGTAGATCGCCCTCCAGCGCCGCCATCGCCGCCGCGTCCGCTGAGCTGGGACGCGACAGGACTTCTTCGAGTTCATCTTCCGTTTCGATGACGGATGACCCTGTTGGGGAGGTGGCCGGCATGGACGCAGTGCGAAGTCCGGCTAAAGCTCTTCAGGAAAGAGCGCGAAGCCTTTGGGTGGTGGAAGCAGTTCTCTGAGAAGCTCGAGCCGCCGCCGCAGTGGACGGCTTGCCAACTGACGCGGCCCCGCCGCGATGTCGATATCGCAGCACAGCCCGTGCAAATAGAAAGTCAGAGTGTCGGTCATCGCTTGCCGCAGATAGGCCCGCACCGTCTTCGAATTGCGTTTCGGGTCGAGCCCCCGTTGCAGCAGGTCTTCTTTGAGAACCCAGCTTCCCTCGTCGACTTCGCCGTGTGTTTCGCTTTCCAGTTCTTCACGGATCAGGGCGTAGAAGCGTTCGCGTAGTTCGTCCTCAAGTCCGGCGGTAATCAGGTTGGCCAAGCCGTTGAAAAGAACGTAGTGGTAGTCTGCCAGGTCCTGATTCTCGACCGCGAGGAACAGGAAGGTGTTGTCGGCTTCGTTCAGATAGTGGGCCAGCAGTTGTCTCTTGGCCTCCGGCCGGCGGAAGGCGACCATCTCACTCCGGGAAGCGCTCGCTGGCCGTCTCGTTTTGGCAGGTTTCTTTTCGCTGATTGAGCCTTCGAGATAAGGCACCAGCACAAAACGAAGCCGCGGCAATACCTCGCCGACCTTGGGCGGCACCGCGGCGATGGGATCGAAGAGCCAGCGTCGAAGATCGCCTTCATCCACGGGCATCGCAGTGAAGTAACTGAACGATTTGTTGATGGGCACCATCTGCGAGTGGCATTGCGCTACCAGGGTGCCGACAGGGATCTTGTAGGAGGAGGGCATGTGAGGCGCGGCCGCGCGAGACTCATTCTAACAAAGGGCCTTGGCCGTCTGGACGCTGATTGACCGTGGCGGCCCCCGGCAGCCGGACTCCTGCACATGCCGTAAATGCCGCTATCCGAAACACATGCCGGACTGCCTCTCTCATCATCTGCGAAGGCGAAGCGAGTGAGAGGCCGGCAGCACGAAACACGAGCCGGGCGGAGGAAAAAGGCACGCGCAGGCGGAGCGGTCATATTGCCTCCTCTTGCCCTCGGGTCACGTAACAAGAGACGCGAAACACGGCCTTTATGGTTCACTGGCTATCAGAGATTTCTTCTTGGAGCGAACCAGGCCCCCGCCCATGGTTTTCACGAAACACGAAACACGAATCACGGCTTTTCTCGCGTGCTTCGACCGTCGGGTGGTGAGAAATGCAGGCTATATCCGTCGAAACAGGCGTGCCGACAGCATGGCCAGCCCGGGCAGTAGAATCGAACCCGCGAACGCCAACAGGAACGAGTCGGCCTCCACGGCGAATGCGCCGACGGACGCGTATGTTGCCGCAATCCCCAGGTTCGCAAGCCCCGTCAATATCAGGAAGCGGCGGATCGGCATTTCACTCAAACCTGCCAAAACGACGGAGGCTTCGGCCAGAACCGGGACAGCCCGGAGCATGACGATCATCCAGTCACCGAACCGTTTACGGAATGCGGCGGCGCGTTCCAACTCGGCCTCGCCCATGAACCGCAGCGCCGCGGCGCGGCCAAAGCGCGATCCGAGCACGTAGCCTGCCAGGACTCCGGCCATCAGGCCCGACCAGGTCGCCGCGGTTCCGTACATCAGCCCGAGCAGGTAGCCGGAAGCCGTAGCCACAAAGCTCGATGGAATGGGCAACAGGATGTCCACGGCCAACAACCCGACGATCACGGCGGACGCCGCCATAGGTGAACTCTGCTCATCGATGATCGCCTCGCTCCAGCTCGTAATCCGCTCTTCGAAGATCACGAAGGGCGCAATGATCAACAGTAGTAAACCCAGACTGAGCAGTGACCATCGCAATGTCGGACTCATGGGCATTATTAGCCTGCCTTTCTCACCACGTGGCGAGGCGAAGTGCGTGAGGGGGCCGTCAGGACTAGGCGCAAGCCGGGCGGAGGAAAAAGGCGCGAGCCGCTTGGCGCGCGCAGGCGTACTTGAACCGTACGTTGAGCACGGCAAGCAAGCGCAACGAAGTCATGGCGGTCGTATCGCGTGCTTCGGTAGTCGGGTGGTGAGAAAGGCAGGTTAGCCGCACTCCTCGGCGGAGCGCTTCATTCTAACGATGCATTGCAAGGGCGCCGCCAGGACGAGGTGCGGGCCGCTTGGCGCGCCAAGGCGCGTCGGCCATATCGCCTCTTCCGACCCTCGGGTCGCGGAACAAGAGACACCATGCACGACCTTAACGGTTCACCGGCCGTCAGAGATTTCTTCCTGGGTTGAACCAACCCCCGGTCAATGGTTTTACGAATCACGAAACACGGCCTTTACGGTTGTTCCCGAGACACGAATCACGGCTCTTTACGAGCCGCTGCCTTTCCCCCTCTCCCTGCCCGTCGGCGTTCCCTGGTTGAGCAACCCCAAGCCCGGCCAACCGGTTTTTCACGAAACACGAATCACGAAACACGAATCACGGCTTTTTTCGTGTGCTTCGACCGTCGGGTGGTGAGAAATGCAGGCTGGAGCAAATGAGGGTTTCGTCTATCATGTAGAGGATGTCCGCGGGAGCTGTCGTGACGACCGGCCTGATTGAGCGCGTCGCGTCGCTGGAAGCGTCCGTGACGCGGGTGATTCGGGGCAAACCGGAGGCCGTGCGGCTGGCGGTCGCGTGCCTGTTGGCTCGTGGACATTTGTTGATTGAAGACGTCCCGGGTGTGGGCAAGACGACCTTGGCTCACACCTTGGCGCGCAGCCTCGACAGCCAGTTTCAGCGCATCCAGTTCACCAGCGACATGCTGCCGGCCGACGTGGTCGGTGTTACGGTCTACAACAACACCCGCCAGGATTTCGAGTTCAAGCCGGGTCCGATCTTTACCAATTTCCTGCTGGCCGACGAGATCAACCGGACGACCCCTAAAACGCAGTCCGCTCTGCTCGAGGCCATGAACGAGCGCCAGGTCACGATCGAAGGCAACTCCTATCCCCTGCCGGACCCCTTTATGGTGATCGCGACCCAGAACCCGTCCGAATATCACGGAACCTACCCGTTGCCGGAATCCCAACTGGACCGTTTTTTGTTGCGCATCGAGATGGGCTATCCCGATGCTGCGAGCGAGCGCGAGATTCTCCGCTCGCAGCGGCAGGGTTCCATGGACAATATCGAACTGACCCCGGTTGCGGACGGCGATGATGTCCTCGAGATGCAGCGGCAGGTGGATGACGTGCGAGTGGACGAGAGGGTGGTCGATTATCTGATGGAAATTGTCGAGAAGACCCGCGCGCACGAGCAGTTGGCGCTGGGCGTCAGCCCGCGCGGCTCCATGGCGCTCTTTCGGGGCGCGCAGGCATTGGCGCTGACGGAAGGGCTTACCTATACCACTCCCGATCACGTCAAGCGCCTGGTCCTGCCGGTGTTCGCTCACCGCCTGGTGCCTGATGTTCGGCTGGGTCCCGGCTCCCGTCCTGCCGGACAGTGCTCGCAGATCCTGGAAGAAATCCTCCGTTCCGTTCCGGTGCCGATCTAGCAGTCCGTGGTGAAATCCCGCGTAGCAACGAGAACGGCACGCGTAGCAACGAGAACGGCGTTGCGCCCGGCTGACAAGGCGCGACGAGGGAGCATATTGGACATATTCGACCGAGGAGTAACGCAGTTCAGCCGGGATGCATCGCCGCTTGAATGTAGCGGGACTTTTGCCGCGGGCTGCTAGGGAGCCGGTTTGCGCACCGCCATCATCGGCCTGCCTCAGGTCGGCAAGACATCCCTCTTTACGATTCTGACCGGACAGGCGCATTCCGGTCGTATGGGAGCGGCGGCCG
Source organism: Bryobacterales bacterium (assembly GCA_965204095.1). GTDB lineage: Bacteria > Acidobacteriota > Terriglobia > Bryobacterales > UBA6623 > JAPPLB01. The sequence goes on along the minus strand of OZ241991.1, from coordinate 2,103,359 downwards.
TGCAGATCGGGATGGCGGCGGTCCCCGATGCGCGCCTCCAACGCTTGGCGGAGATTTTCCGGCCCTCCAGGCTGACTCACGCAACGGTCGAGTACGTCGACATGCCTGCTCTCTCCAAGGAGAGTCTGGCGGACGCCGGCTACATCGGCGCCTTGCGTCTGGCGGACGCCTTCCTGCATGTTCTACGGCTCTTCGAGGAAGACACCGTGATGCACGTCGAGGGCGCTCTGGACGCGAAACGCGATTGGCGGAACCTCGAGTTGGAGTTGCTGCTGAACGACCTCGTCGTCGTCGAGAAACGTCTGGAACGGGTCGAGAAAGACTTGGGCCGGATGAAAAATCCGGATCTGAGCCTCGAACGCGGCCTCCTTCTTCGATGCAAGGAGGCTCTCGAGGCCGAGCGGCCCTTGCGCGAGCTTGCCCTCAGCGCTGAAGACGAGAAGCGAATGCGGGGCTTTCAGTTCCTCTCGGCGAAACCGATGTTGTTGGTTCTGAATCTTGGCGAGTCGCAGGCGGATCGGCTCGAGGAGGTCGAGAAACAGTACGAAGAGCAGTGGCTGGGCTCTCGACCGAACGTCGCGGTGACCGCGGTGTGCGGCGGTATCGAGGCCGAGATCGCGGAACTGCCTGCCGAAGAGGCGCGCGAATATAGGACGAGCTATGGTCTGAAACAGTCTGGCCTTGAACGTCTCGTTCAGGCGACGTACTCATTGTTGGGTCTGATGTCCTTCCTGACGGCGAGTGAGACCGAGGTGAGAGCCTGGACGATCCCCAGGAACACCCCGGCGGTGAAAGCCGCGGGCGTTGTCCACACGGACTTCGAGAAGAAGTTCATTCGAGCGGAGGTTATCCCGTGGAGGAAGCTGGTCGAACGAAACGGCTATGCCGGCGCTCGTGCGCATGGGGAATTGCGGCTCGAAGGCAAGGAGTACGTGGTCCAGGAAGGGGACGTGCTGCTCATCCGCCACGGGTAGCCGGCATGTCTCGCCAAGTGGCGGGGCGAACTGCGTGCGGGGGCCGTCAGGACGAGGCGCGCGAACCGTGGCCTTTAAGGTTTTTCACTAACAACTAAAAACTATCCACAATCCACTGCTTTTGAGGTTTTCAAGAGACACGAAACACGAATCACAGCCTTTTCCTCAAGCAGGCGGCCCGGTCCGGTCGCACCTTGCAAAGGCCCCGGCTTTCTTGCCATACTCGGCCTGCATGAAACGAGCCTGTTGTGTTCTCATCCTGCTCTTCGGTGTTGCCGCAACGGCGGCCGACCCGCCTTTCTATCACGACAAGTTCAACCTGCTGCACTACCTCGATGCGAACGGCGAGAGGCGCGAAGTTCGAACGCTGAAAGACTGGCAAAAGCGGCGCCGGCACATCCTCGAGAACATGCAGCTCGTGATGGGGCCTGTGCCCGACGAGCCCAAACCTCCCCTCGACGTCAAGGTGATCCGGGAAGACGACTGGCGCGACGTGATTCGCCGCAAGATCACGTATCAGGCCAAGAAGGCCGACCGCGTCAATGCCTACCTGTTCATTCCGAAGAATCGTAAGGAGCCGATGCCGGCCATGGTTGTGCCGCACCCGACGTCGACCAGGTTCGGCAAGGGGATCGTGGCGGGCGTGGGCGGACGTCCGCGCCGGGCCTCGGCGCTCGAGCTCGCCGAACGCGGCTACGTCACGATCGCGCCTGATTATCCCTACATGGGCGAGCCGCAGACGAGTCCCTACGATTTGGGATACGTCAGCACCACCATGAAGGCTGTCTACAACCACATGCGCGCTGTTGACCTGCTGCAGTCGATGGACGAGGTCGACCCTGAGCGGATCGGCGCGATCGGCCACTCGCTCGGCGGTCACAACTCGCTCTTCCTGGCGGCGTTCGATGAGCGTGTGAAGGTGGCGGTGACCAGTTGCGGCTTCAACTCGTTTCCGCAGTACTATGACGGAGATCTGCGGGGCTGGAGTCAGGACAAGTACATGCCGCGCATCGCCGACCTTTACGACAACGACCCCGACAAGGTGCCGTTCGACTTCACCGAAATTCTCGGGGTCATCGCTCCCCGTCCGGTATTCATCAACGCGCCGATCAACGACGGCAACTTCGCGGTCTACGGCGTACGGCAGTGCGTCGACGCGGCGCTGCCTGTCTACACCAGGATCTTCGGGGCGCGCGACAGCCTCGTCGCCTACTATCCAACCGCCGGACACGACTTCCCGGATGAGACGCGCTGGCGCGCCTACCATTTCCTGGACTGGTGGCTGAAGGGCCGCAAAGTACCGGCGCCGTAGCCTGTATTTCTTGCCGCCTAGCGAGGTGGAGTGCGGGAGAGAGCCGTCAGGACTGGCCTGCATTTCTCACCACTTGGCGAGGCGAAGTGCGTGCGAGGGCCGTCAGGACGAGGCGCGAGCCGCTTGGCGCGCGCAGGCTGCATCGCCTCCTTCATCCCTCGGTTCACAAGACACGAAAACGGCCTTTCCCGTTCACCGGCCGTCAGACATTTCCTCTGGAGCGAACGAGGCCCCCCCGATGGTTTTCACGAATCACGAAACACGAGACACGAGTCACGAATCACGGCTTTTTTGGTACATGGGGTACTGAAGCCCTTCAGTCTTGTTTTTTCTGCCCCGGCCTGCTACGCAACAGCTCACGGAGGCGGCGAGGAACAGTACCCTGCGGGTCGCGAATCAGGGCTTCCCAGGCGTTCACTAGCCGCAAGCCACTGATTGTAAGGTCTTTATGAAACACGAATCACGAGACACGAGTCACGGCCTTTATGTTCTTCACGAATCACGAGTCACGAAACTCGACTCAAGGCTGTTGTGTTTTTCACGAATCACGTGGCTCGAACGGTACCTGTTGGTACTGAAGCCCTTCAGTCTTTTTTTTCCGGCCCGGGCTGCGTAGCATGAAGATCATGGTTCGTGAAATGAGCTTGATCCGTGGCCTGGGAGCGCCTGCGAAGGAAATGTCGTTCCGGCATCATCTCGCCTTGTTCAAGGGCCTTTCCTGCCTGCTGTTGCCCACGATTTCCCGGCATTTCCCACTATTTCCCGCTAAGAAATGTCGCAAGCCGTGGTGGCCTCGCAATACGGCCGTAGATCTCGCGGCCCTGGACGTGTTCCGCGCGCTGCTCCGCGACAGCCCGGCTGCACGGTTGAGCAAACGAATCATGAACCAAGGTCTTTCCTGGCGCGCGGCGCAAGCCGGCGCGAATTCCGAGGTTTTCACGAATCACGAGTCACGAATCACGGCTTTTTTCGCCGTGGGTGCGCCAGGGTGGCGCCACCGGAAACCGCCGTCCGGACCACTGCGCCCGCCGGCAAGTCACTGTTTCCCGGTTCACCATTGTTCACGATTGTTCACGATTGTTCACGATTGTTCACGATTGTTCACGATTGTTCGCCATTGTTCGCCATTGTTCAGCTAAAAATATTGTTCGGAGCTAGCCTGCATGTCTCACCACGCGGCGAGGCGAAGTGGGTGAGAGGGCCGTCAGGACGAGGCGCGAGCCGCTTGGCGCGCGCAGGCGTATTTGCCAAATCACCTCCTTCACCCCTCAGGTCACGAAACACGGCCTCTCCGGTTCATCGGCCGTCAGACGTTTCTTCTGGAGCGAACCAGGCCCCCTCTCATGGTTTTCACGAATCACGAGACACGAAACACGAATCACGGCCTTTTATCGTGTGCTTCGACCGTCGGGTGGTGAGATATGCAGGCTAGTGTCCCCGCGCCGCCCGGACGGCCGTTCCCGCCGCCCGGTCGCTGCTTTCCTGCGCGTTGTGGTGCGGCATGGCGCGGCCATGGCGCGGCATGGGCGGCATATTGCCCCCCGCGCCAGCGTCCTTGCCCCGTCAGCCGTTCTCGGTCGGCCCGAGGAGAGCGCCGATCGCCGGGCGGTTCCCGTCGCCCTCCGCGCTGCTTCCACCGCGTCGAAAGCAACATGAACCCATGATGAGAAAGGGGAATGTTCTGGTTTGCGTTGATACGAGAAGCACCACACGGAGCGCTCGCCGTCTCGCCGAGGTTCGGGGCTCGGGGCCTGGCCCGGCACGCTATTCAGCGAACAGGGAACGGGCAAATCTCCTGCATTCGGGAGATGGCAAAAAGGTGACGCATCCTGTCTCCATCATGGCTGCGGTTCCGATGGAATCCGCCGAGGACCACCGGACCCGGGCGTGTGTTCATAAAATGTTCCAGGAGGCCGAAGCGAAACGCGTTGTCCGACCCGATGGCTCGGGCATCCGCTTCCCTCGTTCGATCAGCTCATGACGAAGCCGACACGCATCCCTGATGTGAAATCCTCCGGGTCAAGCGGTATTGACACCGGTCCGGATGTTTCCCGCTTGGTTGATCCGCTAGGGGGCGGAGGAAAAACTAGCCTGCATGTCTCACCACGCGGCGAGGCGAAGTGCGTGAGAGGGCTGTCAGGACGAGGCGCGAGCCGGGCGGAGGAGAAAGGCGCGCGCAACACGGCCTTTAAGGTTTTTCACGAATCACGAGTCACGAAACACGAATCACGGCCTTTTTTTGTGTGCTTCGGCCGTCGGGTGGTGAGAATGCAAACTATACAATTCGTCCGTTCTTTGCTTTGCGCCGGGATTGCCCTCTTCACCGTCTTGGCTTCGCCGGCCCAGGATCGCTACGAGCACTACCCGATACCGACGGGTGAGCGGCAGCTCTTCCTCGACGATTTGCTGCTTGGGGCCGTGCACAACGTGGAGCGAGTCATTCATCAGCCGGCAAAGTACGAGGACAACCCCGTCCTGCGGGCGGACCGCCCTTGGGAAGGCAATTCCATCCAGATCCGAAGCGCGCCCGTGTGGGACCGTGAGGACCAGCTCTACAAGATGTGGTATTTCGGCCCTCACAAGACAGGCCTTGCGACCTCGAGCGATGGGCTGCACTGGCGCAAGCCCGTTCTGGGATTGCGCGGGCACGAAGGCTCGAAACAGAACAACATGGTTGTCGTCGAGGAAGATCCCGAAGCGTTCATCCAGCATGTCATCCTCGATCCGAACGCGCGGCCGGAGCGCCGCTACAAGGGCCTCACGGGATGGCGAAACCGCCGGCCGCTGGTTTCATCCGACGGGCTCGTGTTTCACCTGCTCGATGTGCCCGCCATCCCCAGCCAGGACGAATCGCATCTCAACTACGACGAAAAGGAACAGCGCTACATCGCGACGGTCAAGCAGCGCGGCCCGTTCGGGCGGTCGGTTTATCTATCCACGAGCAGCGACTTTGAGAGCTGGACGCCGCCCATGCTGATCTTCCACGCCGATCGGCTGGATCAGGAACTGGGCCGTCGGCGCATCCGCGAGCACTTGGCGAATCCGAAGCTCTATACTCCCTTGATCAACAAGCCGGACCAATACAACGTCGAGATCTACAACATGCCTGTCTTCCCCTACGAGGGGACCTACATCGGCCTGCCCAACTTCTTCGAATCCAGTGGCCGTACGCCGCCGCCTCACAACAATCAGGATGGAGTCAATTCCGTCAAGCTTGCCGCCAGCCGCGACCTCCGGCGTTGGACGAAAGTCGGCAACCGCGGCTCGTTCATTGCGGTGTCTGATTTCAACGAACGGAACCTCGATAGTGTCCAGATCCTCGCCGCGTCTCGCCCCCTCGCCGTCGGCGAGGAGCTCTGGTTCTACTACACCGGGATCAACCGCCGCTACAACCCGGACGGCGGCGGGGCGGGCGGCATCCATCTGGCCAGGCTTCGCCGTGACGGCTTTGTCTCTTTCCACGCCGCTGACGAAGGCGGTTTCGTCGAAACCCGCGCCATCCGCTTCGAAGGCTCTCGTTTGTTCGTGAACGCCGATGCCTCCGAGGGAGAGGTCCGCGTCTCCGTAGTCAATGCGAGGGGCCGGGAAGTGCTTGCCGGCTGGGAGCCTGAGAAGTGCGCCCCCATTCGCGGCGATCACCTGCGAACCGAGGTGCAATGGCAGGACAGGGAGCTTCGATCACTGGCCGGACAGACCGTCCGCTTCCGGTTCCACCTGCGCAGCGCCCACCTCTACTCGTTCTGGCTGGAGCCGTGACGTTGGTGCGTAGGGAAGTGGAATGTGCGGCGGCGCACCCCATGCCGGAGCTCGTGAGATGGTTCCACGTGGCGCGGATATTTCGTCACGTGGCTCGTCGAACCTGGGACGGGCCTTGATTCTCCCACGAGCCTTGAACAAAACCATGGGAAGAGTGCTTGAGAGTCCATGGCCGCCCTCACCCCAATCATGCGCCGTGGTGCCCGTGGTGCCAGGGATCGAAAAGAGCCACATCCATGCCTGTGAAGTCCCTGGTGTTGCGTGTGACCAGGGTCAGCTGGTGCCGCCGCGCCACAGCGGCGATCTGCGCATCACCCGTTGGTTTTGGGCGGCCGGTTCTGTCGCCGTCGCCCATGATCTCGCCCCAGATCATCGCCGCCTCCTGGTCGAAAGGAAGGATGCGTCCCTGGAACTGAGAGGCCAGATCATGTTCGATCCACTGCTTGAAACGCTCCCCCTTCACCTTGTCCTTCACACGGTGGGCACCGCGCACGAGCCTGCATTTCTCACCACGCGGCGAGATGAAGTGCGTGAGAGGGCCGTCAGGACGAGGCGCGGGCCGCTTGGCGCGCGCAGGCGTACTTGAACAGTACGTTGAGCACGGCAAGCAAGCGCAACGAAGTCATGGCGGTCGTATCGCGTGCTTCGGCCGTCGGGTGGTGAGAAATGTAGGCTAGTTCTCCGAGGCTCATCGATGCAAGGAAGAGGTCATCGGATCTCTGGTAGCTGAACCAGGCGATCACCCTCGCGGCGGGGCGCGGTTTGAAGGTTTCGCTGATCACGTTGGTGTCGAGCAGGAATGCCATTATTCGAGATCTACAGAGCGGCCCGGCGATTGATCGCGCTCGATCATCAGTTCTTCGCCAACGAGCGGAGAGGCGCGCAAGAAGGCTACCAACTCCGCGCCGGTCCGCACCGGTTCAATGGACAGCATGGATGCCAGGGCCTCGCGCACCTTTGCAGCGTCCTCGCCTCCCGCTCGAAGAGCGACGCCGACGGCCTTGATCAGTCCCGCATCGCGCGCAGCCACGGTGACCTCGACGCGTCGTGATCCCTGAGCGGTTGTTTTGGCGCGGTGCCGAGCGACACGCGTCTTCGATCCTTCGTTGGTCGATTGCCTGGTCATGTCACATCCGCTACCGGAAACGTTACCGCATTATAGATCAACCGCTGTCGCCGAGTGGTGAGAAATGCAGGCTGATGTCAAGCAAAGCGCGGGAACCCGCCGCAAGGTGGTCAGAACGGAAGGATACATGCTCATGCTCGGCGTCAACGCGGCTGGTGCGGAGTGTTCGGTGTCGATCCGGAATCAGGCGGGTCGCTCCGGTGGTGCGAGAGGATAGACACAGCGTACGGAAAGTCTCGTATCGTGGGGAGTACCGAAACCGTGACGGCGCTGCTGGAAGCAAGCACGGATCCGAACGCCTTGGACAACGATGGTAAGCTGCCTTTCGACTGCGCCGGGAAAAACGCGATGGGGGCGATTGCAAGCACGATGACATCAGCTTTTCGGACATCCTGGAACGGAGAGGGAACATGAACGTATCGAGTCGCAGGGAGTTCATCGGAGCGGCGGCCCTGGGGTCGGCGGGGCTGGCGGCGGCGGCGGCGATGCCTCCGGGAACGGCGGCTCCGGCGGATCCCTCGAAAAAGATCCGTATCGGGATTGTGGGAGGGGGGTTTGGAGCTTCGTTTCAGTGGCACCTGCATCCGAACTGCGAGGTCGCCGCGGTCACGGACCTGCGCGCGGACCGCAGGAAGCGCCTTCGCGACACTTACCGTTGCGATACGTTTTTCGATTCGCTCGAGCAGATGCTCGAACGGGCGTCTGGCCTCGACGCAGTTGCGGTCTTCACGGGCGCGACGGATCATTATCGGCACGTCGAGATGTGCATGAACCGCGGATTGCACGTCATTTCGGCGGTGCCGGCGTGCTTTTCGCTCGAAGAAGCCGGCAAGCTGAAGGAGCTGAAGGAAAGAACCGGCTTGCGCTACATGATGGCCGAGACGAGTTATTACCGTCAGGCGTGCATCTTCGCGCGCAATCTGTATCGCACCGGCGGCTTCGGTGATGTCTTCTACAGCGAGGTCGAGTACTACCATGATCGCGGCGACCTCCAGAAGCTCGTTACGAACAAGGCCTCGCGCTTCTTTCATCCCGACGGCTCGAGAACGTGGCGTTGGGGCCTCGCGCCGCTGCACTATCCGACGCACTCGCTCGGGTTCGTGGTCGGCGTGACCGGTGAGCGCATCCGATCGGTGTCGGCGCTGGGTTGGGGCAGCTCGCATCCCTGGATTGACGAAAACGTGTACGACAATCCGCATTGGAACCAGTCCGCGCTGATGCAGACGGACAAGGGGCACATGGTTCGCTGCAACGTCTTCTGGCTGACGGCCGACGAGGGCGAGCGCGCGCAGTGGTTCGGAGACAAGGGATCGCTCTACATGGCGAAGGACGGCCTGCACCCCGACAAGCAGCGGCAACGCATGCATGAGGCGGAGGAACTCAAAGTGCCGTCTTACTGGGATAGCGGCATGCTGCCCGAGCCGATGCGGGTTTCGTCGGGCCACGGCGGCAGCCATTCCTTCCTGACGGCGGAGTTCATCAACGCCCTTGTCGAGGATCGGGAGCCGGTGATTGACGTCTATGAATCGCTGGCGATGAACGTGCCCGGGATCGTGGGTCACCAATCGGCGCTCAACGATGGAGAACGGATGAAAGTGCCCGTGTTCGACAAGCCGGCATAAAGGAGTAGCCTGCCTTGCTCACCACGTGGCGAGGCGAAGTGCGTGAGAGGGCCGTGAGGACGAGGTGCGAGCTGCTTGACGCGCGCAGGCGTACTTGACAGTACGTCGAGCACGGCAAGCAAGGGCAACGAAGTCATGACGGTCGTATCGCGTGCTTCGGCCGTCGGGTGGTGAGAAAGGCAGGCTAATTCCCAACTGCGGGGCGGAGGATGTATGGCGGAGACGATGGTTTCGATGATCCAGGCGCAGCGGATCAGACAGAGAGTTGGGGAGTTGGGCCGGGAGATATCGAACGACTACGGGCCCGACGGCATGCGGGCCGTGGTGGTTCTTGCGGGCGGTTTCATGTTTGCGAGCGACCTGTTGCGTGGCGTGGGTGAAGATGTGCGCTTGAGAGCGCAGGTGGATTTCGTGCGGGCAAGCAGCTATGGCGCCGGTACGAGCTCATCCGGGGATGTTCGGATTGCGATGGATCCGGGTGCGGAGTTCGAGGGGCAGCACGTTCTCTTGATCGACGACGTGTTGGATACCGGCGAGACGCTATGGAAATTGTGCGGTGTGATGAAGAAAGCCGGCGCCAGAACGGTGCGTACGGCGGTGCTCCTCCATAAGGTGGGCAAGCAGCGGCATCCTGTCATGCCGTCCTACGTCGGATTCGAGATCGAGGATGTGTTTGTCGTGGGCTACGGGATGGACAAGGCAGGGCGGTATCGTGGCCTCCCCGACGTGCGGCGCCTCGTTTGACGCGCAGACTCGGACTCTCCTCAATCCACTGCATTGGCTTGATGTGATGGAGAAGGCTCTCGCCAGCGTTCGTATCGCGTGCTTCGGCCGTCGAGTGATGAGAAATGCAGGCTGGCCTTCCTGTCTCACCATGTGGCGAAGCCCACTTGCCCACGGCCGGTTGCGCTCGGTGTGCCTTCTGTGTTGTATTGCAAAGGCCCGGGTCGCCCGTCTCATCTTTTGCGGACAATGTTCTGAAAACGCAAGGCGGGGCGGGAAATCCGCAGCCCGATCTTCTCTGAGGCATACGGCCTGATTCGCCGTTTTCCGGATCCCGCTCGACGATCTCGTGCGGAAGGCGTATTGATGCCGCAATCCCACAGGAACGTCCGCGCGGAGGAGGCCGCGGGGTCTTGCCCTCGCTGCGCGGCCGACGCCTACCTGACGCTCTTCCGGGCGGAGGACCGTCTTGGGTCGTCGAACGGTCGCCGATTTCACATTGTCGAGTGCAGCCGCTGCGCGTTGATCCGGCTCGATCCGATGCCGAGCGCCTCCGAGGCTGCTTCTTTCTACCCGGACAGCTACTGGTGGAAGCCTGACGGTTCCACTTCGGGACGTCTCGCTGAGATCTATCGCCAACTCGTCCTCATCGACCACGCCCAGTTCGTCACCCGCGGCATCGACCGCGCGGGGTTGATCCTGGATGTCGGTTGCGGAGGCGGCTCGCTGGTTCATGCATTGAGAAAACGAGGATTGAAGGTTTTCGGCCTGGACTCGGCTGTCGCTGCGGCGCGCAGCCTCCACCAGCGAAATGGCCCGCATCTTGTATGCGGCATGGTTCCCCAGGCCCCCTTCAAACCGGGGACATTCAGCACGATAACGTTATGCCGCGTTCTTGAGCATGTTCCCGATCCCATCGAGTTCCTCACAGAGCTCGGGCGGCTATTGAAGCCGGGCGGCAAGCTCTTTGTTCAAATCCCGAACGCCGCGTGCTGGCAGTTCCTGTTGCTGGGGAAGCGTTGGAGCGGACTGGACGCTCCGAGACACCGGATTCATTTTCGTACGGCCGATCTGGAGGAGATTCTGGAAGCTACGGGTTTTGAAGTCCTTCGAAGGAAGTTTTTTTCCTTGCGCGACAACCCCGCCGGTCTCGCCGCGAGCCTCTGTCCTGGCCTGGATCCCGCGCTCCGGCACATGCGCGGGCAGTCGGAAAACGCCGGCATGCGTCTGCTGAAGGACTTGACCTTTTTTGCGCTGGTCGTTGCCGCAACACCATTTACGCTGATGGAGGCGGCCGGGGCGGCCGGTTCCACCGTCATGGTCGAGACGGTGTGGCGGGGCGCATCCTGATCGCCGGCAGAGAGTCTTGCACGCTCATCCCACGATTGATACGCAACGGGAGGGGCTGCTGCCGGCAGCGCTCGATAGACTGATCCGGTCGAAGGATATCACCCTGACCTGAAACTTCCTCCGGATCAAGCAGCGTTGACACTGGCCCGCATGTTTCCAGCTTGTATGATCCGCGCACAAGCGGCGAAAAACTGAAAACCAAAAACTGAAAACTAAAAACTGACCTTGAATATGCGTTGCCGAACAGTAGCCGTCCTGAGCCTGCTCGGGGTTGGAGTGGCGAGTTGCTCTGAACCTCCTCCAGTTCCTTGGTTGCGCGAAGGAGAGAGAGCGCTTGCCTGGACCGCGAAAGTCGTTGCTCTGGGTCCCCGCCCTCCAGGTTCGGAAGCGCACCGCAAGCAGCAGGCTCTGGTCGCCGCCGCTCTGCGGGAAACAAAATGCCTGGTTGAAGAAGTCGCCTTCACGGGACAAACGCCGCTCGGTCCGATCACGATGAAGAACATCATTGCGAAGTGCAAGGGAAACAGCGACCGCATCGTCGTGATTTCGGGGCACTACGACACCTTGCGCCAACCGGATATCGAGTTTGTCGGCGCGAATGACGGTGGGTCTTCCACCGGCTTCCTGCTGGCTCTGGCGGAGATTCTTTCTCAGCGGAGGCTGCACGACAACGTGTGGCTCGCTTTCTTCGATGGGGAGGAAGCGATCGTGCGGTGGCAGGGCCGCGATCACACTTACGGCAGCAGGCGCCAGGCCGCTCAATGGTCCGTCGATGGAACCGCGGATCGAATCGAGGCGCTCATCAACGTTGACATGATCGGTGACGCCGATCTGCGGCTCCTGTATGAAGAGCAATCAACACCATGGCTGCGTGAGCTCATCTGGAGCACTGGAATGCAGCTTGGCTATGAAGACATTTTCGCGGACCGCCGGCCTGCGTTCATCGACGATGATCACGTTCCGTTCCTGGCCGTGGGCATCCCGGCTGTGAACTTGATCGACTTCAACTACGGTCTCGGGAACCGTTATTGGCATACCGAAGACGACACGATCGACAAGCTAAGCGAGAAGAGCTTCGCGGCGGTGCTCCATGTCGTCCTGGAAACCCTGAACAAGCTGTCGCTGAGACCCTGACGCAGGCCTGTACCTGCCTGAGCTGAAACATCCTCCTGATCAAGCCTGCCTTTCTCACCAAGCGGCGAAAAACGAAAAACTGAAAACGAAAAACTGAACGCTAATCACGATATTACAGATGCTCGTCGAGGTACTTTTCGATCGACTGGAACAGGTGCAAGCGTTCCTTCTCGCCGTGCAGGGAATGGGTCTTGCCGGGATAGAGCAGCAGGTCATATGACTTGCCGGCTTGAATCAAGGCGTCGATCATCTGGATGGTGTTTTGAAAATGCACGTTGTCATCGACAGTGGGATGGACCAGCAGCAGTCGGCCGTGTAAACGATCCGCTGCTTTCACGGCGGACGTTGCGTCATAGGCATCACCGTTCTCGCTCGGCAATCCCATATACCGCTCGGTGTAGATCGAGTCATAGAGCCTCCAGTCCGTCACGGGCGCCATCGCGATTCCCAGCTTGAAGAGCTTCGAATGCGTCAGTGCGAAGCAGGTGCTGAACCCTCCGCCGCTCCAGCCCCAGATTCCGATACGCTCCGGATCGACAAAGTCCATCTTCTGGATCTGCCGCACGGCGAACTCATAGTCCTTGACCGCAACCGGTCCGTAGCGTTCGCGGGCAGCCGCCTCGTACTTGTGTCCGAGCCGCGAAGACGTCCGGTCGTCGACATAAAATACCGTATACCCCTTTTGCGCCAGGTATTGATGGAAGAGCGGTCTTCCGCGGCTGCCCCACGCGTCGCGGATCGTCGGTACATGCGGGCCGCCGTACACATACATCAAGACCGGGTGCCGGCGTCCCGGCTCCGACATTCGAGGTCTGAGCAGCATACTCCGCACCAAGGCATGGTCATCCGTGGTCCACTCGATCAGTTCGGGTTCGACGAGCCCGTATTCGCTCAGCGAGGGCGCCTCATGGATCGCTGAACTCTGGCCGCCCTCGAGACGGCGGACCTCCGATCTTCCCGGCCTCCGGAGGCTCGAGTGAGAGTCGAGATAGGCGGTATGGGTTGGATTGACTTTGACGACGTGCGTTCCCGTCGTCTTCGTGAGGCGCTCCTTGCCCGTACCGTCTATTCGAATCCGATACAGGTCTTTACCCAGCGGTTGATCTTCGTTCGACGTATAGTAAACCCAACCGTTGTCCTCGTCCACGCCTCGGATGGCGCTTACCTCCCACTCCCCCTTGGTGAGGACGGCTTCTCGTCTTCCATCGAAACCGTACACCTCAATGTGCCGGAACCCGGTCCTCTCGCTGGTCCAGAGAAACCGCCGAGATGCCCGAAGAAAAGTCAGGTCGTCGGTGACATTGATCCAATAGGGATCTGTTTCTTTGAGGATCCGCCGCGGACGGCCTCGGTGGGCATCCACAAACAGAAGTTGAAGCTCGTTCTGACGCCGGTTCAATCGCTGAATGGCGAGAGTCGTTGCATCCGCCCAGTCGATTCGCGGCGTATATTCGGCATGCCCTTTGACCCAGACGTAGTCGGGCTGCCTGCCGGTCCGCGGCTTTGCCTCGACAATGCCCACACGGGCGATCGGGTTCGGGTCGCCGGGCTTGGGGTAGTGCTGAAGTTCGAGCCGCGGCGCGGCCGGCGTGAGGTAAGTGATCGGGAACTCGGGGACATGCTCCTGATTCAGTTCCAGAAAGGCAACCCGAGCGGAATCCGGAGACCAGTGATACCCCGTACGCACCCCGAATTCCTCGGGGTAGATCCAATCGAGATCACCGTGAAGCAAACTGTCGGATGCCCCGCTCGTAAGCGCTCGCTCGGCGCCTCCGGCGGCTGGCGCGAGCCAGATGTCGTGCTCGTAGAGAAACGAGATCCAGCGCCCGTTCGGCGAAAACCTGGCATCGCGGACTCCCTGCTTCTCCGGAGCGATGGGCCGTGCCTTTTGTGTGTCCGGATGATAGAGAAAGAGACCGCCGTCATTCGTGAACAGCAGGGACTTCGAGTCGGGAGACCAAAGATACGAAGCCACCGCGTAACGCAGCAATCGCTCTTTCTCGCGTTCGTCCTGTGTCGAAGCTGCTCTCTCCGCCAAATTCCGTAGTTGTTCGTAACTGACAAGAACCTTCTTCTCGCCGCTCTCGGCCGAAGCCGCCCAGAGATTTCGCCGACCACTCTCTTCCTCGGCCAGGATGTAGCTGAGCCAGTGCCCGTCGGGACTCCACTGGAACTGGGTTGGCGTGGGACCTTCCAGTCCGTGCTCCGAGAAAATGTCTTCGAGTCGCAAGGGCTGGGCTGCCAGTCCGTGTGATGGTTGGATGGTCACGATTACGATCTTCAGAAATACCAGGAGAGCGGCGACGGAAAATCCGCGGCGCCGGCGAGCCCGGTCCCGTTGTGGCATGGCTGTTTTCCCTGCCCAAGCGGCATCAGGTGACTGGGTCCCCATCGTTATACGCTGCCCTCCTGCGGCGCTTGGCGCTGACAAGGGTACATGTCGGCTTTGTCCGCTGACCCCACCGCCGTGAACGATTTCGTGAGGCCGAGAAACTTCTCGCGGATGATCGTTGCTCCGGGAAACAAAAGCTCGAACTCACGCCGGTCGATCAGCTTGGTCAGCCCCAGGAAACCGGACGCTTCCGCCGCTGTCGGCCGCGCAATCCAGCCCCACAGCGTGAAGTTGCGCACGAGCCTCTTCTGCAACCGGCGCGGGAGGAAGTGAATCAGCGGCGTCATCAGGTGCGGCTCGATGGGAAACCGGCGATTGGGGGTCTGCACGCAATAACGACGGCCAACGCGCCGCACTTCGTCCGCGAAGGCTTTGCGGTCGGAGTCGCCGATGATGTGCTCGATGAGAGAGTTTGAGAAGATGACGTCAAAGGCCTCGTTTCGGAAAGGCAGCCGGGTCGCATCCGCCACCACCCATCTCGACGAACCGCTGCCCTCGACAGGGGGCTCGAGGTTGATGATGGTCACCGCCGGAGGCTCATCCAGGAAATCCCAATAATAGGCTAATCCTCCCAAGTCAAGAACTCTTGTTGTCGATTTGACGTCAAACACGGATGTGAACCAACGCAGCCGTTTCGTTCGGAAGTAGCGGGCGACCGGCCTGTGCAAGCGCAAGAGCCTTGCTCGACCCGTGTGGGGTGTGGCGTCTCGATCCATGAGTCCGGCGGGCAGACTTTATTGTTTCAGACCGGCCTGCGGACCGGACAGGCAACTGCCGTTTTGTCAGCATCTCGCATGTTAGTCTCGTGGATGGAAAGCGCTGCTAGCCTGCATTTCTCACCACGTGGCGAGACGAAGTGCGTGAGAGGGGCGTCAGGACGAGGCGCGCGCCGCTTGCCGCGCAGGTGTAGTAGCTATCTCGCCTCCTTTACCCCTCGGTTCACGAAACACGCCCTTTGCTGTTTGCCGACCCTTCTTTTGAAGCGAACCCAGTCCCCGCCCATGGTTTTCACGAATCACGAGACACGAAACACGAATCACGGCCTTTAATACAGGTTAGGAGCCTTGCCCATGCCTCGACCCCAGATCCGCCTCATGGTAGCCCGCCACTCGGCATTCTACAGTCCGCTGATCTCGACGATAGCCGCAGGTTTTCTGCGCAAGGAGGGCATTGAATCGCGATACGATGTCCTGCCTCCCGGCGTGCGCTCGCACGCCTTGTTGCAAAACGGGTCTGTCGACATCATGCAGTCCGCTCCCGGATCGAACTTCGGTCCCATGGAGCGTGGCGAGAGCGGTTTGCCGGTGCATTTTGCTCTGATTAATCGCCGGGACGGATTCTTCCTTACAGGCAGGCGGCGGGAGGGGGACTTCAACTGGAAAAACCTGGAGGGATCGACCCTTCTCGCTGATCATGGCCGTCAACCGCTTCTCATGCTGCGTTATGCCGCCCAGGTGCAAGGGGTCGATTGGGACAAGGTAAATCTGGTCGACGCCGGCGATACGGAAGCAATGGATCAAGCGTTTCGATCCGGACAAGGCGACTTCATCCATCAACAGGCGCCGGCTCCGCAACGACTTGAGGACGACGGCATCGGCCACGTTGTCGCATCTGTGGGAGCGGCCATGCCTGAGGTGGCGTTCAGTTCTCTTATGGCGACACGTGAGTTCCTCAGACGCCCTCTCGCAAAGACTTTCATGCAGGTGTATCGCCAATCCCGCCGCTGGGTTCAACAGAGCGCACCGGAAGAGATAGCGGAAAAGGAAGCATCCTGGTTCGAGGGGATCGGGCGCGAGAGCCTGGTCCGTGCGATCCGGCGCTATCAGCAACTTGGCTGCTGGAGCGGCCAAATCCGAATTCAACGCGAT
This sequence comes from Bryobacterales bacterium, assembly GCA_965204095.1. Taxonomy (GTDB): domain Bacteria; phylum Acidobacteriota; class Terriglobia; order Bryobacterales; family UBA6623; genus JAPPLB01. The sequence goes on along the minus strand of OZ241991.1, from coordinate 2,087,102 downwards.
CTCTACGAGCAAGCCCTGGCAGTTTTTCTTCAAGGCGGCGCCGTCAGTCTCCGGCACGCTTACGAAGATGTGGTCGTGGACCCTCCTGACGGACAGATGTGATACCTCGGAGAAGAGATCTCGTTGTCAATCTCTTCACGGTGAGGAACGGTTCGGGCCGCTGCCCGGTGCACATCGGCCGGCCGCAGCATCCACCCGCCCCGTATTTCCTGCGCCCTCAGCGTGATACACTTCTCCGCAATGCTGAATAAACGTTCCTTTACCCATGGATGCCTGCTGTCGGGAGCCGTTGCGGGGCTGGTTCTCGGCGCCTCTTGTTCCGGTCCGGCGGAGTACGATGTCATCCTCCGTAACGGCCTGGTCTACGACGGAAGCGGCGGCGCGCCGGTTCAGGCTGATGTCGCTATCCGCGGCGATACGATAGCGGCCATTGGTCAACTCGCCGATCACGGAGCCAAGACGGAAATCGATGTGAGCGGACTGGCCGTCGCTCCCGGGTTCATCAACATGATGAGCCACTCTCAGGAGACCATCGTGGTCGATGGGCGCGCCCAGAGCGACATCTATCAGGGCATCACGCTCGAAGTCATGGGCGAGGGCCGTTCGATGGGACCCGTGAACGAGGCCGTCAGGCAGGACATGCAGGAGCGGGGCGATGACCTGCCGTACGACATCGCTTGGACCACGTTGGCCGAATACCTCCAACACTTGGAGACGCGTGGCGTATCCCCCAACGTGGCTTCGTTCATCGGTGCTACCACCGTCCGCATTCACGAGTTGGGTCAGGAGAACCGTCCGCCCACGCCCGAGGAACTGGCCCGTATGCAGGCGCTTACTCGGACCGCCATGGAGGAAGGCGCAATAGGAGTCGCGTCGGCTCTGATGCAAGTGCCCGGCCCTTATGCCCAGACGGATGAGTTGATCGCGCTCGCTTCGATAGCCGCGGAGTACGACGGCCTCTACGCCTCCCACATGCGCTTCTCCGGCCCGCGGTTGCTCGACGGCATTGCGGAAGTGATCACCATCGCTAAGGAGGCTGACATCCGAGCCGAGGTTTATCACTTGAAGGCCGTGGGCCGCGAGAACGTGGGGAATCTCGACAAGGCGGTCGCCATGATCGAGAAGGCCCGTGCCGATGGCCTCCAAGTCACCGCCGATGTCTACCCCTACAATGCCGGTTCCGGCGGTCTGACCGCTGCGATGCCGCCGTGGGTCGGCGAAGGCGGCCAGCAGGAGCGGGTCCGACGGCTGAAAGATCCCGCGCTCCGCAAACGGATCGCCCGTGAGATGCTGACGCCCGCCGATGACTGGGAGAACCTCTATCTCGGCGTAGGCGGACCCACCGGCTATCTGGTCGTGGGGCTGCAGAAACCCGAACTGAAGCACTTGAACGGCAAGACGGTCGCGGAGATCGCCGAGCTGTGGGGCACCTCACCCGAAGAAGCGGCGATGGACCTGATCATCAAAGACGACAGCCGCGTCATGTCGGTCGGTTTCTCGATGGCTGAAGAAAACATTCGCAAGAAGATCCCGCTGCCCTGGATGAGCTACTGCACGGACTCGCCGGCGGTGGCGCCCGAAGGCATCTTTCTCAAGACTCACATCCACCCCCGCGCCTACGGCAGCTACCCGCGCATCCTGGCCAAATACGTTCGTGAGGAAAAAGTGCTGAGCCTCGAGCAGGCGCTGCACAGGATGTCGGCGCTTCCGGCCCAAGTCTTGAAGATTGACCGCCGGGGAATGCTCAAAGAGGGGTATTACGCCGACATCGTCGCCTTCGACCCCGAGACGATTCAGGACCGCGCCACCTATACCGATCCGCACCAGTTCTCGACCGGCGTGATCCACGTCTTCGTCAATGGCGGCCACGTTCTCAAAGACGGCGAACACACCGGCGCCACTCCGGGGCGCTTCGTGCGCGGGCCGGGCTGGAAGCCGTTAGCCGGCGGTTGAAGCCTGCTGAGCAAAGCGGGTCGCCGATTCCGCCAAAGGCAAGAAAAGCTGCACTCCCCGAGAGAAGACCGGCGATGTGGCTCCGTGGTGCTTATTACCAGTTGGTGGTCAGGCTGAGGTAGACGGCGCGGCCGGGCTCGGGGATGCGTTGTCGGGTGAATGGGTTGGGCGAGTTCAGGTGCTCGAAATAGTGTTTGTCGCCTAGGTTCTCGACTCCGAAGTGTAGGTTGATCTTTTTGTGCACTGCCGCTCCAAAGCGCAGGTCGTGCGTGGTGAAGCCCGGTGACGGGGTTTCGAGGCGTCTGATCGAGACCCGCTGCTGGTCCCAGACATTGCGGACGGAATACTCGCTCCAGAATCGTCCTGACGGTTCGAGAATGCGCACGCTGGAGTAGACCTCGAAGGGCGCGATGCCGAGGACGGGCTCGTTGAGCTCGCGGTCGTCGGCGATGACCTTGGCGGCGCGGCTGCGGAACTGGAACCAGCGGGAACCACGGTATTCCGCGCCCAACTGATAGCCGCGGAACGTCGCGTGGTCGCCGTTGATGTATCGGAAGACGACGGGAGGGCTGAGCGGAAGGCGTTTCGGCAGGTCGGGATCGGGGCGGACCGTGATGTAGTCGTTGATGCGGCGCAGGAAACCACCGGCACTGAACCGGAAGTCGCGAACGCTGACGTCGACGTTCAGGTTGCCTTGCGTGCTGGATTCCGGCTGGATCGCCGGCAGGCCCATGAACTCGGCCGCGACCTGGAAACGGGTGCTCGGAAAGCGGTCGGAGAAGCGCTCCAGAGCGTTCGCTGTGCGCAGCACGTTGCCCACTCCGGCGGAGAGAGAGACGCCGTCGGTGAGGCGGTAGCGGCCCGCGAGGCTGGCGTTGAAATTCGTTTCGTTCCGGCCGATCCCTTGGCCGGCGTTGGCGAGAAAGAAGTCCGAAGGGCGTCCGGCGTCGGCCTGCACGAAATCGGCGCGCGCGCCGGCGGCAACCTCGCCTCGCTCGAACGCGCCCACGGTCTGCACGTAAACGCCCTGGTCGTTGATCGTGGCGTCGGGCCATACGGCATCGCTGAAGAGCAGCCGGCCGTCGCGCTGACGGGCGACGTAGCGCTGGGCGTCCTGGTTGAGATGGTAGAAGTCGAAGCCCGTCTGCAGCCGCCACGTTTCGGTGAGGGCGAACTCGACACTGCCGGAGCCGCCCAGGGTATCGGCTTCCGTGGGGAGTGCGACATCGAGTGCGAAGGAGGGGATTCGGCCCATCATCGGGCGCGCGGTTGGCTTCTCGCGGTTGCTCATCCGGTGGCTTTTCTTGTTGAGATAGATGTTGCCCTTGATGGCGGTGATGCCGTCAGCCGGGTTGGCGGCGTAGTAGTTGCCGGAGAACGATCGCAGAATGAAGTGCTCGGCGGTGAGTAGCCGGCCGGGGTAGTCGAGGGTAGTCGACTCCGGTCTGCTCGTCGTAGAAACCGCCAAGGGCGATCTCCTGGTTTCCGGCCGGATTGAAGCGCAGCTTGCCTCCGAACTGGTGATTGCTGAAGTCGCCGGGTACGGTGATGTCCTTGACCGGTCCACGGGCGCCGGCCCGGTAGTCATTGCCCTGGTTGCCTGCGGCGCGCAAGCTGAACCCGAAGCGGTTGTCTCCCGCGAACAGGCGAGCTCGTCCGTAGCGGCCGGAGCCGTTGCTGCGATAGCCGCTGGCGGTTCCGCCTCCGAACTGCCAGCGGTCAAAGCGCGGAACCTGTGGCGAGTGCACCAGAATGGCGCCGAGCGCGCCGGCGGCCTTGGTGAGGGCGTAGGGGCCGGTGACGACCTCGACGCTGCTGATGTGGCCCGGCTCGATGTGACTCAGCTCCGAGTCCATGCGGGCAGGACCGGCGGCGAAGGTGCGTGTGCCGTCGACGACCATGGCAAGCTGGGTTTCGCGCAGTCCTTGCACGACCGGCTCGATGTTGGTGGCGCCTCGGCGCAGCACGTTCACTCCGGGCGTGGCGCGCAGGTTTTCGATGAGATCGGTGGAGGGGATCGCTGCCAGCTCGGAGGCGCCGGTTTCCTGGACGGCGACGCTGGGCTCCGCTTCCGCTTCGACTTCGATCGTGGTGGCTACGGTCGCGATCGCCAGGCGGACGACGAGTGTTTCGTCGTCTGAGACGAGAACGAGCTGGGGCTCGAAGCCGTCGGCGGCGACCTCGACGATGCGGCCGGCTTGATTTCCCTCGAAGGAGGCTTCACCGGCGTCGGAAGTGCGGCGCGTTTCGATCTCACGCCCGACGGAAGTTTGCAGAGCGACTCGCGCGCCCGTGACGCGGTCACCGCCGGGATCTTCCACAACGACGGTCACGCTTGCCGCGGCAAATGTGCAAAACAGCAAAGGCAATAAGAACCCGGCTAGCCTGCATGTCTCACCACGCGGAGAGGTGAAGCGCCTGCCTGCTGCAGGCAGGCGTGAGAGGGCCGTCAGACATTTCTTCTGGAGCGAACGAGGCCTCCACCAATGGTTTTCACGAGACACGAGGCGCGAAACACGAGTCACGGCTTTTCTACTACGGGCTGCTAAGGGCTTCATGAATGGAAACCTCCTCCCAAACTGAACTGATTGCGAATAGCTGAAACCGGGCCCGCCGTTGGCGCGCCGGCCGTTGAAGATGCGACGGAATCAGGTCAGGCTCTGGGGGGAGGGTGAGGCGGGGCGGCGAATGCCGGGGCCTCTGTTTCGGCGTTGGCGGGCAGGGCTTGTTCGGAAGCCCCGGGGGCGCCGAGCTGGTGCTGCGGAAGCGGTGGTGTCGAGGGGTCGGAGCTTTGAGCCCGGGCCGCGTCGTTGGCGCCGCAACGGGTCATGCGGCAACCCGTTTCCGGCTTGGGTGTTGCTGTGCGCTGTTGGGTTTCGCGATGGCAGCTTGGCGCCTCGGCTTTGGTGTGCTGCTCTTTCTCTTCGAGCCGGCACATCTCGACGCACTGGCAACTGCGGCCGTGGCGTTCGCAGCGGTCGTCGTCAGAGGCGGCGGCGCTGAGGAGTCCCGGCCACGGGAGCAGCGCGCTGATCACGATGAGCGCGATCACACGCGTGAGCATGCTTTGGAGTCCGGGGCTCATGTCATTGTTTACAAGTTAGCAGACGGGTTGGGAGTGGCAGGTAGAAAACTGATTGTTTTCCGCGTCTGATAGAAGCGTGTCTGTGGATTGACATCCCCGTCTCCGTTTCTTCCTGTGAGTGTTCCTGTGGATGGGTGTGGCAAGGAATCCGCGATTCAGGAACGAGCTCCATGTCTGCGGAGACGGAGCTCCATAGCTTCGACGATAAACTAGAGGCATGATTCAGATTTCCGGCGGGGCGATGCGCTACGGCGGGCAGGCTTTGTTCGAGGGGCTGGATTGGCTTGTCGGACCGCAAGACCGCATTGGCATCGTCGGGGAGAATGGCAGCGGCAAGACGACGCTGCTGAAAATCCTGGCCGGGACCGAGCGCCTCGATGCAGGCGGGATGACGCGGCAGAGGGGCTTGCAGATCGGCTATCTGCCGCAAGACGGGCTGAGCCTGGCCGGGCGGAAGCTGTTCGACGAGTGCCTGAGCGTGTTCGACGAGGCCATTGCGCTTGAGAAAGAGCAGGAAGACCTGGCCCGCAAGATGAGTGAACTGGACCCGGACAGCGCCGAATACGGAGCCGTGACGGATCGGTTCCAGTGGGTGATCGACCGCTATCAGGCGCTCGACGGCTACACGAAGGAAGCGCAGGTGGGGACCGTCCTCGACGGGTTGGCTTTTCCCAAGCATGACTGGGAGCGGCCGATCGAGGAGTTTTCCGGCGGTTGGCAGATGCGCATCGCGCTGGCCAAGCTGCTGCTCGAGAAGCCCAACCTGCTGCTGCTCGACGAGCCCACGAACCACCTGGATCTCGAAGCGCGGAACTGGCTGGAAGAGTACCTGGGGAGTTACCCTTACGCGTTTCTGGTGGTCTCGCACGACCGTTACTTTCTCGATGTGACGGTCAGGAAGATCATCGAGGTGTGGAACCGGAAGGTCAACTTCTATACGGGCAACTACTCCAAGTATCAGGGCCAGAAGCGCGAGCGGCTCGAGCAGATCAAGGCTGCGTACAGGAATCAGCAGGACCGGATTCACCACCTCGAAACGTTTATCAACCGCTTCCGGTACCAAGCGACGAAGGCGGCGCAAGTGCAGAGCCGGATCAAGGAACTGGAGAAGATCGAGCGCATCGAGGTGCCGCGGGAAACGCAGACGATTCACTTCAAGTTTCCACAGCCCGCAGGCAGCGGCCGAGTCGTGGCGCAGTTTCGCGGCGTGGCGAAAAGCTACGGTTCGCTGGAAGTGCTGAAGGACGTGAACTTCACGATCGAGCGCGGCGACCGGATCGCCCTGGTGGGAGAAAACGGGGCCGGGAAGTCCACCTTGATCCGGATGCTCGCCAGCGAGGAGCCGCTGTCGGCGGGAACGCAAACGATCGGTCACAAGGTCGGGATCGATTACTTCGCACAGGATCAATACAAGGCGCTCGACCCGGAGGCGCGTATTCTCGACGATTTGACGCGGCTCGTGCCACGCTCGAGTGACAGCGAGTTGCGGGGGCTGCTGGGCTGCTTCCTGTTTTCGGGTGATGACGTCTACAAGCCGATCGGAGTGCTGTCGGGCGGAGAACGGAACCGCTATGCGCTGGCGCGGGTGCTGGTCAAGCCGAGCAACTTTCTGCTGCTTGACGAGCCGACGAACCACCTCGACATGCGCGCCAAGGACGTTCTGCTCAACGCGCTGCTTGACTTTACCGGGACGGTGGCGTTTGTTTCCCACGACCGTTACTTCATCGACAAGCTGGCGTCAAAAGTGTTCGCGATCGGCGGAGGCGAGGTGGTTGCCTATCTGGGCAACTACGAGGACTACCTGTGGCAGGCCGGCCGTGCGGCGGAGCCGGGCGAACGGACGCCCGGCGAAGACGTCAGTGAATCTCTCAAGGCCGCGCTGCAGTTCACCGAGAATGAGCAGGCTCGCCGGAACGGCGACGCGCCGAAAAAGCGGCGGATGAACCCGATCCAGGCGGAGAAGCTGCGGGCGCGTGTCGCAGACCTGGAAAACGAGATCAGCCGTATCGAGAGCGAGATCGGCGAGCTGCAGGAAAGCCTCGTGGCGAATTCGAAAAACCACCAGCAATCGGCAGGAATCGTGACGCGGATGGAACATCTGCGGGCGGCGGCGGAGGACCATGAGCAGGAGTGGGCTCAACTCACCGAAAAGTTGGAATCGGAAGCGTGACAAAGCCCTTCGTACTCAGGCGTGCGGAAACCGGAGATACGATTCTGCCGTGACTTTTTCCGAGGGCCGTTCCAGTGCAATTCGCAAGACCCGTGTCGAGGTCGGTGGTTAGAGCGTCATCGTCGTCGATCTCGGCAGCTTGAAGGCGCAGGCTAGCGGCAGCTTGTTGTGAGGGTCCGGGAGAGAGATTGATTCCTTGCCTGAGCCTCTTTGAGCAGTCTGCAGGAAGTTCCTCGGGAATCGAGGGGGTGAAGCGATTCCGGCTCCGGCGATACAGGGTCGCCCGGTTAGCCAACCCGGCGCGTACAGCGATACAATCCCTCACATGCAACGTCGGTCGCTGTTGAAATCATCCGCCTTGGCAGCAGGCGCGCTTCTGGGCGGGGAGGAGCCGGCGAGGGGCGCGCTGCCGAAGATGAAGATCACGCGCGTCCGCTATTACTACGACCCTCGGGGCCGGCCGATCTTCAATCAGAGCAGCAACGTGATCACGGTGGAGACCGACCAGGGTATCACCGGGATCGGCGAGGGCGGCTCGAAGGATACGGTCGAGCAGCTCGGGGCCATGATCATCGGTGAGGATCCGGCGCGAATCGAGCACCTCTGGCAAGTCATGTATCGCGGCTACTTCTATCCGCCCGGCCGCGAGAAGGTTCATGCGCTGGGCGGTCTCGACATGGCCCTGTGGGACATCAAGGGCAAGGCGCTCGGCGTCCCTGTCTACGAACTATTGGGCGGTTTGACGCGCGACCATATCGAGTGCTACTCGACCGGATACCCGCGCCAGGGGAGCCTCAAGGAAACGGCTCGCGCCTGCATGGAAGCAGGCTTCCGCGCCTTTCGCACCAGCGTGGCCGGACCCGCTGTCGATTCCAACGAGGGGTTCATCTCCCAGCGCATGGTGGACGAGACGTACCGGCGCTGCCAGGAGATTCGCGAAGGCGTTGGGGCCGACGGCGACTGGGCGATTGACTATCACACGCGCTTGGACGTGGCGGACGCGGTACGGTTGAGCTCGCTGATCGAAGATCTGGCGCCCTATTTCGTGGAGGACCTGATTCGCTCGGAAAACGTCGCCGTGTATGAGACGATCCGCGAGAAGGTGAACGTGCCGATCGCCGTGGGTGAGCATTTTGGTGACCGCTGGGACGTGAACGAGCTGATCGAAAACAACTGGATGGACTACTCGCGCGTGAGCATCCCGAACTCGGGAGGCATCACTGAGTTCATGAAGATCGCGGCCTTGTGCGAGACACACTATGTGGGGCTGATCCCCCACTTCACCGGACCGATTGGCGAGGCGGCGCTTGTGCATTGTTGCGGGGCCTTCTCGGGGCCGGCGATGATGGAGATGACCGGCGACGGCAAGTCCGAACTGCCTCACTTGCCGCAATGCTACGACTTCCGCGACGGCAAGATGTGGCCGAACGACCGGCCGGGGCTTGGGGTGGAGTTCGATGCGGAGCGGCTGGATCTGGTGTCTGAGATAACCGAATACGCACGGCCGATTCCGATGTACTTTCGGCCGGATGGGTCGGTGACGAACTGGTAAACACAGCCGGAGCGTCCCTGCGGGATTCGAGCCGAGCCGGTGCTCAGCCGATGGAGCAAGCCCAAGGGAAATCCGTGGACCCCGAAAGCGGGGGTCACGGTAGCCTGTATATCTCACCACGCGGCGAGGCGAAGTGGGTGAGAGGGCCGTCAGGACTAGGCGCAAGCCGGGCGGAGGAAAAAGGCGCGAGCCGCTTGGCGCGCGCAGGCGTACTTGAACAGTACGTTGAGCACGGCAAGCAAGCGCAACGAAGTCATGGCGGTCGTATCGCGTGCTTCGACCGTCGGGTGGTAAGAAATGCAGGCTTGGTTCCCCCGGATTGACCGTCACGGTTGGAGACCGCCGGTCTGTTATTCTTAGACCAGCGAACGAGCCTGCGGCAACAGGGAAGCATCCCAACCCCGAAGACACTTCAGTCTGAGCTGTCTCCCCGACTCTTCGGCCGGCCATGAAGACCCTCCGATTCCTCCTGCTGCTCGGTGTCGGGGTGATGGTCGCCGCGGTCATCTCCGATTACATCGATACTCGAGAAACAAACCTCAGGATCCGTGTCGCAGAACCGGATACGATTCCGTCGGACCTCAATACGCAGTCGGGCCGGTGGAGTTGGTCGCAGTCGTCAGGGAGCGAACGGGCGATCGAGATCACGGCAGGGGGCCTGCGTCAATCGAACGACAGCCTTGTGTTGGACCTGGAGGACGTAGAGCTCAGGATTCTGCACGGCGACCGCGGCACATACGATCTTGTGGAGACTCCCGCGGCCCTGTTCGATACGCGTAAGGAGCAACTCTATAGCGAAGGCGAGGTGTCGATCACGCTGGCGATCCCTTCTCAATCCCGGCAGGCCGGCAACGTACCGACGCGCATTCACACGTCCGGAGTGACATTCGAGAGCAAGACGGGCATCTGCTCTACGGAGAGACACGCCGAGTACGAGTTCGGCGGAGGACGGGGACATTCGACGGGAGCGTTCTATGATCCGGCGCAGCGCTTCTTTCGCATGGAATCGGACGTGTTTCTCGAGCGGTTCAGCGAGGACGGGCGTCCGCCGGCTCAAGTTCGAGCAGGGACGATGATCTTCCGCGAGGATGCTCAGATCGTTGAGCTGAACGGCGTCGTCTCCGTTGAGCGAGGCTCTGAGCGGCTCGAGGCCGAACGAGCCTTCGTGCACCTTGACCAAGGCCGGGCACGATGGGTGGAGGCCTGGGAGGTGAAGGGCTCGGACCATCAAGGGAACCGGACGGTGCAGTACGCCTCCCGGCGGCTCGACGTGGCCCTGACTGAAGACCAGATGCTTGATAAGGTCACTGCCACGGGAGCGGCCACGTTGCAGTCCCGGAGCGGGTCTTCGCGGCTGCGGGCCTGGGGAGATCGCATTGACCTTTATTACGAAACGCGTCCCGGATCGATGGAAAGCCTGCTGCGAAGGGTAAATTTGCGCAATCAAGCGCAGGTTGAAGATCACCCTGCGGCTTCCCGGGGAATCGGTCTTCGCCGCTTGCGGGCCGACTCGATCGAGGTGAGAATGGCCGACAACGGTGAAGACCTCCAAACACTCTCTGCCCTCACTCGCGGCCGTCTCGATCTGGAGCCGGCCGACGAGACAGGCGTTCGGCGGCAACTGGAAGCGGACCGCATCCAGGGCATCTACGGGGAGGGCAACCGCCTCGAGTATCTGAAGGCAAACGGCAAGGTCATGGTAGAGAGCATCCCCGGGGCTGATGAGGTGACCGCCGAACACCCGCCGTTGAAGACCTGGAGTGAGGCGTTCGAGAGCAGTTTCGATCCTGGAACCGGTGAGGCGCGGCTCCTGAAGCAGTGGAACGGATTCGGCTTCCAGCGGGGGCACCGCCAGGGCCGTGCGGGCGAGGCGGTATTTGATCCGGCCGGCAATGAAATCGCGTTGAGCACTGATGCGCATGTTTGGGATCTTTCGGGCGCGATTCGGGGCGACCGCATCCTGTTCGACGAGAATACGGGTGACTACGAGGCTCGCGGCCGAGCCTCGTCTAGCTTCACCGAAGCCTCGACTGAAACGGCGTCCCGAGAGGAGGCGAACGGTTTCTTCGCTCCTGGCCAACCCGTTTTCTCGAGCGCCGAAGAGATCACCTCCCTGCGGGATTCCGGCGTTCTCATCCTCAGTGGACAAGCACGTCTTTGGCAGGAACAGAATCGGCTCGAGGCCGACATGATTCGGATTGACAAACCGGCGAAAAATCTGCGGGCGGAAGGAAATGTGGTCAACTACCTGACCGAATCGGCGAACGGCAGCAGGCCGGATGCGAATGACAGACCCGCCGCGGAACGGGTCTGTATTCGTTCGGCTTCCCTCGACTACGACGAGGAGGAGAAGCTGATGGTCTACGTCGGTTCGGCGGAGTTGCGGCGCGCCGACCTGATTGTCACTTCGGATCGACTGGAGGGGCATCTGGGCTCCGACGAAGAAACCGGTTCCCGGAACCGGCTTGAGAAAGCGTTCGCAACGGGAAACGTTCGGATCATCCAAAGCGGCGCCTCCGATGCCCGCCAAGGAGCCGGCCGGGATGCGGAATACTACCCCAGGGAATCTAAGGTGATCCTCATCGGGGAGCCGGCCTCTGTTCAGGATGGACGCCGAGGGCTGACCGAAGGTGCGCGATTGACCTACTATCTCGACGATGATAGGCTGCTCGTTCAGGGCAGCTCACAGGAGCGCGCCCGCACCCTGAGGCGCAAATCGCCCTAGGTTTCTACTGCTCCTTCGGATGAGCCGCCTCGGTACGGAAAGAGTATCCAAGAGCTATCGCGGCCGCCGCGTGGTGCGAGAGGTCTCTCTCAGCGTCCATCCGGGGGAAGTGGTCGGCCTGCTGGGGCCGAACGGCGCCGGAAAGACCACCTCGTTCCACATGATTGTGGGACTGATCAGCCCCGATTCGGGCCGGGTCATCTATGACGGCAAGGACATCGCGGATGCGCCGATGTACGAGCGGGCCCGACTCGGAATCAGCTACCTGCCGCAGGAGCCGTCGATTTTTCGCAAGCTTACCGTCGAAGAAAACATTCTGGCAATCCTGCAAACGCTCAAGATCAGCCGTCGTGAGCGGCGGCTGCGTCTCGACGGCCTCATTGACGAACTCGGTTTGGAAACGGTTCGGCGCAACCGCGGGTATCAACTCTCCGGTGGCGAGCGGCGACGCGTCGAGATCGCGCGTTCGCTGGTGATCTCTCCCCGTTTCCTGTTGCTGGACGAACCTTTCTCCGGCATCGACCCCAAGCAGGTGCTGGAACTGCAAAAAATCATATCGAGGCTCAGAAAGTCCGGGATCGGCATTCTGGTCACCGATCACAACGTCCGAGAGACGCTCAGCGTAACGGATCGGGCGTACATCATCCACAATGGTGAAGTCTTCCGCTCGGGTACTCCGGAGAACCTGGAGTCCGATCCGGAAGTGCGCCGCGTCTACCTGGGGGACTCGTTCCGTTTCGGCATTCGTCCGATGATGGATCAAGATCAGGCCGAAGACGAGGCGTCCTGGAGTCAGGAAACGCCGGCCCGAAGAGGCCCCTGAATGGGCCGCGGCAAGGGCCGCGGATCTCAGGTTCGAGGTCTCATGGCGGGTTTTCGTATTCGGGCAGGCTGGACGGCCCCTCCTGCTTCCACTTGCACCTCTCATGCGGTCACAGCAAGCGATTTTGTAGGACTTGACGCCGAGGCTCTTCGCTGTATTTTCCTTCTGTAGTGCGGCCACTTGCCCGCGGCTCTATGTCCTGCGGTTCGTTCTGAGGCGATTGGTATACTAATTGCCACTCACCGTGTGCGACCGGCCCTCTCATGTTGATGCAGCAAAGGCTCGGCCTTAGACTCGCCCAAAAGCCGGTCTTAACTCAAAGCCTGCGTCAGTTGGTCAAACTGCTGGCGCTCAACAAGCTGGATCTCAAGACGGAAATCAACCAGGAGTTGTCCGAGAACCCGATTCTCGAAATCAGTGAGGAGGCAGAGGACGACCCCGAGGAGTATGACGCATCCTCGGAGTCCGGCCTTGACGAGGAGGTTGGCTCATCGGACCCCGCCGGCGAGAGTGACAATTCCGAGACGGATGACGAGCCGATCGTGGAGGTCAGCGACGACCCTTTCAGCGAGATCGATCTGGGCTTGTTCTTCGATGACTATCTCGACTCCGGACCAAGGGCGCCGGCGGACGAAACAGCGGAACGGCCTTCGTTTGAAACCTTCCTGGCTGAACCCTTGACGTTGGTCAACCACCTGGAGTGGCAGCTCAGCATGTCGCACGGATCGGACGCCGTGCTGGAGGCGGCGGAAGCCGTGCTGGGCAACCTCAACGAAGACGGCTATTTGACGGCGAGTCTGGAAGAAATTCGGGAAACGGCTGACGTATCCGCAGAAGACGTGCAGAAGGCTATGGAGTTGGTACAGACCTTCGATCCTCTCGGCGTAGCGGCGCGTGATCTCCAGGAGTGCCTGTTGATTCAGCTTCGCGAATGTGAGACTGAAGACGGCATGGCGACCACGATCGTCAAGGATTTCATAACCGAACTCGAGAACAAGGAATTCGAGGCCATTGCACACAAGGCCGGCAGGTCGCTGGACGAGGTTGAGCAAGGGGTGGAGTTGATCCGGACGCTCGACCCGCGCCCCGGACAGCGATACGCAGCATCGGAGAGTCGCCTGGTCGAGCCTGACGTCTATTTCGTCAAGTCGGCGAATGGTTTTCGCGTTGTGCTCGACGAAGACGACCTGCCCGAGTTGAGGCTCAACCGCAGCTATCGACGGCTTCTCGACCGAGGGAATGCAAGCAAGGAAGTACGCAACTACGTTCGTGAGCGCTATCATTCGGCTCTTCAATTGCTCCGAAACATAGAGCAGAGGCGACAGACAATTCGCTCAGTGTGTGAATCGATCGTTCGACGCCAACGAGATTTCCTTTCAAATGGCGTGGAGCATATGCGCCCGATGATGATCAAGGATGTCGCCGAGGAAATCGGCGTTCACCCGTCGACAGTCAGTCGGGCGGTCGCCAACAAGTACGGGCACACGGAACATGGGATTTACGAACTTCGTTTCTTTTTCTCCGAGGCGGTGCAAGGTCCCGCGGGCGCCACGATGCCGCTGATGCTGTTGAAGCTCAAGGTGAAGAGGATGATCGAGCAGGAAGACTTGGCTCATCCTCTTACTGACGATTACATCAGCAAGGTTCTCAGCCAGAATGGCATCTCGGTGACGCGCAGGACGGTAGCGAAGTACCGAGGGGACATGAACATTCCTTCTACTCATCGCAGGAGGAAGAAGAAAGTTGCGTCTTGACGGAGGTCAGATTTTTGCATGAGGGTTCACTACACAGGCCGCCCGGCTCGTTTCTCGGCGGCGCAAGAGCGCAAGCTCGATGCGAAATTCCAAAAGTGCCACAAGATTCTCGGGCGAAAGAGGGATCTTGAGGCTCACGTCAAGATGTCTCGGCAAAGACATCTCTTTGACGCGGAGATTACGCTGCGGGCACTGAGTCATACGCTGGTTGTGAGCGGCTCGAGCATGGATGCGTTCCTCGCCGTGCAGTCGGCAGTGGAGAAGCTCGAGCGACAGGTGATCCGCAACAAGCACAAGCTGATCGACGTGCGGCGGCACCAGAGCCAGAGGGCTGCTCAGGCGGAAGCGCCTGTGCCTCGGGACGTCGTGACCGCTTCCGAAGAACCTGTCCGGAGGCAGCTCGTGCGGTCGAACAGCGTAGCCCCCAAGCCGTTGACCGTCGAAGAGGCCATGATGCAGATCGACGAACTGGGCAAGGACCATCTGACGTACCGGGACATGGAAAGCGGAGAGTTGCGAGTTCTGGTGCGACGGCGGGACGGCAAACTCGAACTCATCGAAGCAAGTTGAGCACTCTTCGCAGCCACCATGAGCACTTACCGGCGCAAGGCGGAGCCGGCTGGCCGACCTTTCTCATCACTTGGGGAGGTGAAGTGCGTGAAAGGGCCGTCAGGAAGAGGAGCGAGCGGCTTGGCGCGCGGAGGTGTACTAGCCCCTACATTGAGCACAGATAGCATGCGCAACGAAGTCATGAACGTTGTATCGCATGCTTCCGCCGTCAGGTGTGTGAGAAATGCCGGCTAAGACAAGCAGCGCGGGGGAAGCGCCGGGAGGGGCATACGAACTCGTCATCCTGACCGGACTTAGCGGCTCGGGCAAAGTCTCTGTGCTGAAGGTCTTTGAGGATATGGGGTTCTATGCGGTCGACAATCTGCCGATTGACTTGATTCCGACCTTCGCCGAACTCTGTAGACACTCTCCGGAGATCTCCCGGGCCGCTCTGGTGGTCGATATTCGTGAAGGCGGGGCGCTCAAAAAATTCCCCGGAATCTTTCAGGAACTGAGGAAGCAGAATCGTGTGTTTCTGCTGTTTCTTGAAGCCGCGGACGACGTTCTACAAAGGCGCTTCAGTGAGACACGCCGGCCACACCCGCTGGGCAAGGGAACGTCCGTCCTCAACAGCATCCGGGCGGAGAGGCAGGCGCTGCGATCCATACAAAAGCTTGCGGATCTGATTCTCGATACGTCGCAGTTCAACATTCACGATCTGAGGCGTCTGATCGTAACGAGATTCCAGAGCGCTCAAGACAGACCACAACTGCTCGTCACGGTGAACAGCTTCGGTTTCAAACACGGCTTGCCAACCGACAGCGACCTGGTTTTCGATGTTCGGTTCCTGCCGAATCCGCACTATGTGCCGGGTTGCAAGAATCTTTCCGGCAAACATCCGAAGGTCATTCGGTACGTACGGTCGTTTCCGCAGACCGGGGAGTTCATCGGCCGGATTTCCGACCTGCTGCTGTATCTCGTTCCCCATTACGTGCGTGAAGGCAAGAGCTACCTGACGATCGCATTCGGTTGCACGGGGGGCCGGCATCGCTCGGTGATGATCGCGGATGCGGTCGGCCGCAACCTCACGGGCGCTGGGTGCGAAGTGAAGGTCTCGCATAGAGACATCCGCAAAACGTAATTCGCCTCCGCGGCGCTTGGCGTTGAACGAGCGGGCGGCCTGCGGCCCGCCTTGAATAGCTAGGAGTCTGTCCCACAGAAAATTTTGGCCCCAATCAGTTGTGGTCAGACTTGATCACAGATACAAGATGTTGACAAAAAATTGGCGATTTTCGTTCTGTGAGACAGGCTCCTAGAGTTCGTGGCTACTTGGCCGACTTGATGTAGTTGACGATCAGGTCGATCTGCTGCGGAGTGAGTCTGCCCGTGAAGGCGGGCATGACGTCGCCGCCTAATTGGATTTTGAAGTTCACGTATTCTTCGCTGGGCGCGCCTCCGGAGAACGGCAGCTTCTCGTTCTGAAAGAGGCGGAACATCGAGGGCCCGATCTTCCTGGTTTCGGCTTTGTCGATATCGTGGCAGACGATGCAGTTTTCGCGATAGAGGTCTCGGCCTTTGGCAAGGGGTTTCTCCCAAGGCGGAGGCTTGCGTTCGGTGGCGGACGAGCCAAGGCAGATCGTGATTGCCGCTAACGCGAGCAGCAGGCGCGCCGTCATGAGGCATCCTCGACACGCATGCTTGTGATAGCGCCCGAGTCGGCAAGCAGCCGGACGAGTCGCTCGGCCCCTTCCTGGTCGCAACGGACTTGCATCGTGATCACGTCGTCGCGAATCGCGGGGGCAGGGGAACGGTTTTTACGAAGAAGCCCCGATTCCCAAAGGAAGCCCCCGACGGCGCCGAGGATGGCGCCCAACATCGTAAGTTCGAAAGTAATCACGCCCGTAGCCCAGCCGGAATTGAGGGGCATGCCTCCGGTGATGAGCGGGTAGTCGAGTTGCGTGTAGAACATCAGGGCGGTAGAGCCGCTTCCAACGACAATGGCGGAAACGACTGCCAACAACGACATGCGGCTGGGCCTGTCGAGAATGCCTCGCTCGAATGCGACCGGGCGCGCCGAGAAGACCTCGATGTCACGCTTGTCCACACCGGCGCCGGACAGCGTTTGAACGGCGGCGGCGGCCGCTTCGACGTCGGAGAATTCAGCTCGCAGATACATCTTCGTCGTATTCCCAGATGGCGATGATCGGAAAGACCTTCGCGAAGATCATGTAGAACAGAGCCATTGCCGCAAAGGTGCCGGCCGTGATCGACAACTCCACCCAACTCGCTTCGTAAGGCCCCCATGCGGCGGGCAGGGCCGAATAGCTCAACGTCGGGATGACGATCAGAAAACGCTCCAGCCACATCCCGATCAACACCGCCACGGAGGAAACAGCGATGGTACCGAGAGTCCGTAGCCGGCGAATGCCCAGCAATATGAAGGGAATCAGGAAGTTACAGGCCACCATCAACCAGAAGTAGGGCGCGTATTCGCCATAGACACGGGCGTTGAAAACGGCCATCTCGATGTGCTCGTTGCCGTACCAGACCGTCAGGTGCTCTGAAGCCGAGAAGTAGAGCCAGACGAGGCACATCAGCAGCAGAAGCTTCGACAGATTGTGGAAGTGCACAGGGCGGAGATAGCGTCCCAAGTTCAGGAACTTCCGCAGAGCGAACATCACCAGGATGAGCGCGGCGATGCCGCTGAAGATCGCTCCCGCAACGAAGTAGGGAGCAAAGATGGTGCTGTGCCACATCGGTGCAATGGACATCGAAAAATCGTATGACACTACGGAATGAACGGACACCGCGACCGCGAGAATCATGGCGGCCATCAGTTTCATTGCGCGCTCCAGGGCGTGCCACTGGCGGTCGCTGCCGGTCCAACCGATCGACAGGAGCCGGTAGACCCTGCTCTTCCAGCCCTGGCTGCGAGAGGCCATTTCCGCGAGGTCAGGGATGAGAGGCAGATAGAGATACAGGACGCTGCCTGTGATGTAGGTGAAGATGGCGGTCATGTCCCAGACCAGCGGCGATCGGAAATTGGGCCACAACAATCGATCATTCGGGTACGGGATCAGCCAATAAAAAAGCCAGACCCGCCCCAAGTGAATCAAGGGGAACATGCCTCCGATCATGAGCGCGAACACGGTGATCGCTTCGGCGGCTCGGGTCACGGGCTTGCGCCATCCGGCGTCCGTAAGGCGAAGAATTGCGGAGATCAAGGTGCCGGCGTGTGAGATGCCGATCCAAAAAACGAAATTGACGATGTAGAGACCCCAGAATACGGGCCGACGAATGCCCGCGACGCCGATACCCCAAAAAATTTGACAGCCCCAGGCGAACAACGCCCAAACCACAAGAGCACTGAAAAACGCTGCCGACGCCAGGTACCAGAAACTGAGGCCTTCGAGTGGGTGGAGGACATCTTCGCGCACTCTACGGTGCGGACCGTTCAATGCCGTGGCAAGCGTGGTCATTCCTGTTGTTGCGCTGGGGAGGACTCGATCAGTCAGACTTTTCCAAATAGAAGACTTTCGGTTTCGTGCCCAACTCGCCGAGAAGCTGTGTCGAGCGCCCAACGCCGGCCCACTGAGAGACTTTGCTCTCGGGGTCGGTCAAGTCACCAAAGGCCATGGCCTCGGCGGGGCATCCCTGAACGCAAGCGGGTTGGATATCGCCGTCTTCGACTTTCCTGTCCTCAGCTTGAGCATCGAGCTTGCCGCGCTGGATTCGCTGTATGCAGAAGGTGCACTTTTCCATGACGCCGCCGGGACGAACCGAAACGTCGGGGTTCAACTGCAGCTCAAGAGGTTCGGGCCATTCCGGATCGAACCAGTTGAAGACACGCACCTGATACGGACAGTTGTTGGCGCAATAGCGCGTTCCCACACAGCGGTTATAGACCTGAACGTTCAGGCCCTCGGCGTTCTGATACGTCGCGTACACCGGGCAGACGGGCTCGCATGGCGCATCGTCGCACTGCTGGCACAAGACCGGGCGGTACTTGACCTTGATGTCGGGGAACGTACCCTCGTAATAAC
This sequence comes from Bryobacterales bacterium, assembly GCA_965204095.1. GTDB lineage: Bacteria > Acidobacteriota > Terriglobia > Bryobacterales > UBA6623 > JAPPLB01. Next base: position 2,068,448 of record OZ241991.1, on the reverse strand, counting down.
GATCGATGCGAATCCAGTGCGAGGAGCGGCCCATCGCGGCGTCATCTTCGGTCGCGACAGGGATGTTGTTCTCGACATGGCAGGCGACGACGCAGGCCTCGCAGCCGGTGCAGCGATCGAGGTCGATCGCCATGCCCCAGCGGGGCACGTTGTCATCGGTGCTCTGGATCTCGCTGATCGGGACCAATTGCTCTGACACTCTCTCCTCCTCTAGCGATGCGGACGCGGCTGACGATCCACAGCCGCATATTGCACCAGGCGCTGCTTCGTCGTTCCCTTTTCAAGTCGAACGCGAGTAGCGCCGAACGCGGGCACGCCCGTCTCTTGCTCCGGGACGGGATCGACGATCGATAGCGGGTTTGCGCCCCGTCCCGAGGCGTAGCGACCGAATGTTCCGTGACCCTGTCCGATCGGCATGCTCACGACACCGGGAATCGCGGCGGGGTTGACATAGACGGGCGCTTCGAGCTCTCCGCTCGGAGAAATGACTCTGAGCGTGTCGCCGTTCCTGACATCGAGTTGCTCCGCTGTTGCCGGATCAATCTCGACGGGCAGATTCCAAACTGCGCTCGAAGCTGGATCAGGCAATTGTTGCAGCCAAGGGAGATGCGACTCCCCGCCAAAGCCGAACTGCAGTGTTGGATAGGGCTGAAAGGCGAAGGGATAGACCGGGTCGGAGACGGGCGGGCCCCAATCACCCAGAGGCTCGGTTCGTGAGCGGGGGGCATCGGCAGGCCGCTCCCGCCCCCACCATCCTCCCTGCCGCCGTGCCTGGTCGATGAAGTCGGCGGGAGTGGATTCCTCGTCAGTGGCCTGCCCGTGGATCGACGCGTAGGCGCTGTCGAGGGTGACCGGCTCGATGGCTGCGTCGAGCCGCCGGGCAAGGTCGACAAGAACGTCAGGGGTTGCCCGTGTCTCGTGGAGAGGCTTCACGAACGCCGGCGCCCCAGTGAGGGCCGGCGTTGGCGACATGAGCGGGATGACACCCGCGGAGGCTTCAAGCTCGTGGTGATCCGGCAGAATCCAGTCCGCATGCGCGGCGCTGTCGTCAAGGAAGCCGGCGAAGCTGATCATCAACTCAACCTTGGCAAAGGAGCCGGCGAGCCATGGCGCGGCGTAGAGCGGATCGACGCCGTCAATCATCACGACTTCAGCCTGGCCGATCTGTTCCTCCAAGGGTCGGTACGCAGGCCTTTCAGCCGCCAGGCCGCCGGGCAGGGAGGCGGGCGGCATGACGCCACCCTTGGCGCCGATGTTTCCGAGCAAGAGATTGAGCTCATTCGCGGCGATCACGGCCCTCGATGAGCCGGGACGCACAATGCTCGCCCCGGCCAGAACCAGGGGGGACGTGGAGGCTGCCAGCTCACGGGCTACGTCACGAACGCGCTTTTCTTCAAGGCCCGAGGCCTTGCATGCCGCCGAGAAATCGGTAGCCAGGAATGCCTCCCGCAACGACTCGCCGGCTTGATCGCTTTCGCGCAGTTTGTCGCTGACGATCACGTGGCCGATCGCCATGGCGAGGGCGTGTTCACCGCCTGGAGCGACGGGCAACCAGCGGTCGGCGCTCCAGGCCGTTTGTGAAAAGCGGGACTCGGCGTGAACAAGCTTGCCTCGAATGCCCGGACGGCCGCGGCGCATGTGGCCGAATCGCCGGCTGTAGAAGACGGGCGAAGCCCAGCCACCCAGAAAGTCGGCCCCGATGCTCAGCACGCAGGTCGCATCCTGTATCTCGTAAACCGGTAGCCCGTCCCAGCCGAACGCAAGTTGACTCGCGCGCCGCTCAACGGTGAAGTCATTCACGCCGATTGTGGTGGCAGGGGGCGCCCCGATCGAATCCAGGAAACGAGCAGCGGTGGCGCTTCCTGTTCCCGTCTCGGCCGACGTCAGGTAGACGATCCGCCTGCGATCGACGCCCGCGAGCGCAGCCGTCACTTCCGACAAAGCGGTTTCCCAATCGACGAGTTCGAAGTCTGCGGAGCCGCGAGCGCCGACTCGCCGACGCGGCCCCGTCAGCCGATCGGGATGGTAGAGGCCCTGCACGGCAGCCTGGCCGCGGGCGCACAGACGCCCTCCTGAAACCGGATCGAGTGGGTTGCCCTCGATCTTCTTGATGGCCGCGACCGGCTGGCGGACGGTCTCACCATCGACTTCAATCCTGCGCTCGGCCTGCATGACACGGACGATTGTTCCGCAACCGGCGGCGCAACTGCTGCACACGCTTGGATGCCATTCCTCCGCGCCGGGGACAATCTCCGTTGCCGGCACCAGCAAGGGGATCAACTCCTGCGCCTGCTTGCCGCACGCCCCGGTGAGCGCTCCACCCGATGCGGTCCCGACCAGTTTGAAGAAATTGCGGCGATCCATGGTTTGAGATCCGGGCTTCTAGAAATGACACACGGCGCAATCGTCGCTCGCCTGCGTCTGGCGGTGGCAACTGACACACGTTCCCATGGTGTGCTCGACCGCCTTTTGGGCGACCGTCATCGCAGCCACATTGCCGTGGCAGTCGGAGCACTCGATCTTGGCGCGGATGTGCGGGGCGTGCCGGAACTTGACGTTTGCAGCGCGTTCGAAGCCGTACACCCGCTGCCAGGGCACCTCACGTTTCCGGTTCCAATACTCGATCAACAGCTTTACACCGGGTCCTTCGGTGGCGACCCGCTCGTGGCACAGCATGCACTTGTTGATCGACGGGATCGTCGCCGCGGAACGTATGTCAGCTCCGCTGTGGCAGTCGATACAGTCGACACCCGCCGCAACGTGTTTATCGTGCGGGAACTCGATTGGCTGCTGTTGGCCCCAAAGCATCCCGCTGGTCACAACACAGAAAGAGACTTCCAGCAGGCGGCTCCATGAGAGCCTTGGTCGTCGCGCAGCCAGCATCAAGTGTTTCAGTGAAGTATGCCTTGCAGTACTTCAGGTGTTTCTGAGGAGACCCGGCTCCTTGGGACAGATAGCTTCAGTGCGAGTTTCGGGGGCTCCCTGGACTGACCATGGTCCGCAACTACTCATGCTCGTAATATCTTACGCGGCCCTGCCTGTTGCACGACCGCCAGAGACGACCGAGCATGTGTCGAGACTGCCGTGTCGGCTAAAACTAGCGAGGAAGTCCTCAGACCGACAAGCAGGACAACGGATCGCCGCGAGAACTTGACTCAAATATCAACCTTAGCCAGTGACAAGAGAACTAGTGAGTTTACAACGTGGGACTCCCGATTCGCATCGCCCGCTCCGTCTCTCGGATGCAGAGGTCGTTTTGTCCAGATGTGACTTCGGTAAGATGAGGGGCGCCTCCCGTGAGCAATTCCTTTCAACAGTTCGAAACGCTTCTTGCCGAGCACGAGCCCGCGGCAGTGTTCGACTTCCTGCTGGAGCGCTATCGCGCCGAAGAGAACTTTCCGCTCGTCTTCGAGACGCACTTGATGAAGAAGCGGCACGAACTCGGTCTGCCGCTGATTCCAACCGAACCTCTCAACGGCCTGGACGTCGAGACACAGCGAGCCTACGACGAAGGGTCGATAGCGGCGGCGCGCGAGGTGGGAGGCCTGTTCCTTGCGAAGGGAGATATCGGCCGCGCCTGGCCTTACTACCGGGCCGTTGGAGACATCGAAACGATCCGCAAGGTGATCGACGAAGTCCCGCCCTCGGACGATCTGGATGACGTAATCCAAGTAGCGTTTCACGAGCGGGTTCACCCCAGGAAGGGTTTCGAGCTGATTTTGTCAAACCACGGCACCTGCAGGGCCATTACCTGCTTCGGCCAGTACCCGAGTGTCGAAGGCCGCGAGGAGAGCGCAAGGCTGCTGATCGAGACGCTTCACACGGAGATCATCGACAACATGAAGCGGGTGATCGCCCGCAATGAAGGCGAGGCGCCCGACACGGGATCTCTTCCCGAGCTGATGAAGGGACGGGATTGGCTCTTCGAGGGCAACAGCTATTACGTCGATACATCGCATGTGGGCTCGTGCATTCAGTTCGGACCGGATTTGCATGATCAAAAGAGCCTGCGCCTGCTGATCGAACTCACGGAGTACGGCAAGCGGCTTTCAGAACTGTTTCAATATCCGGGCGAGCCTCCGTTCGAGGACATCTACGAGGATTACAGCGTGTATCTTCGTTGCCTCGCAGGCGAGGATGTGGACGAGGGAATTCGCTACTTTCGCGAGAAGATAGCGAGTTACAACCCCGACGACATCGGGAGCGCACCAGGTCAGGTGCTCGTCAAGCTTCTGGTGCGGCTCGGGCAGTTCGACGAAGCCATTCGGGCTTTCGATGATTTCCTCACGGATGCCGACCCTGCTTATCTGAGTTGTCCGAATCGAGTCCAGCTTTGCCAAATGGGCAAGCGGTTCGATGAGCTTCAGAAGACGGCCAAGGCGACAGGCGACCTGCTCACCTTCGCGGCTGCGACATTGCAATCGAGAAGCGCGAATCGACCGGCCTCCTGAAGCGCCCCGCAAGGCCCGGCGTTTCAGCGAAAGCGGAACGAAAACAGGTCGGCGTCTTTCAGCTCGAAGAGCAGACGAACGTCTTTACCGGCGAGGGAACCGACATCGGCTCCTTGCTTCCATGCGACAGGCCGCTCGATGGAGTCACCGTAGATCTCGATCGAGTCTGCGAGAGAAAAGCCGTCGATGGGCCTTCCCTTGCCGTCTTGCATCTCGACCCGGATGCTACCGGCGGCGGAAGTCGAGAAATTGATCACCAACTCCTTGCCATCGAAGAGAAGGGGTTTCGTGAGCAACGCACCGCCTGCCAGCGGGGCCTCGACAGAAACGAACCCGTCGATGCGGAGCGTATAACGCCGCAGGCTGATTCCGGGGCCCTCCCAGCCATCGCCTTCCGTGGCGTAGATCGAGAGCTCGTTCGGTGCGCCTTCGATGGCCGGCTTCGTTTCGATCAAGCCCCAGTTCTGATAGTTTGCGCCATAGCTCCAACGGCCTTCTTCGATCGGACCGGGACGGATGAAGGCTTCACCCCACACTTTGAATGTTTCCCGGTCACGGCTCGCCATGAACCCGCCGTCGGTGTAATCGGTCCCATAGCGTTTGCTGACCCGCGCGAGCCTTTCGTTGAACGGCGTCAGCAGGCCGCGTCCGGCGATGTAACGGGTCGGGAAACCGAGCAGCAGGTGCGGCGCGCGATGGTAAGGGGTGACCTGGTTCGTATAGAGTTGGGTGAGCCGCCCGGGCGAGTATTTGAGAAAGGCGGGCTCGGACCAGTCGAGAAAGTCGGAGGAGGTCGAGGTCATGATGTCGCGCCCCTCGCGAAACTCACGATGGTACTCGCGGTATTCGCGCCGCTCGGCGTCCCAGAAGGCAAGGTTCTGCGAGTCGAAGTAGCCATCGGTCACAACGGGCTCCTCCTGGATCTTCGACCAACGAATGCCATCCGATGACTGAAAGGCGTACAAGCCGCCCTCGCTCTTGACCCCGCCAAGCGCCTTGTATCGGGATTCGGGGGCAGCGTCAGGATTGGCGTCCTTGAACGGCGCGAAGTTGTGAGAACCCTCGCGGTTCCAGATGATGTTGTTTTTTTTCGAGCCCTGGAACTCGAAGAGTCCGAGGTTCGGCTTCTTCCAGTGGATGCCGTCGGTGCTTTCCGCGTAGCAGTAGACCTGGCCATGGACAAACTTTAGCTTGTCACCAGTCAAGTCCATTTGGCGGCCGCGGTAGTACATGCGGTAGACCGAACCGTCACGGAACACCGTGACGTAGTTGGAGTTGTTGCCCTCCCAGGGAGCATCGAGGACCATCGCAATCTCACGAGGCACCGGCCTGTGAAGACGCAGCCGCGCGCCGCCGGCCAGGTTTTCGATGACATGGTCGTCGACGAAGAGTTCGAGCCGCGAACCGATCCGGATCGGGTCCGCTTGTGCGGAGGGGAGGGACAAGACGGTTGAGAGAACCGCCGTCAACAGGAAGCGAATGAGGAGCGTCATGGTAGTAGACCTCTAGCGGAATGCCGCGGCCGCTTTTCCCGTGCGCGGATCGAAAGAGGCGGCGCTGAGCAAAGCGACTCCGCCGCGGGAGACTCGATACCCGATCCTTTCGAAAAAACCGACGTCTTCGGCTTTCCACGGGTTGTCGAGAGTAAGATTCATGTTGCCGAGAGTGTGCATCCGAGGGCCGTTGACGGATTCAAGCATGGAACGATCTTCGCCGACGAAGTGCAACAGGGCCGAATAGAGCATGTTGGGAATGCGGCGTCCGCCCCGCCCTCCGAGGGCGAGGATGGGACGGCCATCGCGCAGAACGACAGTGGGCGTCATATTGTTCAGCGGGCGCTTGCGGGGGGCGATCGAATTCGCACGGCCCGGGCGGGGGTCGAAGCGCGAGACGCCGTGTCCGAGCGTGAGCCCGAGGCCCTCCACAGTGACGCGAGCCCCGAAACCGCCGCCGTGGGTGAGCGTGACAGCCACGACGTTGCCTTCCCGGTCGGACGAGCTGATGTGAATGGTGCCCCTCTGCTCGTAGGAATCGAAGTCCTGCTCGATGGGGCGGCCGGCTTTCACGGAGCTTTCGACCTTGTCCGCGAGCTCTCGGACGTAATCGTCAGAGAGCAGGCGCGCAACGGGGACATCGACGTGTTCCGGGTCTCCAAAATACCGAAAGCGGTCGGCCCAGACGAGCCGCAGAGCCTCGAGCGGGGCGTGGTTCTTTTTGTGCGTTGCCGGCCACTCTTCCCATTTCAGAGCCTTCACGATAGCCAGCGCCTGCAAAGTCGAAAGGCCGCCGGCGCTGACGGGAGCGGTGTGCATCGAGTAGCCGCGCCACGAGAGTTGGTTGGTTTCGACCTGCCTGGCTTCGTAGGCAGCGAAATCGTCAGCCGTAGCGATGCCGCCGTGCTCTTGAAACGCAGCGGCGATCCGGCGGCCGATGTCGCCCCGGTAGAAGGAATCGGCGGTGCCGCGGCCGGCCAGCGTTTCGAGCATGGAGGCGAGGTCCGGGTTGCGATACCTCTGCCCTGCGCGGATCGGCTCATCCCCGTGGAAGTAGAGCTTCTTCGAGGCCGGGTCGCGGCGGAAGTGCTCGGCAGAGCCTTGAAACGATCCGGCAACCCGTTCGTTAACGACGAACCCGTCGCGGGCGTAACGGATCGCCGATGCGGCAACGTCGCCCAGCTTCTTCTCGCCGTAGCCGTCGAGCGCCGCCTGGAGTCCCGCCATAACGCCGGGGATGCCGGCGGCAAGCCAGCCGTAGTAGTTGACCTTGCCAGGGACCTGCCCTGTGCCGTCGTGCTTGAACATATCAGGACGGGCGGCCTGAGGAGCCATGGAGTTGGCATCGATGCAAGCGACCTTGCCGTCGGCCCGGCCGATCGTGATGTGAGTGCCGTACCCTGCGATGCCGCACGAGGCGGGTTCAACAACGGCCGCGGTCAAGGCCGCGGCGACAGCCGCGTCCACGGCATTGCCGCCTTGCGCGAAGAGGTCATGCCCGGCGCGCGCGGCCGTCGGCGCGCGACCGACGGCGATGGCTCCGAGCTCGCTGATGATGACATCGCCGGATTCGCCTTGCGCTGCCAAAGCCTGCGCCGCCGCGGCGCTTCCGGCCAGCTTCAAGAGGGTTCTGCGTCGCATGCGCCGAGTCATTGGCTGCTCCTTCGTCACTCCGATCGACCGCGCCTTCCCCGCCTACACGGACAAGCCCGACCACTCTGCTTTATCGCGCCTCGTCCCGGCGCTTTTCGAACACCGCCAAGGCCTCGCGGAACTGCCCGAGGACGTGCTCCTTCTCGCGGTCCGATCTCCAGTACTCATAGCCGTCCCAGAGCGTGATCAGGTCGTTAATCCACTGGATGAAGTATTCGGCATCTTCTTTCGAGCGGATGGGCTGGTCGCCGACATAAACGTAGATCGGACTCGTTTCGGCGACAGGATAGGCATCGTCGATGGGGTGCTTGATGCCGGCGCCGGCGGCCTTGAGGGTATACCAGCCGCTTTCGGTCACTTCGATCCGTTTCTCGAAGACCGCTTTCTGATTGTCGTAGTCCAGAGGAATCGACTCGATGACCTTGCCGTTGCGGATGATCTCGAACGTTTCGAGCGGGACGATCGACTCGAGCGTCGCGCGCACCTCGACCGAGCCGCCATCCGCAGGCAAACGAATCTCCGCCCCAGGGATCTCGCCGTTGATCGTGAACTGGATCAGCGGGCCATTGGTGACGAACGTCCAGCCCTCCCGGACCGCTTCCACCCATCCATCCCAGGTGAGTTTTTCTCCCAGGTAGGCATACATGCGGGCGGCGCCGATCGGCGGTGTAGCCTGCAGGTTCAGGATCGAATCTTCACCGGCTGAAGCCGTCACCTTGAAGCCGCAGTTCAGCGAGCGATGCCAGACCTTCGACGTCGCCGTGTAGTGCCTGGCGCTGGTCAGCACTTCGAGGAACTCGAACGAGCCGAGGGCGACGTCCACGGCGTACGTCTGGGCAACGCGGTATTCCGAGTCCATCGAAGGTTCGCGTGAAAACGGGTGGACGTGCCCGCCGAGGGCCCCCTGCTTGCGCGCCAGGGCGAACATGTCGGTGTTGCTCGGATAGAGGCTGGCGATGCCGGTGTCCTCGTAAGCGGTCGTGAACGGCGAAATGAGGTGCTTGGTGAGATTGATGAAGTTGATGTGGCCGTACCAGGCTGGACGGTATTCCTCGCCGAACGAGATCAGGTACTGGCCGTCGGAGAGGGGGTGCAGCGGTTCTCCCTTGTAGTACTGCGTGTCGAAGACGCGGTTGTCCTTGTTGGCGATCTTCCAGCCGACGTGGTCCAGGTCTTCCGCCTTGGCCTCGAACAACATGTACTCGGGCGTGTTGTTGAGGTTGCCGCCGTAGTTCATATGGACATGGTCCGAGCCGCTCCACCAGCCCATGGCGTTCATGTTGGCCATCCGCGTGAGTTCGAGCTCGATTCGCGTGACGCCTTTCGGGTGGACGTAGAAGTTGCCTTGGGACGGCCAGTACTCAGGCCCCTTTGTGGCTTCGAGGATCAGCTCGCCGATCGGCACCTCGGCGATAAAGTGCCCGGGGGCGTGGAAGAAGTCTTCTTTGGCGGCGCGGGCGGCGACCCGCTGGTAGGTGTTCTCCGGCGCGTAGATCTTGCCGTCGGAGGCCTTCATGTAGACCCGCGATTCGGTGAGCTCGCCGGTCGTGTCGTCTTTGACGAACACTTCGATGCGGCCCATCGGGCGGCGCCAGACGCGGCGCTTGATCTCGACTTTCTCGTCGGTGCCGCCGAAGGTCTTGAGCAAGCGGAGCTCGGAGAGACCGTGCTCGTTCGAGATGTAAGCGATCCATTCGCCGTCGGGCGACCAGGCCGGGTCGAAGTGGTCCCAGGGATTGCGAGTGAGTTGCAGCGGCTCGCCTTCATGCACGGGATGGACGTAGAGGTTGGTGTATTGGCTGCCGCGATGCGAGGCGTAGAGGATGCGCTTGCCGTCGTGCGACCAGTTCGGCCTGGTGCGATAGAGCGTCTCTTCGCGCAGGATGCGATTGGCTTTCGCCATGGCGTCCGGTTCGAGCGGCGCGCGCCAGATAGCGCCGGAGCCCAGTGTGATGCCGCGGTTCGAAACGAGGATGATCTCCTTGCCGTCGGGCGAGAACGTGGGCTGAATGTGGTCGTCGTAGCGCCCGAAGTAGAGGCGCCCGCGTCCGAAATCGTTGGGCTCGGTGATACGGACCTGCTCGCCGAAGGAGCCGTTGTCGAACGAACGAGTGTAGATGTGGAAACGGCTCCGGGGGTCGTTGTGAACGTAGGCCAGCGTGTTGCCGTCCGGCGACCAGACGGGGTCGGCGTACAGTTGGCCGCCCTTGGTGACGGCGGTGCTTTCGCCGGTGGCGACGTTGTAGAGCATCAAGTTGATGCCCTGGCCGTCTTCGGCGGTATAAACGATCCAGCGGCCGTCGGGCGACCAAGCCGGTGCGGAGTCGTAGGTCTTGTTCGCGGTCAGCTCGTAGGCAGTGGTGTCGCCGACCTTGATCTTCCATAGGGAGCCCGACATGGAGAAAGCGATCTCCTTGCCGTCGGGCGACCACGCCGGCCGCCAGGGCGTGCTGGCGCTCGGCGGCATGTAGAAGTTGTACATGTACCCTCCGGAATAGCGGTTCCTGGCCGGGAACTGCGCCAGCCCGGAGGTGATGCAAACGGTCAGGCAAAGAAGGGCGACAACACTGCGGCGATAGCGATTCATAGCGACTCCCGGGAATTTTCCAATTGCCGATCTCAACGACCGGTCAGGATAACGCATCCAGCAACCGGTCCACGTCGGCCATCGTGTTGAAGACGGAGGGCGAGACGCGCATCTGCTTCCACTTGACCTTGGCGGCGACTTTGGCGGCTTTCAGTCTGGCGCTGGTTTCTTCGGGATTCTCGACGAGAAAAGCCGTGATGGGCGTAGGGCTGCCCGGCGGCGTGATGCAAGGGTAACCGAGTTTCGGCAACTCCTCGATCAGCTTGTCGCACATGGGCCTGGCGTGGGCGAGGATGTTGCCGACACCGAGCTTGAGAATGTACTTGAGCGCTTCGCGCTGCGCCGCGCCGGCGATGTTCGAGACGTTGCCGACCTCGTACATTTGCGCCCCGCCGCGCGGTTGATAGCTGATCGGGGTCTCACCCGGCGGGCTCCCCGGAAAGTAGTGGAACTCGAAGTTCGAGTATTGCTTGTCCCCGTACATCATCGGCTTGAGCACGTCACCCTGAAGTTCTTCCCGCACGTAGAACAGCCCGATGCCGCGCATCCCCATCAGCCACTTGTAGGTCGAAGCCGAGCAGAAGTCGATCCCCATGGCCCGCATGTCCACGGGAATACAGCCGGCCGCCTGGACGACGTCGGCATATACGTAGGCGCCGTTGGCGTGCGCGATCTCGCTGATGGCCCTGGAGTCGTAGAGGAACCCGTTGATGTTCGAAACCAGGGTCAGCGAGACAAGCTTGGTGTCGTTGTCGATTGCACGCTCGTACTGCTCAGGAGTGACCTGCCAGTCCTTCTGCTTGATGATCCGCAATTCGAGCCCGGCGTCCTGCAGGCGGCGGTAGATATAGCTTCCGCCGTGATAGTGCAGCTCGTCGGTGACGACGTTGCCCTTGCCGTCGTGCAGGCCCAGACCGAGAGCGACGAGGTTCTCGCCGATCAGCGTGCTTTGCACGAGCGCGATTTCAGACGCCTTGGCGTTGATGAGTTCGCCATACAGCTCCTTCACTTCGTGGAATTGCCTTTCGCCGAAGCCGGCGCCGTCTCCCGGGCCGTCAAGGATGTAGTCGAGATACCTGCGGGCCGCGTTGACGGAGTGGACGCCGCAGGGATGCCGGCCGGCGTTGTTGAGAAAGGCCTGCTTCGTTGACCAGGGGAAAGCAGCCCGGGCGGTTGCAAAGTCGGCATTTTCCGCCGTGAGCGCAGCGTCGGCGATCTTGGAATCCGCCGCACTGCAACCAAAGAACATGCCGGAGCCGAGCGCGGCGGAACCGGCCAGGAAATCGCGTCGATCAAAGTTCATAGGGTTGCTCCGTCGATCGGGTCCGTGATATTTCATCTAGGCCAGCGCCGCCACCAGAGCCTCGACGTCCTGCAGGTTGTTCATCACCGACACCGATACGCGCATCTGATTGCCGAACCGCAGCGTGACCTCGATATGGGCTTCCTTGAGCCGCCGCTCGGCCTCTTTCGGATCAGGAACGCGAAAGGTCGTGATCGGGCTTCGATTGCCACTCGGGGTGATCGAAGCGTACCCGATCTTCGGCATCTCCTCTTGCAGGAACCCGGTCAAGGGGGCCACGTGCGCCTGAATCTCATCCACGCCGACCCGGTGGATGAAGTTCAGAGCCTCCTGTTGGCAAACGCATCCAACACTCGACACGTTGCCCACTTCGTACTGTGAAGCCTTCTGCTTCGGCCGGTAGACGATCTCGCCCTTGCCGGAGTCGGGATCTTCGACCCAGGGCTCGTAATTGAAGCTCACGCCTCCTCCGAACTGCACAGGCTGCACGACGGTTCCCTGCAGGTCCTCCTTGACATAGAGGTAGGCGAAGCCGCGCAGTCCCATCAGCCACTTGTAGGTCGAGCAGGCGGCAAAGTCGATTCCCATGGCCTGCACATCGATGGGCACGGCTCCACAGGCCTGGATGATGTCGGCGTAGACATAAGCACCGTTGCGATGCGCGATGCCGGCGATCTCCTTCACCGGAGCGAGCAGCCCATTGACGTTCGAAACCAGCGTCAGCGCGACGAGCTTCGTCTTGTCGTCGATGACCTTTTCGAAGTCGGCCGGGTCGAGCCGCCAGTCCCGGTGCTTGACGATGCGCACGTCGAGGCCCCGCTGCTGGCGCATCTTGTAGTTGTACAGGCAGCTCGAATAGTGCAGATCGTTCGTCACGACATTGCCGCCGGACTCCTGAATGCCCATGCCGTTCACGACCATGTTCTCGCCGACGGTCGTACTCAGGCAGAAGGCGATCTCAGACGGCCGGGCGTTGATCAGCTTGGCGAACAGCTCCTTGACTTCACGCTTGTATGCGCCGCCAAGCGCCTTCGCTTCGTCCGACACCTCGTACCAGCCGGCTCGCGAGCACTCGTTCGCGAGGTAGTCGGCGTACTGCCGCATGGCCCGTGCCGATTGCACGCTGAGGGGGTGCTGCGAGGCGTGATTCATGTACACGCCGTTCTCGGACCGCGGGAAGTCGCGGCGCGCGCTGTGGAGGTCGCCGAGCACCGGCGCGGGATCACTTTCCCGGCCGCATCCGAGCTGCGACGCCACGGACGCCGCGACGCCTCCCGCAAGAAACGATCTTCGATTGAAGTTCATGGCCGCTCCTTTCACACCAGGGCGTCGAGCAGCTTGTCGACATCTTCCTGGTTGTTGTAGATGTTGGGCGAGATCCGCAAACGATTCCCCGTCATGGTCGCCTGAACGTTCGCCTGTTTCAGCCGGGCTTGCGTTCCCTCGTAGTCCGCCGGGATAAAGACGAGGATCGGACTTCGAGCGCCCTCGGGCGTGATGCACCGATACCTGCTCTCGGGAAGCTCCTTGCGGATGCGGTCGACGAGGGCCATCGTATGCGCCAGCATGTTTTCGACGCCGATCGCCTCCATCACCTTGAACGACTCATACTGGCCGCAGTAACCCTCGCGGGCCGTATTGCCCGGCTGGTACCGGCCGGCGTTCGTGGGCGGGGAAAAGGGCATGGGATCTTCGTTGCCGTCGGCGGGGTCCACCCACGGCGGGTAGTTGAAGCGAACGTAGCCGGGGAAGAGCAGGTCTTTCACCGCCGTGCCTTGCAGTTCCTCGCGGACGTACAGAAAGCCTGAGCCGCGGCAACCCTGGAGCCACTTGTAATTCGAGCAAGCGGCGAAATCGAGGCCGAGCGCCTTGACGTCGATCGGGATGGCGCCCGCGGCCTGAATGATGTCGGCGTAGACATACCCGCCGTTCGCGTGCGCCATCCCGGTGATGGCCCTGGCGTCTTCGATATGGCCGTTGACGTTCGAGACCAAGGTGATCGCGACGAGCCTGGTCTTCTTGTCGATCGCGGCTTCCATGGCGTCAAGGTCGGTGACCCAGTTCTTCGACTTGACGATCCGAACATCCATGCCGGCTTTCCTGCGGCCGAGGAAGCTGTGGATCGAGCCGGCGTAGTGCAGGTCGTTCGTGACGACGTTGCCGCCCGCGGCCTCAATGTCCAGGCCGTTCACCACGATGTCCTCACCCGCTTTCGTGTTCTGGACGAAGGCGATCTCCGACGGCTTCGCGCCGATCATGCGCGCGAACTGCGGCTTGACGGCACGCATCGCCTCCCCGGCGTACTCGCCGCGGCCTTCTCCGCCGCCGTACATGTGGAAGTCCATATACTTCTGCATCCCCTCGCGGGTGTGGGTACTCAGCGGGCAGTGCGCCGCCGTGTCGAGGTACGCCTGCCGCATCACCCGCGGGTACCGCTCACGAATCGAAGCGATGTCGGAAAGCGTGGGGGAAGCGCCCCCCTGGCTTTCGCATGCCGCGTGGACCGCGGCCGCAGCGGCGCCCGCCGCACCCAGGAACTGACGTCGATTGATTGGCATAAACTCCCCTCCCCGGGAAGGCCGGAACAGACGGCCCTCCAGCGTACCTCTACTCTAGCCTACATTCCTCACCACCCGACGGCCGAAGCACGCTGAAAAAAGGCCGTGATTCGTGTTTCGTGTCTCGTGATTCGTGAAAACGATTGACGGGGTCTGGTTCGCTCCAGAAGAAATGTCTAAAAAAGCCGCGATTTCGTGTCTTGTGACTCGTGATTCGCACGCACTTCGCAGGGCCGACCGAGAACGGCGGACGGGGCAAGGACACTGGCTTACCCCCCACTCCCCCCGCGCATGCCGCGCGATAGCCGCTCGAAGCCGCGCCATGCCGAGCGAACGCGCCCAGCGAAGCAGCGACCGGGCGGCGCGGGGACACCAGCCTGCATGTCTCACCACCCGACGGCCGAAGCACGCGGAAAAAAGGCCGTGATTCGTGTCTCGTGTCTCGTGATTCGTGAAAACCATGAGAGGGGGCCTGGTTCGCTCCAGAAGAAACGTCTGACGGCCTGTGAACGCTAAAGGCCGTGTTTCGTGACCCGAGGACCGAAGGAGGCGACAAGGTATTTACGCCTGCGCGCGCCAAGCGGCGCGCGCCTCGTCCTGACGGCCCTCTCACCCACTTCGCCTCGCCGCGTGGTGAGACATGCAGGCTAGCTCCGAACAATATTTTCATCTGAACAATGGCGAACAATGGCGAACAATAGTGAACAATGGTGAACAACGGTGAACCGGGAAACAGTGACTTGCCGGCGGGCGCAGTGGTCCGGACGGCGGTTTCCGGTGGCGCCACCCTGGCGCACCCACGGCGAAAAAAAGCCGTGATTCGTGTTTCGTTTCTCGTGTTTCGTGAAGACCTCGGAATTCGCGCCGGCTTGCGCCGCGCACCAGGAAAGGCCTTGGTTCATGATTCGTTTGCTCAACCGTGCAGCCGGGCTGTCGCGGAGCGGCGCGCGGGACACGTCCAGGGCCGCGAGATCTACGGCCGTATTGCGAGGCCACCACGGCTTGCGACTTTTTTTTAGCGGGAAATAGTGGGAAATGCCGGGAAATCGTGGGCAACAGCAGGCAGGAATGGTCCTTGAACAAGGCGAGATGATGCCGGAACGACATTTCCTTCGCAGGCGCTCCCAGGCCACGGATCAAGCTCATTTCACGAACCATGATCTTCATGCTACGCAGCCCGGGCCGGGAAAAAAAAGACTGAAGGGCTTCAGTACCAACAGGTACCGTTCGAGCCATGTATTTCGTGAAAAACACAAAGGCCGTGAGTCGTGTTTCGTGCCTCGTGATTCGTGAAGAACATAAAGGCCGTGACTCGTATCTCGTGATTCGTGTTTCGTAAAGACCTTAGAATCAGTGGCTTGCGGATGGTGAACGCCTGGGAAGCCCTGATTCGCGACCCGCAGGGTACTGTTCCTCGCCGCCTTCGTGAGTTCATGCCTAGCAGGCCGGGGCGGAAAAAACAAGACTGAAGGGCTTCAGTACCCCATGCACCAAAAAAGCCGTGTTTCGTGTCTCGTGAAAACCTGTTGGCCGGGCCTGGGGAGGCTCTAGCCTGCCTTGCTCACCACCCAACGGTCGAAGCACGCGGAAAAAAGGCCGTGATTCGTGTCTCGTGATTCGTGTCTCGTGAAAAGCATTCGGTGAGGCTTGGTTCGCTCCAGAAGAAATGTCCGACGGCCTGTGAACGCTAAAGGCCGTGTTTCTTGACCCGAGGGGTGAAGGAGGCGATTCGGCAAGTACGCCTGCGCGCGCCAAGCAGCTCGCGCCTCGTCCTGACGGTCCTCTCACGCACTTCGCCTTGCCACGTGGTGAGAAATGCAGGCCAGCACCCAGAGGGTATCCGAGAGGGCACTCACGCGCTCTCAGGAGGGCGGCTTCGCAAAGCGGCTGCCGGCGAAGTCCTGAAAACCAACCGTCCACGGCACGAGACCCGCTGCATTCAAGAGGCGATGCCTCCCGGCTAAACTGCGTTGCTCCTCGGTCGAACAGGCGCCAATATGCTCCATAGCCTTGCCTTGCCGGCCGGGCGCAGCGCTATGGTCTTCGCTTTCGATACTGAACTCCTTCGATTCCCTTGAAGTCGGCGTCCTGCGTCCACAGTTCCGCGCCGTATTGGCGGGCGGTCGCGAGAATGGCACTGTCGGCCAGGGGCAGCTTCAGCTTCACGCTGAGGCGAGCCGCGTTCACGGCAATCGCTGCTCCCAGATCCACGACGGTTCCTTGCTGCATGACTGCCACCGCTTGAAGCGCCGCGCTCTCGTCGCGTTGCTGCAACACTCGTTTGAATACTTCGAAGAGAGTCAATGCAGGGACCACAAGAGCTTCAGGGTCCTCGATAGGCCCCGCAAAGGAGGAGGCATTCGGACCATCGGCGAAATACTCCAGCCACGCACTGGAATCGACGACATTCATACCCGGTCCGCCTCGCGTTCAACGCTGGTGTCGATTCCCTTCAGGAAGCCCTTCATTTGCCGGACCGGACGCAGCGGAATCAGTTCGATGCGGTCCGCATAAGCGATCGCGTGGACCTTCTGGCCCGGCAGGAGGCCGAGCCGGACACGGATCTCCTTCGGAATGACGACTTGGTATTTTGGGGAAATCGTGACGGTTTCCACGCGACCTCCATCGATACACCTGTTGTAATACAGATATTGTATCGATTGTGTATCGATTGGACATCGTGCATGTCGTGTCTATAACTTGCCGTTCCCGGCGCCGAGCGGGGTTTCATCCCGCCCGTCAGGACAAGACTTCCAGCACCTTGTCGATATCCGCGTGGTTGTTGTAGACGGAGACCGAGAAGCGCACCTGGTTGCCGCCGCGTCCCACGGTGAGACCCGAGTTGGGGCCGCCGATCGAGATATTGGCGCGGCCCTCTTCGTTGGCGCGGTTGATCTTGGCTTTGAGTGAATCGGTATCGGGGTGCAGGAAGGTGCGGATACCGGATTCGGTGTCGTCGGGCGTGATGGCGGTGAATCCGAGCGGAGGCAGTTCCTTCTGCAGCCGGGCGGTCAGCTCGCGAGCGTGCGCCCGAATATTGTCGATGCCGATCTCCTCGATGAAGCGGAACGATTCGAGCTGACCGGCGTAGTTGATCGCCGCCGGCGTGCTGCACTCGAATTGCCCGATGCCTTCCCGAGGGCGCGAGATGAACTCGGGCCTGTCGGGGTCGGGCGAGGCGGTCCAGGGCTCGTAGTTGAGGCCGGGGCTGCCCGTGAACTGCGTCCCCTTGACGGCCGTGCCCTGAAGGTCTTCCTTGACGTACAGGAAACCGAAGCCGTGCTCGCCCTGGAGCCACTTGTACATCCCGCACGAGGCAAAGTCGACACCCATCGCTCGCACGTCGAGCGGCGTCGCGCCGCAGCCCTGAATGATGTCGGCGAACAGCCAGGCCCCGTGAGCATGAGCCAGGTCGGCGAGTTTCTTCAGGTCCTCGAGGTGGCCGTTCACCGACGACACGAACGAAACCGAGATCAGCCGGGTATTGCGGTCCACGGCCTTCTCCATGTCGGCGATGTCGATTTCCCAATCGCGGTGCTTGACGATGCGAACGTCCAAGCCATACTTGTCGCGCCGAGCGAGATAGTTGGCCAGCGAGGCCGTGTAGTGCAGATCGTTGGTGACCACGTTGGCGTTGCTCAGATCCATGCCGCTGACGATGAGGTTCTCGCCGACCGTGGTCCCCGCACAGAAGGCGATCTCTTCCGGCTTGGCGTTGATCAGGCGCGCGAACGCCGGCTTCATCTCGCGATAGCCGGTTTCCCAAAAGTCCTCGCGGCCCTCGCCAGGGCCGTTGTGCATGAAGTCGATGTAGCGCTCGAAGCCTCGAACGGTATGGACGCCCAGCGGATGCTGCGCGGCGCAATTGAAATAGGTCTCGTTGACGGCGCGCGGGAAACGGGCACGAACCGCATCCCAATCGACAACGCCCCCCGTGACGACGGGCGCCGGCGCGCCGCCCTCCGTCTGCGAACCGGAGCCGCAGCCGGCCCACGCCGCGGTTGAAACCGCGCCCAATCCTCCCGACAGCCATTCCCTGCGATTCACTTGCATGTGTCTTCTCCCGGTGCTGAGTGGATTCGACCTTAGTGTACAGGCCGGGGAGCGGATCGTATTCCAGTTTTCAGTTTTTGGTTTTCAGTTTTGCCCCGCGCGCGGGTCATGCCATGCGGGGAGGCGCCCAGAGGGCCACCCAAGAGGGCCACCCAAAGGGTACCCGCGCGCTCCCAGGGCGCTGACGAACCCTTGTCGCATCCGTTTTCTCATAGTTTGGAGACGGTGTGATCCGTCAGGCGGAATCACACCCGGTCGCGGAGACCCCATCTCGCTGCCGATCTCATCACTTTTCTCATGCCCAACCGAACCGTTTCGAACATATTTTGTTCTCCATGCTGGACAAAGGCCGCCCCATCAGCATCAGCCAATTCAGGGCCGCGGGCCGTCGAGACGGAGCACGAAGATCGCTTAAAGGCGTCTAAACAGGGGTTTTGCGGCGTTTTACGGCAATGGCGCGGCCACGGAGCTGATCTCCGTCCTGCGTCTTGCGGCGCGGTGATTTTTATCCTCGCCCCTCAACAAAACCTGAAACCTGATTCAGAGACCTTCTGTAACGGTCTGGAAATTGCTATTCTCTTGTGCGATGCATACACGTCTCGGTGTAGGCAGCCCCGGTTCCGACAGCGCCTGGGGAGGCGCAAAGCAGGTTTCAACCTGCCCGGCCCGTCGGCACCGACTTAGCGAACATGGGAGCAGTTGAATGTACGAGAAGAGAAGTTCTTGTAGGCGCACCCCGGCTTTTTCGAAAGCGGGGAGGCTGAATGACGCCTTTGTCGTTATCACCTTGGCTCTGGCGATGTCGCTTGGCGCGGGAGTTACGTTTGCGCAAAGCACCAGTTCCAGCATCATTGGAACCGTAACCGACGAATCCGGCGCCGCGATTCCGGGCGCCGCCGTAACCGTCACGAACGTCGGCACGCAGGCGGAGCGGACGGTCGAGACCAACGAGCGCGGCGACTACTCGGTTCCCGCGCTGGACATCGGCCTCTACGAAGTGGCGGCCACGATGGAAGGCTTCAGCCGCGCCGTCGCGACCGACGTGCGGCTCGAGGTCGACCTGGTCCGGCGCCAGAACCTGACGCTACAGATCGGCGCCGTCACCGAGCAGATCACGGTGCAGGCCGACGCGTTGACGGTCCAGACGGACGACACGACGATCAGCACGGTCATCGACGAAGCCAAGATTCGCGAGTTGCCGATTCCGGGCGACCGCAACCTGTTCCGCCTGGCGCTGCTTGCTCCCGGCATGAGCCGCGGGCCGCGCAGCAGCGTGACGACGTCGGGCTTCGGGCCCGGCTACGGCATCGCGGCGCAAGGCCAGAAAATGCACAACAACAACATCATCCTCGACGGCGCTCCGCTGCGCACCGGCATCCATGGCATGGTCCGGATGCGGCCCTCGGTCGAGGCCATTCAGGAGTTCCGCGTCGAAGCGGGCTGGTACAACGCCGAGTACGGGACCCAGTCGGGCGCGCAGATCATCACCTCGATCCGGCCCGGCACGAACGAATTCCACGGCACGCTGTTCCACTTCTTCCGCGGCGAGGAACTCGACGCCCGCAACTTCTTCGAGAATCCCAATATTCCGAAACGGCCACTGACGCGCAACACCTTCGGCGGCGTGATCAGCGGCCCGATCGTCAAGAACCGGCTGTTCTTCACGGCCAACCTGGAGAGCCTCAGCGAACGTCGCAGCAATCAGGCCTTCGGCACATATCCGACGCAGCTCATGCGCAACGGCGATCTGAGCGAGCCCTTCTTCGCGAGCAGTCCGGTGCTGGATATCGACACCTGCACGAATCCGGCGGATGCCTCGACTTGCGGGGCCTTCCCGAACCATATCATTCCGTCGAGCCGGATCTCGCCCATCTCGAAAAGGGTGATTCCCTACTGGCCGCAGCCGAACTTCGGCAGCCCGCAGTTCAACGGCAGGAACAACTTCTCGGGCACTTCGAAAGCCGACCTGGATGACGACCAGTTCTATTTGAGGAGCGACTGGTCCATCAACGACAAGAACAAGATCTTCGGGCGCTACGGCATCCAGAACATCCTGCCGCAATATCTCAATGTCCTGTCGCACTTCGACGAGCGCTTCACCTACAAAATACCGAAGAAGCAGCAGAACGCCACGATGACGTGGACCAACTTCATCACCAATACGACGCTGAACGAGCTGCGGGTTTCGTTCAACCGCGACCTCTACTTCCGCAGGACGGGTTTCACCAACACCGGATGGAGCAACCTGACCGAGTTGGGCATCCCGGGCCAGACCGAGGACCCGCACGACGCACGCTTCACCAGCATCAGCGTGACTGGTTGCTGCAGTATCGGCGCGTCGGACGTCAACAATATTTATGACGAGTCGCGGATGATCTCCAACGAGACGTCCTTCATCCAGGGTAACCATAACATCAAGATGGGGATCTCGTACAACCTCGTCCGAACCGCGCGCCGGACGATCCAGTTCGCCAACGGCTCGTTCAACTTCCTCGGCGTGCACTCGGGCCACGGCTGGGCTGACTTCCTGCTCGACCATCCGCAACGTGTCAGGCTGGGCAACATTCCGGGCAAGGCCAACGCCGGCACCTACCCGGATTTCGAGTACTGGCGGGTACATCCCTTCATTCAGGACGAGTGGAAGATCACGCCGAACCTGACCCTGAACATCGGCCTCCGCTGGGAGTACAACTCCACGTTCGTGGATGACCGCGGCGAGTCGCGCAACTTCGACATGGCTTCGGGCCAGTTGTTCCCGGCGCCGGGCGCGGCGCGGGTTCCCCTGAACGAAGTGAGCAAGAACAACTGGGCGCCGCGCTTCGGCATCGCGTGGCGGCCGCTGGGCGGAACCGATTTCGTGGTCCGCACCGGCTACGGGATCTTCTACAACGTCAACATGATCAACAACTTCGTCCCGCACCTGGCGTCCAACCCGCCGGGGACGTCGAACATCGAGGAGGCCGCCCCGCCGCGCAGACCGCTGATTACCATGGCGACCGCCGACCAGGCCACCAGCGAGCGCTTTCGCTCCCGCATCCGAGCCGCGCAAGTCGAAGAAACGGTGGGCGTCGTCCAGCAGTGGAACCTCAACATCCAGAAGTCCCTGCCGTGGGATCTCGTTGCCGAAGTCGGCTACAGCGGTTCGAAGTCCGACCACTTCGACCTCCCGGGGGAGTACAACGCATTTCTGCCGAACACGGTCGGCACCGCCAACCCGACTCGCCGCTGGCCCCAGTTCGGGAGCATCGAGGTTCACGACAGCTCGGCCTCAGGGCAGTACCATGGCCTGCTGACCAAGCTGGAGAGGCGCTTCAGCGGCGGACTCACCTTCCTGCAGACCTACACCTGGGCGTACGCCATGTTCGATTTCCGCGCCTGCTGCGGGGCTCAGCGGCCGAACAACCCGCACGACCGCCGAACGGCTGAGCGCGGCCGGGGCGATTTCGACATCAAGCACCGCGCGACGACCGCGTTCCTGTGGGAGTTGCCCTTCGGCAAGAACCTGACCGGCGCTGCCAAGCACGTCCTCGACGGCTGGCAGGTCAACGGCACTCTCCTGCTGGCCACGGGGCTGCCCGTTCACCCGCACCAGTCGAGAGTCGACCCGACGCCCGGCGACGGGTGCGCGAACTGCACCCGGCGGCCCTACCGACTCGCCGACGGCAACCTTTCGGGCGGCGCGCGCACGCTGGACCGCTGGTTCGACACGAGCGCCTTCATGCTCGCCACTCCGGAGAGCCGGATCATGCTGGGCAAGGGCCTCTACGGCGACGCCGGTCGCAGCATCCTCGAAGAGCCGGGACGCACGAGCTTCGACTTCTCGATCTTCAAGAACATCGACGTTTCGGAACGTCACTCGATCCAGTTGCGGTGGGAGATGTACAACGCGACGAACACGCCGCCCTTCCTGACCCCGCAGTTGTACGTCCTGTCGGGCAACTTCGGGAGGATTACGAGCGCTCTGGAAAGCCGCGAGATGCAGATGGGCCTGCGCTGGAACTTCTAGCGCGTTCGATAACGGTTTCACTTCGCCGGGCGTTCCGCGAAATTCCGCGGGCGCCCGGCGTTTGTTTTGGTATGATCTTCGCGGATACCCATCGAGCCGCCGTTGGAGTAAAGAATGAAGAACAAGACCTTATCCGACCCGGATGAACCCCGTGTGGGGGCTCTGGAAATGACCCGCCGCGGACTGATTGCCGCCCTCAGCGGCCTTGCGTCGGCCTGCGGCACGGCGGCCTCGAAGCTGCAGGAAGGTTCGCAGGCCTGGGGACACGACAGCATCTATACGCGGCTTCTGGGCATCCGCCCGTTCCTGACCTGCCGCGGGCATACCACGAAAGTCGGCGGCTCGCGCATGCCTCCCGAGGTGATCCGAGCCATCGCCGAGGCGAACGACTACTTCGTCGACATGTACGAGTTGAACGATGCCGCCGGGCGGCGTATCGCCGAGGTCACCGACGCGGAGGCGGGGCTGGTGACGGCCGGTTCGTACTCGGCCATGGTGCTGGCTTCGGCGGCCTGCCTCTCGGGAACCGACCCGGAGAAGGTGAAGGCCCTGCCGCATCCGACGTGGGAGCGGGTCGAGTGCCTGACCCAAACGGCCCACCGCTTCGGGTACGACCACGCCTACCGGGCCGGCGGGGCCACGCTGGTGGACTTCGAGACCAAAGAGCAGGTCGCGAACGCCATCAGCGGCAAGACGGCTTTCCTCGCCTGCCTGGCGGGCCGGGATAATTCTTCCAACCCGAAACCCGGCGTCATGCTGTCCAACGACTTCCTGGAACTCGGCAAGAGGGCCGGCGTGCCGGTGGTGGTCGACGCGGCATCGGAGCTTCCCCCAGTCGACACGCTGACCCGTTACACCACGGCAGGCTTCGACCTGGTGGTCATCAGCGGCGGCAAGGGGATTCGCGGCCCGCAATCGACGGGGATTCTGGCGGGACGCAAGGACCTGATCGAAGCCGCCGCACTCAACCACTCCCCGAACACCGCTCTCGGACGCGGCATGAAGGTGGGCAAGGAAGAGATCGTGGGATTTGTCGTCGCCCTGAACCGGTACGTTTCGCTCGACCACGAAGCGGTGATCGAGGGGTGGAACAAGAAATCGCGTTACATCATCGATCAGTTGGCCGACGTACCCGGCCTGAACGCGGAAAAGACCATGAACGCGCACGGCTATGAGGACATCAGCCTGAGATGGGATCGCGAGGTCATCCCACTGACCGGAAAAGAGGCCGCCGAAAAGCTCAAGGCCGGCGAGCCGCGCATCGTCTATTACAACGATGACGAGGGCGGCAGAATGACCACCCGGTGCCAGTGGGACGGAGAGGAAATCTTCGCCGCCCGCCGGTTGCGGGAGTTCTTTCTTGCCGAGGGCCGGACAACGTAACCTGCATGTCTCACCACATGACGGCCGGAGCACGCGATACGAGCGCCAGGACTTCGTTGCGCTTGCTTGCCGTGCTCAACGTACTGTCAAGTACGCCTGCGCGCGCCAAGCAGCTCGCGCCTCGTCCTGACGGCCCTCTCACCCACTCCGCCTCGCCACGTGGTGAGAAATGCAGGCTAAACGCCCCTGCGGACGCGAATCCCGGCATTCGTCATGCAGGGGCACGGCATGCCGCCGCAATGCCAGCCGCCCAGGCGGCTCTGAAACCAGGAGATCACCATGGACACTCACAGCAAGGAAATCAGCAGTCTCTCGCCTTTGCAAATCACCCGCCGCGGGCTGGTCGCCGCGCTGAGCGGTCTGGCCGCCGCCTGCGGCACGGCCGCCTCCCGGCTCAAGGACCCCATGGGCTGGGGTGAGGACAGCATCTACAACCGCTGGCTCGGCCTGCGTCCGTTTCTGAGTTGCCAGGGCCACAACACCGTCATCGGCGGGTCCCGCATGCCGGACGAGGTCATGCGCGCGATGGAGGAAGCCAACGACTACTTCATCGACATGAACGCCCTCAACAAAGCAGCCGGGGACTACATCGCCGGAGTCATGGGTGCTGAAGCGGCGGTGGTGAGCGCCGGTTCGTTCTCGGCGATGCTTCTCGGGGCGGCGGCATGCCTGACGGGCACGGACCAGGAAAAGATCGAAGCCCTGCCGCATCCGACCTGGGACAAAGTCGAGTGCCTCACGCAGACCCAGCAGCGCTTCAACTACGACCGGGCCTATCGCGCGGCAGGCATGAAGATGGTCGACGCGGACACGAAGCAGGGCATGATCGACAAGATCAGCGACAAGACCGCCATGATCGCCGTCCTGGCCAGGGTCTATCGAAGGAAAGACAATCCGCCGGGGACGTTGATGCCCGAAGAGATGATCGAGATCGGCAAGGAGCACGGCGTGCCGGTCCTGGTTGACGCCGCATCGGAACTGCCCCCACCCGACATCATGACGCGCTATTCGGAAGCGGGCGCCGACCTGGTGGTCATCAGCGGCGGCAAGGGCCTGCGCGGACCGCAGTCCTCCGGGATTCTGGCCGGCCGCAAGGATCTCATCGAAGCCGCCACTCTCAACCATTCGCCGTACAAGTCCATCGGCCGCGGCATGAAGGTCGGGAAAGAGGAGATCATGGGCCTCGTCGCCGCCGTTCGGAGGTACGCGTCGCTCGACCATGACGCGGTGCTGGAAGGCTGGAACAAGAAGGCGCAGTACATTGCCGATGTACTGAACGAAGTTCCCGGCTGCACGGCGGAGCTGGTCGACAACACGCAGGGGTACAACAACGTTCATTTCTCCTGGGACCACAACCTCATCCCCGCAGCGGGGCGGGAGATCTACCGGCAGCTTCGCGAAGGGCAGCCGCGCGTCCTGATCAACGGCGGCGGCGACGAACCGAGATCCAGCCTCACCACGCAGTGCATGCGCGACGGCGATGAAATCTTCGCGGCGCGGGGCATCAAGGAAGCGCTGTTGAGTCACGCCAAGGCGACCTGAAGCGTCGTTGCGACGGCTTGCCGGGAGGCGCACTTCAGCGGTGAGTTATCAGTTATTAGTTTTTGGTTTTTAGTTGTTAGTGAAAACCTTTGGCGGGGGCTTGGTTCGCTCCAGAAAGAAATGTCTGACGGCCGATAAACCCTAAGGGCCGTGATTCGTGTTTCGTGAAAAACCTTAAAGGCCGTGCTGCGCTCCCAGCGGCGCGCGCCTCGTCCTGACGGCCCTGTTACGCACTTCGCCTCGCCACGTGGTGAGAAAAGCAGGCTAATCGGGTTCGGGTTCGGCGGGCAGCGGCCGTTCCAGGGTCAGCGGGAGACCGCGGCGTTCCGGCCACCAGTGAGCGTCCTCGACCTGTGCGCGGGAATAGGGGCACCCGTCGGGCAGCACCTCGTTCCAGGAGCGGCTCAGGCGCTTCTGCTCGCTGCGGTATTGCGCCTCGTCCACAATGGCTGCCATGTCGTGGTTCACGAAAGCTGCAATGGCATCTGCCTTGGCCTTCCACCAAGCCTTGGCGAAGACCTCATCGCGCTTGCCCCCGAGTCCGGGATTTTCCCGCAGGACGTCTTCAATTTCGCGCCGTGCGGTGTTGACGGAAGTTTCCCAGCCGTGGACAGGACCGGTTTCCCATTGCCACCGATATTGGAGTTTGAGCAAGTGCTCGATGACCTTGGCGTACCAGCTCTTCAGGCTGCGTTCTTCGCTTCTGCCCAAGTCCTCGATTTCCTCGATCACATTGTCCCAATCGACGGCGTCGAAGTCGCGCCGCCGCAGCGCGCCGGCCTGTTCGATGGCCCAGGTGTAGACGTCAGTGTGGTAGAGCTCCGCCGCCGTCGCCTGTCGAACACCGCGGGCGGGTGTGGCCGTAGAGGACATGAGATTGCCTCGGCGATCATTCTACCACCGGCGCGCGCCTCGTCCTGACGGCCCTCTCACGCACTTCGCCTCGCCACGTGGTGAGGAATACACATCAGGCGCGATGAAGAAAGCCATCATCGGGACGGCAGCCCCCTCCGGGAGCGCAAGCAAGACCACCTCCGGTCCACGAATCACGAACCGCCGGCCGCATCCCGCGGTTCCCTACGCGCCAGCTCCGGGGGGTATCATAGTATGCGCGCCGCCACAGACAATCGTATTTGGATCGTTCCTTCCGGAACAGGAGTCTTCATATGGCCCGAAGTATCTTCGGATGGTTAGCAGCCCGTGGTAAAAGTCACGCAGGCGGCGTTACGCGCCCCGGGACCGATGGCGTAACGCCTAGCTGCTCCGGGAACGCGGCGCCGCGCTCTCCGCGCAGCCGAGCGGAAGTGGCGCGTAACCCTTTGGGCGACGGACATTTGCGGCCGTCGGCTTTGTCGTTCGTCGGAGGAGATCACCCGGATCGCCATCCTCCTCACTCCGCGCCGAACGACCGCAGGAGCCCGCCGCGCCTCCCACGGGACTTTTACCACGGACTGCTAGCCTGCTTCATGCTCGCGGCTCTGCCCTCGCCCGCAGCCGTCCACGAAGTCTACCCCGAGCATCACTCTCCGGTCTTTTCCGCGGAGAGGGAGCCGGTAGCCCACATACGATCCGGCGATACGGTCAAAACGCGCACCTGGGATTCGGGCGGCAAAGACCGCGATGGCGTCTGGCACATCGAGCATCCGTACCGGTACCCGGTGAAGGGGAACCCACTGATGGGTCCGTTCCATATCGAGGGCGCCGAGTACGGCGATACGCTCGAAGTGCACATCGACAAGATTCGCCTGAACCGCAAGGACGCCTACACGACCTTCGCCGTGCAGCCGGGCATCCTGAATCCGGGCGAGAAGATCCATGACCCGAACTACGGCATGGGCAAGGTGCGGCCGGGCCGCGCCACGCTGATTCCCTGGGACGTCGATCTCGAGAAGAAGACCGTCACGCCGCGGTTGCGGCCGCAAGACAAATCCGGCTGGAACATGGAACTGCCGGCGCGCCCGATGCTGGGCTGCATCGGCGTGGCGCCCGCCCCGTCCGGGTATCAGGTGCGCACTTCGGGCCCTTCAGGCGATTACGGCGGCAACATCGATTACAACGACATCGTCGAGGGCTCAACCGTGCTGCTGCCCGTATTCGCCCCCGGGGCCTACCTCTACGTCGGTGACGGACACGCGCTGCAAGGCGACGGCGAGGGTTTCGGCGCGGGCGTCGAAACATCGATGGACGTCGAGTTCACGGTGAAGCTGCACAAGGGCAAGAGGCTGCGCATCCCGCGGCTGATCAATGACGAGTACCTGGTATCGATCGCGAGCCAACCCGAATTCAACAGCAACATGGATATCGGTGTCCGATCGGCGAACTCCGACATGCTGAACTGGCTCCAGGACGAATGCGGGCTTACGTCACCCGAGGCGCACATGCTGCTCGGTTCCGTCGTCGAGCACAAGATCGTCACCTACTACGGCTCGATCGCCACGCTGATGAAGAAGAAGTATCTGCCCCCTCGCTGTCATCAATTCGGAGGTGACGAATGACCCGCAGCAGCACGCCGGCACGGCAAGCCGTGCTCGCACCCCTGTACCTCGCGGTTTCCCTGCTCCTTGGCCACCCGGCCGGCGCTGAAACCTACGAGATCTATCCCGATCACCACTCCCGCAATCTTTCCGCCCACAAGGAACCGATTCTTCGCATCAAGTCGGGCGACACGGTCATCACCAAGACGTGGGACTCGGGCGGCGGAGACCAAAAGGGCATCCACCATCTGAAACACCCCTATGTTCCACCCGAGGGCGGCAACCCGCTGTTCGGACCGTTCCATATCGAGGGCGCCGAACCGGGCGACGCCCTGGAAGTCCATCTCGACAAGGTCCGCGTGAACCGCAACTACGGCTACACGACAAGCGGCATCCCGGATGCCCGCATCAAGCCGGGAGACACTGAAAACGCGCGCGACCCGATCTTCGGGATGCATGCGGTGCGGCCGGAGCGCGGCGATCTCGTCCCCTGGGACATCGATCTCGAAAAGCTCACGACGAGCCCCCGGCTGAAGCCCGAGATGCGCTCCGACTGGAAGATCGAACTGCCCGTGCGGCCGATGCTGGGCACGATCGGCGTCGGCGAGCCGGGACAGTCGACGAGGGCTTACAGTCCGACGTCCATTCACGGCGGCAACATGGACTACAACGACGTTGTCGAAGGCGTCACGATGTACTTCCCCGTCTTTCACGAGGGCGCCTACTTCTATCTCGGCGACGGCCACGCGCAACAAGGCGACGGGGAAGGTTTCGGCGCCGGCATCGAAACGTCGATGGACGTGCAGTTCACCGTGCGCGTCGTCAAGAACAAGAACCTTACCGGCCCGAGGCTCGTCAACGACACGCACATCGCCTCGATCGTCAGCAACCCGTCCAAGGAGGCCGATACGGATTCGCGCCTGCGCGAGGCGAACTCCGACATGATCCGCTGGCTGCGGGAGGATTGCGGATTGACCAAGTGGGAAGCGCACATGTTGATGGGCTCCATCGTCGAACACAAGATCGGCACGTATTGGACGACAACCGTCACGCTGATCCCCAAACGATACGTCCCTGCGCGCTGCCATGTTCTGCAGGATGGAGTCGAGTGAAGTAATGCAGGGGCCGCGCGGAGATGATCGCGCGACTGAATGATCGTGTTTCGTAACTGAACGGTATCCCATATCCGAGCCATGAGACTCTCACACCTACGCTGCATCCCCCTCGTTCTGCTCGCTCTCGCGGCCGCGGCCGACCACGCCGACGCCCAGGGGCGCCGCCGGGTCTTCTCGAAGATCATGACGGGCGAACCCTACATCCTGGAGTGCTATCTCCCGCAGATCACGAACGGCCCGAACTATCCGAGCTGGTCCCCGGACGGCAAGGAGATCGCCTTCGGCATGAAAGGCTCGATCTGGAAGATCAAGGTCGGCGAAACAACGGCCTACGAGTTGACCGAAGGAGCCGCCTACGAATCGATGCCCTCGTGGCATCCCGGCGGCCGCTATATCGCGTATACGTCGGAGATCAACGAAGAGATCCACCTCAAGCTGCTCGACCTGGAAACCGGCGACGTCACGCCGCTGACCTCCGGCGTATCGATCAACGTCGAGCCGGAGTGGTCGCCCGACGGCAAACGCCTGGCCTTCGTTTCGAGCCGGCCGCAAGGCCGCTACAACATCTGGATGATGGATTTCGCCGACGGCAAGCTCGGCGAGCCGTACGCCATCACCAAGGAGTACCAACTCGTTCCGCGGACGGTCTACTACGGCGAGTGGGCGGTGCACCTTCACCCCACCTGGACGCCCGACAGCAAGGAGCTGATCTTCATCACGAACCGGCACAACAAGCACGGCTCGGGCGGTTTCTATTGGATGAAAGCGAAGCCCGACGCCGAGATGACGCGGTTCCACTACGAGGAAACGACGTGGCGGGCGCGGCCGACGATCTCACCCGACGGAGCGAAGATGGTGTACAGCTCGTACCTCGGGCGGCAGTGGCAGCAGCTCTGGGCGATGCCTCCGAAGGGCGGCGACTACTTCCCGCTGACCTACGGCGACTTCGACCGCACCAGCCCGCGCTGGTCGCCGGACGGCAACCGCATCGCGTTCATCTCGAACGAGACGGGCGACACCACGCTGTGGCTGTTCCACTGGTTCGGCGGCAAACTCGAACAGATCGAGGCCAGGAAGCTGGTCTACAAGCGCCCGATGGGCAAGCTGCGGGTGAAGATCGTCGACGACGGGACGGGCGGCGTGACGGCCGCTCGGGTTCACCTGAACGCGGCGGACGGCCGTTCCTACGCGCCCCAGGAAAGCTGGCTGCGCGTCGACTGGATCATGTACGACCACATGGACGAGAAGGAGTATCACTACTTCCACACGGACGGCGAGTTCGAGATCGACCTGCCGCCGGGCAAGACAACGCTGGGTGTCGCCAAGGGGTTCGAGTTCCTCCCCGTCGATCAGGAAGTGATGGTTCGCGAGGACAGCCCCGAGTCGGTCACCATCCGCCTCAAGCGGCTCGACAAGGCGCGTGACAAGGGATGGTGGGACGGCGGCAACCATTTCCACATGAACTATTCGGGGGTCTACTACAACCCGCCCGAGACGATGATGTTCCAGGGGGACGCGGAAGACATCCACGTACTGAACAACCTGATCTGCAACAAGGAGCAGCGCATCCCCGACATCGCCCACTTCACGGGCAAGCCCGATCCCGTATCGACCAGCGAGCGCATTCTCTACCACAACCAGGAGTATCACCCGCCGTTCTGGGGGCACGGCGCCTACCTGAATCTGAAGGAGCACTACGTGATCCCCGATTACGTGGGCTACCAGAACACGGTCGTGGCGAGCCTGCACCCGTCGAACACCGTGCCGAACATGGTCGCCCGAGCTCAAGGCGCCCTGGCCGGGTACGCGCACGGAGCCGGGCGCAACTTCTCGGCCGACCTGGCGCTCGGGACGGTCGACTTCGTCGAGGTCAACTCCATCGGCGGCATGGAGCCGCTCTACCGAGCATGGAACTGCGGCTACGATGTCGTGGCGTCGGCGGGTGAAGACGCTTTCGGGAACTTCTACCGCAGCTACATCATCGGATCGAACCGCGTTTACGTGAAGACCGGGAAACAACTCGACTACGACAAGTGGATCGCCGACTTCCGGGCCGGGCGCAGCTTCGTCAGCGCCGGACCGCTGGTCTACTTCACGATCAACGGGAAAGACCCCGGCGACACGATCAACCTGCCTGCCGGCTCCCACGCGATGCGAGCCAAGGCCGAGATTCGCTCGATCATGCCGATCGAATCGATCGAGCTGCTCTTCAACAACCAGGTCGTGGCGACACTGGAGCCGACCGGCGAGAAGCGCATCGCGACGCTGGACGAAGAGGTCACGATCGAAGGCAGCGGGTGGTTCGCCGTGCGGACGCGCGCGAAGTACGCGACCCATCCGATCCGGCGGCCGTTCCCGTTCGCGGCCACAATGCCGGTGAGAGTGATCGTCGACAACAAGCCCATACGCTCGCACGAAGACGCGCAGTACTTCATCGACCGCCTCGACCAAGTGCTCCAGCAGGCCATGGAAACCGGTCCGTGGAACACCGAGGCGGAGAAGGAAGACATCAAGCGGCAGTATGGCGAGGCGCGTGCGAACTTGGTTGCGAGGCAGCGGGAAGCTGTCCCGTAGAGGCGTCATGCCAGGGATGTTGTAAAGACAGCTTGACAAGCACCGTTCTGTCGAGACAAACGGAGCATGTAGATCCAGCCCTGGCGAGTCCCGCTGAGATGGTGTCGATCGTCGCGCCTTGTCAGCCGGGCACCTCGGTTCTACTGGGATTTCAACACGGGCTTCCAAGGGTCTTGGATTCCAAACTGAACGGCATTCCTATTTCCGAGCCATGAGATTCTCACGCCAGCGCTGCATCCCCCTCGTTCTGCTCGCTCTCGCGGTCTCGGTCGTCCAGGCCGACGCCCAGGGGCGCCGCCGGGTCTTCTCGAAGATCATGACGGGACACGCCTACATCCTGGAGTGCTATCTCCCGCAGATCACGAACGGCCCGAACTATCCGACATGGTCGCCCGACGGCAAGGAAATCGCCTTCGGCATGAAGGGCTCGATCTGGAAGATCAAGGTCGGCGAAACGACGGCCTACGAGCTGACCGAAGGAGCCGCCTACGAATCGATGCCCTCGTGGCATCCCGGCGGCCGCTACATCGCGTACACGTCGGAGATCAACGAAGAGATCCATCTCAAGCTGCTCGACCTGGAAACCGGCGACGTCACGCCGCTGACCTCCGGCGTATCGATCAACGTCGAGCCGGAGTGGTCGCCCGACGGCAAACGCCTGGCCTTCGTTTCCAGCCGGCCGCAAGGCCGCTACAACATCTGGATGATGGATTTCGCCGACGGCAAGCTCGGCGAGCCGTACGCCATCACCAAGGAGTACCAACTCGTTCCGCGGACGGTCTACTACGGGGAGTGGGCGGTGCACCTGCACCCCACCTGGACGCCCGACAGCAAGGAGCTGATCTTCATCACGAACCGGCACAACAAGCACGGCTCGGGCGGTTTCTACTGGATGAAGGCCGAGCCGGACGCGGAGATGACGCGGTTTCACTACGAGGAAACGACGTGGCGGGCGCGGCCGACGATCTCACCCGACGGGGCGAAGATGGTCTACAGCTCGTACCTGGGGCGGCAGTGGCAGCAGCTCTGGGCGATGCCCCCGAAGGGCGGCGACTACTTCCCGCTGACCTACGGCGACTTCGACCGCACCAGTCCGCGCTGGTCGCCGGACGGCAACCGCATCGCGTTCATCTCGAACGAGACGGGCGACACCACGCTGTGGCTGTTCCACTGGTTCGGCGGCAAGCTCGAACAGATCGAGACGAAGAAACTCGTCTACAAGCGCCCGATGGGCAAGCTGCGGGTGAAGATCGTCGACGACGGAACGGGCGGCGTGACGGCCGCGCGGGTCCATCTGAACGCGGCGGACGGCCGTTCCTACGCGCCCCAGGAAAGCTGGCTGAGGGTTGATTGGGACTTGTACGACCACATGGACGAGAAAGAGTATCACTACTTCCATACGGACGGCGAGTTCGAGATCGACCTGCCGCCGGGCAAGACTACGCTGGGCATCTCCAAGGGTTTCGAGTTCATCCCCGTCGATCAGGAAGTGATGGTTCGCGAAGACCGCCCCGAGTCGGTCACCATCCGCCTCAAGCGGCTCGACAAGGCGCGTGACAAGGGATGGTGGGACGGCGGCAACCATTTCCACATGAACTACTCGGGGGTCTACTACAACCCGCCCGAGACGATGATGTTCCAGGGGGACGCGGAAGACATCCACGTACTGAACAACCTGATCTGCAACAAGGAGCAGCGCATTCCCGACATCGCCCACTTCACGGGCAAGCCCGATCCCGTATCGACCAGCGAGCGCATTCTGTATCACAACCAGGAATATCACCCGCCGTTCTGGGGGCACGGCGCGTTCTTGAATCTGAAGGAACACTACGTGATTCCCGATTACGTGGGCTATCAGAACACGGTCGTGGCGAGCCTGTATCCGTCGAACACGGTGCCCAACATGGTCGCGCGTGAACAAGGCGCGCTGGCCGGGTACGCGCACGGAGCGGGACGCAACTTCCCGGCCGACCTGGCGCTCGGCACGGTCGACTTCGTCGAGGCCAACTCCATCGGAGGGATGGAGCCGCTCTACCGCGCCTGGAACTGCGGCTACGACGTGGTGGCGTCGGCCGGAGAGGATGCTTTCGGCAACTTCTACCGCAGCTTCCTGATCGGATCGAACCGCGTTTACGTGAAGACCGGGAAACAACTCGACTACGACAAGTGGATCGCCGACTTCCGGGCCGGGCGCAGCTTCGTCAGCGCCGGACCGCTGGTCTACTTCACGATCAACGGGAAAGACCCCGGCGACACGATCAACCTGCCTGCCGGCTCCCACGCGATGCGAGCCAAGGCCGAGATTCGCTCGATCATGCCGATCGAATCGATCGAGCTGCTCTTCAACAACAAGGTCGTGGCGACGCTGGAGCCGACCGGCGAGAAGCGCATCGCGACGTTGAACGAAGAGGTGACAATCGACGGCAGCGGATGGTTCGCGGTGCGGACGCGCGCCCAGTACGCGACCCATCCGATCCGGCGGCCGTTCCCGTTCGCGGCCACGATGCCGGTGAGAGTGATCGTCGACAACAAGCCGATCCGCTCGCACGAAGACGCGCAGTACTTCATCGACCGCCTCGATCAAGTGCTCCAGCAGGCCATGGAAACCGGTCCGTGGAACACCGAGGCGGAGAAGGAAGACATCAAGCGGCAGTACGGCGAGGCGCGCGCGAACCTGGTTGCGAGGCAGCGGGAAGCTTCCCCGTAGAGGCGTCATTCAAAGGACGCTGTAACGACGACTCGACAGGCATTGGTGAGCGCCAATCGGTCCAGTGCCCGGTGGCCGAGTATGCGAAAGGGCGGGTCCACACCGACCGCATCGAGAGCTTCCGTTCAACAATTTCGCGCTACCATAGGGAAGCAACAAATACAGGATGCTCAGCCGTCTGCCTGCTTCGGTACGGGAGCGGGATATCGGACGACGGGCCCTGCATTTCGGGACCCCATGCGGCGACGAAACCGAACGAAAGCGGCCGGCGCGGGGTCAGGGCTTCGTTTCCTGCAGTCAGGTCTGATTATCATTTCCGGCCTGGTTGGATCGACTTCCGGCGTCGCCGCGGATTCTGCTGCCGGACTGTTCCGCAACACCATCCAGCCGGTGCTGAAACAGCAGTGCCTGGGTTGTCACGGAGAAGGGAACGTCTTTTCCAATCTTGACCTGCGCACTCGGGAGGCCGCACTGAAGGGCGGTCAGCGAGGCCCGGCCATCGTAGGCGGATCACCCGGCGACAGCTTGCTGATGTCGGCCATCGATCATGCCGGTGAGTTGGCCATGCCACCCGGAGGGCCGGAGAATCAGCTTCCCCAAGAGACCCGGGACGTATTTCGCGCATGGATCGCAGCAGGGGCGCTGTACGCTGACGGCCGTTCGACGGCGAAGTGGGATTTCGAGGAAGGCGATATCTGGGCGTTCCGGCCGGTGAAACGCGTCGAGCCCCCAACCGAAGGGATATCCTGCCTTTCTCCCCACCCGACGGCCGAAGCTCGCGATACGACCGCCATGACTTCGTTGCGCTTGCCTGCCGTGCTCGACGTACCGTCAAGTACGCCTGCGCGAGCCAAGCGTCGCGCGCCTCGTCCTGACGGCCCTCTCACGCACTTCGCCTCGCCGCGTGGGGGGAAATGCAGGATAAACCCCTCTGTCGTGCAGACTCCGGTGGACAGCTTTGTCCTGGCGCGTCTGGCGGAGAAGGGACTCGAACCCGCTCCGAGAGCCGACAAGAGAACGCTCATCCGGCGTTTGACGTTCGACCTGACGGGCCTGCCTCCGACTCCGGGAGAGGTGCAGGCTTTTCTGGATGACGAATCCGACGGGGCCTACAAGAAAGTCGTCGAGCGCTTGCTGGACTCTCCGCGCTATGGCGAGCGGTGGGGGCGTCATTGGCTCGACGTGACGCGCTACGCCGATACCGCAGGCTACTCGAATGACTTCGTGCGGCCCAATGCCTGGCGCTACCGGGACTACGTGATCCGCGCATTCAACAGCGACAAGCCTTACGACCGCTTCGTGCTCGAGCAGATCGCCGGCGACGAGTTGTTCCCGGACGATCCCGAGGCGATTCTGGCGACCGGCTTTCTCAGGATGGGGCCTTGGGAGCATACCGGCATGGCCGTCGCGGCCGTGACCCGGCAGCTCTTCCTGGACGACGTGACGCACCACGTCGGGCAGTCGTTTCTGGGGTTGACGCTGGCTTGCGCTCGCTGCCACGACCACAAGTTCGACCCGATCCCCACCAAGGACTATTACCGCATGCAGGCCGTCTTTGCGAAGACGGCTTTCGCGAGGCGCCCGTTGCCGTTCCTGCCGTCAGAATCGACGGAAGGCTTCGACCAGGGCCGCAAGCCTATCCAGACCCGCATGGAAGAGCTGGAACGCCGGATGAACGACCTCCACGAAGCGGCCCGCGAGCGACTCGCGAGGGAGAAGGGACCGGAAGCCGCCGCCGAGGCCCGGACCACTACGCTGCAGCGGTACCTGAGCAGCGAGCAGGCTGAGCTGCTCAAGCTGCTGCGGAAACGGGTGATCATGCACAAGCTGTCCGTGCTGCGGTTCGAGCCTCTGGCCATGACGATCAGCAATGGCTATGTGCCGGAGTGGGAGTTCCTGAGATATCGGAACAGCTACTTGCAGCCGGGAGACTACGCCCGAGCAAAGACGCATGTTCTGGCCGGAGGCGACATCCAGGCGCCAGGGGAGGAGGTTTCACCAGGGGTGCTCGAAGCGGTGGCGCGCTATTCCGATCTGCCGGCTCCGCAGATCCCGGACCGCCTCAGCGGACGCCGAAGCGCGCTGGCCCGCTGGATTGCGGATCCAGGCAATCCGCTGACCAGCCGGGTTCTGGTCAATCGCGTCTGGCAATACCATTTTGGGCGCGGGCTGGCTTCGAACGCGAACAACTTCGGAAAGATGGGCAAGAAGCCCTCGCATCCGGAACTGCTGGATTGGCTGGCGACATTCTTCATTGACCAGGGCTGGAGCGTAAAGGCCGTCCATCGAGTGATCCTGTATTCGGAGGCGTACCGGCGAGCCAGTGACCACCCGAACCGTGAGCTGGTGGACAAGCTCGACCCGGAGAACATCTACCTGGCGCGGTTCTCACCCCGCCGGCTGGAAGCCGAGGAGGTTCGGGACAGCATGATGGCGGTTGCCGGCGAGTTGAGCGACTTCACGGGCGGTCCCGGCACGTACGCCCAGATCAATCCGGATGTAGCGCACCAGCCGCGGCATGCGATGGGAACCCTCCAGCCGGTCTACGAAGCCGAGCCGACCCGGCGGAGACGCAACCGCCGTTCCGTCTACAGTTTCCAGCGGCGCAGCATGATGGACCCGATGATCGAGGTGTTCAACGGCGCAAATCCGGACCTGACCTGCGAGCGCCGGGAGTCATCCACCGTGCCGACCCAGGCGTTCGCCCTGCTCAATGCCGAACTGTCGCGCGACCTGGCACTGATCATGGCGCAGCGCCTGGACTCCCTGCCTGAGGGGATGCGCGTCGAGAGCGCGTTCCGACTGGCATTCGGCCGCGATCCCACAAGCGAGGAGCGCGATTGGACGGAAGAGTTCGTAGCGGAGATGACGGCGCACCATGCGGAGAATCCCGCTGCCGCCCGACGGTTGCCGGAAGACATCGTCCACACCATCACAAGCGAGCTGACCGGAGAACGCTTCGAATTCGTTCAGCCCGCTTATACCGGACCTTACGAGCACCATCCGCACCCGAGCGAGATGCCGCCCGGCACACGAGCATGGGCCGATCTGGCTCTGGCGCTGTTCAACTCCAACGAATTCGTGTACGTGTACTGATCATGAAACGCCCCGTCCTTACCGCAAAACCGTCCCGCCGCGAACTCCTGTACCACTCCGGCATGGGGCTGGGGGCGATCGCGCTGTCGGCGATGCTCCAGAAAGACCGCGCCCAGGCCGGGGTGCTCGCCCCCAAACGCGCACACCATGACGCCAAGGCCAAGAACTGCATCTTTCTGCTGATGGAGGGCGGACCCAGCCACATCGACACGTTCGATCCGAAGCCCAAGCTGGTCGACCTCCACATGACCGAGTTCGTCAAGGAGAAGAACAAGTTCGAAGCCAGCATGAACACGGGCAAGCGGTATTTCGTACGCAGTCCGTTCGAATTCCGCCGCGCCGGCCGCATGGGCATCGAGATCAACGCCAAGCTCGCCCATTTCGCCGATTGCGTGGACGACGTCTGTTTTTACCGGGGTCTGCAGGCGACCTCCGTCAACCATCCGACGGCGCTCTATCACCTCAATACGGGAAACCGCTTCGGTGGAGATCCGGCGATCGGCGCCTGGGTGACCTACGGGCTGGGCACCGAGAACCAGAACCTGCCCGGCTTCGTGGTCCTGCCCGATCTGGCCTTTCCGCAGGGCGGGGCGGGGAACTGGTCGAACGGATTCCTGCCGGCGCATTACCAGGGGACGCCCTTGCGGTCGCAAGGAGCGCCCGTGCTGGACATGAGGCCGCCGGAATACGTAACGGAGCACCAGCAGCGCAAGACGCTGGACTTCATCGGGCGACTGAACCGCAGCCATTCGCAACGGCATCCGCATCACGACGAACTGGCTTCGCGGATCGAAAGCTACGAGCTGGCGTTCCGGATGCAAGCGGAAATGCCGGAGGCCATCAATATCGACTCGGAGCCGAAGGCCACGCGCGAGCTCTATGGCGTCGGGTCCGACAATTCCGAGGTGGATTCGGTCGGCCGGCGGTGCCTGCTGGCCCGGCGACTGGTGGAGCGCGGAGTCCGGTTCGTGCAGGTGATCGTTTCCGGATGGGACTCGCACGACTACATCAAGAAAGCCCATGGGAAACGGCTCGATTCCATCGACCGGCCCATTGCAGGTCTGCTCAAGGACTTGAAGCGCAGCGGCTTGCTGGAAGAGACCCTTGTGGTATGGGCGGGTGAATTCGGGCGCACTCCGGATAACGGCCTCCGGGGCGGCCAAGCTGTCTGGGGCCGCGATCACAATGCCCCGGCCATGGCTTTCTGGATGGCGGGAGGCGGCGCGCCGCGCGGCAAGATCGTCGGAGCCACCGACGAGACGGGCAGGAACGCGGTCGAGACCGTGCATCCGATCAAGAACATGCATGTCACTCTGCTGCATCTGCTCGGCCTGGATGACACTCGGCTGACCTACTTTGCCCAAGGCCGCGAGAAACAGCTCAGCCAGACGGGTGGAGAGCTGATCAAGGAGTTGATCGCGTAGCCCGGAGCCGCCCGCCGGCGCTTTTACAACATGTCCGGCTCGAATCGACGGCGCTTCCTCACTGCGGCAAGCGCCGGCGTGGCCGGGTTGACTGCGCCAGCCCGGCGGACTGAAGCCGCGGTTCCCAAGCGCTATCCCCAACCCAGCGATCAACTCAGCGGCGGCAACCTCAAGAAACTCCGCGACGCCTACCGCG
The DNA here is from genome assembly GCA_965204095.1 of Bryobacterales bacterium. Taxonomy (GTDB): domain Bacteria; phylum Acidobacteriota; class Terriglobia; order Bryobacterales; family UBA6623; genus JAPPLB01. The sequence continues at coordinate 2,029,833 of OZ241991.1, read as the reverse complement.
CGGAGCTTTTCGACGTCCAGCTTCCGTTCTGGTCCGCCCACGGAATCGACCATCGGCTCGGCGGGTTCATGACCGCGCTCGATTACGACGGCACGCGCCTCAGCGACAACAAATATCACTGGTATCAAGGGCGGGGCATCTGGGTGTACAGCTTCCTGTACAACCACCTCGGAGGCGATCCGCGGCACCTGGACATCGCCCGCAAGGCAAAAGAGTTCTGGCTCGCGCACGCCCGGCAGGCGGACGGCTTCTACGCCATCGATCTCTCGCGCGAGGGCGAGACCGTCAAGCCGTTCGAACCTGGTGTGGACGGGGACGTGTACGGCATGTTCTTCCTTGCGGAGGGCCTGCAGGAGTACGCCGCCGCGGCCGGGGACGGCGAAGCGCGCGAGGCAGCCATCGCGCTGCTCAAGAAGATGTTCGCTTACGTCAATCGGCCCGACTTCAAGGACAAGTACGCGCCGCATCCGGGAGCCCGCATTCAAGGCAACTGGATGGTCACGCTGCAAACCGTCACGCAGATGCTCAACCGCGGCCCCGACCCGGAACTCGAATCGATCGCCGACTTCTGCGTGGACGCCATCCTCCACAAGCATCACAACCCGGAGATCGGCCTCACCAACGAGTACCGCAACCATGATTTCAGCCCGATTCCGTCCGAGCGCAACAAGTCGCTGCTCGGCCACTGCTGCCAATGCCTGTGGATGGTGATGGACGAAGCGTTGCGGCGAGGCGATCAGGCCATGTTCGACCTGGCCGCACGGCAAGTCCGGCAGCACCTCGACATCGGCTGGGACCATGTCTACGGCGGGCTGCCCGAATGGATCAACGTGGGAGCGGGCGGCTACGAGTGGCCGCCGATGAAGCTTGCCGGCAACCGGCCCGAGCTGCGGATCAAGGGCGAGAAGTGCTACTTCAAGAGCATGTGGGCGAATCAGGAGGTGCTCGTATCGACGCTCAAGATCTACGAACACAGCGGCGCCGAGTGGGCCGCGCGCTACTTCAACCTCGCCCAAAAGGTGCAGGACGAGAAGTTCTCATTGCGCCGCTTCGGGTACCCGACCTACAGCCTGGGCGAGGACCGTCGATTCAGCTTCAAGCCCTCCTATCATGGGGTGCGCCAAGACCACTATCATCCGCTCCGCCGTTTGATGATGAACCTGCTGGCGCTGGAGCGGCTGTCGCGAGGGCAGGGAAACGACGCCTGACCATCGCTAGCCTGCATTTCTCACCACCCGACGGTCGAAGCACGCGATACGACCACCAGGACTTCGTTGCGCTTGCTTGCCGTGCTCGACGTACTGTTCAAGTACGCCTGCGCGCGCCAAGCGGCTCGCGCCTCGTCCTGACGGCCCTCTCACGCACTTCACCTCGCCGCGTGGTGAGAAATGCAGGCTAGCCCGGCGAGCCGTACATTCCTCGGGTCACGAATCACGAGACTCAAATCACGAAGCCGGAGTGACATTCACCCTGCACGCGGACGCCCGTACTGCCGGCTCATCGAGCTCGACGCCCAGGCCCGGACCGTCGGGCACGAGGTACTCGGCACAGTCGACTTCGAGGGGCCGATCGAGATAGCGGTTGGCGACCGTGAAGACGACCGGGTTGTACTCGGCGAGCCCGACATTGCTCGACGAAGCAGCGAATTGCAAGGCCGCGGCAATCTGAGGTCCCATGGCAATGCTGATGTGGGGGACGATGCGAGCGCCGACGCCGATGTCCCGCGCAAGTTCGGCCGCTTCGGTGATGCCCCAACGGCCGATGTCAGGCTGCAACCACCGGACGCAGCCGGACGCAAGGAACGGAGCCAGCTCGTAACGAGTACGATAGCTCTCACCCAGTGCGATCGGCGTGCGGATTCCGGCCGCCAAATCAGCGTGGCCGGCCGGGGATTCCGGAGCCAGCGGGCACTCGAGCCAGAGGGCTCCGCGCTCGTCAAGTTTTCCGCCGAAGTTGCGTGCCGAAGTTTCGTCAAGCCGCCAGAGAGCATCCACCGCAATGGAAACATCCGGCCCCAAGGCTTCGCGCAGGCGGTCGATGAGATCGAAGAGCTCGTCTTCCGTGCGGTCGTAGAACAGCTTGAAGATGCGAAAGCCCGCGCCCCAGGCCTCCCGTGCCCGCTCCACCCGCTCCGCGTTCGTTGCGCCCGGGAGCCCCGAGAGATAGCACGGAATCCTGCTCTTGGGGGCGGAAGATGACAGCAAGTCCGCGACCGAAGTCCCGTGAGACTTGCCGGCCAAGTCCCACAGGGCGATGTCGACCCCGGCAATCGCATCGAGCATGAAGCCGCCGGTCTGACCACGAACGCGCATGGCCGAGTACATCCGATTCCACAGCGACCTCACCGTGTCGGGAGAACCGTCGAAATCCTGGCCCTCGACCGCCGGGCGCAGCAATTGCTCGACAATCAGGCACGCGACATCCGGAGCGAGCGGCGCCTGGGCCTCGCCCCAGCCGGCCAGACCCGACTCCAACGTCACCTTGACCAGGGCGGCTTCGAAATTCACCGAATAAAGCGTGCTGTTCGTTTCCGACCAGCGGTAGTCAAACCCGCCGGCAGCCAGCGTGGTCGGCGACCCCGCGGTCCCCGTCACCGCTGCCGAGTCACGAGGCAGCCTGATCGAAAACGCCTCGATCGCAGCGATTCGATCTAGCGGCACGGCTGACTGTTCGTCCCAACCAATGACCGCAGAGCATCGAGCTCGCGCAACCCGGATTCATCGAGCGAGCGGGTAGGGTGCCGGACCACGGCATTCTCGAGGACTCCCTCATGCAAGAGATTGTGCTTCATGGCCGAAACGCCCAGTCCGGGCTGCAGTTCATATCGGATCAAGGGCAGCGCCCGCTGGAACACGCTCCATGCTGAATCGAGGTTATCGTTTTCAAGCGCGTTCCAGATCGAGCAGTAGGTCGAAACCATGTCGCTGCCCGGCATGATTCCCCGGGATCCCCTCTGCCACTCCTCGATCATGAACTGCCCGTTCAGTCCTCCGAGCAGCGTCAGCATGCCGTCGACGGCTTCGACTGTCCTAGTGATCTTGGGGGCGGTCGGCGGCGCCTCGATCTTCGCGTAGTCCACATGCTCGATTTCACGCGCCATGCGCGCGAGCAGCGCCGGGGGCATAGCTACCTGCGTGAGGAGCGGCGCGTCCTGGACCATGATCGGAATCCCGACCGCATCGCTGATCGCGGAATAGAAGAACATCAGGCCGTCCGCATCGGGGCGCAAGTAGTACGGCGGCAAGACCATCAAGCCCGCCGCACCGAGGCCCTCCGCTTCCTTGCAGGTTTCGACGGCCGCCTCCGTACCGGTCGCGCCCACGCCGACGATCACCGGGGCCCGGCCGTCCAAATGACGCACGACCGCGTCGAGCAACCGGCGCTTCTCTGAAGGCAGGAGAGCGTAGCCCTCCCCGGCGTTGCCGAAAGCGCCGAAGCCGCTCCTGGCTCCGTGTGCGTACAGATGGTCAACGACCCGCAGCAGACCGGCCACGTCGACCTTGCCGTCGTCCTTGAACGGCGTTACGAGGATTGGAATTACTCCTTGGAAAGCGTTTAGCATCTTTACCGTCTTCTTACCTGGACGCTTCGGAGAGCGCGTCCGATTCCCGCGCCGCACGGATGTCGGAAAGCAGCGCAGCCTTGCCCCGCTCGACATGCCTGGCCAGAACATCCGCGAGCGCACCCGCGGAACGATTCTCCAACGCGTCGACTATCTCCCGGTGCTCCGCCTGAGCCCGGGGCACGCGCGCGGCCCAATCGCGGCTGGAAACATGGACGCTGGCAATCTGGAGGTGAGCGTTCAGTTGTTTGTACATTTCGTAGAGCTTCTCATTGTCGGAAAGCCTGACGATGAGCAAGTGAAACTCCCAGTTGAGGCGGTCATGGGCCGCCATGCCGTCGCTTCCCAGCGCGGCGAAGTTGTCCATTTGCCGAATGTATTCCCCAAGCTCGGTGATGTCCTGGCCGCTAACATGCAGCACGGCGGATTCGGCGGCCAGTCCGTCAAGCGCCCGGCGGAGATCGAAGGTCTCGGCGACATCCCGTTCGTCCGCCTGCGCTACGAACGTTCCGCTGCGAGGCCGAATGTCCACAAAGCCCTCCTCGCTGAGGCGGTCGATCGCCTGCCGCACCGCATCTGGCTGACATCCAGGCTCTGCGAGAGCTCCGGGATGGAAAGGCGCTCGCCCGGCTTGAAACGGTGCTCCAGAATCGCGTGAAGCACCGCTTCGTACACGTGGTCGGAGATACGGCGGCGCTCGAGAGGCTGGAAAGAGTCCGTCCTCAGCTTGCTGTCATTACCCTGCATACTATTCGTTCACCCATCACTCCGCGGGTTTCTCCCCTACACTGCCGCGGGCCAAGACGTGCAGCACTACCAGCGCGATCGGATGGAGGAAGGCCATCACAAAGAATATCGCAGCGTAGGAATACCGCTCCACCACCACACCGGTGATTCCGGTGAAGATCACTCCGCCCAGCGAACTGCCCAGCCCGACGATGCCGGCCGCGGAGCCGACCACGGCGGTCGGGTAGAAATCGTTCGTCATGGTCATCAGATTCGTCTTCCATGCCATGTGAGCGAACGTAACGACACAAATCGCCGTCACAGCGACTACCGAGGAATCGCTCGCCGGCACGATCAAGCTCAGGGGCATGACCGCGGCGGCAGGGAGCATGACCCATTTGCGGGCTTGAACCGGCTCCATGCCCCGCAGGATCAAGCGCCCCGAGAGCCAGCCGCCGGCGATGGCGCCGATGTCCGCAGTAAGGTACGGAACCCAGGCCGTCAACCCGACCGTTCCGATATCGAATCCCCGCTCGTCCTGGAGGTACTTCGGGAGCCAGAACAGGTAGAACCACCACACGGGGTCGGCCAGGACCCTAGCCAGGAAGAGCGCCCAGGTCTGCCGGAAGCCAAACAGCTCGATCCAGCGAACGGTTCGGCGAGGAGGACCGCCGGGGGCCGTCTCGATCAGGACGCGCTCGCCGCTCGTCACGCGCGGGTGCTTAGACGGAACCCAATACCAGCGGAGCCAGAACAGCAGCCACACAAAGCCGAACGCGCCGGTCACGACGAAGGCCAGGCGCCAGCCCCACTGGATGAAGATCAGCACGATCAGGGGCGGCGCCAGGATCGCTCCGGTCGCCGCCGCCGCGTTCACCAAGCCGTTCGCGAAGCCGCGCTCCTGCGGAGGGAACCATTCCGATATCGCTTTTTCCGCAGCGAGGAAGTTGCCCGACTCGCCCAGCCCGAGCAACGCCCGGAACACTCCCAGGCCCAATGCCCCCCGGGAAAGCGCGTGTCCGGCATTTGCGAGGGACCACCAGACCATCGACACCGCCAGGGCGACGCGCGTACCCCAGCGATCGATGATCCGGCCCCAGACCATGTACATGGCGGCGTAGCAGATGAGGAATGCCTGGACCACCATGGCGTATTCGATATTGGAGATTCCCAACTCGGTGGTGATCTCGGAAGCCAGGACAGACAACGTCTGCCGGTCGATGTAGTTGATGACGGTTGCGGCGAACAGAAGCGCAGCGATGCGCCAGCGTACGTTCGGCAATGGTTTCGCGGACATGCTCATGCCACCCGGTAGCGCTCCAGCACGCTCTCGTCGAATTCCGCTCCGATGCCGGGGCGCTCCGGGACGATCGCCCGGCCGGGGCGGGACTCCAGCGGTTCCCGGAGCAGCGCGTTTCCAAACGGACGCTCGAGGAGCGTCCCCCCTTCCATGATCACCGTGTTCGGCAGATGCGCGGCCAAGTGGACCGAAGCCGCCCAGTAGAGGGCCGTGCCGGTACTGATGTGCGGGGAGAACAGCACACCGTGCAGGTCCGCCAGTATCGCAATCCGGCGGCACTCGCTGACGCCGCCCGCGCGGCAGAGGTCCGGATTCACCATATCCACGGCCCTGGCGGCGAACAACTCTCGGAACTGATAGCGGTTCGAGAGCGTCTCGCCCGCACAGAGGGGCGTCTTGAGAGCCGCCTTGAGCTCCGTGTAACCGGCGATGTCCTCCGGCAAAAGGGCGTCTTCCCACCAGCCGATGTTGGGAAGCTCGTCCAGCCTGGCGCCGACGGCACGGGCCTCGTGTATCTTGTAGGCCCCGAGAGAATCAACCAAGAGCTGGCCCGCGCCGCCGATGGCCTCCGACACGGCCATGACCCGCTCGATATTCGATGTGCCCGGCCCCTTGCTCAACCCCATCTTGACGGCCGGGAAGCCCGCCTCCATCTGCCGCTTTGCGGACTCGCCGAGTTCCCGCGGGGACCTGCCCCGGATTCCGGAGTAGGTCGGAATCGAGTCCCTGTACTTGCCGCCGAGAATCCGGTACAGGGGCTGGTCCAGGTACTTACCCAGCAGGTCCCACAGGGCGAGGTCCACTCCGGCAATCGACTCCGTATAGAAGCCGGTGGCGTAGCCGCGCATCCGCTGACTGGAGTAGAGCCGTTCCCAAAGCGGCTCGACCTGGCGGGCGTCCTGTCCGATCAGGATCGGGGCAAGCAGGTCGCTGATGACCATCGCATGGACGCGAGGGGCGGCCGGAGCGTGGCACTCGCCCCATCCGACCAGGCCGCCCCGGGTGACGATCTTGACGAGAGTCGCCTGGGTGGCTCCCCGAAACCGGCTGGGCGAAGCGTGGTCGAGGCGGTTCCAGAGGCCGCTCCCGCCGGTGGCCAGGCCGACCGGCCCCATTTCCAGGTACCAGTCCGGCGGCTTCCCGCCCTGCGGCGTGCGAATCGCGATCGGCTCGACGGATTCAATTTCGAGGGGCCCGTTCCCCGTGGCGAAGAGACGTTCCTCGAGAGCGAGAAGCGCAGGCGCGGTCATCGCTGCCCGCAGGAACCGCCGCCTTCCGAGGCGATCCGTCGAGCCCACCGACATCAACGCACCTCCTGGACGCAGCGAAATCCCAGGTTCGGGGTGCGCTGGTTCGGTCGAATCCAGTTCCGAAAGAACACGGTGAGGCGGTTGGGGCCGTCCGACCAAGCGCCGCCGCGGACGATCCTGTACATGCCTTCCGCCGGCCCCTTGGGATTCTCGGCCGGACTGTTGGAGTAATAGGTGCGGTTGAACCAATCCTGGCACCACTCGGCGACGCCGCCGGCCATGTCGTAGAGACCAAAGTCGTTGGGAGGGTGCTGCGCCACCGGCGCCGGACCCTCAGGCGTCGAGAACCGCACCCGGTCGCGATCCGGCTTCTGGTCTCCCCAAGGATAGCGAGCGCCTTCGAGCTTGCCGCGGGCGGCGCGTTCCCACTCGGCCTCGGAGGGGAGGCGCTTGCCCTTCCACTCGCAGAAGGCCCGGGCGTCGTGCCAGTCCACGTTATAGGCCGGGTGTTCCGCCAAAGCCTGCGGCATCTTGCCGTCCAGCCAATGGTACGGAGGACGGCGGCCTTCCGACGCAATGAATTCCGCGTAGGCCGAGTGCGTGACCTCCGTGGCGTCCATCCAGAACGCATCCAAGCGGACTTGATGGGGCGGTCGGTCGTCTCTGAGGATGAGCGGCCTCATGCCCGTCTCGTCGTCCGGCGTGGCGAATGTCCGGCCCATCGTGAACTCACCCTCCGGGATCAGGACCATGCCTTCCGGCGCATTGGCCGCAGGGTCCGGCTGATCCGGCCGGGTTTCCGCCGCAGTCAAGCACAACCAGCTAGTAGCCAGCGCAAGCATTAGCAGCCCGTGGCGCCGGGCTTTCAAACGAACAACTCCTCGATTTCGTCGGCGATGCAGGGCTCGGTGGCGCCGAGCGGGTCGACGAACCGGTAGACCCGCTTGGAAGGCGTGTTGGTCACTTCCTTGAGCCAGTCGATGCCCAGGGCAGAGTAGACCGAGGCCACCACGTTCTCGGTCTTGGGCTGCATTCGATACTTCCAGCCCGTTTCGAGCGCATGCTCCCCGGCCGCGTCGGTGCGTCCGACAATCGTTCCGCCCTTGACTCCGCCGCCCGCGAAAAGTCCGATATAGACCTCGTTGTAGTGATGCCTTCCGCCAACCAGGTTCAGCGCTCCCGGAACGCGGCCGAACTCCGTCGGGACGACGACGATCGTTTCGTCCAGCAGGGTTTTCGAAGCGTCCCGGGGGGACGGCGTCGACTCGAGGTCGCTCAACAGGCTTGACAGCGCGCGGTCCAGATCGTTGCAGTGCTTATAGTGGTTCGAGCGCGCGCCGTGGTCGTAGATCCGCTTGTGGTGATCCCAGCCGCCGTGCTTCACGTGGATGTAACGGGTACCCGCGTCCGCCGCGACGAGATTGCGCGCCAGCAGGCAGCCGAGCCCGACATTGTTCTCGCCGTAGCGCTTCTTGTCGGAGGCCTGCATGGCCAGCGCTTTCGGCCAGCGCGAGTCTCCGAGAACGTGATAGGCCTCTTGCTGGAAGGAGCGGAAGGCGCTCATTTGCGGTCCACGCCGGCCCATTTCCCGGCGCACGGCGTTCTCGAGGTCGCCCAGGAGCCGAAACCTTTCCTCCAGCAGGGCAAGCGCTTCCCCGGACGCCGCAACGCTCCCCACGCCGCCCCCGGCATTGATATCCAGGCCCGAGAAGCGCGGATGGTAGAAGCCGCTCGGGAGGGCCAGCTTTCCCAGATTGCAGGTGACGAAGGACGGGAACGTATCGCTCTCGCGCCTTTGCGAATCCAACTCGGCAGCGACAACCGTGCCGACGGGCGGTATCTCCGCGGTCTGCGCCGGATTGAGCGGGCGGCCCGCGCGGGTGTAGTACTCTCCGCGGAAATGGACCACCTCGTGGCTCTTGAAGGTGCGCACGATGGCGACCTTGTCCATCATCCCCGACAGCTTCGGGAAGAGCCGGTAGGGGATGTACAGGCCGTTGCGGACCTCGCGCACGTCGAAGTCCGCCTGCGTGCCGGCGTCTTCCTTGAAGTCGAAAGTGTCAACATGGCTGATCGCGCCGGCGGCCTCGACCATGATCGCGAAGCGCGCAGTCCCTCGTGGATTGGCGCGCCCAGCCGCGCGAACGCGCGCCGGCCAGAGGCCCTCGCCGACTAGACCGCCGAGGAGGCTCCCCGCACCAAGCCGCAAGGTGTCGCGCCGGGTCAGCGTCAAGTCTCGAACGGTGCGCATGGTTGGCCTCTCTCGATCGTGTCCCTTCAATAATTGAATAGAAACTCGGGCTTGTTCAACAGCGCCCACTGGAGGTTTTCGGCGCCCTGCACCATGTCGTTGTCGAGCGCGCCGAGCGCCACGTCCATCTCGCTCGGGAGGGGCCGGCGAGACAGCGTCGACAGGTAGAGCTTCTCGACGATGCCGCGGCGCACCGCGGACTCGGCCTGCTCGGGATCGGGGGCCTTGCCCGTGGCGGCCTTCCAGGCCGCGGCGGCGACGATGCGGTCCGCCTCGAGCGCATCCAGCATCTTCGCGACGCGGCCGACACCGTCGGACTGGACGCGATCCAGCACCGTCTGCGAATTCATCATCAGCATGGCCTGGAGGGAGGAACTCACCGGCCGCACGGGGAACTGGTCACGGCTTTGCTGGCCGAAGGCCCGCAGGAATTCCCCGACTTCGCCCTTGACGTAAGCGGGATCCAGAACCTGCCGCGCCATACCGACTTCCGCGCCGCCACTCGCATAGGCCCCCGGCACCGCGGTCGCCGTCACGATGGCGTCGTGAAGCTGGATCGGACTGAGCAACCTGACGTTGCGGCGGGCAAAATACCGGCCGTACTCGGGCTTCCAAGGGTGGTCGAACTTCGAAGAGAGCTGATAAGCGCTCGAACGGGCGATCGTGCGCACCAGGTGCTTGAAGCTGAATCCGCTGGCCTGGAAGTCGCGGGCGAGCTCGTCCAGCAGGTAGGGGTGGCTTGGCTGGACCTCCCAGCCGCCGGGCAGATCGCCGCTCGGGTAGTACCGCGTCAGGTCGAAGCCGTCAAGGGGCTCGACGATCCCGACACCCATCATCTCGGCCCAGATGCGGTTGACTGCCGCTCTCGCGAACTGGATGTGGCCCGTCAACAGGCGCGCCAGGGCGTCTCGCGGCATCTCGCCGCCGCCGGGCGCCTGATCGCCGAGGATGAATTTTGGAGCGTTCGAACCGCCCGTGCGCGGGACGCGAACGATGCTCTCGCTGGTCGTGGGATAGCCCGGCTCGACATCGTCGACGGTGTACTCGGTGTTCGCCTGGAAGCCGTTCTCCCAGTTCATGATCATGCGGGTCCGCCCGAAGAACGCCGCCTGACGGAAGAAGTCCTCGCGCGTCTTGCCGGTGAGGTAGAGATTGACCTGTTCGAGGTGATTCGCTCCGTCGTGGCACGAGATGCAGCCCAAGTTGATTCCCAGCAGCACCTTGCCGTAGGTCACCGTGAACTCGTCGATGGCGTCGGCGCGGTTGACCAGGTCGTGGGCGTCCGGCTCGTCGGGGTCGTCCTTGGCCTTGACAAAATCGCGGGCGAAGTACAACGCGCCCGGTGACGAGTGGCTGCTCTTGCCGCCTTGCGTCAGCAGGTCGGTGACGACATCGGCATAAGAGCGGTCCAATGTCAGCCACTCGCGCGTCCAGAAGCGGAACAGGTTCTTGCCGTGCCCCATGCGGTTGCCGGCGCGAAACAGGTCCTCGAAGTAGTACGACCAGCGTTCCACGAACTCATCGCTCGCAATCAGCCGATCGATCAGCCGGTCCCGCTTGTCGGCGGCGCCGTCGGCCTCGAAGGCCAGCACCTCCTCCAGCGTCGGAATGCGCCCGATCAAGTCGATGCAGGCTCGCCGGAGGAACTCTCCGTCGCTCGCGAGGGCGGCGTGAGGAACGCCGTCCCCCTCCATCCTGGAGAAGATGGCTTCGTCAATGAAGTTGCGACGCACCACGGGCGCATCCGAGGCGGCCGCGGGCCGCAGCCCGGCCGCCTGGGACGTCACCGCGTCGGCGACTTCGGGTGCCGATGGGCCGGGCTGCTCGACGGACGAGTGGGCCCGAGCCGCCTTCGCGGCGGCTTCGGGAGCCGGGCTCGGGACCGCAGCCTGCTGCGCAGCGAGCGAGCCCATCGAAATCGATGCCAGAAGGACCAGCATGCCGACGGTTGCCGGGCTGCAGAACCGTCCGGAGAAAGTCATGTGCTTTTCCTTGTCAGCCTGTTTGCACCGTCCTTTGAAACCCTCGTTGCCGCTCGACGAGATCCTTAGTGCCTAGAAAATAAACTTGAGGCCGAACTGGACGACACGAGCGTCCCTGGCATTGACGATCGTGCCGAACGTCCCCGAGGCGTTCCGCCCGTCCGCGCCCGGCACGAATCGGGTGTTCACGCCATTCCGTCCCGCCAGGTTCAGATGGTTGAGGAAGTTGAAGGACTCGGCCCGGAACTGAATGTTCAACCGCTCGCCAATATGGGTGTCCTTTATCACAGACAGATCAAAATTCACCGTTCCCGGCGCTCGCACGTCGGGGAGCGCCCTTCCGACGTCGCCGAACGTGAAGTCCGGCGGGTTCACGAACGCACTGGTATCGAACCATCGCTGGGCAGTGCGATTGTCCAGCTTGGCGCTCTGCCCCGTCGAGTTCGGACGGTTCGCCTGGTTGTTGTTCGCGCCGCGGATAATCAAGGGCAGCCCGTCCTGCATAACGCCTATGGGGTTGATCTGCCAGCCCCCGATGAGCTTGCTCAAGCCACTCGACGAACTCCTTCCGAACGGGAGCTCATATAGAATGCTGATGACCGCCCTCTTGGCCACGTCGGTCGGGTCGATGGACCGCTGGAGCTGACGGTCGTAGAGCCCGTTCTGGAAGCCGTTCTCGTTCGTCTGCTCGACCAAGCCGAAATTCACAGGCACGTGAGTAGAATCGCTGATCTTCTTGCCTCCAGTGAATGCGAGGTGCAACAGCAGGCCTTTCTTCAGCGGCCGCTTGATGTTGATCTGCAACTGATGCGACAGGTAGTTGCCCAGCCTGGGGTTCCGAATCGTGACCGAGCTGTAGTGCGGGAATGCCATGAGGGTCTGCTCGAGTCTGACAGTGCGCCCTCCCAGTCCGCCAGGCACGAGCCCCGCGATCGGGTTCGGGACGCGACTGTTCAACTCCTGTCCCAAGGCGAGACGCCTTGCGGGATCCACCTGGTTCAAGTTGTAGCCAGCGCCGGTGAAGTGGTTGCCCTTGTTGCCGGCGTACGTGGCGTCGAAGAACCATTCGCCCTGCTGGTGCTGGAGCGACGCGTTCCATTGCTGCGTGATGGGCGTGGTGGCGTCGGATTCCCGCAGGGTCACGCTCTGCCCCAGACGAGCGCCGGGGCCGGCCGAAGCGCCGGGAGATTCCTTGAACGGAAACGGAAATCCTTCGGAGAACTGGAACGCCTTCTCTCCCGGAGTGGATGTCACGTAGTTGGTCCGGGTGCGGGAGAACAAGTTGATATCCCCCGTGAAATGGCGGTAGAAGATCGAAGCGTAGTAGATGCCGTAGCCTGCGCGGAAGACGGTCTTGCCTTCCCCGGTCACGTCGTATGCGAAGCCGACCCGGGGGCCGAAGTCGTTGTAATCCTCGTCCATAAAGGTCTGGGGCTGGCCGTCGACGCCAGCGTAGACCACGCATCCCCGAAGCCCGGTGGAGGGCTCGGTGCAATCCGGATCGAAGTTGATCTGCCCGTTGTTGCGCTCGTAGGGCTTCTGCTGGAAATCCCAGCGCAAGCCAAGATTGAGGGTTAAGCGGGGGGTCACTTTCCAGTCGTCCTGGACGAAGGCGCTCCAGTTGAAGCCGTGCCACGAGTTACCCAGGATGCGATCGATGCCGGCTCTCGAAACATCGCCGGTGAGGAACTGGGCGAGGCTGTTCCCCGTCCCGGCGGGAGATTGGGGATTCGTCGTCAAGCCGGTGAATTGAAAGAAGCCGGACAACGCGCCACCCTGACGATTCCCTCCGTAGAGGTCGCGCGCGTTCAAACCGTACTTCAGGGTGTGGTTTCCGCTGATATGGGTCACCATATTCTGGATGTCCCAATTGAGCGAGGTCCGTTTCCCCAGCGCGCCGCCGCCGATTCGCGGATACGGGGAGACGTTGATGTCCGGCACCTGGTCCTCGGGAATGCTGGCCGGAAGGCCAATCTGCTGGGCGTATCCCATGTATCTACCGACGGTCTCGAACGTGAACCTCTGACGGCTGGTTCCCACCCGGAGGTTGTTGATCAAGGTCGGCGAGAAGGTATGTGTGTCGGAGATCACGAAATTACGGTTGGTCTGGTCGTCCTCGCGGCTTCGCCCCACGTTGGGATCCGTGAACGGGTTGTTGCTGAAGGGCTGGTGACGCGCCTGCGTATAGCGCGCGAACATCGAATTCTTGTTGCTGAAGCGGTGATCGATCTTCACGTTCCACTGCGACCAGTTGACGCTCCGAACCGAGGCGTCCTGGAAGTTCTGGCTGAACGTGTACTGGTTCGTCGGCGGCCTGTTCGGCGCGGGATACCACGGCAGGACGTTCCGGGAAGCGGGATCGAACTTGGACGACGGCACCTGGTTGTTCGGATAGGGGTCGCGAACCAGTCCGCCACCGGTCGGGTTGGGGCGGGTCGTGTCGGGGTCGTATATCTGGATCGGAGCTCCGCTCGCCGTTCGCAACATGGAGAAGTCCCCCTGCAGGAACTCGGGTATCGGGACCGTCAGGATCCTGGGGCTGCTTCGCCGCAGGCGGTATTCCTCCCAATTGAAGAACCCGAATGTGCGGTTCTTGACAAACGGCCCTCCCACCGCTCCGCCGTATTGGTTGTAGCGAAGCGGCAGCCTGGTGCGAGCGAAGGCGTTGCGGGCATCGAGCGCGTCGTTGCGTAGGAATTCATAGAGGGTTCCGTGTATCTCGTTCGTTCCCGAGCGGGTCACGAGGTTGATGGCCCCGCCGGCGGTAAAGCCGAACTCGGACGACATCGTGCCGCTCTGGACCTTGAATTCCTGCACGGAATCGACGGCGATCGGAACACCGACCTCGCCGACGTAGCTCAGGATGTTGTTGTTGCCGTCCAGCATCTGCGCATTCATCGAGTTCGGGCTGCCGTTGATCGAGATCGACGAAAGCTGGATGCCGCGATCGCCGAATCCGGAATTCGTGGGACCGGCGTTCGAAATGACACCGGCCGTCAAAAGGGTCAACGCCAGAGCGCCGCGGCCATTGATAGGAAGGTCCGTGATACGTTTCCGCTCGATGACCTCGCCGATCGTCGCGCTGTTGGTGTCAACGAGCGGCGCCTCCCCGACCACCTCGACCACCTCGGTCACCTGGCCGATCTCGAGCGTCACGTTGACTTCTGCGTTCCGGCCGACCTGAAGCGTGACCCCGGAACGGACACCTCGGCGAAAGCCTTCGGCCTCGACGGCGATCTCGTACTCACCGACGACCATTCCGGGCGCGACGTAGAGTCCGCTCTCATTGGACGACGTGGCGAAGAGAGCGTTCGTCGCCGTGTTCAGAACCTCGACCTGCGCACCCGGGACCACGGCGCCCTGCTGGTCGGTAACGATGCCGGAGATCGTGCCCGTACTCTGCTGGGCACCAGCGATCACCACGGCGGACAAAAGAAGAGCTGCGACGCGCAGCCCTCGAACGATGTCAAGCATGGAATCCTCCCGCGATCTGTTATAACAGATCGGAAATATCCTAGCGCATTGTGTAAGTGCTGTCAATTCAGATCCAGACATTTTGGCGCGATATAGAACGTTCCCCTTTCATTCTCCTCATCATGGGTTCATTCACCACGAATGGACACGAATCAACACGAATGAGGGGGGATTTTGCCGCGGAGGCGGGAGTTGCGTGTCCATTCGCGTCCGCCGCAGAGGGTCCAGCCCGGAGGGCGACGGGAGCTGCGGCGAACGCCGCGCTTCGCGTATTTTCCTGTGGGAAGCGGGATTTTGTGCACATTGCCGGGATTTCCAGCAAAAAAGGCCGTGTTTCGTGTCTCGTGATTCGTGTTTCGTGAAAACCTCGGAATTCGCGCTGGCTTGCGCCGCGCGGCAGGAAAGGCCTTGGTTCATGATTCGTTTGCTCAGCCGTGCAGCCGGGCTGTCCCGGAGCGGCACGCGGGACACGTCCGGGGGTGCGAGATCTACGGCCGTATTGCAAGGCCACCAGGGATTGCGACATTTTTTTAGCGGGACATAGTGGGAAATAACGGGAAATCGTGGGTAACAGCAGGCAGGGATGGTCCTTGAACAAGGCGAGATGATGCCGGAACGACATTTCCTTCGCAGGCGCTCCCAGGCCACGGATCAAGCTCATTTCACGAACCATGATCTTCATGCTACGCAGGCCGGGGTGGGAAAAAAAGACTGAAGGGCTTCAGTACCAACAGGTACCAAACGAGCCACGGGAAAGGCCGTGATTCGTGAAAAAACCGGTTGGGCGGGCTTAGCCTGCATGTCTCACCACCCGACGGTCGAAGCACGCGATACGACCGCCAGGACTTCGTTGCGCTTGCTTGCCGTGCTCAACGTACTGTTCAAGTACGCCTGCGCGCGCCAAGCGGCGCGCGCCTCGTCCTGACGGCCCTCTCACCCACTTCGCCTCGCCACGTGGTGAGAAATGCAGGTTAGGCTGGCTGTTGTTGGCGCCGCCGTGCGGGTGGTGGATGCGGGCAGGGGCACAGTGGGTACTCGCGCTCCCAGGCGGCTCTCATCGGACAGGAGATTCAGCGCCCCTTGCTGCGGCCCCGGCTCCGCCAATTCTCTTCCAGGAAGATCTGCAACTGAAGCTTGAACTCACTCACCGAGGCCGGCTCGAAGAAGTAGCGGTGGTTGAACTTGAGGCGAGTCAGCCCCCAGGGGAAATAGTAGTTCGCGCCCCAGGTCAGATAGCGGGCGGTTGCCGTTCCCCGGGAAAAATCGTTCATTTCCGCCACGACATCGACCTTCCTGGAGAGGTGAACCAGGCCACGGCCCCACCAGCCTTGGCTGCTCACTTCGCCATCCCTGCCCGCCAGCCAGGAGCCCTTCACCGTCAGCAGCGAATGCACTTTCAAGATGAAGTCGCCGGTGACGCGGCGCTTGGTCCGCAGTTGACCGGATTCGCCGTCCCGCCCTTCGTAGTGAGCGAATCCAAGGGTCAGCCGATCATTGAAGAACGGCGACTTGACATGTCCGAAAACGTCCTTCCAGCGGTTGGAGTCGCTTCGCCAACCGCTGCCTTGCACGATGTTAACGCTATAGGCCGTCTCTCCCACATCGCCCACGAAGAAGACGCCGTGCTCGCGCGCCGGAAAGAGCACCCATGCGGCCGGGAAGTCGATCATGTCGAGGAAGAACGGTGATTCGGTGTAGTCGCCGACGAAGGGAAGCCAGCTCCGCCCCATGCGGACCTCCAGGTTATCGTTGGGGTGGTAGGAGACCCACAAGTCCCAGATGCTCCTGGTCCTGAAGTCGTACTGGAAGCGGGTGCTGGTTTTCGGGAGGAAGAAGCCGTCCGCCCAGATGCGGGCGCGGCGCACGAAGGAGCGGTTGCCGGAAAAGGGGTCGTGGGTTCCATGCGCCTGGAAACGGCCCTGGAAGCGCCAATCCTGGAGTTGGGCGGGGCTTGGGGGTAACACGACGAACAAGAAAACGGCCGCCGCGGCGAACCGGATCACCCATCCGCATCGCGATCGGTTCATCCGGCGAGTTTTTTCTCCGCCTGCGTGCGGATCAACCAAGCGGAAAACATCCAGATCGACGTCAACGCTGATTGATCAGGGGGATGTTTCAGGACAGCGGAGCAGCAATACTCCGGTCCGATGCAAGCCGCAGTCTTACACCAAATCCCATGTTCGAGCGATGCAGTTGACAGTAGCGACTGTTTCCTCACCAGGCGGAATGGACCCGAGGCCGCTTGGGCGTCGGCGTTTGAGTGTTCGTAACAGATTTCAGAACAACAACTTACGATTTCCCGGTCGAGCACTTCCGCTCAACCTGTCCCTCGTCACGAACCGGATGTCAGTGTGCCGAAAACACCGTTGATGGATGGATCGGGATCGTAGACCACGGGTACCGCGACCCGGGATCAGCGACGAATCGCGGGCGCCTGCTCGGGCTTGGTCCGTGCTTCGCCGGGCGGGGTCAGGCTCGGTAGTCACGGCCCGTTGCAGCAGGTGACACGCCCTGTCGAGATTGGTATCGACACGATTGAGCAGTCGGAGCACTCGTTCCAAAAAATACCATCGAATCCTCGACAATCCGCGTCGGTCCGAATTAGTTGCTCTACTACCGTTTCCACTACGTTCATGTTGGGCACAAGAGGATAGTGGTTTAGAAGCAGCAGCCATCGGAGTGCGAAGTTTCCATTCCATCTTGCTAGATCTTCGACCTTCTCTCTTAAAGCTCGCCGCAACATGGCCAGGATGGCTGCCTCGATCTTATGCACTCCGGGACTAGCGGCAATCGTCCAACGGTGTCCCGAACCACCTGGCTTGAGCCACACGCCGGGGCGTCTCAAGATGTCAGTCCGGTTGTCCTGTATATGTTCCAGAATCGCTTTCTTGGTGTTTGCCCGCCACAGTTTGCCAAAATCAGTCGGCCGGCCGCTCAAACTATCGGCCGGAGACGGCCCCAGAGACAATGTATAGTCGCGTTTACGAATGCTCGTTGTTTCTTCCCCGAGTTGTTCCGCGAAGGCGCGTAGCGGTTCGATAATGTTCGCTGAGGAAACCGTATCCCGCGACGGCGAGCTCTCCCCGGACGCGGCCAGCCGTTTAGCAGGGGACTTAGAAACGCCTGTCACGCTCGGCGTGGCGGATAGGCCGCGAGGGTCTGCCATCTGCAGGTAGGTTCGGGTGACCTCTACACCCCATTGAGAACCGTCGTCCCACATTACCAGCAGATCCGGCGGGTCACACAGATGCACAGCACATGTGAATCCAGACCGTCCTTGTCCAGACAGATACTCCGCCAGCAACTGACGGGCACACTCCTCATCTGTCATCACGCCCGAACCGCCTTCACCCCGGCCCACAGGTGTCATGAGCCGTCGACTCTGGGTTCGTAGTCAACGTCGGCCATTTGCGGTGCATTGAAGGCCGCAGAAACGCTGGCCCATTGCTTCCGGGCTGTTACCCTTCGGAGTTCCGGCGCACCGTAGACGAACCGCTCATCATACTGGCGATACAGCGTGTCGAAGAAACGCTCGAACCGTAACGGGCTGTCGGCTTCGGGAAACTTCTCGACGATCTGCCCCGTTTGCTCCAGCCGGGTCGAAGCCAGCGTGAGAGCGATCGCCTCGTATCGACTGAGGTCGTTCCGAACGCCACGTCTATTGGCCAGTTCGCGAAGCGCCGCGTGGTAGCGTCGCACTGACGCCACCGCTCGACCCTGCCGGTCGAGCGCCACGTCGTTATTCGCAAGACGTCGACCGAACTGCTCGTGCTCCGAATCCGGCTGCTCAGGGACCCCGCCAACTTCCTCGGCACGGTTCGCACGCAGGACCACAAGGTAGCCGTAGACGAGCGGCGGATATGCGATGTGAAGATTGGTGCAGTCGCCGACAGCTTCCTCCATCCGATTCGTGAGATTCCGGAACGCACCTATCGAGCCCCTGCAAGATACCGCGAGAACTGGCCCGATCCCCTCCTTCGTTACAACAACGTCGACATCCTTCGTCTTGAGACCGCCGTAAACCGTGCGCTCACCAGCACCGCCCGAGCCCGGCTCGTGGACCAACACGGGCCTCCCTTTGTGCATATCCGCACGGAACGGCGGACGCGGCATGACTTCGTCGGGGTTGAACCCACCTTCGACCACGAGCCGACAGGCAACGTACCAGTGGAGCGGTTTGATATGCGCCTGGCTTTGCGTCGCACCGCGGAACTCCACAAACTGAGTGAGTGCCGATCTCAGCGACATCCACTCGCAGGTACTCACGCGACGTGTCTCCACCGGCGCATCACTTCGACGCCTTCCTCCACCAAGGCCCCGTCATGCTGGTTGAGCAAGGTGTCGGGAGCCAGAATCACGTTGCGCGCCTCGCCGGGCTCTAGCTTGAGCATCCCACCGCCGAGCGGGTGTCCTTCGATCTCACAGCTCAGCCGGCCGACGGGTGAGTCCCACGCTGTCGGCAGTTGTCGGCCGCAGAGACCATCGCCATTCTGAAACATCCCGGAGCGAAGGTCGATTGCCAAGAGTGTGTTCGTGCACGTGCACCTACCCCCATTCACGGCCAGCGCCGGCGACCGTCCACTCATGTACGTGAGCACGAATGCGGGTTGCCGTACGTCGGGTACGGTGTACCACGGATTGCGGTTGCGGCACTTGTAGGAGGTCCTGGCACGCTGTCCCTCGGCGGTGTCGAGATACGCCTGTACCGTAGCCGGAACCCGCACACGTGGAGGTATCCGCAGAAGAAAGATCGGCTCGTCGTTCGCAATCCAGCGCTTGATGTCGGCCTTGTCTATCACTTGGCGTGTGAGATAGCGGCTGTTCCTGATCGAGGGCAAGAGGAACTTGTCTGGGATAGCGAAGCGCCGAGCGACGGAAGGGCGCAGATGAAAGAACCGGTTCGCGCCGCTCACATACCCGATGCCGATCTGGGCGATCTCCCCGAGACGCACCGAAGTGGGATCGGCTGCTGTCCGTGCGTAGAGGTTCCTGACGCACGGGGGCAGCAGGAATGGTCGCAGCCTGCCGCGCCATCGGACCCGCCACTCGTCAACGGAGATCCACTCCGATACCGCTGGCGGCATGTCGCCGGGAGCGAATCGGTCGAGCCTCGACAACCGGATGCCGTCCGCGCGCTGACCCGCCTCGTCGGCGAAGAGCAGCCAGCAGTCCTCCGCGAGTCGCGGAAAGATCTTCTCCCGGATCGCGACCACGTGCACAAAACCGAAGTTGGCGACGAGGTACTCCAGCAGAGGTGTCGCGTACGGCGCATGACCGATCTCGGCCGGCACGACGAAAGCAATCCGTCCGCCCACGCGGAGTTTGCCGGCGGCCGCCACGATAAACGGCGCCCACGATGACGACAGCCCGCTGAAGATGACGCCCAGGCGGCGACAGTAGTCGAGCGCGGCCTGCCGGGTGGCGCCGCTGAACCGCTGATACCGAATGAAGGGCGGGTTGCCGACCGCGCAATCAAATCGGCGGCGGTCAGCAGCCGCCCATGTGAAGAAGTCACCGTGAACGACTGTAGCATTTGGCGCGCGCTCCGATGCGGCAGCTACCGATACCGGATCCCGCTCGATGCCGATGCTGTTTCGATGACGCGCTACGAAGCGGCCATCGCCGCTCGACGGATCGATCAGGATGTCACCTGGATCTCGAACAGCCCAGCGCACTAAAGAATCCGCCACGGCCTCCGGCGTGAAGTACGCGCCGAGCGTCTTGGCATCGTGGGGCATGAATCTCGGATCAGATAGGCGGCTGGATCAGCGGCTACTGACCGACTGTAGCCGGCAATGCGGTGTTGGCGGACATCCAAGGAAATCCGGCGGAGGTCGCCAGCTTCGACTGCCC
Organism: Bryobacterales bacterium; assembly: GCA_965204095.1. Classification (GTDB taxonomy): domain Bacteria; phylum Acidobacteriota; class Terriglobia; order Bryobacterales; family UBA6623; genus JAPPLB01. The sequence continues at coordinate 2,009,435 of OZ241991.1, read as the reverse complement.
GATTGTCGCAACAGCACGTGGATCGCGTCAAGGAGGGGAGTCCCACCGATAGCGCAGAAGCGCCACGATGACCGGATACACGGGGAAGAATCAAGACGGGAGACAACGACTCTCGATCAGGGGATGTTTCAGGTCAGCAGCTTTTGCACGACCCGGCCCGACACGTCGGTCAGGCGGAATTCTCGCCCAATGTGCTTGTAGGTGAGCTTGGTATGGTCGAAGCCAAGGCAGTGCAGCAGGGTCGCCTGCAGGTCGTGGACGTGCACCGGATCTTCCACCACGTTCAAACACAGATCATCCGTCTTGCCGACAACCTGACCACCCTTGACGCCGCCGCCGGCCATCCACATGCTGTAGGCATTCGGGTGATGATCGCGTCCCGCGTTGGAGCGGTCTTCCGGCTTGCGGTGCTCGACCATCGGGGTGCGCCCGAACTCGCCACCCCACACGATGAGCGTGTCGTCGAGCAAGCCGCGGTTCTTCAAGTCCTTGATCAGGCCCGCGGTCGGCTTGTCGATCTTGCGGCAACGCTTGGGAATCTTGCTGTTCAACGAAGTGTGGTCGTCCCAACTCGCATCCATCATCAAGATGAATCGCACGCCGCGCTCGACCATGCGCCGCGCCAGCAGGCAGTTGCGAGCAAACTCGCGGGTGTCGTCATCATCGCTATCGAGATCGTACAGATCGCGGATGCTCCGCGGCTCCGCGGAAAAGTCGAGCAGTTCCGGAGCGGACATCTGCATCCGGAAGGCCAACTCGTAGGACGCGATCCGCGACGCGACTTCGAGATCTCCGGTGTCGTTGTAACGTTTCTCGTTCAGCCCGCGAACGAGGTCGATGGTCGCCTGCTGCGACTCGCGATTGATCCCTTCGGGGTTCGATAAATAGAGGATGGGGTCACCCTGATTCCGCAGCAGGCTCCCCTGGTAGTGCGACGGCATGAAGCCGCTCGAGTAGTTCGAGGCGCCTCCGCTCGTCCCGCGTCCCGACGGCAGCACCACGAAGCCCGGCAGGTCTTCGGCCTCGCTGCCGAGCCCGTACATGGTCCAGGCGCCCATCGACGGCCGGCCCGGCTGGATCGAGCCGCTGAACATCAAAAGCTGTCCCGGGTGATGGTTGATCGCGTCGGTGCGCATCGACCGCACGAGGCAAATGTCGTCGGCGCACGAGCCGAGGTGCGGAAGCAGCTCCGAGAGCTCCATGCCCGACTTTCCGTAGCGCCGGAACTTGAACGAACTGGCCATCACCGCCGCGTTGGGCTTGATGAAGGCCAGCTTGAGGTCCTTGGTCATCGACGGCGGCAGCGGCTGCCCGTCGTACTTCGCCAACGTGGGTTTCTCGTCGAACAGCTCGAACTGCGTCGGGCCGCCCTCCATGAACATGAAGATGACGTGCTTCGCGCTGGCCGCGAAGTGGGGCTCCCTGGGCGCAAGCGGGTTGATTTTCGGCAGGGAGGAGGCGGCCGTCAGGCCGTCCGTGGTCAGCAGTTCCGCGAGCGCCATCGTCCCGACGCCGCCGGCACAGCGGCGGAAGAAATCGCGCCGGGTCTGTGTGTGAATGAATTGCCGCCGGTCCATATCTCTGCCTCTACTCCCTGGTGATGAACTCATCCAGATTCATCAAACCCCGCCCCACGGTCACCCAGGCCGCCAGTTCCGCCGGTTCCTCCCCCGCCAGCTTATAGGGAATCACGGCCTCGACCGCCTCGGGCTCCCGCTCGAAAAGCTCCTTTTGGCCCTGCCAGAACGTCTGCAGCATATCCTTCTCGCGACTGTCGGGATCGCGCGCCAGACAAAGCCGGAAGGCATAGGAGAATCGATCGCCGCCGGACACCGGGCGCTCCTGGAGCACACGCACCGCCAACGCCTGCGCCGCCTCGAAGAACACCGGATCATTCAACAGGTTGAGAGCCTGCAGCGGCGTATTCGACCGCCTTCGGCGGGGAGCGCTCAGGGTCGAGTTCGGCGCGTCAAAATTCGCCAGCATCGGGTACGGCGCGGTCCGCTTGTATTGAATGTAGAGGCCCCGCCGATAGCGATTCCTGTCCTCGTTCTCGACCCACTTCGAGCTTCCGTAGGTCACTTCGGCGATCCCCTTGGGCTGCACCGGCCGCACACTGCGTCCGCCCACTTCGTCATAGAGCAAGCCGCTCGCCGTCAGCGCCGCGTCGCGAATCTGCTCCGCCGTCAGCCGCAGCCGCGACTGCCGCGCCAACAGACGATTATTCGGGTCCCGGGACTCCAAATCCCTGCGTGCATGCGACGACTGGCGATAGGCCGCCGACATCACGATCTGTTTGTGCATCCGCTTTATGCTCCAGCCGACCCGCCGGAACTCCGAGGCCAGCCAGTCCAGCAACTCCGGGTGAGAGGGCGCCTCGCCCTGCGTGCCGAAATCACCGGGTGTCGCCACCAGGCCCGTCCCGAAGAACTCCTGCCACATGCGGTTGACCGTCACGCGCGGCGTGAGCGGATTCCGCTCATCCACCAGCCAGCGCGCCCATCGTAATCGAGCCGCCTCGCCGCCCTCCGCCAACGGCGGCAGCACGCCCGGCACATCCGGCTGCACGGCCACGCCCGGACGCCGCCAGTCGCCGCGCACCGCGATATGCGTCGTCACCGCCTGCGGGACCTCTTCCAGCACGTATGCCTCACTCGGCCGCGGCAATGCGTTTTCCAGCTCGCTCAGCTTTCGGCGCAACTCCTTGAAGGCCTCGACGGCGCAGTCATCCTTCGCCAGATCCGGCCCGTAGCGTTGAATGAAGTAGTCCGTGACCCGTTGGCGCTCGCGCGGCGAACGCTTCGCGGGAGGCGTGTGCAGCCGCCGGTCCGCGTGGTCAAGCATGGCCCGCATGGAAGTGACCTGGAAATCCCATTCCGTACTCTCGCCGGGATAGTCCATGGCCCGCACGATCTTGGCTTCCCACTGCGGCTGCAAGCGCGCGATCTCGAACTCCTCGAGCAGCGCCCGCCGCTTGCGCTGGTAGTCCGGCAGGGCTTGCAGATACGGACCCAACTCACCCGGCAGCGGCGCCATGATCTCCGTTTCACGGGCGGCGTCAAAGAACGAGTAGAGCTGATAGAACTCCCGTTGGCTGATCGGATCGAACTTGTGGTCATGGCATTGCGCGCAACCCACCGTCAGGCCCAGCCAGACCGTTCCCACCGTGTGCGTGCGGTCGACCAACTCCTCGAAGCGGGCCTCGCCACGCTTCACGCCCGCCTCGCGGTTCTTCAAGGTGTTGCGATGGAACCCGGTCGCCACGCGCTGCGCCGTGGTGGCGTTCGGCAGCAAATCACCGGCGATCTGCTCCACCGTGAACCGGTCGAACGGCATGTCGCGGTTCAAGGCCTCGATCACCCAATGCCGCCAGCGCCAGGAATGCGGCCGGTCGAGATCTTTCTCGAAGCCATCGCTATCGGCGTAGCGAGCCAAATCGAGCCAGCTCCGGGCCCACTTCTCTCCGTAATGGGGCGAGTCGAGCAGCCGATCGACAAGCCGCTCATACGCGCCCGGCGCGTTGTCCAACAGAAACTCGCCGATCTCGCCGGGCCCTGGAGGCAGCCCGATCAGGTCGAAATGCAGACGCCGCAGCAGCGTGAGCTTATCGGCCTCCACGGAAGGACGGATCCCTTCGGACTCCAACTTCGCCAGGACAAAGCGGTCGATCGGATTGCGAACCCAAGTCCGCTGCGAAACCTCCGGGGTCTCCGGGCGCCGCACCGGCTGAAACGACCAATGCTTCGCCGCATTCGAGGGCTTCGTCTCGACGGGCTCCGCCTTTTCCGGCCACTCCGCGCCCTGATCGATCCAAGCCCGAAGCACGCCGATCTCGCCATCGGAAAGCCGCACATCCCCGGGCGGCATATTGAGCTTCGCGTCCGCGCTCGAAACACGACGCATCAGCAAGCTCGCTTCGCTGTCCGAAGGAACGATCGCCTTGCCCGAGTGCCCCCCCTCGAAGAACGCAGCCCGCTGGTCCAGCCGCAGCCCGTTCATCTGCACCGACGGCCCATGGCAGGCGTAGCAATTGCGATGAAAGATCGGCTCTACATCCTGTGCAAAGTCGACCCTGCCGGATAACGCCGGCGGCGAATCCGCCGCAGAAGCGGCTGACACTGCAAGGCAGGCTAGAAGGAACCAACGCACCGGGCACCGAACCATGGCGAAACCGCGCAACCGGTTTCCATTTTACTAGCGAACCATTCCCCATGCAGAGAGAAGCTAACCTGCATTTCTCACCACCCGACGGCCGAAGCACGCGATAAAAAGGCCGTGATTCGTGTTTCGTGTCTCGTGATTCGTGAAAACCATGGGCGGAGGACTGGTTCGCTTCAAAGAAATGTCTGAAGGCCTGTGAACGATAAAGGCCGTGTTTCGTGACCCGAGGGGTAAAGGAAGCGATTTGGCAAGTACGCCTGCGCGCGCCAAGCAGCTCGCGCCTCGTCCTGACGGCCCTCTCACGCACTTCACCTCGCCGCGTGGTGAGATATGCAGGTTAGGAAACCGTGTGGCGGTGTTCCGGTGTCGTTCGCCTGCCATATGCGGCCCGGCTGCCACGTCGATTTCCTAAACTATGGTCATTGACGAGAATGCCGTGAAGTTCATGCCTCGATGGTTTCTCGCATTGCTGATCTGCGCTACCGCCGGCGCGCAGTCAGATGCGGTGAACCCGGAGCATATCGAGTTCTTCGAAAAGCGCATCCGCCCGCTGCTGGCGGCGCATTGCTATCCGTGCCACAGTTCCCGGGCAGCCACCGTGTTCGGGGAGTTCCGGCTTGACAGCGCCGCGGCGCTGTTGGAAGGGGGCCGATCCGGGCCCGCCGTAGTGCCTGGAGATCCGGACGCAAGCCGCTTGATTCGGGCGGTGCGCTACGACTCCGAAGGAATCGCCATGCCGCCGACAGGGAAACTCGGCAACCGGGACATTGAAGCGCTGACGGAATGGGTGCGTCTCGGCGCGCCCTGGCCGGAGGCCGGCCCCGACGGGTCCGCGAACGCCTCCGCTGATGCGGCGAAGGTCGAGGACGGCCATTGGGCATGGCAGCCGCTCACGAGCAGGGCACCGCCGAAGGTCACCCGAACCGATTGGCCCCTTGGCAATATTGACCGCTTCGTGCTCGCCAAGCTGGAGAGCAAGGGCCTGGCTCCCGTCGAACAGGCCGATCGATACACCCTATTGCGGCGATTGGCGCTCGATCTGACCGGCTTGCCCCCAACGCAGGCCCAGATCCAGGAATTCGAGACGGCGCCTTGGCCGAATGCGATTGAAACAGCCGTTGATCGATTCCTGGCCTCGCCGGCTTTCGGCGAGAGATGGGGCCGTCACTGGCTGGACCTGGCGGGATATGCGGATAACCTGGGCATCGGGCGGCGAATTCCGTCGCCGCACGCATGGCGTTACCGCGACTACGTCATCGACGCGTTCAACCGCGACAAGCCGTACGACCGCTTCGTGCGCGAACAGGTCGCCGGGGACGTGCTTACATTCCGGGATGACGCCCAGCGGCGAGAGCAAATCGTCGCGACGGGATTCCTGGCCATTGGTCCATGGGCACTCGTGGACCAGGACAAAGTGCAACTCCAGATGGACATTGTGGACAATCAGCTCGACACCCTGGGCAGAGCCTTCCTCGGGCTGACAGTCGGCTGCGCCCGCTGCCACGACCACAAGTTCGACCCGATACCGCAGCGAGACTACTATGCGCTGGCCGGGATCTTCCGCAGCACGAGAACCCTCGAGGCAAGGATGTCAGGCGTCTTCAGCGACGTCCATCGCACGCAGCTCCCCGAGAGTTCCGCAGAACTCCGGGAGCGCGCCGCGGCGTTGGAGGCCTGGCAGCGGGAGCACCAGCGGGCACTGGACGAGCAGGCCGAGGCCGAGAGCCTCGTCAACGAGTTGCAGGCCAAGGCGAAGGCCTTGGAAGACAAGGGATCGGACCCAGCTTCGATCAAGGACCTGAACGATCAATTGGCCGACGCGCGCAAGGACGCGACCACAGCCAAGACCGAAGCCGCGCGGATACTGCACTACGTCAAGCCCTTGCCGCCTATGGCCCTGGCGCTGGCCGACGAACCGGAACCCGAGAACGCCCGGATCCGCCTTAGCGGCAACCCGCGCAGCCTCGGTGACGAAATACCCAGGGGTTTCCTCTCCCTCGTCCCTCTCGATCCGAATCCCAAGATCGCGAATCGGCGCTTGATCGGCATCGGTTTCCAGAAGAGCAGCGGACGCCTCGAACTGGCTCGCTGGCTGACAGAACCCGACAATCCGCTGACCGCCCGGGTCATGGCCAACAGAATCTGGCACCATCTCTTCGGCGCCGGGATCGTGGCCAGTGTTGACAATTTCGGGTTGCTCGGGGATCGACCCAGCCATCCGGAATTGCTCGATCACCTTGCGCTCCGGCTCCAGGAGCTCGACTGGTCTGTCAAGTCGTTGATTCGTGAAATCGTGCTGTCCCGCACCTACGGACTGGCGGCGTCCCATGACGAGCGAGCCGCCGCCGCCGACCCCGAGAACCGCTTTCTGTGGCGCTCGCGCCGACGGCGTCTGGAAGCGGAGACGATTCGGGACGCCGTCCTACACGTCAGCGGATCTCTGGATTTCCGCGGCGGAGGTCCGAGCCTGCCACTGAATTCGCCGGGCACCGTGCGCATGGGACAGCCACCGCTGCTGGAGCCCAAGCTTGATCTGGACGACTCGGTGCGCTTCCGCCGCACCGTCTACCTGCCCACTCTACGCAAGTCTCAGCTTGCGGAGGTCGATGTACTGAATCTGTTCGATTTTCCGGACCCGAACACCGTCAAGGGCAACCGGGACATTACAACCGTGCCCACGCAGGCCCTGTACCTGATGAACTCTCCTTTCCTGATCGAACAGTCCCGGGTTGCGGCCCAAGCTCTGCTCGCCGATAACGGTCTCGCGGAGGAACAACGGGTGCGGACTTTCCTGCTACGAGCTTTGGGCCGACCTGCGTCTGACATCGACCTGCAGCGCGCGACCTCTTTCCTGCGCGATACTGAAGCGGGTTTCGGGCGAGCCGAAGCGTGGGCGCGGTACTGTCACGCGGTGTTCGCCTCGAGCGAATTCATGTTTCGGAGCTGAGCTTCACGGGGGCAGCCATGAATCGGAGAGAGTGGCTTGGCAATTGGGGATGCGGATTCGGGATGCTCGCCTTGCGCTCGCTACTGGCGGAGCCGGCGGCAGCGAAACCCGACCCTCTCGAACCCAAGCCTCCGCATCACGCCGCGCGAGCGAAGCGCGTGATCTTCCTGTGGATGCAAGGCGGCCCTTCCCAGGTCGACTTGTTCGACCACAAGCCGTTGCTGACCCGGCGTGACGGCGAGGAGATTCCGTACGCGCTGCCTTCGAACCGCTCGATGCCCGGCGTAGCGTATTCGAGGTTGATGGGCTCGATCGCGAAGTTTGCTCCGGCGGGCCAATCGGGGCTTCCCGTTACCGATCTCCTGCCCCACCTGAGCCGCCACATTGACGACATATGCCTGCTCAAGGCGATGGAAGCTGACAGCGAGGCGCACGCACCGGCCGTCCGCCAGTTGCACACGGGAGCGACGCAGCTCGTGCGGCCCTCGATCGGATCGTGGGTCGCCTACGGCCTGGGCACGGAGAACCGCAACCTTCCGGCGTTCGTGACCATTGCGCCCAATGTCACGGGTGACGGCGGCAGCGTACAACTGTACGGCAGCGCGTTCCTGCCGGCAGTCTTCCAGGGCACGGCCCTGGGCAGTTCCAAGACCGGAGCGCGCCAAGCCACGATCGGTTACCTGAAGGACCCGTCAACACAGCCCGAAGTCCAGCGGCGTCAACTCGACCTGATCCAGGAGATGAATCGCGCGCACTTGGACCGGCTCCACTCCGACCGGCAGATCGAGGGCGTTATCGAGTCGTTCGAACTCGCTTTTCGGATGCAGGCGGAAGTGCCGGAACTGGTCGACATCAAGGGAGAATCCCAAGCCACGCTGGACCTGTATGGAATCGGCACGAAACCGACAGACGATTTCGGCAGGCAATGTCTGCTGGCAAGGCGTTTTGCGGAAGCCGGCGTGAGGTTCATTCAGATCACTTCGAACGGCTGGGACAGCCACGCGAACATTCGGAAGGCGCATCCCGATCGATGCCGGTCGGTGGACAAGCCGATCGCCGCGCTGATACAGGACCTCAAGGCGCGCGGCCTGTTCGACGAAACCCTGCTTGTCTGGTCGGGAGAGTTCGGGCGTACGCCGCACTATCAGGACTTGCAAGACGGCGAGGGGAAGCCCGATACGTTCGGACGCGGTCACAATCCCTACGGGTTCTGCGCCTGGATGGCCGGCGGCGGCGTCCGGGGCGGAACGGCATTCGGCGAGCTGGACGAGTTCGGGTTCCAAGCGGTCAAGGACAAGGTCCACGTGCATGACCTGCATGCCACGATCCTGCATCTGCTCGGACTCGATCACAAACGCCTGACCTATCGGTACAGCGGGCGGGACTTCCGGTTGACCGATGTCTACGGACGGGTTGTCAATGAAATCCTTGCCTGAGCGGCATTTCTCAGCACTTGACGGCCGAAGCGAGAGAAAAGTGGTTAGTGGTTAGTTATTGGTTTTTAGTTTTTGGTTTTTAGTGAAAAACGCAAGGGCCTTGTTTCGTGAACTGAGGGGTGAAGGAGGCGATTTGGCAAGTACGCCTGCTCGCGCCTTTTTCCTCCGCCCGGCTTTCGCCTCGTCCTGACGGTCCTTTCAGGCACTTCGCCTCGCCGCTTGGCGAGGAATGCAGGATAATGGGTCCGCGGGACCCTGAACACGGCCGATGCTCGTCGCCACGAATCGCCTTTTCAACGGGCTGCTGCTGGTCTGCTGTGCGGCCGGGTTGCCTGCGATCGCCGCTGACCGTGGCACGTCCCGAGCCGAGTTGAGCCGCCAGGCCCGGTCGCTGCTCGACGAGCGCTGCGTGAGTTGCCACAACGCGTCGTTCCAGACGGCGAACCTGCGCCTTGACCAGAAGGAAGCCGCCTTCAGGGGAGGAGACTCGGGAGCGGTGATTCTGCCCGGCAACGCCGCCGAGAGCCTTCTGATCCGGCGCATCACGGGGTCGGAGCTGGGACTGCGCATGCCGCCGACCGGAGTGCTGCCCTCCCGGGAGATCGAACTGCTGCGAACCTGGATCGACCAGGGCGCCGACTGGCCCGACGATGCGCCGGCCGAGGAGCCCACTGCCGGCGAGAGCAGCAGGCTGAGCGAAACCCTGGAAAAGCTGTTCGCGGCCATCCGGCGAAACGACCTGACCGAGGTCAGCCGCCTGCTCGAGTCCGGTATCGATGTCAATGCTACGGACCCGTTCGGAGAGACGCCGCTGATGCACGCCGCGCTCCATGCCGGCCCCGAGGTCCTGGAAAGTCTCCTGAAGCACGGCGCCGACCCCGACCAGGCCAATCATGCAGGGGCCACGCCGCTCATGCGGGCGACGGCCGATCGTGACAAGATGCGGTTGCTGGTGGGGGCCGGTACGCAGGTGGACCAGCGCTCTCAACTGGGCCGCACCGCATTGCTGATTGCCGCCCGGCGTCCCGGAGCGGGGGATGCCGTCGGGGACCTGCTTGCGGCGGGCGCCGCCCCCCGTGTCAAGGACGTGCGCGGCGTGACTCCGCTGATGGAAGCGGCGCGGGCGGGCGACCTCGACTCGATACGGGTCCTGATCGGGGCGGGAGCCGAGGTCAACGAGAGGCGCAAGAATGGCCGCACCGCGCTGATGGCCGCGGTGCGGTCGCGCAAGCAGGATGCCGTCCGGTTCCTGCTGGACCATGGGGCCGACGTGAACCTGCAAGCCGGGGAAAGCGTCAGCTCGAACAGCAAGGACAGCGCATTGACCATGGCGGCTGCGCGGGGCGTGCCCGGCATCGTGCGAGCGCTCATCGATCAAGGCGCCGACATCGAGGCGCGCAACGCCATGGGCTATACGGCGCTGATGCAGGCCGCCTGCTCGGATTACGTCGATGCCGTAACCGTCAAGGCCCTGCTGGCGGCCGGCGCCGACATCACACCCAAGGGCCTGGACGGCGAGACCGCTTTGCGTCTGGCCCGCAAGCGTGGTAACACTGAGATCGTCCGGCTACTTCTGGAGGCGGAGAAGGGAAAGAAATGAAGTCGTTGAGCCGGCTGTTGCTGACGGGTGTCTTGTCGTGCGCCGCGATGCCGAGCTCGTTGCGGGCCGCCGAGATCGGCGCCGAGCGAGTGCGGGCCGCCGTCGGCAAGAGCATGGTTCTCATTCAGCAAAGCCCGCTGATTTTTTTCAAGAAGGCCGGTTGCGTGTCGTGCCATCACCAATCGCTTCCGGCAATGGCCGTCGGGTTTGCCCGTGAGCGGGGATTTGCGGTGGATGACACGAAAGCGCGGGAACTGAACCAGACGGTCGCCACGATGATGCTCGCCCGGCGCGAGACGATGCTGCAGGCGATGACCGACGGCGCCGGCCACCACTCCATCGCGTATACCCTGGCGGGAATGGCCGCGCAGGACCTGCCGGCCGATGCGCTCACCGATGCGATGACCATCCACATGGCGGAGGGGCAGATGCCGGACGGCTACTGGAGCACGGCGCCGGACCGGCCGCCGGTTCAGTACAGCGACTACACCACCACCGCCCTGGGCGTGTGGAGCCTGCGCAAGTATGCGCCGGAGGGACGGCGCGAGGAATTCGAGGAGCGGGTCAGGCGCGCCATGAACTGGTTCACCACGGCGGGATCGCCCGCCGCGACCGAAGAGGCCGCCTTCCGGCTGCTGGGCCTGGGCTGGGCGGGCGCGCAGGTCTCGAGGACCGTGGAACCGATGAGAGACCTACTGAAGCGGCAACGCGCGGACGGGGGCTGGGCGCAGTTTCCGACTCTCGAAAGCGATGCCTACGCGACGGGGCAGGTTCTGGCGGCGCTTCGTCTGGGCGGCGGGCTGGCCCCCGCGACCCGCGCCTATCAACGCGGGCTGCAGTACCTGCTCGACACCCAGCGAGAGGACGGTTCCTGGCATGTGAAGTCGCGCGCCCGGCCGTTTCAGCCGTACTTCGAGAGCGGCTTTCCTCACGGGAAAGACCAGTGGATCTCGATCTGCGCCACGAGCTGGGCCACGATAGCGCTGGTGCTGACTGAAGAGCCTACCGGGACGGAACCGCCCGGCAAAGCTGCGGAGTGATCTTGCACAAAAGGCATAAAAACCAGCACAGCACCTCGGGAGAACCCATGAAACATTCGCTTCTTTTGCTTATGGTCATTGTCCTGTTGGCAGGTCCGGCTTGCGGGCCGGACAACACGCTTCCGAGCGAAGCGGAAGGGGAGCAGGCTTCTCAGGAGCCTGCCGCCGGCGAGCCCAATTCGCTCACGGTCGAGGAGCAAGCCGCCGGCTTCAAGCTCCTCTTCAACGGCCAGGACCTCAGCGGCTGGGAGGCGCCGGGCGGCAACTGGAAGGCGGAGGACGGCGCCATCGAACGAACCGGCGCGGGCGGCGGCATCGACTACACCGTCGAGAAAGTACCCGATGATTTCGAATTGCGGTTCGAATGGAAGATTTCACCAGGCGGCAACAGCGGCGTCTACTACCGTCCGGGCCAATACGAATACCAGGTCCTCGACAACAAGCTGCACGGCGACGGCAGAGACCCGCGCACCAACGCCGCGGCGCTCTATTACGCGTTCGCACCTTCGAAGGACACCACCAAGCCGCCCGGCGAGTGGAACACAGGCCGCATCGTTGGGCAGGGCACGCGCATCGAGCACTGGCTCAACGGCGAGAAGGTCGTTGACATCGACTACACCGACCCTTCACTGCAAGACTTGGTCGAGCGGCTGCGGAAGCGGGGCGGGGAGGTGACGGACCGCGGCCGCTATCTGCATCTGCAGGACCACGATGACCCCGTCTGGTTTCGCAGCCTGCGCATGCGTGCAATCCCGTAAAGCCGCGTCCTCGCAGCATGCAGTCACACGGAAGTGACCTGCACAACTGCACAACATCCTGAAAGCACACTGCTCGCTTCCTGGAGGAATCCATGAGCATGAAACCATTCTTCGTTTTGACACTCGCCGTCCTTGGCCATGCCGGGGGGCTGTTGGCCCTGGAGCGCCCCGATGTCGAGTTCAAGGTCTTCCAGTTTCCGCCGGACAAGATTCCGCGCATCGATGCCAAGACCGACGACTGGGCGATCGTACCCGACTCGTTCACGATCGGCACGGATCAACTCTCCGACACGGTCAAAGGCCACGGCAGGAACATCGATCCGTCAAGCCTGGATGTGAAGGTGACGGTCGGCTGGGTGAAGGGAATGCCTCACTTGTACTTCCTGTACGAGGCGTTCGACAACTATTGGGATTTTGCCCGAGCCGGCCGGTACAACGACATTTTCGAGCTGGTTGTCGATGCCGACTTGTCAGGAGGACCTTTCATCAAAACCGAGCACCCCTACAAGAAGCTCGACAAGATGAAGGCGCACTTCCTGTTTCACGGCCTCCATGCGCAGAACTATCACATCATGACGCCGCACGAAGGGCAGGACTGGGCGTTCGTGTGGGGCAGCCAGCCGTGGGTCAAAGAGCTGCCTTGGGCGAATGCGGCATACGCCTACGATTTCGAGCCCGGCGAGAGCGGCAAGCTGATATTGGAGTTCTGGATCACACCGTTCGATTACGCCCCGCCCGAGGCAGCCCGGGCCGTCGTCTCGAAACTGGTTGAAAACGAGGTCATCGGGATGTCGTGGTCGATCCTCGACTACGACGACGTGAACAAGGAGGACTACGAGGGATTCTGGAACCTTTCCCACAAGACGACGATGTACGGCAACGCATCCGACCTGGTCGCCTTTCGGCTCATGCCTTTGGACGAGCGATTCCGCAAGCCGATCGATGCCAGTTGGGCCTTCCGGGTGCTCGACATGCAGCGCCGCCTGGTGGCGTTTCAGGACATGTCCGAGGGAGAAGTCACATCGTGGAAGTGGGACTTCGGCGACGGCTCGAGCTCCGCCGAGCAGCATCCCCTGCACACCTATGGGCAGGCGGGTGAGTACGTCGTCACCCTGCGGGTCGAAGGGCCGGCCGGAAGCTCACGCCGGACGAAGGTCCGCGACGTAGCGGTGCACTAACCTGCATTTCTCACCACCCGACGGTCGAAGCACACGAAAAAAGGCCGTGATTCGTGATTCGTGTCTCGTGATTCGTGAAAAACCATTGGCTGAGGACTGGTTCGCTCCAGAAGAAATGTCTGACGGCCGGTGAACTGGAGAGGCCGTGTTTCGTGACCCGAGGGGTGAAGGAGGCGATTGGGCAAGTACGCCTGCGCGCGCCAAGCGGTTCGCGCCTTTTTCCTCCGCCCGGCTTGCGCCTTGTCCTGACGGCCCTCTCACGCACTTCGCCTCGCCGCGTGGTGAGAAATGCAGGCTAAAACAGGGAGGCCAAGCCGGTTTCTATTTCCGGGTCTTGATGTTGGGCAAGTCCATCGGCTCGACGGGTTCGAAGAGACCGAAAGCGAAGATAGCGGTGGCGGAGGCGATGGCGATGTGCTCCTTGCCGTCGACTTCGTAGATGACGGGCGAAGCGGTCGAAAGCTCGCCCATGTTGAAGTTCCACAGGTGGCGGCCGGTCCGGGCTTCGAGAGCGATCAACTGTCCGGCGTCGTCGCCGGAGAACAGAACCCCTGTCTTCGTCGAGACCGTGCCGGTCCACATGCGGCCGAAGCCGGTCATGGGATATTCCCAAGCACGCCCGCCGGTCTTCGGGTCGACGGCCCGCAGGATGACCTGACCGCCCTCTTCGGTGGCGCCGCCGCCGGGGAAGTTCTTCATCGGGAGGGGCTCCTGCTCGGACGTAGTGAACCAGCCGCACTGCTCCAGCGTGAGGACGTAGAGCAGCCCGGTATCGGGGTGGAAGGTTTGGCCCATCCAGTTCGTTGCGCCCTTCACACTGGGGCAAACCCAGTTGCCTTCGATCGTCGGGTCCTTGCCGGGAACAAGGATGGGACGGCCGTTCCTGTCGATGCCGGTTGCCCAATCGACGCTGTCAGTAAGCTTGGTAGCCCGGAGAAACTCACCGGTCTCACGGTCGAGGATGTAAAAGAACCCGTTGCGGTTGGCGTGCAGGACGAGCTTGCGCGGCTTGCCTTCCCACTCCAGGTCGACCAGCATCGGCCAACTCTGGGCGTCCCAGTCATGGGTGTCGTGCGGCGTGAACTGGAAGTACCATTTGATCTTGCCGGTTTCGGGATCGAGCGCCAGCAGCGAGCAACTGTAGAGGTTGTCGCCCGGCCTCACGGAGGCGTTGAAATCGGGCCAGGGGTTGCCGGTCGTCCAATAGAGGGTGTCGAGTTCGGGATCGAAAGTGCCGGAGAGCCAAGTGGCCGCGCCGCCCCACTCGATGAGGTCGCCCCAGGTTTCCGAACCGGGCTCGCCCCTAGCCGGGACGGTGTAGGTGCGCCAGATCTCTTCGCCCGTTTCAGCCGACATCGCGGCCAAAAAACCACGAACACCGTAGTCACCGCCGGCGCTGCCGACGATCACCATGTCCTTGACGGCGAAAGGGGCGGAGGTCGAAGTGACGCCATCCTCGACACGGGCGAATTTCTCGCTGAAGAGGACGCCGCCCGACCGCCGATCAAGAGCGGTGAGATAGTTGTCGCTGGTTGTAAAGTAGATGCGATTTCCGAGGATCGCCGGTCCACGATTGGGTCCGGACTCTTCGGCGCGTCCGTCGACGTAGCTCCAGATCAGCCGGCCGCTGCGCGCATCGAGAGCATACACGGCGTTCGTGTCGGTCACGTACATGACGCCGTCGTAAACGACAGGCGAAGTCTGCAGACGAACCGAGTTGGGAACGCGATAGACCCACTTGGGGACCATCGAGCCGGCATTCTCCGGCGTGATCTGGTCCAGCGGGCTGTGCCGCCAACCGTTATAGCTTCCGGCGTAAGTCAGCCAGTTCTTGCCGGGGCTGTTCAGGATATCCTCGTAACGAACCTGTCCGGCCGCAAGGCCACAGATTGTGAGAAGCAACGCCAGCACACGCATCAGTTTTCTTTGCTCGCTAATGTTCATGTTCTAGCCTGCATTTCTCACCACCCGACGGTCGAAGCACACGATACGACCGCCAGGACTTCGTTGCGCTTGTTTGCCGTGCTCAACGTACTGTACAAGTACGCCTGCGCGCGCCAAGCAGCGCGCGCCTCGTCCTGACGGCCCTCTCACGCACTTCGCCTCGCCACGTGGTGAGAAATGCAGGCTAGTCAAGTCCACGCGGCGGTCCATTATCCTGCTTGCCGGTCTGAGGACTTCCTCGCTAGTTTTTTTCTTCGCTGCCAAGGTCCGCATTCGAGTCAAGTTGACGCGGCGATCCGTTGTCCCGCCTGCCGACTTGAGGGCTTCCCTGCTCGTGGCTCTCCTCCACTGCGCCGCGAAGAGTCTGCCGGGCCAGGAAAGCGAACAAGTTTTCGAGTTCTTCGGCCGAAAGCTTCTCGCCGTAGTCGCCGGGCATGGCGGAGCGTTCGAGGATTTCAAGCTCGGCGACGTCGCGCATGGAGAGGAGATGGAGACCCCCATCCCGCTCGATGATCTGCAGTGAGTAGTTGTTGCGGTTGCGCGCGACGCCGTGGATGGTCTCGCCGTTCTTCAGCTTTACCGTCACCGCTTCCTTCTCGAGCAGATAGAGTTCCTCCGAGGGATCAAGGACGGATTCCCGAATGACGGCCAAGGGGCGCATGCCGCCGATGTTGGTCAAGTCCGGGCCGAGGTATCCGCCCTTGCCACGGATCGTATGGCAACTCGAGCAATTGGCTTTCTTGCCCCAGAAGATCTTCTCACCGGCGCTTGCGTCGCCGGGCGGCGGATTTTCGGCGGCCGGCCCGATCAAGGCGTGAATGAAAGCGACGAGCTGCCAGCTCTCATCATCAGACAGATTCGTGGGCGGCATGACCGTGCCCGGAATACCGTCGCGGATCATCGAGAAGATCTTCTCGTCACTGAGCGGGTGCCACATCGGCCGCACCACGAGGTTGGGACCGCGTCCACCGCTGCCGTCCGGACCGTGGCAGCCGGCGCAGGACCGCTGGTAGAGTTTTTCACCGGCCGCAATCTGCATGGGATCGCCGATGGCCGGATGGTTCGACTCCTTGTCGTAGCGTCCGTGCTGGGCCGCAAGCGGCACGGCCAACAGCAGGAAACAGCAAAACGCCCTCATGAATTGCTCATGATACAGAATCGTTGCGACGGCCAAGCAGCGGTGAACTGTCAACCTGCATTTCTCACCACCCGACGGCCGAAGCACGCGAAAAAAGCCGTGATTCGTGTTTCGTGTCTCGTGATTCGTGAAAAACCATTGGCGGAGGACTGGTTCGCTCCAGAAGAAATGTCTGACGGCTGGTGAACTGGAGAGGCCGTGTTTCGTGACCCGAGGGGTGAAGGAGGCGATTGGGCAAGTATGCCTGCGCATGCCTTTTTCCTCCGCCCGGCTTGCGCCTCGTCCTGGCGGCCCTCTCACGCACTTCTCCTCGCCGCGTGGTGAGAAATGCAGGCTAAAGCCGCTCTGCATTCAAGCGGCGATGCATCCCGACTGAACTGCGTTGCTCCTCGGGCGAATCTGTCCGATATTCTCCCTCGCCACGCCTTGCCGGCCGGGCGCAGCGCCGTTCCCGGTGCTACGCTGGGTTTCACCACGGACTTTCAAGCCGTATGATAGTCCCGCCTTGTGATCGCAGTTCACCGTTCAGGGAGGATGTAATGAGTAGCTCTCGTATCGTGGTTTTGTTGTGCCTTGCCGCAGGACTTGGAGGGGCGCTTTGGCTCGGCCAGCCCTATCCCGCCGGAGCTCAGGCGCCCGGCTCACCCGCGACGATCAACGCGGCCGATCATCCCGATCTCCAAGCGGCATTCGACGCGCTGCCCGAGGAAGGCGGCGTGGTGCGTATTCCGCCAGGGAACTACGACATCACCGAGCCACTTGTCCTGTCGAAGCCCGAGACGCGCGTGGAAGGCTCTGGCGCGGCGACCCACATCCGCAATCGAAACGAAGCGGGCGAGCCGGCGCTGATCGTCCGCCACCCGAAGCGCGAGTCCGCCCAGAGCCGTGAAGATCGCCGCGAATCGTTCCTGTGGCGGGTTCAACTCGCCGACTTCCGCATCAGCGGCAATCCCAAAAGCGGTCACGGCATCCATGCCGAGGGCATCAACGAGATCTACATCCACGGCCTGTCGATCGACCGCAACGGCGGTCACGGCCTCAACTGTATCGACTGCTACGAAGACCCGCGCATCAACGATTCGATCTTCACCTACAACGCGAAGGCCGGGGTCAATCTCGAGGGCGGACACGACATCGTCGTCAACGGCAACCAGTTCGAAGAGAACCAGGACGCGCTTCGCTGCATCGACGGCTTCAACCTCTGCATGAACGCCAACAATATCGACGACCACCTCCGACACGGCGTGGTCATCGAGAACACCTACGGCTCGGTTCTTTCGGGCAACATGATCGAAGAGTGCCAGGGGACGGCGATCGTCCTCGATCGTGATGTATACGGCGTGACCATCGGGTCGAACGTGATTGCGCACAACCAGGGCGGCGGCGTTGACCTGCGCGACGCCTGGGGCAGCTCGGTGTCGGCCAACACGTTCACGATCATGCCGAATCCGGCGGTACGCGTCGGACCGAAAAGCGGCCGCATCAGCATCACCGGGAACGCGTTTTCAAACAGTCACAACGGCCCCGGCACGCGCCGTGAGGAAGACTACGAAGCCAAGTGGCCGCAAAAAGTCTATGCCTCAGGGATCGAGCTCGAAGGCACGAGCGACATCGCCATTACGGGCAACCTGTTCAGCGGGCTGATCGAGGAAGCGGTCCGCACCAAGGGCCGCTGCGTGCGGATCGCCCTGGCCGGGAACGTGGCCGCCGACCTGGGGCGTAAACGCGGGGAGAAGCTGCCGGCGTTCGACATGAGCGGTGCGGAGGAGGTCACCGCCGGGCTGAACGCCATCGAGCGGGGCTTCGAAGGGAGCCTGAAATGACTGGCCTTGATACGGCGGGTGCTCGGGCGGAAGATGTCTACCGACGCACGTCCTTCAGGCGGTAGTCGCTGGCCTCGATCCGCACGACTTTGCACATCTCGAACAGCCGCGAACGCGCCTGCGAGCCGATCCGTTGGGCCAGAGTGTCCTTGATGTGATAATGGCCGGTCTCAGGGTTCTTGTCGCTCTTGCGGTCTCCCAAGTCCTCGTCAGGAAGGTTGGTGGTGACGATGAGGGCTTTCCCGGCGTTGTAGCGGTGGTTGATAATGCTCGTCACCACGTCCACCACCCAATCGCTTACACGGTGAGAGCCCAAGTCGTCGAGCAGCAGGACCTCGCTCTCAAGCGCCGACCGATAGGCTTCGCGCTCGCTCGTGCCGGCCGCCGGGTTGTACCCCGCGCGAATCCTGTCCAGCAGGTTCTGGTAGTCAAAGAACAACCCCTCGAAGCCCCGTTCGACGAGACCCTTCAGCACGGCGCAGGCGAGGTGCGTCTTGCCGACGCCCGGTGTCCCCTGCAGCATCAATCCTGGTTTTGGCGCCAGCGGAAACTCCCGCGCATAGCCCTTGACTTCGATCATCGCTTCCGCCAGTGCACGGTTCTGGATCGGGTTATCACGGGGAAGTCTGAAGTTGTCAAAGCTCGCCTGCTGGAATCGTTCAGGGATGCCCGCCCTTTTCAGCAAGGTCCCCTGACGCTGTGCTTCCGCACAGCCGCAACGGACAACCGCGGGCACACCCCCTTTGTCCACTTCCTTCCATCCGGTTCCGCCGCATGAAGGACAATCCGGTCGAGCAGGCATTGGTTCCAACCTTCATTCGATGACGACAAGCGTCTCGCCAGCGGCTACCGAACCGCCCTCCGACACTTCGATGACGGCGACCCTACCGGCCTTCGGCGACTTCATCGCATTCTGCATCTTCATCGCCTCCACGATAACGAGTCCTTGCGCCGCGTCGACTTCTTCGCCTTCCTGAACCAACAACTTGACGACCTTACCGGGCATAGACGCTTTTACTTTCCGAGGTCCGGAGGCGTCCGATGCGCCCCCGGCCGGAGTCCAGCGCCTCGGATCGGTCACGGTAACCGGATACACCTCTCCGTTGACGGCAACGTCAAACATACCGTTGCCGCATTCGTGGATGCGGACATCGTAATGGCGGCCGGCCTCGATGACAGAGTAAGTGAGAGGCGCGATCTCCCGAAAGTCGGCTTTGCCGGATTCATCGTCGATTCGAAAGCTCACCGAAGACGAGGAATCGCGCTGCAACTCCAAGGTCACTTGCCTGTTGCCGATTGTCGAAAGCAGCTTCATCGCGGTCAGGCAGCGGGGCTCATCCGCTCACCGCAGCAACGCGTCCCGGCCGGCACTCTTCCAGGCACTGGCGGGCGGACCAGACTTTCTCGTGCTCCGAGCGGCGGTCCGAAGAAATTGTACGCCGGCGCCGACGACAACGATCCTCCGCGCTGCTTCGTCCGACCGCGGCAACGCTCTACGCTCCATCCAGCGGCCGATAAAACCGGTGTCGATCCGTCCCGCACGGAATTCCTCATCTTCAATGATGTCCCGGAAGAAGCCGAGTGTCGTCCGGATTCCCGTCACATTGTATTCCCGAAGAGCGGTGCGCAGGCGCGCTACCGCGGAATCCCTATCCTTGTCCCAAACGACCAGCTTCGCGATGAGCGGGTCGTATTCCATGGGCACCGACCAGCCCTCGTACGATCCCGAATCGACGCGTACTCCCGGCCCTCCCGGTTCGGTGAGCGAAGTGATTTCGCCTGGTGAGGGAAAGAACTGATTGTCCGGATCCTCCGCGTAGACGCGACATTCGATGGCGTGACCGTGCAACCCGACATCCTCTTGCCGAAGGGGAAGCTTCGCGCCCGCCGCAATGCGAATCTGTTCACGCACCAGATCAAGCCGGGTGATCATCTCCGTCACCGGGTGCTCGACCTGCAGACGGGTGTTCATTTCGAGGAAGTAGAACCGTCCTTCCGCGTCAGCGAGAAACTCCACGGTCCCGGCGTTCACATAACCCGCTGCCGAGGCCGCCTCGACGCCGGCCTTCGTAATCCGCTCTCGCAATGACGGGTGCTCATCGACGAGGGGAGCCGGCGCTTCCTCCAGGACTTTTTGATGGCGCCGTTGCAATGAGCATTCCCTTTCCCACAGATGAATCACGTTGCCGTATGCATCCGCCAGGACCTGGACTTCGATATGACGCGGTTTGACAATCGCCTTTTCGATATATATTTCCGGGTTTCCGAAAGCCTGTTGAGCCTCGCCGCGAGCCTGCTCGTACTCCGGCGCCATCTCGGCCGCCGAGGAAACCAACCGCATGCCCTTGCCGCCACCGCCACCTGCGGCTTTGAGCATGACGGGAAAGCCAATGGCGCCGGCCGCCTTCAGGGCTTCTTCGAAACTCGCCGCCGGTTCGGTCGTGCCCGGTACGACGGGGACTCCGGCAGCCTTCATGGCCTGCCGAGCGCGAGTCTTCGAGCCCATCAGGCGCATCGAGGCCGCTGTCGGCCCGATGAATGTCAACCCCGCCCGGTCGCAGGCCTCGACGAACTCGGCGTTCTCGCTGAGAAACCCATAACCCGGGTGGATCGCATCGGCGCCGGCATCACGCGCGGCCTTGAGAATCCGTTCGATATTCAGGTAGCTCTCGTGGGCCGGAGAAGGTCCGATCCGCACGGCCTCGTCGGCGAGCCGCACGTGCAGTGACGCGCGGTCCGCGTCAGAGTACACCGCCACCGCCGTGATTCCCATCGCTCTGCAGGTGCGGATCACGCGGACTGCAATTTCTCCACGATTGGCGATCAGGATCTTTCGGAACATGCGGACCCAAGCCGGCTCGGAGCGCGGGCAGACGCCGATTGTAGCAACGCGCCGGAGCTCTCCGTTCCTGTGCTATTTTGTGAGGACCTTTACAACCGAGCAGTACAGAGGAGGAAGATCTAGCCATGCCCGATGGGAAATCCAACTCACGCCGCGAAGCCATGATGGCCGTGGCGCTCGGCCTTGCGGGAGCTTCTTCCGCACAGGCCGCCGATGACTGGACACCGAAGAAGGAGCGCACCGGCGGTCCTTTGCGCTCCGGTCACCTACTGTTCCTCGGCGGCATCGGCGGCTGGTATCCCAGACGGCGCCCGGACGGTCCCGGTGACGTCCAGCAACAAACCGCCGATTGCCTGACACTCATGAAGGAATCGCTCGAGCGCGCCGGTTCCTCGATGGCCAACGTGCTCAAGGTGCAGGTCTCGCTCGTCGACCCCGTGAACAACTGGGGGCCGATGACGGAGACCTACAACACCTTTTTCCCTGATCCGAAGCCCGCGCGAAACTACTTCGGCGCGACCGGTTTCCGGCGCCCAGGGCAACTGCTCCAGATCGACTGCATCGCCTACGTCGATTGACGGCGCCTGCCTCACTCACCCAGCGAACAGCCGTGGATGTAAATCCATGGACTCATGCCGCCGTTCGCGAATATGCAGTGGGAGAACGTGGAGCGAACCCGGCTAACCTGCATTTCTCACCACCCGACGGTCGAAGCACACGAAAAAAGGCCGTGTTTCGTGACTCGTGATTCGTGAAAACCATTGGCTAGTTTGCTCCAGTAGAAATGTCTGACGGCCAGTGAACCGTTAAGGCCTGATTTGTGCTTCGTGACCCGAGGCCCGTAGGAGGCGATCAGACCTATACTCCTGTGCGCGCCTTTTTCCTCCGCCCGGCTTGCGCCTAGCCTGCATTTCTCACCACCCGGCGGTCGAAGCACACGATACGACCGCCAGGACTTCGTTGCGCTTGCTTGCCGTGCTCAACGTACTGTCAAGTACGCCTGCGCGCGCCAAGCGGCTCGCGCCTCGTCCTGACGGCCCTCTCGCGCACTTCGCCTCGCCACGTGGTGAGAAATGCAGGCTAGTCCTGACGGCCCTCTCACGCACTTCACCTCGCCGCGTGGTGAGAAAGGCAGGCTAAAATGCAAAAGCCGCCGCGCGGCAAGAAACGTACTTCGTCCATCGGCTGGTTTTTCCACCGCCAGCGTTGATCATCCGAACGGGAAACATCCGAGCCGGTGTCAACGCCGCTCGGTCAGGATTTGTTTCACATCAGCTACGTCTGACTGCACTCACGTGCGGCACGCGTTGGATTGACGCAATAACGCGAGTGAGCTGAGCCAGATCCCGTACGGAGATCGTGGTATCGATAAGCGCAGGCCCCCCGCGCGTCGGCGCTCGACTCGAAAGCTGTGAAATGTTGATGCCTTCGTCCGACAGGATGGAGGTAATCTCTTTCAGCAGTCCGGGGCGATCGTCGACCCGGATCTCCAGCTTCGCCTCGTAGTTCAGCTCTTCCGCTTCGGCATTCGCCCACTGGACATCGATCCGGCGCTCGGCATCGTACATCAGGTTTTCGACATTCGTGCAACTGGTTGCGTGGACAGCAACCCCCTTGCCGCGTGTAACATAGCCGACGATCGGCTCTCCTCGAATCGGATTGCAACAACCGGCGCGGTAAACGAGCATGTCGTCGATACCGCTGACGATCAGTGACTCGCCGGGCGAGGCGCCGGGACGCCTGGAGACCGCCGGTTTGGGCTGGGTCGGGGCCGTGTGAGCAGATTGCCGATCGTCTTCCGGCAGGAACTTCGACAGAATCTGTTTGGCCGAGTAGCGTCCATAACCCAACGCGGCGTACAGATCTGCCGGCTTGGAGAAACCATAGTCCCGACAGACCCTTTCCCAGATCGCGTCATCAATCTTCTTCAACGAGATGCGCATGCGTTTCGCTTCTTTGTCGAGAAGCTTGAAGCCAATCTCTTCGGCCCGTTTACGACGGTGTGTGTTCAGCCAATGCTTGATCTTGTTTCGCGCCCTCGAGGTCCTGACGAAGCTCAGCCAGTCACGGCTCGGAGGGTGGCCGGCTTGCGTGATGATCTCGACGCTGTCCCCGTTCGAGAGGCTGTACTTGAGGGGCACGATCCTTCCATTCACCTTGGCGCCGACGCAGGTATGGCCTACTTCCGTATGGATGAGATAAGCAAAGTCGACGGGTGTGGCTCCCTGCGGCAAGACCAGCAACTTGCCCTTCGGGGTGAAGACGTATACC
Source organism: Bryobacterales bacterium (assembly GCA_965204095.1). Taxonomy (GTDB): domain Bacteria; phylum Acidobacteriota; class Terriglobia; order Bryobacterales; family UBA6623; genus JAPPLB01. The sequence continues at coordinate 1,986,297 of OZ241991.1, read as the reverse complement.
TCCTCCGGATACAAGTCGACTTTCAGAGTTGACATGAAGTCGGTCGGATCGGGCATGTCCTGTTGCCACTCGACAAGCTGCCGCAGCCAAGCCATCCGCTGATCGTCGGCGTCGGCTCCGATTCGTCCTTCTTTGTATTTCCAGTGGGAGCAGATTCCTTCCTCCGCCATCCTGTGCATATCCCAGGTACGGATCTGGACCTCGAACTTCTGGCCCTTGTCGGTGATCAAAGAAGTATGCAGCGACTGGTAGAGGTTCGGCCGCGGGCGGGAAATGTAGTCATTGATCGTACCCGTGACCGGTGTCCAGCGGTTGTTGATGAGCCCCAGGGCCGCGTAACAATTTTTCTCGGTGTCAGTGATCACGCGAAGGGCCAACAGGTCGTACATCTGAGGCAGCGGCACGCCACGCCTGGTTTTTTCGTAAACCGAAGAAGGTCTCTTGATTCTTCCCTCGACCGTGGCGGGCACTCCCGCTTCGTCAAGCAGCTTGGAGATGATTTCCTTTACTTGATGCAGGAAATTGTCATCGGCCTCTCGCCGGGACTCGATGTACGCAGTAATCTCTCGATAGGCCTCGGGCTCGAGGTAGGCGATGGCGAGGTCTCGTAGCTCGTCCCATATTCGGCCCATCCCGAGACGCAGGGCGATCGGTGCATAGATCTCCCACGTTTCGCGGGAGATTCGTCGTTGTTTTTCTTCGGAAAGATACTCCAAGGTCCGCATGTTATGCAGACGATCGGCGAGCTTAACGAGGATCACACGAATGTCGCGGACCATCGCCAGCAGCATCTTGCGGTAGTTTTCAGCCTGCTGGGCTTGGGTCGAGTTGTAATCGAGGAGGCTGAGTTTGGTGACGCCGTCCACGCACCCTGCGACCTCCGGCCCGAAGCGGCGCTCAATTTCTTCCAAGCCGGCGGCGGTATCCTCGACGACATCATGGAGCAGGCTGGTGATCAGGCACACTCTGTCCAATCGCCGGTCGGCAAGGATGTGGGCCACTTCCAGGGGGTGCGCAATATAGGGTTCGCCGGAAGCGCGCGTCTGGGACTCGTGACGGCAGGAGGCGTACTCGAAGGCCTCCCGCAGCGGCCTGAGGTCGTCGTGTGGACGGGCTTTGCGGAGCTTGGCCTCCAGCGCGTCGAAGCGTAGAAGGAGGGAGTCGTGGGTCAGGTGTCGGTCAGCGGCAACGGGAGACGTTGACATCGCGAACCTGCCGGGCAATCCGCCATGACAGATGCAAGAAGCCCCGAGAAGCGCACGCTCCTCAGGGCACCATTATAAAACCGTCGCTTTTTACTGGAACTCCTGGATCTCCGCTTCCGCCTTGATCTTTTTGGTTTCCAGGCTCTTCTGGACCCACTCGTCGGCCATCGTCGTGTACTTCTCGTACTCTTCTGAGGATTCCGCGATGTCGGCCCAGCGGCGGTAGAGCAGGTTTACGTAGGCCATCGCATCGTCGTATTGAGGATCGATCTCGATGGCCGCATTGAGGGCATCCAGTCCCTCTTCGATCAACGGAAGGTTCTGCTCGGCCAGTTCCTGGCGGGCATCCTCATCCTTGATCGGACCAGGCTCGTCGAGCTGCATGCCGATCTCCGCCCGAACCTGCATGTCTCGCGGAAACGTGATCGACCAGTTGATGACGCCGATCGTGTAGTGCGCTTCCTTGTTCTCCGGATTGACAGCAAGCAGAGCCCGGTAGGTCTCTTTGGACATCTCGAACTCCCTCATGCTGAAGTACAGAGACGCTATGCTGGCAAGGGCGACTTCATTCTTCTCATCACGATCGAGAACCCCCTGGAAGCCATCCAGCGCCTGCCGGGCGATTTGCATGTTTTCTTCGGACTCGCCGCCCGGGATGTATTGCATCATGAACGACGACGCGCGATAGGATCGGGCCGCCAACAGCTCCGGATCATATTCGATGGCCTGGTCGAAGCGCTGAACAGCGACTTGATAGTTGGACTGACTGAACGCCCGCACACCATGGTTCAATTCATTCCGCGCCCTGAGGTAGTTGAGCCTGTCCATGCACCCGGTGGTGAGTAGAACGCCTCCCACCAGGGCAAGCAATAGAAGAACTTGTAGAAACCGTCTCATGGTTTTCCGCTCCGTCTCTCCGGCTGGGCGATTCCTAGCCGCCCGATTCGAGGTCCTCGGTCAGCAACCCGATCTTGTCGACCCCTGCGCCCTTGGCAATGTCAATGACCTCGGCGATCTCAATGAATTCCAGAGCCGGCGCGCCGCGAACGAACATCACTCGCTCGGCCCGAGTCTTGAAGATGTCCTGGAGCCGGTCTCCCAAAAGGTCCTTCGCGGTGGGATCGCGATTGATCATGATGCCGCGGTTCGCGTTGATCGAAACGACAATCGTTCGGGTGTTGGATTCCTGCTGCTGCTGCTGCGCGTCGGGGTTGGGCTGCGGGACCAGCGCCTCCAAACCCTTTGGGGTCAGCGGCGTAATCACCATGAAGATGATCAACAAGACCAACAAGACGTCGATCAGCGGGGTCATGTTGATGTTGACCATCGGACCGCCGCTGCCTCCTCCTACATCCATAGCCATGGTGTTTTTTCTCCTTTAGTCTGGTAGAGCTTTTATACGCCGTTTACCGAGCCGCGCGGCTGCGTGTTTCTTCCAGCTTTTCCGTCAGAAGGCCCACTTGATCACAGCCCGCGGAGCGAAGGATGTTGACGACTTCGACGACCCGCTCGTAACGAGACCGTGCGTCGCTCTTGACGTACACGGTCTTGTCGATGCGGGTTGTCAGGATGTCCTCAACCTCGTTCTTCAGCAGGTTTGCCTCAATACGAGAACGACCCAGGAACACGCTTCCCTCGCGCGTCACGGCGACCAGGATGGCGTCTTCCTGATCCGCCTCGTCCATCGCGATGTGGTTGCGCGTGCGCACCAGGTCAACGCTGACGCCCTTGCTCAACATCGGGGTGATCACCATGAAGATGATCAGCAACACGAGCATCACGTCTACCATCGGCGTCACATTGATATCCACAATGGCGCCCATCGACTTACTTTTCTTTTCTTCTTCCATACCGAACTCCATGGTCGGCAACTGAAGGCGGCGGGCACGCAGGCCCGCCGTCGCTTCGGTTCGTGCCGGTTTAGCTGGCGGCAGCCTTTTGGGTCTTCTTCAGGAAGTAGTCAAGCAGTTCCGAGCTGGAGTTGTCCATCTCGACATCGAACGCTTCCACTTTGGTGTTGAAGTAGTTGAACATCCACACCGCCGGGATCGCCACGAACAAACCGATCGCGGTCGCTACCAGAGCCTCGGAAATGCCGCCGGCGACTGCGCCGAGACCGGTTGACTTCTCGGACGAAATGCCCTCGAACGCGTTGATAATTCCGACTACCGTTCCGAACAACCCCACAAAGGGCGCCGTCGAACCAATCGTTGCCAAGCCGCTAAGGCCGCGATTCAACTCGGCATGAGTGATGGCTTGAGCACGATCGAGAGCACGCTTCGACGACTCAATCGTCTCGCCCGGAATTTCCGAGCTCATTTCGTGTGCTTGGAATTCCTGCAGGCCCGCTACCACAACCTTTGCCAAGTGGCTCTTCTTATACCGCTCGGACACTTTCACAGCTTCGTCCAACTTGCCTTCGCGCAAAGCGCCCGCAACAGCCGGCGCATATTGCCGCGACTGTTTCCGAGCCGAGTTGTAGGCCAAGTAGCGATCGATCATCACGCCGATCGACCAAGCGGACATCACAAACATGATGATGACAACCGCTCGCGCCGCAAAACCCATCTGGTTCCACATGGAAACCATATCGAAACCGACTTCTTGTTGCTGGAGCAGCATCATGCTCCAAACCGACAACTGAGCAAACATAAAAAGTTCTCCTCCTCTGAATCGTATGTGCGCGAACGCTCCGCTGTTGCTTCGATCGGAATCTTATTCGCTATGGATCACGCGATCACCGATCACCCGGTCAATTTGAAGATCACGTCAATCTGAGTTACAACTTCCACCGCCTCTCCATTCAGTAAGGTCGGCTTGTATTGCCACTGTTTCACCGCTTCCAGCGCGGCCGGAACCAGCAGCGGATGGCCACTGTTTACCTCCAGTTTCTGGATCGATCCGTTTCGGGCAATGATCGCAGAAAGCTTCACGACACCCTGAATGCGCGCCTGCCGCGCGAGGGGTGGATATCTCGGGGCGACCCGTTTCGCCAAGCGGGCTTTCTGAACGCTTCCGCCCACGCGAATGCGCTTCGGGGTCGCTTTCTTTTTCTTCACGGGCGGGGGCGGGGGCGGGGGGGCGACGATCGGTTGATTCGAAACGATGCCACCGATCACACCACCGAGCGAGCCACCGACTGAACCGCCCGGAACACCTCCGACAACACCGGCGATGGTCGCAGCCGGAGGGGGCATGTCTTCTTCCTTGATGATCGCGATCTCATCGGGAATGGCGGTTGGTTGCACCAACTTGCCGGCGTCGAATTCACGCGGAATCACCTTTTTGACCACCATCTCCGTCGGCGGCGGAGGCGGCGGAGGCGGCGGAGGCGGCGCTACCAGGAACGTCATCAACTCCGTCGCCGGGAGTTCATAATAGTTGAGCAGCGGGATGAGGACCATCACGCCGAGCGCAAGGGCCTGGATGATGAACGAGACCGCCACCGTCCAAGGTGTTTTTGTCTTCCCCGTATTAAGCATGCTTTGTTCAAACATGGTTTAAGCCCTCTCTTCTGTCGATTTCCAAACCTTTCTCTGCACGTCCGGCTCGACCCGATCTATGCTAGCTCCCTTCAAGGCTCGGACGCAATGACTTTACCTTATTTTCGGCGCGACTGCCCTCCAACCGCGGCGGCCCTACCCTGCCACCATAACAGGATCGGACTGGCAACGAACACTGAGGAGTAAGTCCCGATCAACACGCCGACCACCAAGGCGAACGAAAAGCTTCTCAGCACCTCGCCACCGAAAACGAACAGACACAGGACGGCGATGAGAGTCAGCCCGGACGTCAAAACCGTACGCGCCAGCGTCTGGTTCACACTCAGGTTCAGCAAGCTCGCCAACGGCTGACGCCGCGTCAACTTGCGGTTTTCTCTCACACGGTCGAAGATCACGATCGTATCGTTCATCGAATAACCTACCAGGGTGAGAAAAGCCGCGACGACCGTCAACTCAATTTCCCGGTTGAAAAGCGAGAAGAACCCGAGTGTGATCAAAACGTCGTGGAAGACCGCCGCGACCGCCGCAACCCCGTAAATCCACTCAAAACGAAATGCGATGTAGACCAGCATCCCGCCCAGAGCGAACAGAGTTGCCTTGATCGCCTGCCACTGAAGCTCTTTACCGATTTTCGGTCCGACGTACCCTCCCCCTCGGATCGCAAACGCTCCGAGGTAAGTCTCCTCCTCAAGCGCCGATATGATATCAGGATTGACCCCCTCAATGGAAGTCAATAATGAAAAATCTCTTACCAGGCCCGATTGCGGAGACTCATCGCGAAACGCCAATAGCGCTCGGACCTCTTCCGTGATCTCCTCGGTCGTCAACGGAGACTCGGCGATCTTGGGATTCGAGACCACTCGGTCAGCCAGGGTTTCCAAGCCGACGTTGTTGAAATCCAGTTTCGATTCCTCACTTCCGTAGAGCCGGCGCAGAGTCGCCACAATCTTGTCCTGCCCGGATGTGAGGGCCTCCTCTTCGGTCAGATCGAGATCGATTTTCAACTCGTGGCTGTCGGGTCCCTCCTCGAAGGGCTGGAGAGTAGCCACATTGAGCCCCTCGCCGGTCAGCGCCTCTCGGATTTCATCCAATCGAGGCTCATCCTTGAATTTCACGTAAACGAGCGTGCCGCCCTTGAAATCAATGCCGAACTTTGGCCCGCCCTTGAGAAAAAGGCTCACGCCGCCCGCCACGATGAGTAGTAGTGAAAGTCCGAGGAAGTACTTCCGCCGACCGATGAAGTCGATGTTCGTCTCTTTCAGAAGCTGCATGATTCAGCGTGGAACGGATTCCGATATCCCTAGACACCGGCGAGCGCCGCAAAGTTCCCGGTAAAGGTTCAGATACTCAACTCCTTGACTTGCTTCTTGCCTGCCAAGGCAAAATCAAAGATCAGCCTTGATACGAACACGGACGTGAACAGATTTGCAACCAAGCCGATCGCCAGGGTCACAGCGAAGCCCTGCACCGGGCCGCGGCCGAACAGGAACAGGAATGCGGCGGCAATGATTGTAGTCAGGTTGGTGTCAATCAAAGTCAGGAAGGCCTTCGCGAATCCCGCATTCAGGGCGCCGACGACCCCCTTGCCAGCCCGCAACTCTTCGCGAATGCGCTCAAAAATCAGAACGTTGGCGTCCACGGCCATGCCGATCGTCAAGATGATTCCCGCTATGCCCGGCAGAGTCAGCGTAAAGCTGAAGTAGCTCAGCATCGCCAACAGAATGAGCAGGTTCAGCATCAGGGCCAGTACGGCATTGATGCCGGCTCGGCGATAGTAGACCAGCATCGAGAAAACGACGAACGCCAATCCCAGCAACGCGCTCCTGACGCCTTGCCGGATGGAATCCGCCCCCAGCGAAGCGCCAACCGTCCGCTCCTCGAGGTACTCGACCGAAGCCGGCAAAGAACCCGCCCGCAGCACCAGAGCCAAGTCCTGCGCCTCCTGTTGACCGCTCAACCCACTGATGCTGCCCTGGTCTGTGATCCGGGACCGAATCTCCGCCACGCTCTTGATACGATCGTCCAGAACCACCGCCAGGAGGTTGCCGACATTCGCCCCCGTATAGTCCCCGAAACGGCTACCCGCCTCGGGTGAAAGAACAAACCTCGCTTCCCAGGTCTGGTCCTCAGGGTTGCGCCCGGGAACGGCATTCCGCAAGTCCGAGCCGGTAATCACGGGCACCGCGTTCAAGACGTACCATTCGTTCTCCGCACCGCCCACGGCCGCCCTCTGGTGCAACCGCAACTCGCTGTTCGGCGGCATCACGCCGTTGTGGGCCGCCCGCGCCGAATCGACGTCAGGATACGGAGACGCATCAAGCACTTCCTGGATCTCGAGCTGCGCCGTCATCGACAGGATCTGCATCACGCGGGCCGGATCGCTGAGCCCCGGCAACTGCACCAGGACTTCGTATTCCGCGTCTGCCCGCCCGTGCTGCTGGATGGTCGGTTCGGTCAACCCCAGGCTGTTGACGCGATTCTCGACGGTTGCGATCGTCTGAGTCACCGTGTCGTTCTTGAGAAGCGCCAGTGAGGAAGGCCGCATGCGCAATTCCCAGACGGCAGATGATCGGCTTGAGGGCAGCCAATTGGGGAAGTATTGCTCGACGGTGTTCCGGAAGTCCGAAGCGCGTTCGGCCGGCACCCCTTCCACCGTGATCATGATGTCGTCAGCTTGTTCGATCGTTTCGGGGTTGTTTCGCGTGATGGAATCCGGAGTCAGCGGCACAGGCAAGTCGCCGAGTTCGTCCTGCAGCCGCCGGATCGTACGATCCGCCTCTGCACGCAGCGCTTCCTGTACCTGCACCTGAAGAATCAGATGGACGCCGCCCTTCAGATCGAGGCCCAGGGTGACCTTCTCTTCCAGATGGTCGTAGACATCCTGCAGGGAGGCAGGCAGCCCGATGACGCCGTAAAGAGCAGTCAGTGCCACCGCCAGGGCGATCAACAACCGATTTCGCAGACTGCCTTTCATAAGGTCGAAATACCGCTCAGCGGCTAGCCCTGATTGCGTCTCACTTCTTTTCCTCGTTCTGCGATAGCAGCGCCGTCACAGCGCCCCGTGAGAACTGGATCTTGACGTTGTCCGGCCTTACACGCAGCGTGACCGTGTTGTCTTTCTCACCCAGTGACACGATCGTACCAATGACGCCGCCATTCGTCACCACGCGATCGCCGTTCTGCAAGTTTCGCAGCATCTCGTCTGTCTTCTTCTGCCGCCGACGCATCGGCAGAAACAGTACAAGGTAAAAAATCACCACCATCAAGATGATGGGAACGAAAGGGGTCGACAACGGGTTCGCTTGCAGCAGGAACAACGCCGGAGCCGGGTTCGGCCCGGCCGAAAATGTCACTTCCAGCAACGAACGCATGTCCAAACTTATCCCCAGCAGGCCCGACAAGAGCGGCCATAGCTCTTCCACTTCAGCGTTGCAACAGGGAAATCGGAATCGAAACGAACGCCTCGTAGACTCGGGCTAGGAGCGCTTCTCTTCCATAGCGCGAATCAGGGCCAAATAGTGGGGAAGATCCCCAAACAATATAGCTTCGCGAATCCTCCTCATCCTGTCAAGGTAGACAGATACGTTGTGTAACGTCGCCAATGTGCCGAACAGCATCTCTCGCGCCAGGAACAGGTGCCGCAAGTATGCCCGAGAGAAGTTCCGGCAGGTGTAACACGAGCACTTCTCGTCCACCGGACGAGAGTCACGGGCCCAGGCGGCGTTCTTAATCACCACCGGCCCGGCGCTCGTGAACAGGTAGCCGTTACGCGCATTCCGCGTCGGCAGAACGCAATCCATCATATCGACGCCCCGCGCCACGTATTCCCCCAACTCATGGAGCATCCCCACTCCCATCACATAGCGGGGGCGGTCCCTTGGCAGCAAGGGCTCCGCAGCCTCGACCATTTGGTAGCTCAGCGCTCGCGGCTCGCCCACCGACAACCCTCCGATCGCATATCCCGGCGCATTCAACATGGCCAGCCGCTCGGCGCACTCCCGCCGCAAACGCTCGAACATCGACCCTTGAACGATCGGAAACAGAGCCCGGCTTTCGTCGTGGCTGTTCTTCCAGTGCTCAAACGCGCGCTCCGCCCACTGCAGCGTCGTTTCCATCGACGCCCGCGCACGCTCATGGCTCACCGGGTATTCGGTGCATTCGTCCAGCACCATCATGATGTCACTACCGAGCGACCGTTGGGCATCGACGGTCGACTCCGGCGTAAACAGGTGCTCCGACCCATCCAGGTGCGACCGAAAGACAACCCCGCTTGCAGTGACCTTTCGCAGACCCGCCAAACTGAAAACCTGGAAACCGCCCGAGTCAGTGAGCACGGCGCGCGGCCACCCCATAAACCGGTGCAGGCCGCCCAGTTCTTCGATTGCCTTGTGGCCGGGTCGAAGATAGAGGTGGTAGGTATTCGCCAGGATCAGGGACGCCTGCAACTCCTCGGCCAACATCCGTTGTGTCAAACCTTTGACAGTCGCCTGCGTCCCGACCGGCATGAACACCGGCGTCTCGACCGCCCCATGAGCCGTGTGCAGCAGTCCGGCGCGCGCCCGAGTGTAGGAACATTCAGCTACCACCTCGAAACGGAACGGTCCGGGCAACCCCTGCCGCACCGTCTCTTCCGCCCTCTCAGCGGCCATGTTTTGCCAGGATTTCCCGCAACCGCCCGATCGGTATCGCTTCCGCTCTGTTTCCGCGATGCCCCTCAACCGTCGTCGCCCGCAGCATCGAATTCAGGATCGCTTCTTCGGTCGCTTCAATCGTCGCCTGAAACAGTGGCCCGAGCCGTCCATCCTCCAGGTACTTTGACGGGTCTCGCTCTGTGGAGAACGCAATTACGAAATCACCGCTTCCATGCCCGCCCGAAGAACCGGTCCGGGCCAGCCCGAAACTCGCCCTGCGCGCGATTCGTTTGAGTTGCCGCGCATCCGCAGGTGCGTCCGTCGCGACGATCATCATGATCGAACCGTCAGCCAAATCAAGGTCTTTTTCGGATTCGGCCCTCGCGCGGCTGCGCTCCGCCGCCAACTCTTCGCCTACGGGGACTCCATCGACGGTCAGCAGCCCGCCGAAATTCGATTGCACCAGAACGCCGACGGTATAGCCGCCCTGCCGCTCAGACAACAGCCGCGAACTCGACCCGATGCCGCCCTTGAACCCGAACGCGCGCGTCCCGGTGCCCGCTCCCACCGATCCCTCCTCGACCGGACCGCTCTCGGCCGTTTCAATCGCCGCCAGGAAATCCTCGCGTTCGAGATGCTCGCCCCGAATATCATTGAGCCGGCCGTCGTTGGTCTCTCCGACAACCGGGTTTATCGAGCGAACATCCTCGTTGCCCGGCAGATGAAGCGTATAGTGCTTCAAAGCGTCCGCCGCTTCCCAAACAGCAAGGGTGTTCGTGAGCATGATCGGCGTCTCGATCACACCCAGTTCTTCGACCTGCGTTGAGCCGATCAACTTGCCAAAAGCATTGAAGACAAACGTTGCGGCCCGGACTTTCTCCTGGAACAGGTTGCGGTCGTGAGGCAAGATCGCCGTCGCCCCGGTCCGAACGCTATCACCCCGTACCACAGTACGGTGTCCGACCTTGACCCCCGCCACATCCGTAATCGCATTCAGCGGCCCCGGGGACATCACACCAGGGGCAATCCCCAGATCCCTCGCCCGAGGCCGTTGTTCTTGGGCAAAAGCACACATAGCCAGAACCACGCAAACATTAATCCAACGCATCACCATTACGCTCATCGCGTCCCATTGTAAAGCCGCGTTGCATCGAGAGTCGCTAGCCTGCATTTCTTACCACCCGACGGCCGAAGCACACGATACGACCGCCAGGACTTCGTTGCGCTGGCTTGCCGTGCTCAACGTACTGTTCAAGTACGTCTGCGCGCGCCAAGCGGCGCGCGCCTTTTCCCTCCCCCCAGCTTGCGCCTAGTCTTGACGGCCCTCTCAGGCACTTCGCCTCGCCGCGTGGTGAGAAATGCAGGCCAGGAGCCCGCCGCATGTTTTCGGAGAGGAAGTGTGCAAGCTGTGCGGCCTTCTCCAAGTCGCGGATGCCCGGGTACTCAGACGCGGCGTGCCGGGACGGGTAGAACACCTCGGCCCGTGGCGCTGCGGTGTTACCATGGCGTCATTATGACCCGACGCTCCTTCGTCACCACGTCCGTGGCTCTTTCCGCCGCCGGCCGTCTCAAAGCCAATCGCGTTATCGGAGCCAATGACCGCATCGGCATTGGCGTGATCGGCTGCGGCCGTAGAAACCTGCTGCGCAGGGTTCTCGAATTCGCCGGCGGGACCAACGTCGAGGTTCGCGCCGTCTGCGACATCTGGCGGCAACAGCGCGAGAAAGCTGCGGCCGCAGTCATCGCCGCCGGCGGACCGAAGCCGAAACAAGTCGATCTCTACCGCGAGCTGCTTGCCTCGCCCGACATCGACGCCGTCCTGATCGGCACGCCCGACCACCAGCACTGCACTCAACTCATCGACGCCGTCGAGGCCGGCAAGGACGTCTATGTCGAAAAGCCCCTCGCCATGGACATGAAGGAACTCAACCGCGCCGTCGACGCCGTCAACAAATCCGGCTGCGTCGTCCAGATGGGAACGCAGGTGCGCAGCTATGCCAGCGCCAAGGGCGCCCGCGATTTCGTGCAGTCCGGCGGCCTTGGCAAGGTGTTCAAGATCGAGCAGTCGCGCAACAGCTACCGGCCTTACTGGCATCGCTACGGCGAGCGCTCCATCGCCGAGTCCGATACGAACTGGCGCGAATTCCTCATGCACCGCAAATACCGGCCCTGGGACGCCGATCAGTACGCTGCCTGGTTCGGCTACCGTGAATTCTCACGCGGCCCTCACAGCAATCTGATGGTGCACTTCATCGACCTAGTCCACTACATCACCGGCGCGCCCGCTCCCGCGCGCGTCATGACCATGGGCGGAACCTACCGCTGGAAAGACGACCGCACGGCGCCCGACTCGGTCGAGACCGTTCTCGAATACCCGGAACAGGGTTTCCTGGTGCGCTACTGCACCATGTACGGCATCCCCGACAATAACTATCTGAAGTTCTTCGGCACGCGCGGTGTCATGGACGGCTCACGCTGGTCCAAGCCCTTCCTAATCAGCGGCGAGAAGTCGCAAGAGGACGACCGCATCCTACCCGACGCCTTCATCCCTGAGGGTGAAAGTACTCCGCATATGCTCGACTGGCTCCAGTGTCTGCGTACGCGCAAGACTCCCAACGCCCCTATCCAGGCCGGCTATGACCACTCCGTCGCCGTCATCATGTCCGACGAAAGCCTCATCCGAGGCCGCCGAATGCTCCACGACCCCAAAGCCCGAAAGATCCGTCCGGGTTGAGCCAGGCCGGACCGTTTCGAACACCACGGGGTCTCGCGTTCCCGGTTGCTGACGATAGAGCGGCAGTGCGGCGGATGGACTCCGGACCGCCTGCTAGCCTGCATTTCTCACCACCCGACGGTCGAAGCACACGATAAAAGGCCGTGTTTCGTGTCTCGTGATTCGTGAAAAACCTCTTCAAGGCCGTGTTGTGCGAGCCAAGCGGCTCGCGCCTTTTTCCTCCGCCCAGCTTGCGCCTAGTCCTGACGGCCCTCTCACGCACTTCGCCTCGCCACGTGGTGAGAAATACAGGCTAGTTTTTCCTCCGCCCCCGAGCGGATCATACAAGCGGGAAACATCCGGATCGGCGTCAACACCGCTTGACCCGGAGGATTTCACATCAGACGAGTCTGTGGAACAGCTTGCCGCGACTGTCTGGCGACGCTGATTGAAGTCGTTCATTCATTTGCCGATGCCTCCTGCGATATGCTGAACACACCGATGACTCAAGGGTCTTCGAGGTCTGATGTGTTCGACGTGGTCGTTGTCGGCGCCGGGGCCGGCGGCGGCACGATGAGCCGAGTCATGGCCGGCAAGGGCGCCAAGGTGGCGCTTCTCGAAGCCGGCCCCAAGCTCGTTCCCGAGGAGGATTTCAAAGAGCACGACTGGCCGTACCATTACGATCACCGCGGAGCCGGTCCCGGGGGAGCAGGCTACTTCGGGAAGGGCAAGCCCTTCGGCTTCATGCGCACGACCAGCGGCGGCTGGGAGCTTCCTGACGAACCCTACACCGTCGGAGATGGCAGCGAGTTCGTTTGGTTCCGTTCCCGCATCGTTGGCGGGCGGACCAATCACTACGGCCGCATGTCGTTCCGCTTGTCGGAATGGGATCTCAAAGCACGAGACCGTGACGGCGTCGGGCCGAACTGGCCGATCGGCTATGCGGACCTTGCGCCGTACTACGACAAAGCTGAGAAGTTCATCGGCGTCACCGGGACACACGAAGGCATCCCATCCGCACCGGACGGTGTCTTTCACGAACCGCCGCCGCCCAAAGCGCACGAGCTCCTGGTCCAGGCTACCGGAAAGAAGCTCGGCATCCCCTTTATCGCCAACCGCCGCGCGGTCATCACGCGCTCCATCAACGGACGCGCTGCCTGCCACTACTGCGGCCAATGCGGACGCGGCTGCCTGACGGCGTCCGCTTACTCCGCCAGTCAGGTCGACGTCTTCCCGGCGCTCAAGACCGGTAATCTCACTCTGCTTACCGATGCGATGGCCCGCGAGGTTCTCACCAATGCGAGCGGCAAGGCGGAGGGCGTACTGTACATTGACCGCAATACACGCCAAGTGAAGCGGGTGCTTGGCAAAGCAGTGGTACTAGCCGCGAGCACATGCGAATCGGCCCGCATCCTGCTCAATTCCAAATCCAAGCTATTCCCCAACGGCCTCGCCAACGGTTCGGGCATGGTCGGACGCAATCTGATGGACACCGTGGGCTTGAGCGTCTCCGGCTATGTCCCAGCGCTCGAAGGCATGCCGGTCTACAACACCGACGGCTTCGGGGGCTCGCACCTCTACGCGCCTTGGTGGGGATACAACGATCATGCCAAGCTGGGTTTTCCGCGCGGCTATCACATCGAGTTCGGCGGCGGCTTTCGTATGCCCGGTGTTCATTCCGGTCATAACACGGCGCGGCGGGCCGGCTACGGCAAGAGGATCAAGGAATGGATGCGGCAGGAGTACGGTGCGCGTGTCGGGTTCGCCGGGCGTGGCGAGATGATTCCGAATCGCTTCTCCTACTGTGAAATCGACCCGGCCATCGTCGATGACTGGGGTATTCCGGTTCTTCGCTTCCACTTCAAGTTCAGCGACTACGAGTGGAAGCAGGCGCGCCACATGGAGGAAACTTTCAAGGGCATTATCGAATCGCTCGGCGGGCGGGTCACCGGAGTGGGGAACGCCTGGGAAAAGTCGGGGATCTCGATAGGCGGAAGCATCATCCACGAGGTCGGAACGGCCCGCATGGGGACGGACCCGCGCTCGTCGGTTCTGAATCCTTACTGTCAGGCGCACGAAATAAAGAACTTGTTCGTGACCGATGGCTCGTGTTTTGTGACCAACCCAGACAAGAATCCCACACTTACGATCAACGCTCTCTCCTGGCGCGCGGCGGACTATCTGGCTGAGGCAATGAGAAAGGGCGATGTCTGATTCAACCCTGCTGCAGGTCAATGATGTTTCGCGGCGCGACGCTCTGCGCCGGATCGCGCTGGCTCTGACAGCCGTTGGGGCAGGATCACTCGACTTGGCTTCGGCGCAGCAGGTCCATCACGCTGCTCGGAGTGCGTCGCCGAGCGGGGTGTACCAAGCGAAGTTCCTCAACCCGCATGAATACCGGACCGTGGCGCGGCTGGCGGAGCTGATCGTTCCCGCCGACGAGCGAGGAGGCAGTGCCGCAGATGCCGGCGCGCCGCAGTTCATCGACGTGCTCTGCAGTGAGAACGAGCAACTCGGCCGTATCTACAGCGGCGGACTGGGCTGGTTCGACTCATGGATGCGGCAGCATCACGACACGAGCTTTATCGATGCGACCGAGCAGCAGCAAACCGAGATGCTCGATGCGATCGTCGCCGTAGAAGAAGCAGGACGAGAATCGGAAGTTGACAGCGAGCTTGGCCCGGGCATCCGGTTCTTCGACTGGATTCGCAAGATGTCGGTCGACGCCTACTACTCCAGCGAGATCGGTATCAAAGACCTGCGTTACCAGGGCAACGGCGCTTACTCGGAGTACACGGTGCCCAAGGAAGCCCTGGATTTCATCAAACCACTCTTATAGAGGCACGGCATGCCGTGTCAGGCGTTCCCCATGCCGCAGCCGCTGAACAACCAAGTCGCACTTGTTACCGGGGCTGCCCGGCGGATCGGGCGCGCGATAGCCTTGCGGCTGGCTTCGGAGGGCGCACAGGTTGCTGTTCACTACCGCCACTTTGAAACCGAGGCGCGACAGACCGCCGAGGAGTGCGGCGCGAAGATTTTTCAAGCCGATCTGACGCAAGTGTCGGAACTCCAGCGACTTTACGGCCAGATTGAAGACACTTACGGCAAGCTCGACTGCCTGGTCAATAATGCGGCCCGCTACCGGGAAATGGACGTTCTCGAGCTGACTGAAGACGACTGGGACGAGATTCACGACATCAACTTGAAAGCCGTGTTCTTCTCCTGCCAATCGGCCGCCAAGCTGATGCTCAAAGGGACCGGCGGGCGGATCGTCAATATCAGCTCGCTCGGCGGCATCCGCCCGTGGACGCGGCATGTTCCCTACTGCGCCTCGAAGGCGGGCGTGATCCACATGACGCGTACGCTGGCTAAAGCTCTGGCACCGAAGATCTCAGTGAATACGGTCGCGCCCGGCGTGATCCAATTCGACCCGGAGATACCGCCCAAGGTGCAGCGGCTCGTCTCGGTGACGCCGATGCGGCGTCCGGGCAGCGCGGAAGAGGTCGCCGAGGCGGTCGTCCATTTTCTGACCGGCTCGAAGTTTGTCACCGGACAACTCCTAGCAGTGGACGGGGGTCTATCGCAGCGAGCCTGAGACCGGCCGGTCGAGCTGGTTCTGAACGGCAGCAACATCCGGCTTCCTGATCTCGCCACCTGGCGCCTTTCTCGCTCACTTTTCTTCGCCGCGAGACGAGGGAAACGCAGGCTAGAAATCGATCGCGGCCAGCAACTCCGAGGGCTTCATTTCGTAGGCCGCACACAGTGCCAGCAGACTCTCGATGCTCGGCATATGTGCGCCGCGTTCGATCGAGCTGAGCTGGGAGATGCTGATGCCCGTCTGGGCTGTGGTGTCCTTCAATGACCAGTTGCGCTCCGTCCTCAACAGCTTCAGCCGGTGCCCAAGGCGGTCCCGCACCAGATCCTGAGGCGTACGCCCGAGGCCTCGGGCCGCGATGGCGTTCTTGAGAGTCTGGCGGAGCTGCCCGAGCGAAAACGGCTTTGCCAGATAGTCAAAAACCTGACGCTTGAAGGTCGCCCGCATGTCTTCGAGAGACGGGTAGCCGGTGACGATGATCACACAGACGCCGGGGTGGCTCTGCTGTAGTCTCTCAAGTACTTCCTGACCCTGAAAAGGCCCCATCTTCATATCGAGAAGGATGATCTCGGGCGCTCGTTCACGGCAGCTCGAAAAAAGCTTGTCCGGGTGCGTGAATGTGCGAACGGTGTAGAGGCCCTCATCGTTAAGGAAGTCCTCGATGTACTGGATGAAATCGGAATCGTCGTCAAGGACGGCTATATCAACGCTCGCTTGCTTGTTCCGGTTTGTGCTCGTGCGAGTGGCGATTCTCATGGAGAGTAAGCAGTCTACACTGCTCGGGCACGCCGCAATGCCGCGTCCTCAATGCGCGCGGTACCTGTCGGCATCCCGGGCAGCCGCACTTCGATCACGGCTCCACCCTCAGGACGGTTCGCAGCGCGAATCCCGCCAGCGTGTTGGTGGACGATTCCTTCTGCGACGGTGAGCCCCAATCCGGTCCCGCGCGCATCGAGCCGGCTGGTTACAAATGCGTCGAAGATATTGGGCAGAACTTCTTCCGGAATGCCCACACCGTCATCCTCAACCATGATTACGATTTCTGAACGATGGTTCAGTGCCTCCTGCCACACTCGCACGACAATGGCGCCGCTCCCGTCGATTGCGTACAAGGCGTTCTTCAGCAGATTTACAAAAAGTTGGATCAGCCGGTCCCGGCTGCCCTTAACGACATGCCGTCCATCCGCATCGCTTTCGAATGTGACTCGGGAAGCTCTTTCGTCAATGGCTACCAGGTTCCAGGACTCCTCGATGACCGGCGCGAGCTCCACCGCCTCCATCGCTTCGTCCGAAGGTCGGGAAAAATTCAACAGTCCGGTGCTGATCTGGCGGAGCCTGGCGGCGACGCGCTGCATGCGAACCAGCCGCCGCCGGGCCGTGGGATCATCAACGGTTTCGAGCAACTTCTCGATAGAACCACCCAGCACGCTGAGCGGCGTGTTCAACTCGTGGGCCACGCTCGCGCTCAGAAGGCCGATGCTGGCGAGCCGGTCCTGGGCAGCCATTCTCGTCTTGGCTTCCTCAAGCATCCGGTTCTTTTTGCGTAGGTCTGCCGCCAACTCTTCGAGCCTTGCCAGGGTGCGCTCGAGGCTCGCCTCCTTTTCCCGGAGGTTCATCACGGTGGCGTTACGCGAACGCATGATGTCGCCGATTTCATCGCCGAGGATCTCCGTCTGGTCGATGATTTCTCGGGCTCTTTGGTTTTCGAGCACGGCTGAGTCGGCCTCCAACGTGACGCGGATCGGCCGGTAGACGTACCTCGGCATAATCACTGTTTCCAGGAGCAGAACGGCGAGAACATAGAGGCTCGCGAGCACGGTCAACAGGACGGTCTTGGCGCGGTAGATCGCGTTTTCGTAGAATTCCGACGAGATCGTCATCCGGGCATATGTGTCCGCCGCCGGGTCTTTGCGGTACAAGCGATCCGGCGTTCCCGGTTCCTGCCGCACTTCACCCGGATGTCGGTCGAGCCACTCCTGGACATCGGCTGCGATTTCCAGTTCCTCAGCCGTCCCTTCAACGTGCTCATAGATTTCCATCCGCGGCTGCGTCGGGACGCTGCCGCGCTTCACGAACATCTCATGGAGCAGAGTGGTCTCACGCTTGCGAGCCGTCGTGATCTGCTCTTCGATCAGAGGTATCAGTGAGAAGTACGCAGCACAGGTAAGGACAAGGAAGAAAAGGTTATGGAGGACGATCAGTTTCGGCCGGATGCGCAGGTCACCAAACAACCGGCCGACCCGGCGGCGGAGCCTGTTCGGTTTGCGATGCTTCGGAGGCATGCCTCCTCTGACTCAGTTCAGCCGCTTTACGGCGATATTGCGGAAGCGGTGAAACCCACCCTCGACCCAGCCGCTTCCACCGTGCACTTGGAGACCGATCATTCCGTCGGGCGCGCCACCAGCGGCATGGTTCGCCGTGTCTTGAAATTCTGTGATCTTCGTGCCGTTGAGCCAGACGGTTATGCGCGGTGCTTCGCCCTCGATGCGCGCGAGCAGTGCGTTCCAATCGTCGTTGCGCCAGACAGTCCGCCAGTCCTGAGAGTCTGTCATCTTGACTCCTTTGAGCCGCTCCCCATAGATTCCGCCGATGCTTCCACGCTCGCGATAGTCGATCATCACCTGATAAGCCTGTCCGTTGGCGTTGGAGCGAAGGAACAAGCCTCCGTCGCATCCGAAGTCAGGCTTGATCTCGAGATAAACCTCGAAGTCCTGGTAGCGGTCATCCGTGAGCAGGACGCCGCCATTGCCGGCGGGACGCTGGCGGGCAGTCAATACCCGCTCGTCGACGCGCCATTCCGAGGTGTTGCCATGATGATTCGTCATGCTGATGTGCCAGCCGGCGAGATTGGCGCCATTGAAAATCTGCGTGAAGCCTTCGGGAATCTCATCGGCTTGCAGCAGGCCCGGGGGCGCCCCCAGAACCATGGCCAAACAAACGCAGACCGCTCGCATGATTTTCCGACCTCCGGCTGTCAGTGTGACGCTCCTGAAACGGGCATGGACCGGCTTTCCCCCTTGCCGCCGAGGGACTGGGCGGTGACCCGCACGCATCTTGATGTTACAAGAACTTTATCGTCCGTCCGTCAGGCATGGATCTTGCAGATGTAGCCGGCGTAGGGGCTGGTATTCTGTCGATGCCCCGGGGCAATGCCCGCGTCGCAGTAGTACAGGCTGCCCTGCCACCAGGTCATGCCGTGCGGGTCCGGATCATCGCGGTTGAGTTGAATCGCTTCCAGCACCTGCCCGCTGTCGATGTCGAACTTCAAGATCCGGAAATCGTTCGAGAACATGCACCAGATATGCGCTCCGTCCCAGCCCAGCCCGTGGGCTCGCCCCAGCGGCACCGGAAAGGAATGCTGAACCCGCAGATCGGCGTCGGTCCGCGTGACGTTCTTGTTCGGACCGAATTGCGTGATCCACAGTGAATCCTGCGCCCACAGCACGCCGTGCACGCCTCCCCCGTTGGGGGTCCGATAGTTTTTCACATGGCGGCCCGTCTCGATCTCCAGCTTGACGATCCGGCCCCCCTTCTTCACATCATGAGGCCGCGCAGGACGCGCCCCCGCCGGTCCGTTCGCGGCCATCCACACAAACCCGCCGCCGGCCGCAATGCCGCTCGTGTTCGACGACTGCGTTTCGTAGGAGGCGAGAGGCTTGCCCGTTTCCCAATCGAGCAGATGCGCCCGGTCCGTTACCTGCTCGCCGCACCACAGGCCCGCGGCGGTTGCTTCCAGACCGTTGGGATTGCCGTCGGGCGACTTGAACAGCCGCTCGACCCTCTTGCGCTTGCGGATGGGATAGTTGGAAGGCTGGGCGTAGGCGGCCGCGGCGATCACGGCGAGTATGGCTCGACGAGTCAACATGGCGTCTGTGGGCACGAATCGGTAACTGGCGCTATTGTAGCTGATCGGCAGTGCACCAGCCCTCCCAAGCTGTTTCAGGATCATCCTTGGGTTGGAAAAGGTTCCCCCGTCATCATGCCTGCTTCCGTGCCGCGCACCCAACGCTCAACCCGAATGTCCAGGAGCGTATCCTATAATGGAGCCGGATAACAGGGAAGCGCCCGCGAGTGCCTGGAAAAGTGGGGTGGGGAGTTTCTCATTGAATGCTCATCGGTACCGGTTCGCGGCCTGCGGAACCGGTATTTTTCGTTCCGCCGCATGTGAACCAACGTGAGTGAAAGACAGTATGGCCCTTGACTTTATTCAGAAGCTCGAAGACGAGATCAGGAAGCTCGAGTACGAGTTGAAGAACGAGCTACCGAAAGAAATCCAGCGAGCGCGCGAACTGGGTGACTTGAGTGAGAACGCCGAATACGCCGCGGCGAAAGAGCGCCAGGACTATGTCGGTGCTCTGCTGGCAAAGAAAAAAAAGCGCTTGGCGGACATGAGGATGGTCGATCTCACCAAGATTCGTCCGGGTGTGGTCGGACTCGGATCGACGGTTGTGGTTTACGACATTGACAATGACAAGGAAACGCAATATTACCTTGTGACGTCGGAGGACGTCGATGCTCCGAATGGAAAAATCTCAACGACGTCACCGATTGGCCGCGCCCTGATGGGCAAGCAACCGGGCGACGTGACCGAGGTCCGCACTCCGGGCGGGGTACGGGAGATGGAGATTTTGAAGCTGAAGACAATCCACGAGCAGGATGGCTGATGCACTGACCGCGCCGGTCTGAACTGGAAACCACAATGGGTGTTACCCAAAAAATCGGAAGCGCGGCAGGTTACCTCGTGGGACTGATCGTCAAGCTGCTGATCGGGGCCCGAGTCCACCCCAATCTGCTGACCTGCATGGGACTTGGCATCAACGGCATCGCCGCTTGGCTGTTCGGTCGCGGCGAATTCTTCTCGGCCGGCATCGTGGTGGTGATCGGAGCAGTATTCGACTTGATAGACGGTCCCGTCGCGCGCCAGAGCAACAAGGTGACGCGTTTCGGTGGATTCCTTGACTCGGTGCTCGATCGATATTCCGATCTGATCCTGCTGATGGGGTTGCTGGTGTACTACGCGAGTGTAAACCGCTATTTCTATGTCGTTCTGACAGCCGTTGTAATGACGGGCTCGACGCTCACGAGTTACGCGCGCGCCCGAGCCGAGAATTGCATCCCGAGTTGCAAGGTGGGGTTTCTCGAGAGGCCGGAGCGCATTGTGCTGATCATCATCGGCGCGCTTTTTGACCGCATGGCGCCTGTCCTATGGGTGATCGCCGTACTGTCGAACATCACAGTGGCGCACCGCATCGCCCACACTTGGCGCGAAACGCGTCAGCTTGATGAAGAGGAACATACGGCGGACGCAGCCGATCAGAACCGCGTTCCGAAAGAAACCGAGCGGGGCACGAATTCCGAGGAGATCCAGGAAGGATCGGTCGTCTAGCTCGAGCCTTGCGGCCGTGCACCCCGGCGTCTCGAGCGATTTTCCCAGCCCTCTTCGTAACAAAGAAGCTCCAGGGAGCGACTACATGGAGTAACCTTCGGTTGTTCCTGCCGTGTTTGGTCAAACCTTTGTGCATCGAGAGGGCAGCGGCGTCAAGCCGTGGACGCTGTTGGTTTCTCTGCTTGGGCAATCGTTCCTGATTGGCGCTGCACTCCTGCTGCCGCTGATTTACACCTACGAGATCCCGGTGCACGATTTGACGAACTCCATCCTGCTGGTGGCTCCACCACCTCCGGCGCCCTCACTGGAGCAACGCTCTCTGAAACCAACCCCCAGGCTGCCGCGCCGGTTCGAGGCAATTGCGCAGGCGCCAAGTGAGGTCCCCATGGGAAACGCGATCGTGTATGGAGGCGCGGCAGTCCCCGGACCGACCTTGAGAGGCATCTCAACGGGAATCCCGGATGGGGTGATCGGGGGAATCCTGGATCTTTCGCGCGCTGGTACAAAGAACGTCCCGCCGCCCGCCCCCATCCGAGTCGGCGGCAACGTGCAATCAGCGAAGCTGGTCAACCGCGTGCTCCCCGTGTATCCCATCGAGGCAGTGGAGGAAGACATCAGCGGCACTGTGCGCCTTGAGGCAACCGTCACCAAAGAGGGAACCATTCGGGGATTGAAAGTGCTGGAGGGACATCCTCTGTTGGTGGAAGCGGCTATGGCGGCGGTCCTGCAGTGGCGCTACCGGCCTACATACCTGAACGGATTGCCGGTCGAAGTGATCACCTACATCGTGATCAACTTCAAACAGAGCCCTCCTCCTGTGCAAGAGCCGCAACCGCCTCAGCGAAGGAAGAGAAAGTAGGTCTCTACTTCACGAAGTCCTTTTCAAAGAGCCGGCACTTGAGGCCGCCTTGCATCGTAGTGATCCACATCTCTCCGGGCCGACGCTCGAAGACCCAGGGATAGGACACTCGTTTGGACTTGTCTTTGTGGCGGGCGATCACGACCGAGTCTGTCCAGTTCTGCCCATCGTCGTCGGAAAAAGCGATGGAGAGTTCTGATCGTTCCCAACTGGCAAGCGTTTCCGAGCGGGAACCGCCGCGGCGTACGGTGGTGTTCTTGCCTTCGAGATAAAGCCGGTTCCAGGTCATCACGAGCCGGCCGCTTTGGAGCCGTGTCAGGTAAGCCGGAGAGCTGCTGGCGTCGATCCTGGTGGGCCGCATTTCTCTCCAATAGCGACCCTGGTTGTCTGAAAATGCTTCCCAGAAATAATCGAGATTCGTACGGAGCAGCATCCAGATCCTGTGATCGCGGCGCTCGACGATCGTGGCTTCTATTGCGCCGTCGTGGTGGCCGCGTCCGCCGAGGTCGAGGATGTTGCTCGGCTTCCAGGTCTTGCCGTCGTCGTCGGAGGAATAGGTTCGCGTGACGTGGCGAGGCGGGTTGTCCGTCAAGACCTGCGCAGTGAGAACCACGCGGCCGGAAGCGGTCTGAATGATGTCTCGCACAGCGCCGCACCAACCGCCTTGAATGCGCTGCGCATCCTGCCAAGTGCGGCCTTCGTCCAGGCTGCGGATGGTCCATACGTCGAGTCGTACTTCGCGGTCGGGTGCGTTCTTCTGGTCGTCCCAACCCCAGTCCCGCGAGTTGAGATTCATGAAGGCCAGAATGATCGCCCCGTCGCGGGTACGGGTAAGCACGCGCTCATTGCTGACTTCGAGATCAGGTCCGTCCGGAAACAGGGGAATGGGATCGAGCCAGGTTTGGCCGTTGTCGGGCGTGATGTACGCGAACTTGTCTTCGACGGTGAGGGCGCTACCGTTGGCCAGCTTTGTGTATGGCGCGGCTTTGATCTGCAGGATGGCCTGAACGCGCGGTTCGAGGCGGATATCTTCGTTGGCGGAGGCTGGATAAGGTAGAGCGAGATGCAGCGCCAGGGCAGATGCCACGACGAGCACGTGATCGTGTTTGGAAACCTTCATCGAGTTCATGGGCATCACCTCTCTTCACCTGTCGTAGTTGATACCAAGCCAAAGCATACCAACAGCCGCGCGTATAACGAGCGACACCGCTATTTGAAATGGCGTGCTCCAATCGGAAGAATACCGCGAGTGATCGATGATTCAAAGGTGTGTTCTCATATCGCACCTTGGGTGACGAAGAGAGAATTCACGCTTGAATCACATGGCGGGGAGACGTCAATCTTTTCGGCTTGTGGGTATTCGAGTGGTTGTGGTACTTTCACGGTTACGCTGAGAGGCAGGGAGCCAACCTGTGGAAGCTCTGGGAATGATTGAGACAAAGGGCCTTGTGGGAGCTGTCGAGGCCGCTGACGCGATGGTCAAGGCCGCGAAGGTCGTGCTCGAAGGCAAGGAGTACATCGGCGCCGGGTTCGTCACCGTGACGTGCCGTGGCGATGTCGGCGCGGTCAAAGCGGCGACGGACGCGGGTGCGGCGGCCGCCCGGCGGGTGGGCGAATTGGTCAGTGTTCACGTCATCCCCAACCCTCACGAAGAGGCCGACACCAAGATCGTGCCGAAGAACAGGGCCGCGCAAGGCGGCAAGGGATAACGATCCGCGATGGTGGCGGATAAGGATCTGCAGTCGATTCAAGAAGTCCGCACTAAGGTTGCGGCGGCGCACGAAGCCTTTCTTCAGTTCCGTAAGCACACGCAGGAGGAGGTCGACCGCATTGTCGATCAGGCGGCGGCCGTTGCGCGCGCCAACGCCGGGTCGCTGGCCAAGCTCGCGGTTGAAGAAACCGGCTACGGCAATGTCCGTGATAAGACCATCAAGAACCTGCTGAACTCGGATCTCCTGCATCGGGCTATCCGTCCGATGAAAACCGTTGGCGTGATTGGCGAAGACCCCGACAAGGGGATTCTCGAAATCGCCGAGCCCGCGGGAGTCGTGGCGGCCATTCTGCCCACGACGAATCCGACATCCACGGCTTTCTTCAAGATTCTCATTGCGCTCAAGAGTAAGAATGCCATCGTCGTGAGCCCGCATCCACGGGCGGTCAACTGTACGTGCGAATCCGCGAGGCTGCTCGCTGAAGCCGCTGAAGCCGCGGGCGCCCCCAAGGGCGTCGTCCAGTGCCTGACGAAAGCGACGATCCAAGGAACGAACGAGTTACTCAAGCACCGTCGCACGAGCCTCATCCTTTCCACCGGCGGTCCGGGGATTGTTCACGCGGCGTATTCAAGCGGAAAGCCCGCCCTCGGCGTTGGTCCGGGCAATGTGGCTGTGCTGCTCGATGACACTGCCGACATCGATGAAGCGATCGGCTCCGTCATCGACGGCAAGTCGTTTGACTACGGGACGGTCTGCTCCAGCGAACAGTGTGTCATCGCCGAGGAGAAGAACCGTGAAGCGGTTTGGTCGGCGCTGAAGAAACACGGCGCCCATGTCTGCGATGAGCGGCAGACAGCCGCATTGGCTGCATTGCTGATCACCAAGGACTTTCGTGTGAACCCCGACTGCGTGGGACAGTCGCCTCAGCGCATTGCCGAGATGGCCGGCTTCAGAGTCGGGGAGGATGTCCGGGCGCTGGTCGTGGAACTCAAGGGCGTCGGCCGCGAGCATCCGCTTTCCGCCGAAAAACTCTCGCCCGTCTTGAGCGTACACTTCGCGGAGAATTTCGCCAGCGCACTGAAGGCGACGGCAGCGATCGTGAACTTCGGCGGGCGCGGGCACACCTGCGTGATCTATTCGAAGAACGACGAGCGGATTCGTGAGTTCGGCTTGGCGATGCCGGCCTTTCGTATCCTCGTGAACACGGCGGCGCCGCAAGGCTCGACGGGCATCACGACGAACGTGCCGCCATCGATGACGCTCGGATGTGGCGCGATCGCGGGAAACATCACGGGCGACAACATAGGCCCCATGCATTTGATCAACATCAAGCGCGTTGCCTACAAGGTGCGGGAAGTCGAGGAAGCATTCGAGAGCGATGAGGCCAAGAGTTTCTTTGCCGGGAGAACCGCTGCAAGCGAGGTGGCTTCGACGGACCGTCCGAAAGTCGCGGCGGCGGTAGACCAGTACTTGCAGCAGCGGGGTGTCGCAGCCGCGTCGGGCGCCCTGACAGCGACAGCGAGCGTCAATACGGGACCCGCCGTGGAGGTCGTCGACCGCTTTCTGAACGGGAAGGAAGCCGCCTCGCCGAGTCCGGTCCCGGACGCGGGGCAATCCAACCCCGCTAACCGTCCTGTACCGAAACCGGTCGCGTCGGCAGTGGACATCGCGCCGTTCGTAAGCGAAGACGACGTGCGGCGGGCGAAGGTCCTGCAGACAAAGATCTATATCAACAGAAAGACCATCGTCACTCCGGCTGCGAGGGATCTCGACTACGACGGGCAGGTAATGGTACGCACGGAGTAGCCCGGTCATCGGTACAGTCACTTACAGGACAACCCCTGCGAGACTCCGGGAAACATGAAGCGTTGGATCTATCGGAGTTATGACTCGGCCGAAGCCGAGCGGCTCCGGAGAGAGGCGCAGGTGTCTGGGTTGACGAGCGTGCTTCTGACGCAACGAGGCATCACCGACCCCGCCGAGGCATTGCGCTTCCTGCGACCGGAACTATCCCAACTTCACGACCCCTATCGCTTGGGGGGCATGCGCGAGGCCGTCAGCCGAATCCGTAGGGCTATTGCGCGACAGGAAAAAATCCTCGTCTACGGCGACTACGACGTCGACGGCACCACGTCGGTTGTCCTGCTGCGGGCGGTGATCGAACTGGCGGGCGGCTCGGCGGAATTTCATGTGCCTCACCGCATTCGCGAAGGCTACGGTATGCGCGCCGCGGTCATCGAGCGCGCTGCGAGCATGGGCGTTCGGCTCATCATCACCGCAGACAACGGCATCCGAGAAACAGAAGTGATCCAATGCGCCAACGAACTCGGCGTCGATGTCATTATCACGGACCATCACCTTCCCACCGCGTGCATGCCGCCCGCGTTCGCGGTGCTGAACCCTAATCAGCCAGGGTGCACCTACCCTGACAAGAACCTGTGCGGCGCGGGCGTCGTTTTCAAGTTGGCGCAGGCACTGCTGAGCAAGCTGGGATGGCCTGCCGAGAAGCTTGATCGCGTGCTGACTTCGCTTCTCAAGATAGTCGCCATCGCGACGGTGGCCGATATGGTGCCGCTGATCGGTGAAAACCGTGTCTTCACGAAGCTGGGACTCGAAGGTCTGAGGAATCCGAACAACCTGGGACTGCGCGCGCTCATCGGCGTCTCGGGCCTCGATCTCAACAAGAGACTCAGCGCGGGCGACGTGGGCTTTCGGATCGGTCCGCGCCTCAACGCCGCGGGACGGCTCGATGACGCTCGGACTGTCATCGATCTGTTTGATGCTCGCAGCGAAGCCGAGGTGTCGCGTATCGCCGGGCATCTCGATCAGTTGAACCGCCAGCGGCAGAGGACCGAAGATTCGATCTTCAACGAGATCATCGAGATGCTTGAAGATCTACCGGGCCCCGAGGACACTCCTTTCATCGTGGCTTCAGGCGATGGATGGCACGCAGGAGTGATCGGCATCGTGGCGAACCGGATTGTGGAACGCTACTATCGTCCGGCATTGGTGTTGAGCTGCGATACGGCGACGGGGCTCGCGACGGGCTCGGGGCGCAGCATTCCGCGATATCACCTGCTTGGGGGGTTGGAGTCGACAGCGGACTTGTTCACGCGATTCGGCGGCCACAAGCAAGCGGCGGGATGCACACTGCCGATCGATCGCATTCCCGAACTGCGGCGTCGCCTGAACGATCATGCTCGCGGGGCGCTCAAGAGCGAAGACTTCACTCCTATCCTTTCGTTGGACTCCGAGATCACCTTCAGCGACGTCAACGAAGACACCCTTGCAGAGTTGAGCCGCCTTGCCCCGCATGGGCTGGGGAACCCCACACCGAAGTTCTCTGCCGGCCCGGCGGCTCTGCTGGAGGCGCCGCAAATCCTGAAGATGAAGCACGTCAAGATGCGGCTTCGGACGAGGGATGCTGTGCTGTCTGCGATCGGGTGGCGCATGGCCGAGCAGGTGAAGGGACTGTGCGCCGGTTCGAGAGTCGATGTGGCTTTCTCGATTGAGCGCGACGAGTTTCGTGGCGGTTTGCGGCTGAAACTGGAGGACTTTCGAGCGGCTGAAGCGGGCACGGCGTGATGCCCTCGAGCCGTTTGTGGGACCGCTCCTGATCCAAGATGAAACTCTGCACATTCGAATACGAAAACCGCTTGCAGGCCGGGATCCTGCAAGGTGACAAGGTGCTGCCGGTGGAGGAAGTCAACGCCCGTTCAGGGGTGCGGCTGCCAACCGAACTTCTCTCGCTGATCGAAGCCGATGTGATCGAGGAATTGCGCGAGGCTTCGGCAGGCGTCGAGTCTGTGTTGCGGCTGAGTGAAGTACGGCTGCGCTTGCCGTATCCATCACCGCCGAAGATCTGGTGCATCGGCCTGAACTACAAATCGCACGCCGAGGACTTGAACGAAACGCAGCCCGAGGAGCCGGGCAGCTTCATGAAGCCGACCTCGTCGCTCTTCGAACCTGGTGGTGCGATCGAGTTGCCTCCGGCCGATCTTTCTGACGACATCGATGCCGAGGGGGAGTTGGGTCTCGTGTTCGGTAAAAACTGCCGAGAGGTGCCGATCGAGGCATTCGAGGACGTCCTGCTCGGCTACACCGTGACGCTCGATATGACGGCGCTCGACGTGCTCCGACGCAACGCTCGCTACCTGCAGCGATCGAAGAGCTTTGACACATTCTTCAGCTTCGGCCCCGTAATCGTCACAAAGGATGAAGTGCCCGACGTGAACACGCTGGAGGTCGTAACGATCCACAATGGGCGTCAGTTCTCGAGTGACTACGTTCGAAACATGGCCCATCGGCCGGACGCGCTCGTCGCTCTGCACACCGAGGTGATTACGTTCGAGGCCGGCGCCATTCTTTCCACCGGTTGTCCGAAGGGAGCACGGGTCCGGCCGGGCGACCGTGTTGAAGGTTTCGTTCGCGGCGTTGGAAGCATCACTGCAAGCGTGACCCGCCGCGAGCGACAAAAGTGGACCGGAAGTCATCGTCAACTCTTGTAGGCGGACTCTGATTTTTTTCTGCAAAGCATCCGTTTCCGTTCGAACCAATTTCGCTGTGTTACTCCGATGCAGGCACAGTCCTATATCGGTCTCATCGCTTCTGTGCCTTCCCGACTTCGCCGCGGTCATTTCCCCAGGGCGCCGCCGGCGGCAGCGGCAAGAACCTCACCCCCTGCGATGACGGATTCGTTGTTTTCGCATTACTCTAGACGTAGTGGCGCGATGAAGTGCGCCTGCCTCCACCGAATGCACCTCTGCGCCATCCTCGTTGCCGCCGTCCTCGTTCCGCTCTCGTTCCTGGCCGCCCAAACCAGCGCTCCTGTTGGCAAACCCAAGCCTTTCGAACCGCTCCCGCCGCCCGAACAGCCGCTGCCCTTTAGCCACAAAGTCCATGTCGGGCTTGGCTTGGAATGCCTCGACTGTCACAAGATCGAAGACCCCGGCTTCCTTGCGGGCTATCCGTCCACCTCTACCTGTATGGCCTGCCATGCAGCCGTCAGGACCGGCAGCCCACATATCCAAAGACTTTCCGGCTTTGAAGAGGAAGGCAAAGAAATCCCTTGGGTCAAAGTCTACAAAGTGCCCGACTACGTCTACTTTTCACATGAATGGCATCACAAGGAGGCCAAGATTTCCTGCCAGGAATGTCATGGACCTGTCGCCGAGCGCGAAGTCATCTTTCAGGAAAAGCCCACCAACATGATGGCTTGCATGGCCTGCCACGACCGCCGCAAAGCGTCAAATGAGTGCAACCTCTGTCATGACGCCCAGTAGGCGTCCCTGGGAGCCTGTCTCACAGAACGAAAAACGCCAATTTTTTGTCAACATCTTGTGCCTGTGATCAAGTCTGACCACAACTGATTGGGGCCAAAATTTTCTGTGGGACAGGCTCCTAGCCTGCATTTCTCAGTGCGCCATGGAAAGGCGCCTTCTTCTAGCCTGCATTTCTCACCACGTGGCGAGGCGAAGTGCGTGAGAGGGCTGTCAGGACTAGGCGCAAGCCGGGCGGAGGAAAAAGGCGCGCGCCGCTTGGCGCGCGCAGGCATGCTTGAACAGTACGTTGAGCACGGCAAGCAAGCGCAACGAAGTCCTGGCGGTCGTATCGTGTGCTTCGACCGTCGGGTGGTGAGAAATGCAGGTTAAGGTTCAACGGCCGTCAGACATTTCTCATGCAGCGAACGAGGCCGCCACCAATGTTTTTCACGAAACACGAAACACGAATCACGGCTTTTTTTTGAATCACGGCCTTTTCCGTGGCTCGTTTGGTGCCTGTTGGTACTGAAGCCCTTCAGTCTTGCTTTTTCCGCTCCGGTATGCATGGCATCAGGAGAGAAGAGCCGTTTCTCAGGTCCCGTGATGCCGGATCGGTGGCGCAAACGTAAGCAATGAAAAAGGTTAACCGGCCCGCCGATGTTTCCCCGTAGAGCAACCCCAAGCTGCGGCCAACGGTTTTCACGAGACACGAGACACGAAACACGGCTTTTTCCGTGGCTCGTTTGGTACCTGTTGGTACTGAAGCCCTTCAGTCTTTTTTTCGGTCGGGGGACGGTTTAGGTTGAAAGTGATGACGCCGTTGTTGGGAACAAAAACCCCATCCGCGCCCGCCGGGGGCAAGTCGGGTGCGGAGAGAAGAGCCGCCCGAGCCGCGGCCTTTCAGGTTTTCACGAGACACGAGACCCGAAACACGGCTTTTATGCTTTTCACCAAACACGGCTTTTTTCGCCGTGGATGCACAAGGGACGCACGATCAGAAACCGCCGCCTGGACCGCCGTGCACGCCGCCCGGTCGCTGCTTTCCTGCGCGTTGTGGCGCGGCATGGGGCGGCTATGGCGCGGCATGGGCGACCCGAGCCGCTGCTTCCCTGTTCACGATTGTTCACCATTGTTCACGATTGTTCGGCATTGTTCAGCAAAAAATATTACGCCTGAGCCAGTGTCCCCTCTCCGTCCTCACCGGCAACGGGGCCGGTAAGGTTTTCACGAATCACGAAACACGGACAAGAATCACGGCCTTTATGCTTTTCACCAGACACGAGACACGGCCTTTAACCTGCATTTCTCACCACCTGGCGAGGCGAAGTGCGTGAGAGGACCGTCAGGGCGAGGCGCGCGCCGCTTGGCGCGCGCAGGCATGCTTGAACAGTACGTTGAGCACGGCAAGCAAGCGCAACGAAGTCCTGGCGGTCGTATCGCGTGCTTCGGCCGTCGGGTGGTGAGAAATGCAGGTTAAGGTTCACCGGCCCTCAGACATTTCTTCTGGAGTGAACCAGGCCCCCAACCATGGTTTTCACGAATCACGAGACACGAAACACGAATCACGGCTTTTTATCGCGTGCTTCGGCCGTCGGGTGGTGAGAAATGCAGGCTAGGATTCAGATGGTTCAGGACAGAGCGACCGGTGGCGGCTCAATATCCGTGCGGAACCGGTCGTTCATCGAAAGGATATCGGCCCCCCATCATTGTGACGTTTCTGGCCGCGTGTTCGCCTTCCCGGGCTGCTTGGGATCGGTCGTTTCGCTCCGGGTTTAGATGAACCAACCGCTGTGTTCTCAGGATCATCTTGTGATGGAAACATTCCCGCCTTCGGGATCATTCTGTATTTTACAATTCTGAGCCACAAGATACTTGACAGCATGTGATAGAATCTTGCTGGGTATTGGTGGAGGTGGTTGTCGCAGTCGGTCAGTGCTGCTGACCGCGGGGCCGCGTAGCAACGGGTGCGCATTTTTTCCTTGCCAAAGAGTGGCCTCGTACGTATAATCGGAGGAAATTCCCGCACTGTCGCCGGGTCAGACGGGTGATCCCGCGGCTTCAGTAGGTTTTTGAATCAGGTTTTCCGGTGTCGACGTAGTCAGGCGGTAGTCATCCGACGACTGACCCTGTTGCAGGTTCAGTTGTTTCCCGCGGGTGCGGCCTCGCAAGCGACTTGGTCATTCGTGTGGAGGAAACTGAAACCCAACGGGTTCGTGTGGGGTCTAACAAGACCTGAATCGAACCGCCCATGGACTGATAAGCCCGTCGGACCGGATTGACTGAGAACGGGGAGAGTGAAAAATGACTAAGGGAACGACGAACGGAGTGACAAAGGCTCAGATCAAGCAGTTTCGTACCGTGTTGGAAGCCAAAGCGGAGGAAATACAAACCAGCTTGGGCTCGTCGAAAGCCGCTAAGGCTCTCGACCGCGGTGAAGACCCTCCCGCCTTGGAGGATCTTCCCGTGCAGAGCCACGAGGAATGGATTTTTCTCAACCGCAACAACATTGATGTGATGTTGCTTCGCGAGATCGAGGAGGCACTGGTCCGGGTCGATGACGGTGGATACGGGATTTGCCCCGAGTGCAACGATCCGATCTCTATCAAGCGACTCCAGGCGGTTCCGTGGGCGCTTTATTGTGTGACGTGCCAAGAAGAACTGTCGGAAGAGCCGCAGGAGCGCCGTCGCCGGGACCGCTCTTACTCCTACTAGAACACTCGTTACAGGGAGTGGTCGCGACGCCGAAGGATGATATCAGGCTCCCGTGCACCCACGGGAGCTTTGATTTTGCAGGGCCGTCAATTCGCCGAGATCCAGACGTCCGGTGTAGATCGCCATTCCCAGTGCTGTGTGGATTGAGAGTTCGTCGAGCGCTTTGATCTCTTCGATGGTGGTAATGCCTCCGGCGGCGGTCAGCTCCAGCCGCGTCGCGAGGCGGAGACGGCGATACCAATCGAGGTCGGTCCCCTGCAGCATCCCCTCTTTGTCTACGTAGGTACAGAGGAATCCCCCACTGTAGGATTCGAGTTGGTCAATGACCTCTTCCGCCCGCCATGAAGTGGCCTCTTGCCAGCCCTTGACCACGATATGCCCGTCTTTTGAATCAAGTGCGGATAGGAGCCGATCCTTCCCGATCT
Source organism: Bryobacterales bacterium (assembly GCA_965204095.1). Classification (GTDB taxonomy): domain Bacteria; phylum Acidobacteriota; class Terriglobia; order Bryobacterales; family UBA6623; genus JAPPLB01. The sequence goes on along the minus strand of OZ241991.1, from coordinate 1,954,295 downwards.
CCCGGCTGACTTCCCTCAGGAAGTCATGTCGGACGCCGTTTGCATCAAAAGCGGAGGTGCCGATGATCACCTTGGAGGCGCCGGCTTCGACGAGTTCGCGGGCTCGCTCGACCGACCGGACACCGCCGCCCACCCGCACGACAGCGCTGCATACCAACTTCAGAACGATGTCGTTGTTCGACCCCCTGCCCATCGCCGCATCGAGATCAATCACCTGAATCTCGGGGAAGGCCGCGAACTTTTTGAGCATCACTTCGGGCGACTCGCCTTCCAGCGCCTTTTCGCGTCCTTGGATCAATTGGACAACTTTGCCGCCCATCAGATCAATGCAGGGAATGATCATGGTGTTGTGAGACGCCTCTTCACTTGCCGGCTGTGGAATTGGAATGATTCCGGAATATTCCAGCTTCTGGAGTCAAGTTCTTCGAACGTGAACCAGCGGACTGCCCTTTCAAGAGAGTAGTTGCAGTGCGGCACGGTCGATCTGGCCTGCATTTCTCACCACGTGGCGAGGCGGAGTGGGTGAGAGGGCCGTCAGGACGAGGCGCGAGTTGCTTGGCGCGCGCAGGCGTACTTGACAGTACGTTGAGCACGGCAAGCAAGCGCAACGAAGTCCTGGCCGTCGTATCGCGTGCTCCGGCCGTCATGTGGTGAGAAATGCAGGCTACCCCGTCGTACGCACTGGGACGCCATGTTCCTTGAGCGTCTGCTTGAGACCGATGACGGTGTGCATCCCATAATGGAAGATCGACGCAGCCAATGCGGCGTCGGCCTCTCCATCGTCGAGTACTTTAATGAAATCCTGGGGCCGGCCGCCCCCGCCGCTCGCAATGACTGGGATGTGCGTGTTCCGGGAGATGGCGCGGGTAAGGTCGCAGTCAAAGCCGACTTGAGTGCCGTCACGGTCCATCGACGTGAGCAGTATTTCACCGGCGCCGAGCCCTTCGCCGCGAGCGGCCCACTCAACGGCGTCGATACCCGTGTCTTTGCGGCCTCCATAGGTGTAGACATTCCAGTGGCTGGGACCGTTGCGGCGAGCGTCTATGGCGAGAACGACCGCCTGCGCACCGAACTCCTCGGAGAGTTCGCTGATCAACTCGGGGCGCTCGACAGCGGCGGTGTTGACCGATACCTTGTCCGCGCCGACAACGAGAATGTCCCGGGCGTCTGAGACAGAGCGGATGCCGCCACCCACCGTGAGCGGAATGAAGACTTGCCGGGCGGTCCGCTCGACGACGTCTTTCATGATTTCACGGCGGTCGCTGGAGGCAGTGATGTCAAGGAAGACCAGTTCGTCCGCGCCGTCGCGATTATAGATGTTGGCCAACTCGACCGGATCGCCCGCGTCGCGCAGCCCGACGAAGTTGACGCCTTTGACAACACGCCCTGCTTTGACATCCAGGCAGGGAATGATGCGCTTCGCTAGCATGCCAGGAAGTTACGGACAATCTGCTGGCCAACCGAGCCGGACTTTTCGGGGTGGAACTGCACGCCGAAAACGTTTCCGGCTTCCAGGGCGGCCGTGTAGCGCACGCCGTATTCGCATAAGGCGGCTGACTTGTCACTGCCTATGTCTTCGGGCACGTAGTAACTGTGTGCGAAATAGACGTAAGGCCGGGGCGGGAGGTTGGCGAGCAACCTCGGACTGCCCTGCGATACCAGTTCGTTCCAACCCATGTGAGGCACGCGAGCGTCCTTGGGGAACCGCTTGACTTCACCGGGATAGACGCCAAGGCCGTGGAGTTCCGGTGCTTCTTCGCTGCGCTCGAAGAGGGCGTGCAATCCCAAGCAGATGCCGAGAAAAGGCACGCTAGCGGAGATGCGTTCCTTGAAGGCTTCGCGAACACCAAGCGAGTCGAGCGACCGAATCAACTGTCCGAAGTGGCCGACGCCAGGCAGAATGATCTTGTCGGCCCGGCTCAGACCTTCGGCGTTATTGACGATCTCATACTTCGCTTCGATCGCGTCGAGGGCATTCTCGACGGACCGAAGGTTGCCGGCACCGTAGTCAAAGATGGCGATCATGGAGCTACGCTTTCACCTCCAGCAATCCCTTGGTGCTCGGGAGCTGGTCTTTCAGCCGTTCGTCCGTCGAGCAGGCAAAGCGCATGGCCCGCGCGAAACATTTGAACAGTCCTTCGATCTTGTGGTGATTTGATCGTCCGTACAGCACGCGAGCGTGCAGGTTGCAGCCGCAGTGGTTTACGAAACCGTCGAAGAAGTCGTGCAAAAGCTCGGCTTGCAGATCCCCGACGAGACGGAAGCTCGTAGGAGCGTGATAAACCAGCGCCGGACGCCCGCTGAGATCGACCGCAACGACGGCGAGGGACTCGTCCATCGGCATCACAAAGTAGCCGGCACGGTTGATACCGACTCGATCTCCGAGAGCTTTTGAGAAGCATTGGCCGAGCACGATCCCTACGTCTTCGACGGTGTGGTGCTGGTCAACGTTGAGGTCGCCGGTAGCCTTTAGATCGAGATCAAAGCCACCATGCTTAGCGAACAACTCGAGCATGTGGTCGAAGAAATGGATTCCCGTCGAGACGTTGTACTTGCCTTTCCCCACGATGCGCAGTTGGCCTCGGATCTGCGTTTCCTTGGTATTCCTGACGATGGAAGCTTTTTTCATGATGCGCTCAACCTGTGACGTCGGTCAGGATCTGCTTCAGCCCTGCGAGCAGTTTCTCAGCTTGGTCGCGCCTTCCGGCTGTGATCCGAGCTGTTCCGGGAATCTCGTGGCTGCGGTCGCGTATCAGGATGCCCCGCTCGCGCAACCGGTCGCAGACAGCCTTCGACCGATCCCCGAACCGCGCCAGGACAAAATTCGCTTCGCTGGGAAAGTGCTTTATTCCGAGATCGGAGAGACCGGCTGCGAGAACTTGCCGCGCTGCGAGCGCCTCGGTGACGTAGTTGTTGATGTACTCCCGGTCGTCAATCGCCTCCAGAGAGCAAGCTGCGGCCAACGAATTCACGCTGTAGGGTGACTGCCCTTTGGCGACGGCAGCGACGTTTTCAGCCTGTGACAGCAGACAGCCTAAGCGGAATCCGGCCATGCCGTAGACCTTGGAGAAGGTACGGCTCACGAAGAGGTTCGGATGGGTCTCGAGCAGCTCGAGCGCCGTGACATTGTAGAACTCGAAGTACGCTTCATCGATCAGCACCACCGCTTCTCCGGCTCGATCAAGGATCTGCTCGATTTCGGTGATACCGATCGCTCCTCCGGTGGGGTTGTTCGGATTGGCGAGAAGGATCGCGCTCGTGCGTTCAGAGATACTGTCCAGAAGCTCCTCGAGAGGGAATGTCAGGTCCGGAAGCAGGTACGGCACGCGCCGGGGAGTCGCTCCGGCGATTTCAGCGTAAAACTGATACATCGCATACGTCGGCCACGTGATGAGGACCTCGCCGCCTGAATCGACGTAGGTGTTGATGAGGCATTGGATCGCCTCGTCGGTGCCGTTCGTGAGAAGCAGTTGATCTGGGCCGAGTCCCAGCCACTCCGCGATTTTTGGAGACGCTTCGGTGTATTCGGGGTAGATTGCAAAAAAGTCAGGTTCGGCAATCCGCTTCAGCAACGCCGCCACACGCGGCGAGCAGCCGACAGTGTTTTCGTTGAAGTCGAGACGCAACTTACCGCGCCGTCCGCTTGTGGGAGGGTGGTAGGGAGCCATCCGCACGATGGCTTCGCGTGGTTGCGGCCGTACCGTCAGGGTTGTGTCAGCCATCGAGACGCGCCTCAATCGAACGAGCATGGGCTTCCAGACCCTCGGCGCGCGCCAGTGTCGTGATCGCCGGTGCAAGGGCGCGCAGGCTCTTCTCGTTCAACTCCTGAACGGAGATGATCTTTACGTAGTCCAACACCGACAGACCGCCGCGCAGGGTGGCGCCTCCTCCGGTCGGCAGAACGTGATTCGGGCCGGATGCGTAATCACCGGCCGCCTCAGGACTCCAGCTCCCGACGAAGATGCTGCCAGCGTTCTTGATACGGTCCAACCATGAGGCGTCGGGAACGGAAAGATGTTCCGGGGCGAAGCGATTTGCGAGTTCCATCGCCTCGTCGGAGGACGAAACCACAATGACGGCGCTGTTACGTGCGATGGATTTGGATGCGACTTCACGCGTAGTCAGCGTTTCGAGTTGCCGAGAGACCTCCGCCGCGACCCATCGGGCAAGACGCTTCGAAGTCGTAAGCAACAAGGCGCTCGCGTCTACATCGTGCTCGGCTTGTGCAAGCATGTCGGCGGCGAGGCCCCGGGCGTCTTTGGTTGTGGCCTCCTTGGGGGCGATTAAAAGAATCTCCGTTGGGCCCGCAAAAAAGTCGATTCCGACGCTCCCGGCGAGCAGCTTCTTCGCCGCCGCGACGTAGATGTTACCGGGTCCGACGATGCGTTCGGCGCGAGGCACGGATTCCGTCCCGAAGGCGAATGCAGCGATGGCCTGCGCACCGCCCATGTGGAAGAAGTTCGACACGCCAAGGTAGCCGGCAGCTCCCAGCGTCGCGGGCGAGGGTCCAGGCGACGCGACGGACACGGTGGGCACATCCGCCACCTGGGCCGGGATGACCGTCATCATCAGCGTCGAGGGCAGAGGGTAGCGTCCGCCGGGAACGTAGGCGGCCACGGAAGACAAAGGACGAACGATCTGGCCAAGCTTCGCTCCGCCTATGGACTTCGTCCAACTGCGCGGCTTCTGTAGTTCGGCAAACCGCCGGATTTGACGCGAGGCCGTCTGGATGGCTCGCCGCAAGTCTTTGGGAAGTTCCCTTTCTGCAGAGGTCAGCTCAGCAGCGGGGATGCGAAGTGACGCTCTTTCGAGCCGATCGAACTTGCGGGCGTACTCCAGAAGAGCCCGGTCGCCACGCTTGCGGACAGCCTCCAGAATCGGTGTCACAGTCGCCTCGGCGCGGTCCCAACGCGTCTGACGCCGCTTCAACAACCGCTCCAGAGCAGGCTCGTCAGTGCTCCCGATGATCTTCAGCATGGGATGCCCGGAAGAAACTACGACTTGTAAACCGAGGCGGGATCGTAAGCCGGCTGGTCGACCTGCTTCCACTCACCGCCTTCCCAACGGCGATAGAAGCAACTCCTAAAGCCATTATGGCAAACGCCCGGACCTAGCGCCTCGACCTTGATGACCAGCGTATCTTCGTCGCAATCGACCAGGATTTCTTTCGCCAACAGGTAGTGGCCCGAGGTCTCGCCCTTCGTCCAAAGCTTGTCTCGCGATCGGCTGTAGAACGTCACTCGGCCGGTTTCGCGCGTCAGATCCAGGGCTTCCTGGTTCATGAAACCGACCATCAGGACCGTGCTGTCAGCCGCGTCTTGAATCACTGCCGGCACCAGCCCGTTCGTTTTCGAAAAGTTCACTTCCATGTTGCGCCTTTCTTCAATAAACAAAAAACCCGCTCGGCGCGATGCCGGCGGGCTTCGGGTCTCGGAAAAGTTGGGCGTTTAACGTTTTCCGCGCAGCCGCCGGCCGCTACGCCTTGCATGGGCGTAGTGATGATGCCGGTGATGCCGCTTGAAACGCATTCGAAGTTTCAGTATAGGACGAGGCGGCAAACGGTCAAGCGACTCGGAGACAAATCATTCGGGAATCACGGGCAACAGGATGTGCGACGGACGAGTCATGTCGTGATAGATGGTTTGTTGGGCGATCTCGAGTTCCGCGTCCATTCCCTGTTCGTTGCCGGTGTTCGGATTGCGGTCCCACATGGGGAAGTTGCTGCTCGTGATATGCACTCGGATGCGATGACCCTTCCGAAAGACATTGGCGGTCGGAAGCAGATCGATCGTGTACTCGAAGGGTCTGTCCGGCTCGAGCAGGACTGGCGGTTCCCAGATGGACTCTCGGAACCGGGCGCGGAGGATGCCTTCAGTGAGGTTGAAGGCGCGGCCGTCCGGGTAGACGTCGATGAGACGTGCAATGAAGTCCGTGTCGCGCGCGGAAGATGCGGCGTGAAGCTTTACGGCGACCGGGCCTGTGACTTCGAAATCCCGGTCCAGCGGCGCACTCGTGAAGACCAGGACATCCTGACGGTTCTCGTTGGGGCGCTGATCGACGGGACCGGCCCGGATGATACCCGGTATCTCCGGCGCGGAATGGTTGCCGCCGAGCGTAGGGACCGGGTCGTCAGGATCGTAGGTGTAGCGCGTAGGCGAATCGTCTTGCGGCGGAGCGGTGCCGAGCGTGCCGTCCTTTTCGCCGTTGGCATGGAAGTAGTATTTCGTGAACCGGGTGCGGGCGAGAGGCCATTCGTTTTCGAGTCGCCACTCGTTGATTCCCATGACGAAGAGGCGGACCTTGGGTTCGTCGCGGATACCGTTGTCGTTCCCCTTGACGACATGATCCAGCCAGCGAATCGCCAGTCCGATCTCGTCTTTTTCTGGGTTTTCCCCGAAGTCTCGGTCGCCCACGACACGGTTTCGCGAGTGCGTCGTCGGACTGATAACGACCCGGATCTCGTCTGACGCGCCGAGCTTGGTCAGCTTCTCGAAATACTCGAGCGTCGCGCCGGGATAGTTGTCGTACCAGCCGCTCATCAGATACACGGGGATGCGGATCCTGTCGAGCTTGTGGCGGGTACCGATGGCCTTCCAAAAGCCGTCATACGTCGAGTGGGAGACATAGTCGGTGTAGAGCTTGTTAGGGCGCGTACCCGCAACGGTGTCGAGCGTGATGAGTGGCAAGTGACGATACCAATTCCACCATCCGAATTCCTCAACCTGTTGCCTGGCTTGCGCAGAATAGTCATAAATGCGGCGGGCGGTGTGAGCTAACTGGATGGCGCCGTGGTCGCGATACATGCGTTGCCAGGGATCGGGATTGATGTTCTGAGGAACAATTGCCTTCAGATTGGGATGCCCCTCGGGTGCGGTGAGCCACTGGGTCGCGCCATAGTAGGAACTGCCGTACATGGCGACCTTGCCGTTGCACCAAGGTTGCCGGCTGATCCAGTCGATGCAGTCGTAGCCGTCCCGCGCGTCGTCGAAGAAACGGTTGTCCATGCCCTGGGAACCTTCCGAGCCGAGGTGTCCACGGGTCGCTTGACCGACGAAGACGTAATCTGCATCGAGGAAGCGGCTGGAGACGCCGCCCCAGAAGTCGGTGTCGTAGCCGCGGATGAGCACGACAGGGTATCGGCCGAACCCCGGCCGGCGGATGCTCGTGCGCAGCTTTACCCCGTCCCGCATGGCCACCATCAGTTCTTCGGGTGCAGGACGGTCGACGGGAACGCAATGGATGGCGAGAGAGAGTGCGGTCACGGCTGCCGCGGTTTGAAGAGAGTTCACCGAGTGTTCCTACTGGACACTTCCGGAGATATTGTCATCTCTTCCGGCCGGGGTTATTGTACCGCCGGCAGTGTCCGGAAGCAGACCAAGAGAGATCACTCCCGACGGTTTCGCATCCGGTGGAGATTCTTGCACCATGTAGCCTCGAGCTCTGATCGGTATCGAACACCTACCGATCTACTCGTGCGCGGGACATTCCGGGGCACTGCGTGACAGGGGATTTTACACCTTACGGGATGAACGGCTAGAATTGGATTTGCATCGGTTCTTCTCCCCCAGCGGAAGCAGATTTTTCTCGCTATTCCGCTGAGCCGGATCGCTAACCTTTCCTCGGCGCCTTCGGGGACTTCAGAATACAACCATGGCGAATGTGGTGATTCTCGGGACGCAGTGGGGCGACGAGGGCAAGGGCAAGATCGTCGACCTGATTGCCGACCGTTTTGACGTCGTGGCACGTGCGCAAGGGGGGCACAACGCTGGCCATACGGTGCACATCGGCGACCGGAAGTTCATTCTCAAACTAGTGCCGAGCGGGATTCTGCGGCCCGGCAAAAAGGTTGTTATCGGCAATGGCGTTGTCATCGATCCCGCCGCCCTGCTGCAAGAGATCGACGCTCTTGAACAAGCGGGCGTCGAAGTAAGAGGCAACCTGTTCATCAGCAACCGCGCCCACGTGATCTTTCCTTACCACCGGATGATGGAAAAAGCGACCGAGCAAACGCCGGGGAAGATCAAAATCGGTACGACATCGCGAGGCATTGGCCCCAGTTACGAAGACAAGATCGGCCGCCGCGGCATTCGGGTCGCGGAACTTGTGAACGGTGACCATTTCCGGGACCATTTCCGGGCAAACGCTCGAGAGAAGGACCTCCTGGCCAGGGCCCTTCGCATCGAAGAGGCTTGGGACTTCGACGCGATCTACGACGAGTATCGCGCCTATGCCGAGCGCATCGGCCCCTTCGTATGTGATACGGCAGGCTACCTTCAGAGGGCGATAGGTCAGGGGAAAAGAGTGCTTTTTGAAGGCGCACAAGGAACGATGCTCGATATCGACCATGGCACGTATCCTTTCGTGACGTCTTCTAACGCCACTGCGGGCGGCGTCTGCACAGGGCTGGGCGTTTCACCGGTTCACATCGATGCGGTTGTCGGAATCGTCAAGGCCTACGTCACGCGCGTAGGCGGCGGGCCGTTCCAGACAGAGGCGGATGGCTCCGCTGCACGGCACCTGCGTGACCAAGGCGGAGAATACGGCTCGGTGACCGGTCGTCCCCGGCGCTGCGGATGGTTCGATGTCCCGCTGCTGCGCTACTCGAATACGATCAACAGCTTCGCGTCGCTTATTGTTACCAAGCTCGACGTTCTTGACGGGCTGGAGAAGATCCCAGTGTGCACGGCGTACCGTTACAAGGGCGAGGTTCTCAGAGACATGCCGGCCCTTCAGCACGTGCTGGAGTCCGTCGAGCCGATCTACGAGGAGCGCCCCGGCTGGGTAGGTACGACCAGCGGCCTTACCGACCATGACGCCCTTCCGCAGGGAGCGAAGGACTACCTGCGTTTTCTGTCCGATCAAGTGGAAGTAGAGTTTGGGGCGGTTTCAACGGGTCCCGAGAGAGATCAGACGATACTCGTGCGCGGCTCCAGGCTGGAGAAACTGCTCCACCAGGATTCGCCCGCTCAGTAAAGCACGGCCCAGCGGCGGTCAACGCTGTCAAGTCTGATCCCGAAAACGCTTTGGATCGAGTCGGGAGGGCCGCCTGGCCTGCGAAGCCGGCGCATCTTCGTCACCAACTTCCCCCACTCTTCCAGGGTTGTAACGCCTGGCATCGTTTCCATGAACTCCCGGCATGCCCTTCAACACGGTAATGACGCATTGTCACGATAATAGAGGGCATGCCTCTCCTTCCTTTTAACGAAGCCCGAGCCTTGATCACCGCGCGCATGGAGGAAGGGCCGGCTCTCCCGCCGGCCGAAACTACAACGCTTGATCAGGCGCTGGGACGCGTACTCGCCAACGACACGGTCGCCGATCGAGACTATCCGCCGTTCAATCGCTCGACCAGAGACGGTTACGCCGTGATCGCCTCCGATGTCGTCGATCCGCCGGTGGTGTTGGAAGTCATCGGAGAGACCCGAGCGGGCGAGGCATCACAATTCCGCATCGAGCGCGGCCAGACGGTGCAGATCATGACTGGCGCCCCGGGGCCGGAAGGAGCGGATGCCGTGGTCATGCAGGAGTACTCGCAGCGCGACGGCCGGCAAGTCAGGTTGGACCGCGGGGTGCCCGGGGGCAAAAATCTTATCTTTCAGGGCAGCGAAAGCCGTGAAGGCGCTGTCGTGCTGGAGGGGGGTACGCTCTTGGGGTATCCGGAGATTGCATTACTAGGCTCGGTCGGCTGTGATCGAGTGACAGTCCATCGCCGTCCCGAAGTCGCCATTCTTTCCACCGGCGATGAAGTTCTCCCCATCGAGGCGACGCCGGAACCCTATCAGATCCGCAACTCGAACGCCTATTCGCTTGCGGCGCAGGTGCTGCGGGCGGGGGGCGAGCCCCGAATCCTACCCATTGCGCCCGACGTTCACGATCGCACACGGAACTTGATCGAGGATGGCCTACGATCCGACCTCCTGCTTCTCTCCGGCGGGGTATCGGTCGGCAAGTATGACTTCGTCGAGAGCGCGCTGCGTGATCTGGGAGCGGAGTTCCACATCACCAGCGTTGCCATTCAGCCCGGCAAGCCGCTTGTGTTTGCGAAAGTCGGCGGCAAGCCCGTTTTCGGTCTGCCGGGGAATCCGATTTCGACGATGGTAACCTTCGAGCTGTTTGCGCGTCTGGCGATCGATTTGCTCGCGGGCCGCAAGGATTCCCGGCTGAAGTTCACGAGTGCCCGGTTGTTCGACGATTTCAAGCACAAACCCGTCTTGACTCGCTTCCTGCCGGCCGTTCTGAGCGGCGATTACGGTGACGTAAGGGTCGATCCGGTACAATGGCAGGGGTCGGGCGATTTGGTCGCCTTGGCCCGTGCGGACTGCTTCCTGGTGGCCACGCCGGACCGTGATTTCTGGAAAGCCGGGGAGTGGATCTCGATCCTGCCCAGGTGAGCAAACTCTCTCACTACGACGAGCGCGGCGCGGCGCGCATGGTGGATGTCAGCGACAAGACGTCCACTCGCCGGACCGCTCGCGCCCACGCCTTCGTGAAAATGCCTGCCGCCGTGACTCGGCAACTCCCGGACAATCCCAAGGGCGATCCGTTGGAGGTCGCGCGCATCGCCGGGATCAACGCAGCGAAGCGCACCAGCGATCTGATTCCCCTCTGTCATCCTCTGCCGATCACTCACGCCGACATTGAGATCCGACTCGTTCCCGGAGGCGCCGAGATCGAATCCAGCGTGACGACAACAGCGCCGACCGGAGTCGAAATGGAAGCTCTCACTGCCGTCTCGATCGCCGCGCTCACCGTCTACGACATGACGAAAGCTCTCGACAAATCGATCGAAATCGGCGACATCTATCTCCTCGAGAAAGAAGGGGGCAAGAGCGGCCTCTATCAGCGAGAGGACGGCTTGAGCCGAAACCGGCTTGTCGAGCGAAACGTATAGCGAACAAGGGATGCCGACAAGACGATTGTCATGAAACCCCACGCTCGTTCCCGTCGCCCCACCAATGTGACTGTGCGTGCAGCCCTCATGGCGACGCTCATCGTCGCCTTCGGCACGTTGCCCCTCGATGCTCAGCAGGTCGAAAACGACGCGGTACTTTCTCTAGGAGACGACCTGGTTTTTGGTTCAGAAGTCAATGTCGTCACGGTGCCGGTCACGGTCACCGATCGCAAGGGCATCTATGTCAACGGTTTGGAGGCGTTCGATTTCCGGATCTACGACAACCGAAAACCCCAAGTGATCGACAGCTTCGAGGTTGCGTTCCTGCCGATCTCAATGGTGATCTGTGTCCAATCGAGCGATCGGGTCGAAGGTATCCTGCCCGAGGTCACCAAGACAGCCATCCTCTTCACCGACATGGTATTGGGCGAGTTCGGACAAGCAGCCTTGATCGCTTTCGATCAGCGAGTCCGCCTGATGCAGGACTTCACCAACGACGAGAAGAAGATTGAAAAAGCCCTCAAAGACATCACGTTGGGCAGCGACGCCGTTCGGCTAAGCGATGCCGTATATGAAGGTATCCGAATGCTTGTGAAACGGCCGAGTACGCATCGCAAGGTGATTGTGGTCATCTCGGAGTCGCAGGAAACTGCCAGCGAAGTGGGCTTAGGTGAGACCATGCGCACGGCGCAGATCCAAGACATCATGATCTACCCGGTTAGGCTCTCGACGATCAAAGGATGGTTCAAGCGCGACGACAAGCCGATTCCTCCCTCCATCCCGCCGGGTGTGCAGGCCAGGGCATCCATTCCCGGAGCAGCCGAAACGCCAACGACGCAGATGCAGCATCGGGTTCGAGCAACGCCTAACGTGATTCCCATCGTGATTGATCTCGTTCGCGGCGTGAAGAACCTGCTCTTCAACAATCCCCTCGAGCTTCTCGCTGTGGGAACAGGCGGCAGAGTCTATTCCCCGATGACAGAGGACGGCATTCAAAAAGCGATCATGGGCATCGGCGAAGATCTGCGCAGCCAGTATCTTCTGAGCTACCGGCCGAACAATCTCAACGAGAGCGGCATCTTCCACCGTATCGATGTGGAAGTATTCTACGACAGGGCCAAGGTGCGTGCCCGCCCAGGGTACTGGCAAGGCCCCGCGCCGGTTCCCAGCGGCGAGCCGGTCGAACCGATCGCGGGGCGATAAGATCGGGCTTCCCGAAGCGGGTCCCGCAATGCGCGGCGGCTCTTCTCCATCGACCATTTTTTGAAGGACATCCGATTGAATCGACAAGAAGTATTGGATCGTGCCCGCGACGGCTTCGCCTCACTCAACGTTAGCGAGGAAACCCGGGCAACCGCTTTAGCGAACCTGGCGGATTGGCTGGGACGCGACAAGTTCGAGGGCCTGGTTCCGACAGGGCGCGCCGATTACGAACCGCTGCTTGCATGGATCGTCAAAGCCGGCAAGTTCGACCTCCTGCTCGACAGTTTCTATCGGGTCATGCCGTTCGGCACAGGCGGCCGCCGCGGTCCGGTCGGAATCGGACCCAATCGTATCAACCCCTTCACGATTGCTACTTCGGTCCAGGGCCATTTGGTTTATCTCCGCGAGCGATTTGGGACAGGCGCTGCTCTCAAGGTCGTCGTCGCCTATGACGTTCGTCGATATGCCGATCTCCGGCAAGTGTATCCCTCCGGTGAGTGCAATCCGCTGAAGGGCCTTTCTTCGAAAGATTTCGCCCACCTCTCGACAGCGGTGTACTGCGCTGGTGGAGTCGAAGTCTACCTTCTGCCGGACGAAGAGAACGGCTACATCTCTACACCGGAGTTGTCTTTCCTGATTCGCCGTTTCAACGCCCATGGCGGCTTGAATGTAAGTGCATCCCACAATCATCCCGACGACAACGGCGGTAAGTTCTACAACGATCGCGGCGGACAGGAGATACCGCCCTACGATGAGCAAATGGTCAGGATCGTAGAGGGCATCAAAGAGGTCGATATCATGCCCTACAACGACGCCCTGCGGTCCGGACTCGTGCGACCGATCACATCTGAGGACCGCAAGGCCTATGTCGACCTCAACCTGGGATTGCGCCTCGGTTCGGGAACCGGCGGCGCAAAGATCGTGTACACGCCGCTGCACGGCACGGGACGCAACACCGTAGGAGCCTGCCTGAAGGCCATGGGTTTCGCGGAAGGGAAACAGTTTTTCACGGTTGACTCGCAGAAGGAGTATCGTGGAGACTTCGCTAACGTCAAGTTCCGCACACCCAATCCGGAAGTACCTGAGTCGCTGGAATCGGCGATTGAAGTGGCGAAGAAGGTTAGTGCTGACCTGATCATGGCCACCGACCCCGATGCCGACCGCATTGGAGGTGCGGTTCCCTGGCTGGGAGACTACGTTTTTCTCAATGGCAACGAGATTGCCGCGATTCTTACTCGTTATCGATTGGAATCCCTCCAGCGGGTCAACAAACTGCCCTCCCGCCCCTTCGTCCTGAAGACGCAGGTCACGACCGAGTTGATGGCCCGCATCGCCAAAACGTTTGGCGCATCGGTGATCGGTGACCTGCTTGTTGGCTTCAAATATGTGGGTGATGTCATTGATCACCTCGAAAGAGAAGGGAGCTTCGGCAACGTAGAGGCAAGGCCGTCGGACTTCATCATCGCAGCCGAAGAAAGCCACGGTCTGCTGGTCACGCCCGAGATTCGCGATAAGGATGCCGCCGGCGCCGCAGTCGTCCTCTCTGAGATGGCGGCTGAGCTGAAGGAATCCGGGAGGACGATTTACGAGTACCTGATCGACACGTACAAGCGCTACGGATACTTTCGTAACATGCTCCGCTCCACGGTCATGCAAGGTGCTGCCGGCACAGCAGCCATGAAGGAGATCCAGCAACGCCTGCGAACAGATCCGCCGAAACAGGTGGCTGGGCTCAAGGTCGAGTCCGTGAACGATTATTGGGATACGGCGAAGCGGGGGGACTTCAAGTCCGAAACGGATCGCGGCGCTCGCAACTTTCTCACCTTCCAATTCGAGGGCAGCCTCAAGGTGAGCATCCGTCCCTCCGGCACGGAGCCGAAGAACAAGGTCTATATCGAAATGGGTACGGAGCCCCTCGGCGCTGACGTTTCCGACGAACAGTTCATGGGCAAGAGGCAACAGGTGGACAAGGAAGTGCAGCAGTTTTCAGACACCTTCATGAAGGTGATGCTGGAGATCATCGACATCGAAATGCCTGACTACAGCTACCACATTTCAGATCTGGTGCCGCTCGACAGCAAGCGACACTTCGGAGCAACATTCATTCCCCAACTGGAATTCCGAGCGCAGAAACTGTCTGAAGGGGAATGTGACAGAGAAGAACTGAATCGCTGGATTGATTCGGAGCTTCGCGGCTACGGACCGGACGCCCGGCTGCTCGTCGCCGGCGCCTTCCGCGCCTACCTTGACTCCGCTCGCAACCGCGATCCATCAAACGCGGCGGTATTGGACGTGGCTTCGTCCGTGTTTTTCTCGTAAGATTGCCGGTTCTTCAACTCCGCTCGACGAGAGCCACGACATGGGCTTCGGCCGACAAACCTTCGCCTACCGGACCCATGCCTTCGGCCGTCTTCCCCTTAAGGCCCACTCGTTCCATCTCGATTCCCAACACGTCGGCGATTCTTTTTCGAATAACGTTGTAATAGGGTGCGATTTTCGGGCGCTCCAAGCCGATCACGGTATCCACATTGACGATGCGGTATCCGTTGTGTTCGAGCAATCGCCGTGTGCGCTCAAGGAATATTGCACTATCGGCGTCCTTCCATTGCGGGTCAGAGGGTGGAAAATACTGACCGATGTCACCAAGACCCATTGCTCCCAGCAAGGCATCGGTCAACGCGTGAAAGAGAATATCCCCGTCGGAGTGTCCGGAAAGCCCTTTCTCGAACGGAATCTCTACTCCACCCAGAATCAACCTGCGACCGTCCACGAGCCGGTGGGAGTCGTATCCGATGCCGACCCGCAAGTCCAAGCTCATCCAGATGCCGTTCTGGCTTCGGAGAGATGTCCGACTTCTTCCTGATAGAACAGTCTTGCCAGCGCCATGTCGCCAGGCCGCGTGATCTTGATGTTTCGATCACTGCCGAGAACGACATGCACCGATTCGCCCAGATACTCCACGAGACTGGCCTCATCAGTGCCAATAAAGCTGTCCCGCGCAGCACAAGCAAAGGCGTCCCGTAACAACGCCGCCCGAAACACTTGCGGCGTCTGCGCCAGTACGGTTCGTTCCCGCGGCAGCGTTGACTGGATCACAGCCTTGTCGGCCAGCTTGATCGTGTCCACCGGAGGAATGCCCAGGATGGCGGCCCCGACCTCGGAGGCCTTCCGGATCGTTTCCTCGATCTGAGCCACGGTCACGAATGGTCTCACCGCGTCGTGCACGGCGACGAGCTCCGTCTGCGCCGACGCCTGAGTCAGTGCGTTGCCAACCGACTCCTGGCGGTTGCGGCCTCCTTCCACGAGCCGAACGGGCTTTGAATAACGCTCTTCTGCGAGTTGCCTCTCGAGAGGAACAATATCTTCACGGCGAACCGCGACGATGATCTCCGAGACACTCTTTGCCGCAACGAACTTGCGAGTGGTGTGAATCAGAATCGGTGCGCCCTCCAACAGCATGAACTGCTTTCGGCTCGTCCCTGCCGATTCTGCCCCCGAATACTTTCCCATCCGGGTTCCCAGCCCCGCGGCCGGGAGAATCGCGGCTACCTTCATGGGTCAGCGTCCCACGGGTTGCTCGAACTTGTGAGGGGAAGCACTCCCCTTGCCGATCGGGAGAGGACGTTCGTTCTCGGTGCTAGCGGAATGGGGCGAGAATTTCTCGTCGTAGCGTCCGAAAATCATCTTGCCGGCCGTCGTCTGCAAGACGCTTGTCACCACTATCTCGACCGTCTTCGAGATTTGACGGCGAGCATTGTCAACGACGACCATCGTGCCGTCATCCAGGTAAGCGACACCCTGGTTATGTTCCTTGCCCTCTTTGAGGATGAACACACGCATCGTCTCGCCGGGCAATACGACAGGTTTGAGCGAGTTCGCGAGCTCGTTGAGGTTGAGGACCTCTACACCCTGCAATTGCGCCAGCTTGTTGAGGTTGAAATCGTTGGTCACGATCTTCCCGCCGAGATCTTTGGCGAGTTCGATGAGCTTGAGATCCACCTCATTGATTTTTGGGTAGTCGGCTTCGACAATCTTGACCTCCAGATTTGACATCTTCTGGACACGCTGAAGAATCTCCAAGCCCCGCCGCCCTCGATTCCTTTTGAGTGGGTCCGACGAGTCAGCCACAAGCTGCAGTTCCCAAAGCACGAACTGCGGCACGACGATCACCCCTTCGGCGAATCCCGTTTCAGCCACATCTGCAATGCGCCCATCGATAATCACGCTTGTGTCGAGAATCTTGTAAGACTTCTTGCTGCTCTGGTCTCCACCAAACAAGCCTCCCAGCGCGCCAAGATTCAGCATCTCTCCCTTAGCGCCGCCGACGACCCATCCCAGGAACCACATCACCAGAAGCACACTGACCTGCAGGAATGCCAGGTTTTCGGTCCGCAGTCCGTCTGCCATGACCCGGCTCATCAAGAACGCGCCGAGGATGCCAATCACCGAACCGATCGCGGAGCCGATCAGCCGCTTCAAACTGATGCGGCGAAGACGAACCTCAGCGAGAATGATCACGGCTCCGATCAGCAATCCGAATGCGATAGCTGGAATCGGCTCGAGTTCAAAAGGCCGAACGTGATAGGAGAGAACGCAGAAGACGATGAGGAGTACACCTCGACAAATCCATAGGTCTACCACGACGTTCTCCCGGAGTTAGGCCATCATCCTGAGACATCGCTTGGCATCGCGACAAGACCCCAACCTAATCCATTCTGAGTATATCACCGGCCCGTGACGGGCACAAACAAGCGCGTGTGGTCAAAAACGAATGTCAGAAAGTCATGGTCCAGCAATACCGTGCCCCGCGATGCTCGGTTCCATTGGAAAGATATAACCGAGCCGATGGTGTGACCGCGACCCTGGAAAGGGGCCGATTATGGAAGCCCTGACCTGCTGCGCCGGGTATCAACACCTGGACTCTCCATCCCTTGGAACGAGCGAGTACAGCCGGACTCTCCCTCTTCACCGTCGTCAATCGGGTGATGATCTGCGGCCCGAACCAAGTTTTGTAGAACCTGCCGGCACCTTTCAGTCACTGCGATGCCCGAAGAAGGCATCCTCTACCTACGGTTCCCGGTCCGTCCTTCAATCCCTGCTACGATGACCGTCCGGGGGAGAGAAACTTGAGGTCTAAACAGGAGTTCTTGAAAAGTGCACTTGTGGCAGCCTTCCTTGCGTGCAGCACGGCCGCCGCGGTGGATCGTCCCGTAGACCCCACTTTCCTCTATCGCCGCGTTCCGGAGGTTGCGCCCATGGCGTCAGACCTCACCACTTCAACGTGCCGATATCGCCCACTCTTCGGGGCCGGAGACGATCAAACGTCGGTGGTGAAGGGAGTTGCGCGCTATGGCGTGATCAAGGTTGATGCGAACGGAAGCTGCGCCTCGGTGCAGTACACGAAGGAAGAGCAGATCTACTTCATCCTCGAAGGCAAGGGAGTTCTGCAATACGGTGATGAGACTATTCCTGTCAAGCCGGATGATTTCATGTACCTGGCTCCCGGTTCCAACCATGCCCTCAAGAACAACTCTGCTAATCCCCTCCGTGCCGTGCTTATGGGATACCACGTTTCGGAAGCATCCGGGACCGACCTATCCGGCAAGCTGCAAATCTCCAACGCCTCACTGGCCAGGAAACAAGTCTTGCCGGGGCACCCCGCTTCGACGAAGTATCTGCTGCTGATGGGAGGAAAAGACAGCAAGCGGGATCTGATCGCGGCCGGCCAAGTCCTGACCAGTCTTTTCCTGATGGAGTTCGATGCGGGCGGAACGAACCACCCGCATCACCACATCAAGGAAGAAGAGATTTATCTACTTCTCGACGGCTATGGGGACATGGTCGCCGGCGGGGGCAAGAGCGGGGTTGAAGGCCGGCACCATGCTACGCCGGGAGATGCCTACTTCTTCCGCCTGAACTGTACTGTCGGCTTCTATGCGGACCCCCGGCTCGGCGACAAGAAGGCTCGCGTTTTGGCGGTACGGTCGCTCTATCCGGGAATGAAGAAGTGACCCCGGTGCGTTTGCGGTTGCAACCGCGGCGCGGGCTGTTGGAGGTTGGCCGCATCTTGTCCCTTTACGAACATCAAGCGAGTGGGATCATAGAGTAAGGGACGGCCATCGGCCTCCCGGTCGGCAATGTCGTCCTCGAACGACCAAGTCAAGCAGTCTGCACGAGACATCGTTTTCAAAGCGCGTGATCTCGCCAAGGTGTACGACATGGGCGAGATCAAGGTCCAAGCCTTGCGCGGAGTGGACCTGGAGCTGTACTCCGGTGAAATGGTTGTCTTGCTGGGGCCATCCGGCAGCGGAAAATCCACGCTACTGAACATTCTGGGCGGTCTCGATACAGCCACGAGCGGGCGAGTCAGCTATCACGACAAGGATCTGACGCGCGCTTCCGACCGCGAGCTGACGGAGTATCGGCGTTATTACGTCGGTTTCGTCTTTCAGTTCTACAACTTGATTCCGAGTCTCACGGCGTTTGAGAATGTCGCTGCCGTCACCGAAATCTCGCGCGATCCGATGAAACCGGAAGACGCACTGGCAGTGGTAGGCTTGACGGACCGCATGAATCATTTCCCTGCGCAGCTTTCGGGCGGGGAACAGCAGCGCGTCGCGATCGCCCGAGCGGTCGCCAAGAACCCGGCCGTACTGCTGTGCGACGAACCCACCGGAGCGCTCGATTCCCAAACCGGTATCGTCGTGCTGGAAACGTTGGAGCGCGCCAATCGCGAGCTGGGAACGACGACCGCCGTCATCACGCACAACGCCGACATCGCGGACATGGCCGACCGTGTGATCCACCTCAGCAACGGCTTCATTACTCAGGTCGATACGAACGAACGGAAGAAACCCGCGCGCGAACTGCATTGGTGACTCGATGAGAATGCTCAATCGCAAGCTGCTCCGCGACTTGTGGGCGATGAAAGGTCAGGCTCTGGCGATTGCACTCGTCATTACGAGTGGTATCGCGGTGTTTGTCATGTCGCTGAGCACGCTCGATTCACTCCGCGGCACGCGGGCTTCCTACTACGGCGATTACCATTTCGCGGAAGCCTTCGCCTCATTGAAGCGGGCGCCTGAAAGCATAAGGGGGAGATTCGAAGAGATCCCGGGAGTCGATCACGCGCAGACCCGTGTCCTGGCGCCCGCCAACCTGGAAGTGGAAGGATTCGACGACCCCATCACCGGACGGCTCGTCTCGATCCCCGACCACGGCCAGCCGGTCCTCAATCAGCTCTATCTGCGGAGAGGACGGCTCATCGAAGCCGGCCGGGACGATGAGGTCATCGTCCACGAGTCGTTCGCCAAAGCGCACGGACTCGAACCGGGAAACCAAGTCACGGCAATCGTCAACGGCCGACGCAAGGAGCTGAAGATCGTCGGGATTGCGTTGTCGCCGGAATATGTTTTTCCTATCGCGCCGGGCTCCATCATTCCCGATTTTCAGACTTTCGGCATTCTCTGGATGGCTCGCACTCCATTGGAGGCTGCCTATGACATGGAAGAGGCCTTCAACGACATCGCTTTTGCTCTCAGACCGGACGCCCAGTTGGAGGAAGTGCTGGACCGCATTGACGGCATCATCGAGCGCTACGGAGGTCAGGGAGCCTACGGCCGCAAAGATCAAGTCTCTCACCGCTATTTGTCAGAAGAGTTCCGTCAACTCGAACAGATGGCCACCATCTACCCTGTCATCTTTCTTGGCGTGGCTGCCTTTCTGTTGAACGTCGTCGTCACACGTCTCGTCCGCACTGAGCGAGAACAGGTCGCGACCCTCAAGGCGTTCGGCTACAGCAATGCTTCGATCGGTTTGCACTACGTGAAATTCGTGCTTGCGATCGTCGGTTTCGGCGTACTGAGCGGCGTCTTCGCCGGCGCACGCTTCGGGCAGGGCATGAGCGCCATGTACATGGATTTCTACCGCTTTCCCTATCTCGACTACATCCTTCAGCCGTACGTCGTGGTTACGGCTGCACTCGTCAGCGCCGCGGCGGCGCTCGCAGGGACGATTTATTCGGTTCGACAAGCCGCTTTGCAGCCTCCAGCGGAGGCAATGCGTCCCGAGCCGCCAGCCAAATACAGTGTGAGCATCGTGGAACGGTTCGGGCTGCGGAGATGGCTCGCCCAGCCGACTCGCATGATCATTCGCAACATCGAGCGGCAACCTGTCAAGTCACTGCTTGCCTCCCTGGGAATCGCCATGGCGTGTGCGATTCTGATGTTAGGTTTCTTCTTCAGCGACATGGTGATGCTGATGATGCGCATCCAGTTCGGGCTCCTGCAACGAGACGACATGACCGTCACGTTCGTCGAACCGACCTCGTACCGCGTTCTTCACGAGCTGGAGAGCCTGCCCGGGGTTGTGCACGGTGAGGCCTTTCGCTCCGTGCCGGTTCGTTTGCGGTCAGAGCACCACGACTACCGCACGGTCATTCAGGGGGTTCAACCGGGAGGTGATCTCAATCGCGTGCTCGATGTCGATCTACAAGCGATCGAGATGCCGCCCGCCGGCATCCTGCTCACTGATTTCCTGGCTGGCCTTCTGAAAGTGAAGCCCGGGGACACGATCACGGTCGAAGTCCTCGAAGGCCAGAGGCCCATTCGTGAAGTTAGCGTCGCCGGGCTCGTTCAGCAGTTCATCGGCCTGTCTGCGTACATGGATATCGATGTCCTCAATCGATTGATGCGTGAGGGGCGGGCGGTATCGGGAGCATATCTCGCTTCCGACTCGCTGCTTGAACCAGCAATCTATTCGGCCCTCAAAGAAGCACCCCGCGTCGCTGCGGTCAGCGTCCGTGAAAAGGTGCTGCGGAACTTCCACGAAACGATGGCCGAGCAGTTGTTGACGTTTGCTTTCTTCATCACGCTCTTCGCGGGGACGATTGCTTTCGGCGTGGTGTACAACAGCGCGCGGATCGCGCTCTCGGAACGCAGCCGCGAGCTGGCCAGCCTGCGTGTTTTGGGTTTCACGCGAGGTGAGATCTCGTTCATCCTTCTAGGAGAGCTTGCGGTTCTCACTTTCGCAGCGATTCCGATGGGCTACTTGATCGGTGGGGTATTCTGCAGGTACATCGCGACAGCGCTCGAGACAGACCTATTCCGCTTCCCCTTTGTCATTCAGCCGAGTACATATTCCTTCGCCGCTACAGTCGTGCTGACCTCGTCTCTGATTTCGTCCTTGGCAGTGCGGCGCAAGCTGGATGCGCTCGATCTCGTGGCGGTCTTGAAGACGAATGAATAGAAACCGATGAGATTCAGGCGCATTCTGTTCTGGCTGCTGTTTGCCGGCGGAGTAGTGGCCGCAATTGTTTGGGGCTTCATGCCCCGGCCGATCCCCGTTGAAACAGCGGTCGTCAAGCGCGGTCCGCTGCAAGTATCCGTGGAAGAGGAAGGGAAGACCCGTGTGATCGATCGCTTTGTGGTTTCAGCTCCTGTGGACGGTTTCGCGCGGCGGCTCAACGCCGACGTGGGAGACATCGTCAGGCGAGGCGAAACATTGCTTCTTCTCGACCCGCTGCGATCCACGGTGCTCGACCCCCGGAGCCGCGCTGAGGCACAAGCTCGGGTCGCGGCGGCGGCGGCCGCCCTCAAGCGCGCGCAGAAAGAAGTGGAGGCCGCCGACGCCGAGGCCCGCCGCTGGGAGACGCAACTCAAACGAACACGAGAACTGCATGCCGCGGGCACGATAGCCGACGATGTCCTCGACGAAATTTCGGCATCGGCCGAACGCAGCCAGGCGCAAGAGCGATCCGCCGAATACGCCGTCGAAGTGGCTCGCCATGAGCTCGATGCGGCAAAGACCGCCCTGCGTCATTCCGCCGCGCAGCAGGCTCAGAAGCCGGCCGAGACCGTGGCGGTTCGCGCCCCTGTCGGCGGCCGGATCTTGAAGATCGTGCACGAGAGCGAGGGCGTCGTCGACGCCGGCGAGCCGCTCCTTGAAATCGCGAATCCACGTGGACTCGAGGTCGAGGTCGAGCTTCTGTCGGCCGATGCCGTGAAGGTCGGCCCCGGAACCCGCGTCCTCTTCGAGCGCTGGGGCGGTGAGCATCCTTTGCAAGGTCTCGTCCGCATCGTCGAGCCGGTCGGCTTCACGAAGATCTCGGCGCTGGGTGTAGAGGAGCAGAGAGTGCTGGTCATCGCCGATATCACATCGCCGCCTGAGCAATGGGCGCGTCTTGGTGACGGCTATCGAGTCGAGGCTCGATTCATCCTGTGGGAGGGAGAAGACGTTCTCCAGATTCCGAGCAGCACGCTTTTTCGCCATGGTGAGGGCTGGGCGGTGTTCGCTGTTGTAGAAGGTATGGCGGGGCGGCAGCCCGTCGAGCTGGGACAGCGCAATGGTTTGATCACTGAAGTTTTGTCCGGCCTGAATGAAGGCGACACGCTGATCACCCATCCCGATGACGCCATCGAAGATGGCATCGAGGTCCAACCCCGCTGACCTGCATGTCTCACCACCCGACGGTCGAAGCACGCGATACGACCGCCAGGACTTCGTTGCGCTTGCTTGCCGTGCTCAACGTACTGTTCAAGTACGCCTGCGCGCGCCAAGCGGCTCGCGCCTAGTCCTGACGGCCCTCTCACCCACTTCGCCTCGCCACGTGGTGAGAAATGCAGGCTAGTTCGCTCCAGTAGAAATGTCTAACGGCCGGTGAACCGGAGAGGCCGTGTTTCGTGACCCGAGGGGTGAAGGAGGCGATTTGTCTAATACGTCTGTGCGCGCCTTTTTCCTCCGCCCGGCTCGCGGCTTGTCCTGACGGCCCTCTCACGCACTTCGCCTCGCCGCGCGGTGAGACATGCAGGCTAACAGGCAGGTTCAAGCCGCTGCTTGATGCGACAGTCCTTTCACTCTCAGGCCTCCACCCAAAACGGGCTTGACCAAGCCTGGTGGCCATTAGCCTGCGTGGCTCGTACGTAGTAGTAGTCAGCTCTCCCCGCGCGGCCGTAGTCGGTGTGGCGGAAGCGGGCGTTGTAGAGCTCAGGCGTGACAAGCCGGTGAATCAGCACGGACTCGGCCGTGAACGGACCCGTGAACTCGACTTCGCTGTTCTCGGCAAGTTCACCGAGAGTGCGCTGGAACTGAAGCGGCGCAGGCTTGGTGACAGCAAGGCGGATCACGGCGTCACGGCCACCGATGATCTCAAGCAGCACGGATTTGGTTGGCTTCTCTTCGTAAGCCTGCTTGCGTGATGTAAAGAGCCGGACGCGGCAGGATGACTCCTTGCGTTCCAGGATGCGGTCCCGGCGGTCTTCATCGAATGGTCCGGACTGAAAACAAGGCGTCAAGGATGCGATCTTTGCGTTAGTGACCGTGATCGTCGCGTCCCAATCGGCAATACGCGTCATGTTGAGGTCGCCCCAAGGCCCCCAGCCGAATTCGATCCTCGAGAGAACCCGGCCGGGCCAAGGTCCATCGTCTCGAACATAGTCTTCAGGGAAGTAGCGGTAGACGACACGATTGTTCTTGAAAATCTCGATTTTCTCTATTTCGTCCTTTCCTTGGACAGAGATTTCGAACTCGCGCTCCCGCGTGAAAGGGATCTCCGACCCCACCAGTTGATCGTTGAGCGTGGCGAACAGGCGGATGCGGTCGCCGCTGACGGCGATGGTGCGGCGGCTCCAGAGCGCGTCCAGGATCGCTGCGCGCGAAAGCTCCCTGGCCCAGATGCCCGCCAGTCCTTCTCCGTAAGCTCCGGGGTAACCGAGGTGGTCGTCCGAACTGGCGATGACGCCGGGACGGAATCCTCGCTGCAAAGCAGCCTGCAGCGTGTTGCGGGTCCAGCGTCCGCCCATGCTGTGGCGGATGTATCGAAACCCTGCGCGGTCGTGCTCCGACAGCCCGTGTTCGGACATGATCTCCATCACCGGACTCACCGAGGGTTCCAGATAGTCCCAATTCGCGCCGCGCCAACCCTGCTTGTACGCCAAGTGATGCGGGACGATCATCGCTCCGGTGCCCTTGACATAGTTCTGCAAGTCACGGACGTGGTCGTGATACTTCAACGGAGAGTGATCTGCCGGGTAGTAGAGGCAATAGTCACCGAAAAAGCTCGAATGCCATTCATACGCGAGGATCGAGACAAACTTGCCCTTGCGATTCGATTCTGCGGCAAGCCGCTGTACTTTCGGCCAGTTGTCCTGGAGAACCTTGAAGCCGTTGACCCATTTCATGTGCGCGTCATTCGGCATCTTAGGCATGTCATGCCATTGGGAGTGCGGCGTGAAAGCGAGGACGTCCAGATGCTCTTGCGCGATGTCGTACGTCCGTTCAATCGACCCGCGCGCATATCCGACCGCGTTGTGATTATGAAGATCGCCCCAGAAGAGTTGGTAGTCGTTCATCGCTCCAAGCCGCCCGTAGAAAAAGTCCCGCTACATTCAAACGGCGATGCATCCCGGCTGAACTGCGTTGCTCCCCGGTCGAATATGTCCAGTATGCTCCCTCGCCGCGCCTTGTCAGCCGGGCGCCTCGCCGTTCTCGGCGCTACGCGGGATTTCACCACGGAAGGCAGAGTAGCGCAACCTCGAGTTGCAGGCCAAGCAGCCCGTGACAAAAGTCATGCGGCGTTACGCGCCCCGGGGCCGATGGCCGCGCGGGGACGCTCCAGGAACACAGTGCCGCGCTCTCCGCGAAGCCAAGCGGGAGTGGCGCGTATTTTTTCTTCGTACCCTTTGGGCGACGGACATTTGCAGTCGCCGGCTTTGTCGTTCGCTTTTCCTTCGCGAGGAGGAGATCACCCGGATCACCATCCTCCTCACTTCGCGCCGAACGGCCGCAGGAGCCCGCCGCGCCTTCCACGGGACTTTTACCACGGGCTGCAAGGGTTCGTGATGGCTTGCCGGACGGAGGTTTCAATCTCAACGAGAAGCGGGTCTTTGGTTCTCGATACCGCTGTCGAGCAACCGTCCGGGAGCCGAGGCGTCTCAGCTCTCGTGGGCCGCGGACACGCCGAGGCCGATCGTGAGGTTTTGCGTTATTCACATCTTTGCGCGAAACTGGTGGTGCACCCGAAACGGCTTTTCTTCTGCACATTGCCATGAGTTCAACGATTCGGCTTACCCTCATTCTCCTCACCTTTACGGCACCGGTGCTTTTCCCCTCCGCGATCGCTGCCGACCGCACGCCTGTTTTCCCGCTGCGGATGCCACCCCGCAACGACATTATTGTCGAAAACCGGGTTCCGATCCCGATGCGAGACGGCGTCATTCTCTACGCCGATATCTATCGCCCGGTCGGTGACGGCAAGCACCCGGTGCTTGTCTCGCGAACTCCCTACAGCACCGAACGTTTCGCGACGGCCTATGCCGCGGCCGTGTTTTTCGCCCGGCGCGGCTACGTCTATGTCTTCCAGGATGTCCGCGGCCGTCATGAATCCGAAGGAGTTTGGGACCCCGCCCGCTACGAATTCGAAGACGGCTACGACACCGTCGAATGGGCCGCGACGCAGCCCTGGTCGAACGGCAAAGTGGGCATGCAAGGCGGGTCCTATCTCGGGTCCGACCAATGGCAGGCCGCCAAACTCCAGCCGCCGCACCTCACATCGCTGTTCCCGGACGTCGCCGCCACGAGCTGGTATCACCATGCTTTCACGCTCAATGGCGGCTTCCGGCTCTCACTCGCTTTTGGCTGGGGACCGGTCCGCCAGGAATCGCACGTCATGCAGAACACCGGGCCTCACACCTTGGAGGGCGGACCCGAAAACATCAGCTACGACAAGGTCATCTGGCATCTGCCGCTCATAGACATGCCCCGGCTCGTCGGACGCGACGCGAAATTCTACGAAGACTGGATCGAGCACCCCGACTACGACGACTATTGGAAGGCCGTCAGCGTCGAGGAGCACTTCGACAAGATGCAAGCGCCCGCCTACAACTTCGGCGGCTGGTTCGACATATTGCTCCAGGGGACGCTCAACGGCTACACCGGCCTTCGCAACCACGGCGGAACCGAGGCCGCCCGCCGAGGCGCGCGACTGCAGGTCGGCGCCTGGGGTCATGGCCCTTCCCGCAAGCACGGCGACCTCGACTTCGGCCCCACCAACTTCGTGGATGAACTCGCCGTCCAGCTTCGCTGGTACGACTACACGCTGAAGGGCATCGACAATGGCATGGAGTCCGAGCCCCCGGTAGCCCTGTTTCAAATGGGACGCAACCGCTGGCGCTTTCATGATGACTATCCGCTTCCCGAAACCCGATACCGGGAACTCTATTTCCATAGCGGCGGGCAAGCCAACAGCTACCGCGGAGACGGCTCGCTTTCGTGGGACCGACCTGACCAGGAGCCCAGCGATCACTACCGCTACGACCCGAACCACCCCGTCCCGAGCCATGGCGGCGCGAATTGCTGCGGGACCCCCACGCCGATCGGACCGGTGGACCAACGCCGCGTCGAGCGGCGCAACGATGTCCTCGTTTACACCAGCGATTTCCTGAAAGAGGAACTGGATGTCACCGGCCCCGTCAGGGTCGTGCTGTATGCGTCCTCGGATGCCGTCGACACGGACTGGGTGGCGAAACTCGTTGACGTCTATCCCGACGGAAAAGCGTACAACATCGCGGAAGGAATTCTGCGAGCGCGCCACCGCGAAGGACAGGACAAGCCGAAGCTGATGGATCCGGGCACCGTCTATCGTTTCGAAATCGACTTGCTTGGCACCAGCAATGCCTTCCTTCCCGGACATCGCATCCGAGTCGACATTACGAGTAGTCACTTCCCGCAGTTCGACCGTCATCCCAACACCGGAGAGCCGTTCGGGAAGAGCAAAAAGGTGAAGGTGGCGCGCCAGACCGTGCATCACAACAGCGCCCAGCCGTCGCACGTCTTGCTGCCGGTCATCCCGTAACCTGCCTCTCTCACGCACTTCGCCTCGCCGCGTGGTGAGAAAAGCAGGTTAGAGGGTCCGCGGTGAAATTCGCGCGGGTGCCCTAACGCGCCTTGCCGTATCGATAAGGGGCCTTATGGGCTCTTACAGCGCCCAATAGTCGTCCGGTTTGTCAAGCTCGACGTATTGGTCCACGTTTTGCGGCGTGATGAAGTCGAGCTTCATCGGTTGCTCCTTGGGAACCTGTTCACCGCGGAAGATCCTCACCAGCGATTCAACGCATAGCCTGCCGTGCAGCCGCGGCGGATGTTGGACCGAAAACTTGCCGATGCCCGCCCTGATGAGTTTCAAGCCGCCGTTGTAACCGTCGTTCCAGGTCAGGAAGGGCTTGCCGGCCCTGATGTCGTCGTCCTTGATGCCGGCGGCGCGCAGGGCCTGCACCCCTCCGACGGCCATCTCGCCGCCGTCGAAGTGGATTCCGTCCAGGTCCGGATTGGCGGTCACGAGGTTCTCCATGACTCGTTGGCCGCTCGCGCGGGACCAGTCGCCGGCTTGGCGGATCGCCTCGACTTCCGGGTGCCGCGCAAGGACCTGGTCATAGCCGGCGTTTCGTTCCACCGCCGGTCCGGCTCCCGGCAGGCCTTCGACGATGGCGATCTTGCCGCGTCCGCCGATGAACTCGATCAGCTTCTCGAGGGCAGTGGCGGCCATCCAGGCGTGATCGGTCGAGACGAAGGTCGTGTATTTGTCCGTCGAGACCTTGCGGTCGACAATCACCGTCGGGATGCCGTATCGGGAGCATTCCTCGATGGCCGGATTGCTCACATGGGTGTTCGCCGCGCCGATGATCAGGCCATCGACTCCCTTCGCGAGCAGGTCTTCCAGGTCGGCGACCTGCTTGGCGGGGGAGTCATTCGCGTCGGTGACGAGCAGGTCGATGTTGTCGTAAGCGGCGACGGTCTCTTCGATGGACTCGCGGAGCGCCGTGCGCCAGGTGTTGGTTTCCGACGCGTTGCTGAAGCCGATGGTCCAACGCCGGGCGGCGAAGCCTTCCGGGCTGCCCGCCGAGCGGCTGCGGCCGGAAGGAGAACAGGCGCCGGCGAGGAACGCGGATGCCATGGATGCAAGAAACGCCCTACGTCCGGAGAGTCGATCCATTTTTCCTGATCCGCCTTGCCCTATTGTCGCCATTCACTCGGACAGGTCTTTTCCCTGTCCCATAGCCCGGGTCCATTTGCTTTGCATGCGTCCGGGTTCTAGGCCTCTTTCTTTTTGTACAGAGTAATGGCGGCGAGGATGATGATGCCTTTGGCGAGGCCTTGCATGTATGGGGATACGTTGAGCAAGTTGAGGACGTTGTTGATCATCGTGATGATCAATGCCCCCAGCAGGCTGCCCCACATCGTCCCCACGCCGCCGAACAGGCTGGTCCCGCCGATGACCACGGCGGCGATCGCATCGAGCTCCAGACCGCGGCCGGCCCAGGGGTCGCCGACCGTCACGCGGGCGCTGAAGATGATACCTCCCAGAGCGGACAAGAGCCCGCTGATCGTGTAGGTAATTACCTTGACGCGATCGACCGCGATGCCGGAAAGGCGCGAGGCTTCTTCGTTTCCGCCAATGGCGTAGACGTGCCGTCCGTAGGGCGTGTAGCGCAGCACGAGTGCTCCCAACAGGAACACGGCGAGCATGATCAGGACCAGCACGGGGACCGGACCGACAGAACCGGACCCCAGCCAAGCGTAGACCCCTTGGATGCCACCAATGGGTTTGCCGCCGGATACGGTGAGTGCTGCGCCGCCGGCGATGGCCATCATCGCCAGGGTGACCACGAAGGGCGCGGCGCCGCGCCAGATGATCATGAAACCGTTGAACGCGCCGATGGCCGAGCCGAGAGCGAGCGTCGCCAGGAAAACGATGGGTAGAGGCAACCCCTGTCCGTTGTCGAACAACATGGCTGCGGCCACGCTTGTGAAGCTCAGCACCATGCCGACGGAAAGGTCGATGCCGGCGGTCAGAATGACGAAGGTCATTCCCACCGTGACGACGCCGAGCATCGCGGTTTGCCGCATCACGTTGGTGACGTTGCGCTGCGTCAGGAAGGTGGGCGAGAGCAGGCTCCCGACGAGGGCGATCGCCAGGAAGGCAATGATCGCTCCCGCGCCGGGGCCGAGTCGTTGGAGCGCTTCTTCTCTGCGCAGTCGCCAGTTGTTGTTCCTTCGCGAGGTGCGGGGCATGCCGGCAGGCCGGATCAGAACCCGATTATAGAAGGGCCGGAGAGAAGGAGGCCGAGCGGTGAAGGGAACCGTGCAACATGAAGAAAGGGCCGACCCGTTGAGGGCCGGCCCTTCGCGGAGCCTTAAAGACTCCGGTTGGATGTTGTGAAACGGGCTAGAAGTGGAGCTTCAACCCGAACTGGATAATGCGCATATTCGAGCGCGTGCTGCGGATCTCTCCGTTGCGAGCGCCGTCAGGCACGAGGCTCTGGCCCGAGAACGAAATATTGCCCGGGTTGCCGAACCACGGCGAATTGGTCGCGTTGAAGAACTCCGAGCGGAACTGGATCCGGAACCGCTCGCCGATCGGGATGTTCTTGAAGAACCCGAAATCGAGCTGCCCCTGCGCCGGCGTCGTGAGCGGGGCGAAACCCGTGTCGCCAAAGTGGCAGTGGGTCGACACCAACTCCGGAATGTTGCACGTCACCCGTTGGAAGGCCTGCGGGTTGTACCACAGCTTCCTGTTGGGGTTCGAGAGCTTCCAGTCCCCGATCAGATCCGGCCGTATCCAGGTACTGTCCGCAAGGTTCAGATCTCTGTGGCTTTGCCGGAAGGTCATCGGGAATCCCGAACGGAACGACAGGATACCGTTGTTCTGCCAACCGCCCAGGATGTACTTCAACGGTCCGTTGAGGTTCCGTCCCGGCATATCCCAGACCCAGTGCGAGACCAACATGTGCTGCTGGTCGAAACGCAGGCGGCCCCTCGACCTAGAGCGGTCGAGGCGGGAGTTCTGGTGGTAGGCGTGCTGATTGCCTCCGGCTTCGCCGTTCCCCAGCGTCTTGCTCCAGGTGTACGACATGCCGAAGGTCACACCCGACGAATACCGCTTTTCGAGTTTGGCCTGGAAGCCGT
This sequence comes from Bryobacterales bacterium, assembly GCA_965204095.1. Classification (GTDB taxonomy): domain Bacteria; phylum Acidobacteriota; class Terriglobia; order Bryobacterales; family UBA6623; genus JAPPLB01. The sequence goes on along the minus strand of OZ241991.1, from coordinate 1,924,243 downwards.
GGTGGTTGGTGTCGCCGTAGCTGTCGAGATAGCGGATATTGGCGACTCCCTGCACCCCCAGCGACGGGGTCGACTCGTCGAAGAACCGCGGGAACGGCCGGTTCGCCTGGACATTGGTATCCGGGGAGGGAAGCGGGTTGTTCCAGTTCCAGAAGCTGTTCGCGACGTGGGTGCTCTTGCTGCCCACATAGCCAACCGTCAGGGCCGCGTTCCAACCCAGGTCCCGTTGTACGTCAAAGCTCCACCGCCAGGTGTCGCCGTCCTTGTAATCGGGTTTGACGTGATAGGTACGGACCGGCTTCTCCACCGCCACGCCGCCGCCCTGCTCAGCGAAGGGATCGTTGAGCGTGATGAGGGGCGCTCCCGGCCGGAGCATCCTCGTATCGGAGCGATACGATTCACCGTCAAGCCCCGTGACCATCAAGGACCGGTTGAAGTCGGTCACCTGCTGGAACTCGAGGGAGCCCGACTTGGGCGGCATGAGGTTGAGGATCGTGAAGTTGTTCTGGTGCATCAGGTTGGCGTACCAACCGCCGCCAGCCCGAACCACCCAGCCGTTCGCCGGCCGATAGGCTATGCCCAGCCGAGGCATGAAGAACTTGACGTCCTGCTTCCAGAGCTTCACTCCGCCGCGCTCATCGACGTAGGTGGGACCAGCCGTCACGACTCTCTCCCCCGTCTCCGGATCGGTGTAGCCCTGGCCGTTGAATCCATCCCTGCCGGCGGGGTGATCTTCGCCCGGGAAGTTGATGGTTCGCCACAGGCCCGCGATATCGCGCGGATTACCGAGATACTCGAAGCGCAGACCCATGTTCAGGGTGAGCCTGGAATTCACCTTCCAGTCGTCGTGGACATAGTAGCCCTGGCGAATCGCCCGCACGAACGTGAACGGCACGCCCTCCGCGGACAGCGTTGACGCCGGCAGTCCCAGCAGGAACGAAGAGAAGCCGTGTCCGCTCTCACGGGCGCCCATCGTAATGCGGCCGGTCGCGAAGTTGGCCGCAGCTCGCTCGATCGATACCCGGTACATCTCGCCGCCGAACTTGAGGTTGTGGCTGCCCTTGATGATCGAGATATGGTCACCGGCCTGCAGGCTGTCCATCTTGTTCGTGATGCTGTTGTCACGCATGCCGGGAATCCCGGCGCCATACGTCTGGACGACTCCCTGCTCGAAGGGCGTCAGCGTCCGGTTGCCGTCGCCGAAGACGCGGTACCTGCCGATGCCGAAATCATCCATGTTGAAGCTCTCGTCGTTGGTCCGCGGGTTCACCAGATCGTTGTTCGAGAAGCTGAAGCCGAAGCGCAGCTCGTTGATCATGTTCTGGTTGAAGGTGTGAATCCACTGCGTCGCCAGGTTCTGCGCATCGATGACCCAGTCGTTCGAGAAGTTGGGATTGATGGTCGGGCCCGGACGGAAGGAGTCGTCCCACGCCAGCCGCCCGAAAACACGGTCGGCGTCGCTGAAATGGTGATCGATCCGGCCGTAGTACTGGGTCGAATCCACCAGGTTCACGATCGGCTTGCGCACGGTCGGCGCCAGCGGGTCTCCCAGCGTATCCCGGAAGTCCGCCTGCGGAACGAGCTGCGGCAGGAAGTTGTTGACCACTCCCGGGTGCAACCGGTCCTGCGGGATGACGTTGTTCGGGAAGGGATCGCCCGTAAAGGCATCGTAGATGACGAGAGGACGACGGAAGAGCCTGCCCGTTTCCGGGTTCATCGTTCCGGTCAGCAGCTCGCTGAAGTCTCCGCCGCGCATCTCATTCAGCGGGAACCAGGCCTCCGAGACAGCAGTTCTGCGGTCCTGACGGCTTTCGATGTCGGCCATGAAGAACGTCTTGTTCTTCTTGATGGGGCCGCTGACGACGAAGCCGAACTGGTTGCGGATGTTCTTGTTCTTCTCCCGCTGCTGGTCGGCCGGCCTCTCGAAGTTCAAGAAGTACGGGTCGGCGTCGAGCGCTTCGTTGCGCAGGAACTCGAACAGCGTGCCGTGCAGCTCGTTGGTGCCGCTCTTCATCGTGATGTTCGTCACGGCCCCGCCTCCGAAGCCGACTTCGGCGTTGTAGGCGCTGGTTGTGATCTTGAACTCCTCGATGGCCTCGATTGACGGCACGAAGGGAGTGATGTGAATGCGCGGGTCCTTGGCGTCCACGCCGTCGAGGCTGACGACCTGGTGGATCTCGCGGACACCGTTGGCGCTTACCGAGTAGCTCGCGCCGGGGACCGGGAAGCCGCCTTCACCGGTAGCCATGCCCGAGCGTTGTCCATACTGCACGCCCGGCACCAACACCGCCAACTGCACGATGTTGCGGCCGTTCAGCGGCAGCTCGACGATGCGCCGGTTCTCCACCACCGCGCCGACGGTCGCATTCTCCGTCTGCAGCATGACGGCGGCGGCCGACACCTCGACGGTCTCGGTAACGTCTCCGATCTCGAGCGTAAAGTCGACGCGCACCTGGTCGCCTGTCCCTACGCGCTGGTTGGACGTGGTGTTGGTCTTGAAGCCTTCCAACTGACACGTGATGTCATAGTTGCCGACGGGAACCAGCGTAAACGTGTAGTTCCCGGTCGCATTGGATTGCACCGACTGCGACACACCGGTGTCGAGGTTCATGTAGCTGATCGTCGCACCGGGGATCACAGCGCCGGTCGCATCGCTTACCAGACCCTGAATGGTCTGGGTAATCGACTGCGCTTTGAGCGCAGGAGTGTGGATGAACAGGGAGACCGCCAGAACGACGAGCAGCCAACCCCACTTTCTGTTTCCAGTCATAGAAACTTTGTTTTCTCCGTTATGGGTAAAAGCTTAGGTCTGTTTCGATGGAACAAGACGGGCGGCACGTACGCGGAACGCCGCCAGTAGAGCAGCCGCGATCCGCGCATGAACTGTGAGACGCCTGAACAGCGCACAGTCCGCAGACCCACGATTTCGAGTTCCGGACTGTGGCACCGCTCAAACCTCAAACCAACCCGTTGCAAACCTAGCATAATCCGTCAAGCAATGTCAAACGGTTCTGCGGGATTGTCAACGCAATCCGGAACGCGCCCCTTTCTCTTTCTCGGCACGGTTTCATTCACCACGATATGGACACGAATGAGAGGCGTTTTTTCCGTGAGCATTTTCCTGGGGGATCCGGGATTCTGTGCACATTTGTGGGATTTCCGAGATAACGGCGCTTGTCGCGAGGCAGACCGAGAACGGCTGACGGTGGGCGAACACTGGCTCGAGGGCAATTTTTTACCGGGAAATGACGGGAAACGGTTGGTAGGGAGGCTGTGACCGGACTGCGGTCGCGGCGGTTTCCGGTTGTGCGTCCCGTGAGCATCCGCGCCGAACCGAACGGGCGTAAAGGCCGTGATTCGTGAAAAACATAAAGGCTGTGTTTCGTGATTCGTGTAAAGCCTTGGCCCGGCATATCGGGCTTGCGGCTCCCGAGCAGGCCGTGCCCGGACAATGCGCGCGTCTAGAACCTGATGTGAAAACCCATGATCCTCGCCGCGGATAGGTCGAAACGAGGCCGGTGCGACGGTACGGAAGAGGTAGGACGAAAGGCACGACATGGGTTTTCAGCCGTGATTGATCCGCACTTGGGCGGGGGCGGGACTAGCCTGCATTTCTCACCCCCCGACGGTCGAAGCACGCCATACGACCGCCAGGACTTCGTTGCGCTTGCTTGCCGTGCTCAACGTACGGTTCAAGTACGCCTGCGCGCGCCAAGCGGCTCGCGCCTTTTTCCTCCGCCCGGCTTGCGCCTAGTCCTGCCGGCCCTCTCACGCACTTCGCCTCGCCGCGTGGTGAGAAAGGCAGGCTAGCCTCAAAAAACAGAACGGGCCGGCCCGAAGGCCGGCCCGCTGGTTAGGGGTTGGAAACTTCTAGAAGAAGAGCTTCAGCGCGAATTGCTGAATCCTCATGGGTGTCCGGATCCCCCGAATCTCACCGTTGCGCGAGCCGTCCGGCACGAGCTGGTTGGTGTTGGAGAACGAGATGCCTCCCGGAGCGCCGAAGTACGGAGTGTTCGTGGCATTGAACAGCTCCCAGCGGAACTGGAGCCTCACGTTCTCGGTGATCGGGAAGTTCTTGAAGAGCCCGAAGTCCAGGTTGGCCTGCCCCGGCGTATCGAGAATGTTGTAACCGGAGTCGCCGAAGTGGCAGCGGTCGGCCACCAGCTCCGGAACATCGCAGGTCACCCGCAAGAACGCCGTCGGGTCATACCACAACTTCCGCGTGGCATTGCTGAGCGCTCCGTCGGCAACCCGGTCCGGCCGGATATTCGAGTCGGAAACGTTCAGGTCGCCCCTGGGGTTCACGACAGTCATCGGGAAGCCCGAACGCAGCGACAGGATGCCGTTCGACTGCCAGCCGCCGATGATGTGCTTCAACGGCCCCGAGAGGTTCTGTCCCGGCATTTCCCACACAAAGTGGCTGACCAGGTTGTGCCGTTGGTCGAACCGGAAGCGGCCGCGGTCGCAGGTCAGGCAGTTGCGCGGGTTCTGGAACTGGGCGCCCTGCTGGCCGCCGTTCTCTCCGTCGCCGTGCGACTTGCTGAAGGTGTACGCCACGCCGAACGCCAGCCCATTGGAGTAGCGCTTGTCCAGCTTCATCTGCAGACCGTGATGGAAGGTGTTCGCGAAGCTGTCCAGATAGCGGATCACCGCCAGGCTCTGCACGCCCAGCTCCGGCGTCGCGGGATCGTACACCCGCCGCCAGGGCCGGTTTCTCTGAATGTTGTTATCCGGAGAGGGCAAGGGACTGTTGTAGTTCCTGACGCTGTTCCCCGCGTGGGACCCCTTGCTGCCGACATAGCCGACGGTCAAGGACGTCTCGAAGGGCAGTTCCCTCTGGATGTCGAAGCTCCACTTCACCACGTCGCCCGTCTTCTGATCGGAGGGCACCGTCAAGGTGTTGATGTTGCGCGGCGAGGCGGCGGCTCCCACTTCCTGAAGGAAGGGGTCGTTCAACGTGATGATCGGATCACCGGGGCGGAACATGCGCAAGGTGCGGTTGACCGGCCCGCTGACGCCATCGACGGTAATGCCGCCGACAGCGTCGGTGACGGCCTCGAAGTTGTTCGAGCCCGACAGCGGCGGGTTCAGGTTCAGGATCGTCCAGGTGTTCATATGGTCGATGTTGCTGAAGTAGCCCCCGCCGATGCGGACCACCCAACCGTCCGACGGACGGTAGGCGATGCCCAGCCGCGGCTGGTAGAAGATTCCCTGCTGCTTCCACAGGTTGACTTTTCCTTCCGGTACGTTGACCGGTTCCGGGAAGAACGTCGGGATCTGCTGTCCGGTTTCGGGATCCGTGAAGTACGATCCGCGGGTGTACGGCTCACCCGGGAAGGCGACGACCCGCTGCAGGCCGAGGGCATCCTGGGAGTTGCCGACATACTCGAGCCGCAATCCCAGGTTCAAGGTCAACTTCGACGTGGCTTTCCAGTCGTCGTTGACGTAGTAGGCCTGGCGGCCGGCCCTTGGCACGGTGCGCGGCCAGCCTTCCGCCGTTTCCGTCCGGTGAGGCAGGCCCAGCAGGAACGAGGCGAACCCGTCGCCGCTCTGAGCCGCGTTGAAGGTGTAACGGCCCGTAGGGAGGTTGGCCGCGGCGCGGTCCATGGTCACGTAGTAGTACTCGCCGCCGATCCTCAGGTTGTGGCTGCCCCGGATCAGGGACAGGTGGTCGGCGAACTGGTAGGTATCCAACTGGTTGAGGTTGCCGTTGACCGACCAGGGAAAGCGTGCGCCGCCGATATGCGGCGGACCCGTCTCGAGGGGAGTCAGCTTGCGGTTGTTGTCGCCCGCCACCCGGATCAGGCCGATGCCGAGGCTATCGGGGTCGAAATCCGTGTTGGTGAAGTAGTGGAAGGGATTGGTTCCGGCGAGGTTGAATCCGAACCGGAACTCGTTGATCGCATTCTGGTTGAAGGTATGGATCCACTGCGTCGCCAAGTTGTCGACATCGTTCGAGTCGATCCGCGCCCTCTTGGGGTTGATGTTGTTCAAGGCCCGCTCACCCGAAGCAAGCTGATAGCGGCCGAAGATGCGGTCCTTATCGCTGAAATGGTGATCGACCCGGCCGTAGTACTGGTCGAGATTGATCGGCCGAACGACGTTCGCGCGGCAGGTGAAATCGAGCGGATCCTCCTGCTGGAAGCAGGGCGCCGGAAGCAGCTCGCTCATGGTGGTTTGCGAGCCCGGATGGAGCCTGGAAGCCGGAATCATGTTTTGCGGGAACACCTCGCCGGTGTAGGCGTCGTAGAGGATGATGGGGTCCCGCATTCGTCCTCCGGCACGGGGCGTCGGCATCGCGAAACGCGAGTAGTCGCCGCTCTTGAAGGTGGCGTCCGGGAACCAGGCGGTCTGGATGGAGGAAGTCCGCTCTCGGCGGCCCTCCCAGTTGAACGCCCAGAACGTCTTGTTCTTGACGATCGGGCCACTCAAGACCGCGCCGTACTGGTTGCGCCGGAGCTGCTGCTTGGGACGGCGCGCTTCGCCCGCCGCCAACTCGAAGTTCAAGAAGTAGTGCTCGGCGTCCAGGGCTTCGTTGCGCAGAAACTCGAACAGCGTGCCGTGAAGCTCGTTGGTGCCGCTCTTCATGGTGATCGACGTCACGGCGCCGCCGCCGAACCCGACTTCGGCCGAATAGGCGTTGGTCTGGATCTTGAACTCCTCGATCGCCTCGATCGAAGGAACGAAGTTCGTGATGTGGATCCGAGGATCCTTCGCGTCCACGCCGTCGAGCGAGACCACCTGGTGAATCTCACGCTGACCGTTGGCGCTGACGGAGTAGCCGGCGCCCGGTATCGGGAACCCGCCCTGACCGTCGTTCATGCCGGTGCGCTGGCCGTACTGCACGCCAGGGACCATAACGGCGAGCTGCACGATGTTGCGGCCGTTGAGCGGCAACTCGGTCACGCGCTTGTTCTCGACCACGCCGCCGACGACTGCATTCTCGGTGTTCAGCGTGATGGCGGCGGCGGAAACTTCCACCGTCTCCGTCACGTCACCGATTTCGAGTGAAAAGTCGATGCGAACCTGGGCGCCCGTTTCCACGCGCTGGTTCGTGACGTTGTCCGTCTTGAAACCTTCCAACTGACAGGAGAGGTCGTAGTTGCCGACCGGTACTTGCGGGTACGAATAGTTTCCCGTTTCGTTCGTCTGGATGGTGCTGGTTACACCGGTATCGCGGTTCGTAAGCGTAACCGCCGCGCCCGGAATCACGGCGCCGGTGGCGTCCGTCACCAGACCCTGAATGGTCTGCGTGATCGCCTGGCCGCTGAGATTCGGGGCAAGCAATCCCGTTGCGATAAGAACCGCCGCCAACAACAGCGGCAGCTTCCTTAGTGCTTTTCCTTCCATATGGCTTTCTAGTTCCTTCACTTTGGAGAAGTGGGCACTCCCACGCTCGTGACGCGCACGCTCGCGGCGCCCCTTCAAAAAGTCTTCGGTTTGAATGGGTTGAACAGAAAGGAGGTCACCCGCAGAATGCTGTGTGCAGATGGCTCCGGAAATTGGCGTGTCACTCCCCGTTGCCCCCCCCAAGGAGCAACGGCAGAGCTACATAGACCCCCACGGCAGAACACTTTCTCCACCGATAGTTCCACCATAGCCCTCACGTTGCCTGGCTGTCAACTCTTCGCTGGGGAGTACATGTGCGTCGGATCACATTTGCACGGTTGCGAATACGGAGGTCTTCACAGCCATCCGATCGTGTGCTGCGATCCAGGGCTCTCAGGTGCGGGTCAAGGCCGTCTTCTCCTGCTCTCTCCGGCTTCGCCAACCGGGTGAAGAATTGCATGCGGGTCCGCCGCCGGAGCTGTCAGGACAACCGTTCGAGGCATGATGGGCATGCCGACTATGCGGATGGTCGCACCGCGTGGGACAGGTAGAGCGGACGCTCCAGGGAGAAGCGGAAATAAAACCCGGCGTGTTGCTGCTGCCCGGCCTCGCCATGCGGCGGAAAACGCGTTCCGGCACCACCAGCGAAGAGCATGTCCGTCTGTTTGATCAGCTTGTCCCAGACGGATGCGGGAAGCGGGGAGAAGACCAGATCGGCGTCCCCCGCCGTCACATGCCAGTCCCGGCGCTGCAACTCGTGGTCGAGCTGCCCCGGCGCCCAGCCCGAGTAGCCGAGGTAACTGCGGAAGTTGTCGGAGCCCCTGGCGACCAGCCGGTCCAGGACATCGCGGTTCGGGCTGACGTATACATCCGCGAAGACGTGCTCGGCCCCTTCTGGCCCGCTCTCCGCACGCAGCAGCAGCATGATCCCGTCTTGAGCCACGGGACCGCCAATATATACCGTATCTCCGCGATCCTTGAGTTGATCGGCTTCGGGAAGCAGCTCCGCCAACTTGACGCCGGAAGGCTGGTTGACGATCAAACCCATAGCGCCCTTGGCTCCGTATTGCACGAGAAGGATGACCGACTTGACGAAGCGGGGGTCCCGCATCCGCCGTTTCGCCACCAGAAAGCGTCCGGCGGCAGGCTTCATTTGAGGGACGTTCTGCGCGGCGATGGGGCGGAACGCGTACATGGAAACCGCCAGCCAAGAGAGCAGGACAAGGGCTGTCAGAGAAACGGGCTTGGGTCGAGCCACCGACGACTCCTATGCGGGCAGGCCGGGGATGACCGCCCCGCTGCCCGCCAGTGATTATAGGGAAACTCCCTGGCGTGGAGAAAGGCCGTGATTCGGGTCTCGTGTTTCGTGAAAACCCGAAAGGCCGTGTTGCCGGTGCGGGGGACGGCCGCCGCCCATGCCGCGCCATAGCCGCCCCATGCCGCGCCACAACGCGCAGGAAAGCAGCGACCGGGCGGCACGAGGGCACTAGCCTGCATTTCTCACCACCCGACGGCCGAAGCACGCCATACGGCCGCCAGGACTTCGTTGCGCTTGCTTGCCGTGCTCAACGTACTGTTCAAGTACGCCTGCGCGCGCCAAGCAGCTCGCGCCTCGTCCTGACGGCCCTCTCACGCACTTCGTCTCGCCACGTGGTGAGAAATGCAGGCTAGCGCAGGACAATATTTTTGGCGAACAATGGCGAACAATGGCGAACAATCGTGAACAATGGTGAACTGGAAAACAGTGACTTGCCGGCGGGGGCAGTGGTCCGGACGGCGGTTTCTGGTGACGCCACCCCTCGCACACCCACGGAGAACCGAACGGCCGTAAAGGCCGTGATTCGGGAAAAAGCCGTGATTCGTGTTTCGTGTCTCGTGTTTCGTGAAAACCTCGGAACCCGGGCTGGCTTGCGCCGCGCGCCTGGTCAAAGGCTGTGTTTCGCGATTCGTGGCCCGTTCGCTCTTCACCTCGCCACTTGGCGAGACCTGCGGGCCAGGGAAGGTCAGGCGGGGACGCGATACATCCATGAAGCCGATACCCCGGTTGCCGCAGTGCGCGGAGGCGCTTGATTGGCGGCAGGGGCTTATCCGAATCTTTCCGACGCATTGTGGGATATTGTGGGATATTCCGGGTCGTGAACCGAGTCGGGATTCGGAAAAAGTCGTTATTTTTCTCTCGGGATTCAGATAAACCCCTTTCCACTCGTTTACGCACCGCTTCGTAGATCCCCCTTTGAAGCCTGCGGGCCTGCCGCCTTCTCGCATCAGCGGTCTGCCGACGCGGAAAAAAGCCGTGGCTCGTGTCTCGTGAAAACCCGAAAGGCCCTGTTGCTGGTGCGGACGGTGCGCGGACAGCGGCTCGGGGCGCCCCATGCCGCCCATGCCGCGCCATAGCCGCCCCATGCCGCGCCACAACACGCAGGAAAGCAGCGACCGGGCGGCTCTTGTGTCCCCACCCGACTTGTCCCCGACGGGCGCGGATGGGGTTTTCGTTCCCAGCAACGGCGTCATCACTTTCAACCTAAACCGGCATCCGACCAAAAAAAAGACTGAAGGGCTTCAGTACCAACAGGTACCAAACGAGCCGCGGAAAAGCCGTGTTTCGGGTCTGAAAAAAGCCGTGATTCGTGATTCGTGTCTCGTGTTTCGTGAAAACCTCAGAATTTGCGCTGGCTTGCGCCTCGCGCCAAGCTAACGCCGTGTCTCGGGCCTCGGGTCTCGTAAATACCTGAAAGGCCGTGGCTTGGGCGGCTTTGTTGTATCCAGCCGGCGCGTCCCCGACGGGCATGGATCAGGTTTTTGTTCCCAGCAACGGCGTCATCACTCTCAACCTGAACCAGATTCCGGCCGAAAAAACAAGACTGAAGGGCTTCAGTACCAACAGGTACCAAACGAGCCACGGGAAAGGCCGTGTTTCGTGAAAAGCATAAAAGCCGTGATTCGTGTCTCGTGAAAAGCTTAAATGCAGGCTAGGAGCCTGTCTCACAGAACGAAAATCGCCAATTTTTTGTCAACATCTTGCGCCTGTGATCAAGTCTGACCACAACTGATTGGGGCCAAAATTTTCTGTGGGACAGGCTCCTAGTGGTTAGTGGTTAGTGGTTAGTGAAAGCGTGGAAAACCCTGATTCGTGAAAAGCATTGGCGGGGGACTGGTTCGCTCCCGAGGAGCGGATCATAACGGCAGTTTTCAGTTTTCTTCCGCCCGCTTTCGGATCGTTCAGGCGGGACACATCCGGGCTGGTGTCAACGCCTCCTGGTCAGCGGGACGGGGGGATCGGAACGGGCTCCCATCGCGACCGCAGCGCGGCGTCGATGACTTCCATCGTTCTCAAGCCGTCGTTGTGATTCACCGAGAAGGGCTCGCCCTTCCGGCACTGCTCGATGAAGTGAGCGAGCTCGGCGCGGTAGGCCGGGCCGAAGCGATCGACGAACTCGGGGACCGGGCGCCCGTAGTCACGCATGGTGAACGTCCTGCGGTCGATCGGCTGGGCGCGCCCGTAGGTCTCGACGACGACTTCCAGAGGTTTTTGCTCGAAGCGGCCGACGTGGATGTGGCCTTTCTCGCCGAAGATCCAGGTCTCGACGCGGTAGCCGGAGACGTGATTCCGGCTGACCTCGATCTGCGCGATCATGCGATCGTCAAACCAGAGGCGAATGTATCCGTCGTCGAAATCCTCCCTGACCGGAGAGAACGCCTGGCTGTAGATCAGCGATCCCATGCTGCCCGCCGCAATGGGGCGTTTGCCGGTCATCCACAGTATTTCATCCACGTTGTGTACGGACATGTCGACGAGCAGACCGCCGCTGCGATACTCCGCGTGCGGGGGGCCGGAGTCCTCCAAGGCGGAGACGATCTTGAACGCGCGGCCGATCGTTCCGGCTTCCAGAAGCTGCTTCGCGTACTGAAGCGGGGCGTCGAAGCGCCGCTGAAACGCCAGCATGATCGACTGAGGATGGTTCGCGTTCAGCCAGGCGACGAACTCGCGGTCCTGCTGCAGCGAGTCGGTCAAGGGCTTTTCCAGCAGCACGCGCTGTCCGGCTCTGACAAGAGCCCCGGCGGTATCGCGGTGGGTTTCCGTGGGCGTGCAGACGAAGCTGACGTCGCTGCAATCGGCGGCGATCAGATCCTCTACGGTCCCGAAGATCCGGACATCCACGCCGCCATCCGCGCTGAACTCCGCGGCGAGAGCCTCGGCTCGCTCGCGGTCGTTGTCGACGAGCGCAGTCAGTTCGCACATGCCCGGCTTGGAGGAAGCGAATTCGTGGACATGCTGCGCGTGAATGCGGCCAATGCGGCCCAGCCCGATGGCGGCCATGCGAAGAGCGTCTGCCATAGCTCTTGTCTCTCCTTGATGAGCCGGAAATTCGGCCTCCGGACACCTAGCCTGCATTTCTCACCACATGACAGCCGGAGCACGCGATACGACCGCCAGGACTTCGTTGCGCTTGCTTGCCGTGCTCGACGTACTGTCAAGTACGCCTGCGCGCGCCAAGCAGCTCGCGCCTCGTCCTGACGGCCCTCTCACCCACTCCGCCTCGCCACGTGGTGAGAAATGCAGGCTAACGGCCGGCTGCTGAGAGGCCGCGACCGCGAAAGACGATAGTACCCTAACGGGAACACGGCCTGTTCGCCGGCCGCGATCCTATGGCGACCTACGCAATCGGTGACATACAGGGCTGCTATCTCACGTTCCGCAAGCTCCTAGAAAAAATCGAGTTCGATCCCGTCGAAGACCGCCTTTGGCTGGTGGGAGACCTTGTCAACCGCGGGCCTCGGTCGCTCGAAACGCTGCGCTGGGTTTACCGGAATCGCGATTCGATCCGGGTCGTGCTCGGCAACCACGATTTGAAGCTGCTCGCCGTTGCCGCCGGAGCATCATCGCCGAGTCCGCAGGACACCCTGGACGAGTTGCTCGCGGCGCCGGACCGGACCGAGCTGTTGGATTGGCTGCGCCGCCGGCCGTTGTTATTCGAGGAGGGCCCGCTCGTCCTGGTGCATGCCGGCCTGCTTCCCTGCTGGCCGCTTGACGAGGCTCGAGGCTACGCCCGCGAGGCCGAGGCGGCATTGCAGGGTCCCGGCTACGCGCGGCTGCTGCGGGAAGCTTTTGCCCTAAAGATCGTTTGGCGGAACGATCTCACGGGGGCGGCACGCTGGCGCGGCTTGACGGATATCTTCACACGCATGCGGATGTGCACCCGGGCCGGCCGGCCGTCTTACCGCCACAACGGTCCGCCGGAAGAGGCTCCCGGTGAAATCCCCTGGTTCGCCTTGCCGGCTGCGGACCGGGGTTCGCACACCATCGTCTTCGGGCACTGGGCGGCTTTGGGCCTCTACATTCGTCCCGGCATCATCGGGACCGACACCGGATGCGTCTGGGGAGGGACGCTGACGGCGGTACGCCTGCCCGACATCACAGTGTTTCAGGAGCCTTATGCCGATTAGCCTGGCTTTCTCGTCACCGGACGGCCCTCTCATGCGCTTCGCCTCGCCGCCTGGCGAGAAATGCAGGCCCGGCAACCGGCTCCCGACGGAGCGGTGTTATGGTGCGGAGTAGCAGGTTGCGCCATGTTGCGCCTTTGCGCATTGCTGCTGCTGCCGCCGCTTGCGGCCCTGGCCGACACGGCCGTGGAAGTGTTGACACCGCGCTTCCGGGTCGTTACGCAGATGCCGGCCGAAACGGCGCTTCAGGCGGCTGACCATCTCGAGAGGGCGTACGCTTCTCTGCAAGCCCTGGGCGTGCGCCCACCGGCGTTCGGCCACGAACCCATCCCGGTCCTGCTGGTTTCCGATCAAGAGCGCCTGGAAACGCTGTTGCCCGTCTCCATTGCCATTCACGGTTCCGCCCGAGGGTTCTTTCTGACGGGAGGCGACCGCGACTACATCATCCTTGCCTGGGACCCGCCCGAAACGGCTCGCGAGGCTTTGGCGCACGAATACGTGCATTGGCTCTTCCGCGATCAGAGCAGGCCGCCGTGGCACCGCGAAGGTCTGGCGGAGTACCTCTCCCGCTCGATCCCGCTGGAGGACGGCGCGTCCTTCGGCGCGCCCGTGCCCGTTTTCCTGCAGGAGTTGCAGAACGAAGACTGGATTCCGCTTCCGAGGCTGCTTGCGACAAACCACCAGGCCGAGATGGTTGCGCATCCGACGTTTTACGCGCAGTGCTGGTTGATCGTGCACCGGCACGCGACGATCGCCGGCGCCGGCGAGGCGTGGCGCTACGAGAACCTCGAGCGGCAGCTTTCGAGCGAAGACCTGGCGGGCTGGGAGGCGCGGCTGAGGGCGCACTTCGAAGACTTGCTCTCGCAACCGCCGCCGCCGACCACGGTGCGCTTCGAGCCGTTGGATCGCGCTTCTTTCGCAGTGCGTCCGCTCGCCGAGTGGGAATGGCCTGTGCATGTCGCCGATGTCCGGCGAGTTTTTCCTCCGCCCCCGAGCGGATCAAGCAAGCGGGAAACATCCGGAGCGGTGTCAACAGCGCTTGACCGGGAGGATTTCACATCAGAACCGCGGGCCTGGGAAATGGCGGAAGACGAACTGCGGCGTCTTGAAGATGCCTACCCGGAGCGTCCCGAGCCCAGTGAGATCCTCGGTGCGCTCCAAATGGACCGCTACGACTATGCCGACGCGGAGCGGACACTCGCCCGGGCCGTCGCCAATGGGTCGAGCAACCCGCGCACCCATCACCGCTACGCCCTGCTGTTGTTGAGGCCGGTCGAAGGAAAACAGGACGCTCAGCGGCGCAGAGCGGCGCTGGCTCTTCAGCATGCGGACCAAGCTCTCACCCGGCAACCGGATGAACCTTCCTATCTGCTGACGCGCGCGCAGGCTTTGGGCCTGCTCGGTGAATGGCCGGCGGCGGCGGATGGGTTGGCGGACCTTGCCCTGCATCCCGAGTGGCGAGAACGCGCCGACGAGGAATTCGAAGTGCTGGCGCTTCGGCGACGACAGCACGCCATGAGTGTCCCGCAACCCCGCATCGACCCTGGCGAACCGAGACTGGAGCCGGGGTTTCTGAAAACGGAGCCGCCCCCCCTCGCCCGACCGCTTCCGGTCGTCGGGAAAGAGACGTGGCCGCCGCCGGGGACAGTTCTGCTGTACGGCCACATCGTCAAAATCGAGTGCGGCGCCAGAGAGAAACTGGTGACGGTGAGGACTCCGCGCTGGAACATGCGGCTCCGGGAACGGGCGGACGCGCCGGCTGCGTTGCATGACGCTCCGAAGGGTTGGCGATCGCTGCCCTGCGATGCCGGGGGATGGGAAGTGAACGTCGCCTACAGGCCGACCCGCGATGACCGCAGCGTGCGCGGCGAGTTGGTGGCGGTCGTTTTCTGAGACGGCGCTCGGAAGGAAAACCAACGTCGATGAGTGCGGCCGGCCTGTGTTTCTTTCCAGTCGGTGAGAAGCAGCTAGCCTGCATTTCTCACCACCCGACGGCCGAAGCACACGATACGACCGCCACGACTTCGTTGCGCTTGCTTGCCGTGCTCGACGTACTGTTCAAGTACGACTGTGCGCGCCAAGCGGCTCGCTCCTCGTCCTGACGGCCCTCTCACGCATTTCGTCTCGCCGCGTGGTGAGAAATGCAGGCTAGACTGATCGGACGGTGGCGTTTCCCAAAAAATACGCGGGGTGGGCGGCGCGTTGGCGTGTCGCGGCCGGTTTCGCAGTGGCCGCCGCGTTCCTGCTGCTGGCCCGCCCGACAGAGATGTCCCTCGGCGTGGGCTTTACGGTGGGCGCCGCCGGCGTGTGGCTCCGGGCCTGGGCCGCCGGGCACTTGGCGAAATACGAAAGCCTGGCGGTAACGGGACCCTACGCGCACACTCGGAACCCGCTCTTTCTGGGAACGCTGCTGGCCGGGATCGGATTTTCCGTGGCTGGAGCCCACGCCGGCATCGGAATTCTGCTCGTCGCGTTCTTCGTGTTCTTTTATTTGCCGGCGATCGAGGAAGAAGAAGGCTACCTGCTGGGGAAGTTTCCCGGTTACAGCGAGTATCGGGAGCGGGTCCCTCGCCTATGGCCGAAATGGCGTCCGCAATACCCGGCGAACACGGCGTTTCAATTCCGGCTCTACGCCCGCAATCGCGAATACCAGGCGCTTGCCGGGTACCTGCTGGGAATGGCGGTCCTGGCGGTCAAGAGCTGCTGTTTCCCCTGACAGGCTGTGATACAGTCATCGTTCGAAGCGGCTGGAAGGAGGTCTTGTGAGGGCAGCGTCTCTCGAAGGGCGTGTCGCCGTGGTCACCGGCGCCAGCAAGGGCCTGGGCCGCCAGATGGCGGAGTCGCTGGCGTCCGCTGGGGCGGCGGTCGCGCTCGTCGCGCGCAGCAAGAGTCTCCTGGATGAAGTCGCGGCGGGCATCAGCGCGGGCGGCGGCAAGGCCGAAGCGATCGTGGCGGATGTCAGCGACGTTGCCGCTGTCGCCGATGCCGCGGAGCGCGTCTCGCAACGGCTGGGGACTTGCGACATCCTGATCAACAACGCCGGCATCAACAACCGCAAGGCCGTGGATGAGTTCACGACGGAGGAGTGGGACGAGATTGTCGGCATCAACCTGACCGCGCCGTTCCTGATGTGCCGCGAGTTCGTCCCCGGGATGAAGGAGAAGCGCTGGGGCCGCATCATCAACCTGACGTCGATCATGTCGCACGTGTCGATACCGTTGCGCACCGGCTACAGCGCGACGAAGGCCGGCCTGCTCGGCATGACGAAGGCGCTTGCCCTGGAACTGGCGCCCTACAACATCACCGCCAACGGCATCAGTCCCGGGCCGTTCGCCACCGAGATGAACAAGCCCATCCTCGACGACCCCGAGCGCAATGCGCAGTTCCTTTCGCGGATTCCGGCAGGGCGTTGGGGCAAGGTCGAGGAGATCGGTTCGCTGGCCGTGTACCTGTGCTCCGAGGAAGCCGGGTTCATCACCGGGACCGACATCGTCATCGACGGCGGCTGGATCGCGCAGTAAGCGCGCCGGACTTGCCGGCGCCTGTTTCCGTCCGGGCCGAAATCAGTCATGCGAGCCTTCCTCAACGATCTGGCCGCTCGAGCACGGCTTGCCGGCAAGCGCATCGTCTTCCCGGAAGGGGACGACGAGCGCGTGATCCGTGCCGCCGAGAGGCTGGCGCGAGACGCCGTGGTCAAGCCCGTGGTCGTGGGCCGCCCTGGGGGGCCGGCGCATGGCATTGAATGGGTGGATCCGGAGCGCAGCCCCGAACGCGAGGCCTACGCCGCCCTGTACCACGACCTCAGGAAGGCGAAGGGGGTCAGGCGCGCCGAGGCGCACGAGGCGGCAGGAAGGCCGCTCTATTTCGCCTCGCTGATGCTGGCCAACGGCGACGTGGACGGCATGGTGGGCGGGGCGAACAACACCACCGCCGAGACCCTGCGGGCCGCGATCCGGTGCCTGGGGCTGAAGCCGGGCATCCGCCTCATGTCGAGTTTCATGCTTCTGGTCCACCCCGAGCAGCATCACGGCAGCCGCGGCGTGCTGGTCTTCGCCGACGCCGCCGTAGTGCCCGAGCCCAACGCCGTGCAACTGGCGGACATCGCCATGGCCACCGCCGAGAACAGCCGCCGGTTCCTCGCCGACGAGCCCCGCCTGGCGTTGCTGTCGTTCTCGACCAAGGGCAGCGCCCGGCATCCGCTGACCGAGAAGGTTGCGGAGGCTTGCCGCATCATCCGCGAGCGGGCCCCTGATCTCACCATCGACGGCGAGCTGCAGGCCGACGCCGCCCTGGTCGAAAGCGTCGCCGCGCGCAAAGCGCCCGGCTCGCCCGTCGCCGGACGGGCCAACGTGCTGATCTTCCCCGATCTCAATTCCGCCAATATCGGCTACAAGCTCGCCGAGCGACTCGGTCAAGCCAAATCACTGGGGCCGTTCCTCCAGGGGCTGACGAAGCCCGCCAACGACCTCTCTCGCGGCTGCACCGCCGACGACATCTACTACATCGCCGCGGTCACGGCCCTGCAGGCCCACGAATAGCAGTCATCCGTCCTGTCCGTTCAACGGGAGAATATGAACCGGACTTCCCGGCGAGGGAGCGCGTGCCACCAGGCCTGGAAGCCGTCCGGGACGCGAACCTCCGGGTCGAGGATACGGGCGCGAAGCGTGACCGCGAGCGGGTCCTGATCGAAGGGGTAGGGGTCGATGGCTACTCGGGATTCGCCCGCCGGCCGGACGCGGAGCGAGGCTCGATCGTTCCAGCTCGCGCGCGGAATGGCGCGGAGGGTCCGCTCCTTGTCTCCGCCGAAGCAGAGGTGGAGCGAGAGGGCGTCACAGACTTGCAGCAGCCGGGTGTGGGGGCTCAAGCTCCGCGGCTCGACGGCGGCGGCCCATTCGGGATCGCTGCCGATGCGATCGACGAGCAGCTCCTGCAGGGCGTGTTGTTCGGCAACGAACCGCCTGGCTTCTTCGAGTTCCTGGCCTTGCGGCGAGGGCCAATCAGCGGGGCTTCCGAAGAGCGGGTGGAGGAACGCGGGCGTATCCTCGGCCTGGACGCGGGGAGCGTGCAGCCAGTAGGCATGCAGGCTGATGAGCAGCGCAACGTAGGGCCGGCTCCCCTGGAATCGGGGTACGCCCAGGCGCCAGCGTTGGAGGCCGTCAGACTGCTCCAGGCTCGTGAGGTCCAAAGGGAGGCCGTCGGCGGGATCGATCCGGGGGTCGGCCTCCCATTCCCACCAACCATTGTCGTGCTCCGAGACGGCGAAGACGGTTTCGGCTCGCAGCCTTTCGGGGTCGGGACAGGGAGCGTAGCGGCCGGGGCGCGCAAATTCGCCGTTGCCCCAGTGAGCGGCCAGGTAGCCGGCGGCGGCGGCGTGATCGGGCTGCGAGATGCACCAGAGTTCTCCGCCTACCCTGCGCTTCAGCATTTTTCTTCGACACCTCCTACTCCCTACTCCCTACTCCTCCAACTATCCGAAGACGCGTCCGCGGTGTTGTCCGATCAGGATTTGAAACAGCCGGTGGGCAATCAGCTCATGGAGGCTCAGCAGCTCGCGATTCGCCGCCACAATCTCGGCGGCGTCTGTGCCGGCCGCCCCGCCGCCGGCTTTCAAGGCCGCTCCGGCTTCCTGGATGACCGGGTCCTCGACGGCTTCGCCCGCAATCTCCCACAGCGTGATGAAGCGGTCGACGGCGGTAGGAAAGCTGATCTTGAAGACACCGTGGTTGCTCGTCGTGCGGGGCGGCTTGAAGTCGAGATTGAAGGGGCCTTCGTAGCCGTGCGACCGCAGCAGGATCAACACGTTGAGCCAATCGAGCGGATTCACCAGCCCGACTCCCAGGTCGACGTCATGCTTCAACGGATAGCCGTCGTTGATGTCGAAGTGCCAGAGCTTTCCGCATACCAGGGCGCGGGCCAGCGCGGCGCGGCAGGCGGCGCCCCACATCAGCTCGTGCAGATATTCGGGGTTGAGGCCGACCATCTCGGGGTGAGTGAGCAGGCCGCTGCCGATGAAGGCCAGCATGGCGTCGGATGAGGGCAGGATGATCTGACTGACCGGTTCGAAGGGCTTCGCTTCGAGGCAGTGCTTCAGCGTGCCGCGTCCGCGCTCTTCGGCCACCGCGATGTCACGCGCGCAGGCAGCGTTGATGCCGTCGGCGAACCAGCGAAGGGTTTGTGTCTCGTCGATGGCTCCCTGGATCATGTAGCCCAGGGTTCCGGGCCAGTAGACGGCGAAGCCCGCGCCAAGATCGTGGCCGATATCGACGACGTTCGACAAGCGCCGCGCGGCGTAGGCGCGGACTTCCGGCGCCTCGGCGGCGGCGCTCGCCGCGAAAACAGGGTGATGGAAGGTCTCGCAGGTGACCATCGAACAGCGCACGCCGTGCTGCTCGAGAGCGGACCGGATGCGGTCGACGGTTTCCGCCTGTCGGTCGGTCATCAGATGGTCCGTCGGGATGACGTCGGTGTCGTGGGTCGTCCAACAAGGCACGCCGATCTCGCCGAGGGCGCGGATCACTTCCTCGAAGGGGACGGCGTTTCGGGTGGGGGCATGGAAGAGCGCCTGACCTTCGTAGGCATAGGCCCATTGCGGTCCGCTGATGAAGTACTTGCGGCGGGTTTCCGGCGGGTAGCTGCCGCCGGAGAGTTCCGTCAAGCGGTCGACAAGAGGAATTTGCTGGTCCTGCGGGATGGGCATGCCATCAAGTAGACCCCTCCGGGGAGGCGAGCGTCAAGGCGGCTTGCAATGGTGCGAGGCTTGCCAAAAAGACGACCAGCGGAGGTATCTACGGAGCCCCCGTCAGGGGTTTCCCGCTCGGGGGCGGGCAGGGTGTTCTCCGATATGCATCTTGTTTAAGTCGATAATAGACGTGCTGTTCTTATCGCGCATGTTTCCCTCTTTGCGCTCACCGTCCCGCATCGGATCCCGCTGGGCTGCAGGAGCCGACCGCAGAAGCGACCTATCCGGCCGGGGTGCACTGCTGGCACCGGTCAGGAAGGCAGTGGTTAGTTTTCAGTTTTCAGTTATTAGTAAAAAGCTTTGGCGGGGGCCTGGTTCGCTCCAGGAGAAATGTCTGACGGCCCTCTCACGCACTTTGTCTCGCCACGTGGTGAGAAAAGCAGGCTCATGAAGCTGTAGAGGGTCGTACGGGAGACGCCCGTGAGCTTGGCGATGGCGGTTTTGGGAATGCCCAGCTCGAGGAAGCGCCGGATGTCGTCCGCCTTGCCGTTGAGCCGTGAGACGCCCAACGAGCCTTTCGGGCGCCCGAACTTCCTGCCCGAGGACCTGGCCTTGGCGAGGAGTTTTAGCGGCTAAACAGCCCGTGTCAAAAGTCACGCAGGCGGCGTTACGCGCCCCAGGGCCGATGGCGTAACAAGTGAGCGCCCCTGCAACGCAGCGCCGTTCTCTCAACACACAAGGCCGGAAGCGGCGCGTAACCCTTTAGGCGACGGACATTTGCGGTCGTCGGCTTTGTCGTTCGTCGGAGGAGATCACCCGGATCGCCATCCTCCTCTCTCCGCGCCGAGCAACCGCAGGAGCCCGCCGCGCTTTTTCCTTCGCACCACGGGACTTTTGACACGGGCTGCCAGGGCCTGCTGCACTCCGAAGACTACCGGAACCGCTATCGAGCGAATCTCGCCAAGGGCATCCCGCGTGTTCCCTGCGTAAGGGATGCTGAGGATTTCCGGGCCTTCCGCGACGCCGGCGAGCGGCTGGGCGAACTCCATGTCGGCTATGAGCAGGTTGAGCCCTATCCCGCGGTCATGGACACGGGGCGGCCGCGATCTCGAATCTGTCGACGATCCCGTCTCCTTCTTCCGGGTCGTGAAGATGAAGCACCTTGGCAGCGGAAGGAACAAGGACCGGTCATCCATCATCTACAACCACAACATCACCGTTCGAGGCATCCCCGACGCCGCAAGGGACTATGTCGTCAACGGCAAACCGGCCCTCGCCTGGATCATGGAGCGACAGACCGTCAAGACCGACAAGGCAAGCGGCATCGTCAGCGACGCCCATTGCTATGCCGTCGAGACCGTCGGCAACCCGCGCTACCCTCTCGACCTGTTGCTCCGCATCATCACCGTCAGTCTGGAGACCAGGAGAATCGTGCGGTATCTTCCGGAACTGCATATTGACGGGCCGTAGAAGAGCTTTCAGGCCGTTCCGACTGCCGTTCCCAGCACCGTTTGCACAACTCACAAGCTTGGTCAAGCTCCTTTACCTGGGTTTCCCCCGCGGGCGCGGGACCGCGGGAGTTTAGCCGCTAAACCTTCAATCGGCCGAAGTGCAACCTTGCAATCAGCCGATGTCTGAGCCACCTTTTTACCCACGCTATGTTGAACGCCGACTTGCGGAAGCGCTGGAAGACTCGCCAGTCGTACTGATCCACGGCCCGCGCCAGTGTGGCAAGACAACCCTTGCCCAATTCGCCTAGGCCCCACAATACCTTCGATGGGGAGGCGACTACCTGACCTGGGGTGACGACCGCCTCCTTGAGCGCCGGGTCTTTCGCCGGCAACTCCCGCCGCAACTTGAAGGCGACCTCTTTCAGCCCCGAGTGGGCCTCGGCGGCGGCTGCGACGAGCTCGAGTCGTTCGTCCTCACTGATGGAGACTCCCACGATACCACCCCACCTGGCGGGGGCAAGGCAGGTTGCATCGCCGCTACAGCGGGCGGGAAACAGGAAGGGTTGATTTTTTCTACCATTCCTCCAATAATTGAAGATAGAGGAATAGAAGATGCCACTAAACATCAAAGATGCGGAAACCCATGCAATGGCAAAGAGACTCGCAAGCCTGACCGGCGAATCGTTGACCGCGGCTGTCAAACATGCCATCCAGGCAAAACTGCAGCAGGTGGAAAAAACACAAGGCGGCGCCCCTCTTGCCGTTGAGTTGGATCGCATTGCCCTGCATTGCGCTCAACTGCCAAGGCGCGACAAGCGGAGTTCCGATCAGATCATCGGCTATGACGAAAGCGGGCTGCCTGCGTGATGGTGATCGACACATCGGCGCTCATCGCCATCATGAGCGATGAACCCGAAAGACGTCACTTCAATCAATTGATTGAAGTGGCTGCAACCACCTGTATTAGCGCCGCGAGCTTGCTGGAGACCCGCATGATTCTATTCGCCCGCTCCGGTGAGAACGCGATCTTGGCATTGGACGCCTTCCTTCTGAAGAGCGGCATGAGCGTTGTGGAAGTTTCTCCCCGCATTGCCGACATTGCCTTCGATGCCTACCGACGCTTCGGCAAGGGGACGGGGCACGGAGCGGCCTTGAACTATGGTGACTGTTTCTCCTACGCCTTGGCCAAGTATCTGGATGCACCACTTCTGTTCAAGGGCAATGATTTCTCGCAAACAGACATCGCAGCGGCCACGACTCAAGCGGCGAGGAAAGATAAAGCGTGAGCGCCCCGCGAGCAATAAGAGCCAGGAAAGGGCCACCGTATACCCTGGCCCGCCCATCCCGTGAAAAACCCGCGCCAGGAGCGCCGTAGAGGCGTTTTCAGCGCATCTGTGGACCCCAATACCTGCGGAAACGATATCTTGATATGATATCATTTCCAATTGAGGAAGAAACACCGTAAGACCTTGGCGGTGATCTTCCTGCGGCCCACTCGATCCGGGATCACCTGGGCCGATATCGAATCGCTGTTCAAGGCCTGCGGGGCATACATCGAGGAACGGGAAGGTTCCAGGGTCTACGTCGAATTGAACGACGTGGTGGGTCACTTCCATCGGCCCCACCCCGAGAAGGAGGCTCGCAAGGGCGTCGTAGACTCGGTGAGACGCTTTCTGAAAGAGGCAGGAATCCAACGATGATGGAATATAAAGGATACCGGGCGGCGGTTACTTTCGACGACGCGGCCGACGTCTTCCATGGAGAAGTGGTGGACACTCGGGACGTGATCGTTTTCGAGGGCACCTCCGCCGCTCAACTCAGGAAGGAGTTTGAATTCTCGATCGACGACTACCTGAAGGCCTGCGCCGAACGGGGCCGGACTCCGGACAAGCCATTCTCTGGGAAGATCCCCCTCCGGATTCCTCCCGAGGTCCACCGGGCGGCCACCGCAGCCGCCAAGGCCCAGGGCAAGAGCCTCAATGCCTGGATTGCCGAGACGGTCGAGGAGGCAGCCGCGAAAACGCTCGGGTAGATGTGAAGGTTGTGAAAAACCCCTATCGCGCCCGGCTAGCACCGCAGCCGCTCGATATCGACGGCTTTGCCGCCGCGGCGGAGATCAGCCGGCGCGCGCCACCGCCGTGCCCCGGTTTCCTCACGGATGATCGTGATGATGATCGTCATGATGACCCGTGCCCGTCCACACGTAGTCGCGCGCGGCGTCACTGTGACAGTTCTGGCATCCTGCGACCATGCCCTCGGCGTCCACGTTTCCGTTCGCCGCTCGCTGCAGCCAGTACCAGTCCCCGTGCTCCGGGTCGTAGCCGTCGCTCTTGTACATGACCGTCATGACGTCCAGCGTTTGATCCGGCGTGTAGTCCTCCTTGACGATGATCGAGCCGTGTGGAAGCGGGCCTGTGCCGTGCGTCAATGCGTTTTGCGCGATATCGTTGACGTAGATGGTGATCAGGGCGCCGGGGGATCGGCCTGGATGGGGCGCCAAACCCTGTTCGAAGTGGCTCGTTCCGGGGAACAGCGGCCAGTCCGTGTACGGCGCGCTTTGGAGATAGCTCAAGACCGATTGCGCGTTCGGCTGCGGCAGCGACTTGGGATCCGTCCCGAGATAATAGCCGGAGCCGACCAGGAGCGGCAGACTATAGGACACGAGCCTCTTCACGAAAGCCACCTTGCGCTGCACCCCCCCGGTGGCAGGATTGAGCCTCGAGTAGTACAGGAAGGTTTCACCGAACGCATCGCCGACGCTCACCACATCCCGACCAGCGAAGGGTCCATCCAGATCGTTGTTCAACTCGGAATGAATAAAACCATGCCCTCCGCTGACGGGATCCCCGCTGAACAGTGTGTTGCCGTGCGTGTCCAGGCCGAACAGATAGATCGAGCCGCTGCTCCAGCGCGGATCGTCGGACAGCGCCCGGATGGCGAAGTACCCCTGCGATTCAAGCTCCATCGCCGCGCAACGGACAAACTCCTGGAGCCTCTCGGGGGAAGGATCGGCCTCAAGCCCCATGGCGTGGACCTCATCGCTCTCGCAGGTGCCGGGAATGTCACGGCGGTAGATCCCCGCGCCGATCGCGGCCGGGTTCCCGTCCCAGTCGATGCTCTTGACGTAGGAAGCCTTCGGCTCCTCCCTGTCGGTCGCCGGGTTGGTGAAGGCGTAGTAGATCCAGCCTTCGTCGACGGTGCTCATGACGCGATACAGTTCCTCGTAGTAGTCTCCGTAGGCGTCCTCCAACGGTCCCCAGGGTTGCCCTTCCAGCGACGGATCGGGCGGGAAGATGAAAGCTCGGGCGTCCAATCTCATTTTTGTTACTTCGTCAACGAAGACATAGATTGAACCGCTTCTCCACCGCGCGTCATCGTGGAAGGCATGCCGGGCTTGCTCGAACCCAACCTCCTGGACAAACTCGTAGGCACATCGAACGAACGCCTGAACGTCCTCTGTTGTGCGCACCGCGCTGGCGACGATGGATTTATCCGCACAGGTTTCCACCTGGGGAGCGTGCAGGGCGGGCGCGGATTGCAGAACCGCGAAGATCAAGAGCAGCCCGACGATTGCGGTTAGCTTCGCCCCACCGGAAATTCGGGGGAAACGATCATTCACAAACTTTGCGATGTAGTCACCGATTCGCTCGATGCTCATGCTTACCTCCGATTCCTCTGCCGGTATGTTGTCAGAATATTTCGGATTAAAACGCTGTTTCTCTAACAGGCCGTGTCTAAACAGCCGTTTTCCCGCGAGTCTCAGGACGAGTTCGCGCGACGGGATTGAGCAAGGCGCGGTGGGTGGGATCAGCTGAGTCAGCCATTGCGTGCTGCGGGCAACTCCTCAAGCCGACTCCAGGCCGCCAACAGCGCCCCAAGCGCCTGGGCGGTCTCCGCCAGGCCTCGTGGCGTGCACGGCACCTCTCGGCCGGGTCGGGATCAGTGAGATCGTGCCGTTTGTCCTCGCTCACGGGAACCAGGATAGCACCCGGGCTGCCGTTTCCCGGCTCCGGACGCCGACGCCGTTATAAACTCCTTCCAGGAGCGCCGTAGAGGCGTTTTCAGCGAGGAGGTGGACCTGAAGTACCTGGTAAAACGCCCCCTGAATCCCGTTTTGACGGGTCCCGAAGTTTCCGAAAATAGTCTTGCTTTTAGCCCTGTTTTGTCTATGATAATGCTTATTTCAACACGAATGTGGGCGCTACCCTTTGATGGCTAGTAAATAATCACTATTCAAGAATTTATGGGTCATATCGGATGCCGACGCACAGCATTCTCAACAGAAACATAGCTGAAATGTCCTCGGCCCGCCTGTGAGTTTCGAGGACTTCCATAGCCTGCGTTTCTCACCACTCGACAGCCGAAGCACGCGATACGACCACCATGACTTCGTTGCGCTTGCTTGCCGTGCTCAACGTACTTCAAGTACGCCTGCGCGCGCCAAGCGGCTCGCGCCTCGTCCTGACGGCCCTCTCACGCACTTCACCTCGCCTCGTGGTGAGAAATGCAGGCTAGCGGTCGAGTTCGAGGCGGCTGAAGAAGAAGGCCAGTTCGGCGGCGGCGGTTTCCGGGGCGTCGGAACCGTGGATGGCGTTGCGTTCGATGTTGGTTCCGAACTTGCCGCGGATGGTTTCCGCCGGGGCTTCGGAGGCGTTCGTGGGACCCATCAGCTCGCGCAGGGCGCTGATGGCGTTCTCACGCTCCAGCGCCATGGGTACGATCTCGCCTTCGGTCATGAACGTCACCAGCGACTCGAAGAACGGCCTATCGCGGTGGACGGCATAGAAACCTTCCGCCTGAGCACGGCTCAGATGCATCTTTCGCATCGCCAGGATGTGGAAGCCGGCGCGTTCCAACTCGGTGATGATTTCTCCGATGTGAGAAGCGCCGGCGGCGTCGGGTTTGATGATGGTGAGAGTGCGTTCGATAGCCATGATTCGATTCTATTGGCGGGGCGGGCTTGCTTTGCCGAGGGCAGACTGTTTTTTGCTGCCCCGGGTGAGGAACATGAAGGCAGTTTTCAGTTTTTAGTTTCTAGTTTTTAGTTTTGGTTTCTCCGCCCGTGCTTGGATCGTTCAAGTGGGAAACTTCCGAACAGAGGTCCATCTCGCCTAGACAGGAGGATGTTTCGGGTCAGAGCATTCCGGCCAGGGTCGCACCCATGTCCGCGGGCGTTGGAGCGACGGCGATGCCGGCATCCTCGAGGGCGGCGACTTTCTCGCGCGCGGTTCCCTTGCCGCCGGAGATGATGGCGCCCGCGTGACCCATGCGGCGACCCGGAGGCGCCGTGCGGCCGGCGATGAAGGCGGCCACGGGCTTGCTGAAGCGCTCCTTGATGAAGGCGGCGGCTTCCTCTTCGGCGGTTCCACCGATTTCGCCGATCATGATGACGGCGTGCGTGTCGGGGTCTTCGTTGAAAAGATCGAGCACGTCGATGAAATTGGTTCCGATGATCGGGTCACCGCCGATACCCACGCAGGTGGACTGGCCGATGCCGAGCACCGATAGCTGTCCGACGGCCTCGTAGGTCAATGTCCCGGAGCGCGACACCACGCCGACATTCCCTTGTTTGTGGATGTAGCCCGGCATGATGCCCAGCTTCGACTTGCCGGGGGAAATGAGTCCGGGGCAGTTGGGACCGATCAGGCGGGTCCTGCCTTCCCTCAGAGCGAAACTGACCTTGACGAGGTCTTGCGCGGGGATACCCTCGGTGATGCAGACAACGAGTTCCAGACCTCCGTCCGCGGCCTCGATGATGGCGTCCGCCGCACCGGCGGCCGGGACGAAGACGATCGAAGCCGCCGGTCGCACCGCGTCCACGGCCTCGCGCATGGTGTTGAAGATCGGCGTGCCGTCCTTCTCGCCGCCGCCCTTGCCGGGGTGCACCGCTCCGACGATCTTCGCGCCGTAGTCCCTGCACTGCTGCGCGTGGAAAGCGCCCGCGCGCCCGAAGCCCTGCACGACGATCCGGGTGTTTTCGTCCAGAAGGATGCTCATGCCTGGTTCAACTCGCGAGGGCGACGACTTTCTCGGCGGCTTCTTTCATATTCGCGGCAACGGTGAAGTTCATGCCGGATTCCTGGAGGATGCTCTTGCCCTCGTCGACTTTCGTTCCTTCGAGGCGCAGGACGATCGGGACCTGAATATCAAGTTCCCTGGCCGCGGCGACCACGCCCGCGGCGAGGACATCCACGCGCAGGATGCCGCCGAAGATGTTGATGAGGATCGCCTTGACGTTCGCGTCCGACAGGATGATGCGGAAGCCGTTCTTGATCTGCTCGGCGTTGGCTCCGCCGCCGACGTCGAGGAAATTGGCGGGACGGCCGCCGGCGTGCTGGATGATGTCCATCGTGGCCATCGCCAGGCCCGCGCCGTTGACCATGCAGCCGACATTGCCATCGAGCTTGATGTAGTTGAGGTTGAAGTTCGAGGCATCGGTCTCGAGGGGATCTTCTTCGTCAAGGTCGCGCAATTCGATCAAGTCGGGGTGGCGAAACAGGCCGTTGTCGTCGAAATCCATCTTGGCGTCGAGCGCCACGGCCCGCTCGTCCGTGGTGATGACGAAGGGGTTGATCTCCAGAAGATTGGCGTCGGTGGCTTCGTAGGCTTTGGAGAGCGCGAGCATGGCGT
This sequence comes from Bryobacterales bacterium, assembly GCA_965204095.1. GTDB lineage: Bacteria > Acidobacteriota > Terriglobia > Bryobacterales > UBA6623 > JAPPLB01. Next base: position 1,896,712 of record OZ241991.1, on the reverse strand, counting down.
TGACAATGCCTTTTACTGCTTCGCCTTCCAGACCCATGCCGAACGCCAGGCGCCGCGCCTGGTGGGGCATCAGGCCGATACCGGGCTCGATGGTTTCTTTGAGGATGAGCTCGGGTGTCTTGGCGGCGACTTCCTCGATATCCATGCCGCCCTCCGAGGAAGCCATGAGCACGGGGCGCTCGAGCTTGCGGTCGAGAACGATGCCGAGGTAGAGCTCGCGGTCGATCGGGAGCGTTTCTTCGACAAGCACGCGCTTGACGAGGCGTCCTTCGGGGCCGGTCTGGTGGGTGACGAGGGTCATCCCGATGATCTGTTCGGCAAGCCGGGCGGCCTGTTCGGGGTTGTCGGCCAGCTTGACGCCGCCGCCCTTGCCGCGGCCGCCGGCGTGGATCTGCGCCTTGACGACGACACGGCCGCCGAGTTTCCCGGCAACCCGCCGAGCCTCGTCGGCAGTGAAGGCGACTTCGCCCCGCGGTACGGGGACGTTGTAGCGGCGCAGGACGCCCTTTGCCTGATACTCGTGGATTTTCATGCAGCGGATCGACGCGTGATAGGATCTGGGAAACGACAGGAAGGCCGAAGGTTTCCCATCATAAAAGATCGATTCGAAGGAGCGCAAACGTGAGCGTCGGCGTGCGTGAAGCGCTGCACAAAGTGGTGCGGCGAGAGGACCTGACGGAGACCGAGGCGGCCGCGGTGATGGGCGAGATCCTGGCCGGGGAGTCTTCGCCGGCATTGATCGGATCGTTGCTGACGGCGTTGGTGATCAAGGGCGAAACGACGGACGAGATCGTCGGGTTCGCACGGGCCATGCGTACGGCCGCCCTGGCGATCCCGTGCAAGACGCCGAGGTCGTCGCTCGTGGACACCTGTGGAACGGGCGGCGACGGGGCGCAGACGTTCAACATCTCGACGGTGAGCGCCTTCGTCGTGGCGGGCGCCGGGGCATCCGTCGCGAAGCACGGCAATCGCTCCATCTCGAGCCGCTGCGGCAGCGCGGATGTGCTCGAGGCCGCCGGCGTCAACGTGGCTCTGAGGCCGGAGGGGATGGCGCGCTCGATCGACGAGGCTGGCATCGGATTCCTGTTCGCCCCGACGATCCACACGGCGATGAAACATGCGGGGCCGGTCCGCGCGGAGCTCAAGATGCGGACGGTGTTCAATCTGCTCGGGCCTTTGACGAATCCTGCCGGCGCAGCGGCGCAAGTGGTGGGGGTGTTCGATGGCTCGCGCGTTCCGCAGATCGCCGAAGCTCTCGCGCGGCTGGGGGTCTCCCGAGCGTTCGTCGTTCACGGCAGCGACGGGCTGGACGAGATTACGACCACGGGCAGCACGCGGCTGGCCGAGGTGCGCGATGGAGAGGTCAGCGAGCGTGAAGTCGGCCCCGAGGAGTTCTCACTGCCACGGGCGTCGAGTCAAGACCTGACCGGCGGGGACCGGGACGAGAACGCCGCGATCCTCAAGGCGGTTCTTTCCGGCGACAGCGGGCCAAAGCGGGACATTGTCGTGGCGAACGCCGCGGCTGCTCTGGTAGCCGCCGGGAGGGCCGCCGGTTTCGTCGAGGGCGCCCGCCTGGCGGCCGAGTCGATCGACAGCGGCAAAGCTCGGGAGAAGCTGGAGGAGCTGGTCCGCTTCACGAATCAGTAGCCGCTTCGAAGAGGGCCGCCGCCTCGGCGGGAAGAGTGTGTCGGGTGTGGAGCCTGCCTTGCACCAATCCCGACAACCAACTCCAGCACAAGAACGCCGCCGCCACATCAATCTGAGCCCCGAAGGTGCCGGAGCAGACTGCTCCGTGTCATGAGACGGTGACGGTTTCCCGGATGGCCTCGGGGGGCACACCGCGCAAGCCCTCTTCACGACGGTCCTCGAGAATGAGCGCTATGGCCTCAGCCAAATGATCGCGGGCTTCATCCCTGGTTTTGCCTTGGCCGTTGGCGCCGGGAGTTTCGGGGCAGTAGGCGATATGCCATACCCCGTCCTGCTCGATCATCGCGTGAACTCGTTTCCCATTGCTGAAGCCTCCCCGAATTCCTGGCTGCGGATCAACACTGATTGTAGAGTCCCTCGGCCGACGCCGGCTGGGAAACCACCTGAAAGCTGCCCGGGAGTGGCACAGCCGGAGCCACGCCCTTGATCCTGTGATCGACTTTTTCCTGGCTGTCCCGATTGCGGCGCAGGCATCGCAGAGGGCTTGACAAACCCCGTGATCGGTCGCTGGACTATTTTTATTGGAAATACATTAAAAAGTTCTATATAAATTCGAGATCAATATGAAGATATTGGACATCCAACGCGACCTCGAAGAGAGCCTCACGGGCCTGTCGACTTCGACCTTGCCGCCCACTTTGGAGGGATTGAGGCATCTGCCGGTCAGCGACCGCAATCCCCAATTCAGCATTCGCAACCTGGATAAGGGCAGGAAGGTCCGGGAAGACGCCGACGCCAGCTACTTCGATCCGGATCGTTGCGAAGTAGTGATCCGATTCGTTGCGGTCGAGGATGCTCACGAGGAGCAAGACTGGCGCGAATCGAGCACGCTCGGTCCGGACGGAAAATCCGACGTGTTCGATTTCGAGACGGCGACAGGCCAACTCCTCGATGCGCTCCAGCAAGTGGAAAGCAAGCGTCCGTTCGTTGGGCTGAAATGGTTCCGCGACCAGTTTCTTCCCGTGTGCGGTCATGCTTGGGCCGGCGACCCGAGAACGAGCGGCGCTCTGCTGCGCCATGCGACGGAGCAGCGCCTCATCCTGACCAGCCGAGTGCCCAATCCCAATCAGCCGCACCACCCGGTTACCGCCATACGGGTCAATCGAAGACATCCTCGATTCCAGTCGGCAGCTCCGAAGGGCCGCGCCGGGTTCACGCCGGTCCGCATACGGGGCGGCTCCATTTCCGATACCGTTCTCGGCGACAGACGCTGACCTGCCTATGGCGAACGACTATTTGGATACGAGCGCGCTTGTCAATCTCTATGTCGAGGAAGGGGGACGGAGCGGGTTGTCGGTCTGACGTAAGAGCTTGATGGCGGCCGGGCCACCATTTTGGACATCACTCTGATCGAGTCCCGGTCGGCCGTCCGTCGACGGGAGCGAGAGGGGGACATTGCGGCAGCGGACGCTGATCGGATTCTCAAGCAGATCGAAGAAGACGCGTCGTTGTCCTTCGTAGTGCAGCCTTCGACCTCCGCTGTGATCGAGGAGGCCGCCCGATTGATCGACAGGCACCTGCTCAGGACCTATGACGCGATCCAGCTCGCCGGCTGTCTGGTGGTGCGCCGGGGCCTGCCGGGGCCCTTGACCTTCGTTTGCGCGGACGCACGATTGTGCGAAGCGGCGACCCTTGAAGGAGTGCCCGTGATCAATCCGATTTCACCGTGAAGGCCGGTCCTGCTTCAGCTCCGGAGGGTGCAGGCTAGACGGCACCGCCGCCGAGAATTTTCGGCAGGCCGCTCGAGAAGGCGCCGCGGGTGAGGACTTCGTCGCAGCCGGCTTGCCGGGCTGCTTCGATCAGGTCGGCGCATTCGTGGTTCACGAAGGCGGTGACCGGGACCTCCGCCAGGTCAGGGTTCCCCTTCAGATCGCGGATGAGCGCCAGCGGGTCGAGGGGCTTGAGATTCAAGTCCAGAATGATCAGGCGGGGGCGCGTTCGCGCAGCTTTCCGAAAAAGCGCCTCCCGCGAGCCGGCGAAGCCGACCGAAATACCGAGGAGCCGTGCTGTTTCTGAAATCTTAGAGGTGAATAGAAGGTCGGATACGCCTGCGATCACCTGGAGGGCCGTGTTTTCAGGCATGAATCAAGGGTTTCTGAAGAATCCGCGAGCGGGCTTCGGGATGTTCGTTATGGGTCTGATACAGTAGCAGAAGTTCCCGATTTGCGCGGGCCGCCGGGTCCGCAACCGCAGACCTCTCCTCTTCATTGATTCTAGCGACGGTGGAAGCCGCCTTGGCAGTCTCGGCTTTCCGGACAACGACATGCACTCCTCCCTGACGACAGTGACGGTGGCGCACAGTCCCGATGCGGATGACGCCTTCATGTTCTACGGCCTGGTAACCGGAAAAGTCCGGTCCTCGTCGGTTCGATTCGAGCATCAACTCAGCGACATCCAGACGCTGAACGACGCGGCGAAGCAAGGCCGCTACGAAATGACCGCCATCTCCTATCACGCCTATCCGTACGTCGCGGACAGGTACGTGCTGACGTCCCCCGGGTCGAGCGTGGGGGACGGCTACGGACCACTGGTCGTCGCCAAGCGAGCACTGTCTATCGCGGGGATCAAGGGTAAGACCATTGCTGTTCCCGGCCTTCAGACCACCGCCTATCTGGCCCTGCGGCTCCTGGAGCCGCAATTCGAGCCCGTCGTCGTCCCCTTCGATGAAATCCTCGACCGTGTTCATAAGGGAGACGTAGACGCGGGGCTCATCATCCACGAGGGGCAGTTGATGTACGTCCGGAGCGGGCTCCGTCGGGTTGTGGATCTGGGCGCGTGGTGGAAGGAACAACACGGTCTGCCGTTGCCGCTTGGCGCCAACGCCATCCTCCGCAGTCTGTCTCCGGAAGTCCAGAAGGAATGCGTCGCCTGCCTGCGCGCGAGCATTCATTACGCCCTGGAGCACCGCGAAGAGGCCTTGAACTACGCCATGGAGTTCTCCCGGGGGCTCGACGGAGCCACAGCGGACTCTTTCGTGGGAATGTACGTAAACCACCACACGACCGATATGGCGCCCGAAGTCCTGGAAGCGGCGCGGAAACTGCTTGCGATGGGTTACGAAGCCGGACTGGTGTCGAAGAAGGTGGAACTCGAGTACGTACAATAAAGAAACGAGTGAGTTCGACAGCGGGGTCTGATGCACCAGATCCCGCGAACCAGGAGGATTCCGGCTCATGATGCGACCCGGGTTGTTCCACCGCCGCGCCCCCCTCGTCCTGATCCCATTCGTTACGCTCGCCCTTTCCGCACAGGTTGCGTTGCTGAATGACTCCGATCCGAAACGACGGGCGGAGGCAGCGAAAAAGACAGGCAAGGAAGGTACGTCGCAGGACATCCCCGCCCTTGCCGAGTTGCTCGACGACCCGGTCAAGGAAGTGCGGGCCGAGGCGGTCGGGGCGATCTTGCGTCTCGACACCCAAGCCAGTCTCGAACCCCTGATGCGGGCGACCCGAGACGCCATGCCCGCGATCCAGGCGATGGCGGTGGACGGGCTGGTCAACTTCTACTATCCGGGGTACGTGAAGAGCGGCTGGAGCGCCTCTCTGAAGTCGTTCGGATCCGACATCAAGGGGCGCTTCGCGGAGCCGGAGCCCAAGGTCGTCGAAGCCTATGTTCAGAGCCAGGTGTCGGCGGACGTCATTCGAGCCATCAGCCGGCTGATTACCGGCGGCACGAGCATCGAGTCGCGAGCGAACGCGGCGCGGGCCCTTGGCGTGCTGCGAGGCAAGCAGGGCATGGCTCAACTCGTCGAAGGCTCGCGGTCCAAGGACCAGATCATCATTCTCGAGTGCATTCGATCGATCCGTAAGATCGGCGATGCCCAGGTCGGCCCCGAACTGGTCTTCCTGGTCCGAGACCCCGACGAGGACGTGCAGTACGAAACGGCGCGCACGATGGGTCAACTGCGGGTGCAGGAAGCGACGCCGGCGCTGGTCAACCTGCTCAACAGAAGTCCCAGGAAGAGAATCCGAAGAGAGGCTTTGATCGCCATTGCGAAGATGAGCGACCCGCAACAACGTACGCTGTTTCACACCTACCTACGGGACAAGGATCGGCAGCTACGCGCGGCCGCCGCTGAAGGCCTCGGAAGGCTGGGCAATCGGGACGACCTGCCGATGATACTCGATGCCTTCGCCAGGGAAAAGAGCGAGTCGGCGCGTTTGTCGATGGCCTTCGCCGCCGTGGACCTGGGCGATATGAGTTTCCTGACGTATCTCTTCGACGGGCTGAACTCGAGCTTTCACCGGCTCGAAGCGAGGCCCTTCCTGATCGAGTTGTCACGCGACGCGGAGATTCTGCAGCAGCTCTACAAACCGCTCACCACGGGCTCCAACGATCAGAAGAAACATATCGCCTACATTGTCGCCATCAACGGAAACAGGGAGAGCATGCCGCACCTCGAGAAGCTGATCCATGATCCGGATGACAGCGTGGCGCAACAAGCCATGCTCGCGCTCAAGAACCTGCAGGCGCGGTTCTGAAGCCGCTGTTCGGGAATCGAGCGGCCAGCCTGCATTTCACGCCACATTACGGCCGAATCGCGCGAGAAAAGGCCGTGATTCGTGTGGAAAACCGTGATGGCCGTGTTGCCGGGGCCAAGCGGCTGGCGGCTCGTCCTGACGGCCTTCTCACGCGCTTCGCTCGGCCACGGATGAGAAATGCTGGTCAGCGCCGCCGCTGCTTTTGCTGGCCGATGCGGATCTTGCTCTGTGCGGTTCTCGCCTCTTGCAACGCCTTCCAATCGAAGCGGTTGGCAGCGTCTTTCAGATAGGCCTTGACATCGGCGTTCTTGGGGAGCACGGCGACGACAGTGGCGTGGTCGGTCCCGTTCGGGTTCTTGATCCGGTATCGTTTTGCGTTCGGGATCGCCATGAGTTTCCACTGTAACACAGAGGGTTCAGCAGGGACTTCACCGGAGAAACCGAGCCCTTCCGACGAGGCGGGGAGCGGCCGTGAAGGGCAGGTTCTCTCTGCCGCTCATCGATTTGGGCGTTCTTGCGCAACCACGGTCCCGGTTGAGCACACGGAAGGGCCGGCCTCCGCCGGGAGCCGGCCCATGCGTTACAATGCCTGACGCTGTGCCGGCCGACAAGCAGTCATCGAGCGGCGTGAAGAACCTTCGCTGGTGGATCTGCACGCTGCTTTTCCTGGCGACCCTGATCAACTACCTCGATCGGCAGACGTTCGCGGTCGCCACGCCGGCGATCGTCGAAGAGTTCAGCCTGTCGAACGATGACGTAGCGAACATCAACATCGCTTTCACCTCGGCCTACATGATCGGCCAGCTCGTGACGGGCCGCTTCATGGATGTCCTGGGCACGCGCGCGGGCTTCCTGATCATCATGCTGTTCTGGTCGGTGTCGGGCATGCTTTGCTCGACGGCTCGCGGGATTGTCAGCCTCAGCGTCTTCCGGTTCCTGTTGGGCTGGGGCGAGGCCGGGAACTGGCCCGCGTCGGTGAAAGCGATTTCGGAGTGGTTCCCGACCCGCCAGCGAGGGTTGGGCGTAGCGTACTTCTCCGGGGGCGGATCAGGACTCGGCGCCATGATCGCGCCGGTCGTCATCGCTCAGTTGATCCTCTGGACGGACTGGCGTTGGATGTTCGTGATCGTCGGCGCCACCGGTTTTCTGTGGGCGCCGCTCTGGCTGTGGTTCTATCGCTCTCCGGAGAAACACTGGCTGATGCGGAGGGATGAGCTTGACGAACTCCGTCAAGAGCAGTCGCGGAAGCCGGAAAGCCCGCGGAAACAAGGGGTCCTGGCCGGCTGGCGATCCGTGTTGCGTTACCGGCAAGTCTGGGGCGTCGCGTTCGTGCGTTTCTTTTCCGACACGATTCTCTGGTTCTATCTGGCCTGGCTGCCGAAGTATTTCGTGGATGAACGCGGCTACCAGATGGAAGGCATCCGCGACCACCTGTGGATTGTCTTTCTGCCGGCCATCTTCGCCAGTTTCCTCGGCGGCGGGATCTCGGGGCGGCTGATCGAACGCGGCTGGAGCGTGAACCGCGCTCGGAAAACCGTGATGCTCGTCACCGGCCTGATGATGATGTCGAGCATTGGCGTGGGGCTCGTCGAGTCGGACGTGATGGCGCTGCTGTTGTCGAGCATCGCACTGCTTTCGTTCTATGCCTATTCGACCAACACTCTGACTCTCCCGGCGGACCTGGTGAGCCCCCGGCTCGTTGCGTCGGTATCGGGATTCTCAGGCATGGGAGCCGGACTGGGCAGCGTGCTGTTCACCAAAATGGTGGGTACCATCGCGGACACCTATTCATTCACGCCGGTGTTCATCCTGATCGGCATTCTACCGCTGCTTTCGCTGGCATCCCTGTTCTTCGTGATGGGTCCGATAACGCGAGTCGTGCGCGATTGAATGCAAGGCGCCCGACAAGGAGTGGTTGATCCGCGCAGGCGGCGCTCGTCGAGGACCCGCCGGAGAAGATCGGCTCGACATTGCCGGGTAACTTCTATTCTGATGGATGCTCACTCGGTCTTCCCTGCGTGAAACGATGTTCTTGACAGCCTCGGTATCTCGTTCAGGGCCAAGTAAAAGACCTATTGAAAGATGGCAGTCAGTATCACTCTGATGGTTCACTTGCGTGCGTGCCTGACCCTGATTTCCATCATGTTGATCCCGCTTCCGGCGCTCGCCCAGAACCGGGCGACCACCGCCGAGATCATCGGCCTGCTGGAAGACACGACCGGCGGCGTCCTTCCGGGCGCAACCGTGTCCACCGTGAACCTCGACGACGGCCTTGTGCGGTCCGGCGTCTCCGACGTGGCCGGCCGCTATCACATCCTGCTCTTGCCGCCCGGCCGCTACGAAGTGCGCGCGGAGCTTGCCGGCTTCGACACGGTCGAACTCGGCGAGGTGACGCTCACCGTGGGAGCCAGCAGGACCATCAACTTCAGGCTCGCGCCGGCAGGCGTGGCCGAAGAGATCACGGTGACCGCCCAAACGTCCGTAGTCGAAACGACCACCGATACGTCCGACGTGACGCTCGACAGCCAGGCGATATCGAACCTGCCGATCAATGGCCGGCGGTTCCACGATTTCGTCTCCCTGACGCCCACGGCGCAGGTCGAACCGCAGCGCGGCCAGATATCGCTAGCGGGACAGCGCGGCATCAACGGCAACATCAGCATCGACGGGGCCGACTACAACCAGCCGTTCTTCGGCGGCATTCGCGGCGGGGAGCGCTCGCAGTTCACGTTCACGATCCCGCAGGAGGCGATCCGCGAGTTCCGGGTGGTCAAGGCGGGCTACTCGCCCGAGTTCGGGCGTTCGACCGGCGGGCTCGTCAACGCTATCACCAAGTCGGGGGCGAACGGCACGAGCGGGTCGGTCTTCTACCTGCTGCGGCCTGAGAAGCTCGCGGCCAGGAACGCGTTCCTGCAAGACGCGGCCCCCACCCAGCATCAGTTCGGCGGCTCGCTGGGCGGCGCACTCGTGCGCGACCGCGCATTCTATTTCGCCGCTTACGAGCAGCAAGAGTTCAAGGCGCCGCGCGAGGTGCGCTTCGTGCGGCTCGACGGCTTCACACCGACGGAGGCCAGCCGCGAAGGATACGACCACTTCCGGCGCTTCGAGACGCCGTTCGAAGTGACTAACGACTCCCGGGCGTGGCTCACGCGCGCCGATTTCAATCTGGCGAACGCGAACCGCTTCAACATCCGCTACAACGGCAGCACCAACAAGGCGCTCAACTCTGACGGCGTCGGCGGCACCATCACCCCGACCACCCACCGTTCGCTCGAGACGAACGGCACGGAGGAGGACTCCACACAGACCGCGGTCGGCCAGTTCACGAGCGCTCCGTCGTCCGACTTGGTATTCGAGCTGCGGGCGCAGTATTCGCGCGAGGACCGGCCGCGTTTGGCGAACGCTCTCAAGCCGCTCGTCGACCTGTCGCTCGGCGAATTCGGGACCCGCAGCTTCCGCCCGACGACGCAGTACGACTGGCGCGCGCAGGCGGGCGGCAACGTGACGTGGCTCGCCGGCGGCCACAGCCTCAAGGCGGGATTCGACTACAACCACGTCTTCATCGACCAGATGTTCGGCTTCTTCCAAAACGGCGGATATCTCGTTTTCGGGTCGGACGTCGAGAGGACGCTGGACATCATCGGCGTCGGCGGCGCCATACCGAACCGCTTCGACTCGCGATCGCTGATCTACCGGCAGCAGATCGGCAATCTGAAAGCGTCGTTCGCAACCGACGAGGCCGGCCTGTTCGTGCAGGACGAGTGGCGGGTGACCCCGACCCTGACGATCAACTACGGCCTGCGCTGGGACGGGCAGTTCAACCCGACCCCGAACGCCGGCAACGACATCCTGCTCGACCAACTGCGCGGAGTCACCTTTCCCATCGGCCGTACCGTGGCCCCCGCGGCCATTCCGAGCAGCGGCGCTCAGTTCGGGCCACGGGCCGGCTTCGCGTGGGACCCGACCGGCGACGCCAAAACCGTGGTGCGCGGGTTCACGGGCATCTACTACGCACGAACCCCTCTGCTGCTGATGGCCGCCCCGGTCAACAACTTCCGCCTGCCGCCCGGTGACGTCACGATGGCCCTGCCGTTCCGTGTACCACCGGAGAATCCGCACGACACCCTGTACGAGCAGATGCGGCTTATCGGGATCGACCTCAACGAGCGGACGCTCGACAACCTGCCGACATTGACCCCGGACCAGATGTCGGCCATCGCGAGCGCGCTCGGGATCGAGAACAACCCGTTCGCCGGCGCCGGAGTAACCATGATGGACAAGGACTTCCGGAATCCGATGGCGAGACAGGCCGGTGGCGGAGTGCAGCGCGAGATCCGTCCTGACTGGTCGCTGGGCGCGGACGTGCTCGTCGTCGACACGGTCCGCCTGGAACGTAACCGCGACCTCAACGTGCCGCTGCCGACCATCCACTCCGATGATCCGGCGCAACGCCCGTTCTTCGGGCTGCGGAGTGGAACGGCGCGTCCGGTCTCGACACTCGACAGCGTCACCGTGCGCGAGTCGACCGCGTCGGCGCTTTACCGCGCGCTGACGATCAGTTCGGAGGTCCGACGCTCCTGGGGGCAATTGAACGCCTACTATGTGCTATCGAAGAACGAATCGGACGACGATAACGAGCGATCGGCAGGCGGGGTTGCCTATGAGAACGCGTACGACCTGGTTTCGGAGTACGGTCCGAGCGTGCTTGACCGCCGGCACCAGTTCCACCTGAACAGCGTGATCATGCTGCGCGGCGGCGTCGACGTCTCGACCGGGATGCACATCCTGTCGGGCGCTCCGTTCGACGCGCGCATGGGTACGGATTCGAACGAGGACCGGGGCGGGGCCGACCGCCCCTACAGCGCCCCCGGCGTGCCGTTCACGAGAAACGCATTCCGCGACAAGCCGATTGCCGACATCAACCTGCGGGTCCAAAAGCGCTTCCCGCTCGGCGAGACCCGGCAGGCGCTCGTCTCGCTGGAGTTCTTCAACCTCCTCAACCTCGACAATGTCACGCTGAACCAGGGGTATCCCACCGTCGCCAACTACTGCGCCAGCTCGCGCGACTTGGCGTGCGGGCTGAGCGGAATGCCGACGAACCCCAACTTCGCCCAGACCCGCGGCGTGGACGGCGAGTATCTGGCGGGCAACGTCCCCGGAGCGCCCTTCCAGATGCAAGTCGGCTTCCGCCTTATGTTCTAGCCTGCATTTCTCACCGCCCGACGGTCGAAGCACACGATACGACCGCCAGGACTTCGTTGCGCTTGCTTGCCGTGCTCAACGTACTGTTCAAGTACGCCTGCGCGCGCCAAGCGGCTCACGCCTCGCCCTGACGGCCCTCTCACGCACTTCACCTCGCCGCGTGGTGAGAAATGCAGGCTAGGAGTCTGTCCCACAGAAAATTTTGGTCCCAATCAGTTGTGGTCAGACTTGATCACAGACACAAGATGTTGACAAAAATTGGTGATTTTCGTTCTGTGAGACAGACTCCCAGGGTCTCAAGCAGAAGGATGCGGGCGATCCCCTCCACGTCGGTATCGGGATTCTCGGGCATGAGAGCCGGACGGGGCAGCGTGCTGTTCACCAAAATGGTGGACTCCATCGCGGACACCTATTCATTCACGCCGGTGTGCATCCTCATCGGCATTCTGCCGTTGCTTTCGCCGCCATCCCTGCTTTTTGTGATGAAACCGATAGCGCGAGTCGTTCGTGATTGAAGTAAAGTGTCCGAAGTGGAAATGTTGATCGGCGCACGAGGAACTCGTCCTGAAGCGGCCGGCTGCCGGATGCGTGGCGGGCGTTCGCGATCGAGCGGTCCGCCGGCGTCACGCTCCGCCGGCCGCTCTCGCAGGGTTTTTTCTTCGAGCGAACGGTCTTGGCGTATGAAACCGCTCTGTCTTGCGGCGGCTTTCGTCTTGGCGTGGGGCGTTCTCGCCCTGACGGCAGCGGAACCCGAGCTGGAGGTCCGCGTCATCTACGACAATACCTCGGTCCGAGAGGATGTCCCTGCCGACTGGGGCTTCTCTTCCGTCGTGACGTTCCGCGGGCGGCGGGCGCTGTTCGATTCGGGGACGAAACCGGAGCTGTTTCTCGCGAACCTCGAACGGATGGGGATCGAGCCGTCTTCCATCGAGACGGCCATGATTTCTCATCAGCATCCGGATCATCGCAATGGCGTGTACGAGCTGTATCCCCTGAACACGCGGATGAGCGTTCATTTTCTGGAAGCCTTTTACGAGAAGGCGTTCGATGAGGCAGCGGCGATCGGCATGAAGGTGCAACGGGAGGCACGGCCTTACGAGTTGATCCCGGGGGCGTATTCGACCGGAATGATCGTGGGCGATCCGCCTGAGCAATCGCTGGCGATCGAGACGTCCCGAGGGATCGTGCTCATCGTCGGATGCAGCCACCCGGGCATCGTGACGATCGTCGAGAAAGTGCAGCAGCAGCGCGGCGCAGACTCGGTTCGACTCCTGTTGGGCGGTTTTCACATGTTTCGGCAGAACGAGCGTCAGATCCAAACGCAAATCCGGAGGCTGCGTGAACTGCAGGTGAAGCGCGTGATGCCGGCGCATTGCACCGGAGATCTTGCCAAGGCGCTCTTTGCGGAAGCATATGGGTCTAACTTCGAGCCCCTCGGGGCCGGAAAAATCCTGCGGCTCGATTGATACATCTGAGACATCCGGGCGAGCGATGACGACGCGGCGGAAAGCGTTCGGCAAATGACGTCGATGCATTCGGGAGAGTCCCACCGTCCGGCTGCAGGAGTCTGCCGGATGAGTCTAGCCTGCCTTTCTCACCACCCGACGGTCGAAGCACGTGATACGACCGCCAGGACTTCGTTGCGCTTGCTTGCCGTGCTCAACGTACCGTCAAGTACGCCTGCGCGCGCCAAGCGGCTCGCGCCTTTTTCCTCCGCCCGGCTTGCGCCTCGTCCTGACGGCCCTCTCACGCACTTCGCCTCGCCACGTGGTGAGCAAGGCAGGCTATCCGGAACGTAGCGCGGATCGGGGTCGTCCCAAAGGCATGTCTTGGCGGTTGGTGTGATGCGTTCTACCTGGCACGAGAGACGAGATTCCAAACCCCCCGAACCGGCAGTTCGGTTCCTGCGAAAGTCCGAATGGATTTTCGTGGGGTATTTTCTGTATGTGGCTGGAGTATCGCTTTTCATCGATATTCCGCCTCACGTCAGAACGCGGGTGCTGTTCGTCAACGCGGCTGTCATCGCAGCCTATCTGGCATTGGGGTTCTGCTTCAGCGGCCGTGCGAGCCGGGTGCTGAATATTTTTCGCGATTGGACCCCGTTTTTTCTTGTGCCGCTGTGCTACCGCGAGATGGGATGGTTCGCTCCGGCCGAACATACCTATGAATTGGAGCGCGTGTGGATCGTATGGGACCGATGGCTGCTTCACGATTGGGGCGTACGGGACGCGATCGAAGCGCTGGGGCCGGTGTTGCCCGCCTATCTGGAAATCTGCTACACGCTCGTATACCTGCTGGCGCCGTTCGTGATGTTGATGCTGTATGCGTATCTTTACCGGCGCGAGGCTTCGGATCGGTTCCTGTTCATCTATCTCTTGGGGACTCTGCTTTCCTACGCGCTGTTCCCCTACTTTCCCTCGGAGCCGCCACGAACCGTATTCCCGCTCGATGACATGCCGCGGATCGATACGGTGTTCCGACAGCTCAACTGGTGGATTCTGAAGGACGCCGGGATTCACACCAGCGTCTTCCCGAGCGCTCACGTATCAGCGAGCTGCTCGGTTGTCTTCGGCGCGTTCCTGATCATGAAGCGCGGCCGCTGGGCGCCTTATGCGGCCGCGGCGGTGACGCTGGGTATTTTCTGGGCGACGATCTACGGCCGATACCACTTCGCCGTGGATTCGGTCGCGGGCGTCGGCGTGAGCCTGGTCGCGCTGGGAGTCACTCTCCTGGTGACGCGTCCGAGTGTGGCAGCGGACGAAAGAAAGCCGCCGCCGGTGGAGGCCAGCCCGCGTGTCTCACCACCTGATGACCGAAGCACCCGATAAGACCGCCATGAGTTCATTGCGCTCGCTTGCCGTGCTCGATGTACGGGTCAAGTAGACCTGCGCGCGGCAAGCGGCGCGCGCCTCGTCGCGACGGCCCTCTCACGCACTTCACCTCGCTTCGTGGTGAGAAATGCAGGCTGGGACTGAGGGGTTCGAGCGAACCGCGGGCGGCTGAACTACCTGCTCACCGCTGTCAAGTGCTGATGTAAAGCCACACCCGAGATCCCCAGAAAGAAGACGAAGGCCCCGACCAACCCCAGTTGCATGTACCAGGGAAGCCGCAGCTCCGGCGGCATCAGCCTGCGGTTCACGAACAGGGTATGCAGCGCCGACGATCCGAGACCCACGTTCCCGCAAACGCTGCTGACAATCGCCAGCACCAACGGATTCGGCGTCAGCCGCAACGCCAGCAATCCCCAAAGACAATACGCCAGCAGCACGACGTAGTAGATGTTCTTGACTTGACCGCCTTTCGACCGCAGCCGTCCTGACGCGCTCCACAGAACGTCCGTCCATCGCCGCACGATTCCGTCAAGGGTCTGGATGAAGCCGATGCCCAATACCACGAAACCGCACAGCAATGTCAGAAACCAGAACACTTCGCCGTGCCGATCCGCAATACCTCGCGCCGTCATCGCAGCCGCCGCATGTCCCTCCACTTCCGCGCCCCGCAGGAACTCCAGCGACAGCATCGACGGCAGCGCCATGCCGATCAAAGAACCCGCGGCCCAAATCCAGATCTGATCCCGCCGGATGTATCCCAGCCACGCCTTCCAGCGCTTCAGGCTCTCCGGCGTTACGTCGAATACCTTTCCCACCGGCGACAGTGCAATCTTCTTCCCGCCAATCAAGCTCGGAATCGCCCCGACAAGCGCTCCCATGCCCCAACCCTTGTCCCGCGCATAGTTCGAGAAGAGGGTATTCGACAGTCCGCCCACACCGGCCACCGCCGCGAATGCCGCCAGCGTTGCCCAATCCACTTCTCCCTCCGGTAGCATGCCCACCTTGAAGAAGCCGCTGAAGACGGCCCACCACGTCTCGCCGCTGACCAGAAAGAGATCCACCGCGAGCAGGAAGCCGAGCACGAAGATCACCTTCGCCGTCATGAACCGTTCGACCGCCGTGTATACCTTCCCTCCGAAGATCAACGGGATGAAACAGCTCAAGAAAATCGCATACCCCAACACCCGCACCAGGAAGTCGTCCTGCGGCCCCGGCAGTCTCCCCAACCACGCCGCCGCCACCGGGACCGCCGCGTTCGAGGCCACGTACGGCCAGATATATCCCGAGTCGGCAATCAGATAGAAGACGATCCAGAACTTCGGACCGGGGAACGTCCGCAGCAGTCCTACGAAGATCGGCTCGCCGGTGTACAGCGCGTAGCGCATCACCGACAGATTGAACACCGCCTGAAGGACCACGCTCACCGCGGCGATCCACATCACGATTCCGCCGTAGCGCGCCGTCACGATCGGACCGAACATCCACTCCCCACCGCCGATGGTCGACCCTACCATCAGCAAGCCGGGACCGATCAGCGCCCCCATCTGATACAGCCGGAACCGCGGCGCCTCCGGCAACTCGCCCCGATCCCACTCCGGCAAATATCGAGCCGCCGCCGCTACTCTGTCTCGCTCACTCCGTTCCGTCAAGGTTCGCAAGCATACCAGAACCCGGAGTGAACCGACCACTGACAGGGGAAACCCGTTCTCGCTGGCCGCGGCGGTTCGCTAAGTCGAAACGTGACGGTTGTCAAGTTTCTACCAACGCCAAACACGCCGGCTACGTGGGACCCGGTCCGCATTCCCATCCGCCACGGCAGCACGCCTCAACCGGTATCATTGAACCCAGCCCATTAGCCTGCATGTCTCACCACCCGACGGCCGAAGCATGTGATACGACCGCCATGACTTTCGTTGCGCTTGCTTGCCGTGCTCGACGTACCATCAAGTACGCCTGCGCGTCCCAAGCGGCTCGCGCCTTTTTCCTCCGCCCGGCTTGCGCCTAGTCCTGACGGCCCTCTCACGCACTTCACCTCGCCGCGCGGTGAGACATGCAGGCTAGCCCTGGAGGAACCCATGCCCATTCCAAGCCACCGCCGCAACTTCCTCAAACTCTTGGGAGCTCTCCCGCTGCTCGGCCTCATCGCCTTCGACGACCTCAAGCGCAAAGCCTTCGCCGCAGCCGGCCGATCCGATTCCGACAACATCTACACCCGTCTCGGCGTCAAGCCCCTCATCAACGGACGCGGCGTGTGGACCTACCTCAGCGGCACTCTCGAGCTACCCGCCGTGCTCCAAGCCAAGCAGGAAGCCGCACTGCACTACGTCGACATCTTCGATCTGCAGCAGGCCGTCGGCAAACGCCTGGCCGAGCTCTCCGGCGCCGAATTCGGCATGGTGACCTCCGGCGCCGCGGGCGCCATGGCCGCCGCCACCGCCGCATGCATCGCCGGCGACGACCCGGCTCTCATCTGGCAACTCCCCGACACCACGGGTCTCAAGCACGAAGTCATCATGTATCCCGGACGCAATGCATTCGACAGCGCCATCCGCCTCGCGGGCGGCAAACTCGTCATCGCACCCACGCTCGACGACGTCCGCCGATCCGTCAATCCCAATACCGCGATGATCTACACCACCCGCAGCGGCGAGCAGCTCGAAAAACTCGTCGCCATCGCGAAGGAAGTCAAGGTACCGCTGCTTCTCGACCAGGCCGCCGGCATTCCACCCATCGACTCCATCCGCATCTACGCCAAGATGGGCGTCGACCTCTACACCTTCTCCGGCGGCAAGGGCCTCCGCGGACCGCAGTCCAGCGGCCTGCTCTTCGGCCGCAAGGACCTGATCGACGCCGCCCTCGCCAACTACAACCCCTGGGAGGGCTCCGTGTGCCGTCCGATGAAGGTCGGCAAGGAAGAGATCATGGGCTGCCTCGCCGCCGTCGAGTGGTGGCTCCAAGCCGATTTCGACAAGCTCGAGAAGGAGTGGCTCGACCGCCTCGCCCGGATCAAGAAACTCGCGGAAAGCGTCCCCGGCGTCAGCGCAGAGATCTCGGAGCAATCCGACCCCTACCGCCCGCCCCGCGTGAGCCTCCGTTGGGACGAGAAGGCCTGGAACTTCAGCATCGCCGACTGCGACCGGCAACTCCGAGCCGGCAGCCCCCGGATCGAAGTCCTGACGATCAGCAACAACCCGCCGTTGGTGCCTGCCGTCCGCCAAAGGGACCCCAAGCTTCCCGCTCGTCCCGACAAAATGCACATCGTCTCGATGACCCTGCGCCCCGGCGACGACCTCATCATCGGCAAGCGCCTGAGAGACATCCTGAGCAGCGCCCGCAAGGCCGCCAAGGGATAGCCTGCATTTCTCACCACCCGACGGTCGAAGCACACGATAAAAAGGCCGTGATTCGTGTATCGTGTCTCGTGATTCGTGAAAACCATGGGCGGAGGACTGGTTCGCTCCAAAGAAATGTCTGACGGCCTGTGAACGGTAAAGGCCGTGTTTCGTGACCCGAGGGGTGAAGGAAGCGATTTGGCAAGTACGCCTGCTCGCGCCTTTTTCCTCCCCCCCTGCTCGCACCTTTTTCCTCCGCCCGGCTTGCGCCTCGTTCTGACGGCCCTCTCACGCACTTCGCCTCGCCGCGTGGTGAGAAATGCAGGCTAGTCCCGCCCCCGCCCAAGTGCGGATCAATCACGGCTAAAAACCCATGTCGTGCCTTTCGTCCTACCTCTTCCGTACCGTCGCACCGGCCTCTTTTCGACCTATCCGCGGCGAGGATCATGGGTTTTCACATCAGGTTTCCCCAATCGACAACGGGGCAGCGGCGGTGCGGGTCAAGAAGGACTGGCGACCGACCGTTACGGCAGATCCGCTGCATGGCGACAGTAAATCCCCGGCTATCCGGTCCCGAAGGAGCCTGATAAAGACGTTGCCCGCTATTGCGGCCGCGTGCGACTGGCGTATAATACCTGTCAGCAACCTTCGGTCAGGGGAGGCCACCATGCTGAATATTCCGGGACGTTGGTCGGTACGCAATTGTGACGGCGCAAGTCGCCGCGACTTCATGCAGGTGGGTTCGCTCGGCCTGCTCGGCATGACTTTGTCGCAGGTCTTCGAACTGCAGGATCGAGCGAAGGCGGCTGCCGTCCCGCCGCGCTTCGAGGGCGCAGGGGGGTTCGGCCGCGCCAAGTCGGTCATCATGCTGTTCCTCCAAGGCGGTCCGAGCCATATCGATATCTGGGACCCCAAACCCGATGCGCCGTCGAACATTCGGGGCGAGTTCAAACCGATTCAATCGAAGGTCCCCGGCATCTGGCTCAGTGAGACGATGCCGAAGCTCGCCGAATCCGTCGACAAGTGCACGCTCATCCGTTCGATGAGCTACACGCCGAAGGGCCTGTTCAACCATACCGCCGCCATCTACCAGATGCTCACCGGCTATCCGCCTGACAAGGTGTCGCCGTCGGGCCAGCTCGAGCCGCCGTCGCCGATCGACTTCCCCACGGCCGGCTCGTGGATCAGCAAGATGATGCCGCCGACCGAGCCCGTGCTGCCGTTCGTCGAGATGCCGCGGCCGCTGCAGGAATCGAGCGTGATCGGCAAAGGCGGCGCCGCCGGCTTCATCGGCAAGGCGTACGATCCCTATCGCCTCTACCAGGACCCGAACAAGCCGATCAAGCTCGACGACCTCGCGCTGCGCAAGGAAACGTCGCCCGAGCGCCTGCAGAGCCGCTTCGAGCTGCTCAAGGGCATCAACGAGTCCATGCCCGATCTGGAAAAGGCCGTCGAGAACACGGCGCTCGACACCTACTACGAGAAGGCTTTCGATCTGGTGCTCTCCGGCAGAGCGCGCGACGCGTTCGATCTGTCGAAAGAGCCGGACAAGATGCGAGAGCGTTATGGACGGACGACCTTCGGGCAGGGCGCACTGATGGCGCGGCGGCTCATCGAAGCCGGCACGCGCTTCGTGCAGGTCAACTGGCCCTCGGTCGCCAACGGCAACCCGGAAACGACCGCATGGGATACGCATGCGTCGAACTTCGGGCCGCTGAAGAACCTGCACTGCCCCGTGCTCGACCAGACCCTGAGCGCGCTGCTCGGCGACATGACGGAGCGCGGCCTGCTCGATGACACCCTCGTGGTGGCTGTTGGGGAATTCGGCCGCTCGCCGCGCCTCGGCGTCAGCACGTCGGGCAACTCGAACTCCCCGGACGGCCGCGACCACTGGCCCTATTGCTACACGGCGATGGTCGCCGGCGCGGGTATTCCCGGCGGACGGCTTTACGGCGAGTCCGACGAGACGGCATCCTCACCCAGGGAAAAGCCGGTCCATCCGAACGACCTGCTGGCAACGGTCTACTACGCCCTCGGCATCGATCCCAATATGGAGATCCACAACCACCTCGATCAGCCTCGCGAGCTGGTCAAGGGCAAGGCGGTCACGGATCTGTTCGTGGGTTAGTTCACTGGTCCGCTGTTTCCCGGCTCCCTGGTTGCCGTAAATCAGGAGCCCCCGAGCAATCAGCTTGATCCGACGGGCGAATCTCCGATAAGCAGGCTGTCTGTTCGCACTGCGGGTTTTCGACCGTCAACGTCGCAACTCGGCTGAGATAGCGGGTCCGACGCTGATCGACTAAGGCCGCTGTGGTCCGCTTGCCGGTTCCGGATCGGGCTTCATCAAGTAATCCCAATGGCGGCCGGCGTTGCCGACGATGGCGGGCAGGTCCTTGCCCAGCAGGTAGCCGGCTTCGATCAAGCGGATGCCGGCGTCGGCTACCAGGCCGAGATACTCTTCGCGGCTGTTGTAGCGCGCTTCGATCGAAGGCCGCGGATCCCCATTCGCCTTGCGCTCGGCCTCGGTTCTGGCGAACGGAATGTAGGAGCCTTGCATGCTGGATATCTCGTCGGTGGGACCGGACTTCTCGTTGAAAAGGTTCCAGCCTGCAAACGTAGCAAGCGGTACTTCCTGCTCGGGCATGCGCACACCGGCGATCTCGTTGCCGTCGCGGTCCACCGCCGAGACGAGAATCGGGAACGCCTTCCCGATATCCGGCGGCTCCTTCGTGACGATGCCCCGGCTGTAGAACATCGGCCCGTAGTCAGCGCGATAGGCTTTGTGGACGCGGCTCGAGAAACCGACGCCGGGAATCTTCGGGAACATCAGGTCTTCCGCACTCACTAGGCTCCCGTCCTTGCGCAGAGGGTACTGGCTCGGCGGCGGTTCTCCGCCGCCGGCCGCCCATCTCTTCATGGCCTTCAGAAGCGCTCGCATCGACCAGCGAAAGTCCATGGGATTGCTGAGCTGCTGCCCCAAGGTAACTCTCGGTGGAAACCCGGCCGGCCCGTGCTGCGTCCCGGCAAACATGTAGATCCGGACGTTGTCATAAAGGGCGATATCTTCCTTGCCGTCGATGGTCGTGTGAATCAACGACGCCGCCCTGCCCCAGTATTCGTAGGAAGAGTTGGTGTAGAAGATCTTGGGCCAGAACTTCCGTGCGAGGCGGCGGGTGAGAATGCCGTCCCGCAAGCCTGTTTCCGGATCGTGTTGCTCGACATCGGTAAACGGGAAGATATCGGTCGGATAGAAGAAGTTCATGAAGGGATGCGCATCGCGCGACGGCTGAGCGAAACGATGGTTGAAGCTGCCGCGGCCGCCCCCGGCGACATGTGAGATGAGGCCGTCGAAGACGATCCGATGTTTCTCGTCCTCGTTGAAACCGTAGTAGAGGAACGTGCGAAGGAACCGGCCGCTCTGGGAGATGCCGAAGCCGAGTGCGCGGTCGAGCGCGTCATCCGGGATCGAGAGATCGTCGTTCCCTTCGTATTTGAGTTGCGAAACAAAGTCGCGGATGGCCGTCGGACCGAGGCCGACGAGGGACGGGTTCTCCGAGACGTAGACCACCTCATAGATCTTTCCCGGCTCGAAGCCGCCTTCGAGATGGACTCGGCCCATGTCAGGCACAACCCGGCCGTTTTCCATGCGGCCGAACCTCCATTGCGAGCGGGGTATGACGCGGCGCTGTGATTCGACCCGGTCCCTTACGGTCATGACGGTTTCGGGCGCATCGGGATCGGCAACCGGATAGGGAATGTGATTACGGTCCGACAGCAGGCGATCGTAGACGCGGTCCTGGACGACGAAGTCACTGCGAACAAGGCCGCGGATCGGTCCGCCGTCTTGCCCGGCGATCGGCGTCAGCAGACGCATCCGATCGGGTTCCCGGGGTACGTCGAACTGCCAGCCGAGCCATAGCAGAGTGAAACCCTCTTCGAGCAGGAAGCCGTCGCCGAAGTGTTCTGCCTCGGAAGGACTGCGGCTCCCCTGGGCGTCGTTGAAAAACCGGAGCATGCCCTTGTTTCCACGATTCGACACCTCGTACAGGACGGTTCCGTTGCCCCGGTCGGCTTGAAGAGGTTTGAGCAAGAAGAACTCGGAGGAGAACTCGACCTCGCCCTGGCTATTGGTGGGCGCGAGGTCGATGTCGGCGATGATGCGGTTGGCCGAGTTGCCCGGGTCCACTGCGAAGAAAACCTTGCCGGTGAGCTTTTGATAAGGACCCGTCAAGCCGAAAGACCTGCCCTGCAGCAGGGTCTCGGTGCTCTCGACTTCCATGCGAACGACTCGAGAGGAAGCGCCCGAGACGGTTAGTAGAGCGAGCAGAACCATGAGGAACGATCTGGACATGCGCCCATTAAACGAGCTTGCCCCTGACGAGTCAAGCGGGAAATCCGATGCTCTCAACACAATCAAGAACGTTCCCCTTTCTCAGAATGGTTCATTTTGCGTTCGCGGCAGCGGCAGCAGCCCAGAGGCCGATCGAGAACGGCGGACGGGGCACAGACACTGGCTCACCCCCCAATCCCCCCGCGCATGCCGCGCGATAGCCGCTCCATGCCGCGCGAACGCGCCCGGCGAAGCAGCAACCGGGTAGCGGGAGCGGCCGTTCGGGCGGCGCGAGGACACTGGCGCAGAACAATATTTTTTACTGAACAATGGCGAACAATGGCGAACAATAGCGAACAATAGCGAACAATGGTGAACCATGGCGAACTGGAAAACAGTGACTTGCCGGCGGAGACAGCGGTCCGGACGGCGGTTTTGGTTGTGCGGCCCTTGCGCACACACGGAGAAAAAGCCGTGATTCGTGACTCGTGAAAAGCATAAAAGCCGTGACTCGTGTTTCGTGACTCGTGATTCGTGAAAACCCCAAGGCCGTGTTGACGTAGTGGGGGACAGCTTCTACAGAGCGCCCCGCGCCGACTGTAAGACGATCTGTAGCCTGCATTTCTCACCACCGGACGGTCGAAGCACACGATACGACCGCCAGGACTTCGTTGCGCTTGCTTGCCGTGCTCAACGTACGGTTCAAGTACGCCTGCGCGCGCCAAGCGGCGCGCGCCTCGTCCTGACGGCCCTCTCATGCACTTCGCCTCGCCGCGTGGTGAGAAATGCAGGCTAGCCTCGCAGTCTTCATGCTAAGCAGGCAGGGACGGAAAAAAAAGACTGAAGGGCTTCAGTACCAACAGGTACCGTTCGAGCCACGTGATTCGTGAAAAACACAAAGGCCGTGATTCGTGTCTCGTGACTCGTGATTCGTGAAAAACATAAAGGCCGTGACTCGTGTCTCGCGATTCGTGTCGCGTAAAAACCTTAAAATCAGTGGCTTGTGGCTCGTGAACGCCTGGGAAGCCCTGATTCGCGACCCGCTGGGACTGTTCCTCGCCGCCTCCGTGTGCTCATGCCTAGCAGGCCGGGGCGGAAAAAACAAGACTGAAGGGCTTCAGTACCAAGGGGTACCCCAAAAGCCGTGATTCGTGATTCGTGTTTCATGAAAACCAGTGATGGAGGTCTCGCTCGCTCCAGAAGAAATGTCTGACGGCCTGTGAGCGGTAAAGGCCGTGTTTCGTGACCCGAGGGGTGAAGGAAGCGATTTGGCAAGTACGCCTGTGCGCGCCAAGCGGCTCGCGTCTTTTTCCTCCGCCCGGCTTGCGCCTCGTCCTGACGGCCCTCTCACGCACTTCGCCTCGCCGCGTGGTGAGAAAAGCAGGCTAGTCGGTGTGGAAGACTTCCTCCATGGAGGCCCACCATTCTCCTTCTTTGCGGGTGGGCAGGGGGTGTTGCATCGGTTCCATGATGTCCCACCACTCGCGCATTTTCGGTTGACGGGCCATCTTGGCGCTATCTGCCGCGAAGTCGTCGCCGATGTATTCGAAGTATGCGAACAGGTAGCCGTCCTTCAAGTAGATGGAATAGTTACGGATGTTGCACTCGCGGATGATTTCGAGGATCTCGGGCCAGACGGCTTCGTGGTAGCGGCGGTATTCCTGTTCTCTTTCGGGCCGAACTCGCAACACCGATCCATAGCGTTTCATTGACGCACTCCGTGTCCGCAGCGTGCCGGCGGCGCACCGGACGGCCGGCGAAGGATGCATCCTAACACGCTGATACCGGGCGGCCCTTCCGCCACGGCCGGGACGGCCGGGGGCTGGAATTGTCCCGGCGACTGAAGCCGCGGGATTGGATTCTTACGGCCCCAGGGCGTTGCGGGGCATCCCATGGCGTGTTCCTGCTTTCTTACGGCGCGGCACATCGCGCGGCACATTACCGAGACGGCGCCGGCCCATGCCGATAAGGCACAGATTTGGGGATGGACAGTCGGAATTGCTGATGTAGAGATGTAGAGACGGTACGGAATGGCTTACCATGCTGCTAACCTGCATTTCTCACCACCCGACGGTCGAAGCACACGATACGACCGCCAGGACTTCGTTGCGCTTGCTTGCCGTGCTCAACGTACTGTCAAGTACGCCTGCTCGCGCCAAGCGGCTCGCGCCTCGTCCTGACGGCCCTCTCGCGCACTTCGCCTCGCCACGTGGTGAGAAATGCAGGCTAAGACGGACGGGAGGGAAGATGCGGGAACCGATCGTGTACCTGGGAGGAGGTTTTACACCGGCGTCTCAGGCCAAGGTGAACATCTACGATTTCGGGATTGTCCTCGGGGCTACGGTGACGGATCAGTTGCGGACGTTCCGTCACGAGCCGTTCCGCCTGGAGGAACACGTCGAGCGCTTTTTCGAATCGGCGAAGTATGCGCGCCTCACGGTCCCGATCGACCCCGGCGAGACGACAGCCAGGACGAGGGAACTGATTCGGCACAATGCAGGGTTGATCCCCGCCGACGCCGACTTGGGCGTCGTCTACTTCCTGACGCCTGGGGAAAACCTGGGCTACGCCGGCAACGCGGCTGATTTCAAACCGGGCGAACCGACGTTCTGCATTCATTCCTTTCCGCTTCCGTTCGTGGCGTTTCAGCGCTTCTTTACCGAGGGAGCGCATGTCGTGACGCCGAGCACGCGGCACGTTCCACCGCAGTGCCTCGATCAGAAGATCAAGCACCGCAGCCGCTTGCATTGGTGGATCGCGGAAAAGGAGGCACAGTTGGTTGATCCGGATGCCGTTCCGCTGCTGCTCGATCTGGATGGGAACCTGACGGAGTGCAGCGGCGCGAATCTGCTGCTAGTCAAGAAGGGTGTCGTCTACTCTCCCACATCGGCGAACATGCTGCGAGGGGCGAGCCGGGAAGTGGTGTCAGAGATTTGCGCGGAGCTGGGGATCGGATTCGAGAGCCGCGACCTGCAAGTGCATGACGCGATCAACGCCGATGAGATCTTTCTGGTCACGACGCCCTACTGCATGGCCCCCGTCACGCGCATCAACGGTCTTCCGGTCAGAGACGGAGAGGTTGGCGGCGCGATTTTCGAGCGCATTCTCGCCGCCTGGAGCGAGAAGGCCGGGCTCGACATTCGGGGTCAGGTTCTTGGCGCCGGAGAGGATCAGGAGGGGGCGGCATGATTCCGACGGAGAAGCTGTTTCGCCTGGATGGGAAGGTGGCTCTGGTGACGGGGGGCGCCGGACTCTACGGTAAACACATCGTGCGCGCCCTGGCCGAGGCGGGGGCGACGGTCGTGACGGCCTCCCGGAATGGAGAGGCCTGCCGGACGTATGCCGAGGAGCTTCGACAAGAAGGGCTGCGTGCTGAAGGAGATCAATACGATCAAGCGTCGGAGGACTCGATTCGGCGCTTGCGGGACCGCCTGATCGAACGTCATGGACAGCTTGACGTGCTCTTCAACAATTCGGTGGCGCGGGCCGGCGGAGACCTGCTCGAAGTCACCGCCGAGCGTTGGCAGCAAGCCATGCGGGTCAATTCGACCGGCCTTTTGCTGGCATGTCAAATCCTCTCCGAGCCGATGCGCAAGCGGCGGTCCGGATCGATCGTGAACATCGCCTCCATCTACGGCATGGTGGGGCCGGACTGGTCCATCTACGAGGGCACCACCATATGGAACCCGATCGACTATCACTTCGCGAAGGGCGGGATGATCCAGATGACCCGCTACCTGGCGAGTTTCCTGGGGACCTACAACGTGAGGGTCAACGCGCTGTCTCCAGGCGGTCTGCAAACGCCCGATCACAACGACACGTTCGTCCGGCAATACAGCGCGCGCACTCTGCTGGGACGAATGGCCGACGAGGACGATATCAAAGGACCCGCCGTGTTCCTGGCGTCGGACGCGTCGCGCTACATCACCGGCGCCAACATTCCAGTGGACGCGGGCTGGACCGCGATCTAGTTTTTTGTCCCTGGCCAAGATTCACGTTTGAGTGAAGTTCCCCCGGCGATCCGTTCTCCTGATTGTCGGTCCGGGCGGGGCCTCGCCAGCCCTTTCCGCTGGAAACGTTGCCTGCTCGTCAGGGACCCGTTCCGGGACGGGTTTGTTCGCAACCATACGAACCCCAGAAACGCGCTGAACACACGTTCCGTCCAAGCGGCATGTGGCGCTTACCCGTAGTCGCGCGGTTGCCGTTCCTGACGGCTCGGTACGGACGGATGCCGTTTTCGAAACGACGTAAGGGTGGTTCGGGAGAGTGCTGGGTCACCTGCGCCTGGATGCCTCGGGAGGGCACCCTGTGCGCCGCGCATGGGTAACCGGACCGGTAAAAAAGGAGGGCGGAGGTAATGACCAGGCTATGCAGAGGCTTCGTTCTTGTCGTGTTAAGCGCGTGCGTGATTCAAGCGGAGTGGTTCGATAAAGGAAAGGTGAGATACAAGACGCTTGACGGAAAGTGGCGGAAAGCCGCGATCCACCTCACCGATGACGGCATTGAAGTGTACGACCGGAAGCAGCGGTCATTGGTGGCAAAGATCTCCGATCTCTATCCCGATACTCACAAATATGCAAGAGAAGGGGAGATCTTCCGAGGAGTCTTGCTCTTCAGCACCCTGGGCCTTTCCGCGGCTGTCGGTGGCCTGGCGATGAAAGGGGAACCCGGTTATGTGACGGACTGTAATATCTACGAATACAGTTCGTCCTGTACGACCCGTTGGTCCGAGGGTAGAGACGCCGTGATCACGGCGCAGACGGCCTGGAAAACGATCGGAGTGATTTCTGCAGTTGCAGTAACGGCAGCTGCCATCTCAGCAAGGCGAAAGCCCACAGAGTACACGTTCACGGATGGGCCGAGGTCGATTAGAGTACGCGTCGGAAAGAGAAATCAGGATCGATTCACCAACTTGTTGTCACTCCGACGCAGCAGGAGCCGGATACATCATCAAGCCGGAAGTCGAGTGGAGGATGTTGTAGAACCTGGACTATTCGGTGGGGACGAGCACGAACGGCTACGAGGTGGCGCAGACTTGGAGGAGAGTGGAGTGCTACATCATTCCGATGGGCTGCCGCATGCTAGGAACCAAAAGTTTCCCAGGCCACTCAGGGGACTCGAAGCGGCTCCGTCAACAGTGAGTCTCCCGTCGTTGTTCTCCCGGCAAGTGTACTCCAACCAGCCGGAATCGTAGTGTTGCGGCTGTGACGAACGAGTTTGTCGGGAAGCCGGTCGTCTTGAAAGTGTCGGGCAAAACTTCGGAGCGGTGGGAACTGAAGTCACCTGTGCCCGAGATCAGCCACTTGTGGTCGAATCATGATCTCTCATTAAGTCCGTAGAGTGATCCAGCACCAGGAAGTCTGCGGCAGCCCGCAACCGGCGCCACACGTAAAAATGTTATGGTCCCGCGCTAAGACGCTGTGCTTGAAAGCGGCTGATTATCAGAGACGTTCGGATGCCTCCAGGTTCACGAACGACAGGGGAGAGCCCGTCGTCGTCACAGGTCCGGCGGGCAGCAACCTCCGTGACTTGCGCGTGCTCGTCATAAATCCCATTTCGGGACGGGTTTGTTCGCAACCATACGAACCCCAGAAACGCGCTGAACACACGCTCCGTCCAAGCGGCATGTGGCGCTTGCCCGTAGCCGCGCGGTTGCCGTTCCTGACGGCTCGATACGGACGGATGCCGTTTTCGAAACGACGCAAGGGTGGTTCGGCAGAGTGCAGGACCACCTTTGCTTGGGCAACTCAGACGTGCATCCCGTATATCGCGAATGGGTAACCCGGACCGGCAAAGAAAGGAGGGCGGAGGTAATGACCAGGCTATGCAGAGGCTTCGTTCTTGTCGTGTTGAGCGCTTGCGTGATCCAAGCTGAATGGTTCGACAAAGGAAAGGTGAGATACAAGACGCTTGACGGAAAATGGCGGAAAGCCGCGATCCACGTCACCGATGACGGCATTGAAGTGTATGACCGGAAGCATCGGTCATTGGTGGCAACGTTCGCCAGCTTGGATCCCAAGATCAACGAAGACTTGTCCGTCCCCATGCGAAGAGGCGCGGTAGCCTATGGATTGCTTTCAGGGGCCGTGATTGCCGGTTATCTTGCGGTGTCGGAGGAACCCGGTTATGTAACGGATTGTTTCTACACGGACTACCGTTCGTCCTGCACGAGTTATTGGTCCGAGGGTAGAGACGCCGTGATCACGGCTGGGGCCGCCTGGAAAGCGATCGGAGTGATGTCTGCGGTTGCGGCAGTGATAGCCGCCATACCAGCAAGGCCTACGGAGTACACGTTTATCGATGGACCGAGGTCGATCACAGTGCGCGTCGGAAGAAAAAACCAACAGCGGTTCACCAATGCCTTGTCAATCCGAGGCAGCATCGAGTGGTCACAGCGTCAAGCGGGCAGCGATGTAGAGGATGTTGCAGAAGCCGCCATCTTCGACGGGGGAGGTCTCGAACAGCCACGAGGCGGATCAAGATAACTGGGAAGTGGGGAAAGACATCCTTCCGATGGACTGCCTCATGGCGGAAACGGAAGGTTTACCGGGACGGCACAGATAGTGGAAGAACTTCCTTAATATAAAGCCTCTTTCGTCTGTAATATGACGTAAAGTCGCACGTTCAGGAAATATGCTGTCTTTTGAGGTTTCTCCTTTGAAGGCGTCCTGAAATGTTTGCGCTAGTGATGATTTCATTACACCATTGGGCGCATAGATCGCATAAGCCTGAATTTTGGAAAAATCAAGCACTGCCTTGAGTAGCTTGATTCCATAGCAGTGCTCTAAATTAAGAGAAACTCTTTTCATGACAGACCTCCGATTTGAAGACTCAGCAAAAAGTTCACCCTTTTACAGGTAGATTTGTTAAGTGTTGCGTTACCGCTTGCACAAAGTATCCACCCCACCGATTTCGAAGATACTGTGTATTTTGACAAGTTTTTGACAGCGATTGTCGAAGCGCCACTTGCCCAGAGACGATCAAGTCTGAGGCAATTGTTGGGTGATCACAAACATGGGGTCGCCGGGTTTGACGACGGGAAACTGGCGGACGAGAGCGATGACACCGTCGGAGGTTGCGCGGTAGGTTTCAACGGTCTCGCCGTGGAGGTTGACCGTGCGTCCCAACTCCTGCCTTGCGGTCACGGTTTGCAGCAACTCGACGCCGGGAATGAAGAAGCCTTCCCGTTGGCAGAGGAGGCCGGCTTCGATGTCGCCGTCGCCGTGAAGGCGTGTTGCGATCGTGGCCGGCGAGGCGGGCTCACCGGGGAGGATCCGCAGATGCCGCATGAGGTTGGTGACGCCGTTACGAAAAACGTCGAGGTCGTCGGGGTGGATACGACCGGCGCCGCGGGCTTCGGTGTAGAGCCACGGGATGCCGCGCCCGTGCGCGAACGAGATGGTGCGGCCGGGGGCGATGGTCGGATGACTCCACGTGACGGGTGCTCCGAAGCACTCGGCGGCGGCGCGGCCTCGTGAGTCGTTGGCGTTGTAGCCGACCATCGTGGGCATCAGAAAGGCCACCCCGGCGCTATGCAGGTCCAGGTAGAAGTCGGCTTGCGCGATCACTTGCCGGGCCAGCGTGTGCGCGATCGCTTCTGACGGCCCTTGTGCGGGAGCGCCGGGGAAAATCCGGGCAAGATTGACGCCGTCAAGGGGGCTGCGGCGCGTTCCGGCCCAGAAGGCGGGCGGATTCGCAACAGGGACGGTAATGAGGTCACCGCGCATGGCGGCGGGATCGAGCGTCTCGACGACGTCGAAGATGGCGCGGACGCCTTCGTATTCGTCGCCGTGGATGCCCGCCGTAACCACGAGCGCGGCTCCTTCATGAGATCCTCGAACAAGCAGGATGGGGAGTTGAATGCCGCTGTGGCCGACGTCGAGCTCGAGGCTATGCTTGTGGCCGCGGATGTAGTCACCGGGGTGGAATGAAGAAATTTTCATGGCGGGCGGTTTCCGCTACGGAGTCGTTGGAACGTTCAGGAGCTTCACCTTTCGGAGTTGCCCGGCGAAGGTGACGGGATCACCGGTCGGGAGTTCGCAGATGCGGTTTTCGCAGACGTAGGCGGTGACTTGTTCCTTGATGGCCCGTTTCCGGTACAGCAGTGGAATGACGGCGGCGTGCTCCGCGAGTTCTTCCCCTGCGCTGACAACGGTGAGGATGCGGTTGGGGAGAAATGTATCGCGGAGCTGTTCGAGCAGGTGAGCCGCCTGCGCGCGATCGTCGGGTGTCACGATGACCACTTGTTTGGGTGTGTCGAGGTGGAAGTCGAGGGCCAGCAGCATCTCCGATAACGCGGCAGGTCGCGCCGCCAGGATGGGTTGGAAAGCCCGGAGCGCTTTCCCGGCTCGTTGGCGGTAGCTGTCGATGGTTGTGAATTCGTGCAACCGGAAGAGATTCAGCACCGCGACGGAATTGCCGGAAGGCTCAGCGCCGTCGTAGTTGGGTTTCTCTCGCGCGAGGAGCTGCTCGTGATCGTTGCCGGTCATGAAGAAGCCGCCGCTTTCCGCATCCTCGTAGTTCTTTTCCAGAACGCGGTCGAGCGCGATGGCTTCGCGCAACCAACGGAGACCGCCGGTAGCTTCGTAGAGATCGAGAAGTCCGGCGATCAGGAAGGCGTAGTCGTCGAGGTATGCGGCGTGACGTGCTTCGCCGTCTTTGTAACGGCGCAGGAGGCGCCCCTCGCGGCGAAGGTTGGTGAGGAGAAAGTCCGCGGCGCGCTCGGCTCGCCGGGCAAATACCTCTTCGCGAAGGACGAGAGCGGCGAAGGCCTGAGCGGAGATCATCAAACCGTTCCAGGAAGTGAGGATTTTTTCGTCGCGGAGCGGGAGAGGCCGCTTGAGACGCGCCGTGTAGAGTTTTTCCCGGGCGGTTTGGAGTTGCGCGGAGATTGTTGACGAGCCCGGTACGGCATGGAGGATGTTGCGTCCTTCGAAGTTGCCTGTCTTCGTGACGTTGTAGTGCTGTTTGACGAGGGGGGCCTGTTCGTTGGTCACGACAGAATCGATTTCCTCGGGGGTCCACGTGAAGAACCAGCCTTCCTCGCTCTCGCCTTGGGGATTGGGACTGTCCGCGTCGGTGGCGGAGTAGAAGGCGCCTTCCGGCGACGTCATGTCGCGCTCGACGTAGCGGAGGATTTCACGGGCGACCCGGGCGAAGTCTACCCGTCCGGTGGCCTGATAAGCCTCCAGGTAGTTCACAACCAGCAGCGCGTTGTCATAGAGCATCTTCTCGAAGTGCGGAATCCGCCACTCGGCGTCGGTGGCGTAGCGGTGGAAGCCACCGCCGATGTGATCGTAGATGCCGCCGGCGGCCATGTGTTCAAGGGTTGACTCGACCATCGCGAGGGCCTGCGGGTCGCCGGTATGGCGGTAATAACGGAGGAGGAAGCGGATGGCCAGATTGCTTGGGAACTTGGGCGCACCCCTGGTACCGCCGTTTGCATCGTCGAATTGTTGGCGGTAATACCGGGCGGCGGTGTGCAGAACTTCCGCATTGGGGAGCTGTGAGCCGGTCTCGGGCTGGAGCATGGCTTCGACACGGCCGACGATCTGCTCGGCGCGCGCGGCGACATCGCCGGGTTGCTCGTCGTAGATCTTTTTGAGATCGCCAAGGATCGTGAGGAAGCCTTTTGATGCGCCGCGATCGCCGTCGCGGGCAGGGAAATACGTACCCGCATAGAAGGGTTTGCGCTCAGGAGTGAGCCAGGCGGTCATGGGCCAGCCGCCATGGCGCCCCATTGCCTGGACAGCGCTCATGTAGATGGAATCGACGTCGGGCCGCTCCTCGCGGTCCACTTTGATCGCGACGTAGTTTTGATTGATATATTCGGCGATCTCGACATCGTCGAAAGACTCTTCCTCCATGACGTGGCACCAGTGGCAGGTCGAATAGCCGACGCTCAGCAGGACGGGGCGGCCGAGGCGGCGAGCGGCCTCGAAGGCTTCATCTCCCCAGGGATGCCAGTTCACAGGGTTGTGGGCGTGCTGCTCGAGATAGGGGCTGCCTTCCAGAAAAAGCCGATTCGTGAATCTGGGGGCACCGTTTTCGTCGAGATGCCGGGTGCGGGGTTGGTAGGCGGGGTCGCGACGGCTCCAGGCCTGGTCGAGTTTCCGGACGAGAGTTTCGGGAAAGGGCTCGGCTCCGGGAAGCCGAGTTACGATCGAGGCCGATCCGTCCTGGGGAAGAGCGCTTTCGCAGGACACACCTGCCGCCAAGGCCGCCGCAGCAAGCAGCGTAAAGAACAGGAAGCGCGACTTCATCATCGAAGGCGGGATGCCGGTGTCATGGTATCACCCGACTGTTCAGAATCCCTGGCGGCGGGTGTGAGGTATCATGCTTCTCTGACTGATCGTAGGTGGAGGAGAGCATGCGATTCCCGAGATCTTTCATCGCCCCCATTCTTTGGATGACACTGCAAGGGGCGGCGTTCGCTGAGACCCATGAGGTGTTCCCGGATCGCTTCTACCGTACATTCTCGTTTGCTCACAAGCCGGTGGCGACCGTGCAGCCCGGGGACACCGTGATCACCACGATGTTGGATTCGCGGGGCCACGACAAGACGGGCAAACTGGTGATCTACGAGGACAACGTACTGACGGGACCGTTCTATGTGAACGGCGCGGAGCCGGGCGACCTGCTTGTGGTGCACTTCAACAAGGTGCGGCTGAATCGCGACTGGGGCTGGAACGGCGTGCGGGTGGGGTTGAGCGCGTTGTTGCCGGGGTACGTGCGAGGGATCTACGACAACAACTTCATCGAGGAGTGGTTGCAACCGGGGCGGCGCAATGCCGTGAAGTGGTACATCGACCTCGACAAGAAGATCACGTATCCGACGCGGCCCCTGGGGAACAAGGTGAAGATGGAGTTCCCGGCGATTCCGGCGGTTGGGTGCGTGGGCGTTGCTCCGCCGAACAAGACCGCGATCACATCGGGTCCGACAGGTCCGCATGGCGGGAATATCGACTACAACGGGATCATCGAGGGAACAACGGTTTATCTGAATGTATTCGAGCCGGGTGCGTTGTTCTTACTGGGCGACGGACATGCGGCGCACGGCGATGGCGAGCTGCTCGGGAACGGGACGGAGACTTCGCTTGACGCCGAGTTCACCGTGGATGTGATCAAGGGAAAACGCATCGGCTACACGCGTTTGGAAGAACCGCATCACCTGGTGACGTTCGGCACGTTGCCGGGCCGCACGCACA
The DNA here is from genome assembly GCA_965204095.1 of Bryobacterales bacterium. GTDB lineage: Bacteria > Acidobacteriota > Terriglobia > Bryobacterales > UBA6623 > JAPPLB01. The sequence goes on along the minus strand of OZ241991.1, from coordinate 1,863,622 downwards.
TGGGGTTTCAGGCGGCGATTACGGAAATGATCCAGTGGCTCGTGAATGACTACGGCGTGAAGGAGCCGGAGGCTCATGTGTTGCTCGGGCTTGCGGCGGAGTTGCGGGTGGCGGCCTGGAACAATACATTCCTGTGTCGAGTGGCGAAGAAGTATTTACCGGAGCCGACGCCGGTACGCATGCTTTCCGGTGCAGGCGGGGATTGAACGGGCGTTCCGGTTTGCCGGTTCCTATAATGGGGCAAGCCAAGACTGTGGCTACAAGGGGGCAGCCCATGTCCGACCGAGGATCTCACAGAGAAAACGCTCAACTCAGCAGGCGCGAGTTATTGGGTGGAGCGGCCGCGCTCGTTGGAGGCACGGGCCTGACGTCATGCAGTGAGCCGGCTTCCTCGAAATCGTTTCATATCGAGCCGGCGAGCCGATCGCAGTACGAACTTGTCAAAGCGGAAGGCTCCCACCGCGAACTGGGGCGGCAGCATGGCGAGCAGGCCTCCGAGTCGATCCGGATGCACCTCGATCACATCGCGCGCACGCAGAAACTGTCACAGGACGCGATGCGGACGAAGGCGCTCAAGTTTGTCGAGCTGTTCCAGCAATACTGTCCGCATCTGTTGGATGAGATCGAAGGCCTGGCCGAGGGGGCGGGGATCACGCTTGCCGAGGGGTTGGCCTGCAACCTTCGAGGCGAATTGGGAAAGGCGCCGGACGAAGGTTGCACGACCTATGTGATCGGCAAGTCGTCAACAGGAGAAAAGGAAATCCTGGTCGGGCAGAACAGCGACATGTCGCAGCCGAATATCGAGATGGGTTACATGCTGCACTTGAAGCCGATCGACAAGCCGCAGGTCTTGATCTGGACTTTCGGCGGAATGATCGGCTATCACGGCATGAACAGCGTCGGAGTCGCGCATTTCGCGAATTCACTCGGCGGAGGTCCGGCGGGGCAGTTCGGACTATCACACTATCCGGTGAAACGGATGATGCTGGAGTGCTCGAAGGTCAGCGAAGTGCTGGATCTCTTCCAACGAGTGCCGCTTGCCTCGAACGGCAATTACGTGCTGTGCGACGGCGCCGGCACGATTATCGACATCGAGGCAAACACGAACGGGCCGCAGATCGTGGACGACAGTCATCGCGGCTACATTGCACACACGAACCACTATCTCTGTCCGCTCTACGGCACACCGGAGAATTACGAAAAGAGTCTTCCGGATTCGTTCCCGCGCCTGGAGAGGATGAATGCGATGATCGATGCGGAGAAGGGCAAGGTCAACGTCGAGCGGATCAAGGGGTATCTGAGCGATCACTCGAACGGCGCGGCGAGCATTTGCCGCCATCCGCAGACCGACGATTTGGAGTCGGGTTTCGAGACGGCGGGCCGGACGGTGGCATCGATGATTGCCGAGCCTGCCAAGATACGGATGCACGTGGCGTTGGGCAACCCTTGCGCCAGCGAGTACGTGACGTACGCGATGGACGCCTGAGCCAGGACGGAGTCGTTGGTGTCTTCCGCGCGCTGATTCATTATCCCGGTACTTCCATTGCACAGCTTTCGATCAGTGCTGTTCGTGACAGCATCCCTCTTTCTGCTTTTCGCAGGGTGCGCTTCGAGGCCGCCCGCGGAAGAGCCCGGCATGCCCGGCATGGTGTTTATCGACGGCGGCGAGTTCACGATGGGAACCAATGATGCTTTCCCCTTCGAGGGACCCGAGCACCGAGTGTTTGTCGACGGCTTCTACATGGACGTCACGGAGGTGACGAACCGCCAGTTTCGGGAGTTTGTGGAAGCTACCGGGTACGAGACCGAGTCAGAGAAGCAAGGATCATCCGGTTTCTTCGATGCCGATACGGGGCAGTGGAAACTGCTCGACGGCGCGGACTGGCGGCACCCCGAGGGGCCGGGATCAAACCTGGAAGGCAAAGACGACTATCCGGTGATTCACGTGTCGTGGGATGACGCTACGGCCTATGCAGAGTGGGCCGGGAAGCGCCTTCCGACCGAAGCGGAATGGGAGTATGCGGCGAGGGGCGGGATCGAGGGCGCGGTCTATCCGTGGGGCGATGCATTGCAGCCGCGCGGGATGCACCGGGCGAACGTTTGGCAAGGACGGTTCCCGGTCCGAGATCAAGCGACCGACGGTTTCAGCGGCCCGGCGCCGGTGCAGCGATTCGCTCCGAACGGTTACGGGCTCTACGACATGGCGGGCAATGTTTGGGAATGGGTCGCGGATTGGTATTCATCGTCGTACTACCGTGAGTCTCCGCGCAAGAATCCGAAAGGCCCGGTAATGGGTCAAGAGAAGATCAACCGCGGTGGAAGCTGGCTGTGCAGCGAGAACTACTGTCAGGGGTATCGCGTGGCGGCGCGGCAGAAGACAGCACGCGACTCAGGGCTGAACAACGTAGGGTTTCGCTGTGTTCGGGATGCGAGTTGAACAGGATACGTTCGGGAAGCCCCGCCAGTTTTTCGTACGCTCGTGTGCGGATCATTCGAGTGGGAAACACTGGGGCCGGGGGTTTGTTTCACATCAGAGTTCGGGGACCGGCTCGCCGGGGAGGATGTCCTCGCCTTCCCAGTTGGCCTGGCCGTTCTCGTAGGTGAGGATACGGACGGCGCTGCCGGGAGCGGGCCTGGCATTTCTTGCAGGAAGCCAACCGCGCAGCTCCTCGACTTGGGCGGCATGGGCCGGCTCGCCGGCAAGGTTGGTCCACTCGTTCGGGTCGTTACGCATGTCATAGAGTTCTTGACTGCCGTCGGCGTAGCGGATGTAGCGCCAGTCCTCCGTGCGAACCCCGTGGTTATTGCGGTTGTGCGTCGTGACCGCCGGCCACTCGCGGGGCGCCTCGGGGTCCTTGAGCTGCGGGACAAGGCTGTGTCCCTCGAGATCCTCTTTCGGGGGCAATCCGGCGAGTTCGGCGAGGGTGGGGTAGATGTCCAGCAACTCGGCGGGGCGGTTGGAGACAACTCCCTGCGTGACGCCGGGACCGGCGAAGATCAGCGGCACACGCGTGGACCTGTCCCAGAGCGTGTTCTTTCCGGTGATGAGCTTCTCGCCAAGGTGCCAGCCGTGGTCCGACCAGAGGACGACGATGGTGTTGCCGGCATAGGGGCTGCCGTCCAATGTGTCGAGAAGCCAGCCGATCAAGCTGTCGACAAAACTGATCGAGGCCAGGTAGGAGCGGACGAGATTGGTCCACTGATCGCTCTCCTGAAGGAACCGCAGGCGGGGCTCGGGGAGCTTCCAGTGCAGGAACCAGGAGAAATGAGGGGTGTCGCCGCGATCGTCGGCCCGCATCGGTGGAAGCTGCGTGCCGCTCTCCGGATAGAGGTCAAACCACTTCCGGGTGGCATAGCAGGGAACATGGGGCAGGAAGAAACCCGCGGAGAGGAAAAAGGGTTCGGGCATCCCGCCTTCGAGTTGCTCGACCGCCCAATGCGCGACTTTCCAATCGCCTTTGTCTTCATCGCGATGGGGGAACAAGCCCCAGTCCATGAGCGGATGGTTCTGGGGCGTGTCGACCAGTTTTTCAGGAGGGCGCGCGCCGACTTCGGTTCCTGGCCCCAGGACGTCGAACTCACCGCCCTCGCGACCGTAGCGGCCATGGTAGATCTTGCCGGCTGAGAGTGTTCGATAGCCGTGCTGTCCAAGGTACTGAGGAAGCGTGACGCGGCCGCTGAGTTCTTCGACGTCACGGAACCAAGGGCGGAGGCCGTAGATGCCGGTGGTCGAGGGCCGCAAGCCGAGCATGAGGCTTGCGCGGGAGGGATTGCACAGCGGCGCCTGCGTATGGGCGTTCGCGAAAGTGGTTCCCCGAGACGCCAAACGGCTGATATGCGGGGTATGCACCTGCGGATGGCCGCCGAGCGGTTCGACCCAGTCGTTGAGGTCATCGATTGCGATGAAGAGGATGTTGGGTCTCAGGACTTTGTTGTCGGCTTCCGAGCACGCTGCAAAGGCTAAGGGAATGAGCGCCGCAAGGAGAAAGAGGTTCCGAGTATCGAGGAGACGCTTTTGCACGGATGCTAAGGTAGCACGGCCAACGTTCGGGGTCGCAGCAGAGCCGAGAAATCAAGGTCATTGCGGGTGTCGGTGTGATCCTGGCGGGACTGATTCTGATCATCAATCGCTGTTTTCCTTCCAGGAGCACTCAGCTTCCGTTCAGGCCATCCTTGGAAGGTCAGGCGAAGCGTCAGTGATCAACCAGCGGCCTAGCGGTTACGAGACCACAGGGGCAAGCGGCTTACGCCGCTTTGAGAGGTCAGTGGCACACATATTTAAAAGGCGCTTGCCGAACGCCTGGGCGTTTCTTAGGACGAAAACCGGGCAGGGTGCTATTTTCTATCCAGATCGATACTACGCGCTACCCGCTGAGCGCGCCGGAGGTCATGTCCATGAGCTTGGTGGCGATCAGAATCTGTACTCTTATCCTCCTACTGGCGGCCTGTGAGTCGGCGGACCAATTGCCGCCGGACATCCAGGCGGACCGCTACCGGCTCCAGGCCAAGCAAGCCATGCGGGGTGGACATAAAGCGCGCGCCCGCGATGCAATGGAGCGGCTGGTGGAGATCGAACAAGAGCACGAGCTGGAGCCGGAGGAGGAAGACTATTACCGCTACGCGCTGACCTGGGAGTGGGTGGGGGAGCCGCAGCGAGCGATGGCTGCGGCGGTGCGCTACCTGCAGCTTCAAGGGCGCGAGGCGGAGTACTATACGGAGGCCCTGGATCTGATCAACCGGGCCGAGTCGGCTAAGGCCGCAGCCGAGGCGTCCGCCGAAGCGACAAGGAGGAGGGCTGAAGCGGTTGATCACACCGTCATTGCCGCTATGGAGTTTGCCTGGGTGCCGGCGGGGGAGTTCCTGATGGGCTCGACCAGTGTGGAAGCGGGCAGAGACGAGCAACCGCTGACGCGAGTGCGGATCAGCCGGGGGTTCTGGTTGGGGAAATACGAGATGACGCAGGGGCAGTGGCAAGCAGTGATGGCGACGAACCCGGCGGCTTTCAGGGCCTGCGGGCCGGATTGCCCGGTGGAGAATGTTTCCTGGAACGCCGTGCAGGAATTCATCGCGACACTCAACGCTGCTGTGGGGGAGGAGCGGTATCGGTTACCGACGGAGGTGGAGTGGAAGTATGCCGCACGAGCGGGGACAAACGGAGACCGCTACTCCGAAGACCTCGATGCGATCGCTTGGCACGCAGGCAACAGCGGGGACCGCACGCATCCTGTGGGGCAGAAGGTGCCGAACGGATGGGGGCTGCACGACATGCTGGGGAATGTGATGGAGAGGGTCGAAGGCATATACAGTGACTATCCGGGAGGTAATGTGGTGGACCCACAGGGTTCCCGGTCAGGATCGCACCGAGGAATTCGGGGCGGCAGCTGGAACCTCGGCACTAGCTTCTGCCGGGTCTCGTACCGCTCCAGCTTGTCGCTCGACGACAGCGAAGGTTTTATCGGCTTCCGCCTGCTGAAGATCGAATAACCCTTTGTTCTATTACCCTTTTACCCTATGCCAAGTGCCAAGCGACGCTAGGGCGGGTGCGAGAGTACCCGAGCCGAGCGGAATGCCGCCCCGCTCGGCAGGGCTCGATTTTCGCGGCGAAGACGATACTGGCGGCTTACGAAATGGGGCTGGCCATGAAAAAGGCAGAGCGGATCAGAGTCAAACGGCTTTCGCTGGCAGCCATGACAGGAACAGAAAGGCGTGTGCGCTCCATATCTTTGGGAACCGGTAATAATTTGTGACTGGTTCATGGCGGCTGCGTGTTCAGCAAGCGGGACGAATCCCTAGAACTCAGGGTCCAGATCGAGATCAGAAACACCTCTGACGGCTTCCTGGAATGCTTTTTGAGCTGTGAAGGGCTGATGTTGGCAGTTCGGGCTGCCAAGTGCACGGGCTGGGCTTTTATCGGGACTTTGGCCCCCTCTAGCAAGAGGGGACAAAACCCCTCAAGGGTGGTATCGCCTGGGCCGCAAAGCTATTACAGTGAACAGTCAAAGCGATGGCGCTAAGCGTACTCTTGTTCAGGGTCGCTGGAAAGTTGCCGGGTCCGATACTGCTCAGTATTCTTGATACCCTCCCACACCTCACGCCCATGCTCACTGATGCGATAGCCACTCCCTACCTGCTCTGTTTCATTGCGCTCCCTGGTCATTTGGCTCAAGACTGCGGAGACATTGGAGCTAAAATTTTTACCGCGTGAGCTGATGCCGCCTTCCTGGAGAGCTTCCGCAACTTCCGAGGTCGGCATTGGCGCCGCTGCATCTTCTGCCAGGAGATTGAGAATCGCCCAGCGAACACTCATGTTCGAATACTTGCCAGGATAGACGTTATGGGCTGCTTGAGGCGGAAAGGGCTTCCGCATGAAAGCAATAGCCTGCTCCAGTTCTGCCAACTCCTTCTGGCAGTGTTGGCGGCGCTGCTCAAGATCGTTCAGAACCGCTTGATAGTGTTTACTCATCTCTTCTGATGACATAGCCCTCCTCCGGGGGAACTGCGATGTGTTATAAGGGGTTGAGGGGAAGGGGCGGTGTATATAGACCGCCCCCTTGGTCCGCGCACCCCCTCAAGTGCGCTCAGGCTCTTCTCATCGGATGCCTCCCTTCGCCATTGGGCAGCCGGGGGTCCTTGGCCAAAATGTTGACCCCCGGATTTGCCTTACTCCAATGGTTATAACACAAATATTGGAATATGTCAAGTGTACAATTGGATTCTTCCAATGGTTGGCAATTCGCGCAATTCGCGTCAATCTGACGTGCAGCTGACGAACTCCCCGCACGCTTGGGGTTCTTTGCACAGGGGGCGAGATAGTTCAGCGGGTAAAGTGCACAGCCCCGTGCGCAGGGGTCGAGCTGTATGATTGCTTACACTTTAGGAGCTAAAGTCGCACAGCCCGGTGCGTAGGGGTCGAGCTTTCAGCGACTGAAAGCTCGTGGATTTAATGGACTTCCTCCGGGCCCGCAGGGGGCCTATCATTTCACTGAGTGAAAGGGAAGAAGCACCGGATGACTTCCTGTGCACGGGGGGGCTCTGCCGAGCGTATTACAGTCACTGAAATGAATGTAGGCCCCCTGAGCGTGGGGCCTCTGCTCCATTCGCCCGATTGCACCCTAGAGAGTATCCCGAACTTGAGGAGGCCGAGAATAGCGCCGGGTGTTGGAATCGAATGCCGCTCACAGTTACCCTTGTGCCGATCGAATCCCGCTTCTTGGGGAGACGGACCGGACTGCAAGCGGCGGAGAGAATCTACAGCGTGTCCATGAAGGGGTTTGTGATCTCCAGCCCATCAATTCTGAATCCATGCTGGAGGTCTTCCGAGTACAAGACCGAGCAATGGGCCGCCAAGGCGGCGCGTATCACCAGAGCGTCCCAAAACGACAACTGATGGAGGCGTGCGAGGTCGGTCGCAGCCAGAATATCATCGACCTGCGTGACCACGACGTCCAGCGTGGCGAACAGCTCCACCTTGCGCCGGGCAATGGCCGGCTCCACTCCCAGCTTCCGTGTTGCGGTCACGAAGTATTCCTGCAAGACCTGGGTCGACACAACGCCGCGACCACGCGTGTGACACTGGCGGTAGAGCGCAAGAGCCTTAGCTTGCTTGTCCGGGTCGGAGGCATCGTCGGTGTAGACCAGGACGTTCGTGTCGAAGAAGCTACGGACGTTCATGAATCTGTTCGCGGTCGAAGCGCCAGCCCGCGCGATCGCCACCCGCTTGATCTGACAAACGCTCTACCTCGGCAATGACGGCCTCGCACGACGAATGCCCGGCGAGATCGCTCAGGTAATTCCGTACTGCCTGATTGAGGCTCAGGCCCATGGCCGCGGCCGACTTTCGCGCCCTTGCCACGACGGCATCCTTGACAGAGAGGGTTATATTCATTTGTACACAGTATATGTGCGCACTGATTACTTGTCAAAATGCATCAAAGCGTAGGTCAAAGCCCGCCACGTGACATCGGTCTTTCATGCATTACGGCGCCGAGCTACCGATACGACAACAGGCATGCTCTGGAAGGTGCTTCCGGCCAGATCGTCGTAGTTGATGAATACGGCTGACGCGTGAAAGCGCGGCCTTGCATCTTCCGTCAGAAGGTCAGCGCGATGGTCACCTCGAGTTGATTCTTCTCCGAACGGGTGGGCGGGTCGTCGAACGCATTCGAAAACCAGCGTGTGTAACGGAAGCCGGGAACGACGCGGATACCGACGTCATCGATAAGCTGAAAACCGATGCCGGCCGCGCCGCCAAGGGCGTTGGGGTTGGCGATGCGGGCGGGGGATTTGTCGCAGCAATCGGTCATATCCTCGACATTGGGGTTGGTTGTGGAGGTGAGCGTTTCGATCGATGTGTTGATGTCCGTGACTCGCCGGACGACGGCTCCACCTTCAAAGAAGACGCGCGGACCCCTGTTAAAACGGCTCTTGTGGTAGTAACGGACCAGGAGGGGAATGTCCCACAGGCGGGCACTCGTAGTTTCGTTCCCACTGACCACTTGGGTTTCGAGGAGCACGTTCTCGAAAGGATCCACAATGAAGGTCGTCACCTCGCGGATGGTGTTGTATTCGATCTTGCTGCTGAGCAGCTCCAGCGCGAAGGCCCATTTATTCGTGACAGCGACCTGCGTAGTGAGACCGTATCCGTAACTGGATGAGTCCCCGTTGCTCCTGGCATCAACATCGACCGTGTCAATGACGGTGGTGCTCAGAGTACCTTTCGCCATTGTCTCCAAAGGCAAGTAACGAAACTTGCCGCCGGCGGAAAAGCGCCGGACGAAGACGGGGTCCATGTTGATGTCATCATCGTCATCCCGCTGTTGCGCGGTGAGGATCGGTGTCGCAACCAGGCAAAGACAGAGCAGGAAAAGCACGCAGGAGACGTTCTTTTGCGCATGTTCGAACGAAAAGCTATTCATGAGCATTGGGTGTTGATTGAACACGGAGCGCTGGCGTTGTTTGCCCGGCCGGCCGGCTCACCGTGATTACGGCGGGCGACCGCCGCACGGAAGCGGTCCGGTCGCCAAAAGGCAAACTGTAGCACAAGAGGGCTTTACCCTACATTTCTCACCACCCGACGGTCGAAGCACACGATACGACCGCCAGGACTTCGTTGCGCTTGCTTGCCGTGCTCAACGTACGGTTCAAGTACGCCTGCGCGCGCCAAGCGGCTCGCGCCTCGTCCTGACGGCCCTCTCACGCACTTCGTCTCGCCGCGTGGTGAGAAATGCAGGTTAGAGATAGTTACGCCCAGGGGCGTGTGTTCGGTTTCGGAAACTGTCCGGCAAGCGCCGGACGAGGCTCGGGGCTTGGCACCAGGCGGCTTGCGGCGCCGGGATCGCTGTTTTCGCAAGGACCAATGTTTGAAGAGCAACCGCGCGTTGCTTGAAGACGAGTACTTTCGTTGGAGCGTGCATGCGGCGGGCGCAGGCTGGTGCGATTCAAGCCCCGGAGGAGGTTGCCGCCGAACTCCAATCCCGGTAACGTTGTTAACCTGCATGTCTCACCACCCGACGGCCGAAGCACGCGATACGACCGCCAGGACTTCGTTGCGCTTGCTTGCCGTGCTCAACGTACGGTTCAAGTACGCCTGCGCGCGCCAAGCGGCTCGCGCCTCGTCCTGACGGCCCTCTCACGCACTTCGTCTCGCCACGTGGTGAGAAAAGCAGGTTAACGTCGAAGCATGTTCTGTCCACAATGCCGAGTGGAATACCGCGAGGGCTTCACGCAGTGCTCGGACTGCAAGGTTCCGCTTGTTGCGGAGCTCCCGGAGGAGACCGAGAGGCAGTCCTCGGTTGACAGGATCGCAGTTCTGATTGCCGAGGACGCGGTCCTCTTGGACCAGGCTCTGCTTCTCTTGCGCGAAGCCGGGATTGAATGCCACCTGGAATCGGGAGGGTCCCTCGTCCCGGACGACGATGAGGTCGATCTCGCAGCGGGACCGTTGAGCGTTTGCGTTTCCTTAAGTGACGAGAGCGAGGCGCAGAACTGTTTGAGAGAGCTACTGGAGCGGTACTCTCTCTCTGAAGAGGATTTCGAGGGGCTGCAGCAAGCACAGGACAAACAGATCAGCTCGTTTCAAAAGGACGAGCCGGGTATGCTTATCGCGGCGGCCGAGGCGGGAGCCGGCGCCGCCGTGGAGAAGTTGCTCGAAGGCGACGCCGACGTGAATCAGCAGAACGATGCCGGGCAGACGGCATTGATGGCGGCGTCGGATGCCGGCGATGACGACATGGTGCGGGTGCTTCTCGAGGCCGGATCGGATGTCAACGTCAAAGACCGGCAGGGGGTTCGCGCCCTGCATTTCGCGGCGCACAAGGGTCGCAATTCGATTGTCGAGACACTGCTCGGCAACGGGGCCTGTGTCAATGCGCAACAGGACGAGGGCTTGACCGCCTTGATGTTGGCTTCGGAGAACGGACATCTGGACTGCGTTCGGCTTTTGCTGACGAGCGGCGCGGATGCAAGTTTGCAAGATGCGACCGGCAACAGCGCTTCGGCGTTTGCCGAGTACATGGGGTACACGCGGATCGTGCGACTGCTCGATCTCAAGGCCCGGCTCGATGCGGGAGTCAAGACCGACACCGTTGACAGCGAGGGCCGCAACGAATTGCAGGCGGCCGCGGCGGAAGGAGATGCCGAAATGGTAACTGCTTTGATCGAGGTGGGGGCGGACCTGCGCGCTGCGGACCCGCAAGGGCGGACCGCCTTGATGTGGGCGGCGCTGGAAGGGCGGACCGAGGTGGAGGAGATCCTGCTGTCACGCGGCGCCGAAGTCGACGCGAAGGATCACGATGGAGGGACAGCGCTGAGTTGGGCCGCGGATCGAGGACATATCGAAACCGTGCGAGTGCTGCTGAAGCACGGAGCTGATCCGAACCTGAGCGACGTCGAAGGCTGGACGCCCGTGATGTGGGCCGAGGACAAGGGATATCACGATATTGCCGCCCTCCTTCGCGAGGCTTCAACGGAAGGCCGCATCAGCTAGAATCGCCATCATGCGCTCCTGGAAACGGTTTTTCCCAGCCCTGATTCTCCTGCCATGCTTTCTGCTCGGGCAGGACGTTGCGACATTGCACGATGAAGCTTTCGTCATGGATGGGCATATTCATGTGATGACGCGTCAACTTCTGCAAGGGCTCGATATCGGTGACCGCTATCCGAATGGCGACGTGGACTTGCCGCGCGCGCGAGAAGGCGGACTGGATGCGATGTTCTTCTCGATCTACACGCCCGAGGCTTATTATCCCGGGCGCTTCGAGACCAAGAACACGCTGCGGGTGCTGTCGCTCGCACGAGATCAAATCGACCAGAACGCCGACGTGATCGAACTGGCCCTGACGGCTTCGGACATCGAGCGAATCAACAGGGCGGGAAAGATGGCGGCGTTCATTGATCTGGAAGGCGGATTCGATTTGGACGGTGACCTCAATGTTCTTCGAGGTTTCTACGCGCTCGGATTGCGCTCGGTGCAGTTGACGGCGCACAACTACACGAACAACTTCGCCGATTCGTGCTGCGACCTTCGCAAGTGGGGCGGAATCAACGATCACGGGCGGGAGGTCGTGAAAGAGATGAACCGCCTCGGCATCGTCATCAACATCGCCCATGCGTCGGAAGAGACCATCCTGCAGACGGTGGAGTTAAGCACTGATCCGGTGATCTTCTCGCATGGCGGGTTCCGCCACTTCGTCGACATACCTCGCTGCATCAGCGATAAATCGGCGAAGGCGGTTGCCGCCAAAGGCGGGGTCATCGGGCTGCAATGGGGGAGTACCTTCAATAATCCGAAGTATCATGCCTGGCGAAATGAGGGACGTCCGCGGCGACGCGCGGATATTTCTACTCGACTGGGCTCCTGGCATGGACTGACGCTGGCGGAGATCGACGAACGCGTGGGCAGGAACCTCGGCAGTCCGCGGCGTCCGATCCCCGACCCGTACTGGATGCACGTCGATCAACTGGTTAACGTGATCGACTACGCCATTGGGCTTGTTGGCGAAGATCACATCGCCCTGGGATCGGATTTCGACGGCGGCCCGCCGTTACCACGTGAGATCAAGGACATCAGCGACTATCCGGAAATGACGAAAGCGCTGAAGCGCAAGGGCTATACCGACTCACGAATCAAGAAGATTCTCGGGCTCAACTGGCTCCGCGTCATACGGCAGGTGACGGAAGATTGACTCGAAGCGGTTCCGGCATGTTTCAGACTGGTTGACTCGACTTGCAAAGCCGCCGCGCCGTCAGGCGCACGTCATGCCGCTATATCAACCATGCCACGCCCATCTCAGCCGCCTGGGGGGTGATTTGCTGCGGCTTGGACGCCATCGACGGCGACGCGGAGCCAGGAACTCGCCGACGCCAGCGGTATGCTACGCTACCTGAGTGAGCAACGACACTAAGGCGATCATTGGGACTATCGTTGGCACATGCTTGGTGCTCGGCGGCCTGCTCACGGCACAGCTTGCCGGCGTGAACACTCGCATCGACGATCTGCGCGCCGATCTTCGTGACATGCGGGCCAGCATGGAGAGGTTCGACGCCCGCCTGGACGCGCTCGAAGTCTCCTTCGGGAAGGTTGATCAGCGCCTCATGACGATCGAGCGCGTGGTTCTCCCCAATCGTCACCGCGGCAAGTAGCCGCCGCGCCCATTCTCCACCATGACTATGTGCGAGGGCAGCCCGCCGCTGTCGACAATGAGGACATCCGCCTAACACGCCTGACTCCTCGGCCGGCCCTCGTGTCCCGAGGGTTGAACCTCTGCGTGTCGATGGTGCGAAGATAGAAGATAGTAGAGTAGACACGCCGGAGTCGCCGGACAGGGATTCGGTCGACCCGCCGGGCGGTCAGTACAGCAGCTTCCCACACTCCAGCCGGTCCCGAAAAGCCATGCAAAACAAACTCGCTCCATTCCTGTTCACTGCATTGTTGACTGTAGCTCCCGCCACGGCGGACATCATCATTCTCGAGGAGATCGTCGCCAAGGTAAATGGCGAAGTCGTCACACGGTCTCAATACATGAAGGCGATTGATGAATACAGACAGAGCATCGACACCGATCGCCAGATCAGTGCAGAGCAGAAGGCGAGGCAGATCGAAGTGAATGAACGCAACTCCCTTCGCAACCTGATCGACGAGCTGTTACTGGTCCAGAAGGGAAACGAACTCGAATACAACATCGAGAGTCAGGTTCTACGGCAACGGGACTCGGTGATGCAACAGTACGACCTGAAGACGGTCGAGGAATTCGAGGTATGGGCGTCCGAACGTTTCGGCATGCCGATCGAGGACCTGATGGATCAGATGCGCCGCAATGTGATGTCGAATACCGTGCTTCAGCAAGAGGTCGCGCCCCGGCTTGTGATCGAGCAAGAGGATATCCGGAATTATTACGAGGAGCACAAATCGGAGTTCATTCGGAAGGATAGCGTCCGGCTGAGCCAGATCTTCATCTCGACGGCCGACAAAGAGGGCGAGGAACTGGAGGAGGCCAAGAGTACGGCCGAAGAGGTACGCGACCGCGTTCATCAGGGCGAACCGTTCGCCGAGATGGCCAGCAGGTATTCCGAAGATGAACAGACGAAGGCGCGGCGCGGCGATCTTGGGGTTTTCGAGAGGGGCATTCTTCGCAAAGAGATCGAGGACCAGGTGTTCGACAAGAACACGGGATTCATCACCGACTTGATCGAGGTTCCCAACGGCTATCTGCTTCTCAAGGTCGACCAGCGGTTCCGGGAAGGCCAGGCCGAATTCCAGGAGGTGCAAGAAGAGGTTCGGAACCGGCTGGCGGGACCGCTTTGGAACCCGGCCGTCCGCGAATACCTCAACGACCTGCGGCGCGAGGCATACATCGAGATCAGACCCGGCTATTCGGATTCGGGCGCTGTCGCCGGCGTGAGCACCGACTGGAGCGATCCCGCCAAGCTGGCGCCGGTGACGACAACCAAGGAAGAACTGCTTCAGAAGAAAAAGAATCCGAAAGTGCTCTGGATGATTCCGCTTCCGGGCGGCGGCGGCGACGAGGTCGACGAATAAGGCGATTCAGGCCGGCGGCCGGGAATCCGTTACACGAGCTGTGAAAACACGATACGTCTCCGATCTCGAACCGAACGAGACGGTGACTTCCTACTTTCTGGTTCAAGAGAAAGACGTTCGTCTCAAAAAGTCGGGTGATCCCTATCTCTCGCTGGTTCTAGCCGACCGCAGCGGCCATCTCGAAGCCAAGATGTGGGACGGCATCCCGGAGGTCGTCGAGACCTTCGATCGCGACGACTTCATCAAGGTGCAGGGGCTGGTGCAGCTCTACCGCGAGCGGCCTCAAATCACGATCCACCGGCTGCGGCGGGCCGATGAATCGGAGATCGAGTTGGGGGAATACTTTCCCCATACGCGCAGGGATATCGAAGAGATGTGGGGAGAGCTCACCGCCGCGGTAGCCGCGGTCGGCAATCCGCATCTCAAGACCTTGCTCGAAAGCCTGCTGGCAGACGAGGAGATCGCCTTGCGGCTGAAGAAGGCGCCCGCGGCGAAGTCGCTTCATCATGCGTTCATCGGCGGCCTGCTGGAACACATCACTTCCTTGCTGCGGTTAGCGAGGATGACGGCCGGCAACTACGATTTCGTCGATGAGGATCTCGTCACGGCAGGGGCGGTGCTGCACGACCTGGGAAAACTCTACGAGCTGGACTACAAGCGGACGTTCGGCTATACGGATGAAGGCCAACTTCTTGGTCACATCACCATCGTTCTGCGGATACTGGACCGCAAGTGCGCGGGAATAGGCGATTTTCCACCCAAGCTCAAGACTCTGCTGGAGCACTTGATTCTGAGTCATCATGGCCAATACGAATACGGTTCTCCGAAGCTGCCGATGTTCCCGGAAGCACTGGTCCTGCATCAGATCGACGATCTCGACTCGAAGCTCGAGAGCATGCGCGCGTCGATAGAAGACGAGATTCTCGGTGAGGGCAACTGGACTCGATACAATCCGTCTCTCGAGAGGCGTTTGCTCAAGAAAGAAGCGTTTCTCCCGGAAGCAGGGAAGCCCGAGCGGGAACGAATGACGGGGCTGCAAGCCGGTACCGGGCGCTCGGCGAAGAACAGCGAACCCGTCCGTGGCAGAGATCCGGGACCACGCAATCTTTTTGGTGAGAGGCTCCAGGAAGCGATGCGGAGCGAGAAACAGAAGCTCTGAGGACGCGGCCATCCATGCCCCAAAGGAGCGCCAGTATCGAGAAGGAATCCGGACGCGGGCAAAGACCTTCCCCCCTCGAGCTGGAAGCGCTGAAAGTGCTGTGGACGCTCGGCAGCGGCACCGTCGCAGATGTGCGTGACGCGCTCGAACCACAGCGCGAACTGGCCTACACCACGGTGCTTACACTGCTCGATCGACTGGCCGGCAAGGGCGCGGTCCGGAGAGAAAAGCTGGGACGCGGCTATGTCTACCATCCTGCTCTGAGTTGGGAGGCCGCATTGGAAAGCGCGCTGGAGCGCTTGGCGAAGGACTTCTTTCAGGGTTCGCAAGAGCTCTTGTTGGCATACCTCCAGGATCGCTCCGAACCGCCCGACCGGGACGGCCGGCGGCTGCCAAGGGGCGAGGCTATGGATTCCGTCCTGCTGTGACGGCCTGCGACGGGCCGAAGAGGTGTTCCAGGATCACGCCGCGCACGCCCGCCGCGGGAATGTCTTCCTGCTCACAAGAGATTTCCGCCTTCGTAATCAACACGGGCCTGCGGTCCCTTGGCTGATCCACACGCCCGTGTGAGCCTTTGACCAGACCGGTGTCGAGGGGAATGACGTCAAGAAGCGTGCGGAATCCCAGCCGCTGCTTGAGCAGCTTCCAACCCAGAGAAAGTTTTGGAAAGGTGATCTTCGGATCAAGGAAGAGTTCGACCGGGTCGTATCCCGGCTTGCGATGGATGTCCACGGTGCGTGCGAAGTCAGGCGCCCGGGAGTCATCGAGCCAGTAGCCGTAGCTGAACCAGCGTCCGCTTTCCGCGAGCAGTACGAGGTCGCCGGCGCGGTCATGGCCGATGCCCTCTCCCACCTGAGCCGCTCGGTCGAGCACCTGCTCCACACCGGGGAGGGCGCGGCACAGATCCCGGCACGGTTCAAGGTCGTCCGGCTCATTCACATAGACGTGCGCCACTTGATGATCAGCCACGGCAAAGGCTCGGGATGCCCCGGGGTCGAGTAGTTCGAGACCCTGCTCTTCACGGACCCGCAGGCCGCCTTCCTCCCGCAAGAAGCGGTTGATGCGGACCGCTCCCTGCACCTCTTCGATGCCGTACTCACTGACAATTACGACTCGCACACCCTGGTTTTCGTAGAAGTCGATCAAGTCCCCGGCGATTGCATCGATCTCGGCGGCGGCGGCGGCGATGCCGGGAGCAGCCGGACCGAGCTTCTGCAAGGCGTAGTCGAGGTGCGGCAGGTAGACCAGATTGAGCGTTGGGCGATGCTGTTCGAATACGAACTTCGCGGCTTGCGCGATCCAATGGCTCGACTCGATGGAGGAGCCTGGTCCCCAGAATCGAAACAGGGGAAAGGGGCCGAGCCGGGTTTGGAGCTGATCCCGCAGGTCCGGCGGCTCGCTGTAGCAGTCCGGGATCTTGCGGCCGTCAGCCTTGTAGATCGGGCGCGGCGTGACCGAGTAGTCCGCCGACGAATACATGTTGAACCACCAGAAGAGGTTCGCCACGGTCACCGCGGGGTCCCGCCGTTTGGCGATCTCCCAGACCTTCTCGCCGCGAACCAGATGATTCGATTGCTTCCAGAACTGGACCTCGGCGGCGTCACGGTTGTACCAACCGTTTCCGACAATGCCGTGTCCCTTGGGGGAGAGGCCGGTGAGCATGCTCGACTGCACGCTGCAAGTGACGGCGGGAAGAACGGGCGTCACACTGCGCACCGCGCCCTTGTTCGCAAACGCACCAAGACGCGGCGCTGATTCCAGCAGGCTGCGGTTCAGACCGACAACGAGGAGAACGGCGGTGGGTTGCGCCATCGCTTCAAGTTCCCATGACGCGGCGCTGCAGGAGCAGAGTAAGGAGGAAGCATCCGACGGCTACGGCGATGAGCCCGGAATAGCCCAGCACGCTGAGGTAGAAGGCATCGATGAGACAGAAGCCGCTCAGCCAGACATGCACCGCGCTTTTCGTTTCGGGAGGCACTTGGAGGACCATCCTGACGGCCCTTGCCTGCCACACGATCATCACTACCGCAACACCTGCCGCGAGCAGTGCTTCATCCGCCGTGATCCAGACTCCCGGAGTGAGAGCGATCAACGGAATAGCCGCCGCGAGCCAGCGGCTGTTATCGATCTGCTCCCGATGTTCCGAACGCGCCATCACCGTGAACGCCGTTGTGTAGGCGAAGAGGGCCAGAGCGAACCAGAAAGGCTTGGAGTCGTTCAGGGTTCCGCCGCCGGCTGCGGCTGCAGCCAGGTAAACGAGACCTCGCGCCGCACCGACGAACACAACGCTTGCGGCCAGGCGTTTGTGGAGCAGATTGTACAGAGTGATGACGGCGACGAGCAGCGTACCGATTCCGAAGGCGATGAGTCCGATCGAAGCGAAAACCGTTAATCCCAGCAGGAAGCCGCTGACGGTGATTGTGTAGGCCTGCCGTTGCGAAAGCCGCCCTGAGGGGATGGGCCTCTCGGGGCGTGCTGCAGCATCCCATTCGGCGTCGACCGCATCATTGCCAGCGACCCCGGCGAGGTAGAGGAACAGGACCGCTACGGCGCACTGCGCTGTGATCTCCCAGGGGATATCCGCGCCCGAGCCGCCGAGCGCCGAGCCGACGAGCACGTTTGACAACACCGTAGGCAGATTGGAGATTCGCAGAAGTTCGGTGCAGGCCCGAAGGGTTTCTGCGGCGCGGCCTTTCATACTGCGGCATGAGCTGAAGATCGCTCGCGTAACCACCTGAGTTCGTTGGCGATTCCTGCGGCTAAATCAGCGACGCGAAGCTCCGATGGCAGAACGCTCCAGGCGTAGGTTTCCGCCTCGTAGTGGCGGACCAATCCACGGCCCTCGAGCGCGCACAGACAGTCGCCCACTTGCTCTTGCGTCGTTTCCAGCAGGCCGAATCGTTCAAGGTAGAGGGGCACGTGAAAGTGAACCCTCCATTCACCCTGAAGCTTCTCCACATCGGGCTCCCGGAGGGCTAGCGGCAGATCGTCGAAGAAGCGGCTATCTCCGATTACGGTTTGATGAAGATAACGGTCTTCGGCGAAGCGGCTGAGTTGATCGAGAGCGCTCCTGCGCTCCGTGTCGCCGAGTTGGTCTCCTGCCATCCGAATCGCGGATGAGATCTGCACTTTGCCGATCCGGATACCGGCCTTCTCGTAGTTCGCAAGCGCCGCTGCGTTCTCTTCGAACATTACCGCCGCGTGACAGATGTCATGACAGACCCTCAGATAACGCCGGATGCGGTCACAGTCGCGGCCTCGCAAGAGATGGTTCTCGAAGAACTCGACAACGTCGGACGAAGTGTCCAGGTAGCAGCCGGGCTCCGGTTCGAGGTCAACATGGATAAGCCGGCCTTGCTCTTGTTCTATTCGCTCGAGCTGTTCCGCCAGCTCATGGAGATGCCGTGCCGCTTGGCCCGGTCCCGAGGGGTCCATGCCCATGGAGGCGCGCCAACCGATGGGCAGCGTCGAAATGCTTCCCTCGGCGCCCTCGGGCCGGAGCACGGCGAGGATGCGAGCCAGATCGAGCGTGTAGAACAGGCGTGCGGGGTCGCGCCAATCGGGTGCATAGACACGATATTTGACTTCGGGTCCGTGAAAATCGCCGTACGGGAAGCCGTTCAGCGTAAAGGGTTCCAGGCCGGCCTCGGCCAGCCAATCCCGGAACCGGGTCAAGGGGCCGGTTGCTTCCAGCAACTCGCGGGCAGCCTGCGCCGAGAGCCAGAGGCCGACACCCATTGGCTCGTCCGCACTGACACGCTTCTTGACGGCAAGCGAATAGCGTTCGAGATTGCCGATCGTCTCCGCGAGGCTCTCACCGGCGTGGACGTTGGTGCAATAGCCGAGGGTTGTTCCCGGTCCGAGAACGTCACGCATCGATGACCTTGAACTTTGGACACTGGCTGAGAAACGTAAGAGGATTTCGAAAGGCGATCGTTTCGAACAGTTCGGGTCCATGACCGCGCCGCTTGAGCTCCATGGCCGTCTTCGGCACCGTCATCGGGTCGCTGTGCCCCCAGTCTCCGGCGGAATTCACCCACAGCCGCTCTGTCCCATAGGTCTCGATGATGTCCACGGCGCGCTGTACGGTGCATTTCGAGTTGGGATAGAGTGTCATTCCCGCCCAGAAACCTTCATCGAGAACCATCTTGACCGTGTGCTCTTCGACGTGGTCGATCAGCACGCGCCCCGGATCGATGTTGCCGTTGCGCTTGATCGCGTCGAGGGTGATGCGCGTTCCCTTGCGCTTGTCCTCCAGATGCGGCGTGTGCACGAGGATGAGTTGATCATGCCGGTCGGCAATGCCGATTTGCTCTTCAAGGATCGTCAGCTCGTTGCGCGTGTTCTTGTTGAGGCCGATCTCTCCGACGCCGAGCACGGTGTCTTCGGTGAGAAACTCCGGGATGATCTCGATGACCTCTCGGGCGAGCACGAGATCCTCGGCTTCTTTGGGATTGATGCAGATCCATGTGTAATGGTCAATCCCGTACTCCGCGGCCCGCTTGGGCTCGAAGCGGGTAAGCAGACGGAAATAGTCGTAGAAGCCTTGCGCCGAGGAGCGATCGTATCCCGCCCAGAAGGCCGGCTCCGTCACGGCGACGCAACCGGCCTCGGCCATGCGCTGATAGTCGTCCGTGGTGCGGGAGACCATGTGAATGTGTGGATCGATGTATTTCACGCCGCCCGCTCCGTTTCAGGTTGCGACTGGGTAGGCTCCCGATGCGCCCTTGCCCGGGGATTCCGCAATCGGCTCGACCGTCGGGTCGCTGAGCACGTCCAGGACTCGTCTTGCCTTATCGCCTTCGCTGTCGGTGAGCACGCTCAGGGCGCGCTCCATTGCTTTCACGCGGAAATCCTGTGCGGCTTCGGCCGGCCTGGCGCGGCCGATCCGGTCGAGAAAAGCAGCGATGTCGATCATCTTGGCGCGATGTTCGAGGAAGTATTGATCGATGACCTCTCGCCGTGTCAGCGGACAGGTGTAGCGTTGGTCACTCATCGGGATTTGCCTTGCAAGACCAGTGTACTTCAGACGGAACAAACTTACCGATACCGTGACGCGAGACGCTCGGCCGACGTTCGTACGGCAGCGGGCTGTATCTCGTGAATGTCCGTCGAGACACCGATCCCGTTAACCATGGCAACCGTCAGATCGCCGCCGAGATGCTCGCGAAACTCGTCGAGCCCTCGCAGCAGAACCTGGGTGTCTGCGATCGCTTCGTCATACAGCCGAAACCCGAGTCCGTCGAGACAATCAAGGACCCGTTCACTGTCTGATTCGGACAGAAGTCCGGTTTCGGCCGAGTAGACGGTGTCCAAAGCAAGACCGATGGCGACGGCCTCGCCGTGCCGCAGGCGAAACTGTGTCATCTGCTCGAGCTTGTGCGCCGCCCAGTGTCCGAAGTCCAAGGGCCGCGCCGAGGTCATCTCGAAAGGGTCGCCGCTCTCCGTGATGTGGCGCAGGTGCAGCTCGGCCGACTTGCGGATCACCGGCAACGCGGCGTCGAGATGCCTCTCACTGATCCTGCCGGTTTGGGCCTCGATGTCTTCAAAAAGCGCGGCGTTCTTGACGAGGCCCACTTTGACCGCCTCGGCGAAGCCGCAGCGCCAGTCTCGATCGGACAATGTCGAGAGCAGAGACTGGTCGTTCACAACCGCCCAAGGCGGGCTGAACACGCCCAGGTAGTTCTTCTTGCCGAATGCGTTCACGCCGTTCTTGACGCCGACGCCGGAATCGGCCTGGGAAAGCGTCGTTGTCGGCAGTCTTACGAGGCGGACGCCCCGATGCGCGATGGCCGCGGCGTAGCCGACGGCGTCCAGAACCGCTCCGCCTCCGACCACCATGACGTACGATTGGCGATCGATGCCGGCATCGTGGACGATCTGAAGAATGCGCTCCAGGACGGCAGGACTGTTCTTCGACTCCTCGCCGCCGGGAATCGTGACGGTTTGAAGTGGCTTCCAGCGGCGCGCCCTTGCGTATTCCCGGGCGGATTCTTCCAGGTCCGGCCAGGCTTCGGAGACCGCCTTGTCGAAAAAAGCCACGGCAAATGGGGGCTTCGCCGAGCCGTCCCGGAGCACCTCGTCCAATACGGGATTCTCCGGCGAGAACGCGCTCTCCGTGAAGCGCAGGCGATGGATGAAAGGGACGGAGAAGGTAGCGGTGATTACGTACTCGTTCACTTTCATGCTCTGGCGAGAGGAGATGCCGATGGATGGGCAGGGAGGCATCGGCCGTGACGATGCCGGAGGAAAAGCGGCGCTCGATCCACGGTTGTGGCGACCTCCGGTCTCCAATGCCGAGTCCGTGCTGGTTAGCGTTCGTCTCCCGACCCTGACAACCCTTACTTCGTAGTATGACCGATCCACCCGGCAATCCGGGCGGACTGCGGACAATAAGAAAAAGAAACCTTTTGCTCACGAACGGGATCAGAATAAAGAGGGTCTTGTGTTCGGCTGAGCCGGCGCGGCACGGTAGGATGAATGGGGGATAACGGAAATGAAGCTCTTTCCGGCGGTAATCATCATGATTGCGGCGACAGGCGCCATCTCTTTCGCGCAAGTCGCCCCTGTGAAGTCCGAAGAGCCCGCTTCGGCGCTGAAGTCTCGCGAGCCGGTCGATAAGAATACGCTGACCGTGCCGCGCGGCACGCGGGTTCCGCTTGCGCTGATCAACAGCGTCAGCACCAGGAACGCTGCTCCGGGAGACCGCATCTACTTGGAGTCCGTCTATCCGGTCGCCATCGACGGGCGCATCCTGATCCCGACGGGCACATACGTCTCCGGCTCGGTGACTCGGGCGAAACGGCCCGGCCGCGTGAAGGGCAAGGGTGAGCTGTTCCTTCGTTTCGAGCAGATGATTCTGCCGAATGGGACGATGCGTGATTTCACGGGCCGAGTTGGGCAGCTTGACGGCCGTTCCCCCGAGGACTTCGAGCGTGAAGAAGGCAAGATCAAGAGCGAAGGCAACAAGGGCGAAGACGCGACCACGGTTGCCCAGACGACGGCCGCGGGGGCGTCAATCGGCGTGCTTGCCGGAGCGGCATCCGGAAAACCCGGAATGGGCCTCGGGCTTGGCTCGGCGGTGGGCGCGGCTGCCGGACTCGCCGGCGTGTTCCTGACTCGGGGACCGGATGCCACGCTTGAGCGCGGCACGCATCTCGACATGGTGCTCGATCGCGATCTCTACTTCACGGAGGCCGAGGCCACGTTCGAGAATGCCGTCGGCGGACGCCGGGTCGATGTAGGCAACGGCCCGGACCCGAACCGCAACAAGACGGGCAGCCGCAGACTGGGCCGCTTCCCTTTCTAGCCTGCATTTCTCACCACCCGACGGTCGAAGCACGCGATACGACCGCCAGGACTTCGTTGCGCTTGCTTGCCGTGCTCAACGTACTGTTCAAGTACGCCTGCGCGCGCCAAGCGGCTCACGCCTCGTCCTGACGGCCCTCTCACGCACTTTGCCTCGCCACGTGGTGAGAAAAGCAGGCTAGCGAATGCTCCTGACTCTTTTGAGAGCCGCCTGATTTCCTGGGTCCTCTTGCTATCATCATTTCGAGTCGAGACGCAGGAGTAGCTCCGCAGTCTCGCACCGGCCCGTGGAAAGAAAGAGTCAACGGATTTCCCTCATTGTTTCCAGCGTGCTGCTGGTCCTGCTGGCCGTCCTGACGTTCTGGCAGACATCTCTCGATTTCGGCGATTTTCGGCCTGGAGGGGCCACCGAGACCATCGTTCTGTGGGGTACGTCGACGCTCGTCGTCATCGGCGTGCTTGCGCTGGGTTTCATTGTTTTTCGCAGTCTGCTCAAGCTGTACGTCGACTCTCGGCAGAATCGCCTCGGTTCCCGCATCAAGACCAAGCTGGTCGTGGGCGCGCTGGTGTTGTCGATCGTCCCGGTGGTGTGTCTGGTCATCTTCAACTTCAGTTTTCTCAACCGCACGCTCGACAAGTGGTTTACGCAGCCGACGCGCGAGATTCACGACCAGGCCGAGGCGCTATGGCGGGAGGTCGTCCCGGACAAATCCGAGGCCGACGCGCTTCGCATCGCGGCGATGCCGGAAACGGCCGCCGCACTCGTTGAAGGCCGGGCCGAAGAGGCTTTCCGAGCCCAACTGTCTGAAATCGTTGACGGCGAGCGAGCCCACTACATCGCGCTCGTCCCCACGGCCGGGCGTCGGCCTCTGGCGGAAGTGTATGGGGGAGTCCTCTTTCAGGGTCCGGTCGAATGGCGCCGGCTCGATCGGCCTCGCGACGATGGCGGAGGCGCAAACGTCTTTTCGGTCGTTCACCGCGAGTACCTGTACTCGGTGGCGCAGGTCCGCGACGGGTCGAACGATGTCGGGCGCGTGGTCGTCGCCTGGGAGTTCCCCCGCGAGTTTACGGAGCGCCTGGCGCTGATGCGCGGCGAGTACGAGGCCTACACGGCGACGCACAGCGCGTACCGCAACTTCCGCTACTTTTATCTCGGGATGCTTTCTCTGATTGCGATCTTCGTTCTTTTCGTGGGAACGTGGCTGGCGCTGTTCTTGTCGAAGCAGATCATCGTTCCGATCGAAGCGTTGGTGGAAGCGACCGATGAGCTTTCGAGCGGGCACTTGGGCTTCCGCATCCAAGCGCAGACGAGCGATGAGCTCGGCGCGCTGGTCGAGTCGTTCAACAGCATGACGCAGCAATTGGAGACGAAGACCCGGCAACTCCAGCTCAGCAACGAAGACTTGGCGCAGGCCAATGTCGAGCTCGAATCGCGCCGCCGGTTCATCGACGCAATTCTCGAGAGCATCACGCCCGGCGTCATCTCCGTCGCTGCCGACGGGGAGGTTTTGAAGGTGAACTCCTCGTTGCGGCGGATGTTCGGACTTCCCCTGGATGCCGCGCCGCAAAGACTTGCCGAGCTCTTTGCGGGCGACGACCTGCAAGACCTCGCCTACATGCTGAACCGCGCGCGCCGAATGGGTCTGGCGGCAAGTGAGCTCGAGGTCGAGCGCGGTGGCCGGATTCGGCATCTGGCCGTGACCGTTTCCGCCCTCGCCAAAGACGAGCAGGTCGATGAAGAGCCGGCCAGCTTTGTCGTCGTACTGGAAGATACGACGGAACTGCTGCGCGCCCAGAAGTCGGCCGCCTGGAACGAAGTCGCCCGGCGCGTTGCGCACGAGATCAAGAACCCGCTCACGCCCATTGCTCTTTCAGCGGAACGCATGAGCCGCCTGCTCAAGCGCTACGGGGGCTTGGACGATTCCCCCGAGCGCCGAAAACTGCGTGAACGCTTCGAGAAATGCACGGAGACGATCGTGCGCGAGGTCGAAACCCTGCGAACCCTCGTCGATGAGTTCGCGCAGTTTGCCCGCTTCCCTCAAGCCAAACCTGAGCGCGCCGACCTGAACGCGGTCATCGAAGAAGCTCTTGATGTCTTTCACGGTCGGCTCGACGACGTGGTGATTCGCTGCGACCTCGCCGCAGGCTTGCCGGAAGTCTTCATCGACCCCGAGCAATTCAAGCGCGTCGTGGTCAACCTGATCGACAACGCGGCGGAAGCGGTCCGCGGCGCTTGGGTCAAGGAGATCTTCATCGCCAGCGCTCCCGGCCCCGTGCCCGATAGCGTCGAACTGGTTGTCGCCGATTCCGGCATGGGCATCTCAGCCAAGGATAAGGAAAAGCTGTTCCTCCCCTACTTCTCTACCAAGAAGCGTGGCACGGGATTGGGTTTAGCGATCGTCAGCCGCATATTGAGCGAGCACCAGGCGACGATCCGGGTGGAGGAGAATCAGCCGTCGGGAAGCCGCTTCATCATCGAAGTGCCAACGGCAGCCAGCCGGCCGGCGGTTGTGGTCGGAGTCGCCGGGTGAGGCCCAGCCGTATCCTGGTCGTCGACGACGAGCCGGGCATCCGGGAGTCGCTCAGCGGCATCCTCGAAGACGAGGGCTACGAGGCCACGGCGGTCGAAACCGGGGAGGAATGCCTCTCACTGCTGAACGAGAAGACCTATCACGTTGTCCTTCTCGATATCTGGCTGCCTGCGATGGACGGCCTCGAAACCCTGGAGCGCATCCAGCAACTCGATCCGAGCCGGCGCCCCATAGTGGTCGTGATATCGGGCCATGGCACGATCGAAAGCGCGGTGCGCGCTACCAAGCTGGGCGCGCTTGATTTCCTCGAGAAGCCGCTTTCGCTGGAAAAGGTCACCGTCTGCGTCAAGAACGCTCTCGAACGCCGCCGCTTGTTGATCGAGAATCTCTCGCTCCGTGAACAGGTCAAGACGAAGTTCAGGATCATCGGCGAGAGCATCCCGATGAAAGCCCTTCGCCAGCAGTTGGAACTGATGGCGCCGACCAACGGCCGTGTTCTGATCTATGGAGAGAGCGGGACCGGCAAGGAATTGATTGCCTCCGCCATCCACGCTCGAAGCCAGCGGGCTCGGGCCGCGTTCGTCGAGGTCAACTGCGCGGCGATTCCGGAAGAACTGATCGAAAGCGAGTTGTTCGGGCACGTCAAGGGTTCCTTTACCGGCGCTCACGAAAACAAGACCGGGAAGTTTCAACAGGCTGATGGTGGCACGCTCTTTCTGGATGAAGTCGGCGACATGAGCTTGAACACGCAGGCCAAGGTATTGCGCGTGCTCGAAGAACAGCGCTTCGAACCCGTCGGCTCGGGGAAGACCGTGCAAGTCGATGTCCGCGTCATCGCCGCGACCAACAAGAATCTGGACAACGAGATCAGCCGAGGCAACTTTCGAGACGACCTCTTCTATCGACTCAACGTGATCCCCTTCGCGGTCCCGCCGCTGCGCGAACGCGCCGAAGACATTCCGCTGCTTGCCGGATACTTCCTGCGCGAGTTTGCCTCGGAGTACGGCCGGCGGCCGAAGGAGCTTACCGAGGCGGCCCAACAGACGCTGATGGACTACTCCTGGCCCGGCAATGTTCGCGAGTTGCGCAACCTGATGGAGCGGATCGTTATCATGAACCCGCGCTCGCGCATTGACACTGCCGATCTTCCGCCGGCTCCCCGGCGGCATTCGGCTGCGTCGGGTCGCTTGCAGACAGCCAACTTCAAGTCATTGGAAGAGGCGCGGAAGGCCTATGAACGCGAATACGTCCTGAAGACACTCGAAGGCTTGGGGGGTAACATGACCCGCGCGGCGGCAGCCCTTGGCTTGGAGCGAAGCCATCTCTATCGCAAGATGAAGGCTTTGGGGATATCGCTGAAGGAGTCGTAGCGCCGCTCCCGGCCCGCCTTGTGGCGCTTGCTGCCGGCCGTTCTCAATCCGAAAGGAATCACGCCATGACCTATCGCATCGTCGGATCGCTCTTGCTCAGCCTCACGCTGCTGACTCCCGGTTGCGGCTCCCCTGAATCCGAGTCGGCTGAGGCCAAAGTGGGTGACGCCTCGTGGAAGGAGAACTGGCCCAGGCACGTCATCGCGGAGGGCTACCCGAATCAGACCGCCATCGCGGCCGACTTCACCGGCGATGGTTTGCCGGACGTGATCGTCAGCGCGGAGAACGAAACACGCCTCTATGTGGCGCCGGATTGGATCAAGTTCGTCATTGGCTCCGAGCAGCCCGGCAAGACCGCCATCCACAGCGAGGTGATCGACGTCGACGCGGACGGCGACCCGGACTACATCGGCGGCGTATACAGCCCCGGTCCGGTCTTCTGGCTCGAACGTCCGGACGACCCGCTACGGGGGCCCTGGCCGTATCACCTTGTGGATGACGAAATCGACGGCACACACGGCCTGATCACCGGCGACGTCAACGGCGACGGCAAGGTGGACCTGATTGCCAACAGCGCTCAGCCCAAGGGGCCTTATCCCGAATCGATCGCTTGGTATGAGATCCCCGAAAACCCGCGTGAGGCCGAGCGCTGGGTACGTCATGTCTTTGCCGACAAAGACGCGCCGGGGCTCAGCCATTACATGGGCGTGGGCGACGTCAGCGGCGACGGCAAGGCCGACATTTCCGCCGCCGCGAAGATTCCCGAGGGCGGCAACTGGTTCGCCTGGTGGGAGCAGCCGGCCGATGGCGGCGGGCCCTGGGAGAAACACGTTCTCGCGACCGGGCAGGAAGGCGCGACGAACATCCTGATCGCGGAACTGAGCGGCGACGGCAAGGCCGATTTCATCGCGTCCCGCGGACACGGCGCAGGAGTGCTGTGGTTCAAGGCCCCTGACTTCGAGCTGATGGAGATCAACCCTTCGCTCGAAGGCCCGCACAGCCTGGCCGTCGGCGACATCGACGGCGACGGTGACATCGATGCCGCGACCTGCGCGAAAGACAGCTTCATCGCGGCCTGGTTCGAGAACGACGGCGCCGGCGGCTTCACCACCCACCACATCAACGAAGATCAAGCCGCCTACGATATCCGCCTCGTGGACATGGATGCTGACGGTGATCTCGATGTATTGATCGCCGGCCAGGAAAGCAGGAACGTCGTTTGGTATGAAAACACCCGGTCGTAGGCAGCCGGACCGGAAACAGCTTCGAGTAGCGCATGAGCCGAGCTACAGCGCAGAACCTGCCTCTCTACAGCCAGTGGTGGGAAGAGTCGGGGATCGGTGACCGGGTCCGCGAGATAGCCGATCAGGCCTGGACCGGGAGATGCGCGAGGACAGGAACGAATACGGATCCCGACTGCGGAGTGCTCATGCGTATCTGAACCATGCGTCTCGAAGCCAAATTCGCCGAGCAGGAGAGCCAAGAAGCGAGGACCCAGCAAAAATCAGGCCCGCGCCCCAGCGGGAGCCGGACCGTGGGCAACAGCGGAAGCAGGGAATCGATCTTGGCAGCTGAATCTCACACCGCAGTGGCAGTCGTCGACATACCGGGATACTCCTGCATCAGTTACGAACAGCGGGAGAGACGACCTTTCAGGACATCACCTCACCCTCGCCCGAGATAGCAAAAACGCTATAATTTGGGTGTTCGCATGGCGTGGACTGTTGAAACCTTAAGTGATGTCGTCGATGCGGAACTCGAAGCGCTACCCGCCGACATGCGCGTCCGTTTCAGTTACATCTCCCGGTTGATCGAGGAGTTTGGTCTGGACCGTGTTCGTGAACCGCACGTCAAGCACTTGCAAGGCCCCTTGTGGGAAATGTGCATGAAGGGCAAGGATGGCATCTCGCGGGCAATCTACGTCACGGCAACAGGTCAGCGCGTGGTGGTGGTGCGCGTCTTCGTCAAGAAGACTCGAAAGACACCAAAACGTGAGATTGATCTGGCTTTGAAACGAGCAAAGGAGGTGCTGTCATGACCAAGGTGCGCAACCTGCACAAGAAGTGGATGAAAGACCCGGACTACCGCAAAGCTCACGAGGCTCTCAAGCCCGAGTTCGAGATTGCCCGTGCGCTCATCGAGGCTCGCGCCCAAGCCGGCCTTACCCAAGAGCAGCTCGCTGGACGCATGAAGACAACCCAGTCCGTTGTTGCCCGGCTCGAGAGCGGCCGCGCCAGGCCGTCTACCCAGACGTTGGAGCGCGTCGCCGCCGCTACCGGCACGCGGCTTAAGATCATCTTCGAGCCTACGGTTACACACGGTTAGAGCGCACAGAGTTGCCATCTTGCAAGTGAGAGAACAGAGTGCCGGCCAGTCATCCACAAAGTTCTGCCTCCGCTCACGATGTCCTCCGGGTGCCTCGACCATGGCTCTCTGCTACGAAGTGGCAGCGGCTGTGTCGAGGCTGTAAGCCCAAGGCTTCCTGAGCAGGTCATGCCTTCGCAAAGTCCTGAAGCAATCAACAAGAACACCGTTGACCCAAAGTTTGAAATCATGAGCATGCCACGGTCGATCCGCTCGACGACCGTCTCTTGAGATAGGGTTTCGATGACCTGTCCCCCGCGGCCCAGCACCGTGATTAACGCCACGAAGGCGGTGATGATCCAGAGCCAATTTCGAGGTCCATTTGGTATGAAAACACCCGGTCGTAGGCAGCGTGTCCGGAAACAGCCCCGCGAGCAGCCCCCGGACCGGCGGCTGTAACACTGACGTCGCTGCTACAATACTCCGTCCCGCGGAGGCGCTTCCCTGTCTGATCAAAAGCTGCACGTTGTTCCGCTTGGCGGACTTGGCGAGTTCGGCATGAACATGCTCGCCCTGCGCTGCGGAGGCGACCTGATCGTCATCGACGCCGGCATGATGTTTCCCGGCGGCGAGTTGCTCGGAGTGGACATCGTCGTTCCCGATGTCAGCTACCTCGTCGAGCACCGCGAAGAGGTCCGAGGGCTGGTGCTGACGCACTGCCATGAGGACCATATCGGCGCGGTCCCTTATGTTCTCTCGCAACTCGACATACCCATCTACGCGCCGCGTCTGGCCAGAGCGCTTGTCGAACGCCGCCTCGAGGAACACGAACTGAACGAGGAGCCGGTTTTCCACGAGATGGGATCGGGCGACACCGTCGAGCTTGGATGCTTTCAGGTCGAGTTCATTCAGGTCACGCACAGCACGGCTGACTCATTTGCGCTCGCGGTGCGGACGCCGCTGGGCGCCGTGATCCACACGGGCGACTTCAAGATCGACCCGACGCCCGTGGACAACCGCCTCTTCGACCTTCATCGCTTTGCCGACTACGGACAGCGCGGCGTCCTTCTGCTCCTGTCGGACTCGACGAATATCGAAGTCGACGGCTACACGCCGTCAGAGAAAACGGTCCGTCCGCAGCTTGAAGATCTGCTCCAGCACAGCAGCGGGACCGTTTTCATCAGTTGCTTTTCCTCGTCCACGCATCGCGTCCAGCAAATCCTCGACCTGTCGCTCCAGTGCGGCCGGAAGGTGTCTCTCGTCGGGCGCAGCATGCAGACCTCCTGTGAGCTGGCGCACGATCTGGGCCTGCTCCGCATCCCCGACGGCCTTTTGTTGCGCCCCGGCGATATCCAGCGCCTGCCTCGATCCCAGCGCACCGTGATCATCGCCGGCAGTCAGGGAGAGCCGCTTTCTTCGCTCTCGCGAGCGTCGGTCGGCAAGCACCGCCATGCGCGGATCGAAGAAGGCGATCAGGTTGTCCTCAGTGCCCGCATGATCCCCGGAAACGAAAAAGCGATCTTCCGCATGATCGACCACATCTACCGCCGACAAGCCGAAGTCTTCTACGGAGCGATGAATCCACCTCTGCACGTGTCGGGACACGCCGCACGCCAGGAACTGCTCCTCATGCTCAACCTGACGCGGCCCAAGTACTTTGTACCGGTTCACGGCGAGTACCGGCAGCTCTCGCGGCATATCCGCATGGCCGAAACCCTGCGGGGCTCGGGCATCGAAGACTCCTTCCTGCTGCAAAGCGGAGATGTCCTCGAAATCGATCAAGAGGGGGCCCGTCGTCGGGAATCGGTGCCGGTGGGACGGGTCTGCATCGACTCCGGCACAGGCGATGAGATCGCCGAGGAAATGGTCATCCGCGACCGCCGCCATCTCTCGGAGTTCGGCGTGGTCATCCCGATCGTTGCGCTGAATCGTCACACCGGTGAGATCGAGAGCGGCCCCGAGATCGTCACGCGCGGTTTCGTCATTCGCGAAGACGACCCCTCGCTACTCGAGAGTGCCCGCGAGGTCGTTGCAAACACGCTTGCCGCGGCTACGCACGAAGAGAAAACCGATGGGGGAGTGATGGAAGAGAAGGTTCGCGCCGACCTCCGCCGCCACCTCAGCCGCGAGACATCCAGCAGGCCGCTGGTCTTGCCGGTGATTCTGGAAACGTAGACTACGCAGCTACGCAGTCTTGTCGCCGTCCCATGCGACGGGCCCGCGCAGTTCGCCCCAGTCCTTGCTTTGGGCGAGCACCTTGCCCTTCGTGTTGAGCCGGGTCAACTCGTCTGCCGAGAAGGCCTTGTAGACCCGTACCGTCTTCAGAGCCTTCTGCAACTCCGCCGTATTCTTCAACCCCATGATGGCGACCGACAGGCCGGGGATGCCCAGGGCGTAACGCACTGCGTTGGTGTAATGCTCATCAGCGGATAGCTTTGCGCCGTCGCCCTCCGTGCCGCCGAGAATCTTCATCGCGACCACGCCCATTTTTCGTTTGGCCGCCTCGGCGAAGACCGTGCCTTCGAAGTTGTAGGTGTGCAGATCGACGAAATTCGCGGCGCACATCACGAGCTCGATCTCGCCGCTCTCGATGATCGGAAGCGCGCGCGCCGGCCGCAGGTGACAAGTCAGTCCGATGTGCCGGATCAGCCCCTTTTTCTTCGCGTCGCGCAGTGCTTGTAGCGCCCCGTCCTCTCCCATCAAGACATCGAGGTCGGGGAAGCGGTCGGTGCGGCCGACGTTGTGCAGATGGACGACGTCCAGATAGTCCGTCTGCATCTTGTGAAGGCTTTCTTGGATCTGCCAGGTGGCGTCCTGGTTGGAAGTGGCCTCCACCTTCGACACGAGGACGAACTTGTCGCGCTTGCCTTTGAGCGCCGGGCCGAGCCGGCGTTCCGCCATTCCGTAGATCGGTGCCGCGTCGAGATAGTTCACTCCTTCATCGGCCGCCATCGCGATCACCCGGTTCATTTCCTCCTGCGTCGCGCCGGGCTGCCCCAGAGGTGACATGCCGATCCCGAGAATGCCGACTTCGATGCCGGTCATGCCGAGCGGACGGCGTTCGAGCGCGCCCGCGGCTCCGGATGACGCCAGCGGCGCCGCGACGATCGCTCCGCCCGCCAGCACGGCTTTGCGGCCCAGTTCCCTGCGGGTGAATTGCTTGTCCTTTGCGGCCATTCCGGCCTCCTCATCCCGAACGAGTTCTGTGGATAGTCTACCAGCCCCTGGTGCAAGTCCCATTGAGGAAGGGACGGCGGTTAAGCCGCCGGGGCTGCCTTTGCGCCTCCGCGGCCGATGATCAACCCCACCGCTACCGTCATCAAGCAACCCACCAGGTTGTACCAGAGATACGACACATCCGTAAGCCTCGCCGTCAGCGCGACCGCGCCCAGTCCGGCAAGCATGCCCGCGAATGCGCCGTTGCCGCTCACGCGCCAGCGGCTGAAGGCCAGGACGAACGCCCCCAGCATCGATCCGTAGAACAGGGAGCCCACCATGTTCACCGCCTCGATCAGCGAGCCGAGCTGTCCTCCGAAGCTTGCGAATACGGTAGCGTAAACGCCCCAGAACGCCGTCGAGATCCGGGCCGCTCGTGCATAGTGCATATCGCTGCGGCCCCGGGCCAGGTAGCGGCGATAGTGGTCGATCACCGTGACCGTGGCCAGCGAATTGAGTTCCGCTGAAATCGATGACATCGCCGCCGCGAAGACCGCCGCCATGATCAGTCCGACCAATCCCGCCGGCAGGTGGCTGATGACGAAGTTCAGAAAGATGTAGTTCGTATCGTTGTAGGTCGCTCCGTGATTCGATTGTTCGACGAGGGCGATGGCTTCCTGACGAATGGCGCCCACTTCGGCGTTCGCGGCGACGAAGGCGTTTTCCGACCCGGCGTCTCGTTCATGGGACAGTTTCTGCGCAGCCTCGCTCCGCGTGGACCAGGCGGCATGATATCGGGCCTGCACGGCTTCGTACGTGGCGTCGAGACGCCCCTCCATCCGTGTGCGCTCGACCGTGTTGAACAGCATCGGCGGCTCGAAGAACACGAAGAAGGCGAACACCAGCGCCCCGGTCAGCAGGATCATGAACTGCAGCGGCACCTTGACCACGGCGTTGAAGAGCAGGCTGATGCGCATGTGCCGGATCGACTTGCCGGTCAGGTAGCGCTGCACCTGTGACTGATCCGTCCCGAAGTAGGACAGCGCCAGGAAAGACCCTCCGATCAACCCGGACCACAGGTTGTAGCGGTTCTGCCAATCGAAGCTCAGGTCAACCGCCCGCATCTTCCCGGAGATGCCGGCCAGATGAATCGCGTCGAGAAAAGAGACATCGGACGGCAGGCCCCATACGGCCGCAAGAAAAGCAGCCAGGATGCCCGCAAACATCACCATCATCTGTTGGGCATCGGTCCACATCACCGCTTTGATGCCGCCGATGACGGTATAAGCCACGACCAGGCCGCCCATCGTGGTGATCGTCAGCGGTTCGGGCCAGCCCATGATCACCGAGAGCACCACCGCCGGAGCGTAGAGCGCCAAACCGACACCCAGCCCGCGTTGGATGAGAAAAATCAGACTCGCCAACGTGCGGGTCTTTGCATCGAACCTGTTCTCGAGGTACTCATACGCGGTGTAGACACCGGAGCGGAAAAACAACGGGACCGCAATCGCCGAGATGATGACCATGGCGATCGGCAGGCCGAAGTAGAACTGCACGAAGCGCAGCCCGTCCACATAGCCTTGGCCGGTTGTTCCGATGAAAGTGATTGCACTGGCCTGGGTGGCCATGATCGACAGGCCGATCACCCACCAGCGCATCGTCCGTCCGGCCAGCAGGTACGATGCGACGGTCTTGCTCCCTCGGGCGCGGTACAGGCCGTAGCCGATGATGGCTACGAGCGAGGCGATCAGAACAGCCCAGTCGATGCCTCTCATGTAGGCGGGTCAAAGCGGACGGTGAAGAGATGGAAAAGCAGAATCCAGAAAGCCAGGTGCGCCAGCACGGCCGCGTAGACCCTGCCCCACGATCCGAATGGTGGCGGTTTCTCTTCCGAGCCGCGAGCTGCTAGGCTGCGCACTGTACGAGGCTCTTCAGATACTTGACGATACGGGGCATCGCCTTGTCGATCGGGTCGCCGCCGTGGCGGTTGGGCTCATAGACGATGTCGATGATGCCGCCGTAGTGGACACCCCGCAGAATATCGAAGACCTTCGGGTAGTCGATGTAGGGCTCCGAGCCGTCGGCCCTCGGATTGTAGAACTTCACGCGCACGTGCCGGGCGAGAGGAGCGGTCATACGGATGCTTTCCATGAAATCGGCGCCCTTCAGTTCAGGCGGGACTTCACCGCTGGCTCCGCCGGAACCGGCGAACTGCCCCGTGTCAAGCAGCACCGTGAAGTTCGGGTGGTTCACCTCGCGAATGAATCGCAGCATCTCTTCGCCGGTTCGCGCCAGCGCGCCGTGGTTGTGGTTTTGAAGACCCACGGTCATTCCCTGTTCCGCCGCCTCCTCGCAGGTCTTGCGCAGGCCCTCGACAGCGCGCTGGAAGGCGTCTTCGCGGTCCGCTTCGTTCTTGGGCGAGCCTGCGAACACCCGCAGGATCGGCGCTCCCAGGAACATGCCGACGTCAATGGCCTGGTAAGCCTTTTCGAGTTCCGCCTTCTCGCCATCGCGCGGATTGCCGAAGTTCGTCGAGACGGTGAACATCGACATCGACAAGCCGTTGTCGAGATAAGCCCGGCGAACGTCCTTGAGATACTTCGTCGCAACCGACGGCAGGTTGCGGATGTGCATGCTCGCCGCTTCGAGATCGTACTTGCGGCACTGCTTGAGGAACTCGAAGATCGTGAGCTTTCCGTCGGAGATTTGCCGCGAGTAGTTGAGGGAATAGTCGCTGACCTTGATCATGTTTGCCTCCGCACCCCTGTGCGGGTTTATCCGTTGTACCGCATGACGGAGCTTGGAGCAACCAGCCGCCGGAATCGGGTGTTCAGGTCGCCAGTTCGGGCAAGGCGCCGTTCAGTTTGAGTTGAATCTCTCGAACGCTATTCAAACCCGGCCCGGGTTCGTCTTTCTGAGCCCTCTCCCAGGACGCAAGGACTTCTCGCGGTTTTTCTTTGTTCTTTGACCGGATGCGCTCCGCAATCTCGCCGCCGGGTCGTTCCGGAATGGGGTACGGCCGCAACGACACGAAGTCTTCCTCCCCGTTCGCTCCCTGTTCGAACGAGAGCAGAACCTGCGGCTGGGCTTCGCGGATGATCTCGTACGTTGTGGTGAGCGGAAAAAGTTCCGGCCGTGCGAAATAGCCCATCACCGGCGTCAAGGCGATACCTGCGAGCGGCACGTAGCGGTAGAGGATCTCCTTGAGCTGAACGTGGGCGTATTTGACATATTCGATAAAATCCTCGTCCTTCTGGAAGCGCCGCTCTGAAGCGTCCCCGTGCGCCACCGCTGCATACGGCCAATCCGGTTGCACCGAGTCCGGCGAAAAAAAATACGGGTGACGCCAATCGAGTCCGTAGGCGTACTCGAGTATCAGGCCCATCGAGGCATCGCGGCAGGCATCGGTCATCTCTCCCACGAGATCGCGGCCGGCGGGCGCGCTCAAGCTCGTGAATGATGTCTCGTTGGTGCGGAACAGGCTGAAGCCGTCCCACAACCGGGCAGGGAAGCGGATGTAGGAAGCACCCGCCGTTTGTGCGAACCGCACTAATGACTCGGCGGAGAACGACTCGGCCGTGAAGTTCTGTTTGAGCCGATCGTATGCAGCCGCTGAAACCGCCTTCCGGAAGCGCACCCAGGGGTCAGGACCCAGTTGGCGGTAGACCCCGTACTGGAATGACAGACCGGCATGCCCTTTTTGGAACCATTCCAGGCAGGCTTGGCGCGGCATGCTCCTGTACGCCGTCTTGTGGGCCGACAGGAACTCGGGCGCCTCGTCGTTGGCTTCGCGAATCCCTCCGCAACCCAGCAGCGAGGTGGTCGCGGCGAGGAACTCTCTTCGATTCGATGCGTGGTCGGGCAATGCGGCGGAACCCAGGTGGACTTTAGTGTAATGCGCCATGAATGACGTGACTTATTGGCGCTAGCCTCGGCAGAGTTGTGTGTGCGGTTTGAACCAGGCCCATTGCTGCCCTGTCGCTACGGGGATCTTACTCGCTGAACCGGAAGGAATAGAGATCGGCGTCTTTGATCTCGAAGCGCAGGCGGATGGGTCGGCCGGCGAGATTGCCGACGTCGCGGTTGCCTTTCCAGGTGATGGTTCGGTCGAGTTCGTCGCCGTACTGGAGGTCGCAGTCGTCCAACGTGAACCCCGGGATGGGGTGCCCGTAGTCTTCCTGCAGCTCGACCCGGACGCTTCCGGCCGCGGATGTCGAGAAGTTGATCCCGAGACGGCTGCCTTCGAAGAGCAGCGGTTTCGTCAGGCACTCGCCGCCGGAAAGCGGCGCATGGACCGAGACGAAGCCGTCGACGCGCAGGGTGTAGCGGCGCAGCCGATTGCCGTCTTTCTGGCGGGCGGCCTCGCTGAGATAGAACGACAGTTCATTCGCCGCTCCCGGCAGATCGGATTTCGTCTCGACGATTCCCCAGTTCTGATACTTGTCGCCTTTGAACCAGCTTGCGGGGCGTTGCGGGCCGGGACGGACGAAGGACTCGGGCCACACGTCGAAGTGCAGTCCGTCGCGGCTGCTCATGAACATGGAATCGGTGAATGCCGTTCCGGCGAGTTGCAAGGAGCTGGCGACAATCTCGCGGTATTCGCGTTGGGGCAGTTGTTTGGTGGATTCGGCCCAACCGTAGTCGACAAAGCGCGTCGGGAAGCCCACGAAGATGTGCGGCGCGCGGTAATAGGGGATGACTCCGTTGGTGTAGAGCTGCCCCATGCGTCCCGGTGAGTAGGTCAGAAAGACGGGTTGGGACCACTGGACGAAGTCCTTCGAGGTGCACGTGCGGATGTCGCGGCCCTCTCGGAAGTCGCGGGCATAGGCGCGGTACTCGCCGCGAAGCGAGTCCCAGAACGCGAGGTTCTGTGAGTCGAACGCGCCTTTCGTGATGACGGGTTCTCTGCGCGTGAGCTTCCAGTGGATGGCGTCGGCGGACTCGAAGATGTAGAGGCCGTGTCCGAAGCCTCTTTTGTCGTTGGGGTCGAGCGACTTGCCGCGGCCCATCGCCTTGTATTTGGCGTTGGCGCTGCTGCCGGGGTTGCTGTCGAGAAAAGGTGTGAAGTTGTGCGAACCGACGCCGTCCCAAATGATGTTGTTCTTCTTCGAGCCGTCGAACTCGACGATGCCCAGGTCGGGGCGGGTCCAGTGGATGCCGTCGGAACTCTCGGCGTAGCAGACGACTTCTCGATGAGCGTTCTCGCGCTTGCCCCGTGTGTAGACGATGTGCGTCCCGCGATAGTACATGCGGTAGAGATCGCCGTCCTGAAGGACGGTCGTGTAGCCGCTGGCATTGCCTTCCCAAGGCTTGGTTCTTTCGAGAGAGATTTCACGAGCGGCCGGTCGGTGAAGGGTGCGGCGGGCCCCGCGAAGCCGGTCGATCAGATAGTCGTCCACGAACAGCTCGCGCCGGTCGGCGATGTCGATCGCGTTATCCCCGGCGCCGCTCAGCGGGAAGCGGCTTGATGCGAGAACCGCGGCGAGTTGGAGCCATTGGCGGCGGGTGGGACGTGAGCTATGCATTGCTGACCGTACAGGGTTATTCATTGGTGAACCGGAAGGAATAGAGATCGGCGTCTTTGATCTCGAAGCGCAGGCGGATGGGTCGGCCGGCGAGTTTGCCGACGTCTCGGTTGCCTTTCCAGGAGAGCGTTCGGTCGAGTTCGTCGCCGTACTGAAGGTCGCAGTCATCCAACGTGAACCCCGGGATGGGATGGCCGTAGTCTTCCTGCAGCTCGACCCGGACGCTTCCGGCCGCGGATGTCGAGAAGTTGATCCCGAGACGGCTGCCTTCGAAGCGCAGCGGTTTCGTCAGGCACTCGCCGCCGGAAAGCGGCGCATGGACCGACACGAAGCCGTCGACGCGCAGGGTGTAGCGGCGCAGCCGGTTGCCGTCTCTCTGGCGGCCGTACTCGCTGAGATAGAACGACAGTTCGTCCGCCGCGCCCGGCAGATGGGATTTCGTCTCGACCATCCCCCAGTTCTGATACTTGTCGCCGTAGAACCAACTCCCGGGGCGTTGCGGGCCGGGACGGACGAAGGACTCGGGCCACACGTCGAAGTGCAGTCCGTCGCGGCTGCTCATGAACATGGAATCGGTGAAGGCCGTTCCGGAGCGTTGCGAAGAGCTGGCGACAATCTCGCGGTATTCGCGTTGGGGCAGTTGTTTGGTGGATTCGGCCCAACCGTAATCGGCGTAGCGCGTCGGGAAGCCCACGAAGATATGCGGCGCGCGGTAATAGGGGATGACTCCGTTGGTGTAGAGCTGCCCCATGCGGCCCGGTGAGTAGGTCAGGAAGACGGGTTTGGACCACTGGACGAGGTCCTTCGAGGTGCACGTGCGGATGTCGCGGCCCTCTCGGAAGTCGCGGACGTAGGCGCGGTACTCGCCGCGAAGCGAGTCCCAGAACGCGAGGTTCTGCGAGTCGAACGCGCCTTCTGTGATGACGGCGTCGTCACGCGTGAGCTTCCAGTGGACGGCGTCGGCGGACTCGAAGATGTAGAGCCCGTATCCAAAACGGCTTTCGTCGCCGGGTTGGAGCGCCTTCCCGTGGCCCATCGCCTTGTACTTGCCGTTGGCGGTGCTGTCGGGGTTGCTGTCGAGAAAAGGCGTGAAGTTGTGCGAACCGATGCCGTCCCATATGATGTTGTTCTTCTTGGAGCCGTCGAACTCGACGATGCCGAGCTCGGGGCGGGTCCAGTGGATGCCGTCGGAGCTCTCGGCGTAACAGACGACTTCTCGATGCACTTTCTCTCCCTTGCCCTGTGTGTAGACGATGTGTGTCCCGCGATAGTACATGCGGTAGAGATCGCCGTCCTGAAATACGGTCGTGTAGCCGCTGGCATTGCCTTCCCAGGGCTTGGTTCTTTCGAGAGAGAGTTCACGGGCGACCGGCCGGTGAAGAGTGCGGCGGGCGCCGCTGAGCCGGTCGATCAAATAACCGTCCACGAACAACTCACGCCGATCGGCGATGTCGACCGGGGCGGCCTCGGCGCCGGTCAGCGGAAAGCGGCTTGATGCGAGAACCGCGGCGAGTTGAAGCCATTGGCGGCGGGTGGGAAGTGGACCATGCATTGCGTTTTCTCCTGTCGGTCGATGCTCTGCTGTGCGTGGCGTCCTGTTTCGCGAACACATCCTTATGAGTCCATCTGATAGTACACCTCCTTCGAGCTGGAAAAAACTGATTCGCTTCGCCGCCACGGTCGCACCCGGCATTTTCATGATCGGGTATGTCATCGGCACGGGCAGTGTCACCACCATGGCGTCGGCCGGGGCAAGCTACGGCATGTCGCTGACATGGACGCTCGTCTTCGCGTCCCTGTTTACGCACATCATGGTCGTGGCTCTGAGCCGCTTGACGATCCTCACCGGCGAAACAACGCTGTTCACGTTTCGGAATCACTTCGGGAGGCCGATCACGATCTTCCTGATCGGCTCTCTGATGATTACGCAACTGGCGTCGATCATCGGTGTGATGGCGATCGTCAGTGACGTAATGCGTGAATGGACGGCGCAGGTGACGGGCACAGAGGGAGTGCCGCAAATCATCTGGGCGGTGGGCTTTACGTTGTTGCTGCTGGGACTCTACTGGCAGGGCCGGCATGGCTTTTTCTTGAAGGTGCTGGCGATGTTCGTCACGATGATGGGCTTTGCTTTCTTCATGACCGCTTATCTCGTGAAACCCGATCCGGCCACGGTGGTCGAGGGGTTGATCCCCAGCATTCCGGAGGTCGGCAACCCGGCGCTGCTCATAGCCGGGATGATCGGGACGACGATGGCGGGCGTGGTTCTGGTGACCCGCAGCGTGCTCGTGCAAGAGAAGGGCTGGACGACAAGTGATTTTCGCGAGGTGGTGCGCGACTCCGGCTTTTCGATGACGCTGTTGTTCTTCATCAACGTCGCGATCATGGCGTGCGCGGCAGGCACGCTGCATGTCAGCGGGCTGGAGATCGAACGGGCGATCGACATGGTCCGCACGATCCAGCCGCTGCCGGCGGCGTCAACTCTCTTCGTCTTCGGAATCCTGGCCGCGGGGCTGTCCTCCCTGTTCCCGAACTACTTGCTGGGACCGTGGCTCATCTCCGACTTCCTGGGTATCAAACGCGATATGAGCCGGATGTCCTTTCGGGTCCTCGTCGTCGTCACTTCGTCCTTCGGCTTGATCGTGCCGATTTTCGGTGGCAGCCCTGTCCAGATCATGATCGCCTCGCAGGCGTTGAGCCCGCTCGTGATGCCGTTGCTTGTGCTTTTCACGTGGATTCTCATCAACAAGCGCCGCATCGCCGGAGAACACAAGCCCTCGTTGTTGCTGAACTTCGGCATGGGGGTCACATTCATTTTCTCGACCTACATGCTCTATCTCGCGGCCTCGGGATTCCTGAACAGAGGCTAGGCAGGGCTCAACACGGAAAGTTAGCCTGCATGTCTCAGCACCTGGGGAGGTGAAGTGCGTGAGAGGGCCGTCAGGACGAGGCGCGCACAACACAGCCTTTAATTCCCGACCAAGAGCGACCCTGTCTGGCGGCTCTATCGAACCTCGATCAATGCGAAGCGGCCGATCCGGTCGACCCAGATTTCGGTCGCTTCTCCACGCTTGACGGCTTTCAGTGGACGCACCTCGCCGTCGGGCTCGTAGACCGTGGCGCGGCGGAAAACGCCGTCGACGCGAGTGGGGAATCCCTGGTCAAGGGGTGTGTCGTAGTTGACAAGGTGCACCTGGGCCGCGGTGCGGCCCGACTGATAAGCCGAACCGACGACGGTGGGCGCGTTCCAGAGTCGGACGTCACGGGTCTGAACGCCGATGAGGTCGATCACATCCAATGCGAACTCACTGGGGTCAAGCACGGGATCGTGGTAGGCGACGATGCGGCCGTTCCCGAGCGAAAAGTGGTCGCGGTCCCTGTCGGAGCGGGTCTTCGATGCGCCTTCGTCAAGCCACCATTTCGGACTCTCGACGCCGCCGGGCGCCGTGACCAGCAGACCTCCCGCTTGCACGTAACCGAAGATTCTTCTGAGCACCCTGGCGCCCGGCGCGTCAAGATTGGCGTAGACGAACCCGCGCACCCGGCTCGGATCGAGAACCGGGACATCGGCAGCCGGATGGACGACGGGGAAGAGGCTGCGGCGATACATCAGGTTCAAAATCTCACCGGATTCGGCCAGCGATCCGGCTGCGGCCGCGATGCGGGAGCGGTTCGGGCGCCTGATTTTTTCTGCGTTCTCCTGGAGAAATCGGGCGGTCCGGCCGAGGGACTTCCAAGCCGATACCGCGTCCCGGTCGTCTCGCAGCAATGCGGCGCGGAAGTCGTCCGGAAGCGATAGGACACAGTTGCCGCCAGCCAGGAACGCTTCGACGAGCGCGACCTCGACGGACTCGTGCGGCACCGCGCGCCCGCCGCTGATGCCGGCTGCCCTGTCGGGGCGGTAACCGAGGACAGCGGGACGCTGCGGGAACATGCCGCGCAGGTAGCCGATGAGATACGGGTTGGTGTCGAGCCAGGGTTCACGGCTCGCCGTCGCTACCTCCATGCCGCGTCCGGGGACATTGGGCGGAGCGCGGACTCCGGGCCACAGACCTGCCGCGAGGATGATATGAGCGCCGGCGACATCCCAGGCGATCTGGTCGCGGTCGAGAAAGACGAGCACATCATGGTCGCCCCGCTCGGCTGCGAAATCCCGCAACGCCTGGGCCGAATTCAAGGCGCCGCCGGCGGTGACGGCGATTCCTTGGAAGCCGGCTTCTCGGGCGGAGGCGGCGGACTGTCGAGCGTGCTCCAGGCTATCGACGACGCCCAACTCGGCGATCGGCGTCAGGCCGCTTTGACGAGCCTCCCCGGCGAGTGCGCTCGATGCTTCCGAGCCGGGCCAGGCAAGCAGGACGCTCGTCCAGCCGCCTTGTTGCAGCAGCTCGATTTGCGCTTGGGCCGTGCTTTCCCCCGGCGTCCAGCGACCGATGATCTCGCTGTTCGGGTCGAATTCGGCCCGGAGAGAGGCCGGACAGAGCAGCGTGAGCAGCAGAATGAACCGCGATGATGTGAAGGCACTACGCATCATGGCTTCGCTGCCAGTTTATACAATAGCGACTACATGCATGCCATGCGGGCTGGTAGTGGAGAGTAAAGAGCACTGCCTGCAGGCCGCGCAGTATGCGGACCGGGATGCGGCTACGGCCCTGACTGGATCCGGGAACGGCCCTTATGTCAACTCCGGGCCGCGCGATAGGCGTCTTTCATCGTCGATCAGGACGACAAGGCTGGGTCGGCTGGCGCCCCACTTCCAGAGGACGAGGTTGATATCGTCAAGTCCGGCCCCCACGGCGTAACTTCGGACCAGCATCCCTGTATAGCCCGCCGCGATCAGCCGGTCGGCCAGGGTCTGCGATGAAGGGACCGCCCTTCGAGCATTTCCGCTTCCCAGGCAGGACACGAAAGATCCGGATCACTCACGCCCAGCGCCGCGCGTTGGCGCTCGTTCTGCGCATCGAACACCAGCTCGGTATCGACCTCGTAGGCGCAAAGCAGGAGGGGTTGCATGCGCCGCCCCAGCGGAACTGCTTCGCGTATGGCCGTCAAAGGGTTGAGAGAGGTGTAGAGCGTCGGGATGCCGCGCCGGTTGAAGCGCCCGCCGTGGCGTCGTACGCCTTCGCCGGACAGCGGCGTCCAGGACCATTGTGGGTTGTGGGCCCGGTAAACCCGCCCCTGGAACCGCATCAGAGGGGCATGGAATCAGACATAACCCCCCGCCATG
Organism: Bryobacterales bacterium; assembly: GCA_965204095.1. GTDB lineage: Bacteria > Acidobacteriota > Terriglobia > Bryobacterales > UBA6623 > JAPPLB01. The sequence continues at coordinate 1,821,010 of OZ241991.1, read as the reverse complement.
ATTCGGTCGAGGTAGGCATGTACGTGGTCGGCCTTGCCTTCGCGCAGCAACAAGTCCGGCGTGGCTCCCCCGAAGCCCGTCAGCGGCTCGGCGCGGAACCAGGCATAAGCCGCGAGCAACGAGCCGGTCTCGGCTTCAACACGGTTCAGAATTTCCAGCATCTGCCGCGTGCGGACCTGGGTTTTTCGCGCTCGGATCCGCGAAGCGCGCGAGAATGCGTCCCGACCAAGACCCAGGGTGCTGGCGATTTCGGCCTTGGTGGTACGGAGTGCGGCCGCGATGGGCGCAGGAGAAAATACCTGATCCTCTACAAATTCCTGGAAAACCATGCTGGAACCTCACTCTTCTGCCCGTAGTTTAGCGTGATATCACATGTTGTTCCTGACGTTTGCCGGCCAACGGGTTGTCTGAGAAGGCAACAAATCATGTTGTGCCTTGACCTTGACGACCTGAAACCCATCGAGTCGGTTCCAGGAAGATCCGCTGAGCCGCGCGGGGATACGGTGGTTGCCGATCGTTGTCCTGATCGCTTCCGAAAGCATGGGGACTGCCCCGGAGCAATGATATGCGGCACTGCTATTCTCTAACCGGCATTTCTCACCACGCGGCGAGGCGAAGTGCGTGAGAGGGCCGTCAGGACGCGGCGCGGGCGGGGACGAGCGGGCACCGCTACGGGAATCTGGACGCGATCGCGTGGTACAAGGGCAACAGCGGGGATCGAACGCATCCGGTGGGCCGGAAGGCGCCGAACTCCTGGGGTCTCTACGACATGCTGGGGAACGTGTTCGAGTGGGTGCCGGACTGGTACAGCCCCTACCCGGGCGGAGAGCTGTCTACTGTGGAATCCTTGGACGGCTGAGCCATGCGGTAGCCGACCCGGCGCACCGACGAGATATAGGTCGGGCTGGCTGCGTCATCGCCTAGCTTGTTGCGGAGTTTTTTCACGAAGGCCCGCACCGGCGCCGAGGTGCCGGTATTGTGACGTCTCCACACTTGGCGGAGCAGGTCCGTGTGCGTCACCACCCGCCCCGCGTTGACCGTGAGCACGCGGAGCAAGTCGTATTCGGTGGCCGTCAACTTCAATGGGCGCCCGTTCACGGTTACGCGGCGCGCGGCGTAGTCGATGGCGAGTGCGCCCAGCCGGAAGGGTTCGGGATCGGACTGCCGGCGCAGAGCCGCCCGAACCCTCGCCGTCAGCTCCGTCGGCGAGAAAGGCTTGACGATATAGTCGGCGGCGCCCATCTCCAGGGCCCGGGAGATCGTTTCGTCCCGTCCGTAGGCGGAGAGGAAGATCACCGGGAGATCGGTCAGCCCGGGGACGCTTTTGAGCAACTGGATTCCATCGATTCCGGGCAGCATCAGGTCCAGCAGGACCAGTGCGGGCTTCTCGTTGTCGAGAAGTCGAGGAACTTCCTGCGGGTCGCCGGTCACGAGCGGGGCGTAGCCGGCCGCGGCGAGCGTGTCCCGAACGTCGCGGAGCGTTTGCGGGTCGTCGTCGACCACGAGGATTCTTGTCGGCTCCGGCTCTTGTCCCGGCGCGCCGGCCCGGGTCGCAACGGCGCCGGGGGCGCTTCCCTCGGCTACCGGGATCGTGAAAGTGATCCGCGTGCCCAAGCCCATTCCGCCGCTCTCGGCCCGGATGCGTCCTCCGTGGGCTTCGACCAGTCCCTTGCAGATGGACAGGCCCAGGCCCGTCCCGCCCTCGTCTCCGCCCCGCGTATGCTTGCGGAACAGATGCGGCAGTTGCTCCGGAGGCACTCCCCGGCCCTCGTCGGCGACCGAGATGGCCACGTAAACTCCGTCGCGGACCGCCGAGACCCGGATGGGGGAGGACTCGGGAGCGTGGCGGGCCGCGTTGGAGAAAAGATTGTTGAGAACCTGGGCGATGCGTTCCCGGTCGGCCAGCACTCGGGGAAGGTCCAACGGCAGGTCGATATGCAAGGCGTGCCGTCCGCCGCCGCTGAGGAAGGTGTTGCGGGCCTGGTCCACCAGGACGGCCGGCGCCACCGGCTCGGAAGATACCGACAGCGTTCCGGTTTCGATGCGGCCCGTATCCAGCAGGTCGCTGATCAGGCCGTGCATGAGATTGGCCTGCTCGTCGATGATGCGGAAGAACTGGCGCACCAGGCTCGGATCCGGGACCGAGGAGGCATCCAGCACGGTCGCGGCCGCGCCCTTGATGGAGATCAGAGGGGCCCGCAGCTCATGGCTGACCAGGCTGAGGAACTCGGTCCGTGATCGCTCCAGCTCTTCCAGGGGGGCGAGGTCCTGCATGGTGACGACGACGGATACGACCGCGCCATCCTCGCCATGAATCGGCGTGGCGTTGATCAGCGTCTTGACGCTGCGGCCATCGGGAACCGAGAGCACGACTTCTTCGGCGCGTACCGCCGTCGCGTTACGGAACACCTGGGCCGGCTGGAATTCGGGGAGAGAGACCTCTTGCCCGTCGGCACGCCGGCAAGTGATCACCTCCATCAACTGCTCCGGCGGCTGGCCTTCCGTTCTCAGGCCTTTGACAATCCGCTGGGCCTCCCGATTGAACGAAACCGGTTGTCCGGTCCGGGCATCGAAAACCGCCACACCCACCGGCGAGGTGTCGACCAGGGCTTCCAGGTCGGCCCGGGCCTGGCGCTCGTCCTGGTAGGCTCGGGCGTTGGCGATCGCTGTCGCCGCTTGTGACGCGAACAGCATCAGTGTTTCTTGATCCTCGTCAGTGAACTCCCGGACGCCGGCCTTCTTGACGAGAAAGAAGTGACCGATCAGCACCCCCCGGTGCCGCATCGGCGTGCCCAGGAAGGGCCCGGACGGAAGAAGGTCGGTGGAAAAGCCGAGCGACCGTATGTAGGTGGGGCCGTCGGACAGCCGCAGCATGCCGGGCAACTCCCGGAAGTGCTCGAAGAGCCGCGGCCCGTCGGCCCAGTTCGCCAACCGCTGATGCATCTCCAGTGAGAAGCCGGAGCTGACCAGGCCCCGGGGGTGTCCGGAGTCGTCGACCGTCGTGATCAGGCCGCAGTGGGAGCCGGTCAGCACGCGAGCGCCTTCGACGACCTCGCCGAGGACGGTGTCCAGGTCCAGGCTCGCATTGATGCGCAGGCTCGCCGCGCTCAGGCGCGACATGCGGTCGCGCAGCCGGTCGATCTCGCGTAGCAGTTCGTCCGAGTTGCTCAAGTCATCACCCCGGTCGGATTGCGGAGCAAAAGGTTGCAGGGCGTCTTTGAGGAGAAGTCGGAATGAGAGACCTCCAGCTTCACCCGTGTCGATGGTAACAAAATGCGAAAAGTCACCGTAAAAGAACTGAACCAACCGAATGATAAACGAACAAGTCACGTTAGCTTTGGTAGGGTCACTCCAAGCTTGGCTGCCGGCAACCGCCGATCGGATCCAAGCCCTTTGTGTTCATGCCGCGCAAGTGGAAGAAGCCGATAGACGAAGTCAGGCGGAAATACCGGTCCTTGCTCTGGACAGCGCCGAGGCGCGCTTTGTACGTGTTCGGATTCGTCAGCGCTGGAGGCGCAGCAGATCACAACAAACAGTTGGCGCGCGACCGTGGGAAGAACAGCATCCGCACCCTCGCCGCCGTACTGGCGGCGGCGGCCGTGGTGGCGGCGATGCAGTTGCCGCCGGAAATCCAGGCGGACCGCTACCTGGTGCGGGCCGAAAGGCAGATCGAGCAGCAGGACTACGCCGGTGCGAAGGAGTCCATGGATCGGATCCTGGAGCTGCAGCAGGAGCATGGCATCGAGGTCCCGGAGGAGTTTTCGTTCCGGTATGCCCAGATCTCGTTACGGCTCGAGCTCTACGACGAAGCGGCTGAGTCCGCGACGAAGTATCTGACGTTGGCGGGCCGCGAGGGCGAGCACTACCGCGCCGCTTTGGAATTGCTGGACGCGGTCGAGCAGGCGAAGGCCGCGGCCGAAGCGGCAAGAAGGAGGCCGCCCGGGGAATCGCAGGTGTTCGACGGGATCGAGTTCGTGTGGGTTCCGGCGGGGGAGTTCCTGATGGGCTCGACGAGTTCGGAAGCCGATGATACCGAGCGGCCGCTGACGAAAGTGAGGATCAGCCGGGGGTATTGGCTGGGCAAGTACGAGGTGACGCAGGCGGAGTGGCAGGCGGTGATGGGGTCGAACCCCTCGGAGTTCTCCGGGTGTTTGAACTGCCCGGTGGAAACTGTCTCCTGGAATGACGCGCAGGGCTTCATCCGCCGGCTGAACTCGCGTTCCGGGGGAACGCAGTACCGCTTGCCAACGGAGGCGGAGTGGGAGTACGCGGCGCGGGCGGGGACGAGCGAGGACCGCTACGGAAATCTGGACGAGATCGCATGGTACGACGAGAACAGCGGGAATCGCACGCATCCGGTGGGCCGGAAGGCGTCGAACGCCTGGGGCCTCTACGACATGCTGGGGAACGTGTGGGAGTGGGTCGAGGACTGGTACGGCGGATATCCAGGCGGGTCCGTGACGGACCTGCGGGGTCCTGGGTCGGGCTCGTACCGGGTATATCGGGGCGGAAGCTGGTACGGCGGTGCCAGGATCTGCCGTGCGCCGCGTCGCTTCGGCAACTCGCCCGGCCTCCGCGGCGACAGTCTCGGCTTCCGCCTGCTGAGGGAAGAATAGGCAGGACTTTGTCGGGAGGCAGCATGAGCGGAGGGATTATGGACATTTTGACCACGTTCGCGGCGTTCATTATGCTGCACTACGTCGTAATTTTGACCACGATCGTGGCGGTGCACTGCGTCGTAACGCTGCTGTTGGTTCACTCGCGTGCGGAAATGAAACCTTGGCAAAGCGCTCTGGAATCCTGGAAAAAAGCACGTCATGAATGGAAGAGCGCCAGGGCATCCCTGAGTCAAGTCACCAGGGACCTGACGGCGGAGGCTGCGAACGGAGAGGCGCAAGAGACCCAAGAGACGATCCGCAAGCTCCAGACCCAAGAGCAGACTGCCTGGAAAGCGGAAAAGACTGCCGCCAAGCGAGTTTGCACCGCTGGTAAGAGCGTTTATATGGCGGCCAGCAATGACGTGATGCGTAAGTTGAAATACTTCCGTGTCGATGCACGGAGGCTCTGTAAAAAAGTCGTGAAATTGGCCGTAGAGACAGGGGATGCCTTCAAATCCATGATTGCATGGATAATGAAGCACCACCCGTTGCTCGCTGGCGTCATATTGGCGCTGGTTGCTCTCGCAAACGACTACATCTACTACAGCAGATTCAATTTCGACATCCTTCCCTATCATTCCGATCCGGCCGGAGGCACCCTCATTATGGTTGTCTCCGTGATACTGGCAGTCACGGTAGCGCTGCTAGTGATTTTATCTACGGTGATTTTCACTGTGTTTGTCATAGTTCCATCCATCATCCTGTTGTTGATCATTTCTTTGGGTTGTGCGGTAGAGTTCGGCCTGGGGCAATCCTCCGCTTGGGCCCTGGGGTTTTATTGCCGTTCAGTAAGACTCAGCCAGTTCATCCAGTGGCTGGCCAGCACTTTTGAGGGAGGCCTCAAAGTTCTCCAGGGATTGCTGAAAGCCATTGACGAGAAGGTAACTGGCCTGCTCGAGTGGATCAGAAAAACAAATGTTCCCATTCGCAAGGCCGTTTGGGGGCTTTCCCTCCTTCTGGCCATCCCCGCCCTGGTCTACCTCACTTTCATTGAACCGCAGTACCGTGCATACGACGCTTACTACGGGGACAACCGGGTCACGGTCGTGGTCAACCAGCCGCCGGAGGGCGACAGTGATCCGATGATAAAAATCGGATCGAACAGGAGCTATGTCTTTGTAGTGCGTGACCAGTCGCGCTCTACACGGGCCGCTGGCGGCTGCGCCGGGGCGACCGGATCGCAGGAAAAAAGCGACTGGATTGAAGTAGTGGTGAAATCGTTCTGTAATCGCGTCAAATTCTTCTGGAGCAACCTGCTCCCCGAGAACGATAGCGCTGAGGACAAGGATTTCATCCGAGATTTCCTGAACACACTGTGGCAACTGTTGCTGAGCGTCCCAGACCTCCCGCAGTTCATTTTCGGCTACCGGCCGCCTGATTTCGATGGGGCCGTGATCGCATTGCCGCCGCCGCGTGTGCATTGCGTGTACGAGGACGGTTCGGGTCCAGCAGCGGAGCTATGTGAGCCACCGGCAGACCGACCTCCCCGTTCGAATTCCGAAGATGAGGAACGGTTGTTGAGAGAACAACTTGCCGCCAAGATTGGCTGCCAGAAGTGCCAGAAGGCGATCGTATCCAAGCCCTTTGTGTTCATGCCGGGCAAGTGGAAGCATCCAATACGTCTACGTCAGAAGGAAGCGCAGAAGCAGATATGCGAATTCAGGCAGGAACACCAGTCTTCGCTCTGGAAAGCTCAGAAGCGCACTTTGTACGTGTTCGGATTCGCGAGCGCCGACGGTCCCGCCGGTCACAATGAAAAATTAGCGCTTGACCGTGCAAAGACGATACAAGATCTTGTCAAGCCGGAGTTTCCCAAATGGAACATTAAAACAAAATCTCTGGGCGAGGATCACTTGACAAACAGGGTCGCCCATAGCCGAAGCGCAAGACTTGTCTTTTGCGCTGAGCAGGGAGACTGATTGATGTCTGCGGTTTCTGCTGCTTCGCTCTTGTAAAAAGCCACCCGGCGGCGTATCTATAATCGCCGCTTCGGCCTGGGCCGATCGTAGGCGGCTTGCAGCACGGCCGCTGGGTAATCCGCAAGGCGGACGGGCACACGGTAACCACCACCTACGTCAACGGCTCCGCACAATAGCCCTCTCTTTTATTGAGTTTCGCATAATACAAGGCAACCTTAGAGGGCTTTTTTTCGTCTTATTAGACATGGGGAATCCGAGAGGAGTACGACGAGACTTCGAGGCTTTGGAGAAGCGGCGGCGGGCGGCGGTGCGGCTGGTGGTGGAGCAAGGCTGGAGTCAGTCCGCAGCGGCGCGGCAGGTGAAAGCGGCGCAGCAGAGTGTGAGCCGTTGGGTAGCTGAGTATCGCCGTCGGGGCAGCGCTGGTTTGCGGCGCGCCGGGCGCGCCGGACGCAAGCCGCTGCTGGACGCCGCACAACGGCAACGCTTGACGGCGTTGTTGCTCGAGGGCCCCGAAGCGCACGGCTTCCCCACACCGCTGTGGACTTGCCCGCGGGTGGCTCGCCTGATCCGGGACGAGTTCGGGGTCGACTACCACGAAGGCCACGTCTGGAAGGTCCTGCGGGGGCTGGGCTGGAGCCCGCAACGCCCGGTCGGCCGGGCGCGCGAGCGCAACGAGGAGGCCATCCGCACCTGGAAGCGCACGACTTGGCCGGACCTAAAAAAAAAGCCCGCACCGAAGGCCGCACACTGGTCTTCATCGACGAAAGCGGATTGAGTCAGAAACCGCACCGCTGCCGTAGTTGGGCGCCGCGCGGGAAGACGCCCGTGCTGCCGTTCAACTTCAACTGGCAGAAGCTTTCCGTCTCAGCCGGGCTGACGTTGCGCAACTTCTACCGTGATCAGGCCTCCCTGGGAGCCGGTCAGCACGCGAGCGCCTTCGACGACTTCGCCGAGGACGGTGTCCAGGTTCAGACTCGCATTGATGCGCAGGATCGCCGCGCTCAGGCGGGACATGCGGTCGCGCAGTCGGTCGATCTCGCGCAGCAGTTCGTCGGAGTTGCTCGAGTCATCACCCCGGTCGGATTGCGGAGCAGAACGTTGCAGGGCGTCTTTGAGGAGGAGTCGAAATGAGAAACCTCCAGCTTCACCCGTGTCGATGGTAACAAATGCAAAAGTCACCATAAAAGAACTGAACTAACCAAATGATAAACGAACAAGTCACGTTAGTTTTGGTACGGTCACTCTGAGCTTGGCGGCCGGCACACGCCGATCGGATCCAAGCCCTTTTTGTTCATGCCGGACAATTGGAAGAAGCCGAACCGCTATTACGCACTGAGCGCGCCGGAGCCCCTGTCATGAGCTACACAGCGAAGAAGAGCATCCGCGCCTTGGCCGTCCCGCTGGTGGCTGTCGTTGCCGTTCACGGGGAGACCCTGTACCAGAAGGACGGGGTCACGCTGGAGGGGACGATCCGGATGGTCACCCGCGAGGCCGGGGTCTGCAGGGTGCTGGCGGCGCATCATCCGCCGGAGGTGTACGAGCAGATGAAGGCGAATCACGGCCAGCCGCTGCACGTGTGGCGGGTGGACTACGCTGCGCGCAACGGCTCGGGGAGCAGGCTGGATCACCTGACGGCGCATTTCAAGATCGCCTCGCAGTGGCCGCCGTGCACGAACTGGAGCGGACCGGAGGGGAGCTATCCCAAGAGTGTCGTGTGGGCGGGGACATTCGAGGTGCTGCAGCGGCCGTACGGGATGGGTCCGGGCGAACTGGAGAGCGACACGTTGTTCGTGCTGGCGTTTCACGACCAGGTGCCGAAGTTCGAGAGCTGGCAGGTCGACTACCGCTTCGCGGCAGGGACGCCGCTGGCCGCAGTGCCGGCAGCACCTGCGCCAGGGCCCGCCTTCGCATTGCCCCCGGAGATCGAGGCGGACCGCTACCTGCTGCAAGCCGAGGAGCAGATCCAGAAGCAGGATTACGAGGCGGCGAAGGCGGCCATGGAACGGATCCTGCAACTGCAGCAGGAGCACGAGCTGACGATTCCGGAGGGGTTTTATTTCCGTTACGCGCAAGTGTTGCAGCGGGTGGGACTATACAACGATGCGGTCGAGTACGTAACGAGATATCTGACGGCGGCCGGGAGGGAGGGCGAGCACTACCGCGAGGCCCTGCAATTGCTGAACGCCGCCGAGTCGGAGATGTTCACTGCCGACCGGACCTGCGGCGGAAAGCCGGAAGGGGCCGAGTGCTGGAAGGAGCTGAAAAGCCATCCCGGCTGCTACGTGTGGGACGACCACTACTACGCGGACCAGACCGTGATCTGGACAGGTGAGTGTAGGGACAGCCTGGCGAGCGGCACGGGCAACCTGAAGTGGGTCCGGGGAGACGACGAGAACGAGCATACAGGCCTGCTCCGAGGCGGGAAGCACCAAGGGGACTGGGTCGAGCGCTACGCGAACGGGACCGTCAACGAAGGGCCGTATGTGGAGGGCAAGCGGCACGGCCGGTGGATCCTGCGTAATGCAGATGGGAACGTTGCGGAAGGGTCGATGGTGGACGGAAAGGGGAACGGCAAGTGGACTGTCCGCACCGCAGACGGGGATGTTTATCAGGGGCCGTATGTGGATGGCGAGAAGAACGGCCGGTGGGTGGAGCGCTTCGCGAGCGGGAACGTCGCAGAAGGGCCGTACGTCGACGGCAAGCGACACGGTCAGTGGATCTGGCGTTATCCGGACGGCCGCACAGAGTCCGTAACCTACGTCAACGGCGAACGCCAATAACCTCCTCCCGCCTGCCCCTCCCAGCCCACGATCCCCAACCGATCGCAAGGCGCGTTGTGCAGGTTCTGTTGGAGACACAGGTATCGAATAGCGGCGCATCGGGATTTGTTTTGTGATCGGAGAGCCGCCTGTTGAGTTTCGAGGACCTCTTGTTGCGTTGGGATTGGCGCCCGATTCCGGGTTGTCCGGGCCGCTACTTGCTCTCTCCCGACGTGTTTTCAGGAGAACCGGAACGGTTATTGAATGAGACCTGCGCCGTCCGTGAGTTTCAGAGCGGGAAAGCGCCGGACCCCGTATCGGTAGCGGCGATTGACGGCGGCGGACTGATCAGTTATCGCAAGCCGAATGGCCGTTTCATCCACACGCTGAATACGCCGGAAGGGTTGAAGCGGAAGCTGCATCAACTCGAAATCGAGCAGGACTTCGCGTCGCGAAGCTGACTCTCCCAGGTCGAACCGATGGGGCGGCGACTCTACTGAATGATGATGTTGCCGTCCTCGTCGAGCCACGCAATATCGTCGTCTTCAGTCTTGACCCTGGACTCTTTTTCTACTTTTCGTTGAGCCCGCTTCTCGGCCTTCTCACGCTGCTTTTCTTGACGAGCGAGCTCTTTAAGCCGCTTCTGGAAGGTTGTGTTCGATCGACTTGCCATGGTGTCCCTCCCTCTCAGCGCGTACAGCCGAAGGTCTGATTTTCGCGGAAAGCTTGTTCCGCCACCGGCGTGGACGAAGGTCCGCTCCGCCCTGTTTTTGGGCCTCGCGCGAGGCCTCGTGAGCGAAAAATGCATCCGGCCGCCCAACGCCTGGAGCAAAAGGCGGCCCGTTGCTTCACTCAAATGTCCGGTGATTCCCTCTCAGTGTAACGCTTTCGAAACCGGGAGTCACGGAGAGCCGTCTCAAGCGCCCGTGGAGCCGAAACCGCCCTTGCCGCGCCTCGATTCGGCGAGGCTTTCCTCGACCCGCCAGCGCACGGCGCTATAGGCTCCGATGACGAGTTGAGCGATCCGGTCGCCGGGCCGGACCGTGTATGGCTCCTGGCCGTGATTGATGAGCAGCACTCGGACCTCGTTGCGGTAGCCCGGATCGATCGTGCCGGGGCTGTTCAGGAGAGCGATTCCGAACTTCCGGGCGAGGCCGCTTCTCGGCCGCACCTGGCCCTCGTGACCGGCCGGAATGGCGATGGCGAGTCCGGTCCCGACGCTCGCCCAGCCATGGGGCGGGAGGGTCACTTCCTCGACAGAATAGAGATCCAGCCCGGCGTCTTCCTCGGGGCCGTGCGCCGATGTCGGCAGCCGCGCATCGGGGCTTAGCCGCTTGATCGGTATCTCGAGATGGTGCATTCCTCAGCAGCCGGACGAAGCCACTGAGTATAGGCGCATCGGCCGCCTCCGACAATCACCCTCGTTCCCCGTCGGGATACAACAAGAGAGGTGATGAGCCGCCGGCGCCGCCTTCCGCTGTTCGCCGTGCCGTGGCCGTGTCATCCTTGACACACACCAAGAGGCAACCTAGACTGAGGATCGCACGGGCGGGAGTAACTCAGTTGGTAGAGTGCGACCTTGCCAAGGTCGATGTCGCGGGTTCGAGTCCCGTCTCCCGCTCCAAGAAAGTTCCGGCCGTGCTGCCCTCTGGAGCGACCGTGGCTCGGGTTGCTCTTGCGCCCGGTCTTCGGCGCCGTCGGCGCATCGCCTTGGCAGAGAACGGTGGAGGGCCGCAGCACAACGGCCTGCCTGAACGGGAACGGATTGAATCCTGTCACGGGGCGCGGTAGCCAAGTGGTAAGGCAGAGGTCTGCAAAACCTTTATTCGTGGGTTCGATTCCCACCCGCGCCTCCAGTAATTCTTGGTAACAGTCGGTGTCGTCGGGGCTGAAGCTGCCCCACTTCTCCTTCCGGCTCGATCCCGGCGAGGCCGGCGGAGGTCAGCGCAGTCTGGCGGCGATCCCCCGTAGCGTCTGACTCAGCAAAGCCTGCCGGGTCCCCGCAAGGCCGTCGCCTCGGTTGTCGTTGAGTGTCGCCGCCAGCGTTTCCAGCCCGGCAGCCAGGTCTTCGTCGCTCCCGCCATCCTGAAGCTGCGCCTCCGAGCGGTCGAGCACCGCCGTCAACCGGGCTCCGAGAGACTCCGGCAGCTCCCCGCCGCGCTCGAGCTGATCGAGGTAGGCCCGCGCCACGACCGGCGCCGCGGGCCACTGAACAGGGAACTGTTGCTGCGGGTTGAAGACGCCGCCCCCGTCGGCCAGCGCCGCCGCTGCGATCTCGCTCTCGCTCAGGAATTGACTGGGGGTCAGCGCAAAGACGTCCAGCCCTCGCGCGATCTCGGTGCCGTAGATGTGACCGTCATACCAGTAGGTCGACCAGTATCCGCCCATGACCAGCGCCTCGGCGTCGATGGGGCCGCGGTCGAAGTAGGCGATCTCGACCGGGTGGGCGGTATCGGTGAAATCGATCACCGTCAGGCCACCCTGGTACCAGGCCTGGACGAAGATGTCGCGACCCGGTACCGGGACGATGGAGCCGTTGTGCGCGACGCAGTTCTCCTGCTCCAACTGCGGCGCGGGCAACTTGAAGTAGCTGCGGAACTTGAGCTTGCCGTCGACAATGTCGTAGATCGCGTCGGCGCCCCAGGTGAGCGGGTCGTAGGCGCGACAGCGCGGCCGGCTGCCGCCGCCCCATTCGTCAGTGAAGAGGACCTTGGTGCCGTCGTTGTTGAAGGTCGCCGAGTGCCAATAGGCGAAGCCCGCGTCGACAACCGCGTCGAGCCGCTTTGGCTTCAGCGGGTCGGAGATGTCGAAGAGGATGCCGTTTCCCGAGCAGGCGCCCGCGGCCAGATGGCGCTCGGGGAAGACGGTGATGTCGTGGCACCGGTCTGTCCTCCTGGTCGTCTGGGTGTCGTCTCCGTGGTCGCCGCCTCTCCACAGCCCGGCCAGCATGCCGGTCTCGGGATCGGCGAAGACCGCCGGCGAGTCGACGATGCGCGCCTCGGACGGGCGGTCGACCGGGATCTCGATGACATCGATGCGGAACAGCGCTGTGCGGTCGTCGCCGGGAGACTCGTCATAGCAGCCTTCCAGTTCCTCCCCTTTGCGTACCGAGGCTGTCCCGGAGTTGTAGACGATGATCTTGCCGCTGTCTCCCGTTCCGGAGACTACCGAGTGGGTGTGCGAGCCGCGGCAGGTCTGGACCGCGCCCACTTGGACCGGCCGCCTCAGGTCGCTGATGTCGAGGATCCGGAGCCCGCGAAAGCGCTCGGGGCTCACGTCCTCGGTCACGCCTTCGAGCCCGCAGTCGAGCCGCCCGCGTGTCTGCTCGACCGACATGATCAACAGGTCGCCGACGATCGAGACGTCGCCCTGTCCCCCCGGGCAGACCACCGAGCTGAGCAGTTCCAGCCGTCCTCCGTCCAGCAGCCGGTAGATGTTGAAGCCATGGTAGTTGCCGACCACCATCACGTCGTCAGCGAAAGCCATGTCGGTATTGGCGAAGCTCAAGAGCGGCGACCGCCCTTTGCCTTTACCCTTCTTGTCCTTTTTGTCTTCGTCTTCCTTTGCCTCGGGCTTGTCGGCGGCCGGCTCCTCCGCTTTCCCTTCGGCGGCGAGGGCCTTCAGGCGCTTCGCCGGCAGATTCGCCGGGTTGTTCGGATCGAAGAATCCGTCCGGCTTCGGCAGCGAGGCGACGAGCGCCAGGTTTAACTGCGCCTGGCCGGCATCCCGGAACCCGGGAGACAACGCGGAACGCGGGTCCTCTGACAGCTTGACGAGCAGCGCGTGCATGCGCTCGATCTCCGCGGTCTGACCATTGGTGACTTCGGAGGTAAACTCGAACAGCACCGGATCGTAGGCCGACCCCGGCTGACCGAGGAGTTCCTTGACCATCTTCACCGCGCCCTCGTGATGGGGGATCATCAGCTCCAGAAACAGCCGGTCGAACGCGGTGCCGTCGGACGCGGCGAGCTGGGCCATCTGCTCCGGCGTAGCCATGCCGGCCATCTTGTGGCTCGTGTGCATCGCATCGTGTGCGGCCGGGTCCGGCACGTGCTGACCGCGGTCGCTCAGCCACTGCTGCATGAAGGCAATCTCGTCTCCCTGCGAGGCGTTGATCCGCCCGGCGACGTCGATCAACTCCTGCCGGTTCGTGCGGTCAGCCACCAGCTCCGCCATCACGAGGGCCTGGTGATGATGCGGGATCATGTCATGCACAAAGCGAACGTCGTCCGGCGAGTAGCTCGATTCAGCGATCTCGATCGCCTGGTCGGCGCTCAATTCTCGCGCCGGCTTGCCCGGGGCGCCGGGCTGGATGATGGGCGTCTGGGCCGTGCTTTCGGCCGCCAGCAGAAACGCCCAAAGACAGACGCAAAGAGACAGGCATGCAGAGTTTCTAGTCAAGGAATTCGCTCCTGGGGCAGAGATGGTATCGTCGAGCAGCGCGCTAAGGCGACCGGCTACAATTTATCATCTTTGCGAGCCTGGGAAATGTCCGCAAGTTGGTGACGGCCAGCCTGCCTTTCTCACCACGCGGCGGGGTGAAGCGAGTGAGAGGGCCGTCAGGAAAAGAAGCGCCGCTTGGCGCGCGCAACAAAGCCTGTAAGGTTTTTACGAAACACGAGACACGAGACACGAATCACGGCATTTGTGTTTTTCACGAAACACGAGACACGAAACACGAATCACGGCTTTTTTCGTGCTTCGACCGTCGGGGTGTGAGCAATGCAGGCTAGAATCGCGGCGCTGCTCCTGACCGGACTCCTCACCCTCGCCGCCCAAACGCCGAAGCGCCCCAACGTCATCCTCATCCTCACGGACAACCACGGCGCCTGGACCCTGGGCGCCTATGGCAACCGCGACGTCCGCACGCCGCACATTGACCGCCTCGCCGGTGAAGGCGTCCTCTTCACCCGCGCCCACGCCAACAATGCCGTCTGCTCCCCGACGCGCGCCAGCCTGCTCACGGGGCTGATGCCGTCGCAGCACGGTGTTCATACCTATCTCGGCGGAGGCGGCGCGCAAATCGGCCCCGGCGCCTACAACACGCTCGAGGAGTTCGCCACCATCCCCGGCATCCTCACCGGCGCCGGCTATGTCGCCGGACTCAGCGGCAAATGGCACCTTGGCGACAATCTGCATCCGCAAGAGGGTTTTTCCTACTGGGTCACCAAGCCGCACGGCGGCAGCCAGGGCTTCTACGACCAGGAGGTCATCGAAAACGAGCAGATCCGCACCGAGCCCACCTACCTCACCCGGTTCTGGACCGACCACTGCATCCGCTTCATCGAGCAGAACAAGGAGCGCCCGTTCTTCCTCTACCTCGCCTACAACGGTCCCTACGGACTCGGCAACTCGATGCGCGAATCCATCCGCAACCGCTTCGCCTCGCACTACGCGCGCCACCCGCTGCCTTCGATGCCGCGCGACACGCCCCACCCCTGGAACTTCAACTACGGCGATTGGCTCTCCGACATGCAGGTCCGCCGCAAGTACGCCGCCGAGGTCAGCGGCATCGACGACGGCGTCGGCCGGATTATGGACACCCTTCAACGCCTCGGCCTCGACGAGAACACCCTCGTCATCTTCATGGGCGACCAGGGCCTCGCCGGCGGGCACTCCGGCTTCTGGGGCATGGGCGACCACACGCGTCCCCTCACCGCCTTCGACTGGACCACCTGGATCCCGATGATCTTCCGCCACAAGGGCCGCATGCCCGCCGGACACCGCAGCGACCACCTCGTCAGCAACTACGACGTCCTGCCCACCCTGCTCGCATACCTCGGCCTCGGGTCGAGCAAGCCGAAAAAACCGGAATTGCCGGGACGCAGCTTCGCCGGCGTCCTCGAAGGCCGCGAGGTCCAATGGGACAACACCGTCTTCTACGAGTTCGAGAACGTCCGCGCCATCCGGACCGCCGAATGGAAGTACATCGAGCGCATATACCAGAAGCCCAACGAGCTCTACCACCTCATAAGCGACCCCGGTGAACGAATGAACCTCCATGATGCTCCCGAGCACGGGAATATCCGGGAAGAGCTTCGGGGCCGCCTCTACGCCTTCTTCGACCGCTACGCCGAGCCCCGCTGGGATTTGTGGAAGGGCGGTGTCTCGAAGACGAACATCATCACCGAGAAGTTCTTCGGCATCAAGAACCCCTACCGCCCCTCCCGCTACCAACCCCGACCCGGCGAGGGGAAACCAAAGTAAGGAGATGGTCTGTGCTTCTCCTGCTGGATTTTATTCGACCATCCGTCATAGAATTTCGTATACAAGCGTAGGCTAGCCTGCATGTCTCACCACGCGGCGAGGCGAAGTGCGCGAGAGGGCCGTCAGGGCGAGGCGCGAGCCGCTTGGCGCGCGCAGGCGTACTTGAACCGTACGTTGAGCACGGCAAGCAAGCGCAACGAAGTCCTGGCGGTCGTATCGTGTGCTTCGACCGTCGAGTGGTGAGAAATGCAGGCTAATCGCGTGATCCTGTTCTTCATTGCCCTCAGCCTGCTCGGAGCCGCCGAGGCGCTCGCTCAAGACCGTATCGACTTCTTCGAGAAGAAGATCCGTCCGGTGCTGGCGGAGCGCTGCTATCAGTGTCACTCGGCGGAAGCCGCCCGCAAGGGAATGCTGATGGGGACGCTGCAGCTCGACACCCGGGAGGGTGTGCGGCAGGGCGGGTCCCGGGGCCCCGCCGTCGTGCCGGGGCAACCCGACCGGTCGCTGCTGATCGAAGCCCTGAAGTACGCCAACCGCAACCTGCAGATGCCGCCCGGGGGCAGGCTGCCCGACCCGGTCATCGCTGATTTCGTCCAATGGGTGGCCCTCGGCTCACCCGATCCGAGAGAGGCGAAGGCTGTCGATACGGCAGCCATCGATCTCGAATCAGGACGCCGCCACTGGGCCTTCCGTCCCTTGCGTCCTGTCGATCCGCCCCAGGTATCGGCGGCAAGTCCGGATGAGGCCGACTGGACGGACTCGCCGATTGATCGATTCGTCCTCGCCAAGCTGCGCGAGATGCGGTTTCTCCCTTCGCGGGAGGCTGATCGGCCCACCCTGATTCGCCGCGCCTACTTCGATCTGATCGGTCTGCCGCCGGCGCCTGGCGAAGTCGAGGCATTCGTTCGGGATTCCTCCGCGGAGCCGTTTCGCCGGCTCGTTGACCGCTTGCTCACCAGCCCGCACTATGGCGAACGGTGGGGACGGCACTGGTTGGATGCGGCCCGGTTTGGCGAGAGCCTGGGAGCACACGAGGGGGACAACGCAATTCGAGAGGACGCGTATCGATACCGTGACGCGGTGATTCGCGCCTTCAATGACGACCTGCCTTACGACGAATTTGTCCGCCGCCAGGTTGCCGGCGCTCCGGAGAGTTTTCCCGCCAAGAGGCGGGACCTGGGCATGTTCGTTCAGATTGGAACCAACCTGAGCAGGGCCGACAACCCGAACGATCGCAAGTTTCACCGCCTCGACGACATGGTATCGGCGACCGGCCAGGCGTTCCTTGCCCTCACGATCGGGTGTGCTCGTTGCCACGACCACAAGATCGACCCGATCACTGCCGAAGAGTATTACCAGTTGACGGCGGTGTTCTTCGACGAAGTCGAGGTCAAGCCGGACGCGGGCGGCAAGTATGTCCCTCTGGAGGTGACGACACCCCATCTTCTGGCCGGCGGCAGTTGGAGGCGCCCCGTCAAGCCGGTCGAGCCGGGGTTCCTGCGCGTCTTGATACGGGACGGCCGCGGCGCGGAGGATTGGCAGCCCGGTCCCGAGGCCGCCCATGGCCTCGAGTCGCAGTTCGAGCCGTCGAAGCTTGGGATGCTTGCGAGCTGGCTCACCGATGTCGAGCATGGCGCCGGCGCATTGCTGGCCCGGGTGATCGTCAATCGCCTCTGGCAACATCATTTCGGGCGCGGCATCGTCAGCACCCCGAATGATTTCGGCAAACTCGGTACCGAGCCCACGCACCCCGCCCTGCTTGATTGGCTGGCGTCCGAGCTCATCCGGGAAGGCTGGCAATTGAAACCGATCCACCGGCTGATCATGAATACCGCCGTGTACAAACAGGCGGCCGGCGCGAATCTGGATCAGGCCCGGCGCGATGCCGGCAACGAGTACTTATGGCACCGCAGGCCCTTGCGCATGGAGGCTGAAGTCATCCGCGATCACATGTTGAGCGTCTCCGGCTCTCTGCGTACGGAAATGTACGGGCCAAGCACGCCCATTGGCGACCGCAAGAATCCTTTCAGTGACACGCCCGACACCTGGCGCCGGTCCGTCTACCTCATGTCGCCGCGCTTGCACCTCCATCCGGTCCTCAAGATCTTCGACCCGCCGGACAACACGCAAAGCATCGGCCTTCGTGACGTCAGCACGACACCGGGCAGCACGGCGTTCATGCTGAATGCGCCGTTCGTGTGGGAGCAGGCGGAACGCTTTGCACAACGCGTGCGGGACAGGGTCGGAGGCGATCCTGCCTTGCAGATCGAGTCGGTATACCGGATTGCGCTCTCTCGGCCGCCGACCGCGGAAGAACGCGAGATCGGCCTGTCGTTTCTCGGTCAACGGGGCGCGGGCGCGCCGGGGGAAGGCAAGGAGCCGGGGTCCCTGGATGCCCCGAGCCCGTTGGTGCGATACTGTCATGCAGTCATGAGCCTGAACGAGTTCATCTATGTTCACTGACGCAGACTACGGAACTCGACCGGTTGGCTGGGACCGCCGTGGTTTCCTCAAGGAACTCGGTTTGGGCGGCATCGCTCTGGCCAGCCTGCTCGCGGACCAGGCGGCGAGTGGCGCAGCGGCCGCGCCGGCGGCTGAACCCGGAGAGTCGCTTGCGCCCAGGACACCGCACGTGGCTCCCAGGGCGAGGAACGTCATCTTCCTGTTCATGGTCGGTGGCGCAAGCCAGCTCGAGACGTTCGATCACAAGCCGCTTCTGAACAAGTACGCCGGAAGGTTGGCGCGGGACATTTTCTCGAAAGAAGACCTGGAAGGCCTTAGCCCGGAGAAGACGTACACCCATACGCGCATCGTTCCGCCGGCGTTCTCTTTCAAGCGCTACGGCCAGAGCGGGGCGTGGGTCAGCGAGATCTTCCCGAACCTGACACGAGTGGTCGACGACATCGCGTTCATCAACTCGATGCACACCGATTCGGCGCTTCACTCTACGGCCCAGATCCTCATGCACACGGGTTATTCCAGACGGGGCCACCCCAGTCTTGGCTCGTGGGTGACCTACGGACTGGGAACCGAGAACCGGAACATGCCGGGATTTGTGGTGATGAAGGATGGCCGGCCGTCCGGTGGGCGCGCGCTTCACGATGCCGGTTTCCTGCCGGGTATCCACCAGGCCACGCTGGCGGACGTCGAGCCCGGCAATCCACCGGTGCCGCACATCACGGCGCCGGCATTTCTCAGCCGCGACCAGCAGGGCAGGCAGTTGGACCTGGTGCGGGAGTTGAATCGCCTCCATCGCGGCATGCACCGCACGCAGCCCGAGCTTGACGCGCGCATCGCCGCCTTTGAAACGGCCTTTCGCATGCAGATGGAAGCGCCGGAGCTCTTCGATCTCCGTACCGAGCCGGAGTCGGTGAAGGCGCTCTACGGCGACACCGACTTTGGGAGGAAGTGCCTCACGGCGAGACGGCTGGTGGAGCGCGGAGTCCGTTTCGTGGAGATTCTCGACGGCGCCCAAGGGCGGCGATGGGACGCGCACGGCAACCGTGGCGGGCTCATCAACAACCACCGCACGAACGCGGCCCGCACCGATCAAGGCGTCACGGCCCTCATCATGGACCTGAAGTCACGCGGCCTGCTGGACGAGACTCTCGTCGTCTGGGCTACCGAGTTCGGCCGCACGCCGATGGAGGAGTCGCGCAAGGAGGAATCCCTCGGCCGCGGCCATCACCACTTCGGCTTCTCCATGTGGATGGCGGGCGGCGGCGTCAAGCCGGGGATTACCCACGGCGCCACCGACGATCTCGGCATGCACGCGGTCAAGGACCGCGTCTCGCATCACGACCTCCACGCCACCATCCTCCACCTGTTGGGCCTGGATCACAAGCGGCTCACCTTCCGCCACAATAGCCGCGACTTCCGCCTCACCGACGTCTACGGCAATGTCGTGCACAAGCTCATTGCCTGATAACGTGCTGTCAAGGTGATGCTCGCCCGACGATAGCGGGCTGGCTCCCACTGCAGCGCATTCTCACCCGGAAAGACCGCTTGCCAGGGATCAAGCGTTCCATATCGCAACAGAAGGAATGGGAGAAGCTAAGGGCATCGGACGATTCGCATGATTCATGCCCGAAGCTCCAGGATGCCATTTGCCCGTACAGGATATATGTGGGCTTTTCTCTATAGGAGGTAGTGACTCAGATACGGATTCGACTATGGATCGTGAAGGGCAGGGCGTGAATCCAAACTGCTCCAGCATCATTAGAAAGCTTGAGAACGCGGGGATCGGCGAGGCAGGAATTGATCACCGTGCTTCCCACTGTTTTCCTTGCGCCAACGGTAGATTGTGACCTCACTGATCCCCGGTTTTTTCTTCGCTGCCAAGCCAAGGTTCACTTTCGAGTCAAGTTGACGCGGCGATCAGTTGTCCTGCTTGTCGGTCTGAGGACTTCCTCGCTAGTTTTCCTCCGCCCGCGTGCGGATCATTCAAGCGGGAAACATCCGGATCGGTGTCAACCCCGTTTGATAAAGAGGATGTTTCACATCAGATAATCAGAGTGTCGATATCACGGCCGCCATAAAGAATTCTGAGGAACGTCACCGTATCCGCTCCGACGTGGAACGCGATGGTCACCCTCCTCTCGAAACCGATGACCCGCAGGCCAGGAAATAGATCGTCCCGGCGCATGCCCCGTTCCGGAAAGTTCGCGAATCCCCGGCAATAGGCCTCGATGCGTTCGATATAAGCCATGGCGCGATCACCGTCGGCCCGCTCGGCGATGAACAAGTAAAGTTCCTTGAGATCGTCGTGAGCTTCGGGTGCGAAGACGATGTTATGCATCGCTTCCGGGGTTTTTCAGCCGCCCGGCGTGTAGGTCTCGGATTTCAGCAAAGACCCGGTCGGCGGCGACCGCGCGTCCGGGATCGGCCTGCATGGCGGCCGCAACCGGCACGACTTCATCGCGCAACCAGCGATCCACGGCAGCGTCGCGTTCCTGCAAGGCGCGCAGGCCTGCGCGGATCACTTCGCTGCAGGTGGCATAGGCTCCGGAGGCGACGAGGCTCTCGATATACCTTGCCTGCTCAGCAGGCAGGCTGAATGTTCGTTTATGGGAAGCCGCCATAGTGAAACCCTCAAGAGAGACGATTTTCCAACATGGTAGGATATTTTCACACCGAATTCCAGCGCTGCAACTGTCCGTTATGGGCTCCGGAGTGGTTCACCGCGGCCGCTGCAAGCCTGTAGGGGCAATCTTTAGCCTGCATTTCTCACCACGTGGCGAGGCGAAGTGCATGAGAGGGCCGTCAGGACGAGGCGCGAGCCGCTTGGTGCGCGCAGGCGTACTTGAACAGTACGTTGAGCACGGCAAGCAAGCGCAACGAAGTCCTGGCGGTCGTATCGCGTGCTTCGACCGTCGGGTGGTGAGAAATGCAGGCTAGTCCGAACCAGCGGCTCCCTTTGGCTCCGCCCTCGAGACGCCCAGGCTCCTGCGGATGGTTCCGAGGTCTCGCTCAAGGTCCTCCAGGTCGTATTGGGCAGGTACCTTTCTGGCGCGGGCATAGTCCATCATCTCCCAGACAGACACCCCGGCATCGCGAGCTGCTCGTGCGAGCGTGAGCTTTCCATCGCCGTACTGCCGGACGTAGTGCTCCAATTTCCATTGACGGATCGCTTGCGAGAGCAGCCGGCGCACCGTGGTCGAGCGATCAGACTGCTCGACATCCTCGATCAGCTCCAATCCACGGACCAGCTCGGGGGAGAGCCTGGCGCCCACCATCTGCTCTTTTTTCATCTCTTCGCCTCCCGTGCAAGTCTCAGTATTTCCGCGACGACGGCTGGGGAGAGCCACAGGATTCGACTGAGATCCCGAAGGGTGACCTCCAATTCTCTCAAGTCAAGGCGCTTGTGCAAACAGGCTTCCAACAATACGCCTGCCGTGCCCAAGTGTTCCACTCCGGAAGCCGCCGCCACGCTCCGGGCCTCCTTGTCGTCAACGATCAGCCGCAGGCCCCGCACACTCGCGAGAACCATGGCCTCGGCTTCTCCCTGGTCCAGACGGGAGCGTTGGATCAGACGCCGCATCAGGTCCCGCTCCTCGGCGGTCAAGCGCGCCGTCCTCAGCCAGCCGTCTTCCAGGGCTGCTTCGAGCGGCTCCACACCCAGGGCATGAACTGCTCTGCCGGCTTCGATGGTTTCCGCCTTCACGACAGGCCCCATCAGGACCTCGCCATAGAGATCGTTCAAAAGACCAAGACGCTGGAGCTTGGCGAGAACGATCAACGGCGAGGCGTCGGCAACAATCACTCAATCCCCTACGAGTCCACGCACCCATCATAAAACAAGTTAACATTCGTTGTAATTGTTTGCAGGCAGGACTTCACCTGAATGGATACCCCTACTGGCTCAGGGAGAAGCGGCCGCGGCCATCACCACTTCGGCTTCTCCATGTGGATGGCGGGCGGCGGCGTCAAGCCGGGAATTACCCACAGCGCCACCGACGAGCTCGGCATGCACGCCGTTGAGGACCGCGTCTCGCATCACGACCTCCACGCAACCATCCTCCACTTGTTGGGCCTGGATCACAAGCGGCTCACCTTCCGCCACAACAGCCGCGACTTCCGCCTCACCGACGTCTACGTCAATGTCGTGCACAAACTCATTGCCTGACAGGGTCCTGTCAAGCTGATGCTCGCCTGACGATATCGGGTTGCTGGAGCCCTCGAGACCTTTCTCGCTCTATCCGAGCAGAGCCCGTGCGACCCGCCTAACCAGGCGTTCCCCTTACCATGCCGCAGGCTTCCGGATGTTGGTGCCGGGGATCGAATCCGGCAACTGTGAGTGCCGCAAGCCGTTCGTCCGGATATGGCGTGTGAAGTCCGCGTGCTTCTTTAGCTGCTGCGAAGGTCTCCCGGTTCCCGGGGTTACCAGCCCGATCCTCTTGCCATGCTGCTCGCGCACGAGACGCATGGCTTCGGCGACGTCGCTGTCGTTGCTTACTACCACCCCACAGTCGTAAGCATCGAGCCAACTGTCGTTCAGGAGATGCACGGCGAGATTGACGTCGGAGCCCTTCTCCTCGGTCCTGATCACCTCCGCCGTGCGCCGACTCCCCTCTGGCTGCGCGAGCGGCGCCCGTACCCTGTGCCTGAGAAAATGCCCGAAATACACCTCCACCTCTGGCCGAAAGCTTCGGAGGGCACGGAAATAGATGTCCTGCCGTTGCGGCTTGGACTGGTCAGCCGGCGTGCCCGAGACTCTTGCGGTGAAGTACTTGACCTTGAGAATGTCGTGATGCTGTTGCAGAACCTTTTCGAACAGAGCGACCAGATCCAGCCACTTCCATGACGTTCCTTTGAGCGTTCCGTAGTAGAGATTGAACCCGTCTACATAGACGAACGTACGCATCAATGCCCGCCAAAAAAGCAAGGGCCTCCGAAGAGGCCCCGCGTCCTGCGATCGAAACCGCAAGAGGTATCGACGACAATATAGCCGAAACCGGCAACAAAGTTCAAGAATCGCCAGGTTTCATAGCCCGCCCGCCGGTTACCTCTGCCGCCGCCAGCAACGATCCCGCATCATAGGCCGAGTTCCCGGCCCATGTCTTTCGGCTCTCGCGACTTTCCGACATCTCGTCTCGGTCCGCCGAGCTCGGTATCGACAGCGACGCGAAAGAAGCCATCGCCTTCGCCATCCTGGCCTACGAGAGCTTCCACGGACGGCCTGCCAACCTGCCCTCCGCGACGGGGGCACGCCGGCCCTACGTCCTGGGGAAGGTCTGTATGCCGCCGGTTCGTGGACGGTAGTCGGAATCGGTAGCATGCCGGTTGCGAGTAAGTGCTCGGAAACGCCTCGGGAACGTGTAGCAGTACGAGCGAGCTGCCAAGTAAAGACTCGCCTGGCGATGTTGTGCAAGGCGGCTGTCGGGCTCCGTTGCTTGCCGCGGCAGGGTAGCCTGTATCTCTCACCACGTGACGAGGCGAAGGCGATGTCGTGACGATATCCCTCTCAAGGGAAAAACTACCGAAGGAAATGGGACCTAGGCGTACATGCGGGGCACGTCACGAGCTGTGTCGTGGGGGCATCGATAGGAGCATCGTCGATCCTGTCGTATTGACCGCCTAGCAGACTAGCAATCTGATTCTCGAATGTTTCCCGGGCAATGGCATACATGCCGCCGCGTGCTCCTTCAAAAGCGCAATTCCAAGCTGCAAGTGCCTGACCATAGCGAAGTGCTGCGCGAACGCCGTCTGCACCGGCAAGAAGTAGGCTATCCTGTCCTCTGGCGGCAACTTGCGCAAGTAGGCCCGCCGTACACCAGTCGCCACAGCCACAGGTATCGGCAAGGCGCGGCGCAGGAACTGCATTGAGGTTCATCCAATCGGTGGTGTCAGAGCCGAACCGATGACGATACTTCAAGCCTTTTTCCCCGAGGGTCTGCACCTCAAGTAAAACCGCGGAACCAACATCCATTGCGCCGGGAATGCTGGTGAAACGCTCTTCGGCGTATTTGACAATATGAGCTAGCGACAGTGCTTCCATCATGAGTTTGTCTTTCGCCTTGGTGGATGGCTCGAAAACAACCACGGCACCACGAGCAGATGCCTCGGCAGCCAACTCAAGGGGGCCGCGCGACAGGCGATCCAAGAAGAACACGGACGCATCGACGAGTGCCGGCTTGATCATCTCCGCCGTGTCAACTCTGATCGCCTTGAAGGGTGGTAACCATTCGCCACAGCTCGGGCACAACCAGGAGAACCGATGGCCGGAACGACCATCTCGCCTACGTCGAATTTCTTGAACGACCATAGGCGTGTCGATAACGGGAGGGCAGTTGACCCAATCGAGGTGGACTCCCCAGTGCTCCATATCTGCACGTACACGTTCGGATGCCGCGTCTCCATTCATCCGCGAGATCGGATAAGCATCCCAGCCGAGATATGCCAAAATGGACAGCACGTTACCGCAAGTTCCGCCAGCCCAGCAGCGAACAGGTGTCTCAGGGTCGGGGCTGACGACCAAATCAAGAGCTATCAGCCCTGTCCCGAAGGCTTTGGATCGGGTGATAGGGGTCATTGTACGGTGCTCCCTTCCGCCGACAATACTGGCCGAGGTTCAGGATAGACATCGCCCTCCAACCATACATGTATGAGATTTGGGTTATCGATGTTCGTCGGCACTGTCGCCTCAAGCTCGTAGCCGATTGACTCAAGGTGAACTACGGGCAAATTTCGCTCCAATGCCGCCATTAGCGCGCCAAGGGCCATCACTTTGCTGCCGAGCGGGGAAAGGATGAGCATAGAGTATCCTGTTTCCGCGAAAACAGGTTGGCGAAGATCGTCTAGTCTGAGAATAGTTCGGTAAAGATCCAGCGGGTCGCCCTCGTCGGCGTAGACGATGTTGCGTGTGTCGACTGACCAAGTGCTCTCAATCTCAGTCAGATACTCCTCCGTGAGTTCGTCACCGAGACGAGGATTGCTCGCTGGGAAGGGAAGAATCGGGCACGTATCGTGGGGATCGATAAAGTCGTAAAGCCTCTCGAGTGCACCGCGCCGGCCGGTAGCCAATTGCGGCAACCACAGCCGGGCGGCATTAGCCATTTCTGATAGTGTCGATCGGCCTTTGAAACCATGGACGTAGCCGGGTGTGTCGCTGGGTTTGGAGCGGATTTCGCCGTCCAAGTGTGGATCATGTGTGACGAACAGGTGCAAATTCATAGATTCCTTGCCACAAACGATACGCTGGACGAAGTAGCGGATAATCGGGAAGCTTATGCCCACCGAGAGCGCGCTAATGTCGACAACAACGTCGGTCACGCCGTGCAAACGCTGTCGGCGGAGGACCTTGATGACACTGCGCCCACCGACTACGGCACCGTCTGATCCGAACATCGCGATCGGCTCCACTTGCCGCTCGGCTAGTGTAGCGAAAAGGACGCTCGTGTTTGCAGCGGCCCGATCCACTTGAGCTTTCGACGGATAGGGGCGTTCTTCCTTGATTAGCAGGGCGCGAACAATAGGTGCCGTAGCACAAAGCCGATTAGCGACGGCGCACGCTCTGGGATCGAATCCAGCGCCTCCCACAAGAAGGACATTCCGGTCCGGTCGTGAGAAGTAGTGGTCGAGGAACCCGTCCACCTCGCCGTTGCGATGGGCTATGCAGGGGTCCCAGCGTCGTTTGTGGCTCATCTCATAGGTCGCCGAGCAATCGCACCAGATCGTCGGTGCGACGTTCGAGAAAACCGCCACGCTTCAGCGTCAAACCGTAGTGCAGCAGGAGTAACCCGCCGAGTTCGACCAAGCACCAGAGACGTTTCTTAGTGCCATAGTTGGGCACGAGTACGAATGCATTGTAGGCGACCCCGAACTGAAGCACCCGCGCCAAGCGGGGGTTGGTATCGGGAATCTGTTGGAAGTCCTCTTGTGGGATGCCGAACGCAGTAGCACCGCCGCCGAGCGAGGCGTTGCCCTCTAAACTCTTGGCCAAGCATTCGGCGGCAAGTCCATCCGCAAGACGATAGACGAGTTGAGACTCCGGGAAGTCCCACTCCCGCACAATTTCTGTCGCGCGCTCCCTGAGCAGTTTGTGTTGAACACTGCTTGTGAGCAGCGCGTTCCCGCCTCGGATAAGTTGGGTTTCCAACTGTGAGACTAACCGAGCCGTTAGTTGCAGGAATTGCTCGGCATTCTCCGAGCTCGCATCGCACAAAGTATCAATGCCGAAGAAGTAAGGTCGTTCGTAATCATGCAATAGGAAAATGCGCGCCCCATCAGCGACTCCAGCGTCGACCTTCAACGGACGGCTGGGCTCTACATCGTCGGTATCTTCGTCAAAAAGGTTGCGCTGAGGGATGCGCCTAGAGTAGCGCTCAAGTAGCACTGACAGAATACCGAGCCGCAAGTCTTCGCTGCAATCCCCAGAGGTGACGAGATAGTCTTCGACCTGCTTCTCAAGGCCATCGCGCCGCTCGGAGGAGACGCCATACCGGCGTTGCAAGGTGTCGACGCGTTGCGCAAGCCCCGCTCGCTCGCTGGGAGAGACCTGCTTCGGAGTCGTGGATAGCAGATCACCGAGTCTGTTAAGGCCACGGCGATTGAATACTTCCATCTGGCCCAAATAACGTCCTGCCATACCCTTGGCCATTTTTCGGAACGCCTGACGATGGGTCGTGCGATCCTCACCGCTCTGCATCCGGATCACGGTAATCTCGCGGGAGGGATTGAGTCTGGAGGCATCGGTGTGCATTATCCGGTCCAGAAGTACATCGCCCGGAGTGAGCGCATCGAACCGGGTTAGAACCCATCTTGAAACCTTGAGTTCGCGGCGCGTAAGCCAACGCCAAAGCGCCTCGAGTTGGGTGGGATGGAGACTATGGGCATCGTCGAAGACGACGAGGGGACGAAGCTTTAGCAAGTCTTCTCCATCGGTGATTTGGAACATCTCGATGACGTCGAAAGGCCGATACGCAGATCCTGCCTCTCGATCGATGTCTCCGATGTCAGGGGGCACTAGAGCAGCCGAGATGTGATAGATGGCGAGCTCAACTTCGCGTGCGCGTACGAGCAGATCCGAGCCTCTTGTACCTCCGATGGCCGCGAGCGCAGCATTAGCGTCGGAGCGTGGGACGATCTCGACCTGATCGAGCGGCACACCCGAGGCTTGGATGTTCTGGAGCCAAGTCAGGACGGTCCGGGCCTGAAGCAATGTGATCATCAGGCCTGTCCTAAGCTCCTCGGGGTATGGAAGCTCCCAAAACTCCCGGTACTCGGCCTCAAGTGGGAGCCGCCCGCCTATCAATGTCGGGTTCCCATCAGCAATCGCACGACAGGTCGTGAGCGTATCGATCAGCGGCTTGAAGTTGGTCATGCTGCGATTGCGCAGCAAGCTCCTCAGCGTTGAGAACTGGAAGAGCCGTGCCAGTGTAGTCTTTCCACTGCCCGGCGTGCCGATAATCACCGTGAGGCGATCATAGATGCGTTCTTCTCTCGCTGGTTTCTGCAAGAACGTAGCAAGCGGCTCCGGGGTGACTACGGCGAGGAAAGCCTCATCGTCACGGAGGTACTCTGTCGCACGCTTTTCGAAGGGGTTCGCCATTTCCGTTGCCTCTCAGATGTGTCGCTGGCGACGGCGGAAGAGCGGTCTCATAGCTGGCGCCGAAACATTATCCTGATCGCTGCCATCGGTTTCCGCCCAAAGCAGGGCGACGGCATTGTTCGGAGTATTGTGTTCGAGCACGAGGGGGAGCGCGCAGCCACCGTAGCCGAGACCGAGGTGAGTCTCACCACCGACATCTGTGTGCTTCGTGCGAATTTTTGGGTCGTAGTAGGTCTGTGTCAATTTGATGAAGTCGTCGTGGAATCCGGGAACCGCGTTAATCGGCAGATCTTCTGGAAGGACTGTGCCGAAGGAAGTGTGCATATCCTGAGCCCAGCCTTCACAAAAGACGTTGCTCGCCTTAGCCTTTTCGAGGCGCTTTTTGATTGCCCCAACAGCAAACTGTGACGCCACGTA
This sequence comes from Bryobacterales bacterium, assembly GCA_965204095.1. Classification (GTDB taxonomy): domain Bacteria; phylum Acidobacteriota; class Terriglobia; order Bryobacterales; family UBA6623; genus JAPPLB01. Next base: position 1,793,001 of record OZ241991.1, on the reverse strand, counting down.
ATAGTGGATGCAAAGTTCCCAGTCGTCGTCAAAAAGCTTGTCGTTGTCGAGAGCCGCGTTGGCGCTCTCCACCGAGTCCCTGAAGCGAATGAGCTTACCCTTCCACTCCTCCTTCACTTCATCGAAACGGAGAAACGAAGTTCCGGTACCGGCGAAGTCGTCGATCAGATAGACGAGGCGGAACTGTGCCCTCGGATCGCTTAGGTCGGTGCGAAGATTGTGAAGCAGGTCTCGCCACTTCTCGGTGTCGACCTGTGTGCCCTGGACGAACTGCTCATTGCTGAGCAAACCCGAATTTACGTGGCGAATCGTATCGATTCTCGCTCCTTCGCTCAAACCCATGAACAAAGTCTGGCGGCGCAAACACTCCCCCTTCGCCTGAGCATTCGTGTCAGCGAGTACACGATAAGAATGGATGTTACACTCGGTCGCCACTGTACGGACGAGACGGTCTCGAACGGTGCGGGGGTAGAACTGCTCAACGAGACGCTGCATCTCGCTAGGGCCGATGTAGATGAGAGTGTGGCGCACGAAGTCGTAGGCTGTCTCCCGCTCGTGTGGCTCAAACTGCTGCAGCCAAGTTGCCAAACACTCAATAAAACGCATGCCCGCCTGAAAGTCACGATAGCCGTCGTACTTGAGACGGGCCATCAGTCTCAGCCAATCAAACTCCTTGCGGGCTCTTTCGTCGGTCCAATTCATGATCTGGCCAAGTACCCTCAGTCCTAGATCCTGGTTCATCGAAGGGCTCCCGCTGCGAACTTTAAATGACCCTTCTCCGCTTCCAGCACTGAAAGATAATCAAGAGTGACTGAAGGTCCGCGTTGACCTGGCTCTCCCAAGTGCCAGCAAGTCGCTGGATCAACGCTGACCTCATCGACACCAAGTGCAAACGGCTCACTTAGCAATTCATAGTCGTTGCCCGGCCAGCGACCTTGATCACCGATAGTAAGTATGGGCGCGTTACCAACTATCTCGCGCAGTCGTCGGACAGCGTTAAGCTTGGAAACTCCCGGTGCCACTATGTCAACTGAGTGGCTGGAGCGCATGACGTTGACTCCATCAATACCAGTCAGCAGGACAACTTGGCGGACGAGGTCCCAAAGCCGCCCCTCCGGCATGACGCGGGTAGCTTCAAGCGTGATTTGAAAGGGGCGATCTTCTTGTTTCGCGTATTCGGAGAGTTCCGATTGACGGCGCAGGGCTTCGCTGAGACCTTGGAGTGCCGAGCAGACGTTCTTAGATCCGTCCGGAGCACCATCTTCATCGAGCGATGTGACCTCTGCTCCGTTATAGTAGCCAACGAGAACATGAGGCCAGAGGGCGCAGGGTAGTCGTCTCCGTAGGTCTCGTCGAGCCGATGAGCCCCGGCCGGTTGCAATCGCGACATGAGTACCGGCTTCGGCGAGACGGGCGAGTTCGGCGGCCATTGTCGGGTCTGCCGGATCGAACCTACGCCGTATGTCGACCATCGTGCCGTCATAGTCGAGAACGATTCCGGCAAAGCAGGCAGCGTGTAAACGGGTGAGGAAGTCTGAGAGCGCGGCGCGCCAACGGTCTAACTCACCGGAAGCTAAGTTACTCGGCTCGACACCCGCTTTCCGAGCGATCGCCGCGGCTTCCCGCGGCGAGAGACGTGACAATCCCACCACCCGCCGGGGACGTGGGAATGGCAAGTTATAGAGCTTGCGGCCGAACTCAGGTACTCCGGGTCGACCAGGGTCGATCTCCCGTGCAAGCCCGGCCCATCCTGTAATCGTTAGCGATGCGAGTATCGAACCTAGCGCCACTGCATTCCGGCCACCTTCGAAAAAGATTCGCGCCTGGGGGATGTCTTCAGGGATCAAATTAAGCGTACGCTCGGCTAGCGCACGATCCTCGTCGGTGATGAAGGCTAGTACGGAACTCGTCTCACTCTTTTTGGCAAGCCAGTGATGTCGACCATGGGCGAAATTGCGATAGTCGGCGAGTTGGATGTGGCCAAGTGCGGCTTCCGTGAACTTCGACTCAAGATCGAACGCTCCGATCCAAGTGGAGGGGGCATAAAGAACGAGTATGGTGGATCGCGTCCAGAGCGGTGCCGTGGCCTCCTTCCATGCCTCCGAAGTGGCGGCGGCATCCAAGACCAGCGGCTCCAAGCAGTCGGCTGTGTCCCGCCAATCGGTATCCGAACCAAATTCCGCGGCGTAGGCCCGTGTGAGAAGGAGGGCGAAGCCCAGAAGCGAGTTGGTGGCAAGGAAGCCGTCTTTGCCCGCGGGCGGCGGGTAGAGCAGCAGATCGATAAATGGATGTTGACGACATAGTTCGGCTAAAGGACTTGTGTCACGACCGCAAAGAACGCCGAGTTGACGCGGCTCCTGCAGGCTCAGCGTCTTTGCCGCCGCCATGATGTCGACATTTCTGCCGCCGGCGCTCAGCAGCCAAGTGGCAGCGGTTGTGTCGAGCGGCTCGTCGATCGCTTCGAGAGGTGTGGCCACCGCAGTGAGGTGACCGGTATAGCGTCGGTGCAGGCTGGCAAGAGCATGGGCAACGGTGAGGGAACCACCGGAACCGATCGCGCGAAGTGGCGAAAGGCCGGCTATGCGAACGGCTTGGCACAAGGGCAGGAGATCGGTCGCCGATGCCCAGGCAAACGTCTCAGCCAGCTTTGTCATTTCTCCTGCATACGGCCGTGCCATGTCTACTTAAGCTACCGCTTCCACGGTTTACACACCCCAAACCATAGTGATGAACAAAACGGGAATACAAAAGCACATCTCTGTCACTTGTGCCTCTCTCGCAATTTGTAACTTGCGAGCTCCACCATGCCCCTATTGGTCCTGTCAGCGAAGCATGGGGGAATGGAGGAGAAGCCGTGGAGCGCGAACAAGACGTCCCGCCAACCTGCCCTCCGCGACGGGGGCACGCCGGCCCTACGTCCTGGGGAAGGTCTGTGTGCCGCCGGTTCGTGGACGGAATAGGTGGCCTGCCGGTCGCGCGCTGGTTCAGGGAAACATCTCGGGGGCCTGTGATGCGCGAGCCGGAATTTCTCAGGATTCTTCTTCACAATGGGATGATCACGCCGCCCTGGCGAATTCACCTCGGACGGCCTGTTGCCAGACGTGCGCGTAGACCTGGGCGGCGGCGGCCTGCTTCTCTTCGGGGGTGAAGGGCGGCGTCGGCAGGTTGGCGTATATCTCGTTGAGGATGAACACCTCGACTTCGGCCTTGGTCTGCTCCTTTTCCCAGAAACGGTCGATCTTTGCGAGGCGCGCCTTGATCGACGCCAGCAGCTTGCGGCTCTCCTGTTTGACGCGTTCCCGCTCCGTCTTTGCAAGATGGTCCTTCTTCAGCAGGTCGAACAGCGCCAGCTCGTCCTCATCGAGGCCCTCCTCGACGGCGCGCTTCTGCTCCGCGTCCAACTCTTCCATGAGCTCCATCAGCTTGCCGAAGGTCTCCTCGATGGCGACGCGGTCCTTCTCGCGGTTGTACTCGGCGACGATCTCCTCGTACTTCCGCTGATAGTCCATGCGCGAAGGGTTTTGCGCCAGCATCTCGAACAGTTTCTGCTCGACGACCTCGCAGATATCCTGTAGCGCCGTCGCCTTGCGCCGGACTTTTTTCGCGAACTCGGCGCGCAGCTTTTCCATGTCGATCCGGCTGAGGTCGAAGGTCAGGCCCTCGGCCTGGTCATCGCCCGGCTCCTGCGTGCGGATCGCCTCGTTGACGATCCGGTGCAGCTCTTTCAGGAGTGATGTCACGTCGGCCGTATCGCGCCGCTCCGTCAGCTTCTTGTAGATCGCCTCGATGTTGTCATGTCGTTCGGCGAAGGCGAACGCCGACGGCTCCATCAGCAACGCCTTGAAACGGATGAACACCTGCCGGGCGAGGGTCTCGAACCGGCGCTTGGCCTCGTCGCTGGCATAGACGGCCTCGACCGCATCCTTCAGTCCCTGGATGCGCGCGAAACCGGTCGAGCCGGCGAGCGCCGCCGGGTCGAAGCCGAGCCCGCGCAGATGCGCCTCCGTCGCCTCGATGGCCTCGATCAGGGCCTGCACCCGCTCCTCGATCGGCGCGACGATCTCCTCGCCGTCGTCTTCGCTGTCGCCGTCATCGCCGAGCGCATACTGCGCCAGCGCCTCCCGCAGGCTCTTCAGCATGCCGTTGTAGTCGACGATCAGGCCGAAATCCTTGCCGGGATACACCCGGTTCGCCCTCGCGATCGCCTGCATCAGGCTGTGCGCCTTCATGGGCTTGTCGATGTAGAGCGTCGAAAGGCACTCGACATCGAAACCGGTCAGCCACATGGCGCAGACGATGGCGGCGCGGAAGGGATGCTCCGGGTGCTTGAACGCGGTCTCCACATCGACCCTCTTGCCGTCGGGGGTCTCGAAGCCCTTCTTCATCAGGGCGCGGTGCGGGATGATGTCGAAGCCCCATTTCTTGAAGTCCCTGACCTCGTTCTGCGCCTCGCTGATGATGATCCCGACGATGGTCTCATCGAGCCAGTCCGCCTGCGCCGCCCGTTGCCGCGTCTGCTCGTCGAGCGCGGCGCGGCGGGTCTCGTCAACCACCGCCTGCGCCTCCGCGCGTTTTGCCTCGGCCGCTGCCCGGACCGCTGCCGCCCGCGCCCGCCAGCGGGGAACGATCAACTTGTGCATCCGGGCGCAGGTGATCTTGTCGATGCAGACCAGCATCGACTTGCCCGATTCCCAGCGGGTCGCGCAGTGCTCGACGAAATCATCGGCGATCTTTTCGAGCCGTTCGTCCGCGGTGATGACCTCGTAGTCCTGACCCAGCAGCTTCTCCAGCAGCGCCTCCTGGTCGGGGTCCAGTTCGGCCTCCTCGATCTTCGCGGCGATGCGGTCATTCAGGTCGTCCCGCTTGACGCCCAGCTTTTCGCCCCGGTTCTCGTAGACCAGCTTGACGGTCGCGCCGTCCTCCTCCGACCGCTTGAAGTCGTATCGAGAGACGTACTTGCCGAAGATGCGTTTGGTGATCTCGTCCTGCTGGAAAAGCGGCGTGCCGGTGAAGCCGATGAAGGCCGCGTTCGGCAGCGCCAGGCGCATGTTGCGCGCCAGCCGGCCCGCCTGCGTGCGATGCGCCTCGTCGGAGATCACGATGATGTCGTCGCGCTCGCTGTAGGGCCGCTCCGGATCGACATCCTTGTTGAACTTGTGGATCAGGCTGAAGACGTAGCGGTGGTTCTCTGTCAGCAGTTGTTCCAGCTCGTCGCCCGACGCGGCCCGGGGCGTGTTGTCGTCGGCGATGCCGCATCCGACGAACGTGTTGTAGATCTGGCCGTCGAGATCGGTGCGGTCGGTCATCAGCAGGAACGTGAAATTGCCTTCCAGCTTCCGCCGTACCTTCTCGGCGAAGAAGGCCATGGAATAGGACTTGCCGCTGCCCTGGGTGTGCCAGAACACCCCCAGCCGGCCGAGATCGGGATGCGCCCGCTCGATAATGCTGACCGGCCCCTTGGGAATGAAAGGCGACGCCGGCAAGCTCTCCGCAGCGGCGCGGGATTCGAGCGGCAGCTCGACGAGGCGATGCGTCAGGCGCCGCTCCGGCGGCAGCTCCCGTTTCAACTCTTCCTGCCGCGACACGGACGCCAGCGCCCGGTTGACGCCCAGGACTTGGTGGTTCCGCGCAATGACCTTCCGCGTGGCCCCCGGCTTGCTCGTGTCGAACAGGATGAAGTTCTCGACCAGGTCCAGCAGCCGATCGTGCGCCAGCATGCCGTTCAGCAGCACTTCGGCTTCCAGGCTGCCCTGGTCCGCTTCGTCGAGGCGCTTCCACTCGGCGAAATGCCCCCACTCGCTGGTGATCGAGCCGTAGCGGGCGCGGTCGCCGTTCGACACGACCAGGAAGGCGTTGTGATGGAAGGCATGGGCGATGACGGTCTCGTGCATGTAGTCGGAGAGGTTGTTGTCGAAGCCCTCGCGGATGTTCCTGTAGACCGCCTTCAACTCGATGAAGACCAGCGGCAGGCCGTTGACGAAACAGACCAGATCGGCGCGGCGGTCGTAGTGGGGCGCGCGGATGCCTTTGATCTTCAGCTCGCGCACGGCGAGGAAGCGGTTCGAACCGGGCGCATTGTCGAAGTCGATCACGCGGGCGCGCCCGGATTTCCGGCGACCCTGGGAGTCCTGGTATTTCACGGGCACGCCGTTGCGGATCAGCCGGTAGAAATCGCGGTTGTGCTGCACCATCGAGCGGCCGGCGTCGTACACGGTCAGCTTCCGCACGGCGTCGTCGATGGCGGAGGCCGGAAGATCGGGGTTGAGCCTTTCCAGCGCTGCTCGCAGGTCGCGGGTCAGCACCGCTTCCCTGGCATCGGCGCGGCCGAGCGTGCCATCAGGCCCGAAAGTCTCCTGGTTCCAGGCATAGACGCTTTCCCAGCCCAGTTCCTTCTCCAGATGCTCGGCGAAGGTCGCCTGCACCAGCTTGTCCTCGCTGTTGATGGGCGTCAGCGCCATCGTGAGCACCCTCCCGTGATGTGGCAGCGTGCTCCCATCAGACGGCGATCTCCCCGTTCATCAGGCGCGGGAGCAGGAGGTCTCGGGCTTGGGCGGCACCAGATGACTGATCGACAAGCTTTGTGATCATCTCGCGCATAGGTGCGACCTGTTCGATGAAGAGCTTCAGTAGAACCTTGGGCGGTTGTGCGAAGTGAAAATCAGTCAGCAGTTTTGCACTCGCGCTTTTTCGTGTGGCCCCCCCGCTCGACGAGCCAATGAAGCCCTGGTAGCGCTCCTCCATTAAGGTCATAAACAAGTAGATAGGTGGAAGTTTGTTCGGGTTCCTAATTTTGAGGCGCACCAAGTACGAGGCGAACACGGAACGGATTGACTTCTCTACAAGTGCCACTTTCCCAGGATCAGCCATTCTTATTACAAGGATATCGCCAGGTACGAGAGCATATTTGTTGAAGTCAAGGCCTTGTTCTGGGCAATATGGCACGGACGACCAATCGATGAACGATCGCTTGTTTATGTCCGTTCCCCGAACGAACTTCGGGCCTGCTTCCTCATCAGATGCTGAAGCAGTGTGGCCATACTGCGTGGTAACAACATCTCCAAGGTATCGACGCTCCCACCCCTCGGGGAGGCCGTCGATGATCTTGACGTGTTCGTGGCCGGGGAAGCGGAAGTGGACGAACCATTTGCGGTAGAGCAGCCGCGCCGCCTCCTCCAACAACGCAATCCGCCGCCGGTTGTTCTCGATCAGGTCGTCATAGGCGGAGAGGATGTCGGCGATCTTTCGCTGAATGAAAACCCGTGGAATCGCGACCTTGATTCTGTAAATACGCTTCGGGGCTGTGTGCCTGACCTTCGTACCTGACGCAGTCGCTCGAATTTCCCCTCTTACCTGGGGAGTATTGAAGAGCCGATACAAGAACCCTTTAGTCAGTTTGTGCTCGTCAAGGTTCTCGATCAATCCGATGCGCTGATTATGCAGATAACTGCCATCTTCGGGAATCAGGGCACTGCTGCCCAGCAAGCCCTCCCCTTGCTCCGTCATCGCAATCACTAAATCACCGGGACGCAGCACAAAGTCGTCAGGCGGCTCGATGGTATAGAAACGGTCCTTGCCTGGACGGGAGCGGAAGCCCCCAGGCTCGTAAAAATTGCCAGGCGTTAGAACGATGTGTTCGCCGCCGTCCCCGAAATACTGACTCTTGAAAGCCCAACCATGCTTGATTGTGAAACAATCGCCTAGAGCCACCTCCTGCCAGCTCACGCTCCTAACCCCTCGAAGTTCCGGGATATCCGCGCTGCCAGTTCCGCAGCTTGATCGTTCAGCCCTTTCAAGTCGATGTGAATGGACCGCAGCGCCTCTTCAAAATCAAAATCCTCGTCCTCCTCCTCGGGCGCCACGCCGACATAGCGGCCGGGCGTAAGGCTCCAGTCGTGCGCCTCGATCTCGCCGCGGTCGACCAGCTTCACCAAGCCTTCGACATCGCACAGTTCAGCCTCGGGGAAACGCTCCTGCAGCCAGTCGGCCTGCCGCACGAAATACCGCGCGCGCCTCAGCGCCTCGACGACTCCGGCCCGCGCATCCTCCAGCGCCTTGCGCGCCTTGGTGATGTCGGCATTGGCCCAGAGGTCCGATTTCCGCGCGTCGAGTTCTTTCACGGCGATATCGACCGCGCGCCCAGCCAGCTTCGCCGTCTGATCGATCTGTTTGGTCAGGTCCCGGCAGCGTTCGGCCATGCCGTGCAGACCGTCGCGGGACGCATGCAGGGCGGCGTTGTCCCGCGCCCCGCCGTTCCCACTCTCTTTCCAGTTGGCTGCCCATGCGGCCACTTCGGCCGCGAACGCCTCGGTGTCACCAGATAACGTACCCTTCGTGGAGGTCAATTCCTGCCAGGTCTCGACCAGCGGATCGGTGTCGCGCTTCCCGGCCGCAAAGGGTTCGGCCAGAGCGATCAGCTTGCCGAGGGCCTTCTCGAAAATCCCCAGCGGCTCGGCGGTTGCCCGCCCTTCCGCGACGGCCCGGGCGAGGTAACTCCCGACCAGTGCGAGGAAGCGATCCGGCTGCCCGCGATAGAGCCAGACGATGGCGGCGATGTTCTGCTGCTGCTCGGGAGAGAAGTCAAAGATGGCGCGCGAGACCTTGCGATGGATATTGCGCGCATCGAGCATCAGGACACGGTCGGCCCGCTCGGTGTCGCGCTCCTTCGCGCGGTCGAAGAACCAGAGCTGACAGGGGACCGTCCGTGTGTAGAAGAAGTTGCCGCGGATGTCGATCATCACGTCCACGGCGCCGGTTTCGATCAGCTTCCGGCGCACCTTGGCCTCGTCCCGCCCGGCGCTGGAGGCCTGCGACGACATGACGACCCCGGCCCGTCCGTCCTCGTTGAGGTAGCTGTAGAAATAGGAGAGCCATAGGTAGTTGGCGTTCGAGACCTTCTTCGACTTGTTGACCCCGGGCAGGCCGAAGGGGAGGCGCTGGTCGCCCTTGACCTTCCCGGCGTCCACTTCGTCCACGTTGAACGGCGGATTGGCTATGACGAAGTCGCACTGGCCGGCCAGCTCGTGCGGGTCCTTGTAGTAGGTGATGGCTTCGTTCCCGGCCCGGATGCTTCCTTCCAGCCCGTGAACGGCGAGGTTGATCTGGGCCAGCCGCGCGGTGGTCTCGTTCTTCTCGTGGCCGTAGAACGTGACCCGCTCCATGGTGTCCTCGCCCGTGTCCTCGATGAAGTGGCTCGATTGCACGAACATGCCGCCCGAGCCGCAGGCGGGGTCGAGGACGATGCCGTTGTCGGGCTCGATGACGTTGACGATGGTCTGGACGAGCGAAGGCGGGGTGAAGAACTCGCCGTTGTCGTGAGCGCCCAGCTTCGAGAACTCGGCGAGGAAATACTCGTAGATGCGGCCGAACACGTCGCCCGAGGCGGTGCGCAGCGGCTCGGAATCGAAGGTCCGCATCATCTCTTCCAGGACATCGTTCTCGAAGCGCTCGTATTCTTTCGGAAGCTGGCCCGCGAGCGGCGGGAAGCGGTCTTCCACGGTTTCCATGGCGGCGGTCACGGCGGCGCCGAGATTGCCGTCCTGGGGCATCTTCAGCAGAACGTCATAAAGCGCCGTTTGGGGCAGCATCAGGGCGCGGCGCCGCGTGAAATCGGACTCCGACAGCGGGCGGTCCGGCATCCTGCCCGCGGCCATGTCTTCTTCGATCGCCGCCATCGCCTCGTAGTAGCGGTTCGTGGCGTGCCGCAGAAAGATCAAACCCAGAATGGGCATGAAATACTCGTTCGACGCGAGGTTCGAATTCGCCCGCAGGTTATCCGCGGCCTTCCAGAGCTTCGCCTCGAACTGCTCGATGCCGGTCAGGTGGTCCGCAGTCATTCGCTATCGGTCTTCCCTGCGCTCTTGTCTTTTCTCAGGCGCTGATGCTCTCCAGCACCCTCAGTCGCTCGCATTACTCTATCGAATGGACTGATGTGAAAACCCATAATCCTCGCCACGGATAGGTCGAAACGGGGCCGGTGCGACGGTACGGAAGAGGTAGGACGAAAGGCACGACGTGGCTTTTTTTGCTGTGATTGATCCGCACTCGCGCGGGGGCTAAGCCCCTTCGTTTGATGGAGGTGAAAAGAGTGGGCCCTTGGAGGTTGCGGTAAGTCCCGAATCTGCAACGGATCCAAGGCTCAGTCTCGCGATCAGAAAACGAACCGCAGGCCGAACTGACCCTGGAACTGACCGCTGGGGATTACGCCCCGCGCCTGGTTGGCGCTAGAGGAGCGCTGGTTGCCATTGAAGTTCACGAGGTTGGCCCGGTTGCCAACGTTGTACATCTCCCACATCACCTCCACCCTCATGTCCTCGGCAACGACGAACTTCTTCGTCAACCGTAGGTCCCACCGGAAGAAGTTCGCGCCACGGCCGGCCCAGGCCCCGACTCCCGCCGGACGGTCGTTGCGCAGGAAGTCGAAATTGTCGTCGTTGCCGGTCGTGATGTCGTAGGGCGACGCGCTGTTGGCTGTAAGGATCGACGACACCTGTACACCGCGGGGAAACCGGTAGATGAAGTTGCCCGTGAAACGGTGCGGCACGTCGTTCTCGGTCGGGCCGAAATTGGCCTCGCCGTGCTTGATGTGAGGTGAAGTCCAGTCGAAGCCTTTCGCTGAGCCTAGTGTGTAGCCGGCCAGGAAACCGAAGTCCCGCGTGAACCGCTTCTCGAGCCGGAAACTCAAGCTGTTGATGTGCAACCGGTTGGTGAAGTCGGCGACCTGGATCCGCAAACAGCCCGCACTGTTGGAGCGCAGGTTGGCCGCCGTTGCTGGTAACCCCAACTGCGCAACGATCTGGCGGGCGAACGGGCACACTCGCCCTGACGGCGATGTGGCTCCTGGCAGCGGCGCGTTCGGCTCCCATGGGGTTGACAGGCCCGATCCCCAGTCGTAGTTCAGACCCAAGATGTGCACGAAGTCGACCGACACGGCCAGGTCCTGCTTGATCCCATATTGGAAGCCCGCGTGGGACTGTTGCGTGTAGGGCGTGTTCATCCGCGCCGAGGGCGCATCGGGAGTTCCACCGACGCTGGCGCCTCCCGGCAACAGCGACGTCGCGATCCGGTTCGGGAAGTTCCCCTGGATGATCGCGTTCTGCGCCGCGTTCGAGGCGTTCAACTGCGTTCCCGAAGTCAACAGCCCGTTGTAGCTCAAGACCCGGCTCCGGAGCGTGCTCGTGTTGATCCGGTCATGGAAGACGCCATAGCTGGCCCGGACCACCGCGTGACCGTTGCCGGTCACATCCCAGGAGAAACCGAAACGCGGCGAGAGGTCCAGTTGGTCCTCTACACCCGGACGCCAGTCCCTCACCGGCAAGGCGCCAAGTTCACCCAACGCCACTGACACCCAGACATCCTGCGGCCGGTCCCGCGAGAAACCCGGCTGTTCGAAAGCGTCCGGTCCGCCGATAGACGCCACGCCGTCCACATCCAGATAGGTCCGCTTGTCCCAGCGCAGCCCCATGTTGATCGTGAAGCGCGGCGTCACCCGCCACGTGTCGTTGACAAATGCGGCGTAGGAGGCCACGTCGCGGCGGATGCTGATGAACCTCGGCTCGGTTGAAGTGCCGTTCTCGAACGGGAGGTTGAAGTTCGCCGTATAGCGGTCCGGCAACGTCGCCGTATCGGATGGGAACCGGTAGACCCCCTGGAAATCCACATTCGCGTCAGCCGTAGCCAGGACCCGATTCGATTCTCCGCCCCACTTGAACGAGTGGTTGCCCCGCTCCCAGCTCATCGTGTCGGAGAAGATCCAGTTCGCCTGGACCCGGCCCTGCGGGACGTTGCCCGCCGGGCCGAGGTCGACCGAGGGAAAATCCAGCGTCGGCAGGAACCGTCCGCTCGCTCTGGCCTGCAAATCCCGGGTCAGCCGCTGGATCGAGCGGTTCGCCCGGAATTCGTTCACGATTCTGTTGCCAATGAGCGATGTCAGGCTCGCCGTTGCGTAATAGGAGCTGCGCACGTCGTCGAACCCGTTGTCGGCTCCGTTGGCCTGCCCGGTCTGCTTGTTGGTGAACTCCCTGTCGTCGTACAGGTACATGATGTTCAACGTGTGCAGTGGATGCAGGTTGAGCGTGAACTTGCCCAACGCGTTCCGCTCGTCCCCCGACCGCGGCAGCGCGCTGGACGTGTCGTAGCCTGCATTCAGGGAATCCACGAACGCCTTCACCGAATCTGGAATCGTCACGTGCGAGCTGTTCTCGTCAGTGCGGCGTTCGATAGATCCGAAGTAGAACACCTTGTGCCGCACGAAGGGGCCGCCCACCGTGAACCCGTACTGCTGGGTCTGGAACGGCGGCGGGTTGGCATCCGGCACTGCTTCACCCCGGACCACCTGGAACGGATCCTTGTCGAAGGCGTCGTCGCGGATGAAGTAAAAACCGCTGCCGTGGATGTCGTTGCCTCCCGACTTCACCACAACATTGATCGCACCTGAGCCGGTCCGGCCAAACTCGGCCGAATAGCCTGACGACAACACCTGAAACTCCTGGATCGCTTCCTGCCCCAATCGCGTCCGGGTCGCCTCGGAAATGTCCGAACCGCCCATCGTTACCTCGTCGTTGAAGTCCACGCCTTCCAGCCACACCGACTTGTTCCGTTCGTCCATTCCGTAGAAGCTGACCGAGTCGCTGTTGCCACTGCGGGCCGAGCTCTGGTCTACTGTCACGCCCGGCGACAGCAGCATCAGATCCATGAAGTCGCGGCTCTTGGTCGGCAGTTCCTGCACTCGCTGGTTAGCCACTACGACCTGGATCGTGTTCTCCGTCGGCTGCACGAGCGGCACCGTCCCGGTTACCATGATCGACTCCTCGATCGGCCCCAAATCCAACTCGAAATCGACTTTCGTCGCGCCGCCCACGGCCAGCGTCACTGACGGCCGCGTCACGGCACGAAAGCCGGGAAACTCCACTGTCACCGAGTAGTTGGAAGGCGGCAGCCCCGAGAACCGGAACGCCCCCGCTTCGTTGGTCGATGCCTCCCGCGTCGCGCCGGTTGCGTTGTTACTCACGCTCACGGTCGCTCCCGGCAGGAACGCTCCCGATAGGTCCGTCACGTCGCCCAGGATGGACCCCGATGTGGACTGCGCAGTTGCCGGAGGCATCGCCAACGGCACAAGGCACAATAGTGCAGCCATGCGTACCCGCTGTCCAAGTCTATTCAGTGCCATCCAGTGGCCCTCGCAAGAATAATAATTCGCTGTTGCAGGTTACAGTGCGTATTCCGAAGGAAAAAAATTGCTGATTCCGAAGGTAAAAATCATCCGAACAGAGTGAAAGAAATCATCGGTACGAACTGAAAAAAACCATAGGCGCCGGGGCAGCTTCGTCACGCGAAACCGGAAGGGCGCCGGCAGGCATTGTCAACGCATCGCAAGCAGAGGCGAACTCAAGATATGGGTAGTGAACCCTCGTCTGAATACTCGATGTGCGGCTTGGAAACTCGGCAACCGGCAACACTGGCAATGCCTTCGCAGGGCCTCGATATCCTTGGTCGCGCGGTGGAAGCGACCAGCGAAGATGTGGCGACGATTCCGAGCTCGGAATGCGCTCCACTCTAACAACTTCACACAGGTCCGATTTTCCCGATTTGGCTGTGGGGCGCCGATCTCCGGATCCGGCCTGACGGCCAAGTGCTGATCCAGGTGACACAGGTGGCTGGGGGGGCTCGAACGGCAGTGGCCCATCTCGGCCGTCTTCAGCTTTCGGGAACGGCTTCCATGAGTAGCGTCAAGGCGTTTTTCAGACCCTCGTTGCCCGGGCTCGAGCCTTTGTAGTGTCCCAGGCGCACGACGACCAGGTCGTGGGAGGGAATGATGATCGTTTTCTGGTTTCCGGCTCCCGCCATGTAGTACGCGTCTTTCGGAATCGGGTAGGCGTCCCTGTTGTTGATCCAGAAAAAGCCGCCATAGATGGGACGGCCGTCGGCCTCCCACGCGGGCGCCGTCGTGCTGACGAACTCCACGAAGCCTTCCGGAAGGATCCGCTCGCCACGCCAGACACCGTCTTGCAGGTACAGGTTGCCGAGGCGCGCCCAGTCCCGGCCCGTTCCGAACTCATAGCCCTGGATCAGGAAGTTCCCGTACGGGTCGGTCTCCATCACCATGTCACGAATGCCGATCTTGTCGAAGAGTTCCCGCTGGGGGAAGGAGTGGTACTCGTCCCCGCGTCCTTCGACTCCGAGCCGCACGAGGTAGTTCGTCAGGACGGGATCACAGTTCCGGTAGCGCCCGATCGTGTTCGGCGGCCACTGCTGCGGCCTCGTCGCGGCCCATTTGAACGAGTCCCCCCCGCCCGTGTAGAGATAGAGGTGGTCGGGGTATCCCATGGCAGGATCATATTCCGGATCGCCGCGGTTTACGCAGCGGATCCCGCTCGACATCCGCAGAATGTCGGCGATTCGGATCTCCGCCCGCGGATCCCCTTGCTGTTGCCATTCCGGGACCGGCGCCGGCTGCCAGAGGTCGTAGACCCCTTGCTGAATGAGAACCCCCATCAGCGTCGCGGTCAGGCTCTTGCCCATCGACCAGCTTTCCAGCGGCGTGTGAAGGTCGAGCCCGTCGCGGTAGCGTTCAGCGACAAGACGTCCTTTCCAGGTGACGACGAAGGCGGCGGTCATGCCCTCGGCCGGCTCGAAGGCGGCTTGGACGGCGGCCTGGACCTTCGCTTCATCGAGCTCGGCCGGAAACGGTTCGTCGGGCAGCACGTCGCCCATCGGCCACGGCTGCTTGTCGGGATCGGGGAGCGAGCTGTTCACGTCGACGGCCTCGAAATGGAGTCCATCCTCCCCGAGAGGAAACGTGACGCAGCCTTGGTCGCCGAGGTATTTTGCCGTACGCACCACGCCGTCCGGGAGCGTCAGGCGCACCAGCTTCTTCTCCATGTCGACTTCACGTTTGGTTACTTTCGAGCGCTGGTCGTAGTGGCTCGTGAAGTAGCCGATGTTCTCGGCGGCAAAATCGGCGTCGAGTCCGGTGACGAATACAGCCGAGCACAGGATCTTCGCGAAACCCGCGGTGTGATGGTGGAGAGGATCGCCTGGAGGGCCTTCCCACTCCGTGGGCAGCTCGAAGGACTTGGCGCGGGCCACGAGCGCATCAACTTCCGAACCCCTGTCGTAGGACGAGGTCGACGTTTTCTCATTCACGCAGGCGAACAGGACGAGCAACAGGATCAAGACTGCGGCAAGGTTCAATCGAATCATGATTCATACTCCTCATTTCATTGGAAGCATACTACCCCGTCCGGCAACGGAGAATCCAGCCTGCATTTCTCACCACCCGACGGTCGAAGCACGCGAGGAAAAGGCCGTGATTCGTGTTTCGTGAACAGAGGGGCGAAGGAGGCGATATGGCCGCTACGCCTGCGCGCGCCTTGTTTGCCTCCAGCGCCACCGCCGAGACGCAGCAGTCGCTGTTCAGAGCGTTCGCCTGAGGAAGGATGCACTGGTGCTGATTCGGTGCGCAGCTACACTGCGCTCCGCTTGATCATTGCGGGTACCCACGAATCCATCACATGGTCCGAATCTGGTCCTGAGTCCGTTCCAAAGTTCATATAAATCATTTATAATCAACAATATATACTCATCTGGGAAAAGGCCTGCAAAACTTTTATTCGCAGGTTCGATTCCTGCCCGCGCCTCCATTCAGCAATCCCCTTGGTTTGGCGATAGTTGCCTTATGTCGCCGTGACGGCCGCGGCGACGGCGAAGAGCGCGGGCGTACGCGGGTCCGAATTCGCGGCGCCACAGTCGGATCGCCTCGTAGGAAACGGTGACGCCGCGTTCGGCGAGAAGATCCTCCACGTCGCGCAGACTCAAGCTGAACCGGTGGTACAGGCAAACGGCATGGCTGATGATCTCAGGTGGGAAGCGGTGGCCTCGATACGGAGGTTTTACCGATCCATTGTCGTCCGTCAGCGAGAACTTGACAGTACCAGTCATCCTTCTGTGAGGAACACATGGCAGATTTCAAATATCCCAAGGAGATCCACATCGTAGAGACGATTCCACGAACAGCGACCGGGAAGATTCAGAGGCGAGCCGTAGCGGCTGCGGTCGGCGGTTGTAAAGAGTGAGGTTCCTCGTCGCCGGCGCCGGCGCCGTTGGAGCCTACCTGGGAGCGCACTTGGCGCGTGACAATCAAGACGTTATCCTGTTTGCGCTGGGCCCGCACTACCGGGCGATGAAATAGAACGGCGTCCGGATCGAGACCGCAAACGGCGACTTCGCAGTTCACCCGAACCTCGTCGACGACCTTCAATCGGCTGGTCCGGCCGACGTCGTGTTCTTGGGTGTCAAGGCACTAAGCCTGCCCGAACTTGCCCCAGCCCTCGGGCCCGTGATCGGTCATGGAACCGTTTTCGTAAGCACACAAAACGGCATCCCCTGGTGGTACTTCCAGAAACATGGTGGTGATCTTGAAGGCACACGCCTTGAACGAATCGACCCAGGGGGATTGATTGTCTCGGTGGTTGACGCCGACCGCGTCATCGGATCGATCGTTTATTTTTCGACGGAAATCCGAGAACCGGGCGTGATTCGACACATCGAAGGG
This sequence comes from Bryobacterales bacterium, assembly GCA_965204095.1. Taxonomy (GTDB): domain Bacteria; phylum Acidobacteriota; class Terriglobia; order Bryobacterales; family UBA6623; genus JAPPLB01. The sequence goes on along the minus strand of OZ241991.1, from coordinate 1,776,452 downwards.
AATCGGATCTCTCTAGGCGAGCCCGACGGCTCACGCTCGGACCGCGTCCGGGCCATCGCCGCCGCCCTAGTCCGGGCGGGCCTGTGCGCTCCGGTGACGAGCCGCATCCGGCATGAAATATGGGTCAAGCTTCTGGGCAACATATCGTTCAACCCGATCAGCGCGTTGACTCGAGCCACGATAGCGGGCATGCTTCGCGACCCGGAGGTTTGCCGACTCGTCCACAACATGATGGCGGAGGCAGAAGCCGTCGCAAAGGGCATCGGAATCGAGCTACCTATTTCCATCGAGAAGAGAATGGCAGGGGCGGCGAAGGTGGGGGAGCACAAGACATCGATGCTGCAGGACCTTGAAGCGGGACGGCCTCTCGAGATCGAAGCCCTGGTCGGCGAGGTCATCGAACGGGGTGAACGTCTGGGAATCCAGATGCCACACACCCAGGCGGTCTACGCATGCACGAAGCTGCTGGCGAAGAGCAGGAGTGATGCATGAAACACGTGCTTTGACCCGGACCCAGGACTCTGATAGAATCCGCCCACCCTCAAAATGGCCGACAACGATCCACTGAAAGATCTGCCTCTCCCGGAAACATCCCTCCGAGGTCTGCTCCGGCACTTCGGTCCCGGCATGATCCTCATGATGACCGGCATCGGGACGAGCCATCTGATCACGGCCCCGGTTGCTGGAGGGCGATTCGCCTATGCCCTCCTCTGGTGCATCCCTCTAGCTTACATTTTCAAATACTACGGGTTCGAGATGGCGTTCCGATTTACGCACGCGACGGGCCGCAGCATGCTGGATGCCTATTCGACCGCGTGGAAGAAGTGGCCGCTCTGGTACGTTCTGGCAACAACCCTGCTTCAGTGCGTCATCGGTCAGGCCGGACGCCTCAGCGCGGCGGCGGCGGTCCTGTTCTATTTCTCTTCGGAGTATCTCAGTCTGGTGTTTCCTATCTGGACTTTCGCTTTCGGACTCGGCGTAGCCTCGGTCGTCATTCTTCTGACCAGGCGCTATCGAGCGCTGGAACTGATGTCCAAGCTTTGCGCCGGAATGTTGGTCGTTTCCAGCGCAGCCGTATATCTGGCGGAACCCGCTCCGTTGTCGGCGATGGGAAGTTTCTTCCTGGTCCAGGTCCCGGGAGGCTCCTGGCTCGTGATCGCTGCTTTTCTGGGTTTGCTGCCGACCGGCATCGACGTATCACTCCAGGCCTCGGAATGGGGCAAGGCCAAGCGCGTCGGCATGGGTGCGATCCGAGAGGTATTGGAGAAGGAGGGAGCGATTCCCGTGTTCGATCCGTTTCACCCAAAGAAAAGCGATTTGACTGTCGATATCGGCGTTCTTTCTTCTCACGCACTCGAGTACTGTCGCCGCTGGTTTCACATCGGGCTGTGGGATTTCCGGATCGGCCACTTGGTCTCCTTCTTTCTGGCTTGCGTGTTTCTCTTGCTGGCCGCGGTGTGGATCTATCCGAGTCCGGTCGAGGGAAATGCCGTCATTGGAGAAATCGGTCGGGTGTTCACCGAGAGCGTCGGTCCCAGCATGATGATCGTGTTCGTGGTCGGCGCGTTTGCAGCGACGTTTTCAACGGCGTTCAACTATTTCGACGGCTGGCCGCGGGTGGTAGGTGCCTGTTGCCGCAACCTGTTCCGCTCGACGGCCCGCCTCCAAGGCACTGCGGCCGATGAACTGGGCCCGGAGCACCGGCTGCACTGGTACTCCGAGTACAATATCTATCGGATGACGATGTTATTTTCGCTCGTGACTGCAGGATTGCTCATAGCCGGTGTACCGAGACCGGTCTGGTTGGTGCTTGTGGCCTCAGCCTTGGCGTTCTTTGTGGCGCCAGTCATCTTCTTCCTCAATCTCTATTACTGCTTTGCCGTCATCCCTAAAGAAGACCGGCTCTTCTACCCATCCACTTTCGCAACCTGGTTCGGCTGGACGAGCATGGTGGCCTTCACTGGGATGAGCTTGATCCTGATCATGGACCGTGTGTTCGACATCCCCTTGTTCGGAGCCTGAGACGAGTTAACTGCTGACGGTCGAAAGTCAACAGTTGAGAGTCAACAGGTCACCCTCGGTCAACCTTTCCGAAGACCGGACCTGAAAACTGTCAACGGTCAACTTTCCACTCCCTCACCATCCGATGGCCAGCCGGTCCTTGCGCAGGTCCGATCCCCCGATCAGGGCGCCGGAAGCGGGATCGGTCAGGATCCCCTGGTTTCCCCCAAAAACACCCGGGACGGCATCGACCTCCACCAGGAGGTGACCCCTCTCTGAAAGCCCCTTCCGGACATAGTCGCCAATGGCCGACTCAAGCACCAGTCCTGTTGGAGGGAGGTCTCTGAAGCGTGGCGCCTCGCCGTCTTGCCGCGAATCCGTGCCGAAGTCGAGCAGATTGGCCAGTATCTGCACATGTCTTTGAGGCTGCATGTCGCAACCCATGACACCGAACGAGAAGTATGGCTGCTGGAGGCGAAGGACCAGCGCGGGAGTGAGGATGCGGAATGGCCTTTGGCGAGGTGCGACGCAGTCGGGATGATCGGGATGGAGAGAAAACGACGTCCCCCTGTTGTGCAGCGCGATTCCGGTGCCTTCGGCCACAATGCCCGAACCGAAATGAACATACAGGCTGTTGATACCCGCCAGCGATTCATCCGGAGATGGAAGCCGAGTTGCGCCCGGGTGAAGACGCTGCTGTGACCGCTATCAGCAACGACGGAGCATCCCCGTGCCAGACGGAAAGGACAGACGGCGACGGCCATTCGGATCCGCCGACGACGCTCACGCGGCTCGTCCAGGTGACAAGACGCACGTAGAGAAAAACCACAAGAGCCAGCAGAAAGGATCCGATCCAGTAAGCCGGCGGAAAATAAGTGCGCGCCCCTCCGATCCCGGCATCGATCGAGAGTGTCCATCGATTTCGCCCCGTCTGAGCAAGGCTGACATCCTTTGTAACCGACGACGACCATCGCCAAGCCTGCCAGTGCCGACAGTGGCTCGGCCTGCACGCTGAAGATCGTGACCCAGGTTACGAAGATCAGAAAGATCAGCGGCGGCAGCGGGTAGCCCCAACACACGCGATGTCGGCTGGAGCCCACGCGCCGCAGGCGGATGAGATCGATGATGGTCAGGCCGCTGAAGATGGTCGACGTGAACCCGAGGTGGACGAGCAGTGCCGAAAATGACGACGTCAACGCGATCGCAACGGCTAGAGCCGCTTGAAAAAAAGGACCATGCTCGGGAACGTTTCGCCGATTCAAGTTCGCATAACGCGCCGGAAGGAAGCCGTCGCGGGACATGGCCTCGACGTATTGCAATGCCACCATCCGGTCGGCCGGCAGCCGTAGCGACCAGCGGGCGTGTCCCGCAGGGGGCGCACTGCAACTGAGCGCGACCAGATGCGCCTCGAAATCCCCGTCGGCCTTCCGCGTATGGCTGCGCTCGGCTGTGCGCTTCTCCAGAGCTGCTTCCAGACCTTGTTCCACGAACCGGCGCTTCACCCGGTAGATTTTCTTCATGCTGACAAGCAGCACATCCGCGATGGGCCGGAACCCGTCAAGGGTCCGCTACGCCGCGCCCCCAGGGCGCGCCCTTGACCGAACCCGCCCCGCCGCGAGAACTCAGCGGTTCAACCGGGCGATGGCCGGCTGACGACACCCCGAAAGTTCGTGCACCAAGCACAAAGTCCTCTCACTACAATTGGCACATATTATGGGAGCAGGTCACGGCTATTGAAGTGCAATACTTACCCATAGATTGTGTTTCTCGATCGCCGTGAGTCGGATAGCGACGGTGGGCCAATACAGCTTGCATCCTCTGAAACCACCTATTTCGGGCAAGGTAACCGCATGAGCAGTGCAATGGACTCGCGCCTCGCATCGGAAGAGCCGTATCTGCTCGGTACCGATCTGGAAGAGGGACGGCGTCTCGAAACGCAGCACCGCTTGTGGGCCGAGGCCGCGCGCGATCTCTGGGACCGTGCCGGGTTCGGGGCGGGCGCGCGGCTGCTTGATCTCGGCTGCGGCCCGGGATTCGCCGCCCTCGAGCTGGCCGACCGGGTCGGGGCCGGAGGCCAGGTTCTCGCCGTCGACGAGTCGGAGCGCTTCATCGCCGCGCTGGCCCGCGAAGCGGAGCGTCTCGGGATCGAGCAGCTCACGGCGCGGGTGGAGCGGGTCGAGGATTTGCGGCTCGAGCCCGCCTCTATCGACGGAGCCTTCGTGCGGTGGCTGTTCTGCTTTCTACCGGACCCGGCCCCGGTCATCGACCGGGTCGTTCTCGGGTTGCGGCCCGGCGGCCGCCTCGTGGTCTGGGATTACCTGAACTACAGCGCGACGACGCTTCAGCCGAGGAGTCCGGCGTTCGATCGCGTGCTCGTAGCGGTCTATGAAAGCTGGCGGCGCACCGGGGGCAGCCTGAACGTCGGCGACCGCCTGCCGGGGCTGATCGTGGAGTCCGGCTGCCGCCTGATCGACCTGGTCCCACTGGTGCGTTTTGTCAGACCGGGCACGACGTTCTGGGACTGGCCGACACAGTTTTTCTTTGGCTACGCGCCACGGCTGGTTGAAACCGGCCTGTTGACTGAGGAGGAACGGAGCGCGTTCGAATCCGAATGGCGCGATCGCGAGCGGGACCCGGGCGCGTTCCTGTCGACGCCGCCGATGATCGGGATCATCGCCGAGAAGGAGTAGCTCCGGCATTGGCCCGCGTATTGGAGCGGCGCGGCGCGGGGTGGCTTGGAGCGGCAGTGCGCGGCGCATCGCATTGCCCCGAGGCTTGCTCCAATGCAGGCGTTTCCTCACCTTCCGGCTTGACGGATACTGAGAAATAGGGATCGGAGATGCGACTCGATAAAAAGGCCGTGATTCGTGAAAACCCTTGGCGGGGGCCTGGTTCGCTCCAGGAAGAAATGACTGACGGCCGGTGAACCGGAGATGCGACTCGATCTGGAATCATGCGGCTTACGGTCGTTCCGTGAGTCTGATGCCTCTGAACTGGCCCGGCACGCCAACAATCGAAAAGTGTGGGTGCAATTGCGCGACCAGTTCCCTCATCCCTACACGATCGACGATGCGCGCAGCTTCATCTCCCTCGCTCGCAGTGGAGACCCCGAGACGATGTTCGCAATTACCGTCCGCGACGTTGCGGTTGGCGGGATCGGTGCCAAACTCCGCGACGACGTAGAGCGCTGTTCGGCGGAGGTCGGTTACTGGCTCGGCGAGCCGTACTGGGGCCGCGGCATCATGACACGCGCGCTTGCGGCGTTCACCCGCTTTGCCTTTACCGCTTACGACCTGGAACGATTGTACGCCGTGCCCTACGCCTCGAACGCCGCGTCATGTCGCGTGCTGCAGAAGGCCGGGTATCGACTCGAGGGACGCATGCGCCGGAGCGCCATCAAGGACGGCAAGGTGCAGGACCAGTTCTTGTACGCCATCCTGCGAGGAGATTAGAGCGACAACTGAAAACTCCTAGCGTCCCGCAAGGCATTCAGCGTACGGTCCGCGCTAGAACGTCAAGCGTAGACTGAACTGGAACTGTCTCGGGTCGAACGCGGACGCGAACGAGAACGGTTCGGTCACCGGCCCGCGCCGGCCGACGAGCCTGTCCGGCAAGTCCTCGATCGTGGCATTCCCCACGATACCGTTCACGCCCTTGAAGTTCGTGTGGTTCAGAACGTTGAAGGCCTCGCCGGCGGCCTGGAGGCTCACTTCTTCCTTGAGGCTGAATGACCGTGCCAGCCGCAGGTCGATCCCAAAGAAACTCGGGCCGATTCCGACGTTCCGTCCGAGTCCCCACGGGCGGTGCGTGTCGCTGTGAAGGTCCCCGATCGTGTCGAATCCCGCGTTCAGGTTGAACGGCGCGCCCGAGCGCGCGATCACGATCCCGGAGAGAGTGAAGTCGGCGAGGAGGGCCTTCGCGAATGCCTGGCCCCTGGACACTTTCCACGGAGACTGCGCCACGGCATGCGCGACGAAGCGGTGCCCGCGGTGAAAGTCAGAAAGGGCAAGTTCGTTACGCGCGTCCCATTGCAGATGAGGCTCGAAGGCCGAGTTGTAGTCCGTGTTCTCGTCGATCGTCTTGCTCCAAGTATGGTGCGCGGAAAGCGTGAAGCCGCGCGAGAACCTTTTCTTGAGCTGCAGGATCATAGCGTGATAGTGTGACCTGCCCCAGCTTCCGTAGACGTTGTCCTGGAGGATGAGTGGATTGTGGAAGCCCACGATCGGCCGTCCCGCTTCATTCGTTCCGGCTTGGAACACGTTGACGTCAAGGGGCCGAATGATATGCAGTCCGCGGTTGTAGTTGTAGCCCGCGGACAACGCATAGCCACCGACTTGCCGCTGGACTTCCAAGCTTCCCTGCTGCGAATAGGGATTCACCGTGTCGTCCGCGACGCGGAACCCGACGCGAAGAGGGTAATTCGGGCCGGGTTGGATACCGTGAATGGCCAGGTCTTCACCGCGAATCTGCCTCTGGCCCAGAATCCCTCTCGCCTGCAGGGTTTGGTAGATCTCCGCCGAGGTCAGCGGTCCTCCAGTGAGCGCGCTGCGAATCCCAGGAGCCCCCGTCAATGGAATGAACACCTGGTGAATCTGCTGCTTCTCGCCGAGCAGGTCATTGATATACGAGATCTGTCCCTCGATCCGGGCGTAGAAGATTCCGTAGCCTCCGCGCACGACGGTCTTCGGATTCGGGTTCCAGGCGAAGCCCGCTCTCGGCGCCAAGTTGTTGTTGTCGCGCGGAAACCGCGTCTTGAACTCGAATTCGTGGCGCAGGCCGAGAGTCAGAAGGAACTGGGGCGTGATCCGGACCGCGTCCTCGACATAGAAGTTCGTGCGGTTCGTCCAACCCAGCCAGTAGGGATTGCCGAAGCCTTGCTGGTATACGGTCGGCAGCCCGAGGACGTACGCCTGGAGAGCAGAAATGGGTGTGTCCACGGCGCCGGCAAGCCGGCCTAGGCCGGCAGCCGTCAGAGCGCCCTTGATCAGGCGCGACGTTCCGGTTCCGGCCGCGTTGTCGATGACGCTGGCAAGAGGCACCGCCTCGCCGAAGATGAACCGGCCGCTGAGAAACGTCTCGGACCGTATCCAGTTCCGGACAGGATTCGCATCCGCTCCGAACTTCAGGGTTTGGCGATCGGTGACCCGTATGAAATTCTGGCGCACCTGGTAAACCCGCTCGAGACCTCGGATCGGAAGGAAGAAGTCCCTGCCGAAGTTTCCGAATCCGGCGATCTCAATCGACGGGCCGTTGGGCTCGTAGGGCGTCGAACCGGAATCGTGATAAGCGAATCCCAGACGCGTCTCGCTGACCCAGCGGGGGCTGATCACGAACGTGTCTCCGAACGCCAACGAGAACTCGCTGAGGTTCTGATAGTACCCGCGATTGCGGGCATTCAGCTCGCCGAATGAGGTATTGTCTCTGTCGTACCCGGTCCAGTTGCCGCGAAGGAACATGTTGTGGCCGTCGCGCAGCGCGTAGTCCAGGCGCGTGACAACCTGCTGCCGCAGCTCCGAGAAGGGGAAGACTCCGCTGTTCTCCTCGAAGAGCGGCACGACGCCGGGATAATTGGCCGGCACGAGCGCCGCGGCGAGCTGGCCCACCAAAGGCCGCAGCGGAGCCGGCCCGGCAACGCTGAGCACGTTGACCAGTTCTTGCTGGGACTCCGTCAAGGATGTGAGAAACGATTGATCGGAAAGCAGCGGAATGATCTGCGACTCGTGGCGATCGAGACGCTCGTATGTGACGGAGTAGAACGTCTTGTTGCGCTTGATGGGACCCCCGATCGACGCTCCGCTCTGCACCCTGGTGTAGGGGCTCTTGCCCGGGTCGAAGTAGTTCCGAGCCTGGAACCTGCGATTGCGCACCAAGCCGAACAGCGATCCATGAACCTCGTTCGTACCGCTCTTCGTCACGATGTTGATGGCGCCGCCAGGAGCCCCGCCCTGCTCGGTCGAGAACGAATTCCTGTTGACCTGGAACTCGTAAACGGCCTCCTGGCTGATCTGGGATCGCACGCCTCCCGTGATCGCGACGTTGTCCAGACCATCGATCATGAACGTGTTGCCGCGCCCGTTGGTGCCGCCAATGCCGAGCCCGGAGCTACCCGTCGTGGTGATGCGTCGATCCGTCGCGTTGGCGACATAATCCGTGTTCACCACTCCCGGCGTCAGAAGGCCCAGGGAAAGGTAATCCCTGCGATTGATCGGGAGATTCTGAATGCGCAGCGAGTCGATATGGTCCGCCTGCTGCACCCGCTGGGGATCGATTGCCGACCTGGCGGATTCGCCGGAAACGACAACGCTCTGTTCGGCCGCAGCCACAGATAGCTGGGGAGATACCGCGGCTGTCTCGCCAACGCGCACTGCAAGGCCATCGACCTCGAGCGGCGCGAAATCCGACGCTTCGAATCTGAGCGAATACAGTCCGGGCTCGACGTATCGAAAAACGAACTCGCCGGTTGCAGACGTCTCCGCTTCCCTCCGGACGCCGCGGTTCTCTTCCACCGCGCTGACGGTCACGCCCGGGATGACGGCTCCGGTCTCGTCGTAGACGACGCCGCTGATGCTGCCCGTATCCGTCTGGCCGGGGAGCAATGTCGCGCAAGCGACAAGCAGGCAGAAAGCCATCCGCAAGCGCGCCGCCCTATTGGCGAAGCAATAGCACCGCATTGCCGGCCCCTCCACAAGTGGTGGTGTATGAGATTCTATCAACGCCCATCATGTTCAATGCCGATTGCGAATGGAGTGTTCCGTCCGTACGAGGGCATTGTCAATCTAATGTTTCGCATCCTGGCTACTGAACGTTGTCTGCGCGTTGTTCTCTGTATGACAAGCCTTCGACGGGAGCGGTAGACTTACAGCGGCGCCGTAATACGACTTCCCAGGACGCTTCAAGTACAGGGAGTGAGTCGGATGGCCGCAAACCCGCAAACGCTACACGAGCAGTTGCCGGAATCACAGCGGCGTGATCTGAGGATACTGGAGAGCATTCAGAATCGGGTGCTGTGGCTCAGCACGCAGATCGTCCACTACGCCAATAACGTTCGCGAAAATCCCGACGGCCTCAAGGTCGGAGGTCATCAAGCCAGTTCGGCCTCGATGGTCAGCTTGATGACCGCACTCTACTTCCATGAGCTGCGGCGCGGCGACTTTGTGGCAGTCAAACCGCATGCATCACCGGTATTCCACGCCATTCAGTTCCTGCTGGGCAATCTGCCCGCCGACAAACTCAAGCAACTCCGCGCATACCAGGGCCTTCAGGCTTATCCAAGCCGCACGAAGGACGTGGACCCGGTGGACTTCTCGACTGGATCGGTAGGCCTGGGCGCCGTGGCGCCGAACTTCACGGCTCTGACGGCCCGATACGTCAAGGACCACTTCGGCTCCGGCGGCTCTCACCGCTTTATCGCTCTGATTGGCGATGCGGAACTGGACGAGGGCAATGTGTGGGAAGCCCTGGGCGAGGACAACCTTCTTGCTCTTGATCAAGTCCTCTGGATCGTCGACCTCAATCGCCAAAGCCTCGACCGCGTCGTGCCGAGCGGGAAAGCTCAAAAGATCGAAGAGATGTTCCGCGTCCACGACTGGCAGGTCATCGAGGTCAAGTACGGCCGCCGGCTCCAGGCCTATTTCCGGCGGCCCAATGGGAACCGCCTCCGCGAGCGCATCGACCTGATGACGAACGACGAATACCAGAGCCTGCTGCGGATCAGCGACGGCAACGCGATCCGCGAGCACCTGGCCCGTTGCAATGGCTCGGTGGATCACGAGTTACTGGGACTGCTCGAGGACTGCCCCACGGGAGAAATCCGGGATCTGCTGGCGGACCTCGGCGGCCACGACCTCGACATGATCCTTGATGCCTACCAGGAGGCTGACCGGGTGCAGGACCGCCCTGTCGTCATCATTGCCTACACCATCAAGGGTTGGGGCCTCCCGATCGCGGGTGATCCGCTCAATCACTCCAAGCTTTTAACGACTTCGCAGATGGACGAGCTGCAGGTGCAACTGGGAGTGCCGCGAGGAGCAGAGTTTGCGGATTTTGCGCCCGGAAGCGAGGAGGCAAGCCACATCCAGTACTGCAAAGCCCGGCTTTCGACCGGGAGGAAGCCCCGCAAGTCCGCGAGCGTGCGAGCTTGCGAGATTCCCGAGACGCTTGGCACGGTCCATAGGGGCAGGCGCTCGACGCAGCAGGTTCTGGGCACACTGCTCACCTCGCTTGCCCGCCAGCCCGAGATTGCGGCCAGGATCGTTACAACGTCACCCGACGTAGCCAGCTCGACGAACCTCGGCGGGTGGATCAACAAGATGGGCGTCTACAGTTCCCGAGACCGGATCAACTATTTCAAAGAAGCCCAGATCCCTCAACTGTTGAACTGGGAGCAGTCCCCGCGGGGCCAGCATATCGAGCTGGGCATCTCAGAGAATGACTTTTTTCTACTGTTGACCGCACTGGGGCTGTCCAGCGAGTTTTTCGGTGAAACCCTGCTTCCGATCGGCACCATATACGACACGTTCATCTCTCGCGGACTGGATGCTTTGAACTACGGCCTGTACTGCAAATCGAAGTTCCTCTTCGTGGGTTCGCCATCGGGAATCACCCTCAGCCGCGAAGGGGGAGCCCACCAATCCGTGATCACGCCTTCGATCGGTGCGGAGCTGCCCCATCTGGTCTATTACGAACCCTGTTTCGGACAGGAGTTGGAGTGGATCCTGCTGGCCAGCCTGCGTAATCTGCTGGACCGCGAGCGTGGGAAGTCCGTATACCTGAGGTTATCCACGGCACCGATTGATCAAGCACTGTTTCCCCTTGAACCCGGGAGCGCCAAGGAATCGGAACTGCGCCGGGGCGTTCTGCGCGGAGCCTACCGGCTTGTCGATCACAGGACCCACTCGGACTACCGTCCGGGCGAAAACGTCGCTCACATCTTCGCTTGCGGGGTCATGACGCCGATCGCTTTGGTAGCGAGCCGAGTATTGGAACAGCGGGGCATTCTGGCCAACGTCGTCAACATGACGAGCCCCGGTCTGTTGTATCGCGGCTGGAAGCACGCCACGCGTCTCCGCGCAAGGAACCCTCGGGCGCGTTCCACCGCTCTGCTTGAACACGTGATTACAGAGACGGAGCGCACCTGCCCGATTGTGACCGTCATCGACGGTCATTCTCATACGCTTTCTTTTCTTGGAGCCGTGTTCGGCACGAGGACGGTTTCCCTGGGCGTCGATGAGTTTGGCCAGACCGGCAGCCGCCGGGAACTCTATGAGCATTACGGCATCTCCGCATCGGCCATCGTCGCGGCTGTGGAGTCGACACTGACGTCGGACGCTGCTTGAGAACGGTATTGTGCGCCTTTCATTAGCTCTCTGAACTCTCTCCCGGAACGCGGATTCCTTCGCCTCGGCGGGACGATCGAGCATTGCGCGCGGCCACTTCAGAGAGGGGCGCGGCCGGGTTGTTACCCGGAGGATGAAAGAGTGGCCACCAGAGGTGAACTGAATAGCGAAAACCACTGGTCGGAGTTTGGTCAGGGAGCGGCCTGGTTGGCTCGAAAAACGTTCCCAACTAACCTGCATGTCTCACCACCCGACGGCCGAAGCAGGCGATAAAAGACCGTGATTCGTGTTTCGTGACTCGTGATTCGTGAACCAAAAACCGAGACAGGCGGAACCGCCGTTGCTCTAAGACTGTCAATGGCAATCGAAAATTGCGCACATCCGGGAGAAGACCCGTTGCGGGTTTCGCGGACTTACCCCCTCCGTTGCGATGGGCTTGGGGCGGTGGGCGGAATCCTGACAATGCCACGAACAACCGTCCCGCCCGCCCGTGCCGTTGAAAGCATATATGCTGTCATGAGGCGGTGAGAAGGGTCGTGGTCGATACGAACGTTCTGGTTTCTGCGATTCTTTCACCCGACGGCGCGGCGCGGGAGGTGCTGCGACGATGCTTGACGGGCCATGCACGGCCACTTTTGAGCAACGCGCTGTTCCTGGAATACAAGGATGTGCTGGCGAGAGAAGAGTTGTTCTCTGCGGCGTCAATCACCGCGAAGGATCGAGCGGCATTGCTGGACGCTGTTCTCAGTATCTGCGAATGGGTGAGTATCAGCTTTCTTTGGCGGCCAAATCTGCCCGACGAATCGGACAATCAATTGATCGAGCTGGCGGTTGCAGGAAATGCTGAGTCGATCATCACAACCAACACTAAAGATATCGCGGCGGGCGAGCCGGTCTTCGACCGCATTCAGGTCGTCACGCCAGCCAACTGGTTGAAGGAGGTTGACTGACATGGCAACGTTGACAATCCGGGTACCTGATGCCCATCGAGATCGCCTGGCGGCGATGGCCAAGCAACGCGGCGTGAGTGTGAACAAGCTGATGGAGGAACTCTCCGTACGGGCGTTAACCGAGCACGACACCGAGATGCGTTTCCGACTGCGAGCGGCCCGCGGCAAAGTCGAGCGCGGATTGGCATTGCTCGACAAACTGGATCGCATGCATTCGCGAGCCTGAGACCCCTGAAGCACGGCAATCCTTCGTCGCCCCTGGAGTTCATCGTGTGACTGACCCTGCAAATTGTGCTTTGCCTGCACCCTCAACGATAATCTCCCTGTGTCGAGCGAACTCTCACGTGCGACGAACGACGCGGTGATCCGCCGGCTTGCGGGAGATCGATCGTATCAGCGGGGCGTCGAGTACTACCGCCACGGGCACGTGAAGTCCTTCGAAGAAGATGCCGGCCGGGTCCGGGCAGTCGTGCGGGGAAACGATGATTACACGGTGGAGCTTTCCTCGGACGAGGGTCTCCTGGACTACTCCTGCGATTGCCCCCACGGTAGCGAGGGCGCCTTCTGCAAGCACTGCGTGGCCACGGCTCTTGCTTGCTTGCATCGCCCGGCCGAACTGGTGCAGGCCGAGCGTCGAGACAAGGTCAAAGAGGTTACCCTAGCCGACGCCAAGAAGATTCTCCTGGCGGAGAAAAAAGAAGAAATCGTCGGGACGCTGCTCGAATGGGCGAAGACCGATGACCGCTTACGGGAGAGATTGATGCTCCACGCGGCCCGGCGCTCCGGAGCCGGGACCGGCGTGGCAGCGATTCAAAAAGCATTCGACAAGGCGGTCCGGGTCCGTCACTTCGTTCACTATCGTGAGATGCCGTCGTACGCACGCGGCATGGATGACGCTATCGATTCGGTCGAGCAATTACTGCGGGATGGGCAGCCCGCCGACGTGATCGAGCTTTGTGAATCTGCCCTTCGATCATTGACGGCGGCGCTGGGGTCTGTCGACGACTCCGACGGCTACATGGGGGGATTCCGAGACCGGTTGGTGGACATCCACTACAGAGCCTGCGAGGAAGCCAAGCCGGAGCCTGTCGCACTGGCCGGCAGACTGTTTCATTGGGAACTGCACAACGACTTCGAGGTGTATTTCGAAGCAGCCTACCGCTACGCCGATATCCTCGGGCCCAAGGGCATGGAGGCATACCGGAAGCTCGCCTCCGAAGAGTGGAAAAAGGTTCCCGCGCGAACCGCGAACGACCGGACGTCCGATTGGGGGAAGCATTTCCGGATTACTCGCATCATGGAAACCCTGGCCCGCCTGTCCGGCGACCCCGAGGCCCTCGTTGCAGTCATGAGCCGCAACCTTTCACATGCATACAACTATCTGAGGATCGCTGAGATCTACCACGAGAACGGCCAGCACGACAAGGCGCTGGAGTGGGCGGAGCAGGGCCTGAAGGCCTTTCCGGAAAGGACGGACGGGCGGCTCCGGGAGTTCGCGGCCGAAGAGTATCACCGCCGCCGACGCCATGACGATGCCATGAACCTGATGTGGGCCGCATACGTGGGGCACCCGGGCTTGGAGAGATACCGCACGCTCGAACAGCACGCCAACAAAGCGGGGAGTTGGAAGGAGTGGCGGGAACGTGCGTTGTTGGAAATCCGAAATCGCATCGAATCCGCCGGCCGGGAGAACCGCAAGCAAAATCGGCTCCGCTGGATGCAGTTAGATGACGACCACTCGCCATTGGTCGAGATTTTCCTGTACGAGCACGAGGTCGAAGCTGCGTGGCGCGAAGCTCAGGTGGGGGGTTGCTCGGCCGCGCTCTGGCTCCGGCTGGCGGAAGAACGGGAAGGCGACCATCCAGAGGACGCGGTTCCCATCTACCTTCAGCAGGCTGAAGTGTCCGTGACGAGGACGCGGAATTCGCATTACGACGACGCAGTCGACTTGCTGGTGAAGGCGGCCGCGCTCATGAATCGGATGGGCCGAAGCGCAGAGTTCGTGAGCCAGCTTGAATCGCTCCGCTTGAAATACAAACGCAAGCGCAATTTCATCAAACTACTGGAACAGCGGCGTCAGTCGCTCTATCCGCGATAGCACTCACACCTCCGCTGAATGGGAAAGCGCAGTTTCGAACGCCGGCCGGCGAGTGATCGGACAACTGTCTCAGGCAAAGCTGAGCAGTGAATCGCTTTGTTTCAAAGTCCGTTCCGAGGTAGGGAAGATGTTTATGCGGTGCGATGGGAGAGCCCGGACAGACGTTCCGGATAGGCACGCAAGGCAGATCGAGCAGATTGTGTGTTTGGCATTGACCGGGAAGGTGTATTGAGGTAGGGTTGCTGGGTAGAGCGACGCCGATCAAGGAAACGATTTTGAGCCGCCGCTCAATCCTGACGGGAGGTGGCAGAAGGATATGGAGACCAGACGCGAGTTTCTGGGCGCTTCGGCGCTGAGTGCGGCCGCTCTCAGTTCTGCGGTGGCGATGAGACCAGGTTTGGCCGCGCCTGCCGGGTCTACAAAAAAGATCCGGCTTGGTGTCGTCGGAGGCGGGTTCGGAGCCGCCTTTCAATGGCACAACCATCCCAACTGCGAGGTGGCCGCCGTTACGGATCTGAGGGCCGACCGACGCAAGAGGCTCCGCGAGAGGTATCGTTGCGACAACTTCTACGACTCGCTCGAGGTGATGCTGCAGCGGGCCAAGAACCTCGACGCCGTGGCCGTATTCACGGGAGCTCCCGACCACGCGCGGCATGTCGAGATGTGCATGCGCCGTGGTCTGCACGTCGTTTGCGCCGTGCCGGCCTGTTTGACGCTGGCTGAAGCCGAAAGACTCAAGGAGCTCAAAGAAAAGACAGGCCTTCGTTACATGATGGCGGAGACGAGTTATTACCGGCAGGCCTGTATCTACGCCAGGAACCTTTTCAGGTCGGGCGGTTTCGGAGCAATCTTCTACAGCGAGGTCGAGTATTACCACAACCAAGACCTCGACAAGATTGTCAATGACAAGACCACCATGTTTTACGAACCCGACGGCTCTCGGAGCTGGCGCTGGGGCTATCCTCCGATGCTGTATCCGACGCATTCGACGGGTTTCCTGGTGGGAGTGACCGGCGAACGCATCGTGCGGGTCTCCAGCCTGGGCTGGGGAACCAGTCATCCGCACAATGACGACAACCGATACAACAACCCCTTCTGGAACGAAGCAGCGCTGATGCAAACCGACCGCGGCCACATGGTTCGCTGCAACATGTTCAAGCTGGTTGGAGCGGGCGGAGAACGCGCACAGTGGTTCGGAGAGAAAGGGTCGCTGTACATGCGAAATCGAGGTCTGCACCCCAACAGTTGGGCCAAGCGAACGGGGGACCCGACCGGTCCTCCCGAGCCGGTTGAAATACCGGAGTATTGGAAGAGCGACATGCTCCCGGAGCCGATGCGCCTCGCAAGCGGTCACGGCGGGAGCCATGTATTTATCAGCGCCGAGTTCATCAATGCTCTGCTGGAGGATCGCGAGCCGGCCATCGACCTCTACGAGTCTCTGGCCATGACCGTCCCGGGCATCGTCGCGCACGAGTCATCGCTCAAGAACGGAGAGCAGATGGAGGTTCCCCAGTTCGATCAACCGGGCTAGCGGCGCCGGCCCTGAAGGTCAAGAGAGATGACGGGCTCACGGATCGCAAGAATCGCTTGTGTCCTGGGGCCGCAGCGAGCCTGCCTGTTGGCGGCCGGCGCTCTTCTGTTTTCTACCGCGCCGCATTGTGAAGCTCAAGGACATGACGCCAGGCGCGCTCCGCATGCAGAAATCAGGCAGGCGCAGGCGGCAGGCAAGGACAGGTCCAGCACTGGCTCCGCCGACTTGCATCAAGAAAACAGAACCGAACTCGTGATCGCCATGGCTCAAAGAAACCCTGTCTCCAACAAACCCCTCGGCGCCGATAAAGAAGAGTTCGATGTCTTCGTCGAGCGGGACGTTCCAGTCGAAATGCGGGACGGCGTGAAGCTCGTTGCCGACGTGTATCGTCCGGCGCGGCGCGGAGAGCCGGTCGAGGGCAGGTTCCCGGTGATTCTGATACGCACGAGCTACAACAAGGACAACGCTCAGAAGCAGCTCGACTACGAATCGTTTGTCCGGTGGGGGTACGTGGTCGTGATTCAAGACGTTCGGGGCCGGTACAAGTCGGGGGGATCGCATTATCACGGTGTTGCCGAGGCCGAGGACGGATACGACACGATTGAATGGATCGCTCTCCGCCCCTGGTCCAACGGCCGGGTCGGCATGACGGGAATCTCGTACCTGGGGGCCGTACAAGCCGCCGCCGCGGCGATCAACCCTCCGCATCTGGCTTCAGTCTTTCATGTCAAGGCGCCTGCAAATTATTACCAGAACGGTTTCCGCCACCACGGAACGTTTCTGATGTACACATTACCGATCGCCTTCATGATGGCCGGGAGCAGCAAGCTTGCCCTTGAAGACCCCGTTCTGAGGAAGGCGGCCCACGATCCGTGGAGGAAGTCGTCCGAGTGGCTGTCACGAATGCCTCTCAAGAGAGGTCTGACTCCTTTCAGCTCTGATGCCGAGACCGAGCGCTGGTTCTTCGACATGATGACGGAGACCGACTACAGCGATTTCTGGAAAAAGGTGCCTCTTTGGCAGCCGGAAGAGTTCTTCGATGACTACAAGGACATCCCGGGATACTACGTGGCCGGCTGGTATGACCTTTATCGGGAAGAAGTTTTCTACACGGGTCTTTCCAAGCGCAAGAAGAGCAGGATCAAGCTCCTGATGGGGCCCTGGACACACATGGACCGGAACCGTTACGCGGGAGAAGTCGACTTCGGACGGGACGCTGAAATGAGCTACGACGAGTACAACGCCGTGCAGCGGAACTGGTTCGATGCGACGTTGAGAGACAGAAAGACCGGTTCGCTGACGGAGCCTCCTGTGAAGATCTTTGTCATGGGGGGAGGGGATGGGCGCAGGAACAGTGACGGGCGTCTCAACCACGGTGGCAGGTGGCGTATTGAAAACGACTGGCCGCTCCCGCGTACCCGCTACACGAATTATTACTTTCATGCCGGCGGCACGCTGAGCACAACGAGGCCCGGGGACGAAGCGGCGTCCAGCTTTGTTTACGATCCGAAAAACCCGGTACCGACTGTAGGAGGCACCTCCTATTTTCTCTCCGACCGGAGCGAACTCAAGGCTCCGTTTGTTCCCTTTGGCCCATATGACCAGAGAGAAAACCCCGAGTACTTCGGCTGCAACTCAAATCTGCCCCTCGCGGCGCGTGCAGACGTTCTGGTATTCATGACGTCGCCGCTGGCGGCTGACACCGAGGTGACGGGTCCGATCAGCGTGAGGCTCTGGGCTTCTTCGTCGGCGGTCGATACCGATTTCACGGCCAAACTCATCGACGTGCATCCGCCCAACGAAGACTACCCGGAAGGCTTTGCGATGAATCTCTCCGACAGCATTCTGCGCATGCGCTACCGGAACGGCTTCGAGAAAGCTGAGCTCATGACGCCGGGCGAGGTTTACGAGTTTGTCATCGACATGCCTCCCACCAGCAACCTCTTCCGAAAGGGCCACCGGATTCGCGTCGATATCTCCAGCAGCAACTACCCGGCATATGATCCTAATCCCAATACGGGGGACCCGTACATGATGGGGGGCAAGAGCGTCATTGCGGAAAACAGCATCTATGTCGACACTCAGCATCCGTCTCACATTGTGCTTCCCGTGATCCCCTTGGATTGAGAGGGCGGGTTTTGGGGTGTTCTGAATCTGGCCGCTTGGAATACGACGCAACAATCCGTCTTCCGGGAACACTCGGAAAATCAGTTGCGTGATTTCGTTACGGCATCTTGAAGAGGCGTTGTATTTTCCCGGAAGAGTTCGGCGGAGATCCGGATGGAAGGCGGGGTTGCTATTCTCCTGTTTCCACAAGCGCCTTCTCGATGACGAAACGCGTGCGCTCCATCAGGTTAATGCGGTCGTGGATGGCCAAGCCCTCCGTGACGATGGGTTCGTGGAAGATGAGGGTGACTTCACCGGGCTGAACCCAATTGCTGCCTTTGGGCATCAGCCGACGACTGCCGTGCACGGAGATGGGTACGATCGGTACCTGGGCTTCGATGGCCATCGAGAACGGACCGGGACGAAATGGAAGGAGCTTGCCGTCGGGGCTGCGCGTGCCCTCGGGAAAAACAAGCAGAGAAATTCCTCTGCGCAGGCTGGCAACGCTAGCTTCCATGGCGCGGCGCCGGGATTCGCGGTCCGTGCGGTTGACGTAGATGAAGCCGCCCAGGCTCATGACGTAGCCGAGTATCGGAATCCTGCCCAGAGATTCCTTCAGCACGACGACGATCCGCGGCAAGGCGCCGAACAGCGCGGGCGGGTCAAGATTGCTGACGTGGTTACAGACGAAGACCGCCGTGGCCGGTGCGAACGCGTGTTCGCGGTGGAGCAATCTCAGCCGTACTCCGGCAAGGCGCAGAGCCGAGTGGGCTCCGATCTGCGCCATGCGGTAGATGGGCTTGATGTTCTTCGTGACCCAAGTGAAGGGGACAAAGATAGCGGAAACGACGACCACATAGAGAACGAGAAAAGGGAATACAAGCAGATAGGTCCGCAACATCGTACAGGATCAGCCATTGTGGTATCTTACGGTCGCCATAATCAACCGGAATATCGGGAAACAACGATGGAAAAGACTTCGAGACGACGCTTCGGCAAGACACTCGCCGCATTGACGGCCGTTGCGGCGCCGGCCTCCGCGGCGCAGCAGAAGCAAGAAGGAGCCGAGGATCAGGGTGAAGCCTCATCGCCGCTTTGTTCCGTCAATCCCGGACTGGCCGAGCATGATCTCGTGCGAAGCATGGAGCCCTCTTTCACCTTCAAGGCTTAGATGGACGAAGACGTACTGTACTCGACGATCCCCGAGTTGGGTCGCCTCCTTACCGAGCACGCTATTACGAGCCGGGAACTGACCCAGGCCTATCTGAAGCGGCTTCGAGAATTGGGTCCTCGCTTCAACTCCGTTGCCCGGTTGACCGAAGAAACGGCGCTGTCTGAAGCGGACGCGGCAGATCGACTGTTTCAGCAAGGCAGGCTGGAAGGCCCTTTACAAGGCATCCCATTCGGGGTAAAGGATCTGTTGGCCGCGAGAGGCTATGTGACCTCTTGGGGCTCCGAAGTGTTTCGCGACCAGCAGTTCGACTTTGACGCCACGGTGGTCCGAAAGCTGGCTCATGCCCGCGGCGTATTGGCGGCCAAGTTGGCGATGGTTCGTTTTGCCGGCGGCGGGGGCTACGAACACCCGACGGAATCACTGCATGGGCCCGGTCGGAATCCGTGGAATCCTGATTATTGGGCTGGAGGATCGTCGAGTGGTTCGGGCAGCGCTGTCTCGGCGGCGATGGTGCCCTTCGCGATCGGGTCCGAGACGTGGGGGTCGATCGTCGGGCCTTGTTCTTACTGTGGAGTCACGGGCCTGCGGCCGACATATGGTTTGGTCAGCCGTTCCGGCGCTATGGCGCTCTCGTGGACGATGGACAAGCTCGGGCCGATGTGCCGCTCGGCGGAAGATTGCGCGCTGGTGCTCGAGGCGATCTCGGGACCTGATGAAGATGATCCCTCGCAGTCGGGACGGCGCTTTCGCGTCGACGAGCCGGCGCCACCGGTATCCATGCTGCGGGTCGGCTACTCGGAAGTGGATTTCGAGGAATGGGCTCATCCGGATTCACGTCCCGCTCTGCGCGAAGCGCTCGAAGTCTTATGCGACACCGGCGCGCAGATGAAACCTGCTTCGCTTCCGGAAATGCCGTATCGGGACGTTGCCCGAACGCTGATTTCCTGTGAGGCGGCAGCGGTGTTCGAGGACGTCATCCGCAGCGAGGCATTCGAGAACCACCCGGATCCCCGCCAAAAGAAGGGGTTGCGGCGCGGTCTCGGTATTCCGGCGACGGATTACCTGAAAGCGATGCGGATTCGTCGTGTGATGCAAGGGAAGCTTGCGGAGTTCTTCGAGGAAGTGGACATTGTCGTGCAGCCGGCATCCGCGGAAACCGCGCCACTCATCGAGGAGGTATCGGGGACCCGGCGCAGCAGAAACCTGGAGCTAACCGACAAAGGGAACACTGACTTGGGAGCGGCGGGGAACGCCGCGGGGCTGCCGGCGCTGACGATCCCATGTGGGTTCGGACTCAACAACCTGCCGACAGCGCTTCAACTTGTTTCGCGTCCTCACAACGAGGCTGCGCTGATCGCTTTGGGCAAGGAATTCCAAAATCGGACTGACTGGCACCGGGGGCGGCCGCCAGTCTGACCGATTATTCTGATATTTTCCGCAAACCCCTGTTGCATTATCGCCATGGATTTCGATGACTATAACCTGGATGCCGATAATTACGACGAGATGTTCTTGCCGGACGGCGCCCCCCGGGAACATTCTCGGCTTCTCTACGAAACACTGAGAAAGCTCTCTGCCGAGGAGTTGGGCAGCATCCAGGAACGGATTACGCGCTCATTCTTGAATGAGGGCATCACCTTTACCGTTTACGGCGACGAAGAAGCCGACGAGCGCATCATCCCCATCGACTGCCTGCCCCGGATTCTCTCGGGCGCCGAATGGCGGCATCTTGAAGTCGGCCTGACCCAACGCCTCGGCGCGCTGAACCGCTTCCTGGAGGATATCTACAACGAAGCGCGCATCATCGCCGACGGTGTCATCCCAGTGGAAATGGTGCGTGGCTGTCCCCAGTACCGTATCGAGATGCGCGGTTTCTCTGCGCCCCACGGCGTCTGGGTCGCCATTTGTGGTACCGACCTGGTGCGTACCAACGACGGTTTCATGGTGCTGGAGGACAACCTGCGAGTCCCCTCGGGTGTTTCGTACATGGTTGCCAATCGCAAAGCGGTGAAGGCAAGTCTACGACGCCTCTACCGCAAAACCGGTGTACAGGAGGTTGAGCACTACGGACGCGTATTGCTCAAGACCCTGCGAGAGCTGGCTCCGAGAGGGAACTCCGACCCGTGCATCGCGCTCCTGACGCCCGGCGTCTACAACTCCGCCTTCTATGAGCACCTGTTCCTGGCTCGCGAGATTGGCGCGGAGCTGGTCGAAGGCCGCGACCTGTTGGTCAACAACGGTTTCGTTTACATGCGCACCACAGCAGGCCTGCGGCGTGTCGATGTGATCTACCGGCGTGTGGACGACGATTTTCTCGATCCGCTCGTCTTCCGTGCGGACTCTCTACTCGGCGTGCCCGGGTTGCTGCACGCCTACAAACTCGGCAATGTAGCCCTGGTGAACTCACCCGGAACGGGCGTAGCTGACGACAAGAGTGTTTATGCCTACGTGCCTGACATGATCCGCTATTACTTGGGTGAAGAGCCGCTTCTGGCCAATGTGAAGACTCATATCTGCCGGCGACCGAAGGATCTCGAGTACACCCTCGACAACCTGGAGAACCTGGTAGTGAAGCGAGTTGGCGAGTCAGGTGGGTACGGCATGCTGGTCGGCCCCCACTCCACGCCCGAGGAGCGTGAGACCTACGCCAAGCAGATGAGCGCCAACCCGGCCGACTATATCTCGCAGCCCGTACTGGCGCTCTCCCGCGCGCCTTGTCTGATCGAAGGCCGCGCCGAGCCGCGCCACGTTGATCTGCGTCCATTCGTGCTCCATGGCCGCGAGACACGCATCGTGCCCGGTGCGTTCTGCCGCGTCGCCCTACGCCGGGGCAGCCTGGTGGTGAACTCCAGTCAGGGTGGAGGCGGCAAAGACCTGTGGGTTTTAGCGGAAGACGACAAAGACTCCGAGAAGAGGGAGTGAGGAGAGAAACACTGAGAATGCTTTCGCGAAGCGCAGAGGGCCTTTATTGGATGGGCCGTTACTTCGAGCGGGCGGAGCATCTCTGCTGTCTGCTGCGATGGCAGGTGGAAATTCTGGTGGATCGGCCGATCCGGGAGATCTATTTCGGCTGGAGCCGGATCTACATGAGCTTGAACCGGCAGCCTCCCGGAGGACGACTCGAGTTGCTCGGCAGCGACGACTACACTTTGGCCGATTCCTACACTTTGGCCGGTGACCTCACTTTCGAGAGCTCCGATTCGATCTGGAATTGCTTTGCCCTCGGCCGTGAGAATGCCCGCCAGATGCGCCACTGCATCAGCGCAGAAATGTGGACCTGTCTGAACTTGGCCTACCTCAGGCTCCGGAAGTCGAGCATTCCGGAAATCTGGAAGATCGCCCCAGAGAGTTTCTACGCGGAAACGGCAAGTGAGATCAACACTTTCGCCGGCGTGGCGGAGGCAACCATGTATCGCGACGAAGGGTGGCATTTCCTGCAGCTCGGGCGTTTCATTGAACGCGTCCAGTTCTCGACGGGGTTGCTGCTGTCTCAACTCGCCATCGCCAAGCTAAGAGACGTATCCTTCGATGCCGACTGGACGAGTTTGTTGCGCGTCTGCCAAGCGTATGATGCCTACCACCGCAACTACAGCGTCGATGTCCAGCCGCGCCGGGTCCTTGACTTGCTCGTCATGGACCCACTGCTCCACAACTCGCTCTGTTGCTCTCTCGAATCGACAGCCGCGGAGCTCGATGCCATCGGTCCCGGCCCTCAGGAGCATTCCAGCGCCGCAGCCCGGCGCATGGCCGGGCGTCTGTGCGCTCTGATCCAGAATGACTGGCCGGATCGGGAGGACCACGAGGCTCTTCTCGAGCAAGTCAGGCAGTCCAGTTGGGAACTCCACGATCTCCTGATCGCCGCCTACGTCCATTACGCCATCGAAGATTCTCCGGTACGCTGACGCCATGGCCGGAGCCATCAAATATGGAATCAAGCACGTCTCCCGCTACCTCTATGTATCTCCTGCACGGCAGAGCGTCATGCTGCTCTGCCTGCAGCCGCGCGACGATCGGGGTCAGCGGCTTTTGCAGTTCGAGATCAAAACGGAACCACCGGCTTTCCTAAGCACTGAAACGGACAGTTTCGGCAACACGAGACATGTACTCAACATCCATCGGGAGCACGAATCCTTGGAGATTACGGCCCGCTCCAAGGTCCAGCCAGCACTCGTTAGCCCGCTTCCAGACGGTCTCGGTGCAGATGCCTGGCCGGAGATCGACTCCTGGAAGGCATCTTTCATTCATTGGGACTTCACGCACCCCAGTGTGTTGGCCAGGTCTTCACACGCACTTGCCAGTTTCGTTGACCGCAACGGCATCAAGCGCGGGGACGACCCTCTCAAGGATCTCTTGCGGCTTTCCGACACTCTTCACAACGGTTTCCACTACGTTCCTGGGAGCACCTCGGTGGCATCCCCCATTGAGCACATCCTCGAATCCGGCAGGGGAGTCTGTCAGGACTACGCCCACGTCATGATCGCGATTGCACGATCCTGGGGAATCCCCGCCCGCTATGTCTCGGGCTACCTGCACATCATCGGCCCAGATGGCGAGGAGGCGCAGCAAAACGCCACTCATGCCTGGGTCGAATGCCTGCTGCCGGAACTCGGCTGGGTCGGCTTCGACCCGGCCAACAAGAGGGTCTCCGACGAACGGCACGTGCGAATCGCGGTAGGCCGCGACTATCAGGACGTGTCTCCAACCCGGGGCGTCTATCGCGGAGGTGGACAAACCCGGCTCGATGTGGTTGTGCAGGTTCGCGATTGCTTGGCGTGGGGGTGCCCGACAGCAGGCAGCAAGCCTGGTGAACTTCGACACCTGTCTACCTCAGGCCATCCTGAGGGAACCCCATAGCACCGTGAAGCACTGCCAGAGGGCCATGGAGAGTCTGCTGAAGCCGGCCGGGAAGGACCTGAAGCCGAGTGCTTGGCTTTCCGGTTTCAAAGCGCGTGGAGTGAGCTGACATGCCTTGACACGCCATGACAAGGGAGCAGGCTCTCAAGGCGCTGGAGCTTCATGCCGGCGCATCCGGAACAGAGCAAACCGGAACAGAGAGACAGAGAAGCCGTGCAAAGAATCGTAGTACCGGCTCGTCTGCGGACCCCGCCGACAAGCTCAGAGCGTACCGGGAGAGAAAGAGAAAACTCAGGGCGGACTGGGAGAGACAGAGAAGCCGTCATACCGGCTCGTCTGCCGAACATTCAGAATCCCGAAACTCGAGAAACAGGCTTGGTCGTCTCTGGAACAGGTGGTCGGCCCTCGCTCGCGGCGGCGTCGAGCGCGTGCTGACTCCAGTCGCAATAGCGGGTCATTTGATTGCGGTTTTCTTGTTTTTTCTGTTCGCTTTCCGCGATGTCCAGCCGGCCATCCTGTTTGCCGTGATCTTCAGCTTATTGCCACTGATTTACTTTCGGTGGGCGACCGCCGCCGAGTCATGGCGTGAGGCCATTACCTGTCTGTGGCGCTCTCCCGTGTCTTGGGTCGCAGTCCTTGCCGCGGGATTCGTTGCGGTCCTCGTCGGGTTCATTGTACTGGGATTGCCCGTGATCTTTGCTCTGGATTGGCTCTTCACCAAGGCCCCGCTCGCCGCTTGGCTGCTCTTACCGGTTGCCGTGATGTTCTATCTGTATTGTCGGCTACTGCAAAGGGGTGGCCCGCCAAGAGGGCCGTACCAGGCTTTTCGACGAAGCTCTTGATCGATCACGAGTCAACGTGAAGCAATTCAGTACGTCCGGTCAAAGGGGGAGCCCGATTGACGGCTACGCCGTCTGATGGTCCTCGATCAACCACCCCGACGGCCAGGGACGATACGATGAATACCTATATTCAGAAGATTCCGGAGGGCCGCCGGCATGGCGACTTCGATTCGACTTGCTCCTGAAACCGAGCAACGGCTTGATTTTCTGGCTTCGCAGACCGGGCGCAGCAAGGCTTTCTACCTGCGTGAACTGATCGAGCGTGGCCTTGAGGATATGGAGGACTACTACCTTGCCGCGGATGTTTTGGAGCGCCTTCGTCAAGGCAAGGAGAAAGTATACTCCTCCGCCGAAGTAAGGGATGCCCTTGACTTGGACGATTGAGTACACCGCAACCTCCCGGAACCAACTTCGCAAGCTCCACAAGCAGATAGCTCGACGCATTGTCGATTACATGAACGAACGGGTTGCGGTACTGGAAGACCCACGTATCCTGGGTAAGGCGCTGACCGGTCCACTGGGTGAGTTGTGGCGATATCGGGTGGGGAATTGCCGCGTGATTTGCGAAATTCAGGACGACGCTTTGCGTGTCCTGGTGGTGAAGGTCGGCAGCCGCGACAAAGTGTACCGCTGAGGCACCATCCGGACCTAGCCTGCATGTTTCACCACCCGACGGCCGAAGCACGCGATAAAAGGTCGTGTTTCGTGACTCGTGTTTCGTGAAAACCTTAAAGGCCGAGCTGCTGGCTCCCAGCGGCGCGCGCCTCGTCCTGACGGCCCTCTCACGCACTTCGTCTCGCCACGTGGTGAGACATGCAGACTGGAGAATCGCAGCGCAAAAAGGCCTGATGAAGCTGTTCATCGTGCTGTAGACTCGGACCCTGTAAGACTTCTTTGGGGGCATGGGAGACGACGCCACAGCGGCAAGTATACCGGCTCCGCTATTTTTTGTACTTGCCGGTCCAGTCGTTCTTGCGGACGCGGAGGATATCCACGAAAGCGTCGGCGCCAGAAAATACACTGACCTTGGTTCCTTGGCAATCGTCCCAGCGAACGGGCACCTCGACTGCCCGGTAGCCGAGTTTTTTCGCTAGATAGAGCACTTCCACGTCGAAGCCGAAACCTTCCAGAAGCTGCCGGGAAAAGATATCCTGCGCGGACTTGCCGGAAAAGAGCTTGAAGCCGCACTGAGTGTCCTTGAAGGTGAGGCCGGCTCCGAGGCGCACGGCGACGTTGAAGACGCGGCCCATCGTTTCACGGAACAGGGATTGGCGGACAACGATAAGTGAGCGATCGACGGCTCGTGAGCCGATCGCAATGTCACAACCTTGTTCTTCTACGGCTGCAAAAAGCTTCAAGCACTCGTCGATGGGCGCGGAAAGGTCGGCGTCGGTAACCAGCACCCATCCACGGCAGCTCTCGGAGACGCCGTGACGAACCGAGTAGCCCTTACCGCGATTGGCGCCGTTGTCAAGCACGGTCACTTGCAGTTGGTCGTTTTCCATGCCGGCTCCGGCCTGTCGCGCGGCCTCGAAAGTTCCGTCGGTCGAACCGTCGTTCACAACCAGGATCTCGCAGGGACCGTCGACGTGCGCACCAAGAAAACCAGCCACCTTCCGCAAGGAGGCAGGCAGGCGCTGCTGTTCGTTGTAGGCGGGAATGACAACCGAAAGGGGAGGCAACAAGAGAGACTGGCTCCGAGGAAGCGATGGCGAGCTTAGTGTCCAAATGCCCACCAAGCAACTCGCGATTCGACCTGACGGCTGCCTTGTGCTCCGCTGCGTGGTGACAACGTGACTAGTGCTTGGCGGCCATCAGAGCGCGCAGCCGGCGGGCGCGATCCGGGCCCCTCAGAGCACGGAGCGCCTTGGCTTCGATTTGCCGGATACGTTCCCGTGTGACGGCAAACTCCTGACCAATCTCTTCCAGAGTGTGTTCTCGATCGCATCCGATACCAAATCGCATGCGGATCACCTTTTCTTCTTTGGGAGAAAGGGTCTTGAGCACGTCGGCCGTCTCGTCCTGGACATTCGATTCGATGACAGTGTCTACGGGGGAACCGACCCAGCGGTCTTCCAACAGGTCACCGAGTGCTGATTCACCGTCTCGGCCGACAGGAGTCTCCAGCGAAACCGGGTCTCGTGAAATCGTCTTGAGCTTCTGGACTTTCTCCGCCGAGATTTCCATGCTGCCCCCGATTTCGTCGTTGGTGGGCATGCGACCGAGTTCCTTCTCCAACTCGCGTGAGGCTCGAAGAAACTTGTTCATGCTCTCGTTCATATGAACGGGAATGCGGATCGTACGCGATTGATCGGCGATGGCTCTGGTAATGGCTTGGCGAATCCACCAAGTGGCGTAGGTGGAGAACTTGTAGCCGCGGCGGTATTCAAACTTCTCGGCAGCCCGCATCAGCCCGAGATTGCCTTCCTGAATCAAGTCGAGCAGGTGGAGTCCGCGGTTGACGTACTTCTTCGCTACGGACACGACCAAGCGGAGGTTCGCTTCCACGAGCTCTTTCTTGGCCCTCTCCGACTCGCAGAAGCCGCTATAGATGCGCCGCGTCGTCTGCCGGACCTCTTTGAGCGTCAACCTGTAGGCCGCCTCGGCCTTGCGAATCTCACGTCGAATTTCCCGTTGGGCCGCCGCAACGGAACTGGTTTTCCTCGCTGACTTGGTCTTGAGCCGATCCAGTTCGGAATAGAGCGGAGCGAGATTCGATTGGGCTTTCTCCAACTCGTCGCTGAACTTGTCCCAGTAAGCCTGCGAGAAAGGCACTTGCTGAATTGTCCTCGAGAGCTTAACCAGGAGCCTCTTGCGTTTCCACTGGAGTTGTCGGACGACATGGACGTTTCGCTTTGGAGTTCGCTGGATCTTTTGGTCGATAGTCTCGACCCGCTTGTAAGCCCTCACCACACGGGTGAACTTCCGCTTGGCTTCGATGCGCTTCTCTGCACGCTCGTCTTCTGTTTCGTCAGTACGTGGAATAACGACGACAGCTTCCAGGTCGGTGTCGCCACGCTTGATCCGATCGTAAAGGGCCATAATCTCGGCCAGCACGAGTGGAGAGCGTGAAATGGCTCGAAACATCTGCGTCTTGCCACGCTCCATGCGGCGCGCCAAGTCCACTTCGCCCTGTCGGGTCAGTAAGGGAACGGAGCCCATCTCACGCAGATAAACTCGAACCGGATCGTCGGTGTACAGGGCTTCTTCCGTGGCTGGTTCCAGCTCACCGGCATTCAGGCCTCGCCCCTGGCCGTCAATGAAGTCGCCGTTGTCTTCGACCTCGACCTTGAGTCTCTCGCGGGACTCGGGAATGAGCTGTTGTTCCTCGAACTGATCCACAGACGAATCCTCGGATCTCATATCGACTTGTCAGGAAAGACTTTCCTGCACTGAGACGAGGTCATGCTCCACCTAAGGCCGAATAAGCGCGTCCAGACCCCAATGGCTGTTTTCACGGTCACGAGCAGGAGCCTTGATCCCACCCAACTTGGCAACGGGATGCCAAGCAGAGCAAAACGTCTGAAAGGGCCGGGTCGAACATGTGGTGGGGAAGGCGAGAATTAACTCCGTAGATCCAGCGGGTCTACGGCCTTTCAAGAACAGTATCAGTGAAAGACGTCTTATTTGCAATAGAAAATCCGCAATGTGCGGCCCTGACGGCCAACTGAAGCAAAAGCGCTTTCAATTCAATTTCTTCTGCTTGATCAGGGCGGTGACCTCTTTGAGGAACTCTTCTTCGTCTTGAAAATCGCGGTACACGGATGCGAAGCGGACATAGGCAACTTGGTCGATTGTGCGCAAACGTTCCATCAGGCATTCCCCGATGGCCACGGTGGCGCACTCACGCTCTGGTGCCTCGACAACCATCGATTCCGCCTCGTTGACCAGCTCTTCCAGATTGCTCATGCTGACGGGACGTTTCTCGCATGCACGCAAGAGTCCGTTGAGGACCTTCTGGCGGTCGAACTTTTCACGGCGGCCGTCTTTCTTGACCACCATGTAGGGGACTTCGTCGATACGCTCGTAGGTAGTAAACCGCCTATCGCAATGCAGACACTCGCGACGCCGGCGGATGACATCTCCCTCCTTGCTTTCACGGGAGTCGACGACCTTGTCGGACGTTTGTTCACAGAAAGGACAGCGCATGCTTGGGCGGAGATCCTTGATCCTATCTCACTACATACGGCCGACTTGACGGCGCCTGCCGAATACGCCTTTGTTCACTCAGTCACCCGCCATGAGGCCGCGCAGCGACCCGGTACGGCGCGCCATATTACAACGCACTGATCAACACTAAGCCAGTATCTTGTTGATGACATGACCTCCGACGTCCGTCAGTCGGAAATCGCGCCCACGGAACTTGAAGGTCAGCTTGGTGTGGTCGATTCCGAGCAGATGAAGGATTGTGGCCTGGATGTCGTGGACGTGAACCGGGTTCTTGACCGCAGAAAAGCCGATCTCGTCGGTTTCGCCGATTGTCTGACCGGGTTTGATACCGCCGCCGGCGAACCACATGGTAAAGGCGTCAATGTGGTGATTGCGGCCGATTGTTTCGCGCTCTTCGCCCATCGGGGTTCGGCCGAATTCACCGCCCCAAACGACGAGCGTTTCTTCCAGAAGGCCGCGCATCTTGAGGTCGCGTATGAGCGCCGCGATAGCCTGGTCGACGTCCAGGCAGACTTCGTCCAGGCTGTTTTCGAGGTTCTCGAGGCGGCCACCGTGGTGGTCCCAGCTTGAGTGATAGAGCTGGACAAAGCGAACACCCCGCTCCACCAAGCGCCGCGCCAAGATACAGTTGTTCGCAAACGACTTGGCTCCCGGTTCAGCGCCGTACATCGCGAGTGTTGACTTGGACTCGGTGGAAAAGTCGATCAATTCCGGACCGCTCGTCTGCATGCGGTGGGCCATCTCATAGGCGGCAATCCTGGTCGATATTTCCGGGTCGCCCAGGCGCTCAAGCTGCATGCCATTGAGGTCGAGAATCGTGTCGATCGTGGTCTCTTGACGCACGTCGTCGAAACCCGGGGGGTTTGACATATTGAGAATCGGATCGCCGCCGCTCAGGAATGGAACGCCCTGATGCGCTGTCGGCAGGAATCCACTTGCCCAATTGAGTGCGCCTCCGCGAGGTCCCCGTGGGCCGGACTGCAACACCACGAATCCAGGAAGCTCCTTCGACTCGCTGCCGATGCCATAGCTGACCCAGGATCCCATGCTCGGCCGCCCGAAGATCGGCGTACCAGTATTCATCATGATCTTGGCTGGCGCGTGGTTGAAGTTCTCGGTGTGGATGGATCGAACGAACGCGAGATCGTCGACAACCTGGGCCGTGTGCGGGAAGCACTCAGACACCAGCTTGCCCGACTGACCGTAGCGTTTGAACTTCCGCTTCGTTGCGAGCAGCTTCGGTGGTTCCTTCGTAAAACTTTCCATGAAGGCGAAGCGTTTGCCTTCCATCAGCGACTTGGGAATAGGCTGGCCGTTCAACTTCTGCAAGTCGGGCTTGTGCTCCCACAGCTCAAATTGGCTGGGAGCGCCAGCCATGAAAAGGTAAATGACATTCTTCGCCTTTGCAGGGAAGTGGCGTTTATTGAGAAGAGGTCCATTCGCAGGCGAACCGAACAACGAATCGCCGACGATGAGAGAGGTCAACGCCGTCTTGCCGAGTCCGATGCCGCATTGCTCGAAGAAGTGTCGCCGGGTCGTGCGCTTGAGGGCAGAGTAGGTCGGATCGTCGGGTGGCATCATTGTCTCGTTACGAATTCGTCAAGATTCAGCAACACGCGGGAGGCGGCCGTCCACGCCGCCAGGAGAGGCTTGTCACCGTCCTCCGGGTCTTCGCCGATTACGTCTTGGATCGCTTCGGGGTGAGTGCGGAAGTCATCGACCATTCGGGCCAGGAACGATCTCAAGCGATCCTCCTCTCGCGGCTCCGGCAGGCGGGTCAAACAACGTTCGAAAACGTAACGGATACGGTCGGAACGCGTTACGCCTCCCTGATTCAGGATTGCTTTCGCAAGGGCCCGGGAGAACTCGGTCTGCGTCTGATCGTTAAGCAAGGTCAACGCCTGCAGGGGTGTGTTCGAGCGGTTGCGTCTTGTATTGGTCGCCTGTGCGTTGGGAACGTCGAACATGGCGAGGCCCGGATAAGCAGCGGAACGCCGGAAGAAAGTGTACATGCCCCGGCGGTAGCGGTCGCGCCCCTCGGCGGTCTTCCACTCGCGATCGACCTGAGTAAACTGCCCGAAACCCTCCGGCTGAGGCGGAAAGACACTGACGCCCCCGATCTCTGACGTGAGGAGGCCGGATGCAGTCAATGCGGCATCCCGGATCAACTCTGCTTCCAAACGCAGCCGGTTCTGCCGGGCGAGGAGCCGATTGTCCGGATCAATTTCAGAGAGCTCCGGCCGCGCGGCCGACGACTGTCGGTAGGTAGCCGAGGTGACGATCAAACGGTGCATCTGCTTGAGGTCCCAATCCCGGTGGATCAGCTCGGAAGCCAGCCAGTCCAGCAATTGCGGGTGGCTTGGCAGAGTGCCCTGCGAGCCGAAGTCGTTCTCTGTTTCGACGAGTCCGAGACCGAAATATCGCTGCCAAATTCGATTCACCGTCACCCGCGACGTAAGCGGGTTCTCAGGTGACATCAGCCAACGAGCCAGATCAAGACGATTCGGCTTCGCTGTCTCGGGAAGCGACGGCAAAACGGCTGGGGTGGCGGGATCAACCGATTCGCCTCGCTGCGTGAAATCACCCGCCACATGTATGAAAGCTTGGCGTGGTTGCGCCAGCTCACGCATGATGAGAGTGGACTCGAGTTTCGGTTCGGCGGAGCGCAGTGCCCGGAGCCCATCTTGACGGGCCTGCCAAGCCGGGTCCTGCGAGACGAAAAAGCGCTCGAGCACACCCTTCTGATGTGATATCCGCTGTGCGGGCGGGGTTGCAAGAATCTCCTGGATGTGGGGCAAGAATTCCGCGCGCTCTTTCTCGGACAGCTTTCGTTCCCATTCGGCGAGTTTCTTCTTAACTTCGGTCTCGTAATCTTCGAGTTCATCCTGCAAGACCGAGATCTGGCGCCGCGCTGCTTCCCGTCCCGCAAAGTCCGCCGGTTCGCCAAACTCGAGTATCGGGTCTATCGTGCGCTTGTTGCCGTCTTTGACGGACATTTCACCGCTCAGCTCGTCGATGCTGTTGAAGAAGGCGTAGAGTTGATAAAAATCTTTCTGCGAGATCGGGTCGAACTTGTGGTC
The DNA here is from genome assembly GCA_965204095.1 of Bryobacterales bacterium. Lineage (GTDB taxonomy): Bacteria > Acidobacteriota > Terriglobia > Bryobacterales > UBA6623 > JAPPLB01. The sequence continues at coordinate 1,744,311 of OZ241991.1, read as the reverse complement.
GTGGCAGCGGGCACAGCCGATGGTCAGTCCCAAGAAAGCCGCCCCGGTTGTGCTGACGCGATCGACGACTGCCTCGACACGGTACTGTTCAAAATCAATACCGCCTTCCTCGTTAATCATCGTGTTGCGGTGGAAGCCGGTCGCGATGAGTTGGTCTGTAGTTGGATTCGGTAGCAAGTCGCCGGCAAGCTGCTCGATGACAAACCGGTCGAACGGCATATTGTCGTTGAGTGCGTTGATGACCCAGTCACGGTACCGCCAAATCGAGCGGTTACCGTCGATCGAGTAGCCGTTCGAGTCGGCGTAACGGGCAATATCGAGCCAATGACGTCCCCAGCGCTCGCCGTAATGGGGGGAATCAAGAAGGCGGTCCACGAGGCGCTCGTAAGCTCCCGGAGCCTTGTCTGCGAGGAACGCTGCGATCTCTTCAGGAGTTGGTGGCAGGCCGATGAGATCGAGGCTGACTCGTCGGATGAGAGTTCGTGGGGAGGCTTGCGGTGAGGGGCGGATCTGTTTGGCTTCCAAGCGCGCGAGCACAAACCGATCGATCGGATTCCGTATCCAATGATGATCTTCCACCGCAGGAGGATCTAGTCGACTCACAGGCTGGAAAGACCAATGTGACGGACCGGCACGCTCAACATTCTTGCCAGGGGCAATGCCCCATGGGGCTCCCGCCCGGACCCATGACTTCAAGACACTGACTTCGTGACTTTCGAGAGGTCCAGTGGGTGGCATTTTCAGGACACCCCCCCGGTTAATGGCCTGGACGAGGAGACTCTCCTCTGGTTGCCCGGGGATCACTGCGGAGCCCCGGCTGCCTCCTAGCATGGCGCTCTCACGCGACTCCAGAGAAAGCCCGCTCATCTTGGCTTGTTCGTTGTGGCAGGTGAGACACTTCGCCGTTAGCAGAGGGCGAACTTTCTCCTCGAAGAAGCGGACCGATTCAGGATTTGTTTGCGCTTGTGAAAAGCCCATGGATAAGGCGCACCACATCGAGAGAAGGGCGATGTGGTGCATTCGTGATGGGCCTGCGCTTAACGAAACCACCGCCTCTATTCTAAACGGCTCTTGTCTTCCGCGGTGGTCCAATGAGCTGCGAAATTTTACCTTGTCGAGCTGGAATGAGTTGAGAGTCGTGAAGGGCCATTGATGTGAGGCAGACACTCGAGGCAGTCGCAAAAACAATGAACTTCTGGGTTCAGTCGTCGTTTACTCTGATTAGGGGACGGTGCAACGATCCGATATGGCATCTGAAGCAGCTATCCACCCTTGGTCAACCCCATGGATGGGGTCGCGACAGGAGGGTGGCTATAGTGAGCAGATCGCTAGAGAAGCGGCTGAGCGGGATGCGAACCTCGTCCGGCGATGCCTGCATGGGGACGGCAGCGCTTGGGAAGCCCTGGTCCGGGTTCATACCCGTGTCGTGTATGCCACCTGCTATCGATTCACCGGGCACTCGGAAGATGCGCGGGACTTGACTCAGGAAGTCTTTTTGCGGGTTTATCGCGGGCTCGGCAGCTATCAGCCCGGGGCTGCTGCATTTCGGACTTGGTTGCTGCGATTGACGCGCAACCTGCTGATTGATCATTACCGCAGATCCCGCAAAGACCAAGTTCTGGAGCCGCTGGAAGATCAAATTTCCGGTGTTGAGGAAACCTCAGAAGTCGGCGGACGTGCAGACCACATGCTAGCCCGGCGCGAGGCCTCAGAGAAACTGCGCGCGGCTCTTGACCGCATGACGCCGGAGTTGCGGGAGGCCGTGATCTTGCGCGACCTGCAGCAGATGGAATATCAGGAGATTGCCAGCGTGCTGGACATCCCTCAGGGAACCGTGAAATCACGAATCAACCGAGGACGCCGTGACCTGGCTAAACACCTTCGGGTCATGGGGGTGCGGCCGTGAACTGCCGTCGAGTCGAAAACCTGCTGGGTGACTATGTTGATGGTTCACTGAGCATCGCTGAGCAGCGGTGGGTCGAGGATCACTTCGCCGATTGCCCCCATTGCTCGGCCCTGAGGGAAGACATGGACCTGGCATTGGGGTTCTTGCGCCAAACACCGACAGTGGAGCTTCCTGAAGGACTGGTAGCCAACATCCTGGATTCGACGGTGCACGCGGAGCCACCAGCCGGCGGCTTGGTGGCGGCAGGTGTTGGATCGAGGAGTTGGGTGCGCCCGCTTCTGCAACCGTTGTTCGAGCCGCGTTTCGCCATGAGCGTGGCGCTGGCAATTGTGTCGTTTTCAATTCTGACGTGGTCCGGACAGCAAACTCTTGATCGCTGGCAAGATGCGGCACCCGTTGCCCGGATGCGATCGGCCTCGGTCGGATTGGATCAAGTTTGGCAGCGAGGGGTTGCTGCCTATCGCAGAACGTTCCCGGAGCAGAAACAGAACGCTGTGGGCCTGGACAAGCAAGAGACGGCTCCATCCGACGATTCGACGCCAATGTCCCCTTGATGAGCACGACAGAAGCGGCGATGACCTGCGCGACCCATCCGGATACGGAAGCAACGGCTTTTTGCCGGTCTTGCGGCAAGGCTCTCTGCGCGGGATGTATTCGTGACAACGACGGAGTTGTTCACTGCGAAGATTGCCTGGCTGAGAGGGAACCCGGCGTAGGGCCGGAAGCGGCGTCACATACCGATGAAGGGCTAAAATCATCTCCACCTAAAGTTTCTTCCAGCGTCAAGGATCGAGCCAGGTTCAAGGCTTCGGAAACAAGCGCCGAAGCCCCGTCTCCCTTCCTGGCGTTCGTATTGGGGCTCATTCCCGGTGTGGGCGCCGTCTACAACGGCCACTATGCGAAAGCGGTATTCCACGTGGTTGTGTTCGGCGGCGTGATGACGTTGATCGGCTCCGGCGTTTCGGGGGAACTTGATCCCCTACTCATCATGTTCGCGTTGATGTTCTTTATCTATATGCCGATCGAGGCGTCGAGGACTGCGAAGGCATTGCAGCGCGGAGAGCCCGTTGATGAGTTTTCTGGTTTGTTGTCTCTGGCCCATGCGGGCTCTCGGTTGCCAGCCGTCGGCATCGCATTGATCGTGTTGGGGTTCACATTCCTCTTACAGTCTCTCGGATACTGGCGGATCCCTAGTCTCTTGCCTTACTGGCCTGTCAGTCTCATTGCATTGGGCATCTACATGCTCTACAGGCACTTCAGTGAGTCTTCCCGATAAAACGCGGTGACCAGCCCCGGCGGTTCGAGTTAGCGCCGGGTCTGTCAGGCCTCGGCGTGTCGGCAACGCGGCAAAGTGTTACCGAAGACGAACCAGCCGTGGCGACGCCTTCGGATGACTTACGTTTCCGACCAACTCTTCGGTACGAGTCTTCCCGATTGGAAGAGCAATCGGCATTGAGATCAGCGTTTTGGGCGATAAATGCCGAAGAAGGTCTCGGGCCTGAGGACGCCCGTGCCTAGGTAGTAGCAGTCGAGCGCCCAAAGCCAATCAAGAATGGCTCGGTCGAGCGCTCGGTCAAGATCGTAATTGGGACCGTACATCGTGTCGAAGAGGCGGCGGCAGAGGCTGTAGTACGGGACGTATGCGGAGGTTTCGAATCCGGCCTCAAGAAGCGGCAGGATGTCTTCGGAGCGAATGCACTCCATGTTGGATCGCCGGCTGTCAGCGTCGACAATTTTCTCGTCGATCATCTTGACGTGATAGGAAGTGTGGTTGACGCGGTAAGCAGCCGGCAGGGTTTTCCAGATCTTGTCGATCACTTTGCGGGTTTCGGGCCACATACGATAGCCGTGCCGTGTGATGACGTCGATTACGATCAACTCGCCGCGGGGCTTGAGCGTTCGCTTGATCTGTTGGAAGATGTGTTCCAGTTCCAAAAGATGATGCAGCGAGGCGTGGCAGAAAACAAGGTCGAACTTTTCCGGCGGCAATAGGATCGTGTTGAGATCACCTTGGCGGAACTCAACGGCCAAGCCTTCCGAAGCGGCTTGTGCGCACCCCTTTTCGAGCAAGCTGGCGTTGAGGTCGATACAGACGATCTTTGCGGACTGAACTTGCCTGGCAAACTGTAATTCCAACCCGCCGGGGCCGGAGCCCAGCGAGAGCATGCGGACGCCTTCGCGTGCGCGTAGACGAGAGAGGACGTGTCCGTACATGTCATCGCCGGTGGCGGTACGGATGCGCGTTGCGGCACGGCCTTGCATATCGAGCCAAGAGGCGGGGGCCGGTTCGATGAGGGGGATGTTCGGTTCTTTGGTGGCTTCGCCACTCCCGCCGTGGACTCGACGATACTCTTCGATCTCCTGCTTCAGGTGACGCTCGTAGGCCTTGCCGCCGGGCTCGAGATGGGCTGAGTAGCCTCGAAAAAACGCCCCTGGGGAGCCCGCCAAAAGCTTCATTTGATGGATACGAAAGAGCAGGCGAACCCAATGTCGTTTCAGAACGAGCATCTGTGGCCGGGAAGGCCGGAAGGCAGTATAACAACGAGTTTTGCCAGCAACGACTTTTTGAGAGCGCCCGATTCGCAAGTAGTGAGACGTTCTGAGCAATCTTGTACAACTACCGCTTGTGTGTTATCGACACTTGCATGCGCTCTTCGCTCCTGAGACTATCGATTCCCAGGTGGTTTTGACGAGGTCCGAACCGGATCGGGCACGAATTCAGGACATTAAATGCGATTCAAAAGTGCGTGTTAGGATGTGTAATCGGGCTCCGGGCTCTGTGCAGCGGGATGCTGTGAACTCCGCCAGGTCCGGAAGGAAGCAACGGTAGCGGCCTCTGCCGCGTGCCGCGGATTCCCCGGAGCCCACAGACCAACAACGCCCTCCTTGAAATTGTCAAACGGGAGTTCCGGGCGGTGATGTACGGCCTGTTTCCCCGCTCGACTCCGGGCGCGTCATGTACCAGGTCATTGCGAGAAAATACCGCCCGCAAAGATTTGCCGACGTCGTCAACCAAGACCACGTCAAGCGGACTCTGACCAACGCCCTCACACAGGAACGTGTGGGGCATGGCTACATCTTCTCGGGCCAACGCGGCACCGGGAAGACGACGATGGCGCGTATTCTCGCCAAAGCTTTGAACTGCGAGAAGGGATCCGGCCCGGAACCGTGTCTTGCGTGCACAAGTTGCCGGGAGATCGCCGCCGGAAACTCGATGGATCTGGTGGAGATCGACGCCGCGTCGAACCGGCGTATTGACGACATCCGCGAGTTGCGCGAGAACGTGCGCTACCGCCCGGTGCGGGACCGCTACAAGGTCTTCATCATCGACGAGGCACACCAGATTACGACAGACGCCTTCAACGCACTGCTAAAAACGTTGGAAGAACCACCGGAATGGGTGGTCTTCATTCTTTGCACGACGGAGCCGCATGAGATCCCGGCGACGATCGTTTCGCGCTGCCAGGGCTTTCCGTTTCGAGCCGTGGCGTTCGAGCCGGTTGTCGAGCACATGAAGTGGATCTGCGGACAAGAAGGTATCGAGGCGGACGATGATGCCCTGGTTTCGATCGCTCTGGCCGGCGACGGCAGCATCCGCGATGCGCTTTCGACCTTGGATCAGGCGACCGCGTGCTTCGGCAATCGGCTGGAAACCAAGCCCGTGCGCGGTCTACTGGGAGTGATCCCTAGTGAAGTCACCGACAGCATTGTGTCGGCGCTGCTCGGCAACGATGCTTCGGCGTTGCTTGCGACCGCCGATCAGGTCTTGAGTGAAGGCCGCAACGTGCAGCACTTCTGCGGTGAACTCGTGCGCTACTTTCGGAATCTGCTTGTACAGAAGGTTGCCGGCGCTGATACGCGGCTGGTGAGCGTCGGCCCGGACGAACGCAAAAGTCTCGGCGCTCACACGGCGGCGTTCAGCCAAGAGGATCTGATGCGCTACGTGCAACTGCTGCTCGAGTTGTATCGCGATCTGCAAGCGGCGGCGCAGCCGCGTTTCCGGCTGGAAGTGGGACTGCTCAAGCTGCTGTACGCTGGGCATCTGCAACCGATCGAGGAAGTGCTGGCCCGTTTGGGCGGAGTCGAAAGCGAGGGCTCCAGAAAGGGCTCGGTGAGCACAAGCAGCGTTGCGCTTTCCGCGGCCAAGGCGGAGTCTGTGCGCGAGCCCATGGCGGCGGAACCGACTCCCGCGGTCGCCGAGCCACATCCGGAGCAGTTTAGTGGGGCCGAATCGAGGAAGAAAGTCTCGTCCACAGACGGTGACCTGTGGTCCCGGGTGCTGGCCACCTTACGCAGCGACAAAAGCGAACACCTCGCGGATGCCGTCGAACACGGCACGGTCAGACTGGAGGGTGACAACTTCTTGATACGTTCGTCGGCTGACTATCGGACGACCCTCGAACTCGGTGTGGAAGCGCTGGAGACGGTTGTCGCGAAGGTTGTCGGAAGCAGGGTGCGTGTTAGACTGGGTGACGATTTAGATGAAACAGAATCTCGTCAGATTGTTTCCGTAAGCTCAGCGGTAGCCATTGGGTCTGGCGGTAATACGGAAGACTCCGGCGCGGGTGACGCTGAAAAACGAGCCTTGGCTGATCCCGCAGTGCAGATGATCCGGAAGGCTTTCACAGGGCAGATCCGGGAAGTCAGAAACTTGAGGAGGTACTCACAGTGAGAATCCCGGGCAACATGCAGAAGATGATGCAGCAAGCCCAGAAGATGCAGGAGCAGCTTCAGCAGCAGATCGCAGAGATTCGCGTGGAAGCCTCAACGGGCGGTGGCATGGTTACGGTCAAGATGGACGGCCACAAGAACGTACTGTCGATCCAAATCGAAGAGGACGCAGTGGAAGATCGCGAAATGCTGCAAGACATGGTGCGGGGAGCGGTCAACGAGGCGGCAAAACGCGTGGACGATGAAGCACAGGGCAAGATGGGCGGCATGCTCGGTGGCTTGGGGCTCCCTCCCGGGATGTTGTAGGGCTTCGCCATGAGTGATCTGGCCGCGCCGATGTCCCGGCTCGTTGACGAGCTCAAACGGCTGCCGGGTGTTGGCGCAAAATCGGCACAGCGCATGGCCTTCCATCTGCTGGGCGCTCCGAAGAATGAAGCGGATCGACTTGCACATGCGATTCTCGACATGCGCAGTGCGATTCAGCTTTGCGAGCACTGCAACAACATTGCCGAAGGGGTGCTATGCCCGTTCTGTAGTGATCCGAACCGTTCCCATAAAACCATCTGCGTTGTCGAGCAGCCGGCTAACATCTCGATCGTAGAACGGACCCGGCAGTACAACGGGCTTTACCATGTACTCCACGGCGTTCTAGCGCCCCTCAAGAACATCGCCCCGGAAGACTTGAAACTGAAAAATCTTCTGGAGCGCCTCGGGCAGATGGAGGCCGAGGAGGTGATCATCGCGACGAGCCCCACGACGGAAGGACAGGCGACAGCGTCTTATCTGGCACGATTGCTCAAGCCTCTGCACGTGCGTGTGAGCCGTCTCGGGATGGGCATTCCCGTGGGGGCGGAACTCGAGTTCGTCGATGAGGCAACCATGATGGAGGCGATGGACGGCAGGCGGGAGTTATAGAGCTGACAGGCACCGCCTTTACAGTTCCTTGATGCGGATGTTACGGAACTCGATGGGCTCATTGTGCCCCAGGAACCCGACGTGGCCTGACCTGCGCTTCAATCCGGGGTGCTTGGCAATGATCTCGGGGTCTTTCACGCCGTCTAGGTTGACGTCGAGGATAATGTGTCCATTGAGCACGACTTTGACCTGTCGTCCTTTGACAGACACCTCTTCCTGATTCCATTCACCGGTGGGCTTCAGATAGCCGGTCTTCGCCGGGAAGACGTGGTAGAGCGAGCCGTGTTTCTGCCAGGGTTTGATGTCTCTGTAACGCTCACTGGTGTTGTCGATGATTTGCAACTCCATGCCGTCGTAGGCCAAGCTGCTCTTTTGCATCGGTGAGCGGATGGCGAGACCATTGTTGGAGCCGTCTTCGAGCTTGAACTCGAAGCGTAGAACAAAGTCGGAGTATTTCTTCTCGTGGAACAAGTTGCCGCCGCCTTTGGGCGGGCATACAATCTTGCCATCTTCGACGAGGTACCCGTCGCCGGTTTTGCCGATGAGTTTCCAGCCGCTTAGAGACTTGCCGTCGAATATGGGCGTGAAGTCCTTTTCGTGATGGTCTGCGGTAAGAAATGCCGCGAAAGCAAGCAAAAGGACAATAGCGCGTGTTTGAGGGGTCATCTCATGCTCCTAACCGGTTTCCGCAGGTTATCACCGACTGAGTCCTGACTTCAACTTCGAGCCGTTGAGCGGTGGAGAGGTGGGAAGTTCTTGTTGACGCTCGGACGGAGTTCCTGTTAAGACTTACATAATTTGTCGAGAGCTATCTTCTAGAGAAATCTTCGTGGATGGGTTGAGCGCGTGTGCACCGTCGGCGAAGGCTCTGCGGGTATGCACATACACATTCGGTGAAGCTGTCGGTTGTCATCCCTGTTTTCAACGAGCGGAACACCGTCGCGGTAATCCTGCGGCGGATCAACAACATTCCGGTCGACAAGGAACTGATCGTCGTCGATGATTTTTCTACTGACGGTACGCGTGAAGTACTTGCCAAATGTCTCAACGAACACTCGAACCTTACCGTGTTGCATCATGATCGCAACAGGGGAAAAGGTTACGCTCTCCGAACGGGCTTTGCGGTGGCTCGCGGTCAGTATGTGATTGTTCAAGATGCGGATCTCGAGTACGATCCCGAGGACTACACGAAGCTGTTGGGGCCTCTCGAACGTCATCTTGCCGATGCTGTTTATGGTTCACGGTTCATCAAGACCCGGGAACACCGCGTCCTCTACTTTTGGCATTCGGTGGGTAATCAATTCCTTACGCTGCTGTCGAACATGATGACGAACCTGAACCTCACCGACGTGGAAACGTGCTACAAGGTCTTCCGCCGGGAGTTGATTCAGGCGATTCCACTGGAGGAAGACCGCTTCGGCTTTGACCCGGAGGTGACTTGCAAGTTGGCCAAGGCGGGGGCGCGGGTCTACGAAGTGGGCATAGCCTATCACGGCCGCACCTACGCCGAAGGCAAGAAAATCGGGATGAAGGACGCCTTTCGGGCGCTCTGGTGCATGCTGAAGTACCGCATCAAACCTTTAAAACTGAGAACAAATTGGCCGCCGAAGGAAAGTTCTGCATAGATCGATTGAGCGCGCTTACGACATCAAAGTTATTACCTGCAAGAAACACGAACACGTCGCGCAAAAAATCATTCGGAGTTTGACGAGGTGTGGATTCAGGATCGGATTGTGGAAGATCCGACCAGACTCCGTTTGAGCGAGAGGTAGTTCTCTACCGAGAACGGGCTAAGGAACGGGTTGAGTGGCCGGAAACCGGTAATCCGCCTGTCCAGCCCGGAACAGGACTGACGATGTGGAGTGGAGTTCATGAACAGGGCAACGTGTCAAGATCTCCGAAGAACTTGGCAGGTTGTCGCTCTGGGGAGTTTTTTAAGCTCAGACGACGGTTCCATAGATTCATGAACGCTGCGTACTTCGCGCCGATGCTTCGAGCGCTTCTATACCGGGCAGCGTCTTTCCGGCAAGGAACTCGAGCGCTGCGCCTCCGCCGCTGGAGATGTGGGTGATTCTGTCGGCGACCCCCGCGATCTGTAAGGCTTTTTCGGAATCACCGCCTCCGATAATCGATGTTGCCTCCGAGGCGGCGACAGCCTTCGCAACTTCTATCGTTCCGTGCGCGAACGGTTCGATCTCGAACGCGCCCATTGGTCCGTTCCAGACGATCATGTTGCCTGCAGCGATCTCATGTCGGTAGGCGGCTATCGTTTTCGGCCCGATATCGAGCGCCTTCCATCCGTCGTGGATGGGTTGACCGACACCGTCGACGGTTCGGATTAGAGCGTCGGAGGCGAGGTCGGGCGCGACAACATGGTCTTGAGGAAGCAGTAGACGATCGCCGGCGGCGGCCAACAACTCGGCGGCCAGCTCGAGCTTTTCATCCTCGACGAGAGAGTCGCCGACGGACACGCCCCGGGACTTCAAGAATGTGTACGTCATTGCCCCGCCGATCAGAACACGGTCGGAGATTGCGAGCAGGTTGTGAATGACGTCAATTTTGCCTGAGATCTTCGCCCCGCCGATAATCGAGATATAAGGGCGAGCTGGTTCGCGCAGCGCCATTGAAAGATACTTGATTTCTCTTTCCATCAGCAGGCCGGCGGCCGCTTCCGAGACGTGTTCGACGATGCCTTCGGTGGACGCATGGGCGCGATGCGCGGCTCCGAAAGCATCGTTGACGTAGATATCGCAAAGGCTGGCCAGCGCGCGGGCGAATTCAGGATCGTTCTTCTCTTCGCCGACGTGGAAACGCAGGTTTTCAAGCAGGAGAACGTCACCGGGCGCGAGTGATTGAACCTGCCGCACAACTTCACCGCCGATGCAGTCGGACGCCATCACGACGTCTTTAGCGAGCAGTTCGCCAAGCCGCTTCGCGATAGGCTTGAGACTCATCTTCGGGTTGGGCTTGCCTTGGGGACGCCCTAGATGAGATGCAAGAATGAGCGTTGCGCCCTCGTCAATCAACGCTCGCATCGTCGGCAGAGCGGCTCGGATTCGTGCATCGCTGGTAATGGTCATGCCGCTCGCGTCGAGGGGGACATTGAAGTCTACTCGCAGCAAGACACGATTGCCCCGGAGGTCGAGGTCACGGATGGTGCGATAGGACATCGAGGGGTTGGGAGTGTCTGGGGGAAAGAGCGCGGTATGCTGCGCTGCTACTGGCTCGACTCAGGCAGCACCATTGCCACCCAGTCTGCAGACCAGATCAACGATGCGGTTCGAGTAGCCCCATTCGTTGTCGTACCAGGCGAGAACCTTCACGAGATTGCCGTCCATGACGCGTGTCATCGAGGCGTCCACGATCGACGAACGCGGGTCCTGCATGAAGTCGCTGGAAACAAGGGGCTCTTCGGTGTAACCGAGGATACCTTCGAGTGAGCCGTCGGCTGCCTCCTTGAACCTGGCGTTGATCTCTTCTTGGCTGGCGGGCTTATCAAGGACGGCGACGAGGTCGACAACCGAGACGTTCGGCGTCGGGACACGCAAGGCAAAACCGTCGCACTTTCCTTTGAGTTCCGGCATCACCAGTCCGATTGCGGCCGCTGCGCCAGTCTTGGTCGGGATCATGTTCAATGCGGCCGCTCGGGCGCGGCGCAGATCACTGTGCGGCAGGTCTAATGTGCGCTGATCATTCGTATAGCTGTGGATCGTCGTCATCGTCGCTTTGCTGATGCCAAAGTGTTCATGCAGTACCTTGGCGACCGGCGCCAAACAGTTCGTTGTACAGGAGGCGTTCGAGATAACGTTGTGCTTTGCCGGGTTGTACTTGTGGTCGTTCACACCAAGAACGAGGGTTATGTCCTCGCCCTTCGCGGGTGCGGAGATGACCACTTTCCTGACGCTGTCACGGAGGTGTTTCGACGCGTCCTCACGTTTCGTGAAGAGACCTGTCGATTCGACCACAATCTCGGCACCGACAGATTCCCACGGGATGTGAGCAGGGTCGCGCTCGGCAAAAACTTTCACGAAGTGATCAGCGACTTGAATACCATCCTCGGTGGCCTTTACAACCTGGGAAAGATTGCCGAGGACCGAGTCGTGCTTAAGCAGGTGCGCAAGCGTGTTGTTGTCAGTGATGTCATTGACAGCGACGATATCAATATCCGACCGACCAATCGCGGAACGAAAAATGTTTCTTCCGATTCTTCCAAACCCGTTGATTCCGACTTTCACAGCCATTCAAATGTGCTTCCTTCTTAGTTGTTTTTTTCTTCGTTCGGGTCCTCGTTGCGTTTCACTTGCCCACCGATGTTGGCGTAGGTTTCTTTCACTCGAATCACTCTGCCGTCCTGGAGCGTCACGAAAGTTACTTCCCCTGGTGGTACGCCGTATATCCAATCTTCGGTCTCGACACCGTCCTTGACATCACGAACTTTCCGATCAGGGCGGTTTTTGGCCAGGAGAACCATCTCGCGGTCCATACCTTCAATGACGGTCTTCTCCTTGATCGCGATTTGAAACTCTTCAGGGAGTTTTTCGATATACAGCTCCGTTGCAGAGCGTTGTTCGAAATCGAGCACGGGCTTGAGCTGGGCTCGTAAATCATCCGCTTGCATGGAAGGAATTTTCTTGTCATAGACCAGCGCGATTTTCGTGCCGCCGGGCGCGTAGACTCGCGCTGTAGAACCGAGCGTTGTGCCGCGAGTGTGTGCTCCGGCGATCTGAACACGGTGCCACCACTTGCGACCGCCTTTGATGCCATGGTTGAGTTCAATGATCAAACGCGGTCCCTTGAATTCGACCTTGGTAATCTCTACCAGTTCACCGATGCGAGCCGCTGGCCCAAACTTGTCGAGCGCCTCGCTCCACTCGTCTTCGTCGTGGGAACCATCGGCCTGGATGTCGAGCGCCTTTTTGGAGCATGGGATGAGGACCTTCGCCGTTCCCTGCTCGGACATCATGTCGCGAATGATGTTGGCCCGCTCGGTCGCGCTGATCTTGGCCCCGGCGCGCGTCGCGGAAGTCTGTAAGAAGCAGACCGCGATGAGTACAACGGACAACGCGCGCGCAAGGCGCTTTCGATCGACGCTGCTGCTCAGTCCCATAGTCTTGGCTCCGTATTGCGTTTCAGTGGCCAACAGAGCACGATCCCGATCACGATAGGAATCGTCAGGCTGGTTAACAAGCTCGCCTCTGGTCCGTAAGGGCCGCCGCTCCACAGAGCGGGGCCGGCGGGCGTGAGTGTGACGTCCACCAACTTGATTCTAAGGCCACTGAGGCTGACGCCGGTGGCAACCAGAGTAAAGTTCCATCCGAAATGAACACCGATGGGGGTCATGAGAGAGCGGCTGCGAACCAGCAGGAAGCCGAACAGACAACCGAAAAGCGCTGTATTTACCAAGCCGACCTCGGATGCACCCGGGTTGCCCGCGTGGAGAATCCCAAAAATCATGGACGTTCCGATAATGGCGAACCAAGAGTTCGTCGCACGGATGAGTTGTTGCAGTCCGAACCCACGAAAGAGCAGCTCTTCCGAGGAGGCGCCGAGAAACAGGACGATACAGGCATTGAGCCATCCTGGGACCCAGATCACTTCTTCCTCGCCAGTTGTCGGGGCTGAGCCTTGGCCCACGACGATCCAACCCAGAGTCCACAGAGCACCGACAACGGCGAGCGCAATCGCCGCACCGCCCAGTATTCCGGCGGTGAGTTCGACCAAGCCGCGCGGTGAGCAAGAGAGGCCAATTGCGGTCCAGGAGACTGATGGATTGAAAAGCACGAAGACGGTGTGTGCGACAACGACTGCGAGCGAGAGCGAGACCACGGAAAGAATCAGTTCGTTTTCGACCCATGTTTGACCGCGCAGAAGCCAGATCATGAGAAACCACAGCACGACAGTCAGGAAGGCGAAGGCGGTTGCCTGGCCCACGGCCAATAGGCGTCGCCGGACGGGGCTTACGGGAATGTCTAGCGGATCGTGACGGGGTGTCTCCGGGAGCATCGGGATGGGGGAAGGCTAGTTCTTGCCAGCGCAACCTGTCGGGAAGTCGTCGACGTATTCAACGGGCTCGAAGAGTTTCAGTTTGGACAGGCCGGCAACTGAGACCAGTGCGGAGGCCATTGTCGCGAACTCGGCCCGGTCCCACGCAACTGAGACGTGCATGATCCGTTTGTTCTCGTCGATCAGAAAAGTCGCCGGTACCGTATCGATGCCATAGGCTTCTGAAACCGGAAAGCCTGTCTCTTCAGGGTCGAAGAGTTGTGGTAGCCGTATCTCGAATTCTTTGTTGAGGTGTTTGGTATGACCGGGCGGTCTTGGGAGATTGTCCACACGCGGGCGGTGTCGGTGAGCTTTCTCGCCAACCGATCTATGAAATGGAGGCTCGACTGGCAGGTAGGACAGGAAACCTTGAAAAACGTGAGCCATAGTAACCCTACGGATCGCAAATTGGACAGCGAATGGCGTGGCCCTGTGCATCTGGGAGGCTGAAATCGGGAGCGACCGTACCGGGCTGAAGAACGGACATGACAAGGTCCACGGTTCCAGACCCTTTAAGTTTAGTGTTCATTCTGCGGTTTTAGTGAAGCCGGTTGTCGGGTTGGCGCCCTGAGAGCTGCACGCGCCATGAAGACCAGATCAACATTCGCTTTACTGATCAAAACAATCGCGATCCCCTGATCGGGTTGGATGAAGTGGAGTACCTCTTAGCGACGTGTTGTAGCTCTCGGAGTCGATATGGTCCGCGTGACCCGCAAGCTTGACCTGATAGTCGGGGTGCTGTTTCAGCAGCTCCGCCAAGCGCAGCAAGCTGGGATAGCCGTCGGTCAAGACCGCGCTGTTGAAGGCGAATTCGATCTCCTCCCAGTTGCTCTTCTTCTGGGTCGTGTTGAGTCCTTGACCGAATAGCACCGCTGTCGAAAACCAAGCTACGCCACAAGACAGCAGCAGCCTCTTACACAATACTGTTGCCTCGGAGCAAACTATCCAGACCAGAGAAGGCTCCATGAGTAGGGACTGCACCCGGTGTTTGCCTTTCATTGGCTTGTAATCTCCCACACCCCAAGACAAGAACCACACCGAGAAAAAGCATCCGGGGACGGTAAAACATTGATCAAGCGGGGATGTCGATGGTACCATCTACAGCGATCGAGCTACAAGACGAACTTAGCGCTTATGTACTTGAGAACACGGCGACAAGTACATGAATACCGTTCTACCATGCAGGGCCGATCATGGGTTCGGTAGTCTCGGAAATCGATCGGGCACTCTGGGACGATAACGGGTAAGTGCTCGGTCAAACGGTTTATCGGCTACCAGGTGGTCGTGTGGAGTGGAATTGCGTTACGGGCGCGCTTTCTATCACTCTCGAGCCGGCACCGATAAGCTGTTGGCGGATCCGCGCCCAACGCCTGTAGGGTCGGGGATTACGGTGTTCAAGAACGGATTCCGCAGCGATTACGAATGGATCGAGACGACTCGGTCCATCATGCTTACGGTGGGACAGGTCGAGCCGCTTCGCCACGGCTTGGTCGGCAGATGTCTTTCCTGAGAGATGGAAACGTGCCGAAAATCTTAACGCAGGAACAAGTTGAGAGGTATCGGGAAGAAGGTTACCTTTCACCGATAGCGGTTCTTTCCGACAACGAAGTGCGGCACTATCGCTCCTCATACGAAGAGCTGGAAGCGGCTCTCGGCGGCAGGCCGAAAGCGACAGACCTTTCGCTCACACATATGCACCTTCCCTGGTCTTGGGACCTGATTCATCACCCACGAGTCCTTGATGCCGTAGAAGACATCCTTGGGCCTGACATCGTTTGCTGGGCATCTTCGATCTTCCCCAAGCAGCCGCACGATCCGGGATTTATTTCGTTTCACCAAGACGGAACTTATTGGGGCCTGAACTCGATGGATGTAACGACCTCCTGGGTTGCGCTGACAGAGAGCACTCCCGAGAACGGTTGCATGCGCGTCGTGCCCGGTTCGCACAAAGAGCCGGTACATCCGCACAAGGAAACCTGGGCCGAGGATAACTTGTTGAGCCGAGGTCAGGAGATTCAGGTCGAAGTGAAAGAAGAGGATGTCACAGATCTTGTGCTCAATCCAGGGGAGATGTCACTGCACCATGTCAATATCATCCATGGATCGAACGCGAATCATTCAGACGGCAAGCGGATTGGATTCGCACCACGCTACATCCGACCTTCCGTGGAGCAAGTGCAGATCACGCATCGTCAGCCGGCAGTGCTGGTTCGAGGGCGAGATGACCATGGTCATTACGACCTGATCGATGCCCGTCCCGAAGTCGGACCGTTGGACGCGATTGTTGAGCATCATCTGACAGCGGCTCGTCGGCATCTGGAAGAGTTGACCAGAACAAAAGCCGCGACGGAAGCAGGTGGGTAACCGCACCTTTTTCTGTGGTGCTTCAGCTCGATAAAGGGCTGACCGGCGCCGGGCTCAGCCTCCCGCAAACCGCTTCCTGATTGTTCACTCCCCAGATGACAGATCTTGATTGGCTGATTGTTGTGGTGATGAACGGGGCCATCGTCGGTTACGGGCTCGTCATCTCTCGCGGCACCAGGACAGCTTCGGACTGGTTTCTGGCAGCGCGTGGGCTGCCTTGGTGGATTGTCGGGCTTTCGATGTTCGCCACCGCCGTCGATAGCGGTGATTATGTCGCAGTCGTGGGAGGCGCCTACACGTTCGGTATCTCCAACCTCACCACTTGGTGGCTTGGCCTACCCATCGGGTGGTTTATCGTTTCGTATGGTGTCTTCCTGCCTCTCTATCGCAGCGGCATGTACACCAACGCCGAATATCTCGAGTATCGCTTCGGGCCATCCGTACACGTTCTGAGCGCTCTGATCCAGATTCAGAACCGCACGAACGTCCTTGGCAACATCGCGTTTTCGCTGTACCTGATGTTTTCGATTCTGACCGGATGGGGTGACAGTGCCTGGTGGCTAGTCGTGGCGATTGCAACTGCCGCGGCTGTGTACACGGCTAGTGGTGGCCTGAAGTCCGTAGCGATAACGGACGCCTTGCAGTCGGTGATGATGTTCATCGCATCACTCGTTTTGTGGTTGACCTTATGGAATGTCGTCGGGGGTTGGAGCGGCCTCGCAGAGCGATTCCAGGCCATCGACCCCGATCTTGCGGAGTCCATGATGCACGTCGGTGGGCGGAGCGAACCGGGAGTGCCGCCGGTGCTCGTCATCTTCGGATGGATCGCGATTCTCACTGCATACTGTGTAGTAAACCATTCCCAAGCAATGCGCATGCTGGCCTCTCGTTCGGAATGGGACATGAAGATGGCCGCCTCCGCTGCCAGCGTGGTAACAGCCGTCGTGATGTGGTTCAACATCACGCTGGGGGTTATAGGCCGTGCGATCTATCCCGAGGTTGAAGCGGTCGATCGAGTCTTTCCGCTGCTGGTTCAGGACTACCTGACGCCGGGTCTGATCGGCGTTGTGGTTGGTGGCGTCTTGGCCGGTGGCGTTTCTACCTATGATTCCATCGGTTCGTCGGTCGCCGCGGTCTTCACGCGGGACATCTATGCACGCTTCATCGTGCGTGACGGCGATGATGCCCACTATTTGCAAGCCTCGCGCTGGGCCACGCCGGCGATCATCGCCTTGTCATTCGGGTATGTTCCGTTCGTGCAATCGGGAATGATTGCGTTCTATTTGCGGCTGAGCGCGGTAGCGGTGATTCCGCTGTTTACCGTGACCGTGATGGGTGCCCTCACACGGGTGCATCGTGGTTCCGGCTTGCCGGGTCTCGTAGTGGGGATGCTATACGGCGCGAGTTCTTTGCTCGGCGACAGATTCGACTGGCCGCTGCCGCTTTGGTGGACCAACACATGGTGGGCCTATCCGTGGGGTATCTTGGTTACTGCTGGAACGATGATTGTGTTCAGTTTGGTGTACGGCTGGGCGTCACGGGAGGATGTGAGCGGATTGGTGTTTCGAGGGGGCGATACAACGGTCGGCGCCGGTCCGCGTTTGGCTGCGGCCGAGGGGACTTGGCTTGCGTCTACCAGAGAGCAACTCGGTGTCAGGCCGAAATTCCCGTTCAGCGCAGGCCCTGGCGGACCGGTTTGGTACCTGCGGCCCACGCTCTGGGCCGGTGGTTTTCTCATAGCGGCGGGGACGATTTGCCTGGGGGTCCTTTGGTGAGGTGCCTGTGATGCAAGAAGCCCTTCGCCAGGTGACCGAAACAATCGCTCGCGTTACCCTGAGACTGCGTTTACATCATCCACAAACCACCTAACCTGCATTTCTCACCACCCGACGGTCGAAGCACGCGATACGACCGCCAGGACTTCGTTGCGCTTGCTTGCCGTGCTCAACGTACTGTTCAAGTACGCCTGCGCGCGCCAAGCGGCTCGCGCCTAGTCCTGCCGGCCCTCTCACGCACTTCGCCTCACCACGTGGTGAGAAAAGCAGGCTCAAGCCTGAAAATCGCATGCTCCAGCCGTGAGGCAGTAATACATGCAGTGTGGTATCGGCAGCGTGTCCGGCTGGAGGCTTCCGCTCGCATATTCCGCGCCGGCAGCCCTGCAAGGCGTTGCAGGCGAGACGATGAAGCTTCCCGTGTTGGCGAGCAAACAGCTACGTCGTTCCTTGAGATTCCAGCCATCGTGGTAGACTGAGCCCAAAGTACTGAGGAGTCAGGGCTTTGCTGATCGATCCCAAAAAGTGCGTAGCGTGCGCCAACTGCATTCCGGTCTGCCCCATGGGAGCGATTTTCGTCGATCTGCGAATTAATCGTGCAACGATCGATCAGGACCAATGCGTCGAATGTGGAACGTGCTTCCGGATGAGCGGCGAGCACCTGAATCCGACGATGGTGCGCGGGATTCGCAAGCTGGCCAGGATCTTCCGATTTCGGTTCGAGCCGGAGCCGGATGTCTGTCCCACGTCGGCGTTCGTGATGAATGACCTCGAGTGGCCCCGTATCGCTCGTCGTGTGTTCAGTGATCCTTTGGTCGAGCACAAGTCCACCGGCATCCATGGCCGAGGCACTGAAGAGGTCAAGACGAACGACGTAGCGCACCGCGTTGGGATCGGCGAGGTTGGCTATGTCATCGAGTTCGGCCGTCCCGGCGTTGGTGTTCGTTTTCATCACATCCAGACCATGACCCGGGCGCTCGCAAAGCTCGGAGTGCAGTTCGAGCAAAAGAACCCGATCAGCCATCTGATGAGCGACAAGACGACCGGAGACCTCAACCAAGATTTGCTCGACGAAAAGATCCTGTCGGCCATCGTCGAGATCAAGACACGCATTGACCAGGTCCCCGTCGTGCTCGATACGGTGACGGAGGTTTCGAAGCAGATCGATACCGTTGTCGCGGTCGGCGTTTCCACGCGCTGCGACGAAAAGGGCAACGACAACCAATTGGCGCCGTTGCTTGAGGAGCTCGGTTTTAGCCGTGAACGGGCCAAGACCAACATGGGTCTCGGACGCGTGACCAACGCCGCGGCCAGCGAGGGAACGAGTGACAAATACGCTGCATCGGTACGGTGATGCCGAGAGTTTCCGTGACGACTACATCATCTTCGCGATCCCTTGCAAAGGGAAGAACGACGAAGGGGCCGTTGAAAAGCTCAAGACCTTTCTGCGCATCTGCGCATCGCACAAGCCCGCCAATATGGGCAACTCTCAGATTGGCAGCTACAAACCGTCGAAGAGCCTGAAACCCACGGTTCACTGGAACCGCGCGCTCGATGCCGACTATGAGAGCGTGATCGATGCGCTCAGCAAGTCCGGCACGGTGGCCGCCGTGTTCAACAGTCGCGAGAAAGCCGAAGCTTGCCTCAATGACCTGGTTCATGAGGACCTCGGCCTCTCGGTCAATGTCAGCACTTCCGTCGACGGCGCCAAGAGTCTGGGCCGGTCCTGTGGATTGAACCGTCACAGCGTCGAGTACTCGCTGGGCTTCGCCGATCCTCACGACCACTTGCCCAACAGCCAGATTCTGGAGTTATCCACGATGTGCGGCCACGGCATGGTGTCCTTCAACTTGGCTCGCAAGATGCTCGACATGGTCCGCGAGGGCCGCCGCACTACGGACCAGGCCGTTGCCACCCTGGCTCGCTTCTGTCCCTGCGGCGTCTACAACCCCTCCCGCGCCCGCCGCCTCCTTGAAAACGCCCGCAACCACCAGGCTTAGACGGCCTTTCTGCTGGTCCGCCATCCCAAAGCCGTAACGGGTTTTCAACAGTCCTGCCGGCAACGGTAGGTCTTCCGCCGATTCCTGGTTGTCCGTCCGTATTTCCGAAATATCTCGATCTTTGTTTACGCGATATGGGTTGTCAGGCGTTGAATGGGAATCGTTCCACTCGCGGCTGTTTACTACGGCGCAAGAAATTGATTGATGATAAAAGTCAGAAGGGGTATCACGCGGCCGAGGGAACGAACGTAACCGAGAAAGTTACAAAATGGGCTTGGGCAGTCGGTAAGCTCTGCCCATCCTCTACGCGAAAGGCTAGCCTGCATTTCTCACCACCCGACGGTCGAAGCGAGGGATACGACCGCCATGACTTCGTTGCGCTTGCTTGCCGTGCTCGACGTACGGTTCAAGTACGCCTGCGCGCGCCAAGCGGCTCGCGCCTCGTCCTGACAGCCCTCTCACCCACTTCGCCTCGCCACGTGGTGAGAAATGCAGGCTAGACCTCGACCTCCGTGCCGAGGCCGTGGCCTTTTGGCAAGCAAGCACAACCGTCTTGATAGCGAATGGGCGTCGTCGCGATCGAGCGCTCATGGTAAATGGGCCCGATGATGTCATGGTTGACGGCGGCCGACAAGTTCGGGATGGCGCAGGCGGTGTGCAGCATGGCGGCCGTTCCCAAGTCCCATTCGAGGTTGCTGCCGATCACGCATTCCAGTCCGGCCGCCTCCGCAATCTGGGCGATTTGCATCGACCGCAGAATTCCGCCGTTCTTACCGGGGTAGATACTGATCACGTCGCAAGCCTCGGTGCGGACGGCCTCTAGCGCGTGCCGCGCTGTAAAGACGCCTTCGTCGAGCATGATCGGAATCGACGTGCGCTGACGGATTCGGGCGGTGGCGCGGAACTCGCCCCGAGGCAGGGGTTGTTCGAGCACGTTGACACCGAGCCTCTCCAAGTGCGGCAGCGCTTCCACCGTCTGCCGCTCGTTCCAGCCGCCATTGGCGTCGGCGCCGATGGGGAAGTGGTCACCCATGGCCGCTCGGATGGCTGCGACCCGTTCGATGTCCGTCTTGACGTCAAGCCCCACTTTCACCTTCACGGCGCGAAAGCCCCGGTCGGCCATCAACTGAGCCACGTTGGCTGCATGGGTCGGGCTGAATGCGCCGATCGAGAACTTCAACGGGATCGCTTCAGGCCGTCTCGCTCCCCCGAGCAATGTCGTGACCGGGACGCCGAGCGCCTTGCCGACGAGGTCCAGCAACGCCATCTCGATGGCCGCTTTGGCGAACGGGTTGTCGATGAGCGCCTTGTCCATCGCTTCGGCGGCGGCAGTGATTTCCCGTGCGTCGCATCCGATCACGGCCGGAGCGAGAACGTTGTCTATCGCTGCCAGCGCCCCTTCCTGTGTCTCTCCGCTCCACATCGGCATGACGGTCGCTTCGCCGTAGCCGGCATGACCTTCATCATCACGAACGATGACGACGACGTACCGCGAGATGCGATGAGCGCCGAGCGAGCTGACGATGCTCAGATTGGGAGTGACGGCGATGGAGAGGGGTTGCGTTTCGATGGCGCTGATTTTCATGCGTTCCTATTGGAAGCGAATCTTCGCGAGGTAGATGCTGGTCTTGTCCTCATGTGAAGAGTAGTAGCTCATCCAGAGCATGTCGTTGTGCCAGACCATTCCGGGGTAGCTGGTGTCGCCGCCGCTGGGAAGCGTGAGTACGGGCTCGTATCTCTCGCGGGTCATCCGCGCGAGGACGGTGTGTCGGGTGCCGTCCTCGTTGTAGCGGCGTCCCGAGGCCCACAGTGACCCATCGGGCAGGCGGATGAAGTTCGGCCCGCCGATCTGGTGTTCCATCTTGTGAAAATTCCAATGCTTGTACGGCGGAAAGCTGTGGCCGATCCAGCCAGGACGCACCAGCGCAATCATTTCATCGCCGGGCATGAAGCGAAGAGTCGTCTCGCTGACGCCTTCCACCATGAACTCCGTGATGTAGTCCCATTCGATGCCGTCTGTCGTCGTGTAGAGAAAGCCGCGACGCGGGCGCCGTCCCTCGTTGAGCTTCGAGAGGCAGTACCCGCGGCCCTTGTGCCAGGTGATGCGCCACAGCCAATGATCTTCGGCGAGCACTTTCCTGGGAGCAGACCACACGGCACCGTCCGAAGAGAATGACACGCGGGGAGAGCGCGTCAAGTACCGGCCGTTTTCATAAACACAGCCGCCCATCACCAACATGAGGCGGCCATCGGGCATAACGGAGAGCTTGGGGTCGCGAAGGTCGATACCCGATTCTTCGACCAAACCTGTTGATTGCCATTTTTCGGCGTCGTCGGATACCAACACGCGCACCACGCCGATATCTCCCGCGTGGCTCACTCCTTCGCGGAACGTGCAGTACCACCGATCCTGGAAACGAACCAGGTCCGTGAAGGAGTTGTATTCTGCGCGGTCCCAGATCTTTTCGACGGAGACGAGCACCGGTTCCGAACCACGCGCCGCCAACGGAGCGGAATGCAGTATTCCAAGGCCGGCGGCCGCGGCCTGCACGAAATCCCGGCGGGTGGTCGGACTGCTTTTCATGCTGGATTCTCCAGCGATCTTGCTGGGGTAAGATGGATCACTTCTTCTCATGACTCGATCTGACAAAAAGCCGCTCATTGCGATCGGCGGCATTCAACACGAATCGAATTCGTTCAGTACGGCAATAACGAAGGTCGCCGATTTCGAGCGCAACAACTTGACGCGCGACGCTGACATTGTAGCGGCCTGGCGCGAGAGCGAGCACGAAGTCGGAGGATGCATCGAGGGCGCGGCCGGCTACGGCTTCGATCTCCACCCGACTCTGTTCGCGGTTGCGACGCCGTCGGGTCCGGTCGCCTCGGAGGCTTTCGAGACGCTCACCGGGGAACTCGTCGCGAGAATCCGTTCCGCGCCGCCGCTCGACGGGATGTTGCTTGCCTTGCACGGAGCCATGTATTGCGAGAGCCATCCCGAAGGCGATGCGGAGATCGTACGGCGTGTCAGAGCCGCCCTGCCCAACGGCTTGCCCCTGGTTGTCACGCACGACTTTCACGCCAACGTGACGCCCGAGTTGATCGCGCACTGCGATGCGCTGACGATCTACAAAACGAATCCTCACGTCGATCAGCGCGAGCGCGGCCGGAAAGCAGCCGAGATCATGGCTCGAACCGTCCGAGGCGAAGTTCGTCCGGTACAGGCGATCGAGAAGCCGGCGTTGTTCTACAACATCTGCTTTCAAAACACGAGCCTGCCGCCGTTGGCGCCGATTACCGAAGAGACGCGGAACCTCGAACAAGACCCGAGAATCCTATCGGCGAGCGTATGTTGCGGTTATCAGTACGCGGACGTATCGGCCATGGGACCGAGTGTCGTGGTCGTGACGGACGGCGATGAGGAGCTGGCGCATTCGGAAGCAAAGCGCCTTGCCGGCATGCTTTGGGACATTCGCGAGCAGTTGGTGCTCGACGCGCCCGACGCCCCCGAGGCCGTTCGGCGGGCTGTTTCGTGCGATGCGTTTCCGGTCGTGCTGGTCGAGTTGGGCGACAATGTCGGTGGTGGTTCGGCGGCCGACGGAACGTTCATCTTGAGCGAACTGTTGCGGCAGAAAGCGCAAGGGTGGGCTGAGGTGATTGCCGACCACGAGGCGGTTCAGGCAGCGGCGAAAGCCGGTGTCGGCGGGACATTCGAGGCGCCGGTCGGCGGCAAGACCGACGAGCTTCACGGTGAGTCCGTCCTGATCCGCGGCAAGGTCAGGTGTTTGCACGACGGCAAGTTTATCGAAACGGAAATCCGCCACGGTGGGGCCCGCTACTACGATCAAGGCTTGACGGCGGTCGTCGAAGTCGAAGGCTCGACAAGGGACCTGCAGAATCTGCTTGTGCTGACGACGTTGCGGTTGCCCCCGTTCAGCTTGCATCAGTTGACAAGTTGCGGGGTATATCCGGAGCGGCAGAAGATTCTTGTCGTGAAGGCGGCGATCGCCTATCGCGCCGCTTACGGGCCGATCGCGGAGCGCATCATCGAGGTGGACACCGGCGGTCTTACGGCCGTAAACCCGGCCAGGTTCGACTACAAGCACGTGCGCCGGCCCCTTTACGCGTTGGATTGAGAATGGCGCGATTAGCGACTTTGGGGGAGGGCAACACACCACTTGTCCCGAGCATCGCTATCGGCCCCAAGCTCGGGCTCGAGAACCTCTATTTCAAGCTCGAGAACTGTAACCCGACCGGCTCGTACAAGGACCGCTTCATCGCGGCGGAGATCACGCGGCTTCTTGATCTCGGTGTGAAGGCTTGCGTGGCGACTTCGTCAGGCAACACGGGATCGTCGTTGGCCTCCTACTGCGCCCGCTACGAAATCGCTTGCTCGATCGTGGTCGGCTCCGAAACCCCCATCGGCAAGCTCGAACAGATGCGCTCCCACGGCGCCCACGTCTTTCAGGTGGCGGGGTTTATCTCGTTGCCGGGTGTAACGGACTCCGTATTACAAACCCTGGAGAGGCTCTGCCATGAGCGCAACCTGGCATTGGTCATATCGGCGTTTCGCTACTGTCCGGGGGGAATGACCGGGGTGCAGTCGATTTCTTTCGAGTTGAGCAGGCAGTGTGGAGGCAGGCTGGATCACGTATTCGTTCCCGTGGGCGGAGGTGGGCTGTTCACAGCGGTCTGTAGAGGTTTCGACGGCGTGTCCGGTCCGAAGCCCGAAGTGCATGTCGTACAGCCGAGAGGCTGCCCGACGGTCGTCGAAGCGTTCGAACGAGGCGTGGATGAGATCCGAATAGTCCAAAGCACTACGAAGATCAGCGGACTCGCGGTGCCCTTCGACGTGGATGCCGGACTCGCGCTCAAAGCTCTTCGCGACAACGGCGGCAGCGCCTTCGGTGTTGAAGACGAGGAAGTTCACGAAGCACAACGAGCCATGCTGGCCGAGGAGGGAATCTATTGCGAGCCCGCCGGCGCCGCCGCCTTAGCCGGTTTGCGCCGCGCAGTGGAGAAAGACCGGGTGCGCCGCGGCGACGCCATCGTGTGCCTGGTCACCGGGCACGGCTTCAAAGACCCCGACTCGATCGCCCGCGCAGCCGCGGAGTATCCACCTGTACTCCTGGAGGGAAATCAATTGCACGAGAAGCTCAGCGATACATTGGGTTGAAGCCCGTCACCCCTCCTGTATGCTGAGAGCGGGATGGCGCATGTCGCCCTGCGCGTTCCGTTCGACCTGTCTGAAAAGATGGAAGTAGTGGAAGCCAGTTTTTTTCTTCGCTGCCAAGCTTCACATTCGAGTCAAGTTGACGCGCCGATCAGTTCTCCTGCTTGTCGGTCTGAGGACTTCCTCACTAGCCTGCATTTCTCACCACATGACGGCCGGAGCACGCGATACGACCGCCATGACTTCGTTGCGCTTGCTTGCCGTGCTCGATGTACTGTTCAAGTACACCTGCGCGCGCCAAGCGGCTCGCGCCTTTTTCCTCCGCCCGGCTTGCGCCTGGTCCTGACGGCCCTCTCACGCACTTCGCCTCACCACGTGGTGAGAAATGCAGGCTAGCAATCGATTACGGAAGCTTCGGGAACCGATATCTCCGGGTAGTGCGTGCAGCAGCGTGTCGACTGACGGAGGGCGTCGTCCGTGAAGCGACTCCTGGCGGCTGAAGCCCTCTTCGAATACGCTGTCAAAGCTCTCTCACGGCGGGCTCTCACGGCGAGCGAGCTCCGCGCCCGGCTCGAACGCCGGGCTGCCCGAATCCAGGACGTCAACGAAGTCCTCGAGCGCCTCGCGTCGGTCGGCTATCTCGATGATTCCCGAGTTGCCGAATCCTATTCCCGTTTTCGCAAAGAATGCGAAGCACTCGGGCCAAAGCGTGTTGTCCGCGAACTCCAACGTCGCGGCGTCGACCCCTCTGTCGCGGAGGCCGCGGTCGGTGAAGCCTATGGGGGCAGTGATGAAATGGAGCTCATTCACGCCCACCTTCGGAAGAAGCTGGGAAAGGAGTATCGTGAGCGCAAGATCGAAGATCCGAAAGTCATCGCGAGGCTCTATCGAGGGCTCTCGAGGGCCGGATTCGCCGGTGATAGAATCGTGGATGCGTTGCGCGAAATCTCTTCCGATAGCGAATGGTTGGCCGGATTCGCCGATGACCCAGGCGACGAGAATTGGGAGACCTGAGGCGCGCGACTCGCCTGAGATAGACCTGACCCCCCTACCGAGCCGTGCCAGGCAGGGTCACTTGCGCTCACCCAGGACCCAAATTTGACAGGCGACGACGTCAGAAGAAAGTTTCTGAGTTTCTTCGAAGGCAACGGTCATCGCATCGTGTCAAGCTCGTCGCTCGTCCCCGCGAACGACCCGACGTTGCTCTTCACCAACGCCGGGATGAATCAGTTCAAAGACGTCTTTCTCGGCGCAGAGAAGCGCGAATACTCCCGCGCGACCACTTCCCAAAAGTGCGTCCGCGCGGGCGGCAAGCACAACGATCTCGAGAATGTCGGTTACACACGGCGCCACCACACGTTCTTCGAGATGCTAGGTAACTTTTCCTTCGGCGATTATTTCAAGCAGGATGCTATCGCTTATGCCTGGGAACTTGTCACGAAGGTCTACGGGCTGCCGAAGGAGCGCCTCTACGCCACTATCTTCGAGGACGATGACGAGGCAGAGGAACTGTGGAAGAAGACGACCGATATTGCACCCGATCGTATCTTCCGCTGCGATGCAAAGAACAATTTCTGGCAGATGGGTGACACCGGCCCGTGTGGCCCGTGCTCGGAAATCTTCTACGACTTCGGGCCTGACGCGCTCGAGCCCGACGAAACCGACGAGCCCTTCCCGGCGGATACAAACCGCTTTGTCGAGATCTGGAACCTCGTCTTCATGCAGTTTGACCGCGACCCCGCGGGCAAGCTCACGCCACTGCCGCAGCCGTCGATCGACACCGGAATGGGGCTCGAACGCACGGCCGCCGTCCTGCAGGGCAAGCTCAGCAACTTTGATGCAGATCTGATTCGCCCGATCATCGACCGCGCTGCCGAGATTATCGGCGGCATTGCTTTCGGCGAAAACGCCAAGCACGACACGACGCTTCGTATCATCGCGGACCACAGCCGCGCCGCCGCGTTTCTCATTCACGACGACGTTCTGCCCGCCAACGAAGGGCGCGGCTATGTGCTGCGCAAGATCATTCGCCGCGCACTTCGTCACGCCCGTCTCGCGGGCCACGATTCGCCATTTCTCTACGAGTTGACCGGCTTCGTCGCCGAGCACATGAAGGCCGGCTATCCCGAAATGATGGATTCGGTGCAGCGCGTCGCGCACATCGTCAAGGAAGAGGAGACGCGCTACCACCACAGCTTCGCATTGGCCGAAAAGGTGTTCGAGACGGAAACCAGAAAGATCGGCAACGGTATGCTGCCGGGATCGGCCGTTTTCAAGCTGTATGACACATTCGGACTCTCGCTCGACGAGCAGCAGGAGATGGCGCGCGAGCGCAACCTGACCATCGATCGTGCCGGTTTCGAAAAAGAGATGGGTGCGCAGCGAGCCCGCGCCCGCGCGAGTTGGAAGGGCGGCAACCAGACCACCGTCGCTCCGATCTACACGGAACTGAGGGAAACACACCCCACTCAATTCGAGGGGTACGGAAATCTCGAAACCGCGAAGTCGACAATCGTTGCTCTGCTTGTCGACCAACAGCCGGTCGGTCAGGTCGCTGCCGACACCAGGGCTGAGCTGGTGCTCGACCGGACGTCCTTCTATGCCGAGGCTGGCGGACAGGTCGGAGACCAGGGCGTCCTTCTTGCAGGCGGCGAAGTCGCGGCGCGCGTCAGCGACGTGCAAGCACCCGTTCGCGGACTATCGGTGCATGCTGTCACGACGACCATGCCCCTTGAGGTCGGGCAGAAAGTCGCCTGCCATGTCAGCGCTGAGCTGCGCAGCTCCACGATGCGGAACCACACGGCGACGCACTTGATGCATGCTGCGCTCCGCAAGACGCTCGGTACTCACGTGAAGCAGTCGGGCAGCGTCGTCGCGCCGGACCGCCTCCGCTTCGACATTACCCATTACACTACTGTCGACGAGGCCGAGCGTGAGGAAGTCGAGCGTCTCGTCAACGCAGAGATCCTCAAGAACACGCCCGTCACCACCGAGATTCTTGATCTCGATGAAGCTCTCCAGACGGGCGCCATGGCGCTGTTCGGCGAGAAGTACTCCGAGAAAGTGCGCGTCGTCGTCATCGACGGTTTCAGCAAGGAACTCTGCGGTGGTACTCACGTCAACCGCACCGGGGACATCGGGCTATTCAGGATCACCTCCGAGAGCAGCATCTCGGCCGGCGTGCGCCGCATCGAGGCCGTCACCGGTTTCGGCGCCTACGACGAGTACCGCCAGGCCACCACCGCCATCGAGCGGTTGACTTCGATGTTGCACGTCTCCGAACCGGCGCTCGTTGCATCCGTCGAGCGCCTCACTACAGAGCGCAAGAGCCTCGAGCGTGAGGTCGCACAGCTCAAATCGAAGCTGGCCCAAGCCAACGCCGCTGAACTCACCGAGAATGCGCGCGATGTCAAAGGCATCAAGGTCGTCTCCGCGAAGGTCGACGGGCTCGACCGCAACCAGATGCGCTCTCTGGCTGACTCACTGCGAAACAAGATCGGTTCGGGTGTCGTCGTCCTGGCGAGCACAGCCGATGGCAAAATCGCTCTTATTTCGGCGGTAACCAAAGATCTCGCCGGCAAGAGGATGCATGCCGGCAAGCTCGTCGGCGTGGTGGCGCAGGAAGTCGGCGGTCGCGGCGGCGGACGCTCCGACCTTGCCGAAGCGGGCGGGAGGAACACCGGCAAGCTGCCTGAGGCGCTCGAAAAGGTCTACGACCTGGTCAGGGAAATGGCGGGCGACTAACCCGCATTTCTCACCACCCGACGGCCGAAGCACGCCATACGGCCACCAGTACTTCGTTGCGCTTGCTTGCCGTGCTCAACGTACTGTTCAAGTACGCCTGCGCGCGCCTTTTTCCTCCGCCCAGCTCGCGCCTCGTCCTGACGGCCCTCTCACGCACTTCGTCTCGCCACGTGGTGAGAAATGCAGGCTAGGAGCCTGTCCCACAGAAAATTTTGGCCCCAATCAGTTGTAGTCAGACTTGATCACAGACACAAGATATTGACAAAAAATTGGCGATTTTCGTTCTGTGAGACAGACTCCTAGCTGGATTTCAGCCGGTCGGAGATTCTCACTTCATCCCGCAGACCCGTTTGCGACCGGTACAACAGCGCCGGAGGCTGTTCGTTCCCCGTTGACGTTGGCAATGCCCTTTCCTACAGCAAACTCCGAAACTGCTCCTCGGTCAGGCCCGTATCACGAACAATGCCACCCATCGTGTACGCGTTGATCGGGTTATGGCGAGGGATGGTCAGAATGCGCAAGCCGTCGGTCATTACGACGTGCTTTCCCTGTCGAAGCACTCTGAAGCCGGCCTTCTCCAGGGCTCGGACAGCATGCTGGTGGTTGATGCCCGGGATCTTCGGCACGCTCAGGATGCCACTTCTATTTCACGAACCGTGGCACTCTTGAGGAGATCGTCTCGCGCGGCGAGGTATTCTTGGATGGCCGCCTGTATGTTCTGGAGAGCTTCCTCTTCCGAATCCCCCTGAGACCAACAGCCGGGAAGACCTGGAACGGAAACACTGTACCCTTCTTCGTTGTGGTGAAGCGCAATCTTGTATTTCATCTCTCTTCGCCTCAGCCATTATATCCGGTCCGGTTGTCATGATTATCGTGCGCCCACCGCCTGGGGGCAGTGCACTTTTGGCCACTTACCACCCGTCATACTGCCTGTTCGTCGTACAATAGAGGGAAGCACCATATCTGCCGGACGAAGTTCCCGCCGACGTCCGCCTCTAGCCCCGAGGTCCTCTATGACCCTGTCCGTCGGCCTTTTCGTTCGAATTCTTCTCATCAGTGCGATTGTCGTCACTGCGCTGTACGCCAATAACCCTGCGGTTGGCCGCTGCCTGAGAGCGGCCCAAGTGCTCGACAAGGTGATGCGCATACCGGAAAGAGCGATCCCTCAGGAGTTGATGGGCCGCAGCCAATGCATCGCCATCATCCCCGGGGTGAAGAAAGCGGGGTTTGGATTCGGCGGACGCTACGGCAAAGGCGTCATGTCATGCCGCAGCGGGGACGAGTCAGGCTGGACGGGGCCCTTGGCGGTGAAGCTGGAGGGCGGCAGCTTCGGCCTGCAGATCGGAGGCAGTTCGACGGACTTCGTGCTGTTGATCTTCAACAAGCACGGCGTCCAGAGGCTTCTCAAAAGTAAATTTACGCTAGGCGGTGACGCAGCAGTGGCCGGCGGACCACTCGGACGGTCGGCACAGGCGCAGACCGATGCGCAACTGCGGGCGGAGATCCTGTCCTACTCTCGTTCGAGGGGGCTCTTCGCCGGCGTGTCGCTCGAGGGTGCGACGCTTCGACCAGGGCACAAAGCCAACGAGAAGATTTATGGCCGAGAGGTTGACCCGAAGCAAGTGCTGACCGCGCAGGTCACTGCGCCGTCGAGTGTTCAGCCGTTCATCGATGCGCTGAACAGATACTCAAGTTCCAAGCATCGCTAGCCTGCATTTCTCACCACCCGACGGCTGAAGCACGCCATACGACCGCCAGGACTTCGTTGCGCTTGCTTGCCGTGCTCAACGTGCTGTCAAGTACGCCTGCGCGCGCCAAGCGGCTCGCGCCTCGTCCTGACGACCCTCTCACGCACTTCACCTCGCCGCGTGGTGAGAAATGCAGGCTAGACGGCTTTTCCCGCTGGAAGATCCGGCTCATGAGCGTTTGACGTCAGGCCTTCTCGTGCGTGAGCATGAGGACAATGAGTGATCCTAACCAACCGAATCAGCCCCAGCAGGCAACGATCAAATTAACGCAGACGCCGGACTACCGCGAGCACTACGCGAACAGCGTTCAGATCCGGGTGAACCTGTGGGACTTCTTTCTTCAGTTCGGCAAGCTTGTTCAACAGAAGCCGAACGAAGTCGAGATCAGGAACTTTCAAGGGATTTACGTGAGCCCCCAACAGGCGAAGGCGCTGCTCATTGCCCTTAATCAAAACATCTCGCAGTATGAGGGGGCGTTTGGAGAGATCAAGATCGACCCGAAGGCTATCGGAACCGGGGCAGTACAGTAGAGTCGTTTCGGCTATGCCGGTGCAGGCGCATTCTCTTCCAACGTTCGGCGGACCGCGTCGAGCACTCCATTGAGAAAAGGGCCGGAGTCCTCGGAGAAGCGCCGGCCGATTTCGAGTGCTTCGTTGATGACCACCGGGCTGAGGGACGGTTCGCATATCATTTCGTAGATTGCCAGGCGGAGAATCCCACGGTCGATTGTCGGCATACGATCCAGACGCCAGTTTTCAGCGTGAGCCCTGATGAGATCGTCGATGTGCTCGATACGGCCGACGACGCCTTCGACAAGGTCGTTCGCAAACGGATCGGGCTCAGTCGGCACGCCGGGTTCGTCATTCGAAAGGCCATCCCAAAATGCTGAGATGATGCAGTCGGTCGACGCCCGGCTGAGGTCCCACTGATAGATCATCTGTAACGCCCGTTCGCGCGACCGATGGCGGGAGGGCATGTTATTTCCCGGTCTGGCCGTTCTGTCGCAGATCCTTCAGCAGGTTGGCCATCTCGATGGCCGTCAAGGCAGCGTCGAAGCCCTTGTTGCCGCCCTTGGCGCCGGCGCGGTCGATCGCTTGCTCGAGCGTGTTGCAAGTCAGGATCCCATAGATCGTAGGGACACCCGTTTCGAGAGAAGCCGCCGCCACGCCTTTCGCGCTCTCCGAAGCAACGTAGTCGAAGTGCGGCGTTTCACCACGGATCACGGCGCCGAGGCAGATGATCGCGTCGAAGCCGCCGTTCTTCCCCAACTCCCTGGCGACCACGGGGACCTCCAGGGAACCGGGCACCTTGACGACCTTGATGGAGTCGCCGGACGCGCCCATCCGTTCGAGGGCATCGACAGCGCCACCGAGCAGACGCTCGGTGATAAAGCTGTTGAAGCGGCTGACGATGATGGCGAAACGCAGGCCGCCGGCGGTAAGTTCACCCTCGATCAGTTGGCATTTGTCGGTGTCCTTGCGCATCGGTTATTGTCCCTGAAACGAAGCCTTGCGTTTTTCGAGGAAAGCGGTGGTGCCTTCCCGGATATCTTCGGTCGCGCAACTCAGTCCGAATTGCGCCGCTTCCCAACGCAGGGCTTCATCAAGCGGCATTTCGAGGCCGCGGTTGACAGCGTCCAGGCAAAGGGCGACGGCGACCGGACCATTCTCCAGTATTCTAGCCGCAATCGCTCTGGCTTCCCCGAGAAGCTGGTCTTTCGGAAAGACACGGTTGACAAGTCCGATGCGGTAGGCCTCGTCGGCCGTGATCGGATCGCCGGTGAGAATCATCTCCAGGGCTCGGCCCTTGCCAACCAATCGAGGCAACCGCTGCGTCCCGCCGTAGCCGGGAACAATGCCGAGCTTGACCTCCGGTTGGCCGAGTTTGGCGTTGGGAGACGCCACACGGATGTGGCACGCCATGGCGAGTTCCAGACCCCCTCCGAGCGCCCAGCCGTTGATGGCGGCGATGACGGGTTTGGCAAGGTTCTCGATTTGCGAGAAGACCTGCTGGCCCAGCAGGCCCCACGCGCGGCCCTCGAGCGCCGTCAACCCGGTGAGATGGTTGATGTCTGCGCCCGCAACGAAGGCTTTTTCCCCCGCGCCGGTGACGACGACGGCTTTGACCGCGTTATCGGCGGCAATGTCGCTGAAGCATCGGCCAAGTGCTTCGATGGTGTCGCCATCGAGCGGGTTCAATATCTCGGGCCGGTTGACAGTAACTTGCGCGATGGAATCGCTGACTTCATAGAGAAGATTTGCGTAAGCCATGATGCTTGTCTCGATCTTCGTACTCGAAAGTGTTAACCTGCATTTCTCATCACCCAACGGTCGAAGCACGCGAAAAAAGGCCGTGTTTCGTGTCTCGTGTTTCGTGACCCAAAAACCCAAGCAGGTGGTACGGCCGTTGCTCTAAGGCCATGTTTCGGGAAAGCCTTATTTCGTGTTTCCTGACCCGAGGGGTGAAGGAGTCGATTTGGCAAGTACGCCTGTGCGCGCCTTTTTCCTCCGCCCGGCTTGCGCCTCGTCCTGACGGCCCTCTCACCCACTTCGCCTCGCCGCGTGGTGAGAAAGGCAGGCTATAGATTGGAGTCGGCAGGGGCATGTCCTTTCGCTCTCCGGCGTGAACACGAAAGATGCGATTCCGCAACCCGTGCGGAGACTATTCCCTGTAGGCTACGCAGTCAATCTCGACTTTGAGACCGGGCGCCGGCAACTGGGCGTTCACGGTCGTGCGCGCCGGCTTGGCCGCGCCGAAGTACTCTTCGTACACCTTGTTCATCTCGGCGAAGTCGCGGATGTCGGCGAGAAAAACCGAGCACTTGACGACATCCCCAAGGTCCGCCCCAGACGCTTTCAGAATCGACTGGATGTTCCTGATTGTCTGGTGAGTTTCTTCTGTGACCGTGCCCGGCGCGAACTTCTTGGTTACCGGGTCGATGGAAGCCTGCCCGGACACATAGATGAAACCGCCGGCCTTGACGGCGTGGGAATAGGGACCACCGGGATTCGGACCGTTGGGGTCCATGATTCTTTCGATCATAGGGACTACCTCTCTTTGCGAAGGATCTGATTCAGATGTAAGGAAAACTGTTTACTGCAACTTGCCGCGGGCCTCAACCTTCCAGACCTGCTCGACGGTTTCTCCACGGACTCCGTAGACATATTCGTGCATGTTGACGGCAACGCAAACATGGTTCGGGATGATGCGCAGCCGGTCGCCGATCCGAAGCGGCGATGGCGCACCGCGGATTTCGAGATACCCGTGCTCCTCGTTCATCTTGTAAAAACGGCTTTCCGGGGCCTCGGTGACACGGCCGAAGCTGGGTTCGCCTCCGGCGCGAGCACCGTCGGAGGTGAAGGTCTTCGAACCGCCGTCGATGACCGCGAAGCCGGGCCTCGCCGTCGAGACCACGGTCGTCATGATCGTGACGGCGCAGTTGTCCCACGTGGCCGAGCCCATCCCGACTTGCATCACGTCGTTGAACACGTAGGTGCCGGGCCGCATCTCGGTCATGCCTTCGATCTGGTGCGAATGGAAGAGCATCGGAGTAGAGCCTCCGCTAATGACCTTGAGTTCGATGCCGTCTCGGTCGAAGTCTTCACGGATCTGCTTTACCTGCGCGCTCAGGCCCGCCAGCTTTTCTTCCCAATCAGGCAGCAGCTTATTGACATGGCCGTAGTAGAACTCGACCCCGTCGAGGCGCAGGTTGGGAAGCTGCAAGACCGCTCGGGCGAGGTTGAGCAGATCTTCCCCGGGCCGGAGGCCGACGCGATTCATTCCGAGATCGGCTTCGACAAAGACCCCGATTTCGAGGCCGGCTGATCGGGCGGCGTCGGACAAGCCTTGCGCGACGGCCACGTCGTCGAGTCCTACAATGACACGGGTCTGCCGGGCGACCTTCATCAGGCGCTTGAGCTTCGACTCGCCGATGATGGGATAGGCGACCAGCAGCTCCGGCGTGCCGGTCGTGACGATCACGTCCGCTTCCCCGACTTTCGCTACCGTCAAGCCTACCGCCCCGAGGTCAAGCTGCATCTTGCCGATGACGGGGTTCTTGTGCGTCTTGGTGTGCGGCCTGAGGCTCAGCTTATGCTCGGCGGCGTAATCGGCGACACGCTGCAGGTTGTCCGTCATGCGGTCGAGGTCGATGAGCAGCGCGGGTGTTTCGAGTTCCGAGATATGCTGGGGCATGCCGGTGCGGGCTGAATCCAACCGGTCAGCTTAGCGAACGGGAGACTGATCCCGCAAAAGCGCACAAGGCGCTGTCAACGCAACTAGCCTGCATTTCTCACCACCCGACGGTCGAAGCACGCGGTACGACCGCCAGGACTTCGTTGCGCTTGCTTGCCGTGCTCAACGTACTGTTCAAGTACGCCTGCGCGCGCCAAGCGGCGCGCGCCTGGTCCTGACGGCCCTCTCACGCACTTCGCCTCGCCGCGTGGTGAGAAATGCAGGCTTAGAACGTTCTTCTCTTTTCTCAGCATGGTTTCATTTGGCGTTAGACGCGGCGGAAGCAGCCCGGAGGGTGGCGGGAGCGGCGGCTGACGGAGAGCGGACACCGGCTCCGGGGGAGGGGGGTATCCGAAGAATAGCGGGAAATGCCGGGAAATGCCGGGAAGTAGTGGGAAGAAAAGCATAAAGGCCGTGACTCGTGATTCGTGATTCGTGAAAACCCGTTGGCCGGGCTTGGGGTTGCTCGCCTTGGAGCCGCCGGAGGAACAGGGAAAAACCATGTTGCGTGTCTCGTGGCTGGTGAAAACCCAACAGGCCCTGTTGCCGGCGCGGGGGGGGGCGGCCGCCCATGCCGCCCATAGCCGCCCCATGCCGCTCCACAACGTGCAGGAAAGCAGCGACTGAACGGCGCGCGGACCCTTTCCCGGGGGGTGGGGGGCCGGGAAATGCCGGGAAATCGTGGGAAATCGTGGGAAATCTTGGGTAGGGAAGCGTAAAAGCTGTGATTCGTGTCTCGTGATTCGTGAAAAACCTGTTAGCCGGGCTTGGGGCTGCTCTCCCTGGAGCCGCTGGAGGACAGGGAAAAACCAAGTTGCGTGTCTCGTGGCTGGTGAAAACCTTACAGGCCGTGCTGCCGGTGCGGGGGACGGCCGCCGCCCATGCCGCGCCATAGCCGCCCCATGCCGCGCCACAACGCGCAGGAAAGCAGCGACCGGGCGGCGCGAGGACAATGGCGCAGAACAATTTTTTTGCTGAACAATGGTGAACAATAGTGAACAGGAAAACAGCGGCTTGCCGGCGGGGGCAGTGGTCCGGACGGCGGTTTCTGGTGGCGCCACCCGTCGTGCACCACGGTGAACCGAAGGGCCGTAAAGGCCGTGATTCGAAAAAAGCCGTGTTTCGTGTCTCGTGATTCGTGAAAAACCGTTGTTTGCGGCTTGCAGTTGCTCTAGCAGGAAACGCCGGCGGGCCTGTGAATCTTGCTTTTGTTTGCGCCACGGATCCAGCCTGCATTTCTCACCACCCAACGGTCGAAGCACGCGATACGACCGCCAGGACTTCGTTACGCTTGCTTGCCGTGCTCGACGTACTGTTCAAGTACGCCTGCGCGCGCCAAGCGGCTCGCGCCTCGTCCTGACGGCCCTCTCACGCACTTCGCCTCGCCGCGTGGTGAGAAATGCAGGCTAGGCATGACGAGACCTGAGAAACAGTTCTTCTCTCCTGATGCTATGCCGGCCGGGGCGGAAAAAAAAGACTGAAGGGCTTCAGTACCAACAGGTACCAAACGGGCCACGGAAAAAGCCGTGTTTCGTGTCTCGTGTCTCGTGAAAACCGTTGGCCGCAGCTTGGGGTTGCTCTACGGGGAAACATCGGCGGGCCGGTTAACCTTTTTCATTGCTTACGTTTGCGCCACCGATCCGGCATCACGGGACCTGAGAAACGGCTCTTCTCTCCTGATGCCATGCATACCGGAGCGGAAAAAGCAAGACTGAAGGGCTTCAGTACCAACAGGCACCAAACGAGCCACGGAAAAGGCCGTGATTCGAAAAAAGCCGTGATTCGTGTTTCGTGATTCGTAAAAACCTTAGA
The DNA here is from genome assembly GCA_965204095.1 of Bryobacterales bacterium. Classification (GTDB taxonomy): domain Bacteria; phylum Acidobacteriota; class Terriglobia; order Bryobacterales; family UBA6623; genus JAPPLB01. The sequence goes on along the minus strand of OZ241991.1, from coordinate 1,707,934 downwards.
AGCAGTGGCTAGTGACTAGTGGCTGGTGGCTAGTGAAAGCCTTGAAATCGCTGATTCGTGACCTGCACGGACTGTGCCTCGCTGCTTGGTGAGAAATGCAGGCTAGAAGACGTTGAAGCAGAAGACGGCGTTGGAGCCGTTGGGGGTGAGACAGTATTCGCCGTTCGCGAGGCTTTCGTCTACGCGTACCCTGACAAGGTTATCCTGCACAGGGAAGACGTCGAGCCGAATCTGTCGAGCGAGGATTTTCTTTTTCTTTCGGAAGAGCAGTTCCCGCCGGCCGTTCTTCGGGATGAGCTGGAACAGAGTGAGGTCACTCGGGTTGATCGTTTCGTACCGAAAGAGGAATTCGGGGCTCGCGAGAGGTGTCGTTACCGGCGAGCCGGCGCCGGGGACGGTGTAGACAAGCTCGTTCTTCCGAGTGGCCTCGGTAGCCTGCGATTGTTCGGTCTCGACGATGCGGGACGCGTGGATGAGGTAAGGGACATCAGGTTTGCCGGGATCAGGAAGACCGAGTTTGTTCTCCTGCGCCATAGCCGAGGACGCCAGCAGAAAAAGAGGAACGATCACGATCAGGCAGCGTTGAGGCATGGCCGTCAGTCCGAGCTGATTTGCTCCACCCTGTTCATGATTCTACAAACCGGCACCGGAATCGTCCAAACACGGTTCCGCTCCAGAGGAGAGTATGCGTCCTCTTCGAAGGCCTAGCCTGCATTTCTCACCATCCGACGGTCGAAGCACACGAAAAAAGGCCGTGTTTCGTGTCTCGTGATTCGTGAAAACCATGGGAGGGGACCTGGTTCGTTCCAGAAGAAATGTCTGACGGCCAGTGAGCCGGAAGGGCCGCGTTTCGTGACCCGAAGGGTGAAGGAGGAGATTCGGCAAGTACGCCTGCGCGCGCCAAGCGGCGCGCGCCTCGTCCCGACGGCCCTCTCGCGCACTTCGTCTCGCCACGTGGTGAGAAATGCAGGCCAGGTCATCCCCGAAGAATTTCGGAGTTTCCTCCGGCACCGACTCGTCAGTTTATAGCGTATTTTTTCTGCGTTCCAGCCCAGCAGACATCGACCTCAAGTTCGTTTTGCCGTCAGGTTCCCGGCAGACTATTCGAGGCCGGGCAACGCCCGGCCGCGACCTGTCGGAGGAAGAACGACGGCGACTGCTCAATCCGCCCTTCACACCACATGGGGCGTGAAGCTCGTGGAGAGTGAGAACGGGCGGTTCGGGGTTCTGGGCAAGGGGCCGCTCGAATATCCGCCCTAGATCGTGGACGGGAGACCTGCCATCAGGCTATCGGGCAAGTGAAGGAGCTTTATGACCGAGCAAGGCTGGGGCCTCCAACCAAAGATTGACAAGTATGGCTCTCAGTGATATATCACTTGGTGATAGGGCTAGCCTGCATTTCTCACCACCCGACGGTCGAAGCACACGATACGACCGCCAGGACTTCGTTGCGCTTGCTTGCCGTGCTCAACGTACTGTTCAAGTACGCCTGCGCGCGCCAAGCGGCTCGCGCCTCGTTCTGACGGCCCTCTCACGCACTTCGCCTCGCCGCGTGGTGAGAAATGCAGGCTAGCGTCCCAGGAAATGGATGCGCGTTTTCAAGGCCAAGCCTTTCGCTCGCTTTGCAAGACGTCAGAGGATCGCCGATGAAATGCTCTGTGCGGCCGTTGAGCGTGCCGAGGGAGGTGCGATTGACGCCGACCTGGGCGGCGGCGTGATCAAGCAACGACTGGCGCGCAAGGGGGAGGGCAGGTCCGGCGGCTTCCGAAGCATCATTCTCTTTCGGAGCGGTGACAAGGCATTCTTTGTTTACGGCTTCCCAAAGAGCGGCCGGGATGACATCCGCCGGAACGAACTACAGGCGTTCCGGAAGCTCGCCGGCGAGATGCTCGGCCTTGATGACAGGGCTTTGGCGGCGGCGAAGACAAACGGAACGATCATGGAGGTCAATTGCCATGGGAAAGCAGCAGTATAAGAGTGCTGCTCTGGCGGCGGTGCACGAAACCGCGCTCGGTCTTGCCGAGGCGGGCGTCATGGAAAAGCAGACGATGAAGACCTTCGATGCGATGTGCCTGACCCCGGTTGAAGAACTGACGCCGGGGCAAATCCGCCAGATCCGGCTTCGCGAGAAGGCAAGCCAAGCCGTCTTTGCCCGCTACCTCAATGTGACATCCGGGCTGGTGAGCCAGTGGGAGCGGGGCGACAAGCGTCCCGGTGGGGCCTCGCTCAAGTTGCTCAACCTCGTCGCAAAGAAAGGGCTGCAGGCGGTAGCCTGAACGACTGATTCAAGGAGCGGGCGATGGCGCGGCAGGAAACGTCAAAGAAAAGTCCATGCATATTGGCGATGGCATGAGTTGCTTGGGCTCTCAATCCTGAACCGGCGGCCTCAAACGCTGAAGCGGACGCCGATCCCGGTTTCCTGGCGTGGCTGCAGGCGTTGTGCATGTTGCCCCGAACCAACCCCGACAACCGGCTTCGGTAGAGGCGGATCAACAGGCCGCACCGGCTCTGCATGATTTCAGGCGACGGCAACAAGCTCCCCTTCTGCAATCTTCCCCGATTGATGTTTGCCCGGCTTTGCACCGAAGCGGTGCAGACTAAAATGCTGCAAGGTGGTTCCAGGGAAATCGCTTTATCAGTTCATACGAGCGCTCGGCATAGAAGGTCGAAGCGATAGCCCTCGCAGCGACCGGACCCGGCTACTCAACCGGATGAAGCGTCTGTTGGGCGGCAGTGTCTCGTTGATTTATACTGCTCTGCGATGAGATGGTTGCGGCTTTCGTATGTGCTGTTGTTCCTCTGTTTGACTTCTCCCTTGCGCGGCCTCACTGTCCGCGCTGTCTCTCCCGATGAATTGCGTTCGTGGACGCGTCATCTGATCCCTCTTCCTCAGGAGCTGGCGATCGAGCACAAGGTTGTCCTGCAGCCCGATGAGGTGGGGGTGCGCCTGGAGCCGGGCGCCGGTGACATCGGCGAGCACGCCGCGAAGGAGCTGAAGACGCTGTTCGCCACCAAGGCGGGGGTCGAAGCCGCCGGGCCGGGCTTCGAGATCGTCATCGGCCTGGCGCGGGGAACCGGGGCAGGCCGCGACCTGTCGGCGGAAGAACGACGGCGACTGCGGAGTCTTCCCAACCGCGATCAGGCCTACTTGATCAAGCCCGGGGGCGAGAACCGTCTCGTGCTGGCGGCGCTCGAACCGCGGGGGCTCTACTACGCCGTCCGGACTTTACACCAACTTCTGGAGCCCTCGCTGTCGCCCCAAACCGTCTCGATTCCGCTGGCTAAGATCACGGACTGGCCGGACCTCGAAGAGCGCGGCGTATGGAACTTCCCCAAGCCCGAGGAATGGGTGCCGTGGATGGCTTCGCTGAAGCTCAACTTCGGCAAAATGGCCGAAACGAAGGTCAATCCGATCGAGCGCGGCAAGCCCGGCAGCGTGACGCTGAACATGGATCTCTACGAGTCGGCGCGGCTGCAAGGGTTCGAGTATCAGCCGTTCCTTACGCATTTCAACTTTCTGCACGGTTTCGGGCTGTTCCGGGCCTATCCGGAACTGGCCGGGCGAGGCGATGAAGCTCTCGCGGGCCGCTACTTCGCTCACAAGAAGGGCAACCAGCACCGCGCGCCGAACGCCGCACATCCGTTGTTTCGGAAGCTGCTTGCGGAATGGCTTCGCGACTTCGCGAGGCAGGGCATCAGCGAGGTCAGTTGCTGGCTGAGCGAGCGCCCGGGAGGTGATGCCGGCCTGGAGACCACCGCCGTCGGTCAAGACGTGATGGAAGTGCGGGCCCTGCTCGCGGCGTATGAAGAAGCGAGAAAGGAGCATCCGGATTTCACGATCCGGGTGTTTCTGTCCACCGTGCCGTCCGGCCGGTACTATCGCGTGATCGCAGAAATGCCCGAAGACATGAAGATCGAGCGGGCGTGCGCGACGATGATCGAACGCGTGATGCGCTTGCCGCGCGACTTGTTCCGCAATCCCATGCTCGACTCCTATGCGGCCGAGGGACGCTGGATCGCGAGCTACGACGTGCCCATCACCGCCAACGCGCGAGTGGATACGCCGGAATTCATGGTGCCGGAGAGTTCCGCACACCGCGTGCGGGACTATGTACGGCAATTGATCGAACGGAAGTTTCGAGGAGCCTACGGCATGATGGCCTGGGCCGACAACGGCAAGGCCACATGCGGGTTCAATGTCCACGCGTTAGCCGAGTACGGCTGGAACCTCGACGGCCGCAGCGAGAAGGAGTTCGCCATCGCCTGGGCGACGCGCGAAGGCCACCAGGACCCGGAGAAGGTCGGCGAATGGGCCGATCTGATGGGACCGATCGAGTTCGATGTCTATGACTCCGACTTTCCGATTGCGTACTCCTGGGGCAAGTATGTCGAGATGGTGCGTCAGCGCCGACGCCCCTATCTCGGGGAGGGAGTCTTTCGCTACTACAGCAGCGCCAAGGATTTCGACAGAAAGATTGCCATCAGCGACCGCGCGTTGACCATTGCCGAGACGTTCGAGAGCGACTATCTCGCGAACGAGACGCGAGTCGTCCGGTCCTATGTCCGACTTGCCAAAGGGCTTTACGAGGTGGCGGAACTGGTCGCGACGGAGGATTTCCGCGACCTCGAAAGCCAGCAGCGGTTGCGTCAGGCGTTGGATCGCCTGGGGGACGCGGGAGAGGAGAACGTGGCCTCAATCAAGAATTGGCGGAGCGCTCTTGGCCCTGAGCCATGGCACTACCGGGTGCACGACGCGATCAAAGGCACGGAAGACACGGTGGATGCCGTGACCGACTTTGTTACCGGACGGTACTTTTACTGAAATACGTCCGTCCGCAGCGATCGCCTTGCGCGATTCGGACGCTTAGTGCATAGTGAGGGGGTGACCGGGATGGGTTGGCCGCGCGGTATCGGCCAGCGATCGCTCTCAAGGAGAATCGAGCCTCCGGTCACAACGTCTATGACAGACGACCCAGGAAGTAGAAACACCAGCGAAGCGGCGCCCTCCGGACGGTACGGTCGGCTCCCTACGCTGATTGCCGGGATTGACGATGGCCACCGTTCCCAGCGGCGTGGACAGCATCCTGTATCTCACCGAGTTGACAGGAATGGGGGTCATTGCGCCCAACGGCCATCGCCTTGGGCGGGTGCGCGAACTGGGGCTCATGCCGAGCGAGCATCCCACCCGTGTTTCGCACTTCCTGCTGGGCCGGCGCACACGGTTCATGGTGCGTCACGACCAGGTTGAATCCATCTCGCTTGCAGGCATCCGGCTCTCGGATGATCTCTTTGTCCCGTACTACCCCGACGAGCGCCTGTTTCTGCTCGAGAAAGACCTGCTCGATCAGCAAATCGTCGATGTGAACGGCCGCAAGGTCGTCCGGGTCAACGACCTCGCACTGCGAATCGTGCATGCGCCCGAGCGCGACGAACTCTGGGTGCATGAGGTTGGCGTCGGATTGCAGGGCGCGTTCCGGCGGCTGACGGAAGGCTTTCTGCCCAACAAGGTGATTCGGAAAGTCCAAGAGCGCATCACGCCCAACTCGATTCCCTGGCAATACTGCAACATCGTCGAGCCCGACCCTCAGCGCCGGTTGCGGCTACGCATCTCGCATCAGCGGCTCGGAGAGTTGCACCCGGCCGATCTCGCCGACATCGTCGAGGACCTGGCGCCGGCGGAGCGGGAGGCGCTTTTCAAAACCCTTGGTGACGAAGTGGCCGCCGAAACGCTCACGGAGGTCGAGCCGAAGATTCAGGTCAGTATCCTCAAGTCGCTCGACAAGGAACGCGCCGCCGACATCGTTGAAGAAATGGAGCCGGATCAAGCGGCTGACGTACTCGATCAACTCGAAGAGGAAAAGAGCCGGGAGATTCTCCAGGACATGGAGCAGGTTCCCAAGGCCGAGGTGGAGGAACTGCTCGAATACAAGAGTGACACCGCGGGCGGCATGATGAACACGCAATACGTGGGCGTTCATGAGAACGGCCATGTGCGCGACGCCTTCGAAGCGCTCCGAGGCAATGAGGACCTGCTCAAAATGCTTACGCACATCTTCCTGATCGACCAGGAGCAGCGGCTGACGGGCGCCGTGGCGATCAGCCGGCTTTTCACCGCCCCGGAGCATACGCCGCTACGGCGGTTGGCTTTCAAGGAAACACTGCATGCGCACGTAGACGACGATCGCAAGGAGGTTGTCGCCATCTTCGATAAATACAACCTCTTTGCTCTGCCGGTCGTGGACGAGGACAACGAGCTGTGCGGCGTGATCACGGCTGACGACGTGATCAGTGTGCTCACTCCCGCCGGCTGAACGAATCCCTTGACGGACTTTCACCATGTTCGAGCGCCTGCGTGCACGTCTGCTGCTCTTCCTGGCCGTCCTGGGGCCCGGGTTCATCACGGCCGTCGTCGATAACGACGCCGGGGGAATCTTCACGTACTCGGAGGCGGGTGCGCGATTCGGCTACAACCCCTTGTGGACCATGGCGCCGGTCACCGTGGTTCTGATCATCACGCAGGTAATGTGCTCGCGGATGGGGGCGGTCACCGGCAAGGGACTGTCGGACCTGATCCGCGAGGAGTTCGGCCTGCGGATGACGTTCTTCGTCATGGCCACGCTGCTGGCGGTGAACCTGACAAACGTCACCGCGAACTTCGCGGGCATCGCCGGTTCGCTGGAGATCTTCGAGGTCAACCGTTACATATCGGTTCCGCTGGGCGCGCTGGCCGTTTGGCTGCTCGTCGTGAAGGGCACGTACCGGAGCGTGGAGAAGATCTTTCTTGTGGCGAGTGCTTTCTACGTGGCGTATGTGATCTCGGCGGTCATGATCAAACCGGACTGGGGGCAAGCCCTCCAAAGCAGCGTGATGCCGGTCGTGTACTTCGACGGGCCCTACCTGGCGATTCTGATTGGTCTGGTGGGAACGTCCGTGGCCCCCTGGATGCAGTTCTACTTGCAGTCAGCGGTCGTTGAAAAGGGCATCGACGCCAAGCAGTTCAGCGAGTCGCGCGCCGAGGTGATCGTCGGCTGCATAGCAATGGCGTTCATCAAGTTCTTCATCATCGTCTGCGCCGCGGGGGCGATCTGGTCGGTGCAGCCGCGTGAGATTCACGATGCCGCCGAAGCCGCCCTGGCGCTGCGCCCGCTGGGCCCTTATGCCTACATCCTGTTCAGCGCCGGGCTGTTCAATGCCTCTCTGTTGGCCGCCAGCATCCTGCCGCTGTCAACCGCTTACTCGGTCTGCGAGGGCTTGGGGTTCGAGTCCGGCGTAAACCACCGCTTCGGAGAAGCACGGGTTTTTTACGGGCTCTATACGCTACTGATTGTCGTGGGAGCGGGGCTCGTATTGTGGCCCGGATTCCCACTGGTGCGAATGATCCTGCTTTCCCAAGTACTGAACGGCATCCTGTTGCCGCTCATTCTGATTCTCATTCTGCGTCTCGTGAACCGGCAAGACCTGATGGGAGAATGGGTCAATTCGAAGCTCGACAACATTTTGGCTTACGGCACCGTTGTCGTAATGATCGGATTGTCGCTGACGCTGGCCGTGCTCACGGTATGGACGAACCATCCGGTCTAAAAGGCAGTGGTTAGTTTTTAGTTATTAGTGAAAACCTTTGGCGGAGGCTTGGTTCGCTCCGGAAAGCGCTGTCTGAGGGCCAGAGAATCTTAAAAGCCCCGCTGCATCCCGGCTGAGCTGCTTTGCTGCTCGGTCGAATATGTTCAGTATGTTCCCTCGCCGCGCCTTGTCAGTTTTTTCTCCGCCCTTGTGCGGATCATACCAGCGGGAAACATCCGGACCGTGGCCAACGCCGCTTTGCCAGGAGGATGTTTCAGGCCCGCCGGGCGCCTCGCCGCTCTCGGCGCTACGCGGGGATTCACCACGGGCTGTCAAAGGCCGTGGTGACGGCGCCAAGCGGCTCATGCCTTTTTCCTCGGCCCGGCTTACGCCTCGTCGTGGGGCCCTCTCACGCACTTCGCCTCGCCACGTGGTGAGAAATGCAGGCTATGCCGTGGGCCGCCTGTGTTTTTTTACGAAGCGGCGAGGAAGGAAGAATGGCGTGCGCAGCTTGTGCGTTAGAATCGATTTCTTCCCGCATCACCCTCGATGAAGCGCCTAGCCTGCATTTCTCACCACCCGACGGCTGAAGCACGCGATACGACCGCCAAGACTTCGTTGCGCTTGCTTGCCGTGCTCAACGTACCGTCAAGTACGCCTGCGCGCGCCAAGCGGCGCGCGCCTCGTCCTGACGGCCCTCTCACGCACTTCGCCTCGCCACGTGGTGAGAAAGGCAGGCTATTCCGCAACGCCGCGAAGCCGCCTGGTCCGATTCGCGCCTGCGGCGGGTGACGGGATCAAACCGAGCACTGACCTGACACCATGGCTTCCACGCCGCGCCTTTTCCTGATCGACACGTTCGGCTTGATCTTCCGGGCCTTCTACGGACGCGCCCGCTCCGGGGCGCCGATCATGCGGACGGCCGACGGAAGGCCGACCGAGGCGATCTACATTTTCGTCACCATGCTTCGGAAGCTCATCGAAACGCACCATCCCGACTACATGGCAGCGGTGTGGGAAGGCGACGGACCAACCTTCCGCGACGAGATCTACGCGGAGTACAAAGCGAACCGCGAGGAAACCCCGGACGACTTGCTGCAGCAGCTTCCGTACATCCAGAGGCTGCTCGAGAGTTCGCGGATTCCCGTCCTTGCCAGCGCCGGCTACGAGGCGGACGACGTGATCGGAGCTCTTTCCCGTCAAGCCGCCGAGCATGACATCGAGGTCTTCATCGTCAGCAGCGACAAAGACCTGACGCAACTCGTCACCGAGCGGGTCTTCGTTCTCAACCCGATGAAAAACGACCTGGTCTACGACTCCGAAGGCGTGAAAGAAGCACTGGGCGTAACTCCGCCGCAGGTGGTCGATCTACTGGCGCTCAAGGGCGACCCGGTCGACAACATCCCTGGCGCGAAGGGCATCGGCGACAAGGGCGCCCGAGATTTGATCCTTACCTATGGCTCCGTCGAGGCCGCCATCGAGCACGCCGGCGAAGTCAAGCGCAAGACCTACCGAGAGAGCCTGCAAGAGAATCGAGACCTGATCCTGCTGAGCAAGAAGCTCGCGACCATCGCCGTTGACGCGCCCGTCGAATTGGACCTGGAGAATCTCCAGTTCGTCCCGCCAGACCTGGAAGCCCTGGCGGACCTGTACCGGGAACTCGAGTTCAACAGCTTGCTCAGCGCCCTCGACACGCCGGAGCCGGAAGCCCCGGCCGATTACCGTACTCTTGCCTCCGAAGCCGAACTCGACGAATGGCTCTCGACTTCCGAAGAGTCCGGCAAGCCCGTCACCCTGGTGGTGAATACGGGCGCCGCCGGCGAGATTGCGACCGGGGGAGCCGCGTTCTGCACGGCGGTTGGAAAGTCGGTTCTGCTACCGGTCGAGCACATCGACGCCGCCAGGAGCTTCCTCGAAGCCCCGGATATTCCCAAGAGAGTGCACGACCAGAAGGCGACCACGCACCAGCTCGGGGAATTCGGGATCTCTCTCGAAGGAGTCGTGAGCGACTCGATGCTGGAGGCGTTTCTGCTGGATACGACGCGCGCGGACTTCACTCTGAAAAAGGCGATCGGGCGGTACCTGGGCGCGGCGGTCGATGACGACCTGGCGCGCACGGCGGACCTGGTTCGCGAACTCGGCGAAAAGCTGTCTCCGCAGATCGACGACTCGGGCCTTCGTGATCTCTACGGGAGCGTAGAAATGCCGCTCGCCCCCATTCTCACCCGCATGGAACAAGAGGGCGTCTTGCTCGACAGCGCCCGACTGGCAGGGATTTCGCGGCAGATGGCAAGCGAGATCGACGAGCTGACCGGGCAGATTTACGAACTGGCGGGCTCGACGTTCAACATCAACTCGACACAGCAGCTTGCCAAGGTGCTCTTCGATGACCTCCAGCTTCCCGCCCCGCCCCGGCGAGGGAAGACCAAGGCGCGTTCGACCGCGTCCGACGTTCTGGAAGAGATTGCCCCGACGCACGAAATTGTCCCCAAAGTCCTCGAATACCGCCGGCAAACCAAGCTCAAGAACACCTATGTCGACGCACTACCGTCCCTCGTTTCCCCGAAGACCGGCCGACTGCACACGACCTATAACCAGTGCGGGTCAGCCACGGGACGGCTGTCTTCATCGAACCCGAACCTGCAGAACATTCCCATCCGCACTGAGCGCGGCCGCGAGATTCGGGCCGCGTTTGCCGCCCGGCGGGGATGGAAGCTGCTGGCCGCCGACTACTCGCAGATCGAACTGCGCGTGCTCGCGCACATCTCGCAGGACGCGGTGCTCATCGATGCCTTCCGCAACAACGAAGACATTCATACGCGCACGGCCGCTGAGGTTTTCGGCGTGCCGCCGTTAGCCGTGGGCGCGGAAGAGCGGCGCCGCGCCAAGGCTGTGAACTTCGGGATCGTCTACGGGCTCAGCCCCTTCGGGCTGTCGAAGCAGCTCGGCATTCCGCAGTCGGAATCGCGGCAGTACATCAACGCCTACTTCGAGCGCTATGCGGGCGTAAAGAAGTTCATGGACGGCGCCATCGACGACGCGCGCAGGACCGGACATACCCGGACTCTGCTCGGCAGGCTGCGGCCAATACCCGATCTCGACAGCCGCAACCCAGCGGCCCGCGGATTCGCCGAGCGCACCGCGATCAACTCCCCGATCCAGGGCTCCGCGGCGGACCTGATCAAGCTCGCGATGATTCGCGTCGACCGGAGGCTCCGAGAGGCTGGCAGCAAGGCGCTCATGCTGCTCCAGGTTCACGACGAGTTGCTCTTCGAGTCGCCTGAAGACGAAGTCGCCGAACTGGCCGCTATGGTCAAGCAGGAAATGGAAGGCGCCTACTCGTTGCGAGTCCCACTCCTCGCGGACGTGAAAACGGGCGACAACTGGCGCGACATGGAAACGGCCTGACCTGCATATCCCGCAAGCTTGCACGCGGCAAAAGAGGAGAGTGAGGAGCGGCTGGCCTGCATTTCTCATCACCCGACGGTCGAAGCACACGATAAAAGGCCGTGATTCGTGTCTCGTGATTCGTGAAAACCATTGGCGGGGGCCTGGTTCGCTCCAAAAGAAATGTCTGACGGCCGGTGAAACGTAAAGGTCGTGTTTCGTGACCCGAGGGGTGAAGGAGGGGATTTGGCAAGTACGCCTGTGCGCGCCAAGCGGCTCGCGCCTCGTCCTGACGGCCCTCTCACGCACTTCGTCTCGCCGCGTGGTGAGAAATGCAGGCTAGCTATTCGCCGGAGCGGCCACTGATCATCTGCCGGATACCAGGCCGCAGATCGATGCCCAATTCCGTCAATTGACGGCCCGGAACCGTTGACGGCGCCTCGCACATGAGATCCGTGCCCTTGGCAGTTTTGGGGAATGGAATCACGTCGCGAATCGTGGCCTCTCCAGCGAGCAGCATGACCAGGCGGTCGAGGCCGAGGGCGATGCCGCCGTGCGGAGGCGTCCCGTATTCCAAGGCCTCGAGGAAGAACCCGAAGCGGTGGCGCGCCTGCTCGTCGGTAAACCCGAGGGCCTGGAACACCCTGGCCTGCACGTCCCGCCGGTGGATACGAATCGACCCCGAGCCCAACTCGATCCCGTTGAGGACAAGATCGTAGGCCTTCGAACGGCAGCGGTGCGGCTGACTCAACAAGTAGTCGAGATCCTCGTCGTGCACGGAGGTGAAGGGGTGATGCGCCGCGTTCCAGCTTTGTTCGTTCTCGTCCCACTCGAACATCGGGAAGTCGGTCACCCACAAAAAGCGGAAATCCTCTTTGTCGAAGAGCCCATGACGGTCCTGATACTTCTGCGCCACCTGCAGCCGGAACGTTCCCGCGGCTTTCAGCGCGGTCTCTTGCGGCTTCGGGCCGGTCGGCCTATTCGCGATCGTCACGAGAACCAGCAGATCATCGTCTTCGACACCCGCCCGCTCGCACACGTTCCTCAGCGGCTCGGCGAAGTCGCGGCCGAGCCGCCTCATGTCGTCGAACACGCGCAGGTCGAGCTCGTTGCCCAGCGGTTTCAGCTCATCACGCTCGCGCCGAGTCAAAGTTCCTACGGACGGCACGCGGATCGCCATCAGCGGCATTCCCTCGGGAACCGGCAACTCGCCAGCAGGGAAAAGGTCGTCTACCCGTGTCATTGCGGGGACACGCAGATCCGGTTTGTCGCTGCCGTGGCGCTCCATCGCTTCGGCGTACGTCATTCTCGGGAAGGGTCGTTCGGGCCTTGGATGCCCCGCCGCCTCCGCGGCGCCCTGCATCACGCGCTCGATCACATCGAAAACATCCCCTTCCTGGATGAAGGACATTTCGAGGTCGAGTTGCGTGAACTCCGGCTGGCGGTCGGCGCGGAGGTCCTCATCACGGAAGCAGCGCGCAATTTGGAAATAGCGGTCGTAGCCGGCGATCATCAGCAACTGCTTGAATAGTTGCGGAGACTGCGGCAGTGCATAGAAACTGCCCAACTGCAAGCGGCTCGGCACGAGGAAGTCGCGCGCTCCCTCAGGTGTCGAGCGAGTCATGAACGGCGTCTCGATCTCGTAAAATTCCTGCTCGTCCATCGCTTTGCGCATCGCGAAGTTCACTTTGTGGCGCAGGATCAGGTTCCGCTGCATGTGCGGACGCCGCAAGTCGATGTAGCGGTGTCTCAAGCGGATGTCCTCGCCGACCGAGAGATCCTCCTCCACCAGGAACGGCGGCGTACGCGACGTGTTCAGGATGTAGATCTTCTCCGCCGCGACCTCGACCTCGCCCGTCGTCAGCTCGGGGTTGATCGTATCGTCGTCCCGACGAACCACGGGACCTTCGACGGCGATGACGAATTCACTGCGCAACAACCCGGCTCGGGCGTGGACGTCGGCCCGCTCCTGGTTGAACACTACCTGGGACACGCCCGAGCGGTCCCGCAGGTGGATGAAGATCAACCCGCCCAGATCCCGCCGCCGGTGGACCCAACCCATCAAAACGACGCGCTTGCCAACATCGCCCGGACGCAGATCGCCGCAGCGATGGGTTCGTTCGAGGCCACCGAGGAAGTCCAGCGGGACGGGGGTTTGACTTGCGGGGTCCATCAGCGTTCTTACGACTCTTGTCTGTATGTGCGGCTCAACTCGACGTAGCTCGCAGCGTTGCGGCGAATCCGCTCGCGTTCGTCGTCGGACACGGGCCGCCGAACTCTTGCCGGCGCACCCATCAACAAGCTGCCCGGCGGAAACGCCGCACCTTCCAGCACCAAGGCCCTGGCTGCGACGATCGAGCCCGCGCCGATCTTCGAACCGCTCAAGACGGTCGCGCCCATTCCGATCAGACACTCGTCGCCGATGACGCAACCATGCAGCGTGACCGAATGCCCCACGACCACGCCTTCGCCGATTACGAGAGGCTCGTCGCGATCGACATGAAGACAACAGTTGTCCTGGACGTTACTGCGATTTCCGATCCGAATCGAGTTCACATCGCCGCGAATCGTCGTATTACACCAGATGCTCGCCTCGTCGCCGAGTTCGACATCACCGATCACCTGCGCGCTCGAGTCAACGTAGGCCGATTCGGAAAGCGTGGGGAGCCGGCCCCTGTACGGACGAATCATGTTTATCCAGGAGGAGTGCCGCTCAACGCCTCAAAGAAATCGAATCCGGCGAAGCGGGATGAAGAGTACGCGCCCTCAGATCAGTTTTTCCTCCGCCCGTGCGCGGACCATTCAAGCGGGAAACATTCGGGTTGGCGTCAACGCCGCTTGATCAGGGGACGTTTCAAGTCAGCGCCGCTGTTACGCCCAAGAAAACTCAGCGTAGCACAGCGGCGGAAGACCAAAGCTCTAAGCGCAACCGCCGACAGCCGGCCAGGAGTCAGCCGCGGACACGGTTCGCTCGCTCACGGTCAGGAACTCGAGAAGCACGATCATCTTGTGAGACACGGCGGCGGCCCGCTTCGTGCCGGTCCGGGAACGATGCTTGGTGGAGAAATATGGCAGCTTCTCGGCTTTACCTCGCTCGTAGCGCTGGATCTCGCACGCCCGGCGACCACGCGTCGCAAAGCGATCGCCCATTGCCGGGTCGAGCGTGCGCGTTCCGAAGTAAGCGGCGATGTACTGCAACTCGTCTGTCGACAAACCTTCCAAAAACTCTTTAGCCGATGCGCGCCGCGCAAGCCGACTCATCGAAGTCAGCGCCTCAACCAGCGTGTTTCTCTCCGTGACGGGGTACACCAAAGAGCCTCTCTCCAGAACAGAAGGTTGATTCCATTATCACGCCATCGGCACCAGGATCGCAACCTACCATCAACAATACAAAGGAGATAGAACCACCACCTTTCGGTTGTGCTTATTGAGCGGCCGCCTCGAGAACCTGGAACAAGCTGGTTGACGAACGCCAGGGAAGGGAATATCCGATCGGACGTTGCAGACTCTCGAGACGAAGCGACGCGCATTCGCTTCGACGGTTAACCTGCATTTCTCACCATCCGACGGCCGAAGCACGCGAGAAAAAGGCCGTGATTCGTGTCTCGTGTCTCGTGATTCGTGAAAACCATGGGAGGGGGCCAAGCCTGCATGTCTCACCACTCGACGGTCGAAGCACGCGATACGACCGCCATGACTTCGTTGCGCTTGCTTGCCGTGCTCGACGTACTGTTCAAGTACGCCTGCGCGCGCCAAGCGGCTCGCGCCTCGTCCTGACGGCCCTCTCACCCACTTCGCCTCGCCAGGTGGCGAGAAATGCAGGCTAGGCCTTGTAGGAAATCGCCAACTCGGGAGTGTCGATGCGCCGCCCGTTCTCGAACAGCGAGTCGATCGCGAACGAAAGAACTCCCGTCGTCAACAGTGTTCGCTCGACAGGGTTCGGGAGGGTGCCGTCCGCGATCAGATTCTCGAAGTTGCGGGCCATGAAACCCCAATGGCCGTGAATGTGAAACTGAATCCGGCACTCGGTCGAAAGAATCTCGCCTGACCCTTTCCGGCTCGCGGCGACAACCCAACTTCGCAGCAGCCCATTCGCCATCAGCAGACGCCCCTTGAGGCCGTCGCGATAGTCGATGAGAAACAGAATGGGTTCCTCGATCAGGTCTTCGGGGAGCCCTTCCTGGCGAGTCTCGGTGCGAGCCAGGGCCGCCTCGAACAATTCCTGTGACCAGACCCCCTGATCGCGCAACTCCCAAACCTTGCTTCCCCGAAAAGCCTGGACCGATTCCACGCCGGTTTCCCCGCCCATACGCTTTTCGACGATCGCCTGCAGGGCTTCCAGAGTGTGAAAACCGAGAGCGTCGGTGTGACCGAAACCAACGGTCAGGGCTTGTTCGAGTTCCTGGGTGTAATCCAGATCCAGCGGGGGATAGCGCCACGCCAACGACACGGTGGACCCCGCCATCAACGGGATTCCCATTTCTTTCGCTGTCTCGTACATCGCCGAAGCCTTTTCCCAACTGTAGGAAAAGTGCTTGTCGACGAAGATCGGGCATACGACCCCATCTTGCTTCATGACGTCGATGAGCTGCATGAACAACTCGTAACGGGGGTAGAGTTGCTGGCCTTTCTCGTTCGACGGATACTCGCCATGTTCAGCGACGAGAGCGATGCCATCCACGGCCAAGCGGTCGCCGCCGCACCGCAGCGCCTCGGCAACGGTCGGATACACCTTGAAGCCGTATTCCTCAGCCAAGTCGTAGCCCATGTCGTTATCGGGGACCTGGTCCAGATACATCGACGCCACTTCCAAGCGCGGATAGTACGTCTTCTTGTTCAGGCGATAGCCGTGCAAGATACGGCTGAAGAACACGTCCGCATGCGACCGCTCGAAGTACACCGTCGTAATAGCGGCGATCCGGGGTTTCGGCTGGTGGGCGGGCTGCTCTGTCGTCTGACAAGCGATTGAAGCGAAGCCGGCCACGGCCAGCAAGTCACGTCGGGTCATCGACCCGAAAGTGTATCAAGCTGGAAAGGCGCCAGCCTGCATGTCTCAGCACTTGACGGCCGCAGCAGGCGAGAAAAAGGCCGTGATTCGTGAAAGGCATAAAAGCCGTGATTCGTGTCTCGTGATTCGTGAAAAACCATAAAGGCCCTGTTGCACACGCCCAGCAGCTCTCTCACGCACATCGCAGTTCGCCTCGCCGCGTGTCGAGAAGCGCAGGCTAATCGGGTTGCCGCGCACATCCGAAAGGCGCATGTCTCTTGCGCTCTCGATGGACTCTTTGGAGCAGATGGAGTAGCTGAGAGTCGGCCTTGACGGCTTCCATGCCGTAGCGGGCGCGGCGTTGCCAGTTGGGTCTTTCATCAACCGTGCCCGGGGTGTTCTGCTGGAAGCGTTCCAGCCAGAGGTCCTCCAGGTTGACGAGCATCAAGGCTTCTTCCCTTCCGGCCAGCTCCAACAAGCAGGCTTCGAGAATCTCGGCGAGAGTCGGGCATTCCGCGCGCAAGGCGCCGCGTCGACGCAGGAACCGAACCACGGATTGCTTGAGCAACTCTCGTTCTCCGCGCGCCTCCCGAGCGTCGTTGGAGCCGATCAGCCCGAGCTCTTCCTGGTCTTCGATGTCGAGCCCTTCCCAGAAGCCGGCGAACGGCCGCATATCGTGGGTGTTCAAACTCGCCAGGGAGCCACCGGGCGTAGGGCGCATGGCCTCGCGGGCAGTGCTGTTGAACTGGAACTGGGTGACGTACATGCCGCCGAGCCCATGCTCGCTCATGCTTGCCCGGATGTGATGGGGGACCGTTCCGAGATCCTCACCGATGACGGCGGTCTTGTGGCGTTCCGACTCCAGAGCGAGGACGGCATAGAACTCGTCGGAATGGTATCCGACGTAAGTACCGTCGGTCGCCGCGAAGCCTTCCGGAATCCAGTAAAGCCGATGCAGGTTCATGACGTGGTCGATGCGGAGCACACGCGCATACCGCATGTGCTGGCGCAAACAGTGAATGTAGTGACGGTATCCGTCGCAGCGAATCATTTCCGGATGAACGGGGGCGAAACCCCAGTTCTGGCCGTTGCTGAAGAAGCGGTCGGGCGGAGCGCCTCCCGCGATTCGCGAGGCGAACGAGCCGGGCTCGCGCCAAACATCAAAGCCGGCCGGATGGACTCCGAGAGGCAGATCAAGGTACAGGCCAGCCGAGTGGCTTAGTGACCTGTCGGCGAGGGCATGCAGTTGACCCTCGGCCAGCCACTGAACGTATTGGTGATAGGACCGGACACGCTCATCCGAGTCTGCCTCGGTGAGTCCACCCGACCGCAAGCGTTCGGGCCATTCGGACCACGGCTTCCCCTGCCGCTCGATCGTGGCCCGAAAGGCGGCGTAGGCCTGGAGCTCGGGCCGCGAAGCCGTGTACTGCTCGAAATCACGCCTGCGCTGATTCCCGCTGTCAATGAATGATGAGCAAAGCAGTTCCAGGACTCTTCTCTTGAGGGCCATCTGCCGTTTGTAGTCGATCGATGAAGCCGCACGGAAACGTTCCATCTCAGTCCGGAAGTGGCTTGACGAGACAAGCTTCCGGGCCTCATCGCAGTCATCGAACTCGGGAACGGCCGTGACGTCGACAAAAAACTCATTCCAGAACAACCGGCTTACCGGCGCGTACGGTGAGGGGTCATACGGCTGGTCGAGGAATGCCGCGAGCAGCGGGAGCGTTCCCACCACGTCTGCGCCTGCCGCAGCGGTCCATTCCATGAGTACCGACAGGTCGCTGAAGTCGCCTGCTCCCCAGCTTCGTTTCGTGTGAAGCGAATAGAGCGGCATGAAAACACCCCACCCCGACTTCGAGACCTCACTGAGGGGATACGTCCGCCGGGGGGCCCGGAACACCCAGGCATTCGCCGCACGCCGACGGCTAGCGAGTCTCAGTTGGTGGTAGCCAAGGGGCAGGTCATGGGGTAATGCAAGCTTCTTGACAACGTAGTTGCTGCCATCCAGCTCGACGGCCGCTCGCGCCGGGACGGAATGCAGTTGCTCTCGCCAAACCCGCCGGGACCCATCCTCGAACTGCAGCTCGCATTCCAGCGAGTCCTCATCGTCCGACACGCGAACCGTGAAGCCCGGCTGCTGAGGACTCCACGAAACGAGCACCGGCTCGACCAGCCTCTCCCAGAGTTCGATACGTCTTGCTCGCAGAGCTTCGATAGCGTGGTGCGGGGATTCGAGATGAGCGCCGAGGGCGCGCAGGATAGCGCAAAGAGCTTCAACGGAGACCCGGCGCGTGAGGTGGAAGCCGTCTCGGAATACCGGGCTCACTCCGTAGAGCCGGGCCAACCGATCAAGAGGACTGAATGGTTCCGTATTCACAAAAGCCCGTGACAGGAGTCCGTCGGCCCGGGCTAATTGCCTTCCTCTTCGCCCATTTGCTGCGAAAGGTAGACGCCAATGCCCATCTGATCGATCATGTCGATCTGTGCTTCCAGCCAGTCGACATGCTTTTCTTCGTCGACGAGAATCTTCTCGAACAGCTCGCGGGACCCGTTGTCCCGTTTCTCGACGGCCACGTCGATAGCCTGGTTGAGCCTCGGCACAGCTTCCAGTTCGAGCGCCAAGTCGTTTTCGAATTGGGATCTGACATCTTTGCCGATTCGCAGCGAAAACATTTCGCGAAGATTCGGGATGCTCTCGAGGAAGAGAATGCGCTCGATGAGCGCTTCGGCATGCTGCATCTCTTCAATCGACTCACGTTTCACGTATTTCGCGAGGGCCAGGTAGCCCCAGTTCTCGCACATCTCGGCATGCAGGAAATACTGGTTGATCGCCGTCAACTCGGCTTTGAGGACCTCCTTGAGGCACTCAATAACTTTGGGGTCGCCTTTCATCGTTCACCTTTCCGTTCACCCGCTGGGTGGAATATTCGTTGTATCGCCGCTGTACGGACCTTGTCAAAACATATTCTCGAATGATTTTCGAAGCGAAGGTTCGAGCCCCGGAGAGGTTCCGGCGCAATGCAAGCAGATTGCATGGTCGATTACGTGGGCTGTGTCAAGAAAGTATCTCGAGGGCCACTCCGGTTTTGCAGTTGAGGTGCAAGCCGGCGGGAAGACCCACAACCTAGCCTGCATTTCTCACCACCCGACGGTCGAAGCACACGATACGACCGCCAGGACTTCGTTGCGCTTGCTTGCCGTGCTCAACGTACCGTCAAGTACGCCTGCGCGCGCCAAGCGGCTCGCGCCTCGTCCTGACGGCCCTCTCACGCACTTCGCCTCGCCACGTGGTGAGAAATGCAGGCTAGACCTTCCAATCCGCCGGGGTGTTGCAGAGGTGACCTGAAGCCCGGACTGGACAAGCCGAGTCGGTTATTTCCCGAAGCAACGATGTTGCACCAAGAGAAGCCGTCGAATCGAATGTAATAAATCGTACATTCGACTCCGAGGACTTCCTCCATTCTCTACGACAACGCGCTCAGCACCTTGTCATCGAAAGAGAAATCCGCTGCCGGCCGCTCTCGAGACAGATACCACGCAAAGGTCCGCCGCAACCCCTCTTCCCAGGAGGTGGGTTCGAAACCGAGCTCGTCCCGGGCTCGTGCAGTGTTCTGGGTAATCGGGGGCATGTCGAAATACTGCGCGAAGTAGAACGGCGGCTCGAAGATGTTGCCGCCGAGCTCGATCAATCGTTCGCGGGGAACGGGCACGAGGTCGGCCTGCCGGCCTGCCGCGTCCGCCAGCGCTTCGACGAGTGCGCGCTGCGTAATCGCTGAGTCGTGCGCAATGTTATAGGCACGTCCGGCGGAAACGTCCGTGTCAGCGGCCAGGATCGCCGCTCGGGCCAAATCATCGGCCAGGACGAACTGCATGAGGCGCTCTCCGTCGTCCGGAAGCAAGATCGGACGATCAGCCAGCAGGCGATCCCAAAAGAACGCTTCGCGATAGAAGGGGTTCTCGGGTCCGTAGACATAGGGCGGCCGCAGAGTCGCGGCGGGGAGTCCTTCGTCTTCATGAAGCCGGAAGAGCATGCGCTCCGTCTGCGCCTTGTTCCGCACATAATCTTCCGGGTGATCCTCGGGGGCCAGCGGGTGGTCCTCGGAGAGGTTCAGACCTTCTCCATATGCGGCGACACTGGATGTGAAGACGTAGCGTCGAAGGCCGGGGGCAGCAGCAAGGGCTGCTGCTTCCACCTGTTCAGCGGTTGTGCCCCGTTGCCAGTCGTACACGTTGTCGTAGACGACATCGAACCGCACGCCGTTCAGCTTCTGAGCGATGTTCGCCGTGTCGTTGCGGTCACAGAGGATTTCCGCGGCCTGACCGGCAAACGGTTGCTTCGTCCCGCGATGCAAAATCGTAACGTCGTCACCGCGAGCAAGCAGGCGTCGCACGAGCGCCCGCCCGATGAAGAGTGTGCCTCCGATAACGAGAGCACGGTCGGGTCGTCTATCCTGCATTGCCCGCCCACTCACGCACTTGCCTCGCCAGGTGGTGGGGAATGCCGGTTAGTCGTAGTATTCGAGGCCAAGATGCGTGATGAGATCTTCGCCCTTCATCCAGCGGAGTGTGTTCTTCAGCTTCATCAATTGGATGAAGATGTCGTGCTCGGGGTAGAGACCCTGCGCGGCCATCGGCGACTTGAAATAGAACGAAAGCCATTCCAGGATTCCCGACATGCCGGCGCGCTGCGCGAGATCGAGGAAAAGAGCCAGGTCCAACACCAGCGGCGCCGCCAGGATCGAATCCCGGCACAGGAAATTGACCTTGATCTGCATCTTGTAGCCGAGCCAACCGAAGATGTCGATATTGTCCCAGCCCTCTTTGTTGTCGCCACGCGGCGGATAGTAGTTGATGCGCACCTTGTGGTCGAAGTCGCCGTAGAGTTCCGGATAGAGCTGCGGCTGAAAAATGACATCGAGCGCGGACAGTTTGCTCTCCTCCTTGGTCTTGAACGAATCGGGGTCGTCGAGGACTTCACCGTCACGGTTCCCGAGGATGTTCGTCGAGAACCAGCCGTCGAGCCCGAGCAGGCGGGACTTCAAACCGGGGGCAAGCAGCGTCTTGATAAAGGTTTGGCCGGTCTTGTAGTCCTTACCGGCGATTGGCACTCCCTCAGCCTTCGACAGTGCGATCAAGGCGGGCGTATCGACGGTGAGGTTCGGCGCACCGTTGGCGAAAGGCACGCCGGACTTCAGCGCGGCGTATGCGTAGATTTGGCTGGGCGCGATCTCAGGGTCGTTTTCCGCCAGCCCTCGCTCGAATGCAGCGGGACTCTGGTGCACGTCACCGGGTTTCTGGAAGATCTCGGTGGAGCCGCACCAGACCATTACCGCACGCGCCGCTCCCGTGCGTTGCTTGAAGTTGCGGATATCGTCGATCAGCGCCTCCGCCAACTCCATCTTGTTGGCGCCCTTCTTGATGTTCGGACCGTCGATGCGCGTGACAAAACGATGCTCGAACACGGCCGGCATGGGCGTCACGGCCTGCATTTCGGTTTTGACTTGATCGAGCAAGTCGCGCTGCAGCACACCTGCGTTGATGGCGGCGTCGTAACAGTTGTCCTCGTAGATGTCCCAGCCGCCATAGACAAGGTTGGAGATGTCGGTCAGCGGGACCAGCTCTTTGATCAGCGGATTGCGATCTTCAGTACGTTTGCCGAGCCGGACGTGACCGATCTGGGTGAGCGAGCCGATGGGCTCCGCCTTACCCTTCTTGACCGCCTCCACGCCTGCGATGAAGGTCGTGCTCACCGCCCCTAGCCCGGGCAGCAGGACTCCAAGTTTGCCCTCAGGGGGCGCGATATTCGGGATTTCTCGCACTGACACCAAAACTGACTCCAAGTCGCGGATCTGTTTCTACCAAGTGGGACGGTGGAACGATTTGCGGGAGGGCTGAATGAGCAGCTCCACCACGGGGTCCTCTGGAAGAGGCCCGAGAATCGTAGTGTACACAATCGGATCGAGGGCTGTCCGCGCCACGGGCTTCTGTTGTTGCGCCGGTCTATCCGCCTCGTGTTCGTGCGGGCATCAATAGACAGATGAGCGAAGGGCTTCTGATACACTCATCAACTCGGGAGGGCCAGAATGAGGCTTCCATGCCGCCTGCAAAGCCGGAGCGCGGTCGGGGTCCTTCTGTTGACGCTCTCGCTGTTTGCGGCCGCGCGGCCTCTTGCGGGGTCGCCTCCGCCTCTTATCGTGCTGATCACGTCGGAGCAACTCCGCTCCGACTATCTTCAGCTCTACGAAAACAGTTTCAGCGCCGGTGGATTCGGGCGCCTGTTGACGGAGGGAGCGGTGTACCCCACGGCGAGGTACGACCACCTCGCAACGCTGGCCGGACCGAACGCGGCCGTGCTGGCGACGGGCGCATATCCGTCACTGCATGGGATCGTTGCCAACCGATGGCATGAACGGTCTTACAGCAAGGTTGTGAGCGCCCTCGAATCGGGACCGTCGCAAGGCTCACTCGCCGTATCGCCGCTCCGTCTGATCGGCTCGACTTTCGCCGATGAGCTGCGATGGGCGACCGACGGCCGCTCGCGCGTACTTGCGGTCTCGGGCAGCGCAGAGGGGGCCGTGTTTCTCGCCGGCCGCCGCCCTATCGGGTGCTATTGGATGGGGACCAGCGACGTCTTCCAGACTTCGAGATACTATCGTCAGGCTCTGCCTGGCTGGGTCGAGGAATTCAATGCTCTCCACGGTGCGGTTCGGGCTCGAGGCCGGAAGTGGTTCGCACTCGGGCAGCGCACGGATTCCGTTCCCCTGCGGGTCATCAACGCTCGTACGGAAAGCGACCTGACCGCGCTCTACCGGGCATCGCCCTTTGCATCTCAGGACACGTTTGCGTTGGCTTTGCGGTCCGTTGTGGCGGAGGAACTCGGGCAGGGTGACTATCCAGACCTACTCGTCGTGAACGTGAGTGCGCCCGCCCGGTTGGCGGCGGAGACCGGCGCCCGCTCGCCGCTGATGCGAGACATGATTCTGCGTCTCGATCGCCTGTTGGACGCCTTCCTGAATGACTTGGATCAGATTCTCGGGCTGGAAAACGTAGGGATTGTTCTGACCGGTCTGCACGGCGCCGCGCCCTTGCCGGAAACGATCAGAAGCGAAGGCTTGTCAGCCGGACGAATTCGCGGCGAGGATGTCGTCCATACGATTGACGAAGCGCTCCGGGAGAACTTCGGCCCCGAGGTCTACGTCGAGAAGTTTGTTTACCCCTATGTGTATCTGAGCGCCGCCGCGCGTACGGCCGTTCCGGAACGCCGAGCCACTATCGTGAGAACGGCGGGAGAGGCTGCGCGGACCTTGATTGGTATCGCAGGGTTTTACTCTCCGGAAACCGGCCCGGCGACCGCTCCGGGAGCAGACAAGATCCAGCGGAGCTGGTATCCGGATCGAGTGGGCGACCTGGCTCTTGTCTATGAGCCTTTTTTTACCGAGGACTTCGGTAACGGCCGCGGAACGGCGCCGGGCTCGTACTACCGATATGACACCGACGTGCCGTTGATCTTTTACGGACGCGGGTTTCGAGCCGGCCGCTTCCAAGGCCCGGCCGATGCGTCCGACATCGCACCGACCCTTTCCGCCTGGCTGGGCATTGCCCCACCTTCATCCGCGACCGGCCGGGTTCTGGCCGAAGCCCTGCTTCCAAAACCAACCACCGACTTCGTCGATCCTGACTTCGTCGGTCCTCCGCCTAACTCGCCTTGAACACGGTACCCGACCTCACAACGGAAATCTGCGGCATCCGCCTCAAGAATCCAGTGATCGCCTCGAGCGGGACCTTCGGTTACGGACTCGAGTTCGCCGACATCGTCGACCTCGACGCCCTCGGCGGTTTTGTGGTCAAGGGACTTTCCCGCGACCCGATCGCCGGCAACGCGCCGCCGAGAGTCGTCGAGACGGCTTCAGGGATGCTGAATGCGATCGGTCTGCAGAACGTCGGCGTTCGCTCATTCGCCGCCGAGAAACTCCCAAAGCTCGCACAGCTTGATACGGCCGTCTTCGCCAATGTGTTCGGGTACACCCCAAACGACTACGTCGAGGTGCTGCGGGTCTTGGAAGACGCCGACGGGCTGGCTGGTTACGAGCTGAATGTTTCGTGCCCGAATACGAAGCACGGAGGGATGCAGTTCGCATCTGACCCCGGCCTGCTGGGCGAGGTCGTCAGGCTGGCGCGCGCCGCCGTGAGCAGGCGTCCCCTGATCGTCAAACTATCGCCGAACGTGACGGACATCACGGTCATGGCACGGGCCGCCGAGGAGGCGGGGGCAGATGCGATCTCGTTGGTGAATACGTTCGTGGGCATCGCCGTTGACGCCGCCGAGCGGCGGCCACTTCTGGGGGCGAACTTTGGAGGACTTTCAGGGCCGGCGATCAAGCCCATCGCGCTGCGCATGGTCTATCAGGCTGCGCACGCGGTGAAGCTACCGGTCATCGGGCTCGGCGGCATCGCGACCGGCAGGGACGTAGCAGAGTTTCTGATCTGCGGGGCGCGCGCCACTCAGGTAGGGACCGCTACGTTCTGGGACCCGGAGACCCCGCAGAGGCTCATCGGCGAGCTTCGCCGTTTCCTGGAGAAACAAAAGCTGGGTTCAGCCCGAGAGCTGGTCGATACGCTGCACCTGAACGATAGCAGCCCAAGCTGAAGGAACCCAAGCTGCCGTCCGCCAGGACACTCTTCCGGAACAGGCTGGCCTGCATTTCTCACCACCCGACGGTCAAAGCACGCGATACGACCGCCAGGACTTCGTTGCGCTTGCTTGCCGTGCTCAACGTACTGTTCAAGTACGCCTGCGCGCGCCAAGCGGCTCGCGCCTCGTCCTGACGGCCCTCTCACGCACTTCGCCGCGCCACGTGATGAGAAGTGCAGGCTAGTCCTGACGGCCCTCTCACCCACTTCGCCTCGCCGCGTGGTGAGAAATGCAGGCTAGAACAATGCCGTCGGACGGCGAGTCCAGGACTTGCCTTTTTCTTCAGCAATCGATTCAAGCGCGGTCACATGCGCTGCCGCTTGCGTGAGCACGTGGTGCAGGTCGTTACCGATGCTGATGAAGGTAAAGCCCTTGTCGAGGAACTCGCCCACGCGGTCGGTACCAAACAGGAACAGACCGAGGATGACATCGTTTTTCCGGGCCTCACTGACCAGCTTGTCAGTGGCCGCTCCGAGCTCATCCGACGTATACATGTGCGGGAACTCGTACTTCTCATAGAGGCCCATCGACATGCACAGGTCGTTCTGACCGAGGAACAGGATGTCGACGCCCGGCACGGCGGCGATTTCAGCCATGTTCTCGATACATGAGGCCGTCTCGACCTGCAGTGCGACGATGATGTTGTCGTTCGCCGGGCCGACGTAGCCCAGTAGCCCGGCCTTGTTCGTGCTGCGCTGCGGAAAGTAGACCGAGCGCGTGCCGAAGGTCGGATAGCGGGCGCAGCTCACGGCTTGGCGTGCTTCCTCGGCGCTGTTGATGTAAGGGATCAAAACGCCATCCGAACCCAAGTCGAGCGCCTGCTGAATCCCGGGACGATCATCGAAGCCGCCTACGCGCACCATCGATTTGGCGCCGCCGCTGCCGATCGAACAGATCATGGCGGACAACTTCTCGTGGTCCATCGGGCCGTGCTGCGTATCGACCAGCAGCCAGTCATAACCACTGTGCGCCAACTGCTCGGCCACCGTGGGTGTGTGGGCGTTCAAGAAGAGCCCCATTTTGGGCGATCCGTCGCGTAGCTGTTGCTTGAACTCAGCCCCGGTTATCTCGGACATCAGAATCTACTCCTGTCTTTGGATCGGATTGGATTGCCGGACGGCAATCTCCATGAAGGTGAAATTCCACCCTATCGAACCTTCCAGACGCATGTCAAAGTGAGAATGAGCCGGGCAGACGCCTGTCCTGGCAACCTGTCAGGGCCGTACTTCATGCGCGAGCCCTTCGATCAGTCCTTCTGGACGGAGCTGAAGCAGGAGCGCCGGCGCGTCTGTACGATCATCCTCTCCGTCCTGGCCTTCAACCTCATGATGCCCTTCGCTCAGATTCCCGAGCACCACCTTGCGATCGGCATCGGCTCGATCGCCTGCCTGATCGCGATCGTGTTCGCCCCCGGGCGTTGGTTCTACCCCTCTGGTCGGGAACTCATCAAGAGCCCGTCACGGCCGGAGCTCCGCTCAGGCGGGCCCCGGCCCCGGCTCCGCTCTCAGCCGCCGCCTGCGCCGATTCGCGGTCCCATGACCCGCTGGCCGCAGCGTGAAGGGTCGCTGCCGCCCTTGCCGCCGCGTCCACGACGACGCTGAAAGGTTTGCCCCATCATCAGCAGTTCCGAAGTCCTCCGCCGCCGCCTGGCGGCCCTTCTCGCCGAAACCGAAGAGCTCGTTCACCCCGAACGCATCGTCGCTATGAACCCCGCCGACCGCGCCGCCGCCATGACGAAAACCTGGAACCTTCGCAGGGATTGGAAGCGCCTCAAGGACGACCTTGACGAGAAAACGGCTTATGACAACTTCAGCGGACATCAATGGACGGAGGTTGTCGTCGAAGTGTCCAATCTCATCGAGCGCGTCCGGCGCTTCGACTGGCTACAGACGGAGTTTCTCGTTCACTCTCAACGTTCCGTGCTCGATAGCGTTCACACGCTGCGCGCGATCGAGGATACCCGCATCGCCCAGCATAACCCCAAGCCCGATCTCTGACCGCGCCGCTCGCCGGCAGCGCTATCGCTTGCCGCCTCGCCAGGCCCTCGGATCGAACGCCTGATCGTAGCCCCACATCCCCCGGCGCTCGCTTTGCGCTTCGCGCTCCGCCGCCTTGTAGCGGCTGTCGAAGCAGGCGATCGCGTGTCCCGACCGCACCAGCCATTCCCCCACGTCTCTACCCCGGCAGCTCACCGTCCCCAGCACCCGTCCGTAGCGGTCGTACCCCTCCACCCGCACCTGGACGCGGCGGCCGGCGAGCTCGCGAGCCAGCGCCCGCTTCACCCGCTTGCCGTGGTTGAACCAGAAGCCGAAGCGGTGCTTCGCCTTCTGATTCCATTCCGGCGCATCGAGGCCCGCCAGGCGCACCGTGTAGCCCTTCACCTTCACTCCGTCGCCGTCCGTCACCTTCGCCCAGCCCTTGATCAGGTCGCCCGGCCGTTTCCTCGGGAGCCGTCCGGCCAGGTACAGCAGCACGGCCGCGACGATCGCCAGCGCAATCAGCTCCATGCTCCCTCCCTTTCCGGACGGCTGCAACGATCGCCGCCTCGCCAGGGTTCTCCGCTTTCCGCCAACGCCGGACGAGCGGAAAGCTCCCAACCCTTACCTCGATGAGGACACGTCACCATGCCGGATCACCCGAACAGCCGCCAGCCGTCCAACGCCAATTCTAACGGCCAGCCGAAGTGGGGCTGGAGCTGGGGAGTGAAGAAGCTCATCGACGGCGCCCTGTGCCGCCAGTGCCGGGGCTGCCGCAAGTGGTTCCATATCGGCTGGATCGCCTACCACCACTGCAGGGTTCCCAAACCGCGATCGAAGTAGCGCGGACCGCGCTCCGGCCGGCGTGCGCCACTGCCCCCTCCAGCAACGCCGGCGCAATGTCCTCTTGCTTCATTCTTCAGGCAAGAGAAGTGGCGACGTCGGCCGAAAGTTCCTCTTCTCTGACCTTCGATCTTCATCAGAGTGATCGCGTCCGGAGTCCGCGGTTGCGGCCTCGGACTCACGGGTAGATGCCCTTCTACAAGAACCGTCAGCCCGGAGCGAAAAACCGCTGGCGCGAACAGCTCAGCCAAGCCATGAAGCGGCGCGCCCTGCGGACGCGCTGCCCGGCGTGCGGTCGCAAGAACGCCCTGCGCCGCATCGATCTCGAAGCCGGCGCTTCCTGCCGCGTATGCCACTGGCGGGACTGCCTCTACGAGTGCAGCCCGTAAGCGCCTCGCTGGCGGGTTCTGCGCTTTCCGCCAATCGCATGCGAGCGGAAAGCTCCCAACCCTCTCTCCACAACGAGCCCCAACACCATGATGCTGAACGAACAGGAACCCCTCACTCCCCGCCAGCAATGGAAGGACGACACCGATCCCCTCTTCGAAAAGCTCATCGACAGCAATGACCGCGGCCTCAAGGGCCGCGACAGGATCGGATGGCTACTGCATACCATCGGCCGGCTGCAGAGCGGCCGCTACGACCGCTTCGACCTCGACAACGTCATCGACAGCTTGCAGCGCCAGGTCGATGACCTGATCGCCACCGGACGCTCGCATTTCCGCATCGCGATCAAGTCGCTGCTGCTGCTGCGCTTCGCACCAGTGGCCGGCTCATCCACCCGCAGGCAGTGGAAGGACGCCGTCGCATACAACCGCATGGGACTCGAAACCCTGTTTCGCAACAGCCCTGCAGCGCTCTGCTTCGTCGAGCCCATGCTGCGCTACGCCTGGCCCAGCGGGCGCGGCGAAGCCTGGACCGTGCTCACCTACGGCAACTACATCCCCGACGAACTGCGCAACAATGTTCTGGCCGCACAGCAGCGCGGCGGCTGGAATCAACGGCTGCCCGAGGACTGCCCCTGGGACGCGCAGCAAGTCCTGGGGTTCGCCCCCACGCTCCCCATCATTCTTCCGGATGCCTTCCACCTGCCGTTCGACGAACCCAACGTCCAAGGCTGAGCCGGCGCCGTCCGCGTCGCCTGCAAACGCCCTTCCCAGCCCCGCGCTCCGCGCGGAGCTCGCCGCCGCCCTCCCCCGCCGCCGCGATGCTCGCTGCGCTCGCGATCGCGAAGAGTTTGCGCGCTCTCCGATCGCTCGGCGCGGTTGACTCCGCCCCGGCCGCGCAGGATCATCGAAGTTCATGAGACAGGTCTCGCTGAAGGACTGCCGCCACGCGATCGACATCGAGCACGGCCGCAGACGCTCGCTCAGAATCATCGTCGAGGGCAAGGCCGTCACCCTCGATCACACCCTGCGCCGCCTCGATAACCGCAACTGGATTTGCGGCGAGACGCTCATCCCGCGGCGCTACCAGGTCGAGATGACGCGCATCGCCCGCTTCATCATCGCCGACGACAAGGCCACTCTCGATCGGCTCAAGCAGCGCGTCCGGGAAGCCGGCCGCGCCTTCCGCGCCAAGCGCATCCCCCGCACTACCGACCACAACGCCCCATGAACGCTCCCACCGACGACACCCTTCACCTGCTTCAGCGATCCGTGATCGAGGCCGAAAAGCTGTCCCGCTACTACCACTGCCTCGGCCGCCGCCTCGCCAGGCTGAACGAGCTGCTGAGCATCGTCATCATCATCACTTCCTTTGCCGGAATCATCGTCATGCTCAATTCCCTTCCGAACTGGATTACGGCCCTGATCTTCTCGCTCGCCGCCGCTGCCAGCATCGTGAAGGTCTTCGGACACTTCGAAGAACGCGCCGCCTACAGCGGCACCATCTACAGCCAAATGCAATCTATCGCTTCCGAATGGCTCATCCTCTACACCAACAGCCATCTTCACAGCAACGACGATCTGCGCGCGTCCTGGCGCAAGCTCACGCACCGGCAGCGCGTCGCCCTGCTGTACGCCCACGCCGATCTTCCGCTTTCGAAACGGCTCATGGAGCGTTGCCGCCGCGACGCCGAGCAATTCTGGTCGATGCACCATCAGTCCGATGATGCTCCTGGGGCTTCAGAACCTCGTTATTCGGCCCTCGCCAGGATTCCTGACGATCCATCACAGCCTCATGCGATCTGAAAGCCCTGTGCGACAACCCTCCCTCGATCACTACCGCCGCTCGGTCGACATCGAGCGCCGCCCGAACCGTCACGGATTCGCGCAGCCCGCTACCCTCGTTGCGGCTGTCCTGATCGCCTCCTGCATCCTCATCTGGTATCTTTTCGCTCCCCCTGGCCTGACGGCTGAGCATGCCCTGAACGCCACCTACGATTCCGAATGGACGGCTTCCGGATCAGTCGCACTGCGCGACGGCGCCTTCACCGGAAATCCGGAAGCGGAGGGGCTCGAAGCTCGTCTCAATGTCGAGCTTTGGGGATTCGCCCTCGGCAACATCGACGACCAGGGCGGAAACGACGCCGCCTCCGTCCTCGTTTCCACCGTGGGAAGCCGACGCCAGTACTACGAGCTGCACGTGCTTGTCGAACGCGATGGGAAGGCCGTCAACGCCGGCAGCGCATTCCTCGGAGACCGCATCCGGATCGATTGCCTGATCGTCCACGGTCCCGGCATGACCTTACGTTGGCTCACCTCTACTGGCGAACTCGTATCGCGTGACTTTCAGATCCGCAACGGTCGCCTGATCGAGCTTGATCTTTGATCCATTCGCAATCCATCTATCGCTCATCAATTCAAGTCCGGCAAAAACGTCTATGACCACGTACTTCGACAACGCCAGCGATCTGCACAAGGTGATCGATCCCGACAATCCCGCGCGCAAGCTGCCGCGACACGAGATGTGTCACCTGGGGCTGCTGCTCACGCCCGACGAAGCTGCGGCCAACGAAAACCTGGCCTTGCGCGTCAACATGCCCCTCGGAGAGCTGGGCCTGCAAGCCCTCGCCTACGGCCTCACCGTGTTCGAAGTCCTGCAGTCATAGGAAGAACGCAAGAAAGCCAAGCACTAGCCGCTGCAGTAGCCATGCTTTTTGCAATGGACCGGCCACTGTGCGGAATGGGCACGTTGGTGGTGGGCGTGGCCGCAGTCATCGCTGTTGTGACCACTCTCATTGTTCTCTTCATCTGTGGGAAAACCGGCGGATGAAATCCGTTACCATTGGAACAGAGCCGTGGTGAGGGAAGGCCATCAGCTCAGCGGGGACTAGACGCTATCCCTCAACTCTGGGCCACTTCGCAGTTGACGTTTCCGGCCTCAGGCTGGACCCGGAGTACGTGTCGATTCGTCCCCGCCATCGCGAAGAAGCTTCACCACGCGGCGGTAGTCCCTGGTTTGATCGCTCGTTGCTGGCCTGGAGCCGCGTTGTTACAAACGATGGCCCTCCCCGAACAGAGAGGGCCATCGAATGACAAAGGGGCAGTACGCCGCGTTTAGGACACACATGGCACCCTAATCGTTCGGGGGACTTACCCCTATAGCTCTTGGATCTTAGTCCTACTGGGATAATAACATCAGTGCTACATCCAGGCAACCCGGACGACCGCCTGATAGCGGCTCGATTGCTCGACTTCTTCTCCAGTTCAACTCCTTGGCACCGAGGGTTGTGGAATCCCGGGTTGTCTCTCACGCTGCGCGAGATGCTTGAGGCCAGTGAAGCTTTCCACAATAGCGTCCTACATGAATCTGTGTTGAAATCGCTCGGATCGAGCTGTCTGCGCCTCTCAGGTCGGGACCCGGGCGCAGGTGACAAACACGAGCTTCACACCTTGCGGAGCCTGCTGAAGAAGACCGTTGTCTATAACGGACTTGAATATCATGCGCTGCGAACCCTAACGAATCGGGTCGAGTCCAAGTACATGAAACGTTGGGCCGAAGAATTTCGGATCTCCAACGATCGTCCGAAAGTCGAGCGAACAGCCAGATCTGTTGCGTCCCACCTTCTGGATCTCGGTTTTAGCTCCAATTATCTCCATCGATGGTGGAAGTTCAAACTGCACCATGAAGCTGGAACAAGAACCCTAGCCGACATTCTGGAGGATGCGCATACGCTCTCACAGAGGCAGATTCACACGTATGACGTCCTCATAGTGCTCGATTCTTCGCCGGCGGCGAAATCCGGCTATCCACCAGAATGGCGCAACGCCGCTCAGGTTTCTGCTTGGCTGAAGAGCAACTCCTTCTCCGTGTCCGGTCTTCGCCCTAGTGGCGGATTAGTATTCCCCATTGAGGCACGCGATCCCGAGTCCGCCAGTCAACTGGCTGGCGAGCGTATCGATCATCTAGTGGCTCGTATAGCAGTAGGTACCGGGAAAACGGCACAGATTAACTCAAGAATCTGGGTCGCAGGGCAGCCAAATCCCTTTCCACGTAGTCAATATGTTCGAGGTGTTCGTGTACGAGCACTTCATCGAGAGGATAGGGTCTATCAGTGTCAAGACAAGGCCGGGGTGCTCGATGCGGCGATCGAACTCTTATCTCATCTTGAGAGCAGCTCGCCAAGTGCCGCAGCGGCTGGCGGTTGGGCCGCGATTGAGGCACTCCTCAGCGCTCCAAAAGATCGTGGTGTTGCTGCAGACAGGCTTGCGGCTCTCGTTGCGTGCTCATTCCCTAGAGCAGAGTTGACCGCACTTTCATATGCACTCAAAGAGGACAGCCCTGCGAACGCCTCGATTCTGTCGAAGTTGTCATCGTGTTCCGAGAATCGCGAGCGCTGCTCAGTAATCGCTAAGGCAATAGAGGCTGGACAGCCTCTGGAGTTTCGAACACCGTCTGATTTCGCCGCACGCAAGAGAATTGAGAAGGTGATCAGATCGCCGCGGACAGAGTTGCGTGATATCCGAACCCACACTGGCGACGCGTTCAGACGCCTTTATCGCCAACGGAACCTAGTTCTCCATTGGGGAAAAACCGATGCAGTTGCACTCCGGGCTGCTTTACGGACGGCTCCTCCCTTGGTCGGTGCCGGAATGGATCGCATAGCCCACAGCTTGTATGTGGAAGACCTACGCCCGATCGAACTGGCGGCTCGTGCGCATGTGTCTCTAGAGACGATTCCAGTTGACCAAGTCGATGCGTGTATTTCGTTGCTGTCCACTTCCGGGGTTTCTAAACTAGGGTCGGCTCAGAAAACGAAAGAAGTCATACGCTAAGGGTCGGTCAGCAGTCGCAACGGCCAACGGCCTGAATTTCCTCAAAGCGCCGTGCATCGCCTAGCTGCTTCGCAGTGGAGAGTACTAGCGGCTAAGCTCGGTCCAATGGGAGGTCCGCAACGATACCGGCGAGCGCGGAGAGAGCCTCATCGATCGGAACCAACACGCCACGTTGAGGCTGCATGGCCCTTCTCCGTTTATCCCCCAGGAAAGTCCCTAGGTTTGTGCTCGCGATTATGCGCATCTACCGCGAAAGCGCAGAACTTCTGCCATGTCGATAGATCTGGGTTCGGGACTTCGCCGTGGTACGTTTGATCGAACGATGCAAGCAGCTTGAAAAGCGTGTTTTTATTAGGGGAATCGCCCCAATACACCGAGTCATTCCCCTGCGCACCCGCCAAATATGCAGGGTGACCCTGGTCGCTGTTGTGGAAACCATCACCAGAGTTTGTCTTGATCGATCGAACGAGAGCTCTGAAGATCAGATATTTTTCATCGTCAGTTGGATTCGATATCATACTGCGTCCTCCGCTTGCCCAGACCGTTGTAGTCCTCCCCGTGAAACCACCCCGCAGCGTTTTCGCTGCATGACTCATTCTCCCATGCCCCCAGACAAGACCACCTTTTGGCAGGTCCGGATCGGCAGCTTGAAGACGCGACCGCACCGCAACCGCGCTTCCCTTCAGCATACAATTCTCTCTCAGCGCAACTCAGCGGCATTTTGGACTCTGGTCGTTGCATAAACGATCCTCTCCACAGCACTAACTGAGCCGTTCGAGTCGCTCGAGGGGTGGCGTAATCTGCCACACTGCGCTACTCGTAATGCATGGCGAACTACACTGCAAGAGACCTTGTCGAGATGGGAACATTGCCCCCCAGGGTAGTTGAGGCGTGCGCTGAATGTCTCCGCAATCGGCGCAACATCCTTGTGACCGGGAACATTGGTTCCGGTAAAACAACCATCATCCTGGCGCTGGCAGGCCTGCTCCCCGCCGATGAGTCCCTGCTCCTGCTCGATGACTGCGGCGACCTGAATTTGGACGTCCCAATCCACCATCGAATACTGCTGCGTCCGGATGACCACACCGAGTCCTTGGGAAAAGTGTTTGCACGCGCGCTCCGTTCCGCACAAGGACGCCTGTTAATCGGTAATGTGTGTCCTGCCGAAGCCGGAGAAGTCCTGCGAGCTCTGGGCAGCGATCGCTATCAAGGCAGCTTGCTCGCAACTTGTGCATCGTCAGCCTATACTGCACTCCGTCAATTGGCAACCTGGAGCCTCATGGACGGCTTCTCCTGGAAAACCGCCGACGCCGGGATCGCAGCAGCGATCCATCTGGTTTTACATGTCGAGCGGCAGGCCGACGGTTTCCGTTGTATCACCGACGTTGCTTACGTCGAGACAACAGGGGACGGCTGGGCGCTCCGGCCAATCTGAGCCGAAATACCATCGCCTTGACGTACTGTTTCGTTCCTTTTTCCCACCTTCGCTTCCACAGCAACCGCCGCGTCGTGCCGCAACCTCAACCCCGGATCACGAAACACTTTCAGAATGACTGCACCGGTTGACCCCATGTCGCAGCGCGGCCTCCGCTGGCCGGCCACTCCCCTGGCCTGGCTGGCGCTCGCCCTGCTGATCCCGTTCGCCACAGCGGCCGGCTTTCTGTGCGGCTTCCTCGCTCCCCTGATATGGATCTTCGTATGGCTGTCTCCGATCTGAACCTCCCCAAAGAGCAAAAGTGGTCCGAGAAGCTGGACAGGCGCCTGGGCTGGATGCCCTTCGACTGGCGCCTGCTGGCGCCCTTCTTCCTGCTCGGGACTACTGCCGGCATGGCTGTGTTTCTGTGGTTCCTGGTCATCGTCGCCGGCCAGGGAGGCTAGAGTTGTCAGGCTGCTATGCTCCCGCGGTCATGGTGTAGTAGTAACGATCCTTTTCGCGGCATGTTTCTCTTTGTGACAGTTCCCTATCATGGGATCATGAAGACCGAAATAGAGCCCGACGACAAGCAGTTGTACCACCTTTTCCGCAAATGCGGCATGGAAGAGAACGAGGCTCTCACAGCGCTACAGGAGATTCGAACGATGGCCGGTCAGAATATCCTCGCCAAGATGGACGCACAGACTGCGGAGCTCCAGGCCCAGTCCGCAGAGCTTCGTGCCCAGGGTGCCGAGCATTCCAAGTCTCTTTAGGCCCAAGTCGCTTCCCAAACCGCCGACAGCAAGGAACTAAATGCAAATGTTCAAAACCTTTACCGGACCATCGGCATCCTGGTTGCCGCCTTTGGAGGAGCTGGCATTTTGCTTCAGATCGTGCTCCAACTGAAAGGCAATTAACACGTTATCGGATGCCGAAAGCCTTTCCTTCCTCACTTGCCGGAGCTGGCGTTGCCTCTCTCAATGGCGGTCAGGCCCAGACTGTCATTCGGCTCCCGTCGACCACCCAGAAGCCATCATCGGCCGATTCGTGGCTCCCTCACGGGGGCTCTCTTGGCTGCCCTTGAGAGAAACCCCACGTCGAGGCCTCGATATACCGCACCAAGGCAGTTGCAGCGGTCTGGTTCCGCAAGTCCTGCCGCCGGAACCGCAACATTTAGTAGCTGCGCAGGCCTCCGCACACCTACATCTTGGGGCTTGCCATTTCGTCTTTTATTCGCCTATACTGCGCTGTGCCGCACCATTCGGAAACCGACCCGGCCGGTCCGTAAATCAGCGATGCGACTCGGTGACTACATCGACGCGGGATGGTCTTTCCACGCGGAGTGCCAGGCCTGCGGCCACAAGGCCCGGATCTGGCCGATCGACGTGCTCAAGCTCCCGAAGGCACACCGCGGCATGCGCCTGCTCGACATCGAGCGGCGGCTGCGCTGCCGCAATTGCCAGCGGCGCCGCGGACGCCTCGAAGCCGAGCCGAAGGTCATGAAGCAGGCCTTCGTCTCTGGGCTGATATGACGCCGACGCCCCTCCTTGTGGCATAAAGCACGGCCATGTTCTCCAGTACTCTTGAAGTGGTCAGAACTGTCGAGTTGCCTCGTCCATCACTGCCCTGCCGGCCATCGCAGAAAGGATGCTTTCTGCATCGGGTTCCACTTTGTGACAGTTCCCTATCATGGGATCATGAAGTCCGAAGCGGACCCCGACGAAAAGCAGGTGTACCACCTTTTCCGCAAGTGCGGCATGGAAGAGGACGAGGCTCTCACAGCGCTTCTGGAGATCCGAACGATGGCCGGTCAGAACATCTTCGCCAAGATGGACTCGCAGGCGGTCACGCACGACGCAAAGCTGGAGGCAATCCGGACGGAACTGAGAACAGAAACCAAGACCATCAGGTGGCTTATCGTCATCGTGGTCCTCCTTGCGACTCTAACCCGGATATCTCACAAGGGGGTAGAAAAGGGCTGCTTGTTGTGACATAAAACATTGATGGACAAAATGTTAGCGCCACAGAAGACAAGCAGACCTGCGGCTACAGAGTGTAACCAATCCGGTTTCTCGCTTGGCAAGCACTTTTGCCGCTAGGTGAGCGCCCGGTTTGATGGCGGTGTATCGGGCGCTGCGCCCGGATGCGCAACAGTTCGAGAACACGCAACGAACCGAAAAACGACGCTGCCAGAGGTCGAATGGCTAAGTGTTTCTAATATGGGCAGCAACCAAAAAATGGGCTTTTCGCGGACCGCGATGGGCGGCGTAGATCGTCCCGCACAGACCCTCCCCCTCCTAGCTGTCGAGGATTCCGAGCTTCAGCCCCTATTTCGACCCCCCTCAACCCTTAGCAAGGCCGCTGGTGAGAAAAGCGGGCTAAGATGGACCTACTTGCGCATCTGGCGGCTCGACGCCTTTCAAGAGGATACGCACACCGGGAGCATGCCGCAATGAGGCAGGTTGTCATAGAGAACCCCATCATCAACTCGCCTTTCGACGAGCCGACCCGCCATTTCAGGTTTACCGAAGAGGGCATCACCGACGAGATCGTCGAGGGCCGCCGGACCAGTTCGTATTTCGTGCCCATCGCCAGGCCGAAGAAGAAGGGGTCCAAGCAGCTTCAGATCGACACGGAATGGACGCAGGACCGCATCGAAGAAAACAAGCTCGTCAACGACATCCGCCGCCGCGTCGCAATGTGGCGCAAGGGCGGCTACGTTGGCGTGACGCCGACCACCGCGCGCTTGATTGCCTGGTGGACCGATCCCGGCCGCGAGAAGAAACTGTTCTTCTGCCAGAACGAAGCGCTTGAAACCGCCATCTACATTACGGAGGTCGCAAAGAAATACGGCGATGCATGGATAGAGAACTCGATACGCCGGGGAAACGACTCATCGAACCCCGGACTCCCGCGCACGGCTTTCAAGATGGCGACCGGCTCGGGCAAGACCGTCGTCATGGCCATGCTCATCGCCTGGCACACGCTCAACAAGCGCGCCAACCCGCAGGACGCCCGCTTCTCCGACACCTTCCTGATCGTCACACCCGGCATCACCATCCGTGACCGGCTGCGCGTGCTCTTGCCGAACGACCCGGAAAACTACTATCGCCAGCGCGATATCGTGCCGGCCCAACTGCACGACCAGCTCACGCAAGCCAAGATCATCATCACCAACTACCACGCCTTCCAACTGCGCGAAAAGGTCGCCGCCGCCAAGATCACGAAGTCGATTCTTGCCGATGGGCAGTCAAGTCCGTTCACCGAGACTCCCGACCAGATGGTGCGCCGCGTCTGCCGCGAGCTGCGAACCAAGAAGAACATCATCGTTCTCAACGACGAAGCCCATCACTGCTACCGCCGCAGACCCGACAGCGAAGATGAAAAGCTCAAAGGCGATGATCGCGTTGAAGCCAGGCAACGCAATGAAGAGGCTCGTGTCTGGATTTCCGGCCTGGAGGCCGTGAAGGCCAAGATCGGAGTGAAGGCCGTTTACGACCTTTCGGCCACGCCGTTCTTTCTGCGCGGTTCGGGCTGGCCCGAAGGCACGCTTTTCCCGTGGGTGGTCTCGGATTTCTCGTTGATCGACGCCATCGAGGCCGGCGTCGTCAAAGTGCCCCGGGTGCCCGTGGCTGACGATTCGATGACCGGCGCGCAGCCCACCTACCGCGACCTGTGGCTCCGCATCAGCAAACAGCTACCCCGGAAAGGCCGCAAAACCGAAAAGGTGAGCGGCGAACCGAAGCCCCCCGTCGAACTGCAAGGCGCGCTGCTCAGCCTCTACGGCAACTACGAGAAGTATTACCGCCGCTGGGAGCAAAACACCGAAGCCCGCGCCCGCGGCATCACGCCGCCGGTGTTCATCGTCGTCTGCAACAACACCAATGTCTCCAAGCTGGTCTTCGACTATATCGCGGGCTGGGAAAAGCAGATCGGCGAAGAGACCGTCGTTCAGGCCGGGCAACTGCCCATCTTCCGCAACGACGACGGCAATGGCGGCTGGCTGCAGCGCCCGAACAGCATCCTGGTGGATAGCCAGCAGCTTGAATCCGGCGAATCGATGAGCAAAGACTTCAAGAAGATCGCCGCCCGGGAGATCGAAGAGTTCAAGGCCGAGTACCGCGCCCGCTTCCCCGGACGCGACGCCGAAAATCTGACCGACGAAGACCTGCTCCGGGAGGTCATGAACACCGTGGGCAAGGCCGGCAAGCTCGGCGAGCACGTCAAGTGCGTCGTCAGCGTCTCGATGCTCACCGAGGGCTGGGACGCCAACACCGTCACCCATGTTCTCGGCGTGCGCGCCTTCGGCACGCAACTTCTCTGCGAGCAGGTGGTCGGCCGCGGCCTGCGCCGGATGAGCTATGCCGCCAACGAGAAGGGGCATTTCAACCCCGAATACGCCGAAGTTTATGGCGTTCCGTTTTCCTTCATCCCGTGCAGCGGCGCTGCCAAAGACCCCAAACCCGGCCCGGTGCCCACCCGCGTCCGCGCCCTCGAAAGCCGCATCGACTACGAGATCACCTTTCCCCGCCTGCTCGGCTACCGCTACGACTTGGCCGGCGAACGGCTCACCGCAACATTCACCGGCGATTCCAGGCTCGCTCTTTCCACTTCCGATATCCCCACCAGGACCGAGAATGCGCCGATCGTCGGCGAATCCAGCATCCACACCCTCGACGAACTCAGGCACAGACGGCCCAACGAGGTGGCCTTCCTTCTCGCCAGGCTCACGCTGGAAACATACTTCCGAGACGACGACGGCAACGACAAGCCTTGGCTCTTCCCGCAACTGCTCGGCATCGCCAAACGTTGGCTCGATGAATGCGTCACGCTCAAGGACAACACCTTCCCGCAAATGCTGCTGCTGGTCG
This sequence comes from Bryobacterales bacterium, assembly GCA_965204095.1. GTDB lineage: Bacteria > Acidobacteriota > Terriglobia > Bryobacterales > UBA6623 > JAPPLB01. Next base: position 1,668,985 of record OZ241991.1, on the reverse strand, counting down.
AGTTCGCGCACGACGCCTCGGACCGCATCTACAAGGCCATCGTAAAGTCGACCGAAGGCGCGGCCGCGCTCAAGCCCATCCTCCACCCGTATGACACCATCGGCTCCACCCGTTATGTGGACTTCGACACCACCCGGCCGGTCTTCGCGACCTGCGCCGACAAGTGCCACGTCTCCCACGTCGTCGCCGATACCGATTCGTGGGAGCAGAAAATGGCCGAAGCCCTCGAAAACATGCCCGAGGTCATTCGCTACGTCAAGAATCACAACCTAGGCTTCACCATCCCCTACACGTTGAACGGCGAAGAGAAGAACTACATCCCCGACTTCATCGCCTGCATCGACGACGGCTGCGGCCCGGATGATCTCTTGAACCTGATTGTCGAAGTGACCGGTGAGAAGAAGAAAGACAAGGCCGCCAAGGTATCCACGGCGCGCGCTCTGTGGGTCCCGGCCGTCAACAACCACGGCGGTTTCGGCCGCTGGGCGTTCATCGAGGTCGCCGACCCTTGGGACGCGCAGAATCTCGTCCGCGGCTTTCTGAGACAAGCACCGGCGGAGTTACTACAGGAAGTCGCTCATGGCTAAGAAAAAGAACGTTCCGAAGAAAGTCGAAACCATCCGCCACAAGGACAAGCGGGCCAACATTCCCACCGAGGAGTTGCGTGACTTTGTGGCCGATGAAGAACTCGCCCCCAAAACGATGCTCTATCCACGCGATCCCTCGCTCGACCCGCAACTGGTCTGGCAGGGCAAGGACGAGCAGGACCGCGAAGACCTCGCCGTCCCCGTGGCGCCGGTCTACATCCAAGAGAAGATTCATCCGCAGGCCATCATCGACGCGCTGCCCCGCACCGTGAAGACCGGCGGCGACCAGACCAATCTCTTCGCCGACTTCAACGGCCTCGAGGACGACTTCGAGAAGAAGATCGACTTCTACAGCCAGAGGGACGACCGCCGGAAACCCTGGGTCAACCGCCTCATCCTGGGCGATTCGCTGCTGGTGATGACCTCTCTGGCCGAGAAGGAAGGCCTCAAGGGCAAGGTCCAGTGCATCTACCTCGACCCGCCCTACGGCATCAAGTTCGGCTCCAACTGGCAGGTCAGCACCCGCAAGCGCGACGTGAAGGACGGCAAGGCCGGGGACGCCACCCGCCAGCCCGAACAGGTGCGCGCCTTCCGCGATACCTGGAAGCTGGGCATCCACTCCTATCTGGCCTACCTGCGTGACCGCTTGGTCGTGGCCCGCGATTTACTCACTGAGACAGGTAGCATCTTCGTGCAGATTGGCGATGAGAACGTGCATCTCGTACGAAGTGTAATGGATGAGGTATTCGGTAGCGATAATTTTGTTGCGCAGATCAATTATCGCTCAATGATGCCCCTCGCTTCCGGCCAGATCGAGTCTGTATACGACTATGTTGTGTGGTACGCGAAACAGAAAGAAGGGCTCAAGTATCGAAATCTGTGGACCCCAAAGATTGTCGGTGGAAGCTCAGAATTCGTCTTTGCAGATGCCTCTGATGGAGGCTATCGCCGTTTAACCAGAGATGAAGTTACTGACGTTCAGCAAACACTTGCTAAGGAGAAAGTGTTTAAGCGTTCCAATTTGTCATCTTCAGGTTATACCGCTTCATGCACCTTCGATCTTCAATTCAACGGCGAGACATTCAAACCTGTTCAAGGTAAGAGTTGGCGCACAACACCGGAAGGTGTTAATCGGCTCATCTCTGCAAATCGAATCTTCAAGCTTGGTGACAAACTGTATTTCAAGCTTTACCACAGCGATTTTGGGTTCAGATCCCTGGAAAACTCATGGGCTGACACCATTGCATTTCAAGAGAAGTTCTACGTTGTTCAAACTACTACAACGATCGTGCAACGCTGCCTGCTAATGACCACCGATCCCGGTGACCTTGTGCTTGACCCGACCTGTGGCAGCGGCACTACCGCCCACGTCGCCGAGCAGTGGGGACGCCGCTGGATCACCTGCGACACCAGCCGCGTCGCCCTGGCGCTGGCCCGTACGCGCCTGATGGCTGCCAGGTATCCCTATTACCTGTTGGCCGACTCGCCCGAGGGCATCAAGAAGGAATCGGAACTGACCGGCAAGATGCCACCCGAATACAAGACAGATGGTGACATCCGCAAGGGCTTCGTCTACAAGCGTGTGCCACATGTCACGCTCAAATCGATCGCCAACAACCCGGACATCAAGGAAAGCATGACAAGCGAGCAGATCGACATCGCAATCGCCCGCCATGCCGACACCGAGACGCTCTACGACAAACCGTACGAGGACAACAAGCGCGTGCGGGTATGCGGGCCGTTCTCGGTGGAAAGTCTCTCGCCTCACCGCGTGCTCTCCACCGCCGACGAGAATCAGGATGGCGCGGTCAGCGAGCAGGAAGGCCGCAAGCAGCAGGACTTCTCCGCCATGGTTCTGGACAACCTCAAGAAGGCGGGCGTGCAGAACACCCGCAAGAGTGAACGGCTCAGTTTCGACCGCCTCGATCCGTACGCCGGAGCGTGGCTGAACGCGGTAGGCGAATACACCGACTCTGAAGGAAATACCCGCCGTGTGGCCGTCTCCATCGGACCCGAGCACGGCACGGTCGGTCCTCACCAGGTGAAGGAAGCCGCCAAGGAAGCCGTGCGGGGGGTCGGCTTCGACATGCTGGTGGTCTGCGGCTTCGCCTTCGATCCGCATGTTGCCGAAGAGGCGAAGCGTTACGGCAACCTGACCGTCCTGCCCGCCAAGATGAACCCTGACCTGGTGATGGGCGACGAACTGCTCAAGAAGACCGGCGCGGGGAACCTGTTCATGGTTTTCGGCGAGCCTGACGTGGTGATCAACAAGCTCAAGGACGGACAGATCAAGGTCGAGGTCAAGGGAGTGGACGTGTACGACCCGACCACCGGTCAGATCCGAAGCGCCTCCACCGACGACATCGCCTGCTGGTTCATCGACACCAAGTACAACGGCGAGAGCTTCTTCGTGCGCCACGCCTACTTCACCGGGGCCAAGGAACCGTATGACAATCTCAAGCGGACGCTGCGAGCGGAGATCGACGAAGCCGCCTGGAGCAGCCTCTACAGCACCGTGAGCCGCCCGTTCGACAAACCAGAAACAGGCAAGTTCGCCGTGAAGGTCATCAACCACTACGGCGACGAGGTGCTAAAGGTGTACGAAATATGATGATCGTCGGAACGCCGGCGTGTCGGTAAGTTCCGAGGCCAACGTGTTTGCGTCGATCTCCTCACCCGACTTGAGCCGGTCCAGGTAGTCGGCCCAAACTTGCCAGCGGGAACGCCAACGCTTGCTCCGGCAGGGCGCCACCCTCCGCCGCATCCCTGTAAGCGGGGTCTGGGGTGGCCCAACCCCGGGCGGCGAGATCATGGTGAATCTGTTTCGCGATGCATTCTCGCTACCGCAACATGTCACATTCGCGGTGTCGCCTGATGTTCGTGTAGGGCAGGAAGTAGCGCGCACGGTTCCGGTAATGTGCAACTGGCTCCTTTTCCCCTGCCTCGTGATGTTCGGTTCCTGCGACGTAAGGTTTCAGGTCTTCCTCTTCAGGTTGTACGCCAGCATCTCCTGGAACGATTCGTTCAGGCCCCGCAACCCCGGTAGGATCACGGGCGCTTCGCCTTGGATCTCTCCTGTGAATTCCTCCGTCAGTTCGTTGAGGAGCTGCATGTAGGCTTCCGGCGTCCTCTCTGCGGGTTCTTTCTCGAATAGCTGCTTCGCCGCTTCGACCTGGATCGCCTTGTATGTCATCAGCGCCTCCAGGAACATTTCCTGGCTCAGCTCCCCCGAGGCTCTCTTGATCGTTTCCTTCATGCTGGCCCCTTCGTTCTTCTTGACCGCCGCCATGTCGATCGTGCGGCCTCCTCGACCATTCCTCGTCGTCTTCATCGGATCTTCGTCAACCCCTCTTTCCCGGATGGTTCGTTTATGTTTCGTTCCTTTCGATCGGTCAGTGCTCGAATGGTTCGGACTCTCCCAGTCTCTTCTCCGGCAATCGGGGCTTCAGAGGCCAGGAGCCCATTCATCCTACCTTGACGCGGCTTGCGTTGCCTTTCGCTATGGCGTCACGTTGACCTCCCCCCAAACTTAGGTCCACCCCCAGAGTGAGGAATTGGTTAAATTATCGCCGTCGTCGAGGCTGTGGGAAAGTGGGAAACTCGAAGAGTTTTCCAAGGACCCGGAGGGGCCGGCTTTTCCACAGCCCCCGTCGCCCGCGGCTCGAAATGGCTCCGGCGTCAGGAACCCCAGCGAGCTGTGCGGGCGGACGGTGTTGTAGTGGACGCGCCAGGCCTCGATGGTGCGCCGGGCATCGGCGAGGTCCAGAAACCAGTGTTCGTTCAGGCATGCGTCCCGGAACTTGCCGTTGAAGCTCTCTACCAGCGCGTTCTGGATCGGCTTGCCCGGCTGAATGAACCGCAAGGTCACGCCGGTTCGTTGGGACCAGAGGTGCATCGCCTTGCTGGTGAACTCCGGGCCGTTGTCGGTGACGATCGCTTCCGGCCGGGAGCGATCCAGCAGGACTTGATCCAGGAGTCGGCTGACGCGTTCCCCGGTGATCGAGGTATCGACGATCTGCCCGATGCATTCCCGGCTGTAGTCGTCCACGACGTTCAGCACGCGGAATCGGCGCCCCGTGGCCAGTTGATCGGAGACGAAGTCCATCGACCAGCGTTGGTTAACCCCCTCCAGTATCGGCATCCGAACCCGGTCCCGTGCCAATAGGCGTTTGCGTCGTTTCCGCCTGACCTGGAGCTTCTCTTCGCGGTAGATTCGATACGTCTTCTTCTCGTTCACAACCAACCCCTCAGCCTTCAACATCCCGTGCAGCAGCTCGTACCCATATCGCGGATACTCGCCCGCCAACTGCTTCAGGCGTTCTCGAAGCTCCCTGTCGTTTCCACGTTGAGACTGATGACGGGCCACCGATCGGTGGATTCCCACGAGTCGGCAGGCCCGCCGCTGACTCAACTTCCCGAGCCCCATCAGGTAGTCCACGGCTCGGCGGCATGCTGCGGGCCTTACCAGTTTTTTGACAGCAGTTCCTTCAGCGCCGCGTTATCCAGATGCGCATCGGCCAGCAGCTGCTTCAGCTTCCGGTTCTCAGCCTCGAGCCCCTTCAGCTTCCTCGCCTCCGACACCTGCATCCCGCCGTACTTGGACCGCCATCGATAGAAGGTCTGCTCCGAAACCCCGTGCCTCCGGCAGATCTCCTGCTTCTTTGCCCCGGCCTCGGCCTCCTTCAGGATTCTGATGATCTGTTCTTCAGTGAATCGCTTCCGCTTCATGCTGAGTTCTCCTCCTTCCTTTTACCGGAAAATTCACTCTCGAAGTGGACCGTTTTATGGGAGGGAGGTCACTCAGCTCGCGGCGGCGCTCCGTCTCGGCGATACCGCCGAAGAGATGGCCGAAGCTGCGCGGTTGTTCACCTACGCCACGGAAGCCGTCACCAAGCACGCGCCATCGGCTCCCGACGTAGTACAGAACGAGGCAGTCATTCGACTTGCCGGCTATCTGTTCGACATGCCGAACGCGGGCCGGAGAGACGGCTACGTGAACGCCATGCGCTCTAGCGGTGCGGGCCGAATCCTGCTGCCCTACGTCGTGCATCGGGCCGGAACAACGAGGACTGTCTGATACCGCAAGGACTCGACAGGCGGATCACGCTGCACTTGGAAGCCGAAGGAGCACGCGAGAGACTATCGGGGAAGTATGTCCCTGGTCCCGTGACGGACGTTCCCACGTGGGCCACGTTGAAGGATACAAGCCTTACCGATGAGCCCCAACTTTATGGGATTGGCGGTGTTCAGGAATCCCGGCGAGTGTGGATCGTTCGATGGCGGGCTGACATTCTGGCGGCGCACGACGTGAGGGTGACGGACGGCGGTTTGGAACACAACGTCAGCAACATCGTCGAGACCACCGACGACGGGCGCTCACGTCGGCGGTTCCTGGAATTGCACGGAGTGGCGGTCACATGAGTTGGTGGAGATCACTGCTAGGACTCGAGACGCGGGCCGACAGCTCGTACACTGACGCGCTCGTTCAGGCGATCACCGCGAATGCTGCCGGGCAGACCACGGCGTTTCCTGTGGCGACAGCGGCCCTGGAAGCCTGCGCCGGCTTCGTCGGGCGATCCTTCGCAGCGGCCGAAGTCGCTGGGCCTGACCTGATGCTGAGGGTGCTCACGCCAGACTGCATGGCTTTGATAGGGCGTTCTCTGATCCGCCGTGGTGAGCTGGTGATGCTGATCCGCGTCCGCAACGGCGAAGTCGAGCTGTGGCCTGCCGCGTCTCATGACGTGGCCGGCGCGCCTGATCCTTCTGTCTGGCAATACAACGTCACCTGTGGCGGTCCTAGCGGCACTTGGACGTACAAGGGAGTTCCACCGGAGGGGTTTGATCCATTTCGCCTACGCACGCGATCCAGAGCGGCCCTGGCGCGGATATGGGCCGATCCAAGTAGCACAGCTCGCCGGGAGACTCAGTGCCGAGACCGTGGCGGCCCTGGCTGACGAATCGAGCGGCCCACGTGCAAATCTACTGCCGTCTCCGGTAGACGGAGACGACGACACCGTTGATGAGCTGAAAGCCGACATTCGCACGGCGAAGGGAGCGGCGCTGCTCGTACAAGGCGGCGATTGGGACAACACCGGCTCGGGCGGTCAGGCGTCGTGGATGGCGCGTCGCCTTGGAGCGAATCCGCCGATGGCGCTGGTAGAGCTTCAGTGGACCGCAACGCGGGAAGTCTATGCGGCCTGCGGGTTGAACCCTGCCGTGTTTGAGGACGCGCAAGGGACCGCAGCTCGGGAATCCTACCGGCAGGCACTCTTCGGCCTGATTGTTCCTCTAGGCCGCATGGTATCTGCCGAGCTGTCGCTGAAGATGGAAGCCGATATCAAGCTCGACTGGACGGAGCTGCGGGCGTCCGATATCGCCGGCAGAGCAAGGGCTTTCCAGTCGCTCGTAGGCGGCGGAATGGCCCTGCAAGAGGCGGCCGCCGTGAGCGGCGTGCTGACGGAGCCAGTGTAGTCAAAGTGTCGCAAAAGTCCATAGTGGGGTAACAGTGCGGTGGTTCCTGAGGACGGGTGCGAACCGCTATGGTTCTCGAATTTTGATATAGTAGCCAGATTCTAAATGGCCGATATCACCCAGTACGATGCCGACCCAAATCCCCCTACAGGTTCGGTGGAAGACCAGGGAGCGAAGGAACCCAAGGACCCCCTCAAGTACCGCCAGCCATTTATCAAGCTTGCGCGTGAACTGACCCCTGAGGAGCTGAACCAGACAGGCGTTCAGAAGATGATCCTCGATGCACTTTCACGCCTAGAGCAGGATAATGTGATTCTTGGGCGATTTCGTGAGCAGTTCTACACGGCAGATAAGGAAGTCGTCAGGCTTAAGGAGAACCTTAAGAGCATGCGTTCTGGCGAAACTGTTTTTGGGCTGTGCATGGCTATTGGCGGGGCGTTGCTGTGTTACGGCTACGACAACGGTTGGTTGCTGCTCTTCTTGGGGGTGGCTCTGATGGGCATTGGTATTTATGCCCGCTCGGTGATGCTATGAGAGTTTTACTGCGCGGCGTGATTGGTCGGGGGAACCTAGCTAAGGAGCACATTGTCATGGAAGTCCTCGTCAGAGACGATATCGGGGACTACGCCATGCTGCGCGCTGGGTACCGCAACGACAATGTGACGTCCGGGATGACACGCGCCTATTGGTTTCCAGATCAGGAAGTGGCCTCTGGGGACCTCGTGATGCTGCATTCGAAAGACGGCGTTAACAATAGTAGGAGGAATTCAAGTGGTAACATGTCTCACCATTTCTACTGGAGATCTTCCTCTCCCCTCTGGGGCAAAGAAAACCACGCCCCTGTCTTGCTGCACGTTGACAGTTGGAATTCCTCAAGTCCTCCCTTCAGTAGTTTATCTGGAGCCGCAGAAGCAGGCTAGGGCGCTTTCGTAGACTCATAGGCACGCCTGCGCCAGCATCTTCTCCAAGCTCCGCAGCTCATCAGCTAGGACTGCCTCCATCGCCGGCGTGACGCGCAATGTGCTGTGCATCCGGCAGAAGTTGTAGTACGCGAAGTGTAGCGCAAGCGCCGACGGTTAGTGGGGCACCGGGACGATCCACGTCAAGACAAGCCGCCATCAGTAGTGGAATCGTGAAAGGCATGGGTAAGATCGTGGGTAAAAATCAGTTATAAGTACATAACCTGTTTATTTTCAATATGTTAAATGAGTAGTTCGAATCCCTCCAGGGGAACCGATCCGTTCTCCACGGAGCGCAGCAGTACGTCAGGAAAGGTCTGGGACTGGCGGACGAACGAGTACGTCTGATAGCGCGAGTCCGGGTCCCACACAGGGCGCAGTTCGTTCAGTGTGCGAACTACGGATTCCTCAATGGTGGCGGCCAGCGGTGAGTTGAGGGTAAAGATATCCTTAGCGAGAAGGCCCTCAATCACGGTGGGCGTTTCGAAATGGCTTGGGACGGCGTACAGAGCCCTGCGCACCCTCTTCCACAGTTCGTAGTGCGTCCAGCCCACCGGTTCGCGCTGGATCGGAGGATCAGGTACGGGACAGCCTCTCGGCAGCGGCGTGGTAGAACTCCGGGATGATCTCGGTACTGCGGCACTGCCGCCCCAATCGCCAGGCACTCACGGCAGCCGGACACAGACCACCGAACGGCTCCCAAACCATATCCCCTAGATCGGTGCAGATCTTTATGGTGGTATCGACCAGTTCCAGAGGCTTCTGGCTGCCGTGTAGGCTCTTGTATTTCCAGCGTAACCGGTCACGCTGCCCGTTGATGCGTTCGGAACCGCCAACGTGTGGCAGGGACCAGACGTTCGTCACTCCGGCAGGGCAGTTGAACTTGGCGCGTTGCCAGGACCATTCCTCGGCGGTCATGGGTCGCCGTCCGTCCGCGCTAAAGTACGGCCGCCCTGCCAGGCCACCGTCAGTGTTCGCGTAGGCGGACAGGGCTGCAAATGCTTCCGGTGGAGGGAAGTACCACAAGTGGTCAGCCGTCAGGTACTTGCGCGTCGCGGCGTTCGCCACACCGCAAGCCACGTTCGCCAAGCGGAACGGCAGCCCGCTCCGCTTCCACTCCCGTCGCAGCCATTCCTGTAGGGACAGCCCGTCAAACCGAGCGGGCTTGACGTACTGCACGCAGACCTCGGTAGTTACCGGCAGCTTGCGGAGGGTGTGGGTGTTCGCATTCCCGGCTATGTGACCGAGCCCCTTGTCCCAGATGTGGCAGCCGTGGTACTCCCAACCGAACTCAACCAGCAGAGGGGGTACGGTCGCCCAGCCCACTTCCGAATTCCAGAACCAGAGAGTGGTCTGAGGCGTAGCCTTAGCAGACCACTCCCGCACGTGCGGCCGGTACCACTCCGCCCACAAGGACGGGAACATGACGGCGGCGGCACGGCTTGAGGTGGCCGGCTCCGGTCGCTCCGCTCCCTCCGACGGCCACCTCAACCCCCGTCGCATCGAAGGGGGAAAGTCCGCCAAACCCGCGTCGGATCTCCCCCCAAAGTGCGCAATTTTCGTTTGACATTGACACCCCCAGCACCCGTCCATAGCGGTCGTAGCCCTCCACCCGCACCTGGACGCGGCGGCCGGCCAGCTCGCGCGACAGCGCCCGCTTGACCCGCTTGCCGTGGTTGAACCAGAAGCCGAAGCGGTGCTTCGCCGGCTGATTCCATTCCGGCGCATCGAGGCCCGCTAGGCGCACCGTGTAACCCTTCACCTTGATGCCGTCGCCGTCGGTGACCTTCGCCCAGCCCTGGATCGTGTCCCCCGACCGCTTCTTCGAGCGGCCTCCAAGCAGGTACAGCAGCACGGTCGCGGCGACGGCCATCGCCAGCAGTTCCATGCGCTTCCGCTTCCTTTCCGGCTGCGCTGCGCGCCCCCTCGACAGGGTTCTCCGCTTTCCGCCAACTCCGGGCGAGCGGAAAGCTCCCAACCCTTACGTCGAAGAAGACTCCAGTCCATGTCCGATCGCAATCACAACGCAAACCACCATCCCGCCAATTCTAGCGGACCCCCGCTGTGGAGTGCCCCGAAGCCCATCGACGGCGCCGTGTGCCGGCAGTGCCGGCTGTGCCTCAAGTGGTTCCACATCGGATGGATCGCCTACCACGGCTGCAAGACCCGCAAGCCGCGATCGCACTGAACGGCTGTAGCCCCGCTGCGCGGCTGCACCGTCCGGCTTACCGTTAGATGCCCTTCTATAAAGACAGCCTTCCCGGCAGCAAGAACCGCTGGCGCGAGCAGCTCCGCCAGGCGATGAAGCGGCGCGCCCTGCGCACCACCGTCATAGGGGCAATAACCTCTACCGAGGGTTCGAATCCCTTCCTCTCCACCATGACCTTCTTATAGTAGTTGAAAATAAAGTAGTTACTAAGTTGCCACCCCAAAGACTTCCACATTGTGTCCCACAATTGAATCGAGATAGGTGAGCCGCGCGACGACGTCGCAGACTTCTTGCCTATCTTGCACGACAATCCGGCTTCGGAATCCGAAGCGGTAATTCCGGATGGAAGGACTCGACTAAAGATACTTGAGCAGCACGAACCGCGCCCGTCTTCGGCTGTCCTCCTTAAGGTCGAGTGCTAGCAGCCCAATGATCAGTTTCATCTCCGGCCTGGTAATCGCAAGCGCCTGCTCCCTAGTGATCAAGGCTTCCGCGACGCGGTTGTCGCCGAGGTAGATATCCAGGACTATCCCAACCGGGTCGTAGTTCCATCGGACTACACGCATCCTGAGCGCTTTGAACTCGCGCTTGACCACACTGTCTCCACTGGCTACGGCAAACTCGCCAATGTCGTTGACTTCGTTGGTATTGGAAATAGCGTAGGGCTTGCTCGTGCCGGAGAATATCTTTTCCCGCAAGCCAGGATCTAAATCCTGGAAGGACACATATCCCTGGTTGAAATCATTCAGCTTGACGAGCATGCGACCGTCATTTGTTGGATCCAACTCCGCGCGCATTTCCCTCCGCTCAAGATCGAAACTGCCGACCTTTCCAGACTGGCCCACAGGTTCTCCATTCCGAAGCAACGTTGCGTAGACGCTTTCAACTGGCTCGCCGGTTTCATAGAAACCGCCCCATCGGGGTTCTGATGGCGGCGAGAGCTGCACAGAATAGTCTGTCCAAGCGAGTACGGCCTCCCTCGCCGTGATCACACTACCGGAGAGCACTGCAACACCGAGGCAGATGTAAGCGACACGGCGCGACTTATCCCAAAACAACCAGGCAACAACCGCCAACGAGCCTGCTGTACCTAGCTTTCCCAAGATGGAGAACATTCCCGGATCCATGTCGCACCTTTCGCTCGCCGAGGCCTAAGTGACCAGCCTACACGATATCGAGACTCCCTTTCAACAACGGACTCTGGAATGGGAACCGTGAGTGGAATGGCGGCACGCAGACGCCAAGAGCCAGTCTTGGTTACAAGCCACGCTCAATGGAAGCACGTGCTCGTGCAGACGCGGAACTGAAGCTAGAACGGGCCCGCGGCGTGATGGCTCTTGCGGGAGTTTCGAGCAAGGTACGCTACGGGCTGTGGTCTGACGAGCAATGCCCATTTGCAGGACGAGAAAACGCCCTCAACACCGCGGCACCGGGACCAAATCGTAATGTACGGCGCGAGCGCGGCAATCGGCTATCCGCCGGTTATCTGCTTGATGCCCATTGTGGACAACGTGTCGCCATCGGCATCGTAAACACATGGCGTGGAAACCCGGCCCCTAGGCTGATCTCAACTTCCGACGAAGAACGGCTGTACGGTACGCTACGCCAAAACATTCGGCGCATGACACACAGGAAGTACTTGAATTCCAAGAGTCTTGAGCTTCTCCAAGCAGCTTTGGTTCTGTTCTTTGCCCATTTCCACTGCTGCCGTGTCCTCTGTACGCTGCAAGTGACCCTTGCGATGGAAGCCGCACTGACGGACCATGTACGGAGCATGAAAGAGATGGCACGGGCGGCGTGAGTGCCGTAAAGTTCGGATGCTGTGCAGTTGGAATACCCGACAATCTAAGCGGATCTAGCGTATTTCCTCGGCGATTTTGCCGCCCAGTTGAACAAAGCTAAGACCAATTCCGTAGTACCATCGGCTCCGTTCAGCCTGTAGATTGGCTCCATAGCTGAAGACTAAGACGTTGTTGAACAGAGAGACTTGAAGGCCCATCCCGATATTCACCTCCGCTCCTTTCGTGTTAGCCAAGTATTTCTTCGCGTCGGGGTCGTAAGTAGGATCTTTCCAATTTAAGAAAGTAGCATTCAGACCAATCCCGGGATGTAAAGCCCGCACGAATGTGTTCTTGCGCACCAGATAGGTTCCGCCAAACGTGACACCTGGGGATGGAGCGAAGTTAACCGCAGCGACACCTTCTTCGTTGGAGGTGCTCAGCCGCTTCACAAACAGGAACGAATCGGTCGTCTTAGCTCGAAAGCCAAGATTACGGGGCTTGAACAGCCATACCATCCGTTCTTTCGTTGCCAGATTGGTTACGTGGATCTCGATTTGGTCTACATCTTTCTCTTCAAATCTGTTCGGGTCGAGGATCGTATTTGGAACACGTGGGAAGCGTCCGTTCTGTCCGTCGTAGGCTCTGTCAGTGTATTCGAACGCGATCGTAACTTCATCATCTTTGTCACTATTCTTCTGGGAAAAGTAGTTGTCTATGTTCGCAATGCGATCTCGGTCGCCACCTTTGGTTTGAAACGCCTCAACCCGGATCTTGACTCGACACTTATTCTCTGAAGGAAGTGCCATCTTTGTTTCGTCGAACCGTATTGCGATCATGCTCCGGTCGTCAATCTCACTGTAGGGTCCCCTTATGGGGATCTCTTTGCCACGGCGTTCTAGTTCGAAAATGTTCGTGTAGTGGGCGGGATGCGTAGCATTCTTAGGCTCAGATTGCTCGGAAAACGCAACTCCAGCAAGCAAAATCCACATCAAAACAGAGCTGAAAATCGTCAGGCGTTTCATATGTTCCTCTAGAGCTCCATTCTATCACATCCACCTCCTCTCGGTGGCAGCTGGAAAATTCCCTTTAGGGGAAACGAGTACACTAATGCCAGACTTCTCTGCAAACGCCAGGAAGAGATTCCAACTACGATATGGGTAATGGAGAGCCCTCGTAGCTCAGTTAAAAGAGTACTTGGTTGCTACCAGAGAGGTCGTGGGTCTAAGTCGCACCACAGACTCCAGGCTATAACAATTTCAACTCGTAGATAAGAACAAGCGTGTCGGCACCAACGAACGTCAACAACACTTTCTTATCCCACTGCCCATCCTCTCCGGCCACTCCTAGGCGCGAGACAGCGTGGGAGCCGGCATCGCTTTCGCCAGCAACATGACCGCCCGTTGCGACCAATGCGTGGCCTACGTCCCAGGGGGCGGCCGGGCTGGCTTGTCAGCGTGGCTTGCACGGGTCCGCCGCGCACCTCTACCTCCAGCACGGTAATGGCAGCACTGACGGCGCTGGCGACGAGCAAGGCTGGGGATCGAGACCCGCTCCCCACACTCCATCCCCAACCCACCGCTGGTGCGCAGCAACCGAAGGTCAAGGAGTTGGTGCGGAGGCTGGCCGGGGCAAGGGCCTATGGACGGAGGCGGGGTAGGACTGGGAGACCGCGGAGGCCGAGCTGCGGCTGTCGGACTGCCCCGCTTTCCCAACCAATTCGTCCCCGGATAGACTGGTCCGAAACCATCCGTTTCTCACGGATTTTGTGAGAGCCAACAATGCGGAGAATGCCTTCGATGAGCTGAAGATCCAGTGGAACTGGGGCGGTTTCGTGACGGAGGACCTAGACCGCACGCGCATCATGGTGCGCCTGAACAAGCTGTCGTACAACTGGTCGTCGCTGTTCGTCCGGATGGACCGATCCGGAACTGTGCCGCGAAGCCGGGACGAGTCGACCGGGATCGGGCGAGTGACGCGGCACAGTCGGCAGATGACCTTGCTGCTGACGGTTGTGCACAGCGCAGCGGCCAGACTACGGGAACGTTCGTCGCGATGACCCGCTTCCTGCCAGAATTACAGAATGCGCCACAGTGGAGCGATGGTGCGAGATTCTGGCTCGCGCCTTGCGGGAACATCTGGGAATTACATCGGATGTCTCACTGACAAAGCAACCTGAGTCTGCGATCATCCGGCATGTGGCTCCCGCTCTACGTCGATGTCTTGGTCGTTCCCGTTTGCGGCCAGAGATACTTCCGCTTCCGCGGGGCCTTCGGCCTCGGCTCGGGCTTGAGCCGCGCCAACGCCAGCTTCTCCGGGGTCGCTCTCTCGAAGTGAATCCTCCTTTCGTCTCTGCTATACGCCATTTAGCCTAACTGGAAGAACCAGACGATCTGGACAGCGGACAACCTCGACATGCTCTGAGGCATGGACACCGAGTCCGTGGACCTGATCTACCTCGACCCGCCGTTCAACTCAAACCGGAACTATGAGGCCCCGATAGGGAGCGAGGCTGCCGGGCGGCCTTCAAGGATGCGTGGACGGCTCAGCGATATCGACGTGGCGTGGATCGGCCTGATCGCCGAGAAGGAGCCGAACCTGTCCGCCGTCATTGATGCGGCAGGACCGGCTCACAGCAAGCGGATGACGTCGTATCTGGTCATGATGTTCGTGCGCCTGCGGGAGACGTGGCGAGCGGTCAAGCCCACTGGCAGCATCTACCTCCACTGCGACCTCACGGCCAGCCACTATCTCAAGCTATTGATGGACTGTGTATTCGGCAAGGAGAATTTCAGGGATGAAATCATTTGGAAATTCTCTCACCGCGCAGGTGAAGCACGCTCCAGTGGACACGTTGCAATAATGATCCTTTCCGAGATTCCCACGCAGGGCGTTTTGCTTGAGAGAAACCTCACGTCGAGGCCTCGACATCCCCCACTGTGGCCGCGGCAGCCTGGATCGCGGAAAAACACGCGCTCAAAGGCCCTACAAGGCGTTTTCAGAAATTCTGTGGACCCCCAAGCACCTCCCAAGTCGCAGAAAGCACTTATTGCTGATCGCCGTAGGCGCTTTGCAAATCGCAAGGCTCGGCCGCGCTGCCTGGCCGTTCATCGACATTTCAGCCGTTGCTCAGCTTGTCAAAACCGACCGATTAGCACAAGAACAGTTCGACGAGATGACGACTACCAAATAAGCTCTACTGGAACTAGGTCGTTCTTGCCTTGATGCGCTTGCGGATATCCTCCGCAACCTGGAGCACCTCGTCTGGTGCGCGAACCGTTTCACCGGCATGTTGACGGAGGGCGACTACAAGGGGGAAAAGCGTTTCGGATTTTGGCTCGTCGCTCGATAGGATCTCTACAAGCTCATGTACCGAGGCGCCAGCTACGACCAAGTTGAGCACAATCCGCAGCATCTCAAGCATCATTGTTTCGTTGCCTGGTACAAACGCGGTATAGGCAAAACGGAACGCATTCATGGCTTCCCGAGTTTTTTCTTGTACCAGCAGTGCCTTTGTCCGCACCCATCTTGCGCGCCATCGAAACTCGATCTCTTCGTTGCCTGTTAAAGTCCCGAGTCTTCGTTCGAGCTCTTCGCATGTGTGCAGAGCTTCTTCTGCACGACAGATCTCTGTTTGTCTGACACCTTTGTTGAACAACGCCCCAGCGACCAGAACCGAGATTTCTGGCACGTTGCTGGCACTAAAACGCTCGATTAACTCGTCGAAAGCTCCAATCGCCGCCTCGGAATCACCGAGGTCTCCTCGCGTAACTCCCTTGTAGAACAATGCCTGGGCAGCAAGAACCTGGACCTCTGGCGCTGTGCTGGCACCTAGGCGCTTGATCGCCTGATCGTAAGTTGCAATCTCCGCCTCGGAGTCGCCGAGGCCTCCTAGCGTAACTCCCTTGCTGAACAACGCCACAGCGACCATATCCTGGATCTCTGGCGCTGCGCTGACACTATAACGCTCAACCACTTCGTCGAAGGCTGCAATCGCTGCTTCGGGCTCCCCAAGCTCTCCTCGCGTAATTCCTTTGCTGCACAATGCTCTGGCGATCAGATCCTGGGCCTCTGACGCTTCACTGGTGCCCAGGCGCTCAATTACCTCATCGAAGACTGCAATCGCTGCCTTGGGCTCGCCGAGCTCTCCTAGCGTAACTCCCTTGGAGAGCAACATTCTGGCGACCACAACCTGAATCTCTGGCGCTTCACTGCTGCCAAAACGCTCAATCACCTCGTCATAAGTCGCAATCTCAGTCTCGAAATCTCCAAGGTCCCTTTGTGCAACCCCCTTATAGCCCAACGCCGCGGCAATCCGCCACTGGACCTCTGGCACTTCGCTAGCACTGAAACGCTCAATTAACTCGTCGAAGACTGCAAGCGCTGCCTCGGGCTCGCCGAACTGTCCTCGCGTAAATCCCTTGTAGAACAATGCCCCGGCGATCAGAACCTGGATCTCTGGCGCTTCACTGGCGCCAAGGCGCTCGATAACCTCGTCGAAGGCTGCAATCGCTGCCTCAGGCTCGCCGAGCTCTCCTCTCAAAAGTCCTTTGTTGAACAACGCCTCAGCGACCAGAACTCGGATTTCTGGCGCGTTGCTGGCACTAAAACGCTCGATAACCTCGTCGAAAGCTCCAATCGCTGCCTCGTAATCACCGAGGTCTTTTCGGAAAAACCCCATGAAGCACAATGCCCTGGCGGCCAGAACCTGGACTTCTGGTGCTTCACCGGTACCAAGTCGCTTAATCACCTCGTCGAAAGCTCCAATCGCGGCCTCGGAATCACCGAGTTGTCCTTGCAAAACTCCCTTGTAGAGCAATGCATTGGCGACTAGGTCCTGAACCTCTGGTGCTTCACTGGCGCCAAAACGCTCATTCACCTCATCGAATGCTGCAATCGCGGCCTCGGAGTCACCCAGTGCATTATGCGCTGTCGCTTTCATAAGAAATGCCCAAGCGATAAGCGGTGGCGGTACTAGAGACCCATTTGCGCTCCGGGAAGCGACCACTTGGCCCACCATTTCGATGGTCTTCTCGAAGGATCCTGCCTCAAACGCCGCGACGATCTTTTGGAAGAGTTTTTCGGCCCCTTCATCGTCGGTTGCTGAAGGGTGGTCGGATGGTCCCTCCATTCTTGGCCGCTTCATGAAAGAGAAGCTGCTGTCGACTTGAGGCATTTCTGCGATTGCCCGCTCGATTCCTTTACGAATCGCCGGTGATTGCGCTGCTTCCGCAATCAACTTGCCCGACATCTCGAACAATTCATCTTCGCTGTAGAACACCGCCATGAAGTAGATCAGGTTTCGTACAACGGCCGCTTCGTCGCGCTCGCGCCGTAACTTGTAGTAGATGCAGTAGAGACGTTCCGCAGCGGCGTACTGCCGCTTCTTGCTACTCCCTTCCACGATCACCACACCCCGATCGACCAGCCGGCCCAGCATGGTCGATACAACCCGAATATCCATACGGGCGCGCGCCGCGATCTCTCCTGCTTTCGAAGGTTGCCAGAGGTCAATCACCGAGACATAAACGCGCCTCTCGTTCTTGGCCAAGACCTCCAGATGACCACGGAAATACTCGGTGTGCTCGTCAATCAGCGTCACCAACTCTTCCATCAACTGCCGCAGGGACCGGTGCCTCGCGAACCCAGCAACGATAACCAGGAGGCGGGGGCTGCCACCGGTCAAAATCTGAAGCGGTCTGATCTGGTGAGCACGCACAATATCGCCACTCACGACCCGCCACAAGCGACAGCATTCTTTGGTAGTCAGCGGTTCCAGACCAACGATACGGAACAGCTCAAAGAAGGGCTGTTCCGCGTCGTCAAGACCCTCGAAGCGACTGGTAGCGGTGGCAAGCAGCATGATCTGGGGTGCCGACTGCAGCACCCCGCGAAGCTTCCAGCCGAAATCCTCGTCAACGTTCTCACCTAGCGACTGCAGGTTCTCGACCATGAGCACAAGCTTCCTGTCGAGTCGATCCGCCGCCTCCAGAACTGCTGCACGTGCGTGCTCCTCCAGCGCCTGATCGCGCCAGCGATCGCTCATGGCTGCATGGGTCTCTCGCAGCCCACGCGCAAACTCGGGATTCTTCGGGGCGATCTCCCTGGCGAGGTGAAACAGCGTTTCAAGCCAGAAGTCGGCCAGATTGAAAATCTCCTGGCTCTCTTCCATGAAACGGACCGGCAACAGGTGACCGGAGAGTATTTCATCGGTACGCAGTTCCGCAGCGGCGCGGGCCAGAAGCATGGTTTTTCCCCGACCGCGGGGGGCGACAACCAGAGTGTGCTGACACGACGGTGAATCGATGTTCCCACGTAGGACCTCAAGAACAATGCCGAGCTCTCGATTCCGGACTACGAACTGCCCTATGATTTCCTCGTCGGACTGAAACGTCCCCGGATTGAACTTGCGGATTGGACGATTGACCATATCGCTCACTGCACCTGCCTGAGTCATTGCACTAGCTCCTGTCATTCGTCATCCGATTGCTGACTTGCAAGGGGTGTGTGATGGTCTTGGAAACGCGCCGACCACCAGTCCTTTAGCAAACGCGACGGAAAGCGGTGACCATCGTCGCCGGCTTCGAGATAGCCGTCATGCACCAGGACTTCGAGCGCATCCGCAATCCGCCCAGATGCGTCGTCGGTGACCTCGCCGTACAACCGTTCGAGGCTCAGCCGGGCGTCCAGCGTAAACACTTCCTGGGTGGCTGCCTCGGCAAGAATCTCCATGGCAATGGAATAGCTGTCGTCCTCCAGGCCTTCCTTGAGTCGCGTCTCATAGTGCACGAGGTCGGTCTGCCCCGCAGGCCCCAGAAGTACAGTGCGATAGACCTCACCGATGTCCTCCACCGTCACACGGTCTCGCTCCCGCATAGTGGCAAAGTCCCGCACACGCGCGAAGAAGGATTGCACATGGTGAGGAATGCCGATGCCCAGCGTTTCGTACACTGCGTTCGCCACACCGTCCTCCACTGACAATCCATAGTTACTCGCAAGACGACCGAAACACTGGATGCTGGTGTCGCGATCCCATGGTTCCAGGCGATAGGAGTAGAAGTAGTTGATACGGTCGGCCATGCCGAGCCTTCGCACGAGAGGTTCGAGCCCGATGCTGCCGGATACGATGACGGTGAGAGAGTTATCGCCGAGCACTTGGAGAACACCGCGCAACCAACTCAGGAACTCATCCACCCGCCGTACGTCGCCGTCATGGTGGAGCATCCGCTTGAGGAAGATCGGCAACTCGTCGATGACCAGGAGAACCGGCTCATCCTGTGCGACGCAATCACTGAGCAACTGTTCCCCGTGACGCCTCCAGCTCCCGGCATCCAGTCCCGCACGGATCTTCACGCCAAAATCGTGCGCACTGATTTCCTCGATGTTGTCGCTCACCCACCGTTTCATCCCAATGGAGAAACGCGACGAGATCGAGCGAATCGGATGTATCGCCCGCGCGATATACGCGATAGCATCCTCCGCACAGTCTGCTCCTTCAACATCGGTGAAGAGGTAGATCCAGCCTTTGGCCTTGAGCCGCCGCCCGAGTTCCTGGACAACACTGGTCTTTCCCATGCGCCGCTGCCCGGTCAGCAAAACGTGATTGCGGTCCCGGACCTGCGCTTCCAATATCTGCAACTCGCGATCACGATTGAAAAAGTCGCTACCGCTTACCCAACGGCCAGTGGATGATTTCATAGCTAAGCCTTCCCCCACAGCACAACGACAAATTTACTATACAACAGATTGGTTGTCAACAATTATGTTGTTAAAACTGTGGACTCTACAATCGCTTTGTCCACAGGAGGGCTCAGCAAGCAGATAATAAGACCTCAAAAGGGGGTCTACCAACAACGCCTGACCATCGCAGAAACGATGCTTTCTGCAACATTGCACCGCCTCCGCCGCGATCCGCTCCGGGGAGCGCCGATTCCATGAACATAAGCTCTTGCAATGATACAATTGGCTTACTGAATGTTTCGAGGGGTTTCTGCTCGTGCGCATCGGCTACGCCCGCGTCTCCACCGTCGACCAGAACCCGGGGCTGCAAATCGCAGCCCTCAAGGACGCCCGCTGCGATCGCATCTACACCGATCACGCTTCCGGGAGCGTCCAGAAGCGGCCTGAGCTAGAACGCCTCTTCGAGGTTCTTCGCGCCGGCGACGCCCTCATCGTTTGGCGCTTCGACCGGCTCGGCCGCAACGTCTCTCACCTGATACAAATCGTAGAGCGGCTTCGCTCCATGCAGGTCGAGCTCGTCAGCCTCACCGAAGGCATCGACACCAACACCCCCATCGGGGAAGCCGTGTTCACCATTTTCGCCGCCGTTGCTCAGATGGAGCGCCAGCTCAACTCCGAACGCACCCGCGCCGGCGTCGCGAAAGCTCGCAAGAACAAGGTGCGTTGGGGCGCGCCATCGAAGTTTCACGACCCCGCCAACGTCGAGCTCGTGCGATCGCTTCTCCGCGACGGCCGTCTCTCCAAAGCCAAGATCGCTCGGCAAATCGGCGTACATCCCGTTACCATCTACCGTTGGTTCCCGGGCGGCGAAGCCGACAACTTCACGCCCACGGAAACCTACCACCGCAGACAGAAACAGCGAGCAAGTCGATGAAGCTCTCCGAAGCCTGCGATGCCTACCTCAGAGACCTGGAGGCTAGGCATCTTCGCACCTCGACACAAAAAAACTACAAGTCTCTGTTCCGTGCCTGGCAAGACTACGCCAGGAGCAAAGGACTATCCGAGCTAACCGACTTCGACCAGGCTGCGATGCGCGCCTGGCGCGAGTCCTGGTCTTGCATGCCCGGCACGAAGCGATTGAGGCTTGGTCAATTGCGAGCGTTCTTCACCTATGCCGTTGATGCTGGATGGGTACAGGTTTCGCCCATGTTGAAACTTAAAGCACCTAGAGCCTCTATCCGTCCTGCTTTGCCTCTGTCTACAAACGAAGTCGCAGCTCTCATTATCGCTGCTGAGGAGTCAGACAAGCCGAAGGAAAAAGCCCTGATCCTGCTCATGCGCTACGCGGGTCTCTCAATCCGCGATGCCGTTACGCTCCGTAGAGACGCCATCGACTTTCACAACAACCTTACGGTGCACCGCGCCAAGACTGGAGAACTCGTCATGATTCCCCTCCACTACTTAGCGATCGAAGCCCTTGAGCGCATACACCAATCAGGCCGGACGTACTTCTTCTGGACTGGAAACTCACTACCGGTTACCTCAACAAAATACTGGCGAGATCGATTGCAACTCGTCGCTAGTAAGGCAAGGGTCAAGAACTTCACACCCCACCGTCTTCGACATACTT
This sequence comes from Bryobacterales bacterium, assembly GCA_965204095.1. Taxonomy (GTDB): domain Bacteria; phylum Acidobacteriota; class Terriglobia; order Bryobacterales; family UBA6623; genus JAPPLB01. The sequence continues at coordinate 1,647,671 of OZ241991.1, read as the reverse complement.
TTGCCGTCGAGTTCCTTATGGCCAATGTGGCCATAGAGGACTTGAGCACGCTGATGGGTCACAGCAGCGTGAACACCACGGAGCGTCACTACGCTCACTGGAACATGGCCCGGCGCGATCGGCTCAGCCGAATCGTGGATGGAGTCAATGCATGCGATCCGTTGCCTGAACTGCTCAACAGACGCATGTCTCTAAAAACAACTCGGGGGCCGCTGGCACGGCCCCCGAAATCAGCCCCGGCACCATTCGCGGTGATGCGAAGCTCATCAAGCAGATGAGCTAATTATAGCATAGTTACTTCATGCAGAAGGGGCTTGCCGTCCAAGCCCAGGGACAGATTCTCCACCGAGAGCCGGGCCATCTCGCGGCGGGTTTCAACCGTTGCACTGCCCAGATGCGGGACGAGCGTCAGGTTGTCGAGTTGCAGCAGGGGGTGATGCCGCGGCAGAGGCTCCGGTTCCGTCACATCGAGCGCCGCGCCGCCGATCACGCCGTCCCGCAGCGCCTCATACAGCGCTTGCGTGTCGACGACGGCCCCCCGAGCCACGTTGACCAGCGTCGCCGTCGGTTTCATCCTGGCGAGCGTTTCCACGTCGATCAGGTTCTGTGTCTCGCCGGTAAGCGGGCACGTCAGCATCACGTAATCCGACTCCCGGAGCAGATCGTCCAGCGGACGATACGCGACGCCCAAAGCCGCTTCGTCCTCGCGCCGGCGTCGATTGTGGTAGAGAACCGTCATGTCAAAAGCCAGCGCTCGCTTTGCGACCTGGCTGCCGATGGCGCCCATGCCGATGATGCCCAGCGTCATCCCATGCACTTCGCGGCCCAGCATGTAACCCGGGTCGTAGCGCGTGAACTCCGGCGACCGCGCATGGCGGTCTCCCTTGACGATGAGGCGAGCGGCGGCCAGGAGCAGCGCCATCCCCATATCCGCAGTCGCTCCATCCAGAATGCCCGGCGTGTTGCCCACCGGGATCCCACGGGCCGCCGCATCCGGCACATTGATATGGTCTACGCCGACGCCGTAGTTGCTGATGATGCGGACGCCCGGCAGCCGGTCGAGCATCTCTCCGTTCAGCACGGGATGCCCGTACGTGTAGATGCCGTCGATCTGCTCGGAGGAGCCTTCACGCGCGATATCCCAAGCCAGCAGTTCGAAGCGATCCGCCATGAACCCGAGAACCGTTTCATCGAGAGGACCATCCGCTACTACTCTGGGCCGCTTCCGTTCGCCTGCGTCCGCCATCATCCCCAGCCTGCCTTTCTCACCACCCGACGGCCGAAGCACGCGATACGACCGCCAGGACTTCGTTGCGCTTGCTCGCCGTGCTCAACGTACTGTTCAAGTACGTCTGCGCGCGCCAAGCGGCTCGCGCCTCGTCCAGACGGCCCTCTCACCCACTTCGCCTCTCCACGTTGTGAGAAAAGCAGGCTAGCCCCCGATATGGTGTGCGCCATCGCCTATTATGGGCACGAGCGGCTTCGGGAGTTCAGGCGCAAGAACTGCCGGTAGAGCTGCATCAACGTCAACAGGGGTCCTTTGGACGAAGAAAATTGTTTTCCTACTGCTATCGAACAAGGAGACTCGCGGGCACTTGGCCACCTTCTCTCGACAGCTTGACGCGCCACGGCCAAGGTCTACTGACAGGATTAGTGGAACGGCTATGGAAATGCACAAGACCTGTAAGAAAAAAAGTGCCGCACCACCAGCCTGTCAATTATCAGTTTCGGCCTTTCTACCACTAAACCGGCCATGTGACGGCGCGACCACCATCGGATAGCATACAGCGGTGGCTGCATGGTCACGGTCGATGCATGCCAACAGCATCAGATAGCATGAGCAGACATGAGAGTCTTCAGCATTGGATCTGAGGGTGGGTTCACGGAGTACGAGCGGTTGCCGTTCAAGGTCGATCACGAGGAATCCGTCCTTGAGGAGTGGTTGGAGTCCAACCCCGACGGGATTGTTGATGACGGACGGGTGCTGATCATCGGGCGTCAGGTTGCAACCGACCTCGGGGGGTACATCGATCTGCTTGGCGTAGATCGCAAGGGAAACGTGGTCGTCGTCGAGTTGAAGCGGGATCGCACGCCGCGGGACGTGGTCGCACAGGCACTCGAATACGCTGCGTTTGCCACGCGGCTCAACATCGACGCGCTGGAGGGCATCCTCCGCTTGTATAAGAACGACGAGTCGCTGAGTCTTGCCGACTGCCACCGGAAGTACTTCGAAGTCGATGAGTCCGAGGCCGTCGCGTTCAACAAGGATCAACACATCGTGATCATCGGCCAGCGGGTAACGCCGCAGATCCGACAGGCTGCGTCGTTCCTGGGATCCAAGGGAATCCGTGTTACCTGCGTGGAATTCAACTTCTTCCAGGCAGCCGGGGGTGGCCGTTTGCTGTCTCAAGAGATCGTCGTCGGAAGAGAACACGCGGAGCCTCGCGTGAGTTCCACGACTCGCCGCGTGACGGAAGATGAGTTCCTGGAGTCATGCGACCAGCACGGGAAAGTTGTCTTTAGCAGGATTCTCGATCTGGCTCGACGCAAGGCTATGTCCATCAGCTGGGGAACCAAGGGTTTCTCCATGGGTGTCGACGTTGATGGAGCCCGGGTGGTCGTCTGCTACGCCTATCCGCCCGGCAGTGTTTACAAGCAGACGCTCTGGACGGCGCTGCACGACAGTGCCGGCATCCCGAAGACAGGCGCACCCGCAGAGTCCGTCGAGCGACTCCAGGACTCGGCAGAGGCGACACAGCTATTCACGCCTGCAGGCCGAGACTTGAAATGTCTCATCGACCGTGCGTTCACGGACAGCGAATTGGATAAGCTCGTTGCGTGGTGCGAATCCGTGGAGCAGGTGATCTTAGAGCACGGACTGAAAGGGAAGATCATCGGACCATCCGTCGAGCCAGTTCATCCACCTCCAACTCGTCAACGAGTTGATTGAGCCGATCGACATCGATGCCCGGCTTGAAGGCGAAGGCGTAGGGCTTCACCTTATAGCGAGACGGCCGAGGCGGTTTGCCCTGCATCCCCAGACCGCGCCGTAATGCGTCGTTCACGACGGCTTTCAGGCTCTTGTCCGTGCGCCGAATTTCCTGTTGAAGGAGCCACTCGACATCCGGGTCGATTGTCAGCGTGGTTCGCATGAGAATCATCGTGATGCCTGTTATAGATGATGTCAAGATGATTTTTTTGCAGTTGATGCGCTCGTAAGGCGCGACCCTTGTCTTCCCGGCACGGACGAGGCCCTATCCCTTGATGCACGACTTGGAGCGCCTAACGGGGTTGTCCTCAGCCCCGTGCAGCGGCAGCCATCCATGCAGTTCCCTCCCCAGGGCACTGCTAGAATAGGCGATCGCTTGCGGCGCTCGGAGGCACCAGCGCTGGGGCCTTTCAACTTCATGGCTGAACTTGATCTTTCCTGGATCCGAGACCAATTCCCCGCGTTGCTTCTGGAAGTCAATGGCCAGCCGGCCGTTTTCCTCGATGGCCCCGGAGGGACCCAGGTCCCGCAGCGTGTCATCGATGCCATCGTGGACTACCTCGCGGCCTCCAACGCCAATACTCACGGTGCATTCCTTACTGCCGAACGCACCGAACGAATGCTCGACGAGGCCCATGAGGCGGCGGGCGACTTTTTGGGATGCAGCGCCGACGAGGTCGCGTTCGGTCCCAACATGACGACCCTTACGTTCGCCCTCAGCCGCGCCGTCGGACGCGAACTGAAACAAGGTGACGAGATCATCGTCACGCAACTCGATCACGATGCGAACGTCGCCCCGTGGCAGGCCCTGGAAGAGTGCGGCGCCGTTGTTCACACCGCCGACATGTACATCGAAGACTGCACACTCGACCTCGATCGACTCTACGCGTTGATCAATGAGCGAACGAAACTCGTGGCCGTCGGCTACGCCTCGAACGCCGTCGGAACCATCAACGATGTTGCCGCGATCACGAGAGCCGCTCACGAAGCGGGAGCTTTGTGCTTCGTTGACGCCGTTCACTACGCTCCGCACGGCTCGATCGACGTGAAGTCGATCGATTGCGACTTCCTGGCCTGTTCGGCCTACAAGTTTTTCGGTCCGCATGTCGGTGTGCTCTACGGAAAAGCGCAGCTTCTCGAGAAACTGCATCCCTACAAGGTTCGACCCGCGCCCAAAGAAATCCCTGACTGTTGGGAAACCGGCACCCAGAACCACGAGGGACTCGCCGGAGTGATCGCGGCCATCGACTACATAGCCGAGGTGGGCCGCCGGCATGTCCCCGAAGGCACGGAGAGCCGGCGCGATGCTCTCGTTGCCGCCATGAACCTCACGCAATCGTACGAGCGCGAGTTGTCACAGAAGCTCATCCCGCCGCTGCTCGAGATCCCGGGGCTCACTTTCTACGGAATCCGTGACGCGAGCCGCTTCGAACGCCGCACGCCCACCGTTTCGATACGAATGGAAGACGGTTCCCCGCGCCAGCTCGCAGCCTTCCTCGGCCAACGGGGTTTTTTCGTATGGGACGGCAATTACTACGCCCTGAACGTCACTGAACGTCTCGGCGTCGAGGCTTCGGGCGGCATGGTCCGCATCGGCTGCGCACACTACAACACGCCGGAGGAGATTGAGCGCCTGGTAACCGCGCTGCAAGACTTTTCGCGGAATCGCTGAGCATCCCTGAGTCTCGCAAGGACCCATGAGGGTCCTCGCGAACATTGGCTCATTGCTGGAAACGGCAGCGCCCCGACAGGCACCCGGAAACCCTCGATTTCGGCTAGGATCGGATTTGCAACGAAGCCCGGCGGCACTTCAGCCCGAGCTGTACATGTCGAACACACTGCTGACCCCACTCGATCTCCGCCTCCTGGCCGAGGGGAACCGCTACAAGAACTACGAAAAGCTCGGAGCTCACCTGGTTGAGGTCGATGGCGTCAAGGGGACCCGTTTTGCGGTATGGGCCCCGAACGCCAAGTCGGTTGCAGTGATTGGGGATTTCAATGACTGGAACCGCGACTCTCATCCGATGAGGAATCATCCCGAAGCCGGTGTTTGGGAAGTTTTCGTACCCGCAGTTGGGCGGAATACTCGCTACAAGTACTTCATTCGCTCACGCACCGAAGACTACGAAGTCGAGAAGGCCGATCCCTATGCCTTTGCGACCGAGATGCGCCCTGGCACGGCCTCGAAGGTATGGAATCTGGCGGACTACGACTGGGGTGATGGCGAGTGGATGGCATCGCGCGCGCCCAAGAGCGCTTACGATGCCCCCATCTCCATTTATGAGGTCCATCTCGGCTCGTGGATGCGCGTGCCGGATGAGGGGGGCTGGCTCACTTATCGCGATCTGGCGCCGCGGTTGGCCGAGTACGCCGTGGAAATGGGCTTTACGCACGTCGAACTGCTACCGGTCACCGAGCATCCCTTCGACGGCTCGTGGGGATACCAGACCGTCAGCTACTACGCGCCCACTGCGAGATTCGGGACGCCGCAGGAGTTCAAGTTTCTCGTCGATACGCTTCACCAAGCCGGCCTGGGGGTTTTTCTGGACTGGGCGCCGGCCCATTTCCCCAAGGACGAGCACGGCCTCGGATTCTTCGACGGAACCCATCTTTACGAGCATGCGGACCCTCGCCTGGGCCATCATCCCGATTGGGACACACTCATCTTCAACTACGGCCGCAAAGGGGTGGTGGATTTTCTGATCGGCAGCGCCCTTTTTTGGCTCGATCAGTATCACATCGACGGCCTGCGCGTCGACGCGGTCGCATCCATGCTCTATCTCGACTACGGCCGCAAGAAAGACGAATGGGTTCCCAACCAGCATGGAGGGCGTGAGAATCTCGAGGCGATTGATTTCCTACGGCGGTTGAACGAGCGTGTCTATGCCGAGTGCCCGGGCGCGGTAACGTTCGCCGAGGAATCCACAGCATGGCCGATGGTTTCGCGACCCACCTCGATGGGTGGGCTGGGCTTCGGATTCAAATGGAACATGGGCTGGATGAACGATACCTTGTCGTACATCGAGAAAGACCCGCTGTATCGCACACACCACCACAAGAAGATCACCTTCAGTACGCTCTACGCCTTCAGTGAGAACTTCATCCTGCCGTTTTCCCACGATGAAGTCGTTCATATGAAGGGATCGATGCTCGACAAGATGCCGGGCGACGAATGGCAGAAGTTCGCCAATCTGCGTACGCTCTACGGCTACCTGTTCACCTACCCGGGAAAAAAGCTGCTCTTCATGGGCAGCGAGTTCGGCCAGGGCAGGGAATGGACGCATGACGAGAGTCTCGACTGGCACCTGCTCGACTATCCCCGGCATGCGTGTCTGCGCCGATGGGTGCAAGACCTTAACCGCTTATACCGGTCTGAATGCGCATTGTTCGAGAGCGACTCCGACTCCCGCGGGTTTGAATGGATTGACGGCAACGACCGCCAGAGGAGTGTCATCAGCTTCCTCCGCCGCGCAGTATCGCTGAACGACGAGCTTGTGGTGGTCTGCAATTTCACTCCCGTTCCCCGTGAGGGCTATCGCATCGGCGTTCCCCATGAAGGCTGCTGGCAGGAATTGCTCAACAGCGATGCGGCGTTATACGGCGGAAGCGGAGTCGGCAACCTCGGAGGGCTGAAAGCCGAGACAGAGCCTACCCACGGCCGGTCCCATAGCCTGAATCTCACCGTGCCACCCCTCGGCTGTCTTATTGTCAAGAGAACCGAGCGCTGACTGCGTCGTTGACACCTAAAAAAACATGCCGATACGATGAAATCATCTTTGGAGTACGCCGGAGTAGCTCAGGTGGTCAGAGCGAGGGCCTCATAATCCCTAGGTCAGCGGTTCAAGTCCGCTCTCCGGCACCACTTCTTCCCCCGCCATTGCTTCGCGCCACGCTCGTCTTTACGCTGCTGCTAGCAACCACCGGGTTGCTGGGACTCTCGGGCTGTAATGGGGTCGGCGACAATGCGGCGGCCCAAAGGCCGAACTTTCTCTTTGCCATTTCCGATGACCAATCGTGGCTCCATACGGGTGCGATGGGCGACCCGAATGTCGAGACCCCGGCATTCGATCGCATAGCACGCGAGGGTGTTCTTTTCACGCATGCATTCACCGCCGCACCTTCATGCACTCCCTCTCGCAGCGCCATCCTTACCGGCCAATCCATCTGGCGGCTGGAGGATGCAGGGGTGCTGATGGGAACCATTCCGTCGAAGTTTGCACTCTTTCCGCTCTTGCTCGAAGACGCCGGTTATGAGATCGGTTACACGGGCAAGGCCTGGGGGCCCGGCGACTGGCAGGCCGGGGGACTCGAGCGTTATCCCACGGGGCGTGAATTCGCCCGGCGCACCTACGAATCCGTTCCGCCGGGCATGCGGAACAACAATTACGCCGCAAACTTCGATGACTTCCTGGCGCTACGCCAAAAGGACATGCCGTTCTTCTTCTGGTACGGGGCGTCTGAACCCCACCGCGCCTACGACTATGACGCGGGCGTGAAGAAAGGCAAGTCACCCGAGACGGTTTCCGTCCCGGCATTTCTGCCGGATACCGATGAAGTTCGCCGCGACATCCTCGATTACTACGTCGAAATCGAATGGTTCGATGCGCATCTGATGCGCATGATCAAGGCGCTCGAAAAGACGGGTGAGCTCGACAACACGATCATCGTCGTCACCAGCGACAACGGTATGCCCTTTCCCCGCGCGAAGACTACGCTTTATGACTGGGGCGTCCGCATGCCGATGGCGGTCAGCTGGCCTGAGAAAGTTCCGGGGGGGCGACGGGTCGACGACCTCGTCGGTCATGCCGATATCGCGCCGACATTTCTCGAAGCGGCGGGCCTTCCCGTTCCCGAGATGATGACAGGCCGTAGCCTGCTCAACGTTCTCACTTCGGCGAAGGGAGGCCGAGTCGACCCCAGCCGCGACCGTGTGTTCACCGCGATCGAGCGGCATACATGGACCCGACCCAACGGCGCGCCCTATCCTAGCCGCGCCATCCGTACAGCGGATTACCTCTACATTCGCAACTACGAACCCGACCTCTGGCCGGCAGGCGACCCGGATCTGGATGCGGAGCCGCAGAGCTTCTACGGCGATGTCGATCGCTGCCCCACGAAGACCTTCATGTTGCAAGAGTCCAACAAGCGGAAGTTCGCCCGCGAGTTTGATCTGAGTTTCGGTCGACGCCCCGCCGAAGAGCTCTACAAGGTCGCTGACGATCCCGGCCAGGTCAACAACCTGGCGAATCATCCGAACTATGCTGACACCCGTAAAGAACTAAGCGAAGCGTTGGCCGCTCACCTCGATGAAACCGGCGACCCACGCTCCCGCGGCGAGTCCCCTTGGGACTACTACCCTTATCGCCGAAGAGGCAGGGTACAGATAGCCGATCGTGAGTAGGGAAACCACGAGGCATAGGCTGTGGCTGCGTCAGCCGATCGGTTTCAGCCATTCGGCCGGCTTCGCCTGCGAGCCTCGGTGCGTTGTGCGACCCACTACCGCATGCCCGTAACGTCCAGGCTTCCTGCCCAAGAAAGCCGCTTTGAAAACGGCAAGGCAGGCATCGGCCGCTTCTTCCATGGACTATCGCTGAACGTCTCTGCGACAATCCCATCCGGATTTAACATTGCTTCCCGGATTACTTCGATTGCTGCGGGCTTGGCGGAGGCCCGTTTTGTCTCGAAAGCAGGTAGAGACCGGTATAGACCTTCGGATCGACCAGAAATCCCTCGCCGGTGCGGGCGGCGAGCCAGGCGTCGACTTCATCAAGAGGCACCAGATGCACCTTGATGTCCTCGTTGCCGACGCCTCCGCCTTCGCCAACTCGTACAAGGTCCTCAGCCTGGACAAACGTGACGATTTCCGAAGACATTCCGCCCGAGGAAGGACCGTGGCCGATCATCCGCAGCCGCTCGGCACGGCATCCCGTTTCTTCTTCGAGTTCGCGGTTCGCCGCTTCCAGGAGGTGTTCTTCCTCGAACTCGGGTTCATCACCTACAATTCCAGCAGCCCATTCGATCACACGGGTCTGCACAGGCTCTCGGAACTGTTCGATCAAGACAGCCTTGCCGTTGGTCGTGACGGCGACCACGACGACCACCTCATCGACGCCCTTGCGGACGACGTATTCCCAGCCGTTCCGCTTGCGCAATTCAAGGAAGCGGCCTCCGCCGAGAATCGTTTCGCTCTGCTGTTCTCTCATCCGCTATTGCCGGTTGCATTTTCCAGACGAAGCCGACGACCAGTACAGCCAGGGGATCTCGCCTCGCTATGGGGCGAGACATGCAGTCCAGTTTACCTCCGCCCTTGTGCAGATCATATAAGCAGGAAACATCCGAACCGGAGTCAATGCCACTTGATCAGGAGGATGAATCAGTTCAGACGTCATCGCTGGCTACGACCAACGCGCCGGCTTCTCGCATTTCTTGGAACGCGCGATCCACATCTCCGGGCTTCAGGTCGATGCCACGGCAACCATCCTCGATGACGGCCACCCGGAAGCCTTCTCCAGCAGCATCGAGCACGCTGAACTTTACGCAGTAGTCCGTAGCCAGCCCAAGTAGACAGACTTCATTGACACCTTGTCCTCGCAAGTAATCCGCCAGCCCGGTCGACCGTCGATGAGCATTGTCGAAGAACGTGCTGTAACTGTCGATTCGCGGATCTTCCCCCTTGGGAAAGACCTTGTCGATCGCCTGAGTGTTCAAGTCATTGTGAAATGCGGCTCCCCAGGTCTCTTGCACGCAGTGGACCGGCCAGAGCACTTGCCGGAGACCGGCCAACTCAATGATGTCTCCAGGTTGGCGGCCCTCGTGATGCGACGCAAAGCTCCCGTGATTCGGCGGATGCCAATCCTGGCTGGCTATGACCCAGTCGAACCTCGGCATAAGCCGGTTCGCTACTGCTACGACCTCGTCTCCGTGCTGAACCGGTAAAGCTCCTCCCGGCATGAAGTCGTTCTGTAAGTCGACGACGATCAGGGCTCGCATGCGCCTGCGTCTCATGGTAACCGAAGCACCCGGACCAGCCCGCTGGAGAGCACATGGGCATGTCTACCGGAGGGCGTTTCCAACGGTCGGTCAACTGCAGAAAGCTCTCCTTGGCGTGTGGACTTCACTCTCTGCTGGCCGAAAACTGTTCCTGAATGACTTCAATGCGGTCGAGGCCTATCCGAGCAAGTCACATACTGCATACCCCATGCCCCGGTGTTCCTGGATGTTCTGGATCGATCCCTTGTTGAAGGCCATGGGATCCCGCGTAGATCCGCACAACGGAAGGCGACTCGTGGCGGATAATCCCGTATGCCGAGAGAGCTTATGCCGCTGGTGCGACGTTCTCCCACCGGCCGCTCTCGACGGAGCGAAACAGTGCGTCGAGAATGCTCATGTTGCGGACCGCGTTCTCCAGCGGGAATTCCAACGGCTCCCCTTTGCGAATCGCCAGCGAGAAGTTGTCTCCCTGCGCCGTATACTGATCGACGATCTCGAAGGTCTCCGTTATCGCTGACGAGGTCGATGGCGCGCTGCTGCCGTCATCGACGAGGATGCGGCACGGCCGGTCCGGCGGCGCGTTGAACGGGATCTCGACCTCGATCCGCCCGGCCGACCCGAACACCTGCATCCTTTGGTAGGGAACGAGTTGTGTCGAGCACACAAAGCTCGCCTGCCCTGCATCGAACTCCAGGATCGCGCTAGCCAGCCGGTCGATATTCATCTCGGGATCTCTCTCGATCAGGGCGATCACCCTGCTCGGTTCCGCTTCGAAGATGAACCGCGACATCGTAATGGGATAGCAGCCGATATCATAGATTCCTCCTCCGCCAATGTCGGCTTGATTGCGGATATTCGCCGGGTCGAGATTCGTGTAGCTGAAAAACCCCTGCGTTGCCCGTAGACGACCAATCCGTCCCTCGCGAACCAAGTCCCGCACACGCCTCCACTGCGGATGATGGCGAACCATGAAAGCCTCTTCGATCAGCACGCCGGTTCTGTCGCGCACGTCGACCAGTATTTTCGCCTCGGGAGCGGTCAAGGCCAGGGGTTTCTCGCACAACACGTGCTTCCCCGCCTCCGCCGCCCTGGCCGACCAGGGGACGTGCAGGTGGTTCGGGAGAGGGTTGTAGATCGCCTCGATTCTCGGATCGTCGATCAATTCCTGATATGAGCCGTACGCCTTGGGGATATCAAGGTCCTGCGCAACCTGCCGCGCCCGCTCCGGATCGCGAGACGCGATCGCCGTGACACGGCTCAGCCGGCTCCGCTGCATTGCTGGAATGACCTTCTCGCGGCCGATCTTCGCCGTGCTCAGCACGCCCCATCGAACGGGCTCGTAAGCGACCGTCTCCGTCATTGGCCAACCGCACCCTGTCGGGTAGAAAGGGAGTATGTTAGACATTATGGAGTGACCTGTCCAACCGCGAGGAACGCGGGTTACGCTTACGAGCGAGAAGCACGATGCGCAGAGCCGCATCGAGGAGGACAGGTCATGAGGGAGTTTAGCAACTACATTGGACTGGACGTTCACAAAGAGATGATCGCTGTCGGCATCGCCGACAACGACGACAGCGAACCGCGTTTTTGGGGCATGATCCAGCATGAGGCCGAAGCGGTGCGGCGGATGGTTCAGCGGCTTTCGCGGAGCGGCCGACGACTCAAGTTCTGCTACGAAGCCGGACCTTGCGGCTACGGGCTGTACCGCCAGTTGCTGAAGCTGGGGCAGGCCGTCACGGTGGTGGCGCCGTCGTTGATTCCGCGTTCGCCCGGCGAGCGCATCAAGACCGACCGCCGCGACGCGCTTTCACTGGCGCGTTTGGACCGTCGCGGCGATCTCAGCGCCGTGTGGGTTCCGGGCGAAGATCACGAAGCGGTGCGCGATCTCAGCCGCGCGCGCGAGGATCTCAAGATCGTCGACAAGCAGATGCGGCAACGCCTGAACGCTTTCCTGCTGCGCCACGGCAAGGTCTATGAGGGCCGACAACGTTGGACGCAGGCACATTTTCGTTGGCTGGAGCGGCAACGCTTCGCCTCGCCATATCAGCAGATCGTCTTCGAGGAATACATCGAGGCAGTGCGGCAAGCCCAGGCGCGCACGGCCAGTCTGGAGCAGGTGTTGCGGGAGGCGATCGAAGAGTGGAGCCTGGGCGAGACGGCGACGGCCTTGACGGCCTTGCGCGGGGTCGACCAGATCGCCTCCATGACGATGCTGGCCGAACTGGGCGACCTCACGCGTTTCAGCCGGCCCCCGGAGTTGATGAGCTTTGTCGGGTTGACACCGAGCGAAGCCTCCTCGGGGTCGCGGCGCCGCCAGGGAGGGTTGACCAAAGCCGGCAATACGCACGTACGCCGCATGTTGATCGAATGCGCTTGGGGCTACCGTTTTCCCGCCCGCAAGACGGCCGTGATTCAGCGCCGCGCCGAAAAGTCTTCGCCCCAGGTGCAAGCCCTGGCCTGGCAAGCCCAGCAACGCTTGTGCGGCAAGTTCCGGCGCATGGCGGCACGCGGCAAGCCGTCCACCGTGATCGTCGTCTCGATCGCTCGGGAACTGTTGGGATTCATGTGGGCGATTACCAAGGAGGTGAAGCGCCAACAGCTGTTGTCGGAAGCGGCCTGAACAAGGACCGTGAAACAGGAAATCTTCTCAGACCGAGAGCAGGACGCCGGGGCCGTCTCGGGAGAACCCTCGTGGCTGTTAGGAAGCGCCGCAGGGCGATCTTCGTACTTAGAGTGAGGCAGCTCCGCGACGAATACCAGTCAGGCGGTACCCAACCCGCGCATATCAGCAGGATCCGAACGTCGCTTCGAGCCCCGGCGTCCCGCTCTCCGTCTGAGAAGCAGAACCAACGAAAAGGAGGTCCCTTCCCCGGACATCTTAACGCAATTGCTGTGCCCAAACTTGACAGGTCACACCATATCAGCAGCCCATCCGGCTTTTTCTTCGTCAGAATAGGCAGAGGGAGGACAGCGCGTCGCGCTGGTGAAGTCCGTCGTGACGGAAACCAAACGAAAGCCCCACTCTTCCGTACTGGGACGTCAGAAGGCCTTCAATCGCCGTACCCGCAACAGCGGATCACTCTATCTTGCCCACCGGCATGTGCTGACCGAGGTCATTGTCGGGTCATCGCAAATGGAGCGAAGCCGCCTTTGTGTTCTGGGAGCCGGGAATGCCAATGATCTCGACCTGCCTGTCCTGGTCCAAGCCTTCGGACAGGTCCATCTCGTGGATCTCGACAGCGATGCACTCTCCGAAGTTGTCCGCCGCCATCCTGAACTCGACGGCCTCGTCACCCTGCACGGCGACACCGACCTCAGCGGCATCGCGGCCCAGTTGGATGCGCTTTCCCGACCGCTGCTTGATCGAGTGGTTGACGTGCTGATTGACTCCGCGCGTCGAGTCTCCCCACCTCAAATCGGCGGACCATTCGACGTCGTCGCATCGACCTGCCTGTTGACGCAGCTCTTGCATTCCGCCGCGGCCGTTCTCGGGGAGCATTCCGCGCGTCTCTTCGAGGCGTTTGAGGCAATTCGCATTGGCCACCTTCGATTGCTTGCCGATCTCACCGCTCCCGGCGGCGCCGGCCTGCTCGTGACGGATCTGGCCTCATCGGATGATGCTCCGGCAATCGCAACGGCACACGAGCGGGACCTTCCTGCACTCGCCTCCCGTCTTACCGCCGCAGGAGCTTGCTTTGCCGGCATCGACCTCGGAGAAATGGAGGATCAATTGTCTGCCGACCCTCTACTGGTTTCGCGAGTCCGTGAGACAAGGCGACTCGGTGTTTGGCGCTGGCGAATCAACAAGACAAAAACGTTTCTGGTCGGCGGTTTGTCGTTCATCAAATGTGAATGAACCCGATCGGATTGCTCATGTTGCGCTTACGAAAGATGAGAGGGGTAACAGCTTGTGCACGAGAGCGTCGGTTTCTGAATCCCACCCCTGCGCCGTAAGGTCGGATCATAGCCCCCAGCCTTCCTCCTGACAAACGACTTTCACCGCTCATCGGGCGGTATGAGCACGTTCAATCTGAAGCTCTTGCGGACTCTTGGCGAATGCCAATCGGAAGGCCGGCCGAAGCTTCTTGTTCGCGATGATCCTGATTCCCTTGAGCAGGTATCTCAACGCGATCGGTTTTGATCTCGATTCGAATAGCTGAGCGAAGTTCTTCACGCTGCCATCCATTTGCTTCCGAAAGAACCGCTCACTCCACTGCATCCAGCCCAATGAATGATCAGGGTAGTCGTCGAGGACGTCGCCAAGTGTTTGGATCACCCGCAGGATATGGGGCTCCCGGTATTGCGGCATGATCACAATGCGACTGTAGCCGTCACGAATGATTTCGTCCGCAAACTCCGCGAAGGTCGAGGCATCGGTGACGTTCAGCATCGCATTCGGCTCACGTCCATGGCGGTCGCCGCCCGAGATCAGCGGCAGTTGGAATGCTTCGGCGAGCTTGGTAACCCGCTGATTCTCCGCGACCGATCGCATCCCGTTGATTTCCAAGGCATGGATCGAATCGCGATACCGCCGAATGAAATCATGGGCACATTGCTCGTGCGGCTTGGCTCCTTGTCCAGTCTGATCCCACATCGGATGATTGAACACGATGAGCACTCCGGGCTTCGCGGCCAACTCGTGCATCAACTCATCCAGCATCGCAAGCCGAGGTTCCTCTCTGTAGGCCAGCAGACGCTCGAAGATCTTGTGCGATGACTTCGGCGGAAGGTTGTGAACCCCGATATGGAAGTAGGTCGCTGCAAACGGCGCCGTCCACTCCACCGAGAGTGGTACGTGTTCGTTCCTCGCCGCTAGCTGCAGGTTCATCGGCGCATCGATATTGTCGTGATCGGTGATGGAGACAATCGGGGCCATCTGAAGCTTTTTTTCAATCTGAGATCTCTCGAGATGCAGCGCTTGGCCCGCCGAAAGCGGGGGCCTCCACCAGATCCTGGCCAGTTCCCCTTCCAAGGTAGGGCTGTCGGATCGAGTCCTGTGGTGCACGTAGATCAGCCCTCTCACAAACAAAGATTGCTGCGTCAACCTCTTGATGAAGTTGACGCTTTCTTTCGAATGCAGGGTGTGACTGTGAAGGGAGATTCCCGTACAGAAACTCTCGTCTAAAGGACGATCCCGATCCTTGTAAAGGATTTTGTGGTTCATCCACGTACCCTGGCGACGAAGCACGAGGTCAAAAGAGAAAACTCCGGGCGGGCGGAAAGGTCGGCAGTACCGACCATTCTGCTGACTGAGAATCCGCAGTGTGCTGCTCTTCTCAGTCTGTTGACGGTCGTTAACGAGCCGTTTGCGGAAGGATTAAATTCGTGTGAAACACAACCCTGTGATTCTGTTTCAACCAAGTCCCTGTGCGTCTTTCCGTGCTCTTCCAATGGGGCTTCATTATAGCCTGTTCCGACACGTCGTGTTGCCCAGAGGGTAGTAAGCCGGAAGTTGGAGCACTGATGAACACCGCGATGGCGCCTCCCGTCTCCGAACAAAAAAGGGGTTTTCTGTTTCAAAAAAATTTATCTCCCGTCAACCACACTGAGAGCTTCAGGCGGCATCATCGAAGTAGAATCTCCGAATACGATCGCTCCGTCCACGACAGGCCGTGAGAGGGCAGATCCGGTACACTTCGAATGGTTGCTTTTCGAGATCGTCAACGGGAGCCGTGTCCGACATGACCGAAATAGCCCCCTCGGAACAAGCTTGGGACTCCGATGCGGGACAGTCGGCTCGGACGCCCGCAACGCACATCGACCACGGCAATGACGTGCCGACGATGCCCCTGAGCCAGGGCGCTTCACTAAACGAGGCAGACAGGCCGCGAGTTCCCCGCATCGCTTTGCTCGCCGACAGCTTTCTCGAAGTCAATGGACTCGCGCTGACCTGCCGCCAACTGCACGACTTCGCCCACCGGCAGCGCTTCCCCTTTCTTACACTGCTGGCCGGACCGAATACGGAGTTCCGGGAAGAAGGCACAACCTGTCTTGCGCAACTCGGTTTCAGTCGTGCATCGCTGCCGATCGACGGTGGACTCGTTTTCGACCCTGTTTTCTGGCGCCACTATCGGCGCGTCAAACAGGCACTGGAAAATTTTCGTCCCGACTTGGTTCATTTCACGGCGCTCAGCAACTGTGGCATTCTCGGCGCGATCGTCGCCAAACGGTTGGGCATTCCGACGGTCGCCTCCTGGCATACGAACGTACATGAGTTCGGCGCCTTGAGGCTGGATAAAGCCACATCCTTCCTCCCCGACCGCCCCCGCAAGTCGATCTGCCGGTTTCTGGAGAGCTTCTCTCTCGCTGGCATTCTGGAGTTCTACCGCCCGGCGCGCTTGCTGTTCGCTCCGAACAAAGAACTGGCCACCCTGCTCGAGACTCGAACTGGCAAACCGACGCGAATCATGCGGCGAGGTGTCAATTCCCATCTCTTCTCCCCTGAGAAGCGCACCCGCACCGACGATACCTTTGTTCTCGGCTTCGTTGGAAGGCTGGCCGCCGAGAAGAACGTTCGTTTCCTGCCTGTGCTCGAGCAGGCTCTCATCGCCGCCGGCCGGTGTAAATTCAAGTTCGCGATTGTCGGTCAAGGCAGTGAGAAGCCTTGGCTGGAAAAAAACATGCGGTTCGCCGAGTTCCCCGGTGTCCTGGAGGGTGAGGACTTGGCTCGCGCCTATGCCAATTTCGATCTCTTCGTCTTCCCCTCTTATTCGGACACCTATGGCAACGTGATACAGGAGTCACATGCCTCCGGCGTTCCCGCCGTCGTGACAAACAGAGGCGGACCCAAGTTCCTCGTCAAGGACGGCGTCAACGGATTCGTGGCCCGGAACGATCAGCATTTCGTCGAATGTGTCCTCAGAGCCATGGACCCGCAAACGGATTTCGCCAAGATGAAGACCGCTGCCCGGGTGCAGGGAGAGCAGGCTTCTTGGGATCGAGTTTTCGAGAAGGTTTACAGCGACTACGAGATGTGCCTTGACATGCTCCGCGGCTCCTCGACCACCGACTGCAACGACGCGGGCCGGGGAATTAAGGACGCCCGTGGCCGCCCAATCGGCTGAGCGGCTTCCGGGTTGCGATTGGGTTTCCCGAAGCAACGAGTTCCCACTCAGTCGAAAAAGACCGAACCCTCCGCGAGATGAGTTCGGCAAACCTCTTCGTTCAGTTCAATACCCAACCCCGGCTTATTGGTCATCTCCAGATAGCCGTCTCGAAACACTTTGCCGTTTTCTGTTTGAACGATGTCATCCCAGTAGCCCAGTTCAACGCTGTCGGATTCGAGCGTGACGAACGACTTGATCGCCGCGCAGGCGTGACCGTTCGCGATTGTGCCGACCGGAGTGCACATGTTATGGCAAGCCATTGTGATGTAGTAGAGGTCCGCCCAATCGGCGATCTTCTTGGTCTCGAGCAATCCTCCCACTTTCTGTGGGTCCGGTTGGATGATGTCGCACGCCTGCTTCTCGATAAAGTCCCGAAAGGTGTGGCGGCTGTAAAGGTTCTCCCCCGTCGCGGTGGGGGCCGGTGAGGAGCGCGTGAATCGCGCCATCGCGTCAGCATTTTGCGGCGGGATCGGATCCTCTATAAACCACAGATTCAAGTCGTCAGTCATCTTGGCGAAGCGCATCGAGTCACCCATGTTGTAGTTGAAATGCAAGTCGATCGCTAGCGGGTAGTGCGGTCCCAACTCCAACCGAATTGCCTCGAGGATCTTCACCCATTGCTCCATTTCTAGCGATGAGATGCTGCGGTTGAATATCTCCCCACGGTACTGAAAGGGCTCGCCTGCTATCCATTGCCCTCGGCCCTCCCAATCGAGATCGAACTTTGTTGCCTTGAACCCGTATGCGACCGATTTCTGGGCCTCTTCAACCCACGCCGCGGGATCGGTTGTCTTGGGCGAACCGGTGTCGTGATAGATCAGCAGCTTGTCGCGAAACTTGCCGCCCAATAGCACGTATGCCGGCACCTTCAGAATCTTCCCAGCCAGATCCCACAAGGCGGTTTCGATGCCCGCGATCGACGACGAAAGCGTCCCAGTCCAGCTTCCCGCGCCCAACTTCGCTTCCACCATGCGCTGATACAGGTAGTCCACTTGAAGCGGGTCCTGGCCGATCACGAGGTCTTTGAGGGATCGTATGTGGTCCAGAACACCGTCTCGGTTGAATGCCTCTCCGATTCCGAACAATCCGGCGTCGGTTTCAATCTTGACCAGGTGGGCCGGGTATTTGATCATTACCGAGGCCGTCTTGACATCGGTGATCTTGACCTTGCCGAATTCAGTCTCGGCTTGCGGCAAGGCTCTCAGGATCTGGGACTGCTCCGGCATGAATCCGGCCGCCGTCACGGCCGTTGCGGCTATGAAGTTCCGCCGTGTCAACATGGGCGCCTCCTTCGTAACGCGAGTATTGGACCAGATCCCACACTCATTGTCGAGCCGAAATCGTCTGAGCCGTCCGTCAGGCAGCAAGAAAAACCAGGCCGGAGTGAAATCACATAGGTGACCTCAAGGCGGTGCAAGGCTGGTGCTGCTCAGCATCTTCTTGACTCAAGCGCCGGGTCGATCATCCATGTCCTCCTCAATCTCGACTTCTCCTACGGAATCCCGGATCAGGGGTCATTTCCATGGGGCGCTCAAGTGGATATGATCATTGGGCTACCAACTTAATTGCAGGTCGCATGTGGCTCTCGTTATCATGGATAATGGGTCTGCTATGCGTGTCGAGAGGACTCAATTACACGTAACGGCGAGTGGCTTTTCGGCGTCTGTCGGTTAGAGGTTCGGGAAGCCGGTAGGCACAACGTTATGAACGAGACACCAAACACAAGGTCCATGAACGGATCGGCCAAAGATGCTTTCACCATGACCGTCGATTCGATTCACGAGCCTTGGTTTGGCTCGTTCAAGCGAGAAGTCGTGGAGATGTTCTCCGCGAAGCCGGCTGCGCCCCCGCTCCCCTCATATCGGCCGCCGCTGCCCGGCGAAGAAGACTTGGGACCGAAGGTCCTTGACACGGCCCACGAAGCTTGGTTCCAATCACTGCGCCACACTTGGAGGACTCTCAGAGAACTCAAGAAGCTGCCGCCGCTGAAACTGACGGCTCGCCCGATGCGCGTCAAGAACATTTGGGGCGCCTATGACTACAAAAAGCCCGGCATCGGATCTTCCTCCGCCGCCCACGTGGTCGTCGTAGCGCTCATGTTTACCGTCTTTGCGCCATCGGATCTCCAACAAGCGGCCCGCGGATCGGTTAGTTTGATCATACCGGTCGACGTTTCGCCCTACTTGGCGGACATCAAGATGCTTGCGCCGGGTGATACCGGTGGCGGCGGCGGCGGCGGTCAGAATTCACCATTGCCCGCCAGTAAGGGTAAGCTGCCGCGCTTCTCGATGCGTCAGTTTGCCCCCCCGACCCCGGTCATCAAGAATGAGAATCCGAAGCTGGCCGTGGAGCCCACCTTGCTCGGGCCTCCCGAAATGCAAGTGCCCAACATCGCCATGAATGTGTTCGGCGATCCCTTCGGCAAAATCGGACCGCCCTCGGCCGGTCCGGGAACCGGCGGGGGAATTGGCAGCGGCAGAGGCACGGGCGTCGGCTCCGGAACAGGTGGAGGACTCGGTCCCGGTTCCGGCGGCGGAACCGGCGGCGGCGTGTTCCGCGTCGGTGGCGGCGTTAGTGCTCCGCGGCTCATCAAGAAGGTTGAGCCGGAATACTCCGAGGAAGCCCGCAAGGCCAAATACCAGGGCACGGTCGTTCTCGCCGTTCAGGTCTGGGAAGATGGACGTGCACACAACGTCCGTATTGTCCGCAGCCTCGGCCTCGGCCTCGACGAGAAAGCCATAGAGGCGGTTCGTCAGTGGCGCTTCGTCCCCGGCCGCAAAGAGAACAAACCGGTCAAGGTGGCAGCCACCATCGAAGTCAATTTCCGGCTTTTGTAGTCCAAACCGCAGACCAGGCGGGGGATTTATGGGTTACCCATAGGTCAGGTCGTTTTGGCGAGGCTCTCCACAAATCCCACCGTCCGTTACCGCTCCGGCCGCCTGGAGAAGATTCCCTATGCGAGTAATTATCGGCATGGGTTGCTCCGAAATGCGTGAAATGAGAGTCTGATTTTCGCGAACTGCATGCTGCACTCTTCTGCGCAGGGTTGTCGTGATCATGAGTGTCAGTGATGTCAACAACGGAGGACGGCATGTCCGAGAAGGCTCCGCAATCCAAGAAGGCATCGCGCGTCGGCGTTCTGCTGACCGTGGCGGCGCTCTTCATCATCCTGGCGGGCATGAGAGAAGCGCAGGAGATTCTTCTGCCTTTTCTGATCGCCGTCTTCCTCGCAGTTGTCAGCTCCCCGGCGGTTTTTTGGCTGACGGCGAAACGCATTCCCCGTGCCCTGGCGGTCTTACTCGTTGTCGCGGCCATGGTAGGCGTCGGAACCGGCTTGGCTGCCCTGATAGGCACTTCCGTCAATAACTTCTCGCGTAACATCCCCACCTATCAGTCGAGACTTCAAGAAGAAATCTCGGCTCTCTTGGCCTGGTTGGATGGGCTGGGGGTGGACTTGTCCCTCGATGTGCTGCTCGACTATGTGGACCCGGGAGCCGCAATGGGCTTGGCCTCCAATCTGCTCACAGGCCTTGGAGGCGTCTTCACGAACGCCTTCCTGATCCTGCTGACGGTTGTGTTCATCTTGCTCGAGGTCTCGAGCTTTCCGGGCAAACTGCGTGTTGCGACCGGCGAGGCGAAACTTGTCTTCCCGCACTTCACGAAGTTCACCGACAGCGTCAAGGGTTATCTGGCGATCAAGACCGCGGTCAGCTTGGTTCTTGGCGCGCTGGTCACGCTCTGGGTCTGGATGATGGGCGTCGATTTCCCTCTGCTCTGGGGTCTCCTCGCGTTTCTGCTGAACTACATCCCGAACATCGGGTCGATCATCGCCGCCGTTCCGGCCGTGCTTCTGGCGTTCATGCAGTTCGGCTTCGGAACCGCGATGATCGTCACGGTCGGTTACCTCGTGCTGAACGTGGTTCTCGGCAACATCATCGAACCACGTTTCATGGGTCGGGGACTCGGGCTCTCGACGCTGGTGGTTTTCTTATCGTTGATCTTTTGGGGCTGGCTCTGGGGGACGGTCGGGATGTTGCTCTCCGTGCCCCTCACGATGACCGTGAAGATCGCTCTCGAAAGCAATGAGCGGACACGCTGGTTGGCTGTCCTGTTGGGACCACCCGTCCCCGAACTCGAGCCGCAAGCCGAGGGGAACGTAGAATAGCCGGCTTGGCAAGGAAAGACGCCGCAAGCAAGCCAAGGGTCCGGCAGAAGCAATCGAGGACGGTTGTTGATTGTTGCCCCATCCGGCCTACCTTTTTGTCAAGGTTCCCACCTTGCGGCAGAGAGCGAAACCTTCTGCCGGAACCCTGGCGTCCGTTACGAGCAACGAGATCGAGCCCGTTATGGGAATCACGTTCACAGCACTCCGAGTGAAGCTCTCCCCGGTCCGCTGCAGGGAGATTTGCTGAGGAGGCTGGGCGGCTCATTTGTAGTATTGTGTAGTGGAGGGGGTTGCCCGAATTGTCTCGATCTGCTTCTTACTCTGTGTTGGCGCTCGTCCGGAGTGTCCTAGGTGCCGGGCTGTTGCTCATCTTGCTCGCGGGGCTCGCGTCGGCTCAGCAGTACGACCTGCTCATCAAGAACGGCCGCGTCATCGATCCCGGCAACGAGATCGACGCCGTGATGGACGTTGCCGTCTCCGGAGACAAGATCGCCCGGGTCGCCGAAGACATCCCTTCCGCGCAAGCCAGGAAAACGATTGACGCGACGGGACTCTACGTCACTCCGGGGCTCGTCGACCTGCACGCTCACGTCTTCGGATACTCGGGCTCGCTCTGGCCCGACGACACTCACCTGCTCACCGGCACGACGACCATCGTCGACTGCGGCGGCGCCGGCTGGCGGACCTTCGAGACCTTGAAGGAAACCGTCATTGACCGCTCGAAGACCCGCGTCCTCGCATTCATCAATGTCGTCGGCGCCGGGATGGTCGGAACCGAGAGCGACATCGACGACATGGATCATGAGAAGCTCGCCGCCAAGATCCAGCAGTATCCGGGCCTGATCGTTGGCATCAAGTGTGCTCACTACGGCCGCCGCGACTACTTCAACCTCGAACAAGCCGTCAAGGCGGGCGACATTGCCGGCGTGCCGATGGTCGTCGATAACAGCATCCTCACCAATAACGACCGAGACACCGAGACCAAGCTGCTGAAGTACTTCCGGCCCGGCGACATACACACCCACATGTTCAATGACCGCCATCTGGAGATCGTAAACCGCTTCACCGGCAAAGTGCAGCCCTACATTTATGAAGCGCGCGAGAAAGGCCGCCTCTTTGACATCGGCCACGGCAACGGCAGCTTTGTCTGGCCTGCGGCCCACAAGTCGATGGAGCAGAAGTTCTACCCCGACACCATCAGCACCGACCTCCACAACGCGAGCATCTTTTCGACCAAACCGGATATGCCCAACGTCATGTCGAAGATGATGGCGCTCGGCATGTCGCTCGAAGAGGCCGTCTTCCGTTCGACCGCCCGTCCGGCGCAAGTCATTGACAAGTACCCCGAGATCGGCACGCTGGGCGAAGGCAAGGAAGCCGACATCGCGGTGCTCGTGCTGGAGCATGGCATCTTCGGTTACGCCGACGCTTGGAGGAAAAAGAAACTCGCCGACCTGCGGCTGCGTGCCGTTCTCACCGTGCGCGCCGGCGAACTTGTCTTCGACGAAAGGGGTCTCGGATTTCCCGAATGGGACACTGCCGGTGAATACGAGAGGATCCCCTAGAGGAACGGTATCCCGTGCCGTTCTCCCACGGGTGTGTAAGACATCCAAGGTTTTGAAAACACCATGCGGTCATCAAAGACGTTCTTCCTGATATTTCTTCTGGTCCTGCCCCTGCCTATGCAGGCCCAGGACCCCGCCGCCGAGACCACGATCTACGATTTGCTCCTGAAGAACGGCCATGTCATCGACATCAAGAACAACCGCAACGGCCGCTTCGACATCGCCGTTATCGGCGAGAAGATTCACGCCGTCGCCGAAAACCTCCCGGCCTATCGCGCGAAGAAAGTCGTTGACGTCAGCGAGTATTACGTCACGCCCGGCCTGATCGACATTCACACGCATTTCGACCAGTACGGAGCCTGGCTCAACCTCAATCCCGATCACAACACACTCCGCTACGGCGTGACGACGGCCGTCGACGCGGGTAGTTCCGGTCACAAGGGGTTCGAGAAGTTCAAAGCGGAAACCATCGACAAGGCGCGCGTTCGCTTGCTGGCTTTTCTGAGCATCGTCGGAGCGGGCATGTACGGCCACGAGGTTGAGAACGACGTTGAGCAGATGGATATCGATGCCGTCGTCGCCATGATCAATAAGCACCCCGATGACATCGTCGGTATCAAGACCGAGCATTATCAATCGCAAGGCTGGGAAGCGATTGACCGTGCTGTCAAAGCCGCCGAGATGAGCAACAGCGTCCTGATGGTCGACTTCCACCCCAAGGAAGGCCGCGGCTACAAGGAGCTGATCCTTCAGCACATGAAGCCCGGCAACATCCACACGCACTTCTACGGTCGGCTGACGCCGCAACTCGACGGGAACAAGAAAGTCCGGGATTACATGTGGAAAGCGCGCGCGAGAGGCATCCTGTTCGACGTCGGCCACGGCTCCGGGAGCTTCTGGTTCCGCATCGCCGTCCCCGCTATCAAGCAGGGTTTCCTGCCTGACACCATCTCCACCGACATTGACAAGAACAGCATCATGTTGCAGCGCGCTCACCTGAACAACGTCATGTCGAAGTTCCTCAACATAGGCCTGACCTTCGAGCAGGTCATCGAACGCACCACGGTGAACCCTGCGAAAGCGATCCGCCGCAGCGATCTCGGCACGCTCGATGAGGGATCGACCGCAGACATCGCGATCCTCAAGATCGAAGAGGGTGAGTTCGCTTTCCTCGACTCCGGCCGCGGCAAGCTCACGGCGAAAAAAAACATCCGCTGCATGATGACCGTCCGCAAGGGAGAGATCATCTGGGACGCTGAGGGCATCAGCATGCCCGAGTGGAGTACCGCCGGACCCTACAGCAATTTTCGCTAGGGCCTGCATGTGTCACCACGCGGCGAGGCGAAGTGCGTGAGAGGGCCGTCAAGACGAGCCGCGAGCCACTGGGCGCGAGCAACACGGCCTTTTAGGGTTTTCACGGATCACGAGGCACGAATCACGGCCTTGTTATCGCGTGCTTCGATCGTCGGGTGGTGTGAAAGGCCGGCTAGCGGTGCAGGGCTTGGCCAATAGCTGCCAGCGCCGCGATCACGGCGGTCTCGCATCGCAGAATGAGTGGTCCCATGCCAGCGCGTCGATAACCCGCCTGGATCGCCGCAGACACTTCGTCGTCGGTCCAGCCTCCCTCGGGGCCCACGAGAAGCTGAATGGGCTGCTCCAAGCTCGAGCGCAAGACGCCTCCGAGAGGGTCCCCGTCCGGATGCAAGATCAGCCTTGCACCCTCCCCTTCGTCCGGAACTGCTTCGAAAGGAACCATTTTTTCGATCATTGGCGCGGCCAGGCGGCGGGACTGCTGCGCTGCCTGTTCGGCAATTCTCCTCCAGCGCTCCAGTCGTTTGGGCGCAGCTTTGACGAGATGAGTTTCGCTTCGTGCCGCAGCCACCGGGACGATTCGGCTGACACCCAGCTCCGTCGCTTTCTCCACCGCCCATTCGAATCGCGAGAACTGGAAGACCGAAATCTGTAGTGTTACTTCGGGTCCCGAAGAGATTGCCGCCAGCTCTTGGTCGATGACGAACTCGACTCGGCGGGAATCCGCTTTCGCGACATGCGCCCGAAAGAGCCGGCGGCCGTCCGAAAGCTCGACCTCTTCCCCCTCGCAAAGCCGAACGACTCGTGCAAGATGATGCGCGGTCGGACCTTCCGCATGGGCTTCTTGGTCATCCACGTGGTCGACAAATACCCGGCGCAATGCCATTGGAGGTCATCATACCCGTATGCTTGACAGGCTTTTCGAGCCACGGCGATAATTCGGGCTCCGGCCGCCGCCGCTCGCATGATCGCTTCTCTCCGCGGAAAGTTACTCGAAAAGCATCCGAACTTCGTCATCATCGATGCCGGCGGCGTTGGGTACGCAGTTACGGTTCCGGTCTCGACGTTCTCACACATCGGCGGAATCGGAGAAGAAGTCCGGCTGCTGATTTATACCCACGTGCGCGAAGACACACTCGCTCTGTATGGCTTTGCCGACGGGCGCGAGAAGGAGTTGTTCGAGAAATTGATCACGATCAGCGGGATTGGCCCTCGCCTGGCTGTCACGATCCTGTCAGGGCTGCCTACAGACGAGCTGCTCGACGCCATTCGGGTTGGAGACGCGAAGCGGCTGACTCGGATACCCGGTGTAGGGCGCAAGACCGGCGAGCGTATCGCTCTCGAACTGCGCGAGAAGCTGGAGTCCCTGGATACTGACGAGCGGCCCGAAGGGGTTTCGCTTTCCGACGCCATGCAGCAAGACGTCGTGTCCACCCTGATAAACCTCGGCTGCAACCGCGCTGCGGCGGACAAGGCCGTTCGCAAGGCCGTGACGGAGGGAGTGGCCGTGGAGTTCGAGCTTCTCTTTCGCCGCTCGATGGAGCTGATAAGCCGATAACATTAAGCTGAACAGCAATGCCGGACCAGCGTATCGTTTCACCGGAGCCGGAGGACGACGACCGCCAGTTCGAAATTACCCTCCGACCGAAATCCCTGTGCGATTTCGTCGGACAGCCGAAGCTCAAGGAGAACCTTTCGATCGCCATTGAAGCCGCTCGAGGTCGTGGAGAGGCGCTCGATCACGTCTTGCTGTACGGTCCGCCGGGGCTTGGCAAGACCACACTGGCGCACATCATCGCTCGCGAACTGAACGTCCGAGTCGATTTAACCTCCGGACCCGTACTGCAAAAGAAGCTCGATCTCACCGGCGCTTTGACGGCGATGCAGCCCCACCAGGTCTTCTTCGTTGACGAGATCCACCGCTTGCTTCCTGATGTGGAGGAGATGCTTTATGCGGCGCTCGAAGACTTTCGGGTAGACCTCATGATAGGCACCGGACCAGGAGCGCGCACACACTCGATACCGCTGCCGCCGTTCACCACCATCGGCGCGACAACCCGTGCGGGTATGCTCTCCGGACCCTTACGCGGCCGCTTCGGGCTGACGCTACGGCTCAACCCGTACGATGTTTCCGACCTGACGAAGATTGTTTTCCGCTCTGCCGGCATGCTGGGCGTCGTTATCGACGACAGAGGTGCGGAAGAGATCGCCCGGCGTAGCCGGGGAACGCCGCGCATCGCCAATCGGTTGCTTCGCCGCGTCCGGGACTATTCACAAGTACGGGCTGACGGTTCTATCGGCCGTGCCGTGGCCCGCACCGCGCTCGATCTGCTGGAGGTTGACCCTCACGGGCTTGATGAGGTTGATCAGAAAGTGATGCGCACAATCCTCGAAAAATACGCCGGTGGGCCGGTCGGTTTGAACACGATCGCCGCCTCCGTCGGCGAGGACGCCAGCACGATCGAGGAAGTCTACGAGCCCTATCTGATGCAACTCGGTTTTCTCGACCGCACGCCGAGAGGCCGCGTCGGCACCCGCCTCGCCTTTTCATACTTCGGGATAAAGTTGCCGCGCGGACCACAGGAAAGCTTGCGCTTCTAAGTGCAGGATCTCTACGCCGTCAGCCGACGCGATGCTCTGAAATTGGCTGCAATCGGGATTAACCGGGCCATGAACCGGACTCCCTCGCCCAGTTTCCTGATGGACCACTCAGCCCGGAGTCGAGGCGTCCGACCGGCTGTGTGTCAGCATCGCGGCATCCAGTACCAACCGGCTATCGGCACCCTCTTGCGGAGCAGAGTGGTCTAAACCTCACAGGTCTTCAGCCGCTGTCTGGACGCTCGGTATCAGGGTGCGCATCGCCTTTGTGAATCATCGTGACTCCGAAGATCTGCTTGTCGGGATCGCGGCATCGTTCGCGTATCTGAGAGCCCTGGCTGCCAAGCCGGGCCGACCAACAACCCTCCTCGGCGGCGGCGCCCGACGCTGTGAAATAATCTAGTATTCGCGGTACGTTCATTAAGAGCCGTTCTCTGTTGTTGCGTCCTCGACGACGGTTCTATCGAAACATGTGCTGCCAAGCCATTGTTCGCGCTTCATCGGATGAGTCCGTCTCGTTACATCGCCATTGAAGGTCCCCTTCGGGTTGGCAAATCAAGCTTGGCTCAAGCACTGGCTGAGCGGATTCAAGCCAAGACGGTGCTTGACTCGGAAGAAAACCCCTTCTTGAATGATTTCTACCGCGGCCAACAGGGTTCGGCTTTTCGGGCGCAGATGTATTTCCTGGTGAACCGTTTCCAGCAGTTGTCCGTGATCGATCCCGGCCGGTCGCAGATGCCGGTTGTCACGGATTACCTCTTCGAGAAGGACAAACTGTTTGCCTACATCAACCTCACCGATGATGAAGTGGCCGTGTACGACGAATACTATCGCCTCTTCAAGGAACAGTTGGTCGCGCCGGATCTCGTCGTTTACCTGAAGGCGACGCCGGAAGTGCTTCGCGAGCGCATCATCCGCAAGAATATCGCTTCCGAAGCACAAATATCCGACGAGTACCTTGCCGAGGTCACAAGAGCCTACGAGCATTTCTTTTCCCACTACAAAGCGTCGGATGTCTTGGTCGTGGACACCAGCCAAGTCGACTTCGTACATAAGGAAAACGACCTGAAGGAGTTGCTCGAGGAGTTGAGCCGGCCGGTCCGCGGAACTCAGTATTTTTTGCCCTTGGGCACCTGAGAGTTCGTGGAAAAACCACTTCGATGGCGTAAGGCGAGCGGAGGCAGATGGACTAGCGCCGGGCACTCGAAAAACGCGGCGTCATGCTCTGCGTGCCGTTGCTGGAGCGGCGCGTGCCCATCGGGGTGATGCGCATGGGTGGTTGTCGGCTTTGTCGTTCGTCAGATCAGATCGACCCGGATCGTTTTTTCGCTGACCCCGCTGCAAGCGACTGCGGAGTCCAGCCGCTCCTTCCCCGGAGCGTCCATCATGGGTTTCCGGTCTCCTCCGGCTCACGGCACGCCTTGTGGTTTCGTATACTCTCTCTCGATGGTTTGAAACGTACCCGGCCTATCGGTGGCTGCGGCGTATGGAGGAGGATAAATGAATAGCAAGGCATTGGTCGCGGAGTTCGTGGGGACTTTTACGCTGATCTTTATTGGAGCTGGTGCGGCTGCCATAAGCGGGAGTTTGGTTGCCGTAGCGCTCGCCCACGGTTTGGTTGTTCTGGGTTTCGCTTACGCCTACGGCCCCATCTCCGGCACTCATATCAACCCGGCGGTTACGATCGGACTGCTCGTTGGAGGACAGATCGATTTCGCTAAGGCGGCTGGGTACATCGTTGTTCAGTTGATAGGGGGCGTTGCGGGCGCCGCGGCATTGAACTTCGTGCTCGGCGCACAGGCCGGAACGCTTGGTGCGACGGTTCCGGCGGAGGGCGTCGGCGTGGCGCAGACGTTCGTCCTGGAGATGCTCCTGACGTTCTTCCTCGTCAATGCGATCTACTTCACGGCCGTGAGTGGCAAGGCAGGTGACTTTGCGCCGATCGCAATCGGCTTGACGCTGGCGTTTTGCATCCTGATGGGCGGCCCGTTGACAGGTGCGTCGCTCAACCCGGCGCGGTCATTGGGCCCGGCGCTCTTCAGCAGCGCTCCCAACGCCCTCTCGACGTTGTGGATCTATTTCGTGGCGTGCCCGTTGGGCGGCGTACTGGCGGCATTGCTGTACGGGGCGTTGAAAGACGAGTAGAGAACACCGGCGGTCCAGTTGGCCGGTTTTTGTGTTGGAGCGAGGCTGGCCGGCGGTGGAATAGACAACTTGAAGGTGGTTGAGGGATTCGCCACTTCCGAGCTGCTCGACAATCAGGCTGTGACGGACATGCCATGGCTTCCGTCTCTTATCGCGCCCTTGCTCTGGGGAGACAGCATGCGATGCAAGTTCCCTGTAAACGGCGAATGCCACGCAGTGGTTCGCTGTGGCGGCATCTTAGTCAGAGCCGTTGCGAAAAACGGGCGCAACGGCATCGATGAGGTTCTGAAGATGCTGGAGTGCTTCTCTCAGAAGAAGAGTTGATGCCGTGGCAGCCGGCACGATCTACCTGGTAGCCACGCCGCTGGGCAATCTCGAAGATATCACTCTGCGCGCTCTGCGTGTCCTGGGCGAGGTAGATCTCATCGCCTGCGAGGACACACGCCGCACAGGCAAGCTGCTCAAGCATTTCCACATCAGCAAGCCTCTGCTGAGTTTTCACGAACACAATGAGTCCGCCCGAGCGAGCGGCATTGTCGAGCGGGCTTCGGGAGGGGAGTCGATTGCCGTCGTATCCGATGCGGGCATGCCGGGGATCTCGGACCCGGGTTGCGGCCTCGTTGCCAATGCGATCGCCGCTGGCGTCGTCATCGTGCCGATTCCCGGCCCGGTGGCTCTCGTGACGGCCTTGGTTGCTTCGGGGCTTCCCACCGGATCCTTCCGGTTTGGCGGATTTCTGCCGGCCAAGGCTACCCAGCGCCGCAAGACATTGCAGGCGCTCATTGATGACACCGCCACGCTGGTCTTTTACGAGGCGCCCCATCGGATCGTCAAAACGTTACAGGATGTGCTCGAAATCCTCGGCGACCGCCGCGCCGTCATTGCTCGCGAATTGACCAAGGTGCACGAAGAGTTCCTGCGAGGGTCGGTATCGCACTTGCTTGACACACTTGACCAACGCGGTTCGGTGAGAGGGGAAATCACTTTGCTGATTGGCCGCGGTGAATCTCCCCGCACCAGGGAGGGCACGATCGCTGACCGCGTCGACGTATTCATGAGTCAAGGTGCCGGGCGGATGGACGCCGTCAAACAGGTAGCGAAAGAACGCGGGCTATCGAAGCGGGAAGTCTATCGCTTGCTGGAAGAACAGCGTAGGCGCTAGGATGCGAAGCGCGATCCGCTTTACGCGCCTCGAATCACATACTGGAGCTTGGAACCGTCATGAAGTCTTCACTGGGTGTCTTTTTCCGATTTGCCGCTGCGTTCATTGCCTTGGCTCTGCTGACTACCGATCTCGCGTTCACCCAACAGAATCGGCCTCGCCCTCGCAAGCTGAAGCCAGGTTGGGTGCAGCTCTTCAACGGCAAGGACTTTACGGGTTGGCGAAAAGTTGGCGCCGAGAAGTGGGAGGTCGATGAGAACGGTGCGATCTACGGAGCGGGGATCTCCGACAAGTACGGTTACCTCGCGACTGAGAAATCCTACCGCGACTTCCACCTGTCACTGCGCTTCAAGTGCGAGGCTGAGGGGAACAGCGGCGTCTACATTCACACGAAGTTCGAGGGTGACACGCCCAGGATTATTGCCGGACGCCAAATCGAGATCGACCCGACGATCGGCAACCGCTCACCGACAGGCGGCATCTATGGCGACGGCCGCGGCTGGGTGGCCTGGCCCGCTCCGGAATACAACGCAGTGATGTATCCGTACGATTGGAATGACATGCTGATCCAGGTCGAGGGCAACCGCTATATCGTCCATCTGAACGGCATCATGATCCTAGACTTCACGTATCCCAACCCTGGCTCTGAAGAGGGCCTGATAGCTCTGCAGCTGCACTCCGGCGGCAAGGGCCGGATGCGCTTCCGGGATATCTATGTTCGGGATCTGACGAATCCGTAAGGCTGACTTGCTCTGAGAAGACTCTGATTGATCGGTCCTCGCTGCGGTCAGGACGTACATGCCTGCTGGAGAAAGGGAAGTCGAACTCCGGGCGTCGGAACACCTTGGCCGAGGCCGACTCCGAACGATGTCAGAAGTGTATCCGTCGAGAGCGATTTTGCTGAGCACGGCAACGCCCCATATGCGGGGAGCCCGCGAAAGAGCCGGGCACGTTTTCCCCTTTTACTGGGGGTGGGATGCTTGCTACGTCAAATCCATCGGGAAACGGTCAAGGGCGGTTGTGCCTTCGGGCGTGACGAGATAGTCATGCTCTAGACGGATGCCTCCTTGCATCACATCCGCATAGAGCCCAGGTTCGCAGGCGAGTACCTCGCGATCCAGGATCGTTTCTTTGCTTCCCGGAGTGAGCCAAGGCAACTCCCATCCATTGAGACCCACGCCGTGGCCGGCATGATGCCAGAAAGAACCCTGGGCTGGCTCGAATTTGTCGAGATGCGTCTTGATCGTCTCGTACACTTCCTTCGCGGGAACGCCGGGCGCGATGTTGCGTCGCGCGATCTCGTGCGCTTCCATGACGTGCCCCCAGGCGTCCTGCTGGATTTGCGTCGGTCGGCCCACGACGAAGGTACGCGTGAAATCGCACATGTAGCCCTGAAAGATCGGGAACGTGTCGAAGATGTAGAGGTCGCCGAGCTGCACCCGCCTGGGCGTCGGCGGGCCGCCTCCCTTGACGTTGCGAAGCCCGGTCGCGAAGTCGCCTGCTAGCTCGACTGATGTGCCGGCGTTCGCCACCATCGCTTCGTAGTAGATCGAATAGGCCCGAAACTCGGTCATGCCGGGTTCGAGACGGGCCTTGATCGCAGCTAATCCGGCTTCAACGAGGGTCACCGCTCGGCGCATGCACTGGATCTCGTCCGGATCCTTCTGGCGGCGCATCTGATCGATGGCGGGGGTCAGGTTTTCAGGGCCGCTGGACGCCACCTCTCGGGCCGCATCACTTACGGCGAATGGCGCCGCGTCGAACTCGAGCCCCAGCGTGCCGCCGGTGGGAAGGAACTGTTGCGCAGCCGCTTTCAGCATTGCCGCGACATCTTGTGACCAGTTCGTCACGGTGTTGTCGCGCTCCATGCTGTGGAAGCGGTACATCTCCACCTTGTCCGCGGCCGCATTGGGCTTTTCTCCTGGATCGAGTACCGGAGCATCGGTCAGCAATGCCGATTTGCCGGACGCATCGAGCAGGTAGGCATGCGGCAACGTGGGATTCACGAGAACGCCAGTGAAGTAGTAGACGGTTTTCGGGTTCGTGATGACCGCCAAGTCGATGGAGTCCTGTTCCATCACCTTGAGCAACCGTTGTTGCCTCTCGCGGCAATTGTCGAGGTTGAGCATAAGGCCGATTTTATCAGGGAGTCATGAATGAACCGGCGTCTTTCGGTGTGTACGCAGCTCCCTCCGGCCCCTGCGCTAGAATTCTAGCAACCCGTGGCAAAAGTCCCGTGGAAGGCGCGGCGGACTCCTGCGGTTGCTCGGCGCGGAGTAAGGAGCATGGCGATCCAGGTGATCTCTTCCTTGGGAAGAAAAAGCGAAGAAAATGGGCGGAGAGCACGTCACTACGTTCCTGGAGCGGCCACTCGCTACGCCATCGGCACACGGGCGCGTTACGCCGCCTGCGTGACTATTGCCACAGGCTGTTGAGACCATGCTGTTCGACGAAATGATTGCCGAAGACGCCAAGGTCATGAAGTCTTCGCTCATCCGACAGTTGACGGGTTTGGTGAACCGGCCGGACGTCATCTCCTTCGCCACAGGTTCGCCCAACGCGGAAATGTTCCCGTACGAGCAACTGGCGGAGATCTTCAACCATCTGATTGCTGTAGAGAAGGGAAGACTCTTTCAGTACAGCGTTACCCGCGGCAACGCCGAGCTTATCGAGGCCGTTTGCGAACGCAACGCCCGCGCGCACGGCATCGAAGCCGCGGCCGTGGAGACCATTCTCGTCAGCGGATCCCAGCAGGGACTTGATTTTGTAGCCCGTGTGCTGCTCGACCCCGGCGACGCCGTTTTCGTTGAACTGCCCAATTACATCGGTGCGACGGCATCATTCGAGAACTTCCGGGCGCGCATGGTGGGCATTCGAAAAACCTCGGCCGGCATGGACCTCGACGATCTCCGGACGAAGATTCGCCAAGTCCGCTTGGAAGGCTCGCCTCCGAAACTCATCTACGTCATCCCGAACTTTCAGAACCCCTCGGGGCACACCTGGGATGTGCAGACCCGCAAAGGTCTGATCGAAGTGGCTCACGAAGAAAACCTGCTCATCTTCGAAGACAACGCCTATGGCGAGGTCTACTTCTCGGGTGATGATCCCGATATCCTGAAACCCATCAAGTCCTATGACGGTGGGGAGAACGCCCTGTATATGTCGACCTTCTCCAAAGTCCTTGCGCCGGGGTTGCGCGTCGCCTGGATCGTCGGGCCTGAGGAGATTGTCCGCCGCATCGAGCTTGCCAAGGAGACAGGTGATCTCTGTACGTCGACTGTGGGCCAGAAGCTGATTCTCGAATATCTCAAGCGGGACTGGCTCGACACCCATCTCGCTGGAGTTCGCGCATTCTACGAAATGAAGTGCGACCTGATGCAGGCTGCGCTCGAACGGCACATGTCCAGGCTCGCCAAGTGGAACCGTCCACAGGGGGGCCTCTTTTTGTGGGTCGAGTTGCTGGAGCAAATCGATACGCTGCCCCTGCTGCGCCAGGCGGTTGAGGAAGAGAAGGTGGCTTTCATTCCCGGTCAGCCCTTTTTCGTGGACGGCAGCGGCGCGAATACGTTGCGTCTTTCTTTTTCGAACGTCAGCGACGACAATATAGAGTTGGGCCTTGAGAAGATCAGTCGTCTGATGGCACGGGCCGCTCGATAACCCCTCCCGCGGAGCGGTTCAGTGATTCCGGGGCTCGCGAATCTACAAGCAGGTTGGAGCTCCGGAGAAGGCCGGTTTCACTTTTCGGCTTCCGAGCCGGCAAGTTCCGCCAATCATGAAGCAATACCCCACCGATCTCGCCGACCAGTTCCGCAAGGAAATCGAGGGCGAGGTCCGCTTCGACAAGTACTCGAAGATCCTCTACAGCACCGATGCCAGCGTCTGGCAGATTGAGCCGATCGGTGTTGTGATCCCCAAGCACAAGGAAGACGTAGCAGCGATCGGGCGGGTAGCCGCGCGCCACAAAGTCCCGATCCTGCCGCGCGGCGGAGCCACAAGCCTTTCCGGCCAAACCGTCGGAAACGCTGTTCACATCGACTTCGCAAAGTACATGCACAGTGTCATCGAGTTGAACACCGAAGAGCAGTGGGTGCGTGTTCAGCCGGGGGTCATACAAGACCATCTGAACGACTACCTGCGGCCTCACGGGTTCGGTCTGGGCCCGGATACTTCCAGCAGCAGCCGGGCGACTCTCGGCGGCATGGTGGGCAACAACTCCGCCGGATCGCACTCGATCGTCCACGGCAAGATGATCGACCATGTCCTGGAAGTGAAGACAGTGCTGTCGGACGGCTCGGAAGCAGTGTTCGGGCCTGTAAACGAGGGTTGTCTTGACAGCTTGCGACGTGGCGACAGCCTGGAGAACCTTCTCTACCGCGAGGCGCTCGGCATCGGCGAAATCTACCGAGACGAGATCTTGGCGCGGTTCCCGAAGCTCATCCGGCGCGTTAGCGGCTATAACCTTGACGAGCTGGTCAAGAACAACGGCTACTACGGCGCGGGCTACTCGAGCCGGCCCGGACCTTTCAACCTGGCTCGCCTGCTGGTGGGTAGCGAGGGTACGCTAGCCGTCATCAGCGAGGCGAAGATCCGTATCGTTCCTTTGCCGAAGAGGAAGGCCCTTCTGCTCGTGCACTTCAGGTCGTTGCTCGAAGCGGTGGAGTCGGTGGAGGAGATCCTGCAATTCGAACCTGCCGCCGCTGAACTGATGGATGACTTCAACCTCAAGCAGGCTTTCGCGAAGCCTGAATTTGCCGAGCAGATGGGCTACGTCGACCGCGCGGCGAACGCGTTGATGGTCGTCGAATTCTACGGCGTCACCGAGCCGGAAGTTGCATCGAAGCTGGACAGGCTCAAAGTACACCTCGAAAAGAAGCGAATCGGTTTCAGCTACCTGCCGGTTGTCGATCCGGTGCAGCAGGCCAACATCTGGAACACGCGCAAGATGGCCTTGGGACTTTTGATGAGCGTGTCTGGCGACAAGAAGCCGATCGCGTTCGTGGAAGATCCCGCAGTGCCGATCGCGAAGATGCCGGCGTTCCTGCGAGGCTTTCAGGAGATCCTCGAGACCCACGACGCCCACGGTGGCTATTACGGGCATGCATCGGTGGGCTGCTTGCACGTGCGTCCCATGATCAACCTCAAGAAGGCGTCTGAAGTTAAAAAGATGGGCAGTATCCTCGACGAGGTGTCGGCCCTCGTCGGTGAGTACGGCGGCTCGATGAGCGGCGAGCACGGCGATGGCATCGCACGCGGAAAATACAACAAGCACCTCTTTGGCGCCGAGATCTACGGTGCTTTCAAGAGGGTGAAGACCCTCTTCGATCCGGAGAACATCATGAACCCCGGCAAAGTCGTCGACGCGCCGGAGCCGACCGAAAGCTTGCGCTGGGGTGAGGACTACCAAACGATTCAGATCGACACCAAGCTCAACTTCGAACGCGAGGGCGGCTTTGCGCGAGCGATCGAGAATTGCAACGGCATGGGTGTCTGCCGCAAGCGTGACGTAGGAACGATGTGTCCGTCGTATCATGCGACGCTCGACGAAGAGCACTCGACGCGTGGCCGTGCCAACGCGCTTCGTGCGGCGCTATCGGGGCGGCTGCCGGCTGCCGAGCTGACCTCGAAGCGTATGTACGATGTGCTGGATCTTTGTCTGGAGTGCAAGGGCTGTAAACGCGAATGTCCGACGAATGTCGACATGGCGAAGATCAAGTACGAGTTTCTGGCGCACTATTACTCCCAAAATGGCACACCTCTGCGCGCTCGAATGTTCGCCGGTGTCGAGACACTGAACAAGTGGGGCAGCCGCTTTCCTTCGCTCGCGAACTTCACCATGGGTCTCGCGCCGGTGAAGTGGATGCTTCACGCGTTCGTCGGAATCGACCGGCGGCGCAAGATGCCGCCGTTCGCTTCCCCGACCTTCGTGAAGTGGCACCGCCGTCGCAGCGGCGGGACGTCCACCAGAGGTAAGCCGAAGATCGTACTCTTCCATGACTGCTTCATGAACTACAACTACCCTCAAGTCGGGCGCGCCGCAACGGAAGTGCTGGAGAAGGCCGGATACGAAGTCATCCTGGCGGACAAGAAGTGCTGTGGCCGCCCCATGATCTCCAAAGGATTTGTCGAAGACGCCCGCGATGCCGCCAGACACAACGTGCGTTCATTGGCGCCGTACGCCGAGCAGGATATCCCGGTTGTCGGCTGCGAACCGAGCTGCCTGCTCACGCTGAGAGACGACTACTTCGACCTGGTCTCCGACGAGCGTGTCGAGAAGGTGGCCGAGAACGCCTGGATGCTCGACGAGTTCCTGGTTCGCTTGCATCGGTCGAATCAACTGATGCTTCGGTTCAAAGACGATTCCGGGCAGGTTCTCTTTCACGGCCATTGCCATCAGAAGGCTCACATCGGCAACGCCTCCAGCCTGGACGCGCTCCGTCTTGTACCGGGTCTGGACGTCAAGGAGGTCAATTCCGGTTGTTGCGGCATGGCCGGTTCCTTTGGGTTTGAGAAGGAGCACTACGAGATTTCTGAAACCATCGGCCGCCAAAGGCTAATGCCCGCGGTGGAAGCGGCGTCACTCGACACCGAGATCGCCGTCAGCGGTGTTTCCTGCCGCCAACAGATCAGTCACTTCACGCAGCGCCAGCCGCGTCACGTGGTCGAGATTCTACGGGGAGCAGTCGCGGATTAGCGGACATCGCCTCCTGGGCGGAGGTCTGCTGGGCCGGCCGCTCCCATTGCATGCCACGAACAGAAACCATCAACCACCTCACTCTCGGTGGTGCTCTCGCGGCGCTGACGACTTGCATCCTTTGGGGTGGCAATGTGGTTGCCCTGAAGATCGGTTTGCAGACCTTCGCGCCCTTCTGGAGCGCCTTTTGGCGGATGTTGGCGGGGATCGTAGTGGTCGCGCTGTGGGGTTGGAGCCAAAGAATCCCGCTCATACCGACTCGGGGCGAACGGCGGTTGCTGGCTGGGTTGGGATTCTTGTTTATCGTACAGATTTCGGCGCTGAACTTCGGCGTGCATTGGACCTCACCGGCCTATGCCGTCGTGTTGCTGAACTCCCACCCGGTTTTTGCCAACCTCGTCGGGCACTTCTTCGTGCCCGAGGACCGTTTGTCGTGGACTCGCGTGCTCGGCCTCGCGCTGGCGTTTGGAGGGATTTGCTTCGTTTTCCTGGGCAGGCCGGATATCTCTCTGGGTGCGAGGCCCATCCTCGGTAATTTGATGGTCACTTTCTCTGGCTTCCTGCTCGGCGCACGCACTGTCTACACGCAGCGGCTGGTTCAGACGATTGATCCTGTTCGGCCCATCCTGTGGATGATGATCTTTTCCCTTCCGGTGTTTCTCGTCGCCGCTTTGAGTCTCGAGAAACCCTTCCTGCAGCCAGTCAGCGCTGAAGCCGTTTGGGCCATCCTCTTTCAAGGGGTTGTCATTGCGGGTTTCTGCTTCATGGTTTGGACGACACTGCTGAAGACCATCAGTCCCGGCGCTCTCTCGATGTTCGCATTCAGCACGCCCATTTTCGGTGTCCTGTTGAGCGGCCTGATCTACGATGAGGCGATCACCGCGAGGCTCATCTTCGGAGTCTTTGCCGTTACGGCGGGCATCCTGATCGCCACCGGCAGGCGCACCGCAGAGCGGCTGCCCGTTTCCGTCAAGGAGCCTGTGCGATGAGGGCCCTTCTCAAAGGATGGCAGGCGCGTGCTATCCCCGCGGTCACCCCGTCGCCGCCGCTCGAAATGGGCGACGGTGCTCCTCCCCGCAACAAGTCCGTAGGTGTGGCGGTCGCGCTGGTGGCTCTCTGTATTTCTTTCTTCTGGGGCGCCAACATCGTGGCGCTGAAAGTCGGTCTGTCAGTCTTTGCGCCGTTCTGGGGGGCCTTCTGGCGAATGGGCATTGGCGCGGTCGT
Organism: Bryobacterales bacterium; assembly: GCA_965204095.1. Classification (GTDB taxonomy): domain Bacteria; phylum Acidobacteriota; class Terriglobia; order Bryobacterales; family UBA6623; genus JAPPLB01. The sequence goes on along the minus strand of OZ241991.1, from coordinate 1,609,725 downwards.
CATCGGTCTATGGGCGCGTGGCGAAAGAGTTTGCCTTTGGCCCGACCGCGAAGAGTGGGGTCCGTTGCTGGCCCTCGGCCTGTTCTGCTATGTCCAGATCTCGCTGTTGAATCACGGCGTGAACCTGACTTCGGCCGCTTACGCCGTGATGCTCATTAGTGCGCATCCCATCTTTACCAATCTGCTGGCGCACTACTTCGTGCCGGGAGATCATGTTTCCAGGATGCGCGTTGTGGGTTTGACCGTTGCGTTCGCTGGCATCTGTTTCATCTTTCTTGACAAGCCTGCCGCTCACTTGGCCCCGCATCCCTATTGGGGAAATATCATCTGTACCGTATCGGCATTCTTTGTCGCGGCCCGCACGGTCGCAACGAAGAGAGTCGTCCAGCGGGTTGACGCAACCCGCGCCATATTTTGGACGTTGGTCATCGCCGAGCCGTTTTTTCTCTCAACAGCGCTGCTCTTCGAGCCCGTAACGATTGCTCCGCTGACGTGGTTGCCGCTTGCCGCAATCGTCTATCAGGGCGTGGTCGTGGCGGGCTTCTGTTTCATCATGTGGACGCGTCTCCTGCGTGACTATCCGCCGGGCGTGATTTCGGTTTTCGCCTTCCCGGCGCCCTTGTTCGGCGTGCTTTTCAGTACTTTCATCTTTTCAGAGAGTCTGCCGGCATCGTTCATCGTTGGCGCCGCAGGCGTCGTTACGGGCATTATCATCGTCGCCCGGCATCAACCCCGCAAGACAGTCGAGCCGATCAGAACCGAGCAGACCGAGCCGGTCCAACGCGCCGCATAGAAGCGGTTCCGTTCTGTCGGCGGCCAAGCCGACCGGATTCCGGCCTGCGGAGGGATCCTGCTAAGCTGGGCTGCCTGTGGCTTCTCGACTGCAGCCGATCGGCTGGACGACCGCTCTGATTGCCTTGGGCGTATGCTTCTTCCGGGGCGGAAACCAGGTTGCGCTCAAGTTTGGTCTCACTGGCTTTTCCCCTTTCCTCACCGCTTTTCTCCGCATGATAGTCGGGGCGCTCGCCGTGGGCCTGTGGGCGGCAGTGCGCGGCGCGAATCTCAAAATCCGAACGGATGAGCGCCGCCCACTGGCGCAACTCACTCTCCTGTTCCTCGTGCAGATCAGCATCTTGCATATCGGCGCCGACTATACATCCCCAGCCTATGCCGTCATTCTCATCAACTCGAACCCGATCTTTGCGAACCTCATCGCTCACTTTGTCGTGCCTGAAGATCGGCTGTCGCCGACGCGGGTGCTCGGTCTTGCTGGCGCCTTCATCGGTGTCGTCGTCGTCTCGTTAGGCCGCCCCGACGCGGCTCTCGCGAGGAACCCGTTAGCGGGTAACTTCGCTGTTCTGATCTCTGGAATCCTGGTCGCCGCGAGGCTTGTCTATACGCAACGGCTAGTACAGAGAATCGAGCCCACCAAACTGGTCTTCTGGCAAATGGTTCTATCGCTGCCCGGTTTCGCTTTGGCCGCTTGGATCGCGGGCCAGGGCGTTCGGGGGCCGGTGACCTGGCAGGCGGTCGCTGGCACGATCTACCAGGGGGCTGTCGTTTCCGGCCTGACCTTTATGGCTTGGGCGGTCCTGCTGCAGAAGCATAGTCCGGGGTCGTTGTCTGTCTTCTCGTTCACGGTGCCGATCTTCGGCATATTGTTGAGCGGCTGGCTTTTCGAGGAAGTACTCACAGCCAGGCTGATCATCGGCGCTCTGACGGTCACCGGAGGCATCGCAGTAGCCACACGCGAGGGACGTAAGGCCGTCATCGAGGCAGGTTAACCCAGGATGCCGCGCATCATTCTGTCGATGCGGTCGAGAGCTTCGTGGATCTGGTCCAGCGCGGTTGCGTAGCTGAAGCGCAGGTAGCCCTCGCCGAACGAGCCGAAGCTCGTCCCCGTCAAGCACGCCACTCCGGCCTCGTTGAGGATGCGGTCGGCCAGATCATCGGAAGGAATTCCGGTCTTCTTGACGTTCGGGAAGGCATAGAATGCCCCCCCGGGCATTGTGCACGAAAAGCCGGGGATGCGGTTAAAGCCCTCGACGATCACCTCGCGCCGCCGCTTGAATTCCGCAACCATCTCGGCCACGGCTTCTTGTGGACCCGTGAGGGCTTCGATGCCGGCTCGCTGCGAAAAGCTGGCCGTGTGCGATACGCAGTTGACCATCATCAGGCAGACCCCGTCCACGAGCCATTTCGGCATGACTCCATAACCCATGCGCCAACCGGTCATGGAGTACGTCTTGGAGAAGCCGTCAAGGATGATCGTCTTCTCGGCCATCCCCGGTAGCGACGCGATCGAGAATGGCTTGCGGTCGAAGTAGATGTTGCTGTAGACCTCGTCGGAGAGGACCATGAGGTCGCGGTCGCGGACCAATTCGGCGATAGCTCGGATGTCCTCTTCGGGGATCACGCCGCCTGTCGGGTTCTGAGGCGAGTTGATCATCAGAACCTTGGTGCGGGGAGACAGCTTCGCGCGCAGCATGTCGAGGTTGAGCGAGAACCCACGTTCTTCAATCAGTGGCAGTGGCAGCGGCGCCGCTCCGCAGTAACGAATGACGGACTCGTAGATGGGGAAGCTTGGGTTCGGATAGAGTACCTCGTCACCGGGTTCGAGTAACGCCAGCAATGGGAAGAAAAGGATGGGCTTGCCTCCAGGCGTCACGACGACGTTCTGATCGCTGACGGAAATGCCGCGTGTTTTCGAAACCCGTTCTGCGATTACCTCTCGTAACTCGGGATCGCCTTGTGTCGCACCGTATTTTGTCCAGCCGTCGGCTAGCGCCTGCCGCCCGGCCTCGATAATATTCACTGGCGTCGGGAAGTCGGGCTCGCCGATTTCCATGTGGATGATGGAGTGACCCTTGGCTTCGAGAGCCCGCGCTTTCACCAGAACATCAAATGCGCCCTCGCCGCGGACGCCTTCCATACGGCTTGAAAGTCTCATGGTCTTTTACGTTTCCTGCCGAGATGGTTCCGCTGGATTTCGTTCATTTCACCGCGTGGCTAGCGGCGGGTGCCCTTGATCTCGGTGTTGAACTTGAACAGCGTTTTCCCGGCTGTGATGTAGAGGGTCTTCATGTCGGGACCTCCAAAGGCGCAGTTCGTAATGATGTCCTCGGGGATCGGAACGAACTGTATCAGCTCGCCGTCCGGTGCGAAGATGTGCACGCCGCACTTCGTGTCGAGGGTCTCGCTGGTCTTGCGCAGACGATGCAGACCGGCGGCTACGTAGAGGTTGCCTTCGCTGTCGATGGTCATTCCGTCGCCGCTGCGGCCAGGATAGAAATCGTGAAAGACCCTCATGTTCGTGACCGTTCCGTCAGGCTGCAGGTCATAGGCTCGGATCATCCGGGCGCGGTCGGCGTCGGGATGCGCCTCGATCAAATAGAACGTCTTGTCGTCCGGGGAAATGACAAGGCCGTTCGGCTTGTCGATGTCGGGCGCTTTGAGGATCTGATGGATCGAACCGTCGGTGTCGATGCGGTAGACGGCGTCGACGTTCGTCTGGTCGGGCGCGGGATCCCTGCGGGGGCGGTCTGTGAAATACAACCGGCCCTGACTGTCGAATGTGACGTCGTTCGGCTGGCTGAGGCGTTTGTCTCTGAAGGATTCTGCGATGACCTCAATCTCGCCGGTTTCCAGGTTGGTGCGGGTCAGCCTCGGGTTGTCGAGTTGGGCGTTGCTGCCTTCGCAGGCGATGAGCCGCCACTGGTCGTCGAAAACGAGGCCGTTGGCGCGATTGCTGTTCTCCCTGAAGACAACAAGCTCACCGTCGGGCATCGCACGCATGATGCGGTGACTCCTCGTATCGGTGAAGAAAACGCTGCCGTCTTTGTAGACCGTTGGCCCCTCGGTGAAAGCGATGCTCGCGGCGGCCTCGACCTTGGGAATGCCGTCCGCAGGGGCGCTCTCCATCACGGACTCGGAAGCCGGCGCGCAAGCGCTACCGGTCAGCCATGCACAACCCGAGGCCAGTGCTAGAATGGTGATCCCAATTGCTCGGTTCACAAGGTCCTCCGAAGGGTCTTCGCGTCGAGAAACCGTAACAGTATACCCCGCGTTTGGCGCGCGGCGAGCTTGTTGAGCCCCGTGCGGCGGACGCATCCATTTCCCTAAGTGAGTCAATGGCATGGCAGATCAGGAAACACCTCTCGTCGGAATCCTCATGGGTAGCACGTCCGATTGGGAGACGATGAAAAACGCGTCGGATGTGCTGAAGGAGTTCGGAGTGCCCCATGAATGCAGGGCGCTGTCGGCGCATCGCACGCCGGAGGCGGTGGTGGAGTTTGTCTCGTCGGCTGAGGACCGCGGTATCGAGGTCATGATCGCGGCGGCAGGTGGGGCGGCTCACTTGGCCGGCGTCGTGGCGGCGCACACCATCCTGCCGGTCCTCGGCGTGCCGATGTCCAGTGTGTTGAACGGACTGGACTCGCTGCTTTCGACGGTTCAGATGCCCGGCGGAATCCCGGTCGGAACTCTCGCTATCGGCAAGGCCGGTGCGAAGAACGCCGCTCTGCTGGCGGTGGCCATCCTGGCGCGCAAGCGGCCCGAGCTGCGCGAAAAACTGATCCGGTTTCGCGAGTCGCAGACAGCGAAGGTCAAGGCCGCGACCTTGCCGCTGTGACCATCCGCCGCCTCGCGGCCCCGAAATTGACACCCCTGAGGATCGCTGATAGCTTGAAACCTGCGGCTGCGGTTTCTTGCCGCCGGCCCTCCTGATGGACCCCTCCCACATCCGTAATTTCTGCATCATTGCGCATATCGATCATGGCAAGTCGACTCTGGCCGACCGCCTGCTCGAGTTGACCGGCGCTTTGACCGCACGGGAAATGAAGGCGCAGGTCCTCGACAGCATGGACCTGGAGCGGGAACGCGGCATCACGATCAAGGCGCAGGCCGTCCGGCTTGAGTACGAGGCCGAAAACGGCGAGCGCTATCAACTGAATCTGATCGACACGCCCGGTCATGTTGACTTCTCCTACGAAGTCTCACGAAGCTTGGCGTCGTGCGAAGGAGCGTTGCTTGTCGTCGATGCTGCCCAAGGGGTGGAAGCCCAGACACTGGCGAACACTTACCTGGCTCTCGATCACGGCCTCGAAATCATCCCGGTGGTCAACAAGATTGACCTGCCCGCGGCGGAACCCGAGCGGGTGTGCGAGGAGATCGAATCGACGATCGGGCTCGACGCTTCCGACGCGCTCCTCGTCAGTGCGAAGTCGGGCCAAGGCGTGCCCGAGATTCTCGAAGCGGTCGTTCGTCGCATACCGCCGCCTCGAGGCGCCCCGGACGGTCCCGCCAGGGCTTTGCTGTTCGATTCCTGGTATGACACCTACCGTGGAGTCGTCATGCTCGTCCGTATGGTCGACGGCTCATTGCGCAAGGGCATGACGATTCGCATGTGGTCGACCGGGCAGGCTTTCACCGTAGAGGAAGTTGGTTTTCGCACGCCGAAGGCGCAGGTGAGCCCATCGCTTCGTTGTGGCGAAGCTGGTTGGGTTGTCGCGAACATCAAGGACGTCAGCGAGACCAGGGTCGGCGACACGATTTGCGACGACGCCAACCCGCCGTCCGAGCCGCTGCCAGGCTTTCAGGAGTCTCGGCCGATGGTCTTCGCCGGGCTCTATTCCGTGGAATCCCATGCGCACGCGGCTCTGCGCGAGGCGCTGCTGAAGCTGCAGCTCAACGACCGCTCGTTCCAGTTCGAGCCGGAAAGCTCCGCTGCGCTCGGGTTCGGTTTCCGGGCCGGTTTTCTTGGGCTGCTGCATCTGGAAATCGTGCAAGAACGGCTGGAGCGGGAGTTTGGTCTCGATCTCATCACAACGGCCCCGGGGGTCCGGTATCGCATCCGCAAGACCGACGGCGAAACCGTTGAGGTCGATAACCCCAGCCGTTGGCCGAACAGCCCGGACATCGATCATGTCGAGGAGCCTGTGTTCACCGTCACGGTCATCACCCCGGATGACTATCTGGGCGGCATACTGAAACTGCTCGAAGACAAGCGCGGCGTCCAGAAGGGCTTCGAGTACGTTGCGAGCAATCGGGTTGTGTTGACCTACGAAGTTCCGCTGAGCGAGATCGTGCTGGATTTCTACGATCGGCTCAAGACAGCCTCCCGGGGCTACGCCTCGGTCGACTACCATTTCGCGGCCTATCGTGAGTCGCCGATGGTCAAGCTCGATGTTCTTGTCGCAGGCGACCCGGTGGATGTCCTCTCGATCATCGTGCACAAAGAGGCGGCGCACGAGCGCGGCAAGGCGCTGATCGAAAAGATGCGCAAGCTCATTCCCCGTCAGATGTTCGAGGTCGCCCTGCAGGCGGCCATCGGCAACAAGATCGTTGCCCGGAATAACATTGCTGCGCTGCGCAAGAACGTCCTGGCGAAGTGCTACGGGGGAGACATTACACGGAAACGCAAGCTCATTGAAAAACAACGGGAGGGCAAACGTCGCATGAAACGGGTGGGCAAAGTGGATATTCCCCAGGAGGCGTTCTTGGCCGTTTTGAGTGTCGGTGAGGAGGCCTGAAACCCGTTCCTGCAAGCTTCCTGAGCAAGGCGCCAATCCGTTGACAATCCGCCTGGTGTTTGCGGCATAATAAAGTTTATTGATGATGTTCAGGTCTCTCTGAGCAACCGTTGTCGAAGTAAACCTCCATTTATCGGCGTTCGCCGGATCACCTGTTGAGCAATGATCAAAGTTGAGCGTTTGACCAAGCGGTACGGTCCGACTTTGGCCGTCAAGGACATCACCTTTGAGGTCGAAAAAGGTGAAATTGTCGGCTTCCTCGGGCCGAACGGAGCCGGCAAGACCACCACGATGCGCATCCTGACCGGGTTCTTGCCGCCCACATCGGGTACAGCGAGCGTGGCGGGCCACGACGTGCTGGAGGAGCCCCTGGAGGTGAAGAAGCACATCGGTTACCTGCCCGAGGCTCCGCCCGTCTATCCCGAGATGTCAGTCGAGGGCTACCTCGATTTCGTCGGCCGGCTTAAAGGCATTCCCAGCGGAGAGGTGAATGAACGCCTCGATGGCGTCGTCGAAGGGTGTGCGTTGGGAGACGTTCGCCAAAAGCTGATCGGACAGTTGTCCAAGGGCTACCGCCAGCGAGTCGGCTTGGCGCAGGCCCTGATTCACGACCCCGATGTTCTGATCTTCGACGAGCCCACTGCCGGACTGGACCCCAAGCAGATCGCGGAAGTCCGGCAGCTCATTCACGACCTCAGCGGTGAGCACACGATCATCCTGAGCACGCACATCCTGTCGGAAGTGCAGAGCATCGCGAGCCGCATCATCATCATCAATGACGGCAAGCTTGAAGCCAGCGATACGCCGGAGAACTTGATGGCGCGCATGAGGGGTCATGAGTCTTTGCTGATCGAGATCGACGGTCCGCCCGAGGACGTTGAGGAACGCCTCTTGGCGGTCGAAGGAGTCAACGACGTGAGCCGCAAGAACGGACATGGCGGCCGCACGAGTTGGTCAGTCGAGACCAGCAAGGATGCCGTCATCCGAAGTGAGCTGGCCCGGGTGGTGGTGGAATCCGGCTGGGGTCTCTATGAGATCCGCCCGATCGGTATGAGCCTCGAGGATATCTTCCTCAAGCTGACGGCGTCGGAGGACGCCGCCGAGGCTGCCGCACAGGATGAACCGGCTGCTGAAGCCGGTGCCGATTCGCCGGAGGGAACCGTGGAGCCGACTGTTTCCGAAGCCGCGGCTTTGCCGCAAGAGGCGCCGCTCGAAGAGCAGGAAGAATCTTCGAAACAGGAAGGAGCCGCTGCGTCATGAGAAACGTTTGGACGATCGCAAGCCGCGAACTGAGGAGCTATTTCGCTTCATCGATCGCCTATATCCTTCTCGCGATGTTTTCGATCATCTTCGGCTATTTCTTCTTCAGCGCGGTCGCGATATTCGTGGACTTTTCGAGCCGCGGCCAGATGGGCATGCAGATGCCCCCGATGAACGTGGACCAGTTCATCATCCAGCCGACGCTCGGCAACTTCAGCATTATTCTGCTTTTCCTCTCGCCGATGATCACCATGCGGCTGTTCGCTGAAGAGAAGCGGAGCGGCACGATCGAGCTACTGCTCACGTCGCCGGTACGCGACTTCGAGATCATCTTCGGCAAGTGGCTGGCCGCCGTGCTGCTGTTTGCCTGCATGTTGGCGATTTCGATGCTGAACCTGGCGGTGATCTTCCTGCTCAGTACGCCGGATTGGCGGGCTCTTCTCGTCGGCTACCTGGGCTTGTTGCTGATGGGTGGAACGTTCCTCGCGATCGGTGCGTTCATCTCGACCTTGACGAAGAATCAGATCGTTGCCGGCGCCTTGACTTTCGGCGCGTTCCTGCTGCTGTGGGTTCTGGACTGGGTAAACGCCTATAGCACCTCGACGATCGGCAAGGTGTGTCAATACATCGCGATCGCGCCGCACTTCGAGCAGTTCTCGAAGGGAGTGATCGAGTTGAAGGACACGGTCTACTACTTGAGCGCCATTGGGCTTGGTCTCTTTCTGAGCAAGCGCTCGCTGGAATCACTGCGCTGGCGCGCATGAAGCGGGAGGTGGTCCGAAAGATGGTTTGGGATTGGGTCAAGACAAGACAGACGAAATACGGGGCGTACTCGGCCGTATATGTTCTCGTCACAATTGCGATTCTGGTAGCGGCGAACTATCTTGCAAACCGCTATAACGAGACCTTCGACGCGACCAGGAACAAGCTCTACAGCTTGTCCGATCAGACGGAGAAGATCCTGGACAACCTTGATCGCGACCTCACGATCTACTACTTCGACCGCAGTACGGACTTCGGCGCGGCCCGTTCGTCGCTCGTGCGGTACGAGAATGCTTCCAGCCGTGTGTCGGTCGACTACATCGATCCGGATAGCAAACCTGAAATGGCCCAACTGATGAACATCCGTACCTACGGCACGGTGCTCGTCGAGGTGGGAGGCAACCGCGAGGAAGCTTCTTCCAGTGAGGAAGAGGACGTCACGAACGCCATCATCAAAGTGCTCAAGGGAGAGGACAAGAACGCCTGCATTCTCACGGGACATGGTGAAGCGGATACGGATGACACCGATCGCGACGGATTTTCGGGCGCCCAGCAGGCGATACAGGACGCGAACTACGAAACGCAGGTAGTGTCGTTGCAGCAGGAAGTTGAAGTCCCTTCCGATTGCACTCTGGTGATTCTTCCCGGTCCCGAGGCGGACTATCTTCCGCCCGCGGTCGAAACCCTCAAGCGTTACGTCGAGGGCGGTGGCCGCGCGCTCATCATGATCGATCCCGACAACAGCCCCGCGCTGACCGGGATGGTCGCCGGCTGGGGCATCCGTGTCCGTGACGAAACCGTGGTCGATTTCTCGCCGGTCGGCCAGTTCTTCGGCATGGGGCCATTGTCCCCGTTGGTTGCTGACTATGAGGACCATCCGATTACTGACGTCATGGGTAACACGGCGAGCTTCTTCCCGATGTCCCGCGGTGTCGACGCGGGCGACGCCGTATCAGGCTGGAATGTCGAGGAGCTCTTCAGCACTACGGCGGGGGCTTTCGCTACGGCCGAGTTGAAGGTGGAAGACGGAGAGTTGATCAGGAACTCGGCTGCGGAACGCGAAGGGCCCATTACGCTTGCCGTGGCGGCGACCCATGATGCGCCATCGGATACAACTGGCTCCGAAGAATCCTCCGGTGACAATGAGGCGGATGCGGAAGACAGCGAAGATGCGTCAGAGGAAACGGATGAGAAAGAGTCGAGAGTAGTGGTCGTAGGTTCCTCTCGGTTCGCCCGCAATTACGCTTTGGGCCGCGGCGGTAACCTTGACCTGTTTCTCAATATGATGAACTGGCTGAGTTCCGATGAGGACTTGATTTCCATTCGTCCCAAAGACCCCGAGAACACGCCCCTGGACCTCTCGCAGGCGCAGGTATCGCGCCTGTTCTGGATCAATGTCATCGGGCTGCCGCTGGTGATTGTGATCTTCGGTGTCCGCGTGTGGTGGATGCGCCGCTGACCCGCGCGATCACCGGCTCGACCTTCTTCCCGTCGAAGATGAGCAGGGAGGCAAGACCATGAAACCCATGAGGCTTCTGATCGCCGCTGGCATTCTTGCCGTGCTTGGAGGGCTGGTCTATTGGAGTGAAGAGAACCCGCCGGTATCCGACGACGAAAGAACGCCCGTCATCGATCTCGAGACAGACGATATCCGGGCGTTCACCGTGGAGCGTCCTGGGCGCGACACGATCATGGTTGTGCGAGGTGATGATGACGAGTGGAAGTTCGCCCCGCCGCTTACGATCCCCGTTAACGAATCGTCGATCAACCTGTTGCTGAATAATCTCACACCGATGAATTCCGACCGCGTTGTCGAGGAGGAGGTCGCCGACTGGCGTCCCTATGGCGTCGATGGCGATGACTGGTCGCTGCGAGTCGACGTGACGGCCAAGAAAGAGGACCAAGAGAAAGAGACCTACCGGGTGATTTTTGGCGACGAGACACCGACCGGCTCGGGGGTTTTTGTGCGCCTCGACGGCGACACCCGCTTGTTTACGGTTTTTAGCTACATCAAGAGCGGCTTCGAGAAGGAAATCTTCGACCTCAGAGAGAAGAAGCTGCTGAAGGTCGACCAGGACAGGATTTCTCGCGTTACCGTCAACGTTGGCTCGCGATCGATCGAGTTCGGCAAGAGCGGAGATGCGGATTGGCAGATCCTCAAGCCGAAGCCTCTCCGGGCCGACAATTTCAGCGTGGGCGATTTGGCTCGCTCGGCCTACAACGCCGAGATGGTTTCGGTCCTTGAGGAAGGCGAGCCTACTAGGAAGTATTCTTTCAGGCGGCCGTTCGCCGCAGTCGAGGTCGTCGACGAGGCGGGCGCGCATACTTTGACCATCGCGAAGGATGCCGACGACAAGTACTACGCCAAGAGCAGCGACCTTGAGGGCGTGTACGAAGTCTCGTCAACGCTCCCGGAGGCGCTCGACAAGCCTCTGGAGGACTTTCGCAACAAAAAGCTCTTCGACTTCGGCTTCGTGGATCCGGGAGCCGTCGAAGTGCGCGACGGCGATACGCGTCTGACGATCGCCAAACAAGAGGACAAGTGGATACTCACTTCCGACGAGGATCGCGAGTTGGACGCCGAGAAAGTCCAGACCCTGCTGGATGCCCTGCGGGGACTTTCCGTCAAGGAGTTCACTTCCGATGAGTCGGCCGACCAGGCGAAGTTCGGTCTTGAGGCCCCAACGATCGAGACTGAGGTGGTTCAGTCGAGCGGCGGCGGCACGGAGCAGGTCGTGATCAGTGATCCTTCCTCCGATCAGGTCTACGCTGCGATCCCGGGCCAGGCAAGCACCTATGAGCTCGAGAAGGGCGATATCGAGGAACTGCGGACCAGCATCTCCGACCTCACAAAGCCGAACGAGGAAGAAGAGGAAGCCGGCGAGGACGAAGAGTCGGAATCCTGACCCGCTGCTTTCCTCTTAGCGGGCCATGGTTCGGCGAGCGTCCAATAGCGCTGCCTGAGAATCCGGAGGAATCGGATCTGCGCTCTTCGATACGCTTCCGTCGTAAGCCTCATCGATTGAGATATTGCTCTTCTCCAGAGTCTGGCCGGTAGATAGGTCCAGGCTGATCTTGGCCTTGATGTAGTTGTTCTGGGACCGAATCTCGTCCGTTCGCGAGAATGCCAGGTCCCGCTGAACCTGCACGATCTCGAAAATCGTTGATGCTCCAAGATTGAACTTCTTCTGCTCGGCTTCGAGGGTCTTCTCTTGCAGGACTCGGGACTTCCGGGCCGCTTCGTACTGCGCCCTTGCTTGACGCACGCCGATCACCGCGTCCTGAACTTCGCGGCGAATCGTGTTCTCTGACTGCCGCAGGCGAATCTCGGCTTGGCGCTTCTCGAGCAGGGACGCGGCCAGGTCCGCTTGTGCCTGACGGTTCTTGAGAGGAATGCGCAGTTGAACGCCGATCTGATAATCGGGGAAGTTCCTGCGGAACACCTGTCCAAGGCTTGTGCTCAATCCACCGAGAAAATACTCGGTCGGAGTGACGAGCGTCTGCCCGGGGAACGGCAGGAAAAGGTTGTTCACCTCCCCCGCGAGACCGTTGTTCGTGAGGTCTCCGATCAGGTTCACTTGGGGTTTCAGCGAGTTGCGCACACCCTTGAGGTTGATGTCGCGATTGGTCAATTGCACCCGGCTGCGCAGGATTTCCGGCCGCGCCTTCAGAGCAAGGTTCATCAGATCCTGAATCGGCTGCACGGTTTCCGTGGCGGGTACTTCGATGCGGTCCGTCGGAACGATCTCGGCTTCCAGGACGGAAGGACTTTGCAGGCCATTCTTGCTGATCGCGTTTTTGAGCACGTTCTCCTGCTGCTGAACATTGGTGATGGCCGCCGTCAGGTTCTGCTGGGCGGTGGCCACCTCGGCTTCGGCGCGAACGATCTCGATTGGCGCCAACGTGCCGATCTCGACCCGGCGCTTGTTGTCCTGGTAGAGTTTCTCCGCCCGCCGAAGGTCCTCTTGCCGACCTTGCACGTCCGCGATAAACGTGACCAGGTCCCAGTAAAGGTTCTGTACCTGGGCCACGGTTGCAATTACCTGCTGTTTGAAGGCCAGGTCCGATATCTCCTGGTTGTTCTTGGCGACCCGAATGATTCGCGAGTTCAGACTCCGGCCGAAGCCCTGAATCAGCGGTTGCGTCACGGTCAGGCTGATATTGCTCGCAAGGTTGGGGTTGAAGTTGCTTCGGAGGCTGTTGGTGATGCTACGGCGATTGTTCCATCCCAGCGAAGCCGTAGCACCGCTGAGAAAACCCTTGCGCAAAGTGATGTTCGAGTTACTCACCTCTCTGATGAACGTGTTCGTGCCGGTGATGAAATCGGTGGTCTGAGGATTGCTGAAATGCCCCCAATCGATACCGGCGGTGATCCTCGGGTCGAGGTTCGGCAGCGCGGTGCCGAAGAACGTGCTTGCGTCGCCGACGCCGGCCGCTCCTTGCCCGCCGCCGCCTGCCCGATCGTCGATGCCCGTGACGTCACCTCCTCGTCCGCCAACGCCCCCTGTGGCGGATTGGCCTGTCGACAGCGTGCTGATCTGAGTCTGAACGCCACGCAATTGTCCTCCCGAATGGGCTCGCAGCACATCCGCATCCGCCTTGAGAGGTTCGTACCGCGCGTAGACGATATCCAGGTTGTTCTCGACCGCAAGAGCAATCGCGTCCGCCAGAGAAAGATATATCTTTCCGCCCCGCATCAATTGGTCGAGGCGCGGAGAATTTGCAAAATCCACCGGAGCCGGTTCGGGCACCTTGTACACGTTCATGAAGCTCCAACGGTTGCCGAACGTGCTGTAATCGACGGGCTGCCCCGGCGTCGGCCCTTGCGCCCATGCAGGCGGCGCAAGACATGTGGTCAGAATGAAGACAAGAAATCTCTGTATCAGATTCATCACGGATTCTCCGAGTCTGCGAGCGAACTCCAACCCGAGCGGATGCGATCAAACTGGGTTCGGCCGGCTCCGTTCTGCGAGTACGCTGTCGGTGCTGTAGCTTGTGGTGAGGTGGCCCTGCAGAAGGTTTGCAGGCATGGGTGGCGGAAGTTCTTTGTTATCCTAACACTGCGCTGATTCGCTGACAATGGCCACCCTATTAGAGACGCCTTCGGAGCCCGAAAGGTTAGCGGTTGCCCGTGACGCTCTACACTTCCGCTGATTTAGGATGCGCCATTTCAAAGCGACTCTCGCATACGATGGCACGGACTTCCACGGCTGGCAGATCCAGCCGAATCGCTCCACCGTTCAAGGTGTCCTGAAGGACGCGCTCGCCGAGATCGAAGGCGTCCCTGTCGATGTGCAGGGCGCCGGACGGACCGACGCCGGTGTTCATGCGCTGGGCCAGGTTGCTTCGTTCGCGCTCGCCAACCCCATTCCCACCGGCAATCTCCTCAGTGCGATGAACCGCCTGCTCCCGGAAGCGGTTCGGGTTGTCTCGCTCGAACAGGCATCCCGGGAGTTCCACGCCCGCCACTGGGCTAGCGGCAAACTCTACGAGTATCGGGTCTGGCGGGACGCTATCTGCCCGCCCTTCGTTGCCCGCTACGTCTACCATCATCCTTACCCGCTTGACGAGGCGGCGATGTGCAAGGCCGCTGAGCGATTTGTCGGGAGGCACGACTTCCGATCGCTCGCCGCGTCGGGTGGCGACGAAGTTGCATCGCCGGTACGAACGATCTTCTCTTCCTTGCTGAGCCGCGACGGCGAACGGCTGATCTATCATGTACGAGGGGATGGATTCCTTTATCATATGGTCCGGAACATCGTCGGCACGCTGCTCGACGTGGGCCGCTGCCGGCTCAAAGCCGACGATGTCTCTGCTATTCTCGAAAATAAGCGAAGATCGGCGGCCGGCGCCACGGCCCCGGCGAAAGGGCTCTGTCTGGTCCGCGTGGAATACCCGGAATCCACAGAGAACCGCCTGGAGTCTCGAACAGTCCGTGGTGAAACCCCGCGCAGCACCGAGAGTAGCGAGGCGCCCGGCTGACAAGGCGCGACGAGGGAGCATATTGAACATATTCGACCGGGAAGCAACGCAGTTCAGCCGGGGTGCATCGCCGCTTGAATGCAGCGGGACTTTTGCCGCGGGCTGTTAAATCCGATCTGATTTGCTAAACTGGCGCCGACCTGCGACTGAGGAGCATCACACAACCATGAAAACCACACGAAGAACATTCATGGCCGTAACGGCGGGTGCGGCGGCATGGAGTTGCGGCTCGTCGATGCCGGCCGAGTTCAACCGTTTCGTTCGCTATGAGCACGGCGGCGAGATCGCCTTTGGCGGCCTCGACGGCGAAATGGTGTATCCGATCGAAGGTGATCTGTTTGGGAGCCGCACTCCGACAGGTGAAAACCTGCCGCTCAGCGAGGTGAAACTGCTTTACCCCATCCAGCCGACGAAGGTTTTCGCTCTGGCGGGGAACTATTTGAGCCACCTCGGTCCGGGCCGCGAACCGCCGGAACACCCGGAGCCGTTCTATAAACCGATCACGAGCCTGGCCCATCCCGAACAAGACATTGTGTTCCCCAAAGGCGCGCAGGATGTGCACTATGAGGCCGAATTTGTGATTGTGATCGGCAAAGAGGCGAGCAAGGTCTCTGAGGCCGAGGCTGCGGACTACATCCTCGGCTACACCTGCGGCAACGACGTGAGCGAGCGCAACTGGCAGAACGGCTCGATCGACGGTCCTGAAAACAAGGACATGCAATGGTGGCGCGGTAAGGGCAGCGACACGTTCGGGCCCATGGGCCCGGCCATTGCGATCGGCCTCGATTATGAAAAGTCGAAGATTCAGCTTCGCCTCAACGGTGAGGTGAAGCAGGAACAGATGCTCAGTGACCTGATCCACAACCCGGTGCAGACGGTCAGCTTCATCAGTCAGTTCGTGACGCTCCTTCCCGGTGATGTGATCTTCACCGGAACGCCCGGCACGACGAGTGCAATGAAGGCCGGCGACGTGGTCGAAGTGGAGGTCGACGGCATCGGCATCCTTCGCAACAAAATAGCGGGTTGAATGGCTGCTGTGGAACTTCGGCGGTATCAGCCGACTTTTTGGACAACGGATTCCTGTGCATACAACGCGTAGAACATTTTTTGCCGCTTTAGCAGCGGGAGGTGCAGCAATGGCTCAGTCAGGCTCGGGTTCGGGTTCAGCGACCCATTACGTACGTTTCGAGCAAGGGGGTTCGACCTCCTACGGTATTCTCGACGGCGACTCCATTCAGCCGATTGGAGGTGGCCTCTTCGGGGACCGTGCGCCGAGCGGAGACCCTGTCGCCCTCGGTGACGTGAAACTTCTCTATCCCTGTGATCCGCCGAAGGTCTTGTGTGTCGGGCTCAACTACAAGAGCCACTTGGGTGAACGGAAACCGCCGGAGACACCGGAAATTTTCTACAAGCCTCCTTCAGCGCTGCTTGACCCAGGGGGAGAAATCGTCATCCCCTCCGGCGCCAAAGACGTTCATTACGAAGCCGAGCTGGTCATCGTGATCGGCAAAGAGGCGAAGTCCGTCTCGGTCGAGAATGCGGCAAACCACATCTTCGGTTACACCTGCGGAAACGATGTCTCCGATCGCAACTGGCAGAACGGCACCAAAGGCGACCAGAAGGATGTGCAGTGGTGGCGAGCCAAGGGCGCTGACACGTTCGGTCCGCTCGGGCCGTCTATCGCGACCGCCCTCGATTACGACAAGGCTCGCATTCAACTCCGGCTCAACGGCCAAGTCAAGCAGTCACAGTTGGTCAGCGATCTGCTCTTCGGACCGGCTCAGATCGTCAGTCATGTCAGCCACTTCGTCACGCTGTCGCCTGGCGACGTAATCTACACCGGCACTCCGGGTAGTACGAGCCCCATGAAGGCCGGTGATGTCGTGGAAGTAGAGATCGACGGGATCGGCATCCTCAGGAATACGGTCACCTCGGGTTGACCAAAGCCAGGTCAAGGTTCGCCGGACGGCTGTCAGCAGTCGGCAATGTGTGCTCCGGCACACGCTCTCCCAGGGGAAAGTTCCCATGGAATAATAAAGCGGGAACAAGGCCGGACTCTCAGCAGGGCGCAATTCGGGCGTTTTCTGAAGTGAAACCCGAGGGTCTCGGGCCGGGTGGCACATGGTGAAAGTCCCGTGGTGCGAATGGAAAAGCGCGGCGGGCTCCTGCGGTCGTTCGGCGAGAAGCGAGGAGGACGGCGATCCAGGTTGATCTCCTCCTTGCGAAGGAAAAAGCGGACAACGAAGCCGACGACCTTAGACTGTCGTCTCCGTGGTCGCGCTGGGCGGCAAGCTCAGAACCGCCGTTGGAACAAAAAATGTCCGTCGCCCGAAGGGTTGCGCGCCGCTTCCGGCGGGCTTCGCTGGTAGCGTGTCACAGGGTTCCTGGAGCGGCCACACGGTACGCCGCCGGCCCCAGGGCGCGTGATGCCTCCCGCGTGGCTTTCACCAAGGGCTCCTATAGTTCCGGGTATGATCATATTGGGTGGGATCAGGCCCCTTGCGTCTGACGCCGGACCTGAAAACGCCCCTCGTCATGCGAATCATCGCTGGTATCGGTCTGGGCCTGCTTCTGATTGCTGCTGCATCGTCGGCGCAATCTTCCGTCGAGGCCTGCAAACCAGGCGGCTTTTCGATTATCGGCTTGCCCAACGAAATCAACCCCAGGGCGGAAGGCAAGCTCGGCGTCAACTTCGATGAACGATTCGATGGCCGATTTCTGACGACGGGAAACTTCTGGATTCCGTCGATCGACAGCGGCATCGAGCGCTGGAATGGGATCGGCGGGGCGGACTGGACGTTTGAAAATCACGGGCTCAGCGCCGGATTTGCTGATTTCGAGGACGGGCTGGTCACGATCGCGTCGTGCGGCGGACTGTTCGCTTGCCCCGATCCGCTGCCCGAGCAACCCGGATCTTCCGTGCCTGCCTTTTTCTCCGAGACGCCCGAGCACAATGCCGTCATTGCGGTGACGTTGGTTGTCGACGACGTTGACGCCGGAGGCATTGCGGACGCAGACATTTTCTTCAACCCGACGTTGCCGATCAGCCCCCGTCCGCGAGTCGAACAGATCGACTTTGAATCGGTGCTGGTCCACGAGTTGGGACACGCGCTTGGGCTGGATCACAACGACAACTGCGTCGTCGGTCCGACGGTCATGGGCGCCGTCATCGATGCCGGCGAGATCAAGAGAGAACTCTTTCGCGCCGAGCGTGAAGGTGTCCGCTTTCTGTATCCCGCTGGCGATACTCCAGCCGCACGTATCTTCGACCGGGACCAAGCTCTGCGTTTTGATGCGGAGCAAGGCGGCCTTTCCCCATTCCCGCAGACGGTTTCGATCTTCGGACCGGGAGGAACAAAATGGGAGCGGACGATCACGACTCCGGCAGACGTCAATGCCGACGATTGGCTCCGAGCCATTCCGGAAAAGGGTGATTTCCCCGGCGACGGTGAGATGGAAATCAGCGTCGATCCAGGCACTCTGCCGCCGGGAGAATATCAGGGAACGGTGGAAGTCAACATAGAAGGTCATCAGGGGCAGCCTGTCAGCATCGCGATTCAACTGGTTGTCCTTGCGCAGGAGTCACCGGGAACGGATCCACCCTTCCTGACAGAGGCGGGTATCACCAACAGCGCGAACTTGCGCTCGTCCCGGCTGGCTGGCGGTTCGCTGTTCACCATCTTCGGCAACTCCATGGCCACATCGGTTGAGCAGGCCGTCTCCTGGCCGCTTTCGACCACTCTGGGAGGCGCCCGGGTGCTCGTGAATAACGAGCCGGCGGCACTTCTCTACGCCTCACCGACACAAATCAACGGACAGATTCCGCCAGGTGCGAGTCTCGGCCCGGGTGGCATCGTGGTGCGGAATGGGTTTGGTGCTTCGGCGCCTGTCCCCATACGAATTGACGCGGCTGCCCCGGAGCTGTTTCTTGTGGGCGATGATGATGCGCTCCTCCTCAATCCGGATGCGACCGTCAACTCGGCGGCGAATCCAGCGATGTCCGGAAGCATCGTCAGTGTTTTCTTGACGGGCCAGGGCGCCGTTTCCACACCTCCGGCAGCAGGACGGCCCGCACCGTCAAGACCGCGCTCACAGGTCATTTCGATCTCCGCCGCCGAGATCGGTGGTCAGGAGGCGAATCTACACTTCCTTGGGCCAGCCCCCGGTTACTTGGGGATGGCGCAGGGTAATGTGCAAGTCCCCGCAGGCGTTTCCGGACGCGTGAGCATCCGAATTCGTATCGGTGAGGTTTGGAGTAATGTCGGATTCATCTATGTGAACTGAGCCATGCCATCGATTTCCATTCGCGGCATCGCCTTCCTGGCTTTCGTGGCCGTGTCGGCCGCTCCGTTGGCGGCCTCTACTGTCCTGCCGGTAGATTTTGCCCGGCTTTGCCAAACGGCGCATCACGTGGTCGCCGGCCAGATCGTCGAGATCAGCCCTCTCCGCGACGAGCAGACGGGCCACATCTACTCCGATGTCGCCATACTCGTTTCTCATTCCAGCCCCGACTCCCTCGCCGGGCATCGCTACACCTTCCGTATGATCGGTGGCGAGATGGACGGCAAACGGCTCTCGATCGTTGACTTCCCGCAATTGCAGTTGAACGACCGTGTCGTGCTTTTTCTCAATGACAGGACATCCACCGTTTTCGGTCCCACGATCGGCCTCTGGCAAGGGGTTTTCTTCGTCGACGATAGCGAAAACGCCACGGTCGTCGACCACCTTCGTCACCCTGTGGTCGGTGTCATGCAGAAACAACTTCTCCGTTCCGCCAAGTCCGCCGGCACTGTGGGTGGCATCAGCCTCGACGACTTCTTCGATGAAATAAAGGCGCACCGCTCAACAGCTTCCCGTTAGGTTGCCTTTCTCCCCCCGCAAGTAGAAGAAGGGAATGAGAGAGCAGTTAGGCAAGGCGCTGTCGCACAGTCGCACGGACTGGAACCGATCCTCTGAGCTTCCCGGCGGAGTTCATTGCGGGCCCTTCCTGCCAACATCTACAATCGGGGCATGGGCTTGAATATCGCCGGTAGAGAGTTTTCATCGCGTTTAATTGTCGGGACAGGGAAGTATCGCAGCTTTGCGCAGATGGCTCGGTGCCATGATCTCAGCGGCACTGATTTTGTCACCGTAGCGGTGCGGCGGGTCAACCTGACCGATCGCTCGAAAGAGTCTTTGCTTGACTACATCGACCGCGACAGGATTTCCTTGCTTCCCAACACTGCCGGCTGCTACACCGCCGACGAGGCGATACGCACCTCTCGCTTGGCCCGCGAAGTCGGTCTCTCCAACTGGATCAAGCTTGAAGTCATCGGTGACCAGAAGACGCTTTTCCCCGACAACGAAGGGTTGCTCGAAGCTACGGAGGTTCTTGTCAAAGAAGGATTTGTCGTCTTGCCGTACACCAATGACGACCTGATCTACGCGCGCAAACTGATCGATGCGGGAGCGGCCGCGATCATGCCCTTGGCTGCGCCCATCGGTTCCGGACTCGGTGTGCAGAACCACAACAACCTGCGCATCCTGCGCGAGATGATCACCGGCGTCCCGCTGATCGTCGACGCCGGTGTGGGCACCGCCTCCGACGCCGCAGTTGCGATGGAGTTGGGAGCTGACGGCGTCCTCATGAACACCGCGATCGCAGAAGCCGAGGAGCCGGAGAAGATGGCTTTGGCGATGAAATTCGCCGTCGACGCCGGCCGTCTCGCCTACGAGGCCGGACGCATGCCGATGCGCTCCTACGCCTCGGCCAGCAGCCCGCTTCGGGGCATGGTCAGATAATCACTCTTTTTCGGGAATCTTGACGACGATCTCACCGGGCTTGGCCCAGCCCAGATCCTCGCGAGCGATCCTCTCGACAGCTTGGCCGTCGGGCGCCAACTCCTTGATGGTTGCTTCGAGCTGTTGGTTCTCCAGTTCGAGCCGTCGGATCGCCTGCTCCATCTGTTTTTCTTTCTCCCACGAGTCGGTCAACTCGCCCAACGCGTCATGGCCGGTCAGCCAAAAGAATCCCGTGGCCCCCAGCAGCAGCAGGCCATAGAACATCCAGCGGAGTATTCTTCCTGGTTGCAACTTCCCCTACACCTCTCTGAATTATAGCCAAGATAGCACCCGAAGCTGCTCTGTTTCAGTAAGATCGGAGTCTACGTCTTGTGCTGAAGGAGTCGATCGTGACCGACAAAGTCGTCGTCTACACCACATGCGGAAATATCACCGAAGCCGAATCGATCGCGCGCAACCTCATCAACAACCGCTTGGCCGCCTGTGTGAACGTGGTTCCCGGTCTGCTCTCCTACTACCGCTGGCAAGGTAAGGTCGAAAACGACGCCGAGTTGCTTCTGATGATCAAGACTGCCGGCAGTCTGATAGACGAAGTGCGCAATGCACTCGAGACGCTCCACAGCTATGACCTGCCGGAGATGATCGTGCTGCCCATTATCGGTGGCTCACAGAATTATCTGGAGTGGCTTGATCAAGAGGTTCAGCCCGAGCCACCTGCAGAAACGGCTCCCGAAGCCAGCTAGGGCGCACATCGGCAGTTGGAAAAAGAGAATTCCACTCTTGTTTTGTTCATCACCGTCCCGTGAGATTTGTGCGCGGGTTGGGAGCGTGCAATGCGAAGGCCCCGGAAGGAGCCGTGACGGGCTGGCCGAAAGGGGCTCTTGGTGAGAAACAGATCGCAGACTGATCAGGGGCCGCCGACCTCGACCTCCATGGAGTTCTCTGCAGCGGCCTTTCCCGCTTCCTCGATCATTTTTTCGAACTGCGCGTGTGACTGGAGGAAGCGGGAATCCAGAAGGGCTGCTTTTCGGATATGCTCCATGCCTTCTCCTTTGCGGTTCGAAGCAATCAACGCAACGCCGAGGTTGAAGTGCCCCTGCGCGGAGAGAGGGTCGATCTGCAAGGCTTGCACGAACGAATCGACGGCCCGGCTGCTGTCGCCCATCTGGTGCAGCGCGCTGCCGAGATTGAAGTGTGCTTCGAATGAATCGGGTTTGAGGTCGAGCGCTCGTGTGTATTGGGTCACCGCATCACGATAGTCTCCTTGTGCGGCGTGCATGTAGCCCAGATTCACCCGCGCATCCACGTAGCCGGGACTGATCTCGATCGCTTCCTCGAGATGGCGGATGGCTTGCTCGATGTTGTTGCGAGCTCCCAGTTCAGCCCCCAGGTTGTTATGCGCGACGGCGTAACGCGGCCGTAGCTCGAGAGCACGGCGATAATGGCTGACTGCCTGGTCACGTTGTCCGGTCGCCGCCAGTGCGATTCCGAGTTGCGTGTGGGCCTCGGCGGAGCTCGGCTCCAGCTCGAGAGCGCGCCGCAGGTGCGCCAGAGCTTCCTCCGGATCGCCTTGGTTCAGAAGCTCCATACCCAGATGCAGCCGTATATCCGGGTAATCCGGGTTGATCTCCACTGCACGGCGATACAGGCGGATTGCTTGTTCGGGGTCGTTGCGCGCAGCGGCGTTCTGGCCCATCAAATCCATGATTTCCACGTCATTGCCCAGCAACTCCATCGCCTTGGCAAGTGTGCGGGACGCTTCGTCCAGCCTCCCCAGCCAAGAAGAGAGTCGAGCGAGATTTCGTAAAGCGGCTCCGTGAGCCTTCTCATCCAGACGGCCTTCCATCTGCTTGGTAATCCGCGTCAGCGCCTCATCGTTCCAGGTTGCGGCTAGCGAAGCGATGCCCATCTCGTTGAGCGCCTTGAGCAACTCGACTGCCAGCAGGCGATGACCGCTGATCGTCGGGTGCACGTGGTCAAGGAATTCCTCCGAACCCGGGATGCCATGCTCTGCTTGCAGTTCGGTCAACTCCTGGTAGTCGACAACTCGAACGTCGTTTTCCGCTGCGGTCTCTGTGATGATCCTCCGTATCTCCGGAAGCGCCCGCAGCGGGCAAACATCTTCTTCCAGGGCCCTCTGGAATGCATGTTTGGCCTCGGAATACCGTCCCAATGCGTAGAGCGCCCGTCCACGGTGATAATGGACTCCGGCATTGCGGTCGTCGACGGCGATTACCTGATCGAAGGCATCTACAGCATCCTCCCAGCGATTGCTGGCTGCTGTCTGCAGAGCTTTTTTGAAAATTCCGGCGGCGCGGCGCTGATCTTTCAAGGAGAGACCGGGCCGTGGCTCGCTCTTGAACGGAGTGCTGTCTTTCAGATTCGAAGCAGGTGTCACCAGCAGAACATCAGCGTCGCCCGAACGAGCGAGATCGATCATCCGCCTCAGAGTGAATCGGAAATGCGCAAGTGTTTGGCGCCGGCCTTCGTCGTCTCGCTGATACGCGCCGGGACCGATGCTGCTTGCCAGGATGGTATCCACTTCCGATTCCAGAACCCCCCTCTTCTCCTCGACAACTGCCGGTTTGCCTTGGATGCACTGTATCAGTTGATGCCCAGCAGCGAAGATCCGTGTCCTGCTCAGCAAGCCCGCCGCCTCTGTCAGTGCCCGAGGCGACTCGGTCCTCTCCGGATACGTTCGCCGTTCCAGAAATTCGTTGTGCCCCATGTAGATGATGAACAGGTCCGGATCATAGTCGATCAACTCCTCCATGACCACCGCGGCACGGTAGCTGGCATAGCTGATCCCACCCGCGTTGATCACTTCCCAATGTCGCGAGATGTCCGCCACCGCGAGCATCTCGCGCAGCCAACCGCTGAATGAAACCTCATCGTTGTAGGGGCGGCCGTAGGTAGTCGAACCGCCCAGCGTGAAGATGCGGTATGTGTTCGTGGGCTTTCTTTTCATGAAACGCTGGCGATTGAACCAGCGCACCTTGTTCGGAGCGGTAACGAGTTCTCCGCTCAGGCCCGATTCGTTCTCAACGAACAGAGGGATGCTTGATGCGAAGCCCACGTAGGGGTCGCTTTGCTCAGCCAGCGGTTCCACGCCGCCCAGCGCCAATCCCAACTCCAGGAGAGCGAAGAACCCAACCACCGCGACAGCGGCAAAGAGATATTTCTTGCGAGGTGATATCCGAGGCGGCTCCGGACGGGCTCTTTTTCCCCGGCGCTTGGCCATAGAGCGTTGATTGTAGCGGTCAGCTTCGGCGCGCCGAATCGCACCCTATCCCCTGCAACCGGTTCTGGGGATGCCTTATCGAGCGGATTGGAGCGGCACGGAGCGGCAGAGCTTACAGGTGGGCCAAGGTCTTTTGGGAGTATTCGGCTAGTCCGAGCTTCTCCAGCAACCGGATCACCGGCCAAGCCGGATCGATCTCGCCCCGGGTCGCCTTCATGGTCGCCGAGCGCGGGAACTCATGGTGATTGTTGTGCAGCCCTTCGCCCGCTGTGAGCAGCGCTACCCATTGCAGGTTCGTCGCCTTTTGATGCTTGAAGTTCCGGTAGCCGACCTTGTGGCAAACGCTGTTGATCATGGCGTTCAGGAAGATATATATACCGGCGTTGAGGAACCAGGTCGCAATCCCGAGTAACCCGCCGGCCCACCAGCTCAGACCAAAGAAATAGGGGAATGAGAGGGCCAAAATCATCATTCCGATCGCCGGCCCCAAGTCGCCGATGAGGGGAATCCGGTCGATCAGATCGTGCTTCCAATGAGGTGTGAAGGTCTCGATCGTTTGCTGGTTCTTGATTTCTCGTTTGTACATCACGACATTGAGAAAAAGCACTTTCCACAACCCCTCGATGTAGGGACTATGGGGGTCACCTTCCTCGTCGGAAAAACGGTGGTGTTTGCGATGCACTGCGGCCCACTCGCGCGGCTTGATCCCGGTCGCCAGCACCAGCTCAAGATGCATCAGAAAAGCAACGAACGGATGGAGCTTGAGTCCTTCATGGGTTACCGTTCGATGAAGGTAGATCGTTGTGCAAAAGCTGGAGATCTGTGCGATGACGAAAGCCGCAAAGATGCACCATAGTGCGATCGATAGCATCACTATTTCCTCGACTCGGGGTTGTGGCGACCGGAGGAGGGAACCGTTACGAAAACGGCTGACTTGGGTAGGTCAGGACTCCCCACACATACCCGTATAATCCTACCATGGACAAGCCTGGAGATGGGATGCCCTCTAACCTACATTACTCACAACCCGACGGCCGAAGCACGCGAAAAAGGCCGTGATTCGTGTTTCGGTGACTTGTGAAAACCTTAAAGGCCGTGTGCGCTCCAAGCGGCGCGCGCCTCGTCCTGACGGCCCTCTCACGCACTTCGCCTCGCCGCGTGGTGAGAAATGCAGGCTTGCCCTGAGAACCGTACGCGACACCGCTTTTTGCGATGGGCACTCCGTTCATATCGCGCCAGTTTGTCCTGCGAACATGTCCACCGGAAAGCTGTGGCTACGAGCATCCTGCATAAGGGGTTCGACATTGCCTCGACCGCCGGGCGTCTGCTCCGACCTACGCCCTGAAGGCCGGGGCAAACAACGACCAGGTCAGATTCCTTTCGCCAGAAAACCGCCGTCTACGGGGATCGTCACACCAGTGACAAATTTCGCTGCGTCCGATGCCAGGAATACCACGGCGCCGACCATCTCATCGAGGGTTCCGATCCGGCCCATGGGCGTACGGCGGATGATCGCTTCCATGCGCTCCGGAATATCAAGCACCTTGGTATTCATCGGCGTTCGGAACACGCCGGGAGCCACCGCGTTCACACGCACGCCGTGTGGCGCCCACTCCGTGGCAAGCGTCTCGGTGAGCATCTTGACACCTGCCTTGCTGCAGTTATAGGCGCAAACCTGAGCGAAACTCACGAAACTGGTCATCGAGGCCGTATTGATGATGACCCCCGAGCCCTGCTTGATCATCTGGCGTCCGAAAATCTGGTTGGCGCGGAAGCTCCCGTTGAGGTTGATGTCGATGATGCGGGTCCATTCTTCTTCCGGCACCTCAACGGACGGTTCTTTCTTGAGCACTCCCGCCGTGACCAAGGCCACATCCACTCGGCCGAACTCGGCGACCACGCGGTCACGCAGGTTTTCAAGTGAGGCCCGGTTTTGAACGTCTGACGTGATCGCCAGTGTTTTCGATCCCAGTGATTGCAGTTCCTCTGCGACGGCATGGACCATGTCCTCTCGCCGGCTGCTCGCTACAACCGTAGCCCCCGACCGAGCGAGGCCGAGCGCGACCGCGTGTCCGATACCTGTCGTGCCGCCTACGACAACCGCGATCTTGCCTGTGAGATCAAAAAGAGCTTCTGACAAGGAATCACCCCAAAGCCGGCAAACGCACCATTATAGATCGATGGCGATCCTCGCAAGGCTCAACGGAAAACAAGAGGCGGGAGCCATACGCCGCCCATCCGTCCATTGGGAGAAAGATGGAGCCTCACTCGATCTTGGATTAGGGGATGTTTTGCTTTGCTTTGCGCCTTTGCAACGAACTGTTCAACAAATGCTATGGACTCTCCTACACTATAGAAAACATCCCTGCCCGAGGTCACTCATGAAAATTCGACTCGTTGTCATTCTTTCCTTCTGCATCCTCTTCGTCTGGGGACTCACCGCCGAGCGTGACCGTGTCGAAGCCCTTGAAATCGCCCGCCACAACACCGAGCAGATGCCCAAGGGCAAGGAAGCCGACGGCCTGCCGAACGACTTCATCCTGCGCAACAACAAGATCCATGCACTCGTCTCCGGCGCGCAGCCCTTCCGTCGCGCCAACATGACCACCGAATACGCCTTCGTCCTTCAGGGGTGCCTCTTCGACCTCGACTTGCGCGGCGAGGACAATGACCAGCTCACCGCTTTCCGTCCCGGCGGAGAAGGCGGTTATATGTCATTTGTCAGGATCGCCGATGACGGGTCCGGCAACGGTACGGCTGTCATCGAAGCCGTCCGCACCGCTGCAAAAGGCGATGGTCTCTACACCCGGCACGAGTATCGACTGGAGCAGGATTGGCAATATCTACTGGTCTCCTCGACGTATCGCAACGAGTCGCAGGAAGCGAAGACCATCACTCCCTCGCCTGTCTGGAAGGGGCTCGACGGCGAGCAGTCCGTCGGCAACATTCGGGTTGGCGACAGCATTGACCCGTTTGACAAACGGGGATACGCTGTCGGACCCGTCAAGGGTACGACGCTTATCGACGAGCTGGCGCTCGAACCCGGAGAAGAAAAGACGTTCCAGGTCCGCATCGCCGTGGCGGATTCACCCCTTGCCGCGTACGGTGTGCTCGCCGCCGCCGAAGGCCCGACGGGTGAAGTATCGGGAACCGCAAAGGATTCGGACGGTCAGCCGGCGGTCCACGCGTCGCTGATAGTCGGCATCGCCAGCGCGCGAATCCCTCACTATCCGGACGAGGAGGGCCGCTTCTCATTCCGGCTTCCCACCGGCAATCACAAGGTCACGTTCGAGGACATCGGCCGCGACCCGCTTGAGAAACAGGTTTCGGTAAAACGCAACGGCGCCGCTCAACTTGACTTCGCTGTCTCGAAGGCCTCCACTGTGAAGGTCGCGATCAAAGACGCCGACGGCCGCCCGTCGCCGGGCAAAGTCCAGTTCATCGGCATTGACGGCACATTGACTCCCAACTTCGGGACCGACTACCGCGCCCACGGCGGCAACCACCAATACCAGACACACGACGGCCGAGTCACACAGCAAGTCCCGCCGGGCAAATACATGCTTCGCGTTACCCTCGGTCCCGAGCACGACCTCTTCGAAAAGCGGATCGAAGTCGCCAGAGAGCAGACACTCGCGGTCGAAGCCACCCTCCGGCGCACCGTCGACACCAAGGGATGGATCAGCACGGACTATCACGCACACTCGACGCCCAGCGGAGACAACTACTGCAACACCAACGACCGCATCATCAACCTGGCCGCCGAGCACATCGAGTTCGCCCCAACCACCGAGCACCAACGCCTGTACGACTGGGAGCCGTACATCGACCGCTTGGGCTTGAGCAGCCGCATCAAGACGGTCCCCGGCATCGAGCTGACCGGCAGCGGACAACACTTCAACGCCTTCCCGTTTGTCCCAGACCCGCTCTCCCAGAACGGTGGGGCACCGCTGTGGACCTACGACCCGCGCATCAACGCCATCGTGCTTCGCAACTGGGGCACGCCGTCTCTCGCCGCAGGCTCCCGTATCGATACCCTCGCGAACGCCAGGAATCGAGTGGAGCCTTTCGGCGGCGGTCCGGACCGCTGGGTGCAGGCCAACCACCCCAATGTCGGCAATGTATTCTTCGACCGCGACCAGGACGGGAACCGCGACGGCGGCTTCGTCGGATTTGAGGAACTGATTGACGGCGCCGAAGTTTGGAGCGATGAGATTCTGAATCTCAGCCCCACCTACTCGGGCCGTCGAGGCGCCAACCGCACTTTCGGCTGGCTGCAAATGCTCAACCAGGGACGGCACGTCTGGTGCGTGGCGGTCAGCGACGCCCATCGTGTATTCGGCAATGGTGTGGGGGGCTGGCGGACGTATGTGCCCAGTTCAACGGATCGGCCCGGTGACATCGACCACGCCGAGATTATTCGCAACTCCAAGGCAGGCCGCATGATGATCACCAACGGCCCCTTCCTCAAAGTGACCACTGCCGAAGGACTGCCCATCGGTTCTACGGTCGTGAGCGCCGGCTTCATCGACCTTAAAATCCAGGTCCAGACGCCCAATTGGTTGGAAATCGACCGCGTGCAAGTCCTCGTCAGCGGTCGCCAGCCCGAGCAGTACAACTTCCGCAAAGACGTGAATCCTGGTATGTACAGTGACGGAACGGTGAAGTTCGATGAGATCATCCGTGTCATGCTCCAGCGAGACGAGCATCTGATCGTGGTGGCAACGGGTGAGAACTCGAACCTTGAAAAGGGCTGGGGTCTCAACCCTTACGGACAGATGCACCCGGTCGCCTACACCAACCCTATCTACGTGGATGTCGACCACAACGGTTTCCAAGCCAACGGCGACACCCTTGGGTATCCCCTCATGACCGCGCCCAGGGCCGATTAGGCGTTTCCCGCAAAGGCGCCGGGGGCTGCAAGGCTCGCTCAAAAAGTAAAGGGATGCTTCTGTTTGTTGCCGGTCTGCTGCGGAGCAGGCGTGGGCCTGACGGAATCCAGTTTTTTTTTCAAGTTCAGGGCGCTTGACGCCTTTGCAAGAAACCCATTCGCTGCCTCCTGAATCCAACAAGTGGGAGGTGTTCCCATGGTCATCGGCGTACCGGCGGAAATCAAGAACGGAGAGACCCGCACCGCACTCGTGCCCAGCGGTGTGAGGACCCTTCGTGAGTCCGGCCACGAGGTTCTGGTGCAGGCCGGGGCGGGTGAAGGCAGCTCGATCACCGACGACGAATACGCCCGTGCCGGGGCTATTCTCGTCGAGGCGGCCTCCGACGTCTGGGGCCAAGCCGACATCGTCGCCAAGGTGAAAGAACCACAACCAAGCGAGGTTCGTTATTTCCGGCCGACTCTCACGCTGTTTACCTACCTCCATCTGGCGCCGTTGGAGCAACTGACCCAGCAAATGCTTGACAGCGGCCTCACGGCCATTGCTTACGAGGCCGTCGCGGAGCCCGGTGGCCGGCTGCCGCTGCTCGAACCCATGAGTGAAGTCGCCGGTCGGCTGGCGCCACAGGTCGGCTCGCAATATCTGGAACGGATCTATCACGGCCGCGGCATATTGCTCGGAGGCGTTCCCGGTGTTCCGCCCGCCGAGGTGGTTGTCGTCGGCGGCGGTATCGTTGGGTCCAACGCGGCCCGGATCGCGCTGAGCACCGGCGCGAGAGTCATCGTCATCGACAAGAACCTGCGCCGTCTTCGCGATCTCGACGATCGGTTCCAAGGGCGTGTCACGACGTTGGCTTCGAATTCCACCATTCTTGCCGAATCGCTCTTGCGGGCTGATCTGCTGATCGGCGCTGTCTTGGTGCCGGGAGCATCCGCGCCGAAGGTTATTACCCGCACCATGATCCAGGGCATGAAGAAGGGGTCGGTATTTGTCGACGTAGCCATCGATCAGGGCGGTTGCGCCGAGACGTCGCGACCGACGACGCATAGCGAGCCTATCTATGAGGCGGCAGGAGTCCAACACTACTGTGTTCCGAACATCCCGGCTCTGGTTCCCAACACCTCCACATACGCTCTGACGAACGCTACGCTTCCCTATCTCCATCTGCTCGCAGAACACGGAGTTGAAGAGGCCGTACGCCGCGACGCCACACTCCAAGCCGCGGTGAGCACCTATCGGGGCTCCTTGACCAGTCAAGCCGTCGCCCAGTCACAGGGCCGCCCATGGCAACCTCTCCCGGTAAGTTAGGTTTCTCTACACTGGAAACCAGCATGGGTATTTTCAAGGAAGAAGAGTTTTACCGCATCGGCAAGCTTCCGCCTTACGTATTCGCCGTCATCAATGAGATGCGCGCCAAGGCGCGGGCGGCGCAGCTTGATGTCATCGACCTCGGGATGGGTAATCCCGATGGCGCCACTCCTCGGACCATCGTGTCGAAACTGTCCGAAGCGGCCCGCAAAAAGGCCAATCATCGCTACTCGATGTCACGAGGCATACCGCGCCTTCGCGATGAGATCTGCAAGCGCTACCGGGCGAATTACGACGTCGAGTTGGACCCCGAGAAAGAGGCCATCGTCACGATGGGCGCCAAGGATGCCCTGGCTCATCTGCTCTTTGCCGTCATCGGTCCCGGCGACTCCGTCGTTGCACCCGACCCCTCCTATCCGATTCATCAGTGGGGCATCGTCATGGCCGAGGGCCACGCCTGCAATCTGCCTCTCCGTTCGCCGGACGACTTCTTGAACCGCATCGAGGACTTCTACAGGAAATCGATTCACCCGCCCAAGATGATCCTTTTGTCGTTCCCTCACAATCCCACTACGACGTGTGTCGAGCTGCCGTTTTTTGAACGGCTGGTCGAGATGGCCCACAGGCACGGCACGATGATCGTCCACGATTTCGCTTATGCCGACCTCTGCTTCGACGGATACAAGGCTCCGAGCCTGTTGCAGGCGCCGGGAGCGAAGGAAGTCGGCGTAGAAATCTTCTCGATGTCAAAAAGCTACAACATGGCCGGTTGGCGTGTGGGCTTCTGCTTGGGCAACCCGAAGATGATCGCCGCGTTGGGGCGCATAAAAAGCTACCTCGACTACGGTGTCTTTCAGCCCATCCAGATCGCTTCGATCATCGCGCTCCGAGAGTGCGAAGAGGAAACAAAAAAAATCTGCGACTCCTATCAGAGGCGGCGGGACGTGTTGGTTGCCGGCCTCCATCGCGCCGGTTGGATGGTCGACCCCCCCCCGGCGACCATGTTCCTGTGGGCGAAGATCCCGGAACGTTACGAGTGGGCCGGTTCGCTCGAATTCTCCAAGCTCGTGCTGGAGAGAGCCCTCGTCGCAGTCTCTCCCGGCATTGGCTTTGGGCCGGAGGGCGAGGGGCATGTCCGTTTTGCGCTCGTGGAAAACGAGCACAGAACGAGGCAAGCGACAAGAGGGATCAAGAAGTTGTTCAAGGACTAGCCTGCATTTCTCACCACCCGACGGTCGAAGCACGCGATACGACCGCCAGGACTTCGTGGCGTTTGCTTGCCGTGCTCAACGTACTGTTCAAGTACGCCTGCGCGCGCCAAGCGGCGCGCGCCTCGTCCTGACGGCCCTCTCACGCACTTCGCCTCGCCACATGGTGAGAAATGCAGGCTAAGTGTGTTTCTGGCAAAGCCGCCGAGAGCCACATAGGCAGCCAGCAAATCCGAGGAAGTCGAAGGCCGCTGGAGATACGCCTTCCACCGTGCTTGGCGGCTTCGCAACAACCGCTTTGCTAAGCCCCCGCTACGCACGGGTTTCTCAGCTCCCCTATACCCTCCACCCTGATCACCACTTCGTCTCCGGGCTTCATGAAGATGGGAGGCTTGCGGGCGAAGCCGACTCCGGGGGGTGTTCCCGTCGACACGATGTCTCCCGGCAACAGGGTCATCACCGTTGACAGATACTCCACCAGTTCCGGGATCCGGAAGATCAACTGCTTCGTGCTCGAGTCCTGGAGCGTCCGTCCGTTCAAATCCAGGCTGATTCGCAGATCGTGAGGGTCGCCGATTTCGTCTTTGCTGACGATGGACGGGCCCATCGGGCCGAAGGTGTCGAACGTCTTGCCGATCGTCCACTGAGACGTGGCGAGCTGATAGTCCCGCGCGCTTACATCATGGACGATGGTATAGCCGAACACGTACTCCTCCCATTTTCCCTGTGGGATGTTCCGTCCCTCCTTGCCGATGACAAAGGCGAACTCCGCCTCGTAGTCGACCTCATTGGACACCGACGGGATTTCGATCGCTTCGCCGGGTCCGATCACCGCGTTCGAATATTTGGTAAAGACCGTCGGCGTCGTCGGAACCTCCATACCCGATTCCTTGGCGTGGTCCAGGTAGTTCAACCCGATGCAAATGAACTTCGGCGGGTTGGGAATCGGCGCTTCGATCTTGACCTCCGAGTGCGGCAAGACATCCCCTGGGCTTGCCAGCACTTCCCTTGCATATCGGATCGCGGCATCACCAGCCCTCAAGAACGAGAGCACATCCGGATAACCGCCCGGTCCCAGGTCCGCCACTCCGTCGCCTACATCGAGTCCCGCCCGCGTGCTCCCGCCGTGGGTGAATGTAACCAGTTTCATCTGCACACACCTTTCTCAAGCCATTCAGGAAATATCCCGACAAAGTTCTCCATCGTAGCGTTTGACGGCCTTCCTCGTCAGCCGCCGCCCAAGCGCCCACGAGCGCCCTTGCAGCAGGCTGCATTTCTCACCACCCGACGGCCGGAACACACGAAAAAAGCCGTGATTCGTGAAAACCTTACCGGCCGTGTTGTCGGCGCGGGGGACGGCCGCCGCCCATGCCGCGCCATAGCCGCCCCATGCCGTCCCACGCCGCGCCACAACCCGAAGGAAAGCAGCGAGAAAAGCATAAAAGCCGTGATTCGTGATACCCCCTTGAAGCCTGCGGGCCTGCCGCCTTCTCGCATCAGCGGTCTGCCGAGGCGGGAAAAGGCCATGATTCGAAAAAAAGCCGTGTTTCGTGATTCGTGTCTCGTGAAAAACATTGACGGGGGCCTGGTTCACTCCAGAAGAAATGTCTGACGGCCGGTGAACCTTAACCTGCATTTCTCACCACCCGACGGCCGAAGCACACGATACGACCGCCAGGACTTCGTTGCGCTTGCTTGCCGTGCTCAACGTACTGTTCAAGTACGCCTGCGCGCGCCAAGCGGCGCGCGCCTCGCCCTGACGGCCCTCTCACGCACTTCGCCTCGCCAGGTGGCGAGACATGCAGGTTAAAGGCCGTGTCTCGTGTCTGGTGAAAAGCATAAAGGCCGTGATTCTTGTCCCGTGTTTCGTGATTCGTGAAAACCTTACCGGCCCCGTTGCCGGTGAGGACGGAGAGGGGACACTGGCTCAGGCGTAATATTTTTTGCTGAACAATGCCGAACAATCGTGAACAATGGTGAACAGGGAAGCAGCAGCTCGGGGCGGCCCATGCCGCCCATGCCGCGCCATAGCCGCCCCATGCCGCGCCACAACAAAAGCCGTGATTCGTGAAAACCTGAAAGGCCGCGGTTCGGGCGGCTCTTCTCTCCCCACCCGACTTGCCCCCGGCGGGCGCGGATGGGGTTTTTGTTCCCAACAACGGCGTCATCACTTTCAACCTAAACCAGCCCCCGACCGAAAAAAAGACTGAAGGGCTTCAGTACCAACAGGTACCAAACGAGCCACGGAAAAAGCCGTGTTTCGTGTCTCGTGTCTCGTGAAAACCGTTGGCCGCAGCTTGGGGTTGCTCTACGGGGAAACATCGGCGGGCCGGTTAACCTTTTTCATTGCTTACGTTTGCGCCACCGATCCGGCATCACGGGACCTGAGAAACGGCTCTTCTCTCCTGATGCCATGCATGCCGGAGCGGAAAAAGCAAGACTGAAGGGCTTCAGTACCAACAGGCACCAAACGAGCCACGGGAAAGGCCGTGATTCGTGACTCGTGAAAACCTTACAGGCCATGTTGCCGGCGCCTTTTTCCTCTGCCCGGCTCGCGGCGTGTCCTGATGGCCCTCTTGACGGCCCTCTCACGCACTTCACCTCGCGGCGTGGTGAGACATGCAGGCCAAGACATCAACGCGACCGAGGCAGAGAAAGCGAAGCGATGGCGATGTTGTATAATCAGAGGGGTTCAGGTTGATGCGCCCGCCGGCCGGCGGGCTCCCTTGGAACACAGGCCGCGGTTATGTACGCCATCATCGAGACGGGTGGGAAACAGTACCCTGTCTCGCCCGGAGAGGAAGTCAAGGTCGAGAAGCTCGTGGGCGACGTGGGCTCGAGCGTCGAGTTCAAGGCGCTTGCGGTCTCGCCCGACGATGGAGACCTTGTTGCGGGCGCGCCGGCCAGTTCCGCGAAGGTAACGGGCACGATCAAGGCGCACGGCCGCGGCAAGAAGATCATCGTGTACAAGTTCAAGCGCCGCAAGATGTACCGGCGCAAGAGCGGCCACCGGCAGGAATACACCCAAGTGAGGATCGACGAGATTTCGATCTAGCCGCGGGAACCATCATGGCGCACAAAAAGGGATTAGGAAGTTCACGAAACGGCCGAGACTCGAATGCCCAACGGCTGGGCGTCAAACGCTTTGCGGGCCAGTTCGTGAACGGCGGGTCGATCCTGGTTCGTCAACGCGGCACGCGCTTTCAAGCCGGCGACAACGTGGGCCGCGGCAAGGACGATACGTTGTTCGCGAAGGTCACGGGCGTGGTCGAGTTCGCCGACCGCGGACGCCGTGGGCGGATGATCCACGTTCGGCCCACTGAAACCGGCTAACCTTTTCAGCGGCGGGCAGCCGTCCGGACGACATCAGAGTCGTGCGCAGGCGGAGCTTCTCCGCCGTTTTCATTGCGCGCGCTAGTGAGAGTCAGGCCTTGATCGAGATCGAACATGGTGGCTAGCCTGCATTTCTCACCACCCGACGGCCGAAGCACGTGGTATGACCGCCAGGACTTCGTTGCGCTTGCTTGCCGTGCTCAACGTACTGTTCAAGTACGCCTGCGCGCGCCAAGCGGCTCGCGCCTTTTTCCTCCGCCCGGCTTGCGCCTAGTCCTGACGGCCCTCTCACCCACTTCGCCTCGCCACGTGGTGAGAAATGCAGGTCAGGCCTGAACATCGCGAGACAAGAAGCAACCGTCAACGAAGCGGCTCATGTTTGTCGACGAAGCCAAGGTCAGGGTCAAGGCCGGTGACGGCGGCAACGGCTGCATGGCGTTCCGCCGGGAGAAGTTCGCGCCCCACGGAGGTCCAAGCGGCGGCGACGGCGGACGCGGCGGGCACGTTGTCATCAGGGCGACGCGGCAACACAACACACTGCTTCATTTCAGGCACAGACCCGAACAGAAGGCTGAACGCGGCCGGCACGGCGAGGGCAGCAACCGCACGGGCCGGAACGGACAAGACCTCGTCCTGGAAGTCCCGGTGGGGACAGAAGTCATCGACGAAGCCAGCGGGACGAAGCTGGCCGACATGGTCGAATACGGACAGCAGGCCGTCGTGGCCAAAGGCGGCCGAGGAGGCCGCGGGAATGCGCGCTTTGCAACGTCGACGAATCAGGCTCCGCGGCGAGCTGATCCGGGCGAGCCGGGCGAACAGCTCGATCTGCGCTTCAAACTGAAGCTGCTGGCCGACGTCGGACTGGTCGGTTTCCCCAACGCCGGCAAGTCCACCTTCATCGCGCGAATCTCGGCGGCGCATCCGAAAGTCGCCGACTATCCGTTCACGACGCTGGAGCCGCACCTCGGGGTCGTCTCGTTCGATGAGTTCGACAGCTTCGTCGTGGCCGACATTCCGGGGATCATCGCGGGCGCCCACGAAGGGCTGGGGCTTGGGCTGCGGTTCCTGCGGCATATCGAGCGGACGCGCATCCTCGCTCATCTGATCGACGTCAGCGACTTCAGCGAGCGCGACCCGGTCGACGACTACCAAGTCGTCGTCAAGGAGTTGGCCAGCTTTTCGGCGAAGCTGGCCCAGGAACCGATGGTGGTGGTGGCCACCAAGGCGGACGCCGTGCAGGAAACCGGCCGGGTCGACGCCTTGCGACGGTTCTGCAAAGATGCCAATATGCCCTTCTTCGTCATCTCTTCCGTGATGGGCGAGGGGATCGACGAACTCAAGCGCTACCTCGGGATGCAGGTCCGCGCGGTGCGCGAGGCGGCGCTGACAACCCAGTGAACATCGCGCTCTATGGCGGCACGTTCGACCCCATTCACAAGGGGCATCTGGAGGTGGCGCGCGCGGCTGCGGATACGTTCGATCTCGAGCGGGTGCTCCTGATCCCAGTGGGTGTGCCGCCGCATCGCGGGGGCCGGCCCGAGGCGACCTACCTTGACCGATACCGCATGGTCGAACTTGCCTGCGAGGCGGACACGCGCTTTGAGGCTTCTGACCTGGAGGCGGAGCGGAAAGATGGCCGTCCGAACTACTCGATCGACACCATTCAGCGGGTCAAATCGGGCTTGGCCTCCGGTGACCGTTTGTTCTTTGTGATCGGGTGCGACGCCTTCGACGACATTCAGACCTGGCATCGTTGGGAAGAAGTCGTACGCGGGACGGAGTGGATCGTCGTGAGCCGTCCGGGCTCGGAATGCGACGAGGAGAGGGTTCCCGAGGGCGCGCGGGTTCACTGGCTGCGGGGCGTCGCTGTGCCGGTTTCGTCGACCGAGTTGCGAAGAAGACTCAGAGCAGATGAGAGAGTCGCGGACTGGCTTCCCGCAAACGTCCGCGAGTTCATCCGCAGCCGCGGGTTGTATGCTCTCAAGCGTGACTGACCGTTTGTATCCGGATGCGCCGAGCTTCATGGATGGCCGTTCCACTGCTTGGCGCCAATTCGAGTGCGGATTCAAGCTCAGCTATTCCGCAGAGTGTGTTAGGCTTTTAGCGACTCCCAACAAACTGCGCGCACAAACCTTCGGGGCCTTGTGAAAACCTTGCTCAAAGCCGCCGCAGCATTCTTTCTGCCCGTGGCGGCGTTTTCTCAGGACGTGATCTCCGCCAAGCCCGGACTGATCCATCACATCGAAGGCAGAGTCTTGCTGCAGGGCGAGCCGCTACTCGAGATCCAGCGAACTTTTCTGCACCTGGAGGCGGGGCAGCGACTCCGAACCGAAGACGGACGGGTCGAGGTGCTCTTCTCGGTGGGCTCCTACCTGCGTCTTGGTCCGCACTCGGAGGTCGAAATGGTATCCGCCGGCCTCACCTCGGCGAGCGTAAGACTGCATCGGGGATCGATGATCGTCGATGCCCACAGCGTCTACGACGAAGACTCGCTGACACTATTGGCCGGCGAGGCGAAGGTCCATCTTCTCAAGAAAGGCTTGTATCGACTCGATGCGCCTGGAGTGGAGGACTCGTCACTCACGGTCGTGCAGGGCAACGCTCTGCTTGTCTCCGGGGGGTCCGAGTCCACGATCAAGAAGAAACGGTCGATTCGTTTCGGGAAGCCGGATGGAGCCGTTTTCGAAAGCAGATTCAAGCACTGGCAGGAGGATGAACTCAGCGTCTGGCACGCGAAACGGGCAAGCGTTATCGCTCAGACAACGGCGAAGGTCGCCACGCGGCAGGATCAGCACGACGAAGCACTCCTCGCCCTACCCGACCGTAGCCGCATCGATGAGGAACTTCCCATATTGGGGAATCCTAAATGAAGGGGATTCGCCACTTTCATTTATCATCCCCTTGCATTGACACGAGTCCGGATTCAAGCCGAGCGGTCCTGCCGGGCGTGTTAGACTTCCAGTAACTTCCAACGGACTGCGCGCACAAACCTCCAGGGCCTTGTGAAGACCTTGCTCAAAGCCGCCGCCGCATTCTTTCTGCCCGTGGCGGCTTTTTCTCAGGACGTGATCTCCGCCAAGGCCGGGATGATCAACCACATCGAAGGCAGTGTCTTGCTGCAGGACGAGCGTCTGATCGAGGTCCGGCCTGGTTCTCTGCACCTGGAGGCGGGGCAACGGCTCCGAACCGAAGACGGACGGGCCGAGGTGCTCTTCGCGGTGGGCTCCTACCTGCGTCTTGGTCCTCACTCGGAGGTCGAAATGGTGTCCGCCGGCCTCACCTCGGCGAGCGTAAGACTGCATCGGGGATCGATGATCGTCGATGCCTACATCGTCTACGACGAAGACTCGCTGACACTATTGGCCGGCGAGGCGGAAGTCCGTCTTCTCAAGAAAGGTTTGTATCGACTCGATGCGCCTGGCGAGGAGGACTCGTCACTCACGGTCGTGCAGGGCAACGCTCTGCTTGTCTCCGAGGGGTCCGAGTCCACGATCAAGAAGAAACGTTCGATTCGTTTCGGGAATCCGGATGGAGCCGTTTTCGAAAGCAGATTCAAGCACTGGCAGGAGGATGAACTCACCGCTTGGCACGCGAAACGGGCGATCGTCACTGCTCAGACTATTGCGAAGAACGACAAGCGAAAGAATCAGGAAGGCAGCGGGTCCCTCGTGGATCTGCTCCCCGACCGTGGCCGCGCCGGCGTAGGCGGTTCTGGGCCGACAATTTTCTGAAGCGGGTCGACCTCCTGCAACTCTCCGGCAGCGCCCTCGCTCGAGCAGCTTGAAGTCGACGGCGCAACAGTCGCCCTCCGAGCTCTCTCCGCTACGCCTAACGCCAACTGCCCCCGTGCTGAGTGAGGGGAACGTTCTACATTGCACCAACTGGGAAACTTTCCATATTGTTTTGACACGAGTGCGGGTTCAAGCGGAGCGGTTTCGCTGGGAGTGTTAGACTTCGAGTGACTTCCGTCAGGCTGCGCATGCAAACCTCCGGGGCCTTGTGAAAACCTTGCTCAAAGTCGCCGCCGCGTTCTTTCTGCCCGTGGCGGCTTTCTCTCAGGACGTGATCTCCGCCAAGGCCGGAATGATCAACCACATCGAAGGCAGAGTCCTGCTGCAGGACGAGCGCCTGATCGAGGTCCGGCCCAGTTTTCTGCACCTGGAGGCGGGGCAACGACTCCGAACCGAAGACGGACGGGCTGAGGTGCTCTTCGCGGTGGGCTCCTACCTGCGTCTTGGTCCGCGCTCGGAGGTCGAAATGGTGTCCGCCGGCCTCACGTCGGCGAGCGTGAGGCTGCATCGGGGATCGATGATCGTCGATGCCCACCTCGTCTACGACGAAGACTCACTGACGATATTGCTCGGCGAGGCGAAGGTCCGTCTTCTCAAGGAAGGCTTGTATCGACTCGATGCGCTTGACGCCGAGGATTCGTCACTCACGGTTGTGCAGGGCGACGCGCTGCTGGTCTCGGGCGCCGCCGAGTCCGAGGTCAAGAAGAAACGGTCGATTCGTTTCGGGAAGCCGGATGGAGCCGTTTTTGAAAGCAGATTCAAGCACTGGCCAGAAGATGAACTCACCGCCTGGCACGAGAAACGGACAAGCGTCATCGCTCAAACTACGGCGAAGGTCAACAAGCGTCAGCATCAGGACGACAGCCAGATCCTGTTGTCACTCCCCGACCGTCGCCGCACCGGCATAGGCAATTCCGGCCCGATCATTCCATGAAACAAGTTGACCTCCGGAAACTTCCAGGCCGCATTCTCGCCGGCCTGACAAGTCCCTGACCCGGACGAGCCGGGTTCGAAGCAGCCGGAAGAATCAGGACCCGGATTCAGAAAACGATGATGGGGTGGTAGAGGAGCGGCATTTTGGCTTCGGCGATGGCGACCAGCTTGCCGTCGCGGTTGACGGCCTTGATGCGTTTGGAGCCTTTGCCGTTGCCGAAGGCGGAGACATTGAAGTCGCGCCCATGAGCGATGTGAGCGGCGGTAACGTCGTCGACTCGTTCGATCGGCATTTCAGGGAGAAGTTGGTCGGGGGTTGTCAGCGCTTCTTCGAGACGATCTTCAGACCGAAGAACGGCAAGGTCGTCCAGGGTACGGGCCTGGTCGATGGTGAACTCGCCCATGGCGGTACGCCGCAGGCTTTCGACGTGCGCTCCGTGGCCGAGGCGGATGCCGAGATCATGGGCCAGTGAGCGCATGTAGGTTCCCGCCGAGCAGCACACGCGAATATGCGCCCTCGGTCCGTCGAGGCTGAGCAGCGCGAGATCGTAGACTTCGACCTCGACAGGATCGAGTTCGACGGGCTTGTTTCTGCGGGCGAGCTTGTAGGCGGGGACGCCGTCGACCTTCTTCGCCGAAACAGGCGGCGGCGCCTGCTCGAACTTGCCTCGGAACTCGTTGAGAAGCGGTTCGAGGACATCGGGTTCAAGGTTTACTTCAATGGGTTCGGTAATCGCTTTACCCTCGCGGTCGTAAGTGTCGGTCGCGAAGCCAAATCGCAGGGTTGCCTCATAGACGCGGTCGTGGTTCAGGAAGAAGCGCGCCAGTCGCGTCGCTCGTCCGAGAACCATGGGCAGTACTCCGGCGCCAAGGGGATCGAGGGTGCCGAGATGGCCAATGCGCTTGACGCCGGTGATCTTGCGCAGCTTCTGGACGGCGTCATGAGAGGAGATGCCGGCGGGCTTGTCGAGGATGATGACTCCGTCCACTGCCGTCATTGTAGCGGCGAGTTTAGCCTGCATTTCTCACCACCCGACGGTCGAAGCACGCGATACGACCGCCAGGACTTCGTTGCGCTTGCTTGCCGTGCTCAACGTACTGTTCAAGTACGCCTGCGCGCGCCAAGCGGCTCGCGCCTCGTCCTGACGGCCCTCTCACGCACTTCGCCTCGCCATGTGGTGAGAAATGCAGGCTAGGCGCTTTCCCGGGAGCGGATTGCCCCACCCCACGCGAGAGAAAGCTCCGGGCATTCAGATTCGCCGGGCAACGAATTGGACGAGTGGCGGAGAGCAATAGTCCGGCGGGCGGACGAGGAATATCGGGCGGTCCGCCGGCAGGAAGGGGTCGACGCCGCTCCAAGACGGCGCCGAGTCGGCACGGTCGCGAATGACGAGCGCGTCGGCTCGGTTGAGGAAGTAGCGCGAGCTGGACTTGAAGTCCGGGACCGCGAAGTCGAAGACGGGCAGGTAGAGGTCCGGTCTGAGGTGATCGAGGATGCTGTTGGATTCCATCAGAACGTGCGATCGGCCTTCGAGCAGCTTGCGTAGCGCGGGGATTACGGCCGAGAGCTCACCGATGCGGGTCCGCACCCAATAGACATCGCGCGCGCCCGCTCGCAGGAGGCGTGCGGTATCGGTTTCACCACAGGCATTGTCTTCCCGCGTGATGGCGTAGGGGTGGTCGAGGTCGGCAGGTTGACAGTCGCAGGGATCGCCATCGGTGGAGCACACACCGTGCCCGAACTGCGTGATCTTGAGCGCGGTCCAGTTGCGATCACGGAGTTCCGAGATCAAGCGCGCCGCAAGCGAGGTCTTTCCGATGTTGCGGCTGTGCCCTCCGATGACAACGAGCTTCATTCGGGTTCACGCTCCGCTGCCTGTGCGCGGAACTCGCGCAGCTCGCGCATCATCTTCGGGAGCCGGCTCAGGTGAGCGAGGACCTTGAGATATTCACGAAGCGGTCGAGCCGGAGTGCCCCAGTACGGTTCACCGGCCGGGATGTTCTTGTGGGGAAGCACGCCGCATCCCGAGCCGAGCACGGCGTGCGGTTCGATGCGCGCTTTGTCACCGATGCCGATTTGACCGCCGAGAAGGGCATGGTCACCGACGACGACTCCTCCGGATAGCCCTGTTTGTGCAGCGATCACGACGTGCTTGCCAATCGTACAATTGTGGCCGATGTGAACCATGTTGTCGATTTTCGCGCCGTCGCCGATTTCGGTAGCGGCCAGGGCGGCGCGGTCGACACAGCTATTTGCGCCGATCTCGACGTCGCTGCCGATGCGGACCGTACCCAACTGTGGAAACTTCTCATGGCCCTCGTCGTCAAGCTCAAAGCCGAAACCGTCAGCGCCGAGCACGCAACCGGCGTGCAGGATCACGCGGTTGCCGATGGTGACTTCGTGGTAGATGATGACGCGTGGATAGATCCGGCAATCGGCTCCGATGACAGAACGGTTTCCGATTGAAACGCCTGCTTCGACGACAGTGTTGTCACCGATCCGCACTTCGTCCGCGATGCTCACATGAGCACCAATGGAAACACTTTCGCCCAGCTTGGCCGAGGAAGCAATGACGGCGGTTGGATGAATGCCGGGGACCGGCCGGGCTGGTGGATGGAGGATTTGCAAAACGCGAGCGAAGGCCTTGCGTGGTTTGGGGACACGGATCAGGGTACGCCCGTCGAGCGGGGGGCTGTCCTCGGCTACCAGGAGGCAACCGGCCTGAGAGTTCACGGAGAGAGAGAGAG
The DNA here is from genome assembly GCA_965204095.1 of Bryobacterales bacterium. Lineage (GTDB taxonomy): Bacteria > Acidobacteriota > Terriglobia > Bryobacterales > UBA6623 > JAPPLB01. The sequence continues at coordinate 1,567,959 of OZ241991.1, read as the reverse complement.
CTTGTTCGCCGGCTACGAACGCGATCTGGTCCGGCCGGGCGGCGCTGAGATCGTTTGCGCCGGTAATGAGCCGGTCCGGGTCGCCCTGAATGCGGCCGTCGAGTTGTTTCGCGATATCGTTCGCGGTCATCCCATGGTCGCCCGTGGCGCGCGTGCTTTCCGAGGCGGCGGAATTCTTAGTATCGTACAAGTATGTTGATTCGACTGACGGCGTGCGGGAATGCATGCGCGTTTCTGGCAACTCTGCTCCTGGCCGGCGCCGTACCGGCTTGGTCTTGGGGTCCGGCGGGGCACCGAATTACGGCGCAGATCGCCGAGAAGCGACTGAATTCGCAAACGAGAAGAAGGCTCGAGTTGCTTGCCGGAAAAGGAAGCACCTTGGCTTCGTTGGCGAACTGGGCCGACGACATTCGGGAAGAGCGCCCGGAAACCGCCCGGTGGCGTTACATCAATATCCCTCCCGACGCCACCGAACTCGATCTGGATAGAGACTGTCCCAATGCCGACTGCATCACGGTGAAAGCTCGAGAGTTTCTAGGCATCGTTCGGCTAGGCCTCAAGGCGCAGGAAGAACGGCTCGATGCCTTGCGGTTCCTGATTCACTTGATGGGTGATCTGCACCAACCCCTGCATGTAGGTTTTGCCCATGACCGAGGGGGCAACGACATCCCGATCGTATTTCACGGCGAAGAATCGAATCTGCACAAGCTGTGGGACTCCGATCTGCTCGGCAAGCACATCAGCGACGAAGATCTATTCGCCGCCCAGTTGCTGTCCGAGATTCGTCCGCAAGACGAGAAGCGATGGAGCAGAGGGCATCTCAAGGAATGGACCTGGGAGTCACGGCAGTTGGCATTGGAAGCGGTTTACGACGGGCTGCCCACCGAGCGACCCAAGACCATCGATGATGCTTATAGCCGGAGGGCTTGGAAAGTCGCGAAGGAACAACTTGCCAAGGGCGGGATTCGGCTCGCGGTCATTATGAACGAGATCTGGGGCCACTGACAGCCGCGCGTTCAGAGTCGGTCTATCGTACGAATTCATGGCCATCCACTCCTCGGCGCGTGTCGCTTCGACGGCGAAAGTCGATCCCGGAGCCGAGATTGGTCCAGGCGTCGAAATCGGCGATTTCGTGATCATTGAAGATGAAGTCGTGATCGGCCCCAACACCCGGATCGAGCCGCACGTGGTGGTCAAACGCTGGACCACCCTGGGCTCTGACAACAAGATTTCCGCGGGCACGATATTGGGCACCGACCCTCTCGACAAATCGTTCACGGGCAAGCGCAGCTACTTGAGCATCGGGAACGGCAATACGATCCGAGAGCATTACACGATCAGCCGCGGCACGGAGGCTGAATCCGTCACCGAGATCGGCGACGGCAACTACATCATGACTTCCGGGCACATTGCGCATAACTGCAAGGTGGGTTCAAATAACGTGATCTGCAGTTGCACACTGATCGCGGGTTACGTGGAGATCGAGGACTGGGCGTTCATTTCGGGAGGAGTCGGTATCCAGCAGTATTCGCGCATCGGAAGCATGGTGATGATTGCCGGCAACTCTGGCGTTAACGTGGATGTGCCGCCGTATTTTCTCTATGCCGGTTTCCGTGTCGAGCCAAAGGGCGTCAACGTTGTCGGGCTGCGCCGCGCCGGCCTTGACGCGGAACAGATTCGGCTTCTCAAACGCGCGTTTCGGATTCTCTACCGGTCGTCGTTACCTCTGCATGACGCTTTGGAACGCATCCGAAAGGACTTGCTCAACGAACACACGGAGCATTTGATCGAGTTTGTGCGAAGCTCGAAGCGAGGAATCAGCCGCTAAGTGTTGCCTCGAATCACGGGAGTATTGACTATGACTCATCTGTTACACGCGCCAAGAATCATACCGAGCGCCTTGATCGCCCTTGGTGTGGCCGGCCTGCCGGCCGCGGCCGACGAAGGGATGTGGCCGTTCAATCGTGTGCCTTTGGAACAAATCGAGAAAGTTCATGGCATAACGATCGACTCAGAGTTCATCGAGCGCTTGCGGCAGGCCTCCGTACGCTTCAACAACGGCGGGTCCGCGTCCTTCGTCTCCGCGAACGGCTTGGTGATGACCAACCATCACGTGGCGTCGGATTGCATCAAGAAGCTCAGCTCGAAGGAGAAGGACTACGTCCAGGACGGATTCTATGCCGAGACGGCTTCGGCCGAGATGAAGTGTCCCGACCTCGAGATCAACGTTCTGATGAGCATCGAGACCGTTACCGATCGCATCAACTCGAAGGTTACTCCGGAGATGACCGAGAAAGATCGCTTCGAAGCTCAACGCGCCGCGACCGCGGAAGTCGAAAAGGCCTGCAAGGATGAGACGGGGCTACGCTGCGATGTCGTCAAGCTGTATGCAGGCGGCATCTTCGATCTCTATCGCTACCAACGCTATACCGACGTGCGTCTCGTTTTCGCACCGGAATTCTACGCGGCTTTCTTTGGCGGCGATCCCGATAATTTCACCTATCCACGCTATTGCATGGATGTTGCGTTTCTGCGTGTATACGAGGAAGAAAGGCCGATCAGGTCTCCGGCGTACCTGAGGTGGAGCAAGAAGGGAGCAGCGGCCGATGAAGTCGTTTTCGTTTCCGGACACCCCGGGAGAACGAACCGGCTGATGACCGAGGCGCAGCTTCGCTTTGAAGGCGAGCTTCGGATCCCGCTGATGCTCGATTGGCTTCACGGTATGGCCAGGGACCTGCGAGAGTTTGGTGAAAGAGACGAAGAATCGGCGCGCCTTGCCCGCGATGAGCTGTTCCGGTTCGACAACAGCATCAAGGCCTACAGCGGCATGCAAGGCGGTCTGAATTCCGCCGCGTTGATGACGGCGAAAGCGAAGGCTGAAAAGAAGCTTCGCGAGTCGGTCGAGAGAGACCCCGAGAAACAAAAGCAATTCGGGGACGCCTGGGATGTGATCGCGACGGCTCAAAAGATCAAACGCGAGATCTATGAGGAATACCGGCTTTCGGGCACGCTGGGCTTTTTTTCGAAGTATTTTTCGATCGCCCGCCACCTATTTCGGCTTTCTCAAGAACTGCCTGAGCCGAATACGGAACGACTCCCGGAATACCAGGAAGCCGGCCTCGAGTCGCTCTACCAACAGATTTATTCGCCCGCACCGATCTACGACGACGTCGAGATTGTGAAGCTGACGCGGTCACTGACCGAGCTACGCGAACGACTTGGGAACGAGAATCCCATGGTGAAGAAGGTGCTCGGAGACAGCTCTCCGGGTGAAGTCGCTCGACGGCTCATCAAGGGCACGAAGCTCAAAGATGTCGAGTTCCGAAAAGAGCTGGGCGCCGATCAGGCGAAGAAGGCGGGCAAGTCGGATGATCCTATGATCGCTCTCGTCCGGAGCATCGACAAAGACGCACGCCGCCTGCGCAAGCGCTACGAGGATGAAGTGGAAGCGATCGAGAACGCCCATGGTTCTCGAATCTCGCAGGCGAGGTTCGCTGTGCTGGGTACTGACGCCTATCCGGACGCGACCTTCACGCTACGGCTGGCAGTCGGCGCCGTCAAGTCGTACGAGGAGAACGGCAAGACCATCGCTCCGTTTACGGAGTTCGGTGGTCTGTACGAAAAGGCTACGGGCGAAGATCCGTACATCCTGCCGCAGAGCTATCTTTCCCGAAGGGGCAAGATCGACGCGAAGACCCCTTACAACCTCGTGTCGACGAACGACATTACCGGGGGCAACTCCGGCAGTCCTCTGGTGAACCAGAGGGCTGAAGTCGTGGGCATTATCTTCGACGGGAACATACAGTCGTTGTCGAACAGCTTTCTCTATTCGGAGACGCAGGCGCGTGCCGTGAGTGTCGACTCACGAGGCATCATGGAAGCCATCGACAAGGTCTACCGCGCATCCCGGGTGGTCGAAGAGCTGAAAGCAGGGCACTAACCTGCATTTCTCACCACCCGACGGCCGAAGCACGCCATACGGCCGCCAGGACTTCGTTGCACTTGCTTGCCGTGCTCAACGTACTGTTCAAGTACGCCTGCGCGCGCCAAGCGGCTCGCGCCTCGTCCTGACGGCCCTCTCACGCACTTCGTCTCGCCACGTGGTGAGAAATGCAGGCTAAATCGCATTCGGCCGCCCCTACCTCGATTCTTCGGTCTATCGTTGCTTGTTGGCGGACGGGGAATCCGGCCCCGTTCGGCCAGAACGCCGGCGCCTCGCAAGCCGCTGGGCGCGGCGCTCGCCGGCCTCTTCGTAACGCCTCTTTTCTTCCTCCGTCTCGGGGATGGCGGGGGGAACGGGAACCGTTTCATGGTTCGCATCGACGGCGACGAAAGTCAGATAGGCCGATGCCACATGGCGCTTCCTGGCCGCACGCAAGTCCTCGGCGAACACCTTCACGCCGACTTCCATCGATGTTCGGAAGGCTCGATTCACCGATGCCCGCAGTACGACCAGATTGCCGATGTGGACCGGCTTGAGAAAGTCCATTTGGTCGAAGGAAGCGGTAACACAAAAGCAACGGCAATGCCGAACTGCGGACAACGCTCCCGCGATATCGACCAAGTGCATGATCTTTCCACCGAGAAGTGTGTTCAGACCGTTTGCGTCATTGGGCAACGCGAGTTCGGAGAGTTCGGAGTGAGATTCTCGTATGGGTTTGCCTTGCATGGGTTTCGCTTTGTGGGATCATGCCGGCGGCGGAGTTTCCAGCGCTGCTTTGCGGCTTTTCCACCGGAAATAACTCTTCAGGTAGGCTTTCGCCTGATCGTAGAGTATCGTGTTCGGCGCGATGCCGTTCCAGGACTGCTCTTCGCGGTCGAATTCGAGCCGGCCATGACGCAGCGGCCTATGGGAGCCTTCGATCGAAAAAAGAATGTATATGCGGCGACCGTCGTCGCAGGCAACTGAAAAACGCACCGCATCCGGTTTGGCATGCTGCGGGAAGATTCTACAAATGGAGCGGGCGTAGCCGAAGTTGCAGCCTCGGTCGAGAGTAGCAGCATCCGGGGGGTGTTCCGGAACACCTCTTGCCAGGCAATACCCCAGGTAAAGCGCGCCCAACGGAGGCCTGATACGGCAGCCCTCTACCTTGTCGGCAATAGATTCGGAGGGAGAGAAGTAGGGGCAAGCCATGCTGGCTGCTAAGAGACGAACTCCAGCGGAACGACTGTTATAGTAGTGATCTTCCCGTCCCGCAACAACGGGAATCGTGTCATTCCTCATGGCGGCGAACAGAATCGAAATCCTCAAACAGTTCGTGGAAGCGAATCCCAATGACTGCTTTTCGCGGTACGGCATTGCGCAAGAGTACGTAAAGCAGGGCGATCACGAGAAGGCGGTCGATGAGTTCAACAAGATCCTGGCGATCAACCCGGACTACCAGGCGGCCTACTATCACTCGGGCAAGGCGCTCGAAAGACTGGGCCATTCGGCCCAGGCGGGTGAAACCTACCGCAGGGGGATCGAGGTGGCCAGGCGCTCGGGCGACTTGCATGCCTGTAGTGAACTGGAAGCGGCCCTTGAAGAACTTGGGAGCTAGAACTCGGTGTTGCCCTTTCCTCTCAGATAGCAGACGCAAGTCGAAAGCATCTCCGTCTTTTTCAGCCTGTCTTGCCCAGTAGCTGATGATCCGTAGCGCGCGATAAGGCCGCCGTGATCTTTTTGCGCTTACTTGTCGTGACGAATGTAATGTCAAGTATGCCTTCTTGCGCTATGGGGCGCAAGAATAAGCCCGCAACGGCAATTCGGCTCCACGCTACCATAAGGGCAAGGTCGCAGACGGCTGCGGATCGATGCTTTTACGGGTTCTCATCCTCGTTCTGGCGTTGCTGGCGCCCCTTTCCGGCGCCCGGATCAAGCTCTACCTGGAAGGTGGCGGCGATCTTCTGGTCAGCGAGTACGCCGTCGAGGGTGACCGTGTCCGTTACTACAGCGTAGAACGGAGCGGGTGGGAGGTAATTCCGCTTCAGTTCGTGGACCTCGAGCGAACGCAGAGGGAACAAGAGCGCAAGGAAGCCGAACGCCAAGTCCGCCGGAAACAGGAGCAAGCGTTGCGTGCAGCCGAGCGCAAGGCGCGCACCGAGTTGCATCGAGTGCCCTTGGAGGATGGCGTCTATTACCTCAAAGGCAACGAGATCGTCCCGGTCCAGCAGGCCGAACTGATCGAAAACAACAGCGAGACAGCAACCCTGTTGAGGGTGTTCTCTCCACTACCGACGGCCGACAAGATGATTCTCGAGGTTGAAGGGCCGACTTCGGCTTTCGCGGCCGTGGATAACAGGCCGATGTTCTTCGTGCGGCTCGAGAAGATCTCCCGCCTCCAGATCCTGCGGCTCAAAGCAAAAAGCAAGCGCCGCCAAGTACAGGTCATCCAGAGAATTCCTGAATCGAAGGAAGTTTTCGAGACGCACGAGGCCGTTGAGATCTTTCGACAACAACTTGCGCCTCACGTCTACAAAGTGTGGTCGGTCGAGCCTTTACAGACTGGCGACTACGCTGTGATTGAGTACACTCCCGGCGAAGTCGATCTCCGTGTATGGGACTTCTCCGTCGTGGCGGCGCCCGGCTGAATGCAGTCAGGCTCGACCCATCTCTACGACGGCGACTGCGTTGACACCTTGCAGACCCCACCGATAAACTGACACTCGTGAAGGATGTTACTGCCACGCACATTCATTTCTTATCTGGCTCGGGAAGTAGCACGCCGGCTCTCCCAGGGGTCCATCCAGACTTCCAACGAGGCCTCTGTTCGAGACGCTTTTGAGGAAGTTCTCATCGATGAGCTTAGTCTCGAAGACGAGATCAACGCCGAAGCAAGGGAACTGCTAAACCAGTACACCGACTATATACGCCAGGAACGCATTCCGTACCAGGAGATGTTTTGGAAAGTGAAGCGGAATATCCTGGCGGAGCGCAAGGCAGTTTCGGCCCAGCCACGCGGTGAGAAAGAGGGTATGAAGATCTCCCGCGACAAGATCATCGAGCTATCGCACAAGCTTGCAGGCAAGCTGCCGCGCGTCTCCGGGGTGCGGGTCAAGAAGCCGTGGAATGAAATCCGCTTACAGATTCTGCGTGAGATGAGGGACATTCTCACCAAGGAAGAGAGCATTGATCAGCTCGCGCAGGAGAAGATCCGCAACCAGAAGCGTGACATCCCCGAGGGCAGCGAGGAGTGGATCGTACTCTTCCGGCGCTACTACGAAGAGGAAATGAAGCGTTACGGGATCGATCTGACCCCGGCGTCGGCTACGCCCGTCTAGCCTGCATTTCTCAGCACCCGACGGTCGAAGCGCGCGATAAAAGGCCGTGTTTCGTGACTCGTGTCTCGTGATTCGTGAAAACCATGGGCGGAGGACTGGTTCGCTCCAGAAGAAATGTCTGACGGCCGGTGAACCGGAAAGGCGTGTTTCGTGACTCGAGGGGTGAAGGAGGCGATTCAGCAACTACGCCTGTGCGCGCCAAGCGGCGCGCGCCTCGTCCTGACGGCCCTCTCACGCACTTCGCCTCGCCGCGTGGTGAGAAATGCAGGCTAGCCGGACATTTCAGAGAAGCGATCCTTCAGAGCAGGGTAGAGTCGCTGGAAGATGGGATAGTCCGCGTCGTAGCGGCTTTGCCAATCGGGGTCCGGTTCGACGCGCTCACATTCCTGGATGGTTGTGCGGCAGGCTTCCGAAACGGAACCGAACCGTCCACTCCCCACCATACCCAGCAGTGCAGCCCCGTAGGCGGACCCTTCCTGGCTTTCAAGCGTCGCGATCGATACGCCGAAGACGGATGCGAGAATCCGCCGCCACAATTCGCTGCGGGCTCCGCCTCCGGAAGCACGCACGATCTTCACGCCTACGCCGAGCGACGCCACGATGTCAAGGCAGTCCTTCAAGCTGTAGGAAACACCTTCGATCACGGAACGAATCAAGTGGGAGCGCGTGTGTCTGGCCGTAAGGCCGACCCAACCGCCTCGCGCATGCGCATCGAGGTGCGGCGAGCGCTCGCCCATCAGATAAGGAAGCCAATGCAACCCCTCCGAACCAGCCGGGGCTTGCGCGGCCTCTTCGGCCAGAATCTCATACGGATCGACATCGCGGCGTTCCGCTTCGACAACGGCGTCCCGGCCAAGTTGATTCCGGAACCATTGCAAGCTCAGTCCAGCTCCTTGTGTCACCCCCATAACGTGCCATTTCCCGGGCACGGCATGGCAAAACGTGTGGACTCGTCCTGCAGGGTCGTAGGCGACCTTATCAAGATGGGAGAAGATGACGCCGGAAGTGCCTATCGTTGCCGAGACGAGCCCGGTCTCGACAATCCCGTTGCCGACGGCGCTCGCGGCCTGGTCGCCTGCGCCTCCAACAACCGGGGTCCCCGCACGCAAGCCGGTATGCTCCGATACGATTTCACTGACGGTCCCTGTTACTTCCTGGGACTCGACAACCCGGGGCAGAATGGAGCGGTCGATCCCGAGTTTCTCGATCAGCGGGTCAGCCCAACGCCGATGTACGACATCGAACAAAGCTGTGCCGGAGGCATCGGAGACATCGCCGGCGAATTCGCCCGTAAGGCGGAAACGGATGTAGTCCTTTGGGAGCAGGACGTGCCGGACCCGCTCGTAGCTCGACGGATCGTGGTCTCTGACCCAGATGAGCTTGGGCGCCGTAAACCCGGTGAGAACGGGGTTGGCGGTCTGTTCGAGGACCATGTCTGTCCCAGCGGTTGAGTTGATCCAGTCGACTTGATGCTGGCAGCGCTGATCGCACCAGATGATCGCCGGGCGCAGAACGTCGTGGTTTTCGTCCAGCAGGATGAGCCCGTGCATCTGGCCGGACAGGCCGATGGCCTCGACATCGTCAGAGGCGACGTCGGTTTTTCGCAACACGCCTCGGATCGCCTGCCGCGCGGCCCGCCACCAGTCCTCGGGGCGCTGTTCGGCCCAGAGGGGCTTGGGCATCTGCATCTCATCGTGCGGCGCGGTGACTCCGCCCGCGACACGGCCGTTCTCGTCAACGAGGAGAGCGCGAGATCCTCCGGTGCCGACGTCCAGTCCGAGCCAGTACTTCATGCGATGGGTCTCTGACCGAGGCTAGCCTGCATTTCTCACCACCCGACGGTCGAAGCAGGCGACAAAAAGGCCGTGATTCGTGTTTCGTGTCTCGTGTTTCGTGAAAACCATGAGCGGGGGCTTGGTTCACTCCAAGAAGAAATCTCTGACGGCCCAGTGAAGCATAAAGACCGCCATGACTTCGCTTTTCCTTCGCAGCGCTTGGCGGTCACTATCGGCGAGCTATCTGGCTTGGCGCAGGGCGGCCTCGGCGTCACGGATTCGGGCCGCCACCCTGTCGAAGACGCCCCGCACGACACCGACCTGCTCGTTTGCCGTCGTCCAGTCGTCTTGCTCGATCGCCTCGCGCACGCCGGGGATTGTCTTTACGCCGTATCCGGTGTAGAAGCCCGGCGCGTAGAGGGCGTGCTTGAACCATTCGCGCTGTCCGGGAAGGCCACCTTCCAGACGCATCGCCTGTTCGACCTGACGGAGGGCGGCGTTCGCTCTGGATACATCGCCGGTCGGGCCGGACCCGCCGAGCGCCTGCGCCAAGGTTTTCTCGTAGGTCTGGGAGGCCTTGCCGAGCGCGACGAGGCCGTCTCGCAGAGGCTTGAGGTCAAGCGAAATCGAGGCGTCCTTCTTGCGCTTGTTGATCAGCAGCGCATCCAATTCATCGAGATACACACCAATGGTGTCCGCGAGATTGGTGAACTCGAAGGGGAGCACCTCGGCGTTAGCCATGCGCGACAAGGCCACGGCATGCACCTGCGCGAGGGCGCGCCCGTAGGAGAATTGCGGGTCGCCGAAGCGCCGGTACCAGTCGAACGAGTCATAGATGGAATGGTAAACGCCGAAAACCGGCACACGGAAAGCCGTGTTCACGGATGCGACGGTCAGGTGATCGAGAAAAACAGTGTAGTCCGACCCGGAGCCCAGTGCCCCGATGCGCAAATCGCGGCGCGAGTCGAGTTCTTTTTTCTTGGCATCATCGTCGCCCGCCTGTTTGACGGCTTTCTCCTTCATCACCGTCCAAAGGCTTTGGCCCGAGTTCGGGTCGGTAATCGAGTGCGCGACTTCGTTGAGGAATCGCTCCAGAGTGTGCGATCCGGCGAAGCCCAGAACGCCGGCGCGATTGCTGTCCGTGTTGAAGTAGGCGACGGTCTTGCCGCGGATTTCATCCCTGTACTTCTCGCCCCACTCGGTTGAACCGATCAGACCCCACTCCTCGGCGTCCCAACTGGCAAAGACGATCGTTCGCTTCGGCTGCCAGCCCTGCTTCACCATCTCGGCGAGGGTTCGCGCGGTTTCCATCAGCGCCGCGTTTCCACTGATGGGGTCCATGGCGCCGTTGGCCCAACCGTCGTGATGGTTACCGTAGATGATCCATTCATCCGGATCGTTGCTGCCGGGAATCCTGGCGATCACGTTGTAGCCGGTGGGGATGGTCCAATTGAAGCTCACCTTGAGACGCACCTTCGCCGGTCCCGGCCCGACGTGGTACGTCAGAGGCAATGCCCCACGCCAGTTCTCCGGAGCTACGGGACCACCCAAGTTGCGCAGAATCGGCAGCGCGTCGCCATAGGAAATCGGCAGCACAGGGATCTTAGGCAACGTCTTCGACTCGGAAATCTCGAGCCGCTTACCGCCGGGCTCGGCGCCCCAGCCGGGCGTGAGGGGATCACCGGGATGGATCGGCATGTCCATCGTGCTGCCACTTTGGACGCTCCATTTCGAGCGATATGGTCCGTCAGGATAGGCGTCGCCGTGAAAATAACCGTCGTCACGCGGATCGGAATAGATGATGCAGCCAATCGCACCGTGTTCGGCGGCCACCTTCGGCTTGATGCCGCGCCAGCCTCCGAAGTATCGAGCCAGCACGATCTTGCCGTTGACGTCGATGCCCAATTCGTCAAGCACCTCGTAGTCGGCGGGCATGCCGTAGTTGACGTAAACAATTTGTCCGGTGACATCGCCGTCGGGCGAGTACGCATTGAAGGAAGGCAGTTGGCCTTCATCGGAGGAATCCTTGTCTTCGGGAAGCGCCGGTTCCTCGAGTTTGGCGACGTAGCTTTCCGGAGCGAGCAACTCGAGATGCCGTTCACGAGGCGTCGGCATCAGTGCTTCAAACTTGTGGAACTCCGCGTCCAGACCCCATGTCCTGAACTTGTCGAGGACATACTGCGCCACTTCCAGACCCGCCTTGCTGCCGGTGTGGTGTGGCTCCTCCGACATCACTCGGATGTACTCACGCACATTGGCCGCCCGAGGGATAGAGGCCATCTTCGCTTCCATCTCACGCTGCGCCTTGGCGCTGTCGGATGTGAAACCGCGGATGGCTGCGCGATCGGTTTGCGCCGCAACCGGCGCCGTCGCGAGCACGGCGAAGCACAAGATCCATTTCCTCATGGCAAAGCATTCTAACGGAGATCGTGCCCATGGCGTACGCTCAGGAGCGTGGAAGCCAGCACAACGAACCGATGCTACCTACCGATTGACCGGGACATGCTCAACAAGTGTTGCGTCAACGGAATCGGACAGACACGGCAAACAAGATTGCCGAAGGCCTCGCCACGTCTGCTCGAGGAAGACAGGAAACCCCGAGAGAATCATTTTGCGCACTGAATCAATTCGCTGAACACGGTGACGATTCGAGCGGCTACTTCCTGATAAAGCACCTCTGCGTTGCCACGGACCAAGCCATGGCCTCCGTTGTCGATTTCAAGGAGCCGGTTGCGGCCTGAGACACGCTTCAGAGCCACTCGCATTTCCTCCAGCGTCCCGAACGGATCCTTCGAGCCATGGACGAAAAGCGACGGTGTTCGCAGCTCGTCGAAATGATCTGTCCGTGACCTTTCCGGCCTACCCGGCGGATGCAGCGGATAGGAGATCAGCAACAGAGCGTCCGCTACGCTCTCATCTTCGGATGCCAACATGGTTGCTTGCCGGCCTCCGTACGACTGTCCTCCGAGATACACCTCCGCAGCACGTTCACGCATGCAATCGACCGCCCGACGCAGTCCCTCGCGGTCCTGGGCTGTTCTTCCGGGATTCGGTGGCCCTTTCAGCCGTTTCTGACGGAACGGCATGTTGCTTCGCAAGACGGAAACACCGCTCTCGGCGAAAGCCTCCGCCAAGGCAACCAGCAGGCGGGAATCCGCGTTGCCGCCCGCGCCGTGAGTCAGCACCAGGGCCGAGCCGCCATCCGCTGCATGGAGAAACCCACGCACCGCCGGCCCTTCCGGGTAGTCACGGTCGAACTTCTCGACACCAACTTCCGTCATGGTTCGCTCCTCCGGATTCCCGGCATCCTAGCCTGCATTTCTCACCACCCGCGGCCGAAGCACGCGATACGACCGCCATGACTTCGTTGCACTTGCTCGACGTGCTCAACGTACTGTTCAAGTACGCCTGCGCGCGTCAAGCGGCTTGCGCCTAGCCTGCATTTCTCACCACCCGACGGTCGAAGCACGCGATACGACCGCCAGGACTTCGTTGCGCTTGCTTGCCGTGCTCAACGTACTGTTCAAGTACGCCTGCGCGCGCCAAGCGACTCGCGCCTCGTCCTGACGCCCCTCTCACGCACTTCGTCTCGCCGCGTGGTGAGAAATGCAGGCTGGTCAAAGCCCGGCCAGCGGGTATACTCGTTGGCAAGTCCGACTCGATCCACTATGGCCGAACTCTTCGCCGGCACTTCCGGATACTCTTACCCGAACTGGAAGCCTGAATTCTACCCTCAAAAACTCGCTTCCAGGAAGTTTTTGCAGCACTACTCCACCCGCCTCAACGCCGTTGAAATCAACTACACCTTCCACCGCACCCCGGCCGAGAGCACCTTGGAGAACTGGATCAACAGCACGAGTGAAAACTTCCGCTTCTGCATCAAGGCCCACCAGCGCATCACGCACTTCAAGCGCCTCAAAAACGTCAAGGAGCCGACCTTGTTGTTCCTTCGTTCGATTGACGCGCTCCACGAAACCGGGCGTCTCGGAGTCGTCCTCTTCCAACTCCCGCCCAACTTGAAGTGTGATACCGAGCGCCTGGAAACATTTCTGGGCGATCTTCCCGGCGACATGCGCTACGCGATGGAGTTCCGGCACGAATCCTGGTTCGACGATGACGTGTACGACCTCTTGCACAAGCACAACGTGACCGTCTGCCTCGCCGAATCCGACAAACTCGAGACGCCCGAAGTCCGTACTGCTGACTTCGTGTACTTCCGCCTTCGAAAAACCGAATATACTCCGGAAGACCGCCGGAAAGTCGCCGCCAAAGTGGAAGAAATAAAGGACGACGGAAAAGACGTGTATCTCTTCTTCAAACATGAGGACACTCCCACCGGAGCCCTATATGCCGAAGAGATGCTGGCCTGCATATCTCACCACCCGACGGCCGAAGCACGCGATACGACCGCCATGACTTCGTTGCGCTAGCTTGCCGTGCTCGACGTACTGTCGAGTACGCCTGCGCGCGCCAAGCGGCTCGCGCCTCGTCCTGACGGCCCTCTCACGCACTTCGCCTCGCCGCGTGGTGAGACATGCAGGCCAGGCGATGAATGACGATCTTCGAGCACAATAGCTCGGTGTGGCTGCCAAGGCCTCTCGAAGAGGTCTTTGCTTTTTTCTCAGACGCTCACAATCTCGAAATCCTGACGCCACCCTGGCTGCGGTTCGAAGTTCTCACGCCTCGTCCGATCGACTTGGCCGTTGGAGTCACGATCGATTACCGACTGCGAGTCCGAGGCTTGCCGATCCGGTGGCGGAGTGAAATCGCGGCTTGGGAACCACCACGCCGTTTCGTTGACAAGCAGATTCGCGGTCCCTATCGGCTTTGGGACCATGAGCACCTCTTTCGCGAAGATCGTGGCGGCACTTTCGCCGAAGACCGAGTGAGTTACGCCGTTCCTGGCGGTTCGCTGGTCAACCGTCTTTTCGTCGCCAAGGATGTGGAGAAGATCTTTGCGTTCCGCTCAGAGAAGCTGCGGGAACTCTTCGGCAGCGCCGTCGGTTCGGGTTCGCAGTAGCCTCGGGCACCTGTGAACGCGTAGCAGCCCGTGGCAAAAGTCACGCAGGCGGCGTTACGCGCCCCGGGGCGGATTGCGTAACGCATGGCCGCTGCAGTAACGCAGTGACAAGCTCTCCGTGCAGCCGAACGGAAGCGGCGCGTAACCCTTCGGGCGACGGACGTTTGCGGCCGTCGGCTTTGTCGTTCGTCGGAGGAGATCACCCGGATCGCCATCCTCCTCACTCCGCGCCGAGCGACCACAGGAGCCCGCCGCGCCTCCCACGGGACTTTTACCACGGACTGCTAGACTCGTACGTGAGACCCTGCCATGACACGTCGTGAATACCTTGCACTCAGCACAGCCGGAGCACTCGCGGCCTCAGACGCCGCTGCCAAAGAGGCCGACCCGATCATCAACGCGGCCGAGCACGCCTGGGTTCTGCATGACGAGCGCTTTCCGATCAACTCGAGGCTCTCGAACTGCCCGAACAATCGGCCCGAGCGTGAGTATTCGATGGAGCACATCCTCTCCCAAATGCAGCTCTACAAGATCGACAAGGTCGTTATCAGTCACGTGTGCTACTACGGGACGGACAATTCCTATCCCGCATACATGCTCGAACAGCACCCGGACCGATTCGCCGCGATCGGCCTGCTTGTCGGCTACCGCCTGTACTCCCCAGGCGATCCCGAGAACCCCGCAAGGCTCGAACGCCTCGTCAAGGAGCAGGGCTTTTCCGGGCTCCGGCTCAGTCCGATCTACGACCGGGACGTTGTCTGGATGAACGATCCGGCGGTTTATCCGCTATGGAAGAAAGCCGAGGAACTCGGCGCGATGTTCAACATCTTCCTGGCGCCTCATCAGATTTCGCAAGTTGCGGACATGGCCGAGCGCTTCCCCGGCGTCAAAATCGTCATCGACCACTTCGCCATGATCGACATCACGCGGCCGGACGAAGAAGGCATCGACCAGATTCTTGACCTCGAGAAGTTCCCGAACGTCTACATCCGGACGTCGCTGCACAATCCTTCGAAAGAGGAGATGCCCTTCCGCGATATGTGGCCGTACTTGAGGAGGGTCTACGACCGCTTCGGACCGCAGCGGATGCTCTACGCCAATTTCTACGAGCTGCTGGTCATGAAAGACATCATTCCCTTCTTCACTTCCGAGGATAAGAAGTGGATTCTCGGCAAGACTGCTGCCGGGATCTACCACTTCGCTTCCTAGCCTGCATTTCTCACCACCTGACAGTCGAAGCACACGATACGAGCACCATGACTTCGTTGCGCTTGCTTGGCGTGCTCGATGTACTTTCAAGTACACCTGCGCGCGCCTTTTTCCTCCGCCCGGCGCGCGCCTAGCCTGCATTTCTCACCACCCGACGGTCGAAGCACACGATACGACCGCCATGACTTCGTTGCGTTTGCTTGCCGTGCTCAACGTACTGTTCAAGTACGCCTGTGCGCGCCAAGCGGCTCGCGCCTCGTCCTGGCAGCCCTCTCACTCACTTCGCCTCGCCACGTGGTGAGAAATGCAGGCTAACCAAGCGACCTGCGGAACCACGTTTCTAACGAAACCAATCGCGGAGTTGCTTCGGCCAGCCACGCACCAGCAACAGCCCAAGGGGAACACCCCAATTCGGCCATCGCTCGACGAAATCCCAGATCTCATTGCCCGAGATCGGCCGTGACAGGCCGGTGAGCAATCCCCAGAGCGTTGCATAGATCAGCACCGCTCGCATCGGATAGACTAGCGCCAGGATTGCAATCCCGAAGTCGATGATGCCGATGATCGGGAGAATATTTGCCGCTGTCTCAGTCGAGACCCCGAGCGATCCGGCCATGAGCTCCTGGAAATGGGGAACGGCCCGATAAGCGAAGATGCCATGACCGAGAAACTCTCCGAAGAGAGCGATGCGGAGCGTCCATTCCAGTGCTTTCATGCGCAACCAAGATTACAGAAGTCGGGCATCATGACAAGTGGAGCGTCAGCAGTCGATCCTCGGCTGTGAACTCCCGGTGGTCCTGGTTCGGTAGCTTCCGGATGTTCGGAAGACGCCGAAAGGGATTTGGTCACTTACCTACCCGAGAACTGATGCGTAAGGACTTCCGACTTCGTTCTTTAGAAGTTAGCAAGCCCGTCGCGCAAGTCACGCAGGCAGCGTTATTCTCTCCTGGGGCCGAAGAGGTTGCCTGGCGGTTGAAGAACAATGCGTTGCGCTCTTGCGCCGAGTGGCTTCATAAGACCACCACGCCTTCCACGTTACTTTCAACGTGGGCTGTCAGGTATTCATCGCGGCCAGAAACTCCGCGTTCGTCCGGGTCTTGCCCATGCGGTCGAGCAACAACTCCATTCCCTCCGTCACCGACAACGGACTTAGCACCTTTCGCAACACCCAAACCCGCGCCAAGTCATCCCGAGGCAGCAGCAGTTCTTCCTTCCGCGTGCCGCTGCGATTGATGTCGATGGCCGGGAATACGCGTTTGTCGACGAGCTTGCGATCAAGGTGCAGCTCCATATTGCCGGTGCCCTTGAACTCTTCGAAGATCACTTCGTCCATGCGGCTGCCGGTATCAACCAGCGCCGTCGCGATGATCGTGAGAGAACCGCCCTCCTCGATGTTGCGCGCCGCACCAAAGAATCGCTTTGGCCTCTGCAATGCGTTCGAATCGACGCCTCCCGACAGGACTTTGCCCGACGGCGGCACGATGCTGTTATAAGCGCGCGCCAGCCGCGTAATCGAGTCGAGCAAAATCACTACGTCGCGCTTGTGCTCGACAAGCCGCTTCGCTTTCTCGATCACCATTTCGGCGACCTGAACGTGGCGAATGTGCGGCTCATCAAATGTCGAGCTGACGACCTCGCCCTTGACCGAGCGCTGCATGTCGGTCACTTCTTCGGGCCGCTCGTCAATCAGCAGAACAATCAAAACGACCTCGGGATGGTTCGTCGTGATCGAGTTGGCGATCGCCTGCAGCAGCATCGTCTTGCCGGTTCGGGGCGGCGCCACGATCAGGCCGCGCTGGCCCTTCCCGATCGGCGTGATCAAGTCCATTACCCGGCCGCTGAGCTTCTTCTTTTCCGTCTCCAGGCGCATGTGCTGCGTCGGGTAATACGGCGTCAAATTATCGAAGAGAACCTTTTGACGCGCTTTTTCCGGTGGTTCGAAGCTGATTGCGTCGACACGAACCAGAGCGAAATAATTCTCACCGTCTTTCGGCGAGCGCACCTGGCCGGAGATCGTATCGCCCGTGCGCAAATCGAACCGGCGGATCTGCGTAGGCGAGACATAGATGTCATCCGGTCCCGGCAGGTAGTTGTAGTCGGGCGACCGGAGGAAGCCGAAACCCTCGGGCAAGGTCTCGAGAACGCCCTCTGCGAAGATCAATCCCTCCTTCTCGGCTTGTGCTTGAAGAATCGCAAAGATCAACTCCTGCTTGCGCAAGCCGCTGACGCCGGGAATCTCCAACGCGCGGGCTACCTGGGTGAGTCCGGTGATGTTCTTCTCTTTGAGTTCAGCAATCGTCATGGACGAAAATCCGCCGGAACTGCACGGAAGAGAATGGAGGGAAAGAAGACCCCAGAACGAGGTCCACTGCCGTTCAGCATACCGCAACACGCCTGTTCGTGCAATCGGAGGGCAACAGTGTGTCGACGCACTATAGAACGTTCCCTTTTCTCAGCATGGTTTCATATTGCATTCGCAGCAGCGGAACAAGCCCGGAGGACGACGGGAGCTGCGGCGAAGGGCGTTTGTCTTGAGGCCGACCGAGAACGGTGGATGGGATGCAGACCTGTGCACTTCCCCGTACCCCCTCTGTGCACTTGTGCGCAACAGCTTGCAATAAAAAATAAGAAGCAGAGGGCTGGAAAGCATTGATTTTGCAGAGGGTTAGGCGGTCCGGGCAGCAGTTCCCGGCGGTGCTATCGTTGCGGAACTACAGCGAACCGAACGGCCGGGAAAGCCGTGATTCGTGTTTCGTGTCTCGTGATTCGTGGCCCCAAAACCCAAGCAGGGGGTACGGCCGTTGCTCCAAGGCAGCTTGCGTTACGGCCGTGCTTCGTGACTCGTGTTTCGTGATAAAGCTCAAGGGCTGAGTTGCTGGCACCCAAACGATTTTGGGCGGCGAGGACCGGTTTCGTTGTTCCTGCTTTTCCAGGGCGATATGTCCGCCGGTCTCGATACTCCCGGTGCTGAAGAACCGGATATCCCGGTATTGGCCCGCCCTACCGGGCCGCGGCATGTCCCCGCTTTTTCCCGTTGGGCATGGTGGCGGCTTGGCGGATCGAAAGCTCAGGGAAGGATGGGAGGGAACAGGCCCTCTGATAAACTGATGGCTCTCCCATACATGGAATACGACCTTCTTGTGATTGGCAGCGGTCCCGGAGGCTATGTGGCCGCGATTCGGGCCGGCCAATACGGCCTCAACGTGGGAGTCATCGAGAAGGACAAGATGCTCGGCGGCACTTGCCTGCATGTTGGCTGCATTCCGACGAAAGCGCTCCTGCACTACGCCGAACTTTACGAACACGCCCTCAACGGCGAACAGTGGGGCATCAAACACACCGGCATCGAACTCGATTTCAAGACGATCAACCAGCGCAAGACGGAGGTCGTGATCCAGCACGCCAAGGGCGTCGAGTTCCTTTTCAAAAAGAACAAGGTCGAGAGCATTCGGGGTTATGGACGGCTTCTCGGCGGCGGCAAAGTCGAAGTAAGCGACGGTGGCCATCGCCGCACGCTGAGCGCGAAGAACATCATTCTGGCGTCGGGCTCAGAGGCGCGGATGCTGCGGGGCCTCGATGCGGATTCCAACCGCATCCTCACCAATATCGAGATCCTTGACCTCGAGGATGTTCCCCCATCGCTGGCCATCATCGGCGCGGGCGCGGTCGGGGTCGAGTTCGCCTCCATCTTCCGGAGCTTTGGTACGGAAGTGACCATCCTCGAGATGCTCCCTCGCCTGGTCCCGATCGAGGACGAGGAGGTTGCCAAGGAACTGGCCCGCGCCTTCAAAAAAAAGGGCATCCGACTGGAAGTGGGTGCGAAGGTAAACAAGGTCAAGAACGCTCGCAGCGGCGTGGATCTGGAATACACCGACTCGAAAGGGGAACAGAAAGAGCTTTCCGCTCAGAAGCTGCTCGTGGCCATCGGCCGCAAGCCCAATACGGACAACGTCGGCATCGAAAACACCAAGATCAAGATGGACCGCGATTTTGTGATTACCGATGAATGGATGCGAACCGCCGAGCCCGGCGTCTACGCCATCGGTGACATCGTCGCTGACACGCCGCAACTCGCCCACGTAGCCATGATGGAAGGCCTTGTCGCCGTGGGCCGTATCGCCGGCAAAGATGTTGATCCGATCAACTACCTGCAGAGCCCCTCGGCGACTTACTGCGAGCCGCAGATCGGCAGCGTCGGACTCACCGAAGCCCAGGCCCGTGAACTGGGGCATAACGTCAAGGCCGGCAAGTTCCCCTTTGCGGGCAACAGCAAGGCATCCATCCTCGGCTCGCACGGCGGCTTTGTGAAGGTTGTTGCCGAGGAAACATACGGCGAGATTCTCGGTGTGCACATCATCGGTCCTTCCGCGACGGAATTGATCAATGAAGCCGTACTAGCGATGTCAAGCGAAGCGACGGTAGGGTCGATCATGACCACGATCCACGCACATCCCACGCTGGCCGAGGCAGTACAGGAAGGATTCAACAGCGTAGCCGGGCTGGCGATCAACGTCTGAGTCTTTCATGACGGTTTCGACGCTAGCTGAAGTGGACAAACAGGCCCGGCCGGGCGTGACGGAGCGTATCTGTGAATACCAGGACCTCGGACGTGTCTCGTACGGGCGCGCCTGGGAGTTGCAGCGGGAGATTGTCAGGCGGCGCAAGGCCGGCGATATTCCTGATCGTCTCTTGTTCGTCGAGCATCCGCACGTGGTCAGCATGGGGCGTAACGCGAAGGAAAAGAACGTCCTCGTCCCGCGTGAGGTCTTCGAGAAGAAAGGCATCGATTATTGGGAGACCGATCGCGGCGGGGATGTCACCTATCATGGTCCCGGGCAGATTGTCGGCTACCCCATACTGGACTTGAGAGACTGGAAGCGAGACGTGCTTGCATTCGTCAGAGCACTGGAGCAAGTCATGGTCGACACGATGGCCGAATTCGGCATCTCGGCGGGCCGCGTGCCGGGGGCCACCGGTATTTGGGCCGGTCCCGCCAAGCTGGGCGCCATCGGAGTCCACATCAGCCGTTGGGTGACCTCACACGGTTTTGCGCTCAACGTATCGACGGACTTGAGCTATTTCGGCTATATCGTTCCCTGCGGACTGACGAGGCCTGTCACGTCGATGGAGCGCCTGCTCGGATCGCCGCCGCCGCAAGAGGACGTCAAGCGCGCTCTGGTGAGAAACTTCGGGGCGGTCTTCGAACGAACCATGCGGGAACTGTGATGGCTGGGGGCACCACCCCCGCCGGACGGAGGCTATTGAGCCATAAGAGGAACTCATGAGCGACGTCGTAATGCCCCAGATGGGCGAAAGCATCGTCGAAGGCACGATCACAAAATGGATGAAGCGAATCGGCGACAAGGTCGAGCGAGACGAACCTTTGTTCGAGATCTCCACCGACAAGGTCGATTCCGAGGTGCCCGCACCTGTCGCCGGCGTACTCCAGGAGATCTTCGTGCAAGAAGGCGAGACCGTGGAAATCAACACCCTCGTTGCGAGGATCGGTGATGGTTCGGACGGCAATAAAGAGGAGGCGCCTGCCGAACCTTCCAGGCAAGAACCAGCCGCATCGCCCGCAGCAACCCAAGCCTCTGCGGCGGTTGTCAATGGCAAACCCGACGGCGATCAGCGGATTCGTTCATCTCCGCTGGTGCGCCGGCTGGCCAAAGAGCACGACATCGACCTGAGCCAAGTCACCGGAACCGGCCAAGGCGGCCGCATTTCAAAGAAGGACATCGAGGCCTACCTGAAGGCGCGCGCAAGCGCAGCGGAGGTTCCTGCTTCCGCTCCCGTTTCGGAAGAGGCGTTGGGCACCTTCCGGCCCGCTCCGGCGGCCCGCTTCGGCAGCTACACCGTCGAACCGCTCTCGACGATGCGGCGAACGATCGCCGAGCACATGTCGCTCAGCATGCGACTGGCGCCGCACGTGGCGACGGTTCATCAGATCGACTGTTCCGTGATCGTGAAGGCGCGTGACGAAGCCAAGCACAAGTTCCTCGAGCAGAACGACACGAAGCTCACCTTCATGCCGTTTTTCCTGAGAGCATCGGCCACAGCGCTTAAAGAACACCCCGCAATCAACGTCTCGCTCGATGGCGACCAGGTTGTCACCCACAAGGACATCAACATCGGGATGGCCGTTGCGCTCACGGCAGGACTGATCGTCCCGGTGATCCCGGCTGTCGACGAAAAAAGCATTCTCGGGCTGCAGAAGATCGTGAATGATCTTGCCAACCGCGCCCGAAACAAGCAACTCAAGCCCGACGAAGTGACCCAAGGCACGTTCTCGATCACGAACTACGGAAGCTACGGCAGCTTATTCGCGACGCCGGCGATCAATCAGCCGCAGTCCGCTATCCTCGGGCTCGGCGCGATCCACAAAGCACCTGTGGCGGTGGGCGACGCCATTGGCATCCGCTCGATCTGCTACGCCACTCTGAGCTTTGACCATCGAGTCATCGACGGTGCGGTCGCCGATCAGTTCATGACTCACCTCAAAGGCGTCATCGAGAACTGGACGGAGCCGATTCTCTGAGTCCGATTGCTCTCCGCCTGGCGTTCGTTTTCGACACGACAGGAAAGCCGGTTGTTTATCTCGCAGGTGTCGGTTTCCGGCTTGCTTGAATGGCTTGCCTTGTGCTCCAACGATCGGTTTCCCGCACGACTTGATCCTGCTGAGTTACTAACCTGCATTTCTCACCACCCGACGGTCGAAGCACACGATACGACCCTCAGGACTTCGTTGCGCTTGCTTGCCGTGCTCAACGTACTGTTCAAGTACGCCTGCGTGCGCCTTTTTCCTCCGCCCGACTCGCGCCTCGTCCTGACGGCCCTCTCACGCACTTCGCCTCGCCGCGTGGTGAGAAATGCAGTCTAGCCGGTCCGCTACCGGCGCATCGCCGGGACCCACATATAATATAGCTATGAAAACCATACAGATTACGATGGATGAAGAGTTATTGACCAGACTCGACAAGGCCGAAGAAGTCCGGCAGCTTGGGCGGTCCGCGGTACTTCGCCGAGCCACAGCCGAGTATCTGGCTCGTCAACGCCGGGTCGAGATTGCACGCCAGTATCGGAAGGCATACGGCGCCCATGACGCCCTCGGAGACGAATTCAAAGGGTGGGAGGATGAAGCCGCATGGATGAACGAATAAGACGCGGAGACATATGGCTGTTCTCGTTTTCCCGTCCGGATAAGCGCCGCCCGGTCCTTGTGCTAACGCGGCCTGAAGTGATCGAGCTACTGCACACCGTGATGGTGGCGCCGGTCACATCCGTGATTCGCGGAGCGCCCAGTGAAGTGGTCGTAGGAGTGGATGAAGGGTTGAAGAAGGATTCGGCCGTGAACCTGGACCACGTCCAGACGGTCGAGAAGGCTCGCTTGAAGAATTTCGTCGGTACGGTTGGTCCGGAGAAAATGAACGACGTGTGCCAAGCTCTTGCTGTCGCCGTCGCTTGTGGCGGTGGCTAACCTACATTTCTCACCACCCGACGGTCGAAGCACACGATACGACCGCCAGGACTTCGTTGCGCTTGCTTGCCGTGCTCAACGTACTGTCAAGTACGCCTGCGCGCGCCAAGCGGCTCGCGTCTCGTCCTGACGGCCCTCTCACGCACTTCGCCTCGCCGCGTGGTGAGAAATGCAGGCTAACTTGTATTTCTCACTACCCGACGGTCGAAGCACGCGATACGATCGCCAGGACTTCGTTGCGCTTGCTTGCCGTGCTCAACGTACTGTTCAAGTACGCCTGCGCGCGCCTTTTTCCTCCGCCCGACTCGCGCCTCGTCCTGACGGCCCTCTCACCCACTTCGCCTCGCCACGTGGTGAGAAATGCAGGCAAGGATGTCCGCGCTCCCAGGACCGCGAATGTGCACGCAGGAGTTGGCGGATCAAGTGAGCAGTTCTTGAACAGCTTCAAAGGGCTCGTCAATCACCCGAACGGGGCGTCCGACGTTGCTCTGGTACATCTGGTGATAATCAATGCCCAGCTTGGCGTAGATGGTGGCGATGAAATCGGGAACGTGGATTGGCCGCTCGATGACCTCCCAGCAATTCTGGTCGGTCGCGCCGAGCGTCCTTCCCCCCTCGACACCGCCGCCAGCCGTGACGAGAGAGAAAGCGGCAGGCCAGTGGTCTCGACCATCGTTGACGTTGATCTCCGGAGTGCGCCCGAACTCGGTGCCGACGATGACCATCGTCGTTCCGAGCATGCCCCGGTCGTTGAGGTCTTCCAGCAAAGCGGCAAAGGCGCGATCCAGCTCGGGCAGTTTTTTGGTGGAGATATCGTTGAACAGATTGAAGTGATGGTCCCACCCGCCGCTGCGCACACTGACAAACCGCACGCCTTCTTCGACCAGCCGCCTGGCCAAAAGACAACCCTGGCCCAATGACGTGCGGCCATACTTCTCCCGCAGCTTTTCAGGTTCCGATTCGATCTTGAATGCGCGTTTTGCTCTCTCGGAACGGATGAGCGTCAGAGCGGTCTGATGATGCGTATCCATGGCATCGACGATTCCCAGCGTATCCATGCGGCGGAATTGCCGGTCCGCCAATCGAAGCAGAGAGTTTCGTCGATCCACGCGTGCCCAGTCCACGCCCAGGGGAAGATCCAAGTCACGTACCTTGTAGTTTTCCTTGTTCGGATTGTCGGCCAGGAACGGATTGTATTTCGGGCCCAGGAAAGCTGCTTGCTCCCATTTCCTGACCGGTCCGCCGGTAAGGATGTAGGGAGGCAGCTCGTTGCGGGGCGGTAGCTCCTTGGCAATGACCGAGCCATAAGAAGGGAACTGCAAAGTGGAACGCGGCGCGTGGCCGCTGAGCATGAACGCCTGAGCCGACTCGTGCACGGCGTCCTGGCTGGTCATCGAGCGGATGATGGTGTACTTGTCCGCATGCCTGGCGCTGAGCGGGAGAAGCTCGCCGACCTGGATGCCCGAGACGTTGGTGGGGATGGCCCCGAACTTGCTGCGATAGCCTTCCTTCGCAGCGGGCTTCGGGTCCCAACTCTCGAATTGGCTAAGGCCGCCGGCCAGCCAGAGCAGGATGATCGAGAGATCTTCGGGCTTGGGAGAGCCTCCCGGCGCCGCGGCGCGCAAGGCGAGGGCCTCGCCCAGTCTGAACCGACCGAACAGCGTCAGCGCACCTACACTCAGGAAAGATCGGCGACTGAATGAATGGAAAGCCATAAGTGACCTTTCTCAGTGGACGTAAGCGAACTCCTTCGAGTTGAAGATCGCCCAAAGAACATCCTGATACACGGCCTTCCTCTGGTCCACGTCCGCATCGCGCAGCAGAGCGAGGATCGTAGTCTGCTCAACGCTTGACGGAGGCCGGGCATAGGCGCTGAGATAGATGGTCCTGAGGCGTTCCTCTTCCGACAACTCTTTTCGTTCCAACAGCTTATCGATCAGGTTGCCGGGTGAGGTCAGCAACTCGTGAACCGTTTCCCCGCTGATCAACTGCATGGCCTGGGTGACCGTCGGCTGGTGGTCGCGTTCACAAATGACATCGCGAAACTCGGACTTGCCGAACGTCTTCATGAAGTAGTTCCCCGAACCCACGGCGACCGAGATCGCCCTCTCTCCAGGCGGGCTCCCGGGGATCTTCAGGCGTTTGCCGGCGACCTGGCCCATCGCATCAAAGAGCACCTCCGACATCAGGCGCTTGAGATAGAAACGAGAATAGTTGATCGTATCGTCACGATTGGTTTCGTTCGGCACGGCCGAGAGCTGGTACGCCCGCGACTTCAGGATGAGCCGCATGAGGTGTTTCAGATCGAATTGTCCTTCGATGAAGTAACCGGCCAGGGCGCCCAACAACGCCTCATTCGAAGGCGGGTTCGTAATGCGGAAGTCATCCACGCCTTCGACGAGGCCTCTTCCCATGTAGTGCTTCCAAATGCGGTTCACGATGGCCCGAGCGAAATACGGGTTGTCCGCACGGCTCAACCACTCCGCCAGCTTGGGGCGCGGGTCCTCTCCCGGACCATCCTCCGCATAGCCGCCCCCGAGAAACTTCGCGCGGACGTATTCGCCCGTCTCGGGATGTTTCAACTCCTTGTTGTTGAGGTAGTCATAGACGGGTTTGTGATCGGGACGGACCGCGACGGTGTGCTCGAAGCGGCCGTAGGGCTCCTCTTTCCTTTCCAGTCGAGAGAAAAACGCCGCCAAGCCGAAGTAGTCATCCCGAGACCAACGTTCGAAAGGGTGGTCGTGGCATTTGGCGCACTCCAGCCTGACGCCAAGGACAGCCTGGCTGAACTGGGTCGCCATTCCTTCCGGACCCTGCATCAAGCCCACGAAGAAATTGGGCGTCGGCGTGTAGACGAACGGGCCGCTTCCCATGAGAAGTTCTCGAACAAGGCGATCGTAAGGCTTGTTCTCGGCCAAGGAACCGCGGAGCCATTGGAACAACTGATAGCCGCCCTTGAGTCCGGTCCCCCAGCCCACCTGGAACAAGTCGGCCATGACCGCGGCCCAGAGCTGCGCGTATTCGGGCCGCTCGAGAAGGTGATCGATGAGCTTCCCGCGTTTGTCGGGATCGCGGGAAGCAAGGAAACGATTCGTCTCCTCGGGCGTCGGCAGCACGCCGATGGTGTCGAGGTAAACGCGACGAATGAAGACCTCGTCATCGGCCAGGTCCGAGGCAACGATACCCAGCTTCCGCAGCTTGTCGAACACGAGTTCGTCGATCAGGTTGTTGCGCGGAACTCGCGGGTAATCCGCGGAGGGGGCCTCGGTAATGACGGCAATGCGCGCCACTGCCGCCAGACCGGGCATCCGGACCATGATGGCGGTCTCACCGCGCGCGCGGGCCGTGACTTTGCCCGAGTCGTCCACGGCAGCGACGGTTTCCTCCTGGGCGTTGTAATTGACGGTTCGAGAGAGGTCGCGCCGGCTGCCGTCGGAGTAGATTCCCATGACCGTCA
Organism: Bryobacterales bacterium; assembly: GCA_965204095.1. Classification (GTDB taxonomy): domain Bacteria; phylum Acidobacteriota; class Terriglobia; order Bryobacterales; family UBA6623; genus JAPPLB01. Next base: position 1,541,761 of record OZ241991.1, on the reverse strand, counting down.
AGCGCTGTTCCGTTTCGGGACCCTCCAGAATGGTCTCTGCGGGTGATACTTCGAGGTTTCTCAACTCCGGCCGGCCCGGTACCCGGTACGGGGCGCCCGAGGCAAGCCACTCCAGGATGGTTCGATACTCGGAGGAATCGATGGCGAATCTCACCCCGCCACCATGAGTCATCTGGAAAGACGGCTTTCGCAGGATGAGCGACTGTTCAAGCTGCTCCCAATTCACCCGGCGGCCATCGTCGTTGGAAAGGATCTCTTTGAAGTCTTCTTCGGTATCGGAATTGAACAGCGAGAGTTTGAAGCCGTTCTTACCACGGACCGAACCGTGGCAGTTCGATCCGGAGCAGCCTTTCCGAGTCAGGATCGGGGCAATGTCGTCCACAAATCCGATCTCGGCGTTTGCGATCGAGAGCGGCAGCGCTGAGGCCGCCAGGAGTAGTCCAATTCTCATTGCGAGGCCACCGCAGCGACGTTGTCGCGCTCGTTGGAAATGTTTTCGGGTTCGGCCAGCGTCAAGACGATTTGCTGCTCGTGGGTGAAACCGCGAATGAACCCCGTCTTCTGCCAAGGGTAATCCACTCTGGCCGTATGCTCGACAACCCTTCCGCCGAGAACGCCCCTCCCCCTGACCACCAAGGGCCAGCGCCCCGGCAGCGCGTCGGAAAGCGCCTCCAGCGGCAGCTCCACGTTGGAGCCATCCACGAAAAAGTCTTCGCCGAATGTGCCGCGGACGCGGGTGTTGACCGGGGCCGCCGTCATTGTTCGAGACGCGATCCCTTGGGGCAGGTTGTCAATCCAGACATCCACCGGTGTGTCCCAACCGCCGATGCGGCGTACACGCACGCGAAGGCTGACGGGCTTTCCCTTCCGTAAGGTTGTCTGGTTGGTCAACACGCGCAGCTCGAAGTCCGGTTGGGCCCGCTGCACGGTCAAGCGATAAACGAACGTGGGATTTCCGCGTTTTCCGGCGTCGCGCAGCAGCACCCGGTAGCTCCCGGCCCGCTCGAATGTATGGGTCAGGTGGAAGTCCACGCTGGGGGGCTCCTTGTCGAAAGCATTCGGAGCGGTATCGTCCAAGTAAGCGACAAGGTTGTCGTCCGAATCGTAGATCAGGATTGCCGGGTCCAGGAAATTCCCCAGACTCATTCCTGCGCCGTCGAAGCTGTACGTTTCTCCCGCGCGCGCCAGCAGCTCGAATCTGTCAACCGCGCCGTTCCGATCGATGATACCGTTGATGACCACCGGAGGGTGGATCCGGAACCCAGTGTATCGCGGCCTGGCGACTTCGCGGGCATCGGAAACGTTGAAGACCAGTGGATTGGGCAGCTCTCCGTCCTCGCTCGCCAGCCACAGGGGATGCGGACCGTTTGCGGCTTCCGGAGGAATCTCCAGCTTCACTCGCGCGCGCCCGGGAGATCGATCGACAACCTCGGCCGTTGCCGGCCCTTGCCCCAAAACCACGCCGTCCACCTTGTTCAGATTGACTCCCGTCAGCTCCATCTCGACGGTAGACCCTCGCCGGCCTCCCGCCGGGAAAACGTGGGAGGCGCTCGGCATGTCACCGACGGTCAGACGATAGTCCGATGAGTTCGAGCCGGCCTCTCGAAACCCCATCACCCGCAAGACATACTCGCCTTCTTCAGCGAATCGATGGACCAGTCGCGGGTCCTTGTCGAAGTAGTAGTCGTCCTGCGTCGCGATTTCGTTGCCTTCGAGATCGAGCAGGCTCAAGAACCCGTCGAAACGCGTTCCGTTGCGGGATGAGTTCAGATCGAAAGTAATCACCTGAGCGGCCCGGACCTTGAGGCGGAAATGATCGTAGTCCTTGGCGGTCACCTTGCCGTTGATGACTGTCGGGAATGGCACGAGCGGCGCTTCCTCCCAGTGGTCGTTCGGCTCACGCTCCGATTCCTCGGGCAGGTTTCCGACTTCGAAGACCTGCACGAAGCTGCCGCGAGGCGAGATGATCCGCAGGTCGCGACGCCCGACGGCGGCATCGGGTGCGATCGAAACCTCGGCGGTGACCAGCTTATCGGTTGATTCCCGGACTCGCGCCGAGACGCCTTGCCCGGAGACCCGAATCGCCGAGGCTCCGGCCAGATGCTTGCCTGTGATCTCGATGGAAAGCTGCGTCCCGCGGCGTCCCCCGCGCGGGAAGATCGACTCGATGAAGGGTGAGTCGGGGTGGGGAGGCTCAACCGCCCAAGCGACAGAAATGGGAATGATTACCAGCGCAATCGCACTCTTCAGGGTCATGGGTTGCCTGGCCTTTATTGTCGCGTTCTCATTCTAGTCCAAACTGCGCCCCGATTTCCTGTGGCCTTGGTCTCGGTTTTCCGGACACAGTGCATCCGGTACGGAGGCATGCAGCCTGCATGTCTCACCACCCGACGGTCGAAGCACGTGATACGACCGCCAGGACTTCGTTGCGCTTGCTTGCCGTGCTCAACGTACCGTTCAAGTACGCCTGCGCGCGCCAAGCGGCTCGCGCCTCGTCCTGACGGCCCTCTCATCCACTTCGCCTCGCCACGTGGTGAGACATGCAGGCTAGCTGATCGGACCGAAGTCGGGGACCTTCATCCATTCGCCGTCCTTCATGGCCGATTCCTGCCCGACGATCCCGGGCGCCGTATACGCGACCGCCTGATAGACATCCACCGCGGGCCGGCGCTCCTCCAGACAGGCCGTGACAAACTCGTGAACGATAAACGCCTCCGCTCCGCCGTGTCCTCTGGCGATTCGCTCCCGGAGGTTCGGCGGCAGCGTCGAGGCGTGGTCGTCGATCTTCCAGGTTTCCGGTTCTTCGCCGGGACGGCGAACCACTCCTTGCAAGCCGAACTGCGGCTCGAAGAAGCTCAGCTCGGTTCCGTAAAAGTCCGCTCCTTCGCGGCCCGGAGCCGCCGTCCACCAGTGGACCGCCATGCGGGAGGAGTTTCCTCCCGAAGTCTTGTGGAAGAAGGTGATGTTGATGAAGGGGTTGTCGTATTGGTTGTCGCCGCGGTAGAACTCGTGGTCGATCGGAGTGCCGATGGCCGCAACCTCCGTCAGTTTTTCACCGGTCACGTAGATCATCGGGCCGGTCGCGTGGGTTACGTACAGAGCCGGCGAGTTGCCGTATCGCCAAGTGCGCTTCCCCTTGTAGATCCACATCTCCATGAGCCGTTTCGAGGCGGTGCCCTTCTTGAGGTAGGACCCGTGGTCATGCAGGTAATAGCCGTCCGAGTAGTAAATCCTTCCGAATTTTCCCTGCTTGCGCCATGCGTGCGCCGTCATCGCGGAGGCGCGAAAGCAACTGGTTTCAGCCATCATGTAGGTCTGTCCGGTCTCCTTGACGGCGTCGACGAGTTGTTGGCATTGCTCGAGAGTGATGGCTGCCGGCACGGCCGAGATGACATGACGCCCCGACTTCATCACATCGACGCAATGGGGAACATGGTCGGGGGCGCCCGTGAAGATGGCGACGGCGTCCACCTTGGCGTCCTTCAGCATCGGGTGGAACTCCTCGTAGGCATTCGAGCAGTCGAAGCGTTCCATGAGCCGTTTCCGGCGGTCTTCCCGAAGGTCGGCCACCGCCGTCACCTGACAATTCGGGTGCATATGCCAGGAGAAACCGGCTCCAAACCCTCCGCCGACGACCCCGATGCGCAGCCGCCTGGAGGGGTCGAGGGGTTTGTACTCCTCGGCGGGACTCGCGCTCAACAGGGGAGCCGAGGCCCCGGCCGCCAGGGCGACTGCGCCGGCCGGCAGAAACTCTCTTCTTGAAATCGAGCTTGGGGCTTGACTGCTCTTGTCCGACATGATTCGTTCCTCCTTGTGATCAGTCCGTGTAGTCCTCGGGCATCAGGTTCTTGAGCATGCGCCGCACGGCTTCCGAGTGCCGTGCGCCGTTGGGGGAATCCTCTCCGGGTCCTGGCGGTTGTACGAGATCAAAATGGCCGTAGCCGTCCCGGCCGCGCACCAGGATCGCGACCTGCTTCTCGGGACCGTCCTGCTTCACCTCGGGTGTGACGAAACGAACGGCGATGCCGATGCGAGGCTTGCCGGATCGGTTTATGCCGGAACCGTGCACAATACCGATGTGGTGCAGCGACATCTCTCCTGGCCGCAGGGTAACGTCCACGGCTTCGTCTTCGTTGACCTCGACGGCGATCTCCTGCCCCCGCGACAAAGCGTTGTCGGGCGCATAGGTGTCCCTCTGCGGTAGAAGCGGCTTCTTCTGAGAACCGGGAATCATCCGCATGGCGCCGTTCTCCGCCGTGCTCTCTGAGAGAGCGATCCATGCGGTTGTGACCTTGGGTGGGTGGAGCCCCCAGTAGGCGGCGTCCTGGTGCCATGCGATGTACATTTTTTCGCCGGGCAGTTTGGCGAACCAGCGCGTGTTCCAGATCAACAGGTCGGGCCCCAGCACGTCCTCGACCGCGTCCAGAACTCTCGGATGTGCGGCGAGTTCATATGCCCAGCGGAGAAACGTGTGGGTCTCGGAGTAGACGTGATACTGTTGTCTCGGCGGCAGAGTCCGAAGGCGTTCGCTGATCTGTGAACGGTGCTCGATGAAGCACCGCCGGTACCGTTCCGTCTCCTCGGCATCCAATACCCTGAGCGGAAAGAGATAGCCGTTCTCCGCGTAACAGGCTTTTTGGCGCTCATTCAGGCTGCTGCAAATCGTCTGCACGTTTCTCCCGGTTCAGCAAGGTTTCGACCGGCTCGGCAGGCCTGGGCATCCCGGCTGAACTGCGTTGCTCCTCGCTCGAATATGTCCAATATGCTCCATGCTCGCGCCTTGTCAGCCGATCGCAGCGCCGTTCGCGGTGCTAGGCGGGCCACTCTCGGTGCTACACGGGGTTTCACCACGGACTGTTAGCGGTTCGGCACCTCCGCGGCGGTCATCCCTTCCATTCTAGAAAGCAGGCGGGCCACCTTGGCGTCATTGGGCGAGAGCCTTGCCGCTACCCGCAACACGTCTTGAGCCCGGTCGAACTGGCCGTCCCCCGCCCAGAACAAGCCCGCGAGATAGTGCAGCCGGCTGTCGTCGGGGTTCGCTTCGATGGCCGGCCCTATCTGTTTCCGAGCGGCGTCGATTCTTCCCCACAGCGCATACAGCCGGAACATGTCTGCGAGCACCCTGGGATGGCCGGGCCAGAGCTCGAGAGAGCGCAGGAGCGGGGTCTCCGCCGCCGTGAAGTCTCGCAAGGTGAGGTAGCCGCGGCCGGCGGCGTAGGTGACCTCGAAGTCATCCGGGCCGGCGCCCATCGCCTGCCTTAGGTGGATATGCGCCTGATCCGATTGACCGAGTCCAGCCAACGTGAGGCCCAGATTCGCGCGCGCGACGGCCAAGTCCGGCTGGACGGCAAGAGCCTTTCGGAAAGACTCGGCCGCTTGCGTGAGTTGTCCTTTTCTCTTCTGGATGAGCCCCAGATAGTAGAGGGCCTGGGTGTTGTCCGGATCCCTTTCCAAGGCCTCGCGATACTGCGCTTCGGCGGAGCCGTAGTTTCCGGCCCTGAAAGCATCACCGCCCCGCAGGACGGCATTGCGTGCGTCCACGTTGTTTTTCAGCGACCGGTAGGTGTCGATCTGCCGCCGGCCCTCTTCCCGATCTCCGCGTCGCATGTGCAGAAGACTCAGTCGATAACGCGCATTGAAGTGACCCGGTTCGAACTCGACGACCTTGGAATAGGCCGCCAGCGCCCGGGACGATTCCCCGTCCTGTTCATGAATCTTTCCCAGCAAGTAGTGGGCGCCGGCAAGGTCCGGACGCAACGAGACGGCCCTCTGCGCGTCCTGGCGGGCTTTCTCCGTTTCACCGAGCTTCATCCACGAATGCGCCCGGTCGTAATAGAGGCTCGCTTCGCGGGGGTGGGTGTCGAGCAGCGTCGTCAGTTCCGCCAGGCATTCTTCGTGTCGTCCGGCCGCCTCGAGAGAGGAAGCGTAGTCCTGGTGGTATTTGAGGTTCTCCGGTTCCAGTTCGTGCGCTCTGCGAAACGACTCCAAGGCTTCGTCGTATCGTTGCGTGTTGTAGAGGAAGGCTCCCCGGTTATAGAACAGCACCGGATTGGACGGCTGGCTCTCTATCGCCTTGTCGATGTGTGCGAACGCCTGATCCCACATCTGACGGCGAGCGTAGTTCACGGCCAGGAGCTGATGAGCATCGGGGCTCTCCGGCCCGGTCTCGAGGCCGCGCAGAAGATAGCTGCGGGCCAGGTCGAGTTTCCCCTCTCGGTTGTAGAAGGAGCCGAGCTGCAAATAAGGGCCGATCCGCTCGGGATTACGATGCAGGGCGTCAAGCGCCTCTTCCTCCGAGCCGACGAAATTGCCTACGACGGGAGATTTCAGGTCAACCGGCGCAACCTCAGAGGCGCTGAGACACAAGGGAAGCAAGAGGCCGAATGACCAAGCCCAGCGCTTTCCGGATCGAGCGGCAGGCGGCGGACTTGTTCTCCCGGACATCTGTATCCATCGTACGATGGTCGGCAATCCTCCTAGAAGTTGAACTTCAGCCCGAACTGGATCTCACGGGCGAAACCGAACGTGCTCGTGATCCTCCCGAAATTATTGCTCAGGAAGGTCGTGTTAGGGTTGCCGAAGTTGGCGTGGTTGAAGGCGTTGAACATCTCGAATCGGAACTGCAGCCGATAGTCCTCATCCGCGAAGAAGAAATTCTTGTAGATGCCCAGGTCCCAAAGCTGGACTCCCGGGCCGATGATCGGTGCACGCCCCGCATTACCCGCCGCCACGGTCGGGCTCATACCGGACGCAAGCACATGAACGAGCGGGATGGGGTCGGTGAAAGCCGCCCTGTTGATCCACGATTCCGGAGCATTGCGCGACCCGGAGTTCGGGTTCCCGACCAGATCGGGCCGAGTCGCGGCCGCCCCGTTCGTGTTGTCGATCCCGTATCTCACTGGAAGGGCGATGCCGGACTCATGAGTGATGATCCCGTTCACCTGCCAGCCGCCGGCGATCCAGTTCAACGGCCCGGACAGCGGGATCAACTTGCCTCTTCCGAGCGGCAACTGCCACACGAAAGCCACCGAGAGCCGATGCTCGACATCGGCTCGGGACGACCCCTTGTCCACCGCCAGGTAGGGGTCTCCCGGATCCAATATTCCGTTCAAGACCGGCTCCCGATGCGCCGGGAAGTTCCAAGACCAACGGGCCCCGGACCCGGACTCGTTGATGCCGCCGCCGCCCCAGGTGCTCGCGTTCGCCCAGGTGTAGCTGGTCAGAATGTTGAGGTCGTTCGCACGCGTTTCGAGTTTCACCTGCAGCGAATCATAGCGGCGGTGACCCCAGGGAACGTTGATGCCGGTGTTGCCGTGCTCGGGATGAGGCCGCCGGGGTTGGGGAGGCCCCGATCCGAACTCGGGGGCGTTGAAGTTCACGCCCATCCGCTGCCCCACGCCGCGAGAGCCGACATAGCCTACGTTCAGGGAGGTGCTGGGCAGAATCCGTCTCTGAATGGACACGTTCCAGTTGTCCTGGTAGGGATCGTGCCAATCGTACTGAATGCCGCCGGACGTGCCGGGAGCGCCCTGGACGCCGACACCCGGGAACGGCTGCGCAAACGTGATGGCGGGCAAGGCGTTGGGGTCCGTGCTGAACGACAGGTTGCGCGACAACGGCGGGTTCGTCGTGAAGTTCCAGTGGACGTTCCCGGCGATGATCTCATAGAAACGTCCCCAGGCAGCACGCAGAACCGTGTCGTTGCTGCCGAACAGACGCCACGCGAAACCGAGACGGGGCGACCAGTTGTTGTTGTCGCTGCGGTACAACGAGCGCGGCCAGCCGACCTGATCCCGTGTCATGAAGTTGAAGATGCCCTCGAAGTCCTTGATCAGTTCCCGCAACGGCCGGCCGTTGCACCCCGCGCAGGCCGTCGGCTTGTCCAGATCGGTCTGGGCGAGGATCAGCGCCTGGTGCTCCTCGCTCCAGTTGACGATGCGGTCGGCGGCGCTCACGGCCGCCGGCATGTAGTTGTACCGAAGGCCCAGGTTCAAGGTGAGGTTCGGGTGGACGTTCCAGTTGTCCTGGATGTAAAACCCCCCGTTGAGCGTACGGATGTCGTTGTCGGTGCGGCCCTGGATGATGAACGAATTCTGCGGATAACCCAGCAGGAAGTCGCCCAGACCCTGGCCCGTGCCGGCGGGGGAGGCCGGGTTGCGCGTGAATCCGCCCGTAAAGCTGTAGCGGCCGCGCGGGTAAGGGAACTGTCCGCCGTTCTGGTGGCCCCGGCGGATATCGATACCCATCTTGATGTTGTGCGTCCCCTTGGTCAGCGCCAGCGTGTCCATGTAGTGGAAACCATGGACCTTGGGAACGCTCGGCGCGAAGGGGAACGCGCCCATGCCGGTCATGCCGCTGACGCTCACGTTCGGCGGTCCCCAGGTCACGGGGTCCTGCAAGGCCCCTTCGATCCCGATCTCGCCGACGACGTTGGTGTCTTTCAGCTCGAGACTCAGGTCCTGGAAGAAGTAGTTGTAGCCCATGCGCGCTTCGTTGACCAGGTTCGGAGTGATGATCTTGGTGTAGCTGAGGACCGCGTTCTGCTGCGTGAACCCGAAAAGGGTGCCCTGCATCGGCAGGCCGGGCGAAAGGAAATCCGGCAGCAGCCGGGGATTGGTGTTGTGACCGTAGCGCATGAAGAGGTTGTCGTTGTCGGAAAAGCGGTGGTCGACCCGAACGATGTGTTGATCCTGATCGTTCAGCTCGACGGGGTTGAAGACGGCGTTCGGCTCATTGGGAACTTCGCTCTGCACCGCCGGCCAGAGAAGCTGCATCGCCCTCTGGGTTGTCTGCGAGAGCCGGCTCGTGGGGATCCGGTTGTCCACGAAGAGGTCCCGGTGAATGACCCCGTCGGCGGCCGTCACGGTGGTCAGGGGGTCATAGATCGGAAAGCCGCCGGGTCCCGACAGGTCGCCCTGCCGCTGGGCCGGAGTCGCCAGGGTGGCATTGATCGTCCGCCCCTTGCCGCTGCGCAGACCTTCGAAGCTGTAGAAACCAAATGTCTTGTTCTTCACGAAGGGGCCGCCCAGCGTGCCGCCGTACTGGTTTCTCTTGAACTCCGGCAGCGAGGAGCGGTCAAAGAAGTTGCGGGCGTCCAGGTTGTCGTTACGGTGGAAATAGAAAACGCCTCCGTGAAACTCGTTGGTGCCCGACTTGATCGCCACATTGATGTGGGCTCCGGCGCCGCGGCCGTACTCGGCCGAGTAGGAGCCGCTCATGATCTTGAATTCCTGAATAGCGTCGGGACTCGGACTGAGGCCCACCCGCGGGATCAGCCAGTCCTGGTTCTCGACGCCGTCCAGGGTGATCTGGTTGGCGTTCGTGCTGGCGCCGTTGGCGACGATGCCTCCGCCGTGTGTCGCCGAGCCCATGACGCCGTCCAGCTTGGCGTTGTCCAACGTTCCCGTGCCGAGACGCGCCAGTTGAATGAACTTGCGGCCGTTCAGAGGCAACTCGACGACCTGTTTCTCCTCGACGACCTGTCCGACATCGGACGCATCGGTCTTGATGAGAGGGACGCTGGACGTCACCTCCACGGTTTCGGTGACCTCACCGACCTGCAGGACGACGTCGGTGCGAACGGTTTGGTTGACGAGGACGACGATACCCGTAACCACCGACTTGTTGAAGCCGGAGAGCTCAGCTTCCACCGAGTACTGCCCGATCTGCAGCAGATTGGCCGTGTACTGCCCTTCGGCGTTCGTGACCAGGTTCCGAGTCAGTCCGGTGTCCTCGTTGATGACGGCCACGGACGCGCCGGGGACTACGGCGCCCGTGGTGTCCTGGACGGTCCCCAGGATGGCGCCCAGCTCGGCCTGACCGAAGGCATTCATGCTGAATGCGAGACCGAGAACCAGAAGCGCCGGGATGCGAATGCTCTTGCCGGAAAAGAGAGAAAACGTGTGTTTCACAAGACCCCTCCTTAGCTTGCTGGAATGCAGACTCAACCGCTTGCGAGTATGGCAAACGCCGCCGGGGGTGTCAAGATATTTTTCGGATATAAGAATATGTTTCCAATATAGTGAAAAGAAAAACGATCGTTCCGCGCCGTGAAATCCGGCGCCTCGGTAGACACACGCAACCACTTTGCCGGCCGCCGACATCCGCCGGCCAGCGGACGTTTCCCGTTGCGGAGAACTTCACGGGAAGGGGCCTCGGCGCACGGTCCAGAGCTATGCGAGCGGGCTTATATGTGGTACGGCCCTAGGCAATCCAGCTCTAGGTGGAACTCCTGTTGGGGCGCTCTCCTGTGCTGGTGGACTTATTACTGGAGTTGCGAAGAGCATGAGCATCCATGAGAACCCCCTCATTCGGAAGCTGGCTTGGTTGGTGTTGATTCTCTGCGTCGGATATGCGCTCTGGCGTTCGATCGCTGTTGTCTATAGTCCTGCTGCGCGAGGGAACTCTCAGTACTACTGGATTCTTGGCGTGATGAGCTTAGTTGCAATGGTGGCTTGCCATATCTTGTGGGGAGACAAGAATCCGTCGGATCTCACCGAGCTGAAGATCAACAGGAAGTGAGATGCTCTCAAGGGTAATGCCGGGCAAATCAAGGCTCTGTATCAGGAACTCATCCGGCGGGCGACTATGGGACCTTGGCGGCGTCCAGCAGGCGCAGCCAGTTTTCGCCGAGAACCTTGCGCATCACGCTGGCTGAGTAACCCTTCTCGAGCAAGGCCTCCGTCAAACGCGGGTAACCGGTTGCATCAACGTCTTTCAACCAGTTCCCGCCGGACATCAAGTCGAGGCCCAAACCTGCGTGATCGGGACCTGCCAGGTTGACGATATAGTCCACTTGATTCGCCCAGTCCCGCACGGTCGGGACGGGCGCACCGGCGGTGATCGCCTCCCGCTGCCGCTCTCGCCACGGCTGCGCATATCCGTAGGTCGTGGCCCACTTGTCCGCCATGAGCGAATCAAGCCGGGCGATGTAGCCGCCATAGTCCAACGGCGGCCGGGACAACTCCACTCTCAAGCGTTCGGCCCACGGCGGGGGAGGAGCCGTTCGCGGGCGATGATACCCCCATTGGAAGGATTCTTCGCTGAGGATCCAACCGGCGGTGTGCAGCCCGACGAGCCCGCCTTTTGCCGCCAGGGCTTTGAGAGTCTCGTCGGTGATGTTGCCCGGAAACGAACTGAAGTGCTGCAATCCGTTGTGACTGGTCACTACCGGGGCCTGACTCGCCTCGATGATTTCTCGCTTCGCTTCGGCAGACGCATGCGAGATATCAATGACGATGCCGAGGCGATTCATTTCGCGAATGATCTCACGGCCTCGTTCGCTGATACCGTTCCATTTTCGAACGTCGAGGGCATCCGTCAGGGCGTTAGTGGTGTCGTGATTAGCGAACTGCACCATGCGGACACCCAGACGGTGGAACAGCCGAAGCACATCCGGGTCCCCTTCCATATCGAACCCACCTTCCAGGGCCAAAATCACGGCTAGTTTGCCTTGAGCCGTAATCCTCCTCACATCCTGAGAGGTAAGCGCCAGCTCCATCCTGCCGGGATTCGCTTCGAGGACGCCGTAGAAGGTCTCGATCAGACGCAAAGCCTGCTTGATCGTGTAGTTGTACTTGTTGTAGGCATCCTCGATGTAGAGATGTTCGACGGCCACATCAAGCCCGCCCTGTTTCGCGCGGGCATAGTCGAAGCTCCCGATCGACTGCACACTCCAGGGATCGATGCCTTGGTGGAATACCGAATTGATCATGTGCACGTGCCCGTCGACTACGATCAACTCGTCGTGCAGGCTTCTGCTTGTCGATGGTTCTGCAGGGGGTTCACTTTGACCGCAACCTGCGCAGGAGATCAAGAGAACCCAAAAAAGAACTCTCGCATGCCGAATTGTCACCCTTGGCTCCTTGTTGTCCATGCGGTTGATTGTGTCTGCGCCGCTTGCCCGACGGCCTTTGCACCGGGAACCAGAGACGGGCAGGATGTTCAGAGACCGACGCTTTCCCGGACGCCCGATACGGGGCTTCACGTCAGCGTCCGAGATTTTCGGAGACGGCGCGAGCAGCGGCTTTCACCAGCTTGATGACTTGGCGCACTTTCCCGTTGAGTTCGAATACGGACCCCCCGACGCCGATCGCCGCGACGACTTTTCCATCCCGGTCGAAGATCGGAGCGGCAACACCCTTGATTCCCAGGTCGTACCCCTGATTGTCAATGGCGTGCCCGCGCTTTCGAATCCTGGCGAGCTCCTTGTTGAGAACAGGCAGCGAGGTGATCGTTTTCGGAGTCAACGCCGGCAACCCCACAGCGCGCACGATCTCCGCCACCTCCGACTCGGAAAGACCGGACAGCAGGACCTTGCCCGTCCCCGTCAGGTGGAGAAGCATCCGCCTGCCTACGTAGGAAGCCAGAAGCACTTCGCTGGGGCCATCGACCTTGTCCAGATAGACCAGGTGATCGCCGTCGCGCACGGCGAGGACCGAGGTCAGACCGCTCTTGGCGGTCAGTTCCTTCATATGCGGCTCGGCCACTTTGTGCAGATCCAATTGGTTGACGGCTTTTGTGCCCTCGGCAAGAAGCTTCATGGTGAGCCGGTAACGGCCTTGCTCATGACGGGACACATAGCCGCAGTTCCACAGGGTGCTCAGCAAGGAGCTTACGGTGCTTACGGGGAGTTGCAGGAGGCGGCTGACCTCACTCAAGGTGTAGCCGCGGTTGTCGGCGGCGAAGAATTCCACGATGGCGAATGCCTTCTCCACCGAAGGCACTCTATATTTGGGTGTGTTGTCCATTGTTGCTATTGCTATTTCGAGAGGCGTCCCGTGGTCCGCCTACGCAGCCATGCTCTCTGGCGGTGTGCGCTGGCGAAACGGGCCGGCGATTCCTATACGAGATCTTTTTTCTTCATGGTGGCCAGCCCGATCCCGGTCTGGCCAAAGCGGTTGCCGACGTAAAACATCCAGAGTTCGTCGCCGACTTCGATCACATTGGGATAGGATTGATGCTCGGAATCGAAGGCGCCTTGCGTCGGTGGGATGACCTGCTCGCGGAAAGGGCGATGCCAGCGCAGGCCGTCTTTCGACTTAGCATAGCTGATCCGGTAGCCCCGGCCGTCGTGAGCCCGCAGGCTGAACCACATGTGATAGACGCCGTCGAGCAGCAGCACGCACGGCTTCGAGACGATGTTCTCATAGGGTTCCACTTCTTCCTGCCGGGCGCGCAGAACCGGATTGAGCGCATCGGTCTTGACCCATTCGATGCCGTCCGCGGAACGGGCATGCCCGATATGCACGATCAGGTCGGTAGTGCCGTCGTCGAAGTGTTGGCGGCGCTCGCCCGCCGTGTACCACATCTGATACTGTTGCCGCGCGGTTCTGAGCACGCATACCGAGCCGGTGATTCCGCCGTCGAACGAGCCCGGCTTGCCCAGCGGCAGCAGCGGTTCTCGCAGCACCTCCCAGGAGATGCCCTGGTCATGGCTGACGGCGAGCGAAGTCCTGTTGGAAAGCATCCCCGGCGGCGCCCACGATCCCCAGACCGCGTAGTACATCAGCCAGCCGCCCTCCTCGCGTGGAAGAACCCAGGGGAAACTGGGGCCCTTGTCGCTGATGTTCCCCGTCGGAGACGCCTCGAGCATCGGGTCTTTTCCAACCACCGTCCAGTCACGGGGGGCGCTGGTGGAGGCCTCCGCGGCATAGATATAGTTGGACTGCTCCTCTCCGTTCCGGTGGCGCGTCCAGAAGTACATCCGCAGGCGGCCGTTTGGCCGTCGTATGACGCTGGGCGCGGAGAGCAGTTGGTTCGACAGTGTGTTGGCGAATCCAGGCTCCAGAATGCGGCCCTTCTTCACCCATGGCTGTGGGGGAGCGCCGCAGGCGGTCTTGCTGAAGACCCAACCCGTGGCCGCGGCTTGCAAGAAGTTTCTTCGCGTAGACAGCATCCGGTTTCCTCCGTTTCCTTCGTGGCCGCTATCAGGCTCAGTGAAACAGTCCCGAAAACCACGTCATCAGGCAAATTACGATTCCGACGAACACCGCCCACCAGACCACGACGCTGTTGTACCAACGATGCCCCAACTCCGCGCCGATGTTCAACTTGGACCAACGGAAGGTCAACTGATCGGTCACTTGCCCGGCAGCAGGGGGCGCCGTCAGCCCACTGATCAGCACACAGATCATTACGCAAAAACACCAGTTGATCAAGGCCTGCATGGCGTAGGGTTCAACCCAGGGCAAGTGGCCCGGGAGCAGTTGGACATACAGCTTCATGGCGATGCCGAATGCGAAGCCGGAAAAAACGGCAGCGGTAGCGCCCTTGGCGTTGACCCGCTTGGACAGCAGGCCCAGCACGAAGACAGCCGCGAAGGGAGGCGCGAAGAACGCATACAGGGTTTGGATGTAGACGAACAAGCTGCCGCCGAACTCTTCGATGTAGCGGCCCAGGACGATGGAAACCGCCATGATGAAGATCGACGACGCGACCCCGACACGCACGTAGTGGCGGTCGGACTCGTTCGGCCGGAACGAACGGCGGTACAGGTCCCAAGTGAAAACCGTGGCGGTCGAGTTGATGACCGAGTTGACCGTGGACTGAATCGCACCGAACAGGGCGGCCAGGAACAAGCCGCGCAAGCCGACGGGGATCATGGCCTGCACCATCGTCACGTAGCCTCGGTCGGCGGCCGGGCGGATCTCTTCCCAGGGCAGCAGCATCACTTCCGGTTGCAGCGCAAACAGGATCAGTCCCGGCACCACGACCAGCACCGGCATCAGGATCTTGAGATAGCCGGCGAGGACGATCCCCATCCGGGCGTGGTACATGTTCCTGGCGCCCAAAACGCGTTGGATCATGAACTGATTGATCACGCTGTACCAGATGCCCACCGAGATCCAACCCAGAGCCAGCCCGGGCCAGGGCATGACTTCATGCGTGGGCGGTTGGATGACCGACAAGCGGTTGTATTCCTCGACGCGAGCGATCTGCCAGGCGTTCTTCTCGACAGCCTCCTGCCAGACTCCGCTGTGCGCCTGATTCCGATCGATCATGACGCGCCAGCCCTCGGTGAGCGAATGCGAGTCTCCGGAAAGGTAATCGAGCCCGTACAAAGTGACCATCAGTCCGCCGACGATCATCACGAGCAAGGTGACGAAATCGGTCCAGGCGACAGAGCGGAGCCCCCCGTAAATCGCCCAGGTTCCGGCCACGACGCCCAACGAGATGATGGCGAACCAGAGGTTCCATCCGAAAAGCTTCTCCAGCATCAGGGCGCCGCCGTACAGCACGGCCGCCAGAAACGCGACGACGTTGCTCGCTATCGTGACCACCGCGAAAAACTGCCGCACCGTGCGGTTGAACCGCTTTTCCAAGAACTCCGGGATGGTGAAGACTCGTGACGCGAGCAGGAAGGGAATAAAGAACCAGA
The DNA here is from genome assembly GCA_965204095.1 of Bryobacterales bacterium. GTDB lineage: Bacteria > Acidobacteriota > Terriglobia > Bryobacterales > UBA6623 > JAPPLB01. Next base: position 1,526,382 of record OZ241991.1, on the reverse strand, counting down.
TCAGCAGCGTGAAGACGGAGATATTACCCCACTCGGCCATGGCAACTGCAATGCCATAGACATACGCCGCCCCGATCATCCCGATAAAGTGCTCGGAGCTGATGTTGGAGGCGATGAACGAACTACCGACGACGTACCAGGGCAAGGTGCGGCCGGCGAGGAAATAACTTTCCGGGCTACTTTTCTTTTCTCGTCCGGCCCACAAACCAACCGCGGAGAGGGCGGCAAAGTAGCCCGCGAAAACGAGGTAATCCCAGAAGACGAAGGGGAAGGGTTGATCGCCGGTCATGGACGATGGGCTTCGAGCGCAGCCAGCAGCCCGTGGCAAAAGGCCCCGCTGGATTCGAGCGGCGATGCATCCCGGCTAAACTGCGTTGCTCCTCGGTCGAATATGTCCAATATGCTCCTTTGTCGCGCCTTGTCAGCCGGGCGCAGCGACGTTCTCGGTGCTACGCGGGCCTCTCTCGGTGTTACGCGGGGTTTCATCACGGGCCGCTAGAACTTCGGGATGATCGTTACGTCCACTTTGTCATGCGCCAGCCGGGAAGGGAATTCGCCCTGCTCCCGATAGCGCTGCGCGGCGGCGGCCACGCGGTCGGGATCGAGGGTGATACCCAGCCCCGGACCTCGGGGAACAGCGATCGAACCGTTTTCGATTTTCGGCAATCCGCCGGCGATGATGTCGTCTTCGTGAATCATCACGTAGCTCTGATTGGCGTACAGGAATGGGGGACAGGAAGCAACCATGTGGGCGCCGGCGGCGGTTCCGATACCCAGCTCGCCCCAGCAGTGGTGATTGACGGGCAGTCCCGCCGCTTCGCAGATCGCCACGGCCTTCTTGTAATTCAGAAGGCCTCCGGTGGTGTACTGGTCGGTCACGATCACATCCGCCGCGTCTCTCTTCACCACTTCGAGCACGTCCTGCAGCGTCCAGGAGGTCTGGTTCGCTCCGATCGGCGTATTCGTCGCACGGCGGACATGAGCAAGCCCGTCAAAGTCCTTGGCCGGCGTCGGCTGCTCCACGAATTCGACGTCGAACTTTTCGATCTGCTTGATGAATCGCACCGCGGCTCCCGGCGTCCAGGCCTCATTGGCGTCGATTCGAATCCCTGCCTTGCTTCCGACCGCCCCGCGCACGGCTTCGACCGCCTCGATGTCGGCTTGGATGTCGTGGCCGACCTTGAAATAGATCAGTTGCCAACCGTCCTCGACCGCCTTTTTTGCGCGGCGCTCCATCTCATCCAGCTCGAATCGAAACAGGTAGTAAAAAATCGGCATGCGGTCGCGGACCATGCCTCCCAGCAGTTCGTACAGCGGCTTGCCGCAGGCCTTGCCCACGATGTCCCACAAGGCCATCTCGATGCCGCCGACCGCGACGTTGCCCACTCGTTCGAAGAAGTGCCAATTGCCGAGGTGGCGGATGTTGTTGACGACGGCCTCGATATTGTTGGGGTCGCTGCCGACAAGCAGCGGCTTGCAGGATTGAATCGCGGCCTCGATGACGGGAGCGTTCGGGCGGCAAATGCTCTCGCCCAAGCCGGTCACACCCTCGTCGGTCTCCACTTCAATCAAGCACTGGGTCACACCTTTACGCATGCCGGTGGAAATGAACTCGGGTTCGGTATGCGGAACCGACACGAGGGTTGTCTTGAGATCGGTAATCTTCATGGGACCTCTATCGCGGCTGCACGCAGATCGCTGCGCAGCAGCCGGGTCGCTTTTTCATCGACTCTGCCAGACTCCTTATCGACCACTACGCCATGGAGTTCGGCCGCCTTTGCCGCTGACACCTTGCCGTTGCGCACGTCACGCTCGACGGCATCCGTCTTTCTCTCGAGTGGATCGCCCCATCCCCCGCCGCCCGGTTGAACGTGCCGGATCACGTCTCCCGGAAGCAACTCGTCCGTGACCATCGTCCGCAACATACGCTCCCGGTCTGTTCCCGGATTAACGACGTTCGATGAAGGGGCGCCCTTGCCGCCGCCATACAGCCCGTAAGGCGGGTGCTCACGCCGGTCTGAGCGAATGCTCAGGGTCGCGGGCCGATCTCCCACGTACCGCCAGTCGCGGCAGACGGCCAAGCCCCCTCGATATTTGCCGGCTCCTCCCGAATCCGTCACCAGGGAGTACTGCTCCAGCCGAACAGGATAGTCCAATTCCATCAGCTCGGCGGGGATGTTGGCCAGGATCGAGCCGGGATTGGTCAACCCGTCATTGCCATCCTTCGATGGTCGAGCCCCCCAAGTGCCGGCCACCAGATCGAACATGATGAATGGTTTCCTCTCGTTGTTGTAGCCTCCAATAATCACCAGAGAGTTGCCGCCCTCACCCGCCGCCGGCATGCGGTCCGGGAGAATCCGGGCCAACGCGCCGAACAGAGCATCCGACAGCCGGAAACCCACCACGCCCCTCATGCTCGAGGCGGCCGGCATCACGGGGTTGACGATGGAGCCTTCGGGAGCGATCACCTCGATCGGACGGAACAACCCGTAGGTGTCGGGAATGTCGGCCTGCATGCTCGATCGCACCGCATAGCCGCAGCACGAGATCGTAAACGAAATGGGAGAATTGATGGCGCCTTGCACTTGCGGCGACGAACCGGTGAAATCGACCTCCAGCGAGTCGCCGGCCACCCTCATGACGACCTTGATCGGAATCTCACCCGCGTCCACGCCGTCGTCATCCAGATAATCCGTGAACGCATACTCACCGTCAGGCCAGGAGCGAATCTCGGCGCGAACGAGCCTCTCGGTGTAATCGATCAGCTCAGCGAAGTAGAGAGACAGCAGACCGGCCCCATAGCGCTGAGCGAGAGCGGCTACGCCCTTCTCACCGATGCGCAGAGCGGCCAGATTGGAGCGGAGGTCCCCCAGGGTCTGAAGCGGGACCCGGATGTTGCTCTCGAGAATCGAAAAAATGGCATCGCTGGGAACGCCACGCTCATACAGCTTGAGCGGGGGAATCCGAATACCTTCTTGAAAGATCTCGGTGTTGTCGCAAGCCGCACTGCCGGGAACGCGTCCGCCGATGTCGAGGTGATGCGACACGGCCGCGGAGTAGGCCAGCAGCTCACCGTCGACAAAAATCGGCCGAAAGACGAAAATGTCCGGCAGGTGGATCCCCCCCTCAAAGGGGTCGTTCATGATGAAGACGTCGCCGGGGCAGATGTCGCCTTCGAATTTCCGGATCGTGGCTGCAAGGGCGTACGGGATGGAGCCAAGCTGAAACGGGATGGTCACCCCTTGCGCAATCGTCTGACCATCCTTGTCACACAACGCCGTGGAGAAATCCATGCAATCCCGAACGACTGTCGAATAGGCAGTGCGAATGACGGTGTTCGCCATTTCGTCAGCCACGCTGGAAAGAGCGTTGCGAATCAGCCCCAGGGTGACCGGGTCGACTTGCGTTTCTGTGCCTGGATTCATGCCACCTGGAGAAAGCGGGGCGGGTCTTCCTTAGCGGCGAACTCCTCCATTCGCCGAACGTTGAGCCTGACCTGCCTTCGAACGACGGGCGGAGCGTTCCCGCTCTGTCCGTTCCCTGTCTACGGTCAGTTTCTCGTCGTCGATCACAACGCCGTACAGCTCTTCAGCCTTCGCGATCGACACCTTGTCATTGAGTACGTCCTGCTCGACGCTCTCGATGTTTCTCTCCAAGGGCTCGCCCCATCCACCCGCGCCGGGTTGGATGTGGCGAATCACATCTCCGGGCTGCAAGGTGTCGGTCACCATGGTGCGCAGAGTGCGCTCCTCTTCGGCGCCGGGGTTGACGATATTCCAGGAAGGGGCGCCGTTGTGCCCCCCATACAGGCCGTAAGGGGTGTGCTCGCGCCGATCCGAGCGGATCGTGAGGTTGGCGGGACCGTCTCCGACATAGCGCCAGTCCCGCGCGATGGCCAACCCGCCTCGATACTTACCCGCCCCGCCGGTGTCTTTCGTGAGAGCGTACTGCTCGACCCGGACCGGGTAGTCCAGTTCCATCAGCTCTACCGGAATGTTGGAAATCACCGAGCCCGGATTGGTCAAGCCGTCGATGCCGTCTTTGTTGGGCCGCGCTCCCCAGGTGCCTGCGATCAGGTCGAACATGATGAAGGGTTTCCGCTCCCTGTCATATCCACCGATGATGATCAGGGAGTTGCCGCCTTCACCCGCCGCGGGAATCTTGTGCGGCACGATCTTGGCCAGCGCGCCGAAGAGCGCATCGGCTAACCGGAACCCCACGACGCCTCGCATGCCCGAAGCCGCCGGCATGACGGGATTCAGGATGGTGCCCGCCGGCGCAATGATCCTGATCGGCCGAAACAATCCCGAGGTGTTCGGGATGTCGGCTTGCATGATCGAGCGAACCGCGTACCCGCAGCAGGAGATCGTGAAGGCATACGGTGAATTGATCCCCCCCTTGACTTGAGGAGACGTACCCGTGAAATCGACCGTGAGGCAATCATCCTGCACCGTCATCTTCACCTCGATCGCGATCTCCCCCGCGTCCACTCCGTCATCGTCCAGGTAGTCGGTGAACGTGTACTCGCCATCGGGCCAGCTCCGGATCTCCGCCCGCACCATTGCTTCGGTGTAGTCGAGCAGCTCGGCGAAGTACATCTCCAAGTCGTCCACACCATGGCGCTCCGCCAGCGAGAGGAGTCCTTTCTCGCCGGTTCGCAGCGCCGAGAGGTTCGAGCGAAGATCACCGAGCGTCTGCACCGGCACGCGGATATTCTTTTCCAGAAGCTGGAAGATCGCCTCGCTCGGCACGCCGCGGTCGTAGAGCTTCAACGGCGGAATGCGCAAGCCGTCGTGGAAAATCTCCGTGTTATCGCAGGCGGCGCTGCCCGGCACCCGTCCACCCAGATCCAAGTGATGGGACACGGCAGTTGAGTAGCCCATCAAGCGATTCTCATGGAAGACCGGTTTGAAGACGAAGATATCCGGGATGTGAATCCCCCCCTGAAAGGGGTCGTTCATGATGAAGACGTCACCGGGGTGAATGTTGCCTTCGAACCTTTTGATGGTGTGGCCCAACGCGGTCGGCACCGAGCCGAGATGGACCGGGATGGTCACACCCTGTGCGACCGTCTGGCCGTTCTTGTCGCACAGCGCCGTCGAGAAGTCCATGCAGTCACGGACGATGGTGGAATACGCAGTCCGAATCACCGTATTCGCCATCTCGTCGGCCACGCTGGACAGATAGTTCCGGATCAGCCCCAAGGTGATCGGATCCGCCTTTTGTGAACCTGTCCGTCGTGCGGTCGTTGCTTGCATGGAACTCCTGAGCTTGCGGTCTTGATCCAGCCCGCTAGGGCGCCCTCAACCCGATGCGAATGTTACCGTGCGCGTCCAGCCAGGCGCTGCAACCCGGGGGCACTACCGTCGTCGAGTCGTATTCGTCAATCAGCAGCGGCCCTTCACGGGGATCGGCGTCCAGGTCGCCGCGTGACAGCACGGCGGTATCGACGAGCCCGTGATCCGGCCCGAAGAATGCCTGTCGACGGCCGGCCTGGCGCGGTTTGAAGCCGTTCTGCGAAGGCGCGACGGTCGAGCTCTTGCGCGTAACCCGGCCGATCAGGCGGAAGTTGACGAAGGTGTAATCCTCTCCCTCGCCCCCCTTATGGCCGTAGGTCTTCTCATGTTCCGCGTCGTAGGCATCTTCGAGCCGGTCGATGGCATCCGAGCTCAACCTGGTGGAGCCGACGGGAATGGTCAGCTCGTAAGATTGCCCGGAGTACCGCATGTCGGCGTAACAGTGAAGGTCGATCTCGTTTTCGCTGAATCCTTGACTGGTCAGCAGTCCGACGATGTGCTTTTCGATGCGGTTGATGGTGGCGTTGAGCTGCTCCAGGTCAGCCTCACGGGTCTTCTTGAAGTACGTCTGCACGTAGTGATGCTCGATGTCGGCCGATAGCAGCCCGAAAGCGCTGAACAGCCCTGGGTAAGGAGGAATGACGGCTTCCTTCATTCCGAGCGCGAGGCCCATTTCGCAGGCGTGCAGCGGTCCGGCGCCTCCGAAAGCGATCAAGGCGAAATTCCGCACGTCCCGCCCTCTCTCGGTCGAAACAGCCCGCACGGCGCGGGTCATGTTGGAATTGGCAAGCAAGTGGACGCCATAGGCGGCTTCGAGAAGGCTCATGCTCAGCGGGGCGGCGATCTGCCGCTCGACGCACTGTTCGGCTTTGGATCGATCGAGTTGCAGCCCTCCTCCCACCAAGCCTTCCGGATTGATATAGCCCAGGACCAGATTGGCGTCCGTATTGGTCGTTTCGGTCCCGCCCTGGTCGTAACAGACCGGTCCCGGCGAAGCGCCTGCGCTATGCGGACCGATGTTCAGGGCCTGCCCTTCATCGAGCCACGCAATGCTGCCGCCGCCGGCTCCCACTTCGGCCACGTCGATCGCCGGAACGCGAATCAAGTGGCCGCCGCCCTTGATCAGTCTGCTAACGAGGGAGAGCGAAGAGCCGACCTCATACTCGGCGGCTGTGCTGAGAGCGCCGTCTTCGATGATGGAAGCCTTGGCTGTCGTGCCGCCCATGTCCAAGGTGATGGCGTTCGGGATCCCCTGCCGGCTCACGAGGTCGTGGGCGGCAATCACGCCGGCTGCGGGGCCTGACTCGATCATGTAGACGGGCCGCCGCGACGACTCCCGCGCGGTCATCACTCCGCCGTTGGACTGCATGATCATCAGGGGCGCCCGGACGTTCAGATCGCGCAGCGACTGTGAGAGAGAGTCGACATAGCGGCCCACGATGGGCGCCACGTAGGCATTCACGACTGTCGTGGCGGTCCGCTCGTACTCCTTGACCTCCCGCAGGATCTCACTCGACACCGAAACCGAAATGCGGGGATGCCGCTCGGCGATCATCCGGGCCAGCGATTCTTCATGGGCGGGGTTGACGTAGGAGTTGATCAGGCAGATGGCGATCGACTCGACCCCCAGTGCGGCGATTTGATCAATGACACTGGCGGCGGCATCGTGATCCAGCGGGGTCAGCACGCCTCCGTGGGCGTCGATCCGCTCAGGAACCTCGAACCGCAGCCGCCGCTCGACGAGGTCCGGGGGTTTGTCCCAGTGCCAGTTGTAGAGTTCCGGCATACGGATCCGACGTAACTCGAGCACATCGCGGAACCCCTTGGTGGTGATCAAGGCGGTGTTCGCGCCGCGCTGCTCGAGAATCGCGTTGGTGGCCACCGTTGTGCCGTGGATCACTTCCCGCAGCGCGGCCCCGTTGACGGCGCGCTCCTCGAACATTCCCGGCAGGCTTTCGCGGATCGAGCGGCTATAGTCGTCCGGACTCGAGAGAACCTTCCGTGTGGCGACCTCCCCGTCGTCGCCCACGTAGACGATGTCGGTGAACGTACCGCCGATGTCGATGCCTAGGCGCACGCACTCTCCGATTTCAACATTCCAAAAAGTCTTTCGGCAGCCCAAAGATCATAGGCGAGCCTCTGCCGCCTCGTCAATCAACGGAATCACTCTGCGGGAGCTAGCCTGCATTTCTCACCACACGACGGTCGAAGCACACGATACGACCGCCAGGACTTCGTTGCGCTTGCTTGCCGTGCTCAATGTACTGTCAAGTACGGCTGCGCGCGCCAAGAGGCTCGCGCCTCGTCCTGACGGCCCTCTCACGCACTTCGCCTCGCCGCGTGGTGAGAAAAGCAGGCTAGTGTTATGTGTCAGAAATAGATTCGCAGTAGTTTTTCAGCGATTCCAATATTTGATCGGCACTTTTCGTCCAAACGAACGGCTTCGGATCCTCATTGTAGACCGCCAGGTACTCCTGAATCGCCTTTTCCAGCGCCTGCGTGCTGTGAAACGAGCCGCGTCGTATCTGCTGACGCGTGATCTCCGCGAACCAGCGCTCCACCTGGTTGATCCACGAGGCGCTCGTGGGCGTAAAGTGCAGCTGGTAGCGTGGTCGCCGCGCCAGCCAGTTATGGATCATGGCCGTCTTGTGCGTACCGTAGTTGTCCAGCACCAGATGGATCTCGAGATCCGCCGGCACGGCCTTGTCGATCAGTGCCAGGAATTTCTTGAACTCCACCGAGCGGTGCCGCCGGTAGCACTTGCCAATCACCTCGCCCGTCGCGGTGTTCAAGGCGGCAAACAGGGATGTCGTCCCGTTCCGCTGGTAGTCGTGCGTCTGCCGCCGCGGCACCCCCGGGCGCAGCGGCAGCACGGGCTGCGTGCGGTCCAGCGCCTGGATCTGCGACTTCTCGTCCACGCACAGCACCACCGCCCGCTCCGGCGGATGCAAGTACAGCCCCACGATATCGCGCACTTTCTCCACGAACCAAGGGTCTTTCGACAGCTTGAACGTCTCACTGCGATGCGGCTGCAGCGCGAACGCCCGCCAAATGCGCCCCACCGTCGCGAAGCTCAATCCGCACTCCCGCGCCATCGACCGCGTGCTCCACTGCGTCGCCCCCCGCGGCAGCGTCTCCAGGGTGCGCCTCACGACCCGCTCCACGTCCTCGTCCGAGACCCTCCGGGGCGCTCCCGGCCGCGGCTCGTCCAGCAACCCCTCGCAGCCCTCGCGCAGAAACCGCCTCCTCCACTTGCCGACCGTGGCGCGCGTTGTGCCCAGCATGCTCGCCACGGCCTGGTCGCTGTTGCCGCTGGCGCTCTGCAGCACGATCCGTGCTCGCAGGGCCAGCGCTTGCGCCGTCTTGTTGCGCCGCAGCCAGCGCTGCAACTCACTCCGCTGCTCTCGCGAAAGCTTCGGCACCTCTCTCGTATGGTGGTTCGCCATGGCCTGCCTCCTCTCTACGGCAGACCCTACCACAAGCCCTATCTACTGATCAACTACTTGCGACACATAACACTAGCCTTGACTGGCCGATACACGTTCGATACTCTCGCCCTGACCCACGGATCGCCCGACTTCCTCGTCCGCGAGGAACGAACCGCACTGCCTCATGCAACACAATCTCGGACCACACGGGCTGGCCGTTGTCGCCGTCTACATCCTGTTCCTGCTGGCGATCGGCTGGTTCTCCCGAAGGAAAGTGAACAACCTGGCGGACTTCGTTGTTGCAGGGCGGTCGATGAACCGCTGGCAGATCGGTCTTTCGATCGTAGCAACCTGGGTCTCGGGGACGACGATCCTCGCCTTTCCGGCCATGGGTTACACGAACGGCCTAGCCATCTATTTTTTCGGTTCCGGGGCCTCGCTCGCCAGTGGCCTCTGGGCAGGGTTCTATGTGATTCCCTACATGCGAAAGCATGAACTGCTGACAGTCCCGCAGGCTCTGGAGACTTGGTTCGGGCCTCGACACCGCATCGTGGCGCTGCTGGCTGTATGGGCACGGGAGCTGGCTTACGTCGGGTCGTCGCTCGTATCCATCGGCGTGAGCATCAGCTACGTGACACCTCTTTCCTATGCAGAGGGAGTCACGGTTGGAGCAGGCATTACCGTCCTCTACTTGCTCCTGGGAGGCCAGCGAGCTGTTATCCTCACCGACCTTTTGCAAAACGTCATCATCGTCAGCCTGACGGTCCTGATGCTCGTAATCGGCGTGAATGCCCTGGGAGGATGGCATGCCTTGACCTCGCAGCTCGCCGCGCATCATAAAGCCGCTGCCGGCGGTTACCCCTGGCCGAATCTGATGGCCTGGCTTGTCATGGGTGTTTTCCAGGCGCTGCCCTACCAGGCTCTGATTCAACGCGGCCTCAGCGCCAAGAGCGCCAGGGAAGCGCAAGCCGGATTTCTCATCGGCGGGCTGCTGGGTCTGCTCTGGTATGTCTGTCTTCCTCTACTGGGCATGCTGGGCTACGCCCACTATGGATCGGGAGAAAACGCCTCTGACGTTTTCCTGCTCCTGGCGAGCCGGGAATACCCTCCGATTGTGTACGCCCTGCTGGTGGTGGTGCTGCTCGGTGCGGTCATGTCGACCCTCGACAGCGTCTTGATGTCGGTCAGCTCGAACTTCGTGGTGGATATCTACCGGCGGTTCTTCAACCCCGCAGCCAGCGGCCGGACGTCACTGCTTGCGTCGCGCGCGGCCGTCCTGCTGGCGCTTGTGATCGGCATCGTTTTCGCCTTCGTGTTTCCCATCATGCTCGAGCTGCTGTGGGTAGGCACACGCATCATGGTCGCCGGCGTAGGGCCGGTCATCGCCAGCTTGTTCCTGTACCGGCCCCTCAGAAAGGCTCCCACAACGATTCTGTGGGCCATGATTCTCGGAATGATCTCTACGGTCATCACGTTTCTGGCGACCGGAGGGTCCAGCGCCGATGTCGTGGTCCTGTGGACCTTGGACCCGATCTATGTGGGCTTGTCGGTCAACATTGCGGCGTTGATCATCGGGCGCCGCTTGGAATGCAGGAAAAATGACGGCGAGGATTCCCGCGAAGCCGGCCCGGAGGAAGCGGAGGAGGGGGTCCGTCTCAATCCGTATCTCGCTATCGTTTTGATCCTGGGAATAGTGCTTGTGTACTATTCATTCTGGCTCTGGGCCTTGAATGTATAGAAACAGGTTCTCAGCGCGAGCAGCGCACGTAATCCGGTCTTTTCCCAGTGACGAAGACCAGCCTACGGAATGGCGCCAGGACGGATGATTCTTTCGGGTAAGCCCCAGCAGCCCGTGGCAAGAGCCCCGCTGCATTCAAGCGGCGATGCATCACGGACTGAACTGCGTTGCTCCTCGGTCACATATGTCCAATATGCTGCCTCATCGCGCCTTGTCAGACGGGTGCCTCTCCGCTCTCGGTGCTTCGCGGAGTTTTACCACGGACTGTTAGCGATGATCACACCAGGACGTCGTTGAGGACGTTCCCGTGCACGTCGGTCAGGCTGACGTCGCGGCCGCCGAAGCGGAAGGTGAGCTTCTGGTGGTCCAGCCCGAGTTGGTGGAGGATGGTGGCGTGGACGTCGTGGATCGAGATCGGGTGCTCGACGACCGAGTTTCCGAACTCGTCGGTGGTCCCGTAGGTCATCCCCTTCTTGAAGCCGCCTCCCGCCAAGAAGATGGAGTAGCCGTTGACATGATGGTCGCGGCCCACACCCTCTTTGATCTTCGGCGTGTGCGGGGTGCGGCCCATCTCGCCCGCCCAGACGACGATGGTGGTGTCGAGCAGGCCGCGCTGCTTCAAATCCCGGATCAAGGCGGCCACCGACTGTTCGGTGATCATGGCATTCTCTTCGTGATACTTCTTCAGATTGCTGTGTTGATCCCAAGGCGAATTGTTGGGATGGGTCAGCGGGCAGGTGATCTCCACGAAGCGTACCCCGGCCTCGACGAGGCGCCGGGCGCGGAGGCATTGCAGGCCGTAATGCTTCTTGTAGTCGTTGGAGGTTTCCAGGCCATACATGCGGCGGGTCGCGATCGACTCGCCGCTGATGTCGGCCAGTTCGGGAATCGTGGTCTGCAAGCGAAACGCGGTCTCGTAGTTCTTGATGGCTGACTCGATGGAATTCTCCGCTGTCTCGGCAGCGAACGTGCTGTCCTGTTCGCGCAGCAGGTCGAGCTTGCGCCGCTGGATGGCGGGGAGATCGGACGGCGTGATGTTATCCATCGCCACGCCCTTGGCCCGCAGCATCGTGGCCGCGTGAGACGCGGGCAGGAATGCGCTGCCAAAGTTTTCAAAGCCGCCGTTGGGAATCCAGTCGTTGTTGAGCAGGACGTAATTGGGCAGGTTGTCCCGTTCGGTGCCCAAGCCATAGGACACCCACGACCCGAAGCTCGGGGCCATGCCGGTAACGCGGCCCGTGTGCAGCAGCAGGTTCTGTTGACCGTGCAGGGGTTGCCGGCCGACCAGGGAGCGCAGAACACAGAGGTCATCGGCGACTTCGGCAATACGCGGCAGCAACTCGCTCACCCACAGCCCGCTCTTGCCGCGTTGCCGGAACTGCCAGGGACTGCCCAGCCAGACCCGATCGGCCGTGGACTGCGATTTGGTCGAGACGGCCGATGCGCCGATCGCTTCGCCCTGGCGCTCATTCAACATCGGTTTCGGATCGAACGTGTCGACATGGCTCGGACCACCGTCCATGAAGCAGAAAATGACGCTCTTTGCCTTCGCCGGGAAATCGCCGCCCGACTTGACCGAGGAGCCTGCCAGTCTGGTTTCTTCGGCCAGCAAGCTCGACAACGCCAGCATGCCGAATCCATTGGAGGCGGTGCTCAGCCACTCACGGCGTGTCATGGTCCGTCGGACCGCAGATCCGTCAGCGAACATAGAGAAACTCCTTGGTGTTGAACATCGCGTGCGCCACGTCTTTCCAAACGTCAAGCGAATCCATCAGGCCGCTTGGCGGCGGCCTCTTATCGGGAACATCCTGATACAGGCCGGCGATGTCGTGAACAGCGCTCATCCACCGCTCTCGTTCCTGTTCGTTGGGGTTACGGCCGAAGGCGCGCTGAAACATCACTCCCAGCCGCTGCTCCGGCGATTCGTGCGGCACGGCAATCAACCGACGTGCCCAGAACTCAGCCTGCCCAACCGCGAACGGGTCGTTGAGAAGCGTCAGCGCCTGCCCCGGAACGTTGGTGACGTCGCGGACGCCGGTCGGGATCTTCGGGTTGGGTTGGTTGAAAGTGCCGAGGAACCTGGGCGGTTCCATGATGGTCATCTTGAGATAGATCGAGCGGCGGCCCTGACCGTCAAGCGGTCCTGAGAGAAGCCACTTGGCCGGATCTTCGTTTGTCCGGTAGGGGTTGATCGGGCGGCCGAACAGCCGCGAGTCCAGCCTTCCGGAAACGGCCAGCAGAGAATCGCGGATGGCTTCGGCATCCAGCCGCCGCAAGGGATAGTGGTGAAGCAGACGATTGAGAGGGTCTACCTCGCGGGCAACAGGGCTGACCCGGCTGGCCTGCCGGAACGTTTCGCTCATCACCATCATCCGTACAAGCTTCTTCACCGACCAGCCTTCCTCGACAAACCGGTCAGCGAGATAGTCGAGCAGCTCGGGGTGAGACGGCCGGTCGCCCAGATGCCCGAAATCGCTGGCCGTCTTGACGATGCCGGTTCCGAATACCCAGTGCCAAACGCGATTGACGAAAACACGGGCCGTCAAGGGGTTTTTCGGACTCGCGATCAGCTCGGCCAACTCCAGGCGTCCACTGCGATCCGGGCGCGGAGCTTTTTCCCGGGGACCGGCGATGACCTCGACGTATCCCCGCGGCACAGGATCACCCAGGTCTTCGTAGACGCCACGGATGTTGAGGCGGTAGTCGCGGCCGGGTTCAAGATCGGCCATGCCGTTGACCGTCTGCGGTTCGTCCAGTTGCTGTTCGAGACTGCGATAGGAAGCGACCAACTCGCGGATGGATTCACGGGCGTCCATCTCGTTGGGCAGCAGCCTGTTGTCGAGCATCCAGTTGATCAACCGGACATCGTCCTCATCCGCTCGATCCTGAGCCCAGGCTTCCAGAGAGGCGGTCAGCCATTGTCCGTATCGAGCCGCCAGAGCCGGAAGATCGGTTGGGGGTTCAGCATTGAAGAATGAGCTGAACCGCGTCAACTCATCGGCGGGCGAGGCAAGGCATGTCCCGGGTTTCACGGAATCCGTGACTTCGTCTTGATTTACCAAGAAGGCGCGGGTGATGCCGAACCAACTGCTCGGGTCGTCCGCGCCGCAACTGTTCTCTCGCACCTTTTCCTTGGTGCACCCTGCGAGACCGACGCGCGGCGGGAAGTAGGGGTTCGAAGCTTTGGTAGTGAGCTCGACGAAGGTTCGTACCTGCTCCATCTCAAGCGGAGTTCGTGCCCGAGCCGTCTTATCGGTCCCGGTGGTGGTATGACACACCCAATGCAGCTTGTCTTCCTCCAGGTAGGCGTACTCCCGCTCTGTCAAGAACGCGTTGTCCGCCAACAACCGGCGAGTACTGTAGTCTCCGCCGCTTACCTCCAGGCTTACATGAGGTTGGCTGTAAAAGTTGAGATAGGGGCTACGGATAGCGCCATTGAGCCGCGGTGAGAGCGAGTGAGTAAACAACCCTGCGGGCAGCAGCATGCCCACCGCCTGTTGGCCTTCGAGCGCCACCGTGAAGTCGCCGTTCGATACCGGACCATCGTGCAGCCCGACGCCATCCAGCGACCAGCCCTCGGGGACGCCGCTACGGAAATCCGCAAGGAGAGAGAACTCCTCTGCATTGCTTCGGGAGCGCTCTTGCAGGGCGCCGGCATAATGCTCGGCCAACCCCGCCCAGCTACTTTTTACGCTCCCACCCTCTTTGACCACTGATTGATGGAGTTCGAACCAGGGGAACAGTGGATCTTCCAGAGAAGGTCTCTGTTCCTGAGCCGCTTTCTCCTCCGCTTGAGTCGTCTCTTCATCTTCAGAGGACTGTTTCTCCGCTTCTTCAGGATTTTCTTCCGGTTCGAATTTGAGCGCCTTTTCCCAGGCGGTGAGGCGTGACGGGTCGAGCCCGTTGGCTAGTTTCCATGCATAGCCGTCGCCGTCGATGCGGGCCTGAGCAGCTCGAAGATACAGGGGGATGTCCCGCGCTTCCTCCAACCACCAGGCCGCCAGAGGGGTACGGAGTTTGGCCTTCAGCGCTGAAAGCTCGTCGAGAACCTCCCTGTTGCGGTCGAGCGTGTCCACCGTATTAACCAGCCAGCGCGAACTCAGGAACACGCCGCCCAGCGCGTAGTAATCTTCCTGAGAAATGGCGTCCAGTTTGTGGTCATGGCAACGCGCACAGGCCACCGTCATCGCCTGGAACGCTTTGGAAAAGGCGTCGATCTTGTTGTCCAGCATCTCCTGATAGATGCCGTTGAAGGCCACGCTGTCCCCGTGGCGCTTTTCACCCATCTGGAAAAACATCAGCCCGATGAGCGACTCGTTGATCTGCTCTGAGGTGTTGATTCGAGGATGGGGCAGTAGGTCGCCGGCGATCTGCTCGCGCAAGAGCTGGTCGAAGGGGATGTCAGCGTTGAAGGCCCTGATCAGGTAGTCCCTGAAGCGCCACGATCCTTTGGCGGGGACGTCCCATTCATAACCGTAGGTGTCGGTGTAACGTACGACATCCATCCAATGCCGCGCCCAGCGTTCACCGAAGTGGGGCGAGGCCAGCAAGCGATCGACTGCGTCGGCGTACGCGCCAGGGCCCGGGTCGCGGAGAAAGGCGCTGACATCCTCGGGTTTGGGCGGCAGGCCGGTCAGCACGAAGCCCAGCCGACGCAGAAGAGCGGCGCGGCCGGCTCTCTGCGCGGGGGCGAGGCCGTTCTCTTCAAGCTTGGCTAGGATGAAACGGTCGATGGCTTGATCCGACCACTGTTCCTGCTCGACACTGGGAACCGGTGGGCGCACAACGGGTTGCAGACTCCACCAGCGGCTCCGCTCGCGGAACGTCTCCTCCCACGACTTCTCGACGACCGGCGCTGCCGAGGGCGCATCGCGAGGATCGGGCGCCCCCATGCTTACCCAACGCTCGAACGCCGCAATCACTGCGGGAGCCAGTTTCTCGCCCCCCAGGGGCATCGGCGCCGCGGAGCCCTCATGCCGGATGGCTCGAATGAGAGGGCTCAGGTCGACATTGCCGGGTATGATCGCCGGCCCGGACATGCCTCCCTGCTGCCAACCGCCGCGGTAGTCGAGCCGTAAGTTCCCCTGCGGCCGTTCCCCGCTGTGGCAGACCGTACAATTCTCGACCAAGGCGGGACGAATCTTGCTTTCAAAGAATTGCAGCGCGGCGGGGCTGAGGTCTTTGTCATCTCGTTCCGCCGCATGGGTGGGCCCGGAGGCCCAGGGGAGGAGCCCCAGGACGACGGCAAGCGAAACTCTCTTGCGCAGTGACACTACGCTCTCTCTCGATTGTCGAATACGTTCCGGTTTGTGCGGCGGCTGAGACAATCTTAACACCGATGTTTCCTGCTCAGAGCCTCTTGACGGCCAGCACTTCCCCAACGCTGTGTGAGGTCTTCCTGCCTTTATTCGGTTTTTTTCGGCCGGCCTGTCAGAATGCAGGCGGCGCATCATTTGAGTTCTACCCGTTCGGAAGGGTCAGCCGTGCCGCAACGCACCGGCTTCGTCTACGAGGCTGCATGCTGATCCTCGTCCCTCTCGTTCCACATTTCTTCAAGCAGGCCGACCGTCTTGTCGACGACCATTTCAGCAGTCCCCGGCACAAGGGCCGAACCGACAGCGTAGGACTGCAGAAACAACATGTCCGGGATGTGATAGCGCCGGAAGAATGACCAGCCTTCCGCGGGATAAGCATCCCTCGTCGGGAAATACGTCAGACACCCGTTGCTGTATCCGCAGAACAGGGTATGGGGGAAGGGCGAGCGGCGCTTCACCTCCATCCCTGATGACGCGAAGGTCTCTCCCGGGAAGGCGGCGATGGCCAAGTCGCCGATCGTAATCACCTGGATGGTTCCGTCCAGGGCGCGCTTGCGGTTGTTTTCTACCCGGTCGAGCAGAGCGCGAGCGCAGTATACGTAGCGCTGAGCGACGTTGCGCTTCACTTGGTCCGCTCCGCTCGTCTTGGCCTCCTCCAGTTCGGCGAGGCACTTGTTGTGCATCTCTCGTGCGTACTCCAGCGTCGGATACTCCATCAGCGGCAGCTCGACGGCGATTTCCTTCGCGGCGATGGGAGATGGAAGCTCTTCAGCAATCGGGACTCGCGGATAGGCGGAAGCCTTCGCCAACATCCCGAAAATGATGCGCGGTCCCCTCTCGGTGTCGGTGTAGAGAGACGAGCAAACCTTGAGCACTTCGCTTCCAAGAGTAAACCCCAGCCGGTTTTTGGCATCGGAGTTGTCTTCATCAGCGCCGATGCCCGTAATCGGGTCGATGTCGCCAGCATTGGCTTGCAGGAAGATACTGAGGCAGCCCAGAGTACTCTCGATCAGTTGTCGAGCCACCCCGGGGTAGTCGGGCGACCACTTCAGATATTTCGGACCCATCGTAACCGTGTGGCAGCCGTGCGCAAAGGCGACCGCCTTGGGCCGGCCCTGCAGATCATCGACTCGGATGACCCGCACTTCATGGTCCACCGAACCGTCGGGGTTCTCCCCCAGAATGATGTCTCCTACGTCGTCCAACTCCCTGCGGTTGATGCCGATTCGCGCTTCCCCGGTCCCTGTTGCGAGACGCGCCCCGTCAAGGTTCTCAAGCGCCGCAGCAGCCAGAGTGGTCATCTCTTCAATGATGCGGGCTTCGTAATCCGCCCGCATGCGATGTTGCCGGGGATCGTCGTCGTAGAAATAACCATTCATGGTCGGCCCGCAATGGGTGTGATTGCAGTTGAGCAAGACGTGCGATGCCGGCGTCTGCAGAACTTCGCTGAACGCGTTCTTGATCCCCTGGAGCATCTCTCCATGCAAGAAAGCCAGATCGAACCCAACCACCGCTACGCGGGTCCCATCGTTATCGAGCACCAATGCCGTCACGGTCAGGTCCGCGTCCTTACCTTGCGCCACACCGGCGCGGCCGGCATAGCCCACCATGGTCATGCCGTTCGGGGGGGTAATGATGGATCGTGCGACACCGGCTTGCAGCATAATTGCCTCCTCAAACGAGTCCGCTCCAGGGTCTCAGCCGCGAGCGGCGTTCCTCGTCATGGAAGCGCCGCATGACGGCGCTGTTTGTTGCGAGCGGGGGTTTATGAAGTGCCACCAGATGGTACGCTACCGACTTGCATGGGTCAAGGACCTTGTCAGCCTGCATTTCTCACCACCCGACGGCCGAAGCACGCGATGTGACCGCCAAGACTTCGTTGCGCTTGCTTGCCGTGCTCGACGTACCGTCAAGTACGCCTGCGCGCGCCAAGCAGCTCTCGCCTCGCCCTGACGGCCCTCTCACGCACTTCGCCTCACCGCGTGGTGAGAAATGCAGGCCAGAACGGCCAATGGTCCATGCCGCATCGAACCCCGTGTCACGCGAGAGCCTCTGAGGACGGATGTGCGGTCAGACAAGAAGCGCTGGTGGATCATAGGACTGTTGTGCTTTGCGGCGTTGGTCAACTACGTCGACCGCAACAACCTGAGCGTCGCCGCCGTGCCGGTGATGGAAGACTTCGACTTCTCCCCGGCGGTCGCCGGAACGCTGATGTCGGCGTTCTTCTGGACCTACACGCTTCTACAGATTCCGTCGGGCTGGGCGGTCGACCGCTTTGGTTTGCGGTGGACGTATGGGCTCTCCTTCCTGATCTGGTCGTTGTCCTCGGCGGCGATCGGGCTGGCCCGGTCGTTCAATCAGATCCTCGTGTTCCGCATGATCCTCGGAGTAGGCCAAGCGGCGGTTCAACCGGTCAGCCTGACCTACATCCGCACGAACTTCGACGACGAGGAACAAGGTTTCCCCACGGCTGTTTACGTCTTGGGGATGAATATCGGTCCCGCGGTGGGAGCGTTCCTCGGAGGAGCGCTTCTCGAAGAGTTGGGGTGGCGCCAAGTGTTTATTCTGACCGGCCTCATCCCGTGTGTCTGGCTCATCCCCTGGTTCCTGCTGGCTCCCTCCGGGCGAGCGAAACTGACGTCACAAGACCAGCCACCTACCGCAAAAGTTCCGCTGCGGAAACTCTTTGCCAACCCGGCGGTCTGGGGCATCACGATTACGGCTTTCTTCTATTCGTACTTCTGGTATTTCGTCATGAGCTGGCTTCCCGCGTATCTGGTCATGGAGCGGGGCATGTCGGACCGCGACATGGGGATCTACACGGCATTGCCATACATCGCCATGGCCGTGGTGTCCCCCTCGGCCGCTCGCCTCGCCGACCACTGGGCCCGGAGGACAGGGAGGCCCATCCTGGTCCGTAAGATCTTTATCATCAGCGGCTACCTGCTCGGAAGCTCGACGTTGCTGCTGATCTGGACCGAGTCCGCTCAAGCCGCCTCGGCGATCCTCATCTTCGCCTTGGCGAGCATCGGTCTGACCAGCGCCAACTATTGGGCCCTCACCCAGGCGATTTCGCCACGGGCTTTCGTTGGCCGGGCTATCGGTTACCAGAACACCATCAGCAACCTCGCGGGCATCTGCGCGCCGATGTTGACTGGTATTCTGGTCGGTGAATCGGAAAACTTCTCCTCCTCTATCGCCTTCGCGGCCGTTTCACTGTGGATTGCTGCTGCCTCCTATGCTTTCCTGGTGCGAGAATCGAGCGCAAGTGAGATCAAGGGACTGTTTACCGGCGAGAAGCGTTCTTCTTGATCCGGCGGTGCGCAAAATCGTTGTCCTGACGGCCTTCTCACGCACTTCGCCTCGCCGCGTGGTGAGAAATGCAGGCTATACCGCCGGCAAGGACAAACGTGTCGAATGAACACTGTATGTGACAACTTTCGAGCCCTGGAAGCGTAGCCAGACCGACCTACGCTCCCAGTTAAGGAGCAACGCTGTATAGAGGTGCGAGTGCTACTGGTAAAGTAATGACCCAAACATGGTTACGGGTGGTGCGCCCACCCTGCTATCTTCGACGGTTGTTCTTGCGTGGAGCCAGTTCTGGAATCTGAAGATTGGACTACACAGGGATCGAGACGAATCAATAGAGATACATCGATATTTGTCCATTGAAGGGAGAGCGTATGCGCTTCGCAAACAACTGCTTCATCGGTCTGGCCGCCGGGATCATCCTCATGGGCCTGCCGGCTTGTGAGCCCGCCACTGATTCGGCGGCCGCCCGTGAGACCGTTACCAACGACACGGTCGAACAGTGGATGACGGATCTTTCCAACTGGGGCCGCTGGGGTGAGAACGACGAGCTGGGTGCGGTCAATCTGATCACCCCGGAGAAAAGAGTGCAAGCCGCGTCCCTGGTAAAGAAGGGGATTTCCGTGTCGCTGGCTCACAATGCAGTGAAAGAGAAAGCCGTGGACAACCCATCACCGTTCGAGCACGAGATGACGGCGACCGGCGTCGGCTCCACTCCCGACTTTCCGTTCTGCGTAGACCGCTTCAGCGTCCTCTATCACGGATATGCCCACACGCATCTCGACGCAATTTGTCACATGTTTCACAAGGGAAAGATGTTCAACGGCCATTCGCAGGACGAGGTGACTGAAGAAGGCGCCCGCAAGTACTCGATTCACCATATGAAGGACGGCATCTTTACTCGCGGCATCCTGATGGATATTCCCCGGCTCAAGGGCGTCCCCTATCTCGAACCGGGAACGCCGATCTATCCCGAAGACCTGGACGCATGGGAGAAGAAAGCCGGCCTGAAAGTATCGAGCGGAGATGTCGTCTTCATCTACACAGGACGCTGGAAGTTGCGTGCTGAAAAAGGCCCTTGGATGATTTCCGAAAAGTCCGCAGGCCTCCACGCGTCTAGCGCCCCCTGGCTCAAACAGCGCGACGTGGCCATACTGGGAAGCGACGCTGCCAGTGATGTGTCTCCTTCCGGTGTCGAGGGCGCTGCCCAACCCATCCATCAGCTTGTTCTGATCGCCATGGGTATGCCGATCTTCGACAACTGCGACCTGGAGGCTGTCAGTGAGGAAGCGGCGCGGCAGAACCGCTGGGAGTTCCTTCTCACTGCAGCGCCCATACGGGTCGTGGGCGGAACGGGGTCACCCCTCAATCCGATCGCGACGTTTTAGAGTTTTTCGAATGCAAGTGCAGGCCGAACGCTTGAAAGTTGGACCGGCTCGAGGCATTCATTGGTGATTGCGGACATCCACATTCACAGATCCGACTCATCACGGCTAAGTGCCCAAAGAAGACAGGCGCGCGGACGCTGGTCTCGACTGCTACTGGATTAGCTGTTTGATCGCAGTATTGACCCACCGACACGCATTGTGATCACGAACCACGTCAAAGCGGCTCTGAACAAGGGCGAAGCGGTGAAGGGGTTCAACGTCTTCGAGTCGCTGCGCCCGTCCGTCGTCAAGATCGCAGCGCAGGCAGGTTTCGACTTCATCATGGTCGACACCGAACACGTGGTGCATAACGACGAGACGCTCACAAATTTCCTCGTTCTGGCTCGCGACAACCACCTGCCTCCGTTGGTGACCGTGGTGTCACCCGATCGCCTGCTGGTGTCGCGCATGCTCGATGCCGGCGCCCTGGGCATCGTGCTGTCTCATGCCGACACTGCCGAACAGGTCGAAGATCTCGTGCGCTGGTCCAGGTATGCTCCCGACGGTGAGCGCGGCCTGGCGCTGGGCGCCAACGCCGACTACGACAGCTCCGACGTGGCCGGGTACTGCGAGGCCGCCAACGAGGCTGTTCTCGTCATCGCCAAGATCGAATCGGCCCTCGGAGTACGGAACATCGAAGCCATCGTGTCGGTAGATGGCATTGACGGCATCGTCTTCGGACCAGGTGACTTGGCCGCGACGATGAACCTCCACGGTCAATGGGAGCACCCAGAAGTGATAGCCGCCATGGAGACCGTGATCGAGGTTGCCCTGGCTCGGGGCCTAGCCGTTGAACCAGCGATCATGCCGAAAGACAAGGCCGATTACGAGCGCGAGCGCCGAAGAGGCATTCAGATCTTCGGCTCTACGAGAGCGAGCGAGTACAACTTGCTGCAGGCAGCGGCCACGCAGGCCATGGAGCCTTACCGCTAGGCGACAGCAATGCACGTCGACCGTGACGCTCGATCAACGACATAGACCCGCACGATCTCGAATACGTGCGGCCCATGTAGAGGGGGTCGGTCTGCATTCAGGCTTGCGTTCCCGAGCCTGCAGCAAAACTCGGCAACCAATGTCTTCTGAGACAATCAACCCCGATGAAAGGGTTTCTCAAAAGCCTCTTGGTTCATCGAGGACCGGCTGGCCTCCTTGTCCTGGCAGTTCTGCTCACCATGTCGTGTAGCAGCCCACGCGATCCGGCCGCCGATCCTGCCGCTTTGGCTCTGGCGATTCGCAACACCAGCGTTTGGGATAGCCGCTCCGGCGGTTTTCTCCCAAGTCGTACGGTTCTCATCCGCGGCCACCGCATCGTCAGTGTGGGTCCGACCGAAGAAGCCGAACTGCCACCTGAGACCCAGGCCCTGGATGGGCAGGGCAAGTTCCTCATCCCGGGCCTCATCGATGCGCATGTTCATCTGACCCACGTGCTCTACCAGGCCGGAATGACGGCGGACGAGATCCTGCCCTACTTCCTTGCGAACGGGGTTACCAGCGTCCGCAGCACCGGCGACAACGTCGTGGCGCAGAGCCTTCTACGACGCTGGGCGGAAGAGAACCCCGACCTGTCTCCGCGACTGTTTCTCGCAAGCTGGCTGATCGGGAATGCTCCGCCCATCCACAAGGACATCGGATGGAGTCTGACCTCGCCCGCCGAAGTGCCGGCGTTCGTCAACGACATGTCCAAATGGGGCGTGACCACGCTCAAGATCTATGCGAACTGCTTGCCCTCGGTGGCGCGCAAAGTGATCGAAGAAGGCCATAAGAAGGGGTTTGTCGTCACGGGACACTTGAGCAGCTATCCGGTTCAAGAGGCGATTCAAGACGGAATCGACAGTCTTGAACACATCGAGTCCGTGTCCGATTTCCTTCGCGCGGACCCGAAAGACCGCCATAGCCTCGACATCGAGAGCGCCAAGGCGCGCAGACTCGTCCGCGCCATTGCCGACAGCGGCGTCTTTGTCGATCCCACGCTTGCAGTGTTTTGGGGCACGTTGTTTTTTGTTGATGTCGAGGAGATCGTGAATCACCCCGACAATCTCGGGATGCCCCGCCGCCTGAGAGATTTCTGGGCGGTCGACCGCAAGAGACGTTTGACGAGCTACAGCGCCGGTCCTCTTGAGACGAGGCGGAGAACCTTTCGGAAATATCAGGACCTGGTCGGAATGCTGCATCAGGCGGGAGCCAGGATCCTGGTTGGAACCGACGCCCCCGAGCCCCAGGTCGCGCCGGGATACTCTTTGCACACGGAAATGGAACTCCTGGTGGAGAGCGGCATGTCTCCGGCCGCCGTGATCCAGGCTGCAACGCGCGCCAACGCTGAAGTGCTTCGCCAAGAGAACCATCTCGGCGGCATCGAGCCCGGAAAGCGGGCGGACCTGGTGCTGTTAGATGCGAACCCCCTCCAAGACATTCGCAATACGCGAAAGATCGATCGCGTGATCAACGGGGGAGAGGTGCTGCTCCCGTCAGAGATCCTCGAGCGAAGGGCTGCCCGTGCCCGGCCGGAGGATCGCTAAACCCTGCCGCCGCAAGCCGACACCGTCTGACCGGTGATGAAACTGGACTCTTCCGAGAGCAGGAACCGGACAACGTCGGCTATTTCGGAAGGTTCCGCCATTCGACCGAGGGCGGTCAGTCCTATCAGATGAGGGACATCCGGATTCGCCGACAGGGACAAGCGGGTGTTGGTAAGACCGGGCGCGACGCAGTTGACCCGCACATTGTACGGCGCGAAGGCCAGAGCGCAGTGCCGCGTAAAGGAATTGACCGCTGCTTTGGTGGTGGCGTAGTGGATCATCTCTTTCTTGCGGACAAGTCCTGCCAGCGAGGAGACATTCACGATGCGGCCAAAACGGCGCTTGATCATCTCATCCTTGACGGCCCAGGTAACGAGAAACGGCCCGTCCACGTTAACCTCGAACATGCGCTTCCAACTCTCAAAGCTGAGCTGATCGTGAACGACCGATTCGGCGATACCGGCATTGTTTACGAGCAGGTCGATAGGACCCAACTTTTCCCGAACTTCGGCCACCATGCGCTCGACATGGTCTTCGCGAGACACGTCAGCCTGGACGATCATGGCCTTTTCGGCGTTTTTTTCGACCGCCGCCAGCGCCTCGTGAGCGGCTTGTTCGTTCGTCTGAAAGTTGATGGCGACGCGCGCCCCGCCCGCCGCAAGGTTCTCGCAGACAGCACGCCCAATGCCACGAGAGCCGCCGGTGACCAGGGCCGTGCGGTTTTCGAACACCTGTTGACTCATCAGGATGGTACTCCTGCCTTGGTCGAGATCGGGGTCACAGCGTATGGATCAGTCCCTGTTCCCGCAGGGCCACGACCGTCTTCTCGAAGGCCTCTGAAGCATCTTCGATATCGCGGTCGGTGTGAGCGGCGGAGAGCACACCACCGGTCGAACTCATGTTGTCGACGCCGTGATAGCGGAGGCGCCGCTGGTACTCCTTGATCAGTTGCGCCGGCATCCCCTTCAGCCGTTTGGCGTCGGTCGTATAAAGATCCTGCCGCGATGTCGCGTCACGGATTCTGGTTTGATCGGTTTCGAAGTAAACGTGAAAGGTCGAGCAAGGTCCGTAGACATAGCCGGCAATGCCGTGTCTTTCCAGCACGTTCTCCCAAGATGCTTGAAGTTTCCTGGTGATCTCGTTCGCCTTGTCCGTGGGCTCACCCGTCGCCACTTGCTTGAGGAGTGCGACACCGGCAGCGGCGGCCAACGGAGACGCGTTGAAGGTCCCGAGGTGAGTCACACGTTCGAAGCGGTCGTGCTGCGGATTCCCGGTTTGATCGAGCACCTTCATGACGTCGGAGCGTCCCACGACCGCGCCTCCCGGCATGGCGCCCGCGAGAATCTTTGCGAAGCACGAGAGGTCCGGCAACACGTTGTACAGTTCTTGCGCCCCACCGGGGCTGAAGCGGAAACCGGTGACCACCTCGTCGAAAATCAGTACGACGCCATGGCGGGTGCAAATATCGCGCAGTCCCCGCAAGAAATCGGGATCAATCGGAACGCGCCCCCAGGAAGCTCCGGACGGCTCAAGGATGGCTGCGCCGATTTCCACATGGCTAGCAAGGGTGTCCTCGACCAATTGCAGGTCCCCGTCGGGGATCGCGACGATATTTCCTCTCACACTGCCAGGGACTCCGAGCGATCCGTCGGCGTCGAAGGGCGGCTGGAAACCATGCACCACGTCGTCGTGCCAGCCGTGAAAATGCCCTTCGAACCGCAACAGTTTGGTGCGCCGGGTGAAGGCGCGCGCGACCCGGATGGCCAGCAAGGTCGCCTCGGACCCTGAGTTGACAAACCGCACCCTCTCCGCTGAAGGAACCAGCCTTTGCACCAGCTCGGCCCATTCGATCTGCAGGGGGTGGTCGTTTCCGAAATGCGTTCCCCGGTCCATGACCGCGGCAATGGCCTCGAGAATCTCAGGCGCGGCATGGCCGAGCAGCAGCGCTCCGTTCCCCATCAGGAAATCGACGAACTCCTTGCCGTCGACATCCCATTTGCGCCCTCCCTTTCCCCGTTCGATATACATCGGTAACGGCTCGGCGTACCGCAGATCATGACCAACCTTTCCCGCGAGAACCCGTGACGCACGTTCAAACCAAGCCGTCGAATTCACACAGTTGGCGGCGTAGACCGCCGGCGCATCGCTTACAGTTGACATGCGAATGTTCCTGTAGAAAGAATCTACCCAAAAATCACGTGGTTAACCTGCCTTTCTCACCACCCGACGGTCGAAGCACACGATAAAAAGGCCGTGATTCGTGTTTCGTGACTCGTGATAAACCGTAAAGGCCATGTTGCTTGCGCCCAGCGGCTTGCGCCTCGTCCTGACGGCCCTCTCACGCACTTCGCCTCGCCGCGTGGTGAGAAATGCAGGTTAATTGTATCCGCTTCAACCCTCTCGCATGTGCCTGTTTCCGGGAGGCCTTACGTGCGGGAGCGCCGTACCACTGCCGGAGCAAGTGCTTCGGTCACTCGGGTTCGGCGCCGCTTCAGGCTGCTTGTGCTGGACCGGCGTCCTGATCGCCTCCACCGTCGGGGTGGCGCCGGGCCGGGAGACGGAACCCACAGAATCAACTCGGCGCTTGGCCGGCATGACCGTGAGCCTGAGGTTCGTGATGACCGACGCCGACCTCTATTCGTTGCGCTTCCGTTGAACCGGGATCTCAATCGAGATCACAACGTCCAACCGGACCGGAATTCCCGTTTTATCATCGCGGTCGCCTCCGGAGAGTTGGTGACCCGCAGGTTTTCGGCGTCCCACTCGAGTTTGGCGCCGCTACGGTAGGCAACGGTGCCCAGGTTGACCGCCTCCGAGAGGGGGCCGGAATAGCCGAAGTGGCTGCTCGTCGGGCTCCCTGTCTTGCAGGCGGCGATCCACTCCGCGCGATGGCCCACCTCAGCCGTTCGACGCCATTCCTCGTAGTTTTTGTAGGCGGCCATCCACTCGGCGCGACGGCCGATTTCCGCACCGATGGACGGGGGGATGCTTGGCTTGGGCGGCTGGAAGCCCGCGAACTTTTCCGCAGGCCAGAGCATCCGTTGCGGATAATTCGCCAGCAGCATTCCCTCGGTACCCACGAAGACTCCCCAGGCCCAGTCGGGGAAGTCATTTTCGGCGACCACCGGGGGCGGTTGTCCGCCTTGCGTCCAGGTCAGGGTGATCGGCGGCATCTCTCCGCGGGCCGGAAACCGGTAGCGGACATGGATTCGACCGGGAGCCATCTCAGGATGCGGTGGCGGCCCCTCGGCCTCCACCGAGATGGGATAGCGGAGATTCAGAGCCCAGAAGGCCAAATTGAAATAGTGGGTGGCGGTGTTGCCGAGACCGCCGATGCCGAAATCCCACCAGTACTGCCAGTTGCCGCCGCAACCGCGGGAATAGGTGGGATGATAAGTACGGTAGGGCGCCGTTCCCACGAAGAGATCCCAGTGAAGCCCTTTGGGGACGGGCGGCGTCTCCGTCGGGCGTTCACGCGTGCTGGGTCCCCCGCGGACCCAGATATGGCATTCCTTCACCGCGCCGATGGCTCCGCCACGGACCAACTCGACGATGCGTCGGAAATTGTCCGAGGCGTGGATCTGGGTTCCCAATTGGGTCGCCACCTTCTGTTCGGCGGCGACCTTGGCCAGCATGCGGGCCTCGAAGACCGAGATGGCTCCCGGCTTTTCGCAGTAGACGTGCTTGCCGCGCTGCATCGCCGCAAGACTGGCCGGAGCATGGGTGTGATCGGGAGTGGTGACCACCACGGCGTCGATTTCCCGGTCCATCTCGTCGAGCATCTGCCGGTAGTCATTGAACTTCTTCGCTTGTCCATAGCGGGCCAAGGCGACCCCGGGAGGATTCCGGCGCCCTGGAGCCGATGCCTCCGCCGACCGCCCGTCAGTGTCGCAGAGAGCCACGATGTTCTCTCCGGTCATCTCCGGTTGTGACGACGGCTTGACTCTCATACCCCTCGAGTACTCCACGTTCTCCCCCGCGAAGTTGGCGAGGTTCCATGCCCCCATCCCGCCGACGCCGACAACGGCGATATTGAGCTTTTCGTTGGCAGGGTAGCCCCAGACCGAACGGCTGTTGGGGAGAATCATCAACCCCGCCGCAGTTCGGCCCGCGGTGTTGAGAAAACGCCGACGCTTCCACTGATTCGTCATTTTTCCTTCTCCATCAGCATCTGGCTGTTGGGTGAGTTCTGGGAGTCCATTATAAGAGTAGCCTGGATTTTGGACAACCCAAAGGCATTCCTGCAATTGTCTTTCTGCGTGACTTTTCACCACGGACTGCCGGCCTCTTCGACGACCTGCCAATGAGACCCGGTTGGCTGTTGAAGAAGATAGAGTGACCTGTTCATCCGCGGGTGTTCGTCTCCGCGATACCTGCCAGTTTCCGCATTTCCGCTGCAATCGGATGCTCTTGCCAAGGCCACAGCCATCTCGTCTTCGGCACGAAGACGACCTTGTCTCCGAATCCGATGTCATGGTCGAAGGTGATGATGACGTCCTTCGTCTTTGCCCAGCGGCTCCCTTTTACTTGTGATATCGAGGTCAGCGGCACACTTACGTCGCGGGAGTAGTTGGAGATGACAAGTGTGTCACCGTCCAGGATTACCTTGCGGAGCCGGGAGCCGTGCCAGAAGAACAAACACGCCCCGAGGACGGCGACAGCGAGAAAGATCTCGTAGCGGGCAGTTGCGGCGTCGATGAAAGGCGCTAAAAACAGCCACAATAGAAACCACGCCAGAGGCGTGAAAAACCGGTAAAAAGGGGTGGCTCTCGAAGACAAGACCCGCACTGCCCGTCAGCTTATCTACAGACTTGCCTGACCGTCAATTCCACAGCTCAAACAAAGCGGCCATTCCAGCCGGCGGGGAGACGGGCCGGCTATTGGTCGAGGTGCAGTCCCGCATCCGTAAAAGCAGCTCACTACCTGACGCCGGATGTCGTGAACAGGCGGGAAAGGGTGCTCTTTGCATCATGAGGGTGTCCGTCGTTCGCGCTCCATGGCGATCAGGACAAGAACATCCTCACCACAGGACGCCGAAGACCATAAACCCCGATGCCGTCACCAAGAGTGCGGCTGATAGAGCCGGTTGGGCCCACCAGGGAATTCGTCTACCCGCAGGGAATGGCGAGGCAAGCATCTCCGGCAGCGCCTTCCGTGAGTGGGCGGGCTCGGCAGATGGGCGAGCCGCGAGTCGAGCGTCCTTTTCATTCCAGCCGAGCAGCAGCGAAGCAGCGAGCATTGCCGCCGCGGTGATTCCCACGCTCCACGAATAGGCAGCGAATCGCTCGGTGAACCAGAAAGGCAGCAGACCGGGTGCGTCGGCGCTGCCCCCCAGATTGGATGCCGCCAACCCATAGATCGCGCCGGCGATCAGCCCCACGAGTCCGCTGCGTCGATGCACCGGGGTCAATACTCCCATCAGATAAACGGTCATCAACGGGGTGACGAACACGCTGGTGATGCGCACGAAAAAATCAACGATATTCGACGAGACGAGGATGAACGGAACGTATGCGAATGACACGGCCACGATCATGATCGTGGCTGAGCGGCTGACCGCCAGATAATGGCTCTCCTTGGCCCCGGCAACTAGAAACCGGCCGTAGATGTCGCGTGTAAAGACGGCCGAAAGAGCTGCTCCGATCCCTTCAAATGTACTTACGGCCGAGGCGATCACCCCGGCTACGACGATTCCCTTGACACCGCTGCCAAGGTACTGATCGACCAGGCGGGGATAGATGACGTCGGGCTGCGCCAATCCGGGCGACAGCGCCCTTCCGAAAATGCCCAGCGTGGAACTGAAGTAGCCCGACAGAATGATCAGGCCGCTGCCGACGACCACGCTCATCCTCAAGTCCCACATCGAGCGGGCCCCGAACATCTTCATGGTCTGGGTGTGGTTGACGACGAAATACCCCACGGCGATCAAGCACCATCCGATTACCACGACGGCCGCGGGGCTTCTTCCGGCACGCTGTCCGCCCATCCGCAACAGAGTCTCGGCCTGGGCGGCGCCTTCCTGCCTGACGAGGGCCTCGGTGGCTCCTTGGAGACCTCCGACTTGCTGCCAGATGGCGAGCCATAGCACGAAGATCGCCGATAACATCATCGCGCTCAGCAAGACATCCGCCGCGGCGACGGTTTTCAAGCCGCCCCAAGCTGAATACAGGGTCGTCCCGGCAGCCACGAGCACGACCAGCAACCAGGCGGCTTGCGAGTCGAGATGCACCACTTCGGTAAAGATGAGGTGCAAGGCGACGGCGACGACGGCCAGAGCGCTGGTCCGGTACTGGATCTGCACCAGGGCGCTGATGACCCGCATGCCGGGACCGTAGCGGCCTTCGAGATACTCGGCGTTGGTGAACAACCCGGTGCGGTACATCGTTGGCACGACGAGAAAGGCCGCGATCACGCCGCCCACGCCGACACCGAAGATGAGTCCGCTGATCATCACCAGGCCGTCCTTATAGGTGGCGCCGTTCATTGCGATGTACTCGCCGCCATCGACGCTTGTGGCGAACATGGATACACCGACCATCCAGAACGGCAGGGTGCGGCCCCCGAGGAACCAGTCCACGTTGGTCTTAGTCTTTCGCGAGCGGTTCCCGGCAAAGCCGAAGACCAGTAGCATCAGTCCTGCGACGATGGCCCAGTCGAGATTCGTCATCACCTGTTCGGTACGCCCGAAAACACCGGAAGTCCGCTTACAGCAAGAGCGGCCATCGCAAAGTGTGAATTGGGCGGAGGTGTGCGGCTCGCCTGCATGTCTCACCACCCGACGGTCGAAGCACGCGATACGACCGTCAGGACTTCGTTGCGTTTGCTTGCCGTGCTCGACGTACCGTCAAGTACGCCTGCGCGCGCCAAGCGGCTCGCGCCTCGTCCTGACGGCCCTCTCACGCACTTCGCCTCTCCACGTGGTAAGACATGCAGGCTAGGCGCGGTTGCCGCTGCCCCAGGCGGAGGTAAACAGTTCCCCCTCGATGAAGCGATGGGGCCGGAAGGCGTGGATATCGATCTCCGGTTCTTGCCCGGCGATCATCCTGCTCAGCGACTCCGCGATCGGCGGCCCCAGCTTGAAGCCGTGCCCGCTGCCCCCGAACGCCGCATAGTAGCCCTCCAGGCCCGGCTCGGGGCCGATCAGCGGATGCCAGTCATCCGTCACGGTATACATCGAGGCCCAGCCTTTCACATATTCCTGTTCCCGCAGCGCTGGCATCCTCTCGAACACCCCCTTCTCGATGCGGCTCCGCTGGGCGTCGTCGATCATCGGATCGTAGTCGTCGATGTCGAGCGGCTCGATCTCCTTGGGCGGCCCCAGCCCGGCCAGCACCTGGTCGTCGCCGTGCGGCCGCAGGTAGACCTGCCGGTTGGGATCGGCGATCACCGGGAAGCTGCCGCAGCCCGGTGGCCGCCGCAGGACAAGATCGGTCTCGCGGCTCCAGCGCAATGAGTAGTTCAACCCCACCGTCAGCCCCAGCGCGCGCCCCCAGCCGCCCGCGGCGTTGACCGCCACCCCGGTTGCGATCGTCCCCTGATCGGTCTCCACCGCCGTCACCCGCTCTCCCTCCAAACCGATGCGCGTCGCCCGGACGCCTTCATAGGCCCGCAGGCCCCAGTCCTTCGCGCGGCCCACCAGGTTCGCCGTCGTCTTGACCGGATTGACGTATCCGGAAAGCGGCTCGTAGATCCCGAACAGCACGTCGTCGACGTTGAGCAGCGGCGCCAGCTCCTGCACCTGGGCGCGCGTGACCCGCTCCGCCAGCACCCCCGCCGGCCGCTCGATCGCCAGCAACTGCTCGCCCGTCGCAGCCGCCTTCTCCGCAAAGATGCAGCAATAGCCGGTGCGCCGGAACTCGCAGTCGCCCCCCAACTCCTGCTCGGCGTTCTCGAACATCTCCCGCGCCCGCAACGCCAGCCGCAAGGTCAGCGGGTTCGAGTAGAACGTCCGCACGATCGCCGCCGAGTGGCCCGTGCTCACCGCCGCCAGCTTGCTCTTCTCCAGCAGCAGCACCTTGCCGAATTGCTGCTTCGCCAGAAAATGGGCCGTGGCCGCTCCCATGATGCCGCCGCCGATCACGACGGCGTCCGCAGTCTTGTCCATTGCTCACTTCCTTTCCGCCGGCCGCCCGGACGAGGCCGCCGGCTCGGGAGGGGTGAAGTCGGGCCGATAGCCCAGCCTCGCAAAGCGTCGGAACAGTTCCGCCGCGCTCGACCCGAATAGAATCACGCCCCGGCGCCGAGTGCATGCAGTGGTGGCAGAAGGCGTCCGCAGCGCCGACCGCCACGGGGAATTGCATCCTCCAGATCGCCTCGCTCCGCCCGCGCCGGTTGCCGCAGCGCACGAGACATTGTACACTGCCCGCTGATAACGAGCCGGAACAGGGGAACATGGCACTGCAGGCAGGCTTCGGGCGCACGCTGATCAATCCCCCCTCGCATATCCCCTCCGGGACCTGGATGGCCCAGAAGCACGTTCGCGCCTCCGGTCTCGACATGGATCTGCGGGCCACCGCGCTCGTCCTCAGTGACGGTCCCCTGTCGGTCGCGATCATCGACCTGGACCTGTGTTTCCTCTCCGATACGCAGGCTGCCGCGCTCCGACAAGCGGTTCACGAGAGCACCGGTATTGCGCCCGATCGAGTTCTGCCGTTCTGCAGCCACACCCACGCCGGACCTGTGATCCTGGAAACCTACCGGGGAGAAGGTGAAGACCAAGTCAACAACTATGCGCGGCTGATTCCTGATCTGGCGGCGGGCGCAGCGGTGCAGGCCGTCCAGTCGCAACAGCCTGTCCGTGTCGAGGCGGGCCGCGGGCACTCCGACATCGGTGTCAACCGCGACCTGCTCCTGCCGGACGGGCGCATCGTCACGGGCTGCAATCCGGACGGTTTCCGTGATCGCGACGTCGGCGTCATCCGTTTTGACAGCCTTGACGGCGAGCCGGTGGGGTCGATTGTCAACTATGCCTGCCATCCAACGGTGCTCGGTCCGGGCAACACGCTGGTCAGCCCGGATTATCCCGGCAGCACCCGGCAGATCGTCGAGCAGCTAACGGGGGCGCCCTGTTTGTTCCTGCAGGGCGCTGCCGGAAACATGGGACCGGTGGAGACCTTTGTCGATGACGCCGCCGTGGCCCGGCGGCTGGGCACACGCCTGGGGCTCGAGGCGGCTCGTATCTTTCTCACGCTGGACACCCGCCCCGTCGAGAGGCGTCTGAAGGATGTCACCGCCTCGGGTGCTCAGCTCGCACGGTACGAGGACGTGCCGATCGACGCTCCACCACCGCGTCTGAAACTTGCCAGCGCGTACGTGGACTTGCCGGTGCGTTCGCCGCTTGCCGATGTCTACGAAAGCGCACCGGAGCAGTTGACCGAGTGGAACGCCCGACTTTCGGAGTTGCAAGGCGGCAACGGAGCAGCCGCCGATATCGCCGTCGCGCTGCAGCAGGTGACGCGCCTCGCGCTTCGGGCGGACCGCATGGAGCGCTACCGCTCGAAGCAGAGTCTGGGAGTCGAGACGCAAGCGCTCTCCATGGGCGCCGCCGCCCTGGTCGCCGTCGCCGGCGAGCCCTACTGTGAAATCGGCGTTGCGGTCAAGAAGAAATCGCCTTTCCCGAACAAGACACTGGTGGCCGGTTATCTCGGCGGCGACATGATGTACATCCCCACCGCCGACATCTTCGCCTGTGACCCGCCTCCCATGGAAGTCGACAACTCACCGTACACCCCGGAAGCGGAAAAGATCGTCACCGGCCACCTCATCCGCCTGCTGGAAAGTCTGTGACCACCGAGCCAACGCAGCCGCAGCCCGCAGCCAGGGCGCAGGGTTTCAGCTACACGCAGTGGCTGGTGGCGTCCCTGCTGTTCGCCATGGTGTTCCTGAACTACCTGGACCGCCAAGTGCTTTCCGTGCTGGCGCCGATCATGCGGGACGAGATTGGTTTGAGCCAAACCGATTACGCCTGGGCGGTGAACGCTTTCCTGCTGTCGTACGCGGTGATGTACTTTGGCTCGGGGATGATCATCGATCGAATCGGATCCCGCAAGGGATTGACGCTGTTCGTGGCTCTTTGGTCGCTGGCGAGCGCCTTGCACGCCGCCGTGCGAGGTTTCCTTGAACTGGCTCTTGTCCGCTTTCTTTTGGGAGTGACCCAACCCGGGGGTTGGACCGGAGCGGTCAAGACGGTGTCGGAACGTTTTGACGCCCTCCAGCGGGCCATTGCGACCGGCATCTTCAGCACCGGGGCCAGCATCGCCACGATGGTGTCGCCGCCGCTGGTGGTCTATCTGCGCAACCGCTTCGGCTGGCGGATGGCATTCCTGATTCCGAGTTGCACCGGCTTTCTGTGGTTGCCGTTATGGCTTATGGTGACACGGCGACCGGCGTTGCACCCCGCCGCGAAAGACCGCGGCGCCGGCCTCAGCTTCGCCCAACTCGGGCTGCTGCGGGACCGCCGCGTGCTGGCCTACGTGCTGGCTCGCTTCTTCGGAGACTTTTCCGGCTACTTTCCGCTGTTCTGGATGCCGGATTATCTAACCAGCCACAAGGGATTCAGTCTAAACAAGATGGGCCGGCTCGCCTGGATTCCGTTTTTCTTCAACATCCTCGGGCCGCTCTTCGGAGGGATCGCGTCCAATCGTCTGATCCGCCGAGACAATCCCATCGTGTTTTCGAGAAAGGTGACCATGACGCTGGCGGCGCTCCTGGTGGCAACCGGAGCGCTGTTCAACGGGGTCACCAGCACCATTGGCATTCTCGCGGCGCTGAGTGTGTCGACGTTCGGGGTGGGTGTATGGGCGGGAAACCTGCACACCTTGCCCGGCGACGCCTTTCCGCGCAACATCGTCGCGACAGTGCACGGCCTGGCGGGATCGGCGGGGGCCGTCGGAGGCATGCTGTTCAACACAATGGTGGGCTACTGGAGCGCTGCCGGTTCGTATGCGGCCGTCTTCACTTTGTGGGCGTTACTTGAACCGCTGGGGCTGATCGGCATGTGGCTGTGGTTGTCCGAACCCGCCGCCGGCAATGGCGATCCAACGGATTTACAACCTGTCGAGGGCGACCATGCCTAGCCTGCATGTCTCACCACCCGACGGCCGCAGCACGCGATACGACCGCCAGGACTTCGTTGCGCTTGCTTGCCGTGCTCAACGTACTGTTCAAGTACGCCTGCGCGCGCCAAGCGGCTCGCGCCTCGTCCTGACGGCCCTCTCACGCACTTCGCCTCGCCACGTGGTGAGAAATGCAGGCTAGTGAGACCGACGTTGACCCGATCCTCTTCGAGGTCATCCGGAACGCTTTGGTCGAGGCAACCGAAGAGATGTCGGTCTCGCTGCAGAGGACGGCCTACTCGACCAACATCAAGACACGACTTGATTACTCCTGTGCGTTCGTCGATGCCCAAGGCCGCATGGTGGCGCAGGCGTTCTGTCAGCCTTCCCACCTGGTGACGATCGGGCGCCTCGTTCCGCGCGCCGTGACGGAGTACGGCCCGGAGAACCTATGTCCGGGAGACGGCCTGTTGGTCAACGACCCGCACCGCCAGGCGAGTCATCTCAATGACGTTTTCCTGATCTCACCTTTTTTCTACGGGTCGGAACTGGTCGGTTACGTCGCCAACACCTGCCATCACGTGGATGTCGGGGGCGGGGCGCCGGCCAGCATCGGCGTCTTCCGGGAAATCTACCAGGAAGGGTTTATTCTTCCGGTCGTGAAGCTTCTCGATCGTGGGGAGATCGTGCCCGATGTACTGAAGATGTTTCTGGCGAATGTGCGGGCCGGCAAGGAGGTCGCGGGAGACTTGCGCGCGCAGGTCGCCGCGAACAGGATCGGTATTCGCCGCCTGACCCACTTGATCGACCGTCACGGCATCGACACCGTCAGACTGCACATCGACAGGCTGATCGAGTACACCGAGCAGCGAACCCGCGACGTGGTCCGCAAGCTGCCGCAGGGAACTTGGGAGGCGGACGGCTTGCTGGACAACGATGGCGTCACCAACCGGCCCGTGCACTTGCAGGCGCGCGTCACGGTTGCGGCTGATGACGTCACGTTTGACTTCACGGGAACGGACCCGCAGAGACCGGCCCCGATGAACTGCAACCTGACGCAGACGTTCACGGCCTGCGTGTACGTGCTGAAGTGCCTTGCGGACCCTGACATCCCTTTGAATGAAGGCTTCTATCGCCCGATCCAGGTGATCGCTCCCGCCGGATCGGCGGTGAATCCGCATCCGCCTACGGCCATCGTGGGAGGTTGGGAGGTGAACGCCCGCTTGTGCGAGGTGCTCTTCAAGGCCCTCTCCACACCCCTGCCGGAGAGGGTTCCGGCCGGCACGAAGGGTATGATTTGCCAGATCGGCTTCGGAGGGCGCGACCCGCGCAGCGGCGAGTACTACTGCTTTTATGAGACCATGGCCGGCGGCTACGGCGGCCGCCATGGTTCGGACGGACCCGACGCCGTGCAGACCCACGTCCAGAACACCCAGAATGCGCCCGTGGAAGAGACGGAGCGCAACTATCCAGTGCGCATCAATCAATACAGCCTGCTGGCGGACTCCGAAGGTGCGGGCCGTTTTCGCGGCGGGCTGGGGCTGCGCCGGGAATACGAGTTCGTCGGTCACGAGCCGCTATTCACGATCCTGGCCGACCGCACGCGATTTCCACCGTGGGGACTTTTTCAAGGTCAAGACGGCCGGCGGGCGAGCTATGCGCTGCTCACGAACGGCTCGGAAACAGATCTGGGTTCGAAAGCGACGGTGACGGTGCCGGAGGGAAGCGTGGTTCGCATGGAGACCTGCGGCGGCGGCGGATACGGTCCGCCGTGGGAACGGGATCCCGAGCTTGTGCTGCGGGACGTACAACAACGCAAGGTGAGCGTTGCACGCGCCAGAGACGACTACGCGGTAGCCGTCGACCCCGCTCTCGGAGCCATTGACCCCAACGAAACAGAACACTTACGGAGCCAACGCCGATGCGGTTCGACACGATCCTGTTCGAAGTAATTCGCAACGCCCTGGTCGAGGCGACCGAGGAGATGTCGGTCTCTTTGCAACGGACGGCCTACTCGACCAACATCAAGACCCGGCTGGACTACTCCTGCGCCTTTGTTGACGCCCAGGGCCGCATGGTGGCCCAGGCGTTCTGCCAGCCCGCCCACCTGGTGACGATCGGGCGCCTCGTTCCGCGCGCCGTGGCGGAGTACGGCCGGGAGAACCTGGGGCCGGGCGACGCCTTGCTGGTCAACGACCCGCACCGCCAGGCCAGCCACCTCAACGACATCTTTCTGATCACTCCCTTCTACTTCGAAGAGGAGTTGATCGGTTACGTCGCCAACACCTGCCACCACGTCGATGTCGGCGGCGGGGCGCCGGCCAGCGTCGGCGCCTTTCGGGAGATTTATCAGGAAGGGGTAGTGCTGCCCGTCGTGAAGCTGCTGTCGCGGGGCGAGGTCGTCGCAGACATCTTGAAGATGCTTCTCGCCAACGTGCGAGCCAAAAAGGAGGTCGCCGGCGACTTGCGCGCTCAGATCGCCGCCAACGACATCGGCATCCGCCGCCTGACACACCTGATCAAGCGTTACGGCACCGCGACGCTGAGGTTCTACATCGACAAGCTCATCGAATACAGCGAGCAGCGAACCCGATCCGAAGTCCGCAAGCTTCCGGCGGGCACCTTCAAAGCCGAAGGTTGCCTCGACGACGATGGCGTCAGCGGCGAACCGGTGCGGTTCAAGGTTCGCGTGGACGTCATGGGAGATCGCGTGCGCTTCGACTTCAGCGGCACCGACGCACAACGAGCGGCTCCCATGAACTGCAACCTGACACAGACGTTCACCGCATGCGTCTATGTGCTGAAGTGTCTCATCGACCCCGACATTCCCCTCAACGAGGGCTTTTATCAGCCGATCGAGGTTGTCGCGCCGAAGGGGTTGGCGGTCAACCCGAGGCCGCCCACCGCGATTGTCGGCGGGTGGGAAGTGTGCTCGCGCCTCTGTGACATTCTTTTCAAGGCTTTCTCCGACGCTCTGCCGGAGAAGGTGCCGGCGGGCACCAAGGCGATGATCTGCCACGCCGGCTTTGGAGGCCGCGACCCACGCAGCGGAGAATACTACTGTTTCCTGGAGACGCTGGCGGGGGGGTACGGCGCCCGCTGGAGCTCGGACGGACCCGACGCCGTGCAAACCCATGCGCAGAACACCCAGAACGCTCCCGTCGAGGAGACCGAACGGAACTACCCGGTGCGCATCCCGCGCTACAGCCTGGTGGAGGACTCGGAAGGGCCGGGCCGCTTTCGCGGCGGGCTCGGGCTGTGCCGCGAATACACCTTCGTCGATCACGAGCCGCTCTTCACGATCCTGGCCGATCGCGCCCGGTTTCCGCCCTGGGGACTGTTTGGCGGAGAAGAGGGCTTGCGGGCCAGATACTCCCTGGTTTCCAACGGGGTGGAACGAGAAATCGGTTCGAAGACGACCGTGACCGTAGCGCAGGGCGATTTGCTACGCATGGAAACCTGCGGCGGAGGCGGGTACGGCCCGCCCTGGGAACGTGACCCCATGCTTGTGCTCGGCGACGTGCGAGAGCGCAAAATCAGCGTGACCCGCGCCAGGGAGCGGTATGGCGTCGCGATCGATTCACAGCTTCTCCGCGTCGATGAGCGCGAGACGGCGGAACTGCGCAGCGAACTGAAGCGGAATGCATCTGACGATGCATAGACCTTACCCGTTGGGCATCAACGCCGGCGGAACCTTCAAGCAATGAAGTAAACCCACCGTTCTCCATTACGGCAGCGCCAGGCGCCGGCGTTGACCGCCTTCGTGTCGGTCTTGATCTAATGGGCTGCTTTATCTCTTCTTATGGGGATATCGCGCCCCACGCACCGAAACGAATCCGAGGCGCCGCGAAACTCATCCGGCTCAGGCGATGATTTCGCTGATGGGGTTGCCGAAGTCGATTTCGAGCCGCTTGCGACCTGGGACTTCGAGCCGGCGAGGATCGAGGCCCAGTTGCCGCAAGACCGTGGCGTGGATGTCGGTGACGTAGTGGCGGTTTTCGACGGCGTGAAATCCCAGTTCGTCGGTAGCGCCGTGGGCGATGCCGCCCTTGATGCCTCCGCCAGCCATCCAGACGGAAAAGCCAAACGGGTGATGGTCGCGGCCGGTACCGCCCTGGGCAGCCGGCGTCCTGCCGAACTCGGTGACCCAGACGACCATGGTTTCATCCAGCATGCCGCGCTGCTTGAGGTCCTTGAGCAAGGCCGCGATCGGCTGGTCCACCTTGGGGCACAGTTCGCCGTGATTCTTCTTGACGTCCTTGTGCGCGTCCCAGGCGTTACCGCCCTTCCCACCGTGGTACACCTGCACGAACCGGACGCCTCGTTCGACGAGACGGCGGGCAGCGAGGCATTTCTCGGCGAAAGGCCGCGTGACCTCGTTGTCAAAGCCATAGAGCTTTCGGATCGATTCCTTTTCCTGCTTGAAGCGGAAGATTTCGGGTACGGCGGTTTGCATTCGGAAAGCGAGCTCGTAGGACTTGATCCGAGCACGGGTGGCGGCGTCACTGGGGTATTCGACCTCGACGAGGCCGTTCAGGTCCCGCAGCAGTTCAAACTCGCCCTGCTGCTCCTCGCGGTAGACCTGGGGACCTGGTGAAGCGAAGGGCAAAGGATTCTTGGGATCGACCGCGAGCCGGACTCCGGCGTGCTCGGGCCCGAGGTAGTCGGCGCCGTGCGCGGCTTCGACGTTGTTGCCCAGGGTGTTGCCGAAGACGACGAACTGAGGCAGGTTTTCGTTGAGCGCGCCCAGGCCGTAGTGAACCCAGGAGCCGATCGAAGGGAAGTCGCCTTCGAGCATGTGGCGGCCCGTCTGGAACTGGATCTGGGCTCCGTGATCGTTGTCGGTGGTCCACATCGAGCGGACGACGGCCAGATCGTCGGCCATCCCACCGACATGCGGCCACCAGTCGCTGATGTCGATACCGCTCTGACCGCGTTTGCGGTGGCCGATCTGCATCGGCAATAGAGTGCTGTGGACCTTGTGCAGGCCGGCGACCACTTCACGGAGGTTCTCTTTGAGGAGTGGGGATTCGAGCGAATCCTTGTAGGGCGTCTCGATGATCTTCTTGCCGCCGTATTTGTTGACAGCCGGTTTGGGGTCGAAGGATTCCAGATGGCTGACGCCGCCAAGCATGAACAGCCAGATGACGTTCTTGGCTTTCGGCGTGAAGTGAGGCTTGCCGTCGGGCGGCTTCCAGACGCCGTCCGAACCGGCGGCGGCCAAGGCGTCCCGCTGGAGCATGGCTCCGAGAACGAGACCGGTGAACCCCATGCCGCAGTCTGCGAGGAAAGTACGGCGGCGGATGTTGCCACAGCCGCAAGCATCAATTGGCGTCCTGATGTTCATGGCGGTTCTCCTTACCGTATCGTGACGAACTCGTTGTGATTGAACAGCACGTGGATCAGGTTCTCGCGCGCCCGAAGCCAGGGCTCGTCCGCCGGCGGCACCTCGCTGGCCTCCCCGCCCTCGAACGGAGTCAGTTTTTCAGGGTCTCTCAACCGGTCCGATTGCGATTGCAGGAAACTCCTGGACCGCTCTTGTTCCTTCCTGGTGGCGGGCCGGCCGAGGACTCGCTCGAACGCGGCCTTGACGAAAGCCCCCGGGCGCTCCCGGCCTCCAAGCTGGCCGGTGAGATCGCGCGCCAGCAAGCGCGCCTGCGTGAGGCTGAGCTTGCTGTTCGCCAATGCCAGCGCCTGTTGGGGAACTACCGTTTCGAGCCGCTCGTAGCATTCCAGAGGATTGGCCAGGTCGAAGGTTTTGAGGAACTGCATCTGCAAATCGGGTGTGTGCTGGAAGTAGACGCTGCGCCGGGGAACCACCGCGCCTTCGGTGTGGTCGATCTCCGCTCCCCCCTTCGTCAGATCGAGGCGTCCGCTGACATGGAGCACGCTGTCGCGGACGGCTTCCGCCTCCATGCGCCGGGGACTCATTCGCCAGAGGTAGACGTTGTCGAGGTCCTTAGGGCGGTTGGAGCCGGCGACGTTCTGTTCGGATGACTGCATGCGGTAGGCATTGCTGGTCACCATGAGGCGGTGCATCTGCTTCATGCTCCAGTTGCGGTCCATGAACTCGACGGCCAGCCAGTCGAGCAACTCGGGGTGAGACGGCGGCATGCCGGAAGAACCGAAGTTGGTCACCGTGGGCACCAGGGCGCTTCCGAAATGGCGGCGCCAGATGTGGTTGACAGCGACACGGGCGGTCAAGGGGTTGCTCTTGTCGGCGATCCACTTTGCGAGCGCCAGCCGGCGCCCGGTGCTGACCTCCGGATAGATCTCACCGACCGGAGTGTATTCCGGGTGCGACTCGAGCGCCTCCTGGGCGGCCTTGAGTTGTTCGCGGGCCTTGGCGAGCTTCTTTTCGATGCTTTGGTCGAGCGGGTCCTCCGTGCGATCTGTTTCATCCAGGAGTTGTTGGACCCGCAGCACGCTCTGGTCAGCCAGACGCAGGTTGGCAAGGCGTTCCGCCTTCTTCGCCTCCAGCGCCAGAGCTTCCCGCTCAGGCTGCGGCGGATCGGCGTACCTGGCTTTGTCGGCCGCAATGCGGGCTTCCAGCGCCGGCAGCTTCGATCGGACCGCGTCGAGGACTTTGGCGGCCATGGCGTGAGCGGCTTCGGCATTCCGGAGTGCTGTTTCCGGGTCAACTTCCTCTTCCTCGCCTTCCTCTTTAGCGGGGTCGTCCGACTTGGAAGCGGAGGCCGCAGGTTGCGAAAGCTCCTCCGCGTTTCCATGCGCAAGCCGTCGTCTTGCTTTCACAAGCTCTTCGTCCGCCTGGGCCAGATCTTTTTCGGCTTTCTCGATCTCCCGCCTGGCTTGAGCGACGAGGTCCTCATGGACGAAGGGGCGGAAATCGGGGTAGCGGGCTTCGAGGTTCAGAGAGAGGGGCTGAATCTTCAACTTCGAGCCACCGATAGCGCGAGGCACCCCGGGCGACAGAGGCTTGTCTTTGAGGGGCTTGGCTTCGTCACCGCCGAGAAAGAGAAAAGTCTCTGCGCTCAGGGTGGAGTCATAGACGCGCGGGATGCCCGCTTTGGAGAGGTCAGGTTCGCCGGGCACCCTGTCGGTGCGCACGTCATGAGGCTCGAAGAATGCACGGAAGCGGTAGTACTCGTTCTGTTGGATGGGATCGTATTTGTGATCGTGGCAGCGGGCGCATTTCATGGTGATGCCGAGGAAGCCCGCGGCGGTATGCTCGACGGTGTCCTGGAGCCAGACGTTGCGATTGAACTTGTACCAGTTGCGGGCCAGGTAGC
Source organism: Bryobacterales bacterium (assembly GCA_965204095.1). GTDB lineage: Bacteria > Acidobacteriota > Terriglobia > Bryobacterales > UBA6623 > JAPPLB01. The sequence goes on along the minus strand of OZ241991.1, from coordinate 1,485,048 downwards.
CGGTGGCGCGCAACACCTCGGGATCGTTCGGAGCGATCTCGTCGCCGGCGAGCATTTCGACGATCATTCGGTCGTAGCCCTTGTCCTCGTTGACGGCATCGATGATCCAGTCGCGCCAGTGCCAGATGTGGTGCTGCGCGTTGCGCAACTGGTCGATTTGGCGAAATCCGTACCAGTCGCTGTAGCGCCAAATGTCCATCCAGTGCCGGCCCCAGCGCTCGCCATAGCGGAGGCTGTCAAGCAGATCGTCCACGACGTTCTCGTAGGCGTCGTCCGAAGTATCCGCGAGGAAGTCTTCGATTTGCCGAGGCGTCGGCGGCAGACCGATCAGATCCAGATAGACTCGCCGAAGCAGGACCCGTCTCTTGGCCGGAGGGGCCGGCGTCAAGCCCCGCTTTTCGTGTTCGGCGGCGATAAAGGCGTCGATGGGATTGCGCACCCAGCGCGCGTTCCCGGCCTCGGGAACGTCAGGGCGCGCCGGGGGCCGAAACGCCCAGTGAGCGGTCGAGCGCGCCTCGTCCTCTTCGCTCGCCGCGGCGATCACCGCCTCGTCATAGGAAGCCCCCGCGTTGACCCATTCCACGAGGCGCGCCAGCATGTCGTCAGAAAGCTTCGCGGACATGAAAGGCATGCCGGGTTTCCGGTTGTGCCGCACGAGCTGCACGAGCAGGCTCCGTTCCGCGTCACCGGCAACGATCGCAGGGCCGCGGCTACCGCCGCGCAACAAGCCCTCTCGGGTCGACAGGTCGAGGCCGGACTGTTTCAACTCGCTGTTGTGACACGACAGGCAGCGTGTTTCCAGCAGCGGTCGAACGTGTTCGCCGAACAGGGAAGCCGCCGGGTCTGCGGGATGTCGGGAACCTGCCCTCGCGCCGTCACCCTGGCCGGACTCTTGCACGGAAGCCGAGCCGAGAGCAAGAGCGATGGTCAATGACAGTACGAGCAGACGGCCGAGGAAACCTGGCCTTGACCGATCGCTCGCCAAGGTCCCTGACATGGTTGCCAATATCCTACCGCACATACCCATTCCCGTCAGCAGATTGTGCTTTGGTTTCGACGCAATATAGAAAGCGCCGCTGATTGCGCCATGTAGAAGGTTCTTCTTTCTCAGCATGGGTTCATTTGACGTTCGCGGCAGTGGGGGCTGCCCGGAGGGCGACCGAGAAAGGCTGACGGGGCAAGGACGCTGGCGCGGGGGCAATATGCCGCCCATGCCGCTCCACGGCCGCCCATGCCGCGCCATCGCCATAGCCGCGCCACACGCGCCACAGCCGCTCCATAGCCACGCCATAGCGGCGCAACCGTTGCGCCACAACGCGCAGGAAAGCAGCGACCGGGCGGCCATAAAAGCCGTGTTTCGTGACTCGTGTTTCGTGATTCGTGAAAACCTCAAAACCTGTTTTTTGTTTTCAGTTTTTAGTTTTTCGTGAAAACCTCGGAATTCGCGCTTGCTTGCGCAGCGCGCCTCAAAGGCCGTGTTTCGTGTCTCGTGTCTCGTGATTCGTGAAAACCTCGGAATTCGCGCTTGCTTGCGCGGCGCGCCAGGCAAACCCGTGTCTCGTGTTTCGTGAAAAACCTTGAAGGGCGTGGCTCGGGCGGCTCTTTTGTCCCTAGCCGACGCGTCCCCGACGGGCGCGGATGAGGTTCTTGTTCCCTGCAACGGCGTCATCACTCTCAACCTACACCGGCCCCCGACCGAAAAAAAGACTGAAGGGCTTCAGTACCAACAGGTACCAAACGAGCCACGGAAAGGCCGTGTTTCGGGTCTGAAAAAACCCGTGTTTCGTGTTTCGTGTCTCGTGTTTCGTGAAAATCCCGGAATTCGCGCCGGCTTGCGCATCGCGCCAGGCAAACCCGTGTCTCGGGTTTCGTGTTTCTTTAAAACCCTTAAAATCAGTGGCTTGTGGCAAGTGAAAGCCTTGGAAGACCTGATCCGTGACCCGCACGGTCTGTGCCTCGCCGCCATCATGCTTAGCAGACCGGGGCGGAAAAAAAAAGACTGAAGGGCTTCAGTACCAACAGGCACCAAACGAGCCACGGGAAAGGCCGTGATTCGAAAAAAAGCCGTGTCTCGAGATTCGTGTCTCGTGAAAAACCTTAAAAACCGTGTTGCCGGCGCGGGGGCGGCAACCGCCACAGCGAGCGCTACGGGGTCGGGAAGTCAAACTTGATGATTTCCGCCTCGGCACAGACTGAGATTTCGATGCCGGTCCTGCCTCATCTCACGCCGGGGTGATGATTCCTGGGCGGTTGGGCGGGACCGGGCTTGTTCGTTGCCCTGGAGTCGTTGTGCTCTGACAGGCATGGCAGGTACAATCGCGCTGACAGGGCTGCGCATGAAAGTCGTTCTGGCATTCGACATGGGCGAGGACTTCGTCCGGGACTTGCGAGCAAGCTTCCCCCAGATCACGTTTGCGCCGGCCTACACGGTTGAAGAACAGTTGCGCGAGATTCCCGATGCGGAGGTCCAGTTCGGACAGCTCAGCGGGGAGGCGTTTCAGAAGGCCGGGAAGCTCCGCTGGTTTCAATTCATCGGAGCCGGCTTTGACTACATCCTGAGGGAGAGTCCCGAGTTGGTCGAAAGCGATGTCGTGATGACCAATGCGCCAGGAACTCACGCGATCGCCATGGCCGACCATGCGTTCGCCATGGTGCTGGCATTCGCCCATCGCGTCCCGGAACTGATTGACGACCAGCGGGCCCACATCTGGGACTTCAACAAGTACCGCGGGCGCATGATGGAGCTGCCGGGAACGACCATGGGCATTGTGGCGATGGGCGAGATCGGCAAAGCCATCGCGCAGCGGGCGCCCGGGTTCGGGATGGATGTCTATGCCGTCGACGTGCGCCAGATGGACCCTCCCTTCGGCGTCCGGGAAGTATGGGGGGTTGCGCGTCTGGACGACCTGCTCGCGATCTCCGACTGGTTCGTGGTGACGGCCCCGCTGACCGACGCGACCCGGGGCATGATCGGCCGCCGGGAAATCGAGCTGCTGAAACCGGGCGCCCACGTGATCGCGTTGTCCCGAGGCGGAATCATCGATGAGGAAGCTCTCGCAGACGCTCTGCGGTCCGGGCAGGTTGCCGGGGCCGCACTGGACGTCGCGTCCAAAGAGCCGCTGCCCTCCGACAGCCCGCTCTGGGACATGCCCAACGTGCTGATCTCACCCCACGTGTCCGCGGATTCATCGCAGATCTGGGAGCGCCGCCAGCAAATCTTCAAGGAGAACCTGCGCCGTTACGTCGCGGGGGAACCACTTCTCAACGTGTGTGACAAGAGGGCCGGGTTCTGACCTGCATTTCTCAACGCCTGACGGCCGAAGCACGCGATAGAAAGGCCGTGATTCGTGATTCGTGTCTCGTGATTCGTGATGCAAAAGGCCGAAGCATTTGATACAGCCATCATGGCTTCGTTGCGCTTGCAACGAGGGTTGACGCGCGCGACGACTCTGCCGCGGGTCTTCGCGCTGCTTGCCTTGAGCATGCTGCTGATGGCATGCGGCGCGTCCTCGGACCAGGCGCCCGTGAACGAGCCGTCCGATTCCGCGATGCAGTTGGAAGAGGAAAAAAGACTCGTCCAGGAGGCCATGCGCGCCTACATGAAACGAACCGGAGTTACTGAGATTCCCGCCCGGACCAAACCCAGACAGATCGGTCCGGTGGACGTCAATGTTCCTTTCAAGGGGGAACTCCAAATGACGCTGCCGACCATGTTCAAATATGCCTGGGATGAGGGCGGAAATGTCACCGAAGCCAGCCGGGAGTAGGAGAGTGATTCGACGGCGCCCCGCGGTGGAAGTCACGCGGGAGGCGCGCCGGGCCGGGCCGTTGTCCGGTTAGCAGCCTCGAAAGGTCGTCATGCCGCAACAAGCGATCCGAGCGATTGGCGGGATCTGCCTCGGAGCACTGTTGATGCTGACCGCTTGCGGGAAGGGCAGCGACTCGGGTGCGGGATCCCGGGAGGCCAGCGGCCGGGAAAACTCTGTGACGGTGGCCGCCTCGGGCGGGGCCAGCTACGTCCTGTACATGGACCCGACCTTACAGGGACTGCGCTTCAGCCCTCACACGCATGTCTACGACCCGATCGTCCGCTACAACCCGGGCACACTGCAATGGGAACCGATGCTGGCGCTGTCGTGGGAACGGATCGATAGAAACAGGATGCGCTTTCATCTCCGCCGGGAGGTCAAGTTCCACAACGGTTCCCCGCTGACTGCGCACGACGTGGCCTTCACCCTGGGCCGCATCAAGGACCCCGAGCTGGCAAGCCCCGTCAACGGCTTCTATCATGCCGTGAGCCGAGCGGAAGTCGTTGACGACCATACGTTCGACGTCATCGGTAAAGCCTACGGCATTCTCCCGGCCATGAACGTCTTCATGCCCGTGGACAAGGAAACCTTCGAGGCGGTCGGCGCCGAGGCGTATAACCTGAACCCGATCGGCACCGGCCCCTACCACTTCGTCGAGTGGGAACTGGACGATTTCATCACTCTCCGGGTCAATGCCGATTACTGGGGAGAGACGCCCAAGATCGAGCATGTGACCTTCCGGTTCGTTTCGGACCGGGCGACCAAGATGCTGATGCTGCAATCGGGCGAGGCCGACATCATCGACGAAGTTTCGCCGGACATGATTGACGATCTCGAGCAGCATCCGCAGATCGACGTGCGAAGCGTGCCGTCGCACCGAACGAACTTCGTCACCATCAATACATTTCGTAAACCCTTTGACGACGTACGCGTCCGCCAGGCCATGGCGCATGCGATCCATTGGCAAGAGATCATCGACAAGCTGTACGGAGGGCTGGGATACCGGCAGGCTGCTCTCACTCCCAAGATCATCGAGCAGTACGACCCGGACCTCGAACCCTACGACTACGACCCGGAAAAAGCGCGGCAGTTACTGGCCGAAGCCGGCTTCCCGAACGGCTTCACGGTGGATGATCCCTTCAAGACGCCCGTCGGCTGGATGCCGATCGACAACATCGCTTCGGAAGTGATCGTCGCCAACCTGGAGGCAGTCGGAATCAGGATGGGATTGTGGATGGCGGAGGAGGCCAGCTACAACGACAAGTGGTTGAACAAGGACGTGACGCTCGGATTCTTTTCCTGCGGCAACCAGATGTTCGCCGCGGACTTCTGCTACAACGCGCATTTCCATCCCAACTTTCGAGGTTTCTACTTCAACCACCCGCAACTGACCAATATGCTGGACGACTTCTCCGACACGGTCGATCCCGACCAGCAGAGAGCCGCCATGAAAGAAATCCAGAGGTTCGTTCACGAGAACGTCGGATACATTCCCGGCTTCGTCGGGGATTTCATCTATGGCGTCAACGCGAAACTGGAGTGGGAACCTTCCAGCGACGAGCGGGTGTATTTGCATAATGCCGAGTGGCGGTCACGGTAGACTGATTGTTACCCGACGGCCGAAGCAGGCGAGAAAGGCAGTGGATAGTGGATAGTGGATAGTGGTTAGTGAAAAACAGAAAGGCCGTGATTCGTGTTTCGTGTCTCGTGTTTCGTGACCCAAAAACCCAAGCAAGTGGTACGGCCGTTGCTCCAAGGGAGCTTGCTTTAAGGTTATGTTTCGGGAAAGCCTTATTTTCTGTTCGGTGTTTCCTGACCCGAGGGGTAAAGGAGGCGAGAAAGGCAGTGGTTAGTGGATAGTGGATAGTGGTTAGTGAGAAACCTTACAGGTCGTGATTCGTGTTTCGTGTTTCGTGTCTCCTGATAAACCTCTAAAGGCCATGTTGCGCGCTCCTTTTTCCTCCGCCCGGCTCGCGCCTCGTCCTGACGGCCCTCTTATGCACATCACCCCGCCGCTTGGGGAGGAAAGACAGGCTCGTTGACAAGCACGGAGAGAGTTTCATGAAGCCGCCGGAAGGACAGTCACGCCGGGGGTTGATGGGCGCCGGCGCATGGTTGCTGCTGGGCTCGGCTTGCGGGGATGCCGGGAGAGTCGCGAGTTCGCCTAAGGACAACGAGACGGGGGCGCCGACCTTGCGCTTGGAACCGAAGCAGAACGACCAGCGGATCGTCATGCTGCACTCCCGCTTGTTCGAGTGTTCGTGGACTTTTCGCGTGCCGGAGGCAACGCAGTCACGGGAAGGTATGTTGGCCGTCAGCTTCTGGCCGGCAGTGCGATGGACGGTCGAGGCGGACGGGAGAATCCGGTGCGAATGGGAGAGCACCGAGGAGGGTGCGGCCGAGGCCACCGCAAAAGATCGCTTCGGGTTCAGGTACCTTGCCGGTGTCCGTCAGAAAGTCGCGATCACCCCCACCGACTACGGAGCTTCGCTGGAATTGACCGTAAGCAACGGCCGGACGAACAGCCTCCATGGAGTTTCGGCCAACCCGTGCCTGGGTTATCCCACATGTCCCAGCTTCCGAACCGACGACAGAAGCACGACGTTCGTGTTGGTTGACGGCAAGATGACCCCGACGGCCGGGACCGACCGGGGCGACGGCGACCCGATCCGGACGTATTACCGCGTCCTCGATCGGCACGTGCTGTGGAATATACCGGCCAGCTACTGGGGGAACGGCAGCCGGACCGTACTGAGCAGCGGCGCGGTCTGCCGGATCTCGAGAGATCGCAAAGCGGTCATCGGCGCCGCCTGGAAGCAGGCGGATAACGTCATGGAGAACTGCGACCAACACCAGTGCATTCATTCCGTCGGAACGATCGGGGACCTCAGCCCCGGTCAAGCCCGAACGGTTTCGGGAGCGGTGATCCACGTTCGCGGGGACGAACAGACGTTCTTCGACCGGGTTCGACAACTTGGCCTGAGCTGACCTTTATTTCTGACCACCCGACGGTCGAAGAATGCGGAAAGTGGTTAGTTTTTAGTTTTCAGTTTTTAGTTTTTGGTGAAATACAGAAAGGCCGTGGTTCGTGTTTCGTGTCTCGTGTTTCGTGAAAAGCATAAAAGCCGTGATTCGTGTCTCGTGTTTCGTGTCTCGTGAAAAGCATTCAGCGAGGCTTGGTTCGCTCCAGAAGAAATGTCTGACGGCCTGTGTACCCTAACCTGCATTTCTCACCACCCGACGGTCGAAGCACACGAGGAAAAGGCCGTGGTTAGTGGATAGTGGTTAGTTATTTATTAGTGAAAACCTTTGGCAGGGGCTTGGTTCGCTCCAGAAAGAAATGTCTGACGGCCTTCTCACGCACTTCACCTCGCCGCTTGGTGAGAAATGCAGGCTAACCGCAATTGTCGAAGGCAATCATCAGGAGGGATCGGCAGGGACTATCAGCCCGTGGTAAAAGTCACGTGGCGGCGTTACGCGCCCCGGGACCGATGGCGTAACGCCTAGCCTGCATTTCTCACCACCCGACGGTCGAAGCACGCGATACGACCGCCAGGACTTCGTTGCGCTTGCTTGCCGTGCTCAACGTACTGTTCAAGTACGCCTGCGCGCGCCAAGCGGCTCGCGCCTCGTCCTGACGGCCCTCTCACGCACTTCGCCTCGCCACGTGGTGAGAAATGCAGGCTAGCCACTCCAGGAATGCGGTGCCTCGCTCTCCGTGCAGGCGAGCGGAAAGGGCGCGTAACCCTCCGGGCGACGGACGTTTGCGGTCGTCGGCTTTGTCGTTCGTCGGAGGAGATCACCCGGATCGCCATCCTCCTCACTCCGCGCCGAGCAACCGCAGGAGCCCGCCGCGCCTTCCACGGGACTTCTACCACGGGCTGATCGCAGGCAGGCCGCTACCGGGTCCGGCTTCGTCGCTTCGATGACAGGCCACGAAATGGCCGGGACGCAGCTCGCGCAACTCCGGGACTTGCTCATGGCAGATGTCCTTGACCAATGGGCAGCGCGTGCTGAAAACACATCCGGGGGGAGGATCGGCGGGGTTCGGCATGCCGCCGGTCAAGACAATGTGCCGCCGGGCTGCCTCGCGGTCGGGGTCGGGTAGAGGCGCCGCCGAAAGCAAAGCGACCGTGTAGGGATGGAGAGGCCGGTTGTACATGCCGTCTCGCGCGGCCAGTTCCATGATGCGGCCCAAGTACATCACCGCAACCCGGTCGGAGATGTGACGAACCATGCTCAGGTCGTGGGCGATAAACAAGTACGACAATTTCCGCAGCCGTTGAAGCTCTTTCAGGAGGTTCACGATCTGGGCCTGGATGGATACGTCGAGAGCCGAAACGGGCTCGTCGCACACGATGAGCGAGGGGTTGAGGGCCAAAGCGCGCGCGATGCCAAGGCGCTGGCGCTGACCGCCGGAAAGTTCATGGGGGTAGTGCCGGCGGAATTGCAGATCGAGCCCCACCGTCTCGAAGAGTTCAGCGGTCCGCTCGTCGAGGGTCTGGCCGCGTTCGCCGCCGTGAACGATCAACGGCTCCGAGACGATGTCGTCGGCCCGCATCCGCGGATTGAGCGACGAGTAGGGGTCCTGAAAGATCATCTGGAGGCGCCGCCGGCGCTGACGCAGACTGCCTTCATCGAGCCGGCACAGGTCCTGCCCCTCGAAGAGAACCCGGCCCGCAGTCGGCTGAACCAGCTTCAGGATGGCGCGGCCCAGTGTCGTTTTCCCCGATCCGCTTTCACCGACCACACCGAGGGTCTCTCCGCGACCTACCTTGAAGGTCACGCCGTCGACGGCTTTGACGGCCCCTACCTTGCGCTGCAACACGCCTCGCAATATGGGGAAGTGAACCTGGAGGTCGACTACCTCGAGGATCGTATCCGGCTCAGCAGTCATGATCGGTGATTCTCATTCAGAGGCCGTGATTCGTGAAAAGCATAAAAGCCGTGATTCGTGTTTCGTGTCTCGTGTTTCGTGACCCAAAAACCCAAGCAAGTGGTACGGCCGTTGCTCCAAGGCAGCTTGCGTTAAGGCACTGTTTCGGGAAAGCCTTATTTCGTTTTCTTGACCCGAGGGGTAAAGGAGGCGATTTGGCAAGTACGCCTGCGCGCGCCTTTTTCCTCCGTCTCTTAGCGGATCAACCAAGCGGGAAGCATCCGGATCGGTGTCAACACGGTTTGACCGGGAGGATTTCACATCAGCTATCACGGGGGCTTTCTTCCTCCACATCCCACCAGCAAGCGGCGACGTGATCTCGAGCGACCGGGAGCAGCTCGGGGTTTTCCTCGCGGCAGCGGTCCATCACGTACGAACAGCGCGGGGCGAACGGGCAGCCCCGGGGAGCCCGCAGCATGTCGGGTGGAGCGCCGGCGATGCTGACCAGGGGCTGCCCCGTGGCGTCGTCCATGCCCGGTACGGATCGCATCAGGCCGATCGTATAGGGGTGCCTGGGATTGTTGAAGAGTTCCTTGACCGGCGCCTGCTCGACGATGAAGCCGGCGTACATCACCACCACCCGTTCGGCCAGACTCGCCACCAGCGCGAGGTCGTGCGTGATCCAGATCACGGCCATGCCGAGCTCCCGGCGCAACCGTTTGACCAGATCGACGATCTGCGCCTGGATCGTGACATCCAGAGCGGTCGTGGGTTCATCGGCGATCAGGATCTTCGGATTGCAGGCCAGGGCCATCGCGATCATGACCCTCTGGCGCATGCCGCCGGAGAACTGGTGGGGATAGTTGTCGATACGGGATTCCGCATGGGGGATGCCTACCCGTTCCAGCAGCTCGATGGTTCGACTTCTAACCTGGCTGCGAGACAAGCCCAGGTGTTCGACCAGCACCTCCGCGATTTGACGGCCTATCGGCAGCACGGGATTGAGAGACGTCATCGGGTCCTGAAAGATGATGCCGATCTGGGCGCCGCGGACTTCGCGTAGTTCCGCCGGCGTCAGTTCGAACAGGTTCCGCCCCAGGAAATTCGCTTCGCCGCGAACGATGTCGCCGGGAGGCTCCGGGATCAGACGCAACAACGACAGCATCGTGACGCTCTTGCCGCAGCCGCTTTCGCCGACAACGCACAGGATCTCTCGTTCGTCGAGGCTGAACGAGACGCCGTTGACTGCGTGGACCGTTTTCTCCGACATCCGGAAGCGGGTCACGACATCTTTGACTTCCAGGATTACGGTCATGCTTGCTGTCTCAACGAGCGGTTCCGCGAAGCCTCCGATTGAGGAATCTCGACAGGTTGTCCCCGGTGAGGCCGGTTCAGCCGATAAGCGTTTTGGCCTTGATACTGGCGTGTGGCTGGCGCCAATTGTAGCAGCGGAGCCATCGTGGCTTGTTCTCTGCGCGTTGTTCGGAGGTGTGGTTGGCGTGGGCCCGGGCCACTCGATCAGTGTGGTCTGGGTCAACCTGCATTTCTCACCACCCGACGGCCGAAGCACGCGAAAAAAGGCCGTGATTCGTGATTCGTGTCTCGTGATTCGTGAAAACCATGGGAGGGGGCCTGGTTCGCTCCAGAAGAAATGTCTGACGGCCCTCTCACGCACTTCGTCTCGCCGCGTGGTGAGAAATGCAGGTCAGAGATTGACGCTCTCCGTTCGGCTGCGATACAACATCACCCGCAACTTGAAAGGGGGCCGTCATGCGGGTGAACTATCTAGTGATTCTGATCGTTGTTGCTGCGTTAACAGCGGTGTACCTGTACGCGCAGGAGTCGCAACCTCAGGAGGAGGGTGTTGCCACGGAGCCGATCACGGAGCTTCTCGAATCCATGAAGGGTAACTGGGTCATGTTCCAATCGGGCAATAGTATGACCTTCCTTTACAACAGGAACACAGGAGCGGTTTACAGGTATTATGTGAGGCGCGAAGGAGACAATTTTCCGTCTGGTTTTGAACGGGTCCCCATAGTGAATCGTTCAGACGTTGAGATTCCCAGCTCCTTCTAGTCCATAGGCCGGTTCCGTATTCCTGCCTTCGCAAAAGAGCGTGAAACGCCTCTTCGGCTCATGGCGGGGACCACGCCGCTTCAGGGCCGATATGCCTCGGGGGCCGGCTTTAGATCGGGAACTGCCCCGTAGCGGCCTTGAAGATATCCTTTCTCGATGTTGTCACCCTTGCGTGTTCGGATGTCGGTCAGCGGAAAGAACTCGGTTGCACCCTCGGCGTCCTTTTGAATGAACCAGAGCTGATCCCGCCGCAGCACAGGCGAGTTCATCAAGTTCGTGTCATGAGTTGTCGCGACCAGTTGCGCACCATTGGGATTGTTCTCCCGAGAACAGAATAAACGCAGCACCTCTTCGCAAGCATGAGTGTGCAGGCTGGCGTCGAGTTCGTCGATGAAGAGCGGAACGCCTTGGTCGAGCGCACGAAATGCAAGATCGAGCACGATCAGCAGTCGGCGTGTGCCGGCGCTCTCCCTGTCCAGGTCAAAATAGACTTGCTTGCCGCCTCGCCCACGGTGGGCAAATTCGATGGATACCTGTTTGCCTTCCACATCCGTTTCAGGTTCGATCGAAGGGTCTACCAGCTCTCTAAAAATTGCTGGTATCTCTCGCCGAAGCCTTTGCTCTTTTTCAGACAGCTCGGTTGCCTTTCGCCGATAGCCGATGATCCCGGCGCCAACGTTCTTGAGAAAGTCGATCACACGGGCATCCACCTCTTGCTCAGCTAGTTCCTCCGAAACAACGGGGGCTGAGATGTCGATTTCCTGGAAGCCTTTAATGGAACCGAAGTACCCGTACACTCTCGAGAGTTGCTCGTGGCTGTTCTGGGCGGCTGCTGACAGGAACAAACTATTGGTTCTTGTCAGGCTGGCAATGATCTGGTTCCGCCCTCTCAAGCTGCGCCCGAAGCTGAATTCATTGCCGACCCGCTCGAACAGGGTCCGACGATGGGATTTGGGAAAAACATACAGCCATTCGGACACGAATGCAGAGTCGGATGCTTCAAAGCCGTAGTGATGCCTCACACCGTCGATGACGAAGTCAATATCAAAACGAGATGGCTTCCGGGAGAAGACGGGGTCGAGCCTGAAGGGCTGGCGTAGCACCCCTCCGCCCGGTTTCCCTTTGGCGTGAGACAACAAAATCATTGACCGCATTGACCGCATCGCGGCGAGTAGATTACTCTTACCCGACGCATTGGCGCCGTAGATCACGATTGCCGGCACGGTTGATCCGTTCATCGGCGCGCAGTCGATCAGCCCCTCGTCCCGGTCTTTCAGCGTGGATGCCACAAGCGACAATTCCTGCCGCTCGCGGATCGAAAGATGATTGGAGACGCCGAAGCGTAGCAGCATGAGATTCCTTTCACATCGACATCAAGCCTACTAAATTAGAGATAAATATGCAAAAATTTATCGTATTCTCTAGTTTTTTGCTATTTTTAGCGCCATCACGGAATGAGGGTGACCGTTCCGCATCGCTCGTCCGGGGCCACACCGCCCCAACAATGACCCGAGAGGAAAGCCCTCTGACGAGGGTGCGAAGCGTCGCACATCTATCTGAACCGGCATATGCGAAAAGAGTGCTAACATGAGGCGATCATGAGCGCGGAGCTAATCGGTATCCTGGGCGTGGGAGCGGCGCTGGCGGGGCTCATCTTGACGGCGGCGCTGTGGATCGGCGGCTGGCTGCGGGACGTGGATCGGCGCTTGGCGCGGCTTGAAGGCCTGATCGAGGGTGCGGGCCTGTTCCGTTCCCGCGAAGTTCCCGAACCAGCGGGCGACTAACCTGCCTTTCTCACCACCCGACGGCCGAAGCACGCGATAAAAAGGCCGTGATTCGTGTTTCGTGAAAAACCTTAACGGCCATGTTGCGCGCGCCAAGCGGATCGTGCCTCGTCCTAACGGCCCTCTCACGCACTTCGCCTCGCCGCGTGGTGAGAATGCAGGCTAAAAGATGACACAGGAATATCGGCTGCATCTTCAGATCAAGCGAGTAGAAAACGGCCAGCACCTCGCTACCTCAGATGATCTTCCCGGTCTGGTGGCGCAAGGGCGAACCGTGGCGGAAACGGTTGAAATCGCCAGAGACGTGGCGAGGAAACTCATCGAATCCTACCGGGAACATGGCGATGTTCTGCCGAAAGGGTTGCAGGCCATGGATGCGGAGACCGTTGAATTGGACGTTCCTGTAGGCATCTGATGGGTCGGCTGGCAGGTTTTAAGTCGACAGGTGACCCGCAAATTGCGGCGGCTGGGATTCGAGTTTGACCGCCAAGCACGAGGGAGTCACGAAATCTGGTGGAATCCAGCTACGCGACATCGAACCACTGTTCCCAACCACCCTGGAGATTTGCCGGAAGGGACGCTATCGGACGTTCTGAATCAAGCAGGTGTAACCACAGAAGAATTTCTTGAAGCGTAGGATGCGCCAGGGAAGCACGCAACATGGCTCAAGACGGAGCGAGCGCATTCAGAGACTTGCCACAGCCGCTTTCGCCGACAACGCACAGGATCTCTCGTTCGTCGAGGCTGAACGAGACGCCGTTGACCGCATGGACGGTCTTCTCCGACATCCGGAAGCGGGTCACGACGTCCTTGACTTCCAGGATTACGGTCATGCTTGCTGTCTCAACGAACGCTTTCGCGAAGCCTCTAATACGGGCTTTCGCAATCGAGCAGGGCCAATACCTCGGCGCATTGCCGCTCCTGCTCGATCGCGAGGAGCTTTTGTGCGGCTTTGCGGACCTTGTGGGTATCGACGAGGCGGCCGGCCAGTTGCTCGAACTTCGCCACGAGTTCCTCTTGGGTCATCGGCCGGGCCGGTGACCCCCATGCCTTTTCGATGCGGCGCTTGACGGTCTTGCCGGACCGCAGCCGGATTTCCACCTCGACCGGCCAGTCGCGCGGATAGTTCTTGTCCATGCCTTCCCCCGCGACGACCTTCACGCGGGAGACCAGATCGTGCAAGGCGGGGTCACGCAGATGTTTGGCCGAGTATTGCTCCCAGGTCAGTTGCCGATCGAGAATGCCGGCGGCGACGGAGTAGGGAAGCGAAAGCTGGCAATCGTAGATGGTGCTGTTGACATCCGTATAGTGCCCGCCGGTGAACTTGACGGCGTTCGAGTAGGTGGAGACCAGCACGTCCTCCACGTCTTCGGCTTTGATGTCATGCCGGGTGGCCAGGTCGATGGCCACTTCGGCGGGGCCCTGGTCCAGCAGCCCGGTCGGATAGGGTTTGAAAGCCATGTCGCGGGCGTACCAGGTTTCCCCCAGTCCGTCGGTCAAGGCTTCGGGGTTCGGCTCGGAGCTCGTGATCCGAATGAACGCGTGATGCCGCGGCGGCTCGCCTTCAAGAGGTCCGGCGGTCATGCCCAGATCGGCCATCAGCGCCGCCTGGATGCCGCTCATGGCCGACTGCCCGCCGTGGACCGGCTTCACGGTATAGCCCTTGAAGATGCCGTCGCCGTTCGAGATCGGCAGAATATGGCCGGCGATGCCCAAGGCGTTCGCCATCTTGTCACTGCCGAATCCCAACAGATGCCCCACGGCGGCGGCTACGCCGATCGTGTTCACCGTTCCCGTCGCTTGAAAACCCATGTGCCAATGCGTGGGCTGCACGGCCATCCCCGCCCGTCCGGTCGCTTCGTAGCCCACCGCGATCGCCGTCAGCAGGTCTCTGCCGCTCGATCCTTGCGCTTCGGCGAACGACACGGCGCCCGGCACGATGCTGGAGCCGGGGTGTGTCTTGGCGGTGGCGTACATGCAGTCGGACTGGTCGAGAACTTCGGCCAGCGACCCGTTCGCGAAGGCCGCCGAGCGCGACGAAGACTTCAGACCGAATCCCAGAACAGTGGATTCCTCGCGGTCGCCGAGCCTCCGGACGTAATCCGCAAAGAGCAGGTCGTCGTTTTCCCGGAGGTAGGCCGCGCCCCCGAGAATGACGCCCAGCGCATCCAGCAGACAATGCTTGATCGTATCGGCGACATCGTCCGGCAACTGGTCGCGGGTCAGTTGTGAAAGATAGCCGGCCATTTCGGCAGTGTGGTTCATCATCAGGCGCTCCTGGGCTTCATGCGGTTGTTCCCGTTCATTCCGGGATCACGGGCAAGACGATATGCGACTCGTGTTGGGGGTCGTGGAAGATCTTGTTGTGAGCCACGACGCTGTGCGTCTGTTGTCCGACCGGCTCTCCCGTATTCGGGTTGATGTCGAAGCGCGGAAAATTCGAGCTGGAGATATCCACGCGGATGCGATGGCCGGTCTGGAAGAGGTTGCTCGTGGGTTCGAGGATGATCTCGAAGGGGTAGACCGCGCCCGGCTCGAGCAGTTTCGCTTTGCCGGAACGGTCGCGGTAACGGGCGCGGACGATGCCTTCGGTGATGTTCATGTGATAGCCGTCGGGATAGTCGTCGCTGCTCGGGTAGATGTCGAGGAGCTTGGCGGTAAAGTCGGTGTCCGTCGCCGAGGACGAAGCCCATAGCTTGACGGTGATCGGGCCGCTGACTTCGACATTCTGATCGAGAGGCGCCGTCTGGAAAGACAACACGTCCTGACGCGCCGACAGGGGCAGATAAGGGGGTTTGCACGCGAAGCCGCCGGGATACTCCGCCTGGTGCATCGCGCCCTGCACGGCGAGGTTGCGCAGTCGCGTCATGGGCGGCGGGTCGCCGTGAACGCCGGGCTCCATCGGCACGATCTCGGCCAGACCCGAGAGGCTGCCGCTGATCGTCGGAACGGGATGGTCCGGATCATAGAGATACCCGCTGGGCGAACCGTTGCTGCCGGGCCCTTGCGGGCTCAGAGTTCCGTCCCCGTGCAAATAGTAGTTCGTGTATCGCGTGCGGGCCAGGGGCCATTCGTATTCATCACGCCAGCGGCCCCCGTGGTCGAGCCGCCCTTCCGCGTTCCTGCGCCCGCTGCCGCCTCCCATCACGAACATCTTCACCGGCGGCTCCTCGTCCACGCCGTTGCCGATGCCCTTGAGCCAACGGTCGAACCAGCGTAGCCGCCAGGCGTTGCGATGTTCGCCCAGGTTGCCTTTCAGGCTCGCCGCGGGGCCGAAATCCACGTCGCCGGAATACGTCAGCTCGACGGTGTCGTCGCCGTGAATCCACGGTCCCATGAGGATCTTGATCGGACCCTTCTTTCGCCGCGAGAGCTCCATGAAGTGGATGAACATGGCGCGAGGCCAGGAGTCGTACCAGCCGCACACCAGATAGGTGGGCACGTCCGAATGCTCGTCATAATGCGCTTCGGTGTTGAAACCCGGCTGATCCCAAAAGGGTTCGTGGTCGCCGCGCGTCATGAAATCGATGACGAAGCTCTCATAGTTCGGGATGAGAGCCAGCGGCGATTGGCCCCGCTTGAGGGGCAGGCGCCAGAGCCAATCCCCCATCCGCGCCCCCTCGAGCGCCTTCCGGATGGCGGGGTTGTCCCGTGCTTCCTGGCTCATCAGGCCGAACCAGAATCCCGCAGTGAGGAACTTGAGCTGGAAAGCGCCGTCGTGGCGCAGGCCGTACTCGTAGATGTTGGACGGCCCCTCGGTGGGAATCATCGCCGCCAGGTTCCTGGGGTTCTGGGTGGCCATGGCGCTTTGCACCTGGGAGCCGTAGGAGACGCCGAACGTGCCGATCTTGCCATCCGACCAGCTTTGCCGCCCGACCCATTCGCAGGTGTCATAGCCGTCTTCGGCCTCGTTGATGAAGTGGTAGTACTCGCCCTCGGAGTTGAATCGGCCCCGGCAATCCATGATGATTCCGACGTATCCGCGTTTACAGAAATATTCCGCGTGGCCGCCGTAGTGGACGTCCGACTTGTTGTACGGAGTGCGCTGCATGACGCTCGGCCATCGTCCTTCCACGGCTTTTCCGTCGATGGCCGGGAAATAGAGGTCCGCCGCCAGGCGAACGCCGTCCCGCATCGGCACCATGACGTCTTTCGCGATCAGGACTCCATATCGAGGTTCCGAGAGCTTGTCCCGGGAGCTCTCCTGTGAATCAGCCGGCGTGTTTTGTGTCGCTTCGTTTGGCATCAAGAAACTCCCTTGGTTTGGGTGTATCGCATGGAGAAATGATTCTGACTGACTTCTATTGACTCCGCAGCCGTGATCGGGGGTCCAGGACGTCGCGCAACCAGTCGCCCATCATGTTCAGGCCGAGCACCGTGATCGTGATCGCGATTCCGGGGAACGTGGCGTACCACCAGGAGTTCAGCATGTGCAAGCGGCCTTCGGCAAGAATGTTGCCCCAACTCGGCGTTGGCGGCTGCACTCCCATTCCCAGGTAGCTGAGAGAGGCTTCGACGACGATCATCCAGGCTGTCTGCAAGGTGCCGACGACGATGAGAGGCGTGACGACCTGCGGGAGCACGTGCCGCACCACGGTGCGCGTCGCGCTGCACCCGATGGCGCGGGCGGCCAGTATGTAATCGCGCTCCCGGATCGACAGCACTTCTCCTCGCGTGACCCGGGCATACGTGACCCAGCCCGCGAAGCCGAGTGCGAGCACGGTGTTGTGGAGGCTCGGACCCAGCAGATAACTCAGCACCAGCGCCAGGAACAGGAACGGGAACGAATACTGCACGTCGGCGATGGCCATGATGACCTCGTCCACGCGGCCTCGAGAATAGCCAGCGATCAATCCGACCGGTATGCCGATCAAGGCGGAGAGCAATACCGCCGACACGCCGACGATGATCGAAGCACGGCCTCCGAGGATGATCCTGCTGAACAGGCACCTGCCGAACTGATCGGTTCCCAGGGGGCGGGACAACTCTCCTCCTTCCTCCCAGAAAGGGGGCTGGAGGCGCAGGTCCAGGTCCTGCTGGAATGGGTCATGAGGAGAGACGTACTGGGCAAACAGCGCCGCCGTGAGCACCAACAGGACGACAGGGACGCCGAACAGCGCCCCTGGACTTCTGAGCAGCCGCGGCAGACGGTTACTCAGCCCGGAAGGATCCCGCCGGATGGCCGGGGAGGGCTCGCCGCCGTGGCTCACGGTCGCCTCCCTGTCGATTTGCCGATGGCCTCGGGGCTCAAGCTGCCTCCTCTTTTTTGGCGTCACGCATATCTGATACGAGGGTCGATCCAGGCGTAGATCATGTCAACGACGAAGTTGGTTACCACCACGGCCACGCCGAAAACAACGGACGCGGCCTGGACCATCGTGAAGTCTCGCAGCGAGATGGCCTTGTAGGCCAACGAGCCGATCCCCGGCCAATCGAAAATCGTCTCGACGACGACGGCTCCGCCCAGCAAACGGGAGAGCAGCAGACCGAGCATCGTGATCGCGGGAATCGCCGCGTTTCTCAGCCCATGGCGGATGACGACGACGGTTTCCGGCAGTCCCTTGGCGCGGGCCGTCCGGATGTAATCCTGCGACATGACGTCCATCATGCTCGACCGCAGCAAACGAGCGACGCTCGCCGTGGGGTAGGTGGACAGGCAGAAAGCGGGCAGAATGAGATGGCTCAGATCTCCGCGTCCGGTGGCCGGCAGCCAGCCGAGTTGCACGGCGAATATCAGCATGAGAACGATTCCCAGCCAAAAGACGGGAACCGACTGTCCCAGGAGCGACAGAAAGATCGTGAAGTGATCGACCAGCGTATGTGGTTTCAATGCCGCAACGATTCCCAGAATGGAGCCGATGACGGCGGCAATCGCCAGAGCGGCGAAGGTGAGCTCCAGCGTCGCGGGCAGGCGCCCCAGCAACATCGGCAAGGCCGGTTGGCGGAACCGGAACGAGTGCCCCATGTCGCCTTGCACCGCCGAAAACAGGAAGTCCGCGTACTGGATGTGGATGGGGCTGTCGAGTTTCAGAAACTCCCGCATGGCTTGCTTTTCTTGCGGGGTGGCCATCCCCGATTGCGAAAACAGCAGCTCGACCGGATCGCTGATCATCCGCAAAGCGAAGAAGAACGTCGTGGCGACCAGCCACACGACGATGACCGCCCGGATGAAACGTTTGAAGAAATACCGCTGCATGGTTGCGACGTTCCTGACCGTCACAAGAGACGGCCTGGAGCGGGGAGACTAGCGGCCCCGAGCCTGTCGAGCGATCAACTCATCGACCTTTGCCAGCAAATCAGAAATGTTGTTGTCCCCGGGCAGGGCCGTTCTCGCTCGTTGCAGTCGGCCGCGCGCCCGTTCGAGCTCGCCTTCACCCGCCCAGAACAGGCCCACCAGGAAGAGCAGCTTCGCATCGTTGGGGTTCGCCTCCGCGGCCAGGTCCGCGTAGGCCCGCGCCCGCTGCGTCTTGTCCCACATGACGTAGAGCTCGAACGCGCCGGCAAGCGCCCTGGGATGAGAAGGCCACAGATCGAGCGCCCGCACGAGAGCGATTTCGGCCCGAGCGAAGTCTTCGAGACGGAGAAACCCACGTCCGGCGAAGAGGGCCACTTCGTAGCTGCCAACGCCCGACTCCAGGGCCTTTCCAAGCTCGCGGCGGGCCTCCTCGCGGCGGCCCAGTCCCGCCAGCGCCAGACCGAGGGTTGCGCGCGCCATGGCCAGCTCGGGATCGAGTGAAAGAACCGTCCGGAACGTTGTCACCGCGTCCGCGAACTTGTGCTGCTCCTGTTGAACCATGCCGAGGTGGTAAAGAGCCTGGACGTTTTCAGGGTCAATTCGTACAGCCTCCCTCAGTTGCGTTTCGGCGAAGCTGTAGTTGCCGGTTGCGATCGAGTTCGCCGCGCGAGCGACGGTGTCGAGCGCATCGTTTCTTGCCTTGAGCGACCGATAGATATTGCTTTGTTTCCCGGCCTCTTCGGCATTACCCAGGCGCCGGTGGACCAGGCTCAAGCGGTAGCGGGTCTGAATGTGGTCGGGATCGATGGCGACGACCTGCGCGTACGCTTCCAGCGCCTGCGGCAGTTCGCGATCCTGCTCGTGGATTCGTCCCAGCACGTAGTGGGCGTCGGCCGATTTCGGATCCAGGGAGACGGCCTTCGCCGCATCACGATGGGCTTCTTCTCTACGGCCGAGCGACATCATCAGAGTCGCGCGGCGGGAGTAGGGTGCGGCCTTGCCGGGATGGGCTTCGATGACCCTGGTCCACTCGGCAAGCGCCTCTTCCCGTTGATCGGCGAGCTCGGTCGCCAGCGCCAGCGAATAGTGGTACTGGAAGTTGGCGGGGTCGAGGAGGTGCGCCCGCCGATATTGCTGCGACGCTTCCGGGAACTTGCCGGTGTTATGGAACAGATTGCCTGCGTTGTAGCGCATCGCGGCATTGCGCGGTTCGCTCTTCAGCGCGGTTTCCATATGAACGAAGGCTTTTTCCCAGTCTTCGATACGCGCATAGTTGACGCTGAGCAGATGATGCACGCCGCTGTGCCCGGGAGCCAGCTCGAGCGCCCGCAGCAGGTAGTTCCGAGAGATATGCAGCTTGCCCCGCTGGTCATTGATGGCGGCCAGACGGATGTAGGGCTCGACCTGGTCGGGCGCTGCCCGCAACGCTTCCAACGCGGCGGCTTCGTCGCCGTCAGCAAGCGGTTGCGCCTGACCGGGAAGGGGTTGCGAGGGCAACGACTGGCCGCCGGCAGCGCACGCCAGCGCGAGCATCAGAGCGAGCCCGATCAGTTTGTTCATGCCGTGCCGGCCGCGGCTACAGTGCGGCGGTTTTCATGGTAGCGAGCCCGATGCCGGTAGCGCCGAAGCGGTTGCCGACGTAGAACATCCAAAGCTCGTCCCCTACCTCGATCACGTTGGAATAGGATTGATTCTCCGAATCGAACTCGCCCGGGCTGTGCGGAAACAGCACTTCGTCGAAGTAGGGTTTCCAATGCACGCCGTCCTGGGACCGGGCGTATCGCAGCCGGTAACCGTGTCCGTCCATCATGAAGACGCTGAACCACATGTGGTAGACGCCGTCGATGATGAGCACGGAGGGTTTGGAGACGACCGCCTCATAGCCTTCCACCTGTTCCTGGCGGGCGCGCAAGGCGGGCTCGGGGTCCTTTACCCATTCGATGCCGTCTTGCGACACGGCATGGCCGATGTGGACGATGCCGCGATTGCGTTCGTTGAAGATCTCGTACCGCTCTCCCGCGGTGTACCACATCTCATACTTCTCCGGGCCCGTTTGCAGCACGCACACCGAGCCGGTCAGACCGGCGTCGTAGGAACCGGGCTCTCCTAGGGGCAGAAGCGGCTCCTTGATGGTTTCCCACGTCACTCCCTCGTCGCGGCTGATCGCCAGAGAAGTGCGGTTCGACAACTCACCGGGAGGCGCCCAGGAGCCCCACACCGCGTAATACATCAGCCAGCCGCCCTCTTCCCGCGGCAACACCCAGGGGAAGCTGGGGCCTCTGTCACTGAGGTTGCCGGTCGGGGAAGGGCGGAGAAGAGGCTCTTCACTCAGCAGTTCCCAATCGTGAGGATTGTCAGGCGACGCCTCGGCCGCGAAGAGATAGTGGTAACCCTCCTTGTCGCCTGTCCAGAAGTACAGCCGCAGCCGGCCGTCCTTCAACTTCACGACCGACGGGGCGGAAAGCCGGTTGCTCGAGAGAGGACCGGCGAACCCCGGAGCGAGAATCCTGCCTTGTTTCGCCCAGGGTTGCAGCCGTTTCTTTTCTTCCTCCGCGCCCTCCGGTGCCTCTTCGCCCTGAGTGCAGGCCCCACAGATCGTAAGGACCAGCAGGCAAGCAAGGGAACAGATGTTTCGCCGTATCAATGTAGTCCTCCTCAAGCCGTCGTAAGTGTAATGTCCTGCACCGCGGGCGAGAAATCACGATCTTCGGTTTCCAGTCCCGCTCGAATCTGGAGGAAAGCGGCCGTCTCGTAGTTCACTTGCGAGCCCGTGGGCTCCGGGTGAGGATCGGACCAGCCGCTCCAGGAGGCATCGGGGCTCTTCGTGTTGCCGGCTCGGGTCTGGATGCGAACCCGCGCCAAGGGCCGCCCCTTGGCATAACCGAGCGACCCGTAGCCGTCGCCGCAGTACCACATGTGATGCTCGCCGTCTACGTGCAGCACTTCCGGATACTCCGCCATATTGCTGTCCCACCCGGCGGCCGAAGGGCCGACCACCGGGTTCTTGGGGAAGCGGTCCCACAAGATGCCGTCTCGCGATTCGGCGTAGCAGATCCGGTAGTCGCCCGCCTTCCTGCCTTCCCCGTACCCCTTCGCGCTGTACCACATCTTGAAGAGGCCGTCTTCATGAAGGACGTGGGGCGCGGCCGCCAGGAAAGCTTCGGCCTCCAGATAGGGATTGAACGACAGCACCGGATTGCGCTCGAACTTCTTCCAGGAATGACCGTCTTCCGACGTCGCCAGACAGACACTTGCCAGGTAAGGAACCTGCGCGATGCCTCCGTACCACATCATCCATTGCTTGCCGACACGCAGAACGCTGCACGAGCTGGTCGAGAAAGCATCGTAACTGCCAGCGGGGCCGTGCGGGACCACCGCTTCATTCGAGGAGCGCCGCCACGTCAGACCCCCGTCATCACTCTCGGCGAGGCCGATTTGATGAACCGGCATGCGGCCCTGCCTCGCTGTCGGATGATAGCCCACATAGTACATGTGCCAGTGCGTATCGGTGACAGGAACCACTTCCGGTCCGATGACGCCGTTTTCGTCAAACGCTCCCGGCGCGCCGGCCGTCAAGACGGGCTTGGGATGTTTCTTCCAGCGGTGCGGATCGGACACAGGCGCCGTGGCCATCCCGACGGCGGTTTCCGATCCCTTGGGACGCGAGCCGTAGTAGAGGCGGAACTCGTCAGCGGCCCGCAGGAGGCTGGGCGAGGTGAGGCTGCCGGCATCCCAGTTGCCGGGCGGCGGCGGCCCGAGAATCGGATTTCGAGGGTGCTTCTCCCAAGCGAGGGGAGTCGTCCAGCGCTCCCGCCAACTCAGGCGCAGCGAAGGCATGCCCTTGACCGGGACAGGTGGCGAAAGGAACGAACCGGCCTGCCGGTGGGAGCCGCCGGGTCCCTTCGCCAGCGTGATGCCGTCGTGAGCGGCGTTGACTTCGGCGCCCTCGAAGACGCCTTGCCGTAACCGGTCCGGAGTCGGTTGGAACAGGACGCGGCGCCCGCGTTTCGCGCCCGCGGCGGCGTGCGTCGAGGCGTGGAGCGGTCCTGGAGCCGAAACCGCAGCCGATGCCATGGCCGCAGAGGTCCACAGAAATGCCCTGCGAGATGTCATGCTTGTTTCGGCTGATTCATCCCGCCCGGGTCTTGTACGATTCTCCGAAGAAACAACGAGGAAACAACAACGGCTCCGGGCCGCAAGCCGCCGCCGCTCGGGCCGCCGCTTGCCGATCCCGGATCCGTCTGTGATGCAGTCGTCGCCTGCGTTTCCCTGTCCGCTCAGAAACTCAGCTTGAGCGAGAATTGAATGCGGCGCGGTTCGAAAGCCTGGCTGACCACGCCGCGCCCGCCCGAGCGCATGTTGCGGTTCGGGATGCTGAAATTCGCATGGTTGGGCAGATTGAAGGCTTCGGCCCGGAACTGCAACCTCAGTTCCTCGGTCAGCATGAAGTTCTTGTAGAGGCCGACGTCGATGCTCACGTTTCCGTCGGCTCGGACGATGTTCCTCCCGGCGTCCCCCCACTGGAACAGCCCCGGCAGTGCAAAGCAGTCGGTGTCGAACCATCGATTCAAGCTCGGGTTCGAGAGCCTGCCGTCGCAAGTCCGATCGGGGCGGCCCCCTCCGGCGCCGTTCGTACGGCTCCCATGACTCACCGTGAATGGGTAGCCGCTCTGGAGCGCAATGATGCCGGTGAGCTGCCAACCCCCCAGGATGTAACTCGCAGGCCCGCTGTCGAGCCTGCCGTGTCCCGGCCCCCAGGGAAGCTCCCAAACGTAGTTGAAAACCAACCGCTGGGGAATATCGAAAGCCGAAACCCCCCGTTGCGATCCGTGGACGTCAAACGGGTTCTCCGCGCCTGATCCGTCGCCTTGCGACCCGACGTCGGTGGAAGCGTGATCGATCGACTTGCTGACCGTGTAGGACAACGCAAAACCCACACCCTGAGAGAACCGCTTCTCCAGTCTCGCCTGCAAGGAGTGATAGGAGGAGTTGCCGCCCGTGTAGAACGAGCGAACGAGGCCCACCTTGTTGTAAGGCCGGCGCTGCTGACAATTACCCGGGCCGGGTGGACAGATGTTTTCCCCGTAGAACACCGTCTGCTGCCGGCCTGCCGAACCGACGTAGGCCACGTCCAGCAGCAGGTCATCTTTCAGGGTGTGCTGGAAGCCCTGGTTCCACATCATGATGTAGGGGTTCTTCAGCCCGAACAGCGGCCTTGCCTTCCACAGCGTGGTCGAGATGGTCCGGGCGGCGCCGGTGAATCCGACGTCCCAATTGATCGTCGGGATTTCCGGATCGATGTTGGGACCCTGGCTGGGGAAGAACAGAAACGGCGAGCTGAAGCTGGAAAGGCTTTCGTGACGCGTTGGATTCATCCCGTTGAAGATGCCGAACGCACCTCGACTGACGGTCTTGTTGCTGACCTGATAGGCGTAACCGAATCGCGGCGCGAGATTCATCTTGTCCGCCTGGTAGAGCCCGCGATTGGGCGTGGTGCGATAAGGAAAAGGAGGATCGAAAGGCGAAGTCGCTCCGGTGTTCGGATCCTTGATCACCAGCGGAGCGTTGTCGGGATATATGACCTCCCCGGTGGCCGGGTCCCAACTGGCGACACGGTCCTGCTTGTCCTTCAAGGGTTGCGCATAGTCGTACCTCAGACCGAGGTTCAACGTGAGTTTCGGAGTGATCTTCCAGTCATCCTGGAAGTACATGCCGTGCTGCTGTCCGTAGAGATAGTTCGAGTCAAATACTTCCCATTTGCTCACTCGGCTCAGGTCGCCCAACAGGAATTGCGCGAAAGCGTCTCCCGGGCCGGCCGCCTGGCTCAGTCCGGTGTATTGGCCGTTGGCGCCGTAAGACCCCGGGCAGAAGCAGAACTGGAGAAAGCCGTTGATCAACTGACCGCTCCATCCCATTTTCATGCTGTGGTTGCCCTTGTTCCAGGTGAACGAATTGGCCAACTGGTAGACCGAATTCCAGTAGATGCTGGTTCGGCCTTCGGAAGGGAAGTTGTATCCGGTAACGCTCAGGGTCGGCCAGGCGGCGAACCTCTCCCGGTTTTCCGAGCCCGGAATGCCCCACCGCTCCGCCTCGAACAGGGTTCCCTGGTTGCGCCCGATCTCGTTGTGCTGGTAGCGTACGAACCCGCCGCGAATCTCGTTCAGCACATTGGGAGAAAAGATGTGCGTGTAGGCGAAGCTCATGTGCTGGGAGCGGTCATCGAACCGCGCGCCCCCGACGTCTTGGAAACCCCCGGTGCCCGTCCCTACGCCGGATACGCCGCCGACCGACGGAAAAGCGCTCTTGCGGTCGGTGATGTTGTAGCTGAACATCAGGGTGTCGTTCTCGCTGAACAGATGATCGAATCGCCCGTTGTATTGGTTGATGTCATCCATGGCGCTCGCATTGGTGACCAGATTTCGCGCGGGGTCGGCGGGGTTGTTGACGGGATCCACGAACGTCATGATGTCTGCGGAGACCGGATGGACGCGGTCTCTCGGGATCGTGTTATTGGGGAAAGGCATCCGCTCGCGGGTCTCCGGGTTGAAGGTGAGCGGGTCGTGGATGATGCCGAACTTGCCGGGGTCGAAAACCCCGTTGCGCTGCTCGTCGTCCGGCACGATGTTGACGGCCGTTCGAGCCTCCCGCGTGCGCAGGCCCTCAAATGCGAAGAAGCCGAAGGTCTTGTTCTTGACGATCGGCCCGCCCACGGTTCCTCCGAACTGGTTCTGCCGATACGGCGGGCTGTACGGCAAGATCGAGAAGAAGTTCCTGCCGTCGAGCTCGGAGTTCCGGAAGAACTCGTAGATGGTGCTGTGAAGCTTGTTCGTGCCCGACTTGATCACCAAGTTCACCACGACGCCGCCCTTGGTCGGAAGCTCGGCGGAGTAGTTGCTGGTCTGGATCTTGAACTCCTGAACGGCTTCTACGTTCGGCCGTACGGCGAGGTTGTTGTTCTGCGGGTCCATGTTGGTGATGCCGTGCAGGGAAACCTGCTGATACTCCTGGCGCGTGCCCATGGCCGCCACCGACGTGAACTGCCCCTGATTTCGTTCGAGAAAGGTCCCCGGCATGGGTGGAACGACGCCGGGCTGCAGCAAGGCCAATTGCAGAAACTCGCGCTTGTTGAGCGGGAGCTCGACAATCTGCGTGTTTTCGATCACGCCCCCGACGTCAGACGTGTCGGAGGCGAGCACAGGAGCCGTACCCTCGACCGTCACGATTTCCGTGACCTCGCCCGGCCTCAGTTCAAGATTGACGCGCGCCGTTTGGTCAAGCTGAAGGACGATATCGCTCACTTCCTGCTGGCTGAAGCCCTCCAGTACGGCGGCGACGTTGTAGCGGCCGATGGCGACGTTGGTGAGGGTGTAGTCCCCTCGCTCATTGGTTGCGGTGGTGCGGACCCTGCCGGTGTCCACGTGGGTCGCGGTGATCTCCGCGCCGGGGATGACCGCGCCGGTCTGGTCGGTTACCGTGCCGACGATCGTTGCGGTCGACGTCTGTCCGTAAAGCGGGGACAGAACGAACAGCGTAAGCAAAACACATGCGGCGAAACGAAACCTCATTTTTCCCCCTGTGGGTGTGGTCTCCGTCGATCGCAGATGTGTCGTTATCGGTCTGTCGTCGAAGCTGGCGTACTCCTTCCGGCGGCAGACACGATGGTTACCCCTGCGAAGGACGTCGCGCAACCTGTACCATGGCGAGATCGTGCGTGTCAACCTCTTTTCCTGTATCAGGCAACTCTGTTCAGCATGCTGAAAAAAGAATGGCCGCCGGGTCGTTCCCGCCTTCTACCCCTCAAGAAGACTGCGGACAACGAACCAGTGCTTCAGGCGGGTCCGTAGACAGATGCCGGTGAAGCTCCTCCGACTGTGGCTGCTGGCAGCCTTCGTGTCGCTGGTTCTGATGAGCCTTGGGACGGCTCCGCGTGTCGAGGCGCAGCCGGGAACAGTGCAACGCATCTCTCCGGGAGTCTGGTTCCGGGAAGGCGAGCAGCCCGCGCAGGCCAAGTCCAACGAGATGAAGGACTCCGGGCATTGCAACAACGTCTTTATCGAGATGGAAGACTACCTCATCGTGGTGGATGCGAACTTCCCGAGCGGCGCGAAGCTGGCTCTGGCAGACACCCGGAAGATCTCCGCCAAGCCGGTGCGCTACGTCTTCGACACGCACCACCACGCCGACCACGCCTACGGCAATCCCATCTGGACGAGAAACGGTGCGACGACCTTGGCGCACCAGGGCGTTGTCGACGCGATGCGGCGCGTCGAGCCGCGCCGCTGGCTTGAAACCGCTGCGGCCCGCGAAGATGTCCGGGAATTGAATCTCGCGTCCGCCGAGCCGCCGCTCGAAACGTTCACCGAAAGCCCCCACGTGCTCAGCGACGGGACCCGCCGCGTGGAGTTCCACCACTTCGGCTGGGGGCACACCCGCGGGGACGGTTTTGTCTACCTGCCGCGGGAGAAGATCCTGTGCACGGGGGATGCCGTCGTCAACGGCCCCTTCAATTACATGCTCGATGCGAACGTCGGGAACTGGCCGAAGGTCCTCCGGGCGGTACGGAATCTCGACGTGGAGATCATTCTTCCCGGCCACGGCCCTCCGGCCGATGCCGCGCTGCTTGACGGGCAGATCCGGTTCCTGGAGGCGATCTATCAAGCCGTCGAAGTGGAGGTGCTGCGGGGCAAGACGTTGGTCGATCTGGTGAAGTTCGACAGGGGCGTTCCCGTGGCGGCGTCCCTTCGCCTGCCTGAAGGCCTGAGCGAGTGGGTCGGACATCTCTTCCCTGGACAAGTCCACATGATTTATGAGGAAATCAGCCAGGGGAAGCCTCACGGCGAGCTTGTGGCCGGCGACTGAAAGCCGGTTCGCCCGCTCGCCGGAGGCAACGGTTTCCGACGCCTTCAAGTGGTGAGATATGCAGGCTCGTGCCGCCCACTCCCCGGTGCCCGGTGCGGAACATACAAGCGTGAAACATCCGGACCGGTGTCAACCCCACGTGATCAATAGGATGTTACAGGTCAGTCCCGCCCGAAGCTCCGCTGGAACTGATCTACACGGAATGCGCCTGCACTTTCTACCGTATCGGGTGTTTATTTTGGGAGATAGCTCTTTTAGCTATAATGGCCCTAATGAAAGAAATCGCTGCCAGGGACGCCAAGAACCGCTTCGGCCTTTTGCTCGACGCCGCCCAGAGAGCGCCCGTGCGTGTGACCAAGAAAGGGAGAGCGGTCGGCGTGATGATGTCGATACAGCACTATGAACGGCTTCGCGGCGTTGCTTGGGAGCGTCTGACGGCGACGATGGACGCGTTGGGCAAACAAGCATCCGCGAATGGCTTGACGGACTCCGGCCTCGAAACATTACTGGCCGATGAAAGCTAAGCGTGTCGTTCTCGACACAAACGTTCTGATCAGCGCAGCACTTCGACCGAAAGGGCCGCCTCGTGCTGTGGTGGATGCGGTGCGGGCGGAGAACGGGACGCTGTTGTTCTCCGACGAGACGTTCGACGAGCTTCGCAGCCGTCTCCATCGCCCGAAGTTCGACGGCTATGTCGACCGGGAAGGCCGGGCGTTATACCTCGCCCAACTCGAGGCTGTCTCGGAGTGGGTTTCGATAGCGGGCGCCAAGCTGGGGTGTCGCGATCCGGATGATGACAAGGTGCTCGAGACGGCGCTGATGGGTGAAGCAGATTGTCTCATCACGGGGGACCGGGATCTTCTGGAGATGTCCCCGTTCCACGGCATTCCGATTTTGACACCGGCGGCTTTCCTGGATCTCTGGACACTCCGGTAACGGCCCTTGGGCCCCGTGAGGTTCGGCGATTTTTTCAGCTTGGACTAAGCGGCCGGATCCGCAATTCATTTACAGGCTCGATGCAAACATCGGGAACTGGCCGAGGGTCCTTCGTTCGGCACGGAATCTCGACGTGGAAATCATCCTTTCCGGCCACTATCTGGATTACCATTAGGAGGTTCACCCATGGCAATGAACAATCCTGTACATCCCGGCGCCATCGTGCGCGAAGACTGCCTGAAACCGCTGGGTTTGTCCGTGACCGAAGGCGCAAAGCGGCTCGGAATTGGACGTCAGACTCTTTCCAATCTGGTCAACGGAAGGGCGTCCGTCTCGATTGAAATGGCCTACCGCCTGTCGAAGGCGTTTGGCTCCACGCCCGAAACCTGGCTCGCCATGCAGTTGGCTTTCGACCTCGCGCGGTCGCGCCACTTGGAACAGAAAATAAAGGTGACAAGGATTGCTGCCGCGTAGGCCTTCATTCAAGGGAAACCACACGGCGACATTGCGGCCGGCGACTGAAGGCCGGTTCGCCCGCTCGCCGGAGGCAACGGTTTCCCTCGCCTTGTTTTCTTCGGAGGAGGAGTCATGTCCGTGAGCGACGCTTTACGTGCGAATGTTCGGGAGGAACTCCCGGAGGTGGATCAGATAGCCGACTCGGGACTGCGGGAAAAGGTCGTCGAGGCCTGGGCCACGGCGCTGAGCCGCAGCAGCTTCGGAGCGATTGCCGAGATTCGGCCGTCGGGCAACCCCGACACGCCCCCGCTCAAGGTGGGCACGCAGGCGGACCACATTCGGGGAGTGACGCGGCTCGCGATGGCGATTGCCGATGAGATGACCGCGATGTTCCCGGACTTGAAAGTCAACCGCGACCTGTTGATTGCAGGAGCCTTGTGCCACGATGTGGGCAAGCCGTGGGAGTTCGATCCGGAGAATCAGGCGCGCTGGAAAGGGGCGCCGCGAGCGGCCGGGTGGCCGTCGATCCGGCATCCGGCTTATGGCGTGCACGTCTGCCTGAGCGTTGGCCTTCCCGAAGAGGTGGCGCACATGGCCGCGGCGCATTCGGGCGAGGGCGAGCTGGTGGTGCGGAGCCTCGAGAATACGATCGTGCACCATGCCGACTATGCGTTCTGGGGGACGCTGAAAGCCGGAGGGCTTTTGCAGGAGGAGTGAAGCACCCGGTTCGCCGGTGAGAAATACAGGCTAGAATGCCTAGGGAAAGATCGAGCCCTGCGGGACAGTGGGCGCCCTGTCGGGCGGGCTCGACCCGGAGCGCGCCGTGAAGCTGGAGCAGAAGCATCACGATCACTATTGGCAAAAGGGCTGGGTGGTCATCGAAGGCGTCTTCCGGCCGGATGAGGCGGATCGTGTCGCCGATGCCGCGGTACGGATCGCTGAGCGCGAGCAGGCCGGCCTCAGGGACAAGGAATTCGTCGATATTTCCGAGGACGGCCGTGTCGTCACTCCCCGCAAGCTGAAGGACCTGTTCATCAAAGACCCCGTCTTCCGGGAGTTCTTCGTCGATCCCAGACTGTTGAGGATCGTCCGGATGCTCCTGGGCGAAGAACCCCTCCTGCTCGGCGATCAGACGTTCCTGAAACCTCCGCGCTACGGTTCCAACAAGCCGTATCACCAGGACAATTTTTATTTCCGCTGCCACCCGGAGGATCACGTGGTTACGACCTGGGTGGCGCTGGACGATGTCTCTCTGTCGAACGGCTGCCTGCGCTACATCGACGGCTCGCACCGCGGCGGGATCCTTCCCCATGACCCGATCCCCGGCGAGCCCCACAATCTCGTGCCCCCGGCGGAACTCATCGACCTCAGCAAGGAATCGCCGGCGATCGTGCGGAAGGGTGGAGTGGTTTGCCACCATTCGCAGACCCTGCACACGTCTCATCGGAACGAATCCGATCGTTGGCGCCGTGGTGCGGCGGCTCATTGGGTGACGGCGAAGGTCACCTGTGAGACCGACACGCTCGACCGCGCCCATTTCAAGAGGCCCGAGCTCATGGTGTCCGCGTCATGATCTGACGTCCGGCAACAGGCACGAGGGCCTTCGGCAATCGCAGGGAGGGCGTCATGAGTGATCGCATCGGCCGCCGGACATTCCTTCGGCAGGCCGGCGGTTCAGGCATCGTGGGTGCTGGCCTTCTGCCGTCGAGCATGGCGGGTCTGCTTTCCGCTTCCTCGTCAGCCTCTCCCGGCGGCGCGGAGACCCGGCTGGGCGAGATCGTCTGGACCAGGCAGGGCCGCTTCCTGAGCACCGAGAACGCGCCGCTTTGGCGCTCCCGACACTGCGGGATGGTGAGCGTTCTGCCGTGGGAGAACGATACGTACCGCATGTTCCTCACCGGGAAGGAACCCGGGTCCGGCTTCCAGATAGGGTGGCTGGACCTGTCGCGCGGCCTGGAAGTCATCCACGAGAACCCCAACAACCCGGTTCTGAGGGCCGGCAGGGTCGGCACGTTCGACTACCTCGGTCTCTGCATGCCCCTGGTCGTGAGGGTCACGGACTCCGTCCTGTACATGTACTACGTGGGTTGGGGTCCTCGTGATGACCGCATCTTCCAGAACAACGCCGGTCTCGCGATCAGCCGGGACAACGGCAACACCTGGAAGCGCTGGTCGGAAGCGAGTTTCCTGCCGCTCGACGAACGCGACCCTTTCGGTACGGGCACGGTCTTCGTGATGCGCGAGGACGTGGGCTGCTGGCGGCTTTGGTACACCTCGATTCGGCCCTGGAGCACCACCGACGGCCGCCTCCAGCCGAACTATCACATCCGTTACGCCGAGTCGGAGGACGGCATCCACTGGACCAAGCCGGAAGACAATGTCATCCTCGGCCTTGAAGGCGCGGAATGCTGCGTCGCCCGTCCCATGGTGATCAAGGAGGCAGGCGGCTATCGCATGTGGTTTTCCCGGCGCGGCCACCGTTTCTCCTACCGTATCGGCTATGCCGAGTCAGCCGATGGGCGGCATTGGGAACGCAAGCCCATCGATCTCGAACCGTCGGAGTCCGGCTGGGACTCGGAGATGATCGAGTACGCCTGGGTGCTCAAGGAAGGCGCCGAGTACTTGATGTTCTACAACGGCAATGGATTTGGGCGGTCGGGCACGGGCACAATGAAGGGAAGGGTCAGGAGCGGGTGAACCGCCTCGATAGAACGTAACGGCGCACGAGAATCACGACCTGCCATACCCATGCCGCTGACGGACCGACAACTCGAGCAGTATCGCAGCGAAGGATACGCCGCGGGCGGCCGAATCCTCGACGACCGTCAGTTGGAGCGCTTGAGAGCCGAGATCGGCAGGATGATCTCCGAGTTGCCGCCGGGGCAGCGGCCGGAAAACATGCCCTCGCTCCACTACAGGAGCCGCTACCTGTTGGAGTTGCTGCTCAGCGACCCTCTGGTCGATGTGGCGGAACAGATTCTGGGACCCGACGTCTCCCTCTTCACGGTCTACATCATCAGCAAGCGTCCCGAGGACGGCCTTGCGGTCGACTGGCATCAGGACGCGCCGTTCTTTCCCATCGATCCGATGGCGACGTTCACTCTCTGGCTCGCGGTCGACGACTCGGACCGCGAAAACGGATGCATGTGTGTTGTTCCCGGCTCCCATCGCGAGAGATTGGTCTACCGGCATCGGGTCAACTTGGATGGAGGAACCACGCTGCCGCTGTTGTTGCGCGAGGAGGATGTCGCAAATCCGGCGCACGTCGAGCTTCGCGCCGGAGAATACTCCGTCCACGACCCATTCATCCTCCACGGATCGAGTCCCAACACCTCCGCCCGCAGGCGCTGTGGAATCACGATCAAGTACATCGCGAACGACGTCGACATCGACCGCTCCTTCGTTTCCCCCAGCGGCTTCGACTGGAAGAACCTCCGGCTTTTTCTGGCCCGAGGAAACGCCGGCCGCGCTAACCAGTTTCCCGGCGCCTGAAGATGCGGACCGCCGGGGGGGCGCCGGCCTCCTGTCCTCCGGGACGGACGGTTTCCTGGCCTGTTGGTTGGCTGCTTGGTGTGAACTATCACCGCCGCCGCGCTCTCTGAGCCTTCTACGAGCTCACCGATGTCTACTCGATACCGTCAGACTTCGAGGCCACAATGGTAGCCGAATTCAATAAAATGATCGAACGACACGCCCTGCGCTGCGTTTCGACGAATCCACCGGAGGCCCAATGAGCCGTGATGAAGTCTTGAACGTTCTCCGAGCGCACAAGGCAATCCTCTCGCAACGCTTCGGGGTTACGGATCTTGCCCTGTTCGGGTCCGTCGCCTGCGATCAGGCATAGGAAGACAGTGGCCTCGACATCCCGGTTCGCTTTGACGGGCCGACAACCCCATTTGCTGCTGCTGAATCAATAAGGAAGCCATGAAACTGAAAGTTGTCATCCATCAAGCGGAAGAAGGCGGGTATTGGGCGGAAGTGCCTTCTATCCCCGGATGTGCGACGCAAGGGGAATCCTTCGAGGAGTTGCTGAGCAACCTGTACGAGGCCGTTGAAGGGTGCCTGTCGGTTCCGGTTAGTGACGTATCCGTCTCCGAAAAGGACAAAGTGCTCGAAATCGCGGTATGAAGGCCGTCAGCGGCAAGCAGTTCTGCAAGCTGCTCGAATCACGGGGTTGGCAGTTGAAGCGTGTCAGAGGAAGCCATCACGTCTTAGCCTGCATTTCTCACCACGTGGCGAGACGAAGTGCGTGAGAGGGCCGTCAGGACGAGGCGCGAGCCGCTTGGCGCGCGCAGGCGTACTTGAACCGTACGTTGAGCACGGCAAGCAAGCGCAACGAAGTCCTGGAGGCCGTATGGCGTGCTTCGACCGTCGGGTGGTGAGAAATGCAGGCTAGGTCAAGGTCGGAGTCCCTGCCCGTATCTCCGTCCCGGTTCATGGAGAAACAACCCTGAAAAGCGGGCTTCAGAGACACTTGATGAAATTGGCGAGCATCGATGAGTCCGAGTTGTAACGAACCGATGTATGCGGCAGAGAGGTTATCGTCCACCCCGGATGCGCGGACAACAGGCAACAAGACGGTAGAGACGCTCAAGGTTACCGGCGAAAGGCAACACCGACATCCCGACCAACGAGTTCAATCTGCGATTCGGAAAGACGAAGAAAACTCGATCCAGGCTTCCTGTGAGGGGAAGCATTGTTCAACGCGATGATCGCAAAAGCGGCCGCCGATACAAACGGCCAGTGAGAACACGAAAATAGTGTACACTATACAAGTGTAACTCTGGCTGCTGAGGAGGTGGCCCGTGAAAAACATTACCTTGAGCGCCGACGAGAACCTGATCGAAGCCGCGCGCCGGCGGGCTGTGTCCGAACACTCCACGTTGAACGCTCAGTTCCGGCTATGGCTCGCGGATTACGTCGGGCGGGAAAGGCAAGCCGCCCAAGCCATGCGGACGGTCCGCGAACTGCAAGGAAAGCTGCGGGTCGGGCGCAAGCTGACGAGGGAAGAGATGAATGAACGCTGAAAGTTTCATCGACACGAACATCTTCGTGTACCAGCTCGAGCGTCTTGATGCCCGCAAAGCCGATATCGCCGACGGCTTGATCGAGCACGGGATCGAAACGCAAACCGCGTGTATCAGCTTTCAGGTCATCCAGGAGTGCATCAATACGGCGGTTCGCAAGGCTGAAATGCCATTGACCGAAGAGGAAATACGCAAGTATATGATGGATGTCCTTGCTCCCTTGTACCGGGTTCAGCCTGATATTCGCCTCTACCAAAAAGCACTGGAGATCCGTTTCCGTTACCGTTTCAGCTTCTACGACAGCCTGATCGTTGCCGCGGCTGTCGAGGCCGGCTGCAAAACACTCTATACCGAAGACCTGACCCACGGACAGCAGGTCGAAGGAGTCACCATCACCAACCCTTTCCGGATGTGAGCAGAACCATGGCGAAGAAAAAGAGCGCAAAGAAGGTCGAAACGCGTGAGCATACGGACGACAGACGCGCCAACATCCTGACCCCCGCGCAGGGTGCGTGTAGCCGGCGGCTCTGTATTCCGGACATAATCGAATGTGGCAATCGCGCATAGGAGGCGAACATGGAATACACAGCCATCGTCAAACGTAGCGGCGAATGGTGGATCGGCTGGATTGAGGAGGTGCCCGGCGTAAATTGCCAGGAACGTACCCATGAGGAATTGCGGAAAAGCCTCGCCGAAACGCTTTTTGAGGCGCTGGAATTCAATCGGCGTGATGCCCTGGCTGCGGCGGGCGACGACTACCGAAGGGAGAAAGTCGTCATTGCATGAAGCGGGTCGAACTGTTGAAGCACCTTCGGAAACAAGGCTGCGAAATGATCCGTGAAGGAGGGCGGCACTCATGGTGGAGAAATGATCGCGGCGACCGGCGTTCCGCAATTCCGCGCCACCGGGAAATCGATGACATCCTGGCGCGAAAAATCTGCCGGGACCTCGGAGTCGAACCGATCAAATAGGTGCAGAGAAAAAAATATTCCATGGCGCGAACACCCGGAAAGACCCCAAAAGTCGAGACTCTCACCCACGGCGAGGCGTCGCGCAAGAACATCCCCACGGCCGGGTCTCAGGCCGTGATGGAGCAGGGCGACCGCAGCCCGATCCAGGTTTTCTAGCAGCGCTGCAACCGCGACCTCGATCCGCAGCAGGTCAGAACGTACGTCCCAACTGCAGCCGCCGAACGGTCTCGCGAAACCCGCTTGCCAGCAGTGCGTCCAGCACCGGACTGTCGGCAGGCTCGTTGTGGCAAACCAACTGAGGATGTGCCTCCTGGAGTTTCGCAAGGAGGCTGCCGGCGTGTTGCGAGGACTCGTCTCCTGCCCGTGCCGCCAAGTCGACGATTTCAGCCCTCTCGCCGTGTTCTCGAATGAGCGCGTGCGCTTCGGTGACGCCGCCCGAGATGATCGCCAGCCCTCGGAGATCGTCTCTCTCTCGCAGCGAAGGCAGGTCGCGGTCCCAGACGGGCCGCACCGTGTGCAGAGCCTCGAATTGACGAAGCAGGTCTTCCGGACTCGCTTCGACAACCTGATCGGCTGTGCTCTTTCGGTCCCGCCGCCCGGCGCCGTCGGCATCCGCACGCCACTCCAGCGAAATCATCTCTCGAAGGGTCTGAAAACCCGCTCTGCCGTATGTTTGCAAGGCCGGGATATTTTCCTTGATGACGCCCAAGACCATCCGCTGGGCGCCGGCATCCTTCGCCAGCCGAATCATCTCGTCGCACAGAACGTGGCCAAGGCCCTTTCCCCGATAGGGAACGATGACCCCGAATCCCCTGCAATAGGACTCGCTGCCTCGGATGCCCAGAGTCGCGAATCCTACCGGTTTTTTCCCGAAGAGCATCACCGGGCAGCGATCCAGGTCGAGTTGTTCGACCCGGACGATTTCCTCCATCTCGGCGGTAGTCACCAGACAGGGGTAGAAATACTCTGCGAAGGTTCGCGTGTAGAGGTCGGCCAGGAAGTCCAGCTCGAAAGAGGAACCGGGCAGGAAACTCACATGGGCGGAATTTTCAGACATGCTCCGCACTCCTTGCCTTGAGGGAATGTTACGAGCCGGCCATGGGAGTTTGCCGGGCGGTCAGGCATTCCGTGAATGTTGAAAGGCGGCAGCCGGCAAGGCGTTCCGGTTTCAGAAAAACAAGACTATGCTACCATCGCTGCTCGCTTGCGCCCGGGTGTAGGGAGCAAACCGTCATTGTGAGCACATCAAGGGGCTGGTAGCCGGCAGTGCATGTAGGTTAGGCGCGAGAGTCCTCAGGTCATGGTTTCCGACAAGGCCCACGTCGGGCTTGCCTTCACCCTCTACCTGGGCATCACCTTTCTGCTGGCTTACTTCGCACGCCGCCGCGCCGGGAAGGGGCGCTTTCTCGAAGATTTCTTCGTCGCCCGCCGGGAGATGGGGCCGTGGGTATTGGCACTCACCTGGATCGCCACCTCAGCCAGCGGCGGGACCTTCATTGGCGCGCCGTCTCTCGCCCATCGTTACGGTTGGGTCCTGCTGCTGTGGATTTCCTCTCTGATGGTCGTCGCGACCGTCGGTTTTGGGGTCGTCGGCAAGAGAGTTGCGAAGCTGGGCCGGCAGACCGGCGCCCTGACCTTCTCCGATCTCCTGCGGGACCGCTTCGAGAGCAACACGATCGGCATCGTTGCCGGCATCGTCATCGTCATCCTCTACACCGCCTTCATGGTCGCTCAGTACATAGCCGGCGCCCGCCTGGTGGAGGCGGTGACGGGCGTCCCGTATGTTTGGGGAGCGTTGGGCTTTGCCGTCACCGTCGCTCTGTACACGGCCTATGGCGGCTTCCGCGCGGTTGCGTGGACCGACAGTTTTCAGGCCCTGGTCATGCTGGCGGGCATTCTGGTCACGGCATTCTTCGCCCTCCGTCAGGCAGGCGGTTTGCCCGCGGTATACGACGGCCTCGTGGCGCTGTCTCCGGACTTGGTGCGAGGCCCGGGGCCGGACCAGTTCCTTCCGTTGCCGGCGGCCATCTCTTTCTTTTGCATCTGGCCCCTGGCGAACATCAGCCAACCCTCCCTGATCACACGTTTTCTTGCCTCGAAGGACACCCGGACTTTGAAAAGGGCCGCATTTCTCATCGGACTCTATATCTTGCTGCTGTATCCCGCCATCATGACGCTCGGAGTGGTCAGCCGGGTGCTGGTTCCCGAGCTCGATGCTCCGGATCATGCGATTCCCGCGGTCATTCTGGAGGCCGTTCCGCCACTGCTCGCCGGACTGACGCTGGCCGCTCCCTTGGCGGCCATCATGTCCACGATCAGCTCGTTCCTGCTCGTTTCGAGCAGTGCGATCGTGCGCGACCTCTATCAGCGCAATCTTCGCCGCGAGCTTTCCGAGCAGGGCGCTCGCCGGCTGACTCACGTGTCGACGTTTGCTTTGGCGGCCGTGGCTCTGGTGTTTGCGCTTCACCCGCCGGAGTTCCTGCAATACATCGTCGTGTTCTCCAGTACGGGCTTGGCGGCGACTTTCCTGTTGCCGACTCTGCTTGGGATCTATTGGCCCAGGATGAACAAGAGCGGCTGCCTGGCGGGCATGCTGGTCGGCTTTCTTTCCTTTCTCGCTCAATACGCTGTATTCGGGACCGAGAGTTTCGGTGGGTTCGATCCCTTCATCTGGGCGGTGCTCGCGTCTCTCGTAGCCTCCGTCGGGGCTGCCTGGCAGGCTTCACCACCATCGGAAAGCGTCCGTAAACTGTACTTCGGCACTGGGGCGTAACGTCCTGTACAGTCGGAGTCCTGTCGTTGCGTGGTCTGCTCCGAAATATGGGGTTTACCGAGCGGGCACGGGGAAGCCATCATATATCCAGACGGGAAGGCGTTGCCGAGAGAATCAATCTGCAGCGCGACGATGGCCATGCGAAACCCTATCAGGTGCGACAGGTCCGTCGAGTGATCCTGAAGTACAAACTGGAGGCGGACAAATGATGCATAAGTACGAGATCATTCTTTATTGGAGCAACGAAGACCACGCTTTCGTGGCAGAAGTGCCGGAGCTTCCCGGATGTATGGCTCATGGCGACACGCAAGAAGCCGCGCTCAAGAACGTCAATCAAGCGATGCAGCTTTGGATTGATACAGCCAGAGAGTTTGGTGATCCAATACCGGAACCCAAGGGCGAGCGTCTGATGCTGGCTTGAACGCGCTTCGATTTCCACGAACGCAAACGTTATACGTCATGATCGCACTTGAACATGAGCCGGCTCAGCGTCAGTTCGTGCGCTGGCTGATCGATTGCGAGCGCTTACATCTCGCCGTGAGCGCTGCCCGACAATCGGGGCCAACAGGTCTGACGAACTGAGCCCGCCGACTCTTCCCAAGACGCTCGACATGCTTGAAGCGCGAGAGGATTGACTCCGCTTGACTATGGCCATAAGCTATCTTTATGGCCGTAACAACGATCAAGTCGACGTATTCTCTGGATGTCGAATCCGTACGCGCGTTGGAAACGTTGGCGCGGCGTTGGAACGTGTCGAAGTCCGAGGTGTTACGTCGCGCCATTCGGCTTGCCGTCAGGGAAGGGGGGCCGGGCGAGGGCGCCGCCCTCGGTGCTCTCGACCGTTTGCAGGCTTCGCTGCGCGATCGCAAGGTCGATGTCGCGCGTTGGTCGCGGGATCTGAAGAACGAGCGCCGCGCGGCATCGAGGCGGCTGCCTCTCAAGCCCCGATGATCCATTTGGACACGAGCTTTCTGATCCGGGCGCTGGATCCGGCGTCGGTTGAGGACCACAAACTGCGGGACTGGATCGCAAGAGGCGAAACGCTGGGCATGAGCACGATCGCCTGGGCGGAGTTGCTGTGCGGCCCACTCGCCCCATCCGAGATGGAATGGGCTGCCGAGATCGTTGGACAGCGCCGTGACTTCACTGGGGAGCACGCTGTGATTGCCGCCCGTTTGTTCAATGAGTCCGGCAGGCGGCCTGGGTCGTTGATCGACTGCATGATTGCGGCGGCGGCGCTCGCCGACGGCGCCTCCATCGCTACCGTGAATGCGGCTGATTTTCGCCGGTTCGCAACCGCCGGCCTGGAGCTGGCGTAGGGCTTGCCCCTGTTCTCACCTGGAAACTCCACATCGAGCTCAACCTCGGTTTCCAGGTTGAAGAAGCAGTGGTGGGAAAACCGCGCAAGACTCCGGCTGCCTGGCGGGTATGCCAGCAGGCTTTCCTTCCTTTCTCGCTCAATACGCCGTATTCGGAGCCTGGCGAGGCTCCGCCCGGACCGACAAGCAGGACAGCGGGTCCCCGCGCGGACTTGACTCGAATGTGAACCTTGGCGAGCGAAGAAAACTGGAGTTTCGGTGGGTTCGATCCGTTTATCCGGGCTGTGCTCGCCTCTCTTGTGGCCTCCGTCGGTGCTGCCTGGATGACTTCACCACCATCCGAAAGCATCCGAGAACGATACTTCGGCTCTGGCTCGCAACGTCCCATGAAGGCGGCGTCTACTCCTTACATGGTCTTCCGTGCCAACGCCTTCGCCGATGATGTCGCCAAGACCGCCCTAGCATGCATTTCTCACCACGTGGCGAGGCGAAGTGCGTGAGAGGGGCGTCAGGACGAGGCGCGAGCCGCTTAGCGCGCGCAGGCGTACTTGAACAGTACGTTGAGCACGGTAAGCAAGCGCAACGAAGTCCTGGTGGTCGTATCGCGTGCTTCGACTGTCGGGTGGTGAGAAATGCAGGCTAGCGGCTATTCTGGAACGGAGCGGCTTCGTGAACGTGCGGAGCTTGTAGCAATATCGGCCAAGTGAGGCTCTTGAGTCGCTATGAAAGGAGTATCGATGGACAGAGATGAAGCGTTGACGCTGTTACGAGCACACAAGTCCGTGTTGGCGCGGCGTTTCGGCGTCGTCGATATCGCGCTTTTCGGATCGACCGCACGCGATGAGGCGGCAGCCGGCAGCGACATCGATATCCTGGTTCGTTTTGACGGTCCTGCTACGTCCAAGCGCTTCTTCGGTGTCCAATTCTATCTCGAGGATCTGATGAGCCGCCCTGTCGATCTGGTCACGGACAAGGCGCTGCGCCCGGAGTTGCGCCCGTATGTCGAGAAAGAGGCTGTCCATGTGTAGTTCGAGCCGGGAACAACGCCAGTGGCGTCTCTACGTGAAAGACATGATCGAATTCGCCGAGAAAGCACAATCCTACACGGAAGGGCTGGATCAAACTGCTTTTGTCACCGACTCGCGTACTTACGATGCGACTCTACGGAATCTGGAACTGATTGGAGAGGCGGCCACCCACATCCCAACCGCAATACGCGAGGCCCATCCAGAAGTCCCCTGGAGAACGATGGTAGGCGTGCGCAACCGCATCATTCACGGGTACTTGGGGATAGACAGCGATCTCATCTGGGACATCATTCAGAAGGATATTCCGGTATTGTTACTGTCCTTGAGGCAGATGGCAGAGGCAGCAGAATAGGGATGTGACCAAGGAAGATGTACAGCCGCTCTCCGCCGAAGCCGGAACCGGGACTCGAACGATGAAACTCCACTTCGAACCCACCCTCCATTTCCAGCTTGAAGAACGAATGAGGAGATAACCGCGCAAGACTCCGGCTATCTGGCGAGCATGCTGGTAGGTTTCCTATCCTTTCTCTCTCAATACGCCGTATTCGGGGCCAAGAGTTTCGGTGGGTTCGATCCCTTGATCGGGAACGCGCTCGCGTCTCTCGCGGCGTCCATCGGGACTGCCATGGTGTCTTCACCACCATCGGAAAGCATCCGAAAACTGTACTTCGGCACGGGCGCGTAACCTACTCGTCAGACTGCAATATCCGGGGGTTTTTGCTGTAAATGTGATATATTTCCGATGGGATGTACGGTCGCCGACTCACTCCCGTTTTCTGGCGGCGCTGTTTCCTGGTCGTACTCGCCGCCGGCGTCTTTACAGGCTTGTCGCAGGCCGGACCTCGCCCCGAGCCGGCCCTGAGTTCGATCTTTCCGATGGGGGGCAACCCCGGAACCGAGTTTACCGCCGAGGTGCGGGGAACCGCCCTGGAAGGCGCCTATGCCGTTTGGTTCGACTCGGACCTGTTGAGCGCTGACATTCAGCGCGTCGAGCCGGTGAACAAGGACGGAAAACCCGGACAGCCGCCATCGAAACGCAAGTACAGGGCCGCACTGCGCTTACGCATTCAGGGTGCGGCAAAGACCGGTCTCTACTGGATGCGCCTGCTTACGCCCAATGGCTTGACGGACGCCGTGCGCTTCCGCGTGAACAGCGATCCCGTGATCGAGGAGGTCGGGTCGGTGCACTCCGATCCTGAGTCGGCGCAGCGTCTGGACAGGTTTCAGGTAGTTGTCAACGGCAGGTTCAGCCGGAAGGCCGAAGTCGACTTCTATGATTTCGAGGTATCCGCCGGAGAGCGGCTGCGGTTCGAAGCCTATTCCGGGTCCCCGTCCACCGACCCGGTATTGACCCTCTTCGAGCCTACCGGAAGCTGGCACAACCCCGCTCGCCTGACACGCCTGGCTTACAACGACGAGCCCACTCACTACCCGGGCCGGTCCAATGAGTCGCGCCTCACCTACCGCTTCGAAAAAGCCGGACGGTACGTCTTGCGCGTCGAGCCCTTCCTGGGCGGAGGAGGGCCGGATCAGGTTTATCAGCTTCGGGTGACTCGGCCGAATGCCGGCGAAAGGGCTGAACAACACCGCACTCGTCACTTTTCCCCGCAGGCCGGCGGTCCTCTGTGGGAAGAACGGAACTTCACGCGTCCGCTGCAGCCCGATGCGCTCGAAGTGCTCTGGTCACGCTCGACAGGCCGGCCCGAGCGAGAGCCAGGCGGAGAGATCGCTGTTGCCAATGCCGACACCGGATCGGCGAACTCGCAACCCGTTGACGTCATGCTTCCCACTTTCATCCAAGGGACGGTGGAGAGCCCCGGAGATATCGATCGCGTGCGGTTCGATGCGAAACGAGGAGACGGTATCGCCATTGAAATCGAGACTCCCGATGCCGCTCCTCCGGACTTCGTTCCGTATTTGAGAGTGGTGGACGAGGCGGGCGTCGAAGTCTTCTCCAACGTCCACTCGATGGTCCACGCCAACGGCGGATTCATCATGAAGGTGCTGAGCCCGAAGACCGTCTTCGACTTTCGGCGCGACGGCAGGTTTACTCTCGAGGTTCGCGACCTCACGACGCAGCGCGGCGACGACCGCTTCGCCTACCGCATCCTGATCCGGCCGCAAGTCCCGCACGTTGGCGCGGTTCACATCGAAGAGGACCGCTTGAATCTGGTAGCCGGCGAGATCTATAAACTCTCGATCGTCACTGACCAGGAAGAGGGTTTTGAAGGGTACATCGCTCTGGCTGTCGAGGGTTTGCCCGAGGGTGTCAGGGTCATTCCGGCAACCGAAGTCGAATTCCTGAAGGTACGGCAACCGCGCTTGAGTGAAGGCAAGGTGGAACGCTATCTCGCGAAAAATCGAACGGCGACGCTCTTGCTCGTCACCGACGACGACGCGACGCCAACCCGGGCGCCGAGCATGATGCAGGTCATGGCGACGCCGGTCCGCAAGGGAGAGATGGGGCGGCCTATTCTGGCGAAACAAATGCCGGTCATGGTTCTTGAGTCCAATGAGGAGACGGAGCAGCCCGATGTCACGGGGCTTGCGGCAACGCGGTAACGCCGACCCGCGCGGGCGGACGGCCATCGGCGGAAGCAGCCGGCGGATCGGCTGGGCCGCTGTGGTTGCCCTGTGCGCGCTTGTGCAGTTGCCCCCCTACCTTGAAGCGCAGCACACGGCGTCTTCCGAGTTGGCCTCGATCGAGTTGGCGCCGGAACAGCGAACGCTCTACTGGGCCGATGCCGTCCAGCAGTTGGTCGTGATCGGCACGCTGGCTGATGGCCGGCGCGTTGATCTGACGTCGCAAGCCGAGTTCGTTTTGTCGGACGGCGGCGTGGGGCGTATCGATGCGCAGGGCCTTTTTTACCCCCTGTCGGATGGAGAGACCGGGATCAAGGCGGTCGTCGGCGACAGGGAGGCGGCGGCGCGATTTCGTGTCCGGCGGTCGGCGCAGCAAAGGCCGCTGAGTTTCGCCCGTGATATCGGTGGGATCCTGACCAAACGCGGCTGCAATGGCGCGGCCTGTCACGGTGGGGTCAAGGGCCAGAACGGCTTCCGGCTCTCCGATAACGCCGGGCATCCTCACGAAGACTACAAGTGGATCGTCGAGGGCGGCATTTATCAGGTGATGAGTTCGGAGTCCGGGGGGCCGCAGATCCCGCGCATCGACAAGCGGAACCCGGAGAAGAGCCTGCTTCTGCTCAAGCCGACTGCGCAAGTCCCGCACGGCGGCGGTCTGCGGTTCGAGAAGGGCTCGGATGACTACAACACGATTCTCGAGTGGGTGCGAGCAGGCGCTCCTTTCGGGGATCAAGGGTCGGAATCCTCACGGCTGAAGGAACTCCGCGTCTTCCCCGACCAGGTTTTTCTCAAATCC
This sequence comes from Bryobacterales bacterium, assembly GCA_965204095.1. Classification (GTDB taxonomy): domain Bacteria; phylum Acidobacteriota; class Terriglobia; order Bryobacterales; family UBA6623; genus JAPPLB01. The sequence continues at coordinate 1,441,520 of OZ241991.1, read as the reverse complement.
GGGCAGCAGCACCGCTTTCTGGTAACCGGCCGCTACGGCGATGGGACCGAGGAAGACCTGACCCGCAAGGTTCTCTACGAAGTCAGGGAGTCCGGAGTGGCCGGGGTTTCATCCGACGGGTTCGTGAACGCGCAGCAGCCGGGCGAGACCTTCGTGATGATCCGCGCCTCCGGCAGGCTGGCAAACCTTCGTGTGGGTGTTGTCGGGGAAGAGTTGACCGACGATCCGGATGTCGAGCCTTTCAATTTCATCGACGAACATATCCTCGGCAAGCTTCGCAAGTTCAATGTTGCTCCCGCTGCGTTGTCGAGCGACGAGGAGTTCCTGCGAAGAGTCTGCCTGGACTTGACAGGGGCTTTACCCCCGCCCGCGCGGGTCCGCGAGTTCCTTCAGGATGAAGATCCGGACAAGCGCGAGAAGCTCATCGACATTCTTCTTGACTCGCCGGAATACATCGACTACTGGACGTATCGCTTTGCGGATCTGTTCCGGGTGTCGGTCTATCAGAACGGCGTCAACCCCAAGTGGAGCCGCGACTACTGGGAGTGGATCCGCAAAAACGTGGCGACGAACAGGCCCTTCGACGAGGTGGCTCGCGAACGCATCGCCGCCCAGGGGTACCGTGGCGCGTCGCGGCACTTCCTTCCGTTGCAGGTCATCAAGCTTCCGCCGGACGCCATGCTCGAGCAGGCCCAGGTCTTCCTGGGACGCCGCTTCGATTGCGCGCGTTGCCACGATCATCCCTATGAAGACTGGACACAGGACCAGTTTTGGGGTCTGACCGCGTTCTTCGGCCATATGTTCCGGACCGGCTGGTCGGGTCACGACTCCATCGTTTTCGATTACCCGATGGGCAAGGAGATTGGAGCGGATGTCGTGGGTCAGCGCGAGTATCGGATTCTGCATCCGCGCACGCAGCAGGAGGTTCCGCCGACACTGCTCGATGGAACCGTTCTGGAACACGGGAATCAGCGGAGCGTGCGTCTTGATCTGGCCGAATGGATGACGTCCCACGAGTATTTCGCGGAAGCGGCGGTGAACCGCTTCTGGTCGTTCTTCTTCGGCCGCGGTCTCGTCGACCCGGTGGATGACTTGCGTTCGACCAATCCCCCCACGCATCCCGAGCTGCTGCGGGCGCTTGCCGAAGAGTTCGTGGCGAAGGGCTATGACATGAAGCGGATGTTCCGGCTGATCGTGACCTCGCGGACGTATCAGCTTGCTGGAGCGGCGGGCGAAACGACCTCGGCGGCCGGCGCCAACTACGCTTACTACGTACCTCGCCCCTTGGACGCGGAAGTTCTGCTGGATGCCCTCACTGACGTGACCGGGGTCGCGGAAATTTTCAGGACACAGGGAGGAAAGATTCCCGCAAACAGCCCCGTGCGCGAGGGGACGCGCGCCATTGAGCTTCGAGAGTCGGACATCTACGTATCGCCCTTTCTGGATTTGTACGGGCGGCCCAATCGTGCCTCGGTGCCCGAGCGCAGGGCTACGCTCAATCTCGGTCAGGCGTTGCACATGCTCGCAGGAGAAACGTACAACGATAAACTGTGGAAGGAAGGCGGCAGAGTCTACGAGCTGTATCACGCAGGCGCTTCTGACAACGAAATTCTTGATGAGCTGTACCTGGCCGCTCTGACACGGTACCCGTCGAAGCAGGAACGGTCGGCGCTACAGAGTCTGATGGCAAGCTCGACGAGCCGCGAGGAGGCCTTGCGCAATCTGCAGTGGGCCGTTGTCACTTCGCGCGAGTTTGCCGAGAACCACTAGCGAGGAAATCCTCAGACCGGCAAGCAGGCTGGCGACGGAGCGATGGCATGAAAAACAGAAGCAGCTTGCGTTCCAACCAACGGGAGTGGCTCCGCCGCGATTTCATCAAGGTCGGTTCGTTGAGTTTGCTCGGCATGCATCTCAGCCAGTCTCTGCTGCTCGAGAGCGCCGTGGCCGCCGCGACCGGGCGCCAACCGCGGGGGAAAGCCCGGTCGGTCATCCTTGTTTGGCTGGAAGGGGGGCCTAGCCAGAAAGACACCTTCGACCCAAAGCCCGACAGTGCGTTTCGGCCCATCGCTACCAATGTGCCCGGCATCCGGATTTCCGAGCTGTTTCCCCGGCTGGCGAAACGCATGGACAGGATCTCGATCATCCGGTCGATGAAAGGCTTCGGCGATGATCACCCGGAAGCCACGCACTACTCGGTCACGGGCCACAATCCGAACCCTTCGATGAAGTTCCCGTTCTGGGGTTCGATCCTGGCGAAAGAAATGGGAGCGACGAACAAGCTTCCTCCCTATGTGTTGGTTCCGACCTTCGACAACCGGCCGCACTACCAGGACTACTTTCGGGCCGCATTCCTGGAGCCGGAATACGAGCCCATGAGCGTCCCGGACCCGTCCAGGGAAGACTTTGATCTGCCCGATTTGAGCCTTCCGAAATCGCTGGCGCCGGCCGCCATCTCGGAGCGGCTCGAGTTCCGGCGGATCGTGGATCAAAGCTATCGTGAGCGCTCCGCAAGCCTCGAGCACGCCAAGCTCGACGCCTTTACTCAAAAGGCATGGGAAATGATTCTGGCGCCGGAGGTCCGCCGGGCCTTCGATCTCTCGCAAGAGCCCGAGAAACTCAAAGACGACTACGGGCGCAGTTCCGTCGGCCAAAGCTTGTTGCTGGCGCGGCGCTTGGTGGAGTCGGGTGTGCGTTTCGTGACCGCCGCTGGTTACCACTATTCCAACTGGGATACTCACTATTTCAACGACGACGGTCACCGGGATAAGCTTTGTCCGCCTCTGGATCAAGGCCTCTCCACTCTGCTGGATGATCTGGTCGCGCGAGGGCTGCATGATGAAACGGTGGTCGTCGTCATGGGTGAGTTCGGGCGCACCCCGTTCTACAATGCCAGCGGAGGCCGGGATCACTGGCCCCGCTGCTGGACCGCCCTGGTAGGCGGCGGCGGCGTCCAGTGTGGCCGCGTCGTCGGAGCGAGTGACGTTCACGGAGGAGAGATCATCGAACGGCGCGTCATGGTCGGTGACTTGTTCGCCACCGTGTACAAGGCCTTTGGCATCGACTGGACCAAGGAATACGTGACTCCGATCGGCAGGCCGATCAAGATCGCCAACTCCATTGACGACACGACCGGCGAGCCCGTAGACGAACTGTTGTGATTCAGCCTTTCCGGCATGGAAGGTTTCGAGGGAGTGACGACATGAATCAGGTTCACAGGATTGTGCAAGCTGTACTGCTTGCCTGCCTTCTGGCGGTGCCGGCCCTGGACGCGGAGAACTGGTCCCGTTTTCGCGGACCGAACGGCTCTGGCGTTTCCGAAGATACCGGATACCCCACTTCTTTCGGCCCCGATACGAATCTCATCTGGAAAGCGGAGCTCCGGCCCTCCAAGTCCTCTCCTGTGCTCACGGCTCGACATGTTTTCCTCACGGGCTTCGTCGGCGAAAAGCTGTTCACGCAGTGCTTGGACCGCAAGACCGGCACGCTGCTCTGGGAGCGGTCCATCGAACGGCGGCGTGAACCCCTCGTCAACAAGTTGAACGATCCCGCGGCCCTTACACCGGTTACGGACGGCGAGAATGTCTATGTGTTCTTCCAGGACTGGGGCCTCGTCAGCTACGACCCTGCCGGCAATCTTCGTTGGAAGACCCCGCTTGGCCCGTTCACCAGTTCCCACGGCTTGGGCATCTCGCCCATCGTGGCGGACGGCCTGCTGGTGATTCAGGTGGATCAGTTCGCCGACTCCTACATTGCGGCGTTCGATCTGGAGAATGGCGAGACCGTCTGGAAAACGAACCGCTCGGAATCCGAGAGCTGGTCGACACCCGTGTTCTACCGCACTGCCGGTGGCGCTCCTTACATCCTCACCGTCGGCGACCGGATGTTCGGCGCCCACCAATTGAAAAGCGGCCGGCGTACTTTCACCGAATCCAGCATGGCCGGGGCGATGGTTGCCAGCCCGATCTTGGAGGGCGACACTCTCTATGCTTTCGGCTACAACTTCGGGAATGCCATCTCGTTTGACGGTCCGCTTGAGAAACGGGACAAGGACGGCGACGGCAAGCTCGCCGCGAACGAGTACAAGGGCAGTGTCTGGTTGACCGGGATGGCGAAGTTCCGGGGCAACAAGGACGGCATTCTCGACCGCCAGGAGTGGGATGCCGTACAAAGCCGCTACACGGGTCCCTCGCCATTGGTGGCAATGCGTTTGGAGCCGGGGAGCAACGGCGGGACCCTTCGAACCCGAGAACTCTGGCGCTACGAAAAAGGTTTCAAGTTCGTCATCCCCTCGCCGCTGATCTACGACAACGTTCTTTACTATGTCAAGAACGGCGGCATTTTCACCGCCATTGACGCGCAGACCGGCAAGTTGCTCAAGCAGGGCCGCCTCGAAGGCGCCATCGATCCCTACTCTGCCTCTCCGGTGGCTGCGGACGGTAAGATCTACCTCGCCAGCGAGAACGGCAAAGTCTCGGTGGTGAGACCGGGTGCTGACTGGGAAGTGATTACGGTCAACGATCTTGAAGAGGAGATCTTCGCTACGCCTGCCCTCTCGGACGGCAAGATCTTCGTCCGTACAGCTCAGGGTATTTATTGTTTCGGCAAGTGAGAGCGCGCGTTCGGCATCGTGTGCGGCGCCATCCTGCGGAGCTTGGTGCTAGCCTGCATTTCTCACCACGTGGCGAGGCGGAGTGGGTGAGAGGGCCGCCAGGACGAGGCGCGAGTTGCTTGGCGCGCGCAGGCGTACTGGACAGTACGTTGAGCACGGCAAGCAAGCGCAACGAAGTCCTGGCGGTCGTATCGCGTGCTCCGGCCGTCATGTGGTGAGAAATGCAGGCTAGTTTCGGACCAGCCGGCCTGAGGCATCCTCCTGATCGAGTGGCGTTGACACCGGTCTGGATGTTTCTAGCTGGTAGGATTCGCGCGCGGGCGGAGGAAAAACTCGCCGCAACGGCGTCACCCCGTTTAGCCTGCATTTCTCACCACGCGGCGAGGCGAAGTGGGTGAGAGGGCCGTCAGGACGAGGCGCGAGCCGCTTGGCGCGCGCAGGCGTACTTGAACAGTACGTTGAGCACGGCAAGCAAGCGCAACGAAGTCCTGGCGGTCGTATCGTGTGCTTCGACCGTTGGGTGGTGAGAAATGCAGGTTAGTTACGTTCGCGAATCGAGTTTTCCGGCTTGAGGTGTGTTCATGAGATTCAGCCTTGCATGCGTTTGTCTCGTATTCTTTTCGGCAACCGGTCTTTCGCTCTCCGCGGATGCATCGGAAGCCGCATCCCAATGGGTTGTGTCTTCTCCAGGAGCCGACGCGCGTTGGAGTGTCGGAAGCCTGCACTACATCACCTGGAAGGCTCCCGGGAACTCCACCGGCAGCAGGGTTCGGATCGAGTACAGCACCGACAGCGGCGCGAGTTGGAAGGCGGTTGCGGGCAATGCGCGCAACACCGGCCGGCATCTATGGAAGGTCCCCGACTCCGTCTCCACCGACTGCTCCCTTCGGATCTCACCGCTGGAAGGCGGCCCCACGGCCCAGGTGCGATTCTCCATCATCCCCTCGCAGGAGGTGCCGGACTACCAATGGGTCAACGTCACCACGAAGGCGGCCTATGCTCCGCGGGACGGTGCGGGGGCGTTGGTGTTCAAGGGTCTGATGTGGCTGCTCGGCGGCTGGAACCCCAATGACAAAGTGTATTTCCCCAGGATCTGTAACAACGAAGTGTGGAGTTCGGCTGATGGCGCTCGGTGGACCTTGGTCAAGCCGAACACCTTCCTCGATGATCGATTCGATTCCAACAGCGATTGGGAGGGCCGGCACACCGCCGGTTACGTTGTTTACCGGGGAAAAATGTGGATCGTCGGTGGAGACGCGAACCAGGGGCATTACCAGAACGACGTTTGGAATTCCGAGGATGGAAAGAACTGGAATCACGTCAACAAGGGGCGGGACGTCCCGTGGGGACCGCGCGTATTGCACTACACGTTGGCCTTCGACGACAAGATCTGGGTGATGGGCGGACAAACGATTCCCCAGATCGCCCCCGAGGAGGAGGTTTTCTATCGCGACGTATGGCATACCACGGACGGCGTCCATTGGGTTCGGGTTCAGCCTGACGAGCCCTACTGGTCAGCCCGAGGCATGATTGGGGGCAACGTCGTCTTCAAGGGCCGTATGTGGATTCTGGGTGGAGGCACGTACGATACCCCGCAAACCCCCTTCAGACAGTACTACGGCGACATCTGGAGCTCGGCGGATGGCGTCCATTGGACCCTTGAGAACGAGGCGCCGCCCTGGAAACCGCGTCAGTACCATGAGGTCGCGGTGTTCGATAACCGGATGTGGGTGATGGAAGGCTCCGCCGAGCCGGGAGTGAGTGGAAAGGACTGTTGGTATTCCGCCGACGGCGTCAACTGGTACGAGCTGCCGGATACTCCCTGGATACCTCGCCATGCCGCCAGCGTTTTCGTCCACGACAACGCCCTATGGATTGCCGGCGGTAGCGACAAGGGCAAGATGGACAAAGGAGTCTGGAAGGTCGTCAACAGGGCATCACCGTCCCGTTGACTCTGCATCTGCAGTAAATCCGCCGCTGGGTAACATGCATCGAGCCGGGGCCGCCCGACCTTCGGGATCGACTTGCCGTCCCCGCGGCGCTCGCTGTGCCGGCCGCCGCCACCCACGCCGGCAACACGGTTTTATGCATTTCACGAAAGACGAGACCCGAAACACGGCCTTTTCCGTGGCTCGTTTGGTACCGGTTGGTACTGAAGCCCTTCAGTCTTGTTTTTTCGGCCGAAATCTGCTCTGGGTTGAGAGTGATGACGCCGTTGCTGGGAACGAAAACCTCATCCGCGCCCGTCGGGGACACGTCGGGTGGTGACAACAAAGCCGCCCAAGTCACTTATTTTCAGGTATTTACGAGACCCGAGCCCCGAGACACGGCTTTAGCTTGGCGCGCGGCGCAAGCCGGCGCGAATTCCAAGGTTTTCACGAAACACGAGACACGAGACACGAATCACGGCTTTTTTCAGACCCGAAACACGGCCTTTTCCGTGGCTCGCTTGGTACCGGTTGGTACTGAAGCCCTTCAGTCTTTTTTTTGGTCGGAGGGCGGTTTAGGTTGAGAGTGATGACGCCGTTGCTGGGAACAAAAAACCCATCCGCACCCGTCGGGGCCTTGCCGGCTGGAGACGAAAGAGCCGCCCAAGCCACGGCTTTTCAGGTTTTTACGAGACCCGAGACCCGAGACACGGCTTTAGCCTGGCGCGCGGCGCAAGCCAGCGCGGATTCCGAGGTTTTCACGAAACACGAGACACGAGACACGAATCACGGCTTTTTTTCGAATCACGGCCTTTACCGCCGCGCCCGCCGCCCCTTGACGACTTCGCGGCGAATCTTGACGGGGCCATTCCTCGATGTTCTGGGTTTATTGCCGCAGGAAAACGGGTTTTGCCGCTTGATTACGGGTTTTTACCGCCTGATTACGACTTTTTACCGAATCATAACGGGTCAAAATCCCACTATTCCCCGGAATTCGTCGGAATTCGTCGGAATTCGTCGGATAGCCACCGAGCTGCTGTCCGCGCGCCGTCCGCATCCGCACCCACCGCCCAGTCACAGCTTCCCTGTTCACGATTGTTCACCATTGTTCACGATTGTTCGGCATTGTTCATCAAAAAATATTGCCCTGGGCCAGTGTCCCCTCTCCGTCCGCACCGGCAACACGGCCTGTTTGGTTTTCACGAAACACGAAACACGAGACACGAATCACGGCCTTTGTTGTGGCGCGGCATGGGCGGCTATGGCGCGGCATGGGCGGCATATTGCCCCGCGCCAGCGTGCTTGCCCCGTCAGCCGTTCTCGGTCGGCCTCACGACGAGCGCCGCTCGCCGGGCTGCTCCCAGTGCCGCGAACGCCAAATGAACCCATGCTGAGAGAGGGGAACGTTTTGATTGCACAAAAAGGGAACTTCCTATATTGCGTTGACAACACTTCCAGGACATTTCCACAGTACTCCGACTGCGGCCCCATCGAAGCGTCAACGCCCGCGAGGCTCATGAGGACTTCGACGAGATTTCCGCAGTCGCGAGACTCCGGTCCCTGCCAGCCTTGCTCCACCTCTCGGACAGCGGCTAGCCTGCCTTTCTCACCACGCGGCGAGGCGAAGTGCGTGAGAGGGCCGTCAGGACGAGGCGCAAGCCGGGCGGAGGAAAAAGGCGCGCGCCGCTTGGCGCGCGCAGGCGTACTTTACGGTTCACCGGCCATTAGTCATTTCTTCTGGAGCAAACCAGGCCCCCTGCCCATGCTTTTCACGAATCACGAGACACGAAACACGAATCACGGCCTTTTTCCGCGTGCTTCGGCCGTCGGGTGGTGCGAAATGCAGGCCGGGCGGCTGGGTGGTGCCGAGTGAAGAACGTATCCGTGAAAGGAGGTCCGCATCTGCGTGCGATGATTGGAATGATGGCGCCGGGCAGAGTGAAGACGAGGATATCGTCATTGCCACGGGCCGGCGGATGGCTGATTGGCTTGGTCATTGCTTGTTGTTTATGCGCCCGCGCGAAGCCGGTTGTCCTGGGATATGAGTGGACGCAACAGGAGCCAGGCGTTGACCTCGCTCGAGCCGGACTCTTGTTGCTGGGCGAGTTGGGCTGCGCAAACTGCCACGAAGCAGACCGCGGCGCCCGAAGTCTGGTAGACACCAGGACTGCGCCTCGGTTGAGCGGAGTCGGCTCCCGGCTGAAGGGCGGCTATCTGAAGCTTTTCCTCGCCGACCCCCAAGGCGCGGAGCCGGGCACGACCATGCCGCGTCAGCTTCGTGATCACGAAGGACGCGCTCGGGAGGATACGATTAGCGCCCTGACTCGCTTCCTGCTTTCGTCAACGGACGATGTTTCGGAAAACCACCGTTCCGAAGGTGACGGCCGTCGCGGGCAGTCGCTATATCACCGTGTGGGTTGTGTGGCCTGCCACGAACCGGATGAATCCTACCGGCCGGCGAGTTGGCGTTCGGATCTGATATCCGCTCGGCCCGTTCTTGCCTCAGCCCCTCTTGGGAATCTGAGCGGGAAGTATCGGCCGGGTCGTCTTGCGCGATTCCTGCTGGATCCCCTGCATTCACGACCGTCTGCGCGCATGCCGCGGATTCCTTTGACCGGAACGGAAGCGGTCGATCTGGAAGCGTATCTGGCTGCTGACAGCTCAAAGCCGTCTCTGCCGCCGAAGCTGGGACGACAGACGGCAGAACAAGGCCAAGTCCTTTTCAGGGAGATAGGCTGTGCTTCCTGTCACGAAATCGTTGTAGAGGGAACAAGGCTGGTGTCCAACCTTCGCGTGAAGCCTCTTTCCGAACTGCGAGACGGCGCAACGCGGGGTTGTTTGGCCGATTCGCCACCGCCTGCGGCACCGGACTTCGGCTTGAGCGGCGGTCAGCGGAATGCGCTTCGGAAGGCGATTGACGTCCTCGCTTCGGAGCGTCGGGGAAAGGCCCCTCGGCCAAGCCCGATTCAACGCAAGCTCACGGTTCTGAACTGCCTGGCTTGCCATGTGCGAGATGGAGTGGGGGGACCGGAAATAGGTCGCGCCTCCTACTTTGAAGCGGTCGGCGAGCACGATCTCGGCGATGCTGGCCGGTTCCCGCCGGTGCTGACGGGCGTCGGACGCAAGCTGACTGCGGATGCGCTCCGCCGCTCCATTCGTGGTGATGACCGCACCCGGCCTTATCTGGCGACGCGCATGCCGGACTACGGCGCGGCGCATGCCTCCACGTTCGTCAAGCTGTTCGAGCAGGTGGATCTTACCGGCGGCATCGTGCCGGTCGAGCGTTCCGGACGCAATCGTTACGGCCGCCATCTGATCGGACAATCGGGCTTGGCGTGTGTCGGTTGCCATGACCTGTTGGGGTACAAGTCGTCCGGCATCGGCGCGATCGACTTGGCTCACGCACCGAAACGCCTGCGGGTCGAGTGGTTTCGGGATTTCCTCATCGATCCGTCCCTGTTCTCGCCCGGCACGCGAATGCCCTCGTTCTGGCCCGGCGGTGAGGCGGTCAACAGTGAAGTCCTTCGCGGCAACACGAAACGTCAGATCGACAGCCTCTGGGTCTATTTGATGGAGCTTGACCAAACGCGCCTGCCGGTGGGCCTGGAAGACAAAGAGGCGTTTGAGTTGAAGCCGGCGGATCGCCCCATTGTCTTCCGAACGTTCATGACCGGAGTCGGCATGCACGCCGTCGCGGTTGGGTTTCCCGAGGGAATCCACGCCGCGTTTGACTCACGGCAGATCCATTGGGTACAGGCTTGGCGCGGACGCTTCGTGGATGCCGAGAGCACTTGGGACGATCGGTTCACGCCCCTGACACCCGCATTGAGCGACGATCTCGTGCTGTTGCCGCCCGGCCCTCCTTTCGCGATCCTGGCCGACGGGGCCTCTCCCTGGCCGGCCGCTGACGGCATCCCGTCCGGCTATCGCTTCGGTGGTTTCCGTCTCGACGAGAGCGGCGCGCCGGTGTTTCTCTACGAGTTTGCCGGCCTGCGATTCGAAGATCGCGTCACCCCGTCGCATGACGGGCGTTCCCTTCGCCGTGAGGTTCGGCTGCGAGGCTCATCGCAGGATCTATGGTTCCGCGCTGGTGTAGGGGAGAGTATCGAGACGCTCGGTGACGGCAGCTACTGGATCGATCGACGGCTCAGGATCCGATTGGAGAATGTCGAGCCGGTTGTACGACGATCGCACACCGGCACCGGCGCGTCTCGCATCGAAAGCCGCCAGGAACTGGTCGCACCGGTGACCGGATCGGACGGCGAGATCGTGCTGGTGCAGGAGATGGCTTGGTGAGGGTTCGCTCTCGTTTGCGGCGGGGATGCCTCCGCGTCCCGGTCGCTCTTCTGGTGGTTCAACTGGCGGCGGGAATCACCTCGGCTCAGTCTGAAGACGACTACTACAAGATGATCACGCTGCCCATCCCTGCCGACCTCAAACTCGAGGTAAGCGGGTTGGCGCTCCTGCCCGACGGCCGTGTCGCGGCCGCACTTCGCAAAGGTGATGTTTGGATCGCCGGCAACGTGTATGACGATCCACCCGCCAACGTCACGTACGAGAGGTTTGCCGGCGGACTGCACGAACCTCTCGGCCTTGCTTACAACGACGGCGATCTCTATTTGGTCCAACGGACGGAACTCACTCGCCTGCGCGACATCGACAAGGACGGCCGGGCCGATGCCTACCTGACGGTCGCCAAGGGTTGGGGCGTGACGGGCAACTATCACGAATACGCCTATGGTCCGAAGTTCGATCCGGAAGGCAATATGTGGATTACGCTCAACTCCGGCCTTGGCAAAAAGGTGAATCCATCGGATGACGCTTGGCGCGGTTGGAGCTTGAAGGTCGCGGCGGACGGTTCCTGGAAACCGGTCTCCGGTGGTATGCGTTCACCTGCGGGGGTTGGCGTCAATGCCGAGGGCGACGCCTTCTACACCGACCAACAGGGCAACTGGGTGCCCACGAATTCGTTGACTCATATGCGCGAGGGCGTCTTCCACGGCTATGTCGACGCTTTGAAGCACTGCAAGTTGCCGGGAGCGACATTCACGTACAAAGGCGAGATACCTCAGGGTTTGTCATACCCGGAAGCGGTCAAGCGGATTCCGCCCATGAAGTTGCCGGCGATCTGGTTTCCGTACCGAAAGGTCGGGATGAGCGCGACCGATGTGGTGCTCGATTCGACAGGCGGAAAATTTGGGCCTTTCTCAGGCCAGTTCTTCGTGGGCGACTTTACCCTCTCACTGATCAGCCGCGTTTATCTCGAGAAGGTGAACGGGGAGTATCAGGGCGCTTGCTTCCTGTTCCGTGAAGGTTTTGAAAGCGCGGTGCTGCGCATGGTCTTCGGAAAGGATGGCTCGATGCTGGTTGGCATGACCAACCGTGGCTGGAACTCACTGGGGACCCGCTCTTACGGGTTGCAGCGTCTTGTCTGGAGCGGCAAGACGCCGTTCGAGATCAAGACTTTCGAAGCTCGTCCCGATGGTTTCGAATTGAGCTTCACGAAGAACGTGGATACGGATTCGGCCTCGGCGCCCTCTTCTTATCGGCTGAGCAGCTACACCTACTACTATCACCAAACCTACGGAAGTCCGGAAATCGACACGAAGCAGCTCCGTGTGCGGTCCGCCACCGTCGCGCCTGATGGTCTTCGCGTGCGTCTCGGAATCGACGGTCTCCGCGAAGGCTATGTTCACGAGCTTCATGCCGTAGGAGTCCGGTCGGCAGACGGAGACGAACTGTTGCACCCAAGGGGCTATTACACGTTGAACGCGACCCCGAGGTGAACGGCAAATTCGCTGTGTTGTCCTCGGTGCGGACGGAGGCTAGTTGAACAGTACGTTGAGCACGGCAAGCAAGTGCAACGAAGTCCTGGTGCTCGTATCGCGTGCTTCGACCGTCGGGTGGTGAGAAATGCAGGCTAGGGCAAGCAGGTCAGTGTCTTATCGCCATGCGTAGCAGGAACCCGGCGTATCTTGACAGGACGCAGAGCGTACGTCAGGCTGTTTCATGATGAAGTTTTTTGCTGTTCTGGTGAGCGCCCTTTGCCTGCTGGCGATGCAGGCAATGGCGCAGGCTCCGCCGCAACGCGCTTCTGTGGATGATGCATTTTTCGAGGCTCGTGTTCGTCCGGTGCTCGCTGTGAACTGTTACGGCTGCCATGGGCCGGAAAAGCAGGCCAACATGCTGCGGGTCGACTCGAGAGAATCTCTGCTGCGTGGTGGGAAACGAGGTTCCGCCCTGGTCCCCGAAAAGCCGGAGGAGAGTCTGCTGATCCAGGCTGTCCGCCATCAGGGGTTGCAGATGCCCTTGGGTGGCCGGCTCGAAGACTCCGAGATCGACGCCCTGGCGGATTGGGTGCGTCGGGGTGCTCCGTGGCCCGCTACGGTCGTTACCGAAGTCCCCGGCGATGGTCGTTATGAACGGCTGGTCAGGGACCACTGGGCTTTTCAACCGGTCGGGAAGACGCCGCTTCCCGAGGTCGCGGAGGCGCGCTGGTCCCATCCCGCGGATCGCTTCATTTTTCGGGCTCTGGAAGAGAAAGGGCTTTCTCCGGTCGAGCCGGCCGAGCGCCGGATTTTGATCCGGCGTTTGAGTTATGTGTTGACAGGGCTGCCTCCGACGGCGGAAGAGAGTGATCGCTTTGCAGCCGATGACTCGCCTGAGGCTTACGCGCGATGGGTGGACCGCCTTCTCCATTCGCCTCGGTTTGGCGAGCACTGGGCGCGTCATTGGCTCGACCTCGTGCGCTACGGAGAAACACGCGGCTACGAGTGGAACTACGAAATCATCGGAGCCTGGCGGTACCGCGACTATCTGATCCGGGCCTTCAATGCGGATGTTCCTTATGACCAGCTCGTGCGCGAGCACATTGCGGGAGATCTGCTGGAGAAGCCCCGCATCAACAGCGCTGAACAAATCAATGAGTCCATGATCGGAACGGCATTCTATCGTCTGGGAGAGGCCGGTCATGACGATTGCATCAAGTTCCGCGGCATCGGTCTGGATGTCATGGACAACCAGATCGATACCTTGACGAAAACCTTTCAGGCGCTTACGGTTTCTTGCGCCAGGTGTCACGACCACAAGATGGACCCGATTCCTACCGAGGATTACTACGGGCTTTACGGCATCCTCAACAGTAGTCGTGTCGTTGTTCATTCGATTGACACGCCTGATGTGCACGCCGATTCGATGGCGCGGCTTCGGGACTTGAAGGAACGGATACGGGAGGAGCTGGCAAAGCTCTGGCTGAGGGAGGCCAAAGAGGTAGAGTCCTACCTCGCTCGCCTGACGCCATTGCAGGGGACTCCCACAAACTCTGAGGATGGCTTGGACCAGGAGCGCTTGGAAGCTTGGCGCACGGTCCTCAACTGTCCGGATCACGGATGGGTCGACCCCGGGCGTCCGTGGGCTCTGCTGCTCGACCAGACCGCAAGCGGCAGGAAATCAGTGGTGCGGGCGGCCGGAGAGATCGTTGATCGCTACCGGGAAGAGGCTGCCGAGCGCGCTGAGTTCAACCGGGTCAACTTCGAGACCTTTGGCGACTTCCGGTCGCATGTCAACCCCGATTGGCGCGGCTCCGGACCGGGCTTGCACGACGGGTCGTCTGATAGTGGGGAGTTCGCGGTCGCTGGAGAAGGCGATCGTGCAGTGTCAGGCATTTTCCCGGCCGGCGTCTACACCCATGCGATTTCGAACCGTCTGAACGGAGCCTTGCGCTCCCCTGAGCTGCCGAAGAACAGGAAGTACCTGAGTCTTCGCGCTATGGGTGGCATGCTCGGAGCTCATCGAACGGTGATTGACAACTGTGCGATTGGGGAAAAGTATCAGATTCTCGGCAGCAACCGATTGCAATGGAACAAGCTGAAGACCTTTGCAGAGCAAGACAGGCTGCCGGTTTTTGTCGAGTTGATTACGAAGTGGGAGAACCCCCGTATCCCTGATCGACCCCGCCGCCTGAAGGGTCCCCTCGAGCACATCGACACGCCGACTTCGTACTTCGGGGTGGTCGAGGCCGTGTTGCACGATGTGGATGAGACACCCCGCGAGGAGTTGTCGCACTTGATGCGGCTGTTTGAGGGCGGTCCTCCGGGCGATTGGCAGGGCCTGGTCTCTCGATATGCCGGTGTGATCGAAAAGGCTGTCGCCGACTGGGCAGCGGGCCGGGCTGCCGATGGTGATGCGCTGTGGCTCGATTGGCTCGTGCGCAACGACCTGCTTTCCAACCGGGCGGACGCCACACCCCGCTTGCGCGGGTTGATCGATGAGTTTCGCCGGATTGAGGCGGGAATCTCGAAGCCCCGTGTCGTCGAAGGGTTGGCGGATGGCGGTCCCGGAAATGATTTCCCGGTTTTGGTTGGCGGCGGCCCGAAGAGTTTCGGGGAGCCCGCGCCGCGCCGTTTCCTGCAACACCTTTTCGGCAGGGAGCCGTTGAATGGCTCGGGAAGCGGTCGCCGCCGGCTCGCTGACGTGCTTGCGAACCCTGACAACCCTCTTACCGCGCGTGTGATGGTGAATCGCATCTGGCATCACATCTTCGGGCGCGGGATCGTGGCGTCTGTCGACAATTTCGGGCTGCTCGGTGATCGGCCCACCCATCCCGAGTTGCTTGACTATCTGGCTGGGCGTTTTGTCGAGGACGGCTGGTCGATCAAGAAGATGATCCGACTGATCGTGCTGTCTCGGGCCTTTCGGCAGGCGGGTGAGGCCACGCCCCGGGCCCGGCAAGTCGATCCACTCAACAAGCTGCTCCACCATTACCCCCTTCGGCGGCTGGAAGGAGAATCATTGCGCGACTCGATCCTGCTGATGTCGGGAAAGCTTCGGGATTCGATGTTCGGTCCCAGCATTCATCCGCACCGGGCCGAGGCGAAGGACTACCGCCGGCTTTTTTCAGGCCCTCTCGACGGCGCAGGGCGTCGCAGCATCTATCTCAAGGTCACTCGCATGGAGGGTATGAAGTTTCTGGAGACCTTCGATTATCCGAACCCGCTCGTAACGCGCGGCCGGCGTGACGAAACGAATGTTCCCGCCCAGGCGCTGACGCTGCTGAACGATCCGTTCGTAATCAGCGAGGCCCGGACCTGTGCTGAAAGGCTCTTGGCGCAGCCGGCCGGGTCTGTCGAGGAGCGTATCGATGATCTGTTCCGTACGGCGTTGGGCCGCGGCCCAAGTTCTCAGGAGCTGGAGCGCTTCCGCGGACTCGCCGCCAGGTTGGCCGGCTTGCATCAGGTTCCTCGGGAGGAGTTGCCTTCGAGCCTGACGGTATGGAAAGATCTGGCTCACGCGGTTCTGAATCTCAAGGAGTTTCTCTATATGCAATAGACTGGTGAAGGGAAGCGGGAGGCCTGGCCGGCTTTGCGATATTGCTGTTTCGCATGCCGGGTAACGGGCGTTCCATGACGTGCGGACTTCGTTTGCAGCCAGCGATATGAGATCGAGATGAAGCACCGAATCCCCAGCAACGCCGGTTGTCCGGGCAGTGTCCGGGCCATGACGCGGCGTGACGCGCTCAGGCTGGCCTCGAACGGCTTCGGGTATCTCTCTTTCTCGGCGCTGGCCGCCACGGAAGCGAGGGCCGACAGCCGGCTGCTTCAGCCGCACTTCAGGCCAAAAGCCGCGAACGTCATTTTTCTCTTCATGCCCGGCGGTGTTTCGCACATGGAGAGCTTTGATCCTAAGCCGAAACTGGCCGAGTTGGATGGCAAGCCCGCGAAGCTCGACAACTACCTCGCCGGTCCCGATCGCAAGTGGCTGCGGTGCCTGTGGGAGTTCAAGCAGTACGGACAATGCGGTGCTCCCGTCAGCGAGCTGTTTCCCCACACGGCGCGTTGGGTGGACGACTTGGCGATTGTAAGGTCGATGAAATCGGAGTTCCCGCTCCACGCACGGGGTAATGTGTTTCTGCACACCGGACGCAACTTCGGGGGATTCCCGAGTCTCGGTTCGTGGGTGAACTACGGGCTGGGGAGCCGGAACGAGAACCTGCCGGGCTATGTCCTCTTGCGGGATGCGTCGATCCCGCCCGGTGGTATCGAGAACTTCTCGAACGGGTTTCTGCCCGCGACGCACCAGGCCACTCACATCCTGGATGAAGGTCCGCCCATGGATAATATCGCTCCCGCGGATCAAGACCGGCGCGTCCAAAGGGCCAAGCTCGACGCCTTGCTGCAGCAGGACCGGGACTTCCAGCAAAGCACGAGCGGCGATACCGTGGAATCCGCAATTGCCAACTATGAGATGGCGTATCGCATGCAGTCGTTGGTGCCGGATGTGTTGGACCTCTCCAGGGAATCGGAGGCGACGAAACGGCTGTACGGACTCGATTCCGAGGATAAACCGAAGCGGCTGTATGGGTTACAGTGCCTGCGCGCGCGGAAGCTCGTCGAGGCGGGCGTGCGATTCGTGGAAGTGACCTGTCCGAACTTGTTCGGCATGAACGGCACCTGGGATCAACACAGCAACCTGAAGAAGGACCATGAAAAAAATGCTTTCGTCACCGACCAGGCCATCGCGGGTTTGATCCAGGACTTGAAGTCGAGAGGGCTCTTCGAGCAGACGCTCCTCGTCTGGTCGGGGGAGTTCGGACGCACGCCGGACACCGGTAACGGCGACGGACGCGACCATCATCCCTTCTGTTTCACGATCTGGATGGCAGGTGGTGGTGTCAAGGGGGGCGTGACGTACGGTGAAACGGACGAGTTGGGCGATCAGGTGGCCGCTGATCCCGTGACGATCCATGACCTGCACGCCACCATTCTGCATCTCTTGGGCCTCGACCACGAAAAACTCGTCTACCGTTTTGGAGGCCGCGAACAGCGACTGACCGATGTTCACGGCCGCGTTGTGCGCGAGATTCTTACGTAAAGCAGCGTGCCCGATCTTGAAGTCATTGGCCAGAGATTCCGGAGCCGATTCCCGATACGCCGCTCGCAACTCGGAACCTCAGGCTGCATTCCGGTCAGCGGCGGTCTGCTTGTGGATGCGATCGTTGCCCGATGCAAGGCGCTTCTGCCACCATCGGGGTAGTCCGGCGCACGCGAGACTCGGCGGATGCATCACGACACGATCAGCTTGAAACCTCTTGGATGGACACTAGCGATGAAAAACACTAAAGCACATGTCAGTAGGCGCAATCTTGTGAGAGCAGCGGCGATGGTTCCCTTTGCGGCGGTTCGCGGAAGCGCCGCGAACTCGGAGGTTCGGGTCGGTCTCCTTGGCTCCGGCGGACGTGGAAGCCGTCTGTCGAGCCGCTTGGTCAAGGTTCCGGGGGCGAGGCTCGTCGCGTTGTGCGACCTCTTCGAGGAGCAGATCGAAAAAGCCAAGCAGCGTATCCCGATCGAGAACCCGAAAACCTACCTGGACTACAACGAGATGCTCGCGAGCGACGAAATCGACGCGGTCATCATCGCAACGCCGGTGTTTCTGCACGCCGAACATTTGGAGGCGGCCGTCAGAGCCGGCAAGCACGTCTACGTGGAGAAGCCCGCCGGCGTCGATGTCGCGGCCTGCAAGCGGGTCATGAAGGCCTCCGACTCGGCCAAACCCGGACTCAACGTCACGTTCGGGTTCCAGCAGCGCTACGGCTGGACGTATAAGCAAGCCCGCAAAGTGATCGACTCGGGCGGGCTCGGCAAGATCCACCAGGCTGAAGCCCACTTTCTGAAAGGCACCGTCAGCGGCAAAGAGCCCCCGCGGGAACGCCCCGTGACACTCCACGACAAAGTTCGTGAATGGAAGTGGTGGCGCGACCTCTACGGGGACATCGTCGTCGAAACCTATTGTCACTCGATCGATGTTCTCAACTGGTCTCTTGGCGACAGGCACCCGATCAAGGCGGTAGCCGGAGGCGGACGAACGATCAAGAAAGCGGGCGATATGGGAGATCACATCTCCGTCGTTTTTGAATATCCCGACAACATCCGAGCGACACTGGTAGGGTCTCACATCATGCCCCTCTTCTACCGCGAGGTTCATGAACGTGTTTGGGGCTCTGAATCAATGGTCGAGACGGCCCGCGGCTACTGGAAGCACTATCGCGACCGTGGCGACGTGCTTCACCAGGACGCCCCGCGTCACATCGATCTCGACTCGATGGAGGCGTTCGTGAAGCGTATCGTCCAGGGCAAGACCGAAAACGTCGGCATTCGCGGAGCGGAAAGCACGCTCACCGCCATCATGGGGCGAATGGCGATGGACACCGGTCGCACTGTGACCTGGGACGAGATGATGCGCTAGCCTGCATGTCTCACCACGCGGTGAGGCGAAGTGCGTGAGAGGGCCGTCAGGACTAGCCCGCATTTCTCACCAGCGGCATTGCGAAGGGTTGAGAGGGGCCACAATAGGGTCTGAAGCTCGGAATCCTCACGGGGAGGAGGGACGAGGGCCGCTACGGGGCGTTTTCTACCGCCCCCGGCGACCCGCCAACGTCCGTTTTTGGGGTTGTTGCCGACAGCAGACCCACTTAGCCCTACGGCCCCGGCAGAGCGCCCCAGGAACGCTGTTTTTGGGCTCACTCGGTGTTCTCAAACCGTTGCGCATCCCGGCGGACGCAGTGCCCGATACACCGCCGCGAACGCCTCCTCATAGGGATAGCCGCTGGCCAGCGACAGCTGCACCCGCCGCACGCTCACCTTCACCAGCGCCCCGATCTTCAACAACCCCCGCCGGATCGTCTCCGTCTGGGCCCGCGCCCACTGCGTGCCCTCCAGCCCCAGCCGCCGCAGCCCCACCAGCAACACATACGCCAGCGACGACAGATGCAGCCGCAACTGATTGGCCCGCAGCGTCTCGCTGCTCATGCGATCCGCGAACAGACTCAACTGCTCCTTGATGCGGTTCTCCGCTTCGCCTCGCTCGCAGTAGAGTTGTTCGTACAACCGTTGCGGCGGCCAACTCTCGGCATCCAGTGACGTCACCACGTAGCGCGGATTCTCCTTGCCCACGAGTTGCTCCGCCTTCCCCACCACCCGCCGCGCCCGGCTCCAACTCTCAAGCGTCTGGTACTCAAACTCCGTAAAGACCCGCGCCGGCCGGCCCGTCTGCTGCTGCTGCCTTGCCGCCTCGTCGAGGGCCTCGTCGATCAGCGACCGCAGCCGCTCGTTGCGCGCCAGCCCCAACACGTACTCCACTCCGTTCTGCTCGCACCAGTCCATCAACTCGTCCCGACAAAACCCGGAGTCGCCGCGCACGATGATCCTCACCTCCGGCCACTCTCCCCGGATCTGCGCCACGATCCTCTTCAGTTCCGCCACGCTGCCCTCCGCCGCGTCCTGATTCGCCACTCGCTGCCGCGCGCACAATACGTGCTCGCCGCTGAAGATGTACAGCGGCAAGTAACAGTAGTGTCGGTAGTAACCGTGAAAGAAACGCCCCTCCTGTTGCCCATGCAAAGGGGTGTCGGTGGCGTCGATATCGAGAATGATCTCGGCCGGCTCCTGCTGCTGCGCTTCCACAAACACGTCCACCAACAGGCGGTCGATCGCTGCGCTGTCGCAGCGGATCTTCTTATAGCGGTCCAGCCCGTCGCTCGTTCGTTCCAGTCGCTGCAACGTGCTCTTGCCCGCCAACGGCTGGCCGCGGTCACGCTCGCGGCGGCGCTGCTGCCCGCCCACGTCGCTCTTGCCCACCAGCAGCGCCACCAGCGGATCCCGGCGCAACTCGTCGTGATCGTTGAGGTCTTCGTATCCCAGCGCCAGTCCGTAGACCCGCTGCGAGACCAACTCCCCCACCCGGTGTTCGATGCGCCGCGAATCGCGGCCATCCTCGAAGCAGGCCGCCAAGCGCGGTAGCAGGTTGATGCGCTGGTCCACCTCGCGCAACAGCAGCGCGCCGCCGTCGGAACTGATCACCCCGCCGTCGAAGCGGGCGCTCACCTGGCGCCGAAAATGCTTGGCGAAGGTGAAGCTGCATTGAGTACACTCTGTTGTCATAGGGCTGCTTTCGGCTTGTGGCGCTAACGTTTTGGACATAAATGTTTTATGCCACACCAGGCAGCCCTTTTCCTACCCCCTGGTGAGATTTCCGGGCTAGGCGCAAGCCGGGCGGAGGAAAAAGGCGCGAGCCGCTTGGCGCGCGCAGGCGTACTTGACAGTACGTTGAGCACGGCAAGCAAGCGCAACGAAGTCCTGGCGGTCGTATCGTGTGCTGCGACCGTCGGGTGGTGAGAAATGCAGGCTAGGAGGGTGAACTGGGGTGGCCTGATACAATTCCGGCAGGTTTCTGGTGACGGTTTTTCTCGCAGATCGCGCATGCCGGCTACTCGTTCCAGTGTTGGCAACCTTGCTTTCGTCGAGTGTTTCCGGTGCGGCCGAGGTTGACCGGCGCGTCGCCGAGTGGGCTCTGGCAATGGGTGGCGGGGTCGAGATGGAAAGCTCGTCAGGGTGGGTTCGGAACACCGACAGCCTCCCGGTGTCCGATGTCTGGTTGACCGGAATCGATCTCGTTGGAACGAATGTCGTTCCGGAGGACTTGGCGCGCCTCAAAGGGCTGTCGCGGCTGAAGGCGCTCCATCTTCCCGGGCCCATCTGGAACAGAAATGCCGACGGCGGCAAGCAACTCAGCCGCGAATTGGGACATCTTTCCGGCATCCATACGCTGCAAAAGCTGACTTTCAGCTACCACTTTCTGGACAACATCCGGTTCAGGGATGAGGGCCTGGAAGCAATCGGCGAGCTGACCGACTTGCGGGAGTTGGTTCTTCGGCAGACGGCAGTGAAGGGTCATGCTTTGGCGCCCTTTCGGCGGCTGGAGTCATTGGACGTCACCCTTTCTCAGCTCGATGACGAGGGGCTGAGCGCGATCGCCGATCTGAAGACGCTCAGACGACTACGAATGGGCGACACATTCATTACGGATGAAGGAGCAGCCGCGCTGGCTGGCCTCTCGGGATTGATCGAGCTCGACCTGCATGGGACGAATCTCAGCGACACGGGACTCATGAATCTGCGCAGCCTCAGGGGTTTGCGCAAGCTCAATCTGATGGGGACGGCACTGACCGATGTCGGGCTCGACTACTTGCAGGGACTTACGGCGATCGAGGAGTTGAATCTTTATCGAACGAAGATCAGCAATGCGGGTCTGGCGAAGCTGCGCGGGTTGACCGGCCTTCGCGAAATCGATTTGCGCTACACGCGGGTTACGCAAGCGGGCGTAGAGCGGCTACGGGCGGCGTTGCCGAGCGCCCGAATCGTCTTCCTTGACGTCTCACTCCGGCCGCCGCGACTCAGTCGGAATCCGGAACCTCCCGTGGCCGGCGACGGAGAGTCGGTGGCTGCTTGGGTTCGGAAGTGGGGCGGGGAAGCCTCCCTTCAAGCAGGCAGACTGGTTTCGCTCTCACTGCTCTCGACGGCCATGAGCGACACGGAGTTGGCTCATCTGAAGAATCTTCCGAATTTACGGAAACTCGATCTGGGAGCGACGGAGGTGGGTGACCTTGGCCTTCAGTACGTGGCCGGGTTGCGGGGCTTGCGCGAGTTGCGTCTCGACAACACGACCGTTTCCGATCAGGGGCTGCGTCATCTCGCGGGTTTGTCGAACCTGCAAAACCTGTCGCTGCGGAACACCTACGTCGAGGGAGAGGGGCTTTCCCATCTATTGCATTCGACCGCGCTGCGCAGCCTGACGTTGAACGGCTCGCCGATCAATGACCACGGGCTGGCGTTGTTGAGCCAGGTGACCTGGCTTGAAGACCTGGGTCTCGCATACACCGATGTTACCGACCAGGGCATGCGTCATCTGGAGAAGCTGAAAGGTCTTGAACGACTGGACTTGACAAGCGTCGACATCGGTGACGAGGGGATGGCTAGCCTGAAGTCGCTGACGAACCTGCGAAGCTTGTCTCTGAAGTACGGGCGGTTCACCGATGACGGACTAACCCACCTCAGCGCTCTGACGAAGTTGGAAGGACTGGACCTCCTGCGTACCCGCGTCACGGACGCTGGCCTGGAAATCGTCGGGGAGTTGACCCGGTTGAAGCACTTGAATCTCGAGCACACGGATGTCACCGATGACGGGCTGTGCCATCTGGAAGCGCTCGCGGAACTTCGTGTCCTGAACCTCGATAATACCTATGTAACCAATCGTGGCGTGCGGCTGTTGGGGCGGTTTAAGCGGCTTGAGCTTCTCAATGTGTATCACACGCTCATTACCGAGGAGGGTCACGAGCGGCTCAAGGCCGTGCTTCCTGAGTGCGAGATCATCTGGGATCCGGAATCGCGGTTACCCAACCGTCGTCGGGCATGAATTCGGCCAGCGCGACCAGGATGAAACGCAACGGCGGCGCGGCCGTCTATAGGACGGTTTCGTGAGGTTCTGTCCGTACTCGTCGGCTCCGCCCCCGCAATGATTTGTTCTCGAAGATCGAGACTATCCTGCTTCCCCTTCGTTGATGGTCGAAGCGCGCCGTAAGGCTATTTGACATTAGTAGGCAGTTTCCAGTGACCAGCGTTTTCTGAAGGGGAGGGGTAAAGGGTCGCTAATCAGGAATCACCGACCTCTCTGGCACTAACGTCATGACTTCGTTGCGCTTGCTTGCCGTGCTCGATCTGCTATCAGGCGCGCCTTCACGCGCAAAGCCGCTCTCGCTTTGTCCTGACGGCCTTGTCAGGCTCCTTGTCTCGCATGGTGAGGAGAAGAGTGAGCCGGAGCATCCGACCGCTCAAGGAGTGGCTGTTGCCCGGTTGATGCGTCTGGCTATCGTGGTTTGCCTTGGCGCAACGGCGGTGCTCGGACAAGCCGGCAACGCGACGTTGATTCGCGAACTGGAGCAGCGGCCCGACCTCACCTTCGTCCGAACCAGGCAGCTTTCTTGCAAGGTCAAGAAATTCAAGCCGCGCCTGGACCTGGAGTTCCGATTGCATACCGGCTACTGGGTTGAGATTCCCTTCAAGGAGTTGATCGGGCCGGAGACCGTCTGGAGGATGCAGCTTGTCGTTGAGCCGATATCTCCCGAGAGCGCCCAACCGGAGACGATCGAGCAGTTCGTCGAGACCGGGGCCGTGCCGGAGACCGTCAAGGGAACGGTGGAAATGAGTGGATCATTTGCCGTGGGAGAGGGGTCATATCGCGCGACTTGGCATCTGACCGAGCGGTTCGGGCGCTATTGCTCCGTGGCTTGGAATGTCGAGGGCAAGCGAGGGCGGCGGGACCGCAACGTTCCTTTGGCTCTGGAACCAGGAGAAATCAGACCGGCTCGGACATACCTGTTCCGTCAGGAAGAAGCTGTCGATCGATCGCTGGCCGGAGGCGATTTGCATCTCAAGGTGTTCCTCAATCTGGATACGGGGTCGAGGCGGCGGGCCACCGTGCGCCCCTGGCTGATCGCGCCGATGGTGGCCGTGATGCGCAATCTGTTCCGGCGGCCGGAATTCGGGGAATTTGCTCTGGTTGCATACAGCCAGGAAGATCAGAAAATCCTCTACCGCTCGGACTATGGCGACGACTTCGACTTTCAGGCGATGGGCAGCGCGGTACGAAAACTGGCTCCGGCAACCGTGGACTTCCGCGACTTGGCCCGGGACAGCGAGTCGAACTTTATTGAAGAGCTGCTGTCCGATGAGTTACGGAACGATGACCGTGCGGATGCGATCGTTTTTATTGGCTACGAGCATTGGGAAGGCAAAAAGATTCCCAAGGAGCGCGTCACGCAACTCGACCCGCCGCGCGCTCCGGTGTTCTACTTCAATTTTGCCTGGCATCCGTGGAATACCACTTTGGGCAAAGCCGTCAGGGAGTGGGGCGGTTCGCAGTTCCGCATCCGAAGTGCCCGCGAGCTTTTGCAAGCGGTCGAAAAGGTGGTCGAGGACACGATGGTCGCGCGTTGAAAAGCTGCGGGGTTGTCACAAACACCTCAGATCATCGAGATCGTCAACGGTTAGCCTGCATGTCTCACCACGTGGCGAGGCGAAGTGCGTGAGAGGGCCGTCAGGACGAGGCGCGAGCCGCTTGGCGCGCGCAGGCGTACTTGAACAGTACGTTGAGCACGGCAAGCAAGCGCAACGAAGTCCTGGCGGTCGTATCGTGTGCTTCGACCGTCGGGTGGTGAGAAATGCAGGTTAGAATAGGCCGCCATGAGATCCACGACCAGACGCCGCCAATGCGGTTCCCCGTCAACTTCTGTTTGGAAATATGGCAGCGCCTTGGGGATTGCCGCCCTGTCATGGGCTTGCGGCTCCATTCCTGAGCCGGAGACCGTTGCTGATCCCGAGCCGGTGAGCTGGGTATTGAAGGACTTTCTCGAGACACCGCCCGTCGGTCTCTCGATGTCGAGCGAACCGACTCTCACGGACAGCCCTGCCGGCCCGGCGGTCCTTTTCGATGGCGAGGACGACGCGTTCTTTCTCGACGGGAACCCGCTGCAAGGTCTCCGCACATTCACCCTCGAAGTGGTGTTCCTTCCCGCCTCCGACGGACCGCCGGAGCAGCGCTTTCTGCATTTCGGCTTTGCGGATGGCGATCGAGCGCTGCTGGAAACACGCGTCACTGAGGAGGGCCGGTGGTATCTGGACAGCTTTGTTCAGAAGGGGGATGCCAACAAGGCCCTGATCGATCCGGAGTTGCTGCACCCGGCTGATCGCTGGTATCACCTTGCCTATGTCGTCGACGACGGTCGGCTCAAGAACTATGTTGACGGCAAACTGGAGCTGTCGGCGGAGATTCCCTTTACGCCCCTCGAGGGAGGAAGGACCTCGATCGGCGTCCGATTGAACCGTGTGTTCTGGTTCAAAGGGGCGATCCACTCGATTCGCATTACGCCGGAAGCACTTGAATCCGAGTCGTTTACGCGCCCGGTGCTTTAGCCTGCATTTCTCACCACCTAGCGAGGCGAAGTGCGTGAGAGGGCCGTCAGGACTAGGCGCAAGCCGGGCGGAGGAAAAAGGCGCGCGCAGGCGTACTTGAACAGTATGTTGAGCACGGCAAGCAAGCGTCGCGAAGGAGAAGCGAAGTCATGGCGATCGTATCGCGTGCTTCGACCGTCGGGTGGTGAGAAATGCAGGCTAGCCGGAGCGCACTGTGGCAGGTGGGCTTGGGCGTAGCGGTTCAAGCCTCTCTTGATCAACGAAGAGTTTTTTCTTGAGCCGCTCGAACTGACGGCGGGTGAGTCGGGGAATCGCGATCAACTCCTCGATGGACCGGAACGGACCGCTTTTATTACGTACGCGCAGGATCATCTCAGCCCGTTCGGGCCCGATACCCGGTAGCGCCCGCAACTGCGCCGCGGTGACGGTATTCAGATCGAGTCGCTCGGCCGCCTCGGCGCCGACGATACTGGAAATGGTGATGATCAACGTCCCGAGCTGAAGGAACTTACCGATCATCGACAAGCCGCTGAACCTCCTTGCCGGGGCCGCTCGGCAAAGCCGGAAACAAGGTCTGTTGGTGGTTTGGCTGAGAGCACCGCTCCCAATGAGCACTGTGTACGGAAGAGTTTGCTGAATCAAGGCTCTTCCGGCTCTGTTCGGTCCGTTCGAAACAGGTCGAATCAACGGTTGGCTTCCACGGTTCACAATAGTTTCCTTGTTTTCAGCGACTTGATTCGGTCGCGGATCTTCGCTGCTTTCTCGAACTCGAATACCTTGGCGGCCTCTTTCATCTGCTTGTCGAGCTTCTCGAGCAGCTTCTCCATCTCCTGTGCGGATTCGGGCATCCGGGCGCTGTCCTCTTCGGAGGGTACCGTATGGTAGTCCGCCTCGACGATGTGCGCCAGGCTCATGTCCACAGGCTTCGAGATGGTCTGCGGCGTAATGTTGTGGGCGTCGTTGTACTGCCGCTGGAGCGCGCGGCGACGCTCGGTTTCGCCGATCGCCTGCTTCATGCTGTCGGTCATGTGATCGGCGTAAAGAATCGCCTTGCCATGAACGTTACGCGCGGCCCGTCCGATGGTCTGGATCAGCGAACCTGCCGACCGAAGGAATCCCTCCTTGTCGGCGTCGAGAATCGCGACAAGCGACACTTCGGGTAGATCGAGGCCTTCCCGGAGCAGGTTGACTCCAATGAGTACGTCGTATTCTCCCCGGCGCAGGTCCCGCAGATGCTTGACCCTTTCAAGAGTGTCGATCTCGGAATGCAGGTAGCGGCACCGTACGCCGGCCTCGTGATAATACTCCGAGAGATCCTCCGCCATGCGTTTGGTGAGTGTCGTAACGAGGACCCTCTCGTTTTTCTCCGCGCGGTTTCTTATCTCGGCCAGCAGATCGTCGACTTGGCTCTTGACGGGCCGTACCTCAACTTCGGGATCGATCAGGCCGGTAGGTCTGATGATCTGCTCGACGACGACGCCCGCCGACTTCGTCAGATCGTAGGGGCCGGGAGTTGCCGAAACATACACGACTTGATGAACGCGTAACTCGAACTCATCGAAGGTCAACGGACGGTTGTCCAATGCGCTGGGCAGCCGAAACCCGTGCTCGACCAGTACGGTCTTTCGGGAACGGTCGCCGTGATACATGCCACGGACCTGAGGAATGGTTTGATGACTTTCGTCGATGAAGACCATGGCGTCCTGGGGAAGATAGTCCAGAAGCGTCGGCGGCGGTTCGCCCGGCTGTCGGCCCGAGAAGTGCCGGGAGTAGTTCTCGATCCCGTGGCAGTAGCCCACTTCGCGAATCATTTCGATATCGAATAAGGTGCGCTGTGACAGCCGCTGCGCCTCGAGCGGTTTGCCGACCCTGTGTTGCTCAGCGTTCCATTCGTTCAACTCCGCCAGGATGTTCTCGATCGCTCCCTTCTTCGTGTCGTCCGACATGACGTAATGACTTGCGGGGTAGATAGGCACGCGCAGGAAGGTCTGCCGCACCTGGCCGAATAGCGGATCGATCTGCGACAGGCTCTCGATTTCGTCGCCCCACAGTTCGATGCGGCAGGCATAGTCGTCGTAGGTCGGGAAGACCTCGATAACGTCGCCGATGACGCGGAACGTGCCGCGCTTGAACTCGCCGTCGCGCCGTTGATAGAGGATCTTGACTAACTGGCGGGTAATCTCTTCACGTGAGATTTGCGCGCCCTTTTCGAGCATCAAAAGCATGCCATAGTAAGCGTCCGGCGATCCGAGACCGTAGATGCAACTCACGCTTGCGACGATCAGACAGTCGCGCCGCTCGAACAATGAGCGTGTGGCTGAGAGGCGCAGTTTGTCCAATTCGTCATTGATCGTTGCTTCCTTCTCGATGTAGGTTTGCGAGGCAGGCAGGTAGGCTTCGGGCTGATAGTAGTCGTAGTAGCTGACGAAGTACTCGACCGCATTATCGGGAAAGAAGTTTCGAAACTCGTGATAGAGTTGCGCCGCCAGCGTCTTGTTGTGGGCCATGACGAGCGTGGGCCGCTGCGTGCCCTCGATCACCTTCGCCATGGTGTAGGTCTTGCCTGATCCCGTGACGCCTAACAGGACTTGGTGCGGTTCGCCGTCGTTGACTCCCCTGATGAGCTGCTCGATGGCCGCACCCTGATCTCCGCGGGGTTCGTATGACGACGCCAGCCGAAATGCCATGAAGAGCTGTTTCTCCCTGAAAGGGTGGATGAATCAGCCGTCCCCGCGCCATACGCGGCGCACTACCGGTTCATCAAGATAAATCTTCGAGGGTCGATCCTGATCTCGGTGGGTTTCTTCGAAGTCGTGAACTCGAACTCCGTAACCGCGCCTTCCGTAAAAACCAGGCGCTCATCTCCCGGACCTTCGGCCGAATGTGCCTGAAGCGCCACGATCAGGCTGGAAGAATCGGAAATGGCTTCTTGACGCAGCCGTCCCGTCACGTGAAACTTCCTTCCGGCGCTTTTCGTCTCGAAATCCACATGGAAGGTGGGGATACCGGTGCTGTATACCCACTGGTCAAAGAAGTCTTGAAGATCGCGATCAGGGCTATCCTTCGGAAGAAACTGCGCGGCCAGAGTTCGGAAGCCATTGGTGTCGATCGGTTGGAACCGATACTGTTCGCAGAGCGATCGCAGGAAGGCGAAAAAGTTGGAGTCGCCCATAACCCCGCGCAGCATATGCATGATCCAGGCGCCTTTCTCGTAAACAATGATGCGCATGGCCTCGGGGGCTCGTGACGACCGCAGGCGGTCACCGAGCACGATGGCGCCCGTGTTCTCGATTGTCTCTCCATCGGCGTCGCGCGACAGCAGGTTTGTTTTGAACGTCGCCAGCACGCGGTCGAGTGCTTCCCGCCCGCGCCGTTTTTCGAGAAGGAGCAGAGAAGAATAGGTCGCCAGTGCTTCCATGAGCCATTTGTCCTGCTCAGCCTGGTGTGCGACGACATTGCCCCACCACTGGTGAGAGATCTCATGGCTGCGCAGCAGTTCGGAATAGAAGAGCTGCTCGTCCTGAGAACGGCGCGCCAACGGCGGATCTGATGGGCGAAAATAGCTCAGCGTCGAGGCATAGACCAGTCCGGGGAACCCTTGTCCGATGCTTCCCGGGATGGGTGAGATGACGATCTTCGACGAGGCCGGCGGCCCGAAGCGATCGAGAAAGAAAGAGAACGCTTCTGCGCTGTCGGAAGCCACGTGTTCCAGGCGCGATACGAGGCTGGGCATTCCCTCGGGCGTCGCGGGAGCGACGATCGTTGGCAGAGCGCCTTGTGTTCCTCTGCGCGATGCGCCGCGAGAGCTCGCTGGGGGAGGAGACCAGATGATCGGCAGCCTCGTCTTCGGCCGTAGATTCTCCTCTACCTTCTTGTTGGCGCAGACTTCCACTCGGTAATCGCCGATATCGTGGTGCGCGCGGGCGTACGTCCCGAGGTTGAACCCGGCCAGTTTGATCGGAGAGATGGTCTGGAAAACCGACGTCCGCACCCCGTCGGACGTCGTAGTGTCCACCAGATCCCCGGTCGCTACGAGGTCGAGTTGATCCGGATAGTGGAATACCAACTCGAAATGAGTAAAAGGATTGTCCCGCCGTGGATACCAGGAGCCTCGGCTCCCGACGTAGTAAACCCCGTTGTCCGCGTCACTCACCACCTTGCCCGCGTAGTGGAACTCGATGCGGCGCCTCGTTTCGCTTTCGGCAGAGCCGGGCAGCACAATCGCGATCAGATCGTTTTGGCGGCGGTTGACGCTGCTCGAGTTCGGCTCGCTGAACTGAATGAATTCCGCCTCGATGTCGTCAATCAGTACTTTCTGCAGACGGAGTCGCTCGGAAAGCTCGAACGCGACGATTCGCTGAGTTGAGCCCTGGGCAAGAAAATCGGCGCTCGCGGAGACCTGCATCTCGAGGTCAGCTCCTAGACGAGCTTCGATGCGGAAGTTTTCGAGATGACCACGTTGCGGAATCGGCTTCCGCTGGCCCGACCGAAAACGTCGTCCCGCAAATCTTGACCATATTTCGTAGAAGCGCTGCCCATCGCGCCAAACCGTCTGTCCCATCGTCACCTGGTCTTGGTTTCGCGGGTCGACCACAACGTCGAAACGTCCAGCCGGTCCACCTCCGATGGCTGCGGCGAAAAAACCTTCGTTGAGAGGAAGGTTCGAGAATGTGTCGAAGAGAATACGCAGCGACAGGCCCTCCAGCACGTTGTGCATCGGGTACGACCACTTGCGGGCCAGGTCCGCTCCCGCTTTCGTGTCGAGCCGCGACCCCTCGCTTTCCTCTATGGAAGCGCGGAGTACTGCTGCACTGTCATCGGTGAAAAACATCATCGCCGTCCGAAATCTTTGATGCAGTGCCGGCTCGGAAGTGAAGCGGACCAACGATTGCCGCTCGCGCGCATTCGGCGGTATGAGCAAGACCTCGCCTTTGTCCGTCGGTTCGAGAGCCACGAAGAGAGCGGCGGATGTGCGTCCCCTCAGAGGCTCGGCAAAGATCAGGTAGCCGTCGACGAAATAGAGCTTTACGTCTTCGCGTTCGAGAAAGACATCGCGAACGCGAAAGCACTGTTGCGGATCGAGACCGAGATTCTGGATGGCTTGCAGTTGCTCGGCCGCAGTTTCGCTGAGAGAGGCGCTCGGAAATGCGCCGAGCGTCAACAGGAGAATGAGGAACCGTCCCATGCCCAATTTCATGTTGCGTGTCCGCTCACGAAGGGTCAAGCGCGAGCGTCAGATTGGCGCGGGAATATCTTCACGGATGATGAAAAGGGTTTTCGAGAGCTGATCGGAAGAAAGCCGAGAACAAGCACCCGGCGTTGCAGCCATCTCAAAGGTCGCGGACGCCGCGAAATCCGAGGTTGATGGTGGAGCTGTCCGGCGTGTTCGACGTGCGTGCGGCCACGCGGTAGCGATTGCAATACGATTGGTGGCACAAAAACGATCCGCCTCGCATCACACGAGACGAGCCGCTCGCAGGCCCTACGGGATTTGATGTCGTTGCGAAGATGTGATAGCTGGGGTGAAACCAGTCCTGACACCACTCCCAGACGTTGCCGGCCACCGAGTAGAGGCCCAACCCGTTGGCGGGGAAGGCGTCTACCGGACAAGGGCCGGCGTACCCGTCTTCAGCGATGTCTTTGACGGGGAACTCTCCCTGCCAGATGTTGCACATATGCTTGCCGTCGGGCGTGAGTTCATCACCCCAAGCATAGATCTTCTGCTCCATGCCGCCGCGCGCCGCCGCTTCCCACTCGGCCTCGGTTGGCAGGCGCTTGCCCACCCAATTGGAATAAGCGAGCGCGTCGTTCCAGGAGATGTGCGTCACGGGATGGTGCGGACGCCCGTCGATGTTCGAGTCCGGTCCCTCGGGATGCGCCCAATCCGCTCCGTTCACCTTGCACCACCACTCATGACCGGCGACCGTGTCGTCGACAAGTTCTCCGTAGCGGTCGCGCGGTAACTGGTTGTGGAACACGAAAGACCATCCGAAGCGCTCCGCTTCCGTTTTGTACGAGGCCGCTTCAG
Organism: Bryobacterales bacterium; assembly: GCA_965204095.1. GTDB lineage: Bacteria > Acidobacteriota > Terriglobia > Bryobacterales > UBA6623 > JAPPLB01. The sequence continues at coordinate 1,410,155 of OZ241991.1, read as the reverse complement.
CGAACTCCTTGAACTGCTCGTTCGTCACCGGGTACTTGTCGATCCAGAAACCGTCGAGAGTGACCTCGCGGATCGGCCCTTCCCCGTCGGCCGGGAACCCGTCCTCGGTTTCCGTGCCCATCTGAAAGCAGGCGCTTTCGAGCTTGACCATGTCCTCGGTCGAACCCTTCGTGACCCGTGGGCGCCTCTCGGTCAGATAGCGTGATTCGTCCAGCCGCTCGGCGCGTTCCTTACTCGGCACGCAACACGGGGCCGGCTCGCTGGTCCGCGGGTGAATCGGCAATCGGCTGCTCATCATTTGATCGCGAAGTTGGTCGCCTCCGCGGTGACAATCTCCTGAATGGCCGCCCGGGCCTTGAGGCGATCGACAAAATCCTCCACGGCTTTCGTCCGCTTGCGGCGCAGCAGTTCTTCCCTGATGTCGTCTCCGGCTTCTTGCAAGTTGCGCATCTGCGCGGGTTTCTTGTCATGCAGCTTGGCGATGTGGAATCCGAACGGGGTACGGAAGACGGTGCTGCGGTTGCCGGGCTCCATGTTGAAGACCACTTCGTCGAACTCGTCCACCATTTGGCCACGGGTGAAGTAGCCCAGGTCGCCGCCGTTGCCGGGACAGTCCGAGTGACGGTCGGCGACCTCCTCGAAAGGGATGCCCCGCTCGATCTCTTCCTCGGCCTTGCGGATCGCCTCGCGCGCCGTCGCCTCGTCGGTTTTGTCATCGACGTTCTTGACGATGTGGGCTGCTCGCACCTGCTCGGGCAAGGCGAAGTCGTTCCTGTTCTTGCGGTAGAAGTCGGCCACTTCCTTGTTCCTGGGCGGCTTCACGTTTTTCGTGACCTTGCCGATCAAGCGGTCAAGTCGCACCCGTGTTTCGATGTCCTGTCGGATTTCATTCTCATCGCGGCTCAGGCTGAACTGCTCGCTGCCTCCGTGGCGTTTCTTGATCTGCTCCAGAACCTCGTCGATCTCCTCGGGCGGAACCGGCTCCGTGTCCTTGTCGGCTTCCTGACTCAGAAGGACCCGCTCGATGACATTCTCTTTCGACCAGTCCCACAGGTTCCGTTCGAACTGTGCCGCATCGAGCCCTCGGGTCTCGCGGACTTCCGGCGGCATCTGCTCGAAGCTCCGCTGCAGGGATTGAGCCTCGCGGGCGATCTCGTCTTCTTCGATACGCTCTCCGTTGATCACCAAGGGCATATTCGATGCAACGCCCATTGTAAGCGATAGTTTTCGTTGAGCCTCTCGATCGATCCGAGATCCGAGACGTTCCCCCTCCCCCCGCCGAGGATCAAAAAAGTTGAAGGGTCCCCGAATCGTCAGCATGAGCTTGACGCGGCATGACGTTCGTGCGATAAAGCGTCTAGCCTGCATTTCTCACCACGTGGCGAGGCGAAGTGCGTGCGAGGGCCGTCAGGACTAGGCGCAAGCCGGGCGGAGGAAAAGGCGCGAGCCGCTTGGCGCGCGCAGGCGTACTTGAACAGTACGTTGAGCACGGCAAGCAAGCGCAACGAAGTCATGGCGGTCGTATCGCGTGCTTCGGCCGTCATGTGGTGAGAAATGCAGGCGAGTCAAGGGAGGGCGCCATGCCTAACGATCAATCCGGGCGTATGAACCGCCGACAATTCGTACAGACCACGGGACTTGGCGCGTTGGCGCTGGCGACCGGTGCTGAGGGGGCATCATCCTCATCATCGGAAACCATCGTCTCGCAGCTCTACGACAGCTTGTCTGCGGAACAGAGGAGCAAGGTGACGTTTCCCTTCGAGCACCCTCTGCGCTCCAAAATCGACAACAACTGGCACATCACTCCGCATCGCATCGGCGACTTTTATTCGGCCGACCAGCAGGCGATGATTCAGGACATCTTCCGAGGACTGCACAACCCCGACTTCTACGACAAGGTCGAGTATCACATCCAGGAGGATGCCGGAGGCCTGAAGAATTACTCGATCGCGCTGTTCGGAGAGCCGGGCACCGGGCAGTTCGAGTTCGTCCTCACCGGGCGTCACTGTACGGCCCGTTGTGATGGTGACTCGGTCGAAGGAGCGGCGTTCGGGGGGCCGATCTTGTACGGACACGCCGCGAACAGTTTCAATGAGCAGCCCCATCACCCCGACAATGTCTATTGGTATCAGGCCAAGCGAGCCAATGAGGTCTACCAGGCTCTCGATGGGAAACAGAGACAGATGGCTCTGCTGGGCGACCCCAGGCCGGAGCAATCCACCGCGACCATCGCGCTCAACAAGCGGGGCGAGGTTCCGGGCATTCCGCTGAGCGAGCTCTCACCAGACCAAAAGGGCCTTGTCGAGGCCGTGCTCGACGATTTAATCTTGCCGTTCCGCAAAGAAGACCGCGAAGAGGTCATGAAACTGATCCGCGACGCGGGAGGCATTCCGGCTCTGTCGATGTCCTTCTACAAGAACATGGATATCGGCAGCGATGGAGTTTGGGACGTCTGGCAGTTGGAGAGCCCGACGATGCTCTGGTACTTTCGGGGAGCGCCCCATGTTCATACGTGGGTGAATGTCCGCCAGGGGGCATGAAGACCGGTCAAAAAGCTCCCTCGGGAAGAATCGCCTGTCAACGAAGCCCTCGGCCGTCATCGGGGCGAACATTCCTTTCTCCGCAAAGGCGCCGCCGAAGGTCGTGAAGACGCCGCCGTCTGAAGTGGCTCGGGTCGGTGGAATGCTCTGACCTTCGTCCGACGGCGATTTTCGGAATCGACCCAACTCCACCGGTCGAATTTTGCAATGAAGCCGGTAAATGAGAGATTCCCGACCGGGTCCAAAGCCAAGCCGAGCGCTTCCTGCCTCATGTTTGGTGAAGAAGCAACCCTGGAAAATCAGTTCGGGTTTGACCGCTGCCGTCGCCGGAATAGCCATACTGCTCCTCGAAACTCGCCTCACCTGACCCGTGCCGTTCCTGCGGATGATTCTTACTGTGTAAAGCCCGGCCATTGCCAAACACCTGGACTTGGCACTGGCCGCTGTTCATTCAGCCCAATCAACGTCTGAGAATGGATAGAAGAGCCCGGGCACATACCCGTGGAGATGACGTGAAGGATTCAGCGCGAACAGAAATAGCATTCGGAGCAGCGCGAGTGTACACTGGCGCCGTGCCAAGACGAGAATGGAAGTCCTGGTCGAGAATGAAAAAGCTTGCTCTTCCTTTGTCGCCGTTGAGTTTCTTGGCACTGCTGGGCGTCTGTTTCAACGTCTGGGTCCCAACGGCAGTGATTGCCCAGCAAGCCGGTGGCCGGGATGTCCTCACGGAACGCGCCACGGAAGACCTCGACCACCAGGCTCGTTTTTCCTGGCACCCCGGGGGGACGCCGGAACAGGATCTGTGGCAAGTGCTGATCCTTTTGGGAGTCGGTGCAAGGCAGCCTGTTTCCTGGAATGGCAACCTGTCGCTGCAAGGCGGGGAAGTCTTCGACATCGAGGGATACCGTTTCGAGCCTCCGGATCGCGTGCTTCCTCAGGGTGGATGGACACTTCGGACCCAAAGGGTCAGGATTCTCGAAGGCTCTTCATTGGCGGGGCGCGGCAGGCCCGCGGTGAGACAAGCTGTGCTTCCGAAAGGGTTACTGGTTCGAGGCAAGGGAACTTCAGGCACCCGTGTGGCAGTTAGTACGGAGCAGGGCAAGTTCAGCTTTGCTCCGATGGCGATGGAATTCGGTGTTTGGCAGGAGCAGCTCGATGGACGCGCCACGGTCGCGCGCATTCCGCCGGTGACCGACTTGTCGGGCACCGAGTTGAGGCAGCATGATTCGCCTGCGATCGCCGCTGCGGAAGACGGAACCCTGTGGACGACTTGGTATAGCTATCACGACCGCCGCGAAGAGCTCAACCTAAGGCGCTGCCAGGATGGAAAATGGACGCGGCTCATTCCTGTCGGCCGCGCCGCGGAAGATTTGTGGCGTCCCCAGATTGCGACTGACAGTGGCGGCAGACCGTGGCTGATCTGGTCGCAACAGTTGGCCGACGGCGGCCACGGCAACTGGGATATCTACGCCATGGCTTGGGAGGACAACGAATGGGGTGAGCTACATCGCTTGACCGACAATCCCCTGCCTGATATCGAGCCGCACATCGCGCGAGGATCCGACGGTGCCATCTACGTCGTGTGGCAGGCCCTGGAAGGCCGTTACTCTCAGGTCAAGCTGAAATATCTGCAAGGCGGTCGCTGGTCAGAGGCTCTCTCGGTTACCAACAGCGACGCGAACAACTGGGAGCCGTCGGTAGCCGCGGGCGGCGGAGCCGTCTGGATCGCGTGGGACCGCTACAACGGCAACTACGATATCCATCTGCGTCGTTTCTCGCTCGCCGATGGGCTCGGTGCAGAGAGGCAGGTGACAACGAATGAACGCTTCGAGGCGCACACCAGCGTGGCGGTCGATGACATGGGTCGTCCGTGGGTTGCTTGGGAGACCAGCGGAGTCAACTGGGGCAAGGACCTTGGCGCGGCGCTCGGCGACAGTGCTCCCGGCACGCCGCTAGGCGAAACACGGCGCATCGAGGTCGTATGTCTTGATAACAATGTTTGGAAGTCGCCGGCGACGTTCGAGCCCAACGACCCTCTGGCCCTGGGCGCGACCGGCGAGAGCCGGCCACTACTCCACTTCGACCCGGATGGAAATCTCTGGATGTCTTTTAAGCGGCGCTATAGCCGCATGGCCTATCGCCCCAGCATCTACTGGGAGTATGCGATCTCGCGTCTCGCAAGCGATCGGTGGTCCGATCCGATCGTGCTGCCCGACAGTTGGGCCCGAAAAAGCACACGCATGGGTCTGGCTTCTGCCGATGGGCGGCTGTGGATGTTTTGGCCGTACGAGAACCGCAATTGGGCGTTTGCGAGCCGGCCGCTTCTGAATCGCGTCATTGCAGGATCGATCACCTTGCCCGGTCCGGGGGGCAAGCCTCTTCTGAGCCTCTACCGCCCGGCGCCTTCATCCTCACTCGAAGTGCATCCGAACGAGCGAGAAGACGTGCGTGCGATCCGCAACTATCGGATCGGGCTCGGCGGCGAAACTCTGCGGATCGTGCGGGGCGACCTTCACCGCCACACGGAGTTGTCACAAGACGTAGGCGGCATGGATGACGGTACGCTGCCCGAGTTCTATCGCTACATGATCGACGCCGCCGAGATGGATTTCGGGGCCTCCACCGACCATCAGGCCGGCGGCACCGATTATTGGAACTTCATCACTCAGAAGATGGCCGACATGTACCATTTCCCGGAACGTTTCTCGACCTTGTATGGCTACGAGAGAAACCTCGGAAATCCTTTGGGCCATCGCAACATGGTCTACACGCACCGCGAATATCCTATCGTGCCATTCTTCCAGAGAATCGACCCGCGTTTCATGTTGCCCGACAGCCCTGATGGCGAGTTGCTGACGTTCAACAGCATGAGTTTCGGCAGCGGCATCCGCAATGACACGAAGCTGCTCTACGACGTGGTGAAAAAGACCAACGGCCTGGCCATTCCGCACACGTCAGGCACCAGCGGTATGGGAACTGACTGGACCGACAACGATCCCGAGGTCGACGTGGTGGTCGAAATCTATCAGGGCGCCCGGAAAAACTATGAGCACAGGAACGCCCCGCGCGGCTTCATGGACCGCCGCGGGGGCGAAGCACCGCGTGGTTTTCAGGAACCGGGTATGGTGTGGAACGCCTGGAAGAAGGGCTATCGTATCGGAACCATTGCCAGCTCAGACCACTATTCGACGCATATCTCTTACGCCATGGTTTATACGCCCGATACCAGCCGAGAAAGCATCCACGACGCCATCCGTCAGCGCCGCACGTACGGAGCGACGGACAATATCATCCTCGACTTCCGCGTCGGCGATCACTTCATGGGCGAAGACTTCACCACTAGCGGCAGGCAGCCGATCCACGTCCGAGTGCGAGGCACCGGTGAGGTGTCAGCGGTGCATCTCATTCGCGATGCAGCCTACATTTACCAGGTCAAGCCCGGTAAGCAAGAGGTAGAGTTCGAATACGTCGACAATGATGCTGGCTCAGGTGAGCACTGGTACTACGTTCGAGTCGAGCAGGAAGATGGCGAGTTGGCTTGGTCGAGCCCTATCTGGGTGACCTATCGATAAAGAGGAAGTCTGCGGATTGCTGTCATCTCTGACGGCGGAAAAGTAGAGGTGTCATTCTTCGTTCGTCTGGATCGAGGGACCGAATGCTCTCCCACCCAACTTCTAGCCTGCATTTTTCACCACGCGGCGAGGCGAAGTGGGTGAGAGGGCCGTCGGGTCAGGACTAGGCGCAAGCCGGGCGGAGGAAAAAGGCGCGAGCCGCTTGGCGCGCGCAGGCGTACTTGAACAGTACGTTGAGCACGGCAAGCAAGCGCAACGAAGTCCTGGCGGTCGTATCGTGTGCTTCGACCCTCGGGTGGTGAGAAATGCAGGCTAGGAGTCTGTCTCACAGAACGAAAATCGCCAATTTTTTGTCAATATCTTGTGTCTGTGATCAAGTCTGACTACAACTGATTGGGGCCAAAATTTTCTGTAGGACAGGCTCCTAGGTGCGCGGCGTCTATGGCGGCTTGCATTCCGCGGCTCACTACGCTTTATATAGTCAGCATGAGAAACCCCATCACTTACCTCGCGGCCGGCCTTCTGTTCACTCTCGTCCTCGGATACGGCGGCTGCGAATCAGAATCAATGGAAGAATCCAAGGAAGCCTCCGCTCCACAGTATCTTGCTTATTTCGGGACCTACACGAAAACAGAGGGTGGAGGCAAAGGAATCTACGCCTGGCGCTTTGATTCGGGCTTGGGTCAAATGACCGAGATCGGCCTGGCGGCCGAAATCGTCAATCCATCGTTTGTCGCCGTTCACCCGAACCATCAGTACCTCTACGCCGTCACGGAAGACTTCGAAGGCGAGGGCGCCGTGAGTTCGTTTCAGATCGATCATGAGACGGGGAAACTGACGCTGCTGAACCAGGTGTCGTCGAAGGGCTCCGGACCGTGCCACCTCAACCTCGATTCGACGGGCAGGATGCTGGCGGTCGCCAACTACGGGGCCGGCAGCACCGCTTCCTTCCAGGTCAACGCTGACGGCAAGCTGAGCGAAGCAGTCAGCGTTATGCAACACGAAGGTTCCAGCGTCAACGAGCAACGGCAGAAGGGGCCGCACGCCCACTCGGTCAATTTCTCACTGGATGACCGTTTCGTCATCACCGCGGATCTGGGAACGGATGACCTGTTTATCTTTAAAGCCGATCCGGCTACAGGCAAGATCGAGCCGAACGACCCGCCGTCAGCGAAGGTCAAGGCCGGAGGCGGACCGCGCCACTTTACCTTCCATCCGTCGGGGAAGTTCTGCTACGCGATCAACGAGATGGGCAATACCATTACCGCGTTTACCTGGGACGCGGAGGCCGGAGTGATGGAAGAGATCCAAATGATCTCCACGCTTCCTGAAGGCTACACGGAGATCAGCCATACCGCCGAGGTGCGTGCTCATCCCTCGGGCAAGTTCCTCTATGGCTCGAACCGCGGACATGATTCGATCGCCGTCTTTTCGATCGACCAAGCCAGCGGCATGCTGACGGCCATCGAACAGGTTTCGACGCAGGGAAAGACACCGCGCAACTTCGATCTGGACCCGACGGGCAAGTATCTCTTTGCCGAGAATCAAAGAACGAGCAACGTCGTAACGTTCGCGGTCGACCAGGAAACAGGCAAGCTCACTCCGACGGGACAAGTGCTCAGTGTCCCAATGCCTGCTTGCTTGCGCTGGGTTCCCGTGAGTTAGGAGACTGCCTAGGAGGAGATTGCCATCGCCGGCCCGCGCTGGTCTGGCAGTGCTCCCGTTCATTCGGCTCGAACAAGCCGAGAAGCTGTAGCGCGGCCAGGCCATCTCTTGATGGAGTACGAGACTCTGCCTGAGGTCTGAGCCGGTTTCAACAAGCCCGGCTCGTTCTTGATGATGTTCTGTTGAGTGTCATCCAACCTTTGTCTGTTCAGCTCTCATTGATGAGACAGGGAATATCAGATCAATGTCGTGACGGGAACAGCTTCATGCAATTCCCTCGCGCTCAGGAGGTTTCCCAAGCGCTGCGATAGTCCAGCTTGTCGTCTCCGACACACAGAAACAACTTGCCCACGGCAGTTTTCTGTTGATTGCGGCAGCCGAACTTTGCCGTGCATTGATCGAAACGGTTCTTGTAGGGACAGCGCTGGGTCGACAGTTCGTCGGCGTGCTGGATCATCTCTGCGAATATCGCTGAGATCTGGTCCAAACGTTTCTGGTATTCCTCTTTGTCGATCTTTGTCATGAGGGAGGTCAACAGCCCGTGGCAAAAGTCACATAGGCGGCGTTACGTGCCCCGCGGCCGATTGCGTAATGCGTGGCCGTTCCAGCAACGAGGCGTCGCGCTTTCCGCGCAGCCGGGCGGAAGTGGCGCGTAACCCTTCGGGCGACAGACGTTTGCGGCCGTCGGCTTTGTCGTTCGCTTTTCCTTCGCGAGGAGGAGATCACGCGGATCGCCATCCTACTCACCCCGCGCCTTGCGACCACAGAAACCCGCAGCACCTTCCACGGGACTTTACCACGAACTGTCAGCTCTCGGCTCCCACTTCTTCGCTGACCAACCGCTTGGCGAGAGCGACGCATTCCATGGCGTCTTTTCCGTAGCCGTCGGCGCCCATATCGTCAGCGAATTCCTGACTCACCGGCGCGCCGCCGACCATGACCTTCACGTCGTCGCGGATGCCTTCGTCGATGAACGTCTCGATTGTCACCGCCATGTTCGGCATGGTGGTCGTCAGCAGCGCGGACATCCCCATGAGCGGCGCGTTGTGCCCCTCCACCGCCTCCAGAAACTCGTCGGCGGAGGTATCCACGCCCAGATCGAACACCTCGAATCCCGCGCCGCGCAGCATCATGATGCAGAGGTTCTTGCCAATGTCGTGCAGGTCGCCCTTGACCGTCCCCATCACGACCCGGCCGATGGGCTCGATCCCCGAAGCCGAAAGAATGGGCTCGATGTGCGCCATGCCGGCCTTCATGGCCCGCGCGCAACTCAACACTTCCGGCACATAGATGAAGTTCTCGCGAAACTTGATGCCCACGATCCGCATCGCTGCGATCAAGCCGTCATCCATCACTTCGAGTGCCGGCACGCCATCCGCCAGCGCGTTCTGTGTCAACTGATCGACGGTCTTGTGCTGTCCGTCAATGAGCGCCGCGCCGATCGCCTGCATCGACGCACTGCACTTCACGAACGTCTCGATGACGGATTCCCGTTCGTCCGGCTGCTCCAGGTACTCCTCGATTTCGTTGCGGACAAGCTCGTTCGCGATGTCGTTGATGGAAGCCATGCCCTTGCGCCGCTGGTCCTCAGTTTGGCGTCGGGTGTTCCCGGTGCCATTCTTTGACGGCTTTGGGGATCTCCTTGAGGTTTTCGATCGACGTTTGGAGCGGGATAGCACACTCGGGCCCGATCAAATTCACATTCGCTTCGAGGTTGCGATACACCTCCTGTCGAACCTCCTCGGGCCCCTTGGCGAAAAGAGTTTCCGGGTTGTTGATGTTGCCGACGAGGGCGATTCGGTCGTTGACGATCTCCATTGCCTCGCTCGGCGGATTCTTCGAGTCGAAGTGGAAAGCCGCCATGCCCGATTGCGCGATGTAGTCCATGCGATCAAGCGTCTTGCCGCAGATATGGAGGATCAGCGGCACCGGAAGTCTTTCCACCATCTCGATATGCAGATCAAGCAGGAAATCCTTGTAGTACTCGCCGCTCACCAGATCTCCGGTCGCGTGATCGGGCAGCGTCAGGGCGTCAGCACCGGCCTCGATTTGCGCCGTACCATACTCGACCGTCGCCTCTTTCATGCGGTCGAGACATAACTTCGTCTTGCCGGGATCATCAAGCGACATCAGCAGGAACGGTTCCACGCCGAAGCAGTGATACCCCAACGTCCAGGGGCCCATCGTCTTGCCGATAATCGCGACTTCGTCGTCGTACTGCTTCTTCAAGATCTTGATCGCGTCGGTCACGCACTTCGTGTCGTTGTGCGTGAGGAAGTCCGAGGGCAGCTTGATGTCGTCGGGTTCCACCCAGATCGGCTCACGCATTCTGACCGTGGGCCAGTTGTCCTTCTGTTCCCATTGCATCTTGCAGCCCAAGGCCGAAGACTCCTGGATGATCGTGAAGACCGGCATGATGGAATCGAAGCCCAACTCGGTGTAGCCGGTGGCGGCGAGGCGAGCCATCATCTCAGGATTGCGGTTCGCTTCGGGAAATGGCGTGTCAACCAGATCCATCAATTCCACTGTTGCCAACGAGGTTGGATTGCAAGCCGGCGTACGATCGACCGGCTCTTGCCGCAAGGCAGCCAGGACTCGTTCACGTCCGTTCATAACGTAGAGGTCTACTGTTTCTGAGCGCTGGGAGCCAGCAACTGTCCCCGGGCCAACGCCATTTGCTGTTCGCGCTCAACGCCCCTGACATTCAACGCGCGTATCAGCAGCAACCCCACCAGTTTATCGTGGGAGTGCCTGCAGGGAAACGCGAAGCGCTCCTCGTCACCTTCGAGCCATTCCATCTCTCCGAGCTTCACAAGGCCGGCGCCGATAGCGGTCCGGCGCTTTTCTCCCCGATCGCTCTGCGCCTCTCCGATGATACGGTAAACGCCGTCGGCGAGGCTCTCGACGGTGACGTTTGCGTCCGACTTCCTGTCGAAGATGGTCAGCGGCTTCGGCTCGACGTCAACGGCCGGGTCCCATTTGCAAGATTCCAGGAATACTCGCTTGCAAGCGAAATCGTGCGAGCTGTTGCACGCAAACTTTACCCTCCGGCTATCGCCCTCGACCGCCTCCATGCCGCCGAGAAGGACCATCGTCCGAGCTACAAACTCTACTCGCTCCCGTGCACCGTCAAGGCCGCTGTAGGTGTGAACGAGGAACTCGGGACCTTGCGCGCCTGATTGGCGATAGAGCCCGATCGAGATATCGTGGAAATGCGAGTCCATCGAGACCAACTCGATTCGGCGCCCGATATCGGTCGTGAGGCTCATCCCGGTAACACGGCCAAACGTCAAGTGTACCGTGATTTCGTTGCACAAAGACCAGGCGACCTGTCCCACTCCGTTCGTAAACAGACCTTGCTCCGACACAGAGTTGCGCGCCGAACCGCCTCGACAAAGAGCACCCGTGGCGCCGCAGGCCAAGAGAGGGAAGCCAGTCATTTCGGCTATGGACATCAAGGGCCGAGAACCTCCTCGCCCTGTAACGTCCAGATACGACAAACTCTCTCTGGCTTCAAGCGCATCCGCTGATGATAGCCGCTCCTTGCCGCATTGAACTTCGGACACCTTGTCGGAGTCATTCGCAACCAGAATCTCTCGTCAGGCTTCCGCATACGTGCGGATTGCGGGCGAATCAATAGCCCGGACGCCTGATGTGTTACATTCTCGTGGCCGGAGAACGGCAGGATATTGACCATGAAACGATCCCGAACCCGCAGAAGTTTTCTCAAAGCAACCACAACCGGCGCGGCCGCAGCCGGGCTTGCAGGTTGCGGAGAGTCCGCCCGATCGCCGATCGGCGGAACCACCAGCACGGTTACCTACGAAAGCCTTGGCGTACGGCACGTCATCAACGGTGTCGGTGTGGTGACGGTTCTCGGAGGCTCGATCATGCCAGCGGAGGTCGTCGCCGCGATGGTCGAGGCATCCAGGAACTTCATTGATCTACCCGAGCTGCAAGTGAAAGTCGGCAAGCGCATCGCCGAGATCATTGGCGTTCCCGGCGCGATGATCTGCTGTGGGGCGGCTTCCGGCCTGACCGTCGGGACTGCGGCTTGTGTCACGCGGGGCGACAACAAGAAGCTGCGCCAACTACCCGACACGACCGGCATGCCCAACGAAGTCATCATCCAGAAAAGCCATCGCTTTGGCTTCGACACTCAGATTTGGATGGCCGGCGCCAGGCCCGTCGAGGTCGAGACGCGGGAAGAGCTCGAGAAGGCCATCAGCAAGCACACGGCCATGATGTTCTTCTTGAACGTCGCCGAACACAGGGGTCGGATCTCGCGAGCTGATTGGATCGAGATCGGCAAGAAACACGGCATCCCCACGATGAACGACTGTGCTTCCGATGTTCCTCCCGTCAGCCGGCTGCGCCAGTACATCGACGAAGGTTTCGATCTCGCCGTCTTCTCCGGCGGTAAGGGGCTACTCGGACCGCAGGCCAGCGGCCTTGTGCTCGGCGACGCCGAACTTGTCTCCGCCGCGCTCAAGGCCAGCAGCCCACGCGCCGGCGTTGGGCGGGGCATGAAGGTCGGCAAGGAAGAGATCATGGGCCTGCTCGCCGCCGTTGAGCGTTACCACCGCATCGATCACGACGCCGAGCGACGTGAACTCGAGGCCCGCGCCGAGCATGTCATTCGGACGGTGGGCGGGGTCGATGGAGTCGAGACCGAGCTACACATTCCGCCCATAGCCAATCGCGTTCCCCACGTCCTCGTTCGCTGGGATGCCGCCGCAAAAGGTCTCACACCCGGCGACGCGGTCAAGAAACTGCGTGAGGGCGAACCGGCGATCGCCGTTTCGCAAAACCCCGAGGGCCTGCGCATCTCCATGTGGATGCTCAAGCCCGGCGAGCACGAAATCGTCGCGGCACGTGTCGAGGAGTTGTTCGCATAGACAAACCGCCACCGTCGCTTATCCTGGAGAAAGAGGTTTCCTCCTCTCTTGCAATCCGGCCTCCGTCAATCGCATCAGCGGCAATGCCCATCGGCCAGGCTTGTAGTGTTGCTTGCCTGCATGGCTGCGGGAGCCATCGAGGCAGCCGAGGATGTCCACCTCATACGGAGCCCTCGCCAGTCCGGGGAGACGACCGTACGTGTCTTCACACCCAAGCGCAAGGACATCGACCTCCCCAAGAGGACCCTCTACGTGCTTCCGGTCGAGGCTGGCGCCGAAACGAGATGGGGCGACCCGGCCGAGGAAATACGGAAGCTGGACATTGCCGACCGATACGGCCTTGTTGTGGTACTGCCGACATTCTCGGCATTGCCATGGTATGCCGATCACCCCGCCAATATGTCCTTGCGCCAGGAGCAATACCTGCTCGAGGACGTTCTTCCCCTGGTCGAGGGTTCCTATCCCGTCGAGACCAGCCCTGATGGACGCTTGCTGGTAGGGTTTTCCAAGTCCGGGTGGGGCGCGTGGTCGCTGCTGCTGCGCCATCCCGAAGTCTTCGGCAAGGCGGCAGCCTGGGACGCTCCTCTGATGCAAGATGCCCCTGACAGGTTCGGAATGGAGCCGATCTTCGGCGGACAAGAGAACTTCGAGAAATACAGGATCACCGGACTGATTCGCTCCCGGGCGGCCACGCTTCGGCAGCGATGCCGTTTGGTCCTGACCGGCTATGCAGGAGCGTTCCGGGCGCATCACACGGCTATGCACAATTTGCTTGTCGAGTTGGCGATTCCCCACGCCTATCGGGATGGCCCACAGAGAGGGCATCAATGGCACTCCGGATGGCTGGAGGAGGCGGTCTCGATCCTTGTGACGGGTTGCGGAACTGGTGATTCCGAAGAACAGCATGCAGAACGGGACTGACGCATCGAACACCTCCAGCCCACAGGCTGATCCAACCCGGAATGAGTTATTCGCCTAGCCAACTCGCCACATTCGTTTATCCTGGACAAGGAGGTTTCCTTCAGAGTGTTCGTATTCCGACCAACCCTTCTACTTTTCCTCCTGCTGCCAGCCGCAGCACAAACGCCGGACTGGCCCCAAGCTCGTCAAGAAGCGCTGGAAACCCTCGTCGATCTTGTTCGGCTCGACACATCGCAGCCCGAGGGCAACGAGATCCTTGCCGCGAACTACCTCAAGAAAAAGCTCGACGCCGATGACATCCCGTCAGAAATCTTCGAGGCAAAACCCGGCCGCGCCAGCATCGTCGCCCGAGTCAAGGGCAACGGAAAGAAAAAGCCCCTTCTGCTGCTCGGGCACCTCGATGTTGTAGCCGTCGAACGTGATGAATGGTCGTTCAATCCCTTCGGCGGTGTTGTCAAAGACGGCATCATCTTCGGCCGCGGCACTGGCGATGACAAAGGCGTCGTCTCAGGATCATTACAGGTGCTGCTCCTGTTGCATCGGCTGAAGATCCCGCTCGACCGCGACGTCATCTTCCTCGGCGTCGCCGACGAAGAAGCCGGCGGGCTCGCCGGGATCACCTACCTTCTCGATAATCATCGTGAAGCCATTGACGCCGAATTTGCGATCAACGAAGGCGGCGCCGGCGTCTTCGATCGCCGGTTCAAGCACGTGCGTTTCGAGATCCAGACCGCCGAAAAGACACCGCGCCGCATCGACCTGCAAGCCAAGGGCACCTCCGGCCATGGCTCGATTCCCTTGCCCGACAACCCTGTTGCAGCGCTTTCGCGTGCTGTAGGCCGCCTGTCGGAATACGAAACGCCGGTTCACCTCAACGAAACGACGCGCGAGTACTTCCGCCGCCTTGCCGAACACGCGCCGCCCGAAGAAGCTGCGGTTTATAACGAGGTTCTCGAAGGGAACCCAAGTACCGAAACGCAACAGAAACTACGGGAGATCAGCCCGCTGTTTTACTCGATGATCCGCACATCGATCGTCCCGACGATCGTCAAGGGCGGCTATCTCAAGAACGTCATCCCCTCGGAAGCGGAAGCCACCGTCGATATCCGCGCTCTGCCTCACGAGGACCCCGAAGAACTCTTCCCCCGACTCAAGCGGATCATGAACGAGCCCAAGGTCGACCTCATGCCGCACCCCGTCACGCGACCGAAGCACCAGCCTTCGTCATTGAAGTCCGATGTGTTCCGAGCTTTCGAAAAAGTGCTCGATCAGCGCTATCCGGGCATTCTCATTCTGCCTCGCATGTCCACCGGCGCGACCGACTCGGCGCAACTCCGCGCCGCCGGCATCGAGTCCTATGGCTTTGGCCCGGGCCGGGCCGTTTGGGACCTCGCGGGCGGAATCCATGGCAAGGACGAGTACCTCTACGTCGAACCCTTTCAGGAATACGTTGAAATCCTCTACGACGTCGTCATCGAAGTAGCCGGTTCGAAGTGAATCAGCCTGTAGCCGGCTCCGACCGTACGGCTTTGGCAGGCAAGTCTTTCATGAGTTTGTGATCGCCCTGGGACATTCCCGGTGCTGGCATAGGCAATCGTGAGGGATTTCGAGTTGTGCCTCACTTGCGTAGAGGTCTCGCTCAACCTTCGAGCAACAGCCGCAAGGTCTTCGCAAGGTCTTTGCGGGCGATCTCCTGCTGGCCGAACCGCCCCGCTTTCCACTCGTCGTGGGATCTGACCTCGACCGCCTTCCTGCGGCCCACCAGCATCTCTTTCACAGTGACGACGCCGCGCTGGGCTTCGTCCGAGCCCATGATGACTACGTAGGGAATCTCGAGGCGATCGGCCCTCTGAAGCTGTTTGCCAAGCCGTTTCGGTTTGCCCACATGCATCTCGGTTCGAATACCCGCTCGTCGCAGCTCATACGTGATCTGCAGGTACTCTCCCATCAGCGCCGGATCCATCGCAGTGACGAGGACCTGAGAGCTGGTCTTGCGCTGCTCGACACGATCGAGTTCGACGAGGGCCGCCAGCAGACGATCTACGCCGATCGAGGCCCCGGTTGCCGGGATGCTCCGTCTGGTGAAGCGCCGGACCAGATTGTCATATCGCCCACCGGCGAAGACCGAGCCGAACTGCTGCGCGTCAAGCAGCACCGCCTCGAAGACCGGCCCGGTGTAGTACGCAAGACCCCGCGCAATGCCAAGGTCCACCACTACTCGGTCGCTCTCATAGCCGAGCGCATCAAGGTGAGACGAGATGCGCTCGACAACGTCGATCTCCTCCTGAGCGTTGTCGATGCTGCCGAACAAAGCACGAAGAAGTTCGAGGACATCATTCCGGCTGTCGGCCTTGATCTTCAGAAACCGCTCGATCTTTTCGACCTGCCCCGCGGATAGACCGAGTCCCGAAATCGGAGCGCCGGACTCATCCGTATACCCCGACGTCAGCTCGAGCTTGACTTTGCCGAGGCCGATCTTGTCGAGCTTATCGAGAATGCGAAAGACAGCGGGGCCGCCGCTTTGGGGGATCTCAGCGTAATCGAGCAGTAGATTGAGAATCTTGCGGCTCGAAAAACGGACAAGATAAGGACCTACATCGAGCGCGTCCAGCGTGTCGCACATCGCCGCGATGATCTCAGTGTCAGCAACATCCGATTCCGCACCAACCGAGTCCAGGTCGAACTGCGTGAACTGACGATAGCGGCCCGGCTCCGGCTTGTCCGCTCTCCAAACAGGAGATACCTGATAGCGCCGAAACGGGAAGATCAGGTCCTGATACTGCGACACGACGCGTGAGAGCGGAACCGTCAGGTCGAATCGAAGGCCGAGTTGCTCGCCTTCGGGGTTCGTGGCCTCAAAGATCTGTCCTTGCGCTTCGGCCCCGGCCGAACCGGACAGCACGTCGAGGTATTCGACTGCCGGCGTTTCCAAGGGTGAAAACCCGTATAGTTCGTAAACGCCGCGGATCGTATCGATCATCCGCTGGCGAGCCAGCATGGCGTCGGGCAACAGATCACGCAGGCCGCGCGATAAACGAGGTTCGACCATCCGGATCGGGGAATGCAGGCAGGCCGGGAGCGGAAGCCTCAGATTAGCATCACTACGACAGCGCCTTCCGCCCGCTTCTTTAACATGGATATTACATCGTAACCACTCTCATGAGTGTTCCGCCTATGTTATGTTCGAACGTATTGCGCTTGACATCGAGAGGAAAGTAAAGACTCGACGTATTCCAAGGAGGACACGATGGCCATTGCTGGCTTGCGACTGTTGCTGCTATTCGGGCTCATGACGTCCGTCGGATTCGCAGCGGACTTCTGGATCACCAAGGACTTCCTGCAATGGAGCGAGAAGGAAGTCACCAAGATGCTCACCAATTCTCCCTGGGCGCGCACCGTCTCGATAACGATGGGTGGTGGTGGCGGCGGCATGAGAGGCGGGGGCGCGGGTCGAAGCCGTGGAGGAGGTGGAGGCGGCGCTGGCGGCGGTGGTTTCGGCGGCGCTGGCGGCGGCATCCCTGGAGCCGGTGCTGGGGGAGGCACTCGCGTGCCCGGCGGTTACGGCGGCGGCGGCCGTGGAGGCGGCGGTGGAATGCAGCGTAACTTCGTCGTCCGCTGGTTGAGCGCACAGCCCGTGAAAGAGGCGCTTGTCAAAGCCCGATACGGCAACGAAGCAGGGACGGCCGAAGACGGCCGAGCATTCATCAACCGCGCCGAGACACACTACGTCATCGCTGTCAGCGGTTTCCCCGGCCGCATGGCTCAAATGGGCCAGCGGAACCCCGAGCGATTCAAACAAGGCTCGTTTTTGAAGCGCAAGAACAAGGAAAACATCTCTCCGGAGGATTTCCGGATCCGCGGCGGCGAGCAGGAAGCCGAGGTCGTTCTGTCGTTCCCCCGTACGCATGAGATCACGCTTGCCGACAAGGACGTCGAGTTTCAAATGAAAATGGGACAGACGAACATCAGGCGCAGATTCAAGCTCAAGGACATGATCTACAACGACGAACTCGAACTTTAGCGGCGAAGCATGATCGGCATGCCCCGCATCGTATCGTCTCTCGGCATCACCGTGGTTTTCATGGCGTCTACCGTCCTCCGGGCGAACGACGCTGTCGACCGCGAGGTCATCCATCGCATCAAGCAGGAGGTCTTCCACCACACCGAGGTGATGGACTACCTCTTCCATCTCGTCGAAGTCTAACCTGCATGTCTCACCACCCGACGGCTGAAGCACGCCATACGACCGCCAGGACTTCGTTGCGCTTGCTTGCCGTGCTCAACGTACCGTCAAGTACGCCTGCGCGCGCCAAGCGGCTCGCGCCTCGTCCTGACGGCCCTCTCACGCACTTCATCTCGCCACGTGGTGAGAAATACAGGCTAAGGACCTCGCATCACCAACTCACCCGGGTTCAACGCATCCGCCAGGTGGGCCGATTCACGGCTTGAAGAATGGGGCGCTGCAAACGTCAAGCTTGAACGCTGGGGGCCGTTCGGTCAGGGCTGGCCGCGAAGCTATTTCTCAGTTCATCTGGTCGAGCCGCAGTATGAGATGTTGATCGGCGTTCCCCTCGGTTGGAGTCCCGGCACCGGCGGCACCGACCATCTTTCGTTCGATGCTGTCGGACCACCGGGTTTTCAGTTCATCCAGGATCCCGTCGAATACGAAACCCGGACCCACCACTCCAACATGGATGCCTACGATCGCGCCCAACCCGGTGACCTAATGCAAGCCGTGGTCGTCATCGCCTCCTTCGTCTACCACACCGCCAACCGAGAGGAGAAGTTGCCGCGCAAACCCTTGCCCGAAGCCCTTCCCACCATGCCGGAACAGGTTTCAGCCATGACGAATTGAAGAAGCAGCGGCACGGCACGCCGCATTCACTGCGGAGTCGGAAAAACCAGGCTGTCCCGGCTCTGGGAATCTGCATCGGGCGAGCTGAACGAGTTCCATCAGCAACCGCTAACATGACGGTTTCCAGCCGTGGGATGTGTTGTGGACGCCCCATGCCCGGTAGTCAGGAGATCACTTGTGCAACCCGAAATCAACATCAACTATCTCGCCGTCCTAGCCTGTGTCACCGCTGCCGTGCCGATCGGCTTCCTGTGGTTCGGTCCGATCTTTGGCAAAGCCTGGACAAAGCACATGGGCATGGAAGACATGGAACAGCCAGCCGGCAGTGCGATGGCCAAGTCAATGGGCCTCTTCATTCTCGGTTCGCTGCTGATTGTCTTCGTGCTTGCACACAGCATCGAGGTTTGGCGGCCATCCATCTGGGGAGTCGGTGCGGACGAACCCTCCTGGGTCTACGGCATAAAGGGGGCCGTGTGGACCTGGCTGGGCTTCTTCCTGCCTTTGCAAATGGGGCGGGTCGCGTGGGAACAGAAGGGCTGGGGCCTTGTCGCCATCAACGCCGGTTTCGACCTCACCCGCCTCCTCCTGTTCGGTCTCGTGCTCGCCTACTGGCGCTGATGCCGCTCGCGGGACGCAGCAGAACGACTGTTCCCAGGAGAAGCGCGATGAGCTTTGCGGCGTCGATCCCAATGTAAACATCGTGCAGACTCGAAGCCGGCGGTGTACCACGATCGATCACCATCTGTGCACGCTCCTCCAGCGCGGGCAGCAACCAAAGCGTCTCGAGAAGCAATCCCAGTGCAGCCAAGCCCAAAGCCAACCTCACCACGAATGCCCGCGAAGCCCCCGCTGCCAGCAACCCCAAGCTGAGCACGGCACAGCCCAACTCCACCCGATTCAGCACTGCGAAAGTCGACCTTCCCACATCAACCGCCACCGGCAGAGTCAAACTCGGCGCCGAAAACTTGGCGGGCGTCGCCAGGAACGACACCCCAAACAGGATTCCCGCCCATAGCAGCAAGACCACCACGAGAGCACCGGCCTTCCAGTCCTGCATGGGCCCCTATTGTAGACGCTCGACCTGACTGAGTCGCTGCTTGCGCGCCAGCATCACTTGCTCCCGGGCGGCGCAACTCAAGCGCCGTCATACACCCGGGAAGAGATCGGGCAGTTGAGCGTTTGTGTGATCTTTCCTGAGAAGTTGAGCAAGCGGTGTGCCTAGAACTCGGTAAACGCCTTGAACTCCCGATATCGTCCTTCGATATCATCGCGTGTCAAGTTCCGCAGCCTCTCCACGCCGAATCTTTCACAGCAAAAGCTGCCCATCACCGAGCCGTAGATCATGGCTTTGCGGAGATGGGCGTGCGTCGCATCGTCGAGACTCTCGATACCCTGCTCGGTCAGATACCCCATGAAGCCCCCGGCGAACGAGTCACCTGCGCCCGTCGGATCGAACACGGTTTGCAGTAGAAAGCCAGGGGCGATGAAGTAACCCTCCGGACGGAAAAGGATTGCTCCGTACTCGCCACGCTTGATAACCACCGTCTGCGGCCCCATCTCCTGGATTTTTCTCGCAGCGCGGAGCAGGTTGTATTCTCCCGCCAGCAAGCGCGCCTCGCTGTCGTTGATCAGGATGAAGTCCCATTGCTCGATTGCCGCCGCAAGTTCGTCCGGGGTCCCTTCAATCCAGAAATTCATCGTGTCACCGCCGACGAACAGCGGCGAAGAGATCTGGTCGCGCACCTGCCTCTGCAGGTTGGGATGAATGTTGCCCAGAAAGGAGTAGGGAGTCTCCTGGTAGGATGCGGGCAGCTTCGGGTTGAAGTCGGCGAATACATTGAGCTGTGTCGTCAGCGTTGTCCGCTCGTTCATGTCATGGGAATAGGTGCCGCGCCAGAAGAACGTCTTGCCCGGCATCTTCTCCAGTCCTTCAAGGTCAACACCATGATCGGCAAGGAGTTGCTCGTCCTCAGCAGCAAAATCCTCGCCGACCACGCCGACAAGCTTCACCTCAGCAAAGTGACTTGCGGCGAGCGAGATATAAGTGCCGGAGCCGCCGAGCATGCGGTCGACTTTGCCGTGAGAAGTTTCAACTCCGTCATATGCGACAGACCCGACAACAAGAAGAGCCATGTTGACGGGCCTACAGATACTTCCCGATCAATAGCCGGTACTTCTCTTTTGACGCTTCAGAGATCTTGGAGCGATCGGTAATGATGGCGTTCCTGATCGCCGAGGAAAACGGGCTGTCGCCGTGGGGGATTCGCTTGACGGCTTCCGCCGCCACCATTCTGGCATGCTCGGCGTTTTCAGTGAGATAAGCGATCACTTGCTCGACCGTCACGTCAGCGTGTTCGGGGTGCCAACAGTCATAGTCCGTCACCATGGCGATCGTGACATATGACATTTCGGCCTCGCGCGCGAGCTTGGCTTCCTGCAAGTTCGTCATGCCGATCACGTCGAATCCCCACGATCGGTAGGCGAGTGACTCCGCACGCGTTGAGAACGCGGGACCCTCCATGCAACAGTACGTGCCGCCGCGATGGACCGTGACGCCCGCCTGCTTGCAGGCTTCCTCAGCCACATCGGCCAGGGTCGAGCAAACCGGGTCTGCGAAGCCGACGTGAACCGCAATATCCTCATCAAAGAACGTGGACGCTCGCCCGCGCGTGCGGTCAAAGAATTGATCGGGTATACAGAAGTCGAGCGGTTTGAGATTTTCCCGGAGCGAGCCGACGGCGCTGAATGAGAGGATCCACTCCACACCGAGACTCTTGAGCGCATAAATATTCGCTCGAAAATTGAGATTCGAGGGCATGATGCTGTGCCCCCGGCCATGGCGGGCCAGGAAGGCAACTGCCCGGCCTTCCAGCTTCCCCAGCAAGAAAGCATCCGAAGGGTCTCCCCAGGGAGTTTCGACGGTCTGCTCGACGCGGTCGGTGAGGCGCGGCATGTTGTAGAGCCCGCTTCCTCCGATAATTCCAATCTTTGGTGTCATAGGCGGGGAATGGCAGCAGAGTAATGAGAATCAATAGACATCAAAGTTCTCGCGGTGCAGGCTCCCATCGCTCCGCACCAGGACGTGGTTTTTGAGCAGTGTCTCGAGTTCCTGCAAATAACTGTTCTTTCGAGATTTAAGCGTGCGGGCGACTTCCGGATTCACTCGCAGAGTGACGTCTTTCTGCGGCTCCATGTCGGGAGCCATTTTGTGGGCTTCTTCGAGGATTTCCAGAATCACGGTCGTGACGGACTTCAGCCGGCCTGAACCATTACACGTCGGACAGGAATCGCAGAGAGTGCGTTCCAGAGACTGCTTGACACGCCTCCTCGTAATGGCCACCAATCCAAAATCATTGAACTGCAGTAATTTCGTAGGAGCGCGGTCTGTTTGCAAGGCTTGCTCCAGGGCCTGAAAGACCTTCTGATGGTTTTTCTGATCATTCATGTCTATGAAGTCGATGACGATGATTCCGCCGAGGTCACGCAAGCGAAGCTGCCGGACAAGCCCCTGCGCGGCCTCGATGTTCGTGTTGACGATCGTGTCTTCCAAACGGTCGGATTTGCCCACGTATTTGCCGGTATTGACGTCAACGGAGACCAGGGCTTCGGTCTGGTTTATGACGATGTACCCCCCCGATTTGAGCCACACTTTGGGACGCAGCGCTTTCTCCAGCGAGACCTGCACGTTGAATTCTTCGAAGATCGGCCGCGAGCGGGTATAGAGTTTCACTTTCGAGAGCAGGCTCGGTTGGAAACGCTCGACGAAACGCAGAACGCGTTCGTATTCATCCTCTGCGTCGACCCAGATCGCTTTGAAGTCCTCGTCAAGTTGGTCGCGAAGGATACGTTCGACGATATCAAGGTCCTGGTGCACCAAGCCGGGATTCTCCCGTTCTTCGGCTTGCTGGCGAATGTCGAGCCAAAGGTTGTAAAGGAAGAGCATGTCGCCACGGATCTCTTCGTCGGGCATGCTTTCTCCGGCGGTTCGCACGATGAAGCCGCCGGGCATTCCGGTGCGATGCGTGCGCACGACATCGCGAAGCCGTTTGCGCTCGTCGAAAGATTCGATCTTGCGGGAGACGCCGACATGATTTACCGTCGGCATATAGACCAGATAGCGGCCCGGCAAAGCGATGTGCGACGTGATGCGTGCTCCTTTCTTGCCAAGCGGCTCTTTCGCGATCTGCACCAGAATCTCGTTGCCTTTCTGGAGCATGTCCGTGATTTTGTAGTCAGATGGAGGGATCCCGGCGTTCTGCGATTCTTTGCGTTCCGCGCGGTGCTCACGCGGTTCCCTCTGCTGTACAGGTTGACGGTTGTCCCGCTGACGTCCGCTTCGACGGCGTCCCCGGCGTCCACGCCGCTGGAGGTGACGCGAAGATCCCGAGCGGCCGCGCACACGGGCCGAGCCGGGTTGTCCGGGGACCGGGGCGGCACTGTCTTCGTCAGAGTTGACCTTGGCCTTCTGTGATGCCTCCGTAGGCTCTTCGATGGACTCTCCAGGGAGGACAGATGTCTCGGAGGACTCATCTCCAGGATCTTTGTCGGTGGTGTCAGCGTCATCCTCTCGAGTCTCGGATGAAAACTCCTCGGGTTCCGTGTGTACGGCGTCAGGCTCCTGGGACTCCTCCGGGAACTCGTCATCCTCGCCATCTCGCTCCTCGACAAGAGCGGCCAGCCGCTCTGCCTCCTCGAGTTCATGTTCCAGATCCGGCCCCGGGTCTTCGTCGTCCGAGTCCTCGCTTGTCCCCTCTTCCTCGTTATCCGTGTCCTCTTCGTCGTCGTTTTCATCGAAGTCATCGGGCTCGGGTGACTCTGAAAGCTCATCATCCGCAGCGATGTGATCGAACGGTTGTCCAACTGCCTCTGTGGGTGCGTCGGGACTCTTCGATTCCTCGGGTTCGACATCCTCAGAAGCTTCTCTTGAAAGAACGATCTCCTGCGGCTCGGATTCCGCTCGTTCACCGACTAACCCGCTCTGATTCGCGGTGGGCGCGATCTCAGCTTTGTCTGATGGGTCGAGCGCTTTCGCATCGATGTACTTGGCGAGAGACTCACCCGGTAGCAATTTGAAAGACTGCTCCTCGCCGGATGCAGCGGGCGCCACTTGCACGGCAGGCTCGTGCCCTTGGGCGTCGTCGGTCCCATCGGAGAGGGTCGCGTATTTCGATGCAGGCAGACTTGTCTTTCCGCCTCGACGACGGCCGCGTCGTCCGCGGCGGCGTCGCCCCTTTCGATCGCGACCCTCGCTTTCAGATGTTTCCGCGGCCGCTCCAGCCTGACTCTGGTCATTCTCGGGCTCATGCTGCGCATCAATCTTTTCTCGAGAACGGCCGGACTTACGCTTGCTCGAGCCGCTTTCGTCTTCCGATTCGTCAAACTCGGCGGATCCGTCAAAAAAGTCCGAGACGTAGAGAAACGCGTCCCGCTCAAGACCCACATCGACGAAAGCCGACTGCATCCCCGGAAGGACACGCGTCACTCGCCCTTTGTGGATACTACCTGCAAGGCCTTCCTGCGATTCGCGCTCGACGTAAATCTCGACGAGCTGATCATTTTCCAGAACGCCGACACGGGTTTCGTGCCGCGTTGCCGAGACAACCAATTCCTTTGACAAAGGACGCCTCCTCGGGAGGGAGGGCCCTGGTAGGCGGGTGCAATAGGACTGAGGAGTAGGCTTGCCTACTCCTCAAATCCGATCCTCTCGAGAGGCCGTGTTGCTGTCTACTGAAACAGCCCCACGATCCAACCTCGAATCTTCGGCACAGCAGCGGAGCGATCGTTCGACAAAGTCGGCCGCTCAACGCGCGTAACCGGGAGAACCGCCGTCCGCGTTAACGGAACACAGTAGCCTGTCCATCCCTTATTCAATCCGCAAAATCTTGCCTAACTCTCATCAAGCCGCCTCGAGCCTTCAGAGCTCAAGGCTGGCTCTACAATGTCTCGGCTCCGTCGAGCGATTCCGGCGGCCTCCGGGCGCTGGATCCCGCTGGGAGCCCTATAACATCGGCGGCACAACTCCTCTAGTTCGTGAAGCGCCGCTGCCAAACACTGTTCACCAACCCTAGTAGCATAAAAGTTGTGACCGTATTGGACCCACCATAGCTCATCAAGGGCAGAGGTAGTCCGGTCACCGGCATCCGCCCGATGACCATGCCGATATTTACAACCACATGAAAAAACAAGAGAGCCGCGACGCCCATGCATAAATACATTCCGGTATTGTCGATGGCTACTCGCGCAGTACTAACAATCTTCATCAGCAGAGCAAAATAGAGCGTCAGCGCCACGAATACCCCCGCGAATCCGCTCTCCTCCGCATAGGCTGCAAAAATGAAATCCGTGTGCGGCGTTGGCAGAAACCGCAACTGCGTCTGCGTGCCGCGAGCGAACCCCTTTCCCCAAATCTCACCTGAACCGACCGCGATGCGCGATTGGATCGATTGATAGCCAGTATCCCGCGGGTCGTTTTCGGGATTCATGTAGGTGACCAAACGCTCCTTCTGATAGGGCTCGAGGGAGTGCCAACCGAGCGGCAAAGCCATCGCTACCAGCAGCACAATCACCACCAAATACTTCCATCGGATACCCGCCGTCCAGATGCCGATCCCGAGGATCGGCACATAACTCAATGACGTGCTGAGGTCAGGCTGGGCAGCCACCACCAGCACCATCAGGGCGAACATCGCGACGAGCCATGTCAGGGTCGAGGCAGTAATCCGTTCCCGCGGCAAATCGCCGAGGGCATAGGCTACCAACAATACTAGCACCACCTTTACGAATTCCGAGGTCTGCAGACTCATGCCGCCCGGCAGCAAGAGCCAGCGACGTGACCCTCCTTCGACATGACCAAACACCGCAACGATCAATAACAGCGCCAGCGAGGCAATGTAGAAGGAAGGCACATGCTTCACCCACCAGTTGTAGTCCGTCGTCGAAACCATCCACATCAAGACAATGCCGAGTACGACCCATATCAGTTGACGCAGATACGCGTCCTGCCAAGCTGTGTTCAGGGTTGCGCTGTAGATTTCGACCAGTCCAAGAACGGCGATCAGGACCGAAAAGCAGATCAACGTCCAATCGAAATCCCGGATTGCATACCGGTCTGTCACGGAGCCTGCCGCCCCCATGCAGCGGTGTCGGCGGCCGGGTGGGAAGCGCCAACGGACGTAGAGGGTGTTGAGCGGCGGTTCGCCCAATGTGTTCGCACCTTCTTGTCAAGGTGGCTCTTGATGACGTCGCGAACCATCGGGCCTGCCAGATAGCCATGTTCCCCATCTTCGAATAGAGCCGAAACAACCAGTTCGGGCTGTTCGCAGGGGGCGAAACCAACGAACCAAGCAGCGTCCTTCAGTGCCGGGTCATTGTTGCCTTCTTGAAACCGTGTCGAGGCTCGTTGGGCGGAACCGGTCTTTCCGCAGATGTCGTAGCCTGCGATGCGTGCGCGCCCACCGGTGCCGCCGCCGTTGACAACGGCCCACAGTCCTTGCCGAATCGTTTTCAGGTGGCGTTGGTTCAATTCGATTTCAATCGGGTCTGGAGGCTCGAACCGAGGGCGTAGTTCCCGCAGGTCCTCATAGGCCACCAAATGCGGTCTGTGCCAGACGCCCCCCACCGCGATTCCGCCGATGGCAAAGGCCACCTGCAGCGGAGTCACCGTCAGCGCGCCCTGGCCGATGGCCACGGAAATGGTTTCACCGCTGTACCACTTTTCGCGATAACGGCGTAGCTTCCATTGCTCTGAAGGCACAGTGCCGCCTTCTTCGTGGGGCAGGTCAATACTCGTTGGGCGTCCCAGACCGGCGAGTTCAGCATATTCCGCAATCCGATCGATGCCCAGCTTGTTCCCGAGGGTGTAGAAGTAAACATTGCATGACTGCGCCAAGGCTTGGCGCAGATTCACAGGACCGTGACCTTTCGCCAGGTGGCAGCGAAAATACCGTCTGTAGAACGACGCGCCCCCTGAGCAGGAAACCGTAAAATCCTCATCCAGCAACCCTGTTTCTCCGCCGGCCAGCGCGACGATCGCCTTGAAAACCGATCCCGGAGCCACTTGGGCCTGAATGGCCCGATTCAACATGGGATCTTGTGGATCTTGCAGGATCTGACGCCAGTCATCCGCACTGATACCCCCGACAAATTTATTCGGGTCATAAGTTGGTCGGCTGGCCAGAGCCAACACTTCACCGTTCCGGGGATCCAGAGCGACGATGGCGCCCTTTTTCCCTTCCAGAGCAAGTTCGGCAACCACTTGCAAGTCAAGGTCCAACGTGATCCGCAAGCTTCGCCCGGCTTTGGGTTTGACCGTTCCGAAGAGTGTTTGCTCGCGTCCCAGGCTGTCGACTTCGATAAGACGGTGGCCGTCTGTGCCTGTCAAGATGTCGTTATACGAACGCTCGATACCAGCTTTCCCGATCTCCGCGCCGGGCTCGTAGAACATGAAGGTATCCTGATCAAGTTCCGAATCGCTCACTTCCCCGACATACCCGACAACGTGAGAAGCCAAACCACCCCTCGGATACAGGCGCCGGTGTGATCGGATCAACTCGAGTTCCGGCAACTGCGAGCGGTGAGCTTCCACGAAAGCCACTTCGGCATGGCTCAGATTCTCTTTGAGGATCACGGCCTGGTACGCCGGCGTGTTCGATGTTTCGAGGCGTTTGAGGCTGGCGCCCAGGCGTTCGAACGGAATATTCAGCCCGCCCGCGATGATCCGGAGAAGCTCCGTATCGTGAGAAGCGCGTGATAGCAGGACTTTGTGACTCGGGCTGTTGTCTACGATGACACGGCCGTCCCGATCGAGGATTTTCCCCCGCGGAGCAAAGATTTGCAACGACTTGATGCGATTCCGATCAGCCCGTTCAACGTAAATCTGGCGGGTCTGTACCTGAAGTTGCCAAAAGCCGGCAAGCAGCCAAAGAAAGGCCATCGCCATGACATATTGAAAGACGGCGATATAGACTTCACTCGCTTTGCGTGCGCTTTTTTGACTGGAGTTCATCACGCTCTCTTGAGGCGGTCGATCAAAGGAAACAGCAGCAGCGCCAAACCTGCGTAGGCCGCAGACATCACCAATGTTCGAGCGGGATCGAAAGAGACGTTAATCCCTAATAGCACCGTTTGCATCACCCAGAAGAGCAAATGGTGGATCAAGAAGAAGAGCGCCGCCAGAATACCTCGAATGCCAGGGTAGTCAATCTCTACGATTCGACTCATCGAGGCGGCCAGATAGCCGATGACCGTCTTGATAATACCAAACCCACCAATCGGTCCATGGGAAAGGGCGTCCTGCGCAAGACCGATTGCCGCACCTATCAAAATCCCGCGTGGTACGTTCCTTTCGGTCAGTGCAAGATACACCGTGATCAGCAGAGGCAGGTCGAAAGCGCCCGCCCAGCTCACATATCGAGGCAGGAAGCTCTGCGCGGCGAAACTCAGGATGACGACGCCAATCGAAGCGACGGGCCCGAGCTTTTCCAGGGGGCGGCGGCGTGGGGGGGTGTTGCCGATTGGCTGCGAACGGATACTGCTAGGGATTAGGGTCCGCGCCATTCACGTCCTCTGCGCCGTTGTCCGATGCCCCTTCCGTGCGGCTCGCAGCCAAGGCTTCTGTCGCCACTGCGGTGGGAGCGGCGGTGGGTGTTTCCGGCTCGGCTGCGGCAGGGGATGGCGTCGGCGCTGACGCAGCGGGCCGCAACAGATTGAAATCCGGAGGCGGCGTTTGCAGGTTTCCTTCTCCGTATCGATGCTGTTGGGCGGCTCCGAGCGCCCGGTACGTCTCCATCAGAGCGTCTGCCTCGGTTTGCGTCGGAATCGGCCTGTCTGTCCCGGTTTCAGCCGTTGCCGTCGCCTGCGACGTTTTCTCGACCAGTCCCAGTCCCTCCCGTGGTGGAGTTGATGACAGAGCATCCGATGCAGCCATCGGCATCGGCATCATCGCTTCCGGGGGTTGGGGCGTCGTGAAACTCGGCAAGTTCTGATGTACTCCCACCGTCACCACAAGCACTTCCTCAAGACGATTCAGCGCTGCAAACGGACGCATGTGGATCTCCTGATAGTCCGAGACAGCTCCTACGCGAGTAACCTCTCCGACGGGCAGCCCTTTGGGGAAGATGCGATCCTCGCCCGACGTGTATACTGCTTCTCCGACTGCGACCTCGACTTCGGCGTCGATATATTCGAGTCGGCACTCCGATCCGCCTGTCCCTTTTACAATCCCTCGAGCTCGCGAGTTTTTCAGCAGAACACCGACCCCAGAATCCACGTCACTGATCAACAGCACGAGTGAAGAACTACCATACGCCCCCTGAACTTTTCCGACAGCTCCGTCCGCCGTGACGACTGCCATTCCCGGCTTGATCCCGGCGTTCCGACCCTTGTCGATGATGATCTCGCGGGCGGTAGGGTTCATCCCCATCCCGATCACGCTCGCCAGGACCGTCTCGGACGGAATTTGTATCTGATAGGCGAGCACCTCCTCCTCGCGTGAAAACCGAGCCAGCGCACGGTGCAACTGTTGTTTCTCGAGTCTCAGCCGTTCGTTTTTTGCCTTGAGTTCTTTATTCTCATCGCGTATTTCCTGCAGCCAGACGTACTCACTCCATAACGAACCGAATATTCCCGCGCCACCGCTCAAGATTCGTTCGATGGGAGTAATCAGAGCGCTAGTCCAGGCGCGTGCAAAGCGAACATCCTCACCCGTCTTGACCTGGTAGCCCAATAGAACGAACTGCAGAAACAGCACGGCCGCCAGCAGCGAGGCATTGCGATAACGTTCGACAAACTCCTTCATACCGAAGGCTTATTCCAGTGAGATACGGCCGAGCAGCCGGAAGTCACTCAGCATCCGGCCAGTGCCCAACACCACCGAAGCGAGAGGATCTTCTGCGATGGATACCGGTAGCCCTGTCTCCTCGCGGATGCGCACATCCAAGTTTCGCAACAGCGCCCCGCCGCCCGTGAGAACGATGCCACAGTCACTGATGTCCGCACTTAGTTCGGGAGGAGTCCTTTCCAGGGCGACGCGAATCGCGTTCACGATCGTGTCGACGCAGTCGGAAAGCGCCTCTCGGATCTCGCTGTCATTCACCACTACCATGCGAGGAACGCCTTCAATCAAGTGGCGGCCCTTGACCTCCATGCTGATCGGCTGATCGAGCTTGTAAGCAGAACCGACCTGGATCTTGATTTGTTCCGCGGTCCTCTCACCGATCAACAAGTTGTACTTCCGCTTAAGGTAACTGATGATTGCCTCATCCATCTCGTTACCGGCGACACGGACAGAGCGTGAATAGACAATCCCCGACATGGAAATCACGGCTACGTCCGTGGTGCCGCCACCGATGTCGACGACCATATTGCCCGACGGTTCCGTTATGGGCAGACCCGCTCCGATCGCCGCCACCATTGCTTGCTCCACCAGGTGCACCTCGCTGGCATGAGCGCGGTAAGCGGAATCAATCACCGCGCGGTTCTCCACGGGCGTAATTTCGCTCGGAACACCGATTACGATACGAGGATGCACAAGCACCTTGCGGTTGTGAGATTTCTGAATGAAGTACGACAACATCTTCTCGGTGTGGCGGAAGTCCGCGATCACGCCGTCTTTCATAGGCCGGATCGCGACGATGTTTCCCGGTGTCCTGCCAACCATCTCTTTGGCTTCCTTGCCGACCGCTTCCACATCGTTCGTTGATTTGTTGATGGCGACAATCGAGGGCTCATTCGCGACGATGCCTTTGCCACGAGCAAAGACCAGCGTGTTGGCTGTCCCCAAATCGATCGCCAAGTCACGCGAAAAAAGGCTCAAAACGGACCTGAGTTTCATCGCGCTGACACTTCCATTCTCTTCATTTCATGCAGTGTTGACTCCCGCCGCAACGGTGCGCTTCCACGGATCAGGATCAGATAGGGGCCGTGGAGCCGATCCCTCACCAGGGGCAACTGCCTAATCAGTGTAGCGGGAAGCTGGCAGTCGTGGCACTCGAAACTGTTGAAGGCGAAACATTTCGACGGTTCTTCCGCCCGGAACATCACTGTGGAGGCCTCCAGTTCAGCTCCGCGTCCGGTCTCCTCACATAGTTGGCGTCGAGTTCCAACGGATCGAGTACTTCGCCGGAGACCATCAGGCGTGCTGCGATGCGGCCCACCCCCACAGCGAGAGGCGCCTTCAGGATCATATGCCTCGCGGAACCTGACGAGCTTCGCCGCGCGGCACGGAGAGGGGCCGCCCCATTCTCAGTGAACAGACCGGCATCGCATGACAGGAATGTGACTTCACGACGCCCAACGAGCTCGACGAATGAGGGCCACGGCGTAACCATTTCATCGACCACTGCATGTCCCTGAGCGTTATAGACTGCTGCGTAGACTTCGCCCCGTCGGGCATCCATCAGAGGTGCGCGAAAGCCCCCCTCACCCAGTTCGGCAATCGCTCGCAGGTTGGATACACCGACGACTTTCTTCTGATTTACTTCCGCGAGTGATTTAACGGCAGTCAGACCGATTCGAATCCCAGTAAATGAGCCCGGTCCCGAAGCGGATGCGTAGCAGTCGACTTCCGCCAGCGATACTTCGTTCTGGTCCAATAGCTCACGTATCTCCGGATACAGCTTTGCAGCGAATCCGTCCGGCGCCGAAACGACCCGAGCTTCCATCACGTCACCGTTGTTCAGAAGCGCAAGACTGCCCCGACGGCTTGTGGTGTCAAAGGCGAGGACAATCATTCAGGGCAGGGAATCGTCGAGAGGAAAACCAAGCGGACTACGGCCGTTCCGCAGCTTCGTCACTCCTTCATCCTGAGAAGCTTGTACGTCCCAATCGATTCGTAGAGGCGCCGGAGTCCGTCCACGCCGATCAGTCGCACCTGAAACGTCATGGGAT
Source organism: Bryobacterales bacterium (assembly GCA_965204095.1). Lineage (GTDB taxonomy): Bacteria > Acidobacteriota > Terriglobia > Bryobacterales > UBA6623 > JAPPLB01. Next base: position 1,378,819 of record OZ241991.1, on the reverse strand, counting down.
AGCGTTCTGTGATGTCCGTAGGAATACGAAATTTCCCGAACTGCCCGGCGCCCAATATCCGGTAGCCCTTATTCGATCCCGGCGCCTCGGCTGCCCAGATCCAGCGCATACGCTTCGCGGCGCGTGAGTCTTTCGTCAACGTCGCGTTGAACTCGTACTCCTCACCCGCCACGAGCGGCCCCGATTCAGGGAGCTGGATTACGAACGGGACTTCCGAGGGCGTGTTCTCGATCTCCTTTGGTTTCGGACGGCGCGACTCCAGGAAGTACGACTTGTTCATTCCCTGTTTTTTCCCCTCCCGCCGCACGTAGAGCACCCAGTCGTGGGATGGGTCCGGCGGTCCTGCAGTAGTAAACCGCTCACCCTTGAGCTTGTCCTTCTCATGAACCCAGGCGCCGTCAATCGGATTGAACCAACTGATGTCGTATTTTCCTTTCGCCACGAGCAGTTCCACCTGGCGCGGCTTCTCGACATAGACCATGTACTCGATGCCTTGCATCGATTCGCTGCGGAATCTCGTCAGTTCCAGCGACATTGCCGGACCTCCCGCCACCCTCGGATAGGTCTCGAGATCCCAATACCGAGTCTGAGTGAAGAAGTCATACAGGTGTGTCATCTGCCTTGCACCCGGCGAATCGGCGAAGCGGACATCTACGTCAAACCCGCGTCCGCCATAAGTCCCCGTGTTTCCAAACGTCACGTACTGCCCGTTCATCGCGGCCCGCCAAAGCCGCCGCCGAAACTCCTCCGTATCTACATGATGCCGGTGCGTTTTCCCCGCGCCGCTGTTCTCGTATCCGAGCTCTGCGTTCACATGCGGCACCGGATACATCTCGTATTCCACCGCCGCCAAGTCCGTGCTCGACGATTGCTGCACGACGTAATCCATCCAGCCCTCTTCGAACAACGCCGCCGAGGTCGTCACCGCATGGGTTGATCGCGGATGCTTGTAGGGGTCCATCTTCGAGATGTAGCTGTAGATCTCGCGCAATAGCCGGGTGCCGTCTTCGTATTCCTCCCATTCCCGGACTCCCTGCCAAGTGATGTTCATCGCCGCATAGCGCGCCACGAGATAGCGCACATACCGCTCGCGCTGCCTGCGCTCGGGCAACAGCTCAGCCAACTGGTTGCGGTCGCCGGCGAGAAGGAGGTCGTATGTGATGCCTTTGCTGTTCATGTACGCCACGCGCCGATCGACTTCCCGGAAATGCTCCGGTGACGGTCGGTCGGGATCAGCAAGAACCTTCTCGGCGCTCTCGTCGAAGCCGAGGACGAGCCCCCGCAGGTGATTGAACTTCTGCTCCGCCCGGACGTCGATCAGGCGGCGGAAGGTCTCCCAGGGGATCGTGGCGAACTTGTAGCACGTGTCGCCCATCCAGAAGTGCGCCGTTTCAGGTTGGTCGTACCGGAAGTAGCGGAGATTGAAGATGCGCACGAACCCCGGTGAACGCGGCGGCAGCGCGTTGAAGCTCGCCATCTTGCGGTTGAGGCTGTCGAGATTTGAAATCAGCCGAAAGTCCCAGCGCCCCTCATCAAGCGGCGAGAAGCGCAAACGAAACCTCCCGCCGCCGTCCCAAAACGCCGGTATCACGTACGTTGTGCCTTTTTTCGGTGAGCGAAACTCCGCCCGCAACTCCACGCTCACGTACGGATTCGGATGAGCCTCAACCTCCGCTGCCGACAACGCCATCGAAATCTCGCAAGGCTCATAAACCGGTACGGTGTCGCACACCTCGATTGCGGAAGCCTTCGTCGCGAACAGCAGCAAAGAGAGAACAAGAGTTGCTTGGCGCATGAATAGCTAATGATAACCAGACGTATCGGATGCCTGCCCCATCCGCTCAAGTCGTGCCGAATGCTCGTAAGGGCCCCGTTGAGCCACAAGAAACCTCATGAGTCAGTCTTCAGTGAGGATTGCCATCGAGATGTGGAAGCACTCACCGGCCTCGACGTCTGCTGTGTGCGGACATTCGATTTGCGAAGAAATGCAAACGCAAGGCTCTCGGACGGCCTTTCAGGATCTGGCGAATGTGCAGAGGTCAGTCCCGCGCCGGCATCCTGTACTTGATCTGTTCGGAGTTAGAGGGACATAGGCCCGGGTCGATCCGCTCCGACGAACGACCAGGACGACCACATATTTCCGTCGTGCAAAGATCCATGCACCGCTGCCGGCCGGCGGTGTAGCGACACCGTGCCCTGTGTTGAAGCGCCCACTTGTTGCTGATTCGGATTCAGGCAGCGTAACGCCGCCTGCGTGGCTTTTCCACGGGCGGTTATCCTTCCACTATTTTTCGCAGTTCCTCTCCCTTTTGCCTCCAAGTCCGATACAGCAGCATGATGTCCGTTGAAATGCAGAAATGCTTGACACCGAGATCCAGATAGTACTTCGCCTGATCCGGCGACTCGATTTCCGCCCGCGGCGCGATCCCGTTCTTCAATGCTGCTGCGATTACCTTCTTCTCGATCTCCTTGATATCCGGTGCGAACCATTCTCCCGGCCTCCCGATGCTCATCGAGTAGTCTGCCGGTCCCCACTGCACCATGTCGATTCCCGGCACCGCCAGCACTTCGTCGAGGTTCTCTACGGCTGTCTTCTTCTCGATCATCAGAGCTATAACGATATCGCGCAGAGCATCGACGTAATTCTGCGTGCCGCCGTAGAGCATGTACGTGAACCGCCGTGTCGCAACGCCGTGCGTTCCTTGATCCTCCGGCGTTTCGGGCAGTACCGCGCGTACGCACTCCTCCGCGTCTGACGCCTTCCGGCAATCGGCGAAAAGCACGCTCTGAAATCCCGCCCCGATCGCCCGCTGCGCAAGGAACTTGCGCGGCTGCTGATCCACTTTGATCATCGACGACATGCCGTGCAACTCTGCCGCACGGCAGATATTGTCCAGCGCGTACAGGTCGAAAGGCGCGTATTCCGACACGAACTCGATGTAGTCGAACATGCCCGTGTGTCCGGCTATTTCGACAACCGACGGCCAACTGCTGTGAATATGCGTCGCGATCGTTGGTTTGCCGTTCTTGAGAAGTTCTCTGAGGTTATTGGGTCTCATGCTTTCTCTACACATCCTTCCATTGGAAGATCACACCCAGCATTTCTTTCTCGCGCCGGTATGCCATCTCATAGGCCTCGACCATATCCGTGTAAGGAAACCGGTGCGTGATCAATCGCTTCGGCTCAAGCCGGCCTTCCTGCATCAGCGACAGCACATGTTCGCACGAGCGCTCGTCGTCGAACCGTTCTTCCCGTGAAGGATACAGGTAACCGTCTGTCTCGCAAACCGCGATCAGCGAGATTCCCTTGATGTAGAAATACTCCATTGCCAGCGGATTGAAGTTCAGCGGTTTTTCGCCACGCCCGGAAAGCGCCACGATCGACACCCGCCCGTTGCGCCGCACGGTCTCCACCGCGGTACGGTAGGCCGGCCACGGATTCGCAGTCAAAATGACCAAGTCCACACCAGTCCCATTCGTAAACTCGTCCAGCTTGTTGTGCAAGTCCGGATCTGTCGAAAGGAACGCCGCATGCGCCCCCATCCGCTTCGCCATCTCCAGCCGAACCGGGCTGTTCCCCAGTCCGATCACCCTTGCCCCGAAAAGAGGCCCCAGCGCAACCGCGCCTAAACCCAACACGCCAAGTCCCACAACCGCCACGTTCTCTCCCGGCGTAAAGTGCGCCTTGCGGTAACACTTGGAGCTAAGCGCGTAAAGATGCGAATAAACCGCGTCCTCCGGGTCTACGCCCTCCGGCACCTTCACAATGCACTCCGACTCGTTGGCGACGTACTCCGACTGATGGTGGTACCGGGACACGACGCGGTCGCCCACCGCAAACCGCGTCACCGCCGAGCCCACTCCGCGTACTATCCCCAAATTGCTATCGCCAACCCAGCGGGGAAAGTCCGGCGCGCCCGGCACCTGCTCGGCGCCTTCGTAGTTCCCGCGGTCGGTGCCGATCTTGAGCGCCGTGATCTCCGTCTCGACCCAAATCTGATCCGGAGCCAGGTTTTCCGTATCCAGGGGATGCTCTTCAATCCGCAAGTTCCGCGGCCCATGCAAGATCGCGATCTTCATAACCAGTTAAGAGTTTCACACAAAATGGAGAGAACCGTGGCGTGGCTGCTCGCGATTGCGGCTCATGTGTTTCTCCTCCATTCACTAACCCCACTCTATCTCCATGACACTTCTTCATTACAGTCCGTGGCAAAAGCCTCTCTGCATTCAAGCGGCGATGCATCCCGGCTGAATTGCGTTGCTTCCCGGTCGAACAGGTCCCATATGCTCTCCGGCCGCGCCTCGTCCGCCGGACGCAGCGCCGTTCCCGGCGCCAAGCGGGATTTCACTACGGACTGATCATCAAGCCGATTTCCAAGTTGCTGCAGCGCTCGGGGGCACTTGGTTGGCAGTAATTTTTTTACCGGGAAATAGCGGGAAATGCCGGGAAATGGTGGGAGGAAAAGCATAAAAGCCGTGATTCGTGTCTCGTGCCTCGTGTTTCGTGAAAACCTCGGAATTCGCGCTGGCTTGCGCGGCGCGCCAAGCAAACCCGTGTCTCGTGTTTCGTGAAAAACCTTGGAGTCCGTGGCCCGACCGGCTCTTCTGTCTCCAGCCGGCGCGGCCCCGACGGGCGCGGAAGGGTTTTTTGTTCCCAGCAACGGCGTCATCACTCTCAACCTAAACCGGCTTCCGCCGAAAAAAAGACTGAAGGGCTTCAGCACCCCAAAGGCCGTGATTCGTGTCTCGTGTCTCGTGAAATGCATAAACCCGTGTTGCCGGTGCGGGGGACGGTCGCCGCCCATGCCGCGCCATAGCCGCCCCATGCCGCGCCACAACAAAGGCCGTGATTCGAAAAAAAGCCGTGATTCGTGTTTCGTGTTTCGTGAAAACCTCGGAATTCGCGCCGGCTTGCGCCTCGCGCCTGGCAATGGCCGTGTCTCGGGTCTCGTAAATACCTGAAAGGCCGTGACTTGGGCGGTTTTGTTGTCTCCAGCCGGCGCGTCCCCGACGGGCGCGGATGGGTTTGTTGTTCCCAGCAACGGCGTCATCACTCTCAACCTAAACCAGCCCCCGGCCGAAAAAAAGACTGAAGGGCTTCAGTACCAACAGGTACCAAACGAGCCACGGAAAAGCCGTGTTTCGGGTCTGAAAAAAGCCGTGTTTCGTGTCTGGTGTCTCGTGTTTCGTGAATACCTCGGAATTCGCGCCGGCTTGCGCCGCGCGCCAGGCTAAAGCCGTGTTTCGTGTCTCGGGTCTCGTAAATACCTGAAAGGCCGTGACTTGGGCGACTTTGTTGTATCCAGCCGGCGCGTCCCCGACGGGCGTGGATTAGGTTTTCGTTCCCAGCAACGGCGTCATCACTCTCAACCCAGAGCAGATTCCGGCCGAAAAAACAAGACTGAAGGGCTTCAGTACCAACAGGTACCAAACGAGCCACGGGAAAGGCCGTGTTTCGTGAAAAGCATAAAAGCCGTGATTCGTGTCTCGTGATTCGTGTTTCGTGAAAAGCTTAAATGCAGTGGCTAGCCTGCATTTCTCACCACCCGGCGGTCGAAGCACGCGGTACGACCGCCAGGACTTCGTTGCGCTTGCTTGCCGTGCTCAACGTACTGTCAAGTACGCCTGCGCGCGCCAAGCGGCTCGCGCCTCGTCCTGACGGCCCTCTCACGCACTTCGCCTAGCCGCGTGGTGAGAAATGCAGGCTAATGGCAAGAGCCCCGCTGCCGGTGCTACACGGGATTTCACCACGGACCGTCAAGTCACTCCTGTCATGTGCTTTCACAGACTTGTCGACCTGCCCGTAAAGGCTGACCGGCCCCGGAGCAAGACGCCACATCCGGGGCAATCTGACCTCGATTGCTATACTGAGCCCTCGAACACGGCGGGCGAATCCACAACATCCGCTTCCTGCCTGAACCCCGGCGTTTCTCCTCCGACTCTTGATGACACGCGTTCGCTTTGCGCCATCCCCAACGGGGTTCTTGCACATTGGCGGGGCTCGCACTTACATCTTCAACTGGCTCTTCGCTCGTCAGCACGGCGGGAAGGTGGTCCTCCGGATCGACGACACCGACCGCGAGCGCAGCACTGACGAAGCTCTCCAATCCATCATCGACGGCCTGCGCTGGCTCGAACTGCCCTGGGACGAGCAACACTATCAGTCCGAGCGCCGCACGAAGCACGTCGAGGCCGCCGAAGCTCTTCTCGCCAAAGGACTTGCCTATCGCGACTTCACCCGGCAAAGCGCTTTGCCCGAAGCCAAGGATGCCGCCGAAGTACGTCTCGCCAACCCCGCCATGCGGGAACTGACACAGGATGAAAGCGAGCGCCGAGCCAGCGCCGGCGAGCCGTTCGTCATCCGTTTCCGCGTGGCCCACGGGACCGACCGTACCGTCACCTTCCACGATCACGTGTTCGGCGAACAGTCTCGCAAGATCGCCGACATCGAGGACTTCGCCCTGCTCCGGAGCAATGGCTCGCCGACCTATCACCTCGCCTCCAGCGTCGACGACTCGGACCTCGGCATTACGCACGTCATCCGCGGCCAGGACCACCTCACCAACACCTTCAAGCACATTCTGTTGTTCGAGGCGCTGGGCGGGAATCCGCCCGAGTTCGCCCATCTGCCGCTGCTGCTCGGCCCTGACGGTTCGAAACTCTCCAAGCGCAGGCATGGCGAAATCGTCAGCGTCACGAACTACCGCGATCACGGCTTTCTGCCTCAAGGCATCATCAACTACCTGTGCCTGCTTGGCTGGTCGCCGAAAGACAATCAAGAACTGCTCACCCGCAACGAGTTGATCGAGCTGTTCAAACTGGAAAGCGTCAACCGCACCAACGCCGTCGTTACGTTTGACGAAGACTCCGAGCAGAGCTGGGCCGACCCCAAAGCGCTCTGGATCAATGGCCAACAGTTGCGCAGCTTGCCCGTGAGAGATTTGCTTCCCCATGTTGAAATCGAACTCCGCGAGGCCGGCTGGTGGCGTCCCCAATACGAAGCCGGCCGGAAGGCCTCGCTCGAATCCACGGTCGATCTCATCCGTTCACGCTTCAATACCCTCAAGGACTTCACGGAGCGCGGCGCGGCTTATTTCAACGACACGTTCCCGACCGACATCAAGGCCGAAAAGAACCTCAACAAAGAGGGTGTCCGTGAATCCCTTCGCGCACTCGCCGATCGTCTCGCAACCTTGAACGACTTCACCAGCGAGTCCGTCGAGACCACCCTTCGCAGTTTGGCTGAAGAGCGGGGCATGAAAGCCGGACTGATGATCAACGGTGCTCGCGCGGCGCTGAGCGGGCAGTCCGTCGGGCCTAGCGCATTCGCAATTTTCACTATCCTCGGACGCGACTGTGTCATCGATCGGTTGCGGAAGGTTTGATGCTGATACTCGGAATCGGTGGCTGGCTGCATGACGGCGCGGCCGCTCTGCTCAAGGACGGCCGACTTGTTGCCGCCATGGAGGAGGACAAACTACGCCGCCAAGCTCACCCAGGGGGGCTTCCCGAAAGAGCCGTCGACGCTTGCCTCCACGTCGTTTCGGCGTCCCGAAATGATGTCGATTGCGTCGCCATCGCGCGGCCCATGGGAGGCGGTTCCGATTCCTCCCAGCACCTTCGCCTCAAGACACAGTTTCCCCGAAGCCGGCTGGTCATCGTTGACCACCATATCGCGCACGCCGCCAGCGCCTTCTACCCTTCGCCCTTCGAAAAAGCGCGCGTCGTCACGCTCGACCGGGTCGGAGACATGCGTTGCGGCGCTCTATGGGAGGCCGCAGGAACACGCTTGGAGGCGGTCGAAGAACTCTATGCACCGGACTCTCCCGCCGGTTTTTACAGCCGCATCACGGAATTGCTCGGCTATCGCATCGGGGCCGAAGAGCACAAAGTCCAGTGGATGGGCGCCGCCGGCGAGCCGCGTTTCCGCGACATGTTCCTGGAAATCCTCGGCGCCGGGAGTACCCCACGGCCGGTCTTGAACCAAGGTTTCTTCGATACTTCGCGCCCCACCGCAGGCGGATTCAGTGATCGCTTCTATGCGAGGCTCGGGCTTGAATACGGGGCGAAACTCTCCGAGCAGGAACGCCGCGACATCGCGGCCAGCGTCCAGAGTGCTGTCGAAGACATCGTCGTTCGCTTCGCCGGCGAGGGCGAGAACCTCTGTCTGGCCGGCGGCCTCATGCTCAACGCGCCGCTCGTTTCAGCTCTCGAAACGTCCGGCCGCTACAAGAACGTCTGGGTCCAACCGGCCGCCGGCAACGCCGGCACCAGCCTCGGCTGCGCTTTCTATGCCTGGCATCAAACCTGCCGAAACACTCAGCGCCATCCGCTTGACAATCTCTTCCTGGGCCCCTGCTATGACCGGGAAGAGATCAAGCAAGTCCTCGAAAACTGCAAGCTCCGTTTCAGCTACCTCACCACCGACGAGGCCGTCGTCGACACCGCCGTGGGCCGCCTCAACGACAACCAGATCGTCGCCTGGTTCCAAGGCCGCATGGAGTTCGGCTCGCGCGCCCTCGGCAATCGCAGCATCTTCGCCTCCCCGCTCAATCCCTATTCCACCGAGAACCTCAACGTCTACATCAAGCGCCGTGAGCTCTTCCGCAAGTTTGCTGCGTCGGTCCCCGAGGAACTGGCGTCCGACTACTTCGATTGCACCGAAAGCGCGCGATTCCTCGCCTCGGTCAGCCGCGTCAAGCAGAAACATCGCAAGACGTTCGAGGCCGCTCTGCTCGGTGGCGACCGCATCCGCGTTCATACCGTCCGCCGGGCCGAAAACCCGCTCTGTTGGGAACTCCTGCAAGCCGCCGGCCGAGTCAGCGGACTGCCTGTGCTCTACAACACATCCTTCAACCTCTTCGGAGAACGCCTTGTCAACGATCCCCGAGCCGCTGTCCGCAGCTTTTACTCCTCCGGCATAGACACCATGATCGCCGGCAACTTCCTGCTTGAGAAATAGGAGTGGCGCTCCCCTCTTCTTCCCTCCTGGTCCTGTTATTCCCCCAAGGTTCTCGACCGGATCTGCCGGCTTCGCCCAAACAACGCGTCCGCATTTAACCTGCATTTCTCACCACCCGACGGTCGAAGCACACGATACGAGCGCCAGGACTTCGTTGCGCTTGCTTGCCGTGCTCAACGTACGGTTCAAGTACGCCTGCGCGCGCCAAGCGGCTCGCGCCTCGTCCTGACGGCCCTCTCACGCACTTCGCCTCGCCGCGTGGTGAGAAATGCAGGTTAATATCGCGTTTGCTGAGATGCCGACAGAACCGTCGGGCAGTTCGGGAGCGCAAAGCAGGTTCCGTCTTTTTCGTTCTATCCTATTGCCACAAGCTAAACCGGGTAAGCCGGCACCTCGCCGGGCTCCGAACCGCCATGCGCCAAACACTTGTCACCCTCGTTCTCTTCCTTCTTCCACTGAGCTCCGGGAGCGCCGTCCTCAACTGCGACATGAGCTCCTATCAGGAGCAGCAAGGGCTTCAGGCAAAACTCGACAACGATACGCTTACTGTCCACTGGACGGGCGAGCGCGGCTCCAGCCTGCGGCTCGACTTCGGGATTGATGGCACACAGCCTGTCATTCGTCAGATGGCCGTTCGCGGTCCCGATTGGTCCTGGAAGCCCGTCGCTACCGACCTCAAGCCGGATTTTCTTGTTACCAGCGGTGTGCGTCGTATCTCGCACCAGCAACTGAACCCTATCCGGGACCTGGGGCAGCCAATCACTCCCGCTGTGATCGAGAAAGAAAAGTGGAAAGTCTTTTGGGATGCGCCTCTCCGCGTTCCGGGGCTCGAAGGCGTCAACACCGACCTGCCCCGACGTGAAGATGAAATTCGCCGCTCCCCCGCCACTTACAACGCTACGAGTTGCAAGGTAAAAACGGACGGCGCGCGCATCGAGGTTTCATTTCCCGGCCTTTCGATGGGCATCTTCTCGGGGCGCCTGCAGTACACCGTCTACCGCGGCACGAATCTCATCCGTCAAGAAGTGATCGCAAAAACAGACGAGCCATCCGTTGCCTACAAATACCGCGCCGGGCTGAAGGGCTTTTCAACGGAGGGCAGCCGCGTCCGCTGGCGGGATGTGTCGCGCGCCTGGCAGAAGTACGAGTTTGGCGGCACGGTCAACGAAGGTCCAGTGGCATTGCGTGCGCGCAATCGCCTCGGTCTCATCGAAACACCCAACGGCACCCTTGCATTCTTCCCTCCGTCGCACAAGTTTTTCTGGGCGCGCGAGATCGAGTTGAACCTCGGCTACGTCTGGTACCGCATGGACGACGAGGGATCGTTCTCGGCCGGTGTTCGCCATGGCGACTACGAAGAGATGTTCCGGCCCTATGGCGTCTCGGATGAGCTATGGGGAAAGCGGTTGAACCAGTCCAGGCGCTTCGCGCTCGGGAACTTCGCCATGTACAACGCCCCCCCGGGCACCTGGCAGCGCATGGCGGCCTATTTCTATCTGAGCCCTGCCGCCTGGGAGGAGACGCAGCGAGCCGTGCTGGCTTTTACCCACAACGACCAATTCAAGCCCCTCAAGGGTTATCAAGTGGCGGTCAGCCACTTCCACACGCATTTTGCCGAGCAGTTACTGGACGCGGGAACCCTTGATTTTCGGCCGCCGTGGTTGCCCGCGTTCCGCGCTCTCGGCATCAACATCGCGATGATGAGCGATTTCCACGGAGATGGCTCCCCGGACGACTCCGGCGACATTCGCTACAACGATCTCGATAGTTATTTCAAGGCCTGCGCCCGCCACTCCGACCGCGAATTTCTGCTCATGCCCGGTGAAGAGCCGAACGCGCATATCGGTGGACATTACACGGCTGTCTTCCCCAAGCCCGTGTATTGGACAAAAGTCCGGCTAGCCGGTCAGCCGTTCGTCGAGGACCATCCGAAGTTCGGCAAGGTATATCGCACCGGTTCCGCGAAGGATATGCTGGAACTCCTCGAGCTCGAGCAGGGACTCATCTGGCAAGCTCATCCGCGCACGAAGGGTTCGACGCCCTATCCCGACGCCATCCGCGAGACGGCTCACTTCAATAGCGACCGCTACCTCGGCGGCGCTTACCAGTCACTGCCCGTCGACCTCTCCGAGAAGCGTATCTGCGAGTCCCGCTGCATCGGCGTGCTCGATGACATGAATAACTGGTCCGGCCCGAAATATCTCGTATCCGAGGGTGACACCTACATGAAGTTTCCCGAAGACGAGATCTATGGCGAGCTGCTCGTCAACTACATCAAGGTCGACCCGCTGCCGCGTTTCAATGAGGACTGGAGCCCGATCACGAGCGCCATGCGCGCCGGTGACTTCTTCGTGACGAGCGGCGAGGTCCTCATTAGTGAATACGCAGTGGAAGGGTCCGGCGACGACAGAACCATTTCGGCCCAAGTCGAATGGACGTTCCCCCTCGACTTCGTGGAAGTCGTTTGGGGTGACGGCAAGACGGTCAGCCGCCGGATCATCTCGACCACTGATCTGGCTCCGCACTCCAGCAAGCGCTTCCGGATACCGATTCGCACCAAAGGGAAGAAGTGGGTGCGTTTCGCCGCGTTCGATTCGGCAGGCAACGGCGCTCTCGCTCAGCCGGTCCATTTCTGAAGGACAGCTCTGTAGCCGGCACGGCGTGGAACTCACGAAACAGCGCCCAAGCCGCTGTCCGCGAAGGCTCGTCCGGCACTCCGAACGACCTGGTGCCGCTTAGCCTGCCTTTCTCACCACCCGACGGTTGAAGCACGCGATAAAAGGCCGTGATTCGTGATTCGTGTCTCGTGAAAAGCATTCGGTGAGGCTTGGTTCGCTCCAGAAGAAATGTCCGACGGCCTGTGAACGCTAAAGGCCGTGTTTCTTGACCCGAGGGGTGAAGGAAGCGATTCGGCAAGTACGCCTGCGCGCGCCTTTTTCCTCCGCCCGGGTTGCACCTCGTCCTGACGGCCCTCTCACGCACTTCGCCTCGCCACGTGGTGAGAAATACAGGTCAGAGGATGGGAACGTCGAAGATATCGGAGGAGCTTTGCTTGAGAACCTTGACGAGAGACTTGATGCGGCTGATTGGGATTTGACCTGTCGTTCCGGTAACGCTGAGGGCTCCGGAGAACTCGTGAAGCCGGTTGAAGACCGGAACGGCCACACAGCGGACTTCCAACTCCTCTTCCTGATCATCCAGCGCGTATCGCTGCCGGCGAATCTTCATGGTTTCCCGCTCCAGGGCTTGCGACGAACTGATCGTCTTGCGCGTGTGCCGAATAAAGACCTTCTTGGATAGGAAATCCTGCAGCAGATCGTCCCCGCTGTGGGCGAGAATCACCTTTCCGACGCCGCTGCAATGAAGATCCATTCTGCGACCGATCCTGGTGTCGAACTGGATCAAACTGGGCGGCTCGACCTTTTGAATGCATACTGCCTGACCTTTGTCGAGCACAGCGAGGTGGCTCGTCAGGTCGGTGCTATCCACGAGTTTCTGCATCACCGGCCGCGCGACCTCGGCCATCGAGAACGACTTCATCATCCTTTGGCCGAGTCCGTAGGCCTTCAATCCGAGCGAGTAGCGGCGCGTCGACGGCGCCTTGTTCACATAGTCAAGCTCTTCGAGAGTGAGAATGATGACGTGCGTGCTGCTCTTGGGGATGCCCAGCTTGCGGCTGATCTCGGAAATGTTCAAGCCGCGCCGGGAACTGTCCAGTGTCTCCATGATCCGGAGAGCGCGGGCAACCATGGTGGCGTGCGGCTTGTCAGGCCTTTCCGTGTCCGACATTCTGAACGCTATTACTAAATCACGGACACATGTTTGTCAACAGGTCGGGGGGGGGGGGCGAATAGAACCGAGGCCATCCACCTGCTTGCGCCGTCAACCTTGCGAGACCGTTGAAGCGACGCCTACTAACCTGCATTTCTCACCACCCGACGGCCGAAGCACGCCATACGACCGCCAGGACTTCGTTGCGCTTGCTTGCCGTGCTCAACGTACTGTTCAAGTATGCCTGCGCGCGCCAAGCGGCGCGCGCCTCATCCTGACGGCCCTCTCACGCACTTCGCCTCGCCACGTGGTGAGAAATGCAGGCTAGTGCCCGTCCGGCTTTCCCGCGGCCTGCTTGAGATAAGGCAGCATCTGTTTGAACTCAGGACGGCGGCTGTCGCCCAACAACTCGTAAATCGCCATCTCGGTGGAGGAGACCACCGCGCCCGCGTCGCGCATGCGTTGGATGCCGATCTGCCGGTTCTCTGCCGTACGCGAGCCGACGGCGTCCGCCACAACGTGTACGCCGTAGCCTTTGGCAAGCGCCCCGAGAGCAGTCTGGTTGACACAAATGTGTGCTTCGATGCCGCAAAGAACGACTGCTCCTCCGTTCGGCAAAGCAGCGTTCAGTTGCCGCTCGAAGATATCGTCTCCAAGGCAGCCGAAGCAGATCTTGTCAATGGGTTCTGTCTCGAAAAGCTGGGCGATCTCCGATACCGTATCGCCAAGCCCCTTCCGGTATTGCGTCGTAACCAAGGTCTTCAGAGTAAGGATCTTCGCCAAGTGAAGAAGCTTTTTCGTGTTGGCGAGCACACCGTTGATCCCGCTAATGGCAGGCGTCAGCTTCTCCTGCAAGTCGACGACAACCAAGGCCGTGTTCTCGGGATGGATGAGTCCATTCGTGAACGCCATGGCCCGATTGTATCTGATGAGGGGAGCGATGCAGCCCCGGCTTAGCCTGCATTTCTCACCACCCGACGGTCGAAGCACGCGATACGACCGCCATGACTTCGTTGCGCTTGCTTGCCGTGCTCAACGTACGGTTCAAGTACGCCTGCGCGCGCCAAGCGGCGCGCGCCTCGTCCTGACGGCCCTCTCACGCACTTCGCCTCGCCGCGTGGTGAGAAATGCAGGTTAGAGCATCGGCAAGAGCATCCTTCTGACAAGGGAGACCCTTGAGCACACCCGGGGCGGCGAGTTGCGGGTGCGTTTCCAGCGATCGACGGCGCCCTTTGACGAGACCCTCCCGCCGCCGCTGAAAGCGCGTCCCAAGCCGCAACCACGAATCGCTCCACGGCCGTACAAGCCGTCGTCAAATCATCCTGGCGCCGGCCGCTGCTGTCGGAACAACGCGCGGCGACCAGTTGAAAACGGGCGGTGGAAATGACGGGCCGGATGGGAAGGGCGGAAAACCCCCGCCAGGAGTGAGCAGGACTCGAATCGCAACGAGAGGTTCCCCCCTTCCTGCCGCCCCCAAAGGGACGTTTTTGTTGTCTGTTGAAAATATTTCAAATATCTACTTGACATTTCGATAATTTGATGGTGCGGTTAGCTTAGACCGAAATATCGCGGGTGGCGGAGGCCTCAGTGCTGAGCGGACTCCGAAGGGCGATTGAAGAGTGCTGGCGACCAAAAAGCCAGTTCATGCTTGATCGCGCTACCCGTGACCAACCTGCCTGTCGGTTCATCCCTTTTCCCTCACACCAGTTCGTTGTTTCCGGTCGGTCCGGAGCAGTCAATGGCGCGCCCTCGACGCGACGAAGCGGACCGTTGACGGCGAGGATCGACCTGCAATCATTCGGGGGGAGGAAATGGGGATTTCAGCGCGCTCGCACGCAGGCGCCCGCCAAGAACCCGGAAGATCCACAACGTAAAAGACATTCACTAGCCTGCATTTCTCACCACCCGACGGTCGAAGCACGCGATAGGACCGCCAGGACTTCGTTGCGCTTGCTTGCCGTGCTCGACGTACTGTCAAGTACGCCTGCGCGCGCCAAGCGGCTCGCGCCTCGTCCTGACGGCCCTCTCACGCACTTCACCTCGCCTCGTGGTGAGAAATGCAGGCTAGCGTTGCGGTACGAGGACCAGTTCTCACCCACCACAGGGGACGGGCGATTCGTGCGTCAGGTGGCCGGTTGACTTGCTTTGCACACCTTAGAAAACGGTAGCACGACATAAGGAGGGTCCATGAATCGAACGAGTTTACTTCTCACCACAACGATCACGATAGTTTGTGCGCTCCTGCTCGGCAGTGCAGTGCACGCCCAAGTGGCAACGGCGATCCTGTACGGCACTGTGCTCGACTCTTCGAACGCTGCCATCGGGGAAGCGACGGTAACGTTGAGCAATGATCTTACCGGCGTGAGTCTGTCTGCGACGTCGAGTGCCGTTGGCGAGTTCACCTTCAGCTCGTTGCCGGGAGGAGAATACGCGATTACCATTGAGGCTCCCGGCTTCAGCCCGCTGAGGCAAACCGGTTTAAGCCTGATCGCGGGGCAGAGGGTCCGCCGAAGCTTCAGCCTTCAGGTGGGGGCTGTTACCGAGACGGTCGAGGTAACGGCCGAGAATGTCTTGATCAGCACGGTCAACGCCGAGCAACGGAAGGACCTTAATGAGACCCAGGTCAAGGAATTGCCGTCATACCGGCGGGACTGGAGCCAATTGCTCAACCTGAACAACGGTGCGACCGTGACAGGCTCCGGCACGGTCACGATGAACGCCTTGCCGGCGGCGGGGTTTCGGCTTACCGTAGACGGCACCGACAACGAAATGGACTCGGAATTTCCCTCAGTGACCATGTATCAGAACTTCCTCTTCATCAAGGCGATCAGCCTGGACGCCATCGAGGAGGTCAATGTCGCGAAGGGAATCACCTCGGCGGAGATCGGTTCGATGTCGGGCAACGTCAATCTCACCACCAAGCGCGGGTCAAACGAGATCCACGGGTCGGTGTTCGAACAGAACCAGACGGAAAATCTCAGTGCCCGCAATTTCTTCGTAGCCGGCAAGCCACCCCTGGTTTACAACCAATTTGGCGGCTCGGTGGGCGGTCCCATCATCAAAAACAAGCTGTTCGCCTTCGGCCTCTATGACGGGTATCGATTGAAGTCATTCCGGTCCGTGGTCGGTCCCGTGCCAACCCCGAAGTTCCGGGAGGAAATGATGGCGGCCATCCCATCGCCGGAGCTGGAGGCTTACCTGGGCCTTTTCGGTCTCCCCACGGAACCACACGGACCCGATGCAGACATAGGTACTTTCCGGGGGGCGCAGAGCGAGTCGGCCGTGGACAACCACGTCTTTACTCGTTGGGACTGGAACTTCCGAAACGACACCTTTGTCAGTGGCCGGTACTCGCGGCTGCGACCCTCGCGAACCATTCCCCGAGGCCCTGGGGTAGGCCCACATAACTTCAGGGAATGGTCGGGGCGCTCGGAAGCGGTGACGATTCGCGTTACCCACGCGAAGCCCACTTGGACCTCGGAAACGACGTTCGGCTACAACTTCAACGACACCCCGCGCCTCGATGGGATCTATGACCTCAACGAAACCCCTTGCGTGACCGGCGTCGGGTTTGGAACCTGCGGCGAAGTTCACTTCAAGGAGGGCTCCACGAAGACCTTCGAAGAGACCGTGGCCATGACGAGGGGCCGCCATTCCATCAAGTTCGGGGGGAGCTTCATCAACCGTTTCGCTGGACGCCTGAACGAGGAAGTTCCTGTCGTTTCATTTGCCAACAAGGAAAAGTTGCTCGCCAACGAGCCCGAACGGATTACGTATACCTTCGGGCAAGCCGCCTACCGGATCTTCATGTTTCAGACGAGCTTTTTCTTCCAGGACGACTTCAAGGTCAGTCGGAACTTCATGTTGAATCTGGGAGTGCGCCACGATTACTGGTCGGTGCCACACGAAAGAGACGACCGCGTCTTCAATCGTGACAGCCTGCCCGGACTCTTCGGGCTCGGACCGTTAAGGGACCCCGACAGCATGTACGAGGCAGACTTTAACAACTTTTCCCCGCGGCTGGGTTTTGCCTGGACGCTGGACGACAATGCGAAGACCGTCGTGCGGGGCGGAACCGGCATCTTTCACAGCACGCATTCCATCTTCGGCGGCCCGGTTCTGATCGTCTCGAACGATGTCTACGAGCCTTTCCGGGAGAGGTTCAGCACCCTGGAAATTCAGCGATTCGGGATCAAGTACCCGACGTCGAACGATGAGGCGAAACCACTGGTGAGGGCATTGGGGCGAATCAGCGGCGCAACCATCGACCCCAATAATCCGAACCCGTACAGCCTGCAGTGGACACTGAGCGTCCAAAGGCAGTTGACGGACACGCTCGTTCTGGAAACAAGCTACGTCGGCAACCACGGGGTCAAGTTGGTCGGCCGCATCCTGAGCAACCAGGTGGACCCGGTGACGGGTCTGCGCCAACTCGACGGGTATGGTTCCTTCAGCCACTACGACGCGACGGGGTCGAGCTACTATCACTCGTGGCAGACGGAGTTGCGGAAGCGCTTTGCGGACAACCTCAGTTTCAACATGTACTACACCTGGGCGAGGAGTATGTCGCATGGCAGCGGTGATCTTCTCAGCGCCGACCTGCCGCAGGATAACTACAACCGAAGGATAGAGAAGGGGCCGTCACTGTACGACATCCGCCACCGATTCGTTTCCAACTTTCTTTACGAACTGCCCTTTGGAAAGGCGGGCGCCAACCGAGCGCAGCGTCTCCTTTTGGGAGGGTGGCAGTTTGGCGGCATCTTGACGGCGCAGACGGGGCTCCCTCTCAATGTCGTCCAAAGTTCAGCACGGGCTTCCAGCCGGCCGGACTATATCGGTGGGCCGGCTACGCTCAGCTCCAGCTCGTATAAGAGGGACTTGCAATATATCAACCCGAGCGCTTTCGCCATGGTGCCCGTGGGCGATCTCAGCGGTGCGACCCTGCGGCCCGGCAACATCGGCCGCAATGCACTTCGCGGATTTGGCTTTTGGACCCTCGATCTCGCTTTGTCCAAGAATCTGTACCTGAGCGAGAGTGTCAGGCTGCAGATCCGCGGCGATATGTTCAACTCCCTGAATCGCACCAACTTCTCCGGTATATCCAACAGGATTCGACGGGGCAACTTCGGACAGATCACCAGTACTCGCGATTCCCGCCTGGTGCAAATAAGCGCCCGGCTCAGCTTTTAGTCAAACCAGCCACGGATGAGCAGCAACAGCAGCACTTTGCTCATCCGCGGTTCTATCTCCCCAATGCCGACCACAGAAAGAGATCTACCGTTCCTCGCTGGTGCGACGAAAAAGCCAAGCTCAGCCATCCTTGCTCGTCGGAAACGGATTGACCGGGAAGAGCTACTGGGGTTCCCAAAGAGAGACTGGCCTCGCTTGCAGCCGAAGTCAGCAATGATAGGAGGAAGATCATGACCAGACGTTCTTTTGTAGCAGGGACTTTGGCAGGCGCCGCTGTGAAGAGTTCTGCGGTGGCTGCCAGCGAAAAAGTCAATATCGCCATCATGGGCCTGCGCGGGCGCGGGCGCACCATGGCCCGATGGTTTGGCGCCTTGCCCGACGTGAACATCCCCTCTGTCTGCGACGTCGACCAGAACGTCGTTGGACCCGCCATGAAGATCGTGGAAGACCTGAAAGGCAAGCAACCGAAGCTTTTTGGTGATATACGAAAGGTTTTGGATGATCCTTCGATCGACGCGGTCGTCATGTCCACGCCGATCCATTGGCACGCCCCGGGCACGATTCTTGCCTGCGATGCTGGTAAAGACGTCTATGTCGAAAAGCCCGCCTCACACAATATCCGCGAAGGACGCCTTATGGTCGAGGCCGCTCGGGGCAACAAGCGAGTCGTTCAATTGGGAACGCAGGGGCGCAGCCGGCCGTTGACACGGAAGTTTATCGAATACGTGCAGTCGGGCAAACTGGGCACGGTCCTGATGGCGAGGGTCTGGAACGTCCAAAAGAGAAGAAACATCGGACACCTTCCCGACGAGCCGGTTCCCGAAGGGGTCGACTATGACACCTGGACCGGGCCGTTGCCGATCAAGCCCTTTAACCGCAACCGTTTCCACGGCACGGTCAATTGGCACTGGCATTATGGCTGTGGTGATATCGGCAACGATGGTGTCCACTGGCTCGATATTGCGCGCTGGGCTCTGGATATCGGCTATCCGAACGAAGTTTCCGGCATGGGACGAAAGATCTATTTCGACGACGACCAACAGACGCCCGATACCATGCACATCACCTACAACTACGATAAAAAGGCGATCCACTTCGAACAGCGCCTGTGGTGCAGCTATCGAGAGCAAGGGTCGGAGAACACCGTGGCCGTGTATGGTACCGACGGAATGGCGATCATCGGCCGCTGGCAGGGAGGCCATCACGCGTTCAAGGTTCTTGACGGCCAGGGCGAGCTGATCCACAGCGAGCAGGAGCCCAGCCCGGACCACAACACCCACGCGCGCAACTTCATCGATTGCATCCGGAGCCGCAAGCGGCCAAACGCCGACATAGAGATCGGTCACATATCGACAGTGCTGTGCCATTTGGGCAACATCGTGACGCGGACGGGGCGGAACCTGCGTTTCGATCCTGACACCGAAAGTCCCGTAGGCGATCCCGACGCCGCCCGGCATGTCAGGCGGGAATACCGTCAACACTGGTCAAGCCCGAAGGGCGTGTGAATGCGCGGTGGCACAGAACTCCGGCCTGTCCAGCAGCTTGCAGAGAGTATTCCCATTCCATCTTGAGGCGGCATGGCCAGGTGTCAGATGATCTGTGAGATCTTGCTGGCTTAAAGGATCGTGTCTAACGATATGAAACGCAGAGAATTTCTACTTGGTGGGATGGCAGGGGCCGCAACTATGGCGTCAGGCCAAACGCCCCTCGAAAAGCGGATTTGCCTGTTCACGGATCATCTGGACGGTGCGAGCGGTTTTTCTTACAAAGAGGTTGCGAGGATGCTCGAACAACTCGGAGTCTCCGGTCCGGATCTAACAGTTCGTCGCGGCGGTCTGATGACGGCGGAACGGGTCACCGAAGACCTCCCCAAAGCTGCGGCAATCTTCAAAGATCACGGTCTCACGATCCCAATGATCACAACGAGCCTCACGACCGCTGCGGAGGCCCGTGATGTTCTCGAAGTCGCTTCCCAAGTCGGGATCAAGTACTACAAGGTCGGCTACATGAGTTACGAGGACATGGATCATTGGCGAGAACGGCGAGCGCGGGCGCGAAAGGACCTGGAGGGGCTGGTCAGGCTGGGCAAGAGTCTCGGTATTCATGCTGGTTTCCACAATCATTCCGGGCCGATTGTCGGAGGAACCCTGTGGGACTGCTTCGACCTAGTAGAGCGCCACGACAGAAAATGGCTCGGCATTTTCTTCGACATCGCGCACGCCACCATCGAAGGCGGCAAGAACGGATGGAATATCGGCTTCCGACGGATACGCAACCGGGTCACGATGGTGGCCATCAAGGATTTCGTCTGGGAAAAAGTCAAGGGTAAATGGAGGACCCGCTGGGTCCCCCTGGGGGAAGGGATGGTCCCCTTCGCAGAGTACATCCCACTGCTGCTAAAAACCAGGTTTCCAGGGCCGCTGAGTCTGCACATCGAATACGACCCAGGCGGCAAGACGAAGGTGGAGCGATTTGACAACAGCCTCGTAGCTGCGGCTCGGGACCTCAAGTTTCTCCGAGAACAACTGCGGGGCGCTCATCGAGGGGTTTGATCGCTAGCCTGCATTTCTCACCACCTGACGGTCGAAGCACGCGATACGACCGCCAGGACTTCGTTGCGCTTGCTTGCCGTGCTCAACGTACTGTTCAAGTACGCCTGCGCGCGCCAAGCGGCGCGCGCCTCGTCCTGACGGCCCTCTCACGCACTTCGCCTCGCCACGTGGTGAGAAATGCAGGCTAAGCCGGTTTCGTCTTCCAGACCAGCAGAGTTCGGGCGCCAGGTTTGCATATTGCATGCCGGTTGATAACAACGGAGGATTTCGCGTCAGCGTCGCGACTTGCTTCGAAGCGTTTCTTTCGTCGTCAAACCTTTTCCCGAGACCGGCTGGGCCGTCTGTGACCCAGCGCTCCGGGCAATCAGGTAAACCGCGATAAAGAGTGAAATGGCGCCAACCGGAACCAGCAGAGACCCCAAGCCTGGGTCACCTCCATGAACGAAGATCCCGCCCAGGAAGAATCCCATCGGCAACAGAATGCTTGCTGCCAAGAGGAAGCGCGAAGCCCGATCGTATTGTCTCCCTCCCGTCGGCCGGAGCTGAACGGTGAGGCCAAACGCCACATTGACCAGCGCGATCAGGGTTCCATGCGCATGCGCCAGCGTCCACATCAGTCTGCGTGTCTCGTTGGCGACGGAGAGATACCAGCCGACTTTCATGGCGTGCAGGCTCTCTAGCACGAAGCCCAGGGTCAAGAACACCAGCAGTGACCACCACCCGAATCGCAAGTGCAACCGAGAGCAGTCGTAACCAGCGTGATCCGTCCGATTTTGTGGAGACCTTATCTTCTTCATTCTGCTGGGATCATTCCGCCAGACCCATGGGGCGATCGTCGCGTCGCCGCAGAAGAGAATCGATTTCCTGCCGATGTAAAGTGCCGTTCATACCGATCAGCATCGCCGAACCGGTTCGGTCGAGGTTGCGGCCGCCGTTTTTCCTCCAGATGTCCAGAGCACGTTCCCTGGCATGAGTACGATCTTCCAGAGGCCCGACAAAATCGTAGGAAAAGTCGCCGTAGCCCGGAAGGCGGCGCAGGGAGCGGGCGCTAATGTAGCGAACCACGTCATAGGGATCGTTCAGCGTCTGTGCCAGGAAGGGTGCGAGCCAACCATTTCCCGAGGCCCGCTGCGCCGCCTCCCAGCCCATGCTCCAGGCTGTGAGTGCACGCTGGCCTGCATCGCCGCGAAGCAGCCAAAGCAGAGAAGCGGCGATTGTGCGCTCTTCCTCCGGGAGTTCGACGGCGGGAGCGCCATACCACCGCCTGAGATAGGTCGCGGTCCAGTGCAAGGTTTTGTCCAAGTGGCAAGAATTGCACGCATTCGGGCGGCCAGTCTGAACGCTGGCTGCTACCGACGGAGTGTCGATCGTGTGGCTGCGAGAAGCCTTGAGCAGCCCGTAGGTGGTGTGGGGCATATGGCAGTTGTAGCAGCGGCTTCCGCTGGATTCTACGCGGTGATGAGTGTGCTCCATCACCCCTGCGGAGTAAGAGTCATGACATTGCAGGCAGGCCTGATCGCCCTCCATCCCCGCCGCAAGCTGATCGTCGGGGTCGCTTTCATGCATCGAATGGCAGGACAGACAAGAGAACTCTCCACCCCGGTAACAAGGGGACTCGATCAGGCCGTTATATTCGCGGCCGGTGACCCGGATCATGCCGTCCACCCAGAACCACTGGTTCAACGCGGAAGGACGCTCCTCCAGCAACTGCTGAAGGGTCTCGGGGAACGGAGTTTGGGATAGGATGCTCCGGCTCAGGACATAGCGTGACTCCTCAAGGTCGTCACCGGCACGGTACCTCGGCCCTTCGGTCAACCATTCGACAAGATCCACCCTCGTGTAGGGGTTATTGACGGAGTGGCATTGACCGCAAATCTGTGAAGAAGTCCTGGCGTCGACTCGTTCCGGCTGAATGATCGTCGAGTCCGGCCGGTTTCCGTGATGGTAAGCGTAACGCCGCAAGGGGCTGCGGTTGACTCGAACGTGCTCTTCACCCTGGCCGTGGCAGGCTTCGCAGCCAATACCTACCTCGACCACATGGGTGTTGGGCGCAGCTTCATCGAGCTGGATCCGTTTCTTGGGGTATCCGGGATGGCCATCCGTCGTGTGACACGGCAGACAACTCGTATTCCACACCTGCTGCGGCTCGGGAGCGTTCGGAGGAGTCAAAAAAACCGATCTCCTGGGAACCCACCGTCGCTCGTCTGTCAAGAAAACAAAGGGCACCATGTATAGCTCGCGTCCGGAACCACTGGGGTACCAGTAGAGCTGATAGTGATGAAGACCAGTGGACATGACGATTTGGCGGCTGACTGGCAGTGTATCCTCCCCGGGATTCGGGTCCTCAGCCGGTTGCGGATCGCTTTGCAAGCCAAGCTGTGGCAACTGGACCCAGAATTCGTCTCCACGACGCTGCAATACATAACGGCTGTCGGGAGCGCCGGGAGAGACGTGCTCGAGTTCCACGTTGCTGAAGTCGGCGATCACTGTGTCGGGCGTGACCACCTGAGTCATCGTCCGATGAAAGCTCCCGCGCCAAGTAGCGTACTGACGAGGGTGGCACGAACGGCAGGCGTTGGAGGAAACGAACCCTCGTTCCGAGGAAACCGAGCCTTCTCGCACCTGCAAGGGGCGCCGTTCGGTGGGTGGAAGACTGCCTCCACGGGGCCACCACGCGAGGCCTATGCCTGCCAACAGAAGCAGACCGCCGGCAGTGCTTGCCAGCAAAAGGCGCGAATGACGGACCCTGACAGCAAGAGGCAGTAGCCCCCCGATCACTACTACGACATAAACGGCAACCTCGATCAACATGTCTTTGGGCTGTTAAATCGTTGCGCAAGTTCCCTATGAAATCCCCATCGGATATGTTTAACCCGGCTTTTCTCAAGCTGATTGCGCCTTAGGGGTCTAAACCTCCCCTATCTTTGTCGCCTGCGGACTCCATTTAGCTTCCCGAACGACCAAAGAAGCAGTCAAAAAGCTGGACAGTGTCAAGCAAGGGCTTTCTTTACCACATGACCACCGATGTCGGTTAGACGGAAGTCGCGCCCCATGTGGCGGTAGGTCAGGTGGGTGTGCTCCAGCCCGAGGCAGTGCAGCATTGTGGCTTGCAGATCATGCACGTGGACCGGATCTTCTACAACGTCAAGGCCGAAATCATCGGTCTTTCCAACGACTTGTCCGCCCTTGATGCCGCCGCCGGCCATCCAGATGCTGAAACAGTTCGGATGGTGGTCGCGGCCCGGCTCCATCTCGAACCGCTCGACTTCCCCCATCGGCGTGCGACCAAATTCTCCAGCCCAGACGACCAGCGTCGTGTCCAGCAATCCGCGTTGTTTGAGGTCTTTCAGCAGGGCGCCGATCGGGCGATCGGTTATGTCGCAGTTCTTTTTGTGTCGAGTGTTGATTTCTTTGTGATCGTCCCAACTTGAGTGCACAAGCATCACGAATCGAACACCGCGTTCCACCATTCGTCTCGCCAAGACACAATTTGTGGCGTAGGGATGAGTGGGTTCTTTGTTGACCCCATAGATTTCAAGAAGAGCCGCCGGCTCGTCGGAAAAGTCCAACAGGTCAGGCGCCGCAGCTTGCATTCTGAATGCCAGCTCATAGGAGTAGATGCGCGAGGCGATTGCAAGATCTCCCACCTCGCGATATCTGAGCTCGTTCAGCCTGCGAATCCCGTTGAGGCGTGCGCGCTGTCCCTTTCGCGTTATCCCCGCGGGATTGGAAAGGTACTGGATGGGCTCATCCTTCTGCCCGAATGCTACGCCAGCGTAAGTCGAAGGCAGGAAGCCGCTGGACCAATTGTTGCTTCCTCCGCTAGCACCACTCCCCGATGTCAACACGACGAACGCGGGAAGGTTCTGTGACTCGCTGCCCAGCCCATATGTCACCCAGGCGCCAATCGTGGGTCGACCCAACTGTGTGACGCCGCTTGTCAGTAGAGCCTGACCTGGATGGTGATTGAAGGCCTCGGTGTACATGGACCGGATCAGGCAAATATCGTCTCCGCAGGAGGCCGTGTGCGGAAGAAAGTCCGAGAACTCAATTCCGCTCTTCCCAAAAGGCTTGAACTTCCGGGGACACCCGAGAACTTTGGCGGTCGGCTTGATAAAAGCCAGTTCAAGATTTGCGGTCAATGACTCCGGCAAGGGCTTGCCGTGCCATCTCTGGAGATCCGGTTTCGGGTCGTACAAGTCGATCTGGCTGGGACCACCCGCCATCAACAAGAAGATCACATTTCTAGCTTTTGGTCCAAAGTGTGCAGGCTTGGGAGCTAAAGGGTTTACTTGGGGCAACGCTCCGCTGGCTGACCGTCCTTCAAGGGACAGAAGGTGCCCCAGTGCGATCGTTTCCAAACCGCCGGCGCAATAGCGAAAGAAGCGGCGACGCGACTGGATCCGCTCAAAATCCTCCAATCGCATGGTTCACCTACTCCCTTGTGATGAATTCGTCCAGGTTTAGCAGGACGCTGCCCAGCCCGACCCAAGCCGCTCCCTGCACCTGACTCATGCTGGCCAGATTCAGTGGCAAAAGCTCCTCAACCGACTCCGGTTCCTCTTCCAAGATCCGTATTTTTCTGGTGTAGTAGTCCAGCAGGGCCTCCACTTCGTCCGGTTCCGGTTCCCGAGTCAAGCAAAGTTCGAAGGCATAGCGCAGCCGCTCTTGAAAGCCGTGATCGGATTCACGCAGCACCCGGACCGCTAAAGCTCGGGCGGTTTCCATAAACACGGGGTCATTCAGCAAATTGAGCGACTGCAGCGGAGTGTTGGAACGGTCGCGGCGGCACACGGTTACATTGCTCTCCGGGGCGTCAAAATTCATGAGTTGAGGGTAGGGCGCCGTTCGTTTTCGGAGAACATAAAGGCCTCGTCGATAGCGATCTTTACCTTGACTCTCCTGCCAACGGAACGAGATAGCCAGTTTGGCTCCCGTATCGGGTCGAGGAGGTTGGATGCTCCTGCCGCCAATGGCTGGGTGCAGAAGCCCACTGACCGAGAGCGCTGCATCGCGAATGAGCTCGGCCGGCAGTCGCAGCCGGGATTGACGGGCCAGTAAGGAGTTGTTCGGATCCCGAGAATCCAGCTCGGGCCTCGCTTTCGACGATTGGCGGTAGGTCGCAGACATCACGATCAATTTGTGCATCTGCTTCATGCTCCAGCCGCGTTCGATAAACGAAGCGGCTAGCCAGTCCAGAAGCTCGGGATGAGAGGGTTCCTCACCTTGAACACCGAAGTCTTCCGACGTCTTGACCAGCCCGGTTCCAAAATACTCCTGCCAGATGCGATTGACCGTCACCCGGACTGTCAGAGGATTGTCCGGGGAGATGAGCCATCGGGCAAGCGTCAGCCTTGACGGGTTGGGATCGTCAGCCATTGCAGGAAGAAATGAAGGTGTCTTCGGCTCCACCGGGATTCCCTTATTACGCCAATCACCTCGTATATGAATATGAGTGTTACGAGCGTCCGAGTCTTCGGCGACAGTAAGAGCTTGGCTCACCACCGGAAAGTCGTCCTTGATCTCCTGGAGTTTCTTCCGAAGCTCTTTGTAATTGAGTTCTTCTTGTTGCTCGCGGGTAATTACCCGATGGTAATTAGCGACGAAATGGTCTGTTAATGCATCTTGATCTCTTTGGGACCGCTCGCTCGGGTCCATGCGCACGATCTTGTCCGATCGGTCCAGATACTTCTGGAAGGCGTCATAGGCGTGGTCCCAGTCCGTCCATTTGCCGGGATTGGCCGCGGCCAGGATCATCTTTTGCTCCCACGGAGGCTGTAGCTTCGGTACGAGATACTCTGCCAACAATGCCTCTCGCTTCCTACGATACTCCGGCAGTGCTGCGAGATACGGACCCATCTCCCCCGGGAGTGGTGCGTCAACAGTGATTTCTTCAATGTTGTTGAAGAAAGCAAAGAGCTGATAGTACTCCTTCTGAGTGAGGGGATCGTACTTGTGATCGTGACACTGTGAACAGCCCACTGTCAGACCGAGCCAAACCGTGCCCACGGTGTTGGTCCGGTCCACTGTCTCTTCAAAACGGAACTGTTCAAGCTTGGTGCCTCCTTCACGGTTTTTGAGTGTATTTCGGTGGAAGCCGGCGGCGACGTGCTGTTCGACCGTTGCACCAGGGAGAAGATCGCCTGAAATCTGTGCAACCGTGAACTGGTCGAAGGGCATATCTTGATTAAGCGCCTTGATCACCCAGTGCCGGTACCGCCAAGCGTGGGGACGGATGCGATCGGATTCGTAGCCGTCGCTGTCGGCGTAGCGAGCGAGGTCCAACCAGTGCATCGCCCACTTTTCCCCATAATGCGGCGACTTCAGCAGTCGATCCACGAGCCGCTCATAGGCATTGGGATGATCGTCGGCCAGAAACTCGGCGACTTCTTGCGGCGAGGGAGGCAGCCCGATCAAGTCCAGGCTGAGGCGCCGAACCAGCGTGCGTTGCTCGGCTTCCGGTGACGGTTCAACGCCCTCAGCCTCCAGCTTCGCGAGGATGAAATTGTCAGTGGGGTTCTTAACCCAGGCGGAGTTGCGGACGGGAGGCACTCTTGGCCGTCGCAGCGGCTGAACAGCCCAATGCGTGAACGCAGGCCTGCCGGCTGAAGGTTCGGCTGATGCAGCAGCCAGCGGCCAGTCCGCTCCTTGATCGATCCACGCGCGCAGTATTCCGACTTCGTCTGCGGTCAGCCGTTCCCCGACGGGGGGCATGACCATACCTTTCTTGACGTTGGCGACCATGTGGATCAGTTTGCTCTCTGTGCTGTTACCTGGAAGGATCACAGCCCCGGAGTGGCTCCCGCGTAGAGCGTCCTCGCGCCGATCCAAGCGCAATCCATTCATCTGCTTTTCGGCGCCGTGGCAGACACTACAGCGGTTCACCAATATCGGCTCTACATCGACGGAAAAGTCCACACGTCTGTTTGCCGCCGGCGGCAGCTCGGTGAGCTGAGCCATCAGCGCACCTCCGGCCGCGATGCAACCGAACAGCATGCTGATCCGGATGACCGATCTTCTTCTTGAATTATTGATTGGGGAACGCATATCGGGCTCGAACACGTCCCAAGTTTTTCTGAACTGTAAACGCCGCTATCAGCTTGGGCGGGTGTAACCGGATTGCGTACCTCTCAGAAACAAGAACTACCGCCCGCCTCATAATACTACGTGTTGCTACAGAAACAGCGTCGAAATGCCGACGGCCGAGAGCTGGGCGCGTGTGCTGTCCGGGAGGAGCGGTTCATGGCGCCACAGGAGAGAGTGGAGCTTCGGCTGCGAAGAATTCGTCGCTGTGATCGGCCGGCCCGCCTCTACCACATCAGGTCTCATCTTCCCTCTACGTAATCCGTATAGAGTCTTTCCAGATCGGCCTCCCTCGCGTCGCCGGGATGAACGACCACCCGATAGCGAAGTTGCAGGCGGCTCCCTGGGGGAATCGTCATGCTGCCGTCCTGAGACTTGTCTCCGAGGAAGGCACGGGCGCCAAATGGGTTAGCCACACAGGAGCCACGGCCCCGAGCATGCCAGTACGTGGGATGTTGCGGATTGTGGGGGTGGTCGAACATAGCAACTCCCACATTCTGTCGTTTCAGCGTAGTGGAGTAGTCGACCCACCGCGCCCGTTTTCCCCAGATGTTTTCAGTGCCGACAAGACCATTAGAGTTCAAGAGTATGGCGCCTCTGTCTTGGCGAAACCAGTCGGCCAACCGGAGAGCAAACCCTCCATCTTCTGCATCCCCCATCTTCAGCGACACACCGCGGTCAGCGGATAGGGTCACGCGCGCATCGATAAAGAAGTTGTCCCCAGACGCGTAAAATGTGAATTCTTCTCTTAGCGTGCCGAGTACTTTGCGCTTCGGTGTGATCAGCAGCAAATCAGCGCTCAGGGTGCCGCTGTGGCGGTTGGTCGTTGTTGTTGGACTAGACCGCGACACGATGCGTCCGGTTTTGTCCTCACCGAGTTCTCGCCAGAAATCAACTCCATTGATGTCTTCATACCCGTACCACAAGCCTCGATGCCAAAGATGATCGGTGGTTTCGCCTTCGATCTTTTCCACTGGAAACCCCCTAGTGACCACGATTCCAGAAAGAGTTCGAAGCGGATGCAGGAAGGGCTTATCCCACTCGGCGCCATGATAGAAGGTGGTCAAGGGCTCTCCATCCATCTCGACTTCGACATGGCCGATGCCATGCTTGAAGGAGACAGCATGCTCGGCTCCAACCATGCTGCCAGATAAAAAGAGCACAGCAACTATCAACTGGTAGTTCATCGTTGACACCGTCTGGGCGCCTCAACAGCGCCCGGTCTGAAAGCTATCTAATATTATCTTGAACCAAGTTCAAAGTTCGAAGCAACT
The DNA here is from genome assembly GCA_965204095.1 of Bryobacterales bacterium. Taxonomy (GTDB): domain Bacteria; phylum Acidobacteriota; class Terriglobia; order Bryobacterales; family UBA6623; genus JAPPLB01. The sequence continues at coordinate 1,349,987 of OZ241991.1, read as the reverse complement.
GGGGTTGGACAACTCGAACGCATCCGATCGCAAACGTCTCCTTGGCAAGCTCGTTGGCCTTTGTGGAGGAGTCAATGGAACCGGGAAATGCAGTCCAAGCCGATGGCTGGCGGGGCTACATGTAATTGGAGAAAGACACCGGAATTTCCGATTTGGACTCCGGCTTGGTCAGGGTACACCCTTGCGGCCAACGGCGGGCGCCGTGGGGCCGGTTGCGCCACGGGCGCGGCCCAAAGGTCAGCCAGGGGTGAAACCCGAGGATCGGGGAACAAGTTATCAAGCCTCCCGGCGGGTTGTGGGATAGCGGCACTCTCACGCTTTCTCCGGGCTGACGTTCGGGACTATGATCGGGAACGCGCCTGCGGCGCGCGACAGAGACGACATGAATATCTCGCGCAAGCTCCGTTTTAACCTGCATTTCTCACCACCCGACGGTCGAAGCACGCGATACGACCGCCAGGACTTCGTTGCGCTTGCTTGCCGTGCTCAACGTACGGTTCAAGTACGCCTGCGCGCGCCAAGCGGCTCGCGCCTCGTCCTGACGGCCCTCTCGCGCACTTCGCCTCGCCACGTGGTGAGAAATACAGGTTAACCGCCTGAATCATCCCGTCTGACAGCGGTGACTTACAGTAGAATGAACGCGTGACCGCTTTCCGGAGGGTCGAGATGAGGATCCGGACGCTTGTCCTGTTGGCAGCCGCAAGCATTACGCAAGCTGGAGCTGCGAGTCCTGAACTGACCAACCTGCACCCTCCCGGAGGTCAACGCGGCACCGCCGTCAAGCTCGCGCTTCAAGGCTACGGGTTGACGGAAGAGACGAAGGTCCTCTCGAACATACCCGGTTCGTTCACGCCGCTCACCTCGGCCAGCAGCGGCAAGATGGCCGGAGACCAACTGCTCTTCCTCGTCGAGATCCGGCCTGACGCTCCCGTTGGGATTTATTCCGTTCGGGTGGAGACTCATGAGGGAATCTCCAACATCCTGTTGTTCAGCGTGGGCGCCTTCCCCGAGATTGCCGAGGTGGAGTCGGAGGATGACGAAACGAAGAATGCCAACGACAGCCCCGAGAGCGCGCAGACTGTTGAAGCACCCGTAATCGTGAACGGCACGCTCGAGGGCCCTGAGCGCGACCTGTTCCGAATCAGCAGCCGTGCAGGCGAGCGCATGGTCTTCGAGGTCGAGGCTCGGCGCGCGGGCTCGGCGCTCGATCCCGTTCTTCACATTTTTGATGCCGAGGGCCGTCCGATCGGGCGCAACAACGATGCGCCCGGGCTCGGAGTCGATCCGCGTCTGGACATCGTGTTCGACAAGACCGGGGATTACTTCATCGAGGTCTACGAGGCGCGCTTCAGCAAGCAGGACCGTAATTTCTACCGCCTCAAGATCGGAGAGTTCGCTTTCGCGGAAGCCCTATTCCCCCTTGGCTGGCAACAGGGCGGCGAAGTGGAGGTGGAACTATCCGGCGGCACTCTGCATGCCCCGGTCAAGGTTCGCCCCGACATCTCAAACCTGCCGCCCAAGGCCGATTTTGCCGGAGTGCGCGCTCCCGGCGCACCCGGAGCCCTGCCGATGCGCTTTCTGGTCAGTGACGGACCCGAAGCCATGGAACCCGATCGGCCGCCCGGCGGGACCGCGGCATTGGAACCGAACACGGTCATTAACGGCCGCATCGCTGAGCCAGGCGAGAAGGACCGTTATCGGCTCGCGGTTTCTCCCGGCGAGAACTGGTTCATCGAATTACAGTCGGCGGAGTTGGGCACGTCCGAGCTCTACGGCACTCTCGAGCTCTACGACAGCCAGGGAAGACCGGTGGCCGCGGCCGGTTACGAGACAGGCGCGCAACACCCCAATGTGGTGCGAGCGAGGTATCGTCCGAACAGCCGACCCGTGATAGCCCTGGAGATTCCCTCGGATCTGCACGAACTGATCGTCGAAGTGGGCGACCTGCTGGGGCAAGGCGGTCCCGGGTACGGTTATCGCTTGACGGCCCGGCGTCAACCGCCGGATTTTCTTCTCACCCTCGACACCCCATTCGTCAACATTCCCTTGGGCGGCAGCGCCCTCGTGACCGTTACGGCCGAGCGCCGGGGCTTCTTAAAACCGATCCAGTTGAGTGTGCACGACGCCCCCGATGACCTCATGGTGGAGGGTGGATTCATCCTTGAGCAATCCGATACGAGACGCACTCTCAGAAAGTTTCAGAAGGGCATTCTGACCATCACGGCCAAGCCGGGCGCCAAGATGCGAAAGCTGAACCTGTCCATATGGGGCGAGGCTGTGGCCGACGATGGCACCGTCATCCGCCGTCGAGCTCGCGGTCCGGGCATGATCACTTCGATCAGCGGACCTGGACAGAATGCCTTCACCGCTCCCTGGCTCGACCTGGAACTGCCGGCTGCCGTCCGTCCCCGGCTTCCGGCCGTTCTCGAGGTCCTGACACCAAGATATGTCCGCCTCGGGCCTGGAATGACGCACGAGGTGAAATGGAGTTTCCAATCGCGCGAAGGCGGGGTCGAACCACCCATGGAAGTGAGTTTTGCCGGCAACACGGGAGGGCAGATTCTTGCCACTCGCACGAGTGAGAAAGAGGCGAGAAAAGACCGCGGGACGATTGTCGCTCGAACGACCGAACGGACCACGGTCACCAAGCTGGATTTGGCCCTGAGCGCCCAGGTCAAGATCAACGGCCGTGTAGAAACGATCTACTCCCCTGCGATTCGGTTTGACATCGTGCAGGGCTACTCGATTGAACCTGCGGCCGAAGTGACCTCCATCCAGCCGGGCGGCGCGGCGGAATTGGCCGGGGTGCTGAGACGCGAGCCGGAGTTCACGTCGGCTGTGCATCTGGAGGCGCAGAATCTGCCGCTCGGCGTCGAATGCGAGCCGCTGGATCTCAACCCGGAGGAGAATGAATTTCGCCTGCCTTGCCAAGCCGAGACAACCGCTGCGCCGGGGGAATACGAAATTGAACTCATCTCCCGTTCGACGCTGGCCGGACCTCGCGAGACGAGCGTTCCGTACACCATCGGGCCGCTCAAAATGCGGATGGCGGTGACCCAGAGAGCGGCATCGTCCGAAAACGCGACGCACTGAACGGTCGGCTGGAGACCTGTTCGACCGTGAGACCCCCCATTGTTCAGGATTGAGCTACACGCCCGTTCGCCGCAGACAGCCCTCTGAGGAAATAGATCGATGTCCAAGAGCTTTCCATCTCGTGGAAAGATGCTCGGGGTGATCATTCCGGGCGCTCGGCCCGACAACACCTACGAGAGTCGTGAATACGAAGTCTATCGCTACGACGATTGGATGCGAAGCCATGAGGTCCAGGGCGCCCGCGCGGTCTTCGAGGTCACGGTCAGCGAAGGTTCACATACGCCTGACACGGCCTTCGCCACAGGTCGTGCGGACCTTCTTCAAGAGGCCGGTACGAGGCTGGCCGAGGCCGGTTGCAACGCTCTGGCCTGGGCATGCACTTGCGCAAGCTTTGTAGGCGGACTCGAGTGGGCTCGGGGACAGGCTGCGCGGCTGGCTGAAGCTACCGGATTGCCGGCGACAAGCACCTCCCTTGCGTTGCTCGCGGCGATAAGAAGCCTGGGCGCTGACACCGTTGACGTTTTGAGTCCCTACCCGAAGGAATTGACCGCGGCTCTGGAGAAGTTTCTGCATGAAGCGAATGTGGAAGTGGCTGCCATGGCGACACTGGGCTGCCCCGGTCCCGTGGAATCTCATGAGCTCGACCTGCGCAGTGAGGCCGCTTGTTTCCACGACCGGTTAGCTGGCCGCAAACACCCGCTGGTCATACCGGATACGGCCATTGACACCATCTCCCTTATCCCTGCCCTGGAAGCGGACATGGGCCGTCCTGTGATTGGGGCTACACAGGCCACGCTTTGGCAAGGTCTAAAGCTGCTTGGAATAAGATACCGAGAGGAAAATGGAGGGGTTCTGTGGAGTTGTTGACACCCCGCTCTACAGGGCAGCACAAAAAAGCGAGAGGATGAAACTCATCTCATCGCTAACCTGCATTTCTCACCACCCGACGGTCGAAGCACACGATAAAAAGGCCGTGATTCGTGTTTCGTGTCTCGTGATTCGTGAAAACCATGGGCGGGGGCTTGGTTCGCTCCAAAAGAAATGTCTGACGGCCGGTGAACCGGAAAGATCGTGTTTCGTGACCCGAGAGGTGAAGGAGGCGATTTGGCAACTACACCTGCGCGCGCCAAGCGGCGCGCGCCTCGTCCTGACGGCCCTCTCACCCACTTCGCCTCGCCACTTGGTGAGAAATGCAGGCTAAGGCGTCGTTGCCGCCAACTGCACCAGTTCCTGTGGGATAGAGAAATGAACATTCTCGTCCTCGAGGTCCAGGCCCTCTACTTCGACAGCCGCCGAAGTTTTCAGATAGTCGACAATGCGCAGAACGATTTCCTCCGGAGCCGAGGCGCCGGCGGTCAAGCCCACGGACTCGGCTTGTTTCAGCCATGCGGATTTGATCTCATTTTCATTGTTTATGAGATAGGCGGGAACGCCGGCCGATTGAACGACTTCCTTGAGCCGTTGCGAGTTCGAGCTGTTGCTTGATCCGACAACCAGGACGAGATCGACCTGATTCGCCAATTGCTTCACGGCATTCTGGCGATTTTGCGTTGCATAGCAGATATCGTCATTGGGAGGGGACGTCATGTGAGGGAAACGGGTTCGCAAAGCCTCGACGATTTCAGCAGTATCGTCCAGACTCAGAGTGGTCTGGGTCAGATAGACGACCTTCTCGGGATTGGGGACTTCCAGGTTTTGGACATCCTGGACGGAACCGACTAGCTGCATGGGTGCTTCGCCCATGGTCCCGTCTACCTCCTCGTGCCCCAGGTGGCCTATCAAAACCAATGAGTATCCATCCTTGGTGAAGCGAATGGCTTCCAGATGGACCTTGGTAACCAGCGGACAGGTGGCGTCGATCACGTGCAACCGCTTCTTTCGAGCCAAATCGCGAATCAACGGTGATACGCCGTGGGCGCTGAAAATGCAGATCGAGTCTTCGGGTACTTCCTCCAGGTGATCCACGAAGATGACCCCGCGACCGCTGAGCTGTTTGACGACGTGCTGGTTGTGAACAATCTCGTGAAAAACGTAGATGGGAGGGGGTAGAAGGTCCAGCGCCCGCTCGACGATCTCTATTGCGCGAACAACTCCGGCGCAAAAGCCCCGCGGATTGGCCAGGATAATCTTTTTGATCGCCATGCGACTTTGAGAGTTACGTCAAGTATACAAACCTCGGCCCCCGGACTTCCGGGCCCGGTGGAACCTCGGAACATTTGTCGGCACCCTGATGCGAGCAAACAGGATAGGCTTCTCCGTATCGGCGAACGACGAAGGGTCGTAGCCGGCTCGGCTGTCAGGACCAGATCGGCGGAATCGGCCTCCCCATGGCGCCATGGTTCTCTATGATTCTAACCTGCATTTCTCACCACGCGACGGCCGAAGCACGCGATAAAAGGCCGTGATTCGTGTTTCGTGTCTCGTGATTCGTGAAAACCATGGGAGGAGGCCTGGTTCGCTCCAGAAGAAATGTCTGACGGCCCTCTCACGCACTTCGCCTCGCCGCGTGGTGAGAAATGCAGGCTAATATTTCGGTCCCTTCCCGGTTCACTTCGAGGCGCTGCGATTGGGCGACGGTCTCTCTGTTGACCGACACCTCACCCCTCTTCGATTTGTCGTCAGAGGAACTGGCGGGGCCGCCTCAACATGGAAACAAACGGAGCCCCTGCCAGGATTTCCTCAGGTGGGAACCTGCTCCAGAGCACCGAGCGCCGTCGCCTGGATGTGACAAGACAGCAGACCAGCGGTTTCGTATTGAAGCTGCGGCTTGTCATGGTCGAGAAATCGATCGGGAAGCACCATGGGACGGACCTTGATCCCGCGATCCAGAAGGCCGTTCTGCGCCAGGAAGTGCAGCACTTGCGTGCCAAATCCGCCGATCGCTCCTTCTTCGATGGTGATGAGGACCTCGTGCTCCCGGGCCAAGTCTCGCACCAAGTCCTCGTCAAGGGGTTTTGCGAACCGTGCATCGGCAACCGTCGTCGATACGCCGAGACGGGTCAGCTCATCGGCGGCTGACAAGGCCTCGTACAAGCGGGCGCCGTAGGACAGGATGGCAATGGTGTTCCCCTCGCGAAGAATGCGTCCCTTGCCGATCTGCAGGATCTCGCCTCGATCCGGCAATGGGATGCCGAACCCATTGCCCCTCGGATACCTAAGTGCGCAAGGCCGGTCGTCGATGGCAATGGCGGTCCGGACCATGTGAACCAACTCGCTCTCATCGGCCGCCGCCATCAGCACGAAGCCCGGCAGGCAACCAAGGTAAGCGATGTCGAACGAGCCGGCATGAGTCTGGCCGTCGGCGCCCACCAGGCCCGCCCGGTCCAAGGCGAATCGAACCGGGAGGCTTTGGATCGCGACGTCGTGAACGATCTGGTCGTAGGCGCGTTGCAGGAATGTCGAATAGATCGCCGCAAAAGGCTTCATTCCGTCCGCAGCCAGCCCTGCCGCGAAAGTCACCCCGTGCTGCTCGGCAATCCCGACATCGAAAGTCCGATCGGGGAATTCCTTCCCGAACATGTCGACCCCGGTTCCCGACGGCATCGCCGCCGTGATCGCGCAGATGCGGTCATCCCTGCGCGCCTCCGCGATCAGGCTGCGGGCAAAGACCTTGGTAAAGGACGGTGCTTTAGGGCTTGACTTGATCTGCGTGCCGGTCTCGACGTTGAAGCTGGAGACACCGTGGAACCTGTCCGCGGACTGCTCCGCTGGGCGATAACCTTTGCCTTTCTGGGTGACGACATGCACCAGGATCGGGCCCGGAGTCTCGACATCACGCACGTTCTTGAGGATGGGCAGAAGATGGTCGAGGTTGTGGCCATCGATCGGCCCCACATAGTAGAAGCCCAACTCTTCGAAAAGCGTGCCGCCGACCACGATGCCGCGGGCGTATTTCTCGGCCTGCTTAACCCGGCTCTTGAGCGCCTCCGGAAATTTTTCGGTCATGACCAGCGCAAGGTTGCGGAGCGAGCGATATCGCTCGGACGAGATGAGCCGGGAGAGGTAGGCGCTCATCGCGCCGACGGGGGGGGCGATCGACATGTCGTTGTCATTCAGAACGACGATGAGCCGCGTGTCCCGCGAGCCGGCATTGTTCAGCGCCTCATAAGCCATCCCACCGCTCAGCGCGCCGTCACCGATCACCGCGATGACGCGATTGTTGCGGCGCTGCAGGTCGCGAGAGACGGCGAAACCAAGCGCCGCTGAAATCGAGGTCGATGCGTGCGCGGCGCCGAAGGGGTCGTATTCACTTTCCGAACGCTTGGTAAATCCCGAGGGTCCGCCTCCTTGACGTACCTTGCGGATCTGATCGCGTCTTCCGGTCAGGATCTTGTGCGGGTAGCACTGATGGCCGACATCCCAGACCAGGATGTCTTCCGGGGTGTTGAAAAGGTGATGGAGCGCAACCGTGAGCTCGACCACACCGAGACCGGCTCCCAGATGCCCTCCGGTGCCGGAAACCACGTCGATCGTTTCGGCGCGGAGTTCGTCAGCCAGCCTTTTCAGTTGGCTTGGGGACATTGCACGCAGGTCACTGGGCTGCTCGACCTGGTCCAGCAATGGGGTATTTACGGGCATGGCGCCTCCCTACGTCAGTTTCGACGCATTTGAATATACCATCCGGCTACACGGCAACCCGGATACTGCATGTTGCCCATAACTGTCTCAAACAGACGGAGTTACTCCTTTTTTCTGGAGCTGCCTTGACGACCGTTGCTTTTTTCCGCGTCTTGACTTGTTCGCAGGATCTCGCCAAACGAGCAGCTTGCGGCCTGTAGATAACGGTTCTCACGCACTTCACCTCGCCGCGTGGTGAGCAAGGCTAGCTAGAAATTGTAAACCAGGTTCAACTCGATGAAGCTGTCGTCTCTCATCGCATAGTGCAGATCGGCTCTGTCAACACTGAGGAGAGAGACGGCCTCCAAGTGCATGGACCACTGTCCCGTGATGCGCCGGTCGAACTCCAAAGCCAATGCACGCGTGGCGCGTCCCAAGTCCGTCAGGAAACTGACAGTGATTTCCGTGCTCTGGACATCATTGAAAGCGAGGCGCGTACCGGAGAAGAGATCGTTCTCGAGAGTGTTGGGCGAGCGGTTCGGAGTGGCGTTCCGGCCGCGCCCATCGTAATTCCATTCACCAAGCAAGGTAACATCGGCAGCCGAGCCGAACACGGAATAGAAGGTGTATTCGCCGCCAAAAACGGTAGCGGCATAATCTTCTTCCAAACCGAGGAGGTTTCGAGCGCCGGATCGGTGAATGGCCTCCAGTTTGAACAGCCAGGAGCCGACGGTCATCTGGGCGTCCAGCCCGAACTGACGGATCTGGGCGTAGTATTGAGTGAAAGCCGGCATGCCGCCGGCGTCGCTGCCCGGAAACAAGAAAGGTTCCCGGCTGGTGCCATCGAATAGGCTCACGCCAAGATCGAGCAGCCCGAAACTGTGACTGTAGCGGGAGGCGAAGTCAAAATGCCACTCCCCGGCCGCGCTCTCGTACGCGACATGCTCATTGTCAATGACCAGTGGCAGGCGCAGTCGGCCATGAAGCCCTGAAAATGTGCGAGCGCGGTGATAGGGCAGGCCGAATACTTCCGCCACTCCCCAATTTCCAGACCAGGTGAGGTGGACCATAGGCTGGCCCAGCTTGGACTCTCCAGCCGGATGTTCCACGAAGTCAATCTGGTTGACGATATCGACCAGGTGCTGCGATTCAGTGACTCCCCAGAACACCCGGTCCACACCCAGGCGCAGCTCCCATTGATCATCACCGATATCGCCGAGCAGCAGAAGATAGGCTTCCCGCAGATCGAAGTGCGTGCGGCGCGGGTCCGAATGGTCGTAGCGGAAAAACGGCGTCAGCGTGAAGCTTCTGCCGGCGGCATCTTCCAGGTAGAGTTTCGGCTCCGCTACGAAACCGCTCGCCAGCGACCGCTGGCCCGGGAAAGCGCCTGTTTCGGGAAACCATCTGCTTTCGGCGCTGAACCTCCCTGAAAAATCGCGGTCGACAATCTCGGCGCTCGCTCCGGCCACGAAGACCGCTGCCAGAATCCAGATGCCGCCGCTCAGCACGCGGCGCAGAGCAAAACCCAGGGGCATCAACGAACCCGTCTGAGCCCGGTTTGGGTGAAGTCGCGTTCGTCGAAATCGGTTCGGAACTGAAAATCCGTCCAGTTCAGCACGGTGCTCTTTCCAGTGAGATGATTCACCATCGTCATCTCGCCGGCGTACCAGTAACGATCCAGATGCTTCTCGTAGCTCCCGAAGGTGAGAGTCTTCAGATGCGCGTCTTTTCGGTCGTAGTACTCTACTTTCCAGACGCGAAGCTCATCCCGGTCGCGCCACACCAGTTGGCGCCGGTAGCCCGATCTCTCATCCACCGGGACACGTTCGGAGACCGTGCATGTCAAATCTCCGCAAGGCTCGTCACGCAGATAGCGGTAGCTGAATCTCTCGACCTCCTGGGAACCCATGTCTTCATAAGCGAATTCGCTGCCCATGAATGAACCTGAACGGTTGGCCGAGCTGATGCGCTTGACGCGCTTCAAAGCCGGCAAGTACAGCCACTGCTCGTCGGCGCTTTCACGATGGCCATGGATCAGCAGCGCTGTCTCCCTGACGTCACGCGGCTCGTCGAACACGAACAGGCTCTTGTTGCCGTCGCCCTCGACTTCGAGCACCTTGAGACGGAGTTGGCGCCGGCTCTCACGCCCCTGCTTGTTGCGCAGAACCATGGCTTGGCTCGCCGTGAAATTACCGAATCCTGCTCCGCGCTCGCGGGCCTCGAGCGCGATCTTCAGCCCGGTTTCCTCGGGTGCAGAACTTTCCGCGCGGGCCGGCGGCTGAGCAATGAGACAAGCCCACAAGGCCAGGTGAGGAGCAAGAGACAATACCTTCGAGCGTGCGGGAGAAAGGCGCATCATAGTTTCCTCCGGTCGATGGCTATCAATAGAGCCGGGAGAAGCAGAAAATCGGCTACGAGTGCGAACATCAGCGTGATCGAGACCAGCAGGCCCAGAGCCCAACTGATCTCGAACCCCGATGCGGCAAAGACCAGGAATCCCGCCGACAGGACCCCTGTCGTGGTCCATAAGGCTTGACCGACGGTTCGAAAGGAGGATTGCACGGCCTCCGGCGCAGGGAGGCCCTTCCTCCGGGCACTCAGATATTTACTCAGGAAATGAATCGTATCATCCACGATAATCCCGAAAGCGATAACGGTCATCACCGAGCCGGCAATGCCCACTCGGCCAACCAGGTATCCCCAGAGGCCGAAGCTCATGGCGGCGGGAATGAAGTTAGGCAGCAGACTGATCAGGCCAAGGCGCACACTCTTGAAAACCCAGATCAGGATGAACGAGATCAGGGCCATCGCGATGATCGTGCCGCGCAGCATGCTGTTGATGTTGCGCAGCGAGAGGTGCGCAAAGACCATGCTGACTCCCGATGCCGGGCCGGCGAGCTGAGGAGCATTGGCGCTGAGCCAAGCCTGCGCGCGCTCATCGATCTCACGCTGTTCCCGAGCTGAGGAATCACCCACCACGACGCTCATGCGCGTAGAGGATTTGGCGACGTCAATGCGGTCGTTGAGGTCACTGCCAAAGGGAAGCGAAAGCTCGTAAAGCAACAGATATTGCGCCGCAAGTTCCGAATCGCCAGGCAACTGGTAGAAGGCCTCATCGTCGCCGTGCATGTTTTTGTTCAGGCGTTTCATGATGTCCGGAAATGCCTGAACATGGGTCACCTCGGGCTGTTCCCGGTACCACGCTGCAAAACGATCGACTTCGCGCAGATAAGCGGGATCGGTGATGCCCCCTTCACGTCCCGAGTTCAGTGAGTATTCCAATGTGTTCAGACCGGTCAGGTTTTCGATGATGAAGTCCGTATCGCGCCGGAACTCGTAACGATCGTCGAAATACCGCGTCCAGTTGTCGCTCAACTCGTTGCGGGGAATACCCAGGCACAGAACAACCGCCAGAAGAGTGACGGACCAAAGAAGGAATCTGCGGCGTGAGATGACGAAGGCGCTGAATCGGTCGAAGAAGGCGGGTTGTTCCGTGCGGGCAACCGACCCGCGCAATGGAAGGATCGAAAGTATCGCCGGCAGCAGCGTCATGGAGTAGACGAAGGCGCAGGACACACCGAACGCCACAAGATTTCCCAGAACGTGAAAAGGCGGCGAATCAGAGGTGTTCAGGCTGAGAAATCCGATCGCCGTCGTGAGTGTGGTGAGAAAAACCGGCCAGGCATTGCCGCGAAGCGATGCCGCAATCGCTTCATTCTTGTCAAGACCATCGCGCATGCCCAATAAAGTGTTCGCGACAATGTGGACTGAATGCGCCACGGCGACCGCCATGACGATGATCGGCACACCGGAATTGGTAGGGCTGAACACGGTGCCGATCCAGCCTGCGAACCCCATGGTGGTGTTGATGACGAACACCATTACGACAAGGATGGACAGGGTGCCGAATACCGAGCGCAGCAGAACGCCCGTGGCCACCACAATGACGAAGAACACGATCGGCACGAGGGTCTTGAAATCGTCCTGTGTGGCGTCGGCGAAGGCGCGGTGCATGACGACATCGCCGGTCAGGTGGTAGGAGATATCCGGATAGCTCGCACGGGCTTCATCCAGCAGGGCGTTGAGGTAATCGCTGATCTCGAAGATCGCGGCGTCGGGATTCTCGGGCAGGACGAAGTTGATCGCCAGCCCGCCTACGCGGCCGTCATGGGAGACCAGACGCCCGGCAATGTCGATGGCGTTCAGGGCGATCGTCTCGATTCGCTCCAGATCGCCATCATCGAGTGACTGCGCGTCCTCGACCAGCGGCTCCACGACCAAGTCGTCGCCGAACGCCTCGCTATGGATATAGTTGGTGAGCGAGTCGACCCGGCTGGAATAAGGCGCTTGCCAGGCGGCTTCGGTCAACTCCTCTACCGCGCCCAGAGCTTGCCGGGTGAACACCGATCCCTCTCGCGGCGCGATGGCGATCAGCGCCTTGTTGGATACGGCATAGGTGTTCTCCAGGGCGTCGAAAGCGGCCAGTTGCGGATTGTCTTCGCCGAACAGAATCCGGTAATCGTTCGTGACAGTGATGAAGCGGGCGCCCGCCGTCATGGCCAGCATGAGCACCGCAGCAAGCACAACGGCCAGCCAGCGGCGGCTCACAATGGTGTCAACGTAACGGTCCAACAAAACAGGTGTCATGATATCGACCATCCCGGATTGCTATCGGCCCATGAACCGACGTTTCGATGGCGCGGCTTTATCGACACGGTCACATGCATATGATTTCGTTCTATCTACGGGCGGATTCTCGGCTCCCTGTTACCGGATCGAGGCGTTTGCGGTACGGAGTTGGCGGCGCAGCAACTACAAGCATCTTCACCATTTGGTTGATTTTGATGCGTATACGTGGTCGGGCATCTTGTAACTCAGCCCTTCATCGTCGTACACCGAGATTTGGAGTAGCTGAGTAAAGTTTTCCGATCTGACGATTTGTCTTCTCTTCATAATTCGCAGCATGCGTTGTTTCGTCCGGAACACAAACAGCGTCAGCGGTCCTTGCAGGGGAGAGGCCTTAGGATACTCGAACTGGTCAGCGAGTTCGTTACCCAGAAATGCTCGTGACAGGCGGTAGGCCAAAGCCACCACATGGTCCCTTTCCACCGGATCGGTCACGCCCGCAACGGTCGGAATGGACTGGATCAACGTATTTGCAACGGCTATCGAATCGGCATCCGGCGGAGGCTCGCACATAAAAGCGACCTTGTATATTCTTTCCGCCCCTGCGCTGTTGGTATAGAGGATGGTTTCAGGAATCCCCATGAGATAGCCGGCGTAGCGCCAAATAGCAAGTACGCTGTCTTTTTCTTCCTTTTTGAACTTCGCGCCTACCAACTCCGAGAAATCCAGCAGGCGCTTGGAAAAGACGGAAAGGGCAAAACCAAGGTGGGCCGCGCTTAACGGCGTGCCCCAAGCTTCGTGATTCCAATCGTCGGATTTCGCCAGCAGACCCCTGATTCGACTATGAACGAACCGGATTCGAGTCGATAGCTTCCATCCATCACCCTTTCTTTGCAGGCCTCCGGGAAAAAATATTTCCATGAGGTGGCGGTTATTCTGCTGTAAGCGTCTCTTGGTGGATCCCACCCTCCCGGTAATGTTGAAAGACTTGGCGATCATGGTCGAAAAGCCTTCCACCAGCACCCCGGTGACGAATGCGACGAGCATGAGGTCTACGTTTGTATTGAAGGCGTGAACCCCTGGACGAAAGGATTCGTACATGAGCCAGGGAGGCTCTTCGAGGTTCTTGAAGAAGTCGCGCAGGGGCTGCGGCGCCTTCTGCAGAACCTCGTCCTGCTGTTCTATGCCCGCCTCGATGAACCGGTGCAGATCCTGAGGCGGCATGGAGGAGAGCTCCTCCAGAACCGGGTCCAATTCAGGGTCGCCAATGGTGGTGTGCTTGATGTAGTTGTCGGTAGCCGCTTGATTGAACAGGCGGGCTTTCCCATAACCCTCGATGTACGCTGAAGGTAAACCTTCCATCGCAAAAACTACGTTTCCACTCGTGTGTTGTCTTGCCCCTGCCGCGGTTGAGTGGTTGCTTGATCTACTAACCATACATGGCCTCAGAAGGGTTTGCAACGGACGGCAAGGGGTAGCAGCCCGTGTCAAAAGTCACGCGGGCGGCGTTACGCGCCCCGAAGCTGATGGCGTAACGCCTAGCCTGCATTTCTCACCACCCGACGGTCGAAGCACACGATACGACCGCCAGGACTTCGTTGCGCTTGCTTGCCGTGCTCAACGTACTGTCAAGTACGCCTGCGCGCGCCAAGCGGCGCGCGCCTCGTCCTGACGGCCCTCTCACGCACTTCGCCTCGCCACGTGGTGAGAAATGCAGGCTAAGAAAGAGCGAACGATCTTGATGTGCAAGTTTCAGATCGGCTGGGAGCCTGACAACGGTCGGTACGGCTGATACGCGATTCACATACGCGGATGCCCTGTTGTTTCTGTCCTGTTGCGCAGCTCACAATGTCTTCGCCAGAAAAAACGTCGCTGAGTCACCCCCTCCGTCACGAAAGCCGAAGCGCCGGTAAAGCTTCCGAGCCGGAGCGTTGTCTTCTCTCACCTCCAGAGTCACTTTCCCGCAACCTGATTCGCGGGCTTTGGATTCGACCGCTTCGAGCAGCAGACGCCCGATGCCTCGTCCGCGGCAGTCGGCGGTAACGGCCAGATCGTGAATGTTGATCACAGGCTTGGCGGTGAACGTGGCGAAACCGGTCATGCAGACCGCAACCCCCACGGCGCGGCGGTCCAGCCAGGCGAGAAACACCAGGGTCCCCGGGTGTCTCCTGAGTCCGGGCACCAGTCGCTCCAACACCTGGGCCGCCAGGGGGGCTCCCTGGCCGATCGGCAGCCGTGCGTATTCGTCCAGCAACTGCCGAACCGCCTCGGCATGACTGGAGTTGTTCAGGTCAGCTTCGAGGATTTCGAGATTCGTCATATGTTGAAGTTCTTGTCCTGGGAGGGCAGCAACGATGACAACCGGGGGGGCGAGCCGATCTCCGCCATCGTCTTCGCTACAAACGCGAGCAATTCGTCGTCGCCGCTCTTTTCAGCGGCTGTTCGAGCCTCGGCCAGTTGCTTATCAGTGGCCTCATCGTCGCTCTGATGCCGGGCGATGCGGGCCAGGCGAACGGAACATTCAGCGACTCCGGCGTGGATCCCGAACGAACGGTAGGTGTTGCGAGCTTCTTCCCACAGCGGGGCGCTGCGTTGCAGTTCGTCCGCGTCATGCAGATGAGCGGCAAACGCCCGGATCACATTCGCGAGGTGTAACGGATGAGACTGCTCGTTGATCCGGTAGATGGCAAGCGCCTCCTCGTAGCAAGGCTGGGCCTGTTCCGGCCTACCCTGTTCTTGATGGACGTCGCCCAGATGGCGGATCGTGTGCGCCAACACGAGCGGCTCGGTGTCCTCCCGCATCAGTGCAACGGCTTCTTCGTACGACCGCAGCGCCCCCGCAGGGTTGCCCAGCCGCCGCTCAGCCTCGCCCAGTTGCCGCAGGGCGACCGCCAACGCCTTGCCCGGGCCTGACTCCCGACAGATCTTCACCGCCGCAAGCAGGTCTCTCTTGGCGTCGGCGAAGCGCTCCTTCTTGTGGGCTTGTCGCGCTCGATTGAGCAACTCCGTTGCGGGATGGGACATTGCTGGTTTTTTCTTCGCTGCCAAGGTTCACATTCGAGTCAGGTTGCCGCGGCGATCCGTTGTCCTGCCTGCCGGTCTCAGGACTTCCTCGCTAGCCTGCATTTCTGACCACCCGACGGTCTAAGCACGCGAGAAAAGGCCGTGATTCGTGTTTCGTGACTCGTGATTCGTGAAAAACCTTAAAGGCCATGTTGCGCGCGCCTTTTTCCTGCGCCCGGCTCGTGCTTCGTCCTGACGGCCCTCTGACGCACTTCGCCTCGCCAGGTGGTGAGAAATGCAGGCTAGTCCTCTTCGGCAGCCAGCATCCCGGCCAGCCGCTCGCGCAGCCGGGGTCCATATTTCGGGTCTGCCAGGGCAAACTCCACAAACGTCTCGAAGTAACTCGGGTAATTTCCGATGTCGTATCGTGGCTCGCCGGGCTGCAGTTTCATGCCCATTACCCGATGCCCTGTCTCGCAAAGCATGCGGATCGCCTCGGTCAACCCGATCTCATGATGCCGGTCCGGCTTGAGGCGGCGAATCATATCGAAGATCACCGGCTTGAACACGTACCGCCCAACAATGGTCAGATTGCTCGGAGCGTCCTCCGGCATGGGCTTTTCGACCAGATCGCTGATGGCGAAGATGTCGCCGTCGGTTTCAGGTTTCACGACACCATAGAGGGAAACCTGCTCGCGTGACGTCGGCTCGACGGCAATGACGGCGGCCGCCTGATGGCGTTCAAGGACTTCACTCATGCGAGCGCAGACGGTCGACCGCTCCTGCAATCCAATGATCGAATCGCCGAGGGCCACGATGAAGGGAGCATGGGCGACAAAGGGCTCAGCGCACAGAATGGCGTCTCCCAGCCCGCGTTGGACGCTCTGGCGCGTGTACAGGAAGCGGGCATTCAGGTTTTCAAACGCGAGTTCGTCGATCAGGTCTTCCTTGTCGGTAGCGATGAGCAAGGCCAGCAGGTTCGGATCGTGATCGAAGTGGTTCTCGATGGCATCCTTGCCACGACCTGTCACGAACAGGATCTCCTGCACGCCTGAGCCGGCCAGCTCCTCGACCACATACTGCACGATCGGTTTCTTTGCGACCGGCAGCATTTCTTTAGGTTGGGACTTCGTCGCCGGAAGCAGGCGCGTGCCCAACCCCGCCACCGGCACAACTGCATTCTTGATCAATGTGGGCTTTCCTCGAAGGAGCGTCTTCCCACGATACCAACTCGGGTGGGCGGGGTTGGACAAGTGGCTTCAGAGGAAATGCTGGCGAGGAGGTCCTCGGACCGACAAGCAGGACAACGGGTCGCCGTGTCAACTTGACTCGAATGTGAACCTTGACAGCGAAGAAAAAAACCAGCCTGCCTTTCTCACCACCCGACGGTCGAAGCACGCGATAAAAAGGCCGTGATTTGTGTTTCGTGTCTCGTGATTCGTGAAAACCATGGGCGGAGGACTGGTTCGCTGCAAAGAAATGTCTGACGGCCTGTGAACGGTAAAGGCCGTGTTTCGTGACCCGAGGGGTGAAGGAAGCGATTTGGCAAGTACGCCTGCGCGAGCCTTTTTCCTCCGTCCGGCTTGCGCCTAGTCCTGACGGCCCTCTCACCCACTTCGCCTCGCCGCGTGGTGAGAAATGCAGGCTAGTCCTGCCCCCGCGCAAGTGCGGATCAATCACGGCTAAAAACCCACGTCGTGCCTTTCGTCCTACCTCTTCCGTATCGTCTCACCGGCCCTGTTTCGACCTATCCGTCGCGAGGATTAGGGGTTTTCACATCAGAAAGGCTGAGACGCTTCGAGCGTCATGGATCGCCCGGAAAACTCATCCCGAATATGCAGCTTGCCGTCCTTGAGTTCGATGTCGCTGACGCCGGTGAAACCATCAGTCGTTCGTGTCCAGAACATCAGGAAGCTCGTCTCGATGGTTGCGTTCGCGGGCAGCCAGCGATAGAGCAGCTCACCGAATATTCTGTTGTCGGTGATGACAGTGCGTCGCGGAAGATCGAACGCCTGGGTTCCGAATTCGAGACCTCGGGCCATCATGCCTTCCGGCGGATAGCTTTCCCAGATTTGCAGCCAGGGGAATTCCGACGTCTTGAACACATAGCCCAGCAGCAGGCGCTTTTCGGGATGCAAGGCCGTCACGAAGGCATGATCTCTTGCGGTCATCAAGTGGCCGGTGTGGTCGAGGGAATCGGAAGGTTTTGGCGCCGCGCGCAGGTCGACCTTTCCGCCTTCCAGCGTTGGGGCCATCGGCCACTCGAATTCGGCCGCGGAAGCCAGGCGGTATCGCCAGGGCCGCTTGCCCTCGCGGTGGGGACGTGTAAGCGACCGGTTCGGGGACATATCGACGACGGTGACGCCCCGCTCGAGAAACGGCGAACCGATCGTCGCGTGCTCGGCCCAACAGATCGGCCGATCGAACGCCAGCAGACTCCGCAGCTTGCTGCGGACGTAGACCACGTTTTCCCCATCAACCATCTCGATGGTGCGGGACAGTACTTCATGGACCCGAGGAAGCTGAACCGATTGCGTGATGCTGGCCACGCGGCCCTGCTTGGACGATGATTGCGTCACCCAGGGAAGCGTGTGAGCTTCGCCATGGCCCGGCAGGCCGGCGGCTCGCTCTGTTGGCGAGACCGGACCGAACCCGTCGACGCAAACGAAATGCCCGACGGAACCGCCCTTGCGAATAGTTTTTCCGGCCTCGATGTCCGCCCGGAATGAATCCCACATGGGGTTCATCTTCTCCGCGTCGCCCTTGAGGACAAGACTGACCATCGCTCCGCCGAGCGGGAGAATCTTCAACTCGATCTTGTCGTTGGACATGACGAGGGCGGGTTGGCCGTGGAAGTCGCCGTCCGTCAGGGAGTCGGGAGGAGCGGCGAGCAGGGTTGCGGCGAACCACAACGCTAGAGCAAATCGAAGGGAACGCAGCATGATCTTCGGATTATACGTCGAGGTACGACGGAAGCCGGACCGTGCGCCATCATGCCCTCGGCCGGAGAGACCTTCCTGTTCCGAATCCTGGAAGATTCCAACTGGTTGAATCGTTGTCCGAAGACTGCCGTATCGACGTATGCAAGGCCGAATCAAGCGTTTTCCTCTCCCCCCTTCACGGAGGCAACACCGTCCTAGCCTGCATTTCTCACCACGCGACGGTCGAAGCACACGATACGACCGCCAGGACTTCGTTGCGCTTGCTTGCCGTGCTCAACGTACTGTCAAGTACGCCTGCGCGCGCCAAGCGGCTCGCGCCTCGTCCTGACGGCCCTCTCACGCACTTCGCCTCGCCACGTGGTGAGAAATGCAGGCTAGAAGCACAGGTTCGTTGCAGGCGGCTCTGTGCATCCGTACAGAGCCAAGCATCGGAAAATGACCGAGTGCGCCGCCTGAGCATGCTTGCGCAATACTGCGAAGCGTTCCGATGATAGGTTCAGGCTGCGGGGAATGCGAACGACAAGCTGAGGAGGAATAGATGATCAAAGGCGTGCACACGATGTTTTACACTTCCGACGCCGAGGCGTTACGTGCGTTCCTGCGCGACAAGCTGGGTTTTCCGGCGACGGACGTCGGAGAGGGGTGGCTGATCTTCGACTTGCCGGATGCCGAGATGGGCTGTCATCCCATGGAGACCGGCTCGCCATCGGGGACGCACTATATTTCCTTCTACTGCGACGACATTCACAAAACCGTTGACGAACTCGAAAAGAAGGGTGTCGAGTTCATCGGTGAGATCACCGACGCCGGATACGGTCTTGCGACTCGGTTCAAGATGCCGGGGAACTTCTCGGTGGAACTCTACCAGCCCCGCTACACGCGAAAACCTCACCGGCCCGGCGATGAGAGTTCCTCTTCATAGCGGTTTCGAGCGGAGCGGAGGTGGAATGCGGACGCGGAAGTGGCTGTGGCGAAACGATTTCGAGAGTTGCGGATGGCTTTGTGCTTGGCAGCATCCGGATGGGGTGTCATGACGGCCGTCTGGCTGCGGGGGGCACCTCCGACTGCAGGCGCGCGGTGGAGGCCGCCACCTGCGCCTGGCTCGCTTCGTACAGTTTGAGCTAGTAGGCCAGTAGGCCAGGGTGTGTAACTGCTCGTCCCTGCAATGCCCGCTGAGGTACGTACGGAAGGCCGCTTCCGAGTGCTGTCGCCTGATTGACGACTATGGGTGCTTTTGATATAACGGGGGCTAAGTTCTATGCCTGCACCGCTCCTGCGCTTCGTCGAGCCTGAGCCGAAACCTGACATGGTTCCATGAAGACTGGGCTCATCGGTTTTGCCGTACGGCTGCCGGCGGCGGTTGCGATCTTCGCACTCCTGGTTGTCACCACGGCCGCGGTAACCCCTGGTCTGTTCCACGGTGACGATCTGGACCACTGTTGTGAGTTCTGTCACCTCGGTCACCTTCCCCTACTGAAGCCGGGCGCGGGCGTCACTTATCAGGGGCCGCCGAGTCTGGCTGTCCCATTCCGGATCGAAGCCGCTCGGCAGCAGAGCCATTCCTCTCCGAGCGTCCGCCATTCACGCGGCCCCCTGCCTAGACTCTCCTCTCCCAACCTCAAGGGTCCCTTGAAAGTCAGGTGGCCCTTGTCCTAGCCGGGTTGCCACTCCGATGGCAATCCGGGCGCTGGCTTACGGCCAGCTCTGGCAACACGGGAAGGGCTTCCCCGTTGACTTCATTGAAGTTGTTCTGTTGCAACCGGCCTCCAGTCCAGGCGTTCTTCAATACAAAAAATTACACGAGGAGAGGATTTATCATGCTGTGGAATTCTTACGCGCGTTGCTTGTTGCTGACCGCCTTGTTGGCGTCGCTTTTTCCGACGGCCCGAGGTCAGCAAAGTGGGAAGATCTCGGGAACGGTCTCGATGAAGGAGACGGGCGGGCCGCTCCACGGAGCGAGCGTCTTGATTGTCGAGCTGGGACGAAGCACCCTCAGCGATGACGATGGCTCGTATGAATTCGATCGCGTCCCCCCAGGCAATTATCACGTGGTCGCCCATCTGGAGGGTATCTTCACCGAAGGAGCCAGTCTAGTAACGGTTGCAGAGGGGGGCACAGCGACCGCCGATTTTTTGTTGGAGCTGGCGACCGTACGAGATGAGATCACGATTACGGCCGGCGAGAAAACCGAGACCGCTTTCGAAGCATTTCAGAGTGTCGAATCGGTAGGAGCGTTGGAACTTGCGGGTACGCCTGATGTCTCCCTCGGCGAGATGCTTGACCACAGGGTCGGGACCGGGATTGCAAAACGCGGTTTCGGACCGGGAGCGGCCAGGCCGATTATCCGCGGTTTTGACGGCGACCGTGTGCTCATCATGCAAGACGGCATTCGGACCGGAACGTTGTCATCGCAGTCCGGAGACCACGGCGAACTCATCAACACGACCCAACTCGAACGGCTGGAGGTCGTCAAGGGCCCAGCCACGCTGTTGTACAGCGGCAACGCGATGGGCGGCACGGTGAATGCCGTGAGCCGGCACCATGACATGCACAATCACGCGCATCAGGGATTGAGAGGCTACCTCCTGGGTTCGGCAGGGACCAATAACAGCCTGGGTGGAGCGAGCGCCGGTTTCGAATACGGGATCGGGAAATGGATGCTCTGGGGACAGAGCGGCGGGGTACGCAGCAGCGACTATACGGCACCGCTTCAGGGCGAGATCTATAACAGCCGTTCCCGCACCGCCAACGGAGGTGGGGGTTTTGGCTGGTATGGCCGCAAGACGTTCTTCAGCTTCGAGGGCAGGCACGCCGAGGGTTCCTATGGCGTGCCGTTCGTTCAGGATTTCCATGGTCACCATGAGGACGAGCACGAAGAAGAGCATGACGAAGATCACGACGAGGATCATGACGAAGATCATGACGAAGAAGAGGAAGCCGAACATCACGAGGATGATGACGACGAAGATCACGATCACGAAGGCGAAGAACATGAAGAGGATGAGCACGGACACGAGGAGGAACTCGATCGTGTATCGCTGGACTCCGTTCTTACGCACTTTCGCTTCAACTGGGGCCTGAAGAATCTCGGCGGGGCCATCGACAGTTTCACGCTGAAGCTCGGTTACACCGACTGGAAGCACGACGAGGTCGAGTTTTTCGAGGACGGCGATTCCGTGATCGGTACGACATTCCAACAGCAGCAGGTCATCTACAGAGGGGTCTTCGAGCAAGGCCGTGTCGGGAAGTGGGGCGGCCGTTTCGGTTTCTGGGGAATTGATCGCGATTACGAGGCCGCCGGAGAGGAGGCCCTTTCGCCGCCGGTCAGCCAGTCCGGCTTTGCGGTCTTCGCTCTCGAAGAAGTGGACTTTGAAAAGGTGAAGTTTCAGTTTGGCGGCAGGCTGGAAACCCAGAAGTACAGGCCGGCATTCTCAGAACGGGGAATGGGCGAAGGAGAGGGTCATGATGATGATCATGAGGAGGAGGAACACGAAGAAGAGGGTCATGGTCATGAGGAGGAAGAGGGAGACCATCACGAGCACGAGCCGGCTGATGCGATTCAGCGGACTCTGACAGGGGCCTCGGTATCCGCGGGTGTTCACGCTGATACGTGGAAGGACGGCGTGTTCGTGATGAACTACGCGCACTCGTATCGCGCCCCGGCTCTGGAAGAGCTCTACAATTTTGGACCGCACGCAGGCACCCTTTCGTTTGAAATCGGTGATCCGCGGCTCGAAGCGGAAACGGGCAACGGTATGGACTTCTCCCTTCGCCACAACGCAGGCCGTGTACGGGGAGAGTTCAACTTTTTCTATTACGATTTCGACAATTTCATCTTTCCTTTCGCACCCGGTGAAGTGGAAGGCGGTCTGCCGGTGATCGAGTTCACCCAGCTCGATGCTCGATTCGTGGGAACCGAGGCCGGTCTGGATGTCGCCATTCACCCCAACCTATGGCTGAATCTGGGCGCGGACTTCGTCGATGCCCAGGAAACGGTCAGGAACACTCCGCTGCCCCGCATACCTCCGCTGCGCGGCAAGATCGGTGTCGACGTCGACTACGGCGGCTTCCGCTTCACGCCGCAACTGATCCTCGCGAGCCAGCAGGATCAGACCTTTACCGGAGAAACGCGCACTCCCGGCTATGCCGTTGTGAACCTGAAAGCTTCCTATACGATTGCCCGGCAGCACCTGGTGCATCAATTCGCGGTGAATGTCTTCAACATCGGGGACCGCCTTTATCGCAACCACTCGTCGTACATCAAGGATCTTGCACCGGAGATCGGCCGTGGTGTGCGGTTCACCTATACCATGCGGTTCTTCTAGAGGCTTGCCCGATCCTCTCTGGCCGGGCGCGACTGAGGTGCGCATGCCCGGCCAGGATGCAGAGTAGTGTTTCAATAAGTCACCCCGTCGGAGGTTGACTTGCGGGGACTATCGGAAGTTGACCTGCGTGATCAGCACTCTCAATATCGGTGGAGGTTATCCCGCCATGTTGTTCGACGGGTAAGGACCTCCAGCCCGCGGCCGTCAGGGCGAGCCCCCTACATCCAAAACCCGAGCACAGCCATACAGGTGAAGCCAACGAGTATCAGAACGAACTTGAATAAGAGGTCCGTATCCTGTGACGGCACCGGTACGTCGTCCTCCCCGATCAACGTGCTGCGTACGAAGTGCGCGATGCGATCTTCACGCCTTGACATCTCCGCATTGATGACATCCAGAATGGCTGCGTAGATAAAGGCGCCAGCCGCCAATGCGTTGAAACTTCCTTCAAGCAGCACAGCAATCCGGCCCCCGAGGAGGCTCGATGCCCCCGTGCCAAGGAAGATTCCCAATGGCGTCATCAGGACGAAGCTCGTCAAGATCGTCCATCGGCGTCTCTTTTTGGCACCGGAAGCATAGGCACTGACCAATTAGGGCGAAGGCAGCCGAGCGGAAGCGGAGCGTAACCCTTCGGGCGACGGACATTTTTTTCCAACGGCGGTTCCGATCTTGCTGCCTGGCGTGAACACGGAGGCGGCCGCCTAGCCTGCATTTCTCACCACCCGACGGTCGAAGCACGCGATACGACCGCCAGGACTTCGTTGCGCTTGCTTGCCGTGCTCAACGTACTGTTCAAGTACGCCTGCGCGCGCCAAGCGGCTCGCGCCTCGTCCTGACGGCCCTCTCACGCACTTTGTCCCGCCACGTGGTGAGAAATGCAGGCTAAGGCCGTCGGCTTTGTCGTTCGTCGGAGGAGATCACCCGGATCGCCATCCTCCTCGCTCCGCGCCGAGCGACCGCAGGAGCCCGCCGCGCCTTCCACGGGACTTTTACCACGGACTGCTATGCCCGCTTCAAGAACCGAAAGACGGGTGTAATGTTGGAAACGAGATCATCGTAGCCGCTCTTCAGCGCTCCTTCGCGGAAGCGCCAGACAATCAAGGCAATGAGGATGAATGCGCCGGCCCATTCCACAAACTGGATGGCCGGGGATTCGGAAGCGGTCAGGTTGACCGGGAGCGTCAGCCCCAGTGCAATGACCAGGGCGTCGATCACGATGCCGAGGACGGTCGTCACGGCGATGACCCCTGCCACGTATATGGACGCGAAGCGGGCTCCGAACTGGCTGACGATGATCGCGATCGTACCGCTGTTGGTGGCCGGCCCGGTCATCAGAAATATCAGCGCGGCCCCGGGACTGAGTCCCTTGGCGACCAGTGCGGCAGCGATGGGCGTGCTCGCCGACGCGCAGATGTAGAGCGGGATTCCGACGATCACCATGACCGGATAGGAAATCCAGCGCGCGTATCCACTCGACATCAGGTTGTCGGGAATCGCCAAGAGGAGCAGTCCGCCGAGAGCGACGCCTACCAGCAACGCAAACAGAATGTCGTCCGCCACTTCGACAAAGCCGTATCGGAAGATATGCCTGATGACCTTTCCGAGGCTCACTTCATCGGTTTCGGCGCTCACATCTGCGGCTTGGGCGTCAGGGGTCTTGCCTTCGGCCGGTTGGCGATAGAAATCCGGCTTGACCCATGAAACGACCTTGAGGCCGCCTATTTTTTGGACCATCCTCCGGGTGACTTTGCGCAGCCAGCCGAGCATTATGGCCCTCAGTTGAGACGGACTCACATAACAGTCTTCAGAGGCGGTCATCAGCGGCGTGTGCGCACCATGATCGTGCCCGTGGCTGCCGTGATCGTGACCGCAATCATCGTCTGCATGGGCGCGGCCGTGGTGTCCGTCCGGCTTCGGTTCGTGGCTGTCGTCTCTGATCAGGCTGATGCAGAAGATGCCCGTCACTACGGCCGTCACGAAGCTGACGACCGGTCTGACGACGGCCGCCACGAATCCGAAGAACGCATGTGTGACCAGTATCGAATCCGCGCCAGTCTCGGGCGCGGTGATGAGGAACGACACGCAGGACGAACGGGATGCCCCTTTCCTCCGCATTTCCGCCACTACGGGCACGACGGAGCAACTGCACAGCGGCACGGGCACGCCGACCGCCGCACTCGTGCAAACCGACTTCAGGCTGTCGTTGCTCAGCCACCTCAGGATTGCAGCTCGCGAGATCAGTACATGGATGAGGCCCGCCAGGAAAAGCCCCATCAGCAGCATCGGCGACAGAACCAGAAACGATGCCCAGAGAAAGTCGAATAGCCGAATCGTTGCGTCTAACATCTCCGATACGGCGTCATTTCTCTATTCAGTGGCCTCAAAAAACTCAACTTGTCGATCGTTCCAAGAAGTAGTTGTCAGATTTGCGAGGGATCTTGAATTCGGAGGCTTTAGGATCTTGATGACTTTCGGCAAGCTGGCGGGTAATTTATTCTTGGTGCGAGCATTGTAGCATTGCACACGGCGCAGTTGAATTTTCTAGCGGCATCACCGGTCTGGTCGAGTCAGGTAAAGACTTGATAAAGGGCGATTCGTCCGAGATCATCGGCATTGCGGTAAAGCAAGCGATGGTTGGGGCAAGTGGCCCACGAATACTGAAGATCCGGCGGCCGGCCATGCCGTTACCCGCTTTGCGGCTTGAAGTGCCTTTGAGAGACACTGTCAGGCATGACCTCCCGCCGCACTTTTACCAAGGCCGCCGCTTTCACCGCCCTCTCCTACCAGCGCATCCCAGGAGCCAACGACCGCGTCCGGCTCGGATTCATCGGGGTCGGCAACCGCGGCACGTCGCTCGTCCGTGCGACCAAGGAATACGCCGACCAGCAGATCGCCGCTGTCTGCGACATCCGCCGCGATTTCATGGAAAACGCCGCGCAGATCGCCGGAACGTCGCCGGAGCTATTCAACGACTACCGTGATCTCATCGCCAAGCCCGACATCGACGCCGTCGTCATCGCTAGCCCCGATCACTGGCACGCGCTGATGGTGATCGACGCTTGCAACGCAGGCAAAGACATCTACATCGAGAAGCCCCTTTCCCTGACGATCTACGAAGGCCGGCGCATGGTCGAGATCGCGATGCGCACCAAGCGCGTCGTTCAGGTAGGCATCCAGCGCCGATCGGCGCCCTACTGCAGGGAAGCGGCGGAGTTTGTCCGCTCCGGCGAGATCGGACACGTCACCGTCGCTCGCGCGGCGCGCATCGCCAACGAGTACCCGCACGGGATCGGCAGCACCCCTGACGCCGATCCGCCGCCGGGCATCGATTGGGACCTGTACCTCGGCCCGGCGCCGGCAGCGCCATACAACGAGAACCGTTTCAGTTACAAATTCCGCTGGTTCCATGATTACTCCGGCGGACAGATCACCGACAATGGCGTCCACTACCTCGACTTGATTCAGTGGGGGCTCGGGCAGGACGCGCCGCTCTCCGTCACCGCCATCGGCGGCAAGTATGCCATCCAGGACAACCGCCAGACCGTTGACACGATGGAAGCTCTCTGGCTGTTCCCCGGCGCAACGCTCCTTACGTTCTCGGATTTCAGTTGCAACGCCGCTCCCGTCAACGCCACGAAGCCCTTCCTCGCCGAATGGCGCGGCACCAAGGGGACGGTCTATGTCTACGGAGACGGCTGGGAAGTCATTCCCGAAAAGCAGGCCGCCATGCCCGCCCCCGGAGGCATCCCGCTCCCCGGACACCGCGAACGGCGCCAGGAGTTTCGTGACTCCTACGAGCCCGCCATGGAAGCCAGGCAAGTCGAAGGCCGCGCCGACACCCGCTTCCATATCCGCAACTTTCTTGACTGCATCAAGTCCCGCGAAACCCCCAACTGCGATATCGAGACGGCCCATCGTTCAACCACGACGGCCAATCTCGCCAACATCGCCCTCAAAACTCGCCAACACCTGACCTGGGACCGCATGAACGAGCGTTTCACGAACAGCGACGACGCGAATCGATACCTGCACTACGAATACCGCGCACCCTGGAAACTCGGCTAGCCTGCATTTCTCACCACCCGACGGTCGAAGCACACGATACGACCGCCAGGACTTCGTTGCGCTTGCTTGCCGTGCTCAACGTACGGTTCAAGTACGCCTGCGCGCGCCAAGCGGCTCGCGCCTCGTCCTGACGGCCCTCTCACGCACTTCGCCTCGCCACGTGGTGAGAAATGCAGGCTAGAACATTGTTCGGAGAGACTTGGTCCTTCCTGACCGTACTGGCCAACTCGGCAAGGAACAGAGCCGCAGATTTGACTTGCCGATCCGTGAGGTCTTGACGGCCAGTGAGTCGGCGTCAAGCAGCAGCTTTTCCATCAGCGCGCTGGCCCCGGCGAAGGCGTGGAAAAGGCCGTGATTCGTTTCTCATAATGCGCGGCGGCACGAGGCGCTGCAGCGCCTCGAATGGAGAGAAGCCCGGACTTCCGCTCAGACCTTCTTGCCCTGCTTACGCATCTGTGCGACGACGCTCTCGATCCCCTTCTTGTTGATGATCTTGATCGCCTTGGCACTGACGCGCATGCGCACCCAGCGCTTCTCGCTGGGGAGCCAGAACCGCTTGTACTGCAGGTTGGGCTCGAAGCGGCGCCGGGTCTTGTTGTTGGCGTGCGAGACGTTGTTGCCCGACATGGGCTTTTTCCCGGTGACGACACAGACTTTCGCCATGATGAGTGTTCCTACCGCTTCGGTTGTTCCGTGGCAGCCCATCTCGGACGAGACGAGCCGAATTGACTTCATCATAGCACGGGGGAACCCGTCCGAATGGTAGAATGGCGTCGAACCACCGACATCGAGCCCTGTTTCCAGCGGGGCTATCAAATCGGGAGCCGCGCCAAGCGCCGATAGTGACAACCCCTTTCGGTTCATCACTACCGGGAGGCGCGAAGCGGGACCGTGCCCGATTGTCACAGCGCCCAGGCGGCTCGAGCGGACTCTTTTTCCCCGGATTTCCAAGGAGGATTCAATGGCTGACAAGAACGAACGCCGTGATTTCATTTCCGACGCAGTGAAGATGGGAGGCGCCGCCGGCATGGCCGCTCTCGCGATGGCCGTGCCCGCCAGGGGCGATCAGCACAAGGTCCAAAAGACCAAGGCCGGCGTTCGCATCGGCAACCTGGTTTTCACGTCCGGTCTGACCGGCCCGCGCAAGGGCGGCCCGAGCGACTTCGGCGGCAGTGTCGAAGAACAGACACGAACGATTCTGCAGAGGCACAAGGACGCCCTCGAAGCCGTCGGCAGCTCGCTCGACAACGTGCTCAAGGTGACCGTCTTCATGTCTGACATCAAGGTCGAGAAACCCGCCATGAACAAGGCCTACGCCGAGTTCTTTACCAACCACAGCCCATCGCGTTCCGCCGTCGGCGTCGAGTTCCCCGACTCCCGGACGAAGGTCGAGATCGAGATGATCGCCTACGTGCCGGACATGGCCTGAGCGCTTGCTCCGAGTTCCATCGAAGGGGGCCGCGATCCGTCGCGCCCCCGGCGATCTCCCCTGCCATTCATGAGCCGATATGCACTCGCCTTGGCGGCATGCGCCCTGATCGCTCTCGGCTGTTCTCCGCCAGGGCTGGAGAGCGACACCAATGGTGCTCCAACCGTCGCCGACACCGCAACAAAGGCCCGCACGCCCGAGGGCCTCTACATTTCATGGAAAGAACACCTCGTCGACGATCAGCAGGTCAGCGGAGGCATTGTTCTGCGTGGCGGCGACGGCCTCAAGATGGCGGACCTCGATCAGGACGGGCATCTCGACATCGTTTCCGTCCATGAGGATAACCACCACATCCGCCTCGCTTTCGGATCGAAGAACCCCGATGAATGGGAGTTGGCCACTCTGGCCGAGGGTGCGGCCGAGGCCGGGGGGGCCGAGGATGTCTCCATCGCCGACGCCAATGGAGACGGGTATCTCGACGTAATTGCGGCGTGCGAGCTTGCCCACTTGATCTACTTCCAGAATCCGGGCTATCAAGAAACCATTCGCTCCGGCAAGTGGCCCCGTGTCATCCCGGACGTTGCGAACAACCGCGGCTCGTATATCCGTGTCTTCTTCGTCGACATCGACGGCGACGGCCGGCCTGAAGTCAGCTCGGCGAACAAGGGCGAGCAAAGCCCCGCGGTCGGCGGCCTTGCAGGCGAGGGATTCCCGCTCAAGGAAATCTCCTGGTTTGAATTGCCCGAAGACCCGCTCGACGGCAAGGCCTGGAAAGAGCACGTCTTGAAACGGGTGAGAGTCCCCATCAACTCCGAACCGGTCGACATGGACGGCGACGGAGACTGGGACCTGCTCGGCGGCAGCCGCGCCGAGGCGCGGACCTTCTGGTTCGAGAACCTCGGAGGGAAGCCGGCGGCGTTCCGCGAGCACGGAATGGACGTGACCGGCCGCCACATGCCTCAACAGCCCGGCGGCAAGCGCCTGACCGGAATGAATGTCGTTTTCCACGACCTCAACCAAGACGGGCGGCTTGACGTCATCATGCAGGAAACGCCGACGCTGGTTGTCTGGCTCGAACAGCCCGACGACTTCTCGAAGCCTTGGACCATCCACGAGATCGGTGACATCGCTCCCGATTCATCGACCGGTCTTGCACTCGCAGACATCAACGGCGATGGCCGCCTTGACGTGATGACCGGTGGATACAGCCAGAGTCCGCGGGATCACGACGGTGATGAAATCGACGCTTCGAGCCGCACGGGCCGTCTTGCCTGGTTCGAGCAGCCAGAGGAGGTCACGCAGCCGTGGTCCCGGCACGATATTTCACGTCGTAAACGGGGCATGTACGATGCCTTCATCGCCAACGACATGGACGACGATGGAGATGTCGATTTCGTCACGACACGCGGCAACAGCGGCCACTTCGACGGCGTATTGTGGATCGAGCAGGTGCGGACCGATGAGCCCGTGAAGTCGTTTCAACCCGCACGCGAGAAAGAAAGCGCGCATTTGCCTCTGCCAAGCAGATAGCGATTCGACGGCCGGCAACGGGTGTCCGCGCGAAGTGTGCCTCTGCCTGACTTGCAGGCGGTGAAGAGCCGCTCGCCCGAGCTACTCCGCGGGCAGCGGGTCGACCCGCTCGACGACCCCGTCCCGGTACGTCACCCGCACCGGGTCAATCCCGGCTTCGGCGCCGAGCTTGTAGTCGACGATGCGCTGTGTCGAGTGCCGGGACGACTGGATGATGTTGCCCGCTCCCAGGGAGAAGACGACCTGGTGTTCACTCATCCCCGGTTCGACCGAGTTGGTCTCGATCTTTCGCCAGTCTTCGTCCGACCAATGGGTCCACAACTCCCTCGGGTCCTTGAGGAGAAACAGCTCGTCCACAAAGAATTGGCCGCCTGCGGCGATGGGCAGTGTGCAGCTCACCCCTCCTTTTTCGAAGGTCAACCGCACTTCTCGACCTGCCTGCCGGATCCTGGTGGGAACGATCTTCTCCAACGGTCCGAGCACCTCGTTGCCCGGTTGGTACGCCCAGCGAAAGCCCTCTTTCACCCAGAGAGGCTCTCCGATGAGCTTCCGAGCCGACTGTACGCTCGTGACATAAGACTTCGGCGGGTAGACGTACGCGTCGGGATGAATCTTACGGAGCGGTCCCTGCTTGCGCTCCAGGCGCGGACGGGTTGCACGCTCGTAGAAGGTCACGCCGAGATAAGCTACGGCGACGGCCAGTCCGACGCGCAGCGCGATGCGGGTCGGACCGACCCATCGGCCGGGCCGCGGTTCTCTGTCGCTGTCGAGAAGCTTGCTCACCGAGTTCGCATCGCGTTCCTCTCGCCGCGGGTGCTCATTTGTAACACAGATGAAGGACGGAAATGCCTCCCGTAAGCGATACCGCTTCGGTGCGCTGAAACCCTGCCTTACGGGCCGCCTCGGAAAGCTCCTCCGGAGTGAGGAATTTCTCGACCGAGTCCTGGAGATAGGAATAGGCGCCTCCCGATCCCGAGAGGGCATTGCCGATCTTCGGCAGGACGCGCCGAAAATAGAACCCGAACAGCGGCTCCAGCAGCGGCGCGGTGGGTCTGGAAAACTCGAGGATCGCGAGACATCCGCCCGGGGCGAGCAGGCGATGGCATTCGCGCAGGCCGGCGTCGTAATCGGCGAGATTGCGGAACCCCCAGGCGGTCGTGATCAGGTCGAATGACTCGCCCGCGGAGGGGACGCTGAGAGCATCGGCTTCCAGGAGCAGAATCGGCCTCGACACGCGGCGCAGTTTGCGGCCTGCTTCAAGCAGCATCGGCCGTGAAAAATCGGCCCCTATCACCGGGACGGCGCGGTCGCCGCAGAGCCCCCTGCGCTCGCGGTCGAGAGCCAGCATGAGGTCGCCTGTCCCGCAACACAGATCAAGCACTCGGGCGCCGGCTCTTTCGAGATAGGGCCTCACCTTGCGAACGAGGGTTCGCCGCCAGTATTGATCGATCCGCAGAGAAAGGAGGCGATTCAGGAAGTCATAGCGCGGCGCGACGCGACCGAACATTTCGCGAATCCGCCGCGAAACGGCAACCTGGTTCGCGGGATCGACGCCGGCTGGCGCCGCTCCACGTGTCATGGGGACGCAACCGGCTGAGGCGAGGGCGTGGATACGAATGCCGCCGAAAGCGCCTTGCGGGCGGCCTCTATGACCAAGTTCCTGTTCGGGTCCCGAACCACTTCGACCTTGCCGATCGCGGTCGGCAAAACGAAGTGGACCCTGCCGCCGATCGTTTTCTTGTCACCTCCGATGCGCGCCACCAGGTTGTGGGCCGAGACTCCATCCAGCGCCGGGATCGGGCCGTATGCCGACACGGTGCGCTCCAGCGTTTCACACTCTTCGCCCGAAAGCATGCCCAGCGATTCGGCCAGATAGGCGGCGGCGATCATCCCGTACCCGACCGCCTCTCCGTGGAGCAGCCGGCGATAGCCTGTTTGGGCCTCGAGCGCATGGCCGAGGGTATGTCCGAAATTCAGAATGCGGCGCAGACCGCCCTCCTTCTCGTCCCTGCGAACGACTTCGGCTTTGATCGCGACGGACTCGGCGATGATCTTCTCAAGCAGTTCCGGGTCTCGGGCCAGGATGCGCTCGCTGGCGCTCGTCATGAGATCGAAGAGCGAGCGGCTCCGGATGATGCCGTGCTTAACCACCTCGAACAGGCCGGCCCGATATTCCCGATCGGGCAGAGTGGACAGGGTCAGAGGGTCCATCAAAACGAGCCGCGGTTGATGGAACGCACCGACCAAGTTCTTGCCCTCGGTGAGATTTACGCCCGTCTTGCCGCCCACCGCGGCATCGACCTGCGCCAACAGAGTCGTGGGCACCTGAATCAGATCGACTCCTCGCATATAGACTGCCGCGACGAATCCAGCCACGTCGCCGGCGATGCCTCCGCCGAAAGCCAGCACGCACGCCGAGCGATCGGCCCCGGCAGCGAACATCTTGTCGCAGAGTCGTTCGACTTCATCCAGGCGCTTCCTGCCTTCGCCGCCCGGGTAGCTCAAATGCGTGGAGTTCAGGCCGCCCAAGCCCTTCACCAGACGAGCATGCTGGCTCTGCCAAGCTCCCTCGTCGGCGATGATGAAGATCCGGCGGTCACTGACGATGGGCCGGATGTATTCGGCCGCCCGCTCCAGCCCGCCGCTGTCGATCACGACATCGTAGCTGCTGTCCGTCGTCTCAACGGGGACGCGTTGCATGGTCTTTTTGTACCACGCGACCCCAGCATGCGAACCCCGTGCGTTGCAGCAGGGGCGGGGTCCGGGACGTGCCGGTCAGTTTCCCGCTGCGACCTCGTCGAGCAGTTGCAGCAACGTCTCGGTGATCTTGACCGACGCTTGCTTCTCGACTCGACTGGTTCCGAGCCAGGTTTCGTAGCCGCCGAGCTCGTGTTGTTCGGGCGTTGGCAGGTAGCCTTCTCCTCCGTTGGCGAGAGAGATCGTGAACGTCGGCTTCAGCGGGCTATTCTCTTTGAGCGCGAGGCCGATTTCAGTGAAGGTTTCGAAGGGCAGGGCAGTGATGCCAAGATCCCCGATGCGGACCGCCTGCAGCTTCACGTCAACGGTCGCGGGGCCTTCGTACAGCTCGATCGCACGCCGGGCGTAGGGCTTGGCGCGCCGCGGCAACGTGGATTCGTCTTCGACCGTGAGGACTTTCCTGGCTTGCTCGTAGCCTTCGTCGGTAGGCTTGCGGCGGTCAAGAGTCAGGATGCGCTCGCCCATGGCGAGCGTCAGGTCGGAGCGGTGCTCGATGGCCCGGTAGGCCTCGTGGGACTTGTCGGCGACCTTGCCGGCGACGATGCGGACCTGTTCGAACGGCTCGCGGCGGGGCCGTTTCCCGGTGAAATCGATGTTGTTGACGTCAGCGCTGGTCCCGTTCGAGAGGATGCCGACGAAACCATCGGGAGCGCCCAGGCGCTCGGAAACGAGCCGGGCGAACTCGCCAAAGTAGTCGGCGGAGACTTGCCCTCTGGGAATGCCGCCGACGTAGTGGAGTGAATAGTTGGCCAGCAAGGCGAGGGGTTTGCCATCCTCCGTGCGTACCGAGAGGACGCTGATTTCGGGATCTACGGGTCCGGCGGGCCGCACAAGGTCTTTGCGGCCGGGATTCATCTGGACGGTGTCGGTGGTTCCGCCGAAGGGATCGGGTGGAATCGTGCCCTCTTTCTTGAACCAGCGTCGGTTGGAAAGTTCTTCGGGAAGCTGAGCGGACCCCCAGCCGGCTTCCGCGGCGGCTCGTGTCTCGTAGGCTTGCGTGATGGCGTCGGCGATACCGGCCCTGAGCTGTTCCGAGTACTTGGTTTCGTTCGCCGTCAGGTCTTCGCCTTGGCCGATGCGGAAGGGAGCGCGCGGCTTGGCCGGCGGCGCGCTGTGGGTGTGCGTTGCGGAAACGAGCATGTTGCTCTCCGGGATGCCGGTTCTTTCCGATGCGCGCTGCTTGGCGTCATCAAGCACATCGCGTTGGACGTAGCAACTGTCAACAACGGCGATTGCGAGTCGCGTAGCGCCGTCGTCCAGAACGAGCGCTCGCACATGCAGGGGGTCGTGGGCACTCTCGCTCGGACGGAAACTGAAGCTGCCAATGAGCGGGAGCGGCCAGACCTTCGGAGTGATGTCGACGGCGGCGGCTCCGGCTTGAAGACCTGGAGTAGAGCCGGTCGAGCAGGAGAGAGTGAGGGCAATGCCGACGAGCAGCGAAATGCAAATGATCGTTACACGGTTGTTCATTATTTTTACCTCGCGATGCGCCGGCGGAGCTGCCCATCGGCCAGATTCGTTTGGGAATTATCCAGCAAACTAGCCAAAACTCCTTGACGCCTACTTGTCCGTTACCTTGCGCTTTCTTGGAATCCGCTTGCACGGGTCGGGCGGCTTGGCGGCAGCGAAGATCGCCTTGTCAATCTTCTCGGAGGTCGCATGACTCTCGATCTTGCGCGTGATTGGCCGGCCTCGTTTGGGATTGCTCATCGTGGGTTCCTCAGTACTCGTAGATGCAGGCCAGCATCATTTTCTCCTGATCGCCGAGTTGAATTGCTTCGGTGAATGTCTCCATGACTCCCCCGGCAGTTATTTCCCACTTGAGAGTTTCTTCTTTGGGTACTGGGCGCTATTGCATCGACTCTGATGTGTTGTCCATCAGCGCATCCGAGCTTCCTCTGAAGTCGAAGTCTGGAACGATGACCTGTGGCTTGAACGTGATCCGGTAATGGTAGGCGCTCACGTCACCCTGGCTGAGTTGCTCCGCGAAATAGGTCACGTTGTCCGACAGTCCCAGGAAGTGCTTGCGGTAGTCTTGTGGCCCCGTCTGGCACGTAACCTCCAACTGAGTCTTCTGATCCGCGATGGCACAGCGGCCCTCAATCGTCAGCATATAGTCGCCGGTGACGCCGTTGTAAAACACGATGCGCCGGTCGATCTCGAAGTTTTCGGCGGCCCTTGAAAGATTGCGCGATGCCATATCCGCATCGGTGCAGCCTACCAGGACAAGGGTAGCTATCAGTGTGATCGTCAATATCAAGAGTGCTTTCATGTGGTTCTGCTACCTTTCCTCGGCTCGTTTCATTCGCTTCGCCGCCTGCTCATCGTTCTTCCTGAGCAGGCAGCCTCCTGGTGAACTCGCTCGTTTCAAGAACCTTCATGGCATCCACCAGTCCTGGTTCATCTCTCCATGACATAGCCGAGTCCGCAAGAAACTCGTCTATTGCCATCCCGTCCAGTGCTTTGACTAGTTTGCTGGATAATTCCCATTCGTTTGACAGTGTACGAGACAAGCCAAGTCAAAACCACTTGGCTTTATCGACGACGTTGCGCAGCTCTTCTCCACGGACAAAGCGGCTGACGTTGTCGAGGAGCACTTCGAGGTGCCGCTCGGAAATGCGGGGGGAGTAACCCGCGATATGGGGCGTGATGATGACGTTTTCCATGCCCCACAGCGGATGGTCGGCCGGCAGCGGCTCGACTTCGAAGACATCCAACCCGGCACCGGCGATCTCCCGCGCTTCGAGCGCGGCCGTCAGGTCGGCAAGGTCGACAATTGCGCCGCGGCCGATGTTGATGAGGAACGCGCTCCGCTTCATCTTCCGGATCTGTTCGCGGCGGAAGAGCTTCTCGGTATCGGGAGTATGAGGAGCGGCAATCACGACGAAATCGCTTTGGCTGAGCAGGTCCGTCAGGCGCTCAGGCGTCCAGAGCTTTTCGACGCCGTCAGGGGCATCAGTGCGTAGCGGGTCGACGGCGACAACCCGCATGCCGAAAGCAAGGCCGCGGCGAGCGATCTCCGAACCGATATTGCCGAGGCCGACGACGCCGAGGGTCGCGTCCGCCAAGTGCATGTGAGCCCGGTCGATATCGCTCGACACACCCGGGCCGGCAAAGAATCCGGGCCTCTCGGATTCCCCGCCGTACGGTTCCCAATGCGACCTCGCTTGTTGACGAATGTAAAGGTGCAGGTTGCGTGCGAAGCAGATGATGTATCCGAAGACCTGGTCGGCAATGACGTCGGAATACAAGCCGCGCATGTTGGTGAGTTGACAGGGGTGAGCGATCAGTTCCGGGAAGACATAGTGTTCAAGGCTGGCTGTCGGCGACTGCACCCAGCGGAGTTTTGTCGACACCGCGAGGACAGGAGGAGTGAGGCGGCCGATGAAGCCGTCGGCGTCAGTCACGGCGGCGCGCGCCTGCATTTCGCCGGCCGCGTTGACGACTTGGGCGGAGCCGGCGGCTTGCCGGATCTTGTCGAGGCGGGCCTGTTCGACAGCGGGATAGATTACGAGCTTCATATCGTGATGAGGGTTCGATGTGCAGGGCAACCGCCGTTCTGGTTCGCCCCGGTCATTATAGATGCGGGTGAGACGTAGGGCGGACATGGAGACTGCCTTGCGCGGTTCTGCGGCCGGCAGCGCGCCCGCGGCGGCGGACGGCGCGCGGACACCGATTCCGGGGGGAGGGGGGGGCCGAAGAATAGCGGGAAATGCCGGGAAATCGTGGGAAATCGTGGGAAATCGTGGGAAGAAAGGCATAAAGGCCGTGATTCGTGATTCGTGATTCGTGTTTCGTGATTCGTGAAAACCTGTTGGTCGGGCTTGGAGTTGCTCTCCTTGGAGTCGCCGGAGGGCAGGGGAAAAACCATGTTGCGTGATTCGTGGCTGGTGAAAACCCAACAGGCCGTGTTGCCGGCGCGGGGGACGACGGCCGCCCATGCCGCGCCATAGCAGCCCGATGCCGCGCCACAACGCGCAGGAAAGCAGCGACAAAAGCATAAAGGCCGTGATTCGTGATTCGTGAAAAGCCCGTTGGCCGGGCTTGGGGTTGCTCTCCTTGGAGTCGCCGGAGGGACAGGGAAAAACCGTGTTTCGTGTCTCGTGAAAACCCAACAGGCCGTGTTGCCGGCGAAGGGGGCGGCAGCCGCCACAGCGAGCGCCGCGGGGACGGACACTGGCTCAGAAACAATATTTTTCGCTGAACAATGCCGAACAATCGTGAACAATGGTGAACAATCGTGAACAGGAAAACAGTGACTTGCCGGCGGGCGCAGTGGGCCGGACGGAGGTTTCTGGTGGCGCCACCCCTCGCGCACCCACGGCGATAAAAGCCGTGTCTCGTGTTTCGTGATTCGTGAAAACCCCGTAGGCCGGGCTTCGAGTTGCTCTCGTTGGAGTCGCCGGAGGACAGGAGGAAAACATGTTGCGTGATTCGTGGCTGGTGAAAACCCAACAGGCCGTGCTGCCGGCGCGGGGGGCGGTCGCCGCCCATGCCGCGCCATAGCCGCTCCATGCCGCGCCACGCCGAGGGCAAGTCGATCCGGGTGATTGCCGACATCCTGTCATCATGCTAGGCCGGCCGAGGCGGAAAAAAAAGACTGAAGGGCTTCAGTACCAACAGGTACCAAACGAGCCACGGAAAAAGCCGTGTTTCGTGTCTGAAAAAAGCCGTGATTCGTGTTTCGTGACTCGTGATTCGTAAAAAATATAACGGCCGTGACTCGTGTCTCGCGATTCGTGTTTCGTAAAGGCCTTGAAATCAGTGGCTTGCGGCTAGCGAACGCCTGGGAAGCCCTGATTCGCGACCCGCAGGGTACTGTTCCTCGCCGCCTCCGTGAGCTCATGCCTAGCAGGCCGGGGCAGAAAAAACAAGACTGAAGGGCTTCAGTACCACCATGTACCCCAAAAGCCGTGTTTCGTGTCGAAAGGCAGTGGATAGTGGATAGTGGTTAGTGGTTAGTGAAAAACCTGTTGGTCGCAGCTTGGGGTTGCTCTAGCAGGAAGCGCCGGTGGGCCGTTGACGGGAAAGGCCGAAAAAGACGTGTTTCGTGAAAACCTTACAGGCGGTGTTGCTGCCGCGGGCGGCTCGCGCCTCGTCCTGACGGCCCTCTCACGCACTTCGTCTCGCTACTTGGTGAGATATGCAGGCCGGCCGAAGGGGAATTTTCCCCTTCGCCATCCGTCTGGCTCACCAGACTTCCGCCATTACGCCGACACGCGGCACGACTCCGATGCGTCAGGAGGGCGCGGCTTGCTAGCATGAACCTCTTTTTTCGTGGGCAGGTTGTCCGGGAGGGCGCTGTGACTTTGGAATCGATGTTCTCGCTCAAGGGGAAGAAGGCGCTTGTTGCGGGGGCCAGCCGGGGGATCGGGCTGGCGATCGCCAAGGCCACGGCGGGCGCGGGGGCGAATACGGTTCTCGCGGCGCGTTCGCTGGAGGCGCTCGAAAAAGAAGCGGCCTCGCTGCGGGATCAGGGCTATCAGGCCGACGCAGCGCCACTCGACATCACCACGCACGAGTCGATCGATTCGCTGGCCGCGGCTCACGGTGACGCGGACATCCTGGTGAACGTCGCGGGCACCAATATCCGCAAGCCGTTCGAACAGTACACGCAGGACGATTACAACTACATCATGGAAACGAACCTGCACGGCATCGTCCGCTTGACGCAGAAGGTCGGAGGCCTGATGATCGAGCGCGGGCAGGGCGGCAAAGTCGTCCACATCGGCAGTCTGATGTCGGTGCTGGGACTGCCTTATCTGTCGGTCTACGCGATGACGAAGAGCGCGCTGGCCGGGCTGACGCGGGTGCTGGCGGCGGAGTGGGCGAAGTTCGACATTCAGGTCAACTGCATCGCGCCGGGGTTCATCCTGACGGACCTCAACCGGCACATGTGGCAGCCTCCCGAAATGGCCGAGTGGCTCAAGGGGGCGCAGCCGAACCGGCGATTGGGTACTCCAGAGGACATCGCCGGCCTGTCGGTATTCCTGTCGAGTCCGGCGGCAAACTACATCACAGGCCAGGTGATCGCGTCGGACGGAGGGTACACGACCACGGCGGTTTGGCCCTTCGAACCTTAACCAGCATTTCTCACCACCCGGCGGTCGAAGCACGCGATAAAAAGGCCGTGATTCGTGTTTCGTGTCTCGTGATTCGTGAAAACCATGGGCGGAGGACTGGTTCGCTCCAAAGAAATGTCTGACGGCCTGTGAACGGTAAAGGCCGTGTTTCGTGACCCGAGGGGTGAAGGAAGCGATTTGGCAAGTACGCCTGCGCGCGCCAAGCAGCTCGCGCCTCGTCCTGACGGCCCTCTCACGCACTTCGCCTCGCCACGTGGTGAGAAATGCAGGTTAACAGCCCGTGGTAAAAGACCCCGCTGCATTCAAGCGGGGATGCATCCCGGCTGAACCGCGTTGCTCCTCGGTCGAATATGTCCAATATGCCCCCTCGTCGCGCCTTGTCAGCCAGGCGCAGCGCTATTCACAGTGCTACGCGGGCCGCTCTCGGTGCTACGCGGGGTTTCCACACGAGCTGTTGACTCAGGCTTCCCACAGCTTGTAGAGGCCCTGATTGCCTTGCTCTCCGAGGCCCTTGTGCAGAGCTTCGGTAAAAAGTTCATGGCTGAGGGCTGTGCCGGGCATGTCGATTCCCAGATCCCGCATGAATTCCGCGGCCAGGCGGAGGTCTTTCTGGTGGAGCCGGATCATGAAGCCGGGAGCGAAGTCGCGCCGGGCGACGCGAGGTCCGAGATGGGTCCACATCCACGATCCGGCCGCTCCGGCTCCCACCGCGTCCAGGGTCCTTTGCGGGTCGAGACCCGCCTGCTCGGCCATCCGGAGGCCTTCGATCATCGCCAGAAGGTTCAGCGAGCCGACAACCTGGTTCACGAGCTTGGTCTTCTGGCCGCTGCCGCTGGACCCGGCGTAGACGATGTTCCTGCCCATCGCTTCGAACAGCGGCAGACAACGGTTGAATGCTTCCTGCTTGCCACCCACCATGATCGACAGCGTCCCCGCGATCGCCCCCTTGTCGCCGCCGCTGACCGGGGCGTCAAGCATGTCGACCTGCCGGTCCGCGAGACGCGCGGCGAACTCGACGGTTCTCGTCGGCGAGATCGTGCTCATGTCGATCACGACCGAGCCCGGATCGAGGCCCTCGGCGAGCCCGTTCTCGCCGAACAGCACGGCTTCGACATCGGGCGTATCGGAGACGATCGTCACCACGACTTCCGATGCGGACGCCAGCCCGGCCGGCGTCGGATAAGCTATTGCCCCCAGCTTCTCGAGAGCTTCACACTTGACCGGCGTGCGGTTGTAAACATTCAACGAGAATCCGGCTCCGATCAGGTTGGCGGCCATCGGCGCTCCCATGATCCCCAAGCCTACGAATCCGACTTTCATGGTCATCTCCTCTCTTGGCGGCCACGCCGCTGAACACACAGTATCCGAAAGACAACGGCCGGAATCCAGACGGCTTGCCGCCAAGGCTGCTCAAGCATGAGCGTCGGGACGGCGGCAAGAGAAATGGCCTGCATGTCACACCACCCGGCGGTCGAAGCAGGGGAAAGGCCGTGGATAGTGGATAGTGGATAGTGGTTAGTGAAAAACATAAAGCCGTGATTCGTGTCTCGTGATTCGTGAAAAACCTTAAAAGCAGTGGCTAGTGGCTAGTGACTAGTCGCTTGTGGCTGGTGAAAGCCTTGAAAGCCCTGATTCGTGATGCGCATGGACTTCGCCTCGCCGCTTGGTGAGAAATACAGGATAATGCCCGCATGGATACGAGCAGAAGGGATTTGTTGCGCGGCGTGGCCGCCCTCTCGGCACTCCCGACCGCCTCCCCGGCTTCTCCGGCCGGTCGTAGCGGCCCGCCTGCCTATCGAATCATCTACAACTGGGACGGAGCGCCGCACGACTACTCGGAGTTTCCGCAATCGCTCGAGCAATTCCTCGATAAGACCTATGCGCCCATGAAGGACACGCAGGTCGACGCCCACTTCTGGTGCATCGGCGAGCACGAGGCCAAGTGGCGGTCCGAGCACATGGAGATGGCCGGCGACTCCGAAAACCGCGTCTACGGCTCGGCCCGCTCGATGCGGCACAACGAGGGCATTCGGGCGATGCTCGACCGCGGCGAGGACCCATACGCGGCTCTCGTGAAGCGCGGCCGGGAGCTGGGTATCTCACCTTGGGCGTCGGTTCGCATGAACGACAATCATTTCAACGGGCTGCAGGTGGAAGACATGGCGGGGGCCGTGATGCCCGGCCTGACGCGGCTGCGGAAAGAGCATCCGGAGTGGTGCCTGGGCCGGGGGAACGCCCCGCAGTGGTTCGCCGCCAGTTGGAACTTCGCCCACCTGCCGGTCCGCGAACACCGGCTTCAGCACATCACCGAAGTCGCCCGCCTGGCGGACTGGGACGGCATCGAACTCGACTGGCAGCGGCATGCCTTTCACTTGCCTCTCGACGACGCCTACCGTTTGCGCTACACCCTCACCGACCTGCAACGCGCCGTGCGGGAACTGACGAACCGCATCGGGCGTGAGCGCGGGCGTCCTTTGCACCTGGCAGTGCGCGTGGCAACGACGCTGGAATCCTGCCGCCGCATCGGTTACGACCTGCCGGTCTGGGTGAAAGAGGGGCTCTGCGACATCGTGATCGCGGGCGGCGGAGCACTCACCGATCCGGGCGTCGAAGTGGAGAAGTTCCGTGAGCTTCTGAACGGGACCGGCATCCGTTTCTACACGGGGTTCGACAGCGGCTTCTGGGGGGAGCACGAGGGCCTGATGCCGCGAGAAGCATGGAATGCCGCCTGGGTGCGCGCGCTCGCCGAGGGTTACTGGGCGCGCGGCGCCGACGGCATGTATGTCTTCAACTGGCACGCCAACGAACGCAGTCGGCGGCCTCTGCTGACCACGATCGGCTCGCCCGCGACTTTACGCCGAACCAACAAGGTCCATGCAGCGCTGCACCGGCACATCAGGGAGGATGCAGCCCCATGGACCGGCGCCGATCTGCACGACCGGATCCATGGGGAGACACCGGTCGAGTTGCATCCGACCTTGTCCGGCGACGGACCGCGCTTCCGCGTGCCGGTCCATGAGTCACCGGCCCATGCGCGTGCCGTGGAACTGCACATCGAAATCGACCACTACACGGCGCTCGACAAGATCCGCGTCACCTTCGACGGGAATCAGCTCGGCCCGCCAGCGGTCCGCAGCGCCGCGCGAGAGCTCAACGACGACCCGGCCGACTTCGGCGAATCGAGCTGGCTCGTCTGGCCGCTCGCTCCACAAAGCGCGGATGTCGGCGCGCACGAGATTCAAACGGTTCTTCTCGAACGCAACCGCCGCGTCAGGCCGCCTCTGGTGGTGAAGCACGTCGAGATCCACGTGCGGTATTGAGGCGCGCCCCTCGTCCTGACGGCCCTCCCACGCACTTCGCCTCGCCACGTGGTGAGAAATACAGGCTAGCAACCTCAAGCCGTGAGATTTGTCCGGCTTGTTCCAACCGACGCAGGATGTTGCTTGTCTCGACCAACGCCAGTTCAGGAGTGACTGAAGAGTTCGCAGAGAGTACGGATTCGGCCCATTTCCCTACGCGCCCGCGTCAACCAAAGCCGCGACAAGAACGGACGCGTCAACGACGACTGTCACGTCCGGTCAACTCCCCGGGCGCGTAATATGCTGGCAGGAGGCACACGAGTTCTCGCAGCTTCCTTGCGATCACGAACTCCTTGCAGT
Source organism: Bryobacterales bacterium (assembly GCA_965204095.1). Taxonomy (GTDB): domain Bacteria; phylum Acidobacteriota; class Terriglobia; order Bryobacterales; family UBA6623; genus JAPPLB01. Next base: position 1,307,918 of record OZ241991.1, on the reverse strand, counting down.
CGTGTGCTGCGGGAGGGTCGGGATGCAATGCGTTCCAACTCACAGCGTAGGAACTCCTGCATAGATTGGCGTTGCAACGCGGCACGGGCAGCAAGCTCGTTGCGGACTTCATCCGGGACGCCTCGTATCGTGATCTGCACCGGCATGAACGCATTATGACGCACAGACAGCGTTCAGCAAGCAATAAGGCCGTGATTCGTGATTCGTGTTTCGTAAAAAACCTTACAACCCGTTGGTCGGGCTTGGAGTGGCTCAACCAGGGAACGCCGGACGGGCGGGGAGCTTGAAAGCCGTGATTCGTGAAAAACTTCAAGGCCGTGTTGCTGCGCCAAGCAGCTAGCCTGCATTTCTCACCACCCGACGGTCGAAGCACACGATACGACCGCCAGGACTTCGTTGCGCTTGCTTGCCGTGCTCGACGTACTGTCAAGTACGCCTGCGCGCGCCAAGCGGCTCGCGCCTCGTCCTGACGCCCCTCTCGCGCACTTCGCCTCGCCACGTGGTGAGAAATGCAGGCTAGCGCCTCGTCCTGACGGCCCTCCCGCGCTTTTCGCCTCGCCACGTGATGAGAAATACAGGCCAGGGTGTCCGTCAAGCCGCCGTGCTTCGGCAAACCGCAGGCAGGCTTACGGGAGCAAGTGATCGCCCGGGCGGTCTCGTTTTTTCTTGATGTCGATATTGAGGCGTTGGATTTTCTGATTCAGCGTCGACAGGGCGACGCGCAGACGGCGGGCGCACTCGGTCTGGTTCCAGCCTGACTTCTCCAGTTCCTGGGTAATGAGCCTCCGCTCGAACTCTTCAACGATTTCCGGCAGGCTGGCACCTTCGGCGGGCTTGACGTCGGTCGGTATATGCAGCCTCCGGATGCCATTGGCCTCCAGCAGCGACTGGGGCAGCATTTCCACCGGGACCTCGGGTCCGGTAGCGAGGACTACAGCCCGCTCGACCACGTTCTCGAGCTCACGGACGTTGCCCGGCCATTTGTGGTTCAGCAGAATTTGCAGGGCATCGGACGCGAAACGGAGCTCCGACTGTTTGCGGTTGTTCAGGAAGCACTCATTCTCCAGGCAGTACTTCGTGAAGAAGTGGTCGATCAGCAGCGGGATGTCTTCCCGCCGCTCGCGCAGTGGCGGAAGATCGATCTGAATGACATTGAGCCGGTAATAGAGGTCTTCGCGGAACTCTCCCCTGGCCACCAACTCGGTCAGGTCGACGTTGGTGGCGGCCACGATGCGAACATCGACTTGAACCATGTTCGTCGAGCCGAGCGGCATGAACTCCCGTTCTTGAATGACACGCAGCAGTTTGGCTTGCGTCTCCAGCCCGAGAGTACCGACTTCGTCCAGGAAAAGCGTCCCGCCGTTGGCGCGGTCAAAGCAACCCTTCTGAGTTTGCGTGGCGCCGGTGAAGGCGCCGCGAACGTGTCCGAACAACCGGGATTCCAGCAGGTCGACGGGGATGGCGCCCGTGTTGACGGCGACGAAAGGACCGTCGGTGCGCGGCGAATGAGAGTGGATGGCGTGCGAGATGAGTTCCTTGCCGGTTCCGCTTTCACCGTGCACCAGGATTGTCGTGCGACTCTTGGCGACCTGAGTGACCAGCTCGAAGACACGCCGCATTCCCTCGGACTTACCGATCAGGTTTCCGAAGCTGTAGCGTCTGCGCAGAGCCTCTCGAAGGGCCGTGTTTTCCTGTTCGAGGCGGTTTTGCCTGATGGCCTGCTCGATCTCGAGCAGCAGCTTAGCGTTATTCCAGGGCTTGGTGAGGAAATCGTTCGCGCCTCTCTTGATCGCTTGGACGGCATTTTCGACGGACCCGTAGGCGGTAAGCATCAGGATGGGAATTTCCGCATTCGTACGGCGGACTTCCTCGACGACTTCCAGACCACTGCGGTCGGGAAGCATCAGGTCGAGCAGGACCAGATCAAAAAACTCATCCTTGAGCGCCGTGACGCCCTCACCGCCAGACTCGGCCATCGCGGTCGAATAGCCTTCGAGTTGGAGGAGAGTGTCGAGGCTCTCGCGGATCGCCTCTTCGTCATCGACAATCAGGATGCGGCCTTTTGTCGTGACCGCTGCCTCAGCGACAGTTACGCGGCTGGCCTGCATTTCTCACCACCCGACGGCCGAAGCACGCGAAAAAGGCCGTGATTCGTGTTTCGTGTCTCGTGATTCGTGAAAACCATGGGAGGGGGCTTGGTTCGCTCCAGAAGAAATGCCTGACGGCCAGTGAACCGGAAAGGCCGTGTTTCGTGTTTCGTGAAAAACCATAAAGGCCCTGTTGCGCGCGCCTTTTTTCTCCGCCCGGCTCGCGCCTTTTCCCTCCGCCCGGCTTGCGCCTAGTCCTGACGGCCCTCTCACGCACTTTGCCTCGCCGCTCTCGGTGCTACGCTCGGTTTCACCGCAGACTGCTAGGCATGAATCAGACTGCTAGGCATGAATCGGCTTGGCCGCCAGCGGAATCTCCACGATGAAAGTGGAGCCTTCACCGGGGCGGCTGTCCACCGTTATGGTACCGGAATGTTCCTGAATGATTCCGTAGCTGACCGCCAAACCCAGGCCGGTCCCACGCTTGGGACCTTTGGTCGTGAAGAAGGGATCGAAGACATGCCGTGTCTGGTCGGCGGTCATGCCCGAGCCCGTATCCCGGATTGAAACGCAGGCCATGCCGCCCCGCTCGGTCGTGCTGACGATCAGCCGTCCGCCGTCCGGCATGGCATCGCGCGCATTGAGGATGAGATTGAGGAAGACCTGCTGCAGTTGTCCCGCGTTGCCGAGCACGCCGGATGCTTCGGGCAATAGATTCTTCTTGACCGAGATATGCCCCTGGCGAAGCTGAGGAGCGACCATCTCCAATGTTTCGTTGATGGTGCGCGATAGATCAAGCGTCGTCTTCTCGCTGCCCGAGGTCCTTGAAAAGTTGAGCAGCGAGTTCACGATCTCGCTGGCACGGAAGGTTTGCGAGGTGATTTTGTCAAGAATCTCGGCTGTCCTGGGAGTTTCGGAAACCTGGCGAGCCAAGATTTGGGCATAACTGGAGATGACCGCCAGCGGCGTATTGACTTCATGCGCCACGCCGGCCGCGAGCAGACCGATCGAGCTGAGCTTCTCGGCCTGGATCAGTTGATTCTCAAGAACCGAGTGTTCGGTGACATCGTCGAAGATGATCAAGCGGCCGATGCGTTCGAAGGTCTTTGTGACGAGAGGGGCCACGACGATGTTCAGCACGCGCTCCTGGTCGTCGTGGCCGGAATCAGGCCGAAACTCGTCGGGGAAGTCGCTTGCGCGGATACGGAACTTGTACAAGTTCTTGAGGCCGGTGTCCTCGCGGATCTTATTCAACTCGGTGACCAACCTGGCGGGCAGCAGCTCGTTCAGCCGCCGCCCCAACGCTTGTTGGCGAGAGATGCCGAACATCAGCTCAAGGGGGGTGTTCCAACTTCCCACACGGCCGTCAAGATCCGTTGCGGAGATGCCCACGCTCAGAGACTCGACAATGTTCTCGCTGTAGTCCTTGAGGCGCTCATATTGCCGCGCCTTGCGGTCGAGGGATTCATGAAGCCGTGCATTCTCGATCGCGATCGCCAGGTAGCCCGACAACGCTCGAACCAAAGCAACGTCTTCGGAGTTCAGAAACTGCCCGTCGCGAGTGCGGCCCATCCCCAGATAAGCAATCGTCCGTCCCTTGACGCGGCAGGGGACATAGTCATTGAGGTCGAGGTCGACAAGGGCCGACCGATACGGCGCCAAGGCGGAAGGGAGTTGCCCGGTATCTTCGATGTGCAAGTAATCACCGGCGTCGTTCGCCGCCAGAGCGTGGTCCGTAAGAAACCGCGTGTTCGCGGCCTCGGCCACCCGCTCGAGCCCAACGGCCTTGACGAGACGGAAGCTGCGGTCTCCGGTGGGTCCCTTGGCGAGGCCGGTCACAAAGACGGCGACTTTCTTCAGCCGCAGGGTCGTGGCAAGGCGGTCCGTGACCGAATCCAACGTCCTGTCCAGATCGGTCTCGGTGGTGAGCGCTGCGGCGAAGTCGGAGAGCGTCCGGCGCGAATCGTAGCGATCGCGGTAATGACGCCGGTCAATGCGGGTCTGGATCCATGACCGCAAAGGCTGGAAGGCCAAGGCGCCGGCAAGCACGGAGACGACCCAGACCGCCGGGCCGAAACCTTCGGCGCTCAAAATCGTCCCGCTCCATGCGAAGAGCAAACCATAGGCGGCGGCCAGCAACCCCGACGCGGCCAGTGAAGCAGCCGTCACACGGCGCGCAAAAAGCTCGACGTCCATCAATCGGTATCGAACGACGGCGTAAGCGAACGTGAGCGGAATCAATCCCAGAGAGAAGACGGACAGCGTCTGGCCGGGGCTCGGAACCTGCCCGGCGACATACGGCGCAAGGTAGAAAACCACGAAGGGCAGGGTGCCCCAAAGAGCGCCCATGGCCAGCCACCTTCGTTGTTGACGCAGAATCGGTTCTTCGGTGCGGCCGGTCTGCCTTCGCAGGATCAGCGCTCCGACGATGAAGTAAACGCCGTACAGGCCGAAGGCGATGCGATCCAACAGGAAACGCACTTCGACCAGCGGCAATGCGAACTCCACGGCGCCGAGCGCGACAAGATGCTGCACGACACCCAATCCCAATACCGGCAGGTAGAGCGCGCCTGAGGCCCAGCGGCGTCGGCGCGACGTTTTCCCGGCGTCCGGGAAGGTCAGACAGAAATGAAGGAACAACGAGGGCGCCAGGAGCGTTGCCCAGACATCGGTCCAGTAAACAAGACGGTCCAGGCCGTCGAGGCGGGTCGTGTAGCTGAAGCAATGGAGAACAAACGAGACCAGGGTAAAGAGGAAAAAATGATGGACCATCGGCCCGGCTACGCGGGACAAAAGGACGGTCAGCCCAATAGCCAGGTAGGCCAGACCGACGATCCATTGAAAGGAGGAGGCAACCCCACCCTCAGACGCGGCTCCGACGATGACGCGGGTCTCGAATCGAGTGCCCGCACGCTCGATGACATACGTCGCCTGCCTCCAGACCCCAACCCGGGCAAGCGTACGCGCCACATCCAGCGCTTCATCGATGGTGGAAGAGTCGATCCGTACGAGCCGGTCGCCTGCACGAATGCCTGCCTGCGCGCCCGGACCCTCAAGCTCGACGCGCAGTGACTCGACCCCTGCGGGCCGGTCGATCCAAGTGACGCCGTCGTACGGCAACTGGAAATCACTACGGTCGGCGAGGTTCAGCAGGGCGATCAACACGCAGGCCGCCGTGGCCAGCAGAAGCAGGCCGGTGACGGCTCGGGATGTCGCGCTCTTACTCACCTTCGTCTTCGAATCCATGGCCGGAGCCGCGCGGAGACATGACTCAACCCCAAAACGCAGACCATGGAGGTCATTTTCCATGGAGCACGTTCGCTGCCAAACGCGGTCTATCGCGGAGGGCGTGTAAATGCTTGAAAAAAGGTAGTGTACCGGTATTTCTCGAAGCCACGGAAAGAGTTCCCGGTACAGGAATCCCGTTTCTGGAAGCCGAGCCTGTGAATCCTGGGATAATTCGGCATGGCACGCACTTCCGTTCGGGCGATGCACGCGGCATCCTCATCATCGACGGCGGAGGACGTTGATCGAGTCTAGCCTGCATTTCTCACCATCCGACGGTCGAAGCACGCGATACGCCCGCCAGGACTTCGTTGCGCTTGCTTGCCGTGCTCAACGTACTGTTCAAGTACGCCTGCGCGCGCCAAGCGGCTCGCGCCTCGTCCTGACGGTCCTCTCACCCACTTCGCCTCGCCACGTGGTGAGAAATGCAGGCTAGTTCGGGCAGGCACGGAATCATCCCTGAGCCGATTCTTCCGCAAGGCCCGGTTCAACCGAGAGGCCGCGCTGTCGACCGGTTTCCTCGAAGGGCGCGCAAAGCGTCGAAACTGTTTGGACGACTCAGCCGTACCCATCCTTCAGAGCAGGGAGGCGGAGTGTGCTTTCGTTCACCAAGATTTACTTGACGCGCCCTGGCAAGGTAGCTAGAATCGAGGCTAGGATATTGCGGTAGAAATCCGTCCGGTCGAAGCGCCGGCCCGAACACGGTCAGTTTAGAGGTGGCTATGCGGCGAATGCTCCTTGTTGGTTGGCTTGTCGTTTTCATCGCTCTCGGTTTCACTCCCTCGTTGGTTGAAGGGGCCGAGAGAGAGGAGCCGCGGCAACTCTCGAAGAAGGAAGAGAAGAAACGCCTGAAGCAGCTTCAAGACGAGTTGCGCGGACCCTTCAGGAAGTGGATGCGTGAAGATGTCCGCTACATCCTGACCTCGGAAGAAAGAAAGGCTTTTGTTCGCCTGACGACGGACGAGGAGCGCGAGAACTTCATCGAGCAGTTCTGGCTGCGTCGAGACCCCACTCCCGACACGCAAGAGAACGAATACCGGGAAGAGCACTACCGGCGGATCGCCTACGCCAACGAGCGGTACGCATCAGGCATTCCCGGCTGGAGGACCGACCGCGGCCGCATCTACATCACCTTCGGTCCTCCCGACGAGATCGAATCGCACCCCTCCGGAGGGATGTACCAGAGACCGTATGAGGAAGGCGGCGGAATGACCTCGACCTACCCCTTCGAGATCTGGCGTTACCGCTGGATCGAGGGTGTCGGCCAGGACGTACTGATTGAATTCGTAGATCCAACGATGACGGGCGAGTACCGCATGACGTTGGATCCCTCTGAAAAGGACGCCCTGCTCTACGTGCCGGGCGCTGGTCTCACGCTCGCCGAGCAGATGGGGCTCTCGGAAAAACGCGACCGCTTCATGCGGAGCGACGGCACCCGCATGGGCACTCCGATCGGCGGTGCGGTGTCGATGCGTTACAACCAGTTCGAAAGACTGCAACGATGGGCCGCACTGCAGAAACCGCCTGAGATCAAGTTCAAGGATCTCGAGGCCGTCGTTGACTCCAGCATTGAATACAACACCTTGCCGGTTCGGGTCGAGGTGCAATATACGCGGATCACGAACGAGAATATTCTGGCCGGAGTATCGGTTCAGTTGGATAACAAAGACCTGGTCTTCCGCGAAGAAGACGGACGGCACAAGGCGATCGTCAACATCTACGGACGCGTGACGACGATGACCCGCCGTGTAGCGGCGATCTTCGAAGACGTGGTCACCGTGGATACCACCACGGAACGGCTTCCGTACGAGTCGGAACGATCAGCGCTCTACCAGAAACCATTGATTCTGGTGCCGGGGATGTATCGCCTGGAAGTCGTCTCGAAAGACGTGGTCGGCGAGACCATGAGCACCTATCGCACGGCGCTCGAGGTCCCGCAGTACGACGACGAGCGACTGGCGTCGAGCACCTTGATTCTGGCGGACCGCATCGAGCGTGTTCCGATGCGGTCACTCGGTCTGGGCCAGTTCGTGATCGGCAGCTCGAAAGTGCGCCCGCGCATCAACGAGGAGTTCAAGCAGGATGAGCGTTTGGGCATCTACCTGCAGGTTTACAACCTGGGCGAGGACGACTCGAGTTCGGAACCCAAAGGCAGCGTGACCTACCAAGTCGCACGCCTCGATCAGCCGGATGAATTGCTGTTGGACTTCACCGAGCCGATCAGTCAGATTCGCGGCGCCACATCGAAGCAGATGATCGTGGAGAAGCTGTTGCCGCTCAAGACGTTGGATCCGGGAGAATACCGGCTTAGCCTGAGAGTGAACGATTCCGTCAGGAACGAAACTCTGACACCATCGACAACGTTCAGGGTAAGGTAGGCGGCCGCCGGAACGAACAACCAAGCCCAACCCCATGGCAAACCCAGGACATCGAGTCAAACGGAGCTGCGGCGGCGGGGCTTTCTTGTTGCCGTTGCTGGTTCTGCTGTTTGCGCCGGTTCTCGATGCCTCCATTTTCGGGTCTATCCGAGGGTTCGTACATGACCAACAGGGAGCGCCCCAGGTAGGCGTCCTGGTGACACTGCTGACGCCGGAAGGCAAAGAGTCGCGCCAGGTTCGCACCGATTTCGACGGTGTATTCTCGGTGAATCATGTCCTGCCGGGACAATACTCCCTGCGAGTAGCCGTGGACCGGTTTCTGCCCGTCACGCGGGACGGAATCCAGGTGAAGGCCGGATTGAGCACGCTCCTGGATGTCAGCCTGCGGGGCGTGTTCGCCACTCTCCAACTGACCTACCCCGCGGATGGAGAGATCCGCGACATGAGCGACGACTGGAAATGGGTATTGCGCACATCCCTGTCGACTCGTCCCGTCCTGAGGTTTCGGCGTATCGAAAGCAAAGAAACCAAGAGCGTGATGCGCAAGTTGGCGGGCCGCTTCAGCGACACCAAGGGCTACGCGCAGTTGAGCGGCGGTGGCATCAAGCGGTCGGCCTTGGCCAATGAAACGGATCTCGGTACGGCTTTTGCCGTGGCCACATCCGTCCTGGGCGAGAACAACATCGTCGTGAGCGGCAACATGGGCTACGGCTCGGCGAACGGCACGCCGGCGGCGGCTTTCCGAACGAGCTATCGGCGCGAGATCGCCGCGGGCATCGCTCCGGAAGTTTCGGTCACCGTGCGGCAACTGCAGATGCCGATCGCGGCCGGACAGGCAATCTACGGTCCGGGCGGGAATCAGAATGGCCCCTCGCTCGAGACCGTGACGCTCGGCTTTTCGGATACTGCGCGGCTGGGCGATCGGACCCGGTTCGATTACGGCTTTCTGTTTGAATCGGTCCGCTTCCTCAATCGACTGAATTTTGTCAGCCCCTATGGACGCCTGGTGTACGAGCTGGGCAAGAACCGGGAAGTGCAGTTGCGCTATGCGTCGGGAGTTCCGCATACGGCGCAGAGAGCGGCGGTGGGTGAGGACGGGACGTTACGCCAGGAAGTTTCTTCTTTGGGCATGTTCCCGAGATTGGCGCTGCGAGATGGCCGCCCGACCGTGCAACGGGCCGAGCATATCGAGATCGCCTACCGCGAAGAGAAAGGCGGCAATCTGCTCGAACTGGCCGTGTACAAAGACGACCTGAACAACGCAGCGCTGTCGGCGATGACTCCAGCCGGGCATTTCTCCGGCAGAGAGGTGTTGCCGGACCTTTTCTCCGACAGCTCCACACTGAACGCCGGCAGCTATCAGACCAGCGGTTACCGTGTTTCCTATGCCCGAAGACTTCGCGACCGGCTTCAGGCGGCCATCGGCTACAGCTCAACCGGTGTCCTCTCTCCCACGACTTCGCAATTACGGACGGCGGATGTGAACGAGTTGCGGCGGTCGCTGAAGGTGAAACGAGCCAGTCTGGTGACGGCGTCCGTTTCAACGACCCTGCCGCGCGCCGGGACTCAAGTCGTCAGCAGCTATCAGTGGTCGAATCAGTTGGCTGCCATCGCGCCGGATCTCTACAACGATTTCGCTTCCCGGTCCGACCCGGGACTCAATCTCGTTATCCGACAGCCATTGCCGTTTTCGGACGGCCTGCCGGGCAAGCTGGAGGCGACCGGGTACATCAACAATCTACTGAAGGCGGGATACATTCCAGTCCAGACCTTCGATGGACAGCAGATCTTCCTTTTACCCGCCGTACGGAGTTACCGAGGCGCCCTCAGCTTCGTATTCTGACCCTGAGCTCATTCCGAGGCCGCTGAAGAAATCATGAAGACGCTCTATCTGGGTTTGGTGTTGGTTCTTGCGGGATTCGCTCCCCAAGCGGACGCCGCCAAGCCCATGACTCGCCTGCAGGTCCTGGTACAGGACGAGAAAGGCGATCCCGTACCGCGAGCCAGCGTAATCGTGCGGACCGTAAAAGGGAAAAAAAAGAACAAGGTGACTGACACCTTACAACTTAAAACCAGTCAGCAAGGCACCGCACCGTTACCGCCAATCCGGCAGGGCCCCATCCTGCTGCAGGTACACGCCCGCGGTTACCAGACCTTTGGAGAAACCATCGAACTCACAGAGCCTGAGCAGACGGTCAACGTCACTCTGAAGCTGCCTCAAGATCAGGCAACCGTCACGCGTTAGCGGCGGCAGTCGGCCTGTATCCCGCTCGACACCCAAGAAAACTATGCGTCTTTTTGCAGCTCTTGAACTGGACACCAAAGTCATTGCCAATCTCACCGAGTTGGTGCACCGTCTCCGACCATGCGGAGCGATTTACTGGAGCCATCCCCAGAGTATGCATCTCACGGTGAAATATATCGGCGACTGGGCAGTGCATCGGGTGGACGTACTCGTACAGGCCCTGCAGCGTGTCAAGGTGCCGCCTTCCCTCAGCGTGCCTCTGGCCGGTTTAGGCTTCTTCCCCAACCCCCGGAACCCGAAAGTCTTCTGGGCCGGCGCCGAGAATACACCCGCGCTCCGCCGGTTGGCGAGCAATGTAGACAGCGAGTTGCAGATGCTTGGCATCGCTCCGGAAATCCGTCCGTATTTCCCACATCTCACACTCGGACGCGTTGTCGAGGGCGCCCAACTTGACGAGTTGTACCGGAGCGTCGAAGATCTGCCGAGCCGCGAGTTCGGAGCCATCTCGCCGGATCGCTTCGTGCTGTTCGAAAGCACGTTGGCGAACGGCGGGTCGATGCATCGAAAAGTGGCTGAGTTCCCGTTCACCAACGGCGCTACCCCGGTTGACGAGTCCGAGACCGTCCAGCCGGTCGGAGCTGACAGTTAGCCTGCCTTTCTTACCACCCGACGGTCGAAGCACGCGAAAAAGGCCGTGTTTCGTGATTCGTGAAAAACCATAATGGCGATGTTGCGCGCGCCTTTTCCTCCGCCCGGCTCGCGCCTTTTTCCTCCGCCCGGCTTGCGCCTAGCCTGCATTTCTCACCACATGACGGCCGGAGCACGCGATACGACCGCCAGGACTTCGTTGCGCTTGCTTGCCGTGCTCAACGTACTGTCAAGTACGCCTGCGCGCGCCAAGCAGCTCGCGCCTCGTCCTGACGGCCCTCTCACGCACTTCGCCTCGCCACGTGGTGAGAAATACAGGTAAGGGACTGCCGTACGAGAGAAAATCGTGATACACAAGGAGATTTCACTGATCGGCGTGACCGGACCGGCCGGCGAACTTCTTTTCAAGCACACTGCGACGAAGCGCAACGACAGCTTGTCGAACCGGCGGTCAGTTTCGACCAGGATCTGAAATGGAAAACGGAAGCGCAGGATCAGGTTGCACGTCATGAATAGTTCCGAAATGGAAACGCGTGCCGGGAGAACCCGGGATCAAGGAGGCGAGATGACGAGTTCAAGCAAACACATCCGTAGCGCAGTCGCATTCATCATGCTGACGGCTTCGTGCGCAGATTTCCAGGCAGGCACAGAGTTCACTGCGCTATCGGTACCGTTCGTTGCTCCCAAGGGAAGCTATGTCACGCAACAGGACCGTTATCACACGTTTCGAATTCCAGGCATGATCGTCTCGCCAGACGGTTCGATACTGCTTTTTGCCGAGGGGCGCCGAGGAGAGGGCAGCGACCCGAGGCGTGATGAGAACGCACCGATCGATCTGGTCATGCGACGAAGCACCGATAACGGCCTAAGCTGGGAGCCCCTGGTGGTCATCGATTCCGGTTATCGTCCTGCCGGCGGCCTGGTCGATTTCGCTGACCCGACACCGGTGCTTGACGCGACGACCGGAACAGTATTCCTGTTCTACGGACAGTGGCCGGACATTGCTCCGATTACCGTCGCCTACGGACAGAGCACCGACCCCGACGACGGCAACCATGTCGTTTGGGTCCGCTCGAGCAGCGACAACGGCAAGACGTGGTCGGACCGCAAGCAAATCGTGTATCCGGACGAACCCCACGAGACGAGCGACGGGCTCTATTGGAGACAGGCTGAGCCCGGTCCGGGCAACGGCATCCAACTCCGATGGCAGGACGAATCGGGCGCACCTAATGGCCGACTGATCGTTCCGGCCAAGCGAAGCGGCTCGAAAACTCCGAATGGAGAAGTTACGGTCGAGCCGTTCGTCTATTACTCCGATGACTACGGAAAGACCTGGCATGTCGGCAACGTCACACCGGGACCGGATGCCAACGAGGATGAAGTTGTCGAGCTGACCGACGGCAGCGTACTACTGGATGCCCGGCAGAACCGTGGTGAGTTCAGGCGGCGCCATCTGAGCACGGATGGCGGCGTCACATGGGGAGCAGATCGACCGGACGACATACCCATCACGGCGGTAGACGGCTCAATGGTGCGCTATTCCGCCGTACGCAGCATGCATGACCGGGATCGACTGCTTTTCTCCGGCCCGCGGGGTGAAGGTGGCCTCAACCGCAACAATATCACGGTCTGGACCAGCTACGACGAGGGAAAGACCTTCACGAATCCGGTTCAGTTCAACACCGGGTTTGCAGCCTACTCGGTAATGCAACGCTTGTCTGACGGCACGATCGGCATGGTAGTCGAAACCGCGAAAGACGAGGGTGTCCGATACGGCGAGATCACGTTCTACCGTTTCGACATCGCTGAATTGGAGAACAAGGACAGGGACTGACAGGGCACAGCGAGGAAAGTCGGGGCAATCCGTTCCCTCTATCGATCGGGCGGCCGCCGCTCTCAGAAGTCAACCAGCCTGCATTTCTCAGCACCCGACGGTCACCGAAGCACACGAAAAAAGGCCGTGTTTCGTGTCTCGTGATTCGTGAAAACCATGGGAGGGGACCTAGCCTGCATTTCTCACGACCCGACGGCCGAAGCACACGATACGACCGCCACGACTTCGTTGCGCTTGCTTGCCGTGCTCAACGTACTGTTCAAGTACGCCTGTGCGCGCCAAGCGGCTCGCGCCTCGTCCTGACGGCCCTCTCACGCACTTCGCCTCGCCATGTGGTGAGAAAGGCAGGTTAACCGCTTTTCTGTGAATGATCGACGAGACTCCCTTCAACTCTCCGACGCACATCGCTGTCCGATCGCGCACACGCGGTGAGGACGGATCGGACATGATTTGCTAGAAAGTAGATCAACCGCCATGACAATTCGTGAAATCCATCAATCCGGTCCATATCGGTATACCTACTCGCCGTTTCATCCGCCCATCGCCACGGTCGAGCCGGGTGAGACGGTAGCGATTCATACCGTTGACGCTTTCGAGAACAAGATGACACCCGAGGTGCAGCATTTTGCCGACGTCTGCACCTACCCTTTCTTGAATCCGCAAACCGGACCGATCGTCGTCAATGGAGCCGAGCCCGGCGACACGCTCGCCGTCAAGATCCACGAAATCACTCCAACCCGCGACCACGCCATAACGGGTACGATTCCGTACTTCGGCGGCCTTACATCCACGAAGCTCGACCCGACATTGCAGCCGCCCCTGGAGGAGCAATGGCTGTACCTGCCTATCGACGATGCGGGTATTCATTTCGACGCGCAGAGAGTGATCCCCTATGAGCCGTTCCTGGGCACGATGGGCGTCGCACCGGAGATTGAAGCCGTCAATGCGCTGACGCCCGACTACTACGGCGGCAACATGGACTGCGTGGAGACACGGCCAGGCAATGAAGTGTGGTTCCCCGTCCACGTCGATGGAGCACACTTCTTCACCGGCGATGCTCACGCCAGCCAGGGCGACGGGGAGCTTACCGGCGTGGCTCTGGAGATTCCGGCCCGCGTAACGGTGTCGTTCGAGGTGAAGAAAGGGTATGGCGTCAAATGGCCCCGCATCGTGAGCCGTGATTTTCTGATGGTTGCGGGCAGCGCTCGTCCTCTGGAGGCGGCTGCCCGAATCGCTTGGGTCGAGCTGATCGACTGGATGGTCAACGACTACGGCTTCGACCGCATGAAGGCCTACCATCTGCTCGGACAGGTAGGGCAAATGCGTCTCGGCAACATGGTCGATCCGAAATACACGATGGTCGCCAAATGCCCTCGGCGCTACCTCGACCGCCTCTGATTTCGATCAGGCAGCATTCCCACGAACGACTTGGCCTGTCAGCCCGCGGCAAAAGTCACGCGGGCGGCGTTACGCGCCGGGGCCGATTGCGTAACGTGCGGCCGCTTCAGGAACACAGTGACACACTCGCTGCACAGCCAGCCGGAAGCGGCGCGTAACCCTTCGGGCACCGGACGTTTGCGGCCGTCGGCTTTGTCGTTCGTCGGAGGAGATCACCCGGATCACCATCCTCCTCACTCCGCGCCGAGCGACTCGCGCCTTTTTCCTCCACCCGGCTTGCGCCTAGTCCTGACGCCCCTCTCACCCACTCCGCCTCGCCACGTGGTGAGAAATGCAGGTTAACTCCGATGATGCCCTTCAGGACACATCGTCCTGCTGGTTGTGCGACGGGGATATTTCAGATGCGCCTGACGTCGTTGCTCAGATCCTCAGAACGGGTTAGCCTGCATTTCTCACCACCCGACGGTCGAAGCACACGATAGGACCGCCAGGACTTCGTTGCGCTTGCTTGCCGTGCTCAACGTACTGTCAAGTACGCCTGCGCGCGCCAAGCGGCGCGCGCCTCGTCCTGACGGCCCTCTCACGCACTTCGCCTCGCCACGTGGTGAGAAATGCAGGCTAGTCCGAGCCTCGGGTCTGAACGCCTAGGCCAACAACTTGTGAACGACGTTGCCGCCGACATCCGTCAGGCGGAAGTCGCGTCCTTGAAACTTGAACGTAAGTTTCTCGTGGTCCAGGCCGAGTAGATGCAGGATCGTGGCCTGCACGTCATGAACCGGAGTAACATCCTCTACGGCATTGAAGCCGAAGTCGTCGGTGGCGCCGATCTGTTGACCGGGTTTGATGCCGCCTCCTGCGAACCACATCGTGAAGGATTCGATGTGATGATTCCGGCCGACCGTCGCACGGAGTTGGCCCATCGGCGTACGGCCGAACTCCCCTCCCCACACGACCAACGTCTCGTCAAGCAGGCCGCGCTGCTTGAGATCGTTGATCAGAGCCGCGCAGCCCTGATCGATTTCTTTCGTGACGTTATCGAGACCTTCGTTGAGGTTGTTGTTGCCGCCGCCGTGATGATCCCAGTCAGTGTGGTAGAGCTGCACGAAACGCACACCGCGCTCAACAAGCCGCCGCGCCAACAAGCAGTTGTTCGCGAACGACTTGGCTCCTGGTTCGGCTCCATACAGATCTAGAGTTTTCCTGCTTTCGCTTGAGAAGTCGATCAGTTCCGGTCCGCTCGTTTGCATACGGTAGGCCATTTCATACGACGAAATGCGGGTAGCGATCTCAAAATCACCCGTCTCCTCGAGATGCTGCAGGTTGAGTTGGCGGATCGTATCGAGCGTTCGTTTCTGCCGGCCCGTGCTGACACCCTTGGGATTCGAAAGATTCAGGATCGGATCGCCGCTGCTTTGAAACGGCACGCCCTGGTGAGTGGTCGGCAGAAATCCACTGCCCCAATTGAGAGCGCCGCCACGGGGACCGCGCGTCCCGGATTGCAGAACGACAAAGCCCGGCAACTCCTCCGACTCGCTCCCCAATCCGTAGGTCACCCATGCCCCCATGCTGGGATGCCCAAAACGAGATGAGCCTGTATTGGCGTAAATCTTCGCTGGCGCGTGGTTGAAATTCTCCGCCTTGACGGTCGAGACGAAGGACAGATCGTCAACTACCTGCGCCGTGTAGGGCAGGCACTCGGAGACGTAGCGGCCCGACTCGCCGTAACGCTTGAACGCGCGCTTCGTGCCCAATAGCTGCATGGGCTCTTTTTCGAAGCTCTCCATGAAGGCGAAGCGTTTGCCTTCGAGGAACGACTTCGGGATCGGCTTGCCGTTGTACTCTTGCAGCGCGGGTTTGTAGTCAAAGAGTTCGAATTGACTGGGACCGCCGGCCATGAAGAGGTAAATGACGCTCTTCGCTCGAGGGCTGAAATGCGGTTTTTTCGGCGCCAGAGGATTCCTGACCTCCGGAAGCTCGGCTGCCGAGGCGTTCCCGCGCCGAGACAAAGGCGGATACAGCAAAGACGCAAGGGCGATTTGTCCCAGTCCTACGAAACACTTCTGAAAAAAGTGACGACGGGTGTCGGTTAGCAGCAGAGTGTCATGGGGCGGCATGGCGGTACCCTCGAGATGGAGGCGCGGTGACTACCTGTTCTCATCCAATATTCAGGTTTGGATCTCCGGCTGCTTCAATGGTATACCTCGACGTGCCGTTGTGGGAAGCGCTTTCTCCGGTATGTGCTGTTATCCGGCTAGAGACTGGCGGCGGGAAGTTCTTCCAGGCCTTTGAGGAGAGTGGCTTCGATTTCCTTATTGACGCCCCCTTCGTAGATTTCGCGAGCAACCCGGATGGCGTTCTTGATGGCGTGGGCGTTCGAGCGACCGTGGCAGATGACGCAGACGCCCTTGACGCCGAGGAGGGGAGCGCCGCCGTATTCGGTGTAGTCCACTCGCTTGCGGAAGTCCTCGAAGGCTCCGCGCGAAAGCGCATAGCCGAGTTGGCGGGTGAGATTGGCTTCGAGTGACTCGCGGAGCAGGGATTTGACAGTATTTACGAGTCCTTCGCTGACCTTGAGCGCAACATTGCCGATGAAGCCGTCGCAGACGATGACGTCGGCATGTCCGCTGTAGAGGTCCTGGCCCTCGACATTGCCGATAAAGTTGATGGGGAGTTGCTTGAGCAGCGGAGTCGCTTCGCGGGTGAGCTCGTTGCCCTTATGCTCTTCCTCGCCGATCGACAGGATACCGATGCGGGGATTCTCCCGGTGACAAACGACACGGGAGTAGGCCGCGCCCATGATGGCGAAGTCGGCCAGCATTTCCGGTGCACAGTCCACGTTCGCACCAACGTCGATCAGGACGGCCAGCGTTCCCTTCAAGGTGGGGAAGACCTGAGCGATAGCCGGCCGGTGGACACCAGGGAGGACGCCCATGACAACCTTCGATATGGCCATTGTGGCGCCGGTGTTCCCGGCAGAAATCAGTCCCTGGGCATGACCGTCGCGCACGAGCCCGGCTGCGACCCGTATCGAGCTATCCTTTGCACGGACGGCCTTGCCGGCGACATCGGACATCGAGATCACCTCGCTGGCGTGAGCAATCTCGATTGGCAGCAGGGCGGCTTCTTCGTACTGTGCGAGTTCGCGCCTCAGCACGTTCTTACGGCCGACGAGAATGATGCCGAGACCGTATTCGCGGGCGGCCTGGACAGCTCCCTCGACTTCAACGCGGGGCGCCTGATCTCCGCCCATTGCATCGAGGGCAATCTTGAGCATCGGTTTCTCGAGCGTGAAAGGAGGGAGCGTAACGATGACGGTATTGTGCCACCCTCGTCAAAACGCGGTCAAGCAAAACCTCAGATGGCAACGAAACCGTTGCGCGGGACAGTGCGGGACATGTGTCGACTACTCGATCTCGATATCGAGGACTTCCCGGCCGCGGTATTGGCCGCACTCCGCGCAGACGCGATGAGGTAATTTCTGGGCGCCGCAGTCCGGACAGAGGCTCTGGGTGGAGCGTTTGAGATGGTCGTGAGCCCGGCGCTTATGCGTGCGAGCCTTGGAATGGCGTCGTTTCGGATTGGGCATGACGTTCCCTATGATTTCATCTTCGATCGAAACTCCCGCAGAGCGTCCCAACGGGGATCGACAAATTTATCTTCGCAACGGCAATCCGCCGAGCCGCGCCTGGCGCCGCAGCGGGGACAGATTCCCGGGCAGTTCTCGTCACAGAGGGCTTGCATCGGCAGCGATAGCAAGAGTTGCTCGCGAATCACGTCTCCCAACTCGATACCATGTCCTTCGTAGAACCCCAGATCCATGTCGTCCCGTTCGATCCGAATCTCCTCGGAGCAGGCAATCATCGCCATCGGGTAGTAGAACAGGTCGAAGTTCTCACGAAGAGTCTTGGACACGGGCTCCAAACAGCGGGCGCAACTGCCACCGGCCTCTCCCTCGATTCTCCCGCGGACTCGAATCGTGCGGGAGCCTGACCGGTCAAGCAACTCCGCCACACCCGCAGCGTGCAACTCCCCGCTCTGCCGCCAATCGCTATCGGCCAGGACGATGGCGCCGGGAGCGAACCGGTTATCGAAGAGGACCGTTCGACGCTCAAGCTCTAGGGCTTCAATGAACACGGCTCCAGCCTCGCGAAAGGCCGCACCACAGGCTATTATACCCGACGGGATGCGGCGGCAACGGAAGACCCGAATGCACTGCGCCGGCGGGAAGAGGAAATCTTCGCCGCCGGCGCAGGTGGGTTCGTGTGTGGGAAGAGCCGAGGTTAACCAGAACGCAGTGTGATTCGGGACACGTCGCGGTTCAGGAATTACCTCAACCGCTCTGGTTCACCTCTCATCTACAATCAAGACGAACGAACAATGATTTTTTTCGGCAGGAACGTGCGAGAACTGCGAGCGACCTCGCCTGAGCGGATCTTGGGGGAGGCTTAAACTGTTGTTGCACAGGGCTTTTTCGTGATGCTCAAATTGACAGTGATCGGCTGGAAAGACGAAAATGAAAGAGTCCTGCCGTAAGAATGTCTGCCTGATACGTCTAGTACTTTCAGGCACAGTGGCACTTGGAGCGCTGTGCGTTTGAATGGTGAGCATGATTCGGCCCTTCGCGATACGGAGACAGTCTTTGCTTCGTATCGAGAGAGCCTGATCCGCTACCTTCGGTACCAGATGGAAGACAACTCCGAAGCCGAAGACATTGCTCAAGAGGCGTTCGTTCGCTACTACGAGTCGAGAGTCCGAAGAGAGGAGATTCTCCAGCCACGCGCCTGGTTGTTTCGAGTAGCCCACAACCTGATGATCGACCGTGGGCGGAAGAAGAAGCCGGAGTTATTGGACGATGAGGCTTGGCTGAACATGGAGCGGCGATTAGCTTCTCCTTCAGTTCCCGCGGACGAAAAAGTTTATGTATCGCAGTTACCGTGGCACCGACTCAGTCAGATGGAGTTGGAGTGCATGAGGCTGCGGACGGAAGGTTTGAAGCTCCGAGAGATCGGGGAAGTGTTGGGTCTGGCCATCTCGAGTGTCGTCAGTTACCTGGCCAGAGCCACGAAGAAGTTAGGAGCGACAGAAGTCGGTGAGAACAAGGCATCTCAGCACGGAAGAACTCCTGCTCCGGTGTGAAGCCGAGCTAGGGTTCGAACGCGCGGCGCACCTGGATGAGTGCGAGGTGTGCCGGACTGCTCTCGTCGAGCTGGTCGAGTTGCTTGACGGCGCCGAGCAGGAGTTGCGCGGGACCGTCCCAGCGGATACCGCCGCGGAGCGTGCGGCCGCCTGGGACGCCATCGAGCAGCGGATCGGCAAGCCCGCGACGGTACTGGCCTTCCCGGCGCGCTGGGCGGCGGCTTATGCGGCAGCCGCCGTGTTGGGCTTTGCCGTTTTCAGCGGAATTACGGAAATGGATCTCTTCGGTCCGAGCCCGGTGGCCGATCCGGTTACGATCGCCGAGGCGACGCTTCCTGAACCGCCGGCATTGGAGCCTGCAGCGCCGGAGCCCGTTCAGCAAGAGCGGGTATCGATAGGGCCGCCTGCCGCGGCCGAATCGGAGCAAACGGAAACCGTTGCCGCCGCTGCCGCTACGTCAGGTCCTGTCATCGCTGAAAAAAAGACATTGGAGCGTTACGTGGGCGAGCCATCCGCGCCGGAGGCTGTCCCGGCTGGCGCAGTGTTGTTCCCGGAACCTCCTGAGATTGCTGTTACCCGATCGACGATGGCCTCGTTGCTGTTGCCGACGACCGCTCGATGGATCGAGCCGATTGTCGAACCCGGGGTGATCGAGCAGGCTCCGTTGACTTTGGCCGCCGCCAAGGAAGTCATCGAAGGTCACTGGATTCTCCACCGCGCCAAAGTTTGGCGTGAGGACATCGCGCCCATCTGGACGGATAACGGACTGGCGTTCGCAGGCACTGTGGACAACGAACAAGTCCGCGACGAAGTCGCCGCTGCGGTTCGCTCGGCGCAGAAGGGCCGCGAAGTCCCGCTGGAGTTGCGGTTGCGACCCGTCTCCCCGAATTCGGACCGTTCATCCGCTTCGACTTCACTGGAGCGCGGCATTGCCGGCGGCGTTGTCCGGACAGCTCTTCTTGCCCATTACCGTGATGTGGCTCGCCGGTCGTTCGCGTCTACCGAGCCGTCGGAACTGGAAGGCGAACTCGACCGGTTCATGAACAGCGTTTTCGAAAATCAGTCGAACCTGCTTGCTCACCTCTATCAGTTGAACGCGCTGGTGAGTGCCGTGCCGGAGGAATTGGTACCGGATGTGGCCTCTTCCAGCCGTTTCGTCGAATTGGCGGTAACCCATACCAACGCCGCTCGGCTGCACCAGGCCCGGATCTACGACCTGTTGTCCGAGTCGCTGCCACGCAAGTACTGGAGCTACAAAACCAAGGATGGCGACGTTTCATTCAAGGGCCTTCATGGTGAGGCAAAAGCGTTGTTGCAAGACGCTCTGGAACTCGACGCTACTCTCACCACCTTGCTGAGCACTCCTCAGCATCTGCTGGATGCCGGTGACGCGAACGTTTCCTGCGGAGAATCGCTGAGCCGTATCCGAACTCGTCTGAGTCGCATCAAAGCCGATACCGCTAAACTACGGTAGGCGGCTATGTACTACCGGGTCGGTATTGTCGCAGGCGTAGTGGCGTGCCTGCTCGGGACGGTTGCCCATGCAGTTGACCCCTGCGTGATTCGAGGTAACGTGATCACGTCGGGCTCGGAGCCTCTTCCGGGCACGCAGGTTGAACTGATCGATTTTTCCACCGGCAAGGTCATCGTTACCCATACGGACTCGCAAGGACGCTTTGCATTCGAGGGTTTGGCGACCGGCCGCTACTCCGTCTCTTTTTCGCTCGACCAATACGCGACCCAAAGGATCGGGCCCTACGAGTTGCTGCCCGGCATCCCGCTCGAGCTGTTGGTGCAACTGCAGACTCTGGCCCCGCCTTTGACGCGGGCGAAGGCCGGCCTGGAAGGCATCGCACTCGAGTACGGACTCGTTCGCGAGCAGATCGAGGGTTTGCCGGTTCTGGTCGGCAGCGAAGGCCGCACTTCGGTCGACAAGCTGTTGTTGATGGTTCCGGGCATGAGTCCGACGACTTCGCTTGAGATCGATCCTTTCTCGGGACGCGGCGCAGCGGTTTCAGCCAACGGCTCACGACGTTCGGCGATCAACTACCAGTTCGATGGCGCACTGAACAATTCGCAGAATCGCATCACCGGCGCGCAAGCCGCGACCTTCGGTCCCATACCGGAAGCCGTCGAGTCTTTTCGTGTCGTGACGCACACCTATTCGGCGGCTGACGGTCGTAACGCAGGCGCGATCGTGGCGCCCGTGTCGCGGCGCGGCGATGACAATTGGCACGGATCGCTTCGAAGCTTCTGGCGCCCCGGCATGAACGATGTCCTGGAGTCGTTCGACGGCTCGACGGATTCTATCAATGGATGGACCGGAGGCGGACAGATCGGTGGGCCGCTATGGCGCAAGCGTGGACTCTTCTTCCTGTTGGACGCCGAAGGCTGGGGCACGCAGCGTGAGCATCTTGAAATCTCGAACGTCTTGAGCGAAGCAGAGCGCTCGGGAGACTTTTCGGCCGTTCCCGCCTTTGACCGACCCATCGATCCTGATACGCTCCAGCCTTATCCCAATGCGCAGTTGCCCACGACCGCCTTCGATCCGTTGATGGCCAAATATCTCGACACCTTCGTGCCGAGGGCCAACGTCGGCACAAACCTGCATCGGCAGCAGAGCACGCTTGACAGCAGCGGCGAGATGATGCTTGGCCGGTTGGATTACCGGCGCCGGCAGTGGTCGATGAGTTGGAGTCACCACACCTTCCGCAATACTGTGCGGGACCCGCTGTCGGAGGTGCTGCTCGCCGTACCCGGGGTAGCCGAACAGCGGCGCCAGCTCTCCAACAACTCTCAAATCTCCATCACACACTCGCCGACGTCCAACTTCACACACTCGACCGGCATCGCAGGACAGCGTCTGGCGATTGGTCGCTGGCAAGGACTCTTGGACTTTCGTGATGTGTCGGCCGAGAGTGTCGGATTCAATTTCCGGAGCTTCGGTACTGACCCCGGAACGATCCCCGACGTTACGCTTCTGACCAACGCAGGCGCGGAGAAACTGCGCATTACACCGTTCTTGTTCAGTGAGGGTTCAGCGCAGACGACGCTTCAACTTCGCGAAGACGTCAACTATCGTCGCGAGCGCGTGGGCTTGCGCGCTGGCGTGTACTATCAGCGCGGCATCTGGCCGTTTTCCAACACCGAGAACCATGCCGGCAGCTTCACGTTTGGAACCCCTGCTACCGGTGGGACGCGCAACAGCGTGGCGAACCTGCTCAGCGGCGTCCCAAGCGGCTACCGTTTGCAGACGCCGCGGAGCTTGAATCTTCGTTGGACCGAGTGGGCCTACTACGGCGAGGCCGTGTTGCGGCCGTTTCGTGGTGCGCAAATCACTCTCGGCTTGCGGTACGAGTCGCAGCCGCCGGCGGTCGATCGGCTGAATCGCGTGGCGGCCTTTCGCGAGGAAGTGGAATCGCAGCGTTTTCCCGACACCTTGTCGAACCTCATCTTCCCAGGCGACCCCGATGGCGACCTCGGGCCGTTGCCGCGTTCGACGGTCGAGACGGATGGCAAGCACTTCGTTCCGCGCGTTGGCCTCAGCTATTCTCCGGTATCGGACAACCGGGTCTCGCGTTGGATCTTCGGCGAGTCCGGACGCTCGGTTTTCCGTGCTTCCTACGGCGTCTTCTACGATTTTGGGACGTTCGCCGGATCAAGCGCCGCGGCGCTGTTTCAGGCCACCTATCCGCCGTTCAGTACCGACAACCGTTTCGACTTCACGCCGTTCTCCGGCACCCAAGGGAGTTTTGAAGCGCCGCTGTCGAAGATTCCGGTGCTCGACCCGAATGCGATTCGCAGTCAGTATGTGACGTATCCCATCCGGGTGTTTGATCGCAATTTCGACAACGCCTTCGCCCGGCATTGGACCATCGGTTGGCAGCGCTTGCTGCCCGGGCGCGTGCTGGTTAGTGGGGTTTACCTGGGTACACGGAGTGAACAGTTGCAGCGGCAGCGTGAGTTGAACGTCTTCAGGCGCAACCCTCTCCTGCCGTTCAGTTTCATCAGCGGCATGCGCCGGTACTCGCTGTACACGGATATCCGGCAATTCGAGAGCACAGGCACGAGTCATTACCACGCGGCTCAAATTCGTGCGACGCGGTACCTGAACCGGGGCCTGGCCTTCGACGTGAGCTACAACTGGTCCCGCGCACACGACGACGGCAGCACCACGTTTGGAGATGAGTTGAATACGGAGCCCTGGGCTCTGTCGAACTTTGATCGCCGCAACACGTTTACGGCTACCTGGTTCTATCAGCTTGGCTTGGCGCCGGGTCTTCGAAATCGCGCGGCTTGGCTTGACGGATGGATGATCAGCGGTACTTGGCGGTATCGCTCCGGGTTGCCCCTCGATATCCGGCAAACGCAGGACCCGACGTTCAGCTTCGAGCACGTCGGGCGACCGGATCTGGTAGGTGAATTCCGGCGGCTCGATCCCGGCGAGAATCGGACTTTCACTTTATCCGACGGGCGCCAGATCACCGGTCGATTCGCTTTCGACCCGACGGCGTTTCAACGTGTCGGGCCCACCGATTTTGACGAGTTGCGGCCGGGTAACGTCGGACGGAACCAGTTCACCACCGGCGGCTTTCAGCAGTGGGACATGCGTGTCGCCAAGGCGGTCAGCTTGAACGAAGCTCTGTCCGCGAACGTCGGCCTCGACTTCATCAACCTCTTCAACAATAAAAACTGGGACCTGCCGTTCAACAATATCGACCATCCGTTCTTTGGCGTCGTGCGAACGGAGGGGCTTGATCGCACGCTTCAGTTGAGCGTTCGGCTTCAGTTCTAGAACGTTGAGTCGATACAGGTGGATTTTGTCTTCGGGGTTGTTGGAGTAAGCCTGGTCACTAGCAGGAACTTGCGTCTGTGCTCTCCGGGGCGGCGACCAGGGTGATCGTCGGCTCTGTCATTCGTCGGAGCAGACGGGCCCGTATTGCCGCTCTTTTCACTCCACGCGCAACGGCCGCAGCAGCCCGTCGCGCCTTCTATGGGACATTGACTCCGGACTACTAACGGACCGCCATCACCTGGACTTGTTCGAGCTGGCTTTGGAGCACCTGGAGCGTGGTCCGTACAGGCGGGTTGTTGGGGAAGTACTCTTTGAACACCGCATTCATCTCGTCCATGTCGGCCATGTCCTTGAGATAGACGTGGGCGTCGACCACGTGTTCCATATCCATTCCAGCGAGGTTCAACGTATCCCGGATCTTCTCCAGCGAGTCGCGCATCTGCTCCGCTACCGTCTCGCCGGTGCCCGACTTGCCGGACGTCCAAAGCGTATCTCCCGCGAGAACTCCGCCTCCGGATGAGGTCGGGCTGGTTCTCATGTACCCGGGAACGACACGCCCCTTGCTGCCCGAATCACGGGTAGCGACGAAGGTGATCTCGGTCGAGATCGTCCCCGGCAGTTTCGAAACGCAGAAGCTGGCCCGGCTCGACGCGCTGCCTATCGTGAAAAAGTTCTTGTAAACGGAGTTCAACTGGCCGTAAACGGGCCCGCGATTGCCTTCGGGATCGAGGAAGTAGACGTTCACAAAGACGGCGTCTTCGTGGTCGAGTCCGGCGGCGTTGAGGATTGCGCCGATGTTCTTCATCGTCTGTTCGGTCTGGCCCTCGATCGTGGGATCGATTTCGTTTGTCTGCGGATGACGGCCTCCACTGCCGGAAACGTACAGCATGTCTCCGGCCCAAACACCGGGCCGATACGGTCCCATGGCGGCTGGAATCGAGCCCTCGGGAGGAATGACGATCGAGATCTTCGACTTGTCGGCGTAGGCGATGCAGGTGACTTCGAGATTGGCGTTGCCGGGCAGGCCGGGAAATTCGAGCGTTGTTCGAGCCGGAAAGTGCTCGGGGCCGAAGTAGCTGCCGTAAACCTCGTTCATGCCCTTGTAGTTGTCCATGTCGGCGAGCTGGACATGGCAAGTGACGACGTTCGAGAAGTCCATGCCGGCCGCTCGCAGGACATGTCCCATGTTGTCCATGGCCATACGGGTCTGGTCCGCAATGCCATCGGGCTGGTCGCCGGTCTTCGGGTCTCTGTCGATCTGGCCGGAAATGTAAAGGTAGTCATCGACCAGGATGCCGGGCGTATAAGGTTTACCGGCCGCGAATTCGTCCGGGTAGATGAACTGCCTCTCGACCTTGTAGTGATGCTCGCCGATCAGAATGCCCGTCAGGGGCGAGAGGAGCGAGAGGAAACTGATCAGACAAACTGTGGATTTCAATTTCATGGGTATTCTCCTTGGCTCCTACCGCACGGCAATCATGGAGATTTCTTCGAGCACTTTCGCACGGGGACCCTCCTGCACTACCTGTACCGTAGTGCGCACAGGCTGGTTGGAAGGGAAGTACTCTCGGAAGATCTCCGTCATCTTGGGCATGTCGTCGAGATTCTTCAAGTAGACGTTGGTGCTGACGACGTTTTCAAGACCCATGCCGGCGATTTTGAGAATCCGCAGCCTGGATTCGATCGACGCGCGAAACTGCGACTCGATGTCGTCGCCTGCGCCCGGAGCGGATTTCGCCGAGAGATACATCGTGTTGCCGTCGATCGTCGCCGGGACGGCCGTGTGCGAGGGCCGGCGCCCATGCGGGTAGACGCGGCCTTTTTTTTGCATATTGCGCGTCGCAATGAAGGTGATCTCGACACTGATGGTTCCGGGAAGTCGCGACAAGCAGAAGCTCGCCCTGGCCGAAGGCCGCCCGAGGTCGAAGTACTCGCTGTAAACCGAGTTCAGCTTGCCGTAGTTCTCGGGTCCCAGATAGTAAGGATTCACCATAACCGTGTTTTGGTAGTCAAGGCCGGCGGCTTTGAGGATCTCGCCGACCGTGTCGAGTGTCTGCTTCGTCTGCCCTTCAATCGTTGGGTCGATCTCGTTCGTCTGCGGATGGCGGCCTCCTTGGCCGGATACGTAGAGCGTATCGCCGGCCCAAACGGCGGGCGAGTAGGGGCCCATCGCGGCGGGCGTTTTGCCCTCCTCGGGGCGGACGACTTCTATTTTCGACTTGTCGCCGTAGGCGATGCAGGTGATCTCGAGGCGCGAGTCCGAGGGCAAGGCGGGGAACTCCAGCGTCGTCCGCGCGGGGTAGTGTCCGGACGTGTAGTAGCTGCCGTAGACCTTGTTCATGCCCTGGTAATCATCCATGTCGTCAAGCTGCACGTGGCAGGTCACGACGTTGTCGTAGTCCATGCCCGCGTCGCGCAGCACGTAGCCCATGTTCTTCATCGCCATGTGGGTCTGGTCTTCGATCGTTGTGGGCTGCTCGCGCGTCTGAGGATCAAGGCTGACTTGACCGGCGATATAGAGTGTCTCGCCGGCGAGGACGCCGGGGCTATACGGCTTGCCGGGCGGGAACTCCTCCGGGTAAATGAACTTGCGTTCGACCTTGAAGGATGGGCTTTCTGCTTCCGGCGCCTCAGGTGCGCAGCCCAAGGCCAGAGCCGTCAAGACAACGATGACAATCGAATGCAGTTTCACTCGCTCCTCCAACTCGCTTCAATCGACCCGAATAGGTTAGCAGCAATGACGGATGATCTCAAAAGCTTGAAAGGAGTGAGCTCGACGCAGTCGAACGATGGCTCTCGGGAAACGGCTGCTGGCGCTGCTGATTGGGCGCGTGGAACTGATCTCGTGGGCAAATGGCTCCTACCAGCCCGTCCTGGGCCCCGGATAAGGCCCCGTCTGCCGGATCCGAGGAAACGTCTCTACCGTTCCCCCCGCTTCAATCACTTCCAGACACTCCCGAGCCGACCGCTCGATCGCCTGCGTATCCACTCCGTCCCACTCCGGCAGATAGCCTTGAATCTTCTTCAGCCCTTTGCGAAGCTGCCTCGTCGCCCCGACAACGTTCCGGTTGCGGTGGTGATAGAAGCCGACCGCGAAATGAATCAGGCTCTGCAGGAACCAGCGGTCGGGCTGTTTCGTGGGCGTCCAGACCTCTTCCAGCACTTCATGACAGTCGTAGAACTCACCGCCGTTAAACAGGTCGATGCCTTTTTGGAACAGGAGTTTGGGATCGGACTGCATGCTAGAAGTCCGTGGTGAAACCCCGCGTAGCACCGAGAGCGGCCCGCATAGCACCGCTAATGGCGCTGTGCCCGGCTGACAAGGCGCGGCGAGGGAGCATATTGGACATGTTCGACCGAGCAGCAACGCAGTTCAGCCGGGATGCATCGCCGTTTGAATGTAGAGGGGCTTTTGCCACGGGCTGCTAGACTCAACAGTTTATTTCACAGGTCCTTCCGAGTCCTGCATGCCGTTCAAGACTGTCCGAAAAGAGCTGGAGCAAGCCCGCCGCGAGGACGGGCGCTTGCCTCCTGGCCAGTCCCTCACTCTCAGGTGGCCCGTCCTTCACGAGGGTCCCGTCCCCTCCTTCGATCCTGAGCATTGGAGCTTCTCGGTAGGCGGCCTCGTCGAGAATCCCTTCGAGCTTGCCTGGCATGAGTTCCAGCAGCTTCCCCGGACGACGGTCACCGCTGATTTCCACTGCGTCACGACCTGGAGCAAGTTCGACAACCGCTGGGAGGGAGTGCCGTTCTCCGTCATCGCCGAGAAGGCCCAGCCAAAGCGGGAAGCGAAATTCGTCATGGTCAAGGCCGAGGGCGGCTACAGCACGAACGTCTCATTGGCGGATTTGATGCGTGACAATGTGCTCTTCGCCGACCAGCATGAACCCGAGCCCCTCACGCCGGAACATGGCGGGCCGCTGCGCCTCGTCGTCCCACATCTCTATGCCTGGAAAAGCGCCAAGTGGGTACGAGGGTTGGATTTCATTGCCGAGGATCGCCCCGGCTTTTGGGAACAGGTCGGCTATCACATGAACGGCGATCCGTTCAAGGAACAGCGCTACCGGGAATCGAATAGACGGCGGAAGATCCTCTAACTCATCCTGCCAAACCCTCAAGAGCATGTCCTGGCTGGGCCGCTTGTTCAAGAAAGACATCAAGACGCCGCTGCGAGGAGCGCGGCCCGTCCGCCGCGAAAAGACCTATTCGGCGGACACCGGCTATGTCTACCAGTACTTCTACGAGGGTTACCGCGAGTTGAAACAGGTCGGCGAATCCGGCTTCGAGCATGTCTTCAGCGTGACGTCGGATCGCATTTCACGTTTCCCGATCAACATCTTTCTGTCCCACCAGGTCATCGAGGCCTGGCAAGCTGGCAATGATCGCGAACTGAGCGCGACCGAGCAATATGCCATCGTCAAGATGACGTTGTTTGCATTGTTTGACGATCGAACCGACTTCGACGGCTCCGAGCGGAACTTCGATGTCAGTCTCGAGAATGTCGAAGAGCACGCTGAAACTCTGGATCTGTAGCGGCGCTGCCTGAACGCCGTTCCTTGAAAGCGGAGTTCCTCCGAGGAATTCAGCGAAGCCGATGAAGCGATTCGAGAACGCGGAGTTTCGATACGGGTCGGATCGATGACCGCTTCCCGCATCCTGTGGGAGTGCCTGGAGCCGCATCATATGCAAGTCCGCAGCGGAATCATTTCTTCCGGCAGGGTCGTTATTCCGGCGCGGGTCCGGAGCAGCCCGCATGGAGAGTGACTCCTCTGATACGGAGAAGGAGGCGGCTGCTAAATGCAAGGTCGGGAGTCGCTGCAACGAAGACGGCGGTCTGCCCGCCTAGCCTGCATTTCTCACCACGTGGCGAGGCGAAGTGCGTGAGAGGGCCGCCAGGACGAGGCGCGCGCCGCTTGGCGCGCGCAGGCGTACTTGAACCGTACGTTGAGCACGGCAAGCAAGCGCAACGAAGTCCTGGCGGTCGTATCGTGTGCTTCGACCGTCGGGTGATGAGAAATGCAGGCTAGCTGCTAATAGCTTGGCCCAGCACCTTTTCCCCCAAAAGAAGACGGCTTCGTCATCTGTCGGGAGTGGGCGGCTGATCATGGGAGGTGCCAAGTGTACGATTTCATATAAGCATTAACTCGTAGATCAACCCACTTTGGTGCCCCGCGAAAGTGGCCTCGCGACCCTCGATAGCGCTATTAACGGGCCATATATGGCTTTTTAATGCTCCACCGCTCCGATATCGCAACCTTTATCGTGTTGGCGGCGTCGTACTGCACTGCCGTGGGCCTCGGTCACAGGGATTTTCCGTGTTAGCCTTACTGACAGTTCCAGACTGAGTGCCCGTGGATGTGGGTATGCTCATGCAGCGGATCAAGATACTGGCTGCCGTTTTAGGTTTGTTGTTTGCCACCACTGTCTGGTCTCAACAAGACGGAGACAGAGACGGAGGGGCCACCGGTGACACACCAGGTGGGGCTACCGGCGGCGTGCCGGGTGGGACTGCCGGTGACATACCAGGAGGGGCTGCCGGTGGCTTGCCAGGTGGCCCGCCAGGTGGGGCTATTGGCGGCGCGTCAGGGGGCACGACCGGTGGCAGGCCAGAGGGGGCTACCCGTGGCACGACCGGTGACGGTGGCCGAGGTAGGGGAAACCGCCCAACCACCGAAGATCAGCAGGAAGACATCATCGACCCCTACAGAGAGCAGCAAGAACAGCCGCAGCCATTTCCTCGATCGCAGAACAGGCACCTGCGTCTGCGGCGTCCGGTCATTCTCAGCGGCAAGGTCATTTTGGGAAACGGCATAACGCCTCCGGAGCCGGTGAGGATTTACGTGGAGTGCGATGGCCGGCGCATGACCACCGACTTTACCAATAGCAAGGGTGTCTTCAACGTCGATCTTAACAATCCTCACAACACCTTTCTCGATGCGGGCGTCGGAGGTCCTTGGAAAGGTCACGGAGTCTGCGTCGACCGGTTTGGACGAGTCAACATGTTCGGTTGCCAGCTTTTCGCCGAGTTGGGCGGCTATCGAGCTGATCCGATTCAGTTGGTTAGTCGTCGCAGCATCTTTGACAATCCCGATGTCGGAGCGATAGTCCTGCGACGCTTGGATGGTGTCGATGGTATGTCCATCAGTTACACCAGTCTGTCAGCCCCCAGGAAGGCCAGAAAAGCCTACGGCAAGGCATTTCGGGAAATGCGCAAGAGGGGGCCGGACCTGCAAAAGGCCGAGAAGGAATTGGAGACGGCGGTGGGCTTGCACTCCGAGTACGCCGCGGCCTGGAACCTGTTGGGCCACGCTCGCCTGATGCAGGGCGACCGGGAACGCGGCCGGGTCGCGTTCGAAAAGGCTGTCGAAGCCGACCCGAAATTCCTGGATCCCTACCCCGCTCTCGCGCGTCTGGCGCTCGTCGAGGAGCGCTGGGATGATGGCTTGCAATGGTCGAATCAGCTTCTGCGGCTGAATCCCCACGTTGCGATTTCGCATTACTATTCGGCCATTGCCAACTTTCGTTTAGGCCGCATGGAGGCTTCCAAGAAGTCGATGCTCGATCTTCAGGAGAAAAGCGCCGGCAGAGATTTTCCCCGGTCGCATCAGATCCTCGGTATGATCCATGCTGAACAGGGGCTCTACGAGCAGGCTGCCACATCCTATCGCGACTATCTCGCGGTGCAGCCGGACGGGCCTTTCGCTTTACAGATCCAACGTCAACTCCGCGATTGGGAATTGCTGGGGGTGATCCGGAAACAGGAGACCGCCGCGGCGCCGACCGTCGCCGTCACCCAGGACTGACCCGGATATCTCCCAAGCGGTAAGGAGGCGTGTGTGCGACGGTCCTCAGTTGGTGAGATATCCAGGCTCGGTTGATGACCTCGAACCGGTCGGGTTGCCACACATCTACCGCGTCGATCCCTCTCCCTGCAAGCGCGTCAGGTCGACTTCGGATCGTATTCACCCCGGTACCGCAACCTTTTTGTTGTTGGCGACGTCGTACTGCGCTACCGAAGGCCTTGGTCGGAGGGGTTGCTGTGAGTGCCTTACTGACAGTTGCAGCCTGAATACCCGAAAGGGGGAATGATCATGCAACGGATCAAGATTCTGGCTGCCGTTTTGGGTTTGTTGTTTGCTACGGCTGTCTGGTCTCAACAAGACGGCGGCAGAGGCAGTGGCGGCACGACCGGCGGCTCTGGCGGCGCAACCGGTGGCGGTGGCCGAAGTACGGGAACCCTTCCAACCACCGGCGGTCAGCAGGGAAGTGCCAACGACCCCTACCGATGGCGGCGACAGCAGCAGTTTACTCGATCGGACCAGGACCGCCGCAGGCGCCCGTTTTACCTCAGCGGCAAGGTTGTGTTGGCGAACGGCATGACGCCTCCGGAGCCGGTGAAGATTTACTTGGATTGTGACGGTCAGCGCCGGCCCGCCGGCTACACCAATTCCAAGGGCACCTTTAGGGTCGATCTTACCGATCGCAACACCCCCTTTGCCGATGCGAGCATGGGAGGGATGGGGCCACGTCGCGGATTCAGCAGCAGCGGCGTCGGACGAGTCACCCTGTTCGGTTGCCAGCTTCTCGCCGAGTTGGGCGGCTATCGAGCTGATCCGATTCCGTTTGGTAGTCGCAGCATCTTTGACTATCCCCATGTCGGAACGATGGTCCTGCGACGCTTGGATGGTGTCGAAGGTATGTCCATCAGTTTCACAAGTCTGTCAGCCCCCGATAAGGCCAGAAAAGCCTACGACAAGGCATTCAGGGAAATGCAGAAGAGGGAGCCGAACCTGCAAAAGGCCGAGAAGGAATTGGAGACGGCGGTGGGCTTGCACTCCGAGTACGCCGCGGCCTGGAATATGCTGGGCCGCGTTCGCATGATGCAGGACGACCGGGAAGGCGGCCGGACCGCGTTCGAGAAGGCTGTCGAAGCCGACCCGAAATACCTCGATCCCTATCCCGATCTCGCACTTCTGGCGCTCACCGAGGAGCGCTGGGACGATGGCCTGCAGTGGTCGAATCAGCTTCTGCGGCTGAATCCCCACGTTGCGATTGCGCATTACTATTCGTCCATTGCAAACTTTTATTTAGGCCGGATGGAGGCTTCCAGGAAGTCGGTGTTCGGGCTCAAGGAGAAAAGCGCCGACGGAGATTTTCCCCAGTCGCATCTGATTCTCGGTATGATCCATGCTCAACAGGGGCTCTACGAGCAGGCGGCCATATCCTACCGCGACTATCTCACGGTGCAGCCGGACGGGCCTGTCGCTTCACAGATCCAACGTCAACTCCACGATTGGGAAGTTCTGGGGAAGATCCGGAAACAGGAAGACCCCGGGGCGCCGACTGCTGCCGTCCCCCGGAACTGACCTGGGTATCGCCCAAGCGCCGAGGAGGAGTGTCTGGGACGATCCTCGGTTGGTGAGAAATGCAGGCTAATACTCCGTCTGCATCTGTCCTTCTCCCTGTAGGCGCGTCAGGTCGATTTCGGATAGTATTCGCCCCGGTACTGCAACCTTTCTGTTGTTGGCGACGCCTTTCTGCAGAACGAAGGCTTGGTCACAGGGGTTTACTGTGATAGCCTTACTGACAGTTCCGGCCTGAATGCCCGACAGGGGGTGATCATGCAACGAATCAGGATTCTGGCTGCCGTTCTGGGTTTGTTGTTTACGACGGCTGTCTGGTCTCAACAACAAGGAGGCGGCACTGGCGGCGCCACTGGGGGCACTACCGGCGGCACGACAGGTGGTGGCCGAGGTACCACGAACCTCCCGACCACCGGCGGTCAGCAAGGGCGCACCAGCGACCCCTACGGCCGGGAGCAACAGCGGATTCCTCAACCGGACTTCAGGCGCCCGTTGTTCCTCAGCGGCAAGGTCGTGTTGGCGAACGGCATGCCCCCTTCGGAGCCGGTGAAGATTTACTTGGATTGCAACGGCCAGCGCCGGCCCGCCGGTTTCACCAGCACCAAGGGTAACTTCAGCGTCGATCTTAACGATCGCAACAACATCGCGTTCGCCGATGCGAGCGTCCAGGGATCACCTGCCGGGATAGGGCAACAAGCGGGCGGGGGCGCGGGCGGATTCGGCGGAGCGGGCACCGACCTTTCTACTCGCAGCGACGGCCTCGGACGAGTCAACCTGTTCGGTTGTCAACTTGTCGCCGAGCTGGGCGGCTATCAAGCTGACCCGATTCCGTTGGGTGCCCGCAGCGTCTTTGACAACCCCAACGTCGGAACAATGGTCTTGAAGCGCTTGGATGGCGTCGAGGGTTCGTCCATCAGCGTTACCAGTCTGTCAGCTCCCAAGAAAGCCAAAAAAGCCTACGACAAGGCATTCAGGGAGATGCAGAAGAAGGAGCCGAACCTGCAAAAGGCCCAAAAGGAGTTGGAGTCGGCGGTGGGCTTGCACTCCGAGTACGCCACGGCCTGGAACCTGCTGGGGCGCATTCGAATGATGCAGGACGACCGGGAAGGCAGCCGGACCGCCTTCGAGAAGGCTGTCGAAGCCGACCCGAAATTCCTGGATCCGTATCCCGTTCTGGCGCGTCTGGCGCTCACCGAGCAGCGCTGGGACGATGGCCTGCAGTGGTCGAATCAGCTTCTGCGGTTGAATCCCCACGCCTCGATGG
This sequence comes from Bryobacterales bacterium, assembly GCA_965204095.1. GTDB lineage: Bacteria > Acidobacteriota > Terriglobia > Bryobacterales > UBA6623 > JAPPLB01. Next base: position 1,274,485 of record OZ241991.1, on the reverse strand, counting down.
CGCATTACTTTTCGGCCATTGCCAACTTCCGTTTAGGCCGCATGGAGGCTTCCAAGAAGTCGGTGGTCGAACTCAAGGAAAAAAATGCGGACAGAGAGTTTCCCCAGTCCCATCAGATCCTGGGCATGATCCATGCTCAACAGGGGCTTTACGAGCAGGCGGCCGTATCCTATCGCGACTATCTCACGGTGCAGCCGGACGGCCCCGCCGCTTCACAGATCAAACGCCAGCTCCACGAATGGGAAATTCTGGGGGTGATCCAGAAAAAGGAAGCCGCCGCGGTGTCGCCGACAGCCGCCGTCCCTCAGAACTGACCTGGACTACTCTCACGTGGCCAGTCGAGGTGCTTGGTAATGGCTTCAGTTTTTAGCCTGCATTTCTCACCACGCGGCGAGGCGAAGTGCGTGAGAGGGCCGTCAGGACGAGGCGCGAGCCGCTTGGCGCGCGCAGGCGTACTTGAACAGTACGTTGAGCACGGCAAGCAAGCGCAACGAAGTCATGGCGGTCGTATCGTGTGCTTCGCCGTCGGGTGGTGAGAAATGCAGGTTAGATATCCAGGCTGGGCCGATGAGATCAAGCCGGTAGGGGTATGCACCACCGGCTACGCCGGTTTCTCTCCCTGCGGGTGCGTCAGGTTGACTTGGTGTAGTATCCGGTCCGAGCTTGCACCTTGAGGTTCTTGCGCCGCGTTCGCAAGTTGATTTTGCGAAGCCCGGCGCCGCTTGAACTGCTCTCGGGTGAGAAACCGATGCTGTACTGGCTGCGCAGCTCCTTCTGGATCTCATCGAAGATCTGCCGCAGCGTCCGCTTGCGCGTCACCTCGAACACGTTGCCGCCGGTTTCCCGCGCCATCTTTTTCAGCGCCCCGGAACCGCCGCCCGCGAAGCCCATCCGGCCATAGTAGAAAGTGCGGTCGTAGTACCGCACTCCGTACACCACGACATCGGATTTGTGAGCCGCTTCGACCGCCTCCTCGCGATCGACGCGGCTGCCGTAGTCGACGCCGTCGGAGATCAGCACGATGGCCTTGCGCCCGACCTGCCCCTGCATCATCTCATCGGAGGCAAGATACACGGCGTCGTAGAGGGCCGTCCCCACCGGTGGTCCTGAATTCGGCACAGGTCCGGGATGGATGCCGCGGTTGGCTCCTTCCACTTGCAGGTCTTCGAGAGACCTTTCCAGCAGCTTTTGCGAGCCTGTCAAATCCTGCAGCAATTCGACATTGACATCGAAGCTGATCAGGAATGCCAAGTCCTTCTGGAGTCGGAGCACCTGCGAAAAGAATTGGGCGGCCGCCCGCTGCTCTTCGTAGATCAGACGTTCCTGGCTGACGCTGGTGTCGACGAGCAGCCCGACCGTAAGAGGCAGATCCGTCTGTTGAGAGAAGTATCGAATCTGTTGGCGCTTGCCGTCCTCTTCCAGGATGAAGTCGTCTTTGCTGAGGTCCGTGACCAGGCCGCCCTTGTTGTCGCGTACCGTGGCCAGGACATTTACGACCTCCACGTCCACCGTGATGATCGCTTCTTCCTGGGCTCCGGCAGTTCTGCGCAGCCAGGGGCTCGCTGCGGAAGCCGCAAGCAGGGAGATGGCCCTTCGTCGATGCATAACTCTATTTCTAGGACGATCAGGCCACAGCGGCGGTTTCCCGGAGCCCGAAACGCGGACAGTCATTTCTGATCGAACGACTAAGAATTATCGCAGTTCAAGTCAGTTATTCGGCGCTTTTCTGGTGAGTATGTTGATCCGTTGAACGTGGAGCTCGTTTCTTAGCCTGCATTTCGCACCACGTGGCGAGGCGAAGTGGGTGAGAGGGCCGTCAGGACGAGGCGCGAGCCGGGCGGAGGAAAAAGGCGTGAGCCGCTTGGAGCGCGCAGGCGTACTTGCACAGTACGGCGAGCACGGCAAGCAAGCGCAACGAAGTCCTGGCGGTCTTATCGTGTGCTTCGACCGTCGGGTGGTGAGAAATGCAGGTTAGCCCAAGCCGCCCAGGGCCGGTGCACTCCCGCTGCTCGAACCTGGCAAGGAGTGGCCTCGATCAGTGCCCAAACCCTGCCGCCGAAGATCGGCATCTCACGCATCAGTGAACGGACGGGCGCTTCCCGGCAATCGTCAGTCGCTCCGGGTTACGACCGACCACAGGTAGAGCAGCATGCCCGCTCCAACAAGCAAGGCCCCCAGGCAGAGGAACAGAAAGAAAGAAACGGGATGGATCCAGAACAGGGTAGCCAGTTCGACTCCAAGCCCCGAAGCGATCAGCAACCCGGATAGCTGGAGGCGTCCGGAGAATCCGTTCTGCAGGCCCGGCAACCGAATCCGGCTCATTGCCTGGCCTCGGGATCCCAGCTTGGGAATCGGTCCAGCTTCGTGACCTCGTGAATCAAGTTGTGACACATCAGGCATGACCTCTCGCCTTCCAGCAGCTCGGCGCGGAATGCCTTGTGGGCTGGGTGCTCCTCATAGGACCGCGCCCCTTCGTGGCATTCCAGACAGGCCTGGTTCTCATACGGTTGATACAGCTTGACCGGGTCTGAAGCAGTGCCCCAAACGTTGTGCCATACGTGCCTCACGCCGCGGATCTTGTCATCGACGTCCCCGAACATCGTGTAGTTGGTGTGGCATGCATAGCAGGCTTTGTCGATGGGGATTCGCTTGTTCTGGTAATGCGCGGCAGGAAGGAATCGAGCATCGTCAATCCGGAGACTTTCTCCATAAGGCTGAATGATGTGGCAGGAGAGGCAGAACTCCGTTGTCTTGGCCTGTTCGTAGTGCTGGCCGGCGCCGCCCAGCAGCAGGAGCCCCGGTAGTGCAAAGAGAGCGGTAAAAGCCAGGATCTTGCCCGCAGTAGTGGCAGCCAGCTCGGGCCGTCGGAAAAGAACCGCAATCAGCGCGACTGTTGCGATGGCCAGGACACTCAGGCTGATGACGTAACCGCTCACTTGAAAGGCCTCCGCGCCGCCGGCTACCGCCTGCTGCGCATCTCCTGCGCCATTGTCTTGATCTCGGTCAAGTCCTGCAACATCTCGCTCCAACCGTACCAGAGCGCATAATCCGGATTGTTGTGAAACACCCCCTGAAACGCTCGCATCCGGTGCTCCAAATGCATCTTGAAGAGTCGCTGCTCGATCACCGACGGTGCGTCGTGGAAAGCCAGCAGATCCGGGAAGTTGTACGCATAGTGGTCCGGCTTGCGCAGCACCCCGTCGCGGTACAGGGAACTGACGATGCGGATCGCCTCGGCCAGCAGCCGGTCCGTTTCCCGGATCATCTCGTCGCCCTTGTCGAGTTCCGCTCGCACGAAATTTCCCGAGTGGCACTGCTCGCAAACGCCGATCATGCGGTCGCGCTCCTTCTGCCAATCCTCTTGGGTCAGCCTGGCCACGTCGGCTTGCTTGACGGCATCCAGGCGCGCGGTCGGATTCCCCTGCGGGTCCAGCACCCCGAGCGCCTGCAGGATGGTGGTTCGATCGGCCGCCCACTGCGGGTCTTCCGGCATGGGTAATCGAACGGCCAGGAATCCCCACGCTGTCCGCACGCCGTGATCCCCCTGCGGCATGTGGCACGTCTGGCAGGTGGGCGCCGCGGCCTGCTCCGGCAGCGTTCCGCTCTGCTTGAGCAGATGCCGAACGCCATGCTTGGACGAGGAATACATCTCCCACTGTGGATGGTCGATGCCCATGTGGCACGTCCGGCAAGCTTGTGGTTCCCGAGCCTCCTTGACGGAAAAAAGATGGCGCGTATGGCAGGCGTCGCACGAGGCAAGGCCGAACATGACGCCCTCGGCCCTCAACTGCCGGATCTCTTCCTCGCTCTTGAGCCCGAGGCGGTGGCACCCTCCACAGCCCTTCATGCCTTCCGTGAGAGCCATCGGCAGCCAATGCGTCGTCGGCATGGCGTTCATGCTGGCCCAGGCCAGGGCGTGCTTGCCGCCTTCGAACTGCTCTGTCTGGATCGGATGGCAAGTCCCGCAAACATCCGGCGTCGCGGTCTTGACCAAAGCGACATCGTCCGCCGAATGATGCTCGTCACCGTGACACAGCGAGCAGTCCACACCTCTCTCGCTGTGCCGGCTCAGTTCCCAATCCGTGACGATGCTCGGCGTCACGCTGCGGTGACACTCGACGCACTCCGAAGAGCTGCGAGAGGAGTCGTCCCCGCCGCCGCACGCTGCCAGAGCCAGAACGGCCGGCAATAGAAAGCACCTTCTCCGGCGCGATCGTCTTGCCCTCACCTGGTTGCGATGAACCCGCGGTCTCTGCGGTACGCCGCATCCATCGAGAAAACGCGCTCCGGATATTCTCGTGATTCGGGCGGCATGCTCCAAGCGCATTGACCTGTTCAAGCTCTCATTATATGGCCCGTTCCCCCCCCCCGATCGGTACCCTGACAGCGCATACGAAGGAGAAGTCCTGCCGCATCTTTCGTCGGCAGGCTGTAAGCCTGTGCTCCCAGGGGTGTTCCCGAGACTTGCAGCGAACGCTCGCGCTTGTCCTTCTTGCAGAGCCGGAACGAGCGCATCAGCGGGATCTCCGTGCCGCAATTCCTGATCGGTCACGCCCTTCCCACAGCCGAACTTGGGGAGCAGCCCGCGAGCCTTGTTCTTGAACGTTTCCGGACAGCACTCGTCGCAGGGTTCCCGCAGCAGTAATGCCATCAGCACCGCCCGAGAAGATGCCAGCGGCCGCCGCGCCAATCAAAGGTACAGGCTAGCCTGCATTTCTCACCACGTGGCGAGGCGAAGTGGGTGAGAGGGCTGTCAGGACGAGGCGCGAGCCGCTTGGCGCGCGCAGGCGTACTTGAACAGTACGTCGAGCACGGCAAGCAAGCGCAACGAAGTCCTGGCGGTCGTATCGCGTGCTTCGACCGTCGGGTGGTGAGAAAGGCAGGCTAGGGATGTCCGTTCCGGATCGACTTCTCCCGCACGGCGCGCCGCGACCCTTCAGCGATGGGAGGAATGTCCACCTCGGCCCGTCGATTGCACTCCTTGGGGATCACAAGCGCTCCTCAGCCCATTGGAAAACGGCTTCAGCGATCTCGAGCGCTTCCCGATACTCCTGTAAGGAAATCGGCTTGCCGGCGCTGGGGTAGCGCGTGGTAATCGCGTACGTAGTTAATGATTCGGCCTTGCGGATGGTTTCCGGGATTATCTCCCCGGCTTCCTCCAGCAGGGCCAGAAGACGGTTGAGGTCGTGCACATACGGAAACTCTATGCAGCGCGTAATCAGCACGGCTTTGATGGCCTTCTCGGCAGCCTGCTGAGCCTCGAAGCACAGATCTTCGAGATAGGCCTCGGGAATGCGATTCTTCGCCAAGGCAAGATTACTTCTGGCGCGGTTCATCCATTCCCGCGGGTCATCTGGCGGAAAGCGTTCAGGCGGATTCATACATCACCCTCCCCTCCCTCAACGCAGGCTTGATGACGAGCGCGTGGCTATCCTTGTAACGTTCCACATCTTGGGGGGTGACCATGACAAGGTCCACCGCGACGCCGACGCCGTACAGCCTCCGATAGACTCTGGCCGTGAGTTTACGTAAATCCTTCTCCTCCTTGATGATGAGCAGGTCCACGTCGCTGTGCGGTCCCATCTTGCCGCGGGCAGCGGACCCGAAGAGAATGATCTTCTCCGGCCGGGCCACCTCTACGATGCGCCGGATGATTTCGTCCAACGTCTCCTGATCAAGTATCCTTCGGTCCCCCATTTGTCAAATCCTCAATGAATGTCAGGATGATCCGCTGTATTCCCTCGTCAGGACTGATCGCGCTTCTCCACCTGTGCGCCCGTCCCGGATCGACTTCTCCCGCGCCGCATGCCGCGACACTTCGGTAATCGGAAAGTCCACCTCGGCCAGCCGCTTGCATTGCTTGGGGATCATTCTCTGTGTGAACTTCTCCTCAACCTGAAGTTGCCCAACCTTGGGGGCCTTGCTTCGAAACTTCAACGGCGGCGGCACAGGCCAGCGGGAATGGCGCACTGATGGACTGATCCATGGTAACGCTGCCAGGGGTTAACCAGCCGTGGTCTGGCTCCTAATTCTTGAGTGGACCATCCCCAAGTACCGCGGAGATTCGTTTCGCGAGACCGGTCCGTAATTCCTCTGGTGTTTCCCAGACAATGTGGGAGTACTGGCGAGTATCAAAGCGGAGAATCTACAGTCAGTCCGTGGTCCGTACGAAGTTCGATAGATGCTGGTGTGTGCCAGATTCGACAGCCTGATTTTTCACTCATGCTTTTGCTTCAGAGTATCAACGCTTGGCCAGTAGTGCTGCACCTTCGTGACCTAGCCTGCATTTCTCACCACGCGGCGAGGCGAAGTGCGTGAGAGGGCCGTCAGGACGAGGCGCGAGCCGCTTGGCGCGCGCAGGCGTACTTGAACCGTACGTTGAGCACGGCAAGCAAGCGCAACGAAGTCATGGCGGTCGTATCGTGTGCTTCGACCGTCGAGTGGTGAGAAATGCAGGCTAGTGCCACGGGAACCGCGCGTGGTTTCTGATCGGCTCTTGGAGTTCCGCAGCGCTCGCGCAATTGGTGGCCACGTAGAGCCAGTAGCAGTCAGGACGGTCTTCGGCTTCTTGGCCTCGCTGCCATCGAGCCATTCTCGGATGAATCCACCGGATATTTCCAGAATAAGGTAAACCCTGGGAGCGCACGGTTGCCCTCTGGGCGCCGGCCTGCCTGAGAAGAGCGCGGGCAAGATGCCCGCGCAAGGAGAGCAGAAACCGCCGGCGCGGGGTTGCACAACCGCTCTGTCTGCGATCAGGTTCATTCCATCGGTTTTACTGAAAACTGACTACTAAAAAACTGAGTGGCACAGCCGCCAGGTCTTCGCTCGCTGATGTGAAAACCCATGATCCTCGCCGCGGATAGGTCGAAACGAGGCCGGTGCGACGGTACGGAAGAGGTAGGACGAAAGGCACGACGTGGGTTTTAGCCGTGATTGATCCGCACTTGGGCGGGGGCGGGACTAGCCTGCATTTCTCACCACGTGGCGAGGCGAAGTGCGTGAGAGGGCCGTCAGGACGAGGCGCGAGCCGCTTGGCGCGCACAGGCGTACTTGAACAGTACGTCGAGCACGGCAAGCAAGCACAACGAAGTCATGGCGGTCGTATCGCGTGCTTCGACCGTTGGGTGGTGAGAAATGCGGGCTACATTCGTTCCGGCGGGATTTGTGTGAACACCGTCAGGCCCTTGAGACCTTTGGGGCGGTCTGGGAGGAGGAGGCTGGCGAGGTAGCCGGCGGCGAAGCAGGTGAGCAGGCCGATGGCCGCGTACAGGAAGAAGCTGACGGCGGTATGGGTCTGGACCCAGTAGATGACCGCGGCGCTGATGACGGCTCCGACGAGCGCCCCTCGTCCGTTGGCGCGGCGGGTGAACATGCCGACCGCGAAGAGTCCGGCCATGCCGCTGCTGAGCAGGCCGAGCATCCGCATGAACAAATCCCACAGGGACTGGATCTCGTAGGTGGCCATGGTCGCGGCGGTGACGGTAGCGATCAGGCCGAGTCCGGCGGTCAGCCACCGCGCCAGGCGCAGGCGGACGACATCCGTGGATTCAGGTCGGAAACGGGCGTAGAAATCCGTCACCACGGCGGTCGAGACGCTGTTCAAGCCGCTGTCGAGGGTCGACATCGAAGCGGCGAAGAGGGCGGCGATGACGATCCCGGTAATGCCGGACGGCAGTTGCTGAGAGATGAAGTGGGGGAAGATCGAGTCCGTGGGCAGGTTGGGGCTCAGGAGTTCGGGCGTGAGCTTGTAGAAGACGTAGAGCGCAGTGCCGAGCAGGAACCAGACGATAGTTTCCGGCAGCACGATGGCGGCGTTCATCCAGATGGAATCGGCGGCGCTTTTTTCGTCACGCGTCGTGAGATAGCGTTGGACGACAACCTGGTCGGAGGTGTAGGTGACCAGGTTGATGAAGAGGTTTCCGATGACGAGGACCCATATCGTGCTGGTCGTGTAGTCCCAGCCCCAATGGATGACTTTGAATTTGTCATCGGCCATGCCGATCGAGAAGATCGTCGACATTCCTCCGTCGACGCCGAAAATCATGATCACCAGGCACAACAGGCCGCCGCCGAGCAGGACGATGGCTTGCAGCACATCCGTCCAGACGACGGCCTCGATGCCGCCGAGAACGGTGTAGACCGTGCTGAGAACGCCCATCACGACAATGCAGACGTAGACGTTCATGCCGGTGACGGCCGAGAGGGCCATCGCCGGCAGAAACAGGACGATCGCCATGCGGCCGAGTTGAAAGAGGATGAACGCGGCGCTGGCGTAGAGGCGGGTCGCCAGGTTGAAGCGCCGCTCCAGGTATTCGTAGGCGCTGGTGAGGTTGAGGCGGCGAAAGAACGGCAGATAGAAGTAGACCACCACCGGCGTGATGAGCATGAAGGCGAACGTGTTGACGAAGTAGGCCCAGTCGGTGGCGTAGACCTTGGCGGGAGCCGCCATGAAGGTGATGGCGCTGAGTTGGGTGCCGAAGAGGCTGATGCCGGCCGCCCACCAGGGGATGCGGCGGCCGGCCAGGAAGTAGTCGGCGGTGGTTTTCTCGCGTCGGGAGAAGTAGACGCCCATCGCGATGAGCATCGCGAGGTATGCGCCGAGGCAGAAGTAGTCGAGCCTGGTGAAGCCGCTGGGCTGATGGCGGGTTTCGAGGGCAAGCACGTGCGGGGAGCGGTGACCGGGGCGGTCTTCGCCGGAGGCGATGACGATGCGGCCGTTCCAGCGCGTTGCGGCGGTTGTGACGAGCGCTTCTGTCATCTCGCCCAGTTCGGTCCAGGTGTCGGTGATGGTGTGGTAGGCGAGTACGGTCTTGGGGAAGCCGGGGTGGTCGTCGCCCAGTTCCTGCGCGCGGAAGAAGAGCTCGCCGTCGTCTCCGCTGAAGATGAGGACGTGGCTCGGACCCTCGGTGACGGCGGAGGCGGCGACAACGGGGTGGGGAACGTCGGCGGCCTGCTGCCATCCAGCTTCGGGGCGGTAGCGGTAGGCGTCGGTGAGGAAGCGGCGGGTGGTCGAGCCGTCGGCGGCGGTGACGAGCTCGGCGCCGCTGAAAACATGGACCGCGCCGTCCTGCGCAGCGACTACGGGAAGGATGCGCGCGGGGCCGGGCCAGGGGTCGAGAACTTCCCAAGCGGGTTCGGGATGGCTGAGATCGAGCCGCCAGAAGTTGTTCATCGCGCGGGTCGAGTCGGGGGCTTGCTGGCCGCCGGCGACGTAGATCGATGTGCCGAGCAGGGCGGCGCTGGTCATGGCGCAGGCTTCAGGCAGGTCGGGCAGCTTTTGTTGCTCGAGTGTCCCGTCCTGCCATTGGAGCAACCGGACACCCCGGTAATGGCGTTGGGCATCGCCGCCGCCGAGAAGGATGAACCCTTGTTCTGTCGAAACGCTGCCTCCGTATGCGAGCGGATGATCGAGCTGGAAGTTGGATAGCCAGTCATCGGAGCCCGGCTCGAGGATGTATACCTCGCGCCGCCACTGCTTGGTCCCGCCCTGAAATGGGGAGATGGGGAAGTTCGAGCCGCCGGCGACCACGAGCGCCTCATTGGATACGCCGACGAAAGGCCCGCCCAGGCCGAGGGGCGTGGGAAGGTCCGGGAGAAGGGACCACTGCAGGGGTGCTTTCTGTGTTTCGCTTGCGTTGGCCAGGGGCGCGGCAGCGATCAGGAAGAGTATGAGGCCGGCGACGGTGCGTTTCATTCGTCAGCGATCGCCGGGCGCTTGAGGTGCCAGTCGGTCGCCTGTTCGTAGGCGTGGCCGATTTCCAGAATGCCCGCTTCGTCCCAGAGGCGGCCGATGATCTGCAGGCCGATGGGGAGATTCTCTTCGGTGAGGCCGCAGGGTACGGAGAGTAGTGGCAGGCCCGTGAGGTTCAATGCGCGTACGTTCCGGGTGGTGGCGATCCGGACGTTCTGTTCGACGCCGGCGACGGTCAGGGTGTTTTGGCCGATCTTGGCGGGGGGCACCGGGATCGTAGCCGTGACGATCGCGTCGACGCTGCCGAGCAGCTCGTTGAAGGCGTCGATGAGAGCGCGCCGTCGGCGCTGGGCATTCAGGTATTCGGATGCTCGGATGAAGCGGCCCTGATCGAAGAGCGCGCGTACGTCGTCACCGATCTCGCTTCGTCGTTCGCGCAGCCGTTTCTCGTGCACCGACGTGGCCTCGGCAAGCAGGATGAGTCTGCCGATCTCGTTGAACTCTTCGATGTCGGGGACCTTGATCGAGACCAGCTCGGCGCCGATGTCTTCGAGCACCGTAATCGCTTTGCGCGCGGCCGCTTCGATGTCGGGGTGCAGGCCGTCGAAGTAGAAGTTTTCGGGGACACCGAGTTTTCGGCCGGCAAGCGTGGGCTCCGGTCCCAGGCTTGGTTCGATCACGGGTTGATCGGCGCAGCTTTCATCGCGTGGATCTCCGCCCGCCATGGCGCAGTAGACTTCCGCGGTGTCGCGAACGGTGGAGCCGAAGGGGCCGGCGTGATCGAGGGTGTGGCCGAGAGGGAACACGCCGTAGCGGCTGACCCGTCCGAAGGTGGGCTTGAGGCCGACAAGGCCGCAGAAGGACGCGGGGATGCGGATCGAGCCGCCGGTGTCGGACCCGAGGGAGAAGCTGCAAAGGCCTCCGGCGAGAGCGGAGGTCGAGCCCCCGCTCGACCCGCCGGGAATGCGGTCGGTGTCCCAGGGATTGCGAATGGCGCCGTAGTGCGGATTGTTGCTCGTGATGCCGTAGGCCCATTCATGCAAGCCGGCCTTGCCGAGCATCACGGCCCCCGTGGCGGTCAGTTTCTCGATGACGGCGCAGTCGAAGTCGGGGATGAAGTCGTCCATGATCTTCGAACCGATGGTCGTCTTGATGCCCTTGGTGTAGAAGAGATCTTTGGCGGCGTAAGGAATGCCGTGGAGCTTGCCGCGGTAGTTGCCCGCCCGGATTTCCTGCTCGGCCTGCCGCGCCTGTGCGAGAGCATGCTCGGCGGTGACGGTGATGAATGCGTTCAGGCGGGGCTGCCGCTTTTCGATGAGGTCGAGTAGGTGTTGAGTGAGTTCGACGGGGGAAAGTTCGCCTCGCTCGATTCTGGGAGCGAGATCCGTGATGGTGAGATTCATGGGTTGATTCGAGACGTGCGGTCAGCGGCCGGAAGGGCGGAACGAATGGACCGGATCGGTGGTGCTCAAGTCCCGGTCGAGGGCTCGCGTGGTCTTGTCTGCAACCTCTTCCACGACAGGACGGATTGCGTCCAGCTCTTCGTCGGGAATGTCGAACCGCCAGGCTTCGGCGGCCTGTTTGACGGACATGGGCATGCTGGGCTTCCCCTTTGGCGAGCCTACAGTTTACAGTGTTGGTGATAAGACTTCATTTAGCCTGCATTTCTCACCACGTGGCGAGGTGAAGTGCATGAGAGGTCCGTCAGGACAAGGCGCGAGCCGCTGGGCGCGCGCAGGTGTACTTGACAGTACATCGAGCACGGCCAGCAAGCGCAACGAAGTCATGGCGGTCTTATCGTGTGCTTCGGCCGTCAGGTGGTGAGGAATGCAGGTTGGAAGACTTTTCCAGTCTGAACTGCTCGACGAGGGGGACAGATGCCTGAGACCTTGGCCCGATTGTTTCGCCATGCCGTGTCCTATGACAAGCCGGACATGATTCTTACGAAGAGTGAAGGGGCCTACGGGCCGATCGCTGCCGGCGAAGTGTACCGCCGTGTTGCGAGGACCCACTTCGAGTTACGGAACGTGGGCATCGCTGCGGGGGATCGTTGCGCCCTGCTTTCGGAAAATCGTTGGGAATGGGCGGTGACCGATTTCGCCATGATGACCGCGGGCGTGGTCAGCGTACCGATCTATCCCACGCTGCCCGCGCAGCAGATCCGCTATCTGCTGGAGCACTCGGAGTCGCGCGTGATCTTCGTTTCTACCGAGGAGCAGCTCGAGAAGATCCTGAGCATTTGGGATCACCTCCCCGCGTTGGAGGGCATGGTCATCTTCGATTCCTATGACACGGATGACGAGCGAATCACGGCCCTGACGACCCTTTTGGGCGAGAAACCCCTGTCCGGGGATGAGCGGGAGGATTTTGAGCAGGCGATAAGCGCCGTTCAGCCGGACGATCTGGCGAGCATCATCTACACGTCGGGCACGACGGGAACGCCGAAGGGCGTGATGCTTACGCACGGCAACTTCTGCAGCAACGTGCGCGACATCGGACTCAAGGTCTACGAAGACGATGTTGCCCTGTCGTTCCTGCCGCTGTCGCATGTGGCGGAGCGTATAGCGGACTACGTGTTTTTCTACGACGGTGCGTCCGTGGCCTATGCCGAGTCGCTCGAGGCCGTTCCTCAGAACCTGCTGGAAGTCAAGCCGACCGTTGCTGTGGGCGTGCCGCGGTTTTTCGAGAAGGTTCATGACAAAGTGCAGGCCGCGGTGGCGGCCGCTCCGGCGGTTCGACGCGGACTGTTCAACTGGGCGATCGGTACAGGGAAGGCGACGGCTCCCTATCGCCTGAAAAACGAGCCCATGCCGCTGGGTCTCCGTTGCAAGTCAGGGTTGGCCGACCGGCTGGTCTTCGCAAAGCTCAGAGGACGGCTCGGCGGGCGCATTCGCTTCTTCATGTCGGGCGCGGCACCCCTTCCGCTGCACGTTGCTGAATTTTTCTACGCCGTCGGGATCAAGATCTGCGAAGCCTATGGTCTGACCGAGACGTCACCCGTCGTCTCTTTGAATTACCCGGACAGTCTGCGGTTCGGAACCGTAGGAAGGGTGATCAGGAACGTCGAGGTGAAGATCGCCGATGACGGCGAGATCCTGGTGCGCGGCCCCAACGTCATGCTCGGCTATTACAAGGATGAAGAGAGAACCGACGAGGTAATTCGCGACGGCTGGTTCCACACGGGCGACATCGGCAAGATCGACGAGGACGGCTACCTCAGCATCACCGATCGCAAGAAGGACCTCTTCAAGACATCCGGGGGCAAATATGTTGCGCCCCAGCCGATTGAAAATCAGATCAAGACCAGCAGTTTTGTGTCCACTGCCGTCGTCGTCGCCGAGGGCCGGAAGTTTCCGAGCGCTCTGATCGTGCCCGACTTCGAGAAGTTGCAGCAATACGCCCAGCAGCAGGGTATCGATGTGGCGAACCGCGGGGCGCTGGTGCGGCACGCGCAGATTGTGGTCATGGTGGAGAAAGAGGTGGACTCGGCATGCCAGGGACTTGCGCGTCATGAGCAGGTCAAGAAGGTGGCGCTGCTCGAAGAAGAGTTTTCCATCGACAAGGGGGAGATCACGCCCACCATGAAAGTGCGCCGCCGGGAAGTCGAGAAGCGTTACGCGGACCGTATCGAGGAAATCTATTCTTCCTGACCGCAGGAGCATCCCCGCAAGCCGTGGACCGAAGTCCTCGGGGGGTGAGAAAGGCGGGTTAGCGCGGCGCTACCCCCATTCGTGTGTATTCGTGTCCATTCGTGGTTCAGGGCTTGGGCCAATCGAGGTGACGATGCAGGAAATCGAAGCTGCCCTGGGCGTTGATCTCGTGCGGCCCGAGAAAGTATTCGATCTCGGTCCGGTCCGCTAAGTCCAGTTCCGCATAGTGTTGGCGCACCTTTGCGTACTCATAGGCGACCCACTCGTCGGGCGCTACGCCGTCATGGTGGCCGCGTTCGACCATGAACGGACGGGGCGCCATCATCTTGGCGAGGTCGCTGTAGTTGAAGGTGTTGCCCAGGTTGAACTCGAACATCTCGTACTCGCCGGTGTAGACGTAGCTGTAGCGGTGCGCGTCGCTGGTGTTCTTCCAGATCCATTCGTTGAAGTCCGCCGAGCAGATGGAAAGGGCATATTTCTTGAGCAAGGGCGGCACCCTCACCGCCGTCTTTCCCCCATAGGAGAGGCCATAGAAAGCGATCTGTTTCGGATTGACAGACGGTAACGTCTCCAGCCATTCCAGGATTCGCTGGTGCTGGCCCAGAATGAAGGAAAAGAGCGACACTCCCAGAGGATTGGCCTTGCGCTGCAGGACGCGGAAGTCATCGCGGCCGATATAGGGGTTCTGCGGCGCGAATACGATAAAGCCTCGATCGGCCAGACGTGCGCCGTAGTGGTGGTAGGGTCCCTTGATCGCGGGATCGACCAGCATCCGGGGTCTGCCCTCGAGTCCATGTTGGGTGACGACGACCGGGCGCTGCTCGCCGGGCTTGAGATCGTTCGGCAGGAGCAGGATTCCATAGGCAAAGACTTCAGGCCAGACGGGCAGAACCACCTGGTAGCCTTTCCATGCCGCAGTCTCGTACGTGAGCCGGGTGTAGGCTTCGAGCGGTTCGGAGGGGTCGGGTAGGCGTCCGATCACCTCTTCCCAGAGAACTTTTCTGTATTCGTCGGCGCTGCGCTCCCAGTCCGAAACCGAGGCACGATTCGCTTTGGCCCAGAAGCGCTTGCGCGTGAACTCGGACTTCCGGACCAGCGCCTGCGTATGAGCGACAAGCTCGTCGAACTGCCGCCGGAGACGCCGGCTCGGATCGAAGGCGCGGCGTTGGTCGCTGGGCGTCGAGGGGTTCTCGCCAACGGTGTTCGAGGTGTCGAAGAGGGAGACAAACGCTTGCAGAGTCGCTCCGGTCCCCGGGTCATGACCGTTGCCGGGTTGGAATTGAAGATGGTCCTCCGCGCCCAACCGGGCAAAGGTGGGTCGGGCTCGCTCTGCTTCGGCCCGGACCTCGGATGCCGAGGGTGACGGTATCCGGCCCGGAGCCGCTCCGCTCCGCGTCGGGGTGACGGGCGGCGGCCCGCTGATCGGAGGTGCGGGCGCTGCTTCGATCAACAGGCGGCGCGGCGCGATGAGACGCGCGATCTCCGCATCGCCATACCGTTCCAGCAGCCTCCAGACATTGCGGTAGATGGGTTCGCTCCAGAGCCCCTCGCGCGGGCCGAAGTAGCCGCTGACGAGACTCGCGTCGATGCGGGTGTCGATGGCGGCGCTATAAAGGGCGAGCAGGCCGCCCTCACCGTATCCGGCAACGCCGACCTTCGCGTCAGGGGACTCGGCCTTGATGGCGTCGATCGCCGACAGCACCTTCTGGACTTCGTAGCCGATAATGTGCCGTCCCATCTCGAACGCCATGCTGTAGATGAACTCGCGATGCGGCTGATTGGTGTAGCGGATGCGTGGGTGTCCTGACCAGTCGTCGGCGCGGTCAATGAGCGTGGGAACGATGACGCGCAGGCCCGATTCGGCGAGCAGGCGCGGGTATTGGGCGGTTTTGGCGACGCCCGGGGCCAGTCCCACGGCCGCCTCGGGCGACACGTCCGCATCAGGCAAGGCGATGACGTGTCCGCGCGGTCTTCCCGTGGGCTCGAGCAGAAGCCCCTCCCCGTGAACGCCGGAAAATACGGGCCAACGGATCGTATGAATTTCATACGCGGATGTCTTGGCGGCCAGCGAAGGTTGACGAGTCGTGCCGGCAAGCTCGAATCCGTTGCTCGGCAGTCGATCGTCGACGGCGCCGATGATGCGTCGGAAATGCTCCCGGTTGGCCGCCACGGAAGTTTCATACGCTTCCGGGGAGGAATAGTCGGGATTCCAGTGCCGAAAGCGCTGGGAGGCCAGGAACTCCGTTGCAACCGTCAGATAGCGGTCGATGCCCGCGACCATGCGGGCCGCGAGGTCGCCCTCCCATTCGAGAGGCCGTGTGTCGTCCAGCGGTTGAGCGTCGAGGCGGCAAGTCGGCCCCTGCGGCAGAATGAGCGCGAACAACAGGCAAACAAGTGGAATGGAACGGGACATGGAAACAGCCCTCTGTCGTTGAACACGAGAAGACCGGACGCTCCCGGCGTGGAAGCGATCCAGGGGATGTCTGATTATCGAAGACGATCGACCGGAAGTCGAGTGGACGGATTCGCAGTGCGGCCCCTTTAGCCTGCATTTCTCACCACGTGGCGAGGCAAAGTGCGTGAGAGGGCCGTCAGGACGAGGCGTGAGCCGCTTGGCGCGCGCAGGCGTACTTGAACTGTACGTTGAGCACGGCAAGCAAGCGCAACGAAGTCCTGGCGGTCGTATCGCGTGCTTCGACCGTCGGGTGGTGAGAAATGCAGGCTAGAAGTGATACAAGGGAGAAGCCGCCTTATGCCGCTGCGGCGAACGAAGTCAGACGGCTACGAGCGGCGCGATGACGAGGGCGACGATGGACATCAGCTTGATCAGGATGTTCATCGAGGGGCCCGAGGTGTCTTTGAACGGGTCGCCGACGGTATCGCCGACGACGGTTGCCTTGTGAGCTTCGCCGCCCTTCTGCTCGCCGGCTACTTCGCCCTTCTCGATGGATTTCTTGGCGTTGTCCCAGGCGCCGCCGGCGTTGGCCATGAAGAGCGCCAGCAGCACGCCGGCTACGGTGGCTCCGGCGAGCATGCCGCCGAGGGCTTCCGGGCCCAGCAGGTAGCCGACGGTGACCGGAGCGCTGACGGCGATGACACCGGGCACGACCATTTCTTTCAGCGCCGCCGCCGTGGCGATGTCGACGCAGCGGGCGGCGTCGGGCTTGACGCCGGGCTCGCCGGCGAGCAGCCCCTTGATTTCGCGGAACTGCCGCCGAATTTCTTCCACCATCAGGCTGGCCGCGCGGCCGACGCTCGTCATCGTTTGCGCCGCGATGATGAATGGCAGCGTGCCGCCGATCAGCAGCCCGATCACGACGCGGGCATCGTTGATCTGGATGACGACCGCTTCGAGACCCTGGCTGAGGCGGACGGCGTCCACAGCCTGCGTGTAGGCGGAGAAGAGCGCGAGGGCGGCGAGGGCCGCGGAGCCGATGGCGAAACCTTTGCCCATGGCCGCTGTGGTGTTGCCCAGCGAATCGAGCTCGTCGGTGATGGCTCGCACGTCGGGTCCGAGACCGGCCATCTCTGAGATGCCGCCGGCGTTGTCGGCAATCGGGCCATACGCATCGACGCTCATCGTGATGCCGACCGTTGCCAGCATGCCGACTGCCGCAATGCCGATTCCGTAGAGGCCGGCTACCTCATGTGCGAGGAAGATCGCGAGACAGATCATGAACACCGGGAAGGCGCAGCTCCGGAATCCGACAGCCAGACCCTGAATGATGTTGGGGGCGGCGCCGGTTTTCGAGGCTTCCGCAATATCCCGGATCGGCCCCATCGACGTGTAGTACTCGGTGATGAAACCGATCGCCACGCCGGCCACGGTGCCGGCCAGGACGGCCCAGAACACGGATTGGCTCACGCCGACCGCGCCAACCGCGGCGTAGCCGCCCGCGAGGAAGAGCAAGGCGGCGAGCCAGGCGGAATAGCGGAGAGCGGATGCCGGCCCCATGCTCTTGAGAACCTGGATCGAGAGGATGCCGAGCAGGGACGCTATCGTGCCCACTGCCGCCAGCACAAGCGGCAGCGACATCAACCCGGCGCGAACCGCCTCGGCGGTGTTGCCCGCGGCTAGCAGTTGCAGTCCTTCGGTGGACAGCGTGGCTGCGATGGCCAGGGTGGCGATCATCGACCCCACGTAGGATTCGAAGATATCCGCGCCCATGCCGGCGACGTCGCCGACATTGTCGCCGACGTTGTCGGCGATGACACCGGGATTGCGAGGATCGTCTTCCGGGATGCCCGCCTCGACCTTGCCCACCAGGTCGCTGCCGACGTCGGCGGCCTTGGTGTAGATGCCTCCGCCCACGCGGGCGAACAAGGCGATGGAGCTCGCTCCCATCGCGAAGCCGTTGATGTAGACGGCTTCTTCCACGCCGGAGAAGACTTGCGCGAAAATCCCGACGCCAAGCAGGCCAAGCCCGGCTACCGCGAGGCCCATCACCGATCCACCGCCGAATGCGACGAGCAGCGCGGCGTCCGTACCCTCGGCGCGCGCGGCTTCGCTGGTGCGCGAGTTGGCCTTGGTGGCTGCTTTCATTCCGACGAAACCGGCGACCACGGAGAAGATGGCTCCCGAGATGAAGCAGATGGCGGTTTCGACGCTGAGTTTCCAGGCCAGCAGCGCGGCGACAATGACGACGAAGACGCCCAGAATGCGGTATTCGCGATAGAGGAACGCCATCGCGCCGCGGTGGATCAGTTCTGAGATTTCCCGCATGCGCTCATTGCCTGGCGAGCGTTTGCCGACCATGATGAAGAGCAACAGAGCGCATAAGAGCCCGAGCAAACCGATATACGGAGTGAGTGCAAGAAGATCGTTCATTTTCCGAGATAAGACAGAACTGACGATGAGGGGTGGGGAACCCCTGCCTGACGCCTTCTACCCGCGGTCCAGGAAGACCGCAATGGGAATCCACAGCGTAACATGCGTTTGTTGCTGATGGCTACGGCGGCGACGTTGCATGTTGTCAATGGCAACTGAAAACTACACACTTTTTGAAGAGACGTCGCTGTCGGCATTGATGTTCTTCCGTTGAGGCCCGGCGGGCGTTTCGGGCTGGAGACTCCGTTCCGCTCCCTGCGTCCAGCCCGAAACGCGTCGTAAAGCCGGGGGGCCGGTGCCCACCGGACTTCTCCCCCTGCGGCGGACTCGAAATGAACCCATGCTGAGAAAGCAGAACGTTCTTGATTGCCTTGACAGGGACATGGCGTTGCGATGATATCGGCCTCCAGCGCGAATCGCTTCAGACCGCCGGCCAGGCATGGGCGGATACGGCCAGGAAGTTGATATCGTAAGCGTTCTAGCCTGCATTTCTCACCAAGGGGCGAGGCGAAGTGCGTGAGAGGGCCGTCAGGACGAGGCGCGCGGCGCAAGCCAGCGCAAGTTCCGAGGTTTTCACGAATCACGAGACACGAAACACGAGACACGGCCTTATGATCATCGGCCTGACAGGCGCCAACGGCGCGGGAAAAACGGTCACCGCCGACCACCTCAAGGCGAAAGGGTTTCGCTTCTATTCGCTTTCGGACGGGATTCAAGAGGAGTTGAGACGGCAAGGCCGCCCGGCGACGCGCGAGAACCTGATCGAGATGGGAAACCGGTTGCGGGTTGAGTTCGGCTCCGCCGTGCTGGCCGAGCGCGTGAAGGCGAAGCTGCGCCCGGATCAGAACTATGTGATTGACTCGATTCGGAACCCGTCTGAGGTCGCGGCCCTGCGGGCGAACGGCGATTTCCATCTGTTGCGTGTGGACGCGCCTCCGGAAGTTCGCTACCAGCGTGTGGTCAATCGCGGCGGCGACCGCAAGCCGGTCTCTCGAGAGGAGTTCGTCGAGCAGGAGCGGCGCGAGATGGAAAGCGGCGACCCCACGCGGCAGCAACTGCGGGCCTGCTTCGAGCTGGCTGACGCAACGGTCATGAATGACTCATTGCCGGCGTCGTTGAAGCGAAGCGTCGACGAAATTGTCACACGCTGGTTGATGGAGACTCGGCGGCCTGGCTGGGATGAGTACTTCATGGGAATCGCGCGGATCGCCGCCCTTCGCAGCAACTGCATGAAACGCAAGGTGGCCGCTGTGATCGTCAAGGACCGGCGGATCATTTCAACCGGCTACAACGGCACGCCGCGGGGAGTGAAAAACTGCAACGAAGGCGGCTGTCAGCGCTGCAACTCGCTTGCCGATAGTGGTACAGCCCTGGGCGAGTGCTTGTGTTCTCACGCCGAGGAGAATGCGATCGTCCAGGCGGCCTACCATGGGATCGGCGTCAAGGATTCGACGCTCTACACAACCTATTCGCCGTGCCTGATCTGCACCAAGATGATCATCAACGCGGGGATCCAGGAGGTGGTCTTCAGCCAGGAATATCCTCTCGGTGATGTAGCGCTGGGGCTTCTCGAGGAAGCGGGGGTCAAGCTCAAGCGGCTGCAGTCGGATTGAAAGCGGCGAATCGAGTTCTCGGAGGCGTCTCGGTGTTAACCTGCATTTCTCACCACGTGGCGACGCGAAGTGGGTCAGAGGACTGTCAGGACGAGGCGCGAGCCGCCCGCGACAGCAACACCGCCTGTAAGGTTTTCACGAAACACGTCTTTTTCGGCCTTTCCCGTCACCGGCCCACCGGCGCTTCCTGCTAGAGCAACCCCAACTCATCGAGCAGCGCGTTCGTGCGCTCGGCGCCGTCACCGGCCCACCGGCGCTTCCTGCTAGAGCAACCCCAAGCTGCGACCAACAGGTTTTTCACTAACCACTAACCACTATCCACTATCCACTATCCACTGCCTTTCGACACGAAATACGGCTTTTTTGGCACATGGGGTACTGAAGCCCTTCAGTCTTGTTTTTTCCGCCCCGGCCTGCTAGGCAACAGCACAGGGAGGCGCAGTCCGTGCGGGTCGCGAATCAGGGCTTCCCAGGCGTTCGCTAGCCGCAAGCCGCTGATTTTAAAGTCTTTACGAAACACGAATCGCGAGACACGAGTCACGGCCTTTATGTTTTTCATGAATCACGAGTCACGAAACACGAATCACGGCCTTTGTGTTTTTCACGAATCACGTGGCCCGAACGGTACCTGTTGGTACTGAAGCCCTTCAGTCTTTTTTTCGGCCGGAACCCGGTTTAGGTTGAGAGTGATGACGCCGTTGCTGGGAACGAAAACCCATCCGCACCCGTCGGGGCCGCGTCGGCTGGAGACGAAAGAGCCGCCCGGGCCACGGCCTCCAAGGTTTTTCACGAGACACGAGACAAGGCCATTGCCTGGAGTGCGGCGCAAGCCAGCGCGAATTCCGAGGTTTTCACGAAACACGAAACACGAGACACGAATCACGGCCTTTTGGGTACTGAAGCCCTTCAGTCTTTTTTCCCCGCCTCGGCCGGCCTAGCATGATGACAGGACATCGGCAATCACCCGGATCGACTTGCCCTCGGCGTGGCGCGGCATGGAGCGGCTATGGCGCGGCATGGGCGGCGACCGCCCCCCCGCGCCGGCAGCACGACCTGTAAGGTTTTTCACGAAACACGAAACACGGCTTTTATGCTTTTCACGAAACACGAAACACGAAACACGGCTTTTATCGCCGTGGGTGCGCGAGGGGTGGCGCCACCAGAAACCTCCGTCCGGCCCACTGCGCCAGCCGGCAAGTCACTGTTTTCCTGTTCACGATTGTTCGCCATTGTTCGCCATTGTCCGCCAAAAAATATTGTCCGGAACTAGCCTGCATTTCTCACCACGTGGCGAGACGAAGTGCGTGAGAGGGGCGTCAGGACGAGGCGCGCGCCGTTTGGCGCGCGCAGGCGTACTTGAACAGTACGTCGAGCACGGCAAGCAAGCGCAACGAAGTCCTGGCGGTCGTATCGCGTGCTTCGACCGTCGGGTGGTGAGAAATGCAGGCTAGTGTCCCCGCGCCGTCCACACTGGCAACGCGGCCTGTAAGGTTTTCACGAATCACGAAACACGAGTCACGAAACACGGCCTTTATGCTTTTCACGAATCACGAGTCACGGCATTTCTGGCTGCCCGGTCGCTGCTTTCCTGCGCGTTGCGGCGCGGCATCGGGCGGCTATGGCGCGGCATGGGCGGCCGCCGTCCCCCGCGCCGGCAACACGGCTTGTTGGGTTTTCACCAGCAACGAATCACGCAACATGTTTTTCCCCTGCCCTCCGGCGACTCCAAGGAGAGCAACTCCAAGCCCGGCCTACGGGTTTTTCACGAGTCACGAATCACGAGACGCGAAACACGGCTTTTATGCTTTTCTACCCACGATTTCCCACAATTTCCCACGATTTCCCGGCATTTCCCGGCCCCTCCCCCCCCACCCGATCAAGGGTCCGCGCGCCGTCCGCCGTTCTCGCTGGCAGCCCGAGGTGAAACCCCGCGTAGCATCGAGAGAGGTGAGGTGCCCGGCTGACAAGGAGCGACGAGGGAGCATATTGGACATATTCGACCGAGGAGCAACGCAGTTCAGACGGGATGCATCACCGCTCAACCTGCATTTCTCACTACGTGGCGAGGCGAAGTGCGTGAGAGGGCCGTCAGGACGAGGCGCGAGCCGCTTGGCGCGCGCAGGCGTACTTGAACAGTACGTTGAGCACGGCAAGCAAGCGCAACGAAGTCCTGGCGGCCGTATCGCGTGCTTCGACCGTCGGGTGGTGAGAAATGCAGGTTAAATGCAGCGGGGCTTTTGCCACGGGCTGCTGGGCCTCGAGACGAACGCCGTTCGCCGCAGTTCCCGTCGCCCTCCGGGCTGCTCCCGCTGCGGTGAACGCAAATGAGCCATGCTGAGAAAGGGGATGTTCTGGATTGCACAAACAGGGAACATTCTGTATTACGTTGACAGGTCTGTGGTTTCCGATGAGGTCGGAGTTCGATAGAATGACAGTCTTTCCTATGCGGGTCCTTCCGGTGTCGCTGCTGGTTGTGGCCGCTCTCATCACGGGCTGCTCCAATAACACAGGCCCAGCATTCGCGCCCTCCGGCCCCAGGCAGATCGAACTACAGCAGATTCGAAATCTCGGCAAGGCCTTCTACGAGAACCCCGCCACGCAAAACCTCGCGCCGGAGACGTTGCGCAAGGCGGTGGACATCGATCCGGATTCAGCTCGCGATCAGTTGAATTACGGTCTCGCGCTGCTGCGCGCCGGCCTGACGGAAGAGGGCATCGCTACGGTCCGCAAGGCGCAGGAGATGGACCCGGAGATTCCTCATACCTGGTTCAACCTCGGGGTGGAGTTCAAGAAACAAGGCGAGATGGATCAGGCGCTCGAACAGTTCGAGCGGATGGCCGGGCTGATTCCCGATCACGCCAAGACTCGCTACCAGCTTGGAACGCTTTACAAGCAGCAGGGCGAAACCGACAGGGCGATGCAGGAGTTCGAGAGGGCGGCTGAGCTCGATCCGAGCCTGGCGGCGCCGCACTTCCAGATGTTCGGGCTGCAGCGGCGGGCTGACCCCGAGCGTGCTCGCGAGGAAATCGAGATCTTCAAGAAGCTGAAGGCGGCCCAGGCCGGCGCGGCGGTGGGCGAGGACGTTGACTGGAGCTTCTACTCGGAGTTGTACGATCCGATTCGACCCGCCATGCCGCCGTCCGCCGACGAGGTTCGTTTCGAAGCCGAGGCCGTTGCGGTCGATTTGGAGGGCGCGCCCTTGGGGATCGAGGTTCTCGACGCGGACGGCGACGGGGCAACGGACATGCTCGTGTGGTCGGGCGAAGCGGCGCTGCTGCTTGCCCGCAGCGGCGGAACGTGGGAACGGCGGGAATCGCCGGGGCTCTCCGGGATCGCCGGATTGCGGCGGTTCGCGATCGGCGACTCGAACAACGACGGTTTCTCCGACTGCGCCGTGGTGCACGGCGGCGGTATCGATTTGATGTCCAACGCTTCGGGTCGATTCGACGAACGAACCACCTTGATCGAGGGCGATTTCGCGGATGCGGTCTGGGTGGACTTCGATCATGACTACGACCTCGATCTGATGGCCGTGGGCCGGGATCAGGTTCTGCTTCGCAACAATGGCGATGGGACGTTCCTCGATGTCTCGGAGAAGTTTCCTTTCGAGCAGGGTCCCGCAAGGGCCGTGACGACCCTCGAATTGGAAGAGGACAACGGGAACGACATCGTGATCGCCTACGCGGATGCGCTGGTGGTGTTCGAAGATCGCAAGCTGGGCCTGTTCGAACCGCATCCGGTCGCAGGGTTCGATACGGGCTCGGGAATCGCCCGGCTTGATGTGCACGATCTCGACCATGACGGCTTTCTCGATGTCGTTTTGACCACTGAATCCGGTTCGCGCATAGCCGAGAACCATGATGGAGATTTGAAGGCCGGACCCGATCTGCCGCGCCTGCTCGCGGTGGGAGACAGTACGAACCGCGGCTGGTTCGACGTACTGGGAAGCGACGGTTTGGCGCTGAATGCGGGGGCATTCCGGTTCACGTCAAGCGGCGCCGCGACGGGATCTTTCAGCGCGGCCGCCGCGGCTGATTTCAACGGCGACGGTGCGGTCGATTTCGCGACGTTGTCAACCGACGGCGCACTTGCCATCCAGCGGAATCGAACCGGGACGCAGAATCATCACGTCACGGTCGCGATCGAAGGCGTCAAGAACCAGAAGCGGGCCGAGGGAGCGCGGGTGGAAGTCAAGGCGGGACTCGGCTACGGCAAGCAGATCTACCGAGGGATTCCGCTCACGTTCGGCGTTGGAGCGAGCGAGTCGGTCGAGACGGTGCGTATTACTTGGCCTAACGGATTGATTCAGAATGAGTCCGAGCAGCCGGTCGACGTGATGCATCGATATGTCGAAAAGCCGCGGCTCTCGGGCTCGTGCCCGATGATTTTCACCTGGAACGGTAAGGAGTTCGAGTTCATCAGCGACGTGCTCGGCGTAGCGCCTCTCGGGGTCGGCCTCGGGGATGGGCAGTTCTTCCCGACCGACAACGACGAGTACATCCAGGTCGACAGTGCGTCTCTGAAGCCTCGGGATGGTTTCTACGAGGTGCGCGTGACGGAAGAACTGCGCGAAGTCTCCTACCTCGATCAGATCCGGCTCATCGCTCTCGATCACCCGTCCGGCACCGAGATTTATACGAACGAAAAGTTCATCTCGCCGCCGTTCCCGCCGTTCCGCTTGTTTGGAGTGAAGGAGCGGCTGCCGGCGTCCTCGGCGATCGACGGCCGCGGCCGGGACGTGCTTGATGAGCTGTCACGGCGCGACCGGCGCTATCCCGAGGGGTTCAGCCGCGACTTCGCGGGCCGGGCCGGGATGCACACGCTGACTCTTGATTTCGAAAGTCTGCGTGGACATGACGACGCCGTGCTCTTTCTGCATGGCTGGGTGGATTGGGCGGACGGGAGTACTTTCGTCGGCTCGGCGCAGAGCGCGGGCAACATGCTGCTTCCGCCGCGTCTGGAAGTTCGCGGCGAACGGGGCGAGTGGGTGACGGCGATCGAAGACATGGGCATCCCGTCGGGCAAGCCGAAGACGATCGCCGTTGATCTCAAGGGTCTGTTTCCGTCTGATTCCCGGGAGATCCGGATCACCACGAACCTGTGTGTCTATTGGGACGAAGTGTTTGCCGCCGTCCGCACCAGGCAACCGCAAGTTCGACTGACCGGATTGAACGCCGCGAACGCCGTCTTGGGGTTCCGGGGGTTCTCGAAAGTCGAGATTCATCCCGAGCGGAGGCAACCCGAGAAGTTCATCTATTCGCAGGTGCAACCGGCGTCGATGTGGAATCCCACTCCGGGCTACTACACCAACTACGGTGACGTGCGCGAGTTGCTGGCCGACATCGATGACCGCTTCGTCATCATGGGTTCCGGTGACGAGCTGAAGCTGCTGTTCCCGGCCAACGGGCTTCCGGAACTGCCCGACGGCTGGACTCGCGACTACCTGCTGTTCTTCGACGGCTGGGCGAAGGACGGTGATGCGAATACGGCCTACAGTTCCGCCGTCGAGCCCCTGCCTTTCCATGGCATGAGCGGGTATCCCTACGGCCCGGACGAGAGCTATCCCGACGACCGACTGCACCGTAACTATCTCGACGAGTACAACCAACGCCCGGCGTTACGTCTGTTGCCTCGGTTTTCCCGGCCATGAGCACGCCTCGAAAACTAGCGGTCTGCTTGCTGCTGGTCGTCGTCAGCGCGGGCTGGATCTGGGCGTTTCCGGAGGCGAGTGTCTTCTTCGTCGGCACGGTGCTGCTGCATGTCGTGCTCGGCGTAGTGCTCGTCGGCGCGGCGTTCCGCCATTGGCGGTCCGGATGGATGGCGTTGCTTCGACGAGATGCGAAGTTCGCGCTCGCCGCTTTGGCGGCCTCGGCTCTGTTCGGCCTGGTCCTCGGCTATGTCGGTGCGACGCGGCCGAACCTGTGGATCGTTCAGATCCACGGCGCGGCGGGATTCCTGGGCGTAGCGCTATTGACGGGATGGGCGGTTCGTCATGCCAGGGCATTTGCGCCGTGGATCGGCGGGGCGGGCGTGCTGGCGCTGTGCCTGCCGGTCTACGTGGCGCTTCGGAGTCACTGGTTCCCGACGCCCCAGGACCGCATCGTGAACCCACTGGAAGCGCCCGAGTCGATGGAGTACGAGGGCGGCGGCGTGGGAAGCCCTTTCTTCCCTTCGGCCTCGCAAACCAATACGGGAGGCTACATCCCGTCGGATTTCTTCCTTGATTCGAAACTCTGCGGTGAGTGCCATAAGGACGTCTACGAGCAGTGGAACGAATCGATGCACCACTTCTCGTCTTTCAACAACCAGTTCTATCGCAAGTCCATCGAGTACATGCAGGAGACCGCCGGCATCGAAGCTTCGAAGTGGTGCGCGGGCTGTCACGACCACGCGATGTTCTTCAACGGCCGATTCGAGAAACCCGCCATAGGGCAGATCGACACGCCGGAAGCGCAGGCCGGGCTGGGGTGCGTTTCGTGCCATTCGATTTCGAGCGTCGCGGACACGATGGGCAACGGCGGTTTCACGATAGAGTATCCGGCCCTGCATCCGTTGATGGCGAGCAGGAATCCCGTCATTCGCGCCATCGACAGCTACGTCATCAACACCGCGCCGGCCGCCCACCGCCGAACCTTCATGAAGCCGTTCATGCGGCAGGATCGCTCCGAGTTTTGTTCGTCTTGCCACAAGGTGCATCTTGACGTGCCGGTGAACAACTACCGTTGGATTCGCGGCTTCAACGAATACGATTCGTGGCAGGCGAGCGGTGTCTCGGGGCAGGGAGCGCGGTCGTTCTACTATCCGGCGGAGTCGGCGGACTGCTCGGATTGCCACATGCCGCTCGTCGAATCGGATGACCCGGGCAACGTGGACGGCTACGTGCACTCGCATCGCTTTCCGGCCGCCAACACCGCTGTGCCCTACGTCAACGGGCATCAAGAGCAGTTTCGGGTTACACGGGAATTTCTGGAAGGCTCCGTGACCGTGGACATCTTTGCGATGGCTCCGGCCGCGGACCTCGGCGGGCTCGAAATGCGCCGAACGAGTTCGGATGAGCCGATGCTCGCGACCTCTTTCGCTGTCGGCGAAGAAAGCGCGGCGATGGGAGCTGCCGCCGTGCTCCGCGAAGTAGGCGAGACGGCTGCTCCGCTCGACCGTACGCAGGCGAGGGTCGCGCCGGGCGATGTCGTTCGCATCGACGTCGTCGTTCGTACGCGTACGGTGGGTCACTTCTTCCCGGGCGGTACGGTGGACTCGTTCGATGTGTGGCTCGAGCTGTCGGCCAGGGATGCCGGCGGGAAACCGTTTTTCTGGAGCGGCTGGATCGAGGACGACGGCCAGGGTCCCGTCGAGGATGGCGCGCATTTCTATCGAGCTTGGCTTCTCGACGAGCATGGCAATCCGATCAACAAGCGAAACGCCTTCCACATGAGGAGCGCTCTGTACGTCAGGCAGATTCCCCCCGGCGCGGCCGACGTAGCCCATTTCCGGATGCGGGTCCCCGAAGATGCTGAAGGCCCGATTGAGCTCCACGCCAAGCTGAACTATCGGAAGTTCTCCCACTTCTACACCTCGTTTTCCTATGCCGGGCAGCCGAAGGCCGACGGCGCGGTGTTCACGAAAGACTACGATGACCGCGAGTTCACCTTCGATCCGGCGGACATTCCGGGCAATGTTTCGGGGAGCATTCGCGATCGAATCCCGAATCTTCCCGTGATCGTGATCGCCGAGGATCGGAAGACGATCGGGGTGGGCGGCGGTGCAGCTTCCTGGGGACCGGTGGTGCGTGAGGAAGACTATGAGCGATGGAACGACTACGGGATCGGGTTGCTCCTTCAGGGAGACCTGAAAGGTGCCGAATACGCCTTCGAGCGGGTGACCCAAGCGCGTCCGGACTTCGCGGACGGCTGGTTGAACGTGGCGCGTTCATTGATTCGCGAAGGACGCACGGACGAAGCGGCCGGCTACCTCGAACGAGCGCGGGAGATCGACGACAGTCTCGGCAGAATTCACTTCTTCCGGGCCGCCGTAGCTCGCGCCGAAGGGGATTACGAAACGGCGATCGAGGCGTTGGAGCGCGTGTTGGACGCCTATCCCCGGGACCGCGTGGCGCTGAATCAATACGCCGTCGTGCTGCGGCTGCAACGGCGCTACGAGGAGGCTTTGGAGATTCTCGACCGCGTCGCGCGCATCGACCCCGAAGACCTGCAAATGTACTACACGCGCATGCTCTGCTACCGCGGCCTCGGCGATGAAGAAGCCGCCGCGCGCGCCGAGGCGCGCTTCTTGCGCTTCAAGGCCGATGAGTCGGCGCAAACGATTACCGCGTCGCGCCGCCGCCAAAGCGCGGAGGACAACAACGAGCGGCAGGCGATCCACGAGCACGTCTCGGTGCCCGGCAATTGGCCGGTAGAGTGAAGGGTGCCTGCCTTGCATTCGGTGCGAACCGCAAGGTGTGGAACAAGGCCTGCAGGACTCCCTGGAACAACGCCAAGGACAACGAAACGCTCAAGGGGTCTGCCGCTTACTGGCGGTTGAACGACGCGCGGTTCTGCCCCGGCGTTTTGAAACGGCCTGCGGCCGGTCGTCGGGTAATGCCCGGCGTCTTGTGGTAGCATCCTGATTGGATGTCCGGGCGGAATGCGGAACCACGATCGAGAGATGCAAACGGATCTGTCTGAATCCAGGCGGTTGCCACTTGCGCTGACTGCGAAGACGGGGACGCCATCCTAGTCCAGCAACCCTGTAGGGGTCTGGCCGCCGTCGGACGTTCAGTTGAGGAGAGAGAGCGATGAGCCTGATGGTTGCGGAGGTTTATGAGGCGCTGATCGAAGCCGGAACTTCCGAACAAAAGGCCAAGGCGGCGGCGGGCGCGATTCCGGTTTCCGGGGAGCTTGCTACGAAAGACGACTTGAGGGAACTCAGGGACGAATTGGGCGAGCGGATCGACCAGGTGGAGCGTGGGTTGGGCGAGCGGATCGGGCGGCTGGAGCGCGGTATGGCGGTCCTCAAGTTCGGTTACGGCCCGGCTATCCTCGCTCTGCTCGTCAAGATAGCCTTTTTCCCGTGATGTACGGGGACAGCGGGCGCAGAGGTGACCGGTAAGCTCGACTGCATTCGTGGGCATCGTCAGGAGCCGTAAAAGTGCGGTTCTCGAGTTCTCCGCCTCATCCTCGAACTCATACGTCAAGCTCTTCTGTGCCGTTGGCTTGATCCACCTTTACTCAGTTCACTTCGCCGCGCCGTGAGGTGAGAAAAGCAGGCGGAAACTCTGCGTCTTCAGATCGATCGGCGGTCGAAGGTTACGGATTTGATGAGGGCGAAGACGGGAGTTCCCTTCGTGAGCCCCAGGTCTTCGACGGCGGCTCGCGTCAGCCGCGCTCGGAAGCGGGTGGTTTTCAGGGCGACGTAGACTTCGGCGAAGGCGGTGTCGGGCTCGGGGGTGATGGCGGCCACGGTACCGGGGAGGACGTTGCGGATGCTGATGCCTTCGGGCCGCCGGGTGGCCAGGGCCACGTCGCGGGCCCGGATGCGGAGGCGGATGGTGTCGCCGGGCTTGAGGTGGTCGACCATCGGCATTTTCAGGGTCTCGCCGTCGAGGTCGAGATGGGTGAGAGCGAGGCGCTCGTCTTGTCCGGTCACACGAGCCTCGACCAGGACGCCGGCTTCGAAGCGGCCGGTGATGGGCTGGAGGTCGAGGCGTTCGACGATCGCGGCGGCGGGGCCGTAGCCTTGCGGCCGGCCGTCCGCCAGGACGAGCACGCGGTCGGCAAGCCGCACGACTTCTTCCAGAGCGTGGCTGACGTAGATGGTCGGGATGCCGAAGCGCTTCGGGAGCTCTTCCAGGTAGGGCAGGATGTCGGCTTTGCGTTCGACATCGAGGGCCGAGAGGGGCTCGTCGAGCAGGAGCAGCTTGGGGCGTGTCAGGAGCGTCCGTGCGAGGGCGACGCGTTGGCGCTCTCCCCCGGAGAGCGAACCGATGCTCCGGTCCATCAGCGGCCGAAGGTCGAGGGCGGCGATGACATCGCCGCGGTGGAAGCCGGCGGCGCGGGTTCGGCTGCGCTTGTCGGCAAAAGCGAGATTGCCGGCCACGCCGAGATGCCCGAAGAGGCGTGCGTCCTGGAACATGAAGCCGACGGGCCGGAGATGCGCGGGGACGTTGACTCGGGTCTCGCTGTCGAACCAGGTCTCTCCTCCGAGGGCGATGCGGCCGGTCCGCGGGGTCTCGAAGCCGGCGATCGTCCGGAGGAGCGTGCTCTTGCCGCCTCCGCTCGGTCCGAAGAGCGCGGTGACGCCGTCGAGGCGCAGCTCTTCCGTGACATCGAGGTCGAATCCGGGAAAAGAAAGCCGGATCTGGAGGGACAGCAACTCAGCCGACATGCACGGGGAACCTTCGATTGAACGTGTAGATGAGCAGCAGGACACAGAAAGAGAAAGCGACGAGGCCAGCCGAGAGGATATGCGCCTCGGCATAGCGCAACGTCTCGACATGCTCGTAGATGGCGATCGAGATGACGCGGGTGCGTCCGGGGATGTTGCCGCCGACCATCAGAACGACGCCGAATTCACCGATGGTGTGAGCGAAGGTGAGCACGGCCGCGGTGAGAAAGCCGCGGGCCGAAAGGGGTGCGGCGACGTTGAGAAAGGCGTCGAGCGGCGAGGCGCGCAGGCTGGCGGCGGCTTCCATCGGGCTGCGGCCTATGGATTCGAACGCGCTCTGAAGCGGCTGCACCATGAAGGGCAGTGAGTAGAAGATGGAGGCGACGACCAGTCCGCTGAAGGAAAAGGTGAGAGCGTCGCCGGTAACATCGACCCAGAGACCGCCCAGGAAAGACGTGGGGCTGAGGATGACGAGCAGGTAGAAGCCGAGCACGGTGGGCGGCAGGACGAGCGGCAGCGCCGTGACCGCCTCGACGGCGGGCTTGAGGCGCGAGGTCGTCCTGGCGAGCCACCAGGAAATGGGTGTCCCCAGGACAAGCAGGATGGCGGTGGTGACGAGCGCCAGATGGAGCGTGAGCCAGAGAGGTCCGAGGTCGGGCATGGATCAGTCCACGGCGTAGCCGAAACTTTCGATGATGGCGCGGGAGTCCTTTGTCTTCAGGTAGTCGAGAAAGGCGCGTGCGGCGGGGTTGTCGCTGCCTCGGTTGAGCAGCACGGCGTCCTGGCGGATCGGCGTGTGGAAGTGTTGAGGTACGTCCCATCGGCTGCCCTTCTGTCGATTCCGGGGACTGAGGACATGGGACAGGGCGACAAAGCCGACGTCGGTGTTGCCGGTGGCGACGAGGGCGTGCGCCTGGCCGATGTTTTCACCCATCACGATGCGCTGGCGGAGGGTGTCGAAAAGGCCGAGGGCTTTCAGTGTTTCGCGGGCGGCGGCGCCGTAAGGGGCCAGGTCGGGGTTGGCGATGGCGAGCTTGTCGAATGCGCCGGCCCGAAGGATTGCGGAGCCGGCGGCGGAAATGCAGTTGGGGTCGGGGCTCCAGAGCGTGAGGCGTCCGATCGCATAGGTGAAACGGGACCCGGCGACGGCCTGGGAAGTGCTTTCGAGCAGTCGAGGCCGGTGCTGATCCGCAGCCAGCAGGATGTCGAAGGGGGCGCCGTGGCGGATTTGGGCGTACAGTTTGCCGGTGGAGCCGGTGGTGATGGTGAGGGTATGCTCGCTGGTGTCCTCGAAGTGGCTTGCCAGGTGCTCGGCCGCTTCGGAGAAATTGGCTGCGACGGCGACGAGGGCATCCCCGGCGGATGCCGAGGAGGAGAGGAATACCCCCATCAGAGCAGCTAGCAGCCCGCGTAAACGTCCTTTTTGCAAGCCAAGCACTACGGTTTTTCCAGCGTAACATCGGAGTAGAGGGAGATAGGGCCGGACGGCAGCGGAGACCATTCCGGTTCTCCGGGGCTGCGGGTGTGCCGTCACGTGTCCGTGGATTTTCCTCGAAGGCTGTGTTGCTCGGACCACGGCTGTGGCGGGTCGTAATTCTTTGCGGACGGATTTTGGTCCGGCCCAGCCGCGTTCCCGCTAGGATCTCTGCGGATCTTGGGATAGAATGGCGCTAAAGCTGGTCGTGCAGGAGGTGTTCTGATGGACAAACAGTACCGCCCGATGGTTGATTTCCTGGTGGCTGAAGGCACGGACAAGGTGCCGCACTCCAGCACGAATTTTTTGGCGCATCTCATCGGGGTCTACACGGATCTGGGAAAGTGGGGTTGCCACGAAGCGGTCTGTAGGGCCGGAATGTTCCATTCCATCTATGGAACCGAGCCCTTTCAGGACTTCAAGCTGGGGTTGGAGCGGCGAGGGGAAGTGCAGGCGTTGATCGGAGATCGCGCCGAACGCCTCGCCTACCTGAACAGCGCGATGACCCGCACGACCTTTGACGACACGGTTGAGCAGGGTTCAGGTCCGCATTCGATGATCGACCGATTCACGGGAAAGCGCGTTACGTTCTCGCCGCAAGAGTTCGAGGATCTGATGACGGTTCAATTGTGCGACTGGCTAGAGCAAGTCGAGCGCTATGGGGAATGGGATAGCCGGCGAGCGGCGTTCCGGCGGATCGCCGAGAGGCTGGGCGGCATTGCGCTCGATTCCTACGACGAGGTCTTCGCTCGCGAACCTCGCGCTTCCATGTCCGCGTCTGCCGCGGGGTAATTCGGAAGAGGTTGCCCCGGCCCAGCGATTCGTGTGGGCTGCGGGTCCCCCAGCACATCGGCCTTCAATACCTGCGTCGGCTATCGTTCGAACGACCTATTGAAAGACCTAGCCTGTATTTCTCACCACGTGGCGAGGCGAAGTGCGCGAGAGGGCCGTCAGGACGAGGCGCGAGCCGCTTGGCGCGCGCAGGCGTACTTGACAGTACGTTGAGCACGGCAAGCAAGCGCAACGAAGTCCTGGCGGTCGTATCGTGTGCTTCAACCGTCGGGTGGTGAGAAATACAGGCTAGAGTCGGCGGAGGTGGAACCCTCCGTCTACGTCGAATGCTTGCCCGGTGGCGTAGTCCCAATGGCCGTCGGCGATGGACCTCACGGCTCGGGCGATGTCCTCCGGGGTTCCGAGGCGGTTCTGGGGCAGCAGCCCTTCCGCGGCCAACTTCTCGTATTTGGCGAGCACAGGAGCCACCATATCCGTGCGGATTATGCCGGGGCGAATCTCGAAGACGGTGATGCCGTTGGCCGCGAGACGGTCCGCGAAGAGCGCAACGGCCATGCCGAGGCCGGCTTTGGAGACGCAGTACTCGCCTCGGTTCGGCGACGACGTATACGCCGAGATGGAGGTGATGAAGACAATGCGGCCGGAACCGCTCTGTTGCATCCAGCGGGCAGCCGCTTGCGTAAGAAAATACGGGCCCTTGAGGTTGGCGTCGAGGACTTCGTCGAAACTCTCCTCGGAGGCCTCCAGCAGATCGCGCCGCTCGCGGGGCGCCATCCCGGCGTTGTTAACGAGCAGATCGAGCCGCCCGAATTTTTCCAGGCAAAAAGCAAGCAGCGCCTCGCGGTCTTGCCTTTGAGCGATATCGACCTTGAAGATCTCGACGCCGGCTTCCTCTTGCAGGCTCCGTGCGGCGTCTTCGCGAGCTCGATACGTGGCAATCACGCGGTGGCTGCGGGCGAGATCGCCCGCGATCGCCCGGCCGATGCCCCGGCTGCCGCCGGTGACGATCGCCACGGGTTGTAATGAGGTTTCAGTAGTCATGAGCCATCCACTCTAGACGATTCCATAAGCCAGCATGGCATCGGCGACCTTGACGAATCCCGCGATGTTGGCGCCATCGACATAGTCGATGTATTCGTCCTTGCCATTGTGACCGAACTCGACGCACTTGGCGTGGATGTTCTTCATGATGTCCTGCAATCGGCCGTCTACTTCCTCCCGGGTCCATGAGATCCGTAACGCATTCTGACTCTGCTCCAAGCCCGAGACCGCCACGCCGCCGGCGTTCGCCGCCTTTGCCGGGCCGAACAAGATCCGCGTCTCACGAAAGGCTTGCACGGCATCCAGCTCGGTCGGCATGTTGGCGCCTTCCGCCACCGCCAGCACGCCGTTGGCCAATAACGTCTCGGCCTGTTCGAGGTTCAACTCGTTCTGGGTCGCGCACGGAAAGGCCAAGTCGCAGGGCGTGACCCAAGGCCGCTGCTTCTCGTAGAACGCGCATCCGAATTTCTTCGCATACTCCTTGATCCGCCCGCGGCGCGCTTCCTTGAGATGCTTGAGCCAGTCCAGCTTCTCATCCCGAATCCCGTCGGGATCGTGGATGAATCCTCCCGAGTCGGACGCCGTGACGACCTGTGCGCCCAATTCGTTGAGTTTCTCGATCACATACAGCGCGACGTTCCCCGAGCCGGAAACCACCGCCGTCTTGCCGGCGACGCTGTCTCCGCGTCGAGCCAGCATGTTCTGCATGAAATAGACCGCGCCGTATCCCGTCGCTTCTGTCCGGACGAGGCTGCCGCCGAACGCGAGGCCCTTGCCGGTGAGGATGCCCGTGAAGCGGTTTTCCAGACGTTTGTACTGCCCGAACATGTAGCTGATTTCCCGAGCGCCCACACCGATATCGCCCGCAGGCACGTCGGTGTCTTCACCGATGTGCCGCGAGAGTTCAATCATCAATGAGTGGCAGAAGCGCATCACTTCGCGGTCGCTCTTGCCCTTCGGGTTGAAGTTCGATCCGCCTTTGCCGCCCCCCATCGGCAGTGTTGTGAGGCTGTTCTTGAGCACTTGCTCGAAACCGAGGAACTTCAGCACGCTCAGGGTCACCGAAGGGTGAAAACGCATCCCGCCCTTGTAGGGCCCGATCGAGTTGTTGAACTGAACCCGCCAGGCCCGATTCGCCCGAATGTTTCCCTTGTCGTCCTCCCAAGTTACGCGAAAGATGATCACGCGGTCGGGCTCCGTCATGCGTTCGAGGATCTGCGCCTTGCGGTAGCGCGGGTGCTCGATCAGGTACGGCATCAGACTCTCGGTAACCTCGCGGACCGCCTGGTGAAATTCCGGCTGCCCGGGATTCCGCCTGACAAGACCGGCCATGAAGGCATTGGTCTCGCGCTGAACCTCTCGCGTAGCTGGTCTCGTCATCAACAACCTCCCGTCACGGGGTTGATAACTGGAAACATCGGTCCAACCGTCCGAAAACAGTAGCAACTTCCGCTGGCTAATTCCATCTCCTCGGTCACAGACCTATGGTACTCTGATCCGGCATATCTCCATCCTCAGTCTTCCACTCACTTTCCACGTACATGCAACGGATTCTCAGAGAGCAATCGAGGAAGTACGCTTTCAACTGGCAGGACGAGCCGCTGCTGCGGGTCCGTTCCGGCGAAAGCTTCGAAATCGAAACCTACGACGCCAGCGCGGGTTTCTTCAAGACGCCCGAGGACAAGGCCATTCCCGCCAAGCGGCCCGGTTTCGATCGGGTTCCGCCGCTCTCGAATCCGATCGGCGGTCCGGTATATCTCGAGGGCGCAGAGCGCTACGACACTCTTGTCGCGACCATTGAGCATATCGAGGTTGCCGACTTTTCGTGGACCGCGAACGGACCGAAGCGCGGCCCTCTCGGCGAGTCCAACCGCTGGCCGGAAATCTCCGAGGAGTACACCACCTACATCCTGCGGCACGAGCCCGGAGCCAGCGGTTCGATGCGGGACGGCACGATACACTTCAACGACCGCATTTCGTGGCCGGTCACGCCCTTCGTCGGCACGATCGGAGTAGCGCCCGACCGGGAAGTCGCCACCAGCGGCGACGGCCAGGATGCCTGGGGCGGCAACCTCGATATCCGTGATGTCGCGCCGGGCAATCGCATTCATCTACCGGTTTATCACGAAGGGGCGCTCTTCTATCTCGGGGACGTTCACGCCAGCCAGGGAGACACGGAGTTCACCGGCACCGCGGCGGAAACGAACGCGACCGTCCGCGTCAAGTTGGAGTTGATCAAACAGAAGCGTCTCCCTTGGATGCGAATCGAGAAGCCCGATTCCATCGTGTCGGTCTACGCCTATCGACCCTTGGAGGTCGCCGTCGAGATCGCCACCCTCAATCTCATGGATTGGCTGATCACCGACTACCGCTATCCGCCCAACGACGCCTACGCTCTGGTGTCCACGTGCCCGGACTTCAGGATCAACGTCTATCAGATGGTCAAGCTTGCCAAGCTGAATTATGTAGCCGGGGCGGAGATTCCCCGCCGCTATCTCGACGCCTACCTGTAGTCGGCAGGCCGCTCGGCAAGTCCGGCCAGGGGAACGGACATGCCGGGCTCAGGTCCCCCAAACGGATGGCCTTATCCGTTCAAGGTGCTCTCGAAGGATCAGAGGGCAGAGAACCGGGACGTCCGGCAAACCTCGCACCATAGCCCCGATCTTGCCAGATAAGCCGAGCTCTGCGTTCCCCTGGGAATTCGCGTCACATCCAACTAGCCTGTATTTCTCACCACGTGGCGAGGCGAAGTGCGTGAGAGGGCCGTCAGGACGAGGCGCGAGCCGCTTGGCGCGCGCAGGCGTACTTGAACAGTACGTCGAGCACGGCAAGCAAGCGCAACGAAATCCTGGCGGTCGTATCGTGTGCTTCGACCGTCGGGTGGTGAG
This sequence comes from Bryobacterales bacterium, assembly GCA_965204095.1. Lineage (GTDB taxonomy): Bacteria > Acidobacteriota > Terriglobia > Bryobacterales > UBA6623 > JAPPLB01. The sequence goes on along the minus strand of OZ241991.1, from coordinate 1,238,128 downwards.
AAATGCAGGCTAAGACCTCGACGCCGCTCTTCAGGAAGCCTTGACGCACGGCGGTCCGGCCACGCTGGAAATCCTTACCGGAGGCTGGCCTGAACGAATTGCCGGGATCGGAGCCGTATCGCCGGTACTGGGCAGACCGCTCGCCCCTTGAGATTCCACCGAGGGGTGCGGAAGTGCGTCGAGTTCTTTTACGGCAGAGGCAGCAGGCGGAGCACTCTTTTGCTTTCAAGCTCGTATACCCAACCTTCAAGCCGCAGACGCCCCGTAGCCGTGCGAGCCGCGACCCAGGGATGCGTCTTCAGATTCCTGAGCTGCTGCAAGACGTTCTGCTTGACGAGTTCAAGCCAACGCGCGTCGGGGTCCAGAAGGGGGTGCAACTCGTCAACCGCCAATCTCGCGGGCGCGACATACTGGATCCAGTCTCTGACGCTTGGAACGGTATCGAGGCCGTCCGGCTCCAACGCGGCCTTCATCGCACCGCATAGCGTATGCCCGCAGACAATGATGGTCGGCACTTCGAGCACCGCGACGGCGTACTCGACCGTAGCGGTCACTCCCTCGGGACGGGGGTCATACGGGGGCACGATATTGCCCGCGTTGCGGATGACGAACAGCTCGCCGATACCGGTCTGCGTGATCGCGTTCGGAATCAGGCGCGAGTCCGAGCAGGTGATGAACAGGGAATCGGGCGACTGCCCTTGGGCCATGGATTTGAACAGCGGAGGACGGGACGATGCACCGCCAAACCGCTTGGCGGCGGATTCGGCAAGGATCCCCGAACTGGTTGTCTGGAGGCGCGCAGCGATGGCGCTGACTTCATCGGTCTCGGCAACCTCTCCCTTCTGTGAAGCGACATCGACGCGCTCTGCGTCACTAGCACCGAAAGTAACATCGGATTCGCGATGCTTCCGGGAGCCGTCCAGGCGAATGATGCTCGTGTGGTTGCCGGCGGCAAGCATCAGGAAACGGCGTTCGTCAGAAGTGTTCGCTTCTCCCGAGAGGACAGCGCTGGTTTCCTGGTCGGTAACCGCGGCCGGAGCGTCGGGAATCACCGTGCCCGTGCTATCGGACACCTTGCCGGCGGTGCTGCCGCCAGGGACCTGAGCATATGCCGGCTCGACATTGAACCCTGCAACGACCGCGAGAGCCGACAGAGAAATGCCAAGAAGGAATCTGCGGCCGGGGTGGCTGATACCCGTCATTCATTCACCTCTGTGATGACGCGACGACTGGATGCGCGAAACCCGCCGCCGCTCGACAATGACCTCTAATGTTACATCCTTCGACGATCTTGACCGATGTGGCCGTCTAACAACGGCTCGACTCCAAAGGCGCCACGCTTGACTTCATTTTGTACTGGCGCCAGGAAAACGGGCAGGGCATCGGTGGTTCTAACCGGGTTGGCGTTGTGAGGGACAAGGTAGTGCCGTCGCCCGGCTGGGAATATGTCGATGCTCACGTCGCATCGTTCTGGCACGTATGGTGGTGTGAAATGACACATTTCTGCCTCCACCCGACAGTGGTTCTTCTTGACAAAAAAAGGCGTCGGGTGTATCAAATAAGTGTCCTTCAAAAGAAGGGCCAAAAAAGGCTTTCGAGGAGGGTGAAATAGAACCACCGGTCACCGGAAGGCGACCGCGCAGGAACACTGGCTCACAGCGGTTTGTGGCAACAAGCCGTTGTCGTTGACGGAAGATCGAGCCCGGCGAAACGCGCGTGGCTGGAGGGCGGAATGCCCGCAACGATGTCATCGAGGGCTGGTGCGGTGCGGTCGCCTTTTGCATTTCCATTCACTGCACTCCAGGAAACGCGGCATCTCCTCGATCCACACGCGGTTTCAGCCGCGTGATGCGTCTTGTCGTCTTCAGCACAACCTTTCCACCAGCCTGCATTTCTCACCACGTGGCGAGGCGAAGTGCGTGAGAGGGCCGTCAGGACGAGGCGCGAGCCGCTTGGCGAGCGCAGGCGTACTTGAACCGTACGTTGAGCACGGCAAGCAAGCGCAACGAAGTCCTGGCGGTCAATATCGCGTGCTTCGACCGTCGGGTGGTGAGAAGTGCACGCTAAAGCGCATTTCCTGATCCTGCGCCGGTAGTGTTCGGCGAGACGATCGGTCGCCATCATCCTTGAAGGCTCCATCAAGAGATTCATCAGTCAGGTGCTGAGAAAGGCAGGTCACGACGGGGTGAGCGTGAAAGTCGTCTTCGTTTCGAGTTCCCCGCGGTCGAAGGGCATGGGGTGGTAGCGGCCGTTGATCCATTCGGGGAGCTGGTTGCCGTAGCAGGGGCTCCCGGGGTGGCCGGATTGGCCTTGGGCATCGACCGCCCGGAAAGTGAGAGGCGTCGTGCTGAGGTCGGCGATGAGGCGGTAGTTTGCTCCCATGAGAGCACCCCAATTGGGATCGTAGCCGGTGTTGCAGACGGTGAGCCCGTTGCCGCGTACGGGGATGCCGCCGCGATCGAGGAGTCTGCCGAGGTCGCCTCGGCCACTGAGGACGTGGCGGAGCTGAATCTTGTGGAGACGCCCCCAATGCCATTGATCGATGTCCGGGCCGAGGCGGCTTTGGAGTTCATCGAGCGTCGCTTGAAAGGCTTGCCGGATCGCGTCGAGACGGTCTCCGCTACCAAACCAGCCGGCGGGATCGTCCTCGAGCAGGGCCGCTGCGAGACCTCCGGCGCTGCCCTCCAGAAAAGTCGCGGTTTCACCTTCGAAGCGTTCGTTGACTACGCGGCGCGACCAGTGAACGAAGAATGCGTCGAACAGGGCGGCGGCGACGTTGTCGGGAAGCATGTCACCGTTCCACGAGGCGAGGTGACGCACGGCTGCCCGGACACGCTCCTCAGCGTCATCCCTCAGCGCTGAAACCAGGTGGGGTACGCATTCGACCGCACGGAGTGACTTTGCATCCTGGTGCATCTGGGCGCAGTCGTCGGGCGTGAGCTTGTCGCGCTGCTCGATCATCTGCCGGATGCGTTGGGCTCGGTGGCCGCTGCTCCAGCATCCGAAAAGGGGATACGGGAAGTCTTCGGGAGCGGGTCGGTTGTTGGCGCTTGCGATCCAGCCGCGGTCGGGGTCGAACCACTGCGGCATGCCGTCAAACGGCGTCAGGCACTGCCATTGGTGTTCCGGGTTCCAGCCCTCCAGATAGCCCAGCTTCCAATGATTCCGCAGCGGGACGCGGCCGACGGCCTGGTAGCCGATATGTCCGTCGGCGTCGGCGACAAGCAGGCTCCAGGTGGGTACCTTCCATCCGCGCAGCGATTCCCGGAACTCGCTGCAGGAGCGGGCGCGGTTCATGGCGAGCATCGAGGGCAGCCACTCGCAGTGATCCGTGCCAAGCCAACGGAGGGAAACCGGACCCGTGCCACGCGCTGCGGCGGGAAGGAGTTCATCGACGATCGGACCGTTGCGGGAGCAGGTGATTTTCTTCGTGATGGACTCTGCGTCTCGGACCCTGATGGTTTCGTTGATTTCGCGGGCAGGTTCCCAGTTGCTGTTGTAGAGGAAGCAGCCGGGATGTTTCGAATCGGTTTTCTCCTGATAAAGATCGCGCTGCGAACAGATGTTGTTGGTAATCGCCCAGCCGACACGGCGATTGGCGCCGAAAACGACGGCCGGGACTCCGGCATAGGCCATCCCAACGACGTCAAAGGACCCGCCCGCGAGATGGACTTCATACCAGCATGAGACGGCGGCGAAGGCGATATGGGGATCGCTGGCGATCAGGGGCTTGCCGCTGGCGGTCCTTGCGCCGGAAAGGACCCAGTTGTTGCTGCCCTGTCCCTCGTCGGGGTCATTGACGGTGCGTCCGATGGACTCGACGCCCGATTGCTTTGATGGATAAGCGCCGGACGGCACAATGCTCTCTTCGTCGGCTTCGCCTTGCAGGAAGGCTTCGAGCAGCGGCCCCTCGCCGAGAGTACAGCGCGCGAGCTCGGGCGCGCAGATGATGGGCAAGCGGACGGTGAGATAAGAGCGGAACTCGGTGGCGATCGCGAGGCAGTCGAGAGGCGACCAGGGTTCGGGGCTGTAGTCGAGCAGTTCGAACTCGATGGGCAGCGTTGGGGTTGCTTCGATATGGGCGTTGATGCCGTCGCTGAATCGTTGGATGAGAGTGCGGGTCTCCAGCGGCGACTGGCTCCATTCCTGTTCGGCGATGCGGGTCAATCCAAGTGTGCGCGAGACGATGTCCGTTTCGAGGCCGTCTTTACCGAGGACTTCCGCAAGCCGGCCGTGGGCTTTCCGGCGCAGGTAGTCGAGTTGAAAAAGGCGGTCTTGAGCCATGGCGGCTCCGAACCCGAAGAAGAGGTCTTCATCCGTCTCGGCGAAGATGTGCGGAATGCCCCATTGGTCACGATCGATGGAGACGGCTCGAGAAACGCCGGCGGACAGCGATCCGGTCGGGTCCGGGACGCGCGACCGGGTTTCGTTCTTCCACCATTCATTGAATTCGGCAAGGCTGACAGCGGCGGCTCGGCAGAGATCTTCGATGGACGCGCCGGACCCAAGGCGGTGGAGCAGTTCGGTTGATGAGAGATTCACACCCTTATCCTTTCTTCCTGTGAGGTCATGTTACGGTTGAGGCCGCAGGTACTTTCATCCACATGCGAGCATAGTGACGGCGGCGATCGATCTCGGGATAGTCTTCGAACGCTGTCCGGCTGTGGAGCACGAAGTGGTTGTTGAGGAGCAGGATGTCGCCGGCTTCCATCGCAAAGCGGAGTTGCAACTCGGCTCGGTTCATGACGGCATCGAGGCGGTCGAAGGCCGCGACTTGCTCGGGAGAGAGAGGGACGGCGGCTTTCTGGTGGCCTTGCTCGATGTAGAAACGCATGTAGCGCATTTCGAGATCAGTGTCGAACCGTAAGACCGGAGCTTCGAGCGTGCGGGCTTGACCAGACTGCCACTCCGCGGTGCGGTCGTGATGAAACGACCCGTAGAGTTGCTCCAATGAATCGGGTTGCTCGGCGAGCAGGACGTTGTGGGCGGTTTTCGCGCTCACAAGCAGCGTTTCGCCCCCGGACTTCGCGGTATGCATGGCGAAGAGGCCGATCACGTCGGGCGTCGCGGTCGTAAGAATGGGTGCCGAGTCGGTGTGGAAGTTGAAGGACTCGGTCGTTTTCGAGTAGCGGACACCGGTGGCGCCGTAGTCTTTCGCAATGCGGTAGCCTTCATCGCGGACCGAGTAGAGCCGCTCCCCCTTGGTGTTCTGGGGGATGGTTGGGCCGAGCGTTGCGCCGATACCCCAATAGAGCATCGCTGCCTCGTCGCGCGTATAGCGCTCCATGGGCAGCCCCCGAAGCAGGACCAGTCCGCGTCCGGTCAGGAGATCTTGCTGCAACGATTGAGCGAAGTCAGTGAGGGAGGGAAGCCGGAAGGTGTCGCTCGTAAGGTCGGCGAGGCGTTTTGATTCCTTGCGTGCGGAGGCGAGAGCCTCGTCGAGTTCGTCAAGGACAGCATCAGGGAGTTGGGTTGCGAGTCCCTCCGGCGCGCCGAGGTCCGAGCTTGCCCATGCGCCCGGGTCGGTGAAAACGGTCTGATGAACCGGGGTCGTAGGGATGTTCATGGCAGGTCGATCCGGTTTGTCCCGAGCAGGGCAGTTTAGCAACTACGACTCAGCGGAGCGCTGGCGGTCGACGGTCTGCAGAGCGTGTTGATGCATCAGTTCGTTGAAATGGCTAAGACTGGGTGCCCCGCGTGGAACCGTGCGGGACAGATCCCGGGGATGACGGGATCGCTTATCCGACCACCAGCCGCGCAAGCGCGTCCTCATAGGCTCGATTCTCTCGATCTGAGCCTCGATTGGACGGAGACCCGCGCCGCAGACATTGCGTCCAGGGCGCGCGCGTTTTTGTCGCTGGTGAAGGGCGGGATGGCTCTCGATCAGGCGGTGGCAGTGTCTGGTGTGCTGACGGACTCTGTAGATGGAGCCGAGCTTGGTCTATGATGTGTGGACTCTGGAGGAGCGGTGCGCTTATGACTGTGTGATTGCTCTTGGACACTAGCCTGCCTTTCTCACCACGTGGCGAGGCGAAGTGCGTGAGAGGGCCGTCAGGACGAGGCGCGAGCCGCTTGGCGCGCGCAGGCGTACTTGACAGTACGTCGAGCACGGCAAGCAAGCGCAACGAAGTCCTGGCGGTCGTATCGTGTGCTTCGACCGTCGGGTGGTGAGAAATGCAGGCTAGCATGTTGATATGGTAGAAACAGCCGCCCATTCTTGCGTGAGAGTGAGCGGTGAAGGAGAAGGATTTGAAGAACGTAAGCTACGATGTTTCGGTCAGGCTTCAGGTCTGGTTTCGCAGGGACGGTCGGGAATGGTTGGTATGGTGCCCTGGGATTGATGTCATGTCGCAGGCGCGAACCAAGAGACAAGCCTTGGAGATGCTCCGAGAGGCCGTCGGGCTATGGTTCGAGTCCTGTATCGATAGGGGTGTTCTCGATAAAGCTCTTGAGGAGTGTGGCTTCTCGAAGGTCAGCACTGAAAAGGTCGCAGAGGAAGCCGATAGCACTTGCGACCAAGTGTCGATCAAGATGACTCAAACAAGATCGCAGCCTGTCGTAACACCTGTCAGACCGCTTTCCCTCTCCCACTACAAGGGAACCGATCTCATTGACGGGACCATCCCGGTCCCAGCATATATCGCCGCTAGCAAGATGAGAGACGGAGCCTTTGCACGCGGTTAACTGGAAGGATCTTGTTAAGGTCTGCGAGGCTGTTGTCTGCCGGTTGGATCGTCAGAAGGGCGACCACTACATCATGGTCCGCAAGGGGCTTATTGAGTCCCGCAAAATATAAAGTAACCTTTGGGGGCTTTTTCTCGTCTTACTAGACATGGGGAATCCAAGAGGAGTACGACGAGATTTTGAGGCTCTGGAGAAGCGGCGGCGGACGGCCGTGCGGCTGGTGGTGGAGCAAGGCTGGAGTCAATCGGCAGCGGCGCGGCAGGTGAAAGCGGCACAGCAAAGTGTGAGCCGTTGGGTGGGGGAATATCGCCGGCGGGGCGCCGCTGGATTGCGCCGCGCCGGACGGGCCGGACGCAAGCCGCTGTTGGACGCCGCGCAGCGGGAACGCTTGACGGCGCTGTTGCTCGAAGGTCCCGAGGCGCACGGCTTCCCGACGCCGCTGTGGACTTGTCCACGGGTGGCTCGCCTGATCGGAGACGAGTTCGGGGTCGACTACCACGAAGGGCACGTCTGGAAGGTCCTGCGGGGGCTGGGCTGGAGCCCGCAGCGCCCGGTCGGCCAGGCACGGGAGCGCAACGAAGAGGCCATCCGCACCTGGAAGCGCAAGACTTGGCCCAGCCTTAAAAAAAAGCCCAAATCGAGGGCCGCACGCTCCTCTTCATCGACGAAAGCGGATTGAGCCAGAAGCCGCACCGCTGCCGCAGTTGGGCGCCGCGCGGGAAGACGCCCGTGCTGCAGTTCAACTTCAACTGGCAGAAGCTTTCCGTCTCAGCCGGGCTGACGTTGCGCAACTTCTACTTCCGGCTCTATCCCGGCGCGATCCGACAAGCCGAGGTGATCGACTTTCTCAAGGCGCTCGTGCGTCACATCGAGAAACCGTTGCTGATCGTCTGGGATCGATTGCCAGCCCACCGCGGCCGCCTGGTGCGGGAGTTCATCGAACTTTCCGAGGGCCACATCGTGACGGAATACTTGCCGGCTTATGCCCCGGAGTTGAATCCGGTGGAATACATCTGGTCGTACTGGAAGCAGCACGAACTGGGGAACGTCTGTCCCAAAGACTACGGGGAGTTGAGCTGGCGCGCCCGCCGGGCGTTGCGCCGCATGCAACGCAAACCGCGCTTGGTCACGGCCTTTTGGAAGCAGTCTTCTCTTTACTTCGATTAACCCTATATTGTGCGAGGCTCAATAATAGGCCAGTCGTTATTCCCAAGAAGAGGAACCTCAAAGAGGGCATCGTGCTGGGAATCCTAAAAACGATTGGTCTCAGCAAGGCTGAGTTCCTGAAGCGCCTTCACGGCAAGCATTGAGCCCCATTCGAGATTCCAGAGTCCGTCAGCACACCAGAGATGGCGGGCTAGCCGTGGCTCCAGACACGACAAAAGACACAACCAAAGAAAACTCAATCTGGAATAATGACCGTAAGTTTTTTGTAAACAAATACTTCTATCCGACCACCAGCCGAGCAAGCGCGTCCTCGTCGAACTCGAACCCGAGTCCGGGTCCCTCAGGCACGTCGACGCTCCCAGGCTTGTAGGGCAAAGGAACCTTGAGGATCGCATTGCCGAACGCCCGCTTGTACGACTCGCCGCCCTCCAGAATTACGGCATTCGGTGTCGCTGCGCACAAATGGATCGCGGAAGCCCGGTACGGCGCTGACCCCATCGAGGAATGCGGCGCGAAGAGGATATTGTAGGCATCCGCCATGATCGCGATGCGCTTGGTCTCGGTGATGCCGACCCGCGAAGTGTCCGGGTTGACGATGTCGCAGGCCCGGCGCTCGAACAGGTCCCGGAACTGAAAGCGGTTCGAATACTGCTCTCCGGCACAGATCGGTGTGTCCATGCGTTCCGCCAGGATCGCGTACGCGCCGTAGTCCTCGGGCATCAGCACGTCTTCCCACCAGCCGAGATTCTCGATTTCATCCAGCGTCCGCCCGACACGAGTCGCCTCGGCCAGTGTGTAACCCGCCAGCGAGTCGACCAGGATCTGTCCCTTGCCGGCAAGAACTTCTGCGGCGGCGCGCACGCGGTTTACATCGCGAACCTCTTCTCCTCGACCTTTTGCCAAACTCATCTTCTGATTGGGGAACCCTCGTTCGAGGAGGGCCTGAGCGTTCGCTCGCACCTCCTCCGGGGGGCCTCCCCCCACTCCCTGATAGGTCGGGATGCTGTCACGAAACTTGCCTCCCAATAGCTGGTAGACCGGCATCCCGGCCGCGCGCCCGACGATATCCCACAAGGCGATGTCGATGCCCGCCATCGCGCGCATGAAATACCCGCTGCCATAGCCGCGCAGGCGCTGCGTGGAATACATCTTTTCCCAGATCGGCTCGATCTGACGGGCATCGAGTCCGAGCAGGATCGGCCGAAACAGGTCGGTCAGGACGGTCTTGACGACGCGGGGTGTCATCACTGCGTGAGACTCGCCCCAGCCGACAATTCCCTGGTCGGTCGTGACCTTGACGAGGAGAGTCTGCCGATACCCTCCCTGGCGCACGGTTTCCGCGCGTTCCAGCCTGTCCCAGAGTCCTGCGCCACCGGTTGTCGCTCCGAGCGGCGTCATGGAAACGAAGTGGTCCTCGGGCTTCCTTTCCGGGGGATCTCGCAGGATCAGAGCTTCGATGTCGGTGATTCGGAGGGGCGCGCCGATCTTGTTCGCCGCAGCGTGCAGATGCGAGAAGCCCCCGGCCGAGCCTGTGGCCGCCCCGGCAACCGCGCGGAGGAAGGATCGTCGGTTCAGCATGGTTCCTGTTCGAGCACTTGAATCTCTCCCGAGGCCGAGAGGTCCCTGGGAATGAACCCCTTTACAGGGTACTCCCCACGCCCTGCTTCACGGCGTGTGGAGGCGACGGCTTGGCCGGGTGGGTCGTGTGCCGGATCAGGGAGTTGGGTTGATAGATCCGCCGGACCGCCGCGATCCGAGCTTGTCGGTAAGCCCGGGTCAAGGTAATCGGTCTGATGAACCGGGATCGTAGGGATGTTCATGGCAGGCCGAGCAGTGTTGTTCCGAGCAGGGCAGTTTAGCAACTGCGGATCAGCGGAGTATTGCCGGGCGCGTGACAGCAGAGCCTGTTGATGTTTCAGTTCGTCGAATCGCCTTGTCAGGTTGTCGATCTGGCGGAATCGAGAAAAAGGTGACCGTCACCGCTGGGAGGCATTGTGCTCTTGCAGGCTAGGCCTCGGCGGAGCCGGCATTGATGTTCACGGCCTCTTCGAAGGATTGCAGCGCCAGATAGTTGGGGCCGAAGCGCTTGATATGGTCGAGTTGCTTGTCGAATATATCGTAATGACTCTCTTCATCGCCCACGAGGCCTTCGAAGATCTGTTTTGACGCTGCGTCGGCGTTGGCGCTGCAGGCAAGCGCCCATTGGTTGTATTCGGCGGCGCTCTCTTGTTCCATCTCGGCAGCGCGGGCTACCATCTGTTCGGCCTCGGTGATCTGCTCGACCGGCCCTCTGAGTTCCATCTTGACATCGCCCTTGAGAAAGAGAATCCTTTCGGCGAGACCTTCTACATGTCCCATCTCTTGCACTGCGATGCGCTTGAACAGAGCGGCCAAAGGGGCGAAGCCCTGATCGGCCAGATGGAAGTGAAAGTACATGTATTGATGAACGGCTTGAAGCTCGTCGGCGACGGCCTTGTTGAGTAGATCGATGCTGATTTGCTTGTCCATGAGGAAGTCCCAAACTCATTCTAGCCAGCGGTGCTGATTGCTGGCTTTCGAGCTGCCGTTCGCGAAGTTGAAAAAATTGCCGCAACGCCTGAGTCCACAGACGACTTTCTCTGGAGTCGCAGCGTCCCACTGTTGCTGATAGATAGTTGCGCTCGTGAAAACGAGCAATTGCTGGAGCGGGCAAGGCTGGAGTTATACATGGTCCAACGGCGTTTGCAGGCAACCGAAATCGGTTGGTAGGTATTCGAGGGCTTTCTGTGCGATCCTGAAACCAGTAAATTGCCTGGCGGGCGCTGTGCCCAAACGTCACACGATCATCTATCCCGGCTCGTTCGATCCGCCGACAAACGGACACCTGGATCTCATCGAGCGTGCCGCGGCATTGTTCGATGAAGTCATTGTTGCCGTCTTGATCCATGATCGGAAGAACCCGCTGTTTACGGTCGATGAACGCTTGGACATGCTCCGGACAGCGACATCCGAATTGCAGAACGTGCAAGTGGAATGCTTCGAAGGCCTCCTCGTCGACTTCGCCCGCCGCAAGGACGCTCGGTTGATTTTGCGCGGCATCCGCGCCGTGTCCGATTATGAATATGAGCTCCAGATGGCTTTGATGAACCGCAAGCTGTCTCCGTCTCTCGAGACGGTCTTCATGTTGCCCGCCGAAGCGTACAGCTACCTGAGCTCGCGGCTTGTCAAAGAGGTCTGGGGACTCGGTGGAGACATTCACGAGCTGGTTCCCGCGGTCGTCGAACAGCGACTCGAACGGAAGAGAAAAAAAACCTGAGCGGAATATGGAACTGACAAATCGAATCTCGCGCATCAGCGAATCTGCCACGATGGCGGTAAGCGCCAAGGCCGCGAAGCTCAAGGCCGAAGGAGTGGACGTGGTAGCCTTCGGTGCCGGCGAGCCCGACTTCGCGACGCCGGACAACATCAAGCAGGCAGCCATCCGAGCCTTGGACGAGAACTTCACGAAGTACACCGCCGCGGGCGGCATCCCCGAGCTCAAGAAAGCGATCTGCGATTGGCATGCGCATAACTTCGGGACGGACTATGCGCCGAACGAGTGCATCGCCTGTGTCGGCGCCAAGCACGTCATCTTCAACACCATGGCGGCCCTCATCGACCAAGGTGACGAAGTCATCCTGCCCGCGCCGTACTGGGTCACTTTCTACGATGTCGTGAACTACCACGGCGGAACTCCCGTCATCGTCGAGACCAGCGAGGACGAAGGCTTCCGCCTTTCCGCAAGCAATATCGAAAAGGCGCTCACCGACCGCACCAGGCTTGTGATCGTCAATTCCCCGAGCAACCCGAGCGGCGCCGTCGTTTCAGCCGGGGAATTCGAAAAGATTTATCGCCTCGTCTCCGGACGGGGCGCCACGCTGCTCGCCGACGAGTGCTACAGCCACTTCGTCTACGACGGCGAGCCTTTCTCGATCGCCTCGGTCAAGGGCTCGAAACCCAATCTGGTCGTCGCGGGTTCGATGTCGAAGACGTTCGCCATGACCGGTTGGCGTTTGGGCTACGCACTGGCCCCGGCGGCGCTGATCTCGGCAATCAACAAGCTGCAGAGTCACTCGACCTCCAACCCGACGTCGATCGCGCAGAAAGCGGCCATCGAGGCCCTCACGGGTCCGCAGGACTCGATCAAGCGCATGCTCGCCGAATACCGCAAGCGCCGCGACTACGTGATCCCGACGTTGCGGAGCATGCCGGGCGTGCATTGCGAGGAGCCGGGTGGGGCCTTCTACGCCTATCCCAACATTGGTGCGTTCCTCGGCAAGAATGGCATCGAGACTCCGCTCGACTTCTCGACCGCGCTGCTCGAACAGGCGCACGTCGCCGTCGTGCCCAGCGAGGCGTTCGGCACCGGAGCGCACGTGAGAATCTCCTACGCAGCGTCGATGCGCGAGATCGAACGCGGCCTGGAGCGTATCCGCAGATTCCTCGCGGACAAAGCTTGACTTCTCTCTATCCGCTGCGGCTCTTACCGTCCTTCCGCGAACGCATTTGGGGCTCGCATGACCTCTCTCCATTCTTTGGGAAACAGGAACGGAGAATCGGCGAGGCATGGTACTCATTCGATGAGAACGTCATCGCCAACGGACCGCTTCAGGGCCGCACCCTTGGCGAGTTGATGGCGGACTGCGGCCGGGAATTGCTCGGCGAATCCGCTCTGGCCTTGGCCGCGAAACGTCGTGCAGTGTCCAATGCGCCGCGAAGCGGACGATCTCCAGTTTCCCCCGGTCCCTTCACCCGCAGCTTCCCGATACTGGCGAAGCTGCTGTTTACTTCGGATCGCCTGTCCGTCCAGGTCCACCCGAAGGACGCCTATGCTTGGGCAAACGAGAATAGTCCTGGCAAGACGGAGATGTGGTACGTCGCCGCCGCCGAGCCCGGCGCAAGGGTGGCTCTGGGCCTGAACCGGGCCCTGTCCCGGGATGGCTTGCGGAAAGCGGCCGTCAGCGGTGAAATCGAGAGCTGCCTCAACTGGGTTGAAGTCCGCGCTGGACAGTCGATCTTCGTCCCCGCTGGGACTCTGCACACGGTCGGCCCCGGCCTCGTGCTCTGCGAGATCCAACAGAACTCCGATATCACATATCGCCTCTTCGACTTCGGTCGTCTCGGCGCCGACGGAAAACCACGTGAGCTGCACATCGCAAAGGCCGTCGAGGTCGCCGAACGGCAACCCCACTCCGGCTCGATCGAGTCCTTTCGATTCCCCCGCGCAGGCTGGACACGCGAGCTGCTCGTCGCCTGCCCCTGCTTTGCCGTCGAACACTGGGGCTGGGGCCGGAAGATCGAGTATCATGGCCATCCCGATCACGCCAACCTGCTTATCTTTCTGCAAGGCGAAGGAACCGTCGCCGATCAACCCTACGTACCCGGTGACGCCTACTTGATCCCCGCAGGGCTGCAAAGCTTCGATCTCTCACCTGAATCGCCCTCCAAAGCCATCCGTGCCTTCCTCCCAAATCTCGACGTCGTGCGAAACGAACTCGCTGCCGCCGGATACGGCGTTCAGACATGACCTCGACTGCTACCGTAATGGCGCCGCGCCTTCACTCGTGAAGCAGTAGTTTTTCAGTTCCGGAAGGGATTAGCCTGCATTTCTCACCACGCGGCGAGGCGAAGTGCGTGAGAGGGCCGTCAGGACGAGGCGCGAGCCGCTTGGCGCGCGCAGGCGTACTTGAACAGTACGTTGAGCACGGCAAGCAAGCGTAACGAAGTCATGGCGGCCATATGGCGTGCTTCGACCGTCGGGTGGTGTGAAATGCAGGTTAGTATTTGCCCTGAGATCGGCAACCCTCTTGGAAAATAAAGTTGCGCATCGGCCCGTAGCCTTGCATCCGTTTTGGATCGGAGCGAACGGCCCGGGGCTTCCGGCGAGTCAGCCTGCTTTTCTCATGACATGGCGAGACGAAGTGTGTGAGAGGGCCGTCAGGACGAGGCGCGCCGGGCGGAGGAAAAAGGCGTGAGACGCTTGGCGCGCGCAACATGGCCTATAAAGATTTTCACGAGACACGAGACACGAATCACGGCCTTTTATAGCGTGCTGCGGCCGTCGAGTGGTGAGAAATGCAGGTCAGCTCTGCCGTACACTGGGGTCAGGCGATCCGCAACCCCAGCCATCAGCAAAAAGGAGACTCGATACTTAGTTATCCGAGGAAGCTAGACTCGGCCGGTGCCGGGCGCGGTCTTCAAAACCGTTGTTTGTCGTTCTGCGGCAAAAGTGGGTTCGACTCCCACTAGCTTCCGCCAATCCACAAATGCGCATCCACACCGGAAATCTCTTCATACCGCGATGAGGCTGTTTCTCTGCCTGTTTCGTTTCGCATCGAGGCCCAAACCGAACAGAAGAGCTGCCCAGGGTCAAAGCATGTCTTCGAGCGCCCAGCGGGCTCGTGCCTCGTTCTGACGACCCTCTCGTGTCTCTCACCGCCTCGCATCCCCACACCTGTCGCGATCGGCCCCGCAAACGATATCGCCGATCGCCGGATCTCCGCTAAGCTCAGTGCATGCAGCTTGTGCTCGCGTCGGCGTCTCCGCGCCGTCGGCAGATCCTGCGCTCAGCGGGTATTCCGTTCATCGCGCGGCCCTCTGACGTGATCGAAGCTCACCTCCCGGGCGAGTCGCCGGAGGCATTCGTGAAGCGCCTCGCCGAAGCGAAAGCGCGTGCTGTCTGGCGGGATGGCGAGCTCGTTCTCGGTGCGGATACGGTCGTCGTCATCGACAAGACCATCCTCGGCAAGCCGGCGGATGAAGACGAGGCCCGGCGGATGCTTCGATTGCTTTCGGGACGCACTCATCGAGTGCTGACAGGCATCGCCCTCTTCAACGGGACCGTTCTACGGGCAGACGTCGAAGAGACGGTGGTCCACTTCCGGGACTTGGACGACCTTGAGATCGCCGACTATGCAGCCACGGGCGAGCCTCTCGACAAGGCCGGCGCTTACGGCATTCAGGGGGCCGCGTCAAAGTTCGTTCAGCGCATTGAAGGTTGCTATTTCAACGTTGTCGGGTTACCCATAAGCCGCGTCTACAGTTGCATTCGATCGGGTTTGCGATGTCTCGAGCGGTCGGCCGGAACAGGAGATGGTCAGAGCGCGCAACCGCTCCGATATTAGCCTGCCTTTCTCACCACGCGGCGAGGCGAAGTGCGTGAGAGGGCCGTCAGGACTAGGCGCAAGCCGGGCGGAGGAAAAAGGCGCGAGCCGCTTGGCGCTCGCAGGCGTACTTGAACCGTACGTTGAGCACGGCAAGCAAGTGCAACGAAGTCATGGCGGTCGTATTGCGTGCTTCGGCCGTCGGGTGGTGAGAAATGCAGGTTGGCCGCCGTTCAAGAGGCGGAGGCAGGAGATCTGATGGTGCTTGATCGGCCGATGAGACAGACCGATTCCGGCGCCGGGTTCCCTTCGAGGGAGAGGCCTGATCGTAATGAGCCCGGGGTCAAGCCTGGGGAACGGACGCCAGGGCGACCTCGTCGCCGGGGTTGAGGCCGGCAAGGATCACCGCTTCCGTGGGGCTCGTCTGCCCGATCTCGATCTCGCGGGTGATGAACCCTTCGCCCTGGCGGACCATCACGATCGACCGGTCTTGTTGCTCCTGGATCGCGGCGCGGGGGATGACAAGAGCGTCTTCATGCTGCGCCAGTAGAATGTCGGCGCTGCCGGAAAGGTCCGGAATGACTCGCTCGTCTTCCGCGTCGATGGAAACTTCCACAGACACCATCTTGACGTAGTTGTCACGGCCGCTGCGCCAGCGGAAACCCGTACTAGAGCTGCTTGCCATAGCGCTGATCGATGTGACTTTGCCTGGTAGAACGAGTTCGGGATAAGCATCCAGCCGGACCTCGGCTTTCTGTCCCATCCGAACCAGTTGGCTGTCGACCTGGTTTACGACACCACTCACGACCATGGCGGAAAGATCGACGACGCGCATGAAGAACGTTCCTGGATTGACTTGGTCGCCCACCTGGACCTGCTCGGTTTGACCGCCCCCTCTATAGAGCGACTCCATCACGACGAGCCCGTCGACGGGGCTCGGCATTTTGAGCCGCTCCAAATCGCGCATGTGGCGTTCGACGTGAAGGCGATGCTTCTCGACTTCGAGTTCCAAGCTGCGTATATCCGCGGCGTGAACCTCCTGCTGGAGCTTCACTTCCTGGGTAATCTGCGCCAACGTGGCTTCGGCTTCCTCCACTGCCAGCTTGAGCTTTTCAGCTTCGATCTCGGAGCGTACTTCAGCCGTTCGCAGATCGAGCTTTGCCTTGTCGAGATCCGCTTGCGCGACTCGCACGCTCTGTTGCTCGGTCTCTGTCGCAATCATGATCTCCGCGCGGCGTTTCTCGACAGTCGACTTGGACTGCGCGAGTGTCGACCTCACGTCGTCGATATGGTCCTCGAGCCAGCGATTCTCGAACTCCGCAACCACCGTCCCCGCCTGGATGGTTTCGCCCGCCGGTGCAAGTTTCATCAGTGTTTGCTGACGGCGGCCTTCGCTGCCGCCGCGCATGCGGGGCGCGCGGATCGCCGCGAAACGCTTCGCTGCAATGGTTCCGCTTGTGCGAAGCGACTGCCGGAAGCTCTTGACTTCTGCTTTCGCGGTCGGGATCGTCAGAACCTCGGCTCCGGATCCAGCCGAGAAGATCTGCTCGCGTTGCGACCATACACCCAGCCCGATGGCCCCCAGAACCACAAGGATGACGCCGCTGAGTAGCTTGCTGGGGCGAGAAGACGACGGAGGCGGAGCCGCCGGTTCAAGTTGAGGCCCTGGCGGTTCCGGCTGGTTCTCGTGGGGAACGGTCGAGCTCACGCTGAAGGAGCGTTGCCAGGGTAGGTTCGTGGATTCCATGTCGAGTCCTTAAACCGGAATTGGCCATTCCGAGTCTAGCAAAAAGCGGACTGGCCTGTGCGGAAATGGCGATTTCCGGGACCAGGAAGTTACTTCCTGTAGGTTTTCAAGTTTTCTCCTTCGAAACGGCTTCTTGATGAACTGATGTGAAAACCCATGATCCTCGCTGCGGATAGGTTGAAAAGAGGCCGGCGCGACGGTACGGAAGAGGTAGGACGAAAGGCACGACGTGTGTTTTTCGCTGTGATTGATCCGCACTTGGGCGGGGGCGGGACTAGCCTGCTTTTCTCGCCACGTGGCGAGGTGAAGTGCGTGAGAGGGCCGTCAGGACGAAGCGTGAGCCGGGCGGGAAAAAAGGCGCGCGCAACACGGCCTTTAAGGTTTTTCACGAGACACGAATCACGAGACACGAATCACGGCCTTTTATCGCATGCTTCGGCCGTCGGGTGGTGAGAAATGCAGGCTAGGGTGCTAAGATAGAAATCTTTGCCGTGGCCGGTGGGTCGGGCCACGGCCACGATGAGACGTCTGTGCTCCGGGACGGCGGAGTTGCCGTCAGGCCTCCGGGGCGGAGTGCGGTCATCGATGCCATTCCCCGACAGGCTCAACCAACTCAGGAGAGATTCATGGCCTATACGCTGCCCGCTTTGCCCTATGCTTTCGACGCACTGGAACCTCACATCGATGCCAGGACGATGGAAATCCATCATGGCAAGCACCACAACACCTATGTGACGAAGCTCAACGATGCGATCGCCGGCTATGCCGGATTGGCCGCGAAATCCATCGACGATCTTGTGCGTGATTTGGACTCGGTGCCGGAAGCCATTCGCACCGCCGTTCGCAACAACGGCGGCGGCCACGCCAACCACTCGCTGTTCTGGCAACTGATGAAGAACGGTGGTGGAGGCGAACCCGGCGGAGACCTCGGATCCGCCATCGATTCCGCTTTCGGCAGCTTTGACAGCTTCAAGCAGAAATTCGCCGCTGCCGGGGCCGCGCGCTTCGGAAGCGGCTGGGCTTGGCTTTCCGTTGACGGCGGCGGGAACCTCGTCGTCGAGTCGACCCCCAACCAGGACAACCCTCTGACCCACGGCAACACGCCCATTCTCGGGCTCGATGTCTGGGAACACGCCTACTATCTGAACTATCAGAACCGGCGTCCGGACTACATCGCGGCCTGGTGGAACGTTGTCAACTGGGACGAGGTCGCCGGCCGCTACGCCGCCGCCAAGGGGTAATTGAACCGGAGGGCATGCTATGCCCCGGGATTCATGAACGGGCGGCGAAGCGCCGCTGAGTCCGTCCTGCGCCGCCCGGTCTTTCTTGCTGCCTGAGAACCATTGACCCGCCATGTCCGAATACGCTTTCAAACTCGCCGTCTGCAACGAGCTTTACGAGAAGACTGACTTTGCGGCCTCGTGTCGTTCTCTGAAGAAGGCTGGCTGGCAGGGTATCGAGATCGCCCCGTTCACGCTGCGGAACGACGCTACGACCCTGCCGGCCGAAAGACGGAAGGAAGTGCGGGATATCATTCAGTCCGAGGGGCTCGAGTTCGTCGGGCTGCACTGGCTGACTGTTGGCCCGGCCGGCCTTCATGTCACGACCCCCGATGAAGCTATGCGGAAACACAGTTGGGATTTCGTCCGCCGCCTCGTCGATCTTTGCGCCGACCTGCGCCGCGGTGACAGTGGTGGAGTGATGGTTTTCGGTTCACCCATGCAGCGCAGGACGACCGGCGGCCTCTCACCGCAGCAGGCGACGACTCATTTCATCGATGGCGTGCGCTCGATCACCGGGCATCTCGAAGACCTGGACGTCACCCTGCTCGTTGAAGCCCTTCCCAGCGAGCAGTGTGATGTGATCGGATCACTCGATGAAGCGATCAAGGTGGTCCGCGAAGTGAACAGCCCTTCCGTACGAAGCATGTTCGACAGCCACAACGCGATCGAGGAGACAACACCCCACGCTGAACTGGTCGAGAAATACTGGGATTTCATCCGGCATATCCACATCAACGAGCTGGATGGTTCATACGTGCGGCCCGGCGGCGGTTACGACTTCAAGCCCGTCCTGCAGATCGCGAAAGATCGCAAGTTCGACGGCTGGGTCTCGATGGAAGTCTTCGACTTTACGCCGGGCGCAGAGAAGATGGTCAACGAATCCATCGCCTATCTTCGCGACGAGATCGCCCGGCTGAACTGAGCTGCAGACGCCGTGCAGCCCGCAGAGCAAATCGTACAAGCCGTCAAAGACGGTGATGCCGCTCTTGTCCGTGACCTTGTCCGAAAGGATCCCCGGTTAGCCTCGGCCCGTGACGAGAAGGGTGTCTCCGTTGTGATGCAGGCCGTGTACTACCGCCGCAACGAGTTGCTGAGCATTCTGCTGGCAACCGACCCGCCTCTGGATATATTCGAAGCCGCTGCTCTTGGCAATCGCGAGCTGATGGCAATGTTGGTTGACGAAGACCCTGCTGAAATGGCAGCTTGTTCGCCCGACGGCTTCACGCCGCTCCATCTGTCTTGCTTTTTCGGACACTTCCATTGTGCGCAGCTTCTGATTCGGAGGGCTGCGGATGTCAATGCGGTTGCTGACAACCCCATGGCCGTAGCCCCGATCCACAGTGCTGCGGCGGGCCGGCATCTCGATATCGTCAAATTGCTTCTCGACAAAGGAGTCTGCGTCAATGCGCGACAGCACGGCGGCTGGACGGCTCTGCATGCCGCCGCGATGAATGGCGATCAAGCAATGGTTGATGCCCTGCTCGAGGCTGGGGCGGATGCCGGACTTGAGTCCGACGATGGCAAGACGGCGGCTGACATGGCCGCGGGAAGGGTCGCCAATCTGTGATTGCTCTTTTTGACTAGGGCCTGCATGTCTCACCACGCCGCGAGGCGAAGTGCGTGAGAGGGCCGCCAAGACGAGGCGCGAGCCGCTTGGCGCGCGCAGGCGTACTTGAACAGTACGTTGAGCACGGCAAGCAAGTGCAACGAAGCCCTGGCGGTCGTATCGCGTGCTTCGACCGTCGGGTGGTGATAAATGCAGGTTAAGGTTTTTTACGAGACACGAATCACGAGACACGAATCACGGCCTTTTATCACGTGCTCCGGCCGTCATGTGGTGCGAAAGGCAGATCAGTGTCGCCAAGGCGGATTGGGTCTCGAATCGGTAGGGGCAAAAAGGTTGTCAGCATTGCGAAACCGCTGAAAACAGAAGGGCTTACGACGATCCCGTATAATGACTTGTCATGGGCGAATCGAGTGTCTTTTGGCTCCGCGTGACGCTGCTGCTCTATTCGCTCGGTCTTTGGCACGCCCTCGTAACGGTGGTCAAGCGGCGCCAGCGGCTTTTCAAGCTGGCTCTGGGTTCGATCTCGCTCGGAGCGGTGTTCCATCTGGTCTCGATCGTCGATCAGGCCATGGCGCAGGGCAGGTTCCCGGTCCACACCCTGCATCAGATGGCCTCATTGGTGGGATTTCTCGTTACCTGTGCGTTTCTGCTGGTCTACTGGCGCTACAAGTATGAAAGCCTGGCTGTTTTCGTGTTCCCTACCGTGTTCTTGCTGACCATGGTAGCCAGCCTCGGGACAGCCGTCGACCCGCCCGAAGGGTACACTCTCGGGCGCATGTGGCTGACGATGCACGTGGTGCTGGTGCTGCTCGGGTATGCCGCACTGACATTGACCTTCGTCGCCGGCGTCATGTATCTCATTCAGGAAAAGGAACTGAAATCGAAAAGGCCAAGGGTCTTCTACTACTGGCTGCCGCCGCTCGGCGCCCTCGACGACCTCGCCTATCGAACCCTGGCGGTCGGCTTCGTTCTGGTGACTTTGGGGCTGATCTCGGGGAGCTTCTGGGCTTTCGTCGAGTGGGGCGCGAACTGGATCGTCGATCCGACGATTGCCCTGGCGTTCGTTACGTGGGCGATTTACCTCGCGATGGTCTTCAGCCGGTTGGCGATTGGCTGGAGAGGACGCAAGGCGGCGTACTTCTCGATCGTCGGATTCTGTTCAGCCGCTCTCACCTGGATCGTGAATAGCGGTGTTCATACCTTCATGCGGCCATGAGTGTCCTTCTGGTAGGTCTCAGTCACAAGACCGCCCCCGTCGAGGTGCGGGAACGCTTCGCCGTGGCGGAGGCGGCGACAGCCGAACGCCTGGAGGCCTTGGCGGAGCGGCCCGGTATCTCTGAAGCTCTGATCCTGTCAACATGCAATCGGGTGGAACTGGTCGTGGGTTCCGAGACGGGCTCGGACTCGACTGAACAGATTCTTTCGTTTCTCGGTTCTGAACATCGCGAGCTTTTTGACGAGGTCAAGCCCTACTTCTACCGCTATGTCGACCAGGATGCCGTGCGGCACATTTTCCGTGTCGCTTGCAGCCTGGATTCGATGGTTCTCGGCGAGCCGCAGATCCTGGGCCAGATCAAAGACGCCTACGCGAGCGCGAAGCAGGCGGGAACGATTCAGGGCGAGCTGGACTTCGTCCTGAATCACGCCTTTCGGGTGGCAAGGCGTGTGCGCAACGAAACAGGCATCGGTCAGATGGCGGTGTCGGTCAGCAACGTGGCCGTCGAGTTGGCGCGCAAGATTTTCGGAGACCTCAACGGTCGATCCATCTTGGTCATCGGTGCCGGAGAGATGTCGGAACTGGCTGCCAAGCACCTGCGCCGGGCCGGTGGCGGCAAGATCTACGTCACGAACCGTACCCACGAGCGCGCCGTCGAGATGGCCAGGGCGTTTGACGGCCAGGCGGTCGAGTTCAGCCGGCTGCTGGAATGGCTGACCCACGTCGATATTGTGATCACTTCGACTGGTGCGCCCAACTTCATCCTCACGAAACAGGCGGCAGAGGGAATGATCGCAGCCCGCAGGCAGCGGCCGATCTTCCTGATCGATATCGCCGTGCCGCGCGACATCGATCCGGCGATCAATGCGATCGACAACATCTTTGTCTACGACATTGATGACTTGCAGCATGTCGCCGATGCCAATCTCGAGCAACGCAAGAGCGAGGCCGAACAGGCCGAAAGAATCGTCGAAGAGGAAGTTGCGAAGCTGATGCAGCGGCTCAAGACGCATCAGGTTGCGCCAACCATCGTGTCCTTGCAGGACAGGCTCGAGCGTCTGCGGCGTGCCGAGCTGGAACGGCATCGTTCCAAGCTCGGATCACTTACGCCGCAACAGGAGGAAGCCATTGAGGCCCTGACTCGCGGCATGATCAACAAGATCGCCCATTCCCCCATTTCTCAAATGAAGCGGTTGGCGAGCCATCCTGACGGGTTGCACTTCGTCGAGTTCGTCAAACGCGCTTTCAATCTGCACAAATGAAACCGGTTGCCATCGGAACTCGCGGTTCCCCACTCGCCATGTGGCAAGCCCAGTGGGTCTCTGACCAGCTTGAAGCACTGGGCGTGTCTTCACGCATCAAAGTGATCAAGACTACCGGTGACAAGTTGAGCGCTCGGGCTTTCGCGAAGTTGGTCTCCACCACCGGTGTCAAGGGCGTTTTCACGAAGGAAATCGACGAGGCGTTGATCAAGCGCCACATCGATATCGCGGTGCACAGCCTGAAGGATCTCCCTACGAAATCGGATCGCCGGCTGGCTCTCGGAGCCGTGCCGGAAAGGGGCGACGCGCGTGACGCCCTGGTCGGTGGCGAGCTCAAGGGGTTCAGCGAAGGCGCCCGGATCGGAACCAGTTCTCTGCGGCGCGCCGCTCAGTTCCGCCGCCTGCGGCCCAAGGTGAAAGTGGAGGAGATTCGCGGCAATGTCGATACACGTCTCAAGAAATTGGACGAAGGACACTATGAGGGTTTGATTCTCGCGGCGGCTGGGTTACAGCGGCTTGGGCTTGAAGAGAGAATTGCGGAAACCCTCGAGCCGAACGTGATGTACCCGGCGATCGGACAGGGCGCGATCGGCATTCAGGTGCGCGCCAGGGACAAGGGCATGCAGGAAATCATCGCGCCCTTGAATCACCAGGAGACACGCGCCGCGGTTACTGCCGAGCGGAGCTTGCTGGATGCTCTCAGTGGCGGATGCCAAGTGCCGCTGGGAGGCTATGCCAGCATCCGGGGCGATCGGCTCCGGCTTTCCGCAATGGTCGTATCGCAAGATGGCCGCCGTTCCTTCTGCCGGGTTGTCGAGGGCAGCACTACGACTCCCTCCGCGGTAGGAGAAGAGACTGCTGAGAGACTGCTGTCGATGGGAGCCGGCGTAATTATGGACCTGTATCAGACGAAGAAGGTCAGCGCTCGCTAGGGCCTGTTAACACTAACCTGCAAGAATGTTTTATAATAGGGCATGGAGATCACCGAGGAGCAATACCGCCGTATCGAGCCTGTCCTGCCGCGCCAGCGCGGTAACGTGAGCCTGTCGAATCTCACGGTTTTGAACGCCATCTTGTATGTCGCCGAGCAGGGCTGCAAGTGGCGTGGGCTGCCGCGACGCTTCGGAAACTGGCACACCATCTACACCCGCATGAACCGCTGGTCCAAGAACGGCGTGCTGGACGCGGTGTTCGAAAAGCTGCAGAGAGAGCAACTGGTGCGCATCCGAGTGGAGGCGGTTTCGATGGACTCGACCATCGTGAAGGTGCATCCGGACGGCACGGGGGCGTTAAAAAAAACGGTCCCCAGGCGATCGGCAAATCGCGCGGCGGATGGAGCACCAAGGTTCATCTGGTTGCCGCGAATGCTCGAACGGCGATAACGTTCGCTCTCTCGCCGGGTCAAGCGCACGACGCGGTGCAGGGCCGCGATCTGCTGGCCGGACTGGGGCCGTTGCCCGAGCCACTCCCACTGCTGATGGACAGCGCCTATGAGGACGATCAAACCCGTCAATTGGCGCTGGATTTTGGATGGATTCCCGTCGTGCCGCCCCGTCGGACGCGACTGCAGCCGTGGGAATACGACCGCTTGCTGTACCGCCGCCGCAACGAAGTCGAGCGGCTCTTCCGGCGGCTGAAGGGCTTCCGGCGCATCTTCTCGCGGTTCGATAAACTCGACGTGATGTTCCTCGCTTTCCTGCACTTCGCTCTGATCGTCGAGGCACTACGTTAGTGTTAACAGGCCCTAGCCTGCATGTCTCGCCACGCGGCGAGGCGAAGTGTGTGAGAGGGCCGTCAGGACTAGGCGCAAGCCGGGCGGAGGAAAAAGGCGCGAGCCGCTTGGCGCGCAGGCGTACTTGAACCGTACGTTGAGCACGGCAAGCAAGCGCAACGAAGTCCTGGCGGTCGTACCGCATGCTTCGACCGTCGGGTGGTGAGAAATGAGGCTAGGCCCTCTCTTACTCCGTATAACAGCCCGTGGCGAATGTCCCGTCAGGACTTGGCGCAGAGCCGCCCGCGCCGCCAACACGGCCTTCACGGTTCACCGCCCGTCAGACATTTCTTCCGGGAGCAAACCAAGCCCCAGCCAACGGTTTTCACGAATCACGAGACACGAAACACGGCCTTTATCCCCTTTACATTCAGCCGCTGGTATCTCGATAATGTTGTCTCGTCGAACTGCGGCTAGGTGGCCCCGTTCGACGTTGGAAGGGAGATCGACGCGTGAAGATCGGTATCGCCGGACTGGGTTTTATGGGAAGTACGCATCTGCAAGCCTACCAGAGCGTCCCCAACGCCGAGATCACGGCTGTGGCGAGCAGCGATGAAAAGAAACGGTCTGGAGATCTGAGCGCGATTCAGGGCAATCTCGACCGCCCCGGCGAAGCGATGGACTTCGGAGCGGCAGCCCGCTACGCAACGGTCGAAGAGATGCTTGCCGACTCCAACGTCGAGGCCGTGGATCTCTGTGTTCCTTCCGACCTTCACGCACCGCTCGCGCTCAAGGCGCTGCAGGCCGGCAAGCATGTCCTCGTCGAGAAGCCCATGGCGCTCACCGGTGAGGAGTGCGACCGGATGGTCGAGGCGGCTCGTAGGCATGGACGTGTCTTGATGGTGGCCCAGGTGTTGCGCTTTTGGCCGGACTACGCGCGGGCTCGCGAGATCATTGCTTCTGGCGCGATCGGGCCGCTGAAGGCGGCTTTCTTTCGACGCAAGTGTGCCGCCCCGGGATGGGGCAAATGGATGCACGACCGGTCCCGCAGCGGCGGCGGTGTGTTCGACTTGCTGATTCACGACTTCGACTTCGCGCTCCACCTGTTCGGCAAGCCCGCTTCCGTCAAGGCCCGGGGCGTCGAGGAGATGGCCAGGGGGATCGACGTGGTGGAAGCCGAGTTGGAGTACGAGTCCCCTCGATCGGTCGTGATTTCCGGCGGCTGGCACCATCCGCAGAGCTACCCGTTTTCGATGGAGTTTTCGTTCGTTTGCGAGGGTGGTACGCTTGATTTCCACTCTGGATTGCGGCGGCTGACCCTCTACAAGAGCGACGGTTCTTCGGAAGAGCCGAAGCTCTCTGAACAGGACGGCTTCGTCGGAGAGCTATGCGCCTTTGCCGATGCCTGCGAGGCGGGCTCGCCGCCGGAACGATGTCCGCCTGAGGAGTCGGCGTTGGCGACGCGTATGACTTTGGCGATGCGGACTTCGCGCGAGCAGGGCGGTGTGCCCATCACGGTTTGAGCACGGCGGGCGCGTCGTCCCGCATTCAACGACTTTTACATGGGAGAAACTTCAATGGCGGAATGGGAACCTTTACAGGTTGGCGTCATGTTTTGGACAGGCGGCGTTCTGGGAGTGGACGCCTCCCCGGCCGAGATCACGGCGATGGTCAAGAGCCTCGGCGTGAGTTGCGGCCAACTCGGTGTCCACGGGCAGGCTGACATCGGCCCTGACGGATCGGCCGCATGGAAGGACGCTCTCGAGTCCTCCGGAATTACCCTGAACACGGTGTTTGCTGCATTCGACGGCGAGAGCTACGCCGACATTCCGACGGTGGAGAAGACCGTCGGATACATCCCCGCAAGCACGCGCCAGGAACGCGAGCAGCGCACGCGCGAGATTAGCGACTTCGCCCATTTCCTCGGCGTCCCCGGCATCGCCGCTCATATCGGCTTCGTGCCGGAGGATCACGGCGACCCCGGCTACATTGCGGTCCGTGACATGATGCGGCGGCTCTGCGACTACTGCTCAGTCCGCGGACAGACGTTTGCACTCGAAACGGGCCAGGAGCCCGCGACCGTGCTGCGCGAATTCATCAGCGATGTCGACCGCTCCAATCTCAAGGTCAACTTCGATCCGGCGAACATGATTCTCTACGGCTCGGGCGAGCCGTTGGCCGCACTCGATGTCGTCCACCCCTGGCTCGTCTCGGTGCACTGCAAGGACGGGACATGGCCAAAGGAAGAAGGAGCCTTCGGTGAAGAGACTCCTCTGGGCGAAGGCGATGTGGGGATGGCTGATTATGTCGCCAAGCTCAAGGCCGTGGGCTATACGGGCCCGCTGACGATTGAGCGTGAGATTACCGGCGAGGCGCAACGCGGCGATATCCTCAGGGCCATCGCTTTGCTGGAGCAGCTTCGAGCCGCGTAGCTGCTGGGCGTCGCATTCTCACCGACACTGTCACATCGAAGTTGCAGCCCCGATTGAAATCAGCCCTGTTGACCTGCTTTTCTCACCGCGTGGCGGGACGAAGTGTGTGAGCGGGCCGTCAGGACGAGGTGCCGGCCCCCGGCGCCGGGAACACGGCCCTTATGTTTTTCAAGAATCACGGCCTTTACGGATCACCGGCCGTCAGGCATTTCTCCCTGGAGCTAGCCTGCATTTTTCACCACATGGCGAGGCGAAGTGGGTGAGAGGGCCGTCAGGACTAGGCGCAAGCCGGGCGGAGGAAAAAGGCGCGAGCCGCTTGGCGCGCGCAGGTGTACTTGAACAGTACATCGAGCACGGCAAGCAAGCGCAACGAAGTCATGGCGGTCATATCGCGTGCTTCGGCCGTCGGGCGGTTAGAGATGCAGGCTTGGCCCCCGCCAACGGTTTTCACGAAACACGAGACACGAATCACGGCTTTTTTTCGATCTCAGACCTCCGGGTACTCCATCGTAAGTGGGTCCGGCAGCGGGATCCTCTGGACCTCGCTCCCCCCGGCCAGCTTTGAGAACTGGTAGTCCAGCTTGTCGGGGTTGCCCGCCAGCATCTCTTGAACGTTTCCCACGCCCAGAATCGCCAGCTTGTCCGGATGCAAGTGCTTTTGGGCCACCCGCAGCACGTCATCCCGGGTCACGGCCGCGATGCGGTCACGGTACTTGTCCCAGTATCCCTCTTCCCGGTCCGTGTACTCGTCCGACGCGAAGGTGCGCGCTACGGCGCCCGCCGTTGCGAAGAAGCGCGGAAAGGTCTCGATCGAGGCGTTTTTGGCCGTCGCCAGCTCTTCCTCGGTTACTTTCTCTTCCCGAATACGCGCCAGCTCCTCCAGGACGATCGTCGCCGCCTGCGCGCAGCGCGCGTTCATCGATTGGAACCCGGCCCGAAACGTGCCCGGGTAGTAGATGCCGGGCCGGAAGCTGCTCCCGGCGCTGTAGGCCAATCCCTCGTCCGAACGCACGCGCATCATGATCCGTGACGTAAAACCGCTGGAACCCAGAATATGGTCCATGATGCCGATTGCGATGCGGTCAGGATCATCCCGCCGGATGCCGAGGTGCCCCATCGCGACCCGTGATTGGTTCAACTCCGGTTTGTCGACCATGTATACGCCCGCCGAAGGCTCGTGTTTGGGAACCGGCACGGCAGCGACTTCCGGCTTCGACTGCGTGGGCCAGCCTTCCGTCAGCTCGCCGCCGAGTTGTTCCAGGATCTCTTTCGTCTCGACGTCGCCTGCGACCGCGAAGATCATCGAACCTGGGTGGTAGTAGCTTGCGTGGAACTCCCGCATGGCATCGACCGTGACGCCTTCGACCGAGGCCTTGGTCGTCTGCCACGTCGAGTAGTGTTCGTCTCCCCGCATCAGGCGCGCGAACTCCCGCCTTTCGACACCCTGAGCGCGGTCGTTGCGGCGCTGCATCGCCTGCAGGCGGCGTGCCGTCGCGAGCCGCAACCGCTCCGGATCGAATCCGGGATTCTTGAGCATGTCGAAGAAAAGCTTCAGTGTCGGTTGCAGGTTTTGCGTGATGCAGTTCAATGCCGCCGTTGCCGAAGTGCCGCTGATATTGCTGCTGATACTCGAAGCCAGGAACGCGGCCTGCTCATCGAACTCGTGTGCCGGGATCGTCTTGGTTCCGCCTGCGCGTATCTGTGAGCCTGTGAAGGAGGCCAGCCCCGCTTTCTCCCGCGGGACCAGATAGCCGCCCGTCCGGATCGTCACCGAAATGTCGATCAGTGGAAGCTGGTGGTCCTCCACGACGTATGCCACCGCGCCTCCCGGCAATTCATGCCGGTAGTCGGCGGGCTTGGGCGGGTCGTAGCTGAGCTTGGGAAACTCCAGGTCGTTCGGGTGAGCCGGAATGCCTTCTTCCTCGGCCCAGGCGAAGGGCACAAGCAATGTGCCGGCGGAGGCCTTCATCCATTCGCGCCGTCTCATGGTCCACCTCCTGCTCCGGGCCGTCCCCCGGGTCGCGGTCCGCCGCGGCCTCGCCGGCCCCTCGCACCTTCCTTGGTGTAGTAGATGCTCACATTGCGGTTTTCGGGTTTGAAATACTTTCTTGCGACGGTGCGGACATCCTCCGCCGTGACGGCCTGAATGCGCTCGGAAAACTTGTTGATGTTCTCCCAATCTCCAAGAGCTTCGTAGATCAGAAGTTGAATCATCAGGTTCGTCTTCGACCGCAGTCGCCGGAAGTCGCTTGCGAGTTGCTGGTTCTTGACCTTCCGCAGCTCCCGGTCCCCGACGAGTTGCTCCTGAAGCACCTTCATCTCTTGATACAGCGCCTGCTCGACATCTTCCGGAGTGTGGCCCTCCGCCGCGATGCCCGACAACTCGAAATAGCCGTCATACTTCAAGCCGTTTACAGCCGCACCGGCGTTCGTGGCGACCTTTTGCTCGAGAACGAGTGACTTGTACAGCCGTCCTGTCCGTCCGTTCAACAAGCTCGACAATACCAGCAGAGCCGGCTCTTCCCGATGGGCATCCGCCACGGTGTGGTAGCGGATCCGAACCGTGGGGCGGGTGTCCGCGTAGCCCGTCATGCGCGTTTCGGCCTGCTGCTCGATCTCCCAGGTGCGGACCGGCTCCGGCTCGCTCTCGCCCCGCTGCAGACGGCCGAAATATTTCTCCGCCCATGACACCGCTTGCTCGGGGTCGAAATCCCCGACCAGCGCCACCGTGAGATTGTTCGGCGCGTAGTAGGTGCCGAAGAACTCCAGCGCTTCATCTCGGGTCAGGCCGTCCAGGTCGCTCTGCCAGCCGATGACCGGCCAGTGGTAGGGCGACGACTGCCAGAAGAGCGTCTCGAACTGCTCGTCGAGCTTGCCGGTCGGCCTCGATTCAACGCGCAGTCGCCGCTCTTCCTGGACCACGTCCCGCTCGCTGTAGAACTCTCGGAAGACCGGGTTCGAAAGTCGGTCGGACTCCATCCAGAACCACAGCTCCAGCTTGTTCGCCGGAACGTTGATCATGTAGAGCGTCAGGTCGTGCGACGTGAATGCGTTCAGGCCCGAAGCTCCTTGCAAAGTGTAGATCCGGTCGAATTGGTCCTTGATGATCAGCTCGCGCTGTTCCGTGAGCAATCTGCCGAACTCGCCCAGTAGCCTGTTGTGTTCTTCCGACCGGCTTGCGGGGTCCTTGGGGTTGTCGATCAGCCCTCGGCGGTGCTGTTCGATCAGTGTTTCTTCCTCGTCGCGGATTTGCGCTCTCAGCGCATCGAGCTGGCTGATGATTTCGAGGTCGCGGTCGATGTCCTTCGTTCCGATCGTGTGCGTCCCTTTGAACATCATGTGCTCGAAGAGGTGCGCCACGCCCGTCAACCCCGGCCGCTCGTTCACCGACCCCACTTTGGCCACCCAGCCGGCGGATACGTTCGGGTCGCCCTCGCGCGGCAGGAGCAGAAACTTCATGCCGTTGTCGAGAACGTGGACCTGCGCCTCGACTTCCTGGGCCTGAGCTACGGGACCGCTCAAGGCAGTCAGGGCCGCGCACAAGAGACAAATCGATGTCAACCGCTGCCGGTGGAATAAGGGCATGTCTTCTGATTATGACGAACTGTGCGCTCCATAGGTCACGCCGAGTTGAAAAGGGACGCTGTCGGCCCGGCCAGCCCGGCCGGAACCAGGTCCCTTTTGGGGAAGGCTCCGGGCCCTGTGGAGGCGTGGATCCGGTCCGGGTCCATGCTCTGCCGGTTGACGTGCATCTGCCGCTACGAATTTCACAAAAGTTCAGCGTGGCCCTCGCGGTCTGATTCCTGGGACGGAAGAGCTTGGGAAGGCGGTCTCTATGGGGGCAGTGAGGTCAGTCCGTAAGCGGCTTGGCTGCTGCTGATGCTGGCCGTGAGCCGGTGCGCTGGCCCCCTGCGACCCGAAGAGATAGCCTGTATTTCTCACCACGTGGCGAGGCGAAGTGCGTGAGAGGGCCGTCAGGACGAGGCGCGAGCCGCTGGGCGCGCGCAGGTGTACTTGAACAGTACATCGAGCACGGCAAGCAAGCGCAACGACGTCATGGCGGTCCTATCGCGTGCTCCGGCCGCCTTGTGGTGAGAAATGCAGGATAGGGTCCTCAAGGGTTGTTTGGCTTGTCCATGCGGTAACCTACCCCGCGCACGTTGAAGATGTAGGTGGGGCCATTCTCTTCAACGCAAAGCTTGCGGCGAAGATTCTTCACGAAGGTGCGCACCAGCCGAGTGTCGGCATATTCCCTCCCGCTCCACACCTGCCGTAACAGGTAATCGTACGTCATGACCCGTCCGGCGTTGATCGACAGTGCGCGTAGCAGTTCGTATTCCGTGGCCGTCAGGGATACCGGCTGGTCGGCCACTTTCACCCGGCGTTCCTGGTAGTTGATGGCAAGGTCCCCCAGCAGGAAGGGTTCGGGCGTCTCGATCCGTTTGCGCAGGGCTGCCTGGACCCTCGCCGTCAACTCCTTCGGCGAGAAGGGCTTGACAATGTAATCAGCGGCCCCCATCTCCAGGGCCCTGGCGATCGTCTCGTCTCTTCCGTAGCCGGAGATGAAGATGACGGGTAGATCGGCCAACTCGGGCAGGCTTTCCATCAACTCGATCCCATCGGTCCCGGGAAGCACCAAGTCCAGCAGAACCAGTTCGGGCTTCTTCGTCTTGATGAGGCGGGACACCTCTCTCGGATCGCCCGTCATGAGCGCGGAGTAGCCCTCCGACTCGAGAGCTTGCCGAACGTACCGTAGTGTCTGTGGATCGTCGTCCACCACCAGTATGCGCTTTCGATCTCGCCCTTCACGAGGCGAGCGGGGGGAACTCGGTGAGATGTCGGTCGCTGCGCCTTGGCCGGCTTCTTCTTCGGCCACCGGAATTGTGAAGGTGATTTTCGTCCCCAGGCCCACTCCGCCGCTCTCCGCCCAGATGCGGCCCCCGTGGGCCTCTACCAGCCCCTTGCAGATGGCCAGACCGAGGCCGGTCCCTCCGATCCCGTGCTTGTCGCCGTGGATACGTGCGTGTTTCCGGAAAAGGTGCGGCACCAGTTCCGGTGACACGCCCCCGCCTTCGTCGGAAACCGAGATCGCTACGTGAACGCCGTCCCTGAGCGCGGTGACCCGAATGGGAGAAGACTCCGGAGAGTGCCGGGACGCATTGGAAAAGAGGTTGTTCAAGATCTGCAAGATGCGCTGGCTGTCGGCCATTACCCGGGGCAGATCCGGTGGAAAGTCGATGAAAACGTTTTGCTTGGCTCCTCCGCTCAGGAACGTGTTCCTGGCCTGATCCACCATCACGGACACCTCCATGGGCTCGGTGGCGACCGACAGCATGCCTGCTTCGATCCGCCCCGCATCCAGCAGGTCGTTGATCAGCCCGCGCATGTGATCGGTCTGTTCGTTGATGAGCCGGAAGAACTGAAGCATCTCTGCCGGGCCCGGGGCCGGAGTGGCGCCAAGCACGGTGGCGGCCGAGCCCTTGATGGAGGTCAGCGGAGCCCGCAGCTCGTGACTTACCATGCCCAGGAACTCGGCCCGCAAGCGCTCCAGCTCTTCCAGCGGAGCGAGGTCCTGCAGGTTGACGAGCACCGCCTCGACCGTGCCGTCCTCGGCACGGATCGGCGTGGCGTTGATCATCGTGGTGACACTCGGCCCGTCCGGAACCTGAACGACGATCTCCTCGGCGCGCACCGGTATGGCGCTTTTCAGCACATAGTCCAGCGGGAATTGGGCAAGGGCAATCTCACTCCCGTCGGATCTCCGGACGGTCACGACTTCCAGCAACTCCTCCGTGGTCAGGCCCGACGCGTACAGTCCTTTTCCAATCCGCCTGGTCTCCTGATTGCACATTACGACTCGTCCGGTCTTGGCGTCGAAGAGCAACACGCCTACCGGAGAGGTATCGACCAGGGCTTCCAGGTTGGCCCGCGCCCGCTGCTCGTCCCGGTGAGTCCGTGCGTTGGCGATTGCCGTCGCCGCTTGTGACGCAAACATCACCAGCACCTCTTCGTCCTCGCTCGTGAACTCTTTTTCGCCTTCGTTCCCGCCGAGAGAGAAGTTGCCCACCTGCACGCTCCGGTAACAGATCGGAGTTCCCAGGAAGTGCTTTGCAGGTATCATGTCCGGGGAAAAACCGAGCGACTGGACGTAGCCGGGCATGTCTTTCATTCTCAGCGTGCCCGGCAGGTCTCGGAGATGCGTGAAGAGTCGCAGCCCGTCGGACCAGTTCAGCAGCCGCTGCTGCTCTTCCGGAGTCAGGCCGGAGGTGACGATGTCCTGGGGTTGCCCGGAGTCGTCAATGGTTGTGATCACGCCGGCGCACGCGCCGGTCAGCTCGCAGGCGTTGTTCACGACCTCTTCCAGGACCGTGCTGAGGTCGAGGCTGGCGCTGATGCGCAGGCTGGCCGCGCACAGCCGGGAGATGCGCTCCCGCAGCATTTCGTTCTCTCGCCTCAGTTCATCGGGACTCTTCATTTCCCAACCCCAGCGGATCCCGCAGCCCGACCACTGCCAATCGTAACATCTCGATGTATGAATTCACTTGAAATTCATTATTAAATTTCAATAGTTCACTTTATATTCACTTATCTTTCTATATTTGGGAGTTTCTTTCCTGAGATCGGAATTTTTCCGAAAAGGTGAGACAATCGGCTCGAAACGAATCATCGTTCCAAAACGGGAACGGGATGCCTTACGGAAAGTGGTCATGTTGCCCTGTCGAATTACAGTTCGTCCATTTCACGGAAACTCGTCTCGAATCCGTTTTTTCCCGCTCCAACGTTGCGGACAGGAGGGCGGATGGCGCCTGCCGCAGCCGTCACCATGACCCTGGCCGTCAGGCTCGCCGACGCAAGGGAGGGACCCGGACGTCGGCGATGCGCAACCTGGATGAGGAAGCGATGGAGGTGATGTGCCGGTCGAGGCGGGAATGCCTTGGCAATAGACGCTGGAACGTGGCGCTTGAGCCGCAACATCCGGATTTCCTCTTCGGTATCGCCCTGCCGGCATGACACGGTGATCCCGTACTCTGTTTCCGGAGGCGGTGACGACCGCGATGCCCGCGCCATACGCCCAGAAACGACTTGGACCCGCTGCTCTGATCGTAATCGACGGCTCCGCCGGTTCCTCGCCTTCCCGTGGCATCCGCAGCACGGCCTCACCGGGCGCTGCTTCATGCGCTCGGCTGCGTCACAATGCGGATCCGGTTGTTGCCCGAATCGCCGATGAAGAGCCTGCCGACGGAGTCCAGTGCCACGCTGGACGGGAGGCTGAGCCGGGCATCGACCGCTGCTCCGCCGTCTCCGCTGAACCCGCGCTCTCCCGTGCCCGCGAAGGTGCTGATGACCCCCGCGGAGTCCACCTTGCGAATTCGGTGGTTGAGTCGATCGGCGATGAATAGGTTGCCGCCGCCGTCCACCGTCACGCCCCGGGGATTGTTGAGCCGGGCATCGACCGCCTGGCCGCCGTCTCCGCTGAACCCGCGCTCTCCCGTGCCCGCGATGGTGGTGATGACCCCTGCGGAGTCCACCTTGCGGACCCGGTGGTTGTTGGCATCGGCGATGTAGAGGTTGCCCATGCTGTCCCTCGCCACGCTCCAGGGATAGCTGAGCCGGGCATCGACCGCCCGGCCGCCATCCCCGCTGAACCCGCTCTGTCCCGTGCCCGCGATGGTGGTGATGACCCCCGCGGAGTCCACCTTGCGGACCCGGTGGTTGTTGGCATCGGCGATGTAGAGGTTGCCCATGCCGTCCAGCGTTATACCCCAGGGGTTGCTGAGCTGAGCATCGACCGCTCGGCCGCCATCCCCGCCGAACCCGCTCTCTCCCGTGCCCGCGACAGTACTGATGGGCACGCCGAACAGGGCAAACCTGGTGTGCACCTTGCGGACCCGGTGGTTGTTCGTATCGGTGATGTAGAGGTTGCCTGCGCTGTCCACCGCCACGCTGGAAGGGAGGCTGAGCTGAGCATGGAGCGCTCGGCCTCCGTCCCCGCTGAACCCGTACTCTCCCGTGCCCGCAAAGGTGCTGATGATTCCCGCCGAGTCCACTTGGCGAATCCGGTGATTGGCCGAATCGGCAATATAGGTGTTGCCCTTGCCGTCCACCGCTATGCCAGGGGGGCCTCTGAGCTGAGCATCGGACGCCGTGGCGCCGTCCCCGATCTCTCCGGTACCCGCAATGGTAGTGATGACCCCTGCGGAGTCCACCTTGCGAATCCGGTGGTTGTGATAATCGGCGATGTAGAGGTTGCCCGCGTCGTTCACGGCCACGCCCCAGGGGAGGCTGAGCTGAGCATCGAGCGCCGACTCGCCGTCCCCGCTGAACCCGAACTCTCCCGTACCCGCGATGGTGTCGATGATCGCACCGAACGGCGCAAACGAGGAGTCCACCTTGCGAATCCGGCGGTTGTTCGAGTCGGCGATGTAAAGATTCCCCGCGCCGTCCGTCGCCACGTCGATGGGCGCGGCTAACCGCGCAGCGCTGGCCGGGCCGCCGTCCCCTTCGAACCCGTACTCTCCGGTGCCCGCGAAGGTGCTGATGATCCCCGTGGGACCCACCTTGCGGATCCGATGGTTGACATAATCGGCGATGTAGAGGTTGCCCGCGCCGTCCGCCGCCACGCCGCGGGGGTAGCTGAGTCGAGCTTCGGCCGCAGGGCCGCCGTCCCCGCCAAACCCGTACTCTCCGGTGCCCGCGAAAGTGCTGATAACCCCCGCGGAATCCACCTTGCGAATCCGGTGGCCCTGCTCTTCGGCGATGTAGAGGTTGCCCGCGCCGTCCACCGCCAGGCCATAGGGGTAGCTGAGCTGAGCTTCGGCCGCCGTGCCGCCGTCCCCGCCGTCCCCGATCTCTCCCGTGCCCGCGAAGGCCGTAATGCCACCCGCGGAATCCACCTTGCGAACCCGGTTATTGGCGTAATCGGCAATGAAGAGGTTGCCCGCGCCGTCCACCGCCACGCCAGTGGGGCTGTTGAGCTGAGCATCGGCCGCTGGGCCGCCGTTGCCGCCATACCCGCGCTCTCCCGTGCCCGCGATGGTGCTGATGACCCCCGCGGAGTCCACCTTGCGAATCCGGTGATTGTCCCTGTCGGCGATGAAAAGGTTGCCCGCGCCGTCCACGACTATGCCGCGCGGAAAGCTGAGCCGGCCCTCGATCCCCGGCTGGCCGACGAACGTGTCAATTCTCCAGTCGGTGGAAGTTTGCGCCCCGGCGGCCACGGTCAGAACCGCGCCGCACAGCGCAAGCATCACGGCGCGTAACTCCCCGCCGATGCGCGAAAACGCGGCGAACCGTCTCGAACTTCCATATTTTCGATGAAAGATTCTGTTCTTCACGGCAGTGTGGGGCTCCTTGGCCGCTCCGAACGTCCTTGTCCCGGAGATGCTTGAAGAACCTCGCTCGATGGAGCAGCTCGCTGCTTGCCGGTTCTCTTCCGGGTTCAATCCGGAGTGGGTGAACTCCCGAGCCTGCCCCGAGTCGGCGATGTTCGTGATCACGTCGTATCTCTCGCGATCAAGCGCGCAGGCGTTGTTTACGGCCTCCCCTAG
Source organism: Bryobacterales bacterium (assembly GCA_965204095.1). Lineage (GTDB taxonomy): Bacteria > Acidobacteriota > Terriglobia > Bryobacterales > UBA6623 > JAPPLB01. The sequence goes on along the minus strand of OZ241991.1, from coordinate 1,202,390 downwards.
GGCCTTGCTGAGGTCGAGGCTGGCGCCGCCGAGCAGACCTGCAGTGCTCAGCCGGGAGATGCGCTTCCGCAGCGCCTCGTTCTCTCGCCTTGGTTCCTCGGGACCCTTCATTTCCTACCTCCTGGCTCCCCGGAACGGGACCGAGAACCCAATCAGTACCGACAATAGCACTTCAGGGTATGAATTCACTTAATATTCACTATTTGTATTTATTAATTCACCATAAATTTATTTCTATGGTCTAAGGTTGAGAGTTTCTTTGTTCGCATCCTAGTTCTTCTTATCAGTCAAGACATCTACCTCCGTACCGAATCAATCCAAAAAGAAAATTGAATTCCTTGGCGGGAAACTGCTGAAGTTGCCATGTCAAATTGCAATACGCCCGTGTCGCGGAAACACGTCTTGAACACGCCTCTCTTCGGTCTACCCTGGCGGATGCGGGCGACGGTTTCACCGATGGCGGCCGGCGTCATCTCCTTGGCCGCCCTGCTTGTTGCCGGCGCCGGCAATATGCTGGCCCAAACCGCCGTGTGCAGCGACACTCCCGGAGAGGGCGAGAGGATCGAATGCACCGAACCCTCGACTTCCAGCACGGATATCAGCCGCTTCCCTAGAGGCGTCGTCATCGATACGACGGACATGAGTGGCTACGGCGTTGGCGGCCTTCATGAAGGCACAGGCGATATCACTATTGACATCAGATCCCGGGTCGTTCAAGAAGACGGAGAATACACGGTCATAAACAGCGACATCACCACATCGGGGGAGAGGAGCTCCGGCGTTTACGCTCGCCATACCGGCGCCGGCAACATCGACATCGACGTTTCAGGGACCGATATCACCACGAGTGGACAGTTCGCCAACGGCATCGAAGCCTTTATTGGTCATACGGACCTGGAAATGGATGACCCGCCGTTGGCTGCCGGCAACATCGATATCGACATTGACTCATTCGTAACCATTCAAACGGAGGGAAGCGGCACCCACGGCGTTTTTGCCCGTCATAGTGGAGGCGAGGGCCGGGTTGACATCGATTTGACAAGCCCCGACATAACGACGACAGGAAGCTTCGGCAGCCATGGGGTCTATGTGTGGCGTCAAGGCACGGCCACCGGCCCTGTCAATCTGACCGTTGCCTACCCCGAAATCGAGACGCAAGGCCGTTCGGCTCACGGCGTCTTTGTTGACCATCAGGGCAAAGACACCGCGAACATCACCATCAATGTCGATGGCAGAAGCGTCGGCGACATCGAGACGGCAGGTTATAACGCCTATGGTGTGCGGGGCTTTCGTAACGGAGGCTCGGATGGCGTTGGCGTTGGCGTCATCACAATCGACGTTCGAGATCTCCGGATCACCACGACAGGCCCAAGAGGCCGCGGCATCGATGCCTACCATACCGGCAGCGGCGATATTGACATCGACGTCCACGGCGGCAGCATCGACACGTCGGGCGAGCTGGCCTACGGCATCAGAGCCCGGCATCAACCCGTCGCCAGGGACGAAGACGAGAACTTCATCTTGAGGGATGGCGACATCACGATCGACCCTGAAAACCTCACGATTACGACCAGAGGCGTAGCCGCTGAAGGCATTCAGGGTTATCACCAGAACATCGGCGACCTGACGGTCCGGCCGCGAGACGTCACCATCAGGACGCTGAGCAGGGGCATCTACAGGAATACCGGCACCCTGGCCCAAGGCATCTATGGCATTCACACCGGCGTCGGCGACGTCATCATCGATGTCCAGGGCGGCTCCATCAACACTCGCGGCACGTATTCCTACGGCATCCAGGGTCGTCATACAGGCGACGGCAACCTCAGCATCACCACGGACGGCAACCACACCATCACCACGACGGGCGACAACGCCCACGGCATCGTGGCCTACCATTTCGGTACCGGGGAGTCCAGGACCATGGAGCTTACGGTCGATGGAATGGTCGAGACCAGTGGGGCGGGCTCGAATGGCATTCAGGTGGGCGCCCTCGACAGCAACGGTGTTCCGGAGCGCATTGCCGGGATGGACGCGGAGGGCTACCTCAGACAGACCGTCACGGTGAACGGAAGCGTGTTCGGCGGTACGGGCGACGCGGCGGGCATTTTTCTGGCGGGCGGCGGCCGGGTCTACATCGGACCGCAGGGAACCGTCGGCGCTTCTTCCGGCATCGCGATTCGCGCGTCCGGAGGCACGCCGCGGCTCTATCTCGACATGAATCTCGACGGCCGCCGGGTGGCGCAGGTCATCGGAGACGACTGGATCATCAACGACGGCGGCCAGACGACCATCGTGGTCAACAACGTGATGCTGCACGACGGCGCCACGGGCAGCACCGGCATGAGGGCTCCCAACGGGGCGATGGACGTCATGGTGGTGGACGAAGGCGTAACGGTGGATACCAGCACGGCCCCATGGACCATCTCCCAAAGGACCACGGGGGTCGTCGACGATCGGGATTTTTCGGCCGATGACTTCGCCGAATCTTCGACTACGCCGCCACCGCCGCCACCACCCCCTCCGCCCCCTCCGCCTCCGCCGCCCCCTCCGCCTCCGCCGCCCCCTCCGCCGCCGCCTCCGCCACCCCCTCCGACGCCTCCGACGCCTCCGCCCCCGCCCCCGGAGCCCGAACCCGAACCCGAGCCCGAACCGGAACCCGAGCCGCAACCGGAGCCCGAGCCGCAACCGGAGCCCGAACCCGAGCCGCCGCCGCCGGAGCCTCCCCCGGAGCCGCCGCCGCCGGAGCCTGAGACCGAACCCCAGCCCGAGCCGGAACCAGAGCCGGAACCGGAACCAGAGCCGGAACCCGAACCGGAAGAAGAGGAGCCTGAAGAGGAGGAGACTGAGGAAGAACCCGAGGAACCCGAAGAGTCGGAGGGCCCCACCTTCGTGGAAGTGTACGCCCCCCGGGCAGCCCTCTATGAGGCCCTGCCCGACTTCCTGCATCGCCTGACGGGGCCCGCCAGGAATTTCCTCACCCCACTCGACGCGCTCGGCTCCAAGGGGGTTCCCTTCTGGGCCCGGGTCTCGCTCGGCGCCGGATCGTATGAGGCCCAACGCTCGACCGTGGGAGCGGACTATGATTTTCAGCGCCGCATGCTGGAAGCCGGCCTGAACGTTTTCCTCGGGGAGCAGGCTTTTGGCTGGCTCTCCTTGCGCCAGGTGAAAGGCTCGGCGGACGTTGCCGCTCCCACCGGAGGGGGGACGATCGACGCCACCGCGATAGGCCCCTCCTTTGGCTTCTCCTGGAGGGGCGCGCACGACTTCTATGTGAACGGCGCCGGCTCGATCACCGACTACGACATCGACTTCACGTCGGAGCTGCGGGGCCGGCTCAAGGAGGGCGTAGACGGGAATGGCTACTCGGTGGGAGCGGAGACCGGACGGCGCTTCGGGCTGGGTGAGAACGCGAGTTTGACGCCGCGGGTGTGGATGGTGCATGCCAGCATTTCGGTAGAAAACTTCACCGATGCGGTGAATTCGCGGGTGTCGCTTCCCAATGTGGATCGATATATCGGCGGATTGGGGTCGGTGGTTGAAACGAGGCGCCGTTGGGGCGACAAGGAGTTCTCGATGCGCGGGTCGCTGGACTTCGAGCGGATGTTCGGGGGGGCGGGCACATTGACCTGGGTGTCGGGAGAGGCGCTGCGCACGCAAGCCCCCCGGAGCGGAGTGCTGCTGGGAGTGGACGGCATGTATCGCTGGGACCGCTACTTTATCGGAGCGGGGATGAACGTGGGGGCCGCGTTCGGAAACCGAACGCGGGACTACTCCGGCTTCGTCAGGTTCGGATTCGACTTCTAGAGTGCCATCGATCGGTTGGAACGATGCCCCCCGCGGGTGTTGCATCGACAGCAGTCAGATTGACGCGGTTTTCGTGAACGGTCACCTGTCAGGTTTGTCGCAAGGTAGTGCCCTCATTCGTCAACCCTTGACCTCGCCATCAAACGCCCCCATGCCTCGTTCCCGACCGTCACCCGAAGGCGGATCGTCTTGTTGGGGCAGTGACGTTCGGATATCGTCAGACGCCGTCGTCCTTTTGAACCGGGAAGTCTTCGCGGCAGGCGTCGGGCTCCGGTCGCTCCGCTCCCTCTGCCCGACGCCTGCCGCCCCTCCGGATCTTCAGGGGTAGGTCAGCGAAACCCACAGGGGCGCACTCCAAAAAGTGCGCAATTTTCGGTTGCCATTGACAAGTAAGTGCGGCTCACAAAACACGAATCACGGAATTTACGCCCTTCGGTTTGCCATGGGTGCGCAAGACTGGCGCCGCCGGAAACCGTCGCCGGACCGCCGTGCCCGCCGGCAAGTCACGGCTTACCTGCCCACCATTTCCCGCTATTTCCCACCATTTCCCGGCAAGAAATATTGCCCCTGAGCCAGGGTCAGCGCATCGTCAGCCGTTCTCAGTCGGTCTCACATCGAGCGCCGCTAGCGGGAAAATCCCGTAAAACTGCACAGAATCCCGTTTACCACAGGAAAATGCGCGAAGCGCAGCGTTCGCCGCGGCTCCCGTCGCCCTCCGGGCCGCTTCCGCTACGGCTGCCGCGAAATGAGCCCCTGCTCAGAAAGCGGAACGTCCTGTTTTGCGTTGATCATGTTCTCTGCGGGATCGCGGAAACCGTGCGGCACGGTAACGGGTATTGGTTCGCCGTGCGCTTCCGGACGAAGTTGCCAAGGACTGTCCTGTTAGAGCCTGCGGCCTTCCCGGAGCCGGATCGACTATTGAGGTCCGACCTCCAGGTAGTCGCGGTTCAGGCGGGTGAAGGTGACGAACTGGTAGTTCTCGCTGACGCCGCGCTCCCAGATGACTCCCACGGTCTTGTCGTCAAGGATGGAGATGTCGGAGTACGCGGCGAGACCGCCGTAAATGGTCTTTTCGTTGCGGAACGTCTGGGCTTCGTCGTAGCTGACGCGGATCACAAGGTGTTTGCGCCCGGGGCCTTTCGGAGCGGTCCACAAGATACGGTCGCGGTCATCGCCGGCGGATTTGCTCGTGAAGCGTTCGATCGAAGTGGCTACTGGGGTGACGGTTTGTCCGGGTGCCGGGTCGGTCCATGTCTCGCCGCCGTCCTTGCTCAACATGAGCCAGCGGTGATCGCCTGCGCCCTGCCGGGCATCCATCATGATGACGCCGTCGGCGAGCTCGACGAATTGGTTCTCGTTCGTTTGGGCTTTGACCAGTTGTCCCCGCTGCCAGGTCTCCCCGTGATCGTCGCTGTAAAGGGCATAGGCTCGCATCAAGCTGGTTTCGCCCTCGAAGCCTCCGATGGAGATCGTGAGGTAGTAGTAGTCGGGTCGCCGTGCCGACGGTACGACCAAGCGGCCGTTGGCGGCCTGGATAGCTCCTCCGGGGCCGATGAAGTTGGCGCCCCAGTTTTCGTAGTCCCGTGCGGCTCTCGTGAGGTCGATGGCGTCCGACCAGGTCTTGCCGTTGTCGGAGCTGTGCCGCGCCCAGGTTTGATTGTGATCCGTGCCGGGAAGGGAATTACGAGTGCCTCGCGCGGGCTCCCAACGGTTGTAAATGAGCCAGGTCTTGCCGCTGTCTCGATCGGTGACGGGGGTCGGGTTCGATGCGCCCCAACCTGTGCCGGGGTCGTCGAGAACGATTGCATCCGACCAGGTACGGCCCCGGTTGGAGCTAAGTTTGTAGACGAGGTCGATATCGCCTCCGCCGGGGTCATGGCGGTTCTCTTTGCGGCCCTCCACGAAGGCAAGAAGCGTGCCGTCGGCAGCCGTGACGATGGTCGGAATGCGGAAGGTGTGATAGCCCTCGGTTCCGGCAGTGAATACATCGGTCTGCTCGAAAAGGGGAGCCGCCGCGAGGTGTGTGATCACGATGAGTGAGAAGGCGGGAAGGCGGGCTGCGTGGGCGGTCATGATTTCTCTCCGCACCTACTTTCGGATATCGGAGAGGTGTTCGGCAAGCTCGATGAAGTCGGATACGACGAGATCGGGCTGAAGTGTTGATGACTCGTAGGGGAGGTGGTAGCGATTGACGAAGGCGCCGCGATAGCCGCAGGCGCGTGCGCCGAGGATATCGAACGAGTGTGCTGCAACCATCATGATCTGCGGCGGTTCGCAGCCAAGGTGTTGGGAGGTGTAACGGTAGACGGAGGGATGAGGCTTGAAGCGTCCGACTTGGTCGACCGAGATCACGCTGTCGAAGGAGGCTCTGATGTTGTTCTCGACCAAGTGCTCCACAAGCCAGGCATTGCCGTTCGAGAGAGCGACGAGGCGATAGTGCTCGGCCAGGCGCTTCAGCCCCGTGACGGCGTCGTCGTAGGGGCGCAATTCCTCGAATACGCGCATGAAGCGCTCGACTTCGGCCTGTTGGAAGCTGATACCGTGCTTGCGAAGGCAGTAGGCCAGGGCTCGGCCCGCGGAATCGAGATAGCCCCGGTGGCCAAGCATGAGGATCGTGTCCTGGTGCTGCTCTAGTCGCTGTCGTAAGCGCCATTCGGCCCAGAAATCGTCCCCCTTGACCGTGGCCCCCAGGTCGGTGAGGAAAGTGTCGAGCGGGGGGCGGATGCTGCCGGCGAGATCCAGAACGGTTCCGAAGATGTCGAAGGTAAGGGTGTGCACATGGGAGAGGTTGTTGTAGGGCATGAGTTTCCAATCGTGTTGACGGTCGTGACGGCTTATGAACTGTGATATTACGGATCGCTGCAAGTTTGGCCTGAACATCGCACGCCGCTGCCTCAGGCATCCGTCCAACGATCCTCAAGTTTCGCCGATACGGCCTTCCGCCCGCGTCCGATCAACCACGACGGCCCCGTCATCCGTCTCTAGCCTGCATGGCTCACCACGTGGCGAGCTGAAGTGCGTGAGAGGGCCGTCAGGACTAGGTGCGAGCCGGGCGGAGGAAAAAGGCGCGCGCAGGCGTACTTGCCAAATCGCCTCATTCACGCCTCGGGTCACGAAACACGGCCTTAATTGTCTTTTCGGGTTGAAGACACTAGCCAAATCATTAAGTCTGCGTTAAGGTATCTTTAATATTTCGTTAACAGGATGGGTGGGGATGTTTGCTCGGAGCCGCCGCTTGTGGTTGACGCTGCCCTTGGCAGCGCTGTTGGCCCAGGGTTTCGGATCTCATGCGCAAGCTCGGAAACCGCAATGGCGCGTGTGTTTCTACAACTTTGCCGACGTCAACCAACCGACCCTCGCCTCGATGTACGTTGAATTCAGCGGCTTGCTTCATCACCGGAGCGTGTCGTTGGAACGAGGGCCCTGTGCAGCGGCGTCCGATCGCGTGATCCATGTTCTGTTGCGCAAGGCAGGTCCCGCCACGGAACGTAGCGCGCTGGGACGAGCCGCCCTCGAAAGGGGCCGTATCATGCCGGTCCTGGAGGTGTTCGTCGAGCCGGTCCTGGGCCTGATGGGTTACATGCGGTCGTCAAGGAGACTCGGTCGTGCCTTGGCGCGGGTCGCCGCCCACGAAGTGCGTCACTACATACGGCAAGACCCAAGTCATTTTCATTACGGCCTGATGCGGGAAGGTTTCTCCGGACACGAGCTATTCGGAGACGATTCGTATCCATTCCAGGAACGCTGATTTTCGTCAGCCCCTCCACAAGGCCGTCAATGACAATCAGGGGCATTGGACATCTTGCGGGCTGATTGTGGGTTTGATCACCGATGCGGCGGGGCAAGCGAGCCGCTCCTTCGACCGGGGGAAGTGTGGCCCGAACCGCGATAGCTGATCTCCGCATGCTAAAAGTAAGCTAGGACTCGTCTCTCGGTTAGCGGTTTTTTCGTCTAATAGGTTTTGTCAGGGACGACACCGGGCTGTCTCATGCACGGAACACCCCATGATCTGGATCACAGAGACTGGTTTCGATCCGTGCTGAGCCGCGGAACGCGGTTCAGGAGCGGACCTGTGAGAAGAAGGGACATGGACCGTTGGCAAGCGCCCAGAAGGCCGTAAGGGTGTCGATGCAGATTCCATCGGCGCTGTGCAACTATGCCGGATGCGGCTCGGAGCTTGCACTCGAGGCTGCCACCGTCGGGTTGGCTCTCGTTCAGCTTAAGCAAAGCAACGATTCGCTGTATCGCTCGATCTGCGATGAGACGGGAGCGGTTCGCCGCCACGTGAACCTGTTTGTGAACAGCGCCAACATTCGTGATTTGGCGGCCTTTGATACCAGGCTCCAGCCGGGAGACGTCATTATCGTTCTCCCCGCTGTTTCGGGAGGTTCAACGTGTCCGAACGCGTGATTCTCTGTATTGGGACCAAGAAGGGGCTCTTCGTAGCTGAGTCGGCAACGACGCGCGACAGCTTCTCATTGCGAGGACCCTTCGGATCAGGCGTGGCCGTCTACACGGCTTTGATCGATCTGCGGGATGAGCCGCTCATATATGCTTCGAGCTGCAATGCTTTCTTCGGAATGAAGATTCTACGCTCGACCGACATCGGCAAGAAGTTCAGTGAGACACAGTCGGCGCCGGCATTTCCTCAAGAGGATGGGCGCGCTCTTGCGAACATATGGGCGCTCGAGGCAGGGAACGACAGCAGCGAACTATGGTGCGGCGTCGAGCCCGCTTCGCTCTTCCGAAGTTACGATGGCGGCGACTCGTGGGAGTTGGTCCCTGGCATCAGTAACCACAACCACGCCCGTCAGTGGGAGCCCGGAGGCGGCGGTCTCTGTTTGCATACGATCCTCTGCAACGGGAATCGGATGCATCTCGGTATCTCGACGGGAGGCCATTACCTGAGTGAGGATGGCGGTGAAACGTTCGCCGCGTCCAATCGAGGGATAGGGGCCGGATTCTTGCCTGACCCGTATCCCGAATTCGGCCAGTGCGTCCACAAGATCGCAAGCCATCCGGACGCTCCCGGGCGACTCTACATGCAGAACCACGGTGGCTGGCCCGAACGTTCTGGCATCGGTGTTTTGCGTAGCGACGACTATGGTCACACTTGGCGGTCGATCGCCGATGGGCTTCCCTCTGATTTCGGGTTGCCGATCGTCACGCATCCCCACGACCCGGATACGGTTTACGTCATGCCCCTCGAAACACCCACGCGCACCTGCCCCGGCGGCGCCCCGGCGGTCTGGCGCAGTGAAAGTGGAGGTGGCTCTTGGCAGCGGCTCGGCAGGGGCCTTCCAAGAAGACAGAGTTACTTCACAGTTCTGCGCGATGCGCTGGCGTTTGACGAACTCGCTGCCCCTGCGTTGTATTTCGGAACGACGACCGGGCAACTCTGGATCGGGAGAGACGCCGGGGAGGAATGGAGTTGCCTGTTTGATTCTCTGCCCCCGATCAATTGCGTAAAAGTCGCTGTGGTGTGAGACCCGCTCGAACCGTGGTCACACACTCATGAGTGTGAACTATGGTGCGGCGCGACCTTCCCGGACATCCCTGGTGTTGTCGCCTGGGGAATAGCATGGACGAAGTTCTCCAGGACGCCGAAAAAGCATTTGAGCGGCTGCGCCATCGATGTGAGTAAGGCCGGCGAAACGAACTTTGCGCTCAGAGCCGTCGAGTCGGTGGAGATCACGCGCTGACATACGCCAGTTCCCATCCCGATGATTTCGCTTCTTGGGCCTCGATATGCGTGATCATTTGTCGTGCGACGAGCATGTGGACGCCTTCTTTGATCGCGACTCCGGCCAACCGGATGACACGCGCCACCTGTGCGGAACGGGTGGCGCGGCGTATCGTGCAGCAAGCCCGAGTAGGAAAAGGCGGCTTCCGGAATGAGGGATATAATGGGTGGCTCACATGGCGAAGACGATCCTTGTTGTCGAGGACGACGAAGATCTCTGCGGCCTCCTGGAATACAATCTGAGCCGGGCCGGTTACGAAGTCCGGACGACCAATCAGGTCGAGGGCACTCTGGACGCCGCCGAGAGCATCTCGCCGGATCTGATCCTTCTTGATGTCATGTTGCCGGACGGCGACGGCTTCGATTTGTGCCGAAGTATCCGCGCCCGGCCGGCATTGGCTGAAGTTCCGATTCTCTTTCTGACGGCTCGCGGTGAGGAAATGGCGCGAGTTCTCGGTCTGGAGATTGGCGGCGACGACTACATCACGAAGCCCTTCAGCCCGCGTGAACTCGTCGCTCGCGTCAAGGCGCACCTGCGCCGAAAGACGGCTCCGGAGCCCAAGGCCACAGGTCCTTTGGAGATTGATGCGGCCGCCCGCCGGGTTTTCGTCAATGGCCGTCAGATCGCCCTGACCGCAACCGAGTTTCGTCTGCTTGAGTTCTTCCTCTCCAACCCCGGCAAAGTCTTTAGCCGCGAGAAACTGCTGGAGACGATTTGGGGCCGCGGTCGGCATGTTACTCCTCGCAATGTCGACGTTCACGTGCGGCGGTTGCGGGAACAAATCGAAGAGGTGCCTGACGACCCGCAGTTGTTGCAAACCGTTCGAGGGTTTGGCTACCGGTTTGAAATGCCCGAATGACGACTCGGATCTTCTTCAAACTGATTCTGACGCTGGTTGGGCTGCTCGCTGTGACGGCGATCGGCATGCAGTACCTCGTCACACTGGTTACGGAACGTTCGTATATGGACGAGTTGCGCCGGAGCCTGGAGACGCAGGCTCGCATCGCGGAGCTCTCGTTGCGGGCCGCCCGGACGGGAACCCTTGAGCGCACCATCGACCAAATTGCTGAAAAGTCGGGTGTCCGGGTTACTCTGATTCGAACGGACGGCAGCGTCATCGCGGACTCGGAAGCGGATCCGGCGGCGATGGAGAATCATGCAATGCGCCCGGAATTCGTTTCGGCGCTCAAGGGAGGCACAGGAAGCGATATTCGCCTCAGCCGTACCGTGGGTAGGGAGTTCCTCTACGTAGCCATCCCGACCAGCGGCGGTGCGTTGCGGCTGGCTCTGCCCACTCCGGAGATTGACGCCCACACTCAGGAGATTCGGTCGAATGTCTTACGGGCGGCCGTGCTGGCCGTGATACCGATCATTCTCCTCGCGGGATGGTTGGCGCGGCGGGTTTCAGCCCAGGTATCCGAAATCATTCGCTTCGCCCGCGACTTGGCCCAAGGCAAGTTCGAGGGGAAACGACCCGGTCTGTCGGGAGGGGAACTGGGTCAATTGAGTCGTACCTTGGAAAGCGCGGCCCAACAGCTTCGCTCCACATTCGAGCAGGTTCAGCAGGAACGCTCGCGCTTCGAGGCGGCCGTGAACGGTATCGGTGAAGGAGTGCTCGTGGTCGGGCGCGACAAGCTCACCGTTCTTGCCAACCCCGCGATGCAGAACATGTTCCCGTCCGAGCCTTGCAGCGTCGGTGAGCAACTCGATGCCTGGTCTCGCGACGAGATCCGTTTCCTGTTTGAAGATGTGTTTCAGCACGGCGAGTGGCGTTCGGTGGATCTGACCACCAATGAGCCGGTCCATCGGGCCTGGAAGGTATCGTGTGCTCCGATCGCCGATCCGTCGGGTGGGGTTCAGGCGGCAGTTGCGGTTTTCTACGACATCACCGAACTAGAGATGGTTGACCGCATGCGGCGGGATTTCGTCATCAACGTGTCTCATGAACTGCGTACTCCGTTGACGGCAATCCAGGGATACACGGAAACGCTGCTTGATGGAGCGATCGATGAGTCCGAGAACAATCGCCGCTTTCTGCGGATCATCCGTCAGAACTCCGAACGCCTGGCACAGCTTACAGCCGATCTCATGGCGTTGTCTCAGATCGAAGTGAAGGCGCGTGAGTTCTCCTTCTTGCCGCACAAGGTCAATCAGCTTCTCATTCAGGCCGCCGATGCTCTCCAGACCGAGACCCGCAAGAAGCAGATCCGTATCACCGTTGAACCCGTCGAAGAGGATTTGCAGGTGGATTGCGATTCCGAGGCGATTCGTCAGGTCCTGTTGAACCTCTTGGATAATGCGACCAAATACACGTCCCAGGGTGGGGCCATCAACCTCGGGGCTTTCCAGGTTGGGGACGATGTCTGCTTCTTCGTCCGGGACACGGGGATCGGCATTCCTCAGGAGCATGTCCCTCGGCTGTTCGAACGCTTCTATCGGGTTGACAAGGCCCGTTCCCGCGCCCTCGGAGGCACCGGTCTCGGCCTTGCCATCGTCAAGCATCTCGTACTGGCGCACAACGGCCAGGTCAGAGTCGAAAGTGAAGTTGGGAAGGGTTCGACGTTTTATTTCCAAATCCCTGCTTCGGCGGCCCGTGAGCCGGCCGTTCTCGGCCAAACGGTGCTTTTCTGACCTGCATGTCTCACCACCTGGAGACGCGAAGTGCGTGAGAGGGCTGTCAGGACAAGGCGCGCGCCGCTGAACGCAAGCAACATGGCCTTTAAGGTTTTTCACGAAACACGAAACACGAAACACGAATCACGGCTTTTTCTCGCGTGCTTCGACCGTCGGGTGGTGAGAAATGCAGGCTGGCCCAGCCGCGCCGTCGGTGAAATAAACTTGTTGAATATCAATGGCTTGGGGGGTCTATCGCGTGGCCTCTGCCCGAGGGCCTTCTTGTCGTAGACAGTTTTCATGAGAGATTAAACGTACCGTAACCGATTTTTAACGATCCCTCGATAGTCTTGTGGATGACAGGACCCATGAAGACGATCGCGCTGATCGAAGACGATACAGACCTCCACGAGTTGCTCCGATACAACCTCGAAAAAGAGGGGTACCGCCTCGTCAGTCACAAGAGCGGAAAAGACGCCCTGATATTCCTGCAGCATGCCCAGCCTGACCTGCTGCTGCTTGACGTCATGCTGCCGCACACCGATGGGATTGATATCTGCAAGTCCATCCGAAGGCATCCGCAACTGTCTGCCCTTCCTGTCATTTTCCTCTCGGCCCGGGCCGATGAAACGGATCGCATTGTTGGATTCGAGGTCGGCGCCAATGACTATCTGATAAAACCCTTCTTCGTCCGGGAATTGATTGCCCGCATCAAAACTCAACTGCGAGAGACTCAACCCCGCCCGGAGATTCTGGCCAGTCAAGAGCTGGAACTGGACCGCGGACGGCTTGAAGTGCGCCGTGGCGGCCGAAAGATTCGAGTTACCGCCACGGAGTTCAAACTGCTGGAGTTCCTGATGAGCGGAACCGGCCGCGTATGCAGCCGCGAGCAGCTCCTGGATGAAGTCTGGGGACGAGATCGCGTCGTTGCCGAGCGAGCCGTGGACGTATGTGTGCTGCGCTTGCGGCACAAGATCGAGGACGACCCCGCCAGCCCGCGGTGGATTCATTCCGTTCGCGGCTTTGGCTACACGTTTGATCCCAGTCGGTCTTCTCAGGACCGAGAAACGACTGAGGCTCAGTAGCAGTTGACAGCGGGTACTCCCTGACGCGAGCACACCTTCTCAAAAAATCCGAATTCGGCCTCGGTTTTTGAGCTCCTTATCCATTTCCCGGCTGATTTGATCCGTTTACGATGCAGGGCTGCGGCTGCGGGAGTGGAGATGCTCCTCGCCGTAGACCTTTCTGATTCTGAGTTGCGTTGTCGATTGCAGGAGGCGGCTACGTCGACGGAGTCGTGACGACGGCGCGCTTCGCTAACATGTTGGTTTCGAGTTTTCCTTCCAAGACAGATCGCTCCGTGTCCAGTGGCGAAGGCTGAGCGGACGCATTCGGGCGATCCACTATCACAAGTGTCTTGTATTGACGGCATCGTGTTTGTGGGAAAAGGGGTTTCAAAATGGCTGAAGGCCAGTTCGGTGTAGCAGGACTGGGGGTGATGGGGCAAATGGTTGCCCTGAATATCGAGCGGAACGGCTTCCCCGTCGTTGCGTACAACCGTGGCGTGGAGAAAGCAGACCGCATGCGTGAGCTTTCCACGGGAAAGAATGTCCAGGTCACGCAATCGATCAGTGAGTTCGCGTCGCTGCTCGCCAAGCCGCGCAAGGTGCTGATCATGGTGACAGCGGGCAAAGGAACCGACGCTGTGATCTCCGATCTCAGGGGTGTCCTGGAAGAGGGTGACATCATCATCGATGGCGGCAACGCGCACTTCCCCGACACCAATCGTCGCCAGAAAGAGTTGAGCGGAACCGGGCTCCACTTCATCGGTTGCGGTATTAGCGGAGGCGAGAAAGGCGCTCTACTGGGACCGAGTATCATGCCGGGCGGAGATAAGCAGGCTTACCGGCTGGTCGAACCCGTGCTCACAAAGATCGCCGCGCAGACCGACTACGGCCCGTGCTGCACGTATGTCGGTGCGGGCTCGGCCGGTCATTACGTGAAGATGGTCCACAACGGTATTGAATACGGGATCATGCAAATCCTGTGTGAGGCGTATGATGTGATGCGCAAGTCTCTCGGCATGCCGGCAGCCGAGATCCAAAAGGTCTTCGCGAAGTGGACCGAAACCGAGATCAGCGGCTTTCTGGTCGAAATCTCCGCAACTTGCCTCGCGAAGTCAGATGGCGTAACCGGTAAACCCTTGGTCGAGTTGATTCTCGATACGGCCGGACAAAAAGGCACCGGGAAATGGACAGCGCAGACCTCTCTCGACCTCGGCGTCCCGACACCAACACTGAGCATGGCCGTTCAAGCCCGCATCCTTTCCGGACTCAAGTCGCAGCGGGTTGAGGCGGCGAGAATCCTTCGGGGACCGCAAGCGTCTGCTGCCGGTGACCGCGGCGCCATGGTCAGCGCACTCTTCGATGCGGTCTACCTCGGGATCGTAACCAGTTACGCGCAGGGCATGGCGCTGATTCAGGGTGCCTCCCAAGAGTACGACTACGGCGTCAACCTCAGCGAGGTTGCGCGCATTTGGAAAGCCGGCTGCATCATCCGGTCGCGCCTGCTTGATCCGATCAGGCAAGCCTACGAGTCGAATTCCGGCTTGGTGAACCTGTTGGTGGACGATCGTTTCAGCGCCGTTGCCAATCGCACCGTCGATGGATTGCGGACCATAGTCAAGCTGGCCGCAGAAACGGGAGTTCCCGCTACGTGCCTCGGTGCCAGCTTGGCCTACGTCGACAGCTACCGCAGCGAGTTTCTGCCGGCCAATTTGCTTCAGGCGCAGCGTGATCTCTTCGGAGCGCATACCTATCGCCGCCTGGACCGCAGCGGAGTTTTCCACACCGAGTGGGAAGACCAGCAGGTGATGTGAGCACCCTCCGTGGGGTTGCTTGGCGGCCTCCTCGCCGTTATGTGAAACGCAACCCCGTTGCGCACGCAGCAGAACATCCAATGTCTGCTCGGCTGCCGTCTGCCGGCAGAATCCAGTAGCCCATTGCTGCCCTTGATGTGCGAAGCCGCCCTTTCCTTTTGGCCCGGAATGGAAAGGGGCCGCCAGCCTGGAGATCAGCGCTTGAAGAAAAACGTTTCGGCGGTTGTGACGAAGATCTTCTCTTTGTCGGAAGCGCTGAGAAAATCGGCGTGATCTCTAATGAGGGCGACGGAGTCGTCATAGGTGTGGGGGTCTTGCACCTGGTAGGGGCAGTCGCTTTCCCACATGCAGCGGTCGGGACCGTATGCATCCACGACTCGTTCGATCATTGGAAGAAGGTCGGTGTAGGGGGGCTTTGCGTCTCCGAGTGCGTAGAAGGCTCCCACCTTGACCTGGATGTTCTTGTGTTTGGCAAGTCTGCACAGTTCGTCCACCTGCTCGTCCTTGACGGGCTCGTTCGCGCCAATCCGCGCCAAATGGTCAATGATGACCGGTGTGTCGGGATGCTTGCCGCACATGCGGCCGACTTCCGGCATATCGCCGGGATTCATCAGGAAGCTCAGTGCGAGGTTGTGCTCCGCTCCGGTTTCGAACATCTTGTCCCACTTCGGATGACTCATCCAATGCGGCTGCTCCAGATCCTGACGGCGGTAGCCGCCGCGCACGCGGAAGGCGTAGCAGCGCTTCGCACTCAACTCGACCATCATCTCGGCTGGATCCTGCGACTTCTCGTCCAGCACATCGGGCAGCACGCCGGTCCCCACAAAGTTGTCTGGATGCTCCTCCATCATGTCGAGCATGTAACTGTGATCCGTGTAGTAGAAGGACATTTGGATCAGGTTGATACGGTTCACGCCGGATGCGCGGCAGTGTCCAAAGAGTTCCTCCGCCGTAAAGGTCGCTGGATCCATGTCTTCTTTCTTGTAGTTCGAGTGGAGTGGATATTTTTCGGTATCCGACGTCCAGATGTGGACATGTGCGTCAATGATGCGTTCCTCGATGTTTGGCTCGTCGGATGTCTGATCGGCGGATTCATCAGCAGACGTGCAGGCCGCGAGGACCGCCGCTGTGCTTGAAGCCATCCAGTCACGTCGTGTCAATTCGGCCTCCTGTCGCTGCCCTCACCAACTGGCGGGGGGTTGCGCTGGCGACAAGGAATTATAGCCTGCCTTCCTCAGTGCGCGGCGAGGCGAAGTGGTTGAGAGGGCCGTCAGGACAAGGCGCGCGCAACACGGCCTGCAAGTTTTTTCAAAAACTAACCACGGCCTTTTTTCACGTACCTTCGGCCGTCGGGTGGTGAGAAATGCAGATTAGCCCTCTCCGCTGGGTCCAAGTGCCATGTTCTTGCTGTTGGGTTCGTTTTCCTCGCAACGATCCCATACTTTAATTGCCTGCAGGGGCACGGCTCCGGTATTACGTAATGCCGGTGACAACGTATTCAAGATTCGGTTTCCTGTTCCTTCCCGACTGTAGAACCGTGCGCTACTGCTCAGAGACACGGAGAACATCTGGTGCAAATCGTTCTGGTGGATCGACTGCTCGGCTACCATAGAAACCAGGACAGGCGGCGTAGCCATCCTGGATCACCTTGCAAACCTGCACCACTTGGCTGTCGGCAGGAATGGAAGTCATATAATTCTCGTAGGCGAATCGGTGACGTTCCGCTATCGAGGGGGGATCCATCAGGGCAAGACGCTGCCGGACGACATCGAGACGCGGCTCGGAGATTTCGTGACAGGCATGGTTTTCGTTCACGAGACGAGGAGATATCTGCTATGGATCGCAGAGGCTTTCTGATGGGTGCGGGGGCAGCGCCGCTGATGCCTGCTCGAACGGGCGGCGGCCGTGTACGAATCGGGTTTCTCGGTGGCAGCCACTCCCACGCCGGCGGGAAAGTCGACGTCGTGCTGGCGAACTCGGACTACGAACTCGTCGGAATGGTGGAGGATGCCCCGGAGGTCCGCGCAAGGTACGAATCCAAGGGAGTGCGGATGATGGCCCTGGACGATATGCTGGGCGATCCGTCGATTGATGCCATAGCGGTGGAGAGTCCGGTGCGCGACCATATTCGCCACGCCTCGATGGTCATTGATGCGGGCAAGCATGTCCACATCGAAAAACCTCCGGCGACCGACGTGGAGTCATTGCGGTCAGTGCTTGATGCCGCACAGCGCAAGAAGCTCGCCGTGCAGATGGGCTACATGTGGCGCCACCATCCGGGCATCAATCGTATGTTGGACGCGGCGAGGCAAGGATGGCTGGGGAAGGTCTACCTGGTGCAGGCCACGATCCATAAGCGGCTTTCCGATGACCGACGTGCAGCGTGGGCCGAGTTTCGCGGTGGTCAGATGTTTGAACTCGGCGGGCATGTGGTTGATCCGCTGATTAGGCTGATGGGTCGCCCGGACCGTGTCACACCGTTTCTCAAGAATCATGGAGACAAGGGAGACAACCTCGCCGACAACACGATCGCCGTCTTCGAATTCCCGGGGGCGCTGGGACTGGTCATCGGCGCGACTTTGCACTTTACGTCACGCTACCGGAGTTTCATCATCCACGGTACAAAGGGGACGGCGACGTTGCGGCCGATCGAGCCGCCCGAACTCGTGATGGATCTGACTGAAGCGGCGGGGCCGTACGCGAAGGGTGCTCAGAAAGTCGAGTTGCCGGTATACAAAAGGTACAAGGACGAGTTTGTCGAGTTGGCGGCGGCCGTGCGCGGCGAAAAGCCGATCGCGGTGACGCCGCACGAGGATTTGATGGTGCAGGAAGCGCTGATTTCCGCTTCCGGGATGTAGAGGTCTGATACCCGACTGCCGGCCAGCAGTGTAGGCCGGCCGAGGGGATGGTTCCGACCATAACTAAAGAACGGCAGCAGGGGGGTTATATGAACAGGCGATACTTCATTGGCGCCGCACTCGCCAGCGCAGCAGCTGGCAAGGCGGTTGCGGCAAATGACAAGGTCAATCTGGGAATGATCGGTGTAGGCGGTCGCGGACGTGGCCTCACGCGCACCTTCCTGGGAATTGAAGACGCGAACGTCGTGCATCTCTGCGACGCCGACCAGGCATCTCTTGAGCGCACCCAGGCGGAAGTGGCCAAGGCGGGAGCGAAGAAGCCGAAAGAGACGAACGACATGAGGCATCTCTTCGATGACCCCGAAGTCGATGCGGTCGTGATCGCGACTCCCGACCATTGGCACGCTCCGGCCACCATTCTTGGCTGCAACGCCGGCAAGGACGTCTATGTCGAGAAGCCCGCCTCGCACAACATTCGCGAAGGACGCCTCATGGTCCAGGCGGCTCGCTCGAACAAGCGGATCGTGCAGGTCGGTACGCAAGCGCGTAGCCGTGGGTCGACCATCCGCGGCATCGAATACGCCAACTCGGGCAAAATCGGCAAGGTCCTCATGGCAAAGGCCTGGAATGTCCAGATGCGGGACGACATCGGGCACAAGGAAGACTCCCCTGTGCCGGAAGGCCTCGATTACGACACCTGGTTGGGTCCGGCTCCATGGATTCCCTTCAACGAGAACCGCTTCCACTACAAGTGGCATTGGCACTGGCACTTCGGCACGGGCGATGCCGGCAACGACGGTGCGCATCAACTCGACATCGCGCGCTGGGCGCTCGGTGAGAACTACCCGAAGATCATCAGCGGCATGGGCCGCAAGGTCTATTTCAACGACGACCAGCAGACTCCCGACACGATGAACGTCACGTTTGACTACGGCGACAAGGCCCTGATTTGGGAGATGCGGATCTGGAATCCGTACGGCCAGGACGACCAGAGCAATGGCGTTGCGGTCTACGGCGACAAGGGTCGAGTCGACATCGGCCGCTGGGACCGCCGCTGGGGCTTCAAGGCCTTCGACAGCGACGGCGAGCTTGTCGAGTACGACGATGCCGACGATGAGCGTGACGAACACATGCGCAACTTCATCGATTCCGTCCGCACGCGCAAGCACCCCAATGCGGATATCGGTATCGGCCACCTGTCAGGCTTGCTCTGCCATCTTGCGAACATCGTGGCGCGCACCGGCCGCACGTTTCGTTTTGACGCTGAATCGGAAACCGCCATCGGCGACGCTGAAGCGAACTTGCACGTCAAGCGCACGTATCGGCCTCACTGGAGCACGCCGAAGGGTGTTTGATCCGATTCGTTATCCTGCATTTCTCACCACGTGGCGAGTCGAAGTGGGTGAGAGGGCCGTCAGGACGAGGCGCGAGCCGGGCGGAGGAAAAAGGCGCGCGCAGCACTGCCTTTAAGGTTTTTCACGAAACACGAATCACGGCCTTTTTTCGCGTGCTTCGGCCGTCGGGTGGTGAGAAATGCAGGTTAGTGGTTACTCATCGATCTATGCCGGCGTGTCGACGATTTCTTGAATGACGTGTCCGTGAACGTCGGTCAGGCGCCGCTCGATTCCATTGTGGTAGTAGGTGAGCTGTTGGTGGTCGAGCCCGAGCAGGTGCAGCACCGTGGCGTAGAAGTCGTAGATGGTTGATACGTTTTCGACGGCCTTTCGTCCGAACTCGTCGGTTGCGCCGTAGCTTACGCCGCCCTTGACGCCGGCCCCAAGCATCCACACGGTGAAGCCGTCGGGGTTGTGGTCGCGGCCGAGGGTGCCGTCCTGATGGGTGGGCATGCGGCCGAACTCGGTGGTCCATAGCACCAGTGTGTCGTCGAGCAGTCCCCGTGAGCGAAGGTCCTTGATGAGTCCCGCGGTGGGCCGGTCGAGAATGGGACAGTGGCGCTCGTAGTCGGCCTGCAGAGTCTTGTGCGCGTCCCAGTTGAGCAGTCCGTCGACCCCCGAGGCGCGCGACCCGCAATAGAGCGTCACGTATCGAACATCGCGCTCGATCAAGCGCCGGGCGAGCAGGCAATTGCGCGCATACGCAGCCAGTAGAGGATTCGGATCCTCAGTGCCGTAGAGGCGGTGTGTGGCGGCGGTCTCCTGGGATAAGTCGGCGGCCTCGGGCGCGGAAAGTTGCATGCGGGCCGCCAGCTCGTAGGAGGCGATGCGTGCTGTCAGCTCGGGATTCCCTGGGTGCGCTTCGGCATGACGGCGATTCATCAGGCCGAGGAACTTGCGTGTGGCCTCCTCCGCCTCGGCGCTGACTGACGCCGGACGCTCCAGGTTGCGGATGCCCTCGGCGGCGTTGAACACGATCGCCTGGTGCTCGGCGGGCAGAAAACCGGCGCCCCAATTCGCCGGGCCGGCGGGCGGAATGCCGCGGACATCGGGGATGGTGACATAAGTCGGCAGGTTGTCGTTTTCCGAGCCCAGAGCGTAGCTTGTCCAGGCGCCGGCGCTCGGGAATCCCTCGACAACGAACCCGGTGTTCATCATCACGCAGGCCGGGCCGTGCGTGTTGGTCTTGGAGGTCATCGAGTGAATGAACGCCATGTCGTCCGCCAGCTTGCCCAGATGCGGCAATAGCTCGCTGATCTTCTTGCCGCTTTCTCCGCCTGGAACGAACGTCCAAGGGCTCTTCATCAAGTTCCCGTTCTTGCCCTGAAACGAGACGAACGACTCTGCGCCGGGCAACGGTTTGCCATGCCATTTCTCAAGTGCTGGTTTATGCTCGAACGTATCGATATGCGAGCATCCGCCAGGACAGAAGATCTGCAAGATTCGTTTCGCCTTGGCGGGGTAGTGCGTTCGGTTCTGGGCGGCGCTCAGTGTCCCGGCCCCGAGCAATTGAGCCAGCGCAATGCCTGCCAACCCTTGACCGACGTCACCCAGGAACTGTCTGCGGCTCACGCAATGCCTACATAACATAGAGAAACTCGTTGGCGTTGAAGATGGCGCGGCAGAAGATCGGCAACCCCTGTTGACCGATCAGATCGACGGCGGCGGCTTGTTCCTCCGGAGTGGGAGCGCGCCCGAGGGCAAGCCGGTAGGCTCGATTGACCTGGTCGTGGGGTTCACGAGCCTCGCCGGTCAGACGCTCGGCGAAAAACACGGCTTGCTGAAGCATGAACGGGTTGTTGAGTAGGCTCAGTGCTTGCAGCGGCGATGTGCTGACTTCACGCTTGGGCGCGGGCAGGGCTGAGTCGGGGCAGTCGTATTGGCCCAGTAGATCGACTTTTACCGACCGCGCTGCCTGATGGTAGACCGAGCGCCGGAACGTGGCCTCGTCGAACTCCTGCCGCGGATAGTACGTGGCGACGTTGTCCACGGTGTACTTGTATAAGCGAAAGCCCGGCCCGCCCATCGTCGGGTCGAGCTTGCCCGACACCGCCAGGATCGCATCTCGAATCGCCTCGGCTTCGAGCCGTCGAGGCGGAAATCGCCACAGGTAGCGTGCTTCACGATCGATGTTGGCCGCATCGATGTCATAAAGGCTCGATTGCCGGTAGGCGGCTGACATCATGATCTCTTTGTGCAGCGGCTTGAGACGCCATCCGTAGGTCAGTACACGTTGGGCAAGCCAGTCGAGCAGTTCCGGGTGAGTAGGCCGCTCGCCGTTGTAGCCGAAGTCGCTCGGGGTGCCTGCCAACCCCCGGCCGAAGTGGTAGTGCCAGACGCGGTTCGCCAGTACGCGCGGCGTGAGAGGGTTTCGGTCGTCTGTGATCCACCTTGCAAGCGCCAACCGCCGTTCGCCTTCAGGCGCCTCCAAACCGAGTTCGAAGCGCGGAAAGATGTTCTCCAGCGTGCTGAGACCGCCCGGCGCTATCGCTTCCCCCTTGTTCATCGGATTGCCGCGCCTGAACAAGCGGGTCGGGTCTTCCGGTTGCTCGAACCTGCCGGCGTAGACGGTCGGCAACTTCGGGATGGCATCCAGTTCGGCTTGCAGTTTCTTCTTACGTTGCAGAAGTGATTGCCGTCGCTTCTTGCCGTCGGCATCAAGAACCGTCATCAAGATGAGTTCGTCCTGTTCCGCCTCGGTGTAGGGCAGACGGTCTTCGGTATCGGCGTCTTTCCGCCAGCTCTTCCCGTCGAGAGACGTTTCAACGACATACTCCATGGGAACACCGCTGAGGAATGTTTTCTGAAACCCGCCCAGCCGGTCACGCGACCAGAAGATGCGCGAGATCGTCTCCGGCCGGGCCAATTCGACCGTTACTTCGCCGCGGTCGGGGTCATTCGATATCCAACGCTTGGCGAAATCGCCGTCGATCACGTGATCAACGGAGTACGCATTGGGATCGTCATCGGCCTTGCGTGTCGAGGCAGCGGAGGCCTTGCCTCCGGCCGACGCCAGGGCGGCGTTGCGTGGTTTGGGCCCGCTGGTCCAAACCTCGACTTCATCCAGGCGTGGCGTGCCGCGGTACGTGCCGCTGATCCGCATCCGAACGAAACGTGCTTTGACCGGTTCGAATGCCTCTTCGGTTCCTTTTGCGTCGACCGGCGGCCGATACCTCGCGACGATCGATGGCTTTTGCCGCTCGATCAGAGGCTCGGCTTGCTCAGCGATGGCTTGAAGCTTCTTGTCGGTGTGCTCCAACGCTTCCTCGATGGGGCGGGTGAGGCGCTCGCGCTGCTGGATCTGTTCCGTCTTTGCGACGGCGCGCTGGTCGAAGTGCACCCCTTCGAAGATCGATTGCATGCGGTAGTAATCGGCCTGTTGAATCGGGTCGAACTTGTGATCGTGGCAGCGCGCGCAGTGGACGGTCAGACCGAGAAACGCTCCGGAGGTCGCCGTGATGATGTCGTTCAGATCGTTGGCGCGCTTCTGGAGCTGCCCTTCGATGTTGTCAATGCCAACGGTGTCGTGTGGGCCGGCGACCAGAAAAGCCGTCGCGACCTCGACATCCGGGTTGCCGGCGGCGACCTGATCGCCCGCGAGGTGTTCGAGAACCATCTGGTCGAACGGCTTGTCGCTGTTGAACGACCGGATGACGTAATCGCGAAAGGGCCAGGCATTGTTGCGCAAGTGGTTCTGCTCGTATCCGTGGCTTTCACCGAAGCGAACGACGTCCAACCAGTGCCGGCCCCAGCGCTCGCCGTAGTGCTTCGAGGCGAGCAGCCGGTCGAGAAGGCGTTCATAGGCGTTGTCGCTCGGGTCGTTGACGAAGGCGTCTATCTCTTCCGGCGTCGGCGGTAGCCCGGTCAGGTCGAAGCTGGCCCGGCGGATGAGCGTGGCACGGTCGGCGGGCGGCGAGGGCGCAAGCCCCTTCTGCTCCATCTCCGCATGGATGAAGCGGTCGATGGGTGACTGCCAGCCTTCCGGCGCGTTTTGGATCGCAGGGGGATCGGACTCGCTGAGTGGTTGCAACGACCACCAATCGGAGCCGGCCCGTGAACGCTTTTCTCCTTGTGTTAACGCACGTGTCCACGGTGCCCCCGCGTTGATCCAGCGGCGAACGATGTCGTGCTCCTTGCTGGGCAAAGGGTTGCCAAGAGGCATCTCGCCCGCCGCGATCTTGCCATAGAGAGGACTTTGATCGGCGTCGCCGGGGACGAGCGCTGGGCCGTGCGCTCCGCCGGCCAAGGCGCCGTCAAGGGTGGTGAGGTCGAGTCCGGACGTCCTGGCTTCGGTGTTGTGGCAAACGAAGCACTTGTTCTGGAT
Organism: Bryobacterales bacterium; assembly: GCA_965204095.1. GTDB lineage: Bacteria > Acidobacteriota > Terriglobia > Bryobacterales > UBA6623 > JAPPLB01. The sequence continues at coordinate 1,178,775 of OZ241991.1, read as the reverse complement.
CAGTTCCAGAGCCGCCGTTTCGACTTCCTCAGGGCCTTGCGCCCCGGCTGTCGCCGCTGTCAACATCGAGACGGAGACAAGGAGCGCCTGGCTCGGACTCTTCATGGTTCGAAGCTAGTCTATCGCGGTTGCCGAATCACCGCACGCCGGGCCAGCATGGTGCATCTCTGTTCGCGCCGCTCTTTTCCCGTCTTCGCCTGCGCTGTAACGAAAGGTGTTGACAAGCCGCACTCCTTCCCGAAATGGTTGAACTAGCCTGCATGTCTCACCACGCGGCGAGGCGAAGTGGGTGAGAGGGCCGTCAGGGTGAGGCGCGAGCCGCTTGGCGCGCGCAGGCGTACTTGAACAGTACGTTGAGCACGGCAAGCAAGCGCAACGAAGTCCTGGCGGCCGTATCGCGTGCTTCGGCCGTCGGGTGGTGAGAAATGCAGGCTGGCCCGGAGCATTCTGCGGCTCGCCGATGGTTCAGGCAGCCTGATCATCCATGTGGGTGAAGACAGTGTTCGGATGCATCACCGCAGTGAGGAGGCTCGTCACGAACAATTCGCTTCCGCAGAGCCGTAGCACGGCAAGGGTGTGCGCCAGAAATCCAAAGTGTAGGCGCCTAAGCTTTACAATCGCGAGGGAATGCTATCTCGATGGCCGCATTGCCATCCCTGTTAAGGAGCCCCATGTTGAAAGCAACGGTTGTTTTTTCCCTGGTGTGCGTGCTGTCGATCGGTTGCTCGTCTGAACGAGGGTCGGTGGACAGCCGCTTGGATACCGCGCGCTTCAATGGCGAGTGGGTGCTCGACGCTGTTGACGGAGCCCATGAACCGATGGCGCTCGAAATCACTGGGGCAGGCACGGATGTGCTTGCCGGATTCCTGACCGGGGCCGCCGGCGGCAGGACACAGCCGTTTCTCGAGTCGCAGATCGTAGACGGCGAATTGCGATTCATGGTGGAGCGAACGTTTGACGGAGGGCGGAAGGTGCGGGCGGACACAACGGCTCGCGTCGTTGGGGAAGGACTACGCGGCTCGACGACTCGGAATGGCCGAACATGGGAATGGATCGGGCGGCGTCCGGAAGTCATCGAAGACCACGATGACGGGAGCTGGCGCGACGGGGATCCGGTCGTGTTGTTCGGGAGCGATAGCCACCTTTCCCTATGGCGTGATCTGGATGAGGGCAAAGACGGAGAGTGGAGCGCGACAGACGGCGTCCTTCACAACATCGGCTCCGCGAACACCCTTGCGACCCGCGAAACGTTCTGGAACTTCCGCCTGCACGTCGAGTATCTGCTTCAGGAAAACGGAAACAGCGGCATCGGACTTCGGGGTCGTTACGAGGTTCAGCTTTACGACGATCACGAAAAATCGCCAAGCATCCACGGCAACGGAGCGCTCTACAGCCGGATCACGCCGCAAGTCAACGCGACTAAAGCCCCCGGCGAGTGGCAGGCGTTCGACATCACGTTCATTGGCCGTGACCTGACCGTGGTGCTGAACGGCGAGACGCTCATCGACAAGAGACGCGTCGACGGACTGACCGCCATGGCGATCGATTCGCGCGAAAGCGCGCCCGGGCCGATTCTGCTTCAGGGCGATCACGGACCGGTAGAATTCCGGAACATCGTGATCACGCCGCTCCGGCAGTGATGAGCCCTTCTCCAAGCTCAATCCGGCTCGGTGGATTCGGAGAGAGCCGCCGCCGCTGCCGGTGACTTTTTCGGCAGCAACGAAACGGCCGCTGCGCCAATCAGCGCGAGTGCGGAGATCATCAGCAACGCCGCGTTGTAGTTGCCCAGTTGATCGTGCATCACGCCCAACACGAAGGGGAAGAGCGTCAGGCCAATGGAGTCGACCGGCAGAATGATGCCCATCACCCGAGCCAGCGAGTTGGCCCCGAACAGCTCTGCCGCCATCAGCGGGATCATCATGAAGTCCGCTCCCAGGCCGAAGCCGTAGATCATGGCGAAGATCCACGGGATACCGGGTTGGTCGGCGAAGAACAGCATCGGCAAGGGCAGGCCGACGAACAAGTACGCCGCCACCATCACGAGCTTCTTTGGGAAGCGGTCCGCCAGCCAGCCCATTCCGATGCGCCCGAGATTGCTGAAGATCAGCAGCAAGAACGTTGTATCGGCCACCGTCGCTTCAGCGAGGCCTTTGTCAAGGAACATCAGCTTGAGGTGCTGCGTCACCGACCCGATAGCGCCCAAGCTGCAGAAACTGCCGAAGGCGAGCAGCCAGAAACTGCGCTGTCGCAACAGGTGGCCGAAGCTCAGCGGCTCCGTGCGGACTTCCGGTGGTTCGATGGCGTCCCCGTCCGGATGCAACCCCTTCTCCTGGGGGCGGTCACGGACGACGAAGATCAGAAGGGGAAGCAGCACCAGCGTCAGGAATCCGGAGATGCGGAGCGCGGCCTGCCACCCGTAGCGCTGGATCAAGGGAAGGGCGATGAACTTCTGGGAGACCGCGCCTCCCATGCCGAGTCCGAGGTAGGCGATGCCCATCGCCGTGCCTCGCTTGCGATGGAACCACTGCGAAAGGATGACCTGATTCGGGATCGGCCCGGCGCTGACGTAGGCTGTCTGTACAACGCACCAGATCGCATAGTAGAGAACGAGACTGCCGCCCATGAGCCCGAAGGCGTTCAGCGCGGCGACCCACAGAATCATCCCGAAGATGATCAGCTTTCGGGTGCTGAATCGATGCACGAACAGGCCCGCGATCGGCAGGATCAGGACCGTAGCGAAAGCCATCCCGCCGGTCGTTGATCCACGGCTCCACCCGAACGCCTCGATGAAATAGTCGTAATAGAACGGCATGGCATACAACGGGATGCCTACCGTGAAGGCCAGGATGAAGAAGCACGACGCCGCGATATACCAGCCGTAGAAGGTTCCCTGCGGTCGAGTCGGGCCGCGTTGAGTAGCGCGCTCCATGCGAAAGCGGATATAGGCCTATGCCGTGGCTGAGAGTTCCGGTTCGGATTCCCGGGCGGCCTGTTCCTTCAGCATCTTCATGAATTCGGGCATGTAGAGGTGTTGGTCAAACCAGCCGCGGCCGGTGACCATGTTGCCGTCGCGGACGCAGCCCTCGTCGATGAATGTGGCGCCGCACAGTTCGATGTCGAGTCTGCACTTTGGGATTGTCGCCATCCGCTTGCCCCGGATGACATTGGCCGCCGCGACGATCTCCGCTCCGTGGCAGACCGAACAGACGGGCTTGTCGGCATTGAAGAAGTGGCGCACGATGCGCATCAGGTCCTGGTCGTAGCGCAGGTACTCGGGAGCGCGTCCGCCGGTGAGGAAGATGCCGCTGTACTCCTTCGGCTCCACGTCGCGGAAGGCGATGTTTGCTTCCAGGTGGTAGCTGGGGCTCTCGCGGGTAATGTCCCAGCCGGGCGGAATCTCATGCATGACCAGCGGATAGATCCGCGCTTCCGGGCCGGCGATGACGACTTCGAAACCGTCCTCTTGCACCCGATAGACCGGGTACAGCGTGTCCATTGCTTCAGCGGCGTCGCCGACGGTGATCAAGACCTTTGACATGGTTTCTTCTTCTCCTCCGTGTTCTTCCAGGCTAGCCTGTATTTCTCACCACGTGGCGAGATGAAGTGCGTGAGAGGGCCGTCAGGGCGAGGCGCGAGCCGCTTGGCGCGCGCAGGCGTACTTGACGGTACGTTGAGCACGGCAAGCAAGCGCAACGAAGTCCTGGCGGTCGTATCGCGTGCTTCAGCCGTCGGGTGGTGAGAAATGCAGGCTCGCTCTGCGCGGACGTTCGGATCTTCAGTTGAAGTTGGCGGGACGCCGCACCTATCCCATCGTCGCAAATCAAACCCAGTTTTCCGTCTTCAAACCCCTCACTCGCTGGAAGTGCTTGGAATTGTTGGTGACAAACGTCAGTTCTCGCGATAGGGCGTGGGCTGCCATGAGCGTGTCGAACGAGCCGATGGGTTCGCCGCGCCGGCCCAAAGCGTGGGCAACCGGCCCAAAGCGATCTGCTGCGGACTGGTCGAACGGGATTACGGTTACGGAAACGACGAACGTATCGATCAGCCGATGCAGCTTGCGGGACCGTCGCGCCTCGGCTCCAAAGCGCAATTCCCCGAGGGTGATGGAACTGATGCAAACTTCCGACGGCGGGTGCTCCAGCAGGCGTGTTGCGGCATTGCCGAGGCCCCGCAATGCGAAGCTCACCGTGTCGGTACCGAGCATGTACTTGAGCATCAGGCCAGAGGATCTCGAAGGCGGCCGATCGGGTGTTGCGGTGGGCGCGGGATTTCCTCGGACCAGGCGCCCAGACAGGCGCGGAACTCGTCCGGCCACTCATCCGCCGGTTCGAGGATCACTCGCCGCCCTTCCCGCCTCACCAGGACTTCCCGCTGCTCGGGAAAGCGGCAGTCCTTCGGCAGCCGCACTGCCTGGCTTCCGCCGTTCTGGAACAGCTTGGCGCGGTCTCGTTTCATGGGATGCAAGTATATACTCTAGTATAGACCCTCTAGTATATATCCGAAGTCAAGACCATTGACGTGGTTTCTCCTCCGTGTTCCTCCAAGCTCTGTTCAGATCTTCAACTGAAGTTGGCGAGACGCCGAACCTCTTCCATCGTCTGGTCGAGCGGTACGGTCGGATGATACTCGATCGAGGCGAACCCTGAGAACTTGCCGGCTTGTTCGAGATCGTGAATCGCCCGGAGAACATTGCGGTAGTGGATCTCACCCGTGCCGGGCTGATGGCGTCCCGGGTGGTCGCCGATGTGAAAATGCCCGATCAGGTCGATGTTGTCTCGAATGAGCGGGATCAGGTTCCCCTCTTGGACTTGGACGTGGTAGATGTCGAACAGCAGCTTGACGTTGGGGCTGCCGACGCGCTCGAGGATGGCGAAGCCTTCGCTGGCCGTGTCCAGGAAGAAGTCGGGCCGCGTGACGAGGGAGTTGATCGGTTCCATGACGAACGTCATGCCGCTGTTTTCCAACCAGGGAACGGCGGCTCGAAGACCGGCCACGCAGGCATCGAACTGCTCGCGCCGTGGGACCCCTTCGCGGATCATGCCGCTCAAGACGACGAGACGTTTGGCGCCGAACTCCTTCGCGGCCGCCGTTGCCTTCTTGATCTCTTCGACGAAGCCCTCGTGCTCCGCGGGATCGACCAGACTGCAACCGGGCGTTCGCACGCCTTTGTTCGCGAAGATGCACACGCACTCGAGACCGTACTTCTTCTGCGCCGCTCGGTAGGCGGCTCTCTCCGCCGGGTCCCGCCAGTTGAACATTTCGAATCCCTGGTAGCCGCTCGCGTGAGTGAGCGCCAGCGCTTGTTCCGGTGCATACTTCCGGACCGGCTGCGGTCGAGGATCGGTGCGTCCGGGATTGTCGAACGGCAGCCGCGCGTCGGGGCCGCGAAACATGTCGCACGTGACCGAGAGCCGGAGGCCTTGTGCTTCGTGGGGAGGAAACTGCGCGCCGGCCGGGACGGCCGCGCCTGCGGCCAGGCCGGAAACAAAGCGTCTTCGCTGCATGCGAGCGTCCTATGATCCGTAGGCGCTGGCGACCGGGAACTTCAATTCCCAAGCGGTCCGGCGGAACTCCCGTTATTCCCGATGCGGCGCTATCTCGCGAACCTTGCCGCCGTGCCCTCTTGAGTACGGCAACGGTGCCAACAAGCCGTATGGTATCAGGCTTCTCCGATGCCGCGAGGTCTGCTTGCAGTGATGCCGGCGATGTTGCGGACGTTCTCAAGACCTGTCAGAGCGGTGGACCGGATGACCCGCGAGGCGATCCGCGAAAGACTGTCCTATCGCGGGACGCGGCTCCGGATGATAAGGTGGGATGGGAGATGGTCGGGAGGGAAATATGCAGGAAGCTCGTTTGAGTTCCCGGCGGCTCTTCTGCTTACCGATCCTCTTTGGTTTCATCTGCTTCGCGCTTCTTCCGCTCTCGGCCCAAAGCCCTCAAGCCGGATCGCCCCTCCCCCCTCCGGCAGCCGCAACGGTTGACTATCGGACCGACATCGAACCTCTGCTGAGCGCGCGGTGTTATCTGTGCCACGGCGAAGGTCAACAGATCAACGGTCTGCGGCTCGATCGCAAGACGGACGCTCTGCGCGGAGGATACTCCGGGCCGGCGATGGTATCGGGCAAGAGCGGCGAAAGCCGCTTGATCCAACTGGTGGCGGGCTCCGATAGCAAGGTCGTGATGCCGCCGGTCGGCGAGCGGCTCACAGCCGGGGAGGTCGGCTTGCTGCGGGCTTGGATCGACCAGGGCATTTCATGGCCGGACGCCGCACACACGGCAGCCACCGGAATGGAAGCCTCGAAGTCGCGGCATTGGAGCTTTCAGCCGGTGGCCCGCCCTCGCCTTCCGCGGGTAGGCAACCCGCAGTGGGTCCGCAATCCCATCGATCGTTTCGTGCTCGCAAATCTCGATGCCGAAGGCGTCAAGCCTTCTCCGGCCGCCGGCAAGGCCGCGTTGGTCCGCCGGCTCAGCCTCGACCTGACCGGTCTTCCGCCCGCGCCCGTGGAGGTCGAGCGCTTTCTTCTCGATAATCGTCCGGACGCCTACGAAAAGCTGGTGGATCGCTTGCTGGACTCGCGGCATTACGGCGAGAAGTGGGCCAGGCATTGGCTCGATCAGGCCCGCTACGCCGACAGCGACGGCTATGAAAAAGACCTGTCCCGTCCGCACGCCTGGCGCTACCGCCATTGGGTCATTGACGCGTTGAACCATGACATGGCGTTCGATCGGTTTACCCTCGAACAGATTGCCGGCGATCTGATCGAGGACGGTTCGGTGGAGTCGCGCGTCGCCACGGGCTTCCACCGCAACACCCTCAAGAACCGCGAGGGCGGAATCAATCTCGAACAGACCCGCTTCGAGGAAACGATCGACCGCACGAACACCGTGGCGACGGTATGGCTCGGCCTGAGCGTCGAATGCGCCCAGTGTCACGACCACAAGTACGACCCGATATCGCAGAGGGACTATTACCGTCTTTACGCCTTCTTCAATTCCGTCGACGAGGTCGACATCGATGCCCCGCTGGCCGGCGAATGGGGGCCGTATTTCCGCAAGCGGCCGGGCTATCTCGCCAAGCGCTCCAGGATGCTTGCCGAGCACGACGTCCCCGAGTTGCAGAAGCCTTGGGAAGCCAAGCTGCTCGAAGCCGCCAAACAGCCCGGCGTTTGGACCGACTGGGACCTCAGCTACGACATCCTGCCTCTGGTCCTGGACCATGGTCACCGGATTCTGCACACGCCCCCTGAGAACCGCACCGAGCGGGAGCAGTACGGGCTGACCCGGTTCTTCATCCGGAACTACCATCGAGTCATCCCCGAGAAACGTTACGAGGAACTGCGGTTCAAGGAGCTGGACGGCAAGCTCGACGAGCTGGACAAGGAGTTTCCCGACGTAAGCCGGGCCATGACGGTGCGCCGGAGCGAACAGCCCCGCCCGACGCACGTTCACCTGCGAGGACAGTGGGACCGCGCCGGGTCGCGGATTGCCCCGGACACGCCCGGCTTTCTTCCTCCCTTGCGGGCCGGGGCGCAAGCCACGCGAGTCGATCTGGCGCGCTGGCTGGTCTCGCGCGGGAACCCGCTCACGGCCCGCGTGACCGTCAATCGGATCTGGCAAGAGTATTTCGGACGTGGTTTGGTGCTCACCTCCGAGGATTTCGGCACGCGGGGCGAGCGGCCGACCCATCCCCAACTGCTGGACTGGTTGGCTGTCGAGTTCATGGAGCAAGGGTGGAGTCTCAAGAAGCTGCACAAGCGGATCGTAACTTCGTCGACCTACCGCCAGTCATCGGATGTCCGCCCCGAACTTCAGCAGCGGGACCCGGACAACGGGTTGCTGGCCCGCCAGACGCGCGTTCGCCTTCCGGCGGAGTTGATTCGCGACAGCGCGCTCGCGGTGAGCGGATTGCTCTATCCGAAAATCGGGGGGCGCAGCGTGCGCCCGGCGATGCCGCAGGGTGTGGCTGATCTCGCCTACGCCAACAGTGTCAAGTGGAATGAGAGCGAGGGGCGCGGCAAGTACCGCCGCGGTCTCTATGTCCATTTGCAAAGGACGGTGCCCTATCCCTTCTTGATGAACTTCGACGCTCCCGAGACGCGGGTCACCCAGTGCCGGCGCGAGCGTTCCAATACCCCTCTCCAGGCGTTGAATCTGCTCAACGACCCCGTGTTCTTCGAGGCCGCGCGCGCATTGGCGGCCCGAATTCTCATCGAAAGTTCCGGTTCATCCTTCGACGATCGGCTCGAATACGCCTATCGGCTTTGCCTGGCGCGTCTCCCCGGCTCTACGGAGAGACAAGGCCTGAGGGCTTATTATGATCAGCGCAAGGCCGAACTGGCGGGCAACCAAGACAGGCTCGCCTCGCTCTTCCCGGCCGGCATCGACGGGGTGGACAAACGGGAAGCCGCTGCCTGGGTGGGCCTCAGCCGCGTTCTGCTCAATACCGACGAGTTCATCACCAGGGAATAATCCGCATGACACTTGCCGACTTTCATCGCATCCGGACGCGCCGCGATTTTCTGGACCGCTGCTTGGGCGGTCTGGGCGTGGCGAGTCTCGCCCATCTGCTTTCGATGGAAGGCCGCACGGCGGCAACCGATCTCGGGACTTCGAACTCGCTCGCGCCCCGAAAGCCCCACTTTGAAGCCCCGGCGAAGAACGTCATTTTCCTGTTCCAGGCGGGTGCCCCGAGCCAGATGGATCTCTTCGATCCCAAGCCCGGACTGCGCAAGTGGCACGGCAAGCCGCTTCCGGAATCGCTCACCAGAGACCTAGAGCTGGCTTTCGTCAAACCGAGCGCCAAGGTCATGGCCAGCCCGCGCGTGTTCAAGCGGCATGGCGAAAGCGGCATCGAAATCTGCGATTGGTTGCCGCATACGGCGGAGGTGGTCGACGACATTTGCCTGGTTCGCTCGATGTACAGCGACGCCTTCAATCACCATCCCGGCCAGTCGCTTCTGATGAGCGGACACACGCTGATGGGCCGCCCGACGCTGGGCTCCTGGGTCACCTACGGGCTGGGAAGCGAGTCGCGGGACCTGCCCGGTTTCGTCGTTCTCAGCTCGGGGCGCGGCACGAGCGGCGGAGCCAGCAACTGGTCGAGCGGCTTCATGCCCTCGACCTATCAGGGCGTCGTTTTTCGCGGTTCCGGCGACCCCATTCTCTATCTGTCGAATCCCGGGGGTGTCGACCGTAAGATGCAGCGCGCCGACCTCGACGCCCTGCGGGCGCTCAACGAAGAACGCTACCGGACGACGGGAGACCGGGAAATCGCCTCCCGCATCGCGTCGTACGAGCTGGCGTTCCGCATGCAGGCCGCGGCCCCCGGCCTGCTTGATTTCAGCGATGAGCCGCCGCACATCCGGGAAATGTACGGCATCGACGAGGAGCTCACGAAGCCCTACGGTACGAATTGCCTGCTCGCCCGCCGCATGGTCGAGCGCGGCGTGCGTTTCGTGATGCTCGCCCACGCCAGTTGGGACGACCATAGCAACCTCAACAAGAGACTCGAGAAGAACTGCGGCATCACCGACAAACCGGCGGCCGCGCTCATCCGCGACTTGAAGCAGCGTGGACTGCTTGACAGCACGCTCGTCGTTTGGGGAGGCGAGTTCGGCCGAACGCCGATGGCCGAGATACGGCGTCCCGAGGAAGTCGAGAAGGCCGGCCGCGACCACCATCCCAAGGGCTACAGCATGTGGCTGGCCGGCGGCGGCATCAAGGGCGGGCAGGTGATCGGCAAGACGGACGAAGTCGGACTGAGCGTTGTTGAAGACAAGATCGTGATCCACGACCTGCAAGCGACGATCCTGCACTGTCTCGGGTTCGATCACACCCGGCTGACGTATCGTCACCTCGGCCGGGATTTCCGCTTGACCGATGTCGGTGGAAACATCGTTCATAAGATGTTGGCCTGAGTTTGCTCCAAAGCAGGCTAGGCCTTCGGGAGGTAGGAATGAACAGCAAGTCGACTCGACGCGAACTCATGGGCGCAACTCTCGGTTGGGCTGCGCTGGCTGCCTGCTCATCCCATACCCGGGATTCCGGAACGGCATCCGGCGACGCCGCGGCCTCGGCGGAGCCCCGCATGAAACTCTCGATGTCCGTCCGTGTCGCCGAAAAGTTCGACAACAAGCGCGAAGCCTCGTTGACAATCGATCAACTCATCCGACTCGCGCGAGAGAACGGTTATCAGGCGCTTTGCATGCGAGCCTCGCAGGCCGGCACGCATACCGCGCCCGAGGAGATCGAGCGCATCGGCAAGGCCATCCACGACGCCGGCATGGTCGTGTCGATGGTGACGGGTGATTTCTTCGTGCCCCAGAACGATGAGAACGGCCCCGACGGCTTGCGCAACATCACGCCCTATCTCGATCTCGCCGAAGCCTTCGACGCGGACTTGATCCGTATCTGCATGAAGAAGGAAGAGGACATCGCATGGGCGCAAAAGGCCTCGGACGAAGCGCGCGAGCGCAACATCCGCCTAGCCCACCAGGCGCACAACTCGAGCCTGTTCGAAACGGTCCGGGGTTCGGTGGACGTGCTCCGGAAAGTCGGCCGTGACAACTTCGGCATCATCTATGAACCGGCCAACTGGTTTGTAGCCGGTGAAGAGTACGGCAGGAACGGCATCCTCGCCGTGCAGGACTACATCTTCAACGTCTACGTCCAGAACCACCGGCTCAACCCCGAAGCCGAGTCGGCGATCGGCACTTGGGGCAAAGGCAATGTGGGCGTCGATCACATCGGATTGTGGGATGAGGGCGGCTGCGATTTCGAAGAGGTATTCGAAACCCTGCACGGCATCGACTACCGCGGGTACGTGACGGTGCATCAGGCCTTTGAAGGCGTCATGTCCGTAGAAGACGCGATACGGCGAAGTTACGAATATCTGCGGCCATTGACCGCATAGCAACCCGTGGCAAAAGTCCCGTGGAAGGCGCGGCGGGCTCCTGCGGTCGCTCGGCGCGGAGTGAGGAGGATGGCGATCCGGGTGATCTCCTCCGACGAACGACAAAGCCGACGGCCGCAAACGTCCGTCGCCCAAAGGGTTACGCGCCGCTTCCGCTTGGCCGCGCGGAGAGCGAGGCGCCACGTTCCTGGAACGGTCAGGCGTTACACTATCGGCCACGGGGCGCGTAACGCCGCCCGCGTGACTTTTGCCACGGGCTGCTGGGGGCGCTTCCTCGGTCGTTTCGAGGAACACAAGCGCTCCGTTGTTGAGGGCTGAACGTGCGATTGCAAGGAGGTTGTCAATGAACGGGAAATCCAACGTATCGAGTCGGCGTCAATTCCTCGCAGCAGCCGGCGCGGCCGCCGCCGCTTGTGGGACGCCGGCGGCGCCCGATCCTCAAGATGGGAAGCCGTTTCGGATCGATGTGCAGAGCCACATGTATCCGCCGCCGGTCCTTGACTTCATGATGACGCGCGACGCCGTCCCGCGCGCCTACAAGAAAGACGACACCTACTACACGATCACCGGAGAGTGGCACCGTCGCGTTCGCCCGCAGCACATGGATGTCGACGCCAAGCTCGCCGACATGGATAAGGCCGGCATCCAAACGACGGCGCTCAGCATCAACGATCCCGGACCGGAGCGCTTCGGAGCGGATGCTCCCAAGGTGGCCCGGCTGGCCCACGACTTTATCGGCGAAGTCATCAAGGCCCACCCAAGCCGCTTCTTCGGCCTTGCGACGCTGCCGCTCTATCACATGGATGAGTCGCTCGAGGAGTTGGACCGCTGTGTCGACAAACTCGGCTTCCGCGGGATCCTGCTCTACTCCAACCTTGCCGGGCGGTTTCCCGACGAAGACGAGTTCCGGCCCTTGTTCAGAAGGGCTGAAGAGATCGGTGTTCCGATTCTCCTGCATCCCGCCTACCCGACGACCTACGAAGCGGTCAAGGGGCGCTCGATGATCGCGGGTCTCGGATTGATGTTCGACACGACCATCGCCCTGGCGCGGATCATCCTTGCTGGGATTCTCGACGAGACGCCGCGGCTCAAGCTCCTGTGTCCGCATGTCGGAGGCACGCTGCCGTACTTGATCGGACGTATCGACCACCAGACGCAGGTTCTCAAGCGCGGCGCCGAGAACATCAGCAAACCGCCCAGCGAATACTTGCGGCAAATCTACCTCGACGCCGTTTCCCCCATTTCGTTGGGCATCAAGTACGGCTACGATTTCGTCGGACCGGACCGCCTGCTCTACGCCAGCGACCACCCCTGGGTCGATCCGAACCTCATCGTCTCCAACATCGAGGAGCTGCAGCTCCCCGCCGACCACAAGCAAAAGATCTACGCCGACAACGCCAGGAAGCTCTTCCGCTTATGAAGCAGGCTGCTGTCTTGCACGGTTTTCTCCTGGCTCCTTCCTCTATCCTGGATTCTTCGACGCTCCGGTCCCACTTTCCTGGGTCCACATCTGCATTGAGATCGGGGTCCGGGCGGTCCGGCCGGCCCGGAGGGTCGGCGATTTCCTGGAAGCCGAATGTCCGCGGCCGGTTCGAATCCTGGGTCCGTCGCCGACCCCGCTGGAGAAGCTGAACAGGACCTGCCGCCAACAGATCCTGGTAAAGCCCGTCGCCCGGGAACCCCTGCACGCGTTGCTCCGGCGGCTCCAGCGCTTCTTCGAAGAGACGAAGGTGCCTCTGGCCGGGGCGATCATCGACGTCGCCCCGATGATGCTGATCTGGTGAGCCGTCCCATAAGCCTGTGGCCGGGCACGCAAGAGAAGCCATGTGGACATGCCTGCAGGGATGGGAGAACAGGTGTTCATGGCGAGTCTGCCGTGGCTTGTTCGGTCGAGAACGGTCTTCACTCGTTTTGCCTTGCCAAGCGGACAGGTTTCCGGCCTTTTGCAAGTGGGCCATGCACCCCCCGGAGGATGTCCCGATCCCTTTCCACCGTTACTCGAAGGGTTTCCGCCACCTTCCGCAGCGTATCGGCCAACGCTGACCGTCGGCGCCATCCGAGCACGATGGTTCGGAAGGGGACAGGACGCTCAAGCGTCCGAATCGATAGTTGGGAACGGTGAGTCTCCGTGGGTACTGCGATCGTTGGCAGCAGCGTGACGCCGGCGCCGCTGGAGACCATCTGGGTCAGCGTGGGCAAGCTCGTCGCGCGAAAACCGAGTTCTTCGAGCCTGTTGCTCGAACAGTACTCGAGCGCTTGATTGCGAAAGCAGTGCCCGTCGTCGAGCAGTAATACACGCTCACCGCGCAACTTGTCCCGCGTTACCGGCCCGGCGCCGCGACCGAGTGCGTGCCCCGATGGAACCGCCAATACGAACGGATCGATGGCGATCGTATGGTGGTCGAGATCGTCCAGATCGGCCTCCAGGGCTAGCAGCGCCGCCGCAAGATCTCCTCGTTTTAGGGCTCGGATAAGAGCATCGGTCTTGTCTTCGATCCAGATCAGCTTCAGGCGTGGATAGGTGTTGCGCAACGCAGGAACAACGTGGGGAAGCAGATAAGGCCCAACCGTGGGAATCACGCCGATCCGAAGTGTGCCGGCAAGGGGGTCGATGAATCGGTTTGCGGCTTCGGCGAGGTCGTCGGCTTCGACGAGGACGCGGCGTGCTCGGGCAATCAGTTCCCGTCCCGCCGCGGTGATCAACACGCCGCGCCGGTCGCGTTCGAACAGAGAAACGGAAAGCGCAGCCTCCATCTCCGCCACTTGGGCGCTCAGGGACGGCTGAGAAACATTACAGCGCTCCGCAGCGCGCCGAAAGCTCATCATTTCCGCCACGGCAATGGCGTATTGAAGCTGTCTGAGGGTGAAATTGTAGGTCTTCATACTGATAGGAATATCCTATTCAGAAGATAGAAACAATGTCTTTGACAGATCAGTACGCGGAAGCACAGACTGATCGGGAAAGCGATGAAACGCCCAAGGCACGGAAATCCGCCCCGCTCCAAGAGTTTGGCGCCGTCCAAACCGCGCTTCTTGAGCGTGTACGCCGCTTCCATGGTTTTCGAATCTTTCTCAAGGAGCCGACTTCAATGTTTGAACGAGCGATATCTGTCATTGCCCTACTCGCGATCGCGATCTCTCCGGTCTTGCCGCTTAATCTGGCGGTTGCCAAGGACGGCGCGCCGACCAATGATTATTGGTGGCCTAACCGGCTGAGCCTCGATCCACTTCGCCAAGCCTCTCCGGGATCGAATCCCCTTGGCGAAGACTTCAACTATTCGGAGGAGTTCGAAAGTCTCGATCTGCATGCGCTGACGGCCGATCTCGAAGAGTTGATGACGACTTCGCAGGACTGGTGGCCGGCGGACTTTGGTCACTACGGGCCGTTTTTTATCCGTATGGCCTGGCACAGTGCCGGAACCTATCGAACCATCGACGGCCGTGGTGGCTCGGACGGTGGTCTGCAACGCTTCGCGCCGCTCAACAGTTGGCCCGATAACGCAAACCTGGATAAGGCGCACCGTTTGCTCTGGCCGATCAAGAAGAAATACGGCCGCAAGATTTCCTGGGCCGACCTGATGATCCTCGCGGGCACGGTCGCCATGGACTCGATGGGCTTCGAAACCCTGGGTTTCGCTGGCGGTCGTATCGATGCCTGGCAACCTGATGAAGTGAATTGGGGACCGGAGGGCGAGTGGCTCGCCGCCGATCGACGCAATGAGGACGGAGAACTGGACCATCCGTTCGGTGCGACGCAGATGGGCCTGATCTACGTGAATCCCGAGGGTCCGGGCGGGACCCCGGACCCGCAGGCTGCCGCGGACGCCATACGCGAGGCTTTCGGCCGCATGGGGATGAATGACGAAGAGACGGCAGCCCTGATTGCTGGTGGTCATACCTTCGGTAAGGCCCATGGCGCTTCTGATCCCTCCCGCTACGTCGGTGTCGAGCCGGAGGGAGACAGTATCGAGGCCCAGGGATTCGGGTGGCGGAACCGCTTCGGCTCCGGCCATGGTGCCGACACGATCACCAGCGGCCTGGAAGGTGCATGGACAGTAAACCCCGCAGCCTGGACCCATAACTACCTCGAGAATCTGTACGCCTATGAGTGGGCGCAGACTCGAAGCCCCGCCGGTGCGATCCAGTGGAAGCCGGCTGGCGGCGCCGCATCGAATCTGGTGCCGGATGCCCACGATCCCTCGCGGCGGCATGCGCCGATGATGATGACGACCGACCTTGCTCTGAAGGTGGACCCGGCCTATCGTGAGATCACTTTGCGCTGGCTCGAGAATCCGGAAGAGTTCGAGGACGCTTTCGCCCGGGTCTGGTTCAAGCTGACTCACCGCGACATGGGTCCGGCCTCGCGTTACCTCGGTGATCTGGCGCCGGACCGGAAATTCGTATGGCAGGACCCCATTCCCGAAGTGGATCACGCCTTGATCAATGCTGAGGATGCGGCCGAATTGAAAGCCGAGATTCTTGATTCCGGGTTGTCCATCCCTGAATTGGTCAGGGCCGCCTGGGCCTCGGCATCCACTTTCCGCGGGACCGATATGCGCGGTGGCGCCAACGGGGCGCGTATTCGTCTCGCGCCCCAGAATGATTGGGCTGTCAACGATCCGGTCGAACTGGACCGCGTGTTGAAAACCCTGGAGCAGATCCGGAGTGATTTCAACAGCGCGCAATCAGGCGATAAGCGAGTTTCTCTGGCCGACCTGATCGTTCTCGGCGGTGCTGCCGCCATTGAGCAAGCGGCTGCAAGAGCCGGAGTCGATGTGGATGTCCCCTTCGCACCCGGTCGCATGGACGCCTCGCAGCAGCAGACCGATGTGGACTCTGTAGCCCGGCTCGAGCCGGCCGCGGATGCGTTCCGTAACTACTTCTCCAACGCGAACCCCCGGTCTCCGGCGGAGATGCTGGTCGAGAAGGCGGCTCTGCTGAACCTGACGATTCCTGAAATGACGGCGCTGGTCGGCGGTATGCGAGCTATGAACAGCAATGCTGGAGGCTCCGCTCACGGCGTGTTCACAGACCGTCCGGGCACACTGAGCAACGACTTCTTCGTCAACTTGGTCGACATGTCGACGCAATGGACCAAGTCGTCCACCGAGGGCGTTTACGAAGGCCGGGACCGCGCCACGGGCGAGCTCAAGTGGACAGCGACTCCGGTGGACCTGATCTTTGGTTCCAACTCCGAGCTGCGCGCAGTTGCCGAGTTCTATGCAACTGACGACGCGCAGGAAGAGTTCCTGCAAGACTTCATTGGGGCATGGACCAAGGTGATGACCCTGGACCGCTTCGATCTCGAGCGTAGTCGTGAGGTCTTGGCGAGAGCCGGTGCTCCGCAAGGTTCGGACGGGTCGCTGAGGCGCTGACAACGTATGGAGTCCTTTCCCCGGACGATCGCTGTCAGCCCGTGCGAGCTGACGGCAACAGGCGCAGACCCTGACGTGTGAGGTGCTTCGTCCTGTCGGCGGCTGGCCGGCAGGACGAAGCATGACGCCGCACCCGTCCACAGGTCTGAAGGGCGTCATGGCGGCACTCAAGGTGCCGCGTTGTCCGATCCGGCGCACGGCGGCCAACAGATCCGGCGCCGCGGCCTCGGCAATCGGCCGCGCTCCGATCGGGGGAAAGACATCGCGTTCCAGTTTGCGGCCGATCCGGTCAGCACAACCGGCAGTCCCGTTGGGCGAGTGCTTCCGGATTATCTTGGCCATGCTCATCATTGGCGTTGCGAGTGATCGCCGCATGGCGTAGGGTGGAGAGTGTGTTCTTTCTTCTACCTTGGCAGTCCGTGGTGAAACCCCGCGTAGCACGGAGAGCAGCAAGGCGCACGGCTGACAAGGCGCGACGAGGGAGCCTATTGGACATATTCGACCGAGGAGCAACGCGGCTCAGCCGGGATGCATCGCCGCTCGAATGCAGCGGGGCTTTTGCCACGGGGTGTTAGAGGTGACCATGGGTCTCAACATCAAGAACAACGAGACCTGTCGGCTGGCCGGCGAACTGGCGCGGCTGACCGGCGAGACCATGACCGGTGCGATTGCCGTCGCCCTGCGCGAACGCCTTGCGCGTGAGAAGCGCCTGCGTAACGCGGATGCCCGCGTCGAGGAGTTGCTTGCCATCGGGAGGCGCTGCGCCGAGTCGCTGGGGCCGGGGCCATCCGCGGTGGAGCATGGCGATCTGCTCTATGACGACCGGGGCCTGCCTAAGTGATTGTCGATAGCTCGGCGTTGCTGGCGATCCTGTTCAGCGAGCCGGATGCTAGCCTGCATGTCTCACCACGTGGCGAGGCGAAGTGCGTGAGAGGGCCGTCAGGACTAGGCGCAAGCCGGGCGGAGGAAAAAGGCGCGAGCCGCTTGGCGCGCGCAGGCGTACTTGACAGTATGTCGAGCACGGCAAGCAAGCGTTGCGAAGGAAAAGCGAAGTCATGGCGGTCGTATGGTGTGCTTCGACCGTCGGGTGGTGAGAAATGCAGGCTAGGGCACCGTTGACGGTGAGGGCCGCCGCCCGATTCATGAGTGTCTGCCCCTCGCTGCTGTATTCTTATGTCGAGCGAAAGCAGATTCCCCATTACCGCATGGTGGCCCGCTCTATCCGCTTCCGACTGACAGTGCTGGCCGGGTAGGGCCGGTTTTCTGAGGGTTCCTTTACGATGCCGCCTTAAGGACCGTGAGGCAAAGCACACAGGTTCTGAAAACAAGTAAGTCAAGCGGTAGGCGCGCCCAGACTCGAACCGGGGACCTCCAGCATATGAAGCCAACACGCAGAGAAATCCTCTACGGCGCCGCGGCGATGACCGCCGGGTGGGCCTGTTCGCAAGACGCCCCCCCTACAAACACTGCGTCGGCCGAGCCGTACCGCTTCCGGCTGGCCATTTGCAATGAGACCTTTGACGGCTGGTCGTTCGCCGAAGCCTGCAAAGGAGCGGTCCGCACGGGATACGAGGCCATCGAGATCGGCCCGCACGTGCTCTCCGATGATCCCTGTTCACTCAGCCCCGATCGGCGCAGGGAGATGCGCGGCATCATGGCCTCCGAAGGAGTGGCCTGCGTCGGGATCCACAACATCCTGAAAGCGCCCGCGTGGCTGCACGTCACGACGCCGGACGAAGGCAGGCGCACCAGAAGCTGGGACTATTTCCGAGGGCTGATCGACCTGTGCGCCGATTTTGGCGGCGACGGGCTGATGATCTTCGGGTCGAGCAAGCAGCGCAACACGGTCGATGGCGCAACCCGCGAAGAAGCGACGGATCGTCTCGCGGCGGGCCTGGCCGAGGTCGCGCCCCAGGCCGAGGCGAGGGGTGTCCGGATCCTGATGGAGCCGCTGGCGCCGCATCTTTGCGATGTGGTGAACACCCTCGATGAGGCGGTTGCGATTGTCGAGCAGGTCGGCAGCCCGGCCGTGCAGTCGATGTTCGACACCCACAACGCGGTCGCCGAAACGCTCCCCCACGACGAAGCGGTCAAGAAGCACTACAACTACATCAAGCACGTCCACATCAATGAAATGGACGGCCGCCACCCCGGCACCGGCAGTTATGATTTCAAGCCAGTCCTGCAAGCTCTCAAGGACAAGCGCTATCGGGGTTGGGTGTCGCTAGAGGTCTTCAACTTCGACCACGGCCCGGAGAACATCGCGGTGGACTCTGAGAAGTTCATCCGCAACTTGGAGGAGGAACTGACCTGAAACATCCCCCTGATCAAGCGGATTTGACACCCATCCGGATGTTTCCCGCTTGCATGATCCGCTCTTCTGGATCGAACCAGGCCCCGCCAACGGTTTTCACGAAACACGAGACCCGAGACACGGCTATAGCCTGGCGCGCGGCGCAAACCAACGCGAATTCCGAGGTTTTCACGAAACACGAGACACGAGACACGAAACACGGCTTTTTTCAGACCCGAAACACGGCCTTTCCCGTGGCTCGTTTGGTGCCTGTTGGTACTGAAGCCCTTCAGTCTTGTTTTTTCTGCCCCGGCCTGCTAGGCAACAGGACAGGGAGGCGGCGAAGCGCAGTCCGTGAGAGTCGCGAATCAGGGCTTCCCAGGCGTTCACTAGCCACAAGCCACTGATTTTAAGGCCTTTACGAAACACGAATCACGAGACACGAATCACGGCCGTTATGTTTTTCACGAAACACGAGACACGAGACCCGAAACACGGCTTTTTTCAGACCCGAAACACAGCCTTTCCCGTGGCTCGTTTGGTACCTGTTGGTACTGAAGCCCTTCAGTCTTTTTTTCGGCCGGAGGACGGTTTATGTTGAGAGTAATGACGCCGTTGTTGGGAACGAAAACCCCATCCGCGCCCGTCGGGGACAAGTCGGGTGGGGGCAGAAGGGCCGCCCGGGCGCTTCTTTCCTGCTCGTCGTGGCGCGGCATGGAGCGGCTATGGCGCGGCACGGGCGGCATGGGGCGCGCCGAGCCGCTGGCCGAGCACCATCCGCACCAGCAACATGACCATTCGGGTTTTCACGGGTCACGAGAAACGAGTCAAGAGACACGAAACGAGGCCTTTGACAGCCGTTCGGGTCGCCATGGGAGCGGAAGGGTCGCATCACGTAAAACCGCCGCCCGGGCGCTGCTTTCCTGCGCGTTGTGGCGCGGCATGGGGCGGCTATGGCGCGGCATGGGCGGCATGGAGCGCCCCGAGCAACTGTCCGCGCACCACCCGCACCAGCAACAGGGCCGTTCAGGATTTCACGCAACACGAGACCCGAGACACGGCTATTGCTTGGCGCGCGGCGCAAGCCAGCCCGAATTCCGAGGTTTTCACGAAACACGAAACACGAATCACGGCTTTTTTTCGAATCACGGCTTTTTTCTTGCGTGCTTCGGCGGTAGGGTGGTAAGAAATGCAGGTTAGACGTCACAGTGCGTTGCTTCTGGCCTCAGCCGTTCTCTTGGGGCCGGCGGTCTGTCTCCTCGCCGCCTCATCGGCGCACTGGGCATTCCAGCCGCTCGAACGTCCTGAGAAACCCGTCGTAAAGGATGCCTCGTGGGTCAGCAATCCGATCGACCGGTTCGTTCTGGCAAGACTGGAGGAGCGGGGTATCGCTCCCTCGCCCGAAGCCGCGAAAACCACGCTGATTCGCCGCGCCCATCTCGACCTGATCGGCCTGCCTCCCACGCCCGCCGAAGTCGATGCCTTCTTGAACGATGCAAGCCCCAACGCTTACGGCAACCTGCTTGACCGGTTGCTCGATTCGCCCCACTACGGCGAGAAGTGGGGACGCCACTGGCTCGACCTCGCCCGCTACGCCGACAGCCACGGTTTTCGCGGGGACCCCTTGCGGCCGCACGCCTGGCGTTATCGCGACTGGGTCATCAATGCGCTCAATGCGGACATGCCCTTCGATCGGTTCACGATCGAGCAGATGGCGGGCGACCTGCTCCCGAACCGCACCACGGAGCAGCACGTTGCCACCGGCTTCCATCGCAATACGCCCACGAACACAGAAGGGGGCTCGGATCCGGAAGAATGGCGTGTCGAACAGGTCGTCAACCGCGTGAATACCGTGGGGACGGTCTGGCTCGGGCTCACCGTCGGATGCGCCCAGTGCCACGACCACAAATACGATCCCATCACGCAGAAGCAGTACTACGAGTTGTTCGCGTTCTTCAACGACGCCGAAGAGCTCGACATCGATGCGCCTCTCTCCGGCGAGCGCGGCCCTTACTACGAGGCGCTCTCGAATTACCGGCGCGAGCGTGAAAGATTGCTGCGCGAGGCCGGCGTCTTCGATCTTAAACCGCCTTGGGAAAAGAAGCTTCTCTATCACGCTGACAACCCGGGCGAGTCGGCGCCTTGGGACATAACCTTCGACGAGTTGCGCACGGCCATCGACCTCGGCGAAACCATCCTCCGCACGCCGCCCGCGGTGCGCAGCGTCAAGTGGGAAAAGCGCCTGACGCGATTCTTCATCTATGAATACAAGCGCGTTCTCACCAAGGACGAGTGGGAAAAGCTGGACTTCGTTACGCTGCGGGAACGACTCGATGCGCTGGACAGGTCCCTGCCGCCGTTCAGTGAAGCGCAGGCCATCCACGTCGAAAGGAATCCCCGAAAAACGCATGTGTTGCTGCGGGGCAGCTATAAGGACCTCGGTATCGAAGTGCAACCCGGCGTTCCCGATTGGCTTCACGGCTCCCGCGCCGGCGGGCGTCTCGACCGCATCGACTTGGGGCGCTGGCTGGTCTCCGATGACAACCCGCTGACCTGGCGCGTCACGGTCAATCGCATCTGGCAGGAGCTTTTTGGACGCGGCCTCGTGGCAACGTCGGAGGACTTCGGCGCGCAAGGGGAGAAGCCCTCACATCCCGAGCTGCTCGACTGGCTGGCCTCCGAGTTCAACAGAACGCAGAGCTTCAAGCAAGTCATCCGAACGATCATGATGTCGTCCGCGTATCGTCAGTCGTCGAATGCGCGGCCGGACCTCATCGAGCACGATCCCGGCAACGCGCTCGTTGCGCGCCAGGGTCGCTTCCGTCTTCCCGCCGAGTTGATTCGCGACTCCGCGATGGCGGTCAGCGGCCTGCTCTATCCGAAGATCGGCGGCAGGAGCATTCGCCCGTCGCGGCCGGCCGGCGCCACGCGTATGGGGAGCACCGGCGGCAGGTGGAAGGTCAGCAAGGGTCGCGATCGCTACCGCCGCGGGCTCTACATACAGTTTCACCGTATTGAGCCCTATCCGCAGCTCGCCAACTTCGACATGCCGGGCAGCTATGAGGCAGCCTGCCGCCGCCGCCGTTCCAATACGCCCTTGCAGGCGTTGAACCTGCTCAACGACGCGGTGTTCATCGAAGCTGCCCGGTCGCTGGCCTTTCGCACTCTCGCTGAGGCGGAGGAGGACGCCGACCGCATCCGTTTCGCGTTCCGGCTCTGCCTGGCGCGCGATCCTGACCCGCTTGAGACCGATTGGCTCAGCACCTCGTTCGATCGTCAGAAGAAGATCCTCGAACAGGACCCGGAGCGTGCCGAGACACTGTTCCCGCTCGAGATGGCGGACGTGAACCGGCTGGAGGGCGCGGCGTGGGTCGGTCTGGGCAGCGTGCTGTTGAACCTGGACGAGTTCATCACAAGGGAGTAGACTGCGGAGCAACGATAGTGACCTTCGACGACTTCGTCTGCGTTCAGTCTCGCCGGCGCTTCCTGCAAAGCGTTACCGCCGGAGTGAGTACGGCTGCCCTGGCGCATTTGCTGGGCGTCGAAGGGCGCACGGCCGCAACCGCCCTGTCGAATACCAATCCGATGGCCCCCAGGGAGCCGCATTACGAGCCCAGGGCCAAGAGCGTCATCTTGCTCTACATGTCGGGCGGCGTCAGCCAGCTCGACGCCTTCGACCCCAAACCGGGACTGCGGAAGTGGCACGGCAAGCCGCTTCCGCCATCGATGACCAAGGACCTCAAGCTCGCCTTCATCAAGCCGAACGCCAAGATCATGGCCAGCAACGCGCGCTTCAGCAGGCACGGCCAAAGCGGCATGGAGTTCTCCGGGCTGGTCCCCAATCTGGCTGCCTGCGCCGACGACATCTGCATGATCCGCTCGATGAACACCGAGGCGTTCAATCACGATCCCGGCGTGCTGCTGTTGACCACCGGCCATACGCAGTTCGGCCGGCCGTCCATGGGGGCTTGGGCGACCTACGGACTGGGCAGCGAGTCACAGGATCTGCCGGGCTTCGTCGTGATGGGTTCGGGCAATGGCCCCAACGGCGGCTCGAACATCTGGGGCAACGGGTTCCTGCCCTCTTCTTATCAGGGAACGCGTTTCCGCACGACCGGCGAACCCATTCTCTACCTGTCGAATCACGACGGTGTGAGCAGCGAGTTGCAGCGTGCGCGGCTGGATGCGATCCGCCGGCTCAATCAGAAGCGTTATCGGGACACCGGCGACCTCGAAATCGCGGCGCGCATCAACTCCTACGAGCTGGCGTTCCGCATGCAAGCGGCGGCTCCCGAGCTGCTCGACTTCTCGACTGAACCCGAGTACATCCTCGATTCCTATGGTGTCAACAGGGAGCCGACGCACACCTATGCGACGAACTGCCTGCTGGCGCGGCGCATGGTCGAGCGCGGCGTGCGATTCGTCATGCTGACGCACGGTAATTGGGACGCGCACAAGGAAATCGACAAGAACCACGGCGAGAACTTCGCTATCGTCGACCGTCCGACGGCGGCGCTCGTCAAAGATCTCAAGCAGCGTGGGTTGCTCGACAGTACGCTTGTCATCTGGAGCAGCGAGTTCGGCCGTACTCCCATGATTCAACTCGACCGCGACGACGAAGCAGCGGGCCGCGACCACCACCCCGATTGCTACAGTCTTTGGCTTGCCGGCGGCGGGACGAAGCCGGGTGCCGTCGTCGGTGAGACCGACGACATCGGACTCAAGACGATCAAGGATCGAGTCCACGTCCACGATCTGCAGGCGACGATCCTGCACTGCCTCGGGTTTGATCACGAGCGGCTCACCTACCGGCACATGGGACGCGACTTCCGCTTGACGGACGTGGGAGGAAAGGTTGTCGACAAGCTGTTGGCTTGACGTTGTGTAGGGAAAAGCAAATGAACTTCGTCAAGAGCGTTTGCGCTCCTCATCTGGCGGCGGCCGCGGTTCTCCTCCTTCCTCTGGCCGGCTTGGCGCAGCAGCGGACGTTGCCTCCCGCTGCCGATGTAAAGGTGGACTTCGCGAAAGATATCGGGCCTCTGCTCGAAAACCGTTGTTTGGGCTGCCACAGCGCCCAGCTCCAATCGAACGGCTTGCGCGTCGATAGCCGCGAAGCCCTGCTCAGGGGGGGCTACACCGGTCCCGCGATACGGCCCGGCGACAGTGCGGCGAGCAAGTTGATCCACTTGGTGGCGGGTCTCGAAAAAGGCATCGTCATGCCGCTCGACGGAGATAGGCTGACGGCGGACCAGATCGGACTCCTGCGCGCCTGGATCGACCAGGGGGCCGAGTGGCCCGCTGCCCCTTCGAGCGGGTCTTCGGCCGAGGCCAAGACGGCGTCGCTGTCGCGAGCAACGCATTGGGCGTTTCAGCCGGTCGCCCGGCCGCAGCCGCCGAATGTGCGCAGCCCCGGACGGGTGAAGAACGCGATCGACCGCTTCATCCTGGCGCGGCTTGCGAAAGAAGGGATCGAGCCCTCTCCGGAGGCCGGCAAGCGCACGCTCATTCGCCGGCTCGGCCTCGATCTCCTGGGCCTTCCTCCCGAACCGAAAGACGTGGCTCGCTTTC
Source organism: Bryobacterales bacterium (assembly GCA_965204095.1). GTDB lineage: Bacteria > Acidobacteriota > Terriglobia > Bryobacterales > UBA6623 > JAPPLB01. The sequence continues at coordinate 1,154,627 of OZ241991.1, read as the reverse complement.
TCGACGACGACAGTCCCGAAGCGTACGAGCGCCTCGTCGACCGTCTGCTCGAGTCGCCGCACTACGGCGAGAAATGGGCCATGCACTGGCTCGATCTCGCGCGCTACGCCGACAGCGACGGATATGAGAAAGATTACGTCCGTCCGCATGCCTGGCGCTATCGACACTGGGTCATCAATGCGCTCAACGCTGATATGTCGTTCCGCCGGTTCACGATCGAGCAGATTGCCGGCGACCTGCTGCCTGGCGCGACCGTCGAGCAGAAGGTGGCGACCGGTTTCCACCGCAACACGTTGAAGAACCGCGAGGGCGGCGTAAAACTCGAACAATTTCGTTTTGAGGAGACGGTCGATCGCGCTAATTCAGTGGGTACAGTATGGCTTGGCCTGACCCTCGGTTGTGCCCAATGCCACGATCACAAGTACGATCCGCTCACGCAGCAGGAGTACTACAACTTCTTCGCCTTCTTCAACAACCTCGATGAGGTCGATATCGATGCGCCGCTCGCGGGTGAGATGGGTCCATACCTGGCCGCGCTTCCCAAGTACCGTGAGCAGCGCGAGGCCCTGCTGGCGGAGGCCGGAGTAGCCGAACTGCAGGCGGCCTGGGAAGAGAAGATGAAGCTGGCCCGCGCCAATCCCGGCAAGTGGACGGACTGGGATCACGCTTACGACGCTCTCCAGAAATATCTCGACGGCTCCGACCGCATCATCGACAAGGATCCATCCGATCGGACACGGAAAGAGGTGGACGACCTCGCCGATCACTTTGTCAAAAATTATCATCGAGTTATCACCAAAGAACGCCGCAAGCAGCTCGACTTCGAGGGGCTGCGCAAGAAGCTCATCGCGCTCAAGGAAGATTTTCCAGCCGTCAGCGAGGCGCAGACGGTTGTTGAAAGTGATCTTCACCGCAAGACGCACATTCACATTCGCGGCGATTGGCGGAACACCGGCAGAGGTGTCGCGGCGGACATACCCTCCTTCCTGCCGGCAGCCTACACGGATCGGGCGTCCGAGTCCGGGCTCACGCGTCTCGACCTCGCGCGTTGGATCGTCTCGCGTGACAATCCTCTCACTGCGCGGGTCATCGTCAATCGCGTCTGGCAGGAATACTTCGGCGCCGGCCTCGTCGCAACATCCGAAAACTTCGGCACGCAGGGCGAAGAGCCCTCGCATCCCGAGCTTCTCGATTGGCTCGCCCGGGATTTCATGGACCACGGCTGGAGTCTCAAGCATCTCCATAAGCGGATCGTCATGTCGGCAACCTACCGGCAGTCTTCGAAGGCTCGTCCCGCACTCGATGCGATCGATGCCGGCAACCGCTTGCTCGCCCGTCAGTCGCGCTTGCGGCTTCCCGGCGAATTGGTGCGCGATTCGGCTCTGGCGGTGAGCGGTCTTCTGTACCCGAAAATCGGCGGCAATAGCGTACGGCCGCCTTTGCCCGAAGGTCTCGCGGATTTGGCGTACGGCAGCTCGCTCAAGTGGGACGAGAGCGAAGGCCGCGACCGTTACCGCCGGGGTCTTTACATCCTGTTCCAGCGCTCCGTGCCCTATCCGCAACTCATGAATTTCGATATGTCCGAGCGCACCGCGACCGAGTGCAGCCGCGAACGCTCGAACACGCCGCTGCAATCCCTCAATCTGCTGAACGATCCCGTCTTTGTCGAAGCGGCGCAGGCCTTCGCCGTTCGCCTCTTGACTCAAGGCGGTGCCGCCGTCGATGACAGACTGCGCTACGCCTTCGACTTGGCCTTGGCGCGCCCGCCGAAACCCACCGAGATCGAGGCCATCAACGAGTACTACCGCAAGCAGACCGGAATCCTCGAAGACGACCTCGAATCGGCGCGGCAAATGTTTCCGCTGGATCTACCCGGCGTCAGTTCACTCGAAGGAGCAGCCTGGGTGGGCGTCAGCAGCGTGCTACTCAACCTGGACGAGTTCATCACGCGGGAGTGACTGAGCCATGACCTTCGACGACTTTGCCCGTATCCAGACCCGGCGTGATTTCTTTCGCTACGTCGGCGGCGGACTCGAGACCATCGCAATCGCTCATTTGCTGGCCCAGGAGGGCCGCACCGCCGTCGAAACCCCCGCGGTCAACCCGCTCGCCCCGAAGGATCCGCACTTTGCGCCGAAAGCCAGGAACGTCGTCTTCCTGTTCATGGCGGGCGCGCCCAGCCAGATCGATCTCTACGATCCCAAGCCGGAACTCGAGAAGTGGCACGGCAAGCCCCTGCCGCCGTCTCTCACCAAAGATCTGAAGCTGGCGTTCGTCAAGCCGACGGCCAAGGTGATGGCCAGCTCTCGCCGGTTCACGCCGCAAGGTCAGAGCGGGATCGAGTTTTCCGACTATCTGCCCCGCATCGGCGAGAACGCCGACGAGATCTGCATGCTGCGGTCGATGCACACCGAGGCATTCAACCACCACCCGGGTCAGTCGCTCCTCATGAGCGGCTCGCCGCTGCCGGGACGCCCGACGATCGGTGCTTGGACGACCTACGGCTTGGGGAGCGAGTCGCGGGACCTGCCGGCCTTTGTCGTGCTCAGTTCCGGACGCGGCGCCAGCGGCGGGTCGAGCAACTGGTCGAGCGGATTCCTGCCGTCCACCTATCAGGGCGTCGTTTTCCGCAGCAGCGGTGAGCCGATCCCCTATCTCGCGAACCCGCCGGGCGTCACGCCGCCGACGCAGCGGGCGCGGCTCGACGCCATCCGCAAGCTCAACGAGCAACGCTATCACGACACGGGCGACCTCGAGATCGCCTCGCGCATCCAGTCTTACGAACTTGCCTACCGCATGCAGACGTCGGGGCCGGAACTCACCGACTTCTCTGGCGAGCAACAGCAGACCCTCGACAGCTACGGCGTCGGCAAGGAACCCACCCACCCCTATGCGACGAACTGTCTGCTCGCCCGTCGCATGGTCGAGCGCGGTGTCCGCTTCGTAATGCTGGTCCACGCGAGCTGGGATGATCACCAGGAAATCGACAAGAGGCTCGCCAAGAACTGCGCGATCACCGACCAGCCCATCGGCGCACTCCTCAACGATCTCAAGCAACGCGGCCTGCTTGACGAAACGCTCGTCGTTTGGGCAGGAGAGTTCGGCCGCACCCCGATGGGACAGCTTGAGCGTATCGACGAGCCGTTCGGCCGCGACCATCACCCCAACTGCTTTACGATCTGGGCCGCGGGCGGCGGCGTCAAAGGCGGACAGGTCATCGGCAAGACCGACGAGATCGGGTTGAACATCGCCGAGGACCCGATCCACATCCACGATTTGCAGGCGACACTCTTGCGGCAACTCGGGCTCGAACATACCCGGCTCGTCTACCGCCACATGGGCCGCGATTTCCGCTTGACGGACGTTGGCGGCAACATCATCGAGAAGATGGTTGCCTGAAAACTCGAGGAGAACGATGGCGGAAGAACCATTCGGAGCAGGCATCATCGGGACGGCGCACTCTCATGCGGTCGGCCACATGACGGCCATCCACGAGTCCAACAACTATCACTTCGTCGCCGCTGCAGAGCCCAATCCCGAGCTCCTGGAGCGCGCCAGGCGCAGCGGACGCTGGGAAGGCGTCACCTGGATGAGCGTTGACGAATTGCTGGCTCATCCCGAAATCCAAATGGTCTGCATTGAGACCGATCCGCTCGAAGCGCTCGATTGGGCGCTGCGGTCGATCGAGGCGGGCAAGCACACCAAGATCGATAAGCCTCCGGGCGCTGATTATCCGCTTCTCAAGAAGGTCTTTGATGAAGCGGAGCGGCGTCATCTGTTGGTCCAGATGGGCTACGTGTACCGTTACAACCCGGCGTTCCGCCTGGCTCACCGCGCCATCCGGGAAGGTTGGCTCGGCCCGGTTCGCTCGGTGATCTGCCAGATGAACGATAGATTGTCCGCCGCCGGCCGCCGCCGTCTCGACCGCTATCCGGGCGGGCAGATGTTCGAGATCTGCTGCCACATGATCGACCCGCTCGTCTGGTTTTTTGGTGAACCGATGCGTGTCAGCCCAACGTTGCGTCACAGCGACCCGGTCGACGACGAACTCGAGGACGATGTCATGGCGACGTTCGAGTTCGACCTGGAGCTGGCCATTGTCAAGAGCAACACGCACAACGGGGAGCGCTACTTCTATATCTTCGGGCAGGAGGGGTCGATCCAGATCGACAGCCCTGATCGCCCCAAGGTGCGCTTGGCGCTGAGCAAGCCCCATGGCAGGTACGCGGCCGGCGTTCACAATGTGTCCGTCGGGTTGTCGCGCCGCTACCTGCCCGACATGGATGACCTTGCCGTCTCCATCCGCGAGCGGCGCCACGTGCGCTACTTCACGCCCGAGCACGACTTGGCTGTCCAGCGCACTCTGCTGCGTGCCTGCGGAGTTGCAGTGGAAGAGACCTGAGAAACCCGGTCCGGGAGGACAACATGAACAACGTCTTGCGAAGAACATTCTTGAAAGACTCGCTTGCCGGCGCTACGGCGCTGACAGCAGCGGCGGCCCGGCAGTCCCATGCTTCGCCCAACGATCAGATCAATGTCGCCTCGGTAGGAGTTGGCGGCATGGGAACCGGCCACGTGAGGCGGTTGCTGACACGAGCGGACGTGCGCATCGCAGCGGTCTGCGACATCGACCAGTCGCATCGTGAGCGCGCCGAACAGCAAGTCAGGCGCGAAAAGGGATACACCCCCAAGTCCGTCGAAGACTTCCGCGAGCTGCTCGACGACAAGTCGATCGATGCCCTTGTCATCGCGACTCCGCATCACTGGCATTGCCCGATTGCCATCCCCGCCATGCAAGCCGGCAAGGATGTCTACGTCGAGAAGCCGGCCAGCCATGTTTTCCGGGAAGGCCGCCTGCTCGTCGACGCCGCCAGGAAGTACGACCGCATCGTGCAGCATGGCACGCAGATGCGATCGAGCGAGGTGACCAAACAGGCCGACAAGCTGCTCAAGGAAGGCGTCATCGGCGCCGTCAAGATGAGCAAGGCCTGGAACTGCCAACGCCACACCCATCGGCAGACTGTGGCGGATAGCTCCGTGCCGGCCGGCGTGAATTACGACATGTGGCTGGGGCCGGCGAAGAAGCGCGGCTTCAACAACAACCGGTTCCATCGGGGCTGGGCTTGGTACCGCGAATACGGCAACGGCGACATCGGCAACGACGGCATCCATGACCTCGACCTCGCGCGCTGGGGGCTCGGCGTCGAAACGCACCCCAACCGCATCACCGCTCACGGCAGCCGCATTGACCTCGTCGGAGAGCGCGAGTACCCCGACAACATGATGGTGTCGTACCACTATGACGAAGGCAAAGTCCTCACGTATGAAGACCGCGGGTGGTCCCCTTACGGCAATTACGGCTTCGATAGCGGTAACGCCTTCTACGGCACCGAGGGCTACATGATCTTTTCACGGCGAGGCTACTTCCAGGTGTACCTGGGCAAGAAGGACGAGCCCGGTCCCGGCTTGAGGGGCGGTCCACGGGGCCATCCCGAGCACATGTACGACTTCCTCGACTGCGTGCGCACCCGCAAGCAGCCCGTAGCCAACGCCGAAGTCGCTCATCTGAGTTGCGGCCTGACTCACCTGGGAGAAATCGCCTACCGTGCGGGACGCGTTCTCCACTTCGATCCCCAAAAGGAAAAATTCATCAACGACGCCGGGGCCGACAAGATGCTCACCAAGGAATACCGCGAGCCCTGGAGCGTCCCCGACCCTGTCTAGCCTGCATTTCTCACCACGTGGCGAGACGAAGTGCGTGAGAGGGCCGTCAGGACGAGGCGCGAGCTGCTTGGCGCGCGCAGGCGTACTTGAACAGTACGTTGAGCACGGCAAGCAAGTGCAACGAAGTCCTGGCGGCCGTATGGCGTGCTTCGGCCGTCGGGTGGTGAGAAATGCAGGCTACAGAGACGGTCCGCGCCGCGGTTCGCCGCCGGCCAACTCTTCGGCGCGCAGCGTAGGAACCGCGGCGAAAGAAATCCTTCGCGGCACGCACGGCGGCCTCGAAAGGGCGCCGGAGAGAGAAGGGAACAGCTTCCTGGGGTGCTATAGTGAGGTCCGATTGTGGCTGCTCAAACCGCTACCGACGCCATCTATCGCGCTCTGCGCACCCCCGAACCGGACCCCGACCTGGCTCATGCCGCCGTCGAGGAAATCCGGGAGCTGAGCGGGCAGAACGTCATCGCTGTCGTTGGATCCCAGATCGCCGAGTTGAAGGCCCAGATTGCCGATTTCCGGGCTGAAATGAAGGCGGAGATCACCGAGGTCCGGGCCGAGATCACCGAGGTCCGGGCCGAGATGAAGGCGGAGATCACCGAGGTCCGGGCCGAGATGAAGGCGGGGTTTGCCGAAGTCAACGCTCGTATTGACGCCCAAGCCGCTCGTATTGACACCCAAGCCGCTCGTATCGACGTTATGCAACGAGTGATCTGGCGCGTGATTTGGCCGCTCATCGTTCTGCTGGCCGCTCCTGTCTTGGGCTTGCTTTACCAAGCCCTCACCAGCGGCTAGAGATAGCTGATTCCTGGCTTTTTATTGCCCGCCATTGCCCGGCGAAAAGTGTCGCAAGACAAGTGTCAGCGCACAAACGCTTACGCTGGATCCGTCTCGTCGTAAAATCAATCGCGAAAACGTGTGCGTTTCGCTAACGTAAGACTGATGCCGCTCATCTGGAATCGAACGGCGGCGGTACTCTGCCTGCTTGCGGCTTCGCAAGGGCTTGGCGCGGGGCAAGACGACTCCCGTATCGAGTTTTTTGAATCACGGATTCGGCCCCTGTTTGCCGAGAAATGCGCCGTCTGCCACAGCGACAAGGCCAGGATGGCGGGGCTCGACTTGATGTCGGCGGAGGGTTTTGCGAGAGGGGCCGACACGGGCCGTCTCGTCGCTGGCGCCGACATCGGCAACAGCCGTTTGGTGCGTGCGGTGCGATACCGGTCGGACATCAAGATGCCGCCGACCGGAAAGCTTGACGCGGAGGACATCCAGGCGATCGAACAGTGGGTGCTTTGGGGAGCCCCATGGCCCGAGCCGGCGGATGCTGAAGACCGGCCCAGGCAAGCCGCCGAAAACGCGTCGCTTGAAGGCGCCGGCCATTGGGCCTTCCAGCCATTGAGCGCGGCTGAGCCGCCCACGGTTGAAAACTTGCATTGGGCTCAATCTCCGGTCGATCGCTTCATTCTGGCCGAACTCGAAAAAGGCGGCATCGAGCCGGCCGAAGAGGCCGGCAAGCTCACTCTCCTTCGCCGCGTTAAGTTCGATCTCCATGGGCTGCCGCCCACCGCAACGGAGATCGAGATGTTCCTGGCCGACACCGGGCAGGGCGCCTTTGCCCGGCTGGTGGACCGCTTGCTCGCATCCCCTCGGTACGGTGAGCGCTGGGGCCGGCATTGGCTGGACGTGGCCCGTTACGCCACATCGACCGGTGTTGACGAAGACCACCGTTACCCCGATGCCTGGCGCTACCGCGACTACGTCATCGACGCCTTCAACCGCGGCCTGCCTTATGACCGGTTCGTGCGGGAACAGATCGCCGGCGACCTGCTGCCTGCGTCCGAACCGGGCGCGGTCAACGTCAACGGCATCACGGCCACCGGCTTTCTCGCGCTGGGCCCGAAGGCGATCGCCCAGCAGGACCGCGTCCAGATGGTGTACGACGTTGTTGATGAGCAGATCGACACGGTTTCGAAAGCCTTCATGGGTCTCACCATCGCCTGCTCACGCTGCCATGACCACAAGTTCGATCCCGTCCTGACGACGGATTACTATTCGCTCGCGTCCATCTTCGCCAGCACGAAAACCTACGCCGACCTCAGCCTGGAAGAGGGCAACGTCGTTCAGTTCCACATGGAGCCTCTCGTTTCCCGGGAGGTCTACCGACGCTACCGCTCGCACCGGGACCGCATCGACGCCGTGCGGAAGCGCATCGAGTCCATTCTCGAGTCGGCTGCGATCGGCTACATGGAAGATCAACTGCTGCCCAGGATGGTCGACTACATGGCGGCTGCCCGTCGGGTCTACGTCGATGGCCAGGACATGGACGAAGTGGCGAGGGCGGCGGACCTTGATCCCGCTACCGTTAAGAAATGGGCGGAGTATCTCGACCCCGGCGACCAACTGCGCCTCTACTTGAAAGACTGGCATGATTCGGACGCCGCGGCGGCGCGCGGAGTCGCCGAGGAGTACCGCAAGGCCTTCGCGGCCTCATCCGCTGAGTGGCGGGCCAAGGTCAGCTCCTGGAAGCAGGATGTCCGGCGCGCCTACGAGTCCCGCAAGCCCGCCCCCAAAAAACCGCTGACCGGCGGATTCAGGAATCGGGTTCATGAGGAGGCCGCGCTCAAGCAAGGAGGCCCCTTCTATCTCGACACCGAACGGCGCACGGCAGTCCTGTCAGCCGAACTGCGAGAACTCGTGGCGGAGCTGCGTTCCGAGCAGGCCGGGCTGGAAGCATCCTCGCCGCCTCGCCCCCCGATGGCTTCGGCGGTCATCGAAGGCGAGATCGTCGACCAGCCCGTCTTCATCCGAGGCAGCCACCACAACCGCGGCCGGATTGTCCCCAAGATCTTCCCTGTCGTGCTCGCAGGCCGCGGCCAGACCCCCGTTACTCAGGGCAGCGGCCGGCGGGAGCTGGCGGACTGGTTGGTCACCGGCAATGCCGCCCTCACCAGCCGGGTCATGGTGAATCGCATTTGGCTGTGGCATTTCGGTGAAGGCCTTGTCCGCACACCGAATAATTTCGGCAAGGTGGGCGAACGCCCCACGCACCCGGCTTTGCTGGACTACCTCGCCCGGGAGTTCATCGATACGGGTTGGTCGATCAAACAGATGCACCGGCGCATCATGAACTCCCGCACCTACCGGATGAGCAGCCGCCCAACGACCCAGGCGCTCGAGCTCGACCCGGACAACCGGCTTTGGTCTCGATTCAACCGCCGCCGGCTGTCGATCGAGGAAATGCGCGATTCCGTTCTCGCTCTCGGTGGCTCCCTGGACTTGGCGATGGACGGAACCCTGCAACCCGAGTTGGGTGATTCGATAAAGGGGTCGTCGAGTCCCGATCCGCCCTATCTCTCTCCCGAAGACACCAACCGCCGCACGGTATATCTGCCGCTCTACCGTAACCGGCTGCCGAAACTGCTGGGTCTCTTCGACTTCGTGGATTCGACCGCCAGCACCGGTAAGCGTTCGCAAACCAACGTTGCGCCCCAGGGGCTGTTCGCCATGAACAGCGGATTCCTGGATGACCGCGCCCACGGTTTCGCCCGGCGGCTGCTGGATGGTGCGGTGGACGATGCCGAGCGGGTCGAGCTTGCTTATCGCTTGGCGCTGACTCGGCCTCCGCGTCTCGAGGAACGCCGCCGCATGGAGAATTTCGTCAGTGGTTATCCTGAATCGAGCAGGAAGGCCGCAGCCTGGCAAGGGCTCTGCCGTGTTCTCATGGCATCGAACGAGTTTCACTATGTCGACTGACAAGCCCGTTACCGGCGTCCTTCGTCGACCCGTCTCGCGGCGCGCTCTGCTGCGCCGCAGCGCTCTCGGTTTTGGCGCTCTTGGCCTGATGGGCGTGATGGCCGAAGACAATGACCTCTTCGCTGCACCGGCCGTCATGAACCCGCTCAACGCTCGCGAACCTCATTTTGCGCCGAAGGCGAAGAGCGTGATCTTCCTCTTCATGCACGGAGGGGTTTCGCATATCGACTCGTTCGACCCCAAGCCTCGCCTCGATGCCGATCACGGCAAGCCGCTTCCTTTCAAGAAGTCGCTTCAGTTCGCCGACCGCCATGTCGGCGGCTTGATGAAGTCACCGTTTCCCTTCAAACGCTGCGGCGAAAGCGGCATCCCGGTCAGCAGCTTGTTTCCCTACGTCGGTGGTGTGGTCGATGAGCTGTGCATCATTCGCTCCATGGTGGGTGATGGCGTCGACCACGGCGCGGCGATGCTGCAGCTTCACACCGGAACCTTCTCCTTTACACGGCCGAGCATGGGTTCTTGGGTGGTGCAGGGCCTCGGGACCGAGAACCGCAACCTCCCCGGCTTTATCACCATCAAGCCGACCTTGTGGCATGGCGGCGAGAAGAACTGGAGCAGCAGCTTTCTCCCCGGCGCTTACCAGGGCACTCCGATTGGCAACTCGTTCATGGACGTGAAGGATATCGAGGCCGAGCCGATCGCCTATCTCGCTCACGAACGGCTTACCTCCGAGCAACAGCGCTATGAGCTGGACATGCTCCGCAAGGTCAACCATCTCCACCAGCAGGAACGCCGGGAAGACCCCCACCTCGAAGCCCGCATCCAGGCTCTTGAACTCGCTTTCCGCATGCAGGCCGAGGCTCCTGAAGCGCTCGATGTCGAGAGTGAATCCGAAGCTACCAGGGAGCTGTACGGCCTCGACCATCCGCTGACCCGTGACTTCGGTTGGCAATGTCTTCTGGCCCGGCGCTTCGTCGAGCGCGGCGTCCGCTTCGTGCAATGCACGCACAGCGGCATGGAAGAGAAGTGGGATCACCACAGCGAACTCGCCAAGCTTCACTACGCCAGCGCTCGCGAGATCGATAAACCGATGGCAGGGCTGATCCGCGACTTGAAGTCGCGCGGACTGCTCGAAGAGACACTTGTGGTGTGGGGCGGGGAATTCGGACGCACGCCGTTTGCCGAGGCGGACGGGCGCGACCACAACCCCTACGGCTACAGTATCTGGATGGCCGGCGGCGGGGTGAAACCCGGCTTCATCTACGGCGCAACGGACGATTTCGGCTACCACGCCGTCGAGGATCGCATGCACATCCACGACCTGCACGCCACCATCCTGCACCTGCTCGGCCTCGACCACACCAAGCTCACCTATCATTACGGCGGACGTGATTTCCGCCTCACCGATGTCGCCGGCAACGTCGCGCACAAGCTGATTGCCTGAAGAGAAACCATGAATAAGATGCACGACTCCCTACTGTGCCGGCGGGAGATCAAGATCGTTTCGAAGAGTTGTTCGTCCCTTCTGAAGATGAGGCTTGCGGTATGGTTGGCCTCGTTGCTGCTGGTGGTTTCGAGCCACGCTTTCGCGCAGGAGCCCGCGGTCGGCGAATACGGGGCTGCGCTGAACCGGGCCGAGCAACTGTTCGGGAAGGGCGACCTGGACGGAGTCATTCAGGAGTTGAAGCCTTGGGTGGAGAGGGACGCGGGTCTGGCGGAGGCTCAGCACGGTTTGGGGCTGGCCTACTATCAGAAGCCCGATTTCATCCGGGCCATCCGCCACCTCTCGGCCGCCCTGCCGCTTGAGCCCGAGAACTCCCCCCAGTGGAAACAGACGGTCGAGATCCTCGCCATGGCCTACTACTTCAGCAACCGGGCGCAAGACGCGCTGCCCCTGCTCGAGAAGGCCGTCGCGTGGTCTCGGGGAGACACCAACATCTCCTACACCTTGGCGATGGCGTATCTTGCCACCCACGACGGCCCGAACACGAGGCGAAGCTTCGCCAAGCTGTTCGGTATCGATCCGGAAAGCCCCCAGGCGTACGTCCTCGCCGCGGACCTGATGTCACAGGAGAACTACGTGGACGATGCGGAGGCCATGATTCTCGAGGCGCTCGAGAAGCAGCCTGATCTGCCGCTGGTTGCCCACAAGCTGGGGTTGATCGCCCTTACTCGCGGGCGGTTCGAACAAGCCGCGCAGTATTTCCGAAAAGAGTTGGTCTCCAATCCCGGGCACTCCAACGCCTGGCATTATCTCGGCGACGCCTACTTCCGGCTGGGAAGATTCGATGAGGCGGTCGATCCGTTGCAGAGAGCCATTTGGCTCAACCTGCGGTCTGCTCGGTCCTATGTGCTGTTGGCGAAAGTGTATTCTCAGCAGGAGCGCTACTTCGTGGCCGAAAACACGCTGAAGCGCGCCATCGACATGGATCCAAGGAACTACGAAGCCCACTTTCAACTTGCGCGCATCTATCACAGGACCAACCGGCCCGCGTTGGCGAAAAAGCAGATGGCCGTTGCGAATGAGTTGCGCCAGTCGATGCCGATCAACTGACCTGAAACATCCCCCTGATCAAGCTGCGTTGACGCCGGTCCGCATGTTTCGAGCTGGCATAATCCGAGCGCCGGCGGAGGAAAACGAGCCGGCATGCCTCCCCGCGTGGCGAGGCGAAGTGCCTGCCTGCTGCAGCCAGGCGTGAGAGGTCCGTCAGGACGAGGCGCGAGCCATCCTTGCCGACAACATGGCCGGCAACAAGGTTTTCACGAAACACGAGACACGAAACACGGCTTTTCCCGTGGCCCGTTTGGTGCCTGTTGGTACTGAAGCCCTTCAGTCTTGTTTTTTCCGCTCCGGCATGCTTGGCATCAGGAGAGAAGAGCCGTTTCTCAGGTCCCGTGATGCCGGATCCGTGGCGCAAACGTAAGCAACGAAACAGGTTAACCGGCCCGTCGGCGTTTCCCGGTAGAGCAACCGCAAGCCGCGGCCAACGGTTTTTCACGAGACACGAGACACGAAACACGGCTTTTTCCGTGGCTCGTTTGGTACCTGTTGGTACTGAAGCCCTTCAGTCTTTTTTTCGGTCGGGGGACGGTTTAGGTTGAAAGTGATGACGCCGTTGTTGGGAACAAAAACCCCATCCGCACCCGTCGGGGGCAAGTCGGGTGGGGACAGAAGAGCCGCCCGGTCGCTGCTTTCCTGCGCGTTGTGGCGCGGCATGGGGCGGCTATGGCGCGGAATGGGCGGCATGGGGCGCCCCGAGCCACTGTCCGCGCACCGTCCGCACCAGCAACAGGGCCTTTCGGGTTTTCACGAAACACGAAACCCGAGACACGGCTATAGCTTGCCGCGCGGCGTAAGCCAGCGCGAATTCCGAGGTTTTCACGAAACACGAATCACGAAACACGAATCACGGCTTTTATGCTTTTCACGAGACACGAAACACGGCCTTTACCGCCGTGCGGTTCGGCGTGGGTGCGAATGGTTCGCACAACCAACAGCCGCTGCCCGGACCGCTGCGCCTGTCACCCAATCACCGTTTTCCTGTTCACTTCTGTTCGCTATTGTTCGCTATTGTTCACTAAAAAATATTGCCCGGAGCCAGTGTTCACGCACCGTCCGTCGTTCTCGGTCGGCCTCACTTCAAGTGCCGTTGGCTGGGGAATCCCGCAAAAGTGTGCAGAATCCCGGATCCCCGGGAGAAAGCACGAGGCGTACCGTTCGCTGCAGCTCGCTTCGCCTTCCGGCTCGCTCCGCTGCATCGAACACACAATGACCCATGCTGAGAAAAGGCAATGTACTGGATCGTACCGACGGGGGAAACTTTCTCTGCTGCGTTGACAGGAAAAAAGGCTTGACTTTGGGTGAATCGCAATCTACCATTGGGCAGCACATCTGTACGTATCTGTATGTAGTTCGAAGTCCCAGTCGTTCATTCTTAGAAGACTTGGAGGTTTTCGAAGTGTTTTACAGTCGTTCACGATTTCTGTTTCTGCTAGCGCCGCTTCTTGCGGCGCTTTTTGGTTTCCTGACCCCGGACGTCGGCTTTGCCCAAGTGACTGCCGGATCCAGCATCTTTGGCACCATCACCGACCCGAACGCCGCGGCCATACCGGGCGCCGAGGTGAAGGTGATCTCCACCAGCACCGGCCTGACCAGAGTGGTCAATACCAATGCTGTAGGAAGCTACGTCGTGCAGCAGCTCACGGCGGACACTTACAACATCGAAGTTTCCCAGGAGGGGTTCAACGTTGCGCTCGTCACGGACGTCGTGGTGCAGACCAACGAGACGGTTCGCCGCAACGTGGAACTGGTTCTCGGCGCGGTGACCGAAACCGTCGAGGTGGTGGCTGCCGCCGAGTTGACGAACACCTATACTTCCCAACTCTCGCAAACGGTCGATTCGAAGCGCGTGGTCGAGTTGCCGCTGAACGGTCGTGACGTCACGCAGCTTTCCCTGACGGTCGCCGGAGCGTCGGTCACCGACAGGTCCACGGCCTTCTATGCCGGCACCTCCGGGTTCGACACGACAACGACGGTCGTCAACGGCAATCGGACCCAGGGTAACTCATACATGCTGGACGGCATGGGAAACCAGTTCATGGAGCGCCGGGTGTCGAACATCTACCCCAATCCCGATGCCGTGGAGGAGTTCACCCTGAACACGGCGCAATATTCCGCCGAGATGGGCGGCAACCCCGGGGCGCAGCTCAGCGCCGTGACCAAGAAGGGGACCAATCAGCTTCACGGATCGATTTTCGAGTTCGTGCGCAACGGCTACTTCAACGCCCGCAACGCCTTCGACACTCGAGGCCAGGACGACGGTCTGAAGCGGAACCAGTACGGCTGGGCCATCGGCGGACCCTTTTACATTCCGAAAGTGTTCGACGGGCGCAACAAGTTTTTCTGGATGAATTCATACCAGTCAACGCCAATCCGCAAACCGGGGTCGCCCGGTTTTCACCAGAGTTGGACCGCTCTCGAGAAGAGGGGCGACTTTACGGAGCACCTGACCGGTATGATGCGCTCGGTGCCCTCCCCGGCGTGCGACGGTTCGATGATCGCGGTCGATTCGGGCGCCATCTTTGACCCCGCGTCAGCCAACAGAGCTTGCGGCTCGCTGGGTCTGCCCTACCCCAATAACACCATGCCGGCCACAAGGGTGGACCCGATCATGGGCAGCATCCTGTCCCAGCACACGCCCGATTCACCCTCGGTGGGGTACCTCATTCCCCATTTCATTCCGGCCGCGCAAGATCAGTATCAGTGGGTCAACCGGGTGGACGCCATCCTGGGCGACCATTCGATCATGGGCCGCTTCATCTACGGCAACAAGTTCGGCGGCGCTTTCAACGACCCCCAGGATGCTTTGTGGAACGTTGGAATCAACGACGGAGGCAACACGACCGAAGCCCTCACGTGGGCGATTACCGAAACCTGGACCGCCTCTCCCAACGTGCTGGTTACGGGCGGCTTCGGTTTCCTCAAAAACCCCTTTGCCCTGACGCCGCATCCGTTCTTGACCTCCTGGTCGGCTCACGGCTCGGACATCCAGAACGATCCGGGCTGTCAGGATCTGAACTTCGGTGTTGCCGGCCGTGGCGGGATCCGAATCTGGGACCGCTGCAGCGCCAAAGACACCCACTCGTGGGAGATCAACACCGCCGTGAAGTGGATCCGGGGAAATCACGACATCGCGATCGGCGGACTCTACTCCAAGCACCACAATGCGAACCCCAATGAGCCTCCGCTGCAATCGGGAGGAGGCTTCTCGTTCACCGACACCTTCACCGGGCTGGCCGCGGCGGATGCGGTAGCGGGTTTGGCGAGCCTTTACAGGGTGGGGAGTTATGGCGAGGCGCGTCTCGCGGGCAGTTACCGGATTCTGGCCTCGCTATACGTGAATGACAATTATCGCGTCAACCGCAAACTGACGCTGAACATGGGCGTTCGTTGGGACCCGGGCACCCACTCGCGCGACAAGTTTCGCGTCGATGGCACCCGTTGGATGTCGTGGCCTTTCCCCGGACAGCAATCCCAGAGATTCCCGAACGCGCCTCCCGGCTGGTTGTATTGGGGTGACCCCGGCACGCCCGACACGAACGCGTTTGCCCGCTTGAATCAGTTCGCCCCCCGGCTCGGATTCGCTTACGACCCGAGCGGGACCGGCAAGTGGGCGGTCCGCGGCGGTATCGGGAGCTACTTCGGCCAGATGCAGGCGGGCGGCTTTGCGCTGGGTGGTGCCGGCGGGTCCGCTTCGCCTTACGCCTCCGGGAACATCAACATCGTGAATCCCGTCAGCATCAAGAATCCCTGGGATTCGCCTCCGTACAATGGCACCGTGGCTATTCCGATCCCGCCGGCCGACTCGTCTTCAGCGGTCCCGCTGCCGTTCCCCTCCCAGTGGGCCTATGATCCGAATTCGAAAAACCCCAATACGTGGAACTGGAGCCTGACGATAGAGCGGAACATGGGCCACGATGTCCTGCTGCGGGGCGCCTATGTGGGAAGCCGCGGCACGCACATCATCGGCGGATATGAGACGAACCTGCCTGTCTTCATTCCGGGGCAGTCCACTCAGGCCAACCGTCAGGAACGTCGGCCCGATCCGAATTTCCAGGCCATCAACGTCAGCAGCGGAATCGCCGACTCCTACTACCACTCGATGCAGTTGACAGCCGAGAAGCGCTATGCCGGAGGATTGACGTTTCTCGTCAACTACACCTTGTCGAAATCCATCGACACGGGGTCCAACGACATTGGCTGGGCCGGCGCGTTCGGCAACCAGGACCCGCGCGGTCCGTGGTTCAATCGCGGGTTGTCGGAGTTTGACCGCACCCATGTTGTCAACGCTTCGATGGTGTGGGATCTGCCGAAGGTCAGATCGGGGCCGCCCGCGCTGCAATACCTGGGGAGTAACTGGGAGATTTCTTCGCTGGTCTTCATTCGCAGCGGCAACCCGTTTACTCCCGTCAGCAGTAGGGGCAACTCGCTTTCGCCCGGGCACAGCAGTGTCGATCGGGCCGACGTGGTTCCAGGTGTCGATTGGCGGTTGAACAACGTCAGCCGGCACGATGCGATCCACAAGGGCTATTTCAACCAGGCCGCCTTTCAGACGACCGCCTTGGGTACGCGCGGCAACGCGGGCCGCAGTATCATGCGGGGGCCTGGTTTCGCCGGTACGGACTTGATGCTCGCCAGGTTCTTTCCGATCAATGAAAGATTGAGGCTGCAGTTGCGGATTGAATCGTTCAATGTCTTCAATCAGACGAACTTCAATGGCATACGCGGTCATGGTTCGCCGGCCTTTACGAATGTTGACAACCCAAGCTTCGGGCTGCTTCTTGTCAACGGCGCTCAGGACCCCAGGATCATGCAATTTGGTCTCAAGGTGCTTTTCTAGGCCCCCAGCGGCCGGCGGGCTGCTGGGCGGCGCCTGACAAACGCGATGATCTCTCAGTCATCACGACGGCTCTGCGCCTCGCCGCGTAGAGCCGTCGTGTCGTTCATGGATCACTTGTTGACCGAGGTGCTGCCGGTCGTCGCACGCTCGAGTCCGGAGGTCCGGTTTGCGCGAATGCCGGTGATACAATGTGACCCCTCGACGATGTGGACGATGTGGAAGTGCAGCTGCTTCGCCACCGTTTTGCTGGGCTTTGCGATTCCCCTGGTTGCAGGACCAGCGGATGGCTCCACCCAACCTGAAGTCTTGACGCGCGCTGTTCCACCCCCTGCTCGGGA
Source organism: Bryobacterales bacterium (assembly GCA_965204095.1). GTDB lineage: Bacteria > Acidobacteriota > Terriglobia > Bryobacterales > UBA6623 > JAPPLB01. The sequence goes on along the minus strand of OZ241991.1, from coordinate 1,137,421 downwards.
GGCGATGCAGGGAGTGGACTACGAAGATGTGACCGAGGCCTCCGGCCTGGGTCGGTTTCAGCATATCGCGGGGGAGCCTCTCAAACCCTACCTGCCGGAAACCACGGGCTCCGGACTGGCTCTCCTCGATTTCGATAACGATGGATGGGTCGATATCTACTTCGTCAATTCTCTGACGCACGCCGCTCGAAGAGGTAAGGAAAAGCCGTTGCCGTCCGCCTTGTTTCGCAACAACGGCGACGGTACGTTCACCAATGTCACCGCCGGCGCTGGCGTCGAGAACAACCGCTGGGGCACGGGGGTATGCGCCGGCGATTTCGACAATGACGGTTGGGCGGATATTTATGTCGTCAACCTGGGGAAAAGCCGCCTGTACCGAAACAACGGCAACGGGAGCTTCACCGATGTCGCCCCTGGAGCGGGGGTGCAAGTGGATCTGTGGGCGACCGGCTGCGCCTTCGGAGATTACGACCGCGATGGGCGCCTGGACCTTTATGTGGCCGGCTACGTCGAATTCGATTGGGAAAATCCGCCTCCGGCCGGTGAGTCGAGTGAAGACGCGGTGAGCGGAAATCGGTCCGCGCTCCGTTCGGCATCCGACTCCCCGCCGCCGGCGAGCAACGATCGCGGCGGCATGAGCGGAGCGGCCTACGATCCGGGACAGCCTTTTTGCACGTTTCTCGGTATGCGGGTTGCCTGCGGACCACTGGGCATGAAGGGTGCCCCGGACTTTCTGTTCCGGAACAACGGGGACGGCACGTTCGCTGACGTTACCCGGAAGGCGGGCGTTGTCGACGAGCAACTCTACTACGGCTTTGCCGTGGGTTGGGTGGACCTTGATGACGACGGCCGGCTGGATCTGGTGGTGGCCAACGATTCGAAGCCCAACTACGTCTACCACAATCAGGGAGACGGTACTTTCGAGGAAATAGGTTATCTCAGTGGACTCGGCACCAATGCGGACGGGCGCGCGCAAGCTTACATGGGCATGGCGATCGGGGACTACAACCACGATGGCGCATCGGACTTTTTCCTGACGACGTTTTCCAATGACAACTATTCGCTCTACCTCAACCGAGGGAACCTGGACTTCAACGACGTGACGCAGACCGCCGGTCTGGGATCGATCACGATTCCCTTTCTCGGCTGGGGAGCGCTGTTCCTGGACTACGACAACGACGGCTGGCTGGATATCCTCGCGGCGAACGGGCACGTGTATCCACAGGTTGACGAACATAGCCGATTCACCTCTTTCCGGCAGCGCACCTTGCTGGTCCGGAATCTGCGCAACGGCAAGTTCGTCGACGTGACCGGGAACCTGGGGCCCGGCATGGTCAGGCCCAAGAGCTCACGCGGGGCCGTGGTTGGTGATCTGTTCAACGATGGAGATCTCGATATCGTTCTGATCAACGTCGATGAACCGCCCACTCTGCTTCGCAACCGGGGCGGGAATAGCGCCGGGCATTGGATATCGCTGCATCTGATCGGCGACCCGGCACGCCAAACTCCGCGCGACGCGATTGGATCGGTGGTCTTTTGCGAGGCCGGAGGCTTTCGTCAGAAGGGCGAGGTGGCTTCCGGGCGCAGCTACGTTTCCCAAAGCGACCTGAGAGTCCATTTCGGATTGGGCGCTGCGGAGCGTGTCGACAAGCTCGAGATCCGCTGGTCGAACGGAGAGAGCGAAACGATAGCCGTCCCCGCGGTGAACAGGATCTACACGATCGTCCAGGGTGAAGGGATTCGCAAGTGACGAAGGCCGCTTTGATAGGCACGGTTTTTGGGGCGCTCTTTCTTCTCCGATCCGCCGCCGCCGCGCCCCCGCAAGACCAGCTCCAACGGACGACTCAGTTGTGGACCGAGGGCATCATCGATGTCTCCGGGCTCGCGTCGCTGACAGCTTTCTCCAACGTTCCCTACGACGATCAGGACCTCGACAGCATCTGTGCGATGAAGCAAACCGTCGTTCGTAACGCTTTCCAAGCCACCGGAGACTACTTGGCTCATCTGGAATCGGCTCCGCCGGCGCAGCGCGATCATCAGTCGATCATGAAGCTTCACCATCAGTTGGCCCAGCTCCATAGCTATCAGGGCGACATGGCGCGCGCGATCGAACGCTTCGAGGCGGCGTACCGCATCGCCGCCGAGCAGAAGCTCGCCTATTTTCAACAGTCGCTTGAAGAAAAACTGGGTATCGCGCAGATGCGCCGGGGCGAAGTCGAAAACTGCGTCGAGAGCCACAATGCACGGAGTTGCATCTTCCCGCTCTCCGCGGAGGCGCTGCACCAACGGCCTTCCGGCTCGGAAGCCGCGATCAAGCACTTCTTGAAGTTTCTCGCGAAAGCCCCGGACAATCTCGAAGTCCGCTGGCTCCTGAACGTTGCCCACATGACGTTGGGAAGCTACCCCGCGAAAGTGCCCCCGGCGTATCTCCTTTCGCCTTCGGTGTTCCAATCCAAAGCGGAGGTGGGGGCACTGAACGACGTGGCGCCTTCGTTGGGTCTGGATGTATCGAACATGGCCGGCGGCTCCATCCTCGAAGACTTCGACGCTGACGGCTATCTCGATGCAGTGGTCTCGAGCCAGGATAGTTGCGCCCCGCTCCGGTACTTCCGCAGCAACGGGGACGGAACGTTCGAAGATGAATCGGAGGAAGCAGGGCTGGCGGATCAGCTCGGCGGGCTCAATCTGATCCAGACGGATTACAACAACGACGGCCGGCCGGACATCTTTGTTCTTCGCGGAGGTTGGGAAGTCCCGATGCGGAACTCGCTGCTGCGCAGCAACGAAGACGGGACGTTCACCGATGTGACCCGCGAGAGCGGCTTGGCTGTCCCTGCGACCGCAACGCAAACGGCGGCCTGGGCGGACTTCGATCTCGACGGCTACCTGGACGTGTTTGTCGGCAACGAGTTTTCGCCCAGCCAGTTGTTCCGGAACAAGGGTGACGGGACATTCGTTGATGTCGGTCCTGCGGCCGGCGTCGACCGTACCGCGTTCACGAAAGCAGCCGTCTGGGCAGATTACGACAACGATCGATATCCCGATCTCTATGTTTCGAACTACGCCGAAAAGAACTTTTTCTATCGCAACAACGGCGACGGCACGTTTACGGAGGCGGCTCGGAGGTTAGGAGTCGAGAATCCGGTCTACAGTTTTCCGGCATGGTTCATGGACTATGACAACGACGGCAGGCTTGACCTGTTTGTCTCAGGCTATGTTCAGTCCATGGCGGATGTTGCGCGAGGGTATCTGGGACTACCGTTGAAGGGAGAAACCTTCAAGGTTTACCGTAACGTGGGAAAGAGTGGTTTTGAGGATGTTACCGGCACGCTGGGAATGGCGCGAAACATTCTTGCCATGGGCTGTAATTTCGGCGACATCGACAACGACGGTTACCTGGATTTCTACCTGGGCACTGGGGCGCCCTCTTACGGTGCGCTGATGCCGAATCTTCTCTTTCGCAACGAAGCGGGCAAGGCATTCTCGGACGTGACTTCGGCCTCGCGAACCGGACACTTGCAGAAAGGCCATGGTATCGCTTTCGGCGACATCGACGGCGACGGTGACCAGGACATTTTTCTCCACACCGGCGGTGCTGTCCCCGGAGACGCCTACCGGAATGCAGTGTTCCGGAACCCTGGTAACGGCAACCACTGGATCGCCATTCAGCTTCAAGGTGAGAAAACGAATCATGCTGCAGTCGGCGTTCGCATAAAACTCGTACTTCCCGGAGGCCGGGAGGTTCACCGTGAGGTGACCAGCGGCGGTTCGTTCGGCGCCTCCAGCTTTGAGCAACATGTGGGGGCGGGGAATGCGGATCGCATGGCGGCCCTCGAAATCTGGTGGCCCGCGAGCAACACGCGGCAAACGTTTGAGAACATCACTGCGAATCAGGTTCTTGCGATCAAGGAATTCTCGGAAAACTACGATGTGATCGAGAGGCAGTCCTTTCACCTCACTGAAAAGGATGCTCCTCACAAACACTGACTCGGCCCGGTAGAAGAATCGGATAGTGAACGGCTATATTTCACGGAGAGGGAAGCAGGGAGCCATCCTTGCCCTTCGCAGTGGCCGAACCAATTGTGAGTAGATCGTGACCTTGTCTCGAACCTTTTGGGTGATCCTGAGTTTCTGCCTTCCGGCAGGGGTCATGACCCTTGCTGCGGCCGAAGCGCAACCCGGAACGGAACGTGTGTTGGGGATGATCCTGGTGAGCGAACGGGAAAGGGCCGAGGATCTCCTGGTGCGCATCCAGGCAGGCGACAACTTTCAAGTTCTCGCGACACGGTATTCAACGGACGCAACCGCAGCCGAAGGCGGTTATCTCGGTCCGGTCAAGCTGGCGGATGTTCGCCCGGAGCTGCGCCAGGCACTCGAAGGGGTCGCTCAAGGACAAGTGACCCCTGTTTTCGAGACACCTGCGGGGTTCATGATTCTCAAGGTCCTACGGAAGGCCCGACCGAAAGCGGACCCGAATACCGGTTCGAACGCGATTCAGTTCGCAGCCTATGTGTCGGGGTTTGAAGAGAGCCTTTATTTTTTCTCCCGCCACGCGAAACCTGCGGAATATGCTCAGGATTTGCAAGCTATCTGTGAGATCAGGCGGGCGGCCAATGAGGAGGCCGTCGCGGATTTGGAAGCCCGGCTGGCTGAAAGCACCGACGCTCAGGAACTCCTCGGGAATCACCATACGGTCGGACAACTGGCAGCTTATCAAGGCTCGATGGACAGGGCCATCGAGCATTTTGAGGCGGCGTATCGGATTGCCGACGACAACGACGTGACCGACTTCAAGCCGGCGCTCCAGGAAAAACTCGGGGTCGCCCATTTGCGCCGGGGTGAGGTCGAGAATTGCGTCCACGACCACAACGTGCAGAGTTGCATTTTTCCGCTCAGCCGAGCGGCGCAGCATCGCCGACAATCGGGTTCCGAGAAAGCGATGGGGCTCTTTCTGGAGTATCTTCGGGACAATCCGGCGGACCTGGAGGTGCGGTGGATGGGAAACATTGCCGCGATGACTCTAGGGAAGTATCCCGATGGCATCCCGTCCGATCTTCTTTTTCCCCCGCGGACATTCGAATCCCAGGATGATGTCGGCCGCTTTGTGGACATCGCAGCGGCGTCGGGGTTGGACCTCTTGAATGCCGCAGGCGGCTCGATCATGGACGACTTTGACAATGACGGGCTCCTTGACATCGTCATCTCGGTTGTCAATGTCTGCGAACCCATGCACTACTACCACAACAATGGCGACGGCTCGTTCAGCGACTGGACGAAGCAGGCCAAACTCGGCGGCCAACTGGGCGGCATCAACTTGAATCAGGCCGACTACAACAACGACGGACGACTGGATATCTTCGTTATGCGGGGCGGTTGGGAGTTCCCGATGCGGAACTCACTTCTTCGAAACAATGCGGATGGGACGTTTACCGATGTCACCGTGGAAAGCGGTTTGGCCTCTCCGGCGTATCCGACGCCCACCGCGAGCTGGGCGGACTACGATAACGACGGTTTCGTTGACCTCTTCGTAGGGAATGAGAACGCCCCCGGACAATTGTTCCGAAATAACGGTGACGGGACCTTCACCGACGTGGCGAAGAAGACGGGCATGGACCGCAAGGCGTTCACGAAGAGCGCCGCATGGGGTGACTACAACGACGATGGATTCCCCGATCTCTACGTCTCGAACTTCGAGGCGGAGAACTTCCTTTATCACAACAACGGGGACGGCAGCTTTACAGAAGTCGCCCGCGCACTCGGGGTTGAGGGGCCGATCGTCAGCTTTCCGGTCTGGTTCTTCGATTATGACAACGACGGCCGGCAAGACCTTTTTGTATCGAGCTATGTGCAGTCGGTGGCCGAAATCGCTGCCGAATATCTTGATCTTCCCACCCGGGGTGAGACTATCAAGCTCTATCGCAACGCGGGGAGGGACGGTTTCGAAGACATAACGGAACAAGCGGGTCTGGACCGTATTTCGATGGCGATGGGTGCGAACTTCGGTGACATTGACAATGACGGGTTCCTGGATATCTACCTGGGCACCGGCTCGCCGTCATATTCGTCTTTGGTGCCGAATCTGATGTTTCGGAATCAAGGAGGCGAGACTTTCGCTGACATCACCTCGTCGTCCGGCACGGGTCATCTCCAGAAAGGACATGGCATCGCATTTGGCGATCTCGACAACGATGGCGATGAGGACATCTTTTTGCATGTGGGCGGAGCGGTTCCTGGTGACACTTACCGTAACGTGCTGTTCAAGAACCCCGGCCATGAGAACAACTGGATCGGTTTGAAACTGGTGGGCGAAAAGTCCAACCGGGCGGCCATCGGGGCTCGGATTAAAGCGATCTTGGCGTCGGAGGGCGCAGAGCCTCGATCGATATATCGGGTGGTTACGAGCGGCGGATCGTTTGGTGCATCGAGCTTCCAACAGCACATTGGTCTCGGGAAAGCACAGCGCATCGAAACGCTCGAAATCCGCTGGCCGACAAGTGGCTCAACGCAGGTTTTCAAGGATGTGGACGTAAACCAGACAGTCGAAATCAAGGAGTCGGAAAACAACTACCGCACGCTCGCCCGACCCTCGTTTGCGTTCCGAGGCGCCGAAGGAGCAAGCCGTCACTGAGGCATCGTGACGCTGGGATCGAGCCTTCGGGCTTGATGGAAGAACTGCATCGCCCGAGATCGTTCACCCTCTTTCCAGTAGGTGAGCGCCATTTGATGGTGGGCCCGGGCCGAATCGGGTTTGATGCGAAGCGCCCGCCGGATTTCCTCCCGCGCCTTGATATAGGAACCCGCCCGCCACAATGCAGCCGCGAGATTCAAGTGCAGTTCCGCGTCATCAGGAGACGTCTCCAGCAGGCGGCCGTACTCCACCGCCGCCGCAGCATACTCGTGCTTCGCAAACAGAGCCACCGCCAAGCGGCGGCGCGCCTCGTCCAACTCGGGATAGAGATCAAGCAACTCCCGGAAGGTTCCGACAGCCTGTTCGAAATTGCCGGCATCAAGCGCGTGCACGCCCTGCCGGTAATTGGAATTCTCAGTGAGTAGCAGGAATTTCCGCCGCTGGCGATCGGCGGCGGCGTCTTGCCCTGACTGATCGAGAGCCTCTACCAGGAGTTCATGGAGCTGCAGGTGGGTCGGATCGTGCTGCAGGGCCTCGCTCCAAGCTGCGATGGCGTCGGCCGTTTGCCCACCGGCATCGAGCAATTCTCCGTACTCCAGACAAGCCTGGACCAGTATCCGGTCAGCGGAACAAGCTTTCCGATACTCCTCCAGAGCGCCCTCGCCATCTCCTGAATCCCTCAGAACCCGGGCCAGGTTCCAGCGGGCCCGGATGTGGTCCGCTTGCAGGCGGAGTGTGCTGGTGAGAGAGGCAATTGCCTCTTCCCAACGCCTCCCACTGGCAAGAACAAGACCCAGGTTGTAGTGGGCCTCCGCAAAGTTGGGGTCGATGCGCAGGCATTCTTGGAACTCTCGTTCCGCCCCGGCGGCGTCTCCGTTCAACATCAAGAGCGACCCGTAGTTGAGGTGTCCATCCGGGGAGCCAGGATCGAGTACGATGACCCGCCGGAACTCTTCGCCAGCCTTCACCAAGTCTCCTCTGCGCTGGTACGCGATGCCGAGGGCAGACCGGATAGTCGATACATTGTCTGCACCTTCCAGAGCCGCGGTCAGCAAGCCGATAGCCTCCTGGAAACGGCCCTGTTCGAGCGCGGACAGCCCCCGCTGGTACGAGAGATGGCTCTGATCGCTCGCAACCGCCGTTCGGCCCTTTTGTTTGAGCCGTTTGGCAATCTCAAGGTGTCTTTGTGCAGCCTTCTTGTTTTCGTTCTGCTTGAGGAGTGTTCGCCCGAGCTGGTAGTGCGTCTCGAAAGAATCAGGGTTCAATGCCACAGCGTGTTTCAACTCGGCGATCGCCTCCGTCACTTGATCCAGATGAGCGAGAGTTTGCCCGAACCGGACACGGTACTCCGCGGATTCAGGATTCTCTTTTACAGCGCGTCGAAACGCTGCCAGAGCTCGTTCGGTGTCGCCTCCTTTCCAGTGAATGATTCCGACGTTGAAATGCGCCTCGGAATAGTTTGGTTTCTGAGCGATGGCGGCTTCGAATTCGGATAGGCCGAGATGTTCGGAGCCGACTCGATCTCCGAAAAGGAGTCCCAGAACAAAGTGGGCCTCGGGGAAACGGGGTTGGATCTCGAGCGCCTTGCGGAGCGCCTTCTCCGCTCCTGATGAATCTCCCCACAGCCGCAGGGCATTCCCCAGATTGTAATGCGCCTCCGCTCTCCCGGGAGCAAGACGAATCGCGGTCTCGAACTCCGAAACGGCTCGGCCTGCGGCGTTGTTTTCAAGGAAATACCGGCCTAGACGAAGATGGCCTTCGAAATCGGAGGCGGGCTCTTGAGCCAGGCTCAGCGCCGCAATGGCGTAAACAGCGAGCACTGTCGGTCTTCCGTGCCGGGACCACCTTGTGATTCTGGTCACGATACTGAGGCCGGGTTGCACCTGCCTGCACCTCACGGGTGGTGTTCTTTCCCGAGGTTGATTGTCCGAAACACTGGCCGTCTCGATCGTGAGCCGGTAGTGCTGCTAAGGGCCGCCCGCGGGAATGATTTGCTTCTGAGCCGCTTCGAAATGCTGTTGAGCTTCTTCAATTCGTCCTGCGTCAAGCAGAGCCATGGCCAACGCCTCCCGGATACGAGGCGTGTCCGAGCGCTTGATCGCCTCCAGGAGATGGGCCACAGCGCGTTCGGGACGTCCCGACCTTGCCGCCGCTACACCCGCATTGTAAAGGGCATCGACCAGATCGGAATCGAAGCGCGCCGCCTGCTCGAAGTACTGTTCCGCTAACAGAAAATTCTCCTCACGGGCCTCCAGAAGCCCTAGGTAGTTGTGAGTGGGTCCATCCTGGGGTGCCATCTCAAGCGATTTCTCCAGCAGGCTCCGGGCTTCGGCAGGGCTGCCTTGTTGGAGGTAAGCCAGCGCCAGGTTGCGCGCCGCGGAGACACTGGGCCGCCCCTCGAAGGCCTGTCTGAGCGCGCTGATACCCTGCGCCAGATCACCCTGTTGCAGAGACCTGCGGGCGGCCTGCTCTAGTGCGTCGGCTCGCCATTCGGCTTCTTGGCGGGCGGTCAGATCTCGAAAGGCGCGCAGTTCCTGCATGGCCTGCGTTCTCTCGCCGGCCGCGCGGTGTAGTGCCGCAAGTTGGAAGTGAGCACCTGGGTGTTGGGGGTCGAGTTGCACAGCTTCGTTCAGGTGACGACGCGCACCATCCTGGTCCCCGATCTTGAGCAACGCCGAACCGAGGTAATAGTGAGCGAAGAAGTCTTTCTGTCCGTGGGCCATCGCCTCTCGCAAAGGGGATGTCGCTTCCTCCCAGCGGCCAAGCTGAAACAAAGTAATCCCGAGAAAGAAGTGTCCCTGTGGGAAATTCGGCGCCAGCCGGACCACTTCCCGGTACTGTTCCAGCGAACCGGACTCATCTCCCGTCCGTGCCAGCGTGAAGGCCAGGTTGAAGCGCAACTCGGGGTCATTACCTGCGTGGACGAGGGCCCGGGTGTAGGCTTCGGCCGACTCCCGCATCTTGCCGGTGTGGCCCTCGCGAGCCTGCGCGAGGAGAGCGTTGCCGAGTTGCACTTGCGCCCGCGGGTGTTGCGGAGACAGTCGAAGTGTCTCACGGAAGGCCGCTTCGGCCGCTTGGAACTCACCCGTGTTCAGCAGCGCCAATCCGAGGTTGTAGCGGTGAGCCCCGACGCCAGGTTGCAGAATGGTCAGTGTCCGGAAGCGAGCGGCGGCGTCTCCGAATCGCTGCGCCCCGGCGAGACAGTATCCGAGTGAACTGAGAATCGACACATTTTCGGGATCATGTTGAAGTGCTTGCTCGAAGTATGAGGCAGCGACTGCAAAATTCTTTGCTTCCATCGCCCGGACAGCTTGTTGCAACACGTTGCCAGGTTGGGCTGACCAGCAAACAGCGCTCAGCAAAAAGCAATGGGTCAGCAGGCGGCAGGAGGTACGGAAAAGCGTCGATAACCGTATAGCTTCCATGTAACGCTTTGCTACAATCTACCATGGGTACAAGTGAACCATGAGACCGTTGCTGTTGGGGTTTCTGATCGGATGTCAGGGCTTGGCGGCGACGGAAACGGTGACACCCAGCTTCCGCAACGATATCATCCCCGCTATCACGAAGTTAGGTTGCAATTCCGGCCGCTGCCATGGTTCCCAGTACGGCAAAGGCGGCTTCAAACTGTCCCTGTTGGGTTTCGACGTTGCATCCGACTACAACGCGATCGTAAAAGACCTCAAGGGAAGGCGTGTTAACCTCAACGATCCTGCCGTAAGCCTGGTCCTGCGTAAGCCGACTCTGACGATTCCTCACGGCGGCGGTCTCCGCTTCGCCGTAGATTCGTCGACCTACAACCTCTTGCTGAGTTGGATTGCAGCGGGAGTCCCGGAGCCCCTGGCGACCGACTCCCGGCTTACGAGTGTCGATGCCCGGCCCGCATCCAGGAAGTTGAGCGTCGGCGAGAAGTTGCCGCTGAAGGTAACCGCCCGTTTCAGCGACGGGAGTACGCGGGACGTAACACAGGCGTGCCGCCTGGAGGTGTTGAACGATAACGTCGCCGAGGTCTCTCCGCAAGGTGTGGTCACAGCGAAAGCCGGCGGAAGGGCCGCCGTCTTGGCTCGTTACATGGGGAAAACAGCCGTCGTGAACCTGCTGACGCCGTACGCCCCTCCCGATGAAAGCTCTTCCTTCGAAACCAACAATTACATCGACGAGATACTCGCCGGGAAATGGAAGCAGCTCGGACTCCGTCCTGCGGGGCCTTCGAGTGACACGCAGTTTCTTCGCCGTGTGTATCTGGATCTGATCGGCATACTGCCCTCAGAGGCCGAAGTGCGGGCGTTCGTGTCCGACACTTCCGAGAACAAGCGGTCGAAGGTGATTGACCATCTGCTGGAACGTCCCGAATACCAGGACTTTTGGACTCTCCGCTGGGGTGATCTCCTGCGAGTCACTCGCAACGGCATGGGTGAGAAGCCCATGTGGAATTTCAATCGCTGGCTGCACCGGAGCATGGGTGAGAACCGTCCGATCAACGAGATGGTACGGGAGATTCTCGTCGCGCGAGGACAACCGAATCGTGAGAACGTCTCGGCTTTCTACAAGATGACCCGTTCACCCGAGGAGGCCGCCGAAGCGGTCAGCGTGACCTTCATGGGGCTGCGTTTGGGCTGTGCCAAATGTCATCAGCATCCCTTCGAGAAGTGGGGTCAAGACGATTACTACGGGATGGCGGCCTTCTTCGCACGGCTTGACTCAAAACCCGATGCCGATTACGGTCAGGCGACCTTGCGTTTGAAACCCACCGGATTCGTCCGGCACCCGAAGACACGGCAGGTGGTTCGGCCATCCATCCCCGGTGGTGACACTTTCGGCTACGAAGGAGATCTGCGGATCAAGCTGGCCGATTGGCTCACTTCGGATACGAACCCCTGGCTCGCAAGGAACTTCGCGAACCGCTTTTGGGGATACGTGATGGGCCGTGGGTTGATTGAACCGCTCGACGACATTCGCGACACCAACCCGCCATCGGTACCCGAGCTGCTGAACGCCTTGGCAATGGATTTGCAAAAGAGCGGGTTCGACCAGAAGCATCTGCTGCGCAGAATCACCAATTCGCGCGCCTATCAGCTCGATTCACGACCTGCTCTCGGCAGCCCGCCGGACAACACGTTTTATACGTTCTACAGTCCCAAAAGGCTTTTGGCTGAGCAATTGCTGGATGCGATCACGTACGCAACGCATTCTCCGGACAAGTTCCCCAATCTCCCTGCGAACCTGCGTCCCATTCAACTGCCCGACCCCGAGGTTCCTTCGGAGTTTCTGGACCTGTTTGGACGGCCTCGAAGGCTGGTGCCTTGTGAGTGCTCGCGACTGAACGACAGCAATATGAATCAGGTTCTTAGCCTGATGAACGGCGAATACATGCAAGGGAAAATCGCTTCGCCCAGCGGCCGCGTGGCGTCTTTGTTCCAGCTTGTTCCCTTGGAGCAAGCCGTTGCCAACCTGTACTATGCCACGGTAAGTCGTCCTCCCTCCAACGAAGAGTTCTCTCGAACGATGGAAATCCTGGGTCGAAGGCGGAACGCAGAAGCAAAACGGCAGGTTCTCGAAGATCTTTTATGGGTTCTGTTGAATTCTCGGGAGTTTCTCTTTAACCACTGATGGAGGCATAAGTCATGATCGACGTGCCGACCGTAACTCATCGCAAATGTGACGGCATCCCACGCCGCGAATACTTGCGCATCGGCTCACTGGGTCTGTTTGGACTCAACCTGCCTCAACTGCTGCGCGCGGCCGAATCCGAGCCGGCCGGGACCACGGCCTCGGCCAGGAACGTGTCCTGCATCCTGATGTGGTTGAGCGGAGGGATCAGCCAGATCGACAGCTTTGACCCCAAGCCAAACGCCCCCAGGGAGATCCGCGGCGAGTTTGGTACGATCCCCACCCGCACGCCGGGGATTCGCTTCGTGGAGCATCTTCCGAAGCTGGCGAAGATGACGCCGAAGTTTTCACTGGTCCGCTCGATGACTCACAACCAGGGCACGCACGGACTCGCCGATCAATTGGTAACCAGTGGCTATGCCCCGACACCTTCCGGTGTTGGAGTTCGTTATCCCTGCCAGGGGTCGATCGTCAGTTGGGTCGTCGGGTATCGGGACGGCGTTCCGCCCTATGTTTATGTTGGTGATGTTACGGGCCCGGACGAGTTTCGCAAACGAGACGCGCTCAATGCGGGAGTCTTGGGAGCGCAGCACAATCCACTCCAACTCGGGGACCAGGCGAATAAGCCGGACTTCAAGGTCCTTGGGGTCTCGCCTCCCAAGGGAGTCGATCTTGCCCGGTTGAACAGTCGGCGCGAGATGCTGACCATGCTGGACCGCTGGCAACGTGACACGGACACGCGTTTGGCAAGCCTGCAGTCGGTGGATGCCTATTATCAAAAAGCGTACTCGCTTGTGACCTCGCCGATGACGAAGCGAGCGTTCGACCTCGACGAGGAACCCGTTCAACTGCGGGATGCGTACGGGCGGACCATGTACGGCCAGAGTTGCCTGTTGGCCCGAAGACTTGTCGAGGCCGGAGTGCGGTATGTCACGGTCGGCATGCCGGGCTGGGACACGCACGTTGACAATTTCAACGATCTGAAAGACAAGCTGCTCCCCGTTCTGGACACGACGTATTCGGCGTTATTGCAAGACCTCTCGGACCGAGGAATGCTCGACACTACGCTGGTGATCTGCATGGGTGAGTTCGGGCGTACGCCCAAGATCAATGCCGAAGCCGGACGTGACCACTGGCCCGCCACCCAGGTTTTTGCCATGGGCGGCGGCGGCATCAAGACCGGTATCGTCGTCGGTGAGACCAGTGACCGATCCGATTACCCCACAGAACGACCTGTTTCGGTACAGGACTTCTGCGCTACCGTGTACCATGCGCTTGGCATTCCCACCACTCTCGAGTATCTCTCTTCGGAAAACCGTCCGATTGCGGTGTTGAATGAAGGCGAGCCCATCGCGGAGCTGATTTCGTGAGATCGAGCGCGCTGTTGGCCGCTCTCTGGCTCAGTGTGCCATGGGGTGTGCGGGCGGAGTCCGTCGACTACTCCCGGAACGTTCGCCCCATCCTCGAGAAGAACTGTGTGGGTTGCCACCACCACGGATCCCTCGACCAGCCGGCTATGTCGGGAGGATTGGCCTTGGATTCTTACGACGCGGTCCTGAAGGGCGGCAAGGAACCGATTGTGAAGCCCGGCCAGGCGTCGGAAAGCGAGCTTCTGCGACGTCTGGAAGCGTCCGACCCGGCGGTCCGCATGCCAAGAGGTGGATCTCCTCTGCCAGCCGAGTATATCGCCGTTGTCCGCCAATGGATAGAAGACGGCGCGGGAGAAGGGACGCCCGCAGAGTCCCTCATGCCCCCCCCGGACACGAGAACGACTTCTCGGATCGCTGTTCGGGCCATTGATGTGTTCATACCGTTCGGTCGCCGGGAGCCTGTCAAACCTACCATGGACCAATTAAGTCCGCAAAAGACTGCGATCCTCCGCATTCCCGGAACACTGGTGGTGGAACAGGAGCACCAAACGCACTCGATCGCGGCAAAGCCGTATGAGGACGGCTTGGACGTAAAAATGGGACCTCTGGCGCCCGCCACCGCCATCGCGTTCAGCCCGGATGGCCGTTACCTGTTGGTGGGCTCCTTCGGCGGTGTGGCGGTTTGGGACCTCTCGAAACGCTCCGTCGTCAGGGAACTCGATGACGTTAGCGGCAGCGTCAACAGCCTCGAATTCAGCCCGGATGGCAAGCTGCTTTCCATCGCCGGGGGTAAGCCGTACTCGCCTGGAGAAGTCCGCCTCTACGATCCCCAATCCGATTTCCAACTGATTACCGCCTTGACCGCACATCAAGAAGTCATACTCGACCAGGCATTCAGTCCTGACTCCATGCGCCTGGCTACGGTGAGCTTCGACAAGACGGTCGAAATCTGGGATTTGGGTGCGCGAAAACGAATCGCAGAGATCAACGATCATTCCGACACAGTGCAGTGTGTTGCATTCGACCCCGAGGGAAAGACCATCGCCACGGGAGCCATGGACATGACCGTGAAGATTTCAGACGGCACGACAGGGAAGGGGGAACTCACGCTGAATCCCGAACTAAAGGGAATGCTGGCTGTCGCCTTCAGCCCAGACGGAAAGTTTCTGCTGACTTCGGGTGAATCCCCTGAGATCTATTGGTGGGAGTTGGCTGAGATAGGGGCGACCGTTACGGAGGCGGGCTGGATCGCCTCGCGCAAGTTCCCGGGCCACCTCGAACCGGTCTACGATATGCGCTTCAGTCCGAATGGACAGTTTCTCGCCACGGCCGGCGCCGACCGCACCGTTCGTTTGTGGGATGGAAGGTCCGGCCGGCCCATCCATGCCTGGGTTGACGCCGACGACCTGTTGTACACCGTCGCTTTCAGCCCGGATTCGAAACGTGTGGCGGCTGCCGGCGGTGATGGTTTGACCCGAGTCTGGGATGTCGATTCGGGTGCTCTCCTCACAGTCTTTGTATATAAGGCGCACGGAGCGCAAGTTGCGAGTGAATGGTTGGCCGTCACTCCGGAGGGAACCTACAATGCCTCCCCAAATCTCGGTCAGGTCATACGTCCGAAGAAGGTACACCATGCGAAGAACCGCTGACATCGCCTCCTGTGGCCGTGGAAATCCATCCCTGCTCTTCAGCCTTGTCTTTCCGGGCTCACGGCGCTTGCTCATATTGACGACGGCCGTTTTGTTGCTGTTTGGCTCCAGCCAAGGTCTTGCCCAAAGAGGCTACCCGCGGATCGAAACGGTCTATCCCGGGGCGGTGACCCGCGGCAAGACAACAGAAGTCCTCCTTCGTGGCAGATATAACCTGAAGGAGGCGAATCGGGTTCTGTTCAGTGGTGACGGAGTCAGCGCCAGTGTCGTCGACTGGGCTGAGCTGGAAAACCCCCAACCGGCGAAGAACAAGCTTCCTGTATTTCCCCCCGAGACTTTACGGATCAAGGTAACGGTGGCCGAAGACGCGATGACAGGCATCAGGCCGTTCCGCGTCCTTACCAAGGGAAGCTTATCCGCACTTGCTCATCTTCTGGTCACCGAAGCGCCCGGCGTGAACGAATCGGAACCGAACGACTCCACTTCGGAAGCGCAGACGATCGAGGTTCCGCAGACTGTCAACGGCTTGCTCGACAAGGAAGTTGATGTTGATGTCTACAAGTTCCACGCCGATGCGGGGGCACGCATGAGTTTCATCGTCCACTCGGCGCGCCTCCAGCACCCCGTACCTCATCTCGAGAGGAACTTCGCAGATCTCATCATGAGTCTTCGCGACAGCGACGACAACGAACTGGCCGCAGCGGACGACTGGAACGGACAAGACCCTCAACTGTTTCACACTTTCCGGCAATCCGGGACGTATTACTTGAGAGTGCGCGAGGCTCGCTACCACTCCGGCAAGGACAAGTGGTGGTACGCACTATCAGTGCTCACTACTCCGCACGTGACATCCATCTTCCCTCCTGTTGCCAAGGCTGGATCAAGAGCAAAACTGGAGTTTGAAGGTTTCAATCTGGATGGTGTTGGCTCCTACGAAATCGATGTGCCGGAGGACGCCGGGAAGGATTTTCATTTTCAAGTCGCGTCTCCTCAAGGCAAGTCGAATCCCGTACGTTTGTTGATCACTGATCTGCAGACTGCAACGGAGATGGACGGACAGAGGGAGTTTACCGAGATCAAGATCCCGGCAGGAATCAGTGGTCGCATTTCCGCCGAAAGTGAGGTGGACCGCTATCGTTTCAGGGCTCGTGGGGGTGACGCGCTTGAGTTTGTTGTACAGCGGGGCAACTCTTATCTTGATCCATTGCTTGAAGTGCGCGACGTGACGGGAACACTTCTAGCCGCCCAGGACGACGGCGTGATCACTCTTGGCCAAGGAGCCCGAGGATCGATCGCATTCCCTGCGGACAAGAACGCGCGGATCGAGTGGACCGCTCCGGTCGACGGCGAATACGAAGTGCAGGTCCGCGACGCCAACTACTTCGGTAGCAGGGATCACGTCTATCATCTCTTTGCCCGGCCGCAAGAACCTGACTTTGCTCTGATCGTTGATGACGACCGGATGCCCGTAGGCCCAAGAGAATCCTACACGAGTGTGGTTACGGTCGAACGCCGGAATGGTTTTGACGGCCCGGTCGAACTCTTTGTGAGAGGATTGCCAGAGGGGATAGTCGCCGCAAGGAGCGCCATTTCACCCCATCTGAACCAAGGCAATATCGTATTGACAGGTTCCCTGGACGTAATGCCGGATGCCAAGGACGTCGAAGTGTATGGCGTAGCCGAAGTACGCTTCTCCGACGGGCAAACCAAGACGATCCAGCGGACAGCGAAGCCTTTCGCCCCGATGGGCCAAGCGGGTGGCCGCAGTTTCTATGCTGCGCCATCAATCACTGCCGCAGCGGTCGAGGGTAGCGACATTATCATGGACGCAACTCCACGGCGTGTCACGCTTCGTCCCGGCGAATCGGCCACCGTGGATATCAAGGTTACGCGTAACAACTATGACGGCCCGATCGAGATGAACGTGATCCTCTGGAACCTGACACAACGCCTGAGCGAGCTTCCTGAAGGCATCATTTTCGAAGAGAAGCAGAGTAAGACGTCGCTCGGACCGAAGGAAACCGAAGGCTGGGTTACATTCCGAGCAGAAGCGGATGCGCCTCCCTTGGATGACTACTTGATGACGGTTCTTGGCCAGATTACCTACAACCGGATTTTCATGACCCGCGTTGCGGCGTTCTTTCGGCTCACGATCAAGCCCGACGTTCAAAGGCTGTCAGAGGCCAGGTAGATTCGGTTGAGCCGAGCCTGTCCGCATGATCATTCCCTGTCTGCCAGGCTGAATTGTCTGCGAGCACTGTCTGCGGCCGTGATCTTGAGCTTTGCGTAGAGGTGCTCCCTTCTGCTTTCCTGGGTCGAGAGTGTGTGTTTCGGAGCCAAGAGACTCCGGGCATGAAGGGTCATGGAGCGTAATGAGAGATGATAGTCAAGGGGCAAGGCTGCTGAGTCCGCTGCTGGACGAATGATTCCATCTAGCCATTCCAGGCGGCAGTTTCTCTCTCTGGGTGCGGGGCTTGGTTTATCCCCGTTGTTCTCGCCGCTTTGTGCATCCACCCCGTCCTTCGAGGAGATTCCCGCCTCGGCGAGTGGGATCTCATTCGTACACGAAAACGCGATGTCGCCTGAACATTACCTGCCGGAGACGGTCGGGCCGGGATGTGCGTTCATCGACTACGACAATGACGGCTGGATCGATCTCTATCTGGTCAACAGCGGCGCGTGTGACTTTTATTCGCCACGGCAGCCGTTGCGTAATGCGCTTTATAAAAATAATCGTGACGGGACATTCACAGACGTCACCGATGCAGCCGGTGTCGGTGCTGGCACATTCGGAATGGGAGCTGCTGTTGGTGATTATGATAACGACGGCTATCCGGATCTGCTGGTGACCGCCTACGGCCGCTGCATCCTTTACCAGAACAACGGAGATGGAACTTTTACCGACGTCACCACAAAGGCCGGCATCGTGTCGCCGGACTGGGCGACGAGCGCCGTCTGGTTCGATTATGACAACGACGGCCTGCTCGACCTTTTCCTATGCAGCTTTGTCGAGTTCCGCGCCGATACACACATCAATTGCGGGACCAACAAGGCGGGCAAGCGCTATTACTGCATACCGCGCGTATTCAAGCCTACACCGAGCTTGCTCTATCGAAATAACGGCGACGGCACCTTCACTCTCGTCAGCAAGGGGACCGACATCGAAGCGGCGATGGGTAAGGCGCTCGGCGCCGTGGCGACCGACATCAATAACGATGGGTTGATGGACCTGTTCGTCGCTAACGACACGGTGCAGAACTTTCTGTTCGTCAACCGCGGGAGAGGTGTATGGGAAGAGAGCGGCATGTTCGCCGAAGTGGCGTTCAGCGCTGACGGGAAAGCCCGTTCCGGCATGGGAGTCGATGCCGCCGACTTCGACCAGGACGGCCACCAGGATCTTTTTGTGGCCAACATCGACCAGGAGATGTTCTCCCTCTATCGCAACCGAGGAGACGAGTCTTTCCAGGACGATGCACGCGTGCATGGCATCTCCCAGGCGACCCGACTGCTGAGCGGATGGGGACTTAAGTTTTTTGACTACGACAACGACGGCGAGCTGGATTTATTGCTTGCTAACGGTCACCCGGATGACATGATCGGCCAATATTCGCTGAAGGTCACCTACAAGGAGCCCTTGCTTTTGTTTCACCACGAAAATGGCAAGCTGCGAGATGTCAGCGCCGAAGCGGGCCCCGTGTTTCAGAAGAATTTTTCTGCCCGCGGGCTCGCCGTAGGCGATTACGACAACGACGGCGCCGTCGACGTCCTGATCGCCAACAATGGAGAGGCGCCTCTTCTGTTGCGTAACCGGGCGGCGAGGGGGAACCATTGGGTGGGATTGAAGCTGGACGGCGTCCACTGCAACCGCGATGCCATTGGGGCGCGAATCACGTGGTCTTGCGGCGGCAAGAAGAGGTCACGGCTGCGTACCGGGGGCGGCAGCTATCTATCGTCCCATGACCCTCGTGAGGTGCTAGGTCTCGGCGCCGCGACAAAGCTTGACTGGATCGAGATTGCCTGGCCGCGTCCCAGCGAAACGGTGGAAAGACTATCCTCTGTGCCGATCGACCGGTATGCGCACGTGATCGAAGGTAAGGGAATCCAGAACTGAACCGGTGCTTGTTTTTGACACGATAAGTTGGACAGAGAATTCCCTGCCTGCGCCCCAATCAGGTCTCAACGGCATCAGGCACACTCGGGAGTGAACGACATGAGGGCGCGAGGCTTGACCGACTGACTAGCCTGCATTTCTCACCACCCGACGGTCGAAGCACGCGATACGACCGCCATGACTTCGTTGCGTTTGCTTGCCGTGCTCAACGTACTGTTCAAGTACGCCTGCGCGCGCCAAGCGTCTCGCGCCTCGTCCTGACGGCCCTCTCACGCACTTCGCCTCGCCACGTGGTGAGAAATGCAGGCTAGCCCTTGAGCGCTTTGGCCACGACTTGGCCGTGGATATCCGTCAGGCGGAAGTCGCGGCCCTGAAACCTGTACGTCAATCGAGTGTGATCGATACCGAGGCAATGGAGAATGGTCGCCTGCAGATCGTGCACGTGCACGGGGTCGGCGACCACGTTGTAGGAATAGTCGTCCGTCTCACCGATGGTCTGGCCCGGTTTGACGCCACCTCCGGCGAGCCACATCGTAAAGCAACGCGGATGGTGGTCCCGGCCGTAGTCGGCTTCGGTCAAGCGGCCCTGACAATAGACAGTACGGCCGAACTCCCCGCCCCAAACGACGAGCGTATCGTCCAGAAGTCCTCTTTGCTTGAGGTCGCGGATGAGCGCCGCCGAAGCCTGGTCCGTCGCGGCGCACTGCTTGCGAATGCCTTTTGGCAGGTTGCCATGTTGATCCCAGCCACGGTGGTAGAGCTGAATGAAGCGGACGTCGCGCTCGGCAAGCCGTCGCGCCAGTAGACAGTTCGCCGCGAACGTCCCCGGCGTGCGGGCATCCTCTCCGTAGAGTTCAAACGTACTCTGCGGCTCGTCTGAAATGTCCGTCAATTCGGGAACCGACGTCTGCATTCGATACGCCATTTCATATTGGGCGATGCGGGTCGATATCTCGGGATCACCGAACTCGTCAAACACGATCTGATTCAGCTCCGCAAGAGCGTCAAGATATCGTCGCCGCTTCGTTCGATCGAATCCCGGAGGATCGTACAAATAAAGAATCGGGTCACCGACCGACCTGAATTTCACACCCTGGTAATGGGTCGGAAGGAACCCGCTTCCCCATAAGCGGTCGTAAATCGGCTGTCCGCCGGTTCCTTTTGTGATCAGGACGACGAATGCGGGCAGGTCTGTGCTTTCGCTGCCCAGTCCGTAAGTCGCCCATGCTCCCATGCTGGGACGCCCTGCGATCTGCGATCCGGTTTGGAAGAACGTGACCGCCGGGTCGTGGTTGATCGCCTCGGTGTGCATGGACTTGATGAACGTGAGGTTGTCAACGATCTTGGCGGTGTGCGGCAGCAACTCACTGACAATAGCGCCCGATTCCCCATGACGTTCGAAGGAGACCCTGGAGCCGGCCAGCGGGAAGCTTGTCTGTGTTGAGGTCATGCCGGTCAACCGCTGGCCTTTACGAATGGAGTCTGGCAGTTCCTGGCCATGCCGCTTTCTCACGAGAGGTTTATCGTCGAACAGTTCCAACTGCGAAGGGCCGCCCGACATGAACAGGTAAATCACGCGTTTCGCGTTGGGAGGGTGGTGAGGAATACCGGGCAGGGCTTTGAGTGTGGCTTCTTGTACGCCGTGCATCTCCCTCGGCAGCAGGCTTGAGAGCGCCGCAGCACCAATGCCGAATGCGCTCCGTCCAAAGAACTGACGGCGCGTCTGAATTCTCCGCAGAGACTTGTGCAGGTTCATGGCTATTGCTTTGTCACCGCCTCGTCCAAGTTGAGCATAAGGCTCGCAAGAGCTGCGTAGGGGGCCAACTCTCTTGGGTTAAGCGTCTTATCCCACTGTGATTCCCCGACACTCAGATAGGCCTCAGCGGCTTTCCGCTCATGGCGAAACCCGGTTCTGAAGACCTCGAAAGCCTTTTCCAAAACTTCGAGCTCCGAGTTGCGTGGCCGCACTGAGGTCACAAGCCGAAATCCGTACGAAAGCCGCTCCCGTGTGGTCGCCCCGCCTTCGTGCATCATCCGTTCGGCGAGCTTCCGCGAAGCCTCGACATAGGTCGGATCATTCATCAGCGTCAGCGCTTGGATCGGTGTGTTCGTCCGAGGGCGCCGCATTTGGCAGCTTTCCCTGTCAGCAGCGTCGAAGGCAACCATCGATGGCGGCGGCACCGTACGCTTCCAATATGTATACAGGCTTCTTCGATAGAGCGCGCTGCCGAAGTCCTCTTGGTAAACGACTCCGGAGACCTCATTCCAAATCCCGGGCGGTTGATAAGGCTTGACCGGCGGCCCGCCCCTTGTTTCGTCGAGCAGTCCGGACACGCTCAAAGCTTGGTCCCGTATGACCTCGGCGGGCAAACGAAATCGCGGCCCCCGCGCCAACAGGCGGTTCTCGGGGTCGCGTTCCATCAACTCCTCCGTCACGGTCGAGGACCGTCGATACGCAGCGCTCATCACGATCGTTTTCAGGATTGCTTTGACGTCCCAACCGCTTTCCATGAACTCGACAGCCAACCAATCGAGCAGCTCGGAGTGCAGCGGCCTTTCGCCCTGAGTTCCGAAGTCTTCACTCGTCTTCACCAGTCCCACTCCGAAGAGCATCTCCCAATAGCGGTTCACAGCGACGCGCGCCGTGAGAGGGTTCTCCCGCGAAACAAGCCAGCGGGCCAGGTCGAGCCGGGTTTGTGGCGTCCTGGAACCGGCGCGGGTCAGCACGGCCGGTGTTGCGGGCTCGACTTCCTCTCCACGCGCATCGTACGCTCCGCGGCGCAGGACGTGAGCACGAGAGGCCTTTTCGCTCTTGGTCATTACCATCACGCTCGGGATACTTTTGGCGAACAAGGTGCGCCGAAGCCGGGCCATCTTCAGCGCCGCGACGGCTTGTCGAACCCTCTTTGGAGCCTCAGTGTCGAGGTAAGCCCAGCGAAGTTTCCTGGCCTGTGCCGGAGTGCGTTGCTCGGCAGGCAACGCCGCTATGTCGGGAAGACTGTCATCCAAGCTCAGAACTGAGACTTCGTCAGCGCTCAAGGCACGGCTGTAGATTCTCAGATCGTCAAGACGTCCCTGGAAACTCGGCCGTCCTCCACCCGCGCCAAGCCGGAACGGAAACGCGTAGCTCGATGGCCATTTCAGGTCGTCCCATTCCACCTCGAACGGCCAGGGCTTGCCGTCGACGTAGAACCGCGCTCCACGCGAGCTGGGCCGTTCCGCTGTGTAGGTCAGAGCGACATGCTGCCAACGATTCAGCACCAGCGGCTGTTCGGAGATAATCCGCATGCTGAGATCGGTGTAGCGATGGGTGAGTTCGAATCGCAACTTGCCGTCAACGAGGTAAAGTCCGTAGCCTTGCGCTTTCTCGACGTTCAGCGTCCGTGTCAGGATGGCCCCATTTTCACTCTCGGGATTGATCCAGAAAGAGAACGTGAACGGGTCGTTGTAGTCGAAACCTGCGAGATCACCGAGGTCAATCGATTGAGCCTTTTCGAATCGTCCCGCGGATCCCTGTCGGCCCTCCGCCAGATCAACTCGGCGAGCGCCGGGTTCATGGTTCTGCGGCATTTCCTTCCACTCTGCGTAGTCCAAACGTGCTTTGCGGAACGGATAGTGAGCGACGAGCCCTTCTGAAACACTCCAGTCAGCCTTCCGATGCTTTGCAAGTGAACGCGCCCACGCAGTGATCCCCTTTTTGATGCCGGGCTCCAGATCCTCAAGCCTTTGCTCCGCCGCCAGAATCTTTCTGTCCAACCTGGCGAGTTCGGAACTTTGCTCGTCCGTCGGCGCCTTGATCATCGGGCCGTCGTTGCCGAAATGGTAGACCAGCCCACGTTCAGGCACGTTGTTGAAGTAGGCGAATAGCTGATAGAACTCCTTCTGCGCAAGCGGGTCGTACTTATGGTCATGGCATCGCGCGCATTCCATAGTGAGCCCGAGCCAAACAGTCGAGGTCGTCGCCACGCGATCGGCGGCGTATTCAACGAGGAACTCTTCCTCGACGATTCCGCCCTCAGCATTGGTGCGAAGGTTGCGGTGGAAACCGGTGGCGATTTTCTGATCGAGAGTCGCATTCGGAAGCAGGTCACCCGCGATTTGCTCGATGGTGAATTGGTCAAAACCCATGTTGCTGTTGAACGCCTCGACAACCCAGTCCCGCCATCGCCACATATCCCGCGTGCCGTCCATCTGGTATCCGTTCGTGTCGGCGTAGCGGGCCGCGTCCAGCCATGGGGTGGCCATGCGCTCGCCGTATCGGGGCGATGCCAACATGCGGTCGGCAAGCTTCGCATAAGCATTCGCATCGGTGTCCGCAAGGAAGCGGCCGACTTCTTGCAGCGAAGGAGGAAGTCCGGTCAGGTCGAGCGCCAAGCGCCGGATCAGCGCCTCGCGCGTCGCCTCGGGTTGCGGCCTCAGACCTTCGTCTTCCAGTTGCCGCAGCACGAAGCGGTCGATTGCGTTGCGAACCAGATCGGTGCGCTCAACGGGGGGAGGCAGCGGTCGTGTCGGAGGGACAAACGCCCAATGCTGAGCCCAGGGAGCGCCCTGCTCGATCCAGCTTCGAAGCACTTCGACTTCCGAATCGGGGAGCTTGTCGAAGCCCTTGTAGGATGGGGGCATCCGTCGAGCAGGATCGTCCGACGCGACTCGATCAAGCAAAACGCTCTCTTGAGGATTTCCTCGTACGATCGCGAATCCGCCACTCGCCAATCGTCCAAACGCGGCATCTTCCAAATCGAGCCGGAGCTCGTTGACTCGTGTGCCGTCATCCGGCCCATGGCACCTAAAGCAACGCTCCGAAAGGATGGGCCTCACGTCGCGGTCAAAGTCGACCTCCGTGGCCGTCGCTGCAAGGTCCGTTTGTGCGGCTGAGGAGAAAGCTAAACCCACGGTTGCCGCAAGATGCAGTATCACCTTCATGAGCGGTGTGTGCAGCCCCTATTTTCTGCGATGCATTGAGCCTTGTCCATACCGAGATCGGCGTCTCAGGGGTTACCGAGCACAGGCGCAACCTTTATCGAACAGGGTCTGTCAACAATAACGAGTCACTTCGAAAATGAGTGCGAATAGCATGAAACCGAGCAAGCGCGTTGCGATTTGCCGACTCTCGTTCATGTGGACCAGGGTCAAAGACTGACCCTACACTTCAGAAGGCGGCCCTCATCGTATCTTTCCTGTCTGCTGTCGCTACGCCACTCTGATATTCTGGGATTCCAGCTCGCGAAGTCCATGTTCGAACGTCATCGTAAGAAGGCGGCCGTCCTTTTTGCAGTCGTCGATGTCTTCCTGCTGATAGCCGCTTTCGAGGCTGCCTATCAGCTTCGGGTTTTTCTTCCGCTACCGCTCGAGTTCTATATCCTTTCTCCGGTCAAGGGCCTGGTTCTGGTCTTCACTCTCCTGGTTTGGTTGCTCACGGGGTGGTGGCTTGGTGTTTACGATCGTCTCTACGCCCACCAGATCCGCGTTGCGGTTTATGACACCGTACGTCAGGTCATCCTGACCACCCTTGGCCTCGTCGCCTTCCAGTTCATCTTGAAACTGGATATCAGCCGTGTGTTCATCGGTCTGTTTGCCGTTTTCAGTTTTGTCCTGCTGCTCTTCTATCGAATAGCGGCGGGACCGCTGAGAGGCTGGATTCGGCGTCAATTCGGCGCCGAAGTCTTTCATGTGATCGTGGGTTCGGGAGAGGCCGCCGTGGAGGTGGGGTGCCGGATGGAAGCTGCCCGCGAGTACGGAATCCGACTGGTCTCCTTTGTTGATCCGGCCGGGCATCTTGGTCCGACCGTACAGCTCAAAAAGGCCTATCCGGTTTGGCAGGTCAATGATCTGGCGAGCAGGCTCCGGGGCCATGTTATTGACGAGATCATCTTTTGCGTCGAAGCGTCGAATCTCGTCGACTTGGAGGAGATCTTTCTGCTCTGCGATGAGGAGGGAGTCCGTATCCGTGTGGTCATCGATGTTTTTCCCTATGCCCATCGGAACGTCTACCTTGACCGCTTTGGCCCTGTTCCCTTCCTGACCTTCTCTGCAACCCCCGATGATGAAGTGCGCCTGTTCGTCAAGAGGGTGCTCGATGTCGTGCTGGCGTCGGCGGCGCTCGTGGTCTTGTCGTTTCCGATGCTGCTGCTGTCAATCCTGCTGCGGGCGACTTCGAGCGGTCCTGCCATTTTTCGCCAGGTTCGTTGCGGGTTGAACGGCCGGACTTTCACGTTCTACAAATTCCGCTCGATGGTGGAGAACGCCGACGAACTCAAACCGGCCTTGCAGCACCTCAATGAACGGGACGGCCCTATCTTCAAGATCGCAGACGATCCACGATTGACCTCCGTAGGCCGCTTTCTTCGCCGCTACTCCATCGACGAGTGGCCGCAGCTTTGGAATATCCTGCGCGGCGACATGTCGTTCGTGGGTCCGCGCCCGGCCGTGCCCTCGGAGGTGTCTCAATATGCGACCTGGCAGCGGCGGCGTCTGCGGATGCGTCCCGGCCTTACATGCCTGTGGGCGATCCACGGGCGCGACAAGGTGGATTTCGACACCTGGATGAAGCTGGATCTGCAGTACATCGACAACTGGTCACTGTTGCTTGATGTCAAGATTTTGCTGCAGTCCATTCCGCAGGTCGTGGCCGGACGAGGGGCCAGCTAACCTGCATTTCTCACCACCCGACGGTCGAAGCACGAGAAAAAAGCCGTGTTTCGTGTCTCGTGTCTCGTGTTTCGTGAACACCTCGGAATTCGCGCTGGCTTGCGCCGCGCGCCAGACAATAGCCGTGTCTCAGGTCTCGTAACCCGAGGGCCGAAGGAGGCGATACGGCCGCTACACCTGCGCGCCAAGCTGCTCGCGCCTCGTCCTGACGGCCCTCTCACGCACTTCGCCTCGCCACGTGGTGAGAAATGCAGGTTAGCAGGCATTCTCCTGTTTACCGAGCGCAATGATGCGGTACCCCAAAGCGACGGACACCAGGTAAGCGCCCAGAATCTCGCTATCCCCGAGGCTCTGGTCGAACAAGCCTGCTACAAGCAGACCCACAGTAGACGCGGCCACACCATGAGGAAGCCAAGACAGTCTGTGAACCGCCCTTATTTGCCCGCGGGCGGCTGAGGCGTGGTCCCGGAAGACGGCCAGCAGAAACCACAGGATAAATATGGTCGCCGGGATGCCCCGTTCCGCTGCGTAGTGGATCACAACATTATGCAAGTGAGCGTAATAGCCCGGGGGGCGCTCCCGAGCGCCAGCCGGCTGGAAGTCGTCAAAACGCTCCCGAACCCGCTCCGGCCCCACACCGAACCAGGGGTGAGCTTCCACCATTCGCATGCCCGTTTGCCACATCAGAAGCCGATTTGAATAGGAATCGGGCTCGCCGACGGACTTCAACCTCTGCCTCACTGGTTCCGGAGCGATTCCCATCAACAGCACGAACCCGATCGGCGCGATCCACAGCAGCCTTGGTTTCCAATGCCAAATGAGATAGGCGCCCCCAGCGAGAGCAGCCGCCCAGGTGCTTCGCGTATAACTCAGCAACAGCACCATTCCGAGCACCGCTCCGACCCCAAGCCACACGCCACGTCCCCGCCAGCGCTGTTTTTGACTGAACAGCAGATAACTTGCCAGTAGCAGCGCTACAAGCATCAGGACTTGACTGAACGTCATCCAATGGCTGAAGAATCCCGTGATGCGGCGGCCGACATAACTGTAGTAGAAGCTCTGGCCGCTCGTGTATGCTTCGCCCGCTTTCCAAGCGAACTGGCCCAACGCCGTGAGACTGGATGCCAACATGGCGACGAAGAGCGCTTCGAGCAAGCGCTGAACCTGGCTCATTGTTCGAAACAGTGAATACACGACCGGCAGGGTCAAGAAGACAAGCAGTTTTCGCACTTGCGGCCAGCCAGCCGCCGGGTCATCCGAGAAGGCGAGCGACAGCAATGTCCATGAGACGAAACCCACGAGGGGGGTGGCGATCGGAGGCATCCGGATACGTTCCCTGGAAGCAACCAACCCTACACATGCCGCGGCAAGAGCCGTATGCGCTACAAAGATCGAGACGAGTTGACCCACGCTTGAGACAAACGCCGCGACGAAAGCGTAGCGTCTCAGGCGCTTGCGGAGGTCGACCCCGACTGCAGGCGAGATCGTGCTGACTTCGGATGCCATTGAAACCAACCAGTATGCCATCGGGATAGAGCGGCAAGGCCGCCAACCAGCCCAAATCCGTTTGTACGATTACAGTCCACTGATAACGCCGCCGCGCGACGCGATGAAAGGCTCCCCCAACCGTTCTCAGGATTGTCTGGTGCGACGGCCGAAATGTATCAAGCCGCTTTCAAGATGCCCGTTGGCATCGACACGAACCTCGAGGTTCCCTTTGACCACCGGCATTGACGGGATTGCCAGTAACGTTGACGGTAACCACAGTGGAATGAATCCGACTGTGCTGCGCCGACTCCTGGTCGTTCGCGTCAAAGCTCATGCCGGGTGACGGCACCATAGCGCTTCTATCTCCGTTGCATGAATCACACTTCTTCCAGTGGTTCGCTCGAGTCGCCGAACTTCTTCGGGCGGATTCCGAATTTGGCAAGCATCGAGAGATAAAGGCCGCACACCTTGCGTTCCGGTTTCTCGAGGTAGTCGAGAACTCGTCCGCCCCTGATCTGCCCGCCGGCGCCGCCCAGCAACACAATGGGCAACTGCTTGGCGTCGTGCCTGCCCGTCAGCATGCTTGAGCAATACATGAGCATCGAGTTGTCGAGCGCAGTTCTTTCACCCTCTTGAATCTCGTCCAGCTTACGAGCGATGTAGGCGAACTGCTCCATGAAGAACTGATTCACCCTCAGGTAGTCGGCGTCGTCCCGATGCGATAGTTCGTGATGGCCGACATCGACGCCCAAATGCCGGAACAGCAGATAGCTGTGATCGTTGTTGAGCTTCAGCGTCGAGACACGAGTCGTGTCGGTCTGGAAGCCAAGCACCAGGATGTCGCACATCAGCCGCATGTGCTCCGCGAGATTCTGTGGAATGCCGTCCGGCGGACGCGGAACGTTGGGCTTATCGAGCGTCGGCCGCCAACCTTGCATCTCCCCGTTGCTGCCGGCTTGCTCGATGCGACGCTCGACCTCCCGTACGGAGTTGAGGTACTCGTCGAGCTTGTGTTGATCGGCTGAGCTGATATTCCGGCGAAACCGATTCGCGTCGGACAGCACGGCATCGAGCACGCTCTTGTCCGCTTCTTGTACAGAATCCTTGAAAAGTCGATCGAATGCGAGGGCCGGATAGAGTTCCAAAGGCGTCGGGGTCGTCGGAGAACTCCACGAGATATGCGAGCTGTAGAGCATCGAATAGTTCTTGTGGATCCCCGGATTCGATCTCTCACAACCGAGCACCAAGCTGGGAACCTTGGTCGAATATCCATACTGTTGAGCTACGACCTGGTCGACGCTCGTGCCGGAACGAATCTCTCCACCGGAGGCGAGCGGCGCACCGGAAAGCAGGTTGCCGGTCTGCGAACTGTGGATATTGCCCTTGAGGGCTTCCTCGTTGTACAGCCCGCGGACAAAAAGAAGTTTCTCACGGAAGTCAGCCAGTGGAGTCAACACCTGGCCGAGCTGCATCTGCCTACCTTGACCCTTGGCCCACCATTCGTTGCTCCGAAAGCCATTCCCCGAGAACAGCACGGCCAAACGAACAGGAGCCTGGCTGCCGTTCTTCACGGCGGCGGCCGCTCGATCGCCCCATACAGGGACAGACTCCATCCATGGCAACGCCATTGTGACGCCGAGGCCACGGAGGAAGGTGCGGCGAGAAAAGAGATGAGTCCTCATGAGCTACCTCCTGAATACCATGGATGGTTCACCGCGCATCTGCAAGTGGAGTCTCTCTCCCCCGGATTCTCCGGAACTGAGGACTCTGGACAATCATATCGATGACCGACGAAAAACGGTAGCCGCTTTTCGGGAGCCGCTCCTGCATTTCGGCGAGCAGCGGTTCATCCGAGAGCTGCACTTCCCGTCCGAGGGCGTAGCCCAGCAGTTTGCGGCAGAATTGGCGGAGGATGGCTTGACGACGCTTCTGAAGGAGATAATCCCGCAGACCCTCCAAACCGTTGATTCGACTTCCGTCGGGAAGGCGTGTGCTGGTGTCGATGAGGCGGCCGGCGAGATCACTCTCACGGCGGCGGCCGATGGCATCAAAGCCTTCCAGCGCGAAGCCGAACGGGTCGATCCTCTGGTGGCATGAAGAGCATTGAGGGTCGCTGGTATGTCTTGTGACAAGCTGGCGCACCGTCAACCCTTCGATTTCGGTTTCATCGGCGGGAAGTTGAGGGACATTTCGAGGCGGGCGGGGCAATCTCTCCCCCAGGAGCACTTCGCTGACCCAGTTTCCTCGAAGGATCGGGCTCGTTCGCGATGCGCCCGACTGTCTCGCAAGCGTCGTCGCAAGCCCCAGGATTCCACCACGCCCATGCCGACGAATGCCTTCGATGCGGCGCCATGACTCTCCATCGACTCCCTCGATTCCATAGAAGCGAGCCATGCGTTCGTTCAGGAAGGTGTGGTCGGCGTCGAACAGACTCAGCAAGGAGCCGTCTCTTTGGAATACATCGGTGAAGAACCTGATCGATTCCTCGTACATGTCGCCGCGAAGATCCTCGAACTCAGGAAAGTACTTTTCGCTCTTCTCGTCGAGCGAATCGAAATCCTGGATATGCAACCACTGGCAGGCGAACTCTGTGGCCAAGCGCCGCACGCGAGCGTCAGTCAACATTCGCCGGGCTTGTTTCGTCAGCACCTCAGGTTCGCGCAGGGCGCCTGAGGCGGCCAGGGCGCGGAGTTCCTGATCCGGTTGCGACGACCAGAGGAAGTAACTCAGACGGCTCGCGAGTTCCCAATCGGAAACCGTGGCGGCATCCGTACTGATTGGCGCGTTTTCGAGCCGGTACAGGAAAGCCGGCGCGACGAAGACACGGGCGAGAGTCAGCCGAAAGGCCTCGTCGTGGGACAGTTCCTGATCGCGCATCTCTCGATACAGACCGCGCAACTCATCCGCTTCAGCGAGCGTCAGCGGGCGGCGCCAGGCTTGCGCGGCGAAATCGACAAGCGCGTCGACCTGTATGGGCTCGTGAGCAACCAGTTCTTTGCGGTACGCGGCGGCGCGCTGGTCAAACGGCTCGCGCAGAGGTTTGACCGCCTCGTACTGAGAACGATCTTCGACTCCGTTCCCTTCGAACGCTTCCAGGAGCAGATCCAACGCAGTGACTCGCAGCAATGGACTCCGACTGACGTAGTGAAGCTCTCGCCAGAGCCGGTCGAGTCGAGATTTCTGCGCATCGTCGAGCATCAGCCGCGCGAGATGATCATCCTCCCGATAAAACAGCGCAAGTGTGAGCACTTCGTCGACGGGAACGATCTGGTTGAAGCAAAGCGCCGCCGGAAACAGGCTGCGGTACTCATCGAATGCCGCCTCGAGCCGCCGCCGGGCCGGGTTGTTCCGGTCGATGAGAAAGGCCCGTTTGAAGGAAACCTCTCTACGATCCGCGAACACCTGGGTGACCCTGGAGAACGTGACAACGACCTCGCTCGGAAGCAGCCCGGAAGTGGTGGCCGGTGTCCCGACGACCACGTCCACTTGTACGCTCCCGCCGCCTCCCATCTCCTTGTCGAGCATGACGGTAGCCAGCAGCTCGCGACCGGCCGCCAAGTGGCCGGGCAAACGAATCGTCATCACAGAGGGAGCGCTTGTCCAGAGGGAGGCAGAGTCGATAGCGCTCCCATCGGGACGCCTGCCGAACATCCCGACATCCCAGCCCCACTGCTCCGAGCCATCCGCTGGTTCGACGAGATCCGAACCTCGATACAGCTCTCGGACGTCACGCAGGTAAATATCCGGACGGCCGGCTGCGACAAGCCGCGGCTCTTTCCACACTACGTGGTCATGATCGCCGCCATCCCCCGCGTCCGTGGTCACGAGCGAGAGGACGACGGTTTTTTCTCCGCGTAGATCCTCGGGAATGGAGAAACGGATTTCCTGCTGTGTGAGCAAGGGATCGACCGGTTCCATCCATCGTGACGGGCCTCCCTTTCTCCCGATCAGGCCGACAGGACCAAACGTCCAAAGCCCCCTCTGCCACGCGGCGATGTCCTCCGCGAGAGCGGGAGCGTCCTGCGGCGTCGCGCGGCGCCACCGGGAACGGAGTCCGTCCAAGAGCAGCGATGACGGGGGGCCGGTGAGGCTTTTCCAGAGAGTGGCGAGATACTTTGCGCTCAGGCCGCGTTCGCGCGCCACGGACTCGATCGTCTTACTGCCCGCCGTGAGCACGTCCCGTTCAACAAGGGTCGCGGCAAGGTATTTCTCCAGCGGCAGGCGGCCGGCCAAGCCGATTCGCGTGTCACCGTGAACAGCGACGTTGCCGACTTTCGAACCGACCCCAAGATCCGCGGTGTCCGCGAACTGCCCGTAGAGAGAACGAATCCCGGCAAGGGTTTCGTCTGTCCAGTCGCGCCGGGTCGTTTTTGGCGAGAAGCGGAATCCATCCGGGAGCAGCACGGCATGGCGGGCACTCTGCTTCGCTGCGTCCAGATATTTGTTCAACAGGGCCGGTGACATGACGAGCGCGTTTCCGGTATTCGTGAATCCTTCCCCCGCCGCGCTATCGGTGGGGAATTCGCGGGCCGGATTCAATTCGACTGCTGTCAAGTCCCGGATCGTGTAGGTGTACTCGGCATTGTTGAGCCGCCGCAGAACGACCGGTCCAGGGTCTCCGGCGCTGGCCAAAGCCTCGGCATGGAGAACCCGTTCGACCCAGCCGCGCAGTTTCGTTCGCTGCTCCGATGAGGGCGGCCTTGCGGACTCGGGCGGCATCTCACCGTTATCGAGCATTTCGACAACCTTGAGCCAGGTCTTCGTGTCTCTTCGAACCTCCGCCAGCGTCGCGAACCGTTCGAGATCCAGCTCTCCTACGCGAGCCGCCGTTGAATGGCAGCCCAGGCAGAACTGCTGCATGATCGGCCGAACCTCAGTCCGGTATTCGTCAGCCAACCCAGCGAAGAAACGCAGGCCGGGGTCGGCCGAGTGAAGCTTGGGCGCGCAAACCAACGCTGCGCCCAGAACCGCCAAGACAGCGACGGAGCGGGGAACCATGAACAGGTTCTTCTTGCGGCGGCAAGAAGTGAAATTCCACCAAAGGCACAAGGCGGCAAAAAAGTTCATGCCGGGCTTGCCATCGCGTACCAGGAAAGTTAGCTGCATGATACGGTCACACACCTCCCTCTTTCCTGACCTGCATTTCTCACCACCCGACGGTCGAAGCACACGAAAAAAGGCCGTGATTCGTGTTTCGTGACTCGTGATTCGTGAAAAACCTTAACGGCCATGTTACGCGCGCCAAGCAGCTCGCGCCTCGTCCTGACGGCCCTCTCACGCACTTCGCCTCGCCGCGTGGCGAGAAATGCACTAGCGAAATTGTAGCGCTGATCGAGCACAGCGCCACAAGCCGAAGCCTGACAACGCAATCCAGAGCATTCCTCTTTCTCAGCATGGCTCAGTGGACTTTCGCCGCTGCGGAGGCAGCCCGGAGGGCGACGGGATCTTCGGCGAACGGCGTTCGGGCATTTGATCGGGGGGTGGGGGGGGCCGGGAAATGCCGGGAAATGCCGGGAAATCGTGGGAAATAGTGGGTAGGGAAGCAGAAAAGCCGTGATTCGTGATTCGTGTCTCGTGAAAACCTGAAAGGCCCTGTTGCTGGTGCGGATGGTGCGCGGACAGCGGCTCGGGGCGCCCCATGCCGCCCATGCCGCCCCATAGCCGCCCCATGCCGCGCCACAACGCGCAGGAAAGCAGCGACCGGGCGGCGTGCAAGGCGGTCCGGGCGGGGGGGGGGCGATTGTGCGTCCCTTGCGCACCGACGGCGAAAAAAAGCGGTGTTTCGTGTTTCGTGAAAAGCATAAAAGCCGTGATTCTTGTCTCGTGTTTCGTGATTCTTGAAAACCATACAGGCGGCGTTGCCGGTGTGGACGGAGAGGGAGCACTGGCTCAGGGGTAATATTTTTTGCTGAACAATGCCGAACAATCGTGAACAATGGTGAACAATCTTGAACAGGGAAGCCGTGACCGGGCGACGGGCGCGGTGGTCCGGGCGGCGGTTCCAGGCTGTGCGACCCATGCGCACCGACGGCGAAAAAAAGCCGTGATTCGAAAAAAAGCCGTGATTCGTGACTCGTGATTCGTGTTTCGTGAAAACCTCGGAATTCGCGCTGGCTTGCGCCGCGCGCCAGGCAATAGCCTGCATTTCTCACCACCCGACGGTCGAAGCACACGATACGACCGCCAGGACTTCGTTGCGCTTGCTTGCCGTGCTCAACGTACCGTTCAAGTACGCCTGCGCGCGCCAAGCGGCTCGCGCCTTGTCCTGACGGCCCTCTCACGCACTTCACCTCGCCGCGTGGTGAGAAATGCAGGCTAGCCGTGTCTCGGGTCTCGGGTCTCATGTTTCGTGAAAACCTGAAAGGCCGCGGCTCGGGCGGCTCTTCTGTCCCCACCCGACTTGTCCCGACGGGCGCGGATGGGGTTTTCGTTCCCAACAACGGCGTCATCACTCTCAACATAAACCGTCCTCCGGCCGAAAAAAAGACTGAAGGGCTTCAGTACCAACAGGTACCAAACGAGCCACGGGAAAGGCCGTGTTTCGTGAAAAACACAAAAGCCGTGACTCGTGTTTCGTGACTCGTGACTCGTGAAAAACATAAAGGCCGTGACTCGTGTCTCGTGATTCGTGTTTCGTAAAGGCCTTAAAATCAGTGGCTTGTGGCTAGTGAACGCCTGGGAAGCCCTGATTCGCGACTCTCGCGGACTGCGCTTCGCCGCCTCCCTGTCCTGTTGCCTAGCAGGCCGGGGCAGAAAAAACAAGACTGAAGGGCTTCAGTACCAACAGGCACCAAACGAGCCACGGAAAAAGCATAAAAGCCGTGATTCGTGACTCGTGTTTCGTGATTCGTAAAAACCTTAAAAGCAGTGGATAGTGGATAGTGGATAGTGGCTAGTGAAAGACTGGAAAGCCCTGATTCGTGACCCGCACCGACTGCGCCTCGCCGGTTGGTGAGACATGCAGGGCAGGATTTCCGTCTCTCTGTCCCTATGCCAGGCCGGCCGGGACGGGAAAAAAGACTGAAGGGCTTCAGTACCAAAGCCCCCGTGTTTCGTGGCTCGTGATTCGTGAAAACCTTAAAAGTAGTGGCTATTGACTAGTAGCTCGTGGCTCGTGAAAGACTGGAAAGCCGTGATTCGTGCCCCAGACAGGCTTCGCCGCGGCGGTTGAGGAGAAGACAGGGACGCGGCATGCCGTCCTCGCAGAGAACGATTCGGTGAGCGGACTCTTTGCGGTGATTACTGCAAGAAGCCGTACTCGCGTTAGAATTGCTATGGAGGATGGGCGGAAGCATCGCGCGTTCCCGGACCACTACGGCCTGATGAGTTCTCCCCGCGGCATGCCTGCGAAGGTCATAGCTCTCTTGTTCATCAGCCTCACGGCGTACCCGCAAACGGGGACGGACATCAGCGGCGCCGCGCACGAAGTGCTCGCGGAACACTGTCTGTCCTGCCATGGCTCTGCGAAGACGTCGGGGCTCGATCTTCGAAATCGCGAGGCGTTGCTGCGAGGAGGCATTCGCGGACCGGCCGTGGTTGCGGGCCAAGCCGAGTCGAGCATGCTCTACCAAGCCGCGGCTCACCTTGGAGATCTGAAGATGCCGCCGGGGAGCGCCCATCCGCTACCTGACGATCAACTCGACATCCTGCGACGCTGGATTGACGCGGGCTCTCCCTACCCGATGGCGGAAAGCCCCTCCGGTTCGGACTTGGACGAAGAATGGTGGTCGTTCAAGACGCCCCGCCGTCCCGAAGCGCCGGAAGTCAAGCATGCCGATGCAGCGAACCCGATTGACGCTTTCGTGTTCAAGAGGTGGGAGCAGAAGGGACTACGCCACGCTCCAACGGCAAGCAAGCAGGTGCTGGCAAGACGGGCCTATTTCGATTTGATCGGCCTGCCTCCAACACCGGAGGAGGTCAATCAATTCGTCGCCGACGAATCGCCCGACGCTTACAAGAAACTGGTCGACCGGCTTCTTGAATCGAAGCACTACGGGGAGCGCTGGGGCCGTCACTGGCTGGATGTCGTTCGTTACGCCGATAGCGGCGGTTTCGAGACCGACGAGTTTTATCCCGAGGCGTGGCGGTATCGGGACTACGTGATCAAGTCGTTCAACGAAGACAAACCCTTCGACCGGTTCGTCCAGGAGCAAATCGCCGCGGACGAGCTGTGGCCGGACAACCTGGACCTCCATGACAGCAGTTACGCGATCCGCCCGGAGAAAGTGGAACACCTGGAGGCGCGCGTCGGAACCGGTCTCTATACATTCGGCACTGCCATTGGCGAGTCATACCTCGAGACGCCGCAGTTGCTTTATGAACGCTTCACGGATTGGGTCGACACAACCGGGGCCGCCTTCATGGGACTCACGGTAGGTTGCGCCCGGTGTCACGATCACAAGTTCGATCCGATCACTCAGGAAGAGTATTTCCGGCTGCAGGCGATATTTGCAGCGAGTCAACCGGTCCGCCATTCGGTTGTCACGAAGATGACGGAGTTTCACCGGAGCGA
Source organism: Bryobacterales bacterium (assembly GCA_965204095.1). GTDB lineage: Bacteria > Acidobacteriota > Terriglobia > Bryobacterales > UBA6623 > JAPPLB01. Next base: position 1,101,405 of record OZ241991.1, on the reverse strand, counting down.
GGCCTATCCGCGTTACATCGCGCTCGATGAGAGCCGCAATGCCTACGAGCTGTTCCTCGATCGCGTCAAACAGCGTCTCGTCGACGAAAAGAAGAAGGAATTCGATGCGGCCGCGGCCGCCGCGTTCGATGTGCCGGAAGAAGACCGATCCGCCGAGCAGAAGAAGCTTGCCGCCCCTCTCGTCGAGGCGGTTGCCGGGATCAAACCCGAGGAACAGTTGAGTTCCGAGGAAGAAACCGAGAAGACCCGGTTACAGCTTGCGATCGCCGATGCAGTGATGGCGGTTCCTCGAAAAGACGCCTCGCACAACGTCCGCTTCGATGCCTTGTTCGACATCCCCTCGGCGATGGTGCTGGGACCGGTCCTGCCGGAGTTGATCCCCGAGATCCACGTTCTCGAGAGAGGAGACCTCGGAAGCCACAAGGCCACGGTGGGTCCCGGCCTGCCCGCCTCGCTCAGCCGTGGGGACGAGTTCGAGAACCGAGACCCGAACGGCCCGCGGTATCGCAAGAAGCTGGCCCTGTGGCTAACGAGTCCCGACCATCCACTTGTTGCCCGGGTGATTGTCAATCGCCTTTGGCAGTGGCATTTCGGGCGCGGGATCGTCGGCAGCGCCAATGATTTCGGCCGGCAGGGGCAACCGCCGACCCATCCCGAGCTGCTTGATTGGCTGGCCGCCGAATTCGTCGCTCGCGGCTGGAGCCTCAAATCGATGCACCGGCTGATGATGACATCTTACGTCTATCAAATGTCGAGTCAATTCTCGAGCAGGGAGAATCTTGCCATCGACGAAGACAACCGCTACCTGTGGCGCGCCAACCGGCGACGCCTGGAAGCGGAGGCCGTTTGGGATGCAATCCATGCGGTGGCGGGCACCCTGAACCGGAAGATGGGAGGGCGCCCCTTCGTGCCGCCGCTTTCCGACGCCGAGCTTGCGCCGCTGCGCAATAAATGGTGGTGGACGGTTCCGGCTGACCCGGCGGACCACTCGCGGCGGGGAGTCTACATGCTGGCGCGCCGTACCTTCCCGTTCCCGATGTTCGACAAGTTCGACACGCCGGACCCGGCCGTGAGCAGCTCGGGCAGGGAAGTGACCACAGTCGCTCCGCAGTCGCTGTTCCTGCTCAACAATCCAATCGTCTTCCGGCAGGCCATGGAGTTTGCCGGCCGGCTCGTCCGGGAAGCCGGGGAAGACCCTGACGCAAGGGTCGATCTTCTGTGGCGCATCAGTTTCGCGCGTCCTCCCACGGATGCCGAAAAGCGGGAGGCGCTCGAACTGCTCGGGTCTGGTTCCCACGAGGAATGGAAAGAGAGGCCGGACAAGCTCCCCGCAAGCCTGGAAAGTATCGACCCGGCAGCGGCGCGAGGCTTGACGGAGCTTTGCCTGACGGTCTTTAATCTGAACGAGTTTCTATTTGTCGATTGAGTCCGATGTCCAGTTCGTCCACTAACGGAATGAGCGTCCGTTCTCGCAGACAGTTCCTGCAGCAGTCTGCGTTCGGATTCGGATCGCTGGCGCTGGGCCATCTGCTCGACCAGGACGGCGTTGCATTCGCCGCCGAGACGGCATCAAGCCGGGCGAACCCGTTACGCGCCAAAAAGCCTCATTTCCCCGCCAAAGCGAAGAGTGTCATCTTCCTCTTCCTGCAAGGAGGGCTGAGCCAAGTCGACAGCTTCGATCCCAAGCCGGCCCTGGCCCAGTGGGACGGCAAGTTGCTTCCCGCGGACTACCAGGGCGGCAAGCTGCTGCTGGCGCAAATCAACGCCTTCGAAGCAAAGTTCATGCAGACCCGCCGGACGTTCAAGAAGCGAGGCCAGTCCGGTATCGAGATTTCCGATCTCTTCGAGCAAACGGCCGAGCTGGCGGATGAGCTGGCCGTCATCCGGTCCTGCTATCACGAATCCTTCATCCATGGGCCTGCCCTCAGCATGCTGAATACCGGCTCGCTTCGGTTGGGCGCGCCGAGCCTGGGGGCGTGGACGCTGTATGGCCTGGGGAGTGAATCCGACAGCCTGCCGGCCTATGTCGTGATGACCGACAACTACCTGCGGTCGAGCAAGTCCCTGTATGGAACGGGGTTCCTGCCGGCCACCTACCAGGGCACTCTGGTTTCGACGGTGGGACCCGCCTTCGAGAACCTGAGTCCATCGCCGCACATCGGCCTGGGAAGACAGCGCAGGATCCTGGATCAGGTGCATCGCTGGAACCGGCGGCATCTCGAAACGCGTGAGGACGACACCAGGCTCGACGCCCGCATGAACAACTACGAGTTGGCGTTCCGCATGCAGATGGCCGCTCCGGAGCTGGTCGATCTATCGAAGGAGCCGGAGCACGTTCGGGAACTCTACGGACTGTCGGGAAAGCAGACGGCTCGATTTGGCGGCATGTGTCTGCTGGCGCGCCGCATGGTCGAACGCGGCGTACGCTTCGTTCAACTGTACAGCAGCGGTTGGGACGGGCATAGCGAATGCGACAAGGGCCACCTCAAGGTGGCGGCGAAGATGGACCGGCCCGTCGCCGGCCTCATCAAAGACCTGAAGCAGCGCGGTTTGCTCGAAAGCACTCTGGTGGTTTGCGTGGGAGAATTCGGCCGCACCCCGGTCATGCAAGGGAGCAATGGGCGCGACCACAATCCCTATGGATTCAGCGCCTGGATGGCCGGCGGAGGCATTCGGGGCGGCAAGGTGATCGGCGCCACCGACGAGTTCGGTTTCGCCGCGGTGGAAGACCGGATTCACGTCAATGCCCTGCACGCGACCATGCTCGAACTCCTGGGCCTCGACCACAAGAGGCTGACCTACTTTTTCGAGGGCCTTGAAAGGAGGGCCACGGGCGTGGGCGAGACCGGGAACCATAGCATCGCGCCGCGCCTGCTGGAGGGATGAACCGCAATCAACGATTGCTCATTCTGACGGCGCTCACGGCTTTGGTCTCGAACCATGTCCAGGCGGCGGATGAGGGCGGAAACGAGACTGGGGCGCCTGCTTTCGAAAACGTGATCCGCCTGCCGCAAGACTTGTACACGCAAGATGGCCGGTTGCTCGAGCAGGGCATGTACCGCGTGAGAGCGCAGTTCGACGGGGGGCGACCGGCGCTTGTTTTCGAAAGCTCCGACCAGGAAAAGACGACGATCGAGGGGAAGCCGACGGAGCGTATTCAACAGGGCGCCCCCAACGTTCCCATCGCGGGCACGATGTTCCTGCGTTCAACCGACAACCCCGTCGGAACGGACGCCGAACGGCACCACAGCAAGACGGGACATCCCCAGTATCAGGAAACAGAACGAGACTGGAAGGCAGCTCTCCGCATGTATCGCCATGCGGACACCCAAAAGAAAGACGTCCTGCTGCTCTTTCAACGGCGGTTGCCCGGAGCGCGCTGGGAGTCGATAGAGTACCGGGTTTATTCAAGCAGGCCCTAGCCTGCATTTCTCACCACCCGACGGTCGAAGCACACGATACGACCGCCAGGACTTCGTTGCGCTTGCTTGCCGTGCTCAACGTACTGTTCAAGTACGCCTGTGCGCGCCCAGCGGCTCGCGCCTCGTCCTGACGGCCCTCTCACGCACTTCGTCTCGCCGCGTGGTGAGAAATGCAGGCCAGCCGATCACTGCACGAGCGCGGTTTCCCTGACCGCTGCGTTGAGGGCGGGCATCAATTCATGAGCGAACAGCTCCATGCTGCGGAGCCAACTCTCCTTGTCGTCCCAGTCGTAGCTCATCAGGATGAGGGTTCCGAAAGGACCCGTTTCTTCGCGCATCTCGAGCAGGCGCCGCAACGCTTCATCGACGTCGCCTGCGATGATCTGCTCGGTCATGAGGAAGTCGAGCTGGCAATCGGCGTCGCTCATGTCGAGGTCTCGCTTGTAGATCTTGCGGCCGAGCCCCTTATCGAAGAGGCGGCCGATGTACTCGTAGTTCTGCCCCAGCGAGTTCCTTCGCGCTATCTCTTCGGCTTCCCTGGTCGTGTCGGCCAGGAAAATCGATCGCGCGATCTTGAATTGGGAACGGTCGGCGATGCGTCCCGCCTCGCGCGCGCCCGCTTCGTAGGAGTTCCACATATCAGCCAGAACGTTGGCCGTCACCAGGCAGTGGCCGAACGGCTGAAACCCTCGTCGACCGGCCTCTCTCATCGAGGCTGAATTGCGGCTCATGCCGGGCATGGCGATCGGAGGATGCGGCTTCTGGAGGGGCTTGTGGATGTATCCGATGCCGGTTTCCTCATCGACCGTATCCTGCAACCGAATGTTCCAGTGCTTGCCCTCGATCACGTAGGGCGGATCGGATTCCCAAAGATGAAGAATCATGTCGATGGCTTCGCTCACCATGGAAGAACCGAATTTGGGCTCCAGACCGTACAACTCCTGATCGGCGGTCACGCTGCCGGGTCCGAAGCAGAGGTTGAGCCGGCCCTTCGACAGATGGTCCAGAAAGGCGAGCCGGCTGGCGACGTGAGCCGGGTGGTGTTGCTGAAGACAGACCGGCGCCGGACCCATGCGAATCGTTTTCGTCTCGCCGAGCGCCCGAGCGATAAATATCTCCGGCATCACGATGTTCTCGTATTTCATCGTGTGATGCTCGCCGATCCAGAACTCCGAGAAACCGAGCTCCTCGACACGGACGATCAGTTCAAGATCTTCGTCGTAGCATTGCGCCAGCGGCTTGTCCGGCGGATGAAAGGGCATGATGAACATGCCGTAGTCGATTTGATTGACCTGGTCGTTCATGGGTGGCAGCTCCGATCGGAGAACGAGTCACCCTATTTTAGCCAGCATGTCTCACCACCCGACGGTCGAAGCACGCGATAAAAGGCCGTGATTAGTGGATAGTGGATAGTGGATAGTGGTTAGTGAAAAACCTTACAGGCCGTGATTCGTGAAAAGCATAAAAGCCGTGATTCGTGTCTCGTGATAAACCTTAAAGGCCATGCTGCGCGCGCTAAGCGGCTCGCGCCTCGTCCTGACGGCCCTCTCACGCACTTCGCCTCGCCACGTGGTGAGAAATGCAGGCTTGACGAGCTATTGAACCGTTATCAGAAGTGAATCCCGCGAGCCTCATTGAGGTCCGCAGGCAGGCAAGCCGCAGTTGAAGCCCCAGCCGGCTTCCAGTAGGATTGTGCTGACCCATGGCCGCCGGCACAACAGATGATCCGTATCTGCTCACCGCGGAGGACGTGGAAGATGCTCCCGTTCGACCCTTCGAAATCCTGAAGCGCATCGGCCCGGGGCTGGTCACGGCGAGCGCTGTCGTGGGCACCGGCGAGTTGATCGCAACCCCGGTCCTCGGAGCAGAGAACGGCTATTTGCTGTTGTGGCTCGTGATCCTGAGCTGCGTGATCAAAGTCGTCGTGCAAAACGAGCTGGGCCGTTACTCCATCGGCACGGGCGAGACCGGAGTGGAGGCGTTGAACCGCCTGCCGGGGCCGCGCCTGCGCGTCTCGTGGGTGCTGTGGCTGTGGCTGTGCATGTACACCACGACGTTGATGACACAGAGCACGATGCTGGCCGGCATCGCCGAGGTGATGAATCGTGTCTTCCCCTCGATATCGATCCCGGTCTGGATATGGACGCTCACGATCGGAACCATCGTTCTGTTGGTCGCCGGCCGTTATGGGTTCATCGAGAAGATCTCGATCAGTCTCGTCGTCTGTTTTACCTTCGTCACCGTCGGAGCCGCTTTCGTTCTGATGCTGAGGCCCGAATACTTCTCGTGGGGACGCCTGTCTGAAGGATTCCTGTTCCATCTGCCGCAAGGCGGGCTGGCTACGGCGGCAGCCGTGTTCGGCATCACCGGGGTCGGCTCGGCGGACCTGATCAACTATTCGTACTGGTGCATCGAGAAGGGCTACGCGCGTTACACGGGCCAGCGCGACGAAACTCCGGCCTGGCTCAAACGGGCCCGAGGATGGATTCGCGTGATGGGCGCAGACGTGATTTTCTCGGCGTCGGTTTACACGTTCGCAACCGTCGCTTTCTATCTGCTGGGCGCGGGCATCCTGCACGGACTCGGAGTGGTGCCCGAGGGGACCGAAATGGTTCGCACGCTTTCGAACATCTACACCGAGACGCTGGGAGGCTGGTCGAACTACCTTTTCCTCGGCGGCGCCATCGCTGTTTTGTATTCGTCGCTTTTCGCGGGAACGGCCGCCGCCGCCAGAGCCTATGCCGATTTCGTGCGCGTCCTCGGCGGGTACGATCGACATGACGCCGCAGCACGCTTCCGTTACATTCGAATCTTCTCCGCCGTTCTGCTGTTGATCCCGGTGCTCTACTATGTGCTGTTGCGGGAACCGGTCTTGATGGTGAAGATCGGAGGGATCGCCCAAGCCCTGATGCTGCCGATTATCGGAGCGGCCACGTTGTATCTGCGGTACGTCCACTTGCCTCGAAGGATTCTTCCCAAGGGCTGGATCACGCTCGCGCTTTGGGTGACGACCGCCCTGACCGCAGTGATGATGGGGTACTCGCTCTTGCGGCAGCTTGGGTGAAGACTCCGAAGGACAACTCTCATTCGTAGATAAGAAGGTGATTCCATGAAACCGACCACGCCGCATCCCGCCGCATACGTTTTCGTGCTGGCCGGCGCCATCGTCCTGGGCTTGTTGGGCCTGGGGGCCGTGCTGGCGGATGACACGCCGATTGGGTCGAAGTGGTGGCCTTCGGAATGGGGTGCGGATGACCAGCGCGGGGCCGCCAACCGACTCACGCCGGACAAGGTGATCGAAGCGCGCGACCTGATTCAGCAAGGACGCATTTACCAACTGGGCCGCCTCTACGAACACGGCATGCCGTTGCCCGGCAAGCGCCACTTCAGCCTGACGATTCCGGGCCTTCCCACGGGGGCGCCGACCGGCGCCAATCAGATCGTGTCGAACGACGAGCTGTTCAGCGGCGAGATCGGCCAAGTCGGCACGCAGTTCGACGGGCTCGGGCACGTCGGAGCGCACGTCGACGGGGAAGACATCTTCTACAACGGTTTCAAGCTGGGCGAGTTCGGCGATCCCTATGGGCTTCAGAAACTCGGCGTCGAAAACGTCGGGGTGTTCTTCACGCGCGGTATCCTGATCGACCTTGTCGAGTTCAAGGGAGTTGACCGCCTGCCGGCGGGCTATGCCATCCCGGCAAGCGAACTCCGTGAGGCTCTGGAGGCACAGAGTCTCGAGATCCGACCGGGCGACGTGGTGCTCATCCGCACCGGTCACGGGCAACTCTGGATGCGAGACAATGAGGCCTACGGAGCGGGCGAGCCGGGACTTGGCATGGAGTCCGCCAAGTTCCTCACCGATCACAAGGTAGCCCTCATCGGAGCCGATACCTGGGCGATCGAAGCCGTACCCCACGAAGACCCCGACCAGGCGTTTCCGGTCCATCAATGGAATATCACCCGTAACGGCGTGCACCACCTGGAAAACCTGGATCTCGAAGAGTTGGCCGCCGACAAGGTGTATGAGTTCGCGTTTGTCTTTTCGCCGCTGAGGCTCAAGGGCGCGACCGGTTCTCCGGGGAATCCGATCGCTGTACGGTAATATTCGTGAGCGGGTAATGAAGCCCTCCCGCCGCACGTCCGGAATCGGTGGCCGCCGACCTGTTCCGGGACGGCGGCGATCCCTGTTCGGGAGGAATGATGGCGCTATCGACTGTTTTGAACTACGGCATGTTCGTCATGCCGATCCATGACCCGAAGAAGCCCCTGGCGCAGTGCTACGACGAAGACCTCGAGCTTGCGGTGAAGTGCGAGGAGTCGGGCTTTCGAGACTTCTGGGTCGGCGAGCATCATTCGTCGAGCTACGAGAACATCGTCATGCCGGAGATCTTTCTCGGCAAAGTGCTTGGCATGACGAAAACGATGCGTGTCGGCGCCGCGCCCGTCTGCCTTCAGTACCATCACCCCGCCCATGTCGCGAGCCGGCTGGCGTTTCTCGACCATCTGTCGCACGGGCGGTTGAACGTCTGTTTCGGTCCGGGCGCCGTAGCCACCGACATGGAGCTTTACGGCATCGACCCGCAGGAGAGCGGAGCGCGGGTGGCCGAAGCGATCGACATGATCCTGAAGATCTGGACGAGCGATCCGCCCTACGATCTCGACGGACGGTTCTGGAAGGTACGGCTGAGCGACACCGTTGATGCGGAAATGGGCATCGGGGCGCTTCACAAGCCGATGCAACGTCCGACCCCGCCGATCTTCGTCCCGGGCATCAGCCGCGCCTCGGCGGGATTGAAGGCCGCCTCCTCCCGAGGGTTTCGTCTCATCAGCCACCACATGCTTCACGAGAAGGTCCTCGTCGACCAATGGAAGACGTTCGCTGAAGGAGCCGCCTCGGTGGGCCGTCCGGCCGACCCGTCGGAGTGGTGCGTATCCCGCAACATCCTCGTCGCGGACACGACGGCCGAGGCCCGGGCACTCGCCCGCAGGAATTCCCTGGGCTCGTGCATTCAATACATCCTGGAGTTGACCAGGCGCACGTCGGGCTCAGGTCTGACGATCTGGAAGCCCGACCCGGAGATGAGCGACGACGACTGCAATCCGGACTACTTCATGAACGAGGTTGTCATCGCCGGCGACCCCGAGGAAGTCGCCCGCCGGATCCTGGAGCTTCGCGAGCGCATCGGAACCTTCGGGACTCTTGTGCTTGTCGCCCACGACTGGGACGACCGCGACCTATGGAAGCGCAGCCTGGAGCTATTCACCCACGAAGTGGCTCCACGACTGGACGGCAGTGGATAGTGGTTAGTGGATAGTGGATAGTGGATAGTGAAAAACCTTTGGTAGGGGTCTGGTTTGCTCCAGAAGAAATGTCTGACGGCCGGTGAACCGTAAAGGCCATGTTGCTGGCGCGGGCGGCTCGTGGCTCGTCCTAGCCTGCATTTCTCACCACCCGACGGCCGAAGCACGCGATACGACCGCCAGGACTTCGTTGCGCTTGCTTGCCGTGCTCAACGTACTGTTCAAGTACGCCTGCGCGCGCCAAGCGGCGCGCGCCTCGTCCTGACGGCCCTCTCACCCACTCCGCCTCGCCACGTGGTGAGAAAAGCAGGCTAGCGGCCTTGTCAACCGGTTCGCCTCGCCACTTGGTGAGAAATGCTGGTCGGCATCCGCTTCCGATGGTTCTACTTGCTGCCGTTCAGGCGCCAGCGAACCACCTGGGCGTACCAATTGCCATCAACGGACCGGCCCTTTGCGTTCAAGGGGGTGTTTCCGAGAGCCGTGACGATCGTGTCATCAGGAAGGACGACGCTTGCGGCATATCCGTGCCCGGGGCTCAAGCGGTACGCCTCCGGAGCCCAGGTTTGCCCCTGGTCGCGGCTCACGCGCGCCCGGACGTCACCGAACTCGTAGGGATACCGCCGCTCATGCGCCAGCACGACCGTGCCGTCAGACAGTTGCACCAGATGTCCATGAGCCTCGCCAAAGGCGATGTCCATCTCGCCGCCGGCGTTGCTCCGGACGGGCCGAAAGTCCGTCCAGGTATAGCCCCCGTCTGACGAATCCGCCAGAAAGACGCGCTTGCCAACCGAGCCCTGTTTCTGGTCGGCCGCGGACAACTCTTCGGGCTCATTGGGCGGCGCAGGGGCTTGCGCGTAGCGCTGATAGCGGATGGCGGCCAACAACCGGCCCGAAGCGAGTTCGAGCAGGTTCGTCTCGGTGCCCCAGGTTTGCAGCATGGTCTTCTCCTTCCAGGACCGTCCTCCGTCTGTCGAGCGGTAGACATACGTCGTCCAGTGGGCCGGACCACTCCAAGGGTTGTTCAACTCGCGTTCGCTTCCGGACGGACCCAGACGTGTCGGCCAGAGGATCGTCCCGTCCGCCAACTCGGTCATGCCATTCTGGTTGCCGCCGGCTGAACCGAAGGGAGAACGGTCCGCGATGCGGCTCCACGGCTGCCACGTCTTCCCACCGTCAACGCTGCGGACGACAAAATCGGTCTCGTGTTCCGGGGAATGATACGCCCACAGAAGCGTGCCGTCTCTGAGGACGACGAACGAGTCGTAGTTCGCCCTTTCGGTTGCGGGCGGATCGAACGATTCGACATCGACAGGCCGGGACTCCCATTGGCGTCCGCCGTCATTGGACACGAAGATCCTGGCGTACAGCGCGACATAGATCGTCCCATCGGAACTCATGCCGATCGCCGGGTCGCCGCGCCAGGGCATGCCGGGGTAGTCCAGCGGGATGAATTCCGCCGGCAGGACATCGACCTTCCGCCCATCCCGGAGGACGGCGACCTCACCGTTGGCCGCGATGGGCGCGAACTCGGGAGACCGGTTCACCGAACGCGTGTCGGTGGAAGGTTCATCAGCTCCGCATCCCGCAAGCAACATGAGCCCGAGGCAAGCGAACGTGACCACACACTTCAAGGAGACATTCATGAGATGAGCGTAACAGCGAAAGGAATCATCGGAAGCAGCACGGCGCATCTGAGTTCTGGATCAGACAGGAAAGAATGAGAGTTTTCCTATCGGCAGGGGACGAGGAATCTCGTGGAACTCGGCAGATCAGTCGTCCCACCGGTTATCGATCCCGATAGACAAGTGGCGCGCCCGGAGAGATTCGAACTCCCGACCTTCTGGTTCGTAGCCAGACGCTCTATCCAACTGAGCTACGAGCGCGTTTTGCGAGGAAGCAACTACGATCTGATCGTATCGGCTCGTTTCGGGAGTGTCAAACCAACGCATAGAAAGAAGGTCGTGGTTAGTGGATAGTGGTTAGTTGTTAGTGAAAACCTTACAGGCCGTGATTCGTGTTTCGTAACCCGAGAGCCGAAGGAAGCGATAAGTCCGCTACATCTGCGCGCGCCAAGCGGCTCGCGCCTCGCCCTGACGGCCCTCTCACGCACTTCGCCTCGCCACATGGTGAGAAATGCAGGTTAACCACAGACTGCTATGGTTGGTATTGGCTCCATGATGGAGATTGCGAGAGCGACAAGAGAGATCCTGGAGCGGAAACTGCTGGCCGGTTCCAGAAAGGGCCGCTCTGTTCGGCCTGTTGACGAGCGGCCGGGACAAGCCCTTGCCAGAGCTTGCAGCTTCAGAGTTCCGCTCCGTCTCGTCTTCGCCATCGCCGCCGCGTTGCCAGCCATGATGCTCGTCCATCAGACCGCGACCGAGGCGGCCGCGCAGACCGGGACGACCACCGGCATCATCCGCGGCACGGTCGTCGATCCGCTCGGCGATCCGGTGGCGGGTGCGGTCGTTATGCTGCAGCACCGGGAGACCGACTTGCTCACTACCGTGGAGACCTCTTCGTCCGGGACGTTCGCGCGCACGCTGCTGCCGCCGGGGACGTACGATCTGACCGTGAAGGTTGAGACCGCGGGCTTCAGCACCGAGCGTATCGAGGGTGCGACGCTGCGCGTCGGGGAGATGCTCGACCTGGCCGTCGCTTTCAAGATCGTGACGTCGGAGACCGTCACCGTCGTCAGCGAGCTGCCGCCAACGCTCGACACCGCAGACGTCACCAGCTCGCAGCGCGTACTGGAGGATGTCGTCGACGGGATCCCGAGCAACGGCCGCAACTTCCTGAACCTGACGCTGCTCACCCCCGGCACGGCGATCTCGCAGGGATCGGACGGCGACGAACTCAACATCAGCGGCCAGCGAGGCATCTTCAACAATCTCATCGTAGACGGCGCTGACTTCAACAACCCGTTCTTCGGCGAGCAGCGCGGGGGGCAGCGTCCGGCATTCACCTTCAATCAGGACGCCATCGAGGAACTGGTGGTGGTGAACCAGGGCGCCACCGCCGAGTTCGGCCGCTCGGCCGGCGGCTTCGTCACCGTGATCACCAAGTCGGGCACCAACGATCTGAGCGGCTCCGCCCACTACTTCGGCCAGTGGGACGAGATCGCCGCCCCGTTTCCAGCTATGCGCGGCGGTGGGAGTCCCGACTTCCATCGGAACCAGTTGGGCGCGACACTGGGCGGTCCGCTCGCGCGCGACAGGGTGTTCTTCTTCCTGGCCTACGACCAGCAGGCGGCCGCCGAGACCAAGCAGGCGACCCGCCATGTCCACAACCCGGCGAACCTGCAGCGTCTCGAGCGCTTTCTGCAGGCGCGCTGGCCGGGCCTGTTCGACGACGAGTTCGGACCGATCCGGCGCACCGACGACGCGAGAGCGCTGCTGGCCAAGCTCGATCTGAACCTCGACGGCCGCCACCAGGCTTCGATCAAGTACAACTACACCTGGTCGGAGCAGGTGAACGGCACCTTCGACGTCGATTCGTGGGGCGCATCGGCCAACGGGATCGAGGGGGACCGTTCGCACGCGGTCAACGCCAGTCTCCGCTCGCTACTGACCGATGCCTTCTCGAACGAGCTGCGCGTGCAGACGGCGCGCGAGGACCGGCCGCGCTGGTACCAGGGACCGCTACTCCCCAGCGCGCGGCTGCCCGGTCCGCCCCAATTCGCCGAATTGGGCGGGCGGCCGTTTCCCGACATCGGCATGGACTTCGCCGACGGCTTCCGCATCGGGCTGCCGTTCTTTCTTCCGATCGACCCGGCGTTCGACACGCGGTTTCAGATAGCAGACAACGTCTCGTTCGCCACGGGCGCACACCTCTTCAAGGCCGGAGTGGAGTACAACCGGACCCTCGTCGGGCAGCAGTTCATCGGGTTGGCGAACAGCCGCTACGTGTTCGATTCGGTCGAGGGCTTCATCGGTTTCGTCACGCACGGCGACCGCTACGTCACCTGCTCGGACGGGTCGACCAGCCTGCGCGGGGCCTGTCCGCCCGGGTCCGCCATCGCCGGTCCGGTCCTGCTCTACCTGCAGTCGGCGACCGGCCCAGGCGTCCCCGCGGAGCAGCTCGGAGACCAGGAGTTCCCGATGCACGAGTTGGGCGTGTTCGTTCAGGACACATGGCATCCCCACGAAAGGGTCACCCTGGACATCGGGCTGCGCTGGGACGGCACCTGGCACCCGGGCGTCTTCATCGAGCCGGACGAAACCTTCTTCGCTCCGTACCTGGACGATCCGCTGTTTCCGTCCGACGGCCGGATTCCGGATGACCTGGACAACCTGCAGCCCCGCTTCGGGCTGGCGTGGGACCTGGGCGGCAACGGCCGCACCGTGATGCGCGCCAACGCCGGATCGTACGTCGCCCGCATCCCGATGCTCGTCTTCGCCCAGCACCGGACGACCAACGGCGCGTTCCAGCAGACGCTCTTCCGCAGCAGCAGCGCGCGGGGGCTTGGTCCGGTCCCCGCCATCGACGAGCAGATCGACACTTCGGGGGCGCCGCCGTTCCTGCCGGACATCCAGGTGGCGGACCGCGACCTGGAGCTGCCGCGGACCTGGTCGTTCAGCAGCGGCGTCGAGCAGGACCTGGGACGCGGGGTTGCGGCCAGCATCGGATACATCCATGCGCGCACAGACCACCTTTTCCGCTTCGTCAACCGCAACGACGCAGTCCTGGGGGCGCCGTTCGGGATCGGGACGCACCCGGCCGGAGGCGGCATCAACACGCTGACCGTCACCGAGAGCAGCGCCCGTTCCCGCTATCACGCGTTCACCGCGGGGCTGCGCGGGCGCAGCGGCCTCGGCGGCCGGCCGATCACCTTCGAGGCACACTACACGCTGGCGTTCGACCGATCCGACGATGACAACGAGCGCGATCCGTTCACGCTCAGGTACGCCCACGCAGCCAACCTGGCTCCCGAGTACGGCTGGTCGGATCGCGACCGGCGCCATCAGGTGAGCGGGTACATGCTGACCGCCCTCCCGGCGAGGGTCCAGTTGAACCAAGTCGTGCGGTACCTGTCAGCGTCGCCGGTCTCCGAGCAGTGCGCCAACCGGGGCGAGCGGGCCGTCCAGCCGGCGGACCGGATCTGCGCCGACGGTTCGATCCTCACGCGCAACACGCTACGCCGGCAGAATGGGTTGTTTTCCTGGGACGTGCGGGTGTCGCGGCGTTTCGCGCTGGGCGCCACCGCCATCGAGCCGATCTTCGAGATCTTCAACCTGATCAACGCCGACAACTTCGTCGACCCCGCCGTCGGCTCGCTCCTCTTCAACTTCGACGGCACGCTCCGCAGCGGGCTCGGCGACACGCGGCGGGCGCAGGCAGGGCTCAGCGTGCGGTTCTGAAAAAGCCGTGATTCGTGATTCGTGTTTCGTGAAAAAACCTTAAAGACCGTGTTGCTGGCGCCAAGCGGTTCGCGCCTCGTCCCGACGGCCCTCTCACGCACTTCACCTCGCCGCGTGGTGAGAAATGCAGGCTAGCCCGGAAATCTCACCAGGGGGTAGGAAAAGGGCTGCCTGGTGTGGCATAAAACATTTATGTCCAAAACGTTAGCGCCACAAGCCGAAAGCAGCCCTATGACAACAGAGTGTACTCAATGCAGCTTCACCTTCGCCAAGCATTTTCGGCGCCAGGTGAGCGCCCGCTTCGACGGCGGGGTGATCAGTTCCGACGGCGGCGCGCTGCTGTTGCGCGAGGTGGACCAGCGCATCAACCTGCTACCGCGCTTGGCGGCCTGCTTCGAGGATGGCCGCGATTCGCGGCGCATCGAACACCGGGTGGGGGAGTTGGTCTCGCAGCGGGTCTACGGACTGGCGCTGGGATACGAAGACCTCAACGATCACGACGAGTTGCGCCGGGATCCGCTGGTGGCGCTGCTGGTGGGCAAGAGCGACGTGGGCGGGCAGCAGCGCCGCCGCGAGCGTGACCGCGGCCAGCCGTTGGCGGGCAAGAGCACGTTGCAGCGACTGGAACGAACGAGCGACGGGCTGGACCGCTATAAGAAGATCCGCTGCGACAGCGCAGCGATCGACCGCCTGTTGGTGGACGTGTTTGTGGAAGCGCAGCAGCAGGAGCCGGCCGAGATCATTCTCGATATCGACGCCACCGACACCCCTTTGCATGGGCAACAGGAGGGGCGTTTCTTTCACGGTTACTACCGACACTACTGTTACTTGCCGCTGTACATCTTCAGCGGCGAGCACGTATTGTGCGCGCGGCAGCGAGTGGCGAATCAGGACGCGGCGGAGGGCAGCGTGGCGGAACTGAAGAGGATCGTGGCGCAGATCCGGGGAGAGTGGCCGGAGGTGAGGATCATCGTGCGCGGCGACTCCGGGTTTTGTCGGGACGAGTTGATGGACTGGTGCGAGCAGAACGGAGTGGAGTACGTGTTGGGGCTGGCGCGCAACGAGC
Source organism: Bryobacterales bacterium (assembly GCA_965204095.1). Classification (GTDB taxonomy): domain Bacteria; phylum Acidobacteriota; class Terriglobia; order Bryobacterales; family UBA6623; genus JAPPLB01. The sequence continues at coordinate 1,086,259 of OZ241991.1, read as the reverse complement.
GGCTGCGGTCGCTGATCGACGAGGCCCTCGACGAGGCGGCAAGGCAGCAGCAGCAGACGGGCCGGCCGGCGCGGGTCTTTACGGAGTTTGAGTACCAGACGCTTGAGAGTTGGAGCCGGGCGCGGCGGGTGGTGGGGAAGGCGGAGCAACTCGTGGGCAAGGAGAATCCGCGCTACGTGGTGACGTCACTGGATGCCGAGAGTTGGCCGCCGCAACGGTTGTACGAACAACTCTACTGCGAGCGAGGCGAAGCGGAGAACCGCATCAAGGAGCAGTTGAGTCTGTTCGCGGATCGCATGAGCAGCGAGACGCTGCGGGCCAATCAGTTGCGGCTGCATCTGTCGTCGCTGGCGTATGTGTTGCTGGTGGGGCTGCGGCGGCTGGGGCTGGAGGGCACGCAGTGGGCGCGGGCCCAGACGGAGACGATCCGGCGGGGGTTGTTGAAGATCGGGGCGCTGGTGAAGGTGAGCGTGCGGCGGGTGCAGCTGTCGCTGGCCAGCGGCTATCCCTATGAGGAGGCGTTCGCGGCGGTGTATCGGGCACTGCGTCCGCCGGGATGCGCAACGGTTTGAGAACACCGAGTGAGCCCAAAAACAGCGTTCCTGGGGCGCTCTGCCGGGGCCGTAGGGCTAAGTGGGTCTGCTGTCGGCAACAACCCCAAAAACGGACGTTGGCGGGTCGCCGGGGGCGGTAGAAAACGCCCCGTAGCGGCCCTCGTCCCTCCTCCCCGTGAGGATTCCGAGCTTCAGACCCTATTGTGGCCCCTCTCAACCCTTCGCAATGCCGCTGGTGAGAAATGCGGGCTAGGAGGAACGCAGGACCTTGACCAGGGCCGGGACGATCTCGAAGAGGTCGCCGGCGATGCCGTAGTCGGCGATTTCGAAGATGGGGGCATTGGGGTCGCGATTGATGGCGACGATCGTCTTCGAGCCCTTCATGCCGACGACGTGCTGAATGGCGCCGGAAATGCCCAGGGCCAGGTACAGTTTCGGCGAAACGGTCTGGCCGGAGCTGCCGATCTGCCTTTCCAGCGGCAGCCAGCCGTTATCGCAGATCGGCCGGGAGGCGGCGAGTTCTCCGCCGAGGGAGGCGGCGAGCTCGCGGGCCAGCTCGATGTTCTCCTCACTCTTGATCCCCCGGCCCACCGCGACGATGATCCCGGCGGAAGACAGGTCGACTTCACCCTTCAATTCCTGAAACGCGCGTTCGGGGCGAGTGCGGAGCCGAGCGGGGTCGATCTCGACGGGGAGCGTTTCGATGGGCACGGGTTGGGCGGAGTCTTGCAGATGGTCCGCACGGAAGGAACCGGATTGCAGCGACGCGAAGAAAGGCGGCTCCCCGCCGAGCGTCACGTCCGCGTGCAGTTTGCCCTGGTAGACCTGGCGCACGAAAACGAACTGACCGTCCTCGATGCGGACACCGACCGCGTCGCTGACAAAAGGCCGATCGAGCGAGGCCGCCAGTTTCGGCCCGAAGTCGCGGACCTGATAGGTGTGCGGAAACAGAACGAGTGCCGGAGACAGCTTCCCGATCACGGCGCGCAATGCGATGCACCAGGCATCCGCGGAGTACTCCGCGAGCATCTCACTCTCGAGCGTGATCACGCCGTCAAGCCGTTTCGATGCCGCCGCGGAGAGTCCGCCGCCGCCACGGGCGGCCACCGCGTACAAGGGGCCGCCGAGTTCCCGTGCGAGCTGCTGTCCGGCGGCGAGCGCTTCCCAAGACATGGGGTGGATGCCGCGGGATTGCCGCTCCAGGAAGACGAGAATGCTCACAATACCCGGGCCTCGAACTTCAACTTCTCGATCAACTTTGCGGCGGCCTCTGCGGCGGCGCCGTCGATCATCTCGGTCTGCCTGGTCTTGGCAGGAACATAGAGGCGGCGGACGGTCTGTGCAGGCGAGAGATCGACACCGAGGTCCGCGGGGTCGTGACGCGCCATGGGCTTGTTCCTGGCCCTCTTGATGCCCATCAACGTCGCATAGCGAACCTTGTTGATGCCGGATTGGATCGTGAGCAGCGCCGGCAGGCCGATGCCGATGTGCTGGAACCAGCCGGCTTCCAGCTCGCGCTTGACACGGAGCCTGCAACCGTCAGCCTGCACCTCGACGATCAGCGTCGCGTGGGGTATCCCGAGGAGTTCGGCGAGCAGAACGCCCGTTTGACCGAAGCCCGCGTCGTCGGACTGCAGACCCGTCAGGAGCAGGTCAAACTCCTCAGTGCGAACGGCCGCGGCGAGAGCGCGAGCCGTCACGAAGGCGCCGGCGGCGGCGAGACGGTCATCCTCGACAAGGATGCCCCGGTCGGCGCCCTTGGCCAGGGCCTCGCGAATCGTTGACGCCGCCCGCGCCGGCCCCGCGGAGACAGCGACGACTTCGCCACCGTGTTTTTCCTTGAGTTGCAACGCCTCTTCGAGCGCGTAGGCGTCCGGCTCGTTCATCTCGTAGCTGAAGCCCGAGTCGTCGATACTGCCGGAGGCTTCATCGACACGCAGCAGCGAGTCGCCGGCGGGCACCTGCTTCACGCAGACGAAAATACGCATGATGGGCGAGACTGCTCAGCCGTCCCGGCGGCTATCAGGTTTCGAACCGCTTGAAGATCAGCGCGCCGTTCGTACCGCCGAAGCCGAAGGAATTCGAGAGCGCATAGTTGATGGTCATCGGCCGCGCTTCGAGAGGCACGTAGTCCAAATCGCACTCGGGGTCGGGATGCGTGTGATTGATCGTCGGCGGAGCCACCTGATCACGCAGCGCCAGGACGGCGATGCCGGCTTCGAGCCCGCCGGCGCCGCCGAGGAGGTGGCCGGTCATCGACTTCGTCGAGCTGATGGCGACTTTGCCGGCGTGCTCTCCGAAAGTCTTTCGGATGGCCCGTGTCTCGATGACGTCGCCCACCGGCGTCGAGGTGCCGTGAGCGTTGATGTAATCGATCTGCTCGGGGGCAATGCCGGCGTCTTTGATGGCGTTCTGCATGACACGGGTTGCACCTTCGCCGTCCTCGGAAGGAGAGGTGATGTGAAAGGCGTCGCCGCTCATGCCATAGCCGACGATTTCCGCCAGGATGGGCGCACCCCTTCTTTGCGCGAACTCGAGCTCCTCGAGTACCAGAACTCCCGCGCCCTCGCCCACGATGAAGCCGTCGCGGTGCTGGTCCCACGGGCGGCAGGCCTTGTCCGGCTCGTCGTTGCGCGTGGAGAGGGCGCGCATCGCGGCGAAGCCGCCGATGCCCATCGGCGTGATGGACGCTTCGGAGCCGCCGCAAATCATGACATCGGCGTCGCCGCGCTCGATGATCTTGTAGGAGTCACCGACAGCATGAGCCCCGGTCGTGCAAGCGGTGGAAGTGGCCGAGTTGGGTCCCTTGGCGCCGATGCGGATCGAGACTTGCCCGGAAGCCAGGTTGACGATGGTGGACGGAATAAAGAACGGTGAGATGCGCCGCGGGCCGCCTTTGAGCAGATTCATGTGCTCGCGTTCGATGATGTCGAATCCGCCGATGCCGCTGCCGATGTATACCCCGACGCGCTCGGCGATCGAGTCGTCGACCTCGAGTCCCGCGGCCTGAGCCGCGAAGTTGGTCGCCGCGATCGCGAAGAAGATGAACCGTCCCATCTTCCTCAAGTCCTTCTTGTCGACGTAATCGAGAGGATCGAAGTTCTTGACCTCGCCCGCCATCTTGCAGGCGAAATTTTCGGTGTCGAAGTGAGTGATGCGAGCGATGCCGTTGAGGCCTTCACGAAGGGCCTGCCAAGTGGACTCCGTCCCAATTCCAACTGGAGAAACCAGCCCTACTGCGGTTACGACAACCCTTCGCAAACAGATAGCTCCCTTCCGGCGGCGTGGTGTTCAGCGAGGCTTACTTCTTCTTCTTGTGGGCTTCGATGTAATCGATGGCATCGCCAACCAAGCGAATCTTCTCAGCCTCGTTGTCGGGGATCTCGATGTTGAAGGCTTCCTCGAAAGCCATAATCAGCTCGACGATATCGAGGGAGTCGGCGTTGAGAGTCTCGACGAAAGAAGCTTCGCGGGTCACTTCCGACTCTTCAACGCTCAATTGCTCGCAGATGATCTGCTTCACCTTTTGCTCAACGTCCATGGATCCTCCAGAAATGCAAAACGAGACGAATTTCTGATTCTAACGGTGCTTGGAGTAGGGGGCAAGCGCCAAAAAACCGTCGTTGCGACATTCGCACTGCAACGCGCCGGTCCCAGGGCTCACGTGAACGGGCGGCTTCCAACCTGCATTTCTCACCACATGACGGCCGGAGCACGCGATAAAAGGCCGTGATTCGTGTTTCGTGAAAAACTTTAAAGGCCATAATGCTTGCGCCCAGGGGCTCGCGCCTGGTCCTGACGGCCCTCTCACGCACTTCACCTCGCCGCGTGGTGAGACATGCAGGCTAAAAGCGCCGATGGACGGCGAGGACGCGTCCCTGGATGTCGAGGTCCCGCAAGGGAACGACGATCGGCTCCATGTCCGGGTTGGCGGGCTGCAGCCGGGCCTGGTCGGTCCCTTCGCGGTAGAAGCGCTTGAGCGTCGTTTCCGACCCGTCGACAAGCGCTACCACGATGTCGCCGTCCCGCACCTGCTTGGTGTTCTCGACGAGGACGTAGTCGCCCTCCATGATGTGGTCGTCGATCATCGACTCGCCGCGGACCTCGAGCGCGTAGACGTCCTTGGCTCCGGTGAAGTCGGAGAAGGAGAGGGTGTCCGGGTTGCTATAGCTTTCGATCGGCCGGCCGGCCGCGATGGTGCCCAGCAGAGGGGTTTCCGGCGGAGGAGGGAACACCTGCTTGTGCTGGCGCATCTCGCGGTAGTACTTGGGAGCGAGGTCAAGCGCGCGGCTCTGGTTGAAGCTGCGCTTGAGGTAGCCCTTGCTGTCGAGCGCGGTGAGATGCTTGTGGACGGTGGCGATCGAAGCGAGGCCGATCCCCTGGGCGATCTCTTCGAAACTCGGGCTGTATCCGTTGCTGCTGATGAACTCCGCGATCCAATCGAGGACTTCCTTTTGGCGGCGAGTGAGTGCCATGGCGGTCTCCTTCGCCTTCTATTCTAGGGGAAGAAATGGTAAAGTATCAAGTGGGGCTTAAGTGATGTGCATGGCGGAATTGGACGCACACTACGGTTGTTCGACGGAGTGCACAGAGGGTCGTATGCTCTTTCTCGCTTCCTTGGCTGTTGGGAGACGGTCACTTCGGACGGATGTTTTGGACCACTTCCCGTACTGCATAAACGGAAACTATATGCAAGTATAGGTGACGAATCATGACCCTTAGAGGATCTCTCTCGACGGCCCAAGTGGCACGGAGAATCGGCGTTCATCGCGACACCTTGCTCCGCTGGTTGCGACAGGGGTGTGTGCCAGAGCCTCAGAGGGACCGAAATGGCTGGCGTAGATTCACGGAGCAGGAAGTTGCGCACATAGAGCGGTTTGCACAAACCGGGCAAAATGGGACGCAGATCGAGTCAGCACCACTCAGGCGCCTGCGCTCGCTGGATTGGGACTTCGCCGACGCGAAGACAGACTACCTCACGCACGGGCTGCATCCGTACCCCGCGAAGTTCATTCCTCAGATCCCCAACGCCTTGATCCAGGAGCTTTCCTCGGTAGGTGACGTTGTCGGCGATATCTTCTGCGGCAGCGGTACCACACTAGTGGAGGCGCTCCTATTGAAGCGGCACGCCGTAGGTATCGATGCTAATCCGCTGGCATGTCTGATTAGTATGGCTAAGACGACCCGCGTCACAGACGAAGATACGACGGCACTGCGGGAACTCGTGGTGAGGGCTGGGGCTTTAGGTGAACAGGTCAGCAGCGCTGATGGACAGCGTTCCCTTTTTTCGCCAGCCGAGTTGTTCGGAGCATGGGTTCCGGACAGCGACGCTATCCAGTTCTGGTTCAAGCCTGTGGTCGCTGAGGAACTTGCCCAGATACGCACCTGGATATCTGAACTCCCGACTGATCGGGCGCGCCTCGTCGCGGATGCTGCGTTTTCTGCGATCGTGGTCGCGGTTTCCCGTCAGGATTCGGATACACGATACGTCCGCCGGCAGAAAGCAATCCGACCAGGGGATACGCTCGGCCGGTTTTCGCGCTCCCTGACGAAAGCAACACACGCTGCGACTGAGCTTACAGCGCTCATTGAGCCCCGGTTTCGGCGGCACGTTCATCACGCTAACATCCTGGACAGACCTCAGGTTGAGCCACTCGATCTGGTTGTCTGCTCGCCACCGTACCCAAACGCCTACAGCTATCACCTCTATCACATGACGCGCATGGTCTGGCTGGGAATGGACCAACCATCTTTTAAGGCGGTGGAGATTGGGAGTCATCGGAAGTACAGCCGTAAGGGGCCGCGCGCTGCGACGAGCGCGACCTTCGCGGAGGAGATGTTGCGCGTTTTTGGCTGGTTGAGAAACTGCCTTCATCGTGATGGATACGCCTGCTTCGTCGTCGGCAATTCAACGATTCGCGGTCAGCGTTTCAACAACGCGGACGCAATTTCGAAAGTGGCGAGAGAACAGGGTTTCGTCGAGGAGGCGCGCATGCAGCGGCGGCTGCTCGATGTCAGAAAAGCATTCAACCCTTCCATCGGTAAGGTCAAACAAGAACACATTGTGATCCTCCGTAACGCAGGTGGAAATCGAAATGACAATTAACGTCTGCTGTCGAATGAAACCGTACATTCAGCCGTTCGAACGCACTCTAGCTCTGGCCGAACTGGGTGCGGCAGCAAAAGTCGGGGCGGTTACGGCGGTGAGCGAAGACTGTTCGAACTTTGTGGAAGTCAGGACGTCGGTACCTGTGGAGACACTGGCGGCAACCTTGGCCTACTGGGAATTGGTGGACAACGGGACATCACTCTACACGCAACAGGTTCTACGCGAAGCGACGGTTTCTGTGGCTCGAAACGGAACCCCACTCGAGGGGTTCCAAAAGGCATTACCGTTTATGGATTATGTGCCACTGGCAAACCGCCGATGTCTCCGCTACGCCACGCACGGTCTGCACGAATATCGAGGAAAGTTCTTCCCGCAACTCGTAAAAGCGTTGATCAACATCGGTCGCGTCCCCGTCGACGGCTTAGTCGCGGATCCGATGTGCGGAAGCGGAACGACGCTAGTCGAGTCGGTGCTCGCCGGGCGTACCGCGATCGGTCTAGACATGAATCCGTTGTCGGTCAGATTGTCACGCGCGAAGTGCATGCTTCTAGGTGCCGACCCTGAGATTCTCCGTAGAGCGGTCCGGTCGGTTGAATCCCGTCTTGCTACGGGGCGAGATCGAGATGCCGGACAACTGCGCTATTTCGGCGAGATTCCAATCGCCGACCAGCAGTATCTGAGACGCTGGTTTTCCGACGCTGTACTTAACGACCTCGACGCGATCGTTGCTGCGATTCGTTCGGAGCGCGACGCCGCAGCCCGCGAAATGATGTTTATCGCCTTGAGCAACGTTCTACGCCGCGTATCCTGGCAGAAGACGGATGACCTCCGTGTTCGTAAGGACATCGAGAGTACACCCGTGGACACTGTGGCTACGTTCGTTGCCGAGGCACAAAAATCAGTGCGATCGGTCACAGCCTTCCTGCATCAGAACACACAGATGTGGACCGGTGACGTAGACATTGTTCAAGGGGATGCACGGCAATTGACTCGCTGGTGGCGCCGCTGGCGACGCAAAGTCGACGCGGTCATCACCTCACCACCATATGCGACGGCACTGCCTTATCTAGATACAGACCGGTTGAATCTGTGTTACCTGAAAATGTTGACACGTGGGAAGCACCGTGAGACGGACCTTCGGATGATCGGCAATCGTGAGATTACAGACCGCAGGCGTCGAGAGTACTGGGAATATTTTGAACGGAACGAAGCGCAGCTGCCGGCCTCCGTCAGTAAACTGGCGCGGCGAATCAGCAAGCTGAACGCACATGGCACTGTCGGATTTCGCCGACGAAACATGGCTGCGCTTCTGACGAAGTACTTCTTCGATATGCGCACGGTCCTTGAAGAGATGTTGCTGGTAATGAAACCCGGGGCGCCCGTGTACGTCGTCGTAGGAGGAAATCACACCATTGCTGGCAATGAACGTGTGGAGATCAGGACAGCGGAACTCCTGGGCGATATCGCGGAGTCCCTCGGATACGGACGGGAAAGTGATCTCCCGATGGAAATGCTCCGCTCGCGTGACATCTTCAGACGTAATGCGGGCACCACGGAGACGCTCCTGATGCTAAGCGTTCCGTCTCATTCGTAGCCCCATCTCTTCTTCGAATTTCTGGCCGGGTTAGCGCATCGTGCGAAAGCCTGCGTATAATCCGGGTCGCTTGTTCGAATCACGGTGACAGAGTAGTCGTGCTCCGGCGAGTTGTCCGTCCTCTCGATTCGTAGAATGTCACCGATTCTTCCGGCTTCTCGCAACTTTTTGTTGCGGAGCCGGAAATCGTGTTTGGCCGGCCAAGTCATCATGTTGACTCTCTCTACGGAATTGTTGATGAGCATGGGGACATAGCTACGATCCATTTTGCCCGGTTGTTTAGGGTCCTCCGTGAATGCCTGGGGCCATCGCCAGAATGCCGGGGCGGCATCGCGCGCCACCAGAGGTATGAAGATCTCTGGTGATCGTGGTGACGTACCGGCGGTGGTCTGACCGACGCCGACGTCAGTCTGTTGAAGCGTCATGTAGAACGCAGACAAAGTCTCATCAATGCGACTCGTGGTCCCAGTGCGGCTGACCGCGGGAATGGGAGGGGGAGGGGGAACTGATATATGTCGAAACAGTTGTCCTGCCGCCTGCGGTGTTGCGGATTCACGAGCCGCTTTGACACTTTCTCGTTCCGGGTGACTCATATGCGCTTCTGGAACGACGTAGCCGGCTGTGCTCAGGCGTTTGAGCGTCTCTTGAGACAGTGCGACGGCCGTTCCTGAAACGTGATCGGTGTACGCATCGAGAAGGGCTTCGATGTTGGCCAAGAGAGCACTATCTTTAGGGTCAGTCAGATTGAGGGGAAGCGCTATTGAAGCTTCGTAGTTGTCGAAAAGGCCACCTTGAGTGAGGTTGCCTGACCCTATGATGACTTCCGCATTCTTGTCGTTACGGAAGACGTACATCTTCGGATGGAAAGTCGGGCCGTTCTCATTGTGAAAGACCCAGACTTCGCCGCGAGCATCGAGGCATTCGAGCAGAGAAGTCAATCCTTCGATGGAAGTTCCACCCATGCTGACTCCGACTGTCATTCTGACCCGCCCGCGCCGGGCAAACGTTCGCAGGCTGTCAGCAATATGAATAACGCCAGAACGTCTCACGAACGCTACGGCGGATCGGAAGGTCGTCCATCGAGGATCTTGCAGTCGGCGATTCAGCAAGTCTCCAAGACGGTCTCCGTGCGGCTGCAGGAGCAGGAGAGGCATAAGGTCCAAGTGTACCGGACTTGCTGTCAGTTCATACAAAAAACAGATTCTGAACAGTCCTCGATCCTAGCGGTGAAGTCCACGTTTGGGGCGGTGGCAGTATACCGCCGAGCACAATGTTCGCATTGCCTTCGAGTTGGTACTCGCGCTTTGTGGTCTTGCGATACGCAAAGCCTGATGCCCCGACCGCAAATAGCAGGAACTATATGAGTTCAGCTAGCCTGATCGAGATCTGGTGCCGGATCGACGTTTCTTCCATTTTCCTCCTTCCGAGCTTGGGTAGAGCTATCGACTTGAGCATGGTGTCTGTTTTGAAGGTGGAAAGCATGAAGATACATGCCGATTGAAACCAGAATTGAAAGAGTTACGGCGCAGTCAAACCAGACGTGCAATGGCCACGGCAACGGTCCTGGAAGCAATCGATACGCCCACCACAACGCGATTCCAGATAGCAGCAATGGAATGACGAGAGTGTAGAGGTAATGCGCCCAGGTCAAAAATAACGGGTACTTCGTAAGATAGGCTTCTCCTTCCCGTCTGAAGGCGCCTGGCACTTGCGCTGCCAGTAGGGCCTCCAGTTCGTGAATGTAGGTGTATTGACGCTCAACGCCGAGAGCCATCTGACAGTAGCGAACTGTCAAACCCAGTAACAAAAACAAGAGCAAGCTGCGAACGTATCCGAGATCCAGAGCTGCTGACAACTGAAGTTGCGCCTTCAGCGCGTCGCCGATCACGTTTGCGAAGCCGTCAGGTGTAGCGAGGTCAAAAAGGGCAATGGCGAGCAGGCCGATTACAAAATAGAAATACCTATCTCGTGCCGCTCGCTGGTTCTGCATGACAGTGTACGTATCGCGGTAATGCTCATGTAGGAGAGCCAGCTTCTCGGGCTCCATTTGTCAGACAATGCTAATGCCGAAACTGGCGTAAGCCTCTCGTGAGTAGTAGCACAAGCTTCCGTTGAGCAGGTTGTTGCAGTCGAACTGGCTGATGGCGTCCGCAAGCGGTTCTCGCTTGAACGGCACATGGATGACATGAGCCACGTCAGCATTGATCCGATTGGCTAACGCGGCGGGCCAATATCCCGACAGCAGATCGGGCTTGAAGATCCACTTGAAATCCGGGTAGGCCGCAATGATAGGAATCTTGCAGGTGTCGATTGCGTATTCAATCTCAAACGGCACCCAATCCCTGTCGAGCCGTGTCTTCTTACTGAGAATGAGCACCATGTTCCGGGAGTTTCGGAGTCGTTCCGCGAGTACTCGTCGCAGCCGTTCCTTGCTGCTGCTGTCCCTTACCTTTGCAATCTTGTCATGGCTGTCGACGAACGAGAATTCGCTACCCTTCAACTCGCTCCATGCGCGAAGCATGTTGTAGTACTTTATGTCCGAAGCTGTGGGGTCAGAGGTGCCCTCCGCGTGGAATGCTACGTAGGTGCCGTTCCGGTAAGCCATCGTGAAACAGATTCAAAGTGAGATTTCCGATTTGTCACCCTGTGATGATCGCATCCTACATCTACCAGACCCTCGGATCAGCATCCTTTGCCGTATGCTCGTGCATCGTAAAGACCATCTAGTTATCCAGATTTTAGCAGACAGCATGATGTCCCCCGACATTCTTCGGGCAACTCTCCCATATATGGCTTGGGCGAAGGCCTCCTCAGGGTGATCTGGTATTGGTCACACGAGCACCAAACCGATGGGGAGGTTGCGGAGGCGATCCACACAATCGCGACCGACGAGCGACTGGCACCCGGCACATGTAGGCGGGCTCTAACGGCGCGGAAACGATCCTTGCCACTATGTCGCAGCCGTCCCGTCGAAACGGCGTGCGATCTGCTCTCTTCCCCTTGTGAGCAAAATTGTAGCAACACCATCAACCGCTAAATTGTTTTCAAAGGTAACCGCTACATGCGCATCGGCTATGCCCGAGTGTCTATGGTAAACAGGACTTGACCCAGCAACGCGACAAACTGCGGTAAACCGGTTGCACCCACATCTATTGATGCCCGCAGAATATAGTGTTGTTTTCCGACACAGCGAATGCCTCACTGAAACGGTCGCAGCACCTTGTGCCCCTACACAGTATTGCCCGAGCATCAATAGGCTGAAAAGGTCTGCGCCGGGTGACCCTTGTTGCGGCTTTAACTCGAAGTGATACGGCTGGCCTTCGGCCAACGACGCAGTTGTCGTCATACGGTTGGACAGGCTGGCTTGACATACCTCCGGTCTGATCAAGATCGCCGAACACATCCGGGATGTTTGTCAACAATATTATTGACAACAGCTCTGTTGTAAATTGATGTCGCTATGCGCTCCCTGGCCGAGCCCTTGTCCTGCAAGTTCGGTAACGGGTCGTTGTGCAGCAGGTTTGATGAAGGCCGTGATTTGTGCTTCGTGATTCGATAAAAACTTGAGAGCCGTGTTGCTTGTGCAGGCGGCTCGCACCTCGTCCTGACGGCCCTCTCACGCACTTCGCCTCGGCATGTGGGGAGACAGGGAGGTTAGCGATGGGGGAGCCGGTCTATGGCGGGAAACCGTCCGAGGGGAGCCTTGGGATCAGGCGCAGCGCGTTCTTGTAGTACAGCTTCTTCAATACCTCGTCGGGAAGGTCCAGTCCGTAGAGCTTCCAGTGGGCGTGGTAATGGCGGTAGTAGTCGAAGTACTCGTCGCGGGTTTCGAACACGCGCCAGAAGACGGGGAACTCGTTGGGGCGGTAGGAATCTTTCCCGAACAGGATACGATCCTGGTATTCGATAAAGAACTTTCTGGCGGTGAAGGGCTGCCGGCCCAGCTCGGCCAGGATCGCGCCGGTCTCGGTGTAGAAGTTCGGGTACTTGTCCATCAGCCTACCCAGCCGGCCCAGGTCATTCCCATGCCAGCCGAAGTGGGCCACGATGAAATTCACATCGGGATGGCGCGCGATCATCCGGTCGCGCTCGGCGATCAACGTCTCGAACGGAGGGAAGCGGTCGGGGGGACGATGCCGGTTGGGGTGGATCTTCAACTCCAGCCAACGTTCATTGAATCGATCGCGCGGCTTGAAGAATTCCGCCGGCTCGGCAACGTGAATCAACACCGGGATCTTCAACCGGGCGCAGGTCTTCCAAACGGGTTCGAGCGAAGGATCGTCCACCGGCACCCGCTTGCCGGCGTTGTCTTTCACGGTCATCCCGAAGTTCTTGAAGAACTTCAATCCGCTGGCGCCGTTGTTTACGTCCACTTCCAGTTGCTTTGCGGCCCGCTCGCCCCAACCGAGGCTTCCGATGCCCCGGAAATCGAGGTTGGCGAAGACGGCGAACCGCGACGGATGACGTCCTACGAAGCGTTCGACCGTGGACTTCAACCGCTCGCCGTAGCGGCCGCTCAAGTTCACGAGAATGCGGAGATTCAACTCGTCCATTTCACGGACGATCCGATCGATCCTCTCGGCCGTGGTGCTGGAGCGATGGTGGCTGTGAACATCGATGACCGGAAACCTGGCCCTGGGGACGGGATGCTCCTTGACCACCAGCGTCGAGCGCGGCTGCCACTCCTCGATCGTCAGCGATTGCGCAGAAGCGGTCACTGTGAGCGCAACCAGCGTAGCGGCAAGATGGAGGAAACGGCGCATCGACTCCCACTATAGCTATAGAACGTGCGCTCCGGACAGCGGGGACATCCCTTCGCCGGGCGCCGAGCGATCCACGTACCATAGGGGGATGGCCGTTGACGCAGCTCCAGGTTCCGGCGAAGAACTGGCCGGTGTCCTGCGCGACGCGGCGGAGGGGAAGCAGATCATCGAACTGGGCGGCCATTTCACCAAACGCGGCATGGGTGGCAAAGTCGCGCCTCCGGATGTCGTCGCGTCTACGCGCGGGCTCAAGCGAGTGCTCGCCTATGAGCCGAACGACCTGACGATCAGCGTTGAAGCCGGTCTTCCCTATCGTGAACTCCGAAGCACTCTCGCGAGCCACGGACAGTTCCTTCCGCTCGACCCCCCGTTCGATGAAAACGCCACCATCGGCGGGGTCATCGCCGCCAACAACAGCGGACCGCGGCGGCGGCGCTACGGGACGGCGCGCGACATGGTCATCGGCATGACCTTCGCGACACTTGCGGGCAAGATGGTGCGATCCGGCGGCATGGTGGTGAAGAACGTCACCGGCCTTGACATGGCCAAGCTCATTGTCGGCTCGTTCGGCACGTTGGCGGCTATCGTGAGCGTCAACTTCAAGGTCTTTCCGCGCCCGGCCGAAGAAGGCACGTTCCTTGCGGCGAGCGAATCCCTGGCCCCGCTGCTCTCGCTGCGCACCGCGATTCTCAGGAGCAAGCTGCAGCCTGTCGCGATCGACCTTCTCAATCCCGGCGCGGCGACTCTCGCAGGCCTGCCCGACACGCACTACTGCCTGAGCCTGGAAGCGGGGGGCAACGCGGCTCTTGTCGAGCGCCATGAGCGCGAATGGGGCGCGCTGGCGCAAGAGCACGGAGCCTCGGACTTCCGAACTCTCGATCGGCAGGATGCCGCATCGTTCTGGAGCAAGGTCCGCGATTTTCCCGCCCTGGCGACCTCAGGCAACTCGACGGCATCAGTTCTGAGCATCTCTTCCGAACCGAAGAACCTTGGTGGGATGCTCAGCACCGTCAGATCGGCGGGAACCTACGCCGTACTTGCCCGCGCCGCCGCAGCCGTCGCCTACGTAGCTTGCCCCGACCTGGACTCCGCCCGGCGCTGTCTCAGCGACTGCCGCTCGCGGGGTTTTCGAGCCATCGTCGAGTCCTGTCCGCCCGACCAGAAAGAAGCTCTCGAACTGTGGCCGCATCCCGGATCGCAATTCGCCGTGATGCAACGCATCAAAGACCAATTCGACCCCCACCACCTGCTCAACCCCGGCCGGCTGTACAACCTCATCTGAGCGCGACGGGTCAGGCCAGCCCTCGACGTGCCCATGCCGACCGCCCGCTACACTTGAAACAGAGGTCCAGCCTGCCCCCTGATGTCCCTCCTTCTGCTCGAGAGCGTCACGAAACACTACCGATCGGACAACCAGGACATCGTGGCCCTCGACAACGTCTCGCTTGCGGTCGAGGCCGGTGAGTTCATCTCCGTCGTCGGGCGCAGCGGCTGCGGCAAATCCACTCTTCTGAATCTTTCGGGAGCGATGGATTTCCCGACCAGCGGCGCCGTTCATATCAACGGCGTCAGCACGACCGGCCTCGCCGACACGCAGCTCACCGAGATCCGCCGCTGCCAAGTCGGATTCGTCTTCCAGTTCTTCCAGCTTTTGCCGACGCTCTCGGCCATCGAGAACGTCGAATTGCCGCTGCTGCTCTGCGGGCAAACATCCAACCGCCGACAAGCTCTGGAAAAGCTTCGCTGGGTCGAAATGGGCGAACTCGCCGATCGCCTACCGCATCAACTATCCGGAGGCCAGATGCAGCGCGTCGCCATCGCCCGAGCGCTCGTTCACTCGCCGAAACTTCTGCTGGCCGATGAGCCGATCGGCAATCTCGATTCGACCAGCGCGGACATCGTGATCAAGCTGCTGCGGCGTACCGCCGACGAATGGGGGACGGCGGTGGTGATGGCGACGCACAGCCTGGAAGCCGCCGGCGTCACCGACCGTATCGTCCAGCTTCGAGACGGCCGCGTCGAGGAGATCCGTCCCGCTTGACCGCCGCTTCGGTTCTCTTCGTCCGGCTGATCGTGCGGCCGCTGGGCCGCGAGCCGGTTCGCACCGCGCTCACGATCTTTGCCGTCGCACTGGGCGTGGCGGTCGTCGTCGCCATCCATCTGGCGGGCAGCGCCGCAACCGGCTCGTTCCAGTCGTCGCTGGAAACCCTCACCGGAGACGCCGATTACGAAATCAGCGCGGTCGGGGGCCTTGACGAGAAACTTCTCGCTGGATTGCAGGCGCTGCCGCATCCTCTTCAGTTCTTTCCACGCATCGAGGGCTACGCTTGGCTAGCGCCCGACCGCGTCAGCGTGCCGGTATTCGGGTTCGATCTGATCGGCGACCGGTCGCTGGATGGCATCGCTCGGACGGAGGGTTTCGACCTTGAGCAACTCACGGCCGATGACAGCGTCTGGGCCGGCAGCGCCCTGGTTCCCGAAACCGGACGGAAGCTGCGGTTGACCATGAACGACCAGACCCGCGAGTTCTCGGTGCACGGCATCCTCGACGTGTCCGCAGAAAACGGCGCCTCGCGCTCGAACATCGTCGTGATGGACATCGACGCCGCGCAGAGAGTATTCGGGAAAGAGGGGCGACTGGACCGGATCGAAGTCTTCGTTCCTCCGCATGATGACCGTGACTGGGAATCGATCATCACAGCCGCGTTGCCCGAGGGCGTCACGCTCAGCCGCCAGGGGTCGCGCAGCGATGAGAACCGCAAGATGCTGAGTGCGTTTCGCTGGAATGTGCGCGTGCTCAGCTACATCTCGCTCATCGTCGGCGCTTTCCTGATCTACAACACGATCGCGATCTCCGTCGTCCGGAGGCGCAACGAAATCGGCGTCATGCGTGCCCTCGGCGCTGGGCGCAACGCCGTGACAATGGCCTTTCTGGGGGAGGCTGGCTTCCTCGGCGCCGTGGGAACAGCGATCGGCATTGTGCTCGGTTGGCTGATGGCCGACGGCGCCGTTGACCTGATGGCCGCGACCGTGCGGTCGCTTTACGTGAGCAGCACCCCTGGCGAAATCCTCTTCACGCCCGGATCTCTACTCGTGGCCGTTGCTTCGGGCGTTGGCGTGTCGTTGTTGGCCGCGCTCGCTCCCGCGCGGGAAGCGGCCAGCGTCGCTCCTTCCGAAGCGATGGCGCGGGGACGGCATGAGACCACAGCCCGTCTCCGAATCGGCCGCTACCTCGCCTATGCAAGCCTGCTTGCAGCGGGTTCGTGGGGGGCCGCCCTACTCGATCCCGTTGGGGGAATGCCCCTTTTCGGCTACCTCTCCGCCGTGCTGATCATCGCGGCGACCGCCCTGGCAACGCCGGCCATGGTGAACGCCCTTACGCGGCTGCTTTCGCCCTTGCTGCGGGCCATCTTCGGCGCGCAAGGCATCCTGGCGCCACGCAGCCTGTCCGCGTCGCCGGCTCGGACTTCGGTGCTCGTCGCCGCGCTTTCCACCGCGGTCGCCATGCTTGTCAGCGTGAGCATCATGGTCGGCAGCTACCGCGCCACGGTCATCGTATGGCTCGACGAACGCCTTCGCGCCGACTTCTACCTCCGAACCGCCGGCCAACGGGAAGCCCGCCAATATCCGACGATGGACCCGGCCGTCGCCGACCGCATCGAGGTCCTGCCGCAGGTCGAGGCCGTAGACCGCTTCCGGGCCTACGAGATCCGCTATGAAGGTCGACCCTCGATCATCGGCTCGGGACAAAGCGAAGTCCTCATTCGTCACGGCAGGCTGGGCTTCCTGGACGGCTCCTCGAGCAAGGACGTGCTGACGGCGCTCGGCAGCGGCGACCGCGTCATTATCACCGAAACCTTTTCCAACCGCCACGGACTCGGGGTCGGCGACACTCTGCGTCTTCCGCTCGGCGGCAGGATGGCGGCTCTAGAGATTGTGGGCGTGTACTACGACTACTCGAACGAAGGCGGCGCGGTCATCGTCGACCGCAAGACGATCCTCAAATACCTCCCCGACCCCTCCGCGAGCAATCTCGCCATCTATCTCGCCGAGGGTGTCGACCCCGAGAGCGCCCGCCCATCCATCGAGAAAGCGGCGGGGAGCCATAGCGTCACGGTCGCAGACCATCGAACCCTCCGCACACGCGCCTTGGAGGTCTTCGACCGCACCTTTACGATCACCTACGCCCTGGAAGTAATCGCCATCGTCGTAGCCATACTTGGCATGGCCGGCGCGCTCGTGGCGCTCGTGATCGATCGCCGGGGCGAGATCGGCGTCCTGCGCTTCCTCGGGGCCTCCCAAGGACAGGTACGGGGGTTGGTCCTTTTCGAATCGGGATTGATCGGGTTGTTTTCCAACGCCATCGGACTTCTGCTCGGGTCGCTGCTCTCGCTGGTCCTGATCTTCGTCGTGAACAAGCAATCCTTTGGTTGGACGATCCAATTCCATTGGCCCGCGGCGATGCTGTTCGGCGCACTCTCATTCATCTACGCCGCTGCCTTGATTGCCGGCATCTATCCGGCCCGCGTGGCGGCGCGATTGAATCCGATCGAGGTCGTCCACGAAGAATGAAACGGGCTTTCTGCATCGTGATGATGGCGGCGACGGCCGCACTGGGCTTCGACGCCGCGCGCCCCGGCTACGACTACCAATTCCCGCGCGACCACTTCAGCCATCCCAACTTCGAGACGGAGTGGTGGTACTACACCGGCAATCTGCACACCCGGCAAGGCCGCCGATTCGGCTTCGAGCTGACCTTCTTCCGATACGCCGTTCGCGAAGAGTCCGGCGGCGACTCGTCCTGGAACATCCGCGACCTCTACCTCGCGCATCTCACGCTGAGCGATATCGAAGGCCAACGCTTCCACAAAACGGATCGCTTGAATCGCACCGGACCGGGCCTGGCAGGCGTCGATGCCGAAAAAGCCCTCATCTGGAACGGCAACTGGCGGGTTCAATGGCTCGAACCCGCCATGCCCAAAGGCACTCAGCGCCTGACAGCCTACGCCGATGAGTTCTCGCTCGAACTCGACCTGAGCCCGCTCAAGCCGCCCGTCATTCACGGCGCCGATGGCATCAGTCAAAAGGCGGCCGGGGAAGGGAAGGCCTCGCACTACATCTCGTTCACGCGGCTTGCCGCCAACGGCTCGCTCGTGCTGCGGAGCGAATCCTTCGACGTCAAGGGGCTCGCCTGGATGGACCACGAGTTCTCCACCGACAGTCTCGGCACCGACCAAATCGGTTGGGATTGGATGAGCATTCAACTCGACGACGAATCAGAGCTCATGCTCTACCGAATGAGGCGCTCCGACGGCACAGCCGACCCACATTCCTCGGGAACCTACATCGACGCCGACGGCCGCGCCCGGCATCTTGCCTGGAGCGAAATCCAGATGACGCCCGGCGCGGACTCGGATTGGAGGAGCCCCACAACCGGCGGGGTCTATCCCCTCATGTGGAAAGTCGAGATTCCCGGTCTCGCTCTCGATCTCACCGGCACTACCGAGCTTGACGATCAGGAAGTTGTCAGCAAGCGGCGCGTCGGCCCCAGCTACTGGGAAGGAGCGATGAACTTCTCAGGGCAAAAGGCGGGGAAGCCCATCACCGGCGCCGGCTATCTGGAGATGACCGGATACGACAAACCGCTGCAACTGGGGCCTGAAGAATAGCCTGCCGTTGAGATCGGCTGCCTGCTTTCTAGCGAGGCAGGATCATCCCGCCTTGCCGCTCCTCATCCGTCGCCTCCAGCGTATAGAGCGTCGACCAATTCTGGAGGTATTTGTATCCCGTCCCGGTGTTGTAGATCACGACTTCATCGCTCTTCTTCAAGAAGCCGCTCTTGAGGAGCTGATCCAGAGCCGCGACACAGGCCGATCCTTCCGGAGCCACGAAGAGGCCCTCGGCTTCGGCCAGCCAGATGCCGGCTTCGAGGAGGTCCTGGTCGGAGACCGCAACGCAGGCGCCGCCGCTTTCGCGGACCGCTTTCAAAACGAGGAAGTCCCCGAGCGCCTTCGGAACCCGCAAGCCGCTCGCCAGTGTGGCCGCGTTTTCCCAGAACTGCGAATCTTCGCGGCCCTCTTCAAAGGCCTTCACGATCGGAGCACACCCCGCCGCCTGCACGCAGATCATCTTCGGCCTCTTCGAGTCGATCCAGCCCAGTTGCTCCAACTCGTCGAAAGCCTTCCACATCCCGATCATCCCGACGCCGCCGCCGGTGGGATAGAAAACGGCATCGGGCATTCTCCACCCCATCTGCTCGGCAAGTTCAAGCCCCATCGTCTTCTTGCCTTCAATGCGGTAAGGCTCCTTCAAGGTCGATACGTCGTACCACCCCTCGGCATCCTTGCGCTCGGCAACGATCCTTCCGCAGTCGCTGATCAGCCCGTCCACGAGCGTGGTATTCGCGCCCGCCATCTTGCACTCGACATAGTTCGCCTCGGGCACGTCGCGAGGCATGAATACATTCACTTCCATGCAGGCAGCGGCGCCGTAGGCGGCCATGGCTCCGCCGGCGTTTCCCGCCGAGGGTGCGGCAAGTTTCGTCACGCCCAGCTCTTTCGCCATCGACACCGCGCACGACATCCCCCGAGCCTTGAACGTCCCTGTCGGGTTCTGTCCCTCGTCCTTGATCCAGAGCTTGTCGACCCCAAGTCGAACACCGAGCCTCGGGGTCGGAATCAGCGGAGTCCACCCTTCACCGAGCGACACAATGTTCGCGGGATCCGCAACCGGCAGCAGCGGACCATATCGCCACATCGAGCTCACGCCCGCGGCGATGGATTCGATCGTCAGCGCCGACCGAGCCTTCTCCAGGTCGTAATGAACCAGCATCGGCGCCCCGCTCGGCGACAGGTTATGGATCTTTCCGGCGGTGAATCGCTCGCCGGTCTTGCTGCACGACAGGTGCGAAATGAACGTCATACTATTGGTATATCGTGGTTGCAGTCACCCGAAGAAAGTCAAGCCGAATGCTGCCGGCAATGTTGCTGCGTCCCGTTTTTGCGGCACTGCTGCTTGCCGGGTCGGGTATCGCCGGCGAGTTCGCCGTGCTGACGACGGGTTACCGCATCCAAGCAGAACGTCACGAGGTCGAAGGCGATCAGGTTACGCTTTTCACCAGAGGAGGCGGAACGATGCGGATTCCCCGTGAGGCGGTCACCCGCTTCGAGCCGGACGACCGGATTCCCGAAGCCACGAACCCTGACCAGGAATCAGGGAAGGAAGAGACGCTCGGTGAAATCGTGGCTCGGTTCTCCGCGGAATCGGGTCTGCCCGAAGCCCTCGTGCACAGCGTGATCGCCGCAGAATCCGCCTACGATGCCGATGCGGTGTCATCCAAGGGAGCCGTTGGGCTGATGCAACTGATGCCGGGGACCGCTCGGGACCTTCAGGTCTCCGACCGCCGTAACCCCGGCGAAAACGTTCGCGGCGGCACGATGTATCTGCGGCAACTCCTCGACCGCTACCGCGAGTCTCCCGAATCCCTTCTGCTCGCGCTCGCCGCGTACAACGCAGGGCCGGGCCGGGTCGATAACTACAACGGCCTTCCCCCCTTCAACGAGACGCGCCTGTTCGTCCGCCGTGTGATTGACCGCTTCCTGGCGTTGACCGACGACAACTGACAATCAACACACCGGGCGCACTGAGCCTCCTCACTCCACCTCAAAGACACCAGGCGTCGCCAACTGCGCCACGAGCGGCTTTTCGTGTTCCGGATTGATGCGGTGCACCGAGTCGGTCATCCAGCAGTTCTCGTAGGGCGCCTGCTTCTGCTTCGAAAGTATCCACAGAAAAATCGCTCGATTTCCCTCGGCATCGATCAAGGTCACCCGCTGCTGCGCTTCGTCGCCCGACCTCTCGATCGGCCCCGCCTCATAGCGTTCGAAGTCGAGCATGATTTTGTAGAGCGGGTTTTTCAACATCTGGATGAATCGCGGCAGCGGCCCGGTCATCCTTCGATTGGCAGGCGACGCGAAGTTGAACGTGATGGCGATTCCCCCGTCATCGGGCATTTTGCCGTTATTCCGCAAAGCCTTGATCTGGATGGCGATGACCTGGCCGGGTGTCAGCTTCGGGTTGGGCTCGGTCGCGTCCGGCGCAGAAACCGTCTGCGCCGAAACCGCCGCCATGAAGAGCGCCGCGATCAGGATCAGCTTGGGAATTGACGGCCGCATCCCGCTCCTCCGGATGTTGATTGCCCGAAATGCTTGATTAGAAGCCACAAGGGTGTCCTAGCGACCCTCTTCCTGAGCGGCCTGCAACTTCGTCAGGCCCTCTCCCGTGGGCACATTGATGAAGATCAGTCCCAACATCCCCTCACCCGTATTGCGAACCTCGTGCTCCACGTTCGGGGGAATATACAGCACATCACCGCCGGCCACGCCATGCTCCTCCTCGCCCACGGTAGCCGTGCCCGTACCCGTCGTGACTATGACCAGTTCTTCCGCGTCCGGGTGCACATGCAGTTCGTGGACGTGCCGCCCTCCGGGAGGAATCAACACGTGATGAACGAACTGGATCGTCTGCAGGCAGGTGCGTTCCCCAGACGCCTCCGTCTCGAAGAGGCGACGCACGGGCGGCGGCGTATCCGACCGCTGCCGCCACTTCCCATCCTTGCCTTGCACAAGATAGTCGACCACGCGATGTGGGTTGTTATAGAGCAAGCTTTGCACAACCCCGTAGGATTGCGATTTCCAGTTCGCTAACGGCACAGTTAAGATTCCACTCCTAATAGAAACAAAACATTCCGGCTCTCGGGCCCACAGACGAGCCCGAGCGGTCGTTGAGCAGGCGGTCCGTTACGACTCGCACTCGTGTCAGAAAATACCCACGGCCCTATAGAAGCTGAAAGAGCCTCGAGGGCCGACTGTAACCCAACTGCCGCCGCTTCGTATGCGGCTAGCGCGGCCCTCTCCCTCCCGGCCGTACTTCCAAATCGAGCCGCACCATGGTGTCCGATTCCGAAGGGGCCAGCACCGAGTTCGGCCAGAAACGGCGAGCCAATATCCGCGAGCCGGCCACGATCCCGCCTCCCACGATCATCAACAGCGCCAGCAAGGCACAGAAGATTACGATGTCGATGATCAGAGTCGCAAGGTCTTCATGACGCCCTACCGTACGATGGGTGACCGTGATCTCGGCCACATACCGCACGCGTGACAACAGTCGCTCGGCTGCATCGGCGGTCGGTGGCGACAAAACAGCCGCCAACAGCGGCCCGCTGCGCTTCACCAATACATCCGGCAGCGCCTCGAACTCTTCCAACTGCCCCCGCGCGATTTGAGGAGATGGGTAATAGAAAAGAATCATCCGCAATTCGCCTGCCCCCGATTCGTACCGGACAAATTGCGCTTCGGTCCCGTAGCGAAACGCCGCAACCGAAGGCGGCACTTCCGATGCGACCGCCGTCAGCGACTCAGGCCCCAGGACATAACGGCCCGAGAACGGAATCAGGTCTTGCTCAGGAACATACTTCAAGACCGGCGGCTCTGCTTGCAGAGCCACGCGCGGGAGAAAGCTCAGCATGGCCTCAATGTGTTCGCCGAAAGCCTCGTCGCCGATCATCCGCACCGCGAAATTGCCAAAGTGAATGACCGTTGTGCGGCCTTTCTGAACCGCGCGTTGGCCATACGGCACGAAGTCCCCGCCGGCGGGGCGGATCCATTGGTAGGCCGCGAGGCTTCCTGTGGCGTCCTGGAAGCGATAGGCTTCGACTTCGAGCCGCCGGCCATCCGGCGTTCGATAGGTCCCGCTCTGCCCCTCTTCGAAACCGAACTCGTCAAACAGGTCCGGCTGCTCGGGAGAAATCGGTTCCGCCGATTCACGCAGGAAATCGCCCAAGGCGTCGGGCACCAAGTCCACGGCAAATGCCTGGGAGGCAACGAGAGTCAGCCCCACGATGGCGCGCGCAAGCAGACGATTCACAGAACTACAGATACCGTACACAGGTATTTGGTTTCCTCAGCAGCCCGAACCAAAATACAACATCTCTCCGCGGTGAGGGTCATCATTCATGGTGTCACTGTGGTGCCCACAACATACGAACGCATTGCAGATAGATAAAAGGCTGACACGCCACCAGAGCACGCGATTAGTACCGGCAGTCAGGCGGCCCTGCCACAGCACTTCTTGTGTTTCTTGCCGCTTCCGCAAGGGCAAGGGGCGTTGCGGCCCACTTTCTTTCCCCGAATAACCTGCTTCACCGCCGCCTGCCGGTCTCCGGCTCCAGCCATACGCGCGTGCGCCAGCTCCTTCTCCTTTTTGCGCCGCACGTCGCGTGTGAAGTCCTCGATCGTACCGACGTCCCGGCTCGGGCTTGAAGCACGCGCCTCTTCCTTGATTTCCAACACTCCCACGGGCGCCGCCTCACGCCGAGCCCTTTCAGGAGCACTTGTTGCGGGCTGCAGGTGGAACATGAATCGAAGAGTCTCTTCCTCGAACCGCGCCATCATGTCCTGAAAGAGTTGGAACGACTCTTTCTTGTACTCGACCAATGGATCTCTCTGGCCATAGCTGCGCAGGGTGATGCCTTCCTTGAGGTGGTCCATCGACAACAGATGGTCCTTCCACTGCGCGTCAAGCAGTTGCAGCATGATCATCCGTTCGGAGTAACGGAGCCTCTCGGCGCCCATCAACTGCTCTTTCTCCTCATACTGCTTGCTCAGCGTCTCGGTGATTTCGTCGGCGGTGGCCTGACGATCAAGCCCGTTCAGATCGAGCTTGTCGATATTGACACCGAAACCATTGGCGATGTCCGTCCGCAGCCCTGTCATGTCCCATGTATCGGGATGCGTTCTTTCGGGACAACGTGACTCTACGGCGTCACCCGCCAAGTCGCCGATCAATCCCATGATGTGGTCCCGCTGATCTTTGCCCGCCAGCAGCTTGCGGCGCATACCGTAGACGGCTTCGCGCTGCTTGTTCATCACGTCATCGTATTCGAGGAGATGTTTGCGCGCTCCGAAGTGCTGGGCCTCGACGGCCTTCTGCGCTGCCTCGATGCGCTTGGTGATCAGCTTCGACTCGATCGGCACGTCTTCTTCCATGCCAAGCTTCAGCATCAGGTTCTGGACCTTCTCGCCCCCGAAGATCCTCAAGAGATCATCCTGTAATGAGAGGTAGAACCGCGAAGCCCCGGGGTCTCCTTGCCTCCCGGCGCGGCCTCGAAGCTGGTTGTCAATCCGCCGCGACTCGTGACGCTCCGTGCCGAGGATGAACAGGCCGCCCAGTTGGACCACCTCGTCATGCTCCTTGTCGGTGATCTCCTTCTGCCTGGCAATAGCCGCTTTCCATTCTTCCGCGGACAACTGATCGCGATTGCGTCCCTGTTTTCGCAGCGCCTCGATCGCCAGGTGCTCCGGGTTGCCGCCGAGTAGAATGTCCGTGCCACGGCCGGCCATGTTCGTCGAGACCGTGACCGCGCCTTTTCGGCCTGCCTGGGCGACGATCACCGCCTCGCGCTCGTGCTGCTTGGCATTGAGCACTTCGTGCTTGATGCCCATCTTCTTGAGGATGCGCGACAGATGCTCGGACTTCTCGATCGAGATCGTTCCCACCAAGACCGGCTGTCCCGATGCGGCCAGTTCCTTGATCTCCATCGCGGCGTTCCGGAATTTCTCTTCCTCGGTTCGGTAAACAATATCCGGATGCTCAACGCGAATCAGATCCCGATTCGTAGGGATCACGTTAACATCAAGCTTGTAAATCTTTGAGAACTCAGGGGCTTCTGTGTCGGCTGTACCGGTCATTCCGGCCAGCTTATTATACATTCGGAAGTAATTCTGGAAGGTAATCGTCGCCAGTGTCTGGTTCTCACGTTCGATCTTGACGCGCTCTTTTGCTTCCACGGCTTGATGCAGGCCGTCGCTCCAACGCCGGCCCGGCATCAGCCGCCCGGTGAACTCGTCGACGATCACCACCTGGCCGTCCTTGACGACGTAGTCCTTGTCGCGTTGGAAGATCGTATGCGCCTTGAGCGCCTGCTCGACACAGTGCTTCAGCTCATAATTCGCCAGATCGTTGATGTTACCAATGCCCAGAGCCTTTTCAACCTTCGCCTCGCCCTGCTCGGTCAGGAAGGCGGTACGGTGCTTTTCCTCGATGATGTAGTCGCCCGTGTACGTGCGATCGCGCGGTTCCTCTCCCTGGATCACCTCGCCTCGCTCCATTTTCGGGATGGAGCGATTCACTTTGTAGTACTTGTCCGTCGATTCCTCGCTCGGACCTGAAATGATCAGTGGAGTTCGCGCCTCGTCGATCAGGATCGAGTCCACCTCGTCGACAATCGCGAAGTTGTGCTCCCGCTGGACGCAGTCCGCGAGATCAAACTTCATGTTGTCGCGCAAGTAGTCGAATCCAAACTCGTTGTTTGTGCCGTAGGTGATGTCGGAGCCGTAGCTCTTGCGACGCTCCTGCTCAGTCAGATCATGGACGATCACGCCCACCTGCAAACCCAGGAAACCGTACAGCTTGCCCATCCACTCGGCGTCGCGCCGCGCCAGGTAGTCGTTCACGGTAACGACATGCACGCCCTTGCCTTCCAGCGCGTTCAGGTAGGCCGGCAATGTCGCGACAAGCGTCTTGCCTTCACCGGTTTTCATCTCGGAGATTGTGCCTTCGTGCAGGACGATACCGCCG
Organism: Bryobacterales bacterium; assembly: GCA_965204095.1. GTDB lineage: Bacteria > Acidobacteriota > Terriglobia > Bryobacterales > UBA6623 > JAPPLB01. The sequence goes on along the minus strand of OZ241991.1, from coordinate 1,060,603 downwards.
ATCAACTGAACGTCGAAGTGCCGCATCGCGAGCACACGACGACCGACCTCGCGGCATACCGCGAACACTTCGAACAGCAAGTCGTCGAGAGACTCCCCGTTCGAGATTCTTTCCTTGAATTCAGCGGTTTTGGCTCGTAGCTGCTCGTCGCTGAGGTTTTTTACCTCTTGCTCGCGATCATTGATCGCAACGACTTTCGGACGAAGCCGCTTGAGTTCGCGCTCGTGCTTGGTGCCGAAGACCTTGGCAAGCAAATTGTCGAGCATGGTCTATAAAGAAAGGGCAGTTACCACGCTTTCATTGTACCGTTCACCTTCGGGCTTTCGACCTGACAACTCGCCTGCCGTCTTCGAGAGCATCTCTGCAAAGAGCGATAGCACCAGCGAGTTATCCATGCACCGTCTATGATCACGAACGCGGCCGCAGCCAACCGCATATAATCACGAAAAGACGTCCTCCGCTGCCCCCTCCACAAGCAGATGAAGATCGATACGCTAGCCGTGCATGCGGGCGACCGCAAGAAGCTCGGCAACTACGTCCCGTCCACGACACCCGTATACGGGACCTCCAGCTTCTTTTATGAGCGCACGGAAGACCTCGACCGGGTCTTCAACGAAGAGATTGAGGGCCACGGTTACACCCGTTATGGCAACCCCACCACGGCCGCTCTCGAGGAACTGCTGGCGCGGCTCGAAGGCGGCGACCTGGCGGTCGCCACGACCTCGGGCATGTCGGCCATTCACCTTGCTCTGATTGCCGCGATGACCGATCGTCGCCGCTCGGTGCTCTGCGCCAAGGTCATGTACGGCCAGAGCATTACTTTGCTGACGAACATCCTCGGGCCGACCGGTGTTGACATCAGCTTCGCCGAACCTTGCGATCTCGACGATTTCGAGCAAGTGCTTGCGAAAGAGAAACCGTCCTGTGTGCTGCTTGAGCCGGTTTCGAATCCTCTGCTGCGCGTTGCGCCGATCGACCGAATCACAACTCTTGCTCACGCGCACGGGGCGTCGGTCATCGTTGACAATACCTTCGCCACGCCGGTGTTGCTCCGTCCCCTGGAACTCGGCGTCGACTTGGTTGTGCACAGCATGACGAAGTATCTGGCGGGCCACGGCGACCTCATGGGCGGCGCTCTCGTCGCAAGCGAAGAGTGGCGTCAACTCATCACCGTCTTGGCGCGCACTCTCGGGCCGAACATCGGCCCCTTCGAAGCCTATCTTGCCATGCGCGGCATCAAGACGCTTCCGTTGCGCATCGAGCGCCAATGTCAAAACGCTTGCCACATCGCCGCTTGGCTCAAGGGACACCCTCGCGTGAAGAGAGTCTATTTCCCCGGCGATCCGGAACACCCTGACATCGAGACCTCCCGGCGTCTTTTTCCGCGGAATCTTTTCGGCGGGATGGTCAGTTTCGAGATCAAAGACGCTGGACGGCAGGAAGTATTCGCTTTCATGGACGCCCTGCGGATGATCGTTCCCGCCACGACGCTCGGCGATGTCCATTCGCTCATGCTTTATCCGGCGATCAGCTCCCATCGCGATCTCGCGCCGAAGCATCGTGAGCGTCTTGGCATACGCGACAGTCTGGTTCGCCTCTCCGCTGGCATCGAAGCCGTCGAAGATATCGAAGCCGACCTCGATCAGGCACTCAAACGATAGAACTCCAGACAGAAGGACTCCATGCCTGCCGGATGCGATGCTGAAAGAGTGCCCGAGAACGGTGCCGCGCCCGTTGTGGCAAGCCGGACCTCTCTCGCTCAGGTCGACGAAACCGCCTGCTCGCAGCCGGGCCTTTCGCGCCGCCAGCTTCTCCGCGCCACCGCCGGATCGGCCGCGATACTCCTTCCCACTCGCGGTCGTGCAAAAAAGTCCCCAAAACCGGAGTTCAATGTTCTCTTCATCGCCGTCGACGACCTGCGTCCTTCTCTGGGCTGCTACGGGGACCCCGACATCCGCACTCCGAACATCGACGCCCTCGCAGCCGACGGACTCACGTTCACGAGCGCCTACTGCCAGCAGGCCGTTTGCAGCCCTTCACGAACCTCGTTGCTCACCGGACTCCGACCCGACACAACCCGTGTCCACGACCTTCAAACCCATTTCCGCCGATTTCTCCGGGACACCGTGACCATCCCCGAGCATTTCAAAGATCACGGCTATGTCGCAGCGGGCTTCAGCAAGATTTTTCACAAGCCGGAACTTGACGACTTGCAATCCTGGAGCGTCCCCTCCTGGATTCCCGATCACCACGGATGGAATACGGTGGAAAGCCGCCGCTTCGTTCAGGCCAAGTGGGATGGCCTTCGCTCGAATAACTGGATTTCCAACGAGCGTTTCTATTACGAACCCGCGAAACGAAAGCCCGCCGTTGTAGGACAACGCGGCTGGGGAATGCGTAGCTGGGAAAGCCGCCGGGTGGCCGATAACCAACTTGCCGACGGTATGACCGCTGATGCGGTCGTCCACGCACTCGGCGAGTTGCGCCGCAAGCGGTTTTTCCTTGCAGCGGGTTTCTTGAAGCCTCACCTGCCGTTCGTCGCTCCCGAGAAGTATTTCGACCTCTATCCGAAGTCGCAGATCGACCTCGCTGCTTTCCGCGAACCTCCAGCCGGGGCTCCGCCGTACGCGCTTCACAACTCGAACGAGCTCCGCGGCTACATCAACATCCCTCAGGACGGACCGATCCCCGCCGATCAGGCCCGCGACCTGATCCGCGCTTACCGCGCTTCGGTCAGTTACGTGGATGCCCAGATCGGCCGGCTTCTGAAGGCCCTGGAAGACCTCCGCCTGCGAGACAACACGGTGGTCGTTCTATGGGGGGACCATGGTTATCACCTCGGCGACCACGGCCTCTGGAACAAGCACACGAACCTGGAAGCCGCCACCCGTGCCCCGTTGATCGTCAGTGCCCCGGGCCGGCTCGGGAAAAACAGGAAGACCTCGGGGCTCACCGAACTGGTCGACATCTTCCCTACACTCTGCGAACTTTGCGGTCTCGACCGGCCCGGTGCACTTGAGGGTTCGAGCTTCGTCCCGTTATTCGACGATCCGGACCGCCTTTGGAAACGTGCGGTCTTCAGCCAATACCCGCGAGAAATCCCCGGCGTCGGCGCAGGAATGGGTTATTCGATCCGCACTCGCCGCTATCGCTACACCGAGTGGCGCGCCCAGGACTTTCCCTACACCTCGGCCGAACTCTACGATTACGAAGCCGACCCCCTCGAAACTCGAAACATCGCCAACCGACCCGAGAATATCAGCCTCCTCAACGGTCTCCAGGGAATGCTCCGCGAAGGCTGGCGCTCTTCGCTCCCGCCTACGGAAGGCCCCGTCTGACAATAGGCGCGGGCACGCTATCACACGCCTTCGACTGTATCGGATCGACTGAAACCCGGACCAGTTTCCGAACCATCGTCAAGGCTCTCCTCCGTCTTTCATGCTGCGAAACCGATTCCTGCAGGATGAGTTCATCCGTCTGAGTGGCCGGACGAGTTGTGCAGGTCGTTGGCAGTGTCACTGGCTGCCTATGGCATGTGCGTGAAGTGAGCCCCGGTTACGTTCCGAACAACCCCTTCAAGACACGTGCCGGCCAACTCAGCATATACCCCAGTCGAAACGTCGGGGAACGGAAGATCCGGTATAGCGCGTCGGCATGTTTCCGCTTCAGATTCTCGATCTCCTCGCGCAGTTCGCGGTTGAGCGTCACCAGCTTCCCGATCTCTTCGCGCTGCTCGCGATGGAGCGCCTGCAGCCTGTCGATCTCCTTTTCGTGCTCGCCGATACGCCAGTGGCAACCTTCGATCACCAGCGAGAATTCCTTCTCCCTTTCGTAGAGAAACTTCATCTGCCGATCACGCCGCTGGACCGCTATCTTTAATTCGCCCGCATCCTCATTGCTCAACTTGTGTCCGGCGCGAAACTTGTCCGGCAGAGCTCGCGGTACATAGACCGTACTGTGGTCCGGCGCCGTCTGCTCTTTTGGGCGCGATTTCGTATAGAAATACACCGCGATCGAGCGGCGCGAGAGATCCCTCCTGTTCTCCGGAAAGTCGATCTTCGGGAACCCGTGCCAGGAGACCTCCGATGTCTCGAAGAGAACGCAATGATTCGCCAACGGCAAGTACGACTTCACGCGATCCGGCTGGTTCTGTTCCCACGGATCTGAGTGAACCTGCAACGAACCGCCCCATTCCGCCCTCCATTCCTCATTCAGAAAAAGAATGAGGTTCAGCCTCCGATGCCAACGATTCGTCGGGTGAAAGTTGAAGTCCACATGCGGATCGAGTTCCTGCCCGTGCCGATTATCGTGGGTCCCGCCACCTACGTATTCCGGGTCATAGAGCAGATTTGGAATGCTCGTGATCCCGCTGATCAAACCTAGCAGATACGGCGATGCAAAAAGTTCATCAAGCTGCCGGTATGTCTCGCCAAGTGGGGGAAGATTCTCATGAACAGCCTTGCTGCCCACTTCACCGTACTCGTTGAGCGCCTTGCCATGGTCGAATGCCGGGAACTCGCGAATCAGCCGATCGAGGAAAGACGGTTCGACGAAGTTCTTGATAAGCACATGGGGAAACGGATCGGCCTTCCGAAACTGCTCAGCGAGCAGAGGAACACGCTGCTGAAGATCGCGGGCAAGAATCGAGGTCATTCCGGCCTCATGGTTTCGTGCAGCAAGGACCAATGTCAAGAGGACCGCGGTTCGCTAGCCTGCATTTCTCAGTGCGCGGCGAGGCGAAGTGCGTGAGAGGACCGCCAGGACTAGGCGCAAGCCGGGCGGAGGAAAAAGGCGCGAGCCGCTTGGCGCGCACAGGCGTACTTGAACCGTACGTTGAGCACGGCAAGCAAGCGCAACGAAGTCCTGGCGGTCGTATCGTGTGCTTCAACCACCGGGTGGTGAGAAATGCAGGCTAGTTCCGCCCCCGCCCAAGTGCGGATCAATCACGGCTTAAAACCCATGTCGTGCCTTTCGTCCTACCTCTTCCGTACCGTCGCACCGGCCTCGTTTCGACCTATCCGCGGCGAGGATCATGGGTTTTCACATCAGTGTCACATGTGACGCCGCGACTGCTCGGATATACCTGTCGACGACCCTTGATCTGCGTTTCCCTTCGTATTCTTTCGGTCGTTCTGGGCAAACAGCGCCATGATTCACTTCGAGAACAAGGCTGGCCACCGCGAAGTTCACTGGGCCGATGCTCTGTTGGACCAGAAGATCGAGGATGTCGTCGACGCATCTCTCGACACGGCCCCGGTTCCTGGTCTCCTGCTTTCCGAGAGCAGCTTGGTCTCAACCGGTCTCCGACATCGGACTTTCCCGACGGATTCGCCCTCACGGAAGCGTTCCACTCGCCCGTCTTGGTCATACTACATAGTGCAGTCCTTGCACGTTTTCTCGTTCTGCTCCTGAGCAGGAAGGAGCAAAAGGGAGCTCTGCAAAGCCCGATCACCCCAAACAGATGAACTGAGCATTCCCTTTGCCCGACACTCCCCATCCCTTCACGTTGAAGCCGCATCGGACGTTCGTCGGCCTCTCCGCGCCTCTCCTCGTTTCCCTCGTTGCCGAGCCCCTCACCGGTCTGGCTGACACCGCCTTCGTTGCCCGCCTGGACGCTGTCGCCTTGGCGGGACTCGGCGTAGGAGCGGCCCTGCTCTCGAGCATTTTCTGGATGTTCAACTTTCTGGGGATCGGAACCCAAACCGAAGTTGCCCGTAGCGAAGGTAGCGGGGACATCGAACACGCCCGCGTTGCGAATGTCCAAGCGCTCGGCTTGAGCGTTCTCATGGGTGCCGGTATTGGCGGGCTTGTTTGGCTGGCGGTCGATCCACTCGTGCTGCTCATGGGGGCTGATGGAGAAATCGCGGCGGAGGCTCGCGACTACATCACGGTCCGGCTTCTCGGCGCGCCGGCCATTCTGCTGACGGTCGCCTCCTTCGGGACCCTCCGTGGACTGCAAGACATGCGATCCCCGATGTGGATTGCTTCCGGCCTCAACGTATTGAACATCGCTCTCGACCCGATTTTCATCTTCGGATGGGGGCCCGTTCCCGCGATGGGTGTTGCCGGCGCCGCAGCCGCCAGTGTCATCAGCCAGTGGCTCGGTGCGGCTGCGGCAGTCACGGTCGCTATCATTCGGATCGGCATCCCGGCTCGCGCCCATCTCTCGCAACTCGGCAAGCTCTTGAAAATCGGCGAGGAGCTTTTTATCCGCACCGCGGCCCTGAACTTCTTCCTTTTGCTCACCACCCGAGCGGCAACCGAAATCAGCGCCGATGCCGGGGCAGCCCATCAAGCCATCCGTCAAGTATGGGCCTTCACCGCGTTGTTTCTGGATGCCTTTGCTATCGCGGGGCAGAGCTTGGTTGCGTATTTCCTGGGAGCCGATGACCTTCGACAGAGTCGCCGCGTGGCCACGGTCGTCTGCCAATGGAGTCTCGGCTGTGGAGTGGTTCTGACAATCGTCATGCTCGCCTCGACGGGTCCGGTTGCCCGAGCACTCATCCCGGTGAGTTCCTACGAAGTGTTTCTTGTTCCGTGGATCATCAGTGCGTTCTCGCAGCCTGTCAGTGCGCTCTCGTTCGGCACTGACGGCGTCCACTGGGGAACAGGTGACTTCCGCTATCTGAGAAACGCGGTCCTCGTCGCCACCCTCGTGGGCGTTATCGGGCTTCTCTGGGTCGATGAGACAAGCCGTGCAGCCCTTGCACACACCTGGATCGTCACGGCCGTTTGGAACTCCATTCGGGCCACGTTTGGCATCATCCGGATTTGGCCGGGTGTTGGCGCGGCGCCGCTTGCTGCTCCTTTAGACGGTGAAAGGTGACCTAGCCTGCATGTCTCACCACGTGGCGAGGCGAAGTGGGTGAGAGGGCCGTCAGGACGAGGCGCGAGCCGCTTGGCGCGCACAGGCGTACTTGAACAGTACGTTGAGCACGGCAAGCAAGCGCAACGAAGTCTTGGCGGTCGTATCGCGTGCTTCGACCGTCGGGTGGTGAGACATGCAGGCTAACTCATTTCCCCCGTCGAATCTACCTCGCCTGAAACGGATTGAAGTTCACGCCTTCGTCGAATACGTCGACGCCTTCCGCTCGTTTGAGCGTGTTCACTACGAGATACGTCAAGGGTGTCGCCGTCGCTTCATAGATGACCTTCGCGAAGTAGCCGGTGAAGATCAAATTGAGCATGGTTCCCAAGTCATACACTCCGACGAAGATCACGAAAATCACCACAACCGTATCCACCAACTGACCCACCACGGTTGACCCGATCGTCCGTGTCCATAGGTGTTTGCCTTTCGTCAGGAGTTTCATCTTCGACATCACGAAGGCGTTGGCGAACTCGCCGCACCAATAGGCCACAAGGCTCGCGACCAGCACGCGCGGCACGAATCCGAACACCTTCTCGAACGCGTCCTGGTTCTTCCATTCAGGGGCCGCCGGCAAGCTGGTCGTGATCAGGGCCATCACGGCCAACAGCGCCGCCGAGAAGAACCCGATCCAGATCGCCCGCCGAGAAGCGCCATAGCCGTACACCTCGACAAAGATGTCGCCGAAGATGTACGTGATGGGGAACAGAATCTGTGCGCCGCTCAAAAGAAATGGACCAACTGTCACCCCGCCGATCGTAAACGGCCCGATCGCGCAAATCTTCTGCGCCACAAGGTTTGACACCAGCAGCACGACCACGAAAGCGTGCACCGCCAGGTCGTAGTACCGAAAGTTATGGATTTTTTTGGCCGGACTACCAGAGCCGCCCGGGTGATGCATCTCGTGAGCCATAAGCTCTACAGTCTAACGGCGCGAGGTTACAAGACCCAGGGATAAGAAAACCTTAGCGCGGACTTCGAGTTGGAGGTCAGTTGATTTACTGGTCTTCCTTCCCATAGCGGTCCTGAAACTGGTCCAATCGGTCGCGAGTCAGATCGCCTCGATGCACGACCAATCGGTAGCGAAACCTCAACGACTCATCCGTGGGAATACGGGTCAAATACCGTCCTGGATAAGCCGCATTCTGCATGCTGCCGCTGGATCGCAGGATCCAGGACTGTGGAAAGCCGGGTGAGGAGGGGTGTGTCAGAACGGTAAGTCCGCTGCCGGGTTTGGCGCCATAGGAGCCCGAGAAGTCCAGCCAGGGGCCGGCCCTGACGGATGTCACGCGGGGGGTGACGGGGCCGTTGTGTCCCAGGAAGCGAATGTCCTTTGGAAGGCGAATGCGTGTGGAGAACCCTCCATAGCCTTTGACGTCCTCGGAGCCACCGATGCGAACATCGTCTTCCAGGGCCGTCAGCTCGATCGTGAAGTCGATCTTGCGGATGTGGCCCTCCTGAGCGTGAGCACGGACCGTCGTGATCTCCTCCACGAAGGGCTTTTGCTTACCTCTGTCATCGAGCCAGCGGGGTGACTTCCAGTGCAGCTTGACCCACACGGCGGCCGATTCCTTCTCGCGAGGAAGGATCTCACTGCCCTGAACTTCCCAGATCGAATCCTCGTTGATCCACTGATCACCCACTCGTTTGCCGTTTACGACGACCTGGTGCCAGGCCCAGAAGATCCCTCGGTGGTGTCGATGGTCCTCGGGGAAATCTTCCGTCAACACGTTGCCGTCGAGGTCATACAAGGGATGGATGTAGTTCGACCGCTTGTACTTCCCGTTAAGCGATTTTGCCGTTAGCTGATAGAAGAAAACCTTGTCCGGGCCTTCTCGAAACAGAAAGCCCTCGTCCTGCCTCACGATTGCCATGGAGCCGGCCGTATCTGGGTCCGCGGCTGCGGAGACGGCCGGCAACAAGAAGAGGGTTAGCAAGACTGTGGCGTTGAATCGTTGCATGGCAAAGGCTCCGTCAGCCGAGTATAACGCTGGGGGACGAGATGTGTTGGCAAATGCGACGTTGGCCTCCGTTGCAGAACGTGAGAGGATAGAGGCGATCCTCAGAGACCTCGAGACATGACCCCGCTGGCGCGTTACCGCTTGCCTCTCATTCTGGCCGTCCCTTTGCTCTGTCTTGCCCAGGGGAAGCCGTCCTACGACATCTACCGAACAGCCGGGCCCATCGTCGTCGACGCCCGCCTCGATGAGGCAGCCTGGCAGGCGGCGGTCCCGGTGGGGGATTTCCACTTCAACTGGTGGAGCGGGGGCGAGAAGGAGCAGACCGTAGCCAAGATCCTCTGGGACGACGTGAATCTCTACATCGGCTACTACTGCCGCGACAAGAATATCGCCGCCAATGTCACACGCCGGCACGGTCCCGTCTCTCGCGACGATTGTGTCGAGGCCTTCATCAGCCCGAACCCTGACAAGGTGCATAACTACTACGGCTTCGAGATGAACGTCATCGGTACGATGCTCAACTTCACGCGCACCGACTGGTGGCGGGGCGGGCGTCGCTCCGAGCCTGTCGGGGTGCGGCTGTGGACGTCGCACTACGGCCAATCGCTCAAAGTCGACACCCCCGGCGAGCATCATTGGATTCTCGAAGTGGCGATTCCCTTCAAGAACTTCAAGAAAGACGCGGCGCACACACCGCCCCGCGGCGGCGATCGCTGGCGGCTGAATCTCAATCGTTCCGGCGGGACCACGAACCCGCAGTACAGCACTTGGTCGCCGGTGAACACGGAGCGGCCGAACTTTCACGTGCCTCAGGATTTCGGCTGGGTGCGATTTGTGGAGACTTTGGTCGAGAAGCGCTGAAAAGGGTTCGAAACCGTTCTCAAGCAAGGAGATTCCCAAGCAATGAAACACCCGATAATTACGACGATCTGTTTGCTGGCGGTGCTGTTTTCCGGATCGATCCTTACCGCCGAACCCAAACGGGACCACCGCTTGCACCAATACCACTTTGGAGACATCTCGATCCCTCCGGCGTCAGCCGACGAGCCGACTGCGGGACGTCTGTCTCTCTCGAAAGCGGGAGCCTATCTCGAAGATGGCGCGAAAGCCTGGGTGAACGATCGTGGCTGCGTTTCCTGCCACACAACAGGTTGGTACGGCATTCTCCGTCCGCAACTTTCCGGCTTGCTCGGCTCTCCTGACCCGTCGTTTCGGTCTTTCCTCGAGCGCATCCTCCAGGAGACGCTTGCCGAGGAACGCAATAAGACAGAGCGAGGTACCGGCCCTGCGGAAGTCGTCTATTTGGCGGCGGCGCTGGCGGCATGGGATGCGCATGTCACCAAGCAGCCTTCCTCCGAGACCGCCAAGGCGTTGGAGCTGATGTTCAGCTTGCAGCGCGGCAACGGCGCCTGGTATTCCGTCGAGACCTGGCCTCCGTTCGAGTCTGATGCCTATCAGCTTGCGACGGTCGCCGCCATGGCGGTGGGACTGGCGCCCAAGTGGTTGGACCAGCATCAAGCCGATGATCTCGGATCGGGCTACCTTCGCTTGAGGCGTTACCTGAAATCCGTGGACCCCCCCCACGAATATGCGCGCGTTGCGCTGCTATGGGCTTCTCAGCATCAGCCGGACCTTCTCGACACCGTCGGTAAGGAAGCCATCGTCAAGATGATCCTCGACCGCCAGCGGCCGGATGGCGGTTGGTCCATTCGTTCCTTCGCTGAGCCTGAGCAGTGGGGCGTCGGCAACCGCAGTGAGCGGCTGCGTGCGGAAGCGGACTTCGGCGAGCCCGCAAGCGACGGCCACCAGACCGGCCTCTCGATCATCGTGCTGTCTCAGGCCGGCCTTCCGTCATCGCACCCTGCCCTCAAACGCGGGATCGCTTGGCTGGAGCGGAATCAGAGACAGTCCGGGCGTTGGTGGACGAAATCTCTCAATACCGACAAGTGGAGTTTCATCACCTACACCGGCACGCTCTACCCTGTGCTGGCGTTGACTCTGATGGACTCGGTGCCCGGTGATTCTCCCGCTGCTCAATGACCTCTTGCGGATGCCGGTGACGCTCGTTCCGATTCCGGAAGATTCAGTTGATCTGATCTACCTGTACTCTCTCATCCTTTCGAATGCCGCAACGGGCTGTTCCAGGAGGAGAGAGGCGCCCGGTCGGCAGCCAAGCCCCGGTATAGCCTGCATTTCTCACCACGTGGCGAGACGAAGTTCGTGAGAGGGCCGTCAGGACGAGGCGCGAGCCGCTTGGCGTGCGCAGGCGTACTTGACAAATCGCCTCCTTCACTCCTCGGGTCAAGAAACACGGCCTTTCCGGTTCACTGGCCCTCAGACATTTCTTCTGGAGCGAACCAGGCCCCCTCCCATGGTTTTCACGAATCACGAGACACGAAACACGAATCACGGCCTTTTATCGCTTGCTTCGGCCGTCGGGTGGTGAGAAATGCAGGCTAGGAACTGAATCTATTCTCGAAATCGAGGAAGATCAAGAACTGGCTTGAGATGTCCGTCTCATGCTTCTCGAGTGAGGGCGAGTAGGTCTTGACGAGGATGCGGCGCTTCTCCGGCTCGAATCGGAACGTCCGCATCCAGCCCTCTCCGCCATTTTTGCGGAATTGGTAGTCGGCCAGGATCTCGAAGACGTCTCGAGAGGCGTCGTTGGTGGACACCTGAAACCACTCGCCGCCAAACTTGCCCCAGTGGCCGCACACCACCATGAAGATCTGCGGGCTTGGCTTGATCAGCTTTTGCCAGATCGCTTCTCCGGAATTGCCGATATCCTTGCGGTAGAAAGGCGCCCGGTCGCGCGAACGCGTCTGGTCGTGCAAGTAGATATGGGTAGATACGATTGTCGGCACACCTTCGTGCTTCTCTAGCACTGACTTCGCCCATGCAATGGCGGGATCAGGCACGTCCGCCTCGAGGTGCATGATCAGGAACTCCCGGCCCCCGCCGTTGAAGACCTGGTAGGAATTGATACCGTTCTCCGATGCGCCCCGATACCACTCTTCGGTCCGGAAGCGCTGGGGGCCAAACCAGCGGCGGAAGGCCTTCGCCCGTCCCCGCGGATCGCCGCGGTCGTAGTCGTGGTTGCCGATGGCAACGCCCCAAGGCACAATGCCGTCCAGTCTCGACATGGCGCCATCGGCCACTCGCCACTCCCTCTCGACTTCGTCGCCGCTTTGAACGATGTCGCCGATGTGGGTCACGAAGGCGATGTTTTCCTTCTTCGCGTTGGCGGCGATCCACTTGGTTTGGTCATCGAAAAACTTGGGAAACTTTTCACTGTAGAACTGGGTGTCGGGCAACATCACGAACGTGAATGCGCCCGGCTCGGTCTTGGCGACGGCTCCCCATACAAACAGGCCGCCGATCAACGCCAGGACGACAAGCGGATCAACCTTGCGCATATCCCCTCCTTGTTCGAACTCGTGGAGATCATGAGCTACAAGCTTAACAACTCTCATTTACGTTACGACGAACCGAGTACGACGAACGAGTCACAAGCACGGAACTGCCGATGAGTTTAACCTGCATTTCTCACCACGTGGCGAGGCGAAGTGCGTGGGAGGGCCGTCAGGACGAGGCGCGAGCCGTTTGGCGCGCGCAGGCGTACTTGAACCGTAAGTCGAGCACGGCAAGCAAGCGCAACGAAGTCATGGCGGTCGTATCGTGTGCTTCGGCCGTCGGGTGGTGAGAAATGCAGGTTAAGTGTCTGAAATACTGAAAGGTTTTCGTCAGGCATGTGCTGTAATGACTTGTCAACATGGACGATTTGAAGGCTCAGCCGGCGTACAGGATCGCGGACTTGGTCCGAAAACGGGAGGTGTCGCCGATCGAGGTCGTGGATGAGCACCTGGAGCGGATTGAGCAGGTCAATCCGCATCTGAATGCGTTTGTGGACGTAGACGCTGAACGGGTGCGGCGTGAGGCCCGGAAGGCCGAAGAGGCCTTGTCGCGGGACGTTGCAGTAGGGCCGCTTCACGGCGTTCCCATGTCGATCAAGAGTTCGATCGAGGTGCGTGGACTGCGATGTGAGTGCGGCACGCGGCTGCGGGAAGGACACATCGCGCAGAGTGACGCCGTGCTGGTCGAACGCCTGCGAGCGGCGGGAGCCCTCATCCTTGGGGTGACGAACGTCCCGGACTTGTTGGTCGCGTACGAGACGGACAACTTGCTCTATGGCCGCACGAACAGTCCCTGGAATCCGGACTACACGGCCGGAGGGTCGAGCGGAGGCGAGTCGGCGGCCGTGGCGTCAGGCTGCTCAGCGCTGGGGATCGGTTCCGACGGTGGCGGCTCGATTCGCGTGCCGGCGCATTTTTGCGGTCTCTTCGGGTTCAAGCCGACGGCGGGGCTGATCCCCCGAACAGGCCACTGGCCGGATTGCATCGGTCCGTCCGCCCTGCTGGCTTCGGTGGGTCCTCTTGCTCGGAGTGCGTTTGATTTGGAGCTTGTTCTCGACGTCGCGATGGGCGAGGATGCGTCGGATCCCTCAAGCGGCCCATTCGCGCCCGAAGGTGCAGGGGCGGACTTGACACGCCGGGTCAAGATCGGCTTCTACGAGGATGACGGAGTAACGCCCGTCACCAGCGAGACGAAACAAGCGGTGCGCGATGCCTGCAAGGTCTTCGAGGACCAGGGGTTCAGCGTCGAACCGTTCCGCCCCGAGGGTCTGGAGTCGGCGCACGAGCTTTGGTGGATGCTTTTCAGTATCGCCGGCGCCGAACGGCTCCAGCCGCTCATCGAAGGGAAAGAAGATCAACTGCACGCTTTGGTTCAGGATCTGCTGGAGCCGCCCGAAGACTCTCGCAATGCTTCGCTGCGTGAATTTCTCCAGGTATGGGACAAAAGGGACCGGATGCGCGCGCAATTGCTTGTGCGCATGCAGGAGTACCGTGCGCTGATCTGTCCGGTGGCTTCGATTCCGGCGTTCCGTCACAGCGAACGGTCTTGGACCATCAGTGGCCACGAAGTCAGCTATGCGATGGCTTTTTCGTACTGTCAAGTGTTCAATCTTCTCGGAAACCCGGCGGTCGTCGTCCCGGTGGGGCATTCCAACGAGGGCCTCCCGATCGGTGTGCAGATCGTGGGACGACCGTTTGAGGATCGCTTGATCCTCGCTTTGGCCGAACGGTTCGAGCAGGCGGCAGGCGCCTGGAAGCCGCCACCCGAACCTGCCTGATGGGTCCGTGAATTACGTCAGACTGGCTTTCGATCAGCCCCGGTTCGTTCAGCGGCAAGCCGCTATGTGTAGTCTCGCCCGCGTTTGAGTGTACGACGCGAACATCTTCAGTCCTGAACCTTCGTCTCTGGAGTCCGATGACCGGCCGGCGAAGTTTGCTCGGGTTCGCAGGGAGTTGATACAATTCCATTCTTGATGAGCCGAGCCTGAAGTTCTGTACATCGCAACACACCGGTCAGGTTCGATCCTTCCACCGTTTCTTGGGCGCAACCCGAAACAAAACTGGGAAGACGCCTCTGTGTCCGGAAACGGAGGGGCCTCCAGCCACAAACGGGAGCATGCATGAGTTCATACAACGGGGTTGATGTACCGTCGAATGGAGATACCATTCAAGTTGAATCAGGGAAGTTCATCACCCCGGACAACCCGATTATCCCGTTCATCGAGGGTGACGGCACCGGCCGGGACATTTGGAAAGCGGCGCGGCGGGTTTTCGACGGTGCGGTCGAGGCGGCCTACGGCGGAACCCGGAGGGTCGCCTGGTTTGAAATCTTCGCCGGGCAGAAGGCCTTCGATCACTTCAACTCGTGGCTGCCCGACGATTCCCTGGCCGCCATCCGGGAGTTCCATATCGCTATCAAGGGGCCGCTCACCACGCCCGTCGGCGGTGGGATCCGCAGTCTCAACGTTGCGCTGCGCCAGTTGCTCGAACTGTATGTCTGCATGCGGCCGGTCCGTTATTTCCCCGGGGTGCCGTCGCCGGTGCGGAATCCCGAAAAGCTTGATGTCGTGATCTTCCGGGAAAACACCGAAGACGTCTATGCCGGGATCGAGTGGCAGCAGGGTAGCGCCGAGGTGGCTAAGGTGATCGGCTTTCTCAACGGTGAGATGGGCCGGAAAATCCGCGTGGATTCCGGCGTTGGAATCAAACCGATCAGCATCACCGGCTCGAAGCGCTTGGTGCGCCGCGCGATCCAGCACGCCATCGACAACAATCGCCGCAGCGTCACCATGGTGCACAAGGGGAATATTCAGAAATTTACCGAAGGCGCATTCCGGGATTGGGGATATGAGCTGGTCAAGGAAGAGTTCGCGGACCAGTGTGTGATCGAGGGTGAGTTCGCGGGCGATCCGCCGCCGGGCAAAATCGTCGTCAAGGACCGTATCGCTGACTCCATGCTGCAGCAAGTGCTGCTGCGCCCCGCGGAATACGACGTGATAGCGACGACAAACCTCAACGGAGACTATCTGTCCGATGCGTGCGCGGCGCAGGTGGGCGGACTTGGCATGGCTCCCGGAGCCAACATCGGCGACGCGCACGGCGTCTTCGAGGCGACGCACGGCACGGCTCCGAAGTACGCCGACAAGGACGTGATTAATCCGTCGAGCGTGATTCTTTCCGGCGCGATGATGTTCCGCTCCATGGGCTGGACGGAAGCCGCGGACAGGATCGAATCCGGTATCACCGAAACCATTCGCCAGAAGCGTGTCACTTACGATCTGCACCGCCTGATGGAAGGCGCCACGAAAGTGAAAACCAGTGAGTTTGCTTCGGCGATCATTGAGAACATGTCGCCTCGGGTCTGAGACCTCGGCGACAAGGAGAGAAACAGATGAGACCCAAAGTTACCGTAGTGGGCGCGGGAAACGTCGGAGCGAGTTGCGCACTGCGGCTCGTTGACAAGGAATTAGCCGACGTTGTGCTCGTGGATATCGTCGAAGGAGTGCCGCAAGGCAAGGCGCTCGACATGCTTGAGGCTGCGCCGGTCGAGGGTTCGGACGTGAAGGTGAACGGGTCGAACGATTACGAGATCACCGCCAATTCCGACATTGTCGTCATCACGGCCGGCTCGCCTCGCAAGCCGGGCATGAGCCGCGATGACCTGCTCCTGGGTAACGCCAGGATCATGCGGGCTTGTGTCAAGTCGGCCGTGAAGTACTCACCGGACAGCATTCTGATCATCGTGTCGAATCCACTGGATGCGATGTGCCATGTGGCCTACGACGAGAGCGGATTTTCGAAGAATCGCGTCATCGGAATGGCGGGCGTGCTGGATACCGCCCGCTTCCGGACGTTTCTCGCGGAGGCCGCCGACGTTTCCGTCGAGCAAGTGAACGCGTTCGTTCTGGGAGGACACGGCGATACGATGGTTCCGCTCGTACGCTTTACCAACGTGGCGGGGATTCCTGTGACCGAGCTGATCGACGCGGAGACGCTGGACAAGATCGTCGACCGCACCCGCAATGGCGGCGCGGAGATCGTCAAGTACCTGAAAACCGGCAGTGCCTACTACGCGCCGTCGTCGGCTGTTGTCGAGATGGTCGAATCGATTTTGAAGGACAAAAAGAAAGTGCTGCCGTGCGCAGCCTATCTCGAAGGCGAGTACGGTGCTGACGGCTTGTTTGTCGGCGTTCCGGTGAAGCTGGGTTCCCGTGGCATCGAGAAGATCTACGAGCTGCCGTTGATCGACGAGGAAAAGGCGGCCTTCCGGAACAGCGTCGATGCCGTGGCGGAACTGGTCAAGGTGTTGAACGCGGGCTGACCGTCTCCACAGTCCGTGGTAAAAGTCCCGTGGAAGGCGCGGCGGGCTCCTGCGGTTGCTCGGCTCGGAGTGAGGAGGATGGCGATCCGGGTGATCTCCTCCGACGAACGACAAAGTCGACGGCCGCAAATGTTCGTCGCCCAAAGGGTTACGCGCCGCTTCCGGTCAACGGCACAGAGGGTGCAGCACCGCGTTCCTCGAACGACCAGACGTTACTTCATCGGCCCCGGCGCGTAACGCCGCCCGCGTGACTTTTACCACGGGCTGTCCAACAGGACCGGCGCTGCCGGCGTGCCTCGGAAGAGGCGGAGCGGCCTTGACGCGCGCCTGGAACAAGGGCCCCGGCGTATGGGCTAGTCTGCATTTCTCACCACGTGGCGAGGCGGAGTGGGTGAGAGGGCCGTCAGGACGAGGCGCGAGCTGCTTGGCGCGCGCAGGCGTACTTGACAGTACGTTGAGCACGGCAAGCAAGCGCAACGAAGTCCTGGCGGTCGTATCGCGTGCTCCGGCCGTCATGTGGTGAGAAATGCAGGCTAAGGGCGTTTACGGAGATTCGTAGGCCGCTTGTTCCCGACCCGCCCAGGCTCATTTCAGGATCAACCTTGGAGAAAAAACTTCTGGGGGTGCCAAATCCGCGGGAATGGTGTATAGTATGGAAACGTTCTGAGGAGGAGAAGGTCTTTCTTCGGAACGAATAGGAGGATATGGATCGATGAAACGGATTCTGGCACTGATGGCCATCATGATGCTGGTCAGCAGTGTGTGCATGGCCGGCGAATACACTGGCTATCTCAGTGATAAAAAGTGCGCCAATGCCAAAGCTGCTCATGCCGGATGCGCCAAGAACTGCGTCAACGCGGGTCAACCGATCGTTCTCGTCGAAGAGGGCGAGGGCGGCAAGGTGTACGACATCCACAACCAGGACGCGGTCAAGGACAAAGTCGGTGAGAAAGTGACGGTTACCGGCAAGCTGAGTGGCAGCAGCCTGCACGTTGACAGCGTGAAATAGCCGCAAGCGGCTCGAAGATATTCGCGCGGAGTACCCGTGCGAGGTTTCTCTACAGTTGGCGAGGACACCTGTGCCCCGACGGTGTGCAGGTGTTTTCCGCTTTCAGGGCAAAAACGAGCAGCAACCGTAGATCGCCCGGCAAGGCAGGATAATTCCACCGCTTCCGTCTTGCCGGTGATATCGAAGAGCCCCACGACCTGAAGTAAAAAAGGCTCTCTGTGCCTCACTTCCTCCTGTTGCCAAAGACCGCCACCGGTCGCAGCGGAGATTCCCGCCTCGCTGACCTGAAACATCCTCCCGATCAAGTGGTTCCGACACCGGTCAGAATGTTTCCTGCTTATATGATCCGCACTCGAGCAGAGGAAAAACTAGCCTGCCTTTCTCACCACGCGGCGAGGTGAAGTGCGTGAGAGGGCCGTCAGGACGAGGCGCGAGCAACACGGCCTGTAAGGTTTTTCACTAACAACTATCCACGGCCCTATGCGATGGTCTGTGCCCGCCCCGTTTCTGAGGCGCGGTAGCTCGCGAAAACGGTCTTCAGCACGCGCAGGCTGTCATCGGAGCTGAGTGGCGCCCGATCGAGACCGGCGGACGCCCGCACGCACGCCTTCACGAAAGGCGTGTAGCCGGAAGGTCCGTCGAAGCTTTCTACCCGGTGGACTTGGGGTTGTTCTTCGCGTTGGCTGTACCACTGAAGGGGCAGGCCTCCGTGCCTCTCGATCTGCAGCCAGCCGTCAGATCCCCAGATCTTGATGTGTGAGTGGTAACCCTTGTCCAGGTAGTAGCCCGAAGTGATCGTGCCGAAAACGCCGTTCTCGAACCGCAGTGCGACGGCGGCGGAATCCTCGACGTCGATCGGTTGTCCGCCGACGTTGCCCGCGAAGCCTGCCACATCGGTGATGCCTGAGCCGGTCAGGAACATCGCCAGATCCAGCCAGTGAATGCCGAGCCAGATGAGGTGGCCGCCGCCGGCCCTCGCCTTCTGGGCGTACCATCGTCCGTGGTATTCGGGACGGGTCAGCCGGGTCTGGTCGGCGATCAGGTGGAGTTCTACTCCGTAGATCTTGCCGATCTTGCCTTGTTGGATCAGCCGGCGGGCCTCGCGGACTTCCGGATTGAGCCGGTTCGCCAGCGCCAACATCAGGTGTCGCCCGGCCCCGTTCGCCTTCTCGACAAGTTTCTCGAAATCTTCTGCGCGGACGCACGAAGGCTTTTCGGCCATGACATGGCAACCGGCCTCCAGCGCGGCGTCGATGGCCGGCGGCGCAAGTAGCGCTTCCATCGAGACCAGAGCCATGACAGGTTTCTCGCGCGAGAACATTTCTTGCGGGGTCGAGTAGGTCGCCGCGAGTTTGGCTCCCAGGGCGCTGCGGGCGGCCGTAGCGTTTTCGCCGCCCTCATCGGAGAGCACGACGCGGTTCACTTCGGGAGTATCGGCGAGGGCGCTGAAATAAGCGCCCAGGTGGGCGCCGCCGGCGTGGGTGATCACGCCGACTTCGATCGGTTCGGACATGGCTTTCGATGGTTGCGCGGAAAAAGCGGCTCCCGCGCCCAGGATCTTTGTGAATGTTCGTCGTTGCATCCTCAAACAGCCGCTACGGCGCCAGGGCGGCTAGCCTGTATTTCTCACCACGTGGCGAGACGAAGTGCGTGAGAGGGCCGCCAGGACGAGGCGCCAGCCGCTTGTCGCGCGCAGGTGTACTTGAACTGTACATCGAGCACGGCAAGCAAGCGCAACGAAGTCATGGCGGTCATATCATGTGCTTCGGCCGTCTTGTGGTGGGAATGCAGGCTAACCTTCGCTGATCTCTCCCGTGTCGGGATCGAAGCGCATGCGGCGGCCGCTCCATAGAGCGTCGGTCGACATGATGCAGGCGACCGAATGCCCGTATCCGGCTTCGGGAGGCGCGTAGAGGTCTTGCGGTGCCCGCCGCCGGATGCAGTCCAGCCAGTTCGCCATGTGGTGCTTCGTGCCGGGCTTCTCGGGAATCTCGGTCGTCTCCTGCAGGGTATTCGGGTTCTTGCTCCCATCCCCTGAGATTTTCCATTCGTCTTCAACCACCATCGTGCCCCTCGTGCCTTGCACCCGGGTCATGCGCCCGGAGGCGTTGATCAGCGTTGTCGCATACGTCGCCAGGAATTCCTTCCCCGGCTGCCCGTATTTGAGAACGACCTGAATCGTGTCGGGATTCTCGCGGTAGTCATGCCACTTGAGGATCGCTCCCTCAGCGACAACCGTCACGGGATAGGTTTCGCCGGTCAGCATGTGAACGACGTCGATGCCGTGGGTCATCCATTGGTCGATGATGGCGCTGGAGAACTCGCGGAACAGCCGGAACGAGCGATAGATCTTGGGATCGAAAGGACGATAAGGTTTGCCCATCAGGAAAGCGTTCCAATCCACGTCGCTTTCCTTGAGCGAAGCAAGCTCCTCGGATTTCTTGGCCCAGCGAAACGGACTGTAGGCGTTCCAGACCACATCGACCTTGACGACATCGCCGATGCGTCCCTCCGCAACCCAATCCATGGCAGTGCGGTAGCGGGGATAGCTGCGGCGTTGCGTGCCGATCTGGACGATGCGGCCCGTTTTCCGGACTGCGTCATAGGCTGCATTCAGCTCGCCAATGACGTTGCCCATCGGTTTCTCGCAGTAAACGTCCTTGCCGGCTTCGACAGCGGCCTGGAGCATCTTGGCGTGCTGGTGGTCGGGGGTCGCGATGATGACAGCGTCGATGTCCTTGTCGGCCAGCAGGTCTTCGTGCCGCGGATATGTCTTTGCCTCTGTCCCATAGGATTCACCCACGACCTTTGCCGCGGCGTCGAGGCGCTGCTTCCAGATATCGCAGACTGCGGTGACGCGGGCATTGAATTGGCTGCCGAACTCGATGCACTCCTTCATGACGCGGGTGCCGCGGCCGCCAGGGCCGATCACCCCGACTCGGAGGGTATCGTTGGCGCTTCGAGCAACGGAGTTGGATGAGGCGGCCGCCAGGGCGGCGGCCGAGCTGCTCAGGAATCTGCGGCGGTTAATGGACATGACGGGGGTCTCCTCTGCGGGTGCTGGCTGTATGGTGCGCCAAACGAAGGAAATATGCAAGGCCCCCGGCAGAATTTGTAATCGTGTCGGCGAGCAAGATGCTCCCCCAATCGTATCCGCCCCTTCATGCAAAGCCTTGACGTGGAAAAATACAAGGGATGATTCGTTGGGCGGCAGTCTGTTTGTTGCTGGGGACGCCTCTGGCGGCGCAGGACATGACGGCCGGCCTCGTCGGCGAATACCGCGACGATCAGCGGTCCGTCAATCTGGTGGTCGCTTCACCGAACTTTTATCTGCATCCCGGCGAATCGCTCCATCCGGCGTTGCGTCCTTCGTTCGAGGCCGAGTGGACCGGCTGGCTGTCCATTCTGAGGACCGGGACTTATTCTTTTCGCGGCGCGGAAATAGCCGTCGATGGACATGCGGTCGGCGCGGGCGGGATGCTGCTCGATCCGGGGCGGCATGAGATTCGCATTACATACCGGCGTCAGGCTGGACCGGCAGCGCTGCAACTCATGTGGAAGGCGGAACACTTCGACTGGGAGCCGATCCCCACGGACCGCTTCTTGCACGACCCCCGGGAGGTGGACGAAGAACATCGATGGATCGAAAAGGGCCGCCGTCTCGCCGAAAAACTGGGCTGTGCGAACTGCCACGATGCGGCGTCTCCTTCTTTGCGGGCGCGTCCGGGTCCCAGCCTTCTGCGGATTGGCTCGCGGCGGAAGAGCCCGTGGCTCTATCACTGGCTGCGAGACCCTGCCGGATTCCGTTCTGACGCTCTTATGCCGGACAGCCTCGGGAGCGATCGGAAGTACCGCGACGTTGCTGCTTATCTGGCTGCTCAGGTCTCCGAAGAGCCGCTAAAGGACATTGGCAGGATCGGGGGGCGTGATCGGGAAACGGGACGATCTCAATTGAATTCGCTGGGGTGCCGTGCCTGTCATCAGCGATACTCGCTGGACCTGGTCGGGCTCGGGTCGAAGATGGATGCTGCGACACTCGCCGCATACCTCGAGGACCCGACGCCGCACGATCGGAGCGGCGAGATGCCGTCGTTGAACCTGACCCCCCAGGAAGCAAAGCAACTGGCAGGCGCTTTGATTGCTTCGAGGAATGAAACCTATGAGGTTGAGTTCACTGCCGGGAATGCGGATCGCGGCGCGGAGTTGATTCGCTCTGCCCGGTGTTCGGCCTGTCACGAGTTGGCCTCCGGCAAGGACAAAGAACCGCTGCGCCGCTTGCCGGATATGAGCAGTCTGCGCTCCGGCCGAGGGTGTCTGTCCCCTGAACCGGACGGGTCCGTTCCCCGTTTTCGGTTGTCTGCTGAGGAACGCCGCGCTTTGACGGCCTTCGTGAACTGGTATCGCACCGCTCCGGACATCAGCCCGGCCCCGGTCTACGATTTCTATCGGCGGCTCGCGCAACTGCGATGCACGGCTTGTCATGCGTTGGACTCGACCAAGCCCACACTGTCGATTCCCGAAACAGGGCCGCCCCTCACCGGTCTCGGTTGGCGGATGACGCAGAGGTGGCTGCGAGGCGTTCTCACGGGAACCAATCGTACTCACGACGAAATCGAGCTTCGCATGCCGCGGTACCAGGAGGCGCAGGTGCTGCCGTTGGTGGACGGATTTGCGCGTTCGGCGGGGCTGAATCCGGATACGCATGTGACGATCCCGGAAGAAATCTCGCCAATGAGCGCAGTCGGCGTGGACATGCTCGGCACGAACACGGCGGCAGGCGGCCTGGGATGTATCGGCTGTCATGGTTTCGGGGAACATGATGCTCTCGGGGAAGAAGGCCCGCTGCTCACGGAAGTCGCGCAGAGAGTCCGGCATGAATGGTTCCGGCGTTGGATGCGGGACCCGGCGCGCATCCTGTCCGGCACCTCGATGCCCAACTACTTTGGTTCGCTGCCGGCCGATGTCGCGGGCGCCAGGATCGATGCGTTGTGGGCCGCGCTTTCCCTCGGGGATAAGATGCCGCTGCCCGAAGGCTTCGAACACGCCCTCGGCGAACAGGGCAGCGAAGCTCTTCCGGTGGCGATGGACAAGCCCATCGTCATTCGTTTCGATATGCCGGAAGCCACACCGGCCGCGATCGCGGTCGGATTGCCCGATGGCGTCTCTTTTTGCTTTGACGCCGGAGAATCGCGTCTGCGCTATGCCTGGCTCGGCGGCTTCGTCGATATGACCGGCACGCTTTACGAGAAACGCGATAGGGAAACCAGGTTGACTCGCACGGCTGAGATCATCGGCGAGATTTTTTATCGCTCCGGCGGGTTCCCCCTCCGCGTCAACGACTTGCAGTATCTCCCGCAGCGGCGCTTCCGAGGTTATCGGCTGGTCGACGGCCATCCCGAGTTTCACTACCAGGTTGAAGGTCTGGATGTGTACGAGCGGATTACCGCAAACGAATCCGGCTCCGGCATCGTGCGGAATTTCCGGGTCTCGGAAGTGGATCGGCCGATGTGGTTGCTGGCGGCCCCGGGAGCCGGCTACTCGATTCAGTCCTCTCTGCCCGCGGCGGAGGACGGTCGATTCCGCATTCCGCCAGGTCGGGACGTTATGTTCTCCATGACGATCACGGCGGTTACCCATTGATCGGTATGACGACAGGCAAAGCCGGAGTGGGTTGCTCGGTGAGGGTGATGGCCGCAATTCCGGTAGTAGCGATGTGGTTGTGCCTCGCGGCAAGGCTCGCGTCGCAAGTCCCGTCGGACGCCTACCGGGTCGAATCCGTCCCGACGCCACAGGGCATCGCCCCGGAAGTGAGTTCAATCTGCTTTGGCCCTGACGGCCTTTTGTACGCCACATTCAGGCGCGGATACATTTATTCGCTCGACACCGCGACCGGTCGCTGGCGGCGCTTCGCTACCGGACTGCACAACCCTCTCGGCATCCTGGCCGGCGAGCCGGGCGAGTTCTTCGTCGCTCAGATCCCCGAGTTGACCCGAGTCGTCGACACCGACCGTGACGGCGAAGCCGACTTGTTTGAAACGCTGTCCGACGGCTGGGGGCTCTCCGGGAACTATCACGAGTTCATCGCGGGACCCGTCCGCGACGCTGACGGCAATTTCTACGTGAGCCTCGGTCTCGCTTCCCGCGGGGCGGAACCACGGCCCCCGGTGCGCGGCGAAATGACGGTTCGCGGGAGGCAGTCCGGGAATCCGGAAGAGGGCAAGGTCAATCGGGTCGGACACTACTCGCCGGTCCCGTACCGCGGTTGTGCGGTGAAGATCACTCCGGCCGGGAAACTCTCTCTGTTTGCCTGCGGCTTCCGGCAACCGAACGGATTGGGCATGAGTCCCGAGGGTGAGCTTTTTTCCGCGGACAACCAGGGCGACTGGGTGGGAACGTCGCCGCTGCATCACGTCACGGAAAGGTCTTTTCACGGGCACCCGGCATCATTGAACTGGCATCCGGATTTCGCCGGTCGAGACCCGGTCGAGATCCCGATCGCGGAGCTGGATCGGAAGCGCAAGCGGCCGGCCATCCTGTTTCCACAGAACGATATGGGCGGCTCGATCGCCCACCCCGTGTTCGACGGGTCCGAGGGCGGGTTCGGTCCCTATGCGGGACAGCTCTTCGTCGCCGAATGGACCTATCCGCGAATCCACCGCGTCGATCTCGAAGTCGTCGGTGGCGAATACCAGGGAGCCGCCTTCCCGTTTGTCTATGAGAACGGCTTGCGCATGGCGAACAACCGTATGGCGTTCTCGACCGACGGAAAGAGCCTCTACATCGCGCAGACTTCCCGCATCTGGGGCTCGATCGAGGGGCTTCAGAAGATTACGTGGACCGGCCGGGTTCCCATGGATATTCTGTCGATGAAGCTGACCCCGGGGGGCTTCGAGCTGACGTTCACGAAGCCGGTCGATCCGACAACGGCCGCACGGCCGTCAGCCTATTCGATGACCAGCTACTACTACCGGTACCATGCAAACTACGGCTCTCCGAAAACCGGCCTGGTCCCGGTGAAGGTCGAGAAAGTTGAACTCTCCACTGATGGCTCCCGTGCAACCCTGACGCTGGATAAGCTCGTCCCGGGCCGTGTCTACGACCTGCGGCCGTCCGGCATCAAGGCGGCCGACGGCGAGCCCCTGGCGGCAACGATCGCCGCCTACACACTGAATCGCCTCAAGGAATAGCCTGCCTTTCTCACCACGCGGCGAGGCGAAGTGCGTGAGAGGGCCGTCAGGACGAGGCGCGCGCCGCTTGGCGCGCGCAGGCGTACTTGAACAGTACGTTGAGCACGGCAAGCAAGCGCAACGAAGTCCTGGCGGTCGTATCGTGTGCTTCGACCGTCGGGTGGTGAGAAATGCAGGATAGGCTCAGTCGGCCGCCTTTGTCGCAAAATGGGCGCATGCACTAAAATGAAATCTGCCGCTCGCGGGCAGTCTCATCCTTTCCCTCAGATCGGGGCGTGGCGCAGCCTGGTAGCGCGCCTGCTTCGGGAGCAGGAGGTCCGGAGTTCAAATCTCCGCGCCCCGACCAACTGAATTGTCGTATTTTTTGCGCGTCACGATTTCCTGCCAGAGTTGATTTAGCCTGCCTTTCTCACCACGCGGCGAGACGAAGTGAGTGAGAGGGCCGTCAGGACGAGGCGCGAGCCGAGCGGAGGAAAAAGGCGCCGGCAACACCGCTGTTAAGGTTTTTCACGAAACACGAGACACGAATCACGAAACACGGCTTTTTTGCCGCCTTGGAGCAACGGTCCTGCCGCCTGCCTACTGCTTAGGTTTTGCCTTGGGGTCACGAAACACGAGACACGGCTTTTTTTCGAACCACGATCCTTTCGCTGGCCCGCACTTTCCCTTTCAGGTGTCCCAATATGATGATCGAGCGGACTTTTACTTGTGCCCGAACCGTGCCGCTCGGACCGACGACCAGGGCGTTGTCACCCAGATCGACCGTTCCTTCGAGCTCGCCGTCGATGTAAACGTCCTCGCTGCCGGTCATTCCACCCTTGAGCTTGATGGTCTTTCCGATCTTCGACTAGCCTGCATTTCTCACCACGTGGCGAGGCGAAGTGGGTGAGAGGGACGTCAGGACGAGGCGCGAGCCGCTTGGCGCGCACAGGCGTACTTGAACCGTACGTTGAGCACGGCAAGCAAGCGCAACGAAGTCCTGTCGGTCGTATCGCGTGCTTCGACCGTCGGGTGGTGAGAAATGCAGGCTAGGCTCCCCCGGAGTGATCATCCTGGGGTGCTGGAGGGGCGGTCGGGTGCGCGCCTTCGTAAAAAAAGCTCCGCCGCAAGCTGGGCGACGACGCGGTCAGGCCGTCCTACATCCTTACCGAGCGCACGGTCGGTTACTGCATGCCCCTGCCGGACGACCCGGGAGGCCGGCCCCGGCCCTCGCGGGATTCGGAAGGCATTTCCAGCACATCGGTGGACCTCAACTACCTGCTCATTCGCGCCTTTTTTGACGCATAGCGTACTTCATGCAACACTATTGCCATGCTCAAATCCGTCCGGCATCGAGCATTGAAGCGGGCGGTTCGCAGTGACCGCAGCAGCCTTCCGCCAGAACATGCGACGCGGATTGTGCGCATCTTGAGGGAACTGGACATTGCCATCACTCCCCAAGATATGGCCTTGCCGGGTTACCGGCTACACCCTCTGAAGGGTGAGCTTGCCGGCTATTGGTCGGTACGGGTGTCGGCGAACTGGCGAATCCTGTTCCGCATGGAGGACGGCGACGTGTTCGACGTTGACTTGACCGACTACCACTAACCCTAGGAGGAACAACATGAGCATGATGGGCGATGAGATCGTGGCGCACATCCACCCCGGCGAGGCATTGCGGGAAGATTGCCTGAAGGCCGAAGGGTTGACGGTGACCGCCGCCGCCGAAAAGTTGGGCGTGGCCCGCACAACCCTGGACCGGGTTCTCAACGGCCGCGGCGGCATATCGGCTGATATGGCCTTGCGCTTTGAGAAACTCGGCTGGTCGAATGCCGATTTCTGGATGCGGTACCAAGCCAGTTACGATTTGGCGAACGCGAGAATGAGAGCGCGCAAACGTGCCGAGGCGATCGCCACAGAGACTCGACAAGCTGGTGTTCTACTGTAAAAAACCCGGCCCCAGGAGAAAAACCTCGCTCCAGGAGCCCCGAAGAGGTGTTTTTAGCCTGTATTTCTCCCCACGTGGCGAGGCGAAATGCGTGAGAGGGCCGTCAGGACGAGGCGCGAGCCGCTTGGCGCGCAGCTGTAGCGGCCATATCGCCTCCTTCGGCCCTCGGATCAGGAAACACGGAACACGGCCTTTACGGTTCACCGGCCGTCAGACATTTCTTCTGGAGCGAACCAGACCCCGCCAATGGTTTTCACTAATAACTAAAAACTAACCACTAACTACGGCTTTTTCTCGCGTGCTTCGGCTGTCGGGTGGTGAGAAATGCAGGCTAGCAGTGATCCTTCCGATGTTCTCTATCCTTGGCTTGGAACACGGCAATATCGCTGCCCGTCTGCTGTCGATAGAAGGACATCTACGATCAGCGCCACTCGTCTCTCCCCCGAAGCACTGATCACGAAATCAAGACAAGACCAAGAGCCCCGTAGGGAACCGGGACACATGCGCGGCGCTTCTCAAGAGCGGGGAGATTCTCGGATCATGCGATCCAGGATATTCTTCGTGATGCGCTGCTGCTTCGGGTTCACGCCGAACGTCCCTGCCCGGCCTGAGGTCCGAGCGGGAATATGCCCCGGGGGCTGTGACAGTCCCTCCGGCCACCAGATGGTCCCTGCATTGAAGACCCAGTTGCCCTTGGAACAGGGGTAGACGATCGCCCGATGCTGGCGGGTCTCGTTCTGTGAGCTTCGTTGTGGATAGATGGGGCCGGACGCCACCACCTGCAGACCTTCGATATCCGCCAAGGGAGGGCCGTGATATTCCCAGCCAATGACGGCGCGAATCATGTCTCCGGCCTCCAGATCGGTGCCCTCGTAAATCCAGTGCTTGGGTTGGGTGACGATCCAGTCGCCGTAGCCCGAGCCGTACGACGTGGAACCCATCAACTTCTCTTCATCCGCAAACAATTCCTTTCGGGCGAAAGCGCGGCAGGAAGCGTTGGTTACGGAACTGTCATAGAAGATGATTTCATGATAGACGGAGTTTCCTGAAAAGAAAGCAAAGCTGAGGCCGTCGTCGCGAGCTTTCCGAGCGGCATCGAACATGTCGCGCGACCAATATTCGTCATGACCCACGGATAGAAAGACCTTGCTTGTATCCAAAATCCTGGAATCCAATTGCAAGTCAAGGTTAGAACAGTAGGTCACGTCGTAACCCTGCTGCTCGAGCCAGTAGACCATGGGGTGTTCCCAGAGCAGGAACTCTCCGGATCCCGCTGAGAGCGGTGCGTCCACCACTTGGCAATACTTGGCGTAGGGTCGATCGAAGCTTACCCGTACGTTCGGCCCGGTATACCAGACGTTGGGTGTTCCGTCGTCGTAAATCGAGTCATTGCCGGGCCACTTGTTGTAGGCCTGCCAGGTGAGATCGCTTACTTGACAGAGCACGTCGGATCGGCGATGTTCCTTGACGACGAAAATGAGATAGCTCTGGAAACCGGCCGGCTCGTCCCGCGTCAGTTTTGCCAGATAGACTCCGCTCGGCCAGTCTTTCGGAATGGCAAGTTGTGTGCATCGTTCCCAGCGGCATTCGCGCAGCCGCTCCGTGGTCATCAGGGGCACGGCCTGAGGTTCGCACTTGAATGGCCCCAGCCGTGCCATGTGGCGCCCGCCGGCGCCTCCGTAATATCCCATTCGGTAGATATCGATCAATAGGCGTCCCGGTGGGTCGAGACTGGCCATGAAGTCGATGGTTTCGCCCTTCAGGACACTGGTCTTCGAAGCGTAACCTTCGATCGCTGAAGAACGAAGACGCCGGTTGAGCGGGTACGAGGCCAACGTCCTGGGGTCATCGAATCGGTGGTATTGGAGCTGCCACTCGACGGTCCCGGGTCTGCGGTTCTCCTGCACAACGGGATTGTCTTTCCCTTGTGCCGGCATCGTTGATCTGGATATCAGCGGCGCCGACGCCAAGCCCGCCATTGACTTCAGTAGGTTGCGGCGTTTCATATGCTTCTTCCTCCCGTCAGCGGCCAGGGAACCTCTCTTGGACTTGCTTCGGCGTGAATGTCTCGGAGCAGCGAAGAGCCGATGCGAGATCCCGGCCGGCTGCCTCTGAGAGCGTGCTCCGGATGTGGAACCTCGACGGCTTGTTCCTCCTCGACGGCCGGTTCGACTGATGGCCGGCATGGCCTTGCAACGGGCAAGCCTCCACCTCGGCCCGGCAAGCAGGACAACTGATCTTTGCATGAACTTGACTCGAAGGTGAGCCGTGGCAGCGAAGAAAAAAACCAGCGCGTGGCCGGCGCCAATGGTAGCGATTTCGTACTGCTGTCCTGCTAGCCTGCATTTCTCACCACGTGGCGAGGCGAAGTGCGTGACTGCTGCAGGCAGGCGTGAGAGGGCCTTCAGGACGAGGTTCGAGCCGCATGGCGCAAGCAACACGGTCTGAAAGGTTTTTCACGAAACACGAATCACGGCCTTATGTCTCTCCCGCGTCAGAGCGTACGCTGAATGCCCTGCATTTGGCGTCATGCGAATTCTTGACTGCTTGTGTTCTCAGAGTTCATCGCCCGCAGCGAACAAGTGTTCCTTGTCCCTGTAGACATCAACTCTCCGTGTAGAATCGTTGCTCACAAAACCCGTTTACAAACAAAGTTCGAGTTTATTTTTCAATTAGTTGAATGTAGCCTGAAAAGCTCTTGAATTTTTTTGTCCACCAATACAAGTGTCTTACGAGTTTGGACGATAGTTGACCTGACGTTTTTGTCTGAATCTTCCGTTCGTGTCGAAGGCAAATTGTTATACATTGACTCAACAGTTCGGAGGTCTCCGTGAATTGCTTGTATGTTTTTATTGACCGCTTTTAGAACCTCGATAGTCTTTTCATTTTTCGAATGAAGAGATTGAAGAGTAGCTTTTGTGTTATTAAGTTCGTTATTTAATCTGCTAACTCTGTGATTCAAATTCTCAATAGTTTTTTCTTGATCTGTTATTTCGCTGGACTGAGATTTAATTTCCATCACATAAGTGTCTTGAAACAAACCCCAAAAAACCAGGGTTGTCGTAAACGTGCAAATGACAGCAAGAAGAATAGTATAAGGTTTAGTTTGAGCACGAATTGTTTTTTCTTTTTCAGCTTGGGCTACTATTTGGTCTTGAATACTACTGCTCTCTTGCGGTTGGCGAATAATCTGGCCTACAATTGTCTTTTCTCCCTTATTGGCCTTGCTTTCAGAGGTTTTGCTGTGGCCGCTGCCGCTCATGTTTTTTGTGCCTCCATCTGTTTATCAAGGCCTTGTTTGAATAAGTCAAAAGCTCGAGAGTAGTACAATATTATAAAACTTGAAACAAAGGATAGGACTCCAGTGAGTAATATTGAAACAATAGTGATTTCGTTTATTTCTTTAGTCGGCTCTCCCATCAATGTGACTAATGCAAACGCCACCATATCCAGCACAAGTGCGGCGATCAACATATCTTGCCATTCTTTTCTTAGTAAATTATATAAGTAGGAGATCTCTAATGTAATCATTACAAAAAATACAGCCCGTGAAAAATGGTAGAGAAACTGTGTCAGAACAGTTAAAACCAAAGGAGCTTCACTTCCATCTGCTTTTGCACTGACTTCAAGGCTATCTATGATACCTCCGTTCATGAACACAGTGGAAACTAAAGATAGTCCCAGGGGCAGGACCAGCGTTACAGCACCAAATGTCCATCTGCTTGGCAAAAAAGATGTCTTTAATGCGTCAGAGAAAGATACTCCACTATCGTCTTTGATATCATGAAGTCTAACAGGCCGTGTCTAAACAGTCGTTTTCCGCGAGTCTCAGGACGAGTTCGTGCGATGGGATTGAGTAAGGCACGGTGGGTCGGATCAGCTGAGTCAGGCATCACGCGCTTCGGGCAACTCCTCAAGCCGATTCCAGGCCACCAACAGCGCCCAAATCGCCGTGCAAAGCGCTTGGGCGGCCTCCGCCAGGCCTCGTGGCGAGCCCGCGCCGTGCTTGGTCCGCAACAGCAGCGCCAGATTGCAGGCCGCTGCTTGCAGCAGTAGTTTCTTGCGTACTTCGTCCAGCCCCCGTACGTGCAGCCGCCGCATCGCGCCCGTCTCGAACTGGTGCGCGAACGGCCGCTCCAGCTTCTCCCCTCGCCGCCGCAACAGCTCTTTGCCCCGCTTGCCCCTCACCCGCCGCCGATTCGCGTAGGTCGCCGCTTGCTGCTTCCTCTTGCCACGCCATTTGCGTCGTCCGCGCGCGGGCTCGGAGACATAACTGCGCACGCTCCACTCGTCGAGCTTCGCCAGCGTCGCCCCACTGTGATAGCCCTTGTCCGCCACCACTTCTTCGATCCCCGCTTCGTTGACTTGCGGCGCCGTCACGATCTGTTCGGCCACCGCTTCCCCTGCCGCCGGCAGGGTCTGTTGGATCGATGTCGTGTCGCCCGTCGCGCCCGCATGCGCGGTGCTCGCCACGATCGCTCCCGTGTCCAAGTCCACCGCCTGCTCGGCCTTGTAGGCCAGCCGCGTGCGCCCGTCCTTCATCTTCGCGATCTCGGCTTCGCGATCGTGCCGATTCACCCACTCCTTGTTCGAAACCCGCTTCTTGGTGCGCTTGCGGTCCTTTCGCCGCAGCGCCGCCGGGTCGCTCGCTTCGCCGTCCGCGGCCGCCAGCTTCTTGAGGTACTCACGATAGCTCTCGCCCGTCGCACGCCGCACGATCGAGCGCATCGCCGCGTTGGCCTCCAGCGTCGTCGCGTCCACTCCGATCGTCTTGCCCTTCAGCAAACCCGCCCCGGCAAGCCGTTCCAGCACCCAGCGAAATACCGCCTGATGTGTCTCGGCATCCAGCAGCCGCCGGGTGCGCGAGATCGTCACGTGATCCGGCGTTGCCTCGTCGAGCCCATAACCGAGGAAGCCCCGCAGCGACAGCGAGTCGGCCACCCGCCAAGCGATCCCGCGCTCCGAGTCCACCCCCTCGAAAAAGCCGATCAACTGCAGTCGAAAGTAGACGCCCGGCGCCAACGACGGCCGCCCCAGCCGGTCGTGGTAGAACCTCCGACAGCGCTCTTCGCAGAAACCGTCGAAGCCGGCTGCATCGAGTGTTTCGTTGAGTCGTTTGTAAAACGGATGTCCCGGCGCTTCGGCCGTCTCGGCAGCGTAGAAGAGCTCCTCCTGCCGCCGCCGCTTCCCTCGCGTTCCCATCGCCATGACGCCAGTTTACAACAAAACATCCTTAGCTCCATATGGTTTTTAGACACAGGCTGCTAAATAAGACCTGTAACGATTGCGATATATGTACTCCGTAGAGTATGATGAGCAATATACAGAATATTGCTACCATTACATCTCTTGGTTCGAGGTTTTGAGGATATTGGATATATGGCGCAAAAATCACTGCTATCAACATTATGAACATTAAAGCTGCGATGATTACTTTCCTGACGGTCTCCGATAGCGTTATCTTGCTCATGCCGTTAGTGTATCTTTTGCCAACCCTTTTGTCAACTACGATTCTATTTACTCTCGCATAATGTAAGTTAACCTGTGGAGATTTTCTCATTTTACTAGACATGTGGAATCCGAGAGGAGTGCGACGTGACTTCGAGACTTTGGAGGAGCGCAGGCGGGCGGCGGTGCGGCTGATGGTGGAGCAAGACTGGAGTCAATCGGCAGTGGCGTGGCAGGTGAAAGCTGCCAGTAGAGTGTGAGCCGCGGGGTGGGTGAGTATCGCCGCCGAGGCAGCGCTTGATTGCGGCCCGCCGGATGCGCCGGGCGGAGGAAAAAGGCGCGCGCAGGCGTACTTGCCAAATCGCCTCCTTCACCCCTCGGGCCACGAAACACGGCCTCTCCGGTTCACCGGCCATCAGACATTTCTTCTGGAGCGAACCAAGCCCCCGCCCATGGTTTTCACGAAACACGAGACACGAAACACGAATCACGGCCTTTTTTCGTGTGCTTCGACCGTCGGGTGGTGAGAAATGCAGGCTAACAGCCGTGCAGCCCGGTCAGGATAGTTTCTAGTTGCCGGTTGCCGGTTTTTAGTGAAAACCAAAAACTAAAAACCGAAAACTGCCTTTACAACGGGGATTATATATTAGGTCGATCTCTTGACAGCCTTAGCCTTGGGACGGATCGGACGCGATAGGGCTGTGGCGATCATCTCCGGGTCGCGCCTTGGTAGCGCGGGTTCCGGGGCATGGCTTTGGGCTTGGGCTTGCTCACGGGGTTGCTCCTTCCGATGGGCGGCGGAATACTTGAACGATGACAGCCTCAAGGCTGTCCATCCGCCCCTCTAGTCGGGCCATGCGCTCGCGAAGGCCGCCAATCTCGCGGATCACCAGCATCAAGCCCCCGCCAAGGGTGACCCCTACACTGATGATCGCGTAGAACTCGGGCGTCATCCTGATATCAAGATATCACAACGCTCCGAATCCTGCTGTTCTGTAGACGCAATCGCGGGTAGGCACGGCGCCCGCCACGGAGAGCAGCCCGTGTTGAAACCCCGCGTAGCACCGAGAGCGGCGAGGCGCGAGCAGCCCGCGCCGGCAACACGGCCTGAAAGGTTTTATACGAAACACGAGACACGAATCACGAAACACGGCCGTTACGTTTCACCGTCCGTCAGACATTTCTACTGGAGCAAACTAGGCCCCTACCAAAGGTTTTTCACGAATCACGAGACACGAGACACGAATCACGGCCTTAATCGGATCCCTCGCTGGTCTCGAGCTGCTGGTAAAAAGATGTCGAGGGTGCTGTCCTCCCCTTCGGGATTGCAGCGGTGCAAGATCAGCGGTGCAAGATGGTGGGCGGTCCGAGACTCGAACTCGGGACCTCCTGCTTGTAAGGCAGGCGCTCTAACCAACTGAGCTAACCGCCCAATGGGGGTACTTCCTTGATTCTAAACCGCTTGCGGGTGGTGTTCCAGCGGGGAACCGTCAAAGCCGGCTCCAAGGGTATCAACACGGTATCAAGACCCCTGTTCCGTTCGGCCGCAGTGCATCGGAACCCTGTTCCTCATCCCTCTGGCAGTTGAGACTCCCCAGCGCTTCCCGTTTCTTCGCCGGGCTTCTTGCCGCTCGCCCGGTAGCCGCATTGGTTTCCGGAGGCGCCGTCCAGTGAACACCCACGTCGAAGGCGGTGGCCCCAAGAAGCAACGCCGCCGGACGCGAGCTGCGCCTCCCCAACCTCACCCTACGGCAATTTCCGCCAAAGTTCTCCGGTAGTCGGCGAGAAACTGCTCCAGGCCGATGTCGGTCAGCGGGTGCTTGAAGAGTTGGTGGAAGATCTTGGCCGGCATCGTCGCGATGTGGGACCCGGCCAGGGCCACGTCTTTGACGTGCATCGGTCCGCGAATCGACGCTGCCAGGACCTGCGTCGGGAAGTCGTAGTTCTCGTAGATCGTGACGATCTCGCGGATGAGTTCGGCGCCTTCCGACGAGATGTCGTCCAGACGGCCCATGAACGGGCTGACGATATAGGCGCCGGCTTTTGCCGCCAGCAATGCCTGCGCCGCGCTGAAGCAAAGCGTCACGTTGACCCGGATCCCTTGCGACGAGAGCGTCTTGGTCGCTTTGATGCCCTCCGGGATCAGCGGGCACTTGACGACGACGTTGGGGTGGATCGCCGCCAGCTCGTGGCCCTCCCGGATCATCTCTTCCGCTTCGGTCGAGACCACCTCCGCGCTGATATCGCCGTCCACGATTTCGCAGATGGCGCGAATTTGCTCCACGTTCGAGCGGCCCTCTTTGGCGATCAGCGACGGGTTCGTCGTAACGCCGTCCACGATGCCGAGTGCGGCCGCGGCCCGCAGTTCATCGAGGTTGGCCGTATCCAGGAAAATTTTCATGGGAATTCTCTAACTGACGGCGCCGAAGGTCTGCCGCAAGCGTGATGACGGATTGCTGGGATTGCAGCCCCTCATCATACCAACCGGATCCCCGGGAGGATCTTGTCGGAGCAATGGGAGAAGTTCCCCTGGCAAGTCAACGAGAGCGTTCCCCTTAGGCAAAAGGAACTGAAGCCCTTCGGTCTTTTTACCCCGTCCCCGCCGGCACAGCATGAGGACAGCAAGGAGGAAGTCCAGGAGTTGACTTCCCGTCACCGCGCTGCTCGCTTAAGGTTTTTCACGAATCACGAGACACGAATCACGAATCACGGCTTTTATGGTGCCTGTTGGTACTGAAGCCCTTCAGTCTTGTTTTTTCTGCCCCGGCCTGCTAGGCAACAGGATAGGGAGGCGGCGAAGCGCAGTCCGTGAGAGTCGCGAATCAGGGCTTCCCAGGCGTTCACCAGCCACAAGCCACTGATTTTAAGGCCTTTACGAAACACGAATCACGAGACACGAGTCACGGCCTTTATGTTGTTCACGAATCACGAAACACGAAACACGGCTTTTTTCAGACCCGAAACACGGCTTTTCCGTGGCCCGTTTGGTACCTGTTGGTACTGAAGCCCTTCAGTCTTTTTTTCGGTCGGGGGACGGTTTAGGTTGAAAGTGATGACACCGTTGTTGGGAACGAAAAACACATCCGCGCCCGTCGGGGACAAGTCGGGTGGGGACAGAAGAGCCGCCCGAGCCGCGGCCTTTCCGGTTTTCACGAATCACGAGACACAAACACGGCTTTTTTTTACCGTGGATGCACAAGGGACGCACAATCAGAACCCGCCGCCTGGACCGCCGTGCACGCCGCCCGGTCGCTGCTTTCCTGCGCGTTGTGGCGCGGCATGGGTGGCATGGGCGACCCGAGCCGCTGCTTCCCTGTTCACGATTGTTCACCATTGTTCACTATTGTTTGTTCACTATTGTTCGGCATTGTTCAGCGAAAAATATTACGCCTGAGCCAGTGTCCCCTCTCCGTCCTCACCGGCAACGGGGCCTGTAAGGTTTTCACGAATCACGAATCACGAGACACGAATCACGGCTTTTATGGTTTTCACGAATCACGAATCACGAGACACGAATCGCGGCCTTGGTTGTGGCGCGGCATGGGCGGCTATGGCGCGGCATGGGCGGCATATTGCCCCCGCGCCGGCGTCCTTGCCACGTCCGCCGTTCTCGGTGGCCTCGCGTCGTTCGCCGTTCGCCGCAGTTCCCGTCGCCCTCCGGACTCATGCGGCAGTGGCCAATGCCAAAGGAACCCACGTCGAGAAAGGAGAACGTTCCGGATTGCACAAACAGGGGAACTTTCGTTATCGCGTTGACACTCCCGGGATGATCCCTGGCTCTGTGAGCGGCCGGCGGTTTGCGCTCCGCAGCGGGGTGGGGCGAACGCCGGAGCCTTGCACCGCAGGCCGGCCCCGGCGACTCGGTTGCAGTCAGCGCGCGGGATTCTTCACAATGCTAACGCGCCGCGGTGAACCAAGGCGGCAAGAGCCACCCCGCAGAGTGCAGGCCCTCTTCCAGGACAGCCCATGACCACTTCATCCGACATGCGATCATCGCGCCGCCAATTCCTGGAAGGCGCCGCTACGGTAGCTGCGGTGGGACTGCTGACTCCCGCTCGGGGGCAGGACGCCAAAAGACCCAACATTCTGTGGATCAGTTGCGAGGACATCAGCCCGGACTTGGGCTGCTACGGCGACGCCTACGCCACGAGTCCCAACATCGACAATTTGGCCTCCGAGGGCGCTCGCTACACGCGCTGCTTCTCGGTCTCGGGCGTCTGCGCGCCCAGCCGCTCGGCGATCATCACCGGCATGTACCCGACCACCATCGGCACCATGCACATGCGGTCTCGATCCGTGCCGCCGCCGCAGGTCAAGTGCTTCCCGGAATATCTCCGGGCCGCCGGATACTACTGCACGAACAACTCGAAGACCGATTACCAGTTCGAGCCGCCGTTCACCGCATGGGACGAATCGAGCCGGCAAGCCCATTGGCGGAACCGCGCGAAAGATCAACCGTTCTTCGCCGTCTTCAACCTCACCGTTTCTCACGAAAGCTCGATCCGCATGCCCGAAAGGCGCCGGGAACGCGGCGGCGATCGTGTCCCGCCCGAGATGCGCCACGATCCGGACACAGCCGAGCTGCCGCCCTACTACCCCGACACTCCCGTTGTTCGCAAGGACTGGGCAACGTACCACGACAACATCACCGCCATGGACATGCAGGTGGCCGGCATCCTCCGCCAGCTTGAAGAGGATGGCTTGGCGGACGACACGATCGTCTTCTTTTGGGGCGATCATGGACGGGGATTGCCCCGCGCCAAACGCTGGATCTATGACTCGGGTATCCATGTGCCGCTGGTGATTCGATGGCCGGGCGTGCTCGAACCGGGGTCTACGGTCGACGATCTCGTGAGCTTCATCGATTTCGGCCCTACGGTGCTGTCGCTGGCCGGCGTTGCAGTGCCTGCGCACATGCAGGGACGGCCGTTTTTGGGCGAGCGGAAGGCTCCGGCGCGGGACTACGTCTATGCCGCCCGCGATCGCATGGACGAGGCCTACGACCTGATCCGGGCCGTACGAGGCAAGCGCTACAAGTACCTCCGCAACTACATGCCCGAGGTCACCTACGCCCAGCACATCAATTACATGGACGAGATGCCGACCATGAAGGAGTGGCGGCGTCTGCACGCCGAGGGCAGGCTCGAAGGCCCAACGAAGATCTTCTTCAGCCAAACCAAGCCGGTGGAGGAGCTGTATGACACGGAGTCCGATCCGCACGAGGTGAACAACTTGGCCGGCTCGCCCGCGCACCAGGATGTGCTATTGCGGCTTCGGGCCGAGCATGAGCGTTGGCGAAAGAGCACCAGGGACCTCGGGTTGATCCCCGAACCCGAATTGATGGAGCGGATGCGCCCCGGTGGCAAATACGAAACGACGGCCGCTCCCGAGATCACCCGTGCTGGCTCAATGGTCAGGATCCGTTGCGCCACCGAGGGCGCATCCATCGGCTACACCACCGAATCAGGCAATGACGCCCGCTGGATGCTCTACGGCAGTGAGCTGAAGCTCGAACGTGGAACTGTTCTCAGGGCTAAAGCCATCCGCATCGGCTTCAACGAAAGCGCCGAGGCGGAGGTGATAGGGGGTATCCAAGGGTAGGTGGCGGGATTCCGTCCGCTGCCGAAACGACATTTTGAATCGATGCGGCTGTTTGAGCAATGCCGTAAGCATGGATGCCCCGCCGCCGATGTTAGAATGAACGCGCTTATGATTCGCTTGTTGGCCCTTCTGGTCATGGCCGCGCTGGCTCCGCTCTCCGCCGCCGACTTGCCGGCCGGCGAAACGCCGCCGGGCAAGGTGTTGCTGGTCCCGCAGCCCCATCATGACGACCATTCGACGGATTACGGCATGGCGGGGCTGATCGCGCGCTTGGTCGACGAAGGTTTTCGCGCAATCTACATTCGAGCCAGCAACGACGAGAAAGACGGCCGCCACGGCTACCCCCGCAATGACATGATCAACGAGCGGGAGACCGAAGAGGCGATCGCGGTCCTCGGCATGGAGAAGGTCATCAGCCTCAACTGGCGCAACAACTTCGAGTCGGGCTATGCGCTCAACGACCTGCGCGAGCAGTTGATCTTTCTGATTCGCAAGTACAAGCCTGACGTGATCCTCGGCCACAACGGCTGGGAGCACTATCAAAAGAACGCCGGGCACAGGAACGTGGGTTGGATGCTGGAGGAGGCCATCTTGCTGGCGGGGCTGCGCAACGCGCATCCTGAGCATTTCGAGATGGGTGTCGAGCCCCACGCCGCATCTTACTTCTACGGCAAAGCGCGTCTGACCTGGGGGCTGGGCCATCGGCCGAATATCGTGATGGAGTTCAACGCGGACCAGCAGAGGCGCAAGGAGACCGCGTTTCAGCTCCACCGCAACGTTCGCGCCCATCCGTCGGGAGCACGGTCCCTGCGGAGGCAGCTTGCCCGGATGAATTTGTACGTCCCGGAATTCGAGAATCTCGACGATCAGGAGATCGCTGTCCTTATGGCGAATTGGTCCATGGAGTATATTTCACGGCTTCACGGATCGCACGCCGGAGTCGAGTTCGGCGAGGAGTACTACTTCATGGATGAGTTCTATGAACTGCCGGGGCTGAAGGGCTTTTTGGGGGAAAACATAGAAACCCGGTAGAGTTCCCAGGGCGTGTTACAATCGGCGTCCGAGATCCTTCCGATTGACTCTCATGAACCGTTTCACTCTTTCAATCGTTCTACTAGGCATATGCGGTGTCTTGTCAGCCGCGGACCTGCCGCTTGTTGATCCGCCTCCAGGCAAAGTCTTGCTGGTGGCGCAGCCTCATCACGACGATCACACCACGGACTACGGCCTTGCCGGTGTGATTCTGCGATTCATCGCCGACGGCTACAAGGCCTACTATGTGCGCGGGACCAACGACGAGAAAGACGGCCGTCTCGGCTTTCCGCGCAACGACATGATGAACCTCAAGGAAACCTATGATGCCCTCCGCATCCTGGGAATGGAAGATCATGTCATCAACCTGAACTGGCGCAACAACTTCGAGACGTCGTATGCGCTCAACGATCAGCGTGAGCAGTTGATCTTCCTGGTTCGCAAGTACAAACCGGATGCGGTCGCGGGTCACAACGCCTGGGAGCATTACCAGAAAAACCCGGGCCACCGGAACCTATCGTGGAATTACGAAGAGGCCTACTGGCTGGCGGGCTATCGCAACGTGCATCCTGAGCATTTCGAGATGGGCGTCGGGCCCCACGAAACCTATCACTACTTTGGCAAGGCCCGCCTCGACTGGGGGCTCGGCCACCGTCCGAACGTCATCCTCGAGATGACCGAGGAACAGGTCAAGGTCAAGGAAAAGGCCATCCATGCGCATCAGCACGTCTATGCGAACCCCGGCGGTGCGCGCTCGACGAGA
This sequence comes from Bryobacterales bacterium, assembly GCA_965204095.1. Taxonomy (GTDB): domain Bacteria; phylum Acidobacteriota; class Terriglobia; order Bryobacterales; family UBA6623; genus JAPPLB01. Next base: position 1,021,073 of record OZ241991.1, on the reverse strand, counting down.
ACCCGTCTGGCTCTGCAGGGGCTCTACTTGCCCGAACTCGAGGACGTCGATGACGATACGACCGCCGGCAACATGATGATCGAATGGAACATGAACTGGATCTCGAGACGCTGGGGCAAGGAGGCGAACGTCAAGTACGGCGAAGACTATTACTACATGGGCGAGTTCTATCACCTGCCGGGCCTGAAAGAGTTTCTCGACGAGAACGTGGAGGCCAAATGACCCGACGCATCCTGGCGTTTGTATCCCTCATATTCCTCGCCTCTCTGGCGCCGCTTGCGGCCCAGATCGGCGAGACGAACAATACGGTCGTCGTCATTACCTCCGACGCGAGCAACTACGTGCTGCACGCCGGCGGAACGGTGGCGAAGATGATCGAGGACGGCATGGAGGGAATCCTGATCCGCATCGGGAACGATGAGAAAGACTCCTGGGACCTGTCTCCTGAGGAGACCGCGTTGCGGACGAAGCAGGAAAGCGAGGCGGCCGCGAAGATCCTGGGCATCGACAAGGTCATTTCGCTCGGCTTTCGGTCATCGGACTTCCGCGACGTGCCTTTCACGACGATGCGCGACAGATTGGCCTATTACATCCGGGTCCACAAGCCGCGCGTGCTGTTCATTCCGAACCCGCACACGCAGTACGACCGCAACCATGACCGCTACTATGGCGGACGCGCCGCGGAAGACGCTTGGCGTGCGGCGGCGTTCAAGAACTATCTCCCCGCCATGAAAGATGTCAACCTGGGAGCGCACGTGACTCCGGAGGTCTATTACTTCGCTCCGCTGGTGGACCCTGCTCGGCGTGTGCCCGAGTCCACGGGGACCTTTGTGCCGCAGCCGAAGATGACCGATATCTCAGGCACGCTCGAAAAGAAGATCAAAGCCGCTCAGGCGCTGAAGACCATCAATCGCAGCCTCGCAATGAGGTTGAAACAACGGCTCGATTCCACCGACCGGCGGTTGCCGCTGCTCGACAGAGTGGACGAGGCGTCGATCAACAAGTTGGTCGAGCAGCGGGTTCGCGGTTTGGCGCGGCTTTCCGCCGAAGGCACTGACTTTCAAGCGGCCGAAGAGTTTCGCTACGCGGGCGTCGAGTACCGGATTCCGGCGTCGTACCGCTGACCTGCATGTCTCACCACGTGGCGAGGCGAAGTGCGTGAGAGGGCCGTCAGGACGAGGCGCGAGCCGGGCGGAGGAAAAAGGCGCGCGCAGGTGTACTTGACGGTACGTCGAGCACGGCAAGCAAGCGTAACGAAGTCATGGCGGTCGTATGGCGTGCTTCGACCGTCGGGTGGTGAGAAATGCAGGCTAGCTCCGGGGCATTGCCCTCTTACAGGAACGCCGCCTCCTGATGGAGGCTCTCATCCACCTTGTTGACGGTGAGTTGCGCTAACGGGGTTTGCCGTCCCCTGTTCGGTCTGAACAGTACGGAACGGCCGTTTCGCCGGCCTTCTTGTTGGATCTTTCGCTGAACTACTGGACAGTGATCGTGTAAGGGGCGAGACGCAGAACACCACCCTCGATCAGGGATGGAGAGAGTGCGAGGCGCTTCGTGTTCAAGTTCGAAGGCAGTCGGAGTGAACCCTTCCAGGCAAATCTGTCTATATCGAAAAGGGCCTCGATCAGTTGCTGGGGAGCAGGGTAGGGAACCAGACGGTACTCTCCGTCCTGCAGTTCGGCTGCTTGCTGCGCCAGCTCGATGGCCCGATCGAAACCGCCGAGTTCGTCGACCAGCCCCTTTTCGTATGCCTGATTGCCGACCCAGACCCGCCCTTGCGCGACCTTGTCAATCTCGTCCCATGAGCGCTCCCGTGAGTCGGCCACTTTCTGCACGAAAGTCTTGTACACCGCCTGGATTTCGTGCCGCAGCTTCGCGCGTTCTTCCCTTGTGAGAGGGCGGTAGTCGCTATCGATGGCGGCGAAACGACCCCGCGTGAGAATCTCTTTTTTTACGCCGATCTTGTCATAAAGACCTCGCAAGTTCATCTTGCCGTAGATGACGCCGATCGAGCCGGTGAACGTGCCCGGATAAGCCACCACCGGAGCTTGGGCCATCGAGATGTAATACCCCCCCGACGCCGCCACGTTCGACATCGATACCACCAGAGGCTTTTTCTCCCGCAGCAGATTCACTTCTCTCCACATGCGGTCCGAAGCGAAAGCGTCCCCGCCCGGAGAGTTCACCCGTAGGATGACCGCCTTGACGTCGTCCTTCTCCCGCACCTCGCGCAGGGTTTTTGCGAAGCTCTCGTCGCCCAGAATCCGTGCGTCAAGAAAGGGGTCGACTTCACTGTTGCCCGACATGATGTCACCGACTGCGTAGACGACCGCGATCTGGTCGCCGCCTCCGAAGCCGGTGGCGCTCTCCAAAGGCTTCCGGTAGGTCGAGAACGTAACTTCCCGCCACTCCTCTTGTTCCAGCTTTTCCTTGACGTAATCTCTGAACTGATCTTCGTACTTCAACCCGTCGATGAGTCCTGCCTCGACGGCGTCTGATGAAAGAAACGGCCCCTCGTCCAGCAAGGCGCGGAAGGCGTCGTCCGGCTTTTCCCGCGACTTCGCTACCGTTGCGATGAATCTCGTATACAGGTCGTCCAGCACGGAATTGACGACCTCGCGATACTCGTCGGACATCGACGAACGGGAGAACGGCTCCGCGGCGCTCTTGTACTTGCCGATGCGCTCCACCTCAGCTTCGATGCCCAGCTTCTCGAGAGTGTCGGCGTAGAAGCTCACCTCGGCGCGCAGGCCCTTCATGTCGAGAATGGCTTCGGGGACCATGAATATTTCGTCGGCGCTGCTGGAGACGAAATAGTCGATCGTGCCGGCGTTGTCCAACAGGGCGACGACAGGCTTGCCCGACTTCTTGAAATTCTCGATGCCGTATCGGATTTCCTGAGCCTTCGCCCATCCCGTCCCGAGGCCACCGCTCTCCAGCACCAGAGCGGAGATGCGTTCGTCGTCTGCGGCTTCCTTGAGAGCGTTCCGGAGATCCAGGAGAGTCGGAGGAGGTCCGTGGCGAAGCCATTGAATGCTGAATTCGCTCGCGGCGTGTTCGGGGATGTCGCCTCGGAGGCGCATCGTGAGAATGGAGTCCTTCTGAATGGATGGCTGACCCGGGCTGAGCGAGGCGATCAGCGCCACCACGAAGACCGCCATGAAGAACGTGAGCAGAATGCCGGTAAGGATGCCGAGAAGAAACTTGGCCATGGGAGGTCCGCCGATCGTCCTGCAAGAGCTCGCTGACGGATTACTGATGCGATCCGCAAGCTCTCAAGGAGGACTCATTATAAGTATTCGCCCGTCAGGGGCGGCACACTGCTGGCGGGTTCTGCGGGAGCAGTCGCCTGCACCGCAGCTTTAGGATTCCGGCGGTTTCTTGATGATGCGGCCGAACTGGTTGCCGATGGTGTCTCCATGGCTCCAGGTGCCGGCGTATTGTCCGCGATAGAAGAGCACACGCGCTGAGAACGTGCCGAGTCCGGGGATTGCCGTGTCGGTGAGGCTCACCACCGGCGTGTCGCCGGCCCACTCGACCGTCACCGGTACCGGCACGGTCACATCGCGGCTGCCGTACTGAATACGGGTGTTGATGGTCCAGAGGCTGCCGGCAATTTTGGTGACGCTGTTGATCTCATAGCGTTCCGTGCGTAGCGGCTCGGACTCGCGTCCGTTGATGGTGAAGGAGCCTTCGAGAACAGCCCCGGACAGTGATTCTTCGAATTCCGTTTCCAGCGCCTCCTGCGAGGGCGGCTGGCCCGCACATCCGGACAACTGCAGAATCGCCAGAACACTGGCGGCGAGACAACCTGCCGGTCGAATCCCGGACTTTCCGAAAACCATGAGAACCTCCAACGCCGCCGCACGCCGGCGCCAAGAGGTGATTCTAGCCGGTCTCTCTCACCGTGTGGGGAAAAGGCGGATTGACCTGCATTTATCACCATGTGGTGATAAATGCAGGTCAGTGTCGCGATAGCGTCTGGCGTGTGGTCTGGCCCGTGGAAACTTCGATGTACTGCACGCGGCCTTTCGTGAAAGTAAGTGCTTGACGGCCGTTTAGCACTTCCATCAGTGCTTCCCCGATCTCTTCGGGGACCCCCGGCTTCAGCAAGCCTGAATCGGCAAGCTCGCCGACGCTCCGGAAGCGGCCCCGCAGAAGTTTGATCACGTCATCCGGCTCGATCACGTAGCGGGCCGGTACTTTGTGTTCTCGCGCCAGCAGGTTCAGCAAGCACTTCAGGACGGAGACGGCGGGCGCCTCGTCGGCGTCTGGTTGCTTCTTGCGCGGTGGCGTCGGACGGTTTTCCGGGGGCAGGTCTTTTCCACGCTGGATCGCATCGAGAATCGCTGGGCCCTCTCTCTGGAGCAATTTGGCTCCGAACCCTCGGAAATGCGACAGGTCTTCAAGGTTCGCCGGCCTCGCCTTGGCGAGACTGAGTAGAACGCTGTCTTCGGCGACCCAGCGGCGGGGGATATCGGATCTTCGGACCTTGTTTTCCCTCCAGCGGACGAGTTCGCGGAGCACGGCATACGTCACTGAGCCCGCACTGCGGCCCGATGCGATGCGAGACGCGATTGCATCCGGGTCCGGCTCGTAACGGCGGGGGTCGGCCAGAGCGGCTGAGAGGGTCATGGCCCATTCTCGCCGTCCGGCCTTGTCGAGGTCGGCCAGAAGCAGGTCGGCGGCCCGCACCAGGTGCTTCACGTCTCCGACGGCATATTCCGCCATCGCAGGCGGCAGCGGACGTTTTGTCCAATTGGTCCGGGTGTGGCCCTTGGGCAATTGGATGTCCAGCAGCTTGCGCAGTAGCGGCCCCAGACCGATTTGATCACCCGAACCCGTGAGCGCCGCCGCGATGGCCGTATCGAGTAGCGGCTCTGCCAGGATTCCGTAGGCGTGATGCAGGCATTCCTGATCTTGCTCGGCCGCGTGGGCGGCTTTGAGGATCTTCGTGTCGGTCAGGACGCCGAACAGGGGTTCGAGGTCTCCCGGAGAGAGCGCCAGTGGGTCGACGAGCCAGGCGTTCTGGCGGTCGGCGAATTGGAGCAGGCCCAACCGGGGATAGAAAGTTCTCTCTCGCAGAAACTCCGTGTCGAACGCGATGATCTTCTCTCGCGATAACGATTCCGCCACTGCCAAGACGGCGGCAGCGTCAGTGATCGGTACGGGCTTGCGCATGCCGGCCGCGCTATTCGTTTCGGCTGGTGGCGCCATGACGGAGAACGGCGCCGAGCCGCTTGTGTGCAAAGACATCCCTGTTGGGCTGACCTCTACCGGGTCAGCGGAAACTATCGATCGTCGAAGGACAAGAAAACGGGTGGACAACCCCGGCGGGAATACTTCCATCATACGCTATTGCCCCCCCGGCGGGGCGATTTCCGCTCCCACTGGCCTGCATGTCTCACCACGTGGCGAGGCGAAGTGGGTGAGAGGGCCGTCAGGACTAGGCGCAAGCCGGGCGGAGGAAAAAGGCGCGAGCCGCTTGGCGCGCGCAGGCGTACTTGACAGCACGTTGAGCACGGCAAGCAAGCGCAACGAAGTCATGGTGGTCGTATTGCGTGCTTTGCCCGTCGGGTGGTGAGAAATGCAGGCTGGCGCGCTCGCCTTGTCAAACGGCCGCGGATCTTCTCGATGATGTGCAACGTCGGATTCTCCTTTTCGCCACGATCGGCGACAGGGGAGATTTGATAGGGCGCTGGCCTGACGGCAGCCTGCAAGCGCTTCAGTCCAAGCCTCGACCAGCCCGCCCAATGCTAGAATTCGAACGCCATGGATACGCGCGAAGGTTACTCCCTGACACGGCGAGGATTTCTCTCCGCCTCGGCAGCCGGCGCCTTGCAGGCGGCCTCGACACAGAAGAAGATCCGCACGGCGGTCTACGGAATCGGCCATGCCCACGCACGGGGCAAGGTGCAGGCCGTCCGGGAAATGGAGCAATTCGAGCTGGTCGGCATCTGCGAGCCGGATGAGCGCCAATCCCGTGACCACGAAGTGTTTCACGGCGTTCGCTGGCTCTCGCGGGAGGAAGTCCTCCATGACGCGTCGATCGAGTTGGTCGTCGTCGAGTCGAGAGTGCAGGAAAACCTTTCTTACGCCTCGTCTGCGGTCGATGCCGGCAAGTGGGTGCATCTCGACAAGCCCCCGGGCGTTGACCTCGACGGACTTCGGAAACTGTTCTCCAACGCGAAGAGCCGAGGCAAGATCGTCCAGATGGGCTATCAGTGGCGCTACCATCCGGCGATGCAGGCGGCGATCGAAGCGTTTCGCAAGGGCTGGCTCGGTGACGTCTATATGGTGAGAGCGACGATCAACAAGCCGATCTCACGGGAAACCCGAGAAGAACTCGCTGCCTTCCGCGGCGGCATGATGTTCGAGCTGGGTTGCCATATGATCGACCGCATCGTCGAGGTGCTCGGCAAGCCGAAGACGATCACAAGCTGGATGCGCCACGATGCTCCGATCAACGATGCGCTGGAAGACAACACCATGGCGGTCTTCGAATTCGAGCGCGCCATGGCCGAGGTGTACGTGGCCGCTCAGCAGCCCAACGGTGGAAACTACCGCACCTTTGAAATCCTCGGTACGAACGGCACCGCAACGGTACGGCCGTTCTCGCCGTACCGTCTGATGGTCGATCTCGAAGAGTCCGCCGGCCCTTACAAAGCGGGTTTCCAGAAGATCGAGATGCCGCGCCCGCAAGGGCCGCCTTTCGTGGGAGACTTCTCCGAGTTGTCCCGGGTTATCCGCCAGGGAGCCCGGCCCACGTACTCGATTGAACACGATCTCATCACCCACGAGGCGCTGCTCGAGGCCTGCAAGGTGATTTGATGGGAAGCCGGTCCCGCGGGCCGTCTTTTCTTGACAGTTTCGCCATCTCGCCTTTAGCCTTGAAGCAAGCCTGCCTTTCTCACCACGTGGCGAGGCGAAGTGGGTGAGAGGGCCGTCAGGACGAGGCGCGAGCCGCTTGGCGCGCGCAGGTGTACTTGATCGTACATTGAGCACGGCAAGCAAGCGCAACGAAGTCATTGCGGTCGTATCGTGTGCTTCGACCGTCGGGTGGTGAGAAATGCAGGCTAGCCGGGCAACCTCGATCCCGGGCATAATTTTCTTCTCCATGTGGTGCAGGCTCCGGACCGTGCTTGCCGGCGCGCCGTGGTTGTTGGCTGCGTTCTGGGCTCCTGCCGTGATGGCGGCCGTCACGGACAGTACTTCAAAAGCCGATTTCAGCGCACACGTAAGGTCCTTTCTCCAATCTCATTGCGTTGCCTGCCACAATGCCGAGCTCCGCACGGGCGGCATTGACTTCGAAACATATAACGACCCCGAGGCCGCGCTGATGAGCAACCCGCGGATCTGGGAGAAGGCCGCCGGCATGCTTCGCGCCGGCATGATGCCGCCCAAGGGTCGTCCCCGGCCCCCGCGAGCCGATATCGACAAGGTCATCCAGTGGCTTGCAAGGCGCCAGGAGAAGGAAACGCACCGCGAAGATGACCCGGGACGCGTTACCGTCCGCCGCCTGAACCGCCAGGAATACAACAATACGGTGCGTGACCTGCTGGGAATTGATTTCCGGCCTGCCGACGATTTTCCCGCTGATGATTCCGGCTACGGCTTCGACAATATCGGCGACGTCTTGTCGATCTCCCCGGTCTTGATGGAGAAATACATGGCCGCGGCCGAAGCCGTTGCTGACAAGGCGATCGTCGCCGAGCGACCTCTCGAGCCGTCGCTGGAGAAGTATCTGGCGCCGAGAATCGAGCATGACAAGGGGCTGATCGAGTATTCGCCAGAGGGCGCGATGGAGGTCACGCATGACTTTCCTAGAGACGCCGACTACACGATCTGGGTTCGCGCCATTGACCGCCGCCAACAGCCGATGCCCACTCCGGAGAACCCCGAACCGGCTCAGCCGGAACCATTGCCCTACGAGTTCACCATCGACGGCGAGCACATCGAGGTCTTCAGTATTCAATCGCAGTACTACAACAAGGCGCCGACCGAGGTCACCGTCACGCTCCCAAGGGGGGCTCACAAGCTGGCAGCCCGCTTTCTGGTTGACGTCACTCAGATCCCCGACCACGATGCCGAACGCTACAAGAAGCGCCGCCGCATGGCCTTCGGCGACTTCTTTGAGATTCGCGGCCCGTTCAACACCCGGCTGCCTCCGCTCACCGAAAGCCACCGGAAAGTCTTCAACTGCGGAGATCTCGATCTAGGACGCTATCCTCCGGGCTGCGTCGAGAGAATGATCGAAAACCTCGCGCGGCGCGCCTATCGGCGTCCCGTCTCGCAAGAAGAGATCGACTCGCTGAAGCGATTGGTCGATCTCGCCCAAAGGAACGGTGACTCGGTCGAGCAAGGCATGAAGGTTGTGCTGCAGGCTGTCCTCGTCTCCCCGCACTTCCTGTTCCGGATCGAGCGTGACCCGGACCCCAATGACCCGGAAGCCGTTCACGCCGTGGACCCTTACGAGTTGGCGTCACGCCTCTCGTATTACCTCTGGAGCAGCATGCCGGACGAACGTCTGATCGAGCGCGCGACGAATCTCGAGTTGAGCGATCCGGGCATCCTCGAGGAAGAGGTCACGCGCATGCTGGCCGACTCCCGCTCGCAAGCGCTCATCGAAAACTTTGCCGGGCAATGGCTCGAATTGCGCAACATCAAGCTGGCTGCGCCTGATCCCGACCTGTTCCCGCAGTTCGATGACGAGCTTGGCTCCGCGATGCGCACCGAAACGGAGTTGTTTTTCGAGACCGTCCTTCGCGAAGACCGGGGTATCGGCGACTTTCTCGATGGCCGGTTCACTTTTCTGAATGAGAAGCTGGCGAGCCACTATGGAATCTCCGGCGTCGAGGGTCCCCATTTCCGCAGAGTGGTTCTGAACGGGGATCAGCGGAGCGGCATCGTAACCCAAGCGAGCGTGCTGCTGCTGTCCTCCTATCCGACTCGTACTTCCCCCGTGTTGCGAGGCAAGTGGCTCCTGGACAACATTCTCGGCGCACCACCCCCGCCCCCTCCCGACGACGTTCCGGAACTGGAAGAGACGGATGCGTTCAACGGAACTCTACGCCAGCAGCTCGAACAGCACCGCGCGAATCCGGCTTGCGCGGTCTGTCACGAAAAGATGGACGCCCTCGGCTTCGGTATGGAGAACTACGACCCTGTCGGGCGCTGGCGCACGCACGAAGGCGATCTCCCCCTGGATGTTTCCGGTGTGCTTCCGAGTGGAGAGTCCTTTGCCGGACCAGCCCAGCTCAAAGCGATTCTCAAGAATCAGCTTGACGATTTTGCTCGCTGCCTGACGGAGAAAATGCTAACCTACGCCTTGGGACGTGGCCTGCAGAGCTACGATAGACCGGTGGTCGATGAGATCGTCAGGAATCTGGCCCGGAATAACTACCGTTTTTCGCGGTTGATCTACGAGATTGTCAAGAGTAAGCCGTTCCGGATGCGGCGCGGAGAAGGAGGCATGTCATGATTCGAAGAGTGCAGCTTTCTAGGCGAACCCTGCTGCGAGGTATCGGGACCACCGTTGCGCTTCCGTTTCTCGACGCGATGAATCCCGCCTTCTCGGCCACTCCAAGCCGGCTTGGCAATCGGATTCCTGTTCGTATGGCGTTCTCCTACGTTCCCAACGGCATCATCATGGAGGACTGGACGCCTGCGGCCGCAGGTGCTCTGAAGGCATTGCCGAGTATCCTGGAGCCGATCTCCGAGTTCCGAGGCGATGTGATGCTTCTCTCCGGCCTGACGCACAACAACGGACGGGCCCTGGGTGATGGTCCAGGCGATCACGCGCGAGCGGCCGCCTCGTTCTTGACCGGTGTTCATCCGAAGAAAACCGATGGCGCCGATATTCGCAACGGGATCTCCGTAGATCAAGTTGCCGCCGAGTTGCTCGGCGGTCGGACCCGCTTTGCTTCTATCGAACTCGGCGTCGAGCATGGCCGCTTGGCGGGCAACTGTGACTCTGGTTATAGCTGCGCCTACAGCAACAGCATTTCGTGGCGAAGCGAAACCACGCCGATGCCGCCCGAGGTCAACCCGAGGCTTGTCTTCGAACGACTGTTTGGGCGACCGGGGGACAGCGACGATCCGGTCGCGCTAGCGAAACGCAAGCGCTACGAGAAGAGCATCCTGGATTTCGTGCAACACGATACCCGCAAGCTGCAGTCGGAACTCGGCCCCACGGATCGACGTAAGCTGGACGAGTATCTCACGGGCGTCCGCGAGATCGAGAAGCGGATCGAAGCCGGCGAGGCTGCCGCTGCTCGGACCACGCCCTCGATGGATCGTCCGTCCGGGGTCCCCGTCGATTTCGCCGAGCACGCCAAGTTGATGTTCGACTTGCAAGTCGTCGCTTTCCAGACGGACCAAACCCGCATCGCGACCTTCATGTTGGCCCGGGAAGGAAGCAATCGTACCTACCGTGAGATCGGCGTTCCGGGCGGACATCATGGTCTGACGCATCACCGCAACGACGAAGAGAAGATCCGCAAGATCAGCAAGATCAACCGCTACCACATGGAGTTGTTCTCCTACTTCCTCAAGCGGCTCGACTCGATTCAAGAGGGCGACGGCACGCTGCTTGATCACTCGATCGTCGTCTACGGCAGCGGCTTGGCCGACGGTAACAAGCACACGCATCACGATCTGCCGGTCCTCGTCGCCGGCCGCGCTGCGGGAGGGCTCCACCCAGGACGCCACCTGAGCTACGACACCGAGACGCCGATGGCGAATCTCTATCTCACCCTGCTCGACCGCATGGGCGTGCATCCCGAGGCGATCGGCGACTCGACCGGCCGCCTTGAACACCTTACGGATATCTGATCGAAGCTCTCCCCCTTTTGCTCCGGATGATGTCGGGGGAATGCGTGTAGGAGTACATCCGGGCTTGCTGCAATCAGCAAGCGCTGTCCGCTGTCAGTGGGAAGGACGACGGGGCTTTTTCATGCGCTCATGGTATGGTCAACTCGATGAATATGGACCGAGCCACCCCCTCCCGACGTAACTTTCTTCGCTCCACCGCCGCCGCCTCCGCCGGACTCGTCATGGGTTGCGGCCCTTCCGGCGACGAAGGCGGCCGGCCCGCCACTGCGAAGCGTCCCAACATCGTCCTCATCATGGCGGACGACCTCGGCTACGAGTGCCTCGGCTGCTACGGCGGCGCGTCTTACAAAACGCCGCGTCTTGATGCCCTCACCGATGCCGGCATGCGCTTCAGTCACGCCTATTCGCAGCCTCTCTGCACGCCGACACGCCTGCAGATCATGACCGGTGCGTACAACTTCCGAAATTGGCAGGCCTTCGGCATCATGCCGCCGGGCGAGACAACGTTCGGCCACATGATGGGCGCGGCGGGCTACAGAACCTGTATCTCGGGGAAGTGGCAGCTGTACAGCTACAACCCGCCCGACTTTGAGCCCGAATGGCGCGGCAAGGGCATGCATCCTGAGGATGCCGGCTTCGATGAGTACTTCCTATGGCATTCCCTCCACACCGAAGACAAAGGCTCGCGTTACGCCAATCCCGTCGTCCTCGACAATGGCGAGCTGCGGACCTACGACGGCAAATACGGTCCGGAAGTCTACACCGGCTACATCAACGACTTCATGGAACGTCAGTCCGCTGCCGGCGAACCCTTCTTTGTCTATTACCCCATGGCCTTGCCGCACGGACCTTTCAACCCGACGCCGCACAGCAGTGTCTGGGCCGAGGGTGACCGTCTCGAGCGCGACAGGAAGTATTACGCCGACATGGTCGAATACATGGACTATACCATCGGCCGCATCGTCGACAAGGTTGAAGAACTCGGCATCGCTGAAAACACCCTGATCCTCTACTATTCCGACAACGGCACTCCGCGCGAGATCGAGTCGCTCCTGGGCGAAAAGGTGATTCGAGGCGGGAAGGGAAACACCACCGATGCCGGCACCCGCGTGCCCTTGATCGCAAGTTGGAAGGGCGTAATCCCCGAGGGCGGCGTCAACGACGATTTGATCGACTCGACCGATTTCATTCCAACGATTCTCGAAGCCACCGGCGCTGACGCTCTCCCCGGCATGACCCTCGATGGCCGCAGCTTTCTACCGCAACTCAAGGGCGAATCCGGTGATCCGCGCGATTGGGTGATGTTTCACTACGATCCTCTTCCGGGACACGGCAAGGAGCGTTACAAGCTGGTCCGCTTTGCCCGCGACAAGCGTTACAAGCTCTACGAAGAAACAGAGCATTTGTTCGATATCCCCAACGACGAACTCGAAGAGCGCCCCATCTTGCCTGTAGACGACACCCCCCGCTCCGCCGCAGCGCGCGAGACACTCAGGGCAGCCCTCGAAGCGATGCATGCCTAGCCTGCCTGTCTCCCCACGTAGGCTAGCCTGCATTTCTCACCACGCGGCGAGGTGAAGTGCGTGAGAGGGCCGTCAGGACGAGGCGCGCGCCGCTTGGCGCGCGCAGGCGTACTTGAACAGTACGTTGAGCACGGCAAGCCAAGCGCAACGAAGTCCTGGCGGTCGTATGGCGTGCTTCGGCCGTCGGGTGGTGAGAAATGCAGGCTAGACCCGGCGACCGGTTGTTAGCATGAGCGGTTACCCTGACCCCTAGACACACCCCTCCATGGTCCCTCCAAGTCAACAGGCGCGGCTCCAGCACGAAGAGCGCATTCGCCGGCAATTCAACCACTGGTCGGCATCCGGTCAGATCGTCGAGATGGAGACGTGGCACGCCCCTGTCACGAAACAGTTGATCGACCGTATGGATCTGCAGTCCGACGACCGCATTCTCGAAATCGGCTGCGGTGAGGGTTGGGCGGCGCGACTTCTTTCGGTTCGCTCGCCGGAGGGCGCCGTCGTCGGCATTGATCTTGCCGATGAGATGATCGCTGCGGCGCGCGCCCGATCGATCGACTGCCACAACGTCCTCTTCGCTCCCGGCTCCGCCGAGGAGATCCCTTGGGCCGAGGACTACTTCACGCGTGTTCTCAGTATTGAATCGGCCTACTACTGGCATTCGCCCGAATCAGCCGTTCGAGAGATCTTTCGCGTCGCGGCTTGGGGTGGCAGGGTCTTCATCCTGATGTGGTTCTATGCCGAAAACCCCTACTCTCACCACTGGAAAGAGCACGTTCCGGCAGATATCCATCTCCGCTCGGCGGATGAATGGAAGGAGTTCTTCACATTGACGGGTTTCGAGAACGTCGAGGCCGATCGCATCCCGGACGACACACCTGTCCCCGCCGACTTCATGCCGGACGTTCATTGGCGCTCGCGAGAAGAGAAGGAGGCCTTCCAAAAAGAGGGCGCACTCATGATCACCGGCCGCAAACCTGCAATGTCTGAGCTGGAACCTCCGGTAAGCATCCCGAACCCGCTCCGGATCATCAACTGAGATACTCTGCCGCCGTCGCCTGACAAGCCGCCCTGCCGGATTTTTGGCCTGCCTTTCTCACCACCCCGCGGGCTGAAGTGCGTGAGAGGGCCGTCAGGGAGAGGCGCGAGCTGGGCGGAGGAAAAAGGCGCGCGCAGGCGTACTTGAACTGTACGTTGAGCACGGCAAGCAAGCTCAACGAAGTCCTGGCGGTCGTATCGTGTGCTTCGACCGTCGGGTGGTGAGAAATGCAGGTTAACCCCTCGGGTCACGAAACACGGCCTCTCCGGTTCACCGGACATCAGACATTTTTTATGGAGCGAGCTAGGCGCCAGCCCATGGTTTTCACGAATCACGAGACACGAAACACGAATCACGGTCTTTTCCGCATGCTTCGGCCGTCGGGTGTTGAGAAATGCAGGTTAACAGCCCGTGTCAAAAGTCCCGTGGAAGGCGCGGCGGGCTCCTGCGGTCGCTCGGCGCGAAGTGAGGAGGATGGCGATCCGGGTGATCTCCTCCGACGAACGACAAAGCCGACGAGCGCAAACGTCCGTCGCCCAAAGGGTTACGCGCCACTCCCTCTCGGCTGCGCGGAGAGCGCGGCGCCACGTTCCTGGAACGGCTAGTCGTTACGCAATCGGCCTCGGGGCGCGTAACGCCGCCCGCGTGACTTTTGACACGGGCTGTTAAGGCTTGGTGATAGGATTACTGATTGATGAAAACGCTGAGTCGCAGAGCGTTTTTGTCCACTGCAGCGCCGCTGTTGGCCTCTGCCCAACGCCAGTCCTCGGGACGGGCAGCCCGCTTTGACGGCTTGGTTTCGGTGTCGCCCGATCCCCTGACTGAGCGGCTCACGTACCGCCTTACCCCTCCCGGCCATCTGCATCACCTGCCTCACTATCACCATCGATTTCTGTCGCGGTCCAACTCCTTTGCCTTGGTGGCCGGGGAGCGCACGGGTTTGCGGCAGATCTTCCGCTTGAATCTTCCGAAGGCGGACATGGTGCAACTCACAAGTGGGCCGGGTGTCCATCCTTATTCGCCGGCGCTCGACCGTAGAGAAAAGAACTTCTACTTTCTTCAAGGGAACGAGTTGAAGCGAACGTCCGCGAAGAGAGGCCGTGAGCGCAGGATTTATCAGACCGAGTCCGGTTGGCGAATGACAGGGCATCTGGCTGTATCTGACCGGGATCGATACGCCGCTGTCGTCGAGATGCGTGAGGAGGATTGGGTGACGGGCTTCGAACGGCAGTTCTCCCAAAAGCCGCGCTGCCGGATTCAGCTAGTGGACCTCCGTCTGGGGAGGGCTCGCCTGTTGGTAGGGGTAAACGCATGGATAGCCCATCCTCAGTTTCGCCCGAGGAGCAATGATGTTCTGTATTGCCATGAAGGCCCTTGGGGCATGGTGGACGCGCGGTTGTGGCTAATGCGCCCGGGTTCGGATGGCCCGAGGAATCTGCGTCCCCGCAAAGCGGCAGAGCAGTTAGGGCATGAATACTGGTCCGGGTACGGCAGCGAGGTTTGCTATGTCTTCTATCCGGATGAGACGGGACGCAGGGCCACGGTGCGATGTATCGATGTCAACACGGGCAAGGAGCGGATCGTTTCGCGCTGCACGCGTTTCGGCTGGTTGAGCGCGAATCGCGACAACTCGGTCATCGTGGGGGCGAGCCGCAGCTTGGCGGGGCCTAATATTTACCTCCTGTTCAGCCGTCTGCAGCGCGAGATCACGGTATGTGAGCACGCCTCGACCGGCAAGGCCTACCCTCTGGCGGGAACGGCCCGCGACGATCCGTGGGCGTCTGCCCCGGAACCCGTTTTTTCTCCGGACAGCCAGTTGATCTATTTCGTGAGTGATCGCGAAGGGCTGCCGGCGGTCTATCGCATCGGTGTTCCGGATCTGGTCGAAGAGACGCGCCGCATCGAGACATAGCCTGTAGTTCTCAGTGCGCGACGAGGCGAAGTGCGTGAGACGGCCGTCAGGACGAGGCGCAAGCCGGGCGGAGGAAAAAGGCGCGCGCAGGCGTACTTGCAGAATCGCCTCCTTCACCCCTCGGGTCACGAATCACGGCCTTTTTCGCGTTCTTGGCCGGCGGTCTAACCGGGCAACCGTACGCTTGAGAAGTCTTCGAAAGATTTCTGGAAGCCTTTGAGCAGGGCCATGTGGTCGCCGCCGGCGGTGATCATGCGGCCGCCTAGGTTGATGATCCGCTGGGCGTGCTCGGGAGTGCCGGTGGGCGTGCCCCACCAGCGTCCGGTTTTACGGGCGGCCTCGGCGACGCGTTCGAGGGCCTCTTGCAAGATCGGGTTGCCGAAGTCGAATGGTACCCCGTAGCTGAGACTGAGATCGCCCATGCCGACGAAGAAAACGTCGAAGCCTTCGATGTCGGCGATCTCGTCGATGGCCTCGACAGCCTCCTTGTCCTCGATCTGGAATACGAGAAAGACTTCCTGCGCGACGTGCTCCAGGTATTCCCTGGGATTGGCGAGCGCGTAGTCGGCATCGGCGCCTGCTCCGTCCATGCCGCGCTTGCCGAGCGGCGGGAAACGCGACCATTCCACCCACTGCCGAGCTTCTTGCGCGCTGCGGATGTGAGGAACCATAAGTCCGTTCGCTCCGAACTCCAAAGCTCGCATGGGGTCACCGTAGCCCGCTTTGTGGATCCGCGCCATCAGGTCGATACCCGTTGAGCGGCAAGCGAGCGAAATGGGGTCGATGGCGTCGTATCCCCAGGGACGGTGCTCCAGGTCGAGCCAGATGCAATCGTATCCAATGCGGCCGACCGTCTCGGCTAGCCAGGGATGCATGACGCGGCTGATGCCGGCGACCTTGACGAAGTCACCGTCACGGAGTTTGGCGAGAACACGGCTCTTGGTCATTCCCGCTATTATGCCGCATAGCCATCGGGCTGTCTTTCTTGGATGGACGGTTCATAATGAGGCTCCATGCAAACGCTCGTTGACGTGCATTGCCACCTCGGGCAGAGCTTTCGTGGCTCGATGAGCGCCGATGGCGAGCGGCTGTGCGCACTGTTGAGGCAAGCGGGCGTGACACACGCGGTCGCCTTCTCGATCGAGGCCTGCTATGGCGGGATCGATATCGGGAACGCCTACACGCTCGGCGAGGTGGAGCGGCATGAGATGTTGAGTGCGATGGTCGTTGCGCATCCGCACCATCGGGCATCATCGGAGCATTGGGTCAACGAGGGTGTGTCGAACCCCGATGTCGTCGGCGTCAAACTGCACCCGGCGCTGGGGCAGTACGACGTGACATCTTCGGCGGTCATGCGTCTGATGGATGAAGTTGTCGCGCCGTCGGGGCTCTCGGTTTTGAGCCATGTCGGCAATGAGACGTCGCAAGTGCCGATCGACAAGTACCTGGAACTGGCGTCGCGGTTTCCCGGCGTGCGCTTCATTGCGGCTCACCTGGGAGTGGGCGTGCTGGGTATCCGGGAGCGCTCGATCGACGCCTGGGTCGACAAGCCGCTCGAAAATGTCTGGTTTGACATGGGGACGTTGCGGGCATTCACGACGGGTGCCGTGGAAGGACTTCTCGATGCCGTCGGTGAGGACAGGATCTGTTTCGGAACCGACGCTCCGCTGTACGTGCCGGCCGCGTTCTCGAGACTGCTCGAAACCCTCGACATATCCGAGGAGGCTCGCAAAAAGATTGCCTGCCGGAACGCGCTGGCGGTTCTTCCTCGATTAGCCGGCAAAGCGGGGACGGGCTCCAAAGGATGAGCTCGGGAGACAGCCCGTCGCCGGGGTTGCGCAAGAGGAAGCTGGGCCGCACTCACCTGTACGTCTCGGAAATCTCGTTGGGCTGTGTGGAGATCGGGCTGGACTACGGCATCGCACCCGAGGGAAAACCTCGGCGGCCCTCGGAGGCCGAGGCGAAGCGAATCCTCCATACCGCTCTCGATCTCGGTGTGAATCATCTCGACACGGCCCGCGCCTACGGGGAGAGCGAAGCGATCATCGGCCGCGCTCTCAAAGGTCGGCGGGACGAGTTTGTTCTCACCACCAAGATTCCGGTCCAGAAGCAAGCGAAGCTTTCGACCGCCGAGTTGAGGGAACACTGCCGTTTGTCGCTCGAAGCGAGCCTGGAGGCCCTGCAGACCGACCGGGTCGATGTCTTGCTTCTGCATACCTCGGGCCCCGAGATTCTAAGGCGTTGCGACGTGCCGCAGATCTTGAGCGAGGAGTGCGCTAAGCACGTTCGTTTCTTCGGTGCGAGTGTCTATGGGACCGAAAGCGCGCGGGTTGCGATCGATTCGGGGTGGTGCGACTGCGTGCAGATCGCTTACAGTATGCTCGACCGTCGTCCGGAAACGGACGTTCTGGAACGGGCGCGGAAGAAGGATGTTGGTGTTGTGGCGCGGTCGGTGTTGATGAAAGGCGCGTTGACGCGGCGTTGTGAGGATCTTCCTGAAGGGCTGGAGGCTTTGCGCGAAACGGTGAGTGAAGCCGCAAAGCTCTCGCCGGAAGGATTGGACGGCTTGCCCGAATTGGCGTATCGCTATGTGCTGAGCGACGAGCGGGTTCACACGGCTCTCGTTGGGGCGTCTTGTGTCGAAGAAGTCGAGCAGGCAGTGCGGTTCGCCGTAGAGGGGACGTTAGGACGTCATCAGATCTACGGCATTCAAAAGCTGGAAATCAACGAGGAGAGAATACTGAATCCCGGGAACTGGCCAATGAGCTGATCGAGCTGCGATACCGGCCCCCAAGGAGAAAGCCCTATGAGATACCACCAGGCTCTGCTCGTAAGTTGTGAGATTCCGTGGACGGAGCAAGAAGAGTTCATGGAAGATCTGTTCCGTGAAGAGGTCCGCCGAACGCTGAGTGTTGGCTTCAACAACCTGTACGTCTTCGGAACTGCCGGCGAGGGGTATGCGGTCGATACTCCTCGGTTCCGCCGCATTGTGGACGTTTTTTTCGAGGAGACGGCGAAAGACGGTGTCTTTCCGCAGGTAGGGATCATTGGGCTCTCCACGGCGAATATCCTTGAGCGGCTTTCTTATGCCTACGATGTTGGGTTCCGCACGTTTCAGGTTTCGATGCCTTCCTGGGGCGCCTTGAATGATCACGAGGTGATGAAGTTCTTCACGGATGTCTGCGGTGCTTATCCGGATTGCCGGTTTCTGCACTACAACCTGCCGCGGACGAAGCGCTTGCTGACGGGTGACGATTACAGGAGGCTGGCCGACGCCGTGCCCAACCTGGCGGCAACCAAGAACACGGCGACCAACCATTACACGACGATCGACCTGATCGAGAAGTCGCCGGAGATCCAGCACTTCTTGGGCGAAGCGATGTTTCCCTTCGGCACGTTGTATGGGGAGTGTTCGCTGCTCAGCTCATACGGTCCGGCGTTCCCGTCGAAAAGCAAGCAGTTGTTCGAATATGCCGTGACGGGGCAAGTCGAGAAGCTTTTTCGTCTCCACAAGGAATATCTTGTGGTGGTGAACGACGTCTCGGCGCCGGTGAGGAAGTACGAGCGGATCGATGGGGCCTACGACAAGCTGTGGGTGCGGCTGGGCGGCTTGCCGATGCCGTTGCGGCTGCTGTCGCCTTACGAGTCGCTGCCGGAACACACTTACGATGAATGCCGGCGAATTCTGGAAGAGAAATACCCCGATTGGCTCGAGGCGAGTTGAGAAGTTTGTAGGCGGAACCCTTCATGGCAAGCCCCACACGGCTGGATTCCTACGCGAGCCGGATCACAGAAGAGATGACCCGCCTCAACGGTGGGATTTTTCTGGTGAGCTACCTTCTCATCTATTTTGCGGCGCCCGCCGTCTACATCGGGATTGTGCAGGCGGCGCTCATCGACCAGCTCGAGGCGAGCGCCACGCTGGCGAATCTGCCACTGGCGGTGTACAAGTTCGGTTCGTTCGCTCCGCTGATCATGTCGTGGCTGGCGCCCCACCGCTTGGAGAGGCAAGTCGTTGTTTGGGCCAACGTGATGACGACGATCGTGCTGACGTTGGTGTTCTTGACGCTGGTGCTGCCCGTTTCGACGTCGGTTCGTATCAGTGCCCTGATCTTGCAAGGCTTGTTTCAAGGACTGTCGGGTTCGACATCGATGATCTTTCAGTTGCAGTGCTTGACGCGCGGCACGACATCGGAGGGGCGGATTCGAGTGCTGAAGCGGACCTTCACCCTGACGCCGCTGGCCGCCGTGGTCGGGTCGCTCTTCGCACAGTGGGTGCTCGGCCCGCAGTTTACGTGGCTTGCGTTTCCCTATGACTTCGCGATGGTGTATTTGACGGCGATACCGTGTATCGCCAGTGTGGCGTTCATCAGCACTCGCTACGACCTTGCGCCGCTGGCGGACGAGCCGCGAAAGCCGTTCTTCGGGCATCTCGTTCTTGCGGTGAAGGAGTTCGCGGCCTCCCCCTCGTTACGGTTGGCATGGTTGGGTTACTGGCTGTGGTATTTGACGCTGGCGATCATCCCGAACCTTTCGCTGTATTCGAAGGAGGCGATCGGCGTGGACCCGCAGGACTACTCGGGTGTGATGATGGCGCTGCGGTTCGGGTGCAAGGCGATGGGCGGCTACCTGCTCGGCTGGATCGCGTTGCGCTACGGCTTGCGCGCAAGCGCGTTCACGTCGGTGGTGCTGCTGGCGGTTGGCATTCTGTGGGGCTGGGGTATCCCGGGATTTGCTTACTTGCTCGCGTTCGGGTTTATCGGCGCTGGCGAACTGGGTGGCACGTATTTCCCGAATTTCGTCGCGGTCCTCTCTTCCCCCGAAGCGGGAACACGGAATCTGGCTCTGGTTCAGCTTGCTCCCCCCGTTTCAAGTTTTGCGCCAGCAGTGCATGGAGGGTTGGCGGACATCTGGGGCTTCCCAGCAAGCTTCATATTTGGGTTGGCGGCAGCCGCGGTTTCAATGGTGCTGGTGTCCCGAATTCGAGAGCGTGGCGGAGGGAAGAAGCCGTCTTCCACCCCGCCTGACGGCCGAATAGAGCGGTAAGAGCGCCATGACTTTGTTGAGCTTGCCGGCTGTTCTTGATGGAAGATCAAGTACACTTCCGCACTCCAAGCGGCTTGTGACTCGTACTGACGTCCTTCTCATGCATTTCGTCTCGCCGCGTGACCCGAAAGGCAGGTCCGGAAATGACCACCAAAGAATACGTCCTTGATGATCGAGATTGGTCGAAGCTCGGTTTCGGCGATCAACTGCGGCAGCTCGAGATGGAGGGGTATCTGGTGATTCCCGACTTGCTCTCGGCTGAGCGCGTAGCACGCCTCAAGTCGGAAACGGCGCGGCTCGAAACCCGCGCGGTAGACTACTCGCCGCGCCAGAGAGGTTGTCCGGCCGTGCAGTTTTGCGGTGGCGCGATCACGGAGTTGATCGCGCATCCTCGTACGGCGGAGTTTCTCCGCAAGGTCTTCGGTGATGATCTCGTGCTGATGAGCTACGACTATGCACGGTCCGAGCCGGGACACCCGGGGGTGAGTTTCCATACCGACGGGCAGCCTTATGGGTCCGCAATTTTCGGAGCGAAACATACTTGTCCGGTGATGATTCGGGTCCTCTACTATCTCGACGACCTTACGCCGGATATTTCGCCGTTTCGGGTGATCCCGCGCTCACACCTGTCATTGCATGCGGAGGGAAATCCCTATAACCGCTATGACGGACATCCCGAGCAGGTGATGGTGACTGCCAGGGCCGGCTCGGCCGTATTTCTCAATTACAAGGTCTTTCACGGGAATTTTCCGAATCGCGGCGACCGTCCGCGGGAGATGTTGGCTGCGGCCTTCCGCCCGGCGTGGGCGGGCCCGCTCGCCGAAGTGGAGGATTGGGATTGGGACGAAGTGGCCAAGCTTCCGTCGGCAGTGCGGAAACTGATGGGTGATCGAAACCAGCGGCGGGTAGATATCGATGTCGGCAACAAGCCGGCCAACATGCGCATCGAAGCCCCGGCGCTTAATCCAAGCCGTTGGGGAGAAATGCAGGCTTCTCCCCACGCGGCGAGGCGAAGTGCGTGAGAGGGCCGTCAGGACTAGGCGCAAGCCGGGCGGAGGAAAAAGGCGCGAGCCGCTTGGCGCGCGCAGGCGTACTTGAACAGTACGTTGAGCACGGCAAGCAAGTGCAACGAAGTCCTGGCGGTCGTATCGTGTGCTTCGACCGCCGCGTGGTGAGAAATGGGCTTAGCTCAGTTCATACATCGAAGCGGCGTTGTTCCAGAAAACGTCTTCGATCTGCGAATCGCTGAGCCGCATGTTGCGGCAGGCCGTCTTCAGGACTCGCAGGGACTCCAAACCGACCAGAGTCGGCCGAAGATCTGCGTAAGCGGTATCGAAATTGGTGTTGCTTTCCGACAGCCACAAGAACGAATCGCCGATGGCGACGCAACGGCCCCGTTCATGCGTGACGGGGAAGTCTGCGCCGTAGAGCAGCCTGTCGTGTCCGAGCGTCTCGATGATTGCCTCGAACGCACCGCCGTCGGTTACGGCGCTCGTGTCACACCAGACGTTGCGAAGGCCTCGCAGCGCGCCGATGCCCTCGATGGTATGGTGCGGATTGAATCCGCGTGCTGCATGCGCCAGGATGAAACGCATGTTCGGATAGCGCTCGGCGAAAGCGCGGATCGTCTGCTGATTGAGCGGGTCGGCCATGGCGCGATTACGCACCATGTGGAGCGTGATCGAAAGCCCTTCCTCGTGGGCCACGCGCACATGCTCTTCAGGTAGGAAGCTTTCCACCTTGGCTTGAAAGGTTGGCCTTTCGGTAGCCCAAACGTGGTAGCACTTGAGGCCTGCGAACTGATCGCGCCGCACCGTTTCTCGTACGTATTCGGTGTCCATGCCGGGTCGAATGAGCATCTGGGCGCGTGAGTGCGGGTCGGCCCGTACCTCGGCGGCAAGGAAGTTGTTCGCCGCCTCCATGTCGAGCTGCGCGTGCGGAAACCCGAAGAAGAGGCCGGAATAGCGGCGTCCGGGAGTCAGTTCGTCCATTGCCTTGAGGTAGACATCGAGGCCGACGGACTCGGGTCCTTCGCCGACGATGCCCGGCGCCCCGTTGCGGAAGTGTTCCTTGGCGTAAAGGTGCGCATGGGCATCGAAGATGCGCTCGGGCAGGAAGTCGTTCAACTCGCGGTCGAAGAGTTCACGATCGTGATCCTGAACGGCAAAGAAAGATGCGGTCATGTTGCTCCGTTCTCCCGGCATCCGGCGCTGTTGACATTCAGGAATGGGCTGTCACTCACGGAATGTCCGCTTTCAATCAGGAACAGCCCCCGCAGACAGCGCCGGTCTCTGCTGATGGCGCGGCTGAGATCGTCGAACCGGGGAAGATCAATAGCTGCCGGAGAAGTGGAGGGACTTGCCTTTGCAGGTTGCATTGCCGGATGACTCATGTCCATCGGCGAAGGCGGGAAGTGCGGGCTGCTGGGCCACGGCACACCGCAGTATACAATGAGGTGCCTTGCCCGGAAGCGGGCGTACCAGCGAGGAACGGTGAGTGATGATCGTCGATTGCCATAGCCATATTTGGGAGTGTCCGGGGCACGTGAGTGAGGGGTTTGTGGCGGAGGCCAATGCTCGCGCCAAAGGCAGGAAAATGGATCTGCACGTCCCGCCGGAACGGCACATGGCGGCCATGAACGGTGTGGACAAGGTGATCGTCTTCGGCATGCGTGCTGCTCACTCCGGCATCATGACGCCCAATGAATACATCGCGGATTACCAGAATCGATATCCCGAGAAGGTCATCGGATTCGCGGCGGTTGATCCGCAGGTGGACAAGGTGCGCGACACCTTGGAGCACGGAAGGAAGCTGGGTCTCAAGGGAGTCAAGCTCGGCCCGATCTACCAGAACATCCATCCGACGGACAACCGAATGATGCCCGTCTACGAGTTCTGCGAAGCGTACAAACTGCCGATCATGATTCACCAGGGGACAACGTTCCCGACGAAGGCTCCACTGAAATACTCGCTGCCGATCCTGCTGGAAGACGTGGCGCTCCAGTTCCCTGATCTGAAGATGATCATTGCCCACCTGGGTCATCCGTGGATGGAAGACACGATCGTGATGATCCGCAAGCAGCCGAACTTCTACTCCGACATCTCGGCGCTGCACTATCGGCCGTGGCAGTTCTTCAACGGCCTGATGCTCGCCAAGGAATACGGCGTCTGGGACAAGCTGCTCTATGGAACCGACTATCCGTTTACCACGACCGAAGCCACGCTGGAGTCCCTGCGCAATATCAACCGCATGGTCGACGGTACGGGGCTTCCCCGCTTTACCGAAGAAGAGATCGACGCTCTGATCCACAGCCCGACATTGGATCTGCTGGGGCTCTAGCCTGCTTTTCTCACCACGTGGCGAAACGAAGTGCGTGAGAGGGGTGTCAGGACGAGGCGCGAGCCGGGCGGAGGAAAAAGGCGCGCGCAGGCGTACTTGCCAAATCGCCTCCTTCACCCCTCGGGTCACGAAACATGGCCTTTACGGTTCGCCGGCCGTCAGATATTTCTTCTGGAGCGAACCAGTCCCCGCCCATGGTTTTCACGAATCACGGCCTTTTTTCGCGTGCTCCGGCCGTCGGGTGGTGAGAAATGCAGGCTAGAATGCGCGGCAAGCTGCCGCGTCGAGTTGCGGCTTCAACTCCGACTCGTAGAGTTCATGGAACTTGGCTTTGATGTCGTCTCGCGACTGCCGGAAAACGCCAAGGACTTCTTCCTCGGCGCCCGTCGCTTCCGCCGGATCAGGAAACCCGATGTGCATCCTCCGCCCGACGCTGCCTTGGAAAACAGGACAGTTCTCGTCGGCGTCCCCGCAGACCGTGATGACGTAATCGATCTCTTCGTTGAGAAAGCCGTCAACCGTCTTGGGATGGCTACCCGAGATATCGAGGCCGATCTCCTTCATGGCACGGGTCGCATGGGGGTTCACCTGATCCGCCGGCTTCGTTCCGGCCGAGTGCGCTTCGATGCGCGGATCGAACGACTTCAGCAGCCCCTCCGCCATCTGGCTGCGGCAGGAGTTGCCGGTGCAAAGTACGAGGATCTTCAACTTCACAAGTACAAATCGTAGCGCCTTTATGTAACGGACATATGACAATTTGGCCGAGCCCTGCCGTACTACGTGTGCAGAAGCTGGCAGATAGTCCACCCGACATTTCCAGCTACACTGTCAGGACAGGCAAAGACAGGATGACGAGGGGCTCCTTGCTTTGACCAGCGCTTTGCACTCCTGGGTCCGGGATCCGAATGTTTTCAGCGGGTCACTCACAAACGGGCAAACTGATCTGGAGTAGCCTCGGGATCGCTTCCGTCAAAGGAGCTAAGTTGTGAAGCCGGCATTATCCCTCTCATCGGTAAAGCCATGTATCGCAGCGGCGGCGCTTGTGATCTCCATGGTTCTCGTCCCCGCTGGATTCTCGCAATGGATGGACGGCCGGCTTGAGGTCCAGGTGCTGGACCCGAGCGGCCAAGGGGTCCTGGCGAGCATCGAACTCGCCTCGAGAAGTCCGGAATTCGTCGCGACGGCTGAAGCGGACCTGGAAGGAAATGCCGTACTACGCCGGGTTCCACCGGGTGTCTACCGGCTTGCGGTGCGCCATCCCGGGTTCGAAGCCTTTGAACGCCAAGTCGAGTTCCGATCCGCAGTCCCCCAATCGATCAAGGTGATCTTGAAGGTGGCGCCCGTGACCGAGGAGGTCACGGTAAGCGCCTCTGCACCCCTGTTCGAACCGCTTCAACCGTCCGTGCCCATGCGAGCCGGTCGTCAATCCCTCGACCGGACACTCGGGACGACGCTGGGGCGGAGTACCGTCGATGTTGTCACGACGATGCCGGGCTGGTTGATCGAGGCCAATGCCGTTCTGCATCCACGTGGTTCTGAATACGACACCCAATACGTGATAGACGGAATGCCCCTGTACGACAACAGGTCGATCGCGTTCGCCCCCCCCTTCGAGAACAGTGAATTCGAAGCTGTGAACGTCTTCACGGCTGGAATTCCAGCAGAATACGGTCGCAGGCTGGGTGGTGTGATCGCACTCGATACGCGAAGAACCAACTTGGAAGGCCACCACTTTACAGCGGATCTGCAGAGCGGAAGCTACTTGTCGAGGGGCGCTGCGTTGTCACACCAGTACGCTAGGAAGCGAACGGAAGTCTCCTATGGAGTCTTCGGAGGTTTGACGGACCGATACCTCGATCCTCCTTCGATAGAGAACTTCACGAACCGAGGGCATTCCAAAGGCGCCAACCTGCGTTTCGCACGCGATCTGGGTTCACGTGACCGATTGACCTTCTACGCTCGCAGAAACCAAACCTCCTTCCTCGTACCCAACGACTTGGTTCAGCAGCAGGCCGGCCAGCGGCAAGACCGGAAGTCGACCGAGTCGGCGGGGCAGGTCCACTACCAGGGTGCATTCTCGGCCCGGTCATTGCTTTCGATCCGAGGCATGCTTCGTGACCTGACTTCCGAGTTGTGGAGCAACACGCTTTCAACTCCGGTTTTCGTCCTGCAGGACCGGGGCTTCCGAGAAGGAGCCCTCACCGGTGACCTCACCTTCGAAGAGGAACTCCACACGCTGAAGATCGGTGGGGACCTGCGCGTGAGCGGGATCCGAGAGCGCTTCTTGTCGGCCGAACCCGACGAACTTCCCGAGTTCGATATTGATTTCCGAAGCCGGAAAAGAAACACGGATGCAAGCTTGTTCATCCAGGATCATATTCGGGCCGGGAACTTTGCGGCAAGCCTTGGCGTTCGGTTCGACCACTACCGTCTCTTGATCACGGACAGAGCCGTAAGTCCCCGCTTGGCGGCAAGCTACTATCTCCCGGCAGCGGCCCTGCAGTTCTATGCTTCCTACGACCGCATTTTCCAGCCCCCGCCGATGGAGAACCTGCTCTTGAGCAGCGCCGCGGCGGGCTTCGGTCTCGATGATGTCGAAGGATCTTTGTCCGTCCCTGCGAGCCGCGCTCACTTCTTCGAAGTCGGTGTCCGCAAGCCCTTCGCGGACGTGATGAGGCTTGAGATCAAGCACTACTGGCGGAAGATTCGCAATGCCATCGACGACGATGTCTTCCTCAACACCGGGCTCTCGTTTCCCATCACGTTCGATTCGGCTGAGGTCGAGGGCACGGAGCTGAGGCTGGAAACGCCTCGGTGGCGCGGAATTTCCGCCGTGGCCAGCTATTCGAACATGCTGGGCTTCACATCCTCGCCGGTCACCGGCGGGCTGTTTGTCGAGGGCGGTGAAGCGGAAGAGCTTCGGGATGTCATCGAGGAGTTCCCGATCAGCCAGGATCAGCGAAACACCATCGCTGCGATGGTCCGATTTCAACTTCATCCTCGGGTCTGGGCGTCGGCGGGTCTCCGGTACGGCAGCGGCCTTCCCGTGGAACTGGAAGACGATGACGACGACGAAGAGGAGGATGGGGATACCGACGAAGAGGAGCAATCGCAGCCGATTTCTCAAGAGATTCTGGAAAAGGTCAATTTCGAACGGGGCCGGGTACGACCGAACCTCAGCATCGACCTTTCCATCGGCGCTCAGGTATGGGCAAAGGACCGGCGCGAGGCCACGCTTCAATTCGACATCCGCAATGTAACCGACCGTCTCAACGTGATCAATTTCAGCGGCCTGTTTTCCGGTACGGCTTTGGCGCCAGGTCGCCAGTCCACCATACAACTGCGTCTTCGGTTCTAGCCTGCATGTCTCACCACGCGGCGAGGCGAAGTGGGTGAAAGGGCCGTCAGGACTAGCCTGCTTTTCTCACCACGTGGCGAGGCGAAGTGCGTGAGAGGGCCGTCAGGACGAGGCGCGAGCTGCTTGGCGCGCGCAGGCGTACTTGACAGTACGTTGAGCACGGCAAGCAAGCGCAACGAAGTCATGGCGGTCGTATCGCGTGCTTCGACCGTTGGGTGGTGAGAAATGCAGGCTAATCCCGTCCGGGGACACCCACAGGCTACTCGAACTGCAGCCTTTGCAATGCTTTTGAGGCGTTCCCCGAAGTAGACTACGAACTCTTCAGTCTGCCGAACATGAACGACTCCGATACCTGGGTTCGCAGTACGGATTCCTGATCGGTACGTCGTAAGGAGGCTTCAATTCGTATTCCCATTGGTCGATGATTTCAGGGAATCTTCGTGCCGTTTCCTGGCGTTGTCTTGTCGAAGGGAAGTCTGACTTGCTGCTCGAGGCTGCGTTCGTGACTGGACAGAGCCAACCAGGCTCGTGACCGGCGGAAGAGAGGACGGGAAAGGCTCGTCCGTTACGTACGTCTGCGACATGCGGTCGTGCCAAGTGAGCTTCTCTTCGTCCGCCAGCGCCCATAGGAAGCCCAGCCCGGCGGCACAGCAACTGAGGATGGTGCCCACCGCGCGCCCCCACTTTTGCAAGTCGCTCGGCGGCTGACCGTCGACGCTCACAATCCGTAGTCGCATCCAAGTCATGCCCGCGGTTTCTCCTACGTAGCGCAGATAGAAGATCCAATAGAAGAAAAGGATCCCGACAAAAACGAATCCTAGTGTTCGAAAGCTTTCCACGTCTGTCCCGAGGCTGTCTCCCAGGTTATGGAAGACGCCCAGGAACACGCCCAGGGCAACCACAGCGACTGCCACATCCATCACACCGGCGATGAACCTTGAGCGCATTGGAGCGGTTCCCGGTACCCTCTCAGATTGGGCTGAGACCTCGGGCAGAGACGTTTCCAGTGGAGCCTCTTCTCGTGGCTCCTCCTCGATGATGTCTTCTTGACCCGACTTGGTGCGCGCCAGCGGAGGAAGCTTGGGGCCGGGCAGATCTGTTTCGCGTCCACTTTGAAGCACGCTGGCTGTCGTGGTCCTTGATCCGGTATCGGTCTCAGAAGCGTCGTCCGGCCCACTGAGCGGCTGAAAGGTGATGACCTGGCTGTTGTGTCGAGCGGCCGGGCTCGCTGTTTCAGCACTGCCCGTAGCTGGAGCCGGTACTGCTTGACGCGCCTTCGGGCGGTTTCGGTAGGCATCGAGATGGGAGTCGAGTTGCCTCCTCCTGGAAGGAAGCGGTGGCATCTCGCTTCGGTTGCCACGGCTTAAAGGCGGCAACACTAAAGAGGAGGATACCGCTGGCAACCGCCTCCCATCTTCACGGGAAGACCGCTCGGGCCTCCTGCCGCAGCGGGAGCAACGCGTCTCATCCTCCGCATTCCAAAAACCACAGTGGTTACACAGCATCGTCGGTACAGGTCGGTCGGTATGCCTCGGAGGCGGGTAGGCATCGACAAGGCTAGGGCATGCTTGTTTCAAACATTTTACCCTAGTTCTGTTCAGAAAATCATGTTTTCTGTTTCCTTGCAGGTTTTATTGATGCCCTTGACATCCGTCTCGAGCCGTTTGGCGGCGGTATAATGTGAGAAGTTAGCTTGGTGAGCCTGGGAGAACGTTGCCCTTCGGTAAAAGGTACTCAAGCCCTTCAGTCTTTTTTTCGCCTCGGTCTGCTTGGCATGAAGACAGCGAGGCGGGAATTCTGGCCCTCGCGAAGAACAATGCGGAAAAAATCGAGGAGGTGATGTCGAGCCCATACGTCCTCGAGAAAGACTGCGTTTCTCTCCATGTGGGCAGGCGAAGTGCATCAGAGGGCCGACAGGACGAGCCGTGAGCCGCCGCGCCATCAACAAGGCCTGTATGGTTTTCACGAACCAAGAGTCACGAAACACCTGTCTGCCGCCTGTCGGCCGGCGAGGCAGGGACAGGCAGGAGAATCACGGCCTTGATGGCCGTCCGGATCGCAGTGGGTGCGCAAGGATCGCGCAACCGGGAACGTCGCCGGACAGTCGCGTCCTCCGACAAGTCACTGCTTCGCTTCCCGCCATTTCCCGTCATTTCCCACTATTTCCCGGTAAAAAAATGGGCCTCTCCCACTGAGCCGGTGTCATAGCATCGTCAGCCTTTCTCGGTCGTCCTCACGATGAGCGCCGCTCGCCGGGCTGCTCCCGTTGCGGCGAAGAGCGCAAGAGGAACTCATGCTGAGAACAGGAAACTTTCTACATTGCGCTGACAGGCTCGAACCGTTTGGTTGACTGCTATTTCCCCCTGTGATAACTTGATGATTCCTAAGGCTCTTTGCTCCACGAAACAGCGCTCCCTCCACTCTCCCGCACTCGAAAACTTCAAGTCTGAGCATGCGCGGTGCGTCGAACCGCTTTGGAGCAGGTCTTTGTGAAAGCCCTGTATGGCGCTTGCAATTGCGAACAGGTATGTGATGGCGCTGGCCGAAGTTCTTGGCAGGCCCGACTCCCCCCTACAGCCTGAAACTGCTCTGCAACAGCTTGAGGACTTTCGCTCATTGATCGACGGGTCGGATGAATTGAGAAACGTCTTGGTTTCCCCGGCGGTGGACTCCGCCAAGAAGCGAGAGATTGTCCGTGAACTCGGTAGACGCATCGGAATCGCCGAGCCGGTACGCAACTTCCTCTACATCGTGATGAACCACAAGCGCGTAGAGTTGCTCGCAACGATGATCTCGGCGTTCCGGACATTGCTGGACAACCAGTTGGGCATCGCTCGTATCGAGGTGGCTTCAGCGGAGTCGATGGACGCAACCCTGCGGCAGTCGTTGCTGAACAGTTTTGGCCGCGTCACCGGCCGGCAGGTGCGTGCCCGGTTCCATCAAGATCCCGAGTTGCTCGGCGGAGCCGTCATCCGGCATGGCTCGACGGTTTACGATGGTTCGCTGCGCACACAACTGAACGCGCTCGACCGGGTACTCACCGGAAATCGGTAAACACCTATGGCTCAAATCAGCGCACAAGAGATCTCCAGACTCATCCGTGAGCAAATCGAGAACTATGAGGGGACGGTTGAAGTATCTGAGGTCGGCTCGGTGATTTCACTCGGTGACGGCATCGCCCGTCTGCACGGCCTCGAGAAGGTCATGGCCGGCGAGATGATCGAGTTTCCCCGAAACGTGGCCGGCATCGCCATGAACCTCGAAGAAGATCAAGTTGGCGCCGTCTTGCTGGGCGACTACGCCGACCTGAAGGAAGGGGACGAAGTTCGGCGCACAAGGCGGATTATTTCCGTTCCAGTGGGTGAGGCGCTTGTCGGACGTGTCGTCGATTCTCTCGGTCGCCCCGTTGACGACAAGGGTCCGATTGAAGCCAGCGATTACTTCGCGGTGGAGCGCATCGCACCCGGCGTGATCGAACGCCAGCCGGTGAAAGAGCCGCTGCAGACCGGCATCAAGGCCATCGACAGCATGATCCCGATCGGTCGTGGCCAACGCGAGTTGATCATCGGCGACCGTCAAACGGGAAAGACCGCCATCGCAGTTGACACGATCATCAACCAAAAAGACAACGGTGTCATCTGCATTTACGTCGCCATCGGCCAGAAGCGTTCCACGGTGGCCCAAGTGGTCAAGACACTCGAGGACTTCGGCGCCATGGCTTACACCATCGTCGTCGTCGCTTCGGCCTCCGACCCGGCGCCGATGCAGTACCTTGCACCGTTTGCAGGCTGTGCGATGGGCGAATATTTTCGCGACAACAACGGGCACGCGCTCTGTATTTACGACGATCTCTCCAAGCATGCCGCCGCCTATCGCGAGATTTCGCTGCTGCTGCGCCGTCCGCCGGGCCGAGAGGCTTACCCAGGCGATGTTTTCTACCTCCACAGCCGATTGCTCGAACGGGCGGCCAAGCTGAGTGACCAGAAGGGTGGAGGCTCACTCACAGCGCTGCCTTTTATCGAAACGCAGGCCGGTGACGTGTCTGCCTACATTCCGACAAACGTCATCTCGATCACCGACGGCCAGATTTACCTGGAAGCCGACCTGTTCAACGCCAATGTTCGACCGGCGGTGAATGTCGGCTTGTCGGTCAGCCGGGTTGGTGGCAACGCCCAGACCAAGGCGATGAAATCCATTGCCGGCACACTGAGGCTCGAACTCGCACAATATCGCGCTCTCGCCGCGTTCGCGCAGTTCGGGTCCGATCTCGACAAAGCCTCGCAGCAACAGCTTCATCGCGGCATACGCCTCACGGAAATCCTCAAGCAGGGTCAATATCAGCCGCTCCCGGTAGAAAAACAGATCGCCATCATTTACGCCGGCACCAACGGCTATCTCGACGACCTGACGATCGAGCAATGCCGCCCATTTGAGAAGGAGCTCTACGACTATCTCGATGCCCAGGGCGCCGGCGGCATGTTGAGCCAGCTCCGAGAGAAGGGGAAGATCGACGACGAGCTGAAGACTGCCATGGAATCCGCGCTCCACGAATGCAAGGCGGCTTTTCTAGCCCGGCACAAGCAGGGCGTCGCGGACGGTTAGCATGCCGAACCTGATCGATCTGCGCCGGCGCATCCGCTCGGTAAAGAACACCCAGCAGATCACCAGTGCGATGAAAATGGTGTCGGCGGCGAAGCTGCGGCGCGCGCAAGATCGCGTCATTGCCGCGCGGCCCTATGCAGCGCTCATGAGCGATATGCTGGGCAACATCCTGGTGCAGTTGCCGGATGATTCCTCTGTTTTTGATCACGAACTGCTGCGGCGCCGCGAAGAGAAGCGCATATCGATTCTACTCATCAGTGCTGACAAAGGTCTCTGTGGCGCTTTCAACAGCAACGTTTCGCGCTTTGCGACCCACTTTCTCAGCCAGAACACCGACAAGGAGATCACTCTCCAATGCGTCGGCCGCCGCGGGCGCGATTTTTTCCATCGCAAACGCGTTTCGATCACACGCGAGTGGTTCAATCTGTTTGCCAGGCCGATCGAGTTTTCACAGGCCAAGCAGATCGCCTCCGACCTGATGCAGAGTTTTAGCGAGAAGGAAACGGACGTCATCTACCTGTTGCACAACGAATTCAAGAGTGCTCTCGCACAAACGGTGGTTTTCCGCCGGCTGCTTCCGATCCAACCGGCCGAAGGCGACAAGAGTGCCGCCGTGGATTACATATACGAGCAGCCGCCGGAAGACCTTTTCGAAACGCTGCTGCCACGCTACGTCGAGATCAACGTCTATCAGGCGATGCTCGAATCTGCGGCTGCCGAGCATGCCGCGCGCATGACAGCCATGGACGCTGCTACGCGCAACGCCGGAGAAATGATCGACAAGCTTACCCTGCATCTCAATCGCGTGCGGCAGGCGAGCATTACAAAGGAATTGATCGAGGTCGTTAGCGGAGCCGAAGCGCTCTAGCGTGAGCGCCGGAACGCCTCGGTCAGGCAGAGGGTTTTATGGGAATGAAAGTTGGCAGAGTCATTCAGGTAGCTGGTCCCGCCGTCGACGTACAGTTCAGTGAAGGCAAGCTGCCTCAGATACACCACGCGGTGCGCATCACGAGCGGGGACTTCGACGTACCCGAGCCGATCAGCATCATCTGTGAAGTGCAACAGCACCTCGGCGAGGGCCGCGTCCGCACCGTAGCGATGGAGCCCACAGAGGGCCTTGTGCGCGGCATGCCTGCCGAAGACCTCGAGGTCCCCATCAGTGTGCCTGTCGGCCCACAGACGCTTGGCCGGGTGATGAATGTGCTCGGTGATCCCGTCGATCTACGAGGTCCGATCCACACCGAAACCCGCTTTCCGATCCACCGCCCCGCGCCTGCGCTCGAAGAGCAGTCGACTGAACTGCAAATGTTCGAGACGGGTATCAAGGTGATCGACCTGCTCGAACCATATCTCCGTGGCGGCAAGATCGGCTTGTTCGGCGGCGCCGGTGTCGGCAAGACGGTCATCATCATGGAGCTGATCAACAACATCGCGCTGAAGCACGGTGGTGTGTCTGTTTTCGCCGGAGTGGGCGAACGTACCCGCGAAGGGAATGACTTGTGGCTGGAGATGCAAGAGTCCGGTGTTGTCGACCCTGATGATTATCAGAAGTCAAAGGCAGCTCTGATCTACGGTCAAATGACCGAGCCGCCCGGAGCACGTTTGCGAGTCGGGTTGACCGGTCTGACCGTCGCCGAGTACTTCCGTGACATCGAAGGTCAGGACGTTCTGCTCTTCATCGACAATATTTTCCGCTTTACCCAAGCTGGTTCCGAAGTGTCAGCGCTGCTCGGACGCATGCCCTCGGCGGTCGGCTACCAGCCCAACCTGGCGACAGAGATGGGTGAGCTCGAAGAGCGCATCACTTCGACCAGGAAGGGCTCTATCACGTCGGTGCAGGCCATCTATGTACCTGCGGACGACTATACCGATCCGGCTCCGGCGACTACATTTGCCCATCTCGACGCGACCACGAACCTCTCCCGTGAGATTGCCTCTCTTGGCATCTATCCGGCCGTAGATCCGCTGGCCTCGACCTCTCGCATTCTCGACCCCAACATTCTGGGTGAAGAGCACTACAACACGGCGCAGTCGGTTAAGCAGGTGCTGCAACGCTACAAGGAGCTTCAGGACATCATCGCTATTCTCGGCGTAGAGGAGCTTTCTGAAGAAGACAAACTCGTCGTCTCCCGTGCCCGCAAGCTGCAGCGGTTCCTGTCGCAGCCCTTCTTTGTGGCCGCGCAGTTTACGGGGCTTGAGGGGAAGTACGTCAGCCTCGCCGATACCATTCGCGGGTTCCGGGAAATCATCGAGGGACGGCACGACGATCTGCCGGAGCAAGCGTTCTACCTCGTCGGCGGCATCGAAGAGGCGATCGAAAAAGCGAAGCAGATCGAGAAAGCGGCTGCATAAACTATGGCAGGCAAGCTCAATCTGGAAGTCGCCGTTCCGGAACGTCAGCTCATCAACGAGGACGTCGACGAAGTCCAGGCGCCCGCCGCCACCGGCTATCTTGGCGTTTTGCCTGGCCACGCACCGCTATTGAGTGAACTCCAGGTCGGCGTGCTCTCGTTTCGAGTCGGGGACAAAATACGCGCTATGGCGCTCGACGGTGGAGTCATGGAAGTCCTTCCTGCCCAGGTTCGCGTACTCGCCGACGAGGCTCAATGGGGAGAAGAGGTTGACATCGACAAAGAGAGCCGGACTCGCGACGAAGTACAGGAGCGGTTGCGAGAGCGCACTGAGTCTGTTGATTTCGACCGGGAACGTCTCGTGCTGGCTCGAGCGCAAGCGAGGTTGGAGGCACACGCCCGCGCCCGCGCTAGTTGATCGAATCCTCCCCACTCGGGTTCGTCCTGCCCGTTTCTGCGGGGTCGTCGCTCGATTCGGCAACCGCTAGACTAGGAAAGTTTGACATGGGTGCAGGCCTTCAGGAGGTTCGGCAGGAAATCCTGCCCTTTGCTCGCAACGATGTGCTCCAACAGGGAATGGGGATCAAGGAATGAGAGTTTACCAGGGAGACGATGTTCGTAATATCGGCATCGTCGGGCACGGAGACTGCGGAAAGACAAGCGCACTTGCGGCTTTTCTTTATACGGCGGGATCGACGAATCGTTTCACGAAGGTCGATGAAGGCAATACAGTCACTGACTTCGACGAGGAGGAGGTAAACCGCAAAGTTACTATCACCTCGTCGTTGGCCTGCTTGGAGTGGAACAAGATCAAGATCAATTTCGTCGACACGCCCGGTTACAACATCTTCATCAACGACGCCAAAGGAGTCCTTCTAGCTGCGGACACGGCGCTGGTCGTGGTAGACGGCGTATCAGGTGTCGAGGTTCAGACCGAAAAGGTATGGGGTTTCGCCGACGACTATGGCCTCAGCCGGATTCTTCTGGTCAACAAGCTTGACAAAGAGCGGGCCGACTTCAGTCAAACTCTGGAGAACATTCAAGAAGTGCTCGACCGCAAGGCCGTGGCGGTGCATCTGCCGATCGGCTTGGAGAAGAACTTCCAAGGTATCGTGGACCTGATCAACGAGAAGGCTTACACCTATGAAAGGGATGGAGGAGGCAAGGGAAGAGAGACGGACATACCGGCCGATCTGGCTTCCGACGTCGAATCGGCTCGCGAAAGTCTGATGGAAGCCGTCGCCGAATGCGATGACGATCTTCTGAACGAGTACCTCGAGAACATGACCCTGCCCCCGGAAAAGATACGCTCCGGTCTGATCAAGGGCATTTCAGAGCAACAGATCTTCCCGGTCGTCTGCGCCTCGGCGGTTCACAACATCGGATCCGACGCGGTGCTCGATTTCCTGCGAGCCTTCGCGCCTGCTCCCACGGCGCGCGGCGTATGCAAGGCTGAAGGGGATGCAAGCCGGTCTGTTTCCGATGGTGAACCTCAGTCGATGTTCGTATACAAGACCGTTGCGGACGCCTTCGCCGGGCGAGTCAGTTATTTCAAAGTCGTTTCCGGCGTTCTGCGGAACGACGACAATGTGTACAACTACGAACGCGGATCTTCCGAGCGTTTCTCGCGCATCAGCCTCGTCTTTGGCAAGGAACTCAAGCCCGTTACTGCGGTCCACGCCGGTGATCTGGCCGCCGTCGCCAAGCTCAAGAACACCCTGACGGGCGACACGCTCGGCGACAAGGCCCATCCGATCGCCTATCCGAAAGCGGTGATGCCGGTACCCGCTATCGCCTACGCGATTGAACCGAAGACTCGCAACGATGAAGACCGCCTCGGCACGTCGATACATCGAATCCTCGAGGAAGATCCCTCGCTCAACTTCTACCGCGATCCTCAGACCAAAGAGTTTCTGCTCGCCGGCAACGGACAGCAGCACTTGGAAATCGTCGTCAGCAAACTGAAGAAGCGCTATCAGGTCGAGGTCGAGCTTCATGCGCCGAAGATCCCTTATCGCGAGACGATCCGCGGCAGTGCCGATGTCCAGGGCAGGCACAAGAAGCAGACTGGTGGTCACGGGCAGTTCGGCGACTGCAAAATCAAGGTGGGGCCGCTCGAGCGCGGTAAGAGTTTTGAGTTCTCGAACGAGATCTTCGGCGGCGCCATCCCGAAGACCTACATCCCTGCCGTTGAGAAAGGCATCCTCGAAGCAGCCGAGAAAGGTTTCCTGGCCGGATATCCGGTCGTCGATTTCAAGGTAGTCCTGTACGACGGCTCCTATCACGATGTTGACTCCTCGGAGTTGGCCTTCAAGCTCGCCGGCCGTAAAGCATTCCGTGTGGCAATGGAGAAGGCTAAACCTGCCTTGCTCGAGCCGATCATGAAAGTCGAGATCGTCGCGCCGATGGACTGCGCAGGTGACCTGATGGGCGACCTTAACGGACGCCGGGGCCGCATTCAAGGTATGGAGACGCGCGGCGGAAACCAGATCGTTCGCGCCGAAGTACCCATGGCTGAGATGCTCACCTACGCCAACGACCTCACCTCGATGACCCAAGGCCGCGGCTCGTTCACCATGGAAACAGGTCACTACGATTTCGTGCCCAGCCAACTTTCCAGCAAGATCATCGCCGCCGCCAAGGCCGAACGCGGCGGAGCTGAAGAAGACGAAGACTAACGAATCCTCCGGGTGGGGGACTGTGTGGCGCTCCCGCTACACTGAGGACTTGCAGGGCTGGCAACAGCCGCGGACACAACTCGCGGAGCACGCTCGGACGCCTTGTGAATGAACCCGGGCATCACCACGACTCCGTTTCGGAAACCCGCTTTGAACATCCTGATCGCTGATGCCGTTGCTCCTACTGCTCTGGAAGTCTTGCGCGCCGAACCGGGATGGAACGTCACGGCCTCAAACCCCAAAGAGTTCCACGCGCACCTGCCCGAAGCTCATGCACTATTGATTCGCAGCGGTGCGCGGGTGACCGCCGAGATGCTGCAGCGGGCTCCCAAACTACGCGTCATCGGACGCGCTGGCGTCGGTATCGACAACGTCGATGTCGATGCCGCCACCGCTGCTGGTGTCCTTGTGATGAACACCCCTGGCGGTAACGCTATCTCCGTTGCCGAGCACACTCTGGCATTGATGCTTGCCTCCGCCCGCTCCATCCCGGCAGCGTCTGATTCCACCAAATCCGGCAAATGGGAGAAAAGGAAGTTTCTCGGCACTGAATTGAGTGGCAAAACGCTCGGGATAATCGGGCTGGGCAACATCGGCCTGCTGGTCGCCCGACGCGCCCGGCCGTTCGGCATGAGGTTGCTCGCCCATGATCCTTTCATCAGCGCCGATCTGGCACGAGACCGGGGGGTTGAGATGGTGAGTCTCGATGATCTCTATGCGCAAAGTGATTACATCAGCCTCCATCTCTCTCTCAACGAGAAGACCCGCAATCTTTTCAACCGAGAGACTTTCGAGAAACTGAAGGACGGCGTCCGTATCATCAACTGCGCCCGTGGCGAGCTGATCGACGCCGAAGCTTTGCAGGGAGCTATGACGAGTGGCAAAGTTGCCGCGGCAGCCCTCGACGTATTCCCGCAGGAGCCTCCTCCCCCGGACTCGCCGTTACTCTCCGAAGCGAACGTGATCGCGACGCCTCACATCGGCGGCTCAACGGAGGAAGCGCAGGAGACCGTCGGCATTCGCATCGCCGAGCAGGTCCGCGACTACCTCAGGAGCGGCGTCGTCCTCAATGCGGTCAACATGCCGTCGATCAACGCCGAGCAGTATGAGCGTATCCGTCCCGACCTGGATCTTGCCGAACGCCTGGGCTCGTTCGCTGCGCAGATCGCGTCAGGGCGTCCCGGCCACATCACGCTCATCTATTCGGGCAATCTCGGGAAAACCAGTTCCGGACTGGTTCGCAACGCAGCTCTTGCGGGCATCCTGAAGCACCATTTGTCGCAGCCCCCCAATCTCATTAATGCCAACCGCATCGCCGAGAAACGGGGCCTCTCCATCAGCGAAAGCCGCCACGGACGCAGCTACGGTAGCGACTCGCTGACGATTGTCGTGCAAACCGACGAGGGGCGGCATACCGCCGAAGGTGCTGTTTTCGCGGATGGCTCGCCGCGGTTGATCAGAGTCGACGGTATCTATGTTGAGACGCGCCTGATTGGACACATGATCTTTACGAAGAACATCGACGTGCCAGGTGTCATCGGCCGGATGGGTACTCTGCTCGGCGAGAACCAGATCAACATCGCCGACTTCTCCCTGGGCCGAGAGGAGAATCATCGATCTGCCGACCAGCGGGCCATTGCCGTGGCTGTCGTCCGCATCGACGAACCGCTGCCCAATACAGTGCTGCAGAAGCTGCTCAGACTCGAAGCCGTCCGGTACGCCCAGACCATCGAACTCCCGGAGTAGGGCCAGCCAGTGAAACCAGTGAGGTCTTTGCTGGGCCGATTTTCTTCTTGGCGGTTTACGGTAAGCATGTGCTTGGTCTCGGAGCCAGGACGATCTTCAGTGGTTTTACCTCGACTCCGGTTTGCTCACCAGCCGCTTGTTTTTCCAATACCTTCCCTGGAGATTCTCTGCCGGTGTCGGCAAGCCTGTCAGTGGAACCGTTGATCTGCTTGGTCTATGCTAGAGATACTTTCCACGTAAGGAGCATCCTGCGATGAGAATGTCATCATTGCTACTCTCAGTGCTACTTTTGGCGACTCCGCTCTTCGCCGGTGAATGGACCGGCTATCTTATGGACACTATGTGCGCTGCCAGCCGTCTCGACAAAGCTTCATCGCACACTACCGAGTGCATGAAGCGTTGCAAGCAAAGCGGATTCGGGCTTGTCACCCAAGAAGGCAAGTACATCAAGTTCGACGAGAAAGGCAACATCAAGGCACTGAATGAACTCGAGCGAACGGGAAAGCAGGACGAATTGCTCGTCAAGGTCACTGGAGAGATGAGGGGCGGCATGATCCGAGTCGAATCCGTCGAGACACAGTAGCTCCAGCCGGGTCAGATCGGATGCATCCGTCCGGCAGTTCGCTCACGCAACGAGTCGAGCACCTCCGCTGCAATCACACTTCCGGCGCACAGGATTTGGCGCTCGAAGCCATCGACCTGGCGGGAGCCTGGAGGGAGGCCGGCATGGACCTGCACGTCCTCGCTGCGCAGTTTCAAAGGATGCATCCCGCCATAGCTACCGTTCGCAATGTTGGCCGTCTCTTGCTTGAGGATCCGCGGACTGCCTGGAGACGACTCGAAGACTTGGCGCAATCGTTACGTAAGGGGAATCAACGCATCGCGGCACATCTGAAGGCACTCATCGCACCTGCCGCGACGATCATTACGCTCAGCAACAGCTCCACCGTACGGCATGCACTCATTTCCCTCCGGACGGCAAACGTCTTCGTCATGGAATCGCTCCCAGGGAGGGAAGGACGGTCTATGGTCCAATCCGTTGAGAAAAAGCTCAAAGATGTCGGTGGGCGCGTTCAATTGATCCCCGACTCCGTGATCGGCAACGTTGTTCCGCAAGTGGATTGCGCTCTCGTAGGTATCGACACGTTCGACATCTCGGGGGCCATCTATCACAAGGTAGGAACGTTGCCTCTCGCGCTGTGCTGTCGTCAGTTCGACAAGCCTCTCTATGCGGCAGGTCACAGTCTGAAGTGCGTTGACGGACCGCTAGGCGCAGTTCCTGAGTCCGACAAACCGCTCTCCGCACAAATCTTCGATCTCACGCCTCCCCAACTCATCACCCGCATCATCACCGAAGGATAGAGGAAGAGGACTTCCGTTCCGTCGAACGGGCAGCGGCGTCTGAGCCGATGCTGTTCACTTGATGAACCCATGACAACCGAAAGGTGGTTAGGCAAAGTACGTTAGAATGACCCCAGGGCTTAATTGCCCGCATTCTCCCGATTTAGAGGGCTACCATGGCCGATTTCGAAAAGCAGCACTCCCCGGATCACAGCGGAAACAACAATGGTGTAAACCGCCGCCACTTTGTGCACACGGCCGGAGCGGCGAGCGCAGCAGCAATCCTTCCCAAGGCGAAGGGCGCTCCACTAGTACGTACCGCGAAAGCCGCCGGCATGCAGGTCAACTATGGTTTCATCGGTCCCGGCAGCCGCGGGTTCCGCCTGTTGCAGAGGCACCTGCAGCACATCGAGATCGGCAATTGCGTCGGCATCTGCGACATCTACCAGCCCAATCTGCAGAAGGCCGTCGATCTCTTCGATGGCAAACCAAATTCCTACACCGACTACCGCAAGCTTCTCGAACAGAAGGACATCGAAGCCGTCTTCATCACGACCCCGCTCTTCATGCATTTCCCTGTCATGAGGGATGCGCTCGAAGCAGGCAAGCATGTCTTCTGCGAGAAATCTCTTGTCTTCAAACCGGAAGAAGTGCACGCTGTTCGAGAGCTTCATGAAAAGCGCCCGAATCAGGTGATTCAGGTCGGGCTGCAACGGCGCTACAGCTCCTTCTACCGCACCGCCAAGGAGATGATCGACAAGGGCGTGATCGGTAAGATCACGCATGTCCAGGCTCAGTGGCACCGCAACAAGAGCTGGCGGCGCGGTGTAAAAGATCCG
This sequence comes from Bryobacterales bacterium, assembly GCA_965204095.1. Taxonomy (GTDB): domain Bacteria; phylum Acidobacteriota; class Terriglobia; order Bryobacterales; family UBA6623; genus JAPPLB01. The sequence goes on along the minus strand of OZ241991.1, from coordinate 980,469 downwards.
AGCCGCGAAGAACAGATCAACTGGCGTATGTACCGTAAGTATTCCGGTGGACTCTGCGCTGAACTGATGTCACACCAAGTCGATGTCGCAGACTGGATGATCGGCTCAAAGCCAAAGTCAGTGATGGGAGTCGGCGGAATTGACTATTGGAAAGATGGTCGCGATATATACGACAACATTTCCCTCATCTTTACATACCCCGAGGGCGAGAAACTCCAGTACAGCTCGATCATGACCAACCGTCACATCCAGGGCCGCCGCACTCCCGGCGACGGCTGCCGCGAGATCATCATGGGTACAGACGGCGCGATCGAGATCACTCTCATCCCGGGCGGAGAAGGCATGTGGTTCCGCGACCCCATGCGCGAGAAAATGGGCGAACAGAAGGAAGTCGAAGAAGCCTGGATCGCAGGAGCCACGGTAGCCGACATGGTCGAACAGGGCGAAGGCCTGCCGATTATCCCGGGCGCGCAGGATCTCAATTCGGGCGACGTTGGTTTCATCGAAAAGGAAGTCGAGTTTGCCAAGCGGTGGCTCTATAACAAGGGCATCATGGCTCCGAAGGAAGATCGAGACCCTGAGCACAAGGAGCTCGAAAGCTTCCTCCTCGCTGTCCGCGACGGCGGCAAGCCCAAGGCCGATGTCGAAGTGGGGTTGCAGGACTCGGTTGCCGTGATTCTTGCCAACCACTGCATGGACGAAGAGCGAAAGGTCTACTTTTCTGAAATTGAGCAGATGGGCGTCGATGGCGTCCAACTGACGAAGAGCACCGATTCGAACACCGCCTGACAACCGACACGTGGCGTCGGACCGAGCAGGTTTTATTTTCGTATGAAGTGAAGGCCGTAGCGCTATACCTCTTCGTACAACGTGAGAAACTCCCACTGGAGTTCCTGCTTCGCATTCGCGGGGAGCAAGGTCTGGCTTGTCCGAATCCGTTCCATCGGGGCACGACGTTTCCCTGCCGAGCATCCCGCATGGTCGCTGCTCCGTTCGCTTTGGCAGTTTGTCACCAGCGTGCTTACGACCATGTCTTTATCTTTCTGAACCACCTTGGTTGCTGCAAATCGAAGCGGTTGTTCTTGGCGGGATATGCGTTATCTGGAAGAAGGTGCCGCTACCTTGTGCATTGAAAGAGACAGGCCAGCCCCAGATCAGACTGGTTCAAGCTGATTCAATACTCGAATAAATCAAAACCGTCAGACGGAATGAAACCAAGGAGCCTGACCGAAGATTGGTATCAATTTGAATAATCAACTGCGGGAGTTGCCCCCCAGCGAGATCGTGGCAAAGTGTTCTGATCCTGGAAAGGGCTGCTATCGCTTCCACCACTGCTGAGCAACTAGCTTAACAGTCCCTCCGACCCGCAGTAGCTTCTCAAGATTGCCGACGGCGACCCCGAGGATCGGATGTTGCAGACTTGGCGAAAGCTCCGCTAAGGGTGCAAGCACAAATCTTCGCTGGTGCAATCGCGGGTGGGGGATCACGAGGTCTTGCTCTCTGACGATCCACTGATCGTAGAGAAGAATGTCGAGATCGAGGGTGCGAGGCTCGTTTCTGGACCGGCGGACCCGCTCCCGTTCATCTTCAATCTCGTGGAGGAAGTACAGCAACTCTCGTGGCGGGAGTGAGGTTTCTACGAGGGCCACGGCGTTCAGAAACTCGTAGGGCCCGGCATCATCTACTGGCTCCGTCTCGTAGAGAGAGGAGACCTTCTTTACCGTACAGGATGAATCGAGTCGGTCAAGCGCCCGGCACAGATGCTCAAGGCGGTCACCGAGATTGGAGCCGATCCCGATGTAGGTCTCAGCCATCGCGCTTTCTGGTGATTTCGACGGCGGCGTATTCGATGAACTTGTCCAAAAAGGCCCCTGGTTTGGCAACCCGCACGGTTATCGAATCTACAGGGAAGCCAGCAAGCACTTCCGCGGCAACTGTCTCCGCCACGGCTTCGATCAGATGAAATGGCTGCGTCAGGATCGTTTTGATCTGCTGAACCACCGCGGCATAGCAAATTGTCTTGGAGAGGTCATCGTCTTGACCCGCCTCCCGCAGGTCGCAGGTCAGCGTGATGTCGAACACTAGTTCCTGAGATTGTGCTCTTTCTTCTTCGGAGACGCCGATGCATGCCGGCAGACGTGCCCTGCTGATAAGGATTCGATCCATCATGCACTCCGGATCGCTTCTGCGATCTGCACCGCCTGCCTGCATTCCTTCACGTCGTGAACACGGACGACATCTGCTCCGTTCAGCACGGCGATTGCCGTAGCGGCCAGCGTTCCGGGTAGCCGCTCATCGACCGGGGCGCCTGTGATCTGTCCGATCGACGACTTCCTGGACACGCCGATCAGCACGGGATACGGCAATTCCTTGAACTCGGAGAGCCGGCTCAACAGAGTCATGTTGTGTGCAACCGTCTTGCCGAATCCGATTCCCGGATCGATGACCACCTGACGTACCCCGGACTGCTCCGCTGCAAGAGCCCTTCTCGACAGAAAGTCTTTCACGTCCGAAACGACATCGCCATACGAAGGGTTTTGCTGCATGGTTTTCGGCTCACCTTTCATGTGCATGATGACCGCGGGAACATCATGGCGGGCCACTACCTGTCGCATGTCGGGACAGCGCAATCCAGTGATGTCGTTGACCATGGTTGCGCCGAGATCAAGGCAACAGTCCGCGGTGCGGGGCTTGTAGGTATCGATTGAAATTGGGACATTCAGGTTCTTCACCAGGGCAGTGACCACAGGCCCAACCCTATTCAATTCCTCTTCCTCGGTCACTGGATCCGAGCCCGGCCGCGAGCTTTCTCCGCCCACGTCGACAATGTCGGCGCCCTCTTCGACAAGGCGTTTCGCATGCTCGACGGCACACTCTGTGGCAAGAAACAATCCGCCATCAGAAAAAGAATCGGGCGTCACGTTGACGACGCCCATGATCAGAGTGCGATGTAGCAACAGAGTGCGCCGGCCACATTGGATCGTCCTGACAGAAGCCGGGGCGGACATCGCGACGCTATTCGAGACCAAAGAGCGGCCGTCGAACTTGCTTGTATTCAAACTGAGCCGGATTCACAGCCGTAGCGCCGGGGCTGTCGACTTCAATCATGACTCCGGCGATCGGCTCGTAAGCCGCTCTTGGGGCAATGCAGCCCTTGGCGACGAGGATCTTCTGCCGCTCCGGATAGATGCCATTGCTGATGAGCTGATGCAGGCTGTTCGGACTCGACCTCCTCTCTGTCAGAAGCAACAGATTCGGCATGTCCAGCTCAGAGCCTTCCACGAGAATCACCGCCGTGAGACCCATTGACCAGTAACGCCCACCGCCATGACGCACTTCCGGTTCGATGTACCGACCCTCGTGCAACGACCGGACCCGGCCTCTCACACGCACCGGCTTGCCGTGCATATGGTCCGTCTTGCCTCCGACCGGCATGTCGAACGTGCCGCCAACGCCGATCTCAAACGCCCTCTTGGTTGCCCCCGGATCGGCCATCACGACTACCCAACCCTCCGCTTTCTGTTTGATCAACTCGTCGAGAATAAACGTGCTGTCTCCAGGCGTGCCACCGCCGATGTTGTCCCCCATATCGATGAGTACTGCCGGGTACTTGCCCCCTTCCATCGCCGCCTTGACGGCATCAGCAGGTGTAGGGACATTCAACTCCAATCGGTCACGCGTGTTCCACAGCATGTCACTCAGACGCTGCGCTTCCTGCTTTGCCAGTTCAGGATCGTTATTCGTCACGACGGACACGCTTGGTCCCATCCAGGGAACATCGGCGTACTGATAGCCGCCTGAAACGCTGACTGCCAGGATCCTTTCGTTTTCCTCCAGGTTGCGGCTTTCGCGGACAATCGGAGCCAGCGGTTCAATGGAGGTGTACTGGTAGACAATGTTGTACATCATCGGCGGCTTGACGATGGCCATCGTCGGCTTCACTTCACCCTTGACGATGCCCGACATGATGCGCGCCGCCTGAACCCCTCGCTCCTTGGTGTCGAGATGCGGGTTCTCTTTGTAAGTGATCAGCGCATTGCAGTGCCTGGCCATGTCGGGGTCGACATTGGCGTGAAAGTCATGCGTGACGATGATCGGGATGTCAGGCCCCATGGCCTCTCGAACACGGCGTGTCAACTCCAGATCACCGCTTGGATAACTCTCAACCACCATCGCTCCATGGAGGGCCAAAAAAATACCGTCGAGATCGGGAGCCGCTTTCAACTGCTCAATGATCTTCGCTGTGAGATAGTTGAACGCCTTGTCGGTAACCGGTCCCTTGGGTTGCGCCCCGACGGCGGTTGTCGGGTAAAGGTCAAGACCGAATCGTTTGGCGCCCTCGATATAGCCGCTGATCGTTGTATTGGCCTTAGTGTAGTAGTCGATGAATTCCTCACGCGGTCTCTGGGACTTGTAGTTGAAATCCTCGAGCCTGGTCTTGAGTACGTTGAAGGAATTTGATTCGTGGCTGATTCCTGCGATGGCAACGAGTGGCTTGTTGGTCTGCGCCGCCAGTGCCACAGCGCTCAAGACAAACATAGCAAGGAATTTCATGCCGGCCCCCTTGAAAAACTGACGCACTTTATACTAGCCAATCTGGCACGGCTCGCCTCGTGCGCAATGAAGCGACTCGTCAGGAACAAGAGCCTCCGTCACGAGGCTTGACACGGAGCCTTCTGACAATACTGAGATGATGAGCGCACTTTGCGCCCATTTGATGAGTGAAGATCGAAGCGGCGTTTGCCGAAGGCCATTCCGAGTCCGTTCAGGTTGAACCAGACAATATAGCGGCTCGTGGTCTTCATCTCATGGGATGCATTGCACCGATAGGACCGTGGTGGTCGCGGCAAGCTTCTTGGCTCGATCGCAGCCTGGAACGAGAAATGACCTATTGACTCCCGCATAATATAAGGTAACCTTAAAGGGCTTTATCACGTCTTACTAGACATGGGGAATCCGAGAGGAGTACGACGAGACTTCGAAGCTTTGGAGAAGCGGCGGCGAGAGGCCGTGCGGCTGGTAGTGGAGCAAGGCTGGAGTCAATCGGCAGCGGCGCGGCAGGTGAAAGCGGCGCAACAGAGTGTGAGCCGCTGGGTGGGTGAGTATCGCCGTCGGGGCAGCGCTGGTTTGCGGCGCGCCGGGCGCGCCGGGCGCAAGCCGCTGCTGAACGCCGCGCAACGGGAACGCTTGACGGCGTTGCTGCTCGAAGGTCCCGAGGCGCACGGCTTCCCGACGCCGCTGTGGACTTGCCCGCGGGTGGTTCGCCTGATCCGGGACGAGTTCGGGGTTGACTACCACGAAGGCCACGTCTGGAAGGTCCTGCGGGGGCTGGGCTGGAGCCCGCAACGCCCGGTCGGCCAGGCGCGCGAGCGCAACGAAGAAGCGATCCGCACCTGGAAGCGCAAGACCTGGCCCGGCCTAAAAAAAAAGCCCACGCCGAAGGCCGCACCATAGTCTTCATCGACGAAAGCGGATTGAGTCAGAAGCCGCACCGTTGCCGCAGTTGGGCGCCACGCGGGAAGACGCCCATCCTACAGTTCAACTTCAACTGGCAGAGGCTTTCCGTCTCAGCGGGCCTGACGCTGCGCAACTTCTACTTCCGGCTCTATCCCGGCGCGATCCGACAAGCCGAGGTGATCGACTTTCTCAAAGCGCTCGTGCGTCACATCGAGCAACCGTTGCTGATCGTCTGGGATCGATTGCCAGCCCACCGCAGCCGCTTGGTGCGGGAGTTCATCGAACTCTCCGAAGGGCACATCGTGACGGAGTACTTGCCGGCTTATGCCCCGGAACTGAATCCGGTGGAATACATCTGGTCGTACTGGAAGCAGCACGAACTGCCGAATGTTTGTCCCAAAGACTACGGGCAGCTGAGCCGGCGCGCCCGCCGAGCGCTGCGCCGCATGCAACGCAAACCGCGCTTGGTCACGGCCTTCTGGAAGCAGTCTTCTCTTTGCTTTGATTAACTCTGTATTATGCGGGACTCAATAAGCACTGACCGGTGGATCGGTGTTCGGCGGGCCTGCGCAGAACGACGAGTGCTTTGGCACCCAGTAGCGGATGTTCAACTCGGGAGTCTCCAACTTCTTATAACCCTGAAAACGGGATTCGAGCGCAAAGTCGAGAGTTCCGCTTGTCAGCAAAGTCCGCTCCACAGGATACGTGGCGACGCCGGACTCGAACATCTTTTCGATGTTCATTGCGAGGCAGGCAAAGTGGCGATGAGGCTTGCCGCTCTGGAGCCACATCAGCGTCGAAAACGGCTGGCTCCGTCCTTCTACATCGATCGCAACAGTGAAGTCACGGACTCCGCCTGTCAGCAGGAAAGCCGCCGCTTGTAAGCCGTCCCGGTAGTCGACGAGAAACACAGCCGGCTCCCTGACGTTTTGCCGCAGATCGCCAGTTGTGCGTGTCTCGCTATGCGAGATCGCACGCTCAAAGAGCCGCCGCGCCCAAGGGGTGCTGTCGAGAAAATCCCACACAGACTGATTCTGAAGACACTGCACTGCCTTGACACCGGTTTCACCGCCTCGCCGCCGCTCGACCATGCATTGCAACGACTCCAGCAGGTGGAAACCATAAATGTCGAGCCCACTGAAGCTGATTGCAACGGCCTTCGTCGCCTTCTCGCCCCAAGGGAAATCGATCGCGGGCTTACGATGGCTCACCGGCACCGACGAACCGCCCATCATCGGAAAACCCATCTCGCGTGAGATTTCGACCATGCGCTTCGCTTTAATCCAGCTATAGGAAAGATGTTTGTCGTTGAAAACGGGCGCCGTTTGGCCCGTCTGCCGAAAGACATCGGTGATCTCGAGGAATAGCTCGAAGCGCGGGTAAAGCTTCTGCGCCTTGTCGTTCATGGGATAGTCGCCGTGCTCTCCGATCAGCAGCACGCCGTCAACGGCCAGTTCGCCTGTGCCGAGCGTAAGCGCCTCGTAGATCGTACGGTAGATCGGCACGTTGTGTTTTGCCGACATGGCACGGCTCATGTCGTTGTCAGGTACCTGCGCGGTATACATCGACACCAGCTTCGAGCGCGGCCCAGGTGACTTGCCGTCTTGCAACCAACCTTCGAGGTACTTGCCGACAATGACGTCCGAGTGCGAGTTCGGTCTATAAACCGTCATGATCGCAGCCACTTTCTTCGGTACTCCGGGGGCTTGCGCCGGCATCAACCTGGAACTCATCGCGGCGGCGCCCATAGCCAAGCCGGAAGAGATAAAAGTTCTACGCTTCACCGTTCGTGCCTTTCCTTTCGAGAATCCCGATGGTATGTGGAGCTTGATAAGGAAGTCGGTTAGCCTGTATTTCTCACCACGCGGCGAGGCGAAGTGCGTGAGAGGGCCGTCAGGACGAGGCGTGAGCCGCTTGACGCGCGCAGGCGTACTTGAACCGTACGTTGAGCACGGCAAGCAAGCGCAACGAAGTCCTGGCGGTCGTATCGTGTGCTTCGACCGTCGGGTGGTGAGAAATGCAGGTTAGGCCCAGACTGGAGCTCCCATGCAGTATTTTGACTCCTGCGGTGCTTCATACTCTACATCCAACTGCGGCGTCTCAAGCCGTTTGTGACCCTGGAAACGAGATTCCAACGCGAAATCGAGCATGCCGCTCACAAGCAGCGTTCGCTCCACCGGATAGGTTGGCCTGCCGCTCTCGAACATCTTCTCGATCATCTGAACGAGACAGGCGAAGTGTCCGTAGGGTTTGCCGCCCTCCAGCCACATCAGCACGGGATTCGGTTCACTCGCTCCCTTCGGCAGCACACCCACGTTGAAGTCGCGAACGAGACCGTTCATCATAAACGTCGCCGCCTCCAGACCGTCGTTATAGCCAAACAGGTATGCCGTCGGTTCCTTCACGAGTTCCTTCGGGTCGCCCGGCACGCGCTTCTTGCTGACGGTCAGGCAGGCGTCAAAAATCTTCTTTGCCCAAGGCGTCCGCTCGAGGAAGTTCCAGACGGCCTCGTTTTCCAGACATTCGGTCCAGGCAACGCCCGCCTCGCCACCGCGCCTCCGTTCGACGACCGATTGCATCGCTTCGATCATGTGGTAACCGTACGATTCCTTCCCGCCATAGGCCACAGCGCCGGCCTTGTCCAACGGTGTACCCCACTGCAGGTCCCAGTCCGGGGCACGGTGAGTAACGGGTACCGACGAGCCTGCCATGAAGGGGAACTCCAGATCTCTGGAGATATCCACCATCCGCTTCGCCTTGATCCAACTGTATGAGAGGTGCTTGTCGTTGAACACGGGCACTGCTTGGCCCGTCCGGCGGAATGCGTCGGAGATTTCCAGGAAAAGTTCAAAGCGCGGATAGAGCTTTTGCCCTTTGTCGTTCAGCGGGTAGTCGCCATGTTCTCCAATGAGCAGGACTCCATCCACGGCAATCTCGTCCGTTCCGAGCGTCAAAGCCTCCCAAATCGTGCGGTAGATCGGTACGTTGTGCTCTTTCGCTTTCGCCCGGCTCATGTCATTGTCGGGCACTTGTGCGGTGTACATGGAAACAATCCGGGATCGCGGCCTTGCGGATCGGCCGTCTTGTCGAAAACCGTCGAGATACTTGCCGACAATCACGTCCGCGTGCGAATTGTTTCGGTATTCCGTAACGACTGCGGCGATTTTTGGGGGCGGGGAAGCGGGTGTGGCGGCCAGAGCCAAGGACTCTACTCCGTAACGACCCGCAACACCGAGTCCGACCCCGGAGAGCAGAAACGAGCGACGTAGCATGGATAGATTATCGCGCACCACCGCCGTTCAGTGATCTGCTCCTTTGCAAACACGGCATAATGGTTTCGATGACATATGCACCGACGAGTACCGTCATCGAGTCCGTGGAAGCCGATGCGGCGGTTCTGATTCTTTTTGAAGAACAGGACGGTGACCGGCCTGGTGGGCGGTTCTCCGAACTGACAGGCGGATTGATCCCCGAACTCTATGCACGAAAAGAGTTTGGCGGCAAGTTTCTGAGCAAGTCCCTGATTCATCGGCCTGCCGGCTTCCGGGCTGAACGACTGCTTCTCATCGGCGGCGGCAAGACTTCAGAATTCGACTTGCCGCGCCTGCGGCGGGTATCGGGAGCGGCGATCCGCGCCTTGCGAGCCACTGCCAAGCCGACGGTTGCCTTCGATGTCCCCGGTCACAAATCGTCCCAGTCAGAAACTCAAGTTATTGTCGAAGGCATGGAGCTGGCAAATTATAAAATTGACACGTATAAGACCATAGATTCCGATGATAAGGGGGTTGCCGGCATCCTTCTCTGTACTCAGGAAAGTGTCGACGCGGGAATCCTCCGAGGCGCGGCCATCGCAGGAGCCCAGAACTTCACTCGGGGTCTTGTGAACGAACCAGGGAACATCCTTACACCGACAGAGCTGGCCGCTCGCGCAACCTCCATGGCAGGAGAATCAGGACTTGACATCGAGGTGCTGAGACAGGAGCAACTCGAAGACTTGAAAATGAACACGCTGCTCGGCGTAGCTCAAGGCAGCGACCAGCCGCCGGCACTGATCGTGGTGCGGTACCGGCCACAGAATACTACCTCGGAGCACCACTTGGGACTCATCGGCAAGGCGGTGACGTTCGATACCGGCGGCATTTCACTTAAGCCCTCAAAAGACATGCATGAGATGAAGTACGACATGGCCGGTGGAGCTGCGATGCTGGGGGCGATGCGCGCAATCTCAACGCTGAGGCCCGACGTGGCAGTTACGGCGGTAGTGCCATCGGTTGAAAATATGCCTAGCGCCAGAGCACAGCGCCCTGGCGACATCGTGAAGTCAATGTCCGGGCAAACGGTTGAGGTCCTGAACACCGACGCCGAAGGCCGGCTGATCCTGGCGGATGCACTGACCTACGCTCAACAACTCGGCTGCACCCACTTGATTGATGCCGCCACATTGACGGGTTCGATCGTCGTTGCACTTGGCGCCTTGCGCGTGGGTGCGTTTACGAACATCGAAGAATGGCAATCAAAACTCCTGGCTTCGGCCGATGCAGTCGGTGAAAAGATGTGGCCGATGCCGTTGGACGACGAATACATTGACGAGTTGAAGAGTCCCATCGCCGATTTTGCAAATATCGGCTCTCGCTGGGGCGGATCGATCACAGCGGCGATGTTCCTGAAACAGTTTGCCGATCCGCTTCCCTGGGTTCATCTTGATATCGCCGGCACTGCCTGGCAGGACAAAGACGCTCCCGACCTGCCAAAGGGTCCGAGCGGCTTCGGAGTGCGGTCTCTCATCGATCTCGCCATGAAGATGTAGCCACATTGACTGCTGGCTTCAGGGCTTGATCGGTTCCGGGATCTCCGGAGGTTGGAAGTAATCACCAGAGGATTCGGGGCGCGGCAGAACTCCCACCTGCCGACCGCCTCGGAAGATATAGCGAGGCTCCAAGTGGTAATGCCCAGTCTCGGTGACACCGAAGGTATCCGTCAGATCAAACTCCCCCTCTTGCATCTCGAGCACCACGATGTCTGCGTAAGCGCCGGGTTTCAGCGTACCGATCTCCTCCGGCATGTCCAGGACTTCCGCCGGCGTGCTCGTCACACGCCGAACCACTTCATAGAGTTCCATCCCGATGTGTAAGAACTTGTCCATTGTCGTCACCAAGTCGAACACCGGCCCGTGCAGATTGTACGTATGCAGGTCGCTGCTAATGGTCCCGGGGACGACGCCTTGCTCCAAGGTGGCACGGGCCACCCGGAACGTAAAGCTTCCGCGCCCGTGACCGACATCGAGCCGCAGACCCTGCTCGACTTTCTTCCGCACCGCAGGCAGCACTTTCAAATCGTGGCTCATGATGCCTCCTGCCCCGTGGCCGTGTACACAGTGTGTGAGGATGTCGCCGGGTCGCAGTTCGTCAAGAATCCGTTCCGTCGGGATGCTCGAAAGCGGCGAATGAACCATCAGAGGCAGACGCACAGCCTCCGCCGCTTCGCGAGCACGCAGCAGCGCCTGCAGTTCGTTCTTTCCGTCCGCAGCCAGGAAATTTGATAAGCGCACCTTGACGCCGAGAATGCGGTCACGGTTCTCCTCGATCATCCGCACCGCAGTTTCGACGTTGGAGTAGCGCAGATCTTCCAACTCACCGAGCGGCGGAATGGTCTCAGATCCGCTGACCATCCCCATTGCAGAAATGTTCAGCAGCGCGTAGAGCCGTGTCTGTGAAACATCGATGATGAACTTGCGGAATCCCGGAAAAGTCAGCGCGCCGGATGAGCCGGCGTCGAGAACAGTGGTCACGCCTCGGGCCAGGCATGTGGGGTCAACGTCAATGCCGTAGTGGCTGACGCCGGAAAACACGTGGACATGGAGGTCGATCAGTCCCGGCAAGACATAGAGCCCCCGAACATCGAGTGTATGCTTTGCCGCAACTCCGGACCCCGGATCGATGACGGCTGAGACCCGCCCGCCGGTGAGCGCAATGTCCTTTTGCGTGTTGATACCCTGAGCGGGATCTACGAGAGTTCCGTTACGTATGATCAGGTCGTACATGGTCCACCCCAATGGATAAGCCGCCGGCGGCAAGCGGCGTAGTTACCAGCCCATCACATAGTCGTCTTTGGCCGGACTGACGCCTCCCATCAGCACGCCGCGTTCGGAATCGATCATGACCATCTTGACCGCACCAGCGCCAGATGGCTGCTGCTGATAGGGCTGTTGCATCTCGATCACTTCGGTGCGGTGTCCTAGCTTCGAAACTCTTTCACCCACTTCGTTCGCAAGGACTCTGGGCATCGCGAGCGTACCCTTCACTGGTTGCGGATACATCGATGCTTTGAAGCCAAAGCTCGTAACGGTCGGGGCTTCGACAGCCTGTTGTATGTTCATATCGAAGACGACGACATTCAAGAATGCCTGTAGCATCGCTTGCGGCTGATTGTCACCGCCTGGCGTGTTCCAAGCCAGGTAGGGCCTGCCGTTCTTGAGGGCCAGCGCCGGGTTCACGGTGTGCCGTGTGCGCTTGCCGGGGACAAGGAAGTTCACGTCGTCCTCTGCAAGACTGAAGTACGGCATGCGGTTGTTCAGAACGTAACCGCCGCCCTCGACAATCATGCCGCTGCCGAAGGTGCCGTTTACGCTATGCGTCACCGAGACCAGGTTCCCGAAACGGTCAGCGATCGAGAACGATGACGTTTCCCCATCAGTGTTCTCGTACGACTTCTCAAGAGCGGCTTGTTGGCCATTGGTGTAATTGACATCGCTGTCACCCAGGACGGCTTTGTGGTTGCGTGGGTCGCCGGGAGGTGGTGGAGGGGCCAGCGTCTTGTCCATGCGAATGAGCGATCGGCGCTGCTTGGCGTAGGCCTTCGAAAGCAAACTCTCCACAGGCATGTCCTTGGCGAAGCGTGGGTCCGCGATGTACTTGTTGCGGTCCGCGAAGGCCAGCTTCAGCGCTTCGGTCACGACATGGATGTACTCGGGTGAATTGTGCCCCATCTTGTCGAGCGCAAAGCCTTCAAGGATGTTGAGCGCCATCAGCATCACAATGCCCTGCGAATTGGGCGCGCTCTGAAAAACCTCGAGATCGGCATAGGTGGTCTTGATCGGTTCAGCCTCCTCCGGTTCATAAGATGCCAAGTCTTCGTACCGCAATAGCCCCTTCTGTTTCTTGTAGAAATCGGCGGACAGCCGCGCTAGGCGTCCGCGATAGAAGGCCTCGGCGCCCTCATTGGCGATCGTCTCCAAGGTTTTCGCGAGATCCTTCTGCACGAAAAGATCGCCGGGTTCGAAAGGCCCGCCGTTCTTGAGCAGCGTCTTGACGGAACTTGGGAACGGTGAGAGCTTTGGAATCGTCTTGCGATGGTAGCTCGACGCCCAGAACGATAAGGGATGCCCCTTGCCCGCCGCTTCGATCACGGGCTGCAGGAGTTTCTTGTACGACATCGTGCCGTACTTTTTCAGCGCCAAGTCAAAACCGCCGGCCATGCCGGGAACGTCGGTCGAATACGGTCCGGCATCGGGGATCCTGCCGAGCTTTCGGTAGAACTCCGCCGTCGCGAGATTTGGCGCGGGTCCTGTTCCATTGATGAAGATAACCCGATCTTCTTCAGCGACATACGCCAGTATGAAGCCGTCACCGCCAATTCCAGCCTGATGCTGCTCGACGACCGTCGTCATGTAGAACGCGGCCACGGCGGCGTCGATCGCATTGCCACCTGCCTCGAGAGCCTTGATGGCCGCTCGGCACTCCAGCGGGTGCTCGGCCGCAACCATGCCGTTGGTGCCCATCAGAACGGGGCGCCAGAAAGGGCGGTCGTTCGGCTTATCGGCCGTGAGGGGCGCAGAGATCAACAAGCCAATGACGAGGACATGGAAACAATGACAGACAAAGTCGAACATGTGCGGATCTCCCTACTCGGATGGGCACCATTATAGGCACGGGGCAGCCCATGACGAAGGCTGACAGTGATGGGACAAGGATCACTCCAAGAAAGCAGGAAATTTCTGGAGCCTCCCCTTAATCCGCTTGCTCGTCCAACAAGACATTCGCAGCAGTGCTAAGAGAGCGAAGCAAGATCAAGAGTAAGATCGGCTCTCGGTGAAGCCGCTTTGCTATAAGAAAGGACTCGAAGGCATAGCTCCTTCTTTTCCAGTCGATAGTCCTTGACGCCGCGAACGCAGCGCGCTATACATGGCTACCGACATGCCCGTGCTTACCAGACGATTCATCCTCACGCAGTCCTCGATGGCCCTCGCGGCATCCGCGATCCGCTGCGGGTCCTACGATTCGGCAGATCAGCAGGCAGGCCTGAACCAAAGGCCCCTCTGGACTGCCGGACAGGACGGCTACCACAGCTATCGTATTCCCTCACTTCTAACGACACAGGCCGGAACCCTGCTCGCGTTCTGCGAGGGGCGGAAGAACAACCGTCGCGACCACGGCGACATTGATTTAATCGTCAAGCGCAGCACTGACGGTGGAGAGACCTGGTCTCCCCATGAAATCGTCTACGAAGAAGGCGGCAGCGCGGAGATTACCATCGGGAACCCATGCCCTGTCGTGGATCAGGACACCGGTGCGATCTGGATGCCGTTCTGCCGGGACAACAAGCAAATCCTGATCACCATGAGTGACGACGATGGCTTGACGTGGTCAGCGCCGGTCAACATCTCCGAAGGCGTCACCCAGAAGCATTGGGTGTGGGTGGCCACCGGGCCCGGCATCAGCATTCAGATGCGAAAGGGTCCTCACAAAGGGCGGCTTGTGATCCCGTGCGACCACGGTGTGATGGTCGGTGAGCATCGCATCATGCATTCTCACGTTTTCTTCAGCGACGACCGTGGTAAGAGCTGGCAACGGGGTGGGCTGTTGCCCGACCATACCGACGAGTCACAGGTCGTGGAGCTGGCCGACGGGAGGCTGTTGCTCAACATGCGCAGTTACTGGGGCAAGGTTGCGAAGCGTGCCGATCGCCTCGGCAAGCGCGCACTTGCCTGGAGCGAGGACGGCGGTGTGACCTGGAGCGAATTGGCTTTCGACGAAACACTGATCGAGCCGGTCTGCCAGGGCAGCTTTCTGCGCTACACGTTTGCCGCAGACAACGGCAGGAACCGTCTCTTGTTCTCAAACCCGGCCAGCACGACCGATCGAGTGAACATGACCGTGCGCTTGAGCTATGACGAAGCGGAGTCCTGGCCCGTCGCGAAGACCCTCCACGCAGGTCCGTCTGCTTATTCTTCACTCGCGGTTCTGTCGGATCACACGATCGCGTGCCTTTATGAGCGTGGCGAAGCTACTGCCTACGACACCCTGACGTTGGCGCGATTTACGCTGGATTGGCTCACCGACGGTGCAGATGGCCTGGACTCCTAGTAGGGCTTGGGCTCACCTACAATGGGGTCCATGAAACGTCGGCGGTTTCTACTCACGGCCGCTGCGTTCGTCTCTGGAGCAGCCCCTATGGCGCGAGGCGCCGATCAGAGTCCGACTCCGGAGTTCGAGGCGCTACGGCCGTCGCTCGAAGACCCATCGCAAGGTTGGGAATCGCTCTTCAACGGCAGGGACCTTGATCTATGGAAACCGTTGCAGGATCCAGGCCGCGAACCCAAGCCGTTCGACTGGGAGATAGCTACCGATGTCTGGCTCGATCCCGATGCCCCACAGAAACTTGTACGTAAACGGGAGCCCTGCTCAGGGAACTCACGGGCGTTCGTCAACAATCAGCGAGGTAAATCTGACAGCCCGATCACCAAGAAAAACTACGCGGACGTCGAGCTATACCTCGAATCAATGGTCGCCCAAGGTTCAAACTCCGGTATCTGCATGATGGGGCTTTACGAGATTCAGATTCGCGACAGCTTTGGCCGTGCCGAACTGAACTACGGTGACAACGGCGGTATCTACGCCCGCATGATCGGCGACAAGCGTGTTGGCGGCGAGCCGCCGCGCTTCAATGCCAGCCGACCTCCCGGTGAGTGGGAGAGTTTTCACGTCTGGTTCCGAGCACCACGCTACGACAGGAACGGCAAGAAGACTCAGAATGCCTCGTTCCTTCGAGTGGTTCACAACGGCCGTCGAATCCACGACGAGTTTGAACTCACCGGTTCGACCCGAGGGTGGTCGCCGTGGGAGGAAAAACCGCAAGCTCCGTTGCTGCTACAGGGCGATCACGGACCAGTGGCTTTTCGCAACGTCTACATTCGCACGCTGCGGACTACCTGACGCGGCACATCGAGATTTTCCTTCCCCCATTGGGCGCATACGCCTGCGGCTGTTCTTCGAACCACAGTCTCGGCGCCGCCCCACGTGGTGAGAAATACGGGCTAGTTCATCATCAGGTAACCAACAATCAGCAGTGCTACGAGGGCTGCGCCACCGCCGATGATTCCCCAAGGTAGCCCAGCCTCTTTTTTCTCAGCTGAATCAAACATGATTTGATCCTTTCGGACTGAAGTTCCAAGTAAAGATGCCCGAGCAATAGATAAGAACGTTCTTTCAGCCGCCTGTCCGCCTCTACCGTATCACTGCGGCGCACCGGATTCAATGTCTGTTGAAGGAGGAGATTCCTTCCCGTTTCGAGTTATCCGATGACCGGTCAGCTTGAGATCGGCTTCTCAGATCCATCGAACTGAGCTGTGGGTTTGAACCCGCGCAGATGCGCCAGCAGGGCGCGGAAACGCCCTCCAGTTTTTTCCTTCGCTGCCAAGGTTCACATTCGAGTCAAGTTGACGCGGCGATCCGTTATCCTGCTTGTCGGTCTGAGGACTTCCACGCTAGTTCTTTGGCGAAGCAGGAATCGACTCCGCGTAGAGCAAGTCCCCCGTGAGCCCATCGTAGTATTGAAAAGTCACCTGTGGAACATCGTAGGCCGCCCAGATGTCAGCGCTGGAAGGCCCCTGCCCTGCTTCCAGTCCGCCCGGCACCCGGAAAGTATTATTCACTTGAACTACGGTGTAGACGGGCCGCCGTTTCCTTCCCTGGACTTCATTGGGAACGAACGTCGACCAGCGGATCTCACATTCCCGGCCGCGAGACTCATACTTGCCGCTCGTCGGGCGATTCGCCTCCTCAATCAATCGATGGTTCGCCGAGTTGTGCGGCCCTGACGCGAATTCCCAAACCCGATCCGTAATCTTGATTGCGAAGCTGTTGTGGAGGTCACCGGTCAGGACGAATACCGGCTTGCCCAGCGAGTCCCAAAAGTCGATCAGTTCTTCGCGCTCTACCGCTACGGCCGTCCAGGCTTCGTCCTTGTTGTTGGGCGTCTGCCGGCCGAGAACGTGAGGCACCATCAAGTTCACTGAACTGATGATGAACAGAAAGTCGGCCGTGCTCGAGCGCATCGCATTCTTGAGCCACCGCTTCTGCGATTCACCCAGTATCGAAACCCCCTCTTTGAATGGATTGCTTAAATCGTGCATCTGGCGATGGCTGCGGGTGTCGACATAAAAGAACTCCGTGTTCGTGATTTTCTGGCGGAAGTGGTTGAATCTTCCGACCGAATACGACGCTTCGCCATCCTGCTTGGGCGCGGGCGAAACACGCAAGCGGTTACGATCCATGATCTCGGTGATCTCGTAGACGCCCGCGTTGGGATCGCCGCCAATGCGATCGAGCTGCGTGTTGTTGACGCCAGCGTCGGGCGTTCCCCAATGTATGGTCAGTGTTCCGGATTCGCTCGTCTTCAGCTCTCTAAAGTCAGCGGACGAGTCGACAAGGATGTCTTGCCCAGCTTTCAACTCGGCCCTCCCGAAGTGAATGTGCTGTCTCCAATCAACCGGGTTCGACCAACCGAGATAGTGATACCAAGCTTCGATCCCGATATCGCGGAAGACGGCTCGGCGATTGCGGAGTCCTGGCGTGCCGGTTCCGTTTACGTCGTTGAGAATCTCGTGGTCATCGAACATAAAGAACGACGGAACTTCGCGATGCCAAGCCGCAAGGTTTTTGCCGCGATTCAGATACAGCTTGTAGTTTTCCCAGACACCCACGATCATTGGAGCAAGATCCACAATCCGTGGTGTCGTCTGCGCCGCTGTTTGCATGCGCCACTGATCTGCTGTGTACTCACGCAGTTCCTCGTACATCCAGTCACCGTCGAGAATGGCAAAGTCGATCGAGTCTTCGATGCGTTCGAGCATCGTGCGAAAGGTAGGCAGACTCGGGTCCACTCGTTGTTGATTGCCACAGGCGTATTCAAAGCGGAAGTTGAAGAGACCGTCGGGATTGAACTGAACATGACGGTGCGTGTCCGCGTTGGGGAGAGTCCGGAAGTCACCCCTTAGTTCCTCGGGTGAGCGGGACCCCGACTCGCCCATGACTTTGTAAAAGTAGGTGGTGTGCGGTTCGAGTCCCGTGATATGGACCCACCCCGTGTTGTCACGGTCCAGGTTCGTCTGCGCCACTCCAGACGTCTGATCCAGGCTCTCCGGCGTCGTCCCATAACGGACATGAAACTCACCCGGCTGCTTCGTCCTCGCCCAGACTCCAATTCCCGACGAACTCAGACGCCCAAGAATCGGACCGTGTGTAATCTCAGCAGTGGTCGAGGCGCCTCCGAAAAACAGCAATGTCGCAACCACTCGTATTCGCATATCGCGAACGATTATAGGGGTAACCGCCTGCAAGCGACTCACACCAGGAACCGTTAAGCTGTCACCATGGCGAGATGGGTCATCTGCCTTTTCACCGTCGTCCTGTCAGCCATCGCTCAATCCGCTGACACAAACTGGCCACAATTCCGAGGCCGCCAGGCAAACGGTATCGCGGAGGGTCACGAACTCCCGGTCCGCTGGGACGTCAAGACCGGCGAGAACATCAAATGGCGGGTGGCCATCCCTGGCTTGGGCCTTTCCAGCCCGATCGTTTGGGGGGACAGGCTTTTTCTGACTACGGCAGTCAGTCAAGCCGATAAGGGAGATCTACGCCTGGGCCTTTACGGAGACGTTGCTCCGGTCGATGACGAGTCCGAGCATGTGTGGAAGGTGCTCTGCTATCGCAGGAGCAGCGGGGAACTGCTTTGGGAGCGGGAGGTCCATCGCGGCGTCCCGAAGGTGAAGCGTCACACCAAGTCTTCCCACGCCAACTCGACCCTCGCAACGGACGGCGAGAGGCTCGTCGCTTTCTTCGGTTCGGAAGGGCTCTACTGCCTCGACCTCACGGGCGAAGTGCTTTGGACAAAAGAATTCGGCGCCCTCGACGCGGGCTATTTCAAAATCCCTGAGGCTCAGTGGGAGTTCGGCAACTCTCCGGTAGTGCACTCCGGGCATGCAATTGTCCTCGCCGACGTGCAGGAGAACAGCTTTCTTGCTTCCTACCGGCTCGCGGACGGCAAGCAAGTCTGGCGCGTCAGACGAAGCGATGTACCGACCTGGGGCACGCCGCTCGTTGTCTCGACCGCCGATAGCACGCAGGTCGTCGTCAACGGATTCAAGCATGCCGGCGGATACGACTTCGAAACCGGCGAAGAGCTTTGGCGAGTCGAAGGAGGGGGTGATATACCCGTCCCGACGCCTGTTTCCGGTCACGGCCTCTTCTACATCACGAACTCTCACGGCGGACTCGCTCCGCTCTACGCGGTAAGCCATAAACATCGAGGTGTCGTGAAGCTCACAAGAGAACGCTCTGCAGGTCTCGCCTGGATCGCCCGTCGCCTCGGCAGCTACATGCAAACTCCGCTGCTCTACGGCGGCCTGCTCTATCTCCCGCGCTGGAACGGAACCATAGCCTGCCTTCGTCCCCGCACCGGTGAAATCGTTTATCGCCAACGCCTATCTCCCGGTGCGTTCACGGCGTCCCCGGTCGGCGGCGACGGCAAGATCTACATTGGGAGCGAAGAAGGCGAAGTGCACGTCATTGCCGCTGGCGAAACATACCGACTCCTGGCAACCAACCCGCTCAACGAACCTCTTCTGGCGACCCCCGCCATCTCACAAGGCATCCTCTTTTTCCGGACAGCCAAATCGCTGATTGCGGTCGAGTAACCGTGGAATCCAACATCCTGGCCGTTACGTGACGATCTCATTGCCATCAGTTGGCAAACGGCTCTTGTGGCATCGAAAATCCTCTTGACGGAAGAAACCAACCACGTAAACACGAGTTTCTTCAACTACGACGATTTCCTGGATGAAAGAGAACTCCGAAGCAGGGTTGTTCCTCTGAAACGGACAGCCGGAAGGCTGAGATTCTAGGTCGTAGATACCATTTCCAGAGCGGGCTTCGCCAACAATTTCGTTACCGGCGTAGCATGCCAGCCTTGCGCTCTCTTCGTCCAATAGAGATCACGCAGCCGGCATGATACCGGCCCCGGTTCACCCCCGCCGATGGAGCGATTGTTCACCATCGTAAAGGGGATGATCCCACCACCCGAGGTCGAGAGAAAAGCTTCGTCCGCGTCATCCAAGTTGTCAGGCTTCAGATCGGCTTCCTCGGCACTGATTCCGATCTCCCGGCACAGGTCGAAAACCGTCAGACGCGTGATGCCTTCGAGCACATTGTCACCCGGCGTCCGGGCCCGATCACCCTTGACGATCCACACATTGAAGCCCGGACCTTCAGTGAGATAACCTTCGGTCGAAAGCAGCAGGGGTTGATCCGCTCCATTGTCGAGAGCCTCGAACTGTCCGCAGGTCAGGTCCATCCGATTGAAGCTCTTGACGCGCTGATTGATCGATACGTTCGGTGCGCGCCGAGTCTCGACGATCCAAAGATGAGCGCCGGTCTCGACACGCTCCTTCGGCACCACCCAGTAGTACGGCACGGCATAAGCGTGGAACTCGTTGCGACTCGTACGCGGATCACCGAATGCCGCACCGCCGCCATAGCGCCCTCGGGTACACATGAAGTACACGATCGAACGAGATAGGCCCGCGGTGTTCACACAGTGCGCCAAGATCTCCTTGATCTCCTCTTCGGTGTAGGGCGGTTTCATGCGGACATAGTCACAGGAGGCACGGAACCTTGCGAAGTGATCGTCCAACCGAAAGAAACTACCGTCCCATACCGACACAGCGTCGAAGACCACGTCGCTCTTCGTAAAGGCCGGATCGAGCATGGGAATCGTCGCCTCATCGACCGGTACGTAGCTCCCCTGCGAAAAGGCAATCCCCCGTGATTCTGTCATACTTTCTGTTCCCTTCATCCTGGCTCGCACATGCGAAGGTCGTATCCCATTCACTTCCATTACTGATCGGCTGTGATCCGGGTGGAGTGCTTCTTGAGAGTTGCGACATGCTCTTTACTTGACATCTCCGAAAGCGGGTTTCCTCGCAGGTCAACGCTCCAGAAGGGTGAGAATCGCTGCTGCCCTTCCGCGTCCTCGGAAGCCATCTCAGCCAGAATCGAGATGTCGGTCAAGCGGTTTCCGGCGAGGTTGAGCCGATAGAGCGAGTTGAGAGGTTTCAGCGGAGAGATGTCGGAAAGTTGATTGTGTGAAACATCCAGCGAGGACAGACGAACGATACTCGACACGGACAAGATATCCTGCACTTGATTGTGGGCCAGATACAGACTGGCCAGTTTCTTGAAGTTGCCGACCACACCGATATTTTCGATCTTGTTATTGGAGAGGTAGAGCGAGCGCATGTTCTCCAAGGCGGCAAGAGGTGAGATGTCGGAGACTTCGTTGTCGGAAAGCTCGATGTACTGCAATCGGGTCAAGTTCGCCAGCGGGCTGATGTCACGGATGCGATTCTTCGCAAGGGTCAGGCTCTGAAGATATTGCAAGTCAGCAATCGGGCTCAGATCGATAACCTCGTTATCTTCCAGGTCGAGCAGGGCGAGTCGCTTGCAGTGCTCCAGGCCTGTCAGGTCATTGATGCCGCGGCCTTTCGCGACGACTTGTGAGAGATCCTTGACATCTTCTGCGGTTAGCGGCTCGTCATTGTTCCGTTTTTCAAAAACGTTCTTGCGAACGGCGGCCTCGAGATTCGGGTCCGGGAACAGCTCATCGGATGCGAGTCCGGGCAGCGAAAGAGAAAGGACGAGTAGTACAGACAGAAGTGTTGTTAGCAAATAGCTCTTCATCGGGTTCCTCCTTGATGGCAAGAGCCGGAGTATTGAACTTTTCTTGAGCCGGGCTTAGCGGCGTTCGGGAGTTACTCTAGAACAGTTTGCCATTTCTGCTTCGGCAGCTTCAAGCCCAGCCCCGTGATCTGTCAAACGCCTGCGAGGCCTCGTCCCGATTGACCTGGCCCCACCCAGGGCGGCATACTTCGAGAGTCAAGTGCTTCAAGAGTCGTCTACGTATGGGAAGAGTACTGAAACCGCGCACGGCTGAGGCTCGCAAGCGGCGAGTGTCGACCCTGTTGCGGCGTCTCAACAAGGATTATCCGAACGTGGAGTGTGCGCTGCATCACACATCGGCATGGCAATTGTTGGTGGCCACGATTCTGTCGCGCAGTGCACGGATGTACGGGTGAACATGGTCACCCCGGGGCTGTTTGAAAAACTGCCGACGATCGTGGACATGGCCAACGTTCCCCAAGACGTGCTGGAGCAGGAAATCAGGTCGACCGGCTTTTATCGCAACAAGGCGAAATCGCTGATCGGCGCCGCTCGAATGATCATGGCTCGGTATGGAGGCAAGGTCCCTGACAAAATGGACGACCTCTTGCAACTCCCCGGTGTCGCGCGCAAGACGGCGAACGTGGTTCTGGGGACCTGGTTCGGAAAAGCGACCGGTGTCGTGGTCGACACGCATGTTCAGAGGATTTCGAGGCGACTCGATTTCACCCGGCAGAAAGATCCCAAGAAGATCGAGCAGGACTTGATGAAGTTGGTGCCCAGGAAGCGTTGGATCCTGTACTCCCATCAGATCATTCATCACGGCAGGCAGGTCTGCGTTGCCCGCAAGCCGCGCTGCTTGCAATGCAGCCTCGAAGACCTTTGTTATGCCAAAGACAAAGCGGTTTGAAAATCGTCGAGCATAGTCGGTCACTCCGCCGAGCGCCGGTACCTCTCCCGACACCGACATAAGACACGCAACGAAGAACGCGACATGGGATGGCTCCGAAAATCGGGCGAGTGGTTGTCGCAGTACGCGGCGGCTTTCGGCCCTTGGGGCATTTTCTTCGTTTCGTTGTCCGATTCGGCGTTCATTCCAATGCCACAGGGCGTCGACACGCTGCTGGTTGCCCAGGCTATCGCCGCACCGGAAGTCACCTATTTCGCGGCCGCACTGGCAGTCCTCGGATCGTTGCTGGGCTCATTGATTCTCTATGCGCTGGCCCGGCGGGGAGGACGCATGATGCTCGAGAGGAAAATCTCGAAAAAAGGTTTCGAGCACATGTACAACCAGATCGAGAAGTGGGATGCGCTGGTGCTGCTGTTCCCCACAATGATTCCGCTGCCTCTTCCGATGAAGCTGTTCGTCATTGCCGCGGGCGTCTTCCAGATGAGCGTCGGGCGCTTCTCCGCCGTACTGGTCTTCGCGCGTATCGTGCGCTACTTCGGCATCGCCTATCTGGCCCTTCAATACGGCGAAAAAACGATGACGATGCTGAAGGAGAACGCCTGGATCGGCGTGCTG
Source organism: Bryobacterales bacterium (assembly GCA_965204095.1). Classification (GTDB taxonomy): domain Bacteria; phylum Acidobacteriota; class Terriglobia; order Bryobacterales; family UBA6623; genus JAPPLB01. Next base: position 957,495 of record OZ241991.1, on the reverse strand, counting down.
ATTCTGTTGGGAATCGCCGTGCTGTTTGTGGTTGTGAAACGTTGGAGCAACCGAAGGGTCCGTGAGACCTGACCTGAATTTCTCACCACCCGACGGTCGAAGCACGCGAAAAAAGGCCGTGATTCGTGTTTCGTGTCTCGTGATTCGTGAAAACCATGGGAGGGGACTGGTTCGCTCCAGAAGAAATGTCTGACGTCCGGCGAACCGTAAAGGCCATGTTTCGTGACCCGAGGGGTGAAGGAGGCGATTTGGCAAGTACGCCTGCGCGCGCCTTTTTCATCCGCCCGGCTTGCGCCTCGTCCTGACGGCCCTCTCACGCACTTCGCCTCGCCACGTGGTGAGACATGCAGGTCAGAGTCTTTCGGCTTTCGTCGGGTGCCCACAGATTGTTAACCCGTTACACTGTCGGCATGTTGACACGGCGTGTTTTTCTCGGGTCTGCCGGTGCCCATCTCCTGCTCGCGGGAGACTACCCGTCTCGATCGGCTCGTGTCGAGCCGCTCTGGAAGTCGCCCGACGGGCATCCGAACGCTCTCGAAGCAACGAACGAAGGGCTCTGGGTGGGCGAGCAAGTCACCGACGCGGCTTACTTGCTCGACTGGCAGAGCGGCAAGGTGATCCGCAGAGTTCAGACGGAATCTTCGAACACGAGCGGCATCGCGTTTGGCGGTGGTTTTCTGTGGCTGGGCTCGAACGGCGCGGCGAGCCGGCGCCCGGCTCGGCCGACCGATAGCGCTACCGGCCAAGTCCACAAGGTGAGCGCCAGAACAGGTGATACGGTGGCGCGCTACCAGGTACCGGGCGGCGGCGGCGTGCATGGCCTGGTCTGGGCGGGGGATTCGCTTTGGGTGACGACACTCAAGCTGGGAAGGCTCACGCGCGTCGACATCCGCTTCAAAGAAATCTCACACATCCCGATCACGCTCGACCGCGCTCATGGCCTTGCCTGGGACGGTGAGTCGATCTGGTGCATGTTCTCCAACGACTATCTGATCCAAAGGCTCGATCCCCAGAATGGCGGCGTGCGTGAGGCCGTGCAGCTCAAAAAGGGCATCGACCCCGACCCGCACGGCATGACGATGCACAATGGCGTGCTCTACTACAGCGACTCCGGGTTCGTGCGCGGCGGCGGTGATCACGCCGGAAAACATGCCGGCTACATCTGCCGCGTTCATCTCGGATGATGACGCGTCCAGTTCGCCACGGGATCCTCCTTCCGTGCATTCTTCTTCTTTGTTCAACCTCGTTCGCGCAGGATGAAGGACGCATCATGCGTCCGGCGGACTTATCGGCTTACGCCACGGGTGACATCGACATCATCGCCAAAGCACCGGCGGGCAAGCTCGAGCTTGACGGCAAGCCCATCGAAGCGGAAGAACTCTTTCCGGATGTCTTCCACACTTCCGTCACAGCAGGTCCCGGCGAACACACGATCGTGATCCTATGGGAAGACGGCAAGCAGGAAGTCCGGTTCTTTGTAGGCAAAAATCCCCCGGAAGAGTTCAAGGCTTTTCAGCACCATCCTCCCGTCCCCGGCGTCCAGTGCACTCAGTGTCACGGTCTAAGCCGGCGAGGGAGATTTCGCTTCAAGGGCGGCTGCTTCGACTGTCATCAGAAGGAGAAGGAGGCGTTTGCAGAAATCCACGCCCACATGGAGCATACGTTCGTGGAATGCGGCACTTGCCACAACGCGCATGGCTCAACGGCGGCAAAGCACCTGATCTATCCCAGAGAGATCATGTGCAAGCTTTGCCACAATTGAGGGGTCCAGCGTAGAATCGAACCAATCCCGGTTTCGGTTCTTACGAAACACGAGTTACGAGGCAGTAAGCCTGCTTGTAATAACTCGAAGCGAGAAAAGCCGGTCAGACCTTCACCTTGTCGTAATCAAACGGCTCATCCACAAGGTGATATTCCGGCTCGCTTTCTTTCTGCAGGTAGTAGGTAATCAGCGGTGTCCTCTTGAAATCCGTCAACTTCCGCGGCTGAGCCTCGCCGTTCACCCACTCGTAGACCGGCACTTCCCAAGGATTGAACGTATCGCTCAATCCGCGTTCCTTGGCGATCCGGTACAGGTTAACATTCCCCGGCTCGTGCCCGGCCAGCCAGAGACCGATCATGTCTAGGCGAAACTTGTCTTTGCTGAACATCACCAAGTTCGCCATGTAATCGTTGCCGATCTGGAAGCCGTTGCCGTCGCGTCCGTAGATACCCTCGATCATCGCCAGCCCGGTGTTCAGAGTCTGCATGTTGTCGCACGTCTTGTGCGCCCAGATCTCCTGATGCATCGGACTCAACTGCGCCGGCGAATCGTAGCGTGCATAGCCCAGCCGCCGGTGGTTCTCGAAAAACTTGTTGACGCGCTCGACTACCTTCGGATGGACATTCGGCTGCATGAAGTCCGGTGCGCCGGTCACCATCCTCCACCCTGGACAGAACCGCACATACGGCTTCACCACCAGCCCCTGCTCGTTCTTGACCGACTGTGTCAGACACATCCCGTGCGCCTTCCACTTTGCGATATTGAGCATCCACGAGTCTTTGTCGTTCACCGGGGTGTAGTGCGGAACATGCGAGTAGACCACCGGTTCGGGCACCTTCGTCCAGTTCATCTGGTACCCTTCCTCGAAGTTCCGCACGCGCCGTTCGCACTCATTCATCTTCACGCCGTGCCGCTCGTTGATATCGACGAACCCGCGCACATTCCAGTTGTGGTAATTGTTTGCCTCGACAAACGTGAAGTCTTTCAGCCCCACTTCCTTGAGGCCCATCACCATACCTTCGTAGAACTGCGGGTCCGTCCCCGTCCCCCACATGTCTTCGGTCGGACGGTCTTTCGACGTCACACTGCAAACGTTCGGCTTGAGGACCACCTTGTGGGAAACCGGAATCCCCGGCTCGCGGGACGGCACAAAAATCTCGCGCGCCAGCGACAGACCTTCTTCGAGCTTCTGCTCGTTGTCGAATTTGTGCGCGACATTCGTCCGGCGGATGAACACCGCTTTTGGATTCGCCTCAATAAACGGGTGAACGTTGAAATAAGGCTGCGAACCAACGCCGACGGCGCTTCGCCCCTTTACCTCCGGGACCGCGCCGACCACAGCCGCCGCACCGGCCATCAAACTGCCCTGTACGAATGTCCGCCGTGTCACTCCCATGCCATCACCTCGCTGCCAGTTCCCCTATTCTACACCTGCCAGGCCACAAACGGTTGCCATCACGAAACAAGACGATACTTCAGAGTGACATGGAATCCGCCGAAGATCCTTCCGCCACCCTCTCGGGTTGCGTCACCACATGACCATACATCGATTGTCCAGCAAATGTACTTTTTCCATGGACTATCGGACCAAGCTTCTGTTCTAACGGACCGGAAACTGAAAACGCTTCCCATTCGCCAGCCGGGCATCCAGCGTTCCTGGGTCTAAAGGCTCGCCGGTATATGGGAAGAACACCACGCCATCCGTTGACTCACCCGGCTTCAGTTGCATCGTGACGAGCGAGAGCGCCGAGGCGGCTGCAGCCGCCCGCAAGCCTTCCGGGCCCCGCGCGATCGCTGCGCGGCGTCTTGACTCGTACCCGTTGCTAGAGCGAATCGGCTGGCTACCGTACAGAGCCTTTTCGTAGGCTGCCTGCAGCTTCACGACATCTGCCTGGCGTGCTTTCTGATACAACTCTCGGACAACGACCTCCTCCGAGGCGGCGCGAATCCGCTTTCCGCCGTGCGAAGTATAAACGAAATCGTTCGGGCTGACAGGTTGATTCTCGCCGCTTCCGTTACTGTAGGAGATCTGGATGACTGCGAAATCGCGGATCGTCATCGGCAATGGCGCGTACATGAGCGTGAGCCCCTCGCGGCTCAACGTCATGTAATTCAGCCCATTCGAGGTGAACTCGATTACCTGTCCGAAGACCGCTGAACATGTGCCTGGGAGCGCCCAGAGAAGAACGAAAAGGATGTCCCGCAACGCCTTGATTCGCGGGCTCGGAAACATGCCGATTATGATACAGTAACGACTAAGGGCTCTTTCGTTTGTTGAGGTAATGAAATCGCTAACCGGCCTTCCTCCTTCGGCCTACCTGAAGATCACCGAGGAAGCGAAGATTCCCCTTGTAGTCCTCGAACGTCTTGTACAGGAGCTCGAGGCGGGCTCCACACCTGCATATATTTCACACTACCGTCAGGACGTATCCGGCGGTCTGGATGAGCAACGGATTCGTCTCGTCGAGAATCGCCTGAAACAGTTTCTCAGGCTTGAGGACCTTCGTATTGCGGTTCTTTCCTCTGCGAGCCGGCAAGGCCGGCTTACTCCCGAGTTGCGTGAACAATGCGAGTCGGCTACGGACCGTTGGGAGCTGGAAGACCTGTATCTTCCTTTCAAGCAGAAACGGGAATCCCCCGCGGACATGGCCAGAAAACAGGGTCTGGAAGGGCTTGCGAGTCGATTGGAGGCTCAGAAGCCTGAGGATCAAGATGTCAAAGCCCTGGCTGCCGAGTATCTCAATGAGAAGGCCGGCATCAAGACCGCTGCGGACGCGCTACGAGGCGCCCGTGAGATTCTCGCGCAATCGTGGAGCGAAGACGTTACTGTGCGTCGGGGATTACGACGGCTCCTGCGCCAACGCGCACGTCTCATAGTCCACGGTCAGTCCGCAAGGGGGGCACCCAAAGGCAAATACAAGAATCTGCTTGGTTATCAGGCTCGATGCAACAAGGTCGCTTGGCGGCAGATGATGGCGCTACGACGAGCCGTCCATGAAATTGGCCTGCGCTTCGAAATCACACTGCCTGCAAACAAGGCCGTCTCGTTTCTCTTGGAAACGAAAGGCGCCAGTGGTTCACCGCAGGTGCAACTCCAGCTTGGTGCGGTAGCGGCACGGGCGTTCGAAGGGTATATTGCGCCTTCGTTTGCCAAGGAGGAACTCCAGGTTCTCAACGAGCGCTGCGATCGAGAAGCGGTCGAAGCCTTTCAGAAAAACCTCCGCAAGGTCCTGATGACTCCTCCCGCTGGACGGATTGGAGTCGTTGGTCTCGAAACCGGACGTCCCGGCGGCTGGCGCGCCGCCGTGATCAACCCCGACGGTGAATTTGTCGAGGGAGCGGTCATCCATCGGGACGGCGGCATGCAGGGAGTCTCAGCCAAAGATCCGCCAGTCCCGACGGAATCCGAAAAGGGAGATGCCGAGACGGCCAGGGGAGGCCCGGCAGAGGACAAGACACGGCCCACGAACTCCGAGAAATCCACACCGACTGCACAGAGTCAAAACGGCAAAGCGGCAGCCAAACAAGAGACCCAGCCGGGAGAACAGACCGATCAGCCGGCCGCTGCGAACGGCTCCGCCTCAGCCGCCGCACCCGCGAGCCTCGAGGCTGGGTCCGAGAGCATCGAGCCGGTGGATGACCAGCCGTCATCGACCGCAGATTCCGCAACCGACAGATCGGCGGAAAAGCCTGTGCCCGAGAGCCTTCCCGGAAAACCGTTGGCAAGCTCCAATGGAGATGGTTCCCGGGAGTCAGTTGCTCCCCTGGTGGAACTTCTCCGACGCAACGAGGTGAACGCGATCGTCATGGCCGCTGGTCCGGGCGTCCGACAGGTCGAGAGGCTCGTTAGAAACTCGATCCGAGAAGCGGGATGCAAGGACATCTTCTGGACCACCGTGAATGAAGCGGGCAGTTGGATCTACGCGACCTCAAAGGCCGCGCGGCGGGACATGCCGAATGCATCTGTGGCCCAGCGAGGCGCGGCGTGTTTAGCGAAACGACTTCAAGACCCTCTGGCCGCCTTTGCTCACGTTGACCCGCGAACTCTTGGCCTCGGGCAGTTCCACCAGAGCGTCGACGCCCACAAACTCCGAGAAGGTCTTCGCGCGACCTTGGAATCAACCGTCCATATTGTCGGTATCGACCTCAACACGGCCCCCATCGACCTGATCGCGCTTGCTCCGGGCATGACCGATCGATTGGCCAAACGTGTGGTAGAGCACCGCCAAAGAAAGGGCAGGTTCACGAAGCGGGAACAGTTGAATGCAGTAAGCGGGTTGAGTAAACGGATCTATAAACAAGTTGTCGGTTTCACACGAGTATACGGAGGCGATATTCCTCTGGACGCCACCGGGATTCACCCCGATCAATACCCGATCACCGAAAGGATCCTGGCAGCCATCGGTGTTTCCGCGAGCGAGGCGTTGGAGAAACCGGAAGTCCTTGACGGTGTCGCTCTGGAGGAATTCCAAAGCCCTGAGTTTCCGCTCGAGGTGCTGCAAGGGATTGTCCAGCAACTGAGGCCGTCCGTCCGCAATCCACGCGGCGACTTTGTCCGGCCCAGCCGGGAAGTAAAGCTTCGCACGGACGAGGAGTTGGCGATTGGCAAGAAAGTCGAGGGCGTGGTTACGAATATCGCCGCCTTTGGCGCCTTCGTGGAAATCGGCGCGGACCAAGACGGTCTCGTGCACATCTCCCGAATGTCAGACAGGTTTGTCAAGGACCCCAACGCGGCTGTCAAAGTCGGTGACCGGGTCGAGGTCTACGTGCTGGCCCTGGAAGACGGGGGGAAGCGTATTACCCTTTCGATGAGGGATCCAGCGGCAGCGGCCAAGCAAAGACCCGGCCGCACGCGTGTCGACTCTCGGAAAGCTTCGGATGCGCAGCGGCGGCGCAGGCAAAAAGAACCGCGCCGAGAAGCCAAGGTGACCCGGCGATCCTTCGGACCGCCCGGAAAAGAAAAGCTGCGCGAAGAACGGGATATGAAGAAGCTTTCTCTGGACGAAAAGCTTGCCCTTCTGCAAACCAAGTATCGTACGAAGATTTAAGCCTGCATGTCTCACCACCCGGCGGTCGAAGCACCCGAAAAAGGCCGTGATTCGTGTCTCGTGATTCGTGAAAACCATGGGCGGAGGACTGGTACGCTCCAGAAGAAATGTCTGATGGCCGGTGAATCGGAGAGGCCGTGTTTCGTGACCCGAGGGGTGAAGGAGGCGATTTGGCAAGTACGCCTGTTCGCGCCTTTTTCCTTCGTGCGGCTTGCGCCTTTTTTCTCCGTCCGGGACGCGCCTAGTCCTGACGGCCCTCTCACGCACTTCGCCTCGCCAAGTGGAGAGACATGCAGGCCAACCCCTTTCTTTTTACGTCCCGGCCGCTTCCCCAATCATTAACGAGGGAACTGTCAGGATTCCAGCGATCTTCATCTGCATGTCAATTCACCACATAAGGGCCGATTCTTCGCCGGATTTGTCCGGCTGGTCCAACCGCAACGCATTGCAACGCAATTTGAGCGTATCTCAACTCGTCAAGGAGTCTGTCCGGCGTCAAGAAAGCCGTCTTGCCGCCAACGGCGCGCTCGTGGCTCTTACCGGGCCTTACACCGGCCGATCGCCCAAGGACCGCTACATCGTCGAAGACGAAGTGACTCGGAAGAGCGTCGACTGGGGTGAGATCAACCTGCCGATTTCGCCCCGAAACTTCGCGCGACTCCATCAGAAGGTCTTGACCTATCTGCAGAACAAAGACGTTTTCGTACAGGATTGCTTCGTCGGTGCGGATCCAGCCTACCGCATGCCGATCCGCGTTATCACCGAGCTGGCTTGGCACAGCCTCTTTGCACGTCAGCTCTTCGTACGCCCGACGGAGCAAGAGCGGACATCTCATTCTCCGGAGTTCACCGTCATCTATGCCCCAGGACTCCAGGCGAACCCCAACGATGACGGAACCCGCAGTGAAGCCTTCGTCATCCTCAACTTCACGAAAAAGCTTGTGCTCATCGGGGGGACGCGCTACGCGGGAGAGATGAAAAAATCTGTCTTCAGCCTGCTCAACTTCCTCTTGCCGGCCCGCAACGTGTTCCCCATGCACTGCTCCGCGAACTTAGGACAGAACGGTGACGTTGCGCTTTTTTTCGGCCTCTCCGGTACAGGAAAGACAACACTCTCCGCCGATCCACAACGTCGGCTGATTGGTGATGACGAGCACGGTTGGAGCGAAAACGGCGTCTTCAATTTCGAAGGCGGCTGCTATGCCAAGTGCATTCGGCTCTCCCTGACCAAGGAACCGGAAATCTGGAACGCTTTGCGGTTCGGCGCCGTGCTCGAGAACGTCGTGCTGGACCATGACACGCTCGCGCCGGACTACGACGATGACAGCATTACCGAAAACACGCGCGCGGCGTATCCGGTCGACTTCATCGGCAATGCCGTCATCCCCGGCGTTGCCGGCCGTCCGCAGAACATAGTCTTCTTGACCGCCGACGCCTTTGGCGTCCTGCCGCCCATCTCGAAACTCACTCGAGAGCAGGCAATGTATCAGTTCCTGAGCGGCTACACGGCGAAGGTCGCCGGCACGGAAAGGGGGCTCGGCAACGAGCCCTCGGCGACGTTCAGCGCCTGCTTCGGCGCGCCGTTTCTACCCCGAAAAGCTGGGGTGTATGCAGAGATGCTGGGGCAGAAACTGCGAGAGCACCCGGTCGATTGCTGGCTGGTAAACACCGGCTGGATCGGAGGCGCCTACGGCGCCGGCAGGCGAATGGACCTGCCACATACCAGGGCCATGCTCGATGCGGCGCTTTCGGGCGCACTCAACGATGTCGACTACGGGTACCACCCGATCTTCGGTCTCATGGTTCCGAAAAGCTGCCCTGGCGTCCCGCCCGAAGTTCTTGACGCCCGAGGGATGTGGGCCGACAGCGCCGCTTACGACGTGACCGCGCGCAACCTGGCTGCCCGTTTTCGAGACAACTTCGGGAAGTTCAGCGGCGTATCTGAAGCAGTGAAGGCCGCAGGCCCCCAAGTTTAGCCTGCATTTCTCACCACCCGACGGTCGAAGCACGCGATAAAAGGCCGTGATTCGTGTTTCGTGTCTCGTGATTCGTGAAAACCATGGGCGGGGACTGGTTCGCTCCAGAAGAAATGTCTGACGGCCGGCGAACCGTAAAGGCCATGTTTCGTGACCCGAGGGGTGAAGGAGACGATTTGACAAGTACGCCTGCGCGCGCCAAGCGGCTCGCGCCTCGTCCTGACGCCCCTCTCACGCACTTCGTCTCGCCACGTGGTGAGAAATGCAGGCTAGCAGCCCGTGGCAAAAGTCACGCAGGCGGCGTTACGCGCCCCGGGACCGACTGCGTACTGCCCAGCCGCTTCAGGAAGGCGGCGTCTCGCTCTGCGCGCAGCCGAGCGGAAGTGGCGCGTAACCCTCCGGGCGACGGACGTTTGCGGCCGCCGGCTTTGCCGTTCGTCGGAGGAGATCACCCGGATCGCCATCCTCCTCACTCCGCGCGAGCAACCGCAGGAGCCCGCCGCACCTTCCACGGGACTTTTACCACGGACTGCCAAGCACTTTCGCGCGCAGGGTCCGCTCAGGCGATGATGTCGTGGATCACCCGGCCGCCGACATCCGTCAAACGGAAGTCGCGGCCGCTGTAGCGGTACGTCAGCCTGGTGTGGTCGAGCCCCATCAGGTGAAGGATCGTCGCGTGCAAGTCATGCGGGTGGACGCGATTCTCGACCGCCTTGAAACCGAAGTCATCGGTCGCGCCGTACGCCGTCCCGCCTTTCACGCCGCCGCCGGCCAGCAGCGTCGTGTAACCGGGGACATTGTGATCGCGGCCCTTGCCGATCTTTTCCAAACCGCTGTTCTGAATCATGGGAGTCCGTCCGAACTCGCTGCCGATGACCAACAGCGTGTCCTCGAACAGGCCCCGCTCCTTGAGATCCTCGATCAAAGCCGAAATCGGCACATCCGCTTGCCGAGCCAGTTTGCCGTGAACCAGGATATCGTCGTGGCTGTCCCACGGCTGGAAATTGCCGTAATACACCTGCACCATTCGCACATCGTTCTCGGCCAATCGCAGAGCCATCAAGCAACCCTTGCCGAAGTCGCTGTCGCCGTAACGCTCACGAACATGCTCCGGCTCCTTGTTGATGTCGAACACATCGGGAACTTCCATCTGCATCCGATAGGCGACTTCCATTGACGAGATTGCCGACTCCATCTCGGGCTGATGCCCGAGCCTTTTCAGGTAAGAACGATTCAGCCTGTCCAGCAGTTCGAGCTGCCGTGTCTGCTCAGCGTCGCTGATGACCTTGTTCCTGATGTTCCGGACGAGCTTTTCCGGATCCGTTTCGTCATTGCGAATGTAGGCGCCCTGGTAGGGGTTCGGCAGGAACGCCGATGACCACAACGACGGCCCCATCACCGGGTAACCGGGACACAACACGACGAAGCCCGGCAAGTTCTCGTTCTCCGAACCGAGTCCGTACGTAACCCATGATCCCAGCGACGGACGGCCGGGCAACTGGTGGCCACAGTTCATCAGGAACAGCGAAGGGCCATGGTTGCCGTTGTCGGAGTAGCACGACCGAATGACACAAATGTCATCGATCAGACCGCCGACCCGCTCGAAGATATCGGCCACCGGCAAGCCGCTTTCACCGCGCTGACGGAACGTGAACGGCGACTTCATCAAGTTGCCGGATGCCCGGTCGGTCTTGATCTTCGGTCCCGGCAGGGGCTCACCTTCGTGTTTGGCCAGCATCGGCTTGGGGTCGAAGGTATCGACCTGAGACAAGCCGCCGTTGAGGAAGAGAAAAATAACGCGCTTTGCCTTCGGGGCGAAGTGAGGCGACTTGGGGTCGAGCGGACCTGAGGTCCGCGCGCCCAACATACCGGCAAACCCGACCGTTCCAAACCCGGCTCCGATCATCCGGAGAGCATTTCGACGTGTCATAGCAGGTACCCCACTGGTATGTTAGCAATGACTTCGGCGGCTGTCACTACCGATCACAACAAAGGCCGTGATTCGTGTTTCGTGTCTCGTGATTCGTGACCCCAAAACCGAGGCAGGCGGTACGACCGTTGCTCCAGGGCAGCTTGCGTTCGGGCCGTGTCTCGAAAAGGCCGTGGTTCATGAAAACCTTACAGGCCCGGCTCAATTCACAGCGCTGAACTCGCTCGCCCCCAAGAGCGTCTGAGCGTATTTCGGCCAAGGATCTTTTGTGGCCTCGATGTAGTCAAGGCCGACGCGGATCTCATCCGTCGAAGGCGGACGCCCGTAGAGCAACTCATAGGCCCGCCGGATGCGCGCCGCAAGATCATCGCCCGCCTCTCTTGCCAGCCGTTCCGCCAGCGCCTTCGCCTGCTTCATTACGAAATTGCTGTTGAGGAAATAGAGCCGTTGCATCGGTCCGATCGTCACGGAACGTTTTTCGCTGGTGCTGTTCGGATCCGGAAAGTCGAAGAGCATCATGGTCCGATCCGTCGTCGTCCGGCCCACCGTGCAATACACCGTGCGGCGGTGGTTGTCGTCGGCGAAATCGACGGCCGGCCCTCCCGCGTCCTCATCAAGACTTCCCGACACGGAAAGAATCGCGTCCCTTAGAGCCTCGGCATCCAGCCTCTGTATGAGATTGGCTCTCCAGAGCAGCTTGTTGGCGGCATCCTTCTCGAAGCTGTCGGGTACGTGGCCGGTGCTCAGTTGGTATGTCGAAGACAGCATGATCTCCCGATGCATCGCCTTGATCGACCAGCCGCTCTCGATGAACCGCGCCGCCAGATAGTCCAGCAGCTTCGGATGTGACGGCCTCTCGCCGAGCTGTCCGTAGTTGCTCGGCGTCGCGACGATCCCCTGTCCGAAGTGGTGCTGCCAGATGCGGTTGACCATCACCCGCGGCGTCAAGGGATTCCCGGCATCGACGATGTGATTCGCCAACTCCAGGCGGCCGCTGCCTTGCGTGAAAAGCTCCGGCTCGGATTCGCTCAAGATGTGCAGAAACCGCCGTGGGGCCAACTCGCCCAGGTTGTCCTTGTCACCGCGGACGTGGACCTGGAGATCTTTGATCTTCCCGCTGTCCTTGTATCCATGGATGAAGGGATACGGTTCCGGCAACGCTTCCTCCAAGCGCTTCAACTCGGCCCGCAAGCCCTCGAGGTGCGCCTTCCACACACCGCCCAGGAAGCGGTCAATCGAGTGGTCCTTCTGCGACCCGAAATAGTAAACGCCGCCGGGGAAAGGGAATCCGTTCTGCGAGAACGGCGGCGAGGCCAAATCCCGCCACAGGTACCATTTCTTGAGATCGAGGAACTCGAGGTTGGTGTACTGCCGCGTCCTCTCGTCCAGCAGGCCCTTCGCTCCGCCCAGCTTGACGTAATTGCGGTCCTCGATCTCGTACTTCTCCTTGTGAACGGCGCGGATGAAATCTTCCGCTGCCTGCGCCAGCGGTAGCGCGTCCTCGCGCGCGCCGCCGCTTTCGACCAGTGCGTCCCAGTCGTCGAGGAACTGGTGTTCCTTGTCGGATCGCAGGTACGTCACCCAACGCTCGAGGATCTCCGCATCCAGATCCGCTTCCTTTGCTACGGCCTCGGCGCCGGGTCCGCCTTCCCTCATCACATCCCAGGCCGCCATCATGTACTCGGAGGTCTGATCGAGCATCACGTCGATGAGCTGTTCCGTCTGCCGTTCGATGTACGTATCGATCGCGTCCTTCTGGCCGGCGATGGACTTCTCGGCGTCTTTGTAAATCTTGACCCGCTCTTCGGGAGCCAGCGGATATTCTTCGTAGGCGCTGCTCGCGAACACACCCTGCAGCGAATAGAAATCCTTCGTCGGTATCGGGTCGTACTTGTGGTCGTGGCATTGCGCGCAGCCGACCGTCAGGCCCAGGAACGTGCGCGTCACCACGTCGACCCGGTCATCCCCGCGGGGCGAGAGCGCCAGAAACCCGAGTCCCGCCAAGTGCTTCTCGCGCTCAGGTTCCGGAAGCAGGTCCGCGGCGAGCTGAGCGCGAACGAATTGGTCATACGGCAGGTCATCGTTGAATGCCCGAATCACCCAGTCCCGGTAGCGGAAGGCGTTGGGATACGGATCGTCCACTCTGATTCCAATTTTCCCGTCGGCATAGCGCGCCAGATCGAGCCAGTACCTTCCCCATCGCTCGCCGTAGCGCGGCGAAGCCAGCAGCCTCTCCACGACCGTCTCGAAGGCGTCCGGAGAGGAGTCGGCGAGAAACGCGTCGATCTCCTCCGGCGTCGGAGGCAGCCCGATCAAGCCATACGTGGCGCGCCGAATCAACGTGCGCTTATCCGCAGCCGGAGCCCGTTCGATTCCTTTCTCCTCCAGCCTGGCCAGGATGAAGCGATCAACCGGCGCAATGTCCCGGGAACCGTCCCGTATCCCGGGCGGCACAGGCATCGAGACCGGCCGAAACGACCAGAATGCCCGCTGTTGCGGGGTGATCGCGAATGTAGTGCTTTCGGAGACCTGAGGCGCCAGATCTTCGTCGGGCCAGACTGCGCCGTCCTGGACCCATGCCGCCAGAGCCTCGATTTGCTTGTCGGAGAGCCGGGTTCCCGAGGGCGGCATCTGCAGACGGTCATGCGTATGACTGACTGCCTGGATCAGAATACTGCCGGCCGCGTTGCCGGGACGAATCGCCGGACCGGAACTGCCGCCGCGCACCATCGTCTCGCGCGAGTCCAGCCGCAACCCACCCATCTTCGACTGCGTATGGCAGGCATAGCAGTTTTCGATGAGCAGAGGCCTGATGTTCGTCTCGAAAAATTCGAGTTTCTCCGCTTCGCCGGCCTGGCATGGGCTCAGCGCCGCGACAGCAAGAGCGAGCAGTAGAATCCGCAAGAGGGCAGCCTTCCCTACGGCCAATCTATCAATGACCTCTGAAGCTGTCAACGTGATCCGGTCCCGTGTCAACGCAATACCGAGCGTTCCCGTGTTTTCGTAATCCAGAACGTTCTCCTTTCCTGGCATGAGCTCATTTTTCGTTCGCCGCGAGGCCCAGCAGCCCATGGCAAAAGTCCCGCTGCATTTAGCCTGCATTTCTCACCACGCGACGGTCGAAGCACACGAAAAAGGCCGTGATTCGTGTTTCGTGTCTCGTGATTCGTGAAAACCATGGGCGGAGGACTGGTTTGCTCCAGAAGAAATGTCTGATGGGCGTTGAACCGGAGAGGCCGTGTTTCGTGACCCGAGGGGTGAAGGAGGCGATTTGGCAAGTACGACTGCTCACGCCTTTTTCCTCCGCCCGGCTCACGCACTTCGCCGCGCCACGTGATGAGAAATGCAGGTTGAGCGGCGATGCATCCCGTCTGAACTGCGTTGCTCCTCGGTCGAATATGTCCAATATGCTCCATGGTCGCTCCTTGTCAGACGGGCACAGCGCCATTAGCTGTGCTATGCGGGCCGCTCTCGGTGCTACGCGGGGTTTCACCACGGGCTGCCAGCTGAATGCCCGAGGGAGAGCGGACACTTGCGCAGGGGCAATATGCCGCCCATGCCACGCCATAGCCCGCCCATGCCGCGCTATAGCCGCCCATACCGCGCCATAGCGGCGCAACAGCCGCATCACAGCGCGCAGGCAAGCGGTGACCGGGCGGCAAGCAAGTGGTGACCGGGCGGGGGTCTGGTGTTGCGTCCCTGATTCGTGATTCGTGAAAAACATAAAGGCCGTGATTCGTGACTCGTGATTCGTGAAAAACCGTAAAGGCCGTGTTTCGTGACCCGAGGGGTGAAGGAGGCGATTTTGCAAGTAGGACTGCTCGCGCCTTTTTCCACCGCCCGGCTCGCCCCTCGTCCTGACGGCCCTCTCGCGCATTTTACTTCGCTGCGTGATGAGACATGCAGGCCAATCGTGAGGCCCAACCAGAACGCCTGACGGTGCGCGGACACTTGCCGGGACAATATTTTTTTGCTGAACAATGGCGAACAATGGCGAACAATCGTGAACAATGGTGAACAGGGCATCAAGGGCGTGATTGGGGAAAAGGCCGTGATTCGAAAAAAGCCGTGTCTCGTGTTTCGTGAAAAACATAAAGGCCGTGATTCGTGTCTCGTGTTTCATGATGCGTGAAGAACCTCAAAACCCGTTTTTAGTTTTTTGTTTTTAGTTTTTCGTGAAAACCTCGGAATTCGCGCTGGCTTGCGCCGCGCGCCAGGCTATCGCCGCGTCTCGGGCGGCTCTTCTGTCACCATCCGACTTGTCCCCGACGGGCGCGGATGAGTTTTTTGTTCCCAACAACGGCGTCATCACTTCCAACCTAAACCGTCCCCCGACCGAAAAAAAGACTGAAGGGCTTCAGTACCAACAGGTACCAAACGAGCCACGGGAAAGGCCGTGATTCGTGTCTCGTGTCTCGAGAAAACCGTTGGGGTGCGGCTTGGGGTTGCTCTACCGGGAAACGCCGGCGGGCCGGTGAACCTGTTTCGTTGCTTACGTTTACGCCACGGATCCGGCATCGCGGGACATGAGAAGCGGCTCTTCTCTCCTGACGCCATGCATACCGGAGTGGAAAAAACAAGACTGAAGGGCTTCAGTACCAACAGGTACCAAACGAGCCACGGGAAAAGCCGTGATTCGAAAAAAAGCCGTGATTCGTGTTTCGTGATTCGTGAAAAACCGTTGGTCGCGGCTTGTGGTTGCTTTACCAGCGAGCGCCGGCGGGTTTGTGAATCTTGCTTTCATTGCTTTCGTTTGCGCCATGGAGCTTGGCATCACCAGACCTGAGAAACGGCTCTTCTCTCCTGACGACATGCAGGCCGGAGCGGAAAAAACAAGACTGAAGGGCTTCAGTACCAACAGGTATCAAACGTGCCACGGGAAAAGCCGTGATTCGTGTCTCGTGAAGAACCTCAAAACCCGTTTTTAGTTTTTTGTTTTTAGTTTTTCGTGAAAACCTCGGAATTCGCGCTGGCTTCGCCTCGTCGCCTGGGGAAGAAATGCAGGGTGGGATTGCCGCCTGCCTTTGCTCAACAGGGGCAGGGAAGTTTCTCCCGTTGATTCGGCATCAGATCCGGTCGCGACGACCGTAGACGCCGTTGCCGGGGTGGTGCTTCCACAAGGGCGGCAGGAAGTCATAGGTCTCGTGCATCCAGTCGCTGAGCTTGTATTCGAGGTCTCGCCTCATCTCGAGCAGTTCGGGATCGGTCGCCCGATTGTGGAACTCGCCGGGGTCCTGCTCCAGGTCGTACAGCTCGATGCTGGGACGGCTTGGCTCCAGCAACTGCCAATGGCGGGCCTCCAGTGCTCCGCCGCCAGGCTTGCGGGCTTCCTCCAGATACGACCGCCAAGTTATCGAGCGCTCCAGGTCGGAGGCCGGCCGGTACGGGAAGCGGGGCTGCGCGTTGTAGATGAGCTTGTAGCGCCGCGTGCGGACCGTGCGGCTCGGGTCCAGCGTGTTGTGCCAGTTGCGTTCCGCGAAGACGGCCGTTCGAAGCTCGGCTTTCGGATCGTCGAACAGGGGCAACAGGCTGCGCCCTTGCATCTTCTCCGGCGGCTCCCGACCCGCCATCGCCAACCAGGTCACCGGCAGATCGATCGCGGACATCAACGCCTGCGCCGCCCGGCCCGGCTTGATCCGCCCCGGCCAGCAGGCCAGCGTGGGCACGCGAATCCCCGGGTCATAGAGGCTTCCCTTGGCCCGCGGGAACGGCATCCCGTTATCTCCCATGAACATGACGAGCGTATTCTCCGCCACGCCGTAGCGGTCCAGCAGCCCCCGCACCTGTCCGCATTCGGCGTCCATGCGGGCGATCTCGTCGTAGTACAACGCGATGTCTTCGCGCACCTTGGGCGTATCCGGCAAGAAGTCCGGCACTTGCACCTTCGCGGGATCATGCGGCGGCGAGAAGGCGCCCTTGCGGTACGGCCGGTGCGGGTCAGAGAATCCCACGTGCAGGAAGAACGGTTTGCCGGGCGGCCGCTTGTCGAAAAACTCCTGGAAGGCGGCACCCCTCGGGCGGTAGAAGTCGAAGCGCTTGTTGAAGGCGTCACCCTGGTGCACCTTGCGGTAAGCGCCCGTGAAGTATCCCGCCTCCCGCAGACCCTCGACAAAGCTCGTTTCCCAATCGGGGTAGGGCGTATGCAGCCGGCTCGTCGCAATCGTGTGCGGACTGCACCCGGAAAAGATCGCCGAGCGGTTCGGG
The DNA here is from genome assembly GCA_965204095.1 of Bryobacterales bacterium. GTDB lineage: Bacteria > Acidobacteriota > Terriglobia > Bryobacterales > UBA6623 > JAPPLB01. The sequence continues at coordinate 940,576 of OZ241991.1, read as the reverse complement.
CTGCACTGCGGCGACGCGACAAAACCGTTGTCGAACCGCAGACCCTCCGCCGCCAGGCGGTCGAGATGCGGCGTGCGGACCGCCGGGTTCCCGTAGCAGCCCAGGTCCGGCGCGCTGTGATCGTCAGAGATCAGGAAGACGATATTCGGGAGTCTGCTCGATTGCGCGAACGCGGGCGCGCGAGAAGATGCCGAAGCAAGCGCGGCACCGGCGAGCCGCCGCAAGGCTTGCCGCCGCGTCGGTCGTGGAGGTTCCATCAGCCCGAATCTTACCAACTGTTCGCGGCGACGGAGCGAGGATCAAACCAGCAAGGGCAAGAATAGGCAGTAGTGTCCGAAGCCGACCAAGCTCACGGTCCGCCTGCCCAACTACGCCCCACGATGGGCAGCCTGCCATCGATGGAATCTTAGAATCTAAATCGAAGGTCCCGGCGAGCACGCATGACGACCGGGATGGGAAACTGATCATGATGGACAAGCGCAGCCTCTCGGAACGCGATATCTGCACCAAGTTCATCACGCCCGCCCTGCGAAAGGCCGGATGGGACGAGATGTCGCAAATCCGCGAGGAGGTCAGCTTCACCAAGGGACAGATCATCGTGCGCGGCAAGCTGGTCAGCCGGCGCAAGGGCAAGCGCGCCGACTACATCCTCTACTACAAGCCCAACATCCCCATCGCAGTGATCGAGGCCAAGGACAACACCCACTCCATCGGCGACGGCCTGCAGCAGGCTCTCGACTACGCCGAAACGCTCGACATTCCTTTCGTTTTCTCCTCCAACGGCGACGGCTTCGTCTTTCACGACAGGACAGGGACGAGCGCCGAAAGGGAAGCGACCCTCGGCCTCGACGGCTTCCCGTCCCCCGGCGATCTGTGGAGCCGTTACCGGGCCTGGAAGGGCCTGACGACGGAAACCGAGCAAATCGTTCTTCAGGACTATTTCGACGACGGCAGCGGCAAGACGCCGCGCTACTACCAGGTCAACGCCGTCAACGCGGCCATCGAGGCCATCGCCAAGGGCCGCGACCGCATCCTTCTCGTCATGGCCACCGGAACGGGCAAGACTTACACCGCCTTCCAGATCATCTGGCGGTTGTGGAAGGCGGGCCGCAAGAAGCGCATCCTGTTCCTGGCCGACCGCAACGTGCTGATCGACCAGACCATGGTCAACGACTTTCGGCCTTTCGGCGCGGCGATGGCCAAGCTCTCGACAAGAGCCGGGACCATCAGCCGCGGCGGGAAGCGGCGCATCGACCCCGCCTACGAGGTCTATCTGAGCCTGTATCAGGCCATCACCGGCCCGGAGGATCATCAGAAGATTTTCCGCGAGTTCTCCCCCTCTTTCTTCGACCTGATCGTGATCGACGAGTGCCATCGCGGCAGCGCCGCCGATGACGCGGCTTGGCGGGAAATCCTCGAATACTTCTCATCGGCCACTCAGATCGGACTGACCGCCACGCCCAGGGAAACGAAGTACGTTTCCAACATCAATTACTTCGGCGAGCCCGTCTATTCCTACTCCCTGAAACAGGGCATCCGCGACGGCTTCCTCGCCCCCTACAAGGTCGTCAAGGTCCATATCGACCGCGATGTGGAGGGGTACCGTCCTGAGAAGGGCCAGTTGGACCGCGAGGGCGAGGAGGTCGATGACCGTATCTACAACGTCAAGGACTTCGACCGCACGCTGGTCCTGGACGGCCGGACCAAGCTCGTGGCCCGCAAGGTCACGCAGTTCTTGCGGGAAAGCGGGGACCGCTTTCAGAAGACCATCCTCTTCTGCGTCGATCAGGAGCACGCCGCCCGCATGCGTCAGGCGCTCATCAACGAGAACGCCGATCTGGTGGACGGGAACCACCGCTACGTCATGCGCATCACCGGCGACGACAGAGAGGGGCAGGATCACCTCGACAAATTCATCGACCCGGAATCCAGGTATCCCGTTCTGGTCACCACGTCCCGGCTGCTGTCCACCGGCGTCGACGCGCAGACCTGCCGGCTGATCGTGCTTGACCGCGAGGTCGGCTCCATGACCGAGTTCAAGCAGATCGTCGGGCGGGGCACCCGCGTGCATGAGGACACCCGGAAGTTCTATTTCACCTTGATGGATTTCCGGGGCGCGACCAGCCACTTCGCCGATCCGGACTTCGACGGTGAGCCGGTTCAGATTTACGAACCCGGCGAAGACGGTCCCGTAACCCCGCCCGACGATCATCCGCCGCCCGACGGCAATGGCGACACGGACCCGCCGCCCCCGGACGACAACGGAACGACCGTCGTTGATCCCCCAGGCGGCACTGGACAGCGCAAGGTCTATGTGGACGGCATCGAAGCAACCATCGTCGCCGAGCGGGTGCAGTACCTGGACGAAAAGGGCAAGCTCGTCACCGAGTCTCTGCGCGATTTCACCAAGAGAGCGCTGAGGAAGCGCTTCGCCAGCCTGGACGACTTCCTGAGTCGCTGGGAGGGCACCCGGCGCAAGCAAGCCATCATCGAGGAGTTACAGGCCGAGGGTTTGGACCTCGCCGTCATCACCGCCGAACTGGGCAAGGACCTCGATCCCTTCGACCTGATCTGCCATGTCGCTTTCGACGCCAAGCCGCTGACTCGCCGCGAGCGCGCCGAGAACGTCAGGAAACGGGACGTGTTCGGCAAATACGGCGAGCAGGCCCGCGCCGTGCTCGACGCGCTGCTTGCCAAGTACGCCGACGAAGGCGTGCTCAACCTCGACGACGCCAACGTGCTGCGCATCCATCCCTTCACCGAGCTCGGCACCCCGGTTCAACTGATCAAGGCCTTTGGCGGGCGCAACGGCTTCGTAGCGGCCGTCCACGACCTCCAATCCGCACTCTATCGGGAGGTCGCCTGATCCATGTCCGTCCGCAGCGTCGTTAAAACCATCCAGAACATCATGCGCCAGGACACCGGCGTCGATGGCGATGCCCAGCGCATCAGCCAGCTTTGCTGGATGTTCTTCCTCAAGATCATCGACGATCAGGACCAGGAACTGGAGCTGATGCAGGACGGTTACGCGTCTCCCATCCCGGAGAAGTTCCAGTGGCGCGCCTGGGCGGCTGACCCCGAGGGCGTCACCGGCGAAGAACTGCTCGCCTTCATCAACGGCGGCCTGTTTCCGGCCTTGAAAGCTCTCCAGGTGACGGGCCGCTCCGGCGACCGCCGCCGTGTCGTGCGCGCCGTGTTCGAGGACGCCTACAACTACATGAAATCCGGCCAGTTGATGCGCCAGGTGGTCAACAAGATCAACGAGGTCGACTTCAACGATCTGAGCGAACGCCGGCATTTTGGCGACATCTACGAACAGGTTCTCAACGACCTGCAATCGGCGGGCAACGCGGGCGAATACTACACGCCCCGCGCCGTGACCGCGTTCATGGTGGACCGCATCGACCCGAAACCGGGCGAGTCGCTGTTCGATCCGGCCTGCGGCACCGGCGGCTTCCTGACCTGTTCCCTGCGGCACATGCGCCAACGCCATGTCAAGCGGCCCGAGGACGAACAGGCCATGCAGGCGGCGCTCCGCGCCGTCGAAAAGAAGCAGCTTCCCCACATGCTCTGCGTCACCAACATGCTGCTGCACGGCATCGAGGACCCGGGCTTCGTGCGCCACGACAACACCCTGGCGCGGCCCTATATCGGCTGGGAGCGCAAGGACCGCGTGGACATCGTGGTCACCAATCCGCCCTTCGGCGGCAAGGAAGAGGACGGCATCGAGAGCAACTTCCCGCAGCACTTCCAAACCAAAGAGACGGCGGACCTGTTCCTCGCCCTGATCGTCCGCCTGCTGAAGCCGGGCGGACGCGCCGCCGTGGTGCTGCCGGACGGCACTTTGTTCGGCGAAGGCGTCAAGACCCGGCTCAAGGAACACCTGATGGAGGAATGCAACCTCCACACCATCGTCCGCCTGCCCAACTCCGTGTTCCGTCCCTACGCCTCCATCGGCACCAACCTGCTGTTCTTCGAGAAGGGCGAGACGACCCGCGACATCTGGTTCTACGAGCATCGCGTGCCCGAGGGCCAGAAGGCGTATTCCATGACCAGGCCGATCCGCTTCGAGCATCTGCAACCCTGCATCGACTGGTGGGGCGGGGCGGAACGTAAGGGCCGCCAGGAGACCGAACGCGCCTGGAAGGTCACGGCGGACGAGGTCAAGCAGCGCGGCTACAACCTCGACATCAAGAACCCGCACACGCGGGAAGACGGTCACGGCGATCCGGTGGAGCTTCTGAAGGAGCTCACCGCCGCCGAGGCCGATGCGGCGGACTTGCGTGACCGCTTGAAGGCGATTCTGGCGGAGGCGCTGACCCGATGACCGCCGGCCGGCTGCTGGCCCACTACGAAAAGATCGCCGACGCGCCCGACGCGGTCCCCCGCTTGCGCCGCTTCATTCTCGATCTGGCCGTGCACGGCAAGCTGGTGGAGCAGGACCCGAACGACGAACCGGCGTCGGAGTTGTTGAAGCGGATTGCAGCGGAGAAGGCGCAGCTGGTGAAGGCGGGCAAAGTCAGGAAAACAAAAAGGTCGTGGTCAATCGATGATGACTCTTTATTGTTTGAGTCTCCTCCGGGGTGGATGTGGTCGCGGCTCGGCGGAATAAGCCGGAAAATCCACTACGGATTTACTGCATCTGCAGACCAAGGCATAGACACTGTCCGATTGCTCCGAATCACGGACATTCAAAATAATAGAGTCGAATGGGACTCCGTTCCAGGCTGCGAAATCGATGACCAAACGCTTCCGAATTTCGAGCTTGAGACAGGAGACATTTTAATTGCTAGAACCGGCGGGACGATTGGGAAATCGTTCTTGGTCACTGGGCTCCCACTCGTGGCGGTATTTGCGTCTTACCTGATTCGTGTTCAAGGTTCGAAGGAAATCTACACCCGATATCTAAAGCTTTTTTTGGAATCTCCAATTTATTGGACGCAGTTACAAGAAGGGGCAAGGGGTGCAGGCCAGCCGAACGTAAATGGTCAGACGCTTGGAAAAATGCAAGTTCCCATCCCACCCGTCGAAGAGCAACACCGCATCGTCGCCAAAGTCGATGAACTCATGGCCTTGTGCGACCGGCTGGAGACGGCGCGCACAGAGCGGGAAACGACGCGCGACCGGCTGGCGGCGGCAAGTCTCGCCCGCCTCAACGAACCCGATCCCGACCCGGCCGTATTTCAGAACCACGCCGCCTTCGCCCTCGACAACCTCATCCCGCTAACCACCCGCCCAGACCAGATCAAGGCCCTGCGCCAGACCATCCTCAATCTAGCCGTGCGTGGCAAGCTGGTAGAGCAGGACCCGAACGACGAACCAGCGTCGGAGTTGTTGAAGCGTATTGCCGAGGAAAAGAAGCGGTTGTTGAAGTCGGGAAAGATTAGAAAACCGAAATCAGTTGAATCAGTGTCACCAAATGAATTGGTCTTTGAACTACCAAGTGGTTGGGCTGCGGCAAAGTTCTCGGATGTTCTGATTGAGCTACAGACCGGCCCCTTCGGTAGCTCACTCCATCAGAGCGACTATGAGATAGGTGGAACGCCCGTCATCAATCCTGCGTCAATGCAAGATGGGAAAATTGTTCCAATCGAAAAAATGGCCGTTGGGGACAAAACTCTTGAGAGGCTTGTAACTTTCAAACTTCAAGCCGGTGATATTGTGATGGGCCGTCGTGGTGAAATGGGGCGTTGTGCTGTGGTAACGGAGCAAGAGGACGGTTGGCTCTGTGGAACCGGAAGTTTAATTCTCCATCTTTCCGATAGCCTCTATCCAAAATACCTAGCTATGTTCATCGGCTCGCCTTATGTTCGTGAATATCTCGGCGGGTTTGCTGTCGGCTCTACTATGCAGAATTTGAATCAGTCTATTCTGTTGAAAATGAGCATCGGGCTCCCACCTCTAGCCGAGCAACGCCGCATCGTCACCAAAGTCGATGAACTCATGGCCCTGTGCGACCGACTGGATACGAGCCTCGCCAGCGGTGACGACACTCGCCGCCGCCTGCTTGATGCACTGATGCACGAAGCGCTGTAAGACGACGCAGAGCTTCGTGCACAGCGACCTATTGGTGCTGCCGATAGTGACCGATCAGGCTCACTCGCTCATCATCGAGCTTCGGCAGGGTAAAGAATCGGAGACACAGTCCTGATGTACGGTGGCGATCAGCGAGCGCTTTGCTTACCTGCAGTGCCAGGACAGCTTACACGACTTCAAGATACTCCCGACGCTCCTCTTTTGCGATTCTAGTCAGACGCTCCGACAACACACCCAGATCCAACAACCACCGCGCAGCAACACCGGAACTGTAGGTAGGCGCGAAGCCTTCCGGTGATGGATACTCAACATGTATATCTGGGTGCAACGCCTTGACGAGAAAACAGCCAACAGCCTGCATTTTGCTTCCAGATGGCGCAAGCAGGACACGGTGTGCCGCTGACAGTTGCCAGTAGAGTTCCAGCAGAACGCCGACCGACTCGCGGTAATCAAGTGTCGATGCGACACGAGTCGGGAGTGGCACACCACAGTCCTCAAGTACACCAACTGGGTTGTCTTCCTCCCATTCCCGCCGCACTTGATCGTGTATCCAGGCAGTCGCCGCCTCACGCCAGTCATGAACCGGCGGGCGGCCGTTAATCAGGAACAGGCGCCCTGGATAGACCGTGTTAAGCAAAACCTGAGTGAGTGCGTCATTGAATGACATGAACACAAGAGCTGCAGTCGGCTGTCCCTGCATCGCTATGCTCGATAGTGAGTTGGCGCGGACAACGCCGTGGACTCCGCTGAACACTTGGAGGGTTGGCCGATGAATTTCATTCCTCTCGCGTGCGGTTTCGAACTCCTCTTTGCTAGGCCCGTAAGAGTCAGCCTCTATATAAACTACGCGAGTCTCCAATTGAAGACGGCAGCATACCTGAAGTACAAGAATGATCGCCAGTTTTGACATGGTCGAGATATTGACTACTAGCCTCCGTGCGTTGTGAAAGAGGAGCCTTGTGACAAGTCGCGATTCAAAGTCGCCTGGACTGAACCGGTCGTATGTGACGATGTCGTCATCGTTAACCTCAACACCCGCAGCCGCAAGCCCAGAGCGAATCGCGGAGAGGCGATTTTTCCTGTTGTAAGGCCGATAATCTAGTAGTAGGGCTCTTGCACCTCGTGCGTCGCCGATCGAATCGAGAATCGCCATTGTCCGATCCTCGAAGCCTGGAGCGTGAACCAACACGTCTCCTTGACCAAGTTCGATCTCCTCATAGCGCCGTAGCGGTGGCAAGTGCTCTCTAATGGCTGATGAGATTCCCATAGCGACTACCTTTTCGGTTTTTTGAGCTCTGGTAGCTATAGAGTGACTAGTGCGTGCCTTTTCCATAACGGGCATCTAACTTAAATCGTCGTATAAAGATTCAGGTGCTTCATATCTGCTAGGTATAGAAGACCCCATAAACGGCATGCGGAGCTGTTCTCCGCTATCCGATGGCATGACGAGGGCTGACTTGAACGCGTCTGGTTCAAGCAGGAGGCGCTTGAACGCTTCACACGTCAAGGAAACGCTATCTCTCTTTGACAATGCTAGCGTACAGTATGGTAACAGAAGGCGCCGAAGATACAGACGAGGCACGAAAGCACCTCGTACACTCTTTCCGCGATTGTCGCGCATGAATAACCCGTAGCGTATAAGGTCTCGATAGATTTCTTGCGCTAGGCCATCAATCCGAAACTCATCAATAATTTCGAGACGGAATGCCATACGCGGCACCTCCCTAGGTCTAGATCCTTCTTGAATTTTGTAGGTAGGACCTACCAATAGCCTTGTAGCCGCAGCAGCAAACGCCTCTACTATCGCTTTCAGATGGTCGCCGTATTCCCCACACAACTCGTAGGTCGGCTGAGCGCTGCGAAGTCGCTCAAGTTCCTCCTTCATCCTCTGAGGATCGGTTGGCTCGTTGCGGGTGTTGGAATGGAGCCACTCGCCGCCACGATTGCGAAACGTGCGATCCTGAATCGATGCATCCACCGGGAGTACGATCGGCGCAGGTTTCGCCTGTTGCGGAGTAGACTCGGCGGCTTGGTCCAGAACATCGCTGATTAGCTGAATCATCGTCCGCGTGTCACCCGACCAGAGATTGGAAAAGACATCTTCTCCGAAGTAATGCACACGAGCCCGCGAGCGTCCCCTTCTTTGAGAATCGCCAGACACTGGAGGAAGTTCGTCTGTTTCTTCATCCTGTAGTGAAAGACGGAGCCGCCTGGCGAACTCTGTTTTCGACAACCGGAGTTGATCTAAGAGGGCGCTCAATGATGATTGACCTTCTGGTACTCGAGGGTCCGCGGCCAGTCGTCGTGCAAATACCTCTCGCAAGAAGGCTAAGCGCTCTGAGTCTGGAAGAAACAGCGACTCTTCTCCCATATCGACTAGCTGGTAGTCGTCGCCATCTTGTAGGTTCTTGCCACTAGAATCCTCCGGGACGAAGGTACTCCACGCTTCCGTAGCGACCTTCGTCAGAAACTCCGACGAGCGCTGCAGTAGTAGGCGATTCAACACGCGCTGCATCGGGGCCGAAACCCGCGGCGTTGAGAAGTCGTCAATGAACAGAAGAACTGATCGGGCTCCTATCCAAGGACAGCACTCTCGGACCTGTTTCACGAAACGCGGCAGCCATCGATATTGTGAAAGCTCGGCGAATCCTGGGAACACACCATCGGTTGATGGCTCAGGGAAAGACCACTTGATCTGTTCTAGAACAGCTCTATACCTTTCGAGACGGTCTTCTCCAACTACAAGTGCGTTGAACGCATCTGGTACCAACCACTTATGAACTAAAGTGAGTAACCCGTCAGTCGCCGTCTCTTCAAAGCTGCCTGACCGGGCCGACTGCGTCGCCAGCAGGTCACCAAGAATACAAAGATTTGCATAGCAAATTAATCTAGCCTCCTCAACGGCTGTGGGGCATTCACTAAAGTGAGCGAATGCGTCAGCAAAGTCGTTTGCGTTCACGTAGAGTGCCAGGAACTCTCCACTCGTTTGTAGCTCAGGAACAACACCACACTCGACCACCAGCCTTTCGCTCAGACGGCGGAATAACATCGTCTTGCCACAGCCCCGTGGTCCAGTGACGACCGTCGGAATATCAAGGGATAGGATCTTCGACCGTGCCGGCACCGTGGGGACAAATAGGCGACGCCACCAGTCCCAACGCTCACCAATCATTTCACTCACTTGAAACTGCCCAACAGAGGAAGAATCAGGGCTTCCGGCACCTTGTGCGACTGCCCCGACCGAAGTTAACTCGCTAGGGCTCTGCTCGCCACCTTGGGCGCTTCGCTTGAGCCCTCCAAGCAGCCTTAGCAACTCCAGGGGCTGACGCCTCTCTGCTGTGGAAGATTCGCGGAGTAGTTTGCCCAGGTCTCGCTGCATAGCCCGCAGGATTTGGCGATCTGTGGCTGTCGCTGAGGAGTACGCAACGTGAGGAATCATCTCGTTGATAATCAGAGACAGTCCCTCGTAGTCATCTTTCGGTTTGGTCACAGCCCCGGTGGTACCGTAACCGAAATCTGAAACGTAGATAGGAGCTCTGGGTTTGAGCGAGTCGTCGAGACGCGCGATTGTGTCATCACCAATCAGGATATTGCCAGAGTGGAGGTCGCCATGGCGAGCTATGCCCCTGGTCTCACAAGCATGCAAAACGTGTAGGATCCGTTCGACAACGGCGAGCAAGAAACTCGTCGGAATCTGGGAAACACGTTTCAAATAATCTCGAAGGTTCTCACCAGGTGCAATATAGTCCCACACCGTAAACTGGCACAATTTCGTTGCACCTTTATGTGTAAGTGATGCATGACCAAGCTGATGAAAGTGGACAACGCCCTCGATCAGCCCGAGACCCATTACCTTTTTTAGTTCTACATCCCAGCCTGGCTTCAGTCTATCGAAGATTAACTTCACTGCATACGAATAGTCAGGGAAGTCATCGTGATATGCTCTATACACATATCCAATTCGACCGGCACCTACGAACTCCCCAAGTGTGAATTTGTCGACTTTCTTGCCAGCGAGGGCACTGCACCAATCCTGATCAGGCCGTTTGTGGCTCATGGAGATGAGTGGTTGGTCTAAGGGATGGACAAGTCTTGGATGAAGCCACTGACAGCGTCCAGGGGTTTCTGATCATCGACGGTTACTCTTTGTACTGCGCCGCCGAGATAGGATTACTCTTTGTCGCATATTAATATTCGGTGTTGGTTTGCTCCGTATGACTGTATTGATCAGATGTAACTCCGCCTTCCTGTTCCAGGATGCAAAACGCTTGAATCGTGGGGCCAACACATGCTCATTGTGCTCTTCCCATTCCTCAAAGCTGCTGACACTATAGTTCCTAGTGTTGAATAGTTGTTGAATAGTCATGCTGCACGACGCTTAATCCCAGACGGGTGTTGCGCAGCACCAGGATGGTTTCAGAGGTGCTGCCAACGATGCCACGACGGACGCGCCGCTCATTAGGGATCGCATCTGTGTATCTGCCGACAAGAGAATATCCTGCCTTGTCGGTCGCGATTTGAGTCACAAGATCTGGGAGATTGGTACGGCCCTCGCGGCTACAGGTGTCTCCGATGACGAGAACGCAGTATCCGTTCCATTTGAGGATTGTACGCCAGTGACGCAGGCAACGTTCCATCAACTCTAAGAACTCCTGCTCACCTGGTGAGACAAGCTTGTCGAGGCATTGCCAGTCGCCACAACCAATAAACCAGAGCCGAAGGCGGTTGTCACGACCATAGTCAAGCTGGCGCATGTATGGCGGGCTTGTAACGATGGTCGCCACCCCGTGGCGCGGCCGGAGTTGATCAGCGCTGTTCAAATGACAAGTCCTTCGAAGGCCGAAGTCCAGTTCTGGCACTCTTCGAAACGCGCGACGAACCTTGGCCTCCAGCCGAGACCTCAAAGGCCGATACTCATAGAGTTCAGGGAACTGAGATCGCGGGAACTTCTTCGGGCGCAGGTATGGCACCGTATGGCTCGACGGAAAAGAAAGGAATCCGGGACGCTGATGATGAAGTATCCCCATCAGACAGGCCAACAGGAACCAGCGGCTTTCCCTCTTGAGAACTTTTGTCCAAATCAGGGTTTCACGTAAAGTCTCACGATGAAAGAACTGCCGAACCCAGCGCGGCACGGTGCGGAGGTCAGGCGACCTGCAAGAACGTGCAACGATGTCTCCTATCCGGTCCAGATCAAAGAGGGCCTGTTCGAGCGACCTGTAGGGGAATAGTTTGGCACGTGTCAGAAGACTCGCATATGGACTCAGATCGTTTGCAATGGCGTGTCGACCCGCTCGCCACGACTCGAAGGCAATCGATCCGCAGCCGGAGAATGGGTCGTAAACCACCTCTTCTCTCTTCGTGAACTCCTCTACAAGCGCGGACGCCATTGACGACTTGGTCTTGCCGATATACGGCGACAACTGATGGAACGTGCACTCTGTAGGCCACGAACTCCCGGTCCACCCTACGCCGATCCGATTGACGGCCCTCATCGGTCGAGCAATTTTGCTGAACGGGCTGTTGAACAACTCAATATACGCATTCTGGTTGGTGTGCCCTACTTGATGAGCCGTAGAATCCCGTCCCGTGCGAGCATCCAGTTCAGAGTTACACGTCCGAAGCACTCCAGACCGTTATCGGTGAGCTTGGGTCGGTCCAGTCAAACGTGCAAGTCTAGCAAATTATACTTACCATTGATTCTCACAGAGTTGTCGAATAGAAGATGATCCTGAAGGGGGATGTTTCCAACACAACCTGCCGGGGGCTCATCTGGAGATGGAAGGCGAGTTGTTCCCGGGTGAAGACCCCGTCGCCGTGCAGACAGGCCGGAACGACCCATTCGGCTTTGCGCCCGATCCAGCCAAACGGCTCCGACCACGGACCGATGGCCGGCATACTTTCCCCAGGACGCAGGGATGCCTTGCCCCGGTCGCGGAGGGCAAGTTGGCGGGGCGTCTGTGGAAGCTTTCATAGGCCGGAATGGCGAAGGCGATGGCTTCTTTCGCGTCTTATGCCTGCACCAGCATTTTGCTCCTACCGGCTTGCTCCGGCCCCGGTGAACCACCCCGGGGCCCATCACGGACGGCGGCGGCACTGGAATTCGGTGTGAAAATGTCATGCCATGCTGGATGATCATCTCCACTGAGGTTTTCACGATGGCGGCTTCCCGGAAACGAACCTTCAGCCTGCCTGCTGAACAGGCAAGGTATATCGATAACCTCGTCGCCTCCGGCGGTTATGCCACGAGCAGCGAAGTGATCCGCGCCGGCTTGCGCGCCTTGCAGGAACGCGACGCTGCCGTGGACCGCTGGTTGCGCGATGAAGTCGTGCCGATCGCGGCCGCCGTGCAGGCCGATCCCGGACGTGCGATCTCCGCCGACCGGGTCTTTGCTGAAGTCCGGGACCTCCACGCCGGGCGGCTGAAAAATCCCGGAAGCGATGCATAAGATAGCCTTCGCACCCGAAGCGCGTGACGATCTCAAGGAACGGTACCTGTTCATCGCCGAGCAGGCTGATGGAGATCGTGCTATGGCTTATGTCGAACGCATCGAGACCTGTTGCCGGGGGTTCGCGAACTTTCCGGACCGGGGCCTGTAAGGTTTTCCACGAATCACGAGACACGAGACACGAATCACGGCCTTAACGGTTCACCTGCCGTCAGACATCTCTACTGGAGCAAACCAAGCCGCCACCAAATGCTTTTCACGAGACACGAATCACGAAACACGACCCACGGCCTTTTTTTCGCGTGCTTCGACCGTCGGGTGGTGAGAAATGCAGGCTAGAGCGAGACCTCGCAACCATCCACGGGAGCCGGAGTGTCACGGAGGCGGAGCAAAAGGGAGCCGCTGGGTCGGAGTAAAGATAGCCCCTGGGGGAAGAGGACTCGTTTCGGAAAGTTGATTCCTTCTACCGGCCACCAACCGGTGGCCGGCAGACCTTCCCCAGGATGCAGGGCCGGCGGGGCCCGGTCGCGGAGGTTGCCGGAAATAGCGGTCGCAGATATAGACCCCATGCTCGATCAGAAGTTGCTTGAAGTCCTTTCACAACATTCCGTTGATCGTAGCTTCGGCATGTTGAATCTGTTCCATGATCCAACTGAATTTCGGCGCTTCTCCAAGAATCATGCCCTCCATGGCTCCGTAATCACGTTCAATTGCAATGCGTAGTCCGGGCTGTGGAACCAACCTGACCGAACCGGGGACAGCTTCCTCGAACCGCTTCCAGGCTTGCCGGAACGCAACGAGATTGTGACTCCGGACGGCATCCATCAGGTCGACATTGGATAGAGCGGTCCTGCCGGTCTCGGTGGCGGTGATCATGGCGACATCGTAGTAGTGGCGCGAGATCCGGTCCTTGTCGGCGGGCCGCCGCTCCGCGTCACGGTATCCGCAGTGGACGCCATGCAGGATGAGCAACTTCTCCCAGTAGGTTCGCTCCGGCGCGATCACCCGGATGCCGTCCACGGCAAACGGCCAGTCCCGTAACTCTTCGGCTACGTAGGGGCTGACCGTGCACGTCAAGCTCGGGTCCAGCGCTGACCTTGCTCCCAGTTCGATCCTTACGCGCGGAGTCACATAGTCGAAGTCACCCATTGGATACAGGGTGGGATACTCGATCAATAGCGTCTGCCGGTCGAAATCGTTCTCGTCCGGACCGACGCCACACCCCGGGACGGTTTGGCCGATCAGCTTGGCAAGCTCTGTTCTCAGGTCTCCGAGAACGTAGTGGCTGCACGCCTCTCTCAGTTCCTTGAAGAGAGCGTTCCGTTTCTTGTTCGACAGGGCGCTGGCGATGGTCGGGTCGCGCTCCCCATCGAAGCCCAGGCCGTCACGGGGGACGACGAGATCGATATCTTCAGAAAACCGTTCAATGAGTCCAAAGGCTTTGGACAAGGAGGTCCCACCCTTGAAGATCAGCCGGGGATGCCTGTCGGGCAGCCGGTTGTACAGCGCATCGAGGACGAAACAAACCCAGAAGTCCTTTTCCACGTAGCTGGGCAACGTATCGAGCCGGCCCGCGGCCGCGCTGAATACGTCCCGCTTGTCTTGCTCGGATAGAGCGAGAAAGGTCTCGAGGGCTGCTGTCATGCGCCGACGGCCGGATCAGCCGTGATGCGGCGCGCCAGAGGCAACGCCCAGCCGGGCAGATCCCGGCTGTTCTCGAACAAGTCGCGCTTGACCGAATCAGGGAGCAAGCGGCTCAGAGTGGAGACGACTTGCGCATCGGCGGCGGCATCCGGGCCGAGCCACCGCAGCGCCTGCGCTACGGGAGCCGAGGGTCTCCCTGCCCACCGCATGACGCTCGGCCCCGCATGCCGGAACCGGACCGTTCGACCGTCGATCTTGAGCGTCCTGGAGTGGCCGTCCGTCACGTAGGATGTCTTGGCCGGAACGGCGTTGGTGAGGCCGAGCTGGTTCGCGGCCACCAGGCCGTCGGGCATGATCCGGACATCGTCCCGCCTTGCGAGCGCTGCAATGGCGGCATCGAGATCGACCGGGGCCGCCTGCTTGAGCACGCCGCTCATCCTGGGCATGTCGTAGAGTCCGTGTCCGGCACGGCGCAACCGGCCCGCCTTGACGAGACGCGATAGCGCCTGGTCAACGGCCTCGCGGCTGCCGAGATCCAGGAAGTCCTTGGGCATGCACACCCACTTTCCTGTCCCGTGCGCGGCCACCCGCTCCATGATCCTGTCGGCGATGCGCATCATATGAGTACACCCTGCCCCGGAGGCAAGCTTGACTGTCAGTCAGAAATTTACTACATTTTTCTTACATAGTCAAAAAGGCAATTCGAGCACTGGAATCCGGTGTGAAAAAAGGCCGTGATTCGTGACTCGTGTCTCGTGTCTCGTGAAAACCATTGGAGGGGGCCTGGTTTGCTCCAGAAGAAATGTCTGACGGCCGATGAACCGAAAAAGCCGTGTCTCGTGATTCGTGACCCGTACGGACTTTGCCTCGGCATGCGGTGACAGAGGCAGGTTCACCGTGTAGAAGGCTTTTGTTCCCCGGGGTCCGGATCAGGTCTCGGGGTGGATCGACAGGGCGGGGTCGGCGATGTTGAAAGCGGGACCGTCGTTCATGCTGTCCCAGTCTTCGGCCTTGAACATCCGGCCCTGACCCATCGGCCCGTCGATTTCCTTCACGGTGAGGAAGACTTTCGAGCCCTTCACGTGCGCCCAGACCCAGTGGTAGAAGATGCCGTCGGGGAACCCTTCGCCGCGCATCCGCGCACCGTTCATCGATCCGCCCGAGCTGCCCACCTCGATGTAGGGGATGCCGTCGTGCACGATCCGCAGGAAGCGGTGCCCGTGTCCGCTCAGGACCCGATCCACGCCGTAGCGCTTGGCGATCTTGTGCAGGCGGAAGTCCTCGCCGTCCTGGATCTTCCGGATCCAGTACTGGTGGTGAAAAATGACGAACTTCGGATCCTTGTCCTGGTGGGCTTGCAGGTCTTTCTCGAGAAAGTCGAGCTGCTCGTCGTCGAGATTGCGATTGAGGCTCGTATCGAGAATCGTGAAGTGCGCGTCCTGGTAGTTGAAGCTGTAATGAGTCTTGCGGCCCGATTCCTTCTCGTAAAGGGCTTTCGAGAAGTCCGACCAGATGTCATGGTTGCCCGGCGTGAAGTAGAGCGGATAGTGGCTGTAGCGCGCCCACACCGGCCGCAGCTCCATCCACTCCGACTCGGCCATTTCGTCCTCCTTGCCCTGAATCGTATCGCCGACGTTGACGACGAACTCGGGGTGCATCAGGTCGATCTCGCGCCAGACGCGTCCGTAGATCTGCGGCTGCGCTCCGCCGGTGCGGTCGCCCATGATGGCGAAACGGAAGTCGTTCTTCGGTTCGTTGACCGCCTTCAACCCGATCAGGGCGAATGTGCTGAGAATGACGGCGTTGACAAGCCAGACTCGAGAGGATTTCATCATGCTTGGATTGTAACAGCGGTTTGTATTATTAAAGCCGTGATTCGTGATTCGTGTTTCGTGATTCGTGACCCAAAAACCTATGCAGGCGGCACGTCCGGTGCTCCAAGGCAGCTTGAGTTAAGGCCGTGTTGCCGGCACGTGCGGCTTGCGCCTTTTCCTGACGGCCTTTTCACGCGCTTCGCCTCGCCGCGTGGTGTGACATGCAGGCTGGTTTTTCCTCCGCCCGCGTGTGGATCATACAAGCACGAAACATCCAAATCCGGGCCGGTGGCGACGCCGCTTGATCAAGAGGATGTTTCAGCTCAGTGTCCGCTGCGAAAGACAGCGGGACACGCAGGACATCTTGACGTTGCAGCCTCATGTGTCTACCATTACCGCGATGAAGACAGTTGGCGTTCGAGAGATTAAAAACCGCCTGAGCGCCTACCTGCGCATGGTGGAGAACGGTGAGCGCGTGGCCGTCACCCACCGAGGACGGGTCGTAGCCGAGATCGGGCCTCCGACCCACGCCACCGAGGAAGACGCGCACGCCGAACTACTGCGCCGCGCCCGAGCAGGGAGCGTTCGCCTCGGCGCCCCGAACCGGCCGGACCTCTACCCCCGCCCGTCCCGCCGGCTGCCTTCCCGTATCGTGCAGGATCTTCTCGACGAGGTTCGGGGCGAGCGGTGAACCTGTACGCGGAGACGAGCGCTGCAAAAGCCGTGATTCGTGTTTCGTGACCCAAAAACCTATGCAGGTGGCACGTCCGTTGCTCCAAGGCAGCTTGTTGCGTTCAGGACGTGTTGCCTGCTCGGGCTGCGCTCGCCTCGTCCTGACGGCCTCCCCACTCACTTTGTCTCGCCGGATGGTGATAAATGCAGCCTACACGGGTATCGGCGCGGGCTGTCGGGATTGGCTTGATACGTTCCTATACTGAGCCTGTGCGGCTGAACCGCCTGAAGACGCTTACTGGCCTGCATTTCTCACCACCCAACGGCCGAAGCACACGATACGACCGCCATCACTTCGTTGCGCTTGCTTGCCGTGCTCAACGTACGGTTCAAGTACGCCTGCGCGCGCCAAGCGGCTCGCGCCTCGTCCTGACGGCCCTCTCAAGCACTTCGCCTTGCCGCGTGGTGAGAAATGCAGGCTAGGCGCTGGTGGCCCGTGCTGGGCGTTGTGGTTGGGGTTGTCGGATACCTGCTCTGGCGAAACCTCGTTCCGGATCCGCCCCAGCGCTTGTTTGCGCTGCTGCCCGACAACCACGCCCTCTATGCCTATGCGGATGTCGAGGCCATGCGCCAGGCCGCTATTTTTTTCGACGCCGCCTCGGCGCCTGGCTGGGAACTCATCGATCAGCGCGGCAACTTCGCCGAATATCGCGTTTTTCTCTCCGAAGCGGAAGTGACGGGAGCAGCGCTTTCCGTCGGCGAGCACGAACTCCGAGCCATTCTCAGCGGACGATTCACCGCCCCCGAACTCATGACGCAGGTCGAACGCCAAGGCGGGCATTGCGAGGACCGGCCTGCCGGTTTCACCTGCTCGGTCGACTCTCCCGAAGCCGACATCCGACTTCGGTTGCGCGGCGACAACCTGCTCGAGATCGTCGACCGGCGGCCTCGAACCGTCGAGCCGGCCGACCGCGGCCATGCCGCTTTCCTGGCCGCCCCCGCCCGGCAAAGCATCCGGGAAGGAGCCGTTCTGTGGGTGGCCCTGCGACCGTCGCGCCTGGAAGCCGTCATGAAGGATCCGCCGCGCGGCATGGTGAACCTCTCGCTCTTTGCGCGGGCCCTGCGGCAAGCCCCGTGGGCCTACCTCACTCTGGGATACGGCCGGGAAGCGTCAAGGCTGCAACTGCGCCTGGAAGCTTTCGCAGAAACTCCCGAAGCCGCCCAGGAAATGCACGGCATCCTGAGCGGCTTGAACCAGTTCGCGGCCACGATGGCCGACAGGGGGTCAAGCAACGCCGGCGCCGGCGCTTGGGGCCGGGTCCTCCGCACGGCCGACTTCAGCCAACAAGGCGCAACCGTCCGAGCCTCGTGGCAAATCGACCCGGCGCTCTTGCGAGGCCGGTAAAAGGCCGTGATTCGTGTTTCGTGACTCGTGAAAACCTTAAAGCAGTGGATAGTGATTAGTGGATTGTGGATAGTGGCTTGCGCCTCGTCCTGACGGCCCTCTCACGCACTTCGCCTTGAAGCCTGGTGAGAAAAGCAGGTCAGCGTCTTTGCTCTAGGGTCACCTTCATCTTGAGGGTTTCGCCGTCTCTTTCCACGGTGACTTCAACGACATCGCCCGCTTCACTGTCGCGGAGGGCATAGGTGAAGTCGTAGAGGTTGCTGATGGGCTTATCGCCGAATTGCTTGAGGATGTCGCCGCCCTGCAGTCCCGCTTTGCCGGCAGGCGAACCGGGGCGGATGTCGGCGAACTTGACGCCGTCCTCGACGGGGGCGAAATCGGGAATGGAGCCGAAGTAGGGTCCGTAGCCGCCGCCTCCGCCGGAGGGCCGACCGCCGTGGCTCGCGCCGCTGATCTTGCGGTATTCAGGCGGATGGTCCGCAGCGATCAACTCGGAAGCCACGCCGGCAATGAAGTTGACGACCTCGACGGCCTGGTCGGTGTTGATCTTCTCCCAAGTGTCGGAGGGTTTGTGATAGTCGCCGTGCAGTCCTGAGAAAAAGAACAGCACCGGGATGTTCTTGGGCAGAAACGAGGTGTGGTCGCTCGCGGTGTAACCGCTCTCGGAGAAGGACAGCTCGAAGGGGTGGGTTCCTTCGAGATCGCCGAGCAGGTCCTTGAAGGTGCTGCCGGTGCCGGTGCCGCCGACGTAGAGTTTCGACTTCGAGACGCGCCCGATCATGTCCATGTTGAGCATGGCGATGACGTCCTCGATGGGGCGAGTCGGGTTCTCGACCCAATGCGCGGAACCGAGCAGGCCGGTTTCTTCGCCGCTGAACGCCAGGAAGAGAATGCCTCGTTCCAGAGGGTCAGGGCGCATGGAGAAGACACGGGCCAACTCGATCAAACCGGCAGTGCCCGATGCGTTGTCGTCGGCTCCGAGATGCGGCGTGCCGATCTTCGAAGGCGCCAGGGAACTCTGCTCGCCCAGGCCGAGATGATCGTAGTGAGCGCCGATGACGAGGTACTCTTCGCTCCTGCCCGGAAGGTAGCCGGCCACGTTGTGGAGAGTCGCTCTTTCCCTTTCGATGTCGATCTCGATCGATACTTCGAGATCTTCGGGCAAGCTGAACGAATTCGTTTCGCCTTTAGCGAGCTTTGCCTGGAGTTGCTTGAGAGATGTGTCCGCGGAACTCAGCCAGCGATCGACCACTTTGTTCTTGACGTGGAGCATGGCGATGCCGGAGTCGTCGGGGCCGGACACAGCGCCGAACTTGACGAGATCGTCCTTGTTGCCGTCGAGATTGCCGTTGACGAGAATGACGGCTTTGGCGC
Organism: Bryobacterales bacterium; assembly: GCA_965204095.1. GTDB lineage: Bacteria > Acidobacteriota > Terriglobia > Bryobacterales > UBA6623 > JAPPLB01. The sequence goes on along the minus strand of OZ241991.1, from coordinate 921,182 downwards.
CGCGGTCGCGGGCATTGATGGCTTTCGAGATCAGGTGCGCATGATGAGAGTAGCGACGGCGGGCGCCGCGGCGCTTGCTGCTGAAGCTCCTGGGTTCATAGCGCAAGACGACAACGACCTTGCCGCTGACGTCGAAGTGGAAGTAATCGTCGTATCCGAACTCATCCGAGCTGATTCCGTAGCCCGCGAAAACGACTTGCCCTGAGAAACGGCCGGAGGACGAGAAGTTGACGGGGACATAGTCTTCACCCGGTTCGAGGGCGGTCTCGCCCGCGCCGTTCTTCACGAGGAACCGGTTTTCCGGCCCCATGCGGCCGCCGGTCGTGACGGTGAACGGCTGCAGGAACGAGCCCCCATTGACCCCGGGCTGGAGCCCGTAGTTCCGAAACTGCTCCGCGATGTAGCGGCCGGCTTCTTCGAGTTCGGGCATGCCCGCGCCGCGCCCCTTGAGTTCGGGGGCGGCCAGGTACTTCACATGGTCGAGATATCGAGCGGCGTCCGGGCGGGCAAGTTCCGCCGCCCCCGCGACCGGGACGAACAGGACAGCGGCTAGACAAAGAGAGACGTATCGTGCGGCGGTGCTGCGTCTGCTTTTCAAGGAAGCTCCTTACTCCTGGCCGGGGATGTCGAGTTCGACTTGGCAGCCGCAATCGTCTCCGGCGTTCCTGGTGACTTTCTGGTAAGCGATTTCGTAGTCGATGACTTGCCTGATCTGCGCCCAGCGGACATTGCCGGTGAGCCGGCGGCCGTTCACGTACATCGTCGGAGTGGAGCGGACGCCCAGATCTCTCCCCAACCGGATGGACTCATCGACGCCGGGTTTTGTCTCCTGCCGCTCGATGCAGGGAGACAGCTTCAACGTGTCGAGACCGTGGGCGGAGGCGAACTCGCCGACCTTGTCGTCGAGATTCTGCTCGGTGATCGAGCGCTGGTTCTCGAAGATCCAGTCGTGATATGTCCAGAAGGCTTGCGGGTCGAGTTGCTGAATGCATTGCCCGGCGACCGCAGCCTGGTAAGCCCACTGATGCCTCTTCAGAGGATAGTCGTGAAAGTAGACCCGCACGTTGTCGGGATAGTCTTGGGCCACCTGAGTTCGCAGAACCTTGGCTTCCTTGGCGCAATAAGGGCACTGGAAGTCGCTGAAAACCGAGATGACGACAGGAGCGCCCTCTTTACCGAAGGCGGGCCGGCCCAGATTGGAGAGCTTTTCGAGGTTCTCGCGGAACGGGTTTTCCGTTATGTCGTAGGAACGCCCCTCGATGATGCTTCTGCCGTCCTTCGAGATGAAGTACGACCGCTGCTGCGTGCGGTTTCCCTGGGTCGCCTTGAACGTGACTTCCATCAGGCCATCGATGGATGACGGCTTGTAGTCAGTGATCTCGACGTCGATGCCGGGGTTCATGACATAGAGATGGCGGAGAAAAAACTCCAGATCCGACTTGTCGAGGGCGTTTTCAGGCGGTGTTCCCTCGGTGGCGGGTTCCGGCTCGGGATCGAAGAACCCGCCTTGCTGGGCGTGGACTGATTGGGTTCCCAAGACAGCCGCGAGAACGAGCAATCCAAGCACAAGAATTGCGCGTACGGAGGGGGGGCGCTTCATGGACCCATTCTACGGGGTTTGCGGGAGGGATGCCCGCACTCCCGGGAGATTGCCTTTGGGCGAACCATCTCGTACTCTTGCTCTGAGAGGCAGCGATGAAGACCACACGACGCACCTTCCTTGCCGCAGCCGGGACGACACCGCTGGTTGCGCGACCTGCGAGGGCGGCTGACCGCCGGGGCGATTGGAACCCGATCGTTTCGGAGAACCTGCATAACGTCGAGTACGAAACGCTGCGTTGGCTCAAGCAGCTCGGGCTGAAGCATGCGGTTTTTCAAGGAACGGATCACGTCGATGCGAGCGGCAAAGGCTACTGGACGAAGGACGACGTCCTGTATCACAAGCGCAAGTGCGACGCGGCGGGCGTCGAACTGGTGTCGATGATGATTCCGATCGGACTGTATACGGAAGCGCGGTTCGGACGGCCTGGACGCGACCAAGAGATCGAAAACGTGATCCGTACGATTCAGGCGACGGGCGAAGCCGGGGTGCGGACGATGGAGTGGCGTTTCTGGCCGGACTTCTACTGGGATCACCGCGTCGGGTACTACCGGCTGGAAGGCCGCGGCGGGGCGAGCCTCAAGGCCTTCGACTACAGCCGCGTCGCCGACCGCGGGCCGTTTCCGGAGGTGGGGGAGGTCAGCGAAAGCGAAATGTGGGAACGCTTCCTCTATTTCACGAAGCCCATCGTCGAAGCCGCCGAGAAGGCCGACGTGCAGCTCACGATGCATCCGAACGACCCGCCGATAAGAAACATGCGCGGGGCCGCTCGGATCTTTCACCATACGGATGGGCTGCGGCGCTTGCTTCGCGAGATTCCGAGCCGCTACAACGGCATCACGTTCTGCCAGGGAACGATCACCGAGATGGGCGTTGACGTGCTGGAAGACATTCGCTATTTCGCTTCACGGGACCGCATCAAGCTGGTTCACTTCCGCTCCGTGCGCGGCACCGTGCCGAAGTATCGCGAGGTCTTCGTGGACGAGGGCGATATCGACATGTTCGAGGCGATGAAGGCGTATCGGGACGCGGGGTTCAACGGCCCGTTCGTTTCCGATCACACGCCGAGGGTCGAGGGCGATTCAGGATGGGGACATATCGGCCGGACGTTCACTCACGGCTATATCCGAGGTCTCCTGCAGGCGGTGAAAGGCCGTGATTCGTGACTCGTGACTCGTGTTTCGTGTCTCGTGATTCGTGACCCCAAAACGAATCAGGTGATATGGCCACTACACCTGCGCGCGGCAAGCGGCTCGCGCCTCGTCCTGACGGCCCTCTCATGCATGCCAGCAGCAGGCAGGCACTTCTCCTCGCCACGTGGTGAGACATGCAGGTTACGATGTCGGCCGCGGCTCTCTGCGATAAGATGATTGTTCAGGTCGAGAGCACGGTTCTCCACGACATCCACGTATAAGACGCTTCGGGTGAGTCGGAAGCGTCGTTCCTTGCGCAAGGAATTTCCGAGCGGTCCGCCGAGAGCGTCTCTCAGCTTGATTTCACACAGTTGGTTCCCTTATGGCCGAGGCCGATACCTGCAGGCGCGAACTTGAATTCACGGTCGAGTGGGACGAAGTCGAGAAGGACGTCGCCAGGGTCGTCAACGGATTCCGGCGGCAGGCGCGTCTGCCCGGCTTTCGTCCCGGGAAGGCCCCGGCCGCATTGGTGCGCAGCCGATATTGGAAAGACATCAAGGAAGAGGTTCTGAAGAACCTGTTGCCGCGCATTTTCTGGGACAAGGCCCGGGAAGAGGGGTTCAAGGTCGTCGGGTCGCCCAACTTGACCGACCTGCACTTTGAAAATGGCGAAGCGGTCAAGTTCCAAACCGAGTTCGACATCTACCCGGAGTTCGAACTCGGCGAGTACCGGCGCATCGAGGTTCCCTACAGCGAGCCTGAAGTCCTTGACGATGAGGTGAACCTCGAGTTGGAACACCTCCGCGAACAGAATGCAAGTTACCGCAACCTCGACCCGCGGCCGCTTGCGGACGGCGACATCGCCGTGCTGAAGCTGACCGGCGAGCCGCACGACGGCGGCCCGAAGGTCGAGCAGAACGAGATGATGATCACAATCGGGGAGGCCGAGACGCTACCGGAGTTTTCGGAGAACCTGCGAGGGAAGAGCCCCGGCGATGCGGCCGAGTTCAACGTGAAGTACCCCGACGACTACGGCACCGAGAAACTGGCGGGCAAGACGCTGGCGTTTCACGCCGAGGTTCTGGAGATGCGCGAGAAGGAGCTTCCGGAACTCGACGACGATTTCGCGCAGGAAGCCGGAGAATATTCGTCGCTGGAAGAGTTGAAGAACCAGATTCGCGAGGCGATCGGAGCTCATCGCAGGCGAATCGCCGCGGGCGCCGCTAAAAAAAAGCTCATCGACACGCTTGTCGAGCGCCACCGGTTTCCGGTTCCCGATACGATGGTCGAGCAGCAGGCCGCGACACAGGCCGAGCGCCGCTTACGCGAGATGCAAGAGCAAGAACCACTCGACTCGCCGTTGCTTGACCTCGACTGGCGGCAGGTTCGAGAGAGAGAAAAACCGCTTGCCGAGCGGTATGTGCGCGCCAGCCTCATCCTCGAGCGCATCGCCGACGAGGAAGACATTCAGGTGGGGAGCGACGAGTTGGACAAGCCCATCAGGCAGTACGCGGAACGACAGAAGAAAAGCGTGTCGGCCGCTCGCGCCCAGCTGGTGGAGAACGGCACGCTCGATCGAGTCCGCTCACAGATGCGCAACGACAAGACGCTCGACTTTCTTTTCGATGAGGCTCAGAAGGTCGACGCTCCGGCGGAAGCGGGAAGCGGCGAGAGCGGCAACTGATGGCGTCAGGGCAGGTTTTTCCTCCGCCCGTGCATGGATCATTCAAGCAGGAAACATCCGGGCCGTTGACAACGCTGCTTGAATAGCTGGGTATTTCAGGTCAGGAGGCATGGTCGCAATGAACGAATCACAGGCCGGATTGGTCCCCATGGTGGTGGAGCAGACCAGCCGCGGCGAACGCGCGTACGACATCTACTCGCGGCTGTTGCGCGACAACATCATCTTCGTCGGATTCCCGATCGACGACAGCATTTCCAATCTCATCACGGCCCAGTTGCTGTTCCTGGAAGCGGAGAATCCCGACCGCGACATCTGGCTGTACATCAACTCGCCCGGAGGCTCGATCACCGCGGGCATGGCGATCTACGACACGATGCAGTTCGTGCGCCCCGACATCACAACGGTCTGCATCGGCCAGGCCGCATCGATGGCTGCGGTTTTGCTCGCAGCGGGCGCCAAGGGCAAGCGCTACGCCCTGCCCAATTCCCGGATCCTGCTGCATCAGCCTTCGATGAGCGGGCTTGCCGGCCAGGCAACCGACATCGATATCCACGCTCGCGAGATTTTGAGGATGCGCGAAAGCCTCAATACGATCCTCGCCAACCACACCGGCCAAGACGTGGAGACGATCAACAAAGACGTCGAGCGGGATTTCATCCTGGGCGCCGAGCAGTCCAAAGAATACGGCATCATCGACGAGATCATTTTCAAGAAGGGCCAGGAGTAGGAAAGCTTTCACGAAAAGCCGTGTTTCGTGACTCGTGTCTCGTGATTCGTGAAAACCATTGGCGGCGGCCTGGTTCGCTCCAGAAGAAGTGTCGGGTGGCCGGTGAACCGTAAAGGCCGTGATTCGTGAAAACCTTCAAGGCCGCCGCGCCGGTGCGCGCCTCGTCCTGACGGCCCTCTCACGCACTTCACCTTGCCGCGTGGTGAGAAATGCAGGCTAGTTTTTCCTCCGCCCCCGAGCGGATCTTACAAGCGGGAAACATCCGGATCGGTGTCAACACCGCTTGACCCGGAGGATTTCACATCAGAGCCGCAGCAGCACGTATGCGGCCAGGGCTGTTCCCAGGATCGCCGCTCCGTAGCAGACGATGGGCAGTACAACACCAAGAACTTTCAGGCCCAAGTCCGCCGCCACGTAGCGGAAGCGGTGAGCCCAATGGAACAGGGGGAGTGAAATCAGCACGAACAGATACACCCGGGTCAGGGGATGGCGGACCAGCGGAAGCAGATCGTCCTCTTTGATCCAGCCCGCGGGCACGGCAACTCCGGTCAAGATGAGGGTGACCGGGATGAAGAAGGCGGCCACGACACCTCCTGCCGAGAAGAGGGACCAAAAGAGCGGCTCATTCGACTTGGCCATCGCTCACCTCAACGCGATCCAGGCGATCAAAACCGAAACGATCACCCAAGCAACATAATTCGAGCCCGCGATCAGCACGGGGCTCAAGCGTTCTTCTCCCCGCCAGACGACCATCGCCTTGGGTGTCAGGTTAAACCAGGTGATGCTGTGATACAGGACCAACGGCAGCGCTACGGCGTGCAGAACGACGCTCCATGGGGACGCACTCAACCAGGAGAAGACAGAGTGGAACGAATCCGGGTTGTGGGCGGAAGCCGCCAGCACCAGCAGCAGCGCGGCGTACCCTCCCACGGCTACGCATGTCAGTTCGCGAACCATGAACAGGAAATAGGTCTTCCGCTTCAACCACCAGGTGGACGGCACAGGACGAAGATATTCCTTGCTTTTTCCACCTGGCGCGGCCCCGAGTCGTGAAGTTCCGTCGCTCATCTCTGTTTCCCAGACTATCGATTCGAACGCGGGGATGATTCGTATCCGGTCAGAACTTTGCCAAATCGCCGCCCGGCTCGCGGATCCCCCGCGGCTCTTCGTCCTACCTGTTCCCCCACGGCGTCAACAGCTCCTTCATAAACTGCTTGGTGTGGGTAACCTTGGCCTGCTGGATGGCTCCGGCTGGATCGACATTCTTCGGACACACGCGTGAGCAGTCACCCACGAAAGTGCACTCCCAGATCCCCACGTCCTGAAAGATCACTTCAGCTCTACTGTCAGCAGCGCCGTCCCGCGAGTCGAGGTTGTAACGCTGGGCCAGGGCGATGGCTGCCGGTCCCAGAAACTCCTGGCTATGACCGTAGACCGGACAGGCTGCGTAACAGAGCATGCAGTTGATGCACATGCTGAATTGTTTGAAATGGGCCAGTTCGGCCGGGGACTGCAGGTACTCGCCTTCCTCGACCGCCTTTTCCTGTTTCGGGATGAGCCACGCCTGCACGTCATCCAGCTTGTGCAAGAAGTCCTCCATGTTGATGATGAGATCCCGGATCACAGGGAAGTAGTTGAGCGGTTCAACCCGAATCGCGCTCGGATAGTAGTCTCGCAGGAAGGTGGCGCAAGTAAGCTTCGGGTCGCCGTTGACCATCATGCCGCAACTGCCGCAAACACCCATCCGGCAAGACCAGCGATAGGAAAGCGTACCGTCGATCTCGTCCTTGATGTAATTGAGGGCGTCGAGCACCACCCAGTCCTCGCGGTAGGGGACCTCGTAGTTCTGGTATCGGGGATGGTCTTCCTCATCAGGCTGATAGCGGAAGACTTCCAAAGTCATTGTCTTTTCGGGCATAAGTTCACGGGGCGTTGATCACCCTTCCTCCGTCAAGCGCCTTTCCCCCTTTGCCATTAACCGGACTACCGTACTTGCGTTCCGCAGGAGGCCAGCGGGTCACCACCACATCGAGGTATTCGATGCGCGGGTCGTTTTCGGTCTGATAAGCCAATGAATGTTTGAGAAATCGCTCATCATCACGTTGGGGATAGTCGGTGCGTTGATGAGAGCCGCGTGATTCAGTCCGCATCAAGGCGCTGTGGGCAACCGCCTCGGACGCGTCGATCATAAACTCCAGTTCCAGCGCGGCGGTCAGCTCCGTGTTGAAGGTGAGGCTATGATCCGCCAGCTCGACCTCCCGGAACCGCTCTTTCAGTTGTGCGATCAGAGCGCAGGCGTCCCTCAGCGAATCTTCGGTCCGATAGATGCCGGCCCCGCTTTCCATCGTCCGGGTCAGTTCCGCTCGAAGTCCGGCGATCGTTTCCTTGCCGCCTTTCGGCTGAAAGAAGCGGTCCCGGATTCGTTGTTGTTCAGCTTGGCACTGAGCCTGGATTTCCTCGACCGCAACGGCGTCTTGGCGGGCACTGAACCGAACCGCCGCCCGCGCCGCACGCGCCCCGAACACCAGAAGTTCCGTGAGCGAATTGGAACCAAGCCGGTTGGCCCCATTGATACTCACGCAGGCACATTCGCCGGCCGCAAAGAGTCCCGCCAGGGGAGTCTCTCCATCGATGTTGGTGTGCACTCCACCCATCATGTAGTGGACCACGGGGCGCACGGGAACCAACTCATGGACGGGGTCGATCCCCACATAGTTGCGGCACAATTCACGAACGAAAGGAATCTTCTTGTCGATCTTCTTCTCACCCATATGGCGGAGATCCAGAGAGACATAATCGCCATAGGGTCCTTCCATCGTGCGACCCCTCTCCCGCTCCTTCATGAATGCCTGAGAGAGGCGGTCGCGAGGCCCGAGCTCCATCGTCCTCTTGCGCGGGTGGCTGGGGTCGCTGACGTCAAGCGGCTCGCCCAGGTCGTAATCCTGGAGATAGCGGTATCCGTCTTTGTTCAGAAGGATGCCCCCTTCCCCTCGGGAGGCCTCAGTGATCAGGATTCCGGTTCCGGGCAGGCCGGTGGGGTGGTATTGGACAAACTCCATGTCCTTGAGGGGAACGCCGGCTCGGTAGGCAAGGGCCATACCGTCGCCGCTCTTGATGGCCGCGTTGGTCGTGAAAGGAAATATCCGTCCTCCTCCGCCCGTGCAGAGAATGACCGCCTTAGCCGCGATGGGACGAATCTGACCGGTACGCAGTTCCAGCGCCGCCGCTCCCTGGCAACGCCCGTCGTGAGTCAGCAGGCGGGTTACGAACCATTCGTCGTATCGGGTGATGTTGTTGTATTTCAGCGCCGTCTGGAAGAGCGTATGGAGCATGTGGAAGCCGGTCTTGTCGGCGGCGAACCAGGTCCGTTCGATCTTCATGCCTCCAAATGGACGCACCGCCACGCTGCCGTCCGCTTCGCGGCTCCAGGGGCATCCCCAGTGCTCGAGCTGAATCATCTCTGCCGGAGCTTCGTTGACGAAGGCCTCGACCGAGTCCTGGTCGGCCAACCAATCGGCCCCCGATATGGTGTCGTAGATATGGGCGTCCAGGCTGTCGTTGGACTTGATGACCGCGGCCGATCCACCTTCTGCGGAAACCGTGTGCGAGCGCATCGGATAGACCTTCGAAACGACCCCCACGCTCAGATCCGCATTGGCCTCACCAATGGCGATCGCCGCCCGCAAACCGGCTCCACCGCCTCCTACGATCAGAACGTCGTGATTCAGTAATTCCATGATTACGATGCTTTTGCTGCAGACAGCTTGAGGCTCAGCCGTTCCAAGACCTGCCCGCTGAACGGCGGCGCTTCGGAAGGGACTTTTAATGATCTGTGAGATTTCGCCTAAAGTCAACTTGAGGCCGGATGCAGAAAAGCGCAGAGCGCAATGTCAGGACAAAGGCGCATATGCGGTAGAAAGGCCGTGATTCGTGTCTCAAAAACCCCGTGATTCGTGTTTCGTGACTCGTGACTCGTGAAAAACCGTCAAGGCCGTGTTGCCGGCACGGGCGGCTTGCGCCTTGTCCTGACAGCCCTCTCACGCACTTCATCTCGCCACGTGGTGAAAAATACAGGTCAGTGAAGCCAGCGCGGTACGATGGAAGGCTTCACAGAGGGTTGTGTCCCAACGAAAATCAACCCGGCGTTACAGCAGGCTTGTCTGATTCCTTTGGGCGCCGCGAACACTCTTGGACTGGGTGACACAACGGCTCCAGTCCGCGTGCCGATACCTGCAACCGCGAAGCCGCCTGTCCGGAAGAAATCAGCGTGGCCCCCAGCACGCAGATGAGTAACGACGATCCGAAAGTCCTTCCGCGAGTAGAATGACCCGTCCAGCCGACAAGGCCCGCGACAAGAAGCTCGTCGGCGCGCTACTCCGTTGGTACCGCCGTCACCATCGCGACTTGCCCTGGCGCCGAACCAAAGACCCGTATCCGATCTGGGTTTCGGAGGTCATGCTGCAGCAGACCCGGGTCACCACGGCTCTGCCCTACTACGAGCGGTTTCTCAAGGAGTTTCCGGACGTCCATGAGTTGGCCGGCGCACCCGAAGCCAAACTATTGGCAGTGTGGAGCGGCCTTGGCTACTACCGCCGCGCCCGTCAGATGCAGCAGGCGGCGAAGGTGATTGTCACCGAACATGGAGGCGTGTTTCCCGACTCCTATGACGGACTACTGGCGCTTCCGGGAATCGGCCCCTACACGGCTGCCGCCATTGCGAGTATTTCGTTCAACCGTGCTCATGCTGTGGTCGACGGGAATGTGATCCGTGTGATGAGTCGGTTCATCAACGAGAACGGCGAGGTGAGCCGCACCGAGACGAAGGAGAGGCTGCGGAGCAGGATGCAGACTCTCGGTGATGCCGGAGCGCCCCGTCGTTTCGGCCTGTTCAATCAAGCTGTTATGGAACTCGGCGCAACCGTCTGCACGCTGCACAATCCTAGCTGCTTGTTGTGTCCTCTGAGGGACGCCTGCCAAGCATGCAGGCTGGGGGTGCAGGGATTACGACCAGTCAAGGCCATCAAGGAGCGATCGGTCGAACTCGAGATGGCGGTCGCTATCGTCAGACGCGGCTCACACTACCTCATGCGGGAGCGCCCGGAGGACTCCGACCTCATGCCCGGCTTTTGGGAACTGCCGGAAGTAACGGGCACGGCGCTCGCAGACGATTGCTTTGATGCGCTCGGCATCCGTCGTGGCGAGCATCTCGGGAACTTCCGCCATGGCATCACGTTCCGCTCCTACCGGGGATCGGTCTACCGCTCGAAGATCGAGGGGAGGGCGCCTGCCGGCTACCGTTGGGTGCCGGAGCAGCGTCTCGATGAGATGCCCCTGACAACGGTTGCCCGCAAAGCATTGAGAATCGCTTCGGACGCAAGGAATAGATGAAGAGCCGCGGGCAAGATGGAGTGTCACTAACCTGCATTTCTCACCACCCGACGGTCGAAGCACGCCATAGGGCCGCCACGACTTCGTTACGCTTGCTTGCCGTGCTCAACGTACTGTTCAAGTACGCCTGCGCGCGCCAAGCGGCTCGCGCCTCGTCCTGACAGCCCTCTCACGCACTTCGCCTCGCCACGTGGTGAGAAATGCAGGCTAAGATTTTCTTCAAGGGAACCTTCGGTGATTGCTCGCGTATTCTTGAGCAGAGAGGCGCCATCGAATGACCAAACACGGAACCCGTACACCTGACACGGGGGACGGTCAACAGGAAACGATTTCCGGGGCGGTCGTGGACCAGCAGGCTGAGGACAAACCGGCGACGGAAGAGGCGTTGCGGGAGGCCGAGCCGGAATCGGCCCCGCCAGCCGGCCCGGCGACCAAAGACCTGCCCATTGATGAAGACACCACGTCTCTGCGGGACGCGGCGCAATCGAGGGGTTTTTCCGGCCAGACAGAGGCCGGCCCCGCCGATACAGCGGACCCGCAAGAGGGAACTGCTTCCAAGACGAAGACCGTCTTTTGTGTCGCCTGCGGTGCGGAGATGAACCGCAGCGACAAGTTTTGCCACGCCTGCGGTTGGGACCGCCGCGTCCCGCCCGCACCACCTCCACAACGGCCCGTAGACCCCAACCCCTCGCCCTACAACCGTCTGGCCGCACTCCTGCTTTGCCTGATTCTAGGATTCCTGGGGTTGCACCGCTTCTACGTCGGCAAGCTCGGCACGGGTCTGCTTTGGCTGTTTACGCTGGGCTTCCTTTCCATCGGGGTGATCTTCGATCTCGTCCTGATCTCAACGGGCGAGTTCCGCGACGCCGAACAGCGGCGCGTGTTGCGCTGGGCCGACCCGCAAGTCGAATAACCTGCTTTTCACGGTGCACGGTGGAAAGGCTCCTTCTGCTTGCGGGTGAAAATCCCGTCAATAAAACCGTCTCAGATTTGGTGGGGAATCGAGCGCCTAACCTGCATTTCTTACCACCCGACGGTCGAAGCACGCGATACGACCGCCAGGACTTCGTTGCGCTTGCTTGCCGTGCTCAACGTACTGTTCAAGTACGCCTGCGCGCGCCAAGCGGCTCGCGCCTCGTCCTGACGGCCCTCTCACGCACTTCGCCTCGCCACCTGGTGAGAAATGCAGGCTAAGGGAGAACACGACATGGCCGGCAGCATGCTATCGACAAAGAACTGCAATAGAAATGGCAGCCGGCATGCAGGCCAGGGAGCGTTGAGCAGGTCGGGAAGCAGGAATGGCCGAAGTCGCCTCCCCGGGAAAACGGGACTGTCAAGCAGTCTTCTTAGGTGCGTATGCCGCGAAGAGTTCGGCAAAGAGGTAGAACTTGAACATCGGCGTGGTCTCTCCCACGCCCCAGCGATGCGCTTTCCACTCGACGCGCAGGTAGCGGACCTCGGGGCTCGCATCGAGCGGGCAAAGGATCTGGTAAGTCCCGGCGTAGAATTTCTGTGGGAAGGCGCGAATCGGTTTCTCGCCCCACTCCTCGCCGTCCTCCGAGCCCCAGATGGCAATGTCCAGGCTCTCTTGCTCGACGATATCGAGAATGCCGAGAGTCAGCAGGAGCCTATGGCCGGCGGATTCGCCGAGGTCGATCGGGTCCGTTGAGCCATTGGAATCAATCGTTGTTTCAGGGACGAGAAACGCGGGGAGCATCGAGGATACCTTGTTGGGCCTAGCCTGCATCTCTCACTGGCCGACAGCCGAAGCACGCAATACGACAGCCATGACTTCGTTGCGCTTGCTTGCCGTGCTCGATGTACGGTCAAGTACACCTGCGCGCACCCAGCGGCTCGCACCTCGTCCTGACGGCCCTCTCACGCACTTCGACTCGCCGCGTAGTGAGAAATGAAGCCTGATCTGAAGAAGCCCCATTGTAGCAGCAGCTTTCGAACACAGCACGGGGCGAATGGATTCCTCTTGTTGCAAGCTCGATCCGGCCGAGGCGAACACACACGCGGCGCGTTGCCGCTGGCATTCATGGGCGCTCCGTTGGTCGTTCGTTACAATAGCGTGAGCGGCGGCGGCGTCATGCCGCCACGGCCGCCGGCCTGCTGGAGTGGCGGAACTGGCAGACGCACTGGACTCAAAATCCAGCGCCCTTCACTGGGCATGTGGGTTCGACCCCCACCTCCAGCACCATGATTCCAAAAGACTTGTATTGCGGGTCTTGAGGCAGCCTGTCAGTTGGCGGGTTGTGAACGCGAATACTCGTACTCGACATTGCCGTCGACGGCGTGGAAGCGGAAGGTCAGGGTGCTTTGATCTGCTTCGCGCTTGGCGGTGACGGCCAGGAAGCCGCCGAGCTCGCGGTGGAATTGGTGGTATTCGGAGTCGAAGCCGGGGGAGCCGCCGGCGTGGTCGTCACTGGCCGGGCCGCTCGAGAATTCGTGGAGCCCGGTCTTGGGGTGGATCGAGTGGTACTGCCAGTGGCGGTCTCCACAGGCGACGAAGAAGTTGTCCGGCATGTGCTCTTTGACGAAGCCGCGGAACTCGTCGCCCTCGTGGGTGAAGTTGTCGTTCGAATGATTGTCGTGCTTGTTTTCGCGGTCGGGGCCGACGATGGGAGTCGGACTGACCAGGATTTTCCAGTCGGCATCGCTGGCCAGCAGGGTTTCCTTGAGCCATCGCTTCTGTTCGGCTCCCCAGATGGTCTTGTCGGGTCCGTCGTGATCGGTGTTGGGTGAGCGGAAGTCGCGTCCTTCGGTGAACCAGACTTGCAGGCCCTTGCCCCAGCGGAAAGTGCGGTAGGGCTTTTCGCTCATGGGGACCTGCTCGCGGTAGACCCGCAGGCCTTCTTCAAAATTGAAAGTTCCCATGACGTCGACCTGTTGGTTCGGCCAGCCGTCGTTGAAGAAGGTGTCATGGTCGTCCTTTTCCCAGTAGCCGGGAACTTGCAGATGGAAGGAGATCGCCTTCGGGTAGCTGTACATGCGGTGCCAGTGATAGCGGGCGAGATCGATGTTGGTGGCGCGTGGGTCGTCGCTGTCGTAGTAGACGGTGTCGCCGGTCGGGACGAGAAATTTCGGCTCGAGAGCGGCCATGGCGTCGTAGAACATGTATCCGTCGGGATGGTCTGCGGAGACATACTTCTGGCCTGTCATCACGGTGAACGTGACGTCGCCGTATTGGTCGGCGGGCGGGGCGGTTTCGAATCGTCCCCTGAGCGGTTGGTGGAGTGGCGCTCCTTCCGGACCGGCGGTTTCGGCTGAGTAGTGATATACGGTGGCGGGTTCGAGGCCGGTGAGCAGAAAGTGGTGAGTGTAGTCGTGCTTGGCGGAGACGGCGACCCAATCGGTCTCGACCACGTCGCTCAGGTCTTCCGAGGTCCCGTAACGGAGGCGAACTTGACCGCGCGCCCCCGGGGCGCTGCCCTCCAGGTCACGGGGCTTCAGTTCGGGATCGAGGGGCTGGACGTGGCCTCGGCGCTCGATCCCGTCACGGCGGCGCTCGGCTTTCTCAGTGACACGCATCCAGACAATGGCGGAGGTGTCGGATACCTCGCCAATCTTGACGCCGGTGGCTTGGCGTGATTCCGAGGTGGTTTCGATGCGGTCACCGCAGGCCGAGAGGACGAGCAGGACGATGAAGGGGAAGAGCCGATTCATGGCGGGGATTCTAGCAAAGGCTTGGTGTGGGGCATTTCGATACCGTGATTCGTCCAAACAGGTTGGTCAGACGTCTTTTCACTAAAACTGCCTTTGGGACGGCTATGCGTTGCTTGATGACTCCGATCAGCGCTGCCACAAGTTGTAGGCGTGGTAGGCCGGCGGACGCGATGTGTTGCGTATCTTTTGGGATAGCGAACGCCGGAACAGTGCCGTGAAGGCTCGGGTAAGGCTGACCTGTTGAAAGGAAGCTGGTTGCCTTCAGAACATTCACTATGATATTGTTTTATAAGCATTGGGCGATCGGTTTGGGGCTATTGCTTCTGGCGCCTTCTATCTTGGGGGCCGGGGGCATGTCGCAAGGGTCGTCCAGGGTTCGCCGGTACGAGGTTCGTGAAGACGCCGAGACGGGGCGATTGACGAGGGTCACATCGCTGGTTCGGCGTTCAAAGCGGACTTCGGGCGGATCGGCTGGCGCAGCAGGGAGTACGGTTGTCCAAGGTCGCACGGTTGTAGATATTGATTTCCTGGTGCAAAAAGTCAGCCTCCGGCACAACGTGGATACGGACTTGATTCACGCTGTGATCCGGCAGGAGAGCAACTATGATGTGTTCGCTGTCTCCGTCAAGGGGGCATGCGGGCTGATGCAGTTGATGCCCGGGACCGCGTTGCGGTTCGGGGTGAAAGACATTTTCGATCCCGCAGAAAATGTCGAGGGCGGAGTGAAGTATCTCCGTCATCTCATGGACCGGTATGAAGGCGATCGCATACGGGCCTTGGCGGCGTATAACGCCGGTGAAGGCGCCGTAGATCGATACGGCGGCGTCCCACCGTACCGCGAGACGGAAGACTATGTCGACCGCGTGCGTCGATGGTACTGGTCCTTGGGTGGTATCTCGGACGAGGTTCCGGAAGGGGATCGCGTAACTCTTAGCGTGGACCCAGACGGAACTCTCGTTTTCGAGATGCGTTGAAGAGCCGGTTATGTCGATTTTCCGGCAGATACGTCCGGGCGACTGCGTCCGGGCGGCGGGAATGCTGGCGCTGCTCTGTGCGCCGCTGTCTGCCTTCGCCGCGAAGACAGGTGGACCCGTGTCCGCTGCGTACTCCCGCGCCGAGCTTCTGCTCGATGACCTGCGATCGGTTCCCAGCTACGAGTTGGGTCCGAAACAGTATTTGTTGGTGATCGGTGCTTTCGAGAAGGTTGCCAAAACAAATCCGAAGCATCCGAAGAATGACCACGGCCTGTTCGTCACCGGCGAATTGTATGAGGAACTGAGCGAGCGCTTCAAAAATCCGTCGCACCGTGACAAGGCCGTAAGCGCTTACCGTGCGCTTGCCGCCCGGTTCCCCAAAAGCCCCTTCAGGTCAAAGGCGATGGCTTCATTGCGCGGGATGGGAATAGATATTCCCACGAAGCTCGAGGCCGGCCCCGGGCCGGCGCCGGTCAAGGAAACGGGAGGGAAGATCCCGCTTCCCGTGGAGTTTCGTTCGACGGAGCGGCGGACTGGGCGCCATGCGTTGCTGCGCCGGATACGGCATTGGTCGCAGAAGGACTACACGCGCGTCGTCATCGAATTGGACGGCGTGACTGATATTCGTTACGACCGCATTCAAGGACCTGAGCGGTTGTTCTTCGATTTTCTCGGTGCGCGGCTCGATCCCTCGCTGCGGCCCACCTCGACGATCAAGATCGAGGACGGCCTGGTGCAGCGTGTTCGTGCCGGTCAGAATCATCGCGAAGTGGCCCGGGTGGTTTTTGACCTTGATTTTCAGGCGAACTTTACAACGTCATGGCTCACCAACCCGCCGCGGCTGGTCGTCGAGATGCATCGGCGACCGCAGGAGGCGCCGGCTGGGAATCCGGTTGCGGCGCCGGTTCCGCGGGTGGCAAACAAGGCCGAAGAGCGCTCCGAAGCAGATCTGATTGCTTCGGTGAAGGCAGTGGAGGAGATTTCACCAACTCCCAGCGACGGGCTTGCCCAACCAGATTCGCAAGATAGCGCCTTGGTAGATCAGGAAAGCGATCCGCTCGAGACCAGCGAGTTCAGCGGGCGGCCGAGGGTAACGTCGGAGGAGATCATCCCGGCTTTCTTGGAAGAAGCGGCCTCGGCGAGACCGATACGAGAGAGATTCGAGCCGGTTCGTGTGGAACCGCCTCTCTCGACGAAGCGCGCATTGGAGGCGGAGCCGCCGCCGGTTGTGGCCGAGTCGCCGGTCGGGCAAGCGAAGGTTGATCTCGGCTTGCGGCAAGAACAGATCGTGCTGGCGAAACTCGTGCCACCGGCCGCTCCGAAACCGGCGGCCGAAATAAACACGCTGCCGTCTGTGCTCGACCTTCCATCGCCGAAGCCGGCCAAGGCGACCAGCTCGGGCACGAGAAACCTGATCCGGACACTGGGTCTCAAGGTAGGCAAGGTGGTAATCGATCCGGGTCATGGAGGGCACGACACGGGTGCGGTCGGAGCGGGTAATCTCCGCGAGAAGGATCTGGTCAACGACCTAGCACAACGGCTGGGCAGCCTGATCGAAGAACGGCTGGGCAGCGAAGTCATCTACACACGTACGGATGACCGTTTCGTGCCACTGCGCGAACGGACACGGATGGCGAATCGGGCACAGGCCGATCTGTTCATTTCCATCCACGCGAACTCGGCGCGACAGAGGTCCGTTCGAGGCATCGAGACCTACTACCTCAGTCTGACGACGGATTCCTGGGCGATGGCGGTGGCGGCTCGCGAGAATGCGGCCGCCGAGCGTTCGGTTCATGAGTTGGAGGACCTCGTGGCCAAGATCACGCGCAACGAGAATCTTTCCGAGTCTCGTGAATTCGCCTCAAAAGTGCAATTGGCGCTTTACGGCACTCTTTCCAAGCAGACACGCGGCTTGCGCAACCGGGGCGTTCGCAAAGCACCGATGCTGGTGCTGATGGATGCGAAGATGCCGGCTGTGCTGGCCGAAGTTTCCTTCCTGAGCAATAGCACCGACGAAAAACTGCTCAAGACCAGCGCCTACCGTGACAAAGTGGCAGAGGCGCTTTTCAAGGGCATCTCGTCCTATGCCGACACGCTGAGCTCCATTACCGAGAAAAGCATAACGACCGCCGGTTTGGACTGAGTTCGGTGACCTCGATCGCCCGCGTGCGAACTTGGTGCGTGACCTCGTCTTCTCCGTGTACGGTAACGGCATGCTCATCTGGCGACTGAAGCAACTCCCCCATTTCTCGATTGCTCGAACTTTCTGGGCAAGGCATTGCTTTGTACCGATCATATGCCGTCAACTCGTTCCAGGGAGATCGCGCACCAGGATGCCGCACTCACGGTAAGCGTTGCGTTATCCGACAACCGTGAAGACGGAGTGCTTCTTGCATCAGGCACCCCTCGGATCAAGAGTCGAGGCAATTGAGACCGACGGTGGTTGGCGGATTGTATGCCGGGTGGGGGGATTGTCCGGTGGGCCGCCGGTCGAGTTCAACGGTAAACTGTAAGTCCGCCCAGCATCATGCCTGTCGAAACGCTTGAGCGCTCTCAAGTCGAGCAAGAAATCCTCTTTCTGGTCAAGGAACTGCTCATGGAGCTGGGTGCTCATGAGGCCGCTGCCCGAGTGGCTCCGGACTCGTCGTTTGACCACGACCTGGGCCTGGGGAGTCTTGAGCGCGTGGAACTGCTCGTGCGGACCGAGCAGCGGCTTGATCTTCGCGTGCCGGAGACCCTTGCCCAGAGAGCACAGACGCCGGCGGAATGGGTCCGATCGATCTTCGAAAGTGACGAACCACAGCACACTGAGCGGCCTCCAATCCAACAGCCGGGTGACGCGCCGCCTCCTTGGACGCAGGCGGAAAGTTTCGCTGAAGTTCTGCGCGAACAAGCGCAGCGAAATCCGGATCGGGTCCAGGTTCATTTGCTTGACGGAGGACGAATCGAGGAGATCACGTACGGCCACTTGCTGGATCAGGCACAGCAGGTCGCAGACGGGCTGGCTGCGTCAGGGCTTAAACGCAACGAGGCCGTCGCCGTGATGCTGCCGACGTGCTCGGATTTCTTCTATGCGTTCCTGGGCATCTCCCTGGCGGGCGGCATCGCCGTACCGATCTATCCGCCGGCGCGACCCAACGAGATCGAGGAGTATGTCCGCCGGCAAACGCTCATTCTGCGCAACGCTGAGGTGCGGTTTCTGATCTCGTTCGAAGCAGTAAGAGCGGTGTCGCACGTGATGCAGCTCGGGGTTCCGAGCCTGCGGGAGGTTACTACGGCGGACGCTTTGCGGTCACGGGCGGCCGGCGCCCCCCATGTCCGGGTCGAACCTACGGATACCTTCTTGATTCAGTACACGTCAGGCAGCACTGGGAACCCTAAAGGGGTTGTGCTCACACACGCGAATGTTCTCGCAAACGTGCAAGGCATCGGCTGGGCGGTCGAGGCGAAACCGGATGACGCCGTGGTGAGTTGGCTGCCGCTCTATCACGATATGGGCCTGATCGGGTCTTGGCTTTTCAGCGTGTTCTTTGCGTTTCCGATCACCATGATGTCACCACTGGCTTTTCTTTCGCGGCCGGAACGTTGGCTGTGGGCGTTGAGCGACTCCGGAGGTACACTATGTCCCGCTCCGAATTTCGCTTACGAGCTATGCTCGCGAAAGATACAGGATGATGCAATGGACGGCGTGGACCTGAGGCGCTGGCGTGTAGCGATCAATGCAGGCGAGCCCGTTCTGCCGGATACTTTGGAGCGCTTTGCGGAACGGTTCGCGCCGTGGGGTTTCCGGCCCGAGAGTTACGTGCCCTGCTATGGCTTGGCGGAATCGTCGGTGGCGCTGACGTTTCCTCCGATCAATCGGCCTCCGGCGATCGACCGAATCTGCCGCACTTCGTTCGAGAAAGAAGGAAGAGTGATTCCGGCGCCGGCCGACGAGACAAACGTTCTACGATTCGTGGCGAACGGCCGGGCACTTCCGGAACACGAAGTTCGGATCGTCGATGAAAGTAATCGCGATGTCGGTGAGCGCGTGCAAGGGAGGTTACTCTTCCGAGGCCCCTCGAAGACAGGCGGCTATTTTCGCAATCCCGAAGCGACGGCCGCGGTTGTCGACGCTGATGGGTGGATGGATTCCGGCGACCTCTCCTATTGGGCGAATGGAGAAGTTCACATCACCGGGCGACTCAAGGACTGCATCATCAAGGCCGGCCACAATATCATCCCGCAAGAGGTTGAAGCGGCCGCTGCCGACGTCGCGGGAGTTCGTCGTGGTTGCGTCGCGGCGTTCGGGTCGACAGACCCATCGAGCGGCACGGAACGACTCGTGGTAGTCGCCGAAACGCGCTCGCGTGATTCGGCGGTTCAAAGTCGAATGCGGTTGGAAGTGATCCGCGAAGTCGACAAGAAAGTGGGGCTGCCGCCGGACGTTGTGGAGCTTGTCCCGCCGCAAGCCGTTCCCAAGACATCAAGTGGGAAAATCCGACGCAACGAAACAAAGCGTCTTTACGAGCAAGGGGAGTTGCGGCCGAGGAAGCACCCGCCTTGGCTTCAACTGGTGCGCTTGTGGGTCTCTCATTTCAGCGCTGCGATCGAGCGAGCATTTTTGAAAGCCCATGATCTCGCTACCGGCCGAGCAACCGCGGTGTTGCCGGCATGCGTGGCGATAACGGGCGGATTCATTGCACGGCTTGCCCCCACAGGGGCTGGATCTTCGGCCATTGTGCGCAACACGGTGAAAGTCCTTCGCAAGGTAGGGGGCATTTGTACGCGCGTGGAGCGAAACGGATCAGCGGTCGGTGTGACGGCATCATTGTTCGCCACCAATCGAGCTGCGACTGCTGAGCTATTGACGCTCGTGGAGAACATCCGAGGAGCTGTACAGATCGGCGATATCCGCTTGCTGGAAGGATTGACCTGGAACGCGGCTTTCCTTTTGGAGTCGTTGGTCGTCGAGGACGATGAAACACGAGGCTCCGCCTCGGATCGGTTGCGGCGGTGTGTTCGAAATGCGTTGGCGAGCGGCTCCTCGGTCGTCGTCGCGGCTGATTCGCCGGTGGGTTCAACTCCGCAGCGCAGCAGTTTTCGATTGGAGCCGATCGAGGCGGCTATGGATACCGGCTGCCCGTTGATTCCCGTCTACGCCGGTGGCGGCAACAGATCAGCGATTGACGGGATCTCGACGGCAAGCGCTTTCCTGAGGATCGGAGATCCTCTGCCGCTCGACGGAGTGAGCTGTACCGAGACACGGCAAGCCCTGCGCATTGCTATCGAGCGATTGATGAATGACGATCGGCCCGCGCCGACTCCTAACTAAGACATGCCGGACAACGAAACCCTCCTTCGCCTGCTGGGCTGCTTCTTGCTGGGATCCATCCCGTTCGCCATCTTGGCCATGCTGGGTACCGGCATCGACATTCGCAAGGTGGGTTCGGGCAATCCGGGTTTCAACAACGTGCTACGGGTCAACATGCCTCGCGCCGTGCTCACTCTGATCGGCGATCTTGGTAAAGGTTTTCTCGCAGTGTGGCTGTTCGTGCGGCCTGAAGACCCCTATTACCATGGCTGGCTGTTTGGGTTCGTGGTGATCTTCGGGCACTGTTATTCGCCCTTCTTGAAGTTCCGCGGAGGGAAGGGCATTGCCACGTCCGCCGGTGTAATGCTGGCGCTTTTCCCGAAGTGGGCCGCGGCGGCTTTGGTGTTTTTCGTGGCGGTGCGGTTGTGGGGAAGTCGCCGCAGGTGGCGGGAAGCGGGGATGATCGCGTCTATCTCGACGTGGCTTTTCTTTACGATCTTGATGGCGTTGCTGGTTGGCGGCCCTGACGTACGCAACGCAGCGCTGATGACGACTTTTCTGGCTTGGCGGCACCGGCAGAATTTTCGGAATCTGTTTGCCGGCTAGTTTTTCCTCCGCCCGTGTGCGGATCATTCAAGCGGGTAACATACGGATCGGTGTCAACTCCGCTTGACCAGGAGGATGTTTCACATCAGTTGTGGTCAAATCACGGTTGTATCAGATCCGAGAGCGGTGCGCTCAGGTTGCAGAGCAGGCGCGGTTCGTTCGGATTCGGGGTGAGAGGATTCCGGACTACGCGGCTTCATTGCTGATGGAAGAGGCCGGGCCTGCCGAGCTTGACCCTGCTTATCACTATCTCGGACACGGATCGGCCACTTTGGCGTTCATCCTGACGTTGGATGCCGTGAACTTCGGGTCCGGGTATTTCCCAGGTCTGCGGAAGCGCCGCGGTCTATCCGGCTATTTCACCATTGCATCATCGTTGAACGACTATTTCTGCGAGTTCGGGCCGCTTTCACCGGACCAACTAGCCGAGTTGTCGGCTGAAAGTTGCAGCACGCTCTTCGGACAAGAGCGCAAAAACGAAACTGCATTCGAGTTGATGGGCCTGTTCACCTCGGCGCTGAACGATCTGGGACGTTTGCTGATCGAGCGCTTCGAGGGGAGCTTTGTTCGGCTCGTGGAATCAGCAGAGCAGTCGGCTGAGGAATTGGTTCAAATACTGGCGGCGATGCCCTTCTATCGCGATGTGCAGAAGTACGGCGACCTGGAGGTTCCCTTCTACAAGCGTGCTCAGCTTACCGCGGCGGACCTCGCACTGGCTTTTGGTCACGAAGGCCCCGGGCTTTTTAAGGATCTGGATCGGCTCACGATCTTTGCCGACAATCTGGTGCCGCACGTCCTTCGGACGGATGGCCTTATCGAATACGGTGCTCATTTAGTCGATCGTATCTCCAGGGGGGAACTGATTGCGTCGGGGAGTCTGGAAGAGATCGAGATTCGCGCCTCTGCGGTGACGGTGGTAGAGCGTGTTCGTGAGGAGATAACCCGCAGAGGTGGGAGCATAACTTCTATGGAGCTGGACTACCGCCTTTGGAACCGCGGCCAGGGAGCTTCGTACAAGGCTCGACCCCGCCATCGCTGCCGCTGCGTGTTTTACTAGGAGACGACCTCGGCTCGTGGGCCTTACGTACGGAATGCTCGATGGATCAGGTTTCGAAAGCGGCGTTCTTTGACTTCGACGGAACGCTTGTGTCAAGCAACGTGGTGACAAGGTACGCCTTCTTTGCGAAGAACCACCCGAACCGGGCAAAGGCCTGGTGGCGGTACGGCAAGCTGCTGGCGACGGTTCCGCTGTGGATCGGGCTTGACATGTATTCCCGCCGTCTATTCAACGTAGTCTTTTATCGAGAGTACCGAAGTCTATCGAAAGAATGGCTTTTTGAACTCGGGGAGGAGTTGTTTGCGAGTGACATTCTACCGAAGGTCTTTCCCGCTGCGGAGGCGCTTGTGGAAGCGGAGCGAGAGGCCGGATACCGTCTCGTGTTGGTGAGCGGCGGCTTGGATTTTGCCATCGCACCCGCTGTTCGGTACTTTGGATTTGATCATGTAATCTGCAACCGTCTCGAGTATGAGGGCGGCATTGCGACCGGGGGTGTCGCGCCGCCCTTGTTGGCGGAGGAGGAAAAACCGAGGGCAATCGAGCGATTCTGCCGCGAGTATAATGTGGACACAGTTCGCTCCAAGGCCTACTCCGACAGCCTTTCGGACTTGCCGATGCTTGCATGCGTGGGCCAACCCGCCGCCGTGAATCCGGATCGCGGATTGCGCCGCGCTGCTGGGGAGCGTGGCTGGCCCATCCTGGATTTGCGAAGCACACCTACCCCAGGGAGAACCGATCATGGCAACCCAAGTTGAGGAGATCCATCTTCAACGCGAGTTCGCATTCGGAGACCCGACGCCTAACGCTGTCGGCCGCAAGGCTCTGGTCTCGTCGCGAGGTTGCGTCGTTCATCTCGAAGCGAACTCCGCGAAGAGGCTGCTGTGGCACGGCGAAGACCTGCTCGATGTGAAACTGCCCGCCGGAACGCGCGTGGTCTATCCCAAGCCGACAATCCCGGGAATCCCCGACCGGGACGAAGGCATCCGCTATGCGCTGAAGAACCCGGAAGAGATGGAGCCCCTCGAGGCATTGCTGCGTCCGGGGATGAAAATCACCATTGCGATCGATGACATCTCGCTGCCGCTACCGAAGATGCCGCAGCCAGACATTCGCGAGTCGGTGCTGACGATTGTCCTGGACTTGCTGGCGGAGAAGGGAATTACCGACGTTCACATCATCGTGGCGACATCGTTCCATCGCCGGATGGAGGAGTTTGAGTTGAGGCATGCCGTCGGGGACCGCATCTATGACGCCTACTCACCGGATCGGCTTTACAACCACGACGGCGAGGCGCCCGACGGGATGGTCGAGCTGGGGCGTACGGAGTTGGGAGAGCGTGTCCGCATGAACCGGCGGGCCGCGGAATCGGATCTGCTGATCTATGTCAACATCAACCTCGTCTCGATGGACGGCGGCAGCAAGTCGACCGCCGTGGGGCTCTGCGATTATCCGTCCCTGCGCGCTCATCACACTCCGCAGACGATTCTCAAATGCGATTCGTACTTCGACCACAATCACTCGGCGCTAACACATTCCTGCGACCGGATGGCCAAGATCATCAACGAGCACCTGAAGGTCTTCCATATCGAAACCGCCGTCAACAATGCGATGTTCAACCCCGCGATGGGGTTTTTCGTGAAGAACGAGGATAGATGGAACGCTGTTGACAAGGCATGTTTCCGGGTCGCGCAGTCGGCCCTGCGAGCGCTGCCGCGCAAGACGAAGCGGAAGATCCTGTTTGCGGTGCCGTCTTCATACGCGGTGACGGCCGTTCATGCCGGTGCGACGCTTCCGACGCATGAGAAGACGTTGGCATACTGCTATGAACAGTATGCGGTGCCCGTCGAGGGACAGAGCGATGTCGCGGTTTTCGGTATACCGTTCATCTCGCCCTACAACGTCCATTCGATCCTGAACCCGCTGCTCGTTCAGGTGCTCGCGCTCGGCTATTTCTTCAACATGTACCGAGGGATGCCTGTGCTGAAGAAGAACGGCGTGATGATCCTGACACACCCGCTTTATGACGAGTTCGATCCGAGGCATCACCCGTCGTACATCGAGTTCTTCCATCGCATCCTGCCCGAAACGAACAACTCATTCGAGCTGCAACAGAAGTACGAGGCGGAGTTCGCGCATGACCCGGAGTACATCGAGATGTACCGCCACGGGTATGCCTATCACGGCGTTCACCCCTTCTACATGTGGTATTGGGGCGAGAACGGCCGGGCTCATTGCGGGAAAGTGATCGTCGTCGGCGCCGAGGACGAGAAGGCTGCGCAAGTGATGGGCTGGGATTGCGCCTCATCCATGGAAGAAGCCATCGAAATGGCGCATTCGCATGTCGGGCGCGCACCCTCGATCACACACGTCCACATCCCGCCGATCAATATGGTCGATGTCGCGGGTGCGGCGGAAACCGTTTAGCCCGGAATGAAGACCATATTGATTACCGGTGCTACCGGTTTTCTCGGTACGCATCTCGTCGAGCAGCTACGCGAGTCGGATCCCGACGCTCGCCTGCGATTGATGAGCCGGGGCGCGAGCACGACGAAGTGCTCTGAGCAAATCGAATCTGTTGCCGGGGATGTTACCGCCTCGGAGCAGGTGTACGCGGCCGTTGAGGGCGTAGACGAGATTTACCATCTTGCCGGTGTGGTAGAGCGGCAACCGGCGAACCCAAGGATTCTCTATGACGTGCACGTCGAGGGCACCCGCCATGTTTGCGAAGCCGCCTGCCGTCATGGGGTGAAGAGGATGGTTCTCGCCTCCTCGTCCGGTACGGTTGCCGTCGGACACGAGCCTTTGACGAGAAACGAGCAATCCGGCTATGCGACCGAGGTCGTCGCGCGATGGCCTTACTACCTGAGCAAGATCTTTGCCGAGAAGCTGGCGGTTCGGTATTGCGAAGGCCGCGGGTTGCCACTGGTCGTCGTCAACCCGAGTCTACTGCTGGGTCCGGGGGACTTTCGGGAATCGTCCACGAAAGACATGCGGCTTTTTCTGGAGGGCCAGATTCAGGCGACTCCGAGCGGCGGGCTGAATCTGGTGGACGTGCGCGATGCTGCGGCCGGCACGCGGGCGGCGATGAAGCGAGGAAGAGTCGGTGAGCGCTATTTGCTGGGCGGACCGAATTGGACATTCCGGGAATGGATGGATCGCGTCGAAGCTCTCTCGGGCGTCCGGGCGCCCTTGCTGTCGCCGTCTTTGGGGGCGGCCCTTGTTCTGGCCAACATCGCTCGCAGGATTTTGCCGTTGATCGGTCAGAAGTTTAAGCTCGACGACGAGTCGATCCGCATGTCGGCGCTCTACTGGTTTTGCGATTCGACCAAAGCTCGCACCGAACTTGGTTTTGAGACCCGTGACCCGATGGATACTCTCCGCGATACCATCAATGATCTGTGCCGGAGACATCCCGAACTTGCGCGTTAACCCAATCCATTGCATCAACCAGGCCAACCCGTAGTCATCCTCAACCCGCAAGCCGCCGGAGGCCGCGCGTCGAAGCGATGGCCGCACATCGCTGCAACGCTGGCCGACAGGCTCGGGCCCGTGGAACCCCGATTCACGGCACATCCCGGACACGCCACGCACCTTGTACGGCAAGCCTTGATGGACGGCCGAAAGCTGATCATTGCCGTCGGCGGCGACGGCACGATCAACGAGGCGGCGAACGGTTTTCTGAGCGGAGGCGAGCCGGTCAACCCCGATGCGCGCCTTGGCATCATTCCCATCGGGACGGGGGGCGACTTCCAACGCAGCGTCCGGGTTCCGTCCGACATCGAGGAGGCCGTCGAAACCATTGCCGGCGGTTTTGCTCACACCATCGATGTCGGCGCGGCGCGGCTGCAAGGGCACGACGGGCACCCCGTGGAGCGCTGCTTCGTCAATCTCACGAGCTTCGGAATGGGCGGCGAGGTATGTGTCCGATCAAGGAATATCCTGTCGCCACTCGGCGGAAAGACCGCTTTCCTCTACGCCACCTTAGCCGTTTTTCTTACCTACCGTGCGAAGCGGGTGCGCCTGACGCTTGACGGCGTGCCGCTCCCCGAAGAATTACGGATCACCAATGTCGCCATCGGCAACGGCCGCTACCACGGCGGCGGGATGCACCCTTGTCCCCATGCGTTGTTGGATGACGGGCTGCTGGAGGTGACTACGATCGACTACCTCAACATGTTCGAGCTGGTGCGGGATTTGCCAGTGCTCTATTCCGATGACGTGTACAGGCACCCGAAGGTCCGGCATCACCGCGCAAGGACGGTACTCGCGGAATCGGAGGATGTGACCCGGATCGAACTGGATGGGGAAGCGGTGGGAAGCCTGCCGATGGAAGTGCGGGTCTTACCGCGCCGGCTGCCGGTGCTGGTGAGCGCGGAAGAGAGCTGAAGCGCCCCTCCGCTGCGCTGGTGCGGTCGAGAAGACCCTCAGAAGGATGCCACACCAGGGCAGCAGTCGAGCGGTTATCCCTCCGGTCATCTCACGTACTTCATTCATCCGAGCGATACGCCGATGCTCGCACAATGTCCAACCAGAAGAAACCCGATGTGAAAACTCCGACGACGCAATCCGGCCGCTGATACACTGGTGGGCTGATTTTTCGGCGGAAAACCCATGGCTGAAGCCGACTCGACCCCGATTGACAAACTGACCCCTGTTCTGGCTGTTGCCGGGGCAGTGCTGGTGGTAGCGGCGCTGTATCTGATCTTTGTCTGGGTGCCCATGGAAAGCACGATGGGGGTCGTGCAGCGGATTTTCTATTTCCACGTGCCGTCGGCGGCGACCTCGTGGGTGGCGTTCCTGATCGGTGGAGTGGCCGCGATCCGCTATCTGATCAGCCGCGACGGCCGACTCGATGATCTCTCGGTATCGTGCAACGAAGTGGGTCTCGTATTTTGCATCGTCAATCTGGTGACAGGCATGTTCTGGGCCAAGCCGGTGTGGGGCATCTGGTGGGCCTGGGACGCGCGCGGCCAAAGCGCACTGCTGCTGGCAGTGATTTATGTCGGGTATCTGATTCTGCGCCAATCCGTGACCGAGCCGTCGCAACGCGCGGTCGTTTGCGCGGTCGTGTCGATTTGCGGGATGGTCGACATTCCGATCATCTACATGGCGAATCGCTGGTGGAGGACACAGCACCCGGCTCCCGTGATCTTCGGCGGCGGCGGCCTCGATGCCCGCATGGGAATCGTGCTGGCGTTTACCACGGTGGCGCTGCTGACGGTGTTTTGGTATCTGGTCAGGCAGCGGCGGAAACTGGCTGTGATGCAACGCGAGGCGGAGGGGCTGCGCCGGATGGTGCACGCCCTGAGTTAACCGGCGGATTCAAGAAGGCAGGCGAAATGGAAGAAAACCTCAAGTGGCTCTGGTATGCGTTCAGCGCGGCGTGGATCATTCACATCCTCTACGTGGCTTCCATCGCGAGCCGCGCCAAAGATCTGCGAGGTCAGATCGACAACCTCAAGACCCTGTTGCAGGACCAGCAAAAAAGATCGGCTGACTTTTCAGGCCAGGGCGATCCGCAGTCGGACCACCCCCGCCCCGCTGGTTGAAACACCGTAGCCTGCTTCTCTACCGCACTTCGTCTCGCCGTGCGGCGAGACGAACAACTCAGCCTTGCAGCACTTGGCCCAAGCGGCGCCCGACGATGCGGTCCTCACCGGGTTCAAGCATCCATACGGCGACGACCAACTCATCTTCCGCTCTCGGCCGGACTTCGATGCTCGGGTTGCCTTCGCGGAGTTCCTTGGCCACGTCCTTCGGTGTTTTTCCGACGGCCGCGTGGTCCCAGTTGACGTGCAGGTGCGGCACGCCGTTGGAGAGTTCGGGCACTTTGATTTCGGTCTGGATGCCCTTCACGCCTCTCGTGTAGCGGGCGATGCGGTTGCAGCGGCTTTCCCAGTCTTTCCAGACTGCCTTGTGGTCGCGATTGACGAACATCTCGAGCGCCACGAGCATGCCGACCATTTCTTCTTTGTTGACTTTGCTGATGCGGCCGAGTGAATCGGAGTTCGGGCTGCTATTCATGCGGCCGGCCTCGATCAGGTCTTTGCGGCCCAGCAACAGACCGGCTGATTGGGGTCCCGTGATGCCCTTGCCGCCGGAGAAGATGGCCAGGTCGAACCCGGCCTGCGTGAACTTCCAGAGGTTCTCCACCGGGGGCAGGTCGGCGGCGGCGTCGATCATCGTGGGAACGTTGTGTTTCTTGCCCAGCTTGGCGAATTCCTCGTAGCCGATCTGTCCCCTGTTGTTCGCCGCATACAGGAAGAACATCATCGCCGTGCGCGAGTGAATCGCGCTCTCCAACTCGGCCGCGGTTTCGACTTCGATCATCCGAATGCCGGCATTTCGCACGGCATGGTCATAACCGTTACGGTGCGATTTCTGAACGATCACCTCGTTCTTCATGCCGCGGGTATCGGGCAGTTGCCTGATCTTTTCGCGGTCGGTTCCGGCTACGACGCCTGCAGTGCCGATGGCCAGAGCGGAGGCCGCACCGGCGCTGACAAGCGCGGCTTCACTCTTGGCCAGTTCCGCGATGCGCTTGCCGACGGCGTCATGAAGGTCTTGCAGCGGACAGAACGTCGTCGAAGCCACTGTCATGGCGTCCCATGCAGGACGCGGTATGAGCGATGCGGTCAGGCTGGTGTAGGTGCCCGCGGCGTTGATGAAAGTGCGAACTCCCAGTTCGCGGATCACATTGCGACGCCCACCGCCAAGCCGGGCGGCGGCCGAGGCCGATGCGGGCATCAGGGCTCCCATGCCGGGGAGCACGGCCAAGCCGCGCAGAAGAGAACGACGGTCGAGTTTCAACCAGTTCATGATGTTTACCTCTTGTCGAAAACGAGTGGGCAGCCCGCGGAAAAGGCCGCGGCTGAACTAAGAGCAGTATACACGGCGAGACAGCACAATAGTCCGGCATTTACCGGAGAGGCTGCTTTGCGGAGGAATCCGGGACCAACCTCCGGCATCGCTTCTCTGCTGATGTAACCCGCCTCCCTCGCAGGAGATTTATGCAAGCAATTTCTTGATCACGCGCCCGCCCACGTCCGTCAAGCGGAAGTCGCGGCCCTGATATCGGAAGGTCAGCTTCTCGTGATCGAGGCCGAGCAGATGGAGAATGGTCGCCTGAACGTCGTGTACTTCCACCTTGTCTTTGGTGATGAAGAATCCAAGCTCGTCGACTTCGCCAATCGTCTGGCCGGCCTTGATGCCGCCGCCGGCGAACCACATCGGAAAATTCTCGATGTGATGGTTGCGCCCGACTGTCTCGCGCACCTCTCCCATCGGCGTCCTCCCGAACTCCCCGCCGAAGATCACCAGCGTCTCTTCCAGCAGACCACGTTGCTTGAGGTCTTTGATGAGCGCCGCCGTGGGGCGGTCAACCGTCAGAGCAACCTCGTCGAGCTTTTCATTGAGGTTGTTTTGCCGGTTGCCGTGATGGTCCCAACCGGTCTGGTAGAGCTGCACGAATCGCACCCCTCGCTCGATCATGCGTCTCGCCAAAAGGCAGTTGTTTGCGAACGACTGCTCGCCGGGCTTCGCTCCGTAGAGGTCCAGAGTCGCCTGGCTCTCAGTGGCGAGATCCATCAGTTCGGGTCCACTCGTCTGCATGCGATAGGCCATTTCGTAAGACGAGATCCGAGTGCTGATCTCCGGGTCCCCGACCTCCGCCAAACGCGCCAGATTCAAGTCACGGACCGCGTTCAACTTCGCTGTCTGACGCTTCATCGAAATGCCGCTCGGAGTTGACAGGTTGGGGATCGGGTCCGCCGACCGCAGGAATTCGACGCCCTGGTAGGTGGTAGGCAGAAAGCCACTGCTCCAGAGGTTCGCGCCGCCCATCAGACTTCGATAGCCGGAACGCAGCACGACGAACGCCGGCAGATTCTGCGACTCGCTGCCCAGCCCGTAGCTGAGCCAGGCTCCCATGCTCGGTCGTCCGAATCGGGTCGAGCCGGTGTTGAAGAAGAGCTTCGCCGGGGCGTGATTGAAGTTTTCCGTCGTCAGTGAATGCACCAGCGCCAAGTCATCGACCACGCCGGCCATGTGGGGGAAGATCTCCGAGACCCATGTGCCCGATTGCCCGTGCTGATGGAACTTCCTGCGGGGACCCAGCAGGTTCAGCTTGTCTTTCATGAATCTCTCCATGAAAGCGAAACGCTTGCCCTCGAGAAACGAGTCAGGAGTCGGCTGGCCGTCAAGCTCGCCCAGCTTGGGTCGGTAGAGCCATGTCTCGAACTGGCTCGGCGCGCCGGCCATGAAAAGGTAGATGACGCGCTTGACCTTGGGAGTGAAATGCGGCGCCTTGGGCGCCAGCGGGTTCTCGACCAGCGGTACGTTGCCAGCCGTCAGCTTGCCGTTGCTGAGCAGACCGCCCAAAGCGATGTTGCCGAGGCCGACGAAGCATTGGCTGAAGAAGTGTCGCCGGGTTCTGTCACGCAGGCTCATCTGTTGCATTCTGAGATCACTCCCGTGTGATGAATTCATCGAGATTGAGAAGCACTCCCGACAGCATGGTCCAGGCTGCCGTCTCGGGAACGTCAGCCCCCTCTGGAAGTTCCAAAGGCAAGGCCTCTTGCGCCTCGTCCGGACGGGTCCTGAAGTCATCAAGCTGTAAAGCCAGCAGACGCTCCAGCCGGTCTTTTTCCTTCTCTTGCGGCGGTCGCGCCAGACAGAGGCGGAAAGCATGTTCGGCCCGCTCGGAGTTCGAAGCATCCGGGCGCTCGTCGAGAACCCGCTGCGCCAGCCCTTGGGCGAACTCCTGGAAGCCCGCGTCGTTCATCAGGGTGAGCGCTTGCAGCGGCGTGTTCGAGCGATTGCGTTTCGTTGTCATGGTCAGCGCATCGGGGCTGTCGAAGACCATCAGGCCCGGATGAGGGCTCGTACGCCAGAAATGCGTATACAAGCCGCGTCGATAGCGTGCGGCTCCGCTGCTTTCCGTCCACGTCCTTCGGATCATGACGTCCGGCGGTTGTGCGGGGAAGACGCTGGGCCCTCCGATCTCGGGCGTCAGCATTCCGCTTGCCGACAAAGCCAGGTCCCGCACGATTTCTGATTCGACCCGCAGCCGATTCTGCCGCGCCAGCAGGTCGTTGCGCGGGTCTTTCGCCGCCGTGTCCGTCCGATGCGCCGATGACTGCCGGTATGTCGCCGAGGTCGCAATCAAGCGGTGCATCGTCTTCAGGCTCCAGCGCTGCTCGATGAACTCCGCGGACAACCAGTCGAGCAGTCCGGGGTGCGTCGGCAACGTGCCCTGGGTGCCGAAATCGTTTTCCGTCTCGACAATGCCGCGGCCGAAATAGCGTTGCCAGATGCGGTTCAAGGTGACCCGGGGCGTCAGCGGATTCTTCTCGCTCACCAGCCAGCGAGCCAAGTCGGCACGGTTATAGCCGCCCTGCTGCGGAAGCGCAGGCAATACCGCGGGCGTTCCGGGCTCGACCTGGATGCCCTTGTTCAGAAACTCTCCGCCCAACAATACGTGCGTCGGACGAGGCTTCGTCAATTCCCTCATCACGAGAGTGCTGGGTATCTCGGGCTCGATCTTGCGTACCGCCGCGATCGCCTTGTTGCGCTCTTGATGTCCGAGGTCCTGTTCGAAGTAGGCGTTTCGGATTGCCTCATGCTGCGCCTCGTGACGTTCCTCCATGGGGATATCGAGGATGGCGCGTTGTCCCGGCGTCAATTTCTCCAGCGCATCGCCGTCGAGAGACGCCTCCCACTCGGATTGCTTTTCCAGGAGTTGGTCCTTGTAGTTCTCCAACTCCTCCTCCATGACCTTGAGTTGGGCCCGGATCGCCTCGCGACGCGCATGCTGCTCGGAAGTGCCGAACTCCAGCACCGGCTCGAATGCCCGCTTGCGGCCTTCCCGGTCTTTGAACTCACCGCTCAACTCGTCGATGCTGTTGAAAAAAGCGAAGAATCGATAGAACTCCTGTTGCGTGATCGGGTCGAACTTGTGATCGTGGCAGCGCGCGCAGCCGAGCGTCAGCCCCAGGAAAGCCATGCCCGTCGTGTCGACACGATCAACCACGGCTTCGACGCGATACTGCTCGAAGTCCACGCCGCCTTCCAGGTTCAACAGGGTATTGCGGTGAAAGCCGGTCGCTACGATCTGTTGCTTGGTGGGGTTCGGCAGCAGATCTCCGGCGATCTGCTCGATCACGAACCGGTCGAAAGGCAAGTCACGGTTGAGCGCCTGGATCACCCACTCCCGATACATCCAGATCTTGCGCTCGCCGTCGTTGTTGTATCCGTTCGAGTCTGCATAGCGCGCCAGATCGAGCCAGTGACGCCCCCACCGTTCGCCGTAGTGGGGAGAATCGAGCACCTGATCGACAAGCTGTTCATAGGCGTCAGGACGGTCGTCGTTCACGAAAGCATCGACCTCCTCCGGCGTCGGCAACAGGCCGACGAGGTCGATGTACAACCTCCGGATCAAGGTGGACCGCTCGGCTTCCGGTGAGGGCGTCAAACCTTTGTTCTCGATACGCGCCAGGATGAAGCGGTCGATCGGATTGCGCACCCACGACTCCTGGGAAACCTCCGGCGGGCGGGGACGGCGAATCGGTTGGAAAGACCAATGCGTCGACGAATCGTCCGCGGGCCCTTTCGCACGTGCCGCAGTGGGCCACGGGAGCCCCAACTCGACCCAGCGGACAAGAGCGGCAAATTCCTCGGGAGCCAGCTTCCCGCCGGGAGGCATTTTGAGCTCGTCGCTTTGACGAGTGGCATGGATCAGCAGACTGTCTTCCGGGGATCCCGGAAACGCCGCTGGCCCGCGGTTTCCGCCCATGAGTATGGATTCACGGCTCCCTACCGACAAGCCACTGGTGAGCAGCTTGTCGTTATGGCAAGCTGCGCACTTGGTTGAGAGAAGAGGCCGTATCTCGTTCTCGAAAAAACGGAGTGCGTCGGCCGAGAAGGTTTGGTCGGCCCCTTGCTGCGCGGCAAGGGGGAGCGCGCAGCAGACCAGAAATGCGGCCGCCCTGACGAAGCTTGATACCCGCATGACTAGATAAACCCTATCACAGACCACGATGGCATCGGACCCTTATCGTGTAACGAGAGGAGGGTGTCTTCGCTGTGGCCACGCTCATATTCCTCTTGAGTTGTCATCGGCTCTTTTCCGGATGGGCGACAAGAATCCACATCGCAGCCGCGATCGTCGCGTGAAGGCAGGCTACGGACCCCTCGGAGCCTTCACGTGGGCCGTTGTCGCCGCCCCGTAGTTGCGATGCATCAGGATGCTGCGCCCGCCCTTGCCGCAGGGACCGCACAACTTCACGACGAACAAGTCGTCGTGATCCTCGTGATCGATCTCCCTTACGCCGTCAGGCCTCGTTGCCGGGAACCAGGCGCCGGCGTCGATTTGTCCCGGCGGAACCCCGAGAAGGTCCAGGATCTTCGGGACCGTATTGCTGTGCCCCGCCACCAGGGCATCCTGTCCGCAACGATCTTCGAAGATCTCGGCGACGAGCTCGCCTTCCGTGCTGTTCCTGGCGTACTCGATGTGCGGTTTCGGATCGAGATGCGCCACGGTCTGCCGGGTTCGTTTCGTATCGCTGTGGTAGACCGCGTTGAGCCGGTCCGTGATTTTCCCGACAGCCATGGGAAGAGACCTGGCTCGATGCAATCCTTCTTCGGAGAGCTCGTCGCAGCGCCGGCACGTCTTCTCCGCATGCCGGACGACCAGGACAGTCGTTTCGATTTCTCCTGCAGCGCAGACGCCCTCGACGGCGCTTGCCCCGTTCGCGGCGAACACCGCGACAACCAGCGATGCAATGGCTCTCGTCACCGATTGCGCCTTCCGTGTCAAACAGATGCTCCGTTTCTCAGTCATCATGGGTCTGCCTGCGTGCGCCAAGCGGCTCGCGCCTTTTCCCTCCGCCCGGCTTGCTCCTCGTCCTGACGCCCCTCTCACGCACTTCGCCTCGCCACGTGGTGAGAAATGCAGGCTAGCTCCGGAGCGCCTTCCAGGTTCCCGTTCCATACTCCCCCAGGTCAACGGCGCCGCTCATCTCGTTGCCGCGAACCGTTCCGCTGAACCGGTAACGGATCGATGCGCCCTCGTAACGTCCGGAGGACCGAAACTCGACGGCCGCGCCGTCGATCGTCCCTTCCAGCGAGCCATGCGCGACTCGCCCCACGTGCATGCCCGTCAGACGGTGGCCCTGCGCATCGAAGTGAAACTCGTGTTTGGTCGAGCCGACGACAAACTCCAGCTCCGCGTCCCAGTGGCCGCTCAGGTCGGAAACCGGCGGCGCGGGCTTCGGCCGCGGCTTCGCCGGCGGCGCCGATCGGAAGATCTCCACCAGCCGGTCCGCCACGAGCTTGTATTCACCGGCATACATCGCGGCTCCGCGAATGACGAACGAGTGGCCCTCGCCCGAAGGCGGGATCCGAATGCGCGGTTCGCCGTCGAGCAGCATCTGTTCCACATCTCCCGCCGACAGGCCGATCTTTTCCGGGTCCCAGCGCACGATCAGCCTCGGGTGGTATCCGAAGCGATTCCATGAGAAGTCCTCGATCTCGCCCGAGACGCCGCTGATCCCGGAGACACGGTCCTTGATGTGACGGTACCAGCTCATCCATTCTCGATCTTCCGCCTCGGGGTCGCGTGTCGTCACCAGGTATTCGACCGCTGCGAGCATGCCCATGATCTCTTCCTTGGTCACCTTCATGGGGCGCGCGAAGGCATGGTGCGGAGCGCTGTTGATGAAGGCTGCTCGAATCAGATCTTCCCGGCCCAGGAGCAACCCGGCGCTCTGCGGACCACGGATCACTTTGCCCCCGCTGTGGGCGCACAGGTCGGCGCCGTGCTTCAGCACCGGGTGCGGCGGCACCGGCAGGCCGCCGGCGTCGTCAATAAGAACCGGGATGTTCCGCCGATGGGCCTCGGCGACCAGTTGGTCGAGGGAGAACGGCCCTTTGCGCCACAGGATGCTCGATTGCGCGGTGGCCATTGCTGTCTTGGGTCCGAACGCGCTCTTGAGGTCATCGAGCGTCTCGACCTCGATCATCTTCACGCCCGTCGATCGCACGGCGTGATCGTAGATGCTGCGAGACCATTTCGGAACGATCACTTCGTCCCGCAGGCCGGTCGTATCGGGCAGTTGCTGGATCTTCTCCGGGTCGCCTCCCGCGACGCAGGCCAGCGTGCCGCAGGTCACGGCCGCCGCCGCGCCCGAGCTGACCATGGCCGCGTCCACCTGCAGCAGTTCCGCGATGCGCGGCCCCACCTTGGCCATCAACTCGTCAAGGTTGACGTGGTAATGTCCGGCCCGGAAGACGGCATCGAGCACCTCCGGCGGTTGGGACGATCCGCCGTTGATCGTGGTCGTGGCGGTGCAACTGATGAACGGCCGCACGCCGATCCGCGAGTATATGTCCGGTCCATGGCCGCGAACGGGGAGTCTCGCGGCGGCCGTCCCCGGCAGAGCTGCGGCGAAGTTCGCGGCTGCCGCCGTGCCGCTGATTCGGAACCAGTCGCGGCGGCTCCAGGTGGATGTCGTCGTTTTCTTCAAGAGCGTCATTGAGGTCTCCTTCGGGGTCTGCAAGCGGCGCTGCCCATGGCCTGGTCATCTCCCGGCCCGACGCCGCAGCATGCGACCAGACCGCCCGGCATCGCCGGCCGGTTGCCGGTAACCGCTAACAAGGGGCAGGGAAGAAGGGCGCCGGGAGACCCGCTCCTCGTCCTGACGGTCTTGCCGCGCCCAGCCGCTCCATGCCGCGCCGCGCGGTGAGATGTCCAGGCTAACCGATTGTACCTGTTCAGGGGCACGATTCCTGGAGTTGTTCGATCCGGTGTCATCGTCATATTGAAAGTTGCCTCGTTTGCGCAATCCAGAACGTTCCCCTTTCTCGGCATGGGTTCATTTGGCGTTTGCCGCGGCGGGAGAGGCGGCGAACGGCGCGGGACACCGGCTCGGGTGCAATATGCCGCCCATGCCGCGCCATAGCCGCCCCATGCCGCGCCACAACAAAGGCCGTGATTCGTGAAAAGCATAAAAGCCGTGATTCGTGATTCGTGTCTCGAGAAGAACCATAAAGGCCGCGTTGCCGGTGTGGACGGAGAGGAGCGCTGGCTCAGGTGTAATATTTTTTTGCTGAACAATGCCGAACAATCGTGAACAATGGTGAACAATCGTGAACAGGGAAGCCGTGACTGGGCGACAAAAATTCCGTGATTCGTGTCTCGTGTTTCGTGTTTCGTGAAAACCTCGGAATTCGCGCTGGCTTACGCCGCGCGCCTGGCAATAGCCGGGTCTCGTGTCTCGTGTTTCGTGAAAACCCGAATGGTCATGTTGCTGGCGCGGACGGTGCGCGGATAGCGGCTCGGGGCGCCCCATGCCGCCCATGCCGCGCCATAGCCGCCCCATGCCGCGCCACAACGCGCAGGAAAGCAGCGACCGGGCGGCTCTTCCGTCCCCACCCGACTTGGCCCCGACGGGCGTGGATGAGGTTTTCGTTCCCAGCAACGGAGTCATCACTCTCAACCTAACCCGGCTTCCGGCCGAAAAAAAGACTGAAGGGCTTCAGTACCAACCGGTACCAAACGAGCCACGGAAAGGCCGTGATTCGTGTCTGAAAAAAGCCGTGTTTCGTGTCTCGTGTCTCGTGTTTCGTGAAAGCCTCGGAATTCGCGCCGGCTTGCGCCTCGCGCCAAGCTAACGCCGTGTCTCGGGCCTCGGGTCTCGTAAATACCTGAAAAGCCGTGACTTGGGCGGCTTTGTTATCTCCAGCCGACGCGTCCCCGACGGGCGTGGATTAGGTTTTTGTTCCCAGCAACGGCGTCATCACTCTCAACCCAGAGCAGATTCCGGCCGAAAAAACAAGACTGAAGGGCTTCAGTACCAACCGGTACCAAACGAGCCACGGGAAAGGCCGTGATTCGTGATTCGTGTTTCGTGAAAACCTTGGAATTCGTGCTGGCTTGCGCCGCGCGCCAGGCTATAGCCGTGTCTCGGGTCTCGGGTCTCATGTTTCGTGAAAGCCTGAAAGGCCGCGGCTCGGGCGGCTCTTCTCTCCCCACCCGACTTGTCCCCGACGAGCGCGGATGGGTTTTTTGTTCCCAACAACGGCGTCATCACTTTCAACCTAACCCGTCCCCCGACCGAAAAAAAGACTGAAGGGCTTCAGTACCAACAGGTACCAAACGTGCCACGGGAAAAGCATAAAAGCCGTGATTCGTGTCTCGTGTCTCGTGATTCGTGAAAACCTCGGAATTCGCGCTGGCTTGCGCCGCGCGCCTTGAAGGCCGTGATTCGTGTTTCGTGTCTCGTGATTCGTGAAAACCATTGGCGTGGGCCTGGTTTGCTCAAGAAGAGGGGACGTTCGGGCTGGCTCACCAGGGGAACGTCTTTGATTGGGCCGACGCCTGTTCGATGCGGGATGCGGCTCGCGGATCGGCTCGCTACCATGGTTAGCAGCCAGGCCGGCTTGGCCGCCGGGCCGGGTTCGACGGGGAGGCAGCGATCCCCGCACAGCATCAAAGGAGACTCGCTCATGCCGACAGGAAGCCGTTTCAGCCGCCGACAGTGGCTCACCACGCTTGGAGCCGCCCTGGTTCCGTACGCCGTGTCCGCCTCCGCCGCTACCCGCAAGTCCATGCGCGGCGCTTTCATGATCATCGCCACGCCCTACACCGAAAGCAAAGCCATCGACTACGAGGACCTTGCGGAGGAGGTCAAGTTCCTGGACCGCTGCGGGGTGCAGGGCATGGTGTGGCCGCAGCATGCGAGCGACCTCAAGTTCCTGACTCACGAAGAGCGCATGCGCGGCATGGAGGTTCTCGCCGAGGCGGCCCGGGGAACCAAGCCGACCCTCGTGCTGGGCGTGCAGGCCGAGAACACGGAAAAGATGCTGGAATACGCCCGCCGCGCGGAGGAACTCGAACCCGACGCCGTCATCGCGATCCCTCCCACCGAGGCGAAGTCGCTCGACGATTACCGCGAGTACTACTCGGCGCTTTGCCGCCTCGCTCGGCGCCCGGTTTTCTGCCAGACGGCCGGCGGGGCGCCCGAGGTGGAGCCGACCGTCGAGTTCATCGTCGAAATGGGGCGCAAGTTCGACAACTTCGGGTACCTGAAGGAAGAGTACAAGGATGCGATTTCGCGGATGAAGGAGCTGCGGAAATACCGCCCCGGCCCCATCAAGAGCATTCTCGGCGCGAAACGGGCGCTCGGCTGGTCGTACGAGATGCGCCTCGGCATGGACGGGACGCTGACGGGCGGTCCGATGTACGCAGATGTCTATGCCCACATTTGGGAACTGCACCTTGCGGGCCACCACGACGAGGTTCGCGACGTGTTCTCGAAGCTGCTGGTCATGACCAACCTCGAACGGCACATCCCCGGCCTCAAGTACTACCTGATGAAGAAGCGCGGCGTTTTCAAGACCACCGTCTCGCGGCGCGGCGGGTACACGTTCTCGAAGGAAGCCGCCGCCCAGATCGAGCACGACTTCGAGCTGCTGAAGCCGTATCTGAGGACGTAGCTTGAAAGCCGTGATTCGTGTTTCGTGAAAACCCAGTGGGGGGGCTGGTTCGCTCTCAAAGAAACTTCTGACGGCCGGTGAACCGTGAAGGCTGTGTTTCGTGATTCGTCAGAGGCCGATGGCGGCGCCTTGCTGGGCGGTCCGGCGCTTATAATCCACTGTGACGGGGCCATGAGGGGTCATGAAGATCGTTGAAATCCTTGCTTTCGGGCTGCGCGGGCGCACTCCGGAAGGAGGCTGGTCGAACGAACTGCAGCCCGATGACTGCGTCCACACCCTGATCGCGGTGCGAACCGATGACGGACCCATCGGGTGGGGCAGCGTGTTCACGACGGATGAACTGGTCCGGGCTTCGCTCAGTGTCCTGAAACCGTTGTACGAAGGCGAGAACGCGCTCGAACCGGAGCGCGTCTGCGAGAAGCTCCACCAGAGCACTTTCTGGTTCGGGCGAGGCGGATCGGTGACGCACACGATCAGCGGCATCGACATCGCGCTGTGGGACATTCTCGGCAAGGCCACCGGCCAGCCGGCGGGGCGATTTCTTGGGGGGCGTTACCGCGAGAGGGTGCTGCCGTACGCTTCGCTGCTGATGCAAGAGCCGGACCGCATGGCGGACGAGCTTCAGCCGGCCAAGGCGCAGGGCTTTCGCGCCTTCAAGATCGGATGGGGACCGTTCGGACGCCGCAACCGGGAGACCGACGAGGCGATCGTGCGTGCTGCCCGCGAGGCCGTCGGTCCGGAGTCGATGCTGATGGTGGATGCCGGGGGCAGCGATCCCTTCTGGTCCGGCAACTACAAGTGGGCTCTCAACACGGCGGACATGCTTCAGGATTACGGGGTGGCGTGGTTCGAAGAGGCGCTGCATCCGGATGCGCTCGACGACTTCGTTGCCCTGCGCCGGGCATCGAAAGTGCCGATCAGCGGCGGCGAAGTGCTCACGCGCCGCCAATCGTTCGAGCCCTGGCTGCGCGCCGGGGCGTTCGACATCGTGCAGCCCGACGTGACGAAAGTCGGCGGGATCAGCGAAGAGCGCCGGATCGCGCAGATGGCGAGAGATCACGGCATCCGTTTCATCCCGCATGGCTGGAACACCGCCCTGGGCCTGGCGGCCGACCTGCACCTCGCTTCGGCGTTCGCCGATACCGACCTGGTGGAATATCTCGTCGGCTCGCCGTTCATCGACGAGATCGCCGCCGGCGGATGGAAGCTGGACGCCGACGGCATGCTGCCGATCCCGGACGGCCCCGGCCTGGGCGTCGAGATCGACCTCGACGCCGTGGCCGAACTCTCAGGCGATTCCTCCTGCCGTGACCTTGCCCCTTGAGAGGTGAACCATGCGAGTCCTGTTTCCGCTTCTGCTGATCGCGCTTCCGCTCTTCGCCCGCGATCCGCTGGCCGAGCGTATTGCGCATACCGATCCGGCGAAGTACAACCAGGGCAGGAACGTGCACAAGGGCGCCGGTGAGCTGCATTACATGGGGCTGCTCGATGCGAGTGCGCTGAACACGAAGTTCCTGTTCCTGCACCGCGGCCAGCTTCAGCCAGGAGGCGGGATCGGCAATCACTTCCATCACACGATCGAGGAGATGTACGTCATCTTCAACGGCGAGGCGGAGTTCACGATCGACGGACGCACCTCGACGCTGAAGGGCCCGGCCGCCGCGCCTTGCAAGATGGGCCAGGCGCACGCCATCTACAACGCGAGCGACAAGCCCGTCGAGTGGATGAACATCGCCGTGAGCAGCGTCAAGGGCAAGTACGACAACTTCGACACCGACGATGACCGTGTCGGTGTCCCGAAAGACTCCAAACCGGTCTTCGTCAACATCCGTTTTGACCGCACCCTGCTGAGGCCGGTCGAGAATTACTACGGCGGCAAGGGGACGGTCCACTACCGGCGCGCGATTGCGCCCGAGGTTTTCAGAACGGACTGGTCATACATCGACCACTTGTTGATCCCGCCGGGCTCATCGACCGGGAAACGGGTCCATCAAGGGGTCGAGGAGGTGTACTACGTGATGGCCGGCTCGGGGTCGGTCCGCGTGAACCAGGAGACCGCGGCGATCCGCAAGGGCGACGCCATCCCGATGCTGCTTCGAGACGAGCAGTCGTTCGCGAACCAAGGTTCGGAAGACCTGGAGTTGCTGATTATCGGCGTCGCCCGCGTCAAGGGCGCGCTCGACCCGCCAGGGTTTTAGCCGTAAAAGCAGTGGTTAGTTTTTAGTTTTCAGTTTTTAGTGAAAAGCATAAAAACCGTGTTTCGTGTCTCGTGATTCGTGTTTCGTGAAGACCTCGGAATTCGCGCTGGCTTGCGCCGCGCGCCTCGTCCTGACGGCCCTCTCACGCACTTCGCCTCGCCGCGTGGTGAGAAATGCAGGCTAGCTTGTCAGGGGGTAGCGTTTCAATCCCCATGAAGCCGCGCCGAGCAACAGCCCAGCGCTCAGCGCGATGATCAGGGTGGCGCCCCCGACTCGCTCGGCGATCGCTCCAGGCCTTTCAGGCCGATAGGAAAAACGGGGGATCTTCCCCAACGCCTCGGCGGTGAAGGCGGTCTTACGGAAGACCTGCGGAAGGAAATGGTCCTTCCACTCGTCGGCAAAGCGTCCGACCTCGCTGCGAAAATGGTCGAACCGAGAGTAGCCTGTTCCGGAAAGGTCGTTCAAAGCCTGCTGCGCGAGCACGGCCGGGGACAGGAAGCGAAACTTCTCGACGACGGATTGCTGCCCGCGAATCTGCACTTCGAACCGCTCGGTCAGCGGGGAGACCTGTTTTGAGACCTCATCCTCGACGACGAATTTGCGGGAGTAATAGTCTCTGGGGTCGACTTCGCCTTCAGGGGCCATTTCCGGGTGGTCGGCATAGTAAGCGTCGAGCAGTTGGCTGCCTCGCTCGGAGGCTTCCTGGGCAGCCACGCGCACGGCCTGAATCATCTCAACGCGTGACGGAACCGGGTAGAGAGTTGCGGCGACCAGCGCCGTCACCGACGGCACAATCAGCGCGAGCGCGAGCCAGGCTCCGGCGAGGATCACGGCGTTGGTGGCCGAGGCTCGGCCGAAGGCGTTGACCAACAGCGCCAAGGAGAACCAAAACAGGCCGTACACAGCGGTGACACCGAAGTACGCGGCAAGGGAGGAACGCGCGCCGGGGGTGCTCAGATCGACGCCAGCAGCGACGGCCGCCGCCAGTGTCAGCACTGCCGTCACGCCCAGCACGACGCCGCCGCGAGCAAGGATTTTGGCCGCGGCAAACCGCGTAAGCGAAATCGGCTGCGAGAGCGTCAACGCCAGTATGCCGCTCTCCTTCTCGCCAGAGAGCAGGTTGTAGCCCAGCGCAAGGATCAACAGCGGATAGAGGAAGACGATGACGAACGCAACGTCGAAACTGCCAGCGAGAAGGTTCGTCGGGTTGTCGAGTTCGTCTCCCGCGAACAGCGCCTCCCGGCTCGCCAGGGTGATCTTGTAGTGGGCGGGCAGGAGGTCGCTCTGGCCGACCGACAGGGGCGCAAGCGCCGCAGGGGGCAGCAGTGCGTATCCGGCGGCGAAGCTCTGCCCGACTTGTGCGGGGTTGCGGGGATCGAAGAAGCGACTTCGGGGCGAGCCGCCGTCGGCGATCC
Source organism: Bryobacterales bacterium (assembly GCA_965204095.1). GTDB lineage: Bacteria > Acidobacteriota > Terriglobia > Bryobacterales > UBA6623 > JAPPLB01. The sequence goes on along the minus strand of OZ241991.1, from coordinate 878,944 downwards.
TGAGCAGTTCGGCACGCGTGTCTTCGCGCCGCTCGCTCTCGTCGGCGACCAGCTTGCCATGCCGCTCTTGCTGCAGGGCGGACCAGCGGGCGCCGTTCGAGGCGGCGAAGAGCATCACCGTAGCGAGCACGACCGTCACGGCCCAAAGAGTGCGGTCCGCAGCCAGACCGCGCCACTCATTGCGCACGACTCGGAAGAGCATTGTTAATAGGCCTCCAAACGCCGCTAATAAGCCTCCAAACGCGCTGCCGCGCCCCATGCCAGGAAGGCGGAGATGAGGAGCCACAGCAGCAGGGCGGCGAGGGCCGCGAATTGCCGCGACATCGCCCAGAGCGGGTTCGGCGCTTCATGGACGAAGACCGGCGCCTCGCTCCAAAGCCGCTGGTCCCCTCGGTAGGAGAACCCCGCTACGCCGGCGTTGTCGCGCATGTCGTCATTCAAGAAGGCGATGAGCTTCCGGCGATACTGTTCGGCCTGCTCGGCGAACCACCGGAAGTGTGCGAAATCCGAGCCGGCGAGCGACATCGACAGGGAGCGCACCGCCAACAACGGGGCCACGAAGCCGAGCTTCTGTCGAAATCCGTCCTGCGCCTCGTACTGGTCCCAAAGCCGAGCGTAATGGCTGTCGAAGAATTGGTTGCTGTACTCTTCGCTGACATTGAAGCGCCAACCGGCGTAGTTGAACGGCAGCGCTTCGACGTCTTCCACGCCGTGCTCGGCCAACAACTCTTGCTTGCGCGCCTCGAGGAAGTCTTCGTAGTCGACGCCGTCGATTCCAACTCCCTTCTCATCAGCCAGGGCAGCGGCAAACTCCTGGGCAGACAGCGTCGGATGCAAGGCCTTGGCCAAGTCCGTCGCCGCACGCGGGGCCCCCAGGCAAACGAAGACCCAGAACCCGAGCAAAGCGACCAGAGCAAACCGGGCTGAGGGCGCCTTTGCTGAGACCGCCAGAGTCACGCCGACGAAGGCACCGAGGTAGAGCAGGTAGACGCCGGCGAGGAGGAGCATCCGCATGAGCCCGCCGGACGCCGAATCGGCCGTGGCCGCCGTCAGAATCGCCGAGCCGAGCAGGACGGCCGGAACCAAGAGCAAAGCCAAGGCGCCGGCAATGCCCAAGGCCTTGCCGACAGCAAGGTCTCTCCGGCGCACGCCCAGACTGAGAACTTGCCGCAACGTACCGGATTCGCGTTCGCCCGCAAATGCGGAGAAGGCAAGCAGGATGATCAAGAGCGGCAGCAACAACTGCAGAACAGCCGCCGCGGTCAACTCGCCGAAGCGCTGTAGAGTGTTGCCGTCGCGCGCGGGACGGTAGAGGAACTGATTCTGCTTGTGCGCCTCCAACCAGACGGTGACACCGGTATAAGCTTCGGTTCCAGGATCGAAGAAAGCCAGCCGTCCGGTCGGCTTGAAGGCGTAGACACCGTAGTGGGCGGCCGAGTGGGGACTCTTTTCTCCTTGGGATTCCCAGATCTCGCGCTCCTGGGCCATTGCGATCTCATGCGCGTTGGTCACATCCGCATGTCTGCGCCAACCGAGTCCGAGAACCGTGAGCAGCAACAATAGAATGATTCCGCCTGCGACCCGGAAACGGCCGTCACGCGTCATCTCCAGAAGCTCCTTGCGAGCGATTCGCATCACCATAAGTCCGCTTCCTCAGCCGCGCATGTGATCGAGGTAGAGCCGTTCGAGATCGGCGTGACCGATCTCCTCGGTGGTCAGGCGTGCAACGAGGCGTCCGTGGTTCATGATCCCGACGTGGGTTCCGGTCTCCTTGGCTCGGAACAGGTCGTGCGTCGCCATGAGCACAGCCACACCTTCGCCGCTCAAGCGCTTCAGCAACTCCGAGAACTCGGTCGACGCCTTCGGGTCGAGGCCCGAAGTGGGCTCGTCGAGCAGCAGGGCTTTGGCCTGCTTGGCCACGGCGATCGCGATGCCGACCTTCTGTCGCATGCCCTTGCTGTAGGAGGAGATTCGCCAGTCAATCGCCTCCGCGGAAAGTCCAGCCTCGGTCAAGAACCCGCGGAGCTGATCTTGCGAATACTCCTCGCGCCCTGCCAAGGCAGTGAAGAATTCCAGGTTCTCGAGGCCGGTGAGGTTGCGGTAGAGCATCACCTGCTCCGGGATGTACGCAACATGCTTCTTGGTCTCAAGCGGATGCTCGGCTACCTGCAGTCCGTGAATGCGCGCTTCGCCGGAACTGGCCTCGATGAAATTGAGGAAGAGATTGATCGTCGTCGTCTTGCCTGCCCCGTTCGCCCCGAGCAAGCAGAAGACTTGACCGGGCTCGATCGACAGATCGAGAGAGTCGAGCGCCTTGAACGAGCCATAGAACTTGGTGAGTCCTTTAGCTTCCAGCATGAACCTTACGATTCCCCTCCAGACTCTCAAGTCTAGGAGTGAACCAGTGCCCCCAACCAGGAGTATCCCGTGGGCGGGCGCAATTAGACAACGAACGGACCGAATCGCCATGCCTTAGAAAAGCCGTGATTCGTGATTCGTGTCTCGTGATTCGTGAAAAACCTTAAAAGCAGTGGCTAGTGGTTAGTGGATAGTGGCTAGTTAACAACCCGTGTCAAAAGTCACGCGGGCGGCGTTACGCGCCCCGGCACCATTGGCGTAACGCCTAGCCGTTCCAGGAACGTGACGCCTCGCTCTCCGCGCGGCCGATCGGAAGCGGCGCGTAACCCTTTGGGCGACGGACATTTGCGGCCGTCGGCTTTGTCATTCGTCGGAGGAGATCACCCGGATCGCCATCCTCCTCACTCCGCGCCGAGCGACCGCAGGAGCCCGCCACGCCTTCCACGGGACTTTTGACACGGGCTGTTAAAGCCCTGATTTGTGATTCGCTCGCACTTTGTCTCGCGAGCTGGTGATAGGCTCAGGCCGGATCAGACGGAGGGGGCTGCTACCACCTTGCCGAACTGGCGCTTGTTTTCGAGGTGCTCGTGGGCGGCGCGCAGTTCGGAGAGCGGGAAGACCTTGTCGACGACGGGCTTGAGCAAACCCCGATCGAAAAACCGAAGGACTTCGTACAGCTCGCCGATGGTCCCCATGAACGAGCCGTGCAGCGACAACTGGCGGAAAAAGAGATGGTGCACGCTCAGGCCGACTTCGCCGCCGGTGGTGGCGCCGCAGGTCACCAGGCGTCCGTTATGCGCCAGGCTGGCGGCGGAATGCTTCCAGGTAGCCTGGCCGACGTGCTCGAAGACAATATCGACGCCGCGTTTTCGGGTGATCGCCCTCACCTCGGCGCGGATGTCCTGGCGATAGTGGTCGATGACGTGGTCGGCGCCCAGTTCCTGTGCTTTCGCCATTTTTTCTTCGCCGCCGGCCGTCGCGATCACACGGCAGTGGAACAGCTTGGCGATCTGCACGGCGGCGATTCCGACACCGGAGCTTGCGCCGATGACCAGCACGTCTTCGAGCATCCTGATCTTCGCAATGCCGACCAGCATGTGCCAGGCGGTGAGGAAGACGAGCGGGACTGACGCCGCTTCCGCGTAGTTCAGTCCGCCGGGAATGGGAAGCGCGTTCACTTCGGGCACGGCGATGTATTCCGAGTTCAGCCCGGTGTATTGATAGCCGAAGAGCCCGTAGTCGCGGCTGAGGTTGTCGAGTCCGGCGGCCGCCATCGCTCCCCGGCGCGAGCTTTTGCCCGGCGCGATGAGCACGCGGTCCCCGACCTTGGCGGAGTCGCAGGCGGCTCCGACTTCGACGATTTCGCCGGCGGCGTCGCTGCCCAGGATGTGGGGCATGTCGAGCTTCAGTCCGGGCAGGCCGCCGCGAACGAACAGGTCGAGGTGATTCAGTCCGCAGGCCCCGACCTTGATGAGCACCTCATCGGCGCGCAAGGCGGGCTCCGGGGCGTCCTCGTAGCGGAGAACTTCCGGACCACCGTGCTCGTGGATGCGAACGGCCTTCATGGGACTCACCTCGGCTGTTGGGAGAAATGACGGCTCAAAAACAGCCCCGTATTATAATGAGCCTTTGAGCTAACCTGTCTTTCTCACCACCCGACGGCCGAAGCGCGCGATACGACCGCCATGACTTCGTTGCGCTTGCTTGCCGTGCTCGACGTACTGTCAAGTACGCCTGCGCGCGGCAAGCGGCTCGCGCCTCGTCCTGACGGCCCTCTCACGCACTTCGCCTCTCCGCGTGGTGAGAAAGGTAGGCTAAAACGTTATGGGCCGACCGACAGACGTCTACGAAGAGCTGGTGCACCTGCGGCGATCGGGCAAGAAAGCCGCCATGGCGACGATCGTCGAGGTAGCCGGATCGATACCCAGTTTTCAGAGCGCGAAGCTGCTGGTCCGCGAGGACGGCTCGATGGTCGGCACGATCGGCGGGGGATGCACCGAAGCGGAAGTGTGGAACGCCGCGCGCGAGGTGATGGAGACCGAGAAACCGCGCATGCTGAGCTTCAACCTCGGCCAGCAGGCCGCCTACGACCAGGGGCTCATCTGCGGGGGGCAATTGAACGTTTACGTGGAACCGGTACTCCCCATTCCCACCTGTTACATCTGCGGCGCCGGCCACATCTCGAAGAGCCTGTCGAAAGTCGCCACGCTGGCCGGCTTCCGGACGGTGATCGTCGACGACCGTGAAACCTACGCGAACCGGGAGCGGTTCCCCGAAGCGGCGGAAGTGCACGCCGACGACTACGAGACCATCTTCCCGAAACTGGAAGTGAACGAGGCGAGCTACATCATCATCGTGACGCGCGGTCACCGCGATGACATGCGAGTGCTGCGCTGGGCGGTGACGACGCCGGCCCGTTACCTCGGAATGATCGGCAGCAAGCGCAAGACCCTCGAAGTGGCCAAGCATCTCATCAAGGAAGGGATTCCCATCGAGCAGCTCTCCCGCCTACACGCGCCGATGGGCTTCGACATCGGGGCGATCACGCCGGAGGAGATCGCCGTCGCGGTGGTGAGCGAAATGATCGAACGCCGCCGCAATCCCGGCCACGAGTGGAACCCCAACTCGAAGTCGATCTTCGCCGAAGGCATTCCGAAGGCGCTGCAAATCCACGCGCCCCAGGAACCCGCAAGTCCTTCAGGCGATTCCGCTGAGCCGCTGCCGGCGAAACTTCCGTCGCTGCGCAAAAGCTGAGCTTTGAGCCGCAAGCCCGCCGGCATCATCCTCTCCGCCGGCGAGTCTCGACGCATGGGCCGCGACAAGGCCTTGCTCGCGTACCGCCGGACGACCTTCCTGGGACGCATCATCTCTCTGCTGGAGCCGCGAGTGGAGCCTCTCGTTGTCGTCCTCGGGCATCACGCTGACGCCATTCGGCAAGTGATTCCGAGCGGCCCGCAGGTGGTCGTGAACACGAACTACCAGGCCGGGATGCTGACTTCGCTCCAAACGGGAATCCGTGCGCTGCCATGCGAGGCGGAAGCGGCGCTGTTCACGCTGGTCGATCACCCGGCCGTGGCGGAGGAGACCGTCGAGCTTCTGATCGGGGAGTGGGAGAAGGCAAGACCGCTCATCGCCATTCCCCGCCACGGCGGCCGGCGCGGTCATCCGGTGATCGTAAAGCGCCAAGTGCTTGACGAGATCCTCGCACTCGGTCCGGAGTCGTCGGCGAAAGACGTGATTCGGTCGCATCGCGACCGGACGTTGTTCGTGGACGTGGATGATCCGGGGATTCTCCGCGACATCGACCTTCCCGAGCAGTACGAAAGACTTTTTATCAGTTTTTAGTTTTCAGTTTTCAGTTTTTGGTTTTGCTCCGCCCTTGTGCGGATCATACCGCTGCGCGACCCTCACGCCGGCCCTCCCCAGCGCGAGAGCGGGGGCGCTCGCCGCCTTGCGGCTTGTGTTTTTGCGGGCTGGCGCCCAGAGGGCACCCGCGCGCTCCCAGGTTCGGTGTTCCAGGCTGGCGCGCCCTGCCGGTCCGCTCTTGTAAAGACGATGTAAAGCCCTCTTTTACTTCGATTTAACCGTCTTTCGGCTAACGGCTCGGCAACCCTGCGCGTCTTATCGGTGTTGGTTGAAACAGAAGCCGAAAGCCGGAACGGCCAGTCAGGAACCCCGGCGGAAGGAGAACCCATGGAGACGGTGATTCTGGTCATGTTTTTCTCGGCGATGTTGAGTTTGAGCGGCGCCCTGTGGTCGCTCAGCATCGACCTCGCTCAGGCGCACAAGGACCGGGCCGCCGCCGGGGAACACCGGACGTAGGTTCATCGTACTGACTTTCAGGAGCCGTGCACAAAAAAGGAGAATGAGCCATGTTCAAGAATTCGCTGCAAGCCGAGAATGCGGGAACGCCCTGGGGCGTGATCGGCGGAGCCGTCGCCTTCACGATGTTGATGGTGGTTGGCTACGTGGTGGTCAACCCGATCGTGTAGCAACCCGGCGGCCCTTCGCCTTGGCGGAGGGCCGCTCCGAGCCGGCGGTACCGGTGCGGCTGGAGAGCCCTCAAGGTCATTTTGGCGGGGCGTGTGCGGCGGCTGGGCAGAGAAGCGCTTGTTGGGAAGAGTTCTCCGCCGGATTGCAGGTGTTACCGTGGGCGCTGCCGAGGTTCGAGCAAAGGTTTGCCGGTGAACGGCTCGACCTTGATCTCACCCTCCATGCTCCGCGCCTGGGATATGTCGTAACTGTTCTGCATCCGCATGAGCGTATCCATACGGACACCGAAAGCCTTCTCGATGCGTAGAGCCATTTTCGGGGACAGCGCCGACCGCTCGTTCAAGAACGCCGAGAGGGCCGCTCGCGTGACGCCGAGAACTCTGGCGGCGGCCGTGACGGAAACTCCCCTCGGGTCGATGATCTCGGTTCGAACGAATCCACCGGGATGAGGCGGATTCTTCAGCCGGTAGCTCGCTGTCGTCGCCATGGTTGTCTCCTTCAATGGTAGTCTTCATAGTCAAGATCGATGAGGCTGCCTTCCGCCCGGTCAATCCGAAAGGTGATCCGCCAGTTCCGGGTTACCGAAAGGCTCCACATCCCTCTTCGGTCACCGCCGAGCCGGTGAGGATTCCAACTCGGAAAAGCACGTAGTTCGCCCTCGTGTTCCATATCCTGAAGGAATGCCAGCATCTTGCGGATCTTGTCGACGTGCCGAGCGGGCAGTCCGGAAGCATCGTCATCATCCATCAAGCGCCTGAGGCCCTTGTGCCTAACACTCTGAATCCTCAATGCTGTCAGGATATAGGGCCAGCCCGCGACCCGTCAAGTGTAGCGTTACGCTTTTCGATACGGATCACACCCATGCTCGCGCCTAACGCGTTGCAGAAACTCAGCATCTTGTCCTTTTCGTAGGCCGTGGCCGCTGATGACGGCCAGCCGGTTGTGGGCCGGAATACATCGTGAGCTGTCGATGCAGCATCGGAGAGAGTCCTCGATCATCGGCGGCCCGGCGGTCCAGCGCCGGGCCGCTGGGGCCGGGGGCAGCAGTCCTCGGCGCAGACATCAGGCCTTAGGCCAAGTTCCCCCAGGAAGCGCCTCTCCCGTTTCCCGTCGAACCTCTCTAGCACCAATTCGCGGATCATGGCGACGAACTTCGGGTGGTTGCCGACGGCCGGGGCGCGTTCCATCCGCAGGCCGAGACGGTCACACAACTCCCGGGCTTCGGTGTCGAGGTCGTACAACGTTTCCATGTGATCGGAGACGAAGCCGATCGGCAGGACCACTGCCCGGCGTGCTCCGGCCTCGTGGATGGCGCGAAGATGGTTGCAGATGTCCGGTTCGAGCCAGGGCTGCGCCGGCGGCCCGCTGCGGCTCTGGTAGACCAGGGTTCCGCCGTTGCGCCCCACGCCGGCGGCGACCAGGCGGCAGGCTTCCTCGAGCTGCTCGACATAGCGGGACGTCCGCGCCATCGAGACGGGGATGCTGTGCGCGGTGAACACCAGCGGCACGGCGGCGCGCTCTTCGGTGGGAAACCGCGCCAGAGCCTTCCCCACGTTCTCGGCCATCGGTTCGATGAAGCCGGGATGGTTGTAGAAGACGCGCAGCTTGTGGACCTCCGGCGCCGCGGGGCCGACCTCGGCCCGGGCGCGAACGATGTCGTCGAGATATTGGCGGCAACTCGAGTAGGAGCTGTAGGCGGACGTGACGAACGCCAGCGCGCGGCGGACGCCGTCACGAGCCATCTCGCGCAGGGTATCGGCCAGCAGCGGATGCCAGTTCCGATTGCCCCAATAGATGGGCAGGCCGAGCCGGTGGGCGGCGAACTCGGTTTTCAGGGCGGCGATGAGAGCGCGGTTGTTGTCGTTGATCGGGCTCCTGCCGCCGAAATGGTAGTAATGCTCGGCGACGGCGAGCATGCGCTCGCGCGGGACGTTGCGGCCCCGCAGCACGTTTTCGAGGAAGGGGATGACGTCCTCCCGACGTTCCGGCCCTCCGAACGAGAGGATCAACAACGCATCGTAGGTCGTGGACATGCTCGTTTCGGGATCGGTCGGTGGTTTGGGCCGCTGCTCCGGGGGCGAGACTCGGAAGCCGGCGATCTCGTCACCCTGCCAGTCCGCTCACGGGCCGGGACGTGTAAGCCGTTCTGTGCTCAGAGGTTGACCTGAGCGATGCTTGTGCTGCGGCGACCGCCTCGCATCTGTGAAAACGGCTCTTCGACCTGTCGCGCGGCTTCCGAGTGTCATTATAAGAAGCACGGATAACAAGGCAATGCTCGCGAGAATGATGCGCAACGGCTAGCCAGCGAGACAGTAGAGGGTGCAGGTTCCGGGTAACTGGCGAATGGTGTTCCGCTTCAAGGACGGCGAGGCCGGCCTGTCCGCCAACATGGCGCTCGCTCTGGAAGGCATCGGCTGGGGCACCGCCGACCACTGGATGCGGATGCAGGCGAGCTACGAACTGGCCCACGCGCGCCGAGAGCGGGCGACCGCGGAACGACTGACGACTGGGACTTTCGCGTGAACCAACTGCAATCACCGCATCGGGCAGAGTTCAATCCAGACGGAGGCATGACCATGGCGAGCATCACGATCCGCAATCTCGATGACGACGTGAAGACCCTCCTTCGGGTGCGGGCGGCCAGGAACGGCCGTTCCATGGAAGAGGAAGTGAGGCTGATCCTGCGCGAGGCCGTCGATCGCAAGACCGGCCCCGAGAACCTCGCGAGCGCTATCCGCGCCCGGTTCGCGCCCCTAGGCGGCGTGGACCTGGAACTGCCTCTGCGCGAGCCGGCGAACGAGCCTCGCCACGCTCGACGGCAACGGAGACGGTGACGGGAACGAACAGCAAGCTGAGGGCGGCGGTGGAGGCATACTTCGCCGATCTCGGGAAGGTGCGCGCCTCGGGTGGCTCGACCGGCGAGTTGTCGAGCTACGGGCCGCTCGGCAACCTGCTCAACGCGGTCGGCGCGACGCTCAAGCCGAAGGTGTTCTGCGTCAGCGCACTCGCGAACCAAGGCGCGGGGCACCCCGACTTCGGCCTGTATGCGGCGAAGCAGTTGCAGAAGGGCAAGCTGCGCGAGGGGCAGACGCCGGAGCGCGGCGTGGTCGAGGTAAAGTCTGCCGACGACGACGCCTGGGTGACCGCGGAGGGCCAGCAGGTGAGCCGCTATTGGGGCCGCTACCGGCTGGTGCTGGTGACCAATCTGCGGGACTTCGTACTGGTCGGCGAAGACGCGGCGGGCCGAACGGCGAAGCTCGAAACCTTCCGGCTGGCGAAAAACGCGGACGACTTCCAGCGCGGGCTGGACAAACCGCGCGCCTTCGCCCGCAAGGCCGGCGCGGGACTGGGCGAGTATCTCGCCCGCGTGCTGTCGCACCGGGCGGCGCTGGCCGAGCCGAGGGACCTGGCCTGGCTACTGGCCTCGTATGCCCGCGACGGACTGGCGCGGGTCGAGGCGGCGGGCGACGCGCCGTCATTGACGGCGGTGCGTTCGGCGCTGGAAGAAGCCCTGGGGGTGCGCTTCGAGGGCGAGAAGGGCGCGCGGTTCTTTCACTCGACCCTGGTGCAGACGCTGTTCTACGGCGTCTTCTCCGCCTGGGTGCTGTGGGCGCGGCAGTTGCCGCCGCCGGCCAGCACATTCGACTGGCGCACGGCGGTCTGGCACCTGCGCGCGCCGGTGCTGCGGGCGCTGTTCCAGCAGCTTTCCGATCCCGGCCGCCTGCAACCGCTCGGCCTCGTCGAGGTGCTGGACTGGACCGCCGGCGCGCTCGACCGCGTGGACCGCGCCGCCTTCTTCTCGAAGTTCAACGAGGGCGAGGCGGTGCCCTATTTCTACGAGCCGTTCCTGGAAGCCTTCGACCCCGGCCTGCGCAGGCAGTTGGGCGTCTGGTACACGCCCGCCGAAGTCGTGCGCTACATGGTGGCCCGCGTGGACAAGGCGCTCAAGGACGATCTCGGCATCGCGGACGGGCTGGCGGCCGAGAACGTCTACGTGCTCGACCCCTGCTGCGGCACCGGGGCCTACCTGGCGGAGGTGCTGCGCCGCATCGCCGCCAACCTCGAAGGACGCGGCCTCGGCGCGCTCACCGGCGCACGGGTCAAGCAGGCGGCGGCGGAGCGCGTGTTCGGCTTCGAGATCATGCCCGCGCCCTTCGTGGTCGCTCATCTGCAGGTCGGGCTCACGATGCAGTCGCTCGACGCGCCGCTGGCGGACGACGGGAGCGAACGCGCCGGCGTCTTTCTCACCAACGCGCTGACCGGCTGGGAGCCGAGGATTCAGAAGCCGCTGCCGTTCCCCGAGCTGGAGGAAGAGCGTGAACGCGCCGAGCACGTCAAGCAGGAGACACCCATCCTCGTGATCCTCGGCAACCCGCCGTACAACGGCTTCGCCGGCATGGCCGTGGACGAGGAACGCGAGCTGTCGGAAGCCTACCGGAAGGTCAAAGGGGTGCGCAAGCCCGAAGGGCAGGGGCTGAACGACCTCTACGTCCGCTTCTTCCGCATGGCCGAGCGGCGCATCGCCGAGAAGACGGGACGCGGTGTGATCTGCTTCATCTCCAACTACTCCTGGCTCGACGGGCTGTCGTTCACGGGCATGCGGGAGCGTTACCTGGAGGCGTTCGACGCGGTCCGCATCGACAACTTGCACGGCGACCGCATCATCTCGGAATACGCGCCCGACGGACGGACCAGCGAAACGGTCTTTGCGCTTCGAGGACAATCGCCGGGTATCAAGGTCGGCACCAGCATCGCTTTACTTTCCAGATCGGGGACCGTCACCGGTCCGTCGACAGGCGGGCGTATCCTGTATCGCAATTTCCATCAGGCGAGAGCTGACGAAAGACGGCGGGCGCTGCTGGACAGTCTCGACGCTTCTGAAATCGATTCGGGCTATTCTGCGCTGGAGCCCGATCTTCGACTCGACCTGCCATTCAAGCCGATGGCGGTCAGCGAGGAATGGTTCGACTGGCCGGCGCTGCCCGATCTGTTTCCGGTGTCGTTTCCCGGTGTCAAGACAGACCGCGATACGTTCCTCATCGATGTCGACCTCGACCGGCTCCGGGAACGTATGGCCGATTACTTCGATGTGAGCTTGAGCCATGAGGAAATAGCACGGCGTTATCCAGCCGCGATGAGAAACACCACGTCCGTACAGTCAGATGCCTGCGCGGTACGCGACGAAAGGCTTGTTCGCGGTGGCCCTGACGGTGCTGCTTACCTCCGTTGCACCTACCGCCCGTTTGACAACCGCTGGCTCTATTGGGAGGCAGACAACGGACTGTTGGCTCGCCCACGCCCCGACTATCGGCCGCATGTATTCGAGGGGAATCTTTGGCTGTCCGCCGCGCAGCATCTACGGAAGGGAGCGGCGGAACCACAGGCTTGTTTCACAGAACATATCGGCCAACTGCATCTGATCGAACGCAGCGCGAATTTCTTCCCTGCCTGGCTTCGCAATCACGGCATCGGAAGTGGTGGCGATGGTGCGCGCCGCCCAAACCTCTCAGTCGAGACGCAACGCTATCTCGAACGTCTCGGCGTGAACGTCGAAGACCTGTTCCACCATGTCCTTGTCACCCTCCACGATCCCTCCTACCGCGAGGCCAACGCCGGGGCGCTGCGCATGGAGTGGCCGCGCATCCCGCTGCCGGGCTGGCCCGAGGGCAAGGTGGACGATGCATCGGAGGCACTCGGCGAATCAGCGGCTCACGGACGCGAACTCGCAGCCCTGCTCGATTCCGAAATGCCTGTGGCCGGCGTCACGACGGGCGGATTGCGCCCGGAGATCGCCGCTATCGCCGTTCCCGCCACAACTCACGGGCGCAACATGGCAGGCAGTGATTTCGCGGTCACCGCCGGCTGGGGCCATTACGGGTCGGGAGAAGCCGTGATGCCTGGTCAAGGCCGCATCGTCGAACGAGCCTACACGCCCGACGAACGCGCCGCGATGGGCGACACTCTATCCACGCTCGGCGAGACTACACTCGACGTGTATCTCAACAGCAATGCCTTCTGGCGCAACGTCCCCGCCGCCGTCTGGTGCTACAAGCTCGGCGGATATCAGGTTCTCAAGAAATGGCTCTCGTACCGTGAACGCGCCATCCTCGGCCGTCCGCTCAAGCCCGAGGAAGTGCAGCATTTCACGGATACGGCGAGGAGGATCGGGGCGATACTTGTTGTAATCGCTTCGAGGGGTACATGATGCGCTAATTTTCGTGGACGTGGCCGAATGACTTCTCCATTCCAACCAACGGTTTAGAAAATGCACAATCAAGATTTTGAGAATAGAATTGACGATCCAATAGTCGGAATTGTTAGGTGTTCCTGGTCAGTAGCCGACTGGCTTTTCAAAATTGCGTCGTGGACCTTGGTCGTTGGGGCGATACAAGTACTCTACCAAGAAACTAACATCCCCGAGCTACAGGCCATAGCGGTAATTTTACGTATTGTGCTAATCCTCGGGGTCATGGCTACTGTCATGAATGTCATGAGTTATTTTCATTACAAGGCCATGGATAAGTTTGAATCCCAGCTGCCAAGAGGCTGGTATATCGCCATCATGGCCGTGGTAAGTCTTGGTTTAATCCATCTTGGGCTCTCCCTAATACTTCCCGCAATTACATCGAGTGTAACTCAGATACTCTCTGCCCTATCAGCCAGATAACGCCCCCATTTACCGGGTCCCGCTTCCGACTGTCTCTCGCTTGTGCCGCAGCCTGTGTCATGACATCCTCCTCTCAGTGCTTTATAGCTGGAAAGAAGGTTGAGAGGACACATTGACTCTCCCTCCGTAAAGCAGTCCTCAGACAGGATGCGGCTTGTAGCGCTCAACCACGATCCGGTCCTGCCTATGGCGCGCCTGGGCGAGGTTGTAGGCGGCCTGTAACCTCATCCACTGGTCGGCGGTGGACCATCCGAGCTTTTCCAGTCGGATGGCAATTTCGGCGGAAATGCCCGCCTTTTCGTTGACCAAATTGTTCAGAGCCTGGCGCGTGACTCCGAGAAGTTCGGCGGTCTTCGTCACAGTAAGATTCAGGGCCTCGATACAATCCTTCCGGACGATGCGGCCCGGATGCGGCGGATTCTTCATCGGCATATCTGTCTGCTCCTCTTCGTTCATTGTCGCTGGTCAACGGCCGTCGCAGTCTCGCAACGGTCGTTGGCGATCGAGGCGGAAATCACCGGCTGCTTGTAGGGCGTGGAAGATCTTTTAACGGAGGCCACGCTATGATGAGCTTGACAGCATGATTCCAATCTTCTTAGGCTGAAACCGCCTCTCCAGGAGCAGATGTCATGGCGCTGGAACAAGAACTCGCAACCTACCAGAAAAGCCTGGAAGGATGGTCCGATCAGGAGGGCAAGTACGTCCTGATCCATAAGTCTGAAGCCGTCGATTTCTTCTGTTCTCATGAAGACGCGTTAAAAGCGGGGTACGGACGGTTTGGCCTCGAACCATTCCTCGTGAAGCTGGTCCAAGCCATTGAACAGACCCACTTTATTTCACGGCTACACGCCCCGTTCATCCGCGCGTCAAACGTGCTGCCGGAGTTCGATCATGCAGATGTCAGAGGCTGACCCCATCATCGCCGAACTCCGGGCCGTGCGGGACCGTCACGCGGCGCGCTTCGATTATGACGTGACGGCGATTTTCAGAGACATTCGGGCGATGCAGGAAACATCCGGCCGCGATTACGTGCTTTATCCTGCGCGCCGTGTCCTTTCCGTGTCCGAAGAACCGCCGACGTCTTGATGCAGACCAAGAGCCGCTTCACGGGGAATTGCCTCTCAGTATTGAGGACGGGAGTGTGTAGCGCGCCTGGACAGCCGGCATGTCCGCAGACAACTCCTGCGATGTACTGACCTCCGATTCGGAACGGGGCAAGCAACTATTCGTATCGCAAGGCTGTCAGAGGATCCATCTGCATGGCCCTCCGAGCAGGCAAATATCCAGCAGCCGCCCCGATCGCGAATAATACCATCGCAGGAATTACTAGCGTACGCGGATCATCAGGTGCAAAACCGAATGACATATGCGTCACTAAGGTGGTGGCCCAAAATGCGCACAGCGATCCCACGGAGATTCCTATGATCGTGAGAAGAAGTGTCTCGGTCAAGATTACTCTGAAGACGTGACGACGTTGCGAACCGAGTGCCAAGCGGATGCCGATTTCGCGCGTTCGCCGGGTCACTGTGTGGGACATCAAGCCAAACAACCCGATAGCTGCCAGTAATAACGAAAGAATAGCGAAGAAGGTTGCAAGAGCAGCAATAGCGCGTTCGCGAAGAAGCGCCTGCTCGCTCGTGTAGTCAAGTGTATTCAAGCTGGTCGGATACTCGTATCCGAGCGACGCAATCTCATTCTCTACGGACTGTGCTGCTAGGTGGCTCGCGCGCACGAAAAGGTTGCCTCTCTGACTGAACCCTCGATGTTGAGGACTGGGGACGTACACCACAGGCAGATTGGCGTTGCGCAAGTCAACGAGTCGAGCGGCGCCCACGACGCCAACGACCTCAAGAGCCTGGAATCTGCTGTGTACGCTAAAGCTGATTCTCTCACCCACTGCTTGGCCAGCAGGCAGTATCTGCTCAGCGATCTCGCTATCGACAATCGCTACTCCTGGATGTTCATCGTTGTCCGTCCAATCAAAGTCACGTCCCGACGCGAGCGGAATGCCGAGTGTCTTAAAGAAGCCCGGTGACACAAAAACAAGAATCGCCATCACCTCGACACTTGAGCCCAAATCCGTGCTTTCAAGGACAACTGTATCCCTCCAACCCTTCTCACCCACCGGCACGGGCAAGTTTGAAAAAGCTGCCGAACCAACTTCCGGCAAGCTGGCGACGCGATCGATGAGTTCCTTGCGATAGCTATTCAGGTTCAATTTTTCGAACGCCTTTGGCTTAGGGTAGAGACTCACCTGAAGTACACCTGCTCTACTGAAACCCGGATCGAACGAACGCAAGTTTTTCAAAGTACGCAGGAAAAGCCCAGCGCCATGAAGCAAGACAAGCGACATGGCAATCTGCGCCACAATGAGGACACAACCCAGGATTCTGACTCTGCGTCCCAGAACGCGTTGACCCCGGTGCAATATGGAGGCCGGTTGCAGATGGAATACTTGCCACACCGCAGTGACGCCGATTATCAGTCCAGTCACTAACGCCACACTGGCAGTGAACGAGAACACACGCCAATCAGGTGACAAGTTGAGAACAACTGGAACTAGAGCACCTATTGACATGAAATCGCTGAGAAGCGTACTGCCCCAATGGGCGATCACCAGGGCGCCTACCGCTCCAGTAGCCGACAGGAACAGACTCTCTGCTAATAGTTGACCGCTTAGTTGCCATTGGCTCGCTCCCAGTGCTAAGCGTGTACCCATTTCCTGATTTCGTGTTGCGTAGCTGGCCAATGTCAGGCTCGCTAGGTTCACACACAGGACAAGCAGAATCAGGCCGGTAATACCCATCAGGAGATGCAGGGGTTGTACGAACTGGGAACGAAGGCCCCCCTTGACGCCCGATGCGGCTGATTCAACCTCCAGCTTCATCGACAGAAACGATTCACGACGCTCTCCGGGGCTCTGTGTCGGAACGGTAGCCATCAGGACATCAGACCAGAATGATTGGAGTTGAGCCTTGGCTTGTTCAATCGTGACATCCTGGTTCAATCGGCCACCGGCTGACACCCAGAGTGAGGAACGGCTCTGTCGGGGAAACGGTGCTGCCGTAATGGGAATCACGAGATCAGGGGTTTGGCCGGGAGTCATTCCCGCAAACCACCTTGAAGATACTCCGATGATCGTGAACAACCTTCCTTCGATTCGAATCGTATTTCCTATGACGTCAGGACTGCGCCCAAAACGGCGGTCCCAAAATGCATAGCCAAGTACAGCAACCTGTGTATTCAAGTCTTTCGGCAGTATGAATCGGCCTAGGACAGGAGTCGTCCCTAACTCGCTATAGTAATTGCCTGTAACAGCACGAACATACCCTAGAGAAAGCTGACCGTTAATCTCCACATTCGAAGAAAATATCCCACTCCATCCAAACAGTCCAGAAAAGACTCGTTGTCCATGCTCAAGGTTTTCAAACATAGGAAACGAAAACGGTACCTTTGAACCGTTCCGATAAACTCCAAAAACCTCCACAAGCTGTTCGGGCTGCCGTACAGGAAGTTTTTGAAAGACGAGGGCATTCAGAATGCTGAAAATAGCGCTGTTAGCACCGATACCCAGGGCCAACAGCACGACGCTCGTTGCTGCAAAGCCGGGCTTATGAGCGAATATACGCGAGGCATGGTTGATGTTTTGTCGGAGCGATTCCATTGATATCACCCTTCGCGCCTTCGGATCGTAGCTGAAACAAACAGGGTCGTCAATTGTGCATGTGTGAACGGCGTGAGAAAGTAGTAATCTACACACAGCGTCGAGGATATGAAGATCTCGTCAGGTCAACCTCGGCATCGACACCTCTCTTCAGCTAGACTTCAGTGTCCCACCTGAAAGAGCGTGATCGGTCGCCTCGGGGATCGCCCGCGGATTCCGAGATGTAGCGGTCCAGGTGCTTGGAACTCATCTTGTTGAACGTGCCGTGGTATCCGTGTACACGCTGCTAGAAAAGCTCAAGAACGATAGTTTTCCCGCCTATTTGTGACCAATGGAGGATTCCCCGGCAGCAGCGAGCGGCATGATGCCGCGGCTTGCGTGATAGACTGGCAACCCGCGTTGAGATGTCGAGTGAGGCGCCCATCCGTCTGTCGGAAGTGACGTACCGGGTGGGGAGCGCGACGCTGGTTTGCGATCTCTCTTTCGAAGTCGGGAAGGCGGAGACGGTGGTTCTGCTGGGCCGGAGCGGCTCGGGCAAGACGACCGCGCTGCGGCTGGTCAACCATGTCCTGATGCCCAGCGCCGGCGAGGTCTTTGTCGAGGGCCGCCGCACGGCCGATTGGGACCCGATCCGGCTGCGGCGGCGGATCGGCTACGTCATCCAGGAGGTCGGCCTGTTCCCGCACTTCACGGTGGCGAGCAACATCTCGCTGCTGCCGTCGCTGGAGGGCTGGGAAGCGAACCGGATCGACGCGAGGACGCGTGAATTGCTCGACAAGGTCGGGCTGCCGGAGGATGTTCTTGCGCGCTATCCGCAGCAGCTTTCCGGGGGGCAGCGCCAGCGGGTCGGTGTCGCGCGGGCACTGGCCGCCGACCCACCGATCCTGTTGATGGACGAGCCTTTCGGCTCGCTGGATCCGATCACGCGCGCGGAGATCCAGCGCGAGTTTCTCGCCATCCAGGGAACCCTCGGCAAGTCGATCCTGTTCGTCACGCACGATCTGCGCGAGGCGCTGCTGCTGGGCGACCGGATCGGCTTCATGGACGGGGGCCAGCTCGTCTGGATGGGGACGCCTGACGAGTTCCGGGCCGGGTCCGATCCGCGTATCGCCGCTTTCCGGGAGAGCCTGACATGACCTTTTCCGAAATCTTCGATCAATACCAACCGCAGCTTGTGGCCCGCATCGGCGAACACTTCTGGCTGGTGGGGGTGGCGATGTTCATCGCGGCGGCGATCGCCGTTCCGGCGGGCATCCTGCTCACCCGGCAGCCGAAGATCGAGCGCTGGGTGCTGGGTTTCACCAACGCCGTGCAGACCATCCCCAGCCTGGCGCTGTTCGGCTTCCTGATCCCGCTGCCCGTGATCGGCGGGATCGGGCCGCGCTCGGCCATTGTCGCCCTGGTGCTGTACGCGCTGCTGCCGATCGTGCGGAACACCTACACGGGCATCAAGGAGGTGGACCCCGCCGTACGGGAGGCGGCTCTGGCCATGGGCATGACGGACGGGCAGATCCTGCGCATGGTCGAGCTGCCGCTGGCCGCCCGCACGATCATGGCGGGGCTTCGGGTGGCCACGGTGACCGGAGTCGGGGTCGCCACGGTGGCGACCCTGATCGGCGCCGGGGGCCTGGGGGATTTCATCTACCGGGGGCTGCAAACGGTCAACTCGAACCTCATCCTGCTGGGAGCCGTACCGGCCGCGCTGATGGCGCTCGGCGCGGACTTCGGCCTCGGGCTGATTGAGAAGAAGCTGGTTAAAGGCAGTGGGTAGTTTTCAGTTTTTAGTTTTCAGTTTTTAGTTTTTAGTGAAAACCATTGGTGGCGGCCTGGTTCGCTCTCGAAAGAAGCGTCTGAGGGCCGACGAACCGTAAAGGCCGTACAAGCAGTGTCTCGTGACCCAAAACCTAAAAGCCGTGATTCGTGTCTCGTGATTCGTGTTTCGTGACCCAAAAACCCAAAGGCCGTTCTCGCCTGCCTGTCTGGCAGACAGGTGTTTCGTGACCCGAAAACCCAAGCAGGCTACACGGCCGCCTTGACTTCGCCGTGCCGCTGACGCGGCGGCGGGACGCGGCTCGCCTGCGAACGGCCGAACGGGGGCCGGCCCGCTCGACGCTGGGAGCTTTGCTTTCGACGAATGGCTACGAACGAAAACGATAGGTGATGCGCCCGCGCGTCAGGTCGTAGGGTGAGAGTTCGACCGTCACTCGGTCGCCGGTGAGGATTCGGATGCGATGCTTGCGCAGTTTGCCTGCGATTTGCGCCAGAACGACGTGCTTGTCGTCCAGCCGCACTTCAAACGTACCGCCCGGATGCTTCTCGATGATGGTGCCCTGAACTTCGATGCCTTCTTCTTTCGCCATTGACCTCCTTCAATGTCGTATTCATTCTATACGGATCGGCCGCGAGCCGAAACCGCAAGCCGGCTCCGCCGGCGTTGGTACAATCACGGTTCGATTTCCCGTCCCGCGCCGCGGGAGGAAAGCAGGAACTAATGATAAAAAGACTGTTCGCTACCGCTCTGCTTGCATCCGTGCTCTCGATTCCCGTCCAGGCGCAGCTCATCGCGGCCCGGGAAGCGCCCGTCGCGATGGGCCGCATGTATCTGAACGTAAGCGACCTCGACGAGCACAAGCGCTTCTGGGTCGACGTGATCGGCGCGAAGGCGGGGAAGCTCGACACGATGGAGTACGTCAAGTATCCCAACGCCCTGATCTTTCTCCGCGAGCAGAAGCCGACCGACGGCACCAAGGGCAGCTCGGTGAATCACATCGGCATCCAGTTTCCCGATGTACCGGCGATGGTGGCGAAGGTGCGCGCGGCCGGCGTGCCGGTGGTGACGAAGGCGGAAATCAGCCGCAACCGCGCCAAGGGAGACATTTTCTTCAGTCCCAGCCAGTACCGCTATCTGGCGTTCATCATGGGGCCCGACGAACTGAAGATCGAAATGTTCGAAAACCGCGCCCTGAAGACGCCGTTGGCGAATCACCACATCCACTTCGCGGGCCAGTATGACAAGAAAATGCAGGCCTGGTACGCCGACATCTTCGGCGCGAGGCCGATGCGGCGCGGGATCTTCGAGGCAGCCGACCTGCCCGGAGTCAACCTCACCTACACTCGCACCGACACGCCGCAAGAGCCCATCAAGGGCCGCGTGCTCGACCACATCGGTTTCGAAATCGATGATCTGGAAAGCTTCTGCCGGAAGCTGGAACGGCAGGGCGTCAAGTTCGACCGCCCCTACGAGCACGTGAAGAGCCTGGGTTTCTCGATCGCCTTCCTGACGGACCCCTGGGGCACGAATATCGAGCTTACCGAAGGCCTGGACAAGCTGGAGTGAAGGCCGTGGTTAGTTGTTAGTGGTTAGTTTTTAGTGAAAACCATTGGTGGCGACCTGGTTCGCTCTCGAAAGAAATGTCTGACGGCCGGTGAACCTTAACAGCCCGGTGTTTCGTGTCTCGTGATTCGGGACACGGGGCCGGAGCGCTTCGAGCGTCTCGCGGCTCGTCCTGCCGGCAGGCGCTTCGCCTTGGCGCGTGCTGCATAGTGCAGGCTAATGAGTTCTTGAAGGGCCGCGGGATTCACCGAACTGCGAACCGATGCGTTTGCGCCCGGCAAAGCCCTCCTCGGGGCGATGCCAGAACTGGATGCGGGGTTCGCCCAGCTTCCAGCAGAGGTATACTTCGTCGCCCTCGAGCTGAGCCGGGAAATCCAGCAAGCCCATTTCGAGGTCCTTCACCAGGCAGCCCGTTTGCTCGATGCTCTCTATCGAAGACTTGAGGCGTTGCATGCAAACGCGCTGCATAGCCCTTTTTTCCGCGACCTTGACGGGGTTGATCTCGGCACCGCCGAGCAGATGGATGCGCTCGCCGATCGCCTGGAGCTCGCGTTCCATCTGAGCCGCCCCCTTCTTGGAGTCGATGGCGGTCCGCAGCAAGTCCTCCAGTCCTGGAATGCAGTCCTCGGCTTCCTGCAATGTGAAAAACTTTGCCATCGCTGTTCGGGGCCGATCAACGGGAAGCAGGCCCGTGCGGGAGTTCGATGAGCCGGTCTGAAAGCGAACGGCTTCGAGCGGGCCATGCGGTTCGGCCGGGCTGCTTGCCTGAAGCGAAACCGGCGGTTCCAGCTTCGCGCCCGGCACGCCGCAAACCAGACAATCGCTCCGTATGGTTCCGATTATATCAAGCAGGGAGCGGCGGCCTCCCCGCATGGCGGGCTAACCTGCATTTCTCACCACCCGACGGTCGAAGCACACGATAAGACCGCCAGGACTTCGTTGCGCTTGCTTGCCGTGCTCAACGTACTGTCAAGTACGCCTGCGCGCGCCCAGCGGCTCGCGGCTCGTCCTGACGGCCCTATGACGCACTTCGCCTCGTCACGTAGCGAGACATGCGGAATAGAATGAGCGGGATGCGCTGGGTTCTCAGCCGACGCGTTCCGGAGACGGAACGCATTCTGCTCGTCGAGAGCGGCAAGCGCGACGTTACGGAAAAGCTGATCCCACACTTGAAGAGGGCCTTCGGCGAGAACGTCGTTATCGACCTGCTTACTTGCTGGCCGGGTCTGCCTTTGCAACTCGCGCCGGACACGAAACGTCAGGTCTGGCGTGTCACCGAATACACCGACGACCACGCCCGCTGGCGTCTGCTGCATGAGGTCCGCAACCGCCGGCACGGCATCGCCGTGGTGCTGTATGCGGGCGGGCCCATCATGGCTCGCTGGCGCGCGGCGAGCTTGCTGCTCATCCCGGCGAAGTTCCTCATCGCAAACGAGAACGCCGACTTCTTCTGGCTCGACCGCGGCAATTTTGGCAATCTGGCCCGCCTCTGCATGCATCGGGCGGGCCTGCTCGATAAATCCGCTCCGCGCACCCTGGTCCGGTTTATCGTCTTTCCGTTCGTGTTTGTCTATCTCCTCGGCTATGCGGTTCACGCTCACCTGATGCGGCTGGGCCGCATGGCGCTGGGTTTGCACCGGGGGAAAACGTAAAGGCAGTGGTTAGTTGTTAGTGGTTAGTTTTTAGTGAAAACCATTGGTGGCGGCCTAGCCTGCATGTCTCACCACCCGACGGCCGAAGCACGCGATACGACCGCCAGGACTTCGTTGCGCTTGCTTGCCGTGCTCAACGTACGGTTCAAGTACGCCTGCGCGCGCCAAGCGGCTCGCGCCTCGTCCTGACGCCCCTCTCACGCACTTCGCCTCGCCACGTGGTGAGAAATGCAGGCTAGTTCGCTCTCGAAAGGAATGTCTGAGGGCCGGTGAATCGTAAAGGCCGTGTTTTGCGATTCATGGATTCTTGATCCGAGGTCGGAAGCACTCACTTTGCCTCGCCACGTGGTAAGGCATGCAGGCTAGGATGAAGGTGTTCGGGGTTCGGATCGGAAGCCTTCCGATGAAGCGGCCTGTATACATGGACCACCACGCCACCACGCCGGTCGACCCACGTGTCGTCGAGGCGATGACGCCGTATTTCACCGAGACTTTCGGCAACCCAGCGAGCCGCAATCACTTATTCGGCTGGCGCGCCGAGGAGGCAGTCGAGGCCGCTCGTGCTCAGGTGGCGGGGCTGATCGGCGCACGTTCGCGCGAAATCGTCTTCACGAGCGGCGCGACGGAATCGATCAACACGGCGCTCAAAGGGGCGGCCGCCGCCCGGAGGACGCGCGGCAACCACATCATCACGCTGCAGACCGAGCACCGGGCCGTTCTTGATTCGCTCAATCGCCTTGAAGAAGGGGATTTCCGCGTCAGCTATTTGCCGGTCGCGCCCGGGGGGCTGGTCGACCTGGAGAGGCTGGAACGCACGATCAGCGACGAGACGATTCTCATTTCGATTTTACTGGCCAACAACGAGATCGGCGTCATTCAACCGGTCGGCGAGATCGGCCGGGTCACCCGGAGACGCGGTATCGTTTTCCATGTTGACGCCGCGCAGGCCGTGGGCAAAATTCCCGTTTCGGTCGAGCGGGACGAGATCGACCTGCTGTCGCTAACCGCCCACAAATTCTACGGCCCCAAGGGTGTGGGCGCGCTCTACGTGCGGCGGAAAGACCCTCGCATCGATGTTCCGGCATTGATCGACGGTGGCGGGCATGAGCGCGGTTTTCGATCAGGTACGTTGAACGTGCCGGGTATCGTGGGACTCGGCAAGGCCTGCGAAATCGCAGGGTCCGAAATGGGGGGAGAGTCCGAGCGGCTCGCGGGCCTCCGCGATCGATTGCTCGACGGCTTGCGGAGCCGTCTTGATGACCTCTCGGTCAACGGCGATCTCGACGCCCGGCTCCCGCACAACCTCAATGTCAGCTTCAGCGCGGTGGACGGCGAGTCGTTGCTCATGCGTCTCGATGACATCGCCGTGTCGAGCGGCTCGGCCTGCACGACGGCAACGGCCCGGCCCAGCCATGTCCTGAGGGCTCTCGGAGTGAGCCGCTCTCTCGCTCAGAGTTCCCTGCGTTTCGGTCTCGGCCGCTGGAATACCGAGGAGGAAGTCGATTACGTTGTCGACAAGGTCGCGAGCGTCGTCACACGCCTCCGCGAGTTGTCGCCGGCAACTCGGTAAGGGCCGGAGACCTCAGTCTTGCCGGCGCTGGAATGTATATCCTGGAGTTCTTATCGTTTTCATGACATCGAAATACCCTGTTTTCGACCGTACCCGACTGCGCCTGCGGCCACTGGCCGAAAGAGCCCATGACATGGATCTCGGCTATGTGCTCCCGCTCGCCGGCGAATCACCGGCCTTCGAGCATCCCGATCTTCCCGTGATCGCTTCCGCGCTGCGTTCCGCGCGCGAGAGCAACGCCGCCCGCCTTTGGATGATGGGCGCGCACGTGATCAAGATGGGCGCGTCACGTCACATCATCGACCTGTTGCGCAACGGCTGGATCAGCCATCTCGCGGTGAACGGCGCCTGCACCATTCACGACTATGAACTCGCGCGCATCGGAGCTACGACGGAAAGCGTCGCGCGCTACATTCGCAGCGGCGAGTTCGGCCTGTGGGAAGAGACGGGGTTGATCAACGACTGGGCTTGCGAGGCCGCAAGCGCGGGGCTCGGACTCGGCGAATACATCGGCCGCCGGATTCTCGAAAGCGACTACCCGCATCGTGACGTCAGCATCCTGGCCGCCGCCTACGAGGCCTCGGTTCCGGTTTCAGTCCACATCGGAGTCGGCTACGATATCACCCACGAGCATCCCAACTGCAACGGCGCGGCACTGGGCGAAACGAGCTATCGCGATTTCCTGATGTACACCCATGCGGTCGAGCGTCTCGAAAGCGGCGTCATGCTGAGCTTCGGGTCAGCGATCATGGGGCCGGAAGTTTATCTCAAGGCTCTCTCGATGGCCCGCAACGTGGCGCATCAGCACGGGCGGCGCATCGCCGACTTCACTACCGCAGTCTTCGATCTCATTCCGATCGAGGGCGACTATCACAAGGAATTGCCCAAGACCGACCCGGGTTACTATTTCCGGCCGCACAAAACGATCCTGGTTCGCACCGTCGCCGACGGCGGGCGCAGCCACTACATTTGCGGTGACCACCGCGCTACCATTCCCGCTCTCCGGCAGGCCTTGTCGGCGGCCGAAGCCTCATGAAACTGGAGTCGCTGGTCAAAAAGTTCAAGGACATCCGCGTGCTGGTGGCGGGAGACATTTGCCTCGACCGCTGGTGCCGGTACGATCCGGGCGAATCGGACCCGTCTCGAGAGACCGGGATTCCGCGCGTGGGAATCGTGCGCACCGAGGTGACGCCGGGCGCGGGGGGGACGGTCGCCAACAATCTCACCGCTCTCGGCGCGGGCCGTGTCGCCGTGCTGGGCGCGATCGGCCAGGACGGCTTCGGCTTCGAGCTCCAACAAGCCCTCGCGGCGCGCAACATCGATTGCCGTCTTCTGGTTGCATCGACCGAGATCCAGACATTCACCTACAGCAAGCTGATCAACACGAACAGCGGCAGAGAAGACAAGCCTCGTATCGACTTCATCAACCATCGCCCGCTGCCGGGCGTTGTCGAAGACCAGCTCATCGTCAACCTCCATTCGGCTTTTCAGGATTTTGATGTCATTGTCGTCTCCGATCAATCCGAAACCGAGCACGGCGGTGTCGTCTCGACCGCCTTTCGCGAGATCATCGCCGGCATCGCCGAACGCTGCCCCGACAAGATCGTCCTCGCCGACTCACGCACGCGCATCGAGCGTTTCCGCAATGTCATAGCCAAGGCGAACCATCAGGAAGCGAATACGGCATGCAGGAAACTCTTCGGACGAATCGACTTTCCGCGGTTGCGGAAGGCGATCGGCGGTGCGCCGTTGGTCGTCACGCGGGGGGGCAAAGGAACTCTCCTTTTCGACGACGGACGGCGCCGGACCATCCCGGCGGTTCGGCCCGCCCGGGTCGTCGATGATTGCGGCGCCGGCGACAGCTTTACGGCCGGGCTCGTGCTGGCGCTCAAGGCGTCAGGTGACCTGGATGCGGCCGCCGAGTTTGCAAGCGTCGTCGCCAGCCTGACGATCGAGAAGCCGGGAACAGGCTCCGCAACACCCCGGGAAGTCGTCGCGCGATGCGGTGCGGCAGGCAACGGAGCGGCGTGACGCCGCCGCGTAAGAGCCGTGATTCGTGTCTCGTCACTCAACAGCCGAGGCTGGCGGTACGGCTGTCGCTCAAAGGACGCAAGCATTGTGCCTGCCTGGCCGGCTCGATGGGAAAGACCGTGATTCGTGTTTCGTGAAAAAACCGGTGATTCGTGTTTCCGTGCTTCCGGCCGAGATCCCCGGCGGGCGCAACCCTTCGGGCGACGGGCGTTTGCGATCCGATTCGTTCCGTCAACGGTGCTGAGATTGCCGCCCGTAGTGACCTCGCTTTTTCTTCACATCGACCGCAGTAGCCCGCCGCGCTTTTCCCTTCTCACGACGGGACTTTTCCCATGGGCTGCTACGCTGGAAGTGTACGGCGGCATCACTCTTTTTTTCGACCTGTTCCTGCCCGGCCCTGGCGTGTCATGAGCTTTCCCACCGGCTATCGAACGAAACTGCTTGGGGCCTTGCAAACGATCGATGCCGACAAAGTCGATGAAGCCATCCGCGTTTTCGCCCGGGCGCGCGAAGAAGACCGCCAGATTTTCGTCTTCGGCAACGGGGGCAGCGCAGCTACCGCCAATCACTTCGCTTGCGACATCGTCAAAGGAGCGAGCTACGGCCGGAATCAGCGCTTCCGGATCATGGCGCTCAGCGAGCAGATTCCCACCATGACCGCCTACGCCAACGACGTCGGTTACGACGCCGTTTTCGTGGAGCAGCTCAAGAACTTCGCGCGGCCCCGCGATGTGGCGGTGGCGATCAGCGGCAGCGGCAACTCAGCCAACGTCATCCGGGCGATCGAGTACGCCCGCTCCGCCGGCTGCTACACCATCGGCCTCAGCGGAATGACCGGCGGCAAGCTGCGTCCCCTGGTCGACCTCAGCCTGCACGTCGACGATCATCATATGGGCCGCGTCGAAGACGCCCACATGGTGATCATGCACATGATCTGCTACTACTTCATGGACACGGAAGCGCCGGCTGAAGCCTGAATGGAACCCGGCTGGGGCATCGGGTTCTGGATCATTAAGAGATCTCTTTCGATTCGAGACGGACGGCCTGATAGCCTCCCTGGGATTTGAAGTAGAAAAACAGGGCGCCGAAGATCACGGTGAGGATGATCGGCAACACACCCACGTACTGGAAGGCGGCGGCCGCTCCGTAATCCTGATACCAACCGCCCATGACCGGCAGGATGAAGGCCACGGCCAGATTGCCGGTGCCGCCCATGATAGCCAGGGTTGCCGCGCCACCCTTCGGGAACAACTCCGATGTGACGCCGAGCATCGTCGGCCAGAAGTAGGTCTTACCAACCCCGAAGACCGTCGCCGCCGCGAAAGCCGAGAACGGCGTGGAGGCCGCGCCGAGGCCGTATAGCCCGATCGCGGAAAGGACCGCCGAGCCGGTGAGCAAGCCCATCGGCGAGAAGAAATTCGCCAGCGGTCCTCCGAAGAACCGCAGGACGAACATGATGCCGGCTGTGTAGACGAGAATCAGAATGCCCTGCATGCCGGTGAGGTTGGTGATGAGGGAGCCCACCCACTGGTCCGTGCCGAGTTCGGTGATGGCGGTCATCCACATGCACAGCCAAAGAAGGATGAACAGCGGTCGCAACAACTCCCGGAACATTTCGCCGGCCGATACGCCGGCGGCCACCCTTTCTGTGGGCGGGAACTTCTGGCCGAGCGACAGAACACCGTAGAGAGCTCCGGGCAGCAGAATCGTGCCCAGCTTGATTTTCCAACCCAGGGTCGCGGTCGCTGCGGAGACGCTTGCCGAGTCGAGCGCCATCAGCTTGGTGATTCCGAAAGCCAACAGTCCGCCGACGATCAATCCCCCCGGCCACCAGGCGTGCAGCACGTTCATGCGATGCGTTTTCTCCTGCGGATAGAGTGTCGCGCACAAGGGGTTAATGACGCCTTCCACGAGACCCTGCGAGAGTCCGATCAGCAGCATTGCTCCGAACAGCGTCACGAAGCCGGGGTCCGAATAGTAGGGATCGGCCGGGCCTGCCGGTAGCGGCGCGAACAGGACGGCGGTGACGGCAACGATGTAACCTCCGCTCGAAAACAGCAACAGGTTGCGCATGCCGAAGAAATCGACGAGCGAGCCGCCGATCAGGATTGAAATGGTGAAGCCCCAGAACGCAGGGCTGATAGCCCAGCCGACCTGCTCCTTGGTGAGCTGAAAGTCGGCGGCCAGCGCGTCAAGAATGTCCGCGCGAATCGAGAAGACCATCGAGGTCGTAACCAGCGCAAGGCAACTGGCGAAGAACAGTCGGCCGGGATTCATTCAGTAAAGCCCCTGTGTTCGAGAGTCGGAAGAACGAAAAGGACGAGGCGTCTGCCATCTTGAGCGGCGGCCTCAAAAACTACGGCAGTGTAGCGGTCCCATCCGGCGATGTCAAAGAACGACGGTGTATGCCTTTACCTGCACTAACAGCCCGTGGCAAAAGTCACGCGGCCGGCGTCACGCGCCCCGGGGGCGATAGCATAACGCTTGGCCGTTCCAGGAACGTGGAGCCTCGCTCTCCGCGCAGCGGAGCGGGAGTGGCGCGTAACCCTTCGGGCGACGGACATTTGCAGTCGTCGGCTTTGTCGTTCGTCGGAGGAGATCACCCGGATCGCCATCCTCCTCACTCCGCGCCGAACGACCGCAGGAGCCCGCCGCGCCCTCCACGGGACTTTTACCACGGGCTGCTAGCCGTGCCGCAGGTGCATTGAACTGGGACCGGCGGGGTGCGGTTGGCTTTGCACGGGACTGATGTACTCCAGGCTTCGATCCCTGCGGGGCCTCGGGAGCACAGCGGCATGACCTGCCTGGATATCGGCTGGACGCCTTGACGGGTTGCCGAATCGCAAGATGACGCGCTGATGAGGGCTCACTATCGAGCGTCCGCCTGCGAGAATGGAGTGCCTGCACGAATGCGATGAGATCACACGGCACATCTCTAGGGCGCTATGAACGCGCGAGCGGCGGAAAGACCCGGCCCGGCGGCGAAGCTGCCAGGAAACCGTTCACCAAGGAGCGCGCCAAGTCGCTTGCCGCCGAGGTTTGGGCGCTGGTAAAACCGCGCCGCAGAGCCATGGCCGTGGGCCTCGTATTGATCGCCATCAGCCGCGCGGCAAGCATGGTGCTCCCGGCATCGACGAAGTTTCTGATCGACGATGTCATCGGGCAGGGAAGAGAAGAGCTGCTCATTCCGCTCGTCCTGGCTGTCCTGGCCGCGACAGCGGTGCAGGGCGCTACGGCGTTCTCACTGACTCAACTGCTTTCGAAAGCAGCTCAGCGAATGATCGCCGACCTCCGGCGCCAGGTCCAGGAGCACGTCGGGCGGCTGCCGGTCGCTTACTACGACATGACCAAGACAGGGTCTCTGATCTCCCGCATCATGAGCGATGTCGAGGGTGTTCGAAACCTGGTAGGCACCGGACTGGTCGAGCTGGTGGGTGGGCTGCTGACGGCCGTGATCGCGCTGGGAGTGCTTTTCTGGATCAGCCCGCTGTTGGCCGGCATGGCGTTGACGATCGTGATCTGTTTCGTGACCGTTTTCTGGTATGCGTTCAAGCATATCCGGCCGATCTTCCGGGAGCGGGGAAGAATCCGCGCTGAAGTGACCGGGCGTCTCTCGGAATCACTGAGCGGCGTGAGAGTTGTGAAGGGCTACCACGCCGAGGAACGGGAGGCCGCGGTGTTCTCGCGCGGTGTTCAGCGGCTGCTCGAGAACATTCTCAAGACCATGACGAGCACTGCGCTCGTCAGTCTCTCGGCGGTATTGCTGCTCGGCTTGGTGGGCGCGGTCGTGATGTACGTGGGCACTCAGCAAATCTTCGCCGGGACGATGACTCTGGGCAGCTTCGTCACCTTTACGGCCTTCGTGGCGTTCCTGGTTTCGCCGTTGTACCAGATGGTCAACATCGGAACGCAGGTGACCGAAGCGCTCGCCGGACTCGAGCGCACCCGCGAGGTCCTCAACGAGCGTCCCGAAGACAAAGATCCGGATCGAACCGCGGACATCGGGAAAATCCGCGGAGAAGTTCGCTTCGACAACGTTTCGTTCGCGTACGAAGAGGGCAAATCCGTTCTCCACGAGGTATCGTTCGAGGCCAACCCCGGCACGGTCACGGCTCTGGTCGGCCCCTCGGGTTCCGGCAAGTCAACGCTCATCGGCCTGGTGGCCGCGTTCTACAAACCGTCGTCGGGAGCCATCACCGTCGACGGCGCGGACCTCTCAACCACGCGCCTGGCGTCCTATCGCTCACAGCTTGGGGTCGTCTTGCAGGACACGTTCCTGTTTGACGGCACGATCCGCGAAAACATCGCTTTCTCCCGACCGGAGGCGAGCGAGGAGGAGATCATCGCCGCCGGCCGCATCGCCCGTGTGGATGAATTCGCGGAAGTGTTCGAGGACAGGTACGAAACGATTGTCGGCGAGCGCGGCGTCAAGCTTTCCGGCGGCCAACGGCAGCGGGTGTCGATCGCACGGGCGATCCTGGCCGACCCGCGAATCCTCATTCTGGACGAAGCCACGTCAAGCCTCGATTCCGAATCGGAAGCGATGATCCAAGAGGGGCTGTCGTACCTGATGCGAGGCCGAACGACCTTCGTGATTGCTCACAGGCTCTCGACGATTCGCCGGGCGGATCAGATTCTCGTGATCGACGAAGGCCGCATCGTCGAACGCGGCCGGCACGACGAGCTGCTCGCACAGGGGGGCCTTTACCACGAGTTGTACATGCGCCAGCATGGGCTCGAGCAGAACCTCTTCCTGGCGCCGGGCGAGGGCGACTCGGAAGAGGACTCAGAACCGGACGAGGACACCGACCGTAGCGGCCTGCTGGAAGCTCTGCGGCTACTGCGGGAATAACTGGGGAACGTATCCCGAGGAACACCGGAACGCACCAGTCTTTGACCCGGCAAAGTTGCTCTTACACCGTTCGCAGTCCGAATCTCACGACACATCGGCCGCAAACGATAAAATGTGGATACCTTCTGCATTCGGGCCGTGGCGCAGCCTGGTAGCGCGCTTCCTTGGGGTGGAAGAGGTCCCGAGTTCAAATCTCGGCGGCCCGACCAATCTTTGCAATGACGCGGAAGCTTCGTTTCCGATTTTCGTTGGAAACATCCGGTACTTGACAACGACATCGCCGTACAACGGCGCTGGATGCCGGTCAGCGAGCCAGCGGCTGTCCCAAGGGGTCGACCGATCGGGCGACTTCGACCTTTCCGGTCCCGGCAAGCCGGATCAGGTCGGGCAGATCGTAGGTTTTCAACGCACCGTGGACAACGTTGACAAGCTGGTTCCGGTTTTCCCGAGCGCCAACCAACTCCGTCCAGGAGCGGATCATTCCTCGCAGTGATACCGATTTGAACCGGGCCGGTTCCAGAGCCGCTGCGTGCAGAGCGGGAATGGCGGCCTCGCCAATCCCCAAAAGTTGAATGCTGCCCTCGTCCTCCGTTACCTGGCCGGCAAGATAACTCGACCAGCGAAGCACGTCCTCCGTGCGCATTGCGACGAACGATTTGCCGAGCAGGTAGGCGAGATAGATCTCCTGCGAATCCGGTCCGAAGCGGCCCCGGCCATAATCGCGCTTCTGATGACCGGTTTCTGTTTCTCCGATCCCGCTCAGCTCGGCTGCCAAGACGACGTGTCCCTCCCGGACAAGCCGTTCGATCGGCCCCTTCGCTGCGGCGTCGGTTTTCATGCTCTCCCCGTGCAGGTAGAGAACCGGTTCCGCACCGCGGCGTTCCGGAACAAACAGCAGACCCGGCAAGGAGATCGCCCCATCGGAGCCGAGCAGAACGAGTTTCTCGATCCGGTAACCGTCGCGCTGGACGGCTCCTCGACTCTCGACTTGCGGGGCAGGGAGTTCCGACGACTTGCGGGTTCCAATAACGCTTCTCACCGCTTCGCTCCATTCATCGGCAGATGCCCTGCTCCAGCGCCGCTGTCTTTCCGTGGCAAGCCGCGAAGCGGTGTCGGCGTTCAGGTCGAACACCGACTTCTCCCCCTGCATGAGCATCACCTGACCCTGTGGGGAAACCAGCAGCTTGTCGTCGGGCCACATTCCCTCTCGAAACCGATCCCGCAGTACCTGATCCGTGAGCGGGTCGGGAAGGCGGTCCACCTCGGGGATGACATCGTCCTCGCCAAGAAGCCAGCGGCGCATCCAGCGTGCGGCGGCCGTGCGGTGCTGAATGTAGTATCCGTGGGGAGCGTCCGCCTCGACCAGATCGACCCGCTCGGGGTAGTCGAGACGCGTGTAGAAGCGCTTTGCCTGGCGAAAAAGATCCCAAGTTCCAGCGATGTCGAAGGTCACGTCCCTCGTCGCGGCGAGAATCAACGTCGGCACCGGGGCGCGCATCATGACGTAGTCAGGCTCGTCCAGACCGAAAGCGATCTGGCCGAAGATGTTCTGCTCGCCGTCTTGCGCTCCCCGTGTGTCGATGAGCCGGCGGAACGTCGTCAAGAAACAGCCGGGAGCCGCCGCGCCAATCCGATCGTCGAGGGCCATCAGGTACGCAGTCAGAGTTCCGCCCCCGGAGTTTCCGGTACAGCCGATGCGGGTTGCATCGATTTCATCGCGGCTTTGCAGGTAATCGATCGCCCGCATGCCATCCCAGATGCGGTACTGCGCAACGTTCGAACCGACCAGAATGCCGCCGATTCCCATCATGGTGTGCTCGACCGTCGGCAGGAATCGAACCTTCGGATGCGGCACGGGGTATCGAGGAGCACTTGGAAAATGGGTATGGTCTTTTGCCGCCAGCGATTGGTAGCGCTCCCCTTGACCGATCGGGTCATAGCAAAGCGCCGCCATGCCGTTGCGAGCCATGAGGATTCCGGCACGCTGATACCATCCGGAAGCCTTGCCGTTGTGGCTGTGGCCGCACGGGATGAGCACGCCGGGGACTCTCTCCACGGTGCTGTCCGGCAGGTAGAGCAGAGCGGTGACGTGGTGTCCAGGGCGGCTTTCGAACATCACCTTTTCGACACGAAAGCCTTCACCGCCAAGATGTCCAAGGGTCTTCGGGTTGAGCGGCGTGCGCTTCGGGAAGCCCCCTAATTGGCGGACCATGAACTCGCGCCGTTCGTGCTGCCAGACATGGGCGGCCGCTTGGCTCTTGATCTGCTCGAAGGCTGCGTGGCGATCCTCGATCCGCCGGTAGAACTGCTGTTTGAGATGCTCTTCGAGCTGTTGGCCCGGCTTGAGACCCTTGCTGTCGGTTGTCAGGACAGTGAGGTCTTCGGCGCAGAGCGGTGGGGACCAAACCATCAAGATGAGCGCCAACCTCGCGGTTTTCGTCATGCCTGGTCATTATCGCGGTTCAATGCCCCGCCGCACCTCATGCGCCCTCCTGATAGGCAGTCCACCGGCCCGCGTTCAGCCGTTCACTTCATTGCGCCGCGCTCGACTCCGGCGCATCCTGCACACACCGGAAACCCAAGTTCGGTGTCCGTTGATTGGTTCGTACCCAGTTTCGAAAGAAAACGGTAATCCGTTGTGGCCCATCCGCCCAGGAGCCGCCCCGGATGATCTTGTTCATCCCTTCCGCGGGTTCTTAAAGACACAGCTTATCTCGATTTCATGAAACGGGAAACGGGAGCCAGGAAAGGCCGGCTGTAGAATGGTACTTGATTTGGTACTGTATGGGGTGTCGTGCGTACGAAGCATCGGCGTACCTTGGAAAGCATGTTCAAGAGGCCGACGCCGACTGGCATCCGGTGGGTGGACATCGCCGCCTTGTTGAAGGCGGCAGACGTGGAGGTCTCACAGCGTTCGGGATCGCGGGTGCTGCTGAAGAAGGGAACGGAACGGATGGTGGTTCACCGGTCTCACCCAGGACCGGAGACCGGTAGAGCGACGGTCCGCGACATTGCCGTATTTCTCGAAGCCGTGGGAGTGAAGCCATGATGGAGTACAAAGGGTACATCGCTGCAGTCGAGTTCGACGAGTCCGTGGACCGTCTTCACGGACGAGTCGTCAATAGCGGCTCCTATCCAATCGCCACCTTTGAAGCAACTGACGTCGAGGGGATTCGGCGCGAGTTCCAGAGGTCCATCGACGAGTATCTCGAGTCCTGCAAGGAAGATGGCATCGAGCCCCGGAAACCTTTTTCGGGGAAGCTTAACGTTCGGCTAGGGCCGGACTTGCATCAACGCGTTGCGCGCTCGGCCGCACAGAGCGGCCTGAGCCTGAACCGTTGGATCATGCAGGCACTGGAGAAGAGTTTGTAGGCCGAGGAACCGCCGCCGTTTCATCTTCCTCACTGCGCCGCGCTCGTCTCCGGCGCATCCTGTACGCACCGGAACCCCAAGTTCGGCGTCCGTTGATTTTTCCGCACCCAGTTCCGAAAGAAAACACTTATCCGCTGAGGCCCATCCGCCCAGGAGCCGCCCCGAATGATCTTGTACATCCCTTCTGGAGGGCCATGGGGATTGTCCTTCGGGCTCCGCTCGTAATACGTCCTCACGAACCAGTCCGAACACCACTCGGAAACACTCCCCGCCATGTCATACAGACCGAATGGATTGGAGGGGTAAGAACCGACCGGTCCAGGACCCAAAGGTGTATTGAAAAGCGCCCGTTGGCGATCCGGCTTGTCGTCACCCCATGGGTAGCGCTTGCCTTCTTCGCCGCCGCGCGCCGCACGCTCCCACTCTGCTTCTGTCGGAAGCCGCTTGCCCCGCCAGGCGCAGTAGGTATCGGCGTCTTGCCAATCGACATTGTGAACAGGATGGTCTTGCTTGCCTTCCGGCGTCACCCCATTCACCCAGTGATAGGGCGTCCGGTAACCTGTCGCTTGCACGAACTCCGCATACTCAGCCTGTGTCACCTCATGCGCGTCCATGAAATACGCACCCAATCGGACCACGTGCGCCGGACGATCATCGCGTAGCACGAGGGGTCGCATCCCCCGCTTGTCATCAGTGGTCTCGAACGTCCGGCCCATCGTGAACTCTCCCGCCGGTATCAGAACCATGCCCGCAGGAGCGTCCTGCGATCCCGCCTCGTCTGCGAAAGCGACCGATGCAATCACAGACAACAGCAGGACCCTACACGGCAACATCAGATCGTTCGGTCCTAGACGAAGAGTTCTGCGATCTCGTCGTCGATACAAGGCTCTGTCGCGCCGAGAGGATCCACGTAACGGTAGACGCGTTTGGAAGGCGTGTTGGTGATCTCTTTTCTCCAGTCGATTCCGAGGGCAGAGTACACGGAGGCGTAGATGTTTTCCGTCTTCGGTTGCATGCCGTATTTCCAACCGGTCTCGACGGCGTTTTCGCCCGCGGCGTCGGTGCGCCCGATGATCCGTCCGCCTATTACGCCACCGCCTGCAAACAGACCGATGTAGCACCTGTTGTAGTGATGCCGCCCGGCAACGCCGTTGAGCGGCCCTGGCACGCGCCCGAACTCGGTCGGTACGGCGACGATCGTGTCATCGAGCAGCGTTTTCTCGGGATCATGCGGAGAAGGAGTTTTCCCGAGATCGCGAAGCAGGTTCGCCAGTGCTCTGTCGAGAGACGTGCAGTGATTGTAGTGATTGCTCTTCTTCGAGTGGTCGAAGATGTTCTTGTGATGGTCCCAGCCCGGATGCTTCACGTGAACGTACCGCGTGCCCGCGTCCGCCCGGATCAGATTCCGCGCCAGCAGACAACCGAGCCCGACCGCATTCGCTCCATAGCGCCTGCGATCTTCATCCTCGAGTTCAAGCGCCCTCGGCCAACGACCATCTCCCAGGATCCGGTAGGCATCCTGCTGGAATGTGCTGAAGCCCGTGAGATCGCGCCCGCGGCTTTGGTAGTCTTTGGCGACGACCTTCTCCAATTCGCTGAGCAATCGAAATCGTTCCTGCAGAAGATCGAGTGCTTCGCCCTGAGCCGACACGCTTCCGACACCGGCCTGGGCATTGATATCCAGTCCGGAAAAGCGCGGGTGCAGGAACCCGCTCGGCAGCGCCGCCGAACCGAGGTTGCAAGTCACGAACGTCGGGAACGTATCCGTCTCACGCCGTTGCGGTTCGAACTCGTAAGACACTACGGAACCCACTGGCGGAATCTCGGAAACCTGCGCCGGGTTCAAAGGACGTCCGGCCCGTGTGTAGTACTCGCCGCGGAAGTGAACCACCTCGTGGCTCCAAAACGAGCGCACGACCGCCACCTTGTCCATTTCCGACGACAGCTCGGGGAACAAGCGGTTCGAGAGATAGAGGTCGTTCCGGATCTGCCGCACGTCGAAATCGGATTGAGTTCCGGCATTCTCCTTGAAGTCGAAGGTGTCAGTGTGGCTGATCGCTCCCGCCGCCTCGACCACGATGCAGTTTCGCGCTGTCCCTCGGGGATTCGACTTGCCCGCCGCGCGCACGCGCGGGGGCCACAAGCCCTGCTCCACGAAGCCGCTCAGCAAGCTCAGCGTTCCCAACTTCAGCACGTCCCGGCGGAAAGGGAGAGTATCCCGAACGGTCTTGATCATGTGATCCTCACTGGGGCTAATAGTTGAACAGGAATTCAGGTTTGTTCAGCAGCGCCCACTGCAAGTTCTCCATCCCCTGCTTGCGGTCCTCGTGCAAAGCGCTCAGGGCGATATCCATCTCCGCCGGCAACGGGCGCCGCGACAGCGTCGCCAGGTAGATCTTCTCCACCAGGCCGCGGTCGAGAACCCGCTCCCGTTCCTCCGTGCTGGGTTCGCGTCCAGCCGCCGTGCGGAAACTCTGCTCGATCACGATACGGTCATCTTCGAGGCGTCCGAGCAGTTGATCGACCCGGCTGTTGCCTTCCGCCTTCACGCGATCGAGCACAACCTGCGAATTCATCATCAGCATCGCCTGCAGCGACGACCTCGCGGTCTTCGCCGGCAGTGAGTCGCGGCTCTGCTGTCCGAAAGCGCGCAGAAACTCCTTCACCTCGCGATTCACGTGCGCCGGGTCCAGCAACGCCATCGCCGTGGCGACATCATCCACTCCGCTCTTATAGGACCCTGGCCGCGCCGTCGCCGTGACAATCGAGTCGTGCAGTTCCGCCGCGCTCAACATGCGCACGAACTTCCGCGGATAGTAGTTCGCATATCCGGGTTTCCATTCACCGTCGAACTTCGAAGAGAGCCGGTAGGCATTGGACTTCATAATCGTCCGCACCAGGTGCTTGAAGCTGTAATCGTGCGCCTGAAAATCTCGCGCCATCGCATCCAGCAATTGCGGGTTCGAGGGCTGCATCGACCAGCCTTCGGGCAGCTCCTGGTCCGGGTAGTACCGCGCCAGGTCGAAGTCGTCCAGCGGCTCGACAATGCCGAACCCCATCAACTCCGCCCAGATGCGATTCGTGATGGCTCGTGAAAACTGGATATGCCCCGTCAGCAGCCGAGCCAACTCGTCCCGGGGCATGGCTTCGGGCCGCGCCGCCTCACCCGTCAGGATGAATCGCGGCTCGTTCGACCCGCCCGTCCGCGGGACGCGAACGATACTCTCGCCGCTGGTCGGATACCCGGGCTCGACATCATCTACCGTGTATTCGGTATTTGCCTGGAAGCCGTTCTCCCAGTTCATCACCATCCGCGTCCTGCCGAAGAAAGACGCCTGCTGAAAGAACTCCTCGCGCGTTTTGCGTGAGAAGAACACATTCACTTTCTCGAGATGCCCCGCTCCATCGTGGCAGGAGATGCAACCCGGATTCATGCCGAGCAGCACCTTGCTGTAAGTGATCGTGAATTCGTCGATCGCGTCGGCGCGGTTCACCAGATCGAGCGCGTCCGGCTCTTCCGGATCGTCTTTGGCCTTGACGAAATCGCGCGCGAAATACAGCGCGCCCGGCGACGAATGG
This sequence comes from Bryobacterales bacterium, assembly GCA_965204095.1. Classification (GTDB taxonomy): domain Bacteria; phylum Acidobacteriota; class Terriglobia; order Bryobacterales; family UBA6623; genus JAPPLB01. The sequence continues at coordinate 841,872 of OZ241991.1, read as the reverse complement.
CTGCTCTTCCCACCCTGGGTCAACAGGTCCGTCGCCACATCGGCGTACGAGCGGTCGAGAAGCAGCCATTCCACGATCCAATAGTGAAAGAGATTCTTGCCGAACCCCATGCGGTTGCCCGCCCGGAAGAGGTCCTCGAAGTAGTAGGACCAGCGTTCGATGAACTCTTCGCTATCGACCAGCCGATCCACCAGCTTGTCACGCTTCTCGGGGTCGGTATCCTCGAGGAAGGCCAGCAACTCATCGACCGGCGGGATGCGGCCCGTCGCATCCAGATAGGCACGCCGCGCAAACTCACGATCCGACGCCGGCCCGGCGTGAGGGATGCCGTCGCGCTCGATCCGGCCGAAGATATGCTCGTCGATGAAGTTCCGCCGTTCGACCGGCGTCTTCACTGCCGCGCCGCCCGGTCGCACCTCCGCTGCCTGCTGGGTCAGTTCCTGGGCAACTTCCGAAGCCGGCGCTCTCTGAGGAATCTGGTGCGCACGCTCCATGCGCTCGCGTGCCTGGGGAGACAACTGCTGCCCGCTCGTCATTCCACAGGCGAGCAACAGACAGGCGATTGCTCGAAGCGTGTCGATCATTTGCCGTGGACCTTATTATCCATCATCTTCATGACGGCGTCGAATCCTTTTCGCGTCAATGTGCGAAGTCGATCGCGGCGCCAGCGTCGCCCCGGCGATTGTCAGCACTGCTCGTTGCCGCTAAGGTGGGTTTTGATCGTGATGCCCATCCTGCGGACGGTACTGATCGCCGGCGTGCTTGGAGTCACTCTCCTGCTTCAGGCGCAACCGGGGCTCGTTTCGCCCAGGTTTGTTGACGTGGCCGAATCGGGCGGCGTCTCTTTCAAGCATCGTTCCGGACGAACATCGCAGAAGTATCTGATCGAGACGATGGGCTCGGGTGTGGCTCTCCTCGACTACGACGGCGACGGACTGCTCGATATCTATCTCGTGAACGGAGCCGCGCTCGATGCCCCCATGCCTGCTGGGACGGAGCCCGACAAGACCGACCCTGCCTACTGGAACCGGCTCTATCGCAACCTCGGAGACTGGCGCTTCAAGGACGTCACCGAAGCCGCCAGCGCAGCGGGCCGGGGCTACGGCATGGGCGCGGCTGTCGGAGACTACGACAACGACGGCGACCCCGACCTGTACGTCACGAACTTCGGCCGCAACATCCTGCTGGAAAACGACGGCGCCGGCTCGTTCACTGACGTGACTGCGGAAGCCGGAGTAGGGGGGAGGGGATGGTCGTCGGGCGCCGCCTTCGTCGACTACGACCGCGACGGCCACCTCGACCTCTTCGTGGCGCGCTACCTGGACTGGGACGTTTCCAGGAACATTCCGTGCGGCAACGGCCTTCCCGATCGGCGCTCCTACTGCCATCCGCGACGTTTCGCGCCCATCGAACACCTGCTTTTCCGAAACACCGGCCAAGGAAAGTTCGAGGATGTCTCTCGCACCACCGGTATCAGTGCTTACCCCGGCAAGGGCCTCGGCGTGGCCCTCGGCGACTACGACCGCGACGGCTGGGTCGACATCTTCGTTGCAAACGATGCATACCCGCAACAGCTCTTCCGCAACCTCGACGGCAAGCGCTTCGAGGAGGTCGGCGTGGCTGCCGGGGTTGCCTATGACGCCGACGGCCGCGACTTCGCGGGAATGGGCGTCGCATTCGCCGACTATGACAACGATGGACAGCCTGACATCTTCGTCAACGCCCTCGCACGCCAGAGCTACTGGCTGTTTCGCAACCGTGGCGGAGAGTTCCGGAGCGCAGCGAGATCAAGCGGGCTGGGTCCGCTGACCGATATGCATTCCGGCTGGGGAGCGGGACTCGTCGACTTCGACAACGATGGTTGGCGGGATCTGTTCGTTGCACAAGGCCACGTCATGGATGACATCGAGTGGTCCGATCCCGCGCTCGCCTTCCGTGAGCCTTTCCTGATGCTGAAGAACGTATTCGGGCGGTTCTTCGATATATCGAAGAACGCCGGCTCTGCGTTCCGCAAACCGGCTGCGGGACGCGGCGCCGCGTTTGGCGATCTCGACAACGACGGAAGAATGGACATCGTCGTCAACGCCAACAACGAGCGGGCCGCGGTCCTGAAAAATATTACGGAGTCCTCGAACCATTGGCTCAGCGTTCAGTTGATCGCGGCGCAAGGCGGTTACGAAGGCCGTGGAGCCCGCATCCGCATCGAGACCGGCTCGGGCCGCGTGCAGGAGTCGTTTGTGGGTTCGGTGGGCAGCTATCTTTCAGCGAGCGATATCCGGGTCCACTTCGGCCTTGGGGAAGAGACGTCTATCCGCAAACTCGAGGTCATCTGGCCCCATGGCGCGGTTCAAACCCTGACGGATATCGAATGCGATCGCAGGACCGAGGTCCGGGAATCCGGACCTTCACGTCGGCCGGTTCGCCAGGAACCGTCACAGAGACGCTGACTACGGCATTGCAGCGAGGTGCTTTTCAAAAAAGTTTGCAGGTGTTCAAGGCTGTCAGAGTGCAACTTCTGCTACCGCAGATGCCCCAAGCGGTTTATATTTTCTCTGTTTTCCCGGAAACGGAAGGGTCTTTGCGGCGCGGTTTTCCGTATGCGTGACGCCACGCCTTGAAGGTGGCCTTGCCGTATTCGCCGAGATCGAGAGCGCCGGCAATCTCGTCGCCCTTCAGCTCGCCGTCGAACAGATAACTGCTGCGCTCGGCGTCGTACGTCAATCGACTGCGGAAGCGGACGTGGTTGCCATTGATGGAGCCGGCCAGCTCGCCTTGTCCGCGTTGTCCGATGTGCGTTCCGCGCAGATGACCGCCTTCGGCATCGAAGTACAGGCTATGACGGGCTGAGCCGCGGACAAAGCTGATCTCCACATCCCAACGGCCGGAGACATCCGCTGCCGGAGGCATGTTGCGTTCTGGTTTCGGCGTGGGCGCACTGCGGAAGACCTCCGCGAGGCGGTCCGCCACCACATCGATCTGGTCCTCGCGGCAGTTACCGACCCGAATGGCGAAACTGTGGCCCTCGCCCCCCGCGTGAGTCTGAACCCGAGGCTCGCTGCCCATCAGGACATCGTGGACCTCTCCAGCGGTGTAGCCGATGCGCTCGGGGTCCCAGGCGATCTCGAGAACGGGATGCGGATTCTTGCCCGGCGGCGGGTTGTGCTTCGTCCGCACCCCGGGAACCTTCTTGAGCTTGGCGTCAATCCGCCTGATCCAGCCGTTCCACTTGTCGAGTTCGTGCTCGACGTTGCGCCGGCTCAAGGTGAACTCGGCAGCCACCAACGCGCCCATGATCTCTTCCTTGCCGACCTTCATCATGCGGCCGAAAGCGTGATGAGGCGAACTGTTCATCCAAGCGGCGTGGATGAGGTCTTTGCGGCCAATCAAGAATCCGCTGCACTGTGGGCCGGCGCAGATCTTGCCGCCCGAATAGGCGACGAGGTCAGCGCCGCGCTCCAGGTAGGGGTCCGGCGACTGCGGCCACTCCGGCGAAGCATCGACGACCACCGGCGCTCCGTACTTGTGTCCGGCTTCGACGAACTCCTCGAGGCGGATCGGCCCCCGCGATTCCGCGTTGCCGAGCACGGAAATCATCGCGGTGTTGCGGCTCAGTGCGCGGTAAAATTCCTCGCGGGTGTCGACGGTGATCATCTTCACGCCGAGGGCTCGAATCGCATGGTCATACGTATTGCGCGACTCGCGGGGCATGATGACCTGCGTGCGGAGCCCCGTCAGATCAGGCAACTGCTGAATCCGTTCGGGATCGCCCCCGGCGAGGCAAGCCGAGGTGGCATGCGTCAATGACCCTGCCGCGCCGGACGTGACAAGGGCCGCCTCGCATTGGAAAATCTCAGCGAGGCGCTTGCCGACGCCTTCCATCAGCTCGTCCAGGTTGACGGAAAAGTAGGATGCTTCCTCCATCGCTTGCTTCACGTTGGGCAACGTCAGCATGCCGCCGTTGATCGTGACGGCCGCCGTCAGGTTGATGAAGGGTTTGACGCCGACCCGCGTGTAGACGCTGGGCGACACAGGCATTGCGGCGGCGGACATCGAGGCCGTCCCAGCCAGCAAACCCGAAGCGGCAAGGCCTCCTCCCCGGAAGATGTCCCGGCGGCTCAGCCGGGCACGGTCTTTGATCGACGATGTTTTTGGCATGGTGAATGGTCCTTGACAACGTGGTGCGGCAGGCCGGTAGTGATGCGTGTCCGTTGAGTCTAGCCGCGTTGGCGTCTGTTTTTGCGCGCCATCTGAATGGCGCGTCCAAGCAGCGGAAGCACGGCCATCACGAAGGCCAGTGCAATAAAGGCGATTTCGGCGAGATTCATCAGAGGTCCGAACTGCGGAACAGCTTCAAAACCAAGGCCAGCGAATCGAATTGGAAGCCGGGAAGACCGGCGAGGTCAACGTGCTACAGCTTATCGACGATGAGGAAAAAGTACAACAGCGGCAGATAGAAGACCGAAGCTTGCAGCAGGCGTCGCGCCTGAAACCGGGTCTTTTCCCGAGCCATCAGAATCCCGAAGTAGAGGTAGATGATGCCCGCCGCGAGAGCCCCAGCGGCGTACAGAAAGCCGGCCATGCCCAACAGCGTCGGCGCGAGGCTTACCGGGATCAGAGCGAGGGTGTAGCAGACAACCTGCCGGCCGGTCGAGATGCCGTCCGGCTCGACGACCGGAAGCATCTGGATGCCGGCTCGTTGGTAGTCTTCACGGTACATCCATGCAATGGCGTAGAAATGCGGGAACTGCCACAGGAAGAGCATCGCGAAGAGCACCCAGCCTTCGATGCCGATACTCGAGCGAGCAGCGACCCAGCCGATCAACGGAGGCATCGCGCCGGGGAAAGCGCCGACGAACGTCGCGGCGGGTGTGCGGCTCTTCAACGGCGTGTAGATCCACAGGTAGCAAGCCAGCGTCAGAAATCCGAGAACGGCGGCAAGCACATTCACGGCCGCCAACAGGTAGATCGTACCGGCGGCGGCGAGGAAAATGCCGAAAACCAGCGCGGGACCGGGCCGCAAACGGCCCGCCGGCAGCGGACGATTCTCGGTGCGGCGCATTTTGGCGTCTGCTTCGCGCTCCCACCACTGGTTGAGCGCGCCCGTGCCTGCGGCCAGCAAGGCGGTCCCGATGATGGTGTGGACCAACAGAATGAGAGGCCACGAGCCGGATGTCCCCATGTAGAAACCGACGGCCGTCGACATCAGAATTAGCCAGACAACGCTCGGTTTGGTGAGCTCCCAGTAGTCGAGCAGCAGCGCATGTGCGCCGGCGAGAACAGCGGGGGCGGTCGAGGAGTCCGGTCTCATGTGGTTACGGGCACTCCCTCGCGCTCGAACGAAGACGAGGTTTGACGACCGAATCGGTGATGGACTTGAAACGTCAACACTACGCCGAGGGCCAGGATGAGCGCTCCGAGCGCTACATGTCCGACCGTGATCACGACCATCGGCCAGAGCGGCTGCACGGCATGGCGGGTGACCTCGCGAATCCAGTAAGCGCCGGCTCCGAGGAGCAGTTGCAGCATCACCAGTCCGTTCAAAGCCAGAGCCCAGGGAAAAATCCCCGCGTCACCGGAGTGCTCGCGAGCTACACGCGCCAGCACCCAAAAGACCATCGCCGCAACCGCCGCGGCGCCGATGAGATGAAAAATGATACCAAGTCCCTTGTGCCGCAACGCGGCTCCCAACAAAAGCTGTCCGAAGGTCACGAAATTGGTCGTGACGCAAAGCACCGGCAGCGACGGCCGGGAGGGTGGCCATGGCGCGGCGAGCCTCCGGTCCTGCTCGCACCAGGTCCGCGACGTGACCAACCCCAGCACCACGGTGATCGAGAAGAACAACTGAGCCAGGCAAGCGTGGCTCACCGACACGGCGGTGGGCAGCAGGAACAGTACCGTGAGTCCACCAAGCAGGCCTTGCGCGATCACAGCGGCCAGCGCGGTCCAGCCAAGATGACGCACCCAACGCCGCTGATCAGCCCGCCAGGTCCAAACGGCCAGGATGATCGTCAGAAAGCCGACAAAAGCGGCGATCATGCGGTGGCCGTGCTCGTAGAAAACACCACCGATCATTTCAGGCATGAGCCGGCCGTACGACAGGGGCCAGTCCGGCACGGAAAGTCCGGCGTCGCGGCTCGTCACCAGAGCCCCCGCGACGATCAGCAGGAACGTCGCGCCGGCCGTGAAGACCGCGAAGAGATGCAATCCGCGCGTCGCCGGGTACTCCCGGTCAGCTTGCGCTGTAGCTGAACTCAATGTCCTTGGACTCGGCGTCACCCAGAGTCACGCTCATTTCCTGGGAGCCGAACCTCTCGTGAACGGCTTCGACGGTATAGCTGCCGGCCGGCAGGCCCTTGATCTCGAAGCTGCCATCGGCTCCCGAGACCGCGAAGAACGGATGGTTCACCACGCTGATGTAAGAGCGCATCCAGGGATGGATGTTGCACTTCACCGCGATCATGATTTCCTGGCGCGGGAACTTGTACTCGATATCGGCTCCTTCTGCGGGCTGTGACCTGTTCCACTCGCGGTTTGTCTTCGGCAGCGGATGCACGTTGTGAGTCGTCGGATCGCTGTTGGAGATCTTCAACATCTGCCCGGTCTGCACCGCCAGAACGTGCGGGCTATAGATGCAACCCTTCTGGTCGAGCATGGCCGCTGTCTCGGAAACGGCGAACTTTCCCTCAAGGCCGCTCTTGACCCAGACAAAAACGTTCTGCAGCATGCCGTCGGACGCCACAACGACTTCCGCCGGAGGCGCCGCCTCATGCAGCCCCCTGCAATCCGGTTCGGCACTCATATTGATGGCGGGCATCTTGGGCGCATCGCCCTCAAGCTTGACCTTGCCGGTAACCGTGGCGGCCTTCGCCGGATCGACGGTTACCAGGGCTTCCTCCATCTCGGGGGCGTCTGCTACTTCGCCGGCGTCATCTCCGCCGCCGCAGGCAAGCGAAAACACCAACAGGCCGGCCATCATCCCGCCGGAAACCGATTTTGAAAATCTCATGTGAACACCTTCCTTGTTTGAATGCTGCAACTACGATCAAATGCGGCGTGGGCAGGCACGGCCGGATGAGTTCCTCATTGTACGCCCGCCGCTGTCAGCCGTCTCAACTCCGCCGGCGTGAGTTGGAACATATATCGAACGAGCAGATCGGCATGATCTTTCTCATAGCCCTCGAACGCCGCCGGCAGAGGTCCTGCAAAGACCCAGCGATCCCCTTCTTTACGAAACAGTTCGGAGGGCATCGCGGTGCCGGGCGCGATCTTTGCCGGCTCCAACATCCAGCGATAGGTCCAGTCCGGTTTGAGACGCGTGCTCGCGGTCAAGAAGTTCGGCGCGGTGGCATCGCGGTCATGCGACGGGTTGCCCGTCATATGGCACCTCAAGCACGGGGCGCCGCGGCTTTGGAAGAGCCGTCGCGCCAGCGCCGTCTCCCCCGCAGTCAAAGGTTCAAGGCCGGGATCGACATGGGTCATCGATTGCGACGACCGCGCCATGAAGAACCGGCTGAGCTTCATCACCTGCCGTTCCGAAAAGTGGAACGTAGGCATGCGCGCCTCCAGGTAGGGGCGAATGCCGTTGCGGTGGATGTCGGTCTCATGGAGCGCAGGATTATCGAGGAAGCGGATCAACCAATCCGGCTGCACGCGAGCGCCTTGCGTATAAAGCTGCGGCGGCAACTGCTCCTGCCAATCGGGATCTTCGTAGAGCGGGACGCTCATCAAAGCGCTTTGTCCGCTGAAGGAAATCTGGTGGCAGCCGACACAGTTATAGCGCCGAACGATCCACCAGCCCTCTTGGATGTAGCGGCGATCGTCTTCCGGTTCATAGCGGTAATGCGCCGGAAGATTGGTGTCGACGGCTCCCAGCAGGAAGGTCGTCAAGGCATTGATTTCATCGTCGCTGAGATGGAAGTTCGGCATCCGCAACTTCTCCAGGTGCACACGCATCTTGCCCTGGTCGTAGATGGCCGGGTCCTTGAGCTTCCTTTCGAAGAAGCCCTTGTGGTTGTACCAGCCCTCCATCTCGGCCTGGTGCGTGAGAAGAGCGAAGTCGAGCCGCTCGACGGGCTTGCTGCCCTCGAGCGTAAGTTCGGTGCCGATGCGGCCTTCCAGTTCGAGTCCGCGAATCTCATGACATCCCGCGCAGCCGTAATGACGGATCAATGCCATGCCTTCTTCGGCCATTGCGGGGTCGTCCATGTAGTCTGCCGGCTCGTAGGTTGCGTCCGTCTTCCTGGTCATCAGGTAGCTGGCGACGTCGCGTACCTCATCGATACTCAGCCGCAGGCTGGGCATGATCGGAATGGGGTGCGGCGCATCCGCGTCGGCTTCCGGGTCCGGCGTCACCTCGCTCGGATTGTTGATCCAGCGAACCAGGAAGTCATAGTTCGTTTTCTCACCGACCCGTGTCAGGTTCGCCGCGAAGCTGCCGCCCTCTCTCGCGTCTCCTTCACCCATCGAATGGCAACCCAGACAGCCTCGGGTGCCGAACAGCTCTTTGCCGCGCTCGGGGTCTCCCGGCGGATGTGAGGCCAATTCACCTTCGATCCCGTTCTGCCAAAGGTACGCCGAGATTTTTTGGACCTCGTCTTCCAGCAAACGGAACTCCGGCATCTTCGTGCCGGGGCGGAACTCGTGCGGATTGGTCAGCCAAACCGGAATCCACTCTTTGCGGAGCTTTACCTTGATCTCCTTGAGGTTCGGGCCGAACTTTCGCGTTTCCAGAACAAGCGACTTCTCTTCCACCTGCAGGGCGTCGTATTCGGCGTCGAGCTTGGCGTTGCGCAGGCTCAGCAGGTCGGCCCGCGCATACAGGGCATCAGCTTCATCCATGTCCTCCACGACGTCGCCGGCCGCAATGCTCTCGCGTTGTTCCTTGAGGTTCGCGTTGCGCCGGTCGTCAATGATCTTCATTTGTTGCCGGACGGCGGCGAGATCGTCCGATTCACGGTCGAAGCCTTCGAAGCGGTGACATCCCCAGCAGCCCTTGTTCAAGAACAGCGTCCGCCCCTTGTTGAGTACATCAGCCTGCTCGGTGATGACCTCCCTGGCGTGACACTGGTGACAACCCGCCTGCATGTTTTCCTTGTGCCATAGAGGCCAGAGCCAGAACTTATGCCTGCCGTGGCCCTTGACGACCGAACGTGTCGCCCGGCCGTTACCGTTGTGGCAGGTCGAGCAGCCGAATTGCTCGGGGTCGTGAATGCGGAGCAGGTCGAGCGACGGATGGCTCACGAATTCCGCCCGCCCGCCGACGTCTTCGGCATTGATGCTGACGGGCTCGCGTGTTCCCAGATGGCAAGATTCGCAGCGGTCAACCCAGTCGATGTCGTTCAGGTGAATCTGCTTGATCCCGATGTTGAAGTTCTCCATTTTGCTGATCAAGCCATCGACTTGCTGCGCGGTCAGGCCGGCGAGGCGGTCGGCAAGCAAAGCGTCACGCTCAGCCCGGATTTCACTCGCCGGTTCCAGCACCTTCGCTCTCTCGGCCTGCAAGGCCACCCGCCGTTCTTGCAGTCGCAGGAACTCGGCCTGCAGCGCTTCGAACTGCATCTCGACCGTCTCGACTTCGCCCGAGCCGTCTTCGCTGGCGAGGTCGACTTCGACGACGCGGGCCTTGATCTCGTTAATGTCCTCCTGCAGGCTCTGCTTTGCCGACTCGCTCGTCTCGGTCTCGATCTGATACGTAATGGCGTCGATCTCGGTTTTCAGTATCTGGAAAGTCTGTCGCGCGGTCAGCAATCGAGGAGTCACGCCGCGACCGACGACCGTGTCGATTTCCCGCACGCGCTGCGCGGCCAATTCTTCCGCTCCGTCAAGCTCCTGCTGTAATGCCTGATACTCGGGTGATTCCTTCACTTCCGCTTCCGCCGCGGCTTGCCGGGGCTTGAGCCTGGTCAAGAACGACGAATACTGCTCGATGAAGTCAGCCTGGAAAATCTTCCAGGGGCGCATGACGTATACCTCGTCGTAGATTGCCCAGACGAGGCTGAACGTCAGGATCAGCGTCGAGATCAACAGAGGGACGCTCAGCGACTTGGTTACGACGGGATCGACATCAGTGTCAACAGGTTTCGGCATTTCGTTGGAGGTCTTCTTGTTCGGGCAGTCTTTGCTAGTCCCCGGAGATCGTCAAATGTTGAACCAAGGAGTCACCCAGACGTATTTGATCCGGAAAAGCAGGCGAGCCGCCATTTTTGCCGGCAAACCGATCATCGTGATCAGCAATACCTGCATCGTCAGGTACTGCAGCAAGGTCATACGGGCCAGAATCTTTCGGTTGAACTCGGTCAAGGTCATCAGCTTGTGGATGCCGAAGGCCGTGATCAGGAAAAATCCACCGACCACCAGAAAACCGAAGATGCCGTACAGGATGGGATCCGTGATGCCGAGGATCTCGTGCAGGTCGCGGTTCACCTCGAAGATCAGCTTGTTGTGATCCCAGGTCTGTCCCGGCCAGAACCACATCCAGCCCGGTCCCCGAATCAGCGTTCCGATCACGACCATGGCGCACCACAGAATGACGAAGCCGAACAGGAACGTCCAAATCGCGAAACGCCTTTGCCTGTAGGTGTAATAACCGTTGCCCAGGGGGTTGGTGTCGATGTACGGGATCGCGATCAGGCCGATGATGATCAACGTCGGCATGAGCACGCCGGCGATCCACGGGTCGAAGTAGACCAGCATTTCCTGCAGGCCGAGGAAGTACCAGGGCGCCTTCGAGGGGTTCATCGTGAGGGTCGGGTTGGCCGGCTCTTCCAGCGGTGCGTCGAGGGTGATCGACCAGACCATCAGGATGGCTGTAACGATGATCGCCGATAGAAACTCGATCCTCAGAAGGTAGGGCCAAACGTGCACTTCACGAGCCCAGCCCTTCTGGTAGGGCTGGGTCTTGCGGTGATGGGTCTTGGCCATCTCCGGATCCTCTTCGAGTTGATCGATCAGGCGGTCATTCGCGAAGGCTTGGCGAAACGCGTACCAGGTGTAAAACGGGATGAGGAACATCAAACCGACAATCGGAATGTTGTCCGGGAGCGAGATGATCGTCCAAAGTTGATGCCAGTCCATTTGTCGTTCTCCAGCCCTATCTCCTGAGCGGCTTGATCTCTTTCTCGAGCATCATCGGAGCGGGTCCCGAGATGCCGCCGTCCTTGCGTATCCGCCAGAAGTGAACAATCATGAACGTCGCGGCGAAACCCGGTATTGCGACGCAGTGCCAGATGTAGGCTCGCAACAGAGCATTCGAATCAACGATCGAACCGCCGAGCAGCGCGAACCGCACGTCGTTGTATGCCGTCATACCCAATTGAATGCCAAACGGCCCTTCGTGGCCCAACAAGGGGGTGGCTCGCGCCATGTTCGTTCCGACGGTGACCGCCCAGAACCCCAACTGATCATCCGGCAGAAGATAACCCGTGAACGACAGAAGCAGCGTAAGCACAAGCAGGATCACTCCGATCATCCAGTTGAACTGGCGCGGCTTCTTGTAGGAACCTGTCAGGAAGACCCGATACATGTGAAGCCACACGGTCAGGACCATGGCGTGTGCGCCCCAGCGGTGCATGTTGCGCAGAAGTTTGCCGAAGGGTACGTCGTGCTCGAGATACAGAATGTCGCGAAACGCCTGAACCTTTGTCGGGTGGTAGTAGAACATCAGCAGGACGCCGGTCCAGGTGAGCACCCAGAACAGGTAGAACGAGATGCCGCCCATCCCCCAGGTGTAGTTGTAGGCCACCGCGTCGCGGTTGATCTTCGCCGGATGCAGATGCAAGAAGACATTGCTCAGCACACCGAGCGTGCGGCTCCGAGGCGTATCGTCGTGTTTGACGCGAAAGATCGATTTGTAGAGGTCCGTCCTGGTCGGCTTCTTGAAGGCGTTGATGTCCTCAGTCGCTTTTGCCTTGATGGCGTCCGGATCGATGCCGAACAGCCTCTTCCCGTTGCCGGAGGCGCCGTTGCTCGATTGCTCTTGTTCCGTCGTCTTCGTTGTCTGTTCCGCCATGCCGCCAACTCCTTGTCAGGCCAAAAGTCCGGCCGCGATCAGCAAAAGGCGATTCCAGCGCCTGTCCCGCCCTGTTCCGGCGTACCGACCGACCCGGTTCCGCAAGTGCTTACACGGGTATGAAAGCCCCCGGGTAGTCATTGAACTGCGTCTGCTTGCCTTTTTCTTCTTTGAAAACCACGCTGGTGTCGACGACGATCTGCCCTTCAGCATCGAGCTCCACCCAGGCGCGGTCCATCGGGCGCGGCGCCGGGCCCTCGTAGTTGATCCCCTCCGGGTCGTAGCCGCTGCCGTGGCACGGACATTTGAACTTCTGCTCAGACTGCTTCCAATCCGGCGTGCAGCCCAGGTGGGTGCAGATCGCACTGATCACGAACAGCCGTTCGGTATTCTTGACCACCCAGATCCGTTGTGACTTTTGAAACTTCGTGTCGACGCCGAAGCCAAAATCGTTCGGCGTCCCGATGCGAAACACCGTGCGCGGCTCGAAGATGGTCCGCGGGAAGAAAAACCGCAGGAACATCAGAAAGTTGGTCGTCAAGAAGCCGGAGATTGCGAAGCCGACGAACAGGCGGCGCGTTCGAACCGCGTCCTTGTCTGCTTCCGTCTTCTTGAATCCTTCGATCAGGCGGGAGAGGAAGGGAGGTTTAGCTTCGGCCGGAGCCCCCCGCTCCGCTCCGGCTTGGCCCGCGTTCGAGTCAGCCATCGATCCCTCTTCTGTCACCGAGAAACGTTGCCGGTAGCGGCACCCTGGAGTAACCCGGCAATGCGGTAACTCATAGCGTGCCGCTTAGGTATGGGGGGTGTCAAGAGCCCCCTGTTAATTACTGTATAACAGCAACGAATCGTGCTCAACAGGAAATTATACCACGATATCAACCCGGAAAAATTTCCCTCGCAGGCCGCTCTCAGATTGCCTCTCGTCTGCCGTTCAGGAAACTCTCGGCGCGCTCCAGGTCGGCCGGAACGTCCACGCCGATGCCCACGTAATCGTCGGTCGGAATCACCAGGATCCGTTCTCCGTTTTCGAGAACCCGAAGCTGCTCCAGAGCTTCGGCCTGCTCCAACCGGCCCGGCGGCAGGGAAGCGAATCGCAACAGAAAATCCTTGCGATACGCATAGAGCCCGATGTGCGCGAAGGCCCTCTCCCGGTGGCCTCGCCTCGGGTGAGGGATCAGCGACCGCGAGAAGTAGAGAGCGTAGCCCCGCAGATCCGAGACAACCTTGACGACATTGGGGTCGTGAAGCGAAGCCTCATCCTCAATCGCATGGCTAAGGGTCGATATGGCCAACTCGGGACGGGACTCGAACGGTGCGACCGCTTGATCGATCACCTTCGGCGAGATGAACGGTTCGTCGCCTTGAATATTGACCACGACCTCCACGTCGAGGTCCCGCGCCGCTTCCGCAACGCGATCCGTTCCGGAGGGATGACGCGGCGAAGTTATGACGACCTTGCCGCCGAAGTCCCGCACGGCCGAGGCAATGCGGTTGTCATCGGTGGCGACCACCACGAGCGACAATGTCGCGGCTTCAGACGCCCGATCGTAGACATGCCGGATCAGCGTGCGGTCCCCCAGCATTGCCAAAGCCTTGCCGGGAAAACGGCTCGAAGCATAGCGCGCGGGGATGATGCCGACGGCCTTCATCGCAACAATCGTTGGTCCGGGAAGCGAAAAAACGCTGTGCTACATTGTGCTACTGGTTCGCTCATTGTGCCATGGCTGATTCTCGTTTCGAGACGCTGCTGCAACTGATGGAGCGACTGCGGGCTCCCGGCGGCTGCCCCTGGGACCGCGAGCAAACATTGGAATCATTGCGCAGTTACCTGATCGAAGAGACCTACGAAGCCATCGATGCCATCGAGCGCAGAAACTGGGCCGACCTGGCCGAGGAGCTCGGCGACATCCAGTTGCAAATCGTCTTTCAGTCGCAGATCGCCAAGGAGAACGGCTGGTTCGGCATCGATGACGTACTCGGGCACATCAACGACAAGCTGATCCGGCGGCATCCTCATGTATTCGGCTCCGAGTCGGCCGATACGGCGGGCAAGGTCCTGCAGCGCTGGGAAGAGATCAAGGCCGAAGAAAAGCGCTCCGAGGCCGGGAACCACGACCCATCGGACCGGGAGAAAGCTGGGTTGCTGTCGAACGTCACGCGGGCGCAACCCGCCATGCTCGAAGCGCACGAGATCAGCAAGAGGGCTGCCCGAGCCGGTTTCGAGCGGCGCGAGGCGGACGAGATTGCCGAAAAGGCCGGAGCGGAGATGCGGCAATTTCGGGACGCGCGAGCTTGCCAGGACCCCGACCGCACCGAGGACGAGATCGGCGATCTCCTCTTCCTGCTCGTGAACGTGGCGTGCCGTGCCGGCGTCGATCCGGAGCTGGCTCTGCGGCGGGCCAACCGCAAGTTCCGCGAGCGTTTCGGCTGCATCGAACAGCAGCTCCGCGACAAGGGCCTCACGATTGAAGAAGCCGGCGTCGAGGAAATGGAGCAGCTATGGCGGTAGGCCCCGGGCCGATAGGGGATGGCATCGAGGTACGCGTTCTCTCGGAGCACGAAGAGTACCGCGCGACACTCGGCGTCCAAATGGGCGTTTGGAAATTCTCCGAGGTCGACCAGGTTCCGCCGCGTATTCTGAGCGTGGCCAGGTACATCGGCGGGCTGATCCTGGGCGCTTACGACGGCGAACAGATGATCGGCTTCAGCTTCTCGCTGCCGGGCATGAAGCGTGATGGATCGCGCTATTGGCATAGCCACATGACGGGGGTGCTTGACGGCTATCAGAACCTGGGCATCGGCTACAGGATCAAGCTGAAACAGCGCGAGCAAGCGATCGCCTCGAGGGTGGGGTTGGTCGAGTGGCTGTTCGATCCGCTGCAGATTCGCAATGCCCGCTTCAATATCGAGAAGCTCGGCTGCGTGGTGAAACGCTTCTTGCCGAACCAATACGGCATCACCTCGTCGCCGCTGCACGGAGGGCTGCCGACCGACCGCCTTGTCGCCGAATGGCACGTAATGAGCAAGCGTGTGGAGACGGTGGTCTCAGGAGGCGCTCCCTCCGGCCGGCAAGTCGAAACGACGATTGCCGTTCCGAGAGAGATCGATGAGTGGCGGGCCAACGACCCCGAACGCGCCCGCGCCGTGCAGGACCGGGTGCGTCAGGAGTTCCAGCACTGCTTCGGGAAGGGCCTGGCGGTCATCGGCTATGAACGGACCGAAGCAGGCGGAGCTTTTCAGTTGGGTCCGCCATGAGAATCGACCGCATCACCCTTCGTGAAATCCGGATGCCTTTGGTGCATCCATTCGAGACAAGCTTCGGCCGCACGACCGAGCGGCGCATCCTGCTCGTGGAGGTAGAAGAGGACGGTGCGGTGGGATGGGGTGAGGTCACCTGCGGAGAGCGCCCCTTTTATAACGAGGAGTGGGTCGACGCGGCGTGGTTGATCCTGCGTGATTTCGTTGCGCCGCGGATTCTCGACATCGACATCGCATCCGCCGCCGATGTAGCCGGGAGGAGTTCCCACATCCGTGGTCATCACATGGCCCGCGGCGGACTGGAGACGGCGGCATGGGACCTGGAAGCCCGCAAGCTCGGCTTGCCGCTTTGGCAGCATATCGGAGGGAGCCGCACCGAAATCGACTGCGGTGTATCGATCGGCATTCAAGACTCGGTGGAAGAGTTGCTGGAGCTGATCGAGCGCGAGGTGCGGGCAGGCTACCAGCGCATCAAGATCAAGATCAAACCGGGTTGGGATGTCGAGGTGGTGCGTCAGGTGCGCGCGGCCTTTCGGACAATCCGGCTGATGGCCGACGCCAACTCCGCCTATGCGCTCAGCGATGCGGCGCATCTGCGGCGACTCGACGAGTTCGACTTGATGATGATCGAACAGCCTCTCCCGCACGACGACATCATCGACCACGCTCAGCTCCAGGCCCGGCTGGACACGCCGATCTGCCTCGATGAATGCATCCGCACGGCGCGTCATGCCGAGCAGGCGATCGAGATGAGTGCGGGGCGAATCATCAACATCAAGCTGGGCCGGGTCGGCGGTTTCTCCGAGGCCCTGTTGGTGCACAACGTCGCACGGGCCCACGGCATCCCGGTATGGTGCGGCGGGATGCTCGAAAGCGGCATCGGCAGGGCTCACAACATCGCCCTGTCGACGCTGGACAATTTCACGCTGCCCGGTGATGTCTCAGCGAGCAAACGATATTGGAAGCGCGACATCATTGATCCGCCTGTCGAAGTCGGCCCCGAGGGAACGATCGCCGTTCGGGATGAAGCCGGCTTCGGGTACGAATTGGACCGCGATTACATCGACGCGCTGACCGTACGCGAAGAGACCATCCGCTAGGTGCAGTGTCGGGCGGTGGGTCGAAAGGGCGTGTTGCTTTAAACCCGGATTTTCAATTTGATTCCGGCATCCCGACCTTCCAGCGGCCTTCAGCGTCTGTATTCATAGCGGTTTAAGCCCTGGCAGGACCGGCTGGAGGTCAACACCCTATGGGTGATAAAGAAGATCAGGTGTTTCAGCTAACTTTCAACGGATTGGGGTATGCACTTGACTCCCGTTTACCCCATATCTTGTGGTTGACCTGTTCGAGGATCTCGGGCAGGCTGCACCATCTCTCGATACGCCCTCGGGGGCACGGCGACCGCCTGTTGGACTAACCGGAAGAACAATTTGCCTCGGTGACGCGGGGTGCGGCGATTGAAACGGAACGTGAACTCGTCCAGGTAATAGGCGAGATGTTTGTGGCTCACCGCCCCCTGATGGGTTCCAACCAACCAGCGCTTGAGAAGGGAAGCCACACGGTGAACGCGCGGCAGCAGTTCGGCCGCCGATTTTTCCTTGCCGGCCAGAAAGGTGAACTCGTGCCGGTATCCGATTCCCTCCCAGCCGTCGGTGTGGACGGTGCTGCCAGCCTCGACCGATTGCTTGACAAAGGCGTGCAGTTCGGTCTTGGTGGCCCGCTGGATGCGCCCCATCCGAATCCTTCCGATGCCGTTGCCGTCCTCCTCGGCTGCCACCACTACCAGCGCTTTCTTCCACCTCTGGCGTCCGCGAACCCCTTCCTCTTCACCGACATAGGTCTCGTCCACCTCCACGCGCCCGCCGTCCGCTGAGCCCCCGCGCCTTCTTGGGCAGGGCGTTTTCGTACCTTGAAGGAGTGCTGCGAGTGGCTGCAAGAGATCATGCCACCGCTGTACCAGAAAAGATACGGAAAATCTGCCCACCGCCGACATTTCGGCGACAATTAAATAGCAGCAAACAAAGCAGTTAGCAGTCTTCCACAGAAATTTTACCCCCCTTGCACCCGGACATTTCTGGACATTTTCCGGCGGTTCTCAAGGTCGGTGAAACCAAAGGAGTCCCCGCTTTTCCTCATTCCAACGGACGCCAGATTGCGCGCAATTCCCAGGGAACCCAGCGCGGACGGCGTGATCTGCCTCGGCGGTTCGGAGGCCTTCCGTCTCAGATGGATCAACGGCCGCATCGAGCGCGAGCAACTGCCCGAGTTGCCCAGGGGGACATTTCTATCGAGTCTTGACAGGCTGGTCAGATTTTGCTTGACAAACCCCGGAGGATTCAGTACAAATTGACTTAACGATAATTCAGAAGGGCATAGATCCATTAATCGATGACGACCACACCCCCGGTTCAGTTTGAGCCCATCAAGCCTTCATCGGCCTCTGATCTGGTTTTCGAGGCCATGAGATCAGCAATATTCTCTGGCGCGCTTCAGCCCGGGGCTGCTCTCCGAGAGCTCCACCTCGCGCGTGAGCTGAAGGTGAGCCAGGCCACCGTCCGTGAGGGATTGCTTCAACTGGAGTGCGCCCATCTGGCAGTGCGGGTTCCCAACAAAGGCACCTACGTCGCTGCACTATCCCCCAGTGAAATACACGAGCGCTGTATTGTTCGGACTCACTTGGAACAGCACGCTGCAATTGAAGCCGCCGCCCGGCTGTCCCCCGAAGAATTCGACATCTTACAGCAGCGAGCCGAGGAGATCTCGAGACTCACTTCCGAAAACTCCTACTACGAAGTCGAAAAAGTGGACCTGGAGTTTCACCGCTTTATCTGGCAGAAGTCGGGCAACACCCTTCTCTCTCGGATCTTGGAGCAGGTAACGATACCGCTGTTCGCGTATATCTGTGTGTGTCGCAGCCGGTCTCGTGCGAATCTTACAGCAGTTGTCCGGCCGCATGAGCCCCTTGTCGCGGCCCTCCGAAGCCGGGAAGACCAGGCCATCGCCGAGGCGGTTCGTGAACACATCGAGTTGTCATATGGGCGATACATTAGCTCCGACGAGGACGGTCAGTCAAAAGCTTCCGAGACGCTGAGGCGTGCAGACGCCGCAATCGACGGTTCCCGGAAGTAGATTAACGAAAGGGTTATGAGGGTTATGGGAGGGTTATTTCAATGCTTCCGTCACGACCACAAAGGATCAGAGTATTAGGAGTATTCTCGGTTGTTTGGATACTCTTGATGTTTGCCATTCCCCATGCGGGAATAGCCCAATCCACTGGCACGGTCACAGGAGCTGTGAGCGACTCGAGCGCGGCCATCATCCCCGCCGTGACAGTGCAGCTCCGGCATGAGCTGACCGGTGTGTCATTCGAAACGAAATCGAACGAAGAAGGGATTTATCGTTTCGTGCAGTTACAACCGGGGAGTTACATCTTGTCCGCCACGCACAGCGCCTTCGATCCGGTTCGCATCACCGCGATCGCGGTCGAGGTGAACCGAGTGACCAGGGTCGATGTGGTTCTGCAAATTGCTTCCACTCGGGAAGTTATTACTGTTACCGCTGACAGCACGTTACTTGACTATGACACTGGCACTAAGGGGCAAATCGTAACCGAGCGCCAGCTCGAATCCTTGCCTCTTCAAACACGGAATCCTCTCGCCCTGATGATGCTGACCCCCGGGGTGGTCACCAGAGAAGGGAATGCGTCGTTCAATCGGCCAGGTAGCGACGGTGCAAACATCACGTCGCGTTACAACATCAATGGAGGCATTCGCACCAGCTCAGGTGGTTATCAGGAATATCTGGTGGATGGAATTAGCGTAACAAACTTACGCGATGGTTCTATACTGGCGCTTCCAGCGGCGGACGCCCTCCAGGAGTTCCGAGTGCAGTCTGGGGCGATGTCGGCTGAACATGGTCATACGGTGGGCGGCGTAGTCAATTTCGTGACGAAAGGCGGCAGCAATGAACTCCACGGCAACCTCTTCTATGCTCACCGCAGTACGGCAACCCAGACAAGATTAGCTCTGCCCGCAACAGCCGCCAAACCACCCAATGTCTACAACCAGTTCGGTGGCAGTGTAGGCGGGCCGATCGCACGAAATCGCTCATTCTTCTTCTTCGGATGGGACTCAGCCCGGTGGATTCGGAAATTCCCTCAAGTCACCACGATCCCGACTTTGAAGATGCGTGCTGGTGATTTCTCTGAGATCAGCGAGGTCGTATATGACCCCGCAAGTGCGAGCTCTGCCGCTGATCGCACGCCATACCCCAACAATCAAATTCCCGTGTCGCAGTTCAATAGCTTCGGGGAGCAGATGCTGCGTGTCTATCCTGAACCAAACAGGGGAGTAGGGCCCGCTTCCAACTTCCTGGGAAGGTTTTTTTCGTTTGTCAAAGTCGATAACATGACGGCCAGAGTCGACCACGTCTTGTCCCACAGGCAGAAGCTGATGTTCAAAGTCACAAGAGTACGATCAGACGCAGATTCAGATAAGGTCTTAGGTCTTCACGATCCCGCGTCCCAATTCATTAAGTTTCCTTCCTCCAACCTGACAGCGAATTATTCGTACACTCTTAGTCCCTCATTGCTGTTTTCTGCGAGCGCCGGGTATACGAAATGGAATCGACAGATCACCGATTTGACGAGGAACACCCAAGGAACTTCACTCTTTGGGTACAGCATCACGCCAGCTTTGGAGGAGGGGAATATCCTGAACCTGACTCCTCGCGCTAATTTCGCCGGTTTCCACTCTATCGGCACAGGAAGTCCACAGAGCTTTATTTCTGAAAATTTCCAGATCAATCCGGCATTCTCCTGGCAAAAAGGCGAGCATAGTATGCGTTTCGGCGCCGATCTACGGCGGCAGTATCTCTCGGGCCTCGTCGCCACCGGCCTGCCAAACGGATCGTGGTCTTTCAGCGCAAGTCAGACCGGGAAGGGAACGTCGGGCACCGGGTTCTCTGTGGCGTCCGGACTGCTTGGCCTGCCTAACGCTGTGACGATTCAGCGGCAGCCGCTCGTCCGTGTTCATCAGAGCGCTCCAGCGCTGTATTTTGGGGATGACTTTAAGGTTCTACCCACGTTAACACTGAATCTCGGGTTGCGTTGGGAGGCGGTTGGGCCTTTGTTGGAGCAGAACAATCAAGTCGGTTGGTTAGACACAACTTCCGCAAACTCGATTGTCAGCCTTCCGGGGGTATTCCAGTACGCGGGCATCGGGGGAAATTCGCGAAATATTCGGATCGGCGATTACAACAACTGGTCGCCTCGGTTTGGATTTGCATATTCTCCGAGTCGTCTGGCAGGTACGGTTATTCGTGGGGGTTTCGGTGTTTATTACTCGCCGATTCCGACCTCGGGGTATTTCGCCGCCGCGCCGGGGTTTGAGACGACTTTCAGCCCGCTAAAGCCCGCCTCCGCCGAGCCGGCTCTGGTACTGAGAGGGAACTATGAACTCCCTCCCGCAGATGGGCCGCGTGGGGAAGCCGCCTATCTTGGTCTTGGCTTTACCAATCCACTGAACCGGCAGCTTGAAAATCCCCGCATCTATCAATGGAATTTCGGAGTGCAGCGGGAGTTGTGGCGGAACACGCTGTTAGAGATTCTCTACACCGGGAACAGAGGCTTACGCCTGCTTTCAAATCGCGGCTACAATCTTGCCCCTGAGTCCCTGATACAGGAGGCTGTCGCGTTGCAGGAAGCTAGCGGACAACAGGGGGCCGCTCGGACGTTCTTGGATGAGAGAGTTCCCAACCCGCTTGCCGGCCTCGTCCCAGGCACTCTTGGCGCTCCTACGATCACTCGCGAGCGCGCCTCACATCCGTTCCCCCAGTATGGCGGCGCAAGTGCGTTTCAGAACGATCGCGACTCACTCTACCACGCCATGCAGCTTACGTTTCAGAGGCGGTTCGGTGGCGGGCTTGCCTTCCTGGTTGGCTATACCTTGTCGAAGGAGATCGACAACGTCATCGCCAATGCCAGCGGGAACATCAGGGGACGCGAGCAGAACCCCTACAACTTGCGGGACGCTCGGGCTGTGGGTGCTTACGACCGGCCGCACAACCTAGTCGCTAATTTGGTATATGATTCCCCATTTGGCTCAGGGGGTAGGTATTCCGGCAACAAGACCCTCAACATCCTGCTGGGGCGCTTGCAGATAACAAGCACGCTGATGACTCAGTCCGGTGCCCCACTTGCAGTTCGCCAGAGCGCCAGTAACGGACTGCCAGGTAGTCAGCGTCCTGATCTACTCACCGACGCCGGCGAGGCCAGCAGGAGCGTCCGCGGGACTGTGGCGTCGAACGGAAACATAATCTGGACTAGCCCGGATGCCTACTCGCTTGTGGACGGACACTACGGTACCGCGCCGATTCGGGACGCTCACAATCGGGGACCAAGTTTCTTTCTGTTGGACCTCGGATTGCACCGCGATTTCCATCTTACCGAGCAGATCGCTCTTCGGGTCCGCATACAAGCCTTCAACTCGTTGAACCATCCGAACTTGAGAAATCCCCAAGACAATGTAAACTCCAGTGCTTTCGGTCAGATTTCGTCAGTGCATGACCCGCGCATCTGGCAGTTCGGAGCCGAAATCAAGTTCTGAGGGAACACACTTAGTTGTCCGGTAAGGGAGAAGCATTTTGATCAACCGAAATTATCGCTCGGCCAAAGCCAAGGTATTGCCGGGCGTCGTGGGTTTGAGGGCAGCAATGACGGCAACGGTCCTTTTCCTAGCGGCAACACCTGCTGCCGCTCAAAAAGTCGCATCCAAAGTGTCCAAAGGGTAAGGGATTCCGACGATTGATTTGGCCGCGGAGACCCATCGACAGGTAACGGTGGACCGTGGGGCCGGCCAATACCTGGGGCATCCGACGACCGTGTTGCTGGAAGACAACAAAACAATAGTAAGGAGCTTTGAGGCTGGTTTGTGAGCCTGCCTGGAGCGTTTGGCTGACTTGCTTGCCCCGTCCACCTGCAAGCGGCCGAAGGGGCTAGCGAGTGTGGCGGCTGCAACAGCGATCGCCGGGATTAGATATTTCGGAGAAAACTGCGTGATGATTTTGACGGTCTCCCCATTCAAACCGAATCCCGGCGTTGGTCACCACCCAGAAAGGCACGCTGCTTGCGTTCTGTGAGGGCAGGAATGCCTCTGGCGGCAACAATGCCGTCCAGTCGGTTTCCAGCGCATCGGCGTTCAAGATATGCGGCGAGCCTTCAAGCGGAATGCGGACATAGCTCCGGCCGAACGCCAGGCTCAGCCGATTGTTCATGATGTGATCCATCATCCACAGCGCGGTCTCGGCGATGCGGACTAAAGCAATGTCGATTTCCATGTTCTGTCTTCTTTATGGTTCCGGTCCTCTTCGGCTCCGGAGGGGAAGATTCTCAGCCATTCTCCGGCTTGGCCATGCGGTAGCCGACCCCGTGCTCGTTCAAGATGTACGTTGGGCGGCTCGCATCGTCGCCCAGCTTGCGGCGGAGCTTCTTCACGAAGGCGCGCACCAGCCGGGCGTCACTGGCGTCCTTCGGACCCCACTCCCGGCGCAGCAGGTCTTCGTAGGTCAAAACGCGCCCGGCCTTGACCGAGAGCTCGCGTAGCAGATTGTATTCGGTGGCGGTCAGTTGCACTGGGCGGCCGGCCAGGCTCACCCGGCGCTCGTCGTAGTCGATGGCCAACTCTCCCATCTGATAGAGCGGGCGCGGTGCGTTCCGCTTGCGCAGGGCCGCCTGGATTCTCGCCACCAGCTCCGTCGGCGAGAACGGCTTGACGATGTAATCGGCCGCTCTGGCCTCCAGAGCGCGGGCGATCGTCTCGTCCCTGCCGTACGCGGACAGGAAGATGACCGGCCGATCGGCCAGCGCGGGGACGCTTTGCATCAGCTCGATGCCGTCCATCCCGGGCAGCAGCAGGTCCAGCAGGACTAGGTCGGGCCGGCACATCTTGATCAGGCCACCGGAAGGGTCTACCCTGGACTTCGCGCATTTCGCCAATGGGAAGGGCATCACGTCCGAGGTGGTGCTCGTCAATGTGGGCGCCATACCGATCCGCCCCGCCCTCTACTTTTCCGATCAGCAAGGCGATCCGGTGACCGCCGCATCAGTGGTGGAGGTGACGGGCGATCTGGAAGTCCAAGAGGACGGCGGGCTGACGGTTCGGACGGCGATGGAGCCGCTGGGAGAACTCACGATAGCGACCCACGGTCGCGGGGAGGAGGTGAGCGGCTCGGTGCAAGTGGTCTCGGAGGGTCCTATCGGCGGGGTGCTGCGCTATCGCGTCCCGGGGGTTGGAGTGACCGGGGTGGGAGCCGGCCCGCCCGTGCGGGACGCCCTGTTCCCGGCCCGAAGGCGGGAGGGAGGGATCCACACGGCGGCGGCGATGCACAACCTGGGAGAGGAAGCGATGGAGGTGAGGTGCCGATTGATGAGCGGGGGCGCCGTGTTGGAAGAGGTAGGGATCCCTCTGGAGGCCAACGGGCAGATGTCGTGGTTCATCGAAGAGGGGTTCACCATGACCGATACGACGGACTTCGTGGGGACAGTGCGCTGCACCGCGCCGGGGGAGGGGACGTTCACGGGATTGGCGGTGGAAGTGGATGCCGGCAACCGCATCTTCACCATGCTGCCGGTCGTGCCGGTCGAAGAGAGGATGTCTCAGGAATAGACGGAGGGCCTGAGAAAAAGAGACGGGGATTCGTAGAACCGCTTTCGACGCTCCCGTATTCTCCTTCTTGCCGCCAGGGGAAGTGGATGAGCCCGGACCGTGATCCGCCGGGTCAAGCCAAGCACCAGGATCCAAAAGGACTTCAACTTCCGGTTCCGTCAGCCCAGCCATCGGGAAACCCGATCCCGTTTCTCGATACCCTCCGACTCTCCCGCTGGCCGGCCGGGATCAAGTCAACATCGGTCCGCTGCTGCGGTTATGGATCGACCGGGGTGAGCCGGATATCCTTTTGAAATATCACAACTAGACGTTTTTTTGCGGCCGAAACACCGGGCCGGGCCGGCCGTACTCATGCCGCTTGGCGGACCACTTGGCGGGACCGTAGGGTGAGTATTCGCCGAGATCGACCTCACCTTCCATGCTGTCTCCGTTCAACTGTCCGGAAAAGGTGAAGCCGAAGCCGGAACCTTCGTAGCGATGTCGAGCCATGAAGTGGACCTGGTTGCCTTCCACCCAGCCGCGGATGTCGGCCGCGGTGGCCTCCCCGACGTGGGTTCCGTGGAGGTCGTCGCCCGACTGCTCGAGGAAGAGCCCGTTGTCGGCGCTGCCCAGCACGTAGTCGACGTGCAGATCCCACTGGCCCGCGACATCGACGTTGGGTCCGCCCGGCGATCCCTTCGAGCCCATTTCGGGAGGTTTGGAGAGCACGCGGTGCAGTTCGGCGGCGATGACTTTCGCGTTACCGGGCTGCATCTGCCACGGCATGATCGTCACCGACGTCTCACCGCCCCTGCGCCGTCGACCGCGGCTGCCGGCAAGCACGATGCGGGGATCCCCCTTGAAGAGGAGCTTCTCGACCTCGTCGCCGAAAATGCCGATCCTGTCTCCGTCCCACTTCACGCTGAGGCGAGGCGAGCGATTCGACAAGCCCCGAGGCTGGGAGACCTCGGTGGTCACTCCCGACACGCGCTCGACGCTGTTGGCAATCTCGGCGAGCCAGCTTTCCCAGGTCTTCCACTCGGCCTCGTGGTCACGCTTGACCCACATCTCGACAGCGGCCAGCATACCCATGGCGTCTTCCTTGCCGACTTTCATCGGGCGTCCGAAGGCGTGATGCGGCGCGCTGTTGAGCCAAGCGGCGGCGATCAGGTCCTTGCGCCCGATCAGCAGGCCGGCGCTCTGCGGTCCCCGTAACGCCTTGCCGCCCGAATAGGCGACAAGATCAGCCCCTCGTTCGAGATGCACGTTGGGGATGGTCAGGTCCTCCGCGGCCGCGTCCACCAGGACCGGCACGTCGTGCTCGTGAGCTACCGATGCGATCTCCTTGAGTCCGAACGGCCCCTTGTCACGAGTCGTAGCGAGCACCATGACCATCGCCGTCTTGGCGCCGATGGCGCGGCGCATCTCCTGCTCGTTTTCGACTTCGATGAACTTGATCCCCAGCATGCGGACAGCGTGGTCGTAGGTGTTGCGCGACCAGGACGGAGCGATGATTTCGCTCTTCAGGCCTTCCAGATCGGGCAGCCGGGCAATGCGCTCGGGGTTGCCGCCCGCGATGCAGGCGGACGTGGCATGCACGAGAGCCGCGGCGCAGCCCGAAGAGACGATGGCGGATTCTGCGCCGGTGATCTCGGCGATGCGCTTGCCGACGCCTGCCATCAGCTCGTCCATTTGGACGAAGTTCTGCGATGCCTCCTGCATGGCCTGACGGCATTCGGGCAACATCAGCGAGCCGCTCATCACCGTGAACGTGCCCTTGGCGTTGATGACCGGACGAACGCCGATGGACTGATACATGTCCGAGCCGAAGCTCATCGCGGGAGCGGCGGAAGCAGAGGACACAGCGGCAGGCGCGAGGCCGGCGGCCGCCAGCAGGCCGCCGTTGCGGAAGAGTTCGCGGCGGCTGAGGCCGCTGGGATTCGTGCGACGGAGCGCTTTGAGAATCGACATGGAGTTCCTCCTGGAAAAGGGAAGCGAGTGTTGCGAATGTTTCTCAGCCTAGCTTGTTTCCTCGGGCAGGCGCAAAGTGCGGCAGAGAGAGTGTCAACGCCATAAGGGTTCATGTTGCGTTCACCACAGCGGTAGCGGCCCGGGTTGCGACAAGATCTGCGGCGCGATGCGATTGGCGCATTTTCCTGTAGGAAGCGGGATTTTGTACACTTTTCCGGGATTCCCAGCGAACGGAGCGCGTCGTGAGTCTGAGCGAGAACGGCGGACGGCGCGCGGACACCGGCTCGGGAGCAATACGCCGCCCATGCCGCGTCATAGCCGCCCCACAGCGCGCAGGAAAGCAGTGACCGTGCGGCGGGAACGGCCGTCCGGGCGGCGCGGAGACACTGGCTCCCAACAATATTTTTTGCCGAACAATGGCGAACAATCGTGAACAATGATGAACCGGGAAACAGTGACTTGCCGGCGGACGCAGTGGTCCGGACGGCGGTTTCCGGTGGCGCCACCCATGCAAAAAAAACCGTGATTCGTGTCTCGTGATTCGTGTCTCGTGATTCGTGTTTCGTGAAAACCTCGGAATTCGCGCTGGCTTGCGCCGCGCGCCAGGCTATCGCCGTGTCTCGGGTCTCGGGTCTCATGTTTCGTGAAAACCTGAAAGGCCGCGGCTCGGGCGGCTCTTCTCTCCCCACCCGACTTGTCCCCGACGGGCGCGGATGGGGGTTTTGTTCCCAACAACGGCGTCATCACTTTCAACCTAAACCGTCCCCCGACCGAAAAAAAGACTGAAGGGCTTCAGTACCAACAGGTACCAAAAAAACCGTGTTTCGAGTCTCGTGATTCGTGAAAAACCCAAAAGCCGTGATTCGTGTTTCGGGTCTCGTGATTCGTGAAAAACATAACGGCCGTGACTCGTGTCTTGTGATTCGTGTTCCGTAAAGACCTTACAATCAGTGGCTTGCGGCTGGTGAACGCCTGGGAAGCCCTGATTCGCGACCCGCACGGACTGCGCCTCGCCGACTCCCTGTGCTCAGGCCTAGCAGGCCGGGGCAGGAAAAACAAGACTGAAGGGCTTCAGTACCAAGAGGCAACGAAAAAGCCGTGTTTCGTGTCTCGTGAAAACCTGTTGGCCGGGCCTGGGGCGGCTCTAGCCTGCATTGCTCACCACCCGACAGCCGAAGCACGCGAAAAAAAGGCCGTGATTCGTGTCTCGTGTCTCGTGATTCGTGAAAACCTTAGTCAGGGGGCTCGGTTTGCTCCAGAAGAAATGTTTGACGGCCGCTGAACCGTAAAGTACGCCTGCGCGCGCCTTTTTTCTTCGCCCGGCTCGCGCTTTTTCCTCCGCCCGGCTTACGCCTGGTCCTGGCGGCCCTCTCACGCACTTCGCCTCGCCGCGTGGTGTGAAAGGCAGACTAGTGAGGCAAAAGGCGGCTCTACATGATCCCGAACTTTCGGAACGCTTCGGTGGCCGACATGCCGCCCTCTATCGCCCTGCCGACGAGTTTCTCTCCGCGAGCCTTCTCGAGCGCTTTCGTGAAGACCTCCTCTTCGGATGCACGAGGGATCACGCAAACGCCGTCGATGTCGCCAAAGACGATGTCGCCCGGATTGACACGTACACTCTCGACCTCGATCGGGCAGCGGAAATCGACCACCTTGGCGCGAGCCGCGAAGTCTTGCGCGTAGGGTCCCCACGAAAAGGTCGGGAACATCAGTTCCAGGATGCCCGGGGTATCTCGCGAGTATCCGTTCATCACTGCTCCGGCGGCGCCGAGCTTCATCGCGCGCGTCGCCATCAGCTCGCCCCACAGCGCATAGCGGGGCGACCCTCCGGCCGGGAAGTAGATCTCGTTGGGCTTGAGGTCGTCGAGCGCCCGCAGCATCAGGCCGAAGGGCTGTTCGAGGATTTTGTTGTTCCGCTCGACTTCGGGCGGCGTCTCGACGCAGTCCGCGCCCAGAAGAGGCATCGCCCGGCCGATGGCTCGCATCGACGGTTCGAGAGGACGGACCTGAGGCGGCAGGAACTGATGGACGAGCCCCAGCTTGTCCATGGCGTCGCCGACCACGGCCGTAAACAGTTCGCGCCTGGCGATCTCGAAGAGTTCCTCGTCCGATTTCCATTCAACGGCCATAGCGAGACGATTGTAGCTTGGAACGCCGGGCGGAGGAGGTGATCGCCCGTTTGCAGGTATGATCACACAGAGGCGGATTCGGAAGACGTTTCCGGTACGGCAGCCGATTTCATGAACGCGAGGCAGTTGCCGATGACCGCGCCTTGAGGAACGATGGCGTAACACGAGAAACGGGTAACCGGAATCGAGGGCAGGAAGATCGCATTTCCAGATCGTCGCCTCCGTCGAGACGTTCGAAGATCCGCTGTGGACTCACCGTTCTACAAATCAATCGTATTTGGGGGGCTCGAGATGGCAGGAGAGCCTACAATTACATTCCGAATAGCCGTCTTCAGCAATTCCAGCTCCAAGAGGGGAAGGAGAACTTCATGCCATCGTCAAGACGCCATATACGTTTGACCTTTGTCGAAACGGGTGAATCGGTCGAGGCCGAACTGCTCGATGACGAGGCTCCCCGCACGTGCCGGCTTGTCTGGGACATGTTGCCCATCCAACATGACCTCATCCACGGGCGCTACTCGGGGATGGAGGCGTTTGTGCTGCTCGACAAGTATCAGCCGGCGCCGGAAGAAAAACGGACCCAGCTTCCGCTGCCTGGAGAGATTCTCTACTGGGCGGACTCGGGATCGCCTGTCACCAGCGACGGCCGGCCTGTCGCCGAGATCCTGCTGGCCTTCGGCCGCGGCGTCACCTTGCGTGGAGCCGAAGGCGTGCCCAGCTTCGGGAATCTGTTCGCGCGCATTCCCGGAGACTGGAAGTACGACTGGGTCGACTTTGCCCAAGCCTGCGGCCGTATCCGAACCCAGGGAACGCAAGCGCTTCGGATCGAGCGCGTGGAGGAATGAGAGAGCGGCGGCCAGGATGTAGCCGAAACCTCAAGTCCTGCCTCCGAATCGTCCCGTCGGCGGAATGTCACGGGACACCCATCTCGACGGGCGTCCGATCGATATGCCGGGTGCGCCCACGATTAGGCCCTCGCCGAGAGCAACCCCTGGCCATTGCACCGTAGACGGGCTGATGCCGTACTGTCGGGCTATCGTTCGACAGATCCCGTACGCGGCGCCCTCACTAGGCCGTTTCAGAACCAGTACTTGCCCATCCAGCCGGCCTCGTGGGGCAGGTCAACCGGCGGGCGTTTCCGGATGGCCGCTTCGTCGAGATCGGCCCCAAGCCCCGGGCCTTTCGGCATCTTGAGGAACCCGTCGGCATACTCGATCGGTTGGGTGAGGATATCGTTGTAGTGCTCGAGATAGGGGTAGAAAAACTCCTGAATAATGACGTTCGGCACGCAGGCGTCGACTTGCAGGCTCGCCAGCACGCAGAGCGGCCCGTTGGAATTGTGCGGCTGAATCGAGACGTAGTACGATTCGGCCATCGCGGCGATCTTCTTCAACTCGAGAATCCCGCCGGCGTGGCAAACATCGGGCTGAATGATGCGCGCCGCCTGCTTCTCGAAGAGCGGACGGAAGCTCCAGCGCGTATAGAGGCGTTCGCCGGTCGCCACGGGGATATTGATCGACCGCTGCACCTCGGCCAGCGCATCGATGTTGTCGGGAGGGATCGGCTCTTCATAGAAGAACGGATCGAACGGCTCCAGCTTCTGAGCCATGCGGATGGCGCTCCACATGTTGAAACGGCCGTGGCACTCGATGAGCAGATCGACATCGGGTCCGACGGCTTCGCGCACGGCCCTCACGGTTTCAATGGCGTAATTCTCTTCCGCTTTCGGAATGACTTGACCTCCCTCGCGAAAGGGGTCCCATTTTAGTGCGGTGAAGCCGGCGTCCACAGTGTCCACCGCTTTCCGGGCAATCAAGTCGGCGGTATCCTTCACACTCGGTTCGGTGATAACGCCCTCGAATGCCCAGGCATTGGCGTAGGCGCGAATCTCGTCGCGCAACTTGCCGCCGAGCAGTTCATAAACGGGAACTCCTAAAGCTTTACCTTTAATGTCCCAGAGAGCTTGTTCGACGCCGGAAAGCGCCGTCAGCACCACGAGCTGCCCCTCCCAGAAGGTCTGCTTGTACAGAGCGTTCCAAATAGCCTCTATCTCGAACGGATTTTTCCCGACCAGGAAGTCCTTGAACGACTCCAGGGTCTTGATGACCGGCAGTTGGTGGCGTTCGATGGTCGACTCGCCGACGCCGATGATTCCCTGATCGGTGAAGAGCTGGACGAAGATCCAGTTGGCATGTCCGCCTTGCGTGTGGAGGACTTTGAGGTCGGTGATTTTCAACGGTACGTTCTCCCGGATGGCTCCACGGGCCGAGTCGTTCCCAGACCGCTCGATCGACGTTTCCGAACGGTATCTTAACCTGCATTTCTCACCACCCGACGGTCGAAGCACGCGATACGACCGCCAGGACTTCGTTGCGTTTGCTTGCCGTGCTCAACGTACTGTTCAAGTACGCCTGCGCGCGCCAAGCGGCTCGCGCCTCGTCCTGACGGCCCTCTCACCCACTTCGCCTCGCCACGTGGGGAGAAAGGCAGGTTAACTCCCTACTCGCGGAGTCCGAACGTGAAGAGGCCGAAGCCCGAAGCGACGGAGATCAATTGCTTGCCGCCGGCCAGGTAGGTGATCGGCGAGTTGGCCATGCGGCTGCCCAGGCTGATGCGCCACTGTAACTTGCCTTCGTCCACATCCACGGCCAGGAAGTGACCTTCCTTGCTGCCGGAGAAGATCAAGTCACCGGCGGTCGAGAGCAAGCCGCTTTCGGAAACGCCGGTCAGCCTGAACTCCCATTTGCGCTCGCCCGTGGCGGGTTCGATGGCGCGGATGGCGCCGAAGCCGATCTCCTCGTCCTTGACGATATCGGGATAGATCCCCTCGGGGAAACTGCCCGGATAACGCGTCCCGCGAACATAGGTGGCATCTCCTTTGTGGTAGATGCTGGGATAGCGGTCCCAGACAGACAAGTAGAACAGTTTCGTCCGCGGGTGCCAGGTGGGAGCGTACCAGTTCGTCGCGCCCTGAACGCTGGGGTAGACTTTCGTGCCTTCGGGGGTGGGTTGCATGCCGTCGCGAACGATCGGCCGTCCGGATTCGTCCAGACCGACCGCCCAGGTCTGATAGGCGAAGGGCTTGCCGAGAAGGAATTCACCCGTTGCTCGATCGAGCACGTAGAAGAAGGCGTTGCGATTGCCCCATAGGATGACCTTGCGCTGTCTGCCCTCGAACTCCATGTCGACGAGCACGGGAATTTGCACCGAATCCCAGTCCCACCAGTCGTGCGGCGTGAACTGGAAGTGCCATTCGAGTTTGCCGGTATCGGGGTCGAGAGCAATGACGGAGTCCGTGTAGAGGTTGTCGCCGGGCCGGACGTCGGCATTCCAATCGGGGGCGGGATTGCCGGTGCCCCAATACATCAGATCGAGTTCGGGGTCATAGGAGCCGGTGACCCATACGGACCCCCCGCCGCGTTTCCAGGAATCGCCTTCCCATGTCTCGTGATAGGGCTCTCCCGGCCCGGGGATCGTCCAGAAGCGCCAGGCATGCTTGCCCGTCTTCGCGTCGTAGGCGTCAACGAAGCCACGAATGCCGTATTCGCCCCCGGCGGTGCCGATGACCACCTTGTCCTTGACGACCAACGGCGAAACCGTGAGTGCGTAGCCGTCCTTGTTGTCGACGACCTTCACATCCCAGCGAATCGAGCCGGTCTTGGCGTCGAAAGACATCAAGCGCCCGTCGATAGTCGCCATGAAAAGGCTATCTCCCAGAATGGCGAGCCCGCGGTTGACCAGCCCGCAGCAAACACTGATGCCTTCGGGGATCGTGTGGCGATATCGCCAGAACACACGGCCGGTAACAGCGTCAATGGCGGCGATGTCGTTGGGCGAGTGGGTGAGGTAGAGAATGCCGTCGACGACCAACGGGGTCGATTGGAACTTCGTCGTTTCGTCTGCCTGGAACACCCATTTCAACTCCAGGTCGTTGACATTGCTCTTGTCGATCTGATCGAGCGGGCTGTAGTGTTGACTGTCGTAGGTGCGCGAATAGGTCAGCCAGTTGCCAGGCTCCTTGTCGGCGTCGAGAATGCGTTCGTAGCTCACCTGAGCGGCAAGAAGCGATGCGCCGAGCACCGAAAGAAGCGCCATTCGGAGCGTGTTCATTGCAGATCCCCTTTCCGCTGCAGCGTTACAAGATAGGCCAGCAGGTCTTCCATTTCCTGCTCGCTGAACATCCCGCCCATCGCCGGCATCGATGAAGTCTTGTCGATGCTGAAGTCGGAAACGTCCTGCTTCGACAAAGAGACGAGATTTTCGTTCGTGTCGATCAACTGAATCGAAAAGCTGTCTTCGTTGAGCCGCCTGCCGCTGACCTTTTGTCCGTTCTTCGTGACGGCGCTCACCCGGTAGTCTTTGGGGAGCACGCGTTCGTTGGGACGCAGCAGCGACGCCCTCAGATCGGCCGCCGAGCGCTGTCCGCCGATGTAGGTCAGTTCAGGTCCCGACCGGGCTCCTTCCCCGTTGACTTGGTGACAGTTGCGGCAACCGCCCTTGCCCTCGAGTAGAGTCTGTCCCCTGGAGGCGTCGCCGAGGCCGGCCACG
This sequence comes from Bryobacterales bacterium, assembly GCA_965204095.1. Classification (GTDB taxonomy): domain Bacteria; phylum Acidobacteriota; class Terriglobia; order Bryobacterales; family UBA6623; genus JAPPLB01. Next base: position 809,317 of record OZ241991.1, on the reverse strand, counting down.
CTCTGGGGGGCCTCGCTCAGCGAGCGCACGTACGCCACCAACTGCCACAATTGTTTGCCGCGAAAGAAGGTGGCCGGCATTTCGGTTCCCGGTATGCCCTCCCCGATGTTCTCGTAGATCGCCTCCGTGCTGGATCCGTGACGGAATGTACCGGATGTCAAGTCCGAGCCCCGGCCGCCTGAGCCATCGATCGCGTGGCACACGGCGCAATGAGAACGAAATATGCGGCTCCCGGCGGCAATGTCCTCGGCGGAAGTGTAGGGGTTCTCGACATCGCCTTCTTGCGCGGGCAACAGCAAAGCGAACCCGAAGGCGAGTAAAGCCGTCAGAACGCTTCTCACGGGCTTCACCTCACACAGATATTTAACCTGCATTTCTCACCACCCGACGGTCGAAGCACGCGATACGACCGCCAGGACTTCGTTGCGCTTGCTTGCCGTGCTCAACGTACTGTTCAAGTACGCCTGCGCGCGCCAAGAGTCTCGCGCCTAGTCCTGACAGCCCTCTCACCCACTTCGCCTCGCCATGTGGTGAGAAATGCAGGTTAACAGCCGCGACGAGAAACCGCCGGGCGGTCAGCTAGATTCTAGCGCGCCGCGGGGTTCACTTGCGAGAAATGGAATCACGTGGCCGAGTGCGCGGGGTTCACTCCACCGCTCCGGAGAAGATCACGTTGGAGTCGGTGCTGAACTTGCGGAACTCGCTATACGCGCCCGATATCTCCAGATTGATACCCTTCAGCATCGCCAAACGGCCTTTCAGGCGCACGCGGAAGGAATCGCGCATCCAGACTTCGTCGTTGACTTTGATTTGGGTGAACCGCAATGCGGAGCCTTTCCCAAGTCGGAACAAGAACCAGCCGAAGCTGATCGTATCCAGTGTTTCCGCTTCGATACGCACCCATGAGTAGTCGGTCTTCCCGATCCAGAAGATGGCTTTCATCCTGGTGAGAAACTTCGCTTTGCCGAACGCGGGCTTGTAGCCGGGTTTGGGGTCGGCATCGATGACGTAGGTTTCGATACCGTCGACGGTCTCTTCACCCCGGAGCCGGAAGTGGAACGTGTTCTGAATCTCGGCGATCCACTTGCGCTGTTCCTCTTTCGCCTCGTCCCTCTCGGCCAAGCGCTTGGCGCGTTGCCTTGGTGTCTCGTTCTGGACTTTACGGATGCTCTTGTCGAGCTTGAGCCGCTCTTTCCGCTCCTCCTCGGAGCTGAGGGGTTGATCGTTTTTCGCGATGAGCCGCTTGTATTCGGAGCCGTCGAGCAGCGTCACATCATGGGTCCGTGATTTGGAGGAATGGATCTCGTCCTGCTTGTCGAGTTTTCGCACCTCAACTCTCTGACGGAAGGTATACTGCCGGGCGATCGCGTCGTTCTGCTCATCGCGCTCGTAGGCCAACCGAATGATCTCGGCTGCGGAGGGGGGTTGGGCCGGAGCTGTGGCGGCGGTGAAGACCCCACTTGCAAGCAGCAGTGTCGGGAGCAACATGCTGTTCTTTCGAACAATCAATCCGTGCAAGGACAGCTCTTCTCAGCCTTAACATTTTACGTCCACCGGGTCGCAAGGGTTCCGTCAGCGTACCCGACAATCCTGATCCGAGCCAAGCAGCCCGTGGCAAAAGTCACTCGGGCGGCGTTAGCCTGCATTTCTCACCACCCGACGGTCGAAGCACGCGATACGACCGCCATGACTTCGTTGCGCTTGCTTGCCGTGCTCGACGTACTGTCAAGTACGCCTGCGCGCGCCAAGCGGCGCGCGCCTCGTCCTGACGACCCTCTCACGCACTTCGCCCCGCCACGTGGTGAGAAAAGCAGGTTAGGCACCCCGGAGCCAATGGCGTAACGTCCGGCCGTTCCAGGAACGCGGCGCCGCGCTCATCGCACAGCCGAGCGGAAGTGACGCTTAACAGCCCGTGTCAAAAGTCACGCGGGCGGCGTTACGCGCCCCGAGGCCGATTGCTAACGACTAGCCGTTCCAAGAACGTGGCGCCGCGCTCTCCGCGCAGCCGAGCGGGAGTGGCGCGTAACCCTTTGGGCGACGGACGTTTGCGCTCGTCGGCTTTGTCGTTCGTCGGAGGAGATCACCCGGATCGCCATCCTCCTCACTTCGCGCCGAGCGACCGCAGGAGCCCGCCGCGCCTTCCACGGGACTTTTGCCGCGGACTGCTCGCAAACTTCGATGAATGGGTTTGCAGAATAGCCGCGGTTCCACTCGATGCGGCTTGCGGGATTTGTAAATCAACCGTATGCTGCGGGTATGGTTGGCTTCGGGAGCGGCTCACGCCGGTCCATGCTCCTCACTGCTTTGATGGCGGCGATTGTGGTCGTGCTGGCATTCCTGCAGTATCAGTGGAGCATCCAGGTCAGCGAAGCCGAGCGCGACCGCATGCAGCGCGCTCTCGACAACTCGGTCCGGCAGTTTCGCGAGGACTTCAATCGTGAACTCCGGCAGGTGGGAAGGGCGCTCCAGCCGTCGCTGTTCGGGTTTGAGGAAGACGACGGGCTATCCTATGCCCGCCGATTCGAAGACTGGAGGCAGCGGTCGAGTTATGCGGGTCTGGTTCGTTCCGTTTTCTTTTTGAAGTTTGACGCCGGGAGAGCAGCGAACCTAATCGAGCTGAACCCCGATCGCGGCGGGTTCGAGTCTGCTGATTGGCCGGACCGTCTCCGCAACCTGCAAGGATTGCTGCGCGGGCCGCCCGAGAGGCAGGATCGTCCCGGACGGCCGGCGATCAATCCTTTCACCTGGACGATTCTTTACGAAGGTCCGGTGCTGGCTCAGGTGGTCCTTGAAAATATCGAGCCGGGCGCGCCCAGAGGTCGCCGCGCGATGAACCGCCGTGCTCAGGGCTATGTTGTTGTCGAGTTGGACCGGGATTTCTTGAGGGATGCACTCCTGCCTGAACTCGCCGCACGACACTTCGGCGGCCCGGATGGCCTGGTTTTTCAGGTGTGGGTCATGGAAGATGAACAATCCCTGTATCACTCGCATCCTGAAACCTCTTCGGACATCAGCGTGGCCGACGCGAGAGAACCCCTGCTGTGGGGACAGGAGGAGTTGGTTTCGCGCCTGGCCGGTCGACGCGGAGCCGGTGCGCCTGGAAGCCGTGGAGCCGGTGGGCGGCAGCGTCCGCGCGGGGGCGCGTCAAGAGGCGGCCCGGGTGGTCCTGCGCCGGGGCCGGACCCGGTTCTTCGGCCACGCGGTGTGCGGGATTTCGTTCTCTCACCACGCGGAGCGGCCGCGTGGGAGCTTGTCGTTCGACATGGCGAAGGATCGCTCGAGCAAGTCGTAGCCGCCTATCGGAACCGAAACCTGGCCGTGAGCTTCGGCGTGTTGCTGCTGCTGTGCGTGAGCATGGGGATGATTCTCGTCTCGGCACAGCGCGCGCAACGTCTGGCCAAGGCACAGATGGAATTTGTCGCCGGCGTGTCCCACGAACTACGCACACCGCTGGCTGTGATCTGTTCCGCGGCGGAGAACCTGGCGGACGGCGTGGTAGGCGCCAAGGAACAGGTGACGCGGTATGGCACGTTGATTCGCGACGAAGGCCGCCGACTGACTGGTATGGTCGAGCAGACGTTGCAATTCGCCGCGGGGCAGTCCAATCGCAAGGCATATCAACTCAAGAGGCATGGGGTCGAGAAAATCGTGGAAAAGGCGCTGCACCAGTCCGCTCCCGCCATCGAGAACGCTGGCTATCGACTCGAGAAGACCGTCGATGCGGATTTACCGGCTGTTGAGGTCGATGCCGCGGCGCTCTCGCAGTCGCTCCAAAACCTGATTGGAAACGCCGTCAAATACGGTGGGGCGAATCGCTGGGTGGGCGTGCGGGCGGAGGCGGCTGAAGCTCCAGGCGGCGGGAGGGAAGTTCGAATCTCGGTGCGGGACAAGGGCCTCGGGATTCGTTCCCAGGATTTGCCTCACGTGTTTGATCCGTTCTTCCGGGGGGAGCAAGCGACGGTGCGCCAGATTCACGGCACCGGCCTCGGCCTCAGCCTGGCGCGCGATGCGGTCGTGGCCATGGGGGGGCGAATCAGCGTCAAAACCTCACCGGGCGAAGGCAGCACCTTTACGATCCACCTGCCTGCCGCCTTGGCAAACGGCGCGCCCTCGACTGAATCCGCTTGAACCATGGCGCAAAGAATCTTGATTGTGGAAGACGAACAGGGCCTTCGCCTCACCCTGGGTGACCGCTTGCGGAATGAAGGTTATGAGGTCGAGGCGGCTCCTGACGGAGCCGTGGGCTTGGACCGTGCGTCCCAGGGCGGTTTCGACCTGATCATCCTTGACCTGATGCTGCCCGAGAAGAGCGGCCTCGACGTGTGCAGTGACCTGAGGCAGCAAGGTTTGACAACGCCGGTGCTCATGCTGACCGCGCGCGGCCAGACTTTGGACAAGGTCGTCGGACTGAAGATCGGCGCCGACGACTACGTCACGAAGCCGTTCGAAATGATCGAGCTTCTGGCGCGGATTGAAGCGTTGCTGCGCCGTGAGGAGAGATCGACCCGCGCTCCCGGAGCTGTCTATCAATTCGGGACAGTACGGGTCGCGGTGCGCAGTACCGAGGTATTTCGCGACGGCCGGCAGGTGACTCTTTCCGCCAAGGAATTCCAGCTCCTCCGCTATCTGATCGAGCACCGTGGCGAGACACTTTCGCGCGATACGCTTTTGCACGAGGTATGGGAGTACGAAGCGACTCCCACGACCCGCACTGTCGACGTACACGTTGCCTGGCTGCGCCAGAAACTGGAGGAGGATCCCAAGAAACCGCAATGGATCCTCACGGTGCATGGGCACGGCTACAAGTTCGCCGAGTCCAAGGACGGCGGAGCGTCTGCAGCGGCGCCAATCGCCTGACGCCGCCCGCGGGACGTTCACCACGGGTTGATGGCTTCGCCGTAAGGAGCCGCATTGCGCGGCAATGTGCGGCAATGCGCGGCATCGCGCCTGTGTCCAAGGGCTGTAAAAACGGTGTAAAGAAGCTTTTACTTCGATTTAACTCCGCTCCCATATCCTTCCGTTCTCGCATAGCGTCTAATGAAACAGAAGCGACGTACACAACGAGCTATCTAACTGAAGGAGGATTGAGGCTATGAAATTCTTGACTGCATTCTTGACAGCAGTTCTATTTTCAGCTCCGGCATTGGCGCAAGGTCAGAGACCGGAAAAGCCGACAGGTGAGCGCGGTTCACGAGGAGAAGCGCTCCAAGCGCATCTCCAATTGAACGAACAGCAGAAGGAGGCTTTGCGGGCTAACCGGCAGGCGCTCCGCAAAGAGACCCGGTCACTGGCGGAGCAGATCCGAGAGAAGCGCAATCAGATTCGTGAACAAATGCGGTCGGAGACACCGAACGCGGAAACGATCGGCAAACTGAACGTCGAAATGAGGGAACTCGCTGATCAAGTCAAAGAGGCGCGGGAAGCAGCACGGGCAGAGGCGGTCGCCTTGCTCGACGAAAAACAGCAAGCTTCGCTGGCCGAGCTCGAACAGGCGCTTGCGTTGCAGCAAATCGCACGACAGGCCGTCGGAGCCAACTTGCTGGCCGCACCCGAACGCGGTTTCACAAGGCGCGGCTTCGGCCGCAGCCCACGAGGCACGAGGAGCGGCGGGAACCGACGAGGGGCACGGATCGGGACGCGGACGGGTGCGCAAGCCCGACGAGGACCGGCCTGAACCAGGCGGCTCCGGTTTCATCACCGGCACGGACACGGAAGGCCGGCAGGCATGCAGCCTGCCGGCTTTTTGTGTCTTGGCCTGGATGTGCGATCGAGTTGCTGCACCGATCCTGCCCGAGCGGGTAGAGCCGCTCCTCGGTCCCAGTCGTGCATGATGCCGCAAGCGTCCTTGTGCTTGAAGAAAAGAGGAATTCAGTCGGATCGGGCTGACGTTGCGGTCTTAAGCAGCCCGTGGCAAAAGCCCCCTGCATGCAAGCGGCGATGCATCCCGGCTGAACCGCGTTGCTCCTCGGTCGAATATGACCAATATGCTCCATGGTCGCGCCTAGTCAGCCGGGCGCAGCGCTGTTCTTGGTGCTACACGGGACGCTCTCGTTGCTACGCGGGGTTTCACACCACGGACTGCCAGGACGGGAATCTGCTCGACGATTGTCACGCCGAAACCTTCGAGGGCAACCACTTTGCGCGGGTGGTTGGTGAGCAGACGAATCTTTCCAAGACCGAGATCACGGAGAATCTGCGCGCCGATGCCTACCTGATACTGCCGTCGGCGCTCACCGTCCGTACTGTCTTCGCGCAGAGAATCCTTAGCGTGCGGGACGATCCGACGGCTGCCGTCGGGGAGGTTTTCCAGCCCGTATCCCAGCCCGGTTTGATGCAAGTAAACGAGCACGCCGCGACCCTCTTCCGCGATGCGCTCCATCGAATGTTCGATAACGCGGTGGGACGGGTATTCAGAGGAGTGGAAAACGTCGCCCATGAGATCTCGCGAATGCATCCGTACCAGAGTTGACTGTGCACCCTCGACATCACCATAGGTGAGAGCCAAGTGGGTTTCGTCGTCGATCTCGCTGCGATAGGCGATCGTGCGGAACTCGCCGAAGCGTGTCTGAAGAACCCCCTCGGCGAAGCGCTCGACGTACCGCTCATGCTCGAGGCGGTAGCGGATGACCTCCGCGACCGACAACATGCGCAGATCATGCCGTTCGCAGAACTTCTTGAGCTGCGGGACACGAGCCATCGTGCCGTCTTCGTTCATGATTTCGCAGATCACACCGGCGGGGATGAGACCGGCCAGACGAGCGAGATCAACCGATGCCTCCGTCTGTCCGGCGCGCACGAGGACTCCGCCTTTGCGCGCCCGCAACGGCGGGATGTGGCCGGGGCGCGCCAAGTCGGCGGGGGCCGTCGCCGGATCGATCGCGGTCAGGATGGTGTGGGCGCGATCAGCGGCCGAGATGCCCGTCGTCACTCCTTGTGCGGCGTCAATGGATTCGCAGAAGGCCGTCCCAAGCCGTGACGTGTTGCGCTCCGTCATCAACGGGATCCGCAGATGGTCGAGCCGCTCTTCGGTCAAAGCGAGGCAGATCAATCCGCGGCCGTGCGTGGCCATGAAGTTGATCGCCTCGTGGGTGACCTTCTCGGCGGCGATCATCAGGTCGCCTTCGTTTTCGCGGTCCTCGTCATCAACGATGACCATTTGGCGGCCGGCGAGGATCTCTTCGAGAGCTTCGGGTACGCTGATGAACGACATGAGCAGCCAGTAAGCTCACTATAGCCTAGCCTGCATTTCTCACCACCCGACGGTCGAAGCACACGATACGACCGCCAGGACTTCGTTGCGCTTGCTTGCCGTGCTCAACGTACGGTTCAAGTACGCCTGCGCGCGCCAAGCGGCGCGCGCCTCGCCCTGACGGCCCTCTCACGCACTTCGCCTCGCCGCTTGGTGAGAAATGCAGGCTAGCGGGTGCATTCGATCCGTCCCGCCATCCGCCGAATAGCTGACGGCCCGGCAGGCCCGGCGCATCCCCACATGAGAAAAATGCCATGGGTCCCAAGGGCATCCGCGTCCCCTGAAAAGAGTTACCCGGAAGCTCTCTTACCTTCCGATCACAAGCCCTCACGCAGCCAGTCGAGCATTTTTCGAAACGCCTGACCACGATGACCGTACAGCCATTTTTTCTCGGGCAGGATTTCGGCGAACGTGGCTTCCAGGAGCGGTAGATAGAAGAGGGGATCATAGCCGAACCCGGCCTCTCCACGGGCCTCCTCGAGAATCATGCCCTTGACGTCGGCCTGGAAGGTCTTGATGAGACTGCCGGCCCTCGTGAGCGCGATACAACAAACGAACCGCGCGGTTCGGCGGGGAAGGGGAACGTCGTGAAGCTTCTCGAGCAGTAGCCGGTTGTTTGCGGCATCATCGGCGTCAGAGCCTGCGAAACGGGCTGAGAGGATGCCGGGGGCGCCGTTCAGCGCATCGACCTCCAAACCGGAATCGTCCGCGAAGACCAGCGGAGACCGCTCGGAGAACCTGTCGAGCTTCCCGCGCAATGATTCCGCGTAGCCAATCGCCTTGGCGACGGCATTGTCTTCAAAGCTGCGGCCGACCTCGGCGCAATCAACCGGCGGGAGCCCCCGGATCACCACGTTCGCGCCCGAGGCTTGCTGGAACTCGATCAACTTGCCCTTGTTGCTTGTGGCGCAGAACAGCTCGATCGGCATCAAAGCGTCACGATTCCTCGCTGAGCTTCGACGAGTTCCGCAACTCCTTTGCCCGCCAAGTCGAGCAGCTCATCCAACCGGTCCCGAGAGAAGCTGCCTTTCTCCGCCGTGGCCTGCACTTCGACGTGTTCGCCCGCCGATGTCATCACGACGTTCATATCCACATCCGCCCGTGAGTCTTCCTCGTAGCAAAGATCCAGCAAGGGGAATCCGTCGACGATGCCGACACTGATGGCCGCCAGGTATTCATTCAGGGGATTCTTTTTGATGACGTTGTAGTCGAGCATTTGACGGAAGGCCAACGCCAGGGCGAGCCAGCCTCCGGTGATGGACGCAGTGCGCGTTCCACCGTCGGCCTGGATCACGTCGCAGTCGATGAGGACGGTGCGTTCACCGAGAGCGTCGAAGTCGGTGGCTCCGCGCAACGAACGGCCGATGAGCCGCTGGATTTCCTGTGTGCGGCCTCCAGCCCGCCCACGGTTCACCTCGCGCTGCGTGCGTATCGATGTCGCCCGCGGCAACATGGAGTACTCAGCAGTCACCCAACCTTTTCCGCTGCCCCGGCGGAAAGCGGGCACACCCTCTTCCAACGACGCGGTGCATATCACCTTGGTGTGACCGATTTCGATCAAAGCCGAGCCCTCGGCCGTCGGCATGAAGCCGGGCGTGATCTTCAGGTCGCGCACTTGGTCAGCCCGCCGGCCGTCGATTCGCATCATCCCAATGTACCGGGAACGCCAGCCGGGCGCTACAGGTGTACGCCGAGGGTCAGCCTGTTGTCGAAGAGTAAACACCTAACCTGCATTTCTCACCACGCGACGGTCGAAGCACACGATACGACCGCCATGACTTCGTTGCGCTTGCTTGCCGTGCTCGACGTACTGTCAAGTACGCCTGCGCGCGCCAAGCGGCTCGCGCCTCGTCCTGACGGCCCTCTCACGCACTTCGCCTCGCCACGTGGTGAGAAATGCAGGCTAGCGCAGGCCCCCGCCGAATACAAACGCCGCTTTTTCAGCGACGACCAGAACGCACTGCTGGACCGCCTCACCGAACTGATCATTCCGGCCGATGACCATTCGCAAGGCTCCCACGAAGCGAAGGTGAGCCTGTTTATCGACCTCATGGTGTCCTACAGTGAGCCAGAGGTACAGGAGCAGTGGGTTCTGGGCTTGCGCGCCGTAGAGAACGAGTCACGGGAACGTTTCCAAAAGCCGTTTCTGGAGTGTGATGCAGCCCGGCAGGACCAAGTCATGCAAACCATGTCTGCGAACGAGGATTATCCGGAGACCGAACTCGAGAAGTGCTTCAGGATTCTCAAGTCGAGAACCATCGACGGCTACTACACGTCGCAAATCGGGATTCACCAGGAGTTGAAGTATAAAGGCAACCGTCCCCAGGCCGAGTTCGCAGGCTGCACCCACCCCGAGCACGGCGCATGAGCGCTCCGGGCGGAAAAGCCTGAAATCAGCTCTGCAGCCCCGCTTTCGCCTCTGCGCCTCTTGCGGGCAATTCTCCGAACTTCTTCTTGTAGTAGCGGGTCCAGAAGTGGGTGGCGGGCATTCCCACCGCGGCCGGCAGGACCCAAGGCAGAAAGGTCCAAGAGCCCTCGATGAGAGAGCCGCCGAAGAGACTCCGGGCCCCGAATACAAAAAAAGCCGTGTGAAAGGCGATGCCTGCGCCCAGCATGCACTCCATGTGCTTGTACCACCAGGCCATCGGCGTAGGCCGGGGATCAGCGAGGAACCGGCGGTTCTCTCGGAAGTCCTGCAGGCCCAGCAAGCCGAGCCCGACGGGGACCCAGAACATGGGCCCGCGACCTCTCATCATGTGATAGGCCCCAAAGATGAGCAAGGCTGCACTGGCCAGCGCTTGCAGCCCGTTAACGGATCGCAAGCGAGGGCCGGCGTACCGTTCCGGTTGCCGGCGGGTCCGAAGCACGCGCAGGCCGGTTTCGACGCTCTGCAACAAGAAGATCGCCAACAACCCCAGGATGGCGACAAACATCACCTGGTCGGCCGGTATTTCGGACCAAGTGACCGCTCGCCCGGTAAAACTGGAGGGATGAGCTAGAGCCCAACAGCATGACCCTAGAGCCGTCAAAGCCACAACGTACGCGGAGGCGGTGAAGACCTTCCCGGCGCGCACATGCATCTGGCCTCCTTTTTTCGCGAAAACAGGCGCCCAGAAAGCCACGAGACCAAGAGAGCCTAAAGAGATGTGCAACACTCGCAGCACGCTGTGAATGGTTTCCGCCATTGCCGACCTCCTTCGATCATGCCCTCGTTGCCGCTGATCTGACGACTCTTGGGCTCTGCCGCTCACGAATGCGCTCAAGCGCCTCATCGCACCAAGCCACCTTGGCGGTGAGTGAGTGAATGCCCATGCGAATGCCCAGATAACCGTGAAAATCCGCCTCACCCAGCGACTCTGGAAACTCTTCGCCTGCCGGGGCCAACTCGGCTTCCGCGTGCTTCAGCAACAACAAGAAGTCGGCAAGCCTGGAGCGCAACTCGATCATGAAGTCCAGGGTCTGCTCCAAGTCTCCCAGTTCATGCATGAAACAAAGCTGCGCCAGATAAGCAAACCGTTCGGTTCCCATCCGCGGCCCCGACCGCAGCCACTCGAGCAACTGCTTGCGGCCATCGGCGGTGCGGCGGTAGACACGGCGCGGCGGACCCTTTACGGAAGATGCGACTTCGCTGCACAACCAGCCCCTCTGTTCCATCCTCCTCAGCGTGGGGTAGATCTGGCTCAACTCCGCCGACCAGAAATAGCGGGCGCCTTCGCTGAATGCAGTCTTGAGGTCGTAGCCGCTCGCTGGCTGGTCCAGCATGCCCAGGAGAATGTTTTCCAGGCTCATTGCACTGTATCAACAATGCTATAGCAAAGTTTATATAGTGTCAAGGGGCACCAGCCCTTTACAGGTTGCCTGCACAAAAAAAGAGGAGATGCAGTCGCAGCGGGGCAGGCGAACCAACCACAAAAGGGCTCGGTTGCGGTGCACGAACAGTACGATACCTCAGTGCCGAACGAGCGAACAGGTGTTCATATCGTTGCCCCTCAAGACCATGTTGATTTGGGTATGGAGGTGTATAATTATGCGGCCTTCCGGCTCTCATACCAAGAACCCGAGAGAGGTAAGCAGTGCGGAAGAAAATACCAAAAGGTGGTCTCACCCCGGCCGAGATTCAGGGTGCGCTGAATGAAGCGAGGAAAAACGGCGCTGATTGGAAAAAGGGCCGGCTCTGGGGCATGGTCTACTATGCCGGCGATGATGTCCTGCGTATTGCGATGGATGCTTACGCCATGTTTTTCTCCGAGAACATGGTGGTGCCCGAGGCCTTTCCCGGTCTGGCTCGTCTTGAAACCGAGGTCATTGACATGGCCTCGCAACTGCTGGGAGGAGGTGAGGCTGCCAGAGGTGTCATGACCTCCGGCGGGACGGAGAGCAACTTTCTGGCAATCAAAGCAGCCCGTGAATGGGCTCGCGAACAAGGTTCCATCAAGGGCACTCCGGAGATCGTGGCTGCCCGCAGCGCGCATCCCACCTTCAACAAGGCGGCTCATTTCCTGGGACTGACGGTGAAAAGGGTTCCCCTGGGTCCGGATTATCGAGCCGACGTACTAGCGATGGAACGCGCCCTTACGCCCAACACGATCATGCTGGTCGGATCGGCGCCCGGCTATCCTCACGGCAAGATCGATCCCATCGTTGAATTGGGAAGGCTGGCGCAAACCCGGAACCTTTGGCTTCACGTGGACGCCTGCGTCGGGGGATTCCTCGCCCCGTTCGTCAGGAAGCTGGGCAAGCCTCTGCCGGAGTTCGATCTTACGGTTCCGGGCGTATGCTCCCTATCGGCGGACCTCCACAAGCATGGATATACCGGTAAAGGCGCCTCGATGGTGCTGTTCCGCGACGAGAGTCGGTTTCAGTACTCCGCTCACGACTTCGACGACTGGCCCAGGGGGCGCTATCTGACAAGGACGTTTACAGGAACCCGTTCTGGTGGACCGGTGGCCTGCGCCTGGGCGGTATTGAACTTTCTTGGGGAAGAAGGCTATCTTCGTCTGGCTCGCAACACCCTTCGGGCTCAGGATCTACTCATCGAGGGAATCAATTCCATCAATGGGTTGGAGATTTGCGGAGAACCCGAGCTGGGGATCATCACATTCGGATCCCATCAGCTCGACATGTTCGCGGTGGCGGACGGGTTAAATGACCTGGGGTGGGTCACTAATCGCTGTACCGAACCTCCAGGGATCCATCTCCTGTTGACGCCAAACCACCTGAGCTTCGTGACCGAGTATTTGGGCGATCTGGCAACCACCGTGGCAGAGGTCAGGGCAGGGAAGAGAACTAGCCGAACCACAAAAACAACCTACTGACGCTTCACTCCATGCCCGTTTCCGTGACGGAGATTACAACTTATTCAGTACGCCGCCTGTCACGTAACGAGCCGTGCTGGAACATCCCCGCCTCTCCTCGACAGTCCAGGCCGAAAGGGGACAGATTTATCGCAATCGCTGACCTGCATTTCTCACCACCCGACGGTCGAAGCACGCGATACGACCGCCAGGACTTCGTTGCGCTTGCTTGCCGTGCTCAACGTACTGTTCAAGTACGCTTGCGCGCGCCAAGCGGCTCACGCCTAGCCCTGACGGCCCTCTCACGCACTTCACCTCGCCGCGTGGTGAGAAATGCAGGCTAGATGGAGCGGCCGTTACTGCCACACGATGTGGCATGGGAAGCCAGCCGATCTTCGATGTCATAGCGGCTCTCAATGTAGGCGACCAGCCACAACCGATTGGCCAACTTGATGCGCTTGCGAGAAACCCGATGACCTGCTCGTCGACGTATCGCTTGCCCTTCAGGCAGAGACCTCCCGTCGCTCAATCTACTGGGAATATTCTTAATCGTCCCCGAAGCCCCGGTATAGCGAAGGTCAACAACTCTAAACGAGTTCGCTGTGCGTGGACGTACCATAGTTTCAGGAGAAACCCGATGAGGAGCAAAATCATCGGATTGGCGTTATGGGTGGCCGCGACCGCTTGGCCGCAGCAGACGCCACCTTCTGAGCCTCCTGCCACTTCCGGGGTTGCTTCGTTTACTTTTTTCAGACCGGAAGGCGTGCCGCCTACCAAGCCGGTCTCACGGCCGAACGGAGATCCGTGGCGGAAGACCGACCATGGCTGGGCAAAGCCCGGCGAGCAAAGAGGGGAAGATGAACAGCTTTCTGTCTTTTGGATATGGAACTATCATCCAACCGAGGTCTGGCGGTTCCTCGAAGTCAGAGGCTTTTCAAAAGAAGGCGATCTGATGAGCATTTTCGATAACGGCTTGGGAGACATGCAGGTGTATCGCCGCATGTCCGATCTTCCCGACAACATTTCATGGCCATTCAAAGCCATTGATCTCAAGGCCGGCCCCGACGGTATCGCGAACACGGCCAGCTTTGCCAGCGGACCTGCCCCTGGTTCGATCGCCAGCCTGTTTGGAGTTGATTTGACTCCGACAACGGAAGTCGATACAAGGCAGACCCTTCCTCTTGGATTCGCTGTCAGGGTTGAGATTATCGACAATGCCGGGGTCGTACACGCGACCCGCTTGTTTCATACGAATCCGGCGCAAATCAACTTCTTCATTCCCGACGAAGTCATGCCTGGACGCGCCGCGGCTCTTGTTCTGCACGACGGGGAAATCGTGGGGTCGTCGCGATTGATCGTCAATGCGGTCTCGCCGGGGCTATTCTCGGCCAACGGAACCGGCGAGGGCGTGGGCTTGATCGTGGCCATTCGGGAAGCCAGCGACGATTTACGCCAACAGATGGATGTCTTTCGTTTCGACCGCCAGACCGGAGTCTGGGTTGGCGTTCCGATCGACCTTGACCTCGGCGAAACATACCTGAGACTGTACGGAACCGGATTTCGTCACGCCAAGCTGGTTGAGGCATCAGTTAGGGGAGAGAGTGTTCCAGTTCTCGACTTCGCTCCTGTTTCGGGGTTCCTGGGTTTGGATCAGGTCAACATCGGGCCGCTATCGAGCAGCTTGGCGGACGCGGGTGAGGTTGCTGTAATGATCACCACCGACGGTATTGCATCGAACGAAGTAACGTTCGTAGTTGAATGAGCAGGAATGGCAGGTAGAAGCTCAGTGGAAACTTTTCCACGGGAGGCTCGTGAGTTGGAGGATATTCGCGCGTGGCAGATTTTTTTGCATGATTTCCAGCAAGAGAAGCCTATTGGTTTGACTACGATGCATTGGATTTTCAGACCGATGATTGAGGTTGGGTGGTAGTCGTGATCCGGTTTTGCACCAGGGCCCTTGTCATTTGTCTCTTCCCATTCCTCTTTCACCTTCAATATCTCGAAGCACAGAGTGAACGGTCCGGCTCCGGGGTTGATCCCGCAATGCTGGAGTTCTTCGAGAAGCGGGTCCGGCCGATTCTTGCCAATCGATGCTACCCGTGCCATGGACCTGATGCGGGCCAGGGGCAAGCGGGACTACGCCTCGACTCGCTCGCCGGCATGTTGCGAGGCGGCCGGTCCGGCCCTGCGATGGCGCCCGGCGATCCTCGAAAGAGCCTGTTCATCCTCGCGATCAACCACGACACGTTCGTGCAAATGCCTCCGAAGACAAAGCTGCCGCAGGCCGAGATTCAGACTTTGTCCGAATGGGTCAGGACAGGCGCGCCGTGGCCGAACGCCGAAGTTCCGGCGGTTCAGCCATCCGCCGCCAGCAGCGATCATGCGGATTTCACCGAGGAGGAGAAGTCGTTTTGGGCCTTTCAGCCGGTGGTCGAGCCTGCGGTCCCAGCGGTTGAAAATCCCGACTGGGCGAAGACGACGATCGACCGTTTTGTACTGGCGCAACTCGAGGCCAAGGGACTACGTCCGGCGCAAGCCGCGGACAAGCGAACGTTGATTCGCCGGGCGACGATCGACCTGCACGGCTTGCCCCCGACGCGGGGGGAGGTCGCGGCGTTTCTGGCAGACGATTCATCCGATGCCTTCGCTCGGGTCGTGGAACGGTTGCTTGCCTCTCCACGATATGGGGAGCGCTGGGGGCGTCATTGGCTCGATGTCGCTCGCTACGCCGACAGCAACGGGATGGACGACAATCTCACCTATGCCGATGCCTGGCGCTATCGCGATTACGTCATTGCCGCATTCAATGACGACAAGTCCTACGACCAGTTTGTCCGAGAGCAATTGGCCGGAGACCTGCTCACCACCTGGAGTGACGAAAGCCGCGCCGAGAGCCTGATCGCAACCGGTTTCCTGATGGTCGGTCCGAAAATGCTGGCGGAGGACGATCCCGTCAAGCAGCAGATGGACATCGCGGACGAACAGTTGGACACCAGCGCCCGGGCGTTCATGGGCCTGACCATGGGCTGTGCACGATGCCACGATCACAAGTACGACCCACTGAGGATAGCGGACTATTACTCTCTCGCCGGCATTTTCAAAAGCACCGGGACCATGATCTCGTATCGGGTCGATTCCAAATGGAATGCCACCGCGTTGGAGAGCTCGGAACTCAACAAACGACTCTCGGAGCTGGAACGTGAGATTGATGCGCACGACGACGTTCTGGTCAACGGCAATATGGAGAAGATGTCGTCCGAGGAGAGAGAAAAGCACGAGCAGAACCTGGAAGCGGCCAAGAGGGGATATGCCTCGATTCCCAAAGCCATGGCGGTGACGGAAGGCAAGGTGGAGGATTTACCGATCTTCTTGAGAGGCAATCATCTGACACCCGGCAAGTTGGCGCCCCGCGGATTTCCCCGGATTCTTGCCGGAGACCGGCGGCGGCACATCAGCGACAACCAAAGCGGGCGCAGGGAATTCGCGGAGTGGTTGACGGACCCCGAGCATCCGCTCACCGCCAGGGTGATGGTGAATCGAATCTGGAAATGGCACTTCGGGCAGGGAATCGTGAGGTCCCCCAACAATTTCGGCCGCCTGGGTGAACGGCCGGACAACCAACCGCTGCTGGACTGGCTGGCGATTCAGTTCATCGAAAGCGGCTGGTCCGTCAAGGCCATGCACCGGCTCATCTTGTTTTCCAATTCGTATCAAATGAGTACTACTTCGAACCATCACAACCTTGAAGTCGATCCCGAAAATCGGCTTCTGTGGCGGCGCGACCGCCTTCGCATGGAAGTGGAAGTGATTCGTGATTCGTTGCTCGCCGTGAGTGGACAACTCGATCTGACGATGGGCGGCACTTTGATTCCCCATATGAACTTCGTGAATCTTTCGGGCGAGGGTAAAGCACGCGACCCGGCTCTGTATGAATCCAGGCGACGGAGCGTATATTTGCCGGTGCTCCGCAGCGCCTTATACGAGGTGTTCCAATCCTTTGACTTTCCTGCGCCGGCGATGACCAACGGGCAACGCAGCCGCACGACTGTTGCATCACAGGCCTTGTTCATGATGAACAGCAAGCTGATGCTGGAGGCGTCCAACCGCTTGGCGGAACAGTTGCTTGCCGAGCCTGCTCGGGATGACAAGCAGCGGATTGCTCGCGCCTACGAGCTGGTTTTGCTGCGTTCGCCATCGACGCAGGAGACGAAGGAATGGCTGGATTTCCTGGCGGAATATCAGCAGGGGCAGCACAGCGAAATCACGGAAACCGGCCCACAACACAGAAGAGCCTGGCAAGGGCTATGCCGCGTGCTGTTGTCGTCAAACGAGTTCGTTTATGTAGACTGAATGCCGAGTCCGCTTTTCCCAACTGCGGGCGGAGAAGTTGTCATGCAAAATCCGGCTGGATGCTTTCCTCAAGCGACAGCGATCTCGCGCCGGGAACTGCTACAGCGGATGGGTGCCGGCTTTGGCAGTCTGGCGCTGGCATCCCTGCTGGCCGACGAGTGCTCAGCCGAAGGGACGAATCCGCTGGCCGTCAAGGCGCCGCATTTCGCACCCGCCGCCAAGCGGGTGATCATGCTGTACATGTTCGGCGGGCCGTCTCACCTTGACACGTTCGATCCCAAACCGATCCTGTCACGCGATAGCGGCAAACCGCTTCCGTTTGATGCGCCCCGAGTTTTGTCGTTCCCTCAAAAGATGGGCAACCTGGTCGGCTCTCCCTTTCATTTCCAACAGCATGGGCAAAGCGGGGCTTGGGTGAGCGACCAATTTCCGCACCTGGCCACTGTCATCGACGAGTTGACGTTCATCCGCTCGGTGCATTGTTCGAACCCACGCCATGGCGGAGCCGTGCTGGAATGGCACACGGGCAGCGACACGTTCATCCGCCCGAGCATGGGCTCCTGGATCACCTACGGTTTAGGCAGTGAGAACCAAAACCTGCCAGGGTACATCACCATCTGTCAGGCACTTTCCCAAGGGGGCGTGAATAACTACGCTTCGGCCTTCCTGCCGGCAGCCTATCAGGGAACCCCGCTGGGCTACGGAGGCGTCGAGGTGAGAGACGCCAAGATCCCTTTTATCGGCAATGGGATGGCGCATGCTCGCCTTCAGCGGTTGGAACTGGACATGTTAAGCCGGATGGGGCACAGGCAACTGGAGAAAGTCGGCCCGGACGACGAGCTGGAAAGCCGCATCGCCAGTTTCGAGCTGGCTTTTCGGATGCAAGCGGAGGAGCCAGAGGCGGAGGACCTTTCGGGCGAAAGCGAGGCTACACGCAGACTTTACGGACTCGATGATGCCGATACGGAGGACTTTGGGCGGCAGTGTCTGCTGGCGAGGAGGTTTTCCGAACGGGGTGTGCGCTTCGTGCAGTGCAATAGCAACGGATGGGACCACCACAAGAAGCTGAGACAGAACATGATCAAAATGTGCCGTTCGGTGGACAAGCCGATCGCGGGCTTGATCCGCGATCTCAGGGGGCGAGGCTTGCTGGATGACACGCTCGTGGTCTGGGGCGGTGAGTTCGGGCGAACCCCTACCGTCGAGGGGGCCGATGGCCGCGACCACAACCCCCACGGCTTCACCATGTGGCTGGCTGGTGGCGGTGTCAAGCCTGGCCTCACGTACGGCCGCACAGATGACTACGGCTATTATGCAATCGAGAAGAAGGTGCATTTCCACGACCTTCATGCCACGATCCTACATCTGTTGGGGCTGGACCATACGAAGCTCACTTATCGCTACGCAGGCCGGGATTTCCGGCTGACCGACATCCATGGCGAAGTCGTCCATGGGGTCCTGGCTTAACCTGCATTTCTCACCACCCGACGGTCGAAGCACGCAATACGACCGCCAGGACTTCGTTGCGCTTGCTTGCCGTGCTCAACGTACTGTTCAAGTACGCCTGCGCGCGCCAAGCGGCTCGCGCCTCGTCCTGACAGCCCTCTCACCCACTTCGCCTCGCCACGTGGTGAGAAATGCAGGTTAGACATTATGGAGTGACCTGTCCAACCGCGAGGAACGCGGGTTACGCTTACGAGCGAGAAGCACGATGCGCAGAGCCGCATCGAGGAGGACAGGTCATGAGGGAGTTTAGCAACTACATTGGACTGGACGTTCACAAAGAGATGATCGCTGTCGGCATCGCCGACAACGACGACAGCGAACCGCGTTTTTGGGGCATGATCCAGCATGAGGCCGAAGCGGTGCGGCGGATGGTTCAGCGGCTTTCGCGGAGCGGCCGACGACTCAAGTTCTGCTACGAAGCCGGCCCTTGCGGCTACGGGCTGTACCGCCAGTTGCTGAAGCTGGGGCAGGCCGTCACGGTGGTGGCGCCGTCGTTGATTCCGCGTTCGCCCGGCGAGCGCATCAAGACCGACCGCCGCGACGCGCTTGCACTGGCGCGTTTGGACCGCCGCGGCGATCTCAGCGCCGTGTGGGTTCCGGGCGAAGATCACGAAGCGGTGCGCGATCTCAGCCGCGCGCGCGAGGATCTCAAGATCGTCGACAAGCAGATGCGGCAACGCCTGAACGCTTTCCTGCTGCGCCACGGCAAGGTCTATGAGGGCCGACAACGTTGGACGCAGGCGCATTTTCGTTGGCTGGAGCGGCAACGCTTCGCCTCGCCATATCAGCAGATCGTCTTCGAGGAATACATCGAGGCAGTGCGGCAAGCCCAGGCGCGCACGGCCAGTCTGGAGCAGGTGTTGCGGGAGGCGATCGAAGAGTGGAGCCTGGGCGAGACGGCGACGGCCTTGACGGCCTTGCGCGGGGTCGACCAGATCGCCTCCATGACGATGCTGGCCGAACTGGGCGACCTCACGCGTTTCAGCCGGCCCCCGGAGTTGATGAGCTTTGTCGGGTTGACACCGAGCGAAGCCTCCTCGGGGTCGCGGCGCCGCCAGGGAGGGTTGACCAAAGCCGGCAATACGCACGTACGCCGCATGTTGATCGAATGCGCTTGGGGCTACCGTTTTCCCGCCCGCAAGACGGCCGTGATTCAGCGCCGCGCCGAAAAGTCTTCGCCCCAGGTGCAAGCCCTGGCCTGGCAAGCCCAGCAACGCTTGTGCGGTAAGTTCCGGCGCATGGCAGCGCGCGGCAAGCCGTCCACCGTCATCGTCGTCGCGATCGCTCGGGAACTGTTGGGATTCATGTGGGCGATTACGAAGGAGGTGAAGCGCCAACAGCTGTTGTCGGAAGCGGCCTGAACAAGGACCGTGAAACAGGAAATCTTCTCAGACCGAGAGCAGGACGCCGGGGCCGTCTCGGGAGAACCCTCGTGGCTGTTAGGAAGCGCCGCAGGGCGATCTTCGTACTTAGAGTGAGGCAGCTCCGCGACGAATGTCAGTCAGGCGGTACCCAACCCGCGCATATCAGCAGGATCCGAACGTCGCTTCGAGCCCCGGCGTCCCGCTCTCCGTCTGAGAAGTAGAACCAACGAAAAGGAGGTCCCTTTCCCGGACATCTTAGGAGGTCCCTTTCCCGGACATCTTAACGCAATTGCTGTGCCCAAACTTGACAGGTCACACCATATCAACAGCCCGTGGCAAAAGTCCCGCTACATTCAAGCGGCGATGCATCCCGGCTGAACTGCGTTGCTCCTCGGTCGAATAGGTCCAATATGCTCCCTCGTCGCGCCTTGTCAGCCGGGCGCAGCGCCTCTCTCGGTGCTACGCAGGATTTCACCACGGACTGTTCATCTCCGGGATGAGCACCAAAAACCCTGGGAAGCCGTTACGTGCGCCTTTTGGCTTGCGAGATCGGTTTAGTGTTACGGCACCTGCGCATTGACTCTTGCCTGCGGGCCGGGACCTTTGCGGCAACGGATTTGTCGCTTGCCTCCTGTGAGCCGATATTGCCTGACAGCAAGCCGCTCGATCCTGACGAGGCTCTCTACCCTGCATTTCTCACCACCCGACGGCCGAAGCACGCCATACGGCCGCCAGGACTTCGTTGCGCTCAACGTACTGTTCAAGTACGCCTGCGCGCGCCAAGCGGCGCGCGCCTCGTCCTGACGGCCCTCTCACGCACTTCGCCTCGCCACGTGGTGAGAAATGCAGGCTAAGAGGAGCATGGGCACAAGCTGGAGAAACTTTTTCGCTTCGGCTTGTGTCTAAAACAGAAGCCGGGGCACGCCCTCGGTTGCCGACTTGGCTCAGAAAAGGGTCCGAGGAGAATGCTCCATGAATTCCGCCGTTCAGCAGCGCGTTGTCGCTGTACTGCTTCCTGGTTTGCTGTCTTTCGCAATTCTGCTCCAGCCAGGTTGTACATACCATAAGGAGGCGCCGCCCCCGCCGCCCGCGCCTCCATCGACCGTTGTAAATCCCCCGCCGTCACCTCGGCTGCTCAGGGGGGCCATCATGCATACCGCGGCAACCGAGGTTTTCTCCTCGCCGCCCGACTTCCATACCGAGGAATACGGTGTGATCGACGAGTCCGGCTTCGCCGCCGTCGTAAACAAGCCGCTCTCCACATTCTCCATCGATGTCGACACCGCTTCGTACGCGAACGTGCGCCGGTTTTTGCACGACGGCCAGTTGCCGCCTGCCGATGCGGTGCGCATCGAGGAACTGATCAACTACTTCGACTACGATTACCCTGATCCAGCCGAGGGGGAACCCTTCAGCATCGTCACGGAGATGGCCGCTTGCCGTTGGGCGCCGTCCCATCGGCTCGTTCATATCGGTTTGCGTTCGAAACCGGTGGCGACCGCGAACCTGCCGCCCAACAACCTGGTCTTTCTGATCGATGTATCCGGATCGATGACTGCCGCGGATAAGTTGCCGCTGCTCAAGAAGGCATTCTCGCTGCTCACCCAGCAGCTACGGACGCAGGACCAAATCTCCATCGTCGTCTACGCCGGTGCTGCTGGCATGGTGCTTCCACCCACCTCCGGAGTACAGAAGACGAAGATCCTCAGCACCCTGTCACGGCTCGACGCGGGCGGTTCCACCGCCGGCGGAGCCGGTATGTACCTTGCCTACAAGCTGGCTCGCGAGAACTTCATCGATGGCGGCAACAACCGCGTGATCCTGGCGACGGATGGCGACTTCAACGTCGGCGTATCGAGCGACGGCCAACTCGTCAAGATGATCGAGCGCGAGCGTGAGTCAGGGGTCTTCCTCACCGTCCTCGGGTTCGGCACGGGCAACTTGAAAGATTCGAAGATGGAAAAGCTCGCCGACCACGGAAACGGCAATTACGCCTATATCGACAACCTTCTCGAAGCGAGGCGAGTGCTTGTCGAGCAGATGGGAGCCACGCTTCTGACGGTCGCTAAAGACGTCAAACTCCAGGTCGAGTTCAACCCCGCGCAGGTCAAGGCTTACCGGTTGATCGGGTATGAGAACCGCCGCCTGCGCGACGAAGAGTTCAACGACGACGAAAAGGACGCCGGCGACCTCGGCGCCGGACACAGCGTCACGGCTCTCTACGAGGTCATTCCGGCCGGTTCGGATGAACCCCTATCGAGTGTCGACCCGCTCAAGTACCAGCAGACCACGGTCCGCCCCGACGCCCCCGGAAGCAATGAAGTGCTCACGGTCAAGCTGCGGTACAAGCCGCCCGAGGAGTCGGAGAGCCTCTTGCTTACGAGAGTGCTCAAGAAACCCGGCGGCGATGCTGCGTTAACCCAAGCTTTCCGCTTTGCATCCGCGGTAGCGGAATTCGGGTTGCTGCTGCGCGACTCGCCCTACAAGGGAGCCGCCGACTACGATCACGCTTTCGAGCAGGTCCGCCAAACGCTTGGCAGCGACGAAGACGGCCGCCGCTCCGAGTTGCTCTCTTTGATCAAGACGGCCAAGAAGCTGACTGCGGCGTCCGAGGACAACCCGTCGAGGGAGGCGCATCTTGGAAACTTGAATAATCCCCCACCTCCGACTAGCCTGCATTTCTCACCACCCGACGGCTGAAGCACGCGATACGACCGCCAGGACTTCGTTGCGCTGGCTTGCCGTGCTCAACGTACCGTCAAGTACGCCTGCGCGCGCCAAGCGGCTCGCGCCTCGTCCTGACGGCCCTCTCACGCACTTCATCTCGCCACGTGGTGAGAAATACAGGCTAAGGGGAACCTGTGAGCGGACGGATGCCTGCCGACGTCTTGCCCGAGTCGACCGTACCGGAGATGGTCACGCCGAAGTGATGCGAAGTTGTTCAAGAAGTGCTTGCAGATGAATCCGACGATGAAACGGGGATCGCTGCGGACCTTAACCTGCATTTCTCACCACCCGACGGTCGAAGCACGCGATACGACCGCCAGGACTTCGTTGCGCTTGCTTGCCGTGCTCAACGTACTGTCAAGTACGCCTGCGCGCGCCAAGCGGCTCGCGCCTCGTCCTGACGGTCCTCTCACGCACTTCGCCTCGCCACGTGGTGAGAAATACAGGTTAACTATCAGGTGGGCGAGCAGCAGGCTTCTGATACACTCCGGGCCGACCAAACCGGGGTTGTGATACAGTTTTGATACTGTTTGAGCCGCGCTGATCGAACAGAATCTGCAAGTGGTTTGAAATCAAGGTAGTAGCTCCCCAGGGCGCGTAGCTCAGTTGGTTAGAGCGCCTGCTTCACACGCAGGAGGTCCCCAGTTCGAGTCTGGGCGCGCCCACCACTCCCCTGCTGTGTTTCAGCACCCGTCCGGTTGCTTCTCGTTCCTGAAGACGGCATCTAACCTGCATTTCTCACCACCCGACGGCTGAAGCACGCGATACGACCGCCAGGACTTCGTTGCGCTTGCTTGCCGTGCTCAACGTACCGTCAAGTACGCCTGCGCGCGCCAAGCGGCTCGCGCCTCGTCCTGACGGCCCTCTCACGCACTTCATCTCGCCACGTGGTGAGAAATACAGGCTAACCTGCATTTCTCACCACCCGACGGTCGAAGCACGCGATACGACCGCCAGGACTTCGTTGCGCTTGCTTGCCGTGCTCGACGTACTGTTCAAGTACGCCTGCGCGCGCCAAGCGGCTCGCGCCTCGTCCTGACGGCCCTCTCACGCACTTCGCCTCGCCATGTGGTGAGAAATGCAGGCTAAAACCTGCCACAAAACAGTTCTTCAGGTGCGACCTTGGAAAACAGAGACAGCAAGGTCTTTGCTCAGCCCCATTTCATCTTGCTGCGAAGCACTTCGAAGAATCTCAGCCGGTCCGGTTGGATAATGTGGACGCAATAGTCCGCAAGTCGAGTACGGATGCGATCATTCAGTTGGAGCTCAAGGCCGACCTGACCGTCGATCGTCAGATAGGAGTCTTTATCGCCGCCGCGAATGACTACTTCGATCGTCGCGGTGTCCGGCAGAACCAGCGGCCGGTTCGTCAACGTGTGCGGACAAATCGGCGTGAGACAGATCGCCGAAACCGAAGGATAGATCACGGGGCCGCCCGCTGACAGCGAATAAGCAGTCGACCCGGTCGGCGTCGAAATGATCATGCCATCGGCCCGATAGCTCGAGACCAGTTCCCGATCGATATATGCATCGAGGAGCATGAGCCGAGCAACGGCCGCCTTGTTGATCACGATGTCGTTGAGTGCATTGCGGGGTCCCAGTGACACACCGTTTCGGACGATTTCAGTCGACAGCACGGAGCGGCACGAGGTGGTGTAGTCCCCCGCCGCGACGCGCTCAAGCTGGGGCAGCAGCTCGTCGGGACCGGTGGTCATCATAAAGCCCAACCCGCCGAGATTTACGGCAAGAATCGGAGTTTGGCTTCGTCCCACTCCGCGCGCTGCCGAAAGCAGTGTTCCATCGCCGCCGAGGACAATCAGCAGGTCGAGCCCTGGGGGCAACTTCTCCCGGTCGAATCCGGCGCTCCTGCGCAAGTACGCCGCTGTGACGAGGTCATATTCCACGTCGATACCTCGTCCGCTCAGCCATGAGACAACCTCCGTGATCAGGCCGGGAATGTCCTCTCGTCCAGGCTTCGACACAATGCCAACCCGGCGGAGGGTGGGCTCACTGCCGTTCCGAGACATAGATCAGGAATTCCTTGTTGCCTTCGGCGCCTGGAATCGGGCTTTCCATGGTCAGCGGCTTCGTAAATCCCAATTCCGTCAATGAGCGGGACACTTTCCGGACGGTCCACTCATGCAAGGCGGGGTCCCGCACGATCCCGCCCTTGCCCACCGCGCCCTTGCCGACCTCGAATTGGGGCTTCGCGAGAACAACCAAGCCAGCGTAAGGGGTCATCAGAGGCAAGAGAGCCGGGAGAATCAGTGTAACCGAGATAAAGCTGACGTCACAGCAGACAAATTCCACCGGTTCCGGCACTGTTTCTTTGGAAAGATACCGCGCGTTCACTTTCTCGCAGACCACCACTCGCGGATCCTGACGGATATTCCAGTGCAGTTGCCCCATGCCCACATCCACGGCGTAGACCCTTGCCGCTCCTCGCTGCAAGAGACAGTCGGTGAAGCCTCCGGTCGATGAGCCGACATCGAGGCAGATCTTACCTTCGACTTCGATGGCGAAGTAGTCCAGGGCGCCTTCCAGCTTCTTGCCCCCGCGGCTGACGAACTTCGTTTTCTTAGTGAGCAACCGGATGTCAGAGCCAGGCAGAACCTTGTGGCCTGACTTGGTGATCTTCTGGCTATCTACGAGCACCTCTCCCGCCAGGATCATGGCCTGCGCCTTCTCGCGAGTTTCGGCGAGTCCTCGTGCAACAAGCAGAGAATCCGTGCGAACGCGTTGCTTCATGCGCTGCGAGTGACGATACGCCCGGCGATTTCCCGCAGGCGGACCGATGGCTCGCCGATAGGTCGAAGCGCCTCGACCGCCTCGGCGAGATGCAGGTTTGCTTGATCTCGGGACGCTTCCAAGCCGTATAAAGCTGGAAAGGTCGCTTTCTGCTGTGCTGCATCTTTGCCGGCCGTTTTACCGAGGGTTTCTGTCGATCCCACCACGTCCAGTATGTCGTCGACGATCTGGAAGGCGAGGCCGATGTGTGTCCCATATTTACTGAGGGCTTCGAACTGCGCTCGATCAGCAGCGGCATAGATTGCGCCGATACGAACCGATGCTCGAATCAACGCGCCCGTCTTCGAGCGATGGATGTAGTCGAGGTGGTTGGCATCGATTGGTTTTCCTTCGGCTTCGAGGTCTGCGACCTGGCCTCCGATCATGCCGTTTACCGTGCCCGCCCCGGTGGCAAGTTCGGTCACCATGCGGATACGTCGCTCGCCGGGCACATCATCCAGGTCCGATAGCACTTGAAAGGCCAACGTCAGAAGCGCGTCCCCGGCGAGGATGGCCATCGCCTCTCCGAAGACTTTGTGGCAAGTCGGCCGGCCGCGGCGAAAGTCGTCATTGTCGAGAGCGGGAAGGTCATCGTGAATCAGGGAATACGTGTGCACCAACTCCAGGGCACAGGCAGCGCGCTCAACCACATTTGCCCGGGGCTCGACCGCCTCGGCGGCGGCCATCGTCAGTATCGGACGGATACGCTTCCCTCCGCCGAACAGGCTGTGCCGCATGGCACGGTGAATCGTTTCGGGATATTCACGCTCGGACGGGACGACTTTTTCGAGCGCTGCATCGATGAGGCCGCGCCGGTCCTCCAGATACTCGTCGAGGGTCACTCTTGGGGATCACCGTCGTTCAGATTGAACGGCTCGGCTTCAATGCGGCCTTCTTTCTTGAGGAGAATCTCGACCTTCGATTCCGCTTCCTGCAATTGCTTGCGACAGGTGTCGCTGAGCTTCACACCTTTCTCGAAGAGTTCGAGTGATTGCTCAAGCGGCAGTTCGCCGTGCTCCAACTGCTCGACGATCGTTTCGAGTTCCGCCAGACCCTCCTCGAAAGAAGGTTGCTGGTCGTCACTCCCTGAAGCCGCTTCCCTGGTCACCATATCGAAACCATTGTAGGTGAGCGGTGAACCCTACACCTTGGCACCGCTCGGGGGGAAGCGCCAGCGAGGCGGAGTGATGCCCTTCAAGCGAAGGTAGGCGATGATCGTTCCGCGGTGGTGAGCGGTGTGCATGTAGGCTCGGAAAAAGATGTCCTGTGCGGTGTGCGGGCCGGACCGGGAGCTGAACTGGATGTCCCGTCGAAAGAAATCCGCCTCCGTCAGATTGCCGAGGATTGTTTCCACATAGGCGAACGTTGCTTGCGAGAAAGTCCGCACCGTGTGCTTGGAAAGCATCTCCGGCCGCTGGGGCCGCGACCCGGCAACATCTTTGCCGAAGCCGGAGAAATATCCTGCGTTCGAGCTGGAGAAATGGGTCAACTGCTCCGCGAAAGTCATCTGTTCTTCAACAGGACGAAAATCGAAATGCTCGGGAGGCATGGCCTCGAGCACTTCGAGCGAGTATTCCCTCGTGCTGCGCCAGTGGCTCAGCATGTCGTCGCGCAGTTGCTTTGCAAAGCTGTTTGACCAACCGGCCGAGGCCACGGCCGACGAAGCAGCGGCTGACGCGGCCAGACTCCGGATCACCGTACGTCGTTTCATCGATCGACCTCCATTCAAAATGCCGCCAAGCTATGCCATTCCTAGCCCATCGCAACAACCGATCGCTGCGACATCACTGCCTCTGGCGCATATCGTTTGATCATCTCGCAAACCATCTCAGCCCGCCGCACGCGTTCGCGGGAAAGCCTTTCCACCAGATCCTCGATATGAGAGCCGCTGGGATAGATATCCGGGGCGTTGCGCAACCCCAGTTTCACGTAGAGCGGAGCCCCGACCCGAATGAACTCGGGCACTTCGTAGTGCCGGATGAAACCGCCGATGTTGTCGGGCGCTTCGACATAGAGGTCAATGGGCGCGTCGATCGCAGCACGAATCGAAGCCAGTTGCGGGAGGGTCAGATCCGAAGGCACATTGATCGTCGTCGCGCCGAGATCTTCGAGAACCTGCGCCGACACCGCGTTGGTCGGCGCCATCATCACCGACGTCTTGATAATCAAGCCGGGAGGAAGGTCACCCGTCCTCTTCAGCTTTCCCATGACGGCCAGCAGCCCGATATCCGACACCAGGATGCTGTTGACACCCAATGCAACCGCCCGGCGGACGTCCTCCAGAGCAAACACAAGCTGATCGGAGCCTCTCAAACTCAGTCCGATGGGCTTGCCCGCATCCGCCTTGACCTGCGCGCCGATATCGAAAGTCGCGCGGGGGCCGATGAACAAGTTGACCTCGATGTCGTTTGTCCGACCGATCTCCACCATCTCGAGGATCTCATCATCAGTCTGCAGCATCACACCGCTACCCTGGCTGATCCGGTGAACGTGCACAGACCGTTTCGATGCTTCGTCCAAAACCGCTCGCAAGGACCGCGGCCCTTCCGTGCTCGGGATCTCGATCCGGTACTGCGCTCCGTCGTCGAAGCGTTTGGCCGAAGAAGGACAGTCTCGCGGGTCTTCGCCCGGCCAGCCATTGTTCTCGAGCCACCTTCGTGATTGCTTCATGTGATTTGCAAACCCTCCTCGTCAATACCGTGTGCAACCACTTCACTCGATTGGCCGGAGCGCCCGAACTCGCCACGGACCAACTCGAGCACGCTTTCGGAATTCTCTTCGTAGAACACCAGAATCGAAGGTCCGGAGCCGCTCAAGGCGCACCCCAGCAGGCCGGGAGCTCGCAGCTTCAAGATCTGTTCCATGCCCGGGACGTTCGCCATGCGGTGGGGTTGATGCAGCCTGTCATTGAAAGCCTCGGGGAAGGCCTCGTGGTTCCCCGTAGCGAGACCGGCAACCAGCAGCGTCGCTCGCTGCAAATTGAAAACCGTGTCCTCGCGCGAATAGCCGTTGGGCAGCACCGACCGCATTCGGTCCGTCGAGAGCACAAAGCCCGGACAAACAACGGCTACTCGAAAAGTTGGCGGCATTTCGAGGCGCACTGCCCGAGTTACGCCGTCCGCGTCGATCGCGGCCGTGACCGCCGAGCCCAGGACAGCCGCCGCCACGTTGTCGGGATGGCCCTCAAGCCGCGCGGCTTCATCGAGGATGCGGTGATGATCCCAATCGAGATGCAATGCATGGGCGGCGATGGCCACTCCCGCGACCAGAGCACTTGCGCTCGAGCCGAGCCCCTTGCCGATGGGAATTTCGTTGCGGATCCCCAATCGAATCGCCGGCATCTTGCGATGCTGCGACTTGGCGACTGCCCCGGCCGTTCGCCAGATCAGATTCGTTTCATCGCGGGGAATCGAGTCGATGTCGCGGCCGCTGGCTGTGATCGCAAGTGAATCCGAAGGCTCGAAGGAACACTCGAGATACAGATTGAGAGCCAAGCCGAGCGTGTCGAATCCCGATCCCAGATTGGCGCTCGATGCCGGGACTCGCACCCTCGTCACTGCGGCCATCAGAGTGGTCATTATAGCCGATAGTGACTTCTGGTCAATCAACCTTAGTCAGGCAGTCGAAAGACTGCCATGAGCGTCCGAAACGACCCCTGGAAGTTCATCAAACCGCAGCACGGCGAGCTCGCCCTGCGCGAGGCGATCAACAGCGTCAGGAGCCTGCTCAACGCTCATGATCTTGAGCTGCTCTCCCATCACCGAGTTGAGGGCGTCGACAATCGCGGACGAATCATCCTGCGCCAGTCACAGCAACTCAGCCACTCGCTCGAAGGCCGCAGCAAGGTCATTAACATGATCTCGCACGCGCTGGCCGAAAACGATTGGGCGACCGGCATCACGCTCAAGTACACCGAAGCCCCCGCCCTCAAGACCCGCAACTTCAAGCTTCTCTACCTTCCCCCCGTCTTCGTCAACATGACTCTCCCCCACCGCAATCTGTCACACAACGAGTTCACACGTAATAACGGCAACTACTCGCTCTCGATCCTCTCACGCAAGAAAATCGGCCTGCCCTACGGAAGCTTGTCGCGTCTCATCCTTCTCTACCTCACCACGATTCGCATCGTCGAAAAAGAACGCCGCTTCCTGTTCAGCGATAGCTGGCGCGACTTTCTCAAGCTGATGGACATGTCGTGGGGCAACCGCAACCGGACCACCGTTCAGAATCAGCTTGAGCGACTCTGCTCTTCCTCCTACTCCGTTCTCTCAAATAAGAAAGGCGACACCGACTTCAAGGGCATGTACATCACCGACCAGTGGACCCGGACCACCAAGGGCGTCCACATCGCGCTCAGCGAAAAGTTCTTCATGCTCTCCGGCAAATCCGTCGTTCCCCTCGAAACCAAGATCATTCATCAGCTTCGCGGTTCTTCCCTGGCGCTCGATCTCTACGCCTGGCTCACCAACCGCACCACCAAGGTCCACCGTTCCACCCTCATCAATTGGAAGCAGCTGGAAGGCCAGTTCGGTTCGAACTACCGCCGCACCCGCGACTTCCGCGCCAAGTTCACGCCCACCCTCGACTTCGTTCTTCAGCACAAGCCCGTTTCTCCCGTCCTCGACCTGCTGCCGGAAGGACTCCACATGAAGCCCGCCAGCGCCGCTGACATGGAATGGGTCGAGCGCATGCGTCAGGTCGCCCTCAAGCGAAGCCTGTAACCAGGCTTTCTGCGCACCCGCTCCCGATCTTCAATCGCTTCCTTCCCTCTCCCATTCACCCCACCCCTGGGGTCGATCGGTCGCGCCCTTAGTGGGGTCGATCGGTCGCGCCCTTAGTGGGGTCGATCGGTCGCGGTCCTGGTGGGGTCGATCGGTCGCCGGCCCTTGGGGTCGATTGGTCGCGCTTAGTGGGGTCGATCGGTCGCGCTTAGTGGGGTCGATCGGTCGCGGTCCCCTTTATTTACATAAGGTCATCCTGAAGTTATTCCTGTAGGTCGCGCGCGCGCGTCTAACCGATCTGTGGAAAAGTGGAGAACTGTTCCACACGGCTGCGCCTTGCGGCGCTTGAGAGAGACCCGATTCGGTGCAAGGATTTGACAGGAGGTGCTCATGAGATTCCTTCCCAAACACAAGACCGCAGCCGCCCGAGTGGCCGCTGTTGGCGTGCTGATCCTTCTGCATGCCGCGCCGCTGCTGGCGGGCATGGCGGGCCAGGGTCCCTGGGTCAATGCGGTGCAAGTATTGCAGGCGGCCTTCACCGGCCCGATCGCAACCGCGCTGAGCCTGCTCGCCATCGTCATCGGCGGGCTGATGTTCGCGTTCGGGGAAGGCGGCTCGAAACGCGCCCTGGCCGGCATCATCTTCGGCCTCGGCATGGCCCTTGGGGCCACCAACTTCATGAACTGGCTCTTCTGAGGCCCCTGGCTCTTTATGTCGGCTGTCTACGGTAAGCGGTCCTGGCAAGCCTGCCGGTCCCTGGCCCGCCCGCTCACGGTCATGGGCTGCGAGCGCAGGGCTTTCATTCTGGCGGCCATGTTCGGCGCCGTGACCTTCAACCTTCTCAAGGCCTTTCTGCCGGGACTGCTGATCTTTGTGACCGGCTACGTCATCGGCTGGCTGGGAACCCGCCGCGATCCTCACATCATGCAGGTCATTCGGGCCTCGGCCAACGCCAAACCCCGCTACGATCCCGCGAAGCGGCCGGCGGCCGAGGCGGAGATCGAGATCGTCAGCAGCACCCTAACGACTTCATGACTCCCATCACCCAATCCGCCCGGCAGCGCTACGAGCAGGCCGGCTCGCTGGCCGAGGAGCTGCCCTATTGGGGCTGGGTGGACCAGCGAACCCTGCTGACCCGTCCCGGAGGACTCCTCACGCTGGCCGAGCTTCACCCCTGCGGCATCGCAGGGTGTTCGCCGGAAGACCTCGATCATGTCCTGGCTTCCTGGATGCGGCTGCTGGGGCAGCTCGACGAGGACGTGCGCTTCTCACTGATCGTCACACGCCGGCCGGTGCGCTCCGATGCGGTCGCCGCGATCGGCAGCGAGCGACTGCCGGCGGCCATCTTCCAGTCGCGGGCGGAGGAGATCGTGCGGCGCTCGGGAGAGCTGCGCTTCTACGCCGCCTGGACGCTCGACTCGCGGCTACAGGAAGCACGTCAGAAAGGCGGAGTCGCCGCGTCCTGGCTGAAGCGGCTGACCAGCAACGGCAAGGCCCAGCGGGTGTTCGTGCAGGAATCGATCGCGCGGGCGGCGGAGAGGCTGCTGCGGATCGTCGATGCCAGCCGTGGGCTGGTCACCGACGTGTGCCCGAGCACGGTGCTCGAAGAGCAACCGGCCACCGCCGTGCTCGGCGAGATGATCAACCGGCCGGGAACCGTTGCGCCGGTTCATGAAGGCGGCGCGCTGCATTGGGCCTGGGGTCTTTCCCAGTTGGAGGGACACCGCCGCCACCTGACGCTCGACGACGAGCCCCTGGCGATCTATTCGCTGCTCGAACCGCCTCCGAAGGCGACCGCCAACATCCTGTGGGAGCTGCTCACGCTGCGCGCAACATGGACCTGGGTATGGGAGTGGCAGGGATTGTCGATCGGCAAGGCGCGGGGCATCATGCGCTCTGCACAGAAGCACTTCTTTTCCTCGCGCTACTCGATGATGGCGCACGCGAGAGGAACCGAAGGGACCGATGTGGCGCTGCTCGATTCGGCGGCGGCGGCGGAATCGACCGCGCTGGGCGACGCTCTGGTCGAGCTGCAAAGCGAAGGCATCCCCTGGGGCAAGCTGGCCGCGTCGCTGTCGATTCATGCCCCCGACTTGCAGCAGCTCGAGGAGCTCGATTCCTCCATCGTCAAGATCTTCACCGGCCGCGACATCAAGATCCTGCGCGAAGGCTGGGGTCAGCTCTCGGCCTGGTTCGCGCGGCTGCCCGGGCAAGCGGCCAGCCGGCAGTTGCGGAGGATGCCCGTCTCGGCCGGAACGGCGCTGTGCTGCTCGTCGATCTTCGCGCCCGGCCACGGCGAGCCTGCGTCGGATCACCTGGAAGCGCCTTCGCTGGCGACGCTTGAAACCCGCTGCGGAACGCTCTACGACTACGACCTTTTCGCCGGTTCCGACGTAGGCCATTCGCTGGTATTGGGCAGCACCGGCGCCGGCAAGAGCTTCCTTCTGAACTTCCTGCTGGTTCACTCGCTGCGCTACAACCCGAGGGTCGCGATCCTCGACCTGGGAGGAAGCTACCGCCACCTGACGGCCATGCTTGGCGGCAGCTACCTGCGGCTGGACGGAACCGGAGACAGCACGCCCTTGCGGCCGTTCACCCTTCCCGAAGGAGAACGGACCTACGAGTTTCTCACCGGCTGGGTCACGCAGTTGCTCAAGTTCGGAGGCTACCAGACCACCGGCGACGACACGACCGACATCCGCGCCCGCGTCGAGGACGTCTACGGCATCGCTGCCGAGAAGCGCCGCATGAGCTCGCTGGTCGAGACCCTGCCGCCGAGGATGAAGGCCGCCATGACGCGCTGGATCCAGGGGGGGCAGTGGGGAAAGATCTTCGACGTGCCCGGCGAGGGCGCCGAGATCGCCGGAGCCGACTGGCAGGTGGTCGATCTGGCCGGCGCCAGGGATTTCCCGGACCTGGTCGCAGCCGCGCTGTCCTACTGCCTGGAGCGGCTTAGGCTGGAGCTCGAGCGGGCCGAGGAAACCACCCGGCTCAAGATTCTCGTCGTCGATGAGGCCTGGCGCTTCCTCGCCGAGCCCGCCACGGCGAACTACCTCGCCGAGGCCGCCCGGACCTGGCGCAAGCGCAACGCCGCGCTGATCCTCGCGACTCAATCCGTCAGCGACGTTGTGGGCGGCGCCGCCACCGGCGCCTTGATCGAGTCGATCCCCAACCGTTTGTTTCTCTCGATCCGCGACCTTACCTACGAAGCCGCCGCCAAGCTGCAGTTGTCGGATGCCGAAACGTCGCTCATCCAGAACCTGATCCCCAAGCGCGAGGTCTACGCCCGCAATCCCAACAGCCGCGAAGTGCTCACCCTGAACGTGGACAAGCGCAGCTACTGGATGTTCACATCCAACCCCATCGAGGAAGAGAAGCGCGCCGCCGCGATCAAGCGAACCGGAGATCTCGAGCAGGCCATCGAGGAGCTGGCGCGAGGAAGCTGAACCCATGCCATGGCGGATCGCAACCGGACTCAGCCTGATCTTCTGGGTGATCTTCCTCCTTCTCGCCGGCGAGCGGCTCAAATACATGAAGCCCTATGTCGAGTTGCTCTTCGCCCGCTACAGCGTGATCGTGAGCCTCTACCTGATGACCGCCATCGTGACCGTCTACGCCTTCATCTACTGGCTGGCGCGGCGCGCCGGCCTGGGCGACCTGGGCGGGAAGATCAAGCTGATGGACAAGCGCCTTGCAGCCGGCGAATCGCACGACGCCGAGCTCGCCGAGAGAATGAAGCGCGAGCGCAGGGGAGAACTCGTATGAACGTCCGATCCTGCCGCGTGTGCGGCTGCACGGACTTCAACGCCTGCATGCAAGAGGACGGGTTTCCCTGTTGCTGGGTCGAGTCTGATCTTTGCTCGTCATGCGCCTTTTTCGCGCAGGGCGACAGGGTGGTTTTGCTCGAAGAAGCTGAGGACATCAGCGGAAAGGAGGTCACTTACGCGGCCTCGACTGGAATCATGGGACCGTACTCGCTCCATGAGCGCGAGAATCCATCGGACACAACAACGGGTGCAGCCTAAACCTCGACATGCGGGAACAACACATTGCCGGGGGGAAGGAGAGTGATTCTTGCGAGGCCTCGACATAGAAGCGCGCAGCGGGGCACGCTCGGATCGAGCGGGCCCCGTGCGTTTCAAGCCCGTCCCGCGCAAGGCCGGCTCGCCCGACGAGCGCGGCCGCGCTCCCGACAAACCCAAATCGCGGCGGCAGCCCGCGCGCTCCCTTCCTGCCAGGAACCGCACTCTCCGCCAGCGGCCCTCGCGGCGAATGCGCACCCGCGACCAGATCGACTTCACCCAGCGCAAGCGCCAGGCGCTGGACGACGTAGCCACCTACCGCGTCGTCAGCGTGCGGGATCTCGTCGAGCAGCGCTTCGGCGGCAACGCCTTCGCCGCCCGCAAGGGCATCGACGCCCTCAAGAAGGACGGATTGATTCATGAGCACACCGTCAAGGTCAAGAGCGGCAAGACCTTCAAGGTCCTCGTCGCCTCGAAGAAGGGCCGCAGCCAGGCGTGGGGCAACCGCAACAACAGCGATCAGCGCTATTGGAGCGGCCTGGCGAAGGCTTCGGATATCCGCCACGACGCCACCGTCTACCGAGCCGCCCGCTGTGAGATTACCAAGCTGGAGAAGTCCGGAGCGACCGTCAAGCGCATCCAGCTCGACCACGAAATGAAAGCCCGCGTGTCGAAGATCGCCGAGAAGGCGCGAGCGAAGGACGGCAAGCAAGCCGCCATGCTCGCCAAGATCGAAGCCGCCCGGCAGATGAACCTGCCCGTCGATGACGAGGGCAAGGTCCACTACCCCGACGCCCGCATCGAGTACGAGGACGAGCGGGGCGGCGCCGGCCGCGTCGATGTGGAAGTCACCAGCGGCAACTACCGCACCGAGGGCCTGCAGGCGAAGATGTCGGCCGGCTTCAAGATGTACGCCAACGGCGGCGGCGCCCAGCAGAGGCTTTCCTCTGCCCTGGGCATCCGCGAGCCCAGAGGCGGCGGTCGCGGCGGCGGCGGGGCAAACCGAGACGAGGAGCTCTTCGAGCTATGAGATTCCCTCACCTCGACGGCCGCGCCGGCAAGCTGGCGGATGCGCTGGATCTGCCGGCTTCAACAGCAGAATGGCTGGCCGTATCCGCTCTTCATTCCGGTTGCTTCCTTCGATCGCAGCACATCGATTTCTACCAAATCTCTCGCGAATACGCGAAGAAGTTCATTCAACGTCTCGTAAAGCTGCAACTGATCACCGAAACCCCTGTCAAATCACTGGGTCTGCTCGCCCGCGTCACCAACAAGACCATCTACAGGTTCATCGGCGCGGACAACATCCGCCACCGCCGCTCGGCGAGCTTGCCGCTGACGTTCCGGCGACTTCTTGCTCTCGACTACGTTCTCGACCACCCCCATCTCCCCTGGCTGCCTACCGAAGAGGAAAAAGTCGCCTGCTTCGACCAGCTTGGGATCGAGCGCGCCAACCTTCCTCATCGGGTTTGGCACGGAGCTGTCGGGGAAACCATGCGGCTCTTCGCCGACAAGCACCCGATCGCCGTCGATCCCCGCAGCAAGCAAGCCTGGTTCGTCTACACCGATTCGGAAGAGAAGTCGCCGCAAGGAGTCCTCAGCTGGCGCGCCGAACACGCGGCGCTGTGGTCCGATCTCTGCCGCCTTGGGTTCCGGCTTTCGATCGTTCACGCCAGCTTCAACCTGCGGCTCGAAGAGAGCGTGAGCCGGGTGTTCACCCGCTGGAAGCATCAGCCCCATTCGACCGTCAGCCGCTCCGAGGTCGAGCGAGAGCTCGCCCGCGTTCAACAAGCGCTCCGGTCCGACGACAGATCCTCGCTACGGATATACGGCGGCTTCAACGGCGCTCTTCGCGCCTCGGCCGCCCTGGAGGATCGTCTGGAAGAGCACGACAATCTCGCCACCTACTCCGCCGCCTACTCGACCTGGATATCCGAGCGGATCCTGCAGGCCGTCCGCAACCCCAACCCTTCCGGCTCGCACAACAAAACCACTTGACCACGAAAGGCTTCCCCTTGTTCCGATGACATCCACGACACCGAAACCAGCCCCCGCACGCTACGCTGCGCTCGCAGCTTTCTTGCTTCTTCTCACGCCGGCGCTGACCGCACAGAACAGCGGCCGCGGCTTCCTCAAAGCCCAGGGCGGAGCCACGTTCGGAACCATCAATACCGATCCAGCCGGCGCAGCAGGCTTCGGCGTTCGCATCAACGGCTTTGCCGATCTGTTCGCTGAAGCCGGGGCGATCAACGACGTGATGACTCCCCGAATGAAGGACGAGCTCGATGCGATCTTGGCTCTTCTTTCTCTTGACCTTGGATATCCAGTCAGCTTCGATACCAAAGTTCCTGTTCAGTACGCCATCTTTGGCAGCCGCTTTACTGTTCCGTTCAAAAGCGCTCTCACTCCTTTTTTTGAAGTCGCAGGTGGAATCTCCCGCACTTCGTTCTCCAACGTTGAAGCTCTCATTTCCGGCATCGATGTTTCTCCCGTGGTTCGTTCTGAAATTTCCCAAGAAACCTTCGCTGATTTCATGTTTTCCGCCAGCGCCGGCGTTCATATCGCCGTAACTCGTCGCTTTGGGATCGATGTTGGCTACCGCTACTTTCGAATCTCCACCGATCCCCCTGCTCCGATCGCCGGCATGTTCTACACCGGCATCGTCTACCGCTTCTGAGGCACCCATGAAACCCGCCGACTTCATCGAAGACATGTACCGTCCCGACGACCTGGTTGCCCTGGTGCTGGTGTCGCGGGACGAAGAGAAGAAAACCCAGCAGAGGATCTGGAACGCCAGCAAAGCCGCTTCCCAACAGGTGATGAAGTGGCTGAGGTACTCCAACTCCCACGGCTACGACATCTACATCGGCATGAACCCGCTGCGGCCCGGATCGAGGACCCGCAACAAGGAGGACGTTGAGGAAGTCCGCCGCGTCTACGCCGATCTCGACGAGGACGGACCCTCCAAGCTCAAGGAAGTCCTCCAGGACGGCTTCAGCGGGAAGATTCCTTCCGCTTCCTACATCATCAACACCTCTCCGGACCGCTACCAGTTGATCTGGAACGTCAAGCCCGGCTCCTTCACTCCCCAAGAGGCCGAGGCGCTGATGCGCGGCATCGCCGTCCGCTACGGCGGCGACCGCGCCGTGACGGATGTTTCGCGCGTCCTGCGGCTGCCCGGATTCAAGCATCGCGGCAAGAACACCTGGATCACGATGAGCTCCACGTCCGCGGAGAAGAGCGAGAAGAAAGATTGGCCGGATGCCCTTTTCACGGAGCCGGACCGGACGGCAAGCGTCAAGCGCGCAAGCTCTTCACCACACCGCTCGGGTGGAGATACTTCCCCGTCCGGTCACGATTGGGGCTGGACCAGGGACCGGATCAAGGAAGGGAACGTCACCGACGAGGAGCTGGAGCAGCAGCTCGCCGCCGCGCGGTCTGACAAGCGCAATCCCGCCGACTACGCCAAGCGCACGGTCGCCCGGGCGCGGGAATCACTGGACATGGAATACAGCCGATGAAGCGCCTGCTCTCGCCCTACGCCCTGGGCTTCGTCCTGTTGGCCGAAGGCTGGGCCTCGCTCGGAACCGAGATCCTTGCCCTGCGCCGTTTGACGCCCTGGGCCGGCTCCTCGGTGGACGTGACCTCGGTGCTGCTGGCCGTCTACCTGGCCGCGCTGGCCGGCGGCTACCGCCGTGGAGGCCGGCTGGCCAGGCTGGGCGATCCCCGCCCTCGCCTGGCGCGCCGCCTGGCCGCCGCCTCGCTCTGGTCGGCCTTCTGGCTCTCGGAACCCGGCATCCTGCTCGCCTTCACGCTGCCGGCCGCTCCGCTATTGCAGACCTTCGCCTATTCGGTGGTGGGGATCGCGCCGGTCGGCTGGCTGCTCGCCGAATGCGTACTGCTCGCTCATGCCTGCGCCGCCCCGCTCGATGCTTCCGAACGCGCCGGCGGAGTCTTTGCCCTTTCCACGGTCGGCAACGTCACCGGAGCGCTGGCGGCCACCTTCCTGCTGTTGCCCACGCTGG
The DNA here is from genome assembly GCA_965204095.1 of Bryobacterales bacterium. Taxonomy (GTDB): domain Bacteria; phylum Acidobacteriota; class Terriglobia; order Bryobacterales; family UBA6623; genus JAPPLB01. The sequence goes on along the minus strand of OZ241991.1, from coordinate 771,272 downwards.
GGCTCGCAGCTGCCGTTTTCTCCGTCATGGCCGCTGCCGCCGCGGCCGCGCTGGTGGTTTCTCACCGCAGCGTTTCGGTTCACGTGCTGATCCTCGCCGCTTGCTGGCCTTCCCTCGATCTGTGGGTCGAGGCCACCCAATACGTAGAGCGCAACGCCTATGCCGATTACCGCTTCGTGGAACTCGACGACGGCGCCCGCGCGCTCGTGGTCAACAGCCAGCTCGCTTCGCGGCATGACTCCGAAGACCTGGGCTGGGACTACGCCGAGCTGCTCGAACGCACCCTGTGCGGAGCGGGCGAGACGCGCGTTCTGGTGCTGGGCGCCGCCGGCATGACCGTCGGACGCGGAGCGCCCTGCGAGTTGGATGTCACCTTCGTGGACATCGACCCGGCGCAGCAGCGGATCGCCGCCGAGTTTCTCGAAGTTCCCCAAGACCAGGCCGGGACGTTCGAAGGGCGGGACGCCCGCGCCTTCCTGCGCGGCGATCCCGGAGGCTGGGACGCGATCGTCGTGGACGCCTTCTCCAATCCGCGCTCGATGCCGCGGCACCTGCTCAGTGTCGAGTTCTACCGCTTGGCCCGCTCGAAGCTCGAAGACGGCGGTTCCCTCTACGTCAACCACCTGGCCTACCCCGGCGAGGAGTTGTTCCTCACTCGAGCCGAGCGCACCCTGCGCTCGGTGTTCGCCGACTGCTCGTCCCGGACGATGGATCTCGACCCGGGAATCGGCTGGCACGACGAAGCTTCGCACTCGCGCAACCTGCTGTTTCGCTGCCGCCTCTCGGATCTGGACGCCGACCGCGCCGTCTACTCCGACAGCGTCTCACGGGCCGACCTGGACCGCTCTCTACGATTGCGCAAATATCGAGATCATCGAACAATGTTCACGAAAGGAGACAGCACCGATGAGTAAGCCCTTGACCTATCAGCTACGCACCGGACCGGACGGCCAACGCATGTCGGTTCCCGTCGTTCCACCCGACGCCTCGCTCGAAGAGATCGAAGCCATCGTGTCCGCAGAAGGTGCGGCCATCATGACCGACGAGCAGCAGGCCGCCTTCGACAAGCACGTAAGCGAGGGAGTCACTCGCGATGGCCGAATCCGATAACGACGTTTTCGCCACCGGCGAGCTCGATCAAACCGCCCTTCATATTGCCGCCGATCGCGGCAACGTGCAGAGGATTCACAGCCTCCTTCGTCATGGAGCTGATCTCGAAGCCCGCGATCTCGACGGCTATACCCCATTGATGATCGCCATTTCCGTTGAGGAACCCGAAGCCGTCAACCGCCTTCTCGAAGCCGGCGCCGACATAACCACGCAGAACAACGGCGGCGACACGCCGCTCCACATCGCCGCTCGAAACTCGAATCCCGATCTGACCGCTCGCCTGCTAGAAGCCGATGCCAACCCCAAACTTCGCAACGCCGAAGGCCACACTCCTCTTCATTCCCTCGCAGACGGCCTTTCTCCGAACGAAACCAGCCGCTCCCCCATCGATACGATGGAACTGCTCGTTCACTCCGGAGCCGATATCGACGCCCTCGACAAGGACGGCAACACCGCTCTGCACCTTGTCGCGCGTGGACGCATCCCCGAATCCAACCACATCGCCTTAGCCATGCTTCAGCAGGGCGCCAGCAGCAGAATCCAGAACATCCACGGTCTGACCCCTTACGAAACCGCTCAGCAACCCCGCGAGCGGCCCGATTCCGTCTACGCCGAGAAGGTCAAGGACACCATCATTCAGTATGAGCTCCGCGCTAACACCCGCTCCTTCGCACGCAATTCCGGCGAAGATTCAGTAGCCACCTACCAGGAAGCGAGGAATTATCCCCGCACATCCTCCAATGACGTAGACCATCACACCGAAGAGGATATCTACGACCGAAACGCCGATCTGCACTTCTGCGCCGCCGCAGGCAACCACAAGCGCGTCGATGAACTGTTGAAGGACGGCGCCAATCCCAACGCCCGCGATCCCAACGGCCGCACCGCACTGCACGAAGCCGTCGATGCACGCCACTACGAAACCGTCAATCGCCTTCTCAAAGGCGGAGCAGACCCCAACGTCCAGGACGACCATCTGCGGCAAACACCACTTCATCGCGCCGTCGAGTCCGAAAACGAACCGATCGCACATCGCTTGCTGCTATCGAGAGCCGATCCCAATTTGCGCGACGCCTCCGGTGAAACCCCGCTGCACTCCGCCCTCAGATCGCCATTCCTGAAACGGGAGCCTCTCGCTACCCTCAACTCGATGATCGCCCACGACGCGAAACTCGACATGGCCGCCCTGCAGGATCGCAGCACACCTCTTCACATCACCGCTCAGACCAACAAGATCAACTGCGCCAAACGGCTGATCCATCACCTTGCCAAGCCCAATCTCAAAGACGAATACGGCAACACGCCTTTGCACATCGCGGCCAAGCACAGCGGCGAAATGACGGAAACGCTTCTCTACGGCGGAGCCGACCAGCATCATCAAAACCACCAAGGCATGACGCCGCTCCACCATGCCGCTCTGTGCAACCAGCCCGCCGCATCCGATCACCTCATCAAATGCGGCGCCGATCCCAACAGCCGCAACTCCAACGACCAGACGCCACTGCATCTAGCCGCCTACTGCGGATCGCACGAGACAGTCAACAAGCTGATCGTCAATGGCGCCAACTTGCATGCCCGCGACGAATCCGGCAACACTCCGCTGCATGAAGCCGCCGTCGCCAACTGCACCAAGTCGATCGATCACTTGCTCAACGCCGGCGCCGACCCGAAGGCTCATGTGCCCGGAAAGATCGGGACTCCGCTGGAGCAAGCCCAGGAGTTCGGAAACACCGCCGCCGTCGAGCGGCTCACCCAGGCCGAAACCGCACGCGATCAGACCGCACGCGACAACACCGTTCGCTCGATCGGCCAGCGTCTCTTTCGCCACATCGCCGACCGTATCCCGAAACCGAACAACGACGAACACTCTCGCATCATTCACAACCCCGACGAACACCACCATCGAAAGGAGAACACCATGCCGCAAGAACACTGGAGCAACAGCAAGAGCGCACGGCAATTCACCGAACAGGTCGCCTCACGTTACGCCGGCCAGATCGAGAAAGGCGAAGCGTCCCTGCAGAAAGGCTACGACAAGGCCTCCGATGCAGACCTGCAGCCCTTCAATCCTGCAACCGGAAAGCGCTTCAAGGGACTCAATGCCATCCAGTTGAAATCCGTCGCCCAGGAGAAGGGCTACAACGATCCCCGCTGGATGAGCTTCCGGACCGCCAACCGCGTCGGAGCGAAAATCCGCAAAGGCGAGCGCGGCACCCGCGTCGAGTACCTGCGCTTCCCGCCGAAGGCTCAAGCCTCACAGGCCAAGGATGCCCAGGGCAAGGACGCCCCCAACGGCGCCGCTGCCGGCGACAAGCAGCAGGAGCAGCCCAGGATCAGCCATCACACCTATGTCGTGTTCAACGCCGAGCAGATCGAACGAATGCCCTCCCTGGAGCAGCAATTGCCCAAGGAGCCGCAGCAGCACGAAATCTGCGAGCGCGCCGAGCGCATGATCCAGGACTCCGGCGTGAAGATCGAGAACCCGCCCGACGGACACAACTACGCCAAATACGACAAGGACCGCGACACCGTCGTGATCCCCGACATCGAGAAGTTCAAGTCTCCCGAAGCCTACTACGGCCAGGCCGTGAAAGAAATGGCCGATCGCGCCCGACACGAGCAGCAGAAAGACCGCCCCGAGCCGCAGGGCGAAGCCCAGCAGAACGACGCAACCGCTCGCCAGGACATGCGAAGGGAGATGGCCACCGATACGATCTGCTCCAAGCTGCATCTTCCCAAGCAGCCCACCGGAGAACGCCACAAGGCGCAGTGGGCGCAAACCATCCGCAACAGCCCCAACGAGCTGCGCTACGCCTCCCGCGACGCCGACCGCATGGCCGACAAGGTGCTCCAGCACGACCGCCCGCAGCAGCGCTCGCAGGCCGAGCCCTCCCGCGAATCCTCCATCGCCCAGGTCACGCCCGAGCGGGTTCAGCAAACCCAGCGCGCCCTGCAGCAACAACAGCAGCCGGAACGCGAAATGGCCGCCGCGATCAGCCGCTGAAGCTCTTTCAGGTTTTTTCTCAGCCAGCGCGTGTGGACGACCTCCCGGCGTGGGTTCTCCGCTTTCCGCCAGGTAGCGGTGAGCGGAAAGCTCCAAACCCACACAGACCGAAGGAGGAATTCACCACCATGACGACATTCAGGAAAGGCGGCGCGCGGCAGTTCGCCGAGAAGGCGGCCGAGAAGATGATCAAGCAGCTCAAGGAAGGCGTCGCTCCCTGGCAGAAGGGATGGGACAAGCCCGAAGGCTCAGAGATTCCGCCGTACAACCCCGTCAGCGGCACCCGCTATCGCGGACTCAACTCGTTCGTGCTAGCTTCGGAAGCTGGCGAGCGGGGATACTCCGATCCCCGCTGGACCACCTATCGCGGCGCGAAGAAGATCGGCGCCCAGGTCCGCAGGGGCGAGAAGGGGGTCGGCGTCGAGTACTGGAAGTTCCCCACCCGGGAGCAGGAGGACAGGGTGCGCAGCTCGATCGTCGCCGGCGAGGAGCCCGAGAAGCTCAAGATCGTCCACCGCACCTACACGGTGTTCAACGCCGAGCAGATCGAGGGCATGCCCTCTCTCGATAGCGAGCTCAAGAAGGCGAACCAGTGGGAGGCGTGCGAACGCGCCGAAGCGTTGCTGCGGGCTTCAGGTGCGAACATTCAGCACCGTGGCGGCAACCGCGCCTTCTACCGGCCGTCGGAAGACTTGATCGTGTTGCCGAAGCAGGAGCAGTTCCACTCGCCCGATGCCTACTACTCGACGGCGCTTCACGAGCTCGGCCACTGGACCGGACACGCCAGCCGGCTGGATCGGTCGGAGCTGATGAAGGGCGCCTTCGGCTCGCCCGAGTACGCCAAGGAAGAGCTGCGCGCGGAGATGACTTCCGTCACCGTCAACGGTATGCTGCGGCTGCCGCACGATCCCGACGCTCATGCATCCTATGTCGGTTCCTGGATCAAGACTCTCGAGGAGAACCCCAACGAGTTGCGCTACGCAGCCCGAGACGCCGGTCGCATGGCCGATTACATCCTTCAGTTCGACCGCCATGAGGAGCGCCAGGCCGAATCTAAGCCCCGCGAAGCGGGCCATTCCTCATCGGTTTCCCGGCACCAGCCTGAGCTTGGCCATCAGCCTTAGCCGCAACCGGATCGAGAGCCGGTTTCGGCCTTCAGTCACTAGTTTTGCTGGTTTACGTTAAAACACCCTAACGTAAACCACTAAACGTAAACCCTTTCGCTTTTCGTAACTTGCAGTTTCTCAAGCAGTTAAGCCATTTCACTCACCCCCGCCTGTGTCGAACCAGGGGGGGTTCGTGTGCGCGTAGCGACCCCCCCCTTTCGCCGTCTCATACGGCACGGCCTCATCCCTTCGGGCCGAGGTTCGGGGGGTCGCTACGCGCTTCATCGATCCCTGCGGGAAGGCTGGTCGCGCTTTGCGCTTGGAAATCGTCGCTGGCGAGCTTTTCTCTCTCGCTGCGCTGAAACCCTGCCTGCACCGCACTGAACGAAACGCTTTCACGTTCATTTTTCAGCATTTTTCAGTATTTCGACTTGCCGGGATTCAGTACCCCCCCTTCGAATCCGACTGAATACGCCCCGTTTCAGCCTGATTCCGTCTGTTTCGCACTCTCCGGCGCACGAATCCGTCTTACTTGCCCGCTGTTCGACCCTTCTCCGCCTTTTCTCCCCCGACCCGGGTTCTCCGCTTTCCGCCAGGCAGCGGCGAGCGGAAAGCTCCAAACCCTCATCGACAGGAGAACTCTTCAATGGCGCTTTCGGATTACCGCTGTCGCGAAGATGGCCGGCCCCGCATCATTCACTTCTCCGGAGGTCGCACGTCCGCCTATCTCCTCGCTCACACCCTCGCGGCCTACGGCGGATCGCTCCCCTCCCATGTCCGCGTCGCCTTCTGCAACACCGGCAAGGAACGCGAGGAAACCCTCGTCTTCGTCCAGCGCTGCTCCGAAGAGTGGAACGTCGATGTGACCTGGCTGGAATACGACTTCCGTCCGGACGCCAGGGGAGGCCGTCACGATCCCAAGCACGCTCACCGCGTCGTTGATTTCAAGAGCGCTTCGCGCAACGGCGAACCCTTCGAAGCCATGATCCGCAGCGGCTCGATCCTGCCCACCGTCGCTCTTCGCAAATGCACCAGCGAGCTGAAGGTCCGGACCTCGGAACGCTGGGCGCGCCGGGCTCTGGGATGGAAGAAGCACTTCGACGTTCTCGGCATTCGCTGGGACGAGCCCCGGCGCTGGCGCAAGGCGCTCATGCAGGAATGCCGGACCGAGTACCCCCTGGTCTCCGCCAGAGTGACGAAGCGCATGGTCGACGAGTTCTGGCAGCGCAGCCCGTTCGATCTCGGCATCCCTTCGCGGCTCGGCAACTGCGACCTCTGCTTCCTCAAGGGCAAGCGCAACCTGATCCGCACGATCAGGCAGGAGCCCGCGCGAGCGCAGTGGTGGATCGATCAGGAAGAGCGCATTCTTCATGCCCACGGCCGCCGGCTGTGCAACAGCAAGATGGCGCAGTTCTCCCAGCGCTACACTTATGCGGAGCTTCTCGAGGAAGCTCGGATTCCAGACCCCCAGCTCGTTCTGATCGACGGCATGGACGAGGGGGGAATCTCCTGTTTCTGCGGCGAATAGGCCGCCGTTCTCTCCCTCTCGAACCGGTCCGCTGCGCTTTCCCGATTCGCGTTTGCTTGGCATCCTGTATGCATGAAGTTCGCCCTTCCCTGGATCGCCGGTTTCCTTCTCTCCCTCTCGCGCTGGCGCTTCGAGCCGTTCCCCGCCTCCGGCGTGAACCCGTTCCTCGATCTGATCGAGCTCAACGACCCGTTCCTCTTCTCCCTCATCGTTGTCTGGTACTATCTCGCGCCCTGGGCGGCCGCCGGCGTCGGCGGAGCGTTGCTCGTGTCGATGTGGCAAATCTGGTTCGCCGGCATCGGCAACCGCAGCGGCGGCCGGGGCTCGCTGCCGCGCTGGCCGGCTTCCCCCAAGGACAAGTCCATCTCGCTCGTCGTCGGGGAAACCCATCACCCCACCAGACCGGTCGAGTCGGATCAACCCGACTGGCTGGTGCTGTCGGAGAAGGGCCTCTTCACCGGCGTCGCCGTCGTCGGCGCCGTGGGGACCGGCAAGACCTCCGCCTGCATGCAGCCCTTCGCCGAGCAGCTCTTCTCCTGGCAGTCCGACGACTCCGACCATAAGGCGGCCGGCCTCGTCCTCGAAGTCAAGGGCGACTTCTGCTACGCCATCCGCGACCTGCTCGGTAAGCACGGCCGAGGCGGCGACTACATCGAAATCGGCCTCAACAGCCACTGGCAGTGGAACCCCCTGGATGCCGACTGGATGGATTCCTACTCGCTGGCGTACACCATCGCCTCGCTGATGAACCAGCTCTTCGGCCGCGGCAAGGAGCCCTTCTGGCAGCAGGCCTCCACCAACCTCGTCCGCAACATCATCGAGCTGTATCTCGTCACCGAAGGCTGGGTAACCCTCCAGGAAGTGTACAACTGCGCCATCCATCCCGAAATGCTCGGCGAGAAGATCGAAAAAGCCTACCAGGAAGCTGCGCCGCCCAAGCCCGAGCCTCGCATCGTCGTGAAGAAGTGGGTAGTTGCCGCTAACAGCCGTAAGTTCAAGAACTGGGAATGGAAGGACGAGCCCAACAACGAGCAGTCCACCGTGGCCGACTCCAACCTGGTCAAGGTTCTCGGCGATCTCGGCATCGACTGCCGCACCGTCACCCCGCCTGCTCCCGTCTCCTCGCCCCGGCTGAAGCGCATCGAGGCCGTCCGGCGCTGGTATCAGTTCGACTGGACCAAGATCGACACCAAGCTGCGCACCTCGATCGTCGAAGGGATCTCCGTCTTCCTGGGCCTGTTCGACACCCCGGAAGTCGCCCGCATCTTCTGTCCTCCCAAGCCCAAGCACGAACCGCTGATCATGACCGCTCCCGACCAGGCCCCTGAGGACGAGACGCAATTCGCCGGGCTGCAGCCTCTGCCTTCGCTCAGCTTGCTGATCGAGGAAGGCAAGGTGATCTGCCTCAACATGCCGGTTTCATCCAATGCCGCCCTGGCGCGGGCAATCGGCGTGATGCTCAAGCAGAGCTGGCTCGGCGCGCTGTTGCGGCGCCCCGCCGACATGCGAGAGAAACCCAGCAAGTTCTTTCGTCCCGCCATCTTCCTGTGCGACGAGTATCAGTCGTTCGCCACCGTGGGCGAGGCCGATCCCAGCGGCGACGAGAAAGCCTTCGGCCTGAGCCGGCAGTCTCGCTGCATCCCGATCGTCGCCACGCAGTCGATTTCCTCGCTGCGCTCCGTCACCGGCAGCGGCGAAGCCTGGCGCACCCTCTTCCAGAACCTGCGCACGAAGGTCTTCCTCTCGCTCAGCGACGATTCCTCCGCCCGCATCGCCTCCGATATGTGCGGCCAGGTCGAGGTGCTCAAGACCGCCTACTCGATCAACGAGTCCACGCCGAAGGCCGGGATTTCGCTGTTCAGCGGGGCGCCCGGAGGAGGCAAGTCCTCGCTCGGAGTCTCCAAGTCCTTCCAGGACCGCATGGAGCCGCTGTTTCGGCCGAAGGCCTTCGCCGAGCTCGACACCGGACAGGCCATCGTGCTGCCCTACGACGGCAAGAAGAACCTGTCCGCAAGGCGCTGCTACCTCAAGCCTCACTACCTGCCTCGTGATCTCGGCTACTGGCGCCAGCGCGATCGAGGATTGATATGAGCCTGTCTCTCGACGTAGTGCTGGCCGCCCTTCCCAAGCGGCTCCGGAAGGTGTTCGAGGATTCCTCCGTCACCGAGCTGATGATCAACTCTCCCGACTCGGTCTGGTTCGAGAAGGAAGGCTGCCTCTACCCCGTCTACACCGACAAGGCGCCCAAGGCCGAGGTGTTCACCGAGAGGATGATCGACACCTTCGTCAAGCGCATCGCTCGGCCCCTGGGGTTCGACGCCGACAGGAAATCTCCCATCGTCGATGCCCGCCTGCCGGACGGCTCCCGCGTCGCCATTGCCTGCCCGCCGATCACCGAGAGCTTCGCTCTCTCGATCCGCCGCTTCGGCAGCCGTCCCTGGACCGCCGCCAAGCTCGTCGAGACCGGATCGATTCCGGCTGAAGTCCTCACTCTCATCTCCAGAGCTCTCAGCCAGCGCGAGAACATCATCATTTCCGGGGGGACCGGAACCGGCAAGACCACGATGCTCAGCGCGTTCGCCTCGCTCATCAACGAAGAGGAGCGGATCGTCTGCATCGAAGACACCCGCGAGCTTCACATTCCCGCTCCCAACTGCCTTCGGCTCGAATCCAAGATCTCGCGCAAAGAAGAGGAAGGCCCCAACGTCACCATTCGCGAACTCGTTCGCCATGCTCTTCGCCACCGTCCGGACCGGCTCATCGTCGGGGAGGTTCGAGGCGAGGAAGCGCAAGACCTGATCGAAGCCCTCAACACCGGCCACGGCGGTTCGATCTCCACCGTCCACGCCAACTCCGCACGAGCCGCCTTGACACGGCTTGCTACTTGCGCCCTGCAATCCGATGCAGCCCCGCCGTGGGACGTGATCTGCGAGCACGTGGCGCTCGCGGTGCAGTACGTCATTCACCTTCAGCGTTCGCTCGACGGCCGACGTGGCGTGCGCCAGGTTCTTCAGGTCAACAGCTACGACCGCAACCGGCAGGACTACGACTGCTCAGTTGCTTGGGAAGCGCCGCCGATGGACGACAACGGCGACAGCGCAGCCAGACGCATCATGGATCAAGCTCTCAACCCGCACGACTCAACCCGGCTTTGCGCCGAGTGCTCCGCCGAGCTTCCTTCCAACGGCAAGGGAAGCCAGTCTCCCTTGTGCAAGACCTGCCGACGCAAACAGCATAATCACGCCGCCTACCTTCGCCGCAAAGCGAAGGCTCAGGATCAGCCAACCGCTGGAGACAATCGCACCAGCAAGACTGCTCCTCGAGGACGCGGCAAGCCGCGTTCGCGCGTCCGCAAACCCTGATGAGAGCGGAGAGGCCGCACGCGGCAGTCCTCTCCGGTTTCGTCGCGGCCTGCCGCGCCGAGTCGTCTCAAGGCGTCACTGCATGCCGCCTTGTCCCACACGCTGGGAGAGAGAAAGGCGGTGGCAGGTTCGGCGTTTGGGGGAACCGATCGGAGCGATCGCTTTGATGTTCAGTAGAGATCGAGCAGATCGAGGGCGCCGCACTTGAAGCCGGCTGGAACCTTGTGATCGTCAAGAGCTTGCTTGGAGAACTGCGGCAGCGGCGGCAGCCGGTCGAGCGCCCACGCCATCCGCTCGGGAGGCTCGCACATCCCCGGCCAGGTCGTCGCCCCTGGATGCGCTTGCAGGTAGCTCCGCCGCTCGATGCTGCGGCCGTACAGCATGCGTTCGAACCAGTCGTGCCGATTCGGAGCATACTCTTCGAACTCGGCATGGGTCATGAACTGCGGCGAGTCATGATCCTTGCGCCACTCAAGTACCATGTGATCCGGTCTGAGATAAAAATCCGCGAACCAGGCCAGCGTTTCGAGCCCTCTCCGGTAGCCCGTCAGGTTGTATCCCTCCGGTTCGCGCAATGCCATGCCGAGTCTCTCCAGCCGGTCGCGGTCGGCATCGTAGGCTTCGAGCCAGCTTTCCTGCAGCACCCAGCCGTCGATGTCCCGATTCTCTCGCAAGCAGGCCCATCGTAATCGACGTTCGAATACGTGGGTCAGTTCATGAACGAAAGTAGTGAACTCCTGGAACGGCTCCCAACCGTGACGGCCGGTGACCCATACCACGTCATCGCTCGCGGCTCCGCTCGCGCCTGAAGCTGATGGAATCTCGCCTTCGCGCTTGACATAGATCGCGTCAGCGACCGAAGGCATGAATCGCTGCATCACGTCCACCACCAGATCAGGCCACTTCGCTCCCATCGCGGTGCGGGCCCCGGACTGCCGCTCGACTTCGCGCGGCTGCAGGGGCTCGCACTCCGGATCATCGGCGGCGCACTCGGGAGGGTCGAAGCGCAGCCGTGCGGGTGAGGCCAGCTCGTCGAACCGGAAGCCGCCGGCCGGATCTGAATGGACTGGATCCGGACAGTCAGCCTCGCAGTCGAGCACGCTTACTCGCACTCCCTCGACGGGCAGGATCGGGAACTCTCCCTGGCGGAGCTTCCACCAGTCGATGCCGAGCAGCGCCTCGTCGATGCGCCCCACCTGACCGCTGAACTCCTGCGCCGACAGAGGCGCTGCGACGATCTGCAACAGCAGCAGAACCCAGGCGAACCTTGACATATCAATTAGACGTACCGGCGCTTGCCGGCGTTGCCTTTTCCGCGCTTTCTCGCCCCTCGAAACTACCACAATCGGCTTGTCAGATTTCCGATTCGATGGGACCATTTCCCTCATGACGTACATACGGAGTATCTCTCGATTCGTAGTTGTGTTCATGGCCCTGGCGGGCATCACGGCCGCCGCCATTCCGGCCGGCTGGATCGCGCTCAAGCACGTTCCCGCCCAGGGGGAGGAATCCGGCTATTGGATTCTTGTCAAGGAGCCCGCCGATGGGCTTGCGGCCTGGTGGAGCGACGAGGAGCTTGCCAAGATCGCGGCGAACGATCCCGAACACGTCAAGCACCTGGAAACCGACTGGTCCCCGTCGGACCATCCCGTGGCCGAATCGGAGGAAGCCGAGCGATTGGCCGAGGAGCTGGCCCGATACTGGGGCGGCGACGTTCCCCAGGCCAACTTCTGGGCGCACGGGGCGCTGACGCGGCGCGGCGATACGCTGCGAGCCTTCCGCTGGGAACAGGACGGCCTGGCGCAGCGGTCCACGCTGGAGCAATCGGGCAATAGGCCGGTGATCCCGGCCGCCGCCATCGATCCCGACCCGGTCGATCAGCGCTACGACAACCGCGCTGACATCGTGGCCTACGGCGAGCGCTGGGGGAGTCACCTGCGGACCGGGACGCTCGATCACGTCTACCGCGCCGAGTTGAACAAGGCGAAGCGGCGGCATCACCCCAACTCGCCGAGCGCCGGCGAGGTCGAGCAGAAATCCCGCGAGACGGTCGCGGCCTGCCGCGCCGAGAGCCTGAAGGCGGAGATGGGCGTATTCGAGAACTACGTCCGGGGCTGGGGCGGACTCGGTGCCAAGAGCGTGACCTTCGGGTTGCCGGCGAACTGCGTGGCGGACCCCGGGCCGCCCGTGGTGGCCCAGCGCGTCCCGAATCCGGTCCTCTACACCGCCTGCGACGGCTCCAAGCACCCTACACAGAGCGCGGCGAACGCCGTCAGTTGCGCACCGGTTCTCTACACCGCTTGCGACGGCACCCAACACGCTTCGCGGGCCGCAGCCAACGCCGTCAACTGCGACAGCAAGCCGCCGGTCCGCCAGAACCCGCTTCGCTACACCGCCTGCGACGGCTCCAAGCACGCCACACGTAGTGCGGCGAATGCCGTCAGTTGCGCACCGGTTCTCTACACCGCCTGTGACGGCTCCAAGCACTCCTCTCGCAGCGCGGCGAACGCCGTCAACTGCGACAGGAACCCCCCGGTCCGCCAGAACCCGCTTCGCTACACCGCCTGCGACGGCTCCAAGCACGCCACGCGCAGTGCGGCGAATGCTGTCAGCTGCGCACCGGTTCTCTACACCGCCTGTGACGGCTCCAAGCACTCCTCTCGCAGCGCGGCGAACGCCGTCAGTTGCACACCGGTTCTCTACACAGCTTGCGACGGCTCCAAGCATGCCTCCCGAGCGGCAGCCAACGCCGTCAGCTGCGCCCCCCCGCCACGTCCGACAAACAAACCGACTCCCCGCTGCACGATTTCATGGCTGTGCGGTGATGACAACAGTGACGGCGGAGGTAATGGCGGCAGTGGAGGAGGAGGCGGCGGCGGTAATGGAGGAGGAGGCGGCGGTAAGCCGCCCGACACCTACGAGGCTTGCGACGGCTCGATGCACAGCTCCCAGGCCGCTGCAGATGCCGTGAGTTGTACTCAGCCACCAGAAGTCGAATACTTCGACTGCAAAGGCGGCAAACACAGCACCCAGGCGGCAGCCGACGCCGTGAGCTGTGATCCGCCAACGATTGATCGGCCGCAGGATGATCCGCAGTACACCGCCTGCGATGGGACTCTGCACTGGAGCCAGGCCGATGCCGACGCCATCGACTGCTACGCCGAGGAGACCGACGAGCTATGCGAGCAGGACCCCTTCGCGGCGGGATGCGACAGCTTCTAGTCGCTGAAGGTCACACGACTATGACACTCGGATTGAAACGCTTCGCCGTTCTGAGTCTTTCCCTGCTCCTGCTGGCGGCCTCTTCGGAGGCCGCCAAGCGCATTCACCTGGAGGATTTGCTTCAGGACATTCCCATCCAGGCTCGGGTGCGCCACACCACCGTGATCGTTCTGCCGCCTTCGGAAAACATCCTCGACTACGTCGCCGGCGACACCACCACCTGGGCCGTCACCGGTTCCGCCAACGTCGCCTACCTCAAGCCCGGAGAGGAAGCCGCCACCACCAACATCGTTCTGGTCTGTGAGTCCGGCAACATCTACAGTTTCAAGGTCACCGAGAACGAGAACGCCGAGCCCGACCTGGTCGTCTACATCGACTACGCTGCGGCCATGATCGAAGAGGAAGCCCCCGGCAGCACCAAGCCGGTCCTTCATGAACCCAAATACGTCAGCCGCATGGACGTTGCCGTGTACCAGGAAGCGGCCCGGCGGGCGGAAGAGAACGCCCGCACGGCCTGGGAGCGCGCCGAGCAGCGGATGCAATCGGCGATCGACCAGTTCCGCTCGACCTACCCCACCCTGATCCGCTTCGAGTACCGCCTCGACAAGAAGGCCGCCGAGAACCCCTTCCAGATCGCCGGCATGTGGCATGACGGCCGCTTCACCTATGTCAGAAGCCATGCCACGGAAGCGCCGGCGCTGTACGAGGAGCGCGACGGCAAGCCCTCGCTGGTCGCCTACGACCTCACGCCCGATGGACTCTTCATCGTGAACCGGGTGCTCGAGGACGGACACTTCCAGATCGGCAAGCAGCGCGCGAAGTGGTGGCGCGAGCAACCGCCGGCGCAGCCCGATCCGCAACTCGTTCGCGGCCGCATCTCTCTTGCCACGCCCAAGGTGAAGGATGAAACTCAAGCTCCCCAACCTTCTTCCGAACTGGATCAGTAACCGCGTCGCCGAGCCCGAAGGGACCGCTCCCAGGGGACTGGTGTTCAAGGGCGGCGTGGTCGTGCTTGCGTTGATGATGGCGGTCGTGATCCTGCTCGCTCCCGGCGAGGAAGCCGGTCCCGATCAGATGGCCGCCGCGCCGGAGCTGCCGCCGCCGGCCGGTCCGGAGGCCGTCGAGCGAGGCGATCAGGAGATCGACTCCGCCGCCAATCGCCGCGCCATCGAGCAATCGAGAGCCGAGCGCCGCAAGCGCGATGCCGCCGAGCGCGCCCGCCAGGCCGAAGAGCGGTTCCTGCGCGAGCAGGCCGAGCTCGAGGCCGAGGCCGCCGAGAACCGCAGGGCCATCGCCGCCGCGCGCCAGGAGGACCTCACTGCGGAGGAAGAGCTCCAGCAGAGCATCCGGCTGGAAAGAATCCAGCGCGAGGACATGAGCCTGCGGTCCTCGCCGGTCGCTCTCAGCTTCCGCGCCGAGGATATGCAGGCAATACCGCTACTGGTCGAGCCTGAAACCACTCCCCCGCCGGCCGCCGCTCCACAACCAGCGGAGCTGGCGCCGGCGCAACCCGCTCCGCAGCCGGCGGCAACGCCGGCGGAGCGGGCGCTTGAAGAAAGCGATCTGGTCGCCGCCACCCGGCGGCCCTCTTCCGCTCGCGGTTGGGAGCGCATCGAGGGAGGGCAGTGGATCGAAGCCGTGCTCGTGACGCAGATTCGCGGCGACGCCCCCGGACCGGCGATCGCCCGCGTATCGACTCCCTTCTGGTCGCGCGACCGCCAGCGCATCCTGATCCCGCGCGGGGCCCGCTTCGTCGGCCGCGCGCAGGCCGTGCAGGGGTTGGACCAGGCCCGTCTCAGCGTCACCTTCGACCGCCTGATCTTCGACGGCTACAACCTGCGGATGAGCTTCGCCGGACTCTCCCAGGCCGGCGAAGCCGGTCTGAAGGACCAGGTCAACCGCCACTACCTCGCCACCTTCGGCGCGGCCGGCGCGGTCGGCGTGATTTCCGGCCTGACGCTGCGCAACACGCAGAGCTTCGGCTTCAACGTGCCGGCCGGTCAGGCCGCGCGGATGGAGGCCGGCCGAAGCCTGGGAGAATCCGCCAGCGCCATCATGAGCCGTTATCTGAACCGGCTGCCCACCATCACCATTCGGGCCGGACACCGCATCCGCGTCTATTTCGTTTCCGATCTTCTCGTTCCCAGGAGGCCTGCATGACCCACCCGACAGAATCCGACCGAATCAACCCCGTTTCCCCGGTTGCGTCCCGATCCGCTGAGGATCCCGAGAAAAACTCGCGCTCAGAAGCCGCAGGAGCGGCGATCTCCGATGCGGTGGACCCCCAGCACCCCCCAAGGTGCGGCCGCAGGCTGAGCCTGCTCATCGTGATGGCGCTGCTGTTGATGGGAGTCGGACAGGCCGCCTGGCCCGTCATCGATATCTCGGCCGTCGCCCAATTGATCGAGACCGTTCGGTTGGCAGGCGACACGCTGAGCGAAATGACCACGGCCAAGGACGCCCTGCTGGGGCAGGTCGCCACGCTCACCGGAGTGTGGGACGACCTGACCGGCGACGCCTACGAGCTCGGGGAAAACGCCAGCTCGCTCGTCACCGATTTCTCCCTCACTCAAGTCGAAGCGCAGCTCAACGACCGCCGGACCAACGAGCAGAACGCCTGGCCCACCCTGCCCAACGTGAGGGACGCCTACGCGGGCGAGGACCGCACGGTGATCCAGCAGGTGCTCGACACCCACCGGGAGGCCACCGCCAGGCGTACAGCAATACGGAACGCCTCATACGACGCGCAGATCGTCATCGCCGAAGCCGGCGAGTTCCTCAGCGCCATCGAAGCCACCGCTTCCAACCAGAACAACGAAACCACCCAGGGGCTCGGCGCACAGCTCGACCGCCAGATCGCGGTGGCCTCTTCCACCCGCGATATTGCCGCGAAACAGCTCGAAGTTGATCTCAGAGCACAAGTACGCGCTTTAGATCTCGATCATCAACGCACCATCCTCGAGGGGCAGCTTCGGCAGCAGGGCCTGGCCATCCGGACCGAACTTCAGGACTCGATCACCGACTATGAATCCAACTTCGACGCGGCTGCCTTCGATCAATCGCTCTACACCCCGGTGCTTCCCACGAACTGATTCGCCCGTTGCGCACTCACTGATCCATGCTTCTCGCCGTCACACCGACCCTCAGCGAACCCGGAGACTTCAAGCTCGTTCTCGACAACCTGACCCGCGAGCTCATGGCCACCGCCAGCAGTCCGCTTCTCGACGCCGGCAACGCGCTCTGGCTGGGCCTGTCCACGATCGTCGTCTCCTGGACCGGCCTGCGCATCGCCTTCTCCGGCGAAGGCTGGAACGCCTGGGAGATCGTCCGGCTCGTCATCTTCCTGTCGATCCCTCGCGGCATACTGGAGTTCTACGACACGCCGTTTCCCGGCCTCGGGCTCACCTTCCCCCAGATCATCGTCAACCAGGGCGCCTGGCTCAACGGCATCATCGTCGCCGACACCGGCAGCGACTCCTGGAACTGGCTGCAAGCCTATCTCAAGAATGTCTGGAACACGGTATCGGACAACGCCACCCAGTACTACGGCCTGGGAATGCTCACCGGCCTCATGAGCGGCAGCCGCCAGCTCATGTTCCTGTTCGCGATCTCGGCGACCGCCATTCTGGCCCTGATCACCGTTCTGATCGGCTACAGCTTCGTAATCTTCTCGCAGCTCGCCATCTCGCTGCTCACCCTGATCGGCCCGCTGTTCATTCCCTGGCTGGTGTTCGGACCGTTGAGCTTCCTGTTCTGGAGCTGGTTTCGGATGCTGATCACCTACACCCTCTACGCCGCCATCGCCGCCGGCGTTTTCCGCATCACCATCGGCCTGATCATGGCCGTCGGCAACGAATATCAGCAGCGTGCCAACGTGGACTCCATCGCGGCCGCCCTGCAGCAGCTTACCTCTCCCACCGGCACCGGCATCGGCGAGTTCATCATCTGGTCCATCACCTTCGTGCTGGCGATGCTCACCGCCTTGCTGGCCACCTTCAAGATCCCCGAGATCGCCGGCGGCCTGGTGACCGGACAAGCGCCGGGAGGCGGCGTCATCGGATCCGCCATGGGCGTGGCGGGCGCCGTCAAGGGCGGCGCGGCGGTGAGTAAAGTCGCCGGCAAAGCCGCAGGAGGTTAACCTTTCATGAACGAAGAGAACGTCCGCGAATTCGCCGAGGCCTGGGCGGCGCACGCCTCCGCCGCGCGCACCCTGCGCTGGATCGTCGGAGCGCTGATCGTCATGCTGCTCATCACCTCGATCGGCTGGCTGCGCAGCGCTGGGCACGAGCCCCAGCCGCTGTTCGTCCGCGTCGATGACGTCGGCCGCGCCGAGGTCGTCGATTACGAGGCGCTCGAGTTCGACAAGGACCCGCTTTCCCCCGTCACCAAGTTCTTCCTGGCCCGCTTCGTCCGCGACCACTACGAGCGCCGTCGGGGCGGCGTGCGGGAGGCCTGGACGCGGAGCCTGTACTTTCTGAGCCGCGAGCTTGCGCAGACTTCCAGCGCCACCGACTCGGAGAACATCGCCGCCGTCATCGCCGGCCAGGCCGCCGAGATCGTCATGGAAGACTTGACGCTGCGCATCACGCCTTCGGAGGAGCCGCCCTTCACCGCCATCGCCACCTACACCTTGATCTATCAGCGCCGGGGCACGGAATTGGGACGCGAGCTATGGAGCGCCGAGCTGCGCTTCCACTTCCTCGACACCGTCCCCACCGAGTACGTGCTGGTCAACCCCATCGGCCTCAGCGTCTCGTACTTGAGAGCCGACCGCGCCGTCAGCGAGGCCCCGTGAGCCATCCTCTCACCCCCCTGCGCAACATCCCTCAGGCGCGCCTCACACAGCTCGACTTCGCAGGTGAAATCATCTGGGGCTACGAGGAACGCAACCACTACACCGTCAGCGGCCCCGGCGGCGAGCCGCTCTACGCCGCCCGTGAACGCAACGACCCCGTCTGGTCCGGGCACTTCCTCGGTTCCCGGCGCCCCTACCAGATCGTCTTCTACGACCTGGACAGCGATCGGAACCTGTTCACCGTCCAATCGCCCACGCGCTGGTGGCTCGCCCGGGCCGTTGTGGCCGATGCCTCGACAGCCGCCCCCCTGGGGCGCGTCCAGGGCCGCCTCGAGCGCTTCTCGCAGCGCTTCGACCTGTTCGACGCCGAGGAGCTGCCGCTAGGCGCTCTCCGCCATCGCCGCGGACTGAACTACCTCCTCGACGACCATGCCGGGCCCGGCGGCGTAAGCCAGAGTTTCTTCGGCCTGCTGCGCGGCTCGATCAAGGAGCGCCACAGCTACCGCATCGACTTCCCGCCCCATTTCGACGAGACCCGCCGCGCCCTGCTCGTGGCCGCCGCCGTCGTCATCGACTTCACCATCTTCGGAGGCTGAGAAAGAAACCCGTTTGAACTCTCCGCTCGACAACACCGCCATCGATGCCTTGCGCCGCGGACTCTGCCGCAGCATCGACCGGCAGACGGACCAACTCTCAGTCAGGCTCGACTCCCTCTGCACCTTCTTGAGCATCGCCACCGTAGCAATCCTGATCGGCTTCGTGCTTCTCGCCGCCGTGCTCTACGGGGTCTTGAACCGCCTTGCCGCCGAATGAGGAGATGCCTTCATGAACAGCACACTACGTCAGTTCTTCACGCTGTTGTTGCTCGTCCTCATGGCTTCCGCCCTGGGCAGTGGTATCGGCAATCTCATCATCGCTGTAGCCGAACAGGAGCCTCGCTGCTCTCCCGATTGCTCTTGTGTCGCACCCGAGGACCACCGCGAGCAGGACCGGCGGGAATAAGCAATGCCGACTGATCGTCCCATCGACGCAAGGGTTTTCGGTGCGATCCGCAAAGCCTTCGTGGCCGAAGGCTTCTCTGAAGATGAGGCATACAAGATCGCCAAGCGCGGAGCTGATCTGCTGACCGCTTCCGATGCGTCGTCACCCGGCTCTCCCCAACCCCGTACCGGCTCTCTCTCCAAGCTCCTCACGACCCGGCGAATGGTCCTCGTCGTTCTCGTCATGTCGGTGGGGCTTGTCGCGTTCACGTTCATCATCACCGTCCTCGAATTGGCAAGAGCTTCCCGGTCTGGAAGACTTCAGGCTCGCTCTCCGGTCCCCCGCAACCGGGTTTTCCATCTTCAGATATCCTTCATTGCCATCCTGGCCGCGGTCTTCGCCATTTTCATGCTCAACATGCCTGGTAGTTAGAAGCCCTCCATAGTGTCATGACGAAGATCGAATGGACCGACACGACCTGGAACCCGGTCACCGGCTGCACCGAGATCTCACGCGGCTGCGACCACTGCTACGCCAAGCGCCTGGCCGAGCGCTTCCGCGGTGTGCCCGGCCATCCCTTCGAGCACGGCTTCGACCTCACCTTGCGCCCTGAAAGGCTGTCCCAGCCGCTTTCCTGGAAGCGGCCCCGCATGGTCTTCGTAAACTCCATGAGCGACCTGTTCCATAAGGAGATCCCCACCGGGTTCATCGATCGCGTCTTTGACACCATGGAATCGGCCGAGCGGCACGTCTTCCAGGTGCTCACCAAGCGCAGCTCGCTCATGAAGCGCTATCTCGAGCGCCGCTACGGCCGGGCTCAAGCTCCCCGCCATATCTGGTGCGGCGTCTCCGTCGAAGACCGTACGGCCACCGTCCGGATCCGGCATCTTCGGGCGGCGCCGGCGGCGGTCCGCTTCCTTTCGATCGAGCCGCTTCTCTCTCCCCTGGGCGAGATCGACCTCGAGGGAATCTCCTGGGTCATCGTCGGCGGCGAGAGCGGCCCCCATGCCCGGCCCATGGAACGGCGCTGGGTCATCGCCGTCAGAGATCTCTGCGAGCGCGAGAACGTCGCCTTCTTCTTCAAACAGTGGGGAGGACGTACGCCGAAAGCGGGCGGACGCATCCTCGACGGCGTTGAGCACAACGCCATGCCCGGCGCCGCCTTGCTCCTGTAACTTGCCATTCTCCCGCATCAACGTTTCGTCGCTTTCTCGATCGTCTTTCTTCGCTGACCAGACGCTTTCATCGCCAACGAAATACACCCTCATGATGTACGCGAACTGCAGCAATCGTCACTCTTTGACGTTTCACCACACCGGTTCTTGCAAGCCGAACCGCAAGACCACTCGCACCCCCGTAGATGCAACCGCTTCCCAGGTGACGCGACGACACCACTGGCCGGCCAGCGAAACCGCGGCTTGCCCGCACTCTTCACACGCTCGGGCAGGACGTTGCGTACATGACATCGCTGCGCTTGTCCTCCTGTCCGTGTTCTCCGCTTTTCCGCCAATCGAGGGTGAGCGGAAAGCTCCCAACACTTTACCCAGGAGGATTTAACCATCATGTCCAGCAACAAGCCCGTAGCAGAAGTTCGAGTCGGAGCGGTCAAGGCCGCCATCTGGCCCAACCAGACCGAATCCGGCGCCGTTCGCTACAACGTCACCTTCTCGCGCATCTACAAGGATGCCGAGGGCAACTGGAAGTCCACTTCCAGCTTCGGCCGCGACGACCTGCTGGTCCTCGCCAAGGTCGCCGACCAGGCGCACACCAAGATTTTCGAGGTCGCCAACGGCCACGGCGCCGACCAGAACAGCGAACAGCAGTCCTGACGGCAAGCCGTTATGAGGCGGGGCGCAAGCCCCGCCTTTTTTCGTTCCTTTCGGAACCAAGCTCTTGCTCGAACACCAGAACCGGCGCCCACAACGCGCAGGAGCGCGCTTGAGCCCCCTGAGTATCCCCATGGGCCTTTTTTCTGCGAAACGCACGCTGCGCCCCGCCAGACGCTCGGATACCGCTATTTCCTGTACACTCCCCGTCTATTTTGCGTAGTGCTTCAAAAGTGCGTGGTCGTGCTACACTGCTCCGCGAAGTAGATTCCCATGAACACGTACTTGGTGACATACAAAGATGGCGAGGTGAAGGAAATCAAAGCCGTCCACTTCAGTCTCAATGGCACGGTGGTCGAATTCCATGCCCTTAACCAGGTGATCGCCATGATCAGTCTGGACGCGGTCAGAACCATCACCAAACAGGACTGAGAGCGTCGTGACGGGGTGCTAGGCTTACCGGAGAAGTTCAATGATGACCACTACCAGCATCCCGAATGCCGAGACGCCCGATGTCATCGAAGGTGGCGTCCCTATCGGAAACGGAACCGCTTGGGACGTTCACTGAGCACCGGGTTCTAGGCGGGGCGCAAGGCCCCGCCTTTTCTCGTGTTCGAGCCCGCGGCGGGGCGGCGGCTCGAAAAAACGTGCGCTGAGAGGCCTCACAAGGCGTTTTCTCCAAGCCACTGGACCCCCAGCACCCCCGGATTCGGACTGGATCCGGGAGATGCTGGCCGGAATCTTGCTCCGCACGTATCTCTTGCCGGCTGCTTTCCCACCGCCTCTCTGGCCGTCGTTTCCGCTTCCCGCCAACCATCAGTGAGCGGGAAGCTCCAATTCCGACATGCCAGGAGGACTCCTTTGATGAATCGCCTACCAGCCGCAGCTCTTCCCCCGCCACAAGCCATCGAGCGCTTCGCCGGACCGTATCGGTTCCTGTCGAACTTCTTCCCGCGGCCGCTGCTGTGGGAGGGAGAGCGCTATGCGACCGCCGAGCACGCCTATCAGGCCGCCAAATGCAGCCGTCCTGACGAGCGCGTGATGATCCGTAACGCCCCGAGCCCCGGAGCGGCCAAGCGAATGGGCCGCAGGATCGCCATCCGCGAGGATTGGGATGCCGTGAAGGAGAAGGTGATGCTTTCGATTGTGCGGGCGAAGTTCGAGGATGCGTACCTTCGCCGCCGGCTGGCCGCTACCGGAACGGCCGAGCTGATTGAAGGAAATACCTGGGGCGACCGGTTTTGGGGAGTCTGCCGGGGAGAAGGCGAAAACCGCCTTGGAAAGATTTTGATGAAGGTGCGGTCCGAAATCCGGCCCTAGTCCTTTCCCCTCGATGGATTCTCCGCTTTCCGCCAGGTAGCTGTGAGCGGAAAGCTCCCAATCCCTACTTCCAGGAGGACTTCAGTCATGAGCCACCCCGAAGCCGCAGCCATTCTCGAATCCGTCAACGATACCCTCGATCGCCTCGACGGCGTGCAGTGCCTTCGTTCCACGCACTGCATCACCAAGATGATGCTGCTCGACGAGAAGCTGTCGAGACTCCTTCACAACGCCGTCAACACCGCCATCGACGAACGAGACAGCCACCAGCTCGAGTTCTGACATGCGTGCTCTTCTCCGATTACGTCAAGTCCCGCAGCTGTGCTGCGCCTTCCCCGCAGCCGCTCACTCGCTGCTGTTCGCCGTCTGCCGCAACGCCTCGATCTTCAACCTGGGGCCGCAACATTTCGCGGTAGCTTTCAGCTTCTCAACGGCCTCTTTTGATGGCGGCTGGCCGCCTGCTCTACAATCAGCGGCCATGGAACTCGTACAGAAGATCAACAGCTCTCTCGCAAGCTCGATCGCGTTTCTCAATGCCCTTCTGGCCGTGATGCTCATTCTGGCCGCCATGGCCGCCAGCTATCAGATTTTCGGCCTCTTCGGCATCGTTCTCGGTTTCTTGCTCGGAGGCTCCGCCGCCGTCGCTGTCTGCGGAATACTTGCAATCCTGATCAACATTCGCGACCTGTTGGCCGCTTCGCAGCAACAGCAAGGCTGATCTCTCGCCGGCTGGCACAACGCCTGCTCACAGCGAGACGCCGCTTCTTGTAACACTACATCTTGTGTACCCTTCAGCGCGGTCCACCCCGGACGACGCGAATCACGCACCACATCTTGTGTGTCCGACTCCTTCCCTTTCCCCTGCCCAGGGTTCTCCGCTTTCCGCCAATCAACGGTGAGCGGAAAGCTCCAAACCCTAACTAGCAGGAGGATAAATCACGATGGCAAACCAACAACCGGTAATCGAAAAGTGCGATGGTATGCTGTTCGAAGCATTACGGATTGCACGGGTTCCCGATCGGTTGGCCTTCGCCGCTGACAAGGAGGTTCGAGAAATGGCTGCAACCAACGTCTCCGCCAAGATCGACGCCCGCCTTGATGCTTTCGAGAAAAGACTGGATTCCTTCGTCCGGAACCTTAAATGGACAGTCGGCATTCTCATAAGCGTCACCGCAGTAGTCGTCAGCATCTTCGGCTTTCGTTTCTTAAGCTGATCCCTTTACGGACGGCCACCGCCGCCTTGATCCAGCGGCGGTGGCCTTTCTTTTTCAATTCCATTGCAGCTCGCCTCGGCGAGCCGCGGTCGGAAGAACCCCCCTGCCTCGCTCGCTGCCCGAACCTGCGGCACCGGAGATCGACGCGTCGGCGAGCGCGCGATGTGCACCAAGTCGAAATACTCTGTCCCGCATTTTGCACGTCAGAGCCGTCGCGGGATCTCCACTCGCCTCGCCGCGTTGACCTCTTCGAACTCTTCGCTCACAATACCGGCCATGACCGCCATCGAAATGCCGCTCGCCCGGCAGGCCGTCGCGAACGCCTTCGGCATCCTGTTGCTGCTCACCGCCTGCGGCTGGCTTTTGCACCTGACGGTGCAATGCGCGCGGCAGCACTGGCGCACCCGCAAGCTGCAGCTCGCCTTCGAGGAATCGAAGGACCCTCAACGGCTCCTGCGAAAGACTCTTAAAACCCTCGCCGAGACGCCCGGCATCCGCGTTTGCCGGAAAAAACCTTCTCTGCGGCCGCACTGACGCGGCGATCCCCTTCCGACTGAACCTCCAGCACCCCCGGATACGGTCCGGATCCGGATGGTGCTGAACCTGCCGGCTGCCGTTCACCCTTCACGGCGTCGCCGTCGATGCCGCCCCCTTCGAGCGGGTTCTCCGCTTTCCGCCAGCAGCCAGTGAGCGGAATGCTCCCAACCCTTACTCACAGGAGGTTCATTGCAGCATGTCAGACCAGAAGCCAGATTCACCCTCGGAAGATCGACGCAACAGCTACGAACGCAAGCAGGACGCCAAGCGCGAGCGGTTGCTGAAGGCGGCCGAGAAGGCCGAGCGCGAAGGCGACGCCCGCATCCAGCGCGCCGACAAGGACTCTTCGGCGATTCCGATGGGACAGCCGATCCTCGTAGGCCACCATTCGGAGAAGCGCGACCGCAACTTCCGCAACCGCATCCACGGCAACTACCAGAAAGGCTACGAGCTGAAGAACAAGGCTGCGGAACTGCGCGGGCGCGCCGCCAGCGTCGGAACGGGAGGTGTCTCCTCCGACGATCCCGATGCCATCGAGAAGCTGGAAGAGCAACTGCAGAAGCTCGAAGAGAAGCAGCAGCTCTACAAGGCCATCAACAAGGCCCTTCGCAAAGCCGACCGCACCGGCAGCGACGACGATCTGCGGGCGCTGGGGCTCAGCGACAAGCTCATCGCCCAGCTCAAGACGCCGGATGCCTGCGGCGAGCGGGGCATCGCTCCCTTCCAGCTCTCCAACAACAGCGCGAACATGCGCCGGATCCGCAAGCGGATCGAGGCGCTGCGGGCGACCGCCGACGATCAGACCACCGAGGAGCAGCACGGCGACATTCGCATCGTAGACAACGTGGAGGAGAACCGGGTGCAGATTTTCTTCCCCGGCACTCCTTCGTTCGACGTTCGCAAGAAGCTCAAGCAAAACGGTTTCCGATGGTCGCCCACGGCGGGAGCGTGGCAGCGCCATCGCAGTGAGGCCGCGCTGTGGTGGGCGCGGCGCTGCTGCGGCGTGGAGTAAGTCCCATGTCCGCAACTCGGCCCCTGGTGATCGACTCGATGACCAGGGGCCTTTTTTGTGCGCTCGAGATTTCGCGCTTGATCGCAATTCCGGTCCAGAGACTTCAAGCTCGATGCCTCGCGGCCGCAGCCTCGCTGGATCAGTTCCCGAAACCAGCGCTGTCGCGTCCGGACTTGTCCCCTCTGTCCACCAGAGACGTGTCAGATACATCACGCGTACGGCCGACGTCGCTACTTCTCCGTCCCCTAATGTGAAGTCAGAGCACTTGGAGCCCGCTCATGAGCAAACTCTTCGATCCCGACGTTGAACGCCCCAGGTGGGCGCCCGACCCGATCCCCTGCGAAGACTGTGGAACCCTTTTCGACAACGACTGGTACAAGAGCGGCCCTCGCTCTCAAGTCTGCCGGTCGTGTCAGAACAAGCGCTATGAAGCCAAGACCCGGGGAACCCCCGAAGGCGAACGGCGCCGGAGGCGCAAGACGCTCCTCGCCAAACTCAAGCGCATCGAGGACCGCATGATCCGCGACCAGCGCACCCATGCTGAAGTCTGTGAGGAGCTGAAAGCCCTCAACAACTCGTAACCTCGACCTCTGGTTTCGACCTGCGGCGCCGGCGCGGGCCCCAGCCCTGGAGGCTCGCCCGGCTTGCCCTGGCTGCGCGTTGCTTCACCCTCACCCTCGCTCGCGACGGGTTCTCCGCTTTCCGCCAGGTACGGGTGAGCGGAAAGCTCCCCACCCGTCCAACAGGAGGTTTCACCAATGCCGCAAAGAGCCGACTCGATCATCGCCTACACCGCCGACGCCGACCTGTACTGTCCCGACTGCGCCCGCGAATACTTCAAGATGATCCACGGATCAAAGTACGCCCTGGCGCTGCTCAGTGCTCCGCACGACCAGCACGGGATTCCAGAAACCATCAAGGACCGGGAGGGCAACGAGGCCGGAGTCGTTTTCGCGGTCAGCGAGCCCGCCGACTACCCCGAAGCCTGTTGCTCCTGCTTCGAGCTCATCCGAGACTAACCTCGTCCCCCTGACGCGGGTTCTCGCGCTTTTCGCCGTCCCCAGGTGAGCGAAAAGCTCCGAACCCGTTACAGACAGGAGGACCATAACATCATGCGAAGCACCAAGACCACCGCCAGCTTCCGCTGCGACCGCAAGCTGCTCAACCGCATGGTCGAGGCCGGCAAGAACTACGGCCTCAGCCTTTCCGAGTGGATGCGCCGCACGCTGGAGGAAGCCGTCGCCGTACAGCTCCCCCCGAGCGTCATCAAGGGCTGGAAGCAAGCCGTGCTGGAGGAAGGCGAGATCGGAGCCTTCTACGCCGGCAACGCGGCGAAGCTGCCGGAGAACCTGATCGGCGAGGCCATCGAGGCCGTCACCGACCAGGGCGGCTCCTGGACCGGCGTGATCGACGAAGTCCGCTTCCGGACCGACCGCATCGCGATCGTGAAGGTCAAGCCCAACGTCCACCGCCAGCAGGCCGGCAACATCGAACCGGCCGCAGCCTAACTCTGTTCACGTCCCGCCGCACGTGCGGCGGGACTTCTCGCCGAAAAACCCTCGCTGCGAGGCCGCTGACGCGGCGATCCGCGAGTCACCGGACCCCCAGCACCCCCGGATTCGAGGCGGATCCGGATGGTGCTGCCCCATTCGCAACCCCACATCCAGCGCTCGATGAGATCGCGGCACCCCAACATCTTGGGCCGCGCCGGCACCGCGGACAGCTATATCTTGTGGACCGTCGCCCGGCTTTCGCGCCCCGAAGCGGTGCTCGATCGCGCATTGCTCTGATTCCGTTTTCAAGACAGCGCAGACGACGCCTGCGGCGTCTGCTCTTGCCTCGGTTTCCGCCGTCAGAGACGCTGCGCACGATCCCCCAGCGCTCGATTCCTGCCGCAATCCGGACCATGATGAGGGTTCTCCGCTTTCCGCCAGGTACGGGCGAGCGGAAAGCTCCCAACCCTTACATCCCGGAGGATTCCAGCATGCCCAACATCGTCATCGTTTCCCCCAGCTCGGTATCGGAAGAATGGGAAATGATCTGCCCCGGCTGCCGACGCGACGACCGCATTCACATCCAGGCCACCGTTACGGTCCTGCTCACCCGTCGCGGCACCGAAGAAGTCGATTGCGATACCGAATGGGACGACGCCAGCATCGCGCAGTGCCGCCATTGCGATCACACCGCAACCGTCCGCGACTTCTGCGACGCCTTCTCTTCACTCCGCAGCGGCGGCCGCTAGGCCGCCGTCCCCTTCTCCGGGGCTGCGTACCGTCTGCCGCCCGGTTCTCCCGATCCCCCTGTCGCGGGTTATCCGCTTTCCGCCAGATACGAGCGAGCGGAAAGCTCCCAACCCCAACCGACAGGAGGACACCCTTCATGAGTGCTTACGTAGTCACCCCGGCGCACATCGCCACGTGCGCCAAGATCATCCGGGAGATCATCTTCCATTTCGACAAGAAACCGCCCAGCGACACTGACGTTCGCATGGACCTCGCCATGGCGAACGTCATCAGCGTCGCCTTCCGCTACGGCCCGGAAGGCCGCCGCGCCTGCGCCTCGATCTTCAGCTCCATCCTCAACCAGCTCGACGACGCCGGCTGGGACACCAGCGGCGTCGATCACCCCGAAGGCGTCAGCGACATCAACGCAGCCTGCTTCGACGAGGGCTACACCGTCAGCGACTACCTTCGCGACTGCCGTTCCGCCGAGCCGCGCCGCTACTCCCACGCCGAGGCCTGCGAGTACCTCAGCTGCCTCAACTACCAGTCGTGCGAACCGCCGAACTGGCCCGACAGCAAGGTGCGGATGTGGATTCTCGAATCCAAGTCCTATCTCGCCAGCCGGCTCGCTAAGCAGATGCTCGGCAACCGCCACGTCTGGGAAGTCCGCGAGCCCGCCGGCGAGGCCGCCTGACTCCCTTGCTTCCCCGCCGCGCCCGCGGCGGGGAATCTCTTCGCCTTCTTTCGTCGAGTCCGATCAGGCCTCTTCCTTCGACGGGTTCTCCGCTTTCCGCCGGGGATCAGTGAGCGGAAAGCTCCAAACCCATTCCCGAAGGAGGACTCCAGCATTGAAAGCCCAACCCCAGACCGTTGACGTGATGTTTCGCAAGTACCGCGACAAGAGCGGCGAGATCCTCGCGGTGTTCCCCCACGAGCCCCACGACCGCAACGGCTGCTTCGTCACCTGCTATGCGCACGTCGGCCAGCACGGCGGCGCGACGATGGAGCACGTGCTCTCCGCGACCCGGCCGGCGAAGCCCGGCGAGTACGCCGAACTGTACCGCGAGCTGCAGAGCATCTACGAACGGGCGAAGTTCCCCGGCGATCCGGTCCACCAGCTCCGGATCATCCAGCGCCGTTCCGCCAAGCGCTTCGCCGAAGCCCTTGAGAAAGCGAGGCGATAGCTCCATGTCCGATTCGTTGCACTTCATCCGAGCCGGCAAGGCTCTCGATCCGGAGGCGAAGGTCTCGATGATCGAGTGCGGGTGCTGCGATTGTTACCACCGTGAAGACTTTTGGGGCGACTGCCGGACCGACTCGCAGCGCTTCATACCCCACGACGGCGCCGGCGAGCCGGAGTACGTTTGCGCCGACTTCCATTACTGGATTTCCGAAACCGAGTGGATACGCCGCGAGGACGCGCGTACCCAGGAGGCTGACTCTCAACCTCACACCCCGCATGACCAAGGAGAATCAGCATGATCGTTCACGAAGAGATCGTCATGGAAACCCTGCCCGATCCCTGCCCCGATACCTCCTACCTGGAGCAGGAAGGATTCGAGGACCGCTTGCGCCAGTCGCGCAACGGCGACTTCGGATTCATGGGCGTCCGTGCATCCTGCACGGTCCTCATCGGCATCGGCCACAAGGGCCACGTCATCGCCCAGCGCTTCGACAGCCCCGGCGTTTGGGGCGTCGAGACAGACTCCGATCCCGACCATGTCCAGGAGCTTTACGAGAACGAGCGCAGCATCCTTCTCGCCATGCTCGCCGCCATGGGCTGCAAGCGCGCCCCCGGCGCCGAAGCCTCCAACTGACACTTCCAGCAAGCACCTGGCCCTGGCGCATCCAATCGATGCCCCAGGGCCTTTTCGCGCGCTCGAGCTGCCGCGCTTGCTCACGTTTTCATTCCAGATCAGCTTCCCTGCAGGTAAATCCCGTTCCTCCCTTCGACGGCTGCTCCGCTTTCCGCCAGGTACGGGTGAGCGGAAAGCTCCACACCCTTACTCATCAGGAGGAAGCCTTTCATGTCACTCTCCCCTACCGTCGAGCTCAACCTCGCGCCCCTGGCGCAGCGTGAGGACGACGACTCCCCCGAGAAGCCGGTCTGCGCCAACTGCCGCGGCTACAATATCACCTTCGAAGCCACCGCCTATTGGGACGCCGAAACCCAGCGCTTCGAATACAACATTGTGAAAGGCGAGGTGTTCTGCCTCGACTGCGCCGAAGATCACAGGCCCGATTGGGTTCCCCTCTAGCCACTCCGCCTCTACTCTCTAACCATGCCGAACACCGAGAAAACCATCAGCTTCCAGTGCAATCCACGGCTCTTCGAGCGCATCGAGGAGGCCAGCCGCCAGCAAGGCGTCTCCGTCGAAAAGCACGTCGCCCAAGTGGTCGAGGACCACTTCTTCCCGGCCGCCAAGCGGCGCAGGGAACGCGAAGCTCGCCGGCGTTTCTACACCTACGAGATAGACCCCGATTGAGCCCTTGCTGCTCACCGTCCACGCTCCCTCACATCGCTCTGCCCCCCCTGGCCGGGTTCTCCGCTTTCCGCCAGTCACGGGCGAGCGGAAAGCTCCCGACCCTTACCGCCAGGAGGCAATCTCATCATGCCGTTGAACGACAAACGCCCCGTCAGCGACCTTTCCGGCGACGTGCATTACGACATTCTCCCCGAAGATTTCAGTCCTATCTTCAATTCCATGGCCGACTTCCTCACAGCCGCCATCGCCGACGCCCGCGGCCTCGACCGCAAGCGCTACGTTCCCTGCTCGGAAGAATGGCACACCACTCTTCCCGACCAGCCCTGCCTGGTCTGCCTCGCCGGCGCTTTCATGGCCGGCACTCTTCAGTTCCTGCCTACGTTCGACATTCGCCCCTCGATGTTCACCCACGAGATGCACGAAAAGCTCATGGCCCTCGAAGCCATGCGCTGCGGCGAGTGGGTCTACGCCTTCATCAAGTTCTATTCCGACCGCCCCAGCCTCTCCACCGAGCTCGCCCTGAACGAGCTTCCCGAACCGCTGCACGACGACTTCGATTCCTGGGAAGAGTTAGACCTTCACCTGGCTTCCCTCGAAGCCATCATCCCGGAGCTGCGCGAGGTCGAGAAGCTCGACTAGCTTTCAACTCCCATCCCCCACCCCTATGGGCCGGGTTCTCCGCTTTCCGCCAGTCGCCGGCGAGCGGAAAGCTCCCAACCCTTACTGCCAAGAGGCTCACGACACATCATGACCGATCAACCCCACTCCAACCTCTCTCTCGAAACCCTCGATCATCAGCTTTGGGACCGCGCCACCAAGCCGCTTCTCAAGCAGCTCACCCAGTCCGACCAGCAAGACCTTTCCAACTCCGACGTTTTCGCCTGGATGCTGCAGCAGGCCGGCCGCCTCGAACGCGGCGAGATCGACAAGGCCGAGATCAACGTCATCATCGCCATCTTCATGGACCAGGCCCTCGGCCTGCTCCGGGAAGGCCGCTTCCACTTGCGCGAAGTGATGAATACCCTTCTGATCCTCTGTTCTTCTCCGACCGTCAACGGCCGCCAGCGGCCGAGCCTGCTCGACGATCTTCGCAACCAGCGCTTCATGATCCAGTCGCTGCTTCGCGACAACCCCTCGATCACGATGTTTCTCCGCGACATGATCCGCTTCGCCTGGCAGGGCGCCCGCAGCGGCGCGGTTCACACCCTCTCGATGCGCTACGGCAACGTCAATTGGGAGCGGCAACTCCCCGCCGACTGCCCCTGGAGCGCCGCCGAGATCCTCGCCTACGATCCCTTCGACAACAACGACTACCTCGTTCACTCCAAGTCGATTCCCCCGACCCGCTTCGCGCCTCCATCCTGACCCTCCTGATGCGGGTTCTCCGCTTTCCGCCGTACCGTAGTGAGCGGAAAGCTCCACACCCTTACCTCCAGGAGGATCACAACCCCATGCCCGAAACCGCCAACAAGGCCGTCCCGATCAGCCGCATCTTGCATCTTGCAACCGCGCCGTTCCTCAAGATGCTCAAACAGTCCCGCGAGCCCGGCCTGCATGACCGCGACTCCCTCGCCTGGTATCTGCAGCAGACGGGTCTGCTCGTTCGCGGCGAGCTCGACCAGCTCGACCTCACCAACATCATCAACCACTTCGACCGCATGGCTAGCGACCTGATCCGCTCCTGGCTCGACCACTGCAGCGAGGTCCACCACATGCTTCTGCTGCTCTGGACCGCTCCGGCCGCCGACGCCATCACCCGCGTCGAATGGAACGACTCCCTCGGCAAGCACCGCCTCGACATGGAGCGCCTGCTTCGCAACAACCCCTCGATGAAACCCTTTGTGCCCGCCATGGTGGACTTCGCCTGGCACGGCGGCCGCTACCGCGCCGTACTCACCATGAACCAGTTGCTCTATGTCCATCCCCCTAAGCGCAACAAGATCCTCGAACTGCAGCGCGAGAAAGGCGACTGGAAGAACCGGCTTCCGCAGAACTGCCCCTGGAATGCCGTCGATATCGTCGGCTACGACCCCGACAACGACAGGGAGCACCTGTCCGATCCCTGCTTCTTGCCGTTCTACGATCCGTCCTTCCCCAACCGCAATCCCTTCGACAGTAATGCGTAATGACCAGCGCTCTCAACTTGCTCGACTCCCCGGGCAGGGTTCTCCGCTTTCCGCCAGCGAGCAGTGAGCGGAAAGCTCCCAACCCTTAACGCCAGGAGGCTCACGTCAACATGCCACGGCCCCATCTCAGCACCCCCGAAGGAAGAGCGGTCCTCAACGCCGCCATCGCCAGGCAGTCGGCCCGCTGCAGCGAGCTGAACTGCTCGCAGCGGAGGAAATGCCACCGCTGCGGCAACGCCGTCCGCTTCGTTCTCGACGGCGAGGAATGGTGCCCGCGATGCGAAACGTACCAGCGGCCCGTCCCGCACGGTTGGTCGCGCTGGGAAGCCGTTTCCGAGATCGACCCGGCGTGCGCCTCGTAAGGATGACCACCATGAAGCCACAGCCACAGATCAACACCTTGTCGGAACTGCTCGCAACCGCCATTGCCGACGCCCGCAGGCTCGACCGCGACCAGTACCAGCCCCGTTACCGCAACTGGCACTTCCCCAACAGCCAGGGCTTTTGCGAAATCTGCCTGGGCGGCAGTTTCGTGGCCGGAACCCTCGGCTGCTCCCCTGCCAAGGAAGCCTCGCCCTGGAATTTCCCCCGCAAGACCCATGCCAGAATCGAGGCCCTCAACGCCATGCGTTCCGGCGCCTGGATCGATGCCTACCGCCTGTTCCACCAGCGCAACCCCACCGACGCGGTCGCGTTTCGCATGGTCCGCCTGCCGGTTCCCGCCCGTCCGCACTTCCTCGGATGGGAAGAGTTCGATGTCCACCTGAAGTCACTTGAATCGATCATCCCCAAGCTGCGCGAGATCGAGTCGCTCCCCGATCCGGACCTCGCTCCGCAATCCACTCGCTGATCCTGGCAGCTTCGATCCTGCCGCCGTCGAACGGCAGCGGCGCCACGAAGGCCCGCTTGAACGCCTGATGATGCTCGGCGGCGAAGTCCCTCTCGCCCGTCGCCTCCAGCAGGATGTTGAGCGCCAGGTCGGCCGGTCCGCTGCCGCCGTATCCCCACTCGAAACCCGAAGGGCTGTGCCACACCCAGCTATGCGACACGCCCTCGACGCGAACCACACCGGCCTCACGCCGGCACACGATATCGCTCACTGCCATTCGTCGAACCCCCTCAGTCGATCTTCGCATACTGACAAGCGATCCGCGGTCGTGGCCCGCCTCGAGGCCGGATCATGCCCTCCTCGCTCGCTTCGCCGCGCGGATCCGCGCCTTCTCCGTTGCGATCGACGCTCCCCGAGGCCCTCTTTCGTTGCCCGGCCGCTCGCTCCCCGGCTGCGGCTTCGCCGCCGTTTCCGGAGCTCGCGGCCCCCTTCTGGCTGCCTTTTCTCTCCCGCGCAGCAAAGCGCAGGCGCGTGGTCCGGACTTGCCAGAATCCTGCATCCGTGCAGAATTGAAGTTATGCAGACTTGAAGGATTGCAGGATTGCACGCCTGCAGGCTTGCAGGATTGCAGGACTCATGAGAACGCCTATGAAAACCATCGCCCTCGTCAGCCAGAAAGGCGGCTCCGGAAAAACCACCCTCGCCTTGCACTTGGCGGTCGCTTCGGCCGCTGAAGGCCGCAACACCGCCCTCATCGATCTCGATCCGCAGGCTTCCTCCGCCAACTGGTCGGACCGCCGTGCGGCCGAAGTGCCCGTCGTGCTCTCGGCTCACGCCAGCCGCCTGCAGCACGAAATCCGTCGCGTTCGCGAGATCGGCGGCGAAATGCTCTTCATCGACACCGCTCCGCATTCCGACAGCGCCGCTCTCGAAGCCGCTCGCGTCGCCGACCTGGTACTCATTCCCTGCCGGCCGGCCATCCTCGACCTCGAGGCCATCACCAACACCCTCGCCTTCATCCGCACCACCTCGACGCCGGCGATGGTCGTTCTCAATGCCATTGCGGCTACTGGTCAGGACGCCGCGCTCGCCGAGGAAGCCCTCGCTTCGCACCGCGTGGAAACCTGCCCGGTCCGCCTCGGCCGCCGCGTCGCTTTCGCTCGCGCTCTGCTCAGCGGACAGTCGGCTCAGGAATACGAGCCCTTCGGCAAGGCCGCCGTCGAAATCAAACGGCTGCACGACTTCATCTCTCGAATATTCGACGACTTCAACCCTTCTAACAACGGAGATCTCCATCGATGAGGAACAACCAGTTCGCCGCCGCTCTCAAATCCCGCGCTCCGGCGCCCGTACCTCCTACTCCGGCTCCCTCCCCTTCGCCCGCGAAGGCGGGCGCGAAACGCAAGCACGTCGGCGGCTACTTCTCGCCCGACGTCGCCAAGCAGCTCCGGCTGCTGGCTTCCGAGGAGGAAACCACCGTGCAGGAGCTTCTCGCCGAAGCCCTGTCGCTGCTGTTCGCCAAGCGCGGTTTGCCGCTTCCCTGAGCTTCCGGAGGTTCCCTCATGCCGACTGCCGTTCTTCTCTCTTCCACTCCCTTCGTTCTGTTGCTCGCCTTTCTGTTCGCCGCCGCTTGCTATGGGCTCGGCATGCTTCTCATCCGCGACTCCATGGAAGGCCCCCTCTCAGGCTGGCCGTTCCGCTGGTTCAGTTTGCTCGATGCGCTCGCTGTGGCTGCCTACATCGTCGTCGTCGCCGCTCTCTCGTTCCTGCTCTTTCACGTCCCGGGGGAGCCGCCGCTGCACTGAGCAGGACGCTCCCTGCTGCTGCTCTTCTGCGCCGTTTCGCCTTGCCGCTGCCGTCTTTCTCGCTTATGCTCGCTCCCAGCACTTGCCATGAAGCTGTCCCTGGATGAAGCCAAAGCCTTGCTGCGCGACGGCATTCACTCTCCGACTTCCCCTGATGCCTTGGAGCGCCTTCTCGCCCATGAATGGTCCTTCGATCCTCGTGGTGACAATCTGCGCTTGCTCATGCGCCGCTATCACGAGCAGGATCAGCTTCTCTACGAGACCTTCACGGATTTTCAGAAAGTCGCCGTCCATCACGACCCTACCTTCCATTACCCCGCTCTCTGCGTCTTCTGTGCTCTCACGATTCGCTCCGTTCCCTACTACACCGCCCGCAATCCCTTTGGCACCAGGTGGGAGATTTGCCACGAGTGCTTTGACGTCATCCATCGCGTTGCTCCTTCCTCTTCCTCGCTTGCTTCGCCTCTTCGCTCCTGTTGCTCTCTCGATCGGCCCCATGCTTCGCTGTCTCGTTGTCTCTCCCGTTGTCTGAGTTGGTTTCGCCATTCTGCTAAGAGTTGAGTTGCTCACCTTGCCTCGGCTCCCTGGCATCTTCCTCATGCCGTGAGGTTCTCTGCTTTCTCGACAATTGCGGCCGCAGTGCCCCTATGAAGCTCCCTTGCTCCATCCTCCGGCTTGGGTTGCCACTCGCTATGGCGGGCAGGCCCAGGCAGTCCTTACGTCCCTTCACCGAGATTCCCCCAGCCATCATCGGCCTTTTCCGGACCCGGGCACGCCCGGCTTGGCAGGCCCCGCCTCGCGATCCGGCGTGCGCTCGAGCTGCTGCGCTTGAGCGCATTCTCATGTCAGCGCAAATGGATCCGGACACGGATTCCTTTGCTCGGCCGAGTTAGGGGAATCGGCGGCTCACGCCGCCTCGCCATAACGGTCGGCGTGAACGCTCTTATGAGGTTGTCGAGCCCCCCGTCTCTGTCGCGGCCGGCAGCTTGTCATCAACAGGATGCGACTCCATACTGGAGGCATGCCGCTTTCCGACGAGTCCCTCGAAGAAATTCGCGAGAGACACGCCCGCGAGTTGGCCGAATGGCGCAGGAAGGCGCGCCGAGAACGCCGCTCGTTCTACGCCTTCTGCGCTGCCTGGTTCGTCTATGTCGGCATCCTGCCCTTCACGACCTCGCCCGGTCAGGTGATCGTCATGCTGAGCGTTTTCGCGATCTTCTACGCCCAATTCATCTTCGTCTCGCTCCTGGACTGACCGCCGGCGCCGTCCGAGTCGCCCGTGCACCCCAGAGCGGAGGACGCTCCGCCGCCCTCCGGTTACGTCGCGGTCGAACCGCGCCGTGATCGCTTCACTCAGCCGGCCAGGGCCGGCTGACCCCCACACGGCGCTGCTGAGAAGCCTCCCTGGCGGTCCCGCGGCCACGTGGCCGCCGGCGTGCGGAGATTCGTGCGCCAAGTCGATTCTCTGGCTCACTTTCCGGCCGTAAGGGTGGCCGCAGGATCTCATCCCGCCTTGCCAGATGCGGTCATCAGATGAATACTTACTGCATGCGCGAGCCCTTCGATCAACAGTTCTGGACAGAGCTCAAGCAGGAGCACCGGCGCATCTATACGATCTTCATCGCCGTCTTCCTCTTCGGACTCATGATGCCCTTCGCTCAGCTCCCCGAGCACTACCTTGCCATCGGCATCGCTTGCGTCACCTGCCTGATCGTCATCGTGTTCGCTCCCGAACGGTGGTTCTTCCAGGCGCGGCCTCGACTGGACCCCAACCGCCGCCGTCCGGAGCTCGCCGCAAGCGGGCCCCGGCCTGCACTGCGCAAGCAGCCGCCTCCTGCGCCGGAGAGGGCGCCCGTCACCCACTGGCCGCTGCGCACGAAACCGCTGCCGCCCTTGCCGCCGCGTCCACGACGCCGCTGAAAAACTAGCGGCGCCGCCAAACCCTCGGATCGTAGGCCTTGACCGTACCCCCACATGCCCCGCCTCTCGCTCTTCGCTTCGCGTTCCGCCGCCCTGTAGCGGCTGTCGAAAGCGGCGATCGCATGGCCGGACCGCACCAGCCATTCCCCCACGTCCATGCCCCGGCAGCTCACTGTCCCGATGATGCGGCCGTAACGGTCGTAGCCCTCCACCCGCACCTGGACACGGCGGAAGGCCAACTCGCGCGTCAGCGCTCGCTTCACCCGCTTGCCGTGGTTGAACCAGAAGCCGAAGCGGTGCTTCGCCTTCTGATTCCATTCCGGCGCATCGAGGCCCGCCAGGCGCACCGGATAGCCCTTCACCTTGATGCCGTCCCCGTCCGTCACCTTCGCCCAGCCCTTGATCACGTCGCCCTGCCGTTTCCTGGGGCGCCGTCCGGCCAGGTACAGCAGCACGATTGCGGCGGCGGCCAGCGCGATCAGCTCCACGTGCTCCCCCTAGTCCCCCTCCATCCGGACGCTTCGCTCCCTGCGCAGGGTTGTCCGCTTTCCGCCAACGCCGGGCGAGCGGAAAGCTCCCCACCCTTGCTTCGAGGAAGGTTTCATCGCATGTCGAATCCGGATCGCAACTCCCATCAACCCAACGCCAATTCTAGCCGCCCTTCGATGTGGGGCGCGAAGAAGCTCGTCGACGGCGCCCTGTGCCGGCAGTGCCGGCGCTGCCTGAAGTGGTTTCACATCGGATGGATCGCCTATCACGGCTGCAAGACCTGCAAGCCGCGATCGCACTGAGCGGCCGGCGGCTGCGTTGACTCCGCCCACCCCGGCGCACGATCATCAATGACGGCATGCGACAGGTCTCGCTGAAGGACTGCCGCCACGCGATCGATATCGAGAAGAGCCGCAACCGTTCGCTCTCCTTCCTCGTCGATGGCAAGCCCGTCACCCTCGACCACACCCTGCGCCGTTTCAACGACCGTAACTGGATTTGCGGCGACACGCTGATCCGGCGCCGCTACCAGGTCGAGCTCACCCGCATCGCCCGCTTCATCATCGCCGACGAGAAAGCCACCCTCGATCGGCTCAAGCAGCGCGTCCGAGAAGCCGGCCGCGCTTACAAGGCCAAGCGCACCTGCCCTAACACCGACGACAACGCTCTATGAACGCTCCCACAGACGACAGCTTGCACTTGCCCCTGGGTTATTTTAGACGCTTATAGAGTTTCTTCAACTCGGGGAATCGTTGGGGGTTCTTGATCTGGTCGGCGGTTGCTTTTTCTTGGAAGACAGTGTCGTACCAGTTGATAATGGCGCTGCGGTAGAACCGTGCGAACCTCTTTTGTGGAATTATGCCTTCGTTGACCAGAAAGGACATATATTCAAGCGTATTGAAAAAACCCGAACACCAATTACGCTCCTCTTGAGAGCCAGGCTCTGGCATTTTTTCGTAGTAACGATCCTCATGTTCTCGCAGCTGCCTGAAGGACGCATCTAACACCTGCGCTTGAATTGCCCGGCGACTTTCACGCACTTGCCAAACGGCCGTAACTGCAGTTATCAGTGCTGCAAATGCGGCAACGACTGCGGCAGCCACACCAACATTTGATGCCGCCCATTTGATGATGGCGCAGGCAGTGACCATGCTTCAGAAACTCGAGCTAGTCAGTTGCGCTTCCCTCGGACTCTGTCGAGTCTGTTCCAGCATTGCTTTGCGGGTCGCTTGGTTCACCGCCGCTGTCATGTCCAGAGCCTTGGGACAGTCTTTCGCTAATGACCTCAGAAAGGTTCAGGGGGTCGTAGCCCTTCCTTATCGGTCCCACCAAGACGGCTTTCGTCAGCGTCTTTGCATCAAATCCACCTGTTGCTGTGCTTTTTTTCAATTTCGTGCTCCTGGACTGCCGGTCAGAGGTATGAGCAAAAGCTCTGTCCACAACTCCGTAAAACCCACTCGTCTCATTTTAGCATTGAAACCGACCAGAGCTTCTCCTGATCCCATCGATACCCCAAAGCGCCTCCAGTCTCCCTCTCTCAAGCGCAGCCCCTCGTCATTCCGACAGCACCGCGCTCGAGGCCGCCGGGGGCGGCCGACTTGGTGCTGATCCCCTGCCGGTCCGCCATAGGAGTCAAGATCTGCCCGCCGTTCGGCCCGTCAGTCCTACTCTGCTTTCGATTCTCCCGGATTCTGACCTCTAATCGCAGTGCTGGCCTGGGTATGTAGTTCGGCGTCTTCGGGACTCAGCCGTCGCGCCTCGGCGAAATCTGCGGCCGCAGCCTCGTGTCGCTCCAGCGCGGCCTTCGCCGTGCCGCGGTCGTTGAAGCCCGCAGCGTTCTCGGGATTCAGCCGGATCGCCTCGTCGAAGTCGGTGATTGCGCCCTCGTACCGCCCCAGCCCGGCCTGCGCGAGGCCCCGGTCGTTGAAGACTCCGGCGTCTTTGGGGTTCAGCCGGAGCGCCTCGTCAAAGTCGGCGATCGCGTCCTCATGTCGCCCCAGCCCGGTCTTCGCGAGGCCGCGGCTTCTCCGTTGTGATCGCCGCTCCCCGAGGTCCTCTTTCGTTGCCCGGCCGCTCGCTCTCCGGCTGCGGCTTCGCCGCCGTTTCCGGAGCTCGCGTCCCCCTTCCCGCTGCCTTCTCTCCCACGCACTTTCAGTGCGTTGCCGCGTGGTCCGGACTTGCCAGAATCCTGCATCCATGCAGAATTGAAGTTATGCAGGATTGCAGACTTGCAAGTTTGCACGCCTGCAGGATTGCAGGATTGCAAGACTCGTGAGAACGCCTATGAATACCATCGCCATCGTCAGCCAGAAAGGCGGCTCCGGCAAGACCACCCTCGCCTTGCACCTGGCCGTCGCCTCCGCCGCCCAAGGCCGCAACACCGCCATCATCGACCTCGATCCGCAGGCTTCCTCCGCCAACTGGTCGGACCGCCGTACCGCCGAAGTGCCCGTCGTGCTCTCCGCTCACGCCAGCCGGCTGCAGCACGAAATCCGGCGCGTCCGCGAGATCGGCGGCGAAATGCTCTTCCTCGACACCGCTCCGCATTCCGACAGCGCCGCTCTCGAAGCCGCTCGCGCCGCCGATCTGGTGCTCATTCCCTGCCGGCCGGCTATCCTCGATCTCGAGGCCATCACCAATACCCTCTCCTTCATCCGCACCACCGGGACACCAACACTGGTGATTCTCAACGCCATCGCTTCTACCGGCCAGGACGCCGTGCTCGCCGAGGAAGCCCTCTCGGCGCATGACGTGGAAACCTGCCCGGTACGCCTCGGCAGGCGCGTCGCTTTCGCTCGCGCCCTTCTCAGCGGCCAATCGGCTCAGGAATACGAGCCCTTCGGCAAGGCCGCCCTCGAAGTCAAGCGGCTGCACGACTTCATCACTCGAAAATTCGAGGACTTCAATCCTTCTGCCAACGGAAACCCCCTTCGATGACCAACAACCAGTTCGCCGCCGCTCTCAAATCCCGTTCCCCGGCGCCAGAACCGCCGCCGCCTTCTCACTCCCCTTCTGCTTCGAAGTCGAGCGGCAAGCGCAAGCACGTCGGCGGCTACTTCTCGCCCGCCGTCGCCAAGAAGCTACGGCTGCTGGCCTCCGAGGAGGAAACCACCGTGCAGGAGCTTCTCACCGAGGCCCTGACGCTGCTCTTCTCCAAACGCGGCTTACCGCTTCCCTGAGCTAGATCCCCTTGCGGTTGTTACAATGAGAGCCGCTTCGACGCCCCATGTCCACGGCTACAACACGCCCCGCGCCTTCCCAGGATCAGGACGCGGCCCAGCTCTACGACATCGATTCTCACGCCTGGTCGCTTGCTCAGGCTTCCGCCCTTCGCCGCCGCGACTTCGCCGCCGTCGATTGGGACAATGTCATCGAGGAGATCTCCGACGTGGGTGAGCGTCATCGTGATACTTGGACTTCGCTTTGTGCCAACGTCATCAGGCACTTGCTCAAGATCGAACACCATCAGCAAGCCCGCACTTCCACGCTCGAGAAGTGGGAGCAGGAAATCCAGACCTTCCGCGACCAGATGGTCACTACCATCGTTCGCAACCCTTCCCTTCAGTCGAAATACGCCGTCATGTTCTCTGACGCTTGGCGGGAAGCCCGCCGTAGAGCTTCCCGTGAATTGGGCGATTACGATGTCGAGAACAAACTTCAATCGGATAAGGCTCTCGCTCGCAGGCGGCGCAGCATGATGCTCCCCCGCGATTGCCCCTATCGCTTCGAGCACGTCACCGCCTTCGAGCTTCGCAAAGACGACAAAAACCCCCAACACGACGACGCTGTTCTGCCGCCCCAGGTCGAAAAGGTTCTTGAGGAACGCCGCAACCGCGACCGTGAGTTGGAATGGGACCGCTAGCTGCTTCGCTGGAACAGGCGGTCTTGCGGCGGAGTCACTTGCCGCTCTCTCTCTGCATAGTTGCAACGAGGGCCTCGCGAGGCCCCATGTCCACGGCCGCTTCATCCCCCGCCGAACTTCAGCAGCGCAAGTCGGCCGAGATGTAGCGTTCAGACATTCACGCCTGGTCTGTCAAGCAAGCTTCGTCCCTTCGGCGCCGCGACTTCGCCGCCGTCGATTGGGACCATGTCATCGAAAAGATCGTCGTCTTGGGTAAGGCGCCCCCGTGGCCGGACGGTCACCGGCGTGCGGCGTCGACGTCGAAGCTCCGGCGTGCGGAGAGCCGTGCACCAGGTCGAAACTCTCTGGCCCGCATTCCGCTCGTCAGAGCCGCCTCTGGATCTTCGCGCTCCTTGTCGAATCCGGTAGGCCGGTGCATACTCACTGCATGCGCGAGCCCCTCGAAGAGAACTTCCGTACCGTCATCGTTCAGGAGCGCCGTCGGCTCTATGCGATCCTGCTCAGCACAGGCGTCTTCACCTTGATGATGCCGTTTACTCGGCAAACCGATCACTTCCTTGCCATCGGCCTCGGCTGCATCAGCTTCCTGTTCGCTCTCGTGTTTGTCCCGGGACGCTGGTTCTACCAGGGGCGACTGCAACTCACGTCAGATAGACCCCGGCCGCACAGCCAGCCGCCGGCAGAACCGTCCCAGCCGCTCACCTGCTGGCCGCCACGCGAAGGCCCGCTGCCGCCATTGCCGTCCCGTCCACGACGACGCTGAAACCTAGCGCCGCCGCCAGACCCTCGGGTCGAACGCCTGACCGTACCCCCACATGCCCCGGCGCTCGCTGCGCGCTTCGCTCTCCGCCGCCCGGTAGCGGCTGTCGAAGGCGGCGATCGCATGGCCGGACCGCACCAGCCATTCCCCCACGTCCATGCCCCGGCAGACCACCATCCCCAGCACACGGCCGTAACGGTCGTAGCCCTCAACCTTCACCTGAACGCGGCGGCCGGCCAGCTCGCGCGTCAACGCCCGCTTCACCCGCTTGCCGTGGTTGAACCAGAAGCCGAAGCGATGCTTCGCCGGCTGATTCCACTCCGGCGCATCGAGGCCCGCAAAGCGAACCTTGTAGCCCCTCACCTTGATGCCGTCGCCGTCCGTCACCTTCGCCCAGCCCTTGATGGTGTCCCCCGGCCGCTTCCTGGGCCGCCGGCCGGCCAGGTACAGCAGCACGATCGCAGCGACGGCGAGTGCGAGCAGCTCCACGCGGTACCCTAGTCACCCGCGATCCGGACGCTTCTCTCCCTCCGCAGGGTTGTCCGCTTTCCGCCAACACCGGGCGAGCGGAAAGCTCCCCACCCTTGCTTCGAGGAAGGTTTCATCGCATGTCGAATCCGGATCGCAACTCCCATCAGCCCAAAGCCAATTCTAGCGGCCCCCCTCAATGGAGCGCCCCCCGGCTAATCGACGGCGCCCTGTGCCGGCAGTGCCGGCGCTGCCTGAAGTGGTTCCATGTCGGCTGGCTTGCCTACCACGGCTGCAAGGCCCCCCTGACGCGATCGCGCTGAACGGCCGGCGGCTGCGTTGACTCCACCCGCCCCGCCGCACCATCATCAATGACGACATGCGACAGGTCTCGCTGAAGGACTGCCGCCACTCGATCGATATCGAGAAGAGCCGCAACCGCTCGCTCTCCTTCCTCGTCGATGGCAAGCCCGTCACCCTCGACCACACCCTGCGTCGCCTCAACGACCGTCACTGGATTTGCGGCGACACGCTGATCCCGCGCCGCTACCAGGTCGAACTCACGCGCATCGCGCGCTTCATCATCGCCGACGACAAGGCCACCTTCGATCGGCTCAAGCAGCGCGTCCGTGAGGCCGGCCGCGCCTACCACGCCAAGCGCAACCGTCCCAAGACCGACGACAACTCTCTATGAAAGCTCCCACAGACGACAGCTTGCACTTGCTCCAGAAAGCATGGATCAACGCCGAGAAACTCTCTGGAGCCTGCTGGGAGGGAATCTCTCTTGTGATGACCGCCACGCGCCAAACCGTATTCGTTCGAAGCGTGACTGAGATCGCTTACGTGAAATCATCGGTGAGAGGCTGGATGCTCCGTCCGTTCTGAAACTCCCTCAATCAATGGCCTTCTCAGAAACGGTCGTTTCTTCAAACCCCAAAAGGTCTTTGGCTTCTTCCAATTCTTCGTCAGCTTCCTCGACCTCTTCGATGGGTTCCGGTGGCTGAGGATCAAGATCGACGACAACCAAACCCGTTCGAATCTCTTCCATCGCGATCTTGGTCGGCTTGCGTGATGTTGTCGGAATCCTTGGTCGCGCACCGCGCTGGAGTTGGCGGGCGCGCCGAGCAGCGGCAATGATGAACCGATAGACGCCTTGTTCCTCATCGTTCGGAATGAACCACGGCTGATCAGGCGGTTTCTCCCTATTCTTGCTGCCCGCTGTTACCTGAACTGCTTCGCTCATATTTTGTTCCTTCCTCGAAGCTCTACGATCGGCTCAGTCCAGCCTGTCCTGCGCAGGAAAAGATGATGCTCTCCTGCATCTAGCAGTACTGATGTCTGTGCTAGAGTGTGCCGATGTCGCACACCAACGGGAAGGACGCTGAGGATATCGGAGAGCCGTCTGTATCCGCCATTGCCCTCATCGAATTCATGTCCATTTTAGCTGCATGTCTCGCAGGCGCCGAGCTAGCTGCACAGGGCGTGCCCGGATTTCGGATTCGTTCAGTAGTTCATACACTCGACGAATCTGTAGATCGGTACCTTCGTGATTCTCCGTTGCCTGCTGATGTTCGCGATCTGGTACGCTCGTTTCACCAGAGCCTGAAGATTCAGATTGAAGATTTCACCGAGGCTCTGAAGGAACAACCGAAGGCTGACTCATGACCCCCACTGCACAGTATCACCTGGCCTTCATCTACCAGTGCTGAGGACTTCCACAGCGAAGTAGAAAGCGACTCCCTTTCGCGAGTCACGTAATCGTGTGCGTTCGCCATTGATCAGTTCAACCTCCAAGTTCCCAATCTTGCATCGCCAACCTAGCACCAACATGTCGGTCCGCTCCGTAGCTGAAGACGATGCGAGCCTAGGTATTGGATCTCAACTGTCTCGAAAAGGATGCCTTCTGCTACGTCTGGCTACAATAGTCGCCAGATGTCCAATCAAGCAACCGTTCCGCCGTCTCCGGAAGCTGATACCAGACGCTTGTTCACGATGCTTCTACAAGTCGGGCTTCAGCCCGAGGACGCCCATGAGTTCGTCCAGAACCTGCAAAGGATGGCTGCCCAGAACGTCATCGAGCGTTTCGGTTCCGAGTTGCAAGCTCAGTCTAAAGTGCAGCAAGCCGATGTAAGATCAGTCCAGGAGGATGTGAAGTCCATCAAATGGCTCCTCGGTGCCCTGATCGTTGGAGGGGCGCTGCTAACCACAATAGGCCAGTTCGTGCTAACTGCCGTGGCTCCTTCCCAATGACCTCC
Source organism: Bryobacterales bacterium (assembly GCA_965204095.1). GTDB lineage: Bacteria > Acidobacteriota > Terriglobia > Bryobacterales > UBA6623 > JAPPLB01. The sequence goes on along the minus strand of OZ241991.1, from coordinate 727,033 downwards.
GAGCCCTTACTCTGGTACCGCCTTGCATACATGGCGCCGCGCCGAGTCCCCAGTCTTAGGGCTGACTGGACCCCCACCCCAAGCCTTGGTTCCTGCGACGCGTTAGTCTTAAGTCATGACGGATCATCGTAGAAAGCCCCTTGCGGATCAACTACGCATCTCGATTGCAGAGGCTTGCCGCCGAACCAAGCTGATGCTCATCCCCGGCATCTCAATGTGTCTCGGAGGTCCCGCCCTCATGCTAACGGGACAGGTGTGGCCAGGCATTTGCGTCCTCGACTTCGGCGCATTGTTGATTGCAATGTGGGCGTTTCGTCCACTCGACCGAGGCTAGAGCTGGACGGCAAACCGCCCCCAAAGACGGCGGCGCACCTTCTCGTAAACGACCCTTTCCGCGACGGCAGCGAATTGCCCCCGATCGTCCGGTCCAGAGCTTTGCAAAGCGCCGCGCCGCACGTAGCATGGAATTGATGCCGGCCGCTCTGAAGGAGGCACCCCGGGCCGCGGCGGAGACCCCCTCCCCGCCGGTCCTCGATCGCATCGTGACGGGCGACGCCCGGGGAGCAATGGCGCACCTTCCGGCTGGCTGCGTCGATCTCAGCTTCTGGTCCCCTCCATACTTTGTCGGTAAGTCCTGGGAGCGAGGGCTGGACTTCCGCGGCTGGCAGGAGCTGCTGCGCGACGTCCTGGTCAGCCATGACCGCGTAGTGCGCCCGGGCGGCTTCGTCGCCGTCAACATCGGCGACATCCTCTGCTTTCCGGACGGGTCGATGCCGAGGCTCCAGGCCGACAACGTCCGCCGCAAGACTTCCCCCGTCACAAGGGAGCGAGTCCTCGAGGCCGTCGAGCGGAACCCAGCAGCCGGCCGAACGCAGCTGGCTCGCGAGCTGGGTTGCAGCGAGCAGACTGTCCATCGCCGGCTTGAGGGAAACAACGCGCGCGGCGGCCGCCGGGACCCCGCTACCAAGGTCAAGCTGACGGGATGTCTGCTGGAAAGATGGGCGGAGGAATCCGGCCTTTACCTGTATGACCGGCGGATCTGGCACAAGGACCCCTGCTGGGCGAACAGCCGCTGGCACTCGAGCTCGTATCGCGCTGTCGACGAGTTCGAGCACGTCTATGTCTTCTGGAAGCCGGGAGTCACGGAATTCGACCGGAACCGCCTGCACGCGGAGGAGTGGGCCAAGTGGGGCTCGCGCGGGGTTTGGAGAATCCGATCCGTACGCCGAAACGGTCGGCATGAGGCGGAGTTCCCAGAGGAACTCGCCGAGCGCGTGATTCGCCTCTACTCACCTGCAGGCGGACTGGTCTTGGACCCATTCGTCGGAACTGGCACGACGACACGCACCGCGAGGCGGCTAGGGCGGCGGTGGTACGGGATCGAGATCGATCCTCGCCATGCCGAGCTCGCCCTGAAGCGAACCCTCGGTGACTGACCGCCGCGCCGGCGCGGCGGCTTTCGTGAAAACGATCCTTTCCGCTACGTTGCACCCCCCACCCCCCAATCCGCTCCCTGAGCGATCCCGTGCTAGAACGCTAACTTTATCAGTGATACAATCGTCGTTTCGAATGTTTCGGAGGGTTTGTGCAACATGCGCATCGGCTACGCCCGCGTCTCCACCGTTGACCAGAATCCCGAGCTGCAGATCGACGCCCTCAAGGACGCCCGCTGCGAGCGCATCTACACCGAGCACGTGGGCGGAAACGCCCGCAAGAGACCCGAGCTCGATCGCCTCTTCGAGACCCTCCGCGCCGGCGACACCCTCGTCGTCTGGCGCTTCGACCGTCTCGGCCGCAGCGTGTCCAGCTTGGTGAACCTCATCATGCGGCTTAGATCCCTGCGGGTCGAGATCGTCAGCCTCACCGAAGGCATCGACACCAACACCCCCATCGGCGAAGCCATGTTCACAATCATCGCCGCCTTCTCGCAAATGGAGCGCCAGCTCATGTCCGAGCGCAGCCGCGCCGGCATCGCCTCCCATCGCAAGAACGGCAACCGCTGGGGAGCCTCATCGAAGTTTCACAACCCGGAGAACGTCGAGCTTGCACGCTCGCTTCTCCGCGAAGGCACGCTCTCGAAATCCAAGATCGCGCGGCGCATCGGCGTGCATCCCGTCACGCTCTACCGCTGGTTCCCCGGCGGGGAGGCCGACAACTTCCAGCCTACGCCGACCTTCCATCGACGACAGAAGCAGCGAGCGCAGCAATGAAGCTCTCCAAAGCCTTCAGCATCTACTTGCACGAAGTGCAAGCTCGCAAGCGATCACACTCTACCTACAGAGGCTATGACTACCTCTTCCGTGTTTGGACTCGCTACGCCAAGGAGCACGGCCTCTCTGAGCTCAGCAGCTTCACACAGGATGAGATTCGCCGTTGGCGCGATAGCTGGACGACCAGCTCCAGCACCACGAAGCTTCGCCTCACGCTGCTGCGCACCTTCTTCCGGTTCGCCGTCAAGGAAGGCTGGATCGATCACTTCCCTATGGGCAACATCCTCAACCCCAAGGTCGTCAGCAAACCCACCCTTCCCTTCAACCTGGATGAAATGATCTCGCTCATTGTCGCGGCCGAAGACCGCATCCAAGAGAAAGCCCTCATCCTTCTCATGCGCTACGCCGGACTTTCCATCCAGGATGCCGTCACCTGCAGCCGCGATCACATTAATGGCGACACTCTCATGCTCCGACGTGCGAAAACGGACGAGCTCGTGATCGCTAACTTGCCCGATCCCGTCATCGAGTCTCTTAGCGCCATCACCTTCAATGGGAACCCTTACTTCTTTTGGTCGGGTAAATCGAAGCCCATTTCCGCAGCTAAGTTTTGGCGACGGCGACTCAACGCCCTAGCTCGCAAAGCCGGCGTCGCCAACTTCCACCCGCATCGCTTGCGCGATACGTTCGCCGTGGAGCTGCTCTCGAAAAACGTTCTGTTTGAAGATGTCAGCACGCTGCTAGGCCATAGCAGCATCTCTACGACCGAGCGTCATTACGCTCCCTGGAACAAATCGCGGCGCGACCGTCTCGCTCAAATCACAAAGACAGCGAACGTCAATGATCCCTTACTGAAGAAACTCAATGAAAGGAGACAGAAAAACTAAGCGGGAGCCTCTGCACGACTCCCGCTCATGTTCTTGACGCCTGACCGAGCACTGTTGATCAATGCTGGACGCTTCGAACTTTCGAATTCATTATAGCATTCAAGTGGTCACTATAGCCGATCGAGTCCTTTTCTCTTTGGCGGATCAGCCTTGCTTCGCGGTCTCTCGTGTTCCGACGGCGGGCTGCTGCTGAGTGCTGCAATGCAGTGTTCCGAATCCCCAGGCGAAGTCGATGCTGTGGATGCCGATGACCTCGCGACGGGGGAACAGGCGGGCCAGGATATCGAGCGCGATGCGGTCATTCGGGTCATTGAAAGTCGGGACAAGCACAAGCCCGTTGGCGATGTAGAAATTCGCATAGCTAGCCGGCAGGCGGCAGCCGTCGAACGTCAGCGGCCTGGGCATCGGCAACTCGACAACCTCCAACGGATGGCCATCCTGGTCGCGCATCGTTTTGAGGCGCTTCAAGTTGTCACGGAGCGGCTTGTAGTTGGCGTCCCGTGAATCGGTTTCCACGACGGTGATGACGGTTCCCGGCGCCACGAACCGCGCGAGATCGTCGATGTGACCGCCCGTGTCATCCCCCGCGATGCCCCGTCCCAGCCACAGAACCTGGCGGATTCCGAGGAAATCGCGGAAGGCCTGTTCGTAGTCTTTGCGTGTCATGCCCGGATTGCGTTGCTGTTGCTTGCCCAACAGACACTCCTCCGTCGTGAGCGCTGTGCCGTAGCCGTTGACGTCAACCGCTCCTCCTTCGAGAACGATCCGGCGGGCGCCGTACTTTGGCCGCCAGACCTTCACGCCGCATCGACGAGCGATCTTCTCAGCTACGGCATCATCTTTCCTCCAGTCCGGATATCGGGCCCATGCCGAGAAACGCCAGCATGTGGCAGCGACTTCCTGCTTGTTCACGACAAACAGCGGGCCGCTGTCACGCACCCAGGAGCGATCGGTCGGGAGCCGGTGGAACTCGATCCGTGAAAAGTTCTCGATGCCCGCTCGCTGCAAGACACGGCGCGCTTGTTTTTCCCGGGAGCTGTCCGGGACGATCACCCGGATCACCTCATATTGGTGAAGATGGCGGATGATCTCGGCGTAGACCCAGTAGACCGCCGCAACCTTGCCCGGCCAGTCGTCGCGGTTGTGAGGCCAAGCAAGCCAAGTCGCCTCGTGAGGCTCCCACTCGGCGGGCATGCGAAACCCTTGTGCATGGGACACCGGGCCGCCTCCCATGCCCTTACTGCCCGCAGCCCAGATAGCGGGACTGAAGGCCTTCGTAGGCATCGACGCGCCGGTCCCGCAGGAAGGGCCAGTTTCGGCGCATGTCATCGACGCGGTCGAGATCAATCTCGGCAACCAGAACGGCGTCCCGATCGTGAGGAGCTTCGGCCAGGACGACCCCGGAAGGGTCGCAGACGAACGACCCTCCCCAGAACTCGATGCCTTGATAGTCGGCCGGGCAGCGCGGCGAACTTGCCAGCGGCGTTTCATGTCCGACGCGGTTCGGCGCCGCCACGAAGACGCCGTTGGCAATGGCATGGCTTCTCTGGATGGTGCGCCAGGCATCGAGCTGTTGTTCGGCTGCTTCCGCTTTCTCCGCTGGATGCCATCCGATGGCCGTCGGGAAGAAGAGAACTTCCGCTCCCTTGAGCGCCGTCAGACGGGCCGCCTCCGGATACCACTGGTCCCAGCAGATCAGTACGCCGACGTTCGCGTAGCGGGTTGGGAACGTTCGGAAGCCGAGGTCCCCGGGGGTGAAATAGAACTTCTCGTGGTAAAGCGGATCGTCGGGGATGTGCATCTTGCGGTACGTGCCCGACAGCGAACCGTCCGCGTCGATCACCACCGCCGAGTTGTGATAGAGGCCCGCGGCTCGCCTTTCGAACACAGGCCCGATCACGACGACTTCGTGCTCACGTGCCGTTTCCGACAACCGATCCGTGGTTGGACCGGGAATCGGTTCCGCCAGATCGAACCAGTCGGCATTCTCTTCCTGGCAGAAGTACAGCGAGCGAAAGAGTTCCTGGAGACAGACAATCCGTGCTCCACGATCCGCCGCTTCGCGAATGCCGTCGAGAGCCCGAGTCAGGTTGGCATCCCTATCCAGGGAACACGACTGCTGTACCAGCCCGACGGATACTTTACTCAAGGGGGGACTCCATGCAGTCTCATCATTTCAGCCGGTCCAAATGGTGTCAATGAAAGTGCTCCGAACACCGGTCAGGCAAACCACATCAAACCGCCGGAGCATACGTACGGATGCGACAGTTAGCCTGCATTTCTCACCACCCGACGGTCGAAGCACGCAATACGACCGCCATGACTTCGTTGCGCTTGCTTGCCGTGCTCAACGTGCTGTTCAAGTACGCCTGCGCGCGCCAAGCGGCTCGCGCCTCGTCCTGACGGCCCTCTCACGCACTTCACCTCGCCACGTGGTGAGAAATGCAGGTTAGAAACCCGGCCAGCAATCGGCTGTGTCGATGCTACCTGAATACGATGCTGACTTCGTCAAGGATCGGCCACGAGCCCCCGTCCGGAGACTGAAAGACGGCGCGATATTGCAGCCAGCGCGCGGTCTGCTGCGAGGGCAGATCAGCACCCGAGGCTTCGAAGTACGTATCGCTTCCCTGGGGACCGCTCCAGGATGAGTCTTGGAGAGCCTCCCGTGATGCAGCCATTCGAACCTGGAAGCGCAGTTTAGCCCCATGCGGTTCATCGGAACGCCAACGCAGTTCGGCCGGCGTTTTCCCGGCCGGAATCTCGACGGAGGGAGAGACATACTCTTCCTCGAGCTCTCGCGTATACAGGTTTCCGGGGTCCACGGCCTGCGAAAAGTGGGGGCCGAAGGTCGGCAGCATGGTTCGGCGCCGCCTGCTGAACCCGTCCGGACCATTCCAGTAAATGGCGCTATTGATGGAGTGATTCGCATCCCTCAGGTGATTGTGAATGACGATCTCACGGTAGCCGTCGCGGTTCAAATCGATGGTCTGAATGCCTGCGGACGAGTCAGCAGGCAGTTCAGTGCGACGCCGGTTGCTGAACGAAGCGATGTCGTCACCCCAGTAGATGAAAAGGGGCAGAGCGCGAGTGGTCTCGGACATGTAGTTGGAAAGCGCCAAATCAAGATTTCCATCGCGGTTCAGATCTGCGATTCCGCATTCGAGCGACTGATATGCTTCCAGCTCGAACGCAGGCTGCCCGGAGGGGACGCCGTCCGCCGTACCCCAATAGATGCGCGTCTGCGCGTTGCGGGACTTCCTCCCCGGATCGAATGAACCGGAGATGACGAAGTCCAACAGCCCATCGCGATTGAGGTCGGCCAGCTTTACGCTTCCGGCGGAAACGAAGCGGGACCAGCGCTTCTGCTCCGAATAACCGCTCGAACTTCCCCAGAAGATCGTGATCGTCCCGAAGTAGTCGCCGGAGAAGACCAGATCGAGGTAGCCATCGCGATTCAGGTCCGCCACAACGTTGCCGAGACTGCGTTCCTCTTCAATCGAAAGGCGCGTGTAGTTGTCTCGTGCGAACCCCTTGGAGGACCCCCACAAGAGGGTGGCCCGCGAACGATTTCCCGCCCTGCCGATAAAAACCAGATCGAGATATCCGTCCTGATTCAGATCTGCCGCGTTGCTCGTGTAGACCCCGCCTTCCAGATCGATTTCCTGGCGGCGTTCCTTGGAAAACCCCTGCTTACTGCCCCAGTAGATGTACGACTGCGGGATGTAGGAGTTGGAGAACACGACATCGTTGAAGCCATCGTCATTCAAGTCCGCCACGGTGGTGTCGTAGGCTCCCCGCGTGGGAAGGGAGGTCATTGAACTTGTCGAATAGTGATGGTGGGGGTTGCCCCAGAATATGTGCGACCCAACCTGGCCGCTCACTTTGCCGCTGTACTGATTGACAAACAGGATCTCGGTGACACCGTCCTGATTCAGATCGGCGAGGTTCACACTGACGGCTCCGAAGCTCTGCAGTTCAGATCTCAGGTAGCCGGCATATCCGGTTGCGCTTCCCCAGTAGACATACGACGGAACGTCGTAGGTCTTGCCGTCATTGGAGTTGGCGAATACAAGGTCCGGGAATGAATCGTCATTGAGGTCCGCGGCCGCAACCGCTTTGGCGCCAAGCGTGGGCAACCCGCTGCGCCGGCCGGAAGAGAACCCTTGCTCCGACCCCCAATAGATAAAGGAGTCAACCGCCGCCTTCTTGCCGCGAGAGTCGTTCGCGATCACGATGTCTTGATGGCCGTCGGCATCGAGATCGACAGAAATGGCGTCAGCGGCCTTGTAAGAAGGCAACCGCACAGCGCTCGCTTGAGAGGGACCGGACTTCGATCCGGGATACAGCCAGACTGCCGAGCTTGTATCTTCAGGCGCGTCTCCGGTTTCTCCAATCGCGATGGTCTGGTCGCCTGACCCTCCCGGAACGAGCAGGTCATCGTAGCCGTCCCGGTTGACATCGAAGGCGCCGATACTGGTAGGCTCGGGCACCGGGATGGAGAGGCTCTGTCGATCGGTGTATGCCGCGTCACCATTTCCGAAGAAGATCTTGATCTTGCCGCCTTCCGGGCCATCGCTGATGAAAGCGAGATCCGGGAAATTGTCGTGGTTGAGACGGCCGACAGTGACATCACGCGCGACAGGAGTTCGAACATCCGTGCGGTTCTCGAACCGGAAACCGGTGGCGCTGTTCCAATAGATGTACGACACGGGTTTGACCAGAGGGGTGAACCTCTCGGAACCGGGCTCGACCCCGCGATTGGCGAAAACCAACTCCGGATAACCGTCGCCGTTCAGATCGGACGAGACGACTCCGCTGGCCCAGTTCGTAGGAAGTTCGGTTCGTTTCAAGGGGTCATAGCCGCTGGACGACCCCCAGTACACAAAGGCGTTCCGCAGGCCCGGATAGTTGTGAATGAAGTTGCAGAAAACAATCTCCGGGTACCCATCACGGTTCAAGTCAACGACAATGGACCGCCCGCCTCCAGAGGTGGGAAGACGAGTGAGGTGATTCTGCTCGTCCATAAGCTGGAACACGACCTGAGCCAGCGGCCGGCTGCGCCAAAGATCCGGAAGGAGCGACCGGTAGCCGCCTTGCTTGTCCCCCCAATAGATGAAGGCGTCAGCGGTTTCGAAGACGTCATGGTCGTTGCTGATCAAGATGTCCACGTGGCCATCGCGATTCAGGTCCCACTGATTCACGACTTGGACGCGTCCGTTCTTCGACACATAGAGGTTGGCCCCGGAATTGCCCGGTGTTCCCTGAGCAAAGTCCTCGAAGCGGCTATGCGAGACAAGGGTTTCCGATTCCGCATAAAGGCGCGCCGGTGTGAAAGCCGGCACACAGACGCCCACGACGATCAAAACGAGAAGCAATCTGCTACGTGTCAACAGGTTTTTCGGGGACATCCCATTTTCCTCGCTTTGTTTCCTTGTTGATCGGGAATCGCGCCCAAGGTGTGTGCGCGGCAAGCAGTTCGAGAGTCTCAAAGCGGATGCTCAATGCCGAATGCCCCTTCCCGGAAGTTCAGCGGTCAGCTTTCCATCTCGAACGACAAAACGGCCGTTGACCAGGACATGGCAAACGCCTTCCGGATCGCGCGGACACTGGTCGTAGCCGGAGGCCGAGCCGATTCTTCCGGCATCGAAGACCACGAGATCCGCAAAATTACGGGCCTCGACCGTACCTCGGCTTTGCAGCCGAAAGCGTTTCGCGGCCAAAGCGCTGGTCTTGACGACGGCTTGTTCCAGCGGCATCCATTTCTTTTCCCGGACGTACTCTCCCAGAAACTTCGGATAGGTCCCGAAGGTCCGCGGGTGGGAGATGCCTTCCATCACCAGCCCGTCGGTGATGATCATGGTCAGGGCGTGCGTCAGTACACTTTTGAGATTGTCCTCGTTATTGTTGATCGAAATGATTTGCACGTCACCGGAATACTCCCGTAGCAGATCGAGTGCAACGCATGCCGCCCGGCGGCCACGTTCGGCGGCGATACGAGCCACCGACCGCCCCACGATCCCTTCGGCGCGGCCCGGTCCGACCTGGCAAATCATGATGTCGTCCCAGGTATTCGACATCCCATCATCCGTCTCAGCGGCGATGCGCTCGTAATCCCCGGACGCCGCCAGCCGCCGCAGCAGGCCCGGGACCCCGCCCTCCATCGACCACGACGGCAGAAGCTGAGTCAGCGAGCAGGAACCGGCCAGGTAGGGATAGGCGTCCATGGCGACATCGAGGCCGTCCCGATGGGCGCGATCGACGTGCTCGAGAACCGACTCCAGCTTGCGCCAGTTCTTCTTGCCGACCACCTGAAGATGCGAGAGCTGCACGGGCGCCCCGGTGGTCCGCCCCAGCGCAATGGCTTCGTCGACCGCTTCGACAACCTTGAACTTGTAGTCCCTCAAGTGGCTCGTATAGAAGGCTCCGCGCTTCTTGACAACACGGCAGAGCCGCGCCAGTTCCTGAAACTCGGCGAAGGCTCCGGGGATGCAGTTCAAACCGGTGGACAAACCTATGGAGCCGGAAGCCAGGCAATCATCAAGAGCCCGTTCCAGTTGCGTCAGCTCGGCTTCCCGCGCTTCGCGGCGGGCTCTCATGACGAACACCCGGAGGGTGCTATGGCCCGTCAACGCGGCAACGTTCACGCGGCTGCCTTTCCGCGCCAATTCGGAAAGATAGGCATCGGTATCGGCCATGCCCTCGGCAGGCTCACCGTCAAAGAGTTCCCCTGTCAGCCGTTCGCCGCCAGGGTTGGGGTGCGTCGGAAAGAGAGAAAAACCACAGTTGCCGACGATTTCCGTCGTCACGCCCTGAAGAACCTTGTTGGGGAGGTGATCGAGCGCTTCCCGGTCCCCGTGACTGTGCACGTCGATGAACCCGGGAGCGATATGCAGCCCCGAGCAGTCGATCGTCTCCCAATCGGCCGAAGGCTCGATCGCGCCCACTTCCTCGATGGTTTCGCCCTTGACGAGGACATTCGCCTTCCTGGCGGCACAGCCGGTTCCGTCGACTACCGTGCCATTGGCCAGGATCATCGGACGGCCCGATGCGTTGTTCGAGGTGTCAAGGTCGTGGTCATGGGTCATAACGGTAATGGACTCCATCAAACCATATAATCGGCGACTTGGCTTAGCGCCCGTGCCCCCATCTGCATCAAGTTCGCGTTGGCGGGGCTGTCGAGGGTCAGTAGAGGCTTGCCGGACTCCGCCAGCTTGCGGGCGAAGGCTTCGGTCTTGCCGCCGGTGGCGGCGTGGACGATGATGACCCGGCGGGCAAGATCGGCGACGAGATCGTTCCGCCGGGCGGCGAGTTGCGCCGTTGGCCGGCGTTGGGTGGAAGGGAAGGGAGAGAGGACCAGAAAGCGGCCTTCCTTCAGGGGCGCCCGCAAGTCGCGGGGGATGCGCATGTTGCCGATGCCTCGGGCGGGGCAGACGACCACAGGCTGAGTTCCACGGAGCAGCAGCCGCAGGCACTCCTTCTCCATCGGCGTCTGGAATCCGCCTATGACGGGCGTGCCGGCGTCCCGCAAGGCCCTGGCCAGATCGTAGGTCTTGAGGATCAGGCCGCCGGGGCAGCGGACAGAGCAGAAGAGCGCGGTCAGCGGCTCTTCGAGCAGCCTCAGGTTGCCCCGGTGGGCCGTTGCCGGCGGCAGCGGGACCGCAGCCCGGGCGCTCTCCCCGATGACACCGGTCCGTTTCATCTGCTACTTCCCGCCGTCACTTTCTCGTTCAGCAGTTGTCAGGTCGCAAAGCAGCACACTGCGACCTGCCCGCTTCGCTTCGAGCCATCGCTTGAAAGAGCGTTGGCTCTCCTGCGACGGACGGCCCGCGATCAGCCCCTCGACACTGAGGTCTTCGTCCAAGTCGGGCCAGCGGATGCCCTGACCCTCTCCGATGAGCTCCCAGTTGTCACGCTCTTCCTGAGTGGCGTGGACGAGCCTGGGATACCATGCCAGCGGCACGGAGATGGCGCGTCCGTCCGCTAGCTCGGCCTTCAGCGTGTCCCCGGTAACCGACACTTCCTGTGCTTCCGGTATCTGCGCCTCAATCGTTGAAATCATCATTCCACGCCTCCATGAACAAGTTGTGGTTCTCCTCGATGGTTCTCTGAACCCGGAGTATCTCAGACCGCCGCAGTCCACCGTTCCTCTGCATTCTCGCCGGGTCCAGCCAGAATTTTGCGACTCGATCATCGCGCGCCACGTGCACGTGGCGGGGCTCGTCCCGATCTCCCGAATAGAAGAACCGGTCGTATACGCTTTGGTCAACTCGATAGAGAACGTCCTCCTTTCTCATCATGAGTTCATTTTGTGTTGGCCGCAGCCCAAGCAGCCCGGAGGGCGGCGGGAGCCGCGGCTGACGGTACACCCCATGCAGCCTCCAGCGGATGCGGGATTTTGTGCATTTTTGTGGGATTTTCCCCCTAACGGCTCTTGAACACCTGTTCCGGAGCACCCCCCCACCCCCCGAGAAATGGCGGGAAATGCCGGGAAATCGTGGGAAATGGTGGGTAGGGAAGCATAAAAGCCGTGTTTCGTGATTCGTGTCTCGTGATTCGTGAAAACTTGTTGGCCGGGCTTGGGGTTGCTCTCCTTGGAGTCGCCGGAGGGACTGGGAAAAAGCATGTTGCGTGTCTCGTGGCTGGAGAAAACCGACAGGCCGTGTTGCCGGCGCGGGGGACGGCGGCCGCCCATGCCGCGCCACAACGCGCAGGAAAGCAGCGACCGGGCGGTGCGAGGGCACTGGCGCAGGACAATATTTTTGGTGAACAATGGTGAACAATGGCGAACAATAGTGAACAATGGTGAACTGAAAACCAGTGACTTGCCGGCGGGGGCAGTGGTCCGGACGGCGGTTTCTGGTGACGCCACCCCTCGCGCACCCACGGAGAACCGAACGGCCACAAAGGCCGTGATTCGGGAAAAAGCCGTGATTCGTGTTTCGTGAAAACCCGAAAGGTCCTGTTGCTGGTGCGGACGGTGCGCGGACAGCGGCTCCGGGCGCCCCATGCCGCCCATGCCGCGCCATAGCCGCCCCATGCCGCGCCACAACGCGCAGGAAAGCGGCGACCGGGCGGCTCTTCTGTCTCCAGTCGGCACGTCCCCGACGGGCGTGGATGAGGTTTTCGTTCCCAGCAACGGCGTCATCACTTTCAACCTAAACCGGCATCCGACCAAAAAAAAGACTGAAGGGCTTCAGTACCAACAGGTACCAAACGAGCCACGGAAAGGCCGTGTTTCGGGTCTGAAAAAAGCTGTGATTCGTGATTCGTGTCTCGTGTTTCGTGAAAACCTCGGAATTCGCGCCGGCTTGCGCCGCGCGCCAGGCTAACGCCGTGGCTCGGGGCTCGGGTCTCGTAAATACCTGAAAAGCCGTGGCTTGGGCGGCTTTGTTATCTCCAGCCGGCGCGTCCCTGACGGGCGTGGATGAGGTTTCTGTTCCCAGCAACGGCGTCATCACTCTCAACCTAGAGCAGATTCAGGCCGAAAAAACAAGACTGAAGGGCTTCAGTACCAACAGGCACCAAACGAGCCACGGAAAGGCCGTGTTTCGGGTCTGAAAAAAGCCGTGATTCGTGTCTCGTGACTCGTGTTTCGTGAAAAACCTTGAAGGCAGTGGATAGTGGATAGTGGATAGTGAAAGCCTTGAAAGCTCTGATTCGTGATGCGCACCGACTGCGCCTCGCCAGTTGGTGAGACATGCAGGCCGGCTGAAGAAGAACGTTCTGTCTTGCTCACCAGGGGAACTTCCCACATTTGACGAGACGGCCGCTCCCGCGTTGGCGGGGCGCTCTCGGAACTGTCGAAATCAGCCCGTTGATACAATGGGCTTCTCGCCATGCGAGCCCGCCGCCGCGTTTCCGCAGTCCGCTTTCTGAACACGTCTCCGCTGGTGTGGGGGCTCCTGCACGGTCCGCAGCGCGGCATCTTCGACATGCATTTCTCTCTTCCGTCGGAGTGCGCCGAGGAACTGCGCGCGGGCGAGGCGGACATCGGACTCGTCCCGACGATCGAGCTTGCCAGTCAACCTGACTTGATAGTGCTGCCCGGTTGCTCCGTGGCATGCCGGGGCGCGGTGCGCAGCATCTTGTTCTTCAGCCGCAAACCGATCGAGGAAGTGGAGTCTTTCGCCGCCGATGCGGGCTCGCGCACGTCGGTCGTGTTGGCGCAGACCTGGCTGGCGCGCAAGTTCGGTCTGCGTCCCCGCGTGCGGCCCTATCCTCCCAAGCTGGACGAGATGCTCGAACTGGCCGATGCGGCGCTGATCATCGGCGATTCGGCGTTGCGTCTCGATCCGGGCTTGCCGGAATGGCGCGGCGGGCCGCTGTTCGTCCATGATCTGGGCGCGGAGTGGGTCGAGATGACCGGGCTGCCGATGGTGTTCGCGGTTTGGACCGTCAAGAACCTTGCGGCCGATCCGGACGATCCTGCCGTCTTCCAGGCCTCCGCCGCATACGGTTTGGCTCGCATCGACGAAATCGTCAAGAGAGAGGGCGTTGAGCGAGGCTATCCGGCCGAGTTGGCCCGCCGCTACTTGACCGAGCACATCTCGTACGAGTTCGGGGCCGCCGAGCAGAGCAGCCTGGAGTACTTCCTGAAGGCGGCGGCCGATCTCGGTCTCGCCCCTGAAATGCCCGAGCTCAGCTACCTCGAAGCAGTGACCGCCGAGCAGGCCTTAACAGCCCGTGGCAAAAGTCACGCAGGCGGCGTTACGCGCCGCGAGGCCGACGGCGTAACGCCCGGCCTTGCCAGGAACGCGGCACCGCGTTCTCCAGGCAGCCGAGCGGAAGCGGCGCGCAGCCCTTCGGGCGACGGACATTTGCAGTCGTCGGCTTTGTCGTTCGTCGGAGGAGATCACCCGGATCGCCATCCTCCTCACTCCGCGCCGAACGACCGCAAGAGCCCGCCGCGCCTTCCACGGGACTTTCACCACGGGCTGTCATGACCAAGAAGGAAGCACTGGACGCCCTGCAAAGCGACGACCTGGTCGGCATCGGCATGGAAGCCGACGCCGTCCGGCGCAAGTTTCACCCGGAGGGCGTGGCGAGCTACATCATCGACCGCAACATCAACCATACGAACTTCTGCACCGAGTACTGCAGCTTCTGCGCCTTCTATCGGCCGATGGGTCACAAGGAGGGCTACGTTCTCCCGAAAGAGCAGATCTTCGCCAAGATTCAGGAGACCGTGGACCTTGGCGGCACCGGCGTGTTGATGCAAGGCGGCGTCAATCCGGATTTGAAGATCGAATATTTCGAGGACCTGTTCCGTTCGATCAAGGAGCGATTTTCGATCCACCTCCATTGCCTCTCCGCTCCTGAGATCCTGACGATTTCGGAGGTGAGCGGAATTTCCATCCGCGACACGATCGCCCGGATGCGCGACGCCGGACTGGACTCGATTCCGGGGGCGGGGGCGGAGATTCTCGACGACGAGGTGCGCTTCAAGATCGCACGCCTCAAGTGCACGACCGAGGACTGGATCCACGTGCATCGCAGCGCCCATCAGCTCGGCATGCGAACGACGGCCACGATGATGTTCGGCTGCGGAGAGACGCTCCAGCACCGCGTCAATCACCTCGAGACCCTCCGGCAGCTTCAAGAAGAAAGCGGCGGATTTACGGCGTTCATCCCGTGGCCGTTCCAGCCGGAGAACACCGCTCTCGGCCGGCGGATCAAGGAAGAAACAACGGCCGTCGACTTCCTGAAGACGCTCGCGGTTTCGCGAATCTTCCTCGACAACGTGGTCAACATCCAGACGTCCTGGGTCACGCAAGGACTCAAGGTCTGCCAGCTCGGTCTGCGCTTCGGCGGAAACGACGTGGGGAGCGTGATGCTGGAGGAAAACGTCGTCCGCCAGGCCGGCGCCCAGCACGCGGCCAGCGAAGAGGACTTGCGGCGGATGATCCGGGACGCCGGCTTCATTCCCAAGCAGCGGGATACGCTGTACCGAACGTATTACCTCAACTAGCAGCCCGTGGCAAAAGCCCTGCTACATTCAAGCGACGATGCATCCCGGCTGAACTGCGTTGCTCCTCGGTCGAATATGTTCAATATGCTCCCTGGTCGCGCCTTGTCAGCCGGGCGCAGCGCCGTTCATGGTGCTACGCGGGCCGCTCTCGGTGCTACGCTGGGTTTCACCACCGACTGCTAGAAGAAAGAGGCACCGTCAGCTTTGGACCAGGAATCGCCCCACCACGCAAGGTCGCGCGAACTTTTCAAGCAGGCGCGAGAGAAGATTCCCGGCGGCGTCAACTCGCCGGCGCGGGCGTTCCGGGCGGTGGGCCGCGAGCCGGTATTTATCGAGAGCGGCTCGGGTTCGCATCTCCACGACGCGGACGGCCATTCCTACATCGACTACATCGGCTCCTGGGGACCGCTGATTCTGGGGCACCGGCACCCTGAAGTGACCCAGGCCCTGCACAACGTAATCGAAACGGGGACGAGTTTCGGGGCCCCGACCGAGCGCGAAGTCGAGATGGCCGAGCTGATTTGCGAGCTTGCGCCGTCGATCGAGATGGTGCGGCTGGTGAACTCCGGGACCGAGGCGACGATGAGCGCCATCAGGGTCGCGCGCGGGTTTACCGGCCGAGACCTTGTGGTAAAGTTTGCCGGCTGCTACCACGGCCACGTGGATTCGTTGCTGGTGAAGGCCGGCTCGGGCGTGGCGACGCTGGGGATCTCGGATTCCGGAGGCGTGCCCGCAGCGTTTTCATCGACGACGATCCCTCTGCCGTTCAACTCGTTCGCGGCTTTGGAGGAGTGCTTTGCGAATCACGGCGGCAAGATCGCTTGCGTGATCGTCGAGCCGGTGGTCGGCAACATGGGTTGCGTTCCTCCGCGGCCGGGGTACCTGGAGGCGCTTCGCGAGATCACGGCCCAGCACGGCGCGCTGCTGATCTTCGACGAGGTGATGACAGGATTTCGAGTTTCACTCGGCGGGGCGCAGGGGCTGTACGGAATCGAACCGGACTTGACGACGCTGGGCAAGGTGATCGGCGGCGGCCTGCCGATCGGCGCGTACGGCGGCCGCAGGGATGTCATGAGCAAGGTGGCGCCGCTGGGCCAGGTCTACCAGGCGGGAACGCTCTCGGGGAATCCACTGGCGGTAGCAGGCGGTCTGGCGACGCTGAAGGTGCTCAAGAAGTCGCCGGAACTGTACGAGCAGATGGAGGAGAAGTCGGGGCGGCTTGTCGAGGGCGTCGAGAGGGCGGCCAACGATGCCGGGGTGGCGATGACGGTGAACCGTGTCGGCTCGATGTTCACCTTCTTCTTCAATGATGGCCCCGTAACGGACTGGGAAAGCTCTTCGAAGAGCGATACCGACCGGTTCGCTTACTTCTTCCGGGGGATGCTGGATCTGGGATGCTACTTGCCGTGCTCGCAGTTCGAAGCAGCTTTCCTGTCCGCGGCGCACACGGATGAGGACGCGGCGGGAACCATCGAGGCGGCGGGACAGGTATTGAGGTCTCTGGCGTCGGACACAAAGATCGCCTGACTTGGAAGGCCGTGGTTCGTTTTCAGTTTTCGGTTTTCAGTTTCTAGTTTTTAGTGAAAACCAGTGGTGGCGGCCTGTTTCGTTCTCTAAACAAATGTCTGACGGCTGTGAACCGTAAAAGCTAACTATCGCCGATAGGGCGGCAGGTAGCCGGAGCTACCTGCCGGCGGGTGCGCCTTCGATGCGGAAGGTCTGTGTTGCCGGCTGTTCGGCGGGGACTCCGTTGCGGATGCGGATCGTTTCAGCGGTGTTGGCGTTGACGCGTGGACCGGAAACAAGAACTCCGACGAGGTTGAGCGGATCCGCGGAGCCAAGGATGACTTCTTCATCTTTGGGTTCGGTGCGCCGTACATTCCGGAGAAGGGCGACCGCTTCGGGCAGAGCAAACTGTTCGCCGACAAAGGCCGCGGCAAAACGTCCTCCGCGGATCTCGCCACGCGCTTCCATCCGCCGCAGGACGACGAGCAGATCGCGCCAAGGGGGAGCCAGCGATTCGCGGCGCACGATGTCGCGGAAGACGACACCCCAGCGCCGCAGTAGTTGACGGGCGAATTGCTCGGCCGAGTCCCGGCCGCCGGAGTCAGCGGCGGCTTGGACGGCCTCTTCGAGCAGCGCCCAGCGGCCCGCGGCGTGGCGGGGGCGGGCCATGCGGCCTCGCCCTTCGCCTCTGCGGCGTTTGGGGTCAATCAGGGAGCGAAGGTTTTCAAAACCGTCCGCTGTGACGAGACCGGCCGCGGCAAGCTCCCAGAGTCCGTCCTCGACCTCGCTTGACAAGCGGCCGGTTGCGCGACATAGATCGGCGAAGAAGGAAGAGCCACGTTTGCGCAGGGCTTGCCAGACTTCGCGCGCCGGGTGCGAGAGGGCATCCACGGCGTCCGGGCCGGAGTGGAGGCCGCCTGTGAGAAGCCAACCGGCGTCTTCACGGAGGAAGATGGTGAGCGGAGCGGCGCGTGTCGGTCGAACACGGCGAGAACGGGTGCGGTTCGCGGATTCATCGGGATTTCCAGAGAAAGCCGGGTGCGGCGACAGGCGCCCCCAGGTAACCTCACCCGCCAGGCAGAGCCGGTCGAGCAACTCGGGCTGATAGTTCACGATGCGGCGCGGCAGAATCTCCGATTCCCAGGCAGCGGAGGAGATCTCGTATCCCTGGAGCTGCTTGATGACCTGCAACACGCCGTCGACGCCGTGCAGGCGGCTCGCCAGCATGACGTGCTGCCAGCGCAGAAGAAACCGGACGAAATCGGCTGTGGTGACAGGCTCGATTTCACGGCGCAGCCGGCCAAGCGTCAAGCGGTGAATGCGGGCCAGCAGGTGGCGATTGGCCCACTCGGTTTCACGAGTGTCATCAGCCTCGGGGTTGCCGGGCGAGAAGTTGCCGCGCAGGACTCGGCCTTCGCTTTCGAGCCGGACGAGTCCGGCTTCGACGAGGGCCGGCGGCAGCGACAGCCGCTCGGCCAACTCGGAAGCCGTTGCCGGAACGATGGCATCGAGCCACCCACGGAGGACGTCCGCAGCGGCGGCTTCCGTTGTGCGGGACTCGTTGCGTGATGACTGAAGCGCCGTGATGACAGGCTCAATGGCCGCGCCGGCGTGAAGCAGTCGAGCGGTTGCGAGGCGTTCCGCGGCTACCCACAGCGGCTTGTCATCAGCCCAGAGAGTTGTCGCCCGCCGGCCGCGGCATAGTTCTTCGTGATATTCGTCCCACTCGGGAACGGGGGGCAAGGTGATGAGCGAGAGGAGCGCGTCGTGCAGTTCATCGGCATCGCGCACGATCGGCCAAGCCTGCTCGGCGACGATCGCGATGGCCTCGGCGTCGAGGGCCGCGGGACCGTCGAGCATCTCGGGAGCCAACGTCCGGCGCATCTGCACGGCGCGGGCTCGGCGCTCTTCGAGCGGGGCGTCGTCGAGATAGCTGTACGGGTTCGAGTTCAGGATTTCATGGCTGAACGGAGACGGCTCGGCGGTCTCCGCGGCGACGGTTTCCAATGCTCCAGACTCAATCCGTTCGACGATTTGCCGCAGTCCGACGAGATTCATTGCCTCGTCAAGACAGTTGTCGATCGTCTCGCGAACGTAGGGGTGGTCCGGAATGCGAATTTCCCCGGTGAGATTCTCGGCGCAAGCGGCCTGATCGGGGAAGACGGCAGCCAACAGATCATCGGACCTCATTCGCTGGATCGGCGGGGGCGTCTTGCGTCCGCCGCTGAAGCGCGGAACGGCCAAGGCGCGAGAGACGTTCCAGCGCCAACGCGTAGCGAACATCGGAGAATCGAGCAGAGCCTGGGTGAGTGTTTGATCGAGCGTGGCGCGGCGAACGAACTCGAACACCAACTCCAGCGGGAAGGCGTGCTGTTCGGTAAGTGAGATGAGCAGGCCGTTGTCGGTGGCTGCGGCCTGGAGTTCGAGGTTGAAGGAGCGGCAGAACTTCTTGCGCAGCGACAGTCCCCAGGCGCGATTGATCCGCGCACCGAAGGGCGCGTGAATGACGAGCTGCATACCGCCAGCCTCGTCAAAGAAACGCTCGGCAACGACCCTGTTTTGCGTGGGCAACGCTCCGAGGGCGTTGCGACCGGCGAGAACATACTCGATCAACTGCTCGGCGCCGCCTCGATCGAGTGCGCACTCATCGGCGAGCAGCTCGCAGGCGGCGGCAAAATCGTCGGTGCGCTCGGATGAGGCACGGCTTTTTTCGACAACGGTGACTACGTCTTCGCGCAAGACGGAGACTTCGTTCGAGAGTTCGACCGTGCGACCGGGCGCTTCACCCATCCAGAACGGAATTGTCGGCGAGGCGCCCTGCGCATCTTCGACACGAACGCGGCCTGACTCGATGCGGCGAATTCTCCAGGATGTCGTGCCCAGCAGGAAGACGTCTCCGACGGCGCTCTCGATGGCGAAGTCTTCGTCGATCATGCCGACCTTCGCACCTTCGGGTTCAGCGATGACGGCGTACTGAGCATTGTCGGGGATGGCCCCGCCCGAGGTGATCGCGGTGAGGCGCGCACCACGGCGGGCGCGCAACCGCCGGTTCACGCGGTCACGATGGAGATATGCGCCGCTACGGCCTCTCGAGGTGGCGATCCCTTCGGCGAGCACGTCGATCACCTCGTCGAACTCCTTCCACTCCAAATTGCGGTAAGGATGGGCGGAGTGGACCAGGTCGAACATCTCCGTCTCCGAACACTCGCCGCAGGCCACTTCCGCGACGATCTGCTGGGCAAGGATGTCGAGAGGCGCCTGGGGGATTTCGAGCCGGTCGAGTTCGCCCTTTCTCATGGCGCGCACCAGTGCGGCGCACTCGACAAGCTCATCGCGGGTAGTGGGAAAGAAGCGTCCTTTGGGCAGCGCGCCGACCCAGTGTCCGGAGCGCCCGACGCGCTGCAAGGCCACGGCGATCGAGCGAGGCGAACCGATCTGGCAGGCCAGGTCCACGGTTCCGATATCGATGCCAAGCTCGAGTGAGGCCGTGGCCACCACGGCGCCGAGTTGGCCTTCTTTCAGGCGCTGTTCGGCGTTGAGGCGAAGTTGCCTCGACAGGCTACCGTGATGCGGGAGTACAGCCTCCGCGCCAAGGCGCTCTTGCAGTTGATGAGCGACACGCTCGGAGAGCCGGCGGGTGTTGACGAAGACAAGCGTTGTCCGATGGGTCCGTATGAGGCCGGCGAGACGGTCGTAGATTTCCGCCCAGGTTTCGGCCGGGGCGACAGCGGTCAGTTCGTCGCCGGGGACCTCGACCGCCAAGTCCATGTTGCGTTGATGTCCGACGGCGACCAGACGTCCCCGGCCGTTGGTGAACTCGGGGCTGAGAAATCGCGCCACTTCGTCCAGCGGATTAACGGTTGCCGAGAGCCCGATGCGCTGAGGGCGCGGACCATTTCCGGTGGAAACAACGAGCTTTTCCAAGCGGGCGAGTGAGATGGCGAGATGGGAGCCCCTCTTGTCGTCAGCGACGGCGTGGATCTCGTCGATGATGACGGTGCGGACGGTCTTCAAGATGCGGCGGCTCTTTTCGGCCGTAAGCAGGATGAAGAGCGATTCGGGAGTCGTGACGAGGATGTGCGGCGGCTTCCGCGTCATGCGCAGCCGGTCATAGGTTTTCGTGTCGCCGGTGCGCAGCGCGGTCCGGATCGCTTTCAGGGGAACACGGTTACGGTCGGCCAACTCGCGGATTTGCTCCAGAGGGCGATCGAGGTTCTTCCGGATGTCGTTCGAAAGCGCCTTGAGCGGCGAAACGTAGAGCACGGTGGTCTCGTCGGGGAAGTTGTCGGTTCGGGCGAGGCGGACAAGGTTGTCGAGGCAACTGAGGAAAGCCGCAAGCGTCTTGCCGGACCCCGTGGGAGCTGAGATAAGGACATCGCGCCCGGAGAGGATTTCGGGCCAGCCGAGCCTTTGCGGCTCGGTAGGTTCACCTACACCGGCAAACCACTCCCGAATCAGCGTATCGAACGAGGTGAGGGGCATGCGGACTCTTCCAGCTTAGCGGAGGGGGGCAGATGGGAAAGGCAGTGGTTAGTTGCTAGTTTTCAGTTTTTAGTGAAAACCACTGGCGGGGGACTGGTTCCCCTCAGGAAGAAATGTCTGACGGCCGGTGAACCTTAAAGGCCGTGATTCGTGATTCGTGTCTCGTGATTCGTGACCCAAAAGCTCAAGCAAGTGGTACGGCCGTTGCTCCAAGGCAGCTTGCGTTAACAGCCCGTGTCAAAAGTCACGCGGGCGGCGTTACGCGCCCCGAGGCTGATGGTGTAACGATTAGCCTGCATGTCTCACCACCCGACGGTCGAAGCACGCGATACGACCGCCATGACTTCGTTGCGCTTGCTTGCCGTGCTCGACGTACTGTCAAGTACGCCTGCGCGCGCCAAGCGGCTCGCGCCTCGTCCTGACGGCCCTCTCACCCACTTCGCCTCGCCATGTGGTGAGAAATGCAGGCTAGCCGTTCCAGGAACGTGGCGCCGCGCTCTCCGCGCAGCCGAGCGGGAGTGGCGCGTAACCCTTTGGGCGGCGGACGTTTGCGGTCGTCGGCTTTGTCGTTCGTCGGAGGAGATCACCCGGATCGCCATCCTCCTCACTCCGCGCCGAGCGACCGCAGGAGCCCGCCGCGCCTTCCACGGGACTTTTGACACGGGCTGTAAGGGCATGTTTCGGAAAAGCCTTATTTCGTGTTTCTTGACCCGATGGGTGAAGGAGGTGATTTGGCAAGTACGCCTGAGCGCGCCTTTTTCCTCCTCCGGCTTGCGCCTCGTCCTGACGGCCCTCTCACGCACTTCGGCTCGCCGCGTGGTGAGAAATGCAGGCTGACGTGGGATACAATGGAACTTGGCGAAGCCGGAGGGTCGAATCCTTTCTCTGGACGTCGGGCAACGCCGCATCGGGATTGCACTTACGGACGAACTCCGCCTGACCGTGCGCGGACTTCCCACTCTGACGCGCAAGAATCGAAAGACCGATTTCGAGGAATTGCGAAAGCTGATTGCAACGAATGAAGTGAAGCTCGTCGTTCTTGGGGACCCCATTCATATCAGCGGAGAGAAAAGCGATCAATCGATCAAGGTAGAGCGTTTCGCGGAGCGGCTCAAGAGATATTGCGGAGTCGAGACCCGGCTGTGGGATGAGCGCCTGACTTCGGTGGAGGCCGAGGAACTCTTACGAGACCGACAGCTCCGGGGTGAAGAGCGGGCACTGGCCATCGACCAGGCTTCCGCGGTGCTCATCCTTGAAAGCTATCTGGAGAACGACCGGACATGATTGCAGCGACGGTCCCGCAAAACCTGGGAATGCGATTCTGCTCCGTGAGCGCAGTCTTGCTTGCACTGATGTTCCAAGCAGCATGCGCATCTTCCGTATCGAAGGACTCACATGAAGAGCGGTTCCATGAACCCGTAGTGATCGATATCGAGCGCGGGACATCCAGTAAGGATATTGCGGAAACACTCCAAGCCAAGGGAGTGATCTCTTCCAAGTGGCATTTTTTGCTGATTCGCGGATGGCACTACAACGACACGTTGATGGCCGGTTCCTACCGCTTCCTTAGACCGACGTCGGAGTGGGAGGCCTTCAAGGCTTTGCGAACAGGGAGCGTCCAATACTATCCCGTGACGATTCCTGAAGGCCTGACCCGAATGGAGACCGCCGAAATACTGGCAGCAACAGGACGGATCGACAAACAGGAGTTTCTCGAGGAGACCAGGAAGACCGAGTGGCTGAGGGGGGACTTTCCCGAGGCGGAGAACCTCGAGGGGTTTCTGTTCCCTGACACCTACTACCTGGATGACACCAGCACGGCCGAGAAAGTCGCCGGGATGATGACGTCCCGTTTCCGTTCCGTGTACGAGGAAGCGACCCAAGGAGCGACCTCGCAGCTCAAGCCGTTCGAGATCGTAGTTCTGGCTTCCATGATCGAGACAGAGACAACCGTACCGGAGGAGCACGGCGTGGTTTCTTCGGTCTTTCACAATCGGCTTCGGCTACGCATGCTGATGCAATGCGATCCGACGGTTGCCTACGGATTGGCCATCGAGAACCGTTTCCGGGGGCGAATCCTCCTAGATGACTTGAAGGATCCTCATCCTTACAACACGTACGTGCATCCCGGCCTGCCGCCGGGGCCTATCGCAAATCCAGGCCGCAAGGCTTTTGCAGCGGCCGCCAAACCGGCCGAAACGGATTACCTCTATTTCGTAGCCAAAGGCAATGACCGGGAACATGTTTTCTCGAAGACGCTGGTGGCTCATAACCAGGCCGTTCAGGCTTACCGCCGGAGCCGGGGCCGTTGAGAACCCAAGCGGCCCGCCCTACGATTCGGGCGACGGTTCTGCGCCGGCTGACGGAAGAGCCCCCCGAGATCATCGACGAGAAATGGTTGAACGGGTTGGAGGCATATGCCAGGGCGGAACTCGGCCGGACGAAACCGCTGTCCCGATCGTATCTGCTGGACGTGCTCAGCCACACGGAGGTGCCCATTTCACGCTCATTGGGCGGGCTGCCGGTAGATTTGCGCCATCGCGTGAAGTTCAGGAGTCCCCGGGAGGCTGCGCAGTCGCTTACCGACCTGCAGCGCGAATACGAAGCCTCACATGAGGCCGGCGATCGGATACGCTGCGAGGATTGCCGCAGAGCCGTCCGGCAGGCGAAAGGCCGCTTGCGCATGCTGCTCCGCCGCAGGAACCAGCCGGGTGAGAAGCATGCCGAAAGGCTCGAGATCCTGCAGTGGTTTATCGTCTGGCTGGAGTCACCCAGCCTCTTTTCACACTGGCTGAAGGCCCGAAAAGGCCGTGGTTAGTTTTTAGTTTTTAGTGGTCAGTTTTTAGTGAAAACCTTTGGCGGGGGTTTAGTTCGCTCTCGAAAGAAACGTCTGACGGGCGGTGAACCGTAAAGGTCGCGTTTCTTGTTGCGTGATCCGAGGGCCGAAGGAGGCGATATGGCCGCTCCCCCTGCGGGCGCCAAGCGGCTTTTGGCGGGCAGGCGCCCAGAGGGCCGCCGGCGCTCCCTGGGGGCGACGCGCCTTTTTCTTCCGCCAAGTACGCCCTGCGGGCGCCAAGCGGCTCGCGCCTTTTTCCTCCGCCCGGCTCGCGCCTCGTCCTGACGGCCCTCTCACGCACTTCACCTCGCCGCGTGGTGAGACATACAGGCTAGAAGAAGCCCACGATATAATCAGGGTTGTCTCATCCCAGGAGAAGGGTCCCTTCTCGCCTCCCCGCATCGGCTTTGATTGCGACACTGGCGGTTGCCGGAGCGCACGCAGGATGCCTGGTGCGCGCACGCACACCCACGATCAGATCGACTATTGTCAAGACGGCCACCTTGGAGGAATTGTCCGCCAGGCTTCGGAATCTGGAAAACATCAAAACCACGCGATCGAGCGTGAGGCTGCAGCTTTCCGTCGTCTCCGAAGACAGGAAGGAGATCAAGGAATTCACGGAGGCCGGCGGAGCCATTCTGATCCGGAAACCCGGATTCATCCGAGTCAAAGCGGAGTTCCCCGTCGTGGGTTCGACCGTGTTCGACATGACTTCCGACGGCACGGAATTCAAGGTCCACCTCCCCACGCAGGAACGATTCCTGGTCGGCCGTAACGAATTGACGAAACCGTCGGAAAAACGTTCCGAGAACGTGCGGCCGCAACACATTCGAGAAGCCCTGGTAATCGATCCACCTCTCGAAGGCGAGGAGATAGCGTTCCTGCGCAACGTCACGTATTCCGGGCAGGCCTACCACGTGGTATCGATCCGGAAGACGGATCGGCCCCAACTGGCGCGCGAAATCTGGTTCGACCGGGTCTCCCTGCATATCGCGCGGCAAGCGATTTACGAGGCGGGCGGGGAACTCGCGACGGATGCCTGGTATCGACAGTGGCTCGATACGGAGACCATCCCTTTCCCAGGGGTGATCCAGATCGACCGCCCCAAAGACGGCTACCTGCTGCGTGTAGAGGTACTCAAGCCGGGCGTGAATGAACAAGTGCCTCCCAAGGCGTTCGTGCTCAATCCGCCGGAGGGGGTCGCGGTCGAAAGAATCGGGGATTCTTCCGAGGAAGAGCCTCGGGCGGGCGGTCAATGATCAATCGCCTCGTTGTCAGCAACCTGCTGCATCGGCCGATCCGCACCGGTTTGAGTATTCTTGCCGTCACGATGGAAGTGACGATGATGCTGATGATCGTGGGGCTGGCCGAAGGCCTGCTGGAGGAATCCCAAAAACGTTCACGGGGCGTTGGGGCTGATATCGTGATTCGCCCCTCGGCCAGCAGCGCCGCCATGGCGCTGGGGTCCGCCGACATCCCCGCAAAGCTGGCGGCGTTTCTTCCGGAGAAGCATGACGAGATCGACATGGCCATGGGGACCACCTTGAGTTACCAGGGCGACCTCCAGACGATCACCGGCGTCGATTGGGAGGAGTTCACCCAGATGTCCGGAGGCACGCACTTCTTCTCCGGCGGGCCGCCGGAAGGGCCATATGACGTGATCGTCGATGAAGTCTACGCGCGATACAAGAAAGTCAAGGTGGGGGATACCCTGGAACTGTTGAACAGCGACTTTCATGTGGCCGGAGTGGTCGAAACCGGGAAGATGTCGAAAATTTTCATTCCCCTGGAAACCATGCAGGGTCTCATGGGATGGGGCAGCCGGTTCAGCCAGCTCTTCGTCAAGCTACACGATCCGGCCGATACGCAGCGAATGGTGGAAGAGATCGCCGCGCAGCTTCCTTCCTATCCGGTGTATGCGATGGAGGAATTCCTGTCCCTGGCGGAGGCGGACATTCGTGAGATGTCTGCACAGTTCGTCTATGCGATCGTGGCCCTGGCAGTCGTCATCGGCTTTCTGGTCGTATTGCTGTCCATGTACACCGCGATCCTGGAGCGTACTCGAGAGATTGGAATCCTGAAATCGCTCGGGGCTACAAACGGGTTCATCGTAACCGTTCTGTTGCGGGAAGTCGCGGTCCTCTGCGTGGTCGGTATTGCGTCGGGGATTGCCGCGGCTTATGGCATACGAGCCGGGTTAGAGGTCAGTTTTCCGCTCGTGGTGGTTCTGATCACGAGTGATTGGATTGTCATCAGTGCGATGCTGGCTGTGATGGGAGCTGCGCTGGGCGCGCTTTACCCGGCCACGCGCGCCGCCCGGCAGGATCCGATCCACGCCTTGACCTATGACTGACCTGCATGTTTCACCACATGACTTCTGAAGCACGGGGGAAAGGCCGTGGATAGTGGATAGTTTTTAGTTTTTGGTTTTTAGTTTTTCGTGAAAAGCGTGAAAGCCGTGTTTCGTGTTTCGTGAAAACCATTGGCGGAGGACTGGTTTGCTCCAGAAGAAATGTCTGACGGCCCTATTGCGCACTTCACCTCGCCACTTGGTGAGACATGCAGGCTGGAGTAGCCTGGCAGCCCGTGGTAAAAGTCACGCGGGCGGCGTTACGCGCCCCGGGACCGATTGCGTACTGCCAAGCCGCTTCAGGAAGGCGGCGCCTCGCTCTGCGCGCAGCCGAGCGGAAGTGGCGCGTAACCCTTTGGTCGACGGACGTTTGCGGCCGCCGGCTTTGTCGTTCGTCGGAGGAGATCACCCGGATCGCCATCCTCCTCACTCCGCGCCGAGCGACCGCAGGAGCCCGCCGCGCCTTCCACGGGACTTTTACCAAGGACTGCTATGCCCCAAGAGAAGATGATTGAAATACGCGGCCTGAAAAAGGTCTACCAAATGGGCGGGGTTGAGGTCCCGGCGCTACGGGGAGTGGACCTGGATGCTCTGCACGGTGAGATCCTGGCGATTCTCGGGCCGTCGGGATCCGGAAAGTCAACGCTGTTCCACATCATCGGCGGGCTCACGCCGCCCACGGAGGGAACCGTCAAAGTCGCGGGCCAGGACCTATCGAGGATGACGAATCGCGAGCGCACCGAGTTGCGCAGGCAGACCGTCGGATTCGTCTTCCAGAAGTTCAATCTTCTCCCGACGCTGACCGCGAGAGAAAACGTCCAGGTGGCCCGCCACATCGCGGGGGTGAGCAAGGAGGCCGATCAGGGTTTCGAGGAACTCGTCAAGATCCTGGGCATCGATCACCGGCTGGACCACAAACCGTACGCGCTTTCAGGAGGGGAACAACAGCGGGTCGCCATCGCCCGGGCCATTGTGAATCACCCGCCGCTGCTGCTCGCCGATGAACCGACCGGCAACCTGGATACAGAGAACGCACAGGCTATTCTTGACACGCTCAAGAATCTCAACGAGCAACTCGGCCAGACGATCCTCATGATCACGCATAATCCGGAAGCGGCAGCTTATTGCGCTCACCGCACGCTTCACATGCAAGACGGGCACATCGTAGACGGTTAGCCTGCATGTTGACAGTACGCCGAGCACGGCGAAAGAAGGCCGTGATTCGTGAAAAGCATAAAAGCCGTGATTCGTGTTTCGTGATTCGTGTCTCGTGAAAAGCATTTGGTGAGGCTTGGTTCGCTCCAGACGAAATGTCTGACGGCCCTCTCACGCACTTCGCCTCGCCGCGTTGTGAGAAATGCAGGGCAGGGAGTCAGGCGTTACGATCCTGATCGGTAAAGGCGCGTAATTTCCGGCTGCGGCTGGGATGCCTCAGTTTGCGCAGAGCCGTTGCCTCGATTTGGCGAATGCGCTCACGCGTAACCGCGAAGCTCTGGCCGACTTCCTCCAAAGTCTGCTCGCTGCCATCGTTCAGGCCGAAACGCATCTTGATGATCTGCTCCTCGCGAGGAGTCAGGCTCTTGAGCACTTGCGCCGTCCGCGAGCGCAGGTTCCTGCGGATTACCGCATCGGCGGGTGAAACCTGACCGTGGTCTTCGAGAAAATCACCGAGATGCGAACCATCCTCCTCGCCCACGGGGGTCTCGATCGAAATCGGTTCCTGGGCCACCTTGAGAATTCGACGCACTTTCGCAATCGGGATCTCGACTTTTTCGGCGAGATCCTCGCTGGTGGGCTCGCGTCCCAGCTCTTGCACCAGCCTGCGGGACGCCTGGATGACCTTGTTGATCGCTTCGGTCATATGGACCGGGACGCGAATCGTTCGGGCCTGGTCGGCGATGGCGCGGGTAATCGCCTGCCGAATCCACCAAGTGGCATACGTCGAAAACTTGTAGCCGCGCTGGTACTCGAACTTGTCGACGGCTTTCATCAAACCGATGTTGCCCTCTTGAATCAGGTCGAGGAACTGCAGGCCGCGATTGACATAGCGCTTGGCGATCGAGACGACCAGCCGAAGATTGGCTTCGACCAACTCCCGCTTCGCAGCCTCCGAAAGAAGTTGGCCTTCGTGAATCACTTGCAAGGCCGTCTGCAATTCGCTTGACGCAGCGCCTGCTTCATCCTCGATCACGGCAATACTGCGTTGCGCGGTTCGAATCTCGGAGCGCAATCGCCGCCGCTCATTTGCGTTCCTTTTCGGCGATTGCTCCAAATGGAGCTTTGCCCGGGCAATCGTGGTTTCCAGCGACTTCAAGCTTTGAACGACGTTCTCGATGTGGATGACGAATTGTCCGCGAAGCTGCGGTGTGAAATTCAGGCCGCGAATCAGCCTCGACATGCGAATGCGCGCACGCGCCGTCTGCAGCGCCAGCCGGCGCGCCTGTGCGGGCTTTTGCGAGCGGGAGATGGATCGCAGTTTCTTGCGCCACTGTTCAGAGTTCCGCAGGTTCCTCTTCAGCTCACCTATCACCTTCAGGAAATGTTCCGTCCGAGCGGAGTAAAGATCATCATTGTCATTATCAAGATGCAAGTCCAGAAAGTCTCGGACGGAAATGGAACCTCGAGCTACGTCTGCTCCGAGATGGATGAGTTCCTTGGCCACTGCCGGACACCGTGAGACTTCCTTCCAGACTCGCAACCGTCCTCGCTCGATCCGTTTGGCAATCTCCACCTCTCCTTCACGGGTCAACAGCGGCACGGCACCCATCTCGCGCAGATACACCTGAACCGGGTCTTCGCTCTTCTCCCGCGCGCCGGGTTCCAGGCCGGGGACGTCCGGGTCTTCATCGGCGAGCGATGATGCGGCCGTTTCGTCCCCATTGCCGGGTTCCAAAACCGGCATCTCCACAGAACGGAAGTCGTTAAGGAGACGGTCGACCTGCTCGGCGATCCGGATATCTCTTTCGAGGTCTTGATTCACTGCTTACTTCCGAGTTGCTGTTGACGATGCGTTGGCCAAGCAAAGATGAGAGAAGACGGAATCTCCCGGGTCGCAGGGCCAACGCCGGTTTATCGCCGGTCTGTGCGGTTACATCTTTCGCGGCCTACCCCTTCGCCGGCGGTCCGTGGCTGAGGCTAACCTGCATTTCTCACCACCCGACGGTCGAAGCACACGATACGACCGCCAGGACTTCGTTGCGCTTGCTTGCCGTGCTCAACGTACTGTTCAAGTACGCCTGCGCGCGCCAAGCGGCTCGCGCCTCGTCCTGACGGTCCTCTCACGCACTTCGCCTCGCCACGTGGTGAGCAATGCAGGCTAGACATCAATCGCGCTTCCGATCCGCCGGTTTGAAAGCCGTTCCCCTCGACTTCGGAAACAAAAGCATTCCCATCTTACAATGCGCAATCACTCGAAGACTGGCGCAGTCAAGCTTAACAGCCCGTGTCAAAAGTCACGCGGGCGGCGTTACGCGCCCCGGCACCATTGGCGTAACGCCTAGCCGTCCTAGGAACGTGGCTCCTCGCTCTCCGCGCGGCCGAGCGGAAGCGGCGCGTAACCCTTTGGGCGACGGACATTTGCGGCCGTCGGCTTTGTCGTTCGTCGGAGGAGATCACCCGGATCGCCATCCTCCTCACTCCGCGCCGAGCAACCGCAGGAGCCCGCCGCGCCTTCCACGGGACTTTTGACACGGGCTGTTAACCTGCATTTCTCACCACCCGACGGCCGAAGCACGGGGGAAAGGCTGTGGATAGTGGATAGTGGATAGTGGATAGTGGTTAGTGAAAAACATAAAAGCCGTGATTCGTGAAAACCAAGGGCGGGGGCCTGGTTCGCTCCAGAAGAAATGTCTGACGGCCCTCTCACGCGCTTCGCCTCGCCGCGTGGTGAGCAATGCAGGTTAAATACGTCAAGGCAACAAGACCCGTTCGTGCGGCCGCTAATCAAGCAGACATCACAATCCGGAGGAACCCGGTTGGGGATCGATCGCGGCTCGTTCCTGATTGACGACAGGCGCGTTCAGTTCCTTCTTTCGGCGCAACAGATCGAACAGCTTCTCGGTATCGCCGGCTTGATCCGCAATGGCGATGTCTCTGAGGATCGCCTGATGCTCGCGCTTATGCGCTTCGCGGCGCAACGCTTCGACAGCACGGCGGCCCGACTCGATCGACGGCTCCGGACCCTCCGCGGCCAGCACCGTGAGATCGAGCAACTGTCTTTCCTGCTGTTCCAGACGGCCTTGGAGCGCACTATACGGAAACGCCTCATCCTGTTCCAGCGCTGCCCGGGTCGCTTCGAAGATCTTGCAGCTCGGCAGGTCCTGTTTCGCGGCCAGCTCGAGAGCGTCGCCGAGCAACTCCCGGCGCGCCTCCGAGGATCCGATCATGAGCCGGAGAAGAATTCGCTCGCCCTCGCTGAGACGGGTTTCATTGACGATCGCTTTCGCCTGTTTCCGCGTTCCCCCGAACGATTGCACGAACTGGCTCAGCACCAGTCGATCCAGTCCCATGCGATGACCGACCTGTTCGGCAACAAGAGCACGCTGGATCGGCTCGTTCAGCAGGCGGATCTTCGGATCGACAAACCGGATGGCCGCTGAGCGGCCCTCGGCCGTCCTCGTATCGAACCGGCTTCGGGCCTGGTCGGCAAGCCAGTCATGGTAACCGGGCGCCTCGTCGAGCTTACCGCGGTATGCTTCTCCTCCGTGTTTTCTGCAGTAGTCGTAGGGGTCCAGTCCGT
Source organism: Bryobacterales bacterium (assembly GCA_965204095.1). Lineage (GTDB taxonomy): Bacteria > Acidobacteriota > Terriglobia > Bryobacterales > UBA6623 > JAPPLB01. The sequence goes on along the minus strand of OZ241991.1, from coordinate 696,056 downwards.
CGGGCAGTTGCAGAACGCGCACGCTCAGTCCTTCTTGTATCAGCAAGTCAATGGATTTTTCCGCTGCGCCCTGACCGGCGGCATCGGGATCGAAGTTGACGATGACCGAATCGGCATGGCGCCGCAGCGCACGCACATGGTTCCGGGTCAATGCTGTACCGCAACTCGCGATCACGTGCTCGACGCCGGACTGGCAAGCTCCGATCACATCCATGTACCCCTCGACCAGAACGGCCATCCGCTCGTGCCGAATCGCTTCGCGCGCCCGATGCAGGTTGTAAAGCACGTTCTGTTTCTTGTAGATCGCCGTTTCCGGCGAGTTCAGATACTTCGGCATCTGGTCTTGCCGAAGCGCACGTCCTGCGAAGGCGATGATCTTGCCTCTCTCGTTGTGGATTGGAAACGTGAGACGATCGCGAAACCGGTCATAGAAGCCCGGGCCCTGAGTACTCTTGGCCATGAGGCCGGACGCTTCCATCTCCCTTTCGTTTCGGCCTTCCCGCTTGAAACCGGCGACCAAGAAGCCACCCGCCGCCGGGGCGTAACCAAGACCGAACAACTCCTGCATCGAGGCCGACAACCCTCTCCCCTCGACATACTCTCGAGCATAGGAACCGGCCGGGCCGCGGATTTGTTGGCGAAACCAACTCTGCGCCTTTTCGTGCATTTGATCGAGAGCTTCACGAAGGCGGCTTTCGGCGTCACTCCGCAAGCCACCCGAGGACGCCGGCATGGGGATCCCGTGGCTCTCGGCCAGTGACCGCAGAGCCTCGTAGAACGTGAGACCCTGCGTCTCCATCAAGAAGTTGAAGACGTCACCGCCCTTGCCACAGCCGAAACACTTGAAGATCTGCAAGCCTTGATGCACCGAGAAAGAAGGGGTCTTCTCGGTATGAAACGGACATAGCCCGACGAAGCGGTTCGGGCCTTGCTTGCGGAGGCGAACCGACTCGCCGACCACGCCGACGATGTCCACCGACGACTTGACGTGCGCGGCGAAGTCCATGCCCGCCACTTATCCTAACGCAGTGCAGGCAGGGTCAAATCAAGAGGAGGCACCACCTGTCGAAAGCTCCACAGCAACGCTTCGAACGGGCGTTGATGGAAAAGCCCCTACTCGACAGGGGCGGGTGGGATCATTGCCGTGTCGGGGGGTAATTCCTCGCCGAAGCCCGGAGGATAGTCCATCGGCATTTCTTCGCCGAAGCCCGGCACGCCGCTGAGGTATTCGATCTCGGGAATCATCTCTTCCGGTTCGTCCTCGCCGGCGATCTTGATCTTGCGGTAGTCATCAATGCCCGTTCCGGCCGGAATCAACCTGCCGACAATGACGTTCTCCTTGAGACCCCGCAGGTGGTCAACCTTGCCGCTGATCGATGCCTCGGTGAGGACGCGAGTCGTCTCCTGAAACGAAGCCGCCGAAATGAACGAGTCGGTCGCGAGGGAGGCTTTCGTAATACCCATCAGCAACGGACGTCCGATGGCCGGTTGCTTGCCCTCGTCCTCGAGCGTCTGGTTGATCTTCCGGAACCGGAACTTGTCGAGGACTTCCTCCAACAACAGCTCGGAGTCGCCGACTTGCTCGACCTTGATCCAACGCATCATCTGGCGCACGATCACTTCGAGGTGCTTGTCATTGATATGCACACCCTGCAGACGGTAGACCTCCTGAATTTCATTGACGAGGTATTTCTGGAGTTCCTTCTCGCCCAAGATGGCCAGAATGTCGTGCGGGTCGCGAGGGCCGTCCATGAGCGGTTCGCCGGCCCGGACCCTCTCGCCCTGCTGTACGTTGATATGCACACCGCGGGGCAGGGAATACTCGCGCTCTTCCTTGTTATCGGCGATGACGAATATCTTGCGCTGACCCTTGACGATTTCGCCGTAGCGGACCATACCGTCGATCTCGGACATGACCGCGGTTTCCTTGGGCCGCCTCGCTTCGAACAGTTCGACGACCCGGGGAAGACCGCCGGTTATATCTTTCGTCTTCGTGGTTTCGCGCGGGATCTTCGCAACAACGTCGCCGCCGTGAATCTCTTCACCGTCGCGAACCATCAGATGCGCGTTGGTCGGAATCAAGTATTTCCGTTGCGCCACGCCGTCGGCATCGCGGATCTCGATTTGCGGCTGGCGTTTCTCATCCGGTGAATCGGTAACGACCCACTGCGACATACCGGTCACCTCGTCGACCTGCTCCTGCAAGGTGACGCCCTCCTGGAGATCAACGAAGTGACAAAGTCCGCTGACCTCGGTCAAGATCGAGAAGGTGTACGGATCCCATTCCAGAAGAACCTGATGGCGGGAGACCGGGGCGCCGTCCTCGACGCAAAGCTTCGCGCCGTAGACGACTTGATAGCGTTCCTTCTCACGTTCTTTTTCGTCGACAACAGCCACGATGCCATTGCGGTTCATCGCGACCAGACCACCGTCTTCGTTGCGGACGCTGACGACCTTGATAAACTTCGCGAAGCCGTCGGACTTGGCATCCTGGGTCGACTGTTCGCTGACGCGCGTGGCCGCACCCCCGATGTGGAAGGTGCGCATCGTCAACTGCGTGCCCGGTTCGCCGATCGACTGCGCGGCGATGACACCCACCGCCTCACCGCCCTCGACGAGCCGCCCTGTCGCCAAGTTGCGCCCGTAACACATACGGCAAACACCGCGCTCGGATTCGCAGGTGAGCACAGAACGAATCTTGACCCGCTCGATTCCAGCGGCCGGAATGGCAGCCGCCAACTCTTCGGTGATTTCCTGATTGACCGTGAGGATGACCTTGCCTTCATAGTCCTTGATCTGTTCCTGCGAGACGCGGCCGACGATGCGGTCCCGCAGCGGCTCGATCACTTCGCCGGATTCCACGATCGGCTCGACATAGATCCCGTCATTGGTGCCGCAATCGCTCTCCGTGATGATGACGTCCTGCGCCACGTCGACGAGGCGCCGAGTCAGGTAGCCCGAATCGGCGGTCTTCAGCGCCGTATCGGCCAAGCCCTTGCGGGCTCCGTGCGTCGAGATAAAGTACTGCAACACGTTGAGGCCTTCGCGGAAGTTGGCCGTGATCGGAGTTTCGATGATCTCGCCGCTGGGTTTGGCCATCAGACCGCGCATTCCGGAGAGCTGCCGGATCTGCTGCTTCGAGCCGCGAGCACCGGAGTCGGCCATGATGTAAATCGGATTGATCGCCGAACCGGATGTATCACTCGATTCCAGTCCGGTGAACATTTCGTCGGAGACCCGCTCGGTAAGTTTCGACCAGATTTCGATGATCTTGTTGTAGCGCTCACCATGAGTGATCGCGCCGTCGAGGTACTGCTGCTCGACCGACATCACATCTTTCTGCGCGCCCTTGACAAGGCGCTGCTTTTCGGCGGGCACGACCATGTCGTTGATGCCGATCGACAGGCCCGCCTTCGTGGCGTAGTTGAACCCGAGGTTCTTCAGGCCGTCGATCATCTCGACGGTTTCGGCGCGGCCGAAATGCAGATAGCAGTACTGCACGAGCTGCATCAGGCCTCTCTTCTTCAGCAGGCCGTTGACGAAGGGCATGTCGGCCGGCAAACGATCGTTCAAGATGACCCGGCCGACGGTGGTATCCATGTATTGCTTCGAGTATTGGATCGGTTCGGAGTGAATCACATTCTGGCTGTCAAAGCTTGTCGTCAGGTCGATCACCGGTCCGGAGTAGTACAGCTTGATCGGAGTCAATGTCTCGACTTTGCCCATTTCGAGGGCCAACAGCACTTCCTCGATGCTGCCGAAAGTACGTCCCTCACCCTTGGCATTCGCCTTGGATTTCGTCAAGTAATAGATGCCGAGAACCATGTCCTGGGTAGGCGTTGTGATCGGCGCGCCGTTCGCCGGCGAGAGAATGTTGTTCGAACTCAACATCAACACTTCCGCCTCGACTTGCGCTTCAGGAGACAGCGGAATGTGGACGGCCATCTGATCGCCGTCGAAGTCGGCGTTGAAGGCGGTACAGACCAACGGATGGATCTTGATGGCTTTTCCTTCGACCAAGACCGGTTCGAAGGCCTGAATGCCCAGGCGGTGCAGTGTCGGTGCACGGTTGAGAAGGACGGGATGGTCCTTGATGACCTCTTCCAGAATGTCCCAGACCACCGGATCCTGCTGTTCGACGAGTTCCTTGGCCTGCTTGATGGTAGTGCAATGGCCACGCTGCTCGAGGCGCTGATAGATGAAAGGCTTAAAAAGTTCGAGCGCCATCTGCTTGGGGAGACCGCACTGATGGAGCTTCAGCTCGGGTCCGACGACAATCACCGAGCGCCCCGAGTAGTCGACGCGTTTACCGAGCAGGTTTTGGCGGAAGCGGCCCTGTTTTCCCTTGAGCGTGTCGGAGAGTGACTTGAGCGGGCGGTTGTTCGCGCCACGCAGCACATTTCCGCGCCGGCCGTTGTCGAACAAAGCATCGACGGCCTCTTGCAGCATCCGCTTTTCGTTGCGAACGATCACATCCGGCGCGCTCAGCTCCATGAGCTTCTTCAGGCGGTTGTTACGGTTGATCACACGCCGGTAGAGGTCGTTCAAATCCGACGTGGCAAAGCGGCCGCCGTCCAGCGGGACCAGGGGACGCAATTCCGGTGGAATCACCGGTATCACGTCGAGAATCATCCACTCCGGCTTGTTGCCGGATTTGCGGAACGACTCGACAACTTTGAGACGGCGGGCGAATTTGAGTTTCTTCTGTACCGAGCTCTCGGTCTTCATTTTGCCGCGGAGCTCATCAGCCAGAGGATCCAAGTCGATCTTCTTGAGCAGTTCCTTGATGCCCGCAGCGCCCATCATCGCTATGAACGTTCCGGCTTTCTCCTTGTCCTGATCGAGGTACCGCTTCTTCTCGTCCGTCAGCACATCTCCCTCGGACAGTTCAGATTCTTCGTCCGCCTGCACGACGACAAAAGCTTCAAAGTAGAGGACGCGTTCCAAATCGCGCAGGGTGATGTCGAGAAGCTGACCGATGCGAGAGGGAAGACCCTTGAAGAACCAGACATGGGAGCACGGAGACGCAAGTTCGATGTGGCCCAGACGCTCCCGACGAACGCGGCTCAACGTGACCTCGACTCCGCACTTGTCACAGATGACGCCACGGTGCTTCATGCGCTTGTACTTGCCGCAGAGGCACTCCCAGTCCGTAACGGGGCCGAAAATCTTGGCACAGAAGAGCCCGTCACGCTCCGGCTTGAAGGTCCGATAGTTGATCGTTTCGGGTTTCGTGACCTCCCCGTGCGACCAGCTTCGGATCTTCTCGGGAGAAGCCAGGGCGATCCGAATGCTGTCGAAATCGGAAATCAGGCTGACACGATCGTAAGGACTGGATCGGAACAAAGCGACCTCCCTTGCAATAGTCGAACAGCACGCCTTCGATGAAGTGAAGACGGCCTGTGTTAGAACCTAGTCCGCCGCGAGGGCGGTTTCAATCACATCCTGCTGTCTCTTGATCAGCTCCACATCGAGACACAAGGATTGCAACTCGCGAATCAATACGTTGAACGACTCGGGAACCCCCGGTTCCATCGCCGCCTCGCCCTTGACGATGGCCTCATAGATTTTGGCGCGTCCATAGACGTCGTCCGATTTGGCCGTCAGCAACTCCTGAAGGATATGGGAGGCGCCATAGGCTTCGAGCGCCCACACTTCCATTTCGCCGAAGCGCTGGCCACCGAACTGCGCCTTGCCGCCCAAAGGTTGCTGCGTAATGAGCGAGTACGGCCCGATCGAGCGGGCATGGATCTTGTCATCGACCAGATGGGACAACTTCAACATGTAGATATAACCGACGGTCACCTCGTTCTCGAAAGGCTCTCCCGTCAGCCCGTCGTGGAGAACCGTCTTGCCCGACTCGGGCAGTCCGGCATCTCGCAGATTCCTCTTGATCAGCATTTCGCCGGGACCTTCAAACACCGGGCACGCAAACTGCAAATTGAGGGCACTGGCGGCCCAACCAAGATGCGTTTCCAGGATCTGACCCACGTTCATGCGCGACGGGACACCCAACGGATTCAGTACGATCTCGACCGGTGTTCCATCCGGCAGGAAAGGCATATCTTCCTCGGGAAGAATGCGGGCGATCACACCCTTGTTGCCGTGACGTCCGGCCATCTTGTCGCCGACCGAAAGCTTGCGCTTCATGGCGATGTAGATCTTCACCATCTTGATGACACCGGGCGAAAGCTCATCGCCTTTCTTCAGCTTGGCAACGCGCTCGTCGGTCAATTTCTCCAAGACCTGGATCTGGCGAACCGTCATATCCTCGATGTCGTCGACACGTCTGTTCATGTCGGACGACTTGTCTTTGAGGCGTGTCCGTTTCAAGTCGCGCGCCCGGAGGTTGCTGTAGAGTTTCCGTTCGAGGATGTTGCCTTTAGCGAGCAGCTTCTTGTTCGTACGCTCGTCGTGCAGATCCGCCAGCACCTGCTTGCCGTCGAGAAACTTACCCAGTCGTTTGGCACGTTCGTCAAACAGGATTCGCTTCTCGTCTTCCAGGTTGCGTTGCAGGCGCGCAATCGTGGCGGCTTCGATCGACTTCGCCCGCTCATCCTTCTCCTGCCCCTTGCGCGAGAAGACCTTGGCGTCGACGACGATACCGCTGATGCCCGGCGGACAGTAGAGTGAGGCGTCTTTCACGTCGCCCGCTTTCTCTCCGAAGATGGCGCGCAACAACTTTTCTTCCGGCGTAAGCTGTGTCTCTCCTTTCGGAGTCACCTTGCCGACAAGAATGTCGCCCGGCCGCACGGCGGCTCCGATGCGGATAATGCCGCTCTCGTCGAGATTGCGCAGGAAGCCTTCCGCGATGTTCGGGATATCGCGGGTAATTTCTTCCGGTCCCAACTTCGTATCCCGAGCCTCGACTTCGAACTCCTCGATGTGAATCGACGTGTAGTAGTCCTCTCTGACCAGGCGTTCGCTGACCAGGATGGCGTCCTCGAAGTTGTAGCCGCGCCAGGGCATGAACGACACGAGCACGTTACGGCCCAGGGCCAGCTCGCCGTCGGCGGTGCAGGGACCATCGGCGAGCACCTGCCCGGTCACAACCTTGTCTCCCGTGGCCACAATCGGTTTCTGATTGACGCAGGTGTTCTGGTTGGATCGCTTGAACTTCACGAGCTGATAGATGTCGGCGCCTACTTCGCGCGACATTTGACCCTCCTGGGAGACACCTTCCACGCGCACAATGATGCGCTCGGAATCGACCGAGTCGACGATGCCATCGCGGCGGCAGAGCACGACAGCGCCGGAATCATGCGCGGCGACTCTTTCCATGCCTGTCCCAACGAGCGGCGCGTCCGCACGCAGAAGCGGCACGGCCTGGCGCTGCATGTTCGAACCCATGAGGGCGCGGTTGGCATCGTCATTTTCGAGGAAGGGAATCAAGCTCGCGGCGACAGAGACCAGTTGTTTCGGACTGACGTCGACGTATTGAATCTCTTCGCGCCGCTTCAATTGGAAGTCGCCGGCTACGCGGCAGTTGGCCAATTCGGGAACAATACGCCCTTTGTTGTCGACCTCGATATTGGCCTGCGCGATGACATAGCGATCTTCCTCCCATGCGGACAGGTAGTGGCAGAAAGGATCGAACTGAGGGGGCCGCTCCCCTGGCCCCAATTGCTGGAGAGCTTTCTCCAGTTCCGAACGCGGAATCGCCTGGTCCGCTTCGAAGGGAGTGCTCCCCGGGTGCAGAATGCGCACTTCGTCGACGACCACTCCGTTCTCGACGCGGCGGTACGGGCTCTCGATGAAGCCATATTCGTTAATTCGGGCGAAACATGACAGAGAGCTGATCAAGCCGATGTTCGGACCTTCCGGGGTTTCAATGGGACAGATCCGGCCATAGTGCGTGGGGTGAACGTCACGCACCTCAAAGCCGGCTCTCTCGCGGGACAGGCCGCCCGGCCCAAGGGCAGAGAGGCGGCGCTTGTGAGTGATCTCCGAGAGCGGATTGGTCTGGTCCATGAACTGCGAGAGCTGGCTCGAACCGAAGAACTCCCGGATCGCCGCCATCACCGGCTTGGCGTTCACGAGGTCGTGCGGCATCGCGGTCGACATCTCCTGGTAGACCGACATCTTCTCCTTCATGGCCCGTTCCATGCGAACCAGGCCGATGCGGAACTGGTTTTCCAGAAGCTCGCCCACCGCGCGGACACGCCGGTTTCCGAGGTGGTCAATGTCGTCAATTTCACTCAGCCCGCGGCGCAAACGCAGCAGATATCCGATCGTTTCGTAAAAGTCGGTGGCGTCCAACGTACGCCGGTCCAGAGGCGCGGCGTCCATTGAACCGTGCAGCTTGATGTTGAACTTCATCCGGCCCACTCGCGAGAAATCGTACTTGCGCGGGTCGAAAAACATTCCCTCGAAGAGTTGGGTCGCGGTTTCGAGCGTCGGCGGATCACCCGGCCGGAGCTTGCGATAGATCTCGATCAGAGAGTCCTGTTGGGTTCTGATGGTGTCCTTTTTGAGGGTCTCGGAGATCACGATGCCCACTTCGTCGCGCTCGGGGAAGAACACATCGAAGCCGCTGACGCCCGCCTCGATCAATTTCTCGATCAGCTCGGCCGTCAACTCCGTGTTGGCCTCGGCGAGCACGTCCCCGGTGGAAGTATCTGTGACGTCATTCACGAAGCAGGCGCCTTCGAGATCTTCAGCCGCTGCCGGCAGGCGGGTGATCTTGGCCTTCTGGATTTCCTTGAAGACGTGCGGGGTGACCTTGCGCCTCTTGGGGATCACCGTTTCGCCCTTGTCGTTCACGACGGCTTTCGTGAGACGAGTCCCGATCAAACTCTCCGACACTTCGCGATAGAGCGATTTCTCGTCAACGATGATCGAATCCGCTCGGTAGAAACGGCGCAGAATCTCCTCGTCGGTTTTGAGCCCCAGGGCGCGCAAGAAGACGGTGCCGAGGAATTTCCGCTTGCGGTCGATGCGGACGTACAAGAGATTCTTGTGGTCGTATTCGAACTCGACCCAACTGCCGCGGTAGGGAATGATCTTGCCGAGAAAGTAGGTGCGCCGATTCGCCGACTCGAAGAAGACCCCCGGCGAACGATGCAACTGAGAAACAATGACGCGCTCGGTGCCGCTGATGATGAACGTACCGTTGCGCGTCATCAGCGGAATCTCTCCGAAAAAGACTTCTTGTTCCTTGATGTCCCGAATCAGCTTTTCGCCGGTGTCGGCATCCTTCTCGAAGATCGTCAGGCGGATCGTAACCTTCAGGGGCGCCGCGAAGGTCATGCCACGTTCCTGACACTCATCGACGTCGTATTTGAGTTTCAGGGCAACCGGGTCTCCGCACTTGGAACAGAAAGTGACCGTGTTGTCGTTGTAGGCTCCGCACTGCGAGCATGACAGTTCCTGCGGGCCGTAGGGATCAGTCCGGATCGCCGCTCCGCACTTGTTGCAGTTGGAGCGGAGATGATGCAGCCCCCGCAAGTGTCCGCATTTGCACTCCCAATCACCGATGGAGTAGTCGATGAACTCCAGTTGGCTCAGGCCGCGAAAGTCCGAAATCGGAAAGACCGAATTGAAAACCGCTTGGAGTCCGATATCGTCCCGCTCGACGGGCAACTCATCCATCTGAAGGAAACGCTCGTAAGAGTCTTTCTGTACTTCAATCAGGTTCGGGATTGGAACCGCGGTTCTGATCTTTGAAAAATCATGCCGCTCGGCAGTCGAACCATTGACACTGGATGCCATCTTGCGAAATCTCCCGAGTCGTATCAGCTTGGCCGATTCATCGGCCGTTCCAGGCGGAGGAGCTTACTACCTACGGACCACGTCCGGATTGCGCGGTTTTCCGTGGCCGAATGGGGGACCAGACTCACAACGGGAACCCGACGGGTCTCGCGGAGACCGGCCCCTGACACAAGGCCCAAAGCAGCGGGGTAGGATATGAGGAAGCTCAAACCTTAAAGTCCGTCAGCGGGAGTCATTCCCGCAGCGCTCCGTTGAAAGACACCCGCCCCCAGGGCGTGTTTCCCGAGCGTCTCCACACGCCGGGCGCACGTCTTCTTGCCGTTTTCAGCAACCAGGAAAGGAATTGACGGGGCGCACCAAGTCCGCTGGCTACAGTATAGCATCCTAATATGGCAAGCTACAAGTGCTGATTCTTGCGCCGCCTCCAGCTGGGAGCGGCGGACCGGCCGCGCGAGGTCCGTTGCCGGGCCTTACTTGACTTCGACCGTCGCTCCGGCCTCGGACAGCTTCGCCTGCAGCGCTTGGGCCTCGTCCTTCGGGATCCCTTCCCTGACCGGCTTGGGAGCGCCGTCGACCAACGCCTTGGATTCCTTCAACCCGAGACTCGTTACTTCACGAACCGCTTTGATGACTTGGATCTTGTTGCCACTGACGCCGGTCAAGATGACAGAAAACTCCGTCTGCTCCTCAGCCACCGCTTCCGTTGCCGGAGCAGCGCCTCCAACTGGGGCGGCTACCATTGCGGCGGCGGCGGAGACGCCCAATTTCTCTTCAAGAGACTTGACGAGCTCAGATGCCTCCAGGAGTGTAAGTCCCTGTATCTGCTCAGCGATTGCGTTTACGTCTGCCATGTGTTTGCAACTCCTTGTGAACTGTGTTGGCGCCCTGTCGACTGGTGCCGCCCTTGGGAGCCGATATCGGTCATTCGGCCGCGAACTTCTTTTCTTCGACAGCCTGGTTGATGAGCATGGCGAGATCCCGTCCCGGCCCCTTCAGCACGCTCACGAGCTGCTGTGCCGGCGACTGTATCAGGAACAGAATCTTCGCCTGGAGGTCCTGTTTCGAGGGTAATTTCGACAGAGCATTCAGCCCGTCGAGGTCAAGCACCCTACCCTCGACCACGCCGGCCTTGAACTCGAAAACCGGATGATCTTTGCCATAAGCGACCAGCGCCTTGATCAATGCAAGCGGGTCATCACCGCCATAGGCGATAGAAGTCATGCCGCGCAATCCGGTCAGGGCCTTCTCGTAGGGGGTGCCCTGTGAAGCGAGATGCGCGAGACGGTTCTGTATCACTCGATACGACGCCCCCTGCGCCCGCACCCGCTTGCGCAACTCGAAGTCCTCCTGAACTTTGAGGCCTTCGAAAGCGCAGACGAACACCGTCGGCGACTCGGCAAGATCCGCCCGGAGCTGCTCGACATCGTCTTCTTTCCTTCTCTTTTCTTTCATGAAGGCTGACCTCTCAGCTCGTCAGTTCGGCGACGTTCAGGTCCAAAGACGGGCTCATCGTCGAGCAAAGCGTTACGCCGTTCACGTATTTTCCCTTTGCGGCGGAAGGCTTGGCCTTGACGACGGCCTCGATCAACGTGGCGGCGTTCTCGCTCAACTTGGCGTCGTCGAAGCTCAGCTTGCCGACGGGAGCGTGGATGACGCCACCCTTATCAACGCGGAACTCGACCTTGCCCGCCTTGATTTCCTGCACTGCCCGCGCGACATCCATCGTGACGGTGCCGGTCTTAGGGTTCGGCATCAGTCCGCGAGGACCGAGCAGCTTGCCCAGCCGTCCGACGAACTTCATCATGTCGGGTGTAGCCACGACGGCATCAAAGTCGAGCCAGTTTTCGCCCTGGATCTTCTTGACCATGTCCTCTCCGCCCACGAAGTCGGCTCCGGCGTCTTCGGCTTCCTTGACCTTCTCGCCACCGGCGATGACGAGCACCCGCTTGGTCTTGCCCAGTCCGTGAGGAAGCAGCACCGTACCGCGAACCATCTGGTCGGCGTGCTTGGGGTCGACGCCGAGGTTCATATGCACCTCGACCGTCTCATCGAAGCGCGACACCTTGTTTTCCCTCAGGAAGGGAATCGCCTCGGAGAGCGTGTAGCTGCGATCCTCGATTTTCTCGCTGACCGCGTTGTATTTCCTGCCTCGCTTTGCTGCCATCGTCTTGCCTCGACCTGCGGCTGCAACCCGGCTGTCCGTCCGTCCCGCCGGCATCGCTCGAGCCGTGTTCAACGTGCGGTCTTCTCTACCCTCACACCCATACTGCGGGCCGTCCCTTCGATGATGCGGGTTGCCGCCTCCAGATCGTGCACATTCAAGTCGGGCATCTTCTGCTTGGCGATCTCTTCCACCTGCTGCTTCGTTACGGCACCGACCTTGTTGCGGTTCGGCTCGCCGGACCCCTTGGCGAGGTTCGCTGCGCGCTTGAGCAGAACCGCCGCCGGCGGGGTCTTGGTGACAAACGAGTAGGAACGGTCCTGATAGACCGCAATGACGACCGGCACCACCAGGCCTTCCAGTTCTTTGGTTGCCGTCTTGGAGTTGAAGGCCTTACAGAAGTCCATGATGTTCACGCCGGCCTGACCGAGTGCCGGACCCACCGGAGGCGCGGGCGTTGCCTTGCCCGCCATGATCTGCAACTTGATTTGCGACGTGATGCTCTTTGCCATCAGAACCTGCCTGACTAGACTTTTTCTTTCTCGACCTGAAAGTATTCCAATTCGACCGGAGTGCCGCGTCCGAAGATGGTCACCATCACCTTCAACGTGCTGCGGTCCTCATTGACTTCCTCAATCGTGCCCGTGAAGTTCGAGAACGGACCGTCGATGATCTTGACACGGTCGTTGCGGTCGAAGGTCATCTTAGGCCGCGGTTTCTCGGCGGAGGTCGTCTGACGGTGGAGGATCTGGTTCACCTCGTCGGCCGAGAGCGGCGTCGGCGTCTGACCACTGCCAACAAAACTGGTGACCCTCGGCGTGTTCTTAACCACATGCCACATCTCGTCATCCATCTTCAATTGGACAAGAACGTAACCCGGATACAGCAGCCGTTTCGACGTCACCTTCTTTCCGTTGCGCATCTCGACGACATCTTCGGTGGGGATGAGAATCTCACCGATCCGGTCGTTCAGGCCGAACGCCTCGCCCCTCGTAAAGAGACTCTCTTTCACCTTGTTCTCGAATCCCGAATAGGTATGGATGATGTACCAATCCATTCCCGGAACACCGGTTGACGGCGTGTCAGCCGCGCCGTTTTGTGATTCCGGCTCCTCCGGGGATTGCCCGGAGACAGTAGTCTTCGTCGTCGACGGTTCGCTGTCGGCTTCCTCCAGCGGTGTGGGCTCGATGTGCTCGTTTGCGCTCATAAGAGGACCCTGTCTATCACTGTGTGAAGCGTTCGTAGAGATTCGTCTGTCCCAGGGTCAGCACGTAATCAACCACGAAAAAGAAAAGGCCGAAGAAGAATACGGTCACCAGCACGACGACCGTGGTTGCCTGGACCTGACGACGGTTCGGCCAAGTCACAAGCCGCATCTCGCGCTTGAGCCCTTCGATGTAGTTGCTCAGATCCGCGGGCCAACCCTGGATCTTCTGCAGCCACCCGGAGGGGCCGGACCTTGCGGCGGCTTTCGTTCCACGCGATGTTGATTTTGCTATCGATGCCATCGCCTTACGCCCTTCTCACACCAGCCCCGGGTTCTTCCCGCCGACTGCTACACAGCACGCTCATGGGCTGGCAGGGGCGGAGGGAATCGAACCCCCATTGGCGGTTTTGGAGACCGCTGGTTTACCGTTAACCGACGCCCCTAGCCTGCATTTCGCACCACCCGACGGCCGAAGCACGCGATACGGCCGCCATGACTTCGTTGCGCTTGCTTGCCGTGCTCAACGTACTGTTCAAGTACGCCTGCGCGCGCCAAGCGGCTCGCGCCTCGTCCTGACGGCCCTCTCACGCACTTCGCCTCGCCACATGGTGAGAAATGCAGGCTAGAAAAGCCAATCACGTTTCATTGTCGCATTCGTGGGACTGATCCGCCACTTCCTCCTTGTGGTGAACACGCAGACGGCTACTTCACTTCACGGTGAACCGTGTGACGTCTCAAACGCGGCGAGTATTTCTTCAGCTCCAGCCGTCCCGGAGTCGTCTTCTTGTTCTTGGTCGTTGTGTAGTTTCGATCCTTGGTCTCCGTGCACTCGAGTGTGATCTGTTCCCTTGCCATGATCCGTGAGCCTCCTCTTTTGCAGTTGCTCCGATTATTCGACGATATCGGAGACGGTACCGGCGCCGATGGTGCGGGAGCCTTCGCGGATGGCAAAGCGCAGACCCTTCTCCATGGCGACCGGGGAGATCAACTCGACTTCCATCTGCACGTTGTCGCCGGGCATCACCATCTCGGTGCCTGCGGGCAACTGCGCCACCCCGGTGACGTCCGTCGTGCGAAAGTAGAACTGCGGCCGGTAGCCCTTGAAGAACGGCGTGTGGCGCCCGCCCTCTTCTTTCTTGAGCACGTAGACTTCGCCCTTGAAGCGGGTGTGCGGAGTGATCGACGAGGGTTTCGCCACCACCTGCCCGCGTTCCACATTGTCCTTGTCCAAACCGCGCACCAGCAGCCCCACGTTGTCGCCGGCTTCGCCCTGGTCGAGCAGCTTCTTGAACATCTCGACGCCCGTAATCACGCGCTTCTGGGTCTCGGCGAAGCCGACGATCTCCATCTCCTCGCCGACCTTCACCGTGCCGCGCTCGATGCGCCCCGTCACCACCGTGCCGCGCCCCGAGATCGAAAAGATGTCCTCGATCGGCATCAGAAACGGCTTGTCCTTCTCGCGCTGCGGCGTCGGGATGTAGTCGTCCACCGCCTGCATCAACTCGTCAATGCCCTCTTCCCACTGCGCCTCGCCGTTGAGAGCCCCCAGCGCCGACACCGCCACCACCGGCAGATCGTCGCCCGGAAAACCGTAGCTGGTCAGCAACTCGCGCACTTCCAGCTCGACCAGCTCCAGCAGTTCCTCATCGTCCACCGCGTCCACCTTGTTCAACGCCACCACAATGTAGGGCACGCCCACCTGGCGCGCCAGCAGAATGTGCTCGCGCGTCTGCGGCATCGGCCCGTCGGTGGCCGCCACCACCAGAATCGCACCGTCCATCTGGGCCGCCCCGGTGATCATGTTCTTGATGTAGTCGGCGTGCCCCGGACAGTCCACATGCGCATAGTGACGCTGCTGCGTCTGATACTCCACGTGCGCCACCGCAATCGTGATGCCGCGCGCCTTCTCCTCCGGCGCGTTGTCGATCGAGTCGAACGATCGAAACGATACCGTCGGATCGTTCTTCTGCAACACCCGGGTGATCGCCGCCGTCAGCGTCGTCTTGCCGTGATCGATGTGCCCGATCGTCCCGATGTTCACGTGCGGCTTCGATCGATCAAACTTCTCTTTCGCCATCGTTTGCTTCTCTCCTCGCTGATGTCAGTGAACAGCGCAATTTCGTGGTGGACGGGGAAGGATTCGAACCTCCGTAGGACTGAGTCCGGCAGATTTACAGTCTGCTGCCTTTAGCCACTCGGCCACCCGTCCGCGATACCTTGTTCCTCCGCAGCTTTCTCCTTCCGAGTCACATGACGAAGCTGCCCCAGTTGCTGCCCGGCGCAAAACCTCTTCGGCCGAGGAGCGGTGGAGCCGATGACCGGGCTCGAACCGGTGACCTCGTCCTTACCAAGGACGCGCTCTACCCACTGAGCTACATCGGCTCTCTACTTAACCTGCGTATCTTACGCCCGGATTCGCAGAGGAGACTTCTGGAGCGGGAGACGGGAATCGAACCCGCAACCAACAGCTTGGAAGGCTGTGACTCTACCATTGAGTTACTCCCGCAAGAACCGAAACCCCGGCCGCCGTCCGAACCCGCATACGGCCCACCGGCCGACTCAGTTGGAGCTGGCGGAGGGATTCGAACCCCCGACCGTCTGATTACAAATCAGATGCTCTACCGACTGAGCTACGCCAGCCCGGACCTTCTCTTTATCCTAGCGGAAACACGGAAGACACACGTTGCCCCGTAGAACACAAGCGCAGGGGAAGACAAGCGACTCCAGATTTCAGTGTAAAGCGCTGCTGCCTGATCGTCAAAGGATTCAGTGCTTGTGTGTCAAGCCTCGATGTGGAAAATCACTTGATTTGGAAAGTGAGTGAGCCGCCCCGCGCCGCCCCGCGCCGTGCCGCTCCATGCCGCTCCATGCCGCGCACTAGGTCCTGTTAACACTAACCTGCAAAAATGTTTTATAATAGGGCATGGAGATCACCGAGGAGCAGTACCGCCGTATCGAGCCCGTCCTGCCGCGCCAGCGCGGTAACGTAAGCCTGTCGAATCTCACGGTTTTGAACGCCATTTTGTACGTTGCCGAGCAGGGCTGCAAGTGGCGTGGGCTGCCGCGACGCTTCGGAAACTGGCACACCATCTACACCCGCATGAACCGCTGGTCCAAGAACGGCGTGCTGGACGCGGTGTTCGAAAAGCTGCAGAGAGAGCAGTTGGTGCGCATCCGAGTGGAGGCGGTTTCGATGGACTCGACCATCGTGAAGGTGCATCCGGACGGCACGGGGGCGTTAAAAAAAACGGTCCCCAAGCGATCGGCAAATCGCGCGGCGGATGGAGCACCAAGGTTCATCTGGTTGCCGCGAATGCTAGCCTGCATTTCTCACCACACGACGGTCGAAGCACACGATACGACCGCCAGGACTTCGTTGCGCTTGCTTGCCGTGCTCAACGTACTGTCAAGTACGCCTGCGCGCGCCAAGCGGCTCGCGCCTCGTCCTGACGGCCCTCTCACGCACTTCGCCTCGCCACGTGGTGACAAATGCAGGCTAGAACGGCGATAACGTTCGCTCTCTCGCCGGGTCAAGCGCACGACGCGGTGCAGGGCCGCGATCTGCTGGCCGGACTGGGGCCGTTGCCCGAGCCCCTCCCACTGCTGATGGACAGCGCCTATGAGGACGATCAGACGCGTCAATTGGCGCTGGATTTTGGATGGATTCCTGTCGTGCCGCCGCGTCGGACCCGACTGCAGCCGTGGGAATACGACCGCCTGCTGTACCGCCGCCGCAACGAAGTCGAGCGGCTCTTCCGGCGGCTGAAGGGCTTCCGGCGCATCTTTTCGCGGTTCGATAAACTCGATGTGATGTTTCTCGCTTTCCTGCACTTCGCTCGGATCGTCGAGGCCCTGCGTTAGTGTTAACAGGCCCCAGGTGGTGTGCCCGAGCACCGACCCGGAAGGGTGTTCGTACTTCGATGATCAGATCTGCCGAATACGGCCGCAGGAAGTTCCTGCGGCGGGCCGCCCTGCTCGGCGGATCGTTCAGCGTTACAGCGCGGCTTATTCCGAGCCAGGGTGCTCTCGCGTCGAAAGGTTCGGCTGCTCCGCCCGACCCGGGGCGGTTGCAGAAATCCCGAGACGATGTAGACATCTACCGAGATTCCAAGTACTACTGCGGTCCCGGGCCTTCACCGCTTGTGTTGCCCGGCGGCAAGGTACTGATGGGCTTCCGCCGGTCGCCCGACTCGGGCCACTCCAATCCGGAAGTCGAGATGTGTCTGCTGACTTCCGAGGACGATGGCCGTACCTGGAGCGGCGCACCGCGCGTCTTCGATGCCGGGAACATCAGGAATTCCAACCTGACGCTGCTGCCGGAGGGAATCATTCTCCATGCCAGCCACGCATCCCGTCTGATCACAAAAGGACTTTACGAGAAGATCCGCTCCGATCCGGGCAACGAGTGGCGCGCTCGCCACCACGAACAATGGAATGTCCATAGCGCCAAGACGGGGACCTATGTGCGACTTTCTCACGATAACGGCCGCACATGGAGCCAGCGGTATTGGGTTTCGCCCGTGAGTGGCATGCGAGATACCTTGCCGGGATGGCCGAGTCCAACGGCGATTCGCAATCCGGCTTTTGTTCTTTCGGATCGAAGTTTGGTGATCCCGGTCTACAGCGCGGACCGACCGGAGACCTCGTATCTCATGGAGTCCGTTGATGGGGGCATGCATTGGCGGCTGCGAGGAACGATCGCCCGGCCTGACGCCAAGACCGGATTCAACGAGACCGTTCTTTACGAGTGCGCCTCGGGGAAGCTGGTCGCCTTCATGCGCAGCAACCCTGCGGGGTACAGCTATACGTCTCATTCGCTAGACGGCGGACGGAACTGGTCGCATCCCCGGAAGGAGGCGTTCTGGGGTTATCCCTGCACGGCGATCCGAATGCCCAGCGGGCGGGTGCTGCTGGCCTACGGCTACCGCCGAGAGCCCTTCGGGATTCGGGCGCGTTTGCTGGATGCTGAATGCGAGCGCATCGCGGAGGCCGAAGCATTCGTGATCCGAGACGACGGGCACAACCGTGACCTGGGCTATCCCCTGGCCGACCTGTTACCTGACGGCACGGCGATCGTGGCTTACTATTTCAACAGCATGAGCGACGGCGGAAAGCAAAAGTACATCGCCGCCAGTTTCCTCCGGGAGGCCTGACGGACCTGCATGGGGCCGTGGCAAACGACGCGTCCGGCGCCGTTCGCTGACGACTAGCGGCTCGGGATTCCATATTATTGCCCTGCCGGACGCGAACGATCTTCATGGCCCAGCTCGAAATCATCTCCGACGGCGTCCTGTTCCGGAACCCGCTGGCGGGTCACCGCGTCGTCAACAGCTATCTTCCTACGGTCCTGGCGCCCGTCGAAGGCGAGTGGGTCGGCGTTCATCGGCGCGGCACGGCTTTCTATTCGCACGACGGCGTCCTGGCGGTTCTACGCTCAACGGACGAAGGAACGACCTGGAAAGAGGAAGGGCTCGTCCACGACCCACGAAAGGACGTCACGCCCTACACCTACTCCGCCCCTTTCCTGAGCCGTTTACGGGATGGCACTCTCACTCTCTCGGCCATGCGGCACGATTGCACGGCCCCGGATCGGCTCATGGTCAACCCTGATACCGGGGGCTTTCTGCCGGTCGAGACACTGCTGTTTCGCTCCCACGACAACGGGCGGAGCTGGTCGGCCCCCCAGGTGATCGAGATGCCCGACGGCATCATCGCCTACGTGTCCGGCCCGGTGATCGAGATGCCGGACGGCGGCTGGTTTCTGGCTTTCGACATCGGGAAGGCCTACGACGACCCGCTCCCCGTGCAGGCCGAGATGCTGGCGTTGTTTTCGAGTGACCAGGGCCAGAGCTGGGGAGACTTGCACCGCTTCGCCGGCATCTCTCCCGAAGAACAAAAAGCCTTCTGGCACGGCCGCGTGATTGCCCTGAAATCCGGGCGACTGTTCACCTTGCTGTGGACTCAGGACTTACGGAGCAAGGAGTTTATCGACCTGCATCTCACCACGTCCGACGAGACAGGCCGCCGTTGGGACGCGCCGCAACCGACAGCGATCCCGGCGCAGACAAGTTGGGCCGTCGACTTGGGCAACGGACGCATGTTTGCGGCATATACCGTCCGGGAGTTGGATCCGCCGGGTATTCGGGGGGTTCTTTCCGAGGACTCCGGGAAGTCCTGGGATCTGGACCGCAATGTAGTGATCTGGGACGCCACGGGACGGGAAACCATCGGCGTTCCATCCAGAGATACCTATCCGGCCAGCCACGATGTGATTGCGTTTGGCCGTCCGCACGCAGCCGCCACCGCCGGCGGTGACGTTCTGGTTAGCTATTGGTGCACCGAAGCGTGCGTCACGCAGTCGCGCTGGTGCCGGCTTCGTGCGAAGTGACCTTCCCGTAAAAGCGTCAGGACTGACTGGCATAGAGGAGACCATGAGTCTCGCAACGGCCGCTCTGCTCTTGAAACCAAGCAGCGAGAGCCCCACGCATAGGTTACCGGCGAGGTGCAACCCTGTCTTGTTCGACCGGGTCACCTTTGGGGAATCGAAGGCGCGCCGGAACTCGTGGTAGATTGTACGGCGCACAAGAAACGCTGTCGTGCGCACTCCGATGGAGACCATCCGGATAGGGATCATCGGCGCAGGCTGGGTCGTCGAGACCCGGCATCTGCCGGCTTTGACCCGGATCCCGGGCGTCTCTTGTCGGTTGATCTGGTCCCGGGATTCCGCCAAGGCCCGGAAACTCGCTGGGAAGTTCGACATTCCGACCGTTGCTCGGAGTTGGGAGGAAGTTTGCGATTCCGCTGACATCGACGCCGTCGTCGTAGCCACCCCTCCCGTTCTTCACTGTTCCGCAACCCTGCGAGCGCTGGAAGCGGGAAAGCATGTGCTCTGCCAGGCGCGCATGGCTCGCAATCTTTCGGAAGCGCAAAGGATGGTTGCAGCCGCGAAATCATCGGGGCGCGTCACGGCCCTTTATCCTCCCCGTCCCGGGCTCAAAGGCGACCGTCTCATGAAAAGGCTGTTGCACAAGGAGAACTTCGTGGGTGAGGTGACCGAACTGCGCGTGACCGGGATGAGCTTCGAGAAACTGTCCGCCGGGTACGATTGGCGGTTCGATCCGGAGGTGGTGGGAGTTAATGCGCTGACCCTCGGCCTGTGGGTCGAGGTGGCTCATCGTTGGGTCGGACCGGCGGCGATCGTTTCCGCGGTTGCGAAGCTACACCATCAGGTGCGCTGCAGCTCAACAGGAGCGAGCGTGTCGGCTACTGTACCCGATTCGGTGGTGGCCGCCGGAACCCTGCAGTGTGGAGCCGCCTTCAGCTACCATTTGAGCCAGTCCGCTTCATTCTCTCCCGGTCACACTATCGAGATCTACGGCTCTCGCGGGGCGCTGATCTACCGACTCTTCTCCGAAGAAATTCTAGGAGCAACCGGAGACGCCGGTGAACTGACTCCGATGGTCGTCTCTGCGGAGGAAGTACGCTCTCAAACCACCGATCAAGAATTTATCGACGCGATACGAACGGACGGCACGGTTTCACCAACCTTCGAAGAAGGGCTGCGCTACATGGAATTCTGCGAAGCCGTTGCTTTGTCCGCACACTCCGGCTCGGCGGTCCGGCTTCCCCTGGCGCAACCGGCGATGGACTCTTGGGGGAAACGCTTGTGAAGCATGTACGAAGCCGTTACGGCGCTCTGCTCTCACAGGCCGCAGATGCGACCTCTTTGCCCAAGCGCCGATTCATCGTAAGCTATCGGTGGGCGCCGGAAAGGCGCTCATTTATTCTCACTCAAGATCCTTAAGCAGGACATCCCATGAAACGTCGTGACTTTTTCTCCAGCGTGGCCACGGTGGCGCTCGCTCCCTCCGTCTCCTGTTCGGTCTCGGAGACTCCTGCAAAAGGGCCGGTCGACGTTGGTTCCAGTCGACAGCTTTTTCTCGACGATCTTTGGTTCGACAAGAAGGAAAACGTCCGGTTGGCGTTTCACACTCCCACGCCCCGTGAGATTGTGATCCGCGCAAAGGACCATCCCTGGGAACCGATAGCCCATGGCTTGCACTATTCCTGTGTCTTGAAGGATGGAGACCGCTTCCGCATGTGGTACCGGGTGGATGTGGGTAAAGACGCCCGGGCGCTCACTTGCCATGCAGAGAGCCAAGACGGGGTCCATTGGGAAAAGCCCGACCTGGGAATCGTCGAATGGAAGGGCTCAAAAAAGAACAACCTCGTATTCCCCGCAGGTGAGGTCGAGGGCATCAACGCCTCCATCATTCTGGATCCGAACGGCTCCGGCGACGAACGCTACAAGATGATCACGCGTCCGAGCGGACGGATTTTGGGATTTACTTCGGGCGATGGGCTGCATTGGAAACCGGTGGCCGGCAACCCTCTGATCGATAATCCCCCTGTCGACAGCCACAACACCCTGCTGTGGGATGACGAGAAGAAACGGTACGTGATCTATCTACGAGGTATCGATCGTTCGCGCCCCGGCGATTTCAAGGGCGGGATACGGGCGATTCGGCGAGCCGAGTCGGAGGACTTCCTGCACTGGTCCACGCCGGAGATGGTGGTGTCCGCGGATGACCAAGACCCGGAGGACCTGAATATTTACACCAACGCCGCGGTGAAGTACGAACGCGCCCAGCGAGCTTATCTGATGTTTCCGATGATTCTGTACACCCGGAGACACTATGAAAAGGCGCCGGGGCCGGAAACGACCAGCACGGTTCCCGGCCTATCGCCCACTTTCGCGGGGCTGTCGGACACGCAGTTCGCCTCAAGCCGGGACGGCATTCACTGGGACCGCAGGCGAAAGCCGTTCCTGGGTCCGGGACGGGACGAGCGAAGCTGGTGCGACCGCAATCCGATCATGGGGGTCGGGATCCTGCAAACCGCGCCTGACGAGCTCTCGATGTATTATTCCGATTTCCTACGCTACCCGGAAAGTCACTTCCGCCGCGCCACCCTGCGAACGGACGGTTTTGTTTCCGTCGAGGGCCCCTACGACGGATGGGGAGAGTTCACCACTCCCCCGCTGGTATTTTCCGGGAAGCAGCTCAAGCTCAATTACCGCACCAGCGGCGGCGGGACCATCCTGGTCGAGCTTCAACAACAAGACGGCAGTCCGATAACCGGCTTCTCTCTGGACGATTGTCCGCCGATCTTCGGGGACAAGATCGACGCCGCTGTTCACTGGAAGGAACGAACGGAGGTCGGCTCAGTGGCGGATCGCCCTGTGCGGCTGAAGGTTCGGCTTCGGGACGCGCATCTGTTCGCCTTTCGCTTTGCCGCCTGACGGACGTGTCAAGGTTTCGGGCAGCGTTAGCTAAAACTGCTCGCAAGTTATTCATGGCAAGTGATTTACTCTAACCAATCCGAACATGCTTTCCTCGTTGTTTCCCTCATTGCAAACGGGAATCTACGGGACCACAAAAGCCGTCTGCAGACGGTCCACCTTGGTCGTCCAACCGAACAACCTGGGGCCGGATAGTCAGTCGACCAGCCAATCCGCTTGCGGTTTTACTCGGAGGCCATTTCAATCGGCCCCGGTCCGATCAGGCGCCGAATGCGGCAGTCATCGGCACATGTCCAACAGCTAGCCTGCATTTCTCACCACCCGACGGTCGAAGCACACGATACGACCGCCATGACTTCGTTGCGCTTGCTTGCCGTGCTCAACGTACTGTCAAGTACGCCTGCGCGCGCCAAGCGGCTCGCGCCTCGTCCTGACGACCCTCTCATGCACTTCGCCTCGCCACGTGGTGAGAAATGCAGGCTAGAGTGGCCAACGATGCCGGAGCATCCGGGAGCATCGACGCGTTGTCAGGCGGAATCGGCAACACGTGGGCCTCATCCCGTTCGAGGGGCGACGGCCTGACCTTCACTCGACTACGGAACGGCCTCTTCGTCCGGCCAGCGCCCATAGCCTTCGATGATGTCGCACGTCTGCCCGACAGGGTCGATGCTATCGAAGCGTCGGGCGACGTCCGCACATTTGCGCGCGACGATGGCGGACTCGATCAGCGCCGCGAGTTCGCGGGCGACGGACGCACCGGAGAAGCGCTTCGGCGGCAGCGTGCGAGCCACGCCGAGCCGCTGCAGCCGAGCCGCATTGTCGGGCTGGTCGAACGTCATCGGCATGACCAACTGCGGCCGTCCGGCGGCGAGCGCCTGAGCCGAGGTGCCTATGCCGCCGTGGTGTACAAGCGCGGCGGCACGAGGCAGCACCAAACTGAACGGCGCGTAGTCCGCGCGCCTCACTCCCTCGGGCAGCAGGCGGGGGAGATGATCGGTGTAGCGGGTCAGCAGCACGCCGCGTCGCCCCAACCGCCTGCAGGCGTCGCAAGCCGCCGTGAAGAACCGGCGGGCCTGCCGGTTTCCAGAGCCGGGAGCGAAGACGATCGGCGGGTCACCCGCGGCCTGCGCCGATTCCAGAAACTCGTCGAGGTCCGGAGGCACTGCGGTCACACCGCGCTCATCATAGAGCGGGAAGCCGGTCAGGGTCGTCTGAGGGGGCCAGTCGGGCTGCGGCGCCGCGAACCAGTCCGGAAAGAGTCCGATGACGCGCTGTGGGGAGTGCCACCACCGGCTGACGATGTGCCTCACGGGCGGCAGGCCGATCTCCCTCCGGAAACGGTTCACCGGGGGCGCAATCACCCGGTCCGCGAGCCGGTCGCTGACAGCTAGCAGCGCGCGCTTTAGCGGCCGCGGCAATGCGTTGATGGACCCGAGCCCCAGTGCCAGCACCGGTGTCTCGTGCAGGCTCCAAAAGCTCGTCGGCGAGAGATGGACCGTTACCAGCGGGATCGCAAGGGTCTCGTGCGCCACTCGAGCGCCGAAGGCGAGCGGGTGGGCGACGACTACCAAGTCATCACGGGCCGCTTCCTGTTCAATGAGCCGGTAAAGCGGTGATATGCCGAGCCCGACGCCGGTCGCGACCACACCGAGGCCGTGGAGCCGGTGCCAGAGACGGGGGTTCGAGGCGATGGCGTCGAACTGCTCGACGGTCCCGAACTGAACCGTAGGCAGACCCACGCGCTCAAGCAGCGGCGCGAAGTACGCGCTCGTGATGACAGTGACGTCGTGACCACGTGCGCTGAGTTCAAGGGCGATGCTGACGAACGGGTGCACGTCGCCCGCACTCCCCACCGGAACGACGAGCAACCTCACAGCTTCGCTTGCAACAACGCCGGACGGACGGCCCGAGCTACGGGGAGCGCACTCAGCTCACCCACTCGACCTCGGAAGCCAACGGGTCGAGGTGCTCGTCGATGAGAACAAAGAATCTGCTTTTTCCACTGCACGCGGTCTCTCAATGGCATTTGAAGCCCTTGTTGCTCGGACTACAGGCTGTGAGTGTCTCCTGCTACTCGGTCTTCAATGTAAGGCCTGAGGTTTGGTTCTCGGAAGGGAGCGCAAAGAAACGGCTCACAACCGTTCCGGCAGCCAAGGTGGTCAAGCAACCGATGGGGGCATACCAGAACAAGTTGATCGGGGTCGCCAGGCCTACCGTCGAAATCGTGGCGAAACCGATCAGCCCTCCCAACAGAGCGCCAGGACCGTTCACTCTTGGCGCCAGGATGCCCAACAGGAAAACACCCAACAGCACGCCCCCAAAAAAGCCGCTCAGAGTCTTGGCGATAATGGCGATCACTCCGATGCGCCCGACTACAAATGCCAGGGCCGTCGCTGCGGCGCCCCAGAAGACCGAGAGGATCCGAGAGATCCGTATTTCACGCTGGTTTTGCTGAGCGAAAGCCGGGGCCGATGACGATGGGAAAGCGCCCTGCTTTTGCATCACCCGAGAGTCCCCGGCAAGCAAGCGCCGATAGAAATCGATGACACAAGCAGCGGTGATGCTATTGACGCCACTACTGATCGATGACATCGTGGCTGCAAACAATCCGGCGATGACCAGCCCGGAAAAGCCCATCGGCAACTCATGGACGATGAAATAAGGGAACCACTTGTCGGTTTCGAGTCCTTGCGGAATCCGTTCAGGAAAGTGGCTATAGAAGCTGAAAACCGCCAGCCCGATCACGGCCAACATGAACAACAGGCCCGGCGCTGCGCAAACCTGGAATACCATGCTGCGCTTGATCTCATCGACGCTTCGCGCGGTGAGATAACGTTGGATCACGACTTGGTCGACGCCATAGGAGATCAGGACCAGGAAGCTTCCTCCGATCAGCACCGCGGGCGTCGTGATCGTCTCCCATCCCCCTTCGAAATTGAGCAGCCGAGTATGGCCGGCGCGGTTGGCGGTATCCCAAGCCATGACGACTCCGCCAGGGAGCGAACCCACCGCCCGGACGAGGACCAAGGCGATGGCTGTGACGAAAATGAAGAACTGCGAGACATCGGTCCAGATCACCGCCTTCATTCCACCGAGGCTGGAGTAGAAAGTCGTCAAGCCCCCGATCAGAACCGCGCACAGCCAGAACGGAAGAGGTGTCGCCTGAGTAAGAGCCAGACTCGTCGCATAGAGCGCCGTCGCCATCCAGCTCACTCGAAGGCAGATGAAAAGAAGACTGCAGCCGGTGCGCAAAGCGAGGTTGAAACGCTTCTCCAGGTACTCGTAGGCCGAGATCAGCTCCAGGCGGTGAAAGAACCGAACGAACAGGTACAAGGAGATGGGAAGCACCCAAATGAACACCAGAGGCTGCAGGTCAATCACCAGATCATGGGCGACGACATACCCCGGAGCACCCAGGAAACTGATGGCCGAGAAATCAGTGGCGATCACGCTCAAAGCCATCGGGAACCACGACATGCCTCGTCCCGCCAGGAAGAAATCACGAGAACTCTTTTGACCAGAGGCGAAAAGACTGCCCAGCACAGTCACACCGGCCAAGTATGCGGCCACAATCAGATAATCCAACCAAGTGAATCCAGCCATCTGAACCGCGGGTTTCGAAACGGCCCTTGTAACACCAGCCCTGGTACGAGGTCAAGCGCTTCAGGCCGCCGCTCAACAATACGTAATGGCGGGTATGTGTCGACCAGCGGCGCTGAGGCAGGGTTGGAGAGCAGGTTGATCAGCCCTATCCGCTAGCCTGCCTTTCTCACCACCCGACGGTCGAAGCACGCAATACGACCGCCATGACTTCGTTGCGCTTGCTTGCCGTGCTCAACGTACGGTTCAAGTACGCCTGCGCGCGTCAAGCGGCTCGCGCCTCGTCCTGACGGCCCTCTCACGCACTTCGCCTCGCCGCGTGGTGAGAAAGGCAGGCTAGCTGTGATCATTCAACAAGATTGGCCATTTGACACCGCAGATTCGGGCCGGAAAAGACCCCCCTCGGGGAAAGGCAGGGGCTGCCACAGAACGGTCTTTTTTTACCGGCCTGCGGAATTGCCGAATGAGAGTGGTAGACATCCCCAAGGGGAAGCAATAGGAATCCCTTCCGCATCGCGACGGCCTCCCCGTTCATTCCGCGTTCAATAGCGGATGTTTTTGATGATCCCGGCGCCTTGCCGAATCACGAGGATCTGATTGGCTTCGACATCCTGAAAACTCTCACTCTCACCACGCGGCCAGCGGACTTCGAGGTTTACCTTCGAGGCGTCTCCCAAACCAAAATGGACGCGCAGATCGCCCTGCGATATGTGAAAACCCCCGCTGCGCACCTCGTCGATCTGCTTCTGTTCACCAGAAACCGCCGTGACGCGGGCTCCAATGGCATCGCGCCCGTCCACCGTAATCGCACGCACCAAGAGCGAGTTGCCTTTGGCCGCCCGGTTTTCAAGCAGGGAAGGAGGACCGTGCATATTCACGACAACGATTTCCAGATCTCCGTCGTTGTCCAGATCACCAACGGCGATTCCTCTGGAGGCATGTTTCGCACTGATCGCCGGACCTCCCTGCCGGGAGATATCGAAGAATTCGCCATCCCGGCGATTCCAATACAGCAGGCGCTCTTGCCGGAACGATTCGTTGAGGGGACTGCGATCCACTTCGGGATAGACATGCCCATTGGCGATGAAGATGTCTTTCCAACCGTCGTGGTCAAAGTCGAGAAACGAGATGCCCCATCCCAAGTATTCATTATGAACCGCCAGACCCGAGGCAATGGTTATATCAGTGAAGGTGGCATCTCCGTGGTTGCGATACAAGGTGGGCGTATCGTCGGAGAAGTTGGTCTTTACGATGTCCAAGTCACCGTCTCGATCAAAATCACCTGCCGCCGATCCCATGCCTGCCTGCTCTCTGCCGTCTTCGTTATACGCCGCTCCGGAAAAGACGGCCACTTCTTCAAACGTGCCGTCCTTGTTGTTGCTGTACAAGAGACTTGCCGTTGAATCGCAGGCGACGTAGACGTCGGGCCACTCGTCGTTGTCGAAGTCTCCCACCAACACGGTGAACCCGTAGTATTCCTTCGCACCAGCCACCCCGGCTGTTTTAGAGACATCGTCGAAGCGGCCTTGACCGTCATTGCGGTACAGGGCCATGGCTTCGCCGGGAAGTCCGCGGGGCCCGCATACCACCGGCGTTCCTTTCCACATGCATTGGGCCACCTCACCCGGCCGGGGCGTCTTGGCCGGATCGAAATCGATGTAGCGAGCGACAAAGAGATCAAGGTCACCGTCACGGTCGTAGTCCAGAAAGGCGCAGCCTGTGCCCCAACGACGACTCTCGGTGAATAACCCGCGGGCTCGGGTCTCATCACGAAACGTCCCATCGCCTTGATTGCGGAACAGTACGTCGTGGCCCCAATGCGTTACAAACAGGTCCACATGAGTGTCATTGTCGATGTCACCGGCGCAGACACCCTGCCCCCAGCCGGTGTGTAGTAGGCCGGATCGAGAAGTCACATCCTCGAACCGCAGGTTGCCGAGGTTCTTGTACAAGAAGTGCGTCGGTCGCGGTTGTTTCTCGTCAAGCCGGTCCGCGTTGACCAAGAAGATGTCCGGCAGGCCGTCATTGTCATAGTCGAAGATCGCGGCTCCGGTTCCGGTCGTCTCGACAATGAGAGTCTTGGAGTGCTCCTCGCCGGAGACGTTGAGGCCCTTGAGGCCGGCTTTCCTGGCGATGTCGACGTATTGGACCTTGGGGGCGGTGAGACCGGCGGGCAGCGGACGGCTCGGTTGGGCCTTACGGCCGGTCGTGGCCACCCCTTGAGGGTAGGAACGCGCCGGGGTTAATACAAAAAACAACAGCAGGCTCAATCCCCAGATGAACAACTTTGGCATGACCTTCTTAGACGCCATGGGATCAAGCACCGTCACAACCACCTAGCCTGCATTTCTCACCACCCGGCGGTCGAAGCACGCGATACGACCGCCAGGACTTCGTTGCGCTTGCTTGCCGTGCTCAACGTACTGTTCAAGTACGCCTGCGCGCGCCAAGCGGCTCGCGCCTCGTCCTGACGCCCCTCTCACCCACTTCGCCTCGCCACGTGGTGAGAAATGCAGGCTAGAGAAGTCTGCCACCGCACAGCCGGTCGATGGAGGGTACCGGGGCCGCACCGGCTTTCTCGAAACATCTTCCGGCTGGGGGCCGCAATAATTGAACTACATCCTGACTTCTTCGGCCAGCGTGAAGAGGGTCGTTCCCTTTTTTGCGACAGCCGGAAAATGCATCATCAGGATGGTTCCCTCGCGCGGCGCACGGATTTCCCAAGCAGGCTTTACGTGGAAATCGAGGTCGTGCAACCGTCCAATCAACTGCCCCTCATCGACGGCGTCACCAGGATCGACCGCCGGTTCCCAGATACCGCCGCTGGGGCAGGGGACATAGCTCTCAAGCCCGGGAGCAGCGAGAAACCTCGTCGGCGTGAGGCGTTCGGCATCGATCTTCACAATCGGCTCGTCGATGACACGGTAGTGGCGCAGCACGTTCTTGATCCCTTCGTAAGCATGAGCTGTTCCGCGGCGGTTCACGGACTCGCCATAGCCGAATTCGCTGCCGATGGTGATCTTGCCTTCCGCTTCGGCCTCGTCGGTAAGCAGCCCTGAGGCCATTTCCTTTGAATAAATCATGACGCAGGGGGTATCGAAGAGTTTGGCGACCTCGGCCATTTCCTGGAACTGGCTTTGATTTTCCACAAGATGAAAAGAGGCTACGTGCGGGAAAATCCCCTGGTAGCCACCGGAATGGATGTCGAGCACGACCCGTACCTGAGGGAAAATACAGGTTTTCACAAAGTGGGCGATGCGGTAAGAGATCGTGCTCTGGGGATTGCCGGGAAAGGCGCGATTCATGTTGACCCCATCGAGGGGCGACACCCGCGAGTTCGCCCGGCAGGCGCTTTCGCTCAACTGCGGGATCAGGATCACGCGGCCGGACATTCGATCCGGGTCGAGGTCCTGGCACAGACGCCGGATCGCTACAGGTCCTTCCCACTCGTTACCGTGCGTGCCACCGAAGGCCGCTACCCCGTTCGGATTGGGCCCGCGGCCTCCATTGATTACCGTAAGCGGAACCAACGAATAGCCCCAGGTGCCGTCAAGATGGAAGGCTACCTGGTAGTGATGCTTGCCGGTCTTGGCGAAATCGATGTCCCTGTAGTCGTAGACGACTGGAGGTTGCGTCGCCGAGGTCATCCGCGTACGGCTCTATCCCATGAAAAAAACGGCAAGAGGAAAGAATGGACCGTTAACAGCCCGAGACACGCCAACGCCTCGTGGTTCAAGCCAGAATCTCCTTTACGACTTCACCGTGGACATCGGTAAGACGGAAATCGCGGCCGCTGTAGTGGTAGGTCAAACGAGTATGGTCAAACCCCAATAGATGCAGGATCGTCGCATGCAGGTCATGAACGTGCATGGGCTTCTCGGCAGCCTTGAAGCCAAAATCGTCCGTGGCTCCGTAGGCCATCCCCCCCTTGACGCCTCCACCGGCCAACCACATGGAGAAACCAAACGGATTGTGATCGCGGCCGTTCTGCACTTTCACACGCGAGCTGACCTCAACCGCCGGCGTCCGGCCGAACTCGCCGCCGAAGATGATCAAGGTTTCGTCCAAAAGACCCCGCGACTTCAGGTCGTCCAACAGGGCCGCCACAGCGGGATCGGCCTGCCGCGCCAGCTTCTGGTGAACCATGATGTCGTCGTGATTGTCCCACGGCTGTTTATCACCGAAGTAGATCTGCACCATGCGGACGCCGCGCTCGACCAGGCGCCGGGCCATCAGGCAGCCGCGAGCGAAGTCACCTTCTCCGTAACGCGCGCGGGTCTTCTCGCTCTCCTGACTGAGGTCGAAGGCATCCGGCGCCTCCGTCTGCATCCGGAAAGCCACTTCCATCGACTGGATGGTCGCTTCGAGTTGGGAATCTCCGTCCCGCTCCTCGATGTGCAGGCGGTTCAGTCGTTTCAGCAGGTCGAGCTGCCTGCGCTGACCTGCGGGTTTTGGATCCTCGCTCTGCAAGAATCGGATCATCTTCCGCGGATCCGTCTCATTGTTCGGGATGTAAGTTCCTTGGTAGACAGCGGGTAGAAAACTGGAATTCCACAGCGGGGAACCCACGACCGGCGTCCCAGGACACATGACGATATAGCCGGGCAGGTTCTGGTTTTCGGTGCCCAACCCATACAGAAGCCAGGATCCCAACGAGGGTCGCCTCACCAGGTTTTCGCCGCAGTTCAGCATGAACAACGATGGTTCATGATTGGGAATGTCGGTATGCATGGAACGGAGGACACAGATGTCGTCGATCCGCTCGCCGATGTGTGGAAAAATCTCGCTGACTTCGATTCCGCTCTGTCCGAACTTGCGGAAGCGGAAAGGAGACTTCATCAAGTTTCCGGTCTTGCGCTCGGTCTTCGGATTCCCGCCAGGCATCGGCTTGCCATGGTGCTTATCCAGCATCGGCTTGGGGTCGAAGGTATCCACCTGCGACATGCCGCCGTTCATGACCAGAAAAATGACATGTTTGGCTTTGGGCTCGAAATGGGGCGGTTTCGGCGTGAATGGGTTCGCCGGCGCCGCAGCGCGCAGAACCGAGCGCTTGGCCAGAAGCGCCGCCAACCCTACCATGCCGAAGCCACCGCAGGTAGAAAGCGCTTGCCGGCGCGTCAGGGTAAGAGGAGGGGCCGCTTGTCGCATATCAATCCACGAAAACGAATTCGTTGGAGCTGAGCAAGACCTGAGCCAGTTGCCGCCAGGGCTGTTGCCCGTTCATTTCCGCCAAGAATCCCTGTGCGAGCTGTAGCTCCTCTGCACCTGGGCTCCGTCCGAACAGGAGCCGGTAGGCTCTCCGGATACGAGCCTCCGGATCGTCTCCGGCCTCCTTTGCGAGGCGAGCGGCGAGGGCGCGGGAGCGGTCGGTGATCAATTCGCTGTTGAGGAAGAACAGCCTCTGCAGCGGAGTATTCGTCACCTCCCGCAAGTCGGCCGTTGCGGCGGGGTCCGGAAAATCAAAAAGGGCAAGAAGGCGCTCGAGGCGATATCGGCTGACCGTACCGTAGAGCGTGCGCCGTTTTGGACCGTCCTCCCACTCGAACGCCGGTCCGCCCGCCGTTACATCCAATTCGGCGGTAACGAACAGCATCGAATCCCTGAGAGCCTCCACGTCGAGGCGGCGGCGATTGGCGCGCCACAGCCAGCGGTTCTCCGGATCGACCTGGAAATTGGGTTCCGAGTGCTTGCTGCTCATCCTGTAGGTCGAGGAAAGCAGAATCTCGCGGTGGAGCTGCTTGACCGACCATCCACTGTCGACGAAGCGGCCGGCGAGATAGTCGAGCAGTTCAGGGTGGCTCGGGCGATCACCCACTTGCCCGAAGTTACCCAGGCTCCTGACCAGGCCGTGGCCGAAGTGGTGATGCCAGACTCGATTCACCAACACGCGCGCCGTGAGCGGGTTCTCGGCCGAGGCGATCTGGCCGGCAAGCCTCAACCTTCCACTGCCCTGCTGAAACTGCTCCTTATCGCCGAAGATCGAGAGGAACCGCCGGGGGACGACCTCCCCCAGACTGTACGGGTCGCCGCGGACATGCCTCCTCATGTCTTGCGGCTCTTTTTTGTCCGCGATGATGTGAAGAAACGGGTAACGCTCCGGCAGCGACTTCTTCAGCGACTCCAGTTCCGAACGCTTCTCTTCGAGGTCCGCTTTTGTTTTATCGAGGAGAAACCGCTCGATCGATTCGTCCGAATAGAACAGTACACCGCGTTTCTTATCTTTTCCATTCGTTCCCATCTTTGCCTCGAACAATTCCGTCCAAAGCATGTACTTGTCTCGTTCGAGGGCTTTGGTAACCGCATTGCACCCGACGCAGAAGAGGTCATAAGGGTCGGTCGATTTCTTGTGTTCCTCAATAACACGCCGGTTATATTCTTCGATCTCTTTCTGCTCTTGAATGAGATCGTCAACAAAGGCTTGGAAGCGCTCGGCGTGCAAGCGGACTTTCGCAAGCTCAGCGTCCGGGCCAAGTTCGTTCCACCAGTCCAGATAAAAATGCTCCTTCGGAGAGTTCAGATAAACTCCCCAGCGCTCGAGCGTTTCCTTGTCCAGTTTCTCCTGTTGAGCTATTGCCTCCGCAGTTCCGCGTCCCGAAGCCACACGCCAAGCTGCTAACAGGTATCGAGCGGATTCCTTTGCCAAACGGAGGCCCAGCGTTTTCGCTTCATCTTCGAGCAATTGCGTGGCGGCCTTCTCGAGGTCGTCGATTTTCTGTTTGTGTTTGTCGTAGGCCGCGACCACGTCGGGCTTCGCGAGCGGATATTCCTTGTATTCGGTGCTTGTCAAGACACCGCCGAGTGCATAATAGTCACGCGTGGATATCGGATCGTATTTGTGGTCGTGACAACGGGCGCAGGCCACCGTGAGTCCCAGGAATCCCCGGGAGAGGACATCGATGCGGTCGTGCAGTTCGTCGGCGCGGGCTTTCGGGGGCTCGACGATCTTGTAGTACCACGGCCCCAACCCTAACAGCCCCAGGCCGGGCTTCAGCTTCGTTTCGGATTCACCTTCCAGAAGATCCCCCGCAATCTGAGCCTTAACGAACAGGTCGTAGGGCATGTCCTGGTTGAAAGCGGTGACCACCCAGTCGCGATAGCGGAAGGAATTGGGGAAAGGGTCGGGTCCGAGGCCCATCGCATCTTCTTCCGCATAGCGAGCCACATCCAACCAATGCCGGCCCCAGCGCTCACCGTAGAGCGGGGAATCAAGCAACCGCTCGACAACCTTTTCGAAAGCCTCGGGCGACTCTTCGTTGGAGAAGGCTTCATAGTCTTCGGGGCTCGGGGGCAGGCCGATCAGATCGTAGGTCACCCGCCGGAGCAAGGTCCGCTTGTCCGCCGGGGGCGCGGGCTGCATGCCTTTTTCTTCCAGCTTGGCCAGAACGAAGTAGTCGATCGCCAAGCTCGGCCAAGCCCGATTCCTGACCGCGGGAACGGTAGCCGTGCGGACCGGCTGAAACGCCCAGAATGCACGTTGCTCCGCCGTCCAAACCGGATCAGAAGGACCGGTCTCCGGCGATGGAGCCGTCGAGTCGATATCAAAGTGCGCCCCGTCGGTGATCCAGGTTCTCAGTGACTCGATCTGCTCGTCGCTCAGCCGGCCGTCCGGAGGCATTTTCAGCCTCTCGTGGGTATGGCTGACGGCACGGATCAACAGGCTTTCATCGGCTCGGCCGGGCACGATCGCCGGCCCGGACTGTCCCCCTCTGAGGAGGGCTTCCCGGCCATCCACACGCAGCCCGGCCATCTTGGCATCGGTGTGGCACGTATAGCAGCGCTCGGCGAGCAGCGGGCGGACCGTCGACTTGTAGAACTCGACCGGATTGGCAGGCGAGGCGGTAGAGACACCCGGGGAGAAGGTGGGCAGCAGGCACGCCAGGAAGAAGAGATGCCGCTTAGCCATCCACTTGTTGCCATTATTGAGCAAAGCAAGAGAACGGTCAAGACAGCAGTTCTTCTTTTTTTGAAGGTCAGGTTATAGAGACCTGCGGGTCATGCGGCCTGATGCGGTTTGCACAGAGTTGGCGCTGTTGACACTGCCATAACCCATATCTCTTATTTCAGATCACAAAGTATGTGTGCTGTTTATCAAAAAGGGGAACTTCTTATATTGCGTTTAGAAAAAAGTATTGACTTTCGGGATCTGGGAGAGTACTGTGAATTTGCTTCCATGCTGTTTCAGTAGTTCACCGCGGTCTACCACCCTAGGGGGTACGGGATTGCGATGTTCGGTTCTGAGGCCTTATCCGCGCTTCAACGGGTAATCATTCCAGCTTCAGACTTATCTCTAGCAGTTCGATTCTCTCTCAGATCGAGGGAGAGGTCCATCGAAAATCGCAATGAAGCCAGGCGAGGAGCCTTCCACGGGCTCGGCGCCTTGTTGTCCCTACCGTGACCGCCGCATTCGCGAAAGGACGGAGACTGAAATGAGCTTTCACACTAGGATCGAGAAAGGATTTCTGACAGCCCTGCTGCTGGTTGTTTCCCAAGGTGTGGTTTTCGGGCAAGCCGGTTCGACCGGCACCATCGTCGGCACGATCACTGACTCGACTGGGGCAGTGATACCTGATGCGACGATCGTTGTGCGCCACCTCGAGACGAATTTTTCGCATACACAAACCAGTGGAGCGGCCGGAGGTTACAGGTTTCCCTACATCCCGGCCGGCAACTACGAGGTGCGGGCCACCATGGAGAGCTTTCGCGCCTCCGTTGTGCCCGACGTCAAGCTGGACGTAGGCTCGACCTTCCGGGTCGATTTCGTGCTCGAACTGGGGCAGGTCACCGAGACCATCGAGGTGGCCGCGGCCGCTCCGACGATCCAGACCGATGAAGCCTCGGTGGGCCACCTCGTCGAGGAGAAGCGTATCGTCGAACTGCCTTTGAACGGGCGCAAGTTCGAGCAGCTTCAGATCCTGTCGCCCGGGTCGGTGAATACCTTCAACCACCAGACCAGTTCCGGTCTGGCCGCAGGAGCCAGCGCCCTGCAGAGCACGAGCCAACCGACGGCGATCGCCACCAACGGCTCGCGCCCCAATCAGATGTTGATCCTGGTGGACGGAGGTAGCGTGGTCAACAACTTCGGACGGACCGCCACCGTCAGCCCCAATCCGGACGAAGTCGCCGAGTTCAAGATTTCGTCTTCCAACTTCTCGGCCGAATACGGATACGGGAGCAACGTGATCAACGTATCGAGCAAATCGGGCACGAACGAGTTCCACGCCACGCTGTGGGAGTTCTTCCGCAACAAGGAACTCGATGCACGCAACTTCTTTTCCGCGGAGCCCGAGCCGCTCAAGAGAAACCAGTTCGGGGCGGCGGCAGGAGGTCCGGTCGTGAAAGACAAGTCCTTCTGGTTTTTCAATTTCGAGGCGCAACGCGAGCGGATCGGTTTCGCGCGCATTTCCTCCGTTCCCACGGCCGCGATGCGCGGCGGCGACCTCGGAGAGCTGCCCAATCAAATCTTCGACCCCCTGACCACCCGCAGTGACCCCAGTTCTCCCAGTGGTTTCATCCGTGATCGTTTTCCGAACGATGTCATCCCCCAGGCGCGCCTCGACCAGGATGTGGGACAGTTGTTCCTGGACTGGATTCCCCTCCCCACCGGACCGGGATTCGCCAACAATTACAATTTCACGACATCGCAAATCAACGACTATGAACATTACAGCGGGAGGTTCGATCAATACATCACGGACAATGACACCTTGATGTTCCGGGCGTCCTACCAGCCGAATAAGTTCCCGTTTGCGACGGGGCCCTACGGTCCCGACGTGAAACCGCCCTATGAGCTCGGCACCCTTCCCAAGGAAGCCAATGGGAGCAGCGCCGTGTTGGGATGGACAAAAACCTTCAGCCCGACCACCTTGATGGACACCCGGATCAGTTTTGCGCGCATCTGGCAAGAGATCGGCAATCTAGCCGTTGTTGAAGGCGGCACGGACTGGACCACCGAAGCAGGAATTCAGGGATTCGGTCCGGGAGTATCGGACCTTTACCCCTCGCTGCCGGGTTTGAGCATCTCGGGCTTTACCGGGATTCCGAGTTCCGGGGGGTTCGGTCTGGCAGACTCGGGAAACAATTGGGAATATACGACAAACTTCACTCTGATCCGCGGCGACCACACGATCAAGACCGGCTATGCTCACCGCCGGTGGCAGCAGAACCTCACCACTTGGGGAACAGGCGCGGGAACCTTCAGCTACACGGGTGAGTACAGTGTCAACCCTGCTTCAAGAGGCGGGACCGGCAGCGGATTGGCCGATTATCTGCTGAACACACCTTTCAGCG
Source organism: Bryobacterales bacterium (assembly GCA_965204095.1). Lineage (GTDB taxonomy): Bacteria > Acidobacteriota > Terriglobia > Bryobacterales > UBA6623 > JAPPLB01. The sequence goes on along the minus strand of OZ241991.1, from coordinate 659,789 downwards.
CCGGACGGTACATTCCTCTGGGGTGGTTCTACGAGCAGATGCGGAACCATTGGTTCTACGTCCAGGACGATTGGCAAGTCTCGCCGAAGCTGACCCTGAACCTCGGGTTGCGCTACGAGCTCAATTTCCCCACGGAAGAGAAATACAAGTCACTGGCCTCCTTCGAGCCAAGCGGACGCGGGGGCAAAGGCGCCATCATCGTGTGCTGCGAAGAGGCGCTCAGAAACGGGATTGAACTGCACACCGCTACCAGCCTGTCTTTAGACACCTACCGGCCGCTGATTCAATTTGCTGACGAGTTGGGCATTCGTCCTCAGTCGATGCGGCCGCTGTTCAAGAAGAGCTTTGCCCCACGGTTCGGGTTTGCCTATCGAGCCACACCCAAGACGGTTGTCCGCGGCGCCTATGGAATCTTCTACATCCAGTTGGACGGCAACCGCGAGTCGGAATTCATCAGCCCTCCCTTCCTTATTCGAGAAGGCGGCCTGCTCAATGAGCTGAACGACGATGGAGTGCCTCTGCGAACCACTCAAACCATCTTGGCGGGGGCGCAGTTTTCGTCAACACCCCGGTTGTTCGCGCACTCGCCGAACGACGGGCTCTTCGGGTATACCCAGCAGTGGAATCTCTTCGTGCAGCGTGAGGTCGGCTGGAATTTCGTTTTGGACATGGGTTACGTGGGCAACCGAGGCAGCAGCCTTCAACAAACACGGCAGATCAATACGCCTACTCCCGGTCCCGGCGCGGTGCAACCCAGGCGTCCGTTCCCCGAGTTCGCGCCGATCGGCTACAGCGAGCAGTCGGGCTACTCGATCTACCACGGTTTCCAAACGAAGCTGGAGCGGCGGTTCACGGCAGGACTTTCACTGGGCATGGCTTACACCTGGTCGAAGCTGATTGACCTGAACAGCGCCAACAGCGGCGTCGGATTCGACCCGTACGACCTGAGCCACGATCGGGGACTGGGCGACTTTGACTCTCCGAACGTATTCTCGATGAGCCTGGTTTACGAGATCCCGTTCATGAGGAGCGCCGCGGCGTTGCCCAAGGCCGTGCTGGGCGGCTGGAGCATGACCAGTATCATCACGGCAAGCAACGGCTATCCCTTTACGCCGAGGTGGGCAGGAGACACCGGCAACCGAGGCGCCGGTTCGCGACCCGATCGCCTTTGCGATGGGAACCTTGCCAATCCGACCCGGGAACGCTGGTTCGACGTGGACTGTTTCGGCGCTCCCCAAGGCGCTTTCGCCATCGGCAACACCGGCCGGAACATCCTGCGAGGACCTCGACTCTTCAACTGGGACTTCGGCTTGTACAAGGATTTCAACTTCGCTGAGAACCGCCGATTACAGTTCCGCGCCGAGTTCTTCAATTTCACCAACACGACGAACTTCGGGTTCCCGGCTGCGACGATCAACTCTGGGGCGCCGGGTGTGATCACCCGCGCGGCGCGGCCAAGGATCATTCAATTCGGGATGAAACTGTATCTCTGACAGGGCTATGCTAACGAGGTGAACCGTGTAGCGCTCGATGATCAGCACCGCTCTCCGTCTCCGCCGGCCGTGTGGTTAGCCGTTGCGCTGTTGCTCCTGCCGGCGGTGGGCTGGGGTGCGGACCAGAACCCGAGCCGCGCCATTCAGCAAGCGGCCAAGCTGCTGCAAAGCGGCCAAGTCGAGCAGGCCCGCGTCGAGCTCCATCGAGTCGTCGGCGAGTTCCCCGAGTTTTACCCTGCTTACAGCTTGCTGGGGGTTTGTTATTCCCAGATCGGGAAGCTGGAAGAGGCTCGCCCCTATTTCGAGAAAGCAGTTCAGCTAGCGCCCGAGTCCCCACAGGCGCGAAACAACCTGGGCGCCAACTATCTTGCCTTGGGCAGAGCGACCGAGGCGGTCGAGCAGTTCGAGAAGGTAATCGCCTCCGCGCCTTCCAACGCGTCCGCGTGGGTGAATCTTGCCAACGGCCACTTGAAGTTGGGCGATACGGCGAAGGCCCTGGAAGCGCTGGCGAAGGCGGTGGCCCTGGCCCCGGGCGACACCGGCGCTCGGCTCGCGCTGGCCGAAGCCAGGCTGGTTCTAGCCCAGCCTGAGGCGGCCTTGAAGCAGCTTGAGCTTCTGGATCGCCCTCCCATGGCGTCCGACCCCCGATTCTTGCTGACCGTGGGAGTGCTGTTAGCGAAATACGATCAGGACCAGCAATCCGCCAGATACCTGAAACGCGCTCGTGACGAGGACCCGAACGGCTCGGCCGGCCTGATGGCCCTCGGGCGCAAGTCCATCAACGACGAAGACTACAAAACGGCCTGGGCGCTGTTGAAGTCGGTCGAAGAGACATACGGGGAATCCGCCCAATGGCATTCGATGGTGGGATACGCGGCCTACAAACTCGACAAGGCCGAACCCGCGCTTGAACACTTGCAGAAGGCGGTCCATCTTGATCCCAAGAACGAGAACTACTATCTGGATCTTGCCGAGTTCCTGGGAAACAACAATGCATTCGAGGCTGTGGTCGCTTTGCTCGAAGGCGGGATCAAGATCTTGCCCCGATCCGTCAAGGTTCAGTCGGCCCTCGCCGTTGCTTATCTGCTGATTCGGGATTTCGCGAAAGCAGAGACTTTGCTGCAGAAGGTCCTGCTAACGGACCCCTCATACAAGGTGGGCCACAAGCTCTTGGCCGATTGTTACTACCGAGCCCAAGATTGGCACAAATTGAAAACCGCAGCCGTGAAATTGAGACAACTCGACAAGAAGAACAGCGTTGGTTGGTACTACGGAGCCGAGGCGGAGTACCAGTTGCTCCGCGCCGAAAAGGGGCAGTCGTCAGAGTCCATCCAGGGATATCTCCAAGAGGCTATCAAGCTGGATCCGGACGATTGGCGCGCGCAGTTCCTCTCCGGCAAAGTCCTGTTGGAACAAGGACGTCACAGCGACGCGGTAGCCGCTCTCCGCAGGGCGGCCGTCCGTAATCCCGACGAGCCCTCCGCACACTACCTGCTGGCCACGACGCTGCGGCAGCTTGGAAAGATCGAGGAAAGCAAGTCCGCTTTCGAAACCTTCAAGCAGGCTCAGGCGAACGAGAAAAAGCGTCAGCTTCGAAGGATGCTGGTAGAGATTCGGTGAAGCCGCGACGTGGAATGAACGACTAAGGGTTAAAAGTCTTTTCGGTGCCGGGCACTCAAGCAGGTCAAGACGCAGACCGAGCCTTTGAGGACCTCACAGGTCTGGCGCTACGACCGTCCTCACCTCTCCATCCAAGTCGCAGATCAGAAACGAAGCAGCACCGGCCCACGGATTGCGCCCTGCCCGTATTCCGCATCAGAGCAGGCCCGTCAAGTCACATCACGCAGGCGTCCGGTCTGTCTCCGCTCTGCGGCCATCAAGACTCAGGCGGTCGCCCGTAGTCCCTGATCTTGAGGAGTTCACCATCGTTCAGAGCGGACTCATGGGCTACGAGCCCCGGCAGGGTGTAGGCCACGGATTCCCAGACATTCACACTCGGGTGCCGGTCTTCGACGATCGACTGAACGAATTCATGAGTTAAAAAAGTGTGTGAATTTCCGTGGCCCGTTTTTACTCGCAACGGTTCAGGTAGCTTCTCCAAGTGGTCCGGCTGATCGAAAGGCCGGCTGCGCACCCGTCCCGCCGGGTAACCGTTGCCGTCGATGACCATCTTGCCGTCCTGGAGAATCTCGACGACCGTGTCCGGCGAACCCTCGGGCCGGTGCATGATGTATGAGCGGCGGTCACCGTAGAAATGCGCGCGTTCCGTTCCGCCCGCCGCCACGCGCCAAAACACCGAAATACGGCAGGAATGTCCAGCGGACGTCTTGAATAAACCCGTCGCACTCCAAAACGGGTTCTGGTAACGGTTCGTTCGGACGACCTCATGCCCGTCGCCCCATCCTATCGCCTGCACCTCCACCAGCCTTTCGCTGGTTACCGGGACAACCATCCCCGTGCAATGCGTCGGATACCAGAACGGTGGAAACCCGTGACGCCAAGTGGGCAGGCCCCGGTCGTCATACATCAGCGCAATCAACCCCTCATGGTGATATTCCGACTCGCTATAAAAAATCGTGCCAAACCTGCCTTCCTTCGCCCATTCCCGGCAGGTCATGATCTCGGGACGGTAGTAGCTCGTCTCCGCCATCATGTACCGCATGCCGGTCTCGCGAACGGTCTCGATCAGCCGCTCCAGTTCTTCAACCGACAAGCCGGCAGGCACGGCGCTGATGACGTGCTTTCCCGCTTTCATCGCCGCAGTGGCCATCCACTCGTGCAGCGGCGCGGGCGTGAATACACCGACCGCGTCCAGACCGGGATGTTTGAGCATTGCCTGGAAGTTGTCGTAGGTGTTTCCGCAACGGTACACCTCTGACAAATCCCGCAGAGCTTGCGGCCGAATGTCGCACACCGCCTCCACCTTGCAGTGCGGGTGCAAATGCCACTGGAAGGTCCTGCCGAACCGCCCGCCGACGATTCCGATACGTACCGTCCGAGCCGCCGGCCGTGCGCCAGCCGGGGTCCGGGCTGCCGCCATGCCGGCAACAACACCCGCGCCTTGGCGTACGAAGTCTCGGCGGGTCGATGGTAGCGCGTTCGTTTTCATTTGTCTCACTCACCCTCGCTGGACAATCCGTTTCCAGTCTACAGGGTTGAGTGATTCTGCCAATCGAGGATGCGCCCGGACATCAACCTGCATATCTCACCACCCGACGGCCGCAGCACGCGAAAAAAGGCCGTGATTCGTGTCTCGTGATTCGTAAAAAACCTCTAAGGACGTGTTGCCGGCGCCAAGCGGCGCGCGTCTCGTCCTGACGGTCCTCTCACGCACTTGGCCTCGCTGCGTGGTGAGAAATGCAGGCTAGTCCCAGCTCCCCTGGACGGAGTACTGCAGCAACGGTTTCACGTCCTGGGGCAGCCGTTCGTAGACGTCCCGCGGCAGTGCAGGAACCGTCGAGTCCGCGCCCATGTTGGCTTCCACGATGTTGCGATGATCGACCGTTCCGGGCCGCAACGTGTCGAGATTCAGCCACCAGGGCGCGAATCGGACAATGATGGATACTCGTTCCTCGGTGCTCACGTTGGGCGCTTCGGCGTGCCAGAGCCGAGCGTCGAAAACGACCACCGTTCCGGCTTCCCCGATCAATCGGGTCTCGCCGGGATGGGGCTTGTCGGCATGGGCATCGGCGCTGGGATTCCAGTCCTTCTTATGACTGCCGGGCACGATGATCGTCGCGCCGTTTTCGGGCCGGAAATCCGTCAACATCCAGAAGGTGACCAGATGGAACACGGCGTCGGGATAGGGAGCGGGAACATGCGCCCGGCTGCGCTGGTTGAACGGCCAATCGGCATGGAGCCGGCCACGCGTCAGACCGGGAGCGTTGACCGATCCCGTGAACATCGAGATGCGAACATGCGGTCCGAGCACGGACTCCGCCAGTCCGAGCAAGCGCGGATGGGTCAGATACGGAGCGAGCGATTGATTGAAGCGCAGAAATCCCGGCACGTACCCCTTCGGCCTCTCTTTGAGACTGTGAGTCCAAACGTCACGGGTGACTTCCCGCCGGACCCTATCGATCTGGTCCGAAGGAATCAGTTTTCCCAGATCGCAGTACCCCTTGTCAGTTAGCTGCTGCCGAAGGGTCGTGAGATCGTTCACGCGGATACCATCTTCGCTTACTCCCTTGTAACTCACAACCTGTCGGAACTGCAAGGAAGCAAGTTCCGGGGCAGAGGATTCCTCCGACTTTCACCGCACTCATTGAGCGACGTCGAAATACAGCGCTGTCCAGGTGGAACAAGACGGTCATGAGTAGACATCTGTTCGGGAGCGGGGTGGGTCATTAGCAAGGGGCGCAGCATCATGTCGACGCCTTCCGCTTCATTCACGGCATCGGCCCACTCGTGGTCGGGGTACGGTTCAGTTTGCCGCAACAGCCTTTTGGTAGCAGTAATCGAACAGGATCTGCCACTCGATACTCTGGGCTGCCTTGAGGGGCGCCTCAAGCTCGGTAGCTTCACCGAGCCGGACGGCCTCGCATTGGTCGATGAACCAGAAGGGGTCCCATTGAGTGCTGCTCTGCGACGCCACCAGCAACCGCATCGCGCCTTCTTCGCCGACGGCCGCTGACCATTGCTCCAAGGCCGCTGCGCGAACGGTCGGGAAAACCTGGTGATGGGCAACTTTGCGGAACCAGTATTTCGAGTTGCTGAAGTCGGGTTCCTGCCGGTGCATGATGCCGTGCCAGTAGCTGCCCGTGGTCGAGTGAACTCTTTGTGAGATCTTGTGTGAGCTGTCGAGATCAGAAAAGTATAGGAACAGAGCGCTGCGTACGCATTCGGCAAAGTCGGGCGCCGTGATCGGCGCTCCGTCGAACAGCTCGTCGACGCGCGTGTTCTCGAGCAGGTCGAGCCCTTCGCCCTGCAGTGGGCTGCGTGGCGCCAGCGGCATGAGGCGCCGGCCGGATTCATGCGGCCGCAGGATGGACTGGATCTTCGAGCTGTAGCTGTCGAGATGAAACATGATGGCTCCGGTATTCCTGATGAACCAGGATACTTGAAGCGGCCGCTGCCGGTGTTGTGTCTTGACCCGGCTGACCTTTGTCTTGATCTTTCATGCTGTGTTGTCAACGTCATGCTCGCGGTTCTTCTGCTATTCTTCTCTCCGCTAATCGGCCCGATCCGCGACGTAGTCTCAGCCCGCGTTTCATGCAATCAAGGTCTGCCCGGGCTGCCAGGTGTGCCTGTGTTCGCGGGATAGCAGCAGCATGGAGAATCATTCCTCGGCCTCGCACCGTCCCTCACGGGAATCGACTTCGCCGAAGGGACCGATCACCGAGGAGATGAACCGCCACAATGGCCGGATCTTTTTGTACGGTCAACTCCTGATGTACTTCTCGGCGCCCGTCGCCTACATCGGCCTGGTGCAGGCGGCTCTTTGCGACAAGCTCGGGACCAGTGCGACCATCGCCAATCTGCCGCTCAGCTTTTACCAGATCGGGCAAGTGGCTCCCCTGTTGGGCGCTTGGCTGGTCCCCCACCGGCACGAGCGTTCCGTGGTCGTATGGGCAACGGTCGTGACGGCCTCTTTGCTGTTCCTGGTTTTCCTGACGCTTATCCTTCCCCTGCCCAGTCATTTCGTCGTTGGCGCGTTGATGATGCAGGGGCTGTTGCAGGGATTCTCCGGGTCACTGACACAGGTCTTTCAGTTCCAGTGTCTGACGCGGGGCACGACCGTTGATGGGCGCGTACGGGCGATGAAACTGACCTACTCCTACGGTCCCTTGTCAGCCGTGCTCGGCTCGTTGGCAGCCCAGTACATTCTCTATCCGGGCATTCCCGGGATCTCGTTCCCCTATGACTTTGCGCTTCTTTACCTGATGGCGGTGCCCTGCATCGTGATGCGCGCCAAGCTGGTGCACGGATATCGGCTGGCGACAGTGGTAGACAAGCCCCGCAAACCTTTCCTCGGTTATTGGCTCATGAGAATCCGGGACTTCGCCTCCTCTCGCTCGCTTGGGCTGTTGTGGCTTGGGTACTGGCTGTGGCACTGCAGCCTGAACACGCTCCCGAATCTTTCGCTGTACTCCAAAGTCACTCTGGGAAGGGAGTCGAAAGACTTTGCCGGGCTGATGATGGCGCTTCGCTTTGGTTTCAAGGCGGTTGGCGGATATTTCCTGGGGCAACTTTCTTTGCGTTACAGCCTGCGGGCCGGGGCGATGGCCACCATCGGCCTGTTGGCGGCCGGAATCCTGTGGGCATGGGTGGTGCCGGGCTATCCGTACCTGTTGGCCTTTGGATTCATGGGAGCGGGGGAGCTCGGAGGGGCTTACATGCCCAATTTCGGGGCCGTGATCTCGCCGGTGGCCGCCGGCCCCAGCAACCTCACGCTGCTGAACCTGAGTGCGCCGGCGTCGAGCTTTGCTCCGGCCACCCACGGCGCCCTGGCCGACCACTTCGGATTTCCAGCCAGCTTCATGTTCGGGCTATTGACGGCGGCAATCTCGATCTGGCTGGTCATGAGGACCCGTGCCGACAAGCTCGATCCGTTCCGGGAGGAAACAGAGGAGAAGGATCAGGCCACAAGTCGGGAGTGATCCGATGGGTCCATCAACCCGACTCGCTCACCGCGCGGCGCATCGAAACGAGTACAGGCTACCGTCACGCAGGATGAAACGGAGCTTGACGGGCTGCCCGCGAAGGGAGCCGATTCCGAGGCCCGATCCCCAGCGGATTTCGTGCTGCAGGCTGTCTGAGCGAACGGGGATACAGGCGGCCGCCTCGAAGCCCGGCAGAACTTCGTTGTTTTCGTCCAGCAATTCGACACGCAGCTCGCCGCGCACTACGGCGTTGACAAGCAGTTTGTTTCCTATCAACAGGAAAGGCCGGGTGGTCAGTCTGGCGGTTCGCGCCCCGGCGTCGAGCGAAGCGAAACCGTCGAGCCGCAGAGTAGCGACGCCCCCAGCCCGTTGCATGCGCTGTCCGGCTTCGATCCAACCTTCGTGGGTCTTCTTCAATGCCTGACGGGTGTAAGGGATGTTCCAGCCGGCGTAGTAGATCCAGATTTTTTGGCTCCAGACCACGGGCGCATTCGGCAAGACCATTTTGCTGTCCCAGGCGCCCGGCTCGCCCCGAGGGAAGAGGTTATAGCCCGGGGAAATACGCTTCCAGCGAATGCCGTCGCGGCTGACCACCAGTTCCGCTTCGGCGGTTTGATTGTGATCGAACACCCAGACCCAGCCCAAGTAGAGATCGCCGTACAAAAAAGCCGCCAGACCCTTGAAGTCTTTCCCGCGGTCCTCTGGCGCTGGGGCCAGGACCGTCTCCGGCTGAGACCAAGTAACGAAGTCCGAACTGACCGAGCGTCCCACGGAGTTCGGGCGGCCGGGCATCCTCACATAGAAGACATACTTGCGAATACGAGGATCCCAACCGAGCAGGTTCCCACTGTGATACCGCCGAAACCAGGGTTTGCCGTCTCCATTCAAGCTCCAGTGAATCCCGTCGGGCGAGTATGCCTTGGTGATTGCGGACCGTCCCCCGATAACGTCGACATAGGTCATTTTGTAGCGTCGAGCGGGATCGACATCGTGAGGATCAATCATCACGTTCGGCCGCCGCATCCAGTTCTCACCCCAAGGCAACAGATTGTTGTCCAGGCTGCCCTGCCACTCGACGAGCCGCAAGCGGGGCTTCGTCCAGTGAAGACCATCTTTCGAGACCGCATAAGCCACTTTGTAGTGGTAACCTTGCGCTGCTGTCTCATCGACATTGGGGGCGCCGTAGTACATGCGAAACTCTGCGGACTGCTCGTCAAAGACGACGGGTCGGCCATGCACCTCGGTCACCCAGTTTTCCCAGGGTTCCGGACCTGTCAGGACGGGGTTGCCGGCGTGTTTCCGCGGCCTGTGGAAAGTCCGTTCCAGTCCGATCATCGACTCGACGAGATAGTCATCGACGAAGAGCTGCGGTGTCGATCCAATGGAGATGGCTTCGGCTGCATGGAGGAATGCTGGCGCGGCCAACAAAGCCAGGACAAGGTATCTCAGCAACTTTTTTCTCATGTTCCAGACGCCTTCACAATCAGGGGGAACGGGATGAAGTCGGGCGCTGCATCATGCTTACGCCAGAAGTTCATATCCCGCAAACCGCCCCTCTATTGGCGGGAAACCGATCCGCCTTCTGATCCCAACCGTTCGCGCCGTGCACTCTATATACGCCTATACGTCGGGACGCTCAGGCAACGACATTACTCAGATCGATCAATGGGAACACCAGCAAGACTCCTCTTCTCTCAGTCTGATTTGTACTCTTTGTCCAGCAATCCTGTTTCTTTCAGTTGTTTCTCCAACTTGGAAATCTTGTCCAAAGCAACCATGGCGAAAATGAACCCCACGGTCCCTAATGAGAACCCTACCATCCCAAATGCTTCCATCCAGTCTCCTCCTCAGAAGCGTCATCGGAGCCGTTCGCGGGGCCGATCGGGGGCCGCCCTCCCCAAATACAAATACTCTTGCTGCCGGATAGCGTGCTTCCCCTCCCCATTCGCGTCGGATGCGTTCCGCCAACCCTTAATCAGCAATGCTGCCGGAACCACTCCGCCATCCACTCGAAGTACTGCTTCTTGTAGACGTGGCGCCCAGGCGGCTGATGCACTTTGAAACGATCCGGGTATCCTGCCTCGTCGTAAGCGGGCCTGACGACACGGATCATTTCGTCCACGCCGGCCCGAGGCATATCCTCATCCTCGGTTGGAGCAATCGACAGGAACGGGCGTGGAGTGATGCACTCAGCGACAATCCGCGGATGATCGAAATAGCGCAGCAGATGGGGAATGTACCAGTAGGAACTGTGCCGTTCCACGTCCCCTTCATGGATGCCGATAGCCATGCTGCCCACCGAACCGCACACGGGCACGGCGGCGCGAATCGTGGGATCGCACGCCATGGCATACCAGCTTGCATTCCCTCCCAGCGACATCCCGGTCAGGCCGATCCGTTTCGGGTCGACGGTATCGGTAACGGCGAGAATCCTCGCCGCCCGCAGCGCCTCGTCCACCATCACTCCCATGAAGCCGCGGCCATACGGGGCCAGGAACCGTATGTGCTTTTGCCAGTGGTTGCTGCTGATGTGTCGTGTGGTGGTGCCCCGCAGTGTGATGGACAAAGTAACGAAGCCTCGCCGAGCCAGCTCTCTCCCCCAGCCGACCAGCGGCCCCCTGCCGGGCTGGTCCCTCCGAAACTCCGGATCGACGAGCCGCTCGACGTTTCCGCTGGTGCCCGGCATGCAGACGATACCGGGCATCGACCGCGGACTTGCGTCCACAGGCACTGTCAAGACCCCCGGGACTTCTTCTCCCAAGGCGTTGCGGTAGGTCAGCTTCGTCAGCCGTAGTCCGTCGGCCGTCGTCTCGCTGTCTCCGGTCTTGCATGCCACCTGCTCGGGGACCGGTTCGCACCCGAGCAGCTCATACAGCTTGGCGCGGACTTGCCCCGGGGGAACGTCTTGAGGATAGAGCGGCTTCAAGTCCCTGGGGATACGAGGCTCGCCTTGGTTTCCGGACCATCTTTCATCAGCTCGCGATACTCGCAGCGCCGGCGAAAACAAGAGTCCGGCTCCGAGGACCCCGAGAAAGGCGCGCCGGCTATTCACCGGTTGCGGATGGGAGATTCCCGGTGCAGTCGTGGGGAACTGTTCAGGAAGCTCGGTGACTTCCAGTCGATTTGCTGTCATGATGACTTGACCAATGCCTCTCCGCGCGTTGGGGTTCGACCCCCTTGATCTTCAGTTATCGAAATACGGACTCAACATCGTACACGCTGTTGAAATCTACGGCCGCAGGAGTCGGACAGCCCCGGCACGTTGAAAACCGACAGCCATGCGTGCCAGCAGATCACGCGTCACCCAGCTCGCCCCGGGACGTTCGTACGCATCTGTGATGGGACCGATCCTACCATGCAGCCAGGGTAGTGAGAACAGTCCGAGACCCCGTCTTTGGCCGTGAGGAACAGAGGCAGAAAGTCACTGAGCCCGATGGTTGCAGGGCAGTGGCTTCTCATCGACTTTCGAGCGGCCACGTTGATGAAATGCGCATCCAGACCGCGCCTCGGTACGACGGAGAGCTGAGCGGCTCCTCTGTTAGCATGTTCGTTGTGTCAAGGATGCCCGCGGGATGAAGGTAACACTCGCTTTCGACAAGACGGGTGCGGAGATCGAACTGCCCGCGCGGCTGTCCGTTGAAGTCCTGGAGTCGCGCTTCGCGGAGGCCCTTGACGACCCTCAGCCGGTGCTGGAAGCGGCGGTCAGGCAACCGATCGGATGTCCACCGATTGAGACAATGGCATCCGGCAAGCGCTCGGCGGCGATCTCCGTCTGCGACATCACTCGCCCGGCTCCGAACCGTACCGTCCTGCCTGTCGTTATCGGCGCCCTCGAGAGGGCCGGGATACCCTCCTCGGAGATCCGTATCCTCATCGCCACCGGACTCCACCGTGAGGCGACAGAAAGCGAGCTCAACGAGATTGTCGGCCCCGAGATCCTCGCCCGCCACCCGGTCGATTCCCATCGCGCCAAGCAGGAAGACGAACAGGCCTATCTGGGAGAAACCGCTACGGGAACGCCCGTCTACACGGACCGGCGATTTGTCGAAGCCGACCTCCACATCACCCTCGGGTTCATCGAGCCGCATCTGATGGCCGGTTTTTCGGGCGGGCGCAAGCTGATCTCGATCGGCTTGGCCGGCGAGAAGACGATCAAGAGGCTCCACAGCCCGCTGTTCATGAGAGACCCACAGGCGGTGGAAGGCTCGTTTCCCGAGAACCCGTTGCACCGGGAACTCAGTGAGATTGCGGCCATGGCGCGGCACGATTTCATGGTCGACGTGGCGTTGACCCGTGATCGCGGCATCGCCGCCGTCTTCGCGGGCGATCCGGAAGCGGCCTTCATGCGCGGAGTCGAATTCGTGCGCTCATCCACCTTGGCCACCCTGGAGGAGCCCGCCGATGCGGTGATCACCACTTCGGGAGGATATCCGCTCGATCTGACGTTCTACCAGGCGGTCAAGGGCATTACGGCGGCCTCCCACATCGTCAAGCCCGGCGGCGCGATCCTGCTCGCCGCCGCCTGCCGCGAGGGCGTCGGCAGCCCGGAGTTCACGACGCTCGTGCGGCGCGGGCTGCACTGGGAAGATCTACTGGACGAGTTAACGAGCGTTCCCGTCACCGTTGATCAATGGCAGGCGGAAAAGTTGGCGATGGTGGCGCGAAAGACGAACCTCTCCTATTGCGTGCCGGGTGTCGCCGAAGAAGACCGGTCGCAGCTTTGGGGACCCGCCTTCGCCGATCCCCAACAAGCGGTGGACGACCTCACCGCGCGTTTGCCTGACGGCAGCTCGCTGGTCGTTATTCCCGAAGGTCCTTACGTTTTCTCCCAGGTCATCCCCGAGCCCGCCCTGGTCGGCTGACCAATTGAGCCAGGAAGTCTTGACTCTGTGGTTCAGTGCGTCAGGCAGACGGTGTGGCCTGTTTTCTCTCCGTCGCCATCACCACATGATCTGTGAGCGCCTTGAAGTAGTCTTTTCCGGGGCATGGGAGAATAAGCTATCGAGCGAAACAGGGACGGATTGGTTTCCATCGGGAAAGCCTTCTCTGATCCATCGGGCCGGTGCAGAAAGCACTCGGCGCGGCGGATTTCTTGCGAGAAAGCAAGCGTTGGATCAAGGGCACAGCTCTGGCGAGAGTGTAGGCTCCCCTGGGATCGCAAGCCGGAATGACCAAGAGATGAGCGTGAAGCGGCGTAACCAACCAGGACCCCGCACCGGCCTCCGTCCGGTGTTCGATCTCGTCGCCCTGTCCTTGGTCCTGCTTTGCTCGGCCTCGACGGCCCTGCCTCAGGGGTACTCGCCGGAAACCGCATCACGGAAGATGGACGTAGCCGAGGGCCTTCGCGTGAAGCTCTTCGCTGCGGAGCCCGAGGTGCGGCAGCCGAGTCTGGTCAAGTGCGATGAGCGCGGCCGCCTGTGGGTCATCCAATACCTGCAGTACCCCAATCCCGCCGGACTGAAGAGAGCGAAGATCGACCGTTGGTCACGCACGGTATACGACCGCGTCCCCGAGCCTCCTCCCGACGGCCCGCGCGGGGCCGACCGCATCACCATTCTGGAGGACACCGACGGCGACGGCCGAGCCGACCGGTTCAAGGACTTCGTCAGCGGGCTCAACATCGCAACCGGGCTCGCTTTCGGCCACGGCGGGGTATTTGTCCTGCAGCTTCCCTATCTGCTTTTCTACCCGGACCGCAACCGCGACGACGTACCGGACTCCGACCCCGAGGTCTTGCTCGAGGGTTTCGGGATGCAGGATACGCAGTCAGTCGCAAACCACCTCACCTGGGGGCCGGACGGGTGGCTCTACGGCCTCAACGGCAGCACCAGCACCTGCAACATTCGCGGGATCGAGTTCCAGCAGGGCGTCTGGCGCTACCATCCGCTCACCAAGGAGTTCGAGTTGTTCGCGGAAGGGGGAGGAAACATCTACGGACTGACCTTCGACCGTAAGGGCAACCTCTTCTACAGCTCCAACGGCGGAGCCCTGTTCTGGCATGCTGTGCAGGGCGGATATTACCGCAAGAGCTTCGGCAAGCACGGACCGCTGCACAACCTCCATACCTACGGATTCTTCGGGCATGTCAAGCACAGCGGCGTCACCGGTGGCCATCTCGTTGTGGGCGGCACGATCTACGATGCCGATGTTTTTCCGCAGACGTTCCATCAAAGTTTTATCGGAGCCAACTTCCTGGGACACTCCGCTTCCTGGTGGCGAGTGAAGCCGCGCGGCTCGACGTTCGAAGCCCGGCAGGTCGGCACGCTGCTCGACTCCAACGACACCTGGTTCTCGCCTACGGACCTGGCGCTCGGTCCCGATGGCTCGATGTACATCAGTGATTTCCATGACGAGCGGACCGCTCACCCCGATCCGGACGCCGAGTGGGACCGCTCCAACGGGCGGGTTTACAAGATCGAGGCGAAGAGCGCGAAGCCCGCAAGGAATTTTGACCTGGAACGGCTGTCGAGCGCCGAATTGGTCGATCACCTGAGAAATCCGAATGGCTGGTTCGCCTTCCAGGCGCGCCGAATACTGGCTCACCGCCGCGACAAAAGCATTCACGAAGACCTGCGAAACGGCATCGTCGAGACCGGGAACGAGAACTTGGCTCTCCAAAACCTGTGGGCGCTCCATGTCAGCGGCGGCCTGGACGACGATGTGGCTGCGGACCTCCTGAGCCACCCGGCGGAATACGTCCGCGCATGGACGGTGCGACTGCTTGGGGACCGACGAACAACCGCGCAGCCTCTTGCGGAGCAACTCTCCGTGCTGGCCAAGAGCGACGCGAGCGTGGTGGTTCGGAGCCAGCTTGCCGCCAGCGCCAAGCGGCTCCCAGGGAGTGTCGCCTTGCCCATGCTTTCGGCTTTGCTGAAGCGTGAACTCGATGCCCGAGACCCGCACGTGCCGTTGCTGATCTGGTGGGCGCTTGAAAGCAAAGCCCTGTCCGACAGCGGCGAGCTGGTCAGGCTCTTCACGCAGCCTGGAACGTGGGCCCCTTCGATGAAACGGGACAACGTGCTGCTGCTCATCCGCCGCTACGCCGCCGAAGGGACTGCCGCAGGGTACGACGCCGCCCTGGAACTGGCGCGCACCGCTCCCGCTGCTAATCTCGAAACCGCTGTGCGGGCGCTCGATCAGGGCCTCGCCGAGCGGGGCGCCACGCTGGCCGGGCTGGGGCAGGGAGGACTTTTCGAAGAGGTCGCCGCGGTGAAGGGCGACCCCGTTTTCGGACCGAGACGGCCATACGAGGACATCGCCTCCCCGCTGAGCAGTTGGATTCTCGAGACCTGGAGAACCATGCCGCAGGATCTCGACCGCACCCGTCTTGCCGTCCGGGCAGGCATCGACGAGGCCTATCGGGCGATCTTGAGAGGCCTCGAGGACTCCGAAACCGATGAGGGCCGCCGCGTGGCCCTCATCGATCTTCTGCGCGAGCTCGGCCGCTCCGACTGCATCCCCACCGTCTTGGCCCAGTTCGATCTCCAATACAATGCCTCTGTTCGTCTGCGGGCGCTCGATGTCCTGGCCCGTTTCGAGTCGGACGAGGTTTCAGAGCGGCTGCTGAATTCCTACCCGCAAGTGTCGTCGGCGGAGAAGGAAAAAATCCGCGGCATTCTCCTGAGCCGTCGTTCCACCGCCGGCGCGTTTCTCGAGGCCGTTGACCAGGGGGTTTTTCCCGCAACCGATGTCGCGGTTCCGGAGTTGCGCCAGCTTCCTCTCTTTCGCGACGAAGGGATCGACGCCCTCGTCCGCAGGCACTGGGGCAACATCCGGCCGGGAAGCACGGAAGAGAAACTGGCTGTGATGCGGCGCTACCGTAACGACCTCAATACCGGCGAGGGCGACCCGCGGCGCGGCCAGCTTCTCTTCATCGAGCACTGCGCGAGCTGCCACCGCCTGTTCGGCGAAGGAGGCACGCTAGGTAACGACCTGACCGGCGCCAACCGTAGCGATCGGGCCGCTTTGCTCGCAGCGCTCGTTGACCCCAGCGCCACGGTGCGAACGGGATACTTGACCTATACCGTGCGTACGCAGAGTGGCCGCACCGTGCGCGGCATCGTCGAGCAAGAAGATGCGGCAGGCGTTACCCTTATCGACAGTACTCACCAGAAGACCCGGATCGCCCGAAGCGACATCAGGTCGATGGAAGTAGCGCCCGAGTCGATCATGCCCGAAAACCTGCTCGACCGGCTCGACACGCAAGAGGTGCGAGATTTGTTCAGCTATCTCCAGAAGGATGCTCCCTGAGTTGAAACATCCTCCTGATCAAGCGGCGTTGATAGCTGCCCGGATGTTTCCCGCTTGGATGATCCACACGCGGGCGGAGGAAAAACTGACCCCATGACTCTCGCCGATCCCGAACACCGAGCCTGCGGACTCAGCCGGCGCAAGTTCCTCTTGGGCGCGGCGGCCGGCGCTACGGCTTCGCTTCAAGCCGCCGAGAAGGACCGCGAACTCCAAGGCAAAGCGCTTATCGCCATCACCCTTGATCTCGAGATGCTGCGTAACTTCCCGACTTGGGAGATGACGCACTGGGACTACGAAAAGGGCAACCTCAACGAGGAAGCCAAGGGCTATACGGTCGAGGCTTGCCGCAGAGTGAAATCCTACGGCGGCGTGCTGCACAACTTCGCGGTGGGGCAGGTCTTCGAACACGAAAGCGTAGAGTGGCTGAAAGGGATCGTCGAGGCGGGCCACCCCGTCGGGAACCATACCTACGACCATGTCTATGTCTTGGCGCGCAAGCACGAGGAAGTCCAGTTTCTCTTTCGGCGCGCGCCGTGGCTGATCGAAGACCGCGCGGTCCGGGACGTCATTCGCGACAACATCAGCAAGTGTTCAAAGGCCATGAAAGCCCGCCTCGGCATTGCGCCCGATGGTTTTCGCACGCCCGGAGGCTTCGCCCAGGGACTCAGCGGTCGCCCCGACGTGCAGCGTTTGCTTCTTGACCTCGGCTTCCGATGGGTCAGCGGCAAATACCCCCGGCACGCGATGCCGGAAGTCGGAGCGGAACCCGGCCCATCGATCTACGACGCTATCGTGGCCGCCCAGGCGGAAGCGCAGCCGTTTGTCTACCCGACGGGACTGGTGGAGATCCCGATGAGTCCCGTGAGCGATGTCTGGGCCTTCCGCAACGGACGCTGGGAACTGGATTGGTTTCTCGAAGCCATTCGGCGCGCCGTCACTTGGGCGATCGAGAATCGCGCCGTGTACGACTTCCTGAGCCACCCGTCCTGCCTGTACGCCATGGACCCGGAGTTCCGCGCCATCGAGCTGATCTGCGAACTCGTTCGCAAGTCGAGCGGCCGCGCCGCGCTGGTGGACCTCAACCAGATTGCCCGGCGCGTCCGGTCACAATCAGCCTGAATAACGCAAATGGGGAAGAGACTGCTCTCCAGATCCGTGCTTCGCATGGCTCCACTTCCGGCGATCCTTGGTCTTCTCGCGGCGGGCCTGGGACTTGCTCAGACCGCCACCCTGGAAAACACGCAGCTTCTCGATTGGCAAGGGCCGCTCGATGAGAAGATGCTCGACGGTCTGCATGTCTTCATCGACCGCAAGTTGGCGGCATCGGTCGAGGCACGCGGCCGGCATTGGTCTCGTGACTTCTCCTCGACGGCTGCGTATGAAAGCTCCGTCGAACCGAACCGCCGCCGGCTTCGTACGATCATCGGCCTCGTCGACGAACGGGTCCCGCCGTCGATGGAGCGCTATGGCGACGACGACAACCCGGCCCTCGCCGCCGAGACCCCGTCGTTCCGCGTATTCCAGGTTCGTTGGCCGGTGGTCGAAGGCGTTACCGGCGAGGGGCTGCTGATCGAACCCCGCCGTGAGGCGGTCGGACACGCCGTCGCCATCCCCGACGCTGATCAGACCCCGGAAATGATCGTCGGCCTCGCTCCAGGTCTGCCACCGGAAGGGCAATTCGCCCGCATTCTTGCCGAGAACGGCTTCGAAGTCGTCGCGCCGCTGTTGATCGACCGTGCGGCTGAAGTTTCCGGTCACCGCGATGTCAATTTCACCAATCTGCCGCACCGCGAGTGGATCTATCGCCAAGCGTTCGTCATGGGCCGTCACATCATCGGCTACGACGTGCAAAAAGTCCTCTCGGTCATCGACTGGTTCAAGCAGCAGCGCGGCGCCGTCAGGATGGGTCTCGCGGGTTACGGGGAGGGGGGGCTCGCAGCTCTGTACGCCGCCGCGGTCGACACGCGCATCGACGCCGCTCTCGTCAGCGGCTACTTCTCGTCACGTCAACGCGTCTGGGAAGAGCCCCTCGATCGGACTGTGTGGGGGCTCTTGCGAGAGTTCGGCGACGCCGAGATTGCCAGCCTGATCGCGCCTCGGGGTCTGGTGATCGAGCACGCCGCCGCTCCCGTCTTTGACGGGCCGCCCGAGACGCCCGAAGGCTGGCGCAAAGCAGCAGCGCCGGGCGCGATCACGACTCCCTCGTTCCGTTCGGTGGAAGCCGAGTTCAAGCGTATCGAAACCCTTGTCCCCGAGGGTGTCCAGCCCAGGCGGTTGGTCAACGGCCCCGGCGGCGCGGTCACGGGGCCGGGCTCGCCGGATGCTCTCGACGAGTTCTCAACCTTGCTCGGCATTCGATCGCCCCTTCAGCGGTCATCCGAAACCCCAAAGGATCGGCGCAGCGGCTTCGACCCGAAACCGAGACAGCATCGTCAAGTGAAGGAACTGGAAACGAGGCTACAGGAACTTGTCGCCGCCTCGGGATATGTTCGCGACCGCTTCTACATGAACGCGGCGATGCCCGAGTTGGCCCAGACACCGCCTTCCCGTGTTCTGCGGGCCGACACGTTATCAGCCGAACAGTTCGCGAAGGCGTCTCAGCGGTTTCGCGACCATCTCCATGACGAGGTGAAGGGCCGCATCGAGGATTCGCTGCTGCCGCCCAACCCCCGGTCGCGACAAATCTACGACGACGAGAACTGGACCGGTCACGAGGTCGTTCTCGACGTTCTACCGGATGTCTTTGCCTGGGGCATCCTCCTGGCTCCGAAGAACCTCAAGCCCGGCGAACGCCGCCCCGTCGTCGTCACCCAGCACGGCTACAACGGGCTGCCGAGGCATGTCGTCGAAGGCAACGACCCTTACTACCACAACTTCGCCGCCCGGCTGGCCGAACGCGGCTTTGTCGTTTTCGCTCCGCACAACTTCTACCGCCACACCGACCGCTTTCGCTGGCTCGACAAGAAGGCCAAGGCCCTGAAACTGACGATGTTCTCGTTCATTACCGCGCAGCACCAGCAGATTCTGAACTGGCTCGGTTCGCTGCCGTTTGTCGACGCGGAAAGAGTCGGGTTCTACGGCCTCAGCTACGGTGGAACGACGGCGATGATCGTCCCGCCGCTGCTCGAAGGCTATGCGCTATCGATCTGCTCCGCCAACTTCAACGAAGACATTCACAAGCTAACGGCCGTCGATCGGGGCTACAGCTACATGTATCATCCCACCTGGGAGGTGCCCTACTTCAACCTCGGCAACACCTTCGGCCATGCCGAAAAGGCCTATCTGATGATCCCTCGGCCCTTCATGGTCGAGCGCGGCCACCATGACGGCGTGGGCATGGACCGATGGATTGCGGGTGAGTACGCCAAGGTCCGCCGCCTCTACGCCCAGTTGGGCATTCCCGACCGGGCCCACATCCAATTCTTCAACGGTGGACACACCATCCTCGGCGACGACACCTTCCGTTTCCTTCACAAGCACCTCGATTGGCCCGAACCGTAGCCGTCAAGCCGTTCGAGCTTCGACGGACTCGGTCCTTGTGGAAGGGAATGCCATGAACCGGGACCGATTCTCGTGGCGAGCAGGTCCTTGATTGTCTTGCCGGACCGGCGCGGCCCGGTCAGGATCAGAGCAGGGCACTGATAGACAGCCTTCCTGGCTGCCGGCTCCGGCGACCAGACAGGGATGACGACTGACTGCAGGAGGCAAGGATTGTGGCCGGGATGGACATGATCCCTGCCTTAGCTCGCTTGGCTCTCGTAGCTCTTCGCCCTTGGCGTTGCTCCGATTCGCCGGGCTGTCGCTTTCCACAGCGGTCCGTGGCCCGCCTCGGGTCCCGCGATCGCGTGTGCGATCTCGTGCAGCACGGTGTTCCGGATCTGCTCCTCGCTTCCCTGCAGGGCGTGGGCGCGGCTGATCCGGATCACGCGGTCTCCGAAATGACAGTCGCCAAGACGCCTCCTGGCCTCGACGAACGCGAGCGTCCAGTCCTGGAGTCCGTGTTCTTCCATCAGCCCCCGCGCCATTCCCGCAACGTTGTTCAGCCGTTTCGCGCCGTTCCTTGCGCTTTTTCCTCCCGTCCTGTGGAGCAGTCCGTAAGGGACGTTCCAGCATGTCTTTTCACAGCGTACCCTCGCTCTCTTCGGGTTCAGCTTCACGATCTCGCCGCGCCTCGGTCCGTCGCGGCTTGTGAACGTCACCTTGTCCCCCACGCGGTAGTCCGATCGCGCTTTGTCGTGCGGCGTGACCAGCAGGGCTCGCCGCGCCCCTCCCGAGTGCTTCAACGCCGCTTCCGGGACATTCCAGGTCCGTTCCTCCGTGTCTATCACCTTGGCGAAGCGCCGCCGCCCCTGCCGTTGGAGGAGATGACCGCGGATCGTCTTGCCCTTGTGAGTGAACTGTACGGCAGCCCCGATGGATAGCAAGCTCTCCTCCTGCTGATCGGGCATGCGGCCTTCTCCTTTCTCCCTATCGTATCCTGCGACTCAGCCATCGAGGATATCCGTCAACGTCCTGCCTGCCGGCGGTTCTCCCGCCTGCTTTATGAACCCCGGGGGGTGAACAGGGGTAGCCCGGCGACCACAGTTCCAGGCTTTCTGCGCGTTCCTCGAAGAACTCCGGAAGGGCAACGGGGGCTGTGGCGAACGGCGCCCTTCGTGAGGCCGACCGTGAACGGCGGAAGATGTGCGGACACCGGCTCAGGGGCAATTTGCCGCTCATGCCGCTCCATTGCCGCCCCATAGCGCACAGGAAAGCAGTGACTGGGCGGCGCGGCAGTCCGGGCGGCGGTTTCTGGTGGCGCCATTCTTGCGCACCTATGGCAAACCGAGAAAAGACCCTGATTCGTGTCTTGTAAAAACATAAAAGGCGTGATTCGCGACCCGGACATACTTCGCCTGGCCACTGGGCGGGACATGCAGGCCAGGGGTGCTTGCGAGGCGACTCGATGCATCCATGAAGCCGATGCCCCGGCTGCCGCTGTGCGCGGGGGCACTTGATTTGCGGCACATTTTTTTAGCGGGAAATACTGGGAAATAGTGGGAAATGACGGGAAATCATGGATAGGGAACCAAGACGGTAAAGCGGTGACTCGTGTTTCGTGATTCGGAAAAAACCGTTGGAAGCGGCTTGGCTCCGCTCGTGAAGGAAACGCCTGACGGGAGGGGAAACTTTCCTTTCGTTTTCGCCACGGATCAAGCATCACGAGTCACGAGTCAAGGCTCTTCTGTCCTCATGCTATGCAGGCCGGGCGAGAAAAAAAAGGCTGAAGGGCTTCAGTACCAAGAGGCTGCAAAAGTCGTGTTTCGTGAAAACCTTAACCTGCTTTTCTCGTGCGCCGTGGAAAGGCACTCTGTTCCAGCGGGCGCGAAGCCCGTCCAACAACGGTCACTCCGGCTGGCGGCAGCCAGGGCGGGTGATGGAGGTAACGACACGGCCTGAAGTACTCTAGTGCCAAGGGCTGCCATAAGCAGTTCAGCGACCCTGCGGGCCGGAGCGCGAGTGAACGTCGAGCAGGTCTGGAAACGGGCAATGCGGAAGCCGACTCGCCGAGAAAACGAGGAAGGCTGGTATCGGCCGGGACGCGAGCTCCGGTTGGTTCCGCCGGGGTATTGGCGCTGGCACGCAGGGAAGAGGAAGAAAGCAGCAACACGGGAAGCCCTGGCGGAGGCGTGAGAGCGCCGACCGACAGCAACAGCAACTCCCTCGACCTACAGCAAGCAAGCGTTGCGAAGGAAAAGCGAAGTCATGGCGGTCGTATCGCGTGCTGCGGCCGTCGGGTGGTGAGAAATGCAGATCAGACCGAATCATCCGTTCTACGGCCAATGGCTGTTGTCGGAGCAAGAGAAAACAGTACTTATTCCAGTTCGCATCCGTGCTGATGGCCGGATCGAGTACTTTTACGGGGGGAAGCTGCCTGGGATGCGTGACGGGACAATTGGAGACCTGGTGGTTCCCGAGCGGTCGTTAACCGATCAAAGGGAAGTCTCCCGTCTTCAACAAGATCATGTTGTAGAGATTTTCCCTACAGGAAGCGAGGTCATGTTCGCTATAGATGGCAACAAGACTCCCGCCAGTCTGAAAAAGCACCTCAAGGACGCACCCATAGCGGATATGAATAAGTCTCATGCAGTCGCTCTCACCCTCGATGAAGAGCCCCTGAGGTTGCGGCTTAGAGGCACCAAGCCCGCCACCTTGCAAGGTGTGAATTGCTGGATCCCGTCCCTTCGGTTGAATGCCAGGAGCCTCAACCATGCCTATCGGCTAGTCTCGGAGCGGTTCGAGCCAAGCAGAATCTCGCACTCGGGAAACGTTTTCAAACTTGGCTACTGCAAGCCAGGCGACAGATGGATCTCGCTTGATGTTCTGAGAGATTCAGCGATGGCAAGATTCGAGATGCTATTCAGTCGAACCGCCTCTGAGGTGTTCGTACGACTTCCCGAGAGGGTCGGACCTGAGCTTCGCAAATGTTGGGGTGGACGCCTCCAGACACCGGAAACGCTGCTAGGGGATCTAGACCGATGGCGATCGAAGTCGCTGGAGGCTCACGATGAATTCGCTCTCAAGAACGTCCAGACGATCTGCGAGTCGATGTGGGAGATACTGGCGTCAATCTCGGAAACGACATCAGACGAGCACGTCAGACTCTTGCAAGCCGCTGTGAAGTATCTGCTGCGCGACGAAGACGAGCAACATGATACGGAGTCTGCCATGCGCTTCGGTGACGATGCGCTTGTCGTTCGCACGATCGCGGAAGTGCTGGCAGGCAAGGCGCGGTGAGTGATCTTTGCCTCTGAGATCGTGCCGGCTCCAGCGGTAGAAGTCGGGCGCAAAGACCAGAGCATCAGAGCATCAAGCAACAGATTCAGAGCCCTGCCGTAACAGGACAGCATTCTCGCCGGCTGGTTTGCCGGCGAGAATACATATATTTCCTGAGTCTGCTATAATATCGCCATCACCGTGATCTCCAATCTGAACTTCGAGCCGGGAATCGCAGGTCTTGCTGACAGACAGGCTGCGGCCTGGGGCTTCCGATCGGGCGACCGAGGCACCCACACCAGCCGCACGATCATGCTCGATGAGCTTTCGCTTCTGTTGGATGCTGCTCCGGGCGAAGCCACCCAACAGGACTACGCGGATGCGGTGATAGAGGACAATTGTCTGGGCAAGAGGACAGCCGCGAATCGAAAACTCTCTTTCCAGCGGCTGACCGAACTCTACGGCCTCAGCGCCCGACTGGTTCTGTTCCGGGTAATGAGAGACCTCTGGAACTGGCACGAAACCAGCCGTCCGCTCCTGGCGTTGTTGTTGGCCCTCGCTCGAGATCCACTGCTAAGGGCAACGGCGACCGTCGTGCTCCAAACGCCGTTCGGCCACGAGTTTGCCCGCCAAGCCATGAAGGACGCCCTTTCCGATGCCGCCGCCGATCGACTCAACGAATCGACGTTCGACAAGGTCGTTCGCAATGCCTCCTCCTCGTGGACACAGTCCGGGCACTTACGAGGAAGGGGGCGGAAAACCAGACGCCGCGTTCAGCCGACCCCCGCTGCCGCCGCATACGCTCTGCTGTTGGGGTTTGCGGTGGGATGCCGTGGCCGAATGCTGTTCGAGGCGCCATGGGCCGCTATCCTGGATGCCGGTCCTGATGAGCTGATCGACCTTGCCATAGACGCCAAGCGGCTCGGGCTGCTCGATCTCAAACAGTCCGGCTCGATAATGGATGTGTCGTTTCCGCAAATGTTTACCGAAAAGGAACGGGAGTTGATCCGTGGGTCGTATTGACAGGCTGGCCGAGCGCTACAAGAGCTACATCGCTTTGCCCTGGCGAAAAGACCTGGCCGGAGCGCAACGGACTATCTTCATTGTTTACGACAAGGCCGATGAGCGGCGGCTTCGAACACGCAAGGAGTTGTTCGCGATGGCCACGGCAGAGGCGGGTCACGGCTGGCTCGAATGTGACCTGACCAGGGCATTCGCGGAGTGGATGGCGAATACGGAATACCGAGACAGCTACTTCGAATCTCCGGAAGACCTCGATCTCAAGTTGGAAGACGACTTTCTGCAGCATCTGGCCGGCCGGGTTAGAGAAAGGTTGATGTCCGCGGAAGCAGACGACGAGGCAGTAGTGGGTATCTTCGGCATCGCCTCGCTGTTTGGGTTCGTCCGCGTGTCGGAGCTCATGAAGGAGATCGAGCGGGATATCAGAGGCCGAGTCGTGGTGTTCTTCCCAGGGGAGTACGACGACAACAGCTATCGGTTGCTGGATGCGCGGGATGGTTGGAACTACCTCGCAGTCCCTATCACCATGCAAGAAGAGTGAGGATGCACGAGGCATGAAAAATCGGGACATCTACCAGAGGGACCCCAGCAGGATCACCTTGCTGAACAATGGCGTCGCGGCCATGACGGACGCCTTGACCGGCGACGAGCGCCGTACGCTGCGATTCGAACTCGAGCATTTCGTCTGCGAAGGGGAATACAGACGCGGTCTCGTTCGCATTCTCGAATCCTATGTCAGCAATCAGGGCCGGCCCGAGCAACCGGCCGCCTGGATCAGCGGATTTTTCGGAAGTGGCAAGTCCCACCTCGCCAAAATGCTGCGTTTCCTCTGGACCGACTACACGTTTCCGGAAGACGGCGCTACGGCTCGCGGGTTGGCGCAGTTGCCCAACGAGGTGCGGGACGTGCTGAAAGAGATTTCGATCCTGGGCCGGCGGGGTCATGGACTGCATGCCGCGGCCGGAACGCTTGGAGCCGGCGCCGGCGGCAGCGTTCGGCTCGCGCTGCTCGGGATCGTGTTCAAGTCAGCGGAACTCCCCGAGGGCTACCCCCAGGCTCGCTTCTGCCTCTGGCTCAAGAAGAATGATCTCTACGACCAGGTCAGCGCCGCGGTGGAAGCTAAAGGCCGTGAGTTTCGACGCGAACTGAACGACCTGTACGTCAGCCCTCTGATCGCCAAGGCGTTGCTCGAAGCCGACTCGAACTTCGCCGCCGGCGAAAAGGAAGCCAAATCCGCTCTGCGCTCCCAGTTCCCGAAGCCCAGGGACATCACCACCGGCGAGTTCACGAGCGGCTTGGAGGATGCTCTGGCTCTCAATGGCGGGATACCGAACACGGTCGTCATCCTCGACGAGGTGCAGCAGTATATCGGCGAAGACACCGGCCGATCCTACATCGTGCAGGAGGTGGTGGAGGCCTGCAGCAAACGGTTCGGTGACCGCTTGCTCTTCCTCGGCACGGGACAAACAGCTCTGTCCGGCAGCACGCCGGCATTGCAACGCCTGCAAGGCCGCTTCACCGTCAACGTGGAGCTCTCGGACAACGATGTCGAGACCGTCACGCGGCGGGTCGTCCTGGCGAAGCGCCCAGATCGTCTGAAAGAAGTCCAGTCGATCCTGGATGCCAACGCCGGCGAACTCGACCGTCACCTTGTCGGCACCAGGATCGGCCCGCGCAGCGAGGACAAGTCCATTCTCGTGGAGGACTACCCGTTGCTGCCCGTGAGGCGGCGTTTCTGGGAGCACACGCTGCGGGCGGTCGATCGCGCGGGCACGGCCGGGCAGCTCCGCACGCAACTGCGGATCGTCTATGACGCCATCCGACACACAGCAGACGAACCGGTCGGCGCGGTGGTGCCGGCGGATTTCCTGTTCGACGAGATCTCCGCCAACTTGCTGCAGTCCGGCGTGCTGCTGCGCGAGGTCTACGAGACCATCATCGCGCAGAAAGACGGCACCCCCGACGGTCAACTCAAATCCCGCCTCTGCGCCTTGATCTTTCTGATCCGTAAGCTGCCTCGGGACAGCGGTGTCGACATCGGCGTTCACGCCACGGCGGAAACTCTGGCGGATTTGCTGGTGAAGGACCTGGCTCGTGATGGTTCGGCGCTGCGATGGCGGCTTCCGAAGCTCTTGGACGAGCTGGCCGCCGCCGGAGCTTTGATGAAGCTGGACAACGAATTCAGCCTGCAGACACGCGCGAGCAGCGAGTGGGATGCCGAGTTCCGCAATCGGCAAACCAGGCTCGTCAACGATCCCGCGCGGATGAGCAGCAAGCGAGCCCAGATCCTCGGTGCGGCCATGCATCAAGCGATCGGATCCGTAAAGCGGCTGCACGGCAAGTGCAAGGAGCCCAGAAAGTTGACTCTGCACTTCGGCTCCGAACCGCCGCCGGGAACCAGGCACGAGATTCCGGTGTGGATACGCGATGGCTGGGGCGCCGAGGAGAAGAGCGTGGTCGCCGATGCGCGCGCGGCCGGACCGGACAGCCCGGTGATCCACGTGTTCGTGCCGAAATCCCGCGCGGATGCATTGGCGCGCGTCATTGCCGCTCAGAGCGCGGCCAAGGAGACGCTCGAATACAAGGGAGTGCCGTCAAGTACGGAGGGCATCGAAGCGCGTCAAGGCATGGAGACGCGGTTGACGGAAGCTGGGAATGGCCTGCGGTCGCTGGTCGCCGAAGTGATCGATGAAGCCAAGGTGTTCCAGGGCGGCGGCGCCGAGCGGTTGGAGACGGCCCTGGTGGACAAGGTAACCGAAGCCGCTGACGCCTCTCTCGACCGGCTCTTCTACGAATTCAATGATGCTGATGACCATCGTTGGTCCAAAGTGATCGAACGCGCCCGAAAAGGCGACGAGCACCCGCTGGAGGCGCTGGACTACAGCGGCAAGTCTGAAGATCACCCTGTCTTGTCAAAGGTGCTGTCGTTCGTGGGATCGGGCAAGAAGGGCAGGGAAGTGCGAATCCATTTCTCGGATCCACCCTACGGCTGGCCGCGCGATGCGATCGATGCCGCGCTGGTCAGCCTGTTCGAAAGCGGACATCTGAGGGCGAAGACCAACGGCGTGGCGCTCAAGCCCGGACAACTTGCCCAGGCGGGAGTACCGGGTACGGACTTTCGCGTTGAGAGCGCGACCCTTGATACCCGCCAGCGCCTCGAGGTGCGCAAACTGTTCCAAAAGGCGGAGGTTGCCTGCAAGCCGAACGAGGAGGCCGCTGCCGCCGGATCGTTCTTGAACCGCTTGGGTGAGCTGGCCCGTCGCGCCGGCGGTGAAGCGCCGCTGCCCGAGCGCCCTGATACCAGCCACCTGCTGGACCTTCAATCTCTCGCCGGCAACGAGCAGTTGCTCGGCATGCTGGATCGGCATGACGAACTTGTCAACAACATCGATGGCTGGGGCGAGGCAGGAAGCCTCGCCGAGAAGCGCCTGCCGGCCTTCGAGCGGTTGTTGTCATTGGCTCGTCATGCCGACGGGCTGGAAGCCGCGAAAGACGCGCAACCGCAGATCGATGCGATCGCGGCCAACCGCGGCCTGCTCGATCCTGCGGACCCAGTGCCGGACATCACCATGATGCTCGTGGACAAGCTGCGCGCCGCACTCGTTCAAGCGGAGAAACGCTATTCCGAGGTCTACGAGACGGAGCTTGGGCGGCTGTCAGCCGCCGAGAGTTGGCGGAAGATCGACCAGGCTGACCGCGACCGGATTCTCAAGACACTCCATATCGAGAAGGTCTCGAAGGGTGCGACCGGCACCGAGCAGGAGGTGCTGGCTTCCCTCGAGAGGATTTCCCTCGATGGTTGGCGAACGCGCAAGGCGGCGCTGCCCCAGCTCTTTGCGGACGCCCGCGTCCAGGCCGACAAGCTGGTCGAGCCCAAGACGCATCACGTCAAGCTCGCCAGCGCCACGCTGCGCACGCCCGACGAGGTCAAAGCCTGGGTGGCGAAGACCGAAGAGGAGTTGCTCGAGCGGATCAAGCAAGGACCCATCGTGATCGGCTGACAGGAGAAGCACGGTGTTCATACAACGAATCAAGCTGACGAACGTGCTTTCGTTCGGGCCCGACGCCCAGGATCTGGAGCTAAGACCGCTCAACGTGCTGATCGGTCCGAACGGAGCCGGCAAGTCGAACCTCATCGAAATCATCGGACTGTTGCAGGCTGCCCCCCGGGACTTGACCACCCCGATTCGCGAGGGCGGCGGCGTCGGCGACTGGATTTGGCGGGGAGAGCAGAAGGCGCCGGCCGCACGAGTAGAGGCTGTTGTGGCCTATCCGTCTGGCCAGCAGGCGCTCCGCTATGTTCTTGCGTTTGCGGAAAGAGGCCAGCGGTTCGAGTTGATCGAAGAATGCATCGCAAACGAACATCCTTATAAGGGACACCCTGAGCCTTACCTCTACTTCCGATCTGAAGGTGGAAACGCCACCTTGAACTTCCTTGATCCGAGCGGAGAAGGTCCACCACGCAAGTTGCGCCCGGAGAACATCAAAGCCGATCAATCGATTCTCGCGCAACGCAAGGATCCCGATCACTATCCCGAACTCAGCTACCTCGGGACCAGGCTCGACGAAATGCGTCTTTACCGGGAGTGGTCCTTCGGACGGAATACCCCGCCGCGCTTGCCTCAAAAAACCGACCTGCCCAACGACTTCCTGATGGAAGACGAACAGAACCTGGGCTTGGTTCTGAACCGGCTGAAGCGAGAGCCAAGCGCCAAGAATCGACTCTTGAATGCGTTGCGTCAGATTTACGAAGGCGTGACGGACTTCGACGTGATCATCGAGAGTGGCACGGTTCAGGTATTTCTTCAGGAAGACAACATCGTCATACCCGCCACGCGGCTGTCCGACGGCACCCTCCGCTACCTCTGCCTGCTCGCCATTCTCTGTCACCCGGCGCCGCCGCCGCTCGTTTGCATCGAGGAACCGGAGTTGGGCCTGCATCCCGACATTCTCCCGGGCATCGCCGAGTTGCTGCGCGAAGCCTCCGAACGGTGTCAATTGATCGTCACCACTCATTCGGATGTCCTCGTCGATGCGCTCACGGAAATACCCGAGAGCATCGTCGTGTGCGAGAAGCAGGAAGGACAGACGACGTTGAAGCGCCTGGACAAGGGCGATCTTGCTCATTGGCTCGAGAAATACCGGCTCGGAGAGCTGTGGACCTCCGGCGAGCTGGGAGGGAATCGCTGGTGAGGGTGAAGGTCTACGTGGAAGGCGGTGGCAGTGGAAGGGAGTTACGGACGAAGTGCCGCCAGGGGTTCAGCACTTTCTTCCGCAAGGCGAGTTTGGCCGGAAGGATGCCGAAAATCATCGCCTGCGGAGCGAGGGACAAGACCTGCCGCGACTTCCGCACAGCGCTTACCAACGCGGCGGATAACGAGTTCATCGTCCTGCTGGTCGACAGCGAACGCCCTGTTGCTCAGGGAGCCGGACCTTGGCTGCACTTGAAGAATCGCGACCATTGGGACAGGCCCTCCGGCGCCACCGACGACAATGCGCATTTGATGGTTCAGTGCATGGAAGCCTGGTTTCTCGCGGACAAGGACGCCTTGGCGAGATACTTCGGCGGCGGTTTCAACCGCAACGCGCTTCCAGGCCGGCCCGATGTCGAAGACATCTCCAAAAGCGACCTTGAAAACGGCCTGAAGAACGCGACAAGGCAGTGCAACCCCAAGGGCAAATACCACAAGGGCCGCCACTCGTTCGCGATTCTCGCCGAGTTGGACCCCGAGAAGGTGATCGCCACA
Source organism: Bryobacterales bacterium (assembly GCA_965204095.1). Classification (GTDB taxonomy): domain Bacteria; phylum Acidobacteriota; class Terriglobia; order Bryobacterales; family UBA6623; genus JAPPLB01. The sequence goes on along the minus strand of OZ241991.1, from coordinate 629,921 downwards.
TCGCCGCATGCGAAACGGTTGGTGAAGACATTGTTCGACAAGTCGTCATGACCCCGTTCAGCGGAGCAATCATTTTCCCGACGCTTCACGGACAGGCGTGGCAGGCGCTGAACTTGACGACTCCTGAAGACCGGGCTGAGGAAGGTGAATCCTCGAAGCTGCGTGTCGATCGAGCAATCTGCGTGCTTGCCTGTGGTGTCGAGCAGTTGCGAAACCAGCAAGGAACCGCTCACGGAAGCCCTTGGCTTCCGACCATTACGGATGCCACAGCCGGGATCGCCATGGAACGGATGAGAGCCATCGACGAATATCTCCTGTTTCGCCATTCGGAGGCATCGGGCAACGGATGAAGTCCCTGTCGACAGAGTTCCGCAGGCGGCTCGAGCGCACGGTCGTTGAAGCCCGGGATGTGGCCGAGGCCGGCGCACGCGTCGCCCTGGAAATGCTCGCCGTGCATCACCACGAGCCCTACGGGCACATGGACGCGGAGCAGCGCGCACTGCGCCGACGGCTGCGCGCTCACGCGCGTCAGCTCGGTGACCGCCGCGATCCGCGCTCGGGAAGTCAGGCGATCGCCCGCCTGGAGCAGGAGTGCGCCTTCGAGCACTGGCACAGCATGTTGTTCGCGCGCTTTCTCGCCGAGAACGATCTGCTGATCGAGCCGGAGATGGGCGTCGCCGTTTCCCTGGACGAGTGCGAAGATCTGGCCGGCGAGGAAGGCGTCGACAAGTGGGCGCTCGCCTCGCGCTTCGCCCACCGCATATTGCCGCAGGTGTTCCGGCCGGAGCACCCGGTGTTCGAGGTCCGGTTCGCGCGGGAACACCGTTTGAAGCTGGAAAGTCGGGTCGAAGGCCTTCCGGCGGACGTGTTCCGGGCGACCGACTCTCTCGGCTGGGTATACCAGTTCTGGCAGTCCAGCAAGAAGGACGAGGTCAACCGTTCCGAGGTCAAGATCGGCGCCGATGAGCTGCCGGCGGTGACCCAACTCTTCACCGAGCCCTACATGGTGCAGTTCCTGCTGCACAACTCGCTGGGGGCGTGGTGGGTCAGCCGATACCCGGATAAGCGCTGTCCGGTTGATCTGGACTACCTGCGCAAGACCGAAGAAGGCGTGCCCGCCGCGGGCGGCTTCGAGGGCTGGCCCGACGACCTCTCGGAGCTTCGCCTGCTCGACCCCTGCTGCGGTTCGGGACACTTCCTGGTCGCCGCCTTCCTGATGCTGGTTCCCATGCGCATGGCGCTGGAGGATCTCAGCGCCGCCGAGGCGGTGGACGCCGTGCTGCGCGGCAACCTGCACGGGCTGGAGCTGGACCCACGCTGCGTGGAGATCGCGGCTTTCTCGCTCGCCCTGGCCGCCTGGACCTTTCCTGGCGCAGGCGGGTATCGGCCGCTGCCGGAGCTGAACCTGGCCTGCTCGGGGCTGGCGCCCAACTCCCCGAAGGAGCAGTGGCTCGCATTGGCGGAGACGGCCGCGGCCGCCGGAGGGATGCCGGCGGATCGGGACCTGTTCGGCGTCGACGACTCGCTGCTCTCCGAGCCGCTCCGCAACAGCCTCGACGCGCTCTACGACCTGTTCGCGCAGGCGCCGGAACTCGGTTCGCTTATCGATCCGGGCGAGTTGAAGGGCAACCTCTTCCAGAGCGGCTTCGAGTCGGTGCGGGCGCTGCTGGCGGTCGCGCTGGAACAGGAGCGGACGACCGACGAGCAGACCGAGCGCGCCGTGGCCGCGAGGGGGATGGCGCGAGCGGCGGAGTTGCTGTCAGAACGGTACCACTGGGTGGTCACCAACGTGCCTTACCTCGCGCGCGGCAAGCAGGGCGCGAGGCTGCGGGCCTTCTGCGAACGGCATTACCCCGCCGCGAAGAACGATCTGGCCACCGTGTTCCTGGAGCGCTGCTTGAAGCTGTGCACCGAGGGCGGAACCGCCGGCCTCGTGCTTCCGCAGAACTGGCTGTTCCTTACCAGATACCGTAACCTCCGGAAGAAGCTTCTGAAGACCGAGACCTGGCGTCTGCTGGCCCGCTTGGGCGAAGGTGGCTTTGATTCCTCGGCCGCGGCCGGCGCATTTGTCGCCCTGCTCATCCTGAGCCGCGGTCATCCCTCCCGCCGTCCAGACAGCGGATTCGACAAATCAACGGCAGACGCCACGATGCATGGCCTGGATGTCTCCGAATCCCGCACCGCCGGCGAAAAAGCAAAAGCATTGCGCCAAGCGGAGATCAAGGGCGTCGAGCAAGTCCGGCAGTTAGAGAACCCGGATGCTGTTGTGACGTTAGAAGAAATACAGGCTCAGGAACTCTTAGCCGACTACGCAGTGAGTTTAGCCGGGGTGCTCAATGGAGACACCAGCAGGTTTGAGGGATGTTTCTGGGAAATTATTCAGATCGGGCATGTTTGGGCGTTTGAGCAGTCGACTGTACAAAGTGCCGTTGATTTTGGTGGTCGCCACAAAGTCATATTGTGGGAAAGGGGAAATGGTCAACTCCGGACTTTTGCTAGGGAGGTAAAAGAACGATTGCATGATGCTGATCGGAGAGGGAATGCAGCTTGGGGGCATTGGACTATTGGTATAAGCCAAATGAGAAGTTTGCCTATAACCTTGGGTTCGGGTGAGAAATTCGATACTAACATTGCGATTTTGCTTCCAAAACAGGAGGAGAATCTTCTCCCAATTTGGTGTTTTTGCTCCTCCACCGAATACAACGAGGCTGTGCGGAGCATCGACCAGACACTCAAAGTCACCAACGCCACGCTGGTCAAGGTCCCCTTCGAGCTAGACCATTGGACCAAAGTCGCCAAGGAAAAGTACCCCAACGGCCTCCCTCGCCCCTACTCCGACGACCCCACCCAATGGATCTTCCACGGCCACCCCTGCGGGTCGGTCGTGTGGGACGAAGCGGAGAAACGGACTGCCCATGGACCGCTCCGCACCGACCTCACTGTGTTGCAAGCCGCCGCCGCGCGCCTGCTCGGCTACCGCTGGCCCGCGGAGCAGGATGCCAGCATGGAACTGGCCGACGAGCAGCGCGCCTGGGCGCGGCGTTGCGAGGCATTGCTGGAATGCGCCGACACCGACGGCATCGTCTGCATTCCATCGCTGCGGGGCGAGCCGACCGCCGGGGAGCGGTTGCTCGAACTGCTGGCGGCCGCCTTCGGCGAGGCCTGGAACGACGGCGTTCTCGCCAAGCTGCTCGCGGAGGCCGGCAGCCCGAGCCTCGACGACTGGCTGCGCAATCGCTTCTTCGAGCAGCACTGCAAGCTGTTCCATCATCGTCCGTTCGTCTGGCATGTCTGGGACGGCCGCAAACGCGACGGCTTCCACGCCCTGGTCAACTATCACAAGCTGGCCGGGGATGACGGCAAAGGACGTCGGCTTCTGGAGTCCCTGACCTACAGCTACCTGGGCGACTGGATCACCCGGCAGGGTGATGGCGTGAAACGCGGTGAGGGCGGCGCCGAAGACCGCCTGGCCGCGGCGCTGGAACTGCAGAAACGGCTCAATGCCATCCTCGACGGCGAGCGGCCCTTTGACCTCTTCATCCGCTGGAAGCCGATCGCGGAGCAGCCCATCGGCTGGGAGCCCGACATCAACGACGGCGTGCGGCTCAACATCCGCCCCTTCATGACCGACGACATTCCCGGGGGCCAGAAAGGGGCCGGCATCCTGAGGGCCAAGCCGAACATCCACTGGAGAAAGGACCGCGGTAAAGAGCCGCAATCTTTGCGCGATCAAGAGCAGTTCCCCTGGTTCTGGAACGACGGCAAGTTCACCTCGGAACGGGTCAACCACGTGCACCTGACCATTGCCGAGAAACACGCCGCCCGCGACCGGGCGGCGAGCATTCTGGAGGGTGGCAAGGAGGCATCCATGCAACGCAAGGGGAAATACGGGTACGACTACTGATGACCAGGTCCGAGTTGCTTGAATTGATTACTCATGGCGAGAACTCCGGTGTCGAGTTCAAGCGTGATGACCTGCGTCCCGAGCAGTTGGCGAAGGAGGTCGTGGCGCTCGCCAATTTCCAGGGCGGCCGCATCCTGATCGGGGTCGATGATGACGGAACGATCACGGGGATACAGCGGGCCGATCTCGAACACTGGGTGATGGACACGGTGTTCGGCCGCACCGTGCACCCCATGATTCTCCCGTTCTACGAAGAAGTCCGGGTTGACGACCGGCATCGGGTTGCAGTCGTCACGATCAGCCAAGGAGCAGCCAAGCCGTATGTCGTGCGCCATCGCGGCCGGGAGGACATTTATATCCGTGTCGGCAGCACCTCGCGGCTTGCCTCCCGCGAACAGCAGGCGCGGTTGCACGCGATCGGGGGCATGCTTCACGCGGAGTTGCTTCCCGTATCGGGGAGCGGTCTGGGCGATCTGAGCCGAGAACGCTTGACCGACTATCTGGCAACGATGGTTGGGGACAAGACGCTCCCGACCTCCGACGAGGCATGGGGCGAGCGCCTGTGCGGCTTGGGCTTCATGGTCGAGCGCCAGGACGGCCCGCCAACGTGCACCATCGCGGGGCTGATTCTTTTCGGTCACGCGCCGCGTCGGCTTCTGCGTCAGTCCGGCGTCCGCTGGATGGCGTTCGCAGGCGAGGACAAGAGCTACAAGGCGCTGGATGACCGGTTGGTCGATGGGCCGCTCGCCGCTCTCCGGAAAGAGACTGCAGGCGGCGGAAGCGTCGTCATCGAGAACGGATTGATCGAGAACCTGGTGGATGCCATGCGGCCGTTCGTCTCGGAAGAAGCCGACGAGGTGGGTGTATCCCTGCGCCGGGAGCGCCGATGGCTGTATCCGGTAGAGGCGCTTCGCGAAGCGATCGTGAATGCGCTCGCTCACCGTGACTGGACGCGCCACGAGGAGATCGAGGTCGTGCGGTACGCAGATCGTCTCGAGGTCCTGAGTCCCGGCGCGCTCCAGAACACGATGACGGTGGAGAAGATGGTTGCCGGCCAGCGTTCCGCGCGCAACCCGTTGATCGTCGAGGTCCTGCGCGACTACGGCTACGTAGACGCGAGGGGCATGGGAGTGCGCAACAAGATCATTCCGCTCCTGTTGGAGCATAACGGAACAGAGCCAGATTTCATTGCGACCGAGGATCATTTGAAACTTACGATGAGAAGAGGACGAGCAGGGGCAAGCGATACCTGAGGGCTATGCCGCTACCGAATCCGGTCGGACGACAAAAAGAGGTGTTATATCTGCCCGCTGAAGGTCATACCGTGGTGCTCGGCACTGCTGGCAGCGGCAAGACGACACTCGCGATCCATCGGTCCTTTTATCTGGCTGATCCGTCTACCGACCACGGCGGTCGCACGCTATTGGTGACGTTCAACCGGTGCCTGGTCACCTATATGAAACGTCTGGCCGGAAACATTGGGCGACGGGTCGTTGTCGAAAACTATCACAAGTTCGCTCGGGGATACCTCGCCTCCAGAGGCAGGATCCCTTCCCAAGGAAGCATCGCCACGCCCGGCGATAGGTTGCGTTTCATCCGTCACGCGTTGCGCGAGGCGCAGTCCGACGGGCAGACAGGTTCCCTATTGAAACGTCCCGAAGAGTTTTTCGATGAGGAGTTTCAGTGGATCCAAGGGCACGGCATCACGAACGCGCAGGATTATGTAGCGGCGGAACGTATAGGCCGGGCGGCAGCGCGGGTTGCGAGGGCGGAACGTCCCATTTTGTACGACCTCTATACCCGCTACCTACATCAGCGGGAGCGCGGTGGTAAATCGTACGATTGGGGCGACCTCGCCAGCGGTGTTTTTTGCGAACTTCAAGCCGACGACGGGGAACGCCGCTACCGGCACGTCGTCGTCGACGAAGGACAGGACTTCTCCCCCGAGATGCTGCGCTCCCTCGCGGCCGTCATCCCGCAAGAAGGAAGCCTCACGTTTTTTGGCGACATCGCCCAGCAGATATACGGTCACCGGATGTCGTGGAGAGACGCAGGGCTTACCCAACCGCGAATCTGGCGATTCAAGCAGAACTACCGCAACACGAAGCAGATTTCCCGACTTGCGCTCGCACTCGCGGCCAAGCCGGATTTCCCGGACGATCCGGACCTCGTTGAACCAATAGCCCCGATTGCCGACGGGCCGCTCCCGGCACTCGTCCGGCTTGCAAAGGAGTCGAAAGAACGAGAACTTGTGGTTTCGCGAGCAACCGAACTGGCTCGGACGGGGTCAGTTGCCATTCTGTTCAGGACACGAGAGCAAGAGAAAATCGTTGCACAGCATTTCCCAATCCCGGCGACGCGACTCCATGGCAACCTGAATCGGTGGCCAAGCGGCCCCGGTCTCTTCTATGGCACGTACCATGCCGCCAAGGGACTGGAGTTCGATACGGTGTTCCTGCCGTTTCTGTCGGAGCAGCGCTGGCCCCACGCGCCGGACATGCAATCCCTGGGGGACCAGGAAGCCGCTGCACGCGATTCCCGGCTCCTTTACGTGGGCATTACGCGAGCCAGATCGACTCTCGTACTGACCTACTCGGGGCGAATGACGCCTCTCTTGCCGAATGATGAGGAGTTGTATCAGCAATGACCGGAACGATTGCTTCCATTCGGAGCGAGGTGGAACAACGGGGAATCACTCGGCTTTGCCACTTCACCCCCTCGCGGAATCTCAGTGAAATTGCCGATGATCGGCGGGGTATCCTCGCCTCGCAGTCTCTCCAGAACGATGAGAGGGCAGTGTTCAACCCGACCGACTTGACGCGTCTGGACGGGTATCGGGACCATGTGTGCTGCTCGATTCAGTACCCCAACGCCTGGTACTTCAAGAAAGCTCGGAAGCAGGAAAAGCTGTTTCTCGATTGGGTCGTAATATTGATCAGGGCACACTACCTATGGCGTACCGGCACGAAATTCTGTCCTCGCAACGCGGCTGCCGAACACGGGAGACTGATCCGCGAAGGAACTGAAGCGTTCGATACGTTGTTCGAAGATACCGTCGCAGGAGCCGAAGAACAAATGTTCACTCGCAGCCAGCGGCATCCTGCCTTCCTGCCCACCGACGAGCAGGCCGAGGTGCTTATACCCGACCAGATCCAATGGCAGGACGTGATGGGTATCGCCGTTCACGACGTGGGGCAGGCGAAACGGGAAGTGGCGCGGCTGAGACAGGTCGGCAAGTCTCCACCTCGCATCGTAATCGTTCCCCAGTTCTACGACCCATATGCGCTCAGCAATCAGCTCCGCTCCGGGAAACCTCCAGTCGAGCAAGAGCATCAAACAGGAGCCATCCATGCCGAACAGCAATCAAAGCCAAGCGCGTGAACCGACTGTGCCGACGGCAAGGGCTGAAGGAGCGTTCCTCGCGCTTGCCGCCGGCGACGCGTTGGGCTGGCCCCAGGAAATGCGGGTGACTGTTCGAGATAATCCCGCGCCTGAGTCGGCCCAGGTCGAGTTCAAGGGGTGGACGCGCCGGAGTGGTGGGCGCTTCCAACCCTACGAGGAAGTCATCCGCCCCGGAGAATACAGCGACGATACGCAGCTCACCCTCGCAGTCGCGCGCAGCAGGACAAACCATGGTCCGGAATGGTGGAAAGCGTTCACTCGTATCGAGCTTCCGCTCTGGATGCTTTACGAACGAGGAGGCGGCAGAGCCACGAAGCGCGCCGCCGATACTTGGGCAGCCGGTCATGCGCCATGGAAGGCGAATAGGAATTACAGCGTTCGCCGATACTTCGATGCCGGCGGTAACGGCGTTGCTATGCGGGTTCTGCCGCATGCGCTGTTTCTCGCGGGCCAGGAAACCCCCGCGAGTCTTATGCATGATGTAGTTCTCGACGGAACGGCGACGCACGGTCATCCGCGCGCACTTGTCGGCGCGGCCGTATACGCCCATGCCGCGTGGTCGCTGGCGCGCAGAAGCGGCACGCTCAGGTTCGGTGAACTGCTGGATGCGCTGATTGACGAGGCGCCTGCGTGGAGTGGCTTTCCGAAGCCAGACCGGGAGAAGGGCTCCTGGTTCGAAGCTGCGGAACAAGCGACGGGAGGGTATGAACGGATCTGGAATCAGACCGTTCGCGAGATGCATGAGTTGCTTGCGACAGCGCGAAAAGGAGTCCAGGCCGGAGCGCTCGCCGATGATCACGCTGTTTTGGAAGACCTTGGATGTTTCGGGCACAACAAGGGTGCGGGCACCACTAGCGCAGCGGCAGCCGCATATCTCGCCGCGCGGCACGCGGCGCAACCACAGCAAGCGATTCTCAGAGCGGCTTTCGAGAAAGGTGCAGACACAGATACGCTTGCGGCTATGGTCGGTGGGCTGGTGGGATGCCTCTCCGGTGTCGAATGGCTTCCGCAGCCTTGGCTTCGAGTTCAGGATGCGGAATATCTTCGGCGTATCTCATCCCGTGTCGCTCTGGGACTGGAGGGCGCCGATCAAAGCCCCGTCAAGCCGCTGTCAAATCTTCGGTCGATCTTCTCCCAGCTTGCTTCGAAGGTAGGGCATGAGGTGTCTCTGGGCGGCTTAATACGAGCCCGTGCAGCGGCATTGCCGGATCCAAAGCCCATCGCCAAGTCGATCGCCGTTCGGGCATGGCGGCTCAACACCGTCGATGGTCAGACGATGTATATCACCAAGGTCAACCGTCTGACCAGGAAATCCCGTGCGGATTGGCCACCTGACGATCCGAGGGCAGGGCAAAGCGTGCTTTCAGTCCCTGCTTCTATCCGCCGCCCGACAGCCGATCCCGAGTCTGATCCAAAGCAATCTCTATACAGGGAGTTCTGCCGGCAATGGCAGAGCAACTTCGGGCAGCAAGAGAAGACGCGCAGGGATGTGGAGAAAGCGTTCGGCCTCGTTCGCAGTCAGGTCAACAAGTGGCTGGAACGGGCCGAACAGGATGGATGGATTCAGAAGACATCCGAAAATCCTGCGAAATTTGCAATGAGCGGCCGCCAGCAGTCCTTGCTGTGACTTCTATGGACGGCCGATCATATGTCACCGTCATCGAGGCTCTTGTCTGTTCCCTGGAGAGCGCGGCGAGGCACAACCCGAACGATGTCGTCCAACCGTGTGTCGTATTGTGGACCGACAACGATGCGCAGTGGCTGCCCATCATTCCTCAGCTCCGCCGTCTGGCGCCGCAGTTGCTGACGCTGGGCGACTACGAGCCGGCGAACCGAACAGGGCCGGCCATCTGGCTGCGATGTGTCCTGGATCGTGCGCTTGATGACCCGAAAGTCTCCGAAGAAAAGACCCCGATCGTCTACCTGCCGGGTGTCAGCCGGCAGGAGCTAAGGGCGGTCCAGGAGTGTCCGGACAGCCTCAAGCCGCTGGTGGAACTGCAGTACCGCGGGGTCTGCTGGACCCAGAAGAACGGAAAGGACTGGACCGTCGAGGCCTTCCTGGTTGCTGAAGACGGGGGGCTTGGCCTGGACGTATCACGTGATGCCGCCACGCGGCAGTCGATGTTGAGCGCCTTGACGGAGCTGGCAACTAGCTCGGCGCCAGGGCTCAAAGGCAAGCGTCTGGAGGCGGAAGACTTCGACAAGCTGTTCTCCGACGACCTTGCAAAGGACTTGTTGTGTTGGCTGAGCGATCCGGAGTCCGTGAGTGCAAGCTGGAATGGCGGTCGATGGAGCGCGTTCAGGTCGCGCTCCAAGGCCGAGTTGAAATTCGATCCGGAAAAAGACGGCGTGCTGGTGGCCGCGGAACGGCTCGGCCGGCGAGAAGACTCGTGGGCATCGGTGTGGGAGCGTTTTGCCGAATCACCGGCGCTGTACCCGGGCGTGCCTGAACTCTTAGGCAAGGCAAAGCCGAGCGGCGAGTTAATTTTTGAGCCTTCTTCCTGGCCCCAGAACAACGAACAGGATGAAGCAGCACTACGGAAAGACCTGCTCGCCCTTGAACACATCATCCCATCCGCGGCAAGGGACCGTTTGCTCGATCTGGAGAACACCCACGGCGTGAGGCGCGAATGGGTCTGGGCGATGCTTGATCAGGCCCCGCTGGCTAAAGCCCTCGCGCACTTGGCGGAGCTTGCCGAGCGCACCGGCAGCCAGATCGGTGGAGCCTCCGTGGCCGAAATGGCCAAGCTCTATAGGGATTCGGCCTGGAAGGTAGACGCCTCGGCGCTTGCCGCTATGGCGACCGTGAAATCAGCCGCGGATGCACAGGCCGTGAGCAAGGTACTGAACGCCGTCTACCGCCCCTGGCTGGAGTCGGCCGCCGAGCATTTGCAGTCGCTGGCCGAGGAGGAGCCGCTGCCTGGTCACGACGGACAGGGTTTGGAGGACCTGAGCGTCGATTCGGGTGGCCTGATCCTTTTTGTCGATGGGCTCCGGTTCGATGTGTCGCAACGTCTGGCGGAGCTCATGAGCAAGAAAGACTGGTCCGTCAATATGACGACTCGCTGGGCAGGTCTGCCGACGGTCACGGCTACCTCAAAACCGGCGGTGTCACCGGTCGCCGATAAGATCGAGGGCCGGTCTCTCGGGGAAGACTTCCTGCCAGCGACTGCGGCTGGTGGCCAGCCTCTGACCACCGACCGCTTCCGCAAGCTGCTGGCCGCAGCGGGTTATCAGTATCTCAGTTCGGATGAAACGGGCGACTCTTCCGACCGCGCCTGGACCGAAAGCGGCGAGTTCGACAAGCTGGGACACGCACTGCAAGGAAAGCTCGCTGGTCGGATCGAAGATCAGTTGGAATTGCTGCTCGAACGCATCGAATCGCTGCTTGGCGCCGGGTGGCGCGAGATCCGCATCGTGACCGACCACGGCTGGATATGGCTTCCGGGTGGACTGCCGAAGGTCAAACTTCCCAAGTACCTCACGGAGAGCCGCTGGGCTCGGTGCGCCGCGATCAAGGGCGGCTCCAAAGTAGAGGCGCCGACCGTGCGATGGCATTGGAATTCGCAGGAACGCGTGGCCGTCGCCCCCGGTATTGCCTGTTTCGGCGCCGGCAACGAATATGCTCACGGTGGGTTGAGTCTCCAGGAGAGCCTGGCGCCGGTTATTCGTGTTACCGCCGGCGAAGCAGCGAGCAGGACGGCGGTGAAGGTGGCGCGCGTCTATTGGGCCGGATTACGTTGCCGCGTGCAGATCGAGCCCGCCCGCCCCGGCCTCTCGGTGGACTTGAGAACGAAGGTTAACGATCCGGGATCGAGCGTCAGCAAGGCGCGAAGCGTGGACGCCGAGGGCGCGGCTAGTCTTCTGGTCGCGGATGACGGGCTTGAGGGCACACCGGCAGCCGTGATCGTGCTGGACACAAAGGGCCATGCGATAGCGAAACAGCCCACAATCATCGGAGGTGAGGATTGATAGTGGAACTTGACGAACTCGACCGTCTCGCTGCGGCAGCTTTTGAAGGCTATCTGGTCCGCAAGGATCTGGTACGCAAGTACAGTCGTCAATATCCGGTTCCGACGTATGTGGTCGAGTTCCTGCTCGGGCGTTACTGCGCCAGTACGGACGAGCAGGAGATCGAGGAAGGATTGACGATCGTCGAACGACAGTTGGCGGATCGAACGGTCAGAACGGGCGAAGAGGAACTTTTCAAGGCGAGGGCCCGTGATCAGGGATCCATCAAGCTTATCGATATCGTCAAAGCGAAGCTGGACGCAAAGACTGACTCGTTCGTCGCGGAACTTCCAAGCCTTGCCATCAAAGATGTCCGTATCTACGACAGCCTCGTCAAGCAGCACGAACGCATGCTGACGGATGGTTTCTACGCCGAGGTCACTTTGAGCTACGACGCAGCCATCGCCCAGGAGAAAGGCGGGAGACCTTTTGCGATAGACAGCCTTCGAGCCATTCAACTCTCAAAGGCAGACGTGTTGGATACCTTCAAACGTAGCCGCCACGAATTCACTTCCGAGGAGTGGAAACGCGTTCTGCTACGCAGCGTTGGCCTAGAGCCGGCCGCTCTGTCGGAGCGGGCGCAACGGGTAGCGCTCGTCCGGATGGTGCCTTTCGTAGAACGCAACTACAACATGGTCGAGCTGGGTCCACGCGGGACCGGCAAGAGCCACCTGTTCCAACAGATCTCCCCCTATGCCCACTTGGTCTCCGGCGGCAAGGCCACGGTGGCGAAGATGTTCGTCAACAATGCCAACGGCCAGCGCGGTCTGGTGTGTCAATACGATGTCGTCTGCTTCGATGAGATCTCTGGTGTGTCCTTCGATCAGAAAGACGGGGTAAACATTCTCAAGGGCTACATGGAATCCAGCGAATTCTCGCGCGGCAAGGAAAGCATCCGTGCCGAGGGGGGAATCGTGATGGTGGGCAACCTCAATGTCGAAGTCGAGCATCAGCAACGTGTCGGCCACCTGCTAAGCCCTTTACCCCCTGAGATGCGCTCAGACACGGCGTTCATGGATCGCATCCACGCCTACGCACCTGGTTGGGATTTTCCGAAGCTGAATCCGAACGAACACTTCACGGACCATTTCGGCTTGGTCAGCGATTTCCTGTCGGAGTGCTGGAGCCGATTGCGCACCGGCAGTCGTGTCCCCGTTTTACAAGGGCGGGTGAATTACGGGGGGGCGCTCAGTGGACGGGACATCACAGCCGTCAACAAGACAGTGAGCGGCCTGCTCAAGCTGCTTTACCCGGACCCCGAGATGCCGGTTCCGGACGAGGAGCTGGAAGAAATGGTTCGCATCGCCCTCGAAGCCCGCAGGCGGGTCAAGGAGCAACAGAAGCGGGTGTTCAAGAGCGAGTTCCGAAACACTCACTTCAGCTACGCAATGGGCGAAGACGGCGTCGAAAAATTCGTGTCGACGCCGGAGTTGCATAGCGACGAAGCGATCGAGCAGGATCCATTGCCTCCAGGGCAGGTTTGGGGAATCAGTCCGGGCGGACCGGAGACGGGCGCCAGCCTATACCGAATCGAGGTGACGGTCGGAAAAGGGAGCGGAGTGAAGATCCTGAATGCCCCGGTTCCACCTGCGTTTCGCGAGAGTGTCAGATACGCCGAGCAGAATTTGTACACAAGGTCAAGACAACTGGTCGGAGACCGAGACCCGCGCTCTCACGAGTTTTCGATACAGCTCCGCGCGATGGACAATGATCGAAGCGGAACATCGCTCGGTCTACCCGCGCTAATGGCCCTTTGCAGCGGCCTGCTTGAGAAGAGCACCAAGGGTGGTCTGATTGTGGTCGGTGCTCTCAATCTCGGTGGTTCAGTAGAGCCGTTGGCCAATGCCGTCGGCATTGTCGAAGTCGCCGTTGATAAAGGTGCTGATACCCTGCTCATGCCTGTGTCGGCAAGAAAGCAATTGTTCGAACTCTCCGACGATATGGCGACGCGGATCAACATCCAGTTTTACTCAGCAACGCCGGATGCATTACTCAAGGCATTGCTTGAGTGACAGATCAACAGGGCCGAATCCGAGGTTATACGAGCCCTTTGCGGCAACGTAAGCCGCAGAGTTGCCGGAAGGGTTCGAATTCCCGGGGGGAGTCAGCGGCGCCAGCGCAGCAGGGTATCGAAGATTCTTTTCACGCGCGGCGTAAGGCGCGTGCGGTTGTAGGCATCGGCCGCCTTCTTGATCACTTCCCCCTGGGTCGGATAGGGATGGATCGTCTTCGCGATCGTGCCGAGTCCTACCCCTGCCGTCATCGCGAGGGATATCTCCGAGATCATATCTCCAGCATTTCGGGCCACAAGACTAGCTCCAAGAATATGATCCGTTCCTTTCTTGATGTGAACCTTTAGGAAACCGTCGTCCTCGCCCTCGAGTATGGCCCGGTCAACCGACGACAATGCGATCGTGAAGGTCTGAAACTTGATGCCTTTCTTCTCGGCCTCATGGGGATAGAGGCCGACATGAGCGATCTCGGGGTCGGTGTAGGTGCACCAGGGGATGGTGAGAGCACTCGTACGACCGCGTCCGAAGAACAGCGCGTTGCCGATGACAATCCGCGCCATCGCATCGGCCGTATGCGTGAACTTGTAAGGAAAGCAAATATCGCCCGCCGCGAATACGTTTCCGTTCGTCGTTCGCAGGAAATCATCGACTTTGACGCCTGTCCTCTTGTCGTACTGGATGCCCGCCGTTTCCAAGCCCAGACCTTCGACATTCGGCGCGCGTCCGGCGGCGACGATGATCTGGTCAACGTGCAACTCTTCTCGTCCGGCGACGCCGTCGATCTCGAGAATCTTTTCCGCCCCCTCGCTGCGCACGCCGATGATCTTTGCGCTGCAGCGAATCTTGAGTCCGTCTCGCAGCAAGGCCGCCTCGACACACATGGCGGCGTCCTGGTCTTCGCGGATCAGAATTTGCGGCGCCGCTTCGAACAGCGTTACTTCCGACCCGAAGCGCGTGAACGCCTGCGACATTTCGCAACCGATCGGCCCGGCGCCGATAACGGCGATACGATCCGGCAGCCTGGTCAGCGAGAAAACCGTCTCGTTGGTCAAGTACCCTGCCTCGGCCAAACCCGGGACCGGCGGGGCCGCCGCCCGTGCTCCGGTGGCAATGCAGGCTTTCGAAAACGCCAGGTCTTTTCCACCGACTCTGACCGTGTTGGGTCCGGTGAACTCTGCGCCGCCCATGAACACGTCGACACCGAGATCACGAAACCGGGCTGCCGAATCGTGATGGCTGATGCCGGCGCGAAGCCGCCGCATGCGTTCCATGACCGCCGGGAAGTCCACCGTGAAGCCTCTGGGGACGTCCACTCCGAATTTGTGCGCGTCGCGCACGTCCGCGTAGGCGTGGGCGCAACGCAGCAGAGCCTTCGAAGGCACGCAGCCGACATTCAGACAATCGCCGCCCATCAGGGCGCGTTCTATGAGAGCGACCTTCGCACCAAGGCCGGCTGCGCCCGCCGCCGTCACCAGTCCCGCGGTTCCCGCCCCGATTACGACCAGGTTGTAACGGCCCGACGGCTTGGGGTTCACCCAGTTCGGCGGATGCACGTTCTGCACGAGCCGCTTGTTGTGTTCGTCCAGCGGCAGGGTCTGCGGCAATGTTTCAGCGACCGTCTTGAGTTCTGTCATTGGCGGTAGGGGAGGGGACTGTGGAAAAGGCGGGACGGGCGAGGACGGCGCTGCTTCAGGTAGTACCAGTCGCCAGCGGGACACGCTTGAGCGGCCCATCATCGAGCAGCCAGCGAATATTCGGCTCAGTGTCGGGGATATCCACGATCGAGGTGACCGGATCGTGCTCCCGTATCGGAGGTAGCGTCAAGGAGTTGCAAGAGTTAATCAACAAAGCGATCTTTTCGTCATGATTCATTCTATAGAAAGGAGTTTCCTTGATACACTGAGTGCACTTTTTCAGATCACTCGCCTCGTCGCGAAAGCTGTTGTGGCCGCCCCTGCCTTGACCGTCAACGTGATTTCGGAGCAGCGTGTTCAGAAGCGAGTCATCGAAGGCTGCCCCTTTCGGATTGGCTCCGCAAGCCTCGTCGAGCACTGCCGAAGGCGTCCCCAACAGGCGTTCGAGGCTTGTTCGAACCTGGCCGGCATAGAGCGCCAAGGAGAACAACACCATCGCCGCGACGGCGATGGCAATCACGCTCCAGGGCATGCCCGGGGGTGGCGCTTGCTCAGAGGCTGCTGTTTCTTGGGGCTGCGCAGCGGCGATTGCCGTCTGGTTTCTAATCGCGTTGTTGGCGAGTCGCGTGACGTAAACGGTGACCGCAATCGTAGCCAGCAGGCCCACTACCAGCAGCGCCCATTGCCCGGCGCTCCTGCCGGTTCCACCGCCGGAGGCCGCCGCAAGCCCCTGGCCGCCCAGATGCCCGAGGTAAACGTACATGAACGTTCCCGGCAGCATGAAGACCGCGCTAGCCCCGACACAGGGCCAAAAACGAATCGCCGTGAGGCCATACAGGTAGTTCTGCAGGTTGAACGGTACTGCAGGTGACAGGCGCAGCAGTGCGACAATCTTCCACCCGCCCTCTCCGATCGCCGAGTCGATCGCACTGAACCTGGGGTTTCGCGATGCTATCTCTTCCACCTTGACGCGGGCCACGTAGCGGGCGATCAGGAACGACATTGCCGCCGCTGTCGTCGCCGAGAGCCAAACCGTCAGAGTTCCGACAGTCAGACCGAAGACGGCTCCGCCTGCCAGCGTCAACGCCGAAGCGGGTATGAGCAGCGTAGCGGCAATCGCATAGACTACGCCGAAAATCAGGGGGGCCCACACGCCCAGGTCAGATATCCAGCTCTGCAATGCCTGGACGCCGCTATCTACGGGGAGGGCGCGCGCGAGCAGAATCACAGACGCCACGATGAGGAGCAGCGAAACACCTCGGATGATGTTGGCGTATCGATGAATCGAACGAAAAAAGCTCATAACCGTGGCCGGCAGCCTACACTTCCAAGAATGATTGCTCCACCCAAGAAACGCAAGCGGCTCAGGCGTCTCGGTTCGAGCACGATGGACGAAAAGTCAGCAACGCTGACCGTGCGGCCCATGCCCGAAAAAGGGGAAACATCGCGAGGCCGCAGGAGTAGGGGTCGTTGTCTTGTAAAGTAGGGAGCCTACGCGGTCACCAGATCGCCAGCGACACTTCGGTGTTTTGTCCGTCGACGTGAACCATCTGCCCGGACGAGTGTTTCAGCGCCCTCAGCGCGCCGGCGACATCGAACCGGCCCTCGTCGAAGCTGTCGACCAAACCCTGTAGCGTCCGCATCGAGAGACGTACCTTCGCCTCTTCACGATCCCTTTGGACGTTGATTTCAATATCCCCGCCTGCCTTCCGGATCAAGACCGTCTGGTCCCCTTCGCTGACTCGCACGAGTTCGACTTCCTCAACGTCCTCCAACCCTTCCAAAAGGGTGTGCGCAAGCGGACGGTACTGCTCGATCTGCCCGGTAACAATTCTGAGGTGCTCTTTGTGGTCCGGGACAAACCACAGAGCGGCTTGCGCCAACTCGATCGGCAGCGGCAGCCAGATCTTGATGCCGCCGGGTCCGCGCTCATGGACCCGGACGATTACGAAGTGCAGGCTCGCCAGCAGCAGCAGGACAACGGCGACCGCGGCGAGCAGGGCTTGTTGCAGGCGACTCATGACGATGAAGCGGTCTCGTCAATCCAAATGCGGACCTTCTTATCGCCGTCGATCAGGCGGATGATCTCGCCACGCTCGCTCTGGAGCCGGTCCAGCGCCCCCGCGATGTCGAGCTCCTCGCCTTCTGTGGCTAACAGGGCGTCAACCACTTTGACGGGAATCTCGACGCGCACCTTGGCGTCCTTGCCGTCCTCGAGATCGCCGATCTTGATGAGTACCCTGTCGGCTTCTCGCACGATGCTGACGGACTGGTCGCCGTCTTCGACGTTCACGAACTCGCTGTCGCCCGCATTCCGCAGCGCGGTCCACAACCGGCGCATATCCGTGATCGAGATATCGGCGTTCTTGATCCTCACGCGGCCCTTCTCGACAATCTTTTTCGGCGCGATTTCCAGCGCCACGACGACCACCGACAGGGGCAGGTTCACGCGGATATTCTTGGGACTGCCGCCGCTTTCCGTGACGTGAACGTGAATCCATGGTTTGGCTTCCTGGGCGGCGGCGGGCAGCACAGCAAGGCAAAGCGAAACAGCTACCGCTGCGTGTAGAAAAAGGCGTCTTTTCATTGCTGAAATCCTCACAACCGAATCGGGCACTCCAGCGTGCCTCGTATCGGATATACGGAGGAGGTGCGGGAAAGTTCAGCAGTTTTCCGGTGTGTCGTCCTAGCCTGCATTTCTCACCACCCGACGGCCGAAGCACGCGATACGACCGCCAGGACTTCGTTGCGCTTGCTTGCCGTGCTCGACGTACTGTCAAGTACGCCTGCGCGCGCCAAGCGGCTCGCGCCTCGTCCTGACGGCCCTCTCACGCACTTCGCCTCGCCTCGTGGTGAGAAATGCAGGCTAGCTGCCGAAGTGGCTTGCCTTGCTCACCTGTCGAGCGAGGCCACTCCGATGTGGGCGTAGACTCCGTGCTGGTCTGTACGATTACGGCCCTGGTTGTCGACGTAATCGTTTTTCCAATCACGGGCGGAGTAGTAGAGCAGGAGGCGGTCTCCCAGGCTCACGATGCAGGGCGTGGAAGTGTAGCGTCCGTCGAAACGCTGCTTATCCTTGGTCGATGGGAAAGCGATGTGGTCATGGTCAATGCGCCAAGTCGAGCCGTCGTCGGAAGTGGCATAGAAGATTTCGAAGGTGCCTCCTTCGATGTGGCCGCCGTACCACATGCGGTATTCGCCGTCCTCCCTGACAACAAAGGGATAGATCGTCGAGTTCGCCTTGCCGGAGGGCCGGATCACCGGCGGTTCGAGCCGTTCCCAGTTGACGCCGTCGGTCGAGGTGAACTCATAGATGTTGAGGTAGAGTTCTCGCGGCGCTACTTCCATGCTCGGCCGTGAGTTCATCCACATGCGGTAACGGTTCGGCCCTTCCTTGATCACGGACGGTGAGCGTCCGGACTCGTAGACGGGTTCGGGGTGGACATCCCAGTCGATGCCGTCGGCGCTGGTGGCGTACCCGAGTTGCTGCGTCATCTCGGTCATGGCCCCGTCAGCGTCACGCTCCAGGATCGTAGCGGAGACGAACCACAGTTTGTAAAGCTGCTCCTGTTCGTCGAACAGGACAAACGGCGTTTGGAAGTTGGGGCCCCAAGGAATGTCATCGCCGGTGAGGATCGGGTTCTCGTCGTGTTCCCGCCAATGGAAGCCGTCGTCGGATTCGGCGTACCCCAGGGCAATGTCTCTCGACCGCGAGCCGGTCGACGTGCCGAGGTACCACATCTTGAACTTGCCGTCGATGTGCAGGACGTGCGGATTGTAGACGACCACCTTTGACCAGGATTGTTCGGTTGTGTAGGCCGAAAGGACGGGTTCGGGGCGGCGCTGCCAGGGTTGTGGACGCAGGTCGAGGGGGCTGGTCTCCATTGAGTCGTCCGAAGACGGGGTGTCGCAACTCGCAAATATCACAAGCGCAAGGAGCAGAGTGAACGATCGAAAGCTTCCGGTAAGTCGCATGGTCATTCCGTGTAGGTTACGAAAAACGGCGAGACCCAGGCCAATTCGGAATCGCCCGCGGGATTCTCGGGGTCGCGTTGGAAAACCCGCAGGTAATAGTAGCTCTTGCCGGGGGACGCGTCCAGATCACGATAGCTGATGCGGGCTGTCTTGCCTTCGGGATCGGCCGTATAGATGTACTCGCCATTGCGGACGACGTCGATCCGGCGGATCTCGTCGGGGGCTTCGATGGATGCCTCGATCGTCGGAGGG
Organism: Bryobacterales bacterium; assembly: GCA_965204095.1. Classification (GTDB taxonomy): domain Bacteria; phylum Acidobacteriota; class Terriglobia; order Bryobacterales; family UBA6623; genus JAPPLB01. Next base: position 610,731 of record OZ241991.1, on the reverse strand, counting down.
TCGGCTGCTGAAGCGGTGAATTCCTCACCGGGCATGTGACCGGCGACGGTGACTTTCACGATAATTTCGTCACTGGCGGCGTAAGTCCGCCGGGCCAGCATACCGTCGATGATCCCTTCACGGTCTTCCCGTTCCGCCCAGACGGCGGCCCAACTGTTGTGAGTGGAAAAGTGGTCGCTGAACGACACGAAGCCGTAGAGATTCCCCTTGTCCAAGGCATCGCGCGCGAAGTGTCCGGGCTCGTCGGTCTGCGTTGGACCGCGCTTTTCCTCATCAGGAAGCCGCCAAGCCTCATAGCTGCCCCGAAACGCCTGATAGATTTCGAGCACGGAATCGTAATATGGGTTCTGCCAGTTCCAGTCCGCCAGCGGGCCCGACCCGAAGGTGTGCGGCACGGCGACCACCTTCTGCCCTGGTTGCGTGAGCACGTTGCCCTCGATCCACTTCCAGAAGTTGGGCGGCTGGTTGTCGGCCTCGTTGCGGCGGCGATCGATCAGGCGCATGGGCGCTCCGCGCTTGAGGAACAGCAGATTGCGGTGTCCGCCGGGGCGCTCCATGCTGTGCTCGTAGCTGTAGATGCCCATGAAGTGCGGGGCGTGCGTCATCAGATCGACTGCCTTTTGCGTCCACCACCATTGATAGTCGCGCAAGCCCTCGGGGTTCCTGCCGGCAAGCGTGTCGGTGTGGTCGGCTGTGCCGACAAAGTCCATCTGCGCGGCGTCAATGGCGTAACGGTAGGTGTCGAGGATTGAGCCGTCCGGGCCGCGGTGCGGCTCGATATCGGTGTGGCGATGGCAGTCGCCGAGCAGCAGATGGTACGTGCGGCCGTCCACCGTCATCGTCTCCCTCGGACGCCGCGGGGGCGCCTGTGCCCGCGGCGGCAGACGAACCTCCTGTAACGCGGGCGAGGCCGGTTCGCCTTCCTCGAGCTCGCTAACCCAGACGCCGTAGTGCAACGCATGATGTTGATCCCGTGGACCGTAGTCCTTCCGGCGGGCATCGGACGAATAGGCGACATACAGCGCTCCGTCCGGTGACGATGCGAGCGAGGCGAGTTGCGTGGCGCGCCCCGTGCTGCGAGTCAGCCGGTAGGGAAGCGTCCACGTATCACCCGAAAGGCGCGTCGCGAAGAACTGATGGACCGTGACGGGCTCGGACTCGGTCCAGTGGCGGAACATCAGCCAGAGCGCGCCGTTCCTGTCGAACGCGATGTGCGGCAGCGCGGCGTAGCGCGTCATGCCACCCGAGAGCACTCCGTAAAGATCGGTCTGCGGTTCCAGCAAACGCCCGCCGGCCCAGACGCGCAGCCCGATGGAGCGCTTGTTGTAGAGGCCCCGGCTGCCGGGCGCGGCGCTCGCACGGGAAAAGTCCTTGCCCCAGTTCTCGCCGCCGTCGTCCCAGGCCACCCATACGCGATCTTGCGAATCGACCGCGACGCTTGTGTGGAACTGCGCCGTCGGTTCCGTGGTGATGAGGGTCACATCGCCCGCTTCAACGCCGTCGTAGGGGCGCAGGAACACGTCGTAGTTGCCGTGCTCGTAGGAATCCCAACTGATCCACGCCTTGCCGCTCGAATCGAGCGCGACCGCAGGGTCCCAATCACCGGCGGTGCTCGTCGAGATCCGCGTTTCGGGACCCCATCGGCCGTCTCTGAAGCGCCGCGCATATACGTCCGCATTGCCGTCGCGAAATGACTGCCACACGATCGTCACAACGCCGGATGGGTCAGCCACGGCGCGCACGTTGAAGTCGCCATGGGGCGCCCGAGTGAGGCGCAGCGGCAGCGTAGCCAAGCCTTCTGACGAGATCTCACAGGTGAAAAGCTCGAAATTGTCCCCGATCCGTGCCGGCCACACGACGAGCACACCCCCGGGAAGCGGCGCGATGGCCGGGGTATAGTGATCGCCTCGGCCGGACAAGTTGAACGGCTTGGTCCACTGCCCGTCCGGTGTCTTCGTGCGAACGACGATACGGTCGGCAACACCTGCGATCCATTCGACGTACGCGACATGCAGGGAGCCATCGCGCGTGGCGGTGATGGCGGGCCAGTCCGAGGTGTAACCCGCTGTCGTGACTCGGTCTCCCGGCAGCTCGCCTGCGAGGTTCAGCGGCGACGGCCTGTAGCGCGTCTCCCGCACCCACTCTCGCTCAGGCTCCTGAGCGTTGAGGAAGGCCGCCGCGAGCAGGAGAATTGCTGCGACCCAGGAGGGATGCGCACGCAGTCTGCGGTTTCGCACCGTGGATCAGTCCCCGTAGGCGTCACGCCAGGCAGCGATGCGGCAAGGCGAAATGCCGATCAGATATGCCAGGAGGCAGAGTTGATTGCTCCATGTTGCGCGCAGAACGCCAAGTTGACGCCAGCGCCGCGGTGATGTCCGGACGGCAACCGGGGCGAGTTCGATCCGTCCCAGTTTGCGGAGGCGGCGCATCAGTTCGAAGTCTTCCATCAGGGCGATTTCCGCGAAGCCGCCGGCGCGGCGGAAGGTTTCCGCCTTCACGAAGATCGCCTGGTCGCCATAGGGCAATTGACAGTAAAGCGATCGCCAGTTCGCCATGTTTTCGACCCAGCGCAACATGCGGCCGGGTCCGTCGACCCCCAGTCGAAAAGCGCCGGCGCTGGCGCCTTCACGGGAAAGCAACTTGTCGATGTGCTCGAGAAAATCCAGCGGGAGAAGCGTATCGGCGTGAAGGAAAAGCAGCACGTCGCCCTGAGCTTCAGCCGCTCCCCGGTTTTGCTGCGTGCCGCGTCCCGGACCGGCTTCGATCACGGTCGCCCCCGCCGCTTGGGCCTTGCGGCAGGTCTGATCCCGGCTCCCGCCATCCACGACGATGACCTCGCAGACTCCGCTGTCCCGGAACTGCTCGATCACCACACCGATCGAGTTTTCTTCGTCAAGCGTAGGGATGATGACCGAAACGCGCGGGCCCTTCTCCGGGAGAGGAATTGCCTCATCGGGCAGAGTTGCAACGCGAGCCTGCATGCCGACGGGAAGTTACGAGAATACCACGCCCGACGCTGCTCGCCCATCGAATCGCTGTGGGAAGAGACTACCCTGCATTTCTCACCACCCGACGGTCGAAGCACACGATACGACCGCCAGGACTTCGTTGCGCTTGCTTGCCGTGCTCAACGTACTGTTCAAGTACGCCTGCGCGCGCCAAGCGGCTCGCGCCTCGTCCTGACGGCCCTCTCACGCACTTCGCCTCGCCGCGTGGTGGGAAATGCAGGCTACTCCTGAATCGGTATGACCACGGAGTTGCTCCGGATGCCGTTGCTGATCACGACAAGTGGAAGGTTGCCGCTGGGAAGATCCGTGGGCAGCGTGATGTTGATTTGATACAACCCGACGGATCCGGGCGTCAATCCCGAAAAGAGAACGCTGGCCTCTTGGCCGTCGACCTCTACAGTGGGCGTTTGGCGAGTCCGAATCGGATTGCCGAACGGAGCAGGCTCACCGCTCACCTGCGGATCCGTGACGGGGCCGATGCCCGTGCCATAGACGATGACCGTCTCACCGGGCCGGGCCGGATGGCTCGCAGTAGCGGCGCTGCCGTCGAGATGGGTGATCACTCCTTGCTTCAGCCCGTCGGACACATACTCGAACAGGCTTGGTGCATAGTCGGACAAATCAGCGACAAACGGCTCGCTGACGCTGTCTTCGATCCGCATCTTGACAAAGACCTGGTTGAGACCGGCAAATTCCCAGGGGACTTGCACGTTCGCCTGCGTGTCGCTCACGAAGTAGAGCCGTCCGGGCAGGCTGAGGTCGGCTTCCGGGTAGTCGAAGCTCACGCTGGCGTGCTTGAGAGCAATCGGCAGAGGCACGTCGCTGCTTGAGCCGAGAAACTCGCTGAGGTTCTCTCCGTAAATCGAGATGATCGATCCAGCGCTGATCGGCTGATCGCTGCCCGGATCTCCTGCGTTCATGACGGAAGTAATCACGGGCTTGGCGCGCGCTGCGTTGTAAAAGGGCACGCGCAATCCACCGGCAAACGCCTCGTAATCTTGCGGACCCAGGTTCGGCCCCATGTCGACATCAGCGGCCGCGATGCCGAAGAGATCCGTGGAGTTGTCCGCCGCGAAGATCGAGCCGCCGCCCTCGACGACGTTGAAGGTCACGTCAAGGTTCGCCACCGGCTGCCCGTGAACGTCGATCACGCGGAAGATCAACAACTCGGGATGCGGCTCATTCGCCGTCCCAACGACGCCCGTTCCGGCGATGGCGAACGTATTGAACGGCACGCCGTCACCGACAACGTAGTAATAGGGGATGAACAAGTCGAGCCCCCCGGCCAACCGCACGACACGAAGGATGCCCTCGTAACTGCCCGCGATCGGACGCACACCCTCGAGAGTGACTTGCAGATCGACCCATTGTCCGCCTCGGAGTTCGAACTCGACCGCTGCGAAGCCTTCTACAAGAACCGAGGCCGTTGAATCCATGTCCCTGGGCTCCACGATGACTTGGTAAGTATGGGTCGCGACTTCGGGGTTGCGAATCGTCAGCGTACGTTCCACCGGAAGGGTTGCTTCGTTCAACGCGCCGAAGCTGATCGTTGCAGGAATCGCAGTTGCCACTGGATCCAACGCCGCTTCAACGTCGAGAATCCCCGCTCCGACCGAGGTGACCCTCGCCAACTCGCCGCTTTCGAAAATCTCCGTGGCGGCGGTATTGACGATCGCAGACTTGATCTCGTCGACGGAGAACTCCGGATGCCGTTGCATGACCAGGGCCGCCGCTCCCGCCACCATCGGCGCGGAGAAACTCGTGCCGTCCACGGACGTGAATCCCGTGCTGTCGAAAGTGTCGCCGTTGCGGTCGAATCGCTGTGAGGCGGAGTAGATGAAGACCCCCGGCGCCACGACTTCGGGTTTGATGTCGTTGCTCGGGCTCGGCCCCCGCGAGCTGAACGGCGCTACTTGGCCGGGGGTGATGTCGCGGGGCCGCAGTGTCGGGTCAAGCGTGACTTCAACATCGGCCTCAGCCAGTCGGTTGCGGAGGTCCGCGCCGGCGGCGGCTCCGATCATGTAGGCCGGAATATCCGTGGTCTCCAACCCGAACATCACGAAGGGCTCATCCTCTCCCTGCGCATTCGAAACGAGAACCGCCTTCGCGCCTGCTTCGGCCGCAAAAGCTACTTTGAACTCGAACTCGCAGAACCCGCGCTCCATGACTGCGATGCGATCCTGCAGCGCGTCCGCTGCGTAGGGCGTGCAGCCCGTGCCGTCGCCGAAAGAAGCCGCATCCGTTGCAAGCGCTGTCAGCGATGAGGAAAGCTCGGGGCCCCTGCCTGACAAGGCGGCGTAGCTCTGCCCATCGAATCGCACGTCTTGCACGAACTGCCGTGAGTTGGCGGACGCGCCGACAGTGATCACGTCCGGAGCCGATCCGGGAGTCGCGATCGTGTTGAGCGCCGGAAAGTGTTGCTCTCCGTATGCCCCGGTGTTTCCCGCCGAGGCGACGACCACGACCCCGAAGTCCCGGACGGCGCTTTGGGCGGCGATCGCCACGGGGTCGCACAAGACCTGTGGATCGTCGGAACAGGCGTTCCCCTGCTCGTCGAAAGGGAACTGCGCGACAGCGCCGAAGCTGATGCTGATGACGTCCATGCCGTCGATCACTGCATCGTCAATTGCTCGGATGACGGCTTCGGCGTTGCTGAATTCGTTGATATCCGCCGAACCGAAGATCTTGTAGTTGCCGAGGAATGCCTTCGGGGCGATCCCGGTGAGCGGTCCCACCGGCGAGTCGACCGGCTGCCCGGCGGCGATCATCGCAACCGACGTGCCGTGGCCCACACGGTCGCGCGGCGAGAAGTCGTCCGGCCGCGAGAACTCCGGCTGATCGGAGCTCAGCAAATGGACGTAACTGCGCGCCACGATGACCTTGTTGTTCGTGAATGCGAGATCCTCGCTGCGCCCCTTGGGGAAGCCTGGGGGCGGGACCAGGGACGGGTCGATCATCCCGGGATGCTCGATGTCGATTCCGCTATCGATAATTCCGATTTTGATGCCCGCGCCCGCCTGGCTGACGCCGCCTGCCTTTTCCCAAGCTTGCGCAGCCCGAATCAGGTCATCGGCCTCGTTGAGCAACTTCTTGAAACGCGGCGTGCGGACGACCTTCTTCACCCCTCCGAGTTGCCGAATCTGTTCGGCCTGGGCTCGCGTAGCACGAATGAATACGGCGTTGATCGTGTGGCAGGACGAGCTGGTGACCTTTGCGCCGACGGCCGAGATCGCGGTCTTCACCGGCTCCTGTCTGGCGATCAAGCGGCGTGTCAACTCGCCATAGGCCTTGCTGCCGGTAAGCACTCGGCCCTTTGCGCCCATGAGGTTCTTGGGGACCAGGCCGCCGACGGGATTCTCCTTGAGGATCACGGCGTAGCTGCGCGCCGTTTCGGCAGCCGCGAAAGGCGCCAAAAATGTGATGCACAGCAGAACGCTGAGCGGCAGCGGCTCTAACTTGCGGAATCCTCTATGCCGGGAGAGCAGGGTCATTGGCAGTGTTCAGTGTTCCGACGCGCCTCTGCAAGCACCCGTTACAGGCCGATTTCACGCAGTGACGACGCCCGAAATGGTTGCTATGCACCGGCATAACTCGAGCATCCGCCGGGCCGAGAAACGCCCCGTGAACGTAATTCCAGCATCCCGATCCGAATCCCCGCGTCATGCTACGCTAAGAACATCCCCGCTTGGGAGGGACCCCGGAAACCATGAAAAGAGGAATTCATCCGGTCTATGCGCCGGTGAAGGTAACCTGTGCGTGCGGGTCGGAGTGGGAAACCCGCTCGACCCACAAGGGCGAGGTCCACTTGGAGATCTGCTCGGCTTGCCATCCCTTTTTCACCGGCAAGCAAAAGCTCGTCGATACTGCCGGCCGTGTCGAGCGCTTCCGGCGGAAATACGCCAAGTCCAAGGCTATGCAGAACTAGCCTGCATTTCTCACCACCCGACTGTCGAAGCACGCGATACGACCGCCATGACTTCGTTGCGCTTGCTTGCCGTGCTCAACGTACTGTTCAAGTACGCCTGCGCGCGCCAAGCGGCTCGCGCCTCGTCCTGACGGCCCTGTCACCCACTTCGCCTCGCCACGTGGTGAGAAATGCAGGCTAACCTGCGTCAGGATCCCCTGGACGAGCCGGAATTACATCCTCTTCCGTAGCATTTCGGATGCCAAGCTGCGCAAGCGCGCCAGGTCAAGCTTCCCCGATCCGAGCAGCGGGATTTCCTCCACCGCCACGACATCCTCTCGTTTCGGAATCCATAGTTTCGGCAGATCCGTGCGGCTGAGCCGCTCCCAGAGCTCACACGGCGTGACCGATGCGTGTTGATAGAGCACGACGATCCGCTCGCCCTTGCGCTCATCTGCGACGGCCGTCACGGCGCAGGATTGCGTGCCGAGCAGTTCGGATACCGTCTCTTCGATCTTGATATGCGGCACCATTTCGCCGCCGATCTTGCTGAAGCGTGAGAGCCGGTCCGTAATCCGGATAAAGCCGTCGTCGTCGATCCGGGCGACGTCCCCGGTTTGATACCATCCGTCCGCCAGGACCTCGCGCGTCTTGTCGGGTTTCCCGAGGTAGCCCTGCATGCAGTTCGGTCCTTTGACGAGCAGCAGCCCCTCCTCGTTCGGCTCGACCGGTTCCCCGGACTCGAGATCCACCACTTTCGCCGCGATGGCCGGCAAGGGATGGCCGACACTACCCTGCTTGTGCCCCGCTTGACGGATGCGCCGTGTCTCGAATCCCGGTGTGTTGACGGCAACCACGGGGGCCATCTCCGTGCAGCCGTACCCTTCCAGCAGTTCGATCCCGAACTTCTCCCGGAACTGCTCCGCCAGGTAGTCCCGCAGCTTCTCGGCGCCGACGATCACATGACGCAGCGACGCGAATTGTTCCGGCGTGCACTGCCGGGCGTAATTCGCAAGAAAGGTGGGCGTGGCCAACAGGAACGTGGCCCCATACTTCTGCGTCAGATTGCCGACCGTTTTTGCGTCCAGCGGATTGGGGTGGTAGACAACCGGGAAACCGGTCAGCAAAGGCAGCCACAGAGTGACCGTGAACCCGAAACAGTGGAAGAACGGCAGCACGCCCATCAGGCGGTCGTTACCGGAAACCCAGTACACTTGCGCGAGGCTTTCGATGTTGGCAATGATGTTGCCGTGCGAGAGCATGATGCCCTTGGGCTCGCCGGTGCTCCCGCTCGAGAAAATGACGGTTGCAAGCGCGGACGGGTCGCGCCGCCCGGGCGTGTACGCCCGCTCCAGCAGCCGTGACGGCAACAAGGCCGCACACGCCGCCGCAAGCCCTTTCTGAACAGGCGTGATCTCCTGGGCCGCCTGTTCGAGCCAGGCCAACCCCGGCAACTCCTCAAGGCCCGCCTTCTTCATGAACAGCCGCGAGCTGAGGATCGTCTTGATGCGGCATTGCTCGATCGCCGACATCATCGCCCCACGGCCCGCTGTAAAGTTCAAATTCACGGGGACTTTACCTGCAAGCAGCACCGCGATGTTCGCTATCGCCGCTCCGGCCGAGGCAGGCAGCAGCAGGCCGACCATCTCCTGCCCCGGGCAACGCTTCCGAATCCAGCGAGAGAGCGCCAAGGCGCCGATCAATGTCTTGCCGTTGCTCAACTCCTTACCGGTGGAATCAGCCATGCATAACGAAAACCAGCGGCGTTTCGCCATTCTCAGGAAGCGCCGGTCCAACAGATCGCGCCTGCCAGGCCGATGCGCCGCCGCTTCAGCGCCGAGTTCGGCAATGGCCTGCCGAACCTGGTGCGCCTTCGAATCCGACGGCATCGGCTTCCCGAAAGTCACGGTCACCGGATACGGTATCTGCCGTGGCCGTTTCCATAGAAACTTCCCCTGCTCGTAGCTGAAGATGCTTCCCCACAAGCGGTCGAGATGGACCGGGATGATCGGCATTGCGAGTCCGCCCGCGATGCGCTCGAGTCCTCGCTTGAAAGGAAGCAGGTTTCCAGTACGGCTGATTGACCCTTCGGCGAAAATGCAGACCACGTGTCCGTCGACCAGCTCCTGCCGGGCATGCGCGATGGATTCCGCCACTCCCTTTTTGTCCCCGCCCATCACCGGGATGGCTCTCATCAACGTCAGGAACCAATGGATGACTTTCTTTTCGAAGTAGGGACGGTAAACCAGGAAGCGGATGAACCGCTGTACGCAGGCTCCGACGAGCATGCCGTCCATGAACGAGATGTGATTGCAGACGAGCAGCGCCGGCCCGCGAAACGGCACGTGTTGTCCGCCTTCGATGCGAATCCGATAGATCGTGTGAGTGAAGAGCCAAAGCAGGAACCGGGTGAGGAAATCAGGGACGACGGTGAGGATGTATGCCGTCGCGGCAAGACTGAGAACGCCGACGGTCAGGATCACTTCCGCCGGGCTGAACCCGAGCTGATAGCTGAGCAGCCAGCTCGATCCCGCGGCGAGCAGCACCCCGATGTTGCTCAGAAAACCGGCGGCGGCCAGCAACCGCCCCCGTTCGTTTTCATCAGCTTTTTGCTGCAGGTAAGCGTTGAGCGGTACGGAATAGAACCCCCCTGAAAACCCCAGCGCCAGCAGGCAGGCTGCCGACAGCTCGTACGACGGCGCGGACATGGAAAGCAACAACGAGAACAGGCTCATGCCGAGCGCTCCCAGCGGCACCAGCCCGATCTCGACCTTGTCGCCGGACAATCGCCCCACCGCCATGCTTCCGACTCCGATGCCGACCCCGAAGAATGCGAGGAGGATGCCGACTTCCCCTTCATCCCCACCCAGCGACTCGGTCCCGAACAGAATGACCGCGATCTGCATCAGCGCGCCGACAAACCAGAAGTAGGCCGTGGCCACGACCGTCAGCCAAAGCGGCCGCACGTTCCACAGATGCTTCAGGCCGATCGTGATCTCGGCCCACGGGTTGCGCCGGAAACGGCGGCGCTCAGTGGGCGCCGGCACCCTCGTAATCCCGAGACTCGACGCGGAGCCGAAGACCGCTACTCCCACGAGCACGACGCCAAGCATCCAGGGCCGGCCGGTCCAGGCCTCGAGCAGTATGCCGGCCAGCGCCGTCCCGATGATGATGGCCACGAAGGTCGTCATCTGAAGCACGGCGTTGGCGCGGCTCAAATCCCTGTCGTCGAAGATCTCCGGCAGAATGCCGTACTTCGCGGGTCCGAAGAAAGCTGACTGCGTCGCCATCAGGAACAGCACCACGAGCATCATCTCGATGCTCCCCTGCGCCAGGGCGACAACCGCCGACGTCATTGCCACCACTTCAAATGCTTTGGTCGTGATCAGCACCGTTCGTTTGCTGTACGAGTCGGCCGCGTGCCCCGCGTAACCGGAAAACAGAATGAACGGCAGGATGAACAATCCCTGCGCGGCGGAAAGGATGAGGCTTCCCTCGTTTCCGGCGGCGATGCCCACGGCCACCAGCGACACCGCCGTTTTGTAGATGTTGTCGTTCAGGGCCCCGAGAAACTGCGTGCAGAGAAAGGCTGGAAAGCCGCCTCGCCGGAGCACATTGCTGAATCGACCCATCGCCACGAGTACTCTCCAGGGACTTCTCTGCCAAGTAACTATATCTATCTTTCCAGGGCGCGGCAGAGCGTAACAAGGCGCCTCGTTTGGTCTTCCGCGAACCCGCGAATGGCTGTTGGGCAAAGCGTCTCTCTACATCTCGCATCAAGACCCGCGGCTTTTCCGAACCGGCGCAAGAAGCTGATGTTCCTGATCCACTAAACTGGTACCGGCCGGAACCTGCAGGATGCAGCGCGAAATATGAGAGTTTCAGGTTTTTCGATCAGTCATGGTTCTCCGAAAAGGAGTCGATGGGCTTCGGAAACTCACGGGCTGCCGGGCAAGCTGTTGCGCCTGCTGGCGGTCGCCGGCTTGTTCATGAGTGTGGATGCCGCCCGTGCGCAGTCCGGCTTCTACCTGCGCCTGGCTCCCGAGGTTGGCCGCATTACGGTCGAACACACCAAGAAAGTGACCATTCAGGGGGGATCGAGTTCGAGCACGTCGTCCTCATCGGGCCTCGCGCTCGCCGGTACCCTGTCGGCAGGAGCGCGCCTGAACCTGCCGGGGGACTGGCTCGTCGGCGGCGAACTCGTTGGCGTCGTTTCCAGCCGGCGCAAGCTCAACGGCACGATTTCTCCCACCACGAGCGGGAACATCCACGACGTCTGGTCCGGCCGGTGGGACTTCAGCGATCTCTCCGAGCTGGGCGGCAACTTCCTGTTTGGACGCGCTCTGGCAGCCGGTCGCTCCCAGGTCTACCTCTTCAGCGGCATGAATCGAGCTTGGACGGAGTTCGCTTCCGGAGGGACGAATCCTGACACGGGAGTGGCCGGCGAAGACCGCGAACGCCTTGCAAGATGGCCGTGGACTATCGGCGCCGGAACGACGCTGCGCCTGAAATGGCCGGTGGACTTTCGAGTCCGCTACGCCCGCTCGCTCACCGACTGGATCGTCGACACCGAGGGGGCGCGGCTCGACTACAGGTACAAGGCAAGCGGCGTGTTCTTCTCCGTCGGAGTTCACCTCTTCGACTGACCGCCTGGCGTTGGTGTCGTCAGGACGCCCGGTCAAGCCGGCGGTTGCCGAGAATCCCAAACGCAACGCGCTCGATTCCGGCACGCCTGCACTCGGTTCGGGAACGAGGCGGAAAAAACTCCTGATCGAACGGAAAACAGGGAGCGCGAAGCGATGGCCCTGCGAGGACCGCTGTCGTTGCAACTCTTGAAACCATGAGCCTGCTCACCTGTCACATCACACTGATCAAGTCGCGTTGACACCGGGTCGGATGTTTCCTGCTTGTATGATCCGCACACGGGCGGAGGAAAAACTCGCCTGGGAAATGTGCTCTCGCAAAACCCTCGGAACCTTATCCGAGGCCGCCTGCATGCTATAGTCGATTACCGATCGCTCCAAGTTGAACGCACGCCAGCAGGGAGGAATGAACCATGGCCGACTATTCGCATCCCGAGATGCTCGTGAGCACGGATTGGGTAGCCGAACGCTCGGGAGATGAAAACATCCGCGTCGTCGAAGTTGACGTGGACACGAGCGCCTACGACGAAGGACACGTCCCCGGCGCTGTCGGATGGGCCTGGAACACGCAGCTTTGCGACACGGTTCAAAGGGACATCATCCCGAAGGATGATTTCGAGAAACTGATGTCCTCTTCCGGCATCGGCAACGACACCACGGTGATCCTTTACGGCGACAACAACAATTGGTTCGCCGCCTGGGCGCTTTGGCAACTGAAGATCTACGGACACGCCGACGTTCGCCTGATGAACGGCGGTCGCAAGAAATGGGTCGCCGAGGGGCGCGATCTCACTACCGATGCCCCATCGCCCGCCGAGGCCGGTTACACCGCGGCCGACGCCGACAATTCGATCCGCTCGTTCCTGCCCGACGTCCACAATGCCGTGGGCGCAGGCTCGGTGGAGCTGGTTGACGTGCGCAGCCCCGACGAGTTCAGCGGCAAGATTCTCTCGCCACCCGGCCTGCCGGAGACCTGTCAGCGCGGCGGCCACATCCCCGGCGCCAGCAATATCCCTTGGGCGAAAGCCTGCAACGAAGACGGCACTTTCAAGAGCGCCAATGAGTTGCATGCGCTCTATGCAGGCGCGGGTATCACGGGCGCAAAACCCGTCATTGCCTATTGCCGCATCGGCGAGCGGTCGAGTCATAGCTGGTTCGTGCTGAAGTACCTGCTGGGTCTTGACGGCGTCACCAACTACGACGGCTCCTGGACGGAATGGGGCAATCTCGTCGGAGCGCCGATCGAAAAGGGCGCCTGAGATCGAAGAGCATGAAACCTGAGGATTATTCCGAGCGTACGCTCGAGCTGGCCGGGTGGCCGGTCCGCGTGATTTCCTACAAGCTCGGCGGCGCCTACCGTGCCAAAGCCGATAACGTGTCGCCCGGTGCCAACATCGCCCACGCCCAGGGGGCGACCAAGGAGGAAGCCGAACAGCGAGTGCTCGCCAAAGCTGAAGAACGGCTGGCGGCAACTCGCGTCATTCCGCTCGAATAGCAGTCACCTGACAGTCAGGGCAAGAGCATACCCTTATCCACGGAACCCGCCGCTCAGCCTCTCAGGGACGTTCGAATGCCCGTGCTATGATGCCGGTTTCTTCACCGGAGACATCGTTTGCCCGCCCGCATTCTGAACGGAAACCGCATCCGCGACCAGATCCTTCTCGAAGTCGAAAACGAAGTCGAAACGCTGGCCGCCCGGGGCATCCGGCCGGGTTTGGCGGCCGTCCGCGTCGGGGATGACCCGGCTTCGGGAATCTACGTCCGTAACAAGATCAAGGCATGCGAAAAGGTCGGCATCCACAGTGAGCACATTACGCCTCCCGCCACGGTGACGACCGGGGAGTTGCTCGGGCTGGTCGACGATCTGAACCGCCGCAACGAGATCGACGGCATCCTGGTCCAGCTTCCGCTTCCCGATCAGGTCGACGCGGCGAAGGTCTTGCTGGCCGTCTCACCGCAGAAGGATGTCGACGGCTTCCACCCCTTCAACGTCGGAGCGCTCGTGACGAAGCGTCCCGCGCCCATCCCCTGCACGCCCGCCGGCCTGATCCAGATTCTCAAGCGCAGCGGGATCTCCATTGCCGGCAAACGCGCCGTGATCGTGGGCCGCAGCGATATCGTCGGCAAGCCCGCCGCGTTTCTGCTTCTCCACGAGAACGCGACGGTGACGATCTGTCATTCGAAGACCGAAAATCTCCCCGCTGTCGCCCGTGAGGCAGACATCCTCGTGGCCGCCATTGGCCGCCCGGCGTTCGTTACGCGCGACTTCATCAAGCCCGGCGCCACCGTTCTCGATGTCGGCATCAACAACCTCACCGACGCGGAACAGGTCGAGTCGATCTGCTCGGGATTGCCCAGGAAGCTCGAACGCTTCCGGGCGAAAGGTTCCGTTCTGGTGGGCGACGTCCACCCCAGGGACGTGGCTGAGACAGCGGGGGCCTACACGCCGGTCCCGGGCGGCGTCGGTCCGCTGACCATCGCCATGCTCATGGTCAATACGCTTCAGGCGGCCCGCCAACGCCGCGCGGCATGAAGCCGTGGCTGCCGTCCTGGTGTGCAGGCAGCCTGTGGATAATAGTCCTGTGGAATATACGGCGGGCTTCTGCTTCTCGCTCGGCGCGGATTGAGGGGGATGGCGATTCGGGTGATCTCCTCCGACCAACGAAACACGGCTTTAACCAGCATTTCTCACCACGTGGCGAGGCGAAGTGCGTGAGAGGGCCGCGCGGCAACACGGTCTTTAGCCTGTATTTCTCGCCACGTGGCGAGATGAAGTGCGTGAGAGGGCCGTCAGGACGAGGCGCGAGCCGCTTGGCGCGCGCAGGCGTACTTGACGGTACGTTGAGCACGGCAAGCAAGCGCAACGAAGTCCTGGCGGTCGTATCGCGTGCTTCAGCCGTCGGGTGGTGAGAAATGCAGGTTAGGGTTTTCACGAATCACGAGTCACGAAACACGAATCACGGCTTTGTCGCGGCCCGCCAACGCCGCGCGGCATGAAGCCGCAGGCGGCCAGCCGCGTGGTGAGACATGCAGGCTATCCCAAAGAGAAAGCCGCGATCTCGTCGCCCGCCGGAATCCCCAGCTTCGGACGGCCGCCCCCCGCCGCAACCGCCACGAACTGCTTCCCGCCAACCTCGTAACAGCAAGGCGAGGCGTTGCAGCCCGCTTGCAGCTCCCACTCCCAGACCTCCGCCCCGCTCTTGGCATCGAAGGCTCGGAACTTCGGGTCGGCCGTGGCGCCGATGAACACCAATCCACCCTTGGTCGTCACAGAGCCTCCGAAGCTGAGCGTCCCTGTTTTCGGAATCCCGCGCGCCGTCAGCTCGGCATGCTCCCCGAGGACCTCCCGCCAAACGTATTCACCGGAATCCAGATCGATACAGTTCATCTTGCCCCATGGCGGTTTGATGGCCGGGTAGCCCTCGGGGTCCAGAAGCTGGATGTACCCCGCATGAGTGAACCGGAACTTGTCCTCCGGTTTGCCATCGACGATCGTGCAGAGGTTTGTCGTCTCGTTCGAGTTGACGTACATCCAGTTCCGGTCGGGGTCGAAGCTGATGCCGCCCCACAGGACGCCGCCGCTAAACCCGGGATAGATCACCGTCCCCTGCTTGGTAGGCGGCGTGTACAGCCCGCCCGTTCGAGCCGCCCGGAACTTTTTCAGGACGAACTGGTGCGCTTCCGGTGAGATGTCCGTCACGAGGTCTTCGGTGAACTCGCGCCGGCAGAGGCTCGCGGGCTTGAGTGGAACCGGCTGCGACGCGGCCAGCTTTTCGTCCGGCAAGTCGCTGTCCGGAACCGGCCGTTCCTCGATCGGGAATAGCGGTTCGCCCGTCTCGCGGTCCAGCACGAAGAGCAGGCCCATCTTCGTCGTCTGCACCACGGCGTCCACCAGGCGGTCCCCCTTTCGGAGCTGCACCAGCGAAGGTTGCGCCGCCAGGTCGTAGTCCCATACGTCGTGCCGCACGATCTGGTAGTGCCAGACACGTTTCCCCGTCTTCGCGTCCAGCGCCAGGACGCAATTCCCGAACAGGTTGTCGCCGATGCGGTCGCCGCCCCAGAAGTCGAACGACGGCGACCCGATCGAGGCGAATAGCCATCCTCGCTCGGTATCGAGGCTCATGCCGGCCCAGTTGTTCGTTCCGCCGTTGACGTCCCACGAGTCCGGGCTCCAGGTCTCGTAGCCGAACTCCCCGGGAAACGGGATCGTATGGAAGATCCACCGGCGCTTGCCGGTGTACACGTCATAGCCGCGGATATGTCCCGGACCCTCGCGCCGCGGCCCTTCGCCGCCTCCGCCGCTGACGAGAATCAGGTCTTCGTAGATCACCGGTGGGCTCGTGCACTTGTAGAAAAGGCCTTCCATGTCGCGGTCGAAGTCCTGCTTCAGATCGACGACGCCGTTCTCGCCGAAGCTCTTGATCAACTCGCCTGTGCGTGCATCGAGGCAAAACAGCTTGGCCTGGATCGCCGCGAAGATCCGTTTGTCCTTGCCGTCTTCGAAGTACGTCACACCGCGATTCACGCCCCGCGCCCGTGATGACCTCTGTCCCGCGTAGGGATCGAAGTTCCAAAGCACTTCTCCCGTCGCCGCATGGAGCGCCCGAACCTGCAGGCGGGCCGTCGTCAGGTACATGGCGTCACCGATCACGATCGGCGTGCACTGGATCATGGTTTTCGGGCGATCGAGCTTGTCCCCGGTATGGTGTATCCAGGCCGGTTTGAGGCGGTGAACATTGAAAAGGTTGATCTGGTCCAGCGGCGAGTAGCGCGAGGCGCCCTGGTCGCCGCCGTAGAAGCGCCATTCGCTGCCCGCTCCAGCAAAGCTCTTCTCCGACCGTGCCGGCGGGGGCATCATCATCGATCCTCCGGCAGCTATGCCCGATAACAGAAACTGCCGGCGACTCGATCCTTCAGACACGAACAACCCCTCTTCCTGTCAACGGGCGCGGACGTGCCGCCCGTTCCCCAAAACTCCATGATTGTACTGGCCTCGCCCTGATCCCGCTTGTCAGCACCCGCTTTGCGATACCATCGTTGGGGAAGCTTCCATGGCGAGCCAACCTCGACCCATGCGGCCAGCCGGCCGCGCTATCACCGCTGAGAACGCCCCTCTGCAGCTCTCCGCTCCCGAATGCCGGAAAGGCATCGGCGACCTCATTACGAAACCGGACTCGGCCCAGCGGATCGACGGTGTGCAAGTCGAGCACTACAGCCTCTGGCCGGACGACAGGGGCTATTTTACTGAAATCATTCGTCTTGGACAGGGGCTGCCCGCCGGCTTCCCCGCTGAATCCACGCAGGTTTCCGCGGCTCTCAGCTATCCGGGCACGATCAAGGCGTTCCACTATCACCTGCATCAGACCGATTTTTGGGCGCCCGTCCAAGGCATGTTCCAGGTGGCCCTGGCTGATCTGCGGACCGGCTCGCCCACCTTCGGCCGACGCAACACCTTCTATGCCGGGGTCCTGCGGCCTTGGCGGATCCTGATTCCGCCGGGCGTCGCCCACGGCTACAAGGTCATCGGAGAAGGCCCGGCGATGCTGGTGTACGTCACCGACAGGCACTACAACCCCGAAGACGAGGGCCGCCTTCCCTACGACCACCCCGGCATCAACTACGACTGGGAGACTCAGTACAAATGAGGCTGCTCGTCACGGGCGGAGCCGGCTTCATAGGCTCCGCTTTCATCCGGCTTGTGCTCGCGCGCGACCCTTCCGCGGAAATCCTCAATTTCGATGCGCTCACCTACGCCGGGAACCTCGAGAACCTCGAATCCGTCGCCGGACACGATAACTATCGGTTTGTCAAGGCGAACCTGTGTGACGCCGAAGCCACCGAACGGGCCGTCGCCGGCTTCCTGCCGGAAACCGTCGTCCATTTCGCCGCCGAGTCCCATGTCGATCGCAGCATCTTCGCACCCAAGCCCGTAATCGACACCAATGTCACGGGCGCCTTTCACCTGCTGGAAGCCGTTCGGCGCCACGGCGTCGAGCGATTCATCCATATCTCGACCGATGAAGTCTACGGAAGCATCGACTCCCCGGACGAGGCCGACGAAAACTTTCCCCTCCGCCCCAGCAGTCCCTATTCCGCTTCCAAGGCCGGGGCGGACTTGCTGGCGCTCTCGTACTTCACGACCTACAAGCTGCCGGTCATCGTCACCAGGGCCTCGAACAATTACGGGCCGTATCAGTTCCCCGAAAAACTCATCCCGTTGATGATCGCCAACGCCCTTGAAAACATGCCGCTCCCCATTTACGGCGACGGACAGCAGGTCCGCGACTGGCTGCATGTCGATGACCACTGCCGCGCCATCCTGTCGCTTGTCCGGAAAGGGCGTCCCGGCGAGGTCTACAACATCGGCGGCAATTGCGCCCTGCCCAATCTCGAAGTGGTCAGGAGGATCCTCGCCGCCACCGGCAAGCCCGAAAGCCTTCTGCAAACCGTCGAAGACCGCCTCGGCCACGACCGCCGCTATGCCCTCACCAGCGCCAAGCTCGAAGCCGAGACGGGATGGACTCCCGAGGTCGAGTTCGATCAGGGCTTGGCGCAGACCATCGATTGGTACTGCGCAAACACCGAATGGGTGGAGCGCGTGCGCTCAGGCGCCTATCGCGAATATTACGAAGCCAACTACTCCCGCCGCGAACAGCAACTCGACCGCCTCAGTATGGCCCGGGTCAAACCCTGACTTGGTCCCGTGCCCGGTTACCGCTTTTGCACTTGTGCGCACAAGTGCGCATTTCCCCCTGATCCAAGCTTTCTCGATCTCTTTCCGTCGCGCGCTATGCTGAGAACAGGTGTCTGCCGCAATGGACGATCCATCAGTCACTGCCGTGAACGTCAGGGGCGAGACGGCCGGGAACGGTTTCTCGACAGCCGAAAGCCCGCTGGATCTTTCGGACGGCTCGACGGAGCCGGCCTTGCGGAATCTCGTCGGCGACATGCCGGCTGACGAGTTCCGGCGCTTCGGACGCCAAGTCGTCGACTGGATCGCGGACTACATCGAGCATCCCGAGCGATATCCTGTCCAACCCGGCGTCAAGCCGGGGGCCCTGGTCGATGCCCTGCCGGTATCGGGGCCCGAGCGGGGAGAGCCGATGGACCGTATCCTGGCCGACTTCGAACGGCAGATCGTGCCGCATGTCACGCACTGGAACCATCCCGGTTTCATGGGCTATTTCGCGACGAGCGGAGCGATGCCGGGTGTCTTGGCGGAAGCGCTCATCGCCGGCCTCAACAACATCGGCTTGCTGTGGAAAACCTCTCCGGCGTTGACGGAACTGGAGCAGGTCACTCTGCGCTGGCTCCTCGAGTGGCTGCGGCTTCCAACGAGCTGGTTCGGCATGACCCTCGCCGGCGCTTCGGTGGCCAGCCTGCATGCGGTCATCGCCGCGCGCGAAGCGTCCCGCGAGCAGGCCCGCGCGACCGGACAGCCGTTCGAGCTTGAAAAGCTGACTCTCTACACGTCGGAACAGGCGCACTCGTCGATCGAGAAGGCGATGCTCGTTCTGGGACTGCCGCGCGGCAACTGCCGCAAAATCCCCGTCGACGATGCATTCCGCATGCGCCCCGGCCTGCTCGAGGACCGGGTCCGAGCCGACCTGACGGCAGGTCTCCGGCCCTTCTGTATCGCCGGGACGGTCGGCACCACCTCGACGACCAGCGTCGACCCGATCCCGGCGCTGGCCGACATCGCGGCGCGCCACTCTCTTTGGCTGCACGTGGACGCCGCCTACGCGGGCGCTGCCGGCATCCTGCGGGAGAAGAGGCATTACCTTGACGGTTGCGAGCGCGCCGATACGTTCCTCTTCAATCCCCACAAGTGGCTGTTCACGCCGATGGACTTGACGGCCTTCTACTGCCGCCGGCCCGAAGAACTGCGGCAGGCGCTGTCGCTCGTTCCCGATTACCTGCGCAGCCAAGAGGACCAGCGCGCCGTCAACTTCATGGAATACGCCCTGCCGCTCGGCCGTCGGTTTCGCGCCCTCAAGCTCTGGTTCGTGATGCGCTACTTCGGGAGAGAAGGCCTGGCCGCGAACCTTCGCGAGCACATTCGGCTGGCCGATGGCTTCGCCAGGCGTGTCGACGAGCATCCCGACTTCGAGCGCTTGGCCCCGGCGCCGTTTTCGGCTGTTTGCTTCCGGTACCGTCCGCCGTCCGTCGATTCGGAAGATCTGAATGCCGTCAATCAACGCCTGATCGAAGCCATCAACGATAGCGGCGAGTTCTTCCTTTCGAGCACAGTGCTCCACGAGCGGGTTGCTCTGCGTGTCGCGATCGGCAATATCCACACTCGCGAGCATCACGTCGACCGCCTCTGGGAACTGCTGCTGCAGAAGTCGACGGAAGCAGCCGCCGCGAATCGCAAACAGAACTGACCTGCACATCGCACCACGCGGCGAGGCGAAGTGCGTGAGAAGCCCGCCAGGACAAGGCGCGAGCCACCCCGTCGGCAACACGGCTTTTGTGTTTTGCGAAACACGAAAAAAAAACGAATTTCCCCGAATCCCAGCCTTTACGCTTCACCGGCCATCAGACATTCCTTGTAGAGCAAACCAGTCCCCCGGCCAATGGTTTCCACGAAACACGAAACACGAATCACGAGACACGGCTTTTCCCCCGCTTGCCGGCAAGTCCCGGATTCGGCTACACTAGAAAGGCGAATAAAAGGAGAACTATCCGCCTCCCGTGAATCTTTCCCTTGAACTCGTCGATCCGAATCCTCCGGCGCCTCGCAATCCGTTGGTGCGGCAGGATCGTTCCCTTGAGACAGCCGTCGCGAAGATCGAGGACTGGTCGAAGCAGCCGGGTTCGCCCATCACGGCGCTGTGGCGCAAACCGGCTCGCGAGGCGGACTGCCGCCCGCTTCCGGCCGGGGTGAGTGCGCCGCTACGCTCGGCCCTCGCCGCCAGAGGAATCCGGCAACTGTACTCTCATCAACTCGAAGCCTGGGAGAAGATTGCCCGCGGCGAGAACGTCGTCATCCCCACGCCGACGGCGAGCGGAAAGACACTCTGTTACAACCTGCCTGTCCTGAACGCGCTGTCGGAAGACCCCGATACCTGCGCGCTCTACCTGTTCCCTACGAAAGCGCTTTCCGAAGACCAGCTCGATGAGCTGCAAGGCCTCATTTCCGGCATGGGAAGCGGCATTCGGGCCTTCACGTACGACGGCGATACGCCGCGGGATGCCCGCAAGTCCATCCGGCAACGAGCCAACATCGTGCTGACCAACCCCGACATGCTGCACACCGGGGTGTTGCCCCATCACACGCGGTGGGCGCGCTTCTTCGAGCACCTGCGCTACATCGTGATCGACGAGCTTCATATCTACCGCGGCGTCTTCGGAAGCCATGTCGGCAACCTCTTTCGGCGTCTCCGGCGGATTTGTGATTTCTACGGTTCGAAGCCCCTGTTCATCTGCTGTTCGGCGACGATCGCCAATCCGAAAGAGCTTGCCGGGAAGCTGCTCGAGCAACCGGTGTCGGAAATCGAATCGAACGGCGCTCCCCAGGGCGAGCGTTTCTTCGCGTTCTACAATCCGCCGGTCGTGAACCGGCAGTTGGGGATTCGCCGGAGCTACATCGCCGAGACCCGCCGGCTGGCGTCGAGCTTCCTTGAACGCGGACAGCAGACGCTGGTCTTCGCCAACAGCCGCCTGGCGACCGAGATTCTCGTGCGCTACCTCAAGGACGCCGCTGAACGCGACGCGCTCCCGCCGGAGTCGGTGCGAGGCTACCGGGGCGGCTACCTGCCGCGGGAACGCCGAGAAATCGAAAAGCAACTGCGCGAAGGCGAGGTCAGGGCCGTTGTCGCGACGAACGCGCTCGAGCTGGGGATCGACGTCGGTTCGCTCGATACGGTCGTGATGGCAGGCTATCCGGGGACGATCGCTTCGACTTGGCAGCGCGCCGGCAGGGCGGGGAGGCGGCAGTCGCTTTCCCTGTCTCTGCTGGTGGCGTCGAGTGCGCCTCTGGATCAGTTCATCGTGCAGCACCCGGCGTACTTCTTCGACGCCTCGCCCGAGCACGCCCAGATCAATCCCGACAACCTGGAAGTCCTCATCAGCCACGTCAAGTGCGCGGCGTTCGAGTTGCCGGTCCAGGACGGCGAAACGTTCGGTCCGCATCCCGCGGCCGGCCTCTGCGAGTTCCTGGGAGAGGCCGGGCTGCTGCATCATGCCGGGAACTCCTGGCACTGGACATCGGAGTCGTATCCCGCGGATGCGGTCAGCCTGCGCACGGTCACGAGCGACAACTTCGTGGTCGTCGACATCACCGGCGAGCCGAACGTGATCGGCGAGGTCGACTTCAACTCCGCGCTGACGACGCTCTATGAGAAGGCGATCTATCTTCACGAGGGCCGGCTCTTCCACGTAGAGCGGTTCGACTACAAGGAGCGCAAAGCCTATGTGAAGAACGTCGACTGTAATTACTACACCGACGCGATCGACTATACGCAAGTCAAGGTCATCGAGACTTTCGAGAGCGAGACGCTGGGTCCGGCGGCCCGCAGCTATGGCGAAGTGCGGATCAACCGTCAGATCGTGGGCTTCAAGAAACTCAAGTTCTACACGGCCGAGAATGTCGGCGCCGGGAAGCTCTCGATGCCTGAGCAGGAGATGCACACTACGGCGTTCCGGCTGACGTTTCCCCACGCGTTTCTGCTGGGCTTCACGGACTACAGCTCCGCCGAAAGTCGCAGCGGGCTCGTGGGCCTGGGCAATGTCTTGCGGACGGTTGGATCGCTGTTGCTGATGTGCGACCCGCGTGACCTGGGCGTGGCGACGAGCAGCAGCGTGGACCGCGCCGGTCCGGAGTCGGACCCCGAACTGTATCTCTATGACAACTTCTCCGGAGGCATCGGCCAGAGTGAGCCGCTCTACCGCATGCACGATCAACTGTTGCGGCGTTCCCGGGATCTGCTCGCTTCCTGTACCTGTGAAGCGGGCTGTCCCTCGTGCGTGGGTCCTCTCGGCGAGGTGGGAGAGAAAGCGAAAGAGGTGGCTTCCCGGTTCCTGAACGAATTGACGCCGGCCCGCAACGCGTGACGGAACAGCGTTGCGGAAAGTTGAGAATAGCCTGTAAAAGCCTCTTTTTTGCTATACGATGAAACCGATTCTTAAACAGGACCTCGAACGTCTCCGCAGGCAGATCCGGCGCGTCAAGGGCGGCCGGATGGACCCCGGCGCCGCTCCCGTTCCACCGTCGGGCGAGAACGGAGAGTCCTCCTCCGGCCCGCTTCCTTACTTTCAGCAGGAACAGCCCGAGCGCTACGACGCCGAGCAGGTGCTCGACGGAGAGGTGATGGAAAACCAATGGGGCCGCTACTTCCTCTCGGAACGTTTCTACCCCGGACATCAGCGGCACGGCGGCTTCGAGATCGCAAAACTGGCGGCATTGCCCGGCGAGTGGCTCGGCGCGATTTCCCGCGGCGGAATTCCGCCTCACGAACCCTCGCGCTGGGCTTTTCTCGATACCGAAACCACCGGGCTGGCCGGCGGGACCGGCACTTGCGCGTTTCTTGTCGGCGTGGGAACCATCGAGGACGGCGGCTTCCGGGTGCGCCTCTTCTTCATGCGCGACTACGACGAAGAGGCCGCCATGCTCGCGGCGCTCGCCGAGTTCCTGCAATGGCGGGACGTGCTCATCACCTACAACGGCAAAGCCTACGATGTTCCGCTGCTGGAGACCCGCTACCGGCTGGCGCGCAAGCCGTTCCCGTTCGGGCGCTTGCACCACCTCGACTTGCTCCACGGCGCGCGCCAACTCTGGAAGCTGCGCATGGAGAGCTGCAAGCTGACGCACCTCGAATACGAAGTCCTCGGCTTTCTCCGCGAGGGTGATCTTCCCGGAGAGTTGATTCCCTACTACTATTTCGAGTACCTGCGGACCCGCCAGGCTTTCCGCCTGGTCCCGCTCTTCCACCACAATGTGATGGATATCGTGACGCTGGCTTGCTTGACGGGGGTCGTGCTGCCTGCGTTCGCCTCACCGGCGGACGCGGACCTCCGCCACGGTGAGGACATGCTCGGCCTCGCCCGCTGGCTGCAACGCGGACAGGCGCACGACGATGCCGGCGAGCTCTATCGCCGCGCTATCGACTCCGGGCTGCCGGACGAGAGCCTGTTCCGGGCCCTCTGGGAGAAGGCCATGATCGAAAAGAGGTGTGGGCGCCGTGATCGGATGCTGGCGATGTGCCGCGACTTGGCCGACGTTGGAAACGACTACCGCATCGCCGCTCTCGAGGAGTTGGCGAAGCATTTCGAGCACCACGAGAAGAACCTGGACCAGGCGTTGCGCTGCACGGCTCAGGCCCTCGACTACGAGCCCTCACCCGAACTGCGCCATCGCAAAAACCGCCTGCTGAGAAAACTCACTCGGCGCAACGCGAACCAGCGGCTGGCGCCAAGGGCCTCGACCTGTAATACGCGGTGATTCGGTGGGCTTTCTCCCCACGATCGACTCCGGACAAAAGGCCCCTGATTTCTTCGACAAGAAAGTCTTCGCTCACCTAGCGGCATTGATGCCTGCGGCCGGCCGCAGGTAACGCTGCTGCGTCTATCCCGACACGGCTTTTTGCGCTCCTGGTTGCAACATCGAAGGCGTTGGAAATTCTTTGGGAGTCGATATACTGGTTCCCGGCGCGTTTCGTGTTCCTTTCCGAGCATCCGAGTTCGGTTGACTTTCGATGTGGCCGCTGTCGCGGCTGCATTGCGGCCTGCCTCGGCATCAAGCGGGCCGCGTTCTACAGTTGTAAACGAATCCCGTAGATTTACCGGAGGCCGATGAAGAGGCGCGATGCCTGACCACAGCTACTTCGCCAACCTGATCTGGCAGATCGCCGACCTGCTGCGCGGTCCCTACCGGCCGCCGCAGTACGAGCGGGTCATGCTGCCCATGACCGTGCTGCGGCGTTTCGACTGTGTGCTTGCAAAGAAGAAGGGCAGGGTTCTGGCGGAATTCGAAAGGCGGGAATCCAAGTTCCAGGGTGAGGCCTTGGAGACCTGGTTGGACCTGGCCGCCGGCCAGCGTTTCCACAACCGCTCGCCCCTCGACTTCCAAAAACTCAAGGGCGATCCGGACCACATCGAGAGGCACCTGGTCAGCTACATCAACGGCTTCTCGAAGAACGTGCGCGGCATCTTCGAATTCTTCGAGTTCGAGAACGAGATCGAGAAGATGCGCGAAGCGAACATCCTCTTCCTCGTGGTCTCGAAGTTTGCCGATGTCGACCTGCACCCCGCTGCGGTCCCCAACGAGCAGATGGGGCTCATCTTCGAGAACCTGATCCGCCGCTTCAACGAGCTGGCCAACGAGACCGCGGGCGACCATTTCACGCCGCGCGATGTCATCCGCCTGATGGTGAGCATTCTGTTCATCGAGGACGATCGACTGCTCGCTACGCCCGGCGCCGTCCGCAAGCTGCTCGACCCGGCCTGCGGCACCGGGGGCATGCTGGCGGAGGCGCAGAACTGGTTGCGCGAACACAACCGCGCGGCGAGGCTGTTCGTCTACGGCCAGGACTACAACAAGCGCGCCTTCGCCACCGCCGCTTCCGACATGCTCATGAAGCAGGTGGACCACAACGGCGACGATGACAATATCCGCTTCGGCGACAGCCTGACCGAAGACTGCTTCGCCGGGGAGACCTTCGACTACTTCCTCACCAATCCGCCCTTCGGCGTGGACTGGAAGAAACAGCAGAAGGAGATCAGGCGGGAGCGCGACCGGGACGGCCTCGACGGCCGCTTCGGCGCCGGGCTGCCGCGCGTGAACGACGGCTCGCTGCTCTTCCTGCAGCACATGTGGGACAAGCGCGAGCCAGTTCGCCCCAGGGATCTCAAGCACGGCTCCCGGCTCGCCATCGTCTTCAGCGGCTCGCCGCTCTTTACCGGCGGAGCGGGCTCGGGCGAGAGCGAGATCCGCCGCTGGTTCATCGAGAACGACTGGCTCGAAGCCGTCATCGCCCTGCCCGAGCAGATGTTCTACAACACCGGCATCGGCACCTACGTCTGGATCGTTACCAACCGCAAGGAACGGCGGCGCAAGGGCAGGATTCAGCTCCTGGACGCGCGCGAAGTGTGGACCGCGGGCGGCGGCGAGGACAACAAGCGCAGCCTCGGCGACAAGCGCCGCCACCTCTCCCGGAAACAGATCGACGAGACCGTGCGCCTCTACGGCCGCTTCGAGCAGAACGGTCGCTCGAAGCTCTTCGACAACGCCGACTTCGGCTACACCCGCGTCACCGTCGAGCGGCCCCTGCGCCTGCGCTACCGGATGACCGTGGAAGACAAGGCCCGCTTCCTCGATGCCTGCACGGATCTGCTAGATGACGTGCAGGCCGTCGACAAGGCGCTGGGTCGCGAGCCGCAGCGCGACTGGAACACGGTATGGAGCCTCATCGAAGACCTGCTTCATGCGCGCAAATCGTATTGGAAGGTCCCTGAGAAAAAACTCTTCCGCAGCGTCTTCACGCAGACGGACCCCGAGGCCACGCCGGTCACCAAAGGCGGGCGGGACAGCGGTTATGAGCCCGATCCCGCGCTGCGCGACTTCGAGAACGTGCCTCTCAAGGACGACATCGACGCCTACTTCGAACGCGAGGTGCGGCCTCACGTGCCCGATGCCTGGATGGACCGCAGGAAGGACAAGGTCGGCTACGAGATCAACTTCAACCGCTACTTCTACCAGTACACGCCGCCTCGGCCTCTTGAAGAGATTGATGCGGATTTGAAGCGGGCGGAAGAGGAGATCATGCGCTTGCTCCGGGAGGTGACGGAGTGAACGATGCTTGCAAACATATATGGCCCGGGAGGCGTCTTCGCTTCCTCACGCAGCGTGGCCTTTCGGATGAGCGTCGGAAAGTCCTGACTGGCTCAACGCGGGTCACATTCTTGCCGATGGAAAATATCGGAGAACAGGGAGAGCTTGACCACTCGATCACCCGGGACATTGACGACGTCCGGAACGGCTATACGCAGTTCTTCGACGGCGATGTCCTGGTGGCAAAGATCACGCCGTGCTTTGAAAATGGCAAAGGTGCCCTCGTATATGGGACATTGACCGGCGTTGGCTTTGGAACCACCGAACTCCACGTATTGACGCCCAGCAGTGAGATCGACTCGCGCTTCCTGTATTACATCACTGCGAGCGATCGTTTCCGCAAACTTGGTGAGGCCGCCATGTTCGGTGCCGCCGGCCAAAAGCGTGTGCCGGAAGACTTTGTTAGAGATTACCGTATACCAGTTCCACCGCCCGCACAGCAGCGCGCCATCGCCGACTACCTCGACCGTGAGACCACCCGGCTGGATGCTCTGCTGGCGGAGAAGGAGCGCGTGCTCGCGCTGTTGGCCGAGAAGCGCCGGGCGCTCATCACCCGAGCCGTCACCTGCGGTCTCGACCCAAACGTCCCGCTTCGCGACTCCGGCATCCCATGGCTGGGCGAGATTCCTGCGCATTGGAATACTGAGCGCGCAAGATGGTTATTCGAAGAGCGCGATCAACGTTCTGATTCGGGCGAAGAAGAACTCCTCACCGTGTCACACCTCACTGGTGTGACACCTCGTTCGGAGAAGGACGTAAAAATGTTCGAGGCGAAGACGACTGAGGGATACAAGATCTGTCTCTCGGGCGATCTGGTAATAAACACATTGTGGGCATGGATGGGCGCGATGGGAGTGTCGCCCGTGAACGGGATCGTTAGTCCGGCCTACAACGTCTATGAGCCCGTCCCGCGTTTTCATCCGAGTTACGTCGACGCCTTGGTGCGTTTGCCGGTCTTCTCTCAGGAAGTAACTCGATACTCAAAGGGTGTATGGTCATCCCGGCTTCGCCTCTATCCGGAAGGCTTCTTCGCGGTTTCACTTCCTGTGCCCCCGCTCGACGAGCAGCGCCAGATTGTAGCTCACATAGCGAATGAGACTGGCAGGTTGGACGAGTTGTGTGCCGCGACGGAACGAACCACAGTCCTGTTCAAAGAACGTCGCGCCGCCCGAATCGCCGCAGCTGTGACCGGTGAGATTGATACCAAAGTCTACTCATGAGATACCGAGAGCCATTGCCCGAAGGATGCCCCCCCGACGGCGCTGAAGAAATCGCCGCATCGCGGCAAGTTTTCCGGCTGGTAAGGACGAATCCTCCAACGGAGGAAGACTTCAAGTCACAACGCGCGAAAAAGCCCTTTCGCCAATTCCCCAAGATCACGGAGTGTCAGTCTCGCGGATTGTCGGTCTTTGCTAATCGCGAAGACCTTGATCGAGTGCTGAGGCTGCCGAGTATGCGAAAGCGCCTCCCCTGTAGTGTGCGGCTTGGAGTAGGTGCGGGTAGTATTCAACAGACCGGTCAACCGTCGCATCACACGTGGTGGCCGCTGGCAGATTTCGACATTCTTGCGCATTGCGTAGTAGTCCCATGAAAACCATCCGGCACACCAACACGCTTTTCTATTACGACGGACCGCAGGTCTTCGAGGCCCGCGATGCGATTGGCGGGCACTATGTTGCGGTCATGGTGGAAACAGATCGCACAAATGAATATTATCTCGTGGCCGGTGTCGCCCCTGAGCAGCTACGCCAGTTCCGTTCCGGCATGATTGATCTACGGTCATTGCTTATCGAAGCAGACAAGGAGGAACAGTATCTGGCGGCAGTGAATTCAGACCTGGAGCATCCACTTGAACTTGAACACCTACATACTCCTCTCATGGATAGTGGATTTCTTCCCGACGCCGGCTTTGTGTTGCACTACCACCCTTCAGACAATTCTGTCCTCAGGGAAGCCCGAGAACGCCAAAATCTCGTTCTTGAGATCGCCGCGGAACCGCCAGAGGCGGCGACGCAACACCGTATCCGTGCGAATACACTCGCAGAGATGTTGCATCGCGTTCAGGCTATGGTCAAATACGCGTTCAGAGTAGCAACGAGCGGAAACAGGAATCGCTATCGGCAACCGGACGAAGACATGATGGACGTCGTCGTTCCAGCGGCTGCCGGATCATTTCAGATCGTTCTTGAAGCAGCAAGTATGCCGAATTTGTTCGGAGGCAGTGAGCTTGCTGATGCACTGCACCGAGTTGATGCTTTATTCGAGGATACCGCGAACCCTGAAAGAACACTCAACGTTGTAAAGGAACATCGAGGGCACTTGGCAGGGGCATACTTGAAGCTCTTGCGTTTCTTGGTAGAGCAAAAAACAGGGTTGCGCTACTCCTGGGCTGAGCCGAAGTCGGAACGCCCAAGCAACCGCGCAGTTTCACAGTCCGAGGCAGGCCCGCTGGTAGATATTCTCTCGAGTGTCACGAATTTGGGCAGTGAGCGAGTTACCTTGGAGGGGACATTCGAGAGATTTAACCGTGGAAGTGGGTTATGGGGCTTGCTCACAAACGAAGGTTCACGGTCGGGTAAGATCAGGGATGCAGGCCCTAGTCTGGACGGTTTGGAAGTCGGCGAGCGCTACAGGTTTCACTGTGACGAGGAAATAGAGGAAATCAATATCACGGGCCGCGAGTTGCGAATTCTCTATCTAAACCGACATGAACCGTTATGAGTTCTGGAAGATACACTGGCGATCATCAATTAGCAACAAAACAACGGAGATTATCTCTTGACGCAACCGAGAGGGTTGCTAGCATGGCGGTCTTATGGCTGGACAACTCAAAGTCTTTTTCAAAGTGTTCAAGTGGCCCTACATCTGCATATCTGAGATCATCGGATTGGCAGGGGTTCCAGGCGACCTCGCCTTGTGGGGGCGCACAATGACTCCCTTATTGGAGTGGCTCGACGCCTCATGGATCGCTCGCGCCTTCTTGGTTCTATCCGGGCTGCTTGTTCTCACATACTCTCGCTGGAAACCACACTTGCTGTCTGTATGGCGCAAATTACCCTCGCTATCAGTGGCCGATGATCTGAATAACGAGCTGGAAGAGTTGAAGCGCAATCTGTCAAAGGCGCAGGATGATCGGGACCAATACAGACGTGAGGTTGCAAACGAAAAGGAACAATCGGCAGCTACACAGGCGGCGTTACGTGCTGCTGAAACTCTGAGCGATCAATATAAACAGCAGCTGAAAAAACAAGATGAGGAGCTATCTAAACTTCGGGGTGAGTACCGGACATTCAAGAGAGATCATGGGCGTTGGAGAATCTTCGCATGTGGAAGGGAATTGGGCAAGTCACTCAAGCTCTCCGTAGCGATTCTATACGTCGACCATCAAGATTCTAAGTTGGCCGAAAAAATCTACGGCCTATTCCATCCCTTTATTCCTGGAACCCCGTGGATGGAAACACAACCTAAAAGAAACATTTTGGATTTCGATAATCCGAGCAGCGATGCTCGCATTGTTATATTTTCCGATCACCCCAATGCCGGTGGAATCAAGGATGCATTTAACCACTGCGAATTGCTGGACGAGCCGGTAAAACTATTCGAAAAGACTTTTGCGCGGGGAAACATCCCCGATGTTGATATAGCCATAGTGATATTTCCTTCCAAGGGTACAGGGGAATGAGATTGCGTCTAGCGCCCCGCTCATGCTGCGACTGGCATTTTGTCGCCGCCGATGCCTGTCCCTCTGCTCGCGGTTGTCATGACCAGTCTGACCAGCTAAGGTGACGCCATGGCGCTCGACTACTCGATCGACCAAGCGAAGGCGCGATTTTCCGAGGTTATTCGGCAGGTGTGCGCAGGCATGACCGTCACCGTCTCGTATCAAGGGGAACCGGTGGCGGAGATCCGTTCGATCGGGCCGACGCCGACGCTCGACGAGCGCCTGACAGACCTCGAACGCAGCGGCTCCCTGGTTCCCCCGTCGATCCCGAGGCGGACATTCCGGCCGGTCGAACGAAGGCCCGACGCTCTGGCGAGATTCCTCGCCGGGCGCGGCGAATGAGCATCGCAGACGTCGACACCTCGGTGTTGACGTGCGAAGCTCTAAGAAAGAGGAGCAGGCGATGACGAATCAGAAGATGGCGGACTTGACGGTAGGCGAGTTCAGGGAACTTTGCCGAGGCATGTTCGCTGAGATCGTGCAAGAGATCTTCGACGATCCGGACCGCGGTCTTGCGCTGCGCGAGGAGGCGGCCGAGCGGCTCGGTCGTTCGCTCGCCGATGTCGACGCTGGCGGGGAGACGATCAGCCATGCAGAAGTCGTCGAGAGGCTCCGGGCGCCGTAGTGACCTGTTCGGTCGCATGGACGCCGGCGGCCGAGGCGGATCTTCGCCGCTTGGATGCAGCCGTTGCCGAGCGTATTGCGGCGAAGATCGAGTGGTTGTCCGAAAACGCGGAAACCGCCAGGGTCGAAACCTTGACGGGTCGCTGGAGGGGCGTTTGTAAACTGCGGGTGGGTGACTACCGTTGTTCCTGCACACGCGATTCCGAGGCATGCAGAATTGTGGTTCACGTCGTCGGACACCGTCGGCAAATCTACAGGATTGGCGGAACGGATTGACATGACTGCATTCTGCGTCCCGTCCGGTCCGGCCATACGCCGATGAAACGCACGAGCGAAACGGCCTTTGAAACCGTCATCGAGGCGCACTTGCAGGCGAACGGCTATGCGCCCGTTGCCGGAGACGGCTTCGACCGCGAGCGGGCGATCTTTCCCGAGACGGTCCTGGCTTTCATCCGCGAGACCCAGCCGAAGGAGTGGGCCAAGCTGGAAAGGCTGCTGGGCGGCAAGACCGGCGAGCAGGTGCTCTCGGACCTGTGCAAGTGGATGGACGCTCACGGCTCGCTCGCCACCCTCCGGCATGGGTTCAAGTGCTACGGCCGAACGCTCCGCGTAGCTTTCTTCAAGGCGGCCCACGAATTGAATCCGGAACTCGAAGCCCGCTACGCCGCCAACCGCCTGGGCCTGACCCGTCAACTCCATTTCTCGCCGCGCTCCGAGCAGTCTCTCGATGTCACGTTGAGCCTGAACGGCATTCCGGTGGTGACGCTGGAACTCAAGAATCCGCTGACCGGGCAGACCGCAGACGACGCGATACGCCAGTACAGGAGCGACCGCGACCCTGGCGAACCGATCTTCGAGTTCAAGCGGCGCGCGCTCGTTCACTTTGCGGTCGATACCGAGTGCGTGCGGATGACGACCCGGCTGGCCGGCAATGCGACCCGCTTTCTGCCCTTCGACAAGGGCCGGGATAGCGGGGCCGGCAACCCGCCCGATCCGGTCGGGCGGACCTATCGCACGGCCTATCTGTGGGAAGAGGTGCTGCAACGCGGCAGTCTGCTGGACATCCTCGCCCGCTTCATTCACTTGCAGATCGAAGAGAAGCGCGACGACCAGGGACGCAGGGTCAAGGTCGAGACGATGATCTTCCCGCGCTACCACCAACTCGACGCTGTCCGCAGACTGGTTCGGATGGCCCGCAATGAGGGAGTCGGTAACAACTACCTGATCGAGCACTCAGCGGGCAGCGGCAAGAGCAACACGATCGGATGGCTGGCCCACCGCTTGGCCTCGCTGCACGACGACGCGAACGAGCGCGTGTTCGACACCGTGATCGTCGTGACGGACCGAGTGGTTCTCGATCAGCAACTCCAGGACACGATCTACCAGTTCGAGCACAAGCGAGGAGTGGTACAGAAGATCGAGGAGAGTTCGAAGCAGCTCGCCCGAGCTCTCGAAAACGCGGTTCCGGTCGTAATCACCACGCTTCAGAAGTTCCCGTTCGTGTCGCGCCAACTCCTGAAAATGGCCGAGGACCGGGGCGAGGAGGGAACCGGTGTCCTTCCCACCCGACGCTGCGCGGTAATCGTGGACGAGGCGCATAGCTCCCAGGGCGGCGAGACCGCCACCGATCTCAAGCAAGTATTGGGGGGCGAGGGGTTGAGGGAAGAAGCCAGGAAACGCGCCGTCGAGGAAGGCCGTGAAAGCATGGAGGAGCTGTTCCGCAGCATGGCCAAGCGCGGCCGGCAGGCGAACCTGAGTTTCTTCGCCTTCACCGCCACGCCGAAGCACAAGACGCTAGCCGTGTTCGGCCGCGGCGGGAACCCCGCGCACCGCTACACCATGCGCCAGGCCATCGAGGAAGGGTTCATCCTCGACGTGCTCAAGCACTACACCACCTACGAGACGTACTTCCGGCTGCTCAAGGCCTGCGAGGACGATCCCAACGTGGAGCGCAAGAAGGCGGCGCGGGCGCTGGCGCGGTTCATGAGGCTGCATCCGCACAATGTCGCGCAGAAGACCGAAGTGATGGTCGAGCATTTCCAGGCCGTCACCGGGCACAGGATCGGCGGCCGGGCCAAGGCGATGGTGGTGACGGGTTCGCGCCTCGAAGCGGTTCGCTATAAGCAGAGCTTCGACCGCTACATTCAGGAAAAGGGCTACGCCATCAAGTCGCTGGTCGCTTTCTCCGGCAAAGTGGAGGACGACAGGCTCGCAGGCGTGACCTATACCGAGCCGGGCATGAACCACGGCATCTCCGAAAAGGAACTGCCCGAGAAGTTCGCGAGCCAGGAGTATCAGGTATTGCTTGTCGCGGAGAAGTATCAGACCGGGTTCGATCAGCCCCTCCTGCACACGATGTATGTGGACAAGCGACTTGCGGGCATCCAGGCCGTACAGACGTTGTCCCGGCTGAACCGCGTGCATCCGCGCAAGGAAGACACGTTCGTTCTCGACTTCGTGAACGACCGCGAGGAGATCCAGGAAGCGTTCAAAGCCTATTACGAAGGCGCCGAGATGGGCGAGGAAGTGGACCCCGCTCGTATGTACGCGATCAAGGCCGAGCTGGATGCGTCGGGGGTCTATCTCGACGAGGAGGTCGATCGGTTCTGCGAGGTCTATTTCAAGCCGAAAAGGCGGCAGAGCGTATCGGATCACCGGGACATGAATGCCGCGCTTGATCCGGCGGTGTCGCGTTTCACCATCCGCCGTGACAAGGAAGAAGAAGAGGCGGAAGACTGGCGCGGCAAGGTTCATGCGTTCCTGAACCTGTACGCGTTTCTGAGCCAGGTGATACCGTACCAGGACTCCGATTTGGAGCGGTTGTACGTGTTCCTCCGCCACCTTGCGGCCAAGCTGCCGCGCCGCAAGAGCGGACCTGAGTACCGCTTCGATGACGAGGTGCAGCTTGAGTACTACCGGCTGCAGAAGATCAGCGAAGGTTCCATCTCGCTCGCGGAGGGCGAAGCGCGGCCGCTCGATGGGCCGACCGAGGTCGGGACCGGACTGGCGCGCCCGCAACCGGTCCCGCTCTCGCAACTCATCGACATCGTGAATGCTCGTTTCGGTACGGACTTCAACCAGGCGGACCAGCTCTTCTTTGACCAAGTCGTCGAAGCGGCGATGACGAGCGACGGCGTGCGGCAGGCGGCGGCAGTGAACCCCGGAGACAAGTTCGAGTTGGTGTTCAAGGGTCTGCTCAAAAATCTCTTTGCTGAACGCATGGACCAGAACGAGGATATCTTCGTGCGGTTCATGAACGACGAATCGTTTCAGAATGTGGTGACGAGTTGGATGTCGTCGGAAGCGTACCGGCGCTTGAGGATTGACGCTGGCCCGGAGCGCGAGGTGACGGGCGCACTGCCGCCGGCATTGCAGCTCGTCGAACCGCCGGTCGAGCAACGATATGACACATGCCTGCCTCTGGTTCCGCTCAAGGCCGCTGCGGGCGCGTTCAGCAATGCTCAGCACGTCGAAGACGATGACTTCGATTGGGTGACGGTGGAGTCGAGACGCCGTCTGCGGCGCGGCATGTTCGTAGCCCAAGTTGTGGGAAAGTCGATGGAGCCGGCCATTCCCGATGGCGCCTATTGCCTTTTTCGGGCCCCGGTGGAGGGCGCGCGCCAGGGCAAGAACGTGCTCGTTCAGATGCGTGACGATACGGACCCCGAGAGCGGGCAGCGTTATACGGTCAAGCGCTACCAGAGCGAGAGAGTGGCCGACGGAGATTCCTGGCGTCACACGAAGATCAGCCTGAATCCGGTCAATCCCGACTTCCAGCCGATCGTTCTGACCGATGCGGACGAGGGGCAGTTTCAGGTCATTGCCGAGGTCGTCGAGGTGCTTGGCGGCAGCCAATGAGATCCGAGGCCCGCGGACCCGGCTTCGCAGTCATCCGCTCAATGAGGGGTTGGGATAGCCTGGCAGTCCGTGGTAAAACCCCGCGTAGCACCGAGAGCGGTGAGGCGCCCGTCTGACAAGGCGCGACGAGGGAGCATATTGGACATATGTGACCGAGGAGCAACGCAGTTCAGTCGGGATGCATCGCCGCTTGAATGCAGGCTATTCGAGGTTCCGGCCCGACGAAGACAGAGTGAGCCGGCCGTGCTTCACGCCCTTCGTGCTGATGAGAGCGTTTGCAATCTCATTCACGGCGGCCGCCTTGCCCTTGATGAGCAGCACTTCGAGACAGTTCTCATGGTCCAGGTGCACGTGCAGAGTCGAGAGGATCGAGTCGTGGTGATCGTGCTGAAGGTCGAGAAGCTTGTCGTTCAGTTGTCGGACGTGGTGGTTGTAAACCAGCGTCACGGACCCGACGACTTCGCTCTCGGGTGACTTCCAGCTCTCCTCGACCAGCTCGTTTCGAATCAGGTCGCGAAACGCCTCCGAGCGATTCGGGTAGCCCCGCAGCTCGATCAGCTCATCGAACTTCTCGAGGAGATCGCCGTCGATCGCCACGCCGATCCGAGTGAGTTTGCTCATTTTTCAAGCCAGCCTACAGCAGACCCGGGCCGGACGCAAGAATCTCCGACCCGGGCCGAGCAGCCCGTGGTGGTGGAAAAAATCCCATGGTGCCAAGGAAAAAGCGCGGCGTGCTTTTCCGGTTGCTCGGCGCGGACTGGAGAAGAAGGCGACCCCGGTCGAACTCCTCCGACGAACGAAACGCGAAACACGGCTTTTTTCGCGTGCTTTGACCGTCGGGTGGCGTGAAATGCAGGTTAAGGGTCACCGGCCATCGGACATTTCTTCTGGAACGAACAAGTCCCCCCGCCAATGGTTTTCACGAGACACGAGACACGGCTTTTACGTTTTTTTGCGGGGCACGAAACACGAATCCCGGCCTTTACGCTTCACTGGCCGCCAGACATTTCTTGTGGAGCGAACCAGTCTACCCACCAATGGTTTTCACGAGACACGAAACACGAAACACGAATCACGGCTTTTACGGTTTTCACGAGACACGAATCACGAAATACGAATCACGGCTTTTTCCCCGCCAGCTACGGCAGGGCGAACACGTAGTAGGCCCGTCCGCCCGAAGTGGCGACGTATTGCTTGCCGCCCGCCAGGAAGGAGATCGGGTTCGACCGGATGATGCCGCCGGTTTGGAAGTCCCACAGCGGTTTGCCTGTCGACGCGTCAAGAGCATAGAAGTTGCCTTCGTTCGAGCCTCCGAACACCAGCCCGCCGGCGGTCGCCATGACGCCCGTCCACAATGGCGAAGGGGTCCGGAAGTCCCAGACCCGTTCGCCGCTTTCCGCCCGCAGCGCGCGGACCG
Source organism: Bryobacterales bacterium (assembly GCA_965204095.1). Classification (GTDB taxonomy): domain Bacteria; phylum Acidobacteriota; class Terriglobia; order Bryobacterales; family UBA6623; genus JAPPLB01. Next base: position 574,726 of record OZ241991.1, on the reverse strand, counting down.
AACCCCACGCCTTGTCGCCGTCGAGCCGCCGCTCTCCTCCTCCCACGAAGACCTTGCCCGGCTCGTATTTGGCCTCGCCCTTGAAATAGTATGAGCCCATCTCGCGAACGGGGACATAGAGCAGCTTCGTGACCGGGCTGTACGAAGGGCTCATCCAGTTCGTCGCGCCCTGCAAGCTGAGATAGACCAGGTTCCCGTCAACCGTCGGCTCCTTGCCGGGCAGCAGAATCGGCCGGCCCGTTTTGTCGATGCCTTGGGCCCAGGTCTGCGTCGAGTACTCCGTCCCCAGGAGGAACTCGCCCGTCTCGCGGTCGAGCAGGTAGAAGAAGGCATTGCGGTTCGCGAACGCGACGACCTTGCGCTGCTTGCCCGCCAGCGGCATGTCGATCAGCACCGGTATCTGGTTCGAGTCCCAGTCGTGTACGTCGTGCGGCGTGAACTGGAAGTGCCAGCGCAATTTCCCGGTAGGCGCTTCGATCGCCAGCAGTGAGCAGGTGTAGAGGTTGTCTCCGGGGCGCGAATCGCCGTTCCAGTCCGGTCCGGGATTGCCCGTGCCCCAATAGAGCAGGTCCAACTCCGGATCGTATGAGCCCGTCAGCCATGTCGCGCCCGCGCCCGTCTTCCAGCTATCGCCTCCCCAGGTGTCATTGCCCGGTTCGCCGGGTCCGGGGATGGTATGGGTTCGCCAGTCGCGCTCGCCGGTCTCCGCGTCGTAGGCGTCGAGAAATCCTCGAATGCCCGCTTCGCCGCCGCTGATCCCGACGATGATCTTGCCGTCAATCGCCAGCGGAGCGGCCGTGATCGAGTAACCCAGCTTGTTCTCGGCGACCTTCGTCTTCCAGCGCAGCGTGCCGGACTTCGCGTCGAGAGCGACAAGGTGCGCATCGAGGGTTCCGAAATAGAACGTCTCGTCCAACAGCGCGCCGCCACGGTTGGTACGACCGAACCCGATGTTCAGCACGCCCTCCGGCATGGCGTGCTGATACGTCCAGAGCGGGCGCCCGGTTCTCACGTCCAACGCCGTGACCCGCGCCTCGAGTTCCGTCACGTACATCACGCCGTCGGCAACCAGCGGCGTGGTTTCGATCTCCCCGGAGCCCTCCACCTGGTAGACCCAGGCCGGCCGGAGATCCGCGACGTTCTCGGTGCTGATTTGATCCAGCTTGGAAAACCGCTGTCCGTGGTATGCGCCCGAGTACGTCAGCCACGCCCCCGGTTCCTGATCGGCGTTGCGAAGGCGCTCGTAGGGCACTTGCGCAATCGCGAATTGCGCGCAGATCAGCGCCGCCGGCAAGATCGCGGAGGACTTCACCGGTTCCTCCGAAGACTCGCGAGATATGCGATCAAGTCGTCAAGCTCCTGAGGCGGCAGCGACTCTCGGTAGCTCGGCATCAGCGTCTTTCCGAACTCGCGGCGCAGCTCGCGCAGCGTCGTCTTGCGGAGCGAGTGGAAACGGTTCGCCGCATCGCGGAGTTGTATCGAGAAGACGTCCTCGTTGATCCGCAAGCCCCTTATCTCTTCTCCCTCTTCCGTCACGGCGGCGATCATCAACAGGCCGTCGGGCAGCGTGGCGCCTGGCTCGACGAGCGACTCGCGGAGATACCGCGGGCCGCGTCGGTCGCCGATGGTCGTCAGATCGGGACCGAGACTGCCGCCTTCGCCGGAGATGATGTGGCAGCCCGCGCAGCCCTTCGCCTCATAGATTCGTTGGCCCTCCGATGCGTCTCCGGGAATATCACCCGCCGACACTTGGCCGAGTGAGCGAACGTATCCCGCCACCTGCCAGGTCTCGCTTTCGGATAGCCAGCTCCCCGGCATGCGCCCCTTCACGCCGTCCCGGATGACCTCGTACAGAGCCTTGTTGTCTCGCGCCCGGGGAAGCACGGGACGCTGTAGTGACGGGCCGGTTCCTCCGGCTCCGTCGATACCGTGGCAAAGGGCGCACTGGGCCTTGTAGATCCGTTCGCCGTGTTCCAGGTCGTCGTCGCTGAGGCGGGCGGCAGGATCGTCCTGTGCGATGCCCCGCCAGGCGCCGCACGACAGCATGGACACGATCAATAGCAGCCGCGACGTCATCCTCCGCATCGATCTATGAAGATGGCGCAGTCGTATCGAGAAAGCAAGGCTGTGACCGAAAAAGCGGCTTCTTCCGCAAGGCTGCATTTCTCCCGCAGGCGACGAGGCGAAGCCCCTGCGCATCACGAATCAGGGCTTTCATGACTTTCACTAGCCTGTATTTCTCACCACGCGGCGAGGCGAAGTGCGTGAGAGGGCCGTCAGAACGAGGCGCGAGCCGCTTGGCGCGCGCAGGCGTACTTGAACAGTACGTTGAGCACGGCAAGCAAGCGCAACGAAGTCCTGGCGGTCGTATCGTGTGCTCCGGCCGTCGGGTGGTGAGACATGCAGGCTAGCCACTGCTTGTAAGGTTTTCACGAGACACGGATCACGCAACATGGTTTTTCCCTGTCCCTCCAGCGACTCCAGGAAGAGCAACCCCAAGCCCGGCCAACGGGTTTTTCACGAATCACGAGACACGAATCACGGCTTTTATTCTTTCCACGAGACACGAGACACGGCCTTTAAGGTTCACTGGCCGTCAGACATTTCTTCTGGAGCGAACCAAGCCCCCGAGAATGGTTTTCACGAAACACGAGACACGAAACACGAATCATGGCTTTTATGGCCTTTCCCGTGGCACGTTTGGTACCTGTTGGTACTGAAGCCCTTCAGTCTTTTTTTGCCGCCCTGCCTTGCGTAGCATGAGGACAGCGAGGAGGAAATCCAGGAGATCCAGTTCCTGTCGGCGCGGTGCTCGCTGTGGTGGCTGCCGCCCCCGCGCCAGGAACAGGATTGTAGGCTTTTTCACGAATCACGAGACACGAAACACGAATCACGGCTTTTATGCTTTTCACGAAACACGAGACACGAAACACGGCTTTTATGCTTTTCTTCCCACGATTTCCCGGCATTTCCCGCTATTCTTCGGCCCCCCCCTCCCCCCGGAGCCGGTGTCCGCGCCCCGTCAGCCGTTCTCGGTCGGCCTCGAGACGAGCGCCGTTCGCCGCCGCTCCCGTCGCCCTACGGGCTGGTTCCGATGCGGCCAACTCCAAATGAACCCGTGCTGAGAAAGGAGGACGTTCGAGATTGCGCCGACAGCCCTGGCCCGCTATTTGACCGCTCTCCAAGCGACTGATAGACTAAGGTTTCTGCGATTTCGAGCGGTTTTGCGGTGGTGAGTGTGACCGCTTCTCGCTAAAGCAATGCCCAAGCGAACGTATCAACCGAACCGAAGACAGCGAGCCAAGCGGCATGGTTTTCGCGCCAGAATGAAGTCTCCCGGTGGTCGGAAGGTGCTGGCGAATCGCCGGGCCAAGGGCCGGCATGTGCTCACCGTCAGCTCCGAATGATCTTTTCGATTCCGGAGCCCCCGTTTCTCAACGCTTCCCGAAGTCCCGGCGCCTCAGAAAGAGAGCTGAGTTCCAGAGAGTGTATGAGCAGGGTCGGCGCATCCGAAGCGCGCTCTTTACGGCTCATGTTCGAGACGCGGAAACGACGGCGCCCGGCCGCGTGGGACTGACCGTCACGCGAGCCATCGGCAAGGCTGTTGTCAGGAACCGGGTGAAGCGCAGATTGCGGGAGGCGGTCCGGCGGCACTGGCCGGAGTTGCCGGACGGCTTGGAGGTAGTGCTCCACGCGCGGCGCCCGGTCGCCGGCGTCGCTTGGTCGCGTTTGGAGATGGAAGTCCAGCGAGTGTTTCAAGCTGCGAAGAATGCAAGCTCAAGATAGCCAAGTGTCGAACGGAAGCCATCCGGCCGAACCGCGCAGCTTCGGTCAGCAGATCGCCATCTTCTGCCTGCTTTTCTACAAGTCCGCGCTGTCGCCCCTGCTGCCTTCGTTCTGCAAGTTCTATCCCACCTGCTCGGTCTACGCCAGAGAGGCTGTCGAGCGTCACGGCGCACGGCGCGGCTTGGCCCTCGCGGCCCGTCGACTGCTCAAATGCCGGCCGTTTTCGCAAGGTGGAATCGACCCCGTGCCCGATGCCTGAAGAAACCGACGAACAATTCATGCAGCGCCGGCTGCTGGTCGCCTCGGTGCTCTCGGCGATGGCGATGGTGGCGTATATCTATATGCAGGAGACTCCTGCTCCTGCCCCGGATGAGCCGGCCACGACCCAACAGGCCGTCTCTTCGGACGCCCCCTCCAAGCCGGCAGACACTCCGGACGGGCTCTCGCAGGAGCCGGGTACAGCACCGGGAGGTCCTGATCGGACGCTCGATTCGTCTCGGGCCGCGGAGGTCAAAGCCGCCAAGGTCGAATCGGAGTCCATCATCGAGACGGACGTGTTCAAGGTGACCTTCTCCAACAAGGGCGCCGTCGTAAAGAGCTGGATCCTCAAGGACTACGAGAATGCCGAACAGGATGGTGAGCTCGACCTGGTCCACAGGGGCGGAGCGGAGGATCACGGATACCCCTTCGAGGTTGACCTGCCGGGCGGCAGTCCGCTGCCGGAACTCGACGATGCCCTTTTCGTAATGACCAGGGAACCCGCCTTCGGGGCCGCTGGTCCGGCTGTTGTATTCGAATATTCCGATTCCGGCATCAGCGCCGCCAAGGTGTTCCGTTTTCAGAAAGAAGGTTATCTCCTGCGGGTGGAAAGCGAAGTCACCAGAAACGGTGTGCCGCAGTCCCACCTGCTGACATGGAAAGGCGGTTTTGGCGATACCGCACAGCTCCAGAACTCGCTCAGCAGCGCAACGCTCTATTACGATCCGGTCGAACTCTCGGTAGAACGAAACGAGGCGAGTGACGCCGAAGACGAGCGGCTCATCAACATCGGCTCCTTCACGTTCGCGGGAATCAACGACTTGTTTTTTGCCGCCTGCTTTCTGCCGCCTGAAGAACAGACCGAGTTGCGGCTGGAGACTTCGGCAGTCAGTATCGTGCCGGCCGAAGGCGAGTCCGAGCAGAACTTCGCAGCCATGGGCATCGGTGCGCAGGGCCGCAACGAGTTCGATGTGTTTGTGGGACCCAAGAGTGTCGATATTCTGGGTCCCATCCGCCCCGAACTTACCGAGATCGTCGACTTCGGCACGGTCTGGGGTTTTATCGCCGAGCCGATTTTCTGGATGCTCCGTTGGACGCACGCTAACATCGTTTCGAACTACGGCTGGAGCATCATCCTGGTAGCCGTCTTCGTCAATTTCGCCACGTTTCCGCTGAAGTGGAAGAGCATGAAATCGATGAAGAAGATGCAAGCCCTGCAGCCCCTCGTCAAGGAAATCAACGAGCGGTATAAAGGGCTCAGCATGCGGGACCCCAAGAAGAAGCAGCAGCAAGAGGAAATGATGGCGCTCTACAAGAAGCATGGCGTCAACCCTCTCGGCGGCTGCCTGCCGATGCTCCTGCAATTGCCCTTCTTCATCGGCTTCTACAACGTACTGTCGGTCGCCATCGAGATGCGCCAGGCCGAGTGGCTTTGGGTCCAGGACTTGTCGACGTATGAGCATCTCCCGATTCGCGTGCTGCCCATTGCCATGGTTGCCACCCAGTACTGGCAGCAGGCCATGAGCCCTCCCACGGCGTCGGCGGACCCTGCTCAGATGCGGCTGATGAAGTTCATGCCGCTCATGATGGGGTTCTTCTTCTACGGGTTCTCCAGCGGCCTTGTGCTATTCTGGCTAACGGGCAACCTCGCTGCGGTCCTGCAACAGGTGATTCAGAACCGTTTCTCATCCGAAGAGGTTGTGATACAAGCTCCACGCGGCCGAAAAAAGAAAAAGAGCAAGTCTCGAGGCTAGTAGGCCCGGTTGTTGTAGAAAGGTATGTCGCGAGAGGCGTGGGCGCAGGAAGAGATCGCTGAGAAGTTGGACCAGTTTCTCGGGCCGGTCCTTTCCGCCGCCAGACTCTCCCTTGATTACGAACTCCACGAGGGCAGAGACGACGGGAAGTTCATCAACCCGGACATTACCGTGAGTTTTGACGGGGATGACATCGAGTTGCTCCTCGCTCAAAAAGGTGAATTGCTTCTCGCTTTGGAGCAACTCACCCTCGAAGCGCTGCATGTCCCGCACGAAGATCGCTACAGGATCATCTTCGACGCGCGGGATTATCGCCTGCTGCGCATCGAAGAATTACGGATGAGCGCCGAAAAAGCCGCCGAAATGGTCAAGCGAACCGGCATGGCGTACAGCTTTAACCCCATGACGTCTCGTGAGCGGCGCATCTTGCATCTGGCCCTGCGTGATGACCCCGAAGTCTACACGACAAGTGAGGGCATCCCGCCGTACCGCCATACTGTGGTCCGGCTCGCGAAAGAGTCTGGTAAGACGAACTGACTTGGCCTGGATGTCTCCCCGCGTGGCGAGGTGAAGCGCCTGCCTGCAGCAGGCAGGCGTGAGAGTGCCGTCAGGACGAGGCGCGAGCCGGGCGGAGGAAAAAGGCGCGCGCAACACGGCCTTTGAGGTTTTTCACGAAACACGAGTCACGAAACACGAATCACGGCCTTGTTTCGCGTGCTCCGGCCGTCTGGCGGTGAGAAATGCTAGCCTGCCTTTCTCACCACCCGGCGAGGCGAAGTGTGTGAGAGTGCCGTCAGGACGAGGCGCGAGCCGCTGGGCGCGCACAGGCGTACTTGAACAGTACGTCGAGCACGGCAAGCAAGCGCAACGAAGTCCTGGCGGTCGTATCGCGTGCTGCGACCGTCGGCTGGTGAGAAATGCAGGCTAGCTACGTTGTCCGGCTCCGGGGCTTACCCAGCAATCCATCCCGACGATACGGTCGTCGCGGTTTCCACTCCGCCTGGCAGGGGCGGCATCGGTATCGTTCGCCTCTCCGGACCGCAGGCCTTGGAAATCTCCGAACAGCTTGTCCGGCGCCCGGGCGCTGCGCCCGCGCCCGTTCGAAGGCCCCTGCTCGGTTCATTGCTCGACGATGCCGGCAACGTCGTCGATGAAGTGCTCGTCACCCTGTTCTGCGCTCCGAAATCCTATACGGCCGAGGATGTCGTCGAAATCTCCTGCCACGGCTCGCCCGCGATCCTCGCTTTCGCCGTCGAACGAGCCGTCAGCCTCGGTGCTCGCCTGGCTGAACCCGGTGAGTTTACCCGGCGGGCCTTTTTGAACGGGCGCATCGACTTGGCGCAGGCCGAGGCTATCCGCGACCTCATTGACGCCACCACCATTTATCAGGCCCGTGTCGCCCTGCAGCAGGCCAGGGGCGCTCTCTCGAATCGCCTTGCTCCCGTCAAGCAGAAACTCTGTGACTTGATCGCTCTGCTCGAAGCGGGAATCGACTTCGCCGAGGATGATATTGACGTTGCTTCCGCCGACCAGCTTCTTGAACGTCTTGAGGACATTCAGTCGGAGATCCAACGCCTGGTCGAGAGCTATCGCTACGGAAAAGTCGTCCACGGCGGACTGACGCTGGCGATCTTGGGCCGCCCCAACGTAGGCAAATCCAGCCTTTTCAATCGGCTGCTCGAGCGTGAGCGGGCCATCGTCACGCCGCAGCCCGGAACCACTCGCGACTCGGTCAGCGAAGTCGGTTCGATTCAGGGTATCCCGATCCAGTTCATCGACACGGCCGGTATCCGCCCCACCACCGACGTCGCCGAGGTGCAAGGCGTGGAACGCAGCTATCAGGCTTTGGCGGACGCCGACCTCGTGCTCGTCGTCATCGATCTGTCGCAGCCTCTGGATGAAACCGATAAGCAATTACTGGCGGAGGCGCGCGAGCGCGGCAAGAGCCTCGTTGTCGGCAACAAGGTCGATCTCCCTTCTCGAAACAATTCGGCGATCGATCTCCAGGTCAGCGCTGTCACGGGAGTGGGGATGGAGGCTCTCCGAAAGAGGATTCATGACACTGTCTTGCCCGCTTCCGGCGTCGAGGAAGAGGCCGGCTGGATCACTAACCTGCGCCACGAAACGCTTCTCCGGGAGTCGCTCGGGTCGCTGCATCAGGCTCGCGAGGCCGTCGAAAACGGCATCCCCCATGAGATGCTGCTTCTCGATTTGTACGCCGCGCTCCAGGGTTTCGATCAAATCACCGGCGCTACGACCGTGGACGACATCCTCGCCAACATCTTCTCTCGCTTCTGTATCGGCAAGTAACCTTAGAATGAAAGTATGCGAGCGGTCGTTCACGTCACCCTCAAGAAAACGGTTCTCGACCCCCAGGGTCGCACGATCTGCTCCACTCTCAACGGCCTCGGCCACGGCAACATCGTGGACGTGCGTCAGGGTAAGTACTTCGAGATCAAGCTCGACGGCGACGGCGGCATGGACGAAGTGCGCGAACAGGTCGACAAGATCGCCCACGACGTTCTCGCAAATCCCGTGATCGAGGAATACCGCGTCGATGTAGAAGACTAGATGGACTTTTGGGGGTCACGAGTCACGAAACGCGAATCACGGCTTTTGCGGCTGTTCGGTTTGCCGTGGGTGCGAAAGGGATGCAAGCCAGGAAAAACCGCCGACCGGACCGCCGCGCCCCCCGACCGGTCACGGCTTCCCGGTGGGGCCCAGTATTCAAGCGCCGTTAGCCTGCATTTCTCACCACGTGGCGAGGCGAAGTGCGTGAGAGGGCCGTCAGGACGAGGCGCGCGCCGCTTGGCGCTTGACGGTACGTCGAGCACGGCGAGCAAGCGCAACGAAGTCATGGCGGTCGTATCGCGTGCTTCGGCCGTCGGGTGGTGAGAAATGCAGGTTAGCTGTGAAATCCCACAAAAGTGTACAAAATCCCGCATCTGCGAGAGAAAACACGAAGCGCAGCGTTCGCCGCGGCTCCCGTCTCCCGTCAGGCTCGTTTCGCTGCAGCCGGCGCAAATGACCTCATGCTGAGAAAGGGGAAGGTCCTCTGTTGCACGGAAGGGGAAACTTCCTATGTCGCGTTGCCCCCCGGCTCCAATCTTGACAGCGAAGTATAGTATCCCCTAATCTGAAAGTTCGAAACCGTACTGATTGGTACAGTTTCTTGCCCTCTTGCCGGACGGAGACCACCGATCCAGTTCCGGCCGGCCCTGGAGACCTGATGAGTTCAACAAGCGATCTCGATGTCTTGACCAGCCAGGACTACAAGTACGGCTTCGTCACCGACATCGAAGCCGAATCGGCGCCGCCCGGGCTGAACGAAGACATCATCCGATGGATCTCGGCCAAGAAGGAAGAGCCCGGATTCCTGCTGGAGTGGCGTCTCAAGGCATTTCGTCACTGGATGACGATGGTCGAGCCCACTTGGCCCAACGTCCACTACCCGCCGATCGACTACCAGGCCATCAGCTATTATTCAGCCCCCAAGTCAAAGAAGGATGGCCCCAAGAGCCTCGACGAAGTCGATCCGGAGCTGCTTGAAACCTACGAGAAGCTCGGTATCCCGCTCAACGAACGCGAAGCGCTCGCCGGAGTGGCGGTGGATGCCGTTTTTGACAGCGTTTCCGTCGCGACGACCTTCAAGGGCAAGCTCGAAGAAATGGGTGTCATCTTCTGCTCGTTCTCCGAGGCGGTCAAGGAGCACCCCGAACTGGTCGAGAAGTATCTGGGAACGGTTGTCCCTTTCACGGACAATTTCTTCGCAACGCTGAACTCGGCGGTATTCAGTGACGGCTCCTTCTGCTACGTCCCCAAGGGCGTTCGCTGTCCGATGGAGCTGTCGACCTACTTCCGCATCAACGCCGCCAACACCGGCCAATTCGAACGCACGTTGATCGTCGCCGACGAAGGCAGCTACGTCAGCTATCTCGAGGGCTGCACCGCGCCGATGCGCGACGAGAACCAGCTCCATGCCGCTGTCGTCGAACTCGTCGCGCTCGACAACGCCCAGATCAAATATTCGACCGTCCAGAACTGGTACCCCGGCGACAAGAACGGGAAGGGTGGTATCTACAACTTCGTCACCAAGCGCGGTGCCTGCCGGGGCGTCAACTCGAAGATTTCATGGACCCAGGTGGAAACCGGTTCCGCCATCACCTGGAAGTACCCGAGTTGCATTCTCATCGGGGACAACTCGATCGGCGAATTCTACTCCGTCGCCGTGACCAATAACCGCCAGCAGGCCGACACCGGCACGAAGATGATCCACCTTGGCAAGAACACGAAGAGCACGATCATCTCGAAAGGCATCTCCGCCGGGCGAAGCTCGAACACCTACCGCGGCCTGGTGAAGATCCAGAAGGGCGCGCAGGGCGCGCGCAACTTCTCCCAATGCGACTCCATGCTCATGGGCGACAAGTGCGGAGCGCACACCTTCCCCTACCTCGAGGCCAGGAATCCGACGGCGCAGGTCGAGCACGAAGCCACCACGTCGAAGATCGGCGAGGACCAGATCTTCTATTGCAATCAGCGCGGCATCCCTACCGAGGACGCCGTGTCCATGATCGTCAACGGCTTCTGCAAAGAGGTTTTTCGAGAACTGCCCATGGAGTTTGCCGTCGAGGCGCAAAAACTGCTGGGTGTCAGCCTGGAAGGGAGCGTCGGCTGACAAGCCGCTCCTGACGAGTGTAGGGACACGGCCTGCCGAGTCTGCAGGCGCCAATAAGAAAGACCATGCTGGAAATCAAGAATCTGCACGTAAGCGTTGAAGACAAGCAGATCCTCAAAGGGATCAACCTCTCCGTCTCCTCAGGTGAAGTCCACGCCGTCATGGGGCCGAACGGCTCCGGCAAGAGCACCTTGGCCCAGGTGATTGCGGGCCGGGATACCTTCGAAGTCACTGCCGGCTCGGTCACCTATTTGGGTAAGGATCTGCTTGAGCTGGCGCCTGAGGAACGTGCCTGCGAAGGTATCTTCCTCGCGTTCCAATACCCGGTCGAGATTCCCGGCGTCAGCAACCTCTACTTCCTGCGCGCCGCCGTCAATGCAGCTCGCAAGCATCGTGGTGAAGACGAACTCGACGCCATCGACTTCATGGCGATCGCCAAGAATCGGATGGCCTCCTTGGGAATGGACAACCAGATGGTCTCACGGGCAGTCAACGTCGGCTTCTCCGGCGGTGAGAAAAAGCGCAACGAGATCTTCCAGATGGCGCTGCTCGAGCCGAAGCTGGCAATCCTCGATGAGACGGACTCCGGTCTCGATATCGACGCGCTCAGGACCGTTGCCGACGGCGTCAATGCCCTGCGCGGCCCCGAGCGGGCGATCGTTGTCGTCACGCATTACCAGCGTCTGCTCAATTACATCGTTCCCGACTTCGTTCATGTGCTGGCCGACGGAAAAGTCGTCAGGTCCGGCGACAAGAGCCTCGCTCTCGAGCTCGAAGACAAGGGTTACGGCTGGCTTGGGAACGGAGCCCGGCCTGAATTGGCTGTCCGCGCATAGGGAACGTGATAACGATGCCGGCTGTTACGGAAGAGTTGAGCACCTACCTCGATATCTTCGGATCTCGCGCCAAGAAGCGCCGGTCTGAGCCCGATTGGCTTGTCGAGCGCCGCAACCGGGGCATGCAACAGTTCGCCGAGCAGGGCTTTCCCACGACAAAGCACGAGGAATACCGCTACACGAATCTCGCGCCGATCGCCAAGACGCCCTTTCGGATTGCAGACGGCGGCACGGTCACGCTCGATGATCTCGCGCCCTTCCTCTACAACGAGATCAAGGGCGATCGGCTCGTCTTCGTCAACGGACAGTTCTCGCGGCCACTCTCCAGCGTCGCTGACCTCAAGACCTCCGTCACGACGACCGGCTTCCTCCTCGCGGACAATCCCGCTGTCATCGCGCCGCACTTGGCACGCTACAGCACCGAGCGCAACAACCCGCTTGCCGCCCTCAACAGTGCTCTGTTCAGTGACGGAGCCGTCGTCCGCATCCCCGAGTACAGTGCCTGGGACGCCCCGGTCCATCTGGTTTTCGTCTCGACTGCCGACGCCCCCGACACCGCCACGCATCCGCGAGTCCTGGTCATCGCCGGACGCGACAGCGAAGCTGCTGTGATCGAAACTCATTGCGGGATCGGCTGCACACCCTATTGGACGAATGCCGTCACCGAGATCGTCGCGGCCGACAACGCCCGGCTCGATCACTATCGACTGCAGCAGGAAACTCTGTCTGCCTTCCATTCCAGCCTCGTGGAGATTCACCAGGGCCGCGATGCCAATGTCACGACGCATTCGGTTTCCTTTGGTGGCGCGCTTGTCCGTAACGACGTCGAGGTCGTGCTCGAAGACGAAAACTCGGAGTGCACCATGAACGGCCTCTATGCGATCAATGGCCGTCAACACGTCGACAACCGCACCTGCGTCGACCACACCATGCCGCACTGCACCAGTCACCAGTTCTACAAAGGCGTCCTTGACGGTTATGCCCGCGGCGTCTTCGGCGGCAAGATCATCGTCCGCCCCGATGCCCAGAAGACGGATGCCTTTCAGAGCAACAAGAACCTGCTGCTCTCCGAGAACGCCGATGTCAACACCAAGCCGCAACTCGAAATCGACGCCAACGACGTCAAGTGCTCACACGGCGCGACGATCGGACAAATCGACGACGAGGCGGCCTTCTACCTGCGTTCGCGGGGTCTCGGTGAGAGCGAGGCGCGCAGCCTGCTGACCTACGCCTTTGCCGCTGACCTTCTCGAACGCATGAAGTTCGCCCCGGTTCGTGACCGGTTCGAATCGCTACTGATGACGAAGCTCGTCCAGCAGAGAGCAAGCAAGCCATGACCGCCCATCCTGCGACCTTGGACATTGAACGAACAGTGGGTCTCGATCCCGAAGAGCTGCGCCGTGACTTTCCGGTCTTGCACCAGGAGGTGCATGGGAAGCCGCTCATCTATCTCGACAACGCCGCGACGACTCAGAAACCGAGTTCCGTCATCGACACTCTGGTCCGTTATTACGAGCATGACAACGCCAATGTCCATCGCGGCATTCACGAGTTGAGCCAGCGCGCAACCAACGACTACGAAGATGCCCGAACTGCCGTCCAGGAGTTCCTCGGCGCGGCGGAATCGGAAGAGATTATCTACACCCGCGGCACAACCGAGTCGATCAACCTTGTCACCGCGAGTTGGGGCCGTGCGAACGTCGGCGCTGGAGATGAAGTCCTCATCTCCGCCATGGAGCACCACTCCAACATCGTTCCCTGGCAGATTTTGTGCGAAGAGAAGGGCGCCCGTCTGAAGATCGTCCCCATCAATGACGATGGCGAGTTCCTTCTCGACGAATACGAGAGGCTTCTTTCGGACCGCACCAGGATCGTCGCGGTCAACCACGTCTCGAATGCGCTCGGCAGCGTCAACCCGGTCCGAGAAATCGTCAAGCACGCCCACGAACGCGGTGCGCTGGTCTTGATCGATGGTGCTCAGGCTGTGGCTCATATGAAAGTCGACGTCCGGAGCCTCGATTGCGACTTCTACGCTTTCTCGAGTCACAAGATCTTCGGCCCCACCGGCATCGGTATTCTCTACGGGAAGCGCAGCGTTCTCGAGGCCATGCCCCCTTGCGAAAGCGGCGGCGACATGATCAAGCATGTCACCTTCGAGAAGACGATCTACAACGATTTGCCCTACAAGTTCGAGGCCGGTACCCCGAACATTGCCGACGCTATCGGTCTCGGAGCCGCTCTGCGCTATGTGAATAACGTTGGCCTGGAAGCTATCGGCGCCTATGAAGAAGACCTGCTCGCCTACGCCACCGAGCGCCTCGCGGCATTCGAGGGGGTGCGCTTGATCGGTACGGCGAAGCATAAAGCGAGCGTCCAATCGTTCAACCTCGACTCGATTCATCCTCACGACCTGGGCACGGTGCTTGATCGTGAGGGGATCGCCGTGCGCGCCGGCCACCACTGCGCGCAACCCGTGATGGACCGCTTCGGCGTCACGGCCACCGTACGTGCCTCTTTCGCCTTCTACAACACGCGCGCCGAAGTCGACCGGTTGGTCGAAACGCTCCACAAGGCACGGGAGATTTTTGCCTGATGTCGGACTTGCAGGACCTCTATCAAGAGTTGATCATCGATCACAGCAAACGTCCGCGCAACTTCGGTTCGATGAATGATGCAAACCGCACGGCCGACGGTTTTAACCCGCTTTGCGGCGACAAGCTCAAGCTCTTCCTCAAGATCGAGGACGGCGTGATCCGGGATGTCAAGTTCAACGGCGCGGGCTGCGCGATATCGACGGCTTCAGCGTCCGTGATGACCGACATGATCAAGGGCCAGACGATCGAGCAGGCCGCGAGCCTCTTTGAAACATTCCACTACATGATTACTGGGCCGAAAGATCCGCAACACAACGGGAGAGGGTTGGGCAAGCTCGCCGTATTCGCGGGTGTGAGTGAGTTCCCGGCGCGCGTCAAGTGCGCCACTCTCGCCTGGCACACCATGAGGAACGCGATCTCGGGCAAGACAGAAGCAGCTTCGACTGAGTAGGTCAAGTGATATGAGAGATTACAACCCACTGAGCATTCTCAGGGAGCCCGAACATCCGAAGCCGGACACACCCTTGGAGCCGCCGCGGACTACTCAACCTGTGGCCACCACTCCGACCACCTCGCCGGAGGCTCCCTCACCCGCGAGCAGTGCGTTACCGAAGGAGTTCCCGCCGCTGAATCCCGCGCCCGGCAGTGTCGAGGAACGTGTCGCGGCAGCAATCAAGGAATGCTATGACCCGGAAATCCCGGTGAATATCTACGAGCTCGGCCTTATCTACGCCATCGAAGTCAACGCCGAAGAGCACGCCAGGATTACGATGACGCTGACGGCCCCGAACTGCCCCGCCGCGCAGTCGTTACCGTTGGAAGTCCAAAGGAGGGTCGAGGAGGCGGAGGGCGTCAGGACGGCCGAAGTGGACATCACGTTCTTCCCGCAGTGGACGCCCGACAAGATGAGCGATGCAGCAAAGTTGCAGTTGAATATTCTGTGAACGGATGTGAGCTGGATAGACCTTGCGAAAGCTGGTGACACATGTACTTTAGCGCGCAGGAAGAATACGGCCTACGTTGTCTTTTGAGATTGGCAGTGGCCGGCCCCAACGAAAGCCAGACAATCAACGAGATCAGCCGGGCGGAAGGTATTTCGGCGCCCTATGCCGCCAAGATGATGCGCATCCTGCGCTCTGGAGGCCTCGTCACAAGTGTTCGCGGACAGTCAGGCGGATATCGCCTGGCGCGCCCGGCCGGCGAAATCACCGTCAGCGAGACGCTCGGAGTGCTCGGCAGTCCGTTGTTCGAGGGCGAGTTCTGTGACAAGCACAGCGGCAACGAGGAGACCTGCACGCACGCGATTGACTGTTCGATTCGGTCGCTGTGGCGCGGCGTCCAACGAATCGTCGACAGAGTGCTCAGCCGCACGACGATTCAGGACTTGCTCCGCCAGGAACCACAAATGGACGTATTTGTAAAGGATCTGGTGCTCTGGGCGACGGCCAATGAGCCGGCTCGAGTTGAGGTGAGGCGCTTCGGATAGAGGTTCGTGATGGTCAATCAGGAAACAGTCCAAGATGCGTTAAGGGTGGTAATCGACCCGGATCTGCGCCGCGATATCGTCTCCCTCGGCTTCGTGCAGAACCTCAAGGTCCACGCTGATCGAGTCGCTTTCACTTTGAAGCTGACTACGCCGGCTTGTCCCGTCAAGGACGAGCTCAGGAAGCAAGCCGAGGATGCCGTTCGAGCAATCCCCGGCGTCGAGGCGGTCGAAGTAGAACTGACGGCCGAAGTACGCCCAAACCCGGGTGCGATCGGTCGAGCAATGCTGCCCGGTGTAAAGAACATCATTCCCGTCGCCTCCGGCAAGGGCGGCGTCGGCAAGTCGACCGTTTCAGCTAACCTCGCTGTCGCACTGCGTCAGGCCGGCGCCGACGTCGGTCTTCTCGACGCTGATGTCTACGGCCCCAGCATCCCGATGATCATGGGAGCGACGGAACGTCCCATGCCCAGCGGAGGGAAAATCCAGCCCGTCGTGTCTCACGGCGTGCCGGTCATTTCGTCCGGTTTCTTTGTGCAGCCAGGGCAGGCCGTCGTTTGGCGCGGACCGATGCTCGCAAAGATGGTCGAGCAGTTGCTGGCCGGCGTGAACTGGGGCGAACTCGACTACCTCGTAATCGATCTACCCCCGGGGACGGGCGACGTGCAGTTGACCCTCTGTCAGCGTATCCCGCTGACCGGCGCGGTCATTGTCACCACGCCGCAGCCCGTAGCCGTGAACATCGCCGAGAAGGCTGTTGCCATGTTCAATCAGCTCAAGACACCGGTGCTGGGTGTGATCGAAAATATGAGCTATTGGGAATCGAGCAAGACCGGCGAGCGCGAATTCATCTTCGGCGCCGGTGGCGCGGACCGCATCTCGCTCAAGTGGGACTTCCCCGTACTCGGCAAAGTCCCGCTCGCGACCACGGTGCGCGAAACCTCTGACGGAGGCCGGCCGATCGTCCTCGATGAACCCGAATCACCGGCAGCCGTTGCCTTCACCGAGTGCGCCCAGAACCTGGCGGCGCAAGTCAGTATTCACAACCTCAAATCGGAAGCCGACGATTTGGTGAAAATCACCTTCTGACGGTGCAGAGGGCTCTGTTGCATGAATAGGATGTACAAGCTTGCTCGGCGACATCTGGGCAGGCTTTTGCGGGAGGCCGGTACGGACGAATCCGTTTCAGGTCGATGAAGAGCGTTCCAGAAAGCGTTGCAGGCCGAAAATGAGTGCTCCTGAACCACCTCGTCCAATCGAAATCGGCCGCGCCAACGAACACGACGTCAAAATCCGCTGGAAGGACGGCGCCGAAGCCGTCTATCCGGCGCGTCTGCTTCGTCTCGAGTGTCCCTGTGCCAACTGTGTCGATGAACTGACGGGACGCAAACTCATCCAGGAAGGCGTTATCGCCGAAGGTGTTCACCCGGCCGGCATCGACCCCGTCGGACGTTACGCCATCCAGATTTACTGGTCCGACGGCCACCACACGGGCATTTATACTTGGGAACGCCTTTACGACTTGATGCAAAAGTTGTAAAGATCAGTCGGCGGCTTCGACTTGCGGCCTCAGGCCATGGTCGAAGCGGCGGTGGTGCATCGCGAGGACATCGAGCCCGAAGTCACCCTTATAGTCGCGCCACACTGAGTGGCTGTGATTACTGAGGTTCTGCGTATTGTCGTACTCGATGAGGAACGTCGGCGCCTGAACGCGGTAGTAGTTGCCGTTGTGCTCACGGTTTCCGGTCGTCGGGCCGCCGATCACGACCGGCTTCGGCTTGGGACGACTCACACGGCCCGCCCATGCGAACAGAAGCTGATCGCGCGGCGTTTCCTCAGCGGACTTCATCCGTGCGGCAGCGACTTCCTCAGGCATGTTGAGGGCGTACTCGGCGATCAGGTTCATCAGCAGATCGAACTGTCGAGGCGTCATCTCCGAAGCCGGCAGACCCTTGCCGGCGTCCTCCAGCGCGGCTCGAGTATCCGCCATCGTCAAGATATCGTAAGGAGCAATCTCATCAATGAGGGCCTTCTTTTTCTGCTTCTCGTCGAACGAATTCATCAGGTCGACAGCGAAGTCTTCCTCATCCTTGAGAGCGATCATGCCCTTGTGCGGCCCTTGCGCCACTTCATGCGGATTGGCCCCGAAAAAAGTCGGTGTCGTCGAAATCAACTCGCCGTTCTGGATCGTGTAGTGCAGCGAGAGGTGATGCCCCTCGACGCGCCAGCCCCAGGTGCCGGTTGCTGACGGTTCCCCGAAGATCGTGAAGTGAAAGCTGTCGGCGTCACGGTACCCTGTCGTGTCGTCTTCGATGACACGAACAATCTCCTCGAGCGTCATCACGTCAACCGCCTTGAGATAGCCCTGCTTGCTGAGACCGCTGCTGAGCAGTCCATGCGCCAAGTGGCGTTGCTTGGGATCCATTTCGCCGAACGTGATGCCGTTACGTCCATAGCCGTACTCTTGCGTAAATCCGCCTTCGGGAAAGTAGTGCCAATTGGTGCGGTCCGGGGTGTCGAACTTGAAGACGGTGTCAGGAAGCTGGAATTTGTCGAGAGAATCGATCAGCCGCTGTGCGGTCTCGGCCATCATGACTTCCGTTTTAGCGGCCTCGTAGGCAACCGTAAGCGCAGTAGCGCCAAGAAAGAGAACAAGTAGGCGAAGTTTCAGGTTCTTGTCCATGGAAATCCTCCGGTCTCGGGTGAAGTCTCGGTCAATTATACCGCTATTCCGCTGGGCACAAAACGCGAATGTACGGAAAAACTGGAGTACGTTTCGGCTCAAACCGGCAACCTTCGGAATATTGATTGGTATTGGTCAGGCTGATTGACTGGGTGTAGTTTACGACGACGTTAGGGGCAAACAGTAATCACGGTGATAAAGGTTCAGTTGAGCTTTCGGGGGACTGAGACGGACCAGCTTTTATTGAAGTGGCGCATTCCGTTAACCGTGATATCGACTTCGACCATATGGTGATAAGCGGCTTTGTCACTGGCAAGCGTGGACTGGGCGCTGACATTCACCTCAGAACCGGGCAGCGGAACGGGAAACTCGTAGCTGGATCGGATAACAGCCTTAGCGGGATTTCTGTGTGAGACCGTGAAACTCGACCGGTTGACTCCTCTGACCGGTGTGCCCGACGGGCTGCTGAAGCTGCTGGTGGTGGTAAGGTTCACGAGATCCTGAGTGACCGTGTGCTCGGGACGCGGTATGTCCTCGAGTTTCGGGTCCAGATGCGGTGACGGTTTGAAGTCGGGCTCGGGCAGTTTCGGATTCTGCGCCGGCACGATCGGAAGTGTCAGGTGCGAGGAATGCCTCGCGCCTCGGTAGACGGCATTCACCGCCGGCTTGCCGGCCGGCCAGGCGTTCTGGAAGTCCGAGCTGGTGACGTTCACGCGAATGCGGTGACCCTTTTCGAAGACATAGGCCGTCGATTTCAGTTCAAACGTCAACTCGTAGACTTGACCCGGCTCGATCGCCTTGGGATCGGAGTGGGAATCGCGGTGAGTCGCCAGCAGTCCACCGTCGGTGACGAGCTTGGAGGCGCCATCCGGGGCAACATCGCAGAGCTTGACAGCGAAGTAGGCGGTGTCAGCGGAGGACGAGACGTACAGCGTCGCCTCAGGTTCTCCCGTGACCTCCGTGTCTTCTTCCAGCGGTGCCGTCGTGTAGCTGAGTGAATATGCCTCATCGATTCGCTGATCGAGAGGCATGGCCCAGGGCGTGATATTTCCCCTGCCGTGCCTGCCTGCTGCGATACCCACGGCCGGATGGTACTCAAAACTGTCGTAGGTGTCGCTGGCCTCCTCGGGCGCCTCCGTCCCCAGCTCCCAGTCAGGCTGAAAGTACATCGGAGTATTGTTCGCCCGGGCGAGCGGCCATGTGCTCTCGTTGCGCCAGAAA
Organism: Bryobacterales bacterium; assembly: GCA_965204095.1. Taxonomy (GTDB): domain Bacteria; phylum Acidobacteriota; class Terriglobia; order Bryobacterales; family UBA6623; genus JAPPLB01. The sequence goes on along the minus strand of OZ241991.1, from coordinate 555,436 downwards.
CCGTTTTCTTCGAGATAGATCGGTGCCGGTTCCTTGTACTTGCGAATGAAGAGAGTCACTGGAGGCTCGTCCATCACGCCCGTGTCAAGGTCCTTGAGCCAGTAATCAAACCACTTCAAGTACTCGTAGCGGCCGTCCACCCGCGGGCCTGGAAGAGCCAACTTTTCCTCGGGGTAATAATGACCCCAGGGTCCGACCCAGGCCTTCTTGGGGACGTCGAGGTTTGAAAAAGCCTTCAAGAGAGGCGTTGCATACCAATCAGCCCATCCGCCGACCACAAAAACAGCGCACTTGACGCGGTCGTAGCCCGGCTGCAACGAGCGCCGCTGCCAGTAAGGGCCGTGGAGGATGTTCTCGATGTAACCGACGCTCCACGGCTCGCTCTCGTCCAGGCGTTCCTGCCAGATCTCCGACCACTTGGCGCCGACGATGTCGATGTCAGGGGGGGCGAAGTTGTAGGCAGTCATCAAGGGGCCGTAGCTCTCAAACATGTAGGGTCGGATGGCGCCGCCCGGGTTAGTCCAGTCGGTGTAGACATCGTGGTTGGCCGAACGCACGATGATGGCCTTCAAAGCAGGAGGATTTTGCACGGCTACCTGCCACTGCACGACCGCGCTGTAGGATTTGCCCAGCATTCCGACCTTGCCGGTGCACCAGGGCTGCCTGGCGATCCACTCGACCATCTCATAGGCATCTTGGCGTTCTTCGTCGGAATAGATATCGGTACTGTAGCCCCCCGAGTTGCCGGTTCCTCGGACATCAAACTGGACGATGACGTACCCGCGCTCGGCCAAGTAGGGAACAGGTGGCGGGTACTCGTCGTTGTGATCTGGAAGTGGCTTGGCGATACGGCGGTAGGGATTGTACTCCATGATCCCCGGGAACTGTCCTTCGGCATCGGGGCGGGTGATCTTGACGGCCAACTCCACTCCATCGCGCATCGGCACACGAACGTCCGGGATGATCTTTACCTTGTATTTCGCTTCAGAGACGGCGGCCTGAGTGGTCATGGTGATCGTGATTGTGGCAAAGACGGTTGCGATGAGGCGGAGCGTTGCCATGCCCGACATATCTTTATTCCCCATGGTGCATTGGAAGATCGTCTTGACCTGGCTGTTGTGTTCTCTCGAAGACGGAAAGGTACGCTGGCTTCGACCGGCGTTGGTTCAGTTAAGCCTGCGCGGAACGGAGACACGCCAACTCTTGTTGAAGTGCGGCTTACCTTGGACAGTCACCTCGACTTGGGTCAGGAACCGGAACGAGGTAATGTCGCTGACCAGTGTTTCGCTGGACTCGACGATGATCTCTCCCTCCAGGCCGTTCAGAGTCAACCTGCATCCGGCCCGCATCGAGGCTTCCGCCGGATTGGCCTTTGAAACGGTGTAATTGGAGGAGATGTACCGCCCGGTCTGCCTGCGGCCGTCATCACTTTTCCCATTCCTCTGCGCCATCAAGTGAACCGTGACGGTGTCGCTGACCAAGTCACGGGTGATCTCATGCTTTACGGTATTCAGATCCTCCAGCTTGGGTGCAGGACGCGGCGAAGGTTTGAATTCGGGCGTCGGCAGCTTCGGGTCCTGAGCTGGGGTGATGGGCAAGATGACATATGAAGGGTTGCGGCCTCCACGATGGATCTTGTTGACGGCCTTTTCCGCAACCGGCCAAGCGTTCTGGAAGTCAGCACTGGCGATGTCCACCCGGATGCGATGCCCCTTGGGGAACACGTAGGCTACGAATTTGAGAGGGATGCGCAGCTCGTAGATTTCGCCAGGCTCAAGGGGTTCAGGGACGGCATGAGAATTTCGGTGCGAAGCAAGCAGCCCTTCGTCCGCAATCCACTTCGAAGTGCCGTCCGGTGCAACATCGGTCAGTTTGACATGAAAATAGGCGCTGGTCGCGGATGAGCTGACGTACAAGACAGCGATCGGCTCGCCTATCGCTTCCACGTCTTCTTCAAGAGGCGGCGTCGTGTAGGTCAACGACAATGCTTCGTCAGTGCGTTGGTCAATGGCCATGCCCCAGGGAAGGACACCCCCTCCCCAGTAAATGCCGGATGTCGCTCCGACAGTGGGATCGTAGGTGTACTGGTCGGCCTCTTCTGGAGCCGAAGCGGAGGAGTCCTTACTCAGCAGTCCATCGGCGTGCAGGTACATCGGCGTATTCTCGTTGCGCGCCGGTGGCCACTCGTTCTCGAAACGCCAAAACCCGTTGTCATCGATATACATGGCGGGTTCCGGTTCCTTGTACTCCTTGACGAACAGGGTCACGGGGGGCTCATCCATCACACCGGTATCCATCCCCTTGAGCCAGTGGTCGTACCATTTGAGCAGTTCGTGTCGACCGTCGATCCGGGGGCCGGGCACGGCCATCTCCGGCCACCAGTGCCCCCAGGGCCCGACCAGGACTTTCTTGGGAACCTCGAGATTAGCGAAGGCTCGAAGGATCGGAGTGGGGTAGACGTCCGCCCAGCCACTCCAAAGAAGCGTGGGGACCTTCACACGGCTGTAGTCGGGTTGCAGCGAACGGTCGGTCCAGTAGGAGCCGTGAACCGGATGAGTAATATAGCCAATGCCCCAGGGTCGGTTATTGGCGAGGCGCTCTTCCCAAATTTCGGTCCACTTCTGACCGACAAGGTCGATATCGGGCGGTGCAAAATTGAAAGCCGCCATCAGAGGGGAATAGGTGTCGAACATGTACGGCCGTAGCGAGCCGCCTGGATAGACCCAGTCGAGATATACATCATCGTTCGAGGAGCCCACGACCAGTGTCTTGAGATGCGGGGGGTTTTTTATGCCGACCTGCCACTGCACCACTCCGCCATAGGAGTAGCCCCACATGCCGACGCCGCCATCGCACCAGGGTTGGGCTGCAATCCATTCGACCATGTCGTAGGCATCGTTCTGCTCCTTCTCGGAGTAGATGTCCTGGCTTGAACCTCCGGAGTTGCCGGTGCCTCGGACGTCGTAATAGACAACCGCATAGCCGCGTTCCGCGAAATAACTTGGCCCATGAGTGGTGTTGCTATACTTCTCCTCGTCGTAGGAGGATTTGACATGGCTCAAAGTGCGATACGGCGTGTAGTTCATGATTGCGGGGAATTGACCCTCCGCGTCAGGCCTCACGACAACCGCGCCAAGCTCCACGCCGTCCCGCATTACGGGCCGTACGGATCGGTCGATCTTGACTTTGTACCGCGGTTGTGAGAGTGCACCCAATACTGTTGCCGTGAGCAAGGAAATCAGAATGAATCGCCCCGTATGTTGAGAAAGCATCAATATCATTCCTCCTAGCGCGCTATTGTAGAACAGTCCTCTGTGCTCTTCAGCCGTCACCCGACCGCAAGGAGAAACTGCATTGAAACCAGGCGACTCTACCCGGTCTGCCAACAGCGGCCGACACGACGACAGCGAGCTCGACCTGATGGACCGCGTGGCTTCGCCCAGGTTCAATCCATGGCTGGCGTTGATTCTTCTGATGTTGGGCGGCTTCCTCTACATCTGGATCTGGGGAGCACTGCTGCGGGGATAGCCGGTGGAGAATCTGGAAGCATCCTGGTGGCTGATCGCCGTTTATCTCATCGTGATGCTGGGCATCGGCATCCTGGGGCGGGGAAAAGTAACAAACATCGAGGATATGGCAGTGGCCGGGCGCCGCTCGGGAGTATGGTTGATCGCTTTTTCCGTGGCGGCGACGTGGATCAATGGCACGACCCTGGTAGGCAATTCCGCCCTCGGAAGAGATTTTGGATTAAGCAGCTATTGGGCAGGCGGCTCCTTCCTGTTTGTTACGGTGTGGATCGGATTTTATGTAGTGCCCAGGCTTAGGGAAACCGGAATAATAACAATTCCCGAGTTGTTCGAGCGTTTTTTTGGTCCAGCATATCGGTTACTAGCCCTCATACTGGTTATCCTTCGTGATTTGGGCGTCACGGCAGGCACTCTCGGGGCTCTGACCGTCGTGACGATGGCCTTGCTGGACATCTCCGCTATCGAGTCGCAAGCTCTTTGGCTGGGTGTCACGGTGATCTATGTCTTCCTCGGAGGCATGTGGGCCGTCCTGGTAACTGACTCTATTCAGTTCGTCATCATTGTGGCCGGCACCGTGGGGTTGCTGTTCTCGGGCATTGGGCAATTAGGCGGCCTCTCGGAGTTCGGCAGCCGCGTTGACCCGATACTTCTTGACCAGTTCGGACGAGCGGGCGGCTTGCAGGTCCTAGGGTGGATTGTTATCGGTATCGCCGTCACGTGTGGATACCAGGGTATTATCCAGCGAGGATTCGCCGCGTCCAGCCCGGAAACGGCAAGGAAGGGATTCCTGTATGGAGGAGTTCTCGGAATCCTTTGGTATATGGTTCCTCCTCTGATCGGTTTGCTCGGCGTGGCGATCCATGACAGAGCAATAGCTGCGGAAGATACCTTTGTCCAAGTGGCTTTTGAGTCAGCAAGCGGTCAGATGGCAACCTTGATCGTCGTGAGTGTTCTGGCGGCCAGCATGTCGACACTATCCTCGACGATCAACACCTTGGCTTCGAACTTCACACTCGATATTTACCAGCGCTTCATCAATCCGAATTCGAGTGTGCGGCGCCGGCTCTGGGTGTATCGCGTCAACGTCATATTGATCGGCCTCTTGGCAGCCTTGATTTACTATCTCGTTCCACTGCTGATCGAGCTGTTTTGGCTGGGCGGACGAATTATGGGTTCTTCGGTGGCGCCGGCTCTGGTAGGTCTCGTGATGTTCCCGGCTGTCAGGAGAGCCCCGAAAACGGTCTTGGCCGCGATGATATTGGGAGCAACGACCGTTGCCGCGTTACAGATTTTCGGGGCTGTTCAGGAAGTCGGATCGGTCGTGATCATTTGGCGGCTCGACCCGATCCTGGTTGGTTTTCCCATTGCCGTTCTTACGCTGTGCGTGGGTACCTGGATCGAGACACGAGGGACGAACGCCGCGTCGGGCGTCCCAGCCTGGAAGGTTTCGGAATGAGCACTTTCAGATTGGGTGTGGACATCGGCGGCACATTCACGGATGCCGTAATGATGAACGAATCGACAGGCGAGATTCGTTTGGTGAAGATGTCGAGCACGCCGAGCGATCCGTCCGTGGGCTTCGTTAATGTCATCGAGCGCATTCTCGAGGAATCGAAAGTCCCGGCACGGAGCGTCACGTACAACGTGCACGGTACAACGGTCGCCACGAACACCATCATCGAAGGCAAGGGCGCCAAGGCCGCCTTGATCGCCACCAAGGGCTTCCGGGATGTTTTTGAAATCGCACGTCAGATCCGGCCCAAGCTCTACGACATCTTCTGTGACAAGCCGAAGCCGTTGATCCCTCGAGCGCTCTGTTTCGAAGTGCCCGAGCGGCTCGATTTCGCCGGAGATGTTCTCACGGTTCTGGATGAAGAGAAGGTCCGGGAGGTGGCGCAGCGCATCAAGCGGGAAGGGGTCGAAGCCGTCGTTGTGTGTCTGCTGCACTCGTACGTAAATCCGGCTCATGAGAGGCGGGTGGGCGAGATTGTCCGCGAAGAGATGCCGGGGGTGTTCGTAAGCCTTTCCTCGGACCTGTGCCCTGAAATGCGGGAGTACTTTCGCGCAAGCACTACGGCAATCAATGCCTTGGTAATGCCGATCGTCAGCCGTTATCTCGAGCGCCTCGAACGGCGGCTTATGGAGATCGATCTCCACGCCGGGCTGCACTTGATGACTTCATCCGGCGGCATCATGTCGTCTCAGGTGGCGCGGCAACAGCCCGTCAATCTTATCGAGTCCGGTCCGGCAGCGGGGGTTGCGGCGGCCACTCACTTGGGGAGCCTGCTGGGACCACACAATCTCATCAGCTTCGACATGGGGGGCACTACCGCGAAAGCAGGCTTGGTGGAGGGAGGCGTTCCCAAGATCGTTCCCCATTTTGAAGTCGGCAGCGCAGCAGTCTCCGAGAACCGCTCGGCAGGCTACCCGGTGCGCACGCCGGTGGTGGATCTGGTCGAGATCGGTGCGGGCGGCGGATCAATCGCTTGGATAGATCCGGGCGGAGGACTGAGAGTCGGACCGCAGAGCGGAGGAGCCGATCCGGGTCCGGCCTGTTACGGCAAGGGCCAGACCGAACCCACCATCACCGACGCGAATCTTTTCCTGGGCCGCATCGACCCCGAGTACTTCCTGGGAGGAGAGCACAAACTGAATCCTGATCTGGCCGTGAACGCGATTGGACATCTTGCCCGAAAGCTCGATCTCGAACCGGTCGAGGCGGCGCGGGGCGTCATCGAGATCGCCAACGCCAACATGGTGGGCGCCATACGGCTGATTTCAGTGCAACGAGGTTTTGATCCACGGGATTTCATGCTGGTCGCCTACGGCGGCGCGGGACCGATGCATGCCAATGCTCTGGCTCGGGAGTTGCATATCCCCAAGGTGCTGATCCCGATGAGCCCGGGGGTGACGTCGGCGCTCGGACTCTTGGTGACGGACATCAAGCATGATTACGTCCAAGCCCATATCCGCCCGATGGAGGCGATCGATTTCGACAAGTTGACCCAGGAATATCAGAGCTTCGAACTACAGGCGCGAGACGTGCTGCGTTCAGAAGGCATTTCTGAGTCAGACATCTCCTTCTCGCGATCTGTGGACATGCGCTACGTCGGCCAGTCTTACGAACTGCGGGTGGAAGCTCCGTCTCGAGATTTGAAGCCGGGCGACGAAGGCAAGCTCAATGCCGCATTCTTCGAAGCTCATCAGCGGGCCTACGGCTACGCCGACACTTCCGAACCGACGGAAGTGGTGAACCTGCGGCTGACGGCGCTGGGCCGCATTCGGCGACCTCAATTGCGGCGGCTCGCGACCGGAGGGCAGGACAGCGCCGGGGCCGTCAAAGGAGTGCGACAGGTCTATTTTTCCGAAGCCTGCAAGCGCGTTGCCTGCAAGGTCTATGACCGCTATCGTCTTCGATGTGGCAATTCCGTTCCCGGGCCGGCGATCGTCGAAGAAAAGGATTCGACGACCGTGATACATCCGGGCTGCCGCGCAGCGGTGGACGAGTACGGAAATCTGATGATACAAGAGTCGCACTGATGACAACCGTAGCCAGCCACGAAGAACAGCAGAGATCGAAGCTGGAGATGGACCCGATCCGTTTCGAGGTGATCCGAAGCGCATTCGATGCCGCCGCCGACGAGATGGGGGCGGCGCTCCGCAAAGCGGCTTATTCCACGAACATCAAAACGCGAGCGGATTTCTCGTGCGCGTTGTTCGACGCCAAGCTGCGGATCATCGCCCAGTCGTTTTCACAGCCAGTCCACTTGGCGTCGATGTCACGGATGGTGCCCAATGCCATCCGTCAGTACGGTGTGGACAAGCTCGAGCCGGGCGACGCACTGGTCATGAATCACGCTTACCGCGGGGGCGTTCACCTGAACGATATCGTAGTGATCGCCCCTTATTTCGGCGATGAGAAGCTGCAAGGGTTCGTAGCTGCCCTGGCCCACCACGTGGACATCGGAGGCTACGCCCCCGGCGGCTATTGCATATCGACGGAACTTTACCAGGAAGGCATTATCCTGCCTCCGGCGAAACTCGTTTCGCGCGGGAAGATCGTCGAGGACCTCTTTCAAGTGATCCTGGCTAATATCCGCTCCCCGCGGCAGTCAGCGGGAGACTTTCGAGCACAGATCGCTTCCTCTCTATTAGGTCAACGGCGAATGGGTGAAATCATTCGCAAGTTCGGAGAGGAAACGATTGAAACGTTCGTGGACGAGCTGATCGATTACACCGAGCGGTGGTCTCGCCAGGAAATTGCAAATCTGCCCGAGGGCGTGTACCACTCGGAATGTTTTCTCGACGACGACGGCATCACCGACGAGCCCATCAAGCTGGCGGTGACCGCCAGAATCCAGGGAGGGCGCGTCTCCTACGATCTGACCGGTTCGGCGCCGCAAAGAAACTCGCCGATGAACGCCACGCTGACGCAAACCTACTCGCCGCTGGCGTACGTCATCAAGTGTCTGATCGACCCCAACATACCAACGAACGAGGGCTTTTACCGCTTGATCGACGTCAGCGCACCAGAGGGGACCGTCGTCAATGCAAAAGCTCCGGTCGGTGTGGTAGGCGGCTGGGAGGTCGCCATGCGCCTGTGCGACCTCACCTTCCGTGCCTTTTCTGAGGCGATGCCGGACCGGGTGATGGCCAGCACGAAAAGCATCAACTGCCACATGGCGTGCGGAGGGGAAGACCCTCAGAGTGGGGAGTACTACACTTTCATCGAAACGATGGCCGGAGGATACGGCGCGCGGCCTACCAAAGACGGCTTGGACGCCGTTCAAAGCCACATCCAGAACACCGAGAACTCGGCCGTCGAAGAAACCGAAAACAACTTGCCGTTCCTGATAACGCGCTATGAACTCATACCTGATTCAGAAGGTGCGGGCCGCTATCGAGGAGGCCTCGGCATCCGGCGCGATTGGAAATTCCCCGACCACGAGGCCACGCTCACGGTGTTTTCTGACAACCGCAAGTATGCGCCCTGGGGATTGTTCGGGGGAGGGAACGGGGCCAGTTCCCGGTACGTACTCGACCCGGACGGCGAAGCCAGGGAACTGCCGTCCAAAATTACGCTGCATCTTGCGCCGGACTCGGTGATCAGCTACCGCACACCCGGAGGCGGCGGGTACGGACCGCCTCTGGAACGAGATCCGGAAGCCGTGCTTGCCGATGTTCTCGACGGCAAAGTGACCGCCCCGCGCGCCCGAGAGGTTTACCGGGTGGTCGTGGATACCGAGCATCGTTGCGTTGACTTTGAAGCGACCGGGAAACTCAGAGGCGGTAATCGATGAGCGGAGCCAGAACCATCACTGCCGGCGCAGGCCGTTCGGATATCACTCCTCCGGTCGGGTCACCCCATTTGAACTGGGGGGCCGCGGCGCACCAGGTTGCCGCGGGAATCGACATGGAGCTGTACTCGACGGCGCTCTATCTCTCGGACGGCGCCTCTGAGGTCGTTCTCCTCAACCTGGACGTGGCGACGCTGACCGAGGGGTTGGCTCTCGAAGTACGGCAGGCGGCAGCGAGGGAATCCTCAGTCTCGCTCGACAGAGTGTTTGTTACGTGGACGCACACACATTCTGCCGTCCCGTTGCATGACACGCCATGGATGGAACAGGGCCGCGAGGTGTTTCTCGAATACCAGAGATCGTTTGCGGCGAGGGCGGCTCAAGCGTCCGGCGAGGCAAAGAGGAACGCGCGCCCCGCGAGTTTGGGGTGGGGCAAGGGACGATCCGACATCGGAATCAATCGCCGCCAACACCTGGGCAACGGACGAATCATCACCGGCAACAACCCCGCAGGTCCGGTCGATCGGGAAGTAGTCGTTTTTCGCATTGACGATACGGACGGCATGCCAATAGCGACCGTGGTGAACTTCGCGATGCATCCGACCATCATGGGCCATGAGAACGACAAGATCACTCCGGATTATCCCGGCGCCATGAAACGGGTTGTCGAGCGCAACCTGGGGGGCCTGAGCCTGTTTCTCCAGGGTGCGACGGGAGACATCGGGCCCGTGGAAGGTTTCACCGGCGACCTGGCGGTCTATCGACGCGCCGGAGCACGTCTCGGATATGAGGTCTGCCGGGTCGCCGAAGGCATTCGTACAGCCGGAGGCAGCCTCGAGTTCCAAAATGTTCTCGAATCAGGGGCTCCGCTGGGCATCTACAAATGGCGGCACGGACAGGAAACACCCATTTCGATCCGCAGCGGGAGCAGGGTCGCGCGACTCATACCACATCCGGTTGAACCGGTCGAGAAGCTGGAAAGTGTTTATCAGGACCTCGATAAAAAGCTTCGGCTTGCCCATCAGGATGGTGACGAGGACGAAATCAAGCGCTTCCACTACCAGGTCAAGCGAGCGGCGCTACAGCTTCAACGCGCGCAACGGCTTTCGGAGACGGGAGCGGTCGAGATTCCCGTTCAGGTCATCACTTTGGGTGAAGCGGCTCTTGTCCTGACGCCCCTGGAACCCTTCTGTGAAATCGGGATCGAGGTCAAGAGACGATCATCCTTGCCCGCGACCATGTTTTGCGGCTATTCCATAGGCGGCTACTTCCTGTGCTACCTTCCGACCGACGAAGCGCTGGACGAAGGCGGTTATGAACCCGGAATCTCGCTTTTCGGCAAGGGTTCGGCAAAGGAGTTGGCGGATACTGCAGTCTCATTGCTTGAGGAGCTTTCGAAGTAAAAGCAGATCTGCTGACACCATGAAGCGAAGTTCCGAGTGTCGTGGGCTGTTCTCACACAGGGCAACGTCCTCCGCGAGCGCTCGGGAGAAGGGCGTCAAATGATCATCATGCAGGCTGGTGTCTTCTCATGAGGCTGACGCGGATGAGGATGGTGCTTGCCCTGCTGCTCACGGCGCCGACGCTGTTCGGAGCCGGCTGGGAAGCAGCCCTGCAGCGCGGCCTGGATCATTTCCGTGCAGGCGACTGCGAGTCCTCGTTGCGAGAATTGGCAGCGGCCGTGGACGGGAACCAAGAAATAGCGCAGGCCCATCTGGCCATCGCGATTTGCGAGACGCGCCTGGGCCGCCCGGACCGCGCCACCGCTTCGTTCGAGCAAGTCGCGAAGCTTCGTCCTCAAGACTGGCACGCATGGAACAACCTCGGCGCTAATCTGATCGAGACCGGGAAGCCAGAAAAGGCCCTGCCGGTTTTCCAGCAGGCCGCCCGGCTCAATGCCGGCAACGAGTTGGTCTGGTTCAACGTGGGATCGACTCTTCTGAGCTTGCGAAAGAACGATGAAGCCTTTAAGGCGTTGAGTCAAGCTCGGACCCTTGCACAGCAGGATCCGGAAATTGAAGCCGCCTGGCAGGTGGCGGCAACCCGCTCCGCCGAGGACGCTCACAAGATGTTCGGCCAAGAGCAGTACTCCGAAGCGAAGACCGTTCTGGCGGCTGTTCGGCCGGCTTTGGAAAACAGCGGCGCTTGGAACAACCTGTTGGGACAAATCGAATTCAAGCTCAACCAGCCGGAATCAGCACTTCAACATTTGCAAAAAGCGCTGGAGCTGGATCCGGGCAACAAGCAGTTCCTGGTAGATATCGGACAGTTCCTGATTCACTACCGTGCTTTCTCAGCGGCGCTTGCCATGTTCGAAGTGGGGCGCGAAAGGTTTCCTTCTTCGGTGCGTGTCAAGTTCTTGTTGGCGCTGGCTTACATTTTGGAGGAGCGGAGGCCGGCGGGCATCGAAGTGCTCAAGCAGATTCTTGCGGTTGACAAGGAATTCGAGCCGGCGTACAAGGCGCTCGGCGAGTGCTATGAGCAAGAACGGGACGGCAACGCATTGATCGCGCTCGGCGAACAGCTCATCGGCATTCGACCGGCCAGCGCCACGGGATACTACCTGAAAGGGATGGGACACTTGAGGTTGGCGACGGATAACCGCACGTCGATGTTGCCGGCGATCGAAGCACTACAGAAAGCCGTCGAGCTCGAACCGGGCGTGAGCGACCGTCATTTCACCCTCGGCAAAGCGTTCCAATGGGAAGAAAAATATGACCAGGCGATCACGGAGTTGAGGGAAGCCATTCGTTTGGATCCGCAGCATGATCGAGCGCACTATGTGCTCGCTACTTTGTACAGGCGCACGGGAAGCCGCGAGCTTGCCGCCGAGGAACTGAAAATCCACCAAAGTCTGCCCAAGCGTGTTCCAAGGGGGATACGGCTGTTGGTAGACGTCCAATCTCGCTAAGCGCCCCGGCTGCTCTGAATGAAGGTATCTCTTGTCCTCGGCTATTTCGCAGGGATGACCGGCAAGAGGATGTGAGACCGATTCTCCTCATCGTGATAGATGGTCTGATGCGCCACCTGCCGTTCGGCATCCTCTCCGATCGGATGGCCTGTATTCGGATTGCGGTCGTACTTGGGGAAATTGCTGCTCGAGATCTCGACCCGAATTCGGTGTCCCCGGCGGAATAGATTGCTCGTGGACCAAAGATCGATCAGATACTTCTCGATCTTTCCCGGCGTGACGAGATTCTGCCGCTCGAACGATTCCCGGTAACGAGCGCGGATGACTCCTTCCAACAAGATCTGCGCATAGCCGTTCGGCCAAACATCCACCAGCTTACCGGTGAAGTCCGTATCCGTAGCGTCGGTTGATGCGTACAGCTCGATGAAGACCGGTCCGGTTACCTCCAGATCTTCCGAAAGAGGCGGCGTGGTATAGACGAGGACATCGTCCCTTCTCTCGATCACCGTCTGATCATAGGGACCGGAGGATCCCGGCTTCATCGAAACATTGCCGCCGAGAGTGGGGACAGGATTGTCGGGGTCATAGGTGAAACGGTCGGGCGGTTCGGCTCCGGGCTGCTCGGTTGACAGGGAGCCGTCTCCCAGAAGGCTATTGGCCCGGCCCTGACTGCGCAGATAGTACCTGGTGTATTCCGTGCGGGCCAACGGCCATTCGTTCTCCAAGCGCCACTCATCCGCTCCCATCACATAGATCCGGACAGGAGGTTCATCCATGAAGCCGTTCTGTTCCCCTTTGAGCCAGTAGTCCATCCAGCGCAAGACGATCTTTTTCATATCGGGGGCGGCCTCGGGCGGGAAAGTGAGATCGCCCTGCTTGCGCGTCACCCCGAAGCTGACAGCGTGCGTCCAAGGTCCCATGAGCAATTTATGCTTGTCGCGCAAAGGTTCGGGGCCGTGACGGACCATTCCAAGATAGTTGTTGATCGTGGCTTGGCTCACCTGGTCATACCAACCGGAGATGTTGTAGGAGGGCACCTTGATCCGATGGTACTTGCCGGGCCCGTTCTTGCCCGGAGCGATGCGGTGGCCGGGACCGGGCCAGTAGTCATCCCGCGTCGGATGGTCGAGCCAATCGGACCAGAACTCCGCTCGCAGCCCCAAGGCTTCCCGGTCAAGGTTCCTGAGTGGCAGGTGCCGGTAGACCTTGTCCCAATCCAGCACGGCATCGGGATTCTGGTTGGTGTGCTTGCCGAGGATCCAGGCCAGGTTGATGCTGTTGGAAAGCTGGAAGGCCCCGGAGGGGTAAACATTGTCGTAATGATCGTCCGGGCTTACCATGGGCACCATGCAGGTGTAGTTCGGATTGCCTTCCAAGGCTGCTTCCAGTTGGACAAAACCGAGATACGAACCGCCGGTCGTTCCGATCTTGCCGGTTGACCAGGGTTGCTCGGCCGCCCATGACTGAATGTCGTAGAGATCGGGGCCGTCGTGCGGGCCATAGAGGTAATTGTCACCGTCGGAGTCATAGCGGCCCCGCACATCGGCAATGACGGAGGCGTAGCCCCGCTCGGCAAAGTACTGTCCCCATTCCAGGTACGGTTCCCTCATCTTGTCGTAGGGGGTGTTGATGAGAAAGACGGGAAATCGTCCCGGCACGTCCGGCCGGTAGATGATCGCTCGCAAGATGACGCCGTCCCTCGCCGGGATCTCCTCGACACCGAATCGAAGTTTGCCGTGATAGATGGGTTGAGAGAGCATCTTATGCCAATCCAGATCGGAGGCAGGACTGTTGACCAAAGACGTGCAGAGCAGTGCAACCAAGACGCCGAACCGCGTTGTGGGGAGCCGGGGTTTTCGCTCCATCATGAACCTCGGGAGCGATAGTAGCTGATTTCCGCATCCTATGTTGTTGCACATGATTCTCCAGGCTCCTCAACGAGCATGATCCGGTTGATCTGATCGACAGGAACAGTCTGCTTCGTTCCGCTCGGCCAGCGGACGAAAAGAGACAGGACTTTGGTGTGCTCACCAAGTCCGAAGAAAACCCTCGGGTCCTGCGAAGACAGGTAACTAGCTGTTCTCGAAGCGGTTGCATACTGTTTGCGGCCGTCCGGCGTGGCGAGCACGATCTTCGCGCCGATGCCGTCACGATTGCTCGCACACCCTTGCAGCTTGAGCCCGAGCCAGTTATGGTTCACGCGGCGCTGACTTTGATTCTTGGCCAGGTAGGCCGGTCCGCCGCAATTGGCGACGACGATGTCCAGGTAGCCGTCATTGTCGAGATCACCCACGGCGGCGCCTCGGCTCGCCCAGGGGCGCCGGAAGGTCGGCCCGGCATGCTTTGACACGTCGGTGAATCGACCATTGCCGTGCTTGAGCAACAGAGGCGGCTGCAGATACCGCAGCGAAGGTTCCGCACTCTCGATATTGTCCATCACGTGGCCGTTTGCAAGAAATACGTCTTTCAGGCCGTCGTTGTCAAAGTCAAAGAACTTCATGCCCCATCCGGTATAGGAGTGCGTAATGGCTCCCAGGGTGCTTCGAACGGTTTCGTAGTCGAACAGGGCATCACCAAGGTTAACGTAATAGGCATAGCGCTCGAGAGAAATGGTGGTCGTGAGGATCTCCGGCAGCCCATCACCGTTGAGATCACCCAAGTCGGTGCCCATTCCGCCGAAGTCCTGACCATCCTCATCGAGGGCGACTCCGGCCATCAGGGCAATTTCGGCAAAAGTTCCGTCTCCTTGATTCCGGAACAGGAACTGCGGCACCGAGTCGTTGGCAACGGAAATGTCGATGTGACCATCATCGTCGATGTCTCCGAACACCACGCCGAGACCTTTGCCTTCGGCGGTCCGGATTCCGGAGGGACCACTCAGATCAGTGAACGTGCCATCGCCGTTGTTGCGGAAAAGATAATTGGGAGTTGGCTCGAACGTATCGGGATGGCAATATGATCTCCCCGCCGACCTGCCGGCAGGGGTGTCGATCCGGCAGTCGTGGTCGGTGGCAAAGCTCCACTTCACAAAGCGGCAGACGAACAGATCCAGATCGCCGTCGTGATCGTAGTCCAGGAAACCGGCACTCGTGGTCCAGCCTTTCGTCGCAATGCCCGACTGCTCGGTGACATCGACGTATCTCTTGCCGGACTCGTTGCGATACAGGACGGACGAGCGATGGCCCCCGGTTCCGAAATTCGCAACGAAGAGATCGACGTCACCGTCGTTGTCGTAGTCGCCCGCCGCCACACCCATGCCGTAGCCGCGGCCCTGAACGCCATATTCGGCCGTCACGTCACTGAATGTGCCGTCACGGTTGTTATGAAAAAGGCGGTTCCAGAACTCGGGAGACGATTTATCGGGTTCGTTTCCATCCGCATGAGGCACGGTGAGCCTTGCGCCGTTCACAAAGAACACATCCATCCAGCCGTCGTTGTCGATATCGAGAACGGCGACACCCGCCGACATAGTTTCGGGGAGATACTTGCGCGGCGTCTTGGAGTTCTGGTGCTGAAAGACGAGCCCCGCCGTTTCCGTGGCGTCGGAAAAAAACGGCGCGGGAATCGAGTTCCCGAACAGTGTGAAGCCCGCGCCTATCACCGCCGAGAACAACGGCGCCATCAACCGCATGTTGAGATTATAGTCTTGCTCGGATCGGCCGGACTGCCCCGGATGGCACCTTTGCCATCACTGTTCGGTTGCGCTGATGCTGACAAGAATGGCTCGGGAACCGAAACGCCCCCGAGCCATTCCTTTCAAACGTGCTCAGGTTTCAGAAGTCGTACCGTAGACCTAACTGAACCGTACGGTTCGGGACGGACGTGCTTCGTATCGTGCCTGTCCGACCCGGGATATATGGCAGCGATGTATTCGGGTTGCCGAAGTTCGGGTGGTTCCAGGCATTGAATAACTCCGTTCGCCACTGCACCGAGTGGCCCTCCCAGGGAAGGGGGAAGCGCTTCATGATGCCCAGGTCCCAAAGGTTCAGGCCCGGTCCGACGATACTGCCGCGTCCGGCATTGCCGATGGACCGCCACACGTCCTGTCCGGAATCCAGGACTTGCTGCAGCGTTGGCGGCCTGACGAAAGCCGTATGGTCGAACCAATTGTCCAAGGTTCTGGCGGCGTTCGCCATGGGGTCCCCGATCTGGTCCGGCCGGTTGCCGCCGGCGTTGCTGTTGTTGTAGGTCAGAGACGGCGTGACGCGATTGCCTGTCTGGAACGTGGCAATGGCCGAAATCTGCCAGCCACCGATCACCATGTCGAGTCCCGGGGGTGCATCACCGCCGAAGCGCTTTCCGCGGCCGAAGGGCAATTCGAATACACTACTCACGACCAGCCGATGGCGGATATCGGCGGGTCCCGGACCCTTGTCCAACCTGAAGTTGGTTGGGTTGCGGAACCCTTGACATTCGTTCTGCGACCCGACGACACAGCCGATGGCATTCGACTTGCCCCAGGTATACGCACCGACAAAATTGAAGCCGCCGGTGAAGCGCCGCTCCATCCTTACCTGCAGGGAGTCATACCAGGACTGCCCCACATTACTCACATAACTGATCCCCTGAAGGTGCGGGAACCGGCGCCGGGCCTGAGTCGGTCCGAGACCGGCCCCGACGAAGTTGGGGTTCCAGCCGTGGACCGTGGCGATGCCGCGATTCGCGACGTAAGCGACGTCGAGCACCGTATCTGTAAACAACTGCCGCTGCAGGCCGAGCGACCATTGGTGGACATAGCCCCCCCTGAGGTCGCGGGCCACGGCAGTTCCCGTGGTGGCGTCCGCCGCCGTCGGCGTAGCCGGGACCGGCCCTGGGAAGGGATTCTGGAACGTCAGGGTCGGGACATCGGGATCGCTGCTCCGCGGGTCCTGGAACTGCCAGGGAGGAGACTGGTTCATGTTGAAGAAGGAGTTGGCAATGCGATAGTCGTAAAAGATGCCGTAACCCCCTCGGACGACCGTCTTGTTGTCGCCGAACACGCGCCAGGCAAAACCGACGCGGGGCATGAAGTTGTTGTTGTCGGGATCAAACCCGGCCCGCGGGACGCCGGGAGTGGCAACCACCGGGCAAAACTGCTCGATGTCGAAACAGAAGGTGTTGAAGCGGTCGAACCGCTCGTAAACACCCGAGTAACGTTCCCAGCGCACTCCCAAATTCAAAGTGAAATTCGGGCGGACCCTCCAGTCGTCGTGCAAGTACACGCTCCACCAGTTCGACTTCGTGATGTTGTCCGGGAAGCCGAAAGCGCGGTTGGTGGCAGTTATATCGCCCAGCAAAAACTCGGCAAAGGCGTTGTCGGGACCGCCGGGCCCACTCACCAGCTCCGTCGAGTAGCGCGGACGAAACTGATACGTACCGCGATCGTTCGCATGGAAATGGAGCGGCGAGGTCTTGTAGGTGAACTCGATGCCCGCCTTGAACGAGTGGTTGGTCAGCTCTTTGCTGATCTTGTTGAAGATCTGGTAGCTGTCGTCCGATTGGAACAGCGGGGCGAAAGCGTGTTCGTGCGGCATCGCAAAGCCCGATACGCCCAGGGCAGGGAAACCGCCGGTGCGCTGGCCCTCCGGCAGACCGGATTGCTCGGCCAGGCCCAGTTGCGCCCCGATATCTTCTCCCTGGTGTCCGTGATAGCGGTTCTGGAAGAAGCGGTTATATCCCAGGAGCAACTCGTAGACCATGGTGGGATTGATGATCTCGGTGTGCGTGATGTTGGCGTTTTGGGCCGGGAAGTTCTGAACCTCATGGAAACCCGGGAACATCACGCTGCCCAAGAAACCCGGGACAATCCCGTTCCTCTCGTTCCAGGTGTACCTTCCGGAGGTGATGGAATTGGCATTCCAACGATGATCTCCCTTGAAGGTGTACTGGTTGACGTCGGTACTGGCGCTGGGAGTGGCGGTGTAGTTGTTGGTCTGGCCCGGTCCGTTGGGGAGCGGCGTAAAACCCAGATAGTTGATGGACACCGGATCGATGCGGCTGGCCGGGATCATGTTGTTGGGAAACGGCATTCGAGAGTTCGTATTGCGGTTCAGGGTAGTGGGATCGTGAATGATCCTTGCACGCTGGCTGAAATCTCCCTCTCGCAGAAAGTTATCGGGCACGGTGAGAACTCCACGAGCCACCTCACGGATCCGTTTGCCTTCGAAATTGAAGAAGAAGAAAGTCCTGTTCTTCTTGATGGGCCCGCCCAGCGACGTGCCGAACTGGTTGCGGATGTACGGGGGGCGCGGAGACAGCCCGGCCGCAACGCGCTGCTCGGTCGACTGGTCGAAGGTGTTCAGCGCCGCCAGCTTGGCGACACGGTTGAACTCGTACAAGGAACCATGGAAGGTGTTGGTGCCGCTTTTGCTGATGGTGTTGATCTGGCCGATCCCGGCACGTCCTTGCGAAGCATCGAACTGAGCGGTCTGGATCTTGAATTCCTGGATCATGTCCATGCTCGGAACGATGTTCGGACGCCCGAAGGCCGCCTCGAAGTTGTCGACGCCATCGATTTGCATCAGGCTGCCACTTTGACTGCCGCCGCCGTTGATGAAGACGCCGCAGGTCTCACCGCAGGCCACGCCTCGCCGCTGCGCCACGCCGGGCGTCAAACGGGCGAGGTCAAGGAACTCGCGGCCGTTCATCGGCAACTCGATGATCTTCTTGTTGTCGATTACCTGGCCGACCGTGGCATTTTCAGAGGCCACCACCGGAGTGGTCGCTTCCACTTCGATCACCGTGCCGACCTGACCAAGCTGCAGGGTGAAGTCGGTGCGAGCCACCTGATTCACCTGCAAGACCAGGCCGCTCTGCACCTGTGTATTGAAGGCGTCGGCGGAAACCTCGATCGTGTACGAGCCGGCCGGCAAGGGCGCCACGCGGTAGCTGCCCTCGACGTTGGACTGCACTTCGCGGACCGCGCCCGTGGCTTCGTTCGTAGCCGTTACCGTGGCTCCGGGCACAACGGCTCCCGAAGGGTCCATGACGGTGCCCACCAGCTCGGCCGCTTGCTGTCCGGAAGCGGGAATCGCGATCAGGAACACCACGAACGCGGTGACTGCCCAATGGTAAAACCATCTACTTCCTTTCATCACTTCTCTCCTCCTGAGTGTGCTGGAAATACTTGGCCATCATACATTTGACCAGTCAAACCTCTTGCGATCCTTCCACTTCCCCCGGGTGTAGTCGGGGATTTCCTGGGGCATGCCCTTCTCTCGAATCGACTTCGCCGACAGAGGAATCAGGGAACTCCAGGTAACAGCGTCATAGACATCAATGCCGAAAGGTTTACCCTCGCGGATACAACCGTAGAAGTGCTGTAGCGTGAAATAATCTCCTCCGCCATGCCCATACGTCCGGGCTTTCTCAGCGTGGCGGAGCCAGTAAGGGTGCTCATACTCTGTGTAGTACTGCGATATGGGGTCCCAGCCCTTGGATGTGCCGTCGATGTAGATGCCGGCCTCATCGTCATAGGAGGCGCCGGTTCCCTGCAGAGTGTAGAAGTCCATGTGATGCGGCCGTGGTGACTGGACGTCAAAACGCAACGAGATGACGACCCCGTTTTCGGTCTGAATCAAGCTGTTCGTGGTGTCACCGTTCCAGGTGGTGACCTTGCCGGCTGGGCTGTCGGGGCCGAAGCGTTTCAGGGCGGTTTCGCGGAAGGTGGCCGAGCGGCTCATCATAGTGGTCGCGCGCAGCATCCGATCGCCCCGCGTGATGCCGAGCCACATCGAGACAGGACCGAGGGAATGGGTGGGGTAGGTATTGCCAATCAGCTCGGCGGAGCTGTTCAACCGGCCGCGCCAGTTCAGGGTGCCATCGGGATTGAACTGCAGGTCGCGCGCCTCGTGGATGTAACCGCATTCGGCGAAGGTGAGGGTCTGGAACACTCCCTTCTCGACCATGTTCAACACCAGCAGGTTGTGGCGCATGAAACAGTAGTTCTCGGCCATGAAGTAACCCTTGCCGGATTCTTCGGCGGCGTTGATCAGATCCCAGCCCTCCTCGATCGTGTTGCAGGCGGGCACTTCGCTGAAGACCCACTTCCTGGCGCGCAGGCTCGCCGCGCCCATCGGGCCGTGAAACACCGTGGGTGTCGTGACGAAGACCGCATCGATGTCGTCTCGCTGCAACATCCTCTTGTAATCGTCGGGACCGTCGGTGAAAAGGGCGGGTTTGTAGTCGAGTTTCGTCTGAACGAAGTCCGCACCGCGATTGACCGCCTCGCGCCGGATGTCGCACAGGGCGGCAACATCAATGCCGCCGATGGCGAGGGATGCTTTCAGAACGCCCATCCCGCGCCCGCCGACGCCGATGACGGCGATGCGCAGGGGAGTTTTGTTCTTGTTGGCCGCCGCGGCGGGTGCTGCCGAGCCGGCGCTGGAGCCGGTTAGGGCCGACGCGGCGGCAGCCACCCTCAGAAATCGCCTGCGAGTGGGTGGTTGCGTTGCCATGGAGTCCCCTAGCCCGGCGCGCTCCCGAAGTCCGGAATCTTCTTCCACCCACCTGCTTCACGGGCGGACTCGTGAGCGACGATGCCCGGGGCGCAGAAAGCCACCGCCTCATACACATTGATCGCCGGCCAGCGTTGTTCAGCCACACTGCTCACGAATTCATGGGTGAGGTGGGTATGGGACCCGCGGTGGCCACTGGACTTTCTCAGTTCCGGCGGGAGCAGGTCCTGGTGGTCCTCGGGCTCCCAGTCCGTCATTTCGTGAGGCGGAACGCTGAGGGTTGCTTCGCCGTTGCCCATCTTGTCAAAAAAGCTCATCCGGGTCCCGTAGAAGGCGTTTCTCACCATCCCGGCGGGCGCGCAGTGGCGGAACTCGGTAATGCGCGACGAGTGACCGCCCGAGGTCTTGAAGAGCGCTACCGAGTTGGAGAAGGAATTGTTCCGATAGCGGTTTTCGCGCAGAGCGTCATGATCGTGGCCCCAACCCAGGCAGGCCACCTCGGTCAGGCGTTCACCCGTGACGGAAATGACCCCGGCGGACGAATGGGTGATGTAGAACATCGGGGGCAGGCCCAATCGCCAAGTGGGCTTGCCCTTGTAGTAGAACCACTTGGATTCGTTGCGGAGGTCCTCGATGTCGTGGTTGTATTCCCCCTCCGAATAGAAGATTTCTCCGAACTTCCCTTCACTCTTCCAACGCCGGCAGGTCATCACACTCGGGTAGTAGTAGCTGGTCTCGGCGTTCATGTAGGTCATGCCGGTGGATTTCACGGTGTCGATCAGACGCCGGCATTCTTCGAGAGTGATCGCGGCCGGGACGGCGCAAACCACGTGCTTCCCGCGCTTCATGGCGTACTCGGCCATCCAGGCATGCTCGGGGACGCCGGTGAAAACAGCCACGGCATCGACCCTCTTGTCTTTGACGAGGTCTTTGAAATCAACGTAGGCTTCGGCCTCGGGGTTCTGGCGCTGGAGCCTGGTCCGTCGATCCTGGCGTAATTCCGCTACCGCAACCACTTCGGAATCCGGGTGCTCGTGCCAGTGAAAGCTGGAGCCGAACCCGCCGCCGACAACTCCCATACGGACCCTCTTGTCAGCCCTGGGACCAGGGAGCAACTGCGAAGGAACAGCCAGGAGGAGGCTGGAGGAAGCGGTGATCTTCTTGAGCGCTCCCCGACGGGACACTTCATCCTCATCGGTTAACGGCCGGCCGATTTGAGACATGGTGCAGTTACCTCCGACCTTGGCGACCAAAGCCGGGTCTGTACAACAATCCCGTAGCCTGAACTAAACCACCGTGCACGGGGAGTATGCCAAACCGGACTGTAGGTGTCAAGATAGTTCCCTGGCCTTGTGTCAAGCCTCGATAGAAATGTGTCATCGCAACATCGAACGTTTCCCTTTCTCAGCATGGGTTCATCTTGGGTTGGCCGCAGCGGGAGCGGCCTGGAGGAGACGGGAGCTGTGGCGAGCGGCGCTTGCCTGGACAATATTTTTTGCTGAACAATAGCGAACAATGGTGAACAATCGTGAACAATGATGAACAGGGCAAAAAGGCCGTGATTCGTGTTTCGTGTCTCGTGTTTCGTGAAAACCATTGACGGGGGCCTGGTTCGCTCCATAAGAAATGTCTGACGGCCAGTGAACCTTAAAGGCCGTGTCTCGTGTCTCGTGAAAAGCGTAAAAACCGTGATTCGTGACCCGTTCGCCCTTCACCTCGCCACTTGGCGCGACCCGCGGGCCAGGGAAGGTCAGGCGGGGACGCGAGGCATCCATGAAGTCGATGACCCGGTTGCCGCAGTGCGCGGGGGCGCTTGATGGGCGGCAGGGGCTTATCCGAATCTTTCCGACGAATTGTGACGAATTGTGGGGAATTCCGAATCTTGAACCGAATCGGGATTCGGAAAAAGTCGTAATTCTTGTCTCGGGATTCAGAAAAACTCCTTTCCACTCGTTTTCCCGCGCTTCGCACCTCCCCCCTCGAAGCCTGCGGGCCTGCCGGCTGACGCGCTTAGCCTGCATTTCTCACCACCCGACGGCCGAAGCACGCGGTAAAAAGGCCGTGATTCGTGTTTCGTGACTCGTGATTCGTGAAAACCTTAAAGACCGTGTTGCTGCGCGGCCCTCTCACGCACTTCGCCTCGCCACGTGGTGAGAGATGCAGGCCAGCCCGTTTTTCCGCCGGCTGCTCCGCCGCCTCGGTCTGCGTGATGGCGGGGTCGCGCAACCAGCCGTGGAGCGCCTCGCGGGCTTCACTCGGCAACCGATCGATGCTGCTGGGCTGTGACATTAAAATGCCGTGTTTCGTGATTCGTGTCTCGTGATTCGTGAAAACCTTACAAGCAGTGGTTTGTGACTAGTGGCTAGTGGTTAGTGAAAGCCTTGAAATCGCTGATTCGTGACCCGCATGGACTTCGCCTCACCAGTTGGTGAGACATGCAGGGCAGGATTTCCGTCTCTCTGTCCTGATGCTATGCCGGCCGGGGCGGAAAAAAAAGACTGAAGGGCTTCAGTACCAACAGGTATCAAGCGAGCCACGGGAAAGGCCGTGATTCGTGTCTCGTGATTCGTGAAAAACCGTTGGCCGCGGCTTGGGGTTGCTCTACCGGGAAACGCCTGCGGGCCGGTTAACCTTTTTCGTTGCTTACGTTTGCGCCACGGATCCGGCATCACGGGACCTGAGAAACGGCTCTTCTCTCCTGAAGCCATGCATACCGGAGCGGAAAAAACAAGACTGAAGGGCTTCAGTACCAACATGTACCGTTCGAGCCACGTGAGTCGTGAAGAATCGTGTTTCCGGCGCGGGTGCGGCAGGCTGTCTACGTACCGGCGGGTTCGGACTCATGAGCGCCTGCAGGCTAGTTGAATCGATTGGCGAGGTCAGAGTAGACTGCCCCAGGTGGGGAAGACCGGGCCGAAGGAGCTTGCCAAGACACAGTCCGCGGTCCTTTGGCTTTGCCGGGCCTGCTTACTGTGGGCCGCGCCGGCCTGTGTGATCGGAGCGGATTTTACCGATGTCAGCGGCGAAGCGGGCATTCGGTTCGTCCACGACAACGCAAAGTCGGAAGAAAAGTACCTGGTTGAGACGATGGGTTCCGGTTGCGCGTTCTTCGACTACGACCAGGACGGCCGGCTGGACGTTTTTTTTGTGAACGGTGGCCGGACCCCCGCATACCGTCCCGATAGCATGCCGGAAAATGCCCTTTATCGGTCCGATGGCGACGGGACGTTCACGGAAGTGACCGGACAGGCGGGCGTAGCATCCAACCTGGGCTTCGGAATGGGAGCCTTCACGGGAGACTTCGACAATGACGGCTACCCGGACTTGTACATCAGCGGGTACGGCTCGTCCACGCTGTATCACAACAAACGCGACGGGGCCTTCGCGGACGTCACCCAACGGGCCGGTGTGGCGAATGAGGGAAACTGGGGCACCGCCGCGGCCTGGTTCGACTACGACAACGACGGCCACCTTGACCTGATCGTGACCAACTATCTCGATTACGAGTACTCCGGCAATGTCTACTGCGGAGAGCGACAGGCAGGGGCGCGGATGTATTGCCACCCGCAAAACTATGACGGAGTCCCTCTAACGCTCTACCGCAACCATGGCGACGGCACATTCGATGATGTGAGCGAAGCGGCCGGCATCACGGGTCAGAAAGCAAAGGCCCTGGGCATCGTTGCAGCCGATTTCAACAACGACGGCTGGGTAGACTTTTTTATCGCCAACGACTCGATTCGAAACCTGCTCTATCTCAACCAACAAGACGGGACGTTCGAAGACGTGACACTTCTGTCGGGCACCGGCTACAGCCAGGACGGAGTCGCCGAGGCGGGAATGGGCGTTGACGCGGGCGACTTCAATGGGGACGGCCTGCTCGACATCTTTGTCACCCATCTCGACTTCGAGCTGGACCGCCTGTATCAGAATCGCGGCGAGATGGACTTTGTCGACGCTACGCTGATTTCGGGAATCGGACGCAAGGCCGTCCTCAACAGCGGTTTCGGCACTCGTTTTTTCGATTTCGATCTGGACGGGTGGCAGGATCTGTTGATCGTCAACGGCCATGTGCTTGACAACGTCAGCTACTACCGGCCCGCGGTGCAATACGCTGAGAAGAAGATGCTGTTCCGCAATGTCCAGGGAAAGTTCCATGACGTCAGCGAGACACAGGGGGCCTTCTTTGCCAAACCGAGCGTGGGGCGGGGCTTGGCGCTGGGGGACTACGACAACGACGGCGATCTGGATGTTCTTGTTTCCAACAATGGTCAAGCAGGTGAACTGGTTCGGAACGATCGGTCCGAAGGCAATCATTGGCTGGCGCTTTCACTGCAAGGGGTGACGAGCAACCGGGACGGCATCGGGGCGCGCATCACGGTCTCAGCGGGAGGCCGCGCCCAGTACGCTCAAGCGACCGGCGGAACCAGTTATTTATCCAGCTCTGATCGCAGGATCTTTTTCGGCCTGGGCAATCAATCCAAGGCCGACCTGGTGGAGATCCTGTGGCCGTCCGGAACCGTGGACCGACTTGAAGAAGTGAGCGCAGATCAATTCTTGACGGTGAAGGAGGGAGCGGGCCGAGTACCAGGCACCGAGACAAAACCCTAACCTGCCTTTCTCACCACCCGACGGCCGCAGCACGCGATAAAAAGGCCGTGATTCGTGTTTCGTGTCTCGTGATTCGTGAAAACCATAGGAGGGGGCCTGATTTGCTCCAGAAGAAATGTCTGACGGCCAGTGAACCGGAAATACCGTGTTTCGTGACCCGAAGGGTGAAGGAGGCGATTTGGCAAGTACGCCTGCGCGTGCCTTTTTGCTCCGCCCGGCTTGCGCCTAGCCTGCATTTCTCACCACCCGACGGTCGAAGCACGCGATACGACCGCCAGGACTTCGTTGCGCTTGCTTGCCGTGCTCAACGTACTGTTCAAGTACGCCTGCGCGCGCCAAGCGGCGCGCGCCTCGTCCTGACAGCCCTCTCACCCACTTCGACTCGCCAGGTGGTGAGAAATGCAGGCTAGTCCTGACGGCCCTCTCACGCACTTCCCCTCGCCACGTGGTGAGAAAGGCAGGTTAATGAATTGGTTGCTTCTGTGGGTTCTCGCCGTATCGAGCGCGGTTGCGCAGGCGCAGAACCTTCCACTCAGCGAGCGTCACGAAAAGGGCATGGCCCACCTCAAGCAAGCGGCCGTGTACTCTCAAGCTCAACGTGACCACGAGGCTCTTGTGGAATTGGAAAAAGCTTATGATCTTCTCCCTCCTTCCTACGGGTTGAGCAAACTGCTCGGCGAAGCCTATCTGAAGACGAATAACGCCCGGGCGGTGGAAGTGCTTTCCCAGGCGGTTGAACTGAATCCCGTTCCGGAAGCCTGGGAGAATCTCGCCAAGGCGCTTGCCGCAAACCGCCGCTTCGACAAGGCGATCGAGACGTTCTCTGAAAAGGCGAATGCCGAGCCGAAGAACACCCTGTTTCGGCTGTTGCTCGGTGAAGCCTATTGGAACCGCTCGAGGTTCCAGGACGCCTTACAGCAGTTCCATCTCGCCGTGGAGTTGAGTTCCGGCTCCGCCCGCGCCCACTTCCGGACCGGCTACGCTCAGCAGTTGCTCGGGGATTCCGATGCGGCGAAACAGTCGCTGGAAAGGGCGCTGAAACTGGACCCCGATCATGCGCTGTCGAACCTGAGCATGGGGCATCTGCTCGCTGATGAGGGGAAGGGAGAGGATGCCATTCTCTTCCTGGAACGCTTCAGCGAGAAAAAGCCCGATGATGTCGAAGTCCGTTTGAAGCTCGCACAAGTCTTCCTGGACCTGCAGCGCTTCGACAACGCTCTGGCACAACTGGAGACAGCAGAGCAGTTGGCGCCGGAAAACAAGCGGGTCTATTACTTGTTCGCACGACTCTACAAATCCACTGGCAGGACCGAGACGGCCAAGCAGGCCCTCGCCAGGTTCAACCAGCTCGAAACAGTCGAACTGGAGGAGAAGCGGCTGCAAAAGGCCCCGTATATCACGCCGCGATGAAAGGCCGTGATTCGAAAAAAGGCCGTGTTTCGTGACTCGTGTTTCGTGATTCGTGAACCTAAAAACCGAGGCAGGCGGAACCGCCGTTACTCTAAGACAGTTTGCGTTAACCTGCATTTCTCACCACCCGACGGCCGAAGCACACGATACGACCGCCACGACTTCGTTGCGCTTGCTTGCCGTGCTCAACGTACTGTTCAAGTACGCCTGTGCGCGCCAAGCGGCTCGCGCCTCGTCCTGACGGACCTCTCATCGGATTTTGCTTGCTGTCGCGGCTCAGTGGACTTATCTCTTCGAGACAAGCAAAGACAACGGCTGCCGGCCATAGTATAGAAACTTCTCCCTGCAGAATCGTGGCTTTTGGCAGGCAAATGAAACCTTGGGTTAGACTGGTGAGCGATATGATGGCGCGGACCACTTCTCACGAAGAATCCATTCCGAAACGAGCCCCGAAATTATCAACGAATGAAGCCTGTTCGGGTTGGCCGGGCGGCGTTTCATTCATGTGAGGAAAGAGACCATGAGGACGAATACACGACAGGAAAAGCTGCTGAGGCGGACTTTTCTGGACTACCAGGCGACCTCGGAGTTTCTCAAGAATCCGCTCATCATGAACAAGGCGGAGGGGTTGTATTACTGGGATGTGGAGGGGAAGCGGTACTTTGACGGTATCGGGGGCATTTTCGTCGCCACGCTGGGGCATGGGCACCCGCGCATCATGGAGGCCATGGAGCGGCAGATGCGCCAGCTCAGTTTCGCGCCTCCGATGCATGGGACAGCCGATGTCACGTTGGATTTCGTAGAGAAGTTGGGCGGCGTCACACCGGGAAACCTGAACTACATCAAACCGTTCAGCGGTGGGTCAGAGTCGATCGAGGCCGCCATCAAGTTCACGAGGCAATACTTCAAACAGACCGGGCGCCCCGGCAAGTACAAGTTCATCAGCAGGTACTTCTCGTATCACGGGGCCACGTTCGGCGCGATGTCGGCCAGTGGCACGGGCAACCGCAAGAGCCGCTTCGAACCGCAAATGAGCGGCTTCCTGAAGGTGTTCCCCCCGACTTTCTACCGAGATCGTTTTTCCACCTGGGAGGAGTGCAATCGCTTCAGCGCCCAAACCATCGAAGACGTCATCGTCCACGAAGATCCGTCCACGGTTGCCGGCGTCATTCTGGAACCGGTCAGCAATACCGGCGGCGTGATCACGCCGACGAGCGAATATTTTCAGATCATTCGAGAGATCTGCGACCGTCACGACGTCGCACTGATCTTCGACGAGATCATCACCGGCTACGGCAAGACAGGATCGATGTTCGCGGCACAGACCTACGAAGTCACTCCGGACATCATCTGCGGCGGCAAAGGGCTTTCAAGCGGAGCCATTCCATTGGGGGCCATGATCGTTCGCGAGGACATGGCAGAGGCATTCGAGGGGGCCGCCGAAGAGGATGTTCACTTCGCACATGGACACACGTATGCGGGTAACCCCCTGGCCTGCGCGGTCGGTATTGCCGTGATTGACGAGATTGTCGACAAGCAGCTTGATCGCAGGGCCGCTGTCCTGGGAGAGTACCTTGCCCTCAAGCTCCAGGGCCTCGAGGAGTTGGGTGTTGTCCGCGAGGTCCGTGGCAAAGGATTGCTGCGCGGGGTGGAACTGGTGAAGGATACCCGCACGATGGAGCCTTATCCCGAGCTTGGACTCGCGCTGAAACGTACGGCTCTCGAGAACGGCCTCATCATGCGCATCGACCCCACATGGTTTGCGGTCTCGCCCGCACTCCTCGTGGAGGAGTCGGATATCGACGAGTTGTGCGAGCTTATCCGGAAGAGTCTGATGGACGCCATCGAACGGACGAAATACAGTGAAGCCATTGCGGTCCCGCTTGCGGGGCGTTCCTAACCTGCATGCCTCACCACCCAACGGCCGCAGCACGCGATAAAAGGCCGTGATTCGTGTCTCGTGTCTCGTGTTTCGTGAAAACCTTTGGCAGGGGGCCAAGCCTGCATTTCTCACCACCCGACGGCCGAAGCACGCGGTATGACCGCCATGACTTCGTTGCGCTTGCTTGCCGTGCTCGATGTACTGTTCAAGTACACCTGCGCGCGCCAAGCGGCGCGCGCCTCGTCCTGACGGCCCTCTCACGCACTTCGCCTCGCCGCGTGGTGAGACATGCAGGCTAACCAGAGCCACTTCCGGTAGTTGAGTTCTCGAGGCTCCGTTT
The DNA here is from genome assembly GCA_965204095.1 of Bryobacterales bacterium. GTDB lineage: Bacteria > Acidobacteriota > Terriglobia > Bryobacterales > UBA6623 > JAPPLB01. The sequence continues at coordinate 527,023 of OZ241991.1, read as the reverse complement.
CCGGAAGACCCCGGAACCCTCCTTGAGGATGACGAGTTGGTCTGCGCCCACTCCGGGAACTTTTTCGATCACACCGTTCGGCCATCGAATTTCCAAGTCGACCGCCGTTTCCCGACCCAGGCCGAAATGCAGACGGCTGTCGTTTGCGGAATAGAAGCTGGTTTGGCTCGTCACGGCCTGGGCTTGCATCCGCTCACCGTAGCGGGCGATGACCGTTGCCCCGATGGCGCTGCGGTTGGACTTCACCCCGATCAGCTTGACCTTCAACCAATGATGGCCGCTCTCGACGTCGTTGCGCAGCAGCGATGGAGGTTCGTTGAGGTTCACGATCAGGACGTCGATGTCGCCGTCATTGTCGAAGTCTCCAAATGCGCATCCGCGACTGTTATGCGCCTCCGGAATCGCCGGCCCGCCCAGACCCATCAGTTCTTCGAACTTTCCGCCGCCCAAATTGCGGAAGATCACGCGGGGCGTCTTGTGAGGATAGTTCGGCAGCACCTTTTCCACTTCGGGATAGACGCTGCCGGTCACAAAGAAGATGTCCGGCAGTCCGTTGTTATCCAGATCGACGATCCCCGCGCCCCAGCCGGTGAAACGGACCTCGACACCGAGACCCGCTCTTATCGTGACGTCGTCGAAATGCGCTCGGCCGTCGTTGCGATAAAGGACGTTCGTGTCGTCGGCGAAGTGCGTTTTGAAGATGTCGAGACTGCCATCCGAATTGTAGTCGCCCACGGCCAGACCCATTCCGGCCTGCTCCATGCCATCTTCATTGAGGGCGACTCCGCGCTCCATCCCTTCCTCGGAAAAAGTGCCGTCATGGTTGTTGCGAAAAAAGAAACTGGGGGTGGAGTCACAGGCGACATAGATGTCGGTCCATCCGTCGCCGTCGAGATCGGCGGCCACGGCGGTCATGCCGTACCCCCCCTCAGCCGCGGCGACCCCGGAATCTTCGCTAACATCCGTAAACGTGCCGTCTCCGTTGTTGCGGTAGAGAAGATGCCTGCCGGGTGGAAGACCGCGCGGCCCGCAGTTCACAGGTATCCCTTTCCAGTTGCAGGTTCCTCCCTCACCCGGTTTCGGAACGTTCTCGATGTCAAAGACCAGATAGTTCGAAACGAAAAGGTCGAGGCGCCCGTCGCGATCGTAGTCGATGAAAGTACAGCCGGCACCCCAGCGCATCTTTTCGCTCCACAGCCCCGCCTCTCTGGTGACATCAGTGAAAGTCCCGTCGCCATTATTGCGATACAGTACGTTTTGACCCCAGTAGGTGACAAACAAGTCCTCGTGTCCGTTGTTCTCGTAGTCTCCGACGCAAACGGAAGAGGCCCAGCCCGTACGAGTTAATCCCGCTTCGCGCGTTACGTCGGTGAAGGTGCCGTCCCGGTTGTTCTTATAGAGTCGATTCGTGGCTCCTTCAGGACCACCTCCAAGGCGAGTACCGCTCAAAAGAAAGATATCGAGCCAGCCATCGTTGTCGTAGTCCAGGAAGGCGGCCCCGCATCCGATGGTTTCGAGGATATAGTCCTTGCGGTCAACAGGACCGTAAATTACCGGTGAACGAAGGCCGGCTTTATCCGCAACATCAACAAAGCTTGCCTGGAAGGGAAGGCCGGAGGGTTTTCCGCGCGGGAGCGCCCTGACACCTCGTGTGGCCACCCCTTGCGACCAAAGCCGGGTTGCCGATGCTCCCAGAAGCGCCAACAGGTTGCGGCGCGTCCACAACATGACCTGACACTATACCAGCGAGGAAGTCCCGGACTTCCGCTTCCTGTCCGGGACGGAATCCTTCTTTACACGATCTTGACCGCTGGCGGATAATCTTGAACGTCTCTTGCGACCGCGAATTCAAGTTCGCGAGGTCCGCGATGATTGGGAAATCAACGGAGATGGTAGCAGCCCGCCTTGCTCGCCACCCGGCGGCCGAAGCAAGCGAAAAGACCGCCATGACTTCGCTTTTCCTTCGCAACGCTTGCTTGCCGTGCTCGACGTACGGTCAGAGTACGCCTGCGCGCGCCAAGCGGCTCGCGACTCGTCCTGGCGGCCTTCGCACGCATCTCATCCCGCGTTGTGGCGGGAAAGGCAGGCTTTTGCCGCTTCTGCTGCTGGCCGGGAGCAGCTTTCTCTTCGGCGAAACGGAAGATTGGAGGGGCATGCTGTCGAAGGAAGAGCATGAAGCCGCGACCTTGATCGATCAAAAGGCGCCGATGCGTGACGGAGTAAGGCTGTCTGCGGACGTGTACCTTCCCAAGCAAGAGGGCAAGTGGCCGGTCATCCTCGAACGAATCCCTTACGACAACAGCGGCGAGTGGTACGTCAACCGCGCTCTCTACTTTGCCAGGCGCGGATATGCCTACGTCTTACAGGATTGCCGCGGCCGCTATGACTCCGAGGGCAAATGGTATCCCTGGTTCAACGAAATCGACGACGGGCGCGACAGCCTCGACTGGTGTGGAACCCAGCCCTGGTCCAACGGCAACGTCGGAATGAACGGCATGTCGTACATGGGGCTGGTGCAGTGGCTGGCGGCTCCCACCGGATCTCCCTACCTGAAAGCCATCATTCCCCAGATGGCGTCCGCGGACTTCTACCTCTACGGCATGAACTATTTCGGTGGTGTCTTCACGCATTTCATCAACCTGCCGTGGTCCATCCGCACCAGCAGCCGTTCCATGCAAACCTACATCCCTTACGACCCGGATGCGCTGTTCAAGCACCTGCCGATTATCGAGGCAGACAAGGCAGCTACCGGTCGTGAGATCGATTTCTATCGCGATTGGGTTCGCCATTCTTCCTACGACGACTACTGGAAGAAGATCAGCAACTACGGGAAGTTTCAAAAGATGGACTTGCCGATTTTACAGATCTGCGGCTGGCTCGACTGGCATGCCCGCTCGCTGTTCGCCAACTACGAGGGCATCGAGAAAGATGGCACCGAACGCGCCCGCAGGTTGCAGAAAGTCGTCGTCGGTCCCTGGGTCCATACCGACAAGCCGCAGCAGAAATACGGAGTGCTCGATTTTGGCGAAGCGTCGGTAATGGATCTTTACGAGTTGTGGCTCCGTTGGATGGACCGCTGGCTGAAAGGAATCAACAACGGCGCTGAGGACATGCCGCCATTGAAGCTGTTCGTGATGGGAAAGAACCAGTGGCGGACCGCCGAGAAGTGGCCGCTGCCGGATACGAGGTGGACCCCCTATTACCTGCATAGCGGGGGCCGGGCCAACTCGTTGTTCGGCGATGGAGAACTGAAGAAGGAAAAGCCGGCGGCGGATCAGCTTCCTGATTCCTATACGTACGATCCGTCCGACCCAGTCCCTTCGCTTGGACTGGAGCCCAACGGGCAGATCTATCCACTGGACCATCGGCCGATCGAGCGAAGGGATGATGTGCTGGTCTACACGACCGAGCCACTGGACGCGGGGCTGGAGATCACCGGACCCGTCCAGGCCATTCTGCATGCAAGCAGTTCGGCAGTGGACACCGATTGGACGGTGAAGCTGTTGGATGTCTTTCCGGATGGCAGAGCCATCAACCTGTGCGACGGCATACTGCGCGCACGCTTTCGGGAACCCCGGGCGATTCGAACCGCTCTGCCCTCACCCGGACAATACGAGAACCCGGTCCTGATGAACCCGGGAGAGGCGTATGAGTTTTTCGTGGAGATCGGGGTGATCAGCCACATGTTCCTGCCGGGGCACCGCATTCGCATCGAAGTGTCCAGCAGCAACTTTCCCAAGTCGAACAGGAACCTCAACAACGGCGGCAAGTTGGGAATCGATCCCGAGATCGTCGTTGCCAAGCAAACGATCTATCACAACGCCGAACGCGCCTCGCACATCCTGCTGCCCGTGATCCCGGCCAGCCCTTGAGATCCGACTTTCTTCCCTCTCCGAACTGCAAGCGGACTATCAACGGCGCCGGCATTGCGTTTCAGACGGCTCTGACAATGAGAACAAAGCGACATGGAATACGATCCTCGCAAGAACAGGCCGATTGACCTGCGCAGCGATACGGCGACAAATCCCTCACCCGCCATGCGTCAGGCAATGGCTGTCGCAGAAGTCGGCGAAGACGGGCTGCACGAAGACCCGACCGTCAATCAACTGGAGGAACGGACTGCGGAGCTACTGGGCAAAGAGGCTGCGCTGTTCGTTCCGACGGGAACGATGGGCAACCTCGTCGCGGTAAAGGTTCATACTCAGCCAGGTGAGGAGATGATCCTTGAAGAGCACAGCCACCTTTACAACGCGGAGATGGCCGGGCTGTCGGCCGTCTGCGGTCTGTTGGCGCGGCCGATACTCGGAGATCAGGATGGCATGCTTTGCCGGGAAGACATACAAGCGAGAATACGGCCGCGGGTGTACAGCCGCTCACAGACACGCCTGATCTGCCTGGAAAACACGCACAACCTCCGCGGAGGAACGGTCCTCGACAACGAGCTCGTGGGGGATCTTTGCGCCCGTGCCCAGGAACTCGGATTGAAGACTCACCTGGACGGCGCCCGGTTGATGAACGCGTCGGTGGCCAGCGGGCTTTCCCTGGCTACGCTGTCCACAGGGTTCGACTCGGTGATGATCGACTTCGCGAAGGGATTGGGCGCTCCGGCGGGCGCTGTCGTTGCCGGCCCGGCTGGATGGATCGAGAGTGCCCGCAGCGTGCGAAAGCTGCTGGGCGGTGCGATCCATCAACCAGGCATCCTGGCCGCCGCCTGCCTCCATGGCATGAAAGATTTTCCCGTTCGGTTGAGGGACGATCATCGGAAAGCGAGGAAGTTGGCCGAGGCTCTTTCGAAGCTTCCCGGCGTCGTGGTGGACCCGGAGCGCGTCGTGACCAATATCGTCATTGCCAACTTGGCTGATGACTTGAACGGGGCGGCCGCATGCGAGCGTCTGCAGGAAAGGGGAATCCTGGTCCATCTCCTCGAAGACGGACGATTACGGTTTGTCACGCATGGCAGTGTCAGTGACGAGGAACTCGACTTTGCGATCGATTGCCTGAGGGAAGAAATTCCAAGGCTACGCAGCGACAAGTAACCTGCATTTCTCACCACCCGACGGCCGAAGCACACGATAGGACCGCCAGGACTTCGTTGCGCCTGCTTGCCGTGCTCAACGTACTGTTCAAGTACGCCTGCGCGCGCCAAGCGGCTCGCGCCTCGTCCTGACGGCCCTCTCACGCACTTCGTCTCGCCACGTGCTGAGAAATGCAGGTTAAACCTCCTCGTGACTGACGAATGAGTGACAGAACACCGTCTGTGAGACGATCTGGTATCATGCTCGTCCTCGCTGCCCCCACTCTCGTTTCAGCTCCGGCGGCCCAACAGACAGGCATCCGAGACGCCGGCAAGGCCCTCCATGAAGGCCCTTCACAATGACCGCCTGATTCCCAAAGATCAGACGAAGGTGCAGCTCGACACGGTTGCCTTCAAGTACGCGGCAATGGTCTTCGAGGGCATCCGAGCGTACTGGAACGAGGCGGAGGAACAGCTATTCGTCTTCAGACTCGGGGACCATGCACGGCGTCTGGAGAACTCCGTCAGAATCATGCGAATGGATACCCGGCTGACGGCCGAGGACTACAGCAGCGCGGTGCTGAGGGTCCTCGAGGCGAACGCAATCCGCCAGATGGTCTATGTCGACGGCCCTGGGGAGATGTTTGGAACCGGACCCGTCAGCCACTCGGTGGTCGCCATCCCCAAGGGACGGTGGTTTTCTGATGACGAGGCCGGCATTCACGTCTGCGTCAGCTCCTGGCAGCGCATCAGTGACAGCTCGCTGCCACCGAGAGTCAAATGCGCCGCCAATTACCAAAACGGCCGATTAGCCCTGCTTCAGGCTCGCGAGGACGGCTATGACGGAGCCATCGTGCTGAACAGCTTCGGAAAGGTCTCGGAGGAGCCCCGGGGATGCGTTTTCATGGTCAAGGGGGGACGCGTCTCTACTCCCAAGGTCACCAATGACATCCTGGAAAGCATCACCCGCGACACCCTGATGGTGCTGTTCCGGAACGAACAAGGAGTGGATGTTGCAGAGCGGGACATTGATCGGACGGAGCTGTATCTTGCCGACGAGCTATTCATTTGCGGCAGCGGGCTGGAGGTCACTCCCGTTCTGTCCATTGACCGGCATCAGATCAGCAACGGAAAACCCGGGGAGATGACCACCGCCATCCGCAAATCCTATCTCAAGGCGGTGCACGGGGAACTGGCGCAGTACAGCCGCTGGCTGAGCAAGGTTTAGTGGCCTTTATCGCCAACTGGCGTGGCGAAGCATGCGATAAAAAGGCCGTGGATAGTGGATAGTGGTTAGTGAAAAACCTTACAGGCCGTGTTTCGTGACCCGAGGGGTGAAGGAGGCGATTTGGCAAGTACGCCTGCGCGCGCCAAGCGGCTTGCGCCTCGTCCTGACGGCCCTCTCACGCACTTCACCTCGCCGCGTGGTGAGAAAAGCAGGTTAGCGGCCGTCAGACCGCCGCAGTCACCAGCAAATTGCCATAGCGGTCGACCTTGGCCTGGAATCCGGGATGGATCAATGAGGTGGAATCGATCTCCTCGACAATCGCCGGGCCAGGGAAGGCGTGGCCGGGGCTCAACCGATAGCGGTCATAGACCGCTGTCCGTTGCACGTCCCTGGTTTCGGCGAAGAATACTTGCCGCATCTCGCGCAGGGCATCTTCCGGATTGCCGGACCGGCTGGAGAGTTCACGGAGTTTCGGACGGGTGAGGAGGCCGGTCGCAGTCACACGGAAGTTGACAAACTCGACGCTCTCTTCGGGATAGCCATGCCCATAGGCGCGTTCATGCTCCTGATGGAAGCCGGCGATGACGGCATCAACCGTGCTCCGGCTCAGCGGTCCGTCCGGCCAGGGAATCGGTATCTCATGAGACTGCCCTACATAGCGCGCTTCCACCTCCCGCTGGAAACGCATCCTGTCAGGAAGGATGCCTTCTCGGGCCAGGGTGTGCTTCCCGGCGTCCTGCAGCGCCGTGAAGGTGTTGCTGATTTCTTCCAGATCGAGGTTCTCGGGCGTGATGAGGGAGGTGTGCGAATAGACATGCTTGAGATCGCTGACCAGCAGGCCCAGCGCCGAGGTCGTGCCCGGACTGGGGGGGATCACCAACAGCGGGATCTTCATCTCCGCCAGCAGGCGATTGGCATGCAGCGGCGCAGCGCCGCCGAACGCCACCATCGCCAGATCACGCGGATCGTAACCGCGGCGCACCGAAACCAGCCGGAGCGCGTTGATCATGGCGGCGTTCGCGATTTCGACGACGCCGTTGGCTGTCGCCATCGCGTCCAGTCCCAAGGGCTTGCCACAACTCTCCAGCGCCGCATGGGCCGTGTCCGGGTCCAGTTCCATCTCTCCACCGAGGAAGTAGCTAGGGTTGATGCGCCCCAGAACCAGGTTGGCGTCGGTGATGGTGGGTTGCTGTCCGCCCTGTCCGTAGCAGATCGGACCGGGGTCGGCGCCGGCGCTGCGCGGTCCTACCCGCAGAATGCCTCCCGAGTCGACCCAGGCGATGCTGCCGCCGCCGGCGCCAATCTCGACCAGATCAATGACCGGGATGCGAATCGGATAGCCGTTTCCCCGCGACTGGCCGACTCCGGGAAGCGCCTCGCTGCCCACCTCATACTCCTTGGTCACCTTCGGCTGCCCATCGAGGATGAGTCCCGTCTTGGTGGTAGTCCCGCCCATGTCGAGTGAGATCAAATCCCGGCGCCCCAGGGCGCGTGCGACGAAGTTCGCCGCGATGACCCCCGCCGCCGGCCCGGATTCGACCATGTAGACCGGTTTCTCCGCGGCCGTATCGAAGCTCAGCACGCCGCCGTTGGATTGCATCACCAGGAGTTCAGCCTGCATCCGGCGGTTTGACAGTTCGCTCGCGATGCCATTGAGGTAGGAGGCAACGACCGGGCGCAAACAGGCGTTCACGACGGTGGTGCTGGCCCGAAAATACTCGCGGAACTCGGGCAGAACGTCTGACGAAAGCGAGACGACAAGCCCGGGAAGGTACTCCAGCAAGATATCCCGAACGCGTCGTTCATGATCGGGATTGAGGTAGGAGTGGAGCAAGCAGACGGCAACGGAACTGACGGATTCTTTTTGGAGTTGCCTGGCGATCTCGATCACCGAGCCGGCATCAAGAGGAATCAGCACATGGCCGCCGGCATCGAGTCTTTCCCGTACTTCAAACGCCAGGTTGCGGGGCACCAGCGGCCGCGGCTTCGTGAAGTGCACATCGTAGAGAGAGGGTCTGACCTGGCGAGCGATTTCGAGCATGTCGCCGAAGCCGGCGGTGGTGATAAAGGCGGTCTTGGGCGTTTTGGCTTCGATGAGCGCATTGGTGGCGACGGTGGTTCCGTGCACCAGATAGGCAATGCTTTCCGGATCGAGGTTGGTCTTCTCCACTACGCGAGTGAGGGCTGTGATAAAGCCGACGGAGGGGTCCTCGGGGGTCGAAGGAACCTTGGCGATGTGCAGTTCGCCCGTCTTTTCGGAAAGCAAGACCGCGTCGGTGAAGGTTCCGCCGACATCGATGCCCAAACGATAGGAGTCAGGCATCTTCAGGCGTCCTGTTCCCTGGGCGGGCTGTAGCCACGGCAGCGAATCTCCATCTCGATTCCGGCTGCGCGAACGTGCCTCCGGGCCATCCAGGTCCCGGCGGGGATATTCGAAGCGGACTGATCAACGCGCGCCCGAAGGCTGCTTGGAGTGTCATATTCCCTTGTTCCGGCTCGTTATCAGCGGGCAGTGTACAATGTCTCGTGCGTTGCGGCAACCCGGCGCGGGCGGAACACCACCAAGCGCAGCCGAGCAGCCCGTGGCAAAAGTACCGCAAGCGGTTTTACGCGCCCCAGGGTGATTGCGTAATGACTGGCCCTTCCAGAAACGCAGCGCCATGCTCTCAGCAAAGCCGAGCGGAAGCTGCGCGTATTTTTTCTTCGCACCCTTCGGGCGACGGACTGCCAGGGGGGCCATGATGACGGCTATCCGAAGGCGGCTGCTCGCCGCTGTTTGTCTTGCGCCCACTCTGCTGGCAGCCGACGTACCGGTGCTGCAGACGCAATCCAGCCAGTGGGTCACGATCTCGCACCCTGGGCTGGCGGCGAGCTGGAGGATCCAATTCCCCGAGGCGGTCGGCACCTCGGACGTCTTCCACCTGGTCTGGCACCCAATCCCGGCACACTGGCGGAGCGAGCCTGACGGGGCGATTGCCTATGACTGGCAGGCTTCCGGTGAGTGGATTCGCGAAGCCTCGGAGAAGGTGAATCTGCAAGGCTTTGCACTCAAGCCGGGGATCGCTCTGCGGGCTTGGATGCGAGCCTCGAGCGACAGAATCGACCTGTCGCTACGGTTGGAGAATCTCGGCGCCGCGCCGCTGCGTCAGGTGTGGAGCGACGGCGGCGACTTGCAGCATCAGAGTGAGCGATTCATCGATCGTGACGCCTCCCGGACGTTCATCCGAACGGCCGGCGGGCTGGTGCGCTTGTCGGAAACCGATCGGACACAGCGCATCCGGGCGCTGTACGTGTTCGATCCGCTGTGGTACCAGGCGCGGCGGGTACGGACATGGGAATACTTCTGGGGCCGCAGCGACACGCGGCCCGCGGCGGCGATGGTTGCCTCCGAGGCGGCCGGGGGCGGAGGCGCGGTCGGCATCGGATACGAGCACGCGATCGGGCTGATGCAGAACTCCGACAGCCACCACTGCATGCACTCGGCGCCGTTTTTCGGGGACCTGGCGCCGGGGGAGGCGAGAGTGCGCCGCGGCGTGATTCTATTCGGGTCGAGCGCGGCGGAACTGTTCCGACGCTTTGCGAAGCTGGGCTATCGGCCCGACTTGACCTCTCCCGAGCGGGCGGCCTCGCCGGGGCGGTCGGCGGAAAGGAAGTGAGCAATGGACAAGACTGCGGACGCCGTCGTGATCGGCGGCGGCATCATGGGAGCGGCCACGGCCCATTTTCTGGCGAAGCAGCAATTCGGCAAGGTGCTGCTGCTGGAGAAGAGCAAGCTGGCGGCGGTGAGCACGGGCCACTCGGCGGCGATCGTGCGGACGTTCTACTCGAACCCGCTGACCTTGCGGCTGGCGTTGCGGGCGCGGGAGATGTTCGAGAACGCCGAGCAGGAGTTGGGGGGCGACTGCGAGTTCCGGCGCACCGGCTATTGCTGCATCTTTGCGGAGAAGGCGGCTGCGACGGGCGAGCAGTTGCTGGCGATCGAGCGGCCGGCGGGGGTGCTGGCGGAGCGGGTCACGCGCGCCCAGGTGCAGGAGCTGGCGCCGCTGCTCAACGTCGACGACGTGCTGTTCGGGATCTACGAGCCGCTTTCCGGATACGTCAATCCGGTCAAGACGACGGCGAACCTGGTGAGCGGCGCGAAGGACTGGGGTCTGCGGGCCTATGAAGGCGTGCGGGCGACGCGCATCTGTTTGGAGGGAGAGCGGGTGACGGCCGTGGAGACCGATCAGGGGACGATCGCAACCGGGGTGGCGGTCAACGCCGCGGGCGGCTGGGGGCGCGCGCTGGGGCTGACGGTGGGGTTGAACTACTCATTGCGCTGGAGCCGCGAGACCGATCTTGTCCTGCGGCGGCCACCGGGCTGCGGCAGCTTCCCGGTGATTGCCGATCCCAACCGGCAGGTCTACCTGCGGCCGCACGGCGACGACCAGGTGCTGGCCGGGCTGGGGCCGCCCAAGGAGATCGAGCCGCTCGACATCGACGACTATGATCCGATGATCGACGACGCCCAGCGGAGCCGCATCGAGAAGGGGGTGTTCGAGAGGATGCCAGCGCTGCGGGAACAGGAATATGTGAAGGGCTGGGCCTCGATGTATACCGTGACGGATGACTGGCATCCGCTGATCGGCCCCGAGCCGGGCCTGCAGGGCTACTATGCGGCGTTCGGGGGCAGCGGGCACGGCTTCAAGCTGGGGCCGCCGATCGCGGAGTCGCTGAGCAGGATGATCGCCGGTCTCGAACCGGAGATCGATATCCACGCCTTCCGGCCCCATCGCTTCATCGAGGGGGAACTGTTTACCTCCGCCTGGGGCAGCGGCAACCGCGCCTAGCCTGCATGTCTCACCACCCGACGGTCGAAGCACGCGATACGACCGCCAGGACTTCGTTGCGCTTGCTTGCCGTGCTCAACGTACGGTTCAAGTACGCCTGCGCGCGCCAAGCGGCTCGCGCCTCGTCCTGACGGTCCTCTCACCCACTTCGCCTCGCCACGTGGTGAGAAATGCAGGCTAACCTGCATGTCTAACGGCTGAGGGTGCGAGAGAGCCGGGGAAACGTATGTAAAGGATAACTTCAGAACATCGAAGTTATTGAAAACGAATGGAGCCACGGGTCGGACTCGAACCGACGACCTGCGGTTTACGAAACCGCTGCTCTACCAACTGAGCTACCGTGGCCTACAGTGGGAACTTCTGTATTTTATCAACGGGGCGGCTTACCCGGTTGGCCGATCATGCAAGGCGGAGCCTAGCCAGGCATTGCTCAGCGTACGACCGTTACGCGGTGTGGGCTCGACCAGGCCTGGTGGCCTTCGGCGACTTTAAGGTTACCTGGATAGTGGGGCGATACGCCTTCGATCTCGATGCGCCAGTAATACCAGTGAAAGCCCTCCGACGGCATGTCGGTATGGGACTTCCGCAGCGACATCCGTCCGCCGCCGGGGACAACGAGAGCCTCGTCACCGTCTTTAACGAGAACCGCCCGCACGAGCGGCCTCGGCGCGCGCACATCCAGTGTCAGCTCGACCGGCCCCTCGCTCTCGACGTCCTGTCCCATGAAGACACCGTTCGCTCGCGCGTCGATCTCGATGCGCGATCCGTTCGTCGCGAAAACCCGGCGGTCCTTGATGGCTTGGAGGATCGCGTCCGGCGTCAGCTCGTGGGCGTAGATCCCGGTAAGACCGCCGCCCGTTCCCGGGCTGCGGCGATGGCCGTCGCTGGTAGCGACGAAGCCCACCTTGAACCCCGCCGATAAATCGCGGTGGATCTTCTCGGGCTTGTCCATGAAAACGGCCCAACCCGAGGCTGCTTCGATATTGCCTTCGCAGGGACGCCGAATCAGCCGAAAGTGCGGGTGCTGCGTGTTCATCACCCCGCCGGCGGCTTCGACGAGGTCACAGAGTTCGTCGAAGTCGCCGTCGTTCTCGGCGTGCCGGATCAGCGGCGTCTCGTCACCCGCGAAGATCACCGTCCGGTGGTTGGGGCGTTTGTCATCGGTGCGGTCAGACCACTCCCAGCCGGGCAGGGCAATGAACCTCCCAGGCTCCGTGTGCCTGCGGCTGAGATAGACCCCGTAACGATAGGTCGATTCCGGGAGCATTCCGCCACGGAGAGAGCCCTGCGGATTGGCGTCAAGCCACGAGGAAGCATCGTTTTCCTGCAAGACGATGACATCGATCCTGGCCTTATCCCGGGCATAGTTCAACAGCTCATCGGGCTCGCCCTCGGCATCCTGCGTCAAAGCGCTGTGAGCATGCAGGTCGCCCCAGTAGAGATAGTGGGTTTCACCGCCGATCTCGATGGACCGCCGTGGGCCGAAGTCGCGTAGAGGAAGCCTTTGCGGTTTCCAACCGGCATCGCTGGTGGGGATTCGAATCGGCTGGGCGCGTGCGAGATCGACATGGAGGGTGCGGTAGTTGTGCATGCCGTCGATGCCGAGCAAGGTCAACTCGCCCTTGTCGGCACGGCGGGAAGTGGGCACTTCATAGCTGATGAGACCCGCGTGGACACGAACGGGGCCCGACCACGCTTTTCCATCGAAACGCAACCCGAACAACTCGCCGGGCTCGGTGCTGCGGTTGATTACAATTTTGTGCTCCCAAAGAAGCCAGACGCGACCGGCGTCTTCGACCAGCATCGGGTGGCGACGGCGGCCGGAATAGCCGGTGACGATCGCCGGCTCGGGCTCCATCGGGAAGAGCAGGCCATGACTCAGGTTCGCGATGTCGGTGCTACCGTTTCTGGCCAGGAGCCGCCACTGACCGCTCTCCCTGCGCGCCGCCTGCAGGGTGTTCCATTGATCGATTGCTCCTTCGCCCGCAGTCACGTCGATGTTCGCGACCCAAGAGACAACGAGACCCGTCACCGAACCGTGAACGGCGGTGGGCTTAAGGCAGCTCTTCCCGGGTGGCGACAGACGTTCGATCGAGCCGGGCTCGGGCGTGATGCGGCGTGCGTAGACCGCGTAGTCCGGGTTTTCATAGCGATCCCAAAAGGCCCACAACTCGTCTTCCGGACCGGCGGAGAGCGTGGGCCGGTGCGAAGTCTTTGCAGGTCCTGACACGGTAGCGGCACGTCCCCAACGCACACCGTCCCAGACGCGGACCCGGATGCGCTGCGGTTCGCCGGAATGGTCTTCCCATGCGACGGCGACCTTGCCTGAAAAAACCGCCGCTGCAGGCAGGAGAGCCTGCCTCCCTCGGGCGCTGATCGGTTCGATGGGTTCCCAATAACCATCGTTCAGACGCCTGCCGACGATTCGCCAGAGACCGTCTCGTTGCACCTGCCAAAAGGCCCAGCCCGATCGCGCGCCGGTCGCAACGAAGACGGGCTGGTAGTAGACGCCGACGCCGGCAGTGAGTTGCCGCGCGTGGGACCTGCGGGCGTTCTCGAAACGAGTGGTGTAGATCCGCTCGTGGTGCATCCTGTAGGTGTTCCATACGTAGGTAATCGGGCCGTTGGGGTGGAGGTCAAATGTTCCCTGATGGGCGAGGCCGTTGTGGTCGGCATTGACGACCATCTCGTAGGGGAGGTGCTGCGCGGGCGAGATGACAGCCAGAGTGAAGAGGAAGGCCGGCAGAACAAGGCATTGCGTCATGCCGGGCATGATAGCAACCAAGCCAGGCTGCACTTGGGAAGGCGAGTTACCGAAGAATCGAGTTCAAGCCTGCATTTCTCACCACCCGACGGTCGAAGCACGCCATACGACCGCCATGACTTCGTTGCGCTTGCTTGCCGTGCTCGATGTACTGTTCAAGTACGCCTGCGCGCGCCAAGCGGCGCGCGCCTCGTCCTGACGGCCATCTCACGCACTTCGCCTCGCCACGTGGTGAGAAATGCAGGCTAGGACCGCATTGCGGAAGGGGGCCTGCGGCGGTACGAAGTTCAGATCCCCCTGATTCGGAAGGCCGTGCCGGCTAATCGCCCTCGGCCATCGTCGAGCTCAAAGCCACCGTGTCCTTGCGGAACCGCAGGATGGCCTCGACGACCAGCCAAAGGCTGAGAAGAAATATCGACAGCGCCACAAACGTCAACAGCACCTGCCCGCCCGAAGTGTATTTCTTCAGGTCGAGCAGCATCGCGGTCACGGTCATGACCATCATGAAGGCCATCGGAACCGCCGTATACCAATAGTTCCGCCCGCGTTGCCGCAGATAGATGCTGATCGTCAGGAGGGTCAACGCGCCGAGAACCTGATTCGTGCTGCCGAACAAGCCCCAAAGCGCCAACCCGGCCGGTTGGCCGTCGATCTGGTAGAACGCGAAAAAGCCGATCAGCGCCACCGCGATGATCGAAGCCACGTAACGTCCGCCCAATTGCGGCACGCCGATCGAGTTCGCAATCTCGCCGATGTTGTAGCGCAGCAGCCGCGTTCCGGAATCCAGGGAGGTCAGAGCGAACGAAACCGCCACCAGCGCAATGAACGCCTGCGCCAAGTCCATCGGCAATCCCAGCTTCGTGATGAACAGCGCTGCTCCTTCGATGAACGCCCGCATCTTCTCCGAGAGCCCGCTCGCAGCATCCCAACTCGAATAGTGCGCACTCCACGCCTCGATCGATCGGAACCCCGCCGTGCAGGCCAACACCGCCAACAGGCCCAGCAGGGATTCGCCGACCATCCCGCCGTAGCCTACAAACACGGCATCCGTTTCCTTGTCGATCTGCTTCGACGTCGTTCCCGACGAGACCAGTCCGTGGAAACCCGACACCGCACCGCACGCAATCACGATGAACACGAACGGAAAGATCGGGGGCGCGCCTGCCGGATTCACGCTCACCGCCGGCGCGGAGAAGTCCGGCATCAGCAGGAAGAATCCCAAGTATGCAGTTCCCAAACCCAGGTACAGCAGGAGCGAATTCAGATAGTCCCGAGGCTGCAGCAGCAGCCAGACCGGCAGGATCGACGCCGCCAACGCGTAGCCCAGCAGAATCAGGATCCACGAATCCGCCGTCAAGTCCGGCCGCGCGATCTGCAGGCCTACCCAAATCGAGATCATCATCAGCGCAAAGCCAATTGCCGTGGCCTTGCCGATATGCGCCGAGTGCTTGTACACCCTCCACCCGATGATCATTGCAACGCCCATCAGGAAGAACGTCGGAAAGACCGACTCGGGATAGAACGCCGCCGTGAACAGTCCCGCTATCGTGCGTACGAATACACCCATCACCAGGCAGATCAAGAACAGGATGATCAACAGGAAGATCGATTTCGCACGGCGCCCGATCAAGTCCTCCGCCACCTTGCCGACGCTCAAGCCCTTGTGACGCATCGACACGACCAGCGCCCCGAAGTCGTGAACCGCCCCGATAAACAGCGTCCCCAGCACCACCCACAACATTCCCGGCAGCCATCCCCAGATCACCGCGATCGCAGGGCCGAGCATCGGAGCCAGTCCTGCAATGGACGCATAGTGATGTCCGAAAAGGATCGCTCGGCGGCAGGGAACGTAGTCCACACCGTCGTTCATATCGTGCGCCGGCGTGCTCTTCGTCGGATCAAGCTGGAAGATCCGCGTCCCCAGATGCCGTGCATAGAAGCGATAGACGACAAAGTAAAGCAAGAAGCAACCCGCCGCAGCGAATACCGGCTCCATAAACAATCCCCCTGATCTTCCGCGGCCAAGGACAACTCGACCTCCCTCAGCAGCGGCGCTCCTATCATAAACGACCCAGCCCTGCTGAACACAACCGGTTCCGCTGTGACGGGGACACACCGCCTGCACAGGCCGAATCGAATCGTGACAAGTCCCGCCTGCTTGCTGACGGGCCGCTATGCGGAGCTGTGCTTCTGAAGCGGTTTTTCAGGATCAATCGCCAACCAGAAGAGGGCGCTGACGGCATAGTAGACCCCGGCGGTCAATAGCGGAATCCGCCAGGAACCGTAGGTTTCGACCAGCCAGCCGAAGGCCACCGGAGCGATTACCCCTCCGATCTGACCGAGTGAATTCATGGCGCCCGAGACAGTGCCGGCGTGCTCACGGCCGATGTCGAGGCAGGTCGCCCAACAAACGGCGAGGATCAGGTCGGAGGCGCCGAAGCTGAGCACGAGGGACGTGATCGCGATGGTGTTGTTCTCAGCGATTGCAGCGACCGAGATCAGAACGGAAGCAACAAGAAGGCTGGACATGGAGGGAATGCGGCGGGCCCAGCGAAGCCGCATGCGGCGGGACAAGTAATCTGTCAACCAGCCGCCCAGAAAGTTACAGGCCGCTCCCGCGAGCAGGGGCAGCATCGCATAGTAACCAACGTAGCTCAGTGTGACACCGCGGCCCTCTTCAAGATAGGTGGGGAGCCAGGTGAGGTAGAAGTACAGTCCGTAAGCGTAGCCGGAATACATCGCGCACAAGGCCCAAACGTTGCGACTACGGATCAGGAGCGCCCAGGGGACCTTGCGCGAGTGCGTCGCAGCCGCGCGGCCTTTTTGAATGAAGGCCAATTCTTCAGCATCGACCGAGGGGTGTTCTTCGGGAGAATTGCGATACCACGAAGTCCAGAACACGGCCCAGACGAGCCCGAATACGGCGAACACCCAATAAACGCCGCGCCAACCCATGATGTTCATCAAAGCGATCACCAGCGGCGGCGCGAGAGCGCCTCCGAGGCGGCTGCCGACCATGATCACGGCCTGGGCGCGGCCGCGCTCGGAGAACGAAAACCAGCGCGAGATGGCCGAAGCCGTGCCCGGAAACGCTCCCGCTTCGCCGCAACCGAAAAGGAAACGGACGACGATCAAACTGGTGTAGTTCCAAGCGAGGCCGGTGACCGCCGTGAAGGCGGACCACCAGATCACGATGCGAGTGAGCAGCGCCCGCGCACCGAATCGATCGGCGAGCCAACCGCCGGGAATTTCGAACAGAACGTAGCCGAGCACGAAAGCGCTGAAGACCTCGCCCATCTGCACTTTGCTCAGACCCAACTCGGCTGACATGACGGTCGCCGTGGCTCCGATGCAGACGCGGTCGAGGTAGGTAATCAGCGTGAGGGCAAACATCAAGCCGAGCACTTTGTACCGTGCGGGCATCTCCGGCAGGATACTATGCGAGCCGCCCAAGCCGCTCCAAGCCGCTCCAAGCCGCGCATCAGTTTCTTCATCATAAACTTGAAGTTACTCAATAAAAGTTATTCTAAATAATGAGATATATCACTTTCTCCTACCAGGACACGCCCTTGTTGCCCGCCGAGGAATCGTGCGGGACAGATCAACGACTTTGAGCTTTTGCTTATTGGAAGCGGATTTTCAGGGAAGTCATGTCTGCGGCGGAGCGGCAGGCTCCCGGGGTCGCTGTCAGCCTGTCTGTATTGCCCATGGCCGATGGTTGGCCTATTCTTGACAGTGTCAGGGCGAGTGGATTACGCAGCCCTGCATCGGGAGGCTTCCCATGTCATCAACTCCACTTCGATCTCTTCGTTTCTCGGTCATTTTCAGCGCAGCCGCGTTCGTATGGACCGGTTTGGCGACGGCGGCTTCCGTACCGCTGCAGCCCTTTGCGCAACAGGTTCGCCGGTTGGAAGACGCGCTCAGCTACATCGGCCAACCGTTGCCCATGGCGGACCACGCTGCGATCAATCGTGCATTGGCGCTCGAGGACGAGGCAGAGGCCGCCGAGAAGCTCCAGGAGATCCTCGACCGACACGTCCTGGTGGAGGTTGACATCAACGCCGAGAGTCGAGTCAAGGTGCGGCAGGGCAAGGCCAAGCCGGTGTTGGTGGAAAAAGGGACACGGATGTTCCTCGTGAAGGTCAGCAACGGTGCGGGCGTAACGGCGCCGCTCGTGGTCGAGAGCCCGAACAGCGGGCCGACGTCACTGCGGTCGCGAGGCGAGAAGGAACCGGCAATGGAGTTGACCCAGGAGCATGTCAAAGAGCGCTGGGCGAATCTCGAGATGTACCAAGATCCGCCGATGGCGCCGAGGCTTTCGGGTTTGGGCATCGAGTACCAGATCCTGCAGATCTACAGCCGGGACCACGGTCAGCGCTCGGCGAAGATCGCGTTCAACGTAGGGCAGGGAACGCAAGACATCGGTTTCCGCAACGACATCCTGGTGCTGTTCAACATCGAGCAGGCCCGGCCCATCACGCTGCGGGTCCGCGATGAGAAAGGCGAACCGTCGATCGCGTCCTTCACGATCAAGGACCTGCAAGGGCGGATCTATCCGAACCCTTCGAAACGACTCGCCCCGGACTTCCCGTTTCAACCGCAGGTCTACCGGGCCGACGGCGAGCAGGTTCGATTGCCCGACGGCTACTACTCCATCGAATATGGGGGCGGTCCGGAATTCTACAGGCGGACGAAGGAATTGCCCATCGAGGGGAACGCGCCGCGCGAGCTTTGGTTTCAACTCCAACGATGGATCGATCCGTCGAAGTACGGCTGGTGGTCGGGCGACCACCATGTCCACGCTTCGGGCTGTTCGCACTACAAGAATCCGACCGAAGGCGTACATCCGGAGGACATGATCCGGCAGATTCTGGGCGAGAACCTCAACATCGGCGCGGTGCTGACGTGGGGTCCGTCCTGGTATTACCAAAAGCAGTTTTTCAGCAGCAAGGACCACCAGCTTTCCAAGGCGGAGCGAGTCATGCACTACGACGTCGAGGTGTCAGGGTTTCCGTCGAGCCACGCCGGCCACCTGGTGCTGCTGGGACTGCAAGAGGACGACTATCCCGGTACGACGCGTGTCGACGAGTGGCCGTCCTGGGATTTGCCGGTGCTCCAATGGGGACAGAGACAGGGCGCCATCGTGGGCTTCTCGCACTCGGGGTGGGGGCTGCAGGTCAAGAGCGACAAGCTGCCGAACTACGAGATGCCCGGGTTTGACGGGATCGGAGCGAACGAGTTCATTGTGGACGTGACGCACGACGCCGTCGACTTCATCTCGACCGTCGACACGCCGTCGGTCTGGGAACTCAACATCTGGTATCACACACTGAACGTGGGCTTCCGTTCGAGGGTAAGCGGCGAGACGGACTTCCCCTGCATTTATGACGACAAGGTCGGGCTGGGACGGAGTTACGTCAAGCTCGACAGGCTGACCTACCAAGGGTGGATCGAGGGTGTCCGCGACGGGCGCTGCTATGTGAGCGAAGGCAAGAGCCATTTGATGGACTTCGCAGTCAACGGCGTCGAGGTTGGAACGAACGACAGCGAGGTTCACCTCAAAGAGCCGCAGAAAGTGCGTGTCACCGCCAAGACGGCGGCATTCCTCGATCGCTATCCGGACCCGACGTTCTTCGACCTCGGATATGCGGAGAAGCCTTACTGGGACGTTGAGAGGGCGCGCGTTCCCGATACGCGAGAAGTTCCGGTCGAATTGATCGTCAACGGAGAAGCCGTCGCGAGTCAGAACCTTCTTGCCGACGGGCAGGTGCGCGAGATGTCGTTCGACGTGACTATCGACAAGAGCAGTTGGATTGCTCTTCGCATCCTGCCGTCTTCGCACACGAACCCGATTTTTGCATTGGTCGACGGCAAGCCGATTCGCGCTTCGCGACGCAGCGCGGAATGGTGCCTGGCAGCGGTGAACCAGTGCTGGAGCCAGAAGGCCCCGCGTATTCGCGACTCGGAGAAAGATGCCGCGCAGAAAGCGTACGATCACGCCCGCGAGGTGTATCGACAGCGGCTCAGGGAGTCGTCGTTGTAACCTGCGTCTCTTCAGAGTGAGCCTGTCGGCCGGGGCATGGCCGGCAGCGGCGGAAAACACGGACGGTCAGCGGAGGAATGCGGGATGCAACGCCTTGGGGCCGGCAGGAAGTTTCATCATCCCGATGGCCTGTCGTATCGAGGACGAGTTCCCAGCAGCCTCCCGGCATGGGCGACGGCAGATGAAAATCCACCGGTTCGCCGCCGCCGTTGAGTACCAAGAAAAGGTCGATGTCTTCGGTTTCGGACCCGTCGCGGGGGGCAGCCCGCCAGATGCCGAGACAGCGGGCATCATTGCGGCTCCAGTCAGACTTCTCCAGTTCCCGTCCTGACGGCAAGTACCAGGCAACATCCTTCGGCTTTCCCGGCCCGGGAGATTTGCCTTCCAGGAATGTCTCCCGGCGCAGCACAGCGTGGCGACGCCGAAGGCTCGAGAGGCGACACACGAATCGGAGCAGATCCTGCTGACGCGAGTCCAAGTCCCAGTCGAGCCAAGTCAACTCGCTGTCGTGGCAGTATGCGTTGTTGTTGCCGTATTGGGTTCGGCCGATCTCGTCTCCGGCGGTGATCATGGGGACGCCCAGCGATAGCATCATCGTCGTCAGCAGGTTTCGTTTTTGCTGTTCACGGACCTGCCGGATGTCCTCGTCGCCGGTGGGTCCCTCCACGCCGTGGTTCGAACTGTGGTTCGCGTTGTGGCCGTCGCGGTTGCGTTCGTGATTGGATTCGTTGTGTTTCGCGTTGTAGCTGACGAGGTCATGCAGCGTGAAACCGTCATGCGCGGTGATGAAGTTGATCGAAGCACGAGTTCCGCGGCGCGCAGGGGCGTACAAGTCGCTGCTTCCGGACAGACGAGTCGCCAAAGCGCCGAGCCCGAGCCCGCCCTTCCAAAAGCGTCGAACATCGTCCCTGAAGCGATCATTCCATTCCGACCAACCCGGCGGGAAAGCACCGACCTGATAGCCGCCCTGGCCCACATCCCAGGGCTCGGCAATGAGCTTGACGCGCGACAGGACGGGATCTTGCCGCACCGCCGCCAAGAAGGCCGAGTGGGGGTTGAAGGCATCGGGAGAGCGCGCCAGCGAGGAGGCGAGGTCGAAGCGGAAGCCGTCGACATGCATCTCTTCGACCCAGTAGCGGAGGCTGTCCATTACGAGTTGAAGCACGCGAGGCTCGGTCAAATCGAGGCTGTTGCCGGTGTCGGTATAGTCGACGCAGCGGCGCGGATCATGGGGATCCAGCCGGTAATAGACGGAGTTATCCAGCCCTCGCAAAGACAGGGTCGGCCCCGTCTCGCCGGTTTCCGCCGTATGGTTGTAGACCACATCCAAGAGCACCTCGATCCCGGCTGCGTGCAGGGTGCGCACCATGGTCTTGAACTCGCGCACAACGTTCTCAGGCGAGGGGCCGCTTGCATAACGTCGATTCGGCGCAAAAAAGGCGAGAGTGTTGTATCCCCAGTAGTTCTTCAGGCCGAGCCGGATCAAGCGATGTTCGTCGATGTGATGGTGCACCGGCAGCAGTTCGACAGCCGTGACACCCAGTTTTTTCAGGTGCTCGATAGCAGGTTCCGAACATAGTCCGAGGTAAGTGCCCCGGATCGATTCCGGAATGCCGGGATGCCGCTGCGTGAAGCCCTTGACGTGTAGTTCGTAGACCAGCGTCTGCGACCAGGAGATATCAGGCGGCCGATCCTGCCGCCAGTCGAACGACGGATCGACAACAACACCGAGGGGCGCGTAAGGGGCACTGTCGCACGGGTCGCTGACGAGAGCCGGCCCATCGCCGACCAGGGAATAGCCGTAGAGCGCGTCATGCCACTCCAGATCACGTCCAATGGCTTTGGCATAGGGATCGAGGAGCAGCTTCCGGGGGTTGAATCGGTGGCCGCAATGCGGTTCGTCAGGGCCGGAGGCACGGAATGCGTAAAGCTGCCCCGGCGCAAGTCCCGGTACGTAGCCGTGCCACAGGTTATCGGTATGTCCTGGAAGAGGAACGCGATGGGCGTGCGTTACGTCCTTGGGATTGTCAAACAGGCACAGATCGACTCGGGTTGCATGACGAGAGAAGACAGCGAAGTTGACTCCGCGGCCGTCCCAGGCCGCGCCCAAGGGGTAGGGGCGCCCGGTTTGGATGTCCATGGGGTCTTGCGTTTTCAAGGACATGCGACGGCTTGGCGACTGGAACAGACGTTCGATTTCGCAGAGTCTCGAATCCAACAGCGTATCGTGTCCCATTGTCGTCTCGAGCGATTCGGCGATACGCTTTCAGGGTTATCGACCAGTTCCCAAGACGTCTTCGAGTCTGTTAACAGCAGAACGCGTCCGGTTTTGCACGAAGTACAGACAAAGCCGGTGATACGATAGGGGGTCTATGCGAATCCTGCAAGCGGGAGACCAACAGTTGCTCGGTCTCGAACCCGAGCGAGAGGTGCTCGAGAATCTCGTCTCGCAGGCAGGTTTCGATTGTGAAATCCAGGAGAGCGGCCGGCAGGTCGTGCTGGAAGTCGCGCCTACGTCTCCGAACGATCCGATTCTGCTCTTCGACGCGATACACCCGGCCAACCTGGGTTGGTTCTCGCGTTGCCGGTTTTATGTGGATGGTTTTTCCGGCGCTGTCCTACAGACACCTCTGACGGTGGCCAACTGCCGCGACGCGGAGGGACAAGCACTGCATCGGCTGCGGATTGCCCTTTCGAAAGAATTGCCCGCCTCGTACCGTGTTCCCGGGCACGATCAGGTCAGCGAACAGATTGTCTATACGGTGCTGTATAACCTGCTTGTCGCACTACGGGAAACCGGTGTCGCCGTTTGCGGCGGCAGCGGCGTCGAACCCCTTGCTGGTCCTCGCTCCAAGGATACCGGCGCCTAGCCTGCATTTCTCACCACCCGACGGTCGAAGCACGCGATACGACCGCCAGGACTTTGTTGCGCTTGCTTGCCGTGCTCAACGTACTGTTCAAGTACGCCTGCGCGCGCCAAGCGGCTCGCGCCTCGTCCTAACGGCCCTCTCACCCACTTCGCCTCGCCATGTGGTGAGAAATGCAGGCTAGTCTTCCCGGAAAATTTCGTAGCAGCGGGAGGACAGTTTCCGTGCAGTCCGGGGCGGCCTTTTTTTTTGCCGCTACGGAAACACAGCCGCCGATGGACTACTCCAAGGCTCGTCAACGTTTCGGAGTTGGCAGAGCATTGGCTCTGCTAGAATTGCGCCCGAAGGAGAACCTGCGATGTCCGGAAAAAATGGCGTGAACCGCCGGGAGTTCGTAACGAGCACCGTGGGAGTCAGCTCGGCCGCGGCGATGGCTTCGAGCGCAAGCGCGGCGCGACCGGCGGCCAAGCGGGTCATCGGCGCCAACGATCGGATCAACGTAGGTTTTATCGGTGTCGGGGGGCGCGGCAGCAGCTTGATGCGCTTGGTATTGCGGATGGCCGAGCAGCGTGAGGACATCAATGTAAGCGCCGTCTGCGATGTCTACCAGAAGCGCAAGAGGCTCGCTCAAGAGCGTTCCGGGGCGGAGTTCGCAACGCTTGACTATCGTGAGGTTCTGGCGCGCCCCGACGTGGATGCAGTCGTGGTGGCGACCCCTGATCACTGGCATGGGCAGATCGCGCTCGACGCTCTCGATCAAGGCAAAGACGTGTATCTCGAGAAGCCGATGTGCCACACCATCGAGGAAGCGCGGAGAGTTGCCGAGAAAGTGAAGCAGACGAACGGCGTCTTGCAGGTTGGCTCACAGACAACGTCCTCGCGGCAATGGTGGAAGGCGCGCAAAGCGATTGCCGACGGCATGATCGGGCCGCTGCTTTCGAGCCAAGGCTCCTATCACCGCAACTCGGTGCGGGGCGAGTGGAACTGGCATATCGACTCGGACGCAGGCCCGGCGGGCAGAGGCGACAATTACATCGACTGGAAGACGTGGCTCGGCCCGGCTCCGAAGCGGTCATGGGAACCGGAGCGGTTCTTCCGCTTCCGCAAGTACTGGGACTACTCGGGCGGGATTGCGACGGACCTTTTCTACCACGTCGTCGCGCCACTCAACATTTGCTGGGAGGAGCCGCAGTTTCCCTACCGAGTCGCGGCGACGGGTGGGATCTACGCATTCAAGGACCGCGAAGTGCCCGACACCTTCAACTTGCTGGCGGATTTCGCGAAAGGGCACAGCCTGGTGCTGAGCTCATCGATGGCGAACTCGACCCACATTCCCGGTCTGCTGCGCGGCCAGCACGGAACGATCACGATGGTGGACCACGGGAAGTTCGAAGGCCGGACGGACCACATCACGATTGCCGCCGAGGGCGCGCATCTCGAAGAGTTCGTGTCGAACTGACTATTTGCTATACTCATCTCAGCTAATCGATGAGCTTCGCATCACCGGGAGTGGTGCCGGGGCTGATTTCGGGGGCCGTGCCAGCGGCCCCCGAGTTGTTTTACGAGACATGCGTCTGTTGAGCAGTTCAGGCAACGGATCGCATGCAGAGATTACCCGCACGACTCGGACGAGCCGGTCACGGAGGGCAGAGTTCCACTGAGCGTAATGGCGCTCCGTGGTGGCGACACTGCTATGTCCCAGCAGCGCGCTTACGTCATCAATACTAGTGTTGGCCATCAGCGCTTCGACGGCGAAGGTATGTCGAAGCCGGTGGGGTGTGAAGTTTTTGACCCCTGCCTTAACAGCGACGAGTTGCAATCGATCTCGCCAGTATTTCGTCGTGGTAACCGGTAGTGAGTTTCCAGTCCAGAAGAAATGCGTCTGGCCCGCTTGGTATATGCGATCAAGGGCCTCGATCGCTAAGCAGTTGAGGGGAAGCATGACGAGCTCTCCACTCTTGGCACGCCGCAGCGTAAGGTTGTTGTTAGCATCGATGGCGTCTCGGCGAAGTGTTACGGCATCGCGGATCGAGAGACCCGAGTAGCGCATGAGCAGGATCAGGGCTTTTTCCTTCGGCTTGTCCGACTCCTCGGCAGCGATAACGAGATCTGCGACTTCGTCTGTAGACAGCGGCGAAGGAGGACGGATAGACGCTCGAGGTGCTTTTAGTTTCAACACGGGCGATACCCGTACCCATCCAGCATCAACGGCATAGGTAAAGAACGCTCGTAATTGACCAAGCCGCAATCGCTTCGTACCGGGCTTGCAAGACCATGTCTCGCGCCAAGCGCGCATCTCAGCCTGGTCGAAGTCGGTTAGCTCGGAAAGTCCTTTACTCCTGGCGTAGGCATGCCAGGCGCGAAAGAGAGACTCGTATCGGTTTCTTGTGGATGTGCGAAGATGCCTCGCTTCCAGGTCTCGAAGGTAGGCATCACAGGCTTCGGTGAGCTTCATCGCTGTACTCGCTGCTTCTGTCTGCGGTGGTAGGTTTCCGTGGGTGTGAAGTTGTCGGCTTCGCCGCCCGGGAACCAACGGTAGATGGTAGCCGGATGTACGCCGATTTGCCGAGCGATCTTGGCTTTGGAGAGACGGCCGTCGCGGAGAAGCGATCGCACGAGCTCGACGTTGGCGGGGTCGTGAAACTTCGACGACGCACCCCAACGCACCTTGTTCTTGCGAGCTTTCGCGACGCCGGCGCGGGTGCGTTCGGAGTTGAGCTGGCGCTCCATCTGAGCAACGGCGGCGAAGATGGTGAACACGGCTTCCCCGATGGGGGTGTTGGTGTCGATGCCTTCGGTGAGGCTGACGAGCTCGACCTGCATGGAGCGAAGCCGCTCTACGATTTGTATCAGGTGGGAGACGCTGCGGCCGAGCCGGTCGAAGCGCCACACGATGAGCGCGTCGCCAGCGCGAAGAACCTCGAAGAGGCATTCGAGCTCAGGCCGCTTCTGGATGCTCCCGGAAGCGTGATCGGTGTAGATGCGGTCGCAGCGGGCGTCCTTGAGGGCTGCGATTTGCAGTTCCGGGTTCTGGTCAACGGTGGAGACGCGGGCGTAGCCGATGCGCACGAGCAGAAACCCCTCGAAACATTCAGTAAGGCGATTGTATCATTGCGAAAGCTTATGTTCATGGAATTGGCGCTCTCCGGAGCGGATCGCGGAGAGGGTAGTGCGACATCGCAGAAAGGATCGTTTGTGCGTCACTAAGACGTGTGTTTGCCCGCCACTGGTTCTGAAGCTGCGTCCGTGGCGGGTGAAGGAGCTTGTTAAATGACTATCGGAGAATTCGTCGGTGCACTGCTGGTCGAAGTGATGTAGAGCTAAAAAGGGCTGATAAAATCGTCTCCATGCGAACGGTTAACATCGTTGCCGCCGCAGTTTGGCTGATCGGAGGGGTGTTGGAGGCTCAACCCTTCGTGGGTCTGAACCAAGCAGCAGGCGTCTACGTCACTGTTGATGGGTACGGCATCACGATTAGCCAATCGGCGGTGGATTGGGACTTCCACCTTCCAGACGGCTCGAAGGCCGAGTGGAAGAAAGGGCGCGGCTACGGCCTGCCGCCTCATATCGAGATCACTTGCCGCGCCGCGGGCGGCTACCGCTCTGCGGCGGCGCCAAAGGCCGTCTGGACAGTTCCGCAGCCGGACGGTATGCCGAAGCGGTTGGGGCGTAAGCAGCGGAAGCAATGGAAGCGGCTGTGGCCTTGGACATTTGGCGACGGCGGTATTTTCGGGACCCTCGGCAACGAGGACGCGGTAGACTGGGGCCTGTCAGCGATTGTAGACGGTGGGAGCATGGTTCTTTCCAAGGGCACCGAGGGCAACAGGTTCACGGTGCGGATGTGGTTTCAGGTGGACCCGCAAACGGAAGCAGCGGCGCGTCGGCTAGCGAAGTACTGCGTAGCCACCTTCTAGACCGCGGGCGTTCTCAGCCGCGCTGGTTTTCCGCTAGCCGCTACAAGATCGATGCTCAGGACGCTGTCCATGAACGCCGCAGGTATGGCGCAACTTCAGCCTGACTGGCCTCCGTGTTTTCGTTACAGGGCGGGCGATCTGAACGGCTCAGTTGGTGATGCACAAACGATCGTTACCTCAACACTCAATGGTGATGAAATCGTCTCTTCTGATGGCTCGGCTCTCTCTCAGGAGAATCACGAGTTCTTGTCCGGCTTAGGCGGTTCCACCTGTTTCTGAGACGACTTACTTCTGTGCCACACGAACAGACCTGAAAGACCGACTGTGGCTGCTAACACTGAGGCCAGCCCGTATAGCGGTCGATCCATTGCAAGCAAGACTCCGGCGATCACGAATGAAAGAATTGCGACAGAGAAACCGAAGAGTTGCCCGCGCAGTTCAAGCTTGGAGTCTATGTTCAGGCGCTCGCGCTCGATCACGCGACGGTGTTTGGCCTCATCCTCGGCCATGGTCGCGATGCGTTCGGCCAAGCCCGGCAATGCTTGATCATAGCCCTCGAGCACTTGCGGTAACGGAAGCGGTCCTGCGAAGAACTGCCCCACAGAGAGAACGGCATGAGCACTGTCTTCATCTGAATGATTCCGCACCGGTGATGATGCGTCGGAACGATCCAGTTCGGGTGTCGCGGGTTTATCGCTTGGACGACTACCTTCGCTCATGAGGCATCAGGCGCTCCAAGCACCCGTTCCATCGCAAGTCTGAGGTCATCACCTACGGCCATCCAGTCGAGCTCGATCGGATTAGGATTCTCAAAAACTGGCTTTCCGCTCTTGCGAAGGATACCGACTGACTGGGCCATGCCACGCAGAAAAGGATGAATACCCTCATGGCGAGCACACTCGGTATTGCGCAACGCCGCTAAGGGAATCTGGCTCCTCGCAGCCATGTCCGGGTAGCGTCGGTAGATGGCGGCAAGCATAGGTCTGAACGGTAGAGAGAGCACCCAGCCCGCTGCCGCTTCCAAAAAGCGGGCTGCGCGACGCGTCATCCGGTTCAGCTCTGTCTGACCCTCCACGAAGCCCACGCTGGTCGTCAGACATACCCAGTACGGTGCTGTGCTGTCGATGACTACTCTGCCCTCGGAGGTCAAATGCTCGACGGTCGCCAGAACCGCTGCGTCGTATGGTCCGTGCGGGTAAGGCTTGAAATCAAAATGCGGTCCACCGAGGTTGTCCGCGATTTCCCGGTCAATCAGGAGCAGCAGGATCTCAATCTGAACGGCATTGAACCGCGCTTCCGAACCTCCGGCGGCCATGGCTGCGAGTACCAAGCTCGAACGGTTAATCCGCTCAACTGGTTCCCTACCCGTCGAACGAGGTTCTATCTTCGAAATTGGCATGGCTGCCCATCAGGCGTCTATCTGTCCAATATCATTGCACGGAACGATAGCGTGGCGCGGAAAGGATCCTTTTCGCGTTGAAAGAACTATACTGATCCTGAAGATTCTTGGTAAGGAGAGATGCCATGCGACTTGTTGTAGCTCTACTCCTTTTTGTAAGTCTGCTGCCTGCGGTAGATTTCAAAGTCGGGCATCCAGCTCCGCCGTTGACTCTAGGCCGTATCCTGCAGGCCCCGCCTGGCACTGAAGCTGACTGGCAGCAATTGCAGGGCAAAGCGGTCGTCATAGAGTTCTGGGCGACATGGTGCCCAGGGTGCCGTGAGAAGATCCCGCACCTGAACCGTCTCACTGAGCGCTTCGCAGCGCGGCCCGTACAGTTCATCTCGATTACAGACGAAGACGCAGACATCGTGACGCGCTTTCTTAACGACCAGCCTATTTTGGGTTGGGTCGGGATCGACTCGGATGGCGCAACTTATGAGCGTTACGGGATCACCGGACGGCCCTTGACGGTCCTGGTGGATGCGGCTGGCATTGTTCGAGCTGTGACCAGGGTGGATCCTGTGACGGACTCTACTCTGGAAGCGCTCATAGAGGGAGCGCCAATGGATCTTCCGGCTTGGTCGGAGAGCCGGGACCATGAAATGGGGCAGGACCGGGCGGATACGTTGTTCGAAGTATCCATACGGCCGGCCGGTTCGGTGGCTGTCACCGGATACACGCCGGGCGCCATAGTATCGCGGGACGGCCGATTCGAGGGATACGGCCTTACGGTGCGGCGTCTTCTGGCGATGGCTTACGGCTTACCGGAAGAACGCGTCGTGGCGCCGTCTTGGTGTGACGAGTCACGATACGATTTCACCTTAGCTTCACCTCTACTGAAAGAAGATAATTTGCCTGAGAGGCGTCGGCTGATCCGGCAGGTGCTAACAGGAACGTTTCTCGTGGAGGCTGAGCGCGAGACCCGTCCCACGAATGTGTATGTTCTGCAAAAGACCGCGGAAAGGATGCCAAGACTGGAGTTCTCAGAGTTCTCCTCCCTGGTGCTAAGCGGGAAACGGGGAGAATTCAAGGTAACGGGTGGAACATTGCGAGATCTGGCCCGGATGCTGCAGAGCGAACTTGACCGGCCCGTTATCGACGAAACAGGCATGGAGGGCCGTTACGATTTCGAACTGATCTGGGACACACGGAATCCTACCTCCGTCCTGGATTCTGTACGGGGCAAGTTAGGCCTTGAACTACAACCTCAGTTGCGGGAGATGGAGCACCTGCTTGTGCGATCCATTGACCGAGCTACAACTTGGTAGGTTTAGACCTGATTTTTGCGGAAAGGATCGTTTCTACTATACGGTCACACGTCTAGCCTCTCAGCCTGGTGATACCATGACCTTGTCATGAGGCATCCCACGAGGGACAGAATCAGCAGAAGTTTTTGTAGGAAAATCACGACGGCTGGTCTTGCTCCCCTGCTGCTGGCGGCCAGCTTGCCGCCCCCGGCGACGGCCCAAAGCTGCCAGGGTTGGAATACAGCGAAGTTTTTCGCGACCGCCACGGTGGACGAAGTAAGGGCCTGTCTCAGCGCCGGTGAGAACCCGAACAAGTCGGACACACAAGGACTCACCGCCCTGCATCGGGCAGCGCGGAAGACCTCCGATCCGGCCGTGATCGAGGCGTTGCTGGATACGGGCGCCAACCCGCGGGCGTACAGCAGAGCTGGCCGGCTGCCCTGGCAATTCGCACGGAAGAACGACAAGATCAAAGACTCCGACGCCTATCAGCGGCTCAGGATCGTGTCAGTGCCAGCACAGATTAGGAGTGGGTCGGCGAAGAAGGCGGACTGGTCGCGAGTGCAGGCTGTAGCACGCAATACCAAGACCGAGGTGCGGCTGTATCAGGATGCCGCTCCCGTCCGTAGGTTCAAAGGTCGCTTCGAAGCGGCCACGACGGATTCCATCACGCTGCTGTTCAAGGATGGTCAGACGCGCACCTTTACGAAGTCATCCGTGAACAAGGTTCTTGTCCCACGTCCATTCTCGAAACGAACGACGGGGTGGATCACGCTGGGGGTTGCTTTCGGGATCATGCAAACCCTGCTCAGCATGAGCGCTAGTGTCGACAATGTCTCCGGGTCGACAATGGCTGGGGTACACGCAATGACCAGTCTTCCAGCCGGAGTTCTTGCTTTCTTCGTCTCGGGGATGGGTGCGATTTACAGCGTACCCCCCAGATACCGGACGCCGCCGCAAGCAGACCAGCAGTCCGGCGACCAGGACAACGCTTCCGGGAAGCAAGAAGAGCCGCTTCGGGACTGAGTGAACCCCGCGGCCACGGCGAGCAGCGGGAGGGGGCGGTGTTGATCTGGGAGCTTCGGGTCAGCCAGAGGGAGCTATGAAGAATCTCACTGAAAACACAAGCATCAGAAGTCTTTTCAGGAAAATCACGGCCGCTGGGTTGGCTGGCCTGCTGCTGATGGCCGGTCTGCCGATGGCGGCGGCCCAGAGCTGCCAGGGCTGGAATACAGCGAAGTTTTTCGAGTCCGCCACCGTGGACGAGGTGAGGGGCTGTCTCAGCGCCGGGGAGGATCCGAACGAGCAGGATAGACAAGGACTCACCGCCCTGCATCGGGCGGCGCGGGATACCTCCGATCCGGCCGTGATCGAGGCGTTGCTGGATGCGGGCGCCAATTTGAGGGCGTACAGTATCGCCGACAGGCTGCCCTGGGATTTTGCGCGAAAGAACGACAAGATCAAAGGCTCAGAGGCGTATCAGCGGCTCAGGTTAGCGCGGGCGAAGAGGTCGGACTGGTCCCGGGTGCAGGCCGTGCCGCACAATCGAGATACTGTGGTGCGGCTGTACCAGGATGCAGCCCCTCGGGAGAGCTGGAAGATCAGGGGCCGCTTCGTATCGGCCACGGCTGGCTCTATTACGTTGAGGCTCAAGGACGGACAGACGCGTAGCGTGCAGAAGACGGACGTGCGTAAGGTGCTTATCTACCGTCCGTTCGTGAAACGATGGCAGGGATGGATTGCCCTGGGGGCTACGTCTTTGTTCTGCATAGCAGCAGTAGGATCGTGGGACTTTGTGAAAACAACCTACTTGGCAATCCCCCTTGTGAGCGCCCCCGTTTTCTTCGGCTTGTGGCAGGGCACGATTTACGATGTCCCGCCCAAGTATCGGACGCTGCCGCAGGGAGACAAGCAGTTAGTTGACCAGGACAGCGCTTCCGGGAAGCTGGAAGAATCGGAAAGCCCCAACGGCTGACACGCTGTTCTGGGCATCTGCCCCGCGCATCGCCTGAGCTGAGCGGGGAACAGCCTATCTCTGAACTATTGCGGTAAGGATCGTTTATGCGAGACTCAATAGTGAAAACCATTGGTGGCGGCCTGGTTCGCTCCAGAAAAAAATGTCTGACGGCCGATGAACCGGAAAGGCCGTGTTTCGTGTGTCGCGACTCGAGGGCCAAAGGAGGCGATAAGGCCGCTACGCCTGTGCGCGCCTCTTTCCTCCGCCCGGCTCGCGCCTCGTCCTGACTGCCCTCTCACGCACTTCGCCTCGCCGCGGGGTCACTCTTCGTCGTCGGGCGGGGAGAGGACGACGAGGGTGACGGGGAGGGAGAGCAGCTTGGCCGAATCGTCGGCTTCGGAAGAATCTGACGCCTCTTGTTCCACGATGGACAACTCGCCTGAGTACGTATCCGGCAGCAGGCCGGCGGCATGCGCCACGATGTCGAGCTCGGCGGTATCGCCGGCGGGGATCGACCCTTGCGGCGGGGAGGCACTGAGGGCGGACAGGTCGGAATCGATGCGGTAGTTCAGGGTGCTGCCGCCCTCGTTCGCGATGCGGAGCGGCTGGGCCGGCGCATCGCCGCCGAAGAGAGCTACGAGGGTGAAGGCGAGAGGGTCGGCGACCAGCGTCGGAGGCGGCGCGCCCCCAAGGGTGATATCCGCGGTCAGCCTGCCGTTGATGAGGTGGCTCTGATCGAATGTGGCAGGGACCAAATAGTAGACCCCCGCTTCGAGGGGCGGATCCGATGCGCGCGTGATGGTGAAACTCTCGTTGCGGCCGGACAAAGCAAAAGCATAGTCGGCCCGGGCAACGACATCCTCCCGTGTGTTCGACGCCCCAGGGCCAGTTTCAATTAGCACACCCTGCCCGCGGCGCACCAACAGGAGCAGGTCATGATCGCGAGACCGAGACAGAGTCCGGAAGTTGACCGTGAGCTCAGACGCTTCGGGCGGCACCTGGACGAAGTAGGCATCGCTCCCGTTGTATATATGAAAGGTGCTGGGATAGCCCCTCAACCGCACCGTTACGCGTTCACTCGGCCGGATCTTCCGAGCGGAGGTAAAGACCGCTTCGGGCTCGAGTGGCGAGTTCATCACCACGGTACGAACCGGATCGAACAGCAACTCGCCGCCGCGCCAATGCGACAGGCTCCAACGGTCTGAAGGCACAGCCGTCAACGTGACCTGACTCCCGCTGGGATAGAAGCCATCGTCGGAGGGTGACGAGACCTTGACTTCCCCAAAACCTTGGGCTTTCGGGTCGAGAAGGTATTCGGCGATCACCTCGGCGGTGAGGACGCCGCCCTCCGGCGGCATTTCGATGGCATGAGCGATGTCCCCTCCATCGCTCCAGCCCTGGAAGCGTAACCGCCGCCGCCCGAATCCCAGCGACGGATATTGAAGCTCTTCCATGCGGATGACCGGGCGGCCACTCCGCGGTCGAACGGCAACCGGAGCCATCATCCACTTGTCGTCCAGGTACACGGCGAATCGCTCGACGTTCGAATCGATCAGGAACAATGGACTTTCGGAAAATCGGGCGGGATAAAAGAGGGTTTCTGGTTTTTCTACAGGAAACCTATGAGACGGCGGGATGGGGTTCTCACTCCAACCCCACCAATGGTGATGGCCCCAGGATTCGAAGCGATAATCGCTGCCGGGGCTCGGTTCCGCCTTGACGGAAACCTGCATGTCCCGGGTGTAGAAGCCGTCGGGCGATTCCGGACGGATGACCACACTGCCCGCGCCGGGCGGTGAGACGTGGGTCGTCGCCCGATGCTGCAGGATGAAGTTGGCCTCGAACCAAGTGTTGCCGCGACCGGCCTGAATCGTATGCCTGCGGCGGCCCTCATCGCTCCAGCGGCCGAACAGGTAGCGGGTATTGTCGCCGCCGCTCTGAGGGGAAGGAGCTTCCAGCACATGCTCACTGCCGATCTCCCACTCGAAGCTCGCCGGCGTGGCGACCCGCTCGCCATCAACGATGATATCCAGGCCCGGAGGGTTGGTCGAGATCACGGTCGCCTTGGGAGACATTCCGTACAGGTGCGCCACGCCGTGGATGTCTCCGGGTGTGAGCACTGTTTCCCATCCAATTGGCATTCCGGGCGGGATGGACCCCACCCTGACGAGGTAGCGGGGGCTATTCACCGTCGGTAGGAGCAAGGGAGGATAATGCATGATGGATCTGTAGTTGTACGAATCCTTACCGGGGAAGAAATTGCCCCACAAACTATAAATGCGACCGCTCCTCGTGATGTTCTCCATGGGCAGCGTCACGTAGCGGTCACGGTCTTCCCGCTGATGCTCATGATTGAGGCCTACCGCATGACCGATCTCATGGAGGAACGCTGAACGGCCGCATCTGCGCGCAAAGATTACTGATTCTCCGTGCTGGACATTCCTGCCCACTTCCGCCGCACAGAGCCTAAAGTCGGGGTCGTACTTGAAACGCAGGTAAGTGCGATGAAACGTACGTGGGACCAGCGTGATAACCGTCTGGGTGTTCCAGATCTCGATCGCTTCGCGGGCGAATTGCTTTTGCTCTTCGGGAAGTTCTTCGTCGATCACGTAGGGGATGATGCCCCTCGGCCAAAGACGGTCGTCTGCCACGGGGGCCAGTTGCCGGGGCGAGGGTCCGCCACGCTTCGCTGGGTTGCTTCCGATCGAACGCGCCGCGACTTCCTCGGCGGCGCCGATGATCATATCCCCGCCGGCGACGGCCAGCCCGTCGATCACTTCGTAGTGCACATAGCTTCCCTGGAAGACCGTGACGCCCGTCTCCACGGAACGGGGAGGACGCAGGGAGAGAGCGTCCGCTACACCGACGTTGTCGAGCGGATCAGGCTGGAAAGGGGGAAAGACCTGGGCGAGCGCCCACGGCGCCACGGCCAGGGCGCAGACGAGAAGGCGAACGGCGCGGGAAAAGGGCCGCATCGTGCATGCTAGCACAGGCGCCAGCTTACCCTAGTTCTACGACCGCCTGAAGATTTTATAGATAAACATGTTTGAACGGGAATGTTTTGGGGCATACTTGAGGTATGTCTCGTCCTGCTCTGCGCGTGAAAGTGTCTGAGAAAGATCAAGCGGCACTGAAGAAGATTCTGGCCGCCGGGGTCGAACAGTTCCGTGTGACGCTACGGGCGGTTGCATAGCAGCGGTTCGGGGAGGGGATGAGCGCGCCGCAGATCGCCGCCGTGCTGCCGATGACGCGGCAAACGGTACGCAATCTTGCCCGTCGCTATCAGCAAGGCGGCCTTGAAGGTGCGCTCTACGACAAACAACGGCGCGGCGCGTATGCTTTCGGCCCAACAATGCCAGCGCATCATCGCGATGGTCTGCAGCAACCCAGCGCAGGGGCGTGCCCGCTGGACGGTGCGGCTGGTGGCCACCCAACCCGGCCATTGTTCCACGTAAGGGTTGTATCGAACATGGCAGTCGTGCAAATGTTATTGCATCGCGGACGTGGACCGGATACCCTGTCCGCACCAGGAAGCCAAAAGGAAATTCTGGATAGCAGCAGAAATCTCCTCAATAGATGAATATTACCCATGACACGCGGGCAATTTATAGCTAATCTGCACCTGTCAGCGGATGGGAGCACCCTCTTGCGAAGGATCATCCGCTCACTCACTTTACCCGGCGGCATGCATTTCCACGCCACTCTGGGAATCCTTCGTCGAAGCTGGTTGCTGCCGCTATTGTTCCTCGCGATGTTTCCTAGCGTCAGCGCCCAGCAGTTCAGTATTCCCTACCTGTTGGCAGAGGACCTCTATTACTCGAAAGCGGAAAACATCCTTTATGCGACGATCCGCGAAGACTCTCCGCGCTATCCCAACTCCGTGGCGTTGATCAACCCTGTTTCGGGGCATGTGATCACAACAATCCCTGTGGGAAGTCAACCTGGGATCATGGCATCGTCTGATGACGGACAGTTCCTCTATGTCGTACTGCACGGATCAACGTCGGTACGACGCATCAGGTTGTCGAGCAGAACTGCGGAGGATAAGTTCCCAATCAGCCTCGAGATCCCAAGCAACCTCGCTGGACCGGTGGAACGGCGAAGGACGGTGGCAATGAAAGTAGTTCGCGGAGAACCGAACACTATCGTAGTGTCACAGGAAGAAACAAATTATGCATATCAGATTGGGATAGCAGTCTACAAGGACGGCAAGAAATTGCCGGACGTACTAGGGCCAGAGACGGGATGCAACAACCTGGCCCTGGGAGGCGACCCTCAAACAATTTGGTGTTTCGACGACGAAGCCGACTCCTTCGAGGTACAGAAACTCAGGATTGGTCCCACCGGGATCTCTAGAGAACATGTGGGGCCAGGGTGGTTCCTGGACTGCTGTTTCGGCGGTCGTCTCGAGTATCATGACGGGCTCCTGTACACTATGGACGGGACGGTATTCGACCCGGAGTCTTTACGCATATACGGAAAATTCTCTGTACCCGTAATTGATGTTCCAACCGGTGACTTTGCTATTGACAAAGATGCGGGACGTATTTATTTCGGTCGTCGCTATCAATATACCACAGAAATATGGGAGTTCAATGTTACAACATTTAGACCGACTGCCTTATTTGTCAAATCCGAAGAAAACCCAGGTGTAGAAGGATTCCCTGACATATTAGTTCGTTGCGGGCCGGGAGGCCTGGCGGCGATTGATAGTTTTACTCACGAAATAGTGATTTTCGGACTTAACCTACTCAAACCATTCGAACCCATCGTTCCGAGTCAACCAACTTGGCTGGATAATGGAATACGTTATATCAGCTTGCCGAACACTGAAATAGCATATGAGCCAAACACGAATCGTATCTTCGCGGCGGTCCCGAATGTACCAGATATCGGCAACTCTGTGGTGCCGATCGACGCCAGCTTACTATCAGCCGGCGAGCCCATCTGGATCGGCAGCGGTCCGTATCGGATGGCGATATCCGGAGACGGCAAGTATCTCTATCAGTCGTTGTGGTGGGCAAACTATATGCAGCGGCTCGATCTGACTACTCTTACACCCGACTTCTCCTTTCCCTTAGCTATCCTTTCCGCGCGTTCCAGGGTTCACAGTGGCCTCACGGGGGTTTCGAGTTTACTTGTTCTTCCTGAATCGAACGAGACCTTGGCCATAGCTCGCGAGCACGACTCCCTCGCCATTTACCATCGAGGTGTACCCCGGCCTGAAGTCGTTACAAGAGAGCATAGTCACAACAGCATCATACAACTGGATTCGACAGGAACTCGCTTGTACAGCCTCAACACCTACAGCTCGAACTTCGAGTTGGCAACAAACGTGATCACTTCTGAAGGTGTTTATCGGATACCGCGGGCGCCTGGCTGGATCAAAGCCGGTGGATTTTGTACAGACATGAAATGCCAGATGGATGTGTGTTTCACTGCTGAGGGAGAAGTCATTGATGTCATTCAAAAGAAACACCTTGGTAGATTCTCTTTGCCCTCAGCTCCCTTTTGTGAACTAGTTCCAGCTTTGATTCCTGATATCCATAATCGCAAGGTGTACTACTTGTTGTTTACGAATCAGGGCGTCAAGTTGGAGTCGTGGGAACTGGACACCTTTCGCAAGGCGGAGACTGTATCGATTGATGGAGTAGCAAAACGGCCTCTACAACTGATCCAGACGCGTTCCGACGAGTTTGCGTTCAGTACGGGCTCTGAGATCGGTGTGATTCCGAAATCCGCGCTCCACCGGCCATTCCAAGTCGATGATATCTTCAATGCGGCGATTTTGAAGCCCGTTCCAGTTGCGCCGGGCATGATCTTTTCGATTGTCGGTTCCCGTTTAGTGGAAGCCGAAGTAGTTGCATCTTCTTTGCCGCTCCCAGACGAACTTGGTGGGGCCCGGGTGACTATTGGTGAGAGAGTAGCGCCACTGCTGTCTGTGAGTCCTAATCACATCAACGGGTTGGTACCATTTAGTGCTGGTTCGGAGGACTTTCTAGAGGAACTCGTTGTCACTTTGGATGGCGTGGTGGCATATTCAGCCACTTTGGCCGTAGACCCTACATCACCCGGAATCTTTCTTCACCAGAACAGGAGGTATGCAATCGCTCTCAACGAAGATGACACCATAAACTCCGTATCCAAACCTGCACTACCCGGAGAGCGTATTGTGATATATTTCACCGGCCAAGGGGCAGTGACCCCGGAGATCGGCGACGGTCATCCTGCACCGACAGAAAACCTGATCATGACGAAGGCAACGACAGAGGCCACGATTGGCGATACGATTGCCACGGTGGAGTTTTCTGGGCTCGTAGGCGGATTTGTTGGATTGGCACAGGCCAAACTAGTGGTGCCCGACTTGGATGCCGGCGATCATCCAGTAGAGCTCTGGGTTGGTGGGGTGACATCCAATGCGGGCTTGATTGTGATTGGTGAACGTCGCTAGGACAGCGCTGAACCGGCATCGGCTATCTCTCACATAGTTCTGAAGGGCAATCGTTAGACTGGGAGATCGGTTCAAAGCTAGTGTCCGCCGTTCTAGTCCGCTAACAGGTCGACCAGCCAGTACTTGTCGCACCGGCGTGTGACTATTGCGGAAAGCGTCGTTATTGCGATGGCTGGAACGGTAGCGCTGGGCACGGAAGCGCTACTCATCTTTGGGGTTGAGCTGCGGCAGGCCAGCGTCGATCGCCCGCATCGCGGCCTCCTCGGTCGACACTCCAAGGCGTTTTGCAGCTTCTGCTAGTCTCCGGTCTCCGTCAGGTGGGAAGAAAGATACTGACTTGGCGCCGCCGACCCAGATTAAACCTGCAGTGGTTGCCGCAAAGATGGCAGCGCCTTCGCGTCGGTGGAAATAATCCACGAAGAGGACTGAGCTGACAGGAGCGCCTCGCGCTATTCCCCAGGTGCTCCGCTTTCAGGGCCTCCAAGCGTCAGGCGGGCGGTACTAGAATTAGGTCATGGATGACTCAACAAGGAAACAACTGATCTGCTGTGTAGTGTTAGTGCTAGTTGGCATAGGGGTTGGCGCGGCACTGACTGTTTGGCTGGATCCAGGCGACAAAGGATGGAGCCCCGTGAACCAGTTTCTTGCCGGATTCATAGCCATTTCTCTGCTTGTACTTGCCGGACTGCCATTGATGGCTCATTGCGCAAGACAAGATCAGAAGGAACTTCGTGGGCTCGGCTTGCCTCGCGGTTCCATCCGTGGCATGCTCGCACTATGGATGGTGGGCAGCTACCTTCTCTTTCTCGCATTTGCACCGCATCTGGCAGCAGAAGCGGAAACGGTTGAGCGAATTGTGACAGCATTTGGACCGCTAGTCGGTGCCGTGCTCGTGACCTCCCTCCCATAAAACGGTCCACTTCGAGAGTGAGTTTTCCGGTAAAAGGAAGGAGGAGAGCTCACCATGAAGCGGAAGCGATTCACTGAAGAACAGATCATCAGAATCCTGAAGGAGGCCGAGGCCGGGGCAAAGAAGCAGGAGATCTGCCGGAGGCACGGGGTTTCGGAGCAGACCTTCTATCGATGGCGGTCCAAGTACGGCGGGATGCAGGTGTCGGAGGCGAGGAAGCTGAAGGGGCTCGAGGCTGAGAACCGGAAGCTGAAGCAGCTGCTGGCCGATGCGCATCTGGATAACGCGGCGCTGAAGGAACTGCTGTCAAAAAACTGGTAAGGCCCGCAGCATGCCGCCGAGCCGTGGACTACCTGATGGGGCTCGGGAAGTTGAGTCAGCGGCGGGCCTGCCGACTCGTGGGAATCCACCGATCGGTGGCCCGTCATCAGTCTCAACGTGGAAACGACAGGGAGCTTCGAGAACGCCTGAAGCAGTTGGCGGGCGAGTATCCGCGATATGGGTACGAGCTGCTGCACGGGATGTTGAAGGCTGAGGGGTTGGTTGTGAACGAGAAGAAGACGTATCGAATCTACCGCGAAGAGAAGCTCCCGGTCAGGCGGAAACGACGCAAACGCCTATTGGCACGGGACCGGGTTCGGATGCCGATACTGGAGGGGGTTCACCAACGCTGGTCGATGGACTTCGTCTCCGATCAACTGGCCACGGGGCGCCGATTCCGCGTGCTGAACGTCGTGGACGACTACAGCCGGGAATGCATCGGGCAGATCGTCGATACCTCGATCACCGGGGAACGCGTCAGCCGACTCCTGGATCAAGTCCTGCTGGATCGCTCCCGGCCGGAAGCGATCGTCACCGACAACGGCCCGGAGTTCACCAGCAAGGCGATGCACCTGTGGTCCCAACGAACCGGCGTGACCTTGCGGTTCATTCAGCCGGGCAAGCCGATCCAGAACGCGCTGGTAGAGAGCTTCAACGGCAAGTTCCGGGACGCATGCCTGAACGAACACTGGTTTCTGGACCTCGCCGATGCCCGGCGCACCATCGAGGCCTGGCGCGTCCACTACAACACCGTCCGCCCGCACAGCTCGCTGGGGTTCCTGACGCCGGAGCAATTTCGAGCCGCGGGCGACGGGGGCTGTGGAAAAGCCGGCCCCTCCGGGTCCTTGGAAAACTCTTCGAGTTTCCCACTTTCCCACAGCCTCGACGACGGCGATAATTTAACCAATTCCTCACTCTGGGGGTGGACCTAAGTTTGGGGGGAGGTCACTCGCGTTCTACTTTGCTGGCCGGTCAGCGACTCCGGGCCTCAAGATGAAGCTAGCCGACCTGACAGAGGAAGAAAGGAACGAGCTGATTAAGGAACTTGGCAAGGCAAGGCAATCGTGAGAATCTCCCGGCTTCTGGCAACCTGTCTGTGCGCCTTGGTCTTGGCGGGTACGATCTTGGCGGTCTGCTGCCTTCACGACAAGGCCTCGCCTGCAGATAGGCTCTGCCACTCGGTTTTTGCCGGGGCCATCGTGCTGTCTGGCATGGCCCTCGGCCTTGCCATGGAATGCGTCTCTGAATCTCGGAGCACAGCTGCGTGCTGTCCGTGCTGTACCAAGCGGCAACCGCCAGCCTCCGGCTAGAACTTCTACACCGGCTACTTCTCCAGACCAAATCGGTCCGATAATATCGTGGCTCTGCGCGGCGACCAGGATTAGATGGCGGCGGTTGGTGCTCGCTAAAGCACTGGTTGCCCCGCTATTTACCTTTGATAAGGAACATTATGAAGGACGTCACCTGCAAGCGGTTGATGTTCTCGGAGGTCATCGGGGCAGCGTCTACCGGAAGAACCTGGATGCGGACGACGAAGGGTTCGCGTTCGAGCGGCGCGGTAGCTGATTCGCCGCGTGAAAGAGGGGGTCATGCCGAAGAAGCGTAGGCGCACATCTGGGCGAAGCCGGCGACGGGAGGGGGGGGCAGCCGAGGTTCGGCCCTGGTTCGAGAGAATCCTTGTTAATGCGCGCAGGGCAGTGGACCTCGCGAGTAGATTGTCGGTCCAGGACTTGCACGAATCCAACGACTTGTTCTGGGCCTTGGCGAAGTACACCGAGAACGTGCAGGAATCCATTACGCAGCTGGACAACCTCAACCAGAGATTGCTGCCCTGCCTCGTCGAGATACCCGTTCGACCCGAGATCGAGGGGACCGCGACTTGGGCAGACCTGAAGGGTATGCGCAACAGGCTGACTCACCAGTTCTGGTGCATCGACCCCGAGATCCTCTGGGAAACGGTCAAAGAGGATCTTCCGAAGGTCATCGACCTGCTGTCGACGCTGAGCATCCACCCTGAGCCAGTCGGCAAGGGTCAGCCGCTCCAATTCACATTACGGGGACAGGACCTGCTATCGCTTCCCCTCTTAGATGGACGTAGCGGGCCGGCCCCCGGACAGGCCCTCGTCCGGCTGTGGTTCGATGAGGAGGGAAAACCAGAAGCGTTTCGCGTGGGCAGGATGGGCGATAGGAGGCTGGCCTTAGCTTCTTCAGCACCCGTCCATCTGCAAGGACTGTACCGCATTGAGCACGGACCGGAGGGCGCGAAACGGACTCAAGTGGGTCCACCAGTGGATGTGGGTTGAACCTTCCTTCCCCCCGGCCGGCCTGCCAGGGTGTGTTGTTGGTTCACTTGGGAGGATACGTACCTGTTCCACGCTCCCCGATCCACAACTTCTGGTAGTACCTCCGCGGCTTGCGGTTCTTGCAGCCGTGGTAGGCGGTCCATCCGATGTGGAACCACTTGAGGCACTGCCGGCACTGCCGGCAGAGGGCGCCGTCGATGAGCTTCGGGGCACTCCACAGCGGGGGTTCGCTAGAATTGGCGGGATGGTGGTTTGCGTTGTGATTGCGATCCGACATGGACTGGAGTCCTCTTCGACGTAAGGGTTGGGAGCTTTCCGCTCGCCCGGAGTTGGCGGAAAGCGGAGAACCCTGTCGAGGGGGCGCACAGCGCAGCCGGGAAGGAACTGAAGGCGCATGGAGCTGCTGGCGATGGCCGTCGCGGCGATCGTGCTGCTGTACCTGCTCGGAGGCCGCTCGAAGAAGCGGCCGGGGGACACCATCAAGGGTTGGGCGAAGGTCACCGACGGCGACGGCATCAAGGTGAGGGGCTACAAGGTCCGCTGTGCGGGCCTCGATGCGCCGGAGTGGAATCAGCCGGCGAAGCATCGCTTCGGCTTCTGGTTCAACCACGGCAAGCGGGTCAAACGAGCGCTGAGGCGCAAGATTGCCGGCCGGCGGGTGCAGGTGAGGATCGAGGGGTTCGACCGCTACGGCCGGGTGCTCGGGACGGTGAACTGCCGGGGCCGCGATGTGGGGGAATGGCTGGTGCGGTCCGGCCATGCGATCGCCGCCTTCAACAGCCGCTATCAAGCGGCCGAGAGCGAGGCGCGCAGCGAGCGGCGGGGCATGTGGGGGTACGATCAAGCATACGATCCGAGGGCTTGGCGGCGGCGCTAGCACTCAGCGCCGTCGTGGACGCGGCGGCAAGGGAGGCAGCGGTTCCGTGCGCAGCGGCCAGTGGGTGACGGGCGGCCTCTCCGGCACAGGCGGCGGTTGTTTGCGCAGCCCAGGCCGGGGCCCGCTCGCGGCGAGCTCCGGACGGGGACGGTCACTGACCAGTTGAGGCTGTGACCGGCAGAACCACCGTCCCGGGGCGAACACGATGACGATCAGGCAGGTGACGCAAGCGACGCCGATGGCAAGGTAGTGCTCGGGGACCTGAGCGAACGGCATGGAAAGGCCGAAGGCGGCGATGCCGGCGAAGATCCAATAGATGCGTCGGCGCTCCTGCTTGAGGTTGGTCCAGAACTCTTCGTTGGGGGGCGGTTTCATGCAGGCAGTATGCACCGGACGGCCGGCAGCGACAAGGCGGGCGGAGATCCTGCGGCTGATTTGACGCGCAGAATGCGGGCCAGAGCGCTTAGACCTGGCGCACGCCTCTCCGCACGCCGGCGACTACTCGGCCGCGGGACCGCCAGCGGCGGGGCTTCTCTCACATCGCCGTGTGGGGATCAGCCGGCGCTGGCCGGCTTATGGAAGCGGTTACGGCGCGGCCTGGCCGCGACGTAACGGAGGAAGCGTCAGCGGCCTCCGCGAGGGGTTGCGGCGGCAAGGGGAACGCGGACGGCGCCGGCTAATCCAGGTTCATCACCACTTCTCGCCGACGGTCATGGTGAGGCGGCAGAGCCGCCGATTCCGCTGACTCGGCAGAGCAAAGGAATCCGTATCCGGATCCACTTGCTCTGACATGAGTATGCGATCAATCGCGGCAGCTCGAGCGCACGCCGGACCGCGAGGCACGGCTTGCCAAGCCAAGCGGGCATGAACCCGACAAGGCCGATGATGGCTCACGTGCGCCGCGATGAGAGCTTGAGAACCCGCCCGGTCTTGCCCGCCATTGTGAACGGCCACCGGAGCTGCGCGGGGATGGCAAACAGCGTCTCTGACCACCGTAACCTCGTTTGCCCGGGGGAGGGGGATCAAAGGATCGAGCTGAACACAACGGCAATGACAAGGGACGCATCAACGGCTGAGATCGGGACCGCGCGAGCGATCGAGCTTCTCGGAGATGACAAGCGAGATTTGATGCGGAAAGACGGAGTAGGAAGGATGCCTCTTGGCGTCGAAGTTCTGCAGGTCGATGC
Organism: Bryobacterales bacterium; assembly: GCA_965204095.1. Lineage (GTDB taxonomy): Bacteria > Acidobacteriota > Terriglobia > Bryobacterales > UBA6623 > JAPPLB01. The sequence goes on along the minus strand of OZ241991.1, from coordinate 483,670 downwards.
CGGTGACATGCTCCATCCGGTAGGGGCATTCGGAGGGAACGAAGAGGTCGCGGCTGTAAAAAGCGGAATCGAAATCCGGACGCAGCTTGTTCTCCACGTCGAGATCGGCAAGCTCCTTGACGGCATCGGTGCGGGCATCGGCCCAGGCTGAGGCGTAGAGCGAAGCGCATTCGGATTTGAGGCTGGCTGCGCTGCGGAGCTGCTTGAACATGAGCTTGCGCTGGTTGCGAATTTCCTTGAGCCAGAAGGCAACGGTTTCCGGGCGAGCTTCGCGGAAGTGCTGGATTTTCAGGAAGTGGCTCAGCACGTTGGAGCAGTGCGAAGTCCACTTCAAACGTTCTTGCCTACCCAAGTCGTCGATCTCCTCGATGACATGGTCCCAATCGACAGCGGCGAAGTCGCGGCGTCGAAGGGCCGCGGTCTGCTCGACAGACCAGGCGTGAATGTCGCTGCGGTAGAGAGCAGACGCCCTGCGCTGCTGATGGGTGACGGGCGCTGTAGCGGCCGTGGACATGAGGCCTCGCGAGGCCCTCATTGTAACAACCGGTCGGGAGTGTCATGTCAGGGCGGCAGTGGCTCCCCCAGGACGTGAAAGAGCAGGAACGAGAGAGCAAAAACGAAGGCGCAGAAGGCAGCCGCGACGAGCAGATCGAGCAGGCTGAGCCAGTGGAACGGCCAGCGGGAGAAACGGCGATCAAGGCGGTCGCGGGAAAGAAACAGACTGTACGCCCAGCAAGCCGCAACGAAACCGAGGGTAAGCAACAGAACGTAGATCGCCGAGGCCAGCGGGAAAGCATCGAGCATGGCATGAATCTCCGAGGGCTCAAGGCAGCGGCAAGCCGCGTTTGGCGAAGAGCAGAGTAAGGGCTTCGGTGAGTAGCTCCTGCACGGTGGTTTCCTCTTCGGAAGCGAGCAAGCGAAGCTGCTTGGCGACGGGCGGAGCGAAGTACCCGCCGACGTGCTTGCGCTTGCCGCTCGATTTCGAGGGCGATGGGGAGCGGGCAGGCGGCGGGAGTTCCGGCGCCGCAGCGCGGGATTTCAAGGCGGAAGCGAATTGGTTGTTGGTCATGAGAGGGGGGCTCCGTTGGCTGAAGGATTGAAGTCCTCGAATCTTGAAGTGATGAAGTCGTGCAGCCGCCTGACTTCGAGGGCGGCCTTGCCGAAGGGCTCGTACTCCTGAGCGGACTGGCCGCTGAGCAGGGCGCGAGCGAAAGCGACGCGGCGGCCCAGCCGGACCGGGCAGGTTTCCACATCGTGCGAGGAAAGGGCTTCGGTGGCGAGCAGGGCGTCCTGGCCGGTGGGGGCGATGGCATTGAGGATGACGAGCGCCGGCGTCCCGGTAGTGCGGATGAAGGCAAGGGTATTGGTGATCGCTTCCAGGTCCAAGATGGCCGGCCGGCAGGGAATGAGCACCAGATCGGCAATCCGCGCCGCTTCGAGTGCGGCGCTGTCGGAATGCGGAGCGGTATCGACGTAGAGCATTTCACCGCCGATCTCATGGACGTGCTGGATTTCATGCCGCAGCCGGCTCGCATGAGCCGACAGCACAACCGGCAGCTCGGCCGTGCGGCGGTCCGACCAGTTGGTGGAGGAAGCCTGCGGATCGAGGTCGATGACAGCGGTGTTACGGCCTTCGGCGGCGGAAGCGACCGCCAGGTGCAAGGCGAGGGTGGTCTTGCCGGAGCCGCCCTTCTGGCTGACGATGGCGATGGTTTTCATAGGCGTTCTCACGAATCTTGCAAGCCTGCAGGAGTGCAAGCCTGCATAATTTCAATTCTGCATGGATTCGGGATTCTGGCAAGTCCAGACCACGCGGCAACGTACTGGAAGTGCGTGGGAGAAAAGGCAACTCGAAGGGGGCCGCGAGCTCCGGAAACAGCGGCGAAGCCGCAGCCGGGGAGCGCGCGGCCGGGCTGCGAAAGAGGGACTCGGGAGCGGCGATCGCGGCGAAGGCCGGCCTCGGCAAACCGCTTTGCGCTAGAGGTCGCTCGTTGCGCAGGTGCGGTCGCGTCCGAATACAATCAGCGCAAAGGCACCTTCGCAGGGAAGCATGAGCTATCGTCTTCTCGCGTAAGACCTGACGTCCGCAATACGCATGGCTCGCTTATCCGTTGTGAAGGCTGAACCCCGTCTCACGTTCAAACGAAACGGTTTCGCGGCGATCCTGTTCGCGATGATTCGCCCGAGAGACGCCAAGGCTGCGGCAGTCAATGAGAAAACGCTGACGCTGACGTTTACGTTCCGGTCCATTGGAGTTCCGCTTGAGGAGATCAAGACGGTCCTGTTGGGGAGTAGGTGGAACTGGCGGGCTGTCAAGATACGTTATGCGGACAGGGAGTCGGTCATATCGGGGCTGTCACGGGACGACGCCAGGACACTCTGCCAAACGCTGGAAGCAGCCAGGGTTTTTTGGTGGCGGAGGGCGCTTGCTGCTCAGGCCGGTCCGCCTCAAGCCGTGCATGGCCGTCCGGCGCAACTCGCAGCCCCGTCCAGTTCTGCACCACACCGGATTCCTGACGGATCGCTTCGCGCCGTGCACGGCCGACTGGCGCAACTCGCAGACCCGCCCTGCTATACGACGCAGCGGATTGTTTCGGACCTTCGGCGAGACGCGGAAGCGGCGACGAGTGGGTTTCCGGGTCATTGGCCGGACACACTTTCAAATACCCCGGAACTTCTCATGTTGCTGGAGTTGCGGAGCTTTCTGCATGAGCCGATCCACTTTCGCACCATGGCCAACCAGACCTATCTCGCAAACGAACTGAAACGCTCGCGGGAGTTCTTCGACAGCGTCGAGGCACGGCCGCTCACCGACGAGCAACGAAGAGCTGTCGTCGTCGACGAACACCGCAATCTGGTAGTGGCCGCCGCCGGCAGCGGCAAGACCTCGGTGATCGTGGCCAAGGCGGGCTGGCTCCTTCGCCGGGGCTACCGCCGCCCGTCGGAGTTACTGCTGCTGGCCTTCGCAAGAGATGCGCAGAAAGAGATGGCAGAACGGATTCGCGATCGTCTGGGGGCCGCAGCGGTTCGAGGCCTCACCGTTCGCACCTTCCACAGCTTGGGCATGTCGATCATCGGCTCCGCCGAGGGAAAGAGCCCGGCACTGGCCCGGGTGGCCGAGGACAACCGGGCTCTGCTAGACCTGCTCAAACAGATCGTGGCTGAGCTGCTCAAGGACCCGAAACACTCCCGCATTCTGAGGAAATGGTTCCAGGATCAATTCGTGCCGTACAAGAGCGCGCATGAGTTTCGCACCTACGGCGAGTATTGGGACTATATCCGGCGCTACGAAATCGTGTCCTTGAAGGGGGAGCAGGTCAAGAGCTTCGAGGAATGCGAAATCGCCAACTTCCTCTATCTCAACGGCGTGCCCTACGAGTACGAACGTGCCTACGAGCACGACACCGCGACCTCTGAAAAGCGCCAATACCAGCCCGATTTCTATCTCTCGGATGCCGGAATCTACATCGAGCACTTCGCGCTCTCCGCAACGGGGGATACCCCACCTTTTATCAATCAGGCTGAGTATCTGCGCTCAAGGAACTGGAAACGGTGGCTCCACGCCAAACACGGGACCACCCTTGTCGAGACCTACAGTCATGAAGCGGCAGCCGGCAAGTTGACGGACAACCTCGCTGCGAAATTGAAAGCCCACGGCGTCGTGCTGTCTCCGATACCGCCCGACGACGTTTTCGCTGTGCTCACCGAACGGGGACGGATCGATCCGTTCACGCAACTGGTCGCGACCTTCCTGCAGCATTACAAGGGCTCCCGGCTGACGTTTTCGGAGTTGTCGCGGCGGGCCGCCGCGGTTGGTGACCGCTTGCGAGCCGAAGCGTTCGTTTCCGTGTTCAAGCTGATCTTCGAGCGCTACCAGGAAGCCCTCTCCGGGCTTGGACAGATCGACTTCCACGACATGATCAGCAAGGCGACGGACCATGTGACGTCCGGGCGTTACCGCAGCCCCTACGGCTACATCCTGGTCGATGAGTTCCAGGACATCTCGCCCGCGAGGGCGAGCCTGCTGAAGGCGTTGCTGGACCAGTCTGGGGAGGCGCAGTTGTTCGCGGTCGGCGACGACTGGCAGGCCATTTTCCGGTTCGCCGGATCGGATATCGCCATCATGCGCGAATTCGATAAGCACTTCGGCGATAGCGAGCGCATCAACCTGGAGACGACGTTTCGGTGCTCCGATCGCATCGCGGCGGTCGCCACCGAATTTATCCTTCGCAACTCCGCGCAGATTCGCAAGACAGTCCGAGCGACGCGGAAGGCGAGCGGACCGAGTGTGCATGTCGGGCTTCCTGGCAAGAATGCGTCTCTGTTGAAGGAGGTTCTCGACGAGATCGCAGCCGATGCTGACAAGCACGATGGGAGATCGACCGTACTGTTGTTGGGCCGCTACAGGCATACCCGGCCTCTGAACCTGTCTGATCTGGCGAGGCGGTATCCTGGCCTCCGGCTCTCGTATAAGACCGTACACGGCTCGAAAGGACTCGAGGCCGATTACGTCGTGGTGCTGGGGCTGTGCACGGGAAGTTATGGATTTCCTTCGGAGATCACCGACGACCCACTTCTCGATCTGGTTCTGGCGGCGCCCGAAGGGCATCCGAATGCCGAGGAGCGGCGCCTGTTCTATGTCGCCATCACCCGAGCCAAGCGGCGTGTCTTCCTTGTTGCGGACGGCGGGCCGCCGTCTTCCTTTGTGAAGGAATTGATCGATAACAGGTACGACGTCACCGTTTTCGGGCAACAGCCGGCAAGCGACGTGCCCTGTCCGAAGTGCGTTGACGGCCGCCTCCAACAACGCGAAAACGCACGGACCGGAAGCACCTTCTACGGTTGCTCGAATTACCCCTATTGCGACTACTTACAGCCTTCCTGTCCGGGATGTGGCACGGGATTGGCCGTCAAGACGGACGGCGCCTTCCGTTGCCGGGACTGCGGTCAGGACATCGAGAGCTGTCCCAACTGTGAGGGATGGCTGCAGACCAGAATCGGCAAGTACGGACGCTTCCTCGGCTGCACGAATTTTCCTGATTGCGGCTACACCCGAGCCATTCGACAACAAAGGCCAAAGGGCAAGGCCGCCGGGTCTCGGGCATCGACATCGGCTTCCGGACACTGATGACGGAGTAGCGCTAGGCTCTCTTACCCTGTGCAACGAAATGATCCGGAGGACGGATATTTTATGGCGACAGCGAAACCCACGTCCTTCGATGCCGTTCCCTCCTCCTCTCGGGAACGGACCTGCGAGCCGGGCCGGGGATGGACACTTGGTTCTTTAGAAGATAAGTTGCCAGCAACTATTGTTATCTGATAGCTATACTATTCTTGTGTTCAAAGTCATGATCACGAAGGACGCCAGGCGTCGCCTCCGTGGTATGCCCAGCAATGTAGAGAGAGCAATTGTTGGGAAAATCGATGGCCTTGCGGAAGATCCCTTCGCCCCGAACCATAATGTGGTCGCCCTGAAAGCAATCGATGGCTTCCGGCTCCGGGTGGGCGACTGGCGAGTACTGTACACTCTCGACATAGAAGCCAGAACGATGACGATTGTCGCTATTGTGCCCCGTGGAGAAGCATACCGATGACCACTCCCACCCCCCCAACCATAACCCTTGGCGGCGAAGAATATGCTGTTGTCCCACGCGCCGAATACGAGGCGTTGCGAGACGCCGTAGACGAAGATGTCATGGATGCTGCCATCATTCAGCGGGTTCTACAAGATCCCGATCAAGAACTCGTGCCTTTTGAACTGGCGAAGCGCATTGCGGACGGAGAACACCCGGTGCGCGTGTGGCGCGACTATCGTGGCATGAAGGCCACCGAGCTCGCCGCTGCCGCTGGGATCGTGGCTTCCTATCTGTCGGATATCGAGAACGGGAAGAAGCCCGGTTCGGTCAAAGCCATGAAGCGTATCGCGGGTGCGCTCAGCGTAACCGTGGATGATCTTCTCTAGAAGAGAAATGAACCACTCAGCAACTGGAGTAGTGCCGCTCGCTCTTCGACGAACTGAAGAACCTCGAGTTCCTGCCCGCGAACGAAGTGTATCGCGACGAGACTCGCAAGTCTCTCGACTGCTCGCTGCTATCCGGAATCGCGAGCGTGCTGCAACTCGACCCGGGGCTGGAGGAAGGTTTGGACCTGCTGCGGAAGCAGTGGTGCGCTGAGCCATCGGTTCATGGGGGGTAAGGCACCCGAATCAACGCAGGAACAATCTCTATACGGGCAAGCCTCTGACGCTAGGGGCATTACTCCAGAAGAAGACACAGTGAGAGACAAGCCGAAATCCAATCTATTGAATCCCGCAAAATATAAAGTAACCTTTGGGGGCTTTTTCTCGTCTTACTAGACATGGGGAATCCAAGAGGAGTACGACGAGATTTTGAGGCTCTGGAGAAGCGGCGGCGGACGGCCGTGCGGCTGGTGGTGGAGCAAGGCTGGAGTCAGTCCGCAGCGGCGCGGCAGGTGAAAGCGGCGCAGCAGAGTGTGAGCCGCTGGGTGGGTGAGTATCGCCGTCGGGGCGCCGCTGGATTGCGGCGCGCCGGCCGAGCCGGGCGCAAGCCGCTGTTGGACGCCTCGCAGCGGGAACGGCTGGCGTCGCTGTTGCTGGAAGGTCCCGAAGCGCACGGCTTCCCGACGCCGCTGTGGACTTGTCCGCGGGTGGCTCGCCTGATCAGAGACGAGTTCGGGGTCGACTACCACGAAGGGCACGTCTGGAAGATCCTGCGGGGGCTGGGCTGGAGCCCGCAACGCCCGGTCGGCCAGGCGCGGGAGCGCAACGAAGAGGCCATCCGCACCTGGAAGCGCACGACTTGGCCCAGCCTTAAAAAAAAGCCCAAATCGAGGGCCGCACGCTCCTCTTCATCGACGAAAGCGGATTGAGCCAGAAGCCGCACCGCTGCCGCAGTTGGGCGCCTCGCGGGAAGACGCCCGTGCTGCAGTTCAACTTCAACTGGGAGAAGCTCTCGGTGTCGGCCGGACTGACGTTGCGCAACTTCTACTTCCGGCTCGATCCCGGTGCGATCCGACAAGCCGAGGTGATCGACTTTCTCAAAGCGCTCGTGCGTCACATCGAGAAACCGTTGCTGATCGTCTGGGACCGGCTCCGGCCCACCGCAGCCGCCTGGTGCGGGAGTTCATCGATCTCTCCGAGGGCCACATCGTGACGGCGTACTTGCCGGCGTATGCGCCGGAACTGAATCCGGTGGAATACATCTGGTCCTACTGGAAGCAGCACGAACTGGGGAACGTTTGTCCCAAAGACTACGGGGAACTGAGCCGGCGCGCCCGCCGGGCGTTGCGCCGCATGCAACGCAAACCACGCTTGCTCACGGCCTTCTGGAAACAGTCTTCTCTTTGCTTCGATTAACTCTGTATTATGCGGGACTCAATAGGAGTTGTGAGACGCGGCGGCAGGACGTGTAGCATGAGGCTTTCTAAGAGCAGATAGAGGTGCTGACGACATAGTTCAAGGACCTGCGGCGGAAGTTGAGAAGGCCGCAGTGCTTCGATGTCGTCAGGTCCTCGGCCTCGTGCACCTTGAGCTCGCGACCAGCGCACTAAGCTCACATACTATTCCAAGTGGTTCATGGTGGTGGCGGCAACTCGGCTAAAGGATCTAAGGACTTCCACTCAGAGAACCTCTTAAGCATCTGTTGGTGTCGGTTCAGAATGGGCCCACCATTTGTGCTATCCCTTCCCCAATGAGCTAGATGGTCCCAGATGCGACCGGCATGTCCGAGCATGTCGGAGAGTAAAAGCTGCGGCAATGCTGGGTTGCTATCGAGGTGTAGACTCACATGCGGCGTTGGATGTCCGCCCAGTTCACAGTGGTAGCTATAGTCTTTTCCCCGGAATGTACCTTGTGCGGCCTTGCGAAGTTTGGCTGGACTGAAGAATGACTCGCGTTGTCGATGGTTGCTGCGAAGCCACCGCTCGCCGTCGCCGTCTCTCGTTGCCATTGCCCAGGCTAAATATTCGATTTCGACGATCTGTCGAACTAGGGCTGCCCCCGCATAAGGACGTCCGTCTATGAGCAACTCTGCACTTCCAGACACGAGTTGGGTAGCCATTCGAAGCAACATCGACACCGCGACCGTCTCATCGCTACGGTGTCCGAACGGTGAGACACTACTGGTGTGATCTGTGCCTAAAAAATGACCAATTAGGAACATCTCCTGACCGGCATCGGAGAATGTCTTGGCCGTGAATTGTGCAAGTTCAGTGCGAAGATTCGCGAGTGAGTCATCCTTCGCAGCAAGGCGGATCGTTTCTTTTACATCTTGATGTGACATCTCGTCCGGCATGGTGTCCTCTCCTGTTCTTGATTGATTCTGTGACTTCCGTTGTGGTGCGGAGGTGTTTAGACGCTTATACTGTCAGCGTCTTGAGCCGCAGGGACGCGGAGTCGGCCGACGCCTCGGGGAGAACGGTGTGAGGAAGCGAGATGGAGGAGAGACTACTGAAATGTGCGATTTCGATCACAGCTCTGGGCGTCATTGTGCTTCGGGAGTATTGTCCGAGTCTTCTAGATTCGATCGACCTCATGTTGATCGCGATCGCCATTCTACCGTGGCTTTCGTCGTTGATTCATCGTTTGGAACTTCCGGGCGGATTCAAAATTGAACTCCGACATGTTCAGGATGCAGGGGCGAAGATCACTGGGCAGGCGACGGGAACGCATGCGCCGGAAGCACCGGCGCTTCCCTTTCTCGGCACCGCCGAAGCAGATCCTAACTTGGTATTAGTCGGACTGAGAATTGAACTCGAACGCCGTCTCCGAAAGCTTGCACGGTACGCCTCGATAGATCATCAAAAGCCCTTGATGCGTCTTCTTCGCGGAATACAGAAGGAAGGTGTGCTGCCCCTTCCAGTTGTCGCTGGCATCCAGGAACTCGTCACATTCGGGAATCGAGCTGCTCATGGCGCTACGGTAGACCCGGCGACCGTATCCTGGGCGACTGATGTTGGTCCGCAAGTTCTTAAGGTTTTGGATGACCGCCTAGCTGAATTAGGGTGAAACCCATAGGTTGATCTGTTAGTACTTGTCGAACAGTCGAATGAGTCTAGAATCAGACCGTTCGCGCTCGGAAAAGCAGCTCCAGCGCTTCGGCAAGCAGCTCCTGAACGGTGGTGTCTTCCTCGAACGCCATCTGACGCAAGCGCCGGGAGACGGCGGGATCGAAGTAGCCGCCGACATGCTTGAGCCCGCCGCGGCCGTTGCCAGGGTTGCGGGAGGCCCGGATCGGCTCCGGGGGATTCCGGGGCGCGGATTTGAGGGCGTCAGCGAATTTGTTGGTCATCGAAAGGGACTCCATTGTGTCGAGGTGTGCACGTGTTCGATCTCGCGGGCGGCCTTGCCATCGGGTTCGAACTCCTGAGCGGTCTGTCCGTTAATCAAGGCCCGCGTGAAGGCGATGCGCCGGCCCAGCCGAGCGGGACAGATTTCTACCTGTTGCGCGGCGAGGGCCTGTTCGGCCTGAGCCGCGTCCTGGCGCGTATGCTCGACGGCGTTGAGGACCGCGGCGACGGGTTTGCCGGTGGTGCGGGGGAAGGCGAGGGTGTTGGTGATGGCCTCCAGATCGAGGATGGCGGGCCGGCAGGGGATCAGCACCAGGTCGGCCGCCCGGGCGGCCTCGAGCGCGGCGCTGTCGGCATGGGGCGCGGTGTCGAGGTAGAGCATCTCGCCGCCGGTCTCGCGCACGCGGCGGATTTCGTGAGGCAGGCGCCGGGCGTGGGCGGAGAGAACGACCGGCAGGTCGGCGCTGCGGCGGTCGGCCCAGTTGGAGGCGGAAGCTTGGGGGACCAGATCGATCACGGCCGTATGGTGCCCGGCCGCGGCGGAAGCGACGGCCAGGTGCAGGACCAGGGTGGTTTTCCCGGAACCGCCTTTCTGGCTGACGACGGCAATGGTTTTCATGAGAGGATTGTGTACGGGTGCAAGCGTGCACGAGTTCACGATTCGTGTCAAAGCGAAGCGGATCGATCGACACGCGTATCGGAGGTATTGTGCCGGTGAAGGGGAAGGTGCGCCGCAACCTGAGAACGGTTTCTCTCCAGCGCCGTCAGGCGCTACCCGGTGTGGGAACACGAGTCGGCCGACTACGGCTTCCGAGTCCTCACTTCGAGCCGCGCGACCGCCATGGGAGAAACGCGATCACGAAAAGCCGCGGAGAGCGCGTGAAGATCGTCTGTAGCGGCTCATGACCTCTGACACCACGTTTGCTGGGGAAGATCATGGGAGTGCCCGAACCGCTCGAGGTCCGACCGATCGAAGGGAACGAAACAGATACGAACCATCCGAGAAGGAGGGATAGACACCGACGCGATGAAGACGACGAGGAATGGTCGAGGAGGCCGCACGATCGACATGGCCACGATCGAGGAGAACGAAGGGGCCAGCATGAAAGAAACGCTGAAAAGAGCATCGGGCGAGCTGAGCCTTGAGATGTTCCTGGAGGCGCTGATGACCTACAAGGCGATCCAGGTCGAAGCGGCGAAGCAGCTGTTTGAGAAAGAACCCGTCGAGAGAACGCCGGAAGCCTACATGCAGCTACTCAACGATCTGACGAAGGAATTCACAGGAGAGATCCAACGCGAAGCGCCCGTGATCGTACCGGGGCTGCGCGGCCTGAACGACTCCTTCCAGGAGATGCTGGAGTACAACCTGAACAGGAAGACCTGAAACCCAACCGGTGCAGGATCCGATCGGCACGGGGCAGGGGAAAAGGAGCAACAGGAAAGGCCGTTGCCGCTGGGGGTCAGAGCGGCGGCCTGAAGCTCAGTTGTTGGTCGCCAGGAGGAAAAGCGCGCCTCGGCGGTGGAGGGAGAAGGCCGGGAACAGCAGCGGGAAAGACAGACGCAGAAGGCGAAGCGGAGCTGGTCCGGCGTGAGAGGTGCCCGGCCCGACCGGAAGCGCCGCAGTCGAGCGGACCTGTGGCAAACCAGCGCTGGCAGCCTTAACGAACGTTCAAACCGCGTAGCGCTTGCCGACAACCCGCGAGAGAGGTCATCCAGGAGTTGACGCAGATAGCATCGTTTACGCAACAGGTCAGATAAGGAACATTTTCATAAGCAATATCAGGGCGGTATTCAAGACTTTTCCCGGGGGCGCCGGGACCCTCAAAACGGGATTCAGGGGGCGATTACCCAGTTGCTGGAGGTCCACCTCCTCGCTGAAAACGCCTCCTGCGGGCTCCTGGCGCAGGTTTTTTAATGGTGCCGGCGGAAACGCGCCGCGGCGGTGGTATGGCTGGGGCAGTTCTCTGCCCCGGGAGCGGATCTGATGAGCGAAGACGAACGCCAGGATCTCGTCCGCACCGCCCCCGAAGCCCACGCTGGCCTCAAAGAGTTCGCCCTGCTTCTGCACCGCCAGCTCACCTTGAAATCCCAGGCGCTGAAGGCCGCGTGTCACGATGTACCCCGACTCGGCAGGCGACCTGAGCCGTCGAATGAGAGACGTTACGGTCCAAACAGAGCAACGGGTTTGCCACGGGAAGCTCAGCCGCCAGTGGTGTTCTAGTTGCGCCAACGCCGCAGGGACAGACGACGCCATACGCGGCCGAGCCGCCAACGAAGAGCCTGCCAACCCCGTGTCGACCCGAGCAGTCGGTCCCGTTCGCCCGTTGCATATTCCGAATGACGACGTGGATCGATCCTATCCAACCAGATGACGATGTTGTTCCGTATGATGTAGTGGCTACCGCAGCCGGAATTGGCCCACACGGACCCACCGGTAGGACCGTCCAGAGAAACCGACTTCCCATCGAAATGAATGTGCCACCGGCTGGGGTGGAGAGACAGCACAGTCAGATCCCCACAGCCGCAGGGACAGCGCAGGTTGACCGTCCGATGCTTTGCGCTGATCCAGATTTCGCCAGCCTTGATCGCATCGAATTCGGGCATCACTTCCACGAAGATTGGGCGCAATTGCACGGGTGCCATTGTCGCGAGTCAACCCGGTGTGACAAGACGCGGTTGCTCGAGCCTGAACTTGTGTAGGAACGAGGTGGACTCAGAAACGTACTGCTCCGTGCGACGGCGCCACTCCATCACGGCGAGCGCTGCCGCCAGCGCGTTCACTTCCGGTAATTGCACGTTGCGATATCCGGGGACGTTTCCCTCGACCTTGGCATTCGGTATGGCATTCTTCCACGCCATGGAACCCGCGGTATAGGCGCTTGTCGTTACGGCGCCTGTAACGGCGCCGTTGTCCAGCGTTATGCTCACTCCCGAATCTATGAACGGAAGCCCCGCGTCGGAGAGCGCGCAATAGACGGCGTCCTGACGCGAAGAGTCTTCGTCGTCCAACTGGTCAATACATACGAAGACATAGTCGACTGGATGACTCGACAGAAACTCGCTGAATCCCGCCGAACCGTCCACTCGGACGGTGTGACGGTAAATGCCCTCCCGGATTGGGGCGTATTTGGCATAGTAGTAGTCGACTTTGCGCAGACTGCCCTTCTGACACGACTCAATCTCCTCAGCGGTCGGTGCACCGGGCGCGCGCATGAAGTTATGCCAGTGCACGTAGTCGTCATCTAAGAGGTGTATCTCCATCACGGGCGTTTTGGCGACGAGATCCAGGAGATAGGCACCCGTTCCGCCCAGGCCGATGATCGCAATCCGTTGATCGCGGATTCGATCCTGAACCGGGCCTATCGCCGCACGTGCCTCGAAAGTGTTGGGTATATTGAACGGACCCTGCATCGCGAGAGAAGCGGTTTCGGAAAAGCCAGCTGCGGATACGGCACCGACGATCTGCTTCGCATAGCGGTGGATCAAGTCGCTCGCCGACTCATCCTCCTGCGGGCTGTCTTTACTACCTTTTCGGATAGAGATGTTCGACCAAATCTTGTTGTCGCCATCGATGTAGTTTTCAAGAGGCGTCCCGTCCGCGTGGTACACGCGCCCGTCGCACTCTCCGCCAGTGGTGATCTTCACCGCGTGGACTGCGCCGCCTATCTGGGTATTCGGTTTACCGCTCGCAGGGTCATAGGACTTCTCGATGGTGCAAGTGCCAACAACCCCGTCTGCAAGCAGACAAGGAACCCCTACGGCCAGGACGACATCGGAATCGAACCTGACAACAAACCCGGCTTTCTTCCCGAACGCGGAGAGGCGGTTCTCACGAGACATGCTCGGGGTCCACGGAAAAGCTCGTTCCGTCCTGGACTACCAGGTCCTTGCCCGGAAGGAGAACGCCGTTCTCCCCTTTCAAACTGTTCTCGTAGTCGATGCCAGGCGTGCCGATGATGTACTTGTTCTCCGCTTTGTGCAGCTTGTTCCAGATCTCCACGACCTGCTCATAACTCACGACGTGTCCTGGGACTTTGTATTCTCTCCCGCTTACGTAAATCTCTGTCGCACCGTTCATGTTGTCCTCCTATTTCTTAGAGTGTGCTCGGCTCAATCCCGTTGTCGGGATAGGCCCATATCCGGTTTCCGGTGGCCCATGGCCTACCGTACGTTCGTGCCCTGGACAGAATCCCAAGCAATCCGTGAGCTTGACGCGTCGCACATGTTATTCTTGTAGTGTTTCGCCAATGAAACACTACCTGACTGTACCAGCAATTGTTTCGAATGTCAACCACAATGTGTTTCATAATAGAAACAAAGGAGCGCCACCATGCCCCAACCCTCTCTCGACACCCTGGGCCAACTGGTCGCGGACAAGCGGGGGCGCCATGGAGTTCGGACAACCGCCGCCAAGATCGGGATATCCCCCGCAACTCTTTCACGGGTCGAGAACGGCCATCTCCCTGACCTCGAGAATTTTCGGAAGATATGTCGATGGCTCAAGGTCAATCCGTCGGTTGTCCTGGGCTTCGGCGCCGAAACTCCCGATCGGCCGATCGCTGCCGTTCATTTCCGAAAACAACAAACCATGGAACTCGAGACAGCTTCCGCGCTGGCAGACATGATCCTGGCTGCCCAACGCGCACTCATCGCTCGGGACGAACTGTGATTTCATGCGCCGGGGATTCAAGACGTGGTGCGAAACCACTGCGGAACGCTATCGGGCGGCTTTGGGGCAGAAACCCGATGACCCATTAGACCCGGCAGATCTCGCGGCCCATCTCGGTGTTACTGTCTGGCGACCAGAAGAAGTACCAGGGTTGTCCGAAAGCAGCCTGCGGCAGCTGACCAAACATGATTCTGACAGCTGGTCCGCCGTGACCATCCGCGTCGGGAACAGGGTCGTGAGCGTTATCAATTCATCGCATGCACTAACAAGGCAGCGAAGCAGCCTGAGCCATGAACTTGCCCATCTCATTCTCGATCATGAGCCCGGTCGAATCGATCTCTCTCCGGCCGGGCACTTGTTGCTCAACTCATTCGAGCGAGCGCAGGAGGAAGAAGCCGATTGGTTGTCGGGGACACTCTTGGTGCCACGAGCTGGACTTGTGATTGCATATCGATCGACGCAAGATCCGCGCTTCCTGGCAGACCAGTTCGGGGTCAGCGTGGACATGCTGAAGTGGCGGCTCCGAATGACGGGTGTCGCCACGCAGGCACGACGGACGCGCACATGGTCAGGAAGAACAGCGTGACCATGGCCAAGGTGCGTCCTCAGAGCCTGTTACCCATTGAACGGATCGCGCAAATTTACCTCTTGCACGGGCAGAAGGTGATGCTCGATTTCGGTCTGGCCAAACTCTATGGTGTGACCACGAGAGCGCTCAACCAAGCCGTAACTCGCAACCGCGAGCGATTTCCCGAGGATTTCATGTTCCCTCTCTCGAAAGAGGAGTTCGAGCACTTGAGGTCACAATTTGTGATCTCAAGTTGGGGCGGGCGCCGCTACCGCTGCGAGCTTTCACCCAGGAAGGGGTCGCAATGCTCTCGGGGGTATTGCGGAGCAAGCGGGCCGTGGCGGTCAACATCGCCATCATGCGCACTTTCGTAAGGATCCGCCAGACGCTGGAAACCATCGGGGAACTGGCCCGCAAAGTTGCCGCCCACGATCAGAAAATCAACCTTCTCTTCGAGCACCTCAAAGGTCTGTTGGAGCTGACGGAACCGCCCCCAAGACCCCGGATCGGATTTCGTGCGGTCGATTCGGATGATGAGCGCTAGCCGTGTCCTGGGTGGAGACCCGGGCGTAGCCGAAGAGCAACCTGTTTGACGTGGATGCGTGTGTCACAAGTTTGTTCTCGTCTTCGCGACCCGAAAACAAACATACGGCATGGCGTAAGTTCCATAAAATCAACGAGGGCACGGGCGTACCGCAACTTAGGAGTTGTGAGACACGCACAAACTATCGAGATGCGGACGAACCGGGCAGGGTTTCTATCAGGTTTACGACGTAGGGTCATGTCAACGTAAGAACCTGGACTTGCTCCTTCATTTACCCCGCCCTTGGCTGAGTAGCTGAGGCCCCCTTCCTCTGTGGGGTCCTGAAGACCCCACTTGCTGTGATGATGCCGACAAGGTCGATCCTTGCGGCTGGGAAAAAGCTACTCGCCCGAGCGATGCCTGGTGCGTTGCGTTATGCTACCGGACGGCTTCGACAGAGCCTTGCGCGCTTGAGGAGAGTGAGATGTTCAATGCTCTTGTTGGGCGATGCGATGGTTACGAGATGAAAGATAACAGGATGAGAAGTGAATGATGGCGCCCTTCCCTGAACCGGGCCGGATAGCGTTGGTTCGGCAGCGCCGCTATCTGGTCGAGAACGTCACGGTGCCTTCGTCGTCCAATGAAGCAACACTTGTTGACCTCTCCTGTCTGGACGACGACGCTCAGGGGGAACCGCTGTCAGTATTGTGGGAGCACGAACTCGACGCCTGTGTGCTCGAAGATGACGGTTGGTCTGCGGTCGCCAAGAAGGGTTTCGACGATCCAGCGCTGTTCGCTGCCTATCTCCGTACTCTGTCATGGAACTGCTTGACCGCGACTGACCCAAGTCTGTTTCAGGCACCGTTCCGTGCTGGCATCCGCATTGACGCTTACCAACTCGATCCGTTGCGAAAGGCGCTGCGGCTTCCGCGAGTCAATCTATTTATCGCTGACGACGTCGGCGTCGGGAAGACCATTGAGGCGGGGCTCATCGTGCGTGAACTGCTATTGCGCCGACGCATCGATCGCATCGTCGTCGCCTGTCCACCCTCCATGCTCGAACAGTGGCTGGATGAGATGGAAACGCGTTTTGGCCTCACGTTCACGATACTGGACCGCAAGTACGTAACAAAAATGCGCCGCGAGCGCGGCTTTTCGGTCAATCCCTGGACAACGAATTCCCGCTTCCTGGTCTCACACCGCTTGCTGATCGACGAGGCCTACGCTTCGGGGCTGCGCGATTGGCTTGGCGAGTTCGCGCCGCAATCCCTGTTGATCCTCGATGAGGCACACAACGCCGCGCCCGCTAGCGGCGCACGCTACGCGGTCGATTCGCAGATCACGCGCGCCGTCCGCGACATTGCGCCTCGTTTCGAGCATCGCCTGTTCCTGTCAGCAACACCTCATAATGGACATTCCAACAGCTTCTCCGCACTGCTCGAAATACTCGACCCGCAACGTTTCTGCCGTGGCGTGCGGGTGCTCAAAGGTCAGTTAGATGAGATTCTCATACGCAGGCTGAAGTCGGACATTCGGCAACTTGAAGGTGGTTTCCCGAAGCGCAACGTAGTAAAGGTCGATATCGATGGACTTCTTCCGGACGCTCCTGAACTGGTTCTTCCGATGTTGCTGGATTCCTACCGTCTCGAGCGAGAAAAACGGCTCAAGGACGAATCACGTTCGCGGCAGACCGCTGGCGCATTGGTGATAGGAGGGCTACAGAAACGCCTGTTGTCATCCATAGAGGCCTTCGCGAAAACGCTCGCGGTACATCGGAAGAGTGTCGAGCGAGCGCTGGAGAGAGCCCGAAAAGATACGGAGTTGAAAGATGCACTGGATACCGCTCCCGAACGATTGACCGCTGCTGAGGAGACCTATGCTGCCGTCCCCGAAACGATAGAAGATGAAGCCGATCTTGAAGGCGAAGACAGTGCTTCGGACGACTGGGAACAATCCGATCAGACCGAACTCGAACTCGCTGACCTGATGACTCGGGCGACGGCGGAATCTAGCGATGCGAGCCGAACGGCAGCGCAGAAAGCGCTGATGCGCGAACTCGATCTTGTTGATGAGATGCGCAAAATTGCCGAGAAAAGCCGCTACGAAGCCGATCCGCGCATTCGAAAGATCGTCGAGTGGATTGAGGCCAATATGTGTCCTGGACTCTCTGCGCAAGAGGGTACCCCCTCGCGCTGGAACGACCGCCGCCTTATCATCTTCACCGAATACGAGGATACGCGCCGTTATATCCAAGGCCGCCTGAGCGAGGTGATTGCATATACAGACAGGGCATCCGAACGGATCTCCACCTTCACCGGGCTTACGTCAAGGCAGAGGCGAGATGATATCAAGCATGCCTTCAACACCGAGCCGAAAGACCACCCGATACGCATTCTCATTGCCACAGACGCCGCACGAGAGGGCCTCAACCTTCAACGGCATTGTTGTGATTTGTTCCACTTCGATTTGCCCTGGAACCCAAGCCGCCTGGATCAGCGCAACGGACGAATCGACCGCAAGCTGCAACCGGCAGATGAAGTTTTTTGTCGTTACTTTGTTTTCGTTCAACGGCCCGAGGACCGCGTACTGAAGGCCTTGGTCAAGAAGTCCGAACTCATCCGGGAAGAACTTGGCAGCGTGGCAATGGTTCTCGAAGGCCGAGTGGCCAGCAGGATCGAAAAGGAAGGTATGCGCCATGACGGAATCGACGAGATGGCGGCTTTCATCCGGGACTTATCGGACAGCGAGAAACAACAGACCATCGAGGAAGAGCTAGAAGAATCGCGTCTCCGACAGGACAAACTGCAGGAGGACATCGATGGTCTCCGGACTCGGTTGGAACGCTCGCGCACGCGAATCGGCATTTCTGCGCCACAGTTCCGGCAAACGCTGTCGATGAGCCTGCGTCTCAGCGGTGTTTCTGAGCTCCAGGAGATGGATCCGGGCGATGAACGGGAGCCGGGCATCCCACGTCGTTTTTCCTTACTGTCAGACAACAATGCTGTGACCCGTGACCCGGGCTGGACTGCGGCGCTCGATACTCTTCGCGAGCGCAAACGGCGAGGCGAGACATTCGGCGAATGGCGCCGCCGCGCTACGATCCGCCCCGTCGCATTCGAGGATACCGGTCGGTTCGGAGATAACGTCGTGCAACTTCACCTTGAGCATCGCGTGGTCCGGCGCCTGCTCGGACGATTCACCTCGCAAGGCTTGATTCACCACGACCTGTCCAAAGCCTGCCTGACGGTGGTGCCCGATGCCATCCCACGCGTCGTTCTGCTTGGCCGACTCGCTGTGTACGGACCTCGCGCTGCGCGTTTGCACGAGGAGATCTTGCCTGTGGCTGCCCGTTGGATTGAGCCCGCGCGGCGACCAGGCGCGCTTACCCCTTATGGCAGGAGCGGAGAACAGACGACCTTGGCTTCTTTACAGACAGCACTTGACGAGGCCGGACGAGACCGCGTTCCGGATCAAGTCCAGGCCCGACTGGCGGCGGCGGCGCAGGCCGATATCGCGGATTTGCTGCCGCATCTGAAGAGTCGTGCTGACGAGCTTGCTGAGCGGGTGAAGGAACGTCTTGCCGAGCGGGCGGACGTGGAAGGCCGGAGCATGACCGAATTGCTCAATCGCCAGCGAAAAAGGATCCTGGAGGCTAGCAGTCAACAGGACAGCCAAATGAGGCTGGACTTCGATCCTGTCGAACAGCGTCAGCGAGAAGCCGACCGCCGCGCCTGGGCACGGCGTCTAATAAGCATCGAGACTGAGCTCGAGACCGAGCCGAAGCGGATCGCCGAAACCTATACGGTGCGTGCCGTTCGGGTAGATCCGCTGGGCCTAGTGTATCTCTGGCCGCGCACGGGGTAGGCCATGGCGGATCGCGAACGCAGCAACCTGATCTTTGCCCATCAGGAATGGCTCGGTTTCGTCCAGCCGGTGGGCCTCGTTGTGTCACCGATGGTGATGGTCGACGCTCAGGTTGTTCCGAACCGCAATGTGTCCGGTCGGCAGCGCGAGCTTCGCGGGTTGCTCATAGAAGAAGGAAATGGGGCCACGGCCCGCTGGCGTGCGCCCGACCTGATTCGAGTGTTCCTGAACTATCTCGGTTGGGAGAAAGGCGATTTTGTGGAGACGGCTGCACATAGTGGCTCGCTAGAGATCGCACTGCCCGAGTTGCAGGTCGTTCTCTCGCCGACCTGGGCAGTGCCGGCGGACGACGATTCGGGCTCGGAATGGACGATGCTCATTCGCGTCGAGGAAAACGCTGCCGATCTCGACAAGACGCCTGCTGAGAAGGACGGGTGGAACGCGACTTGTCACTCCCGCTTCGAACGGCTGCTGCGCGAGACCGGAGTCCCGATTGGCCTGCTTTGCACCGACGAGCGCGTCCGTCTGGTCTACGCTCCCAAGGGCGAGTCGTCGGGACATTTGACATTTGAGTTTTCTCAGATGGCACTGCCGGCGGGCCGACCCATTCTGGCTGCCTTCGAGATGCTTCTCTCGGCGGACATGCTGTTCCTGGGCTCCCCCCAAGAGCGCCTGCCGACACTCCTCGCTAGGAGCCGAGAGGCACAAGTCGAGGTCTCGACGCGGCTATCCAAGCAGGTACTGGCCGCGCTCCATGAATTGATGAGGGGTTTTGTCGCGGCGGATGTCCGTCAAGGCGGGGCCGTGACTGAATTGTCGCGAAGCAACCCCGATCATCTCTACGGTGGATTGCTCACAGCGCTGATGCGGCTGGTTTTCGTGCTCTACGCGGAAGATCGTGGCCTGATGCCCGATCATCCCGTCTACCAGCAGTACTATTCGCTGGGCGGCCTGTTCACTCGACTGCGCACCGACGTCTCTGCCTGGCCCGACACCATGGACCAGCGTTTCGGAGCGTGGGCACAGCTACTGTCGCTGTTCCGGCTGACCCACCGTGGCGGCGGCCATGCCGGATTTAGGTTTGTCGCCCGTCAGGGCGCGCTATTCGACCCCGATCGATTTCCGTTCCTCGAAGGGCGAGGGCTGCAGAGCAAGGACGCGGTCCCCATGGTGCCCGATGCAACGGTCTGGAAGGTACTGCAAAGCCTGATGATGCTGGATGGCGAGCGGCTGTCTTACCGTACCCTCGATGTCGAGCAGATCGGTTCGGTCTATGAGTCGATCATGGGGTTCCGCGTCGAGTTGACGACGGGCCGGTCGATTGCTGTGGCCTCCCCGAAACGTTCTGGTGCGGCAGTCGTTATCGATCTCGACCACTTACTGGAACTGGATGGCGGAAGGCGTGCGAAAGCCCTGCAGGATGCCACGAACCGGAGACTGACGAGCAAGGCGGCATCAAAGCTCCGCGCGGCGTTGGCGCCCGCTGATATCGTTGCTGCCCTTGATCTTGCCGTTGACCGAGATGTGACGCCGGACATTTTGCCCGCGGGAACGCCCGTACTTCAGCCGACCGACGAGCGGAGGCGGTCCGGAAGTCACTACACGCCGCGCTCATTGACCGAGCCGATCGTGTCAGAAGCCTTGAGACCGCTCCTCGAGTGTCTGGGGCCGAATGCGCTTCCCGGGGACATCCTAGAACTCAAGGTCCTCGATCCGGCGACTGGTTCGGGTGCCTTTCTGGTCGAGGCCTGCCGCCAACTGTCGTCGCGGTTGGTCGAAGCCTGGAGTATTCACGGCGGCCCAACTGAGCTGCCAGCCGATGAGGACGAGCTGCTTCACGCCCAACGGCTTGTATCCCAGAGATGCCTCTATGGCGTAGACAGGAACGGTATGGCCATTGATCTGGCAAGGCTGTCACTCTGGCTGGTCACCCTCGCAAAGGATCATGAGTTCACCTTCATTGACCATGCATTGCGTCACGGCGATTCGCTGGTCGGTTTGACCTGTCGCCAGATCGAAGGGTTCCATTGGGATGCCGATGCACCGCGGTTTCAGATGGGGCTGGAGTCGATTCAGGTGCGCAGCAGGGTGGCGCGGGCTCTTGAGCTGCGTCAGCTGATCCGCGAGCTTGGCGAGGAGATGCCCGAGCAGGAACTTCGGGAACTCCTGGAACAGACAGAAAACGAGCTCAGAAGTGTCCGCTGGATCGCCGATCTGGTGCTGGCAGCATTCTTCGAGGGAAGAAAGCCGAAGGATCGCGAGAGCAGACGGCTCGTGTACGCGACTCAGTTTCTTGAGAATGATCGACGTGAAAACGCCCCGCTTGCGAACACGGATCCGCGAATCACGTCCTTCCATTGGGAGTTGGAGTTCCCGGAGGTGTTCGAGCGCGAGAACCCGGGTTTCGATGCAGTCATCGGCAATCCGCCCTTCGCAGGTAAGAACACCGTCATCGCTGCGAACGCCGCCAGCTATCCCGACTGGCTCAAGCACATTCATACCGGGAGTCACGGAAACGCGGATCTTGTGGCTCATTTTTTCCGCCGGTCGTTTGGACTCCTGCGGGAGGGGGGTGCACTCGGCCTCATCGCCACCAACACCATCGGGCAGGGCGATACCCGTTCGACGGGATTGCGCTGGATCTGCAAGAACGGCGGCGAGATCTACCGGGCTCACCGCCGCATAAAATGGCCAGGTGAGGCGGCGGTCGTGGTGAGTGTAGTTCACATCACCAAGGGCTCTCGTGCTGGCCCAAAGAGGCTCGACGGCCGTGATGTAGGGACCATCTCAGCGTTTCTCGCACAGGGCGGCGACCACGACGACCCGGCACGGCTTATCGAGAACGCGTTAAAGAGCTATCAGGGAAGTATCGTCCTCGGAATGGGCTTCACCTTCAATGACACCGACAGGAAAGGCGTCGCCACACCGCTAGCCGAAATGCACCGCCTGATCGAAGAAAACCCGCGCAATCAGGAGGTGATCTTTCCCTATATCGGCGGCGAGGAGGTCAACACCAGCCCGACCCATGCCTCCCACCGATTCGTCATCAACTTCTGGAACTATCCTCTGCGCCGGGAGAGGATGGACGAGCGGTGGCGGGAAGCGGACGAAGATCAGCGCCGGGAATGGCTACGGGGGGGCATCGTACCCCTGGATTATCCGGAGCCGGTTGCGGCCGATTGGCCGGACCTGCTCGAAATTGTTGCAGCGAAGGTGAAGCCTGAGCGACTGGCAAAAAACGATTCGGGTGCGAGAGCGAAATGGTGGCAGTTCATACGCCCTCGTCCAGAACTGCATTCAGCAATCGCCGGACTGAACAAAGTGCTGGTGATTTCACGCGTCAGTGAATACACAGCCTTTACTTTCCTCGAAGCTGGCAGCGTGTATAGTGACCGGCTTATCGTGGTTCCTCTTGAAACACGTTGCGCTTTCTGTGTTTTGCAATCCCGACCCCATGAAATCTGGGCGCGCTTCTTCGGATCCACGATGAAGGACGACCCTTGCTATACCCCGTCAGATTGCTTCGAAACCTTCCCTTTCCCAGAGAGCTGGGAGACGCATCCGGCCCTTGAAGACGCTGGAGCCGCATACTTCGATTACCGCGCATCGCTGATGATCGAGAATGATGAGGGCATGACCAAGACCTACAACCGTTTCCATGATCCCGATGAGCGCGACCCGCGGATCATGAGGCTCCGTGAGTTTCATGCCGCCATGGACCGCGCCGTTCTCGATGCCTACGGCTGGCGCGATATCTCCACCGAATGCGAATTCCTGCTCGACTACGAAATCGACGAGGAGACCTGGGGCGACAGGAAGAAACCTTGGCGCTACCGCTGGTGCGATGGGATTTGCGATGAGGTGCTTGCCCGCCTTTTGAGCTTGAATGCAGAGCGAGCAACCGAGGAACGGATAGCCGAAGGCGTCGCTGGGCCAACTCCCATGCGGCCGACAGTAGCATCATGAACCCGCCTGCCGCCATTCCCTTGAACGACAGCGTCTCTGTCCGCCGCTATCTGATCGAGGCGCTCCGGATTGATCTGATTGGCCCCAGTCCTGAAGATGCCACGCTCCGGTATGAACGTCTTCCGCAAGCTCCGTCGCGTTGGTATTTGACGGGGTTTCTGGTGCCGACTGGAGCGCCGGACGAGCAACGAACCCAGGACGCCGAAGAGGAACTCGACGAGCCAGCCGAACCGATTCAAGGCGGCGACGATTCGGCCACTCCCGATCGCGGTAGCGGCAAACGCGTCTTTCTGCCATCGTCGATGGGGCTGAGCATCCTTGTGGATGAGGAGACAACCCGTCTCGAGGTCACGGTGTCATGGGGCGATTACGCACCAGATGACAAGGGAATGACCAATCGTGCCCAGAGCAAAGGACCAAAAGGCAACGGCGGTGTGGACAACGACTCTGTACGCTTGCGCTTCTTGCCATGGGTTCGCCGCCCGCGTTCAGAACCCATCAGCGTCAATCTCTCATCCGTCAAGATCGGAACCCCGGTTTCCTTCGACGTTCCTGGCAGCGGCGGTCTGAAGGTGGTCTCTTTGCTACGCCCGACTAGGATCAAAACGGCCGCTGGAATCAGGAACGTCCGCGCGGTGTCGGTGTTCATCGTGAATCGCCGCCCTCCGGCCAAGGACAACGAACTGCAGGACACCGCCTTCGCTTTTCAGCTCGCGATGAGCGTGGAGGTGGATCGGCCCCTTGTCCCGAGATTCGATCCGAGCGGTCTCGACAGTGAGGACTGGGACGAGCGCTTGGCCGACCTGCATTATTGTGACGTCGCGGACTACTCCGTCGGCCACAACGTATCGACGCGGGACGATGTGATCGACGGCGTTTGTCGCCGCGTGAATACGGAATGGATGCCTCGGGCCTCCGTAGAGCGGGTGGAGCCGGCCAGCATTGCCGACGTCGAATTTAGGATGGAGGAACTGGGCGCTCTCTCCGACTCGAGGTCGGCAAAGGATTTGCTGGAGCCCTTAGTCCGCCAATATCGCGACTGGATTGTCGGACAGCAGGTAAGTGCTGGGGGACTTGACGGTCGGCGCCGAGAAGTCGCCGACGAATTGACGGTGCGTGCTGGTCGTACAGCGGACCGTATCCAGTCGGGGATCGACCTGCTAGCTGAACCCGATGTTTTGGAGGCGTTTCGTATTGCCAACCGAGCCATGGCGGCGGCGGCGCGCCGGCGGCGTGCGCAGGAAGAAGGCCGCAAACCGGAAGCGGTGAACCCGCCGGCGTGGCGTCCCTTCCAGCTTGCCTACATCCTCATGAACCTGCGTGGTATCTCCGAGCCCACTCATGTCGAGCGTGAACTGGTCGACTTGCTGTTCTTTCCCACCGGCGGCGGCAAGACGGAAGCATATCTCGGGCTTGCTGCGTTCACCCTTGTTCTGCGACGACTGCGTGAACCCGATCCCACGTATCGTGGACTGTCCGTGTTGATGCGCTATACGTTACGGCTCCTGACCCTCGACCAGCTCGGGCGTGCCGCGGCGCTAGTCTGCGCGCTTGAGCTAGAGCGTGAGGCGGCACATCGGAAACTGGGAGAATGGCCGTTTGAAATCGCTCTGTGGGTCGGGCGTGCCGCGACGCCCAACTATATGGGCCGGAAGGGTGATCGGTCCAACGATACGGCGCGAGCCAAGACTCTGCGGTTCGCCCGAGATACCTCGCGCGACCCTCCGTTGCCGCTGGATCAATGTCCCTGGTGCGGTACGAAATTCAACAGACATTCGTTCCGACTTCATCCGAACTCAAACGAACCGACCGACCTGTTGGTGCGATGCGCAAACCGGCATTGTCAATTCTCGGGAAGAAAGCGTCACTTGCCGATCGTCGCGGTGGACGAGCCAATTTACCGCCGCCTGCCGGCGTTCATGATCGCAACCGCCGACAAGTTTGCGGCCTTGCCATGGAGCGGCGAGACGGCGCGGTTTTTCAGAGGCGGTGACCCGGGGGATGCGAGACCGCCCGATTTGATTATCCAGGACGAGCTGCACTTGATCTCGGGACCGCTCGGCACCATGGCGGGGCTCTACGAAACTGCGATTGATCACCTGTGCAGACGCCGGATCGGTGACAGGGAGGTACGACCGAAAGTCGTCGCTTCGACAGCGACCGTACGCCTTGCCCAAAAACAAATCCGCGCTCTATTCGATCGACCTTTGGTGGAAGTGTTCCCCCCGCCTGGGATCGACCGCCGGGACTCGTTCTTTGCGAGGCAAGCCCCTGAAGAAGAGGTTAACGCGCGCCATTATCTCGGTCTCGCCGCACAAGGGCGCGGACCGAAGGTCGTCTTCTTGCGAAGCATGATCACGCTGATGGCGGCAGCACAGGCGGCTTGGGATGCTGCTTCCAAGGACACGCATCCCAACTCGGCCGATCCCTACATGACGGTTGTTGCGTATTTCAATGCCTTGCGAGAACTGGGGAGCGCACGACGCATCGTCGAAGATGAGATCGGGTCAAGGTTGCTGACATATGCGGGCCGCAAGCGCTTGGATGAATCGAGCGGCCTGTTCGCTGACCGGCGAATCGCGTTTGAGCCGGTCGAGCTGACCTCGCGCGTCGGAACCGCGAGTGTCGCCGATGCCAAGCGCTGCCTCGCCCTGGGCTTTCACGAAGACGAACGTGTCGATGTTGCGTTGGCCACCAACATGATCTCCGTGGGGCTGGACATTACTCGGCTCGGTCTGATGGTCGTTGCAGGCCAACCCAAGATGACTGCGGAGTACATCCAAGCCACCAGCAGGGTCGGCCGTGATTCCTCGAGGCCCGGCCTCGTGGTAACCCTGCTGAACGTCCACAAGCCGCGCGACCGCTCACACTACGAACGGTTCGCCACCTATCATGACTCGTTCTACCGCGGCGTCGAAGCGACCAGCGTCACTCCGTTCTCGGCGCGCGCCATGGATCGCGGACTTTCAGCGGTCACCGTCGCACTTGCACGTCTCGGGATATCGGAACTAACACCCATGCTCGCCGCAAAAAATATTGAAGACCATGGCGAAAAGACAAAGGAACTGGCCGAGTCGGTGGGTGCCCGTGCTCAGGGCCACGTGAAAGCTCTGCCGGCCGGCTTCGGTGATAACGTCAAGGATCGGGTTCGAAGCCTTATCGACGATTGGGCGGCGCTTTCCCATGAGGCCCAACGTGGGGGCGTGACTTTCGGGTACTCTCTGGGCCGAGAGAGCAAAGTTTCAGCTCCGTTACTGCGTGAGATGATCGACCCGAATCGCGACACGTTGACCGACACCCAGCTTCTGTTCCGTGCACCGCGCTCGCTACGTGACGTAGAACCGAGCGTGCTGCTCGGAATCAAAACGCCCGAGGGTCAGGACCTCGCGTAGATCACTCGATGAGTGACAATATCCTTCGCCAGAGCCAGTTGATCACGACCTACGGTCCAGGCGCGATGATCGATCTGCCCGATCATTCGGTGATCGTTTCAGGCTTGCAAGACTGGTCTCACCTGCGCCGCGAGAAGATCCACGAACCACGCCTACAGGCCAAGTTGCGGAGGTTGTTGTCCGTGCCGGCGCTTGACCTATACACGCCCCCGCGACACGAGGAAAGCGCTCGGCAAGCGGCCCCGGTAGGTGCGCGTATTTTCCCGACCTGGTTTATCGTCAAAGACGCAAAGCCATCCCCCCGGAACCCACAATGGCGCCGCCGCAGGCTGGTGCGGTGGGTTCATCTGGATCGCCACCGCTTCCGCGACGAGGGTGGGGAACTCAAGCCGGTTGTCCCTGTGCGTTTCGTCTGCGGCTGTCGTCGTGGCCACATCGACGATCTGGATTGGAGAACGTTTGTCCATCAAAGCGGCAAGAGCTGCGAGCGTCCGCTGTGGCTGGAGGAACGTGGAACCGGCAGTGACATTGGAGACACTTTCGGCGTGTGCGAATGCGGTGAGGAACGTTCTCTTTACGAAGCGTCGAGTCCTGACACTGGTGCACTCGGCCACTGTGACGGGAAGCGTCCGTGGATTGGACAATATGCGCAAGAAGCCTGCGGTGAGCCCTATCGTCTACTGGTGCGCACGGCGAGCAACGCCTATTTCCCACAGACGATGAGCGTCATTTCCCTGCCAGAATTCGATATCGCTTTGGCTGCGAAGGTGTCGATGCATTTCGAGCGCCTGAAGGCCGCCGACGATCTGGGAGTCCTCGGCAATTTTCGAATGATCCCAGAACTCAATGCCGCCTTCTCTGAAATCTCCGACGAGGCCGTAATTGTCGAGTACCAACGACAAATAAGCGGCGGTGAGAGCGAGGAGGTGCCGATCAAGATTGCCGAGTTCGAAATTCTTGACAAAGGTGATCCCCGCATCGGCGAGGACGATCCGCGGTCGAAGTTCTATGCCGAGACGCCCGAGCGAGGGTCATGGGATCTAGGGGTGGACGATCTCCTGAACGTGGTTGACAAGCTCGTGCTGGTACACCGGTTGCGCGAGGTCGTATCCTTGCTCGGCTTCACGCGGTTCGAGGCGATAAGCCCGGACAAGGATGGCGAACTCGATCTCGATGTCGTGAGGGCTTCGCTGGCAGAAACGATTAACTGGTTACCTGCGTTCGAGAATCGCGGCGAGGGGCTGTTTATTTCTTTCAAGCAGGACCAAGTGAAGCAATGGCTGACCCGCCCGGGTGTTATTGCCCGCGGGCGGAGAATCGAATCCGGCTGGAGGGCGTGGGCCCAGGAGCGTAAGCGTCCGCAAGAGGGCTTCCCCGGACTTCCCTATGTGATGCTGCATTCACTCTCCCACATGCTGATGACGTCAATGGCGCTTGATTGCGGCTATCCCGCAAGCTCACTACGAGAACGTGTCTACGCGGGTGACTGGGGGTACGGAATACTGATCTACACGGGGTCATCCGATTCGGAAGGAACTCTGGGCGGGCTGGTAGAGGCCGGCCGGCATCTTCACGTGTATCTCCGCCGTGCTGTGGACGCCGGCCTATTGTGCTCGAATGATCCGGTGTGTGCGGAGCATGCGCCAGATTCTACGCTTGAGGGTCGCATGTTGCAGGGAGCCGCTTGCCACGGTTGCCTTCTGATTGCGGAGACTAGCTGCGAACAGCGCAATGACTTCCTTGATCGTGCGCTTGTCGTTCCAACAGTTAGCGACGAAGACGCTGCATTCTTTGATCCGGCTAGATGAAGCCCGTGACAGAATTTCACGCCCTAGCAGAAATTGAACTGGACGATCTCATCCGACTGACGGACCTGTTGGAAGCCGGCTTGTTGAAGCCGCCGTTAGGTCCTCTCACACTGAGGAGCCACATAGCCGTTTCGCAGGTAGAACCCATATCTCGATGGTTTGAGGATCTGTCGAGGTCTGACATGTCGCCCGACCAGATCGCATTGGTGTTGCGCGCGTTCACCGCTGGTAGAAGCACTGGGAGCAAAGCAGCCACATCGGTGGAGATCGTCGTTAGCGGACCGGACACGACCTCTACTGCGCGTAATACAAGCGTAGTGATGAGGCAAATGTTCGAGAAGGCGCGCAAGCGCGTGCTGGCCGTCGGCTTCGCTATCCATCAAGGGAAATCGGTTTTCCAAGCCTTGGCACAACGGCTGGACGAGCAAGGAGAACTCGACGTAATTCTGTGCATTGATGTTCGTCGGAAGAGAGATGACAGCTCCATCGATACCCACGTGATCCGGCGCTTCGCAGAGAATTTCGTCGACAAGGAGTGGCCTGGGACCCGTCTGCCACGGGTCTACTACGATCCCCGGTCACTAGCGCCTGCATCTCAGTCGGCTAGTGCAATGCATGCGAAGTGCGTGGTAATCGACGGACTGGAGGCACTCGTAACCTCTGCGAATTTCACGGAAGCTGCACAGGAACGAAACATCGAACTCGGTCTGTTGGTCGATTCTCCTGGCATCGCGCACCGGATCGACGAACATTTCATGTCCCTGATCAGAAACGGTTACCTGGAACGGTTGCCGCTAACTTGATCCTCACGGGTTTCGTACTACATTGCTTCTCTACCTGCGACAAGTTCGAGCGCTGCTCAGGTGTTGGAGGGAAACCGTCGGGAAGAGAAACAGGAGATGAAAGATTCCTCAAGGAGAAGCGAAGCTGGTCTGGCGGGAGGCCAGTCCGCCAGAATCGAGATGCCGAAGGTAAGCGGCCGCAATGGAAAACCACGCACGTTGTCGTTGAGTCGCGCATGAAGGAGTATGCCGGATGGTCACGCCTGACGGGAGCAATGCCGTGACGCCGCGCTTCGGCGCAGGTAATTCTTCCATTCCCGTTGTCGTCCCATTACCCCGCGCATCGCAGAGATGTTACGAGCCCGCATTGAGCCACTGAAACTGCGGAAGGCGCTGGCGATCATCGTGTCTGCCTGGCGGGCTTCCACGAAGACGCGGAACGAAAACGACAACTCTCAACGTCGGCGGGAGACAGCATTCGCCTTCTCCTCTGGATCGACGATCGTGCTCACGAAGTCAGGAGGTGGTTGGACCGCCTCATAGAATGAGTTTCAAGATCCTAATCCACAATGCTGCGGGCAATGAGTACCTACGAGCCGGAATCGTCACTCGGCTGGCTCGATCTCGATGCAATGGCAAGCGAGCGGGTGGGCACGCTGCTCCGTTCGCTCGAAGAGCCCTCGACCCTCGACGTGTTGGGACTGGGCACGGTGCGCGACGCCTTTTCTACGATGCTCAGCCCAGGCACGTCGACGACACAGACGAGGCTCCGCTATTTCATCTTCCTGCCTTGGATCTTTCGCCGTTTCGAAGACGAGCGCGTCTCTCCTGGCGATTTCGCCCGCAGACTCCATCACGATGAGGCCCAACTCATAGATTGTCTCCGTCATCTGGGGTCGAACCAAGGAGTGATCGGCTATACGGCGGGCCGGGACCTCAAGCGGATGCCCAGCGAGATCTACTGGGGCGGACTGGGTGCCTGGGGCATCAGACGGCTCGACCTCAGCCTCTCCGAATATGGAAAGCGGACATCCACTCTCGGGCGTCTCCGCCATGAATACGATGACGACGGGAATACAACGAGGCGGGCGGTTTCGATGTGGATGGTCATGCCTCCACGGCCCGAAGACTTTCTGCAAGGCAACATTACCTTCGAGCTTCGTCTTGAAGAGGCGCAGTTCTTGGCCGACTGTTTCCGGCGGTACCATCCCGACTCGCTGTTGGCCGTCTTGTGCGGCATGCCGCACGTGGCGAACGGCGTTGACTATCCGTGGGACCTGCCGACACACGGACTGCCCGACCGTCTCGTGGAGACGCTGCACCACGCCCGATGCTTCTCCGAGCTGACCGTCGGGCCGCAGCACGTCTACAACATGCTTCTCGCGCGAAGGGCGAGAGAGGAGTTCGGCTGGGACACGCACGACCTCGAAGCAGACCAGCGCGAACGTCTCGAAGACTGGAGCCGGCTGATTGACGACCGCCATTACGAGTTGCACTCGTGGGTTGCGAACCTCCCGGAGTTTTGGCGCGTCCTGGCCGGCCGTCGTGTCGGAGCCGGCACCCAGGGATTCGTGTACGAAGTAGTCAGGCGTGCCGTGACCGATCCGGTCGGGTTCGCCGACGACCCGGTGATCCACACACACATCCGCGACCGAGAGATCCGGCTTAAGGGGAAGCGAGCTCGACTGGCTCACCGAACCGCCCTGGAACACTGGAATCAGGCACAGGTGGGTGGCCAACTCAACTACCGGTGGCCCGTCACCCAGAGCTATCTTGCAGATATTGCTGCGGCGGGGCTACAGGACTGATGCTCCAACCGACGAACCGGCTCACCCTCATTGACGCAATGCGGCCACCGGTCACCTTCAGCCTGGAGTCGGCCATGGCCGTAACGTTCACACTCGACCTACGGGCGCTCCTGGCCGCGCCTGCTGCAATGGCGCTTACAGAATCCGCCGGCATCGCCTCCGACAGCAGCCCGTACGAGCCAATTGAGCTGCTTCACGCTTTGCGGTCCCACGCAGACAAGATCACCGTGTTCAGCCAAGTCGGGGAGATCGCCCTGCCCCCCTCGCGCCGAGTGTTCGCTTTCCTCGAGCGGGCCGTTGTCCCCGTTGATGCGCCACTCGGCGGAGTCGTTCATCCCAAGGTGTGGGTGCTGCGATACGAGGCTGTTGGCAACCTACCGAACAGCCGACCACGAGAGCTGCGGCTCCGCGTTCTCATCGCGAGCCGGAATCTCACGTTCGATGCGAGCTGGGACACGGTGGTCCGCCTCGACGAGACAACGGATGCATCCGGTGCGCTGCTGGGACCTGTTGGGGAACTCTTCGAAGGTCTCCTCGGCACCGCGGTCGGCACCGTGCCGACAGACCACAGGGATCGTGTGCGCACGCTGTCGGCCGCGCTTGGAACCACACGGTTCGCCTTTCCCGAAGGCCTCGACGATGTACGGACTCACGTTCTGGGCCTGAGCCGCACGCCGTCACCGCTGCCAGCCGCCGCCTCGCGGTCACTGATCATTTCACCGTTCGTGAGCGACGACTTCTTCACAAGCGTGCGTCCGGCATCAGTCGATGAACTTGTCAGCCGACCCGAGTCGCTTGACCAGCTCGGGCCGGAAGCGTTCGCCAAAGTGGCAAAAGCTTATGCTTTCGACGACGGAAGCGCGCCGGACGTTGACGCGGAGCAAGACCGATCATCACCGGATGATCCCGCCCGGCCTCTCCTCGGACTGCACGCCAAGGTCTTCGCCTTCGAGGACGAGGGCCGAGCGCGTCTGTTCCTCGGCTCCGCCAACGCGACCGGCGCCGCCTTCAACAACAATGTCGAGGTCCTTGTGGAACTGGCCGGACCCGCAACGGTGCTGGGAATCGATCGGCTCTGCGACGGTACGGGCGATGAGCCGGGCCTCCGTGTCTTGTTCAACCGATACGGCGGACCCAGCACGGGCGGCGACACGAACGGCGACCCATGGTTAGACCGAGCGCGCCGCGACATCGCTCGACTTCCGTTCGAGGGGTTCGTCGAGGAAAGCGGCTCCGGATGGGCGGTCACCTACCGGTCGCACCAACCGATGCCTTGCTTCGGCGGCACGAAGATTTACTGCTGGCCGCTCGCATCGGCCGGGCATCGACGTCGAGTTGTCGCAGGCAAGTCCTTTGAGGAGCGCTTCGAGACCAGTTTGGAGACCATCAGCGGTTTTCTCGCCTTCAAACTCGCTCACGATGAAGGTACAGTGACTCGCTTCGTCGTCCCGGTCCCGCTCGACGGCGTACCGAATCATCGTGATCGATTCCTGTTGCGTGCCCTCGTCGGAAACGCGGAGCGCTTTCTGCGGTACCTCTTGGCATTGCTCGACGAGGACGTGGGCCAGACGGACCTGCGCGACACGGTCGAGGGCGTCAGCGACGACACTGCCGCCGACGGGTGCGGTCCCATGGACCTCCCGGTATTGGAGAAGTTGCTGAGGACGATGCGGCGAGACCCTGCGAAGCTCGCCGCGCTGCACCCGCTCGTAGCAGACCTGGCCGACGACGACGCGCTCCCAGCGGGGTTCGCCGAACTCTGGACGATGATCTATGACGTGGCGACCATAGGCGATGACTGAAACCCACATCGACGTCGAGGCAGTACTGGCCGACCTGAAGGACTTCCAGCGGCGAACTGCCCGCTGGGCGTTCAAGCGGATGTTCGCTGACCGGAATTCCGCCATCCGGTTCCTAGTAGCCGACGAGGTGGGTCTCGGCAAGACTCACGTCGCCAAGGGGGTGATCGCGCAAGTGATCGACCACCTCCGACGCACCGGCGACGCTCGGCACGACATCGTCTACGTCTGCTCGAACGCGGCGATCGCCCGACAGAACATTCGCAAGCTCGCTCCTGCGGGCGTTAAGCCACTCGAGGACGTCGACCGGCTTACCTTGCTCGCCCTCGCAAAGTTGGATGACGGCGACGCGAGTCAGACGGGTGTCAATCTGCTGGCGATCACACCCGCAACGTCCCTGAAGTTCGGCCGCAGCACAGGCCAGTTTCGTGAGCGCTGCCTGGCGTACACGTTCCTACGCGCCCTTTGGGGTAGGAGTGTCATGACCAGACGGGCTCGATGGATCTTCTGGTATGGCGTCACTGCCGGTAAACCCGATGAGCGGCTGCAACGGGAGGAGCGTAAGTTTCGGCCGCGGATTAAGGGATCGATCGGGGACTTCGCTGAGTTGCTCGCAGAGTGTGACAAGACTCGGCGAGGCAAGCGCAAACCTACCCTTCGCGCCATGTTCAAGCAGCTTGTCGACGGGCTTGCATGGAAACGGAAGTTCCCCATTGACTTGGAGGATCAGCGGAAGGAGCTGATCGGGGAGGTTCGCCGCATCATGGCGATCGTCGGCATTGCCGCGCTCCGCCCGGATCTTGTGGTGCTGGACGAGTTTCAGCGATTCAAGGAACTGCTGCAGCCTGAACCGGGAGACTTCGCTGCCGAACTGGCCCACCGGCTGTTCAACTACAAGGATCCCGAGACTGGCCGCGCCACCCGAACACTGTTGCTTTCTGCAACCCCGTACCGCATGTACACAACCGCCGACCAAGTCGATAGCAACCATTATGAAGACTTCCTCGATACCTGTTCGTTCCTGCTTCAAGACTCGTTGAGAGTCGATCGCCTGCAACGCCGCTTCAACACCTTACGCTCAACACTCCTCTCACGCGGATCGCTCAGCGATGCCGAGGTGATTTGCGGCGAAATTAGGGACCAGCTAGGCGGCGTCATGGCACGGACGGAGCGGCTGGCAGCCACACCGGACCGTGACGGGATGCTCCACGAATTGGACACCGAAGTGCAGGTGAAACCTGATGATCTTCGCGCCTACGTGCGCCTCGGCGACCTCGCCGATATCGTAGAGCACCACGAGCCAACGGAGTACTGGAAGTCCGGGCCGTACCTCGTCAACTTCATGGAGAATTACAAGCTGAAAGAGGCTGTCGTGCGGGCCGCTAAAGACGGCCGGTTCACCGCCGGCGAAGGGCTTGACCCCGGTCCTGGCCTGCTTAGCTGGGACGAGGTCGAGGCATATCAGCGCGTCGATCCCCAGAACGGACGACTCCGCTGGCTCCTCGACGATCTGGAGCGCCACTGTGCCTTCAAGCTGCTCTGGATTCCTCCGTCAATGCGGTACTACGACACCGGATCGGTGTATGAGTCGCCGGAAGCCGCCAGTTTCACGAAGCGTCTGATCTTTTCCGGATGGGCGGTCGTCCCGAAGGTCGTCTCCTCACTGGTTAGTTTCGAGGCTGAGCGCCGAGCTTTCGCCGCACGCAGCCACAGCTACACTGCCGACTATCGGCGGCGTGGCGGCCAGCGCCTTGCCTTCCGGACCAGCGAGCGCTCAACCGGCGAAGCCAAGCCAGGAGAGGCGTCTAGCGGTCGCCGAGCAGCGGCGATGACCGCGCTTCTTTTGACCTGGCCGAGCCCAAGCCTCGCAGAACTTGGAGACCCCCGGCCGTTGGCTCGGCGTGAACGCCGTCAAGTCTCGGAGGTGCTCGAAGACGTCGCGGCTAAGGTGGAGGATGCCATCGGTCCACTCGTTCGGATGGCACCGAGTATTGGGGTCGTCGACCAACGGTGGTACTGGGCCGCGCCCTTGTTTCTCGACCGGCAGCTTCACCCGTCAGCAGCCGCTCTGCTGCTCGCCCAAGACGGCGAATCCCTCTGGGAGGGCGATCAGGCTGGACGCGGGCTTCGTGCACACCTTGCCGAGGCGAGGGCCATGGCAAAGCATGGTGCGGAAGCTCTCGGCCGTCCTCCCAACGACCTTGTCGAAGTACTCACCGAACTCGCGCTCGGTGGGCCAGCGCAATGTGCGTTGCGGATGATCAGTTCGGTCTCGGGGCTGCCTATCTCGCATGATTGTGTGGTGAGAGGTGCGTCAAGGGCTGGTGCCGCGTTCAGGAGCTTCTTCAATGCCCCTGAGGTCACGGCTGTGATCGTCGGCGCGGATTCCAGGGAATCCGACGCAGACGAACGTGGAGGCCGGTACTGGCGAGACGTACTCCGGCACTCGATAGACGGTAATCTTCAAGCCGTTCTCGACGAGCATGCTCATGTACTTCGCGACTGGCTCGGCCACTTGAACTTCGTCGATGAGAGCCGACGCATGGCAGCAGCCGACGACATCGTCAAGTGCCTCACGGAGGCCATAGAACTGCGCACGTCATCATTTCGTGTAGACATTCCAGGTCGACGGCGGAACGGCGAGGGTATCGAGTTCCACGAACACCGGATGCGCACTCGTTTTGCCGTCGCTTTCGGTAACCAAACCCTAGACGATGGAGGTGAGGCCCGGATCGAGTCCGTCTCCAAAGCGTTCAACTCCCCGTTCTGGCCCTTTGTTCTCATCTCCACCTCGATCGGGCAGGAGGGACTGGATTTCCATCTCTGGTGCCACGCCGTAGTGCATTGGAATCTGCCTTCGAACCCTGTCGACTTGGAGCAGCGAGAGGGGCGCGTTCACAGGTACAAGGGTCACGCCGTTCGACGGAACATCGCCACGGTTTTTGGTCCGGAACTGCACGCGGACGCAATGTCCGGCCGTGTCGATCCGTGGAGCGAGTTGTTCGACATGGCTGTGGCCAAGACATTCGAAGCGGAAGGGGAGATGGTGCCGTACTGGGTGTTCCACCAAGGACCGGCGAAGATCGAACGGCATGTGCCATTCATGCTCTTCAGCAGGGACGCAGCGGCCCTGCCGCGATTGCGCAAGACGCTCGCTGCCTATCGACTCGCATTCGGCCAGCCCCGTCAGGAGGAGTTGATCGAGTTTCTCGGAGCTGACCGCTCGGACGCGGACTTACTGCTACTCGCGTCGAAGCTCCGCATCGACTTGTCGCCACCGTAGCCCAGTGTCGCAAACCTGGTGGCGGATTACACCGAGCGGACTCGAACCCCACAAGGCCGATGATGGCTGCGGAAGCTCACACGTGGAGACGATGAAACCGCCCTGGCCTGCCCGCCATCGCGTATCGATACGGGAACCGCGAGAAGAGGGGATATAGCGGCTCTGACCACTGCCCCTTCGTTTGCTCGGGGACCAGAGGGGGAAGGTCATACAGAGGAATACGACAACGAGAACGGACGTGCGCGAAGGCGAGAGCCGCCCAGAGAGAGAAACCATGAAAGCGACTGGAATCACACTGGCCATGCTGCTGACTATGACCATGTCGAGCTGTACCAGCGAAATCGAGCGGGAGCAACAGGAAAACATCGACAACATGGGGGAGCTGGCGAAGAACTACGAAATCCTGGAGAGAAGGGCATCGCTTTTGAATCTCAACCGGGAAGAGCAAACGAGAGAGCGGCGGGCTCGACGACTACCGCAACAGATCGAAGAAGACCTCCTCGATGAGCTGCAGGAACTGGCGGGGCAGGTGAAAACCGATTTGGGAAACATACGAGGAAGCATAGCTCTCATGGAAGGGATGCTCGAAACACGCGCAAGCAACTAGCCAAAGAGCAGCAAGAGCAGCCGCAATCGAGAGCAAGGCGGCAGGCAGCGCGGAGAGCAGCAAGGACATGGAGCAAGCCGCGCCCGAAAAGAGAGTGATCAGCGATCCCACTGCTGAGAACGTGAGCGGTGATAGTCAAGAACGCGGCTGACCTGCGGGGGAAGAACTTCGGGGTCAGGCTCGTGCACGGCAGCATTACGGTCGTAGGTGAAGGCGGTCACTTCGTGGAACTGATAGGGGCACGAGCGGGGAAGTGACAGACGCCGGGCTTTGCGAGCGGAGCGTTTATCAGGCTGCAGATTACGCTGAACATCGTACTCAGCGAGCGCATCAACCGCTTCGCTGCGACCGCGCTGCCAGGCGGTTTGAAACATCTGCGGGAAGAGGTTCTGAAGGCGGGGGTTGTCAACGATGACAGCGGCCATTTCCCTACGGTAGCGCTGTACTTCTTTCTCCCAACCCTCTACTTCTTCAGACGTAGCCATCATGCCATGCTCGATCTTGAGAAGGTGAGTGATGGCGTTGGCGCATTTCGAGGTCCACGTGCGTTGTTCGGTTCTGCCCACGGATTCGATTTCCTCAATGACATTGTCCCAATCGACGGCCGCAAAATCACGACGGCGGAGGGCGTCCGACTGTTCGACAGACCAAGCGTAGGGATCGCTGTGGTAGAGCTCGGCCGACTTACGCTGCTGAACAGAGACGGGGGGTGAAGCGGCCGTGGACATGGTGAGGTGTGCGGATCTCATTGTAACAATCGGCCGGAGGCATCAAATCAGGGCAGTGGAGGCTCCCTCGGGACGCGAACGAGCAGGAGAACGAGAGAGCGACGACGATGACGATGTAGGCAGCCACAGCGAGTGCGTCGAGCAAACTGAACCAGCGCACAGGCCAGCTTCCGAGCGGGCCTTCCATGTGGTCGCGGGCGAGAAGCATGCCGAGCCCCCAGCAGGCGGCGGCGAACAGAAAGACGATCAACAGAACGAAGGGCGTGGAAGAAACGAGGACGCCGATGTGCATAAGGGGAACTCCGGAAGCTCAGGGCAGCGGCAAGCCGCGTTTGGCGAACAGCAGCGTGAGGGCTTCGGTGAGAAGCTCCTGCACGGTGGTTTCCTCCTCCGACGCCAGCAGCCGGAGTTGCTTGGCGACGGGCGGAGCGAAGTAGCCGCCGATGTGCTTGCGCTTGGCGCTTCCCTTGGCAGGGGAAGGGGTGAGGGCGGGCGGCTGCGGCGCCGGAGCGCGGGATTTCAAGGCGGATGCGAATTTGTTGGTGGTCATGTCAAGAAGCTCCGTTGGTTGAAGGATTGAAGTCCTCGAATCTTCGAGTGATGAAGGCATGCAGCCGTTTGACTTCGAGGGCGGCCTTGCCGAAGGGCTCGTATTCCTGAGCCGACTGGCCGCTGAGCAGTGCGCGAGCGAAGGCGACGCGGCGGCCCAGCCGGACCGGGCAGGTTTCCACGTCATGCGCCGAGAGGGCTTCCTCGGCGAGCAGGGCGTCCTGGCCGGTGGCGGCGATCGCATTGAGGACCACGAGCGCCGGCGTTCCGGTGGTCCGGATGAAGGCGAGCGTGTTGGTAATCGCCTCCAGGTCGAGGATCGCCGGCCGGCAGGGAATCAGAACCAGATCGGCGACGCGCGCCGCTTCCAGGGCGGCGCTGTCGGAATGCGGTGCGGTGTCGACGTAGAGCATTTCGCCGCCGATCTCGCGGACCCGCTGGATTTCATGCCGCAGCCGGCTCGCATGAGCCGACAGCACAACGGGCACTTCGGCCGTGCGGCGGTCCGACCAGTTGGCGGAGGAAGCCTGCGGATCGAGGTCGATGATGGCGGTGTTGCGGCCTTCTGCGGCCGAAGCGACCGCCAGGTGCAAGGCCAGGGTGGTCTTGCCGGAGCCACCTTTCTGGCTCACGATGGCGATGGTTTTCATAGGAGTCGTCTCAGTCATTGCAAGCCTGCAAGCGTGCAAGCCTGCATCACTTCAATTCTGCACGGATTCGGGATTCTGGCAAGTCCGGACCACGCGGCAACGCACTTCGAGTGTGTGGGAGAAAAGGCCGCGGGAAGGGGGCCGCGAGCTCCGCAAACGGTGGCGAAGCCGCAGCCGGCGATTGAGCGGCCGCGCGGCGAAGCGGGCATGATCCGTCCTCGAAAAGGGGGTAGTGGGG
Source organism: Bryobacterales bacterium (assembly GCA_965204095.1). Lineage (GTDB taxonomy): Bacteria > Acidobacteriota > Terriglobia > Bryobacterales > UBA6623 > JAPPLB01. The sequence continues at coordinate 445,130 of OZ241991.1, read as the reverse complement.
GTCCGCTGCAGAGCGAGCGAGACGGCCGAAGCGGCCGAAACCGTACCGCGCAAGAGCGACCCCGGGAGCGGCCCGACATAGTCTCTGAAACGACTCGGCACGGCACGGCGGCCGTGACGAAACGGGCACCGCAGCGCGACGGGAAATCGAGCAGCGCCTTATGGCGCTGGCCTGGACGCGGCCGCTCGACGGGCACGCCGCCCCACGTCGCAAAGGCCGGCGCGCCCGGCCTCGACGTGGGCCATGACCGCGTGGCGGGTGTCCGTCTGCGAGGACGGCTGAGGGGGTTCGACGAATGGGGGTGAGCGATATCGCGCGCCGGCGTGAGGCTTGAGTGGTGCGGGTCGAGGGCGCGGCGCAGACCTGGGCGTGGCACAGCCCTGCGGGTTTCGAGTGGGGCTGCGGCGGCAGCGGACCGGCCGAGCTGGCGCTCAACATCCTGCTGGCGGCCACGGGAGAGAGGGACTTCGCCGCCGAGCATCATCAGGCGTTCAAGCGGGCTTTCGTGGCGCGGATACCGTTCGCAGGCGGAAAGATCGAGGCCGCCAGGATCAGCGAGTGGATTGGGGAGTGTCGTCCGGATCGGGGAGAGATGCAAACTCGCGCCTCGTAGCCGCGTACCCGGCTTCGCATCGGGGGCACAGATAGCGGGTGACGGTGCGGTAGCCGTCGGAGAGGAACTCGTTGCAGGCACTGCCCTGCCCTGCAGCTACGGGAACGGTGCAACGGCCGCACTTGGCGCGGCGCACGTTGCGGCCGCGGTCCCAGGCGCCGCTGGAGAAGTCCAGCCAGCCTCCGGCATCGAGCAGCTCGAAGCGCCGGCGCTTGTCCTTGACGAAGGTGAGGTTGGGAAAGTCGTAGTTCACGGGCAGGCATCCCCCCCACAGAGCGGCGACGAAGGAGTTGATCAGCTCCTCGATGCGCTGGCGGCCATCGCCGGCCGGAACGGCAATCCGGAAGGTGCGGCCGTCCTCGAACAGCTCGGCGGTGCCGCTATGGCCGCCGATGTGATCCCGAACGGTGACGGTGTGGGTGTGCTTCATGTCACATCTGCTTTCGTGCATCGGGTTCGGCCTCGTCGATGGCCTTGCGTGCGAGTGCGAACACGGCGCCGCCTCGACGGCCTCCGGTTCCGCGGCTGGCCTGCTTCTCGAACGCCTGCGCGACGGGCAGAAGGGTCTTGAGGGCTCGCAGCATCAGGGGGCGGCCTTCACGATCCGGGCGTTGTCGACGGCGTCGATGCCGGGCTGGTGAGCGTGAACGGTGGCAACGTGCCAGGGTCCGGAGTGAATGAAGTAGCGGCCGTCATCGGCCCATTCGGGGCCGTGGTAGGACTTCACCAGCGTCCAGGGTTCGGGGGAGTGCTCGGCCATGGAGGAACTCCCGTTCGATCTCACGCAGCGAGGGCACGATGGATTCGAGAGAGTGCAGGAGCGCTTCGAACTGCTCCCATCCGGAGAAGCCCGAGCAGCGCGGCGTTGGAAGGTGGACCAGGCGCTGGAAGGTTGCCCGCGGGGGCAGCCGAAGGTGCATGTGACGGAAGGCGTCGATCCAACGGCCGATACGGGCCTCGTCGAGGGCTTCCAGCTTGCGCTGGTGGTGGTAGGGGAAGTGCCAGGGCTGAAGTTCTTCGCGGTGCGTACGGTCGTAGCGTGTTGCGAGAACACCTCCAGCGAGGCAGATCAGGCACTGACCGTGATCCTGCGGGCAGTGCCAGTCGCCGGAATGGGGCTGGTAGATGCGGCGGTCGAGGCCGCGGGCATCGTCGATGGCGAGAAGAATCATGTCATAGAGGGTGTTGGGCAATTCGGGGAGATGCATGGGTGTCATCCTTTCAAGGTTTGAAGCTGCATGTCGTCGGATTCGATCCCGCGCAGCTGGGGAAGGATCGCTTCGAGCGACTTGAGGTGGGAGTTGAACGCCCGCCAGCCGACGAAGGCGGCCCAGCCAGGAGCGGGCAGGCAGCACAGGCGGGCTTCGATTTCGACAGGGGGCCTGCGCTGGTACACGAGGCGGTAGGCTTCGAGCCAGGAGCCGGTGCGCATCGCCTCGAGGGCTTCGAGCTTGTTGTGCGTCTCGGGGGGAAACTCCCAGGGCGCGAAGTTCTTCTTCGGAGAGCAGTCGAGGGTTGCGGCCAGGATGCTCCCGGCCAGGCAGATTTCGCAGCGGCCGTCCTCGTCGGGGCAGTGCCATTCATCGCTGCAGGGTCTGTACTTGCGGCGGTCGAGGCCGCGGGCGTCGTCGATGGCCGTCCAGAGCAATTCGTGGAGGGTGTCGGGAAGGGGTTGCGGGGTCATGGGGTCATCCTTTCAAGGCTTCGGGGTGGTCGTCCTCGGACTCGATCTCGCGCAGCTTGGGGATGAGCGATTCGAGAGACTTCAGGTGGACATCGAACTCTTCCCATCCGAGGAAGTGCGGACGGGCGGGGACCGGCAGGCGGACCATGCGAAACGCAACCGCGTCGGTGGGGTTGCGCTGGTGGAAAAGGCGGTAGGCTTCGATCCAGGCGCCGGAACGCATGGCGTTGAGGGCCTCGATGTTGGCATGGGTCTGCTTGGGAAAATTCCAGGGCGAGGCTTCCCTGGTGGGGGGGCAGCCGAGGGTTCCGGCCACGAAACTGCCGCCCAGGCAGATTTCGCAAAAGCCCTGGCTGTTGGGGAAGTGCCAGTTCCGGTAACGGGGCTGGTACTGGTCGCGGTCGAGCCTGCGGGCGTCGGCAATGGCCGTTGCGAGCAGTTCCGACAAGGTGCTGATCTGTGGCTGTGTCTTCATGGTGGTGCTCCTTACGAGGCGCTCGCCGGGTCGATCTCGGAAACGGCTTCCCAGCGCGACCAACCGTGCGGGACGGGCCGCTGGTAGGTTTCGCATCGCGAGCACCATTCCTCGCCGTCGAGAACGAAGCGGACGGCGTTGCCGCAGCGGTGGCATTTCCTCCGCTGCGAGCAGTTCAGCTCGCTGCAGCGGGCCGCCTGCCTGGCGATGGCGGCGTTGAGGACCGCTCTCCCTTCGGGGGTGCTGAGATGGGGCCGTGGCATGTTGACGTGAGCCTCCTGGCGTTAGGGGTTGGGAGCTTTCCGCTCACTGCTCCCTGGCGGAAAGCGGAGAACCCTGGCAGGGGAGTCGAGCAAGCTGAGAATGCTGGTCATTCCGCATTCCTGTCGAAAGGGTTGCGGTGCGGGAAGAACGGGTCGTAGAACGGCCGGAAGCAGGGATCGAAAAGGTGTTCCCTGTCGTTGTCGGGATCGTAGCCGACGATCTCGACGGTACTCCAGGGGCAGTTCTTCGGAAGCCGCTCCTTCCAGTCGCCTAACTCGCGCTGCCGTTCGAGGATCCTGTTGCGATCGGGGGGATCGACGTACAACAGGCGGTTCATGGTGCGGGCGGCGCTGAAGCGGCCGCCGTGCCAGGCGAAGTCCACCATGGCGGGCACAAAGGGTTTCATCGAGGGGTTGTTGCTGAGCAGGTGTTCCATCTCGATGCGGTGCTTGCCGAGGGAGTCGTTCCACTCGATGCGGGTGACGGCGTCGGCAGAGGGAGCGATCCAGAGCAACAGGAGCATGTGGTGGACCTCGCGGCAGTGGTCGCGCCAGGCGCGAATCAGGTCGTGCGCCATGCGGTCGAAGTGGTTGATGATGTTGGTCCGGTCCAGCTGGTCGAGCTCGCCGCGAACGAGCAGCCCCGTCTGCTGCAGGTACCACGCCACCGAATCGTGGTCGTGCAGGCCGGGCTCGCGGGACAGCTTGAGCATCTTGAGGAACGGGGCGGTCGCGAGATGCCAGATGCGGCTGATCGGGACGGCCTTGCTGGGAGTTTCGGGCATGAAGTTGTGATCCTCCTGGAGGTAAGGGTGGGGAGCTTTCCGCTCGCCGATACCTGGCGGAAAGCGGACCACCCGCCGAAGGATGGGGTCAGCGTGAGCGATCACGCCTTGCTGGCGTCGAGCTCAATCGCGCGCAGCTCGTACATGATGGGCTCCAACGAGTCCAGGTGGGCGTTGAACTGCAGCCAGCCTTTGAAATCGACGTGCGTCGGCCTTGGAAGGCCCAACAGCCGGTCCTCGATCGCCAGGGAAGCCGGGGTTTCGTAGAGCGTCAAGTAGGCGTTCAGCCACTTCCCTCTTCGCATGTTGTCGATGGCGCAGAGCTTGCGGTAGATGGCGAAGGAGAACATCGACGGCAGGATGTCGAGGCTGCGGGAGCTGCGGTAGGTGCGTGCGATGAGGCTGCCGGCCAGGCAGACTTCGCAATGGCCTCTGGTGGGGGAGTAGTGCCAGCGCATGCTGGAGGGGTAGTAGGACTGCGGGTCGAGCTGGCGGGCGTCGTTGATGGCGGCCGCCAGCAACTCGTACAGGGTGTCGGGCAGCAAGTCCTGCATGATGATCTCGTCATTGAAGACGTGCTGGGTGACGTTGGGAACGGGAGTGTCGGTCATGGTGAAGGAATCCTCCGGGATGGATGGGTGGGGAGCTTTCCGCTCGCCTCGACCTGGCGGAAAGCGGACCACCCGCCGAAGGATGGGGTCAGCGTGAGCAATCACGCTTTCCTGGCGTCGAGCTCGATCTCGCGCAGCTCGCCGACGACGGGCTCCAGCGAGTCCAGGTGGGCGTCGAACTCGGGCCAGTTGTCGAACTCGCTGTGCGCGGGCATCGGAAGGAGAAGCAGGCGGTCCTCGATCGCCAGGGGAGCCGGGGTCTCGTAGAGCGTCAGGTAGGCGTTGAGCCATTCTCCGCAACGCATGTTTTCGAGGGCGTAGAGCTTGCGGTAGATGGGGAAGGAGAACATCGACGGCAGCATGGCGAGGCTGCGGGAGCTGCGGTAGGTGCGTGCGATGACGCTGCCGGCCAGGCAGACTTCGCAAGGGCCTTCTTCGACGGGGCAGTGCCAGCGGAAGCTGGCGGGGCGGTAGCAATCGCGGTCGAGCCGGCGGGCGTCGTCGATGGCGGCCGCGAGCAGTCCGGAAAGGGTGCCGGGCAGCAAGTCCTGGGTGATGGGCTTGTCATTGAAGACATGCTGGGTGACGTTGGGAACGGGAGTGTCGGTCATGGTGAAGGAATCCTCCGCGGGGTAAGGGTTGGGGAGCTTTCCGCTCACGGCTGCCGGGCGGAAAGCGGAGAACCCGTCGAACGGCGGCCGGCCTGTGCGATCACGGCATGATCGTGCCGCGCTCGATCTCGCGGAGCCGGGGAACGATCGTTTCGAGCGAATCCAGGTGGGCGTTGAACTGCTCCCAGCCCATGAATCCGGAGAAGGCGGGGAACGGCAGGCTCATGAGGCGGTTCCTGGCAGAGAGGACCGGCCTGTGCTTGTGGACGCGGCAGAACGCCTGCAGCCAATTGCCGGTGCGCATGTCGTCGAGGGCCTTCAGCTTGTCGTACGTGGCGGGAGAGAACATCCAGGGCAGGAAGTTGTCATCGGGCGAGCAGCGCAAGCTGCCGGCCATGACGCTGCCGGCCAGGCAGACCTTGCAGGGGCCCTGCGAGACGGCGCCGTGCCAGCAAGAGCTGACGGGGCAGTAGGAGCCGGGATCGAGGCTGCGGGCGTCGGCGATGGCGACGGTGAGAAGCTCGGCCAGGGTGTCGGGCAGTTCGGGCGTTACTCGGGAATCTTTTACGTGGAAGGGGGTCAGTAGCTTCGGGATTGCGGCGGCCATGGTACGGTTTCCTCCTGGAGGTAAGGGTTGGGAGCTTTCCGCTCGCTTGGTGCATGGCGGAAAGCGGAGAACCCGCGGCCGGAGGCAACGTAGGGGCCGCTGGAGGCGGACTCTCTAGGCGTTGCGGTGGGGCTCGTCGAAGGGCAGCCGGCGCGAGTCGGCGAGAACGCTGGGGTGATCGAGGCGGAAGCCGATGATCTGCTCCGCGTCCCAGGGGCAGTCCTGCGGAAGCCGCTGGTTCCAATGGCCGAGCTGTTCCTGTTCGGTAAGCACCCCGTCGCGCAGCTCGTCGTCGATGTAGTGTCCGGTGGTGATCACGATCCAGGCTTCGGAGCGGGCGCTGCGCCAGGCGTAGCGGATCATGGCGTGGACAAAGGGCTTCATCGAGGGGCTGTTGCGCAACAGGGTTTCGAGCTCGACGCGGTTGTACGCCAGGGCGTCTTTCCACTGGCTGCGGGTCCTCGAGCCGGCAGCCGGCGCGTAGCGCAGCAACAACAGCGACTTGATCGCGATGCGGCAGTGGGACTGGCCTTTCGCGAGAAGCTCATCGACCTGCCGCAGGAAGCTGCTGATGATGCTGTCCAGGTCGCGGCGGTCGTAGCGGCCGCTCTGCAGGCGGCCGACGACGTGCAGAAGCCAGCCCATCGTGTCGCAACCGATGAGGTTGCGGTTGTTGCTGTCGATGAGCCTTTCGATCAGGGGATCGGTGTCGTTCTTCCACTGCCGGCGGGGCATGAGGGGCTCTTTGTCGTGCTGGGACATGGGGAAGGAATCCTCCTGGAGGTAAGGGTGGGGAGCTTTCCGCTCGCCACGGTCTGGCGGAAAGCGGAGCACCCGCCTGCTAACGGTCGATGACGGACGAGAGGCGGCGGTCCTCTCGTTCGATCTCGCGCAAACGGGGGATGATGGATTCGAGCGAATCCAGGTGGGCATGAAACTGGTTCCAGCCTTCGTAATCGGGAGAGGAAGGATTCGGAAGGGAGCAAAGCTGCTTGCCGATATTGCGGGGCGTCGGCAATTCATGGAGCATTTCGTATGCATCCAGCCAACGGCCGCAGCGAACGTGGTTGATGGCGTAGAGCTTTCTGTCCGTGTCGAGAGAGAACATCCAGGGCATCAAAAAGCGGTGCGGCGAAGAGTGGAAAGCGCGAGCGAGGATGCTGCCGGCGAGGCAGACATGGCAAGTGCCTTGCTCGGAAGGCCAGTGCCAGCGCACGGAAGTGGGGTGGTAGGTATTCCGATCGAGCTGACGGGCATCGCCGATGGCCGTCGCGAGAAGATCGGCAAGGGTGTGGGGCAACCAGTCGAGAGCATAGGGCTTGGAGTCGATGTTGTCCTCATGCGAGGCGTGAATGACTGTGTTGGTCATGTGAGGAATCCTCCTGGAGGTAAGGGTTGGGAGCTTTCCGCTCGCATGCGATTGGCGGAAAGCACAGAACCCGCCATCGAGGCGCTCCCGGGCTGCACTCGTAGAGGCAGTCCCGCCAGCGGCACACGCGGCAGGAAGCGCCGGCTTCGAGCTCGACGCGGCGCAGGGCGTTCTTACGGCCGCACGCCGGGCAGCGCGTCCGCAAGGCGCGCCGCTTCATGGCCTGTCTGAGCTGCTCGCGCCAGCGGTTTTTCGATCCGGGCTGACGGTTCTTGTAGAAGGGCATCTACCTGTGAGTCCGAGGACGCAACAGCGGACTCCGGACGCGACCACTCTGATGAGGATCGAAGGTCAGAGAAGAGGAACTTTCGGCCGACGTCGCCACTTCTCTTTCCTGAAAAACGAGGCAGGAGGACATTGCGCCGGCGTTATTGGAGGGGGCAGTGGCGAACGTCGGCCGGAGCGCGGCCCGCGCTACTTCGATCGCGGTTTGGGAACCCTGCAGTTGTGGTAGGCGAGCCAGCCGATGTGGAACCACTTGCGGCAGCCTCGGCACTGGCGGCACAGGGCGCCGTCGATGAGCTTCTTCACTCCCCAGCCCCAGCCCCACTTCGGCTGACCGTTAGAATTGGCGGTGGACGGCTGGCGGCTGTTCGGGTGATCCGGCATGGAATCGAGTCCTCATCGACGGAAGGGTTGGGAGCTTTCCGCTCGCCCGGTGTTGGCGGAAAGCGGAGAACCCTGTCGAGGCGGACAGCGGCGCAGCCGTTCGGGTAGAGAGGCAGCATGGAGCTGATTGCGCTGGCGATCGCTGCGGCCGTGCTGCTGTACCTGGCCAGGCGGCGGCGCAGGACTTTGGTGCTGACCATGAGGGACATTCCTTTCAGCTTCGTCGTGGACGCGGCGGCAAGGGCGGCAGCGGCCCTTCACGCTGCGGCCAGCGGGTCAGAGGCCTGCGAATCGGCGCAGGCGGCGGCTGACTGAGCAAACGAGGCCGGGGCCCGCCTGAGCGGAGTTCCGTACGCGACGGATAGAACCAACGACCGGGGGCGAACACGATCGCGAGAAGGCAGGCGACGCAAGCGATGCCGATGGCAAGGTGGTGCTCAGGAATCTGAGCGAAGGGCATCATGAGGTTGAAGGCCAAGGCGGCGAGGAAGATCGTACCGATGCGCCGGCGCTCCTGCTTGAACTCCGTCCAGAAGGGCTGATCGAAAGGCTCGCGCATGCAGTGAGTATGCAACGGAGGCCGGCATCCGACAAGGCGGGCGGAGATCCTGCGGCTGATCTGACGGCGGGAAAGTGAGCCAGAGCAATCGACCTGGCGCGCGAATCTCCGCCCGCCGGCCGAACGACGTCGACGCGCCGGCGGCCACGCGGCCGCGGGGCAGCCAGCGGGGGGAGGGGCCTCTCTCTCCCGCCGTGTGGGCTTCAGCCGGCCCTGGACGGCTGATCGCAAAGTTCACGGCGCGGCCAGGGCCGCGACGTAACCGGAGGGCGCTTCAGCGGCCTCCGTGATCTTAGGGCATTCGATGCTGAGGCGGCAGGAGCCGCCGATTCCTTCCGTTTTGACTGAGCAAAGGAATCCGGGTCCGGATCCGTTTGCTCTGGAATGAGATTGCGCTCAAGTGAAGTAGCTCGAGCGCAAGCCGGATCGCGCGGCGCAGCTCGCGAAGCCGGGCGCGCCTGGGTCCGGCATGGCCGATGATGGCTGGCGGAATCCCGATCGACGGGACGCAAAGACTGCCGGGGCCTGCCCGCCATTGCGAGTGGCAAGCCAAGCCGGAGGAAGGGGCAAGGGAGCTGCATCTGGGCACTGCGGCTTCAATTGCAGAAAAAGGAGAGAAACCCACGGCATGAGGAAGCTCTACAGGAGCCGGGGCAAGACGAGAACCTCAATCATCGAGAGGACGGCGAAACCAGCGACGAAAGCGAGAGAGACAGCGAGAAAGCGCAGACGAGAGACGATCGAGAGAACAGCAGGAGAGAAGAGGCGAGGAAAGCGAGGAAGGCTCAGGAGCGACGCGGTGAATCGCGTCATGGCAATCGCAGCAAATATTCCACCTGGAACCAAATGGATTGAGGGCGGTATAGCAGGGAACCGAGCGAATCGTGAGAGCACAGAAAACACAAAGAGCGGGGAAGTAAACAGAAGGGTCTTGAGGATCGGTGATTTTCCGGAAATCCGTGAAGGACTCGTAGAAAAGCTGATCCTGCTCGTGGTAGCGCCGCATGAGCAGGCGAAGATGCCCTCCGCGGGGATCGAAGGACCATTCATGGGAGAGAAGGCGTTCCAAGGCGCCTGGGGAAGTGTGAGAGTGAATGTTGTGGAGAAGCAGCTCTTCGGCTTCGGCAAGGGTCAGCTTCATGGCAATACCAGGAAGCGAGCATAAGCGAGAAAGCGTGAACGGGCAAGCCGCGACGGCTGAACCGGAGCGGCCGGGGCAGCAATCCCGTCAGGGAGAAGGAGGGCCAGGAATCAAGCGAGAGAAGAGGAACGAGACAGCGAAAACGAACGCGCAGAAGGCAGCCGCGACGAGAAGATCGAGGAGGGAAAACCAGCGGAACGGCCAGTGGGATCAGCGCCGACAGAGACGATTGACAGAGAGAAAAGAGCTGTACGCCCAACAGCAAAGCACGAAGGCGAGGGTAAGCAACAGAACGTAGATCGTCGAAGCGAGCGGTCCAGGGTAGAGCATGGCGAGAGGCTCCTTACGAGCGAGGCAGGGAAGCGCCGCGCTTGGAGAACAGCAGAGAAAGGGCTTCGGCAAGAAGCTCCTGCAAGGTGGTTTCCTCTTCGGTGGCGAGCAAGCGAAGCTGCTTGGCGACGGAGGGAGAGAAGTAGCCGCCGACATGCTTGCGCTTGACGGCGGACTTCGAGGGGGAAGCGGAGCGGGCGGGCGGCGCCGGCGAAGCGGCGCGGGACTTGAGGGCGGAAGCAAAATCGTTAGGGCTCATGTGCGGGGGTTTCCGTTCGTTGAAGGATTGAAGTCCTGCAGGCGTGAAGCGATGAAGGAGTGCAGGCGAGATACTTCATCGGCGGCCTTGCCCAGCGGCTCGACCTCCTGAGCGGCCTGGCCGCTGAGGAGGGAGCGGGCGAAGGCGACCCTGCGGCCGAGCCGGACCGGGCAGGTTTCCACGTCATGCGCTCGAAGGGCCTGCTCGGCCAGCGCGGCGTCTTGACCGCTGGAAGCGATTGCGTTGAGAACGACCAGCGCCGGCGTACCGGTGGTGCGAAGGAACGACAGCGTCTGGGTGATCGCTTCCAGATCGAGGATGGCCGGCCGGCAGGGAATCAGCACCAGATCGGCGATGCGCGCCGCCTCCAGGGCGGCGCTGTCGGAATGCGGAGCGGTATCGAGGTAGAGCATGTCGCCGCCGATCTCGCGTACGCGCTGGAGCTCCTGCTTCAAGCGGCTGGCGTGCGCCGACAGCACGACCGGCAGCTCGTTCTTGCGGCGGTCCGACCAGTGGGCGGAGGAAGCCTGCGGATCGAGGTCGATGATGGCGGTGTTGCGGCCTTCGATGGCGGAAGCGACCGCCAGGTGCAGGGCGAGGGTGGTTTTCCCGGAGCCGCCTTTCTGACTGACGAGGGCGATGGTTTGCATAAGCGTCTCGATGATGAAGTCCTGCAGGCGTCGAAGCCTCAATACCTTCAATTCTGCACGGTTACAGGATTCTGGCAAGTCCTGACCACGCGCCGCCGCTCTCGAGAGCGGGGGAGAAAAGGCGACGGCAAGGGCGGGGACGCGAGCTCCGGACACGGCGGCGGAGCCGCAGCCGGGGAGAGAGCGGCCGCGACCTGTCTGGATCGAGCGAATGGAGCAAGAGCGATGAGCGTTCGCCGGCGGCGAGAGTATCGAAAATCACCTGGTCAATCGATCTCAGCGACGACGCGGCAGGCGGTGCGGCTGCGCACGTTGAGAACGCTGGCGGTGCGCGACATGCCCAAGGCGTTGCCGACGTGAATCCTGGTACCGACCAGCTCGGCCGGAAGGGAGCGGGCATTGCCGTGAAAGACGGCGACGAGGACGTTGTCGGGCAGCCGGAAGACTTCCCAGGGGGCAGTGGGATCAAGCGGGAACTCGCGGCAGGCAGCTCCGGTCAGGGTGGTGCGAATCCAGTCGGAGAGTCCCTGCGGCGACTCGCGCTGCACCTTCCGCAAGTGAGCGAACAGCTCGGGATCGCAACGAAAGGAAACGGTCTTGCTGTGGCTTGCCATCGGGTTTTTGTCCTCCTGACGGAAAAGGCGGGGAGCATTCCGCTCACCTGGTTGCTGGCGGAAGCGGAACGCCGGCGTCAGGGGGACCGGGTGGCGGCGAACGGATCAAGAAAGATTGAGCCGTGACGGCAGGAACGGCCGAAACGAGTACCGCCTGAGAGCGACGGCAGGAGCGGCCCGACCTAGTTGAAGAAACGACTCGGCACGGCACGGCGGCCGTGACGAAACGGGTAACGCAGTGCGACGGGAAACGACAGCGGCCGAAGGCGCGGCCTGGACTCGGCCGATTGGAGAGAAGGGAGCCCCACGTCGCGAAGGCCGGCGCGTCCGGCCTCGACGTGGGCCAGCGGGTGCGCTCGGGGTGGCGGTCTGCGAAGATTGGACGAGGGGGAGTGACGGCATGGCATTGACAGACATCGTGTGTCGGCGAGAGGCCGGCGTGGCGCGGGTCGAAGGCGTGACGCATCGCTGGGTGTGGCACAGCCCTACGGGTTTCGATTGGGGCTACGAGGGCAGCGGAACGGCCGACCTGGCGCTCAACATTCTGTACGAAGTGACCGGCGAGCGCGACTTCGCGGCTCGTCATCACCAGGACTTCAAGAGAGAGCACGTGGCGCAGTTGCCGCAGGCGGGCGGAGTGATCGAAGAGGCCGTGATCGGGGAGTGGATCGCGAAGCGTCTGCGCGAGCGGGAACTGAAACTCAAAAGGAATCGCGCCGGCCAGCGGCGAAGCCGGCTTCGCAGTTCGGGCAGAGATAGCGAGTGACGGTACGGTAGCCGTCGGAGAGAAACTCGTTGTAGGCGCGGCCGAGGCCGGCCGGGACGGCGGCGGCGCAGCGTCCGCACTTCGCGCGGCGCACGTTGCGGCCGCGGTCCCAGGCTCCGCTGGAGAAGTCCAGCCAGCCGCCCTTGTCGAGCAGCTCGAAGCGCTTGCGCTTGTCCTTGATCAGACTCAGGTTCGGGTATTGGTAGTTCATGGGCAGGTATTTCCCTCACAGAGTAAGGTGATCGTCTGAAGATTCGATCGAGCGAAGCTGAGGCAGGATCGATTCGAGAGAGCTCAAGTGGGCGTCGAATTGCTCCCATCCTTCGAAGTTGGAAAAGGACGGCGCCGGCAGTTGCATCAAGCGAGAGCGTGTACGCCTGGCTACCTGGACCGCGTGAACCTGCTGGAAGGCAAGCACCCAGGCGCCGCAGCGGGCGTTGTCGATGGCTTCGAGCTTCAGCCGAAGTCCGTCGGAGTGGTACGAGGGCCGATCGTCAACCTTGGGTGACGATCCCAGGCTTGATGAGAGGACACAGCCTGCCAGACAGATCAGGCAACGGCCGTCGGAAGAGGGGTAGTGCCAATCGCTGTAGTCGGGAAGGTAGAGTGTACGATCGAGCGCGCGGCCGTCAGCGATCGCCAGCGAAAGCAAACCGTGGAGAGTGTCGGGAAGTCGGTTGAGGCTCATGGGTGTCATCCTTCGAAGGCGTCGGGGTGGTCGTCGGACTCGATCGAACGCAGTTTGGCAGGAACGATTCGAGCGATTTCAGGTGGCGGTTGAACGAGCGCCAGTCGTCGAAGGCGGCCCAGGAGGGCGCCGGCAGGCTGAGTAGACGGGCTTCGATCTCGATCGGAGGCCGGCGCTGGTGTACGAGACGGTAGGCATCGAGCCAGGCGCCGTTGCGTGTCGCTTCGAGGGCTTCGAGCTTGTGTTGCGTCTTGTCGGGCAGCTCCCAGGGAGCGTAGTTCTTTTTCGGAGAGCACTGCAAGGTTCCCGCCAGAATGCTGCCGGCCAGGCAGACTTCGCAGCGGCCGTCGTCATCGGGACAGTGCCACTCACTGTAGTGGGGCTTGTACTTGCGGCGGTTGAGGCCGCGAGCGTCGTCGATGGCCGTCCTGAGCAAACCGTGGAGAGTGTCGGGAAGTCGGTTGAGGCTCATGGGTAGCATCCTTCGAAGGCTTCGGGGTGGTCGTCCTCGGACTCGATCAGCCGCAGTTCGGGAAGGAACGATTCGAGCGACTTGAGGTGCAGGTCGAACTCTTCCCAGCTCACGAAAAGAAGGTGGGCCGGAAGGCCCAGCTCGAACAGCCGGAAGGCGGTGTTGGCGGTGGCGGTTCGCTGGTAGAGCAGGCTGTAGGCTGCGCGCCAGCCTCCGGAACGCATCGCGTTGAGCGCTTCGAGCTTGTGTTGCGTGGATTCGGGAAAGTTCCATGGACGTGCGGCGTTCCCTTGAGGCCACTTGAGGGTGCGGGCAATCGACATGCCGGCCAGGCAAACGGAGCAAAGACCGTCATCATCGGGCAAATGCCAGTGATGGTAATGAGGCCGGTAGAGGTTGCGGTCCAGGCGGCGGGCGTCGGCGATAGCGGCTGCGAGAAGGCCGTGCATGGTGTCGGGAAGGGCTTGCGGATTCATGGGAGTCATCCTTTCAAGGCTTCGATCGGGTTCTCTTGGGCCTCGATCTCGCGAAGCATGGGAAGGATTGCTTCGAGAGACAGGAGATGAGTGTCGAACTCGCGCCATCCGAGAAAGTCGCGGCAGGAAGGAATCGCCATTCGTGACATCACAAGCGCGGCCTTCTCGCTGGGCTCGCGCTGAAAGAGAATGCGGTAAGCATCGGCCCAGGCGCCTAAGCGCATGGCGTTGAGGGCTTCCAACATCGCTTGCGTCCTGCCGGGGTAATTCCAGGGGTTTGACTGAACTGCCGGGGAGCACCCGAGGGTAGCGGCAATGTAACTGCCGCCCAGGCAGACTTCGCACGTCCCATGGCTGTTCGGCAGATGCCAGTTGCGGTAGCAGGGTTCGTACTGCGAACGGTTGAGACGGCGGGCGTCGGCGATCGCCGTAACGAGCAGCTCGGACAGGGTGGAGATGGGTGCTTGTCGCTTCATGTCGGTCATCCTCACGAGGCATTCGCCTCATCGATGTTGGAAACGGCTTCCCACTTCGACCAACCGTGCGGGACGGGACGCTGGTAGTGCTGGCAGCGTGAGCACCACTCTTCGCCGTCGAGGACGATCCGGACGGGCTCTCCGCAACGGTGGCACTTGATGCGCTGCGAGCAGCCGAGCTGCTGGCAGCGCTCGCTCTGCTTGTGAATGACGGCGCTGAGAACCGCTCTTCCTTCGGGGGTGCTGAGATTCGGCCGTGGCATGTCGATGTGAGCCTCCAGGCAGTCGGGGTTGGGAGCTTTCCGCTCACTGCTATCAGGCGGAAAGCGGAGAACCCGGCAAGCCGGCGTGAGAGAACGGATGCGGTAAAGAAAGCTGAGTCCGAGGTTGAGGACAGGAATCATCAACGGAAAGTGTCTCAGCGATAACGGGAACTGTCGAAGGGTTCGCTTTCCTCGAAGGGAAGCCGTCGCGGGTCGGCAAGGTGGTCCTTGCTGTCGCGGGCGTCGTAGCCGAGCACCTCGATGTTTTTCCAGGGGCAGTCCAGGGGCAGCGGCTTGAGCCACTTGCCTTTCCGGCGGTGGCCTTTGAGGACTTCTGCGCGAACGCGCTCATCGATGTAGCGGCCGTCGATGATGATGACGGCGGCGCCGGCGCGGGCGCCTTCCCAGGCGAAGCTGATCATGGCTTCGATGAAGTCTTTCAGCGAGGGGTTCTTGTCGAGCATCGCGCTCATGCGGACGCGGTGGTAGTGCAGGCTGTGCTTCCAATGCGCGCGGGTGTTCCTGTCGGCTGCGGGTGCGTAACCGAGCAGCAGCAGCATCGTGAGCACTTCGCGGCAATGGCCTCGCCAGGTGCGAAAGACCTCATCGGACTGCCGTATGAGAAAGCTGGCGATCTCGCTCGGGTCGATCTTGTCGAGGTTGCCTTGCCTGAGAAGCTGCGACTGCTGCAGCATCCAGTGAAGAGGGTCTTTCCAGTGCAGCTCCTGTTTGTCGGAGAGGCTGAGGGATTCGATGTTCTCGGCGGTGTCGATGAGCCACTGTTCGCGAACGCCGGGCTTGAGGATGGGTTGAGGTTTCATGGAGTCGGTGTCCTGTTGGGAGTAAGGGTTGGGAGCTTTCCGCTCGCTGTTGCTTGGCGGAAAGCGGAGAACCCGTCGTGAAGGGGAGAGCCGGGTTAGGGCGGCGAGCGGTGCGGTTGCAGCATGCAAATCAGGAGCGATGTCGGATGAGTTTGGCGGTGGCGCGGTCAACGCCTCGCAGCCGGGGCAGCATGCTTTCGAGGGAAGCAAGGTGAGCGCTGAAGTCGTCCCAGCCGTTGAAGCTTGAACGAGCGGGTTGGGGCAGCGCGTAGAGGTACTCGCGTAGATCGTTGGAAGCAATGTTGCCGTAGATCAGGCGGTGGGCCTTTGACCAGATTCCGTAACGCATCATGTCGAGTGCGTCGAGAAGGGATTCGGTTCGCGTGTCGAACGATGCCGAGTCAACGCTGAGGTCGGGAGTGATCTTGAGAGAGCCCGCGATGATGCTGCCGGCGAGGCAGACCCGGCACAAGCTGTTGCGATGATAGGCGCTGTGCCATTCGCGGGAGAAAGGGAAATAGATGTTGTGATCGAGCGCTCGGGCATCGCGGATGGCGACTTCCACAAGGCCGGCCATGGTGGCGGGAAGCTGGGCGGCGGAGCCGTCGATTCGAAGCTGTGGATTGAGCATGAAGGGTTCTCTCCTGGCAAAAAGGTGTGGAGCTTTCCGCTCTCTGGTGAATGGCGGAAAGCGGAGAACCCGCTGCCAGGGGGAAGCTGGGGGTGCGATCAGAGGGCGGCTTTTTCGATTTCGCGCAGTGTGGGGATGATTGCTTCGATGGAAGTGAGGTGAGCGTCGAACTGCTCCCAGCCGATGAAGTTGAAGTGCAGCGGCACAGCGAGTTGGTGGAGGCGGTCCCATTGTTCGTCTTGGGTTGGTACGTGGTTGTAAAACATCCGGAAGGCGTCGAGGAACTCGCCGGTTCGGCAGAGGTTGACCGCGCGTAGCCTGCGGTCGATCTCGATCGGGTAGCTGCCGGGACTGGTGATGGTGCGGGGGTCGGTGTTGAAGGATCGCGAGATGATGCTGCCGGCGAGGCATACGACGCATTGATTGCGGTACTCGCTGTTGTAGCCGTGCCAGAAGCGGTTGTGGGGCATGTAGAGTGTTCGGTCGAGAAGCCGGGCGTCCTTGACGGCGAGCGCCAGGGTGTCGCTGAGGGTATCGGGAAGTGTGGGAGTGTCCATGGGGTTGATCCTTGTGAGGCAGGGTGTGGAGCTTTCCGTTCACTGGTGAATGGCGGAAAGCGGAGCGCGTGCCGAAGCGGAGTCGCGGGCGGCTGGCGGGCGGCAGGAAGGCATTGTTCAGGGCTTGAGAGCTTCGATCTCGATCTCGGCGAGAAGGGGCACAATCGACTGGATGGAGCGCAGGTGGGAGTCGAACGATTCCCAGTTGTTGAAGTCGATGTTGTCGGGGAGAGGCAGCGTTTCCAGGCGTGCCTGGGATTCGATTGAGGGGTAGTGGCGGTGGAAGATGTGGAAGGCGAAGTTCCAGTCACCGGTACGGCAGGCGTTGACGGCCTGCAGCTTGCGATCGGTTTCGAAGTCGAACGAGCAGGGCAGGATTTCCTTGCTACGGTCGGTCTTGAGTGTTACCGCTACGATGCAGCCGGAGAGGCAAATGAGGCATTGGTCCAAGTCGTGTGAGTGCCAGTAGAAGTAGCGGGGCGTGTAGAGTTTGCGGTCGAGCTTGGCGGCGTCGCTGACGGCCAGAGAAAGGGTTTCATGTAGCGTTTCGGGAAGGTTGATTTCGTTCATGGGTTTGCTCCTTTAAGCGAAAGGGTTTGGAGCTTTCCGCTCACTAGTGAATGGCGGAAAGCGGAGAACCCGAATTGGCTGAAAGCAGAGAGGTTAGAACCAGTGCTTGCTCAACTCGATCTCGCGCAACTCGGGAAGGGTGGATTCGAGGGAATCCAGGTGGGAGTGGAAACTGTTCCAACATCGGAAGTTGGCGTCGTTCGGTTTCGGCAGCTTGCGAAGTCGGTTCTCGATGCAGGTACGCGGCCAGTGGCGATAGAACTCGTAGAACGCAAACAGCCAATGACCCTGGCGCATGTAGTTGAGAGATTCGAGATTGCCGCGAACGTTGCTGTCGAAGTGTTCGGGTGTGTACGACTGGTCAGGCGTTGCTTCAAGGGTTCCTGCGATAAGGCTGCCGGCCAGGCAGACCTGGCATTGCACGCTGACGGAGGCGTCGTGTAAGGCGATGTAGTTGGGCTGGTAGAGGCGGGGATTGAGTGCGCGGGCATCGATGATGGCAGCTTCGAGAAGATCGTTCATGCTGTAGAAGATGGGTTGCGAAGGGGTAATGGTGGCTTCGAGGGGAGAGGGGCTGTCGTCTAGTACGAGGGTTCGTGTCATCGGGCGATCTCTTCTGGATGAATGGGTTTGGAGCTTTCCGCTCACTGGTGAATGGCGGAAAGCGGAGAACCCGTCATAGGACGGGGTTAGCGTGGGTGATCATGCCTTTTTGGCGTCGATCTCGATCGCGCGCAGTTCGTACATGATGGGCTCCAGCGAGTCCAGGTGGGCGTTGAACTGCAGCCAGCCTTTGAAATCGATGTATGTGGGTTTCGGAAGGTCCAAAAGGCGTTTTTCGATTGCGAGGGGAGCTGCTGTCTCGTAGAGCATCAGGTAGGCGTGGAGCCACTTTCCGCAGCGCATGTTGTCGATGGCGCAGAGTTTCTTGCGAATGCGGAGGGAGAACATCGTGGGCAGGATGTCGAGGTTGGGAGAGCTGCGGTAGGTCCGTGCGATGATGCTACCGGCCAGGCACACTTCACAATGACTTCCCATGCGGGAGCGGTGCCAGCGCTTGCTGGAGGGGCAGTAGGCATGCGGGTTGAGCTGGCGGGCGTCGTTGATGGCGACCGCAAGCAGCTCGTAGAGGGTGTCGGGCAGCAAGTCCTGGGTGATGGGCTTGTCATCGTATACGTGATGGGCAACGTTGGGAACGGGAATGTCGGTCATGATCGTTGAATCCTCGTGCAATGAAGGGTGGGGAGCTTTCCGCTCGCAGTGATGAGGCGGAAAGCGGAGAACCCGAATGAGGAAGGGCCGGCGAAGGCGATTACGCTTTGCCGGCGTCGAGCTCGATCGCGCGCAGCTCGCTGATGATGGGTTCCAGCGCGTCCAGGTGGGCGATGAACGAAAGCCAGCCCTTGAAGTCGGCGTGCGCCGGATTCGGCAGGGAGAGAAGGCGGTTCTCGATCGCCGGGGGCGCGGGGCGCTGGTAGAGAACCATGTAGGCGCTGGGCCACCTGCCGTTGCGCATGTCGTCGACGGCGTAAAGCTTGTGCTTGATGCGGAGGGAGAACATTGAGGGCGAGATGTCGAGGCGGGGCGAGCTGCGGTAGGTGCGCGCGATGAGGCTGCCGGCCAGGCAGATTTCGCAATGGCCGTTCATGGGCGAGCGGTGCCAGCGCATGAACGAGGGGTAGTAGCAATGGGGGTTGAGATGGCGGGCGTCGCGGACGGCGGCGGCGAGCAGCTCGTGCAGGGTGTCGGGCAGCAAGTCCTCGGTGATGGGGTTGTCGATCGAAAGGCGACGTGAGGCATTGGGAACGGGAATGTGGGCCATGTCGAAGGAATCCTCCGTGATGAAAGGGTTGGGGAGCTTTCCGCTCAATGGTATATGGCGGAAAGCGGAGAACCCGTCTGCAGAGGTAGGGAAGCAGGCTAGAGGCGACGGTCGGCCTCCTCGATCTCGCGCAGCTCGGCAATGACGGCTTCGAGAGAATCCAGGTGAGCGAAGAAACGTTCGAAGTTGAAGAAATCGCAGGAAGTAGGACACTGCAAACGGTTAAGACGCTTCATGAGGGAGAGCGGTGCGGGCTTGCTGTTGAGAGATTCGTACGCGCTGCTGAAATTGCCGCGACTCATGTGGTTGATGGCGTACAGCTTGCGGCTCGTGTCGCGAACGAACATATGGGGAAACAAAGCGCGGTCCGGCGAAGTGAGGAACGCGCGAGCGAGAACGCAGCCGGCCAGGCATACGAGGACCGTGCCTTCCTCGGAAGGCCAGTACCAGCGCTCGGAGGCGGGTTGGAAGTTGTTCCAGTTCAGGTTGCGGGCGTCGTTGATGGAGATGGTCAGAAGCTCGAACAGGGTAACGGGCAGCAAGTCGAGCGAGTACGGCGTGGAGCTGATGTTGTCTACATGCGAGGCATGAATGATGGCGTTCGTCATGCGAGGCGTCCTCCTGGAGTCAAGGGTTGGGAGCTTTCCGCTCACTGCTGAATGGCGGAAAGCGGAGAACCCGAATGCAACGGCTCGGATACGGATCAGAGGCTGCGGTCGGCCTCCTCGATCTCGCGCAACTCGGGGATGATGGATTCCAGCGAATCGAGGTGGGCGTTGAACTCGGGCCAGGAACGGAAGCTGGCATCGGCCGGCATGGGAAGGGAACGGAGCCGCTGGGCGATCGAGGGAACTGCGGAGCGGTCGTAGAGAATCAGAAACGCATGGGTCCACAAACCGCAACGCATGTAGTCGATGGCGTGGAGCTGGCGTTGCACGATCGGAGTGAACGTTTTGGGAACCGCGTAAACCTGGCGCGAGATGCGCAGGCTGACGGCGATGACGCTGCCGGCCAGGCAGACTTCGCAAATGCCTTTCTGAGTGGGGAAATGCCAGTTGCCGCTGTGAGGGATGTAGGAAGCGGCATCGAGGCGGCGGGCGTCTCTGACGGCGAGGGCGAGCAGATCGGCAAGATTGTGGGGCAAAGGAGAGCGGGTGGCAGGGTTGGCATTGCCGTGTTGAAGCGAGTGCTGGCGGGATGAAGAAGCCATGTTGAAGAATCCTCCGGAAGTAAGGGTGGGGAGCTTTCCGCTCGTTCGGAGATGGCGGAAAGCGGAGAACCCTGGCGGACGGGAGTCGGCGTCGGCGGCTATGCCGGGACGGTCAGGCTCTCGATTGTGCGCAGTTCGGGAAGGAACGTTTCGAGCGAATCCAGGTGGGCATGGAAGTCGAGCCACAGCGCAAGAGCAATGAAGGTGTTGAAGGCGAGCAAGTTAGCGCAACGGATTGGCGGGTTTCGGCTCAACGAAGGGAAGAGCATGGGGATCGGAGAGCGCGTCGTGGGGGTTGCTGGCGTCGTAGCCGAGAATCTGAGTGGGGCTCCAGGGACAGGCCAGCGGAAGGCGGTTGATCCAGTCGCCGCAGAGGCTTTCGGCCATCAGGACTTCCTGACGGACATCGCCGGCAATGAAAAAGCCGCCGTGGAGCTGCATGGCGGCGTACATACGGCCGACGCGCCAGCCGAAGTTGAGGGTGGCCTGCAGGAATCGTCTCATCGAGGGGTTGCGCGAGAGAATCTTCGAGAACTGGATGCGGCGCAAGCTCAGATCGGCTTTCCACTTGTCGAGATACTCCTTGTCGGCCGCGGGAGCGTTTGCGAGAAGAAGGAGAAGCTCCACAACGTCGCGGCAACGACTGCGCAGGCAGTAAACCTGCTGATTGGCGTCGTTGGTGAGCACGTCGATCAGCGTGCTGCGGTCGATGCGGTCGAACTCGCGGCGGCTCAGGTGGCCGGCCTGTTTGAGGCGCCAGGCGAAGGCGTCGAGCTGTTCGGAAACGGCATGCTCGTTGTGGTTGAGGACTTCCAGATCGGCGCGGGTGTCGATCTGGAACTGGTGATGTGAGGATTCGATCATGGTCGGTTGAACTCCTGCTGTGAGGGTTGAGAGCTTTCCGCTCGCCGCTACCTGGCGGAAAGCGGAGAACCCGCTGCGGAGGCGGTGCACTTCATGTGACGTTCGTAGGAACGCAGGGGAACGGCTTTGCCGTCGATGAGAACATCGTTCGTGTCGAAGGGATCGAAGCCGAAGATTTCCGCGACGCTCCAGGGGCAGTCCTGGGGAAGCGGCGGGGCCGCACGGCCGTTGTGGTTGCGCGGAGCGAGTGCGAGGACCGCGTCGCTGCGTGCGCCTGTCCAGGCGTATCGGATCATGTCGCGGACAAACATCGTGATCGAGGGGTTCTCGCCCAGCAACGTCTGCATCGAGAAACGGTTGTTGAATAGTTGATCGCGCCAGGTCGGACGGGTGCGGGAATCGGCTTCCGGCGCCGCGCAAAGCAGCAGCAGCAGCCTCATGATGTAGCGGCAGTAGTGGCGGCCGTCGCGCAGGAGCTGGTTGGCCTGGTCCATGAACAGGGCGATGATGGTGTTGAGTTCGGCGCGTTCGATCTCGCCGCGTTCGAGGCGTCCCGCCTGTTGCAGAAGCCAGGCGAACAGATCGTGCTCCGAGAGGTTGTCCTTGTCGGATTGGGTGAGCTGCTTGAGAAGAGGGTTGGTGGCGCGCCTCCAGAGCGTGTCATCGAGCTTGGCGAGGGAGAGGTTGGTATCGGAGAGTTGGTTCATGATGGGCTGTGAGCCTCCTGGGAGTAGGGGTTTGGAGCTTTCCGCTCGCAGCTACTTGGCGGAAAGCGGAGAACCCTACCGGCAGCGGTCAGCGTGACGGCGAGGGTGTCGGAAGAGGGATGGAGAGTGGAATGAAGCGGCTAGTCCCGTTCCTCGATCCTGCGCAGCTCGGGAATGATCGATTCGAGCGAATTCAGGTGATGATCGAACTCTTCCCAAGAGTAGAAATCAGAATCATCCGGGTCGGGAAGATCGAGCAGGGCGTCATGGGTGTCGGGGCTGGGGGCGCAGGAATAGAACTTGAGGAAGGCGAAATCCCAATCGCCGCTGCGCATGGCGTCGAGGGCCAGGAGCTTGTCGTGCATCGGATGGGTGAACATCGAGGGGCGGATGTCGCACGTGGGCTGGAATTCGAGCGTGCCGGCGATGAAGGCGCCGGCCAGGCAGACCAGGCATTGCTGAACGGCTATGCCGTCGTGCCATTCATCGGAGCAAGGGCGGTAGCGCTTGCGGTCGAGGCCGCGGGCGTCGGCGACGGCGGCGCTGAGCAAGTCGGCCATGGAATTGAAGATGGGTTGGTACTCTTCCGGCAGTATGTCGTAATGAACGTCGCCGGAAAGGTCGCTGATGGGTCGGTTTCTGATTGACGGCATGACGAAGTCGCCTCCTGGAAACAAGGGTTGGGAGCTTTCCGCTCACTCACTGACGGCGGAAAGCGGAGAACCCTGCAGGGGAAAGGGTTGGGCTACGGTTGCTGTTCGATCTCGCGTAGCCTGGGGACGATCGCATCGAGCGAGCGTAGGTGAAGGTCGAACTCGAACCAGGTTGCGAAGTAAGGGTCTGCGGGAATGGGCAGCTCGTTGAGCTGACGCTCGGTATCGGAATCCGGAAGGACGGAATAGAAGAACTTGAAGGCGACGGACCAGTTGCCGGTGCGCATGAAATCGAGCGCCTTGAGCTTGTTCGCGACGGAACTGGAAACATCGGCGATGTCGATGTCCGTGCTGCTGGGAGGGCGCAGCTTCGCGGCGATGAAGCAGCCGGCCAGGCAAACGCGGCACTCTCCGTTGAACGCGGGCGAATGCCACAACTCGGCATCCGGACGGTAACGCTTGCGGTTGAGGCCGCGAGCGTCGGCGATGGCAGCTTCGAGGAAGTCGGCCATCGTATCCGGAGAGGTCATCTCATCCGCATCGACGGTGAAGGTGGGCGTGGTGCTCGGAATGTCGGCGACGGTGTCGTTGGGCATGGAGTTGCTGGCCTCCTGGGAAGTAGGGTTGGGAGCTTTCCGCTCACTGGTTGATGGCGGAAAGCGGAGAACCCGTGAGTAAGGAAAGAAGACGTTGAACCGAACCGTCACGACGAATCTCGAAGATGGTTGCGCGACTCCTGCTGTTCGATCTCGCGCAACAGGGGGATGATGGCATCGAGTGAAGCCAGGTGAATGTCGAACCTTGCCCAGCTCGTGAAATCGCGGCATTTGGGAACGGGCAGCTCGCCGAGTTTCAACTCGGTATCGGGATGGGGATTGCGCGAGTAGTACTTGTAGAAGGCTGCCGCCCAATCTCCGGTGCGCATGCAGTCGAGCGCAATCAGCAAGTCGCTGACGGGACCGGAGATGTTCGTCAGGTTGACGGACTGAAAGGAAGAAAAGCGCAACGTGCCGGCGATAAAGGTGCCGGCAAGGCAGATTTCACAACGTCCGGTTTTGCCGGGGTGATGCCACTCTCCGAAAAGCGGATGGTAGAGACGGCGAGTGAGCCTGCGAGCATCGGCTATGGCCGCCTGGAGAAAATCGGCCATGGTGTTGAACAGCAAGCGGTAATCCTCTTCGAAGTGGAAGATGGATTTGTGAGCAACGGAGCCTGCGATGGGAGTGGGAAGAACTGACATGGTGTGTTCGGCCTCCTGGAAGTCAGGGTTGGGAGCTTTCCGCTCGCTGTTGCCTGGCGGAAAGCGGAGAACCCGTGCTGAGGGCCGCATGAGGGGCTTGTGCTTCAATCGGGATCGATCTCGTAGGTGTAGAAGCGCCGGCGAGCGTAGTAGTCCCTGCGGCGCTTGGCTGCCGGGAAGAAGTGGTCCTCGACCACTTGGGCGATGTGTTTCTCGATCGAGACACCTGCCCGACGGCTGGCTTCCTCGACGCGCTCGTAGAGCTGGTCGCTGCAGGTGAAGGTGATGGATTTCCCGGTGCTGGTCATGGTTGGAGAGTAGAAGAGATTCGATCAGATCGAAACCCAATCGACATGCTGCTTGCCGTCGCAGAACTGGCAGTAGACCTTGTCGCGGAAGATGTCGTATTCGAACTGCTGCTGCTTTTCGTCCCAATACGCGGTGGCGTCGAAGGTGATCTTGTTGCTGCCGCAGTTGGCGCAGACCGCCGCTTCGGGGGAGTCCTCGTCCTCGTCCGGATCGGGTGGTTCGTGCAGCAGATCGACTTCGAGCGATAGTGTCATGATGAGTTGCCTTCTGATGGATAAGGGTTGGGAGCTTTCCGCTCACTGGTTGATGGCGGAAAGCGGAGAACCCGCACGATCGAGTCGCGGCGATCAGAGCTTTGCGGCGAGCTGATCGATGTTGCGAAGGGCGGGCAGCAGCTCTACGAGGAAGTCCAGATGGGCGTTGAACTCGATCCAGCCGGTGAAGTTTCCGAACGGCGGGGCTGGAAGGGTGAACAGCAGATCGCTGATCGCCCGGGAAGGAACGCGGTTGTGGATCAGATCGAAGGCTTGCTTCCACAGTCCGCAGCGCATGAAGTCGAGAGCATCGAGCTTGACTTCGGTTTCGTGAGAGAGCATGTGGGGCGAAACGGTAACGCGGGGGGGGAGCTTGAGCGTGCCGGCCATCAGGGCGCCGCCCAGGCAGACTTCGCAGTAGTTGTGGTTGCTGGCATGGTGCCACTCGTCGTGGTAGGGAACGTAGATGTTCCGATCGAGGCTGCGGGCGTCGAGGATGGCGGCTTCGAGAAGCCCCGCCAGGGTAGAGGGAAGCGTGATGTTGTCGGGGTCGGACGGGATCGTTGTGTTCGACAAGGAAGGAATCCTCCTGATGGATAAGGGTGGGGAGCTTTCCGCTCGTCCGTACCTGGCGGAAAGCGGAGAACCCGTCCAGAAGCGGCGTGCTCAGAGCTTGGCGGCCTGCGCATCGATCTTGCGCAGATCGAGCAGCAGCTCTTCGAGAGAGGCGAGATGATCGTCAAACTCGTCCCAGCCGTAGAAGGAAGCGTTGGATGGAGAAGCAACTGCGCGTAGCATGCTTTCGATTAGAGAGTCCGGCGTGCGGCCGTAGACGAGCCTGAAAGCATCTCTCCACATTCCGCAGCGCATGTAGTCGAGTGCTTCGAGCTTGGTATTGATGTCGCGAGGATAGGCATTGGGAGAAATACGCACGCCAGGCGTGGCGTTCAGCGTACCTGCGATCAGGCTTCCGGCAAGGCAAATCTCGCAACGATGCAAGTCAAAGTTGCCGTGCCACTCGTCGAAGTAGGGGTTATAGATCGTACGATCGAGACTGCGGGCGTCGATGATTGCCGCATGTAGCAAGCCGGCCATGGTGTCCGGCAGCAGGGAGCTGCAGGATTTGGGAGCTTCGAGGGTGTTCGTCAAGGCTGTTGCCTCCTGATGTAAGGGTGGGGAGCTTTCCGCTCGATGCTGACTGGCGGGAAGCGGAGAACCCGTCGAAGAGGGCAAGGTTCACCTGCAGCTAGCTTCTCTGACACGAAATGCGCTCAAGCGCAGTAGCTCGAGTGCATGAAGAGGCCCTGGGGCAACGCAGGTTGCGCCAGGGGCGGTGTGCGGCAGGAAAGGGTCAGTTCGATGGGAAGGCTTTGCGCCGGCAACGACTTCCCATCGCGTCGAGCATCGCCAGCAGGAGGCTGCGCTCGTTTTCGAAGAGCTCCTGGATGTGGCGGTCGTCGGAGTCGGATTCGACGTTCCAGACTCCGGGGCTGTCGATCCGCTGTGCGATGGTGTGGCCTTTCTGGCCGATACCGATGTGGACGGTGCAGCTCGCGCGGACTCCGATGAACGAGAAGATGCCGTCCTCGGACTGCTGCAAGCGCTCTTCGTAGCCTTTCTGCTGAAGATACGAGGTATCGGGGAAGGGATCGGGCAGGGTTTCCATGGTGATTTCTTCGTGGACGATCATGACGAGGCTCCTTGGTCTTGCTGGGAAGGGGTTTGGATGTCGGCTGTTTCGGCGAGAGCCTCCTGCCGGCGCCACCATTCGGTTTCGGTAATCCAGTGGTGGCCGTTCTCGCATTCGTATTCCGGTTCGCCGGTGCCGTCATGCGGCATGAATCGCTGCGAGTCGGTCCGGCAGTCGCCCCAAAAGTCGGCGCGGTGGTGATACTCGCAGCTACCGCACTCGATCATCTCGACTTTCGCCTTCGGATCGAGGGACTTGCCGGCTCGGATGAAGTGCAATGAATCGGACATGGGGTCAACGCCTCACTTTCTCAAGCATCTCCTGGATGCGCCTGGCGGAACGACGCTTGACGATGCGGAGCTGGTAGACCGGATCGCCGGGGAACTTCGCGCGTTCGTAGATGCTCTGCAGCTCGCGGTACAGATCGGCGTACTCGTCGGGCTTTGCCGGCCGGGTTGCGCTGAATACATGCGCCATCTGCACGCTTCCGTGCTGGCCGATATGCGCATAACAGGTCACGAACAGACCGCTGCGGTCGTGGGCCTCGTAGGGGAACACGGCCAGAATCTCGGCGCTCTTGTCGCGGTACTTCCGGAACATCACGTCGATGGTCTGAGGTTGGTCTTTCAATGCTGGAGTCCTCCTTGGGGAATGGGTTTGGAGCTTTCCGCTCGCAGCTACCTGGCGGAAAGCGGAGAACCCTTCAACGCGGGAGAGCCGCAGGGGTTGAGATGGCCGCTAGCGGCAAAAGAAGTCCCGCCGCCGAAGCGGCGGGACAGGATCACTGCTAGGTGGGAATCAGCGAGGAGACGGGTGTGAGGTTGGGCTCGGCGTCGCGGACTTCCCAAACGTGGCGTTCGCCGAGAATCTGCTTGGCGAGCCGGTTGGCGAGATAGGACTTTGCTTCCAGAATCCACATTCGCACCTTGCTGTCTTGCCAGTTCGGCGGTTCGCACGACTGGTAGTTGAGGCAACTGAGGTACTCGCACGCTTCGGTGTGGGTGTAGATGCGAGGCTCGGCGGAACGGCAGTCGCGAAGGTAGTCACTGACGGTGTAGCCTTCGTCGAAACAGGCTACGTTGATGTCGTTGATGGCTTCGGGGTGATCGACGTTGCTGGTGTCCCAGTCGGCGTCTTCGAGTTGGTCGAGGATGGAGCTGAAGATCGAGGCGTAGGCGCGGCGGCCTTCGGGGCCGTAGCGGAAGGCGACGCTGATGACGTTGGCCATGGCGAGGTCCATGCGAACGTCGCTGTCGCTGGGCGGGTTCTTGTCGAAATGGAAGATGATCTCCCGGATGATCTTCGCGCACGTGGCGATGTGCGCCGGGGTGACTACGTAAGCACTCATGGATCATGTCCTCCTGGATAAGTGGGTTTGGAGCTTTCCGCTCGTAAGTACCTGGCGGAAAGCGGAGAACCCGCGACCGGGGAAGCACAGATCAGTGAAGCCGGAATACGGCCGGGGGAAGGGGACGGCGGCCTAGCGGCCGCCGCTGCGGAGTGCAGAGAAGGCGTCCGAGAAGTCGCGAACGGTTCCGGTGAAATCGCAATGGCGGCACTGCGCGGTGCTGGAACCGTCCCACTCGGTATCGGAATCGACGGGATCGGTTCCGCGATGGGTGAGCAGGACCGTAACGGTGGCCTGAATGTGAATGCGGTCGTCTCGGCGGCAGTCGGGGCAGATCATTTCCCATTCTTGAGATACCGAGCTGGGGGAAAGGATGATGATTTTGGGCATGCTGGAATCCTCCGGGATTGAAGGGTTGGGAGCTTTCCGCTCGCAAGTACCTGGCGGAAAGCGGAGAACCCGCTACCGGAGGAAAGGGGCATCCAGGCATCCGGAATACGGCCGGGGGAAAGCGGCGACTCAGCCGCCGCCGCTGGAGGGCTTCCTGTAGGCGTCCTGGAAGTCCTTCACCGTTCCGGTGAAATCGCAGCGGTTGCACAGCGCGATGCTGGAGTCGTCCCATTCGGTGTCGGAATCGGTGGGGTCGGTGCCATCGGGCAGCAGAATGACGGCGATGGTGGCGTGGATGCGAATGTCGTCGTCGAAGCGGCATGCGGGGCAGGTCATTTCCCAAACTTCCGATACGGTTGCGGCGTTTTCGTTTGCCATGGGTGAATCCTCCGCGATGTAAGGGTTGGGAGCTTTCCGCTCGTCCGTACCTGGCGGAAAGCGGAGAACCCTCATCATGATGCGGATCGCGGCCGGGAGCGAGCGCAGTGAAGGTCATGCGCAGCGTATCGGCAGCGAAAAATGGGGCAAGAGCGGATCACGCCGGCGTCGATCACGCTGTCGTGGAATCTGAATCAGATCAATGTGCGATCGCGCACCGTGGACGGCCGCGACGGGAGTGCGAAGCGAGCGTCGAGGATGGCGGGGGAAGGTCGGGCGAAGGGGTTCCAGCCCCGGCAGATGCGCCGCGCCCAATAGAGGCCGGTACCCTGATGGTCGCGAGGGTGCTGCCAGGCTCCCACGGCCTGTGACCAGCGGAAGCCGTAGTACTTGAGGACGTTGGTGGTGGGCTTGCGGACCTTGCGGGGGAAGAAGAGCTGAATGCGGCCTGTCTCGACGTTATCGACGATGCGGACCTCGCCGCACATTTCGTGGGTGGTCTTGGGGAGGGTCGAAGCTGCGGAGCTGGTGAGCTTGCCCTCGTCGATCACGAGGCCGAACTCGGAGAACAGACGGGACTTCATCTTGAGAATCCGGCTGCGGATATTGCGCAGAACGATGGGATGAATGCCGCGCGTCCCGGTCTGGTCGGGGGTCTTGAGGGTGTTGATCTGAGTGCGATCGAGGTTGAGCTCTTCGAGCGGCTGATCGCTGCCGAGGCGGTCCGACTTGCGAAGGGCGCGGTTGATCTTCTTGAAGTCCTCCTTCTTGCGGTAGAGGAACATGGCGTCCTCGAACAGCTTGATGGCGACGTGGGAGTGCATTTCTGGAAACAGGTCTTGCATCGGATGTGGGCCTCTGGATGGGGTGGGTTGGGAGCTTTCCGCTCGCCCGCAGCTGGCGGAAAGCGGAGAACCCGCCGCCTCGGGGCGCAGCGGTCAGAGCTTCGCGGCGAGCTGGTCGATGACCCGCAGATCGGGAAGCAGCTCTTTGAGGGAGTCGAGGTGGACCTCGAACTCGATCCAGCCGGTGAAGTTGCCCTGACAAGGTGCTGGAAGGGCGAACAGCAAGTTGCTGATCTCAAGGGAAGCAACGCGGTTGTGAATCAGGTCGAAGGCTTGCTTCCACAGTCCGCAGCGCATGAAGTCGAGAGCGTCGAGCTTGGTTTCCGTCTCGTGATCGAGCATGTGCGGCGAGACGGTCACTCGGGGCGAGAGCCGCAGCGTGCCGGCCATCAGGCCGCCGGCCAGGCAGACTTCGCAGTAGTTGGCGTCGCTGGCATGGTGCCATTCATCGTAGTAGGGAGCGTAGATATCCCGATCGAGGCGGCGGGCGTCATGGATCGCGGCTTCGAGCAGCCCGGACAGGGTTGCGGGCAGCGTGACGCTGTCGGCGCCGGACGGGCTGGACGTGTTCGACATGGCTGGAATCCTCCTGATGAGTAAGGGTGTGGAGCTTTCCGCTCGCCCGTAGTTGGCGGAAAGCGGAGCAGCCGTCGAAGGGGGGACGGTGGTTGCCTGCAGGGAAGCTGATCTGGGATGCAAACGTGAGCAAGCGCGATAGCTCGAGCGCGCGAAAAGGCCCTGGGGCGTCGGCTGGATGCGCCAGGACCTGGGTGATGGCGGGAAGCCGTCAGTTGGCGGCTTCGGCGCCGGGGGCGCGCTTGCAGCCCATGGCGGCGAGCATGGCCAGCAGGATGCTGCGTTCATTCTCATAGAGCTCCTGGACGTGGCCGGGATCGGAGTCCGTCTCGACGCCCCAGATGCCGGGGCTGTCGATGCGCTGGGCGATGACGTGGCCCTTGTGGCCGATGCCGATGAGGACCGTGCAGCTCGCGCGGATGCCCATGAATCCGAAGTCGCCGTTGTTGGCCTGGCTCAGCCGTTCCTCGAATCCTTCCTGCTCCAGGTAGGAGGTATCGGGGCAGGGATCGGGCAGGGTTTCCATGACGATCTCTTCGTGAACGATCATGCTGATTCTCCTTGGTCTTGCGGGGTGAGAGGTTGAGAGTCGGCTTCCCGGGCACGCGCGTCCTCGCGGCGCGACAGCTCGGCATCCGTAATCCAGTGCTTGCCGTCGGCGCAGACATACTCCGGCTCGCCGTCGGTGGGATCGTGCGGCAGGAAGCGCTGCGAATCGTTGCGGCAGTCGCCCCAGAAGTCCTCGCGGTGGTAACACTCGCAGCATCCGCACTCGACCATCGAGACCTTCGCCTCCGGGTCGAGAGCCTTGCCGCCACGGATGAAGTGCAATTGATCGGACATGGCGCTATCGCCTCGCTTTCTCAAGGGCTTCCGCGATGCGCTTGGCGGAACGCCGCTGGATGATGCGGAGCTGGTGGACAGGATCGCCGGGGAACTTCGCCCGCTCGTAGATGCTCCGCAGCTCGCGGTACAGATCGGCGTACTCGTGAGGCTTCGCCGGCCGGGTCGCAGAGAGCACGTGCTCCATCTGCGCTCCGCCGTGCTGGCCGACGTGCGCATAGCAGATCACGAAATCGCTGTAGAGGTCGTGGGCCTCGTAGGGGAACACGGCCAGGATCTCGGCGCTCTTGTCGCGGTACTTGCGGAACATCACATCGATGGTCTGAGGTTGGGCTTTCAATGCTGAAGTCCTCCTTCGTGAATGGGTTTGGAGCTTTCCGCTCGCCCGTACCCGGCGGAAAGCGGAGAACCCTTGACAGCGGACGGACAAGGGGCAGGCGCAAACCCCGCGGCGAGGGATGCGCAGCGGCACTGACGGCGGAAACCGCGGCAAGGGCGAACAGCGCCGGCGCCGATTACGCTGTTTTGAGAAGCTGAACCAGTGCTATGCGCGATCGCACAGCGGTGAGGCGAGCGATGGGGAAGCGCAACGCTGCACCAGGCGCTGGCCGGTGAGAGCGGGCCTGTTTCCAGTTCTCATAAATCCGGAGCGCCCCATACAGACTCGTCTCGCGGCCGCCGCGGGGGCGCTGCCAGGCTTCGACGGCTGGCTGCCGGCGGAAGCCGCAGCACTGGAGGGCTTGTGTCAGCGGCTTGCGGACGCGGCGGGGATAGAAGAACTGGATGCGGCCTCGCTCGACGTTATCGACGATGCGGACGTCCTGCTCGCGGTGCCGGAGAGCGGGCTGTTTTGATCACCGAGGCGGAAATCCGCTAGACGCCTCTTCCCACTCTGATTTCCTCGATGTGCACCCGCGGCGGGGTGCGATCCCCAAAAAAGTTGCGCCAGCAAGCCATTGGTCTCTCACCACGGCCCGCAGCAGCCCATTCGCCAACACGCGCCCGGACGCCGAGACCACCCGACCAGCCACGCGCGATGAGCGCCTCGCCGATCGCGGCCATGCCCATGGCCGCGACTCCCAGGATCAGCCCGACCGATCCGAACGTTGCAGCCATCAGCGCCAGACCCAGCAGTAGATCAGCTATCAGATCCATGGGCAGCCTCCGTTGCCTCGCACTCTCGCAGCAGCCCGATCATCTCCTCGGCAGCCGTGCGCCGGGCAAGCCCCCTGTGGATGCCGCCGCCGGGCCGGAATCGCTCGGCGAGCTCGATCGCTTCGCACGCGGCAGCCTGTCCAGCCCCGCTACGGGAATACCTGTGCCAGAAGTACGGCCTGTGAGCTCCCGAGATCGCCTGCCTGGGGCCGTTCCCGGTGTGGATCGCGATCACCGTCTCGCCAGGCTACGGCGAAGGTCGGCGCGGCCAACCGTGATGCGGGCAGCGGCGTCCTCGCATCACGGGATGCCGCCGCTCTCCGGCTCGGGCATGCGGTAGCCGACGCCGCGCGCGGTGAGGATGTAGGCGGGGCTGGCGGCGTCGTCGCCGAGCTTGTGGCGGAGCTTCTTGACGTACGTGCGCACCTCCCCGCGGTTCCGGGCGCCGCTCCGGCCCCACACCGTGCGCCGCAGCCGGTCGTAGCTCAGCACGCGTCCCGCGTTCTGCGAGAGCACGCGCAGCAGCTCGTACTCGGTGGCGGTCAGCTCGACCGGACGGCCCGCCACGGTCACGCGGCGCTGCTCGTAGCGGACGCGGAGTTCGCCGAGCACGAAGGCCTCGGGCCCCTCCCACCGCCGCAGCGCCGCCCGGATCCGCGCCACCAGCTCGGTCGGCGAGAACGGCTTGACGATGTAGTCGGCGGCCCCGAGATCGAGCGCCCTGGCGATGGTCTCGTCGTTGCCGTAGCCCGAGATGAAGATCACGGGCCGTTCGGCGATCTCCGGAATCCGCTGCATGAGCTCGATGCCGTCGGTGCCGGCAAGAACCAGGTCCAGCAGCACGAGGTCGGGCCGTTCGGCCTCGATCAGGCTCCCCAGCTCGGCCGGGTCGCTGGTCCCCAGCACGGTCCAGCCCGCCCGGTCGAGCGCGTCGCGCACGAAGCGCAGCATCAGCGGGTCGTCGTCGAGCACCAGCACGCGGGTGCTCTCGCGTCCGGCAGAGGCCGGCCGCTCCGGGCGTCCCGCGCCGTGCACCGCGGCTTCTTCCCCGGCCGCCGGGAGCGTGAACGTGAAGCGCGCCCCGAGGCCCGGCCCCCCGCTCTCGGCGCGGATGCGCCCGCCGTGCGCCTCGACCAGCCCCTTCGAGATCGCCAGCCCGAGCCCCGTGCCGCCCGCGGGGCCGGCGCGCTTGCGGAACAGCCGCGGAATCTCCTCGGGCGGGATGCCGCGCCCCTCGTCGGAGACCGCGATCGCGACGTGGGCGCCGTCGCGCGCCGCCTCGACCCGGATCGGCGACGAGCCGGGCGCGTGCCGCGCCGCGTTCGTGAACAGGTTGTTCAGCACCTGCACGACCCGCTCGCGGTCGGCCATCGCGGGCGGCAGGCCCGGCGGGAGATCGACCAGCACCGGCTGCCGGCCCCCGCCGCTCACAAACGTGCTCCGGGCCCGCTCCACGAGCACCGCCACGCTCGTGGGCTCGGGCGCCACGCTGAGCGTGCCCGCCTCGATGCTGCCCGCGTCCAGCAGGTTCGCGATCAGGCCCCGCATGTGGTCGGCCTGCCCGTTGATCAGGCGGAAGAACTCGATCATCTCCGCCCGCGACGCCGCCGGCGAGGCCTCCAGCACGCTCCCCGCCGAGCCCTTGATCGCCGCCAGCGGTGCGCGCAGCTCGTGGCTCACCAGCCGCAGGAAGTCCGCCCGCTGCCGCTCGAGCTCCTCGAACGGCCCCAGGTCCTGCATCGTCACCACGGCCGAGGCCAGCTTGCCCTCCTCCCCCGACCGGATCGGTGTCACGTTGATCAGCGTCCGCACGCTGCGCCCGTCCGGCACCGACAGCTCGACCTCCTCGGCCCGCAGCGCGGACGCGCCCTCGAGCAGCCCGCCCAGCGGCAGCTCCGCCAGCGACACCTCCCGCCCGTCCGCCCGGCGGCACCTCACCACCTCCAGCAACTGCTCCGGGGGCGCGCCCGGCGTGCGGATCTCCTCGACGATGCGCAGCGCCTCGCGGTTCACCGACGCCACCCGCCCGCTGTCGGCCTCGAACACCACCACGCCCACCGGCGAGGTCTCCACCAGCGCCGCCAGGTCGGCCCGCGCCTGCTCGACCTCGCGGTGCCGGCGCGCGTTCGCGATCGCGGCCCCCGCCTGCGAGGCGAACAGCACCAGGATCTCCTCGTCTTCCTCCGTGAACGCCTCGCCGTCCGCCTTGTCGCCGACGAAGAAGTGGCCCACCAGCTCGCCCCGGTGGCGCATCGGCGCGCCCTGCATCGTGCGCGTCGGCCACGGGCCCGGAGGAAAGCCGAGCGAGGCGATGTAGCCGGGGAGGTCGGCCAGCTGGAACGGCCGCTCGATGTCGCGCAGGTGCTCGAACAGCCGCGGCCCCTCGGGCCACGCCAGCAGCGCCCTCACCTCCTCGTCGGACAGCCCGGAGGTCACGAAGTCCGCCAGCCGGCCGCCCGCGTCGACCGTCGTGATCACGCCCTGGCCGGCCCCGGTCAGCGCCCGCGCGCTGTCCACCACCTCCTTGAGCACCGTGTCCAGATCCAGGCTCGAGTTGATGCGCAGCACCGTGGAGCTCAGCCGCGCGAAGCGGTCCCGCAACGAGCGGTTCTCGCGCCTCAGTTCGTCGAGGCCGCTCAAGGGTGCTCTCCCCGTTTTTCGGGGCGGGATTCAGGCGAATGCCGCGAATACATCATATCAACATGAAAACGACTTCATTATACATGTTTCGTCCATGAAATTACTGCGATCCTTTTATTGGTGGGCTTACAGCCACGATGCCTCAAGGTTGAGGAGGCGTGTCCTGTGACGCGCAGGGGGTTGACACGATGCTGACCATGTGGCATGCCATTTTGAGCCGAGCCGAGCCGAGCCGAGCCGAGGGGGCGCTGTGACTCGCGTCCGGCGCTGTGCCGGCGTCGTGCACCTTCCGGCCCCTTCGGCAGAGTCTCAGCGCGAGCCTGACCCGCGCGCCGGGCGCTCCCGCGCCCGGCTTTCCCTTCTCCTCCTCGCGCTCGTGCTGCTGGCTTTCGCGCCGGCACTTCATTTCCACGACACCGCGAACGAACGTGACGACACGTGCGTGTTCTGCCACGCCCACGGTTCGCCGTTCATCGCCTCCAGCACTCAAGACAGCCTCGATCCAACGTTCGGGGGCAAACCTCACGCGCCGGCGCCGGGGCGCGTCCGCAACGCGGGGGTCAAGGGCAACGGGTCGCGGGCGCCGCCCGCCTGACGATTCGCCCTGACCTGACCTGAAACATCCTCGCGATCAAGCGGCATGGACGCCGATCCGGATGTTTCCTGCTTGCATGTTCCGCGCTCGGGCGGAGGAAAAACTTAGCCCGTAGCTTCCGCTTCTGTGGTTCGACGCGCCATGGGCGCGTCGGCGTTACGCACACGAAATTTCCGACACTACCCCGTTTCGCAATCCGCAATGGAGATGAAAAATGCCTGTTCTCGATCCGAAACCCGACGTCGCGACTATCGCCCCCCCCCCGCATCCGGCTGAACGGGGCGCGCCGTCCCGCCTGCTGCCCGGCCTGGGCCTGCTGGCCGCGACGCTCGTCCTGGGGGCGGGTCCGGTGCTGGCGCAGACCGTGACGATCTCCCCCACCGGCTCAGTCAATGTCATGGAAGGCGCCGCCGCCGTAGCCATCACGGTGACGGTAGCCGACGTACCTCAGGACACAACCAAAGCGCGGCTTGGGTTGCTGACGATTCAGAAGACCGGCGGGGTGACGGCGGGCGACTTCAACCTCTATGACAGCGATCCAAGTATGGGCTCGCCGACACCATTGTCCCTTTTGGACGCACCCAATGCTTCGTTTCCTCACATTTATCGTATTCAGTGGAACGAGACTACTGCAACGAATATTCCGACGTCAGGGACGTTCAACTATTGGCTTGAAGTGCCAGATGACAACGTCCTCGAGGGCCCAGAGGCCCTCCAGGTTTCGTTTGCGATTCATGGCAGCGGTGTCGCGACCCCTACGGCTGAAAGTGTCACTCTGACCATCAATGTAATCCTCCCCGCCCCCACGGGCAAGCCCACCACCCCGGCCAATCTCATGGCCGCCGCGGGCAGGGGCGGCGAGATCAGGCTCACCTGGGACGCCATCGACGCGACCGGCAGCAACACGAACGTATTGAACGACGTCCAGATCACCAAGCACCAGTACCGGCAGTCCACCGACGGCGGCGCCAACTACGGAACGTGGGCCGACATCCCCAACAGCGCCTACGGCGAGGCAAACGCCGCCGGTTACACCATCCGGGGCCTGATCGACGGCACGGAATACACCTTCCAGGTGCGCGCGGTGAACGGCTGCACCACGACGGCGGGCTGCGGGGAGAGCGATCCGTCCTCCTCAGTCACGGGCACGCCCGGGCCCACGGATAAGCCCACCACCCCGTCCAACCTCACGGCCACCCCGGGCCGGGGCGCGGTCACGCTCACCTGGGACGCCATCGACGACACCAGCAGCAACACGAACGTATTGAACGACGTCCAGATCACCAAGCACCAGGTCCGGCAGTCCACCGACGGCGGCGCCAACTACGGAACGTGGACCGACATTCCCGACAGCGCCTACGGCGAGGCAAACGCCGCCCGTTACACCATCCGGGGCCTGATCGACGACACCGAATACACCTTCCAGGTGCGCGCGGTGAACGGCTGCACCACGACCGCGGGCTGCGGGGAGAGCGACCCGGCCACCGCAGCGGCTTGGCCGCATTCGCCGGACCGCTACAGGATCAGCACGATCGCCGGCGGGGTTGGAGATCGCGGTCCGGCGACCGAGGCCCAGTTCGACGCGCCCTTTGGCGTAGCGGCGGATCAGGCGGGCAATATCTACTTCAGCGATAGCGGGGGCCACCGGGTCCGCAAGGTGGACTCCGCAGGGGTCATCACCACCTTTGCAGGCACGGGACAGTTCGGCTTCAGCGGGGACGGGGGTCCGGCCACCGCGGCCCGGCTCAACTCCCCCCGGGGCTTAGCGTTTGACGCGGCGGGCAACCTCTACATCGCCGATACTTCGAACCGCTGGATCCGCAAGGTGGATACGATGGGGAATATCACCATCTTCGCGGGCACGAGATCGTCCCGCTCCAGCGGCGACGGGGGTCCGGCCACCGAGGCCGCGATCGGATTACCCGTGGACGTGGCGGTGGACGGGTCGGGCAACGTCTACATCACCGATTCGCAAAACGACCGGATCCGCAAGGTGGACTCTTCGGGAACGATCACCACCTTCGCGGGCACGGGAACGGCCGGCTTCAGCGGGGACGGGGGTCCGGCGGATGAGGCCGAGATCAACGACCCCGAGGGCGTAGCGGTGGACGGGTCGGGCAACGTCTACATCGCCGATACGCTCAACAACCGGATTCGCAAGGTGGACTCCTCGGGGGTCATCACCACCTTCGCGGGCACGGGTAGCTACGGCTTCAGCGGGGACGGGGGTCAGGCCACCGCGGCCCGGCTCAGACGCCCCGAGGACGTGGCGGTGGACGGGTCGGGCAACATCTACATCGCCGATAGCAGCAGCCACCGCGTCCGCAAGGTGGACTCCGCAGGGGTCATCACCACCTTTGCAGGCACGGGACAGAGAGGCATCAGGGGGGACGGGGGTCCGGCGACCTCGGCCAATATACAACAACCCGTTGCCATAGCGCTGGACGGGTCGGGCAACCTCTACATCGCCGATTTGCATAACGACCGGATCCGCAAGGTGGACTCCTCAGGGATCATCACCACCGTCGCGTTGGGCGACCACACCTTTGGCGGGGACGGGGGTCGGGCGACCTCGGCTCTGCTCAATCGACCATATGACGTGGCGCTGGACGGGTCGGGCAACGTCTACATCGCCGATACGTTCAACGAACGGATTCGCAAGGTGGACTCTTCGGGAACGATCACCACCTTCGCGGGCACGGGAACGGCCGGCTTCAGCGGGGACGGGGGTCCGGCAACCGAGGCCCAGCTCAACCGCCCAATTGGCGTAGCGGTGGACGGGTCGGGCAACCTCTACATCGCCGATGGGCTCAACTACCGGATCCGCAAGGTGGACTCCTCGGGGGTCATCACCACCTTCGCGGGCTCGAGAACGACCGGGGACCACGGGTACGGGGGTCCGGCCACCGAGGCCCGGCTCTACAACGTAAATGGCCTAGCGTTCGACAGGTCGGGCAACCTCTACATCGTCGATCCGGGCGTCCGCCGGATCCTCAAGGTGGACTCCTCGGGGATCATCACCAACTTCGCGGGTTTCGGAGGAGCAGGCTTCCGCGGCAATGGAGGTCCGGCCACCGACGCCCAGTTCGACATCCCAACTCGCGTAGCGGTGGACAGGCCGGGCAACGTCTACATCGCCGATTCGAACAACCACCAGATCCGCAAGGTGGACTCTTCGGGAACGATTACCGCCTTCGCGGGCACGGGAACGTTCGGCTTCAGGGGGGACGGGGGCCCGGCCACCGCGGCCGGGTTCCAACGACCCTATGGTGTAGCGTTGGATCGGGCGGGCAACGTCTACATCACCGAAAGGTTGGGCCACCGGGTCCGCAAGGTGGACTCCTCAGGGCTCATCAGCACCATCGCCGGAACAAGAAGCCGAGGCTTCGGCGGGGACGGGGGTCCGGCCACCGAGGCCCAGTTCTACGAGCCCCGTGGCATAGCGGTGGACGGGTCGGGCAACATCTATATCGCCGATACGATCAACCACCGGGTCCGCAAGCTGACGCCGGTGCGGCCACCTCCGTCGCCGCCACCGCCTCCATCGCGACCGGACCGGCGTCCGCGACCGAACCGGCATCCCACCGTGACGCTGTCGTGCGCGCCGTGCGAGGTGGAGCGGGGCGGCGAAGCGATGCTGACGGCCACGGCCTCCGACCCCGACGGAGACCCGCTCACCTACGCCTGGAGCGCCTCGGACGGCGTCATCACCGGCGCGGGCGACACGGCCGCAGTGCGCTGGACCGCCCCGGCCCGGTCCGGAACGGTCACCATCCGCGTGAAGGTCTCTGACGGGGAAGGCGGCTCCGATGCAGCCCGGGTCGCCATCGAAGTCCTGCTGGTGCTGCCCGAACGGACGCCGTTCGACATCCCGGACCGGGGAACCGCAACCTTCACGACCGGCGGCCAGGCCGACTCCCCGCGGGTCGGCTACGGCCTGATTCGCGCCGACGGCGGCATGTCTACGCCCTCCGGCATCGCCCTGTTCCAGTTCCGGGACTCCCAGGGGGTGCTGATCACCGAAGCCTCCGCGCCGGCCGCCGAGCCGGTCCGCCGGGGACGGATCTTCGCCGAGGTCGGCAACTCGGTGAATACCGCCGTCGCCTTCGCCAATCCCAACGGCCGGCCGGTCGACATCTCCTTCTACCTCACCGACACGGCGGGGAGCCGGACCGCCGAGGGGAGTTTCACGCTGGAGGCCTTCCAGCACCTGGCGGGGCCCCTGAACGCGCCGCCGTTCGAGGTCGCCGGCGTGGTGGGGACCTTCTCCTTCCGGGCTTCGGCGCCGCTGGCGGTGATCGCGTTGCGGGGGGCCGCCAACCAGGCTGGTGAGTGGCTGGGGACCACGCTGCCGGTGACGCCGCTGCTGGCGCCTCCCTCGCCGTTCTCGGAGGCCTCGACCGATCCGGTGGTGTTCCCGCACTTCGCCGACGGGCAGGGCTGGGACACCCAGGTGATCCTGGTCAACCCCACCCCTCAGCCGATCGCGGGAACGCTGGAGTTTCTGGGACCGGACGCGGCCCCGCTGAGGGTGACGCTGGACGACGGCCGAATGGGAGCGAGCTTCCCGTACTCCATTGCCGCCCACAGCGCCTGGCGCGTGGTCACCGCCAACCCCGCCGAGCAGACGACCTCCGGCTCGGTGCGGGCCACGCCCGCCAGCGGGTTGCCTCCCGTCGCGGCTCCCTTCGGCCTGCTGTTGTACTCCTTCACCGACGGCGGCAAGACCGTCTCGCAGGTCGGCGTGCCCGCTTTGCCCTCCTCGACCGCCTTCCGGGTCCCGATCGCCGCCGCCCAGCCCGGTCAGCCCGGCTCCATCCGTACCGGCCTGGCGGTCGCCAACACCGCCGATGCGGCGTCCACGGTCAGTCTGGAGATCATCCGCCCGGACGGATATCTGCTGGTGTCTCCGGCCAGCCTCGTGCTGCCGCCTGGAGGCCAGACTACCCGCCTGCTGGACCAGGTTTTCAATCTGCCGCAGGACTTCTCTTCCGGCCTGCTGCGGGTGAGCGCCAGCAACGGCAAGGTGTCCGTGGCGGCCCTGCGGTTCCGCGTCAACCAGCGCGGCGAGTTGAAAACCACCGCCATCTGGCCCCGGGACGAGATCGCCCCGGCAACGTCGGAGGACCGCTACTTCGCGCACCTGGCCGACTCGGGGGGATGGACCACCGAACTGATCCTCTTCAGCGGCACAGCGGGCGAAACCGGCTCCGGAACCCTCAGCCTGTTCTGGTTTCCCATCGAGTGAACTGCAAGCGCGGCGAGGTCCCCTGCCGGGGCCGTGGGGCTAAGTGTGTCTGCCGTCGGCAACAACCCCCAAACCGGATGTTGGCGGGCCGCGAGGGACAGCAGAAAACGCCCGTACCGGCCCTCCTCAACCCTTCGCAATGCCGCTGGTGAGAAATGCAGGCTAGGCGGCGGCTGGACCGCCGGCGGCCTCCTGGCGGCGCATGATGTTGGGCTTGACCTTCACGATCGCGATGCGGTCGGTCCGGAAACGGACTTTGTCGATCACGCCGGTCCAGGAGCCGTCCTGCTCGCTGACGGCCTCGACGGCCTCTCCGATCAGGTTCTCCGGCAGCTTCGCGGCGTTGCCGGCGTAGAAGGCTCCGATCTCGCCTTCCTCCAGCACGGCTTGCTTCCAGCCCTTGATGACGCTCGGGGGGAGCTGTACGGCGACGGCTTCCTCCAGCCTGCGCCGCATCCACTCGGAAAGGCTGAGGCCGTGGTTCCTGCCGGCCTCGACCATGCGGTCGAGCAGCTCGCGGTCGCAGCGAAAGCTGGCGGTGGTCTTGGCGCTTCGCATGTTGTGATTGTCCTCCTGTCTGTAACGGGTTCGGAGCTTTTCGCTCACCTGGGGACGGCGAAAAGCGGGAGAACCCGGGCAGGAGGACCGCGATGGATGGAGCATTGAAGGAAGGAGCAAGCAGGCAGCGGGCGAGCGGGGGTCAATCACGGATGAGCTCGAAGCAGGTGCAACAGACTTCGGGGTAGTCAGCGGGCTCGCTGATCGCGAACACGACTCCGGCCTCGTTGCCCTCGCGGTCCTTGATGGTTTCCGGAATGCCGTGCTGGTCGTGCGGAGCGCTGAGCAATGCCAGGGCGTACTTCCATCCGTGGATGGCCTTGAAGTATTCGCGGGCGCAGTCGGGACAGTAGATGTCGGCGTCGGCGGTGTAGGCGATGATCGAGTCGGCTCTCTGCGGCATCGGTTGAACCTCCTGGCAGGCGGGTGGGGAGCTTTCCGCTCACCCGTACCTGGCGGAAAGCGGAGAACCCGCCGCGAGCGAGGGTGCGGATGAAGGAATGCGCAGCCAGGGCAAGCCGGGCGATGGAGGTTACGAGTCGCCGAGGGCTTTCAGCTCTTCACACACCTCGGCATGGGTTCGCTGATCGCGGATCATGCGGTCCTCGATGCGCTTGAGCTTGGCGAGAAGCGTCTTGCGCTTGCGGCGCCGTTCGCCTTCGGGGGCTCCCCGGGTCTTGGCTTCGTAGCGCTTGTTCTGACACGACCGGCAGACCCTGGCCTGCGGGCCGCTCTTGTACCAGTCGTTGTCGAGCAGGGTTCCGCAGTCCTCGCAGGGGACGGGATCGGGCGCCCACTTGGAACGCTGTGCGTTGGGGTCGAAGAGTTTGCTCATGAGGGGACTCCTGGTGCTCTGAGTTCAAATTGTGGGATGGAGAGGTAGCGACGTCGGCCGTTCGGGCAACGAATCTGACGCCGATTTCGCGGACAGAGTACGAAGTCCGGACGCGACAGCACTGACTTCGGGAAATGATCCAGTGAGGCTGCGGCCGCGAGGCATCGAGGACAAAACCTCTCGATCGGAATGTGCTCAAGCGCAGTGGCTCGAGCACACAAAAAAGGCCCCTGGTCATCGAGTCGACCACCAGGGGCCAGGCTGCGGACATGGGATTTACTCCACACCGCAGCAACGCCGCGCCCACCAAAGGGCGGCCTCATTGCGATGGCGCTGCCACGCTCCCGCCGTGGGCGACCATCGGAAGCCGTTTTGCTTGAGCTTTTTGCGAACGTCGAACGAAGGAGTACCGGGGAAGAAAATCTGCACCCGGTTTTCCTCCACGTTGCTGACGATGCGAATGTTGCCGTGCTGCTCCTCGGTGGTCTGATCGTCGGCGGTCGTCCGCAGCGCCTCGATCCGCTTGCGGATCCGGCGCATGTTCGCGCTGTTGTTGGAGAGTTGGAAGGGGGCGATGCCTCGCTCGCCGCACTCATCCGGCGTCTTGAGCTGGGCGATGAGCTTGTCGCTCAGCCCCAGCGCCCGCAGATCCTCGTCGCTGCCGGTGCGGTCGGCTTTGCGCAGGGCCTTGTTGATCGCCTTGTAGAGCTGCTGCTTCTCTTCGAGCTTCTGCAGTTGCTCTTCGAGCTTCTCGATGGCATCGGGATCGTCGGAGGAGACACCTCCCGTTCCGACCCTGGCGGCGCGCCCGCGCAGCTCTGCAGCCTTGTTCTTCAGCTCGTAGCCTTTCTGGTAGTTGCCGTGGATGCGGTTGCGGAAGTTGCGGTCGCGCTTCTCCGAGTGGTGGCCGACGAGGATCGGCTGTCCCATCGGGATCGCCGAAGCGTCGTCGTCGGCGCGCTTAATGCGGGCGTCGCCTTCGCGTTCGGCTTTCTCGGCCGCCTTCAGCAAGCGTTCGCGCTTGGCGTCCTGCTTGCGTTCGTAGCTGTTGCGCTGGTCTTCCGAGGGTGTACTCGGCTTCTGGTCTTTCATGCTCGAATGAACCTCCTGTGAGTAAGGGTTGGGAGCTTTCCGCTCACTGGCTGCTGGCGGAAAGCGGAGAACCCGCTCGAAGGGGGCGGCATCGACGGCGGCGCCGTGAAGGGCGGACGGCAGCCGACAGGTTCAGCACCATCCGGATCCGCATAGAATCCGGGGGTGCTGGAGGTTCAGTCGGAAGGGGATCGCCGCGTCAGCGCAGCCGTAGCGAGGGTTTTTTCCGGCAAACGCGAAAGCCGGGCGTTTCGGAGAGGGTTTTCAGGGTTCTCTCCAGGAGCCGTTGAGGGTCCTTCGATTCCTCGAAGGCGAGCTGCAGCTTGCGGGTGCGCCAGTGCTGCCGCGCGCATTCGACCGTCAGGTGCAAAAGCCAGCCGCAGGCGGCGAGCAGCAAAAGGACGCCGAAGGCGTTCGCGTCGGCCTGCCGGGCGAGCGGCATTTCAAGGGAGGTCATGGCCGGCATTGTCTGCGAAGAGCTCGAAGAGGTGAACGCGGAGCCTGCTGTGGAGAGCCGGCGACGGAAGGGCGCGGCCTTCTCCCGATCACGTTCAGCGGCGCCGATCGCGGCGAGGGGAAGCGAGCCGGCAGCGCGAAGCAAGGCAGACAACACGAGCAGAGCCGTGTGGTTGGCGGCATTGGCCGCCTCTGGACGGGATGAAGGCCGCGGCAGGCCGCGTCGAAACGAGGGGGAATCGAGGCCAGGTGTAATTACTCTGTCAACGCGAATTGTGGAAAGAGTGAATGTCGATCGACAAGATCGAGAGAAAGGAAAAAGGCCGCCGCTGATGGGGTCAGACGGCGGCCTGTGAATCAGGATAGTCGATCCAGAATATGAAGGACTACGCCGCCAAGCACTGCGACGATGGTGCCGAACAGCAAGAGGAGACTGAGAAAGATGCCGACTCCCCAGCGAACGGTGAGGACGGTCTGATCGATTCGTTTCTCGAACTGGTCGAAGCGGGCATTGACGTTGGTTCCAGCCATTTCGTAGACCTTCATGTAGGCGTTTTGGGCCAAGCGATCGCGAACCCGAGCGATGCGAAGAGCTTCGTAGAGCATGCTATCGCAGGTCTTGGACTCGGGATGATTCGACATGAGAGAGAATCTCATGTGGAAAGGGTTTGGAGCTTTCCGCTCACTGCTGCCTGGCGGAAAGCGGAGAACCCTGGATAGGAGAAAACGGAAGGAAAGGGACACACAAGATGTAGTGTCCGATTCGCGTCGACCGGCGCGGGCCGCGCGGAAGGGCACACAAGATGTTGTGGGGATAGGGGAACTCAAAGAAGCCGGTCGAGAAGCTGGAAGCTGAAGGCAAGGTGTTGCGGGCCGAGGTTGAAGATCGAGGCGCTGCGGACGGTGGCGAACAAAAGCATGTGAGCCGTAGCGCGCAAGGCGAAGCCAGGCGCCGGGAAACGTAGAAAGGGGTACAGGGAAAGCATGTCAGAACTCGATCTCGTAGGTGTCGCGCTCATCGATGGCGGTGTTGACGGCGTTGTGAAGCAGTCTCGACAGCTTCTCGTCGATGAGCATCATCTTGGTGATGCAATGCGTGGTGCGCAGGCACTTCTGGTTGTCGAGGGCATTGAGCTGTTGGTTGACGGATTCGAGAAGAGCTGCGGCTTCGGGGTGGCTCATGACTGACGTTCTCCTGTAGCTAGGGATTTGGAGCTTTCCGCTCACTGCTACCTGGCGGAAAGCGGAGAATCCATCGACGGGAAGGG
Source organism: Bryobacterales bacterium (assembly GCA_965204095.1). Classification (GTDB taxonomy): domain Bacteria; phylum Acidobacteriota; class Terriglobia; order Bryobacterales; family UBA6623; genus JAPPLB01. Next base: position 401,194 of record OZ241991.1, on the reverse strand, counting down.
ATCAGGGGCGGACTTCCGCCCGCACCTTCATCAAAATCTTTCCCAGGCGGTTTTCGCCTTCTCCACGGCAAACGCCCCAAAAGCGATCGCCCCAATTATTTCCTTCAACCAGCTCGGCCGTTCCGGTCGCAATCAGCTTGCGGCGCAGGTACGGATCGGCGAATTTCGCTCGCACGACGGAAAGCATCACCTTCTCCTTCACGGCTTCCCAATCGCCGCGAAGGGCGATCTTGCGGCCCATTCGCTTGGCTGAACCTGGGTTCAGCGCGTTGCGGATCAGCTCGAACTCATCCGAGCGGGCGCACTTGGCGGCCTGATAGGCGTGCTCGGCTGAGGGAAAGCGTACTCCGTCCCACATCATGGGTTTCGCGAAGAAGTTGGAGAGGAAACGATACGGTCCGGCGAAGCGAACGATCGCTTGCGGCGGGTGAAGAGTCGAGTCTTGCTGGCGATTCATCGAATGAGTCCTCCTGGCATGTCGGAATTGGAGCTTCCCGCTCACCCATGATTGGCGGGAAGCGGAAACGACGGCCAGTGAGAGGACGCAATCGAGCCAGAGAAGAGGCTCGTATGCTGCAAGGTTCGGACCGGAAGCCTCCGGAACTGGGCTGTTCCGGGGGTGCTGGGGGTCCAGTGGAAGGGAGAACGTTCGCTGCAGGGGCTCACAGTGCGTGTTTTTTCGAGCCGTCGCCGTGCCGCGGCTCAGAAGGAAGGAAAAGCGGCAAAATCGCGATCGGAGACTCGTGAGCAGTCAACGCTTCAAGAGGATTCGTGATGGATGTTGGCGTTGACGGCCAGGTGAGCCATGGAGCTGTTCTCCAGGATGAGTTTCTGAAGGAAGGCGTTGGCTTTGATGACGACGAGGCTGACGGCATGCTCTTCCTTGCGGCTGATGCGGTCGGATACGCACCAGCGTCCGCGCTGGAGAAAGTGCTTGCGGATCAGATGGCCGTTCACGTGGCGCCGACGGGGATATTCCGATGTTTCGAATCGGAAGGTCGAACCCAGCTTGGGAACGTTCAGCTCGATGACGCAGCGGAGGCGGCCGATCCAGATTTCGAAATAGGTGGGGGGAGTGCGCTTGGGCATGTGAAGGTTCTCCTGGCGTTATGGGTTGGGAGCTTTCCGCTAGCAGCTACCTGGCGGAAAGCGGACAGCCCTCGCCAGAGTGAAAAGGGAGGCTTACGGTAAAAACGTCAAAAAAGAGAAGCGGGATAGCTGGAAGAAGGCGGCATTTGATGGAGGGCGGCGAGTGCTGGACGATTGCGGGTGAAAAGGCACATCGATCGGTATGTCTCAAGCGGGAATAGCGCGCTCCTGGGCTTCGTAGCGCGAAACGGAGTTGCTGAAAGAAGCTGGAATCGGTGACAGCGACAAAGAAAAAGGCGGGGCTTGCGCCCCGCCCTGTTCGAGCGTCCGCTAGGACTGCTCGCTGTCCGGCTCGGCCTGCTGGCCGTTGGCGAGCTCGAAGATGGCGCTGTGCGCCTGGTCGGCGACCTTGGCGACAACCAACAGGTCGTCGCGGCCGAAGCTCGACGTGGCCTTCCAGTTGCCCTCGGCATCCTTGTAGATGCGCGAGAAGGTGGTGTTGAAGCGAACGACGCCCGAATCGGACTCGTTGCGCCAGATGGCGGCCTTGACGGCTCCGACGCGAACTTCCTTGACGGGCTTGGGGGTGGTGCTGGACATGATGGTTAAATCCTCCTGGTTAAAGTGTTGGGAGCTTTCCGCTCACCCTGGACTGGCGGAAAAGCGGAGAACACGGACAGGAGGGATGGCGAAGCGTGTGACTGGACAGCGCCGTCCTGCCCGCAGAAGAGAAGCCTGCCGGCAAAGCGGTGTTGCCGTGGAGCAGAAGAGAAAGGTGCGTGACGTTCGAGTAGCGCATCGCGCAACAAGGGGACGGTGGCAACGGGGCATCGTCATGAAAGTTTCGTGACAAGACGGATTGCGCTGAGTTTGATGCGTGACAGGTTGCGCAGCCAGGATAAGAGTCGTCCGGCGACAGAGGCGCCGGGTGACGTGGAATCTGTATGGGGAGCATCGAGGGGCGAAAAATTGAAGAGGGAGCGGTCACGGTCGTTCGTGAGGTGGTCGGGGAAGCGAGTGAAGAACTACTTGCGGAGATAGGGGTCGGTTTCGATGGCGTGAAGAACGGCATGGCCGATCATGATTTGGCGGCGGGTCTGGAGCTTGCGCTCCCGTACTGATTCGGCGTATTGAAGTCTGTCCTTGCGAATTTGAAGGGCTTTTTCGGCCTGGCGGTTGCGTTGCTTGAGCTTCTTGAGTTGATGTTCAAGGCTGATGATTCGTTCGGATCGGTTCATGAGGGAGAGGCTTCGGAGATCGTGCTCCAACCGTCTCTGTACAGAGCGATGTAGTCTCGGGCTGTCGTCCTGACGATGAGGTTGTCTGCTGAGCGGACGGCGATTTCCGTGATGCGGCCGTACCAGGGGGCATTGGGTGGATGAGGCTGGACCTGGATGGCGTAGCCGATCAAATCATCGGGAAGATCGGAGGGGCTGCCGGCGTAGGCGGCGCACCACTCGCGCTTGTGTTTCTTGGGGTAGAAATTACAGAGCAGCCCATCTTTCGGGGTGCTCAGGGTATGCAGCTCGAAGAGGGAGCGATCGAAGCGGTTGGCGAGGGCTTTGTCCAAGCTGCTATAGAGCTGTTGTGAGAACGTTTCATCGTGATCAGCCAGATCCTCGAAGAAGTCGCCAAGAACGATTTTGCGGCGAATATCGCGTTTACGGTTGAGCGAACGGTTGATGATTTCAGGGTTGAGGGGGGTGTTGCGCGCGCGCCGAGTCAAGGTTTCGTCGTAATTGATATTGGAGTGGACGGTATCGATGAAGTCTGCGGTGTGAAAGGTGGAAGGACCGGCTCTCCAGATCATGTGGAGCGTGTTCGAATCGAAGCGATAACCGGGGACTCCGCGAACGGCCTCGGCGAAGAGCGGAGGGAGATCGAGAAGTCGATGGTCCTGTCTGTTGAGCGACTCTGCGGTCGTGGCGACTTTGCCGCGATCGAGTGCTTCGACGGCATGCTTGTCGCAAATGGTAGTCAGGTGCCAGTACATCAGATCGAAGTACGGAAACTTGACGATGCCGAGGCGGCCGGTGGAAGGGTCGATGACGTTCACGATGACGTGGGTGCGCCTGGGATAGTCGGAGCGTCCGACGATCAGGGTCTGAAGGTGCGTGGCGAACATTGCAGTCAGGGAGTTGTCGATCTCGCTGAGCTCGGTTTGCTGATCGGAATCGGCTTCCCAATAGACGGTGTAGCAGAGGGCGGGTTTGTGAACGCGTCGGCGAGGACGCTTTTTTTGCTGAGGACTGAGCTTGGCTGCAGGAACGCAGGTTTCCTCCATCGTCACGACGGCGTGAGCGGGGTTGTCGTCGGGCAGGTTGCGCGTGGCGGTGTAGCTGCTGAGGTCGGAAGAGGCGGGCAGCTTGAGATCAGCCTTGCGAGAGCCGAAGAGCACGAAGGCGGTGTAGTCTCGCAGCGACTCGTCGCGGTGCATGTCGATGGTCATGGGGCAGATTCGGAGCAGTCGCACCTTACCGCGCAGGTTATTGCGCAAGAAGAGGGTATTCCGAAATAGTCTTCGAGAAAAACAACGAATCCGGTGAACAGAAACATGAAGAGGAACATGAGCAAGAAAAAGGGCTTGGGAAAGCCGGGAAGGTCTGATTCGCGGTCCATGGCGAGCTACCTGATTCCTGTTGCAGGGGAGCTGCCCGCGTAGAAGATCAGCAGGCCGAAAACGGCAGAGACCACGAGGATGAGCGTCAGCTCGACGAGGAAGTGCAGGAAGCTGGAGAGTGGGGGCTTGCTGTACATCATGGCAACTGTGACGGTTCGTTCTTGGGAAGAATGACCGTGATACGTACCATCCGCTCGGGCAGATAGTTCGCCGTGAGTGATTGAAGTTCTTCCAGGAAAGCTTCCTCGTCGAGTTCGATGGATTGCTGAACAAAGCGGAAGATGTGTTTGAGGAAAGGATCTTCAATGAGTTGAAACTGCTTGGTTTCGATCTCGACTGAGAATGTGCAGCCTTCGGAATGGGCTTCAAATTCCCAACCACCTTCCCAAGTCCTTTTCAAGTGCTGATGATTCGGCTTGACGAGGTAGGGGTTGAAACGCTTGTGAACGCCGTCGCGCCGCGCCTGCTGCCCTTCATTGAATGCAGATAGTAGCTCTGAACCTTCCACGTTCATCTCCTTATTCGCTGACGGCGCGGTCGGCGCGCAGGTAGGAAACGCTCAATCCGATGGGATTCACCAGGACGTATTCGGAGGGGACGCTGTCGAGGAAGTGGAAGCGCAGCTCGGTGCTCCACATCTCGCGCCCCAGTTCCGTGCCGCGGCGCTGGTAGATCAGGGTGTAGGTGGCGACGGCGGTGAAGGGCGGCTCCTCCGAGGGCGTGATGCGCAGCGTCAAGTCCCGCATGACGATCTCGGAAGCCTGGCCGGCGATGACGGCGGCGATGTTCTCGGCGTCGGTGGCGCTTGCGGTTTGCGCCAGCTCGCGGGTCAGAAAGTAGAGGCTGCGGGTCCAGGCTTCGCGCACGCCGCCCTGGCGGCGTTCGTAGTGGTCGCGCATGAAACGGGCGAGGAAGAACTTGGTGACGGGCGAAGTGGGGTTCTTGTCGAACTCGAGGGCTTCGTAGTCGACGACTTCGGCGCGGCCCAGCTCGTCGACGCGGACGAACAGCGGCTGCGGCTCGCGCGAAGCGCTCCAGAGCCAGCCGATCGAGGTGATGAGCAGAAGGAGGATCAGCGCTGCGGTGATCCAGCGCAGGGTGCGGGCGGCGGAAGCGTGCGCTCCCCAGGCCTCAGCGTACTCGCGGACGTTCCCTTCGTTCATGGCGGACTATCCTCCTGTTGCCTTGCCTACGACCTTGGATGCGGCCGCGCCGCCCTTGACGGCGGCTCCGGCCGCCAGGGCGGTTCCGGCGATGCCGCCTCCGGGAGCGGCTCCGGAGACCAGGCCGCCTGCGATTTCGGGGATCTTGAAGGTGGTGAGCAGGCAGGTGAGCAGCGCCAGCACGTAGCTGATGAACCAGACGACGGCAGTGAACAATCCTGAAGCCAGGGCGGTGGGGCTGCTCAAGGCGGCGATGACGGTGTCGGGGTTGAAGTTCGCCTGGTAGGCATCGCCGACCGTCATGATGAGCTGCATCGTGACGCGGAAGACGGCGGCGGCGACCGCCGCGTAGAGCGAGTAGGTGATCATCATCCGGAACCAGCTCCAGAACAGGAACGAGAGCGGACCGAAGATCATCCAGGGGATGAAGAGCGGGCCGAACAGCGTGAGGATGGAAATGGCGATCTGCGAGAAGAGGATGAAGGAATAGCCGATGAGCACCGTAATGAGGGTGAGCAGCGACGAGAAGGCGAGAACGGAGAGCACGACCAGCTTGCCGCTGACGGCATGGAAACTGAGCATCGAAGAGAAACCGATCTCCTGCTGGCTGAAGGTGAGCCAGGTCGCGCTGAGGTAGTCGCGCAGCCATCTCCAGACATCGCTGCCGGTGTCGTCGACGATGACGCCGTTCAGCCAGGCGCCCTGCTGCACGATGATCTCGGGGAAGGAGAGTCCGATGCCGGGGAAATCGACGGCGTAGAACTGCAGCATGCCGCGCGGGATCGAAAGCATGATGATGAGCTTGACGATCTCCCAGGCGCTCCAGCCGTCGCCGGACAAGGCGGTGCGCATGCCGGTCCAGGAGACGATGATGAGCGCGAGCCCCATCCACAGAGCATTGCCGGCGGTGAGAAGCGGACCGTCCGCAACGTCCATCAGGCCCTGGGTCAGGCCGTCGAGAACGAACTTGGTGCTGTTCGGATCGGTGGGTGGTGTGGGGGCCGCCATGAGCTGGAAGGGGTTCGCGCAGTGCTTCAGTAGGTGGGCAGTACGGGGGTATAGAGCTGCCGGTCGAAGGCGGCGGCGTCGAAGTCCGCTTCGTGGTCCGCGATCGCGTCCTGCATTTCGGTGCGCAACTCCAACGCTCTTCGTTTCTGGTTCGCTCGATGCAGCGCCTCGAGGTGCTCGAGACGGGCGGCGCGGTGCTCGGTCGAGACGGCCAGTTCGAGCTGCCGCGCGGCAATGTCGCGGCTGGCCGACGAGACGGCGATCTGGCGGTCGAGCTGCGCGCTCATGCCCTGGGTGGTTTCATTGTTCTGATTGCCGGCGGTGGTCTCGATCGCTTCGAGGAACTGCCCGGCCTCGGCGATCACGATCTGCGCGTCGCGCCAGGCGTTGCGCTGGGCGGTATGGCGCGCGGTTTCGGCCTGATGAGCGTCGAGGACCTGCTGGATCACCGCGGCGTCCTCTCCCGCGTAGGCGTTCCGGACGTCGCCCTGGGTCGGCCAGGCGAGCCGCTCGGCGTTGCTGCGGGCCGTGAGCCCCGCCTCGATCGCGGTCAGGCTGTGACCGGTGACCAAGCCGCTGGCCTTCTCGCCGAGCTGGTAGGCATCGCCGGTGAGGTCGCTCCAAATGCCGGTAAAGTTGGCGACCTGGCCGAGCAGGGCATCTCTCGCGGTGGTCACTCGGTCGAGCTGATCCTGCGCCAGCTGCACGGTCTCGATCAACTGAGCGACCGCCGAGATGTCGATGACGGGCCAGGCGGCCTGTCCGGCTCCCACGAGCAGCAGCCCCATCACGATGAGCAGGCTCAGCCGGCGGCGCCTGCGAGGGGGGTGCCGGGGGTCCGGCAGCTCGGCGTTCGCTGCTTCTGCGGCCTCTGAGCGCGGCTTTTTTGCGGGATCGGGCCGGATTCCGGCCGGATGGGATGAATGAGACGGATTTGCGGGATTCATGAGGGCCTCCTGGGTACGAGCAGATCGGAAACGAAATAGATGCGGATGCGATGGCCGGCCCGGATGATGATGGTGGGCAGGCGGTTCAGGTAGCGTTCCATGATGGCGCTGGTGGATTCGCCCAGCGAGCGGCCGGCCTCCATGCGGGCGGCCTGCCCGGCGGGCACGTTGAAGCCGTAGCTTTGGGTGTTGCGCAGCGTCAGGCCGCTGATGACGCCGACGGCGCCGGCGGCGCCGAAGGTGGCGAGGTAATGCCGCTTCACCTGGTCCTTCAGACCGGCTTCGCCGGCTTGGGAGAGTCCGGCGAAGGGCATCCGCAGGTTGTAGCCGTCGAAGACGAGCCGGTCGAAGGTGACGCTGAGCCGGGCCTGTTCCCAGCTTTGGACGGCCTGGGCGCGGCCGACGAAGCGGGCGCCGCGAGGGATCAGGATGCGCTGCCGGTCGCGCGACCAGAAAGGAGTGGAGGCGCGGGCGATGGCCGGACCGGGCGAGTCGCCGCGGATTTGCGTGATCAGGACGGCCTCGATGAACTGTCCGCCCTCGATGCGCTCCCAGCCGCGGGCGGAACCGGGCTGGCGGGTGGCGGCGGCGACGTTGCCTTCCTGAAGCGCCTGCTCGGCCGGCGTCGCCGGTGTGTTGGCAGGCGCGGGGGGTTGTGGAGCGGGAGGCGGCTGCTGCGCTGCGGCAGCCGGCGTGGGTGCGGGTTCGGGTTCGACTTGCGGCGGCTCGGCGCCGCGATAGCTGAGCGCGATCGGAGAAGAGCGCAAGCTGCTGTCCTTGCGCTCGATGCGCTGCAGGCGGAGGTTCTGCTCGAGCTCTTCCTCGGCGGAAAGGTCGGTTTGCCGGGCGGCGGCCATCGCCTGGCGGTTCTCGGCGGCTTCGGCTTCCAGCTCTTCCTGCTCGCGAAGGAAGCGCGCTTCGAACTGGCGGGCGCGTTCGGCCGCATCGCGCTTGCGTCTCTCCGCGCGTGATTGTTCGGCGGCGCGGCGGTCGGCGGCCGACTGGATCTGCTGATCGCCTTTCGCAACCGCCGCCGGACCGGCCGGCGGTGGCAACGCCGGCTCGGCAACCATCGGATCGCCGGCGGTTTCCTCGCCGGGTGCGAGCAGGATCACCACCAGCATGAAGACCGCGAGCAAGACGACGCCGGACTTGAACAGGAGGCCCTTGGGAGCGGTTCCTTCCGGGTCCGCGATGCGGTTACTGATCCAGTTCGGTAGCAGGTTGGGGAGTTTCATCCGTCACCTTGGAAGCGGCCGATGGCTCGGAATCGGTGGTGGTCTTGGACGCGGTAGCGGGCTTGGGGGTGGCAAGGCTGATGCGGCCTCGAACGAGTTGCGGATCGGGCTGCGGCGGCTGCCGCTCGCGCCACCACTTCGCGCGATGCTTGCCGATCTGGAAGTGGCCGTCCTCGACGACGCGGTTGATGATGTAGAGCCCGTCGGGCTGCAGGTCGTAGCTGACCAGCGACGGCTTGCCGTCGCGGTTCTCGTACAGCGCCGGCGCCTCCGCCGCGTGAGAGCGAACGTAGGTGAAGCGGCCGTCATGCCACATGCCGGCGATCTCGAAGGGCGGGTTGGAAGCCTTCTTGTCAAGGCGGTACTCGAAGCGGATCAGGGTGGGGTAGGTGGACCGGAAACGGTCGATGGCCGACTGCATCTGCTGTTCGGCGCGTTTCCAGGCGGCACGGGCGTTCTCCTCGGCCTGCTGGGCGGCTTCCTGATAGACCGCAACGTCCATGCGGGAAACGTACTTCGGTTCATGGAGGACCGGCTTGCCGCCACCGGGGGATTCCTCTTCGACCATGGCGGCAGCGTAGTCGATGTAGACGACCAGATCGGGCTCGGCCTCTTCGTCCTCCGACACCTTGAAGCTGTAGATGTTGCCGGACTGGCAGACCAGAACGATGTTGGTGGTGGAGTCCTTCTCGCCGGGCTTGAGGTAGGCGACGTTGGCGGAACCGGTGACGGCCCAGGTTTCGGTGTCGCCGGCGACGTAGTCGAGGATGTTCTCCGAAGGCGGCAGCACGATCACGGTGGTGTGCCGCACCCGGGCCTGGATGGGAATGTCCTCGAGCAGATCTTCGAGATGAATGCGCTTGGCGGCCTCCGAAGAGGCCGCCAGCAGGAAGAGGGAAAGGCTCAGAAGGGCGAAGCGTCTCAAGGTGGGGGTCATGGAGATTCTCCGCACTAGGGCGTGTAGGTCAGATCGTCGCACTGACCGGTGGTTTGATCGACGGTGCCTTCGCAAGTCAGGTCATGAAGGATCCGATTCTGAAACTGCCGGCTGCAATCGATGGCGTCGGCCGCCGCTTGACTGCTATGCGTTGAACCGTCGCAAGCGGTGTAGGTCGCCGAGCAGCTCACGGCGTCGGCGGCAGCTTGGGTCTTGTGGGGATCGCCGGCGCAATCGAAGTATTCATCTGGTGGTGGTGGTTGGGAACAGTCCACGGCGTCCGCTGCGGCCTGCGAACTGTGCATCGAGCCGTCGCAAGCCTCGTAGGTCGAGGGCTTCGAACCGCCGCCATTACCGCCGCCTCCGCCGCCATTCCCACTGCCGCTGCCTCCACTACCGCCGCCACTACCGCCGTCATTGAGATCGGGGGTAACGGGATCCGGATCTGGACTGCACAGCCATGCAATCGTGCAGCGAGGAGTCGGTTTGTTTGTCGGCGGCGGCGGGGGGGCGCAGTTGACGGCATTGGCCGCCGCTTGAGAGGCATGCTTGGAGCCATCGCAAGCGGTGTAGACGACCGGATCGCAGTCGACGGCATTGGCCGCTCTGCGCGTGGCGTGCCTGGAGCCGTCGCAGGCGGTGTAGCGCCGTACCGGCGTCCTCGGCGACTCGCAGCGGACGGCGTCGGCCGCTCTGCGCGTGGCGTGCTTCGACCCGTCGCAAGCGGTGTAGCGAACCGGATCCTGGCGCGGCGGCGGCTCCTGCTTGCAGCTCACGGCGGCGGCCGCGGCCCGCGAAGCATGCCGGCTGCCGTCGCAGGCGGTGTAGTAGACCGGATCGCAGTTGACGGCATCGGCCGCTCTCCGCGTGATGTGCCTGGAGCCGTCGCAGGCGGTGTAGAGGGTAGGCGACGGGATGCGATTGGCCGCTACAGGAGGACCGGGGTCCGCCACGCAGTCATCCGGCAGCCCGAAGGTCACGCTTTTGGGAGCCAAACCGCCCCAAGCTCGAAAGTAGTTCTCGAACACGCCCAGCTCCGCCTGCAGGCTCTCGCTGCGGCAGGCCGCGACCGTCTCGCGGGTTTTCTGCTCGACCTCGCCGGCCTTCGGCGGGTTGGGGTGATGCCGCCTCTTCGCCTTGTTCAACTCGGCGCGGTAGACGTGATCGAGCGTCTTGGTCCGCAGGTGACTCCCCCAGCGGTTGCCGAAGGTCACGATATCGTTGCGGTTGTCGTAGCGCTGGTCGACCGGGTCGGGATCGAGCGGCGCTGCGGAGATGCTCGGCCTCTCGCCGGCCTGCTCCAGCGCGTCCCGCTGCGTCAACCCGTCCTGCTCCCAGCGGAAGGCTCTGAGCGTCGAGCCGCGCCGCGTCATGGCGCCGTGCGCCCAGAAGTTCGCCTGGGGTACGTCGCCGCCCCAATACTTCGCCAGCTCCTCGGCCAGGCGTCCGGCTTCGCCCGCGTCGGCTACCGGATGCTCGGCCGGGTTCCAGTCGGTTTCCAGGCGCTTGACGTGTTCGGGATCGCCTGCCGCGATCTTGGCCAGTTCCTCGTCGCTCCACCAGGCCGCGATTCCGTCGGCGGGTTCCTTGACAAGAATCCAATAGCCCTTCTGCTCTCCCTGAGCGGGAACGTGCTTCAGCGCGATCCAGCCTGAAGGAAGGGCGGCGGCCGTGACGACCGCCAGGGCGATGAACATAACTGCGAATCGAGAGATATTCCGTAAGTACGTCATGAGGGAAATGGTCCCATCGAATCGAAAATCTGACAAGCCGATCGTGGTAGTTTTGAGGGTCGGAAACGACCGGTTTCGGCAACGCAGAGGGTCTCTCGAACGTCAAATAGGTATGCCTCGCTTCGCCTGCTTTCTGATCTTGCTGCAACTCGCAGCAACGCCTCTTACGGCGCAGGAGTTCACCGGCCAGGTGGGGCGCATTGACGAGGCGCAGCTACCTCGCAGCGCATCCGGGGGCGACGACCTGGCCGGGGATGTGCGAGCCACCCGAGCGGCTGGCGTGGGCGCTCGACCGGCTGCCGCACTTGCCGCAGTTCTCCAAGCAATTGGGTGAGGATCAGAAGATGGCGGCCGGCTTCAAGTGTGGCTTCCTCGATCTCCACTGACGGCGAAGCGATCGCTTCGATCGGTTCCTCCGCTCGCCGTCGACGCGTCCTGGCTGCACCCTCGCCAGCGGGTCAGCGCCGCTGCCGCACCTCGATGCGGCAAAAACCGCTGCAAGGATCTCGACAAGCGTTTTGGTGACGTCGCCACTTCTCCGGCCTGAAATACGAAGCTAGAGCACTTCGACCTGGCGCACGTCTTTCGATCACGAGTGCGCTTCCCGCCGCGGCCTCGAACCGCTTGCCCAGCGCGGCAACCTGCCGGCGCCTTTCTCTCTCCCCCAGCGTGTGGGAGCAAGGCGGGCCGCAGGGCCGCCTTCAGGATTCTCGGCGCGGCAAAGGGCGCGACGAAACCGGAGAGCGTTGCCGCCTGCGGCCTCTCCGCTCTCGGTGGGGTTGGTTGACTCAGGAACGCGGCTTGGCGCGTCCTCGAGGAACGGACTTCCCGGCTGACGGGTTCGGTGAGGACTGTTCCTGTTGCTGCTTCTTGCGTCGCAGGTAGGCTCGGTGGTTCTGATCTTTGCGGCGGCAGCTCTTGCACAACTCGGACTGATTGCTCTTGCCGTTGGCTTCCAGGGGCTCCGAGCAGCGCGAGCAGCGCCGCGCTGCCGGAAGTGAGTTCATGGCCTGGACGCGGTCCGCAATCATGCCGCCGTCGCCGTTGGCGTCCATCGGCGGCGCTTCCCAGACGGTCGAGCAGTCGTAGTCCTGCCGGGTGCGGTCGTAGCTGTTGACTTCGAGAACCTGGTGCACCCCTCTGCGGCCGTCGGCCGAGCGCCGCAGGTGGATGACGTACTGGACCGCCAGGGCGACGTGCTCACAGATCACGTCCCACGGCGGGGCGGCTTTCGACTGCAGGGCGCAGGTGGCGAGCCGCGTGAGAGCGGCGCGGGCGGAGTTGGCGTGGACGGTCGAGATCGAACCGCCGTGGCCGGTGTTGAGGGCTTCGAGAAGGTCTTGCGCTTCCTCGCCGCGAACCTCGCCGACGATGAGCCGGTCCGGACGGTGGCGCAGCGCATGGCGAACGAGGTCGCGGATGGTGACGTTGGGGCCTTCTTCCTCTTTCCGCGACTTCTTGGCTTCGAGGCGCAGGCAATTCGGAGCGGGGATATGAAGCTCGCGGGTGTCCTCGATCGAGACGATGCGTTCTTCCTCGTTGATCAGCGAGGCCAACGCGCTGAGCATGGTGGTCTTGCCGGTCCCGGTCCCCCCGGAAATGATGACGTTCTCGCGCTGGTTCAAGGCACTGGCGATGAGGGAGAGGACTTCGGCCGGAAGCGAGCCTGATTCAACCAGCTTGGCGGCCGTCCAGGGCCGGCTGCCGAAGCGCCGGATCGAGAGAGCGAAGCTCTCGGTGATGGGCGGGCAAGCGATGGCGACCCGCGAGCCATCGGGCAGGCGGGCATCGACGATGGGAGATTTCTTGTCGGCGTCGAACCCCAGCGGCCTCGCGATGCGCTTGACGGTGGCATCGAGCATCCGCTCGGTGAGCGCCTCGGCCCTGGGCGTCTTGTCGGTGTAGACGGGGTAGAGGCAGCCTTGCTTCTCAAACCAGACCGAGTCGGGAGAGTTGATCATCAACTCGGTGACGGTCCCATCCTCAAAGACTTTTTGGAGCCGCTCGGGAAGGGCAGACAGCACTTCGTCCAGGGAAAGTTTCATATCATTCCCCTCTCCTTCTGGCGGAAGTAGCTGAGATCACGCGGCAGGTAGAACGGCTTGAGGTAGCAGCGGCGGGCGGACTGATTCTTCTTGCCGTCGTAGGGCAGCACGATCGCCTGTCCGGTGTCGAGTTCGGAAAACGCTTTCGGCCGAAACAGCGGCTCCATGCGGTCCTGGAACGACTTGGAGACTCCGAGCGAGGACTTGCCGCCGCCGGGCGCTCCGCTGAAAAGGGAGATCCCGGCCTTCGGGGTGGATTCGTTGAAGGAGTATGCGGTCTTGAGAACCTCGACCTGGCCGCACATTTCCGAAGCGATGCGGGCGGAGGAATCGTCCGAGAGCGAGAGAAAGACCTTGGTTCTCAGGTTCTGGAAGAGGGTGCGCCAGGCTTCGCCGCTGCCGGTGACGGAGCGCAGCGAGGAAATCGACTGAGTGGCGACGATCGGGATGCAGCGAGATTGACGCGAAAGACCGAACGCTTTCTCGTCGCCGCAGGGATCGGCCTCTCCCACGGTGGCGAATGATTGGTACTCGTCACAGAGAAAGATGGCCGGCCTGAAATACTTGTTGGGAGAGCTTCGCATCAGCGCGGGGCGCAGCAACAGTGCGCCGAGCCAGCACTGCTTGAGAAGCACGCCGATCGCTCGTGCGAGAGCGGCATTGCTGGAAGCCGGCATGTTGAGGCAGATCACTCTGCCGGAATCGATCAGCGACATGAGGGAAGGAAGAGGTTGCAGAGTGGCGATCTGCGTGGCGGTTGCGATGGCTCCGTTCGTGCCGGCAAGCGCCTTGGGTTGATGATCGGGTTTCGGGGGACAGAAGATGCGGGCCACGTCGGGGGTGTCGAAGAGGCCGAGGAAAACGGAAACGCCTTCGACGATCGAGGTGCGCAGTTTCGGATCGATCTGAGTCCAATCGTGGTTGTACCAGCGTTCGATGGCTTCGAGGCGCTCCAGGCGGGGGTTGATTTTTTTCGGGGGCGGATCGATAACGCGGTGATCGATGCCGAGCTTGACGAGGGCCTCCAGCAATTCGGAGTCCTCGAAAGCGGACTGCTCTTCGCTGTTCTGCTCGCGCCAGTCCCACTGGCTGAGAGCTTCTTGATGGGCGGCGAGAGCCCAGCGAGGGATCACCAAACGGGATTTCGTCTCTTCGGGAGGCTGCGCCTGTTGCCGGGCTTCGGTAATCAGCTTGCCGAGAAGAACGGGAGAGATGGCGCAGTTGTACACGTCCTTGAAGGTGACCCAGCCGGTGGTGACGCGGAAGAGCTCGATGATGTTGCGGATGAGGTTGGTGGAGGCTTGTTGCCAGAAGGGCTCCTTGCCGCGGCCGAAGAGCTGATTCATGAGGCCGGCGACGCTGTAGGCGAGCGAGTAGGAGTCCATCCAGTCGGCATCGAGGGGGTTCCACTGCCAATGGCTGTTGAGGCCGATTTCGAGGTAGTCGTCCCCACGGCCGTTGCGCTTCAGCAGATCGTGGATGGCGTAGCAGAAGTCGCCTTTGACTTCGAGCACCAATCCGGCAGCTTTTTGCCGATGGTCGTGAGCTTGCCAGCCGAAGAGCTGTTCGGCGAAGGGCTGCATGCAGGCCGAAGTCTTGCCGGTGCCGATGGCTCCGACCACGGCGACTCCGGTGAAGAGCCCTTTCTCGGAAAGGACAAGCCAGTCGGGGGTTTCGGATTCGACCGGCTTGGTGCGGTGATGGGTTTCGCCGATCACCAGCGAGATCGATTCATCCTTGCTGGAGGCAGGCCAGGGCGGGAGAGAACCGCGAGCGCCTTCGATGCCGCCCATGCCGGCAAACCAGATTTGCCACATGGAAAGGAGCAACGCTCCGCCCACGCCGGCTGCGGCCCACGGCGCGAGATAGTACCAGCCGATGATGCAGTGGAAGAGAAACGGATCGTTCAGCTCGATCATATCGAGGAACGGATTCGAGCCGGCGCCGGGAAAAGGCTCCCAACGCCAGCGTGAGAGGGAGAGAAGAAAGCCGGCAATCCAGGGAAGCGCGAACTTCATGCTTCAAGGATGCCAGCAGTTGGCGAATCAGCAAAGCGGAGCGTGCTGTTACGAGCGAGAGAAGGCGGCGGTCAATCGCCGCAAAAGCAGGAGATTCCCGCATCGTCGTCCACATCGATGAGCGTGAGCTGCGGGTTGGGGATCAAGGCTTCCTCGAGAAGCTCGCGGTAGGTGTAGCGCATCGAGAACTGCGCCATCTCGGACTTTCGGACGCGGCGGCCGAAGCTCTCAAGAATCTTCTGTTCGTGATCGATCCACCAGTGGGCGCGATCGGGTTCCTTGCTGATGGTGCGAACGAGGTTGCGCTTGCCCTTCATGAAGCAAAGATCGCAGTTGCCGAGTCGGGAAGGAATGCCGAGGTCGAAGGGATGGCGCGACCAGAAGGCATCGACCATGGGCTTCGTGACCCTGGCGCCCACCAGGGGATACTCGGTCTGGCATTCCTCGAACAGCGCCTTGCGCCAGCGCTTCGGCTCGTCGTAGCGGATGCCGAGAACGTCGAGCGGCTTCTTCCAACCGAGCGTGCGCCGCGCCCAGCGTTCCGAGGTCCGGACTTTCAACTCGCTGGTGCATTTACGCAGGGACACGTTCGGCAGGATCGAGCTGGCGCTCAGCATGGCCGCAAAAGGTTCGCCGTTGCGGGCTGCGCTGTCGAAGTCAACGATGCGGTGAGCGTGCTTGGGATCGTGACGGCCGCCTCGTGCGCCGGCGCGGAAGTCGTACTCCAGCCAGGTGACTTCGACGTTCCATTCATCGGAGCAACGCCGGACGAAGATCAGCGTCTCCTCGCGTTCCTTGCCGGTGTTGCAGAACACGACGCGGATGCTGTTGGGGAGCGAGCCTTCGTAGGCTTCGAGGGTGTGAAACAACAGGTAGGCCGATGTGCGGCCTCCGGAGAAGTGGATCAGGCGGGGGCGGCCGTCCTCGCGGAACCGGTAGTCGGACATTGCCAATGGAGTGACCTCCTGGCGGTAAGGGTTGGGAGCTTTCCGCTCGCCGCAATCTGGCGGAAAGCGGAGAACCCCTACGAGAGAACGGCTGATGTGCGAGGGGACGGCCGACGGGGCCGAGAGAGAAGGGCTGCGTCGTGGACGGAGCAAGCGGATTCGCACGTGAAGCCTGCGAAACGGGCAGAATCCGGCTGAAAAGGGGTGCATTCAGCAGTTTTCGGGGTCAAAACGCTGACAGGTGCTGAATCGAAAAACGGGAAAGTGCTGAAAAATGAGCGACCGAGCGTTTTGTTCAGCAGGGGGTAGGGGGGATTCAGCGCGAAGCGCGTTGGCCTTCCCGCAGGGATCGATCAATCGTGTAGCGACCCCCCGGAATGAGGGCCGTAGGCCCGAGAGCAGTACTGCTGAATGGCAAAAAGGGGGGGGTCGCTACACGAACACGAACCCCCGTTCCGAAAGCACGGACGGGGTGAGTAAAACGGGTTAACTACATGGGGTGCAAGAAGATAAGGTAAATCGATAATGCCGCGTTGCTGTGCCGCGTTAGTCTCTTATAACGCGGCATCAGAAGGCAAGTATCGAAATCAGGAAATCAACTTACGAATGAGAATGTTGCTAGTTGGTGGTATGAAATTGTCAGGGAACGTCAAAATCATGAGGAAGAACCCGCTTCGCGGGACGTTTCGGCCGGTTGACGCTACGGTTGCCGGTCGAATTGAAGGATGTAATCCGCCATGCGGCCGGCGTCGCGAGCGGCGTAGCGCAGCTCGTTGGGGTTGTCCTGGAGGGTCTTGATCCAGGAGCCGACATAAGATGCGTGCGAGCCGGGATCGTGCGGCAGCCCCAACATGCCGTTGACGGTGAAGGAAGTCATCTCTGCGCGGAGCTCTTCCTTGGCGTACTCGGGCGAACCGAAGCCGCCCTGCATCAGCTCCTCGCGATCGAGCCGGCTCTTGTGGCCGGTCCAGTGTCCGAGCTCGTGAAGGGCCGTCGAATAGTAGGCTTCGGATGAGTGGAACTGGTCCTGCTTCGGCAGCACGATCAAGTCCTCGGATCGACGGTAGAAGGCGCGGTTGCCGCCTCGGTGCTGGATGTTCGCACCCGATGCCTGCAGCAAGCGCTCGGCGCGCTCGGAGGCTTCCCATTCGTTCGCATTCTGAAGCGTGCTTTCGAGCGAAGGCATGCCCTCGATCTGCTCTGCGTTGAACACCGTGTAGAGGCGGTGAATGATCTTCAGCTCTTCATGCTCCCTGCCGGCAGCGATCGCTTCGCGAACGCGGTCTTCCTGCTCCTTGCTGGGAAACTTCCAGTACTCGACCGTCACGCCCTTCTCGCCTCGGGTGACCTGGGCGTTGATCTTCTTCGCGCCGCGATAGGTGGTCCAGCGGGGATCGCCGTATCCACGCTCGCCCGCTTCGGCGGAGAGCACCAGCGAGTTGAGGCCGCGATAGCGGGTGCCGGTGACGGGATTGAACGGCGGAACATCGGCGGCTGCCGGCTTGTCCCAACCACGCTGCCAGGGAGCGACTCCCTGCTTGAGCTGCTCGATGATCTTCTCGGCGGCTTTCTCGGCGAACTGCCGCGCACTGTTGCCTCTCTTGTGTTTCTTCATGACGGGTGAAGTCCTCCTGTCGGATAAGGGTTGGGAGCTTTCCGCTCACTGGCTGTTGGCGGAAAGCGGAGAACCCGAGACGGAGGAAACCTGGAGGGGATTAACGGCTGAAGGTGTCGTCGCTGCGATCGTTGGAGGGTTTGGCGTAAGCGCCGCTCGCTCCGTGGGGATAGCTGATAAACGGCTTCGGCATGTCGCGCAGCTTTTCCATGTGCTCAGCCTGGCTCTGGTCGTATTCGATCGGAGCCGGTTCTCTGCGCGTCGAGATGTTGCGATCGGGAAGCTCGTCCACACCGCACGCTACGCGGGGAACCTGATTGACGTCGAGGCCGCGATCCGGATCGCGAGCGTGCTGCAGCAGGTAGTGGCTGATGCGATCGGCGTCGCGGACGGCGCTGCGCAGCTCGTCAGGGTTGTAGTTGATGGCAGAGCCCCACGCTTGCTCCTGACCGGCAGCCATCTGGTTGTAGGGAAGGCGAAGCTCCGAACAGACGTTCATCGTGGCGATGTGGACGCGCATGTATTCGCGTGCGAACTCTTCGTCGTAATCCTTGCGGAAGTGCAGGGATTCGCGATCGAAGCGGTCCTTGTGGCCGGTCCACTTGCTCAATTCGGCAACGGCGTGCGAGTAGTAGTCCTGCGGCGATTTGAACTTTTCCTGGTGGGGAAGAACGACGGTGTCGCTCTTGTCGTCGTAGACAGAGTAGTCCTTGTCGTGTGTCACGACTTGAGCGCCGGTGTTGCGGATCATGCGTTCGGCGCGTTCACAGACTTCCCAATCGCGGGGTTCCTGGGGCAAGTGCTTTTCGAGCGGGGGCATGCCGTCGATCTGCTCGGCGTTGAACACGGTGTAGGTGTGATGGGTCGAGCCTTGGTGTGAGCCGTAGCGGTGAAACTCGACGGTGGTTCCCTTCTCTCCGGACCGGACGTGAGCGCCCATTTTCTGAGCTGCGGCGGAGGTAATCCAGCGGGGATCGCTGTAGCCTTTCTCTTCGGCGACACAGCGAAGCTGGATGCCGTTGAGCCCTTTGTAGCGCTTGTCGATGGTGGGGTTGAAAGGTGGTAGATCGGAACCGCTGGGGTGTTTCCATTGCTTCTGCCAGGGTGCGCGGTTGCCGTAAATCTGGCCGGTCAGGCGATCTACCACCTCTCGGGCGAATCTGCGGGCGCTTTGTGAGGCGGTCCACTTGCGAAGGGGCATATCGAACCTCGAATGAAGCTAGCGGCTGACGGCGGCCATTTCCTGCTGCGGCTGCTGGAGCTGGCGTTGCGTTTCCTGCATCCTTTCGGGGGTGGCCGGAGCGGCGACGGCGGCGCGGGAGGGTTCGGTCGGCAGGCGAAGCTGAGGCCGGTCGTGCTCAAGCACCTTGTCGGCGATGCGGTCGGAGTCGCGAGCGGCGAAGCGCAGTTCGTTGGGGTTTTTGCGGATGGTTTCCGCCCACTGCGCCTTGTGGCGCTCGCCGGTGGACTCCTTCGGAAGATGCAGTTTCGCGCTGATGGTGTGGCAGGCCATCTCGCTGCGCATGTTGCGGCGGGCGATCGAGCTGTGCTGCAGGGCTTCGCTCTGCGGCTCGGTGCGGCTGTCCATGCGCTTTTCGGTTTCGCGGTTCGCCATCTCCTTCACGGCGTTGCCGTAGAAGGCTTCCGGGGATTTGAACTTCTCCATTTCCGGCATCACGATGGCGTCCTTCTGCTTGTCGTAGTAGGAGTGCGCCTCGCCGTTGGGGGGCTGCTCGATCTTCACTCCGGAATCCTGCAGCATGCGCTCGGTGCGCTCGCAGATTTCGTGCTGTTGAGGCTCCTTGGGGAGCTGTTGTTCCAGAGCCGGCATGCGTTCGATTTGCTCGGCGTTGAACACGACATACGTGCTGTGCGTGATGTTGGGCTGTTCCTTCTCCTTGCTGTCGGCGCCGGAGGCGGCGTCGGGCGCGGCCTTGTCCTTGTCCTGGGTTTTCGGGGGGAAGCGCAAGTACTCGACGCGCGTTCCTTTCTCGCCCTTGCGGATTTTCGCGCCGATGCGGTTGGCGGTGCGGAAGCTCATCCAGCGAGGGTCTTTGTAGCCCTTCTCCTGGGCTGCGGATTGCAGTTGAACGGCGTTGATGCCCTTGAAGCGCTTCAGGGTTGCAGGATTGAAGGGCTGCAAGTTTTCAGGATTGGGTTTGTCATATCCTTTTTGCCAGGGGGCTTCGCCTTTCTCGACTTGCTTGGCGACGCGCTCGGCAACCTGTTCGGTGAACTGCCGTGCGCTCTTGCTGTTGGTCCAATGGGGTTCCGGCATGGTTTTCTCCTTGGGATGCTGCTGCTTTGCATGTGATTCATCCGTGGAGTGAGCCTTGTCCGGGCGTTGATCGGCGGAGGGTTTCCGCGCAGCGGATTCGCCGCCCGGCGACTTGGACTCACCTGGAATGGTTTGCTTCAGGTGGGGGTTCTGCTGGTAATACTCCTTCATTCGCAGTTCGATGATCTTGGGACTCATGGCGGCGCTGTCTTCTGTTTCTTTTAGTCCGTGCGCAACCTCGTCGGGAACGTCTTTTTCGTAAGGTCTGAATCGGTTGATGAACCTCTGGATGCGAAACATGGTGCTGCGGCGGGGCGCGTGGCCCTGGCGTGCTATTTCCGCGCTGCCAAGGCGCCAGGTGGTTTCGACAAAGTCGTGCTTATGAGCTAGTTCCCGGGGTGTTTGAAGATCGCTCTCAGAACGAATGGTCGGATCGGCGCCGGCCTCCAACAAGCGGTCGATGGTCTTGATGCTGTCCTTGAGGGCGGCGCAATGAAGCGGCGTCGAACCGTTCTCGTCGCGGGCGTTGGGATCGCCGCCGGCTGCGGCCAGGTGATCGACCGTCTCGGGCGATTTGCTGTGCGCCGCGAAGTGCATCGGCGTCTGCTGATGATCGGTGCGGCTGTTGGGGTCGGCTCCGGCGTCCAGCAATCGTTCGGCGGAATCGGAACGGCCGCTGAGTGCGGCTGCATGCAGCGGAGTGTAGCCCTGGGAGTTGCTGATATGTGGGCTCGCGCCGGAGACCAGCAACTGCTGGGTCATGGACGACGATTGCCGCGCAGCAAGGTAGAGAGGGGTATATCCAGCGCGGTCGCGGGCATTCGGGTCGGCGCCGCCTTCGATCAGGCGTAGGCTGGCTTGGAGATTGTTTCTTTCGACGGCAAGGTGCAGGGGGGTGTGCTTGGCAAGACGATCGGGAAGATTGCTATTGGCTCCATGAGCGAGAAGGGTGTTGATGGTGGGAAGTTGATGATCCTTGTCGGTGCTGATTTTGAGAGCGCTGTGGAGGGGGGTGTCGCCTTCACCATCGCGGAGGTTAGGGTTGGCTCCGGATTTCAGCAGGCGTTCCGTGATCGGCTGCGATTGGGCTTGCACGGCGCGATGCAGAGCAGAGTGGCCGAGGTAGGAGTCCTGTTGGTTGGGATTCGCGCCGCCTTCGAGCAAGCGATCCACGGTTTCAAGCGAGCCGGCATCGACGGCCTCATGCAGAGGTGAGCGGTGGTTGGCATCGAATTCGTTGGGGTTGGCGCCGTGCTTGAGAAGGCTATCGACTTTCTCGTGATCGCCGGCGGCGGCGCTGATATGGAGCGGCGACTCTTCGCCCATGCGATCGGCGTAATCGAGGTC
Organism: Bryobacterales bacterium; assembly: GCA_965204095.1. Lineage (GTDB taxonomy): Bacteria > Acidobacteriota > Terriglobia > Bryobacterales > UBA6623 > JAPPLB01. The sequence goes on along the minus strand of OZ241991.1, from coordinate 380,209 downwards.
TTGCAGGCTCATGCCGGTTTTGGCAATGGAATCTCGGTTGTCGCGAACGGCGCCGGCATTCTCAAGACGGGCTACGGCTTCGTGCGCTTGCGACTCATAGGCAAGCGCAAGCGGCGTGCGGCCCTCGGCGTTGCGAATGTCTTGATGAGCGTTGGCTTCAACAAGGGTGTTGATGACTTCGGAAGAATTGGAAAGGGCGGCAATGTGCATCGGCGTATTGCCGTTGCGATCGGCGATGTTGGGATCGGCATTGGCGCGCAGCAGCGTGTCAGCGCAATGGGAGGTTTCCAGCCGGGATGCGGTGTGCAGCGGGGTCTGGCCTTCGTGGTCTTGGATGTTCGGGTTGGCGCCGCGACGGAGAAGCTCTCCAGCGGTTCCGTGAAAGGCTTCTCGGACCGCGACGTGCAGAGGCGTATAGCCGTCGAGAGAGTTCCGGAGGTTGAGGTCGGTGCCGGCGTTCAAAAGACGTTCGATCGTGGCTTGATAGTCGCCTTCTCCGGAGAAGTGGATGGCGATGTGCAGCGGCGTGTTGCCGTCGCGGTTGACGGCGTTGGGATCGGCTTGTGCGTCGAGCAGTCGATCGGCGATTTCGGTGGCGTTCACGTAGGCGGCGTTGTGCAGGGGGGTGTTGCCGTACTCGTCGGGCTGGTTGGGATTGGCGCCTTGGCGAAGCAGTGTGGCGGTGTGTTCCTGGAGGCCGTTGGCGGCGGCGGAGTGGAGGTCCGTGATGCCGTCCGGAAAGGCGCTGCGGGACGGGGACGGCGGTTCCCTGCCGAACTCTTCATCGCCGTAGTGATCGATATGCTCACCGGAAAAGCGTTCACTCACGGAATCGAACTGCGCGCCGAGCTCGTGGGCCTGGTGTTCCTCGAAGGCCGGGACGGGTTCTTCGCGGGAGTGATCCGGATTCAGGTGTTGCTGGATCGTGTCGAGCACCGTGCGGGCGTACTGACGCTCGATGCCGTCGCGGTCGCCAGAGGCGACATCGATGGGGGTGAGTCCCTGGCGGTTGGGCAGGTCGGTCCGGGCGCCGCGATCGAGAAGGGCTTGCGTGATTTGGCGGGCACCACCGATTCGGCCGTCCGCGAGATAGTGCAGGGCGGTGTTACCGTCCTTGTCCTGGGAATTGATGTTGCTGCCGGCGCGCAGCAGAACGTCTACGGTTTCGATCGAGGATTGATCGGGTTCGATGTGCGATGGATACTCTACGACGGCGTGGACCGGAGTTGCCTGGTCGTTGTTGCGAGCGTGATTGTCTGCGCCGAGATCGATCAAGCGGGCTGTCAGCTCGGGATTGCGTGCGCTGGCTGAATAGTGCAGGCAAGTGTTGTTGTTGTTGTCGCGGGCGTCAACGAGCGCGCCGGCTTCGAGAAGGCGCGCAACGGCTTCAGGATGATCGTTTCGTATTGCTCCGATCAGCGGGGTAGCGCCGTCCTCGGAGCGGGCTTCGAGGTTGGCGCCCTGGCGGACAAGACGGTGTATCCGCTGGACGGAGCCGTTGTCGGCCGCGCGGTGCAAGGCTGTATCGCCGAACTCGTCAACGGCGTCGATGTCGTTAGCGGACGCGGCCATCGCGAGTGACTCCCTCGCTGACGTATTTGTCGAAGGCGGCCTGCTGCTCGTCAGTCATGACGGCCTGGCCTTCTTCGGAAACGATCGCCTCGATTTCGGCGGGCGTGGCGTCGGATGGAATGACGGGAACCTGAACGGGCTGGCCGTCCGGACCGATGCGTTCCTGAAAGGTAAGGGGCTTACTCATGGGTGCTGCCTCCTTTGTTCAACATTGTTCGATGGTCTTGACTTTTGCGCAAGTGAAGAGAGCGGTCCAGGTCGGCCCGCGAGACGCTGTCGGAATAGATCGCGCGGTCGCCGTCGAGGGGATTTTTGGGGCAACGGAAGAGCAGGTTGCGGTCGAAGGAAGCCTCTTCGTGCCAGGCTATGCTTTCGCCAAGCTGGGCCGCTCGAACGGTGCATGCGGCGAAAACGCTGCGCAGGGTGCGCTCGGCGCGCGTGATGAAGAGCTCTTCGCCGGGGTAGGTGGTGTGGTTTACATAGAGAGAGCCGCCGTCAGAGAGGCGCGATCGAGCCAGGCACAGGAACTCGGTGGTGAGCAGGTGGCGTGGAATCGAGCGGGGGTTGGTAAAAGCGTCGATGACGATCGCTTGCCAGTTGCCGGGATCGTCGCGCAGGAAAGCACGGGCGTCCTTGCCGGCGAAGGCCCCGGCTTCTCCCATGGGAACGGCGAGGAACTCGGAGGCGATCCGTTCCTGAGCGGGGTCAATGTCAACGAAGGTGAGATCGAGCTCGCAGGGCGCCCCCTGGCCGATGGTCATGCCGGCCGCGCCGAGAACGAGCACGCGATGTTCGCCGGCGCCGCAAAGCGTGCGTTCGAGCAGTTCAGCGTAGGCCCAACCCTTGCCCTGGGGGTCGTGCCGTGAAGCGGATTGGTTGTTGATCGAGAGGATGCGGGCGTCGTCATCGATCTCGACGATGCGGTAGTCGGCATAGGCGTTGCGAGCGACGTAATAGGTGGCTTCGACCCATAGATCGAGGCCGGGCCAGCAGGCGGCGAAGATGAAGGCGTGGACGGAAACGGTGCGCGGCGAAGCCAGCAGGGCGGCCGCGGCCGTAGCCGCGATGACGGCGAAAACGGCCGCCGCCAGCCCCAGCGTGGGCAGTAGCAGGAAGGTGGCCGTCAGGGCGCCGGCGACATTGCCGATGGTGGACAGGGCGAAAACGCCTCCGGCGCGTTCGGAGGCTTCGCGGGGGGGAGCGCAGGCATGGGCGAGCAGCACGCATTCGGCGAGCAGCCAGCCCACCGGGGCGATGCCGAGCAGCGAGTAGGCGAAGGTTTGCAGCAGCGGAGACAGCGGCAGGGAGAATGCCAGCATTACGCCGGGTTCCGACAGCCAGAAGGCGGCCCAAACGGTGGCGGCGGAAAGGCGCAGCCCAAGCCGTCGACGGGGCTCGTCGTGTCGAGCAAGACGGCCGCCGCGATGGTAGCCTGCGGCCAGCGCGGCCAGGTAGACCGACAGCAGGATCGAGGTAACGACAACCGAGGAGCCGGCCCAAGGCGTCATGCGGCGCAGGGCCAGGATTTCGGTTCCGAGCGAGGCCCAGCCTTCGGCCAGCAGGATGAAGCCGAGGGCGTAGGGAGACAGTTGGCGTTTCATCGTTCCAGCTTCAACCGCAGGGCTTCGTTGGCGCGGGTCACGGTGCGCTTGGCGTAGTCGGCGGGATCGCGCTTGTCGAGACGGGACTTGGCGAGTTCGGCCTCCACCTTATCGGCGGGAACGCCGTCGCGGAGCTGGTCTTTCGTCCAGCCCCAATCGCGTCCGGAGGGCGAGGTATCTCCGCCCGCGCGGTGTGGAGACGAGCTGCTGCGCTCGGTGGTTGCAGGGCGACTGGCCTCCAGGAAGAGGGCATCGGGCCAGTCCGACTTATGGCTCCTTTTCGAAGACGTGGAGCTCATCGTGATCCAGGTATCCTTGCCGCGATGCTTGAAGCCGGGAAGCCGCAAGACGCGGGAAACATCGGTAACGGCGCGGTCGCCGCCGTACTTGGTGGCGAGGCCGCGCAGCAATGACTCGGCTTCCTGGGGAGTGAAGGAACCGGGCTCGACGTTCCAGATCATCTGATAGTGGTCGGGTGAGGTGTTGATGATGTAGGAGGCAATGGGAATCTTGCCTCGGAAACCGTCCTGGAGAACCTCTTTGAGTTTCGAGCCGCCGTCCTCGTCCAGATCGAGGTAGACGCGGCGGACTTCGAGAACGTCATTCTTGTGACGGCTGCGCGAGCCGGGCTTGAGGGGATTCATGCCGATGTAAATGTCGTAGCCGTGGGTGTTGGAGTACTTGAGCCATTTCTGTACCTCATCGGCGGCGGCCTTCTTGGCGCTCCAGATGCGCTGTTGGGTCTTGTCCTCTTCTTCGCGGGAAACAAGAACGAGGGCCACAAGGTCGTCGGGCAGGTACATATCGGTAATGAAGTCAACAGGTTTCATGGAGGGCCTCAGAAGCGGTAGACGATGCCGGCGTAGAACTGATTGCCGGAAACGCCGGGGGCGGAGGATGAGATTCGAAAGTAGCGGTAAGCGAAGTCGAAACCGAAGCGGCGGGTCACGGCCAGGTGTGCGCCGGCGCTTGCGGAGAGCATCATGCTCACTTCGAGAAGATCGCGGAACTCCTCTCGGAAGAAGGGCGAATGGACCACTCCGCCGATGCTGGACTGAATGTCGTAGGAAAGGCTGGCCGCGCCGCCGCCGATTTCGAAGAAGGGGGTCACGACGCTGCGAAGCGGGACGGTCACGCGGGAACCGATGAGAGCGTATTGGGCGGACAGCGTTCCGCTGAGTTCGAGGGGAACGTTGAAGTTCTGCGTAATCCGATTGGCGGTGGCAGCGAGCTCGTTGTTAAGGGCGGGAGTTATCACGTCCCTCATCGTGCCGGCTTCGGCATACACGTCGAGAAAATCGGTGAGGCGAAGGCCGAAGCCGCCCGCGTTGGTGAGATTCATGCCGGAGCTGTTGAGCGAGGCTCCGCTATGGGCTTTGAAAAAGCCGCGACCGCTGTTCTGTGCGGAGAGGGACGGCGTGAGGAGAAGAAAAACAACCGCGATCAAGGCGGTGTTGAAGTGTGCTGAGATACGTTTCGAAGGGTTCATGGGTGGAGAGAAAAGCCTTTCGCTGTCAGAGATGAGCTTGGCGAGAGCCGTAGGGGTTGGGGTTGCTGGCGGCCTGCGCGATCCGCTTGGAGAGCCAGGTCGAATAGGTGGCGGAGAAGGTGCTGGACTCAGTGATTTGTTGAAGTCGCTTCTTGAGAGCATTGGATGCTCGCAGCGCACCATTGAAGCCACCGTAAATGGCAAGAGCAGCGTCGTCGTTGCTGCGGATCGCTTCTTGAACGAGTTGCAGTTCGGCCTCGATGTTCGTGCCGGTGGATGATGAAACCGGAGTGTGTTGCCAGCTAGTAAAGACTCGGCTCACACGATCGGAGAGCCGAGGATTGAAGCTGGCATGAACGATTTCAATGCGAAAGCCTTGTTGGTGGAGAGCAGTCCACAAAGGGGTGTGTTCCCTGCGCCAGCTCCGCACGCCTTGTGGTGATTGTTCCTGAGAGTCGGCGTAGACGAAAACAGCTCGCGGAGAGCGGGCATCGACGGCGATGGGGTGCTTGTTGCCGAAGGGGCGTATGGTCTGCCCGTGAGGGCCTTTCCATAGTAGATAGGGCATCTTGGAGCGTTCGATACGAAGTGCGTCGAAGCAGGAGACTTTCTCGTTTTCGGTGGGCAGCCAGGGAAGTTCCGGATGGTCAAGAACATAGTCGAGGCAAAGCAGGCGGCGGGAAATGAGCGACCAGCTCGCCATGCGGCGATGGCGGATGTCGCTGACTTCGAGAAGCCGGTAGATGGACTTGTTGGTGACGCGGGCAAGCAAACCGAATGCTTTTGCGGGGGTTTCGGTGATGAGTTGGCGATCGGAAAGGAGGCGAAGCAAACGCGTGGTTGTTTTTCGAGCAGCTCCTGTAACCGTTTCATCGTTGAAGCCCTTGTAGACGAGAAGCTGGTTGCGAAGAAAGCAGCCGGAATGGAGAGCCGTGACGGCGAGCCATTCCGACAGCTCTGCTGGCAGATCCAGCGAATCTGCCAGCTTCTCGGCGCGGTCGTTCAGGTGGGGGAACCTCACAGCTCGAACAGCTCCTCATCACGGTTTTTATTGCTGCCGCCGCTTCCTTTTTTGGAATCACTCATGACGAGGGCGGAAGAGAGACGGCGAGTTGCGGCGGCGCCGTTGGCGTACATCTTGAAGCCGGCGGCGAGCTTGGATTGAAGGCTCTTGGTGCGGTAGTTGCCGCTGGTAACCTCGACATCGACACGGCCGATGTTGCCTTCCTGATCCTGGTATTCAATGCGGGCGTCGGGGTAGTGGACCTTGCCCAGCTCGTCGCAGCTCAGGTTCATGTTGCGTGCGGCTTCGAGCTTGGCGTCATGAGCGGCCTTCTCGCCTTTCTTGCTGCGGGCTGCCTCGGCGATTTTCGATACGCTGGACTTCATTTCGTAATCGAGCTGGATGCGCTTCACCTTCGCTCCGGATTTTTCGAGCTTGGCGACTTCGCTGCGGGCGGCTCGGTAGACGGCGGTGTCGTGGCGGATTTCCGCTGGCTTGGCGAGGCGGCTCCAATAGCGCTGTTGGGGATGACTGCGACTGTTCCATGCCGTCTTGCGTCCCTCGTCGGTTGCGGTGAGCACCCGAAAGGTCTTACCGCTCTTGGTGCTGATGGTGTGCTCGTCGATCATGCCGTCGTCTTTGAGGTCATTGATGCCCTGCCGGGCAGCGAAGGCGTTGCCGCCGAAACGCTGCTCGACCAGATCGCGAATGCTGACGACGCGAAACGTGGCTACGTCATCGAGAGCGGAACGCTTCCGCTCGGTCATGTCGATGCGGTCGCGAGTGCGCATGCGACGGCGGGTGAAGCGGCGTTCGTTGGAAGGCTGCTTACGAGCGGAGCGCTGAGGGGTTTTGGTTCTGTTGGGCTTGCGAGCGTCATCGCGCTGCGAGTTGGGTGGGCGGGGGACGGATTTGAAGTTGACGGGGCCCGCTCGACGAGAGCGAGCCCCGTTGCTTTTCTTTAGGTCGCGGCCTCGCAAGAGTCATCCTCCTTAGCCTCGGCGAAGTGTTGCTCCCGCTCGTCGAGGCTCAGGATGCACCAATGGTTGTGTTCGAAGGGTACTAGCGTCATTGGAGAGAGTACGGTCCCATGACAATTGGCGAAGCCGGTCAAGTAGCCTCCTTTCCGCTGAAGTCCTCAGCTTCTTCGAGTAAGATCAGCCTGTCGCCTTGTGCGAAGAAAGCACAGGAAGAGCAAAGGGTTGCATCAACCCAGCAACAGGGAAAACCGTCCGGTTCGATGCAGGCGTTGAAATCGTTACAGCCGCAGAAGCGGCAGGATCGGCCTGTCATTCGAGATCGCCTTTCCGCTCGCGCTGCAGGCGCCGTGCGAGCTCGGCATCGTGCGATTCGCCGGCAGCGAGCCGCTTGTCCACCAGCTTGAGCTTGCCGCCCAGGTCGCCCAGGCCGGCGCGCCGCGCCAGCCAGTAGATGAAGGCGTAGAGGGTGACAACGGCCGTCATCAAATACAGGCTGACGCTCCAGGCGTAGTGGGCGAAAAGCAGCTCGGCATACGGCTCCAGGTACTTGAGCCGTTCGCCGACGAGAAGGACGGCGATCACCCAAAAGATCAGGCTCAGTCCGGTTGCGATCCGCCAGGGCATGGGTTCAGCTTCCTCGCGCCAGCTCCTCGATGGCTTGCTGGAGATCTCCGGTGCGCTCGATCGCGGCGGAACGCTTCTCTTCCTCGATGGGGTTGGAAGTGAACATCCAGTAGCTGCGCTTGTCCACGTTGAGGGAGAGCACTTCGCGATCAGTGGGATTGCGGGCGTAGACTTCGCGCTTGGGAATCAGGTTGCGGATCAGGACGGTTTCGGCATCGGACAACTGCAGCCGCGCGGCGGCTTCGTAGGTCAGGTCTCGGATCGAGAGAAACAGGCGGTTGGGGATCGATTCGATCAGCGCATCGGTGGCGGACCCGTCGGCAACGTCAGAGACGGATTGCGTGGCGAGGATCAGCGCGGCGTTGCGCTTGCGCCAGGTCCGCGCGGCCTCGGCGAGATAGTTGGCCGTGGCGGGTTCGGCCAGGAAGCGCCAGGCTTCGTCCACCACAAGGATTTTCAGGCGGGTGGTTTCATCGGAACGCTCGAGCTCTAGTCTCAGGCGTTCCAGGCAATAGGTGAGGGCGGCGGACACCAGATCGGGAAACTGTTTGGCTCCGGTCAGATCGACAACCTGCCAATCGGAACCGTCGATTTCTTTGCCCTCACCAGCCAGGTCAAAGATTTTTCCCCACTGTCCGGCACCCGTCCAGCGGGACATGGCGGCTTTCATTCTCGGCGGAAGGGTTTCGACGAGCGAGCTCATGCGGCGCTGCTTGGGGGGGATGCCGTACACGTCCTCGATGCGTGCGCGAATGTCGGTGGTGTCATCGCCGGTCGGGTTGTAGCCACCGATCGCGAGCAGTTGCGTGATCCAGCCGGTGAGAAACTCGAAGCTGCGGTTGCCGTGAGGCAGGGTGAACGGGTGTAGCGGTGTGCCGCCTCCGGTGCCATCGAGGCGCAGATAGCTCCCGTTGAGCATTTGCGTCAGGTTGCGGTAGCTGCCTCCCAGGTCGAGGATGCAGACGCGCGGGTTGTAGCGCAGCGCGTGGACCAGCAGGAAGTTGAGCAGGAAGCTCTTGCCGGCGCCGGTCGAGCCGAGCACCAGCGAGTGGCCTACGTCGGTTCCGCCGAAAAGATCGAGGTCGTAGAGGGTTCCGCAGCGGGTTTCCAGTGTTGCCAGCGCCGGTGCTTCCAGGTGCTTCGACTCCGGATTGCCTCGACCGGGAGCGAAGATGGCTGAACAGCAAAGCGCGGTTCCGGCCGATACGGGCATCTTTCGCAATTGGCGGCTGGCCGACTGTCCGGGCAGGCGGGCGAACCATGTGGAGAGTTGCCCCCAGCCTTCGCGAAGGATTTTGATATCGCGGCCGGTGAAGATTTTGACAACGGAGGCATCGAGCTCTTCGAGCTGCTGCAGGTCGGGGGCATGAATGGAGAGCGAGGCGGCGAGCTTGCCCCAGGGGATGCCGTCGGTTTGCAGCTCGACCAGCGCTTCACCCAGGGCGGATGATTCGGCCTCCGCCGCTGAATCGACCAAAGCAGAATCGGTGCCTTCCGTTCCACGGGCGTGCGCCATCATCGAGTAGCGCGATGAGAAGTGATGCTTCTGAGCGGAGCGGATGATTCCTCGTGCCTTGCCGATTGACAAGCCCTGCCATTCCCACACGTAGGTCCAGGTGGCTCGCAGCGTGAGAAGTTCCCAAAGAATGTTGGCGGTCGCTTTTGGCGGCGGTTCGAGCAGCGAGTAGATGGCAAGCGGTTCATCGTCGAGTGTCAGGTGACGGCGGTGTCCTTCGAGCTGCGAGAGTCCCCAGGCCCAATGAAGGGCGCCGCCTTCGTGAACCGGGCTGACGGTTCCCGGCCGGTTGATGAGGTCGCCAAATACGGCGGTAGCCTGTTCTTCATCGAGAATGGAGCTGGGGCAGACATCGGTGACCAGACCACGGCTGGCATCGACGATGCGTTGCAGCCGTTCGGAGGCGCGGGCGATCGATTCCTGCATGTAGAGCCGCTGGGACTTGCCGTTGCTGGTGAGTCGTTTCAGCCAGGAAGCGGCGACGCCGCCTTTGCTGCGGGCTTCCTGGAGCCGCGAGTCGAGGGTCCATGCGGCGAAAAAGCGTAGCTCTCCGGAGCGACGCTCGATCTCATCGGCTCGGGATCGGAAGATGGCGGCCGGCAGTCGTTCGTTGCCGATTTCGGCGACGGCGCCGGCAGGAACCGGACGGCGCGTGACGATCAGGGAAAAGCGCACGTCCTCGTCGAGCTGCCCGAGCAGCCGCATCCAGGATGAGAGAACGTGATCGAGGTCTTCCGGCGAGCTGCCGGCGATGCCGCTGGGAAACATCTCGGCGAGCGTGACCATGCCTCCGGGACGGGTGAGCAGGGTGCGATTATCTACCCAGCCCCAATAGGGCAGCTCGTCGGCCAGCGAGCCGGCCTGGTCGAAACGCTGGCGAGAAAATTGAGTGATGGGGGTCATGTGGTTGGCGGTTGAGTGCTGAGAATCTCGATCTCGGCCTCGGCCGCGGGACGCTTGGCGGGGTCGTAGCGGACGTTGGCGTTGGAAGATGCTCGCGCGACCTGTAGCATGTGCGGATCACGGCGGGTTCCCAGCCAGCCGATGACATAGCCGGTTACAAAGAGCAACAATCCAGCCGGAAGGGAGTTGAGGACATTGAAGGTGGCGGCGCCGAAAGTGGCCGACAGGATAAAGACCCTCCGCTCACAGCCCATGACGGTCAGCGGGCGGGCCAGGGAACGGCAGGCTTGCCAGGGGCGTTTTCCGTAGACAGCGGACATGAAGAGCCAGCAGCCTTAGAAGAGCCAGTCAATGAAGTTGGCGGCTCCGAGTGTCATGCCGAGGCCGAAGATGATGCCGGCCAGGGCTCGTTTCGAGCCGCCTTCCCCAAAGGCGAACATCAAGCCGCCGATGACGATGGCGACGAGGCTCAGGCCGCGTGCGATCACGCCGGTGAAGGCAGTTTGTAGGGTGGTCACGGCATCGACCCAGGGGCCGGTGGGCGCCGTCGCTGCCAGCGGCGCGGCGGAGAGAAAGGTCAGCGCGACAAGGCAGCAAGCTCTTTGCGCTGCTGGTCCGTGAAAAGGTGGGAATTGCATATGCACCTCCGGTCAAATACTGGCATCGAATCGAGCCTCTCTCAAGCGCCGTCAGGCGCTGCGACGTGTGGAGATCTGTCCACTTTTCCACAGATCGGTTAGGCGCGCGGACGCGTGGCCTTCAGGATGAACTTCAGGAAAACCTTACAAAAAGGGAAACGCGACCAAACCGTCACGATCAGCGCGATTAAACCGTCACGACGAGCGCGACCAAACCGTCACGACGAGCGCGACCAAACCGTCACGACGAGCGCGACCAAACCGTCACGACAAAGCGCGACCAAACCGTCACGACAAAGCGGGACCAAACCGTCACGACAAAGCGCGACCAAACCGTCACGACAAAGTGGTACCAAAGTGACGCAGTCAGTTGACGCGATCAAATCATGATGGGGAATCTGGTGCTGCTGCGAGCGCGAGCGATCATGCGTTCCATCCATTCCACATCGGAGGGGGGGCCAGGACTGAGGTGCAGACCTTTCTCCCGTACCTCGACTACGGGAGATGGGGGGGTGTGCTTCAGCACCTTCTCAAGGCACATCTGGAACTTGGCCCGGAAGTCGCGACGGCGTCTATAGTCAGAGCCGAACTGACGCTCAAGATCGAGCCAACTGATGGACGTCTTTTTCTTGAGCCTGAACAGTCTGTAGGACAGCCACGCGTAGAGATCCAGCGAGAACGGCGATCTACTGAGCTTGTGGACGATCAGGGATTCCAGCGGCACGATGGAATCTCCGGTCATCATGAAAAAACCCGGACTCAAGGTGACATGCACTCCGTCTTCGGAGCGCATCCACTTCTCGGCTACGAGCAGGTGGCTGTCTGACTCTGAATTCTGACTTTTTTCGTAGATGTGGTAGGTGGCTCCGCATAGTCGGCGTAGCTGCTCCTTCACGGCTTGGACCTTCTCTCCGTTCTTGATGAGTTGCATCTTTGTGAGGAAGTTGCTCCAACTCGCGCCCAGCTTGAATTCCCTCTCCTTCGTACGGACCCGTTCAGTCGTCACATACAGCAGGACGAGCCGGGCATAGACCCCGTAGGGCAGCCCGATATCGGGGTCAGCCCGCAGGCTCAGCTTCTGGTCGCCGTTCTTTCGTCTGAATATGATGCCGCTGCTCTTGCGGTGGGGCAGCGTCATGTTGACGAAGTAGCGCGGCAGGTAAAGCATTTCCTTGTAGGGGGAGTATTTCTCGCAGGAGTGCGAGGAGAACTGGATACAGACACCGTTGACCAGGTTGTGCCGTGAATGAAGGGCGATTTCGCTGGAGAGCGCCTGGAGCAGCTCGCTGGAATGGACAGGAGGCTTGGAAGCGTCTTTCTCGGGCCGGAGGATGATGCGTCCCTTGAGATCGATTCCTGCGGGCTTTTGCTCATAGAGGAACTCGATTTCGGGATCGGAGAGGGTTCGCTTGAGGTTGTCTACGGCTCGGTAGTAGGCGATCTCCGCGTCTTCACGGGTTTTCCGGTCGAAGGGCAAGGCAACCTCCTGGTTGCCCGGTCTTCAATCCCGATATAGTCAGTTCGTGTCGAAGTGGGGATATCAGTCGGTAGACATCCCCGTGGAGGAGACGCCACGGGATGCGCATATGTCGAACTTCTTCGAGTGCATGCGAACGCGTCAGAAACCGGTGCTGGATGCGGACACGGCGTACCGGGCGCAAGTCACGATCTCGATGGGTGTCGAGAGCTTCCGGCGCGGAAAGATCCTGTACTTCGATCCTGCAAAGGAGCGGGTGGTCGAGAAGGCGCCTGCGACAGGGTAGGGAAGGGCAGTTCAGCCATTAACAGCCCGTGGCAAAAGTCACGCGGGCGGCGTTACGCGCCGGGGGCCTATGAAGTAACGCCTGGCCTGCATTTCTCACCACCCGACGGTCGAAGCACACGATAAAAGGCCGTGATTCGTGATTCGTGTCTCGTGATTCGTGAAAAACCTCTTCAAGGCCGTGTTGTGCGCGCCAAGCGGCTTGCGCCTTTTTCCTCCGCCCGGCTTGCGCCTCGTCCTGACGCCTTTCTCACGCACTTCGTCTCGCCACGTGGTGAGAAATGCAGGCTAGTCGTTCGAGGAACACGGCGCTGCATCCTCTGTGCCTTTGGCCGGAAGCGGCGCGTAACCCTTTGGGCGACGGACATGTGCGGCCGTCAGCTTTGTCGTTCGTCGGAGGAGATCACCCGGATCGCCATCCTCCTCACTTCTCGCCGAACGACCGCAGGAGCCCGCCGCGCCTTCCACGGGACTTTTACCACGGACTGTTACGGGGAACCGAGCGCGATACTGCGCGCGCCGAGAAGCTCGCCGGTGGACTGAAGCAGTGTGAGCAAACTACGGCGATAGGCGATCGCCTGGGCGAGCACCTGAGCTTGCGCGTCCACCAGGTCATTCTGGGCCTGAAGCACGAAGAAGGCGGTGTTGACGCCCAAGTCGTACTTTTTCTGTTCCGCGTCCAAGCGCTTTTGTGCGAATCCGAGAGCGATCTTGGCCTGGTTGACCGCGGCTTTGCTGAGCTCAACGCCGGAAATGGCCTGGAGCACTTCCAGGCGGACCGTTTGCTCGTCACTCCGCAGGTTATAGAGGTTGCGTTTTTTCTGAATCGCGGCATTGGCAAGGTCGGCAGCGGCTCTGCGGTTGCGGAGAGGAAGCTGCAACACGAGTCCGAATCCATAGGTCGGATATCGGAACTGGAAGAGCTGATCGATGGCCTGGGGGAAGCCTCCGGGAATGATTTCAGCGATCGAACCGCCAAGTCCTCTTCGATCAAAGAAGTTGCCGCTGCGGCCTTGCGAACTATAGTTGGCGTTGATCGAAAGGTCCGGCCGAATGTCGTTCGTGAAGCCCTTGATGTTCAGGTCGTCGATCTCCAAGGCGCGCCGGGTCTGCGCGAGCTCAGGCCGATTACCGAGCGCCCGAGTTACAACTTCTTCGGGATCCGGGATCTCCATGTAGAAGCGGGGTTCGACGGGTTCGGTCAGTTCGAGTGGATAGTGGCGGAAGTCGGGGTGGAGGTCGGCCCCGATCCAGCGCCGGACGGCGTCCTCGAACTGCTGCAGTCGATAGCGCTCCTGGGTGACACGAACCTGGGCATTGGCGAAGTTCTGCTCGGGCTGGAAAATATCGAGTGGAGAGATCGCCCCGAGTTCCAGGCGCAGTTTCTCCTGTTCCAGGAAGGCTCGTGAGATTTCAAGGTTGTTCTCCTCGACCTTGAGTCGCTCGCGAGCGTTAATCGCGTTCCAGTAGGCATTCTCGGCCTGAAAGATCAGGGTCAATATGCGCTCACGGACCTGCTCTTCGGTCTGCGCCAACCTCGACTGCGCCACCATGATCGGGATCCGCTGGACGTATCGTCCGCGTCCCCGCAGCAGGTTCTGGCTCACCGTGAACTGCATGCTCTGGGTGATGCTGGGATTGAAGTTGGCGAACTGGCTGTTGTCCGCGAACTTCCCTCCCGTGTAGCCGATGGTGTAGTCGGTGCCGGTGTCGAGGCTCTGGCTGTAGGTGAAGCCGCCGGTCTGGTTCAGTCGTGATCGAACATCGGCCCCCTGGAGCTGATCGATGGAGGGTGTCGTGGAGCGGTTCGAACGGAAGTCGGCTATGACGTTCGGGTCGAAAGGACTGTAGGCGCGCTGAATGTTGTTCCGCTGTTCGATGATCGCGAGCTTCTGGAGATTGACGTCGGGATTGTTCGACATCACCAGCTCCAGGTAGGCCCGCAGCGACAATTCGATCTTCGAGTCGTAGAGAAAGTCCCGCAGATGCGAGACGGGTTCGATTTCCACATTAAGCGGCGGGCTCGACCACTGCTGCCGAAAGTAGCTCTTGCTGGGGAACGTGCTGAATTGCGCGGTCAGAGAGAGGACTCCAACCAGGATCAACGTGATGAGTCTCTTAACCATTTGCGTCGTATTTCAGTTCAAGAACCCGACACAGAAACATGCCGAGGCAATGGGGAAGCCAACGGGGGCTGACAGTTTACTCGTAACGAATGGCCTCGATGGGGTCGAGCTTCGCGGCCTGCACCGCCGGGTAGATGCCAAACAACAAACCGATAAACACCGACACTCCAAAAGCCACAACGATCGAAGTGGCCGTTACGACGGTGGGCCATTCGGCGATATTGGCGATAATGAGCGACCCTCCGAAGCCGGCTCCGATTCCGATCAGACCGCCAGCGATCGAAATGAGAACCGCCTCGATCAGGAACTGGCGGACAATATCCCGTTGCCTCGCTCCGATCGCACGACGAATCCCGATCTCGCGCGTGCGCTCCAGCACGGTGGCCAACATGATATTCATGATCCCGATACCCCCGACGAGCAGCGATATGCCGGCGATGCAAATCATGACGACCTCGAAAATGAACTGCGTCCGCTGCCGCTGGGCAAGGAGGCCGGCGGGTACGGTGACCGCAAAATCGCCGGCGTCATTGTGGGTCGCAGTGAGAATCGCCCGCACGACCTCGGCCGTCTCGATCGGATCGGCATCGTTGTACACGCGAAGAAAGACTCCGTCAATTTCATCCTTCAGATAACTGTTGGTATCGTCGAAACGGCGCATCACCGTATTCAGGGGCGCGACCACCAAATTGTTCTGGTCGTCCGTTTCGAGGCCTTCGATGTCGGCTTCGGCTGAAGATTGAGGAGCCATGACTCCGATCACTTCCAGCCAAACCGAATCCATCTTCACATGCTTGCCGACGGCCGGTCCGTAGCCCAGCAGGCTGATCTTGGCGCGTTCGCTGAGAACACAGACGGGAGCTGACCGCAAATCCTCTTCCGCAGTAAAGAACCTGCCTTCGAGCAACGTGACGGTATAGATGTCGGTGTAATTGGGGAGAACGCCGATCACCGTTGGCATCTCCTGTTCGGAGCGCGGCAATACCGACGTAGGATGAAACTGTTTGCGCGGCGACATCGCCCCGACGTTCGGGACGCTCTCGGTGAGGGCGCGGTAGTCGCGAAAGGTCAGGCCCGGTGATATCTCACGGACCGCGAGAAGCGTTTCCCGATCGACAGCCTCAATTGCTTCGACGATGATGTTGTTGACGCCCAGGAGATCGATCTGACGCAGGGTTTCCTGCTGCGCTCCGGCTGTGATCGAGAGCATCGCGACAACGGCGCCGACGCCAAAGATCATCCCCAACATCGTGAGCAGGGAACGAAGCTTGTGAGCCAAGAGACTCCCCAAGCCCATCCACAGCTCGGGCAACACGGTTGGCACGGCCTGCATTGCGCTAGCGAGGCCCCCGCCGTGACCTGTCCGGTGCGCCCTCGGACCCTGCTCCCGGACCGCCGCCGGCGCTCGGGAAGGAGGGTCCCGCAGATTTCCCCCGGTCCGCTTTCTTTTTCTTCGAGGTCTTGCGCTGGTCGAGCGGCGGCCGCAATGAAATCGTCTCACCTTCCTGCAGGCCATCGAGAATCGCTATTCGGGTTTCAGTTTGCCGGCCGGTTTCGACACGGCGCGGCGCGAGGCGGCCGCCGTCGAAGATGTAGACAATGTTGTTTTCGCCGGAGTCGAATACCGCCTGCACCGGCACGTGCAGTGTGTCGGGGATTCTCTCGATGACAACTTCCGCGTCGGCAAGAAGGCCTGGGCGGAGCAGGACTTCGACGTCGGAACCCTCCTTGGGAGGGAGGGGGAGCCGCGCGTTTTCGCGATCGGCGGCGGTGAACTGCTGCTTGGGGGATCCGGATGCAGGCGAGGGCGGGACCATCGGGATCGGAGTGGCTTGCGGTCTGCTGCCGCCAGGAGCACCCCGTGCGCCTTCGCCTGGGCTGTCTTGAGCGCCCCGGCCACTGCCGCCACGTCCTCCGGAACTGTTCCCCATGCGAGCGCGCATCTGCTGAAAAAGTGCGCGACGCTCTTGCTGGCTCATGGATTGGATGTCGCGGCCACCGGCGAGCTCCTGCATCATCTTCCGAGCCCGTTGGCGGTCCTCCGCCGACATATTGCGGCGGCCTCCCTTGCGCTGTGATTTCGCCGCGTCGGACTTGTCCGAACTCTGTGCATTCCCGGTGCTTGCGTTTGATGCTTCTCTTCCAGACCTCAATGGTCCGCCGCCAGCGCGGGAAGAGGCCGGTTGTATCGAGTTCCGAGGCGTTTGCTTTTCGTCCGTTGCGGGGATGGAAGCCGCACCCGCCAGGATGCGCTTGATCTGCTCAGGTGTTGCGCCAACGTGGGTCAGCAACTGCGTCATGTCCACACTGATCACGCAATCGAATTTCTTTGTGGCCTCGCCGCTGAAGAAATTTGCGGAGGCGGTACTGCCGAGCCGCTTGATCGTTCCCTTGACCGGCCTCCCCGGGAGGGCGTCCAGGCGGATCACGGCTTCCTGGCCTTCCCGCAGCCGCGCCCGTTCGACTTCCTCCGCCTTGGTTACGAGCTCCATTTCAGAAAGATCGAGGATCTGGACGATCGACATGCCAGGTGAAACCTGGTCGCCTTCCTGGACGGGCGGCGCAGACTGGCCAAAGGAGCGGCGCCCCGACCGATTCTCGAGGGTGGAGACCAGTCCACCCATCGGAGTGAGAACACGGGCGTTTTCGATGCGGCGGCGATCCTGAGCGACTTCAAGCTCAGCTTTTCGGATCTCTTCACGAAGAACCGCCAACTCGGCCTCGCGCTGCTGCAGGCGTGACTCGATGTCGGATTCGAGCCTCTGGAGCCGGCGCTTTGCCTCCTCGAGAGTCAGCTCGTTCTTCCGGGCGTCGATCGCGGAGAGCAATTCGTTCTGCCTGACATCCAGTTCGGCGCGCCGCACGGCAAAGCGGGCGCTCATGAGCTCGACCTGATCCTGGCTCTTGAGAATCTCGAGCTCGGTCTCGCCTTTCTTCAGATCCTGTTTGGTCTTTTCGAGATCGAGCAGGGTATCCGCGAGGAAGACACGGCGGTCCGAGTCGTCGAACTCGGCGATCAGGTCCTTCGGTCTTGCCAACGAGCCCGGCGCAGCCAGTTGTGTTATCTGGGAAAGCAATCCCAGATTCGGGGCTGAAAGTGTCGTCGAGCGAACAGCTTGCAACGTCCCACGGAGATACGACCTGACAACAAGATCTCCACGCTGCACGGTGGCCAGCGCCTGCTCCGGTTGTTCATCAGGAATGCGGTTGATCAAGAAGTAGGCCGCTCCCGCCGCTGCGAGGAGAACGAGCAGGATGGAGAGCCGAATGAGAATCTTCTTCATGAAAGGGACGCGGGTTCAACCTTGCTTACGGCTGCTTAATTCCGGGTTTTCGAGAGCAATCACTTCTCCCTCACTCAGCGCATCGGAAACAACGATCTCGTTCGCGTTGCGCGCGAGGACTTCAATCGTACGTTTACGGAAGCCATTTCCGCTGCGGACGAAGACAGTAGGCTTGCCGTCGATCTGAAAGCTGGCTTTCGAGGGGATCACGAGAACATCGGGCCTTTGCTCGACGATGACTTCGACACTGGCGCTCATGCCAGGGCGAAGGCGATCATCCATCTTGTCGATGCGGGCACGGGCCGGAAAGTTCTTCTCGGGCGGGAAACGGCGATAGATCAAAGTGGCGATCGGGCTGAGCCACTCGACCGTTCCTTCAAACACGGCGCCCGCCACAGCATCGACGCGGGTACGAACCTTCTGTCCCATCCGGGTCCTACCCCGATCGATCTCTTCGACCCGGAATTCAACAACCATGGTGGACAGGTCCGGGATATCCACAATCTCGGCGCCGGCCCAGACGGAGTCTCCCTCCTGGAAGGGAGGCCGGCTGCGTCGGGATGAACCTTGTGCCCGCGGGTTGGGCCGAACCTGGACGACGCCATCCACCGGCGCACGCAGGACCATGTTGCCGAGATAGCCTTTGGTGCGCTCCAGGTCGCGCATGGCCTTATTCTTCTTCTCCTCGAGCTGGACGATATCGGATTCCTGGGAGATGTCCGTGGCTTTTGCGGTCGTTTGAGCCTTCGACAGCTCGCCTTCGGAAACCTTGACGACGATGCGGTTCTTGAGGCCTTCGATTTCCGACAAGATTTCCTGTTTGCTGGCTTCCAGCTTGGCGCGTTCAAGATCGTACTCCGAGCGCATGACGAGCATCGCGTTCAGCTCGTCCGCAATGGAATGTTGCGCTTTTGCCTGGACGATCTCGCTATCGACCTGCCTAACCTCGGTCGACTCCTCGAGGTAGCGCTCCTCCTGGGACGCGGGGTCGAACTGGACGACGACATCTCCTCGCTTGATCGGCTTGCCATCAGCGGCGAGCCAGACGATCTGCAGATCCGGTGTCTGCGGAGCAGCGATGGGGACGGTGTTCATACTCTTCACTTCGCCGCGGGTACGGACGGTCTGAACGAACTCCTTCCGCTCGACACGCGCCGTGGGAACCTCCCGCGTCGCCGGCATCCAGAACTGCAAGCCGGCGTAGGCGACAGCCACCAGCACCGCCAGCCCAAAGATCCAGCTCATAACATGACTCGATTTCGATTTTCGCTCTGCCATCTCTTGCGTGTACGGGTGAAAAGAGTCTCTTCGAGCGCCGATCCCTGGGCGGGCCGCTGGCCGGCTGAAGACGACTCCCCTTGTGAGTTAAGACGCTAACTGACTCACAAGGTTATTGTCTCCGAAGAAAAAGTAAGAGACAACTCCGCTTTCCGGCCTGCCCGGGAAGGCAATGAGTCTTCTAGCCTGCATTTCTCACCACCCGACGGTCGAAGCACGCGATACGACCGCCAGGACTTCGTTGCGCTTGCTTGCCGTGCTCAACGTACTGTTCAAGTACGCCTGCGCGCGTCAAGCGGCTCGCGCCTCGTCCTGACGGCCCTCTCACCCACTTCGCCTCGCCACGTGGTGAGAAATGCAGGCTAGTCCCCAGCCGAACCAGCCGGGTGAAGTGCGCTCGGGGCCGGCACTGCGGCCATTCGGCGAACCCGGAGTTTTTCCGACCAGCTTTCCAGCGTGAAGTAGATGACGGGAATGAACACGAGCGTGATGAGAGTCGAGGTCGTCAGGCCGCCAATCACGACTCGCGCCATCGGGGCTTGCAGCTCACCGCCTTCACCGAGGCCCAAGGCCATCGGGCTCAGGCCGAGCACTGTGGTGACCGTGGTCATGAGAATCGGGCGCAAACGCCGCCCGCCGGCGGTGACTACGGCGTCTCGCAACGAGTGGCCGTGTTTACGGCGAAGCAGGTTGGTATAGTCCACCAACACGATGGCGTTGTTGACAACGATTCCCACCAGGACGATAACACCCAGAAAACCTTGCATGTTGAACGTCGTCTCGGTCAACAGCAACATCAACACCACGCCAATCCCCGCGAGCGGGATTGAAAACAGGATGATAAACGGATCCCTCAGCGACTCAAACTGGGCGGCCATCACCATATAGACCAGGATCAGGGCGAGGAGCGCCGCCAGAGTCAGTTGCCGGAAAGCCTCCTGCTGTTCCTCGTATTCGCCTCCCAGGCGAAACTCGTAGTCGCCTTCACCAGGCCTGGGAATTTGCGCGAGAGCCGCCTGCAGATCCGTCACGACGCTGCCGAGGTCGCGTTCCGCGATGGTGCCGGTAATCTCGATGATGCGTTGCTGGTCAGCGCGGGTGATCTCGGTGGGGCCTTCCTGGCGCTTCATGCGAACAACGCTTTCGATCGGGATGGTGCTGCCGTTGGGAAGGGTGATCGGGATATTGTTGACCTGACCGAGTTCCAGCCGATCTTCCTCACGCAATCGGACCAGGATGTCGTACTCGTCGCCTTCCTCGCGATAAAGGGAAGCACGAGTTCCGCCGATAGCCGTCTCCAGCGTATCGGCGACTTCCGCAACGGAAAGTCCGAGGCTGCTGGCCTTGGCGCGGTCGACCGAGATCAGCATCTCCGGCACACCCGGCAAACGGCTGAGTTGAGCGCTCACGACACCCGGAATGGAGGTCATGGTCTCCCGCACCTGCTCGGAAAGTTCGCGAATGGTCTCGATGTCGTGTCCGCGGACCTCGACGGAGAGCCGGTCGTCACCCTCTCCGAAACCGCTGCCGCGCCGGCGGAACAGGCCGCTGCTGACGCGTGTTCGCACAATCATGCCCGGCTCGAGATTCAGGAGAGGCCGAAGCGTGTTGGCAACGTCGGCTGCCGAGCGGTCGCGCTGGCTCTGATCAACGAGATCGATGCGCGCCCGACCCTCATTGCTTCCGCGGAAGCGAAACGTGCTGCTGCTACCCGCCTCGGTCATGATGTAGGCGGCCTCGGGGACTTCGCGGTTGATGATATCCGTGATGCGCATCATGGTGTCATCCGTCACTTCGACGCGCGTGCCCGGTTCAAGCTTCAATTCGATACGGATTTGGCCTTCGTCAACCTCCGGTTGCAATTCCACCCCGATGAAAGGCATGAGGTAGTAGGACGACGTAAACAAACCAACGGCGAGTACGACAACAATCACCCTGTGGTCAAGGGACCATTCGAGCGCACGCGTATAGGAGTGCATCCAGCGCTTCTGAACGGACCCTGTCCAGCGGTACAGGGCTCCTCCGAGACCGCGGCGTTCCCTGGAAAGGTCTTGCGTCAGGAAGCGGGAACACAAGACGGGAACGACGGTGAGCGCCATGACCAATGAACAGAGCAGCGCGAAGGAAACGACCCAGGCAAGCTGTTGAAACTGCTGCGCTGATACACCTCCCATGAACAGCACCGGGACAAAGACCGCGATGGTAGTCAGCGTCGAGGCGGTGATCGCCATGCCGACCTGGCGGCTCCCGAGAACCGCGGCAGCCTTGAGGTCCTTGCCGCCCTCGCGGTGACGGAAGATGTTTTCGAGAACGACGATGCCGTTATCAACGAGCATGCCGACTCCGAGGGCCAATCCCCCGAAAGAGACGGTGTTCAGAGTGAATCCGTTGAAGTACATCAGCGCGAACGTCGAAATGACCGAGATCGGAATCGCCACGCCGATGATGAGCATGCTCGAGAAGCTGCGCAGGAAAAAAAGCAAAACGAAGATGGCCAATCCGGCCCCGGCGAGAGCTGCATCATTCACGTTGCTGATCGACGATCGAATGAAGTTTGCGGAGTCCCAGGTGCTTTCCATGCGAACGGGAAGACCTTCGGCGTGGATCTTGTCGACCTCTCGCCATACACCTTCGGAAACTTCGACCGTATTGGCGCCGGACTGCTTGTAGATGTACATCCGTACTGCGGACTCGCCGTTGACGCGGACGATATATCGGATGTCTTCGTGTGAATCCTCTACCGTTGCGATGTCCCGGATGTAAACGGGCACGCCGTTGCGAGTTGCCACGGCAACGTTCAAGATGTCCTGAAGGTTTTCGAACTCACCCTGCGTGCGCAGCAGCACTTCGTAGCGGCCTTCGAAAACAGGACCGACGGGGCGGTTGAGGTTCTCCCGGCGCAAGGTCTGGACGATTTGCGCGACCGAGAGATTCAGGGCCCGAATCTTCTTGAGATCGAGATAGACGTGGATCTGGCGGCGGAGGCCCCCGCTGACACGCGCTTGCGCCACGCCCGGCGTTCGCTCCAGCCGATACTGCAAGTTCTTCTCCGCGTAATGGCGCAGTTGCTTGGAGTCCATCGACTCGGAAGCGACACTGAGGAACATGATGGGGAACTGTGAGACATCGAACTTGTACATCACGGGCGGCTCGATGTCCTCCGGCAGCAGATTGCGGCGTCGGTCAATGCGCTCGCGCAACTCGTTGGCGGCTTCGTCGAGATTCGTGCCGTACACAAAGCGGACGCGAACCCTCGAATTGCCCTCGCTCGAACTCGAAGTGATCTCCTCGGCCCCGGGGGCGGAAGCCAGCGACTGCTCCAGAGGCCGCGAGATGAGAGTTTCCATCTCCTCAGGAGCGACACCTTCATAGACCGTGGTTACGCTGATCGTCGGGTACTCCGTCTCGGGCATCAGATCGACAGGGATCTGAATGAAAGAGATCGTGCCGAGCAGCATGGCGATCAGACACGCCATGAGGACCGTTACCGGCCTGTGGATCGAAAACTCAGCAAGGCTCATCTGTCACCTCAGACCTGCTATTCGGTCGACTGTCTTTTCTCGGCGCTCTGTTGCGCGGAGAGCGCGCCCTTTTCGGCCGGAGAGCCGGAGCGATCCGGAGTCGGCTCCTCATTGCCGGACGGCACCGCTACATTGATTCGATCGCCCTCTTCAAGGATCGTGGCCCCCCGGCCCACGATCTTGACGCCTGATTCGAGATTCGCCAGAACCTCGACATTCTGCTCCCGCGTCAGCCCGGTCTCGATGGCCCGGAAGACGGGACGATTCCCGTCAACGACATACACACCCGGCTGCGTGCCTCGATAGACCAGACCTTCGCGCGGAATGAGAACCGCACTCCGCAAAGCGCCCGTGTCAAGGCGAATGCGAACGAACATTTCCGCCTTGAACAGGTTCTCCGGGTTAGGAACATCGATCTCGACGAGCGCCGTGCGCGTAGCTGCGTCCAACACCGGAGCGATGCGGGCGACGCGCCCTGTGAAGGTCTCGCCTGGAATCGCGTCTATCTCGATTTCAGCGGGATTGCCGACTCGCAGGCGACCGATATTGCGCTCCGGCACGTTGGCGAGAGTGACCATGGTCGACAGGTTGACGATTCTCAGTAGCGGTGTCGTGGGGCTAATGAGAGCCCCTACGTCAACGAAGCGGGTGGCGACGAAGCCGGACATCGGCGCATAGATCTTTGTCTGCTCCAGCCGGATCTTCAATTCCCGCAGCTCGGCCTCGGTCTGTTCGGTCTGAGCACGGGCAAATTCGACTTGCGCCTTCACGACCTCCAGTCGTGTCTTGGCAGCCGCAAAGTCCTGCGGCGAGATCAGACCATCGTCGAGCAGACTCTGAGCGCGGTCCAGTTCAACCACCGCGTTCTGTAATTCGGCTTCACGTTGCTGCATCGAAGCGCGCGCCACGCCGATCGAAGCGGTTGCACGGTTTACCTGTTGCTGGATTTCGTCGTCCTCGAGTTCCGCAATCAGATCGCTCTCGCGGATCGGGTCACCGATCTGAAAGTAAAGCCTCTCCAACCGCCCGGTGACCTTTGCCGTTACATCGACCTGCTCCTTGGGCTTCAGCGCACCGGTCAGCAGCAGGACGTCCCGGAGCTCGCCGGTGCGAGCCTCTGTGACCGCGACCGTGACAACGCGGCCGCCCTTTTTCTTCTTGGCCGCTTTCGGGTTCGCCTGCTTTTCCTGGATCTCGTAGATGCGCATGCCGGCGAAGAACACCAAGCCTGCTCCCACAACAATCCAGATGATGCGTTTGAACCACATGTGTTGCGGAGCGTATGAGTGTCCGCTGCCTTAACTAACTAGCTGTTCGAAGATCCGGCGAGCACTGGATTGTCAGAGCAGCTACGTTCCCCGGCCCGTCCCCGAAGTCTTCCGCGGGGCGATCCGATCCCATGCACATTGTACGTCTTGGAGCCGGCAACAGGGTCTGTGGAATTCAGCCACAAGTAGCCCACTTTAGCAGGCGCTCTGAGCGGCTGAATGGTTACTTGGCCGGAAACTCAGTCATATTAACCACATAGGGCATACGAGTTATCGCTTCCAGCGCCGCTCCATGCAGGCTAGCGCCAAACTCAGGAGCCGTAGTTTGCCCGCATCCGTCTGTATCGTGCAATCCACTTTCCCGCATTCATCGAGCTACATGGAGGCAGCCAATCGACTCGCGCCGCTTCCTGACGACCTTCTCACTCACTTGGACTCGCAAAGTCGTGAGAAGGCAGGTCAGTTCAGATAGATGAACTCGCTCGATCCGAACAAGGTTCGGCAGAAGCTCTCCCAGGCTCGCTCTCGAGGCTCGGATCCATCGAGTGCGCGATCTTCATGAGCAGACTCCATCTTGTGGATGAAGGTGAGAGCGCGGTCTCGTTCATTTACGCCGGGCAAGCGAGCGAAGGCCTCTTCGTAAGCCAAGTCGACGCGACCGGCGTCGGTCAGGTCGCGCCGGCCGAGCAGGCGAGAGGCCCATTTGCGGGAGTGCTTCAACGGAATGGAGCCGTTCATGACGAAAAGCGCCTGGGGCGAGACGACGCTCGATTGGCGGTCGCCGTTCAGCGCGGAGGGATCGGCGAAGTCAAACGCTTGGAAGAAGTCGTACAGGGTGCTTCGCACGACGGGCATATAGACGGAACGGATGTTGCGGTCGTAGTCAACCTCGCCCCCCTTTTTCGTGTTACTGAAATACTCCCGGGGTTTATATCGCTCCAGCAAAGTGCCGCCGGGGGTCAGGTCGAGGTCTCCAGAGACCAGCATGATGGCGTCACGGATGCTCTCGGCTTCCAAACGCCGGCGGGGCATTCGCCAGAGAAGCCTGTTCTCGGGGTCAACGGAAAGAGCCTTGCCGTTGACAGCGGTGCTCATGCGGTAGGTGTTTGAAAGCACGATCAGCCGATGCATCTTCTTGATCGACCAACCGTTCTCGACGAACCGCAGCGCCAGCCAGTCCAGCAAGGGCTGATTGGTCGGACGGTCGCCCAGCTTGCCGAAGTTGTCGACGGAGCCGACAATGCCCCGGCCAAAGCGCCAGCGCCATAGGCGGTTGACTATCACGCGGCTTGTAAGCGGATGATCGTCACGCGTCAGCCAGCGGGCCAGTTGGAGCCGTCCGCTCTCGTTGCTCCCAATCGGTTCCGGCTCACTCCGCGAGACCACGCGCAGGAATCGTCGAGGCGCCTTGTCACCGAGGGTCCAGTGGCTCCCGCGTATGTGGATCGGTATATCGCCGATCTCCTCGCCTTCCGTGACGCCCATGGCTTTCGGATGTTCCGGCGTGGCCGTCTCGAGAGCTTTGCGCTTCTGCTCGATGCGGGTGATCTCGGATCGGGCTTCAGCGGAGAAGTATTGACGGGAATCCGCCGGAGGCCGGAAGGGACCGTACTTTTCGTAGAGCACCTTGCGCAGCGCTTCGAGGCCGTCGTCTTCGAGTTTCCTATCCTCGCCGCTCTTCTTGTACCGCTCTCTCTTGTTGAAATCGACTTCCGCTTCGGGATAGCGTTCCCGCCACCGAGAGACCGCTTGCCGGAACAAGCTCTCGTAATGCGCCGCCAATGAGCGGCGGCCGGCCGGTCGGAAGTCGGAAAAGTACTTCGCGGCCGGTGACATCCAGTCGTCAAGAGAGGCATCCGTGCCGAAGGCGTGCCAGGCGTAGAAGACGGACGCAGGGGCGCCGCGGCTGCGCCGGAGGCGATCGATCCATTGCTTGAGGAAGCCCCGGTTGACGTCGTATTCACGCGCAAGCTGCTCATGAGTCTTGGGTGGGCGTATCCCATCCGGAAGAGGGTTGGGAGCGATCAACATCTTTTCGAAGTACGGAAATCGCTGTTTGTGCTCAAGCCGCAAGACGTTGTTGCCGGCATTGAATGGATAGATACCCGTGGCCCACCAGCCACCGACATCGGGCGACGCAGCGCGATTGCGGATCGGCTCCAGGCCGCTCTTCATCAGAACGCCGTTGACATGGATGTCTGTCGTGCCGCCGCCCTTCTCCTGGTTGAGGAAATCAACCTGGTAGAGACCCTCGGACGGGACGATGAGGTCGTACTCCGCGAAGTAGGCCTCGTCAGCTTTTTTCGGCATGGCGCCGGCGGGAGGAATGTTCCTTTTGCCTTTTTCAATTTCGCGACTGACGTTCCCCCGGTCGAAGCTTGCTGCGTCCCGCAAGAACCAGTCGGGCCGCGCCGGCTCGCCCTCCATCCAAACCGGTTGCAGAGTGACCTCCTCATCTTCCAGCGCGTGCGTGGCGGCCAACAGGTAGGAGCCGACCCGCTGCCGCCCCGCGGCGACGAGCTTGTGGTTCTCATCCCTCGTAATCTTTTGAATCGCGTCGTTCCTGGATTTGATCTTTGCGAGGTGGGCGTTGAGTGCGTCCCGTTGATCTTTCGGCGCCAGAACGTACTCGTGCCATGTCGCGACGACGTTGAAGTCCTCCATGGTCTTGGAGCTCTTCAGAATGCCGGCGAGCGAGTAGTAGTCCTCGGTAGGGATCGGGTCGAACTTGTGATCGTGGCAGCGCGCGCAGCCGAGTGTCAGGCCCATGAAGGCCCGCCCCATCGTGTCGAGCTGTTCATCCACGATGTCCATCTGCATCTTGACCGGATCATCCTCGGCCAACATCTTCGCGCCGAGCGAGAGAAAGCCCGTGGCTGTCCAGCGCTCGTATTGGGTTTCGAGATCGGCGGGTCCAGGCAGCAGGTCGCCGGCAATCTGCTCCTGGACGAACTGGTCGTAAGGCTTGTCCGAATTGAATGCCTGGATTACGTAGTCCCGGTAGCGAAACGCATAGCGATAGACGAGGTTCTCATCCAGACCGTTTGAATCCGCGTAGCGGGCCACGTCGAGCCAATGGCGGCCCCAGCGCTCGCCGTAGCGGGGAGATGTCAGCAGGCGATCCACGACCCGCTCGAATGCCCGCGGGGACTTGTCATTCAGGAACGCGCGGATCTCCTGCCGCGTCGGCGGCAGACCGGTGAGATCGAAAGTCACCCGCCGGAGGAGTGTTCGCTTGTCCGCGGGCGGCGCCGGTTCCAGACCCTTTTCCTCCAAACCAGCAAGGATGAAGCGGTCGATAGGCGATCGGACCCAGTCTTCATTGCGGACCTCAGGAAGAGCAGGTTCCCGTGGCGGGTCAAACGCCCAAAACCTTGTGGGGCCGCCGGCGGCTTTTTCGCTCGTGTCGACGCCCCACGGCGTTCCCATGTGGACCCATCTTGTCAGCGTTGCAATGGTCTCGTCGGAGAGTTTGCCCGTAGGCGGCATGCGGAGATGAGGGTCCGTGTGGCCCACGGCCCTCAGAATCAAACTGTCCGCTGGAGCTTTCGAGTCGACAGGAGCGCCGCGCGCGCCGCCTTTTCGGAAAGAGGCTTCCGTGTCGAGCCGGAAGCCGCCCATGATCGGATTGCTTGCACTGGAGTGGCAGGCGTAGCAATGCCGGGCGAAGACCGGCCGCACCTGTTTTTCAAAGAAATCAGCGCCTCTGTCCTGCTGCGCGCAAAGGATCGCGGGAAGTCCGCATGCGAGGATAATGAGGGTTTTGCGCCAGGGAGTCCGTGCCGCCATGGGAGATAAGACTGCCGCAGGGACGGATTGCGTCGTGCTGAGCCGCCGCCACCAGCATTCTATCATCAGTAATCGGCCCTTCCGGCGAGTTGCGAGGACCGAGCGCATGGCGGAAGCGTCGGATGTGCTTCACGAGACACCTGATCTATCGAGGGAGTGCGATGTCATTTGAGATGAATCGAAGACGGATGCTCCATGTCACCGGAGGAGCGCTTACAGCGAGCGCATGCGGGATCGAGTCAACCGAAGAGACAGACTCGACTCCGGTTCCGGGAGCGATTGCCGCCGCGGGAACCGAGTATCCGGTTGCCGTCGGAGAGTCGGCTCTTTGTTGCGGCAACGCCGTGGATACGGCTGTTACCGCGGCCCTGGCGGCGGGCGTCACCGAGCTTCCCGCGTGTGGAATCGCGGGTTACGGCGGCCACATGGTGATCGCCATGGCTGACGGCCGCATCACCGCGATCGACTACAATTCCGTCGCTCCCGCCGCCATGAGGAGAGACCTGTTCACGCCGGATGCGAACGGCGTCGTACCGGACGCGCACGATCACGGCTGGCTCTCGGCGGGCGTGCCGGGCACGATTGCCGGCATGCAGTTGGCGCTGGAAAAGTATGGTACGAAGACTTTCACTGAGGCTCTTCAGCCGGCCATCAAGGCTGCACGCGAGGGATTCGAAATCCCCGAGACCGTGGCAGGGTACATCCTCCGTGCGCAGGAGGTCCTCACGAAAGACCCTGCTTCTCGGAGATTGTTGTTTCCAGGCGGCAAGCCGCTCACCGCCGGGGTGCTCTTCCGCAATCCCGAATTGGCCGACGTTCTGGAAACCTTGGCCGAGGCCAACTCGGTAGAGCCGTTCTACCGGGGAGACATCGGCAAAAAGATCGCTCAGGCGTTTCAAGACAACGGCGGCATCCTCACAGCGTCCGACATGGAGGAATATGCAGCCTCCGAAGTCGAACCAGTGCATCTCGAGTGGCGCGGATACGACATCCATACGGCGCCGCTGACGGCCGGCGGCGCCACAAGCCTGGAGGCCGTCAACATCCTCAAGGCGCTCGGTTGGGAAAGCCTCACGAGCGAAGACGAGCAGAACCACGCTCGGCTTGAAGCACTCCGCATTGCCTGGCGCGATCGTCTGACATTGTTCGGTGATCCGGCCAAGGTGGATGTGCCGCTCGGGCGGCTGATGTCCGATAGTTACGCTGAGCGCATGGCGGAACGTGTGCGGCAAGCGATCAACCGTCGAGAGCCTCAGCGGATCGCCGCGCAGTCGAGGGAGCAGAACGGGACGGTTCATATCAGCTGCGTCGATGCCGCAGGGAACATGGTCGCAATGACGTTGACGCACGGAGTGAACTTCGGTGCGCGCGTCACCGTAGACGGCCTCGGGTTGATCCTCGGGCACGGAATGTCTCGTTTCGATCCGAATCCCCGGCACCCGAACTCGCCGGGCTCCCGCAAGAAACCGCTTCACAACATGTGCCCGACGATCGTGACGAGAGACGGCAAGCCCGTCCTGGCCGTCGGCGGCCGCGGCGGAAGAAGAATCCCCAGTGCGATTGTCGATGTCCTGGTAAACTACGTCGGCCAGGACCGGTCGATGGAGGAATCGATCGACGCGCCGCGCATGGTGACGCAAGGCGGGCTTAACGTACAATGCGACGACAAGTGGACCGTGGACGGCAAGCAGTACCTCGCTAAGATTGGCTACGAGGTGTCAGACGCTCAGAGCGCGCGCATGAGTGCGGCCGCTGTTGATCCCTCGTCGGGAGCTACGGCAGCGGTCTGGCGTTGAGGCGCCTGGAATTCCCATGAGACCACTTTTGCTCCTGCAGGCGATCGGGGTTCGGCCGGCGGCCGCGATCGCTCTGCTGTGCGTCTCGATTCCGCTCGGCGAAGCCCAGACAGCAGACCGCGCCGATCTGATTCTCTACAACGGCAAGATCGTCACCGTCCAGGACGACTTCGAGATCGTCCAGGCGGTAGCGGTCAACGGAGACCGCATCGCCGCCCTCGGGAGCGACAGCGAAGTGAGGGAACTCGCTTCGCCGGAGACGCGGAGCATCGATCTGAGGGGCAAGACCGTGCTGCCGGGCCTCATGGACTCCCACGTCCACTCGACCGGCGCCTCGATGTACGAGTTCGACCACAGGGTGCCCGAAATGGAGACGATCGAGGATGTCCTGGCTTACGTGCAATCCCGTGCGGACGTTCTCGACGACGGCGACTGGATCCGGGTCCGGCAGGTCTTCATCACGCGGCTGCGGGATCAGCGTTACCCCACGAGGGACGAGCTGGATCGAGTCGCCCCGAAGAACCCGGTCTTCTTCAGCACCGGCCCGGACGCTTCCCTCAACTCCCTGGCGCTGAAGCTGAGCGGTATCGACAAGGACTTCCGGATCACCGACGGCAAGCCGGGGCGGATCGAACGCGACCCGCAGACGGGCGAGCCCACGGGCATCATTCGCAGCGCGGGCCGTTTCGTCGCGTACGAGTCGAGCAGGAAATCACCTTCCCGGGCAGACCGGCTTCGCCGCCTCAAGGAACTGCTCGCCGACTACAACAAGGTGGGGCTCACGAGCGTCGCCGACCGGAACGCCAGCGACGGCGCCGTTGATTTGTACCGCGAACTCAAAGAGCGCAATGAGCTCACCTGCCGGGTCTTCCTCTCCGTGTCGGTGAGCGCCCAGGACTCGATGGAGAGGATCGAGGCGCGTATCCGTCAAGCGGCGAGCAGTCCGCTGCACGAATACGACAACATGCTTTGGCTGCGGGGCATCAAGACTTTCCTTGACGGCGGCATGCTCACCGGCAGCGCCTACATGCTCAAGCCCTGGGGCGTGAGCAAGGTGTATTCGATTGACGATCCCGAGTATCGAGGGATGCGCTACATCGAGCCCGGCAAGCTGTTCCAGATCGCGAAGCTGGCGCTCGAGCACAAGCTTCAACCCACTTCGCACTCGGTGGGGGACGGCGCGGTCCACGCCTTGATCGACGCCTATGAGGAGATCGACAACTCGTTTCCGGTTCGCGAGGGACGCCCTTGCATCACGCACTGCAATTTCATGACACCGGAGGCGATCGACAAAATGGCCGAGCTGGGAATCGTGGCCGACCTGCAACCGGCATGGCTGGAGCGTGACGGCGCCACTCTCACGAAACATTTCGGCGAAGCCCGTCTCGACTTCTTCCAGCCGTACAAGTCACTGTTCGCAAAGAACGTCGTCGTGGGCGGCGGCTCCGACCACATGCAAAAGATCGGAGGGCAGCGCTCGATCAATCCCTACAACCCTTTCTTTGGAATGTGGGTCACGCTCACCCGACAGCCGCGTTGGACCGACAAGGTGCTGCACCCGGAGCAACGGATCACGCGGGAGCAGGCCATTCGGCTCTACACCATCAACAACGCCTATCTGATGTTCCAGGAAAAGGAGAAGGGTTCGCTGGAGAAGGGCAAGTTGGCGGACCTGATCGTTCTCGACCGGGACATCCTTACTTGTCCGATCGATCAGGTGAAGAGCATTCAGGTGGAGCAGACCTACTTGGGGGGGAAGCTGGTCTACTCGGCCAACTAGCCTGCTTGCGCGCCAAGCGGCGCGCGCCTCGTCCTGACGGCTCTCTCACGCACTTCGCCTCGCCACGTGGCGAGAAATGCAGGCTACGTAGTCATGCCTTCTTGCGCGCCCCAGGGGTCGATCTGCCTGAGTCCCTTTCTTTCGAGTTCGCCGTAGCAATCGGGCAGGTCGAAACTTGTGAGGACACCCGGCAGAAGGGCCGACAACGGCCAACTGTAGTCCTCCGACTCGGCCACGTCGGTGTATGAGGTCAAGGCGTTCTTGAGCGTGACCTGCACAACGGCGTCTGAGAGCAGGGCCGCGAACGTTCCCGGGATAGCGCCCCAGCCCTTCGCGGCGAGGTGAATCTCGGTGTGCCCGAAACTTCCGAGCCAGTCGATCACACGCAGCAAATCGTAGGTCTTCTGTCCGATGTAGGGGTAGTCGAGCATGATCGAGTGGATAGCGTAGAAGTAATCACTGCCGTATGGCTGAAGGAAGCTGTCGATTCCGCAGGTGCCTGGGCGCGAATCGCCGATTCCCCTCACGTCGCATGTGAAGAACGCCGAGTCGGTCTCCGCAGCCGCCAATTCCTTGACCAGAGGTTCCTCGCGCAACTCGGCGTCCGCCGAGTGGTGAGAAACATAGAGCACCGCGCGCTTTGCGCCGAGAAACGGTCGGGAGTAGATTCGCTCGTTGGATAGCCGGTAGACGAGCGCGTGAGTACCCGGCTCGGTGTCGACGACATAGGTGATCGAGTGGGGCGTCGGGTAGCTGCGCTCACGGCGTGTGCGGAGGATCCGGTATTCAGGGACGCGACGTTCTTCCGGCATCTTGAGGGCATCGCGCACAGCCTTCTCGAGCGCTTTGCCGCGCAGTCCCTTGCGGACCTTTGCCAACGCCCGTGACCTCGCCATCGTGAACGAATAGATGGGGCGCGACTGCATGCCGGCCACCTGTCCGCGGGGCGTGCAATAGAGGGTTTCTTCTTCCTCCAATCGCAGCGCGGGCTCATTCCGCATGTCGGAGATCTTCGTCACGCCGTTGAACCAGCGGTACATCGCTTCGCGGTTCTCCTGCGAGTAGCCGTGGTACGTGGGGCCGATGAAGAGCCCGACGTTCTCTTCGGCATCCAGCAGTTTGTACAGCCGCTTTAGCCGGTGATAGGCCTCCTGGGTGCCGCGTGCATCGAAATAGTCCCTTTCTTTTGCCAGGACGATGACCGGCTTCGGGGCGAGGGCCGCGAGAAAGTCCTCCTGATCGAGGCCGAGCGCCAGCGCTCGCGGCGGACACTGCTCGGTATCCGCCGGCAGCTCGTTCTCGAGATTGCGGCGGAAAGTGGTGACGAAGCAGCTCGGCGCCGCCATCGTCCAGCGTTGCTCGACACCGCAGAGCCAGGTTGTCATCGTGCCGCCGCCGGAGTTGCCCGTAACGCCGATGTGCTTCGAATCGACTTCTTCGCGTGTAAGGAGATAGTCGAGCGCTCGGATGCCGTCCCATGCCCGCCAGGTTCCGAAGAACTCACCCAACAGGAACTGCTGATTCCCGGCATAGATATGCTCGCGCGTGCCGTAGCCGATACGGGGCTTGAGATCCTCATCGGTGTATTGCATGCGTTCGCCTTGCCCGATGGGGTCGTAAAGCAGCACGACGTAGCCCATGCGCGCCAGGCCTTGCGCGAAGGATTGATAAGCTTCGGCCACTTTCCCGTTGCTGGCATGCCCGCACGTTCCGACGACGCCCGGAAGGCGGCCATTGTGATTCTTCGGCAGGTAGAGATTGGCGGTCACTAGAAAACCGGGCCGGCTCTCGAAAATTATCTTCTCTACCTTGTACCCATCGCGGTCCAGAATCCCCGTGATGCGCGGATTGAGCGGCGTCCTCTCGGGTAAGGGGCCGAAGCAGTGCCGAATCTTGGCTTGCACGTCACGAACGTACGCCTCGGCGTCGGCCTTGCTGTTCAGTCCGTTCTTGACTTGGAGCGAGCGATGCTCGAGCCCGCGTACCCGGTCGACAAAGTACTCGTGGACCATGCGCGGAAAGCGGTTCCAGGGCTGAATCTCGGTGGCTTCGGCGGCGGCAAGCGTTTCGACGAGCGCCGGACCCAACGACGAAACCCCGAGGCCGTAGATTCCGGCGGTGCGCAACAAGTCTCTGCGGGTTGGCGATACGGCGCGATCATGCATGACAACACTCCTTGTGGGAAACCCGCTCAGAATAGCATCGCCGGCGGCTGTTTCCGGACAATCCCGGGCCTTGTCTGTCTTACAATAGGCCGACTCGGAGATTGCTCATGAACAAGGGTTCTTTCATTGCACGGTTGGTCATCTGCTTCGCGATAGCCTGCCTTGGCTCGACCCTCATGGCTTTCGAGATCACTTCCGGGCTTGCCGGCCACCAGGTCCTGCAGCGCGGCGTGGACGGAACTGCCTCGGTAACTCTGAAGGGCCGGTCGAGTCGAGCCGGTTTGCTGCGGGTGAGTGTCACCAGAGGCAAGCACCAGTTGCGCCTGGCGGGCTTCGCGGACAGACCGCTTGCCCGGATTCAGGCAGGAGACTGGACCGTCCAGCTTTCAGGACTTCCCACAGGCGGTCCCTATCGCTTGAGGTTCTTCGTGGTCAACGATGCCGGGGCGGAACTCGTCACGCATACCGTTGAACAGATTCTCGTCGGCGACGTATGGGTGCTTGCCGGCCAGTCCAACATGGTCGGCCGCGCGGAGCTCAAGAACGTCGAGAAGCCGCATGAACTCGTGCATGTTTTCCGTCCGGAAGGCGGCTGGGCGCAGGCGAAAGAACCCCTCCACGAGCGGCGTGAACGCAACAACATGGTGATTGGCGCAGGACTCGGGCTGCCGTTCGCGAAAGAGATGGTGCGGCGGACGAATGTGCCGGTCGGGTTGATCCCGACCGCAGTGGGAGGGACTTCTCTCTGGCTGTGGGACCCGGTGCTGAAGACGAAGGGGCGGGAGTCCCTGTACGGAAACATGCTGGCGCAGTTCGAGGCCTCCGGCGGCATGGCGCGGGGCATGCTCTGGTACCAGGGGGAATCGGATACGCGCCCGGATCGCGTCGAGCAGTATCCGGATCGCTTCCGGGAATTTGTCGCGGCCATCCGCGCCGACTTGCGCCGCCCGGACCTGCCCATCTACACCGCACAGCTTTCGCGCTACGTGGTCACGCCGAGCGATCGCAACGACGCCACCTGGAGCGCCATGCGCGAGACGCAGCGGCAAGCGGCGAGGACGATCGAGAATGTAGCCCTCGTATCAGGGATCGACCTGGGGCTCGTCGATCTGATTCACGTCGATACGGAAGGGCTCAAGACCCTTGGTGTCCGCTTCGCCAAACGTGTATGCCCCGACCTCTACGGCAATGAAGGCGGCTGTGCCGGTCTGGAACCCGGCCCTCGCCTCGAAGGGGTGAATTGGGAAGGCCCGCACCGCTTGCGAGTGAAGTTCTCCGGCGTGAACGGGACTCTCTCCGCACCGGGGCGTGTCATGGGATTCGACATCCGGGATCGTGAGGAGAATCGCCTGCCGTTGGTCTTTCGCGCTGAGATCGACGAACCGGACGAAGTGCTGCTCTGGCTGGTCCGAAGGGAGCCGGCGCCCGATCCCGCCTTTCTGGCCTATGGCTATGGGATGGATCCGGCGGCGAACCTCATCGATCAGGAAGGTCTCGCGGCGCCGGCCTTCGGCCCGCTCCGGTTGCCCCCGCGTCCTCCCGCGCCGGAAGGCCGGTGAGGCCCAGCAGCCCGTGGTGAAGGTCCCGTGGAAGGCGCGGCGGGCTCCTGCGGTTGCTCGGCGCGGAGTGAGGAGGATGGCGATCCGGGTGATCTCCTCCGACGAACGACAAAGCCGACGGCCGCAAATGTCCGTCGCCCAAAGGGTTACGCGCCGCTTCCGGTCAACGGCACAGAGGGTGCAGCGCCGTGTTCCTGGAATGACCAAGCGTTACTCCATCGGCCCACGGCGCGTAACGCCGCCCGCGTGACTTTCACCACGGGCTGCTATTGGCCGGGAACCTTGTTGCCTGCGATGTAGACGCTGTCGACGGACTTGGTGTTCTTGATGTCCTCCAGCGGGTCTTCGTCGAGCACGATCATGTCCGCCCACTTGCCTCGAGTGAGCGTGCCTACGCGGTGTAGATTCAGGCAATCCGCAGCCTGGCCGGTCGCGGCCATGATCGCTTGCATCGGCGTCAGCCCGGCCTTCACCATCAGATCCAGTTCCATGTGCTCGAAATATCCCTGGAAGCGCGCCGGCGGCCCGCTGTCGGTGCCGAACGCGATGGTCACGCCGGCATCGGCGAGTTTTTTCAGATTTTCCGAAGCGACTTGCAGCGCCTTCTTGTACTGCTGTGCGCTCTTGCTCTGCTGTATCGTTTTCTGGCGTTCCGGGTCCTTGAGTTGCTCGATCACATCCGGGTCGGTCTCTTTCAGGAAGAAAGGATCAGTGAAGAAGTCCGGTTCGCTCTCGTAGATGAAGGTCGAGACCTCCCTCGTCAAAGTCGGACAGAGGCAGACTTCTTTCGACAGCAGAGCGTCGATCAACTCTTGATCGACTTCCTGGTCGCGCACGCTGTGCACGATGAAATCGACCTCCTTGTCGAGCAGTCCCTTGGCGTCATCCAGATAGTAGAGATGCGCAGCCACCCTTATGCCTTTGCGATGGGCGTGTTCGATGACCGCCTGATAGACGTTGGGCCGCATTTTGCGGCTGGATCCCAGGTTGTCATCGACGCGGATTTTGATCCAGTCCACTTTCATGGCCGCGTTATCGTCGATCATCTTGGTGACGGCTGCCGGCGTTCGGCCGTCGACGACGGCGCCGGCAGCATAGATGCGCGCGCGGTCCAGGTCCTTCGTATCCTGCTCGTCGCGCAGTTCGATTGCTTCCGGCCCGTCGCCGCCCATGCTCACGACGGTCGTTACGCCATAGCGGGCATAGAGTTGAAGTTGCGCCAGCACATTGTCCTTGCTGTAGACATCAGGCCCGGATTCGAGTCCTTTCGTCTGGCCGACGTGCCCGTGGGTGTTGATCAGGCCGGGAATGATCGTCTTGCCGCTGACGTCAACGAGATTCGCCGTCGCGGGCGGCGGTAGAACTTCCTTCGTGCCGACGTCTTCGATGCGGCCGTCCCGCACAATCAGAACGGCATCTTCGATGGGCGGATTGCCTGTGCCGTCGATCACCGACGCGCCCACGAAGGCGTACAGCCCCTCCTCGGGTTCGGGGGGAGGCCCGGCGCAATGCAGCAACAGGAGGGTGACGGAAAGAACGGTGAGCAGCCGGATCGGACGCATGATTACCTCCACGCCCGGAACCCTATCACAACGCGGCTCGATTGGAAAGCATGGCGGACCCTTTCGATGGAGCGGCAGGTGAGACAGTTTTTATTTCGATGAGACGAAGGCTTCCGCCAGTATGTGGAACCGGCAGTTTCAACCCGCTTTTTCGGCAAGCGTCCGTGCGACGGCGGCAAGACCGGGGTGGCTGGGCAGGAACCGAATCGTGAGCATGCGGTCAATGGATCGTTTTCCTGGCCGAGGGGCCTTGTAACAGCGGAAGTAGTTCGTTTGCGGATAAACTGTCTGTTTCATTTCGGTTGTGGATAGGTCGGTTGTGGGTAGGAAAGCCGCTACACGAGGGGGCCAGAATCAAGCCATGAAATACTTCACGCGGAAAATCCTGAGATTGACGTGTGCCGGGCTGCTCTGCCTGGCTGCCGTCCATGCACAGCCGGACGGTCCGATAACCCTGCAACCCGGCGAAAAACAACTATTCCTTGACGACCATGTTGTCGAAGAGCTTTCCGGTTTGAGCCGCGTCATGCACCGGCCGAGCAAGCGGGGTCCGGTGCTGAAGGCGGACGTTCCGTCGGATGGGAAGTACGTCGCGGCCGTCTCCGCGCCGATCTGGATCGAAGAGGAAGGACGGTACAAGCTCTTCTATGAAGCGCGTCCCGGGGACTTCAGCCGGCACCGCTACGCCCTTGCGGTTTCCGAAGACGGAGTGAAGTGGCGAAAACCGCATTTGGGTCTTGTCGAGCTTGACGGTTCGAAGGACAACAATCTCTTCCCGACGCCGGACGATGAACGCCTGTGGCATGTTGTTCTCGATCCCGACGATCCCGACCCGAAGCGGCGCTACAAGGGATTCGTGGGGGCGAGGGGGCGCCGTCCGGCGGTAAGTCCGGATGGCCTGAACTGGAGTCTTGTTGAAACGCCGCGGCTGCCCTCCAGCGACGCCGGCACGTTGACCTACGACCGCGACCGCGGACTGTTCCTGGGGTTGCTGAAGTTCCAGGGCAAGTACGGCCGCTCCTATAACCTCTCGACGAGCAGGGACTTCGTCACGTGGAGCGAGCCCCGCTACCTGTTCGGGACCGATGACGAGGATCAACGGCTTGCCGTCGAGACGATTCGCCGCAGATTGGCGGACCCCGGCTTGGCCAAGCCGTTACAGATCGACCCCGATCCGGCAATCGGCTGGCGGCCGCCGGAAGGACGGGAACTCAGGGCCACTTGGCGGGCCGAGTGTTACAACATCGGTGTTTTTCCCTACGAGGGAATCTACATCGGTTGGCTGATGATCTTCTATCCGACAGGACAAAGATTGCCGGAATGGCGCAACACCGATGGCTTCCACCTGATTCAGTTGGCGATGACGCGGGACCTGAAGAACTGGCGGCGGCTCGGCAATCGAGAGCCGTTCATTGGCCCGTCACGTCTCGACGAGGGCCTCGTCGGGAACTATGACCGGTTGCAGCTCATGGTGTCTAATCGTCCGGTCGACCGCGGCGACGAGCTGTGGTTCTACTACACCGGCATGAAGCGCCGGGTGGAGCAGCACGACCGTTATACGGACGGAAGCCCCAGGCCCCCTGAAACACTGTCGCCCACGGAACGCGCTGATTGGTTGGACGACACGCACAGCGCCGTTTGCCTTGCGGTCCTGCGCCGTGACGGATTCGTCTCCCTGGACGCCGGCGCCAACGGTGGTTACCTGCTCACGAAACCTCTGAAGCCGTCAGGCGGCAGGCTCTTTCTCAACCTGGACGCCGGGAGACGCGGAAGCGCGCGAGTGGAGGTCGTCGACCCATCGGGCCGCGCTGTTGCCGGATTCACGAGCGGGGACGCCGTTCCGGTCGTCGGTGACGCCATACGGCTGCCGGTGAGCTGGAAGCAGAGCGAGTGGGCGGACCTGGGCAACCGCACGGTGCGGCTGAAGGTTCATCTGAATCAGGCAAGCCTCTACGCTGTTTGGACTGAGTAGGACTAGCCTGCATTTCTCACCACGCGGCGAGGCGAAGTGCGTGAGAGGGCCGTCAGGACGAGGCGCGCGCCGCTTGGCGCGCGCAGGCGTACTTGAACAGTACGTTGAGCACGGCAAGCAAGCGCAACGAAGTCCTGGCGGTCGTATCGTGTGCTTCGACCGTCGGGTGGTGAGAAATGCAGGCTTAGGCCGACATTTCCGCGTACCAGTTGTCGGGCAGGTCCATGGCTTCCGCGGCGATGGCGTTGTCGAGATGAGCGGTGGAACGGGCCCCGACCAGGACGGTGTCCACAGCAGGGTTCTTGAGCACCCAGCCGATGGCCAGCCGCAGGGCCGGAACGCCCACTCGCTCGGCGAAGTCGTGCAGCTTGTCGACAATCGCGAAGTTTTTTTCGCTGAAATAGATGTCGGCGTGGCCCGGGATGACGTGAAAACGAGTGCGTTCCGGGAAGGCGTTCCGATCGGGAGTGTACTTGCCGGTGAGAAAACCGGCTCCCAAAGGGCTGTAACTCATTACTCCGATGCCGTTTTCCTGGCACAGAGGCAGCGTCGCCGACTCGATGTCGCGGACCAGGAGGTTGTAGTTCGGTTCAATCACTTCGAAGGGACGCATGCCCAGACTCGCGGCGCTTTGCAACGCCTCGCGCAGTTGCTCGGCGTCGTAGTTGCTGCAGGCGGCATGACGAGCCTTGCCCGAACGTACGGCCTGGTCCATCGCGGATACCCTTTCGTCGACCGGCGTGGCAGAGTCGAAGCTGTGATACATGTAGATGTCCACGAAGTCGGTTTGCAGCCGTTCGAGACTGGCGTCGAGAGCTTGTGAGACGTGCTCCCGGCTGTGGTTCGTCGTGACCTTGGTGCAAAGAGTGATCTGGTCGCGGCGCTTGCGGCTCGCCAGCCATCGCCCGACGATCATCTCGGACGAGTGCGCTTCGTCCGTCACTTCGCGGTTGTCCACTACGCCGAGATAGTTCTTGCGGTATTCCTTGGCTTCGCCGCCTCCGTAGGCCTCGGCGGTGTCGAAGAGAGTAATGCCGTTCGCAAGCGCGTAGTCCATGATGGCGAAGCTCGTGGCCTCGTCGATTTCGCGTCCGAAGGTCGTGCAGCCGAGGCCGATGCGGCCGACCTTCAAGCCCGTTGATCCAAGGGTCGTGGTGTTCAAGCGAAGCTCCTTTCAGGGGGAATGCGGTGTATTCCATGCATCGGACTTGGCAGGAGAGAGTTTTGCGTCTTCGGGAAGGCGTCCCGGGCGGGAAGCTCGTCTTGCCGCCTTGTCCGGGTTTGCATGAGACAGACCGCAGATTCCTATCCTACGCCGGTTGCGAGCGACAGGGAGTGAGAGTCGATGTATTCGCCTTGTTACCGGCCGGTGACGGCAACGGCTCGATTGCAAACGCGTCGGCGGAGAATGTCGTATCGCGTGCACCGAGCGTCGGCTGGCGAGACATGCAGGCTTGCACGACAGCCGCTTGGCGGAAGTCTCTATGATTCCTCCTTCGATCAAATGGGACTCGACATATGAGTTAGAATCGACGTGTGCACCGTAGCATACCTGCCTGGATCACTTGTTGCACCCTGTTGCTGGCGCTCGCTGGATCGTCCACGGCGGCCGGGAAGGTCACGATTTTGTTCGTGGGCGCGGAAGCGAGCCCGGCCTGGAAAGGCGCCGAGCAGGGGATCATCGAAGCCAACATCCTCGGACGTTTCACGGGCCAGGGCTACGAACTGAAAAGGAGCTCCGTCTCCGCGGTTCCCAAGGCTGCCGCCGCGGTCATCGTAACTGCCGGCGGGGCGGCAGCGTCAGGAATCTCCGATCGGATTGATGGTGCCGTGGTCAATGTGACTGATGGCAGCGACTCGCTGAGAAAGGGTTGCCGCGCCAATCTGTTCCACACGATTCCCAGTGACCGGATGCGGGCTGACGCCCTGGCGCAGTGGCGCCAGAATTCCAAGTCGCAAAACAACCATGCGCGGGCATGGCATCCGGACTTCGTGAAGTTCGCTGCGCGTGATCTCAACAACCGTTATCGCAAGACCCACGGCGAAGCAATGGACGACGAAGCCTGGGCGGCGTGGGCGGCGGTGAAAACGATTACGGAGGCCGTCACGCGCGGGCAGACGACGGACCCCGGTGCGATTGCGCGCTATCTGCGGGAAGAACTCGAGTTCGACGGACAGAAAGGCGCGCCGCATTCCTTCCGCGACACCGGCCAGTTGCGCCAGCCGTTACTGATTGTCGAGGACGGCAAACTCGTTGCGGAAGCGCCCGTGCGCGGCGTGGCCGATCCGGACGATCTCGATACGCTGGGACTTGCGGCCTGTCCCTAGCCTGCATTTCTCACCACGTGGCGAGGCAAAGTGCGTGAGAGGGCCGTCAGGACGAGGCGTGAGCCGCTTGGCGCGCGCAGGCGTACTTGAACAGTACGTTGAGCACGGCAAGCAAGCGCAACGAAGTCCTGGCGGTCGTATCGCGTGCTTCGACCGTCGGGTGGTGAGAAATGCAGGCTAGCAGCCTGTGGCGCAACCCCGCGTGGCGCCGGAAACGACGCTGCGCCCGGCCGGCAAGGCGCGGCCATGGAGCATTTTGGACATATTCGACCGGGGAGCAACGCAGCTCGGCCGGGATGCAT
Organism: Bryobacterales bacterium; assembly: GCA_965204095.1. Lineage (GTDB taxonomy): Bacteria > Acidobacteriota > Terriglobia > Bryobacterales > UBA6623 > JAPPLB01. The sequence continues at coordinate 339,391 of OZ241991.1, read as the reverse complement.
CGCCGCTCGAATGCGGCGGGGCCTTTTGCCGCGGGCTGCTGAACCCGCCAGGAGCTTCATCATCATGAGATGTTTTCTGCTTTTCAGCCTTTTGGTGTTTCTGCCCGCTTGCACGGCCCCGGATGACGCGACCCACCGGCTCTTCGTCACCAATGAGGCGGACGGTACGGTCACGGTGATCGACAGCCGCTCGCTGGAGGTCGAGAAGACCGTTGAGGTGGGCAGTCGGCCGCGCGGTATCGGCTTCTCGCCGGACCGCAGGCTGGTCTACGTCGCGTTAGGTAATGACAACGCCATTGGGGTTGTCGATACGCGGTCACTCGAGCTGGTGAATAAGATACCGGCGGGCTCCGACCCGGAAGCATTTGCAGTTCATCCGAACGGAACGATCTACCTTTCCAATGAAGACGACGCCCTGGCGACGGCCCTGAATCCGGCCACCGGCGAGATTCTCGCCGAGATACCGGTGGGCATCGAGCCGGAAGGCGTGCAGGTGTCTCCGGACGGGAAGCTGGTTGTCGTGACAAGCGAATCGACCAACATGGTTCACATGATCTCCGTTCCCGAGCATGAAGTCGTTGACAACATTCTCGTCGCCGCTCGGCCCCGCGAGGTGACGTTCACGAATAACGGCAAGACAGCGTATGTGACCTGTGAGGTCGGTGGTGAGGTGGTGAAGTTGGATGTGGAACAGCGCAAGATCGTCGACAACCTGCGGATGCGGCGTGAGATCAAACGCGTCAAGCCGAAGGGCATCCTGCTGAGCCACGACGAGAAGACGCTCTACGTGTCGACCGGGCGCGGCAATTCGATCGTGACGCTCGATCCGTCTACGCTGGAAATCCGGAAAGTCATTCCGGTGGGGCGGCGTGTTTGGGGCATTGCGCTGTCGCGCGACGGCAAGCTCCTCTTTTCCGCGAACGGCTTGGACAATAACGTCTCCGTGGTCGATACCGAAAAGCTGGAGGAGATCCGCAAAATCCCTGTGGGCGGTCGCCCCTGGGGTGTCGTGATCGATGACTGACCGGGCCGGGGAAGCAGGTAGAGGATCCAAGGCGGTCGTAAGGCCCCGGCTTTGGCCTCTGACCTGACCTGAAACATCCCCCTATTCAAGCAGCGTTGACACCAACCCGAAGAATTCCTCTTGCAGGATCCACACCTGGGCGGATGAAAACTAAAAACTGCAAACTGAAAACTGAAAACTGCCGTTATGATCCGCGCGCGGGCGGAGGAAACACGGACCCGGGAACGCCTGTTCTTCAAGCGATGAGTGCTTCCACCACGTTGCCGTGCACGTCCGTCAGCCGCATGTCGCGGCCGCTGAAGTGGAACGTCAGCCGTTCGTGGTCCATCCCGAGCAGATGCAGGATCGTGGCGTGCAAGTCGTGGACATGCACTTTGTCTTCGATCGCGTAGTACCCGTACTCGTCGGTCGCGCCGTGGATGTACCCGCCCTTCGAACCTCCGCCGGCCATCCACATCGTGAAGCCCCAGGGGTGATGGTCGCGGCCCACGTTCGCGTAGCCCCTGCCCTGCGAGGTCGGCGTGCGGCCGAACTCGCCTCCCCATACGAGTAGCGTTTCGTCGAGCAGGCCGCGCGACTTCAAATCTTTGATCAGGCCGGCTATCGGCCGGTCCGTAGCTTTACAGTTCGTAGCGAGCCCGTGTTTGATGCGTCCGTGCTGATCCCAGCGGTCAACACCCTGCCGCTTGGGCGACAGCAACTCGATAAAGCGCACTCCCCGCTCCACAAGCCGCCGCGCGATGAGGCACTGTCGTCCGAACTCCCCGGTGTCCGGTTCGTCGAGGCCGTACATCCTGCGGGTAGCTTGAGTCTCGTTCGAGAAGTCCACAAGGTCCGGGACTTCCGACTGCATCTTGAACGCCAGCTCGTAGTTGTGGATGGCCGCTTCCAGCTCGTCGACCGCGCCGTAGCGTTGACGCGCTCTCTGGTCGAGTTTCGAAAGCAGCCCCAGCTTGTTCCGCTGCAGTTCCGGGTTCGTCTCACGCGGGGCGATATCCGCGACCGGATGCTTGCCTTTGCGGAATAGCGTGCCTTGATAGCTTGCCGGCAGAAACCCCGAGCTGAACACGTCGAGCCCGCCCGGCGGGATCATCCCGCTGTCGAGCACGATGAATCCCGGCAGGTTCTTGCTGGGGCTGCCGAGTCCATAGGTTACCCAGGCGCCCAGACTCGGACGGCCTTGCAATGCGGACCCGCTGTGCATGAAGTAATTGCCGGCTGTGTGCTCGGAAAAATCCGAAACCATCGAGCGGATCACGCACAGATCGTCAGCGCAGCCGGCGAGGTTGGGGAAGAGCTCGCTGATCTCCATCCCGCATTGGCCGTGCTTGTGGAAGTCCCAGAACGAGCCAAGCAGCGTCGTGTTCGAGGCATTCGCGGTACGCGGCAGCTTGAGTGGCAGCGGCTTGCCGTTCTCTTCACGCAGCCGCGGCTTCGGGTCGAACGTGTCCACGTGCGACGGCCCGCCGTCCATGAAGAGAAAGATGACCGACTTCGCCTTCGGCGCGAAATGAGGGGGTCGCACGAGCAACGGGTCCAGCGAGCGGTCCGCCGCGGCGGCGTCTTCGGCGAGCATGGTGGCCAGCGCCAGAGCGCCGAATCCGTTGGCGGATCGGAAGAGCATGTCGCGGCGGGTGAGTTCCATCCGCTTGCTTAGCGTTCCCATGTTTCTCTCGAGTGGTGCGGCCTTTGGGCTTTCGTTCCTATCGTACTCTTGATTTGAATCGCGGGTTGGCGTTTATCGAACAAAAATGAACTCCTTCGCGTTGATCAGCACGTGTCCCAGGTCCGCCCAGGCCCGATAATCGTCGGGGTCGGCGCTCCGATACAGCTCAAGCTGCTTCTCGACAAACTCGCGGGAATCTCTGACCTCGCTCGTTTCTGCAAGCCGTCCGAAGGCGCGCAGAAACATCGACTCGATCCTCTGGTCCCATTCCGGACTGGCGGCGATTTCCCGATCGGCCCACTTCTCCGTCTGCCGGGCTACGAATTCATTGTTCATCAACATCAGCGCTTGCGAAGGGACGGTCGAGACCGTCCGCCGGCCGCGTGTCATCACCGGCACGGGATAGTCGAACGCCAGGAAGAAGGGGTTGATGAAATTCCGCTGCACTTTGACGTAGATGCTCCGGCGGCGGGCTCCGTCCAGTGGACCGCTCTGCGGCTTTCCACGACCGTCCTGGTAAGGGCTGATGAAGGGTGTGATACTCGGTCCGTACAGCGTCCGGTTCAACGTGCCCGTCACTGCGAGGACCGCATCGCGGATCGACTCCGCCTCGAGCCTCCGGACGGGCGTGTGGTGCAGCAACAGGTTCTCGCTGTCTACTTCCGCCGCTCGCCGATCGACTTCACTCGACATCCGGTAGGTGCTGCTCAACACGATCAATCGATGTACGGCCTTGATCGACCATCCACTCTCGATGAACTGCCATGCCAGCGCATCGAGCAGTTCCGCGTGCGACGGTCGTCGCCCGGTGTTGCCGAAGTTGTCTACCGTCGCCACGATCCCTCGTCCGAAGTAATGCTTCCAGATTCGGTTGACGGCTACCCTCGCAAGCAGGTGCCGCGCGGCGCCGGTCGTGGCTTCGGCAAGCTCGAGCCGGCCGCTGCCCTTGGTGAACGAACCCGGATTGTTATCCGAGAACACCTGCAGGAAACGCCGCGGCACTTCATCTCCCAGCTCGGTATGGTTGCCGCGGATGTGGATGGCCGCATTGTGAGGCCGGTCTTCGCCGTTGATCAGCCCGAAAGCCGAATCCGGAATGCTTTCGCCCAAAGCAGCACGTTTTGCCTGAAGGTTCTTGAACGCCGAGCGTTGGCTCTCTCCGACGAGCAAGTCCGGCTCTTCGAGCATTCCGGAGGGGCTGACCGCGCTGAGAAGCCACTTGCCGCCGGTATCGGCAGGTGGGTTCGCAAGGACGTCTTCCAGTAACTTCTGATACGCGGTTGCCAGACTTTCCAGGGAATCGATCTCCATGTCGCCAAGCATCTTCAGGATTCGAGGATTCGGCGCCGAGGCCAGCGGCGGAGGCTTCTTGGAGTCGGAGAATACGATCTTGTCGACAACGATATGGGCATCCCGAGCACGATCGACGATCTCGATATGCGACACCTGTCCCGGCGTTCGCGCAACGTTGATCGTCTTCCAGTGGAAGGCGCCCGTATCGTCGGCCGTGACGGGCCGGAACCGCCCGCTCGCCACGAGAGCAAAGTACAGTCGGCCATGCTTGGCGCGGCTCGTGCTCCGCTTGCTGCCCGCGATCCGCACGTGCAGGTATGGCTTCGTCATCGCGAAGCTCTGCGAAGTCAGCGTGCCGACCCACTCATCCGAACCGCTTGCAAACGAGTTTGCGATCCCGTTCCCTCGATACCCGCCGAGAGCCAGGTTCGGGGCATGGTAGCGTGACGGTCCATCGTTGAACGCCGGACCCGATGCCCGCCATTTCGTGAAATCCTCGTCCTCGAAGTCCGCAAACACGACGTCTCCGCGCTCCGTGTGGATGGCGTGCTCCCGGTCCGCCTTCGCAACCCAGGTCTCCAACTCGGACCGAACCTCCGCGACTCTCTCCTCGAACGGTTTCCCTTGCTGACTGCGCGGTAACGGAGTGGCAAGCTTCGCCAGCGGATGGAAAACGTTGTCCGGTTCCTCGTCAGCGCGTCGCAAGACTTCAACCCATCGCTCCACGACCTTCGGGTCCAGCCCGAATGCATCCGGTCTCGAAGCATCGTCGGCTGCTCGCCGAGCGGAGTTCTCCAGTCCGAAAATCGTCGCCGCTGCCAACAAGTACGCCTTGATCTCGTGCAATCGCTCCAAGCGCGCCGTTCGCATCATCGCGGCAATCTGTCCATTGACTTCGACCATCTCTTCGGCGATGTCTCTCATCCGGCGGACGGCCGCCGGTGAGTCGAGGCTCTGCTGAACGGCCTGCGTGCTTTCCATCACGCCTGCCAGGGCGTAATAGTCGTGCATCGAAATGGGATCGAACTTGTGGTCATGACAACGTGCGCACCCGAGCGTCAGCCCGAGAAAGGTTTTCCCGTAGACATCAATCTGGTTGTCAATGCGGTTCGCTCGCACTTGTCCCACGTCGTCAGCCGCATTGCGCTCTTCTCCGAGCCAATAGAACCCGGTGCCGAGCGGCGAATCCCAATGCTCCCCGTCGGTAACCAGCCGCTGGCGAGCCAGCAGATCACCTGCGATGTGTTCCCGGACAAGCTCGTCGTAAGGAAGGTCCTGATTGAAAGCGCGGATCACATAGTCGCGGTAGCGCCACGCATCCGGCTTGTCGGGATCGAACTCGTGCCCCATCGTCTCGCCGAAACGCACCAGATCCAGCCAGTGGCGAGCCCATTTCTCGCCGTAGTGAGGGGAGGCGAGCAGCCGTTCCACGACGGTCCGATACGCCGCCGATGAATGGTCGGCAGTGAAGTTCCTGATCTCGCGCGGCGTTGGCGGCAGGCCCGTCAGGTCGAACGTCGCTCGCCGCAGCCAAACCCGCTTGTCGGCCCGGGAAGCCGGCGGTAGTGACTGCGCCTCGAGTTTGGCCAGTACGAATGGATCGATGAGCGTCCGGGGCCAACTCTCATCCCGCACTCCCGGGGAGGCAGGATTCTTCAAGGGTTGAAACGCCCAGAACTTCTTGGCCTCCTCCCAATCGATGCCGGACGCCGCTCGGCGTGTGCCGGCGGACCGGGGGTCCGGAGCGCCCGCTTCGATCCAGCGCCGCAAGTCTTCGATTTGCGAATCGCTCAGTCTCCCGGTCGGCGGCATTTTCAGTTCATCGTCTTCATGCCGGACAGCCCGCAGCATCAAGCTCGTCTCCGGCGAGCCGGGGACCACCGCTGTGCCGCGCGAGCCTCCCTTGAGCACACTCTCCTTCGTGTCCAGCCTCAATCCGCCGGAAGCGATCGTTTTCTCGCTATGGCAGGCGTAGCAGTTTTCAACCAGTAACGGTCGGATCTTCTTCTCGAAGAATTCCACTCCGTCCCCGTTTTGGGCGTAAAGCACGGGACCGCTAAGTGCGAGCAACATGCTCGCTGCCCACGATCTCATCTGCCAACCTGGAGCACGAATACACATGCCGGACATGCGGAAATACCTGAGTTGACCTTGCTAGGATTATCCACCACCCATTTCAGGGATTCAAGCGGGAGTCTGGCGCGAGGCGGCATGGCGAGCAGCAGTTCGACATTCAACCGGTAGCCTCCGTCGAGCCGAGGCTTTTTCGGCGCTTGGGGCGGCCGCTTTCGTCCATCACGGGCTGCCGGCGGATTGCTCTCGTGTGCCGTAGCGTGAGCGGAGATGTTTCGAAGAAGGAAACCGGGCGGCCTCCTCCTGCGAAGACCGCCCGGTCTCAGGATTGTCCTGCGGGGCTTACTCGGTAGGACCGAAGAGCCACATCATCCCGAGGGTGAACGTGTCCTGGTCATTGACGAAGGCTCCGTAATGACCGTGGGAGAAGAAGTCGGTCGTTGCCCAGTCGCGCCGGAACTCGAGCCGAGTGATGAAGCGCGGCTGGGGAGCGTACTCGAACGTCAGTGTGTACTCCCTGAGAATTTGTTCGACACCGGTGGAACGCGCTTCGGTGTCGTCGAAATATTCATACCGTTGGGCGATCCGGAACTTGTCGTGCGGGTTGTACCGCGCATAACCGGCGATACCCCATGAGCGCTGCGACGTGGCGTCCGGGTTTTCATTCCAGATGCCGTCGAAGTTCACCATGATTTCGAACTGCTCATGCAAGCCGGCGTAGAAGTTCCAGCTCAAGTCCTTCAGCCAGCCCACGTTGGTGAGGTTGTTCTCGGGGCCGTGGATCCAGGTGAGCGTGGTATTGAAGCGGTCGTTGGGTGCCCAGGAACCTTGCACTCCGTAGGACTTGCCGCTGTTCTGGTCCCAGGCGTTGTCGAAACCGTTGACCAGCATGACGGTTCCCGTGAACGTGTCGCTCAGCGGAGTGCTGTACTTCGCGCCGACATGCGAGAAGGGCTCGTTCCAGGCCCACAGAATGGCTCGTGTGTAGTTCCAGTTGAGATGCGACTCCGCCACTTCCAGGCCCGCTATGGTTCCGAACAGACCCACGTCGAGCTGGGCGCCGTTGTCCCATTGGTAATAACCGTAGGCTTGCTGCAGATAAATGACGTCTTCCAGCCGTCCGGGCTCCAGTCCCTCACGGAAGAGGCGTGCGCCCGAACCGAACCAGATGTCCGATCGAAAACCGATCGGGCCTTCGCCCTTGGCCTCGATCTCAAGCTTCGCCTGATTGAGCCCGAATCCGCGCGAGTTCGGGTTCGTGTAGTAAAGGGTGTTGGTGCCGTCCGCGGGGTTGTTGAAGTTGGTCGTGTAATAGGTGTCTAGGATACCCGTAATGGTGAGCGGCTGCCCCCCTGTCGAGGCGATGCCTTCGGGTGCCTCGAACGAGGCGGCTTGTGGCGCCGGCTCAGCCGTTGGTGCCGGCTCGGGTGTTGCCGCTGGCAGATTGGCGTTGATGAGTCGTGCTTCGCCCGGCGCCAGGGTGTGCGCCGTCACGGTGCTTCCCGCGTTTTCCGCCTTCGAAGCCATCTGGGTCAACAAACCTTCCAGACGGGCCAACCGTTCATTCAAGTCCTTGACTTCCTGCCGTAGAAACTCGATTTCGCTCTCTTCGCTGGGCTGATCGGTCTTCGCCTCATCCGCCCAAAGTGAAGTCGTCAGAGTGAACACAGCCAAGCTCACCGCTGCGACAAAACGCTTTCCGCTTCGCATTCGATTCCCCTTTCTGATTCATGAACTGAACAACCTCCGATGCATTTTTGAAGAAAACGCGAGCCGGGTGTCGCCCCGGGCCGCCGCTTGACAGTATGCCGGTTGAAGGTTGCACAAATTGGTAGAAGTGCATCAGATCACAGAAGGTCATCATGTTGACGTAGGCGATTCTTACGCTCGCTAATCTGCGACCCGGTATACATGGCAGCTAGTATACCGAACATCCCGATCGACCGGAAGACCTGTGCTTTACCGCAGGAGCAAAAAGAATCGACTATGAATCAAGAAACGATTTCAAGAAAACAATTTGTGATATTGATCTTCTTCTCCGGGCATCGACTTGGATGGTTTCGGTGAGGTTGCTGCCAAGTATTTTCGAGTATTCCGAGAACAGTTGTCCTTGGATCTCGAAGATTGCGCGGACCTGACTCAAAAGATTATTTATGCATTCAATAAGCAATATTTTGGCTGCAATGTGTCTTGTCCGAAGAGGCTCTGAAACTCGCCCGGCAGCCGTCGACACTCCACGTATCTGATTGAAAACAAAGCTTCGGTAAGCCTCTCTGGAATTGTGCCCGGCTCCGAACCCTCTGTATCAAAATAATTTATGAGGGTAATAGAAATAATCTACGCTTTCACGCATCTACGCTTGGCTATAATCGTCTCGTATCAATCAGCCCGCAGCGTCCGGCCAGTAGCGTTTCCGAAACGAATTCGGATTGGTGAGTACTTCAGGTGCTTGCCCCGCTTTCTTACCGTGTGCACAGCGGATAAGAAACGGACGTTGTTAACAGGCTGGAGGTCTCTCGCACGCCGCACGCACCGAATAACTCCCGCTGCTATTGCAGGAACATGCAACCCGGGAGCGAGGAGTGTCCGGTCATAAATGGAATACCGAGTTCGAGTAGAAAGCTCTGGAGGACCGCAAAATTGCCGCAATATCCCGGCAGCGGTCACCAACCACGGCCGCGGCACTGCGAGCCGCGAGCGTGGCGGAGTTGGAAGGTGGCATTGGATGCTGTGGAGTCCAGGTAAGGAGTCGAATACATGAAACCGAGCACCCTGTCTCGTTTGCTGACAGTAATGTTGTTCCTGATGGCGCTGCCTGCGCTGGCGCAAGCTGAGGAGGCCCAGGTTGATTCCGGTGACAATGCCTGGATTCTGGTCTGCTCAGCTCTTGTTTTGTTGATGACCGGTCCCGGTCTCGCCCTCTTCTACGGCGGGTTGGTTCGCAAGAAGAACCTGCTGGCGACCATGATGCAGTCGTTCATGATGATGGCCGTGATCACGGTTCTGTGGGGGGTCGTGGGCTATTCGCTGGCCTTCTCTCCCGGGAATTCGTTCATCGGTGGCTTCGACCATCTCTTTCTGAACGGGGTTGGTACGGAAGCGAATGGGTCGATCAGTCACCTGACGTTCATGACGTTTCAACTCATGTTCGCGATCATTACGCCCGCGCTGATCAGCGGCGCCTTCGCCGAGCGCATGAAGTTTACGAGCATGCTGGTGTTCATGGTCCTCTGGTCGCTCCTCGTGTATCTCCCGATGGCTCACATGGTCTGGGGGCCGGGAGGTCTGATGAACGCCTTTGACGGAGGCTTGATCGGCTGTCTTGACTTCGCGGGCGGGACGGTCGTTCATATTTCTTCGGGGGTTTCCGCCTTGGTTTGTGCACTGGTGCTCGGCAAACGCATCGGCTATCCCAGTGAGGCCATGCGTCCCAACAGTCTTCCGCTGAGTTTCATCGGCGCATGCCTGCTGTGGGTCGGTTGGTTTGGATTCAACGCGGGAAGCGCGTTGGCCGCCGACGGAATCGCTGCTTCGGCGTTTGTCGCGACGCATTTTGCGGCGGCGGCGGCTGTTCTCGGATGGCTCGTGGCGGAATGGATGCGCGACGGCAAGCCCAGTATGTTGGGTGGCATCACCGGCGCGGTGGCCGGGCTGGTGTGCATTACGCCCGGCGCCGGATTCGTCTCGCCGATGGCGGCCTTGATCATCGGCTTCCTGGGTGGTCTGGTTTGCTATTTTGCGGTTGCCGTCGTGAAAGCGAAGCTGAATTATGATGATTCACTGGATGCATTCGGGGTACACGGTGTCGGTGGAACTCTGGGTGCGATCCTCACCGGCGTGTTTGCCACGAAAGCGATCAATGATGGTTTCGATGGAGCTCCCATGGGATTGTTGGAGGGAAACATGAGTCAATTCGTCAACAACATCCTGGGAGCGTTGCTAACGTGGGTGTTGGCCGCGGCCGCGACCTATATCATCCTCAAGATTGTCGACGCGACGATGGGTCTTCGTGTCGATGAAGCTGACGAACTCGAGGGGCTCGACTTGACTCAGCACGGGGAAGAGGCGTACCTGGAAGGGTAAATTCGAGGAGAACTAGATGAAAAGACTGGAAGCGATCATTCAGCCGTACAAGACGGATGATGTCCGCGAGGCGCTCAAGCAGATCGGCGTTGACGGCATGACAATCTACGATGTGCGCGGGCACGGGCGCCAGAAGGGTCATAAAGAGATCTACCGCGGCCAGGAGTATGAGGTGGATCTCCTGCCGAAGACCAAAATCGAACTGATCATTGCCGATGACCGGGTCGAGGAAACGGTGAATGCCATCGTCGAATCGGCCTGCACGGGTAAGATCGGTGATGGCAAGGTGTTCATCTACCCGATCGAAGACGCGATTCGCATTCGCAACAAAGACCGCGGCGAAGCAGCGTTGTGACGTCGGCTCTTCTACTCCACACCGGCGGCCGTCCGAGTATCTGCCCGGGCGGCCGCGCCAATGAGGATTGATCGTCCCATCGAGAGCGGCATCCGATTGGCTGCTACCCCACAGTCGGGCTGCTCGCTGCAGCTAGCCTGCACTTCTCATCACGTGGCGCGGCGAAGTGCGTGAGAGGGCCGTCAGGACGAGGCGCGAGCCGCTTGGCGCGCGCAGGCGTACTTGAACAGTACGTTGAGCACGGCAAGCAAGCGCAACGAAGTCCTGGCGGTCGTATGGCGTGCTTCGGCTGTCGGGTGGTGAGAAATGCAGGCTAGCGGCATCGCCCACCCTCCCCGGTCTCGCTCCTGCCGGGACCCCGGTGTTACACTCCTGCTTGGACGATGTCTGAACGTTTGGTCTATCTCAACGGAAAATTCGTTTCGGAGAGAGAGGCGCGTATCTCGATCTTCGATTGCGCGCTGATGTACGGCGACATGGTGTTCGAAATGACACGGTCGTTCGGGCAGAAACCATATCGCCTGCGGGAACACCTGGAGCGCCTTTACGCCTCGCTGCGCTACGTCGAAATCGATTGCGGGTTGTCGATCGACGAGATGGAAGCGGCGACAATCGAGACCATCGAGCGCAATCTGCCGGCCCTCGATGGCTTCGACTATCAAATCATGCATGACGTGACCCGGGGCGGGATGAAGCTCTATGAAAGCATCGTCAAGGAGGGGACAGCGCCGGTTGTCACCATCAACGTTTTTCCGCTGGTTCGACATATCGGCTGGATGGCCGGGAAATACGAGACGGGAGTTCACTTCGTGGTCACGCCGCAACAGTCCGTACCGGCGCGCTACATCGACCCGAAGGCGAAAAACCGAAGCCGGGTTTACTACAAGATCGCCGAGCTGCAAGCCGCGCGCATGGAGCAGGGAGCGATGGCGCTCTTGACGGACGAGAGGGGATTCATCACGGAGGGTACGGGCAACAACTTCTTCATCGCCAGGGATGGCGAGATCTACACGCCCAAGGAGCACGATATTCTGCGGGGCGTCTCCAGAGGTGCTTGCATCGAATTGGCGATGAAGGCAGGCATGCGAGTCCATGTTGCGGACATCGAGCCTTATGACGTGCGTGAGGCGGATGAAGCATGGTTCACGAGCACGACGATTTGCATGATTCCTTGTACTCGATTCAATTTCCAGGCCATTGGGGAAGGCCGTCCCGGACCGGTTTACCGCCGGCTTCTCAAGGCCTGGTCCGACGAGGTAGGCCTGGATATCGCTGCCCAGGCGAGAGAGTACGGGGACCGGGCCGCGGTTTGGAGACCGTAGGCCGCAGGCATCGATTCTCCGTAAGAGCGCGCCATGGAAGCTCGCCACATACCGCCGCATGAGTCACTATCCTGCATTTCTCACCATGTGGCGAGCCGCTTGGCGCGCAGGCGTGCTTGCCAAATCGCCTCCTTCACCCTTCGGGTCACGAAACACGGCCTTTCCGGTTCACTGGCCGTTAGACATTTCTTCTGGAGCGAACCAGTCCCCCGCCAAAGGTTTTCACTAACAACTAAAAACTAAAAACTAACCACAGCCTTTTTCTCGCGTGCTCTGGACCCATTCGATGAACTGCTGTGTGGTGGTGAACGTGCGGCTTGGGTTCAGGGAGGCGAGTGACTCGTAGTTCGCCGTGGGGGCCCAGGCGGCCCCAAGGGCGGTAGCCCCGATTTCGTGCGCGGAGCGGATGTCGGAAGGGGCGTCGCCGACACAGGCGATTTGTTCGGCGGGCAGGTCCCAGGCTTCGAGCACCTTGAGCATGCATTCCGGCTTGATGCCGCCGCGCGGTGAGCCCGCTTCCACGATGTCGAACGCGGCATCGAGCCCCATCTCTTCGAGCGAGATCCTGGCGCTGCCGGGCCCCTTGCCGGTGACGATAGCCGTGTGGAGGCCAAGCCGCTTCAGAAGCTCGAGGGCCTCGGGGATGCCGGGAAAGGGTTCGCGGCAGTTCTGGTGAGCGCGGCGGTATTCGCTGAGGTACATCGCGCAGGCCTCTTCCCAGAACTCGGGAAACATGTCTTGCAAGATACCTTCTTCGGTGGGGCCGAACATGGCCCGGATTTGCTGATCGCTGTAGTGGCGCTTGAGGTAGTGCCGGAAAGTGATCCGGAAGGCCGTGAAGCAGACGGGCAGCGTGTCGCCCAAGGTGCCGTCCAGGTCGAAGATGAGTCCTCTGAGGTTCAAAAGTTTCTCTTGAGATGCGCCGGGAGCTGCAAAGTTTGCAAGAAAGCAGTGCGGAGGCGAACGCTGATCGTGATGGCTGCTAGTGGTCGGCAATACCCCCGTCGGGGAAGCGGAGTTGGTGCCGGATGTGGGGAGTATACGGGCGTTTCTTGGCGACTTCTTCGTCGAAGCCTACGCCGAGGCCGGGCTTGTCAGGCGGCAGGGCGAATCCGGATTCGTAGGTCGGCTCGCCTCCTTCGAAGAGGTCGGTCCAAAACGGGTCTTTGCCGCGGTGGCTGATCTCCTGAATGGCGAAGCTCGGTGTCGAGAAGTCGACATGCAGCGATGCCATCGTGCTGACGTTGCTTTGCGGGTTGTGTGGGGCAAGCTCGACACGATAGGATTCGGCGATGATTCCGATCTTCTTCATTTCGGAAATGCCTCCGCAGTGCACGACATCCGGTTGGACAAAATCAACGAGGTGCCGGCTGCAAATCTCGCTGAAACCCCACTTCGTGAACAGGCGCTCGCCGGTGGCGAGAGGGATATTGGTCTTGCTGCGCAGGTGAGCGAGTTCGTCGATGTCTTCGATTTGTGTGGCTTCTTCGACAAAGTAGGGAGCGTACTCCTCGGCGCGGCGGCAGAAATCGACGGCCATCGTGGGCGTGGCCTTCCCGTGAACGTCGATACAGATCCGGAAGTCGGGTCCGACAGCCTCACGGACGGCTTTGAGCCTGGCAATCCCGTCGCGAACAGATCGGACGCGGTCGATTTGATCCCCCTGCGTGCTGAGAAAACCGCCTTTACACGCGGTCCAGCCTTCATTCTGAATTTGCTTCCAGTTTCGGGCGTACTCTTGGGCGTTGCTTCCGCCGGCGTGGACGTACATTTGAACTCGCTCGCGGGCTTTACCGCCGAGCAGAAGGTAGATCGGCTGTCCCAGGGCTTGTCCAAGGATGTCCCAAAGAGCGATCTCCACGGCGCTGATGGCGGAGTTGAGGATGGGACCGCCGCGCCAGCGCGCCCAGCGGAACATCGCCTGCCAGTGCATCTCGATGTCGGTTGCGTCACGGCCGACGAGCAGTCGTTTGTGCTCCCCGATCGCGGCGGCCATGGTTTTCGCCTTGCTGGTGACGGAGCCCTCGCCGGTTCCGACGATGCCCTGGTTCGTGAAGATGCGCACGAAGACGTAGTTCGAGCTGTTGGGTTTGCCGCTGCGGCTGACGATGTAGGTCTTGAGATCGGTGATCTTGAGATGGAGCGGTTTGGCCTTTTCCTGAGCGGCGGCGAGCAGGCCTTCGGGGCCGCTGAAGGAGGCGAGTCCGCCCGCGGCGGTTGCCGCGGCTGCGTGCAGGAAGTCTCGTCGTGTGGGTCGCATGAGTTTTTCAATCCGGGACGTGGTTCGGGTCACGCCTGCGATTTGGTTCGCAGGCTTCGGGATTGCCACCAGGCCAGGCTGGCGCACACCAGGAAGGCGCCGGCGGCTGTTTCGTAGCCGATGGTTTCGCCAAGGAAAGTGTAACCGATTGCGCTTCCGACGATGGGCTGGACGAAGAGGCTCAGCGCGACGTGGTTGACCGGCACGACTTTGATGATGCGGTACCAGACGGTGTAGGCGAAGACCGATGGTAGGACGGCGAGGTAGATGACGGAGGCCCACGCTTTCCAGGAGAAGGCGGCAAGATCGGCGGACAGGATGACCGGGCTGAAGAAAGCCGCCGCCGCCAGGAATCCGGCGGCCTTCATGCCGAGCACGGAATGGCTGGGTGCGTAGCGCGACGCAAGCCGTGCTCCGCCTACCGTGACGGCGGCCTCGCACAGCAGCGAAATGGTGAACAGGGAGTTGCCGAACAGGCGGTTCGAGGAGCTGGTGGCCGTATCCGCAAAGCCGGCGCCCGAAAGAATCAGCATCCCGGCTGTGCCGAGCAGCAATGCCCCCAGCGTAAGGTTCGACGGCCGCTCGCGCAGCGCCAGGGCGGCGAGAGCGACGGTCATCATCGGTTCCAGGGCGATCAGCACGGAGACGTCGATGGCTTGGGTGTGCTTGAGTCCGGTGATTTGGAGTGTGGGAGCGAGCGTGAAGTTGAGAGCGCCCAGGGCGATGACGAGAAGCCAGTCACGGCTTTGCAGCCGGGGCAGGCCGTTCCAGGGCGCGGCGCAGAGCAGCAGAGCCGTGGCGAGGCCGTAGCGGAGAAAGACGATCAGGCCGACCGGCATTTCCTGGCCTGCGAGCTTCATGGCGATGTAGCTGCCGGACCAGACGGACTGGGTTACGACGAGCAAAAGCCAGTGGCGGAGATGCACGAGTGAGCCTTGAAAGGCCCATTGTAGTAGCCTGCATTTCTCACCACGCGGCGAGGCGAAGTGCGTGAGAGGGCCGTCAGGACTAGCCTGCATTTCTCACCATGTGGCGAGGCGAAGTGCGTGAGAGGGCCGTCAGGACGAGGCGCGAGCCGCTTGGCGCGCGCAGGCGTACTTGACAGTACGTCGAGCACGGCAAGCAAGCGCAACGAAGTCATGGCGGTCGTATCGCGTGCTTCGACCGTCGGGTGGTGAGAAATGCAGGCTAGGCGCAAGCCGGGCGGAAGAAAAAGGCGCGCAGGTGTACTTGCCAAATTGCCTCCTTCACCCCTCGGGTCACGAAACACGGCTTCTCCGGTTCACCAGCCGTCAGACATTTCTTTGGAGCGAACCAGTCCTCGCCCATGGTTTTCACGAAACACGAGACACGAAACACGAATCACGGCCTTTTTTCGCGTGCTTCGACCGTCGGGTGGTGAGAAATGCAGGCTAGCCTGCATTTCTCACCAGGGAGTAGAAAAAGGGCTGCCTGGTGTGGCATAAAACATTTATGTCCAAAACGTTAGCGCCACAAGCCGAAAGCAGCCCTCTGACAACAGAGTGTACTCAATGCAGCTTCACCTTTGCCAAGCATTTTCGGCGCCAGGTGAGCGCCCGCTTCGACGGCGGGGTGATCAGTTCCGACGGCGGCGCGCTGCTGTTGCGCGAGGTGGACCAGCGCATCAAGCTGCTGCCGCGGCTGGCGGCCTGCTTCGAGGATGGCCGCGATTCGCGGCGCATCGAACACCGGGTGGGGGAGTTGGTCTCGCAGCGGGTCTACGGGCTGGCGCTGGGATACGAAGACCTCAACGATCACGACGAGTTGCGGCGGGATCCGGGGCTGGCGCTGCTGGCGGGCAAGAGCGACGTGGGCGGGCAGCAGCGCCGCCGCGAGCGTGACCGCGGCCAGCCGCTGGCGGGCAAGAGCACGTTGCAGCGACTGGAACGAACGACCGACGGGCTGGACCGTTATAAGAAGATCCGCTGCGACAGCGCAGCGATCGACCGCCTGCTGGTGGACGTGTTCGTGGAAGCGCACTCGCAGGAGCCGGCCGAGATCATTCTCGATATCGACGCCACCGATACGCCGTTGCATGGGCAACAGGAGGGGCGTTTCTTTCACGGCTACTACCGACACTACTGTTACCTGCCGCTGTACATCTTCAGCGGCGAGCACGTATTGTGCGCGCGGCAGCGAGTGGCGAATCAGGACGCGGCGGAGGGCAGTCTGGCGGAACTGAAGAGGATCGTGGCGCAGATCCGGGGAGCGTGGCCGCAGGTGAGGATCATCGTGCGCGGCGACTCGGGGTTTTGTCGGGACGAGTTGATGGACTGGTGCGAGCAGAACGGAGTGGAATACGTGTTGGGGCTGGCGCGCAACGAGCGGCTGCGGTCGCTGATCGACGACGCCCTCGACGAGGCGGCCCGGCAGCAGCAGCAGACGGGCCGGCCGGCGCGGGTCTTTACGGAGTTTGAGTACCAGACGCTTGAGAGTTGGAGCCGGGCGCGGCGGGTGGTGGGGAAGGCGGAGCAACTCGTCGGCAAGCAGAATCCGCGCTACGTGGTGACGTCACTGGATGCCAAGCGTTGGCCGCCGCAACGGTTGTACGAACAACTCTACTGCGAGCGCGGGGAGGCGGAGAACCGCATCAAGGAGCAGTTGAGTCTGTTCGCGGATCGCATGAGCAGCGAGACGCTGCGGGCCAATCAGTTGCGGCTGCATCTGTCGTCGCTGGCGTATGTGTTGCTGGTGGGGCTGCGGCGGCTGGGGCTGGAGGGCACGCAGTGGGCGCGGGCGCAGACGGAGACGATCCGGCGGGGGTTGTTGAAGATCGGGGCGCTGGTGAAGGTGAGCGTGCGGCGGGTGCATCTGTCGCTGGCCAGCGGCTATCCCTATGAGGAGGCGTTCGCGGCGGTGTATCGGGCACTGCGTCCGCCGGGACCAGCAACGGTGTGAGAACACCGAGTGAGCCCAAAAACAGCGTTCCCGGGGCGCTCTGCCGGGGCCGCAGGGCTAAGTGTGTCTGCTGTCGGCAACAACCCCAAAAACGGACGTTGGCGGGTCGCCAGGGGCGGCAGAAAACGCCCCGTACCGGCCCTCGTCCCTCCTCACCGTGAGGATTCCGAGCTTCAGACCCTATTGCGGCCCCCCTCAACCCTTCGCAATGCCGCTGGTGAGAAATGCGGGCTAGCGGCGCGAGCGTCGGCGCGGTTCAGTAGGACTGTTCGACGCCCATTTGCGAGAGGCGGTAGCGCAGAGCGTTGCGGGTGAGGCCCAGAAGCCGGGCGGCCTGGCTCTTGTTGTCGTCGGTGCGGCGGAGAGCTTCCCGGATGAGTTCCTGCTCGTACTGCTCCATCGTCATTCCGTCGGGCAGGAATGGTACGCCGTCTTTGGCGGAGGTCGAGACTGCGCGGGTATCGAGTTGAATGTCCTCTCCCTGGATGACATCGTTGCGGGACAGGACCATGCTGCGCTCGATGATGTTTTCCAGTTCGCGGACGTTGCCGGGCCAGTGATAGGCCGTGATCTTGTTCAAGGCTTTGGGAGAAATCGAGCGGGCCGCGCCGCCGGTGTCGGCGGCGAACTTCTCGAGAAAGTGGTCGACAAGGTGCGGAATGTCCTCTTTGCGCTCGCGCAGCGGAGGCAGGTTGATTGGTACGACGTTGAGGCGGTAGTACAGGTCTTCCCGGAAAGTGCCTTGTTCGAGCGCGGCTCGAAGGTCTTGATTGGTGGCGGCGATGATGCGCACATCGACGTGGATGGTCTTTTTTCCGCCGAGTCGTTCGAATTCGCGTTCTTGCAGCACGCGCAACAGCTTGACCTGAATGGGTAAGGGAACATCGCCGATTTCGTCAAGGAAGACGGTGCCTTTGTCGGCTTGTTCGAACTTGCCGGCGTGCGATTGGCTCGCGCCGGTGAAAGCGCCTTTCTCGTAGCCGAAGAGCTCTGACTCCATCAGGTTCTCGGGCAGCGCCGAGCAGTTGATTTTGACGAACGGGCCTTCGGATCGTGGCGAATGGTGATGGATCGCTCTCGCAAGCAGACCCTTGCCCGTGCCGCTCTCGCCGCCGAGCAGCACGGTGGAGCGGGTTGGCGCGACTCTCTCGGCGGCATCGAAGACCTCGGCCATTCTGGTGCTGCGTCCGATGATCTCTTCGAAGTCGTAGCGGCGGCCAAGCTCGGCTTTCAGGAGCTTGTTCTCGTGCCGAAGGGCGTGGAGCTCGAGAACCTTCTCGATCGTAATCATCAGGTCTTCGAGCGCAAAGGGTTTGAGAACGTAGTCACTGGCGCCGGCCTTCATGGCCTCGACGGCGGTCTCGACGGTGCCGAAGGCGGTCATGACGATGATGGGCAGAGCCGGTGTTTCTCGGACGACTCTCTTGAGAAACGCGAGTCCGTCGATGCCGGGCAGGCGCAGGTCGGTGAGGACCAGGGAGAACGATGCGGGGGCGGTATGGGGGCTCGCAAGAATCGCAAGGCCTTGCTCGGCCGAGGCCGCCTTGACGACTTCGTAGCCGGCGCTTTGGAGATGAATCTCCAGGACGCGCACCATCTTGGCCTCGTCTTCGACAACGAGGATTTTCTTTCGGGTCATGACGGAATGTCCATCGGTAGTTCGATGCGAAAAGTCGAGCCTTCGCCCGGTTTGCTCCTTACGGAGATCTTCCCGCCATGACCGTCGATCGATTTCGAGACAATCGCCAACCCGAGCCCCACGCCGTGGGGCTTGGTCGTGAAGAACGGGTTGAAGATGCTTTCCAATTGCTCGTCCGGGATTCCTTGGCCGCTGTCGCTGATCTCGACGATCGCCGTTGAGCCGTCGCGTCTTGTCGCAATTTCCATGGCGCCGCCGTTGGGCATCGCATCGCTGCCGTTCACCAATAGATTGACGATCGCGCTTCCAATGAGAGTGTCGTCAAAAGAAAAGCGCGGCAACTCGGCGAGGTCTTGACTGACGTCGTAGTGTGGCTGCCCGTTCTGCAAGCCTTCGCCGAACTGCCGGACCGCGTTCCGGACCACATCGTTGAGATCGTGTTGGGCGCGCTCGAGCTGTGACGGTCTCGCGAAATCGAGGAAGCGCGTGACGAGCGAATTGCTGCGGTTCACCTCGCTGCGAATATAACCGGCCATCTCTTTTGCGACATCGTTCTCGACGTTCACGTTGCGTTCGAGGACTTCGGCGGAGGCGGAGATGACGCCCAGGGGATTGCGAATCTCGTGCGCCAGCCCGGCGGAAAGTTGACCGAGAGCGGCGAGCCTTTCGGAGCGGCGGACTTCTGCCTGCGCCTCGGTCAGCTCGCGGTTGGCGGCGGCGAGATGCTCGGTCTGGCGGCGATTCTCGGTAGCCAGGCGGTTGACGACGATGGCGATGAGAAAGAAGAACGGGACGCGCAGGGCAAGTTCACGCTTGCCTTCGGGGAGCAGATAGTAGGTCTCGAAATCGACGAAGAGCAGAAAAGAAAGATAGAGCGCGACGGATGCCGTCGTCGCAATGAGAACCCCTCCGAGTTCGAACAGGGAGGCAGCGGAAACGATGGGTAGAAAAAAGATCAGGTAGTAGCTGCTTTCAATCCCGCCCGTCGCAGCCACGAGCCAATAGCAGAGGGCCAGTTTGACGGATACGCTGAGAGCGGCGGTCAGCCGGTCCGTGGTGACGGGAAGGCGCGTTTCGACCATCTGGATGGCGCCGAGCGCGATGAGGACGACCCACTCGTAGATGGAATGCGTCTCGCGCAGAAGCCCGACGGCGGCAAGGGCGGCGAGGAAGATGAGCCAGACCGCGTCGATGGGGCGTATGGCGGGCACGGTTGAGAAAGCGCTGCTCATCAGCCTACTACAGCGCCGGATACGTCAAGCTGTTGACGGATGGATGAGCCGGGTTGCGCCGGGTTTCCGTCGGCATGGTCAGCCGTGAGCTCTCTTTCGCATGTCTCGTGATGCAAGATCCGTAGCGCAAACGAAAGCAAAGAAAGCAAGGTTCACCGGCCCGCCGGCGTTGCCTGGTAGAGCAACCGCAAGCCCGGCCAACGGTTTTTCACGAATCACGAAAACGAGACACGGCTATTACCTCGCGCGAGGCGCAAGCCGGCGCGAATTCCGAGGTTTTCACGAAACACGAAACACGAGACCCGAAACACGGCTTTTTCCAGACCCGAAACACGGCCTTTCCGTGGCTCGTTTGGTACCTGTTGGTACTGAAGCCCTTCAGTCTTGTTTTTTCGGCCGGAATCTGGTTCAGGTTGAAAGTGATGACGCCGTTGCTGGGAACGAAAACCTCATCCGCGCCCGTCGGGGCCGCGTCGGCTGGTGACAACAAAGCCGCCCAAGCCACGGCTTTTCAGGTATTTACGAGACCCGAGACCCAAGACGCGGCTTTAGCTTGGCGCGAGGCGCAAGCCGGCGCGAATTCCGAGGTTTTCACGAAACACGAAACACGAGACCCGAAACACGGCTTTTTTCAGGCCCGAAACACGGCCTTTCCGTGGCTCGTTTGGTACCTGTTGGTACTGAAGCCCTTCAGTCTTTTTTTCGGCCGGAAGCCGGTTTAGGTTGAGAGTGATGACGCCGTTGCTGAGAACGAAAACCTCATCCGCGCCCGTCGGGCCGCGCCGGCTGGAGACAACAAAGCCGCCCAAGCCACGGCCTTTCAGGTATTTACGAGACCCGAGACCCAAGACGCGGCGTTAGCTGGGCGCGAGGCGCAAGCCAGCGCGAATTCCGAGGTTTTCACGAAACACGAGACACGAGACACGAAACACGGCTTTTTTCAGACACGAATCACGACCTTTATGCTTTTCACGAAACACGAGGCGCAAGCGGTGCATTCGGGTGCTGAAGCCCTTCAGTCTTTTTTCCGCCCCGGCCGGTATAGCATGACGACGGAAGAGTCGTTTCTCATGTCCCGTGATGCAAGATCCGTGGCGCAAACGAAAGCAGCGAAAGCAAGGTTCACCGGCCCGCCGGCGTTTCCTGGCAGAGCAACCGCAAGCCCGGCCGACAGTTTTTCACGAGACACGAATCACGAAACACGAATCACGGCTTTTATGCTTCCCTACCCACGATTTCCCACGATTTCCCGGCATTTCCCAGCATTTCCCGCCCCCCCCCCACCCCCCGGTCAAGGGTCCGCGCGCCGTTCGCATCGGCAACACGACCGGTTGGGTTTTCACGACACACGAGACACGAATCACGAACTTTGCCGCCGCCCGGTCGCTGCTTTCCTGCGCGTTGTGGTGCGGCATGGGGCGGCTATGGCGCGGCATGGGCGGCCGCCGTCCCCCGCTCCGGCAACAAGGCCTGTTGGGTTTTCACCAGCCACGAGACACGCAACATGGTTTTTCCCTGTCCCTCCAGCGACTCCAAGGAGAGCAACCCCAAGCCCCACCAACGGGTTTTCACGAAACACGAATCACGAGTCACGAAACACGAATCACGGCTTTTATGATGATGAATGATGATTTTCCTTGTGCAAAGACGCGCCGGCATTCTGAGTGCCCTGGTCGCCTCGGTTCTTCTTGCCGGCTGTAATGGTGGGACAGAGGAGCCCGCGGCGGCCTCGGTTCTGGAAAACTGCTCCCCCCGGAACGGTCCGGTCGACGCCATGTGCGCGACGATCGAGGTGTTCGAAGATCGCGCAGCGGACAGTGGCCGGAAGATCGGTCTGAAGGTGGTCGTTTTTCCCGCATATCAACGCGACCCGGCCCCGGACCCCTTGTTCGTTCTGGTAGGCGGGCCGGGACAGGCGGCGGCGCAGATGTCCGAGACCCTGATGAGGTTCTTCGAGGGGGTCCAGGAAACGCGGGATGTCGTGTTCGTCGATCAACGCGGGACCGGGGATTCGAATCCGCTGACATGCTCGTTCGATGAAGACGACCTGTCCGCCCTGAGTCGCGTCAAGTTTCCGATCGAAGATCTGAAAGCCTGCCTCGATGGTTTCGATGCGGACACGCGCTTCTACACGACCCCGGTCGCAATGGACGATCTGAATCAGGTGCGGGAGGAGTTGGCGTACGACAAGATCAATCTGTGGGGCGCATCGTACGGGACGCGCGCGGCGCTCGTTTATTTGCGCCGGCATGGCGAGACGGTGCGCAGCGTTGTGCTGGATGGGGTTGCGCCGCCGGGGATGCGCTTGCCCCTGGCGTTCCCGGCCGACGGACAGCGAGCGCTCGACCTGATGCTGAAGAGCTGCGAGGCGGATGCGGAATGCAATATGCGTTTCCCGGAGATTCGGTCGCGGTTCGAGCGGTTGTGGGCTCGTCTTGACGCCACGCCGCGCGAAGTGACCCTGCGGCATGCGCGCACCGGCGAGGAAGCGGAAGTCACGCTTCGTCGTGAGTTGGTGAGCGGGATCCTGATGGGCGCGCTGTACTCTCCGGAAATGAGTGCGCTGCTTCCGTTGTTGATCGAAAGGGCGGAGGAGGATGACTTTCAGGGGTTTATGGCGCTGGCGTCGCTGAATGAGAGGATGCAGGAGCAAATGAGCCTCGGGATGTTCTTCTCGGTTCTCTGTGCGGAGGACCTGCCTTGGATCGAGAAGGCGGAAGCGGAAGAGGCGGCGGCGGGGACGTTCCTGGGGACGGCCGCGTACACGGCCTGGACGGAGGCATGCGAGGTCTGGCCGGTGGCGAAGGTGGATGAGGCTTATCGCGATTCTGTCGAGTCGGATGTGCCGGTGCTGGTTCTGTCGGGTGAGCTGGACCCGGTAACGCCGCCTCATTGGGGCGATCAGGCTGCCGGGACACTGCCGAACTCACGGCATGTCGTAGTGCCGGGTATCGGGCACGGAACGACGCCGATGGGCTGTGTTCCGAATCTGATCGCGGAGTTCATTGACGAGGGAACGGCACAGGACCTCGATGCGTCCTGCGTGGAAAGGCACCGGCGGCCGCCTTTCTTTCTGACCAATGCGGGTCCGGTGGCGGAGGCGGGGGAATGATTGAGGTCCGTGGGATTCGTAAGCATTTTGGCGATGTGGCTGCCGTCGAGGACGTGTCGTTCGCGGCCCGCGACGGTCAGGTGACGGGCTTGCTGGGGCCGAACGGGGCAGGGAAGACGACGACGCTGCGGATGGTCTACGGGCTGATCAAGCCGGACGGAGGCGAGTTGAGGATCGATTCGGTGGATGTCTCGCAAGACCCGCTCGCTGCGCAGGCGCAAATCGGCGTGCTGCCGGATATGCGTGGTTTGTATCCGCGGCTTACGACTCGCGAACATGCTCGCTATGCGGGCCGCTTGCACGGACTGAACGGAGCGGACCTGGAGACGCGCATCGATGGCCTGATCGAGACGCTGGAGATGTCTGCGATCGCTGATCGCCGGGTGAGCGGTTTTTCGCAGGGTGAGCGGGCAAAGGTGTCGCTGGCGCGGGCATTGGTGCACGGTCCACGCAATGTGCTGCTCGATGAGCCGACGAATGGGTTGGACGTGATGAGCACGAGGGCGATGCGCAGGTTGATCCGGCGGCTCCGCGGCGAGGGCAAGTGCGTGCTGTTTTCGAGCCACATCATGCAGGAGGTTTCGGCGTTGTGCGACACGATCGTAATTCTGTCCACGGGCCGGGTCGCGGCCCAGGGTACGCCTGAGGAACTCCGTGCGCAGACGGGGCATGAGAACCTCGAAGACGTTTTTGTGACGTTGACGGGTATCGATGAGGTGACGGCATGAGGCCATTATGGGGGCCGGCATGGGCCGTGCTCCGCAAAGAGTTGGTGGATGGAATCCGTGACCGCCGCTCGGTCATGTCGGCGTTGATTCCGCCGCTGATGTGGCCGCTGATGATTGTCTTGATGCTCAACTTCATCGCGGAAAAGAGGCGCCAGGCTGATGACATCGAGCTGCCGATTGTTGGAGCCCGTCACGCCGAGACGCTGGTGGATTGGCTGAAGCAGCAGCGCGGCGTGGAAGTCGTGGACGGACCGCAGGATCCGTACACCGCGGTGCGTGACGGTGACGTGAAGTTTGTGATCGTTATCCCGGAGGACTACAACGAGCTTTTTGCGCAGTCGAAGGCGGTTGAAGTCGAGCTGGTGATTGATCGCTCGGATGATGACGCCGGGGTGTTTGTTCGACGTGCGCGCAGGTTGCTCTCCTCCTACAGCGGGCAGATCGGGATGTTGCGGCTTGTTGCGCGCGGCGTGAGTCCTGCTGTGGCGGCTCCGATTCGGATTGATGAGGTGGACGTGTCGAGCGCTCAGCAGCGCGCTGCGATGGTGATGGCGTTCCTGCCGATGTTTCTGGTTTTAGCGACGTTTGTGGGAGGAATGAACATTGCGATTGACACGACCGCGGGCGAGAGGGAGCGAGGGTCGCTGGAGCCGTTGTTGGTGAATCCGGCGCCGCGGAAGTCGATCGTCGCGGGCAAGTGGTTGGCGTCGGTGGTATTCGCTTGGGTAAGTGTGCTGCTGACGTTCGTACTACTTCAGCAAGCAATGGAGCGGGCGCCGCTGGAAAGTCTCGGGATGCGATTCCAGCTTGATGCGGGAGACGTTGGCGCTTTGTTGGCGGCGGTGATCCCGTTGGCTTTTCTGGCCTCCGGGCTGCAGGTATTGGTGGCCAGCTTCGCGCGGTCGTACAAGGAAGCGCAGACCTACGTGTCCTTCCTGATATTCGTTCCGATGTTGCCGGCTTTTGTGATGATGTTTTCGCCGATCGATCCGCAACCGTGGCTTGCGATGATTCCTCTGCTGGGACAGCATCTGCTGATCACGGAAGCGATGCGGGGAGAGCCGGGGTCTTTGCTGGTGTCCTTGGGTGCAGGGGTGACGGTAACTTTGAGTGGGCTGGCTTGTGTGGCGGTGACGACACGGCTGTTCCAACGAGAAAAAATCATCTTTGGGCGGTGAGTCGGAGGCAGCCGCTGTCGCCCTGATCCTCGCTGTCTGTGTCGAGACCCCAATCCCGCCCGGGCTTATGAATAGATATATTAAGTCCTTTGATTTGTTCTTATTATAAGAACAACCTGATGTTGGCCCCAAAACTATATCCGTCTGAACCAGCCAAGCCCTGGCTTCCTCTTCATCGCGTTCCCGTCGCAGCAATGACCGCGCGATTGAGGCAACTGGCCGGCGTCTTGTTGAGGGCCGCTATGATCGAGAGCCATTCCCGGGAAACCGCGGCTGCTTTTCTCGGAAGCTGCTGAGAGCCCGCTCGAACAGCCGCTGTCGGAGCGGCCCGAACCCTCTACCATTGACAGGCATGAGACGACCCACTCCGCATCGTGAGACCGATGTCATCGTCGTCGGGGGCGGCGGCAGCGGTCTGGCGGCGGCGGTCGAGGCATCCGGTCATGGAGCGGCGGTAACTCTCCTGGAAAAGCGGCCTCAACTCGGTGGCACCACGGGCATTGCCGTCGGCTCCTTCACCGCAGCCTGCACTTCTCTGCAGCGCGCCGTTTCCGTTGAAGACCGCGCGTCCTGGCACCGGCAAGACATTGCCGGGTTTGCTCCGCACCGGGAATCGAAAAACAACACTTCTCTGCGCGCCTGGCTTGCCGAGAACGCGGCGGACACGCTCGAATGGCTGCTCGCGATGGGCGTGGAGTTCACGGGTCCTCATCCCGAACCGCCGAATCGCTTGCCGCGCATGCACAACGTAGTTCCGAACGCGAAGATCTACATCTTCAGGCTGCAACGGCAAGCCATGCTCCAGGGTGTTGAGATTCTTGCCGGCCATGCGGCAACCCGCCTGATCCTGGATGAAGCCGGCCGAGTCGCCGGGGTGGCGTCCCGGGACTCGGCGGGCGAGACGACTGCCATCTACGCCCGCCGTGGCGTCGTCCTTGCGGCCGGTGACTATTCCAGCGGAGTCGCTGTGAAGGACGAGTTCCTGAACCCGGAGACTGCCGCGATCGAGGGCATCAACCCCCATTCGGCCGGCGACGGCCATCGCTTGGCTCGGGACGCCGGGGCGGCGCTGGTGAACATGGACGTGATCTACGGCCCCGAGGTCCGCTTCGTGCCGCCGCCCGGTGATCCGTTTCGTCAGTTGCTGCCGGCATCCGCCTCGGGCGCCGGATCGGCATGCCGGAATCTGGACGATCTGGGGCCGGAGGCGCTCCAAGCGCATGCCAGGCAGTTGCTGTTCACTTGGCAGCATCCGGAAGACACTCTGTACGAGAGCGGAGCGCTTCTCGTCAATCGCAACGGCGAACGTTTTGTTGACGAGACGCGGAATCCGGCGATGGCGATCCCCAAGCAACCGGGTAGGATCGCCTATTTGATTTTTGACCAGAGGGTGGCTCGGCTGTTCGCAGGATGGCCCAACTTCATCTCCACGGCCCCGGAAATCGGCTATGCCTACATCCACGATTTCCGTCGTCTTCGTCCTGACCTCTATCACAAGGCGCCAACCGTTGCGGACTTGGCCGCACGGATCGGTGTCGGCTCGAAAGCTCTCGACGTCACGCTCGCCCATTACAATCAGGCCGTCACGCAAGGCGTTGCGGACCGCTTCGGCCGCGTCGGCTCGGGCGAGCGCGTCGACAAACCTCCCTTCTACGCCCTCGGACCCGCTAAAAGCTGGATCGTGACGACCGAAGGAGGGGTTCGCATCAACCAGGCGATGCAAGCGCTCGATGAAGCAGGGAAGGTAGTCCCCGGCCTCTACGCCGCGGGCTCGAACGGAATGGGCGGTTTGATTCTGTGGAGTCACGGCCTCCACATCGCCTGGGCTCTCACCAGCGGACGCCATGCCGGGCGAAGCGCAGCGAGGGAGTCACTGTGCGAACGAAGGTAGCTCTCGCACTATCTGTCCAAATCGGTATGGACCTTCGGATGGTGCTTGTGCATCAGGCCGTTGTCGAAGTCTTATGCAACCCGACACCCTTGGTTTTCAAGGGACTGCCGTTGCTAGCCTGCATTTCTCACCACGCGGCGAGGCGAAGTGCGTGAGAGGGCCGTCAGGACTAGGCGCAAGCCGGGCGGAGGAAAAAGGCGCGAGCCGCTTGGCGCGCGCAGGCGTACTTGAACAGTACGTTGAGCACGGCAAGCAAACGCAACGAAGTCCTGGCGGTCGTATCGTGTGCTTCGACCGTCGGGTGGTGAGAAATGCAGGCTAGGCGTTCGATCATCCCTGGAGACGTACTGACTGAAACTTTGCAAATGCTGAAAATACATGCATTTGAGAACAGATATTTAGAAATTGCCTTCTGTGCAGGAGTCCGGTCGCAGCCATCAGAATCCGGAGTGCTCGTACGGGCCCAGGTCTCTGTCTTGACCGCGGTGAAAGTTCTGTCCGAGTAGGTATTGGATTTCCATCTCGACATCACGCAGGAAGACCTGTGGTGTGACATCGGGGTCTCGTTTTGTGAGGGAGACTTCGATCTCGTTTTTCCCTTGCTGAGGCCAGTGGTCACGGTCGAGCTTGAAGATGAACCAGTAACCGGAGCCGGTGCGGTAGCGCGGGGCGCTCATGCGGTACATCTCGTTGAGGGTGCGCCGCAGACGGCCCGGGAGCGGCTTGCCGTTGAGCTTGAATTCGAGGCGGTCCAGTTCGGTCGTGTTCATGACGCGGAAACGCAGCAGGACTTGGTGGACACGGCCGGTCTGGTCCCAGCGCGGCAGGTTGTCGCTGATGGGCAGTTCCAGGCGTACCGGCTGGTTGACGTGGAGATCGGTCGGCATCTGCATCGTCAGTCCGGGCTCGAGACGCGGCTCGGGATAGCGTCCGGTCATGGTGGGGATGTAGTAGGTCTTGTCCTTGGGCGCCATGATGTCGGGATGGGGGATCTCGCGGAGAATCTCGTAGAACGGCGCTTTGTAGGGCCAATATCCGAACCAATAGGCAAGATAGAAGCCGTCGATGCCCTGAGCCCAATAGTTCGAGGCGGCCGCGCGGAGCATCTCGTTGGTTGCATGGTGCAGACGGTCGGAATCGACGAGAGCGTGGAGCGCGGCGTGGACTCGGGTTGCTGCTCCTTCGGCGGCTTCGACGAGGGGTCGCAGGTCGCTCGTGTGATTGAGGAGTTCAGGGCCTCCGAAGGTCTCGCCGACAACCACGTCCACTAGGCCGTCCGCGATCCATCGCCGAACGTCCAGGCCCACGGAATGGCAGGCGTCGATATCAGCCGGAATGCGGATGACGAGTTCACGATCGGGGCCGCTCTCATCGAGGAGGTCGCGGACGCGGCGAATCCACTCGGTCATGATCTCGCGGCCGTCGGCAATCTCGGAGGGATGGAAGTAAGAGGCTTGATAGTTGAGTTGGAGCTCGAAGCCGTCGATGGGATAACGATGGACCGTCTCTTGAATGAGAGCCAGGCGTTCGTCGCGGACCTCGGCATGCTTGAAGTCGAGGCATGAGGAACAGGGGTGGTCGGGATCGACGTCGCCGCGCGCGCCGATTTCGAGATGTCGGTTGTTGAAACGGAAGTCGGAGCCGCGTACATCCACGGACCGGTCGCGGGTTCCTTGTTGGACAAGCAGGGTAGGGTAGAAGAGCAACCCTTTCTCGTGCGCCCGGTCGCAGACGACGCGCAGAGGATCGTTGCCGCTATCGATGAGATGTTTGGCGTTTTGGTGGGCGCGCCGGAAGATGAGGTGCGGCCATTGGTCGACATTGTGTCCCCAGAGTTCGCCGACCTTCGTGTCGTGCAGGACGGTGCGTCCGTCGCCCAGGCAGAACATGAGGGCTTCAATGGGGGTTCCCGCAAGTTCATCGACGGCGGCTTCGTATTGTTCCTTCTGCATCGGCGGCTCATACATGTAGATCAGGGGATGTCTGCCGTCGTGATAGAAGAGGAGGTTCGGTTTTTTTCTCGCCTTTTCCGTTGCGGCCGAGGCCGCTGTTGATGAGCTTGCGGCGGCTCCCGCGCTGAGGCCGGCTTTCAGGAAGTTGCGTCGGATCATGGGACACCTCGAGGCGCGGACGCGCCTTGACAATGCCAGTGTACCCGGCTGTCTACCGCACGTAAACGTCCGCTCCGGCTGAGGCCGCGGGGCTGCTGGCGGCGTGACCCTGCCTCGCGCTGTGCGAATTACTGGACCTTGATGGGATCGTGATGAATGCGGGTATCCGGTACCTGCTTGGCGTGGAGTACCTTCACGGTTTCACGAATCATGATGGGCGCCCCGGCCAGATAAACGTCGGCACTCAGGGGCGATGGGAAGTAGCGGTCGAGAACGGTGTTGATGTAACCGCTTTCGCCCTTCCATTCGTCGGCGGGATCGGGGTGGGAGAGCGCCAGAACGTACTTGAAGTTTTTCCTGCGGCGGGACCAGTCGGCGAGGTCGCCCAGCAAGAAAAAGTCGCGCTTGGAGCGCACTCCGAAGAAGAAATGGATTTCTCGCTGCCGGTCGAGCCCTTGATCGAACCAGTGCTTGAGGAGTCCGATGAAGGGGCTCGCGCCAACGCCGCCCGCGACGAGAATGATCGGGTCGGTGGAGTCGTTCGGCATGTAGAGGCTGCCGATAGGATCGCTGAAGGTGACGGTATCGCTTGGGCGCAAGTGCTGATGGATAAAGGTGGACGCCAGCCCCGGCGGGACATCCTTGCCCGGTGGCGCAGGGTAGTGCTTGACGATGAGGTCGAAATACGGCGCTTCGCTCGGCGCGGATGCGAACGAGTAGGGACGGGAAACGCTGGTGTGTTCGGTGCCGTGACTCTTGTTGAACGCCCTCAAATAGGAATCGGGCACCTTGAGCAGGATGAATTGGCCCGCCTGGAAAGTGAAGCTGTCGTTCGCTGCCTTGAAACGAATGCGCTTGACGTTGTGGGTGAGGCGTTCGATCTTGACCACCTGCGCTTGCTGGTCGGCGCGCGCCTGGGGTGGGTGGACCCATGCGGCGGACAGTAGACAGAGGGCGATAGTGACAAGTTGTGATGTGACGGAGCGAATTCGAAATTGGGTCATGCCTGAGGCTTCTTTCCCGCGGCTTCGTCTTCGGATTGCGGCCTGCCGGTGACGTCGCCGCCGAGCCAGCGGTAAGGGCGCGGGTAGAGCGCCAGCGAGCGATCTTCGAGAGGCAGCTTGACCGGTTGATTGCCAAGCTGGGCGGAGAGCTTCGACGCGATGGCGATCTCCAGTGCTTGGCGCAGGTCGTGTCCGGAGATGAAGAGGTCACTCCCGGTCGCGACGGCATCGACAAATGATCGGATGGAGCTGACAAGGTAGTTGTCTGTCAGACGCAGCGAGGGACGATCGAGGATGTAGCGCCAGGGGAAAGGCGGGTAGTTCGCGGCGATCTTTTTTCGGGCTCCCGAGCCGGAACTCTCGTGAATGTCGGGTGGAGCCCAGTCCCAGCGGACGAGCGTGCTGTCCGTCCAGGCGTCAACACCGCGATAGGGAGTTTCTTGTCCGAAAACCTGACAGTCGATGCCGCTGGACATGCGGAAGAATCCGTTGATTTCAAGGCCTTCGTCGGTTTCCTGATCAAGGGCTTCGGCGGGTTGTCCCCAGGCCATGACTTCCTCGACTTCCGCTCCGGTGAAGAGGCGAAGAACGGAGAGGTGTTGACAGCCGCCGCCGGAAATCTCGCCGCCGAAGCGGTGGACGACCGCGCCTTTGACGGGTCCGTAGTCCCCGTTTCTGAGTCGCACGCCCGCTTTCTGGACTTCCCACATGGCGCGTTGCAGATTGCCGCCGGCGAAGACGACGTTTCGCTTCTCGCAGGCGTCGACCATGGCGTCCGCATCGGAGAGGCGCGCGGCGATGGGCTTGTCGGTTGAAACGCCTTTGACGCCGGCCTCGGCGCAGGCGATGACGGCTTCTTTCATGAACTTCGTGGGTGTGATGACGGCCGCGAGGTCCGGGACGACTTCACGGAGCATCGCGTTGGCGTCTTTGAAGAGGGCCTTGACGCCAAAGCGCTTGCCGACGATTTCACGTCGCGTGTCATTCCACTCGGCGATGGCGACGAGTTCGGTGTCGGGGAGGGCGCGATAGACCTCGGCGAAATATTGGCCCATGCGGCCGCAGCCGATGATCCCGACCCGCAGTTTCTTGCGTTGGCGGGCCTCGTCGGGGGTTGCGAGGCGGGTGTTCGGGGCGGCCGCGGAAAGGGCTGTGGCGGTGGCTAGAGAGTTGAGAAGAAACTGTCGGCGCTGCATGGGTATCCCTTTCGAGCGGTTTCGAATACAGAACTTCGATGCCTATGATAGCCCTAAGCGGACCGCGCGGGTAAGTCACCTGCGGCATGATTCATGGGCATCAATCACGTGTTCCGGTGCAAATCAGGGCAGGGAAGTGTGAGGCAGGTGGGGCCGGTGCTTCCAGATGGAGCGAACAGGCGGCCACATGACTACATCCGGGAGCATGTCAATGCGCTCTTTCCACGGAATCCGACCTGGTGCCGTCGGCTTCAGGCGTAAGTCTGATTCTTCCTCTTGTACATCGGGCGGCGATGGTTTGTTCATCGAACACTGCCGAGCCGTCAGACGAGGAGAAAGGTAGGGTAAAATCTTCAGACCCCAACCATGAGTCTCACTACTTTCGACTTCCTCGTCATCGTTGCCTACTTGCTGGGAATGGCGGCCATCGGCCTGTACTTCTCCAAACGCCAGACATCCCGGGATGAGTACTTCCTCGGTGGCCGTCGAACCCACTGGTTCCTCGCCGGTGGGAGCATTCTGGCCACGCTGCTTTCAAGCATCAGCTATCTCAGTCTCCCTGGAGAGATGATTCGCTACGGCTTCGGGTTTTTCGCGGGCGTGCTGGGAGTTCCGCTCGTTGTGCCTCTGATGAATTACACGCTGCTGCCGGCCATCAAACGCCTGCCGATCACCAGTGTGTACGAGTACCTCGAGCGGCGCTTCGACGCTCAGGTACGCACGCTGACCGGGTCGATCTTCCTGGTTCGCACACTGCTCTGGATGGGCTTGATCATCTACACGGCGAGCTTCGCGATGGTCGAGGTCACCGGTTGGGACATCTACGCAACGATCTTGATCATCGGGTTGATCACGACCTTCTACACGAGCGCCGGCGGCCTGCAGACGGTCATCTGGACGGACAATCTGCAATTACTGATTCTTTTCGGCGGTGCCGTGACGATCCCGGTTTTCATCGGTGTGAGTCTCGGGCAGGGGCCGATCGATTGGTGGAGCTCTTTCTCGCAAGCGGGTCGGGCGGAGATCCAAGCCTTCAGTTGGGACCCAATGGTGCGCATTACTTTGTTCGGGGCGGTGATGGGACAGTTTTTCTGGAACATTTGCACGCAGGGCTCGGACCAGGTGGCCGTGCAGCGCCTGTTGAGCACGCCCTCACTCAATGAAGCGCGGCGGTCGCTTTGGATGTATGCGGGGGCGACAGTGACGCTCTTGTTCTTCCTGGCTGTCTGCGGGCTCGCGCTGTTCGCCTATTACGCCGATGAGTCGGGCCTGCCGATGCAGGCGTTCCAGGAGCAGGTTGCGCCGGAGGCTGACAAGCTCATGCCGCGGTTCATCGTGCAAGTCTTGCCGTCGGGTGTTTCGGGCTTGCTCGTAGCTGCGTTGCTGGCGGCGGCGATGTCAAGCCTGAGCTCGGGCATCAATTCGATCTCGAGCGTTGTCAGGAGCGACTTCCTGAACAACTCGGCAGCGGCGGGCGAGTCTCTGTGGTTCGATCGATGCAGCGGGGTCGTGGCGGGGTTGGCCGGTGTCGGGATGGCCTGTTTGATCACGCTCGCGATGCAAACCTCAGACTGGAATTTGGTGGAGCTGACGGGCCGGATCAACCACATCTTTGTCGGGCCGATCGGCGTGTTGTTCTTCGCGGGAATTCTGTTCCGCGGGGCAGGGAAGACAGCCGCGCTGGCAGGCTTCACTGCTGGTACTGCCGTCAGCCTGTACGTTTGCTTCGGCCGCGAGTGGTTCGGGCTGGAGCAGAGTGTGTCGTTCCTGTGGGTCGTGCCGGCGTCTTTTGTGCTCGGTCTGGTTGTGTCCTGGGCGGTCAGCACCATGACACAGCCGCCGCGCGAGGACAAAGTGCGCGGCCTTACCTACTCGCGCGGTGGGAATGATTGATGCCGGAGATTCGATACGTCGAGGGACACGTTCTTTACTCCAATCCCAAACCGCACGTGCGCAGTCGCCAGGCTTACTTCCCGGGATTGGTGAAACTGCCCTCCGGTGATCTGCTCGCGACGCTGATGATCGCAGAGGCGTTCGAGGCGGCTGACGGGACAACTTACCTGTCGCGTTCGAAGGATGCCGGTCGAACCTGGTCGCTCGAGGGCAGGCTGTATGACACCGCCGCACTTCCCAACCGGATGAGCGACTGCCTGAAGCCCACTTTGCTGGCCGATGGCTCGCTGCTGGCGATGGGTTATCGCTTCCATCGTGATGATCCCGAGCAGTCGATCAGCATCTCGGAAACGGGCGGTATTCTTCCCGGTCAAGATGTCGTTTCGTTCTCGAGCGACGAAGGGAGGACATGGTCGGTCCCGGAGGAGATTCCCAGGAATCGGCCGGAGTTGTATGAGCTGTCGGGTCCGGCCGTGCAGCTTCGCTCAGGTGATCTGGTCGCTGTAGGGGCGCTGTACAAGATGCCTGACGGATCGAATCCGTCGGGGCAAATCGGCGTCCTGTTGCGAAGCGTCGATCGAGGCAAGACCTGGAATGACGGCACGGTATTCTTTCGGACCGATGCAGGGAACTTGACGCCCTTCGAGCCCCGCCTCGCCGAGATGCAGGACGGGCGTCTTGTCGTGTTGGTCTGGGCCTACGATCAAGCGACGGATCGTCACTACGCGAATCACGTTGTGGTGTCCGAAGATGGCGGTCGCACGTGGTCAGAGCCGATCGATACCGGCGTCATGGGGCAGGCCTCCAACTTGACTTGGCTCGGTGATGGCTGCTTGCTCACGATTCATGCCCATCGCGGCGTAGAGATCGGGATCTGCGTTCGCATCGTGGACTTCGCGCGGAACAACTGGCGTGTCTTGACGGAACGCGTGATCTACGGAAAAGACGCGGACGCACAGACCAGACAAGGACAGACCTCGGCGGAGATGTTCAAATCGCTGCGTTTCGGCCAGCCGTCATTGTTGCCGCTTGGAGACGGCGAGTTTCTTGCCGCCCATTGGTGCGTCGAGGAAGGGCAAGGCAAGATCCGGCTCCACCGGCTTGCGATCGCCTGAATCGCAATCTGCTTTATCGACAGTGAGCATTCAGGGCATGAATTGAAAACTGTTAACGGTCCTCCGAGTCAGGAGCCGCAGAATCCCCTTCACGTAAAAGTGGTCTCAGAGTGAGTTTGAGAACCCACGAGTACCAGATGCTCTACGGGATCACCGACAAGGAACAGCGGCGCCTGGCACGTGAGGGCAAGGGTATTCGCGTGCTCATCAGCTATTGGGTACACTGGTTCCCCTGGTATATGCGCCGGCTTGCCGAACGTCCGGTGAATATCGGATTCGTACTTCGCAGCCTTTTGCCGAGGTGATCGAAATGCATGGACCAAATCGCGGGAGGATATCCGCCGTTGTCGTTGTCTTAGTGGCCTTGGTGGCCGTCGCCTGCGGGGAAGGTGTCCAGACCTCTGACCAGACAACCGAAGTCACGTTGGTCGGGCACGCCGCGCCCGAACACTCCGCAGCCATCGAGTCGGCACGCGGCATCGTTCGGTCGGTTATGGAGGAGGAATCAATTCCCGGGCTGTCCGTGGCGGTTGCCAAAGGATCTCAACTCCTATGGTCAGAAGGCTTTGGATATTCTGATCTAACACATCAGGTGAATGTCACGCCTCTGACGGGCTTCCGCATTGGGAGCGTTTCGAAACCGATTACGGCGGCGGCGCTTGGGGTACTGGTGGAAAGGAGTGCCCTGGATCTTGACGCCCCGGTTCAGGACTACGTGCCATCCTTTCCCGAAAAGAGATGGCCGGTCACGACCCGGCAACTCGCCGGGCATCTAGGTGGAATACGCCACTACCAGCGCGACGAGTTCTTTTCCGCTGTCAACTACCCCGATGTGCTGTCCGGACTGGCAATCTTCGAGAACGATCCGCTGATCCACGAGCCGGGCACGGAATACTTCTATTCCTCCTATGCCTGGAATCTGATCAGCGCTGTGGTGGAGGGCGCCAGCGGGGAATCATTCCTGGATTTCATGCAGCGCGAGGTTTTTGACGCCCTGGAGATGGATCATACCGTTGCCGACAGGAACCGGTCCATTGTCGCCAACCGTACCCGGTTCTACGTGCTCGATGATGAAGGTGAAGTCGTGAATGCTCCCTACGTCGACAACAGCTACAAGTGGGCGGGAGGAGGCTTTCTGTCGACACCGGAGGACCTGCTGCGGTTTGCCAACGGACATAGGGCACCCGGTTACCTGCAAGCCGAAACCCTCGAGCTCCTCTTCGCCTCGCAGACGCTTCCCGATGGCACGGAGACGGACTACGGCATCGGCTGGAGGTCGTTTAGCAATGATCACGGCGAACGAATTGTCTCGCACGGCGGAGGCTCGGTAGGCGGCCGGACGATGTTAACCCTAAACCGGGACAATGGCCTTATTGTGGCGGTCGTCGCGAACCTGTCGAGTGCGCCCATGAGTACTGATTTGGCAGGCAGCATCGAGGAACTCTTCCGCTAGGGGATCCGGAAACGGCCAGCGCCGGACATCGGAGAGCGGCGCGGATATGTATCCTTCGATCCGGGATACTCACAGGGAAGATTTACACAGCTGCAGGGCAGGCGTGCCGCGAGCAGGGTGGGGTGGCGAGCGCATTGCGAAAGCTCATACCAATCCAGACATTACTTTACATAATACATCTTATGCGACGTTATAAACACGCGGATCAGTCCTGCCCTTCTAGACGGCCAATCCCTCCTTTGCCAGGATTTCCCGTACCTCCTTCGGTGAGCTGACCTTGACCACGCGCAGCCCGGCGGCGACAGCAGAGCTGATGCCGGCTTCGGAATCTTCAAACGCCAAACATTGCTCTTTCGTGATGGCCCGTTCCCCCTGTGTCTGCGCAGCCTTCGTGGCGCGTTGGATCGCCAGCAGATAGGGTTCGGGGTCCGGCTTCAGGTTTGTTACATCATTGCCGTAAACCGAAAGGCTTAATGAGTTGTAAATCCCGCACTTGACCAGGACGGGTGCGACCTCGTGTTCCCCGCTTGAAGTTACGACACCGATATGCAGGTAATCAGGAGTGTTACGTATCCAGGATGAAACGGACTTCTCGATCCTGAGTTCATCCAGAAATCGCGCCAGATAGGCCCTCGTCTTGGCCTGACAGGCGTTGGTGAGATGATCCTCCGTCGGCTCATGGCCTGCTCGTGTGAGCAGTAACCGGCCTGCATCGCGGTCGCTTCGGCCGGTCAGAAGTTGATAGTATTCCGGCCAGGTGATGTGCCCGCCGTAGGGCTCGACGGCATCCATCCAGCACTCGTAGTGGAGCCGCTCGCTGTCCACCAGTGTCCCGTCAAAATCGAAGAAGACCGCTCGGATGTGATGATTTATGCTGCTCGTGCTCATGATGCAAATTCATCCGCTATCGGGACTCCACGGTGAGTGGCATGTTCTGTAAGGCAGGTCCGAACGGATCGCATTCTGACTCGGGTGAAACAAAGATCATAAAGATCATATAGAAGAACCCTGGTTTACGTGCAAAGCTCTTGCTTCGAGAGTCTTCGTTCTTCTCGGGCTTCCGAGTGGCAGGAAAGGGTCGAGGCTTCTCCGATCACATGACGCGGCTGGATCGCTCTTCTGGGGAATCGGAACGCGCGGCGAGAAAACGGGCTGACGGTGACCAGGGCCAGGCCCGGCGCGATCTGCCGGCGGCGGCAGTGATTCTCCGATGATGCATTTCAGTGCCATAATGAAGGTTTGACGAGCAAAAGGAAGAGGGCATGATTCAGCCAACGGAGAAGATCTGGCACAACGGGACGATGATTCCCTGGGACGAGGCTCGCGTCCACGTCCTTACGCATGCTCTCCACTACGGAACGAGCGTTTTCGAGGGCATCCGTTGCTACTCCACACCTGAGGGACCGGCGATTTTCCGTGCCAAGGAGCACGTTCGGCGGCTCTTTGACTCTTGCAAGGTGTATCGCATGGACGATTTCGCCTTCACGCAAGAGGAATTGATCGCCTCGCTTCGGGAACTGGTCAAGATTAACGGGCTGGACTCCTGCTATCTGCGCCCGATCGCGTTTCGCGGCTACGGCGAGGTCGGAGTTCTCTCGCTGAAGAACCCCATCGAGATCTACATCGCCTGCTGGGAGTGGGGCAAGTATCTTGGCCCCGAAGCACTCGAGAAGGGCGTCGATGTCTGCGTATCCTCATGGACACGCTTGGCGCCCAATACCCTGCCCGCCATCGCCAAGGTGGCTGCGAACTACATGAATTCGCAACTGATCAAGATGGAGGCGGTGCTGAACGGCTATAGCGAAGGTATCGCGCTCGATGCCTCGGGCTATGTATCGGAAGGCAGTGGTGAGAATATCTTCGTTGTCCGGGACGGCAAGATCTACACACCACCGCTGGGCAACTCCGTACTTCCCGGTGTCACGCGGGACACCGTAATGCAGCTTGGCTGTGGCATCGGGTTGGAGTTCGTCGAGCAGATGATCCCGAGGGAGATGCTCTATATCGCTGACGAAGTTTTCTTCACGGGGACGGCCGCCGAGATCACGCCGATTCGCTCGGTTGACAAGATTCCCATCGGCGGCGGCATGCGTGGTCCCGTTACCGAACGCCTCCAGCGCGAGTTCGAATTGCTCCTGGCCCTTCAGTCGCCCGACCATCATGGCTGGCTGACGTTTGTCCACGCGCCCAAAGCCGTACCGGCTTGACTCTGCCGCCATCGGATGGAGGCAGGCTGGGTCATACACAATAACCTGCTAATGCTAACTTTCTTCCGCTGATTCTCGCAGCTTCCGTCAGGGCCTGGCTTGGTGAGGCTCTGCCTCAGATCGACAAGCAGGCTGGTTCCCTGCCCTTGCTGTCTACGGAGTGAGATCGCTCACCGAAGTGATATTCTGATCTCACGATGTCGGAGCCGTTACTGCGTGTGGGAACTGCCGGCCCTGTCGCGTCGATCCGTCTGAACCGGCCGCGCCAGCGTAATGCGCTGTCCATGGATTTGATGCGCGATTTGATCGCAGTGCTCGAAGGCATCGGGACAAACCGTGAAGTAGCGGCTGTCATTCTGGCGGCCGAAGGTTCTGCTTTCTGTGCGGGGCATGACCTCAATGAGATGGTCGACCGCAACGTCAATGAGTATCGCCAGATCTTCGATCTCTGCACGGATTTGATGACGGTGATCCAGCGGATTCCGCAACCCGTAATCGCTCAGGTCCACGGCATGGCTACAGCGGCGGGCTGCCAGCTCGTCGCAGCATGCGACTTGGTCGTTGCATCGGAGAACGCCCGCTTCGCCACTCCCGGCGTGCGGATCGGTCTGTTCTGCAGTACGCCGATGGTGGCCTTGACCCGAGCGATCGGACGCAAGCGAGCACTCGAAATGCTCTTGACCGGGAAATCTATCGATGCGGCCACAGCCTGCGAATGGGGTCTTGTGAACCGGGTCGTCCCGAGAGACATGCTTGCGAAGACGACACGTGATCTTGCCGATGAGATTGCACAGGCAAGCGAAATGGTCGTTGGCATCGGTAAAACGGCGTTCTATGCCCAAATCGACCTCGACCAGTCCAAGGCCTATACCTATGCCAAAGAGGTGATGAGCATGAACGCGCTTGCTTCCGACGCTCAGGAGGGAATGAGTGCTTTTCTGGAAAAGCGGCCCCCATCTTGGACCGGACGCTAGCTCTTTGTGATTCCACTGCCATTCTTTACGAAGTGACCTACTTTCGAAGTTTGTTCATCGATATCATTCACATCGCGATGAGGAGTGAAGATTCGCGTCGGGCGGGAAGAAGCGCGTGACAACCGACGCCCAGCAACGGCATCGCGAAACAGCCAACTTGGAGCCGCGGTGGTCATCGCCCTCCGACCGTCCGCTCGCGGAACTCTGGTTGCGGGTCGGGCCGGGAGTGCTCGTACTGCTGGTTCTAACCGTTGCGGCAATCGAAGTTTCCGGTTTCGATCCGTCCTGGGCGGCGCCCGTCATCGTCGTCCTCGCCTTTGCCTCCGGTCTCACACTCAGCACGGCCATAGCCAAGCTTCAACAGAGCCGGTCGACACTCCATCAAAACCACGCCGCCCAGGGGAGTCTTTGCGCTCAAACCCTTCAACAGGCTGCAGACGGCATTCTGTCAGTCGATTTGCAAGGACGGCTGATCACCGCCAATAAAGAGACCGCGGCGCTTTTTGGCTATTCGGCCGCTGAACTCTCGAAGATGACCCTCAGGCAACTTGTTCAGTTTCCGGAAAACATCAAGGATGGCGTCAACCACGACTTGTTACTACCGGACTTCGGGAAAAAGGTGGAGGCAAACGGAACAACCAAGGCGAAACGCACGCTGTCACTCGATGTCGTGAGCATAGCTCCCCCTTTCGCCGACGGCAGCAAAGTATGGCTCCTGCTGTGGGACCGAACGGAGTTGAGGGAATCGAAGCGCAAACTCGCACGGCTTGCCTTCATCGCCGAGGAGAGTCCCCATCCGATTGTGGAAGTGGATTCGGATGGCCGTGTTTTTTTCACCAATACGGCGGCCGAACAGCGGTTTCCGGAACTGCGTTCGAAGGGCTCGGCGCATCCTCTCCTGCAAGACTTGTCCGTGGTGGCGGAGCGTTTACAAACGGTCCGAGAGAGAAGTTTGATCCGTGAAATCGTGGTCGGATCCAGCTTGTTCGAACAGCATGTTAGGTACGTGCCGCCAAACGGGACACTACGAGTTTTCTCCTTCGACGTGTCCGACCGTCGTGAAGCTCTTCGCGACGCCCTGACGGGCCTCCCGAACCGAGTGTCATTCACGCGCCGGTTGAACCGTGCAGCCACCCTTGCCGACGGGGACCCATCCTATGCCTTTGCCGTGCTGTTTGTTGACCTGGACCACTTCAAGATATTGAACGACACACTCGGCCATGCCACAGGAGATGAGCTTCTCAAGGCCGTAGCAGAACGGCTGGAAAACCGTCTCCGGCCGAACGATCTGGTCGCGCGCATGGGCGGCGACGAGTTCACGGTTCTGCTCGACGGCGTCCGCGGTCACACGGACTCGGAGGCGATCACCCGGCGGCTTCTCGAACACCTGCATCGTCCATTCGAGTTGACCGCGCACACGGTCTTCACCTCGGCAAGCATCGGCATCGCTTTGAGCACCATCGACTACGAGGAACCTCTTGATCTCGTCGCGTTTGCTGACGCTGCCATGTATCGGGCAAAGACGGAAGGACGCTCGAGACTAGTGGTTTTCAATGCCGCGGTCGATGGACAGGCGGTTCCTGGTCGCTTGTTCTAGCAAGTCGACAAAGTGTTCAAGCTGTCTTGTCGGATCTTAGTCTCTACGCCGGTCTGTGATTGCTGCCTCGGCCTGGTGAAGCCGGGTTTCCCGTGCACGGATGCTAGCTGGCCTTCGAGCAGACCGTTTGGCGGACTTCGATATTGCCGCTCTCGGAGTCGTAGTCGAAGAGAATGAGGTCGGCGAGATCGCCGGGGTCGAGAAAACCTTGGCGTCCGTCGATGCGAGCGTGCCTGGCCGCATTTGTGGTAGCCATCTTCAAGGCTTCACAAAGAGAAATCTCCGCGAATTGGATCAGCTTTGCAAGGCCGCTGTCCATCGTGAGGGCGGAACCGGCAAGGCGCCGCGAGGACGTCAGCTCGACGCGGTTCTCAGGCGTCAACTCGACCTCCAGGTGTCCGATGCGATAGATGCCCGGAGGAC
Source organism: Bryobacterales bacterium (assembly GCA_965204095.1). Classification (GTDB taxonomy): domain Bacteria; phylum Acidobacteriota; class Terriglobia; order Bryobacterales; family UBA6623; genus JAPPLB01. Next base: position 298,643 of record OZ241991.1, on the reverse strand, counting down.
AGCCCGCAGGTGCGACGGCGTCGGTAACGAGAATGCACTGATCGAGTCCCTTGGCTCGGACGGCGATCTTGACGAAACTGGGATCGAGATGAATCCCGTCGACAATGAGTCCGGCGCAGAGTTCGTCCGACGCCATCTGGTCGAGGATGTAGTTCGGAAACCGTGCGATTACCTGATGCGAGCCGTTGCCGAGGTGCGTGCTCATCGTCGCGCCGGCCCGGATGGCATCCTTGATCCGGGAAGTGTCGGCGTTGGTGTGCCCGAGAGCGACTACCGCTCTTCCCTGCTCCGCGACGTGCTCGATCAGGCTCAGCGCTCCTTCCTGTTCCGGCGCGAGCGTAAGAATGCCGATGTGGCCCTCGGCCGCTTCTTCGAACCGCTTCCATTCGTCAACGGTTGCAGCACGCACGTGCTCCTTCGGATGCGCTCCGCGAGGACCGTCTACCGGTGAGATCCAGGGGCCTTCGACATGGAACCGAACCAGCGAGTTCCCGTTCGGCAACTCTCGCTTCGCTCGCGCGAGATTGCCGAGAGAGCCGGTGATATTTTCGTGCGAGCCCGTGATGACTGTTGGGAAGAATCGCGTGACGCCGGTACGGCGAATCACTTCAATCGAGCGGGCGATCTCGTCCTGAGATGTGTCCGGCGAATTGTAGTCGACACCGGCGAATCCGTTGACCTGAAGGTCGATCATGCCCGGAGCAAAGTAGGGCCCGCCATGGGAGCGGCCCGTCTTCTCGACCTTCACGATGACGCCGTGGTCTTCGTGGATGTGAAGGAGTTCGTCTGTTTCCGGGGACCGGCCGCTGTAGATCATGAGTTGCTGTCTGTGAGATAGTGTCGCACGGCGGAATCCCCGACTGATTTCGGGCGGCGACTCTTTTCAGGAAAGCAGCCGGAAAACCACGCAAGGGTTGCCTTTCACGCGCCTGGAAGGTCACAGTAGTATGACTGGTTCAATCGATTCACGACCTGCCGGAAAAGGAAACTGAGATGAACAAGCCTCTGTTGGTCTGCATCGCTCTTCTGCTCTCATTGGGTTGCGCCATCGAGCCGCCGGCTGAACCGGAACCAGCCGAGGCGAATGCGATTGTGCCTGAGGGGGCGACGCTCGAGAAACTCTTCACGCGATCGCTGCCCATTCAGGGAGGTCTCACCGAAGGGCCCGCCGTGGCGCCTGACGGCAGCATCTACTTCTCGGACATTCCATTTGGTTCCGACAAAGGCAAGATCATGCGGTTCGACCCTACGACGGGCGAGACGACGGTTTTTACCGAAGACAGCGGTAAATCGAACGGCTTGACTTTTGACGCCGAGGGGTATCTGCTTGCCGCCGAAGGGGCTGATCAGGGAGGCCGTCAGATCTCGCGGTGGAACATCGAGACTGGCGAGAAGACCACCGTCGCCGATAGCTACGGCGGCAAGCGCTTCAACGCCCCGAATGATCTCGCGCTCGACACCAAGGGCAGAATCTACTTCTCCGATCCTCGCTATCTCGGCGCCGAGGATCGTGAGCTTGAACACATGGCCGTCTATCGCATCGATACGGACGGCACGGTCTTAGAACTGACGCATGATGTCGAAAAGCCCAACGGCGTCGCGATCAGTCCCGACGAGAAGACGTTCTATCTCGCCGATCACAACAACGGCAGCGAGCGAATCACTGATCCCGATGCCCCGCCGGCCGAGCATGGCGCGATGAAGATCTACTCTTTTTCGTTGGGAGACGACGGATTGATCAGCGGTCCACGAAGAACGTTGGTCGACTTCGGGAAAGAAGCCGGCTGCGACGGCATGGCGGTCGACGTGGAGGGTCACGTCTACCTGACGTCACGCAGCCTGAAGCGGCCAGGGGTGATGATCATCAACCCCGACGGTGAAGAAGTGGGTTTCATCCCTACCGGACCCGAGAACCAAACCGATCCCCAAAACCCGATCGGCCTGCCGAGCAACGTCGAGTTCGGCATCGGCGAGGAGGCGAACGTCCTCTACGTCACGATCGATCTGAGTCTGTATCGGATCGAGCTGGGGGTGAAAGGATATCACCCCTACTGACCCTGAAACATCCCTTGATCGAGCGGCGTTGACACCGCTCCGGATGTTTCCCGCTTGTATGATCCGCACGCCGGCGCAGGAAAAACTGACACACGGCTTCAGATGTGTCCGTTCAGGGCTTCAACAACCCTTTCCTTGGGAACTGCGCCGACCAACTGTTCGACGACTTCTCCTCCTTTGAACAGCAATAACGTGGGGATACCGCGAACTTGATAGCGGCTGGCTGACTGCGGATTGCTATCGACGTCGAGCTTACCCACTTTAGCCTTGCCGGCATAGTCATTGGCGATCTCGTCGATCACCGGAGCCATCATGCGGCATGGGCCACACCAAATAGCCCAGAAATCCACGAGAACAGGCACATCCGACTGTAATACATCGCTGTCAAATCCCTCGTCGGTGAGAGTAACAGTGTTCGCTCCAGCCATTCATTCCTCCGAAAAAAACCTCGACGTGGAGGGCTCATGCTGCCTCGCCGGCGCCCGGTAAGGAGAGTCGCCCCCGATCTCTAGTTCCAGATTATCAGATTGCTCGTTGCCTGGATCACCGTCACAGTAGCTATGAGGCAGCAACGTGATTCGCTTGGATCATCTCCCGATAGACTTCGAGATATCGTCGGGCCGAACGTTCCCAGGAATGATCAGCCGTCATGCCGTTGCGCATGATGACTGTCCAGGCGTCACTGTTCCGGTATAACCGTAGCGCCTCCCGGATAGCTCCCGGGAAAGCTTCCGTCGAGTCGCCGGAGAATCGGAAGCCGTTCCCCATCCAGGTTTTGTCATCCCAGGGTTGAACGGTATCGAGCAAGCCGCCCGTCGCTCGCACTACAGGCACTGTACCGTATCTGAGGCTGTACATCTGGTTCAGCCCGCAGGGCTCGTAGCGGCTGGGCATCAGAAAGATATCCGCGCCGGCTTCGATCTTGTGAGCGAGTGGGTCGTCATAAGCGATGCGGACACCGACGCTCTCGGGATAGCGTCTCGCAAGCATGCGCAGTTCCTGTTCCAAGCCGCTTTCTCCCGTTCCCAGAACGATCAGAAGTCCTCCCGAATCAACCAGCTCGGAAGTCACAGCAGCTACCAGATCAAGCCCCTTCTGCCAGGCGAGTCTCGACACGACTCCAAAAAGCGGCCGACCGACTGCAGAAGCAGGGAGACCGAATTCTCGTAGCAGATCCAGCTTGCAATCGCGTTTCCCGGTGAGATCATCCGCCGAATAGTTCGCCGTGATCACCGGGTCGGCCGCAGGGTCCCATCGGGTATAGTCCACGCCGTTCAGAATGCCGACCAGGTCCTCTTTTCGAAGTCTGGTGATGCCTTCCTTGCCGAGTCCGTGTTCCGACGTGAGGATCTCACGGCTGTATGCTTCGCTGACTGTGCTGATTCGGTCGGCATGGAGAATCCCGCCCTTAAGCAGACTCACCTTTCCGTAGAACTCCAGCGCATCGACATGAAATAGTTCCCCGGGCAACCCGATCTTCGTCAAGATGTCTTTCTCGAACAGTCCGTCGTAGCCCAGATTGTGAATGGTGAAAAGAGTCGGTAGCGAGCCCGGCGGGTGGCTCGGATCATGACCAGTTTTCAGCAAGACCGGAGCCAGGCCGGTTTGCCAATCATGACAGTGCAGGATGTCGGGGGCGAACTCGTCTGCGGCGATAGCCAGAGCGCCTCGAACCAGGGTCATGAAGCGCTGTGCGTTGTCAACATAGCCGTCGTCGGATGTCCCGTACAGGCCCGGGCGGTGATAGTAGTCGGGATCGTCAATGAAATACCACGACACGCCGGCTTCATCGACACGAACGACACGAACATGGCGCTGTTCAGCGCCCAGCGCGATCGACAGGTCTTCGGAGACGATCGTCTGGGGGCGGCTGGCGAGAACGGGTGCGGTTGCTTCATAGAGAGGCAAAACAACGGCCACATGTTCACCGAGGCAGGCAAGATGTCGCGAAAGGGCTCCGACAACGTCGCCGAGTCCGCCGGTCTTTGCGTATGGTTCGGCCTCCGAAGCCACCATCATGATCTTCATTGCTTCATTCCCGAGACGAAGAGTGTAGCGCCTGTCTACTACCGAGCCTGATCAAAGACAGCCCGTTTGAAGGATGGAGTGCGATCTCGTTTCCGAAGACACATCCTTCGTTGCGAAAGCACTGTCGACTCGGCTTCGCAGTGGGCCAGCGCCTGCTAACAGTAATGGCACATCCGAACTGCCGATCCGCCGGGATTCCTCTTGCATAGCAGCACCGGCTGGTCGAATCCCGGCTACAGGCTTGCTCGTGCTCCATCTGGTGATAAATCCCCAAGACGGTAGCACCCGGAGTGCTGTTGAAATTCGAGATGAAAGTGGCTCCGAATCAATGCCAGTTCTGATTGTCCGGGTTTGAAACACGTGATTTCCTGTCTTTCCGTTCTCATGATCACTCAGAGCCTTCACGTTACCCCTACTCATTGCTCGGCCCTGGAGACGGGCCGATTCGCCTGATCTGATAAACTTGCAGCCCGGCTCATCGCCAGGGAACATTGCGAAAATGTCCGATACTGGCGGAACCCGTGTTGTATCTGGGATGTACCACAATCTGGGAACAGCCATGATCCTTAAGTTGCACGTCAGTGACATTCGCACGTGCGGTGTCTACCGTGGTGGCAAACCCGATGCTCTGTCTGGAGTCAAGGTGCTTTCGGTCGACCTGCCGCCATGTTCCGGGCTCGACAGAACCAGGAACACCGCTTCGCAATGAAGCTTGCCGCCGGCAAACTTCCGCCCGGTCTCCTTAAGGAACTTCTCGAAACCATCCCGCCCGTCGATCCCTCCGTGGTTGTCGGCAGTGCTCTCGGAGAGGACGCTGCCGTGATCGACCCCGGCGGCGAAGACCTGATCGTTGCCAAGATGGACCCAATCACGTTTGCCGCGGCGGACATGGGGCGCTATCTTCTCGCGGTCAACGGAAACGACCTCGCAACGATGGGAGCGGAACCGCGGTGGCTGCTGGTCACTGCGCTTTTGCCGGAAGAGATCGATACGAATGACGTACGCGAGCTCTTTGTCGGCGTAACTCATGCTTGCCGGGAATACGGGGTGTCCCTGGTGGGTGGTCACACCGAGGTCACGGTTGGACTCGACCGTCCTATCCTCAGCGGATGCCTGCTGGGAACCGTCCAACGTGATGCCGTTGTGAGGACCGCGGGGGCTCGTGTGGGAGACGCAGTCCTCCTGACGGCGGGCGTGGCCATCGAGGGCACGGCCATTCTCGCTTCGGAACACGCCGGGCTGCTTCGGGTACGGGGTGTTTCCGAAACGGTGATCGAGAAATCTTCCCAATGGATGATCGAGCCGGGCATTTCAGTCCTGCCCGCGTGCCGTGCTCTGAGGGATGCCGTGCCGGTCCATTCGATGCATGACCCGACAGAAGGAGGCGTTTTCACAGCGCTGCACGAGGTTGCCGAGGCGGCCAACGTGGGATTGCGCATCACGCTCGAAAAGATCGAAGTCCTGCCGGAAACGAGCATCATCACTACGGCCCTGGACCTTGATCCGTTGGGTTTGCTCGCTTCGGGCGCCCTGCTTGCAACGGTTCCCGCGACCGCGGTGCCGGAGGCGATTGGAGCGCTCGACGACGTAGGCATCTCGGCTCGGGAGATTGGAAAGGTCGTCTCTGCCGCAGATGGTGTAGCGCTCGTTCGTGATGGACGGGCTGAGCCTCTTCCGGTCTTCAACCGCGATGAGCTGGCTCGCTTTCTCGAAACCCGGTAGCCGATCCCTGCCGCGCCGGCAGAATCCGGGTCGCGTCGGGAAAGAACTGACGGTGCAAACTGCAGCCTGGCTCTGGCCGGAGCTTGAGGAATCAGGGCAGGTCGAGCGCAGGGTTTCGGTCAAAGAAGTCGAATGGTCGAAGCTCGAAGCTGTACCACATCGTAGGCATGACCGGCCAGTCCTCGGAGCGGGGTAAATGATGCATGCCAATGGTGTGCCAGACGACGATGTCCTTGTCGCGGATTGAACGATCGGCGGCCGTCCAGGCGGGTAAGCCCATTCCGGGCTCGCTCAAGGTTGGGTGATCACCGGCGGCATGACGTTCCCCGTCTCGCTGCGGCGTTACCCAGAGGTGATGATCGATGAAGCCGGCGCGCCGACGTGGATAGTCGTCTTCCGACAGGAGCGTGTTGGCGTTTCTGCCGGGAAGCACTTGAAAGCTTGTTGGATAGCCGGAGGAGTTTTGTTTATCGTTGCTGAGAACGCGCCACAGAGCGGGACGTTCGAGGTCGATGTCGAGTTGCGCCTCTTGCTCGCTATCCGAAACATGCTGCTCGCGGACCCATAGGCTTCGGCGGGGGTGCTCTGCGGGCAGCCGCCGGGTCACCAGGCGGTCGGTGATAAACCGGTTATTGATACCGTCGATGTCCAGGTCGAGGCGGTAGCTGAAGTAGTGATCGTGATTCACTGCCACGATATTGCGATCTACGAATCGGCCATAGGCGTCGGCTTCCGGTTCTGCATGTAATGCGTTCTTCGCCGCGGTTGCTTTCACTTCAAGGATACCGGTGGTGCCCACCCGCACCTCGATCGAACCGTCCTGGCGAAAGATCCAGTCGAGCAGGTAATCGTAATTGCCGACTACGGCGCCGACGCGCACGACAAGGTCACGACTGCGCCGACTGTCTGGCAGTTCGGAAGTCCAATGGCGCCAAGCGGGATCACCCGTCTCTCTCTCGAAAACGCAGATCGTGTCCGGCACAGTGCGTGGGCGTCCCTTTTCATTGCTGATCACGGTGTCGATATATGCGGCGTAGTCGGGACAGTCCCTGCCGCGAAGCAGTGCCTGCGCCAACCCCCTGGCCACGAATTCACCGATGTCGATGAAGTTACGGCGGTACCATCCGAACGACGGGTCCATGTAGGGAACGAATATCTCGGACAAGTGACCTTGGTACATCACGGACCGGGCTGGAATGCCCGGCTTCTCCTGATAGCTCAGCAACGACAGGACCGCACCGACGCGCTGATCGGGTCGCAGGTGGAACCGCCAGTTCTGCCAACGTACCCGGTATCCGTCGATTACGAATCCGGGGCCGAGCGGCTGACGAGTGTCAAGCGGGCCCGGAACCTCGCGGGGACGTTCGAGTGTCGTGCGATCGAAGTCACCGTTGGTCGTGGTGATCGGTACGGGACCATCGTCCACGACCCGCAGGACCTCCTCTGAGTTGAGATCGACCACTGCCGACAGACCCTCGACTTGCCGGGTCCAGTCATTCCGGACTCCACGAGGCTCGGAGCAGCGGACGTTGCCGAGACGCCGCCCTCGTTCTTCCTCGGTTCCGAAGTAGCCCGGTGGTCCCGTGCTGCAGTCCATAAAGGTGGTGTCGGTGATTCCGCGAGCTTCCAGGCCGGAGATGAAGTCTGGATGTTCCAGTACTTTGTCGACCACAGCTTTGAAATCCTCTTTGGACCAGTTCGGCTGAACGCCACTCAGCGGGGACCAGGATGCAACCTTGTCTGCAGTCAGATCGACGATAGCCTCGAACGCATCCTGCCCCTGACGCACAACGGCGTAGGCCTTGCGCGGCATTTCGTCTCCAGGACGCCAGGCCAACACATCGCGTTTGGGGGGCTCGTACAGCGTCAACTGGGAGAATCGGGTATCCCGGTCCATATGCCCGGCGCCCCGGACGAGTTCGAGAACTCGCCAGATTTCTTGGTAGCTCAACGGGTCGAGCGGATGGCTGGCCGCATTCACCGTCTGCACGGCCGCGAGGGCCGCGATGAAGGTAAAGAAGAGGAACGACTTGGTCATGATCTTCACTCCGGTCCATAAGCTCCTTATGTCGGGGAGTAGGAGTTCAGTCCGCCAATTTTGGCCTGTGTTCTCTGCAATTATTGCCGGCTTGAGCGTCGAAGAGACAGAGCAAGGGCCTTGTTTCTTCATGGTTTTCCTTGTTGCCAGTGTCCGGCATGATCAGACATCGCGCATGGTGCGCGAGCGTAGTAGCTTCCGCCAGGACCTGTAGTAGTGCAGGGTCCTTCATGCTAGCAGTAGCCAGGCAATCGTTCGGACAGATGCTGATTCAGCTTTCATGCTCGAGTCCTTCAAGTGAGTCACTGCGTTCGAGGGATCAATCAAAGATCGCGGCGTCGAAGTCGTGGTCGTGAAAAGCGATAACTCAGTCGTCTAGTGCTTCGTTATTCGTAAAGGCAATTGAGCGTCGTTTGCAGCAATGCTCATAGATAAGGTCGCTTTGTCGGCCAGGACACAATTCCAACGCGGGCATCTCGGCTTGGTAGGTTGGAGCGGTCGTATCTGCTGCTGAGGGTCGCGTCCTCGTTCGTGATGGCAGGGTTGAAACTCTTCGGGCCTTCAGGCGTGATGAGTTGGCTTTTTTTCTCGAAACCCGGTAGCCCGGCCCTGCTGTCTCGGCAGTGGATACTCCTCGGATTCCACACGCGCTCTCGAAAGGATGTCCGCCATCTCTTCTCTGATCACCGGCTGCTGGATGGCAACGTCGTTGCTCTCGGGTCGATCTTCTTCGAGGTTGTAGAGTTCGATCGGTTCGCTGAGTCCGTGCCGAACCGCTTTCCACTCACCCTTTCTGACAGCCTGATGGAAATTGCCGCCACGGGCAAACTCCCAGTACAGATATCCGGGTTCGGACTGCTCTTTACCCAGCAGCGTCGGGACGATGGAAGTGCCGTCAATGTTGCCCGGCGTTGTTGATCCGGCAAGCTCCGCGGCTGTCGGGAGAAAGTCCCAGAATGCCCAGGGATGCCCACTGACCGTGCCGGCCTGGATCTGACCCGGCCAACGTGCGATAGCCGGCACCCTAATGCCCCCCTCATACAGATCCCGCTTGATACCTCGCAGCCCCCCGCGGCTCCCGAAGAACTCCGGGTCATGTCCGCCTTCCCGATGTGGCCCGTTATCGCTGCTAAACACGACAATGGTGTCTTCGTCGATCCCCAGTTGCTTGAGCTTCGTCATGATTCGTCCGATGTCGCGGTCCATGCGAGTAACCATTGCGGCGAATCCCTTTTCGGTGTTCGGCCAGTTCTCTTCGGCGTAGGGTTCGTAGCTGGGAACTTCCATGCCGTCTCCCGTGAAACGTCCCAACTCGTTGTTCGCATGCGGAATCGTAAACGGCAGGTAGAGGAAAAACGCTTCTCCGGAGTGGTCATCGAGGAACTCGAGCGCGCGTTCCACAAACAGATCGTGACTGTATTGCTGGCGCGCGCCGCCACGATTGCCGGAGAGGAAGAACTCGCTGTCGTTGTCCCAGAGGTGTTCCGGGTAGAAGTTATGAGCGTGGCCCTGGTTGAGGTATCCGAACCAGTCATCGAACCCCTTCTTGGTCGGAACGCCCGTGCTGCCAGCCTCACCCAAACCCCACTTGCCAATCATGGCGGTGCGGTATCCAGCCTCTTGGAGCACCTCGGCGACCGTGAGATCCGAAGGTAGGAGAGGAACGCGCCCCATTGTGGGACTCGAGTTGTTCCGGATGCGCGTACGGCCCGTGTGCTGTCCCGTCATCAGACACGATCGTGAAGGCGCGCAGACGGTCGATCCTGCATAAGCATCCGTGAACCGCATGCCCTCTTCCGCGAGCCGATCGATGTTTGAGGTGTCAATATGGTTTTGGCCGTAGCAGCCGAGGTCGCCGTAACCGAGGTCGTCCGCCAGGATGAAAATAAGATTCGGCTTCCTGGTCTTGGCCGTTTGACTTCGTGCGAGATGAGGAAAAACCGCAGCAGCGGTTCCCAGGAAGTTTCTGCGATTCACGGTTCGATCCATCACGAAAGAGTCTCCTGTTGTCTTCTTGTTGAAAGGTCCCGGCCAATTCCGTATGATGATCCCTTCCCGTTGGGCTTCTCTGCCCAGAGGACAAACCCATGAAAACTCTCGTTACGCTAATCGTCTGTCTGTCTCTTGCGGTTCCAGCATCGGCCCAACTCTTCAGTCTGACCAAGGAGCAGATGATCGAGTTTACCAAGCAGAATCCCTACGAAAGATTTCCGGACGGACGGCCGAAAGTGCCACTCAATCTGCTGGAGCGTATTGCGGAATTGAGCGTCGAGGAGGCCTGGGGCATTCTGCGCTCAAAAGGATATCTACGGCAGTACGCTGACGGGTTCGAAATCCTCAAGCCGGGTCAGCGTCTTGTGGGACGCGCCGTCACGGCGAAGTATCTGCCGCATCGGCCCGACCTGCAAGAAGTCGTCGATGCCGATGCGAAGAAGAAGGGCCTGGCTCGGGGTAACACGCAGAAGGTCATCGATCCGCTCGTCCGCGATGATGTCGCCGTGGTCGACTTGATGGGCGCCACGCCGGGACACAACTTTGGCGGCGACAACCTGCACTCGGCACTATGGGGCCAAACCCGCAGAGGTGCTGTCGTCGACGGCACGATCCGTGATCTACAGGGCACATTCGACTTGCCGCTGAACCTCTATTACAAGAAAGCTCATCCCTCGGCGGTCAGTGGGGTTCTGATGGTCGCTCTGAACATTCCCGTTGAGATCAGCGGTGCGGTCGCCATGCCGGGAGATGTCGTGTTGGGTGATCGCGAGGGTGTGATTTTCATCCCACCGCACCTGGTCGCAGAGGTGCTCGAGCGAGCTGATTACATCCACATCAAGGACGAGTGGACAAAAGGCAAGCTCCTCACAGGAAAATATCGTGCGAGCCAACTCTACGGCAGCAAGCTGACTCCTGAGTTGCAGAAAGAGTTCGACGCCTTCAAGGAGAAGCGGATGAAAGAGATTATGGCGGCGCGGGGTGAGAATTAGACACACCGACTGAGGAATTTGTTCATCGCCGCCGTCTTACACTAAAGGCATGGCCGATCAACGCGGCCTGGTCAAAGAAGCTTCGGCGCTCGACGCCATCCGCCCTTCTCTGCTTCTCGACGCCTACCGCAACATGTATCTCTCGCGGCGTCTCGACGACCGCGAGATCATTCTCAAGCGGCGGAACGAGATTTTCTTCCAGGTCAGCGGTGCGGGCCATGAGGCGGTGCAAACCGCGGCGGGAATGCTCCTCGATCCGGGCTTCGACTGGGTCTATCCCTATTACCGGGATCGTGCGCTCTGTCTGGCAATGGGCGTTACACCGCTCGACATGCTGCTGCAGGCCGTGGGCGCTGCGTCCGACTCCGCTTCGGGCGGAAGGCAAATGCCGTCACACTGGTCGAACCCGAAACTGAACATCGTTTCGGCATCAAGTCCAACGGGAACGCAGTTTCTTCAGGCCGTGGGCTGCGCCCACGCCGACCGACTCATCAGAAGTGACAGCGAATCTCAGAAATGGCCGCGGCATCCTGGACGGAATCTCGTTCTGGTCTGCTCGGGTGAAGGCGCGACGAGCGAGGGGGAATTCTGGGAAGCCCTCAACGCCGCTTGCCTGGAGCGTCTGCCGCTGCTTTTCCTGATCGAGGACAACGGCTACGCGATCTCCGTGCCCGTTGAAGCTCAGACCGCCGGAGGGAGCATCTCGCGACTCGCACGCTCGTTCCCCGGCTTGGACGTTCATGAGGTAGACGGCCTCGACTTGCTCGAAAGCTGCCGTGTCCTCGCTGAAGCAGTGGATCACTGCAGAGAGGGTCATGGACCGGCTCTCGTCCACGCGCATACGATTCGCCCGTATTCACACTCGCTGTCCGACGACGAGAGCCTCTACAAGCCTGTGGCTGAACGCGAGGATGAGGCCTCCCAGGACCCAATTCGCAGACTGGCGGCGTATCTGGAACACGAGGGGATTGCCGACGAACACGCTCTGCTGACGATTCATCAAGAAGTCGATCTCGAGATCCAAGAGGCGGTCACCGTTGCCTTGAAAGCGGAAGCTCCGCCATCGGGATCGGCGACGAAACTACTCTATTCGCCGACCGTAAACCCGACTGCGGACGAGTTTGACAACCCTCCCCGCCCCGCCGGCGAGGCGAAGACGATGGTCGATCTGATCAACATCTGTCTCCGTGAGGAAATGCAGCGCGATGATCGTATCTTCATTTTGGGTCAGGACGTCGCAGACTGCACACGAGAAGAGTACCTTGGTGAAGTCAAGGGGAAAGGCGGCGTTTTCAAGGTGACGCGCAACCTGCAACGCAGGTTCGGAAGCGATCGCGTCTTCAATGCGCCCATCGCGGAAGCGGCCATCGTCGGCCGTGCGATTGGCATGGCAACACGAGGCTTGAAACCCGTTGTTGAGATTCAGTTCTTCGACTATATCTGGCCGGCGATGATGCAAATCCGTGGTGAACTCGCTACCCTCCGCTGGCGCTCGAACAACGGCTTCTCCTGCCCGCTGGTCGTCCGAGTCCCGATCGGCGGCTACCTGGGTGGCGGCGCTGTGTACCACAGCCAGTCGGGCGAAGTACTTTTTACGCACATCCCCGGTCTGCGAGTCGTCATGCCTTCGAATGCGCTCGACGCCAATGGCTTGCTGCGGACAGCCATCCGTTGCGACGACCCCGTTCTGTTCCTCGAACACAAAAAGCTCTACCGTGAGACGTACAATCGCGCTGCCGACCCCGGACGCGAACACATGGTGCCCTTCGGTCGGGCCCGGTGTGTCAAAGAAGGTTCGGACCTGACGTTGATCACCTACGGAGCGGTTGTACACAAAGCCTTGCTCGCCGCACAGCGCATTGAGAAGCAACATGACGCCACGGTCGAGATCCTCGACCTTCGCAGCCTCAGTCCCTACGATTGGGTCATGATTGCTGAATCGGTCAGCAAGACCAGCCGGGCCATCGTAGCCCATGAGGATTGCCTTTCCTTCGGCTACGGAGCTGAAATCGCCGCCCGCATCGGCAAAGAGCTGTTCGACCGCCTTGACGCGCCGGTCAGTCGAGTCGGCGCGAAGGACACCTGGGTTGCCTACAATCCGCGCGTCGAGAACCGTATTCTGCCCCAGACATCCGATCTCGAACGCGAAATCAAAAAGACGCTCGCGTATTGACCCGCCATCGGAGGCCGCAAGCTAAGATAGGGGACTTCCGATAGAGAGCCCTTGATCATGCAACCGAACCTCGCACGGAGTAAGCTCCTCAACGGAGGAGTCATCTCAGGCCCGTCGATCTCCTTCCCTTCCCCGGAAATCGTCCAGCAAGCACTTCAATACGACTTCGACTTCCTATGGCTCGAATGGCAGCACGGAGGCTGGTCGGAGCCGACGCTGAGTGCCGCTCTGAGCTGCTTCATCGGGACGCGAACCGCGCCGATCGTACGCATCCCTGGACTCGATCCACTTTGTATCGGACGATTGCTCGACTTGGGCGCTCTGGGGATCGTTGTCCCCATGGTCGAAACTGCGGAACAGTGTGAGCAGGCAGTGCAGGCGGCAAAGTTTCCTCCACGTGGCGGACGCTCGGCAACAGGATTCCGCAATGCCTTGCAGGGCGGAAACGACTACTTTCACTACGTCGAGCATGCGAACGACGAGATACTCGTTATCGTGATGGTAGAGACGCCGACCGGCGTCGGCAATGTCCGCGAAATGATGGCTGTCCCCGACGTGGATTGCGTTCTCATCGGTCCTTATGATCTGTCGCGGTCGGTAGGAGCTGCCTCGATCGAAGATGACCTGGTTCAAGACTTGGTAGCCGAGGTCGCCGATGCGGCCAAGGAGACAGGCGTCGCGGCAGGGTATGTCACCGGGTCCTTGGAGCAAGCGAAACACCGTGTCGATCAGGGCTTTCGGCTGGTGAATCCCGGACACGACCTCGGTGAGCTGCGCAGCTTGTTCGAGACAATGAAAAAGGGGTGCGATAGCCTGGACGGCCGTTAGAGATAGGAGGCGCAGCATCACGAAAGGATATGGGCAATCCAAGCGTTATCCCTCATTCACGACGACACTGGTTGAGAACTGCAGGCGTGGCTGTGGCGGGCTGCCTTACCCCACATACCCTGTCGAAAGAAACAGGAAGCAATCAACCGTTTCTGCTTTCCGAGCGCGGATGTGGCCGCGCAAGCGCATATTCAGAGGCGAATAAGATTGTCACGAGCGGCGATCGGACCCATGTAGCTTGGCTTGATTCACCACCCGAGGGATTCCGCGTGCGTGTGCGGACACTCGACCGTCGGACGGGAGATTGGTCTCCGACAGCAACGGTCGGTGAAGCATATGACAACCATGGAGGACCGGCGCTCACGATCGATAGCTCAGGCTTCCTGCACATTGTCTACTACCCGCATCATCACGCCATGCGTTATCGCAAGTCGAAACGTCCTAACGACGCGTCCGAGTGGGGAGAGGAAATCCCTATCGGCGAAGGGTTGACCTACCCCACGTTTGTTTGCGGAAAGGACGACACGTTGTATCTCAGCGGCCGGCGCAGATTTCGAGACAAGCCCTGGGATGTCGAGTTGTGGAAATGTCCTGCCGGGGAATCATGGCGTCGCCAGGGCTCGATCCTCGCGTCACGTTATCCTGGCTACGCTCACTTTCAGGAATCGCTCGCATGGGGACCGGATCACCGCACCCTGCATCTGTGCTGCCGTTTCCACGAGAAATCCGACAAGGATGCGTATGGCCGCTTACAGACAGTCTCATACATGGTTAGTCGCGATTTCGGCGAGAGCTGGACCCGTAGCGATGGACGAACCCTGACCCTTCCTGTCACGGTCGACACAGCCGAAATTCTCGTTAGGGGTGGTGTCGACCAACAACGGGTTGTGCGAGCCGGTGCATTGGCGGTTGATCGCAAGGGTCGGCCTCATCTCCTGTACAGCATCGAGGAACAGGGACGAGGAAGGCTTTTCATCAAGCGCCTGGAAAACGATGGACGCTGGAACAGCACCGACTTGTCCAGGTTTTTGCCTGACAAATGGTCATCCTGGAGTCTCATTACGGCCGGCGGAATTACTTTCGACTCACGGGGTGAAACGGTCGTCGTCGCAACTCTGCAAAAGCTCAAGGGCGACGAATCCGGTTGGGGCCATCCATCGAATGAAGTCGTGCAATTGCGGTCCGTGAACGGCGGCACCTCGTTTCAGTTCTCGATGGTCAGTTCGGAGGACCAACTTGAATCACATTGGCTTCCGAACGTCGAACGGCCAACCGGCCATCATCAGATCGGGTCGGATGTAGGAATTCTCTATACGGCCGGAGGGCCGGGTCCGGCCCTCAAGGATTTGCTCTCCAACAAGGTGTTCTTTACGCAGGTCAGCTAGCGGCCGGTGTGGAATGAGCAGGACGCGATCCAGGTCGCCCTACTCCTGCGAACGACAAAGACGAAGCCCAACCATGTCGGTTGCCCCAGGGGACACGCACCGCACTGCTCCTCAAGCGAGTTGGCGTTACTCCTTTGGCCCATGGCGAGAATAGAGTCGTGGTGATCAACACACGCTCTTACTCGGGTTCTCCCTTTGGTTCGCCGGCTACTGCAAAGTGAGAAGGATGAATCTCGCGAATGATCACGCGCACCCGCTCGGGCGACACCTCGAGGGCGCGAACGGTCGCGTCCGTCAACTCTTTGATGAGCGTCTTCTTCTTTTCATAGGAGCGCCCTGTCATGAGCGTCACATCCAGAATCGGCATGGCGTGAATTGTAGCAGCCATGGAAGGCGGGAGGATGAGTTCTTAGAATGAGACAATGCTTCGCGATCCCAGCCTGATTCCGCTGTCCCACCAGCATCAACATGGCTTGGCGCTCACCGTCCTGATCGATCGTGGTCTCAAGGTGGACCCGACAAAAAGGAAGGCCCTCGAACTCTCACGCAAAGTTGCCCGGATGGCCGAAATTGAACTGTTAGGCCATTTTCAAGTCGAGGAAAAAGTACTCTTTCCGTCGATCCGATCAAGGCTCGACTCGGATCAAGTGGTCGATGACCTCATCGCACAGCACCGCAAACTGGAGAAGCTCGTCGGACGTTTAGCAGTCGCGACCGACAGGAACCGGATCCCCCTTCTCCAGGAATTCAGCAAGTTGCTTCACCGCCACATCCGCATCGAAGAACGCCAACTCTTCCAGGAGATCCAGGAGAAGCTCGACAAAAGTCAGCTCGCGGAGTTAGGCAAGGAAATCGATGTCAACGTACAAAAGGTTTGCCCAATAACCAGCGGGCTTCCCTGGAGCCAAGAAGTATAAATCTCACACCGCCTTACAATCTCGCCGGGCCAACAAGTTCGTTATTGTCGACCTGTTGCGAGACAAACTGACCTCGGTTTCGATTCCTGTCGGCGAAATCTGAGAAGTTCCCCTGATGAGCCAAGCAGAACCTTTCCCTTCGGCTCGAAGTACTGAAGCCCTTCAGCCTTGTTTTTCTGCCTAGCATGACGACAGGGAGGCGAGGACCGCCGCGCCTGTCACTCAGTCACTGCTTCGCGGGCCACGTTCACGCGACATCGCGCTGCAATGCGCGGCAGAAATGTCCACACGCTCCGTCGCTGTTCTCGGTAGGCTTCACTATGAGCGCCGTAAAATCAGTTGTCGCCACCCTCCGGGCTGGTTCCGCTACAGCAAACGCAAAATGAGCCCATGTTGAGCAAGGGGACATTCTATTGCCCCTTGACACACCCGGTTTCGATTCGTTGACAGTGGTTTACAAGCGACGTACACTTGCCTTCAGAGCGTGTTTTCGCTGACCACAGGCAGCGCCACAGCGAGGGGATGCCCCCAAGACTCCGTAGCTCTGACTTGCGGCCTTCTGCCTGTTTTTATCTTTTCTTTCCCCGCATTTCTCGCTGCCGCTGATCCGGTTTCCTATACGAAGGACATCCAGCCGGTTCTCAAAGAGAACTGCTATGTCTGTCATGGAGACGGCGCAAAGGAATCGAATCTCGACCTGCGCACTCCTGAAAGCATCCTCGAAGGTGGCGAACGCGGCCCGGCCGTTGTTGCCGAGAGACCATCCGAGAGCCTGATGTATCTGCATGTGTCGGGTAGCGCGGGACCGCCGATGCCCCTCGGTGGTTCTCTGGAAGACGACCAGATCATGAAGATCCGTGACTGGATCGAACAGGGAGCAGAGTTTGATCAGCGCGAAGAAAGCTCCACGGCGGCAGGGAGCGAGACCTGGTGGGCTTTCCAGCCGCCCGTGCGGAACGAGATTCCCGAAGTTCCGGATCGCGATCACCCCGTTGACGCTTTCGTTTTTAGCAAGCTCGCTGAAAAGCACCTGACGCCTGCACCCCCAGCCGACCGCCGAACCTTGATCCGGCGAGCCTATCTCGACCTGATCGGCCTTCTCCCCAAGCCTCATGAGGTGGAAGCCTTCGTCGCCGACTCGTCTCCGAAGGCATTCGAAAAGGTCATCGAACGTCTACTTGCCTCGCCCCACTACGGCGAGCGCTGGGGACGCCATTGGCTCGATGTCGTCCGCTATGCCGACAGCCATGGTTACGAGCACGATTACGACTTTCCCAATGCCTGGCGCTATCGCGACTACGTGATACGCGCGCTCAACGACGATAAACCTTACAACCAGTTTGTGCGCGAGCAACTCGCAGGTGATGAACTGGACGTACCGACACACGACAGTCTGATCGCTACCGGCTTCTATCGAGTTGGGCCGCGAGTCGGCTTTCGTGAAAAAGATAATCCGCAGTATCGTTACGCCTACCTGGACGACATCATCGGCACCACGAGCCGCGCCTTCATGGCCCTCTCGGTCGATTGCGCTCGCTGCCACGATCACAAGTTCGATCCCATCTCGCAGCTTGACTACTACCGGATGATGGCCATCTTCTTCCCGTACGTGCGGTACGACCATCCGCTGGCGCCGGAAGATCAGGTCAGGATGTATGAAGAGCAGAAAACCGTTGTCGAGGAACTCCTGAAACCGCTCAAGGACCGAATTGCTGAAATCCAGGCTCCTTACAGGGACATCGCTTTCAAAGAGAAACTGAAGACCTTCCCCGAGGATATTCAGATCGCCGTCCACACTCCGGAAGAAAAACGGACACCTGGACAGAAGCTGCTTGCGGCGCAGGTACTTTCAATCGGCGCGGGCAAAGTGAGTCACCTACTGACACCCGAGGACAAAGCAGAGGTCGAGCAACTCCGGCAAGAAATCAAGAAGATTGAAAAGACCTTACCCGATTCGCTCCCCATGGCAATGGGTATAAGAGACGGCGACTATCGCTTCGCGCCTGACGGACACGGCGACGAGATCAAGCCCGGCAAGGGGGAGCGCGAAACCTATGACTTCGAAGGAAGTTTCTTGCCCGTAGAGGGCAAGCCTTTTGCGTATCCGAAGGCCAACCTACTACCGACCGGCGACTATCGCACGAAGGGTCCAGAGGTGCGACCGGGCTTCTTGACAGTGTTGAACCGAGGCGACCGTTTCCGTGCGAGCCCTCCCGTCAATCGTACCGATTCCACTGGTTACCGTCGTGCGCTTGCAGAGTGGATCACCTCGGACAGTCATCCGTTAACAGCCCGCGTCATCGTGAATCGCATCTGGGCTTTTCATTTCGGCAACGGGCTTGTGAGCACCGCCGGCAACTTCGGCCGCCTCGGCCAAATGCCTTCTCACCCAAAACTGCTGGACTGGCTCGCAATCCGATTCCAGGAGGGTGGCTGGAGCATCAAGGCGTTGCAGCGCCTGATCATGTCTTCGACCATATACCGGATGTCCTCCGCCGGAGACCTGGTGATGAACGCGACTGATCCTCAGAACCGCTACCTCTGGCGTTTTCCCCAACGACGCCTTGAGGCGGAGACGATTCGCGACATCGTACTCGACGCTGCCGGGTCGCTCAACCCGGAAATGGGCGGCGAACCCTTCTTTCCGCCCGTACCGGAGACCGTATGGCGCTCATTCGGTAAAGGGAAATGGATTCTTACCGAAGAAGGGCCTGCTGTCTGGCGACGCAGTGTCTATTCGTACTGGAAACGTGGATTGCGCTATCCCATGTTCGAGGTATTTGATCAACCTGACCCGAACGTCACCTGCGAGCGCAGGAATGTCTCAACCGTGCCGACGCAGGCCCTCACGCTCCTCAACAATCCGTTCCTGCTTGGCCAAGCCAGGTTGTTCGCGCAAAGAGTCATCAAAATCAGCAGTGACGACGATGAGGAGCGGATCACCGGCGCATACGAGATCGCCCTGAGCCGCCCGCCGACTGATCGCGAAATGGCGGCCAACCTGCGCTTTCTGGCTCAGCAGAGGCAGGATCATGCATCCCGGGGGGCGATCGACGCGGGACTTGCGGCTCTGGTCGACCTGTGCAACGTGATCTTGAACTTGAACGAATTCGTCTATCTCAACTAGCTGCTTATTTTTCTTATGGCCGACGACGACATATCACAGACCCTACGCCGCCGCTACATCTCCCGGCGCGACCTTCTCTTCAAGGCCGGCGAGGGGATCAGCGGCTTGGCTCTGGCCTATTTACTGAACCGCGAAACACTGCTGGCGGCAGACAAGGAGACGGCTTGTTCCGCTACAACGGACGCTCAAACACCCGTTTCTCCGCGCCCTACTCACTTCACCTCACGCGCCAAGTCAGTGATCTCGCTCTTCATGAGCGGTGGCGTCAGCCATGTCGACACGTTCGACCCCAAGCCGATGCTCGAAAAGTTTCATGGACAGCCGCTTGAAGGCAAAGGCCGCATTCGGGTTCGGCAGGGCTATCCGGGGCCGCTCATGCGCAGCCCGTTTGGGTTCCGGCAGTTCGGCGAGAACGGCATCAACGTCTCGAACCTATTCCCGCACGTCGCCGGCATCGTCGACGACATCGCCCTTGTGCGATCTTGCCAGGGCCGCTCGAACGATCACGTCCTGGCGCACTACGAGTGGAACACCGGCTCGCTGCGGATGGGCTTTCCCAGCGTAGGCTCCTGGGTAACGTATGGTCTCGGTACCGAAAATCAGAGCCTGCCCGCATTTGTTGTTATTTACGATCCACGCGGAGGCCCCTTCAGCGGCCCGACCAACTGGAGCAGCGGTTTCCTCCCCGCCGCCTACCAAGGAACGGTCTTTCGCTCAAGCGGAGACCCGGTCCTGGATCTTAATCCGCCGGCTGACGTTACGCCCGAGCAGCAGCGTGCCCGGCTGGACCACCTTGCGATGTTGAACGATGAGCATGCCAAAAAGAATCCTGGCAGCACCGAGTTGGCGGCCCGTATCGCTTCTTACGAACTGGCCTACCGAATGCAAGGGTGCGCGCCGGATGCTGTCGATATCAGTGGAGAGAGCGAAGAGACCAAGGCACTCTACGGTCTGAATGATCCTGTCACGGAGCCTTTCGGAAAGCAGTGCCTGCTAGCCCGCAGGCTCATCGAACGCGGTGTACGGTTCATTCAGCTTTATAACGGTGCGTTGCTGCAGCAGGACATCGATACCTGGGATGCCCACTCCAATCTGGTTGAGAACCACACCCTCCACGCCCACGAGGTCGACAAGCCGATAGCCGGGCTCATCAAAGACCTCAAGCGCCGCGGTATGCTTGACGAGACGCTGGTCATTTGGCATTCCGAGTTCGGACGCATGCCGATATCGCAGCGCGGTGTCGGACGAGATCACAATCCGGGAGCGCTGACCATCTGGATGGCAGGCGCAGGGATTCAAGGCGGACAGGTAATCGGCAATACCGATGAGTTTGGATATAAAGCAATCGACCCTGTCTACAGCTACCACGACATTCACGCGACGATTCTCCATCTGCTGGGGATAGACCACAAAAAGCTTACATATTTCTTCAACGGACGGCATATGCGTTTGACCGATGTGCACGGAGATCTCATTCCGGGGCTTGTTGCCTGACGCCGCTGCATGTCACTCGCGTGGACCTGTACAATGACGGTCCCCCGAGATCACCTTGTTTGCAATCGCAGTGATCTGAAGTACTCCAAACCTATGCCTTCGAATGAGAAGTTTCGCGTTGCCATCACTCCTGAATGGGGTTCTCGCACCGATGAAATGATCGGTACCGCATTAAGGGAGGTTTTTGGTCCTCACCCCGACATCGAGCATGAACTCCTGCAGGCCCATCCGGAAGAGATCGGTGTCCCGGAAGTGATCGACCAATATGACGCTATCATCGTCCTTTCTTACGGCTTCCCGGCATCGAGCTTCAGAGGACTGAAGCGATTGGCATGTCTGTGTCGGTGGGGTGTCGGCTACGACAAGATCGACACCGCGGCGAGCACCGCAGCTGACGTGCTGGTCGCTCTGACCCCGCTGGCGGTACGCCGACCCGTCGCCGAGGGGATCATCACTTTGATCCTGGCGGTAGCCAAAAATCTCAGAGAGCTGGAAGCACGCACCCGAGACGGCCGATGGCGGGAAGGACTCAGATCGAAAAGCATCTGTATCGAAGGCCGCACACTTGGTTCAGTGGGTGTTGGCAGCATCGCGGGCGAGATGTTCCGCATGGCAAAGGGCATGGGCTTCGGCCGGCTGTTAGGATACGATCCCTACGCTCCGAGGGAGCGCGCCGAAGCGCTTGGTGTCGAGTTGGTTGACCTTGACACCGTCATGCGAGAAAGCGATTTCGTAGCGGTGAACACATTCTTGAACGACGCAACACGAGGCTTGGTTGGCGCGCGGCAGTTTTCGCTGATGAAGAAGACGGCCTATCTGATCAATACGGCCCGCGGCCCAATCGTCGACGAGAAAGCGCTGATCGCGGCTCTTCAGGCCGGAGAAATCGCGGGTGCTGGCCTCGACGTGTTCGAGGAGGAACCCACTCCTCTCGACAATCCCCTGCTACAGATGGATAACGTCGTCGTCGCGCCTCACTCGATCGCGTGGACCGAAGAGTGCATCCGCGATAACAGTCTCCATTCTGTACGCAACGTATTGTCTGTTTACAAAGGCGAAGCGCCTGCTCACCTAGCCAATCCACAAGTAGTCGATAGGCCGGGCTTGCAGGCAAAACTGGCTGCGCGGAGATCCCGATGAAACCGAATCGAGTGCGGCAACTGCTGGCTGAGGGCAAGACGCCCATCGGCCACATGATCATGGAATTCGGCACGCGGGGCATCGCCAAGATTGTCGAAGCCGCCGGCGTTGACTTCGTTCTGATCGATGGTGAACATTCCGGTTTCGATATGGGGCAGATTGACGATTTGTTGGCATGGTTCAAAGCGACCCCGATCGCACCGTTCGTACGCGTGCCGTCAAGCGACTACCATTTCATCGCCCGTGTGATGGACGCCGGCGCACTTGGCGTAATGGTTCCCAATGTCAAATCCGCCGAACAGGCCATGTCGGTAGTCAATGCCATGCGCTATGCTCCCGAAGGCGAGCGCGGACTCGGTCTCGGTGGCTCGCTCAATGACTTTGTCCGTCCGAACCCCAAGGAGTACATGCACGCGGCCAACCGCAACAACATGGTGATTTGCCAAATCGAAAGCAAAGAGGCACTCGACAATCTTGACGCGATTGCCTCGACACCGGGTGTAGATGTCCTATGGGTGGGACACTTCGATTTGACTCAGTCGCTCGGCATCGTGGGAGAGTTTCAGCGCGATGAATTCCTCAATGCCCTCAAACGTGTTGCCGAGGTCTCAAAGAGATATGACCAAGCCACCGGCATCCAGCCTTCAAGCCTGGAGCAGGCCCGCGCCTGGATGGACATCGGGTGCAACATGATCTCCTATTCTGCGGACCACGGCGTCTATAGCGCCGCGCTGCGCTCCGCCGTCGAAGCACTGCGCGGATAGACCTCCCGGTTCACCGCAAGCGGGCGACCCCGTCTCACAAGGTGTGAACGCAAAAAACTATCAGACAATCGCGACTTTCCAGGACGGGACCCAGGGGCCATGCCTTCTGCAGGACAATCGATTCCTGGATCCGATCTCGGCAACCTTCCGAATACGCTTCATCTACTAGGGCGCCAGCGACCCTTTCATCAACACAAGGCAAAGCATCAGTACCAGCTTGGAACAACTCTGTCTTAGCTTCCTGGAGGGTACAGCCCGGTCCTCTGTCCAACTCGTACCAAGTCAAAAAACCGGCTTCACGATAAGGCCGACAATGACGAGACCAAGGCGAAGACCGTGAACTTGAGAATTGCGATATCCATTTTCAAGTTGGGTATGTCCTGCCGGGTCGCAGGTCATTGACGACAGGGATGGGATCGATTGGGAAAGTTACAAGCAACAGCGATGAGTCGACCTGCAATTGCTCAAGACGGAACAGTCAGTTCCCGTCGCGCGTGGAAGCGGAGCGGCTCGTACCGGCAACGTTCTGATGTGAACGCACAAAACCATCAATGCCTGTCGCTATCTTTGCCACACTCGCCGCCGCCGCGGCGCTCATCCTGGAAACGACTGTCCGCACGTCCCGGATTTGCACCCCTGCCGTTTCCTCGTGCACCCCACTCCAGAGCGGTTCTCGGTTTGCGACACTCAACAAGTCCGCAGACACTCGCAACGCGACGCTCACTGTCGAGCCATCTGGCGAATCCACTTCCTCGAGGCGCTCGATGCGGCCTCGGATAAGATAGTCGGCAGTCGTCCGTCCGTCAAACATCACGATGCGATGGAAGGTTTTTTTACTCCGCAGATGGTCCAGCAAAGACTGTGCGATCGTCGTTCGAGGATCCTCCGCCCAACGGTGGTATTCGTAAAACCCCACTTCCTCAAGGTTGGGCCGGTAAACGATCTTGTCTTGCGTCAACATCTTCGAACCCCGAAAAGGCATCAGAATCGCCGTCCGGATTCCCTCTTTTTGCGCCACAAGGGGAGCCGGAGGGATATTCAGCTTGTAGTAATGGGTCGGCGGGATTTCTCCGCCGCAGGAAAACGCGCTGAGAACCACGATCACGGCGGCGAGAACGCATGCGGTGGGGGTGCTCTTAAACTGCAAGGAGACGTTGAACCTCGGTATCCAGTCGGAGTAATCTTGCACTTATGATGAACAGTTTAGCGCTCAACTGTCACCACTGCGGGTTTCAGCTCAAGCTTGTGGGCGGGATGAAGATCCACCGCCGCGATGTCTGCGATTCCTGCGGAGCAGACCTCCACTGTTGCCGCAACTGCCGTTTCTTCGATCCTGACAAGAGCAATCAATGCGCTGAACCGCAAGCCGAACTGGTCGCTGACAAGGAACAATCAAACTTCTGCGACTACTTCGAGCCGCGGACTACCGTTGATCTCGTCAACCGGAGCAGGGGCAGCGCCGAAGCCGCACGCAGAAGCTTCGACGCCCTATTCAAGAAGTAGTCGTCAGCACGGAGAATCACACGTGGTTTCGGCTCGATGGAATAAAGAAATCCAATGCCCGTTAGCCCAGCCCGATCTCCGCATAGAATGTCCGTAATTCATGCACCTGAGCGTCCGTGAAACTCTTCTCCGGTGGACGCAGCCAACGTTGCGCCACACCGAAGTGCTCCAATGTCGCCCGCCAGAAGGCATGAGACCACTTCAAGAAGAACGGCACGTCGTAGTCCAACACGATCTTGCGGGCCGCCTCCAAATCTTCACTTTCAATCGCTCCCCAGAACCGCATCGCTACCTGCGGGGCAAACGTCGAGAACGTGCTGTAGTAGGCCTGCATTCCGAAAGGCTGATACATCAAAAAGCGCGACTTCTGTCCACCGGCAAAGATGTTCAACCGATCTCCATACAGTTTGAACACCTCCATCGAGTACTTCTGGGGATACTCTTCCTTGTACGCAGACACCTGGTCGATCGTCACGATCTGCTTTAAGGCCGCCAGCGGGACCTGTCCCTGCATTCCGAGTGCAATGCCGCCGCCAGCTTTGGCAATCTTCTTGAAGTGTTCATAGAGGGCGTCCTGCGAGCCATGTCGAGGCAGTTGAACCTGAACGCAATCGGCGCCGAGAGACTTGGCGTAATGCGCGTAATCCTCACATTGTCCCGTCCACCAAGGACCTACCGCGGCGATGGTCACCCCCCTTCCCGCGACCGTTTCCACCATGGTATTCGTAAGCGCACGCACCTCTTGATAGGTCAAGCGATCGTACTGATTGTTTCCTGACGTGAGGGCGAAGACATTGACGCCTTTTTTCACCGCCAGTTCGATTTGGTTCTTGATGCCCTGATGATCAACCTTGAAGTCCTTCGTGTAGACCGTCGGCATCGACAGGATCGGTCCTCGAAGACGCTTGCGAAATTCTTCGGGGCTCAATGTCGCCGCACGCGCCGATCGTGGCGGAGGAACAGCTACTAACGAAGCAGCCGCCGCCTTCAGAAACCAACGTCTGTGGGAGGTTTGTATTCTCGACATGGCTGATTTTGCCTCTCTATAGTCGGACAATGGCCTCCTGACCGAAAGCTCGATCCACTACTTGCTTTGGGGCTTTCCTTTCTATCCGACCCAGCTTCTAACGTACCAACGTCACATGTATCCTTTCATGCAATCTCGACCGAGCAAAAGACCGAGGTTTTTCACCCATCCGGTGGCCGAGACCACCTCCAAGGTGATGCCATGCTCCGCAAAGTGTTCCTGGCGCATCCGAAAAAAGCGAGTGCAGGCATCCCAGAAACACCAACGGTCAGGTGGCTGCCACATGTTGTCCTTCACCAGTTGCATTGGCTCCATGAACTGTCACAGGACGTGGAAGTATCCGTTTTTCTCGACCACTTGCAGCGGCATGTCAAACAAACTCGAAAGCCCTTCTGACGACAAAATCTCGTTCTTGAATCCGTCGCGGAAGACACATCCATCCTTCATCAAGACGATTCTTTCGATTTCCGGAATGATATCGGGCAAGTGATGCGTTACCAATACGATGCTCACACCCGACCGCGCTACCTTGCGCATCGTCGCTCGCAACTCATCCACAGCTCGCAAATCGAGGCTGGCCGTCGGCTCATCAAGAATGAGAGCCCGAGGATTATGAATCAACGCTCGTGCAATAATGACGCGTCTCGATTCACCCGATGAGATTTCCGACATGTCCTGGTCAGCCAGATGTGAGATCTCGAGGTTCGCCATAACCTCATCAGCTTGCTCATGCATCGCTACAGCAACTTCGTTGTGCGGCCAGATCTCAGCGCTGCTGAAGAATCCTGACAGCACCGCCTCCCTGACCGCGATAGGCCGCGTGCACATCTTGACCCAATCCGGAGACACGATTCCGAGTTGCGGACGCAGGTGAAAGATATTCCAACGTTCCTTACCCAAAATTTTCAAGGACCAGTCATCGACAGTCTGCAGGGGATGAAGCTCCCGCATGATCGTCTTGATCAGCGAGGATTTTCCAGAGCCGTTCGGACCAACAATCGCTACATGCTCACCGAGATCGATTGACAGCGTCAGAGACTGCAGTACCTTCCTTCGGCCCCGCATTACACTGACGTTACGAAAATCGATCAACGACCCTGTGCGCTTCGGGTTGGCCCCGTTTTTGCTCATTGTCATTGAATCGTCACTAAAACCCGGCGCTGTCCGTCGGAATACGATTTCGGCAGCTCGACGTCACGGAAAGACCCCATGACGCGCCTGTGGCCTGAGAGAGTGCGTGGACACTGATCAACAACCGTAGCGTGGACCCCACCGCTTAGGTCCTCGCCATCCCCGGCTCATCTGCAACTCCAAAGCGGACCCGAATCCCACGACCGTACAAGAGGGGCTATCCTAACAAACCCCCACGTCCTGCCGCCCGGACGAAGCATGGGCGTGACATCCCGAGACCCGCAGCTTGCATTATCAATTCCGTCCCATCACACGAGTAAACCAATACAAAACCAGTACCGCAGATCTCGCCGATTGGCCCGGGGTCTTATACCGCGGCCCACAATCTACGTCACACAAACTCTGTTAAGCCCGGCCGCCGAGTCACCGGAGTAAACTAGAGCCATGGATTCCCACAGCCAACACAACCTCCTGCTCACCCGCCGCCAGCTTTTTGGCCGCGTGAGCACCGGTATCGGCGCCGCTGCCCTCGGCTCTTTGCTGGAAGACGACCTTTGCGCCAAGCCCAGGGGACAAAACGACCATCCTGTCGACCCACGCACTGGAGGTCTCGCCGAGCTCCCCCATTTCGGGCCAAAGGCCAAACGGGTCATTTACCTGTTTCAGTCCGGCGCACCGTCACAAATCGATCTCTTCGATTACAAGCCGATGCTGAGACAGTTCCACGGGCAGGAACTCCCTGACTCAGTCCGACAAGGCCAACGCATAACGGGTATGACCTCCGGGCAGGATTCCCTTCCTGTTGCGTCGTCGATTTTCAAGTTCAACCAACACGGTCAGAGCGGCAGATGGCTGAGTGAGCTCCTCCCTCACCAAGGCAAGATTGTCGACGATGTCGCCTACATCAATACGGTCCACACCGACGCCATCAATCATGACCCTGCAATCACTTTCATCCAAAGCGGCTTCCAGCAGCCCGGCCGCCCCAGCATGGGCGCCTGGATGAGCTACGGCCTCGGCAGCGAAAATCAGAATCTGCCCGGTTTTGTCGTCCTCGTTTCGCAAAAGAACTCGCTCAACAACGCCCAGCCGCTGTTTTCACGTCTGTGGGGAGCAGGCTTCCTTCCGTCTCGCTATCAGGGCGTCCGCTTCCGCTCAAGCGGCGACCCCGTTCTCTACCTCTCCGACCCGCCCGGAGTCAACAGGAAGAGCCGTCGCCGGATGCTCGACAGCTTGGCCGAACTCAACAAGATGCGCTCGGAAGCTTTCAGCGATCCCGAAATTGACACTCGCATCGCGCAATACGAGATGGCTTACCGCATGCAGACCTCCGTGCCCGATCTGATGGATCTCTCCGATGAGCCGGATCATATCTTCGATCTTTACGGACCCGACTCGCGCAAACCGGGCACATACGCCGCGAACTGCCTGCTCGCGCGCCGATTATCTGAGCGCAATGTCCGCTTTGTGCAACTTTTTCATCGTGGCTGGGACCAACACAATGACTTACCGCGCGATATCACTCTGCAGTCGAAGTCAACCGACCAGCCCTCCGCCGCCCTTATCCACGACCTAAAGCAGCGCGGTATGCTCGATGATACTCTCGTCATCTGGGGAGGAGAATTCGGCCGCACCGTCTACTGTCAAGGCGAGCTCACCGCTACCAACTACGGACGTGACCACCACCCACGCTGCTTCACCATCTGGATGGCCGGCGGTGGCGTCAAACCAGGTGTCAGCATCGGCGAAACCGACGACTATTGCTACAACATCGTCAGCGACCCCGTCCATATACACGACCTCCAAGCCACCATACTCCACCTTATGGGTATCGATCACAAGAAGCTTACCTTCAAGTATCAAGGACGCCATTTCCGCCTCACCGACGTCCACGGCAATGTGGTCGAACAACTCTTGGCGTAGGACAACCTCTCCTATTCAAAGGACTGACGCCGAAGACTAGCCTGCATTTCTCACCACCCGACGGTCGAAGCACGCCATACGACTGCCAGGACTTCGTTGCGCTTGCTTGCCGTGCTCAACGTACTGTTTAGTACGCCTGCGCGCGTCAAGCGGCTCGCGCCTCGTCCTGACGGCCCTCTCACCCACTTCGTCTCGCCACGTGGTGAGAAATGCAGGCTATCTGTCCGAGAAGAGACCCCGGCAAGCACAGTCTTCCGGCAAGTGGCGTGTCAGGTCCATTGCAAAATTTCGATACCCGGGGACCGAAAAGCAATGTGGTGGCGATGCAAGAGGATCTGAAAACTGTGCTGCCGTGTCTCGTAATGATCAGTGCGATCTCGGATGACTGCTCCCTACGGATGAGATGCCGTCAGGTCGTTCGCAAAATATTTTGGTCGAGGAGGATGGATCGGCTTGAATATCACTATTCGTGGGCGATGATCACGCACAAAGACAGCGAGCAACCGATCGAGGAAGGATGAAATCTGAACAGATTGAGTGTGTTTAAGGAGAGACTGATCTTTCCGATGCGGTCTGCAAGGAGACCGGTGACGAGAATTCAGATCTGGAATGACCAGTTTCGTACGGCCTCAGGCTGCACCCATTTACGGATGCCTCCAATTTGGTTCACTCTCCAGTATTCGGGCCAATCGATCGCCTCGGGAGCCCACGGGAGCTTTTTCCGATCGGGGGGAGAGAGAATACCGTAGGCGGTACGGATGTTATATGTCTCGTAGATATAACGATTTTCGAGAATGAAGGGCAAGTATTGGTCGATGGTCTGATCGCGGAAGCGGGCTTGGAGCGCAAGAGTTCGGAGGTAGCCGAGCCAGTCGGCAACGATCCCGTTGTCGGGAATGGGTGTTCGTTTTATACGTTTCTGAAAAGCGGCCAAGAGTCGGCGGCTGGCTTCGATGCGGCGGATTCGGGCATCACGACTTTTCCGGAATTCAGTCGCCGACAAGAATCGGAGGCGAGAGCGTGGTTGCAGCCAAAAAGGTCGTATGTGCTTCCAAACGCTATCACCGTTCAACCGCTGGGCTTCTTCAAACAGGAGCTGAATGAGCGGACCGAGTTCGAACGGGTTCGTATCGGCCGATGCAAGCTGGTAAACCGGCTCGTGTTGACCGGCCAATAGCAGCGCGCCACACGCCAGAGTCGCGGCGGCAATCTGATCGACGGGAACGATCTCAAGCGGAATATCGGGTCGCGCCGGCCATTCGGCAAGGCCGCTGAGAGCCATCAGAACGAGCGGCGCCGCGGTACGGCCGCCCTCGACCCAGCCCGGAAACGGGAAGCGCCAAGAGCTTTCGACGATTGCCGGGCGGACAATGGCCCAATCGAGGCCTCGCGATTGCGCGAGGATTTGCTCGCCAAGGCTTTTCGTATACGTATACGTGTTGACCCATCCCCAGTGGGTGGCTCGGCGGCGTCCGATCGAGATGAGCTGGTCACCCTTTGCGCGCTCTCCGGCGGACGAGGCTCTGATGCGATCGATCTCTTCACGAAGGATCCGGAGCTCTTCTGCAGGTTCGAAACCAAGGTCGTTCGGTCCTCGGCGATCGGGGTAGAAGCCCGGTCGCGGTTCCGTTTCCTCGATCAGGCCATCCGCCTTCCCGGCGACGAAGCAGGTTGAGATATGGAGAAGCTTGGCGCCAGCACGTCGGGCGAGGACGGCGATCTGCTCGACGGAATCGACATTGGCGCGAAGCGATTGGTCCACCGGAGGAAAGAACTCGACCAGACCGGCACAGTGTATGACGAGATCAATCCCGTTGCTCCAGTCGGGATCGTCAATGCCCGCGTTAACCTGAGCCGCGTCGCCGGACCAGACGGTGATCTTGTCATGCAAGAAGTCCCGGCCGCGTTGATTTACGAGAAGTTCGAGTGGCGGAGTGTCCAGGATCTCTTTTTCGAAACGATCTTGAGCAGTCCGGTCTTTTCGGGAACGGATGAGAAGATGTACCTGGCCGACTTCCGGGTAGCGATCGAGAAGCAAGGCCAGGAGTACTTTGCCGAGGAATCCGTTAGCCCCGGTAAGGAGGATGTTGCGGCCGGCTAAACTGGATGAGACGTCAATCAAGAGAGCTATTCCTCGGCCAAGGGCAGCGATTTGTTTCTCGCGGAGACTCCAAGCCCGCCAAGAAAAACCGACGGAGGGGAGCCTTGTTCAGATGAGTGGCGCTTGCCCATCTGCAAGAGTCAAACCTCATCTGACCTGAATCTATTTTAGGAATTGTTGAGTGCTGCGGGGTTGTCTTGATCCGTAAGCTGATTGTTTTCCTACAGACATCGCGGGCAATGCAGCAAGGCGCCCGCACTGCAATGAAACCCGTGCCCCAGCGCAGCGTCCCCTGGTCCCGAAGCATCCGTCTTGCAGACGCGAAGTCCATCCTTTCCAAGACGAGGGGTTTTATCTTGGAAGCCGGTTTCACTCATTCACTAACACCCGCTCGCAACTGTACTTTCGGCTGTGTCTACTGCTATGTCCCCACACTGCGCATCCAGGGTGGGCTACGTCAAGAAGACTGGCGGAATTGGGGCCGCTTCACTACTTTCAAGGACAATGCTGCCGAGCTGCTTGACCGGGCCTTGCGCCCCGACCAAGTGATTTATTGTTCGCCCCTGGTCGATCCCTATCAACCAGCGGAAGAGCATCGCCGGATCATGCCGGAATTGCTCGAAACGCTGATTCGAAAACCTCCTCGCGTGTTTGTGCTTCAGACGCGCGGACCGTTGATCCTACGAGATGTCAAGCAACTCAAGGTGCTCGCTACCCGGACAAGGCTGCGCGTCAGCTTTTCTCTTACTACGAACCGCGACGATGTTCGCAAGCTTTATGAACCGCTATGCTCGTCCGTCAATGAACGTGTGGCCACCCTTGCCGCGCTGCGCGACACTGGAATCCCGACCTATGCAACCCTTGCTCCACTGTTGCCCTGCGACCCCACCGAACTGGCTCGACTGGCGCTCGCTTTCACCGATCAAGACATCATCGGCGATCCGTTTCATGTCCATGCCGTCAAACAGCACGGAGCCACAACGCGGCCTGAGGCCCTGCGGGTCAGCCAGGCGCATCAGTTCGATGATTGGCACTTGCCGGATTTTCAGTCGCATGTCGTGACAACCCTTCAATCCACAATCCAAGCCGCCGGACGGCGATTCGGCATCGGTCCCGCCGCCTTCAGATGGCTGGCTCAGCCATAACCCAGGGAACCCCAGCGGGGCGTCCTAAGGCCGACATACGGGGTCGTGGATCCGTCACTGGAACTGGCCCTGGCGGTTTCCATGCAGACTCCGGTAGGGCTGACCTATCATGGTTCTTCAGAGGAGAAAGCCACACCCAGCATGCCGGACGCAGACGCCTCTCAACAATCAGATCCCTCCTCGAAAACGGGCCTTGTCGCTGACGAAATATCACGCGATCACGATACGGGACCTCGTCACCCGGAACGCCCCGAACGCTTCGATGCCGTCATGAACGCGCTCAAGTCCGAGGGACTGATCCAAGTCCTGACGAAGATCCCGCCTCGTCTTGCGACCGACGAAGAACTGTCGCTCTGCCACACCCGCAGCTACGTCTCCATGGCCCGGCGCGACATCACCGCCGGCATGTCTCATCTCAGCACCGGGGACACCACCATCGGTCCCGGCTCTCTCAAAGTCGCTCTGAACGCTGTCGGCAGTGTGCTTCAAGCTGTCGACGCGGTGATGGCCGGGGAGGTCGACAATGCATTCTGCGTGCTCCGTCCTCCGGGCCATCATGCTACGCCCGACCGTGGAATGGGTTTCTGCATCTTCAACAATGTCGCAATCGCTGCACGCTATGCCCAACAACGTCATGGCGTTGAACGAGTGCTGATTGCCGACTGGGACGTCCATCACGGAAACGGCACCCAGGACATTTTCTACGAAGACCCCTCAGTGTTGTTCTTCAGCACCCATCAGTCGCCATGGTATCCCGGCACGGGCAGGACCGATGAAACGGGTGCGGGCGCTGGTCAGGGAACGACGGTCAACTGCCCCTTCCCCTCCGGCTCGGGCCGCGATGAGATCCTGAGCGCCTTTCGAACAAAACTGCTCCCCGCAGCCCGCCGATTCCGTCCCGACATCATCTTCATTTCGGCGGGGTTCGACTCCCGATTCGGCGATCCTCTGGGGGAATTCACTCTCAACGACGGCGACTTTCGGGATTTGACATCAATGATGATGGAGATGGCCGAGGAATCCGCAGCTCATCGTCTCATCTCGGTCCTCGAAGGCGGCTACAACCTGGACGGTCTGGGGTCCGCCGCGGCGGCTCATGCCCACACTCTCAGTTCAATTTAACTCCTATTCCTGGCGACAAACGGTAACGAGCCAGCCAGCCTGCATTCATCACCACTCGACGGCCGAAGCACGCGGAAAAAGGCCGTGTTTCGTGTCTCGTGTTTCGTGAGCCGTGTGGTGAGAAATGCAGGTCAGAGATTTTCTTCCATTAGCTGAGCTGACGACTGAGTGATCAGATCCCGAATCGCACGGCATGAGTCTCATTCCGGCTAACCTGCATTTCTCACCACCCGACGGTCGAAGCACACGATACGACCGCCAGGACTTCGTTGCGCTTGCTTGCCGTGCTCGACGTACTGTTCAAGTACGCCTGCGCGCGCCAAGCGGCGCGCGCCTCGTCCTGACGGCCCTCTCACGCACTTCGCCTCGCCGCGTGGTGAGAAATGCAGGCTAACGCCGGACTGCATAGAGAGGTACATCGAGGGATGCGAGGTTGGCGAGAACCACCGTTCCCGTGTCACGAGAAGGCGCTGCAAGATGTATCGCGGAATCCGCCGATGGGACTGCGGTCAGCGACCGCGGCTCAGTCGGCGGAAGTACTCGGCGACCGCTTCACGATACTCTTCCGGAACTGGTTCGGCGACTGAAGTACGCACCTGGCCTCCCTGCTCTTCTTCAACTTTCCGCCTTACCTGAAGTTCCAGTTGCTCAAGCAGCGACAGTAATCTGCGGTATTCCTGAGCCAGCAGCTCCGGGTTGCCGGCGAATCGTGAGTTCGGCAGTCCTTTCACAAAGCGGCGAATCTCCTCCAAATCTTCCTCATAGATGCCGCTCGTCTGTAGATCGCGAGTCATGCGCGGGACCAGACGCACACCCTCTCGCAGAGCCTGCTCCATTTCGCGGCGCGCCTGATCATCCCAGAGTCCGATGCCTTCCGAACTGCCGGGCCTCCGCATTCCGCCGTAGTTGGATGCTCCTCCGATCGAGCGCTGCGGTCCGCCAATCCGTGCTCCCTGCGCAGTCTGCGAGGAAGCGCCCTGCTGCGACTGGCCCTGCTGGGAATTCGCGCTTTGGGTTCCCTGCTGCCCTCCAGGCTGTGTGCGCGGCTGCCCCTGAGAGCCCTGTTGCCCGCCACGCTGATCGCCATCCGCCGCGCGCTCCAAGCGCCGCCGCATGCTCTCGAGTTGCGTCAGCGATTGCTCCAAACCGCGCTCGTTACCCGGCCCGTTGGCCTGGGCAAGCCGCTCAGCATCTTTCAGACTGTCACGTAGCTGTTCGAGCGAGCGGGTCACCATATCTTCGCCCTGCGCCGCATGGGGAGCCAGTCCACGCCGGATGTACTCGGCCACGACGCGCAGCCGCGTGCCGATTTCATTTTGCTGGATTTCTCCAAGCGCTTCCCTCAACTTGCGAGACGCTTCCCGCTGCGAGTCATCAAGCCTGCGGATCGTGCCCTGTATCTCACGCTCGATCGCTTCGAGCTCTTCTTGCATCGCTTTCTTGCGGTCCGCGAGATCAAGCGCTTCGGTCGGGGAAAGACTGCTCCGCAGCCTGCCTCGTCTCCCGGATTCGGCTTCGGCTTTCTGCTGAGCCCTGATTGACTCTCTCAGATCCTGCTTCAGGCGATCGCCGATTTCCCGCTGATCATGCGCCAGCGTCTCCGAACGTTGAACCAACTCGGAAAGCGCGGACGCGTTCTGTCCGCGCCGCTCCCTTGTTAGCTGTTGCAGCGCTTCCTGCAACCGCTCCTGAGCCCGTTGCGCCGCCGCCGGATCATTGCCGACTCGCTGCCGAGAACCATTGGCACTCGACGGATTGGTCTGCATATCGCGTGTCGCCTGGTCGAGCCGCTCGATAATCTGCTGCAGGTTCTGCGGGCCTGCAGCGCCGCCAGTAGACCGGCTTCGTCCCGCCGCCCGGCCCGATTGCCGTTCGCTCTGTTGATCGGATTGCTGCCGACCTGATTGCGACTGCCCGGTTTGTTGCTGTGAGCGGTTGCCAGACCGGGCCTGTGCCGCCTGCTGCTCCCGCTGACGCCGTTGCAACTCTTCAAGCTGCCTCTTCAGTTCCAGCGCCTCACGCCGCAGCATCTCCTGCTGCCAGCGCTGCGCGAAGGTCATCTCCTGCTGCTGCTTTCGCCGCTCGGCCAGCTTTTGTTGCCGCTGCGCCAACGCGCGCAGCTTCTCCATCAGTTCATCGACCTCGCGATCGAGCTGTTGCTGCGAAGAACCACCGCCGGTCTCGTATTGGTTCTTCGTCAAATCCATCTCCAGCTCGAACATCTCTGCCAAGTCGAGTTGCGCCTGGCCGCCCCCCTGCCCGTTGCCCCGGCCGAAGCTGATCTGGAGTTCGCGGAAGATCGCCTCCGCTCGAAGCACATATTGAAGCGCCTTCTGCTCCGGAGCCACTGCCTCCGTGAGCTTCATTTCGTGCAGCTTATCTGCAGCGGGC
Organism: Bryobacterales bacterium; assembly: GCA_965204095.1. Classification (GTDB taxonomy): domain Bacteria; phylum Acidobacteriota; class Terriglobia; order Bryobacterales; family UBA6623; genus JAPPLB01. The sequence continues at coordinate 263,645 of OZ241991.1, read as the reverse complement.
TCCATGAATTCAGCCGCCTTTTCGAGATTCTCAATAAACCGCCCGATCTTCTCATCCGCTCCCGTCAGTTGCCGTGCCTTCGTTCGCTCAACCAATGTGCGCGCCTGATCCCGCAACGTGAGCTGGATATCGGACAAGACGAGCGCGTTGTCGTTTATCTCAGAACGATCCGAGGGCTTTGCCTCTTCCGATGCACGAATCAAATTCCAGGTAGCCGCAATGATTTCCTTCTGCCTCTTGGAGATTTCGTCCTGCCGCTGCTCGCCGCCACTCATCCCGCCTCCACCCTGCTGGCCCTGGCGAAAAACCAAATCGAACGGCCGTACCTCGACGAAATACATGTCCGTCTTGGCCGCCAGTTTGTGATCGCGGGCCATCGCGTAATAGGTGATGAGGTCGCCTGGCACCAGATGGACGGCGTTCAACTCCTGCTCCTCGTCATTTTCTTCTCGCACTTCAAGCGAAGCCTTGCCCTCGCCCATCTCTTCCAGATAGAACGTGTGGCGACCGCGCGCTTCCTTGAAGCCCTGGCGTTTCACGGAGACCTTTTTCATTTCGCCTCCGTTGAGTGAATAAAAAAGGTCCAGAGAAGCGATGCCGAAATCGTCCTCGGCCTTCAACTCGACGACGACTTCCTCGATATTCGTCGCCTGAAAATCACGCCCCGGACGCCCGATCTCCAAGGTCGGCTTACGATCGGGAATCACCGTGATGAAGAATTCATCGCTGATGCGAACCGCCTCACCTTTGTAGAGCTCGGCCACGTTGTAGAGTCCGTCACCCTGCACCGTTATCCGCCCAACGCTCGTCAGGCCGTTCGTCTCCAGCCTGGCCACCTGCTCCCCATCGACCAGAATGACGCCGTCATCAAGCGGCTTGTCGGTCTCAACCGCAATCTCGACTTCCGTTCCCGCGACGGCGTTGATGTCTCCACCCGGATCCTCGACGACGTTCTTCAAACCGGTCCACTTCGGGTAGTGGTACGTCAGTTTGAGTCCCCGCAAGACCGGCATTGTCACGACGTCAACTGCAAACTCCTCACTGCGAATACCGCCTGCAGAAACGTAGTAGACAAATGGATCCCTGACTCCCGCGAATAGAAACTCAAATCCCGCGCCGTCCAACTGACGCCGCATCGGTGCTTCTTCCCATTCGACGCTGTCGTCGTATTTGACATATACCTGCGCCGATGGGCTTTCGAAGCCTATGACCTCTGCGGTCATGGTGAGATCAGCCCCGCGCCGCACTGTCGCGTCGCCGGGCTCGATCAGCAGCTCGTAGTAGGGAGATTCGTTCGACTCCAGCCATCCGGCCCACAGCCGCGAAGTGCCATAACTCCAATACCCGGGACCTGAGGTTCCCAGCCAAAGCAGTGCAAAGAAGCCCGTTGCCGCCAGCGCAGCAAACGTGATAATCCGCTGCCAACCAACCACGGATTCGGCCGGGGCGGCCTCGACGACCTGCAGCGTATCTTCAGCCAGCAAGTCAAGCATCGGATTCGCCGCGGCTCCGTCCGGGCGGTGTGACTGATCGATAAAAGTCTCGATCCGGCCATCGAAAGCAGGTATTTCCCGCTCAGCGTGACCTGCCGCCTTCTTGATGCCCAAGCCCCGCAAAGGCCGCCAAAGCGCCAGGATGATGGCTGTGATGAGAGCCCCGAACAGAATCGTTCGGCCCCCGATCATGCTTCTGTCCGAGAACGCAAATTCGTTCGCGATCGCAACGCAGAGAACGGTCAGCGTCACGGCAACGCCGATGGTAAGTACAATCCCGCGCGAAGCCGTCCGTGCTCGCAGCCGCCACTGAATCCGGCGCACATAGTCCTGTAACGACCAAGCCGGCGACAAGGGGGCTGGATACACGTGTTAAGTCTCCCGCTGTACTTTGAGGTGATAATTGCCGAAGATTGATTCTACCAATGCGATCAAGACCAAGAGAACCAGCAGGATTTTCCAAAGCTTCAGCGGCGGGGGAACGATGAGAGATTTATTACCCTCCATCGGCGCCGCTTCCTGATTGCGGCCCGTCTTTTCCCACGTCGAGACCAAGTCGGTCTCCATCGGACGCAAGTTGGACTCTCGTGGATCAGGATTAACCGCAGCCAATTCCGAGGCTCCGGCTCGCCGAAGCTCGTAGAACCCCAACTCGGTCAGACGCAGGTCTTCTCCCGCTACCGAACCAGCAAGCGTCAAGGCACGTTCTCCAGAGGGATTGAAAACCTGCACACCGGCGCCGAGCCGACCACCCAACTCCAGAATCGAGTCGATATTCACCTGCTGTAATCTTCGATCGAGTCCTGAAAGATATCGCGCCGTCTCAAGCACGAACGGGACAAACACCGGGTTCACCGGCAAATCATTCCAGATATTTCCCAGCGATGACGCCAGGATCAACAAGCGCCCTTCGCCCAGTCTGCGCTCGAGCAGCAACGGTGACCCATCCGACAGCCGCGCCGGCACATTGTCCTCTTTGCCGACGGGCAGTTGTGCGTAGCGGTAGAACTTCACACCCTGGAAGCGCTTCACCCGGCTGATCACGGGATGTGACTCGTCGACCGAACCGGCGAACTGGTAGCGTTGTCGTTCACGCCCGGCGTAGCTCGATTCTTCGATACCCTCCTCCAACAGTGCAGACTGCCCCGCGAGCGTTGCCTTGGGACCTACCACGATCAGCATTGCGCCGCCCGCTTTCACATATGACCGGAAACGCTCCGCCGCCGTGTCATCAAGCTGCGGGATATCGGAAAAAATCACCAGCGCGAACTGCTCAGGCCGACTTTGTTCGGCTTGCGCCACCGAAGCCCCTTCCACCCGAAACATGGCCTGCGACGATGCATCCAACGCTGCCCGAAAGAAAGTAAGATCACGCCTCCTCGGATCGCTATGGACAAACAGAATCTTCGACGGCTCGGCATTACTGATCGCTACCAGCCGCCGGTCATCCAACGGCATTTCATCTGCGGGCTCCAGGAGCAGTTCGCCCTTGTTATTACCTACCGGTACATCGAATCCTTCGAACACGACCGAGGCCCTGCCCACAGCCGGTACATTCAAGGACTGCCGAGCGACCCGATTGCCATTCAGGAGAAACGTCACTGTCTTGCGTGCTTCTTCCGTACCGAAGCCGGCTACGACCGCCTCCAGGCGGGTAGCTCGTCCACCGAAAACTCGAGTCGTTCCTCTAATGTTTTCAATTGTCCAATTCGACGAATCCGCTTCGGCCACGTTGTGGACCTCGAGGCTTGCCATTGTTGGCAGAGCGACGTCAGAGAAGCGGCCCGGCATCGCCGACTGCTGGAAGTCGGAAAACAGATGCACCGTCACCGGCACGTCAGCGTCCGGGGCCAGTGTGCGAACAGCTTCCGCCAAATCAGCGTATGAATTCCGAGACGCCGTCGGCTCAAGAGTTCCGAGCGCGGTACGCAGTTCCGCTCGGCTCCCGATCGGTTGTGTGATTACTCGCACGCCCGGCCCAAACGCCAGGATCTGCGCCCGGTCTGCGGGCTTAAGAAACTCGATCACTTCTTCGGCTTCCTGGACGGCACGGTCCCAGCGATCGCCGTAATTCATGCTGAGCGAAGTATCGAGAGCAAGCATGTGCAGACCCGGCAAGTCGTCCGATCCGGCTCCGGCCGTCAATTCCCAGACCGGCTTGGCAAAAGCCAGGGCAAGCAACAGAAACAGGGCGATCCGCAAAGCCATCAAGATTCGATAGCGAAACCGGCGCTCTTTCATCGAGCTTTGCCGACGGCGCTCAAAGAACATCAGTGAGCTAAAGGGCAGGTGGATCGGGTTTTCGCGGTCCAGCAGGTGCAGCCATAGCGGCAGGCCAATCGCGACCCCACCCAGCAAGAACCATGGCGCTAGCAATGACATCCGTTCGTTTCTCTATTCAAAGACGCCGCACATCCCGCTACGCGTCCGCTCACCCCCGACTCAACGCCGACGCTGACGAACCAGAAGATATTCCCTCAAGGCCAAATCCAGTGGTTGTGACGTGTCCAACAGTACATAGTCCGCCCCAATCCCCTTCGTTTGGGATCTAAGTTTCCTGATGTGGCTTTCCATCCGCTCAATGTATTCGCGCCTCGCGAAATCCGGCGAGATCTCCATTTGATCGCCGGTCTCCATGTCCTCCAACAGAATCGAGCGATCGAACTCCGGTTTCAACTCCGCCGGATCCAGCACATGGAAGAACACCATGTCCTGTCCCTGGTAGGCCAACGGACGAACCGCCTTTACTACCGAGTCCGGATCCATATAAAAGTCCGAAATTACAGCGACAAGCCCGCGCAGACTCGTGTATTGCCGGAAGTGATCAAACGGCAAATCGAGATTCGTACCGGTGGCGGGCTCTGCCCGCTCCAACATGTGCAGCAGACTCAACAGGTGCCCAGGGCGCGTCGACGGCGGCCGATAATCCCGTACCTTCTCATCGAAAACGATCAAGCCCGCCGCGTCGTGCTGCCGAATAGAGAGATAAGAAAGCGAGGCCGCGAGAAACCGCGCGTACTCCATCTTGGTGACGCCATTCGACGCGAACCCCATCGAAGCACTCGCGTCGAGCAACAGCATCAGGTGCGTATTCGTTTCACCCAAGTAACGCTTCAGATAGGTACGCTCCGTGCGCGAGAAGACATTCCAATCGATAAACCGCGGATCATCACCGGGCGTATACGGGCGGTATTCGGCAAACTCGAGGCTGAAGCCAAAAATGGGGGAGCGGTGAAGACCGGTCAGGAAACCGTCCACTACCGTCCGCGCCACCAGTTCGATATTCGAGAGGCGCGCGAGAATTTTCGGATCGAGAAGCGCCTGAATCGCCATCGAGGATTCAAGTTCGCGTCGAGGGCTTCTCCGCGATGAGGTCCTTCAGAATATCGTCGGTAGTAACGCCGTCCGACTCGGCATGGAAGTTCGACAGTATGCGGTGGCGCAACACGGGCAGCACCAGGGCATGCAAATCCTCAATGGTCACGTGATAGCGTCCTTGCATCAGCGCGCGCGCCTTTGCCGCCATCACGAGAAACTGCGTGGACCGCACGCTCGCCCCATAGTTCACGTACTTCTGGATCATCTCGGTAGATTCGGGGTCTTTGGGCCGCGTCGCACGAATGAAATTCACGGCGTAACGAATCGTTTCTTCTGAAACAGGCACTTGCCGCACGAGCTTCTGAAACTCCAGGATTTCCTCCACCGTCGTGCAGGCATCCACTTCAGGGAGTCCGGCCGTCGTATTGCGATTGACGACGTCCATTTCCTGCTCCGTCGTCAGATAATCGAGCACGACGTTGAACAGAAACCGGTCAAGCTGCGCTTCCGGCAGTGGGTAGGTTCCCTCCAGTTCGATCGGGTTCTGCGTAGCGAGAACGAAGAATGGCGGCGACAGCCGGTAGGTCGTCCCGCGAACGGTCACGCTCAGCTCCTGCATCGCTTCGAGCAGCGCCGCCTGAGTCTTCGGGGGCGTACGGTTGATTTCATCCGCCAGCATCACATTCGTGAAAATCGGTCCCTCGACGAACGTCCATTTGCGATGTCCGGTTGTCACATCCTCATCAATGATGTCGGTGCCGGTCACGTCGGACGGCATCAAGTCCGGCGTGAATTGAATTCTCTTGAACGTCAATCCCAGGGCCGTGGCCAGCGTCCGTACGAGTAGCGTCTTCGCAGTGCCGGGCATGCCTGTGATCAAACAATGCCCACCGACCAGCAGGGTCAACAGCAAGTGCTCGACGACATCCTCCTGGCCGACGATGACGCGTCGAACCTGTTCGCGGATTCGTTCTTGTGTGTCACGAAAAACGGTGACAAGATGTCTCGTGTCCGTCGTATCGACGATGGAAGCGGAAGGAACAGTCATCATTAAGAAAAGGTTGGGGCGTTAATCGACGATTTCCAGCAGGAGCTTCTGCGCCGGCCGGTAGCTCGGGGCCGCTTCCAGAGCGGACAGCAGGTGCTTCCGAGTGTTTTCAGCGTTCCCCATCATATGATACGCACGGGCCAGGTTGAAGTGCGCGCCGGCGAGGTCGAGCGGTTCTGACAGCAGATGCGTTCGAAACTCTCGAACCGCCTCGACGTGGCGCTTTTCTTCAATGAGCCACTCGCCGAGTTGCACATGCAGCTCCGGTTCGCCGGGAGTAACGTAGATCAGCCCTTTCAGCGCCTCGATCGCCTCCGCCCGTCTTCCCAAATCGTCCAGCCACTTCGCCAACTTCCTGATGTAATGGGGATTCTTCCCGCCGCGCGCCTGATAATCCTTCAGATATTTCGCAGCCTCTGCCTTGTCGCCCAACTTTTCGTGCGCCGTGGCCAGAACCACATAAGGATTCGCGGACTGCACGAAGTCCGGGAAAATATCCAGCGCATCGGTTGCCGGCTCCAGAACGCCGTCCCAATTCTTTGCCTTCGCGGCGACCAATGCCTTCTTCATCGCCTTGCGGAAGTCCGGGAGCCTCCGAAGCAACTCACCGAACTCCCCTTGCAGATAGTCCTCGAACCGCTTGTCGAACTCCTCCGCCGTGACTCCCAGCACCGCCTCGATATTCTCCGCGGTAGTTATCTGTTCCGAGAATCCCTCCAGCAACTGAACCAGCTTGGGGAACCCCCATTGATCGGCAATCAGTTGACAGACGAGACCCGCTTGAAAATACGACACCGCAACCTGACTCTGATAGCGCGGTCTTACGAATCCCTTGTCGAGTTCAGCGATCGGCAGCAGCTTGTCTTCCTTCATCGCAGCGAGGAAATCGGTCGAGACCCGCTCGCCCCACCCCGGACGCGCCTGCCACTCCTCATACATCGAAATGCCTTCGCTATACCATCGCGGCACAAGATGCTCCGTCGCCTCGAGGGTGAACACGTGCGCCAGCTCATGCCAGAGCGTCGTGCCCCAATGAAAACTACCGGGAGGACGCCCCGAAGGACTGTCCATTGCCACGACGTAACCAAACGTGACGCCGAGCAACCCCAGGCCAGGCATGCCCATCGTTCGCACCGCGAAGTCGTCGTGGTCCGGATACATCTCGATGCGGATCGGCTGCTTTGGATGGAACCCGTACTTGTTCATGAAGAGATCGATGCTTTCCTCGGCCAACTCCATCACGTACGGCCGCAATACTGCTGCCTCCTTGCTGTGTAGTTGCAGAATGATCTCCGGCTTGCCGACAGATGCTTCGAGCTCCTCGGGTTTCTTAAGCAACACATCATCCTTGTTCGAACTGGTTTCGAAGTTCTTCATGCTGTCCAGCAGTCGCAGCCAGTTCGTCGTCTTGGGATTGAACGCGTCTCCCTGATAGGCCATTTCGAAATGCTTGCGGCCTTCTCTGTCGGCACCCTGACGCATCAGGTTCACTCCCAGGTCCGCGTGCGCCGACCACAGCTCGGGGTCCACAGCGATCGCCTTGCGCAGCAACTCCGTCGCCTCGCGATAGCGCCGTGAAATGACGTAGAAATGCGCCTGATCGGCGTAGATCTTGCCGTATGTCGGATTGTGCTCCAACGCTTTGCGCGTCCAGTCGCTGTCCTTCCTGCCCTGCAGCAGGTCGAGCGACGCCCGCAGGGTGTAAAACTCGAGCGGTGAGTCCCCGATCTCCTCGGCAACCTGCAGGCCCTTCGCGATGTGCTCCTCGGCCGTCTCGTAGTCCTCTTCCTCGATGGACATAGCCGCCAGCAGAGCATAGCCTTCGACCAGGTTGGGGTCGGCCTTCAGCGCCTCATTGACAAGGTCGTGCGCCTTGCCTTCGAAGCGATTTGCGAGCACGGTTGCTGCTCCAAGCTTCGCCGGCGGGTAGTCCTTGTCGATGGACAATGCTTCGTTGAACAGCTTGACCGCCTCTGCCGGCGAATGGGTGTCGAGATAGAGATATCCCCATCGCACCCGGATGTAGGGGTCCTTCGGACGCAGGTTCACCGCTTCGCGGAACAGATCGTTCGCACGATGCATGTCCCGCAGCGCCCACGCCGCTTCGGCCCTCACCAAAAAACTCGCCGAGCTGTTGAGCAACCGGCTATAGCAGCCGTTCGCCTCGGTGCGGCGGCCCCGGTCCATCGTCTGATCGCAGAGCTTCAGCGCCGCATGGCGGCTCTTGGTGACCATAGCCTCGTCGCCCGCAAGCAGGCCAGCGGTTACCAGCACTATCGACGTGAGCGAAACGAGTCTCACTGCTCTTGCTCCCCGACAGCCTCGTCGATCGCGTTCTGTGTCCGCGCCAGCTCGATCAACAGCTTCTGCAACTCAGCCGTGTAGGCAGCCTCCGCCATCTCATCTTTGCGGCCCTTCAGTGCCGCGATGCGCCTCTCAATGTCGTCGCGCTTGTCGAGCAGCGGGCGCAGGTTCGGATCCGACAACTCGACGAGCGCCTTGCCGAGACGGGCCAAGGTGAAGTTCCCAGCCAAGCCGCCCTCGATTCGTGCATGCTCGGTCGCCAGCATTTTTTCGGCCTTGTATGCATCCTGCACCTTCGTGTCGGCATAGGTGAAGGCCTCGAGCGCCGTGATGATCTCGTCTTTATTCGTGTCCGCCTCGGGGTTCCGCAACGCCTCGACCCAGTGTTCCGCGAACATAGTGACGGTTCTTTCCATGCCGCTCTTGGTCGCCGTGATCACGATCCGCCGCTCGGCTTTCAACAGCTCCAGCGAAGCGCCGCTCGAACTCGTTGCGATCGCAATCAACTGATCCTTCGTCGGCAGCCCGTCCAGCAGTTTCTTGAGCTGACCGGCGGTAACGTCACGTCCGGGAATATTGAACTTGTAATCGTGGCCGTCAAAGCTGCCGTGGCCGATCAGAAAAATCGCCACGATATCGTTCGCTGCGGCGTCCCGGCTCAACTCCGCAAAAACACTCTCGATTGCTTCCCTGGTGGCCGCGGGGCCCTTCAAGGCATGAACCAGCGAGTCATCCCCGGCAGTCTTCCTGCAGGTCTCCTCAAGGTTATCGACATAATCCGCCCACTGCTTTGCGTAACGCGGCTCGCCGCCCAGACCTCCAACAATCACAAAGTGCGACTTCGGCAGGGCCGCCACAGGCAAAAGGACCCACAGCAGCCAAAGCGCAGCCCGGGTCTTCATACCACTCCCCAGCGCCGCCGACACAGCCACTCGCCGCCGCGCAACCCCAAGCAAAGCAGAAAGAAGATCGGCATATCCCACAGGTCCAAGGTCTCTCGCGCAGTAATGCCCGATTCAGAAAAACGGATCTCCTTCGGCAGCGCATCGACACCGTCGAGCGTCCAATACCGCCCCCCGGTCTGCGCAGCCAAGGTTTCAAGCAGGTCTCGATTCTGCTCCGGATGAAAATCCTCCGCCAAACCGTCTTCGCGCCGAAAGTGCACGATATCGGAACCCAACGAATCATCACCCACATGCGCCTGTACTTCCGCGCGGTACGTGCCCGTCCGCGCCGCCGTCAGGCCCGTCTCGAACACTCCGACCTCATCCGCCGACGGATGCATCTCGAGCGTAGTCAAATCACCGTCTTCCGAAGAGATCGTCACCGTTACCGTTGCATTCCCGGCCGGCAGAAATTCGGCGTTCCGCACCTCGGACCGCAGTTTCACGAGCCTCTCATCCGCATACAGGCTGCGGTCACTCGAAAGCGCCAACCGATTCGGTGAATGCACCGTCAAGCTTCTCAGCAACTGCTGCCAGAACGTGTGATGCCGAGTATCGTCGTGAGGCAGTTGCATCTTCCAGCGCCAGGTGCCGCCCGTCGCCAGAATCATCGCCCTTCCACGCCCGTAATACTGCTGGACGAGCAATGGGAACGTATCGTTGCCCAACCGGCCATTGACCAGCCGAATCGCCGCCGGTTTGAGTGCGCCGATGCGTTGAAAATCCGCCAACTCCGGCAGTCCGCTCCAAGCCTTGCGGTTCGCCGCCGGGTCTTCATCCAACCGGCAGACTACCGAATCAAGCCCCAGTTGGGTCAGCTCCACGGCTGCTCTGCTGCGCGAAAACGTCTCCTTCGAACTTTCCGGAAGCTGGGCCGGCAAAGCCTCGGCTACCTTCGACACACCCCAGCCGCCGTCACCCAGTCCCCGACGACCTCCCAGCAGCAGCAACGTACCGCCGCGACGGCTGACAAATTCACGAATCAAATCCTGCTGCTTGGGTTTGAAGAACGCCGCCTCGATGCTTCCGATGATCAGCGCGTCGTAGCCGAACAGTTCCTCTGCCGTCACCGGAAATCCATTCACCAGTTCGGTGCGGTCTCTTACGCCCTGGCGATAGAACTTGTTCGGCGTTGTTCGCAGCATCGTGACCAGCCGGATATTCTTGTCCTTTCCAATCGCCCGCCGGATGAACTTGTATTCCCAGCGCGGCTCTCCTTCCACGTACAAGATGCTGCGCTCACCACGGGGCACATCCACGACGCGCATCTGAGCGTTGTTGCCGAGAATCGTTTCATCTTCGAGCGGGTCGAGAGAGAACCGAAGATTTCGAACGCCCGCCTCACCTGCATTGAAATCGATGGCCTCAGTCTGCACCGTCTCGCCGCGCCGCAGAGTGACCGTCTTCGACGTCAATATGCTTACATCGTCCCGAACCGTCAACCGAACATCCGTCTGCCGGCTTCCGTGATGACGCACCGTCACGTGCGCGCTGACCTTCGAATGCGGCATGGTGCGGTTCGCGACTCTCACGTCGCTCAATTCGATGTCCTCCGGCATGTCGGTCCGCCCAACACCAACCGTATGCACCGGCACCTTGCGCTGACGGATCTCAGCCATCAATTCGCGGTTGAACGCGCCCGTATTGTCCGAGCCGTCACTCACTACGACAACGGCTCCGAGAGGCAAAACCGTGGATTCGCCCAGCAAGCCCGCGACAGTCTCGCCGATACGAGTACTGCTGCCGTGCGGCCAGATCGCTTCCAGCGACGGAACGCGCTCGAGCCCGCTTGAAAACGCGTACAGCCGGACCCGGAACTTCTCTTCCAATTGTTCCAGGAACCCGCCGTCCAACGCTGCCCGGACGTGCTCCAGCCTCGCCATCCCGTCCTCTTCGATCGCCATGCTGCGCGACGTGTCGACGAGCACAGAGACGACGTTCTGCTGAGAGCGCAACGATTGGATGCTTATCGCCGGCTGCCACAACATCAGCAGCACCAGCGCCGCGGTCAAGAACTGCAGCACGCCCACGGCTTGCAGTGGGCGCCCAGCCAACCGTCCCGGGTTCTTCCGCAGGTGCCAAGCCAAACCGCCCCCAACAGCCAGAATGACAAGAACAAGCAGCCAGCCCGACCAACCGCTCGCAAAGACAAATTCGCCTTTGCGAAAGACCGTCTGCGGATAGTTGAAAAGGAACTCAAACACAGTGGCGACTCAAGAGATCGAAAGAGTTCAATGCGTCATCGCGTAGACGATATAGTTGATCCCGAAACGGTAGGCAAGAGCCGTCATCGGCTCGGGATACGCGGGCCAATCGGCATGTTCCCAGGCGTCACCAAGGTCCATGTTGAAGTTGATCGCCACCATCAAGCGGCCCTCATCATCATAGATGCCGCGCCAATGGGGCACAAAGCCGTCTTTCTCGTACGTGACGCCTCGATATACGAATCCACGTCCGGGGATCTGAATTCGCTGGTCCAGATCGTAGAGGACATGCAGGATCGACTCATCCGACTCGATCTCCAGAATCGGCCGATCCGGAAACACCCGCCGCATGCTTTCGAGGAAGCTTGCCCATTCGTAAGTGCCATGAAAGTCGTCGACCATCAGGAAACCGCCCCGTAACAAGTACTCGCGAATGCGGTCGGCTGCCTCTTGCGGCAGATGCCAACGTCCGACTTCCACCGCGTACAACCAGGGATGTTCGAACAGCTCATCATCCAATGGGCGGACCAGCTTCCCTTCGGCGGCAGCGTCGATGTTCGTCAACCTCTGCACACCCTGCATGAAGTGGTATTCGGCCTCGGGATAGTCCGTTGCCCAGCCGCCCCGCCAACCCCAGCCTCCCCAGAGCCCATCGTAGACGAGCCTCGCGAAATAGAACTCCGCTCCGTCGGTATCCGGCGGCGCATAGGCAATGATGGGGTCTTCCAGCCGCAGCCCTCGGGAATGGCGCTGCAGCGCCAACAGGAGGGGCGTACCGACAAACAGCAGGATTGCCGCTGCGACGATCCAGCCTCGGCGCCTGCCTTGTAGAGTCACCGATATTCCCTCTCCACAGCCCAACAAAGACTATCACAGGACTTCGCAGAGCCGGCATGAGTGCTGGGACTGACCTGCATGTCTCACCATCCGAGGGTCGAAGAACGCGAAAAAAGGCCGTGATTCGTGATTCGTGTCTCGTAAAAAACCCGACCGGCCGTGTTGCCGATGCGAACGGCGCGCGGACCCTTGACCGGGGGGGGGTGGGGGGGGCCGGGAAATACCGGGAAATCGTGGGAAATCGTGGGTAGGGAAGCATAAATGCCGTGACTCGTGATTCGTGTTTCGTGATTCGTGAAAACCCAACAGGCCGTGTTGCCGGCGCGAGGGACGGCGGCCGCCCATGCCGCGCCATAGCCGCCCCATGCCGCTCGACAACGCGCAGGAAAGCAGCGACCGGCGGCGCGAGGACACTGGCGCAGGGCAATATTTTTTTGCTGAACAATGGCGAACAATAGTGAACAATGGTGAACAATGGCGAACTGGAAAACAGCGGCTTGCCGGCGGGGGCATTGGTCCGGACGGCGGTTCCGGTTGCGCCGCCCGTCGCGCACCCAGGGCGAAAAAAAGTCGTGTCTCGTGATTCGTGAAAAACATAAAAGCCGTGATTCGTGTTTCGTGACTCGTGTTTCGTGAAAACCTGAAAGGCCGCGGCTCGGGCGGCTCTTCTGTCCCCACCCGACTTGTCCCCGACGGGCGCGGATGAGGTTTTCGTTCCCAGCAACGGCGTCATCACTCTCAACCTAAACCGGCTTCCGGCCGAAAAAAAGACTGAAGGGCTTCAGTACCAACAGGTACCAAACGAGCCACGGGAAAAGCCGTGATTCGGGTCTCGTGTCTCGTGAAAACCGTTGGCCGCGGCTTGGGGTTGCTCTACCGGGAAACGCCGACGGGCCGGTGAACCCCTTTCATTGCTTACGTTTGCGCCACGGATCTTGGCATGACGAGACCTGAGAAACAGCTCTTCTCTCCTGACGCCAAGCATGCCGGAGCGGAAAAAACAAGACTGAAGGGCTTCAGTACCAACAGGCACCAAACGAGCCACGGGAAAAGCCGTGTTTCGTGTCCCGTGATTCGTGAAAACCATAAAGGCCGTGTTGCTGGTGCGGGGGCGGCAGCCTCTACAGCGAGCGCCCGCCCCGAGGGCAAGTCGATCGTTAGCCTCTCTGTGCCCATGCCAGGACGGCCGGGGCGGGAAAAAGACTGAAGGGCTTCGGTACCTTTTTCCCGCCGAGCCTAACCTGCATTTCTCACCACCCGACGGTCGAAGCACGCGATACGACCGCCAGGACTTCGTTGCGCTTGCTTGCCGTGCTCAACGTACGGTTCAAGTACGCCTGCGCGCGCCAAGCGGCTCGCGCCTTTTTCCTCCGCCCGGCTTGCGCCTAGTCCTGACGGCCCTCTCACCCACTTCGCCTCGCCGCGTGGTGAGAAATGCAGGCTAAGGGGAACGTTCTGCCTGGCTCACCAGGGGAACTTCGCACATTGCGCCAACATCTTCTACCTGAATAACGTTCGCCGCTCGGCGGTAAGTTACAGTGGTAGCGGAAGAAAGCACCGCCCGCTCTTCGGTCCATGCGGCCCCGACAACGTGAACCAGGGCACATTCATCCTCGGACTCTCGGCCTACTATCACGACTCAGCCGCTTGTCTGGTGCGCGACGGTGAGATCATTGCGGCTGCCCAGGAAGAGCGTTTCACACGCAAGAAACACGATCACAGCTTCCCGGTCAACGCTGTCAAGTACTGCCTACATGAAGCCGGCATCGCCGCTTCCGACCTGGACCACGTCGTCTTCTACGACAAGCCCCTGCAGAAGTTCGAGCGCCTGCTCGAAACCTATCTCGACTACGCCCCCGCGGGCATCCGCTCGTTCCTGCAGGCCATGCCCCTTTGGCTGAAAGAGAAGCTCTGGATACGCGAGCAGATCGCGCGGGAAGCGGGTTTCGCCGGAACGGTTCTGTTCACCGAACATCACGAGTCGCATGCCGCCAGCGCCTTCTTCCCTTCCCCGTTCGAAAGCGCCGCCATCCTCACCATCGACGGCGTCGGCGAGTGGGCCACCGGAAGTTTCGGGGCCGGCAAGGGCAACCGCATCGACCTGCTAGCGGAAACGCACTTTCCGCACTCGCTCGGGCTGCTCTACTCGGCCTTCACCTACTACCTCGGCTTCAAGGTCAACTCCGGCGAGTACAAGGTCATGGCTCTGGCCCCCTACGGCGAACCGAAATATACACAGAAGATCCTCGACGAGGTAGTCGACCTCCGCCCCGACGGCTCGATGCGCCTCAACATGAAGCTGTTCAGCTATTGCCAGGGCCTGACGATGACCAACAGCGCATTCGACCGCGTATTCGGAGGCCCGCCGCGCAAGCCGGAGTCAGAAATCGCCCAACGTGAAATGGACCTTGCGCATTCGATACAGCAAGTCACCGAGATGGCGATGCTGCGAATGGCAAACCATGTCCACAAAGTGACGAACGAGAAGAATCTCGTGCTGGCCGGAGGGGTGGCGCTGAACTGCGTCGGAAACGGACGCCTGCTGCGTGAAGGACCCTTCGAGAATATCTGGATTCAGCCCGCCGCCGGTGACGCCGGCGGAGCGCTCGGAGCCGCTCTGTCGACCTGGCACCAATACCTCGGCAAGCCCCGCACGGTCTCCGAGGTCTGCCGCGGCCGCATCGACGGCATGAAGGCGGCCTGTCTTGGCCCGTCTTTCCGCGACGCAGAGGTCTCCGCCTTGCTGGAGTCCCAAGGAGCCCGTTACCGCCGCATGGACCGCAGCGAGCTCATCGGGTGGACCGCCCGGCAGCTCGCCGAAGAGAAAGTGGTCGGCTGGTTCCAAGGCCGCATGGAGTTCGGTCCGCGCGCTCTGGGCGCCCGCAGCATCCTCGCCGACCCGCGCTCGCAAAAAATGCAGTCGATGCTGAACTTGAAAATCAAGTTCCGTGAAAGCTTTCGGCCGTTCGCTCCGTCGGTGATCCGCGAGGCTGTCTCCGACTACTTCGAAATGGACTGCGACTCGCCCTACATGCTGCTCGTCGCGCCGGTTCGTCAATCCATCCGCCGCAGCATGACGTCCGAGGAAGAGAGGCTGTTCGGCATCGACAAACTCAACATTCCACGGTCCGACATTCCGGCCGTGACGCACGTCGACTACTCGGCGCGCGTACAGACCGTGCGCCCGGACGAGAACGGCATCTATTACGACCTGATCGCCGAGTTCGGCCGCTTGACAGGTTGCCCGATCCTCGTCAACACGTCGTTCAACGTCCGGGGCGAACCGATTGTCTGCACGCCTGAAGACGCCTTCAAGTGCTTCATACGGACCGAAATGGACGTGCTGGTCATCGACCATTTCGTTCTTGAGAAGAGCGAGCAGGGCAAGTTCGTGGATCAAAAAGACTGGCGGGAGGTCTTTCAACTTGACTAGCCGGCAAGAGGCGAAACAAGCCCGCAAGTCGGCGCTGGCCGTGGGCCTGGTCTTGCTGGGAATCGCCGCGTGGAACCTGTGGAAAGATCGACCGCCCGTCTACCTCACGACCGGCGGGATCGGTGTTGCCCTGCTGATCATCAGCTTTGCCTGGAGCAAGGGCGCTCTCGTCTTCCACCGCAATTGGATGCGCATCGCCGACGTGCTGGGCCATGTCAACTCCCGCATCATCCTCGGCATCACGTTCTTCTTTCTCATCACTCCGTACGGCCTCATCATGAGACTCTTCGGCCGCAATCCCTTGCGCCGCCGAGGCCAGCGAGAAGACAGCTACTGGATCCCCCGGCCCAAACCTCGCCAGTCAGCGCGGCAATACGAGCGGCTTTTCTAAGAGGCCGGGCAACTGAGCTTTGTCACGATGTTTTACAATGCCGTCGCTGCTATGTGCTTGAGATGAAGGCTGGCTGACAAGTCAATCAAACTGGCAGATTCGGCAAACCCGATGCACGGCAAGATCCGATCATGAACCAGAACAAGATCGATTTAGGGGAACTGAAGCTTCTGGATGTCGGATCGACTTGGCGGAACGAGTCGTCCGACTTCACTCCCTGGCTCTCGGACAGTGAGCACGTCGCCCGTCGGAGCGCTGTGCTCGGAATCGAGCTGGAGCTTGAGAACTTATGGCTGGGGTTACCGGCGACCGGCTGGAGGAAGCGGAAATGAAGCGGTTTCGATTCGGTCCCGGCCTGTTGGTCACGGCGGCGTTCATCGGTCCCGGTACGCTTGTCACTGCCAGCCGCGCGGGAGCGGGCTACGGTGTGGCTCTGCTATGGACCGTTCTGTTCTCGGTGGCCGCCACCGGCATCCTGCAGGACATGGCAGCCCGCGTGGGCCTCGCCGGCCGGCGGGGCCTCGCGGAAGCTATCCGCGACAGCCTGGCAAGCCGCTGGGTCCGAGTGGGGGCGCTCGGTCTGATTGCGGGGACGATCCTGCTGGGCAACGCCGCGTTCCAGACCGGCAACCTGATCGGGGCGGCGCTGGGCCTGAACCTGCTGTCGGGGCAGCCGACGGCGCTGCTGGCGCTCGGCATCGGATTGCTGGCCGCCGGGCTGTTGATGACCGGGACCTATCGGACGATCCAGAATACGATGGTCGGGCTGGTCGGGCTCATGAGCCTCGTGTTCTGCGCGGTCGCCGTGCTCACCGCACCGGACCTCGGCGACCTGATTGCCGGGCTATTGGTCCCCCGCCTGCCGCCCGGCTCTCTGCTGACCGTCCTGGCGCTGATCGGCACGACCTTCGTTTCGTACAACCTGTTCCTGCACGCCAGCACCGTACTGGAACGCTGGCCCGACGCCGGCCGCAACGACGAGAATCTTCGAGAAAGCCGCTGGGACACGGTGTTCGCAGTGGCCCTCGGCGGTCTCATCACGGCGTCGGTCATCGTCGCCGCCTCGCCTCTCCTCGGTCAGGGCGCGGAAGCGGCCAACGCGGCCGCTGTCGCCGAGCAGTTGACCCCGATCCTCGGGAGCGCCGCACCCGTGTTTTTCGGCCTCGGGCTCTGCGCCGCCGGGCTGACCTCGGCCATCACCGCCCCGCTCGCCGCCGCGTATGCGGTCAGCGGCGCACTCGGCTGGGCGCCAGACCTGCGGAGTAGCCGCTTCCGGATGCTGTGGGGCTTCGTGCTCGTGACCGGCGTAGTCTGCGCGGTCACGCTCGGCGGCGCTCCCTACAAGGTCATCCTGCTAGCGCAGGCGGGAAACGCCATCGTGCTGCCGTTGACGCTGATCCTGCTGCTGATTGTCGTCAACAGGACCAAGATCATGGGCACCTACCGCAACTCACGCCTTGCCAATGCCCTGGGCGCCATCGTCGTAGTGGTGATCTCGGGGCTATCGCTGATGCAACTGGCCCGTGTCCTGGGACTGACGGGTTAGCCTGCATTTCTCACCACCCGACGGTCGAAGCACGCGATAAAAAAGGCAGTGGATAGTGGATAGTTTTTAGTTGCTAGTGGAAAACCTTACAGGCCACGGTTCGCGCGCCCAGCGGCTCGCGCCTTTTTCCTCCGCCCGGCTTGCGCCTCGTCCTGACGGCCCTCTCACGCACTTCACCTCGCCGCGTGGAGAGAAAGGCAGGCTAGCAGACGGGCGCTGAAAACACACACGGTGAAGTGGTACTGGCGGGGGGATTCGAACCTCCGACCTCCTGATCCACAATCAGGCGCTCTAACCGACTGAGCTACGCCAGCATGGGCCGGTAATGCTTTTACTTTGAGTCCCTTGTGGTGCCTGTGTCAAGCCTGGGAGGCGCTTCGAGGATGTCGAGGGCGGCGGCGTTCGTGTCGGTTTCCCTTCCCCGGCTTTGCTCGCGCCGTAGCGCCACGATAGTTGTGTGCGTCAAGTTCTGCAAAAAGGTTCGAGACCCTAATGTGTCCTCTGTTGCTTACAGGTTGATGACGTTGACGGCGTGGAGGGCGTCTGCAGGTCGACGGGTGTTGGAGCGAACGGCGCTTGTCTTGAGGGTGACCGAGAACGGCTGATGATGCGGGGACACTGGCTGGGACAATATTTTCAGCCGAACAATAGCGAACAATGGTGAACAATGGCGAACAGGGCATCAAGGCGGTGATTCGGGTAGAGCCGTGATTCGTGACCCGCACGGACTACGCCTCGCCACTTGTGAGAAATGCCGGCTGGAATTCCCGCCTTGCTGTCCTCATGTCAGTTGCGCCGAGAGTTTCGCCAACCGGTGTGCGAAGCCTCGGACGGCTCCGAGAAAGGCCTCCGCCGGCCCGTAGACGTGAACCAGATCGGCGGCTCGGTTACCGGTTTTCGGGTTCCGGCTGGGGATCCGGGGCTTCCTTGTTGTCGAAGTCGATGTCGGAATCGGTCTGGAAGATGGTGGACTCGGCAGAGAATTTGCGGTAGTTGCGGAAGTCGATCCTGTTCCAGTTGCAGCGCAACTCGCCCCTCATGCACGAAAGATTTTCCGAGTGGACGGGGAGAAGATACTCTTGTCCGCCGATGCGGACCAGGCCGTAGTCGATGTTGAGCTCCAGGGTGTCGGCGGGGAAGCTCAGAGGCAAGTTCATCGCCTGCATCTCGATGCGGAGAACGCGCGCGGTTTCCTCGTCGATCCAGATGGCGCCCCGGTACTCCGGCAGGTAGGACACCGAAGCGATGCGAGCCTCCCAATTCGAGCGCGATTGCTCGATGTGAAACCAGTAGACCTTGCTCTTGGGTCTGGTGGAGGTGTCGGTCTGCCGGAACTTGAAACTGGTCAGGGACCATGGCTCGAAGATGTTGCTCAAGACGGTTCCGAACTCGCCCGTGGACCACGTTCCACCCTTGCCCTCGACCGCGCTCATTTCCTGCTTCTTGAGAAGCTTGCCGTTGACCTTGATGGAGTGGTACGACTCCATGCCGTTCTCGAAGGCGACCTCGGCCTCCACGATGTCGAGCGGCATCCAGTCCGCGGGCTTGGTCTGACTCTCGAACCGCGAGACGAGTTGGCGGCAGATGAAGTTCGGCAGGTTGTCCGTAAAGGCTTCCGCTTGGGCGCGGGCCTTCTCGATGAGCGGATCGGGCGGCGGGGGACCGGTGTTCACGTCGAAGGTTTCGACGCCTTCTGCGGGAACCGGTGGGGGCTGGGGCGGCTGCGCGGCTGCCTTGGCCGCTCGCTCTCTCCGGATGCGCGCCGCCTCCTCCTCGGTCTTGCGTCGGAGAACGGGCGGGCCGGGGTCGTCGCTGTCGACCGGTATGTGTTCCCTGGGCGGCGGATCGGAATAATCCCAGGTGTCGGCGCCGGTTCGAATGGTAGGGCGATCCTCGGGTTGTGACGGGTCGGCTTCGGATTCTTCAGCCGATTGGGGCGCTTTTTCACCTTCAGCCATGGGAGGGTCGTCGATGAATATGCGCGTCGCACTCAGGAAGCCCTGGGGGGAGCGGTCCGCTTCCACGCGGACCGTGTCGCCCTGTTGAAGGTCCGACAGCTTGACCTGCTCGTCTTTTCGCCAGACCTCGGTTTCCTTGAAGAGGTCGAACGTGATGAATCGTTTGTCAGTGGTGACGATGACAAGCCGCTTTTCTTCGACCTCATCCACAGTTCCATGGTGGATTTGGGGCCCGCTGTAGGGCGGCAGGTCGGGCGCGGGAACCCTCCTTGTGGTTGTGGTGCCGCGGTCGCCGGGGAACGGCGGATACGGCCTGGGAGCGCGCGTCGTCGGGACACGTCCGCCGCTGGGATCGGGGACCGGGAGGGGTCCCGGATACCGAGGCCCCGGCAACGGCTGCGCGTGCATGGGGATCGCCGCCGCAAGGAGCAAAACGGCCAGTGCCGCAGGGATTTGGCGTTGGAGAGTCAAGGCTCAGTGAGTCCGTCGGAGCTCGATGTAGAGACGTAGTTCGCCGCGAAATCGGTACAAGGTATTTGCCGGGTGAACGCTCGGGCAGTGCCGACGATCAACCGGGCTGCCGTGGACACGGGTGTCACGATGCCTTCTACCTTACCGCGACTCCAGGACGAACATACGGTATGGCATAAGTGCCGTCACATCAACAGTTGTGTGGGCTGTGTCATGACTTGCGCGTTGTGTGACACGGCTGAGTTCAGAAGGCCTCCAAAAAATCAGATCGCCCAGTCATCGGGAAGCTGCAAGATGTAATGGCAAGAAAGCGCCCGGGCAGGTACTGGAACGGATCTTCACCGCCTGTCCAGTCCGGGGGAGTGTTATCGTGGTGGCGATCGGTTCTGGACGACAGGTCACTACGGCGATGCCGTGATCACCGCTCGCACGAGGTTTGCCGCGCTGGTCGCACACACCCCAAAGGGACAAGCCAAGTGGACGCGAAAAAAGCCGCCAAGGCCGCCAAGGATTACATCATCGATCTCTTCGCTGATGAACGGATCCTTCATGTCGGCCTTGAGGAAGTCAAGTTCAACGAGCAGCAAGGCATCTGGGAAATCACAATCGGGTTCTACCGACCCTGGAATCGAAACCTACAGATTCCCAACCTGGATGAACGCTCCTACAAGATCGTTCACATCAAAGACGAGGATGGTCAAGTCGTATCTGTAACCCATCGCGCTCTGACCACAGTGGATTGAGCCGATGCCGGCGACTCGCTTTCTTCTCGATGCGAACCTGCTCGTTCTGTTCGTCGTGGGTAGAACCGGCCGAAAGTTGATTGCCAAACACCGACGGCTGCGCGAGTTCTCCGTGGATGACTACAACCGGCTGGTCAAGATAATCAGGATGGTTGGCCAAGTGGTCGTGACGCCGAATACGCTCACCGAAACATCCAACCTGCTCGCTCAACACCACGAGCCGGAGCGTTCGCGGTTCTTCGATGTGCTCCGGTTCCTCATCGAAAACAGCGAGGAGATCACCGTTGCCAGTGTGGACGCCTCTCGCAGCCGTGCGTTCCGGCGACTCGGA
The DNA here is from genome assembly GCA_965204095.1 of Bryobacterales bacterium. Taxonomy (GTDB): domain Bacteria; phylum Acidobacteriota; class Terriglobia; order Bryobacterales; family UBA6623; genus JAPPLB01. The sequence continues at coordinate 242,624 of OZ241991.1, read as the reverse complement.
CTGACCGATGCGGCGGTCTTGGAAGTCGTCTCTGCCGACACACCGCTGCTCACTGTGGATCTGGATCTGTACATTGCGGCGTTATCGAAGGATTCGAACGCTGCGGTCAACTTCTGGCATCACTAGATATCTTGCGGTTTCCTCCTAGAGTGTCCCATGGCAGGACGCCAAGCCCGATAGAACTGTGGACCATCTCTAGCCTGCATTTGCGGCATCCGGACCGATGTCGTCCACGTTCGAGCGGTTGGGCTCGCGGCCTTGGTCGCTCGACTCGCGGAACCTGTAGATAATGAAGTGGGGTGCTGCTTCTTATCCTCTGCACGTGCAGGGGCTTCCCCTTACCGCCCCAGAATTACAAATCCAGGACCCGTCTGAGTCCGGAATCGACGCGAGCCATGAGTTTCCGGGAAACTTGCCCCACCCGGTCAGAGAGATAGGCTTTGTCGAGAGTCACGATCTGAGTGACGTTAGCGACGGAGTCCTTTGGGAGCCCGGTGCTGGCCGCTGGAAGCAGGACGTTGCCGGGAGCATCGATCAACCGGGTATTCGAAGTGAGAACGACGCCAAGGATTGTTCTCAATCTGCTTCGATTGAAAGCATCGGCCTAGCCTGCATTTCTCACCACCCGACGGTCGAAGCACACGATACGACCGCCAGGACTTCGTTGCGCTTGCTTGCCGTGCTCAACGTACTGTTCAAGTACGCCTGCGCGCGCCAAGCGGCTCGCGCCTCGTCCTGGTGGCCCTCTCACGCACTTCGCCTCGCCGCGTGGTGAGAAATGCAGGCTAGACGATGAGGACGGGGTGGCGAAAACCAGGTTCCGATTCCCGCGGCACATCCAGATCCGCCCACCACACCTCGCCGCGTGCAACTACCATTTGCTGGAGCTTACGCTTCGAGCCTGGGCGGCCCTCAACGCCGGATTGAGGCCGCTCGATTCATCGGCGAAGACCTCGTTCAGCTTGGACGTCACATCCTCGTCACGGTGTTTGGCCAGGTATTCAGAAACCGCTGTGGCGTACAATTCGCTCCTCGACACTCCTTGACGCTCCGCCAACTCGTTAGCCGACAGGAACAGCTCGTCCGGCAGTGAGATTGCTGTTTTCATACCGCGATCATACCAGAGTGCACCGCATACTTGAGCAGCGTCCCGAGCCAGTCACCATCACGGAGAGCGTTCATCCCCCGTTGGTGCAGACGATTTCAGAGGCGCTCATGAAGGCGAAGTCCGGTCGGGTGACCACGCCCCCATTGGAGCTCCAGAAGCGACTCCAAATACACCATAACCCCTTTGTGGGATAGCTAGCCTGCATTTCTCACCACCCAACGGTCGAAGCACGCGATACGACCGCCATGACTTCGTTGCGCTTGCTTGCCGTGCTCAACGTACTGTTCAAGTACGCCTGCGCGCGCCAAGCGGCTCGCGCCTCGTCCTGACGGCCCTCTCGCGCACTTCGCCTCGCCACGTGGTGAGACATGCAGGCTAGAGAGGGGTTCAGCCTCTATTTTTTGCCCAGATAGAGGGACCTGGCTCATCGCTCCGGGCCACGCACGACGATCAGGATATGGTATTCCCTACCGCAGTAGAGCCGGCCGCAGGGGTAGCACAGCGGGGTTGGTTGCGGATCGGAGATCACTTCCAACGGCCTGATTCAACCTACGATAAGGCTCTAATTATCAATACATTACAAGAGATATGCACGGAAGTTCCGGCAGCTACATGATGTAAGGTTTCCGTCCGCATTGGAATTCCTGTTCCTTGCCCAGTTCGCCGTGGACAGGGTGGTCAGTACCGAGCCGGGCCGGATCTGGCGCCGCCTGTCTTTTTGGAGGTCTCGCAGATCGAGCGCGGCTTCTGGTGCGGGCGGTTGATATAATCCACGCGCTTTGGCGTTTCCACGGAGTCCGGGTTTTGCCGACCTGCCATCGAGTCCACGGCAGGGTTCCGAGACTTCGCACCACAGTGGGTTTTCGGCAGGGCTTGGCCGGAGAGAGTTTCTTCAGAGACTGGGCGGGATACCGGTTGCCGGTCGCATCCTCCCGGTGGCAAGCTTGCCGGCCTTCGGGCAGAACCCGCAGACATTCCTTGCCGCCGTGGGCAAGGACCGGCGGATGATCGTCCATGACGCCGTGACGGGGGTCGTGGAAACCCCGGTGCACTTGCTGAGGGAGCATCTCGTGACTCCCAAAGAGCTACTGTTCGTCCGGAACAACCAGGTTCTGCCGGGGAGCCTGACGCTAAGCCCGTATCCGGCCACCGACTGGGAACTCGAATTGAGCGGCCTTGTCGCACCAGCGATGACGGTCGGCTTATCGGACCTGACCGGGATCGAGCAGAGCGAGGTTGTTGCGGTGTTGCAATGCGCGGGTAACGGCCGCGCCTTCTATTCACAAACCGCCATGGCCAAGGGCACGCAATGGCAACGCGGCGGAATGGGCCAGATCAGATGGAAGGGTGTCCGCTTGAAGCAGTTGCTGAACTCCTCCGGCTTGATGGTGGACGAGGATGCCCGGTTCCTAACGGCCGAGGGACGCGATTCGCCCGCCTCATCGGACGACGACTACGAGCAAAGCGTTCCGCTTGGGGACGTGCTGGAAACGGCCCTGCTCGCGACGCACATGAACGGCGAGCCGATCCCGGCCATTCACGGCGGACCGCTGAGGCTGGTGCTGCCGGGCTACTACGGGTCGATGAACGTGAAGTGGGTAAGCCGACTGCGGTTCGAGAAAGAGGCGTCGACGAGCCGCCACCATGCGCAGAGGTACCGAACGTTCCGAGAGCGCATCGAGCCGGGCAGTCAGCCGGAAGTGAGGGCGGAAACGACACATCCCACCTGGCGGCAGAAGGTCAAGAGCGTCATCTGGAATCCCGTGAACGACGAGCGGCGCCTCCTCGGTCCTCTCACGGTGAGCGGCGTATCATGGAACGACGGCCGGACGGAAATCGTCGCCGTCGAAATATCCCTGGACGGCGGGAACACCTGGCAGAGAGTGAACGTCGAGGCTCCTCTCAGCCCCTATGGCTGGTACCCGTGGAACGTGACCTTCTGGTACGGCTGGAAACGCTACCTGGAAGGGGGCAGCACCGCCATGGAATTCCGCGTGCGAGCGTTCGACGCCCTGGGCAGGTCCCAGCCAGACGATGGTTCCGTGCATTGGAACCCCTCCGGATACGAGTGGTTCGGGGTCGATCGCGTCAAGATATCGCTGCACTAACCTGCATCACTCATCGCCTTATGGCCGCAGCACTCGATAATAAAAGGCAGTGGATAGTGGATAGTTTTTAGTTGTTAGTGGAAAACCTTAAAGGCCCGGTTCGCGCGCCAAGCGGCGTGCGCCTCGCCCTGACGACGGCCCTCTCACGCACTTCGCCTCGCCACGTGGTGAGACATGCAGGCTCGTGTCCCGCACAGACTTCGCCTCCCCAGGCGGTGAGACTTGCAGGGCTATGTGTCGGTACGGTAGCGCGCCAACTGATCTTCGTCGAGCTCGACGCCGAGGCCGGGGCCGCTGGGGGGCTTGGCGGTGACAGGGCCGATGGAAAGGGGTTCGGTAATCATGTCGGCGTCGTGGTACAGAGGACCGAGGAGATCCGCCGGGTAGGTTTCGCTGTCGATCGAGGGCTCGGCGACGGCCAGGTGCAGCATGGCGGCGGTGCCGACGCCGAGCTCGAGATTACTGCCCATGGCGCACACGATGCCCGCGGCGCGAGCGACATGACCGATCTCAAGTGTCGCTTGAACTCCTCCATGTTTTCCAGGGTAAACACTCAGGATATCCGCGGCATGATGCCGCGTCAGATGGAAAGCGTCGTTGAGCGTGAAGATGCTCTCGTCCGCCATGACGGGTATCGTGGTGGAGCGGCGGACATCGGCCATGGTAGCGGGGTCATGGACACCGACGGGTTGTTCGGCGAACAGGATATCGAGTTCTTCGAGCCGGGCCAGCATGAGGCGAGCCTGCGCGGCGTTCCAGCCGCAGTTGGCATCAATGCCGATCGGGATGTCGGGGCCGGCGAGTTCACGAACCGCCTTGACGCGGGCGAGGTCGCCGGCGGGGTCGAGTCCGACCTTGACCTTGAGGCATTTGACTCCCCAGTCGAGGAAACGCTCGGAGAGGGAGCATGCCTTGTCGATTCCGAATGCCCCGACGACCATTTTCATGGGCACTTCGTCGCGCAGAAGCCCGCCGAGGAGCTGATAGACGGGGACTCCGGCGGCCTTCCCCGCCAGGTCCCAGAGGGCCATCTCGACGGCGGCCTTGGTGAAGGGGTTCAGTTTCAGGACACGGTCCATTTTCCGGCGCACCAACGAGACGCGCGTCGGGTCTTCGCCATAGATCGCCGGGCCGAGAAAATTCCTGAGCGCCTCGACGCAGCCGACGCTCGTCTCGCCGCTCCAGCGGGGCGCAACGGTGGCCTCGCCGAGCCCGATGAGGCCTTCGTCGGTATGGACGCGAACGAGGACGTAGGGAGAATCGATGTGCTCGCCATGAGCGGTCTTGGTCGTCAGCCCTTTCTTGAGGGGAACATTGATGGGGATGGGCTCGATCCGTGTGATTTTCATTTCGTGCTGGCGTTCGGATATCGGATTCGGTCTGATGGGCGGGTTTCAGAACAGGACGGCTTCAGTCGTCTCTGTTGAGAGTAGCGTACATCGGATGAGGCCGGATCCGTTTGTCCGGCGGTCAGGGGGCATTTTTCATCACGTGGCAAGGGCAAGTACGCGAGAGGTCCGTCAGGTGATCAGACAGGAGGTCTGAGACACTGTCGGCGGACGACATGCTCGCGAGGGACAAGCTGAAGCGAATACACTGAGACTGAAGTCGAGTTTCTCCGGCTGCCGGAGCGCCTTGAAGTCGGAAGATGCGAGCCATGAACCTGAGACAAGTTCCGTTGCTGGCCGCCCTGCTTGCGGCCGGTTCGGTCCTGGGAGCGGACATCGAATCCGCGCAGCCCGTCACGGCGAGTGAGGCCCTGGGCTGGAAGCTCTTCTTCGATCCGATCCTGTCGCGGCCGAAGAACTTTTCGTGCTCTAGCTGTCACCTGCCGGAAAAGGGTTGGGAATCAGGCGTGGCGCTGGCGAAAGGCGCGCACGGGGACCTGCTGCCGCGCCATGTCCCTACGGTGGTGAACCTCGACGAGGCCGAGTTCTTCTTCTGGGACGGACGAGCGGAATCGCTCGAGGAACAGGCGAAGGGGCCAATCGCCAATCCGATCGAGCTGGACCTGAAGCTCGACGAAGCCGCGGCGCGAGTGAGCGCCGAACCGCATTACCGCAAAGCGTTCGCGGCGCTGGGCGTCAAGCGCATTACCATCGACGACATAGTCGGCGCGATCGCCGATTTCGAACGCCGCCTGGTTACCGGCGAGGCGGGCTTCGACCGCTGGCTGCAAGGCGACAGATCGGCGCTGAGCGAGGCACAGAACCGCGGGCGAATGACCTTCTTCACCACCGGTCAATGCGCCCTCTGCCACATCGGACGCAACTTCACCGACGGGGATTTCCACAACATCGGGACCGCTACCGAAGACGACAAGGGACGGTACGACGTCACGAAAGACGAAGCGGAAAAGGGCATGTTCAAGACCCCTTCCCTGCGCAACTGGAAAGGCCGCGAGCCGTTCATGCACGACGGCCGATTCTCCACGTTGCGTGACGTTGTCGATTTCTACAGCGAGCCGCAAGACAGCAAGATCGGCGAGACGGAGATCGATCCGCTCGAGCTGGGCGACGACGAGAAAGCCGATCTCCTCGCCTTCATGGAAGCACTCAACGGGTCCTGGCCCGATGTCAAGCCGTTCGAGGCGGCTTGGCGGAAGTTGGTTGAATAGAGCCGGAGTTGTACGGTCGTCGGGTATCTTCCCTGGACGATCGAACGGTCGCGGATCGGATAGCCTGCATTTCTCACCACCCGACGGTCGAAGCACACGAAAAAAGGCCGTGATTCGTGTTTCGTGTCTCGTGATTCGTGAAAACCATGTGTGGGGGCCTAGTTCGCTCCAGAAGAAATGTCTGATGGCCGGTGAACCGGAGAGGCCGTATTTCGTAACCCGAGGGGTGAAGGAGGCGATTTGGCAAGTACGCCTGCGCGCGCCTTTTTCCTCCACCCGGCTCGCGCCTCGTCCTGACGGCCCTCTCGCGCACTCGCCTCGCCACGTGGTGAGAAATACAGGCTAGAATTCCATCATGATTCGCATCGCGTTGTTACTGCTTCTCGCGGCAACCACGGCCGCAGCGCAGGGCGAGCCCTTCGCGGCTGTCGCTCGCAAGACATTCATCGACCTGCTGAAGTTGCCGCAGGAGCACCCCACGGTGGACGTGGCGGCGCATGGGACACGAACCGAGGAGGGCCTGATCATCGAAGACGTCTCCTGGAAATCGCTCGATGAGGAGACGGTTCCGGCCTTCGTCGTCAAGCCCGCGAAGATTGACGGGCGGCTGCCCGCGGTCATCTGCCTGCATGGTTCGAGCGGCAGCAGGAACTCGATGGTCACGAAGGAGTTCGGCCCGGGAGAGTGGATGCGCTACGGCCGCGACAAGCCCCACACGCGAATGCTGGGGTGGGCTCGCGAACTGGCGCGGCGCGGCTATGTCGCGCTCTCGATGACCCAACGCGGGCTCGACCGGCGCGGCCCGCCGGTCAACACGCAATCCAATGTACTTCTGACGCGGGATCGCACGGGCATGGGGGCCGTGCTGCATGAAATCCGGCAGGCAGTGAGCTGGTTGTCCGAGCGCCCGGACGTCGACCCGAAGCGGATCGGCGCGACGGGCATGTCGTTCGGGGGGATTACCTCTTTCTACCTGTGGGTGATCGATGAACGCATCGCGGCCGCCGCGCCCCTCTGCGGCGGAGTGGGATCAGTGGATGTGTTCGCACGCAAGGGCCGGATCAGTTATCACGGCACCTACTGGTGGGTTCCCGGCATGCTCGCCAAAGGCGACCAAGCGGACTTCGCGGCGGCGATCGCTCCCAAACCACTGATGATCTGGGCACCGACCGAGGATGTCGGGATGCCGAAGGAGGGCGTCGACCAATTTGTCGCCACGGTGCGCCCTGCTTTCGAGCGCGCCGGCAGACCCTCGGCGTTCGTCGTTCATCAGCAACCGGGCGGCCACTCCTTCACCATTGCCGCTTTCGAGGCGATGGTCGAGTTCTTCAACGAACACCTGTGACGCGGCCCGGCCGCGGGAGCGCCCGGGCGCATGTTTTCGATCCGGGGCATACAATATTGGTTCCCAACCTCATGAACCGTATCGGTCATCCAACTACCGCTTTCAAGAACGGAGTGACATCGGGTTTACTGGCGGTGCTGCTATGCGGCCTCGCTCTCGGCGCCGAAGTGACGCCCAAACGGCTGAACGAATCCCGGAGCGAACCCCATAACTGGCTCAGCTATTACGGCTCCTACGACGCATGGCGCTACAGCGAGCTCGATCAGGTCAACCGCGGCAACGTCAAGAAACTGATTCCGGTCTGGACATTCCAAACCGGCGAAATTGACGGTGGGTTGCAATCTTCGCCCATCGTCGTTGACGGTGTGATGTACATCACCGGCGCGTGGAACCGGGTCTTCGCGATCGACGCCGTGACCGGCGAAGAGTTGTGGCACTACTACCACCCTCGGACGGAGGAGATTCCCGGTCTCTACGGCACATGGAACCGCGGCGTTGCGGTCGGGCACGGCCTGGTGTTCATGGGAACGCTCGACAACAAGCTGGTGGCTCTGGACGCCGAGTCCGGCCGCGAGGTCTGGCAGGTCGAGATCGAGAACGCCAAACAGTGCGGCTGCAACATCACCGGCGCTCCTCTGCTCGTCAAGGACAAGATCGTGACCGGCGTCACTGGCGGCGATTCGGCCCACCGCGGATATATCAGCGCATTCGACGCGAAGACGGGGCGGCATGCCTGGCGCTTCTGGACGATTCCGGGTCCCGGCGAGCCGGGCAACGATACCTGGAAGGGAGATAGCTGGAAATTCGGCGGCGGCTCGAGCTGGATCACCGGGTCCTATGATCCCGAGCTCGACATTCTGTACTGGGGAGTGGGGAACCCGGCCGCGGATTTCTACGGCGAGTCCCGCAAAGGAGACAACCTCTACACCGATTCGATCGTGGCGCTCGATCCCGACACGGGCAAGCTGATATGGCACTATCAGGAGATTCCCTACGACGTTTGGGACTGGGACAGCGCTTACGAGATCGTGCTCGTCGATCTGGAATACGGTGGCGAGAAGCGCAAGCTGCTGGTGAATCCCAACAAGGGCGGCTTCACCTGGGTGCTTGATCGGACCGATGGCAAGTTCATCAATGCCTGGCCCCTGGCGGACAACATCGACTGGATCTCGGGCATTGACGAGAACGGAAAACTCCTCGACCGCAAAGAGCCCAAGGTCGGCGAGACGATGAAGATGTGCCCGTCGATCGGCGGCGGAAGAAGTTGGAATCACGGCGCCTACAGCCCCAAGACCGGCTGGTTCTATACGACGGGGATCGAGTGGTGCCAGGAGGTGCTCTCCCGCGCCGAGGAACCGCGCGAGGGCATGACGTACTTTGGCGGCGAGTTCACCCTGGCTCACACCGACAAGGGCGAGCCCGGAGGACATCTTTCCGCCTACGATCCGATCACCGGGAAGAAGCATTGGCGGATCCGCCACAAGTACCCGCTGCTCGCCTCGCAACTCGCTACGGCAGGAAACCTTCTGTTCACGGGCGATGCAACCGGAAAAGCATTCGCTCTCGATGTGGAGACCGGCAAGGAACTGTGGTCGTTTCGGACCGGATCCGGCATCCGCAGCTCGCCCATGACGTACGCGGTCAACGGCAGACAGTACGTTGCGGTCCCAAGCGGCTGGGGTTCGGCGCTGGCGGGATTGATCACGCAACTCTGGCCGGAGGCCGAGGACTTTCCGAGCGGAGCGACACTGTTCGTATTCGCTCTACCGGAGTAATCTGATTGATGGCCGAGACGATGCTTCGCAATCGATCCAAGCCGCAGCTCGCAGTGATGCGTGGACCTTGGTGGCTGCTGACAGCCATCGCTGTCGCCTCGATCTTCTCCACCGGCGCCTTAAGTGGCCAGACCATGGTGAATCTCAAGGACCCTGACTTCATTGCCAAGGGCTCCGCTCTTTTCGCACAGAACTGCGCGACCGGCTATTGCCACGGCTCCGAGGGCCGAGCGGCGCGCGGCCCCGACCTGCGCAACAAAGATTGGGCCCCGCAGGAACTCTACGACGTGATTTACGGCGGCGTGCCCGGCACGACCATGCCGCCCTGGAACAACATCCTGCCGAACGAGGACATCTGGGCGGCGACGGCCTACATCATCAGCCTCGGTCCGGGCAATCTCGCCTCGGAAACGATCACGGTTGCGCGTTCGGGCAAAGGCGCCGAGTCACTGACTGGCGAAGCCAAGCGCGGACACGCCCTCTTCTTCGATCTGAACAACCAGAAGCGCTGCGCCATCTGTCACAGGCTCGGGGGGAAAGGAACCGCCGTCGGTCCTGACCTTACCTCAGCGGCGGTGAAAAAATCGGTGGATGAGCTGATGACGGATATTCTCGACCCCGGTGCTTCGATCGCCGAGGGGTTCGATCAGGTTGTGGTAACGTCCACGTCCGGTGAGACGGTCGCTGGCGTGAAGAAATCAGAGACGGATGAGCGTATTCAGGTCTACGACAAGGAGGCCGTCCCGCCGCCGCTCCGTACGTTCTACAAAGACCAAGTCGACGAGGTGGCGAACCGGCAGGCCTCTTCCATGCCGGCAAACTATGAATTCATCTATGCGCGCGATGAGTTGGAAGCCATCGTGGCCTACCTGAAGTCGGGCAATTTCTAACCTGACTTTCACGGAGCGCCGTGGCAGGCGCTTTTCCTGCACGAGTGAGAATCCCGTAGAGTAAGGGGTTCATTGCATCACCCATGCCTGCCTTCAACACCCTCGAAGAGTTTCAACGCAAGCATGATTTTTTCGTGGCTCTCGACTCCGACGGCTGTGTCTTCGATTCGATGGAGATCAAGCACAAGGAGTGTTTTACACCCGCCTTCATCAAGATCTGGAACCTTCAAGCGGCCGCGAAGTACGCGCGGCAGGTCTGGGAGTTCGCCAACCTCTATTCGGTCGATCGCGGCATGAACCGCTTCCCGGTTCTGATCAAGTCCCTGGATTTACTCAGCGATTACCCCGAAGCCATGCGGCGAGGCATCGAGATTCCCGACCTTCAACCACTGCGGGACTTCGTGACCTCCGGACTGCCGCCGAGCAACGCATCGCTCGAGCAAGTGCTCCAAGAGGAACCCGACCCCGTGCTGGCCCGGACGATGGCATGGAGCCTCGCCGTCAACACCGCGATCGCCGACATGGTGAGTGGCGTGCCTCCCTTCCCCAACGTGGTCGAGTGCCTCGACCGCATCACCGCCGCCGCCGACCTCGCCGTAGTCTCCGGCACTCCCGGCGAAGCACTGCGCCGGGAATGGGACGAGCATCGGATCGACCACTATCCTGCCATCATCGCCGGCCAGGAACTCGGCAAGAAGACCGAGCACCTCGGCGTGCTGATCGCGGGCAAAGGCTATGCCGGCGACCGCATGCTGATGATCGGCGACGCCCCCGGCGACCTCAAGGCCGCCCGCGCCACCGGCGTCATGTTTTACCCCGTCAACCCCGGGCACGAAGAAGACTCCTGGCAACGCCTTTGCGGCGAAGCCCTCGACCGCTTCTTTGCCGGCACCTACGGGGGAAACTACGAAGCCGCTCGTATCGCCGAGTTCGAGAAGCTGCTTCCCGAGATGCCGCCCTGGAAGCATTGATCGTCGTATGGCGCGGGTTGCCCTCCGTAAGCATGTGCGTTAGTGAACATCCACAACGGCAAAGGCTAGCCTGCATTTCTCACAACCCGACGGTCGAAGCACACGATAAGACCGCCAGGACTTCGTTGCGCTTGCTTGCCGTGCTCAACGTACTGTTCAAGTACGCCTGCGCGCGCCAAGCGGCTCGCGCCTCGTCCTGACGGCCCTCTCACGCACTTCGCCTCGCCACGTGGTGAGAAATGCAGGCTAGCCTCTACCGTGACGGTTGTGCCCCGAGTCGGGGGATCCGTCCGGGTTGCGATCAGATGGGATTCGAGATGCAACGCCCCACTCGTCCCTTCGGGGCCTCTTCCCTCCCCCTCTTGCTTCTCAGCGCAGGCTCCCCCGAAACTGAAGGATCGCGTATCGTCAGAGGCCGGCCTCTGAGCGAAGGAACCTGCACATGATCCACGTACCACTCATCCGCTGGGGGGAACCCTATCAGAGCATGGACGTCGACAAAGTCGTCCACTTCAATACCGGCGAGCCGATCGCCGAGGTGAGCCAAGCCCTGCCCGGCATGGTGCGGCGCGACATGCGCAAGACAAAAGCCGCTCGCGACGTTCTGCGCGAGATTCCCTGCCGCGACCTGATTGCGATGGTCCAGAAAGCCGGTCAACTCTTCATGAGCGCGGAACTGCCGCTCGGCGATGGCTCACAGACACCGGACGATTTCGTCCGCCAGCAATCGGCCACCACCGGCCTGCCCGAGCACATGTGCCGCATGAACATGGACAAGATCGCGTTCGTGCTCAGCCAGATGGACCGCATTCTCGATTCGCTCACGCGCGGACTCGATCTGGATATCCTCACGAAAGGTCACGGCTATGACGCCGACGGCCGGTTGCTCAGCTATCAGGCCCAGACCGACGTTCTCGGCATGGTGCTGCCGAGCAACTCTCCCGGAGTCCATACGCTCTGGATGCCGGTCATCCCGATGCAGATCGGCCTTGTCCTCAAACCCGGCCCGCAGGAGCCGTGGACGCCCTACCGCATGACGCAGGCCATGATCCAGGCTGGCGTGCCGGCGCGGGCCTTCTCCATCTACGCGGGCGCAGGCGATGTCGGCGCAGCCGTGCTGCAGGCCTGCCGCCGAACGATGCTGTTCGGCAGCCAAGCCACGGTAGACCAGCACTCCGGCAACCCCGGCATCCAAGTCCACGGGCCCGGCTACAGCAAGATCCTCGTCGGCGAGGACGAGGTGGATCACTGGGAGAAGTATCTCGACATCTTCGTCAACAGCATCGCTCTCAACAGCGGACGCAGTTGCATCAACTGCTCCGGTATTTGGGTCCCTCGCCACGGCAAGGCCATCGCGGAGGCCATCGCTCAGGAATTAGCGAAGATCGAAGCCCTTCCACCCGAACATCCGGAAGCCAGCTTGGCCGCCTTCACCGTTCCCGGCGTTCCCGAAGCCGTCTCAGCGGCAATCGACGCGGACCTCGAGGCCACCGGCTCGGACGATCTCGTCCAAAACGTCCGGGGCACCTCGCGCGCCATCACTCGCGAGCACTGCGGCTACCTGCTTCCGACGCTTGCCTACTGCGCTTCCCCGGAAGAACCGATCGCGAAGAAAGAGTTCATGTTCCCGTTCGCGACGGTGGTCGAATGTCCGCAGGACGAGATGCTGGCGAACATCGGCCCCACTCTGGTCTGCAGCGGCATCACCCAAGATCCCGAGTTCCAGCAGGCGCTGCTCGATTCCGATGACATCGACCGCTTGAACCTGGGCGCCATCCCGACAACAAAGCTGGACTGGTTGCAGCCCCACGAAGGAAACATCGTCGAATATCTCTACCGCGCGAGAGCGTTTCAATCGGCCTCGGCGGCTTAGGCGGCAGCGACGGCGGCGAATGCCCTTTCGCAGAGGGACACCTCGAGCCGCCCGATGACCTGACGGGTCGCGTCGGCGCTCATCCAAGGGTTGAATGCGCCGAGCTTGGCCCTGAGCTCGTCGCGGAACAACATCCCGGCTTCGCCGCCGCGCTTGTGCATCGCGGCTTGCGTCGTCAGCGGCGCCCGGCCGGACTGCGCCGCGTGGCGGACCATCGGAAACTGAACGGGGTTCAGCATCGGTGATCTGGAGATCAGTCACTCGGGACTCCCGTTGTCCAACGCTTGGGAGGAGAGTAAACGCGGATGAGTTTGGCCGCTTGACTGAAGACCATATTAGTCATATGCTTAGCTAAGCCTGTTGCAAGGGACCAGTGATGCCAGTTGTGAATGTCCATCAAGCAAAGACCCATCTGTCACGTCTGCTGGCTCAAGTCGAGAGCGGCGAGGAGGTTGTCATTGCCCGCAACGGCAAGCCGGTGGCCCGGATTGTGCGTGTCGAAAAGCAGGGTAAGCGGCAATTCGGCTCCATGAAGGGCCGGATAAAACTTGACGACAGCTTTTTCGACCCGCTACCGGAAGAGGAGTTGGCTGCTTGGGAGGGTGATTGAGCATTGCGGCTATTGCTCGACACCCATGCGTTCTTTTGGTGGCTTTCCGGGAACAGCCGCCTGTCGCTACCTGCGCAGCAGGCGATTGCGGATGACGGCAACGACGTAATGGTCAGCGCAGCGTCGGCCTGGGAAATCACCACCAAGCATCGGCTCGGCAAACTCCCGGGGGCGAAGGCGTTGGCCCTCGACATCACTGGGGCAATAGTCGGACAGAACTTCACGAAACTGCCAATCACCGTTGAAGAGGCTGCACGCGCTGGCGCTTTGCCGGGTCCACATCGCGACCCGTTTGACAGAATGCTCATCGCCCAAGCGCTGGCGCGCGACCTCGTCCTCATATCGATAGACCCGCTCTTCGACCGCTACGGCGTTCACCGACTCTGGTGACCCGTCCTGCTTTACGTTACTTCAGACGGGGCTGCATGACCTGATGCAGCATCGCACCTTTCCGCGGCCCTCTCACCCGTCGTCGCACTTGTGCTTCGCAGCCTGCATCGTCAGCGGCGCCCGGCCGGACTCCGCCGCGTGGCGGACCATCGGAAACTGAACGGGGTTCAGCATCGGTGATCTGGAGATCGGTCACAATGTCACCAGACCTCTCGCGCCGATGCAACCTTGAATCACTTCAAGCGGAGACATGGAAGATGCGTTTTTGAAGGTCTCCGGACAGAGCGGCGACCACGCCGGGAACAAGCGGTTGCAACTCCTGTAAACGGTTTCGGGCGGCGATCATGATGACGACCGGAACAGGCAGATCTCTTACGTTCTGTTCGTGCTCGATACCTTGGTCCACCGTCACGAGAGCATCGAACTCGTGACGGGCTGCAAGGCTCAGCAGGTCGCCGTTTCCGCAGCCCGCCCAGCCCATTTGCTGCACCGTGTACACATCGAACGAACCGGGGAACAACGAGGCGAGCCGCCGTGGTACGGATTCGTCAAGCAGCAGCTTCATTCCCTCTACCCAGCAGCATCGCCTTGGCGCGTTCGAGCAATGCAATGGCTTGATCCCGCGATACGGTGGGATAATCCTCTAAAAACTCGTCGAGCCGGTCGCCAGCTTCCAGATGCTCCATCAGAATGCGTACCGGAACCCTGGTGCCAGAAAACACGGGTGTGCCACCCAGGATGTCCGGGTTCCTGTCAATAAGCTCGTCGGTCATTGCTCTCTCCCAGGTTGTGCGTTCGCATGCATGGTCCCAAAGATGCCGCGCTTCCATTCCTCGTACACGTTTGTCTCCGGCTTGACGAGCGGAATCAATATGTCCTCATGAACACCCTGACATCGTTGCCGGGTTGGTTGAGGCGCAGAACTTTCCTGCAGGCATTATAGATTGCTCCGCTTACGTGCTTCGGATTGGGAATAGGATGCAGCCGTCCTCGGTGATAGGTGACGTGGGCATCTCCCGAGGTCTCCTAATGACTTTTTCTTGAGGCGGTTTCAGGCTAAGTAGCGCAGGTGGACTTCCAGCTTCTCGAGAACGATCTCCGCGCCGGGGCGGTACGGGGCCCGTTGGGAAATGCGAATCTCGGCGTGGTTCTCGCCCTGCCGACACAGGCGCGGGTCAACCTTCCATTCCAGGCGCAGAAGCTTCTGCTCGGGGTCGACTTCGAAGATACCGCTGCCCCCGGAAATGCGCTGCGGCTTGGGGGAAAAGATCTGAGGGTCTTTCCAGGCGAGGTCACGTAGCAGCGGCGGGAGCAGAACACCGTTCAGCCTTGCCTCGAATGTGTCGCCATCCCTGAACTCGACGTCCCATCGGTCCGGCCTTCGGAAGAGCACCGCGCGCAGGCGGAGTGAATCCACGCGCTCCGCTGAAGTGTGGACGGGATCTGCGATCCGGATGGCCAGCCGGGCAGGCCGGCCCGTGTTGGCCAGCGTGAGGGGCAGCGGAGAGTCCCGGTTGTGATTGAAGTAGCCCGTGGACCACGGATATCCGCCACGGCGCTCGACAAAGAAGATCTTGTCCTTCCACCGCAGGGTCTCCGGGCTGCCGGCCTCGTGATATGCCTGCCGTTGAGAGAGCGGGCCGGGGCGGGCGCCGATCTTCTCACAGTCTTCGGGCGGTGCGTTCGACCAGTTGAAAGTCACGACACTGTCGGCGCCCTGCTGCCACCAGTTGGCAAAAGCTCCTCGAAACACTTCGATCGGCGGATTGCGATAGCCGTCGGTGGTGTGATGGTCGTCGAAACAGGGTTGCAGCTTGATGTTGCGGCCATCGATCGCCCGGCGGTACCCCTCGACGTCAACGTCCACCGAACGCGAGCCCAGCGTCAGGATGTCCACCAGATTCTGCCGCGCCCACTCCTCGATATCCAAACCGTCGATCCGGCAGCCCTTGATGCTGCGTGGAACACGGGCCGCAAGCAATATCGACCTTCCGTTCTTGCGGGCGACGTCGAGCAGCATCTCCCGCACCATCCGGACAAACGTGGTGACGTGCCCGCGCAGCTCCCACTGGCGTCCCGGCGGGAGGCACGGCATGTGGCGAGCAAAGTCCAGTTGGAAGCCATCGAGCTCATAGTTCTCCGCCAGCTCGCGCAGCACCTTGATCTTGAAGCTCCTCACGCCGGGCGCGGCGAGATTCCACATTCCCTGCCACCACCAGGTCTTGATCACCCAGTCGGGGTTGGCCTCTTTGATCGGATTCATCCGCTTCATCTCGAGGCCGCCTTCCCGCGCGAGTTCAACTTCGCTGATGCGGTGATTCCAGAAGACTTCAAGCTTGCGTTGCCGGGTCTGCTCGATCAGCTCACCGGCCCAGTCGATTCCCTGCTCTCGCCAAGCATCGAGCGCCTTGTAGTTGAAAGCGGGCAGGACCTTGCTGGGGTACGTGGCCGTGCCCGGATCCCCGCCGATGTCCCACCACAGGCTGTCGATCTGGCTACCGGCCTCATCGGCGTAACGGAAGCGATAGTCGATCCACTGTCGGAAGTCGGCGTCGAATTGGCTGAAAGCATCGTATTGGACGACGATGCGCCTGCGGCGGTTGACAGCGGCAACGTGACCTTCCGAGAGCGGAACCGGATTGCGGTCAGCCTCTTCCGCAAGCGCTGAAAGCGGTTGGATGCACGCGGCCATCGCACCGGCTTTCAAGAACGACCGCCTGGAAGAAGACCGCTTTATCTCTTCATTACTCATCATCGACCCACCTCTTCCTTCCCGCGCCAGGGCAGAAGCTTCAAGCTGTATCATCGGCCGCCGCTACTTTCTTCGGACTTCATCGTACTAGCCGTCAAGAGCGGTTCGGACCCTGGCCCGGTTTCCTCAACGCTCCCTCGAAGCCTGTATGTAAAGCTCGATTCGGGAATAGCTCCCTCCGCTTCGCCTTCCAATGAGAGACGGTAAGTCTGGTTGAGCCCGGCAGGCGTGAACGTAAGCCCTTGCTGCAAGCTTTCGATGACGCCCCGCGCTTCGACTTTCGTGTCGAGGATCTTCGTTCCGTCCTGCGTGATGCGGGCAAGCAGCGGAGTCAGGCGGACACGGTTCTTCGGGGCAAGATGCATGATCACTACACCACGATCGGAGTCGATCTCGACCCTCTCCATTCCGCGCACGCGGCCCAGTCGACCCTCGAGAGAGGCGATGCAGGAGACGCATCCCGAATCCTGAAAGGCAACTTCAACACGTAGAAACTCCGCGTCGAGAGAAGGCGCGACCGCAAGAAGCAGGATGAAGGTGAGGCAAGGCATTGTTGAAAAACGCACGCTATATCCGTATATCCGTCCGGTTAAAAAATTCCAAAGCGCTTTCTCTTCGGAGCCGACTTTCTCGATTCCAGCGCTCGCATGATGGCATCATGGGCAAGCGGCGCCATGACCTGGTAGCCGGCGCCGTCAGGATGCAGGCCGTCAGCGGCGAGGTCGGCTTGCAGATATCCATCCGGATCGACCGTCTTCGCAAAGTAGTCGAGATAAACAAAGCCGCGCCGCCCGCACATGTCGGCAATCCACTGGTTCAATGCAAGGATCGTGGCGGGCGGACGATCCGGCGTCCTTTCGTAATTCGGATTGTTTGTTTTGTGATAGTCGCTGACCGGAAGTATCGACGCGAAGACCGGCGTGACACCGTGAGCGACAGCCAGGTCCGCGATCAGCGAGAGGTTGTCACGGATCGTCTGCTGCGAAATGCCGCGAGCGATGTCATTGGTACCGGCAAGAAGAACCATCACTTCCGGCTCGAGGTCAAGAACGTCGGCCTTCATTCGAGCCAGCATTTGCGAAGTGATCTGCCCGCTGATCCCACGGTTGATGTAGTCTCGACCCGGGAAGTACTGATTCAAGGTCCAGCCATCAGTGATGGAGTCGCCGAGAAAAACCACGCGCGGTTCTTCCGGCGAAGGCGGGCCGACTGTACTGTTCGCTTCGGCATAGCGGACCAAGTTGTCGCGGTCTGCATTGCGGAGCCGCTCTTCCTTCACGTCAAGCAAGACCCGGAAATGCTGTTCGATCTCGTCGACATCAATTCGCAACTCCGCCAACTGCCGCTGGACTTCGTTACTGAAAGGGTTGGTGCGAGGCACGGTTTCCGCGATTTGGACATAAATCCTGGCGTTCAGCAGCAGTTTGTAGATGACTCCGAGGTGGTTGCGTGTGACACCGACCTGCAACATCTCTGAGGCTTGGCGGACGTTCTCCAGAAGCGGAGCCCCCGCGTGCGCCAACTCCGGCGCAGCCATTGAAGTGGCCTCCATACGATCCCCAATGCTGTTGTAAATCGGAACGGCCTCGCTTTGCGTAAGCGGCTTCGTCTCGGCTTGCGCCGAAAAACCCTGAAGCGAAAGTGTAATAAGAACGGCGCAAGAGATATGTTGGAGGCGCATGGTCCTCTCTATCGTAAAACCTTTGCGCAATCCGGTCGGGGCCGACCAATTTGCCTCGACCGGCAATGGCCAACCGATGAGCCCTTTCAGGAACTCGATGCGCCGTGAATGAAGAGTGCCCGGCGGCGAAGCAAAGCCTACCCTCGGACTCTCCTCAAGCAAATCCATTACCGCTGACAGGGATCGTGCCTTCGGACCCCTCTCATACAGAGCGGTTCCGTTGGAGCATGGGCGAGAGTACTTCCCACACATCGCTCGGGCTGACAGCCCGCATGACGGGATCAGGCCGTTGCTCATGCTTATAGCTGGTGACCGCTGTGGAGTCGCGGAGCACGCGAAAAGTGGAACCGTACGGTCCGTTACGCGCGGGATCGGTCTGACCGAAGACCGCGACGCCGGGAAGGCCCAGAGCCGCAGCAAGGTGCAGGGGACCGCTGTCGACACCCACCACAGCCCGCGCCCGCCGCGTCGCTGCCATCAAGCCATCTACGGACGACGGATGCAGCAGAGTTGCGCCGGCCGGCGCCTGTTCAACAATTGCTTGCGCCTCATGCCGGTGAAACGTCGCACAGTCGATTACGAGCGGCATCCCGGTTTCCCGGAACAGAATCATTGCCAGCTCGGCGAAGTATTCCGGTGGCCACTCCTTGGCTTTCCAACCGGCGAACGGGCTTGCGAGGACATAGTCTCCTTGCGGCAGATACGGCTCAGGCTTGCCGGGCGGCAGCGGGAACTCGACCGCGGCATCCGCCGCCAGTGTGCGAACGTCCCATTCTGATCGCAGACTCTGCTCGACGGCTCTCGCCAAATCCAGGTTCTTGTCGACGACGTGGGCAGAGTCTGTGGGTACACTTTCTGAATAAAACGCCGCTGCAAGGGGCTCACGGATTTCGCTACCCGGAAAGCCGAACACCTTATCGGCCCGGCTGAAGAAGGTCACTGCCGCGGATCTGAGCTGCCCTTGAAAGTCTACCGCGACGTCGAAACGGTGCTCGCGCAGCAGCCTGTGCGCCGCTGCCAGTTCCCGCAATGCCGCAAAGCGGAAAGGACCGCGACGAGATTTCCCGGCCGGCAGCACGATAACGCGGTCAACGCCAGGGTTATCCATGAGCAACGTGCGCCAACGCTCACGGACGACCCACGTCAACTCCATCCCCGGGATCGTTCGCTTCAGACGGGCTGCCGCCGGGAGAGCGTGAATCACGTCCCCCATCGAACTCAGGCGAACGATGAGGATGCGAGGTGCGTTCCTACTTGCGCCCGTGTCGGTGTAAGACATCATCGACGACGCTGCCGGTAACCGACTTCTCTGCGTCCGCCGAACCGGCGGATGGGAGGAGTTGGAGCAGCTCCTCCTGCTCAGCTTCGTCACAGAGTACCACGCTGTCCGCCACGCCCAACGCCGCGACAAGCTGGACCCGAGACGACTGATCGAGCACCGTGGGGCGTTCGTCCCGGTCGGGACGAACGAGGACCAGCAACGAATCACATCCCTGCTTGACTTGCGCCAGCGCCTCGACGTGCTCGGCGCGGATGATATCGAACCAGCCATAAGCCACGGCAATCACCTGGCCTACGGCAGACAGCGATTGGATGCGTTGCCGTGTTTCCTCAAGAGTGAGGATCTTCTTACGGGTGTCCATGCAAAAACTTGTCGAACGAGAAAGCGGGAAGGCGAGTGACGCCAGGGGGGTGTTCCTTTATGGTGCCATACAGGCAAGAGCTTCGCAGTCACACTCGTTTTGATCCGTCAGCTTGCCTTGACGGTCTCCGCGCTCCTTGCTGTGCCCATCTCCCATTCACTCCGTTGCGCTCAAATCCGGTGGACTCCGGGAAGTACTAGACTGCATGTCTCACCACCCGACGGCCGAAGCACGCGATACGACCGCCATGACATCGTTGCGCTTGCTTGCAGTGCTCGATGTACTTTCAAGTACACCTGCGCGCGCCAAGCGGCTCGCGCCTCGTCCTGACGGCTCTCTCACACACTTCACCTCGCCGCGTGGTGAGACTTGCAGGCTAGTGATAGAATCCTGGTGGGTCCGCCGGACAGGCGGCCGCCGCGTCGTCTTCGGCGGGGAGGAAAGTCCGGTCTCCATAGGGAATCGTGCCGGCTAACGGCCGGGGGGCCGTTTTCAAAGGCGGTTCACGGAAAGTGCCACAGAAACATACCGCCGGGCTTCGGCCGGGTAAGGGTGAAATGGTGCGGTAAGAGCGCACCGCGCCCGGAGCGATTCGGGTGGCAGGGTAAACCCCACGAGGAGCAAGACCAAATAGGGGACAAGCGGCGTCCCGTCGCGTTCGAGTCCCGGGTAGGTTGCATGAGTCCGGCAGTAATGCCGGACCTAGTTGAATGGCTGCCGCCTTGGTCCACCAAGGCACAGAAACCGGCTTATCGTCCGGCGGACCCAAAATGTTACATCCTGAACCTGTCGATCTGCGGCACCTCAAGTGGATTGGACTCATCTTGCAATCCTGCCACTGCTCAGGTCGAATCTGGTTCTCTGCAAACGCCGACACCGTGTAGAACGAATCCTGGCCCTCGCCCGCGCTTGACACACACGAATCCGGCCGATAATCTCAAACAAGTCTGAGTGAGGCAGTCGTTGTCCCACTCTGGCGCTTCAGGCTTGCAGGTGCCCATTTGGGCGTAACAGGGAAGTCCGGTGTGAAATCCGGCGCGGTCCCGCCACTGTAAGTGGGAAGCGGTCGCCAAATCACCACTTGGCCGGTTACGGCTGGGGAAGGTCGGCGCACGCACAGAAGGCATTGCGGCCTTCGAGACCCACGAGCCAGGAGACCTACCTGCAAGCATTCATGATTCGGATTCCGCGAGGAGACGGAATGATCGGTCCAGGAATAGCCTTCACACCACCGATACCTTTCTTCTACGCGGAGAAAGGTATCTTCCATGGCCATGCAGGATGTCCGCGGGATGCGAAGTACATCCCGCCGGGGTAGGATTCGTTTTCTTTTCGCGTCAGGCGTTTTCTTTACGCTCACAGCTCTGTCGGCGGCTTTGGCACAAGAAGCTCGATCTCTTCAAGGGATCGTCACCGATCCGTCGGGAGCGTCGATTGCTCAAGCAACGGTTTCGATCTATGCCCGCGATGGGAGCTTTCAGCTCTCAACCTCAACAGACGAGCAGGGCAGATATCTATTCGGCGCGATCGCACCAGGTGAGTACATCGTCGAAGCGGCGGGGCCTGACTCATTTCGTGCGATTTCACGTTCAGTCGTTGTAGGCTCGGATGCCGAACCACTCGACATCAGCCTTCCGCTCGATCAACTCCGTGAAGAGGTCATCATCACCGCCTCAACGACGCCACTGACCGCTGAGCAGACGTCCAAAGCACTCGATTCGGTAGATCGGGCAGAGATGGATGCGCGCAACGAGTACTCGCTGGCAGAGAGCCTGCGGCTGATCCCGGGACTGCGCGTGCGGCGGCAACGGGGTCCGGGTGGCCAAACGGCGATTCAGATCCGGGGGATGCGAGCCGAAGACACAGCGGTGCTGCTCGATGGGTTCCGGCTGCGCGACGGCGCTGATATTGGCGGTTCGGCATCACCATTGCTGGATGACCTGATGGTGGTGAGCACGAATCGAGTAGAGGTGCTCCGTGGGAGTGGCTCGACGATGTACGGTTCCGGATCGACCGGTGGAGCGATCAACATCGTCACCGACCACGGCGGCGGACGGCTTCACGGCGAGATCCTGGGTGAAGGCGGCGGGCTTGGAATGGCGCGAGGCTTGGCGCGATTCGGTGGAGCAGCGCTTGAAGACAGGCTGAACTTCAGTGCTGGTCTTACCCATCTGAACGTGACCAACGGGATTGACGGCCAAGATGCACACCGCAACTCCGGCATACACGGAGCCGTGCAATATACGCTGAACCCGTCGGCCAGCCTGAGCGGGCGCATTATGGCATCGGACGGATTCCTGCAGTTGAACGACAGTGGATTCATACCCGATGAGGCCGCAGCAAACCTGCCGGCAACCGGCCTTCCCAGAGCGACCCCTCTGCCGGTCGATCAGCAACGCCTTCTCGAAAGAGGACAACCATTCCAGATCGGCAGATCTACGTTCGTTCCTGACTTGAACGATCCAGACAGCAGGCATTCTTCATCGTTCTTCGTCGGCGCCGTGCAGTACATGCAGCAACTCGGTACTCGAGGTTCATTCCGCATCGGCTATCAGGGGCTGGAGACGAACCGCAACTACAGAGACGGACCGGGAGGTATCCGGTTCGAACCGATGTTCAACAATTCAAGTTCCTTCAATGCGAACATCGATACGCTGCAAGTACGGGCCGACTGGGAACAGGGCCGGCACCAACTGTTTTCTTTCGGATATGAATTCGAACGGGAACTTTACGATTCGCCGTCGTCCGACCAAAACCCCGATCCGTCTTTGCGAGTGAAGACAAGCATCGGGAGTGAGCAGAAGCACCAATCCGTTTTTGCCCAGGATCAATTCCGCTGGCTCGACAGCCGATTGCAATTCTCTCTTGGTGGGCGTATTCAGACTTTCCGTGTGTCGGAGCCGGAATTTACGGGAGGCGCATCACCGTTCGACGGGTTCTCACTGAACGCGCCCAAGAGTGCCTACACCGGAGACATGTCGGTTTCCTATCACTTCTCGGAGTCGGGGACCAAGGTGCGTGCGCATGCAGGAAACGCCTTCAAAGCTCCGTCACTGTTTCAACGGTTCGGGTCGTCATTTTTCTTCAGTTCCTTCAGTCCCTTCGGCGACCCGCGCCTCAGCCCGGAACGGACCGCGGCGTTTGATGCGGGGCTGGATCAATGGCTCGCCGGAAACCGGGTCCGCTTGAGCGCCACGTACTTCTATACACGTCTGCAAGAGGTCATCATCTTCGACTTCGCGGGCGGCATCAACCCGGCAACCGATCCGTTCGGACGCTTCGGTGGATACCGAAATTCGGGCGGTGGGCTGACAAGGGGAGTGGAAGTGAGTCTGGCGGCTGCTCCGTCCAGCGGAACCGACTTGCGAGCTTCCTACACCTACACGAACGCCGACGAGGCGACTTCTTCGGTGGCAACGGGGGATTTCTTCAAGAGGTTCCTCGTCTCCGACCACATGTTCACGTTGAACTTGCTGCAAAGGTTCGGCCAGAGGGTTGAAGCCGCGTTCGACTTTTTTGCGGCGTCGGAGTTCCCTGCACCGTTCTTTACGTCTTTCGGTACACGAGCTTTTCTCTTCGATGGGCCCATGAAAGCGGATGTGACGGCAAGTTACAAATGGCCACTTACGGACCGACGAAGTTTGAGAGTCTTCGGCAAGATCGAAAACGTATTTGACCGGGAGTATTTCGAGTACGGGTTCCGTGCAGCAGGGATTTGGGGCACTGTTGGTCTGGCGTTCGAGCTCTAGCCGGCACATCGGCAAGGTGATGCCGGACGGAACCACTATTGTTGACACTCCATGACGTGCTCCCAATCGTCCGTTCGCAACTCTGTTGGCGTGGCGCCTGCATAGGGATTGCTTTGAATGAGAAGTTCCGTATTCAGGACTTCTCCGACCGTGTGACGTCCGCGTTACACTGATCGGTTGCTTGCCGTTTATTACGCTTGAGGAGGCGGAGCATGGGATGGAAAAGGTTAGCAATTCCGGCAGTGGCTGCTGTTCTGGTCTTGATCGGTTGTTCGCCGATTGAGGAAGATGAAAGCGCTGCAGAATCCTCAATGACAGCTTCATCGGCTGTCAACGCATTGAAGCAGGCCCTCACGTTCCACGCGTCGTTCGACGATGGGCCGGACGCGGCTTTCGCCAAGGGAGACCGGCGCATCTACACCGCGCCGAGCTATGACGAGCAAGACAAAGCGTTGCCGGGTATCGGCAATCCGGATGTAGAGATCGTCGAAGGCGGCCGTTTCGGTTATGCGCTCAAGTTCAACAAAAAGAATGTTCACGCGATCTTCTATCGCGGTGAAGACAACGTGAGCTTTATGGAGGGGAACTGGACCGGGTCGGTTTCGTTCTGGCTCAACCTGAATCCCGACGAGGACCTGGAACCGGGCTACTGCGACCCGATTCAGGTTACCGATTCAGCCTACAACGACAGCGCAGTTTGGGTGGACTTTACAAGAGACGACACGCCACGGCACTTCCGGCTAGGGGTTTTTGGCGATCTGAAGGCGTGGAACCCCGAAGAACTCCAACCGAACGACAACCCCGATTTCCTGAACCGTTTGGTCGTGGTCTCGCAGCATCCCTTTCAGCGAGGCAAGTGGACGCAAGTGGTGGCCACCTATTCCGACCTTGGAACGGCCACGGGCGTCGCGAAGCTGTATCTCGACGGACAGTTGCAGGGTACATCCGAAGGCATTGAGGAGGTTTTCACGTGGGATATGCAGAAGGCGGCATTTCGGATTGGGGTGAATTACGTGGGCCTTTTCGATGAGGCGGCAGTGTTCGACCGGGCGCTTTCACAAGAGGAGGTGACGGCGCTTCACAAGTTGGAAGATGGTGTCGCCGCGCTGCACCCATAGAGGTGCGAAGTTGAGGTGAGCTCTGGCGGCAGTCAGCTTTCTTCATTGGAAAGTTACCGTAAATTGCTGATGTCACATTCGCAGGAAATGAGGTAATCGTCACCTTAGGACTGCACTGTACTGGGAGCGGACTTTCAACTTGATCGCGGCAACCAAGAGGAGGCAATAGAATTTTGGCACTGCAGGAAAAGCGTTTCAAACACGTCATCATTTGTGATTGCGGCGCGAAGATCGAGATGGTCGCCGTTACTCGCTACGAGGAGGGTGGTTTCGGCAAAACCGAGCAATCGATCGAGGGTGAAGAGTTCTGGCAGCACATGTTGCACTGCGTCGGGGAATAGCGTGAAATGGTCCCGATAACAGAGGCAGCATCGGAGTTACGATCAGCATAGAGTTCTTGAGGGCGCAAAAACGATGGGGAGAGTCGTTGGAATCTATTTAAGACCTTCAGCACGCAACCCGGTTCGCTCGGTCGAATCAGCGGAAGCCATTGTAGGTAAGGGGCTGGAAGGCGACCATGCCGGAGGCGGAAACCGCCAAGTGACCCTTATCGAAGAGGAAAAGTGGCGTGCCACCTGCCACGACCTGGGGCACAAACTAAGCGACGGAACGCGTCGTGCGAACGTGGTCGTCGAAAGACTTTCGCTCTCAAAGTCTATCGGAGGTCGGCTGCGTTTGGGCGACGTGATGATCCACGTGATAGGCGAGACGCGGCCCTGCCGATTGATGGACGCCGCGGCGGAGGGTTTGCAAGAAGCGCTTTCACCGGACTGTCGAGGGGGCGTCTACGGCAAGGTTGTCGAAGGAGGAGTTGTTTCCATCGGAACATCGGTCGAACTTGTAGAGCATGAGGAGGAAGAACCATGCGAAAGCCGGCTCTAGCGGCGTTGGTTGTCCTTTTTGCGGCCTGCGACATCCCAGGCGACGCGCCAAAGGAACCGAAGATGGACAGCGCTTCACCTCCCGTTCAGAAGCCGCGCGATGAGACACGTCGTTTCCCCTCGCAAGATCGTATCCGCGTCGAAATTATCGACGATCAGATGCTGGGGAAAGAGTTCCTGCCCGGGGGCAACCTGGCCTTTTATGATCGCAACGGCAAGAAGTGGCGACAGTTTCTCGTACAAGCGGACTCCGTCACGACAGCGGCATTGCTGCTGAATGACTATCGGGCAGCGATGACAGAACCGAAATACCTGGCCCACATGGGTGGATACTTCGGCAAGGACGGGAACGACGACGTGCTCGTGTTACAGAAGGGGCGTTGGGTTATGGGAGTGGTGGGATTACCTGAGAAGGATGCGGACATTGCTGCGCGTGGTTCTGCCGCATGGCTGGATTGATGTGGTTGGTTCCGGTCTATCCTATCTCAGAACTCTTCTTTCGATCGACCGTGCCGTGCCACTGGATTCGTCCACGTCGATGATGGCGGAGGAAAAGCGAACGTCGCCCCGCGCCGGTTCGAAACGTCCAGGGAGCGCACTGAGGAAGCGGGTAATTGAGGCTTCCTTTTCCATGCCGATAACGGAGTTGTAAGGACCCGTCATTCCGACGTCCGTCAAGTAAGCCGTGCCTTGCGGCAGGACACGCTCGTCGGCCGTGGGCACATGCGTATGAGTGCCGATCACCGCCGCGACACGTCCGTCGAGGTACCAGCCGAAGGCGATCTTCTCGCTTGTGACCTCGGCATGAAAATCGACGACGCAGACTTTCACATCCGGGTCAATCGACTGCAACAAAGCGTCGGCTTTGCGAAACGGGCAGTCGATGTAAGGCAAGTAAACTCTCCCTTGCAGGTTCAGAACGGCGTAGCGGACCCCTCGAGCCGTTGTGCCGACATAGACGCCGTGACCTGCCGCTCCTGCGGGGTAGTTAGCAGGACGCAGAATGCGCGGCTCAGAATCGAGATAGCTGATAATCTCTCGCTTGTCCCAAATGTGATTGCCGCTCGTGAGGACATCGATGCCGGAGTGGAGCAATTCATCAGCCAACGGAGGCGTGACGCCGAAGCCCGCAGCGCTGTTCTCACAGTTGGCGATGACGAGGTCGATGTCTTCCCGCTGAGCGAGGTCGGCAGTGCGCTCCTTTACGACACGGCGCCCCGGCTTGCCCACGATATCTCCGATGAAAAGGATTTTCATGATGCATAGGGAGCAATCCGGTGGCTACCGGAAGGCCGCTTTGCTTTGAGTCATATCCGGCGAGCACATTGCTGGATACGGCGCCTCGCCGGAGAATGTTAACCGGACACTGCCTCGTCAGCCTTGTCGAGCTCGTCCAGGAGCGCCGCGAGCCTCTCGCCCTTCGCCGCCACACCTTGCTCAAGTCCCATCAAGTGATGCTGGGCAGTGAGATATTCATCCGCCAAGTGCAGAGCCGCGAGGACTGCCACGCGGAAGCGATCGGAGGTACGGACTTGAGAGGCGATCAGATTCATCTTCTTGTCCACAAGATTGGCCGCTTGGCGGGCTTGATCTTCGTCCCCGCCAGCCTGAATGTAATATGTCTGACCGAAGATGCTGACTTCTGTAGTGCTACTGGCACTCATACGAATCCTGCCCTCAAAAAGGGATTGCGATCACGGCGACGGATTTCGGAACTAAGCTCCTAGAGCCTCGACTTGGCCAAGTAAAGTTTCGATGCGTTGTCGTACCTGGTCGCGCTCGGAGCATAACTCCTCTACTTCTCGGGCCAGGCGCTGGATCTCCTCTTCCTTTTGGGCCAACTGATTCTTAGCTTTGGCTGCGTCTTGTTCAGCAACCATCTGTCGCTGACGCGAGACTCGAAATTGCTCGATTGCGCCTTGCAACCTGTTCTCCAACTGATCCAGAACCGCCAGCCCGGTAGAGGCGGAACCCTGCATGAAATCATTTTGTTCCACGGTAAACCCTGACTCGCCTCATCCCTATCCTAGCGCACGAGGTGTGACCGGCACCGCTCTCCGGCGTTCCCCAAAAGCCTACAACGAACAGAACTACATACATGATCCGTCGTTATAATGAGTTGCCGACCTCTACTGAACCGGATTTTTCTCTATGCCGGTCCTGATTCTCCACTACCATGAGATCTGGCTCAAAGGATACAACCGTAAGTTTTTCATTTCAAAACTAAAAGAAGCTGTTGAGTATTCTTTGGATGGACTTCCGATCCGGACCGTCCGTCATGAAGAGAACCGCATACTAGCTTGGCTTGACGCCAGCGGTGATGAGAACCCGCAAACGATTACCCACGAGGCTGTTCAGCGGCTGAGGAAGGTCCCCGGTATTGCTTACCTAGCAATTGCTCAGGAGTTCCCACCCCAATTCGACCAAATTGTCGAACACGGCGCGGAACTCATGCTCAAGGCTTCGTTCCACACCTTTGCCGTCCGCGCCAAACGTTCGCGGAAGGATATTCCGTTCCGGGCGGCCGATATCCATCACCAACTCGGACGCCGTATCGAGGAAAGAGCGCGTGAGGCCGGCCGACCCGTCAAGGTCGACCTAGACCACCCCGACAGCACCTGCCATGTGGAAATCTTGAATCAACGCGCATTGATCTACACCGAAAAGATTCCCGGCCTGGGCGGGTTGCCGACCGGCACCGCAGGCAGGCTGGTATGTCTGTTGTCCGGGGGGTTCGACTCGACCGTGGCCGCTTACAAGATCATGCGGCGCGGCGTACGCCTTAGTTTTGTCCACTTTTACGGCAACCCGGCGCAACCGGGCGAGGACAGCCCGCCGATCGCTCAAAAGTTGGTCCGAGTGTTGACACCTTACCAGGGCAGATCACAGCTCTTCCTGGTACCCTTCACCGAAGTACAACAGCAGGTCGTGGCGTTGGCGCCTCAGTCCTTGCGGATTCTGCTCTATCGCCGGATCATGCTGCGCATCGCCGAGCGTATCGCCCGCCACACCCGTTCTCACGGTACTGTTACCGGCGACAGCATCGCGCAAGTCGCTTCCCAAACTCTGCAGAACATGGAAGCTGTTGGAGGGGTCGCGACGATGCCTGTCTACCGACCGCTCGCTGGCGATGATAA
Organism: Bryobacterales bacterium; assembly: GCA_965204095.1. GTDB lineage: Bacteria > Acidobacteriota > Terriglobia > Bryobacterales > UBA6623 > JAPPLB01. The sequence goes on along the minus strand of OZ241991.1, from coordinate 213,976 downwards.
ACAGGAAATCCTCGACACTGCACGTAGAATCGGGACCTACGAAATCTCGAGCGAGCCGTTCACAGATTGCTGCCCCCTCTATCTTCCAAAGAGCCCGCGTATCTTCTCGACAGTCGGAGAACTTGATGCAGCGGAGTCCGCACTCGATATTCCGGCCTTGGTGAAACGCGCATTCGATGCGAGGCGTAAAGAGGTATACGAGTATCGCGCGGGCAAGGTGACCCTACAGCGCTCGGAAGAACGAAGATCAAGGTATGAGACTGCTTCGGCAGGAATGGTCGTTCAGGCGTAGCTTGGCGGCGCTGATGACGCTGGCCGTGATGCTGGCTGGTTCGGTGTATACGAATCCGGCGGAGGCTCAGCGCCGCCAGCGCAGCAAGAAGCCTCCCAAGCCCTTCTCCATCACTCAGGCCGACATCCTCGATAGTGAGAACGGCTACCCGATCCCTCTTGACAGTGATTTCTTCCCGGGAGAGACGGTGCATCTGCGGTTCCTGGTGGACGGCTACAGCCGCGGCGAATTCGACCGGGTGTGGATCACCTGGCGCATCGATTCATTCGGGCCTTCCGGGGACCGCTTTGTGATGGCCGAGGCAGGGAGTGTCGACACCGAACTTGCTCCGCAGGACAAGAATTGGCGGCCGATCATTCGACATTCGCCAGCGATTCCTGACCACGCAGAGGAAGGCCTCTACACCGTTACCGTCCGAGTAACCGATGAACTGAAGCCAGCAACGGTCGAGCGCAAGGTGGCTATTCGCGTGCGAGGCGAGAGCGTCGCGCCTGGAAGAGAATTGACCATTCGCCGGTTCGTACTGACAAGGACAGAAGGAGGCACACCGTACGAGCAAGCCCTTTTTCGTCCGGGAGACACGATCTGGGGAGAGTTCTTCATCACGGGCTATCGGCTGACGGAAACGAACTCCTTCGATGTTCACGCCACGTTGCAGTTTTTGGACCACGAGGGCAAGGTGCTGTTCAACTTTCGGCCGCAAGACGAGCAGGGCGCGCCATTCTATCCCCGCCGCTGGCTGCCGGCCTCGTTCCGTCTCGACCTCGACAAGGCGCTCTTGCCGGGACGCTATCAGATCGCCTTGCGGATCAACGATCGTCTAGGCGAGCAAACCTACGAGGAGCGGAAACCTTTCTGGATCCAATAGGACCTGTTCATGGACTGGGCGATAGCTTGGCTGCCCCGTTTCCTGGACGATACTTCTTTCGGAGAAAACGCCAGTCGGCTCAATCAATTGTTCGTAGCCCCGTTGACGTCTTCACTTTGCGGCGGCAAGCAATGCCGCAACAGAGGGCCGATGCCGAAGCTCTGAACCTATGTGAAGTTGCGCCCGCAGAAACCGGAGTCATCGCCCGAGCGTGTCCAGAGCGCAGACAGTTGGGAGAGCATGGATGCTATCCGGTAGTACAGCGAAGAAGCTACGTGACACCAATCGGTTCAGCGCTATGGGCTGTTACTGCCTCCTTGACCGCCTCTCGAAATGCAGCCAGCGAGTCGTCAAGAGCCTCCTCGGTAATCATTAGAGGAGGACAGATCTTGACCGTGCCTCCACCGGGACCGACAGGACTGAACATCAACAGTCCTTTCTCGACCGAACGCCTCACGATTTCGAATGCCAAAGCGCCATCCGGTGCACCTGTTTGTGGATTCTCAATCACGAATCCCGCGACCAAGCCTTTGCCCAACACCGTGGCTACCTCTTCGTATTCCTTTTTCAGGTCGTGAAGTTTAGTGTGAAGAACCTCGCCCATTCGGCGTGAATTTCCCGTCAAGTCCTCATCGATAATTGTCTCGATACTCGCAAGCGCGGCGGCACAGCAAACCGGGTTGCCCGTGTGAGTCGAAGTCATGCTGCCCGGAGAATGCAGGTCCATCACGTCTGAGCGGCCCGCCACCGCCGCCAAGGGCAGTGAACCGGTGATTCCCTTTCCGAAGCAGGCCAGATCCGGCACTATGCCGTAGTGCTCGAAGCCCCAGAAAGTACCCGTACGACCAAAACCCGCTTGCACCTCATCGCACACAAGCAATACCTTGTGACGATCACACCACTTCCTCAAGTTTTTCATGAAGCCTACGGGTGCAAACGCTGCTTCTGCTCCTTGATAGGTCTCGAGTATCACACCCGCAACTGTATCGAAGTCAACATCCTGCTCCCGCAGTCCCCGCTCGAACCTATCGAAGCTCGTATCCGTTTGCCGAAAGCCGTCAGGAAACGGGAGTTGGACAAAACCCGGATCAAGATGGCCGATCCACTCCTTCAGTGCCGGGATTCCGCCTGCCTGCTGGGAGCCCAGGGTCCTGCCGTGGAAGGCGTTTGCGAACGAGATGAGAAAGTTCTTCCGTGAACTGCCGACACTCGCGCCGTAGGTGCGACAAAGCTTGATCGCACACTCCACGGTTTCAGATCCCGTCGTGAGAAGGAATACCTTCTTCAACGGTTCCGGCAGCAGCGAAGCCAGCCGCTCGACAAGGGCCAGACGGGCTTCGCTCGGGAAGCAATAGTTCGTAAGCAGGCCGTGCTCGACCTGCTTTCGGATCGCCTCGTTGACGTGTGGAGCGTTGTGGCCGGCATTCGCGATGAGGACCCCAGACGACCAGTCGATCCATTGATTACCCCAACGATCCCGAACCAGAAAACCCTCGGCCCGGTCCCAGATCACCGGCGGCTGACCCTGCATCGCGCGGGGTTCGGCGGCCTGCAAACGCTGGATCAGAGGTACCGACTCGGGGACAGGCAGCGGGGTCGCGATCCGCCGGAACTCGGTCTCGACATATGGGACGGGCCGTGGTTCAAGTGAGTAGGCAGGCATGGCTACCTCACGAGGGAGAAAAAACGTTCATTCTAGCTCAATACTTTCGGGACACCTGAATCCCCTGGTTTGGGGCCGCTCGGCGTACGTGCACGATCCCGGGACCTCGGTGAGGCCGCCCTTGAGATTAGGTTCATCGACGCCCATATGTCTTCGGCCGTCTGCACACAACTCGCTACGTCCTGCTCAGGGACCACTACTCATGGCGAACTTTTCTGAATAAGGTCGTTTTGCTCATTGCCCGGCTTCCGCGTCAACCGATAAAGGGTCGAAGTCCCATTCGGTGTAAGGACGAGCACCCAAGGACTTCAATTCCAGAGTCAGGCCTGCTGTCATGAGACAGACTCTGTTTGCGCGGGATGCCACGGATTGATTCACTTGTCCCAGAGTGTCACGGTAGGCGCGACCCAGCACTGAAGACGGCACGATGCCCAAGCCGACTTCGTTGCTGACCAGTATCCAGGTTGCCTCCGTTTTTTCGATAAGATCCATCAACTCCCCGGTAGAGGCCAGAATTTCAGTGCTTGCGTTCCCGTTGTTCCGCTTGCTGAGCAGCAGGTTGCTGACCCAGAGGGTGAGGCAGTCCAGCAGAAACGTGTCATAGCGATCAAGAACGGGGCGAAGCGCCGCAACCAGATCCACGGGTTCCTCCAGAGTGTTCCAGGCCGAAGGACGCCGCTCACGATGGGTGGCAATGCGGCGTTTCATGTCTTCGTCATGTGCCTCCGCTGTTGCGACGAACAGCACCCGCCTTCCCTGACGGGCAAGCCTTTCGGCAAAGGCGCTCTTGCCCGAACGTGCACCTCCAAGAATGAGAATGAGTTCCTTTGTCAAGGCTTCAACCCTGCCATGCAGTAGTTAGTATCCCTGTATCGACTTAGTGGTTCAGCCTACTTGTCATTCTCCCTGAGCATGGCAAGAACTGCTACGCAAGCAGTGAGATGCTTTTCGGGTATCGGCATGAAGAAACAGGTTACTGCGAAAGCAATGGTGCAAAACAGGGCGTGAATTATCTCCTCAGTTCGCCTTCCCGTCATACTCGAAAATCATCTGCCAGATGGCTGGTGTCATTAAGCACGTCCAGGACGGCACTTCTTTCGTCGAAGACGCTGACAACGGAAATCCCGGCATTGGCGAACCTTAACCGCCACATCTTTTCTGCGGGAAGATCAATCAGACATGTGATCAGAGCACGCAGAGTTCCTCCGTGAGTGACCACCAGTATGTTCCCGCTGTGGGCAGTGTGAGCCTGCTTTAGCCGCTCCGCTACGGCCTTCGCCCTCAAGTAGAGCTGAAGGTCGCTTTCGCCGCTGGGCGGAGCGAATGAAGGATCTCCAGTCATCAATCCGTTGTGATACAAGTCTGGAAACCGGGCCTCCACATCGAGGAAAGTCATACCCTCCCACTCTCCGAACTTTTTCTCCCGTAGTTCCGGCATTTCCTCAAGGGGAAGACTCTTGCCCAGAAGGATGGTTCTCGCCGTGTCTGAGCCCCTGCAAAGATCGCTGCAGTACGCCGCCGTGAAGGGTATCGACTCCAGGCGCAGACGGAGACAGCGAGCCTGGATGAGCCCGGTCTCGTTCAGTGGCGTGTCCAATTGCCCTTGGATGCGACCCCCAGAGTTCCAGTCCGTTTCCCCGTGTCTGACCAGAAACCATCTAGCCATCTTTGTCTGAAACTACCTCCTTCAGAGCCTGAACAAGCCGACGGCTGTCCTGCTTGTTTCTCACTCCAACCCTGATGTAATCCGGCAAGCCGAACGAACCACAGTCTCGCACGCAGATCTTGTACTTCTTCAAGAGTTCCAGACGAATACGAGCAGCATCACCCACCCTGATCATGAGGAAGTTGGCGGTGGAAGGAATGCATTCCAATCCAATAACGCTGAGAGCACTGCTGAGGAACTTCTTGCTGGCGACAACCATCTGCCTGCCGAGTTCAACATGCTCCTGTTGACTGAGCGCAGTGATTCCGGCAGCCTGAGCCGGTGCATTGACGCTCCAGCTGTACTGGTATTGGCCAACCTGTCTGACAATAACGTCTGACGCAAGCATGTATCCAAGCCGTAGACCTGCAAGGGCGTGGTCTTTGGTCATGGATCGAAGCAATAAGACGTTTTCCATGCACAGCAGTGGATGCGATGGCCAACACTCGTCCACGAAAGACCGATAGGCTTCGTCCAGTACAAGCAGGCCGCATTTGTCCATGGTCTCGGCAATCTGACGCACCTCCTCCTCTTTCAGATGAATGCCGGTCGGGTTGTTGGGATTGCAGACAAAAACGGCAGCAGGCTTTTGGTCAGCGATGATGTTCAATGCCTTCGGCATGTCCCACCGAAAACCCTCGTCTTTTTTTGACGAGATGAAAACGGGAGTCACACTTTGAAGTCGGCATGCAGTTTCATATTCAGCAAAAGTCGGGGCAAAGATCACCACAGTGTCACGATAGCTCAGGTATGCCCTCGCAATCAGATGAATCAGTTCCGTCGAGCCGTTGCCAACGAGAATAGAGCCGGGCTCGATACTCAGATGCCTACTCAAAGCCCGGCGGAGTTGCAGGCAACTCGGATCAGGGTATATGTCCGCCGGCACCCTCTGCACTGCCTCTGAGACGCCCGGTGCAGTTCCAAGAGGGTTGATGCTGGCACTGAAGTCCAGAACATCGTCGGGGCACAAACCGATCGATTGCAATTCTGCATAATTCAGGCCGCCGTGGACGGGTATGGGGTTGGTTTTCTCGGCATTCGTTCTCATTGTTCTTTCTACTGTTGCTTTGCCGATTCAGGGGACAGCGCAGATCTTGAGGCTCGTGTCATTCTCCCCACAAACCACGCATTGCTATCAGACCTGTCACAAGCGTTAAGATTATGCCGACCACAGCATACATTACACGCACCGACTCTCCGATGTCTGAGGGAGATGGTTCTGCAAGACCATTTCCGATCCGGTAATGGCCAGTTTTCTCCAGCGCGACACCCAGCAGGCCTGACATGGCGCTGATGGTCCAGCCGGCATTGGGACTCTCGGTGAGATGGCGATCTCTTGCAATCATTCGCGACCCTCGACCTACCGACATTCCCAGTAGGCCTCCAGACGCCAACATCAAGACTGCACTGAGACGCGCCGGAATCAGGTTTACGACGTCGTCCAGCCTTGCCGATGCTTTGCCCAGATACTCATGCTTGCCGTGATAGCCGACCATGCTGTCCAGTGTGTTCAGTGCACGATAGCCGAAGGCGCCCGGGAGCCCGAGAATTGCGAAAGCCAGCCACGGTCCGATATAACTGTCCGTCGTGTTCTCGGCCACCGACTCGATTGCCGCCATCGAGACCGAAGGGATTGTCAGGCTCTTCACTTCTCGACTGACCAGGCTTCGCAGACTGAGGCGGGCTCCGTTGATCTTCCCGGCTTCCAAGAAGTGCTGCGTACTCTTCGCGGCTTTTCCTAGCCCCCTAACCGAAAAGGTCGTCTTCAAAAGGAGTGCACCGAAGACTAGATAGGGAACAGGACCGAGATTCCGCAGTTCGGTGGCGGCAAGCCATAACAGCCCACCACAACCGACAGGTAAGATCACGGCCAGTCCCAAACCTACAAGAAAGGGTTTCGTGGATCCTTCACTGGGAAGCACTCTGTTCTCAATCAAAGATATGGCAGACCCCATCCACACTACCGGATGAATCACTCGTGGCGGCTCATGAAAGGATAGATCCAGGAGTATGGCTCCCAGCAGCATTCCCACATCCAGATACCACTCGCCCGTCCAAATTCGCCCCTCCATCCTGGCTACTCCAGAAGTCCCCACAGGAACGACAGAAACGGTATTGATGGACCCTGGTACAGGACCGCAGCGAGAATAAGCACCGATGCTTCCGAGACCTCGTTGACGGCTCCGTAGACGTCTCCCGTGAGACCGCCCAGCAACCTTGCGGCCCACGACCCGACAGCCCAGGCGATGAAACTGGCTATGGCGAAAAGAACGACTCCCGGTATTCCAGCGAGCAGAATGGCAGCCGATAGAGTAATGCCAAGACCTGCGATCAAAGACCACTTGTCTCGTGTCCCGAAAAACATCGTGCCCAGACCTTTGCTTCTGACATAGGGAAACCGTTCCATCACCAGCAGCATCGCCCAGCGCGACAGACAGGGGAAGAGTATCAGAATTGCCGTCCTGTTCATATGGGGCAGGGCGGCGATAGCCGCAAACTTGATGAGCAACAGACTGATGACGCCCACTACGGCAAATGCTCCCACATGAGGGTCTCTGAGTATCTCCAGTCGCCGCTCGCGCTCGAAACCTCCAAACAGCGCGTCGCAGGTATCCATGAAGCCGTCCAGATGCAAGGCCCGAGTCATCAACGCAAGAGCGACTGTCAAAAGGGCACTGGCCAGAAGAAGCGGGAAAGGCCCATTCATCAGCAGGTCTGCACCCGCCAGTATCGCTCCAAGCAAAAGTCCGACTAGTGGAAACCAAGTGCGGGCCGCAGCGAGATCTTCCGCTGAGCACCTTGGCGCAATGGGGAGAATCGTCAGAAAACCAATGGCGGACCGTAGGCCATACATGGCTATTGGCCCTCCTCCGGCTGAGTTTTCCTGTCGCGGTCCGTGATGCCTGCCTCATCGAATGTGGCCATTCTGGAAAGACATGCCGCAGCCGCTTCGATGATGGGCATCGCCAGTACGGCGCCGGTCCCCTCACCCAGACGCATCCCCAGATCCAGAAGCGGGAACAACTTCAGGTGCGACAGGACCGCTTGGTGTCCCTGCTCCTCCGATCTGTGAGAGGCAATCATGTACTCTCGCGCGGCAGGACACAGTAGTTGGGCCAGCAGTGCGGCGGCTCCGGAGATGAAACCGTCCAAAACCACTGCGCGGCGCATCATTGCCCCTCCCAATACGACACCGGCCAGTACACCGATCTCGAACCCTCCCACTTTCTCCAACAGGTTCAGCGGGTCATTGCGGTCCGGCCGGTTGACTTCCAGCGCCCTCCGCACCACCTCGATCTTCCTCTCCAATTGATCGGGCGTACGGCCCGTCCCCCGTCCTGTCGTTTCCTCCGGGGATCTGCCGGTAATGGCGGCTGTGATTGCGCTTGCTGGGGTGGTATTGCCGATGCCCATGTCACCAGTGGCGATCAGATCCGCATCGGACTCGGCAGCTTCAACCGCAAGGTTCACCCCAGCCGTAACACAAAGCACCGCCTGCCGAGAGGACATGGCCGGCCCTCGAGTGATGTCGCGCGTACCTCGTCCAGCGCACGTTGTGCGGAGTTCAGGATGGTATTGGATATGGCTTGCTATCCCGGCGTCAACAATGATCTGACGAACGCCGAGCAGACTTGACATGACACTAACCGCCGCGCTGCCCCGCAGGAAGTTCCCCACCATCTGTGTGGTGACCTCTTGGGGATAGCCTGTCACCCCCTGAGCCACGACGCCGTGGTCTGCCGCCGCAATGATGACCACCTTGCCGCGGATCTGAGGCTTCTCTGTGGCGAAGATGCCGGCCAGTTGAACCGAAACCTCCTCAAGCCGTCCCAGGCTGCCTGGAGGTTTGGTGAGACTGCTTTGTCTGGCCTCGGCACGGCGCACGGCCGCAGCGTCGAGAGGACCAATCTCCTTTACGGCTTTGTCCAGAGTGATCTGTTCCATACGGGGTTAGTCCAAGATCGGCAAGCAGCTACACCGTTTGAAGTCGTTACCTGGGGCTGTCAAGAACATTTCCAACTATTTGTCGCCCGTCTTCCGTATACCGGAACGATTGCCGCGCCATGCCGCTCATTGCCGCTCATTGCCGCGCCATGCCGCACGAACGAGCGCAGACAAGCAGCGACTTGTCGGCAAGCACAGCGGTCGGGGCGGCGGTTTTTGGTTTGACGGCACTTTCGCAACTCCGGCGACCAGGACGGCCAAAACGTCTTTGATTCGTGTTTCATGACTCGTGATTCGGGAAAAACCTTAAAGGCCGTGTTGCCGACGCGGGCGAATCGTGGCTCATCCTGCCGGCCGGGGTTGCCGGCGCGGCCTTGGTTGGAGACGCATTGGCGTGATACCACCTCCGCGATGTTTTCTCCGCTTTTTTTTCGCACGGCCAAGATTCCCGCCAAGCTATTCTCATGCTATGCCGGCCGGGGCAGAAAAAAAAGACTGAAGGGCTTCAGTACCTCGATGCAGCAAGGAACATTCTCCCTGGTTCACCAGGGCAACGGACGAAATTGAACCCCACAGAACCGAATGCAGCGCCAGTCGATCTGTCTCGTGCTTCGTCACGACGCGAAGGGTCGCGTCTGTTCCACGTTAGCCTTTGCCGGGTGACGGCAGTCGTTAGGCCGTGACTGCACGCGCTTCAGCGAGTCCCCAACTCTTCATAGCGATCCACCGAGCAAACTCCAGGAGTGTTGTTTGTTCGAAGCACGTCGGGTTTTGAAATCGTCCCGGGAACGCCGTTAAGGCTGTAGGTGGGCACGTCAGAAAGTAGAAGGCAGAGGTGATTCCATTCTTCTTTTTGACTGGCACTGTAGCCTAACAGCCCGTGTCAAAAGTCACGCGGGCGGCGTTACGCGCCCCGAGGCTGATGGTGTAACGACTAGCCGTTCCAGGAACGTGGCGCCGCGCTCTCCGCGCAGCCGAGCGGGAGTGGCGCGTAACCCTTTGGGCGGCGGACGTTTGCGGCCGTCGGCTTTGTCGTTCGTCGGAGGAGATCACCCGGATCGCCATCCTCCTCACTCCGCGCCGAGCGACCGCAGGAGCCCGCCGCGCCTTCCACGGGACTTTTGACACGGGCTGCTAACTGCGAGCGATATCCGTGAATGTATCAGGGGCAACCAAAGGAGCGTTGCCGGCCTTCGTGGCGGGCACCTCCGATCCAAACCTCAACTTCTATTCTGCTTTGGCGAGTCTGTTGCGTATCGGCGCGTAAGGATCGTCCGGACCGACATTCGGATCGACATATCGCAGCAGATCCCGCATAGCGATCACTGTGCAGCCCTGCTGCTTCAGGTAGTCCATGTAACGAATGAAGTCTTCAGGGTCGGTGTGAACCCAAGGGTGCTCGACCGCAGGGACTCCGTGGAACGTCAGCACGGCAATCTTGCCGTCCTTTGCTTGATCCACCGCCCACACAAGGTCCTCGAGTCCCCATTCAGGACCTGCATAGCCAGTCGTCGGAATCAGTAGGGGATGATCCTGATCGGGGTCATACGGGAGCCCGCGAGCCCCGCTGCCAGCGTCAGGGTACTCGGGACTCACTCCTCGGCGCGCAAAAATGTATTGTCTTTCGGCGAGAACTTCGACCACGGGTAAGCTGTGACGCCATCCTGGATACACGAAGGTGACAGGTCTGGGAATGTTGTACTGCTCGCAACGCTGCTCGATAAGTTCGAGATTGGAGCGGATCTCATCTTTGGAGAGCCTGGTCATGTCGGGATGGGAGCCCGTATGGTTGCCGACTTCGAACCCGAGCTCATGCAGTTGACGGACGTCTTGCCACGAGACGTAGCGCTCCTTATTCGGGTCATCTTCGTACCCGAGACCTTCGGTGACATAGAAGGACGCTCCGAAACCGTATTCCACCAGCTTGGGAGCGACAAACGAAATATCCGATTTGTTTCCATCTTCAAACGTCAATACGACAAGGCCGTCCGGAATGGGAGCCAGTCCGGATTCCGATGGTGGGTTGCAGGCGCAAACAGCAGCAACCAGCAATGCGACGGCCAAGCTATGCTTCCATCCCATAGTCGCCTCCAGTGTACTTGCGGAAACGTGCTGATGACTTGAACCTGGAAGAACCAGCTTCTCAATGCCTTCGAAGATCCTCTCCATTGACGAAGCAACCCTTGATACTGTCTCCGATAGCGCACTGAAGAAATCCGTCAGGCAGACCAAGTGCGGCTGGCCGAAGAAACCCGTCTCCAGGTGATTCACCTTTCTTCGAGCGGGATGTTCACGATTTGCAAGGGCCAGTGGTAGGGTGTGATCGTCAAGGAATCGGGCACCTGGGAAAAGACTGTGGGGCGCCGATCCTCCATAATGGTGGTCCATGCTGGTCCGACTCACCGTTATCTTGGCACTCGCACTGCTTCCCCTCCCCGGCGCGCCTCCGAACATCATCTTCATCCTGGCGGACGATATGGGCTACGGCGATGTGCAAGCGCTGAATCCGGACTCACCTATCCCGACTCCCCACCTGAACCATCTTGCCACTCAGGGGATCACGTTCACCGACGCCCATACGCCCTCGGCCGTCTGCACCCCAACACGCTACGGCCTCCTCACGGGCCGCTACGCCTGGCGCACGCGGCTGAAACAGGGTGTTCTCAACGGCTATGGCGAGCCCCTGATCGAGCCGGGACGACAGACGGTGGCGTCGTTCCTGCAGCGACATGGCTACCACACGGGGATGGTCGGCAAGTGGCACCTGGGACTGGGTTTCGCCAAGACCGCGGACGGCTCCTTCGACTTCTCGAAGCCCGTTTCAGATGGACCACACACGCGAGGGTTCAAGTATTCCTTCAGCATTCCGGCATCACTGGACTTTCCACCATACATTTACATCCGGGACGGAGCGATCGAGAGATTCCCCCTGGTCACGCAACCTGCTCAGAAGTTTCCGGCTTTTCTACGGCGCGGCGAGCGTCAATCGGACCTGATCATGGAGAACGTTCTCGACGATCTCGCGTTCGAGGCCGTCCGCTACATCAAGCAGCGGTCGGCAGTGGATCAGCCGTTCTTCCTTTACCTAGCGCTGACAGCTCCACACAAGCCGGTGTTACCCCACCGGCGCTTCCGCGACCGCACGACCGCTGGTCCGTACGGGGACTTCGTGGCCCAGGTGGACGCCACAGTCGGCGATGTTATCGAGGCCGTGGACAATTCCGGGGCCGCAGACAACACACTCTTGATCTATACCAGCGACAATGGCTCGTTCATGTACAGACTGGATCGCAGCGACAATGTAGACCACGTGGACGATGAGACGATCCAGGCCTACCGCTCCGACCGCCACCGAGCCAACCACGTCTTCCGCGGCACGAAGGCCGATATCTGGGAAGCCGGGCATCACGTGCCTTTCTTCGCTCGCTGGCCGGGGAGGATCGAGCCGGGCTCGAAAGCCGAAGACACGATCTGCCTAACGGATTTCTTCAGCACGGTATCGGAGATCGTGGGAGAGGACTTGCCGGATGAGGCGGCTGAAGACAGCTTCAGCTTCCTGAATCAGATCAAGGGTGGCCGGAAGAAGACGCCCCGCGCCCCGGTGATTCATCATTCGTCGAGGGGGATGTTCGCGGTGCGCGAGGGCAAGTGGAAGCTCGTGCTCGGCAACGGGTCGGGCGGCCGGGAGAAGCCTGTTGGGGTTCCATTTGGCAAGCACTACCAGCTTTTTGACTTGTCTGCCGATATCGGGGAGCGCACGAATGTCATTGCTCAGAACGCCGAGGTGGCGGAGCGGCTGGAGAAGGCATTCGCCGATCTACGGTCCAAAGGCAGGAGCCGCTGAAGGCAACTCCGAGACAGCCAGACACGCACTAAGAAGTTCATCACCGATTACGCCGTGCCTGAACATAGCCTGATCGGCGTTGTAGGGTTTTCATCGTCGGCAGTGTCTACCGCTGGATCGTGTGTCGGCTACGAATTGCAGCAGACTGCGCAATTGCCAGCGCGAGCTATTCCCCCTCAGGATCGCCCTGTTGCATGGCCTCGGCCATGCGCCTCTCGAGTTCCTCCGGAGGGACGTCCTCAACATGGGTCGCAATCGTCCACATATGGCCGTATGGGTCCAGCAGCGTTCCCGACCTATCCCCGTAGAACTGGTTCTGGATCGGCCTTACGACCGTCGCGCCTGTCTCGACTGCACGAGCGAAACTTTCGTCGACGTTGTCGAAGTAGACGCACAGTGAAACCGTCGTACCGCCCCGAGACTTCGGCCCCAAGGCATCCAACTCCGGGAACTCGTCTGCAATCATGACCGTCGAGTCACCGATCACGATTTCCGCATGCCCGATCTTGCTGCCGTCCGGCATGCCGAGCCTCAGCTTTTCCGTTGCCCCAAAAGCGTTCTTATAGAACTCCAACGCCTCGGCTGCGCCGTCGACGATGAGGTAAGGAGTAACGGTGTGGTATCCATCCGGGACTGCTTTCACTGCCATGGAGATATCTTAACCCGCATTTCCCACCACATGACATCTGAAGCACGCGATACGACCGACATGACTTCGTTGCGCTTGCTCGGGGTGCTCGATGTACTTTCCAGTGCACCTGCACGCGCCGAGCGGAGCGCGCCTCGTCCTGACGGCCCTCTCACGCACTCCGACTCGCCGCGTGGTGAGAAATGCAGGTTACAGCCCGTGTCAAAAGCCCCGCTGCATTCAAGCGGCGATGCATCCCAGCTGAACTGCGTTGCTCCTCGGTCGAATATGTCCAATATGCTCCCTCGTCGCGCCTTGTCAGCCAAGCGCCTCGCCGCTCTCGGTGCTACGCGGGGTTTCAACACGGACTGTTAACCCTAACAGTGCTCCTGTCAGAGCCTCAGGCGGATTCCAGATTTCAGGAACGCCGAGCGTTCTTGACTTCTTGATCAGCACTCGGACTTCCCGTCACAGAACTGACCGGGATGCCCACTTTGCCGGATTGATCGCGAGGTTCAACTGAGCATCGTCACGGCCCTTCCTGTTTCAGCACCGAGCCACGATCCGTTGATACCTCCGGTTTACGGAAGGGATTCAGACGAGAGCAGACGAGTCGAGACGCTTCAACAGCGACAAGCCAGATAGTCAAGCAGATCCATCAACCTTTCGAGAACGGTCTGCGGCTGGTACTCGGCGAACTCTTCGCGGGTTGTACACCCCGTGGTGACGCCGACGAAAGGCATGCCGGCGCGTTTGGCCGTTTCTGCGTCAGTAAGGCTGTCTCCGACGTAGACAAGTTGCTCGACGTTCAGCGACAGTTGCCGGGAGGCAATCAGAAGTCCATCGGGATCGGGCTTGTAGTTCGACACGTCGTCCCCGCCGATGATGACCTCGAACAGGCCGAGCAGGTCATCACGGCCGAGAGTCTCCCGGATGCGGAAGCGATACTTCGTCGAAACGATACCGAGTCTGAAACCGCGCCGGACAAGTTCGCGGATCGTTTCCGGCATGTCTGGCAGGAAGTGTGTCCAGTCGACCATGATCTCGTTCGACCTCGCCCGGAAGTGGGACCGAAACTCCTCGACCTGATCGGTTCCGTCCAAGCCCGACAGAACGCGGAACGTCTCCGGTAGGGATAGACCGATGGTGCGCCGAACCTGATCGGCAGGCACGGTTGGCAACTTCATCTTCTCAAAGGCCACACGAACGCACTCCACGACCGCATCGGAGGAGTCCGCCAAGGTGTAATCGAAGTCGAAGAGGATGCCGGTCGGGACCGCCATCACTCATCGTAAGACGGCGGATCGGCTCAGGGCACAGCGTGCTCTATAATGACGAGTCCTCATGTCGAAACCCGCTCTGGCAGGGCTCGTATTCGGGCTTGTCGTGCTCGGTGTGCTGATCTACTCGACCGTGGGTTTGAGTCAGTATTCCTGTGAGGTGTGCATCACCTACAACGGCCAGCAGAACTGCTCGACCTCATCCGCTCCGACGGAAGAAGAAGCAGTCCGCACGGCCACCGACGTTGCTTGCGCGCCGATCTCGTCGGGGATGACGGAAAGCATTCAGTGCACGAATACGCCTCCCGACAGCATTGATTGCGGGCGCAAGTAGCTTTGATTCCCGCCTAGCCTGCATTTCTCACCACCCGACGGTCGAAGCACGCCATATGACCGCCAGGACTTCGTTGCGCTTGCTTGCCGTGCTCAACGTACCGTTCAAGTACGCCTGCGCGCGCCAAGCGGCTCGCGCCTCGTCCTGACGGCCCTCTCACCCACTTCGCCTCGCCACATGGTGAGACATGCAGGCTAGTGACGCGAGCGCATCCTCCAGACCGGCGTTTCTTTAGAAATACCTTGGTTTGGATGGCGGCCAGTGCGCCCCGTCAAGTAGAACACCGCGGCAGCAATGGCTGCGGCACGAAGGAAAACGCCGAGATTGCAGAAGCTGCAAATGCCGTCGAAACAATGAAAATGGGGGCGTACCGATCCTGGTGAAGCTCCCAATGATCAACTGTGGCAAGAAATAGAAGGGTCACGGTTCAACGTGCCGGCGGAAAGGCTGCTCCGAGCCCCAACAGCCCGTAGTGACAGTCCCACAACCGGCGTTTCGCTCCGTGGGCTGGTGACGCAACGCCTGGACGCTGCCGGAACGCAGGGCGAACGACCGCAAAAGCCCGCCGCCCCGTCAATGGGACTTGCTTCAGCAGTTGCTAAATGCCATCGGCCATCACATCGTACTTCCGTTCGAGCTTCGGACGCTCGTCCTCTTCCCCGTTGCCGGGGATCGGTTCGGCGTCAACGGGGATCTCATTGTCCGGAGCGCTCCTCCTGAGAGTAGGCCGGTTGGGGTCTTTCTCCTGGCGGCGCGTGCTCGACGTCAAGATCATCAGTGCTTCCTTGACACGAGTGAACTCACTGCCCCCCAACGCATATTCGGGCCGGTCCGGCAGAATCTGATCGATCGCCTCCTGGGCCAACTCGATCCTCTTCTCCGTCAGCGGGTGGCTTCGGAAAAGAGCGGAGAAGCCTCGGCCGTCTTTCTTCTTTTTCTGCGACTGGAGCCGCTCGAAGAAGGTAATCATCGCCGTCGGGTCGTAGCCGGACTTCCAGAGGTATTGAATCCCGAGCAGATCGGCATCCTTCTCGAAGTTCCGCGAGAACTTCAGGAAGGTGACCGGAATGATGAAATTGGCCGCCTGCTTGATTCCGTATGCCGCCCAGCCGCCTCCGAGGAAGACCAATGGGATCGTCGCCAGATTCGCAATCTGACCTTTGGAGGCTTGCCGCGTGCCGTGGCGGGCCGCGATGTGGGCAATCTCGTGCGCCATCACACCGGCCAGCTCCGCTTCGCTCTCCGCCAGGCGAACCAGACCGGTATTGACGAAAAAGTATCCGCCTGGCAGCGCAAAGGCGTTCACTTCGTCGCTATCGACAACCTTTACGTAAAGCGGGACCTGGAGATCCGAATTCCGCGCAATGTTCTGTGCAACACGATTGACATACTCGCTGATCACCGGGTCATCGACGATCTTCGAGTGGCGCTCGACGTCCTCGGCAAGCTGCTTGCCAAGAGCGATCTCCTTTTCGAGCGAGTAAAAGTTGACAGCGCCGTCAACGTCCCTTTCACCAATCGCCGACACATCGTGCTTCTCGTTTTTTGCAGGGTCGAAGACAGCCAAGCCGCTGGACGGAAAAGCCAACAGCGATACCAGCAAAATCGTGATGAACCTACGCATCTGATCAACCCTCCTCTCGGGGGATCACCTGTCCTGATGCTCTATGGACGTAAGCGCCATGAGATTCGGTACAAGTTTCTCGAAGCTGCCCACAAGGAGAACCGCGTGGCAGCACTGCCCTCTGAAGGCCATTGTGGGTTTGACGGGGGACGGCTGAAACGTTCGGGCAACCGAGTTTCGCGTTTGTTGTTCACTGCTTCGGCAAGTCCTACCATGTTTATGTATCCAAGCATCCACGCTCAAAGGAACGGTACCCGACATGACCCATCGCATCAACCGCCGTCGATTGCTTCAACATGCTCCCACCGCGTTGGCGACTCCTCTTTTGCTCAGCGACACAGCAGCCGCAAGCGCCGCCGGCCGGGCCTTCTCGGCTGACGGACTCAACGGCTGTCAACTGCTGCCGGGTGCGGAGTTCTACGTCGGCATCGACAACAAGGGGCTCTGGCCGAATCTCACGAAACTACCCAGCGGCGAACTTGCGGCTGCGGTATACAACCATCCAAGTCACGGTTTCGGCAGTAACAGCGATATCGAGCTTTGGATCAGCAAAGACGGCGGAGTGAGCTGGAATTTCCGCAGCCAGGTCACCGACCATCCGGAGGAGCCCAACGCGATCCGGATGAATCACGCTGTGGGCTTGAACGCAGCCGGCGAGCTTGTCGCTCTCGTCAGCGGTTACCACGAGGGGCAAAAGAGGCCTTTTCTGCCAACGCAGTGCTGCATTTCCAAGGACCAGGGACACACGTGGCAACGTACCTTGCCCGGTCTAGGCGAGGTGCCGCATGGCGACATCCTTCCGCTTCCCGACGGACGACTCGTTTGCTCGGCCTATATTGGCGTCAGCAGGAAACCGAGACGCTCTCGTTCGTCTGTCTATTTCAGCGAGGATGGCGGCCGGACCTGGGATCATCCACGCCCGGTCGCCACCGGCATCGGCGAAACTTTCGTTCTACGCCGCAGTGACGGCGTATGGCTGGCGGTGGGTCGCACCAACTGCATCGACAGGATGGACGAGGTACTGCCGCACGGTTCCGGCGAAGTTCTGCTCCGATCGGAGGACGAGGGCCGGTCCTGGTCCGAACCAAAACTGCTCTCGCCGCAAGGCCAGGAGAACGCCCACCTGCTCGAACTATCCGACGGCCGCCTGCTGTGCTCCTTCACGAGCCGCATCCCCGGTCTGTTCGGCATCGTGCTTCGAATGAGCAGCAACGGTGGCGATAGCTGGTCGTATCCTGTAACTCTGCTCTCCACACCGGCCTACGACTGGCACAAAACGGACGCCGGTTATCCGTCCAGCGTTCAACTCGATGATGGGACGATTGTCACGGCGTATTACTTCGGACCCAGAAAGCCGGAATGGGCCGCGCATGGCCTGCCGTGGCACCAGCGATATCACATGGGCGCCGCCCGGTGGGACTTGTCGATGTGGCCCGAGGACGCGTAACGCTGAGCTTACGTCCTACACTCTTACACGCAAGGACCAGGTAGGCCTTAGTTGCCGTGATTCGTGTCTCGGATCTCGCAAAAATCCTTTCCCTTCCTGCCGCGCCGGAGGCCTGTTGCCGCAATCTGCAGACTCCCACGCCGGACATCGCTAATTACGGCCAATCTGCCCGTCGAGGCATAGGCCATTCACCGGAAGCCACAACCGCCTGTCAATGGCAACCCCCAAAGGCGCACTTCCTGCGATTGAAAATGGCACTTTTTTGAGAGAAGGCCCGGTACAGATTGCGCGGATCGCCCCCTAGCCTGCACGTCTCACCACCCGACGGCCGCAGGACGCGATACGACCACCATGACTTCGCTTTTCCTTCGCAACGCTTGCTTGCCGTGCTCGACGTACTGTTCAAGTACGCCTGCGCGCCTTTTCCCTCCGCCCGGCTCGCGCCTTGTCCTGACGGCCCTCTCACGCACTTCGCCTCGCCGCGTGGCGAGAAAAGCAGGCTAGCGCTCCGATGCGGCGTCAGACTGGGGAGCGAGGGAGCGGAGTGTCTTCTTATTCATGTTGACCGGACAGCGCTGGAACTACCACCGCCGGAACGCAGGCACCACGGAGCATGGACGGATTTGAATTACCGCCCGGGCTTGAATCGATGGGCGCGGCCCGCTATATTCTTCACTGGCAAATCCCTGAAGCCATCCGGCTTCCTTCAGTGGAGGATTTCAATGAACAAAATCATTGCGGTCTGGCTGCTGTTGATGCCCGCTTTCAGCGGCAGCATGCTCTCAGCCGATGAGGCCCACGACCAAGCGGCAAAGTCGATCGAGGAATCCGGCGGAGCCGTCCGAAAGATTGCAGCGAATGACGATCGGGTCGAGGTCGACTTTCACCTGATCCGCGAAGACGCCAAAGACGAACATCTTTCTCCGCTTCCGAAGCTTACCGGAGTGTATCGCGTACATCTCGGAGGGACCGGCGTCAGCGACGCGGGGTTGAAGCACCTGAAAGGGATGGAGTCGATCGAGTACCTGCATCTTGAAAGAACAAAGGTGACGGACGCCGGGCTCGAGGTCGTTGCCGGCCTCAAGACCCTGACGTACCTGAACCTGCACGGGACAGCCATCAGCGACGCCGGGTTGAAGAAGCTTGCCAGCCTGAAGAATCTCAAAAAGCTCTATGTCTGGCAAACCAAGGTGACCGACAAAGGAATCGAGGCGCTGCAGGCGAAGCTGCCTGACGTCAAGATCGAGAAGGGTTGGGACACAGCCGACCTGGAGCCGACGGAGAAGAAAGAAGAAGCTGAGCCCGACAAGTAACGGGAACCAGGTTCGTAGCGCGGCGCGTTACATCGCCATGCGCTTCAGCCGTTCCTTGATCTTGTGAAGGTGGTCGATGCAGCCGGCAAGCCGAGCTGCCCGTAAAACCGAGAATCGTAAACTTCCCAGTGGTATCGTACTCCGCAAGCAGTCCGCCGAAGAGCAGAACGGCCATGACGTGACTCCTGTTGGCGAGGGTCCGCGGAATCTCCCGAATGGCGAAGTACCGGTGAAAAGCCGGACACCACGAAGCGGTCAAACCTCCTCCGGTGGTCCATGCCGCGCGCCGCGAAGAATGTCTCAAGAAAGTGTGTGGAGCTTTCAGGTCATTGAAAGGCCGGGGGTAACAAACCGCACCCATGCCGGATGGGCTGTAGTCCTTCGGATAGAATTAAGGAGCCATGGCGGAGGCTCGGGAATCCACATCGGCTCGTGTGTTGATCGTCGACGACGAAGAGGATCAACGCAATGGTCTAGCGAGTCTCGTCTCCTCGTGGGGCTTCACCGTCGAGACGGCGCTTGACGGACAGGACGCACTCGACAAACTCCAGACGTTCCGGGCGCAGGTCGTCGTCACAGACCTCAACATGCCGCGCATGGACGGCTTCGCTTTACTGGAAAAGCTGTCGAGCGACGGCAGCAGACCGGTGTCCATCGTCCTCACCGCATTCGGCAGCATCGAGAATGCGCTCAAGACGGTTCACGATCTCGGCGCGTTCTGGTTTCTCGAAAAGCCGATTCAAGCCAACGCTCTGAAGGTCCTGCTCTCGCGGGCCGCCGCACAGGGCCGTCTCGCAAGCGAGACGGAGCGGCTGCAACGGGAACTGAGCTATCGCGGTGTTCTCGAAGACCTTGTCGGCCCCTCGAAGGCCATGCAGGAGGTCTTTTCGCTCGTCCGGCAGATCGCGGACAGCACGGCCGCCGTGCTGATCACAGGTGAAAGCGGCACCGGCAAGGAGCTCGTCGCGCGTGCAATCCACAAGCTCAGCCGGCGCAGCGCTGGGCCGTTCGTGGCCGTCAATTGCGCGGCTCTTCCCGAAACGCTCATAGAAAGCGAACTGTTCGGCCACGAAAAGGGCGCATTCACGGGGGCGTTACAGCGGCGTCCCGGCTGCTTCGAGCTTGCTCACGGAGGGACACTGCTGCTCGACGAGATCGGTGACATGCCTGTCGGCACACAGGCGAAGCTGCTGCGCGTTCTGGAAGACTCACGAGTTCGTCGACTGGGCGGCAGCCGGGAACTGCGGGTCGATACCCGCGTGATCGCATCCACCAACAAGGACCTTACCGAGGCGCTCGAGCTAGGCGGGATGCGCCAGGACCTTTTTTATCGACTCAACGTCTTTCACGTTCACCTGCCGCCACTGCGGGAGCGCTCCGACGATGTTCTGCCCATCGCCGAAGCCCTCATCCGCGGGATGAACGAGAAGCACGAATGCAAGGTCGTCGGCATTCATCCCGAAGTCGCCGAAAAGCTTCGGAGGTATCGCTGGCCCGGCAACGTCCGTGAACTGCGCAACGTTCTGGAGCGGGCGGTCATCCTGGCCGGCGAGGGAACGATCCGGCCGGTCCATTTAATCGGAGCATTGGACGAGAAAGAACCGGCCGCCGCCGTTTCCAGCGATCCGCATGATGTACCGCTGCGAGTGGGAACAACCGTACGGGAAGCCGAGAAGGCCCTGATTCTGAAGACCCTCACGCATACGAACAACAACAAGACACGCGCCGCCCGCATTCTCGAAATCAGCCTCAAGACGCTCCACAACAAGCTCAAGGAATACGGTTCCGAGCCGGCGCGGGAGGCAGCGCGCAGGGACTGAGCCGCCACAATGGGAGCCCGGCAGCCTGACATCAGCGGCCAGCCGCCAGCGGCCCATCGTCGGGAAGGAAAGGAAAACCGGGCACTCTCGCAGGCCTTCGTTGCGCTTGCTTGCCGTGTCCGATGTACTCTCAGGTACACCTTCCTGCGGCAAGAGGTCCGCTCCTCGTCCTTACGAAGCTGTCAACTCGCCGTGTGGTGAGACAATGCAGGCCGGCCTGTCGGGCCGCCGAGCACGCGAATGTCTCTTCGAGCGCGTCTTCGAACGTTCATCATCCTGCTCGTAGCCGTCGTTGTCGGCGTACTCTCGGTCATCAACGTCCGGGACGCGATTGAAACGCGGCTGAGCGACGCCCTGTATCTCGCCACGAGCAATGCGGAGGTCGTCGAAAGCTTTCTCATCCCGCTCGTCAACGAAAAGGCATCGCGCCGGATACCGCAACCTGAAACGCTCGAAGAGATGAAGCGTGTCTGGACGCAGATCGTCGAACTCGACGCTGATCTTGCCCTGTTTCTGCAGCGGATGACGGGCGGCGCGCGCTACATCGTCGAGATCGTCATCACCGGCGAAGACAATCGCATCCTCGCAGCTTCGCTGCCGTCGCGGCAGGGTCAAAAGCTGGACCTGCCTCCCGAGCTGACGGAGTTCACGTCGAGAACCTTGACAGACCGAGTCAACGAGATCGTGGCGCCGAACAGAGACTACCGCGTGACACGGAAACTCGGCCTGCAAGGGCAAGACGACCCCATCCTTGCAGTCCACGTGATCGTGTCGACCGTTCTTCTCCGGAACGAAGTGCTTCCGCAAATCATCAACCTCGGATTCGTTTCAGCGATCGCTCTGCTGATCTCCGTCGTGATAGCCGCCATTGCCTCGAGGTGGGCATTCAAGCCGCTCGCACGCATCGGAGAGGTTATCGACCGCATCGCCCGCGGCGAGACAACTCGTGAGGAGTCAGGGAGTGTCTCGCGGGAAGAAGCGGCCGTCGAATCGAAACTCAGCCTGCTCGGCAAACAGTTCCACGGCGCGCAGGCCGATGTCGCGGAACTGCGGTCGAACCTCGATCAACTCATGGATCGGATGGAAGAGGCGGTTTTTCTGTTCGGCCGCAACGATCGGCTTGCACTGGCGGGCCGCGGAGCAGAGCGGCTGCTGAGCCGGGGGCGTTGGGAGGTCATGGGCAAGCATCTCGACGACGTCTTCCCGTCCTCGACGGAGATGGGAGCCATCGTTCAAGGCGCGGTTCACGTGCAGCGGGAAGTGCGTGACCGTCCACTCGTGCTGGAGCGACCCGACGGTTCGAATGTTGAAGTGCTGCTGACGGTCGAAGTTGTGGAGGACTTTCCAAGCCGTGAGCGCGCCGGGACCCTGGTGACCATCCGCGAGGCTGCGCCAAGACGTCAAATCGAGTCGCAGCTTGACATCTCGACACGCCTGGCCGCCATCAGCCGGCTTACAAGCGGGGCTGCTCATGAAATCAAGAATCCACTCAACTCGATCGTGCTGCATCTTGAAGTGCTCAAAAACAAGTTGCAAGACAGCGACTCGCAAGCAGAAACCGAGCTGAGAGTAATCTCACGAGAGATCACGCGCCTGGACCGCGTCGTCAAAAGCTTCCTGGATTTTACACGTCCCGTCGAGTTGAGCATGGCTGCGATCGATCTGGCCGAGATCGCGTCCGAGGTCGCAACACTCGTACGTACCGAAGCTGCCGGTCAGCCAGTCGAAGTCGTCGTCGACAAGAAAGTCGAGACCGCTCGGATGCAGGGCGATCGTGACCTGCTCATGCAGGCCATCCTCAACGTCGTCGTCAACGGTGTGGAAGCAATGACGAACGGTGGCACACTGACCATCTCCGTCGAAGAATCAGCCGGCATGTGGCTGCTCAAGGTGCAGGATGAAGGCGCAGGAATCCCTGTGGAGTTACAAGAGAAGATCTACAACCTGTACTTCTCGACAAAGGGCAAAGGCAGCGGTATCGGGCTCGCCATGACCTTTCGGGTGGTGCAACTGCACAGTGGTACAATCGACTTCACCAGCGAACAAAATGAGGGCGCAACGTTCCGGCTGCGCTTCCCGCGTGACCAGAGTGGACAGTCCGGCGGCGCTTCTGACGCCGAAGGGCGGGCCGAATCGCGGATGGGAGCAAACGGCGCCTGAAAGATCTCGGAGCGGCGTCCGCCAAGGCGATGGATCTCATGCTATTCCCCTCCAGCGCCGATCCGGTTGGTGGGATCGCCTCAAGACCGCGAGTCCGCACCCAAGCAGTCCAAATGCTGGGAGCGGGCTTGTTGCTTGCCGCAATGATCACGCAGGCGGGATGCGGAAGGAAGACAACCGCGGCGCCTCCTCCGGCTCCGGTGGCCGCCGAGCCGGCGGCTGGCCCCCCGGAGCGTCCGGCCGGCGTGGCTTGGGAACCGCAAACGCAGGAGAAACTGCCACCTCCGCAGCCCATTCCGCCGGAAGCCATCACATCCGAACACATCCCATTGAGAGTCGAGCGGCCCGATCAGGCCGACGAGGAAACGTCCGAGCCGATTGCCGACAATGAGCCGACAGCGGACGAGCAAGCCGCAACGACCCCCGAGCCAGCGGCGAATCCCCGGACGCCGTTTCGACTCGGCATCATTCTTTCCTCCGAAGAACGCTCCGAGTACAACCGCATGATCGACCGCGACCTTGCCGCCGCTGAAGAGAGTCTAAGCCGGGTTCTGAACGGCAGCGGACTCCGGGAACGCAGCGCACAAATCAAGCGGGTGAGAGCTTTCATGCGGCAGGCGCAGGAAGTACGCGGAGAGGACCTGCCGCTCGCGAGAAATCTGGCCGCCCGCGCCCGCCTGCTGGCAGAAGATCTGGCCGGTGCTTCGCCGTGACAGCTAGCCTGCATTTCTCACCACCCGACGGTCGAAGCACACGATACGACCGCCAGGACTTCGTTGCGCTTGCTTGCCGTGCTCAACGTACTGTTCAAGTACGCCTGCGCGCGCCAAGCGGCTCGCGCCTCTTCCTGACGGCCCTCTCACGCACTTCGCCTCGCCACGTGGTGAGAAATGCAGGCTAGCATCCGTCAGAAAATGCTTGATGATGTCTCGGCAGCCCGGGGTAGAGGCCGTGATTCGTGTTTCGTGACTCGTGAAAAACCTTAAATGCCGTATTGATGGCGCGAGCGGCACGCGCCTCTTCCTGACGGACCTCTCACGCCTGCCCGCAGCAGGCAGGCACTTCGCCTCGCCACTTGACGAGAAATGCAGGTTTGCAATTCCTGAGCGGGCACCTTGACGACACAGCACCAAGCGCTAGTCGAGCCACCCATCTTCAAAAAGCGCGTCAGGAAGCTGCGTCTCGAACTGGCGAAGGCCGGCTTCGAAGGCAACGATTGCTTTCTCGTCTCCGCAGGATCGAACATTCAATACCTTTGCGGATTCGCCGGAAGCTACGGATTTCTGATCATCTCTGCCGACCGCGCCAAGCTTTACACCGACGGACGCTACACGGCGCAAGCGAGAGCACAAGCACAGGGTGTCGATGTATGCGAATCGACGCAAAGTCCGCTCGACCTGCTCTTCAGCGATCTCAGAGAGGAGCAAGTCCGACGGCTCGCCGTCGAAGAGAACCGCATTTCGCATGCACTCTATCGAACGCTGCGGCGCAAACTCCGCCGGACACGGGTCGAGCCGATCGACGGCCTGGTCGAGAAACTCCGCCTCGTCAAGACAACTGACGAGATTGCCAAGATTAGGCTCGCTGCGCGGCTCAATTCAAGAGCGTTCGACAACGTCTGCTCGCGGGCACGGGCGGAATGGACCGAAGCCCGCTTCGCGGCCGAACTGGATTTCGAGGTCCGCAGCTTGGGAGCAGAGGGTCCGGCGTTTGAAACGATCGTCGCCAGCGGGCCTCACTCCGCCCTGCCCCATGCCCGCGCCCGGCCGGAGCGTATCGTTCCCAACTCACTCGTTGTTCTGGATCACGGTGCTATACTCGATGGCTACAACAGTGACATGACCCGAACGATATGTTTCGGGCGCGTCGGAAGCGAACAGCGACGGATTTTCCGAGCAGTTCGGGAAGCCCAGAAAGCGGCCGTGGATCAGGTTCGATCCGGCGTCAAAGCCGCAACGGTGGATCAAGCGGCGAGAAAAGTGCTTGCGGACTTTGGGTATGGCGATGTCTTCCCGCACGCCACCGGTCATGGAGTCGGACTCGAGATTCACGAGCAGCCACGAGTGGGGGCAGGCGAACAGACGCGGCTGGCATCGGGCATGGTAATCACGATCGAACCGGGCGCATATGTCAAAGACGTGGGAGGAGTACGGATTGAAGACCTGCTTCTCGTGACCAAGACAGGTTGCGAACTGCTCAGCCATACACCTCGACAACTGCGAACCTTGTGATCATCGGGAGAGAGTGCCGGGCTCTCCTGCCCAAACCAGAACAGGTTTCACTTTAACGGTACGTAACGGGATGAACCTGGACGAAATCAAGGAACTGATGGATGCCCTCGCGGAGCGAGACATCCAGGAATTCGAGCTCGAAAGAGGCGACGAGAAGGTTCGTATCCGACGAGGGTCGTCCGATGACGGAAACCGGCCGCCTTACGTCATTGTCGCCCCCGGCGTTTCAGCCCCGCAGCAGATCAAGGAGATTCCCTCCCCTGCAGGGGAAGAGCCCCGAAAACCGCTCGATCCGACCGCTGAAACCGCCGCTCCATCCGAATCCTCCGATGCAGGACTCACGCAGGTGAAGTCTCCTATTGTAGGAACCTTTTACGAGTCGCCCAGCCCTGACGCCGAGGCCTTCGTCGAGGTTGGGGACAAGGTCACCGCGGGACAGGTGCTTTGCATCATCGAAGCGATGAAGCTGATGAACGAGATTGAAGCCGAAGTGGCGGGAACCATCGAGAAGCGACTCGTCTCGAACGGGCAGCCCGTCGAATACGGCGAAGCACTGTTCGCGATCCGGCCGAGCTAACCTTTCTACACGGATGTTCAAAAAAGTTCTGATTGCGAACCGAGGTGAGATTGCGGTCCGAGTCATCACTGCCTGCAGGGACCTTGGTATTCGCACGGTCGCCGTCTACTCGGAGGCGGACCGCGAGTCGCTGCACGTCCGCCATGCCGATGAAGCGCTCTGCATCGGTCCGCCGCGCAGCAAAGACAGTTACCTGAACGTCCCTGCTGTGATCAGCGCGGCGGAAATCACCGACGTCGACGCTATTCATCCCGGTTACGGATTCCTAGCCGAGAACGCCGGCTTCGCAGATGTCTGCCGTGAGTCGGGTATTCGGTTCATCGGCCCGGAGGTCGAAACGATTCGGCAGATGGGGGACAAAGCCGAAGCTCGCAAACAGGCGCGAGCAGCCGGTCTGCCGATCCTGCCGGGGTCCGAGGAGCCGCTCGAAACTGCCCGCGAGGCTCTCTCGCTAGCGAAGGAAATCGGCTTCCCGGTCATCCTCAAGGCGGCCGGGGGCGGCGGGGGACGCGGCATGCGAATCGTTCGAGATCCGAGCGAACTGCCCGAACTGCTCCATCAGGCGCGGCACGAGGCGGCAGTGAGTTTTCAATCGTCCGACGTCTATCTCGAGAAGTACATCGAGGGGCCGCGTCATATCGAATTCCAGATTCTCGGGGACATCCATGGGAAAGTCGCTGCGTTAGGCGAACGGGAATGCTCGATCCAAAGACGGCATCAGAAGCTGATCGAAGAAGCGCCCTCGCCGCGCATCGACGCGAAAACACGCAACCGAATGTGCCGGCGGCTTGAAAAGGCTTTCGAACGAGTCGGCTATTCGAATGCCGGCACGGCGGAGTTCCTGATGGATGATGAGGGCGAACTCTACTTCATCGAGCTAAACGCCCGCATCCAGGTCGAGCACCCGATCACGGAAGCGGTCACCGGAATCGATCTGGTCAAGAGTCAGCTACTGCTTGCCGCGGGCGAACCCTTGTCGTCAATCGTGTCCGGCAAGATCGAGCCGCGGGGGCATGCCATCGAGTGCCGCATCAACGCGGAGAATCCCAAGACGTTCGTGCCCTCCGCGGGACGCATCACGCAGATGCTTCTGCCGGGTGGGCCGGGCATCCGTGTAGACACGGCTGCGTACTCAGGCTGGTTTGTCCCACCGTACTACGACTCGCTTGTCGCGAAACTCATCGCGCATGGACGCGACCGCACCGAGGCCATCAGCCGCATGCAGCGCTCGCTGGGCATGATGTTGGTGGAGGGAATCGACACCTTGATCCCCTTTCACGAGCGAGTAATGGCCGATGCGGATTTTGTCCTTGGGAATTTCGACACACACTACCTCGAGCGGTTTGCCCAACGACGAGCCGACGCCGGCATGAGTCGAGTCGTCAAATAGCCGCCACGTTGCGGCAGGACACGGCGGCGGCTTACACTCGCTGCTGTGACGACTTGTTCAACGTTCGCAAAACCTAGCCTGCATTTCTCACCACCCGACTGCCGAAGCACGCGATACGGCCGCCAGTACTTCGTTGCGCTTGCTTGCCGTGCTCAACGTACGGTTCAAGTACGCCTGCGCGCGCCAAGCGGCTCGCGCCTCGTGCTGACGGCCCTCTCACGCACTTCGTCTCGCCACGTGGTGAGAATGCAAGCTAGCCTATATACATTTTGTATTCTGATCCTGCTCGGGGTGGCTTCCATCCCCGCCAGCGGGACCGACTGGCCCCGTTTTCGCGGTCCGAACGGCAGCGGCGTCGCCGATGCGACCAGACTGCCTGCCGACCTCGGTGATCAACGAAACATCCTCTGGAAGATCTCTTTGCCATGGGGTCATTCCTCGCCCATCATCAGCGGGAACCGTATCTTTCTGACCGCTGCCGAGGGCGGCGAGGAAACGGATGCCGGGCGCGAGAAAGTGGTCGACGCCGGAGGCAAGCTCGTCACTTTCGCGATCGACCGCGGCAACGGAGAGATTCTCTGGAAGAAAGCAGCTCCACGACCGCGCATGGAGCGTTACGAAAAGACCAACTCGCCCGCATCGCCGAGTCCGGTCACCGACGGCGAGAACGTCTATGTCTTCTTCGGCGACTTCGGTTTGATCTCCTACACGGTCGAAGGAGATGAGCGTTGGCGGCTGCCCCTGGGGCCATTCAACAATGTCAACGGGCACGGCTCTTCACCAATTCTGGTTGACGACAAAGTGATCCTGGTATGCGACTCCGACACGGCGCCCTACATGCTCGCGGTGGACAAGGACACGGGCAAGGTCATCTGGAAAACCGAGCGTCCGGAAACCACGCGATCCTACGTGACTCCTGCCGTTTTTCAACCGAAGGAAGGGCCGCCGGAAGTGATTGTCCCCAGCGCCTATTTTCTCGCCTCCTATTCCGCCGATACAGGAGAGAAGCTCTGGTGGGTCAACGGCGGCGGTTGGCAGACCAAATCGACTCCGATCATCCACGGCGACATGATCTATTCCAATTCCTGGGAAGGAGGCGGCCAGATCCCGGCGGATACGATTCCGACGTTCGCCGAGGCGATCAAGAAAGCCGACAAGAACGGCGACGGCGTCATGAACGAGGAAGAACTCAAGATCGTAGAGCCGAAGCGCAAGCTCTATCTGGTGGACCTCGACCACGACAAACTCGTTGACCAGCGCGACTGGGAATTTCACCGCATTCGCCGCATGTCCAAGAGCAGCCTGATGGCCGTTCGGCATGGCGGCCGTGGGAATCTCACGGAGACCGATCACCTGGTCTGGAGTCTGGAGAAGTTTCTGCCGAACGTCCCTTCCCCGCTGATTTACGACAATGTTCTCTATCTGATCAAGGATGGCGGCATTCTATCGACGCTCGACCCCCAGACCGGAGAGATCTTCAAGCAGGGCCGTTTCAGAAAAGCACTTGACAAGTATTACGCCTCTCCCGTGGGCGCGGACGGCAAGGTCTATATGATCAGCCAGTTGGGGAAAGCCACCGTGCTCAAGGCCGGCGCGCAGTGGGAGATACTGACTTCCCACGACTTCGGGGAGGAGGTCTACGCCACGCCCGCCATCGTCGACAATCGCCTGTATATCCGGACTCGCAATACGCTCTACTGTCTGGTCCGACAGACGAATCCATAGCAGCTCACTGGGGAAGTCTCCGTAAGAAGCAGCGGGCTTCGGCTGCCGCTTGAAGCGAAGTGAGCAGGACGGGGTGCACGGCCGATCCACTCCGAAGAACTACAGAAACAACGACTGCCCATGTCCGCCGGTCGATATCCCAGGAACCGAAGTTCATGCGAAGGCTGTGACGTGAACCCGAATGTGTGAACCCACGGAATCGGGACCACCTCAGTCGCTAGAATCGGTCGCGAGAGGTGGCTCCGGCGCATCAACTTGGCGCACAGCGTTCTCGATTGGCGCGGGGTCGCCGATCCGTTCGGTGTCACCCGTGGCGCTCAGCTTCTCGAAGCGGCGCGCCTGTGCAAGCACACGTTTCTGGAACGATCCAACACCTTCGTTGTACGCGTTGACAGCGTTGTTGAGCCCTTTGCCCATCTTGTCGAGGTGTCCGGCATAGGTCCGCAGGCGACCGTATAACTCTCGACCAGTCTCCGCGATCTCCTGTGCGTTCTGCTGGATGTCCTGCTGCCGCCACGCCAACGCCACGGTCCGCAGGAACGCGATCAGAAGGCCAGGCGTCGTGATCAACACCCGGTGTCGTTGCCACGTCTCCTGCCAGATCGAGGGCTCGACTTTGATGGCCGCATCGAGCATCGGGTCGGTCGGCACGTACATCATCACAAAATCGGGTGATCCTTCGACCCACTGCGCGTAATCCCGGCTGGCCAGATCTTTCGCATGACTCGCAAGAGCAGCAGCATGTTCTGCAAGCAATCGTTCTTGTTCCTGCTTGTCATCACTGCCCATCGCTTTGTCGTAGCTGTCGTGCGGCGTCTTGGCGTCGATCACGACTGTGGCGCCACCCGGAATCTTGACCCGCGCGTCGGGGCGCAGCCGCGCGGCATCCGGCGCGCCGCTCACCGTGCCCTGCTCGAAATAATCAATGTGCTGCTTCATGCCGGCCGCCTCAAGCACGTTGCGCAAGTGCTGCTCACCCCACTGGCCCCGTAGCTGAGGATTGTGCAAGATCTTCCGCAGCCCGCTCGTTTCAGCCATCAGCCCGTCAACGCTCTGACTGATCTTCGTAGTGTCGGCGATGCGCGCCTTGTCGGAATCGTCCACATACTTTCGTAGCTCGTCAAGGCTCTCGCGGACCGGATTCACCAGGTTCTCGACCGCGGTTTGGCGCGCCGCTAGATCCTTGCCAGCCAACTCCTGTTGATGCTTGAACTGTTCGGCCGCCTGCTTGCGGAACTCTTCGGTGTTCGATTTGAGCACCTCCGAGGCGAGACCCTTGAAATGAGTGTCGAGCTCTTCGCGGCGCTCCTCGATAGCCTTCTCGCGTTCCTTATGGCTACTTTGATAGCCGCTCAGTTCGGCCTGAGCATCCGAGAGTTTATCGCTCAGATACTCCCGTTTGTTCCGCTCATCATCACGTTCCTGGATGGCTGTCGCCAGCTGTCTCGTCCTCTCATCAAGCTGCGTTTCCAGTCGGACCGAGCGGCTGCGCAGCACGGCATATACCGCTCCAGCACCGACAACGAGACTGACGACGATCCCAATTACGGATTCCATTGCACAATCGTAATATAGATCTACTACACCTCCGGGTAAGGAAGCGGCGAGTCCGGACGGAGCACCCATGAGCATCTCGCGTGCCCAGACCTGATCTTCGCTAGTCCGAGCCGCACGGCGCTTTGATGGTCGAGGTGAGTTCAATGCAGATTTTCCAGTCGAAGCGCTCCCTTCAAGGCTCTTTGCTCTCACTCGACACGCAGACGTCAGTGAGGAGCACCACTGTCATACAGGCTCTATCCGAGCAATGGGGCTTCGCTCTCGTGACTCGACGCCTACAATAGGGAGCTTGTGTCCGTGAGCCCGCACCCAACTCCTGCTCAGCAGCTCGTGGAAATCTCCGGCCGCGCCATCATTCTGGGTCTCGCCATCGGGACGGTGATGACAGCGGCCAACACGTATCTGGGACTCTACGCCGGGATGACCGTTTCGGCAAGCATCCCCGCGGCGATCGTTTCGATGGGAATCCTGCGGGGCGTTCTGCGGCGCGGCACGATCCTCGAAAACAACATAGTTCAGACGATGGCATCGGCAGGCGAGTCCGTAGCGGCAGGGATCATCTTCACCGTTCCAGCCCTTGTGATCGCCGGTGTTTGGACACAGTTTCACTACTGGCAAGTGACGATGATCGGCTTGCTGGGAGGCGTTCTCGGCGTGCTGTTCATGATCCCTTTGCGGCGGACTCTCATCGCCGACGACGCCGATAAGGAATTGATCTATCCCGAAGGCGTTGCCTGTGCTCAGGTGCTCGAAGCCGGGCAGGAGGGAGGCCGTTCGCTGGGGCAGATCCTGATTGCGGTGATCGTGGGCGTGTTGTTCAAATCGGCCATTGGTGTGGTTGCCGTTCTGCGCGGCGTTGTGGAAGGCGCGGTTCGCGTGGGCAACACACTGCTCTATTTCGGAACGGACATCTCGGTAGCCCTGCTGGGTGTGGGCGTGATCGTCGGGTTGGAAGTAGCGACTCTCGTGTTTGCGGGCGGCGCGATCGGATGGATTGTGTCGATCCCGATCTACTACGTCATGACACCTCTGCCGGAGGGCGAAGTGCTCGACGCGGCGTGGGCGGCCTGGAGCGGACAAATCCGCTACATGGGTGTGGGGGCGATGATCATCGGCGGCCTATGGTCGATGATTCGCATTCGCAGCGGCATCGTAAAAGGTTTACGCGAAGCTTTCAGCGGGATTCGTTCTCAATACTCTGTTTCGCGCGAACGCACTGACCAGGATCTCCCGACGGCGCAGACGGCCGTCATCCTGCTGCTGGCGGGCATAGCAACGGTTGTGCTCTACCGAATGCTCACCGGGTCGATGACCATTGCGATGGTCGCCGGTGTGGTGATGATCATCGCGTCGTTCTTTTTCGTCGCGGTGTCGAGCTATATCGTGGGATTGGTCGGCAGCTCGAACAACCCCGTTTCGGGAATGACGATCTGCGCCTTGCTGTTTGCGTCGGTTGTCTTGCTGTTGCTGGGCATGACGGGCACGGCAGGCACGCTCGGCGCGTTAGGGGTCGCGGGCGTTGTTTGCTGCGCCGCAGCCACGGCGGGTGATACTTCGCAAGATCTCAAGACCGGATACCTCGTGAAGGCGACACCGCGGCGGCAGCAACTCACACAGTTCGTCGGCGTCCTGTTCCCGACGCTGATCATCGCGCCCATTCTGACACTGCTCCATCAAGGCTACGGAATCGGAACCGGAGCCGAAGGTTCGCTGCGCGCACCCCAGGCGACGTTGTTCGCCAGCATTGCACAGGCCCTCTTCGGAGGCGGTTCCCTGCCCTGGACCATGGTTCTGATCGGCATGGGTATCGCGGTCGCGCTGATCGTCACCGATGAAGCCCTCCGCAAGGGGGGCAGCCGCTTCCGGGCGCACGTAATGCCTGTAGCAGTGGGCATCTATCTCCCCCTTTCGCTCTCGACGCCGATCTTCGCCGGGGGCCTTCTGGCATGGGTGCTCGCGCGTTCCCTGGCCAGCCGGGGAGAAAAGGCGCAGGGTTCGGCGAATCACACGGCGATCCTGATCGGATCAGGCCTGATCGCGGGTGAGGCGATCGCGGGTATCCTGATTGCATTCCCGCGCACTGCCGGAGTGGAATTGCCGGTCCCCCTACTCGAGAGCGACATCATCTCCATCGCCGCTCTTCTGGGCGTGACGGCTTGGGTTTACGTCGCGTCGAAACGAAGCGGCTCATCGCAGCGGTAAAGTCATCGCCGCGAGCAAACCGATCAGTCGTCCGGGCAGCCTTCCAGCGCGAACACAACGATTGAGTCATCTTCGAACCGCGGCTTGCCGCAAGACTGCGACAGGTCCGCTCGCATCCGTTCATATTTCTCGTCAGGGATGCCGCCCAGGCGTCTTACTTGCCTCCTCTGAACCATGTCACCGGGATCAGACAACGCCAGCATGCGCTCGCGGTAACTCTGGATGCGCTTCTTGTGAATCACCACGAATGCGAAGCCGAGACCTTTGAGTCGTCCCGCATCAACCGATCGTTCCAGTCTGGGAATCCCTGTCAGATCGCTGAGTGCCGGGTCCTCTTCGATAAACGATTGCGCGCGGGGAGCGATGGTCGAGACGTAACCGCCATTGATCGGACGACCGTGAACCGTCTGAGCGACAAGGTTGTGCGCTGAGCGACTGCGTTGGTTCGACGGGATGTCGAAGACGGCAGCGTCTTCCGAAGTACCCGCCAACTGATCGTAGATGGGCGACGTCTCGACCGGGCGGGTCGGCAGCGGGAGCCAGGAATACTCGACCAGAATCGCCAAGGCGAGCAAACCGAACTTCCAATCCGGTTTCTTGCGAAATGCCGCCCATCCCAAGGCGGTCAAGACCGCCAGTCCCAAGCCCGTGAGGATCATGAAACGGTTCGCCAGCCGCAACAGGTCAAAAACGGGAAGCTGCTCGAGCAGGTAGAACGGCAAGATGATGTTCTCGATGACCTCATGTCCCCAATAGGGGTGGCGCCCGAGCGCCAGCACGGTCGCGCAGAACGCGAACAGCGCCCAGTAGATCGCCCCCGGACGCCTTCGCAGCAAGGCCAGGAAGGCAAGCAGCAACGGGACAAAGCCCAGGTAGGCGACAAAGCCAGGGGAGCGGTAGGGTTGATCGAGATACGCCCGGGACGCCATGTCACCCCACAGCGAGTGCCCATAGTGGGGGACAAAGAGGTATGCCGCTTCGATGCCTCGGTTTTGCGGCGGCTTGTGATAGTAAGCGTCTTCCACGACCGCCATTTCGACCATTAGCGGCGACAGAAGCGGCATCATGAGCAGAAAAGCAAACAGGCCGGCCAGTATCCAGTCGCGGAGCAGAAGGCGACGCGGTCGTGACCGACGGATGAAATCTACAACAGCCATCGGCATGAGAGCCAATATCAGTTTCAAACCGGAATGCCAGCTACAAAGCGCGTTCAACGCAAAGCAAAGACCCGTTCGGACGACGTTGCCCGACCCGCCCACGCGGTCAAGCCGCACGAAATAGAAAAGGGTCAGCGGCATGAACTGCAGTGAGACGAGATTCAAGTGCTCCAGAATCTGCTCCATCGTCTGCGGGAAAAACGCGAAAACCAGCCCAGCCAAAAACGCGCCGCGCGCTTCCGAGGTCAGCTCGCGCGCGAGCAGATACATCCCGAAACCTGAAATCCAGAGCGCCAGGAGGATGCAGAAGTTGTAGGCCGCCGCCGGACCGAGGGTGACCGTGATCGGAAGAGCGATCAGCATGTTGAACGGCGAATGCGTGTGGAAGATCAGTTTGCCTCCGGTCGGGTGGAAGATCATCGGACTGAAGTAGGGATGCTGCCCAAGATCCAGCAGCGCCGTCTTCCACCACCAGAAATTCCAGTAGTTCTGCCATAGATCGCCGGCTCCTCCGGGCACCGAACCGATGAAATCAGCGGTGAGCGGCCAAGTCATCAGCACGGCCAGCGCGAGATACAAGCCAGCCACGATCCGTGAGCGACCCAGCAGCCGTTCGACGCTGGTCTGCGCGGAATGGTCGGTCATCGAGGAACAGAAAGGAGCACCGGCGGTCGGCATCTGCGCCGGTCAGCAGGAAGGCGCGTTTGCGATCGCAACACGCGTCTTGAACCAACGATCATAGCAGCGGTTCCGGCGCGGATACGTAACGTCTCGGGTGTCACCAAGTCAGCGCATGCCCATCACGCCGCGGGTCAGCCCCGCCGGCCAGCGACCCGGTAAGGGGATCACGATAAACGCCCTGCACCCCGCCCGCATTGCCCGGCTTCACCAACTTGTGTCCAAGTCCGCGCAGGTCCTCGAAGACCTGCGCTGGAAATCCCAATTCCAGATACGTTCTCGAGTCGGCCGGAACCGGTGCCCGGCCGCCGCTGCGATTGATCATCATGCGCGGCGACGCAATGGCATGCTGCACGTCCATGCCATAGCCGAGAACCTTCGTAATCACCTGTCCAACCGTTTGAGGGATCGTATACCCCCCTGCCGCTCCGACGGCCATCAACAGCTTGTCACCCCGCATGACGATGGCCGGCGTCATCACACCCTTGGCGCGCTTGCCGCCCTCAAGCAGATTCACGTGGTCCGGTGGATCGAGCACAAAACCGTAGCGATGACCATTGTTGAGGAAGATGCCCGTGTCACCGGCGATCACACCACTTCCGAATCCGCTGACCAGCGACTGCGTAAAGGCAACCGCGTTGCCCCAGCGGTCGGCGGCGGCGAGGCTGGTGGTGCCGACGGACGGTAGCAGCGGTCCGGGGAAGGCGGCCGCTTTCCTGCCGTCAATCTTCTTCCGCTGCTCGGAGGCATAGGACTTCGAGATCAGGCGCTCGACCGGGATGTCCGCGTCTTCCTTGCCGGTGTTGTAGCGGTCATCGTCGGTCAGCGCGAGCTTCGCCGATTCGATCCAACGATGTGCGAAGCCGGTCGAGTAGAGATCGAGATTCTCGATGTCGAAACCCTCCATGATGTTCAAGAGCTGGAACATCGACAGTCCACACGAACCCGGAGGCATCGCGTAAAGCCGATGCCCGAGAAAGTCGATCGAGATCGGATCGCGCCAACGCACATCGAAGTTCTCGAAATCGCCTTTCGTGAGAATCCCTCCGTTGCGCTGAAAGAACCGGACCACTTCACTACCCAGATCGCCCTTGTAGAAGTCGTCGGCGCCGTGCAGCGCGACTCGGCGGAAGCTGCGGGCGAGGTCCTTTTGCTTGATCACTTCGCCCATGCGCGGCGGACGCCCATGAGGCAGGAAGACGCGCGCCGACGTGGGAAACGCGGCCAGCTTGTCAGCCATGCCTCGCAATGACATCTCGTCGTACTTCGAGATCACAAAGCCACGTTCGGCCAACTCAATCGCCGGCTCGAAGACGTCTCCCAAGCTCATCGTGCCGTAGCGGTCGAGCGCCGCCGCCCAGCCCTTCAAAGCGCCGGGGACAATCGGAGCGAGGTAACCCTGGTCGCAATCCTTCTCGGTGAACATGTCGTGCCGCGCTGCCGACGGGCTCTTGCCCATCATGTCGAGCCCGACGACTCTGCCCTCCGCCGCCAGGTAGATCAGCATGAACCCGCCGAATCCGCCCATGCCCGACATGTAGGGCTCCGCCACGTTCAGCGCAGCGGAGGCCGCCACGATGGCATCGATGGCGTTGCCGCCTTGCATCAATATGCGCAGGCCTGCCAGGGAACCGTGCTGGTCGGCGGTCGCCACCGCGCCGTTACGACCCCAAACGACGCGATGCGCCTTACCCTCGAGCTGAGGGTGGTCAAAGCGGATCGTATCCCCGACCTGTTGCCCATTCAGGAGAGACGCGGCTCCTGCACCGAGCCCGAAAGTGGATAGAAAACGGCGTCGATTCATCATTTCTTCTCCCTCGATGCCAAGCCCGTCAGGGACGAGCCAGGTACTGAACGTTTATAGCCGCGGTTTCGGCGGCTTCACAGGCTCCCAAGGGAGCACACCCTTCACTCGCATACGCCGGCGGAACACCTTGTCGCCAGCCGTAACATACAGCGTTTGCAGATCGGGTCCTGCGAAGACAGCATTCGATAACGGACCCGGCTGCGGCTTGCCGATGATACCAACCACACGCCCCGGCTGATCGCAAATCTGTAACCCGACGCGGCTCGTCACGTAGAGATGACCGTCACTTGCCATCGTCATCCCGTCCGCACCGCTGCGGCTTGACTGGTCGGGCGTTTCAAGGCGGTAGAACGGTTGTCCGTTGTCCAACGAGCTGTCTCTCTGAATCTGAAACGACCAGACCCATTTGCCCCACGAATCCGCCACCGTCAACAACGACTGATCCGGTGACAGCATGATGCCGTTCGGCCGCTCGATGCCTTCGTGCACGACACGCTTGTTGCGGTCGTTGTCGACGAACCAGACTTTCTTGTTGCGAGGGTCCGTGAAGTAGATCTCGCCCTTTGCCGTCACAACCAGATCGTTCGACTGCACATCGTCGACGACGGTTTCCTCGCTTCCGTCCGGGGCGTAGGCCACGATCTTCCCACGGCCGTTCGCACAGGCATAGAGCTTGCCGTCAGGGCCGAACATCAACCCGTTCGCCGAGCCGGTGTTCTCCTGGAAGACCGTTACCTTTCCCAGCGTGTCGATCTTGTGAATGCGGTTGTTGGGAATGTCGGTAAAGAAAACGTTGCCGCGCTTGTCGACCGCCGGACCTTCGGTAAAGCGATGCCCCTCACTCACTAGTTCCCACTCGGAATCCGGATCGAGCATCTCGGTGATCAACTGCCGCACGCCCACCGACGTCGGCTTCCTGATCGGCGCGCCATGATCGCGCCACAGCCAACGCAGGGCATCGGGATAGATGGAGCGGCCGTGCTTGTTGTTGTGCCCTCCCGTGCCGGGTACCCACTTCATTTCGTAGCCCGTAAATTTCAGAGCTGCAGCCATGCCCTGGTTGGCAAGCCACCAACTGCCGGCATAGTGGTTGAGGTCGTTCGAGCCGTCCTGAAGGAACACGCGCAGCGGCTTCGGCTCCATCTTGCGAATGAGCGTGGGATAGATTTGCCCGCCTCGCAGGTTGGTGTAGCTCCCAATGAAGCTCAGCACACGCCGAAAGGCGTCCGGCCGATTCCAGGCGACGGTGAAGGAGCAGATTGCCCCGGAGCTGAGACCGCAGATCGCCCGGTCATTCGGATTGTCGGAGAGGTTATAGCTCTTGCCAACCTCAGGCAGGATCTCCTCGATCAGAAACCGAGCGTAGCGGTCACCCAACGAGTCGTATTCGAAGCTGCGGTTGTAGCGCGCCTGCTGATTTTCGCCAAGTGCGGGCAGAACTCCCGGGCTGATGAAGATACCGATCGTCAGCGGCATCTCCCCTTTGTGGATCAGGTTGTCGAAAACGGTCGGAGTGAACCAACCCTTATCCCGATCGTCACTGACGTAACGGTGCCCGTCTTGAAAAACCATCACCGCGGCAGGCCTGTCGGCTGTGTACTGCGCCGGTGCATAGACCCAGTAATCGCGCACTGTGCCGGGGAAGATCCTGCTCGTCCACACATGCCTGGTGACACTCCCTGTCGGCACTCCGTCCTGACGCTCGAAATCGGGCCCGAGCGGGTACTCTTCGCCCGTCAGCATCACCGGCAGCCAAAAGCAGAAAAACAGAATCCGTAGAGCGGTTCGGGGCATCTTTTTCTCTCGGCGCGATTATAGCCCCACTTCAGGTACGGAAGAAAATCCAACTGCCATGCCGCGTGCGCTATGATGCTTCGCGATTGTCGATGCAGGCCTATCTCAGCCGCCGTGTCTTTGCGCATCTGGCTCTCGGCTCAACCGCAGCAGCCCTGTCGTCCAGCGTCTGCCGTTTCCGCAACAATTCGCGACGCCTCGGGGAAGTGCCCAACATCATCCTCGCCATGAGCGACGACCAAGGCTGGGGCGACACGGGTTACAACGGCCACCCTCACCTGCGTACACCCTATCTCGACGAGATGGCACACAAGGGTCTGCGGTTCGACCGTTTCTACTCCGCCTCTCCCGTCTGTTCACCTACACGCGGCAGTTGCCTCACTGGACGCCACCCCTATCGTTATGGCATTTTTCATGCCAATTCCGGTGATGGCGCTTCGTTCTATCCGCTCTCGCCCGAAGAGCTGACACTCGCCGAGGCTCTCAAGCCTCTGGGGTATGCCAGCGGACACTTCGGCAAATGGCACCTGGGAGACTTTCAGGGCGAGAAAAAATCGTCGCCCTCCGACAATGGTTTCGACGAATGGTTCTCCACGGTCCGCAAGACTCCAACGTACGACCCAGAAGGCTATTGGTCGAATGGCGAACCCGTTACGGACGTACTCGAGGGTGACGACTCGACTCATATCGTGAGCCGTGCGCTGGGCTGGATCCGGCGCAAGGTCGATGAGCGCAGGCCGTTCTTCGTGACGCTTTGGTTTCACACACCCCACTTGCCCATCATTTCAAAGGGCAACCACCGCACCATCTACGGCGGCCATGCCGGCGAATCGCCGAACTACTGGGGCGCGATCAGCGCCATGGATGAACAACTCGGCCGTCTGCGGCGCGAACTGCGGCGCATGGATGTCGCAGACGACACGATGATCTGGTTCTCGAGTGACAACGGACCGGAAGGGGCAGAAGAGTCCCCCGATCGGCCCGGGGCCACGGGTGGTCTCCGAGGCCGCAAACGCAGCCTCTTCGAAGGCGGAATTCGCGTCCCCGGTCTGCTTGAATGGCCTTCGTGCATCCCGGAAGGCCGAGCAACCCACCATTCCCGTGGTCAGCTCGGATATTTATCCAACGATTCTGGATGCATTGGACCTGACTCCTGAGAATCAACCTGAACCGATTGACGGGATCAGCCTGCTGCCCCTGATCGAAGGCGACATGAGCGAACGTTCCAGCAACATCGCTTTCGAAACTGATCGTCATGGTGAGCGCATTCCTAAACTCGCGCTCATTGGCAACCGCTACAAATTGATCTCCCGACTGGATGACTCACCGGATCTACTTTTTGATCTCGTGGACGATGTGAAGGAAGCGAATAACATCGCGGATCAGCACCCCGAGATTGTTGCGGCAATGCGGAGGGAACTGGAGGAATGGCGCGCGTCCTGTGACGCAAGCCGCAAAGGCAGCGACTACCTAGCTCACCCCTAGCCTGCATTTCTCACCACCCGACGGCCGAAGCACGCGATACGACCGCCAGGACTTCGTTGCGCTTGCTTGCCGTGCTCGACGTACTGTTCAAGTACGCCTGCGCGCGCCAAGCGGCTCGCGCCTCGTCCTGACGGCCCTCTCACCCACTTCGCCTCGCCACGTGGTGAGAAATGCAGGCTAGGAGGACCGTGCTTCCTGAAGTGTTCAGAGGGTTCGAACCAGGCTTTGAGTTGAGCGGTAGCACAATCCGATGAGCTTGTGCTGCTTTACAGCACAGTGTCTCGAAGAAATCGTCTGACGCTTCCAGCATCAGGAACTCCAGTTCCGGTAGAAAATGACCGCTGCGAGAACGCAGAGGACATACGCGAAGCGGCGCTGCAATACCCGTGGGTCGGATCGCAGAGTGATCCGTGGGCCGATTTGAGCTCCCACCGCTACCAACACGGCCGGAATGAGCGTAGAGGGCCAATCCAGAGACGACGCCGCAATGTGTCCGGCGAAACCGCTTGCCGCTGTCAACATCACCATGAAGGATGCACAGCCGAAGGCGATTTCGATGGACATCCCGAATAGCAACACCATCAACGGGATCTTCAGAAAGCCCCCAGCAGTGCCCGTAAGTCCGCTCATGACCCCGATCACGAACCACAACGGCAGACCGGCGAGCAGATTCACGACATATCGTTGACCTCCCAACTCTCGATGCCAGCACCAGGGAGCCGAATTACTCGCAACTTCTCTGCCGTTGCCCCCGTAGTTCTTGAGCATCGATACGGCAGCCAACAGCACGACTGACCCCAGAAAGACCATCAGCAACTCGGGCGAGAACCGATATGCGTACAGCCCGCCCAAAAACCCTCCCGTACCGGCGGCCATTTCGAGCACGATCGCCATCGGCCAGTCTATCCGCCCCGCACGTCCGAAGATGATTGTCGAACTCAATGCCGTAAGCACAATAAAAAGCTGACTGCGGGCGGCCGCGAGGTGGAAATCGACGCCGAAGAACACCTGAACGGGTGTATAGAAGACGCCTCCGCCCTGGCCGTGCATCGAAAAGACCAAGGCGCTTGCCCCGAAAATCAGGGCCATCGACAACAGCTTGAAGCTCAACATCTACCAAGGGGTATCGGTAAAGCGGGGTCTCCCCTTCGCGCCCCGGAGTGCGAGAGGAGAAAGACCACCATCGCAAACCAGGACGCTACCTCGCAACCTGATCGCAGCCTTACAAGCACTTCCTGAGCCACGATACGCCATCAACGGCATGAGGCTTTTCCCTGGGCATTGCCGGCTGCAGCGGCCACCCGATTGCCGAGCAGGCAGCGGTTTTTGCAAGAAGCGAGAAACGAGACCGGTCGTGCCGGACTCGCCAGCCGTCCGCACAACTCGAACACCTGTTGTTCTGACGCGCTGTTGTCGAAACCCGGTAGAACGCGGCCATGCAGATCGAACAAATTTCAAACGACCTGCTCCCAGCGGCGTGAGCGCGACGCCTTCTCCACGGCGTGCAGAACCTTTTGATTCTTGAGGCCGTCCTCGAAATCGGGGTGGATCTCCCCCCCCGATGTCAGCGCCGTCAGAAAGTCATTCACGCTGTGCGTGAAGCTGTGCTCATATCCGAGGATGTGACCGTCCGCCCACCAATGATCGGCATAGGGGTGCTTGCCTTTCGAGCAGGCGATGATCCTGCGAAACCCCTCGACGTCGGCATTATCGCCGGCGGACAAAAAGTCGAGATTGTTGAGGTTTTCCAAGTCGAATGACAACGACCCCTTGCTGCCGTTGATCTCGAATGTGTTGTGGTTCTTGCGTCCCAATGCGAAACGCGTCGCCTCGAGAGTACCGAGCGCGCCGTTGGCGAAGCGAACGCACATGACAACGGCATCGTCCACGGTGACCGGCTTTTTTCCCTCGGATCCTGGAACGGCGGGGCGCTCCTTGATGTAGGTAGCCATCGCGGATGAAACTTCCGTGATGTCGTCGCAGAGATAGTGGGCGAGGTCGATGATATGCGACCCCAGATCGCCGAGAGCGCCTGAGCCTGCGAGATTCTTGTCGAAGCGCCAGAGCATTTGCAGTTCCGGAGACATGGCCCAGTCCTGCAAGTAACGCGCTCGGAAATGGAAGATCCTGCCGAGCCGACCTTCATCGATCAGCTTCTTCGCCAGCGTCACGGCGGGAACACGCCGATAATTGTGCATCAAGAAATGCCGGACTCCGGCTTCGGAGACCGCCGCGGCCATTCGCTCCGCTTCCTCGAGCGTGTTTCCAAGCGGCTTCTCGCAGACAATGTGTTTCTTTGCCTTGGCCGCTTCAAGCACCATCGGATCGTGCCAATCGCCCG
The DNA here is from genome assembly GCA_965204095.1 of Bryobacterales bacterium. Classification (GTDB taxonomy): domain Bacteria; phylum Acidobacteriota; class Terriglobia; order Bryobacterales; family UBA6623; genus JAPPLB01. The sequence goes on along the minus strand of OZ241991.1, from coordinate 172,109 downwards.
GCGTGGAGATATCCACCAGGTCAATGTCCTTGCGGTGCATGACGGCTTTCCAGTCCGTTGACGCCTCTTGCCAGCCATAAGCATTCGCGGCTTCTTTGGTTTGTTCCGGATCCCGACCCACGATCACTTTCATCTCGACTCGAGGGGCTTCGGGGAAGAACATGTTCACACTGCGATAGGCTTGGCTGTGCGCCTTGCCCATGAACTTGGTTCCGAACAACGCTACTCGAACGGACATGATTCGATCAACTCCATTGAATCGATTTTGCGGCGAAGGGGAGATGTTCAGATGAACATCTCTTCGTCCTGGGTGGCTTGATCGACCGAGGACCGGCGCCGGCCAGCGAGGGCATCGATCATCGCCGCGATGCCGACTCCTACCGCTCGAATCTGCTTGACCGGGGTCAGCAGGGCTTGCTGCAACGATAGACTGGTCTGTTGCACACGCTCGAGCAGGATCTGAACGGTTTCGTCGACTTTCTGCACCTGAAGCTGCGTGGTCTTCGAGAGTGCATCGATCGTAACGTCAACCTTGTCGACCTGCGCTTTGACAACTGCCGTCAGTTCGCGAACCTGCTTCAGAATCTCGGTTGATTCCCTACCCACATCTTCGAGAGTTTTTTGCGCATCCTCTGCCAACGGCTCCCAGCGATCGAGGAACGTATTGACCCGCTTGTTCAGGCGGCGCATTGTCAAACAGATTCCGATCAGCGAAGCCATCTGGACCAGCAGGGCGATAGCGGCGACGCCGGTAAAGGCCGCCATAATCTGCAGCAGCACTATCTCGTTGTCCATTCTTTGACCTCAGGGGACCGGAGTCGGCCGCACGGGCTTTCGAAGTCTCTACGACGAGTCCCCCATCTCCGTCTCTTCCGAAGCCGCTTCCTGATAGGCCCGGCGGCCTGCTTCGAGAGCGGCCGCGAGCTGTTCGCGCTGAGCCGCTACGCTGCTGCGTCCCCGCTCGAGAATCTCCTCCGCCTGATGACGCAGCTCACCGCTCCGAAGCCAAAGAAAGTTGCGACCCTCGCTCGCGCGTTCGCGCAAGTCTCCCACCAACTCTCCACTTGGCTTGGGGGCGAACAGCAACCCGACGGCCGTCCCTACACCCAGCCCCAAAAAGAAGCAAGACAGCTTCGAATCAGCCATAAGCCGCTACCTTACCGTTGCATTTGGGGCAGCGTCGCAAGGCTGATGTTAGCACATCGTTCCGGCGACCCGGAAATCTGCATCTCAATGCGCGTGAAGGAAAATTCTCCTTGTAGAAGGTCTGCGCCGGACGAGCTGTTACGCGCCCCCTTTGCATTTGCCAAAGAGGCGGAAATCGGTACTGACCCACCCTATGCTTACGGACAGGATCTGTGCGGCCACAACCCGGTTGGCTTTCATGCGGCCGACGTTGCACACTGGATATACCTCGATACGGCGTCCTGATCACGCCAGAAGGGAAATGGCACATGAACCACAGAAATCATCTTGGGCACCTGACAACGGTGCTATTGCTGCTTGCAACGATCTCCTCCGGGCCAACACTGGCGGCCGCCGAGAATCGGCTGTTCGAGATCCGCACCTATACAACGCACGAGGGGCGACTCGACGCCCTCCACAAGCGGTTCCGGGAACACACGAACAGCATTTTCGTGAAGCACGGCATGTCACTGATCGGCTACTGGACGCCGACCGAGGGGCCGGAATCGGAGAACACGCTGATCTACATCCTGGCTTATCCGAACAAAGAAGCTCGAGATACGGCTTGGAAAGCCTTTCGAGCCGATCCTGACTGGAAAAAGGCCCGCGCCGAATCGGAGAAAGACGGCAAGATTGTCAAGGAAGTGAAATCGCAGTTCCTTGCAGCGGTCGACTACTCGCCCATCCAATAGCGTCAGGTTGTCTGCGCAGGCTTGCGGACCATCAACGCCAGCATTGCTCCGACAACGGCAAACACGGTCAGAGTCACGTAGACCTCGTTGTAACCGGCGGCCAAATCTCCGGCGGCTCGGGCCTTATCCATCACGCCCGCGAAGTACCCGGGGACAAAGTAGCCTGACAGACCATAGGCCGTAAAGACGATTCCGTAGTTCGCGCCGACGTTCCTGGCACCGAAATAGTCCGCGGTAAATGAAGGTAACAGCGCGAGGTAGCCGCCAAAGGCGAAGCCAACCATGCAGAGGCCGATCAAGACCGGCCAGAAGCCGCTTGCCGATCGCAGAAGGAAAAGGCAGGCGACGAAATAAACCGCATACATCGCAACGGTAGTGGTGTTACGGCCAATCTTGTCCGAAAGACTGCCCCACGAGAGTCGGCCAATGCCGTTGAAGAAAGACATCACACCCAGAGCCGCGCCGCCCGTCAGCAGTGCGCCTTCAGCCGCGATCTCGCGAATGATGGGGGAGGCCTGACCGATCGCGACGAATCCGATGGACGTTCCGAAGGCGTAGAGAATCCACAAGGCGTAGAACTGCCAGGTTCTGAGCATCTCGCCGGGAGAGAAGTCCTGTTTCACACCTGCGCCCGACGCGGCTGCCGGAGGCTCCCAGCCTTCAGGCTTCCAGCCGGCAGGGGGAACTCGATAGATCTGTGCTGCGCCGATCACGAAAACGTAGAACACCACCGCCATGATCATGAAGGTTCGAGGGATCGACTCGGCGAACATCGTTGCGTCCGAACCGATGAGCGACTCCAGCAAGGGGGCGAAGATGAGCGACCCGGCGCCGAACCCCATCACCGCCAAGCCGACGATCATGCCGCGCTTGTCAGGAAACCACTTCACACAGGTGGCGATCGGCGTGACGTAAGCAAACCCCACGCCCATTCCTCCGATGACGCCATAGGAGATGATCAGGCCGAGCGACGTGTCGCCAAACAGCGCGGCCAACAGGCATCCCGTTCCAAGCAAGAAGCCTCCCACGCTGCCGACAAGGCGCGGCCCCTTCTTGTCCTGCCAGAAGCCGGCAATGACCATCGCAATGGTGAAGAAGAGGAGCGAGAACCGGAAAGGAGCAATGCTCATTTCCTTCGACCAGTCATACAGCGTTTCCATCGGAACCCGAAAAACGCTCCAGGAGTAAAGCACGCCCAAACAAAGCTGCATCACCAGCGCAGCGCCCACAAAGCGCCAACGATTTCCGACAGGTTCCGCCATTCTCAGGATCTCCCCTCTGTCGACTCAGCCGAGCCGACCAAAGCGTAAAGATGCTAGCACAGGGAACGTGACGAAACTGACGGCCATCGTTTTGACGCAATCCGTGTAGATACAGACTGCTCCTGAGGGCCAGGGTTCAACAAGCGTATCGAGTTCCGCCCGTCCGTCGCTCCGGTGAGCCGACTGTTTCTCATCTTCCGACCCCTCAGCAGCCAAGCGCCCGTTGGTTCCACGTCAGGTTTTCGGCCTGCGAACGTCGGACGGCATCAAGTGACATGCGGCAAAGGTACTTCCCGAGGCCCTTGCTATATTGGTCATTCATAGACGCTTCCCTGCCCTGTTCCATGGAAATCAAAAAGGTTTACGAACCCCGGCAGATCGAGCCGAGTTGGGCTCAGTCGTGGGTCGAAGACGAGCTTTTTGTCGCCGACAACGATGGCGATCAACCCACCTACAGTTTGGTGGCGCCCCCGCCCAACGTTACCGGCGCACTGCACATCGGCCACATGTACGAAATTGCGCTGACCGACATCACGATGCGATGGCGGCGCATGAAGGGAAACAACGTGCTGTGGCTTCCCGGCACCGACCATGCAGGCATCGCGACCCAAATGCTGGTAGAGCGACACCTTGGCGAACAGGGCATCGATCGCCGCGAGATCGGTCGAGAGAAGTTCCTCGAGCACGTGTGGGCCTGGAAGGAGGAATACGGAGGTCGCATCATCAGGCAGTTCAAGCGCATCGGCGCAAGCTGCGATTGGACTCGCGAGCGCTTCACCATGGATCCGGGCCCGTCGCGCGCCGTACGAGAGGCCTTTGTGCGCCTCTACGAAAAAGGACTCATCTATCGCGGAGAGTATCTGATCAACTGGGACCCGGGAACACGTACGGCGCTGTCGGACCTCGAAGTCGTCTACGAAGAGCAGCAAGGCCATCTGTGGCATATCCGTTATCCCGTAACCGGCTCGGAGGAGCACGTCATCGTCGCCACGACACGTCCCGAAACGATGTTGGGCGACACGGCAGTCGCCATTCACCCGAGCGATGAACGTTACAAACACATGTGGGACAAGACCGTCACACTGCCGCTAATGGATCGCCAACTCCCCGTGATCCGGGACGAATTCGTTGACCCCGAGTTTGGGACCGGCATCGTCAAGGTGACGCCTGCGCATGACCCGAACGACTTTGCCGCGGGCAAGAAACACGGTTTGCCTTTTATCACTGTCCTCGACGAAGACGCCACTATCAACGAGAACGGCGGCGCGTATCAGGGCATGCCGCGCCATGAGGCCCGCAAGAAGATCGTGGCCGATCTGAAAGCCCTCGGCCTCGTTGAAAAGATCGAGGAGTACACCAATCATGTCGGCCTCAGCCAGCGTTCCGGGCAGATCGTCGAGCCGCGTGTTTCGACGCAATGGTTCGTCAGGACGAAGCCGCTTGCCGAGCCTTCAATCGAGGCAGTTGAATCGGGGCGCATGGAGATCATCCCCGATGTGTGGCGCCGTAACTACTTCGAGTGGATGCACAACATCCGCGATTGGTGCATATCGCGACAGCTTTGGTGGGGCCACCGGATCCCCGCATGGCACTGCAAGGCGTGCGGCGAGACCACTGTCTCTCGGGAAGATCCAACCGAATGCACAAAATGCGAAAGCGATCAAATCGAGCAGGACCCTGACGTCCTCGATACCTGGTTCAGCTCCGGGCTGTGGCCTTTTTCGACAATGGGCTGGCCGGACGAGACACAGGATCTCAAGACCTTCTACCCGACATCGTTGCTGGTTACGGGATTCGACATCCTCTTCTTTTGGGTTGCCCGCATGGTGATGCTCGGCATCGGGCTTGCCGGCGACATCCCTTTCAAGAAGGTTTTCATTCACGGGCTGGTACGTGACGCAGACAAACAGAAGATGTCGAAGACGAAGGGCAACGTGATCGATCCGATCGAGATGACGGAGAAGTACGGCACGGACTCGGTCCGGTTCGCCCTTGTCTCGGCCGCCGGACAGGGTTCGGACGTGGTCATGTCGGAGGAACGGATCGCCGACACACGCACCTTCGCCAACAAGATCTGGAACGCCGTTCGTTTCGTGTTTCTGAGTTTGGAAAAGTCCGGTGCAGATGTCTGGTCACCCCAAGACCCTGACTGCTACCGTCCGGAGGCTTCTTGCGGCCAAGTTCCGTTGGAAGATCGCTGGATTTTCTCGCGTCTCAACACCGTCGCTGAACAATCGAACGATCACATCGAACGCTTCCGCTATCACGAAGCAGCCAACCTGCTCTACCACTTTTTCTGGGGCGAGTTCTGCGACTGGTACATCGAGCTGAAGAAGTTGTCGTTCCAAGACGGCTCCGGTCTTACACCCGGTTGGAAGAACATGCTGGCCGCCACCGAGCGAGCGCTGCGATTACTGCATCCTGTGATGCCGTTCATTACGGAAGAATTGTGGCAACGTGTGACCGCGAATACCGTCAACCGTCCCAAGTCGATCGCGCTAGCCAGGTACCCGGAGCCGAACCCCAGACTTGCCGACGAACAGGCCGAACGCCAAGTCGCCGTTCTGCAGGACGTGATCACGGCCGTACGCAACCTGCGAGCTACACTCGGCGTCGGTCCCAAGATTGAACTCGAGGGCATCGTCCATGCCCACAACGATGACGCCGCGGCGGTCATCCGGGAACAGTGCAAAGCCGTCACCCGGCTCGCTCAAGTCTCGATGCAAGTCGAACACGGCGCGGCGCCTCATGGCAAGGCAATGCACCACACGACGGATTTCGATCTTGTCCTGCACCTGCCGGAGGAGGGAATCCAGGCACTGCATGACCGTCTTGCGAAGCGACTCAAGCCGCTCCAGAAGGCGCGCAACTCGGCCGAGAAGCAACTTGCCAACGAGCAGTTCGTTTCGAAGGCGCCAGCTCATGTAGTCGAGTCCATCCGAGGCAAGTTGGCGGATTACGATTCTCAGATCACCCGTATACGCGGAACGCTCGAGAGTCTGAGGTAGCGTTCGAGCGCAACGTCGACAAGATGCGAGTCCTCAAACCTTGCACAGCGCCCCAGACATGAATCGGCCAAAGCCCTGGCGAAACGTCCGCCATTTGCCAAAATCCTGACACTCATCCGTGAAACTGAATTGGAACCACCCGGAGATTGCTGGCATCATCTCGCGGGCACTTGCGGAGGATATCGGGACGGGAGACGTCACAACAGACACTTGTGTCCCTTCGGGCTCGTGTTCCAGTGGTTTCTTCCTAGCACGCGAGCAGCTTGTGGTCGCTGGTATCGAGCTGTTGCAACAGATTTATGCAGAAGAAAAACTTGAGATTCTTATCGAAAGCGGTATGCCTGTTGAGGCCAACGCTGTCATCGCTCGCGTGTCGGGGTCCACACAACGCCTGCTTACCCTGGAGCGAACCGCGTTGAACTTCGTGCAACGCCTCAGTGGTATCGCCACGCTCGCGGCACGGTACGTCACAGAGGTAGAGGGTACCGGTTGTCAGGTTCTCGACACCCGCAAGACGACCCCGGGGCTGCGTCGCCTTGAAAAGCTCGCGGCCCAAGCCGGCGGCATCAGGAACCACCGGATGGGATTGTATGACGCCATTCTCATCAAGAACAACCACATCACAGCGACAGGCGGCGTGAGGCCGGCTCTTGAACGATTTCGAGACTGTGACTTGCCGGTCAAGATTGAAGTCCGCTCCTTTGCCGAGTTGGAAGACTGCATGACCGCCGGTGCGGCGCACGTCTTGCTTGACAACTTCACGCCGTCAGATGTCCGGGCGGCAATGACCCAGATAGCCGGCCGCGCAGAAGTCGAGGTCTCCGGCGGGATTACCCTGGCTAACGTTCGCGAGTACGCCGAAACCGGGGCTGAATACGTTTCATCCGGAGCGATCACGCACTCGGCGCGTGCTGTCGACATCAGTTTCCGCCTCGACCAGAGTCAAGGATAAACTCATCAAAAGCAACATCGGACACAACCCGTGATACGCTCTCGACGTCTGGGCACTCCCGTGCGCCGCTTCGCGTCGCTTGACTCGACGATGATCGAGGCGCAGCGACTTGCCGAGTCGGGCGCCGCCGAGGGCGCCGTGGTCATCGCTGAAACACAGACGGCGGGCCGCGGCCGTCTGGGGCGCGCCTGGGTTTCCGAGCCGGGCGTCGGTCTGTATTTCTCTCTCGTGCTGCGCCCGAATGTAACCGCTGCACGATTACCGATCCTGACGCTGGCAGTTGGACTGGGCGTGGCGGAAGGCATCGAACAAGCCTGTCGCGTGGAGTGTGACCTTCGATGGCCTAATGATGTCCTGCTCAACGAAAGGAAGTGCGCGGGCATTCTCGTGGAAACGTTGTCGGCAGATTGCGGGACGCTCTACGCCATCGTAGGTGTCGGAGTGAACGTGAACCAGGTCGCCATGCCTGACGAGCTAGCTGATATCGCTACATCAGCCCGCATTGAAACGGGCTGTGAATACGATCGAGAGGAAGTTCTGCATCAGGCCGTCCAAGGCATCGAGAGGTACTATGGGGTATTTCTGGAGGAAGGAGCTGAAGCCATCGTCCCGGCTTTTACTCTGAAATCAAGTTACGTCCGAGACAGGCGAGTCGCAGTGCTCAACGGCTCCTCGGAGACACTCGGCACGACCGCCGGTCTCGATCCCCATGGAGTTTTGCTGCTGCAGACAGACGAGGGACATGTCGAGCCGATTCTCGCGGGTAGTGTTCGGCCAATCGAGGGCCGCTAAGCCATGCTGCTAGCTGTCGATGTCGGGAACACCAACCTTACGCTCGGGGTCCATCGGGGCAACGAGTGGATAGCGGACTGGCGGCTGAAGACCGATACATCACAAAGCGTTGACGGCTGGGGCGTGCTGTTTCGAAATCTTTTTTTGCTGGCTGACCTCGATATCACTGAGGTTAGCGGGGTCATCATCTCTTCGGTAGTACCGCGGCTTGATTCGTCGCTCGAACAGATGTCTCGCCATTACCTCAATGCGAGACCGCTCTTTGTGACCGCCGCCATCGACACGGGGATCACTATAAGAACCGACCACCCGACCGAGGTCGGCGCGGACCGCATCGTCAACAGCGCCGCAGCGTTCACACGTTTCGGCGGACCGTGTATTTCGGTTGACTTCGGTACGGCCATTACGTTCGACTGCGTTTCCGCAGCGGGAGAATACCTCGGCGGCGCGATCTGCCCGGGGATCGGCATTTCCTCGGAAGCACTGTTTCGGAAGACGGCGCAACTCCCGCAAATCGATGTTCGCGAGCCCGACAAAGTCATCGGGACGAACACGGTCGCCATGCTCCAGTCAGGTCTCTACTACGGCACGGTGGGCATGGTCGACTCCATTCTGGATCGCATACTGGCTGTTCTCGGCAAGAATACCAAGCTCGTAGCGACCGGCGGTCAGGCGGGCGCTATTTGTCCGGGGTCGCGATACATCAAAGAGATTCAGGAAAACCTCACCCTTGAGGGCCTGCGTTTAATCTGGGAGAGGAACGCACCCGTTTCATCGGGTTGACCAGCTCCTCTGGCCAGCGACCGGCAAGGGCGCCAAGCGGATCGCGCCACGTCCTGCCGGATCTTCAGGAACTTCGCCCTGTCAAGCGGCGAAAAAACGGCTATTTGATCCGAACCCTGGCGGATTGAATATCACCCCACTGCTCGTCATCGCCGAGCACGATGCGTGCCCAGACAATGACCATCGTTCCCTCGTGGAGTTGGGTGACCGATGGGTAGGTCACTTGACGTCCCCAGATCGCATCACCCTGTTGCGGACGAGGAACGGCGGCCAAGGTGAACGGCTCGGACCAGCTCTCACCGTCATCTTCAGACACCCTTACGGTTAGCGGCGACCGGAACGGCGGAGGAGATTCGTCATGGGTCAGGACAAGCCTTCCATCTTCCATCCGGAAGAGGTTGTGAGATGCGGCTGCGGCGAGCATGTCCGTCTTCTCGGGTGCTGACCAAGTTTCGCCACGGTCGTGGGAGACTGTCCGCCAGAGATGACCGTCGTTCGTTCTGAGGAACATCAGCACGGCTCCTGACTTCAATTCAGCGATGGTCGGTTCCGCCTGCCCCGCCGGCGTTGAAACTCCGGTGTGACGGGTCCATGTCTTCCCGTTATCCCGAGACTTCAAGACACCGGAGTCTTCCCCTGCCAACAGATGCGTGGGCACCAATAGTTCACCGCTGGAAAGGCGGATTCCATTCGATCGGCAGTTGTATCCACGCTCGATGGGAAGCGCCTGCGGATCTGACCATGTCTTGCCGGAATCGTCGGTATACCGATGGAACATCTGGAAGGACTTGACTCCGATCCCTCCATCGCGCTCACCACGAACAAACGGATAACGATTCCAGCGCCCACGAGAGAAAAACAGCCACGTCCGAGATCCGTTGGATACGAAGGCAGGGTCGAAATCCGAGGTGCGAGCAAAATCCTGCAAGACTTCCGCGTCCGACCACGTCGTTCCGCCATCGGAGGAGTACGACGCCAAGATCACCTGATCGACCGAAGCTTCAAACGGACCCGAGAACCAGGCACAAAGCAATCGGCCATCAGCAAGCGTGGTCACGCTCGGCGCGTGGTTGAACCCGAACCGGTTCTCGCGGTCATAAGGATCGCTATCAGGATGTTCAAATACCGTCGATCGAGATACGACCGTGATGCCCTGTCCCCACAGGGCAGAGCCGAAAGCGACGCAAAACAGCCAGACACAGAGCTTCAGGACATGGCGAGACCGTGGTCGCCATCGGCGTGAACTCATCCGAGAAGCCCCCATGATTTTGCTTTGGTGGATGAATTCGTTTCCTGGACCCGGCATTTCGTTTCCTTCGGGAACCTTGCAGCCAGCCTGCATTTCTCACCACCCGACGGCCGAAGCACGCGATACGACCGCCAGGACTTCGTTGTGCTTGCTTGCCGTGCTCGATGTACTGTTCAAGTACGCCTGCGCGCGCCAAGCAGCTCACGCCTCGTCCCAACGGCCCTCTCACGCACTTCGCCTCGCCACGTAATGAGAAAAGCAGGCTCGCTCGGTGACCCGCTCCGTCAACAGCCGTCTCCGGCACAAGCAACTCACCCCCGTCACCTCCAGCTTCCGGGTGTATTCACGGCACACGGAGATTCCTCTCGTTCGCTTGCTAGCGGGAGAGAGAGTAGCGAACGATCTCCTTGTCGTTGCGGGTGATCAGATGACGGTTCGCATAGGCGGGATGGGTCCAATTGATGGCGCCGAGTTCGCGCCGGCGGTTCACATATGACGTCGGCGTGATGATCTTCGTGCGATCAATCTCCTGGTAGCCATCCGGCGACAGCCTGGCGATGATCAGCTCTCCTCGATCGTTCGAGATGAAATAGCGGTCGCCTTGGCGCACGATCTGTCCCGTCGACCAGCGAGCATTCTCCTTCGTCACTTCCATCGTTTCCCAGACCCGTTTACCGGTTCGGGCATCCAAACAGCGGAACTGTCCGTAGCTGCAAATACCGTAGATATAGTCCCCCTGGATGACCGGAGTGCTTACAAGAGAATGCAACCCATCGGTCTCGATTTCGCTCGTGGAGTTCCCCTTCCACATCAGGTCGGCGCGCGGCGCGCTCGGACTGAGCTTGAGCATCCGCGAACCTTCGTAAAACGCCGTGACGAGCAATCGATTGCGGTCGAGAACGGGCGTCGCGACCGTCAGTCCATGGTGCACGTCAAAGGAGTGTTCCCAATAGACTGCGCCCGTATCGGGATTCATTGAAGTGATCGCGCGCGGGTGCCAGATGATGAGCTGTTTCACGCCGCCTACCTCGATCAGAAACGGCGGGTTGTAGCCCGGCTCCCAAGCCGACGAAAGAGCGCGCCATATCTCCTTGCCGGTCATCTTGTCGAAGGCGACGACCTTGGCGTCGGGCTCACCGCCGACGAGGCAGATCAAGCGATTGCCGTCAACGAGCGGCGCCCCGGCAATGCCCCAAGTGGGCAAACTCGTGTTGTATTCCTCGATGAAATTCTTCTTCCAAAGCACGTCTCCGGTCTTCGCATTGAGACAATGCAGAATCCCGGCCGCACCCAACGTATAGACGCGGTCACCGTCAATGGTCGGCGTCGCGCGCGGGCCATTGGCATACGACATGCCGCTGTAGTCCGCCGCCCATTCGTGTTTCCACAGCAACTCGCCGCTATTCTCGTTGAGGCAAAGAGCCCGTTCCGTTCCGCGATTGCCTTGCTTGTTGACGATGTCGGTCACGTAGACGCGACCGTCCGCGACGGCGGGGCCGGTATAGCCGTTGCCGATTTCGCCGCGCCAGCTCACCTCGAGCCCGCCCACCGGAAACGTCTCGACAATTCCGGTTTCCATCCAGACACCCGTGCGGCCTTTGCCGCGCCATTCCGGCCAATCTTCGGCGGAAGCAAGCGGAATCAAGAGCACACTGATGACAGGCAACAGGAAGCGGGCAGCGGCAATCATGAGGAAACTCCGGGTTTTGAGAAAAGAAACTCCATTGTACGAGCTTTCGGTTCTCACTCATTGAGGGCGTTCAACGGAACACCCGGCTATTCTTCAATAAAATATAGAACTATTTCTCGTATACTATTGATTCAGATATGTATATGTATACTTACAAGTTCTCGGACAGCCTGGCAGCGCGCCGGGATGCGGACGCCACCGCCTCGACGAATGCTTCTTGCACGCCGGCCTCCTCCAGCACGGTCAGTCCCTCCACGGTCGTACCGCCCGGTGTCTTGACCTGCTCGATCCACTCGTTCGGCGTCAAGTTGGTTTGGATCGCGAGCCGCGCAGCCCCTTGCAGCGTTTGGCGGGCCAACCGATAAGCAACAGCCTTCGGCAGTCCCGCCTTGTCACCGCCGGTTGTGAGCGCGGCCAACACATGAAATACGAAAGCAGGGCCACTTCCCGAAAGCCCGGTAGCCGCGTCCATCGCCGATTCCTCGACCCACTCCACGCTGCCAACGGTTCGAAACATCCGCTCGACGGCACATCTTTGCTCGCTGGTCGCCGAAGCATTCGCGCAGAGGGCCGTCGCGCTCTGGCGCACCGTCATGGCTATGTTCGGCATCGCCCGGAACACCGATGTTCCTGCCGGAAGCAGCCCCTCCATGCGCCGGACCGGGACCGCCGCCGCAAGAGAGATCATGATCTGCCTGGTGCTGAACACAGGCCCGACAGAGGCCAGAACCGCCGCTATCTTCCCGGGCTTGACGGCCAAAATGACAGCATCGGCTCCCGCCACCGCCGCTCTGTTGGAACCGGCGGTGACGTGCAGGCCGTATTTCTTCCGCAGCAGTTCCGCACGTGCGCTCGTCGCGACGGTCGCCCGCAGACTCTCAGTCGTCACCAAGGCAGAGTCCAACAGGCCGCGTATCAGCGCCTCGCCGAGACGTCCCGCTCCCAGAATGGCGATCCTCAGGTCTTCGGGCATCTATGATTCGATCAGTCCTTTCGAACGGAAGGCCGTGAGGCCCGGTCGAAGCTAACCTGCATTTCTCACCACCCAACAGTCGAAGCACGCGATACGACCGCCAGGACTTCGTTGCGCTTGCTTGCCGTGCTCGACGTACTGTTCAAGTACGCCTGCGCGCGCCAAGCGGCGCGCGCCTCGTCCTGACGGCCCTCTCACCCACTTCGCCTCGCCGCGTGGTGAGAAATGCAGGCTAAGTCAGAGCCTCTACCAGCCGGTCAATGTCCGCGAGGTTGTTAAAGACCGACGGCGAGACCCTCATTTGTCCGGGCTTACCGTTTCTCAAAGTGACAATCACACCCGCTTTCTTCAGCCGCTGACGGGCTTTTTCCACATCAGGAACCAGGAACGTTGCAATGGGACTCCGGTTGCCGCGCGGGGTGATCGAGGGGTATCCGATCGCCGGCAATTCCCGTTGCAGCTTTTCGATCACCGGCCGCACATGGGTCCGGATGTTCTCGACCCCCAACTCGAGTATGTAGGCCAGCGCTTCGTTCTGACACACGAAACCCACATGATTCGGCGTGCTGACCTGGTACTGGCGCGCATCCTTCGCGCCCGACCCGCTGCCGCCGAACTGCACCGGATGCAAAGCCCCGTCGTGCAATTCTTCCGCCACGTACAGGTACCCGAACCGGCCCCCCATCAGCCATTTGTAAGCCGAGCAAGCCAACAGGTCGACACCCATTGTCCGGACGTCGATCGGCACCGCGCCGGCGGCCTGAATCACATCGATGAAGACGTATGCTCCATGCCTATGCGCCAGATCGCTGATCGCCTCGATGTCATGCAAATAGCCGTTGACATTTGAAACCAGAGCCAGTGAAACCAGCCTGGTCTTGCCATCGATCGCTTTCTCCATATCAGCGAGGTCAATGGTGTAGTCCTTGTGCTTGACAATGCGAACGTCCAAGCCCCGCGCCTTTCGCGAGCGGTAGTTGAACAAGCTGCCACCGTAGTGCAAGTCGTTCGTGACGACATTGCCTCCGGATTCAAGAATGCGCAACCCGTCCACCACGAGATTCTCCGCAATCTGCGTGCTGGGAACGAACGCGATCTCCGTTGGCTTTGCGCCGACCAGCCGCGCGAACATGCCCCGGACATTCTCCTGCAGTTCCCTGTTCTCGTATTTGGCCCGACCCTCATCCGGACCGTTGGTCAGGTATCCGATGTATTCCTGCATCGCGGCGGATGAATGTTTCTCCAGGGGGTGCACCAACGCGCAATTCAGGTAGGCCTCCCGATCAGCCCAGGGAAAGTCCGAACGGGCCGACGCGACGGATCTACGGCGTGGGGCGGCACTACCGACATTCGAGGCAAGGCCGGCGGCACCAAGAGCCATGGCCGCTCCGATGAGGCGGCGACGATCGAGTTTCATGGATTCCTTCCTTTCTTAGCGTGTTTTCTGACTACCTGACGGCCCTCTCACGCACTTCGCCTCGCCGCATGGTGAGAAATGCAGGCTAAGCAAGTGCTCCCAGCAGTTTGTCGACATCTTCATGATTGTTGAAGACAGAGGGCGAGAGCCGCATCTTGTTGCCGAAACGCATGGCTACGTGAACGCCCGCAGCCTGAAGCTTTTTCACGGTCGAAGACGGATCGCTTGCTTCGAAGACGACGATGGGGCTTTCATTTCCCTTTGGCGTGATCGATGGATAGCCGAGTTTGGGCAGTTCGTCCTGCAACCGATTCGTCAAGCCGCGCACATGCTTCCGTATGTTCGCCACACCGAGCTGAAGAATGTAGTTCAGGCTCTCTTGCGCACAGATCACGCCCTCGTAGGACGGATAACTGACTTCGTAGCAACCGGGCCCAGGCCTCGGCCGGAAGGTGATTTCGTCAAGAGCGGCATCGGGCCGGTCGACCCACGGCTCGTAGTTGAACCGCACGCCGCCGGAATGCTGCGTCGGCTTCACGATCTTTCGCTGGAGGTCCTCACGAACGTAGAGGAAGCCAAACCCCTTTACTCCCATCAGCCACTTGTACGTCGAGCAGGCTGCGAAATCGATGCCCATGGCGCGTACATCGATCGGCACGGCGCCGGCTGCCTGAATCACATCGACGTACAGGTACGCGCCTTGCGAATGAGCGAGGTCGCTGATGAGCTTGACGTCGGAAAGATAGCCGTTCACGTTCGACACCAATGTGATGGAAACGAGCTTCGTGCCGCCATCGATTGCCTTCCGCATATCGTCGATGTCGATGCGCCAGTTTCGATTCTTGACAACGCGCAGATCAAGCCCCTCTTGTTGCCGCATCTTGTAGTTGTAGAGGGCGGCGGTGTAGTGCAGGTCGTTCGTGACAACGTTCCCTTGCGACAGGACGTGCGCCATCCCGTTCAACAGGTTGCTCTCCGCCTCGATCGTGCTGCGGGCGAAGGCAATTTCGGAAGGCTTCGCATTGACGAGACGGGCAAACAGATTCTTCGCTTCGCCGCGGGGCGGTGCCCACGACGGCCACCACGGTGCGCCGACCTGATGGGCCACCCAATCGACGTAACGGTGCAGCGCCGCAGCGGAATGGACACTGAGCGGATGGGATGAGGCGCAGTCGAAATACGCGGCCGTCCGCGATCTCGGGAAATCAGCGCGCACCGCTTCAAAGTCAACTTCGGCCGCGGCGTTTGAGGCCGCGGGCGATGCCGCGCTCAGAGCCGCGGCCGCACTCAGGAATCGGCGTCGATTCATAGCATTTCCTCCAAGAGACTTCGATATCTTTACCAGGACGCAACCTTCGCCTCGCCCGGTCTCGCGGCTAGCTTGCCGCCGGTCGATACCCTTCGTGCGCCCTTTGAGACAACCGGCGCGGCTAGCCTGCATTTCTCACCACCCGACGGTCGAAGCACGCGATACGACCGCCAGGACTTCGTTGCGCTTGCTTGCCGTGCTCAACGTACTGTTCAAGTACGCCTGCGCGCGCCAAGCGGCGCGCGCCTTTTCCTCCGCCCGGCTTGCGCCTAGTCCTGATGGCCCTCTCACGCATTTCGCCTCGCCACGTGGTGAGACATGCAGGCTAAACGCCGGAAGACACCGCGTTTGGCCTGGACTGGTCGGCCTTGCGAAGCAAGTCCTCGCTCAACACCGTCGGGCACCAGTACTGCTCGATATGCTCGATCACCATTTCCGTACCCCGCTCATGGGATACGTAAGGCGCATCACGCGGATCGTACATGGCGTCGGTAAGGTCGCGAACGAGCACGACGTTGCGGCCCAGCCGCTTCATCTGACGGATGCCGAAGGGCCGACCCAGGACGCACATGTTCGTGTGAACACCCGTCATGACAATGTTGCGAATCCCGAGCTGTTCACAGTAGTTGTAGATTTCCTGTCCGTTGTCGCTGATGCCGTCATAGGGGCCGATCTCGATATCGGGGTGCTGGCGGCTATACATGCGTACGCGCGGCCGGAGCACTTCGTCGTCGCAAGCCTCGTTCTGGTCGTCGATGGGCAACGCTGCCTCCATTTCCCGGTCGAGATAGCACCACCGAGCGATCGGCACCGGCGGCGTGACGTGAGACGCATCGATCATCCGTTGGCGCTGCGGCGCGTCCTTGTAGAAATCCATCGTATTGCTGGGTGAATGGATGATCGCAACGCCATTGCCGCGTGCTGCCTTGAGCACCTGGTTGAACCTCGGAATCATCACTTCCATGCGCCGCACCGCCGAAACGCAGTAGAGGTCATCCCACATATCGCAGATGATCAACGCGGTTTCGGACGCCTTCCAGTCAAGATTCCGCTCGAAGGGTTGGACCTTACCACCGGATGCGGGTATCTCGGCCCTGCTGCGCGTCCGCAGGAGAAGGCGACCGCTTTTCACGGGGCGGCTGGGAAGCGCGCTCAGGGGCGCGAGTGCGCCGCCGGCAAGACCGGCGGAAAACAGGGCAAGGGCGGAACGGCGAGTAATCATGAGTAAGCCTCCGATTCTGGCTGTATTCTATCCCCGACGACAGATCGACACAAGCCGACACCCCGGCGTGTCCACGCAATATAGAAAGCACCCCTTTTTGTGCAATCGATAACGTTCTCCTTTCTCAGCATGGGTTCATTCGGAGTTGGCCGCAGCGGAAGCAGCCCGGAGGCGGCGGGAGTTGCGGCTGACGGCGTGCGGACACCGGCTCCGGGGGGAGGGGGGGGCCGAATAATAGCGGGAAATGCCGGGAAATCGTGGGAAATCGTGGGAAGAAAAGTATAAAAGCCGTGATTCGTGACTCGTGATTCGTGAAAAACCCGTTGGTCGGGCTTGGTTTGCTCTCCTTGGAGCCGCCGCAGCGACAGGGAGAAACCATGTTTCGTGATTCTTGTCTCGTGAAAAGCATAAAAGCCGTGTCTCGTGATTCGTGAAAACCTTACAGACCGTGTTGCCGGCGCGGGGGGGCGGCGGCCGCCCATGCCGCGCCATAGCCGCCCCATGCCGCGCCACAACGCGCAGGAACGCAGCGACCGGGCGGCGCGAGGGCACTGGCGCAGGACAATATTTTTGGCGAACAATGGCGAACAATCGTGAACAATGGCGAACTGGAAAACAGCGGCTTGCCGACGGGGGCAGTGGTCCGGACGGCGGTTTCCGGTGGCGCCGCCCGTCGCGCACCACGGTGAACCGAAGGTCCGTAAAGGCCGTGATTCGAAAAAGCCGTGTTTCGTGTCTCGTGAAAAGCATAAAAGCCGTGATTCGTGTTTCGTGTCTCGTGATTCGTGAAAAACCGTTGGCCGCGGCTTGGGGT
This sequence comes from Bryobacterales bacterium, assembly GCA_965204095.1. Lineage (GTDB taxonomy): Bacteria > Acidobacteriota > Terriglobia > Bryobacterales > UBA6623 > JAPPLB01. The sequence goes on along the minus strand of OZ241991.1, from coordinate 154,761 downwards.
TGCTCTAGCAGGAAACACCGGCGGGCCGGTGAATCTTGCATTCGGTTGCGCCACGGATCAGACATCACGAGACCTGAGAAACAGCTCTTCTCTCCTGATGCTATGCCGGCCGGCGCGGAAAAAAAAGACTGAAGGGCTTCAGTACCAACAGGTACCGTTCGAGCCACGGGAAAAGCCGTGATTCGTGTCTCGTGTCTCGTGAAAAACCGTTGGCCGCGGCTTGGGGTTGCTCTACCGGGAAACGCCGGCGGGCCGGTTAACCTTTTTCGTTGCTTACGTTTGCGCCACGGATCCGGCATCACGGGACATGAGAAACGGCTCTTCTCTCCCGATGCCTAGCATGCCGGAGCGGAAAAAACAAGACTGAAGGGCTTCAGTACCAATAGGTATCGTTTGCGCCACGTGTTGCGTGAAAAGCGAAAAAGCCGTGATTCGCGACTCGTGAAAACCTCAAAAGCTGTGGTTAGTGGCCAGTGGACAATGGCTAGCCTGCATTTCTCACCACCCGACGGTCGAAGCACGCGAAAAAAGGCAGTGATTCGTGTTTCGTGTCTCGTGATTCGTGAAAACCATGGGTGGGGACTGGTTCGCTCCAGAAGAAATGTCTGACGGCCGGCGAACCGAAAAGGCCATGTTTCGTGACCCGAGGGGTGAAGGAGGCGATTTGGCAAGTACGCCTGCGCGCGTCAAGCGGCTCGCGCCTCGTCCTGACAGCCCTCTCACGCACTTCTCCTCGCCGCGTGGTGAGAAATGCAGGCTACTCCTCGAGACGCGGCGCATCCATCACTTCCACATCCATCACGCTGTGCTCCACATCGACCACGTCGCCGGCCGGCCGGCGCATCGACCGCCGGCTCCATCTGCGCATGCGCCACCACAAGCGCACACCGAAAAAAGCCAGCAACAGCGCTCCGACAACGAGAAACACCGTGAAGAACAGAAGCAGCCCGGCAAGCGCCAACACGCCCAACAGAACGGCCAACACCCGGCCCGGCCAGCCTTGCAGCCAGACCGGCGAGTTCAACGACGCTGAACTCAGATGCACTTTGAACGGCACGGTCCTTATCCCCGGAGCCTGCGCCCCGTCATTCCACTCTCCTCAGCACGACGTTACCGACGGCGCTGTTGTCCGTCACGACCTCCCGGCCGTGTCCCGGCGGCTGCGCCCATATATCCAACTCCGCGTCTCCCGGAGGCAGGTCGAAGAGCGCATGATCCGAACCCGGCACCAAGTCCTTCGCTTGCACGACACCATTCCGACTCAAGTAGATCGTCGCCGGGCCCTCCCACCAAGCCTCTTCCTCTCGTTTCACACGGACTTCATAGCGCCCGGCCCGCTCGATCACCGTCTTCCATGTCGTCGGACGGCCGCCATCATACGTGGAATCCTGATACCGCGAAAGGACGGACACGGTCTCGGCCCGGGACCCGATGTGAATGACACCCGGCTCGAATGAGCGAGTGCTTCGCACATCCTCGAACCAGGCTTCGTAGCGGGCTCGCAGATCCTCGACGATGTCCGGACGTTCCCCGGCGATGTCCTTCTCTTCCCCCGGGTCGGTGCTCAGATCGTAGAGCTCCGCCGTCGGCGCCCCGGTGAAGCTCCAGGCTTCCTCGGAGAAAGTCCCGGGACCCAACACCAGTTTGTACGCTCGACTCCGCACCGCCGCATTCTGATATTTCTTCGGCGTGAGGCCGCGATGGCACTGGAAGAAGAGACTACGATCATCGGCCCCGGGGGGTTCTCCGCGAAGCAGCGGCAGCAGGCTGAGCCCGTCCATTTCTCCTTCCGGCTCGACACCGGCGGCTTCCAGCAGAGTCGGAGCCACGTCGATGTGCGCCGCGATCGAGCCCAGCCTCGCCGGCGCGGCCAGAACCGCAGGCCATTGCCACAAGCTGATTGCCCGGATGCCGCCCTCATACGTGGAAGCCTTCCTGCCCCTCAGCCCCGAGGTGTAACGACGCTGCTGCGGGCCGTTGTCCGTCAGGAACACCACCAAGGTGTTTTCACGCAGCCCCAGCTCGACCAGCCTGTCCATCAAGCGACCGAAGTTGTCATCGATGTTCTCGACCATCCCGTAGACCTTGGCGGTGTCCTGGTCGAGCCCCGCGTCGAGATAGGGCCGAGCATACTCATCCGGGACGATCAGCGGCGTGTGCGGCGCATTCGTCGGAATGTAGGCAAAGAACGGCTCATTCCTGTTTTTTTCGATGAAGGCGAGAGCGGCTTCGAAGAAGACATCGGTGCAGTACCCCTTCGCTTCGAACCGCTGCCCGTTCTTCCAGAGAAGCGGATCGAAGTAGTCGTTCGGACGATCCGGCGTCTGATTGATCCCGCCCGATTTATGAATCAGAGACTCCTCGAATCCCTGGTCCATGGGGCGCATCGAATAGTTGTCTCCGAGGTGCCATTTGCCGAAGATTCCCGTCCGATACCCCGCCGCTTGCAGTCTCTCGGCGAGGGTGACCTCATCGGCATGCATCTTCGCTCCGCCCCGAGACGTGTGGATGATGCCGGTCCGATAGTAGTAACGCCCCGTAAGCAGGCTCGCACGGGTCGGCGCACACACAGGACTCACGTAGAAATTGGTGAACTCGACCCCTTGCGCCGCAAAACGATCCAGACGGGGTGTACTGATCCTGTCGTTGCCATGGGCCCCGAGATCTCCGTAACCCTGGTCGTCGGTCAAGACGACGATTACGTTGGGGCGTCGTTCCGGGCTGACTTCCCAGCCGCAAGAAGCAAGCACAGCGGCGATTCCCACCGCCACGCTGACGATCCGAACCTTTTTCGCTGCAACGTTCACCGCGGATTCACCGACCGAACGGCCGAGGGAAGACCCCATTCTAGTTTTTTCTCGGCCCGCTTGCGGATCATAAAGACAGTTTTCAGTTTTTCGTTTTTCGTTTTTAGTTTTCCGCCCGCTTGCGGATCTCTCCACGGGCAATTTCCAGAGCGGTGTCCACGCTGCTGGAGCAGGGTTTGTTTCAGGACAGGTTAGCGGGCTCGCGTCAAGCCGTCCCCTACAATGACGAGGCATGGTCCAACGTGCCGCCGGGACTGCGACCGGGAAACGCTACGACATCGCCCGGTCTTACGACTGGAACTACGAAAACGTTTCTGCGCCGCCGGAGATCGAAGTTCCTGACGTAACCGGAGAATGGCATTTCTGCGGCCTTCCGGTTGCCTCACCGCTCGGCATCCCGGCCGGCCCTCTCCTCAACAGCAAGTGGATTCTCTACTACGCGCGGTTGGGCTTCGACGTCCTGACCTACAAGACGGTGCGATCGAGCTATCGCGCCTGCTACGAGCCGCCCAACCTCCTGCCTGTCGCGGTGCAGAGCATGTCGGGCGACGGCTCGGAGATCCCAGCCGCTCCGTCCAACAGCCCCTATGACACCTGGGCGATCTCCTTCGGCATGCCCTCGAAAGACCCCTCCACCTGGCGGGCTGACATCGAGAAAGCGCGCGCCGGGCTCGGTCCCCGGCAAGTCCTCTCGGTCTCGGTAGTCGCTTCGCCGGAAGCAGGCTGGAGACTCAGCCAACTGGCCTCCGACTTCACGCAATGCGCCAAGTGGGCCGTCGATTCCGGCGCGCATGTAGTCGAAGCGAACCTGTCGTGCCCCAACGTCTGCACCAAGGAAGCGGACCTGTACCTCGACCCCGAAGCGGCCGCCGAGATCTCCGCCGAGATCCGCGCGGGAATTCCGGCAACGCCCCTGGTCCTCAAGATCGGGCTCTTCCACAACCGCGAACAGGCCGAAGACGTCGTGAAAGCCGTGACTCCCCACGTCGACGCCCTCAGCTCCACCAACTCCCTCACCGCTCCGGTACGCGGTCTTTCGGGTGAACCGCTCTTCGGAGGCCTCCGGCGCGGGGTCGGCGGGGGCGGGATCACCGAACGCTGCAACGAAGAATTGAAGATGCTTTCGCAAATCATCGATACCACGAAGTCTTCGCTTCTTCTTGTCGGAGTGGGCGGGGTGATGAACGCCAGCGACGTTCGAGACCGCCTCGCCGCCGGAGCTCACAACGTGCACCTCGCCACGGCGCCGATGCTCAACCCGTTCGCAGGTATCGACATCCGGCGGGCCCTGGCGTCATAAGGCGGTCCTAACAGCCCGTGTCAAAAGTCACGCGGGCGGCGTTACGCGCCCCAGCACCATTGGCGTAACGACTAGCCGTTCCAGGAACGTGGCGCCGCGCTCTCCGCGCAGCCGAGCGGGAGTGGCGCGTAACCCTTTGGGCGGCGGACGTTTGCGGTCGTCGGCTTTGTCGTTCGTCGGAGGAGATCACCCGGATCGCCATCCTCCTCACTCCGCGCCGAGCAACCGCAGGAGCCCGCCGCGCCTTCCACGGGACTTTTGACACGGGCTGTTAACCTGCATTTCTCACCACCCGACGGCTGAAGCACGCGATACGACCGCCAGGACTTCGTTGCGCTGGCTTGCCGTGCTCAACGTACCGTCAAGTACGCCTGCGCGCGCCAAGCGGCTCGCGCCTCGTCCTGACGGCCCTCTCACGCACTTCATCTCGCCACGTGGTGAGAAATACAGGTTAAGCAAAAGATCATAGGCTTGCGCAAACGCGGAAACACTCGCGCAGAGAGCAGCATAACAAATAAACCCACTATCCTTATGAATATCTTTCTTTCATTATCCGTGCCTCAATAGACACCCAATACCGTCTCAATTATAACCACTACTTCATATGGAAACGAGTGCTACCCTGTTGTTTATTCAGCCCTCAAAGTTTGACGCAACCATAAGGAGACAACGCATGAAAAGATTTATGAAAAATTGGCTCACGAGCACTTCAATGTTGATCTTGATGGGAGCATTATTCACCCCTCTCCCCGCACAGAGCCCCCCGGGGCCTGACGGCTGGGAACCTCTCTTCAACGGCAAAGACCTGACCGGCTGGAAAATCTGGGGCACGGAAAAATGGTCGGTGGATAACGGCACGATCCTCGGCGAGAGCGGCCCTGACAACGACGACGGTTTTCTGATGACCGAGAAAACCTACAAGAACTTCCACGCCTTCCTGCGATTCAAGTGCGAGACCGACACGAACAGCGGCCTCTTCTACCACACGACCATCCCCGAGGACATCTCGAAGATCACGTTCATCCAAGTCGAGATCGACAACCGGCCGGGCAGACATACCGCCGGGCTTCACGGCAACGGACGGAGCTGGATCGTCTGGCCCGCGCAGGAGAAGGAGTTCTACCTGCGCCCGTTCGAGTGGAACGACTTGCTCGTCAAGGTCGAAGGGAAGCGCACCCGAACCTACCTGAACGGGATCGAGATGGTTGACTACACGTATCCCAGGCCGCACGTCACCGACGGCGTGCTGGCGCTGCAGATTCACTCCGGCGGCCACACGCGAATACGGTTCAAGGATGTCTGGGTGCGCGATCTGGGCGGCCGATAGGCCACTTGTCAATCAGACGGGAGTGAGGCAGGTCAGTTTTCAGTTTTTCTCCGCCCGTGCGTGGATCATTCCAGCAGGAAACATCCGGTCCGGTGTCAACGCCGCTTGATCAGGAGGATGTTTCAGGTCAGATGGAAACACCGAGCTCGTCCCACGTCACCATGCGCCGTTGGTAAATCGACTCGCGGCCCATGATGCCGGTCAGAGCCGCGATGGCAGCGGTTTCGATATCGGCGACCGGCTTGCGGCCTTCACGTATGGCCCTCAGGAAGTCGTTGTGGGCGGCCTCGGTCAGGTCGATGCGTTCGGCCGTATGTTCGACGGGATCGGCGTCCCCGTACATGTCGTAAAACGTCCACGAACCGTAGGTCAGCTCTATAGCACCCTTCTCTCCGTACACAACGAACCACATGCCGTTCGGCAACTTCTTGAGCTTGCGAGGGTGCAAGTAGAGCTGGCTGTAGTCAAGGTGCATGTCATTCTGATAGATGTACTCGACACTGAAGCCATCCATCATCACCGTGCCGGCCGGCATCGGCTCGGGCAGATACCTTTTGCCATGTCCATAAGAGCTTTCCGGACGGCTGCCGGCAAGCCAGTTGCACACGTCGAGGTTGTGAACCGCGTTCTCGACGATGAGATCACCCGAAAGTTTGACGTCGTTGTACCACCCCGGAAAGCGCCGCCGCTGTCCGCCGCCGCCTGCGCGCCGTGTACCGGGCTTCGAGGGCGTGCTGTGGCGTTGGGCCTTGATGACGAGCGGCTTGCCGATCAATCCGGCTTGATGGATCTGCGCCACGACTTCCTGCATGTGAGGCGCGTTGCGGGATTGCTGTCCGATCTGAAACACCGCCTTCGACTTGCGTGCCGCGTTCAACACCAGATTGACCTGGTCCGCCGAAATGGCCAGCGGCTTCTCGCAGAACACATGCTTGCCCGCTTCCAGAGCGGCCGCGGACATCTCCGCGTGCAGATAGCACGGAGTCGAGATCAATACCGCATCGATGCCACTCTGACCGAGCAACTCCTTGTAGTCGCCAAAAGAGCGCGGGTTGTCAGCCCGCGCCGTGCTTTGCGCAGCGTCGCGCGCGGAGGGGTCGATATCGCAGACCGCCTTGACCGCGACATCGGAGCGCTTGACGAAGCGCCGCAGATGCGCATTGCCTCGTTTGCCCACTCCGATCATCCCGAAGCGCAAAGGATCTTCTTGCGCACTTGCTGATGACGCCATGGCCGTTGTAGCTACCGTTTGCAAAAAGCGGCGTCGAATAACTTTGCTTTTATTCATAGAGGCCTCCAATAAATAAAAGTTGCGGCTTGCCTTTGGAAGCTGTCATCTTACCATTATGCTGCTTCCCGGAAGAGCAGCGCAGTCGGGATAAAGCGCTGCGACCACTCGGTAGGTCGAATAGGAGTAACTGCAATGACAGCAACGCACCTTAAACCTGCTTGTATCGTCTTACTCTTCGTCGTAGGGTTTTCTTTGCCCATCTCGGGACAGTCGGAAGGCTTTGTTTCATTGTCTCCTCAATCCCACCTTGGCGAGTATTGGACCGTAGAAGGTTCCGCCCCCGAGACCTGGTCCGTCAAAAACCGCGTGATTGTTTGCAGCGGCCGCCCCAACGGGTTTCTCCGCAGCAAGAGAACCTATCGAGATTTCATCTTCCGGGCCGAGTGGCGTTTCCAAAAGGAGGGTTGGACAGAGCAGCCGCCCACCTACCCGAATGCGGGTTACTTCATTCATGCGGGGGAGGTGGAGCGCGGTTGGCCGCGGTCGCTCGAGATCCAGGGCCACTACGGTGAAGCCGGCAGCCTGTTCGGCGTGCGGGGCGGCAGGGTGAGCGGCGCTCGGCGGGGACCGACTCCAGAGAACCGCAAGCCCTTCGGCGAGTGGGAGAGCATCGAGATCCAGTCGCTCAACGGCATCGTCACCGTGTTGCTGAACGGCGGGAAGATGAATGAAGGCCGCGACATCTACCCAACCGAGGGAAACATTTGTTTGCAGGCAGAGGGTTGGCCGGTCTTCTACCGCAACTTGAGAATCAAGGAACTCGACTGACCGAACCACTTGCGGACCTGGATTTGCTTCTTCACTAACCTGCATTTCTCACCACATGACGCCCGGAGCACGCAAGAAAAGGCCGTGGTTAGTGGAAAAACATAAAAGCCGTGTTTCGTGATTCGTGACTCGTGTTTCGTGATGCAAAACCAAAAACCAGAAATGCGAAATCCCGAGGCGCGCAATGCGGCTCTCGTGAAAAACCGTTGGCCACGGCTTGTTGTTGCTCTACCTGCAAACGCCGGAGGGCCTGTGAACCTTCCTTTCGCTTGCGCCACGGATCAGGCATCATTTGCGACGACTCTTCTCATGCCATGCAGGCCGAGCCCCCAAAAGCCGTGATTCGTGTCTCGTGATTCGTGTCTCGTGATTCGTGAAAAGCCTTAAAGGCCGTGTTGCCGGCGCCCAACGGCTCGCGCCTCGTCCTGGCGGCCCTCCCCGCACTTCGCCTCGACGCGTGGAGAGAAAGGCAGGCTAATTCCCTGCCCGCGTGAACTCGGCAGCGGTCGTGTGCGGAAACGGGTTCAGGCGGCCAAGGCCCAGTCCGCGGACAGCACCTCCGCCTGTTCGAGCACCGTTTTCGTCGCCTTCTCCTGCTTGTCGGGCGGGTAGCCGTGCTCGCGGAGGATGCGCTTGACCAGCCGACGGAGGTTGGCGCGGACGTTTTCGCGAAGCGTCCAGTCGATAGTGACGTTGGCTCGCACGGTTTCGACGAGCTCGCGGGCGATGCCCCGCAAGGTCTCATCGCCGAGCACCCGGACGGCGCTGTCGTTGGTCTCCAGCGCGTCGTAGAAAGCCAGCTCGTCCTCCGACAGTCCCAGCTTCTCGCCTCGGGCGTTGGCCTCCCGCATGTCCTTCGCCAGCCCGATCAACTCCTCGATCACCTGCGCGGCCTCGATGGCGCGGTTCTGATAGCGGCGGAGCGTCCGCTCCAGCATCTCGGCGAACGAGCGCGCCTGGACGACATTCTTCCTCCTGCGGTCGGCAAGCTCGCCTTTCAACAGCTTCTGCAAAAGCTCGACAGCGAGGTTGCGCTGCGGCAGGCCGCGCACTTCTGCCAGGAACTCATCCGAGAGAATCGAGAGGTCGGGCTTTTCCAGGCCGGCGGCGGAAAAGATGTCGATCATGCCCTCGGGCACCACCGACTGCGAGACGATCTGGCGCACGGCATGATCCAGATCCTCTTCTGACTTCGCATCGGCCGGAGCGCGCTTGGCCAGCACCGACTGAACGGCCTGAAAGAACGCTACGTCGTCGCGAATACGCAATGCCTCCTCGTGCGGCACGGCCAAGGCGAAGGCCTGGGAGAGTTCGCGCACCGAACGCAGGAAACGGTCCTTGCCGTTCTCCTGGGCCAGGATGTGTTCCTGCGCCGATGGCAACAGGACCAGCCGTTCCGCCGGTGAGCCGGTTTTCCATCGGGACCAGTCGAAGCCGTGCATCAGACCGCAACAGACCTCGTACTTCTCGAGCATCACGGCCACGGCTTCGTCCTGGTCGAGCGCCGTCCGCCCCTTGCCACCGCTCTCGGTGTAGGTTGCCAGCGCCCGCTTGAGCTCATGGGCCAAGCCCAGGTAGTCCACCACCAGGCCGCCGGGCTTGTCGCGAAAGACGCGGTTGACGCGGGCGATGGCCTGCATCAGCCCGTGGCCGCGCATCGGCTTGTCCACGTACAGGGTATGCAGGCTCGGCGCGTCGAACCCGGTCAGCCACATGTCGCGCACCAGCACCATCCGAAGAGGGTCTGCCGCGTCTCGGAAACGGCGCGCCAGCGCCTCCCGCCGCGGCTTGTTGCGAATATGCGGCTGCCAGTCGAGCGGGTCGGATGCGGAACCGGTCATGACGATCTTGATCCGCCCCTCGTCGTCTCCGTCGTCATGCCAACCGGGCAGCAGCGGGACGAGCTCTCGATAGAGATCGACGCAGATGCGGCGGCTCATGCAGACGATCATCGCCTTGCCGTCCAGGGCTTCAAGGCGGTTTTCGAAGTGCTCGACGATATCCCGGGCCACGAGCTTCAGCCGCTTCTCGGCGCCGACAATCGCTTCGAGCTGCGCCCACTTGGTCTTGAGCTTCTCCTTGCGCTCGACTTCTTCACCCTCGGTCGCCTCCTCGAAGCCGGGGTCGATCTTCGGCTTCTCGCGCTCGTCGATGGCGAGCCTGGCAAGCCGGCTCTCGTAGTAGATCGGAACCGTGGCCTGGTCCTCGACCGCGCGCTGGATGTCGTAGATGCTGATGTAGTCCCCGAAGACGGCGCGGGTGTTGGCGTCCTGCAACTCGATCGGCGTCCCGGTGAAGCCGATGAACGACGCCCTCGGCAAGGCGTCGCGCATATGGCGCGCGAACCCGTCGATGAAGTCGTATTGGCTGCGGTGCGCCTCGTCGGCGATCACGACGATATTGCGTCGTTGGGAAAGCTCCGGGTGAGTGTCGCCCTTCTCCTCGGGAAAGAATTTCTGGATCGTCGTGAAGACGACGCCTCCCACCTCGACGGAGAGTTTCTTCCTCAGGTCGGCGCGGTTCTCCGCCTGCACCGGCGGCTGGCGCAAGAGGTCCCGGCAGAGGGAGAAGGTGCCGAAGAGCTGGTCGTCGAGGTCGTTGCGGTCGGTCAGCACGACTACCGTGGGATTGGCCATGGGCGGCTCGCGGATGATGCGCCCGGCGTAGAAGGCCATGGTCAGGCTCTTGCCGGAGCCCTGGGTGTGCCAGACGACGCCGACCCGACGGTCGCCCGGCGCGCCGCCCTGCTTCCCGCGGCCGCTCGCCTCACCGGAGCGATGCGGCATGCGGGAAAGTTCCGCCGCTCGCAGAGTCTCGCCGACCGCGGCCTGCACGGCGTGGAACTGGTGGTAGCCCGCCATCTTCTTGACGAGCGCGCCGCCGCCGTCATCCTCGAACACGATGAAGTCGCGGATCAGCGCGAGGAATCGCTGCCGTTCGCAGACGCCTTCCAGCATCACTTGCAGTTGGAGCATGTTCGGATCGGCGAGGGTCTCCCCGGCAATGGTGCGCCAGGGCTTGAACCACTCCCATCCGGCGGTCAGCACGCCGATCCTCGCCGCTACTCCGTCCGACACCATCAGCACCGTGTTCATGGCGAACAGCGCCGGCAGTTCGGCCTTGTAGGTCTGAAGCTGATTCCAGGCGGCACGGATCGTCGCGTCTTCGTCCGCCGGGTTCTTGAGCTCGATCACTCCGAGCGGCAGGCCGTTGACGAACAGCATCACGTCGGGGCGGCGCTGGTGCTTGTTCTCGACGACCGTGAACTGGTTGACCGCCAGCCAGTCGTTGTTGGCGGGATCGTCGAAGTCGACGACCTGTACTTGCGTCCCACGGATGGCACCGCCGTCCGCGCGGTATTCGACCGTCACGCCGTCCACCAGCATGCGGTGGAAGGCGCGGTTGCGGGCTTCCAGCACCGGCCCTTCCGGCCGGGTCAGCTTGCGGAAGGCGTCGTCCCGGGCCGTGGAAGGAAGCTCGGGGTTGAGCCGGGCCAGCGCATCGCGGAGCCGCCGTTCCAGCACGACTTCGCTGTAGTCGGTTCGCTCCGCTCCCAACGTGTCGGGCGCGATGTCCGGACCGTGGGCGGCTTGCCAGCCGAGGCTCTTCAGCCAGGCGAGGGTGGCCTGCTCGACGGTGGATTCGCTGAAAGCCGCCATCAGACGACCTTTCGGCCAGGCCCCAAGACGAACCTTGCCCCTTCCCAGCGCAGCATCGCATAAGGGCTCATGCACCGAAGGTTGAGGCCGATGCAAGCATTTGGAATCTTGATGTGCCTGGTGGTATCGGCGGGAACTTCATGAGTGACGACTGTGCAATTGTGAGCAAGCGCATGAGCGATGAGCCAGTAGTCGGCCACTTGAAGAAATGTGGCGACAGCAACGGGCTGGTAGCCTTGTCCACTCGCCCAGTCACTGACCTCGCGGAGAGCGGGCACTACGGCCTCATCCGGCCTCAGAAAGAAGCTATCGCCGCGATCTTTGGCCCATTCCGCCAGCGCGTCCCCACCTGCATGCAGTTCATCCGCAACCTTCTCGATGCTAGCCACCTTACCGGCACGGTTCTGCTGCAGCAGCCAGTCCCAGAACGCCGGACAGAAATCGAAACCGTAATGCAGGTTCTTGGCTTGGATAAAGACGTTCGCATCGAGAACGTAATTGCTCATTCCAATACCCCGACTTCCCGCCCAAGATTGTTGAACGTCTCCATCCTGGAGACCCCGAGCATCCGGCAGGCGTCGCGATAGAGCGTCCGGCCTTCAAGGGTACTGACAACCAGCGCTCGGGCAAAGCGGCGGCTTACCCGGGAGAGAGTGGTGTGGTAAAAGTTGCCGCCGCCGCTGCCCGTCTTTGCGAGCGTCTGCAAACGCTTGCGTTCCGTGGCCCAAGCCGCATCGAAGGAAGGGCGAGCCAAACGTTTCGCATCGAGAAGCCGTCGCAGGATGACCAAACTGCTCACCTTGAACACCCTGGCCAGTCGAGACAGCGTATCCGGCAGCGGCTCGCCGGCGCGCAATTCGGCCTGCAGGGCGTTAAGGGGCGCCAGAAATTCGGCCGCCACTGCATTGCACCAGAGCTCTTCTTGCCGAAAACCCAACGGGGGCTCCGCCTCGATGTTTGACAATGCCGAAGACCCAAGCCACAAATGCGCGAGTTCATGCGCAAGCGTGAACATCTGCGCCGCCTTGGTGTCGGACCCATTGACGAAGATCAGCGGTGCGAGAGGATCGGATAGCGCAAAACCTCGAAACTCGGTTATGTCAAGGGAGCGGTGATTGTTGCTCATCACGGCCCCGCTGATCATCACGAGCACGCCGGCCTTCTCCGCTTGCCGGGTGAACAGCCTGAGAGCATCGGACCACGTCCGGCACTCTTGCCGGGCATCGAGACCGAAGCCGAGGGTCTCTCGCATTTGGGCCGCAACCACTTCCGGCGGCATGGCGACCGCGGCGCTGCCGACGAAGCCTGCTTCCGGCTCCTGCGTGACCCGGACGAAATCGCGGTACCAACTCTGCCGCTGCTGACAGATGTAGATCGTATCGAGCAGGTTCGGGCTCGGGCGCATCACAGTTTGCCCGGCGAAGGTGCGGAAGTCGGGGATGGGCACTGTCTCCTCCGGGGGCGACGTGAGGAACAGGTAACCGACCGGCACATGGACGGCGCGAGCGAAAGCCTCCACCTGCTTCAATGTGGGCAGGAGATCCCCGTTTTCCCAATCCGGCAGTTTCTTGAACTTCCGGACCAGATCGTTCTGGGCCAGTCCGGCGCGCTCGCGCGCCCAGCGGAGAAGCTCGGTATTGACGGCGGCCCGGGTCATTGGGCAACTTTCGCAAACCGTTCCGCATTGCGCAAGCGGATTCGGCCGGCAGCCAACTTCGGCGGCAGTGCGTCCCGGAGGGAGGCGGTTTCAACATCGGCTTCGGTGAGGGTGGTCAATGTGTTTCCCAGGGGTTGACAATATCAACGTCCAAACCGTCAAAATCCCTGACGTTGCGGGTTGCCAGGGCCAAGTCATGGGTTTTCGCCGTTCCCGCGACAAGCGCATCGCCCAAGTTCAGCGTACGTCCCGAACGTTGCGCTTGTGCCCGAAATCGGGCGGCCCACTCTGCCGCTGCTCTATCCAAAGGCAGGATGCGATCCTCGTATTCAGCCATGAACCGTAGCAGCCCCGTCCGCAGACTGGCGCGCCGTTGTCCTTGCGCCATGCGCTGCACCCCATACTCAAGTTCATGCAGCACAATCGACGACAGCCACAGGTCGTCGTGTTCGGTGAGGAATGCGAGGACGCTTGAGTGTGGAGTGCTTCGTATTACCTCTGAGACCACATAGGTATCTATGAGATAGCCGCTCATTCGTCTTCTTTGTCGACGAACGGGATCTTCCGATTTGAACCGCGGTCCGGGGTATCGAGTTCTATCCCGCGTGGCATGTTCTCGACCAGCCACTGCCCCAGGGGCTTGCGCGGCGGCGTTTTCTCGTACCACGCTGCGGCGGGAACGACGACGAAGGACTTGCGCGTGCCGATATGCTGTGGCCCCTCCGCCTCGGCAAGCCTCAATATTTCCGAGAGCCGCGCCTTGGCCTCGGCCACGGTCCAGGTCCGATGGGGTTTGGAACGGTTCACGTTGTATTCCGTCCACCAATATCTAGTAGTCCATTATAGACCATGTTTCTTGATCTGCGCCAAACGCCCAGTCTTGATCTCTACTCCCGCAACGGCCTGCGCCCCTGGCTGTCCACCGCCAGTTGGTCTCTGTCACGACAGCGGAAGAACGTCGGCTGATTGCAAGGTTGCGTATCGGCTGATTGCAAGACGGTCTACGGACGGGAGACGATGTCGTGGCTGTAGACGATGCTTCGGCCGAACCCCTCAGCCAGTCGTCATGCCGCCAGCAGGATCCGTTCGAACTCATCCGGCCGCGACCAACGGGCTATCGCGGACTGCTGTTCCACCAAGTTGAAGTCCTCCTCTCGCCATACGTCTTCCGTATCGTCAAAGAGGGAAACCAACTCAACGCGGGGTTGGCCGGCCTTCAGGTGACTCAGGTCGATACACCCTGCCAGGACGCGTTCCGTAATGCGCTGCGCCGCGCTGCGGGAGCCGGTGCTCAGCAAGAAAATGAGTGAAGTTCGGTTATCGGCGCGGGTCTGGTAGTCAATCGTCCAGTTCCGCCCCGACCTGCCGCACCGTCTTACATCGCGATCAAAGGAAATCTCCTTTTCGAGAAGCCAGTCGCTCACTTCGTCCGCTACCGTTTCCACTGCCCTTGTGCGCAGCGTGAACCACAAGTCGGAGACGCGCACGGCGGCCTGCGCCAGGCGAAGCACCGCCTCCCCGAGCACATCAGCCGCATCGGACCGCAGCATGAGTTGGCCGCGGTGAAGTTCCACGCCCAAGGTCTGGCAGGTGTCTTCGACCATGCGATTCTGCCTGGAGGATCGTCGAGCGCTCACGGACTGCATGCGCAGCCAGCCCAGGGTTTCCCCGAAGTCGGTCACGCTGTAGCGCCCGCCTTTCTCCAGCACGAACACGTCCACCATGCCTCCGTCCGGGTACATCAGCGGCGTGCGAACGCGTACGCCCTCTCGCGGGGCGGGCGCACATTCGAAGAGAGCGGGGAGCGACTCTCCAATCGATAAACACAGTTCGTCATGACTCATGGCCATAGCCGCAACTCCTCCTGGATGACGGGTGTATGCAGCCTTCCGGTGTGGCGAATTCCCGCCTCCGTGCAGAACTGATCCCACACTTCGATCGGTCGATTCCAGGGCTCGGTGATGTCCTCGGGAACGTACGCTTGCTTATCGCGAAAGCCCTCCGTCCAACGATGTTTGTGTTTTTCGCCGACGCGATTGCAGTCCGGATTATGATGATCGGCTCCGAGGTCGAGCGCATAAATCCGGCCCGCGCCGCGATGGATGAGGGCATAGGACAAAGTTCCCGCCACGGGATTGTAGCGGGCGACCACGAATAGCGGGTAGTCGGCCTCCGATGCTACGTCGGCTCTGAACTCCCTGGCCGGAGAGTGATCCTCGTCTTCGCGCCAAACCAGGTCTTGCGCAATTTCCTTGGTCTCATCGGCAAGGATGGCTTCGAACTCCTGTTGGCTGATTGCCATGCGACGAATTCCTTCAGCTCGGTGCTCGACTCAAAGTATGCCAAGCGATTGTCTGGTTGTGCATGATGCTCCAGCCGAGGCCCGTCAGCCAAGCGAGAGCGGCGTCTTCATACGTGGATCCGATGAACGCTGTGCGACCCACTACCACCAACCCAACTTTGGAACGAAGTTCTTCAAAGCCACCAAGCCTCGCGTACAGTCCTTTGCGGTTGCGCCGAAAATACCACACGTAACGAACGGCGATTCATCCTGTTTTGTTGAGAGCGATTCCTCAATCTCCTGCACGATGCGCGTTCTGTTCCCATGTCGGTATCCGTAAGCGCCAGGAGGCACCCAGCACCACTCTGAGGACCACTCGCCTCTATGGCGGGCGTAGCTCAGCGCCATCAGTATTTCAAGCTTGTCGAAGACCAAGGTGTAGCGATCGTTGTCGGGAATGATGCGCTCGGCATGTGACCACAGTGCATCGTGTATCCAGTCGTTCAGCGGCGCGTGATGTCTGTCCATGCCTTCTAGCATTTGCATCACTTGGGCACCCTTCGAATACGGCTGAAACTGGCAGAAAGGTGGAAGTATCTGTACGGCGGGCACATCCATCTGATGTTCTCTGCGAAGTGTGGTGCCTAACATGCACTTGAGAAACGGAAGCCGATCAGTCTCGACCGCGCCGAGTCCCAACGTATAGAGCAGAAGCGTTGCGGGATATCGTTGCAACTCAAGCCACATGGGCGTGCTACTACCCGATGTTTTTGAACCAAGACTCCCCAGTGCTCGCTGCCACACCCGATAGTGCCACTCTTCGGCCCAGAAGCCCCCGACCGTCGCCATCGCCAATAACGTAGAACAGGCAGCCTCGTAGCAGCGCACACGTTCAGTAACCGACTCACTGGTCGGAGCCGTGCCACCTTCAACGGTGAAATCCTCACCGGATGTCACCTCGGCAACTCGCTCAACTGTCTCATCAATCAGGTCCGACAGTTGAATCCGATATCGAGTCTCGGGCAGATAGCGCTTCAGGCTTGCTACGGCGGCTTCGGTGGTTGCTACGGCGGCTTCGGTGGAAAGCGGGTGAGGTCTTGAGAACTGCTCAAGGGACTCGACGTGTTGTTGGACGGTCTGAAAAAATGAGTCAGCATCTTCGATGGAAATTACTTGCGCTCTGCGATGGTCAATCAGTCGTTGGGCCTCATCTCCCGGCTTGCCCCGTGCCGCCCAATAAGTCGAGAACCGCCGCGATGGCGCACGGTAGATTGCCTTGCGCAACGCGCCGTCCCACTCCGCGGACCAGCCGCATACGATCAGGCCGAACTCATCGAAGATGCGATCCAGGAGCTGATCGAACTCGGACGGATACGAATCGAGTTCCGCAGGGGTATTCCTGATGCGGGTATCGACGTAATCGCCGTGCACCTTGAAAACACAACATTGTGTGTGGATTAACGGGAGTGCGCCCTGAACCTGATCGGGAGAGCTCAGGGTCGTCGGTACAACTCCTTCATCGGTAAGGGCGGTTTCCACGAGACGGTCAAAATTCGTGGTGATGATGACTCTGATGAATTTTTGTGCGGCCAACGTTGCAATGGCGCGGTGCGCTACCGTCGGCTGTTTCTCGCTTTCCTCACGCTCCTGGTCGTTCGGTTCCCAATACTCCCGGAGCAGTTGTTGTCGCTCGGCCGGAGTTCTGGCAAGTTCATCAAGAAGGGCGGAGTATTCTGCATCACATTCGAACTTCTCCCGATACCAAAGTTCCGGATCGGGCTCGCACGTTTCTTCGTGAAGTTTCGCCAGCTTGCGAATCAAGTCAAGCGTCACTTCCCAGCCGGTGGGGATCTTCGCGGCCCTGGACACTCCCGAGCCCACAAGAACAGCATAAACACCGGGATTGGCTTGAAGCGAAAACGCTAGCGAGTGGACCGGATCAATCACGGTGCTTACATTTCTATTGTTTCAGCCGCAACTCACCGGAGATTAGCTTGGGTAGGAGTGTGTCGCGGAGAAGAGCCAGGATATTAGATTGTGCGGTGTTCCAAGCCACTTTCAAATGTAATCCCTCTACGAATTCATCGAACTGTTGCCAGAGCACGCTAGGGGGAATACAAAGTCTGATTGATCGAAGATTGGTCACCGGGCGCGAGATCGAGGGGACACCAGTCGATGAAGTGTTGGCCAGCAATTGGTGTTGGCCTTCTGTTGTCTTGAAGAAATACACGACAAACAGCGGTGAAATCTTGCAAACGTCACAACGCATGTAGAATTGGCTCTGTGACACAACGTAGCGGTCAAACTGGGACTCCTTTGGAACGTAGGACACTTGGCCGATGTTGCCCCGGTGAGTGAATATCACATCACCTCTCTGAACGTTGGCCTTGGCCAATCTCGCCGCATGTTCATTCGTTATAAACCGATACTCGTTGTCGTCTAGGAGTGTGCCATTGAGGTGTTGACCACTAATTACAGGAACCCCTGCTTCCACAAATGTTGCGACCTTGATCGAAGATCCGAACGGTCCCATGGCAACCCGTTCAGCTATATCTTCGATGCTCTTGACCTCCCACCCCTCCGGGATCTCGCCCAGTTCGGAGTCGACGAGGCGGTCGGGGAAGAGGTCGGCGAGGGGTTGGGGGAGGCCGGGGTCGCGGCCGGCCATCTTGGCGCGGACGGGGTCGAAATCGACGAACCAGGACTTGAACAGCGCCCGCGCCATCGCCTCCAGCGTCTCGTTCATCCGCCGGTTCAACTCGATCTTGTCGTCCAGCGTCCCCAGGATGTGGGCGATGGCTCGTTGGTCGGCTTTATTCTTTGGAGCCCTCAAAGGCGCAGCGGTCATCGTGGAGGCGCTTGCATTTGGCTGGGCAGACTTATCGCCGAGGACACCACGGATATATTTCCAGAATTCTTCGGACTTGAGGTAGTAAGCAAGGAAACGCGCATCAAAGTCAGGCTTCGCCTGCAAACGCACCAAATACGATGCGAATACAGCGCGAGGGGGGGGCTTCACGTACGTACTCATCCCCGTTGATGCGCCAGTTCGAGCTATGACAATGTCACCATCATGTAGTCGGTACTTCACCATGATTTCATCATCAGCTTTGACATGCGGCACAGTGTTCCAATCGAGTTGCCCTGAGACAATATCCGTAATTCGAAGAAACTTGGGACCGGCAAAGTCATTCGATGCGGAAGCCGTCAGTCCATAATTGATCGCACTGCAAGCATCCGCCAGAGTGCAATAGACCCACTCGCAAGCCACACCCGAACTTTTCCCTTCCAGCTTTCTGCCGTCTCCCGCCGCCAACACCACATGATGCCGCTCGATCTCCTGGTGGAATCGCTCCGGCAAGCGCGACCAGTCGCGCGCCTCGACCAGGAAGGGAATGGTCGACTCCCGCACCGCATCCTCAAAATCCCCCAAACGGCCACTGGGAATTTCCTTCAGGCCCGGCCCGCGCAGCACGAGGTCGAGATCGCTGCCGTCGTGGCTCCGCCCGCTCACGCGGCTGCCATAGGCCCAGACCTCGACGCCGGGCAGGTATTTTCGCAACAGCGCTTCCAGCACTTGCCGGTGCTTCGGCTGCATGTGGAGCCCGTCAGTCATCGTCCGCCGCCTCGATCATGTCGGCCAGCGTCTTCGCATCGGCGACGAACGTTGGCAGCAGTTTGAGCGTGGCTTCGGCGAAGTCCTCGCCGTAGTTGTGCGCGGTATCGTTCCGATTGTCGCGGTAGCGAAACCAGCGTTCAACAGCCTCCGAATCGATCAGCCCGTGCCTTGCGGCATGGCGAAAGAGGTCTTTGAAGGTCAGACGGTCCGCCTGGCGGTTGCTGGCGAAGAAGGCGGCGATGCGCTTGCGCAGCAGCTTGCCGCTCTGCTCCAGGACCAGTTCGAACTCCTTGACGCAGGCCGCGCGGTAGATGTCGTAGAGGGCATCGCCTGCCTTCCGGTGCTTCTCGATCCCCTCCAAAGCCATCTCCAGCGTCCGGATGCAGCGGCGCAGAAAGGTCGTGTCGATACTCATGATCGGTCGTTCTCCAAGCCTAGCAGCCCGTATCCGGCTGGCCAAAGGGGTTGAGGACGGGAACGCCCGCCGGCTCGAAATGGCGGGTGTTGCGGGTGACCACGGTGTCCAAGAGGCACATCACAAGTCCAATGGACGGAGCTCCGGCGGCATGCGCTCGAATTCCTGACCGTCCCGCGGGATGGCCAGGAGGTGTTCCACAAAGCCGGACGCGCCGGCCTTCCCGGCACGGCGAAGCCGCTGGTAGTCCTCGACCGCCAGCACGACGACGGCGGGAGCGCCGCGGCGCGTGACGGTCTGGGGTTCTCCGCCGAGGGCGGCATTCACCAGGGCGCTGAAACGGTTCTTGGCGTCTTGCAGTGCCCACTGGGCCATCGTCCATCCTCCTTTTGACCTCAGGCTTCAGGGTGTTGGCATGTTCCCCTATCCGGAGACAGCGGCCACGTCGACTACGGTTGCGGTGCACTGCGGTTCCGGCACCGGCTCGCCGTGTTCGCGCAAGCTCTCGATGTGAAACTCGATCGCCTGGCGCATCTCCCTGACCGCCTCCTGCCTGGTAGCTCCGGTCGCGACGCAGCCGGGCAGGTCGGGAACGTAGGCCGCATAGTTGCTTGGCGCCTTTTCGATCACGATGGTGTATTGCATCCTTCGTTCACTCCTTCCGTCCGGATTGCTTCATGATGCTGTTCCCTGTTCCCCGGTGACCGTTTCCTCCAAACACCGAAAGCAGTCGGTAGTTACGTCACTTGCGGCGCGACCGGCAATTCACGAACGGACGCTCCGACTCGCCGCTCGGCGGCAACGAGGTCGAATTGCGCTTGGAGGTTCAGCCAGAACTGAGGATCGACTCCGAACCAGTGACCGAAGCGCAGAGCGGTGTCGCCGGTCACGGAACGCTTGCCGGCGATAATCTGGCCGATGCGGTTCGGCGGCACATCGATCTGGCGCGCGAACGCCGTTGGGGTCACGCCCAACTCCGCAAGTTCGTCTTTCAGGATTTCACCAGGATGAACGACGCGCTTCAACATGCCTCACGTCCTCCTCTCTATTAGTGATAGTCCACAATCTCGACATCGGTCGGACCCGGACCGTCGCACCAAGTGAAGCAGAGACGCCACCGCCGGTTGATTCGGATGGAGTACTGTCCTTCTCTCTCGCCGCTGAGAGCTTCCAGGCGATTGCCAGGCAACGCTCTCAATGTGTCCAACGACGGCGCCGCGTTCAGGATGGAAAGCCGTTTCGCTGCCTGCCTTGCAAATCCCTGAAATGCCGCGACGAATTCTCCTCTGGCGAACAACCTGGTTCTCTTGTCCCGGTATCCAAGAATCACATCGCTAGCAGTGTACCGGTCATTGACGATGGACGTCAAACGTCAAATGACATACGGAAAGCAGACTTCTGCATCGCGGCAAGTCACATCCTGTCCCCGAAACCCAGGCTCTTCAGGTTCGCCTCGATGGCGGCGTCCAGCTTCGCGGCCGCGTCCTGCTGCTGCCGCCACTGGGCCGTAAGCCGAGCCATCTTCTGCTCGAACGGCTCGCCGTCGTCCTCCTGCGCTTCCGCGCCGACGTAGCGGCCGGGGGTGAGCACGTGGCCGTGCCTGCGGACCTCGTCGAGCGCCGCGCTCTTGCAGAAGCCTGGAACGTCAGCGTAGGCGTCTGCGCCTTCTCGCCAGGCGTGATAAGCGCCCGCGATGCGGGCGATGTCGTCGGCGGTGAGCTCGCGGTGGGTGCGGTCCACCATGCGGCCCAACTTGCGAGCATCTATGAACAGGACCTCGCCGCGACGGTCGCGCAACTTGCCGCCTTTGCGGTCGCGGGCAAGAAACCAGAGGCACGCGGGGATCTGGGTGGAGTAGAACAGTTGGCCCGGCAGGGCGACCATGCAGTCGACCAGGTCGGCCTCGATGAGGCTTTTTCTGATCCGGCCCTCGCCGGACTGGCTGGACGACATCGAGCCGTTGGCGAGCACGAAGCCGGCGGCTCCGCTGGGCGCCAGGTGGTGGACCATGTGCTGCACCCAGGCGAAGTTGGCGTTGCCCCTGGGCGGGGCGCCGTACTGCCAGCGCTTGTCGTCGGCGAGCCGCTCGCCGCCCCAGTCGGAGACGTTGAAGGGCGGATTGGCGAGGATGAAGTCGGCCTTGAGGTCGGGGTGGCGGTCGTTGTGGAAGCTGTCGCCGTGGGCGATCTGACCCTCGATGCCGCGGATGGCGAGGTTCATCTTCGCGAGCCGCCAGGTCGTGTAGTTGGACTCCTGGCCGTAGATCGAGATGTCGGGCCGCGCGCCCCTGGGCAACTGCGCGCCGTTGCCGTTGCCTGAGGCGTGGGCGTTGATGAACTCGACCGACTGCACGAACATGCCGGAGGAACCGCAGCAGGGGTCGTAGACGCGGCCCCGGTAGGGCTCGAGCATTTCGACCAGCAGCTTGACGACGCAGCGCGGGGTGTAGAACTCGCCGCCCTTCTTGCCCTCGGCGCTCGCGAACTGCGACAGGAAGTACTCGTAGACGCGGCCGAGCACGTCGCGGGAGCGGGCGTCGGCGTCGCCCACCTTGATGTTGCTGACGAGGTCGACGAGTTGGCCGAGCCGCTGCATGTCGAGCGCGGGGCGGGCGTAGTCCTTGGGCAACACGTCCTTGAGCGCCGGGTTGTCGCGCTCGATGCCGCCCATCGCGTCGTCGACGAGCCGGCCGATGGCGGGCTGCTTCGCCTGGGCCTTGAGATGCGCCCAGCGGGCCTCGGGCGGCACCCAGAAGATGTTCTCGGCGATGTATTCGTCGCGGTCTTCGGCGGCCTCCTCGCCCCATTCGGCGAGAACCGCATCGCGGCGCTCCTCGAAGGCGTCGGAGATGTACTTCAGGAAGATGAGGCCGAGAACGACGTGCTTGTACTCGGCGGCGTCCATCGAGCCGCGCAGGGTGTCGGCCATGCGCCAAAGCTCGGCTTCATAGCCGGTCACGGCTCCCTGGCCATCCGGCTTCGCGCCTGGGCCGGATTTCGCTTTCTTCTTACGTCCTCGCGCCATGTATTGGCGCGGTTCACCGCGCCACCCTCACTATATCGCGGTAAACCGCGATACCCTCACCCCGGTCCTCTTCCAGCGGGAGAGGGGAACGGCGGGGCGTTTTCATCACGGGATCGACTTACCCGCCGCCTGCATGCAGAGACGCGGCGGAGGAAGAGCCGCGGCCGTTATCCAACAGTGCCGCATCCGCTCCGATTCCCTGCCCGCGGCCATCGCAAAGCGACTGTCCGGCCGTCGAGCCGGGACTCGGTATCAAGCGGGCTGACCTGCGGATCGCCTCACGACCGACCTAAAATAACGCCGATCACGCCGCCGGTGAGACCCATCCGGACCGCGTTGATCAGCGTGTCCACCGGGATTGTCGCCGGTCCGGACAAGTTCATCGTTCCGTACAATTCGAGGTTCAACCCCAGACCAAGCAGCAGGCCGAGCACTGCGCCGGCCTTGGCCCCCGCGCCAAAACTCTCAATCCCGGACCATCGACTCAGGATCAGAGTGAGAAATGCGGCCAGCACAAGCTCCCCGAGAATCAGAGGGACCATGTCCGGCATCTCCTTGACCACGCCCGGCGCCGCGTTGGCCTCCATGAACTCGCTCAACAGCACGCCGTAAAGCACAAACCCGAGGAGGAACAACGTGACTCCCCCTGCCACCGAGGCCATCGCAAACTTCTTCGCATCCATTCTTGCCAGCTCCTTCCGCACCCGCGAAACACTGCTCGAGCGCCCCCCAGAGTGTAGGCCCATCACAAACCGCATCGCAATGAAAAAGGCAGTGGATAGTGGATAGTGGATAGTGGATAGTTTTTAGTTGTTAGTGGAAAACCTTACCGGCCGTGTCTCAAAAGGCCGTGATTCGTGTCTCATGTCTCGTGATTCGTGAAAAACCTTACAGGCCGTGTTGCGTGCGCCCAGCGGCTCTCGCCTCGTCGTGGGGGCCCTCTCAGGCACTTCGCCTCGCCACGTGGCGAGAAAGGCAGGTGCGCCGCTGCATCCTGCGGCTTGAGGCGGGTTTACCGATGGCGGACGGCGAGCCGACAAGACCGGTCGGGGGGAGCGAACGTTTTTTTCCGTCCATCTGGACAAACAGCGTGCCGAACCTATCTCAGCCGGGCTACGATGAGTAGTTGCGGGCCGTGGGTCCGCCTTGCGGCCATGACCGGCTTCTCTGCATCCGATCGGATTCTCGATCGCAACCGCCAGTACATTCCCGGCGGCATCTCTTCCATCAATCGCCTCACGGACCCGAACATCGCCTTCGTGCGCGGCGAAGGTTCGCACCTGTGGGATGCCGAAGGGCGTGAATACATCGACTATCACGGGGCCTTCGCACCGCAATTCCTCGGCTACCGGCACCCGGATGTGCATGCGGCGGTCCAACGCGTGTTGGAAGACGGCCAGGACCTGTGGGGTTCGGGGCCGACGGAACTCGAAGGCCGGCTGGCGTATCTGATCTGCGAGAAGATCCCCTGGATCGAACGGGTCACCGTGCTCAACAGCGGCAGCGAAGCGACGGCCCAGGCGATCCGCCTGGCGCGGGCGGTAACGGCCAAGGATCACGTCATCGTGATGCAGGGCGGCTATAACGGCTGGCACAACGACGTCGCGGTCAACCTGATGACGCCGCTCGAGCAACTGGGCCCCCGCCGCTCGCCTGGAGAATACGAGCTGGCCCCTCTCAGCGCCGGCATTCCCGCCGCCCATCAGGCGCTGCTGCACGCCGTCAACTTCAACGACCTCGATTCGGTGCGGTACGTGTGCGAGCGGCACCCCGTTGGGGCGTTGATCACCGAGCCGATCTTGCAGAACATCGGTCTGATCAAGCCGCAGCCGGGCTATTTACAAGGCCTTCGCGACCTTGCCGACGAGTTCGGCTTTCTGTTGATCTTCGACGAGATCAAGACCGGCTTTCGGCATGCATTCGGGGGCTATGCGGAAGTGAGCGGGGTGTTGCCGGATCTGGCCGTTTACGGGAAGGCGATCGCGAGCGGCTATCCGCTGGCTGCAATTGCCGGCCCGGCCCGCTGGATGGAGCACTACGCTCACGACGATCCGTCCCGGCGCGTTCTGCTCGCCGGAACGTACAACGCCCATCCGGTGCCGACAGCCGCCGCTGTGGCGACCATCGAGTTTCTGCTCCGGGACGGCGGGGCACTCTACGACAGGCTCGAACGACTCGGGTCCTGGATCGAGCAGGGACTGACGGAGCGGCTCGCCGCGCACGACATGCAAGGCGTCGTCGTTCGCCAGGGCAGCGCGTTCGTCGTTTTCTTCATGGATCACGAGCCGGTCGATTGGCACGACCTGGCGGGGAATCATGACTATGAGCTCGACAGGGCCTTCCGGTTGGCGCTGATTGACGACGGCATCTTCTTCTTCCCCATCGCCACCAAGCAGTGTTCGATTTCGGCCGCCCACACCGAAGCGGACATCGACCGGACGATAGCGGTCGTGGACCGCGCCCTGACGGCTGTGATGGCCACCCGCTAGTCAAGGCCGTGATTCGTGTCTCGTGATTCGTAAAAAATCTTACAGGCCGTGTTGCGGCGCGCGCCTCGTCCTGACGGCCCTCTCACACACTTCGCCTCGCCGTGTGGTGAGAAAGGCAGGCTAGGCCGGCCCCCGCGCGAGTGCGGATCATTCAAGCGAGAAACATCCGGACCGGCGTCAATGCAGCGTGATCATGTGGGTGTTTCACATCAGAGTCTCGGGGCGTTCCTCCGGTCGACTTCGCGCGCCTGTTCGAACACGGCGTGCCGGGTCGGCAGCGCCGGGCTTCCCCGTTCCCGCCTGCTCAGCGACCCTGGTCACGCCGTGCCGCGCCCCTGCCTTTGCTCTTTGGGCGAAAAGCTCCGGTCCGAACGGGTCCTGAAGCGAGGCGGCGGATTCGAGCCGCGCCGAATTGAAACTCCGCTGACACGCGGGGATAATGGCGTGCAATGACGAGCACATTCGATTCCGCGCTTACACGAAGACTGTTTCTGAAGGCCGCGTCGGCATCGGCGCTGGCGGCCGCGGCGCCCGGTGACGAGCGGCCGATCTATCTGGCGGACATGAGCAAGTGCCTGCCCGCGTCGGCCTTGACAAATAAACCGCAGCGCGGGCGTTGGCGGCTGCTGCCCTACGAGACGGAGACCTTCTCCGGCGCGATGCTGGTGGCGGGCCGGAATACCGGGGCTCCGGAGATTCGCTATCCTCTGCCGCAGAAGGGATGGCACCGCGTTTCGCTGGGCTTGCGGTCATACCAGGGCGGCGAGTCGGCGACGCTCGTCGAGGTGCGGCTCGGCCGGGATTCCGACTCCGTCATGGTGCGGCATTCGCACGGCGAGGAGGATCGCATCGACGACTACTACTGGCGGACCGTCGAGTTGACCGGCCGTGACGAGCTGGTGTTCATGCAGTGGCGCCGGCGGCTCGTGCCGGACGATGCGGACTCGCTGGGCAACTCGTGCAGCGCGGTATGGTTGGCCTACATCAAGCTGGAACCGCTCGACCGGGCCGCGGCGGCTCGGCTTCGGGAGGAGCGGCGCTCGGCAAGAACGCGCGTGCTCTTCTGCCACAACGATGCCTGGAGTTACACCTATCGATACCGTCCGACGAGCGAAGCCGAGATCCGGCGGGAGATCGAGCCGTTCCGGGACACGGACTTCTCGCGCATCTATTGGGAAGCAGGCATGGGCGACCGCATGTACTACCCGACGAAGATCGGTCGGATCACGGCGGCGGACGACTGGATCGACGACCCCTACCGGGTCGGGGACCGGCTCGCCAAGGAAACCTGGCGGACATGGCGCAAAAAGGGGATCGATCCGCTGAAGGTGGCTGGAGACCACGCCCGCGCGATCGGGTTGGAGTTTCACGCGACGTACCGGCCGAGCGGCTTCCACTTCCCGGTGCCGCAGGACGAGTGGAACGAGGGCGGGGCCTACGACCGTCACCCGGAATGGCGCGGGCGAGACAAGATGGGCCGGCCGACGCCCCGCCTGTCCTATGCGTTCCAGGGGGTGCGTGACCTCGTCGCCGGTTTCCTCAAGGAGATCAGCGGCTACGAGATCGACGGGGTCTGCCTGGCCTACAACCGGCGGCCTCCGTATCTGGAATATGAGCAGCCGCTGCTCGACGGCTTTCGGAAGACGCACGGCAAGGACGCGCGAGCGGTCGGCAATCGGGATCGTGAGTGGCTGAAGTACCGGGCAACGTTCATGACGTTGTTCATGAAGCAGGTTCGGGAAATCATGGAAACCGCGTGCTGGCAAAAAGGCCGGACCAAGCCGCTGGAGGTGTCGGCGATCGTTCTGAGCAGCGAGCAGGAGAACCTCTATTACGGACTGGATCTCGAAGAGTGGGTGAAGCAGGGCCTGGTCGACACGATCATGTCGTACTCTTCGGTTCGGGGAATCAACAGCTCCAAGGACTCCTGGACCGACCCGGCGGAGGCGGAGTTCTTCTATCGGATCACCGAGGGCAGCTCGTGCAAGCTGGCTCTGAACCTGATGCCGCGCCGGTTGAGCCCCGATCAGTATCGCGAGCGGGCCCATGCCTTGTACGAGGCGGGGTCCGAACACTTCTTCTTCTGGGACACGAATGCCCGTAACGATTTCAGCCCGCCGTGGGACGTCTTGCGCCGCCTTGGCCACCGGGACGAGTTGGCGCGGTGGGCCGGCGATGGCAAGCCTCCTTACAAGGCGCCGGGATCGCATTTGCGGAAGCTGGGGAATTGGAACCTGGGGTATGAGACACCGGGATAGCCCGGATACTTCCCCGCATCACCGGAGCTCTTCGGGGCAGCCCCAAAGCATCTGAGCCGCTGATTGTTCAGCGACAGTCCGGGGCTGATACAGGTCCTGCCGGCGCCGCAGGCCATGGCCGCCTCCCCGAACGGCCCTGCCTTTACAGGTTGCCGAGGGGCGGATCAGGAGCGTTGTCGACAGCCAGAAGCCCTTAGCACGGAGCCACTGCGCGACGATCACACAAACAGTGAAGACCAAAGCGTTTGCGGGAGGATTACCGACACAGCCCAGATGCGAAAACCTTGCCCTGTAAAAAACACCACATAACGGTGGTGAATCTGCTAGGATGGGAGCGCCCAGATGGCTACAATGGGAATTCGGGTCCATGATTTTTGGTAAAGTTTCGGGGACCCGATGGGGTCAAGTCAGGAGGTGTGAAGTGCTTCGCAAAGCAGCTCGACAGCTAACTGTCTCGTTGGTTCACAGAGTCATCACCGTAACGGGAATCCTGATTGCCCTGGCCGTACCCGCGGCCGGGCAGGTTCTCACGTCCCGAGTGGATGGGACGGTGCAGGACCAAAGCGCCGCCGTCATACCGGGGGCTTCGGTGACGTTGACGAACGTCGAAACGAACCTATCGCTGGAGACCGAGACGAATGAAGTCGGTCTCTACGTGTTTCCGCAGGCGCCCGCCGGGCCCTACACCATCACCACGCAGCTATCGGGGTTCAAATCGACCGTGCTCGAAGGCATCCAGATCGAAGTGGACACGCCCGCCACCATCGACATCGTCCTCGAGGTGGGCGTGGTGGACGAGACGGTCGTGGTGACCGCGTCCCAACCGGCGATGAACACCGTCAACGCGGAAATCAACACCAACCTCAACCGGGAGCAGGTCAAGGAGCTTCCCCTGAACGGACGCAGCGTGACCCAGTTGGCCCTCACGCAAGCCGGCGTGACCAGCCCTGGAGGAACCCGCACGGCTTCCATCAATGGAACCCGAGGCACCTTCAATAACTTCACGCTCGACGGGATCAACAACCAGGACACGTTCATTCGAACGGACGCTCTTTTCGGCATCATCCCTCTCCAGGAAAGCTTCATCGAGGAGATCAACATCACGACCGCCAACTCGGAGGTCGACGCCGGGTTGGGAGCATCGCAGACCCAGTTCGTCACCCGTTCCGGAAGCAACACATTTCGCGGGGAGGCCTTCTACTACAACCGAAACGACGCGCTCAATGCCAACACCTTCTTCAACAACGCCGCCGGGATCAGGAAAGAGAAGGTCCTGATCCACCAGTTCGGCTTCAACGTAGGCGGACCCATTGTGAAGGACAAGCTGTTCTTCTTCTTCGACTATGAGCAAGAACGCAGCCCCGGGACTGCCTCCGTGGTGCGGAGCGTCCTGACGAATTCCGCGCGCGACGGCAATTTCAGCTACGTCCGGCAGGACAACGGCGAAGTGGTCACATTGGACCTGTTGGGGCTCACCGGAATCACCATCGACCCGGCCATCAGATCGCTGATCGATTCGACGCCGCAGCCCAACGACACCAGCGTGGGTGACGGCAGGAACGTCTCCGGCTTCCGCTTCAACAGCCCCGACAAGACCAATGCCGACTGGATTATCTTTCGAGGAGATTACCAGGTCAACGAGAAGAACTCCTTCACGGGAACCTTTCACCAGTTCGGCTTCGATTACCCCAACGCCACGGGCAACAACATCGGATCCGTGTTTCCAGGTCTTCCCGGCGCGGGGCAGAACTCAACCCGCAGACTGGGTTCCTTTTCCTTGAGGAGCACGATCACTCCGACCATCACCAATGAAGGGAGATTCGGGTTCCAGGCCTCGAATCCGAGGTTCTTCACGAACGAGACCTTTGACCAGGGCTATCGTCTGGACGTCTCGGTGTTCAGCAACCCGGTCCGGAGTTTCCTGCCCCAGGGGCGCGACACCCGCAATCTGGACCTGATGGACAACCTGACATGGGTCGAGGGAAACCACACCATCAAGATAGGAGGGAGTATCCGCTGGACCCAGGTCGACTCGTTCAATGACGCGGGTACGGTACCGACGTACTTCCTCGGTTTCGGCCCAGGGAACCCGGATCCGCTGGTTCCCGATATCTTTCCCGGCGGCATTTCCGCCGGTGAGCTGAGCACCGCTTCCGGGCTGTTGAGCACTCTGGGAGGATTCGTTGACGAGGCGGATCAGTCGTTCAACGTCACGTCGCCGACCTCGGGGTTTGTCGACGGGGCCTCTCAAACGAGTCTTCTCAACCAGAACTTCGTCAACCTGTACCTGGCGGACACGTGGCGTGTCACATCCAGGCTCAGCCTGACTCTCGGGGTCAGGTGGGAGTTCCACTCCGTCCCGGACGAGGTAAACGGCCTGGCCCTGTTGCCCGTGGGCGGCGTCGATGCGGTGCTCAACCCCGACGCCATCGTCGATCTCGCCGGCGCGACCAATGGAAGGCCTTTCTTCAACAACGACGGGAACAACTTCGCTCCCAACGTGGGGCTGGCCTGGCAGATTACCGACAAGACCGTTCTGCGCGCCGGATACGGCCTGAACTACGTGGTGGACAACAACCTGACAACCGTGCTCAACGCCTTGAGAGCCAACGACGGTCTGAGCCAGTCCGTCAACCTTGTGGGACTCAGCGGCACCGTCAGCGGCGGCGGGCTGGCTCCCATTCCAGAGCCCGAGTTCAAGATTCCAAGGACCGCGCGCGACGGCATCCTTGCCGACCCCACCGCGGCCCTCTTCACGATCGATCCCGGCATGCGAACCCCCTACGTGCAGCAATGGAACATCGGGTTGCAGCATCAGATCATGCCGGACACCGCCGTCGAGCTGCGCTATGTGGGGAACCACGGCGTCAAACTCGGCCGGGCCATCGATCTGAACCAGGTCCTCCTGCCCCCGGATTTCGTCGATGACTTCCGGCGCGCCCAGCGGAACCTTGCCGCCAACGGGCACCCCGCTGCGGGCGAGCCCCTGCAGATCTTCCCGCAACTGGGTTTCGGCGGGTTCCTGCAATCGGGAGGCGTCCAGAACTGGATTCGGAACGGTGAGATCGGACAATACATTGGCGGCTTTACGGCGCCCAACCGGAGGTTCTTCTTTGCCGGCGAAGGAGGAGAGAGGTTCGGCGCCACCCTGCCGATCAGCTATTTCCTGCGTAATCCCAATGCCTTCGTCGCCGATTTCGTCGGCAACAACGCGTTCTCCAAGTACAATGCCCTGCAGTTCGAGATCAGGAGGCGTTTCCGCTCGGGTCTGACCGGCCAGTTCAACTATACGTTCGGGAAGGTGCTGACGAACTTTTCCGGCTCCCAGTCCAATTTCCGCGGGCTCTTCGACAACGCCCAGCCGCATCTCGAGATCATGCGCCCCGATTTCGACATCACCCACACCTTCAACGGCAACTGGGTGTGGGAGATCCCCTTCGGTCAAGGGCGCAAATGGATGAACACCGGCAACTTCCTGAACGCGATCGCCGGCGGGTGGGACCTCAGCGGATTTCTCAGGGTCCGTTCCGGCGAGACGGTCAACATCGTTTCCGGAAGAGGAACCATCAATCGCGGCGGCTCCCGAGCCCAGACGAATACCGTTCATCTGATCGGCATGGATATCAAGGAGCTTCAGAACCGGACCGGAGTCTTCCGCCACTCGGAGGGCCGCATCAATCTTTTCCATCCCAGCCTCATTACTACCAGTGGACAGGGCAATCCCGGCATCTTCCAGAATCCGGGGTTGCTGGAGGCGGGATCGCTGGCCATGTCCCCGGTCAGCGGGCCCTGGTTCGCGTCCCTGGACGTGGGGCTCCGCAAGAGCTTTCCCCTGCCCATCACCGAAGCATCGCGGTTTCAGTTCCGCTTCGATTTCTTCAACATTCTCAATCGCAGCAATTTCAACGTGGGTTCCAGGGGGGGGGTCACCGGCCTTGGTGTCGAAAACATCCACAACCCCAACAACACCCAGTTCGGCCGGATCAGCTCGACCTTCGATGCCCGCGAGATCCAGGTGGGGATGAAGCTCATCTTCTGAGGGACTCGATATTCGGATAAGACGAGACGCTGTGGGTTGAACAGCGGGGCATCGGCCGAGATCGGAATGCGGATCGTTGCGGGTGGCCTTCCCTGTCTATCAGCGGCGTTCCACCATGAGTTGGTTCCGGCCCTTCTGGAGGACCCGGCCATCCTGGTTGCTGAGTTCGATCTCGAGAAAAACGACGCCGCGGTCGGGCTTGGTGCGGGAAGGCTTCTTGCCGGCGACCCGAACGACGGCCTTGACGGTGTCGCCGATGAAGATCGGACCGACGAAGTCCCAGGACCAGTGCAGCGAAGCGATGGCATGGACCTGGAAGCCGGAGCGGTTCTTGAGGCCATCGGTGATGGCCAGCCCCAGTAGACCGTGAGCGACGCGGCGGCCGAATTGGGTCTCCCTGGCGAACTCCTCGTTCGTGTGCAACTCGAAAAAGTCCATCGAGAGGCCCGCGAATTGCATCACGTGCCAGTCGGTGATGGTCACGCCGGGGGTTTCGTGCTGCTCGCCGATCTCGATTTCGTCGAAGTAGCGCTTGGGCATGGTGGGGTTATGGTAGCAGCCCGCTATATAAGTCCCCTCTGAATTCGAGGGGTGGAGCGACTCGATATCTACCACTGAAAAGGGGGCTTGCCTCTCCGGCTCATACAGCGTCTCGGGCCTGCCGGTGTATATTCCCGCAGGCCGCGCCGGGACGAGTGTCGGGCCTCGGCCGGGTGATAAGATTTGGTCTCGCCGATGACCACCGGACTGGAAAAGTCATTCCTGAGCGCGGATGAGGCGGCCGCCCGGATCGGCGACGGCCGCACGATGGCCATCGGCGGTTCCGGATCGGGGCATTGCATTCCCGACATCCTGCTGGAGGCCCTGGGGCGGCGGTTCAAGGCGACGGGGCGCCCGAACCGCCTGACGCTGGTGCATGCGTTCGGCGTCGGAGATCAGAAGAGCCGCGGCCTGCAGCACCTGGCTCAACCCGGCCTGTTCCGGCGGGTGATCGGCGGACACTGGTCGATGGCGCCGCAGATGGGCAAGCTGGCGGCGGCGAACGAGTTCGAGGCGTACAACGTCCCGGCGGGCGTGATCGTGCAGTTGTTTCATGCCGCCGCGGCGGGCAGCCCGGGTTGGATGACCGAGGTCGGCCTCGGCACGTTCATCGACCCGCGTCTCGAAGGCGGGAAGCTGAATGCGGCGGCGCAGGAGGACATCGTCGAGCTGATCGAACGGAACGGGCGCGAGTACCTGTTCTATCCGGCGATTCCGATTGACGCGGCCTTGATTCAGGGAAGCACGGCGGACGAGCACGGCAATATCGGCATGAACCGAGAGGCCGGCTTCTGGCACAACTGCGCCATGGCGCAGGCGGCGCGGACGGCGGGAGGAATCACGATCGCCGTCGTGAAAGAGCGGGTGGCGGTGGGCGGGATTCACGCGCGGGACGTGCGCGTGCCCGGCTGCTTCGTGGACTACGTGGTCGTGGACCCCCGGGCCGGCCAGACCTTCCAGACGCATTTCGAGCCGGCCTATTCGGGCGACTCGCGGAAGCCGGACAGCGAGTTCGGCGGCTTTCCCCTGGATGCTCGCAAGGTGATTGCGCGGCGGGCGGCGCTGGAGCTTGCGCCCGGGACGGTGCTCAACGTGGGGTTCGGGGTTCCCGACGGGGTTATGAAGGTGGCTCGCGAACAGGGCATCGCCGACACGCTGGTCCCGACCATCGAGCATGGTCAGTTCGGCGGCATACCGGCGGAAGGCCTCGATTTCGGCGCCACCTACAACAGCGAAGCGATTCTCGAGACCGGACACATGTTCGATTTCTATCAGGGCAGAGGCGTGGATCAGGCATACCTGGGATTCCTCGAAATCGACCGTGAAGGAAACGTCAACGTGAGCAAACTGGCGGATACGATCATCGGAACGGGCGGGTTTATCGATATCGCCCAGAAGGCGCGCAAGGTGGTTTTCTGCGGGACGCTGGCCGTACGGGCGAAGACGGAGTTGGCGAACGGCACCGTGCGCTTCGTAAGCCACGGCAAGCCCAAGTTCACCGAGACAGTGAATCAGGTCACGTTCAGCGGACGGTATGCGCGGACCCATGGGCAAGAGGTGCTGTACGTGACGGAAGCGGCGGTCTTTCGACTGACCGGGCAGGGCGTGCGCCTGGAGGAGGTCGCGCCGGGAATCGATATCGAACGGGACTTGATGCCTCAGTTGAGCTTCAGGCCCTTGATGGCCGAGCCGATGGGCGTGATGGCGGCGGAGCTGTTCTACGAGGATGCCCTGCCGCGGCGGCTGTTTCGGTTCTACGGCTGACTACGGCTTTGGCATTCGGTCCGGCGGGCAGGGTAGAGCGAACAGTAGAGCGAACAAGCGCTTTACCGCTCCTTTCGCCACGGGCTGCCGATGCTCACTGGACGGTTGCGGATGTTATCGTTTAGCATGCTCGGCGGAAATTTCCGGCAAGACAAGATGACAAGACTCCTCATGGCGCTGTGTGTGTTCGCCGCAACGGCTTCTGCGGTGGAGATAAAGGGCATCACCCCGACCGGCGGACAGAAGCCGGCCGGCCCCTACACGTTGGGGGTGATGGCGGGTGATTACCTCTATGTCTCCAGCCAGGGTCCGCGGCGGCGGGACGGAACGATTCCCGGAACGATCGAAGAGCAGGTCGATCAGGCGGTGGCCAACGTGGAAGCGATCGTGCGGGCCGCGGGGCTCACACTCGACCACATTGTCTACACGCACGTCTACCTCGACGACATCTCGCTCTACGACGGCATGAACCGCGCCTATGCCAGGCACTTCGGCGCCAATCCGCCCGCGCGCGCCGTCGTGGGAATCCATAAGCGCGACAACGGGATGCAGGTCACGATCAACGCCGTCGCGGTTCGCGATTTGTCGATGAAGACGGTGGTCGCACTTCCCGGGATCGACGTTGAGGAACCCTACTCCCCCGGAATCCTGACTCACGATCGACTGTACGTCTCGGGCATGCTGGGCCGGGACTTGAAGACCGGACGGATCCCGGATGGCATCGACAAGCAGGTCGCGCTGGCGCTCGAAAACGTCGGCGAAGTGCTCGAGGCCGCCGGGCTCGACCACCGCCACATGGTGTTCGTCAATCCCTACGTCGGGCCGAACATCGCCTACGGCGAAATGAACAAGGTCTACGCGACGTACTTCGAGTTCGGCAACACCCCGGCGCGGGCGACGATCTTCGTGACTTCCCTGCCCCACAACACGCGCATCGAATTCACCGGCGTCGCGGTACGCGACCTGTCGAAGCGTCTCGCAGTGCGTCCGAAGAACATGAAACCCAGCCCGACCGCCAGCCCTTGTGTCTTCGCCGGCGACACGTTCTTCTGTTCGGCCAAGAGCGGTTTCATACCAGGGGTGAACGGCGGGATCTGGGCCTCAACCGTCGAGAACCAGCTTCGGCAGACGATGCGAAACCTGCTCGATAACCTCGAGGAGGCGGGGATGGACTTCAGCGACGTGGTGGCTACGAATCTCTATCTGGACGACCGGGCCGATTACGACAAGGCGAATGCCGTCTACAAGCTGTATTTCCCGGACCTGCTTCCGGCGCGAACCACGGTGCAGCAACTCGCTCCCGCCGAACGCCGGTCCCGCCCCAACGGACGTTGGCCGACCCTGGAGCAGATCTCACTGATTGCCGTCAAGCGGTAACAGCAAAACGTCAGTCGCAATATCTCGGAAGAGAACCGTCTGCTTCAGAGGGGCGCGCCGTCGATTTCGGCTGCTGCAAATGAGGTAAACAAGCTTCAAACAAGACTGATAACCGTATATATTTAAGCCACTTGCCATCTATCTCTCGGGTAACACACGATTTATCAGGCATCACGTACAGATACATCGTGCGGCAACTCGACCTGCTCTGTACTTACATCGGTGAGCCGGGGAAATAGACGAATACCCGTCCGAGGGCTTCGGCATCTACTGACCAAGGAGAGAGTTCGTCTACTCCACCGAGAAAGAAGGCCTCAGGCCGTCTGTACTCGAACTCATACCCTTAGCGATTGGAGTGCGATGGAGAAACCGCCTTCTCCGTCAAATGCCGGAAAGACAGTTGCAAGGTCCTTCTGCAAGGAGTAGAGTTCAGACAGCAGGAGAATGGGGCCTGCTCATCTCATCATTCCGTAGAGGGAACATTACATATGCTCAAGCGAATCAGTGGCGTAATTCTCATCGTGATGGCGGTTGTCGTCGCCGTCCAGACCATCGTCGAACCGCTCTATCACACGTCCAGCGAAGGGCAGCCGTACAGCCCGCTCTGGTCCATCATCGGCTGGCTGATGATACTGCCCATCGCGCTGGGCTTGATCTACGGCTATCTCCGCAAGAAAGACGTCGACAGCGAAGGGGGCGGCGCGGTCACGCGCGAGTTCCTTGCCGCCAACACGCAGTTCTACGGCTTCCTCTTCGTAGGCATCCTGTTCCTCTGGAACTGGTTCAACCAGCTCAGTCCCGGATTCACCGCGATAGGCGCCGATACGGTCACCCTGGTGTGGATATTCGTCGATGCCGCGTTGCCGCTGCTTTCGGGAGCGATGGGAATGTTCCTGCTGCGGGGGGACCGCAACGGATAGGGCGGCAACTTCAGCGCACCGTCCTGGAGCGAAGACAAGTCACCGCGAAAGCGTCCTTGCGGGCCGCTTTCGGCCCATGGTGTCCTCTTTTTCGCGCGGGTTGACTCCGGCCCTTGGTCCGCGAAGCTCCACGGCCCGCGAACAGCAGCCCCTGACTTGTTCAACATCGGGCGGACCGTTCAGATAAGACCAGAAGCCGGTCAGAGAGTAAACGCTCGTCAAACCGTTCTTCTAAGCGAGCCTTCAGCTAGCGACCCGCCCGGTGATGGCTTCCCGCAAGCCTTCCAGCAGGCCCTCCAGGTGCGCCATGCGCTCGCGAAGTGCGCCCAACTCGTCGCGGAGCTCGCTGATTTGCGACTCCAGGGTGCTAATCCTCCCGCTCAGCCGCGATTCCAGTCGACTCAGACTGGTGAGCATTAGCCCCGCGAGCGCTACACCTACGCCCACAATCGCCATGATCTCTCCGCTCATGATTCCTCCGGGCTCAGGCTCACTATTGCTTCAGTCCACGGTACTGCTGGCGCTCCGATTCGCGGAAGAAGGCCTTGGCTGCTAGACCTCCTGTCGCTGTGCCTTCGAGGACGGCCTTTGCCATTGCGGAATGGCCGCGCGCCGCTCTGTCGGCGCTGTTGCGAAGATGGCAGATGGCCACGCGCCCATCGTAGCACGGTCAGGGGATTGCTGTTCATGCGGCAAACAGCCGCGACGAGCATCTTGACACAGAAACTTTGTATCGCCATTCCCCTGCGAGTCATGGGGTTGTCACTGACCGCGTAGAGTGCGGTTTTACCGCGGTAGATGAACCAGCCTGTTCCATCGTTCCATCATCCCGGATCCCCAACAACCGTCCCGGAGGTACACCTGCGATCTGCCGGAGTCAACCGCTTCCCCTCCCCGAACCGGTGCTTTCGAGGCCCTCTGATAAAATGAGCCTTACCCTTTTCAGACATGCTTGAGAGCCCATCCAACGACAAGAATCCGGCGGCGACCGCGGCCGATCCGACGGTTAAGCACGATGCTGACGAATCCGCGGCAACCGCTTCGAAGAACGGGAACCAAGGCGGAACGGACGGCCAGGAAAGCGAGTCTATCGACGAAGTCGTAACAGAGCCCGACCCGGTCGAAAAGCTCGAAGCCGAGAAAGCGGAGTTGCTGGACCGCTTCCGGCGGGCTCAGGCGGAGTTCGAGAACTTCCGCAAGAGGCTCCTGCGCGAGAAGGACGAAGTGCGGGAGTACGCCGCCATGGATACCATCCGCTCCCTGCTGCCGGTCACGGACGATTTCCAGCGAGCGCTCGACGCCGAGGGGCTCGATGCGGAAGTCCGCAAGGGCCTGGATCTGGTGTTGAAATCGATGTTCGGCGTGTTCACGCGGGCCGGTCTCAAACCGCTCGACGACGGCGGTTTCTTCGACCCGAACATCCATGAAGCCGTGGATCGGGGGCCCGCCGAATCCGACGAAGACGACCAGAAGATTCTCGATGTGTATCAACGCGGTTACCACTTCAAGGACCGCTTGCTGCGTCCTGCGATGGTCAAAGTAGCCGTCAAGGACTGATCCCGCACCGCGACCCATACCCGCCAGGGATACTTCAACGTGGCCAAGCCTGATTATTACGAGGTTCTCGGTGTGGATCGAGGAGCTTCCGATCAGGACGTCAAGAGCGCCTACCGCAAGATGGCGCTGAAGTATCATCCCGATCGCAACCCTGGCAACCCCGAGGCGGAAGAGCAGTTCAAGCTTGCCTCCGAGGCCTACAGCGTCCTCAGCGATTCCGACAAACGCGGCCGGTACGATCGCTTCGGTCACGACGGGCTGGCCGGAAGCGCGGCTGGTTTTGATCCGTCCCAGTTCTCCGACTTCTCCGATATCCTGGGCGACCTCTTCGGAATGGGCGACTTCTTCGGCGGCGCGGGTCGCCGGACGCGGGCCCGGCGGGGCGCCGACCTGCAGTACGACCTGGAAATCGATTTCGAAGACGCCATTTTCGGCTTCAATACCGAGATTCAGTTTCCTCGCTCACAGCCTTGCGACGAATGCCACGGAACAGGCGCAGCGGGAGGTGCTCAACGGCGGACCTGCAGTCAGTGCGGCGGTCGAGGCCAGGTTCATTACCAGCAGGGATTCTTCTCCGTCGGCAGGACGTGCCCTCGGTGCCGCGGCGAGGGTAGCGTCGTTGACAATCCCTGTGGGGCTTGCAGCGGCAGGGGCCAGGTTCGCAAGCAGCGGAAGCTCAAGGTGAACATTCCGCCGGGCGTCGACGGCGGCACCCGCCTGCGGCTCAGCGGCGAAGGGGAAATCGGAGCGAATGGCGGCCCTCCCGGTGATTTGTACGTTCTGCTCCAGGTCAAGGACCACACGATCTTCGAGCGCGACGGCACGGACCTCTACTGCGATGTTCCGGTCAACGTGGCTCAGGCGGCGCTGGGCGACGAGATCGAAGTCCCGACCTTGGAAGGCGGAGAGAAGGTCAAGATCCGTCCCGGCATGCAGAGTGGTTCACGTCTACGGCTGAGAGGCAAAGGCGTACCGTTCGTCAACAGCGGCCGCCGCGGCGACCTCATTGTTCAGGTCGTCGTTACGACGCCGACGAAGCTCACTCAGGAGCAACGCCGGATGTTCGAAAAATTGAGGGACATCCTTCCGATCGACAACCAGCCCTCGGAAAAAGGCATTTTCGACAAGGTCAAGGACTACCTCACACAATGACCTGAAACGTCCTACTGATCAAGCGGCGTTGACACCGGCCCGGATGTTTCCCGCTTGCATGATCCGCACACGTGCGTAGGAAAAAATAGCCGGATACCAGCTCCGCGAACAGTTATGCGGGGTCCGTCCAAGGCGACTCTCTGTCCCAGCCCTGGAGGTGTTCCCTCCAGATCCGCAGGCGCTCGCGCATGGCTTCGAGTTCTCTGTCGCCAGTGCGCACCAGATTCACAAGCTCGTCAGGATCGGCTTCGAGGTCGTACAGTTCTTCGAATGCGGGGTCGGTCTCGATATAGCGCGTGTACTTCCAACGGGCGCCCCGAACCGCCTCGGTTTTCGGGATCGTCCGGTGCTCGAACAGATGCTCGTAGAACCACTCCGTCCGCCACTCGGGAGAATGCCCTTGAAGTAGCGGCGCGAGACTCCGGCCCTGCATCGAGACCGGAACATCGACGCCCGCCATCTCCAGGATGGTCGGCGCAATGTCGATATTGAGCGCCGTCTCCGCGCGACGGGCGCCGGCGGTGTGCTTGCGCCTCGGATCTCGGATGATCAACGGTGTCCGGATTGACTCTTCATGCGTCAGCCACTTGCCGGCCCAGCCCCATTCACCAAGGAAGAAGCCGTTGTCGGCCGTGTAGATCACGACGGTGTTGTCGTCCCAGCCGCGTTCACGCAACTTGTCCATGATCCGCCCCACCTGGGCATCGACGCCGCTGATCAGCCGATAGTAGCGCTTGACGGACTCCTGGTATCTCTCCTCCGTCCCGAACCGGCGCTCCCACCGAATGCGCCCCTCGTAATCACCGCGAAGGAACTCCGGGAGTGCCGCGTGAATATCGAGGTCCGACTTCGCGGCCGGAGGGATCGTCACGTCTTCATACAAGTGATCGTAGGCGGGGTCATTGAGGAAGTACGGCGGCTCGCGATCCTGGACATGAGGGGACTTGAAACTGACCGACAGGCAGAACGGCGTCTCGTCACTGCACCCGTCGAGAAAATCGAGTGCCTGGACGCCCATGACCTTGGTGAGATGAACCCGCCGGCCCTCGATCTCTCGGAAGTACCGGCCTTGCCCGGAAAATCCCTCGAAGAAATCAAAACTCTCCCTGGGAAGCTTTCGGCCGACACCGTATTTGCCGATGAACCCCGTGCGGTATCCTGCCGCGCGAAGTAGCGCCGGATACGACGCAGCGTGCTGCTCGGCCGTCAGCGAGGCGCCGAAACCATGAATGCCGTGGGTTCGAGCATATTGTCCGGTGAAAAACGAAGCCCGCGAAACGGCGCAGATCGACGTCGTGACAAAGCTGTTCTCGAACAGCACCCCCTGTTCCGCGAGACGGTCGACGTTGGGTGTCTGGACGATCGGGTTGCCGGCGCAGCCAAGAGCGTCGGCGCGCTGGTCGTCGGTCAAGAGAAACAGGATGTTCGGTGGACGTTCCGTCTCAACCGAGCAGCCCGGCGCGGCGAGAGCCGCCGCGGACATGCCGCGAATGAAGTCCCGCCGCGACGGAGCCGATGCATGGTGTGCTGTATTCAAATCAAGTCCTCGGCCGCCGCATGGTCAACCGCGCGTTCAAGATAGCACCCCGTAATAGCTCACGCGATAGCCGGCCGAGAGGCCACGTCAGCAGACGCGGCACTCCCTGTACGGTCTGCAATCAGGTCCGGAGCTCGGTTACCACTCGTTGTACGGCGTGCCGTCGATAGCGGTCTGGTCCGAGCCGCTTCTTATGTCAAACAACCCGGACTCACCGGTGGGGCCGGTGTCGGTAATTTCCTCCCATGTGTCGTTCGCCTGAGTAAACGGGTCGTGCGGGATGGCGCGGATATAGCCTTCGGCGACCAACTCTTCAAGCGATTGCGGCGGCGCTTCCTTGTCATACGTGTACTGGTCGATCAGGTGACGCATCGTCGACAGATTGTGCTTCAGCACCGCCTCCTTCGAACGAGTGAGGGCGGTGTGGTACATCGGGATCGCGATCGAAATGATCGTCAGCAGGATGGCCAATACGACCATCAGCTCGACCAGGGTGAAGCCACGCCTCGGATATCGACTGTTACCAGTCACGATAGTAGGTGCCGTCGAGAGCCTGATCCATGCTCCTCGAAAACACGTCGAA
This sequence comes from Bryobacterales bacterium, assembly GCA_965204095.1. Lineage (GTDB taxonomy): Bacteria > Acidobacteriota > Terriglobia > Bryobacterales > UBA6623 > JAPPLB01. The sequence goes on along the minus strand of OZ241991.1, from coordinate 114,397 downwards.
CACATTGTCGCCGCTCCAACTGAACGACTGCGGATCGTCGCCTACCGAACGAATCCCCCAATCAGCCTGGCCGGTCATGGGGTCAATGGGCACCTTGCGGAGAAAACGGACGGTTTGCTCGCCTTCTTCGCTGTCACCCAACCTGCCGATACCACCGGAGCCGCTGCCCGAGCGGTCCATGAAGCCGCCGCGCGAACTGCCTGATCCCCTCGATGAACTTCCGAAGGCGCCGCCGCGTCGTTGGCTTCCAAACGCGCCCTCCCTCCGTTGGCCACCGAATGCGCCACCCGATGGGCCGCCCAGCCTGCCTTGCATGCCCAGACCCAGGCTTGGCTCCGTTCCCATGCCGCCTTGGACTGCTACGCCTTCCACCAGCATTTCCAGGGTTTCCGGATAGCCGTGGTTGTCGGGATCAAGCCGGCCGAGCCGGCCCGCATCGGCGGCGTCCTTGAAACGGTCCACGGCCTTGCGGACCTCGCTCAACCGATCGCGCAGCAGGCGTTCCTTCTCCCGCTGTACCTTGATACGCGCCAAAGGCAGCGCCATGGTGGAGAGAATCATCAAGATCGCGAAGGCTACGATCAACTCCACCAGAGTGAGACCCGACCGGCTCCGGATCGAGAAGGCCATGACTCTTATCTTATGAACCGCTGTCCCTTCCGGCCTACTGAACCGTGACTCGGGTTTCAGCAGACTCGATCTGGAGAGGCCTCAATTCCCCATCGCGCGCTCCCGTCGGAATCACTCGGAGTCGTGCATCGCCGACGGATACGCCTTCCACAATCAAGGTAATGATCAGGCCTTCGCCGTCAACGCCGCCCGTGCCCGGGAATCGTGAAATGTTGACGGCGGCCTGCCCCACTTCGTTGCGGATGTTCTTCGAAAAGATCAGATCACTTTCATCGCCTTCGAGGAACGTGCCTTTTGTGATGTCCGCCAGACGCATGACCCGGCCGTCAAATCGAATCCGCAACGGGACCCCGAACAGTTGTTTCACGTTCCGGACTATGACGTCGACCTCGGTTTTCCCTCCGACTTCGACCGTGGGCGCCGAGGGCCGCAGAACGAAGCTGGCGCCGTCGCCGGCCGGTGGTTCTGCCTGAGCGGATGGCGCTGAAGTCGGTTGCGGCTCGGGTTGCGGCACAGCCTCCGGTTGAGTTCTGGACGGGGCCTCCGCGGGTTGCTCCGGCGGCTCGGGCGCGGGCGCCGTGATCGAGGGGGTGGCGGGCGTCTTCTCGTCCGGTAGGGGTTCCGAGACTTCGACCGGTTGGTCTGCAGACTCCGGATCATGGCCAAAGCTCCTCAGAGGGGAAATGGGGGTTTCTTCCTCCTGGTAGCGGACCCGGAATACCTGGTCCGTCCCGGAGGCCACCGAGCGCAAGTTGGCTATTTGCACGTCCGGCATTCTCACGATGTGAGGCACCAGGACGATCAGGATCTCGGTTTCATTCACCTGGACTTGTTCGGTGCTGAAGAATCGGCCCACGATGGGGATGTCCGCCAACAGTGGCATTCCCTTGCGCGTATTGAACGTGTGGGTCTGCATCAATCCCCCCAACACGCTCGAGTGCCCCTGCTCGATGCGGACGTCGTGCGTGACGGTCCGCTGGCCGATCACCGGTTGTGAGATGCCGCCGATTTCGAGGAAATCGGCCACGTTCGAGATCTCGACTTCGATGTGCAGCGACACCTCATGGTCGTTGTGAATCCTCGGCTGAAGAATGACGTTCACACCAACATCCTCGAACTGGAACTGCGTATTGACGAGCGGATTGATTCCGACGCCTCCGATACCCGGCTGAAAGCTGCCGGTGGCGATCGGAATGCGCTGACCGATGCGCAGTTCGGCCTGGAAATTGTCCGCGGCGCGCACCCGAGGCGACTGGAGCAGTCGCGTGTCCGATCGAGTGAGCAGAGCCTCGATCGTGCCGCCCGGCAATGTCGTCGCCCAATCGCGGCTTCTTGCGCCCAGGTCGCTGAGCGGGACTGAGCCCCCTGCGCCCGCTCCGACACCTTCCCCGGTGTATGTCAGCGGGATGTTGATGCCGGGTCTGCCGCCGGAGACGGGAGCGATCCCGAGATCTCTCGTGGAGGACTTGCTCGTTTCGATCACCAGTACGTCGATGATCACCTCCGGCCGCGCCTTGTCGACATCCGTGATGATCTTCTCGACCAGAGCGATCCTGTCCCGCGAGCCGCGGACGACAATTGCATTCTGCGAATTCACAGGGAAGAGCCGCCGCAGTTCCGTGAGCCCGCGGATCGCCTGGACGACCTCCTGCAGTTCCTGGGGCGTGCCGACATTCGTCAGATAAAAGGTCTTGACGATCTCGTCGTCGAACTCGCGCCGTTTGTTCGGGCTGTCGTTGGTTACGAAGATCGCGTTTCTGGTGAGCGGCTTCCAGAAGGCCTTGGCGAGCAGGCTCGTATAGTCCAACGCTTCGTACAGGGTGACGTTCTTCAAATCGAACGTGATCTTTTCCTCATCGTAGTCGGAGTCGAAGAGGACGTTGATGCCCGCCAGCTTGCCGATCGTCTCGAATACGACCTTGCTCTCCTGGTCACGGAACGTTAACGCCCCCAACGGGCGTGTCGAGATCGGTTCGAGTTCCGGGAGCTGCTTGAGCCGTTCCAACCTGCGATTGCGTTCGGCGCGTTCCGTTTCCAGCGGGGTCTCGATATCGATCTCGCCGCTTTCGCTCTTGGTCTGGCGCTCGAGCAGATCGAGGGTCCGTTTCCGCTCCTGATTGGCGATCGTCGATGCCGGATCGATCTCGAGTGCGCGCAGAAACTCATGGGCGGCCTCCTCGAAATGCCCCTGATCGCGCTGTATGCGGCCGAGCATGACGTGCCTCTGTCCGGCAACGAAACGCATCCGGCGCGAAGCCAATTGGTAGCGCGGGTCCTCGGGGTCCTCGGCAAGCGCTTGGTCGTAGAGGTCCAGGGCCTGGTCAAAGTCCTTGGCCAACTCGGCACGGCGGGCCTGATTGAAGAGTTTCCTGGCCTTTCGCGAACCCGCCAAACCGGGTTCGGCAACAGCGAAGAACAGGCAAACCGACAGTAGAGCAACGATCCACCGAACGGGGCCCGCGCCGCCGCGTCGAGGGCGGGAACTGCCATCCGTAACTTCCTGAAAACAAGTTGCTGAGGAGATGATCTGGCCAGGGGAGGTCGGCATCACGCAATCCATCCTGTTAACTTGACGAGTGGGCACCGTCGAACGTGGAGCCAAATGAGCGAGCCGAACGGTATAAAGATCCTCACGAACAACCGCCGGGCCCGGCATCTGTACCACCTTTCCGACTACCTGGAAACCGGCATGGTGCTGACGGGCAGTGAGGTGAAGTCTGCGCGCGAGGGCAAGATTCAGCTTGCTGACGCCTATGGGACGCTCCGCGGCCGTGAACTGTGGCTCGTCAACGCCCATATCAGCCCGTACGGGCCGGCCAATCGCGAGAACCACGATCCCGTCCGTCCGAGGAAGCTCCTCGCCCACCGCCGGGAGATCGACCGGCTAGGGGTCAAGACACGCGAGAAAGGATTGACCCTGATCCCCACGAGAATCTATCTCAAGAAAGGTCGAGTAAAGTGTGAACTTGCCCTTGCCAAGGGAAAGAAACTACACGATAAGCGTGACGCCGAACGAAAGCGCGAATCGGAGAAAGAGGCTCGTTCGGCGATCCGCGGCCACCTCGGCTAGCCCCATGGAGAACCTCTATCGCCCGCTGCTTATTGCAGGAACTTGATGCTGAAGGGGTAACGATAGTTCTCGCCCCGGCTCGCGGCCGAGGAAGCCATGATGATGAGGATCAAGTCCGCAACCCCGAGGATGGCCAGCAGAAACAGGCCGACGTAAACCAGCGCCAGGAACACCGATGCCATCATGGCGATGGTGAAGGTGATCTGGAAGTTCAGGGCTTCACGACCCTGTTCCTCGATGAACGGATGCTCCTCCTTCTTGAGCAGCCAGATCAGGAGCGGTCCGATGACGTTGCCGGGTGGAATAATCAAGCCCAGTAATCCGAACAGATGGCACAGTACCGCCAGGTTCCGGGCATTTTTATCATGATCGGCCTGCCGGGCCGCGGTTGGGTCGGTGGATTGCGGTTCAACTTCCAATTCCCGCTCCAGGATGCTGCGCCATGACTCGGATAGCCACGTCGAAGCACCTACATCATCGCACAGCGCCTCAAAGCCGCCCGGCGCTGAAGTGGCAGGGTCGTGATTGACGATTCGAGACAGCCTGCTGCGCCGTTTACTCGGCTGGCCTGTCTTGCGTTACTCGTAAAGGGGCGAAACTCTGCACAACTTGCGCAGAAAGCCGGATCAGGTCTCCTGGAATATACAACGTAGTTGCTAATTCACCCGGTTCCAGGGAAAAGCCAGGTCCGGCTGATGAGTGAACCGGCGCATCCCGATCCGCATCTCCACCCCCGAGCCGGCCTTGAGTTGAACCGTGAAGTCGCGGGCATCCACGGACTCCGCTTTGCCGGCTATTTCGACGGTCTCGAAATGATGCTCTCCATAAGCGCCTGCCTGGACCGTGATCGACCGCGCTTCTAGCGGGTTGGTATTGACGAGTGTCAACGTGATGCCGTCCGTATCGATTTTGCTGACCAGCGCGCCGACATCCTTGGTGAGTCCCGCGCGGCGTTTGACCGGATCGAAGTAACGGACGCGGCTGTGCAGCACGTTGCCCGCGGTGCCGGGCGAGTTGCCCCCCAAGGTTAGATTGACAAGAGCTGACGTTGCCGCCGGGTTGTAGCGCTGCGACGAGTCGGACCCGCGTTGGTCAGGACTGGTGGGATCCTCGCGCAGCCCCTTGACCTTGCGGCGCACCGTCTGGAGTTCATCTTGCAGCGCCTTGAGCGGGTGGCCGGGGTTTCTCCCATCGAGGTAGGCGATCCAGGGATCGTCTCTGATGCGCTCCTTGTCCTTGGGATCCATCGACCACAGATAGATATCCCGTTGGACGTTGAAATGCTGATTGGCAGTGTAGCCGTACCAGCCGTCGTCGCCGTGCTTGTTCGGCAGCAGGGTACGGCCGTTCTCAACTTTCTTGACGGCGTACAGGTTGTTGATTTGCTGCCGCAGCGGTTCGACGAAACTCTGGTCAGCGGTGAGCATCAACGCTTCGCCGAGCGCGATGCGCGGTCCGCGAATGTAGTAGTTGCGGCTGGCGGTTTGCGGCCAGAAGTTCCATCCGAAGGTCCCGCCGTACCACTTGCCGTCCCACTCACCACCGATCTTGCCATTGAGTCCGATGTTGGTCGGGATATTACCGTCGTTCTCGAGAATGCGGTCGCGCCAGGCCGAAACATACTCCAGGAGCCACTTCTTGTATTTATCTTCGCCGGTCAACATGTAGGCGTTCATGCCGAGCGTCGCCGCGCAGAGATTCAGCGGATTGTCGCCGCGAATGTTGCCCGCGGTCGCGTAATTGTCCATGCGCTCGGGCTGACCTTCGACCGGCAGACCGCCCCAGTCCATCTGGCTCGCATCACTGATCTTCGAACCACGGCTGCCGTTGTGCAGGCTGCGAATGATTTTGTGCTCCGGATCGTAGTTGTCCGCAAATGGATCTTCACCGTTGTAGAAACCGGCAAAGCGCTTCAGGCGCTTCGAATAGAGCGGATCGTCCGGCCTGCCCAGTGCGTAAAAGTAGAAGGCCGCCAGTCCTTCGCCATTGTGCTCCCAATCGAAGGCCGTGATGAACTCGCGCCAGTACATGCCGTGCTCGGCCATCTCGATGCCGGGCGCTTTCGCTTCGGTGTATTGCAGGATGTGCCCTTCCCAAGCGCGCTTGTAGAGCTTGAGCACCGACTCGGGCGCACCCAGGGCATAGAGCAAGGTCCAGTTGTTGAAGTTCTCCATGGCGTCGTCGGGGCCGTCGAGTCCACCCCACCGCTCGACACATTGCAAGTACCCGCGATCGTCGAGGTAGCGGTCGAAGAACTCCTTGACGCCATCGCTGCTTTCTCTGAGCAACTTGTGCTCGGCCAGCGCCCACGCGGGCGGCGCCATGGGTGTATCGACGACGATCGTCTTGGCTCCGGCCGGCTCGGTAAACGCGGCGAGCAACAGAGATAGCAAAAGGCATTTCATTCCGATACGAGGTCTTGACATTTCGTTCAAACTCCTGCGTGTGTCATCAAAACGATGTCCGAGGCGAAGCCCCAGTCGGAGGGCCGTCCGGCGCGGTCAAGTCCGCGGGGCATGCCCCCCTGAAATACGGGCAGCGGAAACAGTGCCTGCCGACCTTGAGAGGAAATGCCACGCTAGACTGTGCCGCGAAAAACTTCTCCGCAAGTTGAAAGGCGCGATCCATCGCCTGCGCCTCCAAGTCGATGTCGACAGTTGCATCCGGGCGCAAAAAGTGTAGCACCGCCCGGTCCGGTTTGCGTCCGCGCCACTTCTCGATGCCGAGGCTATAGAGTTGGAGTTGGATTGCATAGGTCTTGGCCGTCTGCTCGACTTCGGCTCGCTCGAGACGATCGGTCTTATAGTCAACTAGCACTTGTTCCCGGCCGTCGTCGAACCATAGATCGATCTGTCCGCGAATCAGGTGGCCGTCGACAGCGAACAGCAGGCTCTCCTCACGAATCGATTGTGAAGCTTCCCGGGAGCGGCGTCCGAGATCGCTTTGCTCGAATCGTCGCACGAGGTCCAGAACTTCCTGATTCTCGTTCTCTTTCGGCGGCTTGCCGGCCAGAATCTCGTGGACCCGTTGACCAAGATCGGTGGCGGTGATCTCGGTCGTCGTTTCGAGAGCGTGATCTTCGACTGCAAACGCATCCGCCGATTGCTGACCGTCAGGAAGACCGAGATACCTCGACAGGTAGTAGCGGCGCGGGCAGTCGGCGAACAGTGCTATCGAGGTAGCCGCCGCGGCCGAATCGGCCTGATCACCCGGTTCGGCTGGGTCAACGGAAATCACTGGCCTGGGCGCGGCCGGCGATCGACCATCCGGCGCGGACACGGCAAACGAGGGGTATTGGTCCGTTACGAGGCAGCGAATTTGCACCCCCTTTCGAGAATAGGTTTTCGGAGCGTTCGTGACCTCCTTGAAGTCGACGCCCAGTTGATTTCGCAGGTGCTTCGACCAGCCGCGCGCGGCCACCTTTCCCCTGAACGAGGCGCTGAGAACCAGGTGCTCTTCCGCCCGAGTCATGGCGACGTAAAGCAGGCGGTCTGCTTCATCTTTCTCGCGCTGGTCGTATTTCTGCTTGATCATGCCGTAGGCGGAGTCCTCCTCGGCTTGATCGGTACCAGGCAGCTCCCACCGCGCGCCGACTCCGTGTTCGGGGTGGTACAGCGAACTCGTCTTCCTTCTACTCCCTTGCCGCTGCAACGATGGCAGGATGACCACGGGAAACTCGAGCCCCTTCGCGGCGTGCATCGTCATTACCTTGACGGCGTCGAGGTCCTCTTGCGCGAGAGCGGCCTCGGGTTCATCGAGCGCCGATTGCTGTAATTCGTCAAGCCGTGCGACCAGCTCGTCGAAACCGAGCCGGCGGCGCTCGGACAACCGCCGTATGACGCCCAGCAACTTGCGAACATTCGCGGCCTTCAGGTCGCCGTCTGCCGATTGCTCGAGATAGGCCGTGAAACCCGACTCGCTGAGAAGCCTCGAAACGAGCACATGGGAAGAGACATGGTCACGTTGCTGGCGGAACGTGGTGAGGCGTTCACGGGCGCATGCCAACCGCGATGAGTCGGGCAAACCGTCCATGTCGGCAGCGAGCAGGCTATCCGCCAGGTTGCGGTATCCGCTGCGGCGCTTCAACTCGAACAGCGTGTCGGCGGAGACCCCGGCCAGCGGCGAGCACAGGTAGGCTGCCAGTGCAATTTCGTTCCGCGGGTTTCGGGCCGAGCGCAGGAAGTTCAGCAGGTCGCGGATCTCCGGAGCGTCGAAGAAGCCGCTGCCCGCCGCAAGCTGATAGGGTATGTCTGCCGTTCGCAACGCCGGAAGGATGTCCGCGATGACCGGACGTGTCCGCGCCAGAATCGCGAAGTCCCTCCATCGTGGCGACTGCTTGAGTTTGCCGATCGACAGGGTTCGTCGCAGCTCGAGAATGCGGTCTGCGATCAGCCGCGCTTCGAGTTCCCGTGCGTTCCCTCCACTCCCTGAGCGGGCGACGAGTACGTCAACGCATTGCGATTCTTTTGCGGGAAGTTTGCGCGCCGCGGAAAGCTCTCTGCGTTCCACACCCGAATCGGAACGTTCGAAGATCAACTCGACAGCTTGCAGAATCTCGGTGCGGCTGCGGAAGTTGTCTCCCAACTGGACGACGGTTCCCTGCTCTTTCCGAACCTTCGAACGCAGGTCACGAAAGATCTCGGGATCGGCATGACGGAATCCATAGATCGCCTGGTTTACGTCGCCGACGGCGAACATGCGGCACGAACCGGATCCGGCTCTCTCCTGGATCCGTTCGATCAACCGCTTCTGCAAATGATTCGTGTCCTGGAATTCGTCGACGAGGATTGCCCGAAACGGGAAACGCACCTCGGGCGAGGACTCGATCAAGTCGATCGTTCCCTGCTGCAAATCTGAAAAGTCGAGCCAGCCATAGCGCCGTTTCGTTGCGCGATAGTCTTCGTCGACCTGCTTGAGTGTTTCGACGAGCCAGGCCCTGCCTTCCTCCTGAAGCGGAGAGAACCCGGCGCTATCGCTGCCGGATTCAGGCCTTGCGCCCCACTCGCGAATCGTGTTGTAGAGCCCACCGATCTCCTGGTGCACGCTCGACCGTTCGGTGCCGTTCACCTGGGCCCCGGAACTGGAAAAGTGTTTGAGAAACGTCAGCGCGCTCTTTTGATCAGTCAAACAGCGGCGGTCCAGTACAGCGGCGATCGAGCGCCGAAGCTGAATCTCGGCCTCCCAGGCATCAATCACCTCGAACGTCGGATCCAGCCCTGCTTGAAGAGAATGCTCGCGCAATACACGGGCGCAAAATCCATGGATGGTTGAGATTCGCGCCAGTTGATACGCTTGCCGATTCTCCGGTTCACTGTGAGCCACCAGCCGTTCCAGCATGTTCGCGGCCGCCTTCTCGGTAAAGGTGATCGCTGCTATTTCGTCCGGCGGAATACCTTTCGCCGAAACAAGCCAACGAAAACGCTCGACGAGCACCGTGGTCTTACCGGAGCCGGGGCCGGCGACGACGCACACGTCACCCTGTGTCGAAGCTTCGATCGCTCTGGTTTGGCTGCGGGTCGGAGTCACGGGCGGATGCGGCAGACATCTCGAAAATCGCAGTTGCGGCGGCAGGGCTCGAGGTCGTAGGGATCGGCCTCCATGCGGCCGTTGCGGATTTCTTCGACGGCAAGGGTCGTGGTCTCACGGGCGCCCTCGAGCATCGCTCGGAGCTCTTCAGGCGGAACCATCCGCTCCCGGCCCTCGACCATCTCGCCCCCGAGTTCGTCAGAGATCCAACCAACCCGAGTGATGCAGCCCCGCAATCCCCAATATCGGATACCGGCCGGCTTGACGCCGAGCACTTGCTCCAAACCGATCAAATAAAGCGAGCCTTGAACGAGTCGTCCTTCTTCATGGGCAGTGGCCAGCTTGTCCATGCCTGTCTTGCCGCTGTACTTGTAGTCCACGACCAGCGCCAGGTTTTCTTCAAGAAGCTCATAGCGATCGATGCGCCCGCGCACTTGAAACGGTTCCCCGTCCTCCGGTTCCTCGATGAACCCGACCGGGGTTTCAAAGAATCGCTCGCTCGCGCCCGATCCCAGGCGCTTCTCTTCCTCGTGGGCAAACGCTTCCAGGTCAGCGCGCAGATTGTTGAACATTACGGCTGTGCGAAAGCTCCTTTGAATCGACTCCCGCTGGCAGGTGTCTTCGAAAACCTCGGCCAGGACATCGGCGATGGGCCTCTCGGATGAGGGCCCCCAGCGCCGCAGCGTTTCGTGCACCATTGTGCCCGCCAACAGATTGTTGATCCTCCACTCCGGGTCTTCGGGAAAACCCTCGAGCTTCAACGAGTGTTGGCCGAAAAACAGGAACGGACACTGCAAGTACGTCTCGACTGCACTGGGTTGGAAGTGTCCATGCAGGGCCAGCATGCTTTCCTTGACACCTTCTACGCGGAGCCGTTCCTGGTGTGGCTCTTGGAAGTCGGCCGGTGTCTCTTTGATGCGCACTCCGAGCGCGTTTGTGTCCTCCTCCTTCGGCGTCTCGATGAAGAACGACCGTATATTGACCCGCCCTCCTTCGTCGGACTCCGGATACGTCAGGACAAGCGAGTCCGTTGCTCGGGTCGTTGCAATGTCGAACAGTAAGCGCTCCTCTTTTTCGCGGTCGGCAAGCGTGCGGACCGGGATGCCCTGCCCCTTCATCCGCCGGAAGATGGCATCAGAGAAGAAGAGGTTTTGCGAGGGATGACGCGGAAACTGGTTTTCGATGAGTCCGCAGACGAACACGACCGGCAGTTCCCATTGCCGCGCCTCGTAGACGGACAATACATTGACGACGTTGCGGCGTCCATCCCCGACGGGCAGCGGCGCGTTGTCGAGACTCGTTGTCAGGCCTCGGAAGTAGTCTGCGAAATCGACTTGTTCGGATTCTGGCCACAGCTCGGCAGCTTGCGCCGCGGCCTGCTCGAAGCCTTGCAGTGCGCGGGCCGCCATCCTCATGTCGAGTACTCTCGGCATCGGGAGACCATCGGTGATCTCCGGCAGCCGCAGCAGCCTCTGCCCTGTTTCACAAACCCGCCGGGCCCAGACCGAAGCCGGCTGCCTCTCACGAGACCAGCTTGAGAGAGCTTCAAGTCTTTTCAGGAAATCCTGTACCCTCGGGAATCGGTCCGCCTCTCGTAAAAGAAAACCGAAACCGCCGCCGGGCTGTTTCTTGCGGACCTGAAAGTCGTACTCGTCCGCTTCCTTCGTCAGACCTGCCGGGCACCACTGCTGCCCGAGAAGGGCCAGCAAGTCCTTTTCATCGAAACCTCCGGCGACGCTTCGTAGCAGTTGACGGATGTAGGCAACGGCTCCGTGTTGTCCGAGAGAGGTTTTAGCCCTCATGCGAAACGGGATCCCGAAACGCTCGAAGACCGTCTCGATCAAAGGCCGATAGACTTCCGGCGTACGTACGACAACGCCGCACTCGTGGAAAGGCCGCTTCGTTTCCAGGATGCGCCGCGCGATATCCTCGACCTCATGCTCCGGGTTGCGCGCCTTGACGACCTCTGGCGTGGGCCGTGGCCGATGCACCGTCTTCAGCCGCTTGACAGGCAGATTAGGATACATTGCCTCCACTTCGGCCGGGACCGTCGCGACGAATCGTTCGGCGTGCTGCGCCAGCGAGCTGAACAATGCGCTCTCGCCCGTCGAGGGTTGAAAGAAACCGTCGAGATAGACTTCGCGCACTCCACCAAGACCTCCTGCCCTGATGCGCTCCGCCGCTCGCAGAAGCTTCTCTCCATGAACGGCGTAACCGTTCTCTTCGAGCAGTGCCTGGAAATTCTCGAATAGCGCAAGGAATGCGAATTGATGCGATCTTTTTGCGAACGGCTTCAGGTCCGCAGGGCGGCAACCGGCCGCCATGAACTCTCGCATCGTGCCGAGCAGGTGTTCGCGAAAGCCATCCCGCGGCAAGACCTCGCGGAAGTCCGGATGAGGGGCCTGTTGCAGCAGCCGGTCCACAAGCCACGACTCGACGGCCGGCTCGGCTTCGCACAGCTCGGGGGTGAGCTCCTCGACATACGTCGCGATCGTGCGAATCACGTGCGTGGGTACGGCTACTTCGCGGCGGGCGATTGTGTGAATGAGATGCTCGGCCATGCTGGCCGTGGGAACGACCAGAACGATCTCCCGGTCCCGCCCTTCATGGACCGCGGACTCGACCGCCTCCAAAACAAGGTGTGTCTTCCCGGTTCCAGGTGGACCTGCGAGCAGCATGCTTGCCGTTGCCTTGGGATTCTAGCCTACATTTCTCACCGCTTGACGGGCCGATTCTCTCACCCGGCACCACTGCTAAGATGTACACCAATGTCACGCCTGCTGACGCTGGTCTTGTTCCTTGGACTCACGGTGCTGTTATCCCCTGCTGCCGAAATCGTCACGATCGCGGGCACGGGAACGGCGGGGCATTCCGGCGATGGCGGACCCGGAGTTGCAGCGAAAGTCGCCAACGTTTACGGCCTCGAAATCGGACCCGACGGCGCTCTGTATTTCTGTGAAATCGACAACCACATCATCCGGCGTCTCGATTTGGGCAAGGGCACGATCTCAACGGTTGCGGGCAACGGAACGAAGGGCTACTCAGGCGATGGAGGACCCGCCCTGCAAGCTTCCCTGAACGAGCCGTACGAGATTCGCTTTGACCGCGCCGGCAATATGTTCTTCGTGGAGATGCGAAATCACATCGTGCGCCGCGTCGATGCCAAGACCAACATCATCTCGACAGTTGCCGGGAATGGAGCGGAAGGATTCGGCGGTGACGGCGGCAGCGCCAAGCAAGCGCAACTTTCCCGCCCCCATAGCATCGCTCTCGACCTCGAGGGATCCCTCTATATCGCCGACATCGGCAACCATCGGATTCGCCGGGTCGATTTGAAGACCGGCAGGATTGAAACCTTCGGTGGAACCGGCGAGAGAGCCGCTACCCCCGACGGAGCACCCGTAGCCGGTACGCCGCTCGATGGCCCGCGTACGATGGCCTTCGATATGCGGGGCGACATGTTTCTCGCGTTGCGGGAAGGTAATGCGGTCTATCGCATCGACATGAAAAAGAGTACTCTGCACCACATTGCGGGGACGGGCGAGAGGGGCTACACCGGTGACGGTGGCAATGCGAAATCAGCCAAGTTGTCGGGGCCGAAGGGCATTGCTGTCGGAGGCGGCGGTGTCTACATCGCCGATACCGAGAGCCACACGATACGCCGCATCGATTTGAAGCGTGGCATCATCGAGACGGTCGCCGGTGACGGAACTCTACATGACGGCCCCGATGGCGATCCCCTGCAATGTGGATTGGCTCGGCCCCACGGTGTTTTTGTAGGCAGCGATGGCGCCGTCTACATCGGAGACAGCGAAAATCACCGAGTTCGCTTATTGAGGTGAGTTCGTAGCCGGCGAGCAAGCGAAGCGGTCCGGCCGGAAGGCTTCCGCAGGGAGATTCGTCGTTCCCCGGGTGATCAGGTCAGCAAGCATTTTCCCCGTACCTGTGCTCTGCATGATGCCCTTGCGGAAGTGCCCGGCCGCCACGTACAGGTTCGCTCTTCCCGGCACCGCGCCGATCACCGGCTTCATATCTTCGCAGTAGGGTCGGAATCCCGACCATGCGCACTCCGTAGGAAGCTCTCTGAGCGCGGGCAGCAACTGATTCATTTCTTCGCGGATCTTTGCGGTGGCATCGGGATCAACGCCCCGCCGAAAACCAACGTCGTCGAGCGTACCGCCTCCCGCAACGTGGCCTGACGCAAGTTGCCAGTAATAGAAGTGCTTCGCCGAGATCGTGTGATGCAAGGTCTTTTTTACCGGACCGACCGCCAGGAGCGTACCGCGAACGGGCCGTATCGGCGGCTCCCAGCCAAGTACGCGGGTGAGAAGAGGAGTCCAGGCGCCGGCGGCAATGATAATGGTCTTCGCATCGATCGAACCGCGCGAAGTCAACAATTCACGCCGCACATCATCCACTTCGACGCTCGTACAGATCCGCACTCCGCTTCCGTGCAAAGATCTGAGCAAGACGGAAGCGAGCTTGGCCGGATGCAGATGTCCCTCATCCGGGTAATAGAGTGCCCCGCTTGTCTTGACCCCCAAGGACGGCTCGACCGAGCTGACCCTGTTCGCGTCAATGCTTTCTACACGGAACCCCGCGACCCGCAAGCGTTCGGCCCGCGCCGCGGCCTCTTCGACTTCTTCGTCGGAATCGAGTAGCTCCAGCATTCCCGAGCGCTCGAGGCCGAACGAACATTCCTCCGCAAGCTCTCCGTAGAGACGGCTGCTCTCCCGGTTCAACGCGGCGATCGCGCCCAGCTCGACGCTCTCATGCGCAAACCATAGTCCGCCTGCATTGGCTCCACTGGCCTCGCCGAGAACACTCCCCCGCTCAACGACGCAAATGTCGCTCAGCCCGCAACGGACGAGATAGTAGGCCGTGGCGAGACCGACCATTCCGGCTCCGACGATCACGACTTCGGCCGTACTCGGCAGTTCGTCACAGCGTTCGAAGGCTTGCCGTTCTCCTTCATCGAGGGTTCGAAACCAGATTGAATCCTGCATGCTTCGATTATCTTTGAGAAGGGGTCCTTCGCGCACTAGCGGAGCAACCGGAATCGCTACGAAAGAGCTTCGGCCACTGCGATGGCTAGCGGCCCGTGTCAAAAGTCCCGTGGGAGGCGCGACGGGCTCCTGCGGTCGCTCGGTGCGGAGTGAGGAGGATGGCGATCCGGGTGATCTCCTCCGACGAACGACAATGCCGACGACTGCAAATGTCCGTCGCCCAAAGGGTTACGCGCCACTCCCGCTCGGCTGCGCGGAGAACGCTGCGCCACGTTCCTGGAACGGCTAGGCGTTACGCCATCAGCCTCGTGGCGCGTAACGCCGCCCGCGTGACTTTTGACACGGGCTGCTATAGCTTCGGAGGCTATCGCCACGCATCAACGTATCATCAGGTCACGATCCCCAGTTTCGGGCTGCCCGGTATACGGACTATCATGAGCGCATGAGAACTCTTTTCCGCGGTCTCCTGCTGGTTGCTTTGGCAGGAGCTTTCGGTATGGCCTTCGCCCAGGGCGACGTAGAGAATCTGCTGAGACGAGCGATTGATTTATACCGGAATGGCGAGGTCGATGAAGCGTTTGCACTGGCGAATGAAGCGGTGTCCAAAGCGCCGATGGATCCCACGCCCTACTTTATTCGCGCTTCGGTCTACGAGTCGAAACAGGAATATGACTTGGCGCTCGCTGACTACAACCGCGTCGTGAAGGTCAGTCCTGAGCAGCCCTTGGTTTACAACCGGCGCGGCGCTCTCTATTTCAAGCTCGGACGCTTCGATGACTCGATCGCCGATTTTGACAGGGAGGTCGAATTGGATCCGCGCAGGGAACTGAACCATTGGCAACGCGGCCTCTCCTACTACTACGCGGGCCGCTATGAGGATGGCGCGAAGCAGTTCGAACTGGCGTTCAACACGGAGAACCCC
Organism: Bryobacterales bacterium; assembly: GCA_965204095.1. Lineage (GTDB taxonomy): Bacteria > Acidobacteriota > Terriglobia > Bryobacterales > UBA6623 > JAPPLB01. The sequence continues at coordinate 99,243 of OZ241991.1, read as the reverse complement.
AACGATTACGAGAACGGCATCTGGCATTTTCTATGCCGTGCACGCTTGGACGGCGTGGACAGGGCGCGGGAGTCGATATTGGACATCGAAGGGGACGAACGCATACCGATGCGTGAAATATATGCCCTGTATCGAGGACATGGGACTTCCGACGATGTAATGCAGGCTGCCGAACGAGGGTACCCGAATGCGGCGGAGCTGAATAATCGGCTTTTCTATGCGCTGTTGTATGTCGCGTTATTCGATGATGTGAGCGGCAATACGGAAACAGCGTTGCGGCTCACCGAGAGAGCGGTCTCGAACTTCCAGGTAACTCACTACATGTGGGACGTGGCGCGGGTTCACCTGGAGACGCTCAAGGCGAGGGTTGGGAAACAGCAATAGCCCATCGCAGCGAACGCACTACCTACAAGCAGGCCACGAACTGCCAATGGGGATTGCCCGATCCGGCCAGGCGCTACTGATTCCCATCGGCATTGCCCGGGATATCAACGACCTCCTCTTCGACGCGTTGAGCGCGAGAAGGAAGAACAATGCTGCGAAGGCTAGCCTGCATTTCTCACCACCTGGCGAGGCGAAGTGGGTGAGAGGGCTGTCAGGACGAGGCGCGCGCCGCTTGGCGCGCGCAGGCGTACTTGAACAGTACGTTGAGCACGGCAAGCAAGCGCAACGAAGTCATGGCGGTCGTATCGCGTGCTTCGACCGTCGGGTGGTGAGAAATGCAGGCTAGAATCTTCCGAGCTTTGCTGTCGAGAAGGCAGCGGCCCACAATTACATCTCGATGGCTGCGAAGCAATACCAGCAGCCACTCTTTCTGCAGGAAGCGGCGCGGCTTCTTGCAGAGAAGGTTTGGCTCCTGTACGTGGCGACGCTAACGAAGGGGGAAGCGTCGATCTTGTGCAAGTCTTCAGCGGTATTTGTCGAGAGAGAGCTCGAAATAGAAGAGATCGCGGCCTGTGTTGAGGTTTCGGATGCCGGAGATGTAGATGGCGGCTCCGGGAATGGGATTTGATCCCGTGCCCGTTTGGTAGTAGAAGAAGCCGCCGACGGAGCTGCGCGGCGGGACGACCGGTGCTTGAAAAGCGCGACTCGAGATCTCTGGTCTGGCAAGTGGACCTTTCTTGACCTTGGGACGGTTCAAGCCGGGAATACCGGGGATGTAGCGCGGGCGCTCCTTCGGACGGGTGTTGGGTTGATAGTAGACGAGGTCCTCGGCGGAAGTGGGTTCTATCCCGTCCCGATCGGATGTGATGAAGCGAACCATGAGGTCCTCGAGACCGAGCGCATCATCGCTGTTGTTGTTGATCACTACGAGGACCGGCAAGAAACCATGCTTCATGGGCTTGGCCTTCCCGAAGGCTCCCTTGATCTCTTTGTCGGTGTGAAAAGGCTTCACGGCAACAGTGACTTTGTCTTGCTTCTGGCGGACCGGATATTTGTTGGCAGGCTTCAGCTTGAAAGTATCGTCGGCGGGGATCGCCACGGAGCTGAAAACCAGGGTCAGGACAAGGCCTGCGAGGCCGGAGAAACGGCTTCTTGTCATAATGGAATGGGTTACGGTTGACATATTTTGCGTACAATCTGCTGGCTGCTTTGGCGGCGATTGTTGCCGTTCCCTACGACCTGATCCGCGGCTTGAGGCGCGGTCGGCCATGGAGCAGCCTAGCACAGCGGCTGGGCTGGCTTCCTCACTCATTTCATCAGACTGCCTCCGACTCGATCTGGTTACATGCAGTGTCGGTCGGAGAGGCCGCCTCATGCGAGGGGTTGGTTCGGAGGTTGAAAGAACTGCACCCCGCTTTGCCCGTTTTTATTTCGACCGGCACCGCTACAGGACAGGCTCTCGTACGGGATAAGCTCTCGGGCGTGACGGCAGGCGTGTTCTATGCGCCGTTAGATCTGCCGTTCGCGAACCGTCGCGTGCTGAATGCCATCCGCCCACGATTGGTGGTCGTTTTCGAGACGGAGATTTGGCCGAATCTCTATCGGCAGGTCAAGCTGGCAGGCGCGGGCTTGATGATTGTCAACGGTCGGGTTTCGGACAGGGCCTTTCCGAGCTATCGGCGTTTTCGGTTCCTGTTTCGGAGTGTGTTGCGTCATGTGGATCTGATTCTGGCGCAATCAGAAAAGGACCGCGAAAGGATGATTGCCATCGGGGCGGATGCCGCTCGGGTCGAGGTCGGAGGCAACCTGAAGTATGACTTCCAACCCTCTGACGCCGTGGTGCCTGATGCCGTGCGCCGGTTCCTTGCTCAGTGTCAACCCGGACCGTTGATCATCGCGGGCAGCACTCGCGATGAAGAGGAACGGCCCGTGGTCGAGGCCTTTCGGAAGGTGGCTGAGCGCTGCGAAAAAGCGCTGCTGATCGTAGCGCCGAGGCATCCGCGCCGGTTTGAAGAAGCGGAGGCGGTATTGGTCGCATCGGGACTGCCAGTGGTGCGGCGGTCGGCGTTGAACTCGCTCTCAGCCGGAGTGGAGTTGCCGGCGGTCCTGCTGCTGGATTCACTTGGGGAGCTATCGTCGCTGTACGCGTTGGCGGATGTGGTGTTCGTCGGTGGCTCGCTCAACGGATGGGGCGGGCACAACGTCTTGGAACCGGCGTCGTCGGGACGGCCCGTCGTGGTCGGGCCTGCGATGCAGAACTTCGCCGAGATTGCTGAGACTTTGCTGTCTGAGCGGGGCATGATCCGGATTGGAGGACAGGAAGAGCTGGGAGCGGCTTTGCTCGATCTGTTGAGGGACCGTGACGCTGCGCTGGCTATCGGCGAACGAGGACGCCGGGTGGCCGAGGCGCAGCGGGGCGCGACGGCGCGCGCCATCGATGCGGGGATGCGGCTGCACGGCGACGCCGTTCCGGTCTCTATTCCGAGTAGGGCGCGACAGGTCCTGTTGGGCGGGCCCGCAATGACCTGGGGCGCCGTGGCCCGACGGCGGGCCGCTTCTTTTTCAGCAGGCAACATCTCGGCCAAACGCTTGAAGAGTTTCACTCTTTGCGTGGGAAATCTCTCAGCGGGAGGCGATGGCAAGACGCCCATGGTCGCCTGGCTCGTGGAACACCTTTACGAGCGTGGTTATCGTCCGGCGGTGTTGACTCGGGGATACCGGCGTGTCTCGAGGGGGCCTCGGATCATCGTGGGGCCGGAGTCGGAACCCACAGCCGAGCAGATTGGAGATGAGGCTTATCTGTTGCGGCGGAGGTTTCAGGATTTGGAGATTACGGTTCCAATGGGAGTGGGTGCGGATCGGTTTCAAATCGGCACGGAGTTGGAAGCCCGGTTTCCGATTGACGTGACCGTGATGGATGACGGATACCAGCATTTCGCCTTGGAGAGGGATTTCGATTTGCTCGTGGTTGATGCAAGCCGGCCCTTTGGCGGTGGGCGGATGTTGCCCCTCGGGCTTTTACGCGAGCCGATTTCGGGTGCATCTCGAGCTCGAGCGATCTTGTTGACGAAGACGCAGCCCGCAGTCCGATACAACGGAATCGAATCGGTGCTGCGGCGTGCAAACCCTGGGGCGCCGATCTTTCGTGCTCAGACGCGTGCGGCGGCGATTGTTGACGTGATGTCGGCGGAGGAGAAACCGCTTGACAGTTTGTTGGACGAGAGATGCGTCGGATTCTGCGGACTGGGAAACCCGGATTCGTTTTGGCGCACTATCGAGGCAATGGGGATTCATCCGGTTGAGCGTTTGGCGTTTCCAGATCACCATCGGTACTCCGCGCGCGACATAGACAAGATCGCGGAGATGGCGCGACGGGCGGGCGCCGGCGTTTTGTTGACGACGGAGAAAGATTTCGCGAACCTGCAGTCTGCGCTGGACTTGCCTCAAGAGAGCGGATCTGCGCGGGTCTGCGCGGCTCTCGGTCACTTGCGCTTGTTCTGTCTTCGCGTCGAGCAAGATGTGGATCCAGGCTTGTTGGAGTTCATCTTGTCGGCGCTGCCGAGTTCCCAAATCCGCCCGAACCAGACATGGGGACCTCCGGCGGTAGCGTCCTCAAGGGAGTCGTGACCGCTGGGCGGACATCGCATGAAGCTGCTTGTTCGGGCCACCAACTGGTTGGGCGACGCAGTGATGTCGCTGCCTGCGCTACGAGAAATCCGGCAAGCACACCCCGCTTGGGAGATCGTGCTGCTGGCGCGGCCTTGGGCGGAGGATCTTTACGGCCGCGAGGGTGTGTGCGACCGGACGATTCCCTACCAGCACACGGGGCGGCATCGAGGAGCGCTGGGAAGGTGGAGGTTGGCGCGTGAGTTACGCGCGGAGAGGTTCGACCGTGCCATTCTGCTGCCGAACTCTTTCGATTCGGCGCTCGTTCCCTGGCTGGCCGGCGTACGGGAACGAATTGGCTATGCGCGAGACGGCCGCAGTCTGCTGCTGACAAATGCAGTTCGACAACCTCTCGCAGGCGAGATCCCGTCGCACCAGCGCTACTACTACCTGGAGATGCTGCGCCGTGCCGGATTGCTTGCGGATATGCCTGCATGCCGGGAAATACGGCTGGCGTGCGCCGAAGAGGCCGCCGCGGCGGGACAGGAGTTCTGGTCGGCCCGGGGCGAGAAGGGAACGCGCTGGATCGGAGTAAGCCCGGGGGCGGCAAACAGCGTCGCGAAGCAGTGGCCTCCGGAGCGGTTCGCCGAGGCGGCTTCCCGGCTGGCTCGCGAGATGGGCGCGAAACTGGTGATTTTCGGATCCGGCGCGGACGCGGAGAGTGGGCGTTCGATCGCCGAGCAAGTCGCCCTGCCGGCATACAATCTGGTGAATCAGACGAAGCTGCGCCGGTTCATTGACTTGACGGCCTGCTGCGAAGTGTTCCTGACGAACGACTCGGGTGGGATGCACGTGGCGGCGGCGCTGGGCGTGCCCACGGTCGTGATCTTCGGCCCGACGGATGAAACAGCTACGGGCCCGGCGCATTCCTGCGCGCGGGTCGTGCGCGAGCCGGTCGATTGCAGCCCTTGCCTGCTGAAGACCTGTCCGATTGACCATCGATGCATGACACGTGTGACGCCGGATCGGGTGGCGGCGGAAGCGTTGCAACTCGTCCGGAACAAGAATGCAGCCCTGTAGATCGGGGGTGCTAGACTGGCTCGCGGAGGTGGTTGGAATGCGGACCTTGTTGTTACTTCTTGTGATCGGATCGTTGATGTTCGCGTCGGGCGCGGACATGGTCTCGACTTCCGCCGGCAATGTAAAGATCTCGCCGGTGCTGCACGGCACGGTGTTGCTCGAGATAGAAGGTCGGGCCTGGTATCTGGGTCCCTGGAGCCGCGCGGATTACTCCTCGCTGCCAAAGGCGGACGTGATCTTGATCACCGACATCCACGGCGACCACATGGACCCCAAGGCGGTCGCGGCGATTCGCAAGGTCGACACGCGAATCGTGGCTCCGGCAGCGGTGGCGAAGACCGTTACGGAGGCCAAGGTGCTGGCGAACGGCGAGACGACCGTAGTACATGGAGTCGAGATCGAGGCGATCCCGATGTACAACGTGCAGCGGGGCCCGGCGCCGGGCAAGCTCTTTCATGACAAGGGGCGCGGCAATGGTTATGTCCTCACCGTCGGCGGGAAGCGATTCTACTTTTCCGGGGATACCGAGGGCGTTGCCGAGATGCGGAACCTGAAAAACATCGACGTGGCTTTCGTGTGCATGAATCTTCCCTATACGATGCCGCCGGAAGAGGCCGCTGACGCGGTAAAGGCTTTCAAGCCGAAGGTGGTCTACCCCTATCACTATCGAGGCTCTGACTTGAAGGTCTTCGCGGCGGGACTCGAAGGACAGGGGGTCGAGATCCGCGAGCGGAAGTGGTATTGAGCCGCTCGCGGGCCGCTGTCGTAGGCGCAAATCCATCGCATCATTCAGGAGAAGGGCGTGGCCGGGCTCGATTGTGAGGAAGAGCCGGAGGCGATTGAAGCCGAGGCAGACACGCAGGGCTCAAGCAATCCTCAGGGGCCGGAGGATGACGAGGCCGACGAGGCGGCGTGATCAGGCCGACGTGCTTGGCCGGTCGGATCGATGTCTTATGCGCTTTTGGTCGATCCGAACACCGCGTTGCGCAACGTTTCATTGAGCCGGGTCTGCCAGCCTTTGCCGTTGTCGCGAAAGTGCGCCACCAGATCGGCATCGAGCCGTATGGTGATCTGCTTCTTGGTTGGTGCTTTCTGCTTCCCGCGCCCTCGACGGTACGCCTCGACGATATGCGGTGCGACTTCGCTTGCGGGGCGCATGCGCCGGATCTGTTCCGGGCTGAACTCTCGGGTATCCGGATCGGCAGCAATGCCAGCCCGGATCTGAGCGTCTTCCTCAGGTGTGGGGAAGACGACCTTACGATCTATCTTCGACATAGGTTTTAGCCTCTTGGCTGGTTGCCTTACGCAGACTGATGATTCGGGTGTACTCGCCACGCTCTGTATAGACGATGAAGTACAGAATCGAACCGATAAAGCCGATCGCGGTCCAGCGCGGCTCGTCGAAATCCTCATCGGCCTCAATTCTGGCTGTATCCCACTCGAAAGCCGCCATCGCGGTGAAATCCACGTGGTGCTTGGCGATGTTGTAGCGTCGCTTCTTCTCGTCCCATTCGTAGATCGGCCCTGTGGCCACGATTATATTATGCCTACAATTTGATCGAGGCTCCGACTTGAAGGTCTTCGCAACGGGACTCGAAGGACAGGGGGTCGAGATCCGCGAACGGAAGTGGTATTGAGCAGACGGTAAGCTTCAGGGAAAGACTGCCGCCTCCCGGCGTCGGCCGTACAAATACGATTGATCTGACTGAATCAGATTCATCCGAGACCTGGGACAAGAACTGGTTGCGGATTGACTATCAGTAGAACTTTATGGTAATGAAGGACAGCAGTCTCAAAAAGGGGGTTATCAGTGAAAGGCAAGAGAACTACAATCACGCGAATGATTCAGGCTTTTGTTGCGCTGAGCCTGGTCCTTTTCATGACGGCCAGCGCTTCGGCGCAAGTCACCGCCGGCGGCGTGCGAGGGGTCGTTACCGATGCGGCCGGCGCAGTCGTTCCTGGCGTGGCCATCGAGATCACAAACCTCGAAACGGACTTTACGGCCACCGCCGAGAGCAGCGGCGCCGGAAACTACGTCATGGTGAACATTCCGGTGGGCCCGTACCGCCTCGAGGCGACGCTGGACGGCTTCAAGACCTATGTGGCGGAAGACCTTCAGGTTCTCACAGCCACCACATCGACGTTGAACATCACCATGGAAGTCGGCGAGCTGGTGCAACAGATCACGGTTTCCGAGACGATCGCGCCCATCACGGTGGTGGAGACCTCCGAGGTCAGCACGAACGTGGAAGAGCGGGTCGTGATGGACCTCCCACTGCAGGTGCAAAATGGCCGCCGGCAAGCAGAGAACTTCATTTTCTTGACGCCCGGCGTTGCCGGGGACACCTTCTCGAAGTCCTATAACGGCAGTCCCGACCTGGCGCAGGTAGCCATGGTAGACGGCATCGCCTTCTCGAACGCGGAGGTGCCAGGCCGGTTCACCACCTTTGCGCCGCCGTTCGAGTCGGTCGAAGAGTTCAAGGTTTCGAGCACGCTGTACCCGGCGGAGTTGGGCCGCGGCTTCGGAGTCACGAACTACAAGATCAAGTCGGGCACGAACGAATTCCACGGGAACGCTTTCGAGTTCCTGCGCAATGAGAAACTGGACGCCAGCGGGTTCTTCGCCGGCTCACGGGCACCGACGCGGCAGAACGAGTTCGGCGCCACCATTGGCGGACCGATCATCAGGAACCGCACGTTCTTCTTCTTCAACTACACGGGTTTTCGGCGCCGCGGCTCGCGTCCGACCTCGCTACTGACGCTGCCGCCCACCGCCTTCCGTTCCGGCGACTTCTCGAGGCTCATACCGGAACTGAACATCATGGTGTTCGATCCCGCCACCACGCGCGATGACGGAATGGGTGGATTCGTTCGCGATGCGTTCCCGAACAACATGATCCCGGCGAGTCGCCATGATTCCCTGGCGGGGCAGGTGACCTCGCTCATGCCGACCCCGGATACCAGCGCGCTCTTCAACAACTTCCTCACGCGCTCGGAGTCTCCGACCAACGAAGACCATTTCGTGTACCGGATCGACGAGCAGATCAACGACAGCAACAAGTTCTCCTGGACGCACTGGCGGAACCTTAACCCTGTTGCGACGGCGATCGGCAGCTTCGGCCGGGATGCGCCGCTGGACAACGGTTTCCCGGGCGGAGGGTACTTCCAGGGCATGCGGGCGAACTGGGACAGCGTCATCAACCCGACTCTGCTGAACCATTTCGCATTCGGCTTCTCGGGCACCTTCGGGTTTGGCCGCGGGTTCGACTCGCGGAACGGCGCCGAGATCCTCTCCATACCGGGCTTGCCGTCGTCGTACGCCGGTACGACCAGTTTCCGTATCGGCCACTACACGGGATTCGGGAATGCCGGCGCGCAAGGGGATGCCCGTTGGGACCACACCTATAACTATTCGAACACCACGACGATCATCCGAGGCAAGCATCAGATCAAGGTCGGCGGTGAACACTGGGCGCAGTCGTTCCGGGACTTCAATGTCCTCAACGGAGGCGGAACAGCGGGCACGATGACTTTCAACCGGCTCTTCACGTCCCAGCCCAACGCCGACGACTTCGCCCGACAAGGCGAACCCTACGCCAGTTTCCTGCTGGGTCAGGTCAATTCGCTTCGAAGGCTGGTCGGAGGAGAGGAAAGAACGCTGAGAATCCCCTACCTGGGGTTCTTCTTCACCGACACCATTCAGATGGGCCCCAGATGGACGCTGAGCCTCGGGGTCCGTTACGACATCGCTTTTCCCTGGCGGGGCAAGGATCCCGACCGGGCCTCCGCGATCGATCTCAACATGTCCAATCCGGGCGCCGGCGGGCTGCCGGGAGCGCATGTCTTCGGCAACGACGCCATCGTGCCCGCCGCGGACAAGGGGGCATTCGGCCCTCGAGGCAGCATCGCCTATCAACTGGACGACAAGACCGTCGTTCGCCTGGGCTACGGGATCATCTACAGCATCTCGAATGCGTCGACCACGGGGTCGGTACAGTTCAACAACAACTTCGACAACGGTTTTCTGGGATTCCAGAACATCGTGAGCACCGACAACGGGATCACGCCGGCCAGTATGCTGAAAGACGGTTTTCCGTCATTCACGACTCCGCCGCGCAGTCCCGAGCTGGGCATCGGGTCGACGGTTGATTTCTACAACGGGTCCGCTGGTTTGCAGGCCTACCAGCAGACCTGGACCTTGAACATTCAGCGCCAGTTGCCCTACCTGATCCATCTGGACCTGGCCTACGTCGGCAACAAGGGACAGCGGCTTTCCGCAGGGTTGGAGAACCTCAACCAGGTGCCGTCCAGCTACCTGAGCCTCGGGCCCTTGCTCAACCAGCGATTCGACTCGCCGGATGCCATTGCCGCCGGCATCACTGCGCCGTGGGACGGTTTCGGGGCGGCGCTCGGAGGAGCGGCCACCGTGGCTCAGGCGTTGCGGCCGTTCCCGCAATTCACCGGCATCAACAACCCCTGGCAGCCCATCGGCGCGTCGAGCTACCACTCCTTCCAGATGAAGCTGCAGAAACGCTTCTCGGACGGCCTGTCATTCTTGACCAGCTACACGCTGAGCAAGAACATCACGAACACCCGTCTCGCGGCGTTCGCGGCCTTTAACGGAGGCGCACTGGATACGGCGAACCGGGGCATCGAGAAGGCCATCGCTCCCAAGGACCAAACACATAACCTCGTCTCGAGTTTCGTCTACGAGTTGCCTTTCGGCAAGAACGTCTCCGGGCCGGCCGCCGGGTTCCTGAAAGGCTGGCAAGTCAGCGCCATCGTCCGTTACGCCACCGGTCAGCCGCTCGGAATCGGTGGAGCTCCGCCGATTCCTCTGTTCGGAGGCGGCAACCGGCCGCACCGTGTCGCCGGCGTGAGCGGCCGGTCGAACGTGAGCGCGGGCAGCTTCGACCCCGGGCGAGGAGACCGCTACCTGAATGCGGACGGGTGGACGCAGCCGGCTCCCTTCACTTTCGGAACGGGAGCTCCACGCGAGCCGGACTTGCGGAACTTCGCTCTGTTCAACGAAGACTTTTCGATCATCAAGCGCACGTATATCGGTGAGACGATGAATGTCGAGTTCCGGACGGAGTTATTCAATCTGTTCAACCGAGTGCGATTCGGCAACCCGAATACGAATTCCACCAGCGGCGCCTTTGGCCTTGTAGGAGGACAAGCCAATCCGCCCCGCCAGATTCAGTTCGGGTTGAAGTTCAACTTCTAGTGCAAGCCGGCCCGGGGCGGGAATTTCCGCCTCGGGCCGGCTTCGCCTGCAATACGTCAAAAGGGGGCGGCGGTGAAGACCGCGCCCCTTTTTTGTCCAAGGACAACAGAAAAGGTGCAGGTGAAGATCCGTGGGATCGGGTTGTCCAGCACAGAGGAACAGGACACTCCGCCTTCACTTCCCCTTGGCGTGCTCAATCCTGATACTCCGTTTCCCGCGGTTGAGAGCCTGAAGGAAGCCGCCGTGGCCTTGACGGCGGTCAAATCATGAACATCAGAGGAAACACGTCGACCCAACGACTGCATCCATTCATTACCCATCTCGGTTTCGCTATTGCCTTTGCGGTGGGCACGGCTCAAGGCGGCGCGGAATCGGACTGGACCAGACCTTTCACGCCGGACGAGCACACGGTCGTGCTCTACCATTTCGACGAGGGCCGGGGAAACGAGACCCTCGATGCCTGCGGCGATCCCGAGCTGACGTTGCGCTCCAGAGAAACGGCGTTATGGGGCAGTCGGCCCGGTTTCGGGACTACGGCCCGCTTCGACCGGCGAGACGCCTGCATCCGGATCGGTCCCGTGAACAATGACAAACTTCAGCTGCGCACCTGCCCTGAAGAATGGACCGTCGAAATGTGGGTGCGATACACGGGTCCCGGCGGGAAGGATCACTGGAAGACATTCACCGGGAGAGAGCCCCTTGAAGGCTATACCTACGCCAACCTTTGTGGAACCGACGATGAGGGATTCAGCCTGCCTCACGGGTACCGGCACGGCTGGAGTTTCTCTCTCCACACTACTCGTTGGTCGACCCCTCGAGGCAAGGTCACGCTGAAAGACGGAATCCTGCCTGGGGCCAGATTCCTGGGGTATCACCGGGGCAGAGACCCGCGTAACGATGCGGGGGGATTTTTTCCGTGGACGCAGTACGGCTGGATCGACAGGGAGCGGGCGCACATCCGTGACACGGACTGGCATCACGTGGTCTGGCAGTTCCGCTTCCGGGATCAGACCGGTTTCCTCTATGTTGATGGCAGGATGGTCAGGAAGGTATCGCTTCCCCCGCCTGACGAGCCTCACCGATTCGGCATCATCAACGACGCCCCGACCAGCGGCATCCCTTTCATGGTGGGCGGCATTCCTCATTCCGACGACCCCCCGACGCACTTCAGTCCGGCGCTCGGCAACCTGGAAGGCGAGATTGATGAGCTTCGCATATCGAATATCATGCGCTACCCGGTGGCGGACAAACTGGCCATCATCCGCCAAAAGTTGCCTGACGCGGGGCTGAAGATCCCTTACCAGGTCCAACTGGGTACGGATGCACCCAACGGCAACGTCACCTGGAAGATCGTAAAAGGAGACCTGCCCGAGGGGTTGTCACTGGATGAAAAAGCCGGCGCCATTCATGGCATTCCCCAGGAAACGGTGGCGGACCGCAAGGTGACCCTCCGCGCCGGGGACGAGGCCGGGCAGACTGACTCGCACACTTTCACGATCACGGTCGAACGCGGCCGTCTGCTCACCGAGTCGCTGCCGCCCGCATTCGAATCGAGCATGTATTTCGCTCCGTTGAAAACGAAGCATATGACCCAGCCGCTTCGTTGGGAGATCTACTCGGGAACCCTGCCGCCCGGCCTCGAGCTCGAACCTCGGACCGGACTGCTGACCGGCGCCCCTGTCAAAACAGGCCGGTCACCGCTTTCTGTACGAGTGACTGACGCCAACGGCTTGAGCGATCGTGCGGAACTGTTGCTCAGGGTGCTCCCCGAAAAGCTTCGAGCCATAGGCGCCGACCAGAATACGGTGGTGCTCTATGACTGGCAAGGGCCTGGCGGCCGGTTATTCGAGGAACGCATCAGCCGTGACAAGGCGCTGACCCTGACCTATACGAACATGGGCGGCGATCGTCGTTATAGCTGGCCCGGCCGCGAGGGACGATTCCCGCAGGAGACCGGACACGGCGAACACGGCTACGCAAACATCGGCAAGGACTGGGGCGTCTACCCGCAGGCCAGAGACCGCTTTGAAGCGGACCCTCGGCTTGACCTGAAGACATGCGACAAGGAGTGGACCGTAGAGGCATGGGTTCGCCGCGGTGGAGCTTATGAGGCCTTCGGCAGCGACAAGATCAAAAGGAAGTTCGAGTACGGCCATATCTGCGGCACCTATGACAACACCAAGAATGGCGTATGGGAGTTGTATCTCTCAAGCATCGATTCACCCGATGGGAGCATGGCCCCGGGAGTTCAGTTCCAGAGTGCAGACTATATCTGGAAGAATCTCGATCCGTGGAAGCGTCCCGAGGGCATCGCGGCCGATCAGCCGGAAGTCGGGTTCAATGACACCGAGTGGCACCACGTGGCCTGGCAGTACAACTACGAAGAAGATCTGCATCAGCTTTTCGTGGACGGCAAACTGATATGGCGCATGAGGAACCCTGACAACCGCAAGCTGGTCAACGATCGCAAGCACAAGTCCCAGTTCAGCGTCTTCACTCGGCTTGGCGGCTATGCCAAATACGGTGGGAAGTTCAACTTCCTTGGCTTTGGAAACTTCTTTGGTCAGATCGGGGAGATCCGCATCTCGAACGTTCGACGATACTGAGCAGCCGCCCATGCGGCCAAGTACATATACGGGAAGAGTCGTGAGATGTTTGACCCTTTTTTGCCGGATTTTGGCTGCCTGCCTTGCGGTGATCACCGGGTTGGAGGCACAGGACCGTTCAGATGCTTATGCCGGGAGCGAGGTTTGCCAGGACTGTCACAAGCAGATCTACGAAACCTACTTCAAGACGCCAATGGGCCGAAGCAGCGGGCGAGTCGGCGCTGACGCCTTTCCCGCGGGGTTTCAGTCAACCTCTTTCCAGCATGCATCCTCGGGCATTCTGTACCGGATTGATCGAGACGGCAAGGGACAGCATCTATCCTTCGAGAGCACGCGCCCGGCCACGGACCAGGAGGCGTTTCGCGGCAGCCGGCGCCTCGAATACTACATCGGGTCGGGCGCCGCCGCGCGGGGTTACATCTTCTCGATGGAGGGGTACTGGTTCCAGTCCCCCGTCTCCTACTACTCCCGCCGCCGGAAGTGGGACGTGGCGCCGGGCTATGAGCAGGACAAGAGCCTGGACATCTCGCGGCCTGTCGACCGAGAGTGTCTGGAATGCCACGCCAGCCTGGTTCAACACGTCGAGGGCACTCAGAACAAGTATCACAGTGAGCCTTTTCTCGAAGGCGCCGTCGGATGCGAACGATGCCACGGACCTGGAGCCGCGCACGTCAAGCGGATGAGCGCAGGAGCGGAGACCCGTTCAAAAGAGATCGTTAACCCGGCTCGACTCGAACCGGCTCAGCGCGACAGCGTATGTGCACGATGCCACCTGACTGGTGAGATCAACGTTGCCCGCTTGGGACGATCGTTGTCGGGCTTTCGGCCCGGTGACGAGTTGAGCGACCATAGCGTTGCTTTCGTGTGGTCGCTCCCGGAAGAGGACGGCATCAAGGTCATCGGTCACTTCGAGAGACTCTGGCAGAGCCGCTGCAAGCAGTTGTCGGGCGACAGCTTGTGGTGCGGCGCCTGCCACGACCCTCACTCCGTTCCTTCAGATAACGAGAGAGCCGAGTACTTCCGGGCGAAGTGCCTCTCTTGCCATGAATCGAAGCTCAACGCCGGACATGCCAGGCTGGCCGAACTCCGCGACAACGATTGCAAGGCATGCCACATGCCGAAAACGCGGGCTCGCGATGGCGGCCATAGCGCTTTCACCGATCATTCGATACCCCGCACGTCCCTTCGGAAACGCCGGCCTGCAGAGGCGCGGCGCGAACTGGTCCCATTCTGGACCGGGTTGGGAGCCGATCGGGAACTGGGATTGGCCTATGCCAGGCTTGCCCTCCGGGAACGGGAACGATCCTATGCTATCCGTGCTTTCCAGCTTCTGGAGAAAGTCCCGGCAAGCAAGGACCCTCAAGTTGCGATGCAACTGGCGTTCCTGTACGACCGCCGAGGGGACCAGGCAAAGGCTATTGAACTCTACCGGCGCGCGGCGTCTTTGGACCCGAGCCTTCTAACCGCAACCGTCAATCTGGGTGGCAAGCTGGCCCTTCAGGGCCGCTATCAAGAGGCGGCAAAGCTCTGGGAAGACGCCCTTGCGCGTAATGCAGGATTGGAGGCGGCTCGCATCAACTCGGCTATCGCTCACCGCCGGATGGGTAACGAATCGGCAGCGCGCACGCAACTCCTGAAGGTCTTGCAGTTCAGCCCCGGCTCAGAAGCCGCCAGGAAGCTTTTGCGAAACCGCGAATAAGATAGACCTGCCCCTTCAATAGATCAACTTGAGCCTCGATGGGGAAACGAGTTGCCCTGCGTGTCCCACGGCAGTGAACCGTCCACCAAGAGCGTGCATGCCAACCTGTGACCCCGCTTTCTCCGGCTCTTGGCTTAATTGCCCTTGACAGCCGCATTGTTTTCCAACGTGTTCTTGATCAGTACTAGTTGGGAGTCGCTCGGGTCCAGTTCGATCGCGCGATTCACGGCCTCCAAGGCCTCTTTGAACCGGCCCAGATGGCCATAGGACAGCGCCAATCCCTGGTAGGCGAGTGGGTCCTCGGGGTCAAGATCCCGCAGCGCCTCGTAGTGAGCCGTGGCGGTTGCGAAGTCCTCATCAAACATGGCTTCCTGACCCAGTTCAGGCAGCATGCGCTTCTGAAGCTCTTCCCGCAAGGTCGAGAACTGCTTGGCGTCCAAGGCGGCGGCTGCATCGGCTTCGGCCAGAGCCTTTTGCTGGTCCAGCCGTCCCGCATACGCTCGCGCCAGATTCGCTCGCAGAACGGCCTTATCGGAATGCGCCGTGACCAGAACCACCAGACGATCGATGCCAGTATGATAGTCTCCGCTCTCTAAGGCGCGCTTCGCCTCTTTGTTCAGTTGGTCAAACTCCTTCTTCCTCAGCAGAACCTGCTTCAGGTCGGTCTCATCCTGTAGCTGAAGGGTTCTCTCCATTGAGATGAAGGTCTTGAGCTGCGCTTCGAACCGATATGCGCCGGGGTCCAGATTGCGTAACTCGATCACACCCACTTCGTCGGAATCGAGGTATATGGGGTCGCCGACGTTCTTGCCACTGGCATCCAGACGGGTCAGCCGGGTCTCGACGCCCCTGAGCATGGCGCCGTCTTTGTCAACAAAGGTGCAACGCAGCATCTCGGCATCGGCAATGTATGGGATCAGAAGCAAACCGACGGTCAAGCTTGCGATGACGATGGCTGCTCTGACAGGAGGTGAGCTCCGCATATCGTTCATGGCGTTCTCTCAATCGGGGTCCACTAGACCCAAGCACCGGCCAGCAGCCCTGAGCGGTTGACTTCTTCAATAAGTACGGTGCGCTCTTTCGCTTGCGGGAATGGATGTCGGGAACTTTCAAGCCGCCGAGCCAGACGATCCAAGCATCATTCTAGCCTGCATCGTGCTGGTCATGGCTCCTCTCTGTACTCCCGTCTGGAGATTCTCCAAGCACGGAATTGGCATAATGGAGACGTACTGGCGATCAGTTCGTGGCAAATGATTGACCATGTTGCACGGCAGGGTAAACCCTCTGTTGCGACAGACGACAGGTCAGTTTTCGCGAGAATGATCCGGAAGCTCACCCGCCTGACGGCAGCCGTGATCCTGGCAAGCGTCATGTCGCTTGCTCAATCGCCGCAGGAGCTTGCGTCGCAGGCGGGCAGAGCGATGCAGAGCAACGACTACTCCACCGCAGAGCGGCTCTACCGTCAACTCATCCCGTACGCACCCGAAATCGCGGAGCTCCACAGCAACCTCGGCTTGGCCTGTCATTTGCAGAACAAGGGGGATTGCGCGGAACAAGCATTTCTGAAAGCTCTTGAACTCAAGAAGGATCTGTTTCTCCCGAACTTCGTGATGGGGGAGAAGCGGTTCAAGCAGAACCGCTATCAGGAGGCCCTGCCTCTGCTCGAATCGGCCTTTCAAGCCCAGCCGCGGCAGCCGGAAGTACGGCAGTTCTATCTGGCGACGCTCGTCGGTCTGCAGAAATACCAAGCCGCCGTTAAGCAATACCGCGCTTTGATCCAGGAAAATCCGTCTGACATTGAGGCTCGTTACGGCTTGGGAACCGTTTATATGAAGATGAGCCAACTCGCTATCGATGGTCTGAACGGTCGAGAAGATAACGGCTATCCCCTTCTGCTTACCGCGCGGCACTACGCGCCGGAACCGCGGTGGCTTACGTTTTCGCTCAGCGCCTATGAGGATGCCTTCGAAAAGGGCATCGATCTTCCCGGGGCCCGAGTCGAATACGCGAAGCTGCAGCTTTCACAAAAAGCTTGGCAGGCGGCCCGCTCGGCGCTCGAAACAGAACTCGAAGTGGACCCTTACAGCTATGAAGGTCGTTTCTATCTTGCCCAGCTCGCCCTTCGGGAAGGCGATGGAGAAGAAAGTGCACGGCTGCTGAATGAGGCTGTCGAAATCCGTCCCGAGTTTTTTCATGGGACGCAGCCCTGGCTCTTCGAGCCTGAAGGTGAGTCCCGGCGACAGCTCGCCGACGCTCTGAAGGTTACGGAGATCAGCTTCGGCTCCGCTTTTCTTCTGGCCCGCCTGAGCAGCGCCGCCAACTCACCCGCAGATGCGAAGACGTGGCAGGATCGCGTAGAGAAGGAACGGGCGCGATACCTGCAGGCTCTCAGAGACCCTGAACCCCTGCCGACACGCGGCGTAAAGACGGGATTGGATCTGCTGCGGCGCAAGCGTTACGAAGAGGGTTTGGAAATGCTCCGGCCACTGGCCAGCAGCAAGGAACTCCAGCCCAATACATTACGCGAGATGGCGAGATGTCTCACTCGAGTGGGCAAGTACGAAGAACTGGCCGCGCTGGTTGGGCTCAAGAAAAGCGAGGATCCGGAAACGATCTATCTCACGGCCCTCAGCTACAGGGAGGCCGCTCTCTCCCATCTGGAAAAGATGGTCGAGCTGGACCCCGGCTCTGTAAGAGCCCACCAGGTGCTGGCAGAATCCTACATGGTGCAGGAACGGTTCGGTGACGCTCTTCACGAATTCGAGAAGGCTGTTGACCTTGAAGCAGGAAACGCCGAGTTGCACTATTTGCTCGGTACCGCCTTCTACAAACAAATGGAGTTTCCCCGAGCTGCCGAGGTGTTCGGGCAAGCGACTGTCTTGGACCCTCTCCACGCCGAAGCACACCTCATGCGCGGCGACTCCCTGGTGCAGATGGGTCGAGTCGAAGAGGCGATTTCCTCATTGCGGAAGAGCCTCGAGCTCAACCCCAAGCTTACGGATGCCCACGTTCTGCTGGGCAAGGCATATCGAACGGTAGGTCAGGACGAACAGGCCCTGCACCACCTGGAGAAGGGCGCTCTCGTGGATACCGATGGATCGGTTCACTACCAACTTTTCATGCTCTACCGGAAAACGAAGCAGCTTGAAAAAGCCAGGGAGGCGCTAAAGGTGTCTCAGAAGCTACGCGCGAAGGACCGAAAGTCCACAATCTAGATCCGGAGTCGCAGGTGCAGGCAAGCGGTATACGAATTAGCGGATGCGCACCAGATACAAAACCGGCAGCATACTGCCCATGAAGATTGAGTTAGTGCTCTCGCTGGTTTTTCTCATCTGTCCAACAGACGGCTTCTCCCAGTCCGCTCGTGACATCAAGAAGAGAGGTCGGGAGGACTCGGCCCCCGAATACATCCTCGCCCGGCCCGGCGTCATCTTGGAAGACCCGGCGCCGGCTCTGCACAATCTGAACAACGGGGCAGAAGAATTCCCTGAGCTGCACAGCCTGGCCCGAGAGCGGAAATGGGCGGAGTTGGAAAACAAGGCACAGAGCCTTCTCGCCGTGTCGGATGAGCCCTTTCTGCACTATTGGCTGGGGATTGCTCATTTGCAACGTAACGACTTCGTACATGCGGCCATCGAACTACGCA
Organism: Bryobacterales bacterium; assembly: GCA_965204095.1. GTDB lineage: Bacteria > Acidobacteriota > Terriglobia > Bryobacterales > UBA6623 > JAPPLB01. Next base: position 80,995 of record OZ241991.1, on the reverse strand, counting down.
AGGCCGAGCGGCTGGGCATGGATGCAGCGATACTTTCCAAGGCCCTCGGTATTGCCTATTATGGGCTGCGTCAGTACACGCTATTCCGTGACCAGATGGAGAAGGCGATCAAGGCCGACCCGCAGAACGGCGAGCCCTATCACTATCTGGGCCGCTACCACGAACTGGACCTCAACGACTTCAGCACGGCCCTTTCCTATTTCGATCAGGCATTGGCCCGTAACTCCGAAGACGTCAAGAGTTATCATTTTCGAGCCGTCTGTCTTGAGATGCTGGACCGGCGAGTCGAGGCGGAGCAGGCTTATCGCACGGCAATCGAAATGGTCGAGCGGCAGGGCAAGCCGTACAGTTGGCCCTTCGAAAGACTGGCCCTTCTTTTGCTCGGCAGGGACCCGGAACTGGCCTTGCCTCTCGCTCGGCAAGCAGTGGATCTCGAACCCTCGCGGGTAGAGAACCGGCTCGTGTTGGCGAAGACATATGAGAACCTGGACCGCCCTCGAGATGCCTTGCCGGTGCTTCAGGAAGCCGTTCGACAAAAGCCGAATCAACGCTCGATCCGCTACGTCTTGTTCCGGATCTACCGCAAGCTGGGCAGGCCGGAAGAGGCTGCCCGCGAACTCGCCATGCATGAAAAGTTGAAGGCCGTGTACGGGACCTCGCAGCAGTAAGCTGGCCTGCATTTCTCACCACGCGGCGAGACGAAGTGCGTGAGAGGGCCGTCAGGACGAGGTACAAGCCGGGCGGAGGAAAAGGCGCGAGCCGCTTGGCGCGCACAACACGGCCTTGAAGAGGTTTTTCACGAATCACGAGACACGAGACACGAATCACGGCCTTTTATCGTGTGCTTCGACCGTCGGGTGGTGAGAAAGGCAGGTTAAGGTTCACTGGCCGTCAGGCATTTCTTTCTGGAGCGAACCAGGCCCCTCCGAATGCTTTTCACGAATCACGGCCTTTTATGCTTTTCACGTGGCTCGAACGGTACACGGGGGTACTGAAGCCCTTCAGTCTTTTTTTTGCCGCCCGGCTTGCTTAGCATGAAGATCATGGCTCCTGATCAAGGCCTGGATTCGTTCCCTGCGAGCGCCTGCGAAGTAAAAATTCTTCCGTCTTCAGATCGTCTTGTTCGGGCGCGTTCCCTGCAAAGGTTTCCCACCATTTCCCGACATTTCCCACGATTTCCCGGCATTTCCCAGGTACCCCCCCCCCCCCGCGCATCAGGTGCCCCGGATGCGAAGCAAAGTTCCGGGCGCGCCTCGAGTCTGGCCGAGCCGGAGCCTCACGAACCTCGTACAGCCGCCCCCTCTCCCGCTGGGAGAGGGTAGGAGTGAGGGTGCGGAGCATGGCTCGAACGGTACACAGGGGTACTGAAGCCCTTCAGTCTTTTTTTTCCGCCCCGGCCTGGATAGCATGGCGTAAAAAGGAGAAAATACTGCCCTGCTTTCGCATCAGGCAGCAAGGAGAATGCGTGCGAAACACGAGACGCGAATCACGAAACACGGCCTTTACGGTTCAGCGGTCGTCAGATATTTATTCTGGAGTGAACCAGGCCCACTCCCCCGGTTTGCACGAATCACGAATCACGAGACACGAAACACGGCTTTTTCCGGTTCAACGTGGGTGCGAAAGGGTCGCACCACAAAAAACCGCCGCCCAGTCACTGTTTTCCAGTTCACCATTGTTCACGATTGTTCGCTATGGTTCGCCATTGTTCGGCAAAAAAATATTGCCCGGCGCCAGTGTCCTTGCCGCGTCAGCCGTTCCCGGCCGGCCTCACGACAAGCGCCGCTCGCCGCGCAGTTCCCGTCGCCCTCCGAACTGCTTCCGTCGAGGGGAACGCCTGGCCTGCATGTCTCACCACGCGGCGAGGCGAAGTGGGTGAGAGGGCCGTCAGGACGAGGCGCAAGCCGGGCGGAGGAAAAGGCGCGAGCCGCTTGGAGTGCGCAGGCGTACTCGACAGTACGTCGAGCACGGCAAGCAAGCGCAACGAAGTCCTGGCGGTCGTATCGTGTGCTTCGACCGTCGGGTGGTGAGAAAGGCAGGCTCGGTGTTCAGGCTGGGATGCCGCGCTCAGCACGGCTCGGGTTCGATAGCGGGCATGGCTCAATGCATCTGTTGCGTGGGGGGCACGTACTCGGGCGGAAGCTGACTCCCTTCCCCGAAGAAGAAGTCTTCCATGTGCTTGATGATGATCTCTTGGGCTTCCAGGGTGGCAGGGTTGAGACGGTATTCGTTGATGATCATCTTCAGATGCTCTGCCCACATCCGCCAAGCGTCCATCGATACGTTTTGGTAGATGCGCTCTCCCAACTCGCCATCGAACGGCGTCTCCTTCAGCCCCGGCAGTTCCTTGCCGAACTTCACACACTTGACCATGCGTTCCGCCATGCAGATTCCTCTCTTGGTCTCTATTCTATGAGGGATGAGGCCGGTAGTGCAAAAAGCCAGGATTCAACGAACGTCTGAGCAGAAAACCACCTTGAGCCGCCGCGGCTTCACTTGCGGCTCGATGGCCTCGCTTGCCGCCGCTGCTCTTGCTCGTCCCGCTTCGGCGCAGCAAGGAGAAGCCGTTGTCGATGACTTCGATCGGCCCGACTCGTTCTATCACGGTGACGGCTGGGAATCGCTGAATCCCGGCTACTGGAAGCTCCAGGACCGAGCGCTTCGCCGGAGCCTGCGGACCCGCGGGCGCAAGGCTCGCGCCACGGGTTTCCCCTTCCATCGGTTCATGGAGACGGAGTACGAGACGCGGCCCCCGTATGGCATGATCTGGCGGCGTGACTGGCGGCTCACAGGAAACTACCGCATTGTGATGGACGCGACCGTCCGGACACTGCCGGAAAACGATCCGGAGCCGGGCTATTCCTTGATGGGTGTCTGCTTCGGCGGACGTACACTCTATGAAAGCTGGAACGGAGCCGGCAAGCCGGAAGACGCCTGCTGGTACGCAGCTTGGCGCAGTGACAGCGCATTTGGGGTCTTCAGCCACACTTCGGACGAGACAGTCAAGGTTCAGCCCGATTCGGCTCGGCAAGCCGGCAAGCCCGAGAGAGGCGAGAGCGTCCGAATCGAACTCGAAGTCACCGGCGAGCCTTCAGGGCCGGCCACCGCAACTGCCCGGCTCATCCGCAGCGTCGGCGAGACAACCATCCACTGTGCCAATGTCGAACGGACAGCCTTTCTCGAAGGCTATTTCGGCCTTGCGGCCCGCGGTGAATTGGACTTCGAGGTCAACAAGGTCCGGTTGGAACCGGGCGATAATCGTCCCATCACCGACCCCGTCAACGAGCTCCAGGTCTGCTACCCGCTCGGCGACTCGCTCCGCCAGGTCGACGGTCATTGGCGCTGCAAGTTCATCACGATCTTTCGCCAGGAAGGCCGCCGGGCCGAAATCCGAATCGCCAATTCCGAAAGCCCCGGTTCCGGCTGGGCCGCTGCAAAGGTCGCCGGGCGCGCCGACATCGTAACCAACGGCTTCCGCCGCGCTACCGCCGTTGTCGACTGCGTCCTGCCGTGCAACCCCGCTGAGACGACCTTTTACTACACCGTGTGGAAAGACGGGACCGACGTTACGATCGATCCACGATCCAGTGCGCCCCAATACGTAGGCCGGCTCCCGCAACTCAAGGCTCCCTACCGCCTCTGCGGTCTGAGCTGCCATGCCATCGTCGGCCGCAAACCCGGCATGGATCGCACCGAGAAGTTTCAGGAGAACTGGATTCACGACCAACCGCTCCAGGATGCCTACCAGTACCTCGATGACTACGGCTTTCAAGTGATGGTCTGGGAAGACGACATCTGGTACCTCGAGCTTGTTCTCTATACCACCAGTACTGACGACGCCTATAAGATCATCACCACCACTTTGGCCGGCCCTACGACCCGCCAGCAGATGATGCGGCACTGGAATGTGCTCAATCCCGGGGATCACGACTATGGCATGGACGATGTCAAAGGTCCGGAGCAGATCGCCGTTCGAACCCGTCACGATCTCGGACAGGACCCCGAATACATGCAGCGCAACTTCGAGATTGTGCAGCATCTGATTACCGGTGACGACAGCCCCTCCGGCACTGCGAACCCCAAGCGCTGGCGGCGTTGGAAGATGCCCGACGGCGACTTCGCTTTGCTGATTGTGGACGCGCGACTGTGGCGCAGTTCGCAGGACACTCATATATGGACCACTGAAGGCTGGGCCGATCGCGGGCACATCTACGACCGCAAAGATCCAACTCGCTCGTTGCTTGGCGAAGAGCAGTTCGCGTGGCTCCATGAGACGGTCCGAACCGAAACCGCATCGTTGATTTGCATAACGGGCCTCAACGGTCTTCACACCGTCTGGCAGCCCTCTGCTGAAGCCGAGCAACGCAACCGCGTGGCGGCTGACTACGCCGGGTGGGTCAAGGCCGGTTCGGACCGCGTCATCGAACTGCTCAGCTCTCGGGAAGGCATTGTTTCCGTGTATGGCGATGTTCACATCGGGTCCATTCTGAAAAACCGTGAGGCGAGGCTCTATGAGTGCTCGTTCGGTCCCATCGGGCGCACCGGCGGACGACGCGTGAAAGATGGTTTCGGCCGCCTCATGAAGGATTACGACGGCCGCGAAATCGACTTCATCGCGCTGTTCCAACAAGACTACGAAAGCCCCGACCTGAAGCCGCAAACAACGCCTGGCTATTGGAACTTTCTCGAGATGGTGTTCGATCCCGCTCGCCGGGATCCGCGTATTGCACTCCGCGTTCGGCGGCTCAACGACCCCGTAGGACACTCGTCGCGCGGTGGCGGCTCGGTGGATATCAGCGCATCGGGCACCGGACGTTTACACTCATGCCGCCTCCCTGAAATCCGCACCCTGCCTCTCGCCGATGTGCGCTTCACCATGTTGGATGGCCGTCCCATTCGCGGTGTGCGGAGTCAGGCTGACGGCACGGTGCCGCTGTCGGGTCTGATCGACGTTCCGCCGGAAACCGAAGTTCTGATGACGGCCCACGCGTCCGGCAAGGTCGAGGCTCGGGCGATTCGGACCGCACCTCTTGGCTGAGACTCATGCCTCAGGCAGAATCTCGACTTTCCCGTCAGAGCGAAAGCCTCCTTCGCCGCAGTCACATTCGATCTATGACAGTTCACTGCCTTCCTGCCCTTACCCTGATATTGCTTTCCGGGTGCAGCTCGACACCCTCCAGCCACCCGGCCGGCTCGTTTGATGAAGCCCGCATCCGCGAGGCCATAGACCGCGCGGTCGGCGCATTTGGAACCTCCGACATCGAAACGCTGATCTCCCTTCGCACCGAAGACTCCGTCGTTCTCAAACCGGGTACCGAGCCCCTCCTCGGCAAAGAAGCTCGCCGCGCCTCACTGTTGGATGTCTTTGATCAGTTCGATGTCGATGAGACCCGAACCGTCGAAGAAGTCGATGTGGTGGGTGACCGCGCCATCGTCTGGGGAACCTATGCCGTCAGGTTGACCCCCAAGGACGGCTCCGCGTCTACCAACGAATCCGGCAACTACATCGACATCCTTCACCGGCAGACCGACGGCTCCTGGCTCTTTGCTCGCACGATTTGGAACGCCGCATCGGTGAATGGACCCTGATGCCCCGTCTGATAGAGTGGTTTAAGTTACACACAAGTCATCCCCAGCCTTTCTCACCAGGTGACGATCCGAAGTGATGGAAAGGACTGTCAGGACGAGGCATGAGCCGATCGTCGCGCTAAGTCGTACTTGACAGTACATTGAGCGCGGCAATCAAGCACAGCGAAGTCATGGCGATCTTATCGCGTGCTTCTTCCATCGGGTGGTGAGAAAAGCAGGCTCGAAAGAACATGAGTGCCCCGAACGCCGGCGATCCTCCGCCGCCCCACGCCCGCAACGCGCCCTCACCGGTGCCCGCTGTGCCGTTGACTTTGGACGGGTCGAGCGTGCTTCATCAGATGTTCCGTATTCGCTGGAGCGCTTGGCGCTCCCTGGCGCCTGAAAAGCGTCAGTGGATCACGGATGAAGCGGCAGCAGTTCTCAAGCCCCTCGAATTACACCCCGAAGGAGGTACGGCGCTCTTCTCGCAACTGGGCCACAAGGGAGACCTGATGATCGTCCACTTCCGCCGGTCGTTCGAAGGACTGAACGAAGTCGAGCTGGCTCTCTCCCAACTCAGGCTCAGCGACTATCTGGAAGCGACGGCCTCCTATGTCTCTGTCGTGGAACTCGGCCTGTATGCCTCTTCTGTCCAACTCTACGAAGAGTTGCAAAAAAGAGGGATCGAGCCTGACAGCGATGAATGGAAGCAGGCTGAGTCCGAGAAGCTCGAGGAGCAGCGCCAGGCAATGGCGCCTCGGCTCTGGCCCGGCATTCCTCCTCACAAGTATCTTTGCTTCTATCCGATGGACAAGAAACGAGGCGACGCCCACAACTGGTATTCGGAACCGATCGGCGACCGAGGACGCATGATGCGCGATCACGGCCTCATTGGACGCCGCTACGCCGGCAAGGTAAAGCAGATCATTTCCGGGTCCATCGGATTTGACGATTGGGAATGGGGCGTCGATCTTTTCGCCAATGACCCGCTTGTTTTCAAGAAGCTCATCTACGAGATGCGTTTCGACGAGGCAAGCGCTCTATACGCCTTGTTTGGTAAGTTCTACATTGGATTGCGTCTGCCGGTCTCGCAAATGGAGCGGTTCCTGGACGGCAACGTGCCCGAATATGAAGCTCCCACCGAAACCGCGCATCCCGGAGGACGCCCGCCGGCCTGAGACCTGTGACAATCGTGCCGACGTGCATTTCAGAAGCCTCTCGAGGAGGTGAGTCCGAATGTCCGCGAACAAGAATACGGTCGATCGCCGCGGCACGCGCGAACAAGCGCGGTCGCTCGCGCAGTCGGCCGGCATCAGTGTCTGGCTGGCGATGCTGTCGGTTCTTGTAGCCGTCGCGGTCGGTGGATACTCCTTGTACGCCGTTCACATGTCGTCCCGGCAGTTGGAAGAAACGGAGCAGCAACTACGAGTCGCCGGACGACGAGTTCAAGAGGCGGAGGAATCAGCCCGTCACGCACGCGAACTGGCCGCCCTTGCGCAGCAGCATGCAGAAGCCGCTGCCGGAAAAGCTCGGGATGCGGGCGGCATGGCGATGCAGGCTCGCAATAAAGCCACTTCGGCCGAGCAATGGGCGCAACGCTTGCGAGAACGCGCCGAAAGCGCCGACCGGGAAGCGATCGAAGCCGGTCGGCGGCTCACTGACGGCCTTGCCCGCATGGTGCGTTTGGAAGAGGATCTCCGCGAGGCGGAGTCGCAACTCGCCCATGCCATGGATCGTCTCGCCGCTTCGGAACGTCAGGCCGAACAGGCAGCCGGCGATGCGCAATTCGCGCGCGAGGAACTGGCAACCGCCGAGGCGCGAGCCCAAGGAGTGGAGCAACGCTACAGGCAGTTGGAGGCGCGTCTCACCGAGGCGCTGAATACGGCGCGTTCAGCCATACGCCACGCTCGGCAACAACAACAGCTATCCAACCGCAATCAAGCGAATGCCGAAGCGGCGTTGGGACACGCCTTTCGCCGCATCGGCGTCGTGCCGGAAAGAAACTCTTCATCGAATCAAACGACTCCGGACTTGCACGACTACCTCAACATGGAAAAGCGTGCCCAAAGTGCGCGCGCTGAGGCTGGACGCGCTTTGGATCGCGCTCAGGCCGTTCTCGACGACTTGGCTCTTTCCACCGCGTCGCCATAGCAGACTTCCGGCGGCGATGGACGTTCCCCTCTGGATTGAAAGGATCACGGGCGGTGACCTGCGCCTTCTCGCACGGGCCTTGAGCGAAATCGAGAATCGCGGGCCGCGGAAACACTCCTTGTTGGAGGCGCTGTTTCCACATATGCGAAAGGCTTGTACCATCGGTGTCACTGGCGCGCCGGGGTCCGGCAAGAGTACCGTCGTGGACGCCCTGGCTGCGTGCTTTCGCAAACAGCACAAACGGGTCGCCATTCTGGCTATCGACCCCACGAGTCCGTTCACCGGAGGATCAATTCTCGGTGACCGCATTCGGATGCAATCCCACGAAGCGGATGACGGCGTCTACATCCGTTCGATGGCTACCCGCGGTTCGCTCGGAGGACTCGCTCCTGCAGCGGCGGATGTGCTGGTCGCTCTCGATGCCGCAGGCTTCGAAGTCATTCTGATCGAAACCGTCGGAGTCGGCCAGGCGGAGGTCGACGTGGTTCAGCTCGCGTCGACGGTGGCGCTGCTTCTTAATCCGTCCAGCGGCAGCGATGTGCAGACCATGAAAGCCGGCATCATGGAAATTGCTGACGTTTTTGTGATCAACAAAGCGGACCTTGCCGGTGCGGACCGTCTAGAGTCTGAATTGCGTGCGATGCTTTCTCTCGGACCTGAAGAGCAGGAAAAAGAGCCGCCCATCGTTCGCACGGTAGCCACGCAAGGGACTGGCATTGAGGAACTGGCAACTTTGCTCACGACGGCGCCCTTGTCCGTTGAACGGCCCGCGGACTATTGGGAGAGGCGTGTCATCGAGATGGTGCGCGAGCGCTTGATGGATACGGTTCTCGAGAAAGCCCTGCCTGCCGGGCGTTTGAGCGAAGCCGCGCAACAGATCGCCGCGCGCCGGCTCAACCCTTTCTCGTTCGCAGACGAATTGACCCGCGGCCTGTTGTCCGATTCGTTGCTCAATCGGCCAAAGGCAGATTGACGGACGAGCCGCGCTCCACCGACCGAAAAACGGCCTCCGTGAACTCCATGTATTTCACGCCTTCAGCGAATGTGGTCCAGGCGGGCGTACCGGTCTTGATGAGATGGATGAAGTCTTGCTCGACAGTCCATTCCTTGACTTCGTCATCGGGAACGGGAATCTCGGCGAGACCGTCCGCCCCTGCTTGCGCGCCGAGGATCGTGTCGCTGTTGAGGTTGTAGATCAACGTTCCCTTGCTGCCATAGGCCTCGATTTGCGGTTCGACTCCGAAGCGGGCGACGCCGGAAAACAGGAACGCGGCAAGAGCGCCGCTTTCCATCTCGCCGGTGACGTAGACGGTATCCGGCCGCTCCACCGGCCCGCTTCCCTGCCCTGAGGCAAGCGGCCGATCCCGCGTGAAGGTCCGGGTTTGTGCCGAAACGGTCTTCATATAGCCATACCAGCGTTGAACGGTCTCGACGACAATGCCCATGGCCAGTGCGTTCAGGCCCGAATACCGTGCTATCTGCCGCCAGTGGAGGGGCCTCTCGGCATCAGCGATATCACCACTGAGAAACCGAGCGTGGATGTTGCGGATCTCGCCGAGATAGCCGTCGTCAATGAGCCGCTTCATGACGTTGTGTCCCTTGAACCCAAATAGGGACGGATAAATCTGTGTCGCAAGACCCGTCTCCTGTGCTTTCGCGTACATCGCTTTCGCCTCGCGAAGATTCATCGCCATGCGGGCTTGCACGAACGTGTGCTTGCCGCGATCGAGTGATTCCAGCACGAACGGACAGTGCTTGTAGGGCCAAGTACCGATCATGACTGCATCGATATCAGCCCTTGCCATCAGGGCGTGCGGATCGGTCATGATGTCCGGATCGAGGCCGAATTCGTCCGCGATGGTGGCGGCGCTCTCTGCGGAACGATTGCAGATGGCAACGACCTTGGCGTCGTCTATCTTCGCCAATCCGGGGAAATGACAAAGGCGGAAGATGTCACCAGCGCCGATGATGCCGATGCGGATGGGATTACTCATACGTTTCTCTCTTCGTTGGCAAGGGCATGGATGCCACGCCCCTACCCATCCGATGAGTATAAACGTGATATGTCCCTATCCGCGAAGGATCACCGAAGCTGGGGTGCGATAATACCTATTGAATCTCGCATAATGCCCCGTCAATCGAAGCGAAGAGACGACTGTTTCCAGAAGGCCGTGAGCAAGCGTGGTTTGCGTTGCATGCGACGCAACGCCCGGCGGGCGCGCCGGCTCAGTTCCCCGTAGTCTTTGGGACAAACGTTCGGAAGTTCGTGCTGCTTCCAGTAGGACCAGATGTATTCCACCGGATTCAGTTCCGGCGCATACGCCGGCAAGTACTCCGTCACGATGTGGCCTTCGGAGAGTTCGATGAACTCCCGCACCAGACGGCTGCGGTGGAGATGTTTGGGGGACAGCCGGTGAAACGGCCCCTTGTGGGCGGTTTCAGAGTACTGCAAAACGACTCGATCCCGTTGGTGTGAACGAGGCTATGGACGTACTCCGATACGGGGTGCTTGACCGCTTCGTGATTGGGCAGCGTGGAGTACACGGTTATATCATCCGTGGAGATCGCGGTCCCCGGAACGACCCTATAGTGACAGATTTGCCAAGTTCTCACGGAAGATATTTCGTCACGATTCGATATGATTTCCTGACCAATTCAGGGTGGTCTCTTCCCATTGGAGATCAACATCCTTTGATGAACGGATTGGACTGCCTTTGATTTCTCTGCCTTGACGCCGGTAATGTCGACCATCATCATCAATTAGGTCCGTCACTCTTCGTTGCTCACCGGAACCCTCCTACAAAGACGCCATTCCCAGCCCAAGAACCGGAGCACACAACCCACCGACGATAATGCCCACGAAACGAAAGTAGAAGCTCCTTATACCGATGTCCATTCAGAATGCTTGAGCGATCGATGATCGTAACAGCGATTAACGATGTCAGCTATTCTCTTTCCATCCCGACGGACGCTCCCTCCGCCCCGGCCGCCGTCGCCAGGACCCGTGACGGCAACGCGCGTCCAAGCTTGCCCGCCATGAACTCGGACGCCCTGCGAATGCCGCCAAGCCGTACCCCGGATTCCACGCCCAGCCTGTTGAACAGGTAGAGCAGGTCCTCAGTCGCGACGTTGCCCATCGCACCCGGCGCGTAGGGACATCCGCCGAGCCCACCGGCCGAACTGTCGAAAGTGACGATTCCCATACGGAGGGCCTGATAGGCGTTTGCGATGGCCAAGCCATAAGTGTCGTGGAAATGCATCGCGAGGCTCTCGGAGGGGCAGGACTTCAACAGTGCGGCTAACGTGATTTCCACTCTGTCCGGCGTGGCCGCGCCGATCGTGTCTCCGATGGAAACTTCATCGACTCCGATTCCGAGTAGCTCTTCGGCAAGGCCCACGACGATCGTGGCATCGACCGCTCCTTCGTACGGACAGATCCAGGCCGTCGAGATGTACGCCCGTGCCGAAATACCGTGTTCCGCCGCGCGGGAGACGACGGAACGGATCTCTTCGATTGACGAGCGGACACCCATGTTGATGTTACTGCGGTTGAAGGTTTCCGAAGCAGCTGTGAGAACGCCGATCCTCGACACTCCGCATGCGATCGCACGTTCCATCCCGCGCAAGTTCGGGACCACCGCCGAAATGTGCACACCCGGGCGTCGTTCAACGAGATCCAGCAGTGCCTCCGCGTCGGCCAGCTGCGGAATCCGCTCCGGGTGGGAAAAGGACGTGGCCTCGATGTTGGTGAGACCGGCGTCGATAAGAAGCCGTATGAATTCGGCTTTGACCGGCGTGGGAAACGTCTTCAGCTGGCTCTGCAGGCCGTCTCGCGGCCCGACCTCCACAATCCGTACATTCTTAGGAAGCATAGGCGAAGTCATTTCTCCAGCCACGGGGGAGGGCGGCGTTCGAGAAAGGCCGCCATTCCGGAATGGCCTTCCTCCGTCGTCCGGGCCTCAGTCAGGGCGTGCGCAGCGTACTCAATGGACTCGTCGAATGGTTTTCGGTCGACCTTGGCGCTGAGAGTCTTGGTCCGAGCGATAGCTCTAGGCGCCACGGATAGGATGGACTCGATTTTCTCATGGATCCTCCGGTCCAGAGCCGGGAGGTCCGGCGCGTCACCGTGAACCAAGCCGATTCCAAAAGCCGTGGCGGCGGAGAAACGCTCGCCTGTGAGCATGTATTCACGCGCTCGCCCGGCGCCGATTCTGGCTACGATCCATGGCGATAATGCCCAGGCGGACTTCGGTGAACCCGAACGAGGCCAACTCTACTGCGAGCGCAATATCAACGGCTGCGACGAGGCCCGACCCGCCTCCGAGCGTGGCGCCATGAACGCGGGCAATCACTGGCTTCGGACATCGCGCGATGGCAGAAAACATATCCGACAGGTGCTTGGCGTCCGCGAAGTTTTCTTCGTACGTGAAGTCGATCATCCTGCTCATCCAGTTCAGGTCGGCTCCCGCCGAGAACGATTTTCCCCGTCCTTCAAGGACAACAACGCGTACGTAGTCGCGACGGCCGACATCTTCGAATGCCTGGCGGATGCGTTCCACCATTTTCCGGTCGAAAGCGTTGTGGACTTGCGGGCGGTTGAGCGTTACGTGGGCGACAGGGCCTTCGGTGCGGGTTTCAATCATGGCAAACCACCGGAACAGGCACTCGCTCAACTTCGATTCCTGTACTCGTGGAAATTGTTCCCTCTCACATCCGGAAAACGCCGAATCGCGTCTCTTCGGTCTCCCGGTTCATGGCAGCGGATATACCCATCGCCAGAACCCTTCGGGTGTCGACGGGATCGATCACGCCGTCGTCCCAGAGGCGCGCGGTGCTGTAGTAGACGTTACCCTCCTGTTTATATCTCTCGAGCGTGGGGCGAATGAAGTCCTTCTGTTCCTCATCGGTCATGTCGCGTCCCTCGCTCCGCATTCTATCCATCTTGACGCGTAGGAGCACCTGGGCTGCCTGGTCTCCGCCCATGACGGAGATCTTTGCGTTGGGCCACATCCAGAGTTGGCGCGGCCGATAGGCGCGACCGCACATGGCATAGTTGCCAGCGCCGTAGGATCCCCCGATGATCACTGTGAACTTGGGCACGGCCGCGTTGGCCACGGCATTCACCATCTTTGCACCGTCTTTGGTGATACCGCGATGCTCGAACTGCTTTCCGACCATGAAACCCGGAACGTTCTGGAGAAAGACGATGGGGACACCTCTCTGGCAGCACAACGAGACGAAGTGTGTCCCCTTGAAAGCGCTTTCCGAAAAAAGCACGCCGTTATTGGCCAGGATTCCCACGGGATAGCCTTCGATCCTTGCGAATCCGCAGACGAGCGTCCTCCCGTAGAGCGCCTTGAACTCCTGAAATTCGCTCCGATCGACGATACGCAGGATGACTTCGCGTACGCCGAAGCTTCGCCGGGCGTCCGTCGGAATGATTTCATAAAGTTCGGACGGGTCTTCGCGCGGAGCTTCGGGGTCGACCGCTCGAAGCCCATGCTTCTCGAGACTCGGGAGGGACAGGAAGATGTCGCGCACGATCCGTAACGCGTCGGCATCGTCCTTGGCATAGTGGTCGGCGACTCCGGAAATCCGGCAGTGAACGTCGGCCCCTCCGAGTTCCTCTGCAGTGACATCCCGGCCCGTCGCCGCCTTCACGAGCGGCGGTCCGCCTAGAAATATCGTGCCTTGGTTCTTGACGATGACGGCTTCGTCGCTCATCGCGGGGACGTACGCGCCACCAGCCGTACAGGAGCCCATAACCGCAGCCACCTGGTAGATGCCCGCGGCTGACATGCGGGCCTGGTTATAGAAGATCGCGCCGAAGTGATCCCGATCCGGAAACACCTCCGCCTGCAGGGGGAGGAACGCGCCGCCCGAATCCACCAAATACACGCACGGGAGGTGGTTTTCGGACGCCACTTCCTGCGCCCGCAGATGCTTCTTTACGGTCATGGGGAAATAGGTTCCGCCCTTGACCGTGGCGTCGTTGGCCGCGACGACGACCTCGCGTCCGTGAATCTGTCCAATGCCGGTGACGATTCCAGCCGACGGCGCACGGCCGTCATACATCCCGTCGGCAGCCAAAGCGCCCAGTTCCAGAAACTCCGCTCCAGGATCAAGCAGGTGCTCAATGCGTTCGCGGACGAACATCCGGCCGCTCTTCCGGTGGCGCTCAATGCGCTCGACTCCTCCCCCCTGCCGGACGCGCTCCAGTTTCATATGGAGTTCGGCCACCAGCGTTTCCATAGCCCGCCGGTTGGTTTCCAGATGGGGTTTGGTCTTCATAGCTGGTGCAGGATCTCCCGGGCGATCACGATCCGCTGGATCTCACTCGTTCCCTCGCCGATCGTGCACAGCTTTACATCTCTGTAGAATTTCTCGGCTGGGAAGTTCTTGACGTATCCGTAGCCCCGATTATCTGCACGCATTCGTCCGCGGCGCGGACAGCGGCTTCGCTGTCGAAAAGCTTTGCCATCGACGACTCCATGATTGTCTTTTCTCCCCGATCCTTCATCCACGCCGCGCGGAACGTCAACAACCGGGCGGCATCCAATTCCGTCGCCATGTCAGCGAGCTTGAAGCGGATCGCCTGGAATTCGGAGATCGGCCTCCGAACTGTCGCCACTTCCGTACGTAGTTGTGTGCGGCTTCGTAGGCGCCTGTAGCCATTCCCAAAGTGCGGGGCGCGATAGCGATGCGTCCCCCGTCAAGGATTCCCATCGCATCGCGGAACCCGGCACCTTCTTCCCCGAGGAGGTTCTCTTTCGGTATTCGGCAATCGCTGAACGTGACTGTCGCGGTGTCGCTGGCGGGCAGTTCCGGTCTGCTCTCCTTCTCTCCCGGCTGAAAGCCCGGCGGGCCCTTTTCGACAATGAATGCCGCAATGCCATCAGTTCCCCGGCCGCATTGGTTCGCGCCAAAGTGACGCATACGCCACAGGAGGTTGCGTGCGTTGTGAACGTCTTCTCGCCGTTCAACACCCATGCATCTCCGTCCGGGCGGGCCATTGTCTGGATGCCGTGACATCACTGCCGGCTTCGGGCTCGGTCAAGCTCCACGCGCCAAGCATCTTCCCCTGCCCCAAAGGGGTGGCGAACTTCTGCCGTTGTGCCTCGTTCCCCGCCGTGAAGAAGTGCGCCTTGGCTAGCGAGTTATGTGCGGCCACGGTCAGACCGACGGCACCGTCCACTCTCGATAGCTCTTCGATGATGGTGACGTAATTTACGATAGCCCAGCCCCGCGCCGCCGTACTCAATGGGAATCAGAACCTCCATCAGCCCCAGTTCCGCGAGTTCATCGAGAAGACCTCGAGGAAGACCCTGGGCTTCGTCCCATTCCACGACGTGGGGACGAATCTCCTTTTCCGCAAAGCCTGGACGTTCATCGGATTTCCTCGAGTTCCTCTGAGTGCCGAAGTCCATTGAAAGCCATTATAGCCGGGAGTTTGCCGTGTTTCGGCGGGCAGGGTTGTCCAATACAAGATGATCCTGAGAACGCGGCGGTCGGGTCAGGGCACACTGCGGGTGAATGCGAGTCACCATGCAGCATGCACAACGTCTCACGCTGGAGGAGATGGAGGAGTTTGTGTGCTCCAGCAGCAGCCTCAGCTTTACCGGCGCCGACCGCAAGGGGATCTATGGCCTCGTCGAGGGCACCTTGCAGGCGCAGCAGTACCAGCAGCTGTCGAAGAAAGACAAGGAGGTCGTACGGCGCTATCTGGCTAAGGTCAGCGGGCGCAGCTTGGCGCAGCTCACACGGCTGATCCGGCGTTACCGTCAACGTGGGACGGTGCAGCCGTCGAAGCCCCGCCGGCATCGCTTCCCGCGGCGCTACACGGCCGAGGATGTTGCTTTACTGGCGGCGGCCGATGCCGCCCACGAGGTGCTGTCGGGGCCGGCGCGGCGGCGCATCCTCGAGCGCGAGTACCACGTCTACGGCCACCACGAGTACCAGCGGCTGGTGGCGATCTCGGCCTCCCACATCTACAACCTGCGGCGCACCGCAGCCTACCGTCGCCATCACGTGCACCACGGCAAGATGCATCCCCGGGCGGTGGCGATCGGCGAGTGTCGGCGGCCCGGCTATCTGCGGGTCGACACGGTGCATCAAGGCGACACCGACACCCGCAAAGGCCTGTATCACATCAACGCCGTCGATACGGTGACGCAGTGACAGGGGGTAGGTTGTTGCGAGACGATCTCGGAAGCCCATTTGATTCCGGTCTTAGAGGCCATCCTGCATCAGTTCCCCTTCCGGATTCGCGGCTTTCATTCCGACAACGGCTCGGAGTTCCTCAACCGCCGCGTGGCGAAGCTGTTGAACAAACTGCTGGTGGGCGAGTTCACCAAGTCGCGGGCGCACCGCACCACCGACAATGCTTTGGTGAAGGGCAAAAACGGCGCGGTGGTGCGCAAACACATCGGCCACGAGCCGATCGCGGCCGAGCAGGCCGCGGCGTTCCAGCGTTTCTACACGGCTTGTTTCAACCCCTATTTGAACTATCACCGCCCCTGCGGGTTCGCCACCCTGGAGGTGCTCGGCAACCGCAAACGACGGCGCCGCTATCGGCTCCAAGACTACCGTACGCCCTACGAGAAGCTGCTCTGCCTCGACAACTGGGAGCAGCATTTGAAGCAGGGTATCAGCGCCGCGAGGCTCGAACAACAAGCGCAGCGGATGAGCGACACCGCATGCGCCCGGAACATGCAGCGAGCCAAGCGGAAGCTGCTGGCGAAGTGCCGCTCCGGTTGGTAAAGATCTGCACGACCGAGCGGGGCCGGGCGGCCCCGGACTCTGCATTGTTGAGAGGGGGAGGGGAAAGCTCAACCCACCTCTGCCTTCTGGGTGACACCCTGCTCAGCTTCCCCCTCCCCCTCGAATCCCTCAGAAAGAAGATCTACACCCGCTAATGTCCCTGGCCCGCCCAAACTTCATTTCAGGATCATCTTTGGATTGGAAAATGCTCGGGCTGGGCGACTCCGGGAGGCGAAGGTCGCCCGATCCAGGTCAGGTCCGCCCATGCGTCGTTCCGTCGCGGACCATTCGGGGTTGAAACACGCCCCCCTTGCGTATCATCGATGGTAGGCGGGGGCCCGGCAGCCACGCCCCCCTTGGTCATTGGCGCCCATGCCCCAAGGTCAGTCTGGGTCCGAGCAGGCCATCATTCATTGGCGAGGGCTCCCCGGAGGCTCTCCCCCAGGCCAGAACACGCAGTTCATGCCACCTCAGGCCGGCGCCGCCCGCCCCTGAGCCCCGCTCGGTCACAGCACGGGAGCCCGCCACGGGCCGTCACGGCCAGTGGGGTTGGGGTTTTTTATCCGCCAGCCCTCAATAACGCCGAAAGCGTTTCAGATCAGGGCTTGAGCAACCGCCCGGAAGTCTTCGAGACAAAGAGGAAGCTCAGCATCGGTTTTTGCCGTACAGTTGTAGGTTGCCACGGCAGAATTTAGAGTAGAAGGGACGTTTCTCGCACAGCAAGAAAGAATCACAGGCATATAAGTTCAACTTGTAATACTATTCTCATCACCTGTCACCGAATCCGTATATGCAGGGCGCCCGTGCCCACTTGCCCGGGTCATAGCAGATCGGCCAGCGCTCCGATGCGCACAGAATCCCAATCATGTCCGGATCGCGCCGTCCGCCCAGCCATCCGTCACGTAGCCTCTGACAAAGACCACCCCTCCGGTCACCAGGGAATTCATGGCGTTCCACATGATCAGACCCAGCGTGGCGGCCAGCAAGAATCCGCGCCGCTCCAATCCCAAAATCGTCAATGGCCGGCTCACGGCACGAAAGCTGCTTCCAGGCGACGAACCGGCTTTCCGAAGGGCTATATTGCGGTGCCTGAGTTCGACGTCCGGGCACCAGACGCGGCCGAGGTCGAAACGTGGGTACACATGCCCGTGGTGGGACAGTTGATCCATATGTGCGCCACGGTCGGAGGATGGTCCTCACGCGGGCTCGGCCCAGCCCCGTTCCATGAGTAAATTTTTTCGCTTGCAATCAACTCATCTGTTCTGATAACATCACGAACTATTTTTTGCTGGTGTGGCAGACTGCTGGGGGGGCGAAGCTGTAACAGCGGGTTTATGGACCTTTGGCGTACGGAAAACTGGTTTGCGGTGTACACCAAGGCGTCTCAAGAGGAGTTGGCCGCGCATAACATAGCGCGGCTCGGAATTGAAGTCTTCGTCCCGAAAAGACTCGGCAAGAAGCGGGTCTGGAGGGTTTTCCACCCCATACTCAAGCCGCTGTTTCCCCGGTACGTGTTCGCCCGTTTTCGCCCGGATGTCCACCTGCATTCCATCAGGTACGCGCGGGGCGTTAGTTACGTAGTCCTTTTCGGAGATCTACCGCTGCCCGTCGACGAGCGCATCATTCTCGAGATTCAATCGAGGGTCAATTCCGAGGGATACGTCAGGTTGGATTCCGCGGCGTTCCGCAAGGGAGATCGCGTGCGGGTCGCGGAAGGTACGTTTCGTGGACTGACAGGGATGTTCGAGCGGGAACTCAACAATCAGGATCGGGTAGTGTTACTGCTCGATACGATCGAGTTTCAAGCGAGAGTCCTGGTCGAGAAACAGGGTTTCGAGCTGGCACGAGCAGCAGTTTGATCGTGCCGCTGTCGATCGTGAGACGAAGAAGAACCGACGCTGCCGGCCCATGCGTCGAAATGGCGGTAGCGTGCCGTCCACTTCGCTCGGGTCAAGCGTTCCGAGGCAAGCATCAGTAAGCGCATCGGCCTGGACAGGCACCCCTGTGGACCGGCAGTACGGACCACTCCTTGTCGTACCGTGCGAGTTCCGGTCGGAGAGTGAAATGATAGTGAACCTTCGCGACGTCTTCGGTACCTCGAAGCCGATCATCGGGATGATTAACCTCCTGCCGTTGCCGACGTATCCGAACCATCCCGGCATGGACCGCGTCCTGGAGGCGGCTCAGACCGACGCTCGGGCGCTGATCGAAGGGGGAATTGATGGGCTCCTGGTGGAGAACACCTTCAGTTTTCCGATCGATTCTGTGATCGAGCCCCATCTCGGCGCCGCGATGGCGATCTGTACACACGAAGTAGTGAAAGCGTCGAGTGTTCCAGTGGGCGTTGTGGTGAACATGGAACCGGGGGACAGAACTTCGCTGGGCGTGGCGGTCGCGGCCGGGGCGCGATTCATTCGTTCGGTCAGCTTCAACGAGGCCGTGCTGACCTCGTTCGGCGTTTTTCAGGGCCTGCCAGGCGAGATGACGCGCTATCGCGCGCGTTTGGGGGCCTCCGATATCGCGGTGCTGGCTGACATTCAAGTGAAGTACACCACCATGATGGCCGAGCGCTCGCTCGAACTTTCCGCTCAAGGGGCCGCCATGTCGGGAGTCGATGCGATCGTGGTGACGGGTCAGGTCACGGGTAACGCGCCGCCGGTGGAGACAGCCACACGAGCGAAGAAAGCGGTCCGCAAGACACCGGTCATCATCGGCAGCGGCTTGGACATCGACAACGCTTCGGAATTGCTCTCCGTGGCCGACGGAGCCATCGTCGGCTCCTATTTTAAGAAAGACGGGGTCTACGCCAACCCCGTGGACCTCGAGAAAGTGCGACGCGTGGCGGAAACGGCGCGCCGCCTCGAAGAAGCAGAGCGCGCGTAAGATATGCCGAAGACTTTGCCCGCCAGTCCGGATCCCGGCCGCCCTTACATCGTGATCATGTCCGCCGTCACGCTCGACGGCAAGTTGACCGTCGGCCGCGGCGTCACGAGCGGCTCGCTCGGCGCGTTCGTCACGCACGAGGTCGTCGAGTTCCTGCACGACATGCGCGCTTCGGTCGATGCCGTGATGGTTGGCGGGAACACGATCGTGATCGACAATCCGAGCCTGACGGTTCGTGCCGTCGACGGACGGAGCCCCGTGCGAGTCATCGTCGACCCCGAGGGAGCGGTTCCGCTGGAATCCAAGGTGTTTCATGACAAGCAGGCACCGACCATCGTGGCGGTCGCGAGCGAGACCGCCGACGAACGGAGAGCGGCGCTCCGAGATCTGGGCGTGAAGGTGGTGGTCACCGGCGACGGCAAGTTCGTGAATGTCGAGGTTTTGGTCAGAGCGCTGGCGCGGGAGGGAATCCGGTCCCTGCTGATCGAAGGGGGCGCGACGCTGAACTGGTTGACGATTTCATCCGGCCTGGTAGACGAGTTGCAGATCATCAAACTCCCGATCGTGATCGGGGATCGGGGCTCACCGGGCTTTGCCGAGACGCCGGGAGGTGTCGAGGCGGCTCCCGCGAAGCTGGAGTGTACGCGGACGGAACGGCTGGGAAACTGCATGGTTCTGTATTGCCGGCGCGCAGAATAGGAGAGCTTCGAGGGAGCAGAGGACGGACAATGGCCTTCACCCGCATGGATCAGCTCACGGCCGGCATGGACGACATTCGCTTAATCGGCGATGCGCTCGCGAAGCGTCAGGCGGACATGCCCGAGGTGATCCGGGGAATGCTGCGACAGCTCGCCTCGCATCGGGACGGGTTTCCGGTCGATCAGCTCGAGCATTCCCTCCAGACCGCGACGCGCGCGGAGCGAGCCGGCGCGTCGGAAGAAATGATCGTCGCTTCTCTTTGCCACGACATCGGCAAAGCCGTTTCCGAGGTCAACCACGCGGCGATCAGCGCGGAGATCCTGCGGCCGTTCGTTTGCACGGAAACGTACGAAATCATCCGCACGCACCAGGATTTTCAAGGGAAATACATTTACGCCTTCATGGGAAAGGATCCGGACGCGCGAGAGAGATACGCGGACCAGCCGTGGTATCAACTGGCGTGCCAGTTCGCGGACGCTTGGGATCAAGCCGCTTTCGACCCGAATTACGACAGCTATCCGCTGGAGCATTTCGGCCCCATGATCGATCGGGTTTTCGCGTCACCCAGGCGGGATATCTAGTCGTGGAGCGATTGCAATCGATTCGGACGATCCAACTGGGTGGCGACAGAGCAAGGAGACAACACATGCGTAGACACAGCTTGTTTTTTCGATACGGCGTCGTAGCGATGCTCGTCACGGCAGCGATGGTCTTCACGCCCATCGACAGCCAGGGCCAAACGACCGGCGAGATTTATGGGACCGTGACCGACATCTCCGACGCAGTCATTCCCGGAGCGGGCGTGGAGGCACTAAACAGTGAAACCAACCTCACGCGAACCACGGTCACGGACGAGCAGGGGGGGTACCGCTTCACCTTGCTGTCCGTGGGGACTTACAGCGTGTCGGTTACGCTGCAAGGTTTCGCGCCGACACGGCAGGACGGGGTCGAGGTGCACGCGACCGAGGCCACGCCCGCCAACCTGGTACTCGAAGTGGGGGAGATAACGCAGGAGGTCATCGTGAGCGCGACCCTGACGGCACAAGTGGACATCACCACGGCCAGCGTGGGGAAGGTCGTCGAGGAGCAGCGGATCGTGGACCTTCCGTTGAACGGACGAAACTTTCTGCAGCTTGGGACGTTGCAGTCCGGCGTAGTTGCGGCTCCGGCGGGGATTCAGGCGACCGGTAGCGGAACCGACAACACCCCGGGCGGAACAGCCAATCAATTCTCAGTCAACGGGATGAAAATCACATCGAACAATCACCTGCTGGACGGGACTAATAACGTGGAAGCCATGTCGGGGTCGGCCATGGTCGTGCCGTCTCCTGACACGATCCAGGAATTCAGGATCCTGACCAACAACTACAGCGCTGAGCACGGCCGCGCAGGTGGCTCGGTCGTCACCGTGGTCACCAAGAGCGGCACGAACACCGTCAACGGGACGCTCTGGGAGTTTCTCAGAAACGACGCCCTGGATGCGCGGAACTTCTTTGTTCCTGAAGTGCCGACGCTGAAGCAAAACCAGTTCGGGGGCACCATCGGTGGTCCGGTCGTCCCGGATCGGACCTTCTTCTTCGGCGGCTACGAAGGGTTTCGCCAGCGCAAGGGACGCCCGACCAACACCCTGGTCCCGTCGCTGAAGCTGCGCAATGGCGATTTCTCGGACTTGCCCGAAGCAAGTCGACCCTCCCTGCCGTTCCAACCTGGAACCCGATGGCCGGGTGACATGATTCCTCTGGAACATCACGATCCGGTCGCCAGGCGCGTCCTCGAATTGTGGCCGTTGCCCAACTCGGGACCCGACAACTGGGTGTCGACGCCCGTGGGCTCGCACGATCGCGACCAGGCCATGATCCGGATCGATCATTCGTCCATGGATGGCGCAAACATGCTGACCGGCCGGTACTTCCTGGATCAGGGAACCCTGATACAGCCCAACGGGCTCTTCGGGCAGAGTCAGGGTTTCATCGATGCGCCGGGATTCGGTTTTTCCGACGCGAACCGGTTCCAGAACTTTATGATGGCCGACACCCATATTTTCGGGGCCTCGATGATCAACGAGTTCCGCTTCGCATACGTCCGGTCGCGAGTCAACAGCGGGAAAGAGGTCAGCGACATCAACAACCGGGATTTCGGCTTCACCTACCCCACGGCGGGCGAAGGAGGCGAGTTTTTTCCCGCGCACGGGATTCTCCCGTACTCCGGTCTCGGCTATCCCGTTCGCGGCAACGATCGAATCAGCCGAACTCTGCAGTTCTCCGACAACGTTTCGGTCAACAAGGGGCGGCACTCCTTGAAGTTCGGGGTGGACGTTCGCCATTACAACATCTACAGTGACTTTCCATCGACGAATCACGGGAATTACAATTTCAATTTCGCCTTCGCCACCGGCGTCCCCTACGGCGATTTTCTGCTCGGTCAAACCAGCTTCTTCCTGCAGACGGCCGGCGCGTCGGTGAAGGAACTGTTCAAGACCGACATGTACCTGTACGTTCACGATACGTTTCGCATCAACCCGAGACTCACCCTCAACATGGGGTTGCGGTACGAGCTGTCGCCAGGATTTCTCGAGAAGAACGACCGGCAGTTCGCGCTCATTCAGGGTGTCAAGTCCTCGGTCAGCCCGACCTTGCCGGAGGGCGTGCTGCGCCCCGGCGATCCGGGTGTCGGACGGCGGATTGTCGCCACCGACAAGAACAACTTCGGACCGCGGCTGGGCTTGTCCTGGGATCTTACCGGTGACGGCCGAACGAGCCTGCGCGCCGGCGGCGGCATCTTCTTCGACGACTCGGCGTTGATCTCGACCACGACGCTGCAGCAGCCGCCGGAGCTGCAGGCCTTCTACTTCGTCTTGCCGGCATTCGACCCAACCGCAAGCTACGCCGCGCCGTTTGGCGGAGCAAGCCCGATCGCCGGCGACCTGACGCCGCCGCTCCCGATTATCCCAGGATTGCCCGTCACCACGCTGGCCGTGGGCATGGAGTTGGGTAATGTCGGGCACTGGAATCTCACCCTGCAGCGCCAGTTGACCGAAGCGATGGCCCTCGAGGTGGCGTACGTCGGCAACTCCGGATGGAATCTCAACGGTATGACCAACCCCAACCAGGCCGTTTTCGGACCCAACGTCACGCGCGACACGGCCGGCGCACGCCGACCGATGCCGGCGCTCAGCGATGCCTTCATGATCGACGACGCGTTCCATTCGAGCTACCACGGCTTGCAATCGACCCTGACTCACCGGTTCAGCCAGGGGCTCAGCTTCCAGGCGGCCTACACTTGGTCGAGGGCGATCGACAACGCGTCGACGTTCGGGACCTTCTTCAACATTCCGGGTCAACCGCTCGATCCCGGCCACGCTGCGGATCTGTCCAACGACAAGGGATTGTCGGCGTTTCATCAGTCGCATCGCTTGGTCCTCAGCTACATCTACGAGTTGCCGTTCCTGAGAGATCGATCCGACACGCTCGGTCACGTCCTTGGCGGTTGGCGAATCAACGGGATCACGTTGCTGCAGTCGGGCTCGCCGTTCACCGTCCTCGATGGATCGGATCAATCGTTCGACGGCACTTCCGGGGACCGCCCCAATCTGATCGGGGATCCCAACAACGGGCCGAAGACGCCGGAGGAGTGGTTCGACACCGGGGCGTTCGAGCGGGCCGTGGGCCCGGTCATGAACGGGACCGCCGGGCGAAACATCGTCTTGACCGACGGCATCGTCAACTTCGACTTCGGGCTCACCAAGGTGTTCGAAATTAGCGAAGGCGTGGACCTCGAGTTCCGCTGGGAGGCGTTCAACTTGTTTAATCAAGCGAACTTCAGTGTCCCGAAGAACAACCTGCAGGACGGAGCCGCCTTCGGCCGGGTTTTGCGCACCTCGACACCGGAGCGGATCATGCAGTTCGGTCTGAAAATCATCTTCTAGCGGATGGCCTGCCCCTGCCCGCTGTCCGGGCAGCGGGCAGGGCGGCCGATTCGCAGCGGCTGCGTTGTTCTATCGGGGTGGCCGGAGCATGCCCGGCTGCTGTTTACAAACTCGCGGTACGCGATCCAATGGAAGCGTGAGAGAATCCTGCAACTGGCAATGTCCGCTTCGAGTTCGCCCAATCGTCGGAGAGCGGGCGTCGCGAACAAGGTCCCGGAGGTGTCTGCGTGCGCAATGAACGGATCCAGTGGAATCGGCGCGTTCAATCGGTTCTGCCGGCCCTGATCCTTCTCTCTTTGTGTGGGCCGGCCCGCGCCCAGGGTGACGTAACCGCGATCCGCGCCGCGCGCGTCATCGACGGCGTGCGGTCCGAGTCGATCGATGACGGCGTGGTCGTAGTGCGCGGCGAGGAGATCGTCGCGGTCGGCACCGCCGATGAAGTCGAGGTTCCGGACGGCGCCAGCGTCGTGGACTTGCCGGGCCACACGCTGCTGCCCGGTCTGATCGACAGCCACGACCACCCGACGCTGCGGCCGGACTCGCTGGAGTTGCAGCCGATGATCGATCAACGCCTGGCGCCGGGCGAAGAGCAGATGCTGCGGGCCATCCGGAACATGCGCATCAGCCTGCTGGGGGGAACGACCACGGTGCGGGTTACGGGCGAGAGCAGCGGCATCGACTTCCAGTTGGGGAAGGCCATTGATGCGGGTGTGATTCCCGGGCCTCGAATCATTGCCGCGGGCATGCCCATCGTGGCCACCAGCGCAGGCGCCGGGCCGCTCTGGCCCACCGACGGTGTCGAGAGCATCCGTAAGCGCATTCGAGAAAACGTGCTCGGAGGCGCGCGATTCACCAAGATGTACCTGAGTGACACGTCGCCCACGACGACCATCCTGTCGCTGGAAGAGGTCTGCGCGGCCGTGGACGAATCGCACCGGCTGGGGATTCCGATCACGTCACACGTTGTGGGCAACTGGGGCGTTTCGATTCGTGTGGCGCTGGAATGCGGGGTCGACAGCTTCGAGCACGTGCGACCCATCACGGACGAAATCATCGAACTGTTCGTCGAGCACGAGTCGCACCTCAACATCACGCCGTTGATCTTCATTCCCGGCGGGATCCGGTGGAGTCCGGAGATCTGGCGGCGGCTCGACAACGAGATGACGAGTGTCGAGGAGTGGATCGACTTTAACCGCGCGACCATCCAGGAGGCGAGACGCAACAATCCCCTGGGGGAAACCGAGGATCGCCCGCAGGACGTGTTCGACATCGCCGAGGCCGGGGCCGTGGACTATACGCCGGGCATCCGACCGTATCAGGCGCAGTTGCTCAAGGCGCACCGGCGCGGAGTTCCGATCAGCCACGGCACCGATACTCTGCACGGGACGCTGCTCTTGAACATCGAGTTCCTGATCGAAGGCGGATTCACGCCCATGGAGGCGATCCAGGCCACCACGCGGGTCGCCGCCGATGGGCTCGGACTGGGGATGGGGAATCGCATCGGAACGTTGGAGCCCGGCAAACTGGCCGACATTATCAGCGTCGAAGGCAACCCGCTGGCGCAGATTCGGGATCTGGCCAAGGTTCGGTTTATCATGATCGAGGGCCGCCGTTTGGACCCGTTGAGTTTTCACTAGCCGGAAGTGGGAGGACACATTTTGAAAACCATGAGGAGCATTCGAAGCCTTTGGCTCTTGCCGCTCGGTTTACTGGCGTGGCAGGGATGCGAGGCCCAGGAAGCCGCCCGCACGCTCTACGTCGTGGAGCAGGAAGACATCGACCCGGCGCTCACCGCGCAGTACGAGGAGGGAGTTCAACTGGCGATCGCCGCCATGCAGGAGGCGAATCTGGGCTCGGACATGAGTTGGGGCGCCACCCAGTATCAGAGTTCCTATTTCTACGTGTTTCAGGTCGGATCGCTGTCGGAGCTCGATCTGAATTCTTCTCAGGCGCGCGCGCGAAGTGCAAAGCTCGCCACGGCGATGGACGAGGCCACTTTCGCACAATTCGCGACCTTGACCACGCCGGCGATTCGCGGCAATCACCTCTCGGTGATGGAACCCGTGCCTGAGTTCAGCTACGCGCCCGCGGACACCGTGGTCGAGAATCCCCAGTTCAATCACGTAGTGACCTTGCGTGTTCAGGCGGCGCGCGCCGAACAGTTCGAGCAGGCGACGGCCGAGATCCTCGCGGCCATCCGAAAATCGGACTACCCGATCGGGTTCAACGCCTATCGTACGGTGATCGGCGACGGACGGGTCTTCTTCGATCGCGGGCGTACCTACTATTTCATCGCGCCCTTCGACACTCGGTCCCAGTTCTACGAGGAGCATCCGTTCAACAAAGCGTTGGCGGAATCGGTGGGCGCGGAGCGCGCGGCTCAACTGCTCGGCGATCAGTTGAACAGCCTTCTCGCGAGGGAGACTCATGATTACCGGCTGCGGCCGGACATGGGTTACCAGGCGGCGAGATAGGTTTCGGTCGCGGACCACACCGCACGGAGGGGCTGGACTGGCGGATCGGACCCGATCTCGATGATGCTTGCATCTCGACGGACCGATGAGAAGGTCTTCTTTGGTTGGTGGATCGTACTGGTGTCGGGCATCGGCCTGTTCATGGGCTACGGTGCGATCTACAACTACACTTTCGGGGTTCTCACGAGTCCGATCGGACGTGAATTCGACTGGAGCCGTTTCGCCGTTTCGCTAGGGTACTCGCTATCGCTCGTCGCCTATTCGGTCGTGGCTCCGTTCGTCGGCAAGCTCGTGGACGCCTGGGGCGCCCGCAGAGTGATCGTCCCGTCACTGGTTCTGTTTGCCGCGGGCTTGATGGGGTTTTCTTTTCTCTCTGCCAATCTATGGCATTTCTATGCTCTCAATATCGCCCTGGGAGTGCTCGGTTGTGGTTCCGCGATCGTCCCCTACTCGAAGGTCATCTCCCATTGGTTCGACCGCAGGCGCGGTTTGGCGCTGGGCCTGGCCTCGATCGGCGTCGGGGTGAGTTCGTTCATGATGCCTTCCGTCGCGTTCGCGTTGATCTCTGATGCCGGATGGCGCGCGGCCTATTTGTGGATCGGTCTGATGGTCCTGGTGGTTACGGTGCCCGTCGGTCTTTTCCTCAAGGAGAACCCGTCGATGTTGGGCCTCTGGCCCGACGGGGATGTCCGTAGCCAGCCTGTCGGCGGTAAGGCACCCTCCGCGGCGCCCGGCATGACCGGCTGGGAGGCCTTGCAGAGTCGAACGTTCTGGTTGCTTTTCGCCGCGGTCCTCTTCGTGGCCATGAGCGTGATCGGATGCCTGATCCAACTGGTGCCCATTCTGACCGAGCGGGGCATATCGCCACAGGCGGCGGCATTCGCCGCCTCACTGCTTGGGGGCGCTGTCATGCCCGGACGGATCGTCAGCGGGTTACTTATGGATCGATTCTTCGCTCCGACCGTGGCGATGGTTTTCTTCGCCTGCGCCGGCCTCGGCGTTTTCGTCCTGTGGACCGGCTCGGGTGGGGCGTGGGTTTTCGTGGCTGCCTTCCTGGTCGGGTTGGGCATGGGGGCGGAGGGAGAAACGATTGCCTACCTGGTCAGCCGGTACTTCGGTTTGCGCGCCTTCAGTGAAATCTACGGTTACGCGCTGATTAGCTTTGCCATGGGCGGTGTTATCGGCCCACCGCTGATGGGAATAGCGTTCGACATCACCGGTTCCTATAGTCAGGCTCTGGGTGTTTTGTTGGTTTCTATCGTCGTGGGGCTGACGTTGATGCGAAAGCTCGGGCCTTACCCGAAATGGGAAACGGACGAAGTCCCGCTGTCATGATCTGAATCAAAGGGGAGTGATCATGAACCGTACTCTGCAATACCTGCTGGCCGCATGTGTCGTTTTCGTCATCGGCTGTTCCGGCACGGAAGAGCCGGGAGAATCCCCAACCGCGCCGCCCACCCTGGCCATAACCGGCGTGACGCTGATCGACGTAACTGGGGGCGCCTCGATCCAGGACTCGGTCATTCTTGTTGCGGGATCTCGAATCCAGCAAGTCGGCCCGAGCAGCGAGGTGCCGGTGCCGTCCGACGTTGAGTTGATCAAGGCGACCGGCAAGTTCGTCATCCCGGGTCTGGCGGACATGCACAATCATCTGGCCGTAGGGCGGTTCGGTTTCGGCGAACGAGAGCAGGATTATCAACAGAACCTCGCGAATCTGCTGGACTGGGGGATTACCTTGGTCTACTCGACGGGAATCCCCGACTTGGAAATCTATAGAGACCTGAAGAGCATTTCTTCGGATCCGGCCTCGTCGTATCCCCATTTCTATGGTGTGGGCAAGACGTTCGGGGCCGAGGGTGGCCATGGCTCCATCGGCGGATTTGCGCCTGCCACGCCCGAGGAGGCACGGGAAGGCGTACGTGAGAACGTGGCCGCCGGCGCCGACGGTATCAAGTTCGTCTACAGCCCGGTAACCTACGCGGTCCGGTCCGGCCTTCCCCAGCTCGATCCCGAGGTGATGCAGGCGATCATCGACGAGGCGCACAAGAATGGGCTCGAGGCGATGGTTCATGCACCGATCCTCGAGTTCGCCAAGGATGTCTTGCGGGCAGGTGCCGACGGACTGGTGCATGGGATCATCGACGAGGTAATCGACCCGGAATTCATCGAGTTGATGGAACAGAATCAGGCCTTCTACATGACCACGCACTCGATTTTCGAGGCCGCAGGAGACATCGCTGGGTGGGCGAACCGCTTGAGGAAATTCGACCGCAGCAAACGTGCATCGACCTTGCAGATCGAAGCGGACTTGAACCCCGAGCTCGTGTCGGAATGGGAGGCCCGCTGGGACAACTTCGCCTATATGGATGAGCAGATGCCCGTGTTGGGCGCCAACACCAAGGCGGCCTACGACGCCGGGTTGTTGGTTGTTGCGGGATCGGACACAGGCGACTCGGGCGCTGGCGTGATCAATGGCCTGTCACTGCAGGTCGAGCTGCAGTTGCTGGCCGAGGCGGGTCTGACGCCGCACCAGGTGCTGCAGACGGCGACGATCAACGCCGCGCGCATGATCGGGCGGGAAGTGGAACTGGGCACCGTCGAGGCGGGCAAGCTGGCGGACCTGGTGATCTTGAACGCGGATCCACTGGCGGACATCGGAAACGTCAACGACATTCACCGCGTCGTCAAAGGGGGTGTCGTTTACGATCTCACTCAGAC
This sequence comes from Bryobacterales bacterium, assembly GCA_965204095.1. GTDB lineage: Bacteria > Acidobacteriota > Terriglobia > Bryobacterales > UBA6623 > JAPPLB01. Next base: position 51,817 of record OZ241991.1, on the reverse strand, counting down.
AGTGGACGTCGGAAGCGGACAAAGTGTCGACGAGGAATAGTTGCCATGCCCGCATCGGAGAAAAGATGGGCGAGCACGTGGCCAGGCCTCGGAACAGATCCCGTTACGATCGAGCCGTTGCAAGAGATCTACGATGCCTGCCATGCTGCCGTGAATGGACGAGATCGTCGGCTATCTGAATCAATTTCACCTGGACGAGATTCCCAAGGATGCCGAGAGGCTGCTGCACATGGGATTGTCGTTAATGGGGGTGTCTGCAGCTATCGAGCTGCCGTGTGATCCCGACGAGCAGGGGGTGCTCGCTGCCGAACGCTTTCGGATCGTCGAACACGGAACCGGGCAGCCTTAGCCCGACCCGCGCGGTTACGCCGCGCCTTGTTGAAGGAGGATTCCGTATGGCGGCAAGCAAACCCGAACCCAAAGACCTGCGCGACGCGGCGGAGGCCCTGCGTCTGGACGTCAGCTCCGATGAGATGGCGGCCTTCACCGTGCTGTCGGAGGGAGTCCTGGGCTTCTTCCAGAGGTTGGACCAGCTCGAAGAACCGAAGCCTCCTGTGAAGTACGCTCGCGTAGGCGGACGGCGCCCGTCATCGGATGAAGACCCGCTCAATGCGTGGTACTGGAAATGCTCGATCCAAGGCGCAGAAGCCGGTCCGCTTGCCGGCAAGACAGTCGCGATCAAAGACAATGTATGCGTGGCCGGCATTCCTATGATGAACGGCAGCGATGTCCTTGAGGGCTACGTACCGGACGTGGACGCAACCGTGGTAACGCGGATTCTGGATGCGGGTGGAGAAATCGTCGGCAAGGCAGTGTGCGAGAGCTTCTGTCTCTCCGGCGGCAGCCACATGGCCGACACCGGTCCGACCCAAAATCCCCGCAAGCGCGGCTACTCGGCGGGAGGTTCCTCCAGCGGCAGCGCCGCCCTGGTGGGAGGCGATGAGGTCGATTTGGCTATCGGCGCGGATCAGGCCGGATCGATTCGCGTGCCGAGCTCGTGGTGCGGCGTTTTCGGCCTGAAACCCACTTTCGGTTTGGTCCCTTACACCGGCGCGTCCTCGCTCGAATACACGATCGACCATCTTGGTCCCATGGCGCGCACGGCGGCCGACGCTGCTCTCCTGCTCGACGTGATCGCCGGGTCCGACGGATACGATTCCCGGCAGGCGAATGTTCCCCCGGCAAACGCGAGCGACGCGTCGTACAGCCGTGCGTTGTCGGGAGACGTCAACGGTCTGCGGGTCGCAGTTGTGAAAGAGGCGTTTGCCTGGGAGGGAATGTCCGAATCGGATGTGGATGAAGCCGTGAGCGATGCCGCGCATCGATTCGAGGAGCGGGGCGCGGCGGTCACCACGATCTCGCTGCCGTTTCACCGGGACGGCATATCGATCTTCATGGGAATCGGGCTTGAGGGCGTCACCAGGGTCATCTCACCGGGCAATGGGATGGGCAACTGCTGGAAGGGATTCTACAACACGAGCTTGATGGATGCCTACGCCCGCGGCGTGGACGAGCGTTCCTCGAAACTTTCAGCCGTGACGAAATTCGTGATGTTGATCGGCCGTCACTTCCAGGACCGGTATGGCGGCCACTACTACGCAAAAGCCCAGAACCTGGCTCTCACGCTCAAGCGCAAGTACGACGAGGCCTTCGAGAAAGCGGACCTGCTGGCGATGCCCACGACTCCGATGAAGGCGCGGCCCCTGCCTGGCGAGGACGCCGGCACGATCGAGCGAGTCGCCCGGTCGCTGGAGCAGGTCGCCAATACTTGCCCCTTCAATGTCACAGGCCATCCGTCACTCAACGTGCCCTGTGGCGTATCCGAGGGTCTGCCGGTCGGGATGTTGCTCGTGGGCCGGTGTGGCGAGGACGCCACCGTGTTGCGCGCCGGTGACGCGTACGAGAGGATTGTCGGTTAGCCGCGTCCGTGACGAAACCGTGACAAGATGATGACCCACGACATTGCAGCCTTTGTTCAGATCTGGGATTTGAACGAGGCGCCAGTAGAGGGTCCGGTTTCCGTGAAGGTGGAGGACCAGGAACTAGTACTCCTGAGACACGAGGACACTCTGGTGGCGATGGATCGTTGGTGTCCACATCAGCAGGGTGATATGGTTGCCGGCCGTGTGGTCGGTCGAGGGTTGAAGTGTCCGCTTCACGGATTCATCTTCTCCGTTGATACGGGGCGAGGCCTAAACTGCCCCGGGTTCAACCTCTCGGTGCACGATCTGAACGTGAAAGACGGGCTTGTCAGCGTACGGCTGAAGCATTGACTCGAGACGTCAGGAAGCGGTGATGCCGAACGAGATTCTCTTAAATGGCGGGCGCGTGCTCGATCCCGCGCAAGATATCGACCGAACCGCGGACGTTTTGATCTCGGACAACCGGATCCGCGCAATCGGAGAGGACCTTTCTGTATCACCCGAGGCGAATGTACTGGACGTCTCGGGCAAAGTAGTATGCCCAGGGTTCATCGATGTCCACGTACACGCCTACGGCGGGATTGCGTTCGCGGATCCAGACAGCATCGGAGTCAACCTGGGAACGACCACGATGTGCGATGCGGGGGGCGCGGGAGCCTACAGCTGGGACGAATTCGAGGCGCTGATCGTGGGCCAGACCCGGACGGACATTCATCTCTGGCTGCTGATGGGTGCCGCTGGCATATTCGGGTTCCAGGATGCATGGAAGACGGTCCGCAGCCTGATCGATGTGCCAATCAATACGTTGATCGACATCGTGGAGGCCAATCGAGAAACGATCGTCGGCTTGAAGATGGCGGGTTTCGCCGCATTGGGCCTGGGACCGATGAAGATGGCCAAGGGCACGGCGGAAGTGCTCGATCTCCCGCTGTACATGCACATTGGAGACATATTCGAAACACCGGACCGGACCTATACGGCACAGACGCTGGACCTGCTGACCATGGGGGACTATGTGACACATTGCTTCACCCCCACTCCGGGCAACTTGCTGGGAACGGACGGCAAGTTGTTGCCCGCGGCGCTGAGGGCGCGCGACCGCGGTGTCCTTTTCGATGTCGGGTTCGGCAGCTTCAACTTCGGTTTCGACATGGCCGAGCGGGTGATGGCGCAAGGCATCGTTCCCTCGACGATCAGCAGCGACCTGCAGCAGGTCAATATTACCGGTCCGACCTTTTCGTTGACTCACGTGATGTCCGCGATGATGTTGCTGGGCATGAGCTTGCGAGACGTGGTCGAGCGCGTTACGATCAATCCCGCCCGGCAGCTGGGCCTGACTCACAAGATGGGCAGCCTTGCGACCGGACTGCCGGCGGATGTCACCGTCATCGAGGTTCGCAAAGGCCGCTTTGACTTCTCCGACACGGCCGGGTTGACCCGGGAAGGCCAGCATCTGATCGTGCCCGTGTGGACCATCAAAGGCGGAGAAGTGATCCGTCCCGATCGTGAGAAGGCAGAGCAGGAGAGCAACTGGAGCATCGAAAGCTCTCTCGCCTACGATTCGACGCCCCCGAGGGCGGATTCCCTGGATCACGAGCAGCGTCTGTTTCTGGCTGGGATCGCCGACGGCTTCCGCCGTCTCGAACGCTGGGAGGGCGTCGATTTGCATTGGTGCTTTCATCGGGTCCGTAATGAGACATCGATCGGTCTGCGCAGGGCGGCCGAGGCCGTCCTGCACAGTTTCATGACTTCGCGCTTCACTCCTCCGGTCGGTTTCTTTCTGGCGACACTGGAGCGCGATTTTGTTCTGGCCCGACTGGACGAAGTATCCAAGGCGAAGACGGCGACGCTACACAACTAACGGAGAGGGCGATGCGCAGTGTAGACATACTCATCGACGGAGCCACCCTCGTCACGATGGATGCCGCGCGGCGAGTGATCCGCGATGGCGCCATTGCGATCGCGGCGGATCGCATCCTGGAAGTGGGCAAGAGCTCCGATCTGGAGGTGAAGTATCGGCCCCGGAAACGGATTGCCGGAGCGGACTACGTGGCGTTGCCGGGTTTCATCAATGGAGACGTGCATATCACCGGGACGCTCTACCGGTGCTTCGTGCCGGACAACGTGAACTCCTACCCCATGATCTACGAATGGGTCTTTCCAATGTACGAGGGTTTTACGCCAGAAGACGAATACCACGCCGCAAAGATCGGAAGCCTGGAAATGATCCGCACGGGAACGACGACCTTCGCCGAGGGCGGGAGCGCCGACGATTTGTCGAGCGTCGCTCGCGCCGTCGACGAAACCGGGATTCGCGCTGTGCTGGGACGCTGGAGCTGGGATCTCGTACAGGAAAGCAGAAAGTTCCGGATGACAACCGAAGAAGCGTTGCGGGACTGCGAACGCCTGCTGGAGGAGTTCCGCGGTCGGAATCATCCCCGGATTTCCTTTCATCCCATGCTACTCGGCATCGGAACGGCTTCGGATGAGTTGATCCAGGGCACCAAGGCACTGGCCGATGAATACGGGGTCACGCTGAGCATGCACCGGAACGAGGACGCAACCGAGGTGAATCAGTGCGTCGAAGCCGTCGGGAAGAAGCCCGTCGAATATCTGGAGGAGATCGGGGCGCTGGGACACAATCTCAGGCTGCGTCACATGGCCTGTACGGCGGACGAAGAGGTGGCCGCGTTGGCGCGCCACGACGTGAAGGTCGTCGCTGACATGACCTCGTATTTGAGGCTTGCGTACGGGATTACACGTCACGGGAAGTTTCCCGAGATGCTCGCTCAGGGGGTGTGCGTCTCACTCGGAATCGATGGGGCGACGTCCTCGGACTTTCTCGACATGGGCCGGGCCATGCACATCGCCGCGGCGTTGTTCAAGGACAGCCGAATGGACGGCGAGCTCATTCCCGCCGAGCAGGCGCTGGAGATGGCCACGATCAACGGTGCGAAGTCATTGGGAATGGAGGATTCCGTAGGGTCGCTGGAGGCCGGAAAGAAGGCGGACGTCATTCTTTTCGATCGCATGCGACCCGAGTGGGTACCCATGTGGGACCCGGTCAGCACGCTCGTGTGGTCGGCCGACGGCAAGAGCGTCGATACCGTGATCATCGACGGGCAAGTGGTTCTGGAAGAGGGCGAGTTCACCGCGATCGACGAGAAAGGGGTTCTGAACGCGGCGTCGAAACAGGCCGAGGCATGCAATCAGCGCATCGGCCTACCGCTGAAGACCCGCTGGCCGGTTGTGTAGGGACGGGCCTTTCGATAAACTGTCATATGCTTGCGCGGCTTGGAAAAAAGGTTTGTGTTTGGAATGTGTTCATTGAGTGATCAGCATGCCGCGCCAGCGTGGCGCGTAGGGGAGAAAAGGGGCAAGTGAGATGGTACCGATAACGGAAGACAAGCATTGGGCGGCTCAATACCCGGAGCTGGGTACCGACCCGATCCCGATAGAACCGTGTCTGTCTCCCGAGTATCACGAGCGGGAGAGGGAGCGCATCTATCAGCGTGTATGGCTCAACGTCGGAAGGGAAGACGAGTTGCCGCGAGGCGGAGACTTCTTCGTCAAGGACATCGCGGCCATCAACAGTTCGATCTTGATCGTCAGGGGGAAGGACGGTATCATACGCGGCTTTCACAACACCTGCACGCACCGGGGGAACAAGGTGACGCGAGAGAGCCGGGGAAACCGCAACGGGTTCGTGTGCGGGTTTCACGGGTGGGCCTTTGGCTTGAAAGGCGACCTGCTTAACGTGACCGATGAAGATCAGTTCTTCGGTTTAGACAAATCGAGTTGTGGTTTGACTCCCGTGGCGACCGACGTTTGGGAAGGTTTCATCTTCATTAACGTCGACCCGAAGCCTGAACAGACCTTGGCCGAGTTTCTCGGAGACTGGGGCAAGGCCCTCAGCGGGTATGCGTTCGGGAGCATGGTCATGCGGGATCGCTACGAGACCGAGGTGAACGTAAACTGGAAGGTCGCGATGGACGCGTTTCAGGAAGCCTGGCACGCCAGATTCGTGCACAAGCGATCGGGTGGCGAAGCCTACGCGAGCAAGGACAATCCCTACATCCACGTGTTGCAGTTCAAGATCTATCCGCTTCATCGCATGATGTCCGTGCCTGGGAACGCGGAGTTCGTGCCGACTCCGATTCAGATCTGCGCACATCAGTTCGGCAAGTCCTATATCAGCCGCGACGGCTCCGGAGAGGGGCTCCCTCCGGGAGTCAATCCGACCCGCAATCCCATCTGGATGTTCGATTCCAACTACATCTTTCCGAATTTCTCGATCTTCGTCTTTGACGGGATGTTTTTCACCTACCATTTCTGGCCGCTGGCGGCGAACCGGACGTTGTGGGAGACAAGGACATACTATCCGCCGGCAGAGAACGCCGGGCAGCGCTTCAGCCAGGAGTATGCAAAGTGCGCGCTCCGGGACACCTGGCTCGAGGACTTGAGCACTCTGGAGGATATCCAGGTCGCCATCTCCTCACGAAGCGTCAAGCATTTCGTGCTTCAAGACCAGGAGATCCTCGTGCGCCATTCTCACAAGGTCATCGCGGACTTCGTTGGTGATGAGTGAGCTTCCGGGTTGGGAACGGCGTCGTGTGGCGACGACCGGAATACGATGAGCAGTTCAAGAACAGGTAAATCGGCCGAGATCCGGAATCGCCTGGAGCATCCCGTCATCGACGCCGACGGACACCAGATCGAGTTCGAGCCCGCGTTGCTCGATCATCTGGATCGCGTCGGCGGGCCTTCGCTCGCAAAGCGCTTCAAGGCATGGGGGGACGAGAGCCTGTTCCGCTGGTACCGGGCCACGCCCGATGAACGCCAGGAGCGTCGAATCCACCGCATCACCTGGTGGGGAATGCCTACCAAGAACACCTTGGACCGGGCCACGGCCTCGCTCCCAAAGCTGTATTACGACCGGTTGGATGAGATCGGAATCGACTTTTCCGTGATCTATCCGACCTTCGGCCTCCCCGTTCCCCACATTGAGGATGAAGAGTTGCGCCGCGGCGCATGCCGGGCCTTCAACAACTTCTACGCCGAAACATATGCGGAGTTCGCAGATCGTATGTGTGCGGTGGCACTCATTCCCATGCACACGCCTCATGAAGCGATCGAGGAACTGGAATACGCAGTGCGGGAACTGGGACTGAAAGCCGCCATGTTGGCCGGCTTCGTGCGCCGGCCGATCGAGGCGATCGTCCGGGATTCACCCGGGTCTGCGTCGGACGCTGTCTGGCTGGACACGTTCTGCCTGGACAGCCAGTACGACTACGACCCGGTCTGGGCCAAGTGCGAAGAGTTGAAGATAAACCCGACGTTTCATTCCACGGGCTTCGGTTGGGGTTCCCGGACTTCGACGTCCAACTACGTCTACAACCACATCGGCATGTTCGCGGCGGCCAATGAGGCCCTGTGCAAGGCGCTGTTTCTCGGCGGGGTGACGCGGCGCTTTCCGAACTTGAAGTTCGCATTTCTGGAAGGAGGGGTCGGCTGGGCCTGCGGTCTCTACGCGGATCTGTACGGGCACTGGGAAAAGCGCAATCGTGAAAGCCTGGAGAACTACAACCCCGCCAATCTCGACCGCGACTTGATGGCCAAACTGTACCGCGAGTCCGGCGGGAGAATGGTCGAAGGCCGATTGGGCCAACTGGACACCATGCTCGGCATCCTGGCGTCCACGCGCGAGCAGCCCGAGATGCTGGACGAGTTCGCGCCATGCCGGATCGATCGTCCGGAAGACGTTCACGATCTGTTTGTGCCTCGCTTCTACTTTGGATGTGAAGCGGACGACCCCATGAATTCACTGGCCTTCAACCGCGCGTTGAATCGCCGAGGCGCACGCCTGAACACGTTGTTCGGCTCCGACATCGGCCACTGGGACGTGCCGGACGTGAGCCGAGTCCTGGAAGAAGCCTACGAGCTGGTCGAGGACAACCTGATTACCGAGGAAGATTTCAGAGACTTCGTGTTCGCCAATTCAGTCACGTTCTTCACGAGTTCGAATCCCGATTTTTTCGACGGGACGGTCGTGGAGCAATCAGCTAGGAAAACGATCGCAGGGGACTGATACCAAGGGAGCATCCACATGGACAAGCCAAGTTTGCCCAATGAGTTCAATGATCTGGAGCCATTTGCCGCTTGGGCGCTGCCGACAGAGCGCGAACGCAACCACAAGCGGATCCACAGCCAGATGTCCGAGATTCAGTCGCTGTATGACACGATGGTGCCGCGCATGGGAGCGATCATGGAATACTTGAACATGCTTCCCTTGGACGACATGCCGGAGGATGCCCGGCGGCTATTCCATATGACCCTGTCGCTCGCTGAAGTGGCGCCCGCCGTAGAGTTTTACCAGCAGCCTCGGGTGATCGACGGTTTCCCCGCGGAACGGTTCGTGCCGATCGACGTGCCCGACATGACACCGACAGAAAAATAGTCTCGGCAGACCCATTCCCTGGAATCGATGTCCCCCCGCCTGAGTCGGCGTGACTTGCTCCGGTTGGCTGCGGTTTCCCCCTCGGCTTTCGCCGCTCTCTTGCGCGATCTCTCCGCGGCGGGCAAAGGCCTCACGCCAGCTTCCGAGCCGAAAACCGTGATCGTGATCGGCGCGGGACTGGCCGGGCTCACGGCCGGCTACGAGCTCGCGCAGGCCGGTCACCACGTGACAATCCTCGAGGCACAGCGACGGGCAGGCGGTCGCGTCCTTACGCTGCGCGAGCCGTTTTCGGACGGGCTGTATGTTGACGCAGGCGCCAGTCAGATTCCTGCAAACCACCACCTGACCCTCGAGTACGTGAGCCGTTTCGGTCTCGAGCTCGTGAGGGCAATGCCGAGTGATCAGGCTTCGATCCGGTGGATTCAAGGGCGGCGTTTGCCGGTCGAGCCCGGGGGGGGCTTTGACTGGCCCTACGAACTGACCCCGGAGGAAAGACGGCTGGGGCCGGAAGGACTGATGGAGAAATACGTCCTCCGGACACCCAGGCACCTGGACCAGCCAATCACGGTGTCTCCGGACTGGATTCCGCCCGAACTGCAGGAGCACGATCGAGTCAGCTTCTCGGAGTACCTGAAGCGGCAGGGAGCATCGCCCGGGGCGATACGACTGTTGGGATTCGGCTACTACGACCTTTGGGGTGAGGGCACCGATCGAATCTCCGCCCTGATGCTGATGCGGGAGATTCGACATCAGTTTTCGCTTGATCCGCCGTATGCTATCCGCGGCGGGAACGATCAGTTGCCGAAGCGCTTCGCCAGGGAACTGACTGACAGGATCCGCTATGGAGCTCCTGTTGTTCGCATCGAGCAGGACGAGCACGGTGTCCGCGCCATTTTCGAGCAGGGCGGACTGCGTCACACGGTCGGGGGCGACTACCTCGTTTGCGGAATCCCGTTCAGCGTTCTGAAGGACATGACGATGTCTCCGCCGTTTCCAGTGGCAAAGCAGCGAGTGATCGACCAGTTGCCCTACATGTCCATCTCCCGCGTCTATTTGCAATGCCGGTGGCGCTATTGGGCGGATCAAGGTTTTTCCGGCGACGCAGCCATGGACGACCCCCCAACGATCATCTCGGACGAGACACGGGGGCAGGAGGGGCCTCGCGGCATCCTGCACTCCTTCATGGCCAGGGATCAGGCGCGCCGGGTCGCTGCCATGGCAGAGCGCGAGCGCATCGACTACGCGGTGAATCAGGTTGAGAAAATATATCCAGGCGTGCGCGAACACCTCGAGGGTGGCGTTTCGAAGTGCTGGGACGACGATCCCTGGGCCCGGGGCGCCGCCGCCTGGTTCCGGCCCGGACAGATGATTGATTTTCTCCCGGACATCGGCCGACCGGTGGGACGGATCCACTTCGCCGGCGAGCACATCTCTCCGTGGCCCGGGTGGATGCAAGGGGCTCTGCAATCGGGTCTGCGCGTGGCCCGCGAGGTGCACGAAGCCGACGTATGATGACACGCAGGAGCGCTGGATGTGACCGGGACTGAATCAAGATTCGTCGCCGTCGAGGTGGAAGACGTGGACGTGGCGCAGGCGGACCGGTATGAGCGAGGGATCGAGACGCTGGTTTGGTCCATGCGAGAGGCGAATCTGGGATCGGAATTCCAGTGGAACGCCAGTCAGCACGACTTTTCCTATTTCTATTCGTTTCCACTGACCTCACTGCAGGATCTGGATCCGGATACGGGTGTGATCCAGCAGCGATTCCGGCGCCTCTCGGCGTCGGTCGATCCCGATGTGGCCGATTCGTTTTCGATGGTGACCGCCCGGGCGGTGCAAGCGACGCGATTGTTCATACTGGAGCGCGTGGCCGAGTTTACTTACGAAGCGCCGAACTCCGTCGTCGAGGCGGCGAAGCATGCCTTCCTGGACATCCACTACGTGCGCACGGGGCAGGCGGAGACGTATAAGGAGGCCACGCGCCGCCTGATGGCGGCTGTACGGAAAGCGGACTACCCCCTCGGATGGTCCGCATATCGCATGGTGATCGGAGAGGGCACGACCTTTTATGGCGAAGGGAAAGTCTATTGCTATGTGGTGCCGTTCGACAGTCCGTCGCAATTCTACGAGCAGCACTCGTTTCAAGGAGCAATGGTCCAGGCGTTGGGGGAAGAGAGCGCCAGGGAGTTGCTAATGGATGAACGCCGATGTCTGGTGAAGCTGGAGGCATCGGAGCACAGACTGCGGCCCGACCTGAGCTATACGCCGGAGCAGGGTCAATCGGAGAGCGGGGCGAATCGTTCGTGATCGCGAACAAGCTTGAGAGCCGAAGCGGTATCTTCCACGGCTGGTGGATCGTGGCCGTGTCCGCAATCGGCATGTTGTTTTGCTACATCTCCTCGATCGGCTTCACCTTCGGCGTGTTCACCAACCCCATCATCGAGGAGTTCGGCTGGAGTCTGACCGAAGTCTCCCTGGCGTTTTCCTTGTCGCTGATCGCGATGTGCGTGGCCATGCCGGTGGTCGGCCCTCTGGTCGATCGCTATGGTGCCAAGTCGGTCATCGTGCCGGCGATCCTTGTGCTGGGTCTTTCGCTGGCCTCCTTGTCTTTTCTGCCGGATAGCCTTCTGTACTTCTATGGCGTGTACATCGTGGCCGGGATTGCCGGAGGCGGCTCATCCACGATGCCCTATTCCAAAGTGGTCTCGCACTGGTTCGACAAGCAACGTGGGCTGGCGCTGGCTCTCGCCGCCATGGGAGCCGGGTTGGGATCTCTCATCATGCCACCCTTCGCCCAAGCGTTGATCAATGGTCTGGGCTGGCGGAACGCCTATCTGGTCATCGGAGCGACGGTCGTGGTCGTCACGATTCCGGTCGTTGTCTTGTGGCTCAAGGAAAGGCCGGAAGACATGGGCTTGACGATGGACGGTAAGCCCGCGGGCGAGGAGCGGGCAATCGCCGCGGGAACCGCTGGCGGCACATCCGCGACAGTCCCGGGGTTGACGGGTTCCGAAGCCCTGGGGACGGGCATCTTCTGGCTGCTGAGCGCGGCCTACTTTCTTGTCTCCTCAAGCGTGATGGCCGCCCTGATTCATCTCGCACCGTTGTTGACAGACCGCGGTTTTTCGCCGGAGATGGCGGCATTGGTAGTGGCCGTGCTTGGTGGAGCGTCACCGATCGGCGGGGTATCCTCAGGTTACCTTTTGGATCGATTCTTCGCAGCCGTCGTGGTGACGGGATTTTTCTCGAGCGCCGCGATCGGGCTGCTGTTGCTTTGGAGGCTCGAAGCGGGCGGAGTGCCTTTCGTCGCCGCGGTTCTCATCGGCTTGAGTATGGGAGCCACGGGGGAAATTATCCCTTACCTGACCGGACGCTATTTTGGCCTCCGTGCCTTCGGACAGATATACGGCTACGGGTTGATCAGCTTTACGCTGGGCGGCGTAGCCGGCCCACCCCTGATGGGAATGGTGTTTGACGCCACGCGGTCCTACTCCATGGGTCTTCTCGCTTTCGGAATCGCGTCGCTCGTCGCCGCGGCCATGGCCTTACGGCTCAGTCCGTATCGAACCTGGTCCGAGGAAGCACCTCATGCGGGACGGGAAGCGGGTCCACCCGCCGACTTCTGAGGCTGGCGATCGTTCCGCCCAGCGGTGACGACGAGAACATATGATGAAAATCTCTGCATCCTCGAAGATACGCGCCCGGCTGAACCATCCGGTCATCGACGCCGACCGACACATGATCGAGTTCGAGGGTGGCATCCTGGACTCGCTGCTTGAGGTCGGCGGGGATGGTCTGGTGAAACGGTTCAATTCCTGGACTTCCGAGAACTTGTTTCGGTGGGACCGCATGTCGCCTGAGCAGCGCTGGGAGCATATGGTGGCTCGCAACGTTTGGTGGGGCGTCCCGACCCGGAATATCCTGGACCGCGCCACCGCGACCTTGCCCCTTTGTTTTAGCCAATCCGATTTCGTTCTATGCGGGCGTCAATCCCCACTTTTTCGATGTCACCATCGTCGAAGTCGAGGCGCAGAAACTGCTGAGCGGAGCGTAGCGCGCCTGTCGGAAACCGCTCTTGGCGAAAACTTGCTTCTTGGGGGCTTTGAGTGAAGATTACCGATGTGAAGTTCCTGAGTATCGAGATCCCGCTGGACAAGCCGATCCGCCCAGCCTGGGAGCCGTCAGCATCCTACGATTCCTTTCCGCTTGCGCTGATCCGAATCTACACGGACGAAGGCATCGTCGGCAACGCGGTCGAGCTGACCCCGGAACACGTGATGGGCATCGCCCGTTCACGGCTGTCCCATCTCAAGTCCATGCTGATCGGGACGGACCCGTTCGGAGTCGAGCAGATCATGAATAAGCTGCGCTACGCGGCCTTTGTGGGTCCCAAGCCCTGGGCCATAGAGATCGCGCTTTGGGACATCATCGGCAAAGCCTCCGGCCAACCTGTGTACAAGCTGCTCGGCGGAGCCCAGGATCGCGTGAAGGCATATCTTTCGACATTGCAGGTCAAGTCCGCGGAGGAGCACGCGGCCGATGCGCTGAAGTATTTCGAGCAGGGGTTCCGTGCAGTCAAGCTGCGGGCCCATCGTTCCGAACCCAGCCAGGACCTGGAAGTGGTGGCCGCGGTCCGGGATGCGGTGGGCCCCGAGATGGACATCATGGTCGACGCCAACCAGGCTTGGCCAGTGGAACCTCCATTCTGGTCTTTTCGCACTGCGCTGTGGATGGCGAAGGAGTTATCGGCGCTCGGCGTGGTGTGGCTGGAGGAACCGCTTCCGAAGGACGATCTCCACGGCTTGGCCCGGCTCGCCGAGCAGTCGGACGTTCCTCTTGCGGGCGGAGAGCTCGAGTGGGGGATTCACCGGTTCCGGCAAATGATGGAGGCCCACGCCTACGACATCGTGCAACCCGATCCGCATTGGTGTGGCGGCATCCTGGAAGCTCGAAAGATATCGATATTGGCTGAGGCCATGAACAAGCAATGCGTCCTGCACACGGGAGGCATCGGCGGCCTGTGGTTGGCCGCCAACCTGCAGGTCGCAGGATCGATCCCCGACTGCCCGTACTTCGAGTATATCCTGGAGCCGCCCGTCTGGACTCTGGAGATGCGGGACATCCTGTTGGCCGAGCCCATCATGATCGATGACGAGGGATATCTGCCGATTCCACAGGGACCGGGCCTGGGTGTCGCCCTCGATGAAGAGGCGGTTGCAAAGTGCACAGTGGGCGAAGCTTGAAGACCGGGTGGCGCGCATGGCACAGCACGATTTTGACGTGAAGGGTTGTCGATGAACATCGGACAATTTCTGGCTCAAGCGGCCGAACGTCATCCCGATCAGCCCGCGCTGGTTCGCGGAGACCGGAAAGCGAGCTACGCCGAGACGAACGCGAGAGCGAACGCGTTGGCCGCAGGCCTTCAGACTCAGGGTGTGGCGCCAGGCGACCGGGTGGGCGTCATTATGCACAACAGCCCGCAATTGATCGAGAGCTTCTTCGCGATATGGAAGTCCGGCGCCTGCGCCGTTCCACTGAACGCTCGCTTCCGGGCGGGGGAGGTGAGCTATCATCTGGACGATGCGGAAGCGTCCGCGATCGTTTTCGGTGAGGAGTTCCGCGAGATGATGGCCAACCTCGCGGAACAGCTGCGAACGACCCGCTGTTTTGTTTGCACCGGGAATCCCGGCCAGCGACAGGTGTCCTACGAGGAACTGATCGAGAGTCACGACGGCGGCCGCGACGTCTGTGTTGACACCAGCGATGACGATCTGGCGTGGTTGTTCTATACGTCCGGCACCACGGGAAAACCCAAGGGCGCCATGCTAACGCACGCAAACCTGGCTTTCATGGCGGTCAACTGGGTGGCCGACCTCATGCCGCTCGAACCGGAAGACGTGGGTTTGCACGCCGCGCCGCTGACACATGGAGCGGGCTTTCATTCCATCGCGTTGACGCTCAAGGGCGCGCAACAGGTATTGCTCGATCCTCATCGCTTCGATGCGGAGAATCTGTGCGCCGCCGTCGAGAAGTATCGCGTCACCAACACCTGGCTGGTGCCAACCCAGATCAAGATATTGCTCAACTACGCGGGTTTGGCAAAGTGGGATCTGTCGAGCCTCAAGTGGGTAGTCTACGGAGGCTCCCCGATGTATGTTGAGGATTTAAAGGCTGCCATACGCCGGATCGGACCCGTATTCGTGCAACTCTATGGCCAGGGCGAGACGCCCATGACCGGAACGTACTTTCGGGCGCAGGAGCATCGGCTCGAGGGCCCCAAATCGAGACGGCTCGCCTCCTGCGGACATGTCCGGTCCGGAATCGAGTTGCGCATACTCGATGAAAACGATGAAGAGGTTCCCAGAGGCACGGTCGGAGAAATCGGCGTTCGCGGCCCGTCTGTCATGAAGGGGTACTGGCGGCGGCCGGATGCGACTGCAGCCTCGCTGCGCGGGGGCTGGCTGCACACCGGCGACGTGGCTCGCATGGACGAAGATGGTTACGTCTACATCATGGACCGAACCACGGACATGATCATTTCGGGTGGCACGAACGTCTTTCCGCGCGAGGTGGAAGAGGTGCTGCTCGATCATCCGGCAGTCTCGGAGGCCTGCGTGTTCGGGGTTCCGGACGAGTTGTGGGGGGAAGCGGTCAAAGCGGTCATCGTTCTCGACCACGGTGCCGATGCGACCGAGAAAGAGATCATTGGATTCGTGGGTGAACGCATCGCCGGCTACAAGAAGCCTAAGTCCGTGGATTTCACTGATGCGTTGCCAAAGAGCGCATACGGGAAGATTCTCAAGCGAGAGCTGCGCGACAAATACCGGTCCGAAGCGCAGGGAACGGCATGATGCATCGGCAAAGATGCGGAGCGTGACGCTAGACTTCACACCGTCGTCAATCTCGGGGGATGAACATGCTCGAAAACCTGGGTCAGGTGCTGCCCGTCGCGGCTCGGAAATACGGCGATAAGACCGGTTTGGTTATCGAAGGCCGCGAGTTCAGCTTCAACCAGTTGTGTGAACTGTCGGGCCGAGTGGCCAACGGGCTACGCGGTCTGGGCGTGGTTCCCGGCGATCGGGTCACGCTCTGTTCGCAGAACCGCTGGGAATGGATCGTTAGCTACTACGCGATCGCCAGAGTCGGCGCCGTCATCAATCCGATCAACGTGATGCTGACGGCCGAAGAGGTGTCGTTCGTGGTCAAGGACTGTGGGGCCAAGGTACTGATCTCCTCCCAGGACAAAGGCAGTGCGCTGCTAGGGATCAAGGAAGCCTCGCCCCTGCAGGAAGTCATTTTTTTTGCAGACGAAGTTCCCTCGGGGGTGCGGTCGTTCGACGGGCTGCTCAAGAACAATCCGCCGGAGTTCGACGACGCCGAGACTGGGGCCGAGGCGCTGTCGACGATCGGATACACATCCGGCACGACCGGTCAACCCAAGGGAGCTATGCTGACTCACCGGGCCGTTCTGCTCAATTCGAGCATGACGGCGAACGTTCACGTGCGAACCTCGAGTGACACGACCGTGACCGGGTTGCCTTGCGCCCATGTCTATGGAAACGTCGTCATGAACGGGGCGTTTCTATTCGGGATGACGCTGGTGTTGCTCAAGCGGTTCGAAGAGCAGGCGGCGCTTCAGGCAATCCAGCAATACCGGGCGACGATGCTGGAAGGCGTACCGACCATGTACATGTACCTGCTCAACTATCCTGATCTCGAACGCTACGATCTCTCGTCCCTGACCCGCTGCACAGTCGGGGGGCAAACCATGCCGGTAACGAGGATGCGGGAAGTGGAACAACGATTCGGGTGTCCGCTGATCGAGCTATGGGGCATGACCGAGATCGCGGGTTTGGGAACGACGCATCCCGCATACGGTCCGAACCGCAGCGGGTCGATCGGAATCGCGATCCCGTACGTCGAGTGCCGGATTGCCGACACGGAAGATCCCGGAAAGACGCTGGCCAGCGACGAGATCGGAGAGCTGATGGTGCGGGGGCCGATCGTCATGCAGGGTTACTACGGGAACGAAAAGGCCACGCGCGAGACGATCGAGCCGGATGGGTGGCTACACACGGGCGATATGGCTCGCATGGACTCCGACGGATACATTTACGTCGTCGACCGGAAAAAGGACATGATCATCACGGCGGGCTACAATATCTACCCGGCAGAACTGGAACGTGTCGTGGCTTCGCATCCTTCGGTGGCGCTGGTGGCGGTCGGAAGCCAGCCCGACGAGATGAAGGGCGAAGTGGCGAAAGCCTACATCGTGCTCAGACAAGGCGCCCAACCGGACGAAGAGTCGATCCTGGCGCACTGCCGTCAACATCTTGCCGCCTACAAGGTTCCTCGTGCCGTACAGTTCGTACCGGACTTACCGAAGACCAGCACGGGGAAGATCATGCGCCGGAAGCTCCGCACGATGGACGCGTGATGGGCATCATGATCGGAATTAATTTCAACAAGACAGGAGGATTCAATGCCTAAGAAGTGGTACTACAAGGCTCGCCAGGGAGGGCTTCACCGAAAGCTGGAGGATGGGGTCAGCACAGACATTTTCTTCGGCGAAAATGTCATGATCTCGATTGCCGAAATCGCGCCGCGAACGATCTCAACGTTCCATAGTCATCCCGAAGAACAATGGGGGTACCTTCTCAAAGGCGAATGTATTCGGGTCCAGGGCGACGAGGAAGTTGCGATGGAGGCAGGTGACTTCTGGCATACGCCCTCCAATACCCCTCACGGAGTGCGTACGGGAGAAACCGGAGCCACGATCATGGACATCTTCAGTCCGCCTCGGGGCGCCTACACGAAGCCGGGTGAGGGCTTTGGGGCCACCGAGCACGTCAAGGGGAGACGGGTATAGCCAGCCGCAACGAAATGCCGGTTTCGGCGATGGAACGAGATGGGTAGCGACTCGATGAGGGCTGTCGTCATCACGGGCCCGAACAAGGCCTCCCTTCAGGAAGTGGGGCGGATGGTTCCAGCCCCGGGTGAAGCGCTGGTGCGTTGTCACACGGCCGCCATCTGCACGGCCGAGCGACGCGTATTTTCCGGACACATGAGGTATTACCCGATGATCGGCGGACACGAGTTTACCGGTACCGTCGAGCGGGTTGACGGGCTGGAAATAGACCTCGAGCCCGGCGACCGGGTCGCCATCGATGCCTCGACCCGATGCGGTCGATGCTACTACTGTGTCAAGGGGCGCAACAACCAGTGCGTCAAGATGTTCGAGTTTCGCCATGACTACGACTACTACCAGATGGGTGGCGGTTTCGGAGAATACGTGGCGCTCCGGCCCAGTCAGATGATCAAGCTCGCGGACCATGTCGATCTTGAGGAAGCCAGCGTGCTCGAACCCCTCGCCTGCTGCATCCATAGTCTAAAGAGAGCTCAGATTCGCTTCGGTGAGACCGTGCTGGTCATCGGCGCCGGCACCATGGGCGGGATGCACGTGATGCTGGCCAAGCTGGCAGGCGCGAGCGTGATCGTCAGCGATATCGATCCCTTGCGTCTAGCCCAAGCCGTTCAGCTTGGGGCGGACCGGACGGTGAATCCGGAAACCGAAGATCTCGTCGCGGTCGTGAAGGATCTCACTGCGGGCAGAGGGGCGGACGGAGTGATCGTGGCGGCGAGCAGCCGCGACGCGGGAGAGCAGGGTTTGCGATGCGTCGGGCGCACGGGACGTCTGGTGTTCTACGCCTCGCTGCATCCCTCGGGCATGCTCGACCTGGATTGGAATCGGGTGCATTACCAAGAGATCGTGATCACTGGAACCGAGGGCCATACGGACCAGGACTTCCACGAGGCGGTGGCGCTTGTGAGCAATGGATCCGTCAGCGTCCGCCCCCTGATTTCCAGGGTGATCTCGTTGGAGGAACTACCTTCAGAATTGGGCTCCAGGCCCGCAGGCGAGACGCAACGTGTGGTCGTCAGGCTTTGACTGTCCTGTCGGCACGGGGAGCCTTGACCGATGAGCGACGGGAGTTTGCTGCTCGGCGTGGACATCGGCAGTTCCGGCGCTAAGGTTGGAGCCTTCGATACCAGAGGTCGATTGTCGATCAAGGCCTCGGCCGCGTACCCAACCCACAACCCCCGCCCAGGTTGGGTCGAGCAGGATCCGAATGCGTGGTGGGCGGCCTGTTGCCGGGCAATCCGGGAGGTCGCAGCCGGCGTCGAAACGCGGCGGATCCGGGGCGTGAGCGTCGTCGGACTGTCGCCGGCACTGGTCTCGGTCGACCAACGCGGCAACGTGGTGTGCCCGGCGCCGATATGGTCGGATCAGAGGTCCGTTGCAGAAATCGGGGAACTGAGCGAAAGGCTCGGACCGATTGCCGGTTTCAGCCCGTTGCCCAAGGCCTTGTGGTTGCGGCGTGCGGAGTCGGACAGGTATCGGCAGACATGTCACTTTTTCGAGTCGTTCGACTTTATCAGCTTCATGCTGACCGGTGAGGCCGTGACGGTCTTGCCCTCAGGCCTACCCTTGCCGTGGTCGCGAGACGATATTCGCGACATCGGTCTGGATGGGGAGAAGTTTCCCACACGCCTCTCGCCGCTGGGCGAGGTTATCGGAGGCATCACGCCGAGCGCATCGGCGGAGACGGGGTTACCGGCGGGATTGCCCGTAGTATCCGGCACGGTGGACGCGTTTGCCGCGTGGGTAGGCACCGCCACTCTCCGAAGAGGTGAGCTCTGCAACACAGTCGGAACCACCGATGGCGTAGCGCTGGTCTGGGACCGGCCGCTCGAGGATCCACTCGGACGCGTCCAGTCAATGCCGCACATCGTCGAGAGCCGAGGGAAGCGCGATTGGATCTTCGGCGGCGCCATGTCCAGCGGTGGGATTGTGCTCGATTGGTTCGTTCAGCGCTTCTACGAGCAGGTGCCGGACCCGTATCGTGTCGTCAGCGATGAAGCGGCATCCGCGCCGGTCGGTGCCGACGGGCTGCTGGTGCTGCCGTATCTGGTGGGCGAACGGTCGCCTATCAACGACCCGGACGCGCGCGGGGTTTTTTTCGGTGTTGGAGCAGGGCATCGCCGGTCCCATTTCGCTCGCGCAGTGCTCGAATCGGTGGCGCTCGCGGTTCGTGACGTGTGCGAGGTTATCCAGGAGGCCGGTGCTCAGATCAGCCAGATCACGGTTGCAGGCGGTGCCTCGCGCAGCGATGTGTGGAATCAGATCAAGGCCGACGTGATCGGGAAACCGCTGCTGGTCCCGAGCGTGAGCGACTCCAGCTTGCTGGGCGCGGCGATCATCGCCGGCTGGGGCGCGGGCGTGTTTGGGAATCTTTCCGAAGGAGCGGAAACAATGGTCCAGCATCGGGCCCGTTTCGAGCCGAACTGGACCCACCATGCCCGTTATACGGAGTTGCTGCAGTTCTACCGCGGTCTCTACAGAAACCTGAAGAGCGACTTTCCCAGACTCGCCCGCTGGGCCCGTGACCGGACTGACTAGTCGGGGCCCGTCGAGAGACCCAGGGTGAGTTTGAAGAAGTGCGATCACCACATCGCAGGCGCCGGCGGCGAACAGGTATTTCGCCACTCTGAAGTCGGCCAACATCGTCTGTTTCGATGCGAATCTGGATGCGGACTTGGTGCGTGCTTTACCCGCCATCTTCACGTTCTCGGGGCAATTCTGCGTGGCGGGTTCGTAGCTGGGATCGAGTCGTTTTGCGGTGTGGAATACGCCGCCGAAATCTGCGGGATTCCCGGGTTTGGATGTCGTGTTCGTAGGGCAAGGGGGCTGTCCCAGTCGATGGGCTGCACAGGGCAATTCGACGACCCCGGGTTGACCGGCGACGTTCACAACGTGTGTTGAAGGGCAATGATAATGTCCCCTGGAGAGGGCAATAGAAATGTCCCCTAATCTGGGCTCGGAAGGAGGAGCCGAGATTGGGAAGGACAGGGATGAGTCAGAAGGAAATGCGGCGCAGCGAGGTGCTGAGCCGGGTGCAACGAGGCGAGTTGAAGCTGAGCGAGGCAGCACCGTTGCTGGAGGTCAGCTATCGCCGAGCGAAGCGACTGCAGAAGCGCTACCGAGCAGGGGGAGCAGCGGCGCTGGTACACGGCAACGTGGGCCGCGTGTCGAACCGCGCCAAGCCCGCCAGGTTTCGCGAGCAAGTGATCGAGCAGGTGAGGGAACACTATGGGGGCGAGCCGCACGAACGCTTCGGGCCTACCTTGGCGGCCGAGCACTTGCAGCAAGAGCAGGGTCTGGAAGTATTGGTGCGGACGCTACGGCGTTGGATGCTCGCCGCAGGTCTGTGGGGCCGCCGCCGCAAGCGCAAGCCGCACCGCAGCCGGCGCCAACGTCGTGCGCACTTTGGCGAATTGCTGCAACTGGACGGTTCGCACCACCATTGGCTGGAGGGACGAGGTCCGAAAGCTTGTCTGATGAACCTCGTCGACGATGCGACCGGTCGGGCGCTGTGCCGTTTCTCGGACGAGGAGACGACCTGGGCGGCCGCCGATCTGCTGCGAGCGTGGGTACTCGAACACGGCATTCCACAGGCGTTGTACTGCGATGGGAAGAACGTCTACCAACGGCGGCCGATGTCCCGCGAAGCGATCGAAGGGGTCGAGCCGCAGACGCAGTTCGGCTGCATGTGCAGCAAGCTCGGCATCAGCATCATGGCGGCGTCGTCAGCGCAGGCAAAAGGCCGTGTGGAACGCCACCACGGGACGCATCAAGACCGCCTGATCAAGAAGATGCGGCTCGGAGGCATTAGCGATTACGAGGCCGCCAACCGCTACCTCGAAGAGCAGTATCTGGACGAACACAACGCCCGGTTTGCCTGTCGGCCGGCAGCGGGAGCGGACTTTCATCGGCGTCTATCGAAGCGGCTGGACTTGAAGTGGGTGTTCTGCTTGGAGGCGGAGCGGGTGGTCGCCAACGACGGGGTGGTGCGTTTTGAGAATCGTTTCTTGCAGTTGAAGCCCCAGCGGAATCAAGGTCTGGGAGCGGGAGCGCGAGTGACCGTGCAGCAAGTGCGGAGTGGGAAGCTGCAAGTGCTGCACCAGGGCCGCGAGGTGGCCTTCGAGCTGCTGCTGCGGCGGCAACCGCCGAGACCCGCTGAGCCGCAACTTGGCAGGGCGCCGCAGCCGCGGCCGCCAGCCGCCGACCATCCTTGGCGTCGCTACCCGGCCGTGGAAAAAACGGCGCGACGGCGCGACGGGCGGTGGAAATGATGGAAATCGCTGCCGCGATTCCCATCATTTCCACCGCCTCGACGACTACGACGGTTCTCTCTTGACCAATCGGGGGACATTTCTACTGCCTCCCAAAAGGGGACATTTCTATTGCCCCTTGACAGCGACGTTCACAACGTGTTGACCCGGATCGAAGACAGTGGCATAATTGCAACGATGCGCTCGGAATCCGTCGAAGGGGCGAAACGCTGGATTACGCAAGGGGTGAGGATTCTGAGCTGAGCCGTCGGCATTTCGGTCATGAGAGGGGCGCTAGAATGCATCGCGTCAAGCTTCGGGTGACTCGGAAAGCAGGCGGCGGAAAACTTGACGTTCCGGTTCCGCCGCGGATCTTCCGGTTTCAATTCTGAGAATACGAGGTCACAGTAAAGCAGGAAGGGAGACAACAATGGCTATCTGTCTATCGCACGGGGGAACGACGATCTATTCTTCTGAATCCCCTTCGAACGACTTGCTGATTGCAACCGTAGGGGGGGTTGTTTTCTGCAAGCGGGATGGGCTGGGCAGCGTCTGGAGAGTTGACAAGACAGGTCTTGAGAAGCATCACGTGGTCGCCTTGATGATCGAGCCGCTCAGCCAGACCATCTTCGCTTCCATGCACGACGGGGGAGTAGCGGCGAGCACGGATTTCGGCGAGACCTGGGAGTTTCGCAAGAACGGTCTGGCTTCCGACAACGTCTATAGCCTGACCCACAGCCGATCGGGGGACACGGTCCGGCTGTATGCCGGTACGGAACCGGCGCACCTCTACTACAGCGACGACATGGGCGGAACCTGGACCGAGCTACCCTCGCTGAGAACGGTGCCGAGCGTGTCAAAGTGGACCTTTCCGGCTCCGCCTCATGACGCGCACGTCATCAACATTACGGTCGATCCGAAGGAAGCGAACGTCATCTATGCCTGCGTGGAACAAGGTGGGGTTTTCAAGAGCATGGACGCGGGCGAAACCTGGCAGGAACTTCAGGGTTTCAATCACGATTGCCATCGACTGCTGATCCTGTCGTCCGACACCAGTACGCTGTATTTGCCCACCGGGTACGGGTTCTACCGGAGCTACGACAGAGGCGAGACGTGGGAGAATCTCGGAGAGCGGGTCGCGCGTCTCGGTTATCCCGACCCCATGGTGATTCATCCCACCAACGAGAAGCTGATGTTTCTTTCCGGGGGAGAGAACGACCCCTATCATTGGATGCAGAGCAAGTCCGCCAATCCGCGCATAGCCCGGAGTCGCGACAGCGGGGAAACCTGGGAAGTGCTGGGTAACGGGATGCCCGAAAGACTGGACGCGAGCTTCGAGGCCATGATCCTGGAGGCCTGGAACGGGTCCTGCGAGCTTTACGCCGGGAACACGAACGGGGAAATCTACTACAGCAACGATGAAGGAGACAGTTGGTCGAAGGCGATCGAAGGAATCCCGGCAGTCTCCAAGACGATTCACCACACCATCCTGCGCGCCGATCTGAGCTTCGACTAGCACGAACGACCGTAAGCAGGTCTCGATCAGAAGCATGTTCAGGGGACTTTTCCATCCGGAGGCGGCGAACGGCCTCGAGAGGCCGCGGTCCGACCCGACAGGTGCAACCGAACAAGGAGTAGAATCATGCGCGGAACGATTTCGCGACTCGTAATCTCTCTGGTGCTTGCGGCGACGTGGGCAATAGCAGTGGGTGTCCACGAGGCGGCGGCTCAAGACATTTCGAGAATTACCGGTACGGTCCGCGATACCCGGGGCGACCCCGTCGTTGGCGCCATGATCAAGGTGCGATGCGATTGCCTGGGAGCCAGCGAGGTTGCCGTCTTCACGGATCAGGCGGGCAGCTATCGGACTCCAGAGCTGGGTCCGGGTATCTCCGCCGGTGATATCACGATCACCAGCCGCCAAGTAGGATACGAATCGAGCGAGCAGAGACCGTCCGCGACGTCGGCGGGGGCGGCCGGTGCTGTGCAGGTCGACTTCACACTCACTCCCCTCGACAACGTTGCGGACCAAGTGCCGGGATCAGCCTGGATATCGCTCATGCCCGACACGAACGCCCGCCGTCGCTTGGTTTACAAGTGTTCGGACTGTCATGAGACTCCGGGACCCCGGGTGAAGGAATTCGCCAGCAGGCTCGAAGGGCTGCCCGTGGATCAGCGCGAGAAGGCTTGGCGCGGGGCCATCGAGTTTATGAGAGCCGCGCTGTTCACGATGGCGACCCGAAGCTTCGCGCCTATGGACAAGGAAGTCCATAGATTGCGGTGGGACATCGATCCGGCCGCGGAGGATTTCCAGATCTACGTACAACCCAAGAACAGCCGTCACAACCAGGATGACGAAGACATCATCGCGCCGTTTCTGGCCGAGCACATGCCGACCGACTTCAGCACGTACCGCGTGAGCGACTACCGTGAAACATTCAACGAAGGAGGCTCGCTCGGAGCCAACGAGAACACCTACTTCAAGGTGTACGACTTGCCGCGCGTCTCCCTTGTGCGGGAGGTAACGACAGTCGATGGATCCCGCCATGTGTGGGGGGTCGATAACTTGAAGAACCGTCTGCTGAAGCTGGATCCAGACACCGGGGAGCAGGAGTGGTACAAAACGCCCTCGAGGCCGTCGGGCCCCCACTCGGTATGGCCGGACACTAAGGGAAACCTGTGGGTAACGCTCGAGGAGAGCGGTGAGTTGGTGATATTTGATCCGAGTACCGAGAAGTGGGGAGACAGGTACCTGCTGGGAGCCGGAGGCTCCGGGATCGTCCATGACATTTGCCAGGACGACGTCCACAACGTTTCGTTCGACGCCGAGGACAGGATCTGGATGACTTTTACGGGGTTGAACAAGCTCGGAAGCCTGGATCCGGAGACCGGCGAGGTCGAACTCTACACCATGCCGTTGTCGGAAGTGGCCTCGATGCAAACCTTGCTTTACGGATGTGTGATGACCTCGGACGACAACATCTGGTTTTCCCAGATCGGAGGAGTGGTGGGCGAATTCAACACTGAAACCCTCAGGGTGGAGACCATTCTTCCGTTCGCAGAAGGCGCCGGCCCGCGGCGACTCGCCGTCGGGAAGAACGACATTCTTTATATCCCCTTGTTCGGAGAGGGTCAGTTGGTCGTCTTTGACACCATCGCGGGCGAGGAGTTGGGGAGGTATGATCTTCCCGACACGGTCGCGGCGCCGTATAGTGCGACCTGGGATCCCGAAAGGGAGGCCGTCTGGGTCAGCTCCAACTCGTCGGATCGAATCTTTCGTTTCGATGCCAACACGAACGAGTTCACGCAATATCCCTTGCCTCTAGGTCCGGCGCTGCTGCGTTTGATCTTTCTGGACTACCAGACCGGTGATCTATGGCTGCCGTACTCCACGTTTCCCGTGGACGACAACCCGAGCGTTCTCGTCATGATGCACCCCGGCGATTGATGACTCCCGGGGTCGATGAGACTCGTACGAGAGACAAGGAGTCGGAGAGGCGCCAATCGACGATCAACCCGGAGGACGCGTCGATAACGGAGTCGACATCCACGAAACCGATCCAGGTCACCACATAGGTTCGATCCTCGACCCGGAGTGGACCCGGACGTGCGGCAGCCCATACCTTGCCATCCCACATCGCGTATCTGGTGTTCCGGAATGCGGCGCGCAATGCGCATCCCCTCAATATTCTCCCGCTCCAAGCCTGCAGCCGATTGTCGATGTGATCGACGACGCAGCGTCTAGATGATTCGGAGGACGACATGAGTGTCGCACTCATCACTGGAACGAGCACTGGCATTGGTCGCTCGACAGCGATCGAGCTGGCGAAAAACGGTTACCGCGTATTCGCTTCGATGCGAGATACAACGGCGGCAGATCCAGAGATGGTTTCCTCGGGACAGGTGGAAGTGATCCAGCTCGACGTCAATGACAACCGCTCGATGGAGTCGGCCGTGGCCGGCGTGCTCGAATTGACGGGAAGGATCGATATTCTGGTCAACAATGCCGGGATCGGGATCGGCGGCTCGATCGAGGAAACGACCGAAAAAGACCTGCGTGACATCATGGAGACCAACTTCTTCGGTGCCTGGCGCATGATGCAGTTGGTGCTGCCCGGCATGCGCATTCGAGGTGGCGGGCACATCGTGAACGTGACCTCCGTCGCCGGCAGGTTTGTCATGGCGTTTCAGGGACCGTACGCGTCGTCGAAGCATGCGCTGGAGGCAGCCAGCGAGGCCCTCGCGCAGGAGGCCTTTCGATACAACGTGCGGGTTTCGATCATTGAGCCCGGTGCGATCAAGACGCCCATTTTTGACAAGGCGATGGCCCTGGAGCGACCGACGAAATCACCCTATGTGCAGTCTTTCAACCGGCTCATGGCGGTTTTCGAGAAGCGGCTCCAGGACCCGTCACCGCCGGAATTGGTCGCCGCGACGATTCGACGCGCCATCGAGACCGATCAGCCGAAGCTTCGTTATCTGGTCGGGGAAGACGCCGAGCTGTGGGTGGCAGGTCGGGCCAAAATGTCGGATGAGGAGTACGTGGCAGCTGGCGGAAAGATGAGTCCCGGGGAATTCAAGAACTGGTATGAGGACAAATTTGGGATGGAGCTGTGATGCGCACCCTCCCGAACCGAACAGTTTTCCAATTATCAACTCGGCCGGCGGTGTGACATGAGACTCACAGGCAAAAAGGCGTTCGTCACGGGAGCGACCGGCTTCATCGGCGGCCGGCTGGCAGAACGACTGCAGAAGGAGGAGAACGCCGAAGTACGGACCCTGGTCCGCTCACCGGAGAAAGCCCGCAGCCTCGCATCGATCGGCATCGAGATCGTGGAAGGCGATGTCACGGATCCCGCGTCCGTTCGCCGAGCCATGGCGGGCTGCTCCCTGGCTTTCCACTGCGCCGCGCTCATGCACGACGCCGGCACCACGTCCGAGGGTTTCCGGCAGGTCAATGTCGACGGGACGGCGAATGTTCTGGACGCAGCTACGGACGCGGGCGTCGAGTTGCTGGTGTACATCAGCAGCATTGCCGTCTACGGTATCGATCCCAAGGCACACACAGATGAAACCGGCCTATTCCGGACGACGGGAATCCCGTACTCCGACTCCAAGATCGAGGCGGAACGGCTGGTCGAACGGCATGCGGAGCAAACGAATCTTCCATTGGTCATTATCCGGCCAGCCAACGTTTACGGGCCCCGGTCCTCGTTTTGGACGGTCGGCTTGCTGGCCATGATCGATGCCGGCAAGCTCACGCTCATCGATGACGGGCGCGGGAAGTCCAACCATGTCTATATTGACAACCTAGTGGACGCCATCCTTGCGGCTGCCCGGACGGACTCGGCGGTAAACGAGGATTTCATCATCAGCGACGGCGCGGAGACTCCCTGGAGCGAGTTCCTCGGACACTATGTGAAAATGGCGGGCCGAGGTCCTCTGCCCAGCATTTCGCTCGCCCGGGCGAAGTGTAGGGCCTTCCTGTCCGAGTGCGGCGCTCGAGTTGTTGGTGGAACGCCGGGACTGACCCGTATCGAAATCTGCTGTTGGACGCAATCCGGCACCTTTGATATTTCGAAGGCGCGACGTGTGCTGAACTATGCACCGCGCGTATCATTGAAAGAAGGGATGAAAAAAACCGAGCACTGGCTGCGCGAGAGCGGTCATATCGCCCGTACCGTCTCGGTTCGGGGGAAGTCTTAGCTCGAGGCCGCCTGGATCTCCGGGGCCGGAGGAGAGTGGATGTTCGACAGCGCGCTAGAGAAAGAAAGAAGGTTCGGACGCCTGTTCGGCGACGACGGGCGGAGCTTGGTCGTCGCGATCGACCATGGCGTCGGCATCCACGTGTACCCGGAGTTGGCCGATCCCGGGCGGGTCATCGTCCAGGTCGCCGAAGGTGGCGCCGACGCGGTCCTGGCGAACCCGGGTGCGGTTCGCCGCTACGCCGCCGAATTGAAGTCTTTGGGAGTGATCTTGAGGATGGATGGAGGCGACTCGCTGCTCAGCAAGGCGCCCGAATCGAGACTTCTCTACTCGGTCGAGGACGCGCTACGGCTTGGGGCAGATGCAGTTGCATGCATGGGCTTTCCGGGTACGCCGTTGGAGGGGCACACTTTGGCCAACCTCGCAAACCTGGCGGGCCAGTGCCAGAACTGGGGCATGCCCTTGATGGCAGAGGTGCTGCCCGGAGGTTTCACCCACATGGATCTCCGTACTCCGCAGAACGTGCAGTTGGCAGCCCGTATCGGTGTGGAGTTGGGAGCCGACCTGATCAAGACCGAGTTCACGGGATCGGAGGACAGCTTCAAAGCTGTTGTGGAGAACTGTTTTCGACCCGTTTTGGTGCTTGGCGGAAGCAAGTTGGATCATGAGAGTGCGCTGTTCACGATGGTCAGGAGCGCTTTGAATGCCGGGGCCGCAGGGGCTGTCATCGGTCGGAACGTGTGGGGTCATCGTAACCCGCGTGCGCTCGTCGAGGCATTGTCTCATCTCGTGCACGGGGACGCGTCGGTCGAGGAGACCCTAGAGGTTCTCAAGAACACGAGCGCGTAGGTGAAATCCTCCTCGCGTAACTGTGACCGCTGAGAAGTGTCCATACTAATAGAATCAAAGCGGTTATCCTGTCGGGTTCGCAACTCAGCCGGAAGAGCGCCTGCTTCATACTATTGAGTCCCGCAAAATATTATGACTCCTTTGAGTGGTTTGTAGCATCTAATAGGTATGGGCAACCCCAAAGGAGTGAAGCGGGATTTTGAGGCGCTGGAGAAGCGCCGTTTCGAGGCCATGCGGCTGCTTGACCGAGGTCTGAATCAGTCGGAAACGGCTCGGCGGCTGAAGGTGGCGCGGCAAACGGTCAGTGTCTGGCGGCGGCAATATCTGCAACAGGGTGCTGCTGCGCTGCGGCGCGCCGGGCGCGCCGGACGCAAGCCGCTGCTGGACGCCGCGCAACGGGAACGCTTGACGGCGTTGTTGCTCGAAGGTCCCGAAGCGCACGGCTTCCCCACGCCGCTGTGGACTTGCCCGCGGGTGGCTCGCCTGATCCGGGACGAGTTCGGGGTCGACTACCACGAAGGGCACGTCTGGAAGGTCCTGCGGGGGCTGGGCTGGAGCCCGCAACGCCCGGTCGGCCAGGCGCGCGAGCGCAACGAGGAGGCCATCCGCACCTGGAAGCGCACGACTTGGCCGGACCTAAAAAAAAAGCCCGCACCGAAGGCCGCACACTGGTCTTCATCGACGAAAGCGGATTGAGTCAGAAACCGCACCGCTGCCGTAGTTGGGCGCCGCGCGGGAAGACGCCCGTGCTGCAGTTCAACTTCAACTGGCAGAAGCTTTCCGTCTCAGCCGGGCTGACGTTGCGCAACTTCTACTTCCGGCTCTATCCCGGCGCGATCCGACAAGCCGAGGTGATCGACTTTCTCAAAGCGCTCGTGCGTCAGATCGACAAACCGTTGTTGATCATCTGGGACCGGCTGTCGGCCCACCGCGGCCGCCTGGTGCGGGAGTTCATCGAACTCTCCGAGGGCCACATCGTGACGGAATACTTGCCGGCGTATGCGCCGGAGTTGAATCCGGTGGAATACATCTGGTCGTACTGGAAGCAGCACGAACTGCCCAATGTTTGTCCCAAAGACTATGGACAGCTGAGCCGTCGTGCCCGCCGGGCGCTGCGCCGCATGCAACGCAAACCGCGCTTGGTCACGGCCTTTTGGAAACAGTCTTCTCTTTGCTTCGATTGACGGGATATTATGCGAGACTCAATAAGGTTG
This sequence comes from Bryobacterales bacterium, assembly GCA_965204095.1. Lineage (GTDB taxonomy): Bacteria > Acidobacteriota > Terriglobia > Bryobacterales > UBA6623 > JAPPLB01. Next base: position 22,496 of record OZ241991.1, on the reverse strand, counting down.
GCTTCTTTCATGGTTTTCCTCCTCCTTTCTCTCGTTGCTATTACACGGTTTTGGAGCGTCTGCTTTCGCCTGAAACACCAGTACCCACGCCTCTTGATACGCGAGTTTTTACGGTTTCTTGACGGTGGCTTGAATCTCAACAATGGGCCGAAAATCAGTTCAGAAACGTCATTCCACAGCAGTCCATCTCAGATGACACCGATTCCATATCGGGCATCTTGACGATCGGGTTTCCGTAACATCCGTCGATTGCGCCGTGGATCATCGGCGATCAGCAACAACACGTAGCGGAAACGGTATCCTTTCAGGGATCGGGGCTTCGGCGCCTCAGTAGTGGCAGCGGCGCGAAAAGAACAAACAGACGACAACCCCCAAAGGACTCTCGAGGCTGGGGTGCGATAATACCTGATTCCCATGGCCCGAAAGCGCTCACTGACGTATGCCGACGCCGGCGTTGATATCGACGAGGCGGAGCGTGCTACATCCAGGATCAAGCAGTATGCTCGGCGAACATTCGATGACAATCTTCTGGCGGGCATCGGAGCTTTCGGAGCAGCCTACGACTTGAAAGCTGCCGGATTCGAACACCCGGTGCTGGTGAGTTCGGCGGATGGCGTGGGTACCAAGCTGATGGTCGCCTTCGGCATGGACAAACATGACACCGTCGGCCAGGACCTCGTCAATCATTGCGTGAACGACATCGCTGTGCAGGGAGCGCGGCCGCTCTATTTTCTGGACTACTTCGCTACAGGTAAGTTGAAAGCGGAGGTCGCCGCTCAGGTCGTCAAGGGCTTGAGCAAAGCCTGCCGCGAGAACGGCTGCTCTCTGATCGGCGGAGAGACCGCCGAGATGCCCGGCATGTACGGCGAGGGCGAGTATGACCTGGCGGGGTTCATTGTCGGAGCGGCGGAGAAGAAGCGCCTGATCAGTCCCCGGCATGTGCGTGAAGGCGACATGCTGCTCGGCTTCCCCTCGACCGGGCTCCATACCAACGGCTATTCACTCGCGCGAAAGCTCTTCATCGAGGTCGCGGGATACGGCCTCGATCAGCAAGTCAAGGCCTTGCGCACCACGGCGGGCCGTGAGTTGCTGAAGATCCACCGGAGTTACCTGAGACCTTTGCGGGCATTGATGGATCAACGGTTGCTCCACGGGGCCGCCCATATCACGGGAGGCGGCATCACTGACAATACTCCGCGCATGTTGCCGGATGGATTGGTTGCTCGTGTGAGGACCTACGCTTGGCCGAAGCTGCGGGTATTCGACCATCTTTGCGAGATCGGCGGACTCGCGGATGAAGAGGCCTATCGGACTTTCAATATGGGTTTGGGCATGATCGTTGCCGTGCCGCGGCAAGCCAGGGATCGGGTTGTACGGTTGCTGGCTTCATTGAAAGAACGGGTGTACGAGGTCGGCGTCGTCGAGCAAGGGCGGAGGCGGGTAGTCTACGAATGAAGAAGCTTGGCATCCTCCTTTCCGGGCGCGGGTCGAACTTTCAGGCAATCGCCATGAACGTGCAAGCAGGAAAAATCCCGGCCGAGATTGCGATCGTCATCAGCAACAAGGCGGACGCACAGGGACTCGAAACGGCTCGTGCGATGGGACTCGAGGCCGTTTGCATCCCGTCCAAGGGCCTCGAGCGCGAAGAGTACGACCGCCGGATAGTCGCTTTGCTCAAGCAGAAACAGGTTGACCTGGTCTGCCTGGCGGGTTTCATGCGTCTGCTCAGCGCCTGGTTCGTCGAGCAGTTTCCGAATCGCATCCTCAACATCCATCCGGCGCTGCTGCCTTCGTTTCCCGGACTTGACGGGCAGCAGCAAGCCCTGGAGCACGGCGTCAAGTTCAGCGGCTGTACGGTTCATTTTGTAGACGCCGGTCTGGACTCGGGGCCCATCGTCGCCCAGGCTGTCGTACCCGTAAACGACGCTGACACTCTAGCGGCGCTCTCAGCGCGCATTCTTTCGGAGGAGCATCGACTCTATACCGAAGCGATTAACATTGTATTGAGCGGCAAGTTTCGTATCGAGGGCCGCCGGGTCATGAGGACCTGATAGCGGCCTCAACGGAACAACGCGCTCGGGGGGATTCCAGGGACGGGCCAACATGGCGCCAAGAGCACGCTGGTAAGGCCGAGCCGCTCGACATGCCTGTTCAAAAGCCTCCTCCCCATCCATGACCATCGACCAACAACTGGAATATCTGCGCAGGGGCTTCGTCGAGATCATCCCCGAAGACGAGTTGGAGCAGCGCCTCATCGCCGCTCGGAAAGAAGGACGGCCGCTGCGGGTAAAGGCCGGTTTTGACCCCACGGCGCCTGATATCCATCTCGGCCACACGGTTGTCATTCGAAAGCTCCGTCACTTTCAGGAATGCGGGCATACCGTGATCTTCGTAGTTGGCGCAGCGACCGCGCTGATCGGCGACCCTTCCGGCCGCGGCGCCACACGGCCGCCCCTGACGCGCGAGGAAGTCGAAGCGAACGCCGAGACGTACAAAAAGCAGGCGTTCAAGATCCTCGATCCCCAAAAAACCGAGTTGCGTTTCAACAACGAGTGGCTCATGCCGTTGCGCTACGAAGACCTGATGCGATTGGCTTCACGCTACACCGTTGCCCGTATGCTGGAACGTGACGACTTCAGCAAGCGCTACCAGGCAGGCCGGCCCATCAGTATCCACGAACTCCTGTACCCGCTCGTACAGGCCTACGACTCCGTGGCGATCGAGGCGGATGTGGAGTTGGGCGGGACAGATCAGAAATTCAATCTCCTCGTCGGCCGCGAAATCCAGCGCGACTACGGTCAGGCGCCCCAGATCATCGCCACGACGCCGTTGCTCGAAGGTCTGGATGGCGCTCAAAAGATGTCGAAGTCGCTGGACAATTACATCGGAGTCACCGAACCGCCCGAGGTGATGTATCGCAAGGTCATGCAAATAAGCGACGAGCTGATGTTCCGCTACTACGAATTGTTGATCGGGATGAGCATGCCGGAAATCGACTCGCTCAAAGCGGACATTGCATCTGGGTCCCTACACCCGATGCAGGCGAAGCACGATCTCGCCTTGCGCATCGTCTCCGACTATCATTCCCTTGAAGATGCCGGGCGGGCCGCTGCCGTGTTTCGGAAGGTCGTGCAGGAACGCCAAGCTCCCGACGACATGCCGATTCACGACTTGCCGGAGACAGTCCATGGCGATTCCGTGATCCGCATCGACAAGCTTCTCCGCACAATCGGACTTTGCAGTTCCGGCGCCGAGGCGAATCGTAAACTGAAGGAAGGCGCGGTTTCCATCAATGGAAAGAAGCACCGGGCCATGAGCTTCGAGGTCGCGGACGGTCTTAGCGAGCTGACGATGCAAGTCGGCAAGAAGTGGGCTCGCGTTAAGCTCTAGAAAGTCGCTGATGGAACTCTTCTTCGTCTCGCTTGCGGCGTTGTTTGTCGCTGCCCTCACCCTCTACTCCGGTTTCGGACTGGGCACGCTGCTCATGCCTGTCTTTGCTCTGTTCTTCCCGCTGGAGATGGCCGTTGGCGTCACGGCGATTGTCCACCTGCTGAACAACCTGTTCAAGGTGGGGCTTGTGGGGCGCCATGCATCGTGGCCCGTGTTCTTGCGGTTCGGCCTGCCTGCAATCCCGGCTGCCTACCTGGGTGCGCTGCTGCTGACAAGCATGGCTGAGCGCCGCGTCTTGGCGGCGTACGCGCTCGCCGGCCGTGACTTCGAGGTCACCGTGATCGGCCTTGTCATGGGAATCCTCATTGGAGCGTTTGCGCTGCTCGATCTCCTTCCGGGTTTTGACCGGCTCCGTTTCAGTCCGAAAATCCTGCCGCTGGGCGGTCTGTCGTCCGGTTTCTTCGGCGGTCTCTCAGGCCACCAGGGCGCTCTTCGCTCGGCGTTCCTAGTGAATGCTGGACTCTCGAAAGAAGCTTTCATCGGCACCGGCGTACTGTGCGCCGTCGCCGTCGACGTCACCCGCCTCGCCGTCTACAGCGCCGCGGCTTGGAGCGAACAAGCCGGCTCCCTGTTCACCGGAGACGGATTGAGGTTGCTGCTCACGGCGACCATCGCCGCCTTCGTCGGCTCCTACTTCGGCGCAAAGCTCGTAACGAAGGTCACCATGACCCTGGTGCGACGCCTGGTGGGCGTGATGCTTTTGCTCCTTGCCATAGCAATCGCTGCCGGCTGGATCTGACCTGCATTTCTCGCCACCTGGTGAGAAATGCAGGTTAAAGGTTTTTCACGAATCACGAGACACGAAACACGGCCTTTTTTCGCCTCCTTCACCCCTCGGGTCACAAAACATGGCCTCTAAGGTTTTTCACTATCCACTATCCACGGCCGTCAAGTAATAAGAAAGGCAGGCTGGCATCCCCTCGAGAGAGTTTCAAGCAGCTTGTCGAACGAAGAATCAATAACTTACATGCGTATTTCATTGACCAGGTCCCGCCAGGAAATCACTGTGGCGGCAACCTGCTACGCGATGATCTTCTTCGCGACTACGCCCGCCACGTCCGTCAGGCGGAAGTCGCGCCCGCTGTAGTGGTACGTCAGCTTCTCGTGGTCGAAGCCGAGCAGGTGGAGCACCGTCGCGTGGAAGTCGTGGATGTGCATGCGGTCTTCAACGGCATGGTAGCCGATTTCGTCCGTCGCCCCATACACGAACCCAGGCTTGAGACCGCCCCCGGCCATCCAGATGGTGTAGCCGTAGGGATTGTGGTCGCGTCCGTCCCCTCCCTGCGAAACGGGAGTGCGTCCGAACTCGCCGGCCCAAATGACGAGCGTATCGTCGAGCATGCCGCGGGACTTGAGATCCTTGATCAGGCCGGCGATGGGTTTGTCCACTTCAGCCGCATTCTGCGTGTGTTTTCGGAAGAGGTCGCTGTGCTGGTCCCACTTGTAGCTGTGCGTGCATTGGATGTATCGCACGCCCCGCTCGGCCAGGCGGCGCGCCAGCATGCATTGCCACGCGAAGTCTTTGGTGACCTCCTCGTCATAGCCGTAGAGCTTCTTCGTCGCATCGGACTCCCGTTCGACCTCGAAGGCCTCCGGAGCCTTGACCTGCATCCGGAAGGCCAGCTCGAAAGCCTGAATGCGCGCTTCCAGTTCCGGATCGTGCTTGCGCAACTCCGCGTGGCGGCGATTGATGTTCTGCAGCATGTCGAGCTCATAGCGCTGCTGCTCTTGGGAGAAACCCTTGTGGACGAGATACTCGATCGGCTCGTCCTTGAACTCCTCGATCTTGAGACCCGAGTGACCGATGGCGGTTCCCTGGAAAGCGCCGGGCAGAAACGCGGACGACCAGTTCTTCGCCCCGCCGTGCGAGAGAGCCGGCTTGATCGTGATGTATCCGGGAAGGTCCTGGTTCTCCGTACCCAGACCGTATACGGCCCATGAACCCATGCTCGGCCGCGTGAAAGTGCTTGACCCCGTGAACGTCTGCAACAGCGCCGCGCCGTGGTCGACACCTTCGCCCACCATCGAGCGGATGACCGTCAGGTCGTCCACCACGGACCGCATGTGCGGGAACAAATCGCTGACGGGAATACCGCTTCCCCCGCCTGGGCGGAACTCCCAGAACGGCTTCATCAGCGGGCCGGGCGGCTGGTCGTCGAAAGCCAGCGGCCGCTTGATGGGGAGCGGCTTGCCGGCGTCCCTGAAGAGTCTTTCCTTCGGGTCGAACGTGTCGACGCTCGACGGCCCCCCGTGCATGAACAGGAAAATGACTTGCTTCGCCTTCGGCGTGAAGTGCGGTTCGCGAGGCGTCAGCGGACGTGCGCCCATCTCATCGGCCGCTGCCCGCAACAGGCCGGCGTCAGCGAGAGCGTCCACCAAACCGAGGTAGCCGAACCCGCAGGCCGCGTCGCGCAGCATCGCGCGCCGGCTGGTGACCCTCGGGTTGCTCGGGAGCTTCGGCCGCTTCGGTTCCATCTGCCCCTAGTCTACATAAATGAAATCGTTCGACGCCATGAGGACTCGGCACAGGCTCATCCAGGCATCAATGTCCGCCGTGGTGTCATGGAAGCGCTGTTTCAACCGCGAAACATAGCCGAGTCCGGCGGCGATCTCATCCGGCGCGGGAACTCGGTTCAGCGTCGCCAGGTAGGCTCGTTTCATCCGGCGCGGATCGTCTTCCGCATCATCGTTCAGCAAGTCGCTCGCCAGGTTGCGGGCGCGCGCGGCGACGAACTCGCTGTTCATCAGGAAGAGCGCTTGCGGCGCGACGTTCGTCACGGGGCGTTTGCCCAAAGGCGTCGTCGCGTCGCCGAAATCGAACAAGTTGAGCAAAGGGGCGAGGTTGGCGCGGCGAAGCGGGATGTAGATCAGCCGCCGATTGATCTCGTCGGGATTCATGCTCAAGCGCTTGTTGCTGTTTTCACGGTCCGTCCCGAAACCAGTTTGGAGTGTGCCGCCCATCGTCAAATCTATCGAGCCGTCAATCGCCAGCAGGCCGTCGCGCATCTCTTCGACCGCCAGCCGGCGTCTTTGAAAGTGCGACAGCAGCCGATTCTGGGGGTCGGCGGCGTTCTGCTTGTCGCTGACTGTGCTGCTCATTCTGTAAGTGCTCGACAGCATGATCGTGCGATGCATCTGCTTGATCGACCAGGAGCTGTCAATGAAACGCAGCGCCAGGTAGTCAAGCAACTCGGGATGTGTCGGGCGCTCGCCCATCTTGCCGAAATTGCTCGGAGTTCGAACGATCCCTTGTCCGAAGTGACCCTGCCAGATACGGTTCGCCATCACCCGGGCGGTAAGCGGGTGGTCCCGCCTGGTCAGCCAGTCGGCTAGCTCCAACCGGCCGCTGCCTGTGGACACGGGTTGCTGATCGTGGCCTTCGAGGATCGCCGGAAAGACTTTGGGAGCGTCCGCGCCCGGCGACCCATGGTCGCCCCGGACAAAGACCTTCTGATCGACCGCCTCACCCTCCTGGACGGCGCACGCCATGTCGGGCTCCGGCGGCGTCGCCTCCTTCAGCCTCTTCTCCTGCGCCTTCAACTCGGCCAGCTTGTCGCGCGCTTCCCGGCTGAACACCTTCTCGCGGTCCTCTTCGTCCAGGGCAAAGGGGCCTCCCTTGACCAGCGAAACCTCGTGAAAGAAACGATCCTCCCCGGGGACGAACTTGGGCTTCATCGGCGGCGGCATGTTCTTCGCCTTCAGACTCCGGGCGACGCTCGCGCGCCATTTCGCCAGGCGTGCATGCCACTCATCGAGCCGTTCCCGGTAGCGTTGCTGGTAGCTTTGAGCGATTTCCTCCAATTCGTCAGCCGAAGCCTCTCGCCATTCCGTCAGGTGCGGCTGCGGCACGGACCCGGGCTTGAGGTACTCCACCCAGCGGCCAAGAATCTTCGCATCCAGACCGTTTGCTTTCGCAACGTCGTCGACCGATGCGCCGTCCCCGGTCTTTCGCGCGGCAAGCATGTAGTCCGCCAGCTTTGGACTCAGGCTGTTGCTGTACCCCTCGAGCTGCTCGTCAACCACGTTTGTGATCGCGATCTTGTTGTCGTCGATCTTGTCCTGGTGAGCCGTGTAGGCGGCGTACTCCTTCTCGGGAACGAGCGGTGTGAATAACAGCTTCGCCACATGCGTCGTCGGGTCCTTGAAGCTGCGCGTGCTTGCGAACATCCCGATCAGCGAATAGTAGTCCTTCGTGAGGATCGGGTCGAATTTGTGGTCATGGCAACGGGCGCAAGTGATCGTCAGTCCCAGGAAGGCTTTGGAAACGACGTCGAGCTGCTCGTCATAAACGTCGTAAAGCATCTTCTTCTTGTCCTGCTGCGCAATGGCTTTGGGCCCCAGGGCGAGAAAACCCGTTGCGATCGTCCCGCGCCGATTCACTTGACCGGGCTGATCCGCCGGGAGCAAATCACCGGCGATTTGCTCCCGGATGAACTGGTCGTACGGCATGTCGTCGTTAAAGGCCTGAATGACGTAATCCCGATAGCGCCAGGCGTAGGGATAGCGGTGGTCCTCGTCGTTGCCGGTCGAGTCGGCATACCGCGCCACGTCAAGCCAGTGGCGTCCCCACTTCTCTCCGTAGCGTTTGGACGCAAGCAGCGAATCGACCACCTTGTCGAACGCATCCTCGGAATCGTCTTCGAGAAAAGAGGTGATTTCCTGCTCGCTGGGTGGCAGGCCCGTCAGGTCATAGGATGCGCGCCTCAGCAGCGTTGCCTTGTCAGCCGGAGGCGCGGGCTCGAGCCCTTCTTCCTCCAGCCTGGCGAGAATGAAACGGTCGATCGGCGACTGGATCCAGGCTTCATTCCTGACGCGGGGAAGATCCGGCTCCTTCATCGGCTGGAATGCCCAGAAGTTGCTTTCCTCCTCGCTGAACTCTCGCGTCGCCGGCTCGGGTCGTTTCTCGGCCATCTGCCGCGCGCCGGGCCACGGTGCGCCAGACTCCACCCAGGCGCGGAGCGTATCGAGATCTTCCTGGCCGAGCTTGCCCGTCGGCGGCATCTTGATCCGCTCGTCGTAACTCGTGACCTTGAGCAGTCGGCTCTCGGCGGGGTTCGTCTTGTCGACAACAGGTCCGCTCGCGCCCCCGTGCATGAAGCCTTCAGCGGTCGAGAGATCAAGTCCGCCGGTCTTCATTTGTGGGTTGTGGCAAGCCTGGCAGTTGTTCGCAAACAACGGCCGGATGTTCTTTTCGAAAAACTCGACTTGCGAGGCGGTTTGAGCGAAAACCGGAGTCGAGAGAAGAACAACTACCAACAAGAAGGGGGGGGAAACGACACGCATCATCCCTGTTGGCAGTATATCAAGCAGGCACCCGTTATCCGGCGCCAGCCAGCAGTGGCAAGTGGGCGCTGACCACTCTTGTCCGTGGTTGTCTGTCAATGCAATATCAACAGTTCCCCTGTTCGTGCAATCGAGAACTTTCCCCTTTCTCAGCATGGGTTCATTTTGCGGCCAAAGGCGCTCGTCGCGGGTCCGGCCGAGAACGGCTGACGGTTCGCCGACACTTGCTTTGGAGCAGTATTTTTTACCGGGAAATAACGGGAAATACCGGGAAATTCTGGGCAGGCAAGCAGCGACCAGACAACAAGATTGCCGCGCCATGCCGCGCGAACGCGCGCAATAAAGCAGTGACTTGTCGGCCGGTGCGGTGGTCCAGGCGGCCGTTTTCGGGTTGGCCGACCCTTGGCACCCACGGCGAACCGAACGGCCGTAAAGTCCGTGATTCGTGTTTCATGACTCGTGAAAAACATAAAAGCCGTGTTTCGTGTCTCGTGATTCGTGAAAAACCTTGCAAGCCGTGTTGCCGGCGCGGGCGGTTCGCGCCTCGTCCTGACGGCCCTCTCCCGCACTTCGCCTCGTCACGCGGGGAGAAATGCAGGCCAGGATTCCCGCCTCGCTGTCCTCATACTAAGCCGGCCGGGGCAGGAAAAAAAGACTGAACGGCTTCAGCACCCCGAGCTGAAGGGGAACGTTATCCTTTGCTCACCCGGGGAACTTCTCATATTGCGCCGACCCTTGAACATGGTTGTCCTGGTCACGCTGGGTGTATGGTATTCGGTTACATCGGTTACAAAAAAATCTTCACGCTCGGGAAACGGACTTGAGCAGTCGTAGCGCCTCGGCTCGGATCTTGGCTTCCGCCTCTGTTTCCAGACAACTTGAGCGGGCAGGCCAGGTTTCGTAGCCGCCCCACTCGTGCTGTTCGGCGGTCGGCAGATATCCGAAATAACCGTTGGCGAGCTCTATGGTGAACGCCGGCTTGAGAGCGCTGTGCTTCTTGATGGCGAGGCCGGTTTCCGCGAACACTTCACAGGGTATCGCCGCGATACCCAGGCTGCCGATCCGCAATGCCTGCATCGGTACGTGAAGGGCCGTGGGGTATTCGGCAAGCGCCAAGTTCTCACGCGCATACACCTGAGACCGAGTGAGCCGGTCCGCCCCCTCGGCTTGGGCCCAAACCTTGCGGGCCCAGGCGACTCGGCGTTCATCGGGCCGGCGGATTGCGAGCTGGAGATAACTGTGAGCGGCCTCGACAGTAAGCTCTTTCTGGTACTTCACATCCTTGGAAATGCGGACGGCCTTCTCGGCGAGGTCGTGAGCGATTTCCCGCATGCGTACGTAGGGTGGCCGCCTTTCCCGCTCCTTCCGGAAATCGATGTTGTTGACGTCGCCGCTCGCGCCGTTGGACATCATGGCGACGAATGGCATGTCCGAGTGTTCGGACACCATCAGCTCACGAACCCGTTCGGAGAACAGGCCGAAGTAGTCCGCGCTGATGTCTCCCCGGCGTGACCCTCCGACATAGTGGAGCCCGTAGCTGGCAAGAAGGGCCAGAGGACGACCGTCAGCGTGGCGCACGGAGAGAACGAAGAATTCAGGGTCAACGGGACCAGCGGGCCGAATCAAGACCGTGCTGCCCGCGGGCGGGTTCATACGAACCCGGTCTCCTGTTTCACCAAAGGGACTCGGCGGAATGGACTCCGGCTTGACGAACCAGCGGCGATTGAACACGAACTCGGGAACCTGAACGGAGTCCCACCCAATCGCAGCAGGGGAAAGGTTGTTGTACGCGCGGATGATGCCGTCGGCGATACGGCGCGGCAGAAAGCCGCGGTACCAGCGCTCGAGTTCTCCGTTGCGAACGCCGAGCCGAGGCGTGCTGTGAGTGTGGGTCGCGGCGATGAGCATCCGCTCAGGCGGCATGCCGGTCTTGTTGGATGCGATGGCTTTCGCTTCGTCGATGAGATCCTTCCACAGCATCGTGCTATCGCAAATGGCGATGGCGATCTGCGTATTTTCGTCACCGAGGACAAGGCAACGCGCATGCAGCTCGTCATGAACATGAGTGGCCGGACCGTTCTGCGAGATGGGCCCGTCGAGCGAGATGCCGAGCAGAGGAGTGATGTTGCTCGCGGCAGCCCCGGCTTGGAGCCGTCCGGCGGGAGGCGACGCCTTTGAACCAACGGCAAGGGACGCAGCAAGCGTCGAGAGAAGGCCGCGCCGAGTCATATCACGATCCTGAGCCCTTGATGCCGGCAATCGCAACCGCTTCTCCTGCAAGTCGACTTGCTCGAAGCCTTGGAACCCGATCTCTTCGGGTCACCAACGAACTCCCCTACGGGCGGTTTCTTCAACTCGAAAGACAGCAACCCGTCACGGGACGGCCCGCCGGTCAAGGGATCCTGCCCGGCAGCCGGCTGGAACCGGCTGCCGTCAGGATCCGGAACCCGATTAACCCAGGTTCCGCATCAAAACTCGATCGCACCGCGGAGAAAGATAAACCGATTCGATGCCCTCTCTCGGCCCCCACTGGCCCCCCCCATCGTCCGTGTGATAATGGCCACCTGACCCGGACGGCTGATGTTGGCAGCTGGGCTTGTGTAGTGAGGAGTGTTGAACAAGTTCTGGAAAAGACCTTGCAGCATGAACGAGACCTTTTCAGTAATGTTGAATCGCTTCAACATACCGAGGTGATGGAGGTTCCATCCAGGGCTCTCAAGGATGTTCAGGCCCGAGTTGCCGAAGCGACCCGGCGGCGGAGTCGCGAATGCCGAAGCATCGAACCACCGTGTGATCTCACGACTTCCGGGGGACAGGTTGCCATCGTTGATGCGGTCCGGCAGCCCGCCAAAACTGTTCGTGTTCGACGGATCAGCACCTGAAAAGCTGGGAGAGAAGAACTGGCCGCTCTGGAGAAAGCTGATCCAGCTCAGCGCCCATCCTCCGATAATGGCGTCAACCACACCCGGGGCATTCGCCAGGGCCTTCTTGCCGTGGCCGACGGGAATGTCCCAGCTTATGTTGATCACGCCGCGGTGCCGCGAGTTGAACGCTTCACGATTCCACACGAGCGGCGCGTAAGGGTTTTCACGGTTCAGCATGTTCGACATGTTCGAGGAGTACGTATAGTGAGCATCCATCTGAACATCGCCCATCCTGCGGTTGACCTTGAATTGCAAAGCGTCGTAGTTGCCCTCACCGTTGTTTCTGTAGAAGCTGGTGGAGACAAACTGCGGGAACACGCGACGAGAAGGACTAAAGCGTTCGAGGCTTGGAGCGGGCTTGTTTATATTGATGCTGTAGTTCATGCCGCGGTTGCGCGATCCGAGGTATGAGACCCGGAAGCCCATCGATCTGACCTGTTTCTCGATGCTCAAGTTGAACTGGTGGATGACACCGTTATTGGTGTCCAAGGGATAGCCCGAGATGTTCTGTGACGGGACATTCGCCAAGCTCAGATCAGGGAATGGGTTCGGGAACGCGAACAGCGGCTGACCGTTGACGATCTCGTTTCGATAGTCTTCCTGAATCTCGAAAGGACCACCGCCGAAACCCCGGGCGAAGCGTCCGAAATACTCGCTGAACTGGCCATAGCCACCTCGGAGCACCAGGTCATTGGCAAATCGGTATGCGATGCCGACCCGCGGCCGGAAGTTGGTATTTTTCGAGGTCGGCACAACCTCCCCCCCGACTACGCTAATGCTGTCGGGATAAAGAGGACTGATGTTGCTTAGAGCCGCCTGCGGGACGACGACGTTGCCCGTGGTGGGATCCCAGTTGAATTGCAGGCCGTCATTATAAGTGGTCGCACCGAAGTAATCCCAGCGCAGACCCCAATCGACGGTCAGAGCCTGGGAGACCTTGAAGGTATCCGTGAAGAAGAAACCGGATTCGTAGGAAGTCCTCGTTCGATTGGTAAGAGGATCAACCCGGCGACTGCGACCCGGAATACCGAGCAGGAAGTCGGCGTAAGGCTCACCCGTGATACGACCGTCGAAATTAAAGTTCCCGTAGGTCCCTTCCTTGACCGTCGAATCAAAGTCCCTGAACGTTCGTACCTGCACTCCGAACTTCATGACATGGCGGCCCTTGGTCCAAGTGGTCGAGTTGGAGTAGTGGAAGTTCCTCTCGTCCAGCACGACGCCGCCCTGCCGGACTCGCATCGGTTGCAGCCCAACGATATCCATGCGCGGGAACCCCATGGCGCTGAACCCTTGCGGATTGACACCTTGCAGACCGATGCGCTGCACGACGTCGTCACCGAAAACGGGGCTGACTCCTTCGATATCGGTACCGTCGATGATGTAGTCCTTGATCCATCCCCAACGGAATTCATTCACGAGGTTGGGCGAGAAGATGTGGGTGTCGGCCACCACTATGTTGTGATGATCGCGCTCGCGCGTCCAGGTGGCCCAAGGATAATCACGCGCCAGGATGTAGGGTGTGATGCGGTTGATGAACCTCACGTAAAGGTTGTTCTTGTTGCCGAAGTGGTGGTCTACACGCGGTGTGATCGAATCCCATTTGAGAATGTCCTGCGGGAAGGGGTGAACGAACTCGAAGTTGTTGGCTCGCGTCAAGTCATCGCCACGGTTGGGAAGGGGTTGGAATTCCTCTTGGACCTTCAGGGAGATGTCGCTGAAGCGCGTTTCCGGGACTTGGTTGTTGGGGAAAGGCTGACCCGTAGTCGGGTCGGTCACCGGGTTGCCTACCGATGAAAAGTCCCCACTCCGAAACGCCACCGGTGCGACGTTGATCAAGCGGAAGCTGCCAGACGGAATACGGATGGCGCTGTAGCCGAAATAGAAGAACGTCTTGTTCTTGACAATCGGGCCATTGACATTGAGCCCGTAGCGGTGCTGTTTGAAGGGAGTCTTCCTGGCTTCGAAGGTATTCCGCGAGTTCAGAGCCGAGTTGAGCACGTCGTAGTAGAAGCGGCCGTGGAAATCGTTGCCGCCGCTCTTGCCGGTCATCGTCAAGCCGACCGAGCGGGAGAATTCCGCGGACTGGCCGGAGGTCTGGACCTTCAACTCCTCAAAATCGTTCATGTTGTTGACGAGGTTGAGGATGCCGTCGTTGGCGACGCCATCCATCTGCTGCTGCGCCTGGCCGCGGTCCTGCCCGGCGATGCGGATTCCCCAGCCGCCTCGGTTCGTCTGGACAGCGGCCTGGGTCATCATTTGCGCATGGGGGAAGAAGCTGTAGCTCATCGGGCTCTCGATGAAATCGTCATTGTTGAAGCCGCCCGTGATCTGGCTTCCTTCGGTTTCGATGACAGCCGCCCCGGCGCTGACGATTACCTCGGTAGCCACCGTTCCGAGCGCGAGCTCGACTGCGAGACGCCGCGTCTCACGCGAGGTGATGAGAATGTCGCTGGCCACGAACGTCTGGAACCCGTCCGCTTCGGCCGTCAGTCGGTAGTTGCCGGGACCCACCAGGGGGATCTCGTAGTCACCCGCGTCGTTCGTTTCCACCGTTCGCGAGATACTGGTTCCGGTGTTCAACAAAGTGATGGTCACCCCCGGAATGACAGCCCCTGTCGGGTCCGTCACTGTTCCGCGGATTGTCGAAAGGTCCGTTTGCGCCAACAGCATCGGGCAAAGGACAAGCGCGAGCAGCATCGTGCCGATCGCGCTTCTGCTAAAGCCTGAGTTTCTCTTGACTGTCAAAAACAGATTCATTCTATTCTCCAGAGTCCGTCGATAAATCTTGCCTCCACTTACATACTCTGCGGAAGTAAGATTTCACTAACCTCGCTTGGACTCCTGTCGACGGTTGGGGGTAGCCTAGCCTACCCCAAAGGGCATGTCAAGGCGTTTTTTCACAGTAAAAAATAGCGCGATCGGCCACTGCATCATCGAGCCGGAGGCGGACGATCTCTGCGCCCATGGGCGCAGAGGTTGCCTGGCAGCCCGTGTCAAGAGAACATGGTCCGCCAGTACCGCGAACAGGCGGGAACGGCATATCGTCTTCTTCGGGCGACTGGCTTTTTCGAACGAGTCCGCCTCGGCGGCGAAGTGGCCAAAGCCGCGCCGGGCCGCGTCGGAAGAGCGCCGGGATGCGCGCTGTCTTGCGCCGTTCCGACCGGGAATCGCGAAATCATCAAATGCACGTTGCCTGAAATGCTCAGCAACGTTACCATCTTGCCGAGCAGGCCAGGTCTCAGCATGATGCTTCGAGGCGCTGTCACGATGGCGTTTTGAAGGAGCCGGCAAGGTCCAGATTTGCAGGAGAAGATGTGCGCAGCGGTCCTCAAGGGACGGTTGTCCGAAGAGTCGATTTCCTCCCAAGGCCGTCCCGCGAAGGAAGTCCTGCCGACGGCGCGGCCGTTCGACCGCGGCCGGCTCCACAGGGCACTTGCACGGCCCTCCCCAGAATCCCCTCTCCGCGACTCAGGCGTCCTCTTTCGACCTTGCTGCTCGGCGCTTTGCTCACGAGTGTGCTGGCAAGCGCTCACGGGGACTGCGCCGAGCCATTTCCCAGGTCCGGCGGCGATGCAGGGTATGCCGAGCCGGCGGCGTGCGTTCCGTGCCACGCCGAGACCGCAGCGACGTACCGGCAGACCGGGATGGGACGCTCGTTCTTCCCGTTGATGCCCGAAAACGCCGCCGCGGATTTCAGCGGGCGGAAGCCCTTCTACCACGAGGCGTCAAGACGTTACTATCTGCCGCTCGAAAGGGAAGGACATTACTTTATTCGGCGCTATCAACAAGGGCCGGGCGGCGGGCACATCAACGTGGTGGAAAAAGAGATTCACTACGTGATGGGCTCCGGGAATCACGCCCGCGGCTATATCCACCGCACGCCACAGAATCGGCTGTTGCAACTCCCTCTCACCTGGTACTCGGAGCGAGGCGGTTTCTGGGAGATGGCGCCCGGATACGACCAGCCTGCGCATCCGGATTTCCGCCGCGAAATCGACTACGAATGCATGAGCTGTCACAACGGGTACCCGGAGGCCGCCGACGGCCAGGATGCGAGATGGAAGTCGCCGGTCTATCCCGACCGAATTCCGGAAGGAATCGACTGTCAGCGTTGCCACGGGCCCGGCCGTGAACATGTAGCGGCGGCCAGCAAGGGAGTGGAGCCGGCGGCACTGAAAGCTTCCATCGTGAATCCGGCGCGCTTGCCAAATGACCGTCAACTCGAGATCTGCATGCAGTGCCACCTCGAGACCACGAGCCGGGGGCTTCCGCACTCCATCCGGCGCTATGGCCAAGGGCCGTTTTCGTATCGGCCCGGCCAGCCGCTCAGCGAATCCGTACTGCACTTCGATCACCGGCCCGGCACTTCATGGGACGAGAAGTTCGAGGTGGTCAATGCAGTTTACCGGCTTCGAAAATCAGCTTGCTTCACCGCGAGCGAAGGGGCCCTTACCTGCACGACTTGCCACGATCCTCACCACGCGCCTCGAGGGGACGAAGCGACGCGGTTCTACTCACGAGCTTGCCTGGATTGCCACGAGCAGCAAATCCCGCTCGCGATCCAGCATGGCGACCATCCCGCGGCGAACGAATGCCTGAGTTGCCACATGCAAAAGCGCCGGCCGGAAGACGCGATTCACGTCCGTCTCACCGATCACTTGATATCGCGGACTCCAATGCCGGGAGGCATCGTCGAGCGCAAACCCTACCGCGGCGAAGTGGTCATCTACTACCCCCCTGGAAAACCTGCAAGCGTTGAAGACGAACTCTATCTCGCAGTGGCGCAAGTAAAGGACGAGGTTAATCTGAAACAAGGCTTGGGCCGACTCCAATCACTGCTCAGAAAACACGAACATGCCAGTTACGAGTTCGTGTTCGAACTCGGCGAGGGCTTTCGAGCAGCAGGCCGCTGGGAGGAGGCTATCCAGTCGTACGAACAGTCATTGTCACGGGCCCCGACATTCTGGCCCGCATCTCGAGGCATGGGACTAGCCCTCATCGCAGCGGGGAACGCTGCGAGCGCGGTCAAAGCACTTGAAAAAGCCGCCGCTCACGCTCCCGAGGAGCCTTCCGTTCTGAACGCGCTTGGCGACGCATACTATCGCGCAGGCCGGCATGAGAAGGCCATCTCGACTCTACAGCGAACCCGCAGGCTTCACCCCGACTTAGCGGAACCTTACAACAATCTCGGCGTCGTGTACTCCGCGCAAGCCAAGACAACGGCCGCGCAGGCCATGTTTCGGGAGGCCATCCGCGCCATGCCAGACTACGCCATGGCCCACCGCAACCTCGCCGGCTTGCTCGCCCTTGCCGCCCTCGAATCCGCCGTTACGCATCTCAAAGCGGCGGTGCGTTCAGAACCCGAGAACCTGCGATACCGTTTCGAGCTAAGCGTCCTTCTGGTGAAGACCGGCGGCGGTACGGAAGCCCGAGCGCACTTGGAGCGCGCCGCACAAAGCACCGAGGCGAGCCTGCGCAAGGCCGCGCGCAGCATGCTCAAGCAGCTAGACCGGGGAGCCAGATAGCAGGTCACCTTCCAGAAAGCACAGACTGAACGTTCGCCAAGTTGCGGCGCGCATCCTGAAAGCCCGGACGTAATCTGACGGCCTCTTCGAAACAGCGTTCCGCTTCTTGCGGGTTACCCTGCCGGGCATACGCTGTTCCCATGTTGTTCCAGGCCTCGGGATATTCCGGCCGCGCTTGAACCGCCCCGCGGTAGGAGGAGATGGCGGCCTGGAAGCGTCCTTGCCGCGCCAGCAGAAGGCCCCTGTTGTAAAGAGCTTCCGCGAATAGAGGCTTCAGCCGGATCGCCTCGTTGAAGTGAGACAGCGCCTGCTCCATGTCTCCCTTAGCCGCGAGGACGCCAGCCAGAGCATGATGAGACTCCGCCGAGAATGGATCGAGGCGGACAGCTTCGTTCAGCAGGGGGAATGCCTCGGAAAAAAGTCCCTCCGCTGCGAGCGAAGCCCCCAAGTGGTAGCGGGGAGATCCTGACTCCGGATCGGCGTCGATGGCCCGGCGGAAGGAGTCTCGGGCAGCAGTCACCTGTCCCAAGTGAAGACGGGCTATTCCCATGTTCTCATGCGCTTCCGCGAACGCAGGCCGCAGTTCGATCGCGCGGTGGAAGCGGTCTACGGCATCCGTGATGTGCTCACGCTCGATCGCAATAAGCCCCAGGTTGTTCTCCGCCTCCGGATAGGCCGGCCGCAGCCGCAGCGCCTCTTCGTACATCCCGGCGGCGTCATCCAGCATCCCCTGTTCCTGCAAAACAGAACCCAAGCCAAAATGCCCAGCAGCATTTCGGCGGTCCAAAGAAAGGACATGCCGAAACGCACGTGACGCCTCATCGAGATCGCCAGACTCCCGTGCAGATGCCCCGAGCGAGGTCAGCCAGTAGAGGTTATCCGGCACCGCCTCGAGGAGAACCCGCCACTGGCCGGCAGCCTGCCGGGGCGAGCCTGAGGCATCCAGGGTCTCGGCGTAGCGGCGGCGGAGATGAGGGTTTCCGGGAGCCCGGGCCAAGGCGGACTCGTAGACCCTAGCCGCCTCAGCTTTCAACTCAGGCAGTGCCCCACGCCCTAGCTGGCGGCGAAGCCGCTTGGCAATCGCCCCCTGGGAATCGCCATCATCGAGTTGATTCAGGAAGGGAGGTTGCTGCATCAGTTCGGCGATGTCTCGCCACATCCGGTAGCAGTCCCAACGAGTTAATGCCATCTGCCCGGCGATCGTTTCCCTGCTGGGGGTCTGACCGGTTCTTCGGACACCTTTCCGTTTCAGATCCTCACGAAGCGAATGGGCAATGGCTCGGGCCAGCAGGTAGTTGCCGCTGAAACGCAAGTGAACATGTTCATAAAACCAATCTGCGCCTGGGATCCTGTCATGACTCGCTTCCGTGAAGATCTTCTCTGCATCGATCAGGGCAAGCCCCTCCCGGCGTAGCGTTACAGCCACTTCACGAATCATCGCGTTCAAGCGCGAGTCGGCCCGGAACCGAAGCGTATCCAAGTCCCGAGCCCGAGCGAAATGCCGACGAGCCTCATCAGCCCGAGCGGCTTGCCGCAAACACTGACCGAGGCGATACTGCAGGTCCGCCGAACCGTCATAGATGCCGGATGCGATTTCAAAACTCTCGACCGCCTCAGCGTATTGTCCTTTCGCCTGATGCGCCGCACCATCCCGGTAAGCCGCTTCCCACTCACGGAGGGGCCTCGCATCGACCTCAGGACTCCACGATGCAAACGGCGCGCTGTCCGCAAGGTTCACCGCGACCGTGGAGAGCAGCACTCGGGCTCCGGCGTCCAGTCCCGCGCGACAGATATCTTCCAGATTGGCGTGGAAGTAATCGTAAACCTGCTCCGCCCGCGGATCGCCCCAGGGAACCTGGTTTTCGAGGAACATGGCCATACCCCGCCACTCACTCGGCGCTTCGCCGGCGCGTCCCAGTCGAGCGGCTTTCCGAAGCCACTGACCGGTCCGGGTGGCGCCTACCCGGATCGCGACCCTGACAGCCGGCAGCGGAGCTCCCGGGGCGCCAAAAACGGAAGATGGCCCATACGGCCCTACAAACTCGTTGTTTCCGAGGTAGACAACAAGCGCGTCCGGCTCATAGCGCGCGCACTCGCGCACGACCGGCAGGACGACATGGGAATTCACAGCGGTCATAGCCGCGTTGATCACCTCGGCGTCAAGACCCTCGTACTCCTCCTCCAGCAAGGACTCCAGCACCCTTGCAACGCCGAACGCCGGCTCGGGGAAGCCCATGGCCGCGGAGCCGCCCAGGATGAAGACTCGATACGTTCCCGGATCCTTGACGCTCGGAAACCGCTCGACCTCGGGTGTACGGGCGATTGAAGCGGGAAAGAAACGGCGGCCAAAGAACTGGTTCGTCTGGATGAAACCCCGCTCAGCGGCTTTGACGAAGAATGCAGCAGGGTGGCCCACGTCCGCGATTCGTAAACCCGTCTCGAGAAGAGCCAGGATGACTACCGGCAGCACGATCACGGACGCAATGCGAAAGAGCCACAGTCGCCTGCCACGCGGCGGACTCTCCGTCCCGCTGTCTCTTCGGAGCCGTTTGCGGTCTTGTCTCACGGTCTTGCCTTACCGAACCTCTTCCGAGGATGACCTGCGCGACGTCTCGACCCGTTTCGCCTTCGTTGACTTGCCCAAAATGAAAATCTACGATGGGGAGCGTGTCGGATACGGCTACAGGGAGGTTGCTGAGCGGTATCGCGATCGGCATCATTCTAGGCTGCTCCGGCCCTCCCGACAAACCGGACAGCGCTCAGGCCGTTCCTCCGGGACTGCCTCGCCTCCAAGTAGAAGCCATCCATGACGCCGCCCGCGTGGATATCGAAGAAGCTCTCCTGCAGGCACAACGGAATCCGGCAGATGCGGCTGCGTCAGGCCGGCTCGGAATGATTCTGCATGCCTACAAGCAATACGAATCCGCAGCGGCGTGTTACGAGCGCGCCCACGTTCTCGCGGCCGGCGAGTTCCGATGGGCATATTACCTTGGAACGGTGCGGTTCCTGCTTGGCCAGGATCAAGCCGCTGAGGCTTCGCTTCGCAAAGCCCTGGCTCTCGACCCCCGGTATCTGCCCGCCCGCATCAAGCTAGCAAAAATTCTGTTCTCGCGAGGAGACAACGAGGGAAGTGAACGCGAATACCGCTCCGCTCTCGAGCAAGCACCCGGATCCGCCCTCGCGCATTACGGCCTCGGCCGCGCCATCGCCTCGCGCGACGGCGTTCAGGCGGCAATCAAGCATTACCGCAGCGCAATCAAGCTCCTACCTGGTTTCGGAGCCGCCCACTACTCGCTCGCCCAGGCCTATCGATCCAGCGGAGACCACAAGAAAGCAAAGGCCCACTTCGAACTGTTCCAGGAGAACAACTCCGGGGAAGACTTGCAGGACCCATTGCTGCTCGAGGTCTCCTCGCTCGCGCGCGCGCCCTCGAACCATCACTATCTGCAAGGGCTTGCCTTGGCTGAAGCGGGCAATATCGCGGCCGCAGGTGAACGAATTCGAAAAAGCCCTCGTCGTCGACCCGAGTCTGATCGAGGCGCACGTGAATCTTGTCTCGCTCTACGGTGGACTAGGGCGGCCCGAGGACGTGGCGCGTCACTACAACGCCGCGTCAGAGAGGAATCCCGATCGCGCAGACCTTCATTACAACTACGGTGTTTTCCAAGCAGAACGAACCCGCTACTCGGAAGGCGAGAAGGCGTTCCGCCGAGCCATCCAAGCTGATCCTTCTTTCGCCGAAGCCCACAGCAATCTTGGTCAGATGCTCGAAGCCCAGCGCCGCATGAAGGAAGCCGAAGAACAATATCGTTTGGCAGTGCAGCATCGACCGACCTACCGATTGGCGCACTTTCACTTGGGCCGTATTCTGTTTGGACGCGGCGAGACCGGCGAAGGGCTCAAGCATTTCCTGAAGACACTCACCCCCGAGGATGCGGAAACACCCAAATACATGCTCGACGTTGCCGTAGCCTATGCCCGCGCCGGCGATCCTGCAAACGCACGCCGCTACGCACTGCAGGCTCGCGAGCGGGCCTCTGATCTCGGACAAGGCGAGGTCGTCTCGATCAGCGACCAGATTATCAAGAAGCTGGGAGGCCAAAGCCGCTGACTTCCAAGCAGACTGCGGACGGGGCGAGGCGGGCCGGGGCAGTTCTTCTTACCGTTGCGAAAGGGCTGTTGATCCTCCAGTCGTGCGCTGTCGAGCAGGTAGACAGAGTCGACGAATCAGACCGTCCCATGTTTCGTGAAGCCGCCGAAGAGACAGGGCTTCGTTTCCGACATTTCACCGGAGCTACTGGTGAATACTACTTGCCGGAGATCACCGGGTCCGGTGTCGCGCTTTTCGATTACGACAATGACGGGGACCTCGACGTGTATCTGCTGCAAGGCGCTGCTCTGGGCTCTCCCGACAAACCGTTTTCCTTCCCGCTCCCAAACGGCCACCCGAGGGGCAACCGCCTGTTCCGCAACGAACTCACACCCTCGGCCAAGCTCGAATTCACGGATGTCACCGATACGGCCGGAGTGGGCGACGAAGGCTACGGGATGGGTGTGGCTGTGGGCGACTACGATGCTGACGGCACTCCGGACCTGTATGTCACCAACTTCGGCCCGAACGTGCTTTACCGCGGCAACAGCGACGGGACTTTCAGCGACGTCACCAAGCGGAGCGGCACAGCGGAAGACAACTGGAGCACAAGCGCGGCTTTCTTCGACTACGATGCCGACGGCGACCTCGATCTTTTCCACACGAACTACGTCGACTTCTCGATCGAGAAGAACCGAGTATGCCATGAACCCGCCGGAGCGCGTGACTACTGCGACCCGGCAGTCTATGCCCCCCTTCCTGATCGGCTGCTTCGCAACGACGGCGAGGGCCGCTTCAGCGACGTCACGGCGAACGCGGGCATCGATCAAGCCTTTGGCAGCGGCCTCGGAGTGATCCACGCCGACTTCAATGGTGACCAGCGCATCGACATTTACGTTGCGAATGACGGCAATCCCAACCAACTCTGGGAAAACCAAGGCGATGGCCGCTTCAAGGAGACAGCCCTGTTTTCCGGCGCCGCCCTGAATGCCGACGGCCGCCGGGAAGCGAGCATGGGCGTGACGACGGCAGACTTCGACCAGGATGGCGACCTCGACCTCTTCATGACACACCTGGCCCGCGAGACGAACACGTTGTATCTCAATGACGGCAAGGGTCGATTCGAAGACGCCACGCGGCGCTTCGGCCTTGCGATGGAAAGCTTTCCGTTCACGGGATTCGGCACCGGGTGGTTCGACTACGATCAAGATGGCTTCCTTGACC